>NZ_OZ409861.1:0-5163185 GCF_979258535.1 Telluria sp. AC161 | reverse complement strand
AAGAGAGATTATGCTGTGTTTCCGAAATCTCGTCAACTCTTTCTTTTCGCTTCGTCTCAGATTTCTCTGTAGACCTTGCTCCCGTAACCACTTGATTACGTTAACTTTTTCGGTCAGTGCCGAAGCGGAGGCGAACTATAACAAACCGCGGGTGGATTGCACAAGACCTCTTCAAGAATATTCTTCAAAACGCGTATTCTGATTCAAAAACAGCAAGACGCGACAGATGACATGGGCTTGCTCCATAAATCCCCAGGGACTGCCAAAGCATGAGCGCGCTAGCCCCCTTGGGTAGCATTGCTTGCAATTATCTAGCGTGCGACCTATATTGGATCCATGACGACCCCTTCTCTTCCCTCTAGCACCACGCCTCGCCTCGACGAACAGCTGTGCTTCGCGCTGTATTCGACTTCGTTGGCAATGATGCGGGTGTATCGTAGCGTGCTTCCGCAACTGGGCCTGACCTACCCTCAATATCTCGTCATGATGGTGTTGTGGGAACAGGACCAATTGACGGTGTCAGATATCGGCGTCCATCTGTTTCTGGATTCCGCGACGTTGACCCCATTGCTCAAGCGCATGGAGGCCCAGGGCCTGGTGCAGCGCAACCGTGCGCGTAGTGATGAGCGGCAAGTGATCATCAGCCTGACTGACGATGGCAAGGCATTGAAACAGAAAGCCGCCAATGTGATGGCGTCAGTATTTCGTGCGACGAAGTGTTCGGCCGATGAAGCAGAGGCATTACGTGGTCAGCTGGTCGAACTGCGCAATAGTCTGAACGACAACGGCGGCTAAGCCAACGCGGTCGCTGGTCTCACTCACGCTGCGATTCGCAGCGGCTTGGTCTCGGCATTGATACGAAACACCCGAACCGTTCGCGACAAACTCCCCGCTTGCTCCTTGAGCGCTGCCGCCGACGCAGCGGACTGCTCGACCAGCACAGCATTTTGCTGGGTTGCTTCATCCATCTGATCAACAGCGATGTTGACCTCCTGGATACCGGCGTGTTGCGCTTCGCTGGCGGCAGTGATCTCTTCGATAATGCCGCTGACACGGCGCACGCTCGTCACGATGTCAGTCATCGTCGTACCGGCTTGCTCGACCAGCTTCGAACCCGCATCCACCTTTGCGACCGATTCGCCAATCAGTGCGGCAATCTCCTTGGCCGCGCTGGCTGAACGATGTGCCAGGCTTCGCACTTCGCTAGCGACCACGGCGAAACCACGGCCCTGCTCACCTGCGCGCGCTGCCTCTACCGCGGCGTTGAGTGCGAGGATATTGGTTTGAAATGCGATGCCATCAATCACGCTGATGATGTCCGAGATTTTGTGCGCAGATGCATTAATCTCTTGCATCGTGCTGACCACTGCAGTGACAACATTGCCACCCTTGCTGGCAACCTGGCTTGCTGATGCCGCAAGCGTATTGGCATGACGGGCATGTGCAGTATTTTGTTCCACCACTGCCGTCAACTTTTTCATCGACGTTGCCGTTCGACCTAGCGAGGTGGCTTGTTGAGCAGTCCGCATTGAAAGGTCGCTATTGCCGGCGGTGATTTCGCTGGAGGCATTCGCAATCATGTCGGTTCCACTGCGTACCTGCGAAACGATGCGCTGCAGACTGGATTGCATTTCGCTAATCGCGTACATGACGCTTGCCCGATCTTTGGAGCGCACAGTCACCTTGACCGTGAGATCACCTGAAGCGATCGCCGATGCAATGCGATTGACCTCCAACGGTTCGCCGCCCAACTGGCGCAGCAGGTGCGCGGTGATGGCGCCGCCAACCAGAATACTGATCATCACTGCAGCGAGCGCAACGGCGATGATCGTCGTTTGCGCGGACGTGATCGATTGTTCGGCGGTCAGCGTGCCGGCTTCAACCTGCTTTTGTACGGCCTTGATCACGCGATCGATATCGAGCACGTTTTGCCGGCGCAGCGGGCTGCACTCATTGACCAGGAATGCACCATATTCAGTCATCTGTCCGGCATCGCGGTAGCGTCTCGGACGATTGAGTTCCTCTGCCATACGCAGCAGGCCGGCGCGCATCGTCGCAAAGTCAGCATTTCCTTCAAACAGGGGTGCCAGAGCCTGCAGCTCCTTGAGGAAATTCGCTTTGTGTTCGTCCAGCAGGGCCAGTTCACTCTGTGCTTTGGTCGTGTCGGGAACGATATAGGCATTGCGTGCAGCGAGTCCAGTTTGCGCGAGAGATTCACGCAGCGCATACAGGCGCTCGAGCTTGGTCGTGCGGACCGCGTTCTGAGTCGCCAGTTCCTTACCAACATTCCCTAACTCACGCCAGGCAAAAAAGGCGAGCACGATGATGAGGATACCGACCAGGCCGAATCCAACGCCGAGTTTTGCACGGGTACTGAGTGAGGAAAATATGTTCATATGATAACGACTTAGAGCGAAAGGTGCGGTTTGCCGGTTGGTATGCAACCCATCAACTAACGGATGTTGCACGGTGAGGAATAATTATAGAGAAGATTTAATAGCGCACGATTGATTCTATACGGAAAGCAAAGTTTTCTATCCGTTAAGCTCTTTATGTTGATGTTTTTCGACACGCGAGCGAGATGCGGCTAGGTCGATAGGGCGAAGGCAATAGTGGGAAAGCTTGGCGGCCCTGATGTAATGATCTGTTCCGAACGGTGGAGCATCGTGCGGGTCATGATGAGTGGTCATGGAGACCGATCGCCCAAAGCGAAAAGCCCCACTCAGGTCACTGAGTGGGGCTTTTCTATATAACTAGCCTGACGATAACCTACTTTCACACTGGTTGCAGCACTATCATCGGCGCAAAGTCGTTTCACGGTCCTGTTCGGGATGGGAAGGGGTGGGACCGACTTGCTATGGTCATCAGGCATAACTTGTACGAGTATCGTTGTTGAACGCGTGGACGGGAAACCCGTCCACCCTACGCAAGTAGGTACTCTGAATCTGGAAGAAGTAGTTTTTATTGGGGTCGTATTTGTATCAACAACAGCTGAACTCTTGCAACCCTGGACTACCAAGGTTATAGGGACAAGCCGTACGGGCAATTAGTACTGGTTAGCTTAATGCATTACTGCACTTCCACACCCAGCCTATCAACGTCCTGGTCTCGAACGACCCTTTAAAGAGCTCAAGGCTCTGGGAAATCTCATCTCAAGGCAAGTTTCCCGCTTAGATGCTTTCAGCGGTTATCTCTTCCGAACTTAGCTACCCGGCAATGCCACTGGCGTGACAACCGGTACACCAGAGGTTCGTCCACTCCGGTCCTCTCGTACTAGGAGCAGCCCCCTTCAAATTTCCAACGCCCACGGCAGATAGGGACCAAACTGTCTCACGACGTTTTAAACCCAGCTCACGTACCACTTTAAATGGCGAACAGCCATACCCTTGGGACCGGCTACAGCCCCAGGATGTGATGAGCCGACATCGAGGTGCCAAACTCCCCCGTCGATATGAACTCTTGGGAGGAATCAGCCTGTTATCCCCAGAGTACCTTTTATCCGTTGAGCGATGGCCCTTCCATACAGAACCACCGGATCACTATGTCCTACTTTCGTACCTGCTCGACTTGTCGGTCTCGCAGTTAAGCACGCTTATGCCATTGCACTATCATCACGATGTCCGACCGTAATTAGCGTACCTTCGAACTCCTCCGTTACACTTTAGGAGGAGACCGCCCCAGTCAAACTGCCTACCATGCACTGTCCCCGATCCGGATAACGGACCAAGGTTAGAACCTCAAATGAACCAGGGTGGTATTTCAAGGTTGGCTCCACAAACACTAGCGTGTCTGCTTCAAAGCCTCCCACCTATCCTACACAGATTGATTCAAAGTCCAATGCAAAGCTACAGTAAAGGTTCATGGGGTCTTTCCGTCTAGCCGCGGGTAGATTGCATCATCACAAACATTTCAACTTCGCTGAGTCTCGGGAGGAGACAGTGTGGCCATCGTTACGCCATTCGTGCAGGTCGGAACTTACCCGACAAGGAATTTCGCTACCTTAGGACCGTTATAGTTACGGCCGCCGTTTACTGGGACTTCAATCAAGAGCTTGCACCCCATCATTTAATCTTCCAGCACCGGGCAGGCGTCACACCCTATACGTCCACTTTCGTGTTTGCAGAGTGCTGTGTTTTTATTAAACAGTCGCAGCCACCATTTTATTGCAACCCGTTCATCCTTCCACAGTAAAGTGGTCAAATTACTAGGGCGTACCTTATCCCGAAGTTACGGTACCAATTTGCCGAGTTCCTTCTCCCGAGTTCTCTCAAGCGCCTTAGAATACTCATCTCGCCCACCTGTGTCGGTTTGCGGTACGGTCTCGTATGACTGAAGCTTAGAGGCTTTTCTTGGAACCACTTCCGATTGCTTCAGAACCTAAGTTCCTCGTCTCGACCCCTTGAATTACGTGCCCGGATTTGCCTAAGCACCTTCTATGAGTCAAAAACTGGCTATTCCAACAGCCAGACAACCTTCCGCGATCCGTCCCCCCATCGCATCATACGACGGTGCAGGAATATTAACCTGCTTCCCATCAGCTACGCATCTCTGCCTCGCCTTAGGGGCCGACTCACCCTGCTCCGATGAACGTTGAACAGGAAACCTTGGGCTTACGGCGTGGAGGCTTTTCACCCCCATTATCGCTACTCATGTCAGCATTCGCACTTCTGATACCTCCAGCATCCTTTACAAGACACCTTCGCAGGCTTACAGAACGCTCTCCTACCATATGTCCTAAAACATATCCGCAGCTTCGGTGACTGGCTTAGCCCCGTTACATCTTCCGCGCAGGACGACTCGATCAGTGAGCTATTACGCTTTCTTTAAATGATGGCTGCTTCTAAGCCAACATCCTGACTGTTTTAGCCTTCCCACTTCGTTTTCCACTTAGCCAATCTTTGGGACCTTAGCTGGCGGTCTGGGTTGTTTCCCTCTTGACACCGGACGTTAGCACCCGATGTCTGTCTCCCAAGCTCGCACTCATCGGTATTCGGAGTTTGCAATGGTTTGGTAAGTCGCAATGACCCCCTAGCCATAACAGTGCTCTACCCCCGATGGTGATACTTGAGGCACTACCTAAATAGTTTTCGGAGAGAACCAGCTATTTCCAAGTTTGTTTAGCCTTTCACCCCTACCCACAGCTCATCCCCTAATTTTTCAACATTAGTGGGTTCGGACCTCCAGGGCGTGTTACCGCACCTTCATCCTGGCCATGGGTAGATCACTTGGTTTCGGGTCTACACCCAGCGACTGTCGCCCTATTCGGACTCGATTTCTCTACGGCTCCCCTATACGGTTAACCTCGCCACTGAATGTAAGTCGCTGACCCATTATACAAAAGGTACGCAGTCACGGAACAAGTCCGCTCCTACTGTTTGTATGCACACGGTTTCAGGATCTATTTCACTCCCCTCCCGGGGTTCTTTTCGCCTTTCCCTCACGGTACTGGTTCACTATCGGTCGATTACGAGTATTTAGCCTTGGAGGATGGTCCCCCCATGTTCAGACAGGATTTCTCGTGTCCCGCCCTACTTGTCGTATGCTTAGTACCACCGTTCGAATTTCGTGTAAGGGGCTATCACCCTCTATGGCGCTTATTTCCAGAAGCTTCCACTATCCGATCGACTATTACATACAGGCTCATCCCATTTCGCTCGCCACTACTTTGGGAATCTCGGTTGATTTCTTTTCCTGCAGCTACTTAGATGTTTCAGTTCGCCGCGTTCGCTTTGCATACCTATGTATTCAGTATGCAATGACCTATAAAGGCCGGGTTTCCCCATTCGGAAATCTGCGGATCAAAGCTCGTTTGCTAGCTCCCCGCAGCTTATCGCAAGCTACTACGTCCTTCATCGCCTGTAATCGCCAAGGCATCCACCATGTGCACTTATTCGCTTGTCCCTATAACGTTGGCCTCTGCTGACAACAGAGATCGTCACAGGTACAAGAGTACAGCTGTGTTGCAATGATACAAATACTACTACCCAAGCATGCATCACATCTCGTTTCCGATTTGCGCTACATACTTAAAAACTTTACTTCTTCCAGATTGTTAAAGAACGAAAAAACAGTGATCTCGAAAAGATCAAACCTAAAACCGGAGTCTTACGTTTGAACTTTTTGGTGGAGGATGACGGGATCGAACCGACGACCCCCTGCTTGCAAAGCAGGTGCTCTCCCAGCTGAGCTAATCCCCCATTAGGTGATGCTAGTGCTGATTGGTAGGGCTGGTTGGACTCGAACCAACGACCCCCGCGTTATCAACACGGTGCTCTAACCAGCTGAGCTACAGCCCCGATAAAACTGTTCTTTACTTGTTCAACAGTCGATAAGCGTGGACGCTTGATGATGTGGCTTTCGCCACCGGTGCTACTCTAGAAAGGAGGTGATCCAGCCGCACCTTCCGATACGGCTACCTTGTTACGACTTCACCCCAGTCACGAATCCTACCGTGGTAAGCGCCCTCCTTACGGTTAAGCTACCTACTTCTGGTAAAACCCGCTCCCATGGTGTGACGGGCGGTGTGTACAAGACCCGGGAACGTATTCACCGCGACATGCTGATCCGCGATTACTAGCGATTCCAACTTCACGCAGTCGAGTTGCAGACTGCGATCCGGACTACGATACACTTTCTGGGATTAGCTCCCCCTCGCGGGTTGGCGGCCCTCTGTATGTACCATTGTATGACGTGTGAAGCCCTACCCATAAGGGCCATGAGGACTTGACGTCATCCCCACCTTCCTCCGGTTTGTCACCGGCAGTCTCATTAGAGTGCTCAACTAAATGTAGCAACTAATGACAAGGGTTGCGCTCGTTGCGGGACTTAACCCAACATCTCACGACACGAGCTGACGACAGCCATGCAGCACCTGTGTTACGGTTCTCTTTCGAGCACAACCAAATCTCTTCGGCCTTCCGTACATGTCAAGGGTAGGTAAGGTTTTTCGCGTTGCATCGAATTAATCCACATCATCCACCGCTTGTGCGGGTCCCCGTCAATTCCTTTGAGTTTTAATCTTGCGACCGTACTCCCCAGGCGGTCTACTTCACGCGTTAGCTGCGTTACCAAGTTAATTAAAACCCGACAACTAGTAGACATCGTTTAGGGCGTGGACTACCAGGGTATCTAATCCTGTTTGCTCCCCACGCTTTCGTGCATGAGCGTCAATCTTGACCCAGGGGGCTGCCTTCGCCATCGGTGTTCCTCCACATCTCTACGCATTTCACTGCTACACGTGGAATTCTACCCCCCTCTGCCAGATTCTAGCCTTGCAGTCTCCAACGCAATTCCCAGGTTGAGCCCGGGGATTTCACGTCAGACTTACAAAACCGCCTGCGCACGCTTTACGCCCAGTAATTCCGATTAACGCTTGCACCCTACGTATTACCGCGGCTGCTGGCACGTAGTTAGCCGGTGCTTATTCTTCAGGTACCGTCATTAGCGAGGGATATTAGCCCTCACCGTTTCTTCCCTGACAAAAGAGCTTTACAACCCGAAGGCCTTCTTCACTCACGCGGCATTGCTGGATCAGGCTTTCGCCCATTGTCCAAAATTCCCCACTGCTGCCTCCCGTAGGAGTCTGGACCGTGTCTCAGTTCCAGTGTGGCTGGTCGTCCTCTCAGACCAGCTACTGATCGTGGCCTTGGTGAGCCTTTACCTCACCAACTAGCTAATCAGATATCGGCCGCTCCAGGAGCACAAGGTCCGAAGATCCCCTGCTTTCATCCTTAGATCGTATGCGGTATTAGCGTAACTTTCGCTACGTTATCCCCCACTCTTGGGTACGTTCCGATATATTACTCACCCGTTCGCCACTCGCCGCCAGGTTGCCCCGCGCTGCCGTTCGACTTGCATGTGTAAAGCATGCCGCCAGCGTTCAATCTGAGCCAGGATCAAACTCTTCAGTTCAATCTCTGTTTGTTGGCATTTCTGCCACCCTACCTTGCGGCAGGGGTCGCTCACTCAAAATACTGACCGTTACTTCATTGCTGAAGCAACGTATTTCTTTTTTGTGAACATTTGATAATTTAAGTAATCAAAGACCGAAGTCTTTGGCACCTTCATCAAACGCCCACACTTATCGACTGTTAATTTTTAAAGAACTTTATCTGGTACTGCCTTGCCGCATGGTGCGAATCGTTTTGTTCGCTGCAGCAGAGAAGAGAGATTATGCTGCAATCCTACAATCTCGTCAACCCCTTCTTTTCGCTTCGTCTCAGATTTCTCTAGAGACCTGTTCTCGTAACCACTTGATTACGTTAACGTTTTCGGTCAGTGCCGAAGCGGAGGCGAACTATACCAAACCTGCCGCGCAGTCCGCAAGGGACTACAAGGAAAAGATTTTGTCCTACAAGAGCCAGTCGATCGGCAACCAGCCCAGACCATGTACGACAGCCCGCTTCCACCACGTCGTTCCAGGCTCGACGTCGTGCCGGACGATCTTGCCGTCGCGGCCCTCCAGCCAGTAGACATTCCCCTTCTCATCCAGCAGCACTTCATACGCGCGCATTGGCAAGGTCTCGTCCAGCGTCGTACTCAGGCGGTGGGCCAGCTCGACGCTGTCGATCACCATCCCCATTTCGGTATTCAGGTGAATCGACCGCTGGTCGAAGTTGAACGAGCCGATGAAGATGCGGTTGCCGTCCACCCCAAACGTCTTGGCATGCAGGCTCGCATCCGAGCTGCCAAAGCCGGGACCGCTGCGCTTCTTCTTGCGCGATGGTTCGTCGGTCGACGCACGGCGCAGTTCATACAGCGCCACGCCGGCCTCCAGCAGCGGCTTGCGCCACTTGGCATAGCCCGCATGGACAGCAGAAACGTCAGTCGCCTCGAGCGAATTCGTGAGTACCCGGATTTTTGCGCCCTTCTTGGCCATCTCAACCATTGCGGCCGCCCCATCCTTGCCCGGCACGAAGTACGGCGAAACCAGATCCAGATTGCGTTCCGGCTGGCCAAACAAGACCGCGAGTCTGGCTGCAATATTCTCATCCGGCGACGACTGGTTCAGCACCTTGGCCGGATCGTCGCTCAGGAAGCGCGCATGCGCCCATTCCAGCGGCAGCGTCCCGCTCATGACTTTGTTCAGGAATGCCGATTGTCCGATCGCATCCAGATATTCTTTGGTTTCGGCATCGACCGTGGCTGGTGGCGGCGCCTTCGCATCCTTCACCATCAGTGCCAGCGGATACGCCGACGGACAATTCCAATACAGGTCGAAATCCGCCGAAACTTCTTTCACCACCGGACCGGTAGCGATCACGTCGAGGTCGGCAAACGAAATATCGCCCGCTGCGCCGAAATACTCGTCGCCCACATTCCGGCCGCCGATGATCGTGGCCTTGTTATCGGCGGTGAACGATTTATTGTGCATGCGCCGGTTCATGCGCCAGAAATCGGCGACCATGCCGAGCGGACGCATCGAGCGAATACCATTCGGATTGAACAGCCGCACTTCGATCTGTGGATGGGCGTCGAGCTGGGCCAAGATCGCGTCAAGGCCACCCGTGTTGTTGTCGTCCAGCAGCAGGCGCACCCGCACGCCACGGTCCGCCGCCTTGCGCAAGGCGTTGAACATCAGCATGCCGGTCGTGTCGTTGCGCCAGATATAGTATTGAACGTCCAGGCTGCGATCGGCCGCCTGCGCCAGCACGGCCCGCGCAGCGAACGCGTCGCGCCCATCGGGCAGGCTGTGAATGCCGACCAGGCCGGGATGCGCCGTGGTCAGTGGCAACAGCGCCTGGCCAAGCCGGGTATTGTCCGTATCGGTCAAGGCGGTACTGGCAACGCGCCCCTCAAGCGGTGGCAGCGTTGAGCAACTTGATAGCGTCAAAGCGCCTGCAAGCAGCGCCGTTGGCAAGAGCAGCCATAATTTGGCGCGCTTCTTCATGGTTCAATGTCCTTCGAAGTCAGGTTTGCGTTTTTCAAGGAATGCCGACATGCCTTCTTTTTGCGCAGGGGTGCCGAAACCGGCATGGAAGTAGCGGCGTTCATAGGCCACGCCCTGGCTCAGCGTCATTTCATAGGCTTGGTTGACGCAATCCTTGATCTGCATGGCAACCGATACGGGCATCTCGGCAATGCCCTGGGCGATCTTGATCGCCTCGTCCATCACCTCGGCCGCCGGGTACACGCGCGAGACCAGCCCGGTCCGCTCTGCCTCGGCGGCGTCGATCATGCGCGTGGTGAGCAGCATGTCCATCGCCTTTGACTTGGAAATTGCGCGCGGCAAACGCTGGGTGCCACCGGCGCCTGGCGTGACGCCGACCTTGATCTCGGGCTGCCCGAACTTTGCGCTGTCGGCGGCGATCAAAAAGTCGCACATCATCGCCAGCTCACAACCGCCACCCAGGCAATAGCCCGAGACCACGCCAATGACCGGCTTGCGGATGTCGAGGATGTGTTCCCAGTTACGGCCAATATAGTTATTGCCGTAGGTTTCCTGGTAATCGTACTGCGCCATGGCGGCGATGTCGGCGCCGGCGGCGAAGGCCTTCTCGCTACCCGTCAACACGATGACGTTGATGGCCGGATCGTGGTCGAACGCGCGCAGCGCATGGCCCAGCTCGTTCATCATATTGTCGTTAAGCGCATTCATCGCCTTCGGACGGTTCAGCCGTACCACGGCGACCTTGCCGTGGTTCTCGATCAACAGGTCAGCATATTCCATGGGGCACCCTCATCTGGTTGGATAGTATCGTCGCGATTGTAGCGCTTTCCGTGTACGTCAAGTAGAGAGCCCTGATCGGCCGACATGCATGCGACGCCGCCCATCACAGCCCTGCCGGCGGCAGCAAAACCGGCAATTCCGGGCAGCCCATGGCCTGGCAACCATTGGGCAAGGTCCGTAGCCAGGTCACGATCGACTCCACCGACACGGTCTGGATCCTGCCCTTCCAGCGCAAGCTGGACGGATGGTCGTCAAACGCAATATTCGCCTTCGAGATCCGCGCGCCCAGCCGCGTCATCGTGCCCAGCGCCAGCTCGGTTGGCTGGTAGCCGTTCGACACCAGCCACGTCTGCGCCGTGGCGCGTGTCGTCGCCGCGCCCTCGGGCGCGATGGCGTACGCCAGCATTTCCAGCACCCAGCCATTTGAATTCTGATAGCGCGTGCTGAACGGATAGGCAGCCAGGCTGTACTGGGGCTCGTGGTAATCGCGCGCCTTCGTGCCAAGCAGCGCGTTCTTGAGCCGGGCTTGCACGCCAGGCGCCAGGCGCCAGATGCCGGCCTGGTAACGCACCGGCGCGTCAGAGAAGAAATTGATCAGCCCTTCGTCGTACAGTGCCGACGTCGCCGTGCCGCATGCATTGAGCTTGTGCACCACCGACCAGGCGCCGGCGGGATGTGTGCGTACGGCAAATGCCGCGTGCGAATAGGTCAGCCGGTAGGCCGACAGATCCTGCCCCACGCGCGCGATCAGTACGACATCGTCGCCGATGCCTTCCAGCGCCGTGCGCGTGAGATCGGCCATCTGCATGCTTCGAACCAATAGCTCTGGAGAAGCGACCTGCTCCTCGCAGGGGGTGCCGGCAAAGGCCGTGGGCACCGCCAACGCCAGTGCGACCGCAGCAACGGCGCGGAGCATCCTAGCTGCGCGGGCGCGAGTGGGCCATGCCGGTGCCTGGTTCGGCCAGCAGGGCAATTGTCGCCTTGCCTTTCTTGACGGCATAACCAGCCTTGCCGACCGCTTCGATATCAATGCGATCGCCGGCCTTGATTGCCTCGTTCTGCGCGATCCGGGTCTGGATTGCCATATCGATTTTCAACTGCTGGTCGTCGCTGTGCAGTTCAAGCGCAGTCTTGTTGCCCTCGGGCCGGACCGCCGCGACACTCCAGCGCCTGGAGACATCAATTGCAGCCTGCGAGCCTTCTGATACTGTTTTCGCGCTCAGATAAACCACACTGAACGGCACCAGCAGCACGATGCTGCCCACTGACAATACGGTATCGGAAGGACCAGGCGCGGCGGCCTGGCTGGGTGCGGCGATGGCAGCGGCAAGGGTAATGGCAAGAAGGGAATGCAGACGCATGAATAGAACCTGTCAAAAATGAAAGCACCACCACGTCGCCGCGCATTAATACAGCATAAAATTGCAACGTGGAAATTGAATCAAAAGTCAGGGTAGCCCGATTCCCTCATTAATGCAACGAAGGTTCACTTCGGCAACAACACCCACATTGTCCCGCTCTGCTTCATGAGTCCGGCATTTTCCGTCGCTTCCGGCCCGAAGCCGAAGAAGAAATCGGCCCGCACCGCCCCGCGAATCGCACCGCCCACATCCTGCCCCATCACCAGCCGCTGCAATGGTGCGCCATCCTTCGGCAGCGTCGTGGACAGCCATACGGGCGCGCCCAGCGGCAGGATGGTGCGGTCGATCGCAATCGAGCGGCCCGGCGTCAGCGGCACATTGAGCGCGCCGCGCGGCCCGACGCCCGGGTCGGCCACCTTGGTCTCCGTGAAGAAGATATAGCTCGGGTTCACATTCAACAGTTCCTGGCGCCGCGACGGATTCGCCGCAATCCAGGCCCGGATCGACTGGGCCGATACCTGGTCCGGCGTCATGAGCCCCTGCTCCACGAACCAGCGCCCAATGGCTTTGTAGGGATGACCGTTCTGGTCGGCATAGCCCACGCGCACCGTTTCGCCGGTATCGAGCTTGACCCGGCCCGACCCCTGCACCTCGAGGAAGAACGCATCCACCGGATTACTCACCCACAGCAACTCCTTGCCACTCAATGGCGCGCGGTCGATGTCGGCGCGGCTCTGGTACGGGATCACGGTCTTGCCGGATAGCCGCCCACGCAGGCGCCGGTTCTGCAGATCCGGATAGATACTGCCCAGGTCGACCGTGACCAGGTCGTCCGGCACCCGGTACAGCGGCGTCTGGAACGCCCCGCCCCGCTTGCGCGAACCGTACAGCATCGCTTCGTAATAGCCGGTGATGAGCCCGGTCTCGGCGCCATCGGGGTTGCGCACCTGGTTCGGCACGAAATAGGTCTCGAAGAAGCGGCGCACGGCTGCGACGTCCTTCGCATCCACCGCGCCGGCCGCCGCGCACGGCGCCTTCCACGGCGCCTGGCGCGATGCCAGTACGCTGCACGATTGCAGGAAGGCCGGCCAGGCCTGCCGCACGTCGTCCTGCTGCCAGCCCGGCAACGCGGCAAAGGTGGTGGGCGTGAGCGGTGCTGTCGGCGCGGTCGGCGCTGGCGGCTGAACCGGCGGCGGCACTACCACCGGCCCGACCGGCGGCGGCATCGTGACCGGCGGCGGCGCGGAGGGCGCCGTGGGCTTCGGTTCGGTCGAACAGGCACTCAGCAAACTGACGAGCGCGATCAGGACGGGTACACTGCGGCGTATTGTATACATGGGAACCATGGGGACCGATATGTGGATCTTGATGGTGGAAGCCGGCGTTGCGCTGTTCCTGTTCGTGTTCATCGTCTGGTGGACCATGTTCGCCGGCCGCAAGGATAGCGACCGGGACGACGGCGACGACACCCCCGCCCCGTAGGATCAGTGCAGGGAGCGCGGCGGCGACAGCACGAATTCGGGGATGGTCGCCTCGAAGCGATGGCCATCCTCGGCCACGCAGAAGTATTCGCCGCGCATCGAGCCCTGCGCGGTGCCCAGGTGCGTGCCGCTCGTGTACTCGAACTGCTCGCCCGGCGCCAGCAACGGCTGGTGGCCAACCACGCCCAGGCCTTTGACTTCCTGCATCTGGTTATTGGCGTCGAGAATGACCCAGTGACGGGAAATGAGCTGGGCAGGGATGCTGCCGGTGTTCTTGATCGTGATCGTGTAGCTGAACACGAACTGGCTCCGGTCCGGGTCGGACTGCTCCGCCAGGTATTGCGTTCTGACGGTAACAGCGAAATCGTAGGCGGGCATCGAGGTTCCTTGCGTGATCGTGGACTCGGCCGCTGCGCCATTCGCAGGGGCCGGCGCGCCATGTGGCGCAAATAACAATCATACCGCCTGTGGCCGCCAAGCGCCGACGCGCCATGGCATCGCCAGTGCTGGAGGCGCCAGCGCGACCGGCGTAGAATAGCGGATTCCCACCAAAACACGCATCGTCGCCCCATGACCACCTACCGCATCGCTCCCAGCATCCTGTCCGCCGATTTCGCCCGCCTCGGCGAAGAAGTGCGCAATGTCGTTGCCGCCGGCGCCGACATCATCCACTTCGACGTGATGGACAACCATTACGTCCCGAACCTGACCATCGGCCCGCTCGTCTGCCAGGCGATCCGCCCGCACGTGGACGTGCCGATCGACGTGCACCTGATGGTCAAACCGGTTGACCGCATCATTCCCGATTTCGCCAAGGCCGGCGCCAACATCATCACCTTCCACCCGGAAGCGTCGGAGCACATCGACCGCACGCTGCAGCTGATCCGCGATCACGGTTGCAAGGCCGGCCTGGTCTTCAATCCGGGCACGCCGATGCACTACCTCGAGCACGTGATGGACAAGATCGACATGATCCTCATCATGTCGGTCAATCCGGGCTTCGGCGGCCAGTCATTCATCCCCGAAGCACTCAAGAAAATCGCCATCGCGCGCCGCCTGATCGACGAATCGGGCCGCGACATCCTGCTCGAAGTCGACGGCGGCATCAAGGCCGAGAACATCGCTGCGGCCGCCGCTGCCGGCGCCGACACGTTCGTGGCCGGCTCGGCCATCTTCGGCAAGCCAGACTACAAAGCCGTGATCGACGCCATGCGCGCCGAACTGGCCACGGTCGCGCGCTGATGCGGGCCGGCGCTGCAGGTATCAGGGCCGTCATCATCGACCTCGATGGCACCATGCTCGACACAGTGCCCGACTTCGAGGCGGCGCTGAACGGCATGCGCCATGACCTCGGCCTGGCGCCCATCAGCCAGGCCATCATCAAGCCGCTGGTCGGCAAGGGCTCCGAAAAACTGGTGCGCGACGCGCTGCTGCTCGACTGGGATGCCGCGCGGGTCGATGCGGCGTACGCCGACGCGATGGCCGGCTACCAGCGGCATTACCTGGCCATCAATGGCGACCGCAGCACGCTGTATGACGGCGTGCTCGATGGCCTGGCGGCAATGCAGGCGCTGGGCCTGCGCCTGGTCTGCGTGACCAACAAGCCGCTTGCGTTCGCACTGCCGCTGCTGGCCCAGAAAGGTCTCGCGCCGTATTTCGAGCACGTGTTTGGCGGCGACTCGTTCGCCAAAAAGAAGCCGGACGCCATGCCGATGCTGGGCGCCTGCGCCGCGCTGGACATCCCGCCAGCGCAGGTGGTGGCGATTGGCGACTCGTCGAACGATGCCGAAAGCGCCCGCGCTGCCGGCTGTTTCGTGCTCACGGTCCCGTACGGCTACAACCACGGCCGTCCTGTACAAGAAATTCAATCCGATGGTATAGTGGATTCGCTGCTGGATGCAGCACGCCGCATCGGCGCGCACAATGCAACGGCCAGCTTAACCAACTAACTTCTCTCACCATGTTTTTCACCAAAAAACTCACTGTCAACCAAACCGGCGCCCCTGAGGCCTGGGTCTGGCGACGCTGGCAATCCTGGGCTGACTAAGCCGTACCGATTGCTGCCGGGTGTGCGTGCGACTGCGCGCCACCGGCGGGTTTTTTGAAGCACACCACCGCCCTCTTCCCCTGTGGCGGTCTGGAGAAAACATGACCGAACTCGAATTCAAGTCCCTGGCAAACCAGGGCTACAACCGCATCCCTCTGATCGCGGAAGCCTTTGCCGACCTCGAAACCCCGCTCACGCTGTACCTCAAGCTGGCGCAATCGCAGAACACCGGCAAGAACACCTTCCTGCTCGAATCGGTGGTGGGCGGCGAACGCTTTGGCCGCTACTCGTTCATCGGCCTGCCGGCCCACACGCTGCTGCGCACGACCGGCAACCTGACCGAGATCGTGAAAAACGGCGAAGTCATCGAGTCGCACGAAGGCAATCCGCTCGACTTCATCGAGCAATTCCAGGCCCGCTTCAAGGTCGCGCTGCGCCCTGGCCTGCCGCGCTTCTGCGGTGGCCTGGCCGGCTACTTTGGCTACGACACGGTGCGCCACATCGAGCACAAGCTGGCCGCGAGCACCCCGCGCGATGAACTGGGCCTGCCCGACATCCAGCTGATGGTGACCGAAGAACTGGCGGTGATCGACAACCTGTCGGGCAAGCTGTACCTGATCGTGTATGCCGACCCGGGCCAGCCGGAAGCGTATTCGCGCGGCCGCCAGCGCCTGAAAGATCTGCGCATGATGCTGCGCCGGAGTGTCGATGCGCCGGTCACGTCGGCCTCGGTGCGGACCGAATCGGTGCGCGACTTCAGCAAAGAGGATTACCTGAAGGCCGTCGCCAAAGCCCACGAATACGTGATGGCCGGTGACCTGATGCAGGTGCAGATCGGCCAGCGCATCCGCAAGCCGTATGTCGATTCGCCGCTGTCGCTGTATCGCTCGCTGCGCTCGCTGAACCCGTCGCCGTATATGTACTACTACAACTTCGGCGACATGCAGATCGTCGGCTCGTCGCCCGAGATTTTGGTGCGCAACGAGACGCTGCCCGAAGGCGGCCGCAAGGTCACGCTGCGCCCGATCGCCGGCACGCGCGGGCGCGGCGCCACGCCGGAACGCGACGCCGCACTGGCGGCCGAACTGCTGGCCGATCCGAAGGAAGTGGCCGAACACGTGATGCTGATCGACCTGGCGCGCAACGACATCGGCCGCATCGCCGATACCGGCAGCGTCAAGGTCACCGACCGCATGGTCATCGAAAAATACTCGCACGTGCAGCACATTGTCTCGAACGTTGAGGGCAAGCTGAAAGACGGCATGTCGAACCTCGACGTGCTGCGCGCGACCTTCCCGGCCGGCACCCTGACCGGCGCGCCGAAGGTGCGGGCGATGGAAGTGATCGATGAGCTGGAGCCCGTGAAGCGCGGCATCTACGGCGGCGCCTGCGGCTACCTGAGCTTTGGCGGCGAGATGGACGTGGCGATCGCGATCCGCACCGGTGTGATCAAGGACGGCAACCTGTACGTGCAGGCCGCCGCCGGCATCGTTGCCGATTCGATCCCCGAGATGGAATGGCAAGAGACCGAACACAAGGCGCGCGCCGTACTGCGCGCGGCCGAGCAAGTGCAAGATGGCCTGGATGGAGAGTTCTGACATGCTGCTCATGATCGACAACTACGACTCGTTCACCTACAACATCGTGCAGTACTTCGGCGAACTGGGTGAAGACGTGCGCACCGTGCGCAACGACGAGATCACGCTCGAAGAGATCGCGGCCATGAAGCCCGACCGCATCTGCATCTCGCCGGGCCCGAAGGCGCCGAAGGATGCCGGCATCTCGCTCGACGTGCTGCGCGAATTCGGCGGCAAGCTGCCGATCCTGGGCGTGTGCCTCGGCCACCAGGCCATCGGCGAAGCGTTCGGCGGCAAGGTCATTCGCGCCAAGCAGGTCATGCACGGCAAGACGTCGACCATCGCGCACATCGGCGAAGGCGTGTTCCAGGACCTGCCGAGCCCCTACACCGTGATCCGCTACCACTCGCTGGCGATCGAGCGCGCGTCACTACCGGCCTGCCTCGAAGTGACGGCATGGACTGACGACGGCGAGATCATGGGCGTGCGCCACAAGACGTTCGACATCGAGGGCGTGCAGTTCCACCCCGAGTCGATCCTGTCCGAGCACGGCCACGCGCTGCTGAAGAACTTCCTGACGCGCTGATGCACGTCATTCCCGCGAAGGCGGGAATCCAAGTCAGCACCGCAGCCTGTCCGTCATCAGCACCCCGGACACGCAACAAACTTGGGTTCCCGCCTGCGCGGGAACGACGTACGAGCGAATACTGACACCATACTGGACCCCATCATGGCGATCACCCCACAAGAAGCGCTGCTGCGCTGTATCGAACACCGCGAAATCTTCCACGACGAGATGCTGTCGCTGTTCCGCCAGATCATGTCGGGCGACGTGTCGCCGACCATGGTCGCGGCGCTGACCGTCGGCCTGCGCGTGAAAAAAGAAACCATCGGCGAAATCACCGCCGCCGCGCAAGTGATGCGCGAGTTCTCGACCAAGGTGCCGATGGCCGACACCACCGGCCTGCTCGACATTGTCGGCACCGGTGGCGACGGCGCCAACACCTTCAATATCTCGAGCGCGGCGATGTTCGTTGCCGCCGCCGCTGGCGCGCGCGTGGCCAAGCACGGCGGCCGCAGCGTCTCGTCGTCGTCCGGCAGCGCCGACCTGATCGAAGCCTTCGGTGCCCACATCGACCTGACGCCCGAGCAGATCGCGCAATCGATCGCGCAGACCGGCATTGGCTTCATGTTCGCACCGAACCACCACGCGGCGATGAAGCACGTGGCGCCGGTGCGGCGCGAGCTGGGCGTGCGCAGCATCTTCAATATCCTGGGCCCGCTGACCAATCCGGCCGGCGCGCCGAACATCCTGATGGGCGTGTTCCACCCCGACCTGGTCGGCATCCAGGTGCGCGTGCTGCAGCGCCTTGGGGCTCAACATGCGGTCGTGGTCTGGGGCCGCGACAATATGGACGAAGTCTCGCTGGGCGCCGGCACCATCGTCGGTGAACTGGTCAACGGCGAGATCCGCGAATACGAAATCCACCCGGAAGACTTCGGCCTGCAAATGGTCTCGAGCCGCAACCTGAAGGTGGCCAACGCCGAAGAATCCAAGGCGCGCGTGCTCGAAGCCCTGCGCGGCGAACCCGGTCCGGCGCACGACATCGTCGCGCTCAACGCCGGCACCGCGCTCTATGCCGCCGGCGTGGCCGACTCGATCGGCGCGGGCCTGGAGCAGGCGCGCGCCGCCATCGCCTCGGGCGCGGCGGTCGCCAAGCTCGAACAGTTCGTCCAGGTCACGCGCCAACTCGGCGCGGCCAACTGATACCGAAAGCACCAGCATGTCCGACATCCTCGACAAGATCCTGGCCGTAAAGGCCGACGAAGTGGCCGCCGCGCGCAAGCACCGCGATTTGTACAGCCTGCGCCACGAAGTGGAAAGCGATGGCGACGCGCGCCGCAGCCTGCGCGGCTTCGAGCAGGCGTTGCGCGCGAAAATCGCCGCAGGCCAGGCCGGCGTGATCGCCGAAGTCAAGAAAGCCTCGCCGTCGAAGGGTGTGCTGCGCGCCGACTTCCAGCCGGCCGCGATCGCGCAGAGCTACGCCGAACATGGCGCCGCATGCCTGTCGGTGCTGACCGACGTGAATTTCTTCCAGGGCTCGAGCGAATACTTGCGCCAAGCGCGCGCCGCCTGCGACCTGCCGATCCTGCGCAAGGATTTCATGGTCGACCTGTACCAGGTCTATGAAGCGCGCGCGATGGGGGCCGATGCGATCCTGCTGATCGTGGCAGCACTGGACCATGGCCTGATGGCCGAACTGGAAGCCTGCGCGCTGGAGCTGGGGATGGACGTGCTGGTCGAAGTGCACGACGGCGCAGAACTCGACGCGGCCCTGCAATTGCGCACGCCTCTGGTGGGCATCAACAACCGCAACCTGCGCACGTTCGATGTCACGCTCGACACCACGCTCGGCCTGCTGCAAGCGATTCCGCCAGAGCGCCTGGTGGTTACCGAATCGGGCATTCTCGGACCGCAGGATGTGCAACGCATGCGCGACGCCAACGTGCACACCTTCCTCGTTGGCGAAGCCTTTATGCGTGCCGAAAACCCGGGTCAGGAACTGGCGCGCCTGTTCGCCTGAACGGTTGAACGCTTAACGCACATTGCACGGCGCAGGCGCCGCGTGACTGCCGTCATGCCGCGTACGCGTCGTGCAGCGCTTGCAGAATCGGCGGTTGCGCAGGTGCGCGTACAGCAGCATGAAACCACTGAGGACAGCGACAGCCGCTTCGGCATGCTCGCCCAGCAGCGGGCTGACAATGAACACGGCCGCCAAAAACAGCGCCAGACCGGCACAGCCGATCAGCAGCGTCGTCTTGTCGCGGTGCCGCAGATAGCCGGGCACCAGCGCCAGCAGCACCGGCAGCGTGATTGCTGCGATCAGCGTGTCGTGGAACGTGTCGTGCGCGTGCGCGAGCCCCAGCATCGGAAACGCCAGGATCACGAGCGGCATCGCCAGGCAATGCAGGAGGCACAGGACGGATGCGGTCATGCCGGCGATATCGCCGAATTTGATCATTGCAGTTTTGGTCAGAGCGCTCTTGCCTGGGTGATTCATAGCCCTGTTCCAATCATCATTAGAATCTAATGATAACCCATTATCGTTAGTGATTCAATCCGCATGACGAATCGTGCATGCGATATCAGAGCCCGAAAGACAAACGGCGCACGACAGAATCTGCCGTGCGCCGCGATGGGCTGCACTCAGCGTCAGAACATCACGCGAATCCCTGCCGTGATATTGCGGCCGGTGAGCGGCGCCGCATTCTTGATGAACGACGTGTGGCTGAACGCCAGCTCGTCGGTCAGATTGTTCAGGCGCGCATAGAACTGCGTCGGCACGCCGCCGATACGGGTCGAATAGTGGGTGCCGACATTGAGCATGTTGTAGCCACCCGTTTCGGTCTCGTACTCGGCCAGCTTGTCCTGCTTGCCGACGCGGTACAGCTCGACCATGCCATGCCAGCCGTTCCACTCGCCGTCGAGCTTCACGCCGATGCGGCTGGCCGGAATGCGCGGCAGGTTGCGACTGCCGTTACCACCATCGAAGCGGGCGCGCACATAGTCGCCGAACACGGTCGCGCTCAGGCTGGACGACAGCTTCTGACGAAGTTCGCCTTCCAGGCCGGTAAACAACGCGTCGCGCTGCGTGTACTCGACCAGCTGGAAGCCGTCCTGGCTGTCCAGCGTGCGCGCATAGATGTAGCTATCGACCTTGTTGCGGAACGCGCTCACCGAGAACGTCGTGTCGCCATCAAACTTGCGCAGCGTGAGGTCGATGTTGTTCGAGGTTTCCTTGTCCAGGTCCTGGTTACCGATTTCGTAGGTGGACGTAGCGAGGTGGGCGCCGTCCGCGTACAGTTCTTCGGCGGTCGGCAGGCGATGGCTACGCGAGAGCGACGTGCCCAGCGAATAGCCCGGCGTGAGCTTCCACACTGCGCCGACCGATGCCGACGTGCCGCGCGCATCGGTGTTGACCAGGCCCGGGGCATCGACCTCGATGTCCTGCCACTCGTGGCGCAGGCCCGCCTCAAAGCGCCAGTCCTGCAGCTTGTATTCTTCGGTCAGAAACGCTGCGTGCTTCTTGGTGAGGGTCGGCGGCACGTACGCTTCTTCGCCCAGCGCCGAGAAATCGCGGCGCGTGGTCTGCAGGCCAAACACGCCGCGCACACCGGCGATCGGCGCGTGCACCGCCTCGAGGCGGGCATCGATGCCCTTGTTGCGGAACGAGGTCGAGACCACGTTCTCTTCCAGCTCATCGTGGACATATTCGGTGAACGAGGCGCGCATGCGCACACGCTCGATGCCGGCCACCGGATTGCGGTACTCGCCACGCACATCCCAGCGCTCGCTGTCGAGTTTCACGACCGGCACTTCGCTGTGCTCGTGTTCATGCTCATGATCGTCGTCGTGACCTTCTTCCTCGTGGTCGTGCCCCTCTTCTTCATGGCCGCCGCAGTGCAGCTGGACGCCATGCGGATGGCAGCCTTCGAATTCGTGGTTGTGGCCCGGGATGCCGTATTCGGTGCGCTCCTTGGTGAAGGCCGCGCCGAGATAACCGTTCTTGCCGATCCACGACAGGCCGACCGTGCCGGTCTCGCCTTCCTTGTAGCTGCCCAGCACGCGGCGGCCATCGACCCAGTCCTTGCCGACACGGTAATCGCCCGCATCGCGCTTGACGCCTTCCACGTGCAGCGCGACGTTGCTGCCGGCCGCCGTGGTGAATTCAAAAGCGCCGGTCTTTTCGCGCGCCGCCGAATTGGCGCGGATTTCGGCGCTGCCTTCCAGGCCGTTTTCCGGCATCGCGGTCGGCACCTTGCGGTCGATGATGTTGACGACGCCGCCCACTGCGCCGCCGCCGTAGGCCAGCGCCGACGGGCCGCGCAGCACTTCGATGCGCTCGGCCAGCACAGGTTCGAAGGCGACAGCGTGATCGGGGCTGATGGTCGAGGCATCCTGGATCTCGGCGCCATCCGACAGGATTTTCACGCGCGGGCCATCCATGCCGCGGATCACCGGACGGCTGGCGCCGGCGCCGAAGTGGCTCGACGTGATGCCTGGCTGGTGGGCCAGCGTTTCGCCCAGCGTCGATTCGCGCGCGCGCACCAGTTCGGCGCCGCCGAGCGACGTCACTGGCGTGATCATGTCGTCGTGCACCACGCCCAGCGCGCTGGCCGACACCACCACGGTCGGTACGCTGTCCGGATCGGCCGCCATGCGGCCCGTCGTCGTCTGGGCATGGACGGCCAGCGGCGCGCCGAAGGCCAGCATCAGCGCCACGGTCAGTGGCGTGCGCTTGCAGGTGAAATGCGACATGGTGAAATCCTTGATGATGAGATGAACGGCAGGCGGCAGGTCACCGGGCGCGGACGCGTCTAGTGATAAGCCATTATCATTAACGTCGAGATGATAGGCCATTATCAATAAGGATTCAACCCCCTTCTGGTCGAAGGGTCGCGCTTTCAGGTATTCTTCGGCTATGCAACGCAATACACGCCAAAAATCAGCCATCCTGCACGCGATCGAGCATGCACGCCGCCCACTGTCGCCACAAGAGATCCTGGCCGAAGCCAGTCAGGCCGTCAGCCAGATCGGCATGGCGACGATCTACCGCAACCTCAAGTCGCTGGTAGATGACGGCGCGCTGAAGGTCGTCACGCTGCCGGGCGACGGCGCCCGGTACGAATCGACCAGCGTGGCCGAGCACCATCACCACCACTTCCAGTGCACCAACTGCCAGCGCGTGTTCGACGTGCACGCCTGCCCGGGCGACATCGACCACATGGCCCCGAAAGGCTTCAGCGTCGAGCGCCATGAACTGACGCTGTACGGCCGCTGCGCCGATTGCATCAACGCCTCGCCCTAACAGCAGCGCGGCCCGTGAAGGGCCGCGTGGTTTCTCTTATTTACCCAGCACGTTCAGCACCGCCAGCGTCATCGCCTGGGCGCTCGTCTTGATCGACGGCTCCGGCACCGGCGCGTAGAACGGCGAGTGGTTGAACGCGATCGGTTTTCCGCCGGCCTGTTCAGCTGCGGCGACATCCTTCGGGTCATACACGCCGGTAAAGAAGAACATCGACGGCACGCCTTCGTTGGCGTACAGCGAGAAGTCTTCGCTGGCCGTCATGGCCGGCATGCGATGGGCCTTGTCGGCGCCGAACGCTTCCTTGAACACCACCTCGGTCTTGTTGACCAGCTCCGTGCTGTTGACGATCGCCTGGCCACCGCCGCCGATCAGCATCTCGGGCTTCGGTGCGCCGGCCATCGCGGCCGATCCTTCCGCCACGCGGCGCACGCCCTCGAGCAGCTTGGCCCGTACCTGCGGGCTGTACGAACGGATGGTGCCGCGCACCTGGACGCTGTCGGGGATGATGTTGCCCACCGTGCCGCCCTGGATCGAACCGATCGTGACGACGCCGAATTCCTTCGGGTCCTTCTCGCGGCTGACGACCGTCTGGACATCGACGACAAAGCGCGCCGCAATGGCGATCGGATCGACGGTCTTGTCGGGCGCCGAACCATGGCCGCCACGGCCCTTGAAGGTGATCTCGAGCGAGTCAGAGTTGGACGATACCGGGCCGTCGTTGTAGCCGATCGTGCCATGCGCCAGCGGCCACGAATGCAGCGCAAACGCGTAGTCGGGTTTCGGGAAGCGCTTGAACAGGCCGTCGTCCAGCATGGCCTTGGCGCCGGAGACGATTTCTTCGGCCGGCTGGCCGATGAACACGAGCGTGCCCTTCCACTGCCCTTTCAGTTCGACCAGCGTGCGCGCGGTGGCGAGCCAGCTGGTCATGTGGATGTCGTGGCCGCAGCTGTGGGTCACGAAGCTGTCGCGGCCTTCGCTGGTGGCGCGGGCGCGGCTGGCGTACGGCAAGCCGGTTTTCTCTTCCATCGGCAGGCCATCCATGTCGGTGCGCACCAGGACGGTGGGGCCGGCGCCGTTCTTGAGCACCGCGACGATGCCGGTCTTGCCGACCTTCTCGGTGACGGTGAAGCCGAGTTTGCGCATCTCGGCGGCCAGCTTGCCGGCGGTGCGCACTTCCTGGAACGCGATCTCAGGATGCGCGTGCAGATCCTTGTAAATCGTGTCGAGCCACGGATACATGGCGTCCACGCGCGTGACGACATCGTTCTTGAGCGGGGCGGCCGGTTGGGCCAGGGCGGAGGTTGCGGACAGTGCCAGGAGCGGCGCACAGGCTGCGGCGGCGATGCGGGTCAGGATCGGCATGGGCTCTTGCGGTCGTGTTGAACAGGCCACAACGATAGCATGCTGCACTGCGCTACGATCCAATGCGATGCGATACGGGCGGCGGGCTGTACCCGCCGCCCGGTGCGGCTAGACGGCGCTCGGTCGCTTGAGCGCTGCCGGCTTGCGCCCTGCCGCTGCCTGCGACAGCGTGATGACCGGCACCCGGTCGCCCTGCAGCGTGACGTCGAATGCCATCAGTTCATCGCGCCGGAACGCGTGCACGGGCACCCGGTCGCCGACGCGGTAGCGTGCCAGCAGCGCATCGACATTCGATGGATTGCCGTTCACGCGCAACCCGTCGATCGCAATGACCACGTCGAGCGCCGACAGGCCGGCCAGGTGCGCGGCGCCG
Source organism: Telluria sp. AC161 (assembly GCF_979258535.1). Taxonomy (NCBI): domain Bacteria; kingdom Pseudomonadati; phylum Pseudomonadota; class Betaproteobacteria; order Burkholderiales; family Oxalobacteraceae; genus Telluria; species Telluria sp. AC161. The sequence goes on along the minus strand of NZ_OZ409861.1, from coordinate 5,138,445 downwards.
CCTTCGTGCACTTGCGTGAGCTTGGCGCCCAGCGGATCGCGCCCGATGCCGGCGTCAAGCGAGGCCTTGCCGGTCTTGCGCTCGTCGACCAGCTTGACGCCGAACGGCGCGTACAGCTTGGCCAGCGGCAGATCTTCGACGCCGCGCACATAGCGCTCGAACAGGTTCCTCAGTTTCAGGCCGCTGACTTCATCGAACAGCGCTTCGACTTCGTGCTCGGTCACGCCGCGCCCGACGCTCGGATAAAAGTCGCGCCCGTAACGGTCCCACAGCGCCAGCATCACGTCGTCGAGCGACTTCGCCCCGCCCGTCTTGGCGCGGATCGTCAGGTCGAATGCCAGCGCGATCAGCGAACCCTTGGTGTAGTAGCTGATGATCGCATTGGGCGAGTTCTCATCCTGGCGGTAGTACTTGCTCCAGGCGTCGAAGCTCGACTCGGCCACGCTCTGCTTCAGGCGCCCGCTGCCGCGCAACACGCCGCACATGGACTTGGCTTGCAGCTTGAAATACGTCGTTTCGCCGATGATCCCGGCGCGTACCAGCATCAGGTCGTCGTAGTAGCTGGTGAAGCCCTCGAACAGCCACAGGAGCGGCGTGTAGTTCTCGACCTGCAGGTCGTACGGCGCGAACACGGCCGGCTTGATGCGCTTGACGTTCCAGGTATGGAAGTACTCGTGGCTGCACAGGCCCAAAAACTGCAGATAGCCCTCGCCCGGCTCGCCGGATTTCTGGTTCGCGGTGGTGGGCAGGTCGGCGCGCGCGCAGATCAGCGCGGTCGAGGCGCGGTGTTCGAGGCCGCCGTAACCGTCGCCCACGGCCATCGTCATGAACACGTAGCGCTCGAGTGGCGCGCGTTTGGTCAGCGGTTCGAAGAACGCGATCTGGGTTTCGCAGATGGCTTTCAGGTCGGCCTGCAGGCGCGCCATGTCCAGGTTGGGCACGCGGCCCGTGATGACGATGTCGTGCGGGATGCCGTGCGCCTCAAACGTCGCCAGTTCGAAGTCGCCCATCTCGACCGGGTGGTCGATCAGCTCATCGTAGTTGGCCGCGCCGTAGGTGCCGAAACCGTAGCGCTTGGCGCCCGCTTCTTTCATCGAGGTCGCCACGCGCCAGGTGCGTGCGGCCGCATCGCCCGGCCGCTGGATGTCGACCTGGTGCGCCGTCGCTTCCTGCCCCACCACGCGCAGAAACACGCTGGTGCCGTTGAAGAAGCCGTGGGTCTGGTCCAGGTGCGCCGCGCGCACCGACAAATCCCACGCATATACCTCGTAGTGCAGCGTCAGCGCGCCCAGGCCAGGTGCTGCGCGCCACGTGTGCTTGTCGAGTTTTGTCAGCGCCACCGCGGCCCCGGCCCGCTCGGCGCGGATACGCACGATATTGCGCGCGAACTCGCGGATCATGTAGCTGCCCGGGATCCAGGCCGGCAGCGCGAAGGTCTGCCCGTCAGGATCGGGATTGGCTACCGTCAGCGTGACGTTGAACAGGTGACCGGCCAGGTCCCGCGGGACGATGGTGTAGAAAATTGCGCTCTGTTTTTTTTGCGATGGCTTTTTCATGATCTCGGGTTGGTCTCGGGTCGCGCCGTATGGACAGTAGTGTAAGCGGATTCAGGCTGGCAGATCGCCCTGGGTATCGATGTCGCGCAGGATGCCGGGGTCGGGCACGGCGATCCCGGCCACCGGGCTGCTCGCGAGCAGGCGCCGCGCGCCCTGGTCGCCGTCCAGCGCCAGCAAGGCGGCGTGGTGGCTGGCGCCAAACGCGACCGGATTGCCACGGCGGCCATCGAACAGCGGCGCCGCAATCCCAGCGCCTTCTTCAATCGCGCGCACCAGCGCCTGCAGCGTGGCTCCAGTCACGAACGGCATGTCGCCCAGCGCCACCAGCCAGCCACTGGCGCCATGCGTATCAAGTGGCGCATGGCGGATCGCATGCGCCAGCGACAGGCCCATGCCGCTGTCGGCGTCCGGGCACACGGTGACGGTGCAGCCGAGCGCGCGCAGCGCATCGGCCACGCCGCCATCGCTTGGTGGCACCACCGCCACCACGCGCGGCAGCACCGCCAGCAATGTGCGCGCGCTGGCCACGACGACGAAGTCGCCGTCCGGCAAACGCTGGAGCAGCTTGTTCTGCACACCGGCCGGATCGAAACGCCGGCCGCGCCCTGCAGCCAGCAGGATGCCAGTAAGCGTACTGCTATCTCGCTGCGGCACGCCGGTTACTTCCCGGCCTTGCCTTCGAGCGAATCGAACTTGCCTTCAAGCGCCTTGAGGTCGATCGCGCCCGGGATGCGCGAGCCGTCGGCGAAGAAGATCGCCGGCGTGCCCGTGATGCGCAGCTTCTGGCCCAGCGCGAGAACCTTCTCGTTCGGCGATTCGCACGCAGCCGGCGTGGTTGGCGGCACCTTGCCGGCGATCATCCAGTCGTCCCAGGCCTTGTTGCGATCCGATGCGCACCAGATGTTCTTCGACTTTACCGACGAATCCTCGGACAGGATGTTGTACATGAAGGTGTAGATCGTGACGTTGTCGATGTCCTTGAGCGTGGTCTGGCGCAGGCGCTTGCAGTAGCCGCAGTTCGGATCCTCGAACACCGCGATCACACGCTTGCCGTTGCCCTTGACCTGCTTGAGCGCCATCTCGAGCGGCAGGTCGGAGAACTTGATCTTGTTGACTTCATCGATGCGTTCGCGCGTCAGGTTGCGCGAGCTTTTCACGTCGTAGACCTGGCCGATGACGAGGTACTCGCCCTTCTTGTCGGTGTACAGGATGTCGCCTGCGACGCGCACTTCGTACAGGCCCGAATACGGGGTTTCCTTGACCGACTCGATCTTCGCGCCGCTCAGGCGTGGCTCGAGCGCCTTCTTGATGGTCGATTCGACGTTGGTCTGCGCATCGACGCACGATGCGAGAAGGCCAGTCGCCAGCAGGACGGCGATCTTCATTTTAAGCATGCTTGTATTCCTCAGCGTGTATTTCTCAGATTGATGACTTGCCCATGGCATGGGCCATCAGGCGCCGCTTCAGTGCCGGCATGTTATTGAGCAGGTTCAGGCCGATATTCCGGACCACGCGCAGCGGTTCCAGGTTCGCGCCGAACAGGCGTTCGAGTCCATCGGTGGCCAGTTGCATCAGCAGCACCTCTTCCTTGCGCTTGCGGGCATAGCGCGCCAGCACCCGCTCGTCGCCGATGGCGCGCCGCTCTTCGCGGTCACGCACGATGGCCAGCAGGTCGACGATGTCGCCAAACCCCAGGTTCATCCCATGGCCGGCCAGCGGATGCACGGCGTGCGCGGCGTCGCCCACCAGCGCCACGTGCGGCGCCACCATCGCATGCGGCTTGATCAGCGCCAGCGGCACGGCGGCCACCGCATCGGGTTGCAATGGACGCAGCGTACCCAGTTTGTCGTCGGCGTATTCGCCAAGCCGGATCGCCAGCTCGCCCAGCGACTCTTCCATCAGCGTGGCGGCCAGGGTTTCCGGCGCCGACCACACGAGCGAGACGCGGTTGCCCGGCAGCGGCAGCAGCGCGATGATGCCGTCCGAGCCGGTGAACCACTGGTGCGCAACGCCATGGTGCGGCTTGTCGCAGGCGAAGTTGGTGACGATGGCGCTCTGGTGATACATGCGGTAGTCGACGCCGATATCGCACTGCCCGCGCACCCACGATTCGCGCCCGTCCGCGCCAACCAGCAGCGCGCACTCGACACGGCGCCCGTCTTCGAGCCGCACGGCCGCGCCGCTGTCGCTGCAGGTGAGCTCGCAGGCGCGGCCTTCGACGCGCTGCACATTGTGCGCGAAGCGGAGCGCGGCATCGAGCGCGCCGTTCAGGTTCTGATCTTCGACGATCCACGCGAGCGTGCCGACCCGGGCGCCAAAAGCGTCAAAGCCCAAGCTGCCGCCATCGGCGCCGTCGCCGTGCACGTCCATCGCATCGACCGGCGCGATGCGCGCCATGTCAAGGGCATCCCATACCTTCAGTGAGTCCAGCAGGTCATGCGCCGTATGGTTGAGCGCATACACGCGCACGTCCCACGGTCGCTCGACCGCCGGCGTAGTCGCTGCAGCGGGCGCTTGCCGGGCCGGCGGCGCCAGCAGCGTCACGCTGTGGCCGGCCTGGGCGAAGCCGAGGGCTGCCGTCTTGGCGATGGCGCCATTGCCGACGATGCAGACGTCGGTCCGGATGGTAGAGGTCGTGGGCGTGGTCATGAAGGCATTATAGCGATATGCCGGTGGTGGGGGCCGGGCGGCGGGCTCGCACCCGCGCAGGTGAGCGGGACAGGCGAAGACAGCCAGCAACGACGCACAGGCCATGTTTGCGCGGCCGGGCGCGCAAGAGGACTTGCGCAACTGAAAAACGCTGGCTATAATCGTGCCTCTCTTGGCCTGGTAGCTCAGTTGGTAGAGCAGAGGATTGAAAATCCTTGTGTCGGTGGTTCGATTCCGCCCCGGGCCACCAAGAATTCAGCAACACGCAAAAAACGCCACCACCGAGTGGCGTTTTTGCATTCCAAGGCCACTCATGCATACCCTTCCGCCCTGCCCCCTCTGCCAATCGGCCTACACCTATGACGACGGCGCCGGCCAGTACGTCTGCCCGGAATGCGCGCACGAGTGGCCGATCGCGGGTGCTGCTACCGCCGAGACTGCGCGCGTCTACAAGGATGCGTCGGGCAACATCCTGCAGGACGGCGACACCGTCACCGTGATCAAGGACCTCAAGCCAAAGGGCTCGGGCGGTGTGATCAAGCAGGGCACCAAGGTCAAGAACATCCGCCTGGTCGATGCCGACCACGATATCGATTGCAAGATCGATGGCTTCGGCGCCATGAGCCTGAAGACGGAGTTCGTGCGCAAGGTGTAATAGCGTGGCGCTGTAAACCATGCGACACCATGGCGGTTTTGTCATTATTCTGTGAACCTTGAAGATCACAAGAGGTTCCCATGTTTGCCAAGCCATCGTTCCTTGCCGCGTGCGCCACGCTCGCTCTGTCTGGCCTCTGCGCCGGGTCGGCATTGGCTGCTGACGCTGCCAAGCCATTGCAGCCGATCGAATCGCTCGCGGTGCCCCGCTATATGGGCGTCTGGTACGAAATCGCCAAGTTCCCAAACGAATTCCAGAAGAAATGTGTGGGCGACACCAGCGCCACCTATAACCTCGACAAGGACGGCCGGGTCAAGGTGATCAACCGCTGCCGCACGGCGGACGGCAAGGTCGATACCGCCGAAGGTGTCGCGCGCCAACCGGGTGCGGCCACGTCGCCCAAGCTCGAGGTGCGCTTCGCACCGGCGATCCTGTCCTTCATCCCGATGGTGTGGGGCGATTACTGGGTGATCGATCTGGACAACAAATACCAGCTCTCCGCCGTGAGCGAACCCAAGCGCGAATACCTGTGGATCCTGTCGCGTACACCGCAGGTCCCCGCGGCCGAATACAACGCCTTGCTGGCACGCCTGAAGGCTCAGGGCCTCGACACCTCAAAACTCGTGCTCACACCGCATACGGTGGCGCCGCAATCCGGGCAGTAACCTTCTGGTGAAGCGATCGGTCATGCGCGCTGCCCTCTTCGGGTTCGGCCTGCTGACATCGATCGCGCCAGCCTGGGCCCAGTCGCTTGCCGGTGATCCACTGGCAGCACTAATCAATGCCTATCGCGCCAAACCGGCTGACTGCGACGGCGCACCCGTCGCGCCAGTGACGCCGCTGGTCGCCGAGCCGGCCCTGGCGCAAATCCGGATCGGCTTCGGGACCTTCATCGAATCGGCTCTGGCGCAGGCCGGCTACGCCGCCGATAACGCGGATTCTGTTGACGTCACCGGTCCGGAAGATGCCGTGGCCGCCATGAAGGTGCTGCAGCAGAGGTATTGCAAGGTGCTGCGCAGCGAACAATTCTCAGCCGTGGGCAGCTACCGCGAAGGCGCAACCTGGACCGTCGTGCTGGCCCGACCGGCGCCGCCCTTGCCATCGACCACCTACCCGGACTGGCGCGACGCCGGCCGCGCGATCCTCGAGGCGGTCAATGTTGCACGCGCCAGCGCCCGCATGTGCGGCGACCGCGCATTTGCGGCGGCGGCGCCCTTGCAGTGGAACGCCGTGCTGGGCGAGGCCGCACTGGCCCACAGCCGCGACATGGCCACCCGTCGCTACTTCAACCACTATGCACAGGACGGCAGCGATCCGGCCGATCGCGCCACGCGCGCCGGGTACCGCTGGCACCGGTTGGGCGAAAACATCGCCTTCGGCCAGCACTCGCCACAGGAAGCCGTCGACGGCTGGATTGACAGCCCGGGGCACTGCGCCAACATCATGCAAGCGGACTTCACCGAGATGGGCGCGGCCTATGGCGTCACGGTCGACCGGCAGGCTGGCATCATCTACTGGACCCAGGTGTTCGGCACGCCGCGGTAAAGTTCCCTGCCCCGCTTTCGACCCTGGTTCCGAACCCGGGCGCGCTCTTCGTCAACGCTGCTTCGGCTAGACTTGCCTGCACCATGACCCTGATCGCCACGCAACCACACCTCGGCCTTGTCTGCATCACCGTCTCGAAAGAGGTGCGGTATCGCACGATGACGCGCAAGCGCCTGCTCGACCTGTCTGAAGAAGGCCAGCAGCGCGCGCTGGAAGACATCTACCGCGACAATATCCAGACGCTCGACAACGCGCTGCGCTACTGCGAGCGCGAAGGCATCAAACTGTACCGGATGCCGTCGTCGATCTTCCCGTTCGCCGACGAGCCGTTCGGCCTGGCGATCCTGGAGAAGTTCAAGGAGACCCTGGGCCGCTGGGGCCGGCGCGCGACCGAGCGCGGCATCCGGCTGGTGATGCACCCCGATCAGTTCGTGGTACTGAGCTCGGACTCGGAGAACGTCGTCGCCAACAGCGTCAAGATCCTGCAGATGCACGCCGACATCATGGATTTGCTGGAGCAGCCGCGCTCGCCCTGGGCGCTGCTGGAAATCCACGGCGGCAAATCCGACCGCGAAGACCAACTGGTGGCCCGCATCGCCGAACTGCCCGAGGCAATCCGCAGCCGCCTGTGCCTTGAGAACGACGAATACGCCTACAGCGCCGACGAGATCCACGCCGTCTGCGTGCGCGCCGGCATCCCGATGGTGTTCGACGCCCACCACCACATCGTTCATGAAAAGCTCGATAGCTACGACCACCCGAGCGTGGCCGAGACGCTGGCCAAGGCCCGCGCGACCTGGCCCGATCCCGCGCACCAGCTGGTGCACATCTCGAACGGCCGCGAAGGTTTCAACGACCGCCAGCATTCCGACCTGATTTCGGTGATGCCGTCTTCCTACCTGCAGGCGCCGTGGATCGAGATCGAGGCCAAGCACAAGGAAGATGCGATCCGCGGCCTGCACGGCTGGTGCGAGAAAGTCACCCCCGCCGCGGCGTAGTCGTTCAACTGGCGTGCAAGGCTGACACGCTTCCCAGCCACGGCGTCAGCACATCCGCCAGCGCCTGCGGCGCTTCGATCGGGATCATGTGACCGCTGTTTTCGATGACGGCCAACGTGGATCCCGCAATACCCGCATGCAGCTCCTGCGATTCTTCCAGGCTACGCAAACGATCGTGCTCGGCCGCGACGATCAGCGTCGGGCAGCGGATCTGGTCCAGCAGATGCAGGTCGCCGGGCCGCTCGACCATCGACTGGTGGCGAAACGCCTCTGCCCCCAGCCGCACACCCATCTGGCGCACGCGCTCGATCAGCACCTCGTCGCCCGCATGCGCAGGATGCAGCGACGTGGCGATCGCCGTGCGGCTCAGGCCCGCGAATGACACCGACGGCGCCGAGCGCGCCACCGCGCGCTTGCCCTGCTTGACCGCATCGGTATCGGGCCGGGTCGAGCTGGCGATCAGGGCCAGCGCTTCCACCCGTTCGGGCGCCTGGCGCACGATCTCGCGCGCGACGTAGCCGCCCATCGAAAAACCGACAAGGATGAACGACGGCGGCGCGTCGCGCAGCACGCGCGCGGCCATCGCTTCGAGCGATGTGTCGTGGCGCAGGTCGGCATGCTTGAGCGGGCCGAATGGCGCGAGCGGCGCGCGCAGATCGTCCCACAGCGTGTCATCGGCCATGTAGCCGGGTACCAGCAGAATCGTCATCGCTTGACGATCAGGTATTGCGCATCTGCGCCTGCGACACATTGCTGCCCGGCGGGACGCTCTGCGTGAGCCAGACATTACCGCCGATGGTCGACCCGGCGCCGATGGTGATCCGGCCCAGGATGGTGGCGCCGGCATAGATGACGACGTCGTCTTCAACGATCGGATGCCGTGGGATGCCTTTGACAAGCGCGCCGCTGTCGTCGACCGGGAAGCGCTTGGCGCCCAGCGTAACCGCCTGGTACAGCCGCACGCGCTCGCCGAGGATCGCGGTTTCGCCGATCACGACGCCGGTGCCGTGGTCGATGAAGAAACTGCCGCCGATCTGCGCGCCCGGGTGGATGTCGATGCCGGTGAGCGAGTGGCCGATGTCGGCCACCACACGCGCCAGGAACGGCACGCCCAGGCGCGTCAGGCAATGCGCGATGCGGTGGTACAGGATGGCGATGGTGCCGGGATAGCACAGCATGATCTCGGCCACCGACGTGGCGGCCGGGTCGCCCGCGAGCGCGGCCTGCACGTCCGACACCAGCAATGCGCGCAAGTCAGGCAGCCTGGCCGCGAACTCGCGCGTGATCGCGCGGGCGCGCTCGGCCAGCACGAGGTCTTCACGCTGGGCGTCCGCGCCGGTCAATTCGGACGGCGCCGCCGGCGAAAAGCGCAGCGCGCGCCGCACCTGCTCGACCAGTCGGTCAAGCGCGACGTTGAGCGTATCGGCGACGTAGTAGTCGATGCTCTCGTCGTTCAGGTCGGGGCGCCCGTAATGCGTGGGAAACAGCGCGGCCGACAGGCCATCGACGATCTGGCGCAGCACGTCGCGCGACGGCAGCTCGCGCACGCGCCCCTGGTGCCGGATATTGTGGGTCGACTCGCGCGAGGTGCGCAATGCATCGATGACGGGACCAAGGTGCCACTGCACCGATCCACCTTGGTATGGGAGTTCGCTGTTCATTTGCCGAGCCTAGCGGGTTTGCATGGTGATGCCCACGATTTTATGGGTATTTCGATATGCGCGTTTTGTCGGGCTACTTTTTCGTCGGGTTAGCAGATCGCCGACGGCCACTGCTGACCTTGCCGCGCGGCAGTTTCTGAGGCAACATCAGCACTCGCCCAGCCACTTGTATTGATTGCACCCATGAACCTGCCCTCGCACCAGCTCAGCATGACAGTGCTGATGACGCCTGACACGGCCAATTTCTCCGGCAACGTGCACGGCGGCACCATCCTGAAACTGCTCGACCAGGCAGCCTACGCCTGTGCAAGTCGCTACGCCGGGCGCTACGTGGTGACGATGAGCGTCGACCAGGTTACCTTCCGCCAGCCAATCCACGTTGGTGAACTGGTGACCTTCCTGGCCGCCGTGAACTTTACTGGCCGCAGCTCGATGGAAATCGGCATCAAGGTGATTGCCGAGGACATCCGCAGCAAGGCCGTGCGGCACGTGAACAGCTGTTTCTTCACGATGGTGGCGGTGGGCGACGACAAGAAGCCGGCCTCGATTCCGCCGCTGGTGCCAGCGACGCCGGATGAAGTGCGCCGCTTCGAGGAAGCCAAAGGCCGACGCGACCTGCGCCTGGCGCTCGAGCGGGATCATGCGCAGCGGATCAGCAGCAAGGGTTGAGGATCGGCGCGGAAGGATTGTCTGCTTGCCAAAAACGCTGCTATAATTGCGCGCTCTTGGCCTGGTAGCTCAGTTGGTAGAGCAGAGGATTGAAAATCCTTGTGTCGGTGGTTCGATTCCGCCCCGGGCCACCATGAATATGATTAGCACAACGCCCACTATCGAAGTGGGCGTTGTCGTTTCGGGGATTCTTAGTTCTCGTATCCGGTCCGTTTCCAGAACTGTTTCCATCCCAAACTACCCGGCTTTCCTCTTCCTGCTGTTTTCCGTATGTGCAAAAGCATAAATCTGTTCTGGTGATATCTCTAATAAGAGCACTCAGAAATGCCGATTACGCTTGGGAATTTTGGATGAGACAACTCGGCCAGCCAATCGCCGGGGTTAATCAACGTTAATGTTTCATCCGCACTCAGTCGACCAAGGGCAACCCGACCGAGTGTGCACAGAGTCGGATAAATACGTTCAAAAAAATGATCCCATAGCCATCCGGGATCCCCGTTGTACAAGCCGAGCGCAAATCGACGGTGGATTCCGTGACATACCGGGACCAGTGTCCCGTCGGGATACATCACAAGTACCCGCACTGTCTGTGCTGGGCAAGCTCGATCAGCCGGCTCTGACTTCGCGTAGAGCAAGGCGGGCTGCTGCAATAATGTCTCGCGATGCAGAAGGTCAATACGGATATCGATCGAGTCTCGATGTGCAGCAGCCAGCAATGCGACTGTCACATATAACAACGATCGGTCATCCGATGACAGGAAATCTCCTAACGGCAAAGCGCAAGCCCGACCGGTTGGTTCGACCAGGTGAAAGGTAATTCCTTGCGCTCCCCAGCACTTGGCATTGTCAACGATTTCCTCGATATCATTTACGTTGTGAGTGCTAACGCCACAGGCCACCCATGCGTGCGCACCTGCCTCCGCCAGCCGCCGTACTGCGTTGGCAGCACCGTCATGGGCGCCGCGGCGACCTCGCATTTTATCGTGGTGCATCGCCAGCCCGTCGATGCTGACTGTGACGGTATGCGCGTGGCGTAGCTTGTCGATATCGGCTTTACTACGTAGCAAAAGACCATTGGTCACTACCGAACTGCCCATACCCACATTGGCCGCATGAGCGAGAAGCATCGGCAAATCCGCATACAGCAACGGCTCGCCTCCTGCCATGGCGAGCTCACTATATCCCCAGCTGGAGGCGGACGAAATCGCTTTTAGTGCAAGCTGGCCTGACAGCTGTTCTCTTCCGTCTGGCCCACTACTTGAGTAGCAATGGAGGCAGCGCAAATTGCAGCGTTGCAGTGGATGCATATGAAAAACAGACAGATTGGCGGCGTCCATGAACGGAAGAGTGCAGCAATTCAACGGTTGAGATTTAGGTGCACGCGATACTTTTCTGGCGCTGCAATGCCGCGCGGGAAAATGCGGTAATCCTTCAGGTCACCGAGCTTGGGTATCAGGTCGCCCAATTTTCCGAGCTGCGCTGCCGTCAAGGTACCTCGGATGGCGAGACGCTCACGTTGTGGCGGAATCCCATAGGGAAACACCTCGTCGATCTCTATGCCGTTACTCGACAATTCAGCGATTTTACTGGCGAGATGATTGATCTCTTCCTTACTTAGACGGCTCTTCAGGCGTTGACTTAAAGATTTTTCAATCTGTACGTGGTCGATACTCATTGCGCTCTCCCTGGATGGTAAAAATCGACAATACTGAAGAATGCTTCATTGCGCTACGGTGTGGCTTAAGACCATTCGATGGCGATGTTCAGTAACGGAATTGCAGTTCCAGTGCCATTTTCTTGACTGGATCACGCCCAATTTCCTTATATCCACGTAAATACCTCAACGTCAGCGCGGTGTAGTTGCGCTGGTCTGGTATGAATTGCAGATATTGGTCGAACAGGCTGACATCGCCATCCCCTTTCCAATCGTTCAGCTTTCGATAACTGTAGCCATAGCTCAGTCTATCTCCGGGCGCATAGATCACTACCCCCAGATCGACGCCTGCACGCCTGGCATTCTGCTGAACGGCCGCGATATCCGGGCGATCGGATCGTCTGGAAAAATTCGCCGCGTCCACCAGGAAGAGCAGACGGGGGTAAACCCACCAGCTATCTCGTGTGAATGCATCGTTCAAGCGTCCGTTCACGATGGGTTCGAACTCAGCCGTCAACTGATTGAGGCGCGTATTGTCGATGTTGTCGCGGCTATGGGTGGCGATCAGGTTGATTGAGTAACCCCAGTTAGGCTGGTCGCTGCGAAATAGCTGCGCGGTCAAGCCGGCCAGGCGCTTGTCTAAGGAATCCTCTGCTGCGAATGCACCATCCAGCTCCACCTTATGTTTGTCGACGCCGACAAACGGAATCAACGACAGCGAGTTGACCGATGTATCCGATGGCCTGTCACTTCCGGGCGTAATGTCGAAATTATGCCCAATGAACACGAGTGCCGAGTGCGCATCGGTATTCGTCACCTTGTCCTTGTGGATTGATAGCGAGGCGGCCTTGCTGGCCTTGAAAGCGTTTTTATCCGTGGCCTGATCAATGTAGAGATCAGATACGTTACCCCTTACGCGCCAAGCAGATGAGATGGGGTTGGGTCGATTGGGTTTCAGGGCACCATTGACGTAGGCCTTAAATTCAGCAGAGCATGCTATCTCAGCAGTCGAATCGCTGGCGAAATAGGATTGTTGGTCGACCCCGGGCACCCCGCCGGCGCTAGCGGCAAGACCGAACGATACGCTCAGGGCATTAATCTCTTCCTGATCTTCCTTTGTGCAATTAACGCAGCTTTTATCAGTAGAAACCACCCTGTCCAACACTTGTCGAGATGATTTGGTGTCAGTCTGTAACGACCGCCAGCCACGTCCGCTCAACTTGTGTTTTCCCAAAAGCCAATCTGACAGTTGCTCCTTATCGGCCACTCTGCCATCGTGACAGATCAAGTCGAATGCGCCGGTCTGAGCCTGCACACGCTGCGTTGACAGCACCGCCGTCATCATCAGTACGGGTAAGAGTGTGCGAATAGCGTTCATGCTGTGCTCTGGTTGATTTCCTGCATCAATTCCTCCACGGTCAGCGGTAGCGCATTCAGCACAAATTCCGGATCGAATTCGAAATCGTAGCTCGGCACGTGGTGAAATAGCATCTCTTCGATGGTGTTCAAGAAAATCGAGAGCGGTTTTTTGTCGTACTTGAGGTCGTCCTGCATGACTGCGTGCAAATCATTAACTGGGCGCCAGTCGTGTCGAAGCTGAGCAATGACAGCATTTCGTACTGCCTCCATTTTTTCAAATGAAAAAGCCATGATAGTCCCCTTGGTTACGTGATTCTTTGCAGCACTTATCATTGGCTCACGACCAATTGATAACCGCTTTCTTTGAAACCAAGTGTGTAAAAAAAGTTACACACTGTCTATTAGACTAACGGCTAATAGACGAGCAAACCCAAATAAGTTATTTTGATTGTAAATACAGTAATATTTAGGATATGACCATGCACATCCTCCTTGTGAGCCAGAGGGCTTTGCTGAGTTGTTGGGTGCGCCCTGCTCTGAGTTTGTCCGATCATATTTCGAACGCAGACAACGCGACCAAGGCAATCTGCCAACTCAACCTGCGGGCGGTTGATGTGGTGCTGGTCGATGGCGCGAACCAATTCACAGATCATCAGGCGTGTATTGGCGCAATCGTAGCCGCTGCACCATGTACAGCCTTGGCTGCGATTACTTTCGACAATTCCGACAACACCTTAACTGCACTGGTCCGGGCTGGTGCAACTGGATTGATACCGCGCAGCAGTACTATTGAAGTCATACGCATGGCGCTGTTCCTGCTATCGCAAGGTCATTGCTACTTACCGATAAGCATTACCCGCAATATAGCCGGGTGGGGTTCTGGACGCTCTGTGGCAGCGTTAGAGGCGGGCTTGCCGAGAGGAGGATTGTCTCCTCGGCAACAAGAAGTGCTGGAAGAAGCACTTTGCGGCAAACCCAACAAGCAAATTGCGCGCGAACTTGGCGTGTCCGAGGGCACAGTTAAAGCCCATTTGTCGGCGGCGTTCCGCAACCTGGGCGTACATAACCGTATGCAAGCAGCGCAGATTGTATGGGCCGGGTCACCGCCAGCAGCAGCAACCGATCTTGCTGCAGTGCGGGATCGTTCAGACAGGCCGGAAGCGTCAAGCAAGGCATCCATGGTGGCGATATAACTGGACACGGCCGCCGACAATTCACGTCTTCGATAAGTCAATTCACTTGAGCATTAGAGGTACTCATGCAAGCGTTGACGGAACGGCTACAAAAGTGGTACCCATGGATTGTCGGTATTCTTTGCTTCGTCTGTGTATTCGCTTATACACTTGGGCAGATGGACATGGATTCGTCCGGGGTGGCGCAGAAGTGCAGCGTGATAGTAGGTGTGACTGCCTGCACAGTCCTGACTGCGTCGTTACGAATTCTTTCGAGTTTTACCGGGATGCTGGCTGCAGCCTTTGGGGTAGCTTGGTTCTGCTACGCTTTCCTTGGCAATAAAGCAGATCATCAGGAAAATCAAGTACGGTTCGCTTATTTCTTCGTGCTGTCTTCTTTTGCTGTTCTCGTCATTCCACCGTTCGTCAAAACCCAGGCGATTGGCAGCGAACCAATTGGAATCATATCGGGTTGTGTACCCTATTCAGAAGATGCCAATATACGGTGCGAAATCGATCGCCCCGCCATCTCCAATACCGCGATAAACCAGCCAGCGAATGCAAACACATCCCCCGGACTAGCCGGCGCCCAGCCGGGTCCTTCCGGCAATACGACGGGGGAAGTCCCTACTGCCGGGCGAGGCACGCCGAACGTCCTGGGCAATGCCGTGCCCCTGCTATCCACGAACACTAGCTCAAGCGACCCGGCCAGAACGACGGCTCCTATCCAGAACACGAACACTGCCGGCGGGACGGTACCCACAAAATTGACGGGTTCCGAACCAGAAAATTTCCCAAAATATCAAAACCAGTGGCTAGTCAACATCGGTGGGGTGCTGACTGGGCAAAACCCGGAATGTAAGGGAAAACCCACCGAAGGGAAGTGCAAGCCCGGATCACAAAGTAATCGCGCATGGATCACCGGTGGACTGGTAGTGCCGCTGCCAGTGCTGATTGTCGCACTGTTTGGCGGGGCAATCAGCCTGTCACGCCGGGTTCCCGAAATTCAGAAACGGGTCGAAGCCTCATACGTATCGACGCCCGATCAGCTACCACTCAAGCCGGAAGAAGCGCGTGAACAGTTGGCATTCCAGATTCTTCAGTTCATGGCAGCCCCGTTGATTGCTATTGTGGCCCATCACATCTTGGACCCTAAAAACTATAGCACTGCGATTGCCTTGGCCTTCATGGCCGGTTTCGGCTCGGAAACAATCCTCCTGATGATCCGCGGCGTTGCCACTGGTCTTGCACCGCAGAGAGGTACGCTGCAGACAAGTAGCGGTACCGTCCATGGCACAGTGACGGACGGCTTGCAGATTGTGCCTGAAGCCGAGATCGAAATCGCAGTTGCTGGCAACAATCAGCGCACCACTACCGATCTGAACGGGCGCTTTCACTTTAACGCCGTGCCAGTTGGTCCCGCCAAGATCGTCGCTAGGCTTGGTAAGCGTTTTGGTGAGATGAATCTCCAGGTGCTAGGTGGTCATACGACGAATTGCACGATTGCACTGGACGAAGAACCGCCGGCTCTATCTAAGCCCCCTAAACAAGAGAACCAGCCCGGTCCAGCGGCGAATGCACCATCACGTCCAAAGTCGGCTCCTCTGGACAATATCACGACATCCGTAGTCATTTATTAGAAACCCGTGCCGCTAGCTAAGTAGCGAGCCTGCTAAAGAAGAGGATTGAAAATCCTTGTGTCGGTGGTTCGATTCCGCCCCGGGCCACCAAGAATATCGTTCGCGCAACGCCCACTCATGCAAGTGGGCGTTTTTGTTTCTTGCTTTCAGAGTCTTCGTGTCCGGTCCATTTACGGTTGACTGCCTTTTGTTGGGAGCGACTTGACGTTCAGGACTCGGTCCATTCCGGTCAGAGAAGGCGTTGGTGTGGCGGGTTGCGATATCGACACTGGCGCGGCAAACCACGTTCGGACGACGTGTTCAGAAGAATTCGCAGCGGCTTTCAGCCCATACTTCCATAACGACATGGGGCATTTTTCCTCGCCGCATCCCGATGCACTGGATCTCCAAAAACCCAGGAATCGTCCGCGTTATCGAGGCGACGCTGGCCGCAAAGGTCCTTACCGCATAGACTAGATCAAGCGGGCTTTCTGGCATCCGCTATCCTTGTATCAGGCCCAGGAAATAATTTCCCGATCTAGTTCCCAAGTGAAACAACTATGCTATCGTGAAATTTCAATGTCATTCCATCGCGCGACCGTCAACCTGTCGCAGCGGCGATGTTCTGTTGGAGAATTGCCATGAGCGAGTTATCGTCTTTTTTTCATGCCGTAAAATTGCCCGTCATTTCAGAAGTTGCCCATGCATTGATCAAAACCCTCGATGATGAGGATGCGTCGGCCACTCAAATCAGCGCGATCATTGCGCGCGACCCCGCCCTCACCGCCAAACTGATGCGCTTAGCCAATAGCGCCCGCTTCGGCGCTGCGCGTGGTGTAACGTCACTCGACGACGCCATCGCGATGGCGGGCCTTGGGCATGTGCGCACCCTGGCCCTGGCTGCCTGCTTCGCCGAAACCTTCCCCGACCTGCCAGGCCTCGATAGCAACGAGTTCTGGAAAAGCAGCATGGCCTGCGCCGGCTACGCCAAGTGGCTGGCCGTCTGCCTGGGCGACGATGGCCAGGATGCCTGGCTCGCAGGCATGATGATGCGGCTTGGCGAACTCCTGATCTACCAGGCGGCGCCGACAACGTTTGCCGAGATCGAGGCGCAACCCCACTTGCCGGGCGGCCGGTGGGAGCGCGAAACGCGACTGCTGGGCTTTTCGGAGGGGCACATTACCGCCGAACTTTGTCGTCGCTGGAATTTCCCGGTCGTCATCGTGACCGCATTAGAAAGTGCATCCGATCCAATGGTCGCCCACCCGTTCAGCAAACTCGGTGCCATCATCCACCTGGCCAGCCTGCTGGCTGACACACCGAGCGACGATCCGGCCATTCTCGAGAGCTTGCCGCAAGACGTCGTCACCGCTTTACAGCTGAACCGCGAGTGGATGCACAAAAAGTTTCCATCTCACGCATCCTTCTCGCCCGCGCCATGACTCGCCTGGTCGCGCTCACCGGCAAAGCCGTCTGGCGATGTGCGCGACCGGCAGCCTGGGCAATCGACTCGCAAGCCTGCTTGCGATCGGCGTTATTCAGGTCATCGGCTACGCGCGACTGAAACGCCACGCCTTCTGGCGCCCTGCAGGCCCGGCGCCGCGTGGGTAAAAGTGTATGCTCTTGCCATGTCCACGGTCCCAGGAAAGCGCGCCATTGCTGCCCCCACCCAACCATCCCGCCGCGCAGCCCGGCCAAGGCGCACACGCCAGCTGATTGGCCTTGCCTGCGTCCTGGGGCTGTCGCTGGCGTTGCTGCCCGCAGCCAGCCACGCGGTCGAAGAACCCGCCTACTCCATTGTGCGGTCCTACCCCGCATTCGAGATTCGCCAGTACGGGGCCTACACCGTCGCCGAGGTGGTGATGCCGCCGCCCGCCGATGATGCTGGGAACCGCGCCTTTCCCATTTTGGCCGGCTACATCTTTGGCAAGAACAAGGGCGAACGCAAGCTTGCCATGACCGCCCCGGTGACCCAGGCGCCGGTCCCTGCCAAGCTGGACATGACGGCGCCCGTGACCCAGAGCACAGTCCCTGACGGCATCCTTGTACAGTTCGTCCTGCCGAAGGATATCAATATGGACAATGCACCGCTGCCGCTCGATCCACGCATCAGGCTGCGCGAAGTGCCGCCTGCACAGGTGGCGGTGATCCGGTATTCGGGCTTCTGGTCGCAAGCCAATTATGACCAGCATCTGGCCGAACTCCAGGCGGCGCTGCGTGCAGCCACTATCCGCTGGACCGGCGAACCGGTACTGTCGCGCTACAACAGCTCGATGACGCCATGGTTCATGCGGCGCAACGAGATCTGGCTGAAACTCGACTGAACGGCGCCGCGCTGGCGCCTGCTACTGCCCCGCAGGCATGCGCCTCCATTTGACCAGGCCGACAACGGCGAACACCAGCGCCAGGCCGAGCATCATGGCAAGCTCCATGCGCACCTCGTGCAGAGAGGCGCCCATCTGGTTGGTGGCGACGAAGCCCTGGATCGCCGCAGTTGACGGCAACAGCGCGCCAAGTGCACGCAGCGGCAGCGGGATGGCGCTTGCAGGCCAGGTCAGGCCCGACAGGAACATGATGGGCAACGAGGTGGCAACGAGCAGCTGCATGCTGCGCTCGCGGGTGCGGAAGAACATGCCGATCAACATGCCCAATGCCGCCACGCTATAGGCGAACAGCAGGGTCAGCATGGCCGTGCCCGCCAGGTTGCCGCCGCGCGGATAATCCTGCCACCAGAAGACAAAGCCAAAGAAGTACAGCGCATTGAGCACCACGACCAGCGCAAACGCACTCAGGGCGCCGCAATACGAGGCCGCGTCCTGCCCGTAAGGGAAGGATTTGTCGCTCGCCCAGCTGCCGAACAACAGCCCGATCCCGAGCAGGAAGGTTTGCTGCATGACCAGCACCATGACACCAGGCACGACATACGAGGCATAGCCTTCGCGCACATTGAACAGGGGCAGCGCCTCAACGGCCAGCGGCTGGCGCGCCGCCTCGGCCTGCATGCCCGATGGGGTCGCCGCGCCAAGACGCTTGAGTTCGATACCGGCGGACACCGTGCCGGCGACCTCGGCCAGGCCGTTCAGGACCACCTTGTTCAGCAAAGGATAGGAACCGTGGCCGCTGACCTCCACTTCGGGCTGCATGCCGGCCAGCACCTTGCGGCTGAAGTCGGCGGGAATGAACAGCGCGCCGGCAGCCTTGCCCTGCCAGATCAGCGCCTGTGCATCTTCCGGCCGCGTGCTGACGCCCGCCACGACCAGGCCAGGGTGCGCCCCGGCATAGCGGATCAGCTGGCGCGACAGGGCCGACTGGTCCTGGTCGACCACCGCGACCGGCACCCGGCGCACCGTCTCGGTACTATAGGGCAGCGGATAGAAAAACGAATAGATGATGCCGGAAATGAAAAACAGCAGCAGCGCCGCCTTGTCCCGCAGGATGGCTTGCCAGGTCAGCACGAACGCGCCCCAGGCGCGGCGCGGGGCGCTCATTGCTTGCCCCAGGTGGCTGGCTGGTGCATGCGGCGCGCCAGGCGCAGCCAGGCAGCCATGCCCAGGCCAAGGGTAAAGGCCAGCAGGATCGCCAGGTGCGCCAGGTTGTAGCGCAGCGGCGCGCCCCCGGTCCAGGTGTTGTTCAGCATGTGCAGATAGTGTGTCAATGGCAGGGATTCGGCCCAGATGCGCGCGCTCAGCGGCATCGACAGCAGCGGGAAGCCCTGGCCGGCGAACGCGAACGCGGGCGCCGTGATGAAGGCGCTGGCCGACAGCGCCGCGCGCAGCGATGAGGTGAAGACGGCGATCGCCGCGCCAAGCGCGAGGCAGGCCGTGATGAACAGGGCGGTGCCCGCCAGCATGGCCGTGGCGCTCCCCTGCACCGGCCAGCGCAGCACGACGCCAAACAAGACGAACAGCAACAGCGCATGCACGGCGAAGCAGGCGCAAGGGATGAGCAATTTCCCTAGCAGGGCCACAGCAGGCTTGCCGTGGGCGGCGGCCAGCCAGTCGGGCACGGTGGCGGCGCGAAATTCGCGGCCAATTGCCGTCACCGCCGCCAGCGTCACGAACATATGCAATAGCGTAAAGGCCACCGGCAATGCAAGCGACGGGATGTAGCTCCCGTTTTCATTGAACAGCGTGCTGATGCGGGTTTGCACCGGCTCGATCTGCACGCCGGCCTGGCCGGGGCCAGCGCCGCGGCGCGCGCGCGCTTGCAGTTCGATGCCCGCCGACAGGGTGGCCACCACGGCGCGCACGTCACGCGTCATGCTGCCCGAATGCGCCGAGAACTGGGCGTTATAGGCCCACTGGACCTTGGCACCGCGGCCCGCAAGCACCGATTCCTGCAGATCTGCAGGAATCGACACCAGGCCGAATGCCTCGCGCGCGCGGATCAGGCGCAGCGCCTCGGCCTCGTTGTCTGCCGCGAGCACCACGTTCAGGCCGGGCGAGGCGTCGAGCATGCGGATGAGGTTGCGCGAGACGACGGTGTGGTCGCGGTCATGCACCACCAGCGGCAGGTCGCGCGCCACGCCGGCCGAGAAGATCCACCATGTCAGCAGGTAGAGCGCGAGCGGAATCGCGCCCAGCATGGCGATATCCCACGGATCGGCGCGCAGGCGTGCCCATTCGCGCCGCAAGGACGATGCGATGGCGTTGCCGGATCGGGTCATCGGCCGCGCTCAGTGATCGAATACGACCGTCATTCCCGGGCGCAGTCCGGGCACCACGGTGGTCGGGCGCAGCCTGACCTCGAAGGTGCGCAGATCGGTGCCGCCCGGGCGCGCCGCGCGCCAGGTGGCGAAGGCCGGCAAGGCGGACACCGTAGTGGCCTTGAACTGGACCCGTGTGTTGAGCGCGGGGATGGTGGCCTGGTGCACCGAACCCTGCGCATACGCCTTGAATGCATCTTCGCGCACGGCAACCACGGCCCAGACATCGGCCAGGTCGACCAGGGTAATGACGGGAAAGCCCTGCGGCGCCAGCTCACCGGCCTGGATCGCGAGCTTGGTCACCTCGCCCGCGGCGGGCGCGGTGATGCGCGTCTCGTCGAGCGCGGCGCCTGCTTCATCCGCGACGCCCGCCACCTGCCGTGCTTGCGCCTCGGCGGCCTGGCGGTCTTCGGCACGGGCGCCCTGGCGTGCCAGCACGTATTGGGCGCGAGCGGCGGTGGCCAGCTCGCTCGCCGAGCGCGCCTGGGCTTCGGCCTCGTCGCGTTTCTGGCGCGCGACCACACCTTCGGCATACATCGCCCCGATGCGCTCGAACGTGATCCTGGCGAGCCTGGCGCCCGCCTCGGCGCGCTCCCAGTTGGCGCGCGCGGCGACGATTTCTTCCGGCCGCGCGCCGGCCTCCACCTTCTGGCTGGTCGCGCGCGCCGCGTCGCGCGCGGCTTCGGCCTGCGCCACCTTGGCCCGCACTTCAGGGCTGTCGAGCTCGAACAGCAGATCGCCGCGGGCGACACGCTGGCCCAGCTGCACATGGACCTGGCCAACCCGCCCCGGGACCTTCGACGCCACATTGATTTCCTGCGCCTCGATCTGGCCCTGGAGCGGATCGCGGACCGGCTGGAAGGCCAGGTACAGGCCCCAGCCGAGCAGGGCGAGAATGACGATGCCGGTGCCGCCGGCAAGCAGGCCTTTGGTGGAAGGTTTTGCCATGATGCTTATTCTTTCGTGAGGTCGACGATGTGCGTGGCGGTCCGGGACAGCACGCCGAGGCGCTCAGGCTCGCCGCTGGTGCCCAGCAATTTGGCCAGCGCCATGACGTAGTCGTAGCCAGCCTGGGCGCGCTCGAGGGACGTTTTGGTGTAGTTGAGCGACGCATCGGCGACATCGGTCGACGTGGCCTGCCCGTTCTGGAACCCTACCTGCGCCAGGCGCTGCGTCTCGGCTGCCAGTTCGATTGCGGACCCCATCGCCAGGTAGCGCTGGCGGGCATCCTCCATGGTGCGCCACTGGCTTTCAGCCAGGGTCGGGATATCGCGCCCTGCCTGTTCTGCCGCGACCTCGACGCGTTGCTGCTCGAGCCGGGCGGCGGCGGTCATTTTTGCGCGGTCGATGCGCTCGACCAGCGGGACGCTGACCGACACCCCGACCAGCCAGTTGGCGCGGCTGGAGCTGCCACGGTTGAGGTTATAGTTGGCGATCCCGATGACGGTGGGGCTGAATTCCCGACCCTGCAGTTGCAGGGCCCCGTCTGCCTGTTTTCGCTTGCCTGCAATCTGTTTCCAGGCCGCGTTCGACGCCATGGCCGCATCGATGAACGAGGCCAGCGAGCCCGGCGACTCCGCATGCACGAACAGCGGCGTGGTCGGCGTGACGGCGCCGTGCGCGTCAAGCAGGCGGCGCAGCGCGAGCTGCGCGATCTCGAGGTCGCTGCCCGCCTTGGCCGCTTCCCTGACCGCATTGTCGACGGCGACATCGGCTTTCAGGCGCTCGACCTTTGCGATCAGCCCGCTACGCTCCATCTTGCGCGCCATGCGCTGGTGTTCTTTGGCAAGCTCTGCCGCCGAGCTGCGCAACTGGCTGGCCTTGGCGGCAAGTTGCACTGTGAAATAGCGCTGCGCCAGGTGGATCGAGGCATCGTCCACGGCCGCCTGCACGCTCGCATGGGCTTCGTCCGCGCGGCCGGCGGCGATCTGTTTGACCGCATCGAGGCGCCCACCCGTGTAGAGCGGCCAGACCGTGTTCAGGCCGAGCGAATGCACGTTGAACACGCGGTCGACATTGATGGCCGGCGGGATCTCCGGCAGGTTCAAAGCTGGCAGCGGCGGCAGCGAGTCGAGCACCGGGTTGGCCAGCTGCGTAATGGCGCCGGTGTCGACGCTGAGGGTGGTCGAGACCCGCCCGGCAAAGCCGGACAGGCGCACATCCGGGCCATCGATGCGGCGCAGCGCCTCGGCCTGCAATTGCCTGGCCTGGAAATCAAGCCGGGCGCCGTTCACCGCACCCGCACTGGTTTGCACCCGGCGCAGCGCCTCAGCATAGTCGATGCCGGTATCGGCCCGCGCGGGCAGGGTCAGCGCCACAAGCGCGGCGGCTGCGATTGCCCCGGGCAAAATAGCCTTCACTTTCATGCATTGCTCCGGTGTTCAGTCGTCGATCCATCCTCGTCGGGGCGGATGCTGTTGCTGGTCACGCATCTTGCATGACTGGCATCATGGACGTAATGATAACGCCTCAAGCGTATTGACGGCTACCTGCCTGCGTTCACCGTTACTGGCTGGCGATCATCCTAACGGACGCAGTCGTTATGCACGCTGCGGTACGCTTGCAGCCTACGCACACCCGTGCGATGGGAGATCGATCATGCATCACATTCGCTGCGGCAACGGCAAACCATTGCTTCTGATTCATGGCCTCGGTGGCCATTGGCAGAGCTGGAATCCCATCCTGGCCGATCTCGCAAGCCGGCGCGAAGTCATCGCGGTGGACCTGCCCGGCTTTGGCCAGACACCGAGACTCCATGGCGAAACCTCGATCCGCACGCTGGCGGATGAAACGGCGGCCTTCCTCCACGCCCAGGGCTTGACCGGCATCGATGCAGTCGGCAGCTCGATGGGCGCGCGACTGGTGCTGGAATTGGCGCGCCGCGGTGGCGTCGTTGGCGGCGTGGTGGCGCTCAATCCGGGCGGGTTCTGGCAGGGGTGGGAGCGTCATGCATTCTTCAGCTCGATTTACTTGTCGATCCGGCTGCTGCGGCTGCTGCGCCCCGTGTTGCCGGCGGTCTGCGCCAACCCGATTGGCCGCGCGCTGTTGCTGGCGCAATTTTCTTCCCGGCCAACGGAGCTGGCGCCGGACATCGTGACCGATGAATTGTGCAGCTATGTAGCCTCACCGGTGTTTGACGAAATGCTGGCCCAGCTCGCGTATGGCGAGGAGCAGCAAGGCGCGCCCCGCAACAGCATCACGCAGCCGCTCGTCATTGGTTGGGGACGACGTGACCGGGTTTGTTTCCCATGGCAGGCGAAGCGGGCACTGGCCTTGTTTCCGGATGCTCAGTTGCACTGGTTCGAACGCTGTGGCCATTTCCCGCATTGGGATGCGCCAGCGGAAGCCGCGCAGCTGATCCTGAGCGCACTGGCCGGCACGCACGCCACTGCTGCTGGACTTGCTTATGCGGGCCATGGGCCCCATCTTGAACAATCCATGAGTCTGCAACTGCCCGCCCGCTGATGTTCACGGCCCGACACGTCGATGTGTCAATCAGCGTCGTCCGCGCCGTTGCTGGGCTCCGTTGAATGCAGCAGTGCCGGTGGGCTGCAACGCTGCCATTTGCCAAAAACAGGGCAGGTGCGACGGCGAATGCATCAACGTGGGAAGATAGACGTTATCGACTCATGACTCATCCAAGCAAAGGACATCAATGACACAACAAACTGAAACCGCGATCCTGGCCGGAGGTTGCTTCTGGGGCATGGAAGATCTGCTGCGCCGCATGCCTGGCGTGCTGTCCACGCGCGTCGGCTACACCGGCGGCGACGTACCCAACGCGACCTACCGCAACCATGGCACGCACGCGGAAGCGCTCGAACTGGTGTTCGATCCAAGCCAGATCAGCTATCGCCGGATTCTCGAATTTTTCTTTCAGATCCACGATCCGACTACCCCGAACCGCCAGGGCAATGACCGGGGCATGAGCTATCGCTCCGCCATCTATTATCTCGACGATGCACAAAAGCAGATGGCCGAACAGACCATTGCCGACGTCGACGCATCCGGCCTCTGGCCCGGCAAAGCCGTTACCGAGATCGCTGCAGCAGGGCCTTTCTGGGAAGCCGAACCGGAACACCAGGATTATCTGGAACGCATTCCGAACGGCTACACCTGCCACTTCATCCGCCCGGACTGGAAGCTGCCATCGCGCCAGGAATCGACGTAATCCCGGTACCCCACGGGCATGGAGTTGCCAGACGAGGATGCAATATCCTCGGGCCGGTAACTCCATGGAAAAGCTGATGTAGCGACGTCAAGTTACACCGTATCCGCTTGATCCCGACCATCGGTTGCATGCTGAAGCGGAACTCCAACAGATGAACCTCAGTCCAAAAAGGACGTTCATTCCGGAGGTGCAACCATGAGATCTGTCTTGAAGTGGCTGGGTGCGTTGAGTCTGGCGGTTCTTCTGTCGTCCTGCGGAAGCAGTGACGACGATCTTGGCAACGTCGCTGAGGTCGCTCAAAAAAATGGTTTCACAGCATTACTGGCAGCAGTCGACAAGGCAGGCATTGCCAGTACATTGACCGCCGCGAATGCCGACCTGACGGTTCTGGCCCCCACCGACGCAGCCTTCGGCGCACTGGCGACACAGCTCGGCTTTGCCAACGCCGGCGCCATGGTGGCGGCACTTCCAGCGGCCGACCTGGGCAAGATACTTCGCTACCATGTGCTCCCCGGGGCCAGGTCCTCGGCGGCGCTAAGCACTGCCGGCGCAACCCTGGCGACAGCCTATGTCGTCGACGGCGCAGCTACCCGGCTCGCACTGAACACTTCATCCGGCGTGGCATTCACCGACGCCGTCCTGGCCAGGGCCAGCGTGACGACGGCCAATGTGTACGCCGACAACGGCATCATCCACGGGATCGACAAGGTCCTGATACCACCCGGCGTGCTCAATGTCGTGCAGATGGCCCAGACCAATCCGGCCTCTTTCAGTTCGCTCGTCGGCGCAGTCGTGGCAACCGGCCTGGCACCTGCGCTCAGTGCAAGCGGCCCCTTTACGGTCTTCGCACCCAACAATGCCGCATTCGCCTCGGCACCCACGGGCCTGACAAGGTCACAGCTCACGTCGGTCCTGACGTATCACGTGTTGCCGGCACAGGTCCTGTCTACTGCCATACCGTTTGGCACGCCGGTGGCCACGCTGGCGACGACAGCCCTTGACGGGTCGACGGTCGCGGCCCAGACCATCACGATCAACCGCAATCTGACGATCACCGACACCACGGCGGTGCCGGCCACCATCCTGGCAACGGACGTCCGCGCCAGCAACGGCGTCATTCATGTCATCGGAAAAGTGTTGATTCCTAGATAGGTGCACGTCCAGCCATGGCAGCGCTGCAGCGGCTAGTCCAGGACCGGGCGCAGACCAATCAAGCAATACAGACTAAGCGGCGTGCCTGTACTGACGCTGCCGGCTGCCAGCGTCCATGACGTTGACGACACCCTTGCGCCCGGCGATACTCGTTGCTCTTCGACCAATACGATGCACGATGCATGCTCGTCATCGGTCCCTGATACGAATAACCTGGAGCGCGCATGCCGCCTGTTTCTGCTGCCATGATTACCAACGATGCCGTCGTCTTCGGCATGCTTGCCGCCATACTCGGTACCGTCCTGTGGACCGCAGCGCGTCCGGATGGTTTCTGGAAAAAGTTCTACAGCTATGTACCCGCCCTGCTGCTGTGCTACCTGCTGCCTTCACTGCTGAACACGCTTGGCATCATCGACGGCGCGGCCTCACGCCTCTACCCGATGGCGCGCGACTATCTGCTGCCCAGTTCTCTCGTGCTGCTGTGCGTGGCCATCGACTTCAAGGCGATCGTGCGGCTCGGCCCCAAGGCGATCATCATGTTCCTGACCGGTACCGTTGGCGTCATGCTCGGTGCACTCGTGTCGTTCGAGGCCATGCGCGTGATCCATCCCGAGACGGTGGCCGGCGACACCTGGCGCGGCATGACCACGGTGGCCGGCTCCTGGATTGGCGGCGGTGCCAACCAGGCTGCCATGCGCGAGGTCTTTGACGTCGATGCCACGATGTTCGGCCAATTCGTCGCGGTCGATGTGCTGGTCGGTAATTTGTGGACGGCCGTGTTGTTGTTCCTTGCCAGCCGGGCCCAGGTATTCGATCGCTGGACAGGCGCGGATCTCACGGCGCTGAACCGCTTGCGTGACAGCATCGAGCAGTACCAGGCGCAGCACGCCCGCATCCCGACCACGGCCGACATCATGGTGATCCTTGCCATTGGCCTGGGCGCAACAGGCCTGTCCCATTTCCTGTCGGAGCTGCTGGTCGGCTGGATCACGTCGCTGCCGGCCGAGTGGCGCCTGCAGGACTACAGCCTGACGTCGGGCTTCTTCTGGATCGTCGTGATCGCCACGACCATTGGCTTGCTGCTCAGCTTTACCAAGGCCCGTACATTCGAAGGCGCCGGTGCTTCGCGCATCGGCTCGGTGATGCTGTACATTCTGGTCGCCACGATCGGCATGCAGATGGACCTGAGTGCCCTGATCGATCGCCCCTGGCTGTTCCTGCTGGGCTTTATCTGGATCGCGTTCCACGGCGGCCTGATGATCCTGATGGCTAAACTGATCCGTGCACCGCTCTTCATGATGGCGGTCGGCTCGCAAGCCAATATCGGCGCGGCAGCATCGGCGCCGGTGGTTGCCAGCGCCTTCCACCCGGCGCTCGCGCCGGTCGGCGTGTTGCTCGCCGTGCTGGGCTATGCACTGGGCACCTATGGCGCCTACATCACGGGGATTTCCCTGCGCGCGATCGCTGGCGGGTAAACCTAGCCGCTGGCGCGCGCGGCTTAAGGATGACCTCATCAGCGGGCTGTTAGAATTTGCGACAATCTTTCCTTATTTATTTGCAGGAGTATTCAAATCCTCGGCTTTCTCGTCAAACTGGCAATCGGCAAGCCAAAACTGGTGCTTGCCCTGGTGGTGGCGCTGCTGGCAGTGTTGGCTGGCACGATCACCTATACCGGCTACCTCGTGATCGGGGTCGTGGCCGAGTATCTCGGCACGGGCCGGTTCGTGGCCGGCTTGCTGCTTGGTATTCTGTTTGCCAGGTTTCCCTCGGTTAGCCAGGGCAAGCTGCGCCTCGTCGGCCTGCTGCCCAAGCCTGTCCGTCGCCCGCTCATGGTGACCCTGGTCGCACTCTGCCTGCTGCACTTCGTGTGGCAAGGCGAGTACGTGCCAGCCCTGTTCACCGGGTTTGTGACGACCTTTCTTGTTGCCTTCCCGTGGCTGCGCAAAACCCTGTTCGATCGGGTGTCCTCGTCGTTCTTCAAGTTCATGCCTGGCCGACGCCCGCCTGAACGCAGCGACGATATGGTCATCGAGGGTGAATTCAAGGAACGCAAAGAGTAAGGGCTGAGCGTCACCAACAAGGGGCGACGACGCGTGCAGAAGGTGCAACCGCATCCTTCTTGCATGCAAGCGGGATGGCGCTCAGTGGTATGCTGCGCCCTTAAACTCCGAAGCCAATGC
This sequence comes from Telluria sp. AC161, assembly GCF_979258535.1. Taxonomy (NCBI): domain Bacteria; kingdom Pseudomonadati; phylum Pseudomonadota; class Betaproteobacteria; order Burkholderiales; family Oxalobacteraceae; genus Telluria; species Telluria sp. AC161. The sequence goes on along the minus strand of NZ_OZ409861.1, from coordinate 5,110,700 downwards.
CATGACCAATAAAAAACAGCCTTCCACCCGCCAGCCAGCCGAGACGCCCGCCGGCCGGACTGAAAATCCTTTCCTCGACGTTGAGTTTTACCAGCGCATGCGTGACTACACCGAGCGCGACGCCGCCTTTTCGAAGGAGCTGAAGGCCATCGGCGACAGCGGCGCAGGCAAGCACAGCACCGACATTCGCGAGGCGCCGTCACTGCAATTGCTGCGCGACGTCGTCAAGAAAGGCTTGTCGCTGGAGACCATGTTGGGCCGCATGGCGCAAGGTGTGGAAATGGGCTTGTGGGAACCATGGATGAGCGCCTTCGGCATCGAGATCCGCGGCGTCAACTACGCAAAAACAGAGCAGCGCAATGCCCGCCTGGCGCTCGACATGAGTCTGGCGTGCAAGGTCAATTCGGTGTTTGCCAATGCAGGCGTTGTCAACTGGCGCAGCCTGGTGGCGCAGGATTGCGCGCAGATCCAGATCGACAAGCCGACCGAGAAATCCGGCGCCAAGGTCTACGCCATCTTCTTCCTGGATGCGCCAGGAAAATGATTTTTAACAGCGTGATGCGTACCATCTGATCATTCAAACGGCCCCGCCACCGAGAGCCCCCATGGACCGACGCCACTTTCTCGCCGCACTGGCGGCATGCGCAGCGCCCGTTGCCGGGGCCGCCCCATCACCATGGCCCCTGCTCCAGCGCGGTGGCTACGTCATCCTGATGCGCCATGCCGCGACGGTGCCGGGCATCGGTGATCCGCCCGGCTTCAAGCTCGGCGTATGCGGCACCCAGCGCAACCTGTCGCAGGCGGGTCGCGCGGATGCCACCAACATCGGCGCAGCTTTTCGCAAGCATGCGGTGCCGGTCGGCCCGGTGCTGTCGAGCCGCTGGTGCCGCTGCGTCGACACCGCCCGGCTTGCGTTCGGCCGGGTCGAACCCAGCGAGATGGTCGACTCGATGTTCCAGGATGAGGACGCAGCGCGCGAGCGCAAGCTGGCGCAGCTGCGCACCTATCTGGCGCAGTACAAGGATCCCGGCAACCTGGTGCTGGTGACCCATGACGTGAACATTCGCGCACTGGTCGGCAAGTACGTCGAACAGGGCGACATCGTCATCGCCACCCGCAGTCCCGATGGCACCTTGCGCATCGAGACGACAGTGCCGGTGGCACAGCTGACGGGCTGACCGGCCCTACCAGGGCAATTCAGCGCCGTTGTACGACCTGAACGAACCGTTGTCGGCCGGCGTCAGCGCATCGAGTACCTGCAGCATGTCGGCGGCAGCAGCCTGAGCCGGTCGCCCGATAATCTCACCACGAAACGGTTTCGACAGCCGTGAATTCACGGTCCCCGGATGCAGGGCGACCAGCACACTGTTCTTCTGCGTGCGCGCCACTTCGATCGCCGCGGTTTTTATCAGCATGTTCAGGGCCGCCTTCGAAGCGCGGTAGCTGTACCAGCCACCCAGGCGGTTGTCGCCGATGCTGCCCACCTTGGCCGACAACATGGCCATGACGGCGCGTTCACTTGCCAGCAACGGCGCGAAATGGCGCATGACCAGCGCCGGACCAAAGGTGTTCGCCATGAAGGTTGCCTGCATCTGCGGATAGTTCAGATCGGCCAGGCGCTTCTCGGGCATCGTTGCGCCGTCGTGCAGCACACCGGTCGCATTCACGATCAGGTGGTAGCGCGGCCCGCTGGCGAGTGCCTGCGCCGCTGCGGCGACACTGGCCTCGTCCGCAAAGTCGATCGCGGGCACCGACTGACGGTGCAATCCCCGTACCGAGGCGCAGCGCGGCGACTGTTCAAGCAGATCGACAAAGGCCGCGCCGATCGTCCCCGAGGCGCCGATGACCAGCGCATGAAATTGATCTGGCAAACTGTTCATCATGATGTCGTGCTCCGCGGTTGTACGTGCATCGAGTGTACCGAAGGCAGGTCGTGCCATCACCGTCATGCGACGATAACGACGGGTCAATACGCGGGCTGACCCGCGCTGCTGCGCGATCATTCCCCGGCAGCCCCATGCTATTCTTGCATCGCCCCGACCACCACGAGACCCCATGACCCGCTCGCTTCCCCTGCTCCTGTGCACCCTGCTGTGCGCCGCCCTCCCCGCCATTGCCCAGGTCAAGACGCCGGCCACACCGGAAAAAATGAACCAGTTGTACGCCGCCTACTGGGAAGACTACCTGCGCGAAAATCCGATCGCCGCGACCTTCAATGGCGACGCGCGCTACAACGACCGTTTCGGCCCCGTTTCGTCGGCCGAGGAGCGCAAGCAAAGCCGCGCGCTGTCGGAAAAATATCTCGCCGCCAGCGCCAAGTTCGATCCGGCGCCGCTGCCAGCCGAAGACCGCATCAGCTATGACTTGCTGCGCTACCGCCTGCAGCAAGTCCTCGATGGTCTGCGCTTTCCGTCCGACCTGGTGCCGGTGGACCAGTTCTCGGGCCTGCACCTGATGATGGCCCAACTGGGTTCCGGCGCCTCGACGCAGCCGTTCCAGACCGTCCAGGATTACGACAACTGGCTGGCGCGCGCTGCCGGCTATGCGCCTGCGGTCGACAACGTGATTGCCGACATGCGCCTCGGTATCAAACAGGGCATCGTGATGCCGAAGGCCTTGATCAGCCGCGTCTTGCCGCAGCTCGAGAGCGTCGGCAGTGACGACCTGGCGACCAGCACCTATATGGGCCCGGTGAAGAAGTTCCCGGCCTCGTTCAGCGCCGCCGACAAGGCGCGCCTGACCGACGCCTACGGCAAACTGGTGCGCGAACAGCTCGCACCCGCCAACCGCAAGCTGCTCGCGTTCATGCGCGACACCTACCTGCCAGCCGGCCGCACCACGGCCGGCATCGGCACCCTGCCCGGTGGCAAGGAATGGTATGCCTTCCGCGCGCGCCAGTCGACCACGACCGACCTGACGCCAGCGCAGATTCACGACATTGGCCTGTCCGAAGTAGCGCGCATCCGCGCCCAGTTCGAAGAGGCCAAGGTGCGCGTAGGGTTCAAGGGCACGCTCAGACAGTTTTTTGACCACCTGAACAATGCGCCCGAGCTGCGCTTCAAGTCGCGCGAAGAAATCCAGGCGGCCTATGAAGGCGTGCGGCCGCAGGTCGAGGCCAAGGTGGGCCAGCTGTTCGCGAATGTGCCGAAGGCGCCGTTTGAAATCCGCCCGGTCGAAGCGTTCCGCGAAGTGAGCGCGGCGCCGGCGTCGTACCAGCGCGGCTCGGTCGACGGCAAGCGCCCCGGCATCTTCTATTACAACGCCTACAAGCCCGAAACGCGCACGCGCTTCACCACCAATGCGTTCTTCCTGCACGAGGCGATTCCCGGCCACCACTTCGAGCGCAGCCTGGCACAGGAAACGACCGGCCTGCCGGCCTTCCGCCGCTTTGGCGGCAGCACCGCATTTTCGGAAGGCTGGGGCCTGTACAGCGAAATGCTGGGCCAGGAAATCGGCATGTACGACGACCCGTGGCAGTGGATCGGGCGCCTGACGGCCGAGATCTGGCGCGGTGTGCGCCTGGTGGTCGACACCGGCATCCACGAGAAAGGCTGGACGCGCGAACAGGCCATCGCTTACTTCATGGACAACGTGCCGCAGAACGAAGTGACGGCAGTACAGGAAGTCGAGCGCTATATCGCGGTGCCAGGCCAGGCGCTGAGCTACAAGATCGGTGAACTCAAGCTGCGCGAACTGCGCGCACGCGCTGAGAAAACGCTGGGCAAGGACTTTGACCTGCGCGCTTTCCATAACGAAGTGCTGTCGCACGGCGCGGTGCCGCTCGACGTGCTGGAAGCGGCGACCGATCGCTGGATCGCGGCGCAGAAGAAAGGCTGAAGGACTGGTGCGAGGCCAGCCGATGCGCCTCGCTCAGGCGCTTAACTGCAGCTCGACCCGATCGATGACATGGTGTACCTCCTGCATCGGCACGGGCGGGCTGAAGAAATAGCCCTGGCCGATGTGGCAACCATGGTTGAGCATCCAATTCATCTGGCTCTGCGTCTCGATGCCTTCGGCTACCAGCGTCATTTTCAAGGCAAGGCCCATGGCGATGATGGCCTCGGTCACCTTCTCGGCGTTCGGATCCTGCAAAAGATTTTGCGTGAACGACTTGTCGATTTTCAGGCACTGCAACGGCAACTGACGCAAATAACTGAGTGACGAAAAGCCGGTACCGAAGTCGTCCAGCGAGGTCACGATGCCATTGTCGTTCATGCCCTTCAATACGGTCTGGGTCAGCTCGAGTTCGCGCATGATGCTCGATTCCGTCAGCTCGATTTCCAGCGCGTCGGGCGCCACGTGATATTCGTCGAGCAATTGCAGCACGTAGTCCTTCAAGTCGGGTGACAGGATATCCGCGATCGAGAGATTGATCGCGATCGGCAGCAGCAACCGGCCTGCATTTTGCCATTGCGCCTGCTCGGCAATGACGGTGCGCATGACCCAGCGATCAATGCCGATGATCTGGTTGCTGCGTTCGGCGATGGGGATAAATGTCGTCGGACCACTCTGGCCGCGTGTCGGATGGTTCCAGCGCACGAGTGCTTCCAGGCCCACCACTTTATGGCTGGACAGGTCGACCTTCGGTTGATAGACCAGTGCGAGCTGGTTGTACTCCACGGCATCGTGGAGGTCGCGCTCGAGCAGGAACGAATCCAGGTGGTCCGACGCCATCGACATCTCGAACACGGCACTGCGTGAACGGCCCAGGGATTTGGCTTGGTACAAGGCCAGGTCGGCATGGCGCAGCAACTCGCTGATGGTCGTGCCGTGAACAGGCGGAATAGCGATACCGACGGAGATGCTGAGGCGCAAACGATGCTCGCCGACTTCGAAGGGACGTGTGACGGCCTGGTGCAGCTGCTCCGAAAAAATCATGCTGGACGTGGCGCTGGGGGAAGGAATCTGTAGCAGCAACAGGAACTCGTCCCCGCCCAGCCGCGCCAGCAAGTCGAATTCGCGGGTGACTGTTTTCAGCCGCAAGCCGAGTTGCTGCAGTACCAGATCGCCTGTCGCATGGCCATAGGTGTCGTTGATGTTCTTGAAATGGTCCAGGTCGAGCAGCATCATGGCGCAGTCGTAGTCCCCCTCCTCGAGGCGCTGCGTGATCGCCTCCTCGATCGCGTGCCGGTTATACAGACCGGTCAGATGATCGTGGTGGGCGCGCCAGTGCAGCTTTTCCTGCAGTGTGCGGTTGACGTGCGCCTTGTGGACTTCGTTCAGAACGCGCAGGAAATCCTGCAGCGCATCGACCTCGACCTGGGTCCAGGGCTCGGCATGACCCCGTACCATCTCGCGCCACAATGCGAAGGAGCGCCGTGGCTGCAGGTGCACCATGCCATCGGGAGAAACCATTGCATCGCCTTTCTCGGGCTTGCCGCCCCAGCGTACTTCGTGCCGGTGTTCGGGGCGGCCCAGGCAGGCGAATGTCAGATCGGGCTTGGATCGCTGAACCAGCAGCAGCCCGGCAGTGTCGGGCAGCGAGGCAAGCGCGCGTTCCGGCGACACGAGCAAATCGGTCTCCATCAGAACGCGCCGGCGGATCGTGCCTTTGTCGAGCTTGCCCTCGATCTCGTCGAGTATGCCCTGCGCAGGTCCGTGCTGCCGTGCGCTGCCGCTCGAGTAGGACAGTGCGCCGATCCGCACGCCCAGGCTGCTCGCCCCGAAGGCTTGAAGAATCTTGGGCGCCCAGGCATCGAGCACTGCCGGCAGGTCGCCGCGCTGGATCGCAGCCTGGTGAAATTCGTTGATCAGGCGGTCCAGGGAGAGGCGCCGCATCATGGTCTCCATGTTTGACAGGGCCTCGATGCGCATGTTGGTGATGTCGCCCAGCAAGGTGCACACCTGGCGCATGCCTTCCCTGACCTGGTGGGGCGGGGTCTTGGGCGTGTCGTGGTGGCACGCGATCAGTCCCCATAATGTGCCATCGCAAACGATCGACACTGTCAGGGTGGCCTGCACCGCCATATTGTGCAGGTAGGCCAGATGCGCCTCGGACGGTCCGCGCAGCATGCAGTGACTCTGGTCGAGCATTGCGCCATCGGGCAGGACGGGCGGCACCAGCCGGTCCATCGATGCATGAACGTCTGCCACCACCCGCAGCTTGTTCGACAGATACAGCTGGCGCGCCTGCAGCGGGATATCGCTGGCGGGGAAACGCAGTCCAAGGTACTTCGGCTGGCCACCGGGCGAGGTACATTCGGCCACTACTTCGCCGCAACCATCCGGAAGGAACCGGTACACCACGACGCGATCGAACGCGGTGAACGACTGGACCAGTGCGGCGCATTCCCCGAAGAACGTGCCAAGCCTGTCGGCACGACGCAGCCGTGCAATCACCCCGGCGAAGTCGGCAAACATCCGGCTTTCGGTCGAGGCGCTGTCGGTGGCCGGTTGGACAGGCAACCACTCGAGGATGGCCAGTCGCCCCCTGCGGTGGCCAAGGCATTCCCACAAAGATGCCGCAGGCACTGCCGTCTGCGGCGCGCAGGGGCCATCGTGTTCGAGCCGCAGGCGCCAGGGCAGCACCAGCGGCCCGGTTTCAGGCAGTGTGTCGAAATCGGGCATGCCCTGCGGATCCGGAAACAAGACCCAGTCGGCAACCGGCTGACCGATCAGCGCGCCGGCATCGTGCAGTTGCGGCACATGGCGCACGACCCCTTCCGATACCTGAATGATGCGGCCACTGTCCACAGCCAGCACCATCAGGAATCCGTACGACTGCACGGTGCCCAACAGGTGAATCGGCTCGAGTGCACAGGCCTTTTCAAACTCGTCCGTGATCAAGCCATCAGGGTTATCGGAGTTCATGTTCTCTCCTGCAGCATTGCACCGGGTCGGCGCTGTCACAAGGCACCTGATGTGACACGCCAGTCGGAACAGGGGCCAAACATCTTGGATTGGTTCGACAGGTGTTAGTTCTATCGCAAGATCAACGACATGCGTCGGCCGACGCCGCACGCCTGCACACGCCTGGCAAGTCCTCGCCTGCGTGCGTACAATCTTCGCATGAAAATGCGGAAAAAATCCGAGCTGCCGTCTAAAATCTGCGCCCATTGCGGGCTTGCGTTCGCGTGGCGCAAGAAGTGGGCGCGCGACTGGGACCAGGTCAAGTACTGCTCGGAACGCTGTCGGCGCACGACAACGTCGGCAACCCGGCGCGATGGTCAGGATCAGGATTGAGCGCCGGTCGCGCTGCGCGAATCAGTGCGCGAGCTCAGCGCGCGCCGGCATGACGGCCACCTCGCGCCCGACCACCGTGCGGCGGCCATCGCGGCCGACCACGGTGGCCGTCACCTGGTAGCGGCCCGGCGCCGAGAAGCCATGCCAGGCCGTTGCCTGGCCTGCGCCATCTGCCTTGGTCAGCACGCGTGCTGAGCCGCCGCTGCCGTCACCCCACGACCATTCGACGCTGCGCGTGCCGACCCGGTCGCCATCGACCCATGCCACCGACGCCTGCAGCGTCGCCCCAACTGCGACGCTGCGCGGCGCCTCCAGCTGGCCGAGCGGATGCCCGCACCTGCATCCACGATCAGGCCGCAGCAGCACCAGCCCGGCATTCGAGGTGGCCACGATCGCGCCACTGTCGTTGATCGCCAGCGCGTGCTCCAGCACCAGGCCTGGCGGCGCATGGCGCAGGGACTGGTTCAGGTCGCGCATGCCATTGTCGGCGCGCCAGACAAACGCGCGCATGGCGCCGGCCCCATCCTCGGCAAAGCCAACGATCTGCCCCTTCGCATTGACATCCTGCGCTACCGAAGTCCGGCCGCCCAGTGTGCCCAGCTCGCGCATGCCGCCCTGGCGCGTCCATGACATTGCGCGCTGGCGACCGTCCCCATAACCGATTGCGCCCGCGATTTGCAGGCCGGGCGTCATCGCATTCACCCATGCCGACGTGCCGGGACCCGTGCCCAGATCGACCATGCCGGTAGAGCGGGTCCACAGGAACGGGTGATCACCGGCGTCGTCTTGCAACGCGAGCCGGTTGCCCGCCACTTCGCCGCCTGCGCCGACCGCTACCGGCGACGATTCGATGCTGCCGAGCGTATCGATATCGACCACGCCGCCCGAGCGCGTCCAGACAAACACCCGCGTGACTTCGTCGTCGATCGTGGTCACGCCGGCGATCAGGCCGGCGTCGTTGAGTACCCGCCCGGCCGCAGGCGCCGGGATGGCGGGCGTGACGCCCAGGTCTTCGAGGCCGCCCGCCATGCTCCAGCGGAAAGGATGCCCGGCAGCGCCGAACGCGCCGGTCACGACGCCATGGTGGTTGATGGCCCAGCCGTATGAACGGCCACGACCCTGCTCGACGCGGATATCGACCATGCCGCTGCCTGCGCTCCAGAAGAAGGCGTTCTCGACGCTGTCTTCGTTGACCGCCGTGCCAGCGATCTGCCCTGCATCATTCAGGCCATTCACGTACACAGTATGGCCGCCCGACGAACCGATCTGCCGCACAACATTGCCATCGTAAAAGAACCCAGATGTGCGGTTGTCGTTGGTGAGCGAGAACGCAACCTGCCCGGCGGCATTGATGTGCGGATAGGCCGCGATTGCCCCCGGGCCCAGATTGATCACGCGGTAAGCGGCCTGCGTGCGGCCGGCATCAGCAGCACCGGATCGCGCCTGGGCTGGCGCCGCAACGACGGTCCCCAGCACCGACAGCAGCACCAGCAGGCCCGGCCAGGCCCGCAGGGCGGCAGCGCCGGCAATCGACAACAAGATCATTGAAATTCGCATGGATTCTCCGGTCAGTGATGAACGCCTGGCCGCTCGACGGCGCTGCCAGGAACCGGCACCGATCATGCCCGGTGCAGGGCGCGTACGCCAGCGCGCGACAGGAAATGACGTCGCCGTTTGTGCTGGGTCAATGGGCTGTATGAAGGCCAATTGATTCCCAATACGACGACAATATCGTTGCCGCCACATTGCGCCAATCCGTCGCGATCGGATGTCGACTGACGGAACCTCGCACCAATCCAGGTGTCCCACCATCACTTGCGGTCTTCCACACGCCACCACGTTGTTTACTGGTGTTCATTGATTCCTCATATCGCGCTAGCGGGAGGGCACTATGCAGCACATCACGAACTGGAGCGAAGCCATGCTGGGATCGCTCACCGCGGCAGCGTCCATGTTCTTTGCGGCCGTGCCGCGGCTATTCGGCTTTGCCGTCATCCTGGTCGCGGGCTGGCTCATCGCCTCGCTCATCGAGAAAGGCGTGGTGACGGTGCTGCGCGCTGCGCGCTTCAATGTCATGGCAGAGCGCGCCGGTGTGGCCAGCTTCATCCAAAAAAGCAATATGAAAGGCGACGCCGCCGGCGCGATTGGCGCCATTGCCCGCTGGTTCGTGCGGCTGATCGCGCTGGTCGTGGCGTTCGACGCGCTCGGCCTGGCGGCCATCTCGAACATCCTGCATCAGCTCCTCATGTGGCTGCCCAACCTCGTCGTGGCGCTGGTGGTGCTGGGCATCGGTGGGCTGGCCGCCAATACCCTGGGCAATCTGGTCCAGGGCGCGGCAGCCAAGGGCGGCCTGGGCAGTCCCGCCATGCTGGCCAAGATCGCGCGGTACGCCGTCTGGGCATTCGCAGCCATGGTGGCGATCAACCAGCTCGGCATCGCGACGTCGCTCATCAATATTCTCGTGATGACGACCTCCGGCGCGATCGCGCTGGCACTCGGCCTGTCGTTCGGACTGGGCGGCCGCGACACGGCCGCCATGATCGTGCGCCGGTGGTATGACCGTGGCCAGGCGAATGCGCCGCAGATCCGCAGTACAGGCGATGTCGCCGCCAATCAGGTCAACATGCTGGGCCGTGCTCCCGGCGCCGAGCGCCGCACCGCCATGGCGGATCGGCGCGCGGGCAGCCGCGCCTGATGCTGCGTGTGGTTCCTGACTGGCAATGACCAATCCTCTGGAGAACACGATGAAAACCTACGGCGCCGAGTTTCTCGGCACATTCTGGCTGGTGATGGGCGGGTGCGGCAGCGCGGTGCTGGCTGCCGCATTTCCCGAACTGGGCATCGGCCTGCACGGTGTCGCCCTCGCCTTTGGCTTGTCCGTGCTCACAATGGCGTACGCGATCGGCCATATCTCGGGTTGCCACCTGAATCCGGCGGTCTCGATCGGCCTGTGGGCCGGGGGCCGCTTTCCCGCGCGAGAGCTGTTTCCCTATATCGTGGCGCAGGTCGCCGGCGGCATCCTTGCCGGCGGCGTGCTGTATGTGATTGCCAGCGGCGCCCCTGGCTTTGACAGCGCCAATGGCTTTGCTGCCAATGGCTACGGCGATCATTCGCCAGGCGGTTATTCGCTGCTGGCAGGACTGCTGAGCGAAGTGGTCATGACCACGTTTTTCCTGCTGATTATCCTGGGAGTGACCGACCAGCGTGCTCCCAAGGGGTTTGCCCCAGTGGCAATCGGTTTCGCGCTGACGCTGATTCACCTGATCAGCATCCCCGTGACCAACACGTCCGTCAATCCTGCGCGCAGCACGGCCGTTGCCGTGTTTGCAGGCGACTGGGCCGTGGGGCAGCTATGGCTGTTCTGGATCGCGCCGATCGCCGGCGCATTACTTGGCGCCGCGCTCTACCGCTTCATTGGCGCGCAGGCGCCCGTGTCGGAACCGGTCGACGCGCCCGCCTACGGCCATGTGGAGCGGCGCCAGCGGCAGGTACGGGGCAGCGGCGTCGGTCGAGAGCAAGCCCAGCATTGACGTGCGGGTATGTGATCGACCGGAGCGGCGGAACGCCGGGCCGCGGGGCTGCCGAATCACGCCGTCTTCCAGCGGCGTGATTTGTTGTTTTTTATGCACATTTTTTCATGTGCTTGGTGCGCGCGCCAAGGGCGTAACAGGCGCGCATCATAGGGGGCGCACACGATATGAGGCATTGTCTTACATGATTAAACCCGCATCGCATTTACTGTTAGATTGTTAATACACCTTCATCCCCAACCCTTCTATCAGTGCTGCTATGAAAACCTTTCACTGCGACAAATGTTCGCATCAGATCTTCTTCGAGAACACCCTCTGCTTCAATTGCGAAAGTACCCTGGGCTACCAGCCGTCCCAGCGTTCCATCAACAGCTTCGAACAGGCTGAAGGCGGCCTGTGGCGTAGCCTGAACCGCAAGGATGAAGGCAAGCTCTATAAGCAGTGCAGCAATTATGTGCAGCACAATGTGTGCAACTGGATGCTGCCGGCCGACGACCCGCATGAGTTGTGCGAATCATGCCAGCTGACAGTGGTGATCCCGGCGCTGACCTCGGAGAAGAACCGCGTCCTGTGGTCGCGCCTTGAAACCGCCAAGCGTCGCCTGCTGTTCTCGCTGGCGCAGCTGAACCTGACCCCGGCCTCGAAAGAAATCCAGCCGGATACCGGCCTGGCATTCCAGTTCCTCGAAGATGGCGTGACCGACCAGTGCGTGATGACCGGCCACGACAATGGCCTGATCACGCTGAACATCGCCGAAGCCGATCCGGCCGAGCGGGAGCGCACGCGTGAACAGATGCACGAACGTTATCGCACGCTGCTGGGTCACTTCCGTCACGAGAGCGGCCACTATTATTTCGACCGCCTGGTTGCCGATACACCATGGATCGACAGCTACCGCGTGCTGTTCGGCGACGAGCGCCAGAATTATGGCGACGCACTCAAGCGGCACTACGAGAACGGTCCGGTCGCCGACTGGGAAGAGCGCTTCGTCAGCAGCTACGCTGCATCGCACCCATGGGAAGACTGGGCCGAGACCTGGGCCCACTACCTGCACATGATCGATACGCTGGAAACGGCCCACTCGTGCGGGCTGTCGCTCAAGCCGGCCAAGGCCGACGAACCGGAACTGGACAAGATCACGCTGCCAACGAAATCCGGCGCGTTCGAAGAAACGCTGAGCGACTGGTTCGCGCTGACCTACGTGCTCAATAGCCTGAACCGCAGCATCGGCATGCCGGATTCGTACCCGTTCAAGCTCAGCACGCCTGTGCTGGAAAAGCTGGAATTTGTGCACAAGGTCGTGCGTGATCAGATGGGCAAGCCGTCGCTGGCTGCGCAGGCGGCGCAGGCACAAGCGGCTGCGCCAGCACCGGCGGCTGCGCCAGCACCGGCAGCACCTGCAGCACCGGCACCAGCTGCCGTCTGAGCTTGAGTAGCGTGGACGGGTTTCCCGTCCACGCGTTCAACAATCCTTGGCGCGCCACAAAATCACGGTACTTTGAACGCGTGGACGGCATAGCCGTCCACCCTACGGTCGGCATAGGCAACAACGAAGCGTCAACCCGGCGCCCCCTCCAGCAACGCCACCGTCACCTGCATCTCATGCAGCGCCAGCGCCGGCCCGAACTGGGTAAAGATTGCCACATCGGCCGCATCGCGCCCATACCCTATCGTCACGCGACCGCCGCGCGGTCCATCCTGGCTCGCATCGAACGTGTACCAGCGCCCGCCCACATACGCTTCAAACCACGCATGCAAGTCCATCGGCACCAGGCCATGCAGATAACCGGCGACGATGCGCGCCGGAATGCTCAGCGCGCGGCACAACGCGATGCCCAGATGTGCCAGATCGCGGCACACGCCTTCGCGATATTCATTGACCTCGGTCGCTGCCATCTGCGTGTGATTCGCTGCGGGATTGAAGCGCACCTCGCGCCGGATCCAGTCGCTGATGCAGGCGACCTGATCGTAGCCTGGCGCAACGCCGGCCACGATCGCGCTGGCCATTTCGGCAAAGCGGTCGGACTCGCAATAGCGGCTCGGTAACAGATAGAGAAGCACATCGACCGGCAAGGTCTGCACTTCGTCGAACGGCGCACCAGGCGCGACGTTGATAACCTGATCGGTCAGCACGTCGGCCGACGTCTGGATCGAAAATTCACCGGGCGGCGCCGTCAGCCGCTGGCACAGGTTACCGTAGGCATCCGTGTATTCAAGCACCTGCACGCTCGGGGTAAGCGTATAGGATTCGCGCGCCACCCATTGCTGCGCACCGCTGCGGGGACGCAGCATCAGGATGAAGGGCGTGGGCTGATCAACGGTAAAACTGAGCTTGCAACCGGTTCGCAGCCACATCGCAGGCCCGCCTTCCATCGTTAAAGTATGCGCACCGTCATGACGCAGGCTCGCTATGACGGTGCGCCGCGCCACGGTTTGGTGCGCGGATTGATCAGCGCGTCTGCGACTGTGTTTGTGACTGCGTCTGTGACGAGGTCGGCGACGAGGTTTGCGACTGCGTCTGCGACTGGGTCGGCACAGACACTGGCACAATCTCCGGCAACTCCGGCGCCACCGGCAGCAGGAAGTCACGTCCAATGCCGTTGCCCAACTCGCCAATACACGCCAGGAACTTGGTCAAAAATTCGTGCAGGCCTTCGTCGAGGATCTCGTTGATCTCGGCCGACTTGAGCGACGCATGCAGTTTTTCCGCCAGCCGCTCGGTGTCGTGCGACAGCTCGTTGCGCACGTCCTGCAGCACGGCGACGACCGCGGCCATGCAGGCCACCAGCGAGCGCGGCATCTTGCCTTGCAAGATCAACAGCTCGGCCACGCGCGTCGGCGTGATCGCGTGGCGGTACACCTTGCGATACGTCTCGAACGCGGATACCGAGCGCAGCAGCGCGGCCAGGTAATAGTATTCGCCCTGCGCGCCTTCCTGGATCGTGTCGGACGCCAGGAACCGGAACTTCACGTCGAGGATCCGCGCCGTGTTGTCGGCCCGTTCCAGAAAGGTGCCCAGGCGGATGAAGTTGAACGCTTCATCCTGGAACATCGTGCCCAGCGTGACGCCGCGCGACAGGTGCGAGCGGTACTTGACCCATTCGAGGAACTGGCCGGGATCGCGTTCGAACATGCGCTCGCTCAGATGCTTTTGCAGCACGAGCCAGGTGGTGTTCTCGGTTTCCCAGACTTCGGTGGTCAAGGTGCCGCGCACGGCGCGGGCATTCTCGCGCGCGGCGCGCAGGCAGCTGGCGATCGACGACGGGTTGTCCGGGTCGCGCACCATGAAGTCGATGACGTTCTTCTGCGTCAGCGCATCGTACTTGGCGTCGAACTGGGCTTCGAGTTCGGACACGCTCAGCATCGTGCGCCAGCCCTGCTGCTCGGCCTGGACCGATTGCGGCATCAGCGAATACTGGACGCGCACGTCGAGCATGCGCGCCGTGTTTTCGGCCCGCTCGGTGTAGCGGGCCATCCAGAACAAATGATCTGCGGTGCGGCTCAACATGCTAGTTCTCCAGTATCCAGGTGTCCTTGGTGCCGCCGCCCTGCGACGAATTGACCACCAGGGAGCCTTCTTGCAACGCCACGCGGGTCAGCCCGCCCGGCACCATCGACACGGTCTTGCCCGACAACACGAACGGGCGCAGATCGATGTGCCGTGGCGCGATGCCCGATTCGACATAGGTCGGGCAGGCCGACAGCGCCAGCGTCGGCTGGGCGATGTAACCGTCCGGATTGGCCAGCAGGCGGCGGCGGAAGTCTTCAATTTCGGCCGTCGTCGAAGCCGGCCCGACGAGCATCCCGTAGCCGCCGGCGCCGTGCACTTCCTTGACCACCAGTTGCGGCAAATTCGCCAGCGTGTAGTCCAGATGCTCTTTTTTGCGACACTGGTAGGTCGGCACGTTGTTCAGGATCGGCTTTTCGCCGAGATAGAACTCGATCATGTCCGGCACGAACGGGTAGATCGACTTGTCGTCGGCCACGCCGGTGCCGATGGCATTGGCCAGGCCGACGCGGCCGGCGCGCACCGCGTCGAGCAGGCCCGGCACGCCCAGCGTCGATTCGGGGCGGAACGCGCGCGGATCGAGGTAGTCGTCGTCGATGCGGCGATAGATGACATCGACCTGCTTCGGGCCGCGCGTCGTGCGCATGTAGACGGTGTCGTTGCTGACATACAGGTCTTGCCCCTGCACCAGCGCCACGCCCATTTGCTGGGCCAGGAACGCGTGCTCGAAGTAGGCCGAATTGTGCATGCCGGGCGTGAGCACGACCACGGTCGGATCGTCGCCGCCATGCGGCGCCACGGTGCGCAGATTGTCCAGCAGCAGGTCGGGATAATGGTCAACCGGCGCCACGCGGTTGCGGGCGAACAGTGCTGGGAACAGCCGCATCATCATCTTGCGGTTTTCCAGCATGTACGACACGCCCGATGGCACGCGCAGATTGTCTTCGAGCACGTAGAACTCGCCCTCGCCGGCGCGCACGATGTCGACGCCGGCAATGTGGGCGTAGATATCCAGCGGCACCTTGACGCCTTGCATGGCCGGTCGGTACTGCGCGTTATTCAGGATCTGTTCGGCAGGAATGACGCCCGCCTTCAGGATATTCTGGTCGTGGTACACGTCGTGCAGGAAGCGGTTCAGCGCGGTCACGCGCTGCACCAGGCCGGCCTGCAACTTGGCCCACTCGGCGGCGTTGATCACGCGCGGAATGATGTCGAATGGGATCAACCGTTCCTTGCCGGCGTTGTCGCCGTACACAGCGAACGTGATCCCCACGCGTTGGAAGTTCAGCTCGGCTTCCGCCCGCTTTTGATCGATCAGATGCGGGGGTTGCTGGGCGAGCCAATCCGCGAACGCCTGGTAATGAGGTCGTACGGTTGCTGCAGTGGAATACATTTCATCGTAAAAGTTCGACATCATTGCCTCCTGTGCCAGAATACTAACAAGAAACGTGCCAGCCACCCCGTCCGACTCGCAAGTCAAACGAACGCAGGTATGAATCATGCTTAAATGCTTCTATCTTGCGCTTACTCAGTCTCATACTTAGTTGCGCGCAAACTAACACGACCAAATTCAGAGCGCCGGCATCGATCGCGCCCCAATCGAAAGGCACTACCGCATGGCTATCCGCGTTGCGCTTCATCACAAGACCAGCTACCGTTACGACCGCCTGGTCAATCTGTCACCGCATGAAGTGCGCCTGCGTCCGGCGCCACATGCGCGTACACCGATCCTGTCGTACTCACTGACCGTCCTGCCAAAAGAGCATTTCATCAATTGGCAGCAAGACCCGTACGGCAATTACATCGGCCGTTTCGTGTTCCCCGAACAAACCGACGTGCTCGAGTTCACGGTCGACCTCGTTGCGGACATGACGGTGATTAACCCGTTCGACTTCTTCGTCGAAAAATACGCCGAGACCTTCCCGTTCGCCTATCCGGACCTGCTGCAATCCGAACTGAGCCCATATACCAAGTCGCAAGAGCCCGGCCCGCTGCTGGCCGAGTGGGTCGCCAGCGCGCGGCGCGACCTGCTGGCCCAGCCGATGGGCACGAACGACTTCCTGGTGGCCATCAACCAGCGCCTGCAGCGCGACATCGCGTACCTGCTGCGGATGGAGCCGGGCGTGCAGGAGCCGGAAGATACGTTGCAGAAGCGCTCCGGCTCGTGCCGCGATACCGGCTGGCTGCTGGTGCAGATCCTGCGCGAGATGGGCCTGGCGGCGCGTTTCGTGTCCGGCTACCTGATCCAGCTCACCGCCGACCAGGAAGCGCTCGATGGCCCAAGCGGCACCACCGTCGACTTTACCGACCTGCACGCCTGGACCGAGGTGTATGTGCCGGGCGCCGGCTGGATCGGGCTGGACCCGACCTCGGGCATGCTGGCCAGCGAAGGCCATATTCCGCTGGCCTGCACGGCGATGCCGTCGTCGGCGGCACCGGTCACCGGCTTTACCGACAAGGCCGAGGTCACGTTCGTCCACGAAATGACGATCACGCGCATCCACGAAGACCCGCGCGTGACCAAGCCGTACACGGAACACGACTGGGACAAGATCAACCGCCTGGGCCAGCAGGTCGACTCTGATCTGGTGAACCAAGACGTGCGCCTGACGCAGGGCGGCGAGCCCACTTTTGTCTCGATCGACGACATGGACGGCGCCGAATGGAACACGCTGGCGCACGGCGACAAGAAGCGCGAGCTGGCGGGCAACCTGATGCACCGCCTGAAGAACCATTTTGCACCGGGCGGCATGATCCATTACGGCCAGGGCAAGTGGTATCCGGGCGAGCCGCTGCCACGCTGGGCGCTGAACATCTTCTGGCGCGTCGACGGCCAGCCGATGTGGTTCGATCCGTCGCTGTTCTCGGACGAGCACATCGACGATGGCTACGGCAGCGAAGATGCCGGCCGCTTTGCCGCGGAGCTGGTCAAATCGCTCGGCCTGCCGGCCGGCAGCGCCATCCCGGCCTACGAAGACGTGCTGCTGCAAGCCCAGCGCGAGCAGGCGCTGCCGCGCAATCTCGATCCGCTGGACGCCGACCTGAAAGCACCGGAAGAGCGCCGCCGCCTGGCGCGCCTGCTCGAACGGGGCCTGGGCCAGGTGGCCGGCTACGTGCTACCGCTGAAAGCCCGCGAGCACGATCCATCCGTCATGCTGGGCACCAGCTGGCGCACGTCGCCGTGGCCGCTCAAGCGCGAAAACCTGTACCTGATCGAGGGCGATTCGCCGATCGGCCTGCGCTTGCCGCTGGCCACGCTGCCGTGGGTGCTGCCCGAAGAACGCGATCCCGATTTCGATGTCGACCCGTTCGCGCCGCGCGGCCCGCTCCCGGTTGGCAAGAAGGACCGGCGCCCGGTCCTGAGCGTGGCGCCCGGCAAATCGTCGAACAAGGCAACGGCTGCACCGGCTGACCCCGAGGCGCGCGAAGTCATCCACACCGCGCTGTGCCTCGAAGTGCGTGCGGGCCGCCTGTACATCTTCATGCCGCCGCAAAAGCGCATCGAGGATTACCTGGCGCTTGTCACGGCGGTCGAGAACACGGCCGCCAAGCTCAAAATGAAGCTGCGCATCGAGGGTTACGCACCGCCGCGCGACCCGCGCATCAAGCTGCTCAGCGTCACGCCCGACCCGGGCGTCATCGAGGTCAACATCCATCCGGCGGCAAGCTGGCATGAGCTGGTCCACAATATGACGACGCTGTACCAGGAAGCGCGCCTGACCCGCCTGGGCACCGAAAAATTCATGCTCGACGGCCGCCACACCGGCACGGGCGGTGGCAACCACGCGACGCTGGGCGGCGCCACGGTCGAAGACAGCCCGATGCTGCGCCGGCCGGACCTGTTGAAAAGCCTGATCACGTACTGGCAGATTCACCCAGCGCTGTCGTATCTGTTCTCGGGCACCTTCATCGGCCCGACCAGCCAGGCGCCACGCGTGGATGAAGCGCGCGACGACAACCTGTACGAACTGGCGATCGCGTTCCAGCAAATGGACAAGGTGCTGCCGACCATGCACCCCGGCGACAAGCCGTGGATGGTCGACCGCCTGCTGCGCAATATGCTGGTCGACCTGACCGGTAACACGCACCGTTCGGAGTTCTCGATCGACAAGCTGTACTCGCCGGACGGCCCGACCGGCCGCCTGGGACTGGTGGAGTTCCGCGCGTTTGAAATGCCGCCGCACGAGCGCATGAGCCTCTTGCAAATGCTGCTGCTGCGCGCCCTGGTCGCACGCTTCTGGCGCCAGCCGCTGCAGGCCAAGCTCGTACACTGGGGCACGGCGCTGCACGACCGCTGGATGCTGCCGCACTTCGTCGCGCAGGATATCCGCGACGTGGCGAAAGACCTGCGCGCGGCCGGCTATGCGTTCGAGGACCACTGGTTCGAGCCGTTCATCGAGTTCCGCTTCCCGCGCTTTGGCACCGTCGTCTACGAGGGCGTCGAGATGGAACTGCGCCAGGCGATCGAGCCGTGGAACGTGCTGGGCGAAGAAGTGTCCGCCGGCGGCACTGCGCGCTATGTCGATTCGTCGGTCGAGCGCATGCAGCTGCTGGTGCGCGGCCTGACCGACGGGCGCCACGTGGTGGCCTGCAATGGCCGCATGCTGCCGCTGCATCCGACCGGCGTGCCGGGCGAATACGTGGCCGGTGTGCGCTTCCGTGCCTGGAGCCCGTGGTCGGCGCTGCATCCGAGCATCCGGGTGCAGGCGCCGCTCGTGTTCGACCTGGTCGACACCTGGAGCGGGCGCTCGATCGGCGGCTGCACCTACCACGTCGTGCATCCGGGCGGGCGCAGCGAAACCGGCTCGCCGGTCAATGCCAATGCTGCCGAGGCACGCCGTTTTGCCCGTTTCTGGCCACACGGTCACACGCCGGGCCCATTCACGGTGTACAAGGAAGACCTCAATCCGAGCTTCCCGATGACCCTCGATTTGCGCTGGCAGCCGATGTAACGCTGGCATTCGTTTCAACCGTAAAGCTGCACGCCAATGCCCAATCAACTGCTTGCCCACTATCTGGCCGCGCCGGATGGTTTCGATGAAATGCTGGGCGCCGACAAGGCGCCGCGCGCGCACTGGCGTGCGATGCTTGCCAACCTGGAGCACGAAGCACCGGACATGATGCGCCAGCGTCTGGAGATGGTGCAGCGCCAGGTGCGCGAAAACGGCGTCAGCTACAACGTGCTGGCCGACGCCGGCACCCGGCCGCGCCAGTGGGACCTGAACGTGCTGCCGCTGATCCTGCCGCACGAGGAATGGAGCGGCATCGAAGCGGCCGTGATCCAGCGCGCCACGCTGCTCAACAAGATTCTGGGCGACGTGTATGGCGAGCAGGCGATGCTGCGCGAAGGCTTGCTGCCGTCGGCGCTGATCCATGGCCACGCGGGCTTTCTGCGCCCTTGCCACGGCATGCGCCACCACGACGACGTGGCGCTGCATTTCTATGCGGTCGATCTGGCGCGCGCGCCCGATGGCCGCTGGTGGGTGATGGCCGACCGCACGCAGGCGCCGTCGGGCGCCGGCTACGCACTTGAAAACCGGTCGATCATCGCCCCCACCTTCCCCGACCTGCTGCGCGAACTGAAGGTGCAGCCGGTGTCGCCGTTCTTCCGCACGATGCACGACAGCCTGGTGCACTGGGGCCGGTTGTGCGCGGCCCATGGCGACAAACCGGCGCCGCTGCGCGAGGGCGAAATGCCGCTGATCGTACTGCTCACGCCGGGCCCGCGCAGCGAAAGCTATTACGAGCAGGCCTATCTCGCGCGCTACCTGGGCCTGACGCTGGTCGAAGGGGGCGACTTGACCGTGCGCGACGGCGTCGTCTTCATCAAGACCCTGGCCGGGCTGCACCGGGTGCACGTGATCATGCGCCGGGTCGACGACGAATCGTGCGATCCGCTCGAGCTGCAAAACTCGCTGCTCGGCGTGGCTGGCCTGACCCAGGCCGCCATGCGTGGCAATGTGGTGGTGGCCAATAGCCTCGGTTCGAGCCTGCTCGAGTCGGGCGCCCTGCTCGGCTTCCTGCCGGCGCTGTCCAAGCGCCTGCTGGGCGAGCCGCTCAAGATGCCCTCGGTGGCCACCTGGTGGTGCGGCGAACCGGCCGCGCTCGAAACAGTAGTCGCCAGGCTCGATCGCCTGGTGATCAAGCCAAGTGGCGCGATGCCGGGCCAGCCGGCCGTGTTCGGCCAGGATCTCGACGGCGAAGCGCGCGCGGCGTTCATTGCCAATCTGCGCGCCAATCCCAACCATTACATCGCGCAGGAACTGGTGCGCCTGTCGCAGGCGCCGGTGTGGAAGGATGGCCGCGCGCCGGGCCTGCAGGCGCGCGCGGTGGGCTTGCGCGTGTTTGCCTGCGCCACGCCGAATGGCTATGTCGTGATGCCGGGCGGCCTGACCCGCGTGGCCACCGGGCCCGACGCGCGCGTGCTGACGATGCAGATGGGTGGCGCCAGCAAGGACACCTGGGTCCAGGCGCGCGCCCGCGTTGAAACGCACCGCCTGCAAAAGAGCAGCATCACGGGCGAAGACCTGGTGCGCGAAGACAGCAACCTGTCGAGCCGCGTGGCCGAAAACCTGCTGTGGTTCGGGCGCCATGCCGAGCGCAGCGACAATATCTGCCGCCTGCTGCGGGTGGCACTGAATATTTTGTTCAATGTGCGCTTCGACCAGCGCGGCGCCGAGTGGCCCACCGTCGAGGCGCTGTGCATCTGGTTCGGTTTGCTCGATGCGCAGCGCAAGCCGGCCGCGCCGGGCACGCCGGCCGTGGTGGGCTCGGCCAAGTTGCCGGGCACGGCCAGCGCCCTGCCGGCCCCGATCTTCACCGATGCCGAGATCGAATCGGCGCTACTGCTGGCGGTCGTCTCGCCCGCTGTTCCGGGCCTGGCGCGCCAGCAGCAGCAATTGCACCGGATCGCCGGCCAGCTGCATGAGCGCTTCTCCGTCGACAACTGGCGCGCCCTGAACCGCATGGTGCAGCCGGTCGCTTCGCCAGGCGAGCGGCCGTCGCAGTCGGGCGTCATGACGATTCTCGACGATGCCGCCGCGGCGCTGATGACGCTGGCCGGCTTTGCCCTCGACGGCATGGTGCGCGACCTCGGCTGGCGCTTCATGTCGATCGGCCGGCGCCTCGAGCGCCTGCAGTTCCAGGCGCTCGTGCTGCAGCGCGCACTGGCGATGGACGAAAACGGCAATCTCGACTGGGTGCTCGAACTGTCCGACAGCATCATCACCTACCGCGCCCGCTACCGCGCCCAGCCCGAGTGGCTGCCGGTGCTCGACCTGCTGCTGCTGGACGAAACCAATCCGCGCTCGATCGTGTTCCAGTTGAACGGCATCATCGGCACGCTGGGCAAGGTCACGCAGGCCCAGGGCGCCGGGGGCCTGGACCTGTTGGCACCATTGAAGGCCGAACTCACGGCGCTCGATCCGGGCGTCGATCTGAAGCATGGCAATGCGCTGCTCAGCGACCTTCTCAGCCGCATCGGGCAAGCCAGCGCCGCCTTGTCCGAGCAGATCGGCGTCCAGTTTTTCAGCTATACCGCCAACGGCCGGCAAAGGAACCGTACCTCATGACCGATTTGCTGCCGGGCGCCGTGGGCGCCGATGTGGTTGCGCGCTACCGCGTGGTGCACGAGACGCGCTACAAGTACAACAGCATGGTGACGCTGTCGCAGCAATACCTGCACCTGACGCCGCGCTCGTTTTCGTGCCAGCAGACCGAGTCGCACCTGATCTGGCTCGACCCGGTGATCAACGACAGCAACGAGGGCGTCGATTACTTCGGCAACATCACGCGCCACGTGGCGCTGACCGTGCCCCATGACAGCCTGCTTGTGCATGCCGAGTCGACGGTCTCGCTGCGCGCGCGCTACACGCTGGCGCAGATCGCCGGCACGCTATCGTGGGAATCCGTGCGCGACATGATGGGCAAGGAAAAAAGCGCAGCCACGCTGGAGGCCTGCCGCTACCTGTACGCGTCGCCCCATGTCGCCCTGTTCCCGGAACTGGAAGCGTATGCGCGCGAGAGCTACGTCCCGGGCCGCCCGCAGCTCGACGCGGCGCTCGACCTGACGCACCGGATCTTCGACGACTTCGAATTCGACAGCAAGGCCACCGACATCTCGACGCCGCTCGACCAGGTGCTGCGCGGCCGGCGCGGCGTGTGCCAGGATTTCGCGCAACTGATGATCGGCTGCCTGCGCAGCATCGGCCTGCCGGCGCGCTATGTCAGCGGCTACATCCTGACGCACCCGCCGGAAGGCAAGCCGCGCCTGATCGGGGCCGATGCCTCGCATGCGTGGGTGTCGGTGTTCTGTCCGGCGCTGGGGTGGGTGGATTTCGATCCGACCAACCGGTGTCTCGTGCAGCATGAACACATCACGCTGGGCTGGGGGCGCGACTTCAGCGACGTGACGCCGATGCGCGGCATCGTGCTGGGCGGGGGCAAGCAGGAGCTGGACGTGCAGGTGACGGTGACGCCGCTACCGCTGGTAAGTTGATGATCCACAGGTAGCCAGGATCACGGCCGGGGTCAGGTCTGACATTTGGACACGAACTCTTCCTTGATCTCTTTCAGCAGCCGGGGTCAGGTCTGACATTTGGACACGGACTCGTCCTTGATCTTTTCGCCTGGGATTTTATAGATAGATTTTTGTCGAGCTCGTGTCCGAATGTCAGACCTGACCCCGCTTGTATGACCCCGCTTGTAATGACTGCCCGGCGCGGTGTGACGCGAACAACTCACCGGCCATGCCACCTGCGGGAGCGTGGCCGGTGCCTTGCTGGTTACATCGGCAATTCCGTACCGCGGTACCCGATCGCGCCTTCGCCGCTGTAGGTCATGCCGCCATGCAGGTTGTTACCCTGGTTGCCGGACGTGACATTGAGCGCCACGCTGTGCTGGCCGGCGCGGCAGCCGATCAGCCAGACGCCGCCCGGATGCCATGCCGACGACGTGTCGCCCCACTGGTTTTCGACCTGGTAGTTGTTGCCAGCGACCGCCGTGGCGCGCACGCGGATGGGGCCTTCGCCCGCATACGTCATGGTGCCGGTCAGGGTCTTGCCGCCATCGATCGACGCCAGGTCGACCGCGAGCACGGCCTGGTCGCGGCAACCCAGCACGGAGATGCCGCCCTGGTGCCAGGGCGCGAACCCGCCGCCCCACTGGTTTTCGACAGCATACACGGCGCCATCGCTCGCCTGGCTCTGGAAGCCGATCGGTCCTTCGCCGCTGTAGGTCATCGTCCCCTTCAGCGTGGCGCCGTTGTCGCCCGACTCGACATGGATAGCAACCACGCTCTGGCCAGGGCGGCAGCCGATCACCCACGTCCCGCCCGGATGCCACGGCGCCGACGAACCGCCCCACTGGTTTTCCACGATGTACGTGTTGCTCTGGGTCAGAGTGGCGCGAAAGCCGATGGCGCCTTCACCTGCATATTTCATTTGCCCGGTGAGCGTCTTGCCGTTGTCGCTCGACGTGAGGTCGAGCGCCACGACGTGCTGACCGGGCCGTGCGCCAATGATCCACATGCCGCCTTCATGCCACTGCGTCGACGTCCCGCCCCACTGGTTCTGCACGTGATGCAGATTGTTCGTGGCCTTGCTTGTTTTGGACATGCCTGACTCCTTCTTGACTGCGCAGCAGAACGGCGCTGCCCCGATGATGCGCAGGCTGGCTGCGCCTGACGACCCTGTCGATGCTGTAGTGGATAAACATCCTGAGCGAACTTTATTTTGCGCTAGTCAGCTGCCTGAATTGCTATCAGATCAGCAAGCTTTTTCGAAACCGGACTACTCCTACGGATGTCTTTCGTGATTGCCTGAACGGGCATCCCATACACATGACGCCGCAGCCGTATTGACACGCCAGATTTCCACATCAAATGTCATTTAGAATATGTCCATGGAATACACTGTGGGCGCCCCGATTGCCAACTTCACGGACCTGCTGCTCGACGCCGTCTGCATGGTCGACGCCGGCGGGCGGTTCGTGTACGTCAGTGCGGCCGGTGTCAACATCTTCGGCTATACACCGCAGGAGATGATCGGCATGCGCGTGGTCGATCTGGTCGCCCCCGCCGACCGCGAGCGCACGCTCGCTGCGGCGCAGGACATCATGAATGGCCATATCCACACCAACTTTGAAAACCGGTATGTGCGCAAGGACGGCAGCATCGTCCATATCATGTGGTCGGCGCGCTGGTCCGAGGCCGACCAGCTGCGCGTGGCCGTTGCGCGCGATGTGACCGCGCTCAAGAAGGCGCAGGCAATGCAGTCGGTGCTGTACGCGATTTCAGAAGCGGCCCATGCAAGCGATGACCTGGCAGACCTGTTCGAGCGCAGCCACGCCATCGTCCACGAGTTCCTGCCGGCCTGCTGCTTTGCGGTCGCCCTGTGCGATACGGCCGGCCTGGGCATCGAGTTTGCCTACCTCGCGGACAACGGCGCCCCGTGCGACGCAGCGCTGATGCCGCTGCTGTGCGAGACAGTGGCGCAGTGTGCTGCGCCACTGCTGCTTGCGCCCGATGCCCAGGACGGTCTGCCGGCGCCACTGCGGGCGGCGGCAGCAACCCTCGCAGGCGGCGCCCTGGCCGTGCCGATGACCACGACCGACGGCGTCGTCGGCGTCATCGTGCTGCGCAATGGCCCGGATGATGCGCCATACCGGACGCAGGACCGCGATTTGCTGGTGTTCGTCGCCGATCAGCTCGCAGCCGCCATCGGACGCAAGCAACTGCATGCGCAACTACGGTTCATGGCCCTGCATGACGAGCTGACCCGCCTGCCCAACCGGCGCCTGTTCCACGACCGCCTCGACACCGCGCTCGCGCATGCCCGCCGCCAGCAGGAGCGCCTGTCGCTGCTGTTCATCGATCTGAACCGCTTCAAGCAGGTCAACGACAGCTTTGGTCACGCCTGTGGCGACCGCTTGCTGCAGGAGGTCGCGCGCCGTGTCTCTGCCTGCCTGCGCAACAGCGATACGCTGGCGCGCCTGGGCGGCGATGAATTTGTCGTCTTGCTGGAAGACATCGTGCTGACGGCCGATGCGGCACTGGTGCTGGACAAGATCCACCTGGCGCTGGCGACGCCGGTCGATCTGGGCGACGGGCACCGGCTGCAGATTTCCGTCAGCGTCGGCGTCGCGCATTATCCCGAGCACGGCGGCAATCGTGAAGCACTCATCGCGCATGCCGACAAGGCGATGTATGCCGCCAAGGCGGTCGCAGCGCTTGCCGGATCAGCGGCGCATCAGCCGGCCTGATCGGCATCCCTGCGGCCCAGACCCGGCCCAAGGCCCATGGCCATGCCACCGCCGCCACCGCCATCGGCATTGCCGCCACCATTGCCACCGCCCCGGTTACCGCCCGCCTCGCCCTTGCCACGCGCCGCGCCGCCCTGGGTGCGCGTCGGCCCCTGCAGCGGAATCAGCACATCGGCCGGCATTGGCCCCAGGTCCAGCGCGCTGCGGATGAAGCCGCGCAGGCTGATTACCAGGTCCGCCGTGTGGATTGGCCGGCCGGCCGCCATGTCGGCCGCGGCCTGCCCCGCCAGCCGGCAATGTTCTTCGGTGCCCAGCAACAGGATGTCCGCCAGTGACGCCTCGACGGCGTCGCGCATGCGGCGCGACCGCTCGGAGCTGAAGGTTTCCTCGGCCGTTGCCGGTGCCCCCTCCCCGGCCCGGGCGCGCTCGTGCAGGTCGCGCAAATGGGTCGGGTCGACCGTCAGCTGGCCGGTGAACGAGCCGCCCAGCGTGCGGTAGGCCGCGATCAGCGTCTTGAGCCGCTCGTTGATCTGGCGGTTCATGCGCTCGCGCCGCTGCTGGATCGTCTGCATGATGATGAGGCGAATGCCCACACCCAGCAAGGTGATGACGGCAAGTCCGATGATGGTCGTCATCGCACCTTGCCACGAACTGAAATCCATGGAACGCATGCTTGCCTCGATAAGGTCGGGAGGATGTCAGTGTACCGAGTCGGTGTTCGCCACACGCCGCCCAGCAGTGCGTGTGTGAGACTATCGTCTGGTGACGTAACCGTTTTCCGGGAGATGAACGATGACGATCAAGCACGTATTCATTGTCGGCGTCGCAAAATGCGGCACCACGGCGCTGTCGGAATGGATGGTCGTCAACGGCCTGGCCGAAGACCGCGTACCCGGCGAAAAAGAGCCCTACCTGTATGCGAACGACGAGCCACACGCGGCGCGCTCGCGCCAGGGCAGTTTGCCGCTGCTCGACGCCAGCGCCGGTTATGCCTTCGATCCGGCGACCGTGCAGCGCTTGCCCCAACACGACACGCGGCTGGTCCTGTGCCTGCGCAACGGGTTTGAACGGATGTGGAGCTTCTACAAGATGTTCAAGCTCGACGCCCTGGGCGGGGACCAGGCACGGGACTATTTTTCATCGTATCAATCCGAACACAACGGGACAGGCCGCGCGCCGCGCGATACCAGCACGTTTTCGGTGACCGTGATCCGTATCTGCCAGGCCTATTTTCCGAGACGCTCGCATTTGATCGTGGAAAGCTATGCGCGGCGTGAACTGGAACATCTTCGTACGCATACCTTCTTGCAGCGCATCGAGTACGAACTCGCGTTCTACCTGTCGCGCAAACAGTTTCCATTTTTTTCCATCCTCTCCAACAGCTTTTACTACACCCCGCTGCGCACGCTGCTGGAACGCCATCTGCCATCCGATCTGTCCGTCATCTGCGTCAACCGGCTTGACGATGCCGATGCGCGCCGCCGTTTCGTCGACGCCGTGTTCGAGAAATCGGTCGACACGCCACCCGTTCCCGTCGTCTTCAGCAGCACCGACATTGCCATCGACGAAGCACGGCCCGATTTCAACGACCGCGCATTCGACACGCTGCGCGCCTGTCTGCGGTACGACCTGGCCCAGGCACGCGGCCTGATCGCCACGACACGTCTGGGCGACAGCCTGCTGGACCATGCAGAGCTGGACCGTTACCTCGCAGCCACGTGAGCACGTCAGCACGTGCGTTGTCATACCCCTGTCATGCCAGCATCCGATGATGGTGCACAGTGGGCACCGGCAGGTTGACAGGCCGGTCCGGTCAACGGCATCGGGAGCGCTACACATGTACAACAGCGATAAACGGCTTCTCATTCTCGACGCGGATGGCACCACCATCGATGCATTTTCCGCGATCGCCATGGCCTTTGGCCAGCATGGCTGCGTACTCGGCGCCGAAACGGCATTCCAGAAACGGCACCACCTGCTCAAGTACGTGGGCGGCCTGAAACAATTCCCGTCGATTATCAAGAAAAACCTGCGCAAGAACAGCCGCGCCAAACTGGTCGACACGCTGACCGACATCTACCGGCAAGAAGCCCGGCTGTATGACGGCATCCCCGACCTGATCCGCGAGCTGATCGCCGCGCCCGGCATCACGGTGGGCATCGTCACGCGCAACATCACGATCGAGCCCCTGGAAACGCTACGCCAGCTGTTCCTGCGCCACGATATCGATATCGGCGCATTGGATTTTCTGGAGCATATTCCACTCAAGGACAAGAAGACGGCGTCGTTTCGCGCCGTGCGCGAGCGCTTCGGCGTCAATCCGGCGCGCGGCTATATCTGCGGCGACGAGCACAAGGATTTCACGGCGGCGGCCCATACCGGCATGCACCCGTTCATGGTGTCGTACGGGTTCGAGGACTACGATCGCCTGACCAACAAGTTCGCGATTCCCCCGGAGGTGATTTCGCGCACGTCGGGCGAATTATGCGATCGCGTGCGCCATGCACTGGATCTGGTTCAGGCGCCGTACCAGAATAGCACCGCGCTGGCGGCGCCGAACAGCCAGTAATCGACCGGTGCGCCCAGCACCCAGCGCTTGTGCCACGCGACATGTACCTGCTTGAAGCGGCGCCAGCCGAAGGCCGGATTGATGACGAACCACAGGTAATCCTCGACGATCCAGAACAGCATGATCGACGCCATGATCGTCGCCTCGAGCTGCCATGACCACTGGCCCATGAAGAACAGCGGAAAGTGAAACACCAGCCCGATGAACGAGAACATCCACAGGTGGTAGCCGGTCAGTGCGCGGCCGCCCCAGAAGATATCGAGCAGCAGATGCTCCTCGATGCGCCAGGTCGGCAGATTCGCCGCCCAGCCGGCCTCGCCTTCAATTTCCACTTCCACGCGCGCGAACAGATACGCCAGCGCCAGCACGGCGCACACGGTCGCCACGAGCCTGGCGCCATCGGCTAATTCAAACATGGGCGGCATCCCGTTGGCGGGCGGCTTGCACCAGGACAGTCTCGACAACGTGGCGCGCAGCCTGCGGGCGGCCAAGGGCGCGTGCACAGGCTGCCATCCGGGCCAGCTTTTCCGGGTGCGCCATCAGGTAGCGGATGCGGTAGTCGAGCGTGGCCAGGTCGACCGCCTTGAGCGCGGCGCCATGCTCGAGCAGATAATTGGCGTTGTGTTCTTCCTGGCCAGGGATCGGTGCATTGACGATCATCGGCACGCCCATCGCCAGGCATTCGGCCGTGGTCGCGCCGCCCGGCTTGGTGATCACCAGGTCGGCGCACGCCATCAGGCGCTCGACGCGGTCCGTGTAGCCCTGCGGCGCCAGCCGGCCCGGAAAGCGCACGGCCAGCCGCTCCAGCGCGGCCAGTTCGGCGGCATTCTTGCCGGCCAGCGCGATCAATTGAAAATTGCCCGGAATCGCCAGCAACTGCTGCGCCACGCGGTGCAAGCCGCCCAGACCGGCGCCCCCGCCCATCAGCAGGAAGGTCGGCAGCGCCGGATTCAGGCCCAGTGTTCTGGCACAGTCGGCGCGGTCGTGGGTGGTTGAAAACGCCGGCATCGTGGGAATGCCGGCGACGTAGATGGCATGCGCGGCGACGCCCTGCTCGTGCATGCGAAACGCCACCTCGTCGTTGGCGGCAAAATAGCCGGTGACGTGCGGCTGCAGCCACATGCGGTGCAGGTCGAAGTCGGTGACTTGTACCCAGAGCGGGCATGTGATTTTTCCGGCGGCGATCTGCTGCGACAGTACTTCGGCCGGCTGGAAATGGGTGCAGATGATCGCGTCGGGTTGCAGCGCCGCGATCTCATTGGTCAGGGCGCGGCACGCATGCCGTTCGATGCGGCGCCGCAGCCGGCTGATCATGCCATCCGGTTTAGCCGCATCGGTCCAGCGGTAGATGTAGCGCCACAAGCCCGGCGCGCGGGTGATCAGGCGCAGATAGAAATCCGTGTAAACCTTGCGCAGCAGCGGCGTGGCAAACGCCATCGCATCCAGGTGGATGACGGTGGCGTCGGGGTGGTCGGCTGTGGCGCAGGCGCGGATGGCCTCGGCAACGCGGGTGTGGCCGGCGCCAGCCGGGACGCTGAGCAGGACGATGGTCTTGCCGGCCATGCTGCGCTGGAGTTCGCCCTCTTTCACGAGAGGCGCTTTCCGGCCTGTGCCAAGGCTGCCATCCGGTCAGGCGAAGATTTCTGCTTCATGCACACTCCATCGCAAGGTGATGCGACGAAGTGTGAAGGCCGATTATGACCCGGCCATGACGCCTATGCAGTTAGACGACGCTGTTCCACGGCTTGGACAGGCGCATCGCGCAATTGATCAGGCCAACCATCGAATACGTCTGCGGGAAATTGCCCCACATTTCGCCGGTGTCCGGATGCGTGTCTTCCGACAGCAGGCCCAGATGATTGCGCGCCGCCAGCATCGCCTCGAACACAGCGCGCGCCTCGT
Source organism: Telluria sp. AC161 (assembly GCF_979258535.1). Taxonomy (NCBI): domain Bacteria; kingdom Pseudomonadati; phylum Pseudomonadota; class Betaproteobacteria; order Burkholderiales; family Oxalobacteraceae; genus Telluria; species Telluria sp. AC161. The sequence continues at coordinate 5,080,750 of NZ_OZ409861.1, read as the reverse complement.
CCTCGCGGCCGATCCGCGCCAGCGCATCGATGCGCCAGAACGTGCAGATATTGAAGGCTGTTTCGGGCTTGCCAAAGTCGTCCGGCGCTTCATAACGGCGCATGTACGGGCCGTCGCACAGTGATTTTTCCAGCGCATCGACGGTGGCGACGAAGCGCGGATCCATCGGATCGATGAAGTTGATCTCGGCCATCAGGAGCACGCTGGCGTCGAGGTCGCGCCCGCCCAGGCTTTCGGCAAACGCCTGGCGCTCTTCGCTCCACGCTTCGGTCAACAGGCGGTTGCGGATGATTTCCGCGCGCTCGCCCCAGAACGCGGCGCGCTCGGGCAAGTCCAGTTCTTCGGCGATCTTGGCCAGGCGGTCGCACGCTGCCCAGTTCATCAGCACCGACGAGGTGTGTACGCGGGCGCGCGTGCGCAGCTCCCACATGCCGGCGTCCGGTTCGTCGTACAGGCGGAATGCCTGTTCACCCACCGCTTCGAGTTGCACGAACTCGGCATGCCCGGCACGGCGGAACAAGCGGTGATCGAAGAAGGACTGCGCCGCGCCGAGCACGATATTGCCGTACACGTCGTGCTGGAAGTGCTCCTGCGCCTGGTTACCCACGCGCACCGGCCCGTTGTTGCGGTAGCCGGGCAGGTGCTCGATGATCGATTCGGGCAGCTCTTCTTCCAGCCCGATGCCGTACAGCGGCTGGATATGCCCGCCCTTGGCACGCGCCACGACATTGCTCAGCCAGCGCAGATAGTCTTCCATCGTGCCGACTTCCGACAGGCTGTTCAGCGCCCGGATCACGAAGAACGCGTCGCGCAGCCAGCAGTAGCGGTAATCCCAGTTGCGCTCGCTTCCCGGGGCTTCCGGGATGCTGGTCGTCATCGCGGCGATGATCGCGCCGGTGTCTTCGTACAGCGAGAGCTTCAGCGTGATCGCGGCGCGGATGACGACATCCTGCCACTCGAGCGGCAGCGCCAGGCGGCGCGACCAGGTGCGCCAGTACGAAATCGTCTCGAGCTCGAAGCGGTGCGCGGTGTCCTTGATGCCGTCGGCCAGCGTTTCGTCCGGTCCGAGCATGAAGTTCAGCGGCCGGTCGAGCAGGAAGAACGACTCGGACAGTACGTAATTGAGCGACGCGTCCGTGTTCAGGCGCAGCGTCTGGTCGGGGCCGACGTAGCGGATGTGGTGGCTGCCCTGCGTGATCTCGGGCGCCTTGGCGCCGTACTCGAAGCGCGGCCGCATGATCACGCGCACGCGCACCCCGCTGCCCAGTGGGCGCACGCGGCGCACCAGTGTCAGGGGGCGGAACATGCGGTCGCGGCTCAGGAAGCGCGGCGCGAAGTCGGTGATCTCGATGCCGTTGCCGCCGCTGTCGAACAGGCGCGTACGCAGCACGGCCGTGTTCGGTTCATACACCTGCTCGCTGCGGGCGAAGTCTTCCAGCTCGACGCTCCACAGGCTGCCCTTCTCGCTCGGATCGAGCAAGGCATTGAAGACCGGGTCGCCGTCAAAGCGCGGCAAGCAGCACCAGACCATCCGGCCCATGCGGTCGACCAGGGCGCTGAAGGCGCAATTGCCGATCACGCCGCAATCGAGCGAACCGGTGGGGTCGATGGTGCCCCGTGCTTCGAGGACGTTCGGTAGTGCTGTACTCATTGTCGACTCGTGGGAATCATCATTCATGGGGTATGTCCTTTCCAATGGTTGGCGCGGCGGCCGCTTGCGACAGTACGATGCGCAATTGTTCCGCCGACGCGATGCGGCACTGGGCCACGGTGGGGCCCGGGCCGACCTTCAGGCCGATCCCGCCAATACTTTGTACTTGTGCAAAACCTGCTTCGTCGGTCGTGTCGTCGCCGATGAACAGGGGCCGGTAACCGGCAAACGGCGCGTCGGCCAGGAAGTCGCGGATCGCCGTGCCCTTGCTGACGGCATTCGACTTGACCTCGACGATCATCTTGCCTTCCATCAGCAAGAGGCCCGGGCTGGCGTCCACCGCCACGCGCATCGCGTCGGTGCACAGCGCCTGCAGCTCGGGCGCCTGGCGGAAATGCAGCGCCAGCGCGCCATGTTTTTCTTCGACCCACAGGTCGGGATGACGCGCCGCCAGCCCCTGCGCAGCCTGGCGCACCAGGGCGAAGTCGGGCGGTGTCAGGCGGCGCACGACGCCGTCGACGCCACGCCGCTCCATCCCATGCACGCCGGCCGCAGGGAACGTCAGCGGCGCCAGCAGTTTGTCGAGCTCGTTGATGGGGCGGCCGGACACGAGGGCCAGCCGGCCGTTCAGGCGCGCCTGTAGCAGCGGCAGCGCGCTGCGCAGCATGTCGGTGACGATCACCTGGTCGGGCAGTGGCGCAATATCCACCAGCGTGCCGTCGAAGTCGAGAAACAGCGCGCAATCGGGCGCGGCCAGCAAATCGAGTGCGGCCTGCAGGTTGTCATTGGCAGCGATCATGCTTCCCCCCTGCGCACGCGGTCCTGGCTGAGCGAGACGATGCGCGACTTGACGCGCTCGCGCTGGCGCAGACGCGCTGCATCCTGCAGCATGCGACCAGCCCAGCGGTACACGTTGAAGTCGCGCACGCGGCGGCGCATGCTGCGCATCCGTTCGCGCTGCTCGTCGCGCGGCATGCGCAGCGCCTGGTACAGCGCTTCGGCGCCTTCTTCGATGTGGTACGGATTGACGATCAGCGCTTCATGCAACTCGCGCGCCGCGCCGGTGAACTGGCTCAGGATCAGCGCGCCGCCTTCATCGTCGCGGGCGGCGATGAATTCCTTGGCTACCAGGTTCATGCCGTCGTGCAGACTGGTCACGCTGCAAACGTCCGACGCGCGGAAGTACGTGCGCAACTGGCGCTGTTCGTGGTGCTCGGTCTTCAGCACGATCGGCAGGTAGGTGCCGCTGGCGTAGCGGTCATTGATCCGCTGGGCCAGGCCGCGCACGCGCGTTTCCAGGTTCTGGTATTCGTCCAGCGACGAGCGGGTGGGCGCGGCGATCTGCACGAACGTGAATTTGCCGATCATTTCCGGATACAGCTCGAACATGCGCTCGACGGCTTCAAAGCGCTCGACGATGCCCTTCGTGTAGTCGAGGCGGTCGACGCCGATGCCCAGCAACTGGTCGGCCGGCAGCGACAGCGCCTGGCGGATCTCGGCGCGGCAGGCAGCGATATCGGGTTCGCCCGGAATTTCGTCAGGCCAGGCAATGGAAATCGGATACGGCTTTACTTGCGTGAGCTGGTTGCCGTAGCTGACGGTCGAGGCTTCGTCTTCGATGCGGGTTTCCAGGTAGCGGTCGACCGTGTCGAGGAAATTCTTGCGGTGGAACGGCGTGTGGAAGCCCAGGATCGTGCTGCCCAGCATGCCGTCAAGGATTTCTTCGCGCCATGGGCAGATGCCGAACGACTCCGGATTTGGCCATGGGATGTGCCAGAACGTGATGATGGTTGCCTTTGGCAGCACCGCGCGCACCATGCGTGGCAGCAGGGCGAAGTGATAATCCTGCACCAGCACGACCGGGTTGTCGGAGCGCGCTTCGGCGATCACGGCGTCGGCAAAGCGCTGATTCACGCGCACATACTCGGCCCAGTCGGTCGAGCGGAACACGGGGCGCACGTGGGCGATATGGCACAGCGGCCACAGACCTTCGTTGGCAAAGCCATAGTAATAGCCCTGCTCTTCTTCTTTCGACAGCCAGACGCGGCGCAGCGTGTAGCTCGGGTTGTCGGGCGGGACCGGCACGTGGTCGTTGGCGTCGACCGTCTCGCGGTCGGCCGAACCGGCGCCGTGCGCGATCCAGGTGCCGGAGCAGGCGCGCATCACGGCTTCCACCGCCGTGACCAGGCCGCTGGCCGGACGCTGCACTTTCACACCATTGGGTGTGGCCACGTGGATATAGGGCTCGCGGTTCGATACCACGAGGATCTGGTCGCCAGCCAGGTCCTGGTTCAGCAGCAGCTTGAGCGTTTCGGGACTCCAGGTCGTTGACTCGACCGGGCTGGCAGCCAGCTCGCGCTGGTAATCATTGAGCATGGCGCGGAACTCGCTGGCCAGCGGCGCCATGTCGCCTTCGGCGGGCACGGGCTCGGTCGCACCGGGACGTGGCGAGCGCGGCAACAGCTCGCCGCGCAGCATTTCACGCATGCCGGCCACCCAGCCATGCCAGCTCAGGTGGGCGATGATCACGGTGATCATGGAAATCGCGCCAGCCATCAGTACGAACAGGCCGAGGATGTATTTCTTGGTGTCGGCGCTGCGGCGCTCGATGAAGCTCATGTCCTGTACCAGCACCAGGCGGCCGGCAGACACGCCGTCCTGCAGCAGTTCGCGCGTGGAAACGTGAACCGGTCCTTCTGCCAGGCGCACGACCGGATTGGACGTCGCGCCATCTTCTTCGTTACTGACCTGCCCCTCGCGGCAACCGAGCGTGGCCGGATAGGTCGAGGTCTTGTACAGCAGCATGCCGTCGGTCGAGCACAGGGCCAGCGCGTACAGGCGCTCATCCTGGATCGCGCGCTCGAACGCGTCGTTGATGCGTTCGCCGGAACCATCTTCGAGATAGGTCAGCAAAGGCTGTTGCAGCGTGCTCGACACCAGACGCGAGCGCGTGTCCAAGTCACGCACGAACCAGCGCTGGGTGAGATTTTCCATCCACGGAATGGCAAAGTACCCGAATAGCGCCAGCACGAGGGCAAGGGGAACGATGAACCGCAGGGACAATTGAATGGATCTGAAGCGCATGAAGCTCTTTCATTGGGACGAAGACGCCGACCGATTGATTATAGCTATCTAAAAATTATCTTGTCGCTATGGCATGCAACGGTGTCGAACGGGGTGAGATCGTCCTCTAATCAACGTCTTGACGGTCAAGATACTGAAAAACATCTTCGCTGCAAAAACAGCAAGAAAACCTACCCTATAGCAACAAAATAGCGCGTATTCATCAAATGAAAAATAAAGTGTCGTTATTCATGTGACAAGCGTATGAAATTTGTCGGAAAATCTTACAATTAATTACGAAATTTTCATCTTGAAAAATATTCCTCATAGAAATCAACGTCTTGTTTTGCTGGCACGTAATATGCATTGGCCTCGATAGTCGTCGAATGATCGTTACGACATCCGATACAGGGGCTGTGACACGAATGCAGCGCCGTTCATCGAACATACTTGGAGCGCATCAGAATGAAGAAAGCACTTGTTGCATTGCTGGTTTCCGGAATGATGTCCTCGGCGTTTGCCGGGGTCGTGATTGAAGAAGGTTTTGATGATGTAAGCAGCCTCCAGAGCAAGGGCTGGATTCTGGAAAATACTAGCACCCCTGGCGGCGCGACGCCGGGCTGGTTCCAAGGCAACACCGGCTTCACGTCGCAGAGCGGCGACGCTAACAGCTACGCCGCGTCGAATTACAACGTTGCCGGTGAAAATGGCATCATCAACAACTGGCTGTACACCCCCGAATTCTCGACCGCGCTGGGCGCAACCGTCTCGTTCTGGCTGAATGCCGTCGACGAAGCCGGCTTCAGCGACAGCTTCTCGTTCGGCTACACCGGCGCCGATGGCGTCCTGGTCAGCCTGATGCCGGCCTTCACCGTCTCGACCGGCGGCTGGAAGCAATACACCGCGAATATCGCTGCCGCAGCAGGCATGACCCGTTTCGCATTCCAGCACACCGGTGCGCAAGCCACGTCGAACTATGTCGGTCTCGATACGCTGTCGATCTCGGCACCTGACGCCGCCGAAGTGCCGGAACCGGCCAGCATCCTGATCCTGGCCGCCGGCGCCATGGGCCTGGTTGCCGCACGTCGCCGCAAACGCGCCTGAGCGCTCCACGCCATGTTGTCTGCCGAAGCGCGCTGCGCTTCGCACATTTTGCATCGAATATGTTTTTCCAGGAGATTGTCATGTTCCAGAAACAACAAACCGGCCTGCGCGCACTGCGCGCCGCCGGCATTGCCCTTGCCCTGATGGGTTTCTCCGGCCAGTCCGCCATTGCCCAGGAAGCTGTTGTCTCGAATGAGTCGCTGACCGTCGTGCGCGACGCCGAAACCGGCAAGCTGCGCGGCGCCACCCCTGCCGAAGCAGTCGCGCTGAAAGCGCAGTCCGTCAAGGCCAACGCACGCATCGCACCGAAGGCAACGCTGCAAAAATCCCACAGCAGTGGCGCGCGCGGCGCCCGCCTGACCGACGAATTCATGACCACGTCGGTAGCAGTTCGTAATGCCGACGGCAGCATCACCGTCACGCACGGCGACACCCAGAATGCCGATTCGACCGGCCACGTTCACACCATTACGCCTGTCACGGAGTAATCATGCGCACCCCATCCTTCTCGCTTACCGCTGCACGCACCGTGCTGGCCACCGCCAGCATCCTGACCTGCATCGCTGCACAAGCTGCAACCATCACCATCCAGAGCCGCGATCCAGCTGGCTTCGGCTTCAACGATCCGACCCCGGTGGCGCCGGTTGGCGGTAATACAGGCACGACGCTCGGCCAGCAACGCATGAACGTGTACCGCCACGTTGCCGATATCTGGGAACGCAACCTCCAGAGCAATGTAACGATCACCGTGTCGGCTGGCTGGGAAGCGCTGACCTGCACCGCCACCTCGGCCACGCTGGGCAGCGCTGGCGCCTGGAACATCTGGAATAACTTCCCAGGTGGCAAGCCAAATACCTGGTATCCAGCAGCACTGGCCAACAAGCTGGCCGGTGTCAACCTGACCGCCGGCATCCCTGATGACGGCACGGGCTACGGCAACGTCGACATCAAGACCCAGTTCAACGTGAACCTCGGCCAGCCTAACTGCCTCGCAGGCAGCAGCTTCTACCTGGGCCTGGACGGCAATGCCGGCAGCAATGTGAACTTCGCAGCAACCCTGCTGCACGAACTGGGCCACGGCCTGGGCTTCTCGGTCGTCAGCGTGCAGACCTCGACTGGCTACCGCATCAGTGCGGATGGCTCGGCGTATGTCGCCAATGGCGGCCTGCCAAGCGTCTGGGAAGAGTTCATGTATGACAACACGGCTCGCAAGAACTGGCTGAACATGACGTCGGCCGAACGCCGCGTCTCGGCCATCAACCCGCTGGGCCTGGCCTGGACCGGCGCCAACTCGGTCGCCGGCGCCAGCATCCTGCGCTCACAGCCGATCCTGAAAGCGGCGACGCCAACTGGCGTGCTGCCAGCCATCAGCTATACGGCGTCGACCTTCGGTCCGACCCTGCCTGCCGTTGCCTCGCTCGGTGCCTTGGCTACGATCACGCCACAGGATGGTGAAATCGGTCCTGGCTGCGACCCGTTCAATGCCGCCAATGCCGCAGCAGTCCGCGGCAAGGTGCCGATCATCAGCCGCGGCTCGTGCGGCTTTGCCGTCAAGGTGAAGAATGCGCAAAATGCTGGTGCGGTCGGCGTTCTGCTGGCCAACAACGTTGCCGGCGACATCGCACCGGGCGGCACCGATCCAACCGTCACCATCCCGTCGGCCGGTATCACGCAAGCTGCTGGCGATGCACTGAAAGCTGCAGTCGCTGCTGCCAAGCCATACGGTACGCGTTCGCAGCCTGGCGTCGTGCTCGCGTCGCTGGCCACGGATCCGACCCGCAAGGCCGGCGCCGATTCGCTCGGTCGTCCGCTGCTGTACACCCCAGCCACGCTGGCGCCGGGCTCGTCGGTCTCGCACTGGGACGTGACGGCATCGCCAAACCTGCTGATGGAGCCAAGCATCAATTCGGACCTGACCCTGTCGGTGTCGCCACCGCAGGATCTGACGCTGCCACTGCTGAAGGATATCGGCTGGTAATCGTTGGATAAAACGCTTCACGGCGCCAAGCGCCGTGAAGCGTGCAAATAAAAACGCCACCTCGCAAGGTGGCGTTTTTATTGCTGCTACCGCGATCGTCGATTAGAAGATCAGGTACAGGATGACCAGTACAACGACCGGGATGCCCAGGAGCCAGCCAATGAAAAATTTACCCATGATAGTGTTCCTTCCGTGTTTGCAGTGTCGATGGGTCCATCTTGCACCCCGCAGCGTTCCCGTTCAGTACGCTACTGCACGTCCACCAGAAAATTGATCCATTTGGTATCTCGCTACCTCGTCAGGCGCGCACGGCAGAAACGCGGTGCGACGTGGATTTTTTGACAGGGCTATACTAAATCATCACTTGTCGCCAGGCAGGGAACGCGGGCCGATGCTGTGCATCGTTCGTGTCCGCCATTGCCGGCGATGGCCTTCGTGCGCATCGCGCCAGCCGGGGCCCAGGCTCCGCAGCGCTAGATGCGCCCACCCACCATTCAATCAGGGGACTCTATGCCTACAACCTGGATTATCGCGGCCAATGCCGGTCGTGCACGTATTTTTGCCGATGCCAAATCTGCCAAGTCGCTGCAAGAAGTGGAAGACATGGTCAATCCCGCCGCGCAGGGGCGCGTCAGCGACATCGTGACCGACCGCCTGAGCCCACGCTCGGCCGGCAATAGCGGCCACAATATCGGCGGCGGCCAGGGCGGCGGCTTCGAGCACGCAGCACAGGCGGGCGCGCCGGGCAGCGACTACCAGCCAGCCGTCACGCCAGCCGAGCACGAAGCGCAAAAGTTTGCCAAGGACGTCGCCGCGTACCTGTTGCAAGGCCACCAGAAGGGCCAGTACCAGCATCTGATCGTGTCCGCATCGCCCGAGTTCCTGGGCTTGCTGCGCACCGCAATCGATCCGCAGGTCAAGGCGCTGATCACGCATGAGCTCAACAAGGATTACACGCACTCGAGCGGTCACGAACTGCGCGGCCAACTCGCTTCGCATCTCGAAAAAGCCTGAGATCTGAAGACCGCAAGGTAGTTACAGCCTGACAGGCCCGCCACTTTGGCGGGCCTGTTGCGTTATGGCCGTGCGTGCTCGACCGGTGAGAAGATCTCGCGCAGGTCGTCAGCCCCGATGGCGGGCGCCAGTTCGGTATCGCCCGCGAGCAGGGCATTGGCCAGATCGCCTTTGCGGCGCTGCATGTCCTGAATTTTTTCTTCCAGCGTGCCGCGCGCGATCAGCTTGTAGACGAACACCGGCTGCGTCTGGCCAATGCGCCAGGCGCGGTCGGTGGCCTGGTTTTCGCTGGCCGGATTCCACCAGGGATCGTAGTGGATGACGGTATCGGCCGCCGTGAGATTGAGGCCCACGCCGCCGGCCTTCAGGCTGATCAGGAACACGCCCACCTGCCCCGCCTGGAACGCAGCGACCGGCGCGGCGCGGTCGACCGTGCTGCCGGTGAGTTCGACGTAGGCGATGCTGCGCGCGTTGAGTTCATCGGCAATCAGCGCCAGCATGCTCGTGAACTGTGAAAACACCAGCACCTTGCGCCCTTCGCTGATGAGCGTATCAAGCAATTCCATCAGCGCCTCGAGCTTGGCCGAGCCACCCGCCGCGCCCGTCTTGAGCAGGCGCGGATCGCAGCATACCTGGCGCAGCTTGAGCAGCGCCTCGAGAATGACGATATGGCTGCGCGCCAGGCCCTTGCGGTCGATCTCGTCGCGCACCTTGCGGTCCATCGCCACGCGCACCGTTTCGTACAGGTCGCGCTGCACGCCACCGAGCTCGACCGGCAGGATGATCTCGGTCTTGGGCGGCAATTCGGTCGCCACCTTGTCCTTGGTCCGGCGCAGCATGAACGGTTTCAGGCGCCGCACCAGCAGGTCCTTGCGGCCCATGTCGGCGCCCTGCTCGATCGGTTTGCGAAACACGGTGTTGAAGCCCCGCTCGTCGCCCAGCAAGCCCGGCATCAGGAAATGGAACTGCGACCACAGTTCGCCCAGATGGTTCTGCACCGGCGTGCCGGTCAGGCACAGGCGATGGCGCGCGTCGAGCAGGCGCGCCGTTTGCGCCGCCTTGCTGCGGCTGTTCTTGATGTACTGCGCTTCATCGAGGATCAACAGGTGATAGCGATGATCACGCAGCGCCACTTCGTCGCGTCCGAGCAGCGCGTAGGTGGTCAGGACGACGTCGACGTCGCCGATGCCATTGAACAGCGCCGTGCGCTCCTTGCCGTGCAACAGCAGCACGCGCAGGCCGGGCGTGAAGCGGGCCGCCTCGGCCTGCCAGTTGGGCATCAGGCTCGTGGGCGCCACGACCAGCGCCGGGCGGTCGAGCCGCCCCGCTTCTTTCTCGACCAGGATGTGGGCCAGTGCCTGGATCGTCTTGCCCAGGCCCATGTCGTCGGCCAGGATGCCGCCGAATTCGTACTCGCGCAGGAACTGCAGCCAGTCCAGGCCGCTGCGCTGGTAGGGCCGCAGGTCGGCCTTCAGCCCGGCGGGCAGCGCGACCGGCCGGATGCCGTCGAAATCGTTGAGCTTGCGGCCCAGTGCGCGCAGGCGCTCGCCGCCCATCCAGCGCAGGTGCGCGGCGCGTTCGAGTTCGGCCAGGCGCGCCGCATCCATCACCGGCAGGCGCACCCGGCTGCCCATGCGTTCGCTGAAATACAGCTCGCCCAGCGTGACCAGGATCGGCTTGATGCGGCCCCAGGTCACGGCCACACGTGTTTCGTCGTCGAGTTCGATCACCAGGTCGCCCTCGTCGGCGCGTGTGGCCAGGACCACCGGGTCGAACTCCTGCGGCGCAGCGCGGATCATCTTGAGCAGCAAGGGCAGCAGCGCGTGCCGCTGGCCGTTCACGACGATGCCCAGCTCGAGCGCGAACCAGGCCTGCCCGCCCTCGCCTTCTTCATCGAGTTCGGCGTACCAGTCGTCGACCTCGGCCAGGTGATAGCGATAATCGCCTTCGATCTCGACCTGCCAGCCGGCCGCCTCCAGGCGCGGCAGCGCGTCGCGCACGAAGCCGACCCAGGCCGCCTCGTCCGCAAGCTGCAAGGCGCCAGGCAGATCCAGCAGTGGCGAGTCGGGCGGCGGTTCGGCAAACCCGAGCCCAAGCAGCAGCGCGCGCGCCGCCGCCTCGAGCGCGGCATCGCGTACGATGAGCTGGACCCTGGTGTTCTCGACGCGGCGCAGCACCGGCCCGTCGTCGGGCTCCGCGATCCAGCCGTCGTAGTCGAACATCAAGGTGGCATGGTCGTACCAGCGGTAGTCGCCGCGCTGCCTGGCCAGCATGCTGTCGAGCACCAGCAGGGGCACGGGCGCCACGTCGCTGCGCTCATTGGTTTCCAGCACCTGTGGCAACGGGAACACCCCATCCAGGCCAAGCTCGGCCATGCGCGTCGCCACGCTGGCGCGGTGCTCGGGCCACAGCAGCGGTGCCTGCTCCACCGCGCCAAGCAGCATCTCCAGCGGCAAGGGCGCCAGCAAAGCCGGCAGCGTCAGCTCTCCGATCAGGTCGCCATCGATGTAGCAGACCGGTTCGGTTGGCAGTACCTCGTCGGGAATCTGCTGCTCGCGCGCACCGCCGCCGGCAAACTGCCAGCTCAGCTGAAGCGCATCGGGATCGCCGTCGAGCGGATGCCAGTCGATCACGGCCGCGCGCTTCGGGCCGGCCAGCAGCGGCGCGACCCGGCCACGCGCCAGATCCTCTGGCGTGTGGGCGCGCAGTAGCCGGTCTTGTGCAACCAGCTGGGCCAGCAGGCGTGCGCCCAGCGCGCCTTGCGGCCGCGCGACGCCCAGGCCGCCCGAAGCAGCGGCCAGGCCGGCAAACTGGCGCAGCAGCTCGACGTCGCCGGTCGCGATCCAGGCTGGGGGATCGCGCAGCAGGCCGTGATGGTTGACGTCGCTGGAACTGGCGCCGATGCCGCCGCGCTTGCCCTGGCGGCCCTTGCGCAGGTGCAGCCGGGAGTGGCCGTGCAGATCCGGCACCAGGACCCAGGCCAGGATGGTCACGGCGCCCGTGCCCGCCAGCGCCGGCTGCGTGATCTGGCTCAGCTGCGAGAGTTGCATGAGCCAGTGCTGCGCGACGGCGTTGGCCGCGCCGGGCGCTTGCCGGGCTTCGCGTTCGCGGCACTCGATGTCCTTGATCAGGACCGCCACCACGTGCTTGCAGTTGTAGCCCACCGGACAGGTGCAGCGACCGTCGAAGTTGACCTGCTCGCGGCGCGTGAACACGCGGATAGTCTGATGGTAGATCGCCCCGCCACTGCCGGCGACTTCGCCAATCAGCCGGTCGGCCTGCCACTGCGCGACCAGGACATGGCCGTCATCGGCGTAATCGTGGCCACGCTTCAGGGCGCCGGAGTCGAAGTTGTACGTCAGGTCGGCGTAATCGTAATGCATGGGCGAATCGGACAATCATGGCGGCGAAGCCACCATTATCGCCCGAACACGTCAGTTCTTACTGCGCGACGACCTTGATCTGCTCGACGTCCACGGTAGAGTCACCAAACATTTCCTTGTCGAACTCGCCGGTGAGTTCCACCAGCGTGTTGTGATCGACCGTCACGCCGGCCGGAAATCGATCAGCGTCGATCTCGACCATGATCTTGCCGCTGGCGTCGGTGAACTCGTAGTTCTCGTCGCCCTTGTGGCTGGTGAGCTTGCCCTTGAGGCGCACGTACTGGTCGTCCTTGCCATTGGCCAGCAAATCTTTGGCGGTCATCAACGGCGCGCCCGATGGGCCGGCATAGCCCGATGGCGCGGCCTTGCTGGCCGGGGCGGTGGTTGGCGCTACGGTGGCGGTTGCAGCCGGGGTTGCCGTCTGGGTTGCAGTGGTCTGGGCGACAGCAGCGGCCGAACCGGTGATCAACAGGGCGATGCAGGCGATGTGCGAAATACGTTTCATGGTCAGTCCTCGGTAGTTGGTGGGTCGTTGCCTGCACAGCGTTGGCAGGCACAAACGCATTACACCGGCGGGACATTAAACCGATCTTAAGGACGCGTCGAAGTCGAGCGTGACACCAAGACCGCGCCCGTCCAGGCCAGCGCCGAAAGTCAGCGCGATGCCATGCAGATCGGCGATGCGCCTGACGATCGACAGCCCGAGCCCGCTGCCCGGCTGGCCCTGACCCAACACGCGAAAGAAGCGCTCGCTCAGGCGCGCGCGGCTGGCTTCATCGACTCCCGGGCCATTGTCGCGCACGGCGATGCGGTCGAAACCGCCGTGCCGGCGCGCATCGATGGCGATGCGGCTGCCATCCGGGCAATAGCGCAGCGCATTGTCGAGCAGGTTGCGCAGCACGATGTCGAGCATCTGCGGGTCGGCCTCTACATGTTCGAGCTCGCAGTGCACGGCGATGGTGATGCCGCGCTCCGCGGCTTCTTGTGCATGCGCGCCGATGAGGCGCTCGAGCAGCGCCGGCAAGGGCACGGGCTGGCGCACCAGCTGTTCGCGCGCCAGCGGGTCCAGGCGTGCCAGCATGAGGAGACTGTCGACCAGCCCGGTCGTGCGCGCGATATCGTGGCGCAGTTTCTGGAACGGCGCGGCCAGTTCGGGATGCTGGCGCTGCAGCAGTTGCACGTGCATGTGCAGGCCCGCCAGCGGTGTGCGCAGCTCGTGCGCGGCGTCGGCCGTGAAGCGACGCTCGGCCTGCAGCGCCGCTTCCAGGCGGCCCAGCACGCCGTTGAGCGCCTGCACGATCGGCAGCACTTCGCGCGCCTGGCCGGCGGTGGGCACCTGCGTCAGGTCGTGCGGTGTCTTGGCCGCGATACTTGCCGCCGTCTGGCGCAAGGGTTTCAGCACGCGCCCGGTCAGCACCCAGCACACGAGCGCCAGCAGCAGCAGGAAGCCCAGCACGGGCAGCCACAGCGATTCGGCCAGCTCTTCCAGGATGTCGAAGCGCTTGCTCTGTTGCTGGCCGACCTGGACCTCGACGCTGCGCGCCGCGTCGCGCACGACGAACACGCGCCACGGATCGCCGTTGTTGCGCACGTCGGCAAAGCCGTCCTGCTCATCAAAATCCGTCACGAACGGCTGGGCAGGCGCACCGCCGGTGCGCTGGATGACGCGCCCGTGGGCCACGATCTGGTACTGCATGTCGACCTTGCGGCCGGGCCGGCTCTCGAGCCCGGGCCGCAGCAACAGGCCGCGCTCGTTCCAGTCGGTGGTGGCGGCCATGATCATGTGGCCCGATTCCTCGAGCGCATCGTCGAACACGTCATTGGTTTCCTGCCAGGCGATGACGGTGACGATGCCCAGGCTGGCCAGCCACAGCACGGTGCTGGCGGCCACGATGGCGATCAAGAGGCGCCGGCGCAGTGACCACGGCTGCACCGGGGCATCATTCACCATCGGTCTTCATCCGGTAGCCCAGCCCGCGCACAGTAACGATGCTGTCGCTGCCGAACTTCTTGCGCAGGTTGTGCACGTAGACTTCGATGGCATTGCTCTCGACTTCGTCGCCCCAGCCATACAGCGTCTCTTCGATCTGGGCCCGGGTGACGATGCTGTTCTTGCGCAGCAGCAGCGCGTACAGCACGTTGTACTCGCGCGCCGTCAGCGCGACGGGCACGCCGCGCAGGCTGGCCGCCTTGGTGTCCAGGTTCAGGGCGATCTCGCCATGCACGAGGTCATTGCTCACCTGGTTCGCGCCACGGCGCACGGCCGCGCGGATGCGGGCCGACATTTCCTCGAGTTCGAACGGCTTGACCAGGTAATCGTCAGCGCCCAGGTCCAGGCCCTCTACGCGATCGGCCAGGGCATTGAAGGCCGTAATCAGGATGACGGCCACGCCATTGCCGGCGGCGCGCAGCTGCCCGAGCAACGCGTCGCCGGACAGGCCAGGCAAGCCGCGGTCGAGCAGCACGCAGTCGTAGCGATGGGTCATCAGGGCCGTCTGCGCCGAGTCGCCGCGCTGGACCCAGTCGACGGCGTGGCCATCAAGACGTAACCAGGCCTGGATGGTGTCGCCAAGGGAGAGGTCGTCTTCGACGAGCAGAATGCGCATGGTATGGAATCAGTAGATGGAATGACTTACCTTGCCATGCTTGCGCCGCAAGATGAACCGAATCTTAAAGTATTGGCGACGCGGATGAGAATGCGTGAGTTTTGAATGATGTCGATGCCGTAGACTGGCAATTTTCCACATTCGACTTCAAGCCATGACATTTCGATTTGCATTGACTCGCCTTGCTATGCCGGCAGCCTCGTTGATAACGTGCCTCGGCATGCTGACAACCGGCTCGGCGCTGGCTGCTGAAACGAATTTTTGTACATCGATGTGCGAATCGACGCAGCGCGAATGCCGCGCCGAGGCGAGCTCGGGCGGCAAGGAACGCTTCGTGCCACCGCCTGAGACCGCTGCCCGTAATCCGCTGGCGCGAACGGCCGAAGGTGCAGTTCCGGGCCAGGGTGCACGCGCCCTGCAGGCTGCAGGCGACACGCATCGCCGGCTCGACCGCGCTGGCGCCTGTGACAAGGCGTATCAGCAGTGCACACGCAGCTGCCTCATCCAGACCGCGACGAAACAGCAGGCTGCACCGGCGCAGCGCTGATCCTTGGCACAGCGCAGGCGTTACGCTTTCTTCAGCGCCGACGCCTTGTGCGCCGCCTCGGCCCCAGTCTTGTCACTGACCACCAGGTATTCAGGATGCTCTTTGGACGCCGCGACATGGTGACTCTTGATGTCGGTTGGCGCCGTCAATTTCTTTTTGATCTTGCCGGTGACCGTGCCCTGGGATGACTCCCACTCCACCTTGTCGCCGGCCTTGAACGTCGTCGTCATGCCCCTGCTCCTTTCAGCAATGACGTGAACCGGGACGCCCCGGTTCACGTTGCAACTTACTGGCCCGGCTTGAGAATCACCTTGGTCCAGCCATCAGCACGCTCATCGAACTTCTTGTAGGCGTGCGGCGCTTCGTCCAGCGACAGCTCATGCGAGATGATCTGCGACGGCTTGGCGCGGCCGGCGTGGATCAGCTTGGCGAGGCTGCGGTTGTACGCCTTGACGTTGGCCTGGCCATTGCCGATGCGCTGGCCCTTGAACCACAATTTGCCGTAGTCGAACGCCAGCTTGCCTTCCTTGGCCAGCTCGTCCTTCGCACCCGGATCTTCCGGCAGGAACACGCCGACTACACCGATACCGCCGGTTGGCTTGACCGCTTCAACCAGATTGTTCATGGTCAGGTTTGGCACTTCCTTGCCGTGCTTGTCGCAGCACTGGTAGCCCACGCATTCGCAACCGCAGTCGGCGCCCTGGCCGTCCGTCAGTTCCTTGATCTGCGCCGCGCCATCGCCTTCGATGTCATTGATGCCGATCGCGCCCATCTTCTCGGCCAGCGCCAGGCGGTCCTTGTTCGGGTCGACCACGAACACGCGGCTTGCACCCTTGAGGAACGCCGACATCGCCGCCATCAGGCCCACCGGACCGGCGCCATAGATGGCTACCGAGTCGCCCGGCTTCATCTGCGCCAGTTCGGTCGCGTGATAGCCGGTCGGGAAAATATCCGACAGCATCACGTAATCGTTTTCCTTTTCCTGCGCATCCTTTGGCAGCACCAGGCAATTGAAGTCGCCATATGGCACGCGCAGCAGTTCAGCCTGGCCACCGCTGTACGGACCCATGCCGGCAAAGCCGTAGGCCGCGCCCGCGCTGCCCGGATTGCAGGTCAGGCAAAAACCGGTCAGGCCGCGCTCGCAGCTTTCGCAAAAGCCGCAACCGATATTGAATGGCAGGCAGACCATGTCGCCGACCTTGACGCGGTCGACGGCCTTGCCGACGGCGATGACTTCACCCATGTTCTCGTGACCGAGAATGCGGCCCGTTTCCATGCTGGTGCGACCTTCATACATGTGCAGGTCAGAGCCGCAGATGTTGGTGGTCGTGATGCGCACCAGCACATCGGTCGGCTTCTCGATCGTGGCGTCCGGCACGTTCTTGATCTGGACATCGCATGGTCCGTTGTAGACAAGTGCTTTCATTGGGTTCCCTTCGTGAGGCGTTCAGTGAATAAAACATCTACTTTGGGAGCCGCACGATTGATGCTCTGTTCGCCAGGTCACAGACCGGGCGGCAGCGGCGCATGCGCCTACGTGACATTGCGCGTCAGCGCGCTGAGTCGATAACGGGAGGAAATTTGACAGCGCGCCAGAGCCTCAGCGCCTAAAAAAAACGGCCAGCCCGCAGCTGCGGCTGGCCGTACGTGTCGTACGAGATGAACGCTTACTTTTCGACGATCTGGCGCACGCGGCGGCGCAGTTCGCGTTCCTGTTTCTCGTGCGCTGTCCAGTCTTCGCGCACCCCACGCCAGAGCGAGATCAGCATCAGGATAATCACCAGAGAGAACGGCACGGCAAACACGATGGTCGCTGTCTGCAGCGCCTTCAGACCCCCTGCCAGCAACAGGCTGATCGCAATACCGGCGATCAGGCCACCCCACAGCAGCTTGCTGCGGGTCGACGGATTCGGATTGCCACCGCTGCTCATCATGCCCAGCACCAGCACCGCCGAATCGCCCGACGTAACAAAGAACACCAGCACCAGGATCGTGGCCACGCCCGACATCAGCATGCCGAATGGCATGGCGTCGAACATCGCGAACAGCGCAGTGGCCGTATCGGCGCGCACGGCGTCGGCAATCGGGATCTGCTGCCAGATCTGCATGTGCAGCGCGGTGCCGCCAAAGATCGAGAACCAGATGAACGCCGCCAGCGTCGGCGCCAGCATCGTGCCCAGGATGAATTCACGGATCGTGCGGCCACGCGAGACGCGGGCGATGAACAGGCCCACGAATGGCGACCATGAAATCCACCAGGCCCAGTAGAAGATGGTCCAGCTGCCGACCCAGGTGCTGTCGCGGAACGGCGTCGCGCGCAGGCTCATGCGGACGAATTCGGTAACGTAGTTGCCCAGCGTGCTGGTCAGCGTGTCGATGATCGCCACGGTCGGGCCGAGGATGAACACGGCCAGCGCCAGCAGCGCCGCCAGAGTCATGTTGGCGTTCGAAAGGATCTTGACGCCGCGCGTGACGCCGCTGACGGCCGAACCCAGGAACATCACGGTAGCCAGCACGATGATGCCGATCTGCGACGCCTCGCTCACTTGCACGCCGAACACGGTGTTCAGGCCGTTGTTGATCTGCAGCGCTCCCACGCCAAGCGAGGCTGCCACGCCAAAGGCGGTCGCGACCACGGCCAGCCCGTTGAAAAACCCGCCCATGTGCTTGACGATCGGCCACGGCAGCGCGTCCGTTACAGTGCTGACCAGGGCGACACCGCCGCGCCGGTACTGGAAGAAGGCGATGGCCAGCGCCACGGCGCTGTACACGGCCCACGGGTGAATGCCCCAATGGAAGAAGGTATAGCGCATGGCGGCGCCCGCTGCTTCCGGCGTGTTCGACACGGTGCCGGGCGGCGCTTCGATGTAGTGCGAGATCGGCTCGGCCACGCCAAAGAACACGAGGCCGATGCCCATGCCGGCGGCAAACAGCATCGAGAACCAGCTGCCGAGCGCGAATTCCGGCTCGTCGTCATCACCGCCGAGTTTCAGGTTGCCGTAACGGCTGAACGCCAGGAAGGCAACAAAGACCACCATGCCGAGAACCACCCAGAGGTAGAACCAGCCAAAATTGCGGGTGACGGTAGCAAGCGCGGTGTCGAAGACCGGGCCCATGGTGTCGGGCGAAATGACACCCCACAGAACAATGGCGAGGATGAAGCCCGCCGATAATGCTGTCTGCATAATTTCTCCAGAGACAGAACGCGCGGGGCGTTGTGATAGTTAAATGACCACGCAATTGTAAATCAATTGCTAACTTGCTGCGGCGCAACAATTCTCCCGTGTTACCTGTCCATACGTGCCATTTCTGTATTTTTCAGGCTACACATAGTTCGCCACGGCAGCGGGTTTGGTCGCATAATTCATCAACGCTGTCATGACGATCTTCGATATGCCACTGACCCACGCCGCCCACGCCGCCCTTACGCACCGCATGTCACCTGCTGCCGCCTGCGTGGCGCCCCGGGTGTCGGTGTCGCGTCTGTCGCGCCTGTACGAAGTCATGGACCTGATGCTCGATTCGGTCGGCGATCCGCTGGCCCTGGGCAGCCTGGCCGCATCGGCCAGCTATTCGAGCTACCACTTCGACCGCATCTTTCGTGAACTGACCGGCTTTTCGGCGGTGGAATACCAGCGCAAGCGGCGCCTGCGCCGCGCCGCCCACCTGCTGCGCCATGAACCGGACGTGCCAGTCGGGCGCATTGCGCAGGATTGCGGCTTTCCGTCCAATGCAGCGTTCGCCAAGGCCTTCCGCCAGCAGTTCGGCATGCCGGCCAAATCCTGGCGCGACGGCGGCTGGCGCATCTATATGGATGCCCAGGTCGGGCGCGAAAGCGATGTCAGTTTCTTTGTCGCCGAGCCGGGCGAACTCACCGCGCTGAACGCCCCTTATTGCGCGCCCGCGCCTGGCAGCGTTGCCGCGCGCGTCACGCTGCGCCAGTTACCGGCCGTGCAGCTGCGCTACCAGCGCTTCTTTGGCCAGTCCGGCGCGGCGCTGTCGCTGGCCTGCAATGCCTTCATCTGCGCACAGGAAAGCGCCGGCATCCCACGCGGGGCGCCGTGGTACGGCGTATTCGACGAAGATCCGGGGTTTACGGGCGAGCGCGAATACTGCTATGACTTCGGCTTCGACGCCGGCGTGCTGGCCGACCCGGGCCTGGGACTGCGCGTGCTGCCGGCCGGAATGGTGGCGATCCTTGAATTTCACGGCGAGTGGCCGCGCTTTCGGGCGATGTACGAAGACTGGCTTGAACACCAGAGCGTGTGGCGGCTCGATGCAACGCGGCCCCATGTCCAGAAGGTTGCGCGCACCGACGATGGCGGGTGGCAGGGCTGGCTGGCCCTGCCGGTCAAGCGGCGCTAGTTGTTCTCCACCGCGTTATCGGGCGCCTCGATGCGCATGAAGCGGCTCAGCACCAGCACCGGCAGCGCCGCCACCAGCACCCACAGAAAGAAATCCCGATAACCCAGCGCCTGCTGGATGTCGCCGCTGATCGTGCGAAACAGCACAAAACCCAGTTGCATGAAGCCGGTCCCCAACGCGTAGTGCGCCGCCTGGTACGGACCGCTGGCGACCACCTGCATGATGAACAGGATCACGCCGACAAAACCGAAGCCGTAGCCAAACATCTCGAGCCCCAGCGCACTGACGATCAGCGGCATCGAGACAGGCTGCGCGTCGCTCAGGTACCAGAACACCGCATTGGGCACGTTCATCGCCAGAATCAAGAGCGGCAGCGCGCGCTTGAGGCCCAGCCAGGCCGTGAAGTAGCCGCCCGCGATGCTGCCGATCAAAAAGGCGGCGGTGCCAACCGTGCCGTACACCCAACCCACCTGCGCGGTGGTCAAGCCCAGGCCGCCAGCCTCGCGCGCGTCGCGCAGGAACAGCGGGCCGATCGACTGGATCTGCCCTTCCCCGGCGCGAAACAGGATGATGAACAGGATCGCCATCCAGATCCCCCGCTTGGCAAAGAACGTCTTGAACACGTCGACCAGGGTGGCCTTGACGTCGCGCGCATGACGGATCCGCCCCGCGAGCTTGGGCGTGGCCGGCAGCGCGTGCCAGTGGTACAGGCCCAGTGTCACCATCAGGCCACCAAGCAGCAGGAACACGACGGTCCAGGCGGAAGCGATGCCAAAGCGTTCCTCGAGCTCGCCCGCCAGGATCAAGAGACCGCCGAGCGAGAGGAACTTGGCGGCGTTGAAGAAAGCGCCCTGCCAGCCGGCATACGCCGCCTGCTCGCGCGCTGTCAGGCTGCTGATATAGATGCCGTCGGCAACGATGTCGTGGGTGCTCGAGGCCAGCGACACGATCGCCAGCAGCGCGAGGCACAGGGCAAACCACATCGGCAGTTGCAGGGCCAGCGCGACCAGGGCCAGGCAGGCGCCGCCAAAAATCTGGCAGGTAACGACGGCCATGCGCCGGCTCGGGGCCAGTTCCAGGAACGGACTCCACAGCGCCTTGAAGGCCCAGGCCAGACCGAGCAGGCCCGTCCAGCGGGCGATCTGGTCGTTCGGCACGCCCATGCTCTTGAGCATCTGGCCGGCGACCAGCGCCACCGCATAGAACGGCAAGCCCTGCGCCAGGTACAGCGTGGGCACCCACGACAGCGGATGGCGCCGTGGCGCATGGTGGACCGGAGCAGCGACCAGCGTCTCGTTCATGGCGATTCCAGATGTAGGGTGACGATGCGGCTCACGCGACCGTGCGTGTCGATGCTGGCCAGTTTCACGACGCCTGCGCCGTGCAGCGGCACCGGGTGAACGTAACGGGGGCTGCCCGCGTCCGGGTCGCGGCCATCGACAGTGTAATGCAGGCCCAGGCCGGGAAAGGCGGTATTCGCCTGCAGCATGCCGTTCTCCACGCGGGCGCCCGGCGGCGGCAGGCGGTAGTGCCAGCCCTGCCGGTCCAGACGCGGCAATTCGCGCCGGCCGAGTCGGTTGGCGAATTCATTCCAGTCGGGATTCGTGTCCTGTGGCGACCACGCGCGTTCGGCCAGGCCGAGCAGGCGCGGCATGGCGAGATACTCGAGCCGCGCGCGCGAGCACACGTTCTCGCCCCATAGCTGCCCTTGCAGGCCCGTGACGCCGGCACTCGGCGCCAGATCGAATGCATCGCGCGTGCCGACGAAACCGGCCCAGTAGTAGCCCGGTTCCAGCGGATGCTTGGCGTGTGCGAAATCGAAATACAAACTCGTGGCATTGGCCAGCACGACGTTGAAACCGGCTGCAGCCAGTTCGGTGGCGCAATCGCGTTCGTGCGGCAAGCCGCCGTTGTTCCAGACGTAGACATGGAAGTCGCGCCCGGCCTGGCGCCGGTCGGGCGCCAGCACGCCATCGGCGCGCGGCGTCAGCGCCGTTTCTTCCCAGCCCGCAAAGGCAATGCCGTGACGCGCCAGGATCGCGCGGCAGCGCGCCTGGAAGTCGTCGCGCAACTCGCGCACATCCGTCCAGCCATGCGCGCGCATGCTGGCCTGGCAGACGGGCGAACCGATCCAGGCGCCGCCAGGCACTTCGTCGCCACCGGTGTGCAGCACCTGCAGCGGCACCTCTGCTGCGCGGTACAGCGCAGCCACCTCGGCGACGACGGTGTCGATAAAGCGGTCGACCGATGGCAGCGCAATGCACATCACGTTGTCATGCCACAGCTGCACCGATTCGTAGGCCGACGTGTCGGCCGGGTCGCTGAGCAGGTATTCGTCGGCGCCGGCAAGGTCGCCCGCTGCCATCAGGCGCGCATGGCGTACGCGCATCGCTTCGACCGCCGCACGCGCGTGGCCCGGCAGATTGAATTCGGGGATGACGTCGATGTGGCGCGCTTTCGCATGGCGCAGGATCGTGACGAACTCGTCGGCCGTATAAAACCCGCTGCCGCTGGATGCAGCGACGGCGGCGCCGGAGCCGAACGACGGTGGTAAACAAGCGCCAACGCCACGCTGCGCGCCAATGGCGGTGAGTTCTGGCAAGGCGGCAATCGCCAGGCGCCAGCCCTCGTCGTCGGTCAGGTGAAAATGGAAGCGGTTGAGTTTATACGCGGCCATGCAGTCGAGCAGGCGCAGCACGGTGTCGACGCTGGAAAAGTGGCGGGCAACGTCGAGCATCATGCCCCGATAGGCGTAGCGCGGCGCATCCTGCACCGCGCCCAGCGGCAGCGCGCCATCGGGCGAGACCAGCTGCGCCAGGCTTTGCAGGCCGTTGAAGACGCCGTGCGCACTGGCGCCCCTGAGCACCACACCCTGATCGTCGATGTCGAGCGAATACGCTTCATCGCCGGCTTCAGTCACCGGTCCGATGGCGAGCGTCACCGCGCCCTCGCCCGACGGCAGGTCGGCCAGCAACGCGCGCAGGAAGCGCACTTCATTGTCCAGCCCTGCTCCATGCACGACCGCCGCGTCGCGTCCCAGCTGGTACTGGCCGCCCTTGAATCGCGCCGAGCGTGGACGCGGCGTGATGCGTCCGACCTCGTCCTCGGGCAGGTACGACAACGCCGCATTCTGCGCAAAACGCCAGGCCGCATCGGCGGTAGGCACCGCGTCGCCCCGGTTGCGGTGCCGTTGCTCGGGCCGTACGAACGGCGCAATGACCGGGTCGCCCAGATCGACGGCCGCCCCGCCCTGCCCCGGCACCAGGAAAAAGCCCAGCGGCGCATCGGTGATGCTGATCGCCCAGTGCAGCGCCTCGTAGTCGAGCGTGTGCGTCTGCCCCGGCAACCAGGCATCGCCCCCCGGCATCGACAGCGCGAACAGGTCGCCATTGACGTGCGCGATGGCGTAGCCGGCGCTGACGGTCTCGGCCAGGATCTTGCGGCAGGTGTTGAAGCACAGCGTCCAGCCGGGCGCGATGGGGGAGGCGCCATCGTTGCGCAGCACGAGGCGCGCGGCAAACGCGTCGTCGCGTATGAAATTGCTCAGGCATTCCCAGGCGATGTGGATCGCCGGGCCGCCATCGGATCGGTCCGTCATGGGTGTCCAGGTGAAGGCGGGGCGGCCGAAGCCACCCCTGGGCTGATTACAGCTTGCCGCGCAGGCCGAGGTAGAAGGTACGGCCGTTCGAGTAGAAGGCGCGTGGCCGGTCCTCGTTTTCGGCGTACATCTTGATGGTCTCGTTGGTGAGATTGAGCGCGTCGAACGTAAGCGTGAAGCGTTCGCTCAGCTTGACGTTGATCGAGCCGGCCAGCGACGGCATGTCGTCCACGTGCTGGCTCGCGCCACGGTCCACGCCGGCTTTGTACTTCGAGCGCCAGTTGTAGGCCAGGCGCGCCGAGAAGCGTTCATTCTCGAAGTAGCCGGTCACGTTGTAGGTGTTGCGCGACGAGTTGATCAGTTCACCACCATCGTCGAGTTCACCATCGGCGAACGTGTAGTTGACCAGGAAGCCGAAGTCACGCGCCACCGGCTGCTGCCAGCTCAGCTCCACCCCGCGATTGCGCCCGCTCGTGTTGTACGGCGACGTGATCTGGTATTCGGTCAGCGTGCTGCGCTTGTTGTTGTAATAGGTGCCGGTCGACGTGCCCTGCGCCACGATCGAGCGCAGGTCCATGTAGAACAGGCCCGCCGACAGCAGCGCTTTCGGTGCGTAATACCATTCGGCGCCGATGTCGAAGTTGGTCGAGCGCACCGGTTCGAGGTTGACGTTGCCGCCGTTGCCGCTCAGCGCGTCGTCGTTGAGTGACACCGAGCCGCCCAGCGCGCTGTAGTCGGGGCGCGCGATGGTCTTGGCCAGCGCCGTGCGCAGGACCAGGTCGGGCGTCACGTTGTACTTCAGGTTGGCGCTTGGCAGGTAGTCGCGGTAGGTGCGCTTGAACGTCGTCGGCGTGTAGGCGCCAAAGGCCGAACCGGTGATCGGCGCCGGGCCGCCCGGCAGATTGACGATCGTGTTCTGGCGCGTCTCGACGGCGCGCAGGCCGACATTGCCGCTCCAGCCGTCGCCGCCGAAGTCGACCATGCCGTACAGCGCCGCCGTCTTCTCACCCACTTCGAATTCGTTCATCCAGTTATGGCGCAGGACGTAGTCGAGCAGACGGTTGCCGGGGATCGCGCCCCAGGCGCCCAATGCTGCGCCGTCGTACTTGAAGTAGTTCGACGCCAGATTGCCGCCCAGGTCATTGGCGAAGTCGCTCGGGTACAGCTGGCCGTTCCAGGCCGGGCCCGGATTGGTAAAGCCCAGCGGGCCGGGCCGGGTTTCCAGCGGATGCTCGGCATTGCGCTGGTGGTCGGTCCAGCGCGCGCCAAAGCGCACGGCCTGGAAGGTCGGATTGTCCAGGCGCAGCTCGCCATCGACCTGCGCGTACTGTTCCTTGTCCACCGACTGCGATTCGCCGCCGCCGGCCCAGGCGGTCGAGCCGGGCGAGACCGTGTTGCCGCCGGGGTAGCTGACCGATGCCGGCGACAGGCCGTTCAAGCCGTACACCATGCCACCATCGACATTGTTCTGGTAGTAGACGTCGTCGCGGTCCCAGCCCACGCCGTGGGTCTTGCCAAGCTTGCCCGAGAGCGAGAAGCGCTCGTTGACGCGCCACTTGCCGTTGAAGTCCAGGTACCACGATTCGCCGCCCGCATCCGGACGATAGATATTATCGACCTCGCCCGCGTTGCGCGTGAACCCGGCCCCCACCAGCGTGTTGTTGCGCACGACCGGGTTCAGTGGAATCAGGTTCAGGCTATTGATCGAGTTGGCCGGCGCGGCCAGCCAGTTGGTGTTCTGGTGCGGCGCTTCGAGCTTCGAATAAAAGCCGTTGACGTCCAGCGTCAGGTCGCGGTTCGGACGCACCTCGACGTCGAAGGCGCCGCCTTCGCGCTTCTTCTCCTGCTCGAACAGCGCAGCGCCGATGAAGGTCGGCACGACCACGCCGGCCAGCGCCGGGTTGGCGAGCGCCGCCGCGCTGGTCGCACTGATCGGGGTGTAGCCGAGGATTTCCTGGCCATCGCGCCGCACGGATGATTTTTCGGAGAACCCCTGGATCAGGATGCCGGCCGTGTTGGCGGCGTTCTTCCAGTTCACGAGGCCCGACAGATGCGGCTTGGTCTCGCCGGACAAATCATTGTAGTTGGCCTGGACCGAGCCTTCGACGGTGAGCTGCTGGCGGAAATCGAGCGGGCGGCGCGTGATGACGTTGATGGCACCGGAGACGCCGCCTTCGACCAAATCGGCGGTGGGGCTTTTCTGGACCACGATCGAGCCGACCAGCTCGGACGGCAACAGCGAAAAGCTGCTGGAGCGGCCGACATTGCCGCCGATCTGGTTCAGCACGAACCAGTCGCCGGTGCTGATCGCGTGGCCGTTGAACAGCGTCTGCTGCAGGCTCGGGCTGGTGCCGCGCAGGCTGACGCGGTCGTTCTCGCCAAAGCCGCCTTCGCCGCCGGCAGACGATTGCGTGTTCACACCAGGCAGGCGCTGGATGGCGTCGGCCACGTTTTTATCGGGCATCTTGCCGATGTCTTCGGCCGTGACCACCTCGACGACGGCGTCGCTGTCGCGCTTCTGGCGCAGCGACTGTTCAAGCGCGGCGCGCACGCCCGTCACCACCACAGTCTGCGGCGCCAGTACCGGCGCTTCCTGCGCGCCCGCCCCGCTCATCGCCAGGATTGTCACCGCCGCTGCGATCGCGGTCCGCTGATACTGCCGTGCCTTCAACTCATTCATGTGCGCTCCAAACCAGGTTGGCCATCGGGTGTTGGAGCCAGTCCCAAGCAATCCGGACAGGCTCTCAGTGAGCGCATTGTGGTGGCATCCGGGATGCCATGTTTGTCAAATCTTGCTATCCGGAAGAGGAATTCATCACACTGACATGTGAGTGTGGCAGGGAACATAGCAGCAGATTCAGGGCGACGGGAACGGGACCAGCGCCAACCCGCGTTTGAGCGCATCGAAGCAGGCCGGATCGAGCGCGGTGCCCACGGTCTTTTCCATCATCTCGAGCGCCTGCGGGATCGGGATCGCGCCGCGGTACGGGCGCTCGGCGGTGATGGCATCAAAAATGTCGGCGGTGGTGATGATGCGCGTCTCGAGGCGGATGTCGTCGGCATGCAGGCCGCGCGGATAGCCATTGCCGTCAAGGCGCTCGTGGTGGGCGCCGGCAATCGACGCCAGTTCGGCAAACGCCGCGATGCGGCCCAGGATCGTTTCGGTGTACTCGGCGTGCTGGCGCACGGCGGTCCATTCGTCGCGGTCGAGCGAGCCTGCCTTGTCGAGCACGCTGTTGCTCACGCCCAGCTTGCCGACATCGTGCAGCAGCGCGCCACGCTTGAGCCAGCGGCGCCGCTGCGCCGACAGCCCAAGCGCCTCGCCGATCATGTCGGTGTACAGCGCCACGCGTGCGCTGTGGCCGCTCGTGTACGGGCTCTTGGCGTCGACCACCTGGCCGAAGGCGGTGGCGATATCGTCGAGGTAGTCTTCGTCGAGCGCGACTTCGTGGCCGGCGGGCTCCAGTGCGAACACGGCGCGGTCCAGGTCGGGCGCGGCCAGCTTGCGCCAGAAGGCATCCTCCAGCGCGACCTGCTCGAACGCCGCGACCAGCCGCGGATCGAACCAGCTGCCGGCGCGCGCGGTCGCTTCGTGCAGCGCAGCCTCGCGCCCGCCATCGGTGTGGAACACGTCGATCACTTGCGCAAGCAGCGCAATGCGCGCATACACGGGGATCGCGTCGCCCACGAGCTGGGCCGGTTTGCCCTTGCCATTCACGTGTTCATCGAGCGAATAAATGCCTTCGGCCACGCCCTCCGGGAAGCGCAGCAGGCGCGCGATGTCGGCGCCGCGCTGGCAGCGGGTGGCGATCAGGCCCTGCGCGATCTCGGGGCCATCGCGCAGGATGGTCATCACGCTGCGGAACCGTTCGGCCAGGCCTGCTTTGAGGCCCGTGTGCTTGAGCACGAAACCGAGTACCTGCGGCAGGCTGTCGCCCACCGTCTTGAAGCTGCGCTTGAAGTCGAGATCGTCCGTCAGGTACAGCTCGCAAATGCGGGCGGCATTGCTGCTGCAGCCAAGGTCTTTCAGCAGCAGCGTGTAATACAACTCCCACAACTGATCGTCGTTCAGGCCCGCGACACGGCCGATATGCATCCCGATCCAGCAGCAGCGCACGCAGTGGCCAGCCGGCTGGCCTTCGGTGATGTCGAGCGCATAGCTCAACGCGCCAATCAGCTCGGAGAGCTTCATGGCGCTGGGGGCCAGCATCTCCTGCGGCGCGTCGGGGTGCATCATAATTAGTTCCGTAAGGCAATAATTATGAATGGTACGCCACAACCTTCGTGGAAAATCACCCGCTCCATAATATTGACAACGGATGCGGCGTGGATACCACAGACAAAACGACAACACCGGCGCGGGGCCGGTGTTGTATTGGTGGCGGCTAAACCACCCTTATTGCTGACGCATTGCTGGTGTTATCAATAACCGCGGCCGGTGCTGCCGGTGGTACCGGTACCAGTAGTCCCCGTGGCGCCGGTGCCAGTCGTACCCGTTCCGGTGGTGCCCGTCGCGCCCGTGCCTGCTGCGCCGCTGGTACCCGTGCCCATCGAGCCGGTCATACCGGTGGTGCCAGCCGCGCCGGTGGTGCTGCCCGTCACGCCGGTGGTGCCGCTGGTACCGGTGGCGCTGCCGGTCGTGCCGGTCATACCGCTGTTACCCATTGCGCCGCTGGTGCTGCCGGTGACGCCCGTGGTGCCAGTGCGGCCTGTGGTGCCGACCGTGCCTGCGCGACTGTCAACCACGCCTGCCGAGCCGGTGGTGCCGGTCATCGGGCTGGTGCTGCTGCGGCGATCGTTTTGCTGGTTCATGCTGCTGGTGCCGGTGGCGCTCATCGACGAGCGGCCCGTTGCATCCTGCATGCTGCTGCCGGTCTGGCTACCGACCTGGCCCGACGTGCCTGCCATGCCGGTGCCAGTGGTGCCGGTTGCCGTGCGGCCCGTCGCGCCTGCCGTGGTGCTCGTTTGTGCATGGACTGCAGTAGCACCCAGCATGGCAACCGTCATCGATGCGCCGATCATTCCTTTGAGTAGCTTGTTCATGGTGTTCTCCTGAATATGTTTTGTAGTGCGTACTCGACACATCAGTGCGTCAAGTCAGGCGTTCAGTGTAGGTCGACAGCAGATATGGGCGCGCACAGTACCGCGCGGAAATATTAATCGTCGCCCAACGTCATCTATTTTGCGCGCAATTGCACGCATTTTTTCGTTTATTGTTGAGCTGATAATACGGCTTCTGCCGACAGCGTTCCGAGCTCGGCGTAGAGCGGCAGGATGCTGTTGCGGTCATCCGGATAGACCCGGTTGGACAGGAAGATAT
This sequence comes from Telluria sp. AC161, assembly GCF_979258535.1. Lineage (NCBI taxonomy): Bacteria > Pseudomonadati > Pseudomonadota > Betaproteobacteria > Burkholderiales > Oxalobacteraceae > Telluria > Telluria sp. AC161. The sequence goes on along the minus strand of NZ_OZ409861.1, from coordinate 5,052,121 downwards.
AAAAGCTTTGCGACTGCGGATCGATCCACAGGATGCAGCCGGTAAAGCCCGTGTGCCCGTAGCTGCCGAGCCGGTAATGCCGGCCCCGCGGCCGGCGTGCAAATGGCGAATCGATGTCCATGCCCATGCCGCGCAGTGCAGCAATGCCTGGTGGCGACTGGGCGGTGCACAGCAGGCGCACGCTGTCGGGATGCAGCACGCGCACGCCATCGAGTTCACCGCCCGCAAGCAGCATGCGGGCAAAGCGTGCGATATCCCGCGCGGTCGAAAATACACCGGCCGAGCCGGCCACGCCGCCCATCCGGCGCACGGTCGGATCATGCACCTGGCCTTGCAGCACGGCGCCAGGCGCCAGGCCACGCTGCGCTTTCGACAGCACCGCGTTTGCATCCACCGCGCCACGCTGGGTGGGCGCGATCGTCCGCCCGTCGCCGCGCGCCAGCGGCCGATAGCCGGTGTCCTGCATGCCCAGTGGCGCAAAGAGATGTTTCTCGGCAAACGCATCGAGCGGCATGCCAGCCACGCGTTCGATGATCAGGCCAAGCAGGATGTAATTGATGTCCGAATAGCGAAAGGCACTACCCGGCACATGCGTCACGCGTTCGAGCGAGGCCAGCAGCAACGCCGCCTCCCTGCCCTCCCACGCGGGACTTGCCGGCAACCCAGCCAGCAAGCCCGACGTATGCGTCAACAACTGGCGCACCGTGATCGCGTCCTTGCCGCCGCCCGCGCAGTCGGGCAGGTAGCGCAGCAGCGGCGCTTCGAGGTCGATCTGGCCGGCCTCGTGCAGCAGCAGGATCGCCGGCGCCGTGACCAGTACTTTCGTCAGCGAGGCGACGTCAAACACGGTGTCGAGGGTGACGGGCGCTGCCGCCGGCCCGAAGTCGAGTCGCCCGTACGCGCGCTCGGCATGCGCGGCGCCGCGTTCGAGCCAGTACACGGCGCCGGGCAGCAAACAGGCCGCGACGGCAGTGCCGATCGCAGCGTCGATTGCGGCCAGATGATGCGCGTTGAAGCCATGTTGCACGCTCATGGCGACATGTCGTATTGACAAGCGGCCGGTGCAGTTTTGGGCACCCTTGCACGCGTTTTTTCGCATCGGCGTATCATTGTTCCATGATCCCTTTATCGATACTCGACCTCTCGCCGATCGTTCAAGGCAGCGATGCGGCAACTTCCTTCAAAAGCTCCCTCGACCTCGCCCAGCATGGCGAGCGCTGGGGTTACAACCGTTACTGGCTCGCCGAACACCACGGCATGCCAGGCATTGCGAGCGCCGCTACTGCGGTTCTGATCGCCCATGTGGCGGCCGGCACGTCCACGATCCGCGTGGGCGCCGGCGGCATCATGCTGCCGAATCATTCACCGCTCGTGATCGCCGAACAATTCGGCACGCTCGCCTCGCTTCATCCGGGCCGGATCGACCTGGGCCTGGGCCGCGCGCCTGGCTCCGACCATACCACGGCGCGCGCGCTGCGCCGCAACCTGGCGTCGGACGCCGACGAGTTCCCGCAGGACGTCGTGGAACTGATGGATTACTTCGCCGGCTCGAGCCGCCGGCAGGTGCTGGCCGTGCCGGGCGCTGGCCTGGACGTGCCGCTGTGGATTCTCGGTTCGAGCCTGTTCGGCGCGCAACTGGCGGCGCACCTCGGCCTGCCGTATGCATTTGCGTCGCACTTCGCACCGCAGATGATGATGCAGGCGATTGACATGTACCGCAGTAACTTCCGTCCATCGGCGCAGCTGGCCGAGCCGTACGTGATGCTTGGTTTCAATGTGTTCGCGGCCGATACCGACGAAGAAGCGCATCTGCTGGCCACCTCGATGCAGCAGGCGTTTGTCGCGCTGCGCACGGGCAATCCAGGCAAACTCAAGCCGCCGGTCAGCGGCTACCTGGAGGCGCTGGACACGCCCGAGCGCATGATGCTCGACAGCGTACTGGCCTGCTCGGCGATCGGCTCGCGCGACACTGTGGCCGCCCAGCTGCACGCGTTCATCGAGAAGACCAAGCCGGACGAGATGATGATCACGTCGCAGATCTACGACCACGCCGCCCGCCTGCATGCGTACGAAATCACGGCCGACATCCGGCGCAACAGCTGACCCCAGCGCTGATGTTGCAACGATAAAAAAGCCCACCCGGCGCGTGCCGGGTGGGCTTTTTTACGTTCGTACCACGTGATTACAACGCCTTGCCATCCGCATCGATGCGGCGCACCTCGCCCAGGTTCAGCGTGCGCACGTCCTTCTCGACCTTGCTCATGTCCCCCACCACAACCCACACCAGGCGATCGGTCAGGAAGCTGCGCGCGGCCAGGGTATTGGCCTGCTCCGGCGTGAGCGCCAGCGCCTTCTCGGTGTAGGTGTTGTAGTAGTCGTCCGGTAAGCCATATTGCAGGATGGTCGTGTAGGCGCCGCCCAGCTGGCCGGCTGTCTCGAAGCTGCCCGGCAGGCGCAGCGTGCGGTTGTCCTGCGCGAATTTCAGCTCGGCGCCGGTGATCTGGCGCTCACCTGCCACGCCCTTGTATTCGCGCACCAGTTCCTTGAGCGCGTCGCCGGTCTTGTCGGTCTGTACCGGCGAGATGCTCATGAACGTACGCTGGCCAACGGCCGGCTGCACCAGGCTGCGTACGCCATACGACCAGTGCTTGTCTTCACGCAGGTTCATGTTGATGCGCGAGCTGAAGGTGCCGCCGAACACGTCGTTGACGATTTCCAGCGGCAGCGACTCGGGGCTGTTGCGCGGCGGCGCCAGTTGCGCGCCGACAATCACGCTTTGCAGCGCGCCCGGCCGGTCGATCAGGTACACGAGGGGCTTGCCTGGTGCGGGCACGGTGGCGATCACTTTCTTCGGCACCTCGCCGCCCTTCCAGCCGCCGAAGGTTTTCTCGAGCATCGGCGTGATCTCGGCCAGCGTCGTGTCGCCCACGACCAGCAGCGTCGCGTTGTTCGGCTTGAACCACGTTGCATGGTAATTGGCCAGGTCGCCCCGGGTCATGCGGCCCACGGCATCCTCGGTGCCGTTGGCGGTGCGCGCATACACGTGGCCCTGGCCGTACATCAGCGCCGGCACGACGCGCAGCGCGATGCCCTGCGGATCGACCTTCTCGCGTGCGATCGCGGCCAGGCGGTCTTTCTGCAGGCGCGCGAATTCGTTCTGCGGGAACGCCGGATTGCGCACCAGGTCCGCGTACAGGCCGAGCGCCTGCGGCAGCGTCGCCTTGAGCGCATTCATGCCGACAAAGGCGCCATCGAGATTGATGCTGGCGCCAAAGGTCGCGCCCAGGCGTTCGAGTTCTTCGCCGATCTCGAGCGACTTGCGCGTGGCCGTGCCTTCTTCGAGCATGCGCAGCGTAAGGCTGGCCACGCCCGGCAAGGCGGCGCTGTCCGCGGCGTAACCGCTGTCGACCATCATCTGCAGGTTGACGACCGGCGCTTCATGGCGCTCGGCCAGTACCACCTTCAGGCCGTTGGACAGCGTGATGCGGTGCATCGGCGGCAATTTGAGGGACATCGCCTTGCCGGCGACCGGTTCCTTGCTGCGATCGAGCCCCGTATCGGTGGCGGCCAGGCCGGTCGGGAACGGATCGATCTGCAGCACGTAGTCGCCGTCGCTGAGCCAGTCGTTCATCGCCTTTTTCACCGTGGCGGGCGTCGCGTCCTTGATGCGCTGCAAATAGACCTTATAGCAGTCCGGATTGCCGGTGAAGGTCTGGCACGAGGCCAGCAGGTCGCTCTTGCCGCCGAAGCCGCCGACGCGCTCGATCATGCGCGTGTACTGCGCCAGGATCGTGGTCTTGGCCAGGCGCAGCTCGGCGTCTGTCGGGCCGCTCTTCATCAGCGCGCGCAGTTCGTCGTCGGCAGCCTGCTCCATCTTTTTGACGTCGGCGCCGGGACGGGCCGTCAGCGTCAGGTCGAACTGCCCGCCAATCTCGGATGCATCGTCGCTTGCGGTCGCGCTGGTGGCCAGTTGATCCTTGTAGACCAGGCGCTTGTACAGGCGCGACGTTTTGCCGCCGCCCAGCACGCGCGCGCCCAGGTCGAGCAGCGCTTCTTCGGGCGTGTTCGCGCCCGGTACGTTCCAGGTACGGTAGATGCGCGTTTGCGGTACGCGGTCCTGCGCCAGCGTGCGGTGCGTGCCGGTGCGCTTGGCGATCCAGGCATCGTGCTTGGCAAGCGGCGGGCCTGGCGGAATCGCGCCGTAGTATTGCTCGACTTTCTTGCGCGCTTCTTCCGGCGAGATATCACCCGACAGCACCAGTACCGTGTTGTTCGGGCCGTAGTTCTGCTTGAACCAGTCCTGCACGTCCGTCATCGAGGCCGCATCGAGATCGGCCATCTTGCCGATCACGGTCCAGGAATACGGGTGGCCGACCGGATAGGTGTTTTCGACCAGCAGCTCGTAGGCGATGCCGTAGGGCTGGTTCTCGCCCTGGCGCTTTTCGTTCTGCACGACGCCGCGCTGGATATCGAGTTTCGTCTTGTCGACCGTGCCCAGCAGATAACCCATGCGGTCGCTCTCGGCGAACAGCGCGTAGTCGAGCATCGAGGTCGGCACGTTCTGGAAGTAATTCGTGCGGTCCTGGCTGGTGGTGCCGTTCAGATCAGTCGCGCCGACCTGCTCCATCGCATTCAGGTAAGTCTTCTTGAAGTTGTCGCTGCCGCTGAACATCAGGTGTTCGAACAGGTGCGCAAAACCGGTCTTGCCCCGCTGCTCGTTCTTCGAGCCGACGTGATACCAGGTATTGACGGCCACCACCGGCGTCTTGCGGTCTTCGTGCACCAGCACGGTCAAGCCGTTTTTCAGCGTGAACTTGGTGTACTTGATGTCCGGGATCGGAATGTCGGGCGTGCTGGCGGGGGCGGCAGGCGCGGCCTTCGGTGCGGCCTGTACTGTGGACACGCCGAACATCAGCGCAAGCGCTGCCGCGAGGTAAGTGGTGCGACGAACGAGAACTGCCATGCTGCGCCTCCTGAATGGGTCGGGAAAGAACCATTCTAGGCACGTTTCACTTAGTCAACAAACAAAACAGCGTATGCATGTCTCGCGGAGCGACAAACCATGCGCGGCGCATCGCGCGTGACGCATGGCGCATGGAATCGCCGTGGCGCGAGCCGTGTTCGACATGGCCGGTTTTTCAGATCGAGCGCCAGGCTCTGCACAGAGTGGGGACTGTGGCTGTAGATTCTGGCCAGACGGTCGAGCTGCGCTTGGGCCGCGCCGGTCCCAACCGGCTTGCCGGCGTCAGCATACGCAAATCTCTCAAAAACAGTTAAATACTTGACATCGTAGCTGAAATGTCGCGATTTTCTGTACATTGTCTGCACGATTGCGGCAAATGGCGTATCATCGATTGCTCACTGAACCAGCGCAAGGACTCCCTTCAATGATTCAACGACGTACCATCCTCAAAAGCGGTCTCCTCCTCGCAGCATCCTCCCTCAGCCTTCCTACCCTTGCCAAAAATTCATCGATTGCCACCGGCGATTGCTGTCTGCGTTTCTACAATACGCACACGGGTGAAAAGCTGACGAGCACGTTCTGGGCGCAAGGCGAGTTCATCCCTGATGCGCTGGGCGACATCAACAAGGTGCTGCGCGACCACCGCACCAACAAGATTGCGGACATCGATCCGGAACTGCTGCTGCTGCTGGGCCAGCTCAATGGCAAGCTTGGCAACAGCAAGGAATTGCACATCATTTCGGGCTACCGCGCGCCGGAATCGAATGCGTTCCTGCGTGGCCATGGCAGCGGCGGCGTCGCCAAACGCAGCCTGCACATGGAAGGCAAGGCTATCGACATCCGCCTGCCGGGCACCGATCTGCGCAACCTGCAAAAGGCGGCCATGTCGCTCCAGGGCGGCGGCGTCGGCTATTACGCCAGCTCGCAGTTCGTCCACATGGATACCGGCCGCGTGCGGTATTGGTAATCGGTTGATGCGGCCGTCCATCGTCCGTGTCGTTGCCGGACTGGCCATGAGCGGCCTGTTCATGGCTGCGGCTGCAGGCCTGCCGGCGCAGGCCGCCGGCCAGAGCACCGTCACCGTCAAGTCCACCCGCGACCCGGTCGACAAGTCATACCGCAAAATGATCCGCGGCATGGAACGCTTCGAGCGCGAGCGCGCCTTCGCGCCGAACGCCTCCCTGCGCTTCCAGTTGCTGCCGCGCCTGCCGAACGTCGACATGCGCGGCGTCACGCTGCGCGTGGCGGGCGATACGGTATCGGTGCCCGTCCCCGTCGATGAGAACAATTTCTTTGTCCTGCCGCGCAACGCGCAAGCCTTGCAGGAAGACGCTGCCGTGCTTGCCAGTCGCAAGACCGCCAGCATGACCTGGCGCGCACGCATCGAAACGCCGGGCGTCCCGGCCGGCACGCGCCGCCTGGGCGATCTACGCCTGGAATGCCGCGTGGGCAAGGAAGCCGGCCTCGTCTCCAACAGCTCGCCGCTGTTCGGCTGGATCTCGGATGCGCTCGACTCGCCTGAAGGCGTCTGCACGAGCCCGGATGGCAATTACCTGTTCTTCGCCGAGCGCCCGATCTTCGCGGTCACGCTGCGCGCCGGTGAACGCAGTGAAACGCTGCCGTTTTCGATGCTGTACGCGGGCGGCGACCAGACGCCCGACATGCTGCCGTTCTGCGATTGCCAGGTGCTGCTCGACCGCACCTATTACGTGCCGTTGTGGGATGCCAGCTGGCCGGACGACACGCTCGTCGAATTCACGTACATGGTTGATGCGCCAGCCGGGGTGACGCCATGAAAGCAACTCTGATCCTGTGCGCCGCGCTGCTGGCTGGCTGCGCCACGCAGAATGCCGCGCCACCCGGCGCGCAAGTGCCGGCCGAGCGGCTGCAACAGACTGTCGTGGCCGGGCAGACCACCAGGGCGCAATTGCTGGCCGCGTTCGGGCCGACGAAAAACGTGCGCTTCGACAGCGGTTTCGAAACCTGGGTCTACCAGTCGCCGGCGGGCGCTGGCCAGTTTGCCGAGTTTGTCGTGCTGATCGATCCGGCCGGCGTCGTCGCAAAAACACGGACACGCGCGCCGGTCCCGGCACGCTGATCGTTTTTTGTTAAGGAGTGACGCGCAAATGTGTCATACCTAACAAACAGTACCCATCAATTCTGCCATTCTGGTTGCACCTATTCACCAGCGGAGAATTTCATGGCAACTGCAATCGACGACAATCTGAACGACTGGCTACGTGACGCTCATGCAATGGAAGAGCAGGCAGACAAGATGCTCAACGCGCAGGCGGACCGCCTCGAGCACTATCCGGAACTGCGCGCGCGCATCGTCCAGCACATCGAAGAAACGCGCTGGCAGCGTGGCGTGCTGGACGAGATCCTGGCGCGCCGTGACATCAGCAATTCAGTGGTCAAGGATATCGGCGCCAAGCTGATGGCATTTGGTCAGGCTGTTGGCGGCATGACCGTCAGCGATGAAGTGGTCAAGGGCGCGATGGCCGGCTACGTGTTCGAGAACCTCGAAATCGCCACCTACACGTCGCTGATCGCAGCGGCCAAGGCGGCTGGCGACAGCGCCACTGCCGCTTCGTGCGAACAGATCCTGGTGCAAGAAAAGGCAATGGCAGCCTGGCTGCTGGAGCACCTGCCGCAAGTCACGCAGGCCTTCCTGACGCGCTCGGCAACGCCGGGCGTGGAAGCGAAGGTCTAACTTCCGCATCACCCGCGGTCGGAGCGGCGCAGTATGCGTGCGCCGTCCTGTATCCTGTCCATCTATCCCGCCCATTAACAGGATGGCCCATGCCCCGCGTACAACTCGACTTTCCCGACGACCAGTTCTACTTTTCGACCGTGCTCACGGTGCGAGCCACCGACATCAATGCGGCGAATCATGTCGGCAATGAATCGATGATCGCGATGGTGTCCGAGGCCAGATCGCGCTTCCTGTTCGAGTTCGGCGTGCCGGAAACCAGCCTCGATGGCCCTGGCATCATCGTCACCGACCTGGCCACCATCTACCGCGCCGAGGCGCATCGCCGAGATGAGCTGCTGTTCGACGTGGGCGTCATGGACTTCAACAAGTATGGCGGCGACCTGATCTACCGCATCACGCGGCCGCGCGACGAAAAGCTGATCGCCATGGCCAAGACCGGCTTTGTGTTCTACGACTACAAGGCGGGCCGGGTATGCCCGATGCCGGACGACTTTCGCGCCAGGTTCGAGCGTGTCAACCGGGTCGACTAGACCACAATAAAACGGCGCCCCGCAGGGCGCCGTTTTTTTACACGCGCGATAAAAATGGCTTAACCGCCGCGCTTCTTGCCGATGATCGTTGCGTCGAACCACTCATCGATCATGCGCTTTTCGGCGCGCAGGCTGTCGTTATCGCTGAAGCGGCCGATGCGCTGCATGTAGTTCATGTCGGCCAGGCGTGCATCGCCGCCCTTGAGCACCTGCCCGTTCTGCGTCAGCGAATAGCGCAGGTTGATGATCGGCCAGTCGGCCGTGCCTTTCAGGATGCGCAGATCGCGCCCGTTGCTGACATTCGGGTACTCACGGCCGGCCAGATCGATGTCGGTCACTTCGATCACCAGGTCCTGACCCGCAGGCAGTTTCTCGCCAAGCTTGGTGAAATACGTGCTCAGTTCTTCCAGCACCTGCTTGCGCTCCCATGGGGCAAATGGCAGGTCAGCGAACTTGTCGGACTCGATGTAATTGACGGTCACGCCCGCCGAGGCGGCGCCGGTGGCCAGCGCGAACAGGCCAGCCAGGGCGGTTTTTATCAGGGTGGATTTCATTGCTGCCTCTCCTTCTGTATGCGTTTCGTATGCGATCTTCGCTTACCAATATACGCCGCTTCGCCTTGCTCTGCTCGTGGCGAAACGTTGGAACTTGTATCCAAATGTTAGGTCCCGAACATGACCAAAAGATGGTGCCATATAAGAATGCATCAAGGAGGCAACCATGCCAGAAGGTCCAACGCTGTACATGCTCAAGGAACAGACGACGCGCTTCGTGGGGCAGACCATCGTGCGCGCCAGCGGCAACCTGAAGACGCTCGATCCGGCGCGCCTCGTGGGCCAGCGCATCACCGGACTGCATACATGGGGCAAGCACTTCCTGATCGAGACGCCCGACGTCATCCTGCGCGTCCACTTTCTGCTGTTCGGCACCTACCGCATCGACGAGGACCGCGACAAGCCGCCGCGCCTGTCCATCGGCGTGGAAGACGGCGGCGCCATGAATTTCTATGCCTGCGCAATCCGCGAGATCGACCGCGCCACCTTCGACGCCTATGACTTCAGCGCTGACGTGATGGGCGCGGCCTGGGACCCGGTCAAGGCGCGCAAGAAGCTGCGCGCCGCACCGGACATGCTGGCCTGCGACGCCCTGCTCGATCAGGCCATCTTCTCGGGTGTGGGCAATATCATCAAGAACGAGGTGCTGTTCAGGATCCGCGTCCATCCCCTCTCGACAATGGGCGCGCTGCCTGCACCCAAGCTGCGCGCACTGGTGGAAGAAGCGCGGCAGTACAGCTTCGACTTCCTGGGCTGGAAAAAAGCGTTTACGCTCAAGGAGCACTGGCTGGCCCACGCAAAGAAGATCTGCCCGCGCTGCGACATTCCGTTTTCCAAAGCCAAGCTCGGCACCTCAGACCGGCGCAGCTTCTACTGCGAACGTTGCCAGAAACGCTATACGTGACGCGCCTTGTCACGCCACTGCAACAGCGTTACCACAGGGCAGGTGTTACTTCTGTCAGTCACCATTTTGTTATTGCTTCTTGTTAAGGATCATGCGCCGTACTACAATCGGCTTGACTCCAGGCTACTTTTGTTGTGAAAAAAAATAGTCTGTTCACTTAACCTCGACCCTCCCAATATCGGAATCGTCCATGTCCTTCTTGTCGTCCGCTGCGCCCAAACTCGCACCCTGGAAAGTCTTGCTGGTGGACGACGAACCCGACATCCACGACATCACCAAGCTAACGCTGACGCGCTTTCGCCTCGACGGGCGCGCACTGTCGTTCGTGCATGCCTACAGCGGCGCCGAAGCCAAGGAAATCCTGGCGCGTGAAAAGGACATCGCACTGGTGTTCCTCGACGTGGTGATGGAGCGCGAAGACAGTGGCCTGGAAGTGGCGCGCTGGATGCGCCAGGATCTGGACAACCAGTTCACCCGCATCGTGCTGCGCACCGGCCAGCCCGGCCAGGCGCCGGAAGAACGCGTGATCGTCGACTACGACATCAACGACTACAAGGAAAAGACCGAGCTCGATCGCACCAAGCTGTTTACGACGACCTTCGCCGCGCTGCGCGCCTACCGCGACATCATGAAGGTCGAGGAATCGCGCCGCGTCCAGCAAACCTACCGCGAAGGCCTGGAACGCGTGATCGCCGCGTCCGCCCACATCTTCCAGCAACGCAACCTGAAGGACTTCGCCAACGGCCTCTTGCTGCAGGTCGTGGCCCTGCTGCGCCTGGAACAGAGCATGCTGCTGCGCCTGAAGGCGGCCAGCGTGATCACCGGCCAGAGCCAGTACGAAGTGCTGGCCCAGATCGGCGACATGGAGGGCGACGAGATCGGTCCGGAACTGGTGGCCCAGTTGGACGACGCGCGCCACAACCGCATCTCGCGCCTGCACGGCGACACCTATGTCGGCTACTTCCCGAACAACAGCGGCAAGGCGTCGCTGCTGGTGCTCAAGGGCGTGGATGAGATTTCGGACATCGATGCGCAAATGCTGGAGGTGTTCTGCTCGGGCGTGGCCATCGCGTTCGACAATATTTTGCTGAACCAGGAAATCACCGATACCCAGGCCGAGCTGATCCTGCGCCTGGGCGACGTCGTCGAATCGCGCTCGCACGAGGCGGGCAACCACGTGCGCCGCATGTCCCAGGTCTGCTACATGCTGGCCCAGGCCTCGGGCATGCCCGAAGACGAGACGGCAGTGCTGATGCACGCCGCGCCGATGCACGACATCGGCAAGATCGCGACGCCCGATGCGGTGCTGCTCAAGCCGGGCAAGCTGACCGATGCGGAGTGGGCCATCATGAAGCAGCACCCGACCGTGGGGCTGCAGATCCTGGACGGCTCGCAGCGCCCGATCCTGAAGGCGGCGGCGGTCATCGCGCACCAGCACCACGAAAAATTCGACGGCACCGGCTATCCGCAAGGACTGCGCGGGCAGGACATCCACCCGTACGCGCGCATCGTGGCGGTGGCCGACGTGTTCGACGCGCTGAGCCACGCGCGCTGCTACAAGGAAGCGTGGCCGGCCGCCAAGGTAACCGAGCACCTGCGCGAAGTGGCCGGACACCACCTCGACCCGACCTATGTCGACCTCTTGATCCGGAATATGGACAAGGCGCTGGCGATCAACGCGCAGTGGCCCGACTGAGTGGCGCGACTGAGCAGCGCACCGGATCGCCTCCTGCTCACTTGAACGCAGCGCGCAGCGCCGACGCATCGAAATAGATTTGACGGATTACCGGATGCTCGGCGGCTACCGCAGTCTCGATGCGGCCGATCGCCGCCTCCACCTTGTCGATCGACAGCCCCCGGCGAAACTGGACCGAGGCGGCCAGCAGCACTTCTTCCGGCCCCAGCTGCATCGTGCGCAGGCTTGCCACGCTGTCCAGCGCCGGCTCGCGCAGGAACAGCGCCTTCAGTGCGGCCAGCTCGTCGTGGTCGATCGCTTCGCCCACGAGGAGGCCACCGGTCTCGCGCGCCAGCATGAAGGCGGCGCCGATCAGCAGCAGGCCGATCACGATCGAAGCGGCCGGGTCGATGTACGGATTATTGAAATAGTGGCCCAGCGCGATGCCGGCGGCGGCAATTCCAAGGCCCAGCAGCGCGGCGGAATCCTCGATGAAGATCGTGAAGACCGATGCATCCTTGCTCGCACGGACGGCTTGCCACAGCGTCGCACCGGGTTTGCGCGCCGTGTTGAGTTCCTTGCGCGACACGTTCCAGCTATACCCTTCGAACAAGGCAGCCACGCCAAGCACGACGTAGCTCCACATCGGGTCTTCCAGTGGCGGCGGGTTCTGCAGCGCATCGACGCCGTGGTAGATCGATAATCCGCCGCCCAGCGAAAACACCGACAGCGCAACGATCAGCGCCCAGAAATACAGCGACTTGCCGTAGCCGAACGGATGCTTGCGGTCGGGCGCGCGGGCGCTGCGGCGTTCGCCCAGCAGCAACAGGAATTCATTGCCGGTGTCGACAGCCGAGTGGATGCCCTCGGCCACCATCGCCGCACTGCCGGTGATGCCGGCGACGATGAACTTGGCGACCGCGATGCCCAGGTTGGCGGCAATTGCCGCATAGATGACTTTTTGCGAGCCCTGGCGTGGCGCGTCTTGCTTGTTTTCGTTCATGGACTCTCCAAATGGGGAGCCAAGGGTAAAGAACCTGCAGCAACCGATCTGTACGGCGACGCACGTGCCCGCTCGATCGTGGCACTAGGCCGCCAGTTTTTCCTTGCGCTGCGAACGGGGAAAGCGCAGGTGGTACGTCAGCCCCTGCCCCGGCGCGCTCGTGGCCCGCACCGTCCCGCCCAGCGCGCCGGTCACCAGGTTGTACAGGATGTGGGCGCCCAGGCCACTGCCACCGGTCCCGCGCCGCGTGGTGAAGAACGGATCGAACAATTTGTCGAGCGTGGCGGCATCCATCCCTGCCCCGTCGTCGGCGTACTCCATCACCACCCAGCCGTCGCTGCCCAGCGCGGCGCGCAGCGTGATATTGCCGGCCTGCTCGTGCTCGAAGCCGTGCACGAGCGAATTCATGACCATATTGGTGAGGATCTGGGACACGGCCCCAGGGAAGCTGTCGAGCATCAGGTCGGGTGCGCAATCGACCGCCACCTTCACCGGACGGCCCTTGAGCTTCGGGTGCAGCGACAGGAGCACCTCGTTCAGGTACGCGCCCAGGTTGAAGCTGCGGATATCGTCCGACGACTGGTCCACCGCCACCTGCTTGAAGCTGCGTACCAGGTTCGCTGCGCGCTGCGTATTGGTGGTCATGATGCGCAGCGACTGGTCGACGATGTCGAAGAAGCTCTCCAGGCTCTCTGCCGTCATCTCGCCCGCTGCCAGTTCTTCGCGCGTGAGTTTCAGCTCCTGCACCAGGTGGCTCGTGGCCGTCACGCAAATGCCCAGCGGCGTGTTGATCTCGTGCGCCACGCCGGCCACCAGGCGGCCGAGCGAAGCGAGCTTTTCCTGCCGCACCAGTTCGGACTGCGCCTCCTGCAGCGCGTGCAGCGCGTCGTTCAGCGCCGCGTTCTGCTGCTCGAGGGCTTCCTTGGTCTTGCGGATCCTGCGGTCGGCCTGCATGCGCGCAATCGCAACGGCCACGTGGCTGGCCATGAATGCCAGCAGGTCGAGGTCGGCCTTGCTGTAGACGATCGCCGGGTCGTAGCTCTGCACCACGATCACGCCGTACGGCTGGTCGTTGACCAGCATCGGCGCGCCCATCCAGCTGGCAATATCGGTGCTGCCCAGCGGCTCGGCCACGGTGCCGGCGTCCACCAGCGCCCTGAAGCTGGCCACGTCGTGCAACTGCGCCTGCTTGGTCGCCAGGATGTGCGAACACATTGCCTTGCCGAACGGGAAGCGCAGCAGCGGTGGCGTGCTGTCTTTCTGGTCGACGAAGTACGGGATGCTGATCTCTTGCGTGCGCTGGTGGTACAGGCCGATCAGGAAGTTGTCGGCCACCATCAGCTCGCCGATGATGCGGTGCAGGCTGGCGCTGAGCTGGTCGGTGTCGAGCGCCTGCGCCGACAGGTCAGCGATCTCGTACAGCGCATGCTGAATCTTTTCGGCGCGGCGACGCTCGGCCACCTCGTGCGCCAGCGCAGCCGTGCGCGCCGACACCGCGCGTTCCAGCCGGTCCATGCTTTGCAGGCCCTGCAGCGCATTCGAGACGTGGTTGGCGATCAGCCCGAACAGCGCAATGTCTTCTTCGCTATAGGTCTGGTCGGCAGAGTAGCTCTGGATGACGATCGCGCCCAGTGCCTGCTGGTTCTGGTCGAGCAGCGGACAGGCGACGAAATGCTCCGGCGTGCTGCCATTGCCCCAGCGCCCGGCCGCCTTGCGATGGCGCTCGTTGAAATCGGCCGCCGTCAGCACCAGCCTCTGGCGATTGAGCAGTACCCAGGCCGTGGGCGACTGGTCGGGCGAAGCCAGCCGGATGCGCTCGAGCGGATCGCGCGCGCCGTCGGCTTCGTCGACAAAATAGGGAAAGCGCACGGTGCCGTCTTCGCGGTCGGCCAGCGCCACATAGAAGTTGGCCGCATACATGATACGGCCCAGCGCGCCGTGCACGGCCCGGATGAATGCGGTGATGTCGCTGCAGCTGGTCGAGAGTTGCCCGATATCGAGCAACATCGACTGCACCGCTTCCAGCCGGTCAAGCCGGTCAAGACGTTCCATACTTTCCCCCACCTGTTCACAGAATGCATCTGATGATGCGCAGAGGAAATAGTAGCAGCTTGGGGCCGGACGCAGCAGCCTGCCGCGCCCGGCTGTGGCTTTTTAGCGCGGCGCGCGGAAGTCGTTCTCGACCCAGGCCTGCGCCGAACTCGGCGTGAGCTTGAAGGTCGGCGCCACGCGCACGCGCGCAACCTGCTCGCCCATCTCGTCGGTGGCGGCCAGCATCGCGTACGGATCGTCGTCGTCCGGGACAATATCGAGCGTGACCTTCAGTTCGCCCTGCTCGGTGAAGATGTACAGGTTCTTGTGCAGGATCGCGTGCATGTGCTGCTCGTGGCGGCGAATGACTTCGGACGCCGTCTTGATCAGCGTGTTGAAGGCATTGGTGTCGAGCGGCTTCGGATTTTTCTTGTCGCGGCCCATGGTCCAGGGACCGACCAGCGCCGGTTCGGGCTCGCCATCCTTGTACATTGCCACGGCCCAGCCTTCATCGTCGTCGTTCTTGATCACGCGCGCGGTCCAGCCATTGCCCTGCCACAGCCGGGGTTGCTGCACGGGGCCGGTGTCCTCGCTGCCGTCGTCGCTGTCGGGGTCCAGCATCTGGTCGTTCATGGGTCGGTGTCCTCGGCGCTTGCGCGCCCAAAACCACGATCATAGAGGAAACCGGCCCCATGAAAAAGGCCGCACGGCACTGCTGCGGGCGATTGGCTGAAATAGTCTGGAACCAGGCCGGAAATCGCTAGGCCGGACAATCGTCGACGATGCGCGGACAGCGCCACGACGGGCCGGGTGGCGGCATGATCGGCGGGCCAACGGGGATCGGGCGCGGATCGCCGTTGGGCGCCGGCGTATCGCGGTTGAACGGCGTGATGATGATGGGCGGAATGGCCGGTGGCGCCGAGGGCGGATCCTTCGGTCCACCGGACGCGCGGGCCAGGTCGTGGAAGGCGTTGGGCACAGCGTACATGGGGTCCCCCTGAAACAGAGCAGGCTGTCAGTATAGGAAACGCTGCCGTGATTACAAGGTCGGAATTGGCAGCGATTCTGCCCGACCCGGCGCATGCACATTTCATCCCGTTAAACATGCAGCCTGTCGCACGCGAGTGGCAGCGCACGTGCGCCGCGCCTACAGTTCGAGCATGCAAGACCAAACAGCTCAACCCAACCATTCGCGAGGACTGCCATGAAAAAATACGCCCCCTACGTCATCCTGTTCCTGTTTGCCGCCATGCTGTGGAATCTGTTCGACTGGAGCGGCGACATGACGGTCAATCTCGATGGCGACCAGATCGATGGCCCGCTGGGCTTCCTGCTGGCCACGCTGTTCACGGGTGGCGGCATGCTGCTGGCCGTGTTCATCTCGGTGATCACGGTGGCGGTGCTGGCAGTGGTATTCGCCGGGGTCGGCGTGATTCTGATCGGCTCGCTGGCGATCGGCGCCCTCGTGCTGGCGCTGGCGATGTCGCCGCTGCTGCTGCCGCTGGTACTTGTCGTGGCGCTCGTGTGGTACGCCATGCGCCGGCCGCGCCCTGTCACGCTGGACAAGGCCGCGGCAGCGTAAAAACTTAGCGCGCCACGTACTGCGCGTAACCCCGCGCACGCAGGGCGCACGCCGGGCACGTGCCACAACCGTGACCCCAGGCGTGCGCCTCGCCCCGCTCCCCCAGGTAGCAGGTGTGCGTATCGAAGCGGATCAGATCGACCAGCGCTGCGCCACCCTCCTGCTCCGCCAGTTCCCAGGTCTGGGCCTTGTCGATCCACATCAGCGGCGTCTCGACCTTCAGCCTGGTGGCCATGCCGAGGTTCAGCGCCACCTGCAGCGCCTTCATCGTGTCGTCGCGGCAATCCGGATAGCCCGAGAAATCCGTCTCGCACATCCCGCCCACCAGCACGTTCAGTCCGCGCCGGTAGGCCACCGTGGCCGCCACTGTCATGAACATCAGGTTGCGGCCCGGCACGAACGTATTCGGCAAACCGTTTTCCTGCATCTCGATCGCGACATTGCTGGTCAAGGCCGTGTCGGAGATTTTGGAGATCAGGGACAGGTCGATCATGTGATCGTCGCCCAGGCGTGTGTCCCAGTCGGGATTGAGCGCGCGCAGCTTGGCCAGCACGCCGGGGCGCACGGCCAGCTCGATCGCATGGCGCTGGCCATAATCGAAGCCGATCGTCTCGACCCGCGCATAGCGCTGCAGCGCCCAGGCCAGGCAAGTGGTGGAGTCTTGGCCGCCACTGAACAGGACGAGCGCGGTATCGGTAGAGAGGATGGTCATGGTGGTAAAAGAAGGTAAAAAGGCAGGGGTCAACCGTCAATTCTGGCACAGATCGCGGGCACCGTGGCCGATAAAACCGTGTTTGTCCAGACGCGCGCGCGCAACATTTCACGTCCGCCATCGACTTTGCCAATCAGTTAAGATGCGAACGAGTCACCCAATGGAGCGTCACGTTGTCACGATCGAATCCCCACCCGCGCAAGGGTCCCCGCCAGCGCACACTTCCTCCGCTGTTGCAACGCTCCCTGCTGGGTGTCGGCGCATTCGTGTTTGCCACTACTGTTTATGCGCAAAGTACGACGGGCGTCGATTACACGGTGCGCATCGACGCACCGCGCGCGCTCGAGACGCTGCTTGAAGAGAACCTCGACCTGATGCGCTGGCGCGGCAATTCGCGCGTCGACATCGACCAGCTACAGCGCCTGGTCAAAGAAGCGCCGGCGCAAGCCACCAGCCTGATCGCCACCGAAGGTTATTACTCACCGAAAGTCTCGGTTGGCCTGGATACCAGCGGTGCGCGTCCGGTCGCGCGCGTGATCGTCGATCCGGGCGAGCCGGTGCTGGTTGGCGACGTCGACCTGGTGTTACAGGGCTTTGCCGCCTTTGAAGAAAGCGGCGCCCCGTTCGACGCCGGTGCCCTGCGCAACCGCTGGACGCTGCCGGTGGGCAGCCAGTTCCGCCAGTCCGACTGGGAAGGCGCCAAGAAAGGCCTCGTGCGCGACATCGCGCAAAGCCGCTTCCCGCGCGCACGCCTGGTCGAAACCAGCGCAACCGTCGATCCGGATTCGCGCCGCGCGCTGCTGCGCGTGGTGATCGATTCGGGCCCCGAGATGCGCTTCGGGAATCTGCGTATCCGCGGCCTGAAACGTTATCCGGCAGAGGTCATCACCAACCTCAACAAGATCAATCCGGGCGACCAGTACAGCGAAGCCGCGCTGCAGGCGCTGCAATCGCGCGTGCAGGACACCGGCTACTTCGCCAGCGTCGAAGTCAGCGCCGACATGCGCGCCGTGCTCAATGCCGAAATCGCCGACATCAAGGAAGACGCCGACAGCGACGCCAATCCGGCCACGCCGGAGCCGGCGACCGGTCCGACCACGCTGCCGGTAGTCGTCAGGGTCACCGAAAACAAGCAGAAGAACGTCGAGGCCGGTGTGGGCTTCTCGACCGACACGGGCGGCCGCGCGCAGCTGAGCTACGACGACCTGAACGTGTTCGGCAAGCGCTTCAAGAGCGACCTGATCTACGAACAGAAGCGCCAGACCGCCAAGGGCGAACTGTTCTGGCCAACCACGGCCAAGGGTTACAACGACAGCATCAGCGCCGGCGTCGCACGCGAAGACCTGCGCGGCGAACTGACCACGCTGGCCAGCGTCGCGGCGCGCCGCGCCTGGGGTTCGCCGCTGCTGGAACAAAGCGTCACGCTCGAAGCGCTGACCGAGGAACGCGAAGTGCAAGGCCTGGAGCCGACCCGCACCAAGAGCCTGCCGCTGACCTACAGCGTCACGCGCCGCAAGCTCGACAGCCTGATCCTGCCGACCAACGGCTATGTGGTCAACGCGCAATTCGGCGGCGCCGTGCTGCCGATCCTGACGGACGAAAAATTCCTGCGCATGTACCTGCGCGGCATTTACTACAAGCCGCTGGGCCCGGCCGGCACGCTGATCCTGCGCGGCGAAACCGGCGCCGTGGCCTCGAAAGAGAAGCTTGGCGTGCCGAGCACTTTCCTGTTCCGCGCCGGCGGCGACCAGTCGGTGCGCGGCTACGGCTATCAGGAGCTGGGCGTGCAGGAAAACGGCGCCACCGTGGGCGGGCGCTACCTGGCCACCGCCAGCGCCGAATACCAGTACTGGTTCAAGCCGCCCTGGGGCGTGGCCGTCTTCTATGACGTCGGCAATGCCGCCGACAAGTTCGGCGACCTCAATCCCAAGTCGGGCTACGGCGTGGGCGCGCGCTGGCGCAGCCCGGTCGGTCCGATCAATGTCGACCTGGCCTACGGCCACGCGGTGCGCAAGGCGCGCCTGCACTTCTCACTCGGATTCACGTTCTGATGGATACACCTGAAAACAACCCGGCGCCGACGCCCGACCAAGCCCAGACCAACCAACGCCGCTGGCCGCGCCGCGTCGCGATCGGCCTTGTCGCCACCGGCGTCATCGTCGGCGGCACGCTCTGGTACCTGGGCCGCGAAACCACGCTGCAGATGATCGCCCAGCGCGTTGCCAGCGCCACCGGGGGCAAACTCACGCTCACGGGCGTGAGCGGCACCCTGTACGGCAAGATGCACATCGAACGCCTGATCTGGCGCACCGAGGAACAGGTCATCACCGCCAACAAGATCGACATCGACTGGTCGCCGGGCCAGGTGCTGTCGGGCGGCATCCTGATCGACCAGCTGTGGGCCGCCAGCGTGCGCATGCAGACGCTGAAGGAAACCGACGAACCGTCCGTGCTCCCGACCAGCCTGGCGCCGCCATTCCGCATCGAGGTCGACGACGCCCGCCTGGCCAATATGACGATGGTGAACATCGGCGGCGCCGAAACGCGCATCGACAATATCCGCGTGCGCGCCAAGGGCGACAAGCGCAGCTGGGTCGTGCAGAACGCGACGGCGGCCACGCCATGGGGCCAGGTCGCTGCCAAAGCCACCGTCGGCGCGGCCCGTCCCTTCAAGATCGACGCGGCAGGCAGCCTGACGCAATCGCAGGCCAGCGCCGGCGCGCGCGCCGCGCAGTTGCAGATCAAGGTTGGCGGCGACATTCAAAACGCCACGCAGATCGACGCCACCGGCACCGCCGGACGCGCCATCGGCGACGCCCACTTCACGCTCGCACCGTACGCCGAGATCCCGCTGCGCGCGCTGCGCATCAATGGCCGCAACGTCGATCCGGGCTTCTTCAACCCTGCCCTGCCGACGGCCGATCTGACCTTCGCGGTCGTCGGCAAGCTGGACGAACAACGCAATATCAGCGGCAGCGTCGACATCACCAACACCGGGCCGGAAGGCACGATCGACCAGCAACGCCTGCCGCTGCGCGCGGCGCGTGGGCAACTGGGCGGCAACCTGTCAGCGCTGAACGTCTCGAACGTGCTGCTCGACTTCGGCGCGGCCGGCACATTCACCGGCACCGGCGGCGTGCAGCGCACGAAGGACGAAGAAGGCATCGGTACCGCGCGCTTTGCGCTGCACACCGACCGCTTCAACTTGCGCGAAGTGCATTCGGCCATGAAGCCGACAGCGATCAAGGGCGATATCGCGGTCACCAACGAAGCGACGCGCCAGACGCTCGAGGCGAACCTGATCGATGCCGGCCTGCGCCTGACGGCCCTGGCCACGCTGGAAAACAATGTGGCCACGCTGCGTGAAGCGACGCTGCGCGCCGGGCGCGGCAGCGTCACGGCCAGCGGCACCATGAACCTCGAAGGCGACCAGGCCTTCAAGGCCACGGCCAACGCCAGCCGCTTCGACCCGTCCGAATTCGGCGACCTGCCGGCGGCCGACATCAACGCCACGGTCAATGCTGCCGGCGTTCTGACGCCCGCATGGAAGGTCGACGCCGACTTCGCCGTGCGTCAGAGCCGCCTGATGAACCAGCCGCTCAGCGGCAAGGGCAAACTGACGGCCGACGCCAAGCGCTTTGCCGGCATCGACGCCAACCTGGCGCTGGGCCAGAACACGGTCGACCTGAAAGGCGCGTTTGGCGGCGCCGGCGACCGCCTGCAATGGCGTCTGGACGGCCGCCAGCTCGCCGCCGTGCGCGCCGACCTGTATGGCGCGGTGGTGGCCAACGGCGTCGTCACCGGCACCATGGCGGCGCCGCGCACGACGTTCGACGTCAACGCGCGCAACCTGGGCTGGGTCGACGCCCAGCGCAAGAACAACAGCGGCGTCGTGCGTGCCCAGGGTGAAGCCTGGCTGGGCGGCCCCGAGGCTGCACGCGTGGTCGAAGTCAAGGCCACCGGCGCGACCGAACGCTTCAACCCGGCTGCCTTCGGTTCGCCGCTCGCCGGCAATATCAACTCGACCTTCACTGGCAGCGGCCGTGCGGGCGCTGACTGGCGCGGCGCGCTGGACCTGAAGGTGGTCGACTCGACGCTGGCCAATTCGCCGTTCTGGGGCCATGCGCGCCTGGCGGCCGACCGCCGTCACGTGTCCGACGCCAACGTCGACCTGCACGTGGGTCCGAACGTCATCGCCGCTACCGGCAGTTTTGGTGCCGCGCGCGATGCGCTCAACTGGCGCATCGATGCGCCGCAACTGGCCGCGTTCGGCCCCGAGTACGGCGGCGTGCTGCGCGGCTCGGGCGTCCTGTCCGGCACGGCCGACACGCCATCGCTCACGGCGACCATCGCCGGCCAGAACCTGCGCGCCATGGGCACGCACACGGTGCGCTCACTGAAAGCCAGCGCCAACCTCGGTTCCGGCCGTGGCGCAAGCGACCCATTGGTGACCGATGTCGAGGTGCTCGACTACGTCAACGGCGACACGCGCGTGGCGTCCGTGCGCCTGAAAACCGACGGCACGCGCGGCGCGCACACGCTGCGCCTGTCGGCGCTGGGCGACGCGTTCGATGCCAATGCCGAACTGCGTGGCGCCTTCTCGAAGGACACCTGGAGCGGCACGCTGGCTGCGCTGCAAAATCGCGGCCGTTATGCGATGAACCTGCAAAAGCCGGTGCCGTTGACGGTCAGCGGCGCGCCGGGCGGCGGTCTTGCCGGCCTGGCCAGCCCGGAGCGTATCGCATTCAATGGCGCCGTGATTGCCCTGCCGAACGGCAGCATCACGGTCGACGCGCTGACCAAGGACGGCCCGCGCTGGGCCAGCCGCGGCCATGCCGACAATGTGCCTCTGACGTACCTGGCCCAATTCTCGCCAGCGCTGGCCGACAACGCGCGCGGCGACCTGACGCTGGGCGCGGCCTGGTCGGTCGACATGCGCGCGCCGCAGGCGCAAGGCGCCGCGCCTTCGCTGGCCGGCAATGTGCGCGTGTTCCGCGAAAAGGGCGACGCCATCGTCGGTGGCGACACGCCCGTGCCGCTTGGCCTGCGCCAGCTGGAGGCGCGCGCCGAAGTGGTCGGCAGCAGCCTGCGCGTGAACCTGGATTTGGACGGCGCCCGCACCGGCGTGGCCAAGATCGACGCCAATGCGCAGATGATCAACGGTCGCCTGGAGAGCGCCAGCCCGCTGCGCATGACGGCCAATGCCAATATCCCGTCGATCGCCTGGCTCGCGGCACTGGCCGGCCAGCCGGGCCTGGAACTCGACGGCGCGCTGCGCGTGGCGATGACGGGTGGCGGCACGATCGGCAAGCCGAGCCTGAACGGCAATCTCGATGGCGACAAGCTGGGCGTGCGCTGGGCCGAACAGGGCGTGAACCTGCGTAACGGCGAACTGCGCGCGCTGCTCGGCGGCGACCAGCTGCGCATCGAGAAGCTGTCGTTCCAGGGCCGCCAGGGCGGCGCTGCCGCCAGCGGCTACGTGCGCTTTGCCGACGGCGCGCCGACGATGGACATTCGCCTGAACATGGACAGGCTCGAAGCCCTGTCGCGCCCGGATCGCACCGTGATCCTGAGCGGCCAGGCGTCGCTCGTGCGCGACGCCAGCCGCTTCGCACTGGAAGGCAAATTCCGCGCCGACCGCGCCCTGATCGAATTCGCACCGCAAGGCACGCCGACGATCTCGGACGACGTCATCGTGCTGGGCCGCGCCACCACCAAGCCAACGCCGAAGACCAGCGAAAAGGAAGTGCCGCTGACGGTGGATCTCGCAGCCGACCTGGGCGACGACTTCCACATCCGCGCGATGGGCATCGACGCCTACCTGGCCGGCACCGCCCGCGTGCGCATGACGGGCAGCGGCCAGCCGCGCATCAACGGCACCATCCGCGCGCTGAACGGCACTTACGCCGCGTATGGCCAGAACCTGTCGATCGAACGCGCCGTGATGACCTTCAGCGGCCCGTACGACAACCCGTCGCTCGATATCCTCGCGGTGCGCAAACGCCCCGAAGGCGAGCAGCTGTCCGAGACCAACGTCGAAGCGGGCGTGCAGGTCCGTGGCACGGCGCAATCGCCGACGGCGCGGCTGGTGTCGACGCCGAACGTGTCCGACAGCGACAAGCTGTCGTGGCTCGTGCTGGGTCAGGGCATGGAAGCAGCCAGCGGCGACCAGAAAGGCGTGCTGACAGCAGCTGCCAGCGCCCTGCTGGGCGGCAGTGGCGGCACCGGCGGCATCCAGTCGAAGATCGCCAACTCGCTCGGCGTGGATGAACTGGGCCTGAAACAGGGCGCTAACGGCGGCAGCGGTTCGGGACTGGAAAGCACCGTGGTCACGGTCGGCAAGCGCATCTCGCAGCGTGCCTACCTGAGCTTCGAGCAAGGCACCAGCACCGCATCGAGCCTGGTGCGCCTGCGCTACAAGCTCACGCCGCGTATCTCGCTGCAGTTCCAGACCGGGACCAACAGTGCGCTTGATATTCTCTATTCGTGGGCGTTTGACTGATTTGGTCTAGACAGCAGCGGGCAACCCTGTCCGCTGCTGTCCCACGGCGCCCGCCATGCGCGCCAGGCGACCAAGCAGCACCCCATTGAACACACCGAATACGAGGCAGATCGTCGCGGCCACCGCAAGCTGGTGCGCCAGTTGCGGCTGGATCACCAGCACGACCGACGTGATGTACTTGGTCAGAAAAATCGCGAGCATCAGGATCAATGGCATCACGCTGCCATGCACCAGCACCCGGTCCGGCGCCGTGCCGGCCGCGATGCGCGTGCGGCCGAATCGCCAGGCCAGCAGCATCGCCACCGCACAGCCGGCACTCCAGGCGGCGATCAAGAGCGCACCCAGATCGAATTTCAGCGCCATATCGTTCAGCGACAATCCCAGCATCACCAGCGGCAGGATCAGCATCCGGCGCAGCGTCAGTTCGCGATCGCGCATCTCGTCGACGCCGCGCCAGAGCAGGAACGCGAGGATAGCCCAGACGTACAGGGGCGTGTGGGTCAGGATCTGGATTAGCATGGCAAACTCCTTGGCAGGTAGAAGGTGCATGCATTGTGCGGACACGCCGGGCGTCGCGGCATCCGGTGCGACGAAGTGGCGCCCCGGCGGCGCGAACCGCCTGCCGCGCGGCGCGAATTTTGCGCTGGCCGGGTAGAATCTGGCCATGGCAAGCAAACATCCCATCTTTCCCGGCCCACGCACCGCACGCGGCGCAGTGCTCGCCGTCCTGTTGTCGAACGCCGACCAGGCCGGCAGCGAGCCGCTGCGCGGACGCGTGACGCTGGCCGCGATCGTGCGCGCGCTGAAACGCAAGTACCACTGGCCGATCGAGACCACCAGCTTCCCGTCCAACGATATCGACGGGCGCGCCACCTGGGCCACCGTCTACAGCCTGCCGCAGGGCGTCATCGATACGGCGCTGGCTGGCAAGGGCAGCGACTGGCTGCGCAGCACGCGCAGCGGCGGCGAGGCCAGTTAGGTCCCAGTCTGTATGGCCCGCGACAACATCAACGATATCCTCGTCTTCATCGCCGTTGCGCGCGAGCGCAGCTTCACGCGCGCCGCCGCCAAGCTGGGCATGAGCCAATCGGCGCTCAGCCACATCGTGCGCGGGCTCGAGGAACGCCTGGGCGTGCGCCTGCTTACGCGCACGACGCGCAGTGTCTCGCCCACCGAAGCGGGCGAGCGCCTGCTGCAGAACGTGGGGCCACGACTGGAAGAAATCGATGCCGAAATCACGGCCATCACCGACCTGGGCGACAAGCCCGCCGGCACCGTGCGCATCACGGCGATTGACCATGTGATCGACACGGTGCTGTGGCCACGCATCGCCCCACTGCTGCCGCAGTATCCCGAGCTGCACATCGAAATCAGCTCGGACTACCGTTTGGTGGACATCGCGGCCGAGCGCTTCGACATCGGCGTGCGCCATGGCGACCAGGTAGAAAAGGACATGATCGCCGTGCGCCTGACGGCCGACGTGCCGATGCGGATCGTCGGCGCACCTGCCTACTTCGCGCGCCAGCCGGCGCCGGCCTCGCTGCAGGATCTCATGACGCACAACTGCATCAATCTGCGGCTGGCCAGCAGCGGCGGGCTGTATGCGTGGGAGTTGCTGCATGACGGCCAGCCGATCGAGGCGCGCGTGCGCGGCCAGGCGGTGTTTACCAACGTCCATCACATGCTCGCTGCGGCGCTCGATGGCGTGGGCGTGACCTTCCTGCCCGAGAGCCTGATCGCGCCGCATGTAGAGGCCGGGCGCCTGGTCAGCGTGATGGAAGACTGGTGTCCCAGCTTTCCCGGCCTGCACGCCTACTACCCGAGCCGGCGCCATTCGTCGCGCGCGCTGGGCCTCGTGATCGACGCGCTACGTTATGCGGGTTGAACCACGCGGCCAGCGCGTGACGCCAGCAGCGCCAGCAAGCTGGCCGCTACCAGCACGGCGGCGCTGAACCCGAACGTGGCGCCGTGGCCGCTGGCGTCGAACAGCAGACCGCCGCCAGTGGCGCCCAGCATGATCGCCAGTTGTACCACCGCCACCATCAGGCCGCCGCCGGCTTCGGCATCGCGCGGCAGCGTACGCGCAAGCCAGGTCCACCAGCCCACCGGTGCCGCCGTCGCCACCAGTCCCCAGATGGCCAGCAGCACCGTCGTTGCCGCGACTGACTGGCCGACGATGAGCAGCCCCGCCGCGATCGTCGCCATGATGAGCGGGATCGCGATCAGGACGGGGTACATGCGCGCCTTGAGCACGGACCCGATCAGCGTCGTGCCGATGAATCCGGCCACACCCAGCACCAGCAGCATCAGCGACAGCGTTGCCACATCGACGCGGGTGACGGTTTCGAGGAACGGCCGCAGATAGGTGAACAATGCAAACTGCCCCATGAAGAACAGGCTCGCCGCCGCCATGCCCAGGCAGACCGCGGAACGCTTGAGCAACGCGACCATGCTGGCCGGCGCCTGCCGGTTCTCGGGGCGCAGCGCCGGAAGGCTGAACCAGAGCCAGGCCAGGGCCAGCGTCGCCACCGGCACCAGGCAAAAGAAGGCGCCGCGCCAGCCGATCACGCCGCCCAGATAACTGCCCGCCGGCGCGGCAATCACCGTGGCCAGCGCATTGCCGCCATTGAGGATGGCCAGCGCGCGCGGCACGTCGGCCGCGGGTACCAGACGCATCGCGGTGGCCGCCGACATCGACCAGAAGCCGCCGATGGCCACGCCGATCAGCGCGCGGCCGACCATGAACAGCGGATAGTTCGGCGCAAATGCGGCCACGGTGCCCGAGGCGATCATCAGGCCGGTCAGGGCCAGCAACAGCGTCTTGCGGTCAAGCCGCCCCACGACCGATGTCAGACACAGACTGGTCAGGAGCGCGAACGCGCCGGAAATGGCGATCGACTGCCCGGCCTGGCCTTCGGTGATGCGCAGGTCGGCCGCCAAGGGCGTGAGCAGGCTGACCGGCATGAATTCGGATGCGACGAGGGCAAAGGCGGCAAGCGACATCGCCAGCACGGCGCCCCACGCCGCGGGCGCTGCCGGCTTGCTGTCGCAAGCGACGGAAATGGTTGGATTCATTAATGATGCAGGAGGAGGAAAACAGCCTGCTGCGAGGCAGCAGGCGTAGGGTGGACGGGTACCCCGTCCACGCGTCGATGGTTGGCCGCAAGATCATCCGGCATGCAAACGACGCCGATCACCGCGTGGACGGCGCCGCCGCCTCGCCGGTCGCGTCCACCCTACGCGGCCAGCGTGGCGCTGTCGATCACGAAGCGGTACTTGACGTCGCCCTTGAGCATGCGCTCGTAGGCGCCGTTGATCTCGTCGGCGCGGATCATCTCGATGTCCGACACGATGCCGTGTTCGGCGCAGAAGTCGAGCATCTCCTGGGTTTCCGGGATCCCGCCGATCATCGAACCGGCAATCGCGCGGCGCTTCATGATCAGGTTGAACACCTGCGGCGATGGGTGCGGCGAATCCGGCGCGCCAACCAGCACCATGGTGCCGTCGCGCTTGAGGATCTGCAGGAACGCGTCCAGGTCGTGCGGCGCGGCCACCGTGTTGATGATCAGGTCGAGGGTCTTGGCCTGCGCCGCCATGGCGTCGGCATCCTTCGAGATCACGACTTCATCGGCGCCCAGTGCCAGCGCATCGTCGCGCTTGGACGCCGACGTCGTGAACGCCACGACATGCGCGCCCATGGCGTGGGCCAGCTTGATGCCCATATGGCCCAGGCCACCGATGCCGACGATGCCGACCTTCTTGCCGGGACCGGCGTTCCAGTGGCGCAGCGGCGACCAGACGGTGATGCCGGCGCACAGCAGCGGCGCCACGGCGGCCAGCTGCTCTTGCGGGTGCGTCACGCGCAGCACGAAGCGTTCGTGCACGACGATCTGCTCGGAGTAGCCGCCCAGCGTGTGGCCCGGTGCGTCCGGGGTCGGCCCGTTGTAGGTGCCGACCATATTGTCGCAGTAGTTTTCGAGGCCTTCGCCGCAATCGGCGCAGGCCTTGCACGAGTCGACCATGCAGCCGACACCGACCAGGTCACCGACCTTGTGCTGCGTGACGTGCGCGCCGATGGCCGACACGCGGCCGACGATCTCGTGGCCTGGCACGCAGGGGAATTGCGAGCCGGCCCATTCGCCGCGCACGGTGTGCAGGTCGGAGTGGCAGACGCCGCAGAAGTCGATTGCGATCTGCACGTCGTGCGCGCCAGGTGCGCGGCGCGTGATGTCCATCGATTCGAGGGCTTGGTCGGGCGCGTAGGCGCCATAGGCTTTGACAGTCATGGGAATCCTTGTGGTGATGCGATCAGCGGCGCGGGCGGCGCTGATCGATAAACAAGGGAGCAATATAAAACCTGGCTCAGTCGGGATAAAGACCCGTTCACGCATTGGGCATATGACGCTAGCCCATGAATACGCCGGCCCAGCAGGCGGCGTCTTGCGCCATGACACCCGCGCCGGTGGCACAATATGGTCGGGAAAACGTTGCATCACACAAGGCTGATGCGTCACCCCGGTCGCATTCCATGGAGCGCAGGCGCATTGACACCATCCAACGACAATCCCGCCCTCGATTTCCTGCGCTTGTCCAGCAAGCGCAGGCCCGTGGTGCGCTTCGTGGTCGCCGCGACGGTACTGGCCTGCATCCTGCTGGTGGCCTTTGCCGCGTGGTTCATCGAGACGACGCGCCAGGCGCAGATCGCGCAGACCACGGTCGCCACCAGCAATGTCGCGCGCATGGTCGGGGCCCAGGTCGAATCGGCCATGAAGACCACGAGCATGGCGCTGGCCAACGTCGCCGAACGCGTCGAACACGATGGCACGCGCCCCGCAGCGCTGGCGCGGTTGCAGGCGCACCTGGTCGAACTGACCCACACGACACCTGAGCTGCATGGCATCTTCGTGTATGGCGAAGATGGCGTCTGGCTGGCCACGTCGCTCGACCAGCCGTTCGTGGCCAACAATGCCGACCGCGCGTATTTTCAGTACCACCGCGAGCATCCGGGGCGCGGCATCCACGTGGCCCATCCGGTGCGCAGCCGCTCGAGCGGCATCTGGGTATTGCCGGTCTCGCGCCGCATCGACCATGCCGACGGCAGCTTTGCCGGCGTCGTGCTGGGCACGCTGAAGGTCAACTTTTTCGAACAGATCTACGACGATCTGGATGTCGGACGCACCGGCACAGTGCTGCTGGCGCTGGACGACGGCACGGTGGTCTACCGGCGCCCGTTCGACGAAAAGATCATCGGCACCAACCTGTCGCATGGCGCGGTGTTCCAGGCGATCCGCAACAAGTCGGCCGGCGCCGAATTCCTGACCGCCTCGATCGACAGGATCGAGCGCCTGTACAGCTATCGCCGGCTCGACCGTTTTCCATTCGTGATCGCCGTCGGCCAGACCAAGGACGAGCTGCTGGGCGACTGGAAGCGTTCGAGCTTTTTGATCGGCGCGGTCACGCTGCTGATCGCGGCGCTGTTCACGCTGTTCGGGCGCAAGCTGGTGCGGCAGATCGCGATCCGCGACCGGCTCGACCAGACGCTGCGCGCCTATTCCGAAGACCTGCAGCGCGATAACCTGGGGCTGCACGAACTGGCGCACACCGACAAGCTCACGCAACTGGCCAACCGGCGCCGCTTCGATGACATGCTGGACCACGAATGGCGCCGCGCGCAGCGCAGCAATGCGCCGCTGGCGCTGATCCTGCTCGACATCGACTACTTCAAGAAATACAACGACCATTACGGCCATCCGGCCGGTGACGCCTGCCTGCAGGGCGTGGGCGGCGTGCTGGCCGCCAGCCTGAATCGCACCGGTGACCTGCCCGCCCGCTACGGCGGCGAAGAATTCGCCATCATCCTGCCGGCGACCGACCTGCAGGGCGCACTGGCCGTTGCCGAACGCATGCGCCAGGACATTTTTGGCCTCTCCATCGCGCATGTGGAATCGCCTTTCGAGACCATCACGGCCAGTCTCGGCGTGGCCTCCTTCGAGCCTGGCGGCAAGGAGTCCTTGACCACCGCCGACCTGGTCGTGCGCGCGGACATGCAGCTCTACCAGGCCAAGGCCACGGGCCGCAACCGGGTATCCGGCGCAGCCTTCAGCGCCACCGGCGCCGACGCCGGCTCAGGCGAGGGCCAGGCGGCGCAATGAGGCGGCGATGTCGTGCAGGCTGTCGACTTCGCAGGTGGGAATGGCGAGCGATTCGTTGGTCAGGCGGCCCGGATTGAACCAGACGCTGTCGATGCCGAAGCGGTTCGCGCCGAGGATGTCGGCGTCCAGGCGGTCGCCCACGATCACCGTATCGGGCTTGGTGAAGGTGCGCGCCATCTTGCTGGTGTATTCGAAGAAGCGGGTGTCCGGCTTGGCGAAGCCGCAGGCTTCGGACGTCGCGACGAACGACAGCGACGGGGCCAGGCCCGAGCTGGCGATGCGCCGGTGCTGGATCGCGTGCGCGCCGTTGGTGATGATGCCCACTTCGCCGATGCCGGCCAGCGTTTCGCACAGCGCTACGGCGCCATCGACCAGCACGACGGTATCGGCAAGGGATTCGCTGTACACATCGCTGGCAACGTGTGGATCGAGATCGATCCCGTTGTCGGCGAAGGTCTTGCGAAAGCGTTCGATGCGCAGGAAGTCCTTCGACACGGCGCCCTGTTCAAAGAGGCGCCACAGCGCAACGTTGGTCATCTGGTACTGCGCGAACAGGACGTCAAGGCCCTCACGCAGATCGAGGTGCGCCATCGTGCGCTGGAAGGAAGCTTGTTCGGAAGCCCGGAAATCGAGCAGGGTGTCGTCGAGGTCAAACAGGAAAAGTCGGTGTTTCATTGCGTCCAACAGTAAAGCGGCAATGCTGCATGGTAGCACCCGCCGCCAAGCTGCGTCAGCTGGGGTTCGGATCCGGCACCGGCTCGTCATCGTGCGGCAGATGGCCCGGCTGGTGGTGCGGATGCGGATGCGGCGCCTCGAACGGATCGGGCATCGGATCGTCGACGGGTGCCGGATCGGGCGCGCGATGGGCGTGGATGGAAAACGGCGGCGCTGATGGCGCGGTATGGGCTGCTTGCATGATGCGGTCCTCCTCGATTGGCTGATTGGCCCACCTTAGCATGCGCTCCTGCGGCGCGGCGCGCGCCGGCAGTGGGCTACAATGCGGTCTTTCCGAACACCGCCTGCTGACCGTCCCCATGGAACTTTCGATCACCACCCTGGCCCTGCTCGTCCTGACCCCGCTGCTGGTCTGGCGCATCTACGCGCGCATCAAGAAGCAGATGCTGCGCCAGCGCTCGATCTACCAGCGCCATTACACGGGCATCCTGGTGTTTGGCGCGATGATCCTGGTGCCGGCAGCGCAGCTATTCGCCAGCCCGTACAACCTGGCAGCCTTGCTGGTGGGCGCGGCCGGCGGCATCGGCTACGGCGTGTGGGGCCTGAAGCTGTCGCGCTTTGAGGCCACGCCCGAGGGTTATTTCTTCACGCCGAACGCCCGTCTGGGCCTGGTGATGGCAATGATCCTGGTGGCGCGCATCCTGTACATCGGCGTCGAGATCTACGCCAACCAGGGCAAGGGCTTGCCCACGCCCCAGCTGAGCGACAGCCCGCTGACCATGCTGTGCGTGGGTCTGACCAGTGGCTACTTCGCCTGCTATTCGGCCGGACTGCTGCGCTGGCGGCGGCGGGCCAGGCGCGAGAGCTTGCAGGCATAAAAAAGGGATCCACATCGGATCCCTTTTTTCATCAAGCCGCCTTCGCGTCTTCCTTCCGGCGCTGCAGCACGAAGATCGGCTGCGCCCACTGCTGGTCCTTCTTCTTCTTGCTCGTGATGAGCGTCAGTTCCGACGGGTCGTAGACGTCCGTGTTGTGCGTCAGCGGGGTCGTCATCAGGTACTGGGCGTCGGTGTTCTTCAAAAACTCGCCGACCAGCTGGATGTTGCGGATATCCAGGTGGGCAAACGGTTCATCGATGAACACGAAGCCGCCCGAGCCTTCTTCGGACTTGAGCAGACCAATCAGCAGCACCAGCGACTTCATGACCTGCTGGCCGCCCGACGCTTCGCCGTCGTTCATCCCGATCTGGTCCTTGCCGTCGAACTTGAAGCGCACATGCAGGCCAGCCTGCGACAGCTGCACGTCGTCGTTCTCCAACCGCACCGGATCCGCCTGCACGTCGATCCCGGCCAGGCCACCCAGTTCGCGGATGTTCTTGGTATAGGTCTTGATCGTGTAGCGCAGGCGCTCGATGTAGGCGCCGCGCGCATTGCCGGTCGCTTCGATCGCGCGGTTGTTCTGGTAGCGGCGCTCTTCGGTCTCCGTCTGGCGGCTTTCGAGCTGGTCGTGCAGGCGCGCGTACTGGTCGACCACGGTCGGGTCGAGTTCCCAGTCGTCACGCGCCAGCGAGCCTTCAAGAGACCCCAGGCGCAGATTGACCTGGTGCGCGTTCTGGTGCCTGGCCACCAGGTCGCCGCGCCAGAGCGGATTCTTCCACGCGCCCGGCACGGCGCGCCAGCTGCGGCGCAATTCCAGCAGTGCTTTGGCGTGCTCGGTGCGCTGGTCGATCTGGCGGCGATGGTTCAGGCGCATGCCTGCCTCGGCTTCCGACAGCGCCATGCGCGCGTTCTGCCACACGGTGTCGGCGCGGGTGCGCGCGACGGTCGCGTTCTTGCTCAGCGTTTGCAGCTCGCCCAGGCGCGCGCCCACTTCCATCCGCTCGGCCTTGAGCGGCGCCAGTGCGCGCGCGGCTTCCTCGAATTCTTCCTGACGGGCCGACAGTTCCTTGGCCGCGTCCACGCCCGCAATGCGCGCCTTCAGGCCGCCCACTTCGGCGGCCAGCTTCGAGATCGCCAGCGTCAGCGCGTCTTCCTTCTGTTCCAGCGCCGGCAGCGATTTCTGGATCGCTTCCAGGCGCTGCGTCTTGCCGGCGGCGCCGAAGCGATAACGCGATGCTTCGACGAACAGCGAGCGGCCACCGCGGCGCTCACGGTGGTAGGCGTCCGGCGTGATCCACTCGTCCGAGCGGCTCTTGAAGCCGTCGTCGACCGAGTCAACCCGCACGATGCGTTCCAGCTGGTCGATCAGCCAGCCTGGCGCCTTGCCCGAGAAACTCACTACCGACAGCAGGCTGTCATCCTTGACGACCGGCGCCGTCACGCAATCGGGCACGATGAAGTGGCGATAGCGCTCCTTCTC
Source organism: Telluria sp. AC161 (assembly GCF_979258535.1). NCBI lineage: Bacteria > Pseudomonadati > Pseudomonadota > Betaproteobacteria > Burkholderiales > Oxalobacteraceae > Telluria > Telluria sp. AC161. The sequence goes on along the minus strand of NZ_OZ409861.1, from coordinate 5,019,764 downwards.
GGCCAGGCGGTAGGCGTTCGCCGCATCCGACGCTTTTTCGAGCAGCACGACCGAGGCGTAACCACCGAGTACACCTTCGACCGCGCCCTGCCACTTCGGATCGGTCACTTCGACGATGTCCGACAGCATGGCGTGCGCAATGCCTTCGTCGCGCAGCGCGCGGCGCATCAGGCGCTGCGCTTCGGGCTCGGGCATCGCGCTCTTGCCCTGCAGCTGGGAGATCGTCGCCAGCTCGCCCGCAATCTTGGTCGACACGGCTTCGCGCGCGCTCTTCTGACGCGCCAGCTCGGCTTCTTTTTCACCCAGCTGCTTGCCCACTTCGGCGATGTCCGCGCCCGCATCCGCCGACAGCTTTTGCAGGCGATCGCGCTGTTCCAGCAGGCTTTCCAGCGGTTTCAGGCGCGTGTTCACTTCGGTCAGGCGTTTGGCCAGTTCGCCGCCTTCCTGTTCGAGCTGCGTTTCCTGTTTTTGCGCTTCGGTCAGCGCGCGCTGCTGGCTGGCCAGCTGGCTGCGTTTCTCGGCCAACTGGCCGTCGGCCTGGACCAGCGGCTTTTTTGCTTCGCGCAGCGTGCGCGAGACCAGCAGCGCTTTCTCGCGCGCTTCGTGGTACTGCAGCGCCGGCAGCACTTCTTCGTGCAGCTCGCGCTTTTCCTTGTGCAGGTCGGACCACTGATGGTGGTTGGCCACGCGCAGGCGCAAGCCTTCGAGGTTGGTGCGCGAGGCTTCCAGTTCGGCCTCGAAGCGTTTCAGCTCGGTCTCGGTATCGCGCTGGTGGCGCTTGGCTTCGTCGTAGGCGTCCAGCACTTCCTTGTCGCCAAAGACCTGGAACACCAGGTCGAGCAACTGGCGGGGCGCGTATTCGCACAGCTTGTCGGTCTCGCCCTGCTCCAGCGCCAGCACTTTCGACATGGCCGGCGACAGCCCCGCCGACGCCAGGCGCTTGCGGTAGTTTTCCACGCCCAGCCAGTCGGTCGCTTCGGTCACTTCCTCGATTTCGACGTTCCCGGGCCGCATCAGGTACTGGCGCTTCCAGTCGCCGCCGTTCTTCTGCACCTGGCAAAAGAGCGTCACTTCATCGTCGGCGAAAAAGCCCGAATGTCGAAACGGCCGGTTCGACAACTGGCGGCCTACCGGCTTGTTGTCAACGACGGCGCGCAGCCAGGCGCTTTGCTGGCCCGAGTGGCGCGCATAGTGTTTGTACGTGCGGCCCATCGAGCAATCGAGCCCGAACAGCGTGCGCATCGCGTCGAGCAGCGTGGTCTTGCCCGAGCCGTTCTGGCCGGCGATCGTGATGATCTTGGCGTCGAGCGGGATTTTCTTGATCCGCTGCCAGTAATCCCAGTGGACCAGTTCGAGTGATTTAATGTGGAACATCGGCTATCTCAATTCGGGGTGTCAGGGACATCAAGGGCGCCGTCGGGCGCCAGGGCATCGTTGGCGGCGTCGGCATCGACCGGGGCCACGCGGCGCGGCGCGGCCGCCAGTGGCGCGCGCTTGAACACTTCGGACAGCGCGCCGTTGATGATGCGTTCCTTGAGCACGTCGGTGTCCATCATCAGGTCGAGCAGCGGGCCTTCCAGGATCACGTCGCCGCGGCGTTCTATAAAGCCCAGTTTCGACAGCACGCCCAGGTTCATGTCCATGCGCGTCTTCTTGCCCAGCTTGTCGCCGAAGTCCGACAGCAGCGCCGTGTACGAAATGCCGATCGAGGTGTCTTCGGCGCGCGGGATCGACAACTCCTTCTCGAACATGTCGTTCTGGTCGTCGTCGATCGTCGTGTGGGTTTCCTGGCGCTCGCGCTTGGGCAGGATGATCTGCGCCCACAGCACGACGAGCAGCGCCACGCCATCGCGCGTCAGGCCAAAGTTATTGTTCTGCCAGATGTCCTTGGCCCCGAAGATCTTCGGCTCGACGTTGCGGTGCAGGGCCACGGTGACGTGGTCGGCATACACGTTATCGAGCAGCTTCAGGCCCGATTCGAGCAGGCGCTTGTCGACCTCGGCGCGGAACTGGTCGTCCGACAGCGCGCGCTTGACCATCTTGTCGTCGCGGCGCAGGGTCTGGTGCGTCAGCAGGCGCGCGATCAGGATTTGTGCATCGTCATTCATGGGGCAGGCTGTCCATCAGGAGTGGGATCGGCATTCAGTGAAAGGGTCGCGACCGACATGGCCGCCACTTCCGGGTCGTTCAGCTGGACCATCTCGTCGAGCGAAACGAACGTGAGCGGCAGGCGCGCCAGTTCGGCCGTCGCTCCCTGCAGGCTCGCTTCGGATGCGTCGCCCAGCAGCGGCAGCAGCGACGCGCGGTACGAGGCCAGCGCGAACGTGGCCGGCAGCAGCGATTCGTGCAGCTGCACCCGGCGCGGGCCGACACTCGAAAATTCGGGGAAGTTGCCCAGGTTGGCAAAGTCGGCCAGCTTGTTGATCCAGTCGTTCAGCTCGAGCTGCATGGCCGGATTGTCGTTGACCGTCAGCGGCGCATCCTGACCGCTCGGCAGGCCTTTCGGGCCGGTCGAGATGATGCGCTCGGCCAGCAGTTCGGTCTCGGCCACGTCGATCATCTCGGCCGGGGTACCGAACAGCGGCGTGACCGGGCGGTCGATCGCGCCGGCGGCCAGGCTCGCCAGGTCGTCGTGCGCCAGCAGCCAGCGCTTCACGTCGGTGGTCGACAGGCCCGACTGGCCCAGGTGCACGCGCTGGCGCTCGATCTGGTTCAGCGCGCGCGAGAACATGCCCTGCATGTTCAGCAGTGCGCTCTGGGCGCGGCCGATTGCCTGCGCCGCGCGGTGCGTGGCGGCGTCGGCCCGTTCGTCGGACGTGATCGCGCGCAGGATGACCGAGCCCTTCTCGACCCAGTCGCAGGCCATGTGCCACTTTGCCTGCGAGGTGCGCAGGCGAAACTCGGAGCCGGACGCGATCGCATCGCGAAATTCCTCGGTCAGTTCGACCAGGCGGCCCAGCAGGTGTTTCAGCTGGTCGACGGTGACGCCGCCCACGGCCTGGGCCCCGGCCACCTGCGACAGCAAAAAGCCCATCTCGGCTTCGTCGCCTTCCGGCTTGCCCAGCGCCAGCAGGGTTTCCAGCGCGGACAGCACGTTGCGGGCCAGCGGCGTGATGCGGTAGACGGCCGCCGGGGCGTCCCAGGCCAGCAGGCCGTGGCCACGCAGGCGGTTGAGCACCGTTTCCAGGCTTTCGGGGACGAGATAGGCCAGCTTCTGGTTGATGTCGGCGCGCGAGAAGGCGGACGTGGACGCATCGCCGGCGAGTTCGCGCAGGACGAGCAGACGCACCAGCACACCGTCCTGCGTGCCGTGGAACAGGGCCGTGAAGGCCGACAGCATTGGCTGGGCACGCTTGAGGTGGAAGACTTGCTCGATTTCGTCGGGAGCAATGCCATCCTGGAAGTGTACCTGCAGCGGATCAAGTTCCTGCGCTGTCGTCGAGGCGTCGGCAGCGTGCGCCGCGCCGGCTTGGGGGTCGATCATCGTGTTAATAACCAGTCTCGTGCGCGGCCGAGACGGGTCTGCATTGCATTTGTTACCACAGACCCGGCCAGCTTCGCGGGGGCGTCAGTATAACAGTTAAGACTGGGCAATTCCGGAATGGCTGCCTGCCAGGGCAGCCTCTGCAACACCACTGCGGCTCAGGTCAGGCTCAAGACTTGGTCACGCTCTTGAGCGTCTGCTCGATGGTTTCCCTGTCGCCTTCGGTGAAGCGGATCTTGACCGGATAGTACTCGTGCGCCGGCGCCAGCCAGACGTCGACGCTCTGGTCGCGGCTGCCTTTCAAGGCGGCGCGCGTGACCAGAATCGCGTCGACTTCGCCCAGGCCCGTTTTGACTTTTTCGCTCCGCACGACCTTGAAGGTCCAGGTCTCGGCGCTGCTGCGCCCCGCCACGAAGAACGGCCACTCGGAGCCCGGCTTGAACTTGTCGCCAGCGGCGCGCGCCACGGCGGCCAGTTGCCAGGTGACCGACACGCGGTCCTGCTCCCCGCCCTTGAGCGGATAGGTCTTCTCGCCTTCCGAGAACCGCATCGTCTTGGCGGCGCGGTCGAACGTGATCGAGGTGGGGTCCTTGCGCATGCGCTTTTCGGAAAACTCGGTCGGCGCCAGGCCGTAGGCGTCGATGACGCCCTGGCTGCGGTTGTCGAGCAGCGTGCCCAGGATCGCCACGCGCGATTCGAAGCGCACGTCGTATTTGCCGTCGCCGGCGCGCCAGGTAACAGTAGCGTCGCCTTTCAGGGCCAGGCCCTTCTGGCGCGCGGCCAGGTCGTAGGCCAGATCGGCCGATGGCGGCAATTCGAACGCGCGCTTGACGGCCTGATGGGCGGGCTGGGCGGACGCGCCACCCAGTGCGAAGGTCAGCGCCAGGGCTGCACCGATGTGTCGAATGTTGTTCATAGGCATATCAAGATCCTGAATGGTCCAAGACGATATTATTCACTGTTTGCGTGGTTACTGCTCCGTTGGGCTCGCTATTGCGAATCCGCACCGGATACCAGCCATGCGCCGGAGCCAGCCAGATGTCCAGGCGTGACTTGTACGAGCCCGGCTGCGGCGGGCGCGTCAGGTGCCAGGTTTGCAGTGTGCCGAGTTTGGTATCGATCGCTTCCTGCCCCACCACCGTGAAGCGGTAGATCGCCGCATCGCGGTCTTCACCAACGAAAATATCGATGGCGCCGGTGAGCTGCTTCGGGTCGCCGCGCGCGATCGCCGCCAGTTGCAGCGGGATGCTGGCCTTGTCCTGGGCGCCGGCCGGCAATTGGTGCGTCGCTTCCGATGCCGAAAACGTGATCACGCCCTTGCCCCAGTTGAAATGGGTGGCCGTCATGGCGCGGCCGCGCCGCTTTTCCGTCATCGTGATCGGCGCGAAGCCCGTTGCGGCCACTGCCCCCTCGCTCTTTAATACCACCAGATTGACCCGCGCGAACACGACGCGGATGCCCGCTTCGATCTGGATGCGGTAGCTGTCCGCGTTCAGTTGCCAGGCCAGCAGCGCCTCGCCCGACCACTCGGTGCCATCGGCATCGGTGCGCGTGACGTCGAGCGTGATCTTCGCGGGCGGCGGCATGTCGATGACGTAGCGGCGCGCTTCCGGTGCTGCCGGTGGCGGCGGTGGTGGCGGCGCCGCTGCCGGCGTGGACGCTGGCGGCACCGGCGGGGCTGGCGCCGCGGGCGTGGGCTCGGCTGCCGGCGTGGCCGGCGCTGTGCCCGCACCGGCCCCGGAAGGCGCCGTCTCGGTCACCGGCGTGATGTCCCCTGGCCGGTCGGGCACCGCAATCTCCACCGGCACCGGCGGCATCCGGGGCAGTGGCGGCGGACTGGCCTCGGGCACCGGCACCGATTCGGGCGCAGGCTCTGGCGCAGGGGCGGGCAGCAGTTGAGCCACCAGCGTCACAGGCGCGCCACCTGGCGTGGCCGCCGGCGGCAGGACCGGGCTGACGTGCCCCAGCTCGGTCAGGACGATCCAGTGCAGCAGCACGACCAGCACCACAGGCAGCAGCCGGTGGCGACGGGGAAGAAGAATCGGTGCGGATGGCATGACGCTAGTGTAGCGCGGGCGCCGGAATGGACACGGGTGCCGGGATCAGGGCAACAGGATCGACAGCTCTTGCGCGCTCGCGCGCAGGACCGGCAGGAACTCTTCTTCCATCTTGCGCCGCGACACCCGCGCCGCGTGCGCCCCGATGTTCAGCGCCGCCAGCACATTGCCCGAGGCGCCACGCACCGGGACCGAGATCGAGCGCAGGCCGACTTCCAGCTCTTCTTCGACCAGCACGTAGCCGGCGGTGCGCACATCCGCCAGGATGGCCCTGAGCCGCTCGGGATTGACCACCGTGCGCTCGGTCATGGCCTTGAGCGGCACGCGCGCCAGGTAGTCGTCCAGGTCCGGCGCCGGCAGATGCGCCAGCAGCATGCGGCCCAGCGCCGTGCAGTACGCCGGCAGGCGGCTGCCGGTGGTCAGCGACACCGACATGATGCGCGAGGCGGCCGAGCGCCCCACGTACAGCACTTCGTCGTCCTGCAGCACGCCGAGCGAGCACGATTCGTTCAGGCTGCGGCTGACCTGGTTCAGGTAGGGGTGGGCCGAGACCGTGAGCGGCGTCGACGACAGGTATGAGTAACCGAGCGACAGCACCTTGGGCTTGAGCGAAAACTGATTGCCGTCCGCGCTGGCATAACCCAGCGCGATCAGCGTGTGCAGGCAGCGCCGCACTGACGCGCGCGGGATCGCCGTGCGGTGACTGATCTGGGCAATGGTCAGGCTGCGGCGCTGGTCGCTGAACGCCTGCAGCACCGCCAGCCCGCGCGCCAGCGACAGCATGAAATTCGGGTCGCTGGCGATGGGGTCCGCTGGCAGTTCAGTCTCGTGTGGCGTGCTCATGGTGCTCCTTGGCAATGACGTGATAAACCGTTCGGCAATCGAACACATTCCACCGAGCTGTCTTGCGCCGCGGGCCAGCACCCTCCTACACTCGGTTCATCTGTTCAGTGATCAGACATTAGGGCGATTATCGAACAGTGTCAACGCGCGTTGCGCTGGAAAGGACCTGCACCATGATCGACAAGATTTCCCCGTCGGTGGCCGCGGCGGTGGCCGACATCCCCGATGGCGCGACCATCCTGATCGGTGGCTTCGGCACCGCCGGCATGCCGGCCGCCCTGATCGACGCACTGATCGCCCAAGGGGCGCGCGACCTCGTCATCGTCAACAACAATGCCGGCAACGGCGACACGGGCCTGGCGGCGCTGCTCAAGGCACGCCGCGTGCGCAAGATCATCTGCTCGTTCCCGCGCCAGGCCGATTCGCACGTGTTCGACGCGCTGTACCGGGCCGGCGAGATCGAGCTCGAACTCACACCGCAGGGCAATCTGGCCGAGCGCATCCGCGCCGCCGGCGCTGGCATCGGCGGCTTTTTTTCGCCCACCGGCTACGGCACCGATCTGGCAGCCGGCAAGGAAACGCGCCTCATCGACGGCCGCCACTATGTGCTCGAATCGCCCATCCACGCCGACTTCGCACTGATCAAGGCTTTCCACGGCGACCGCTGGGGCAACCTGGTGTACCGCAAGACCGCGCGCAACTTCGGCCCAATCATGGCGATGGCCGCGCGCTGCACCATCGCTCAGGTCACCCGCGTGGTCGAACTGGGCGAACTCGATCCGGAAGCCATCGTCACGCCCGGCATTTTTGTGCAGCGTGTCGTACAGGGAGATGCCGCATGCAACGCTTGAGCCGCGACCAGATCGCCGCGCGCGTCGCGCGTGACATTCCCGAAGGCGCTTACGTGAACCTGGGGATCGGCCTGCCGACGCTGGTCGGTGCGCACCTGCCCCCGGACCGCGAGATTTTTCTGCACAGCGAGAACGGCCTGCTCGGCATGGGCCCGCCGCCCGCCCCTGGCGACGAAGACGAAGACCTGATCAACGCCGGCAAGCAGCCGGTGACGCTGCTGGCCGGCGGCAGCTACTTCCACCATGCCGATTCGTTCGCGATGATGCGCGGCGGGCACCTCGACATCTGCGTGCTCGGCGCGTTCCAGGTGTCCGTGCAGGGCGACCTGGCCAACTGGCATACCGGTGCGCCGGATGCGATTCCGGCCGTGGGCGGCGCGATGGACCTGGCCATCGGCGCCAAGCGCGTGTTCGTCATGATGGAGCACCAGACGCGCGACGGCGTTAGCAAGATCGTCGAGCGCTGCACCTATCCGCTCACGGGCCTCGCGTGCGTGAGCCGCATCTATACCGACCTGGCCGTGCTCGATGTGACGCCCGCTGGCCTGGCGGTGCGTGACATCGTCGACGGCCTGTCGTTCGCCGAACTCGAACACATCACCGGGCTGGCCTTGACGGATGCGACGCAGGCGCGCGCCGGCGACCTCCCCCCAATCACCCAACGCGTCTGACCACGAAGGAGAAGCCCGCCCTACCCTGGTTTGTCAAGCAGCCGGCGCCCGACGCCAGGCGCTTTCCTATAAAAATACAAGGAGACAATATGCATCGACAAGACGTGACCCTGGTCACCGGCGGCAGCGCCGGCATTGGCCGGGCCATCTGCGAAACGCTGATCGAGCAAGGCCGCACGGTCGTCAATCTCGACTACCGCCAGCCCGACTGGCGGCATGACCGGCTCGTGTCGTTCCAGGCCGACCTGACGCGCCAGAACGAGACCCGCATGATCGCGCAGCAGATCGCGGCCGCCTACAACGTGACGGCGCTGGTCAACAATGCGGGCGCCACCCGCCCCGGTACCATCGACACGGCCACGATGGAGGATCTCGACCATGTCGTGGACCTGCATCTGAAAGCCGCCATCCTGCTGGTCCAGGCCTTCCTGCCGGCGCTGCGCGCGTCGGGACAGGGCCGCGTCGTCAATATCGCCTCGCGCGCGGCGCTGGGCAAGGCCGAGCGCATCGTGTACGCCGCCACCAAGGCCGGCCTGATCGGCCTGACGCGCACGCTGGCGCTCGAACTGGGCGGCGACGGCATCACCGTCAATGCCGTGGCGCCGGGGCCGATCGCGACCGAGCTTTTCCACAACAGCAATCCCGACGGTGCACCACAGACCCGGCGCATCATCGACAGCATCGTGGTGGGCCGCCTCGGCACGCCGGCCGACGTGGCGCGCGCCGCCGCCTTTTTCCTGTCGCCCGACAACGGTTTCGTCACCGGCCAGGTGCTGTATGTGTGTGGCGGCACCACGCTGGGCGTGGCCCCGGTCTGATTCGATCCGCAACAAGGCCTGGCTGCCGTCCGCGCGTATGCCCGGTCCATTTCGCCGCATCCGTTGTCCTTATTGGAGACACATCATGTCACGCACCTTTTTGTCGACCCGCCGTACCCTCACCCTCGCCGCTGCGTCGGCCCTCGGCCTGCTGGCCCTGACGCCGCTGGCGGCGCAGGCCCAGGCCTTCCCCACCAAGGCCATCACGATCATCGTCCCGTTCTCGGCCGGCGGCACGACCGACATCCTGGCACGCGTGCTGGGGCAATTCATCAGCAAGGACCTTGGCCAGCCGGTCATCATCGACAACCGCGCGGGCGCAGGCGGCAATATCGGCACCCAGCTCGTGGCGCGCGCCGCGCCCGACGGCCACACGATCCTCATGGGCACGGTCGGCACCCATGCCATCAACCAGAGCCTGTACCCGAAACTGGCGTTCGACCCGATCAAGGATTTCGCCCCGCTCACGCGCGTGGCCCTGGTGCCGAACCTGCTGGTGGCCAATCCGGCGCAGCCGTTCAAGACCGTCAAGGAGTTGATGGCGTATGCCAAGGCGAACCCAGGCAAGGTCACGTTCGGCTCGTCGGGCAGCGGCACGTCGATCCACCTGTCCGGCGAATTGTTCAAGCAGATGGCCGGGGTCGACATCCAGCACGTGGCCTACAAGGGCAGTGCGCCGGCCGTCAATGACCTGCTGGGCAACCACATCGCGATCATGTTCGACAATATGCCGTCGGCGATCGGCCACGTCAAAGCCGGCAAGCTGCGCCCCCTGGCCGTCACCACGGCGCAGCGCTCGCCGGCACTGCCCGACGTGCCGACAATCGCCGAAGCCGGCGTGCCTGGCTACGAAGCCACATCGTGGTTCGGCCTGCTGGCGCCGGCCAGGACGCCGGCCCCGGTCGTGGCAAAGCTGAACGCGTCGATCCTCAAGGCGCTGGCCGACCCCGACGTCAAGAAAAAGCTGCTGGAGCAAGGCGCCGAACCAGCTGGCGAGACGCCGGCGCAGTTCGCGGCCTTCATCGCCAGCGAGACGGTCAAGTGGGGCAAGATCGTCAAGCAGTCCGGCGCGACAGCGCAGTAAGCAGCCGTGGTGCACGGGGCGTGGTCCGCCCCGGCGTTATCTGCTACGCTAGCCGCACCACCACAGGAGACGCCACATGCTCAAGCCGCCCATGCCAGGAATGACCGACACCCTCGAATTCGTCAAGAACCTGTGGGGCGGCATGCAGATCCCCGGCACCATGCCGGGCATGCCGCCGCTGCCCGGCGCGGGCATGTCGGTGGAAGACCTCGACAAGAAGATCGCCGACCTGAAGGCAGTCGAAGCCTGGCTCACGCTCAACCAGAACATGTTGCACGGTACGATCCAGGCCCTGGAAATCCAGCGCGGCACGCTGGCCACGCTCAAGGCGATGGGCGACAGCATGGCCCAGGCGATGGGCCAGACGAAGGTCGGCGAGTCGACAGTTGCGCCGTTCGCGCAGTTCTTTGCCCAGATGGCGCAGACGGCAACGCCGGCCCCGACGCCGCCAACCCCAACACCAACGCCGCCACCGCCACCAGCGCCCGATGCCGCGCAGGTCGCACCCGATGCCGCGGGCGCCGCCATGCCGGCCGCCGTGGCGTGGTGGAACCTGTTGCAGGATCAGTTCCGTCACGCCGTGGCCAGTACCATACCGGCCGAAGGCGCGGCGGCTGCCGATGACGCCCATGCCGCCGACGCTCCCCCTGCTGCGCCTGATGCACCATCGGAAGAACCCGCCGCGCGTGCCCGGCGCAACGGCCGCAGCAAGACCGACAAGACCTGACACCAGCGCTGCAGGGATGCCTTGAGGTGTCCCATTGACGGTGCTGGTAGCGCACGCGCATGAACCGTGCTGAACTGACCGGGCGGCCACCCTTCCCGGCCGCTCAGTTCAGCCGGAGCGCCCCATGCTACCCAGTGACCTGTCCCACCTGACACCATCGCAGGTCGACGACCTGCGCCGCAAGCTGGCCGCCGCCGGCTGCCAGCCGCCCCCCAACCCCGGCACGATCAGCGAACTGCACGATGCATTCGCGCTGCTGCGCCGCCGGCACGGCCTGGCGCCGTCCAATGCCATCGATGCGGACACCCTGCGCTGCCTGGACCTCGACGCCGGCCTGCTGTTCGGCGAAGTGCTGCGCGACGAACTCGATCTGCTGCGGCCTGCCAGTAGCGAAGTGCTCGACGCCGGCGTGCCGCCCGACCGCGCACGCCTGCGCGCCCGCGCCCACGGCGGCATGCTCACCGGCCTGGCCCTGTCCGGCGGCGGCGTACGCAGCGCCACATTCGGGCTGGGCGCCCTGCAGGCACTGGCGCGCTGCCGCCTGCTGGGCCGGATCGATTACCTGTCCACCGTGTCCGGCGGCGGTTTTGTCGGCGGCTGGCTGGCGCGCTGCCTGCACGCGCATGGCAATGACATCCACCAGCTCGAAACGGTGCTCGCGCCGCCCGCCGGCAGCGGCGAGGCGCCCGAGCTGCGCTTCCTGCGCCAGTACAGCAACTACCTGTCGCCGCAGGGCGGCATGTTCAGCGCCGACACCTGGACCCTGCTCGGCATCTATGTGCGCAACACGGGCCTGAACCTGACGATGCTGGTGGCCTGGTTGTGCGCCCTGCTGCTGCTGCCGCGCTTTGCCGTCTGGGGCGTGCACCGGGTCGTGGGACCTGGCGGGCCATGGGCGCACCTGGGCGACGTCGCCTGGATCGCAGGCGTGCTGCTGTTCCTGTTTGCGGTGTTCTGCATCGCGCTGTCGATTTCCAGCAAGCCGGCAAGTTCGCGTGGCCGGCGCCGCTTTCCGCTGTCGCAGGGCGCCGTCCTGTGGTGCATCAACCTGCCGCTGCTGCTGGCGGGCTTTCTCGGCAGTCTCGCCGTATGGCGCCACGGGGGCGCGACGCCGGCGACACTGCTGCCGCCACAACTGGCCGACCGGCCCCAGTGGCTGCTGGCGCCCGGCGTGGTCTATTTTATTGTCTGGGCCTGCGGCTGGTACCTGGCGCACGACCGCGCCAGTTCGTACCGGGGCGCGGGCTACACCGTCTGCGGCGCCGGTGGCCTGGCGGTGCTGCTGGTCGTGCTCGACGCCACGCGCACCTTCGCACCGGCGATGCTGGCGTGGCTGCCGGACGGCGGTGCGCAGCTGTCGTGGTGGCTGTGCGGCTTTATCGCGCTGATGCTGCTGCTTGCGCTCTGGCTGGTCATGTACACGCGCCTGCGCGCCGCCCCGCCGCTGCGCGACCTGACGCGCGCGGAGCTGGGCGAAGGCCTGTCGCACTTCGCCTGCGCGATGGGCGCGCTCACGCTGGGCACCATGCTGCTGCTGTGCGCGCTGGCGCTGCTACCGGCGCCGGATGCGCATCCGCTGGTCAACAACGCGATTGCGCTGGCCACCTTCGGCATGCCAGCGATGATGGCGCTGTTTGCCGTCACGATGAACCTGATGATCGGCCTGGTCGGCCGCCAGTACAGCGACGCGAGCCGTGAATGGTGGAGCCGCCAGGGCGCATGGACGGCGATCTTCGCGCTCGGCTGGCTGGCCGTGCACGGCGTGTGCTTCTTCTTTGCGCCGCTGCTGCACTGGGCCTGGCTCACCTACGCGCCGTGGTCCAACCTGGGCACGCTGGTCGGCTGGCTGGCAATGACCGCCTTCGGCCTGAAAGCCGGCAGCGGCGGCGCCACCGGCGCCCGCGCCGCGCGTGACCCGAAGCTCGAGCTGGTGGCGCGCCTGGCGCCGTACGTCTTTACGATCGGGATCTTCGCGCTGCTCGGCAGCCTGGTGCAGCTGACGGTGGCGCGCCCGCACCTGGACTGCCCGGGTGCGACGCTCGCCTGCGTATTTCAGGCGCACGCCGCCGCCACGCTGGCCACCCGGGGCAGCACGCTGCTGCTGGCCTTTGCCTGCTTTCTCGGGGCCGCGCTGGTACTCGGCTGGCGCGTCGACATCAACAAGTTTTCGCTCTACATGCTGTACCGGAACCGCGTCGTGCGCGCCTGGTTCGGCGCTGCCAACCGCGCGCGCCGGCCGCACCCGTTCACCGGCTTCGATCCGGGCGACGACATGCTGCTCGCCGAGCTCAAAAACGCGCGCCCCTACCCGATCGTCAACACCGCGCTGAACCTGGTGGATGGCGAAGAACTGGCATGGCAGACGCGGCGCACTGCGTCGTTCGCGTTCACGCCGCGCTGGTGCGGCTATGAGCAAGCGGGGCCTGGGGGTACCGGTTGCTATCGCCCCACCGCCGCCTACGCCGCGCACGCGGGCGTCGGGCTGGACGACGACGCCGGCGTTCGGCTCGGGATGGCGGTGGCGTTGTCGGGCGCCGCGGCCAGTCCGCACATGGGCGCACACTGGTCGGCGCCGCTGAATTTCCTGATGACGATGTTCAATGTGCGCCTGGGGCGCTGGTGCCCGAATCCGGCGCGCCCGACCTGGACCAGTTCATCCCCGCCCATTGGCCTCTTCAGCCTGTTGGCCGAGCTGTTTGGCCAGCTCGATGCCGACGCCGGCTACGTGCACCTGAGCGATGGCGGCCACTTCGACAATCTGGGCATCTACGAACTGGTACGGCGCCGCTGCCGTCTGGTGATCGCGGTGGACGTCGGCAGCGACCGCGAACACGCCTTCGAAGATCTGGGCAACGCGATCCGGCGCTGCGCCACCGAGCTGCACGTGCAGATCGATCTGGATGTGGCGCGCCTTGCCATCGCACCGGCCAGCGGCATGTGCAGCGCCAGCTGCGCCGCCGGGAGCATCCGCTACAGCCAGGCCGACGGCGCTGCCGGCGACGGCGTCATCCTGTACCTCAAGCCGGCCATCATCGGGACTGAAAACGCCGACCTGCTCAATTACCGCAAGCTGCACCCCGACTACCCGCACGAGAGCCTGGCCGACGGCTGGTTCGATGAGGCGCGCTTCGAGAGTTATCGCGCGCTGGGCGAACACGTGCTGGCGGGCGCGCTGGGGGGCGCAGCGCAGGCGGCAACGCAGGCCGATGGCGGCTGTGATCTTGAAACGCTGTGCGCGGAATTACTGCGCAGGCACGGGCCGGCGCGCTAAGAGAAGCGGTTGCTGTGCGTTGGCCTGGCCACCGGAGCTGGTTCGGGCGACACATCGGCCACGGCTTCTTTTTGGTCGGCCGCATCCACGGGTGCAGGCGCAGCCGCCGGATCGACCTTTGGCTGCAAACCACGCAACTGCTCCATCAGCTGCGCGAAGCGCTGCTGCCCCGGCTGCAGCTTGTCGACGTGTTCGAGCACCATGCGCGCCTCGACGTCGAGTTCTTCGTCATAGCCTTCCTGCTGCATGTGCGAGATCGAAATCTGCACGGCGTTGAACAGCACCCGCACATTGTCCGGCACCCGTTCGCGCGCCATGCGCATCCACTTGACGGCGTCGGGCAGCTTCCCGCTCTTCCACAGCACGACACCCTGGTTCATCAGGTCCACCGCTTCCTTGCGCGCGGCGCGGATGATGGCGGCGCCCTCTTCGCTCAGGCGCGCCTTGTCGAAGATCGCCTGGACCTCGTCCTGCAGCAGGTTGTTGTCGTGGTTGTTGCGCACCACGTGGGCCAGCACCTCGCCCGGCGTGTCCTTCACGCCCACCGCAAACAGCAGGATCGCCATCTCGATGCAGATCGCCGTGCCGGGGCGCTTCGGGTCCTCGCCCAGCATCGCTTCGAGCTCGTCGCCGGCGCGGCGCGCGTTGCGGTAGTCGCCGCTCTCGTGGTGGATCAGGCCTTCCGTGATCTTGGCGCGCAGCGCCATGTCGTCGTAGTCGCCGCCGAAGTCGCGCTGGGCCAGTTGCAGCAGTTGCAGCGCATCCTTGGTATTGTTTTTCAGGCCGCACACGCGCGCCAGCCCAAGGTAGGCATCGGGCGTCTTGCGGATCGAGTATTCCCCGATCACCAGGCACTTGCGAAACGCCTTTTCGGCCAGCACCACGTTGCCCAGCTTGAGCGCGGCCTGGCCCAAGTTGCGCTGGCGCGGCACCGAGTTGGGCGAGAGCTTGGCCGCGCGTTCCAGGATCGCGGCCGCTTCGTCGTGCCGGCCCAGGCCCTGGTAGGCCTGCGCCAGCTGGTCGTAGGCGTCGATGTAGTGGCGGTTCTCGGCGATCACGGTCTGGAACATCTGGCGCGCCTGCTCGAAGTCGCCATCGGCCAGGCGGATCTTGCCCAGGCCCGCGCGGGCCCAGTGGTATTCGCGCTGACCCAGCACCTGCTCGTACACGGCGCGCGCCAGCGCAGGCTGGCCGCTGCGCTCGAGCATGCGCGCCTTCATGCGCAGCAGCTCGATCACGTGCACGCGGTTGGCCGCGATCTGCTCGTCGCACAGGGTTGCGGCGCGCAGGTAATCCTTTTCCATGAACGCCTGGTCGATCAGACGGAAGATCTGCTTGCGGCGCCACACGCGGTTCAGGCGCGACAGCAACACGCCTTCGGTGATCGGCTTGACCAGGTAGGCGTCCGGCTGGTGCTCGGCCGCGCCCATCACCGATTCGACGCTTTTTTCGGCCGAGACCATCACGAACACGCTCGACGGCAGCAGCAACTGGCGGATGCGCGCTTCTTCCAGCACCTGCTGGCCGTTCTTGCCCTCGCCCAGGTTGTAATCGCACAGCACGACGTCGTAGCGCGTCTTGGTCAGGAGGCTCATGGCTTCGCCGCCGCTCGAGGCCTGGTCGATATTGCGCGCGCCCAGGCTGCGCAGGCTTTCGCGCAGCAGCTGGCGGATCCCGGCGAAGTCGTCGACGATCAGGTAGTGCTTGCCGGCCCAGTCGATCTGCTCAAGGACCTTGGGCAGCGCCGGCGTGGGCGCGGCCGGCGGTGTGGCGGGTGTCTGCACCAGCGCAGCAGGCATGGTCATGGCAGCGTCAGGATGAAGCAGCCGCCGCCCAGCTGGCCGCCGTTCTCGAGCCGCACGGCGCCATGGCGCCCGCGATGGTGGTGCATGCGCGCCACCTCGCTCGAAAAATACAGGCCCAGGCCCGCGCTGTTGGTGGCGAAGTTGACGCCGATGTCGCCGCTCGCGGGTGCGCCGGCCGCCAGCAGGGCTGGCGGAAAACCGGCGCCATTGTCTTCCACCCGGATTTCTAACTGGCCATCGACCTCGCGCGCCGCCAGCAGGATGCGGTCGCGCGTGTAGTGCAGCGCGTTGTTGACTGCATGCGACACAACACCGACGATCAGGTCTTCGTCGACGTGGGCAATCAGGTCAGAGTCGATATCGAGTTCGAGCCGGATGCCGCGCGAGTCGAGCAGCACGCGCGAGAGCGCCACGACCTGCTCGACGACCTGCCCCACTTCGAGCGGCTGCGCATCGAACGGGTAGCCAGGCTTGCCGACCTGCTTGTAGAGCGCGAGGAGTTGCATCAGATTGTCGTTCAGGCGGCGCGTCTGGTACAGCATCTGCCCCATCTGGCCATAGGCTTTCTCGGTTTCGGGCGTGGCACCGTCGAGCAGCCGCTCGAGCGTGCCGGACAGCACGCTGATCGAGTTCTTCATGTCGTGGGCAGTCACCGCGAGAAACAGGAACAGCTCGGGCGAATGTGGTGCATCTTCCATCGCGGACCAGCCTCCTTCGGCGGTTATCAGTTGCTACCGGTAAATTATACCGGCTCGACCAGCACAGTCTGGACGCGATTGCCCCGGATGAGCGCACATTTGCGGCAACACAACAGCTAGAGTTCTCCCGCGCTGCTGGCCGGCTGCCGGGCGCCGCGCCGTGCACGCAGCACGAAGCGGGCCGGATCGAGCGCATCGACCAGCATCATCTCCAGCGGCAGCGGCTCGCCTTCCAACTGCGCTGCCAACAGCTCGGCTGCCAGCGGCGCCCAGATCAGGCCACGCGAGGCATAGCCCAGAAGGCCGTACAGCCCCGGATGGCGCGGCACATCGCGCAGGCGCTCGGTGCTGCCGGCGGCGGCGACGTCGGGCAGGCGGCCGACGAGCGGCAGGCGGTCCGGCGCCACGCAGCGAAAGCCCACGCGGCCCGCCAGTGGCGCGTCGTCAGCCGCAAGCGGATCGGACACCAGCGCGCGCAGGCGCGTCACGTTTTCCAGCTGGCTGCTGGCGCGCAGCGCGGGATCGGCGTCGAGGTCATACGTCGCGCCGGCGCACAGCACGCCCTGCGCGGATGGCGTCAGGTAGGCTTCGCGGCACAGCACCAGCGGCAACTGCGGCGCCGCACCCGGCGGCAGATGCGTGACCTGGCCGCGCAAGGCCTGCAGCGGCAGATCGGCGGTCAGCGCCATGCGGCGTGCGCCGGCGCCACTGGCCAGGACGGCCGTCGGCGCCGTGGCCAGCACGGCACCATCGGGCGCGCGCGCCAGCCAGTTATCGTCTTCTCGCTCCAGCATCACGTCACCCGCGCCAAAGCAGCGCGTCAGGCGTGCGCCGCACGAGGCCAGCAGCGCCTCGCAGACGCTGCCCGGGCGCGCCCAGCCGCCTTGCGGGAATAGCCAGCCGCCGTCCGGTGCCGGCAAGCCAAGCAATGCTTCGGCATCGAGCGATTCGAGCCAGCGCGCGAAGTCAGGCGGTACGCTGCCATCGTTCGCGATGGCGCGCGAGACCGCCGCATGACCGGCGTCGCGCGCCAGTTGCAGCACGCCGCAGGCAGCGCCGTCAAAGGCCTGGCCGACGCCGCCCAGCTGCTCCCACAGGCGCAGCGCGTACAGGTAGGCGGCGCGTGTCAGGCGCGTCGGCACGTTGTCGTCGCGCGAGAGCAGCGGCATGAAGATGCCGGCCAGATTGCCCGACGCTTCCATTGCCACCTCTGAATGACGCTCGATCAGCGTGACTTGCCAGCCGCGCGCGCACAGGCGCGCCGCCAGCGCGCAGCCGGCCAGCCCCGCCCCCAGCACGAGCGCGTGGCGGATGGGTTCCGGCGTGACGGGCAGGCGCGGTTTGCGGCTGGCGAAGACTGCGTTGTCGTCGTTCTCGAACACGAAGCCTTGCGCCGCCAGAGCTGTTCTCTGCGCGTCATCCAGGCCGGTTGCGTTCAGGCGCGCGCCGAGTGTCGTCAGGCGTGCCAGCGGTCGGGCAAAGGCGCTGCCGACGGGGGTGTGCAGCCGGATGCAGTCCAGGTGCGCATTGAGTTCGGCCAGCGCGCTCTCGAGCGGCGCCGCCAGCAGGTCCAGCGTGATGCCGGCTTCTGCTTGTGGGATGCGGTGAAAGCCCGGTTGCAGATCGGACGCCAACGCCACGATGTGCAGGTGCTGCGGACGCTGCGGGTCGGCGCGCCAGGCCGCGATCAGGGCGGCGACACGTGCGCCATCGCCATGCTCGCTGTCGAAGACGGTGTAGCGCGCGCGGCCGCGCCAGTGGTCCTGCATCGGCATATCAGCGCCGCGTGCGACAGATGCAGTCGCGGTCATGGTCATCCACCATGCCGATGCCCTGCATGTAGGCGTAGACGATGGTCGAACCGACGAATTTGAAACCGCGCTTGCCCAGGTCTTTGGACAGGCCGTCGGACAGGTCGGTGCGCGCCGGGCGGGCGCCGTCCGGCCAGTCATTGACGATCGGCGCCCCATCGACAAAGCCCCACAGGTAGGCATCGAGCGTCAGGCCCTGCTCGCGCATGGCCAGGTAGGCGCGCGCATTGGTAATCGCCGCCGCCACCTTGAGGCGGTTGCGCACGATGCCGGGATTGGCCAGCAGCTCGGCCTTCTTGTCGTCGCCGTAGGCCGCGATCTTGTGCGCATCCCAGCCATCGAAGGCGGCGCGGTACGTGTCGCGCTTGTTCAGGATGGTTTCCCACGACAGGCCGGCCTGCGCACCCTCGAGGTTGAGCATCTCGAACAGCGTGGTTTCATCGTGGCACGGCACGCCCCACTCGTTGTCGTGGTAGGCGATGTAGCGCGGGTTGGCCATATTGGCCCAGGAGCAGCGGGTGATGGTCATCGTTTCGCGCCGCGCGGCGGCATCTGGCGCAGGCAGGCCAGCGCGTCATCGACGCGGCCGGCAGCGACCAGCTGCGCAGGCGTGCTATCGCCAAGCGCCGGCTGGGGCGTGGTCATCCAGGCGTCTGCGGCGTCAATGCTGCCGAGCACCTGGCGCACCTCGTGCATGACCGCGTAATGGGTCTGGGCCTTGCGCGAATGATCCTGGAAGCGAGCCTGCAAGGCGCTGATATTATCGGGAGAAAGACGTTCGGGATCGGTCATGATGTGGGTCTCGGTGGCATTGGGCGCATCATACCTTGCGGCAGCGCACGCTGGCCGGCCACTGCATCCCGATCACGTCATACGCTTATCCTGGAGACACATTGCATGTATTGCCCTGCCCGTTTTGCCCAGCCTGACAGCACTAGCCTGCATGACCTGATTGCCGCCCACCCATTGGGCATGCTGGTGACGCACAGCGACGGCCTGCCGGACGCTGATCACCTGCCATTTGATGTGTACGCCAACGAGGGGGTATTGCGCACGCACGTCGCGCGCCGCAATCCCGTCTGGCGACGCGACGGGCAGCAGGTGCTGGTCGTGTTTCGCGGACCATCGGGGTATGCCACGCCGGATCGCGTGGAAAAAGAAGAAACTGGTGGCCGCGTGGTGCCTACCTGGACCTACAACGTTGTGCATGTGCACGGGCGGCTGCGCACGATCGACGAGCCAGCCTGGCTGCTGGCGCAGGTGACGCGCCTGACCGACCGCATGGAACACATGCAAGCTGAACCATGGGCGGTCAGCGACGCGCCGAACGATTACATCGAAGGGATGCTGAACGCCATCGTCGGCATCGAGATCGCGATCGATCGGATCGAAGGGAAATGGAAAACCGAGCCGCCGCCAAGGGTGCGAACCACCCCTGGTGGCGGCGCGATCAATGCCTGATCTTAGTGGCTGGCGCCGGTATGACCTGCGGCGCCCGAGCTGCCGGTGCTGCCCATCTTGCCGCTAGCAACTTGCTCGGCGTGCTTCAGGTGCTCTTGCACGACCGGGATCATCTTGTCGACCTGACCCTTGACGTCAGCATCCTTGGCCGCTTTCGAGGCTTTTTGCAGCTTGGCCAGCGTTTCCTTGTGTGCTGCCACGCCGCCCTGCTTCGTGTAGGCCTTGTCGAACGCGTCGCCATTGGCCTTTTCCAGCTTGGCCGCCATCGCCTTGTGCTTGGCATCAAGTTCGGTTGGCAGGGTCACGCCCTTCGATTGCGCCAGGGTCTGCACTTCGGTCAGCGCCTTGCCATGGTCATCGACCATCTTCTGGGCGAATGCTTTTACTTCAGCATTCTGGCTCTTGCTTTGCGCCATTTTGCCCATTTCGACCTCAGCCATGTTCGACATGCCCATGTCCATGATGGCCTTGCGATCGGCAGCGGCCAGCTTGGCCGTGCCACTGGCGGTAGCGGACGTCGCGCTGGCACCCATCTGGGTGGAGTTGGCGGTTTGCGCCTGGGCGCCAACCGAACCGAACATGGCTGCTGCAACCGACACTGCCAACAAGCGCTTGATGAGTTGAGTTTTCTGCATGGTGTATCTCCTGGTTCTTGACATTGTAGGATTGGGTTGGACGCTGCACGATGGCTTGCGCTTCTTCCCTGTATGTTTGGGCAATTCAACACTGCTTGTCGAACCCATCGTTATGACGGTTATCAACGAAACAACATTGAGTAGGCAAACTTTATACCTGTGTCATTGTTACCAGCGCGCGATAGCCAATAGGAAACTTTTAATCAAAAAAGCCAGCCTCGGCGGCTGGCTTTGTATCACCGGAATTGCAACGTTGCCGTCAGATCGCCCGGCGGACGGGCGCCGCGCCCTTCGAACGCGGCGTTGCGCACAGCCAGACCTTCCAGCAGCGGCAGACCGTGCAGGCGCGTGATGAAGCGCAGCACCGAAGTCGTGTCGTAGAAGTTGTGGTCGACCGCGCCCCGTTTGGCGTGCGGTGACACAACGATCGCCGGGATGCGCGAGCCCGGGCCCCAGCGGTCGCCCTTCGGCGGGGCCACATGGTCCCACCAGCCACCGTTCTCATCGAACGTCATCACCACCACCATGTCTTTCCACTGCGGTGACTTTTTCAGGTGCTCAATGACGTTGGCGATGTGGGCGTCGCCCGATTCGATGTCCGAGTACCCGGCGTGCAGGTTCAGGTTGCCTTGCGGCTTGTAGAACGCAACCGCCGGCAGCTTGCCGGCAATCACGTCCGCAATGAACCGGTTCGAGATCGGGCTGTCGCCCAGGCCGCCGTCGCGCAAGTGCTCGGCGCGCGCTTTGGTTCCCGGGGCGAACTGCCTGAAGTAATTGAATGGCTGGTGGTGGTACTGGAAGTTGGGCTTCTGGCCGGCGCCGCGGCCATCGAGCGCCGCTTGCTGGCCGCCGCCATACCAGGCCCAGCTGACACCGCGCCGGGACAGCAGGTCGCCGATCGTGTCATAGGTTTGCGGCGGCAACACGCTGGCGTCCTGCGGATCCGCGTGCAGCGGGTCGCCATCGACGGCCGGGCGGACCCAGCTCGGCTGGTACGGGGGCGCCATCGTGTTGACGGCGTAACCGTCCGGCGTCATCGCGCCGTTGCGCACGACCTTGGGCGGACCGCTCAGCGCCGAGGCCGGCGAATCCGGGGCCAGCGCCAGGCGTACACCCTGCGGGCCATCGGCCAGCACCGCGATCTTCGATTTGGCCGCTGTCTGCGCGGCATCGAAGTATTCCGGCACCCGGCCGCTGATCAGGAACTGGTGGTTCAGGTACGAGCCGCCAAACGCGGCCATGAAAAAGTTGTCGCACAGCGTGAATTCGCGCGCGATCTGCCACAGGCCGAGGTTCTTCGATGTTTCGCCGTAATAGCCCATCACCATGCCGCCGGCATCCGACCAGGCGGCAAAGCCGTCGTTGCGCCCGCCATTGATCTGCATCTGGTTGTGATAGAACTGGTGCACCAGGTCGCGCGTGATTATGGACTCCGGCAGCGGCTTGCCGTCGCCGTCGGTCAGCTTGAACGGCGCATTCGGCAGTCCGGTCAATTGCTTCTCATCGATCAGGTAATCCTTGCCACCAATATTCTGGCGGCCCGGCACCATGCCGCCCCAGATTTTTGGCAGGGTCGGCAGGACCGAGCCGTCGCGGTCGCGCTGTTGCAGGCGCGCCGCAGGCACGCTTGCCAGCGGCTCGGCCAGGCCGGGGAAATCGGCAAACAGATTGTTGAAGCTGCGGTTTTCCAGGTAGATCACGACCACGTTCTTGACGTGGGCGCGCAGCTTGGCGTCGAGCGAACTCCTGGCTGGCGCCTTCGCCGCGGTGGGCGCTGCGCTTGCCACGCCGGGCAGCGTGCCGGCGCCGGCCACCACGCCAGCGGCCGCAGCGGCCTGGAAGATGCGCCTGCGCGCGGGGTTGCCTGGTTGGGTGGACGCGTCCGGTCCGAAATCTTGCTCGTGCACGTGCTGCTCCTGTCGCTGGCGGTCAAGGCGACCGCAAAGCAGGCATTATCCGTGAGCTTTACAAAGGGAAACAAGCAAGAGAAAACGAATTCGTCCGGATCGTCAAACGGTTGTCACATTTAAGCAGCACAATGCAAGTGCTCCTTGGGAAGGGAACGCGGCAGCGCGAGCTGCCCTACCGGCGCCGGCGGTCGGGAAATATACCGGCACCAATTTATAGAGATGTACCCCACGACACGGCCCCGACGCGGGCCGTGTCCTTTATCTGTCCTTCGTATCAGTTCAGCCGTACAGCGGCACCAGGATGTCGTAGGCATTGTCCGGCCGCGCGCCATCGTCGACGGTGGGCGTGTAACGTCGGTCATACCGTTCCAGGCGGATACCCTCTTCATCGGCTTCCATGCCCAGTTGTTCCATCGCTGCCGTGCCGGTCACGCGCGAGGCTTGCGCATGCACCATCGGGCCGCGGTGCGTCATCAGCGCATAACGGCGCGCCGGCACCTGGATGCCGATCATGCCGGGCGGGAGTTGGTCGAGGTCAGCGACCTCGACGGCCACGCATTCGACCTGTTCACCATTATCCTGCCGCAGCGTCACGCCATAGCGCACGCCATTGTGCTCGCCCAGCTCGGCTTCACGGGCGAGGAAGGCTTTCCAGACCTCGGGCAAATCCGTTTCCGGTGCTGAAGCTGGCACAACTGCTGGTAGCCCGGCGAGCTTCATTTCAGGTAGTGTGATGGTCGAGATGTGCATGATGTGGACTTCTAAAGGGACGAAAAGATTATAGGCTTATCGCTTCGGCAATATTAGCAACGTCGCAATCGTGCGCTTCGATTCCCGGACAAAATGGAGACAACCGTTGACTACCTCACTTAAAGCCCTGCTGAAAGAGCTGGAAACCTTCGGCGCCAGTCACGATGCGGCCCACGAGAACCGTGCCAGCCGCATGCTGAACATCACCCACGATACCGGCGAGTTCCTGGCCGTTATCGTGCGGGCGATGGGCGCACGCCGCATTCTCGAGATCGGCACATCCAATGGTTATTCGACGCTGTGGCTGGCCGATGCAGCCGCGGCGCACGATGGTCTCGTCACGACGGTCGAACTGTCGCCCGCCAAGGTGGCGATGGCGCGCGCCAATGTCGCACGCGTCGGGCTGCAGGACCGGGTGCATCAGGTCGAAGGTGACGCAGGCGACGTGCTGGCCGGCGGCGCCGATGCGGCGTTCGACCTCGTTTTTCTGGATTCGGAGCGCACTGCTTACCTGGCCTGGCTGCCGCAGATCGAACGCGTCCTGCGACCGGGCGGGCTGGTCGTGGTGGACAACGCCACCTCGCACGCACAGGAACTGGCGCCGTTCATGCAGGCGCTGCGCTGCGTGCCGGGCTGGAGCACCAGTCTGGTCGGGGTCGGCAAAGGCCAGTTTCTCGCCACCAAACACTGATTCCGGCGTCTGTGCAGTTCAGCGCCCGTTTCTTGCAATCCATCGCAAGGGCGGGGCTGCGGATGGATGCCGTGCCTAGAATGGGCTCCATCAACTCACTGGAGAACATCATGAAACGTGCCGTCATCGTCGCCCTTTTCTCGCTCGCATCCCTCTCGATCCAGGCCGCCGAACAGGTGCGCAGCGTGACGCCGTTCAAGACCATCGATTCACAGGGCCCGGTGAGCCTGGTGGTCGAGGTGGGCAAGGCGTATTCGCTGCGGGTCGAGGGCAACCAGAAATTCATCGACCGTGTGAAGAGCGAGGTCGTGAACGGCGAACTGCGCCTGTCGTTCGCGGACAAGAACAGCAAGAACGTGAATATCGACGATGGCGAACGGGTGGTCGTGACCATGCCCGAGCTCACCAGTTTTCGCGGTGAAGGCGCCGGCCTGATGATCCTGAATAATGTCCGCACCGAGCGCTTCGACGTGAATTACCGGGGCGCCGGCAGCCTGCAAATGAACGGCAAGGTCGGCCAGTTGCGCCTGAATGCCGAGGGCGTGGGCGAAGTCGATGCCAAAGCCCTGATCGCGCAGGATGCCGATGTGACCTTCCGCGGCATCGGCGACGTGAGCGTGCACGCCACCAACAAGCTTAACGCCAGCGTGCAGGGCCTGGGCAACCTGACGTATTACGGCAAGCCGGCATCGGTGAGCAAGTCGGTTTCGGGCATCGGCAACGTCACTGCCGCCAAATAACTCTTACGTATTCACCAGATCGATCAGCACCTGCGCATGACACGGTGTGCCTGGCCGGCACCAGCATGCCAGGTCGTGGCCGCGCAGCGACGCATGCGCCTGTTGCGCCACCTGCTGCCCGGCCGGATCGATCTGCAGCCACAGGCGATACGCCGCCACGGCTTCTTCGACCGTCGGCATCGCGATATAGCGCCCCGCCGGTGTGCCCGGCGCCAGCTCGGGCAGTACCGAAAATGGATTGCCCCACTTGCCAGGCCGCGCCACGGAAATCGTGTTGGGTGGCATGCGCCAACCTTTCTTGCGGCTCAGTTGCACCCGTTGCGGCGTGGTGGTTGACGTCATGGTGATCCTCGTCGATGGCAGCACCGGCAATTCCGGCATCGACGATCATACCGTCGCCAGGCGCTCCTGCATCGACTGTGCACCTGCGTTGCCGCAGGTGGCGGACAGGAACTCCATCAGGCCCTGCAAGGTCTCCACGCGCGCGCGATAGAAGATGAAACGGCCTTGCTGGCGCGGCGCGACCAGCCCCGCGTGCGTGAGTTCCTTCAAATGGAATGACAGGGACGATGCCGGCATATCGAGGGTTGCTGCAATATGGCTTGCGGACTGGCCCTGGGGGCCGGCCTGCACCAGCAGCCGAAACGCGGCGAAACGGGATTCCTGGGCAAGCGCGGAGAGTGCAACGATGGCGAGATTGGTTTGCATGCGGTCATTCAAGGTTCGATTCAAGGGTCCCGGTCGCTTACACCGCCGGGCCACGGTTCGAATACTGTCGAATGACTTTGACAGGGTGATGACATGGGCGCGTGCCGGCGCAAATCAGCCACGCCGGCACGCCCGTTGTCACGCCTGCTGGCGCTGCGCGTCGTCCATCAGCTCGTACCACATTGCATTGAGGACGGCGAAAGCAGCCGCGAGCGGCAGGCCGAGTAGCCAGGCGAAATACCACATGATGAAGTCCTTTCCGATTGCGTTTTTTGTTACGTTGTTCGTGCGGTTATTCGTTCAGTCAATACGCGTGGCTCTTGCCGCCGCTGATATCGTCCGGCACTACCTTGCCCCACAAGACCTTGTAGACCCAGCTCGTGTAGGCCAGGATCAGGGGCAAAAAGATGCAGGTCGCAACCAGCATGATGAACAGCGTCAGGTGGCTCGACGACGCATCCCACACCGTCAGGCTGGCCTGCGGCTGGATCGACGATGGCAAAATGAACGGGAACATCGATGCGCCCACGCTGAGCACGATGCCGGCGATCGACAGGCTCGACGTGAGCATGGCCACGCCCTCCCGGCGCCGCACCAGGGCCATCAGTGTCAGCAGCGCACCGACGATGCCGGCCGCTGGCGCCAGCTGGGTCCATGGATGCGCGGCGTAATTGGCAAACCAGCTGCCCGCCACGCCCGCCTCGACGGTCTTGAACAGCGGATTGGACGGGCCGGTCGTCACCACCGCGCTCGTGATGCGGTAGCCATCGACAAAGCCCCACAGCAGCACCCCGGCCACGGCGTACAGCACCACGGTGGCAACCGCGGCGCGGATGCCCCAGGCACGCGCACGGCTGGCCACCAGGCCATCGGTCTTGAGCACCAGCCAGGCCGCACCGTGCATGATGAGCATGGCCACCGACACCAGCCCGCACAGCACGGCAAACGGATTGAGCAGGGCAAAGAAGCCACCCTCGTAAAAGATCTGCTGATCGGGCGCGAGGCGGAACGGCACGCCCTGCAGCACGTTGCCCATCGCGACGCCGAAGATCAGCGCCGGCACGAAGCCGCCGACGAACAGAGCCCAGTCCCAGGTCGCGCGCCAGGCGATGCTGTCACGCTTGCTGCGGTATTTAAAGGCGACCGGCCGCAGGATCAGCGCCAGCAGCACGGCCGCCATCGCCAGGTAAAAGCCCGAGAACGAGACCGCATACAACTGCGGCCAGGCCGCAAAAATGGCGCCGCCGCCCAGCACGAGCCAGACCTGATTGCCTTCCCACACGGGGCCGACGGCATTGATGACGACCCGGCGTTCCAGGTCGGTGTTGGCGACAAACGGCAGCAAGGTGCCGGTGCCCAGGTCAAACCCGTCGGTGACGGCAAAACCCACCAGCAGGATGCCCAGCAGCAGCCACCAGATGATGCGCAGCGTGTCGTAGTCGAGAAGCGTATGAAGAATCATGGTGTGTTACTCCGCAGTGATCATGGGCGCAGTGCGCATTGCCGGCGTGGTGCCGACCAGTGGGCTATGGGTGCCCGGCGCGTGGGCAAGTTCGTCTTCCGGTCCCTTGCGAATGGCCTTGAACATCAGTTTCATTTCCACGACGAGCAGGATCGAATACAGCACGACAAAACCGATCAGGGTCGTCAGCACGGTCTGGATGCCAAGGTTCGACACCGCCACGGCGGTCGGCAGCACGCCCTCGATGGCCCACGGCTGGCGGCCCAGTTCGGCAACGACCCAGCCGGCTTCAGCGGCGATCCATGGCAGCGGGATCGACCACACGGCTACCTTCAGCAGCCACGGATAGGCATCCAGGCGGCGGCGCGCCGACAACCAGAAAAACACGGCCGTGAGCACGATGAAGAAGATGCCCAGGCCCACCATGATGCGGAACGACCAGAACAGCGGCGCGACCTGCGGCACGGTATCCAGGGCCGCCTGATGGATCTGCGCTTCACTGGCCTGGCGCGGATCGTCCACGTAGCGCTTGAGCAGCAACGCGTAACCCAGCACCGCGCTGTGCTCTTCAAAGCGCGCCTGCAGTGCCGGTGGCACCGGTGCGCGGCCGCCGAGCGCGCGAATCTCTTCGAGCGCGCCATAGGCCACGATGCCCTGGCGCACGCGCACCTCGGCCAGTTTGACCAGGTCATTAATGCCCGGGATCTGGTTCGACAGCGAACGCGTGCCGATCAAGCCCATCACCCACGGGATGTGGATCGCATAGTGCGTCTCGCGCGCGTTCTGGTCGGGAAAGCCGAAGGCGGTAAAGGCGGCGGGCGCAGGCTGCGTCTCCCACATGCCTTCGATGGCAGCGAGCTTCATGTGCTGGTGCTCGGTCGCCAGGTAACCGCTTTCGTCACCCAGCACCACCACCGACAGCGAGGCGGCCAGGCCGAACGACGCGGCCACCGTCATCGACCGCTTGGCCAGCTCGACATGGCGGCCCTTGAGCAGGTACCAGGCCGCAATGCCCAGCACGAACAGCGCCGCGATCACATAACCGGCCGACACGGTGTGCACAAACTTGGCCTGCGCCACCGGATTGGCCAGCACTGCGCCAAAGTCAGTCACTTCCATGCGCATCGTCTGCGGGTTGAGCGTGGCGCCGATCGGGTTCTGCATCCAGCCATTGGCGATCAAAATCCACAGCGCCGAGAAATTGGTGCCAAGGGCCATCAGCCAGGTCACGGCCAGGTGCTGCACCTTCGACAGGCGATCCCAGCCAAAGAAGAACAGGCCGACAAAGGTCGCCTCAAGGAAGAACGCCATCAGGCCTTCGATTGCCAGCGGCGCGCCGAACACGTCACCCACGTAATGGCTGTAGTAGCTCCAGTTCATGCCGAACTGGAATTCCATCACGAGGCCCGTCGAGACGCCGATGGCAAAATTGATCCCGAACAGCACGCCCCAGAACTTGGTCATCTGGCGCCAGATGGGGCGCCCGGTCATCACATACACGGTTTCCATGATGGCGATGAGCATCGACAACCCCAGGGTCAGGGGGACAAACAGAAAGTGGTACAGCGCCGTCAAGGCAAACTGCAGTCGGGAGAGCCCGACAACGTCGAGATCCATGGTGAATCCTTTCTTCTTGAATACGTCAGTGGTTGGTTATTCTTAGTGTTGACGCAGCGTGTCCAGCGCCGCATCGAATGCAGTGGTGCCACGCCGCAGGTCGGCCTCGATGCGCCCGTCCTTCATCACGAGCAGCCGGTCGGCCAGCGCGGCTTCGCGCCGCAGATGCGTGGCCACCAGCAGCGTGCGGCCGCTGGCGTGCCGCGCCAGGCGCGCCAGCACATCGGCTGCGGTGGCGCCGTCCAGCGCCTCGGTCGGCTCATCCAGCAGCCAGAAATCAGCCTCGCGCAACAGCAAGCGCGCCAGTGCCAGGCGGCGCGACTGGCCACCCGACAGGCCAAGGCCTCCCTCGCCCAGCAGGGTGTCGAGGCCCTGTGCGAAGCCGCGCACGTCCTGCTCCAGGCCGGCGGCCTGCAGTGCGGCCCACAACTGCGCGTCGGTGGCAGCGGGATCGGCCAGGCGCAGGTTGTCGCGCAGGCTGTCGCAAAACAGCTCGGTGCGCTGGGTCAGCCAGGTAGCAGGCCGCGCCCATACCTGGCCCGCCCGGGCGGCCAGTTCGCCGGCCGCCAGCGCCAGCAGCGTCGACTTGCCGACACCGCTGCTGCCGACCACGGCAACCCGCTCGCCAACGGCAATGTGCAGATCGACCGCATGCAGGGCCGCGCCGGTGCGGCCGGGATGGAACACGGTGGCGGCGTACAGCAGCAACGCCGTGCTGGTGCTTATGCCGATGCCGGCGCCGGTGCCGATGCCGGTACCAGTGCCGGGCGGCGCTGGTACGGCGGCGTTATCCTGCTGGCGCAGGCGCGGTGCCACGCGGCGCATGGCCAGCCAGCTGCGGCCAGCCTCGATCGCGCCGCGCCGCAGCGCGGCAAACGGTTCCAGCGCGGCCAGTGCGATCAGGAGCGCCAGCGCCGCGGCGGGTGCGCCCAGCTGCCCCACCTGCGTCTGTATCTGTTGCACCTGCTGCTGCACCGGATGCGATGCAGTTTGCTGCGCCAGCGCCCCCACTGCCAGCAGGACGGCGGCGACGGTGACATGGCCACCGACCGCGTACAGCCAGCCGGCGCCGGTTTCCAGCCGGTGCAGCGCGGCGTCATGGCGCGCCAGGGTCATGTCGAGGCGCGCCAGCTGGTCGCACTGCGCCGGCAGCCGGCCGGCCAGCGCCAGGTCGGTCTGGCCGGCGACCAGGTCGATCGCCTGGGCGCGCAGCCGTTCCAGTGCGCGGACGCGGCGCAGCGCCACCGGCCGCGCCAGGCGCGCCACGAGCAAGGTCACGCCCCAGCCGACCGCCAGCAGCCAGCCGAACATCGCCAGGCCAAGGCGCCAGTCGAGGTTCGCCAGCACCAGGCCGGCCAGCAGCGCTGCGCCGCAGGCGGCGACAGCCGGCACGATCAGGCGCAGATAGACCGATTCGAGGGCATCGATGTCGCCCGTCAGGCGAAACAGCAGGCGCGACGGCCGACGTAGCAGCGCCCGTGCGGCATCCGGCGTGGCCCAGCCGCGAAACAGCCGCTCGCGCAGCGCGGCCAGTACGCCAAACGTGGCGTCGTGCGTCACCGTGCGCTCGGCATAGCGGCCAAAGGTGCGACCCAGCGCCAGCAGGCGAATCGCGGCACTCGGCACGAACACATTGAACATGACGGCGCTGCCGGCCAGGCCGGCCAGGGCCGCCGAGGTGATGAACCAGCCCGAGGTGCCCAGCAGCGCCATCCCGGCCAGCACCACCAGCGTGGACAGGCCCGCCCCCAGGGCCAGGCGCCGCCCGCCAGTGCGGATGAACAGGGACAGCACCGGCTGCAGGTCGTAATTGCGCTTCATGTCGTTACCGCGCTTTGTTTCTTTGCCACGCTTTGTGTCTTTGCCACGTTTCATGCTGCGCTCCGTTGAATCAGTGGTTCGCCAAGGCGCACGACACGGCCCAGGCGCGCGGCCAGTTCCAGATCGTGGGTGGCGACGATCATGGTGCGGCCCTGCGCCAGCTGCAGCAGCGCGTCGATGACGCCGGCGGCCGTGTCGCGGTCGAGGTGGGCAGTGGGTTCGTCGACCAGCAGCAGGCCGGCATGCGGCGCGCACATCGCGCGGGCCAGCGCAAGGCGCACCAGTTCGCCGCCCGACAGGCCAAGGCCGCCCTCGCCCAGGCTCTCGCCGGGCGTGGCGTGCTCGATCTGGCCAAGGCCTGCGCGCGCCACGGCGCGGCTGACGGCGTCGACCGTCACGCCCTCACGCTCGAGCGCCACGTTGGCGCGCACCGAGCCGGCAAACACGTGCGGCTTCTGGCCGATCCAGGCCATGCGCGCGCGCAGGCCGGCCGCCGAACCGGCGTCCAGCGGCACGCCGCCGATGCGCACGGTGCCGCTGTCAAACGGGACGAGGCCCGCGATGATCGACAGCAGCGTGGTCTTGCCGCTGCCGCTGGGGCCGACGAGCGCCACGTGCTCGCCGACGCGCACATACACATCCTGGTTGTCGAACAGCGGCGTTTCGCCCGGGTGCGCAAAGCGCAGGCCCTCGATATCGACCGATGGCGCACGGCCAATGCGCAGCGCTGCGTCGGGCCCTTGCAGCGCGCCCGGCAACGGCAAGCCGGCCGCCTGCAGCCTGGCCAGCGCCTCGAGCGCTGCTTCGCCGGCAGCCTTGTCGTGCCACACCGCCGCCAGTTCGCGCAGCGGTTCAAAAAATGCCGGCGCCAGCAACAGCACGAACAGGCCTTCGGCCAGCGTCAACCGGCTGCCCCAGCTGCCCGGCCCGATTTCGCCGAGCAGGTGGAAACCCACGTACACCGCCACCAGCGCCACGCCCAGCGCTGAAAACAGTTCAAGCGCGGTCGACGACAAGAAGGCGATGCGCAGCACGCGCATGGTGCTGGCGCGGACCGCTTCGCCCGAAGCCCTTACCCGGCGGGCGGTGGCGTCAACAGCGCCCAGTGCACGCAGCGTCGACAGGCCGCGCAGCCGGTCGAGCAGAAAACCGCTCATGCCGCCGACCAGCTGCAGTTGCGCTTCGCTGGCAGCCTTGGCGCGCCAGCCGATGACGACCATGAACAGCGGGATCAGGGGGGCGGCCAGCACCAGGATCAGCGCAGCAAGCCACGAGAAGTAACAGACGACGAGCGCGATGACGGGCGGCGCCATCAGCACCCGCATGCGCGCCGGCCCGTAGCGCAGCAGCCATGGCAGCACCGCTTCGGCCTGCTCAGCGACGATGCTGGCGGCCTGGCCGGATGGCAGGCGCACGCGGTCCAGCGGCGAGCGCGCGGCCAGGGCTTGCACGGCTGCCTGGCGCATGGCGGTGAGCTGGCTGCGCGACACGGCAAACAAGCGGCGCGCGCCCCACGCTTCGCTGCTGGCGCGCAGCACGCCAAGGACAAGGAACCCCAGTGCTGGCAGCAGCATGGCGGCCAGCCCGGCGCCCTGGGCCAGGCGCCCCACCGCATGCGCCAGCAGCGCCGCCTGCGGAATCCACAGCAGCGCCGCACCGCTCATCGCCAGCGTGGCGCCACGCGCAGGGCCAGGGCCTGTATGCAGTGCCGGGCGGCGGGGTTGGCTGCGGTGCATGGTGGTTCTCCAAACGTTGTTGCAACAAAACGGCAGACGTACGGGGGCCATGGCCATCAACATCGGACGTGCCCCGGAATAAACTTTTTGTATTTTCTAAAACTTCAGTAATTTCGGAAGGTAAGCGGATTATGCGCTGAAACTTCTGGTTTGTCTGTAATGGGTGACCAGGTTAGTCGGGAATTACGAACGTATTAACAACAATGGCGGCAAACACGTGCATGCGTGGTACGTGTCCGGGTGACGTGGGATAATTCACCTTTCACAAGCATCGAAAAGTTCGCAACCATGACGCCACTTGTCCAAACGTTTGTCAGTCACTTCGGCGAGATGGGCAGCCGCTGGGGCATCAACCGCACGGTAGGGCAAATCTACGCCCTGCTCTTCGTTTCCGAAGACCAGCTGCATGCCGACGACATCGGCGAAAAACTCGGCATCTCGCGCTCGAACGTAAGCATCGGCCTGAAAGAATTGCAGTCGTGGGGCCTGGTGCGCCTGTCGCGCATTCCGGGCGACCGCCGCGAATACTTCACGTCGCTGGGCGATGTGTGGGAAATCTTCCGCGTGGTCGCCGCCGAGCGGCGCCGGCGCGAAGTCGCCCCGACGCTGTCGGTGCTGCGCGAGTCGCTGATGGCCAATGCCAGCCACCCCGAAGACAAGTTCGCGCAGGAGCGCATGCGCGAGATGCACGAGCTGGTCGACCTGGCCAACAACTGGTTCGACGACCTGCAGCGCCTGTCGCCCGAGTCGATGGCGCAATTGATGAAGATGGGTTCCAAAGTCCAGAAGCTGCTCTCGGCCAAGGACCGCCTGTTCGCTGCCAAAGACGGCAAGGCGCCGAAGCAAACGCCGGAAGAATAAGGCGGTCGGCAGAGCCGTGCTCGCCTCTTTCGGCCGACCGGCTAGACTGGGCTTTTCCTTTTCCTCTTACCAGTCCAGTTCATGAATATCGCTTGTATCGCCTGGGGCTCTCTGCTCTGGAAACCCCAGGGCCTGAAGCTCGCCTCCGGATGGCATCCGGGCGGCCCCGCCATGCCCATCGAATTTGCCCGCCAGAGCGACGACAGTCCCGAACTGGCACTCGTGCTGTGCGACAGCGCACGTCTCATGCCCACCTACTGGGCCTACGTCGCCACCGATAACCTGGATACCGCCCGCGCCATGCTGTTCGAGCGCGAAAAGATCCGGGCTGCGTTCCCCGAATGGATCGGCAGCGTGCCGGCGCAGAACGGCGCGGCAGACAATCCGCGCGTGGCTGCCTGGCTGCGCGCGAAGGGCATCGACGCCGCCATCTGGACCGCGATCCCGCCGAAATTCGATGGCGTAAGCGGCCGCGTGCCGACGGTCGACGAAGCCGTGGCATGGCTGGATAGCTGCAGCGGCGCGCAGCGCGACGCCGCCGAGGATTACATCCGCCGCACGCCAGCCCATATCGACACCGCGTACCGGCGCATCATCGCGGCGCGCCTGGGCTGGCACCCGCTGCGCGAGGCGCATGTGACGCAGATGCGCTGAGCAGCGCTGGCCTCTGCTGCGGCATCGCTGCGATGCGTTGCCGCACCCACGCCTGCGCATGCGCCAGCGTCACCCTGGCCATCGCGGTCGGAAAATGAATGAAACCATGTGGCGCTTCGGGCGCCACGTTCAATTCGACGTCGGCCACCTGCTGCCAGCGCTGCGCCATTTTCAGCGTGTCGTCGAGCAGCGGATCGCCGCTACCAACGATCATCAACGCTGGCGGCATGCCGGCCAGTTCGCCGAACAGCGGTGACAGCGGCGACTGGCGACGCCCGGCGTCGTCCAGATCGGGCGTGAGCCTGCGCAGCCCGGCCAGCATGCGCGGCCCGTCGAGCACCAGCGTTTCGGGCCCTGCCCTGCGCACGCTGTCGGTGCCGGCCATATCGTAGACGCCGTAGTACAGGACGGCCCCCGCGATGCGCGCCAGCAGCGCCGGCCAGGCCCGCAGCCCTTGCAGCGTAGCCGCAGCCAGGTGCGCGCCCGCCGACTCTCCGACGACAATGACCGGCAGATCCGCACACTCGGACAGGCCATCCTGCAACAGCCATCGCGCCGCAGCCAGACATTCTTCCATCTGCTCGTGCACCGATGCGCGTGGCGCCAGGCGGTAATCGACCGACACCACGGCCAGGCCACAGCGACTGGCGAAGGCCGCATTGAACGCATCGTTCATGGCCGCATTGCCGATCACCCAGCCGCCGCCGTGGATATCGAGCACGATACCGGCCACCGGCCCGCGCGGGCGGATAATCCGGACCTGCACCTGCACTCCCTCCAGCCCCACCATGCGCGTCTCGACCTGCAGGCCGGCACGGCGCAGCCTGCGGTCGGCGCCGATCTGGGACAAGCGCAGCAGGCCCTGCACAAGCGGCGGCATGAAGCGGTGGCGCGAGCCGAAGCGCGGCGCGTGCGCGAGCCGGACGTTGAAGCGTGCCGCTTCGTCCAGCGCGGCGTCGTCAAAGGTCAATGGCATCGGCTTTCCTGAAACATGAAAGAGTCAAACGGCCGGCAAGTGCACCACCGCATTCAAACCACCCTCGGGATGATTCGACAGCACCAGCCGGCCGCCATGCGCCTCGATCACGCCGCGCGCGATGCCCAGGCCCAGCCCCATGCCGCCGTCATTCTGCTCGCGCCCATGGGCCAGCCGCACATAGGGATCGAACAGGCTGGCAAACGCTTCATCGGGCACGCCGGGCCCGTGGTCGCGCAGGCAGATCAGCACCCAGCCAGGCTCCTGGCGCACGCTGATCTCGGCGCGCGCGCCATAGAACAGTGCGTTGTCGAGCAGATTGCCAAGCGCGCGCTTGAGCGCCAGCGGCTTGCCGCGCACCGTCACGCCGGACGGCTGCCAGGCCACCGCGTGCCCCGCCAGTTCGGCGCTGCGCACCATGCGGCCCAGCATCGTATCGAGCTTGATCTCGGTCGGATTTTCGTGGATGTCGCTGTCCTTCACGCATTGCAGCGCGCCCTTGACCATCATGTCGAGTTCATCGAGGTCTTCCTCGAATTCGTCGCGCAGGGCTTCGTCGTCCAGCAATTCGGCGCGCAGCTTGAGGCGCGTGATCGGCGTGCGCAGATCGTGCGAAATCGAGATGAATAGGCGCTCGCGGTCGTCGATATAGCGCCCGATGCGTTCGCGCATCGCGCTGAAGGCGCGCGCGGTGTTGATGAATTCGCGGCTGCCGGTTTCGGGCAGCGGGCGCGCCTCATCGTCATGGCCCTGGCCCAGCGCCGACGCGGCATCGGACAACGCCGCCAGCGGCCGCGTGATCGAGCGCACGACGAGCAGGCAAAGCAGCAGCACCACGGCCAGCGAGAGGATCTGCGGCATCAGGCGATCCCACGCGAACGGATCGCTGCTGTCGAGGAAATACGGGTTCGGCATCAGCGCCGCCATATACAGCCAGTTACCGGGCTCGATCTCGGTCTGGATCACGAGGATCGGGGCCGGGTCGGGCTTGAGCAGCAGCACGTGCTGGACCCAGGCATTGGGCAGGTCATCCAGGCGCACATCGTGTTCGGCCACCACCAGCCGGTCAGGCCGGGCAAACGCGAGCCGGAAGCCCGGCGAATGCGGCAGGTCGCTCCTGAGCGTGGCGTCGACGGTGGCAATCACGCTTTGCGCAAGCGGGTGCGGCGCGATCTGCTCGATCGGCACGTAGGCATGATTGAGGTTGACGAAAAAGCGCGTGCCGCCCATTTCACGCAACTGCTGGATGATGAGCAGGCGGTAGGCCGGCGGCAGGCTGCGAAAGAAGCGGATCGCGCCCGCCGCGCTGTGCGCCACGTACTGGGCCGACGACTGCGCCTCGACCTGCGATTTGGCGCGTAGCTGGCTGGCCCAGATCGCGCTGGCCGCCAGCTGCGTCACCAGCACGCCGGCCACCATCACGAGCGTCAGGCGGCCAAGCAGCGATGCCGGCAACCAGCGCTGCAACGGCTGGTGCAGCATGCGCGCGAGCCTGGCGCCGCTGCGGCTAGACACTGGACACGCTGACGTCGGCCGAGAACACATAGCCGGCCCCGCGCACGGTCTTGATCAGCGCCGGCTGCTTTCCGTCGTCGTTCAGCCGCAGACGCAGGCGGCTGATCTGCACGTCCAGCGAGCGGTCGAGCGGCCCGGCATCGCGCCCGCGCGTTTCTTCGCACAGCAGGCCGCGGTCGAGGATCTTGCCGGGGTGTTCGGTGAAGTATTTGAGCAGCTGGAAATCGAGTCCCGTGAGCGCCACCGGATTGCCGGCGCTGTCGGTCACGGTGCGTTCCACCAGGTCGAGCGTGAAGCCGACAAACCGGTGGTAGCGCACCGATGGCGTCTCGGGCGCAGCGCGGCGCAGGATCGCCTTGATGCGCGCCAGCAGCTCGCGCGGGCTGTAGGGCTTGGCGATGTAGTCATCGGCGCCCAGCTCGAGGCCGACGATGCGGTCGGTTTCGTCCGAGCTGGCCGTGAGCATGATGATCGGCACGTTCGAGCGCTGGCGCACCTGCTTGCACAGCGCGAAGCCGTCGGTATCGGGCAGCATCACGTCCAGGATCACCATCGACAGCGTCTCGAGATGCGCATGGAATTCGGCCAGGAAGCTCTCGCCGTTGTGCGACAGGATCACGTCGTACTGGTTTTTCTCCAGATACGTCTTGAGCAGCACGCAGGTCTTTTTGTCATCGTCTACGATCAGTATCTTGC
Organism: Telluria sp. AC161; assembly: GCF_979258535.1. Lineage (NCBI taxonomy): Bacteria > Pseudomonadati > Pseudomonadota > Betaproteobacteria > Burkholderiales > Oxalobacteraceae > Telluria > Telluria sp. AC161. The sequence goes on along the minus strand of NZ_OZ409861.1, from coordinate 4,983,411 downwards.
GCACCCGGCGTCCCCTGGCTGGTTAGATTGAATAGTCTGAACAAGGCCGCCAGGCGGCGCTGCGCCACCGCCACCGGCACGGCGTCGTCGAGCAGGTAGCGATGCACCTCGGCGATGATCGCGTCGCGGCTTGCTTCGTCGGTCGCCATGCGGTGCACGAGGCTGGGCGCCTGCACGGCCTCGCCGCCGGCGAACGTCGTCCACGACGCCCGCGCGCAACTGTCCATGCGCGCCGGATCGGCATCGCGCCGCACCGGCACCGCGCCCTTGAGCAGATTGAAGTCGGCCTGGATCGAGGGCGAGAGCAGCAGGCGCGCCATCTTTTCCTGGGCCTCGCGGTGCCGGTAGTCGCCGGCGAACATCGACAGCGTATCGACACTGTACAGGTGATATGCGCCGGTGCCCGGCGCGCCGACGCAGCCGTAGTCCTGGTCCAGCACCATCCGGTGTTCGGCCAGTTCGGGCTTGGCCCAGTCGCCCATGATCATCATGCCGGCCTGGCCGGCGGCGAAGCGGCGCACGACCTCGGTCCAGGGCCGCTCGGCCAGCTGGCCGCCGGCCCAACCCTTGATCGTACGCAGGCGCTGCAGCGCGTGCGCGGTGCGCGCATCGAAAGCAGCGGCGGGACTGCGGCGCACGAACAGCGCGCGGTAGAAGGCCGGCCCGCTTTCGGCCAGCACCAGGTTCTCGAACAGCGCCGCCACCTGCCAGGCTTCGCTGCTTTGCGCCAGCGGTTGCACGCCCGCGGCCAGCAGGCGCGCGGCGACGGCGTCGAATTCGGTCCAGGTGGTGGGTGGCGTCAGCTTGAGCCGGGCGAACAGCGCGCGGTTGTAGAACAGCGTATTGACGCGATGGATGCCGAGCGGCGCGGCCATCGTGTGCTTGCGGTACTGGATCAGGTTCTGGACCGTGGGGAACAGCACGCCGCGCCAGTTGTCGGCAACGGCCACGTTGTCCAGTTCGAGCAGCAGGCCCATCTCGGCCCATTCGGCGACCGACACGCCGATGATCTGCGTGACTTCGGGCGCGTCGCCGGCCAGCACCCTGCCCTTGAGGACCTTGCCGGCGCCGATACCGGCGCCACCGGGAATCGCGGCGTCTTCCCACTGCACGCCTTCTTTGCCCAGGCGCTGCGCCAGCAGGTCGGCCGCGCGGCGCTCGCTGGCCGAGGTCCACCAGTGCAGCACCTGCAGGCCGGACGATGGCGCCGCGGCCGACGTTGCAGACGACATCGCGGGCGCCGGTGGCACGATCGCCAGCATCGGCGCCGCCGCCTGCACGGCGCCGTGCAAGGCGCCTGCGGCCAGGACGGCCAGGATGGCGCCAAGCCGCAGGCGTCGCCAGTCGCACCAACGCCCTGCCACTTTTCCGATCGACGCTCTCACCCGGTATCCCGCAGAAAACGCTGATTATAGCCCCGTGTTCCGCTACCCAGCAGGCATTTCGGCCACGACCTCAGCGCCGGTCGATGCGCGCCACGAGTCCCGGCCTGCCATTGCGGTCGAAGGCGGCAACCTGGATCAGCCCACGCTCGGTGATCGGCCCGGTCACCGGCCGGCTGCTGGCGGTCGGCGTGCTGCCGTCCACGGTATAGCGCAGCGCGATCCCCGGTAACACATGATTGACGAGGACCTTGTCGCCGTCGAGCAGCAGGCCCGGTGGCGCAATGCGATACGCCACGCCGGTGCGATCCAGGTCGAGCCGCGGCAGCACGCGCTGGCCCAGCGCATTGACGAAGCCCGACCAGGCCGTGCGGTGCAGCGCCGCTGCCTTCGTGGCATCGGGCTCGTTGGCCCAGGCCGGATCCGGCGCCCAGGCCCGTTCGGCCACCGCCAGCAGGCGCGGCATGACCAGGTAATCGATGCGGGCCGGGTCGCGCACGGTCTCGGTAAACAAGGTCGCTTCCAGGCCACGCACGCGGCGCTTGCCGTAATCGGTCAGGCCGTCCTTGCCCACGCGCGCAGCCTCAGTGGCGTTCTTCAGGTAGTCGAACGGGATGAAGTCATAGGGGGTGTCAAGTTCAATGTAGTCGCCCCAGTTCACGCCCGGCTCTTCCGGGTTGGCGTTGTAGGCCATGTCCATGTACATCTTGGTCACGGGCGCGAGCACGATGTCGTAGCCGGCATTGGCCAGCCGATAGGCCAGGTCTTCGGCGCCTTCGGTATTGTTCCAGACCCAGGCGAGAAAACCCTTTTGCGTGAAGCGGGGATTCGGGATCAGCTTGTTCCTGCCATGCAGCGTGGTCTTGCGCGCCGCCAGCTCTTCCCAGCCCGATGTGTAGAGGCCATGCTTGCGCAGCATGCCGTCGACCCGTTCATAGAAATAGTCCCACAGGTCGGCCGTGGATTCGAGGTGTTCGCGCGCCATCATGGCGCGGCTGGCCGGGGATTGTTCCCACGCGCCGTTCGGCAGTTCGTCACCGCCCATGTGGATCGTGTGCAGCGGTGCGCCCGCTTCGCGGTGCAGCTTCACCACTTCGTCAACGACGTGCTGGACGAACGTGAAGCTCGACTCCAGGCCCGGATTGAGCACGTGATCGTTGTACAGCTGCGGCGACTTGTAGACCGAGCGATCGGCGAAATCATTGAGCAGGTACTTGGCCGCGTCCTTGTCGCCGGCTGCCTTCAGGCGGTGGTAGCGCGCTTCCATCGCCTGCACGGCGGCGCGCGCGTGGCCCGGCATTTCGAGCTCGGGAATCACTTCGATGTGCCGCGCCGCCGCGTAGCGCAGGATCTCGATGTAGTCGGCGCGCGTGTAGTACCCGCTGCCGCCCGTATCGCGCGGGTCGGGCCCGGAGCCATAGGCCGGCTGCAGGCGCACGCCCGGCCTGGCGCTGTGCCCGCGCACGGCGCCGATCGACGTCAGTCCGGGCAGGCCGGCGATCTCGAGGCGCCAGCCTTCGTCTTCGGTCAGGTGGAAGTGGAACTTGTTCATCTTGTAGCGCGCCATCAGGTCGAGCCACTTGAACACGGTTTCCTTGGTGTGGAAGTTGCGCGATACGTCGAGCATGAAGCCGCGATAGGCAAAGCGCGGCGCATCGACAATCGTCACCTCGGGCACCGACTGGTCGGCGGCGCCGGGCAACGGCAGCAGGTCGCGCAGGGTCTGCAGGCCATACGCCACGCCTGCCGGGCTGTTGCCGACGATCGTGATGCCCGCACCGGCGCCGCTGCCGGCGCGCACTGCAAGGCTGTACGCTTCGGGCGAGGTCTGTCCTTCGACCTTGCCCACGCTCAGGCGCAGCGCAGGCCCGCTGCCCTGCAGCGATGCCGGGAACAGCGAGCGCGCCAGATCGGCTTCGCCTGCCAGCGCCCTTGACGCGCTCACCGATGGCTTGCTCGTCAGGCGCAGCTTGCCACTGCCCTGCGTCAGTTGCAGGGGCGTGGGCAGCACAAGGGGCACAGCGCTCGCCGGCAGCAGGTCGGCACGCTGGTTGCTGCGGTAGGTATCGGCAGCGGTGACCACCGGTCGGGCGCCCGTATCGCCCTTGTCCAGCTGCTCGGGGCGCGTCACCGGCAGCAGCGCGAAATCGCTGATCGCCACGCCGACCTCGGGCTGCGCGTCGTACACCAGATACGGCCCGATGGGCGCGCGCGCCATCTTGATGATCACCTGCGGGTGGTAATAATCGATGTCGAGCGACTGCCCCGGCGCCAGGCCCGCAAAGTTTGCTTGTGGGCGCAGGCGGTACAGATTGCCGGCCACCTGCTCCATGCGCAGATTGCCCGTCACCGCACCCTGCACGACGCCGTCCATGCTGTTGAAGTACAGCGTCCAGCCCTTGGCCGGCAGGCGCTGGCTGTCGTTGTTGGTCAGGGTCATGCGCGCCTTGGCGCGGCCCTCGGGCATCTGCGGCGTGTACTCGTTGCGCAGCAGTTCCCAGCGCATCTGCAGCCGGGCGCCGCTGGCGACGCCGTCCATGCTGGCCGCAGCGGATGCTGCCAGCGGGGTAGCCGGTGCAGCAGCGATGCCGGCCAGCGGCGTGGCCAGCAGCAGTGAGGCCAGGGCGCAGCGTCGAACCAGGTGTGAGGTATCCAAGAGTGTCTCCAATCCAGCCAAAAGTGGGTTCGTCGTTCAGGGTTGCGGAGGCTTGTACCACCGGTCGAAATCACGTTGCAGTCGGGCGGCCGCAGGTTCGGGCGCCAGCGTGCCTTTCAGCACGTCGGCGTTGACGCGCCATAGCACGCTTTCCATGCTGGGCTGCCCGCGATGCAGCACCTGCGCATTCAGGCGCACGGTCGACGCACAGCTGTTGCGCCATTCGACCATCTGCTTGGCCACCGGATCGCGCATCGCAATCAGGTGATTCGACAGCGTGAAAAAGCCGGTCAGCCGGTTGCTGTAGATGTCGGCAAATTCCTGCGAGCCGACCCAGGCCAGGAATTTAAAAGCATCCTGCTTGTTCTTCGATGCGCGGTTCACGCCCAGCCCCAGGTCCATGTGGTCCGAGATGAAGCAGGCGTCGCCGCGCCGCTTCACCGGTGCGGCGAACACGCCCAGCTCCAGGCCGGGCGCGCTGCTGAAACGCGCGATATCCCAGGAACCGGCCGGATAGATCGCGGCGCGGCCCGTCGCGAACATCGCCTGGCTCTGGCCATAGGTTTGCGTGGCCGCGCCCGCGGGCAGATAGGCGCCCATGCGCGCACCGAAGCGCAGTGCCTCGACGAACGGCGGATCGGTCAGGCGCGCACGCCCGTCGGCCAGCGCCTTCTGGCCGGCCTCGCCGCGCCAGAAATTCGGCCCGATATTGGTAAACACCAGCTGGCTCGCTTCCCAGCCATCGGCCATGCCGAGCGCCAGCGGTGCGACGCCGTTCTTCTTGAGCACATCGAGCACGCGAAAGAATTCATCCACCGTGCGCGGCGCCTGCAGGTCGTATTTGCGGAAGATCGCCTTGTTGTACATGAAGCCGTGGATCACCGACGCCACCGGCATGCAGAAGGCTTCCCTGGCGCCGGCCGTCTGCCAGGCCACCATCGCGCCCGGCTCGAAATACTGCATGCCCGGCTTGCCATCGAGGCGCTCCAGATGCCCCTGCGCGTACAGGCTCAAAGACGCGTCGAACGGCCGGCACGCAACCAGGTCGCCGGCGCTGCCGTCCGCCAGGCGCGCCGCGAGGCGGCCATCGTAGTCGGTGGGCGCGGTGGGTGCGAACTTGACGTCGATGCCGGGATGGCTGCGCTGGAACGCCGGGATCAGCACCTTTTCCCAGAGCGCCTTGTCGTCCACGCGCCAGCTCTCGATCACGAGCGTGCCGGCGTGCGCGAGCGGCACCACCAGGGTCAACAGTGTGCAGAGCATCCATCCGGCAAAGTGCATCGACCTGCCCTTCTCAATAGTGCGCGTACGGATTCTTGTTCCGGTTGGCGTAGTACAACCAGGCGGTGCCTGCCACGCTGCCCGAACTGGTGAAGTCCGCATTGGTATTACGCGTCGCGTACGGCATGCTGCCCAGCTTGTCGATCATGTAGTTCAGCGACTCGAGCATCTGGCTGGCCCCGTTGCCCGCGCACTGCATCGTGGGCGCGCCCTGGCGCATCGCCATGATCGCGCCCAGGCTGCCCTCGCTCCAGACGAACGGCGCGCTGGACGGCACGTTGTCGTAGATGACGTCGTAGAAGCCGACGATGCCGCTCACGTTGCGCGATGGGTAGTCCAGGCGCCCGGCGGTATTGAAATAATCGCACATCCCCGGCAGTGCGGCGGCGAAGTTCTGTCCGGCGCTGCCCGTGTTCCCCAGCGCCAGCACCGACCACGAATAGGTGTCGAGATAGCGCTCGCCCGTATTCAGGGTGCCGGTATTGGCATCGTAGCCACCCAAAAAGCGCGTGCCGTTCCACAGGCTTTCGGCCGTCTGCCGCAACTGCGTGGCGGCGGTCAGGTACTGGCTGCCGCCATTGAGCGCGTGGTACTGGTGCAGGCTGGCGTAGGCATCGAGCTGGTGCTCCAGCGCGAAGATGCCGGTGCGGCCCGCCACGTAGTTGGTCGGCGCGAAGCGCAAGCCGCGGCGGCCCACGCCATTGATGGTCACGGCCACGGTTTCTGCGCGCAGGTAGTCGTGCAGGCGCGTCGACATGGCCAGGTACTTCGTGCTGCCAAAGGCTTTCTGGTAGGCGTTGAGCGCCATGCCGAACCAGGCGTTGGCGCCGGCGATGCGCATGTCCACGCCGGGATTGGCGTCGGCGCCGTCGGCCAGATAGGCAAACACCCACGCGCCGGACGCTGTCTGCGACCTGGCCAGCGCGTTGATGATCTGCTCGGCGCTGGCCTGCTCCCCGGCCAGGCTGAAGGCGATCACGGCCAGCGCCTGGTCGTACAGGAAGGCCGAATCCATGTCGTGGAAGCTGCGGATCAGGCGCCCCGCACCATACGGCCCGCCAGTGACCTGCGGCGTATTCATCATGCGCTGCAGTGCGGCGATCTGCGCGTTGGCCGACGTTGCCGGCGCCGGGAAATAAGCGGCGGTGTAGGCCGTGACCGCTGCCGGATCGATCGGCAGCGACAGCTTGGTCGTGCCCGTGATCTGGCCGCTGCAAAAGCCGCCGGCTGCATTGCAGTTGGGGCCTGACAGCGGATTGTAAGATGCCGGGTGCAGCACCAGCACGGCGCGGTCGGCGCTGCCCACCGAACGTGGCAGGGTCAGCGTGAACGTGCCGTCGGCGTTGATGACGGCGCTCGCATCGGCCTGGTAATAGAACACATCGTGGTGAATGAACACGCCCAGCCGATAGTTCTGCACGCTGCCCGCCGGCAGCGCATGCGCGCCGCGGAACACGGTCTGCGTGGCCGACTGCGTCAGTTGCGAGATGCCGAACGCCACGGCCGGCGTGGTGGCCAGCGGTGGTTCGTTGTACGGAAAATCCCAGCCCGACCAGACCGGCCACGGCGACGCGGCAGCCACGGCGACGGGCGCCGTCGACAACTGCCGCGACATACCTGCCTGCACGCCACCATCGGCGGCATTACCGCCACAACCGGCCAGCACCAGCGCCGTCGCTACCGCCGTTGCCACCGCCGTCGCTTTCGCACCCAGACCATTGTTCGCACCACGCATCGCATTCTCCTGAAGGACACACTGCTGACATTTGCTGTCCGGCCGCCGGGCGGCGACCGGATGATCACCGCATTACCAGTCCACGCCCACGCGCACACCGAACATGCGCGGCTCGTTGTACTGGCCAATGACATACCCCGGGTCGACGATGCGCGCATTGTTCTTGGCAAGCACGTCGTTCAGGTTGTTCACATACACCTCGGCGCGCCAGTTGCCGCTCGGCGCGGTCAGGCGCAGCGACGCATCATAGGTCGCGTAGGCGTTCTGCTGATTGCCGACCTTGGGGTTGTCCAGGTTCTGGATGCTGAAGTACATCTTGTCCTGCCAGCGTGCCGACAGACGCGGCGTGAGCTCGTAGTCGCCCGTCAGCATGAATCGCTGCGAGACTTCGATCCGGGCCGAATTGCGTGGCGCATTCGGCAAGTCATTACCCACCACGTTCGCCGGGAAGCGGCCGACCAGCGCCTGGTTCGGCCCCGTGTAGCGCACGCACGGCTCGACGCCATAAGTGGCGCGGAACGGTCCGCACGGCACGTCACGCCAGGTCTGCGTGTAATCCGGGTACGACACCACCTTGGCACGCAGATGCGAGTACTGGAAATTCACTTCGGCGCCCGCCCACGGGCGGTATTTGCCTTCCAGCTCGAGGCCCGATATCTTCGCTTCGGCCGCATTCGTGGTGCCGTACAACACCGCCGAATCGCACGATGGATTGGCCGCGGTGCACGGGATCGCCGGGATGATCTTGCCCATCTCGACCGCGCCGGTCATCTGCATGTCCTTGTAGCGGCTGTGGAAGGCAGTGGCCGAGAACGACAGGCGGTTATCCAGCATGCGGCCCTTGTAACCGACCTCGAAGTTGGTCAGCGTTTCAGGCTTCCATGGCAGGAACGTGTAGTGCGGGCCCGGCTCGCGGTCGGCGCAATTGCCGCCCAGGCCGCGCGCGCAGATGTTCTGCTTGTCGCTGAAGCCACCGGCCTTGTAGCCGGTCGAGAGCGAACCGAACACGAAGTCGTCCGGCGTGACCTGGTAGCTCAGGCCCAGGCGCCAGGTGAACTTGTTCCACGAATCGCGGTTGCTGCTCACGTCAGGCGTGATGCCGGCCATGCCGGCCACGCCGTAGTACGAACCCATGCCGGGTTTCAGGTCGCTGCTGTTGAAGAAGCGGCCCGGGATCGGCGTGTACTGGCCCTGGAAGTACGAATACGGATCGCCCGTGGTGCCCGAGTCGTAGAACTTGCCGTTCTTGTCTTCGCGCTCGTCGCGCGTCATGCGCCCGCCGACCGTCAGGTTCCATTTCGGCGCGAAGGCCCAGTCGACCTGGCCGAAGGCGGCCATCGATTCGGACTGGCGGTCGGTCTGGTCGTACAGCGCGTAGTACGGCGCGCCCGGTGCGTTGACCATCGCCGAGATCGAGTCTTCGCCGAACTCGATCGCGTTCTTTTCGTGCATCCAGAACAGGCCCGTGACGTAGCGCAGATTGCCCTGCTCGCCGCGCAGCTGCAGTTCCTGGACCGTGGTCTTGAACTTGGACGAATTGGTAAAGCCGGCCGAATCGTTGACGAAGCCGCCGTAGATATTGATGTCTTCGGCCAGCGGCTGGTAGCCCGAGTCGCCGTCGCGGATCTGGCGACGGTTCTGCTCCGAATACGACACGTTGTATTCGACGGTCGTGTGGTCGTTCACGCTCCAGGTCAGGCGGTTACGGAAGGTGTCGATGTTCCAGTCCAGTTCACCCGGCCGGTTGATCTTGACGTCCCACTGCCCGCCCGGGCAGGCGTGGGCCGTGCCGGCCGCCATCGTGCAATCCTTGAGCGCGATGTCGCCGGCGCCCTTGTTGGTGTAGCGCTCGTAGGCGCCGAGCCATTCGAGATCGTTGCGGATCTTCCAGCGGCCCTGCAGGCGCGCCGCCCATTCGTCCTTGTTGCCATAAGCGTCGCTGGCGCCGACCTTGCGGTTGTAGCGCTGGTCGACATCGGGAATGACGTTGCCGGCCGCATCGCGCGCCGGGGTCACGCCGAATTCCGGGAAGTTCGCGGCGTAGAAATCCTGCTCCTGGTTCAGGTAGCTGTCGCGCTTGATGACCATCATCGTGGCGCGCATCGCGAAGGTGTCGCTGACCGGGATGTTCTGCACGGCGGTTATCTGGCGCAGGTTGTAGCGCCCGAGCGTGAGGCCGGCATTGCCTTCGGTCGAATTGAATTGCGGCTTGTTCGGGATGATGTTGATGCTGCCGCCCGTCGCATTGCGGCCGAACAGCGTGCCTTGCGGACCCCGCAGCACTTCGACCTGCTCCAGGTCGAACAGCAGCGCCAGCGCCGACTGCGGGCGCGGCGTGTAGATGCCGTCGACGTTCAGGCTGACCGCCGGATTGCCGATCTCGGTAAAGTCGTTGCTGCTCACGCCGCGCACCGAAATCTTCACGCCCGAGCTGCCATCGGTCGCACTGCCCAGTTGCAGGTTGGGCACTTCGCCACTCAGACCGCGCACATCGGTGATGCCCTTGCGGGTCAGTTCTTCCTGGCCGACGGCGGTCACCGACACCGGGGTGCGCAGGAGCGAGGTCGAATGGCGGGTGGCCGTCACCCGCACCTCGGCGATCGCTTCACCGGTGTTTTGCCGGGGCGTCGCCGCTCCGGCCGTGTCCTGCGCCAGGGCCGGCATGGCGATGCAGGCGCTGGCGACAGCCGCGCTGATCAGCGTTGTATGTGGTTTCAGTAGAGACATCCGGTGCTCCTGGTATGAAATGAAAAACGATGGACCGCGCAGCAGCGCCGTGCGGACAAGTCCTGTGGGGTGGAAATCAAGGTCGGGCGGATGCGCCCGGATTGCGCCAGCGGCGGATCTTGTGGCCGTAGGCCGCGTACCAGAGAATCAGGCCGTAGCACGGCAACAGCATCCAGTAAGCACCGCGCGAGGTGTTCAGGTCGGCGAAGTGGCCGTACAGCAGCGGCAGCACCGCGCCGCCGGAGATCGCCATGACCAGCAGCGCCGAGCCGCTTGCCGTGTAGCGGCCCAGGCCCTGCAGGGCCAGCGGCCAGATGGCCGGCCATACCATCGCGTTGGCCAGGCCCAGCAGCGCCAGGTACATGACCGTGTCCGGCACCGTTGGCACGCCGGCCCAGCCGATCAGGGCTTGCGAGACGCCGCTGTCGGTGGGCGAGCCGGTGGCCACGCCGATCGTCAGCAGCAGGCCGGCCACGGCCGAGAGCAGCAAGGCGCGCTGCTGCGACAGGTAGCGCGGAATCGCGACCACGCCGATCAGGTAGCCGAGCACCATGCACATCATCGTGTAGGACGTCAGTACGCCGAAATTGGCCACGTTCAGTTCATGCCCATACAGGCCGATGGTGTCGCCGGCGATGACTTCCACGCCAACATAGGCAAACAGCGCCATCGCGCCCAGCACCAGTTGCGGGAACTGCAGCACGCCGGTGCGCTCGACGCCAGCCTCGGGCGTGTCGGCCTCGGGCTCGATATCGCGCAGGTTCGAAAAATGGATAAACACCATGATCACGAACAGCACCGCGGCCATGCAGATGTACGGCAGCACCAGGCGTTCGGACAGGCCGGCCCGCGCAGCGCTGCGGGCGACCGGGTCGAGCTCTTCGAGCGCCGTGTGCGAGAAGCTGTCGATGTCGGCCAGCATCAGCGTGGAGAACACGAGCGGCACCACGACCCCGGCGCCCTTGTTGAACAGGCCCATGATGCTGATGCGCATGGCGGCGCTCTCGCGCGGGCCAAGGCAGACGATGTAGGGATTGATCGCGGTCTGCATCAGCGTCATGCCGCTGGCGAGCGTGAACAGCGCCACGAGGAACAGTTCGTAGCGCGCGCTTTGCGCCGCCGGGATGAACAGCAGTGCGCCCACGCACATGATGCCCAGACCGATCGTCATGCCCTTCTTGTAGCCGGTGCGGACCAGCACCGCAGCCGATGGCAGGGCCATGGCCGTGTAGGCGATGTAGAACGCGAAGGTCACCCACAGGGCCTGGAAATTGTTCAGGCCGCAGACAATCTTCAAGAAGGGAACCAGCGAGCCATTGAGCCAGGTGACGAACCCGAGGATAAAGAACAGCAGGCCGACGAACGCCATGCCGAGGACAACGTCGCGCCTGGAATTGCCGGCAACCGGCGCGCTGGCGAGGGTCACAGCCATGTTGCGCTACCTGCGTCAATGGCTGCCAACAGTGCGCACGACAAGCGGTGCGGGAGCGTTTTGAACTGTTGCATGAATGTCCTCGTGTTATCGATGATTCATGCTAGCAGCGGTGCCAGCGGGCGCCTACCAGCTGCCAGGAAACACATAACCTCATGATTTCATTGAATTGTTGGTTGCTCACCCGCCGCTGTTGCTCACACTTCTTTACAAACGGGGTGCCCTGACGCTGCCAGGCGCAGGAAATGCGTGGCGCTTGCTTGCAAAACTTTACAAAACGACGCGAGAAATTACAGGAGTGTGACGCCAGCGCCACATGAAGGCGGGCTTATCGACAGCGACGTGCGGTGTCGGCCTGCTTTACACCCTGATAGCGTCGTATGCAGCAGGCATCTATAACTGACTGATTATTCAGTAATATTCGTCGTCGGCATGCGACTTGCTTAATTTTGAACACCAACTAAAAAACACACTGGAGACTTTGATGACCATTCCTTGCAGCCTGCGCCGTTCCGGCACCCTACTCTTCGCCGCAGTCGCACTGGGCGGCCTGGCCCTGCCCGCGTCCGCCACGACGATCCTGTTCGTCGGCAACAGCTTCACCTATGGCGACCCGGCCGGCGCCAAACCGCCACTCGTGCAGAACTACCGTCCCGATACCGTGACCGACCTGAACGGTCTGGGCATCGGTGGCGTACCGGCGCTGTTCAAGGCCATGACGATGCAGGCCGGCCTGGATTATCAGGTGAGCCTGGAAACCGAGCCCGGCTCGGGCCTGGATTTTCACTACAACAACCGCTTCAACACGATCGTGAAGCCGTTCGACATGGTGCTGCTGCAAAGCTACAGCACGCTCGACGGCGCCAAGCCGGGCAACCCGGAAACGCTGATCCGCTATTCCGGCCTGCTGGCCAATGCGCTTCGCGAGCAGAATCCGGATGTCGACGTGCGCCTGACGTCGACCTGGTCGCGCGCCGACCTGACGTACAAGAACGCCACCAGCCCGTGGTTTGGCAAGTCGATCTACGCAATGGCGCAAGACGTGCGCGCCGGCTACGACGCCGCCGATTCGGCCTCAAGCATTATCAATGGCGTGATCCCCGTGGGCCAGGCCTGGAACCAGGCGATCGCAGGCGGCCTGGCCGATGCCAACCCGTACGACGGCATCGGCGCCGGCCAGATCAACCTGTGGGCGCCGGACTCCTACCACGGCAGCAACTATGGCTACTACCTGGAAGCGCTGACCATCTTCGGCAACGTGACCGGACTCGATCCACGCTCGCTGGGCGCCGACGATTACGTCGCCCGCGACCTCGGCATCAATGTGGCGACGGCACTGGCCCTGCAAGGCTTCGCCGCTGCGCAGCTGGAGGCAGAAGAAGTGCCGGAGCCTGGCATGCTGGCCATGTTTGCCACCGTCGGCGGCTTGCTGGTTGCCGTGCGCCGCCGTCGTGGCAATGCCAACGCACGCCACGGCGCAGCCGTATAGCACCTGATTGCGACACTGGCTGCCATGTCTGTACGAATTGCCATAACTTCTGGCCGATTTGCACGATGCGGCAGTCAGGCATGTCAATACTGCAGGTTCTGCCAAATTTCCGTTTGGAAATTACTCACACTTTCTCACTTTTCTCATCAAATTTACCGATCTCAGTTCTGCCAGTAGATACAAGAATGGCAAGAAGGCGCACGATCCGGCCGACTTTCAATAAGGAAAGATATTGAACGTCGCCAACAGTTTCTCTGAATCTATATTTTTCAGGTTAAATGGTGAAAAATCACCATACGAGACTCTGATGCCGACTCAACCCAACCTGCTGCCTGTCTACCGCCATGCCGACCGCTTGCTGATCATCGTGCTGTGGGCGATGCTGGGCTTTTCGCTGGCATTGACCGGCATGCACGACACCATGAAATGGTCGCTTTTCGTCGGCCTGCCGATCGTGGCGATCGCAAGCGGCGTCACGTTCCTGGCCAGTGGCACGCTCACGAGTCGGCTCGTCAATGCCGGCGCGGTGATGGCCATGTGCGCGCTGCACATCCATCAAGGTAATGGCCGGGAAGAACTGCACTTCGGGATCTTTGTCTCGCTGGCGATCCTGCTGTGCTACCGCGACTGGCGCGTGATTCTGTTCGCGGCAGGCCTGACCGCCGTGCACCACTTCGCCTTCAACTACCTGCAAGAGCTCGGCTACGGCGTCATTTGCCTGACGAGGCCAGGACTGGCGATCGTCTTCATCCACGCCGGCTACGTCATCGTCGAAACGATGGTGCTGTGCTACATCGCGCTGGTGCTGCAACGCGAAGCGCTGCGCTCGGCCGAACTGCGCGCCAGCGTCTCGATGCTGCAGGCCCAGCACGGGATCATCGACCTGCGCTCGCTGGCGCCGGTCACCAGCAGCAGCGGCCGCGCCCTGCGCGACGTGCTGCACACGCTGCAGACGGCGATTGGCCAGGTACGCGACACGGTCGAGACCACGCGCGGCGCCGCCAGCGACATTGCCGAAGGCAGCGCGCTGCTGTTCGAACACTCGCGCGACCAGACCGAGGCCTTTGGCCGCGCCGCCGCCTCCATCGATGAACTGGGCGACATCATCCGCGCCAATGCGGAGCACGCCCGGCAAGCCAATGCGCTTGCCACGCAGGCGTCGGGGATTGCCGTCGTTGGCGGGCGCCAGGTCAGTGCGGTCGTCGAGCGCATGGGCCTGATCGACACGTCATCGCGCCAGATCGCCGAGATCACCGCCGTCATCGACGGCATCGCGTTCCAGACCAACATCCTGGCCCTCAACGCTGCGGTGGAAGCCGCCCGTGCCGGCGAACAGGGACGCGGTTTCGCGGTCGTCGCTGCCGAAGTGCGGCAACTGGCCCAGCGCTCGGGCGCGGCCGCCCGCGAAATCAAGGACCTGATCGAGGAATCGGTGCGCCAGGTCAGCGCCGGCAGCGCGCTGGCCCAGGAAGCCGGACGCACGATGGACAACATCGTGCAAAGCGTGACCGACGTGACTGGCATGGTCGGCCGGATCAGCGCGGCTGGCGACGATCAGGCCGTGCGTGTGGAAGCGGTGGCCGACGCCATCGGCGCCATGGACAGGTCGTTGCAGCACAATACGCAGATGGTCAGCAAGACCGCCGCCGCGGCCGATTCGCTGCAGCAGCGGGCCCACGGTCTGGCGCAGATCGTGCGCATCTTCCGGCTCGACACGCCAGGCACGGCGCAGATGGGACTACCCTGAGCGCAGTACAATGACGACGTCATGCCATTCATATTGACTACCCCGGCGGCGCGTGGCGTCGCCCCCGTCGCCCTGCTGCTCTGCCTGTTGGCCTGGCCGCAGGGCGATGCGCGCGCGCAGCCAACGTGGAAGGTGACCGGCTTCGGCACCGTCGCCGCCGTCCATGCCACAGAAGACTATGGCGACTATACGGTCAACCCCAACTCGCCCGGCCAGGCGGGCTATTCCAAAGCGTGGGCGTTCGACGTGGACAGCCGCGCCGGTGCGCAGCTCGATGTCCGGTTCGACAAGCGCTGGTCGGCCGTGGTGCAGGCGACGCAGGAAAAAAGCATCGAGAATTCGTACAAGACCTACCTTACCTGGGCCAATGTGAAGTTTCAGGCCACGCCAGAGCTGTCGCTGCGCGCCGGACGCATTGCGCTGCCGCTGTTCCTGGCCGCCGACTATCGCAAGGTGGGCTACGCCCTGCCCTGGATGCGCGCCCCCGTCGAACTGTACAGCCTGATACCGATTTCCTACAGTGACGGCGTCGACGCCTCGTACCGCTGGCATACCGGGCAGGTCAAGCACGAGACCACGCTCTCGCTGGGCCATGCGGCCGCACGCCTGAACAAGGACCTCACCGGCAAGGCCCGCAACATCGTGGGCCTCACCGAGAGCGCGACCGCCGGCGCACTGACGGTGCGCTTCACGGCGGCCCAGGCACTCTTGGTGGTGCCGGGCGTGGAAGCACTGTTCGACGGCTTGCGCGCCTTCGGCCCGCCGGGCGAGGCCCTGGCAGACCGCTACGACATCGCCAAGCGCCATGTGCGCGTGTTCAGCGCCGGCTTCAACTACGATCCGGGCAACTGGTTCATCACCGGCGAGAGCGGGCGCATCAACACCGGCTCGCTCCTGGGCGACCAGACTGCCTCGTATCTGTCAGCCGGCCGGCGCTTCGGCAATGTGGCGCCCTATGTCACCTATGCGCGCCTGGTGGCCAACCTCGCCACGCAAACGGCAGGGCTGCCGCTGGACGGCTTGCCGCCCGAAGCGGCGGCAGTCGCGGGCTTCTTGAACAATGCATTGAATGACCAGCTGCGCCAGATTGGCGTGCAGGACACGGCCAGCGTCGGCGTGCGCTGGGACGTCGCGCCGAACATTGCCCTCAAGGGGCAGTTTGACCGCGTCAAGCCGCGTGGCGGCTCGATCGGCACCCTGATCAACGTTCAGCCGGGGTTCCGTTCCGGCCAGGCGTTCAACGTCATCAGCCTTGGCATGGACGTCGTTTTCTGACCATGATGAACCGTTCGCTTCCCACACTGTTGCTGGCCCTGTGCCTGGGCCCCGCCCTTGCGCTGGCGCCGGGCGCTGCCCCGGCGGCAGAACTGGCCGTGATCGTCTCGGCGCGCAGCAACATCAGCATGCTCAGTGCCGACCAGGTCGCCGAGATCTTCCTGTTCCAGACCAACCGCTTCCCGAACGGCAGTGAAGTGGTGCCGATCGACCAGGACCTCGGTTCGCCGCTGCGTGACGAGTTCTACAGCAAGGTCACGCACCGCACCCCGGCGCTCGTGAAAGCGCACTGGGCCAGACTGATCTTCACTGGCCGCGGCCAGCCACCGGCCGAGGTCGATGGCAATGCCGCCATGCGCAGAATGATTGCCGAGAACCCGGGGATGATTGGCTATGTCGAGCGCACGGCGCTGGATCCCAGCGTGCGCGCGGTGCTGATCGTGCGCTGACAGGCGTTACTGCCGGCGGACGATCAGCGGCTGTCAGCGATTTTCGGGGTCCGCACGCCGTTCCGGCGGGTCGCCCTCTTCGAAGCCGGCGACAAACACCAGCAGCACATCATTCAGGATTTTTTCCTGGCCTGCTTCGAGCAGCGCATTGGCCACCCGCGACAATTCGACCGGATCGGCCTTGCCATAACTGCCATCGATTGCCCTGCGCGTTACCTTGCCAAGTTCAAACGCCAACTCGGCGACCGCAGTATTTTCCGTCGTTCTCATATCACCCTTTTTTTAGCAAGCGCCCGCCGCATGAAGATCGTTATCGGTGGCGGGCACGGTTCGGCACATGATACCGGCGAACGGCCGTGGGGGTGCGCCCCGGTGCCGCCTCGCCTTCAGTCGAACTTGCTGAAATCCGGCTTGCGCTTCTCGAAGAATGCGGTGAATGCTTCCTTCGCTTCGGCGCCGCCCAGCATCGCGCTGAACTGTTCATTTTCAGCCGCGATGGTGTCCCGGACGTGCGCGGTGCGCGCGCGGCGCATCAGCGCCTTGGTCGTGCGGATCGAGGCTGGGGGCAGCTTGACCAGTTTCGCCGCCTGCGCCTGTGCGAACGCGAGCAGTTCTGCGGCCGGCAGCACGCGCGCGACGATGCCCATCTCCAGCGCTTCCTGGGCCAGGAATGGCTCGCCCAGCATCAGCTTTTCAGCGGCGCGCGTGTAGCCGGCCGACTGCGCGACCAGCAGCGACGAGGCAAATTCAGGACACAGGCCCAGCTGCGAGAACGGCATCGAGAATTTGGCGTTGTCGGCCGCGTAGACCAGGTCGCAATGCATCAGGAGCGTGGTGCCGATGCCGACGGCGGCGCCGGCCACGGCCGCCACCACCGGTTTGGTGCAGCCTTCCAGCGCCAGCATGAACTGGAACACCGGGCGCTCCGGCGTCATCGCACCTTCGCCGGTGTTGTTCAGGAAATCGTCGAGGTCGTTACCGGCGGTGAAAATCTCGGGCTGGCCGGTGATCAGGATGGCGCGGACCGTGGTGTCCTGCTCGGCGGCGCGCAAGGCGTCGGCCATCGTCTGGTACATCGCGCCGGTGATCGCGTTCTTGCGTTCGAGGCGGTTGAAGGTGATCGTGAGGATGCCGTCGGCGGTCGTGGTGAGGATGCTCATGGTGGTTGTCTCCCGTTGTTTCTTGGGCTGGTTGGACGCGTGGGCGGGAGACCCGCCCACCCTACATAGTCGATTGTAGGATGGCCCGGTCTCCCGCCCACGCGGTGATCGTACTGGCTTGCTTAGACGCGTTCGATAATGCCCGCAGCGCCCATACCGGCGCCGACGCACATCGTCACCATGCCGTACTTCAGGTTATTGCGACGCAGCGCGTGCACGACGGTCGCGGCGCGGATCGCGCCGGTTGCGCCCAGCGGGTGACCCAGGGCAATCGCGCCGCCCAGCGGGTTGACCTTGCTGGTATCCAGGCCCAGGTCGCGGATCACGGCCAGCGCCTGCGCGGCGAAGGCTTCGTTCAGCTCGATCCAGTCCAGCTGGTCCTGCGTGATGCCGGCGGCGGCCAGCGCTGCAGGAATCGCGAACTTCGGACCGATGCCCATGATTTCCGGCGGCACGCCGCGCACGGCGAACGACGAGAACTTGGCCAGCGGCGTCAGGTTGTGCTCGCACAGGATTTTTTCGCTGACGACGATCAGGGCGCCGGCGCCATCCGACATCTGCGACGACGTGGCGGCGGTGACCGAACCCTTGGCGGCAAACACGGGCTTAAGTTTGCCCATGCTTTCCATGCTGGCGTCGGCGCGCGGGCCTTCGTCGGTGTCAACGGTGCGGGTCTTGACGTCGATCTGGCCGGTGGCCAGGTTCGGCGTGCGGGTGATGACGTCGACCGGCGTGATCTCGTCCTTGAAGTGACCGGCCTGCTGCGCGGCGATGGCACGGCGGTGCGATTCCAGGCCGAAGGCGTCCTGGTCTTCGCGCGAGATCTTCCACTGGTTGGCGACGTTCTCGGCCGTCAGACCCATGCCGTAGGCCAGGCCCACGTTCTCGTCCTTGAACGTGTCCATATTGATCGACGGGTGGTGGCCCATCATCGGCACCATCGACATCGATTCGACACCGCCAGCGATCATCACGTCGGCTTCGCCCACGCGGATACGGTCAGCGGCCATTGCCAGTGCGGTGATGCCCGACGCGCAGTAACGGTTGACCGTCACGCCGCCCACCGTGTTCGGCAGGCCAGCCAGCACCACCGAGTTACGGGCGATGTTGAAGCCCTGCTCGGCTTCCGGGAACGAGCAGCCGATGATCGCATCGATGATCAACGCCGGATCCAGGTTCGGCACGGCTGCCATGGCGCCGCGGATCGCGTGCACCAGGAGGTCGTCCGGGCGGGTCTTGTTGAACATGCCGCGCGGCGCCTTGCCGATCGGGGTGCGGGTCGCTGCGACGATGTATGCGTCTTGAAGTTGTTTGCTCATGTCAGTGTCCTGTTCTGTCGACGCTTAGTTGCGCACTGGCTTGCCGGTCTGCATCATGCCCATGATGCGTTCCTGCGTTTTCGGATTGTTCAGCAGCGCCACGAAGGCCTTGCGCTCCAGGTCGAGGATCCACTGCTCGCTGACCACACTGCCCTGGTCGATGTCGCCGCCGGTGACGATCTCGGCGATGGTGTCGCCCAGCTGGTAGTCATAGGCCGAGATGAAGCCGCCATCGCGCATATTGACCATCTGGCCGCGGATCGTGCCCCAGCCGTAACGGCCGGTGACCGGGAACGTGCGGCGCGCCGGTGCGCGGTAGCCAGCATCGGCCATGGCGCGCGCCGTGGTTTTCGCCACGTGCAGCAGTTCGTAGGCGTTGAAGACAATCACGTCGTCTTCTTTCAGGTAACCCATGGCCTTGGCTTCCAGTGCCGACTTCGACACTTGCGCGGTGGCCGCGTTCATGAAACCGTTCTTCAGGAATTGCAGGATGTCGTTACCCTTGGCTTCGGTTGCGGCGCGCAGCGCTGCTTCCTTCAGGCCGCCGCCGGCAGGCACCAGGCCCACACCCACTTCGACCAGGCCGATGTACGACTCGATCGACGCGACACGCTTGCTGGCGTGCAGCGCCAGCTCGCAGCCGCCGCCCAGCGCCAGGCCCGCTACTGCGGCAACGACCGGCACGTTCGAGTACTTGAGCGCCATGAAGGTGTCCTGCAGCTCGCGCACAATCGGCTCCATCGCCTTCGCGCCGCCGGCCATGAAGGCCGGCAGTGCCGATTGCAGGTCGGCGCCGGCCGAGAACGCGCCGCCTTCGGCCGCGTCGGTGTTCCAGATCACGATGCCCTTGAAGCCGGCTTCGGCTTCTTTCAGTGCGCGCTGCAGACCCTTGATGACGCCATCGCCGATGACGTGCATCTTGGTCTTGAGCGAGACGACCAGGACGTCGTCGTCCGAGTGCCACAGGCGCACGGACTCGTCTTCGAACACGGTGGTGCCAGCGGTCTTTGGATCGGCGCCGCCCAGGCCCACGACCGGTGCGCGGAATTGCTGGCGCTGGTACACCGGCAGGTCCGACAGCGGCACATAGCCGCTCTTGGCCACCGAGTACGAACCTTCAGGGGTATGCACGCCCTTCTCGGCGACCGAACCCTCGAACACCCAGGCTGGCAGCGGCGCGGTCGACAGCGCCTTGCCGGCGTCGATGTCTTCCTTGACCCACTGGGCGATCTGCGTCCAGCCGGCGCCCTGCCACGTCTCGAACGGGCCGACGCTCCAGCCAAAGCCCCAGCGCATTGCGAAGTCGATGTCGCGCGCGTTGTCGGCGATCGATTCGAGGTGGAATGCGATGTAGTGGAAGGCGTCGCGGAAGATCGCCCACAGGAACTGCGCCTGCGGGTTGGTCGATTCGCGCATGGCCTTGAACTTCTTGACCGGGTCTTTCTCTTTCAGGATGCGGCCAACGATGTCGGCGGCCTTGGCGCCGCCCGTGACGTACTCGCCCGTGGCGAAGTCCAGGCGCTGGATCTCCTTGCCGACCTTCTTGTAGAAGCCGGCGCCGGATTTCTGGCCCAGCGCACCTTTTTCGATCAGCTTGGCCAGGATGTCCGGCGTCTTGTAGACGCTGAAGAACGGGTCGTCCTTCAGGTTGTCCTGCATGGTCTTGATCACATGGCCCATCGTGTCCAGGCCGACCACGTCCGCGGTGCGGAAGGTGCCCGACTTGGCACGACCGAGCTTGGCGCCGGTCAGGTCATCGACCACGTCGACCGACAGGCCGAATTTCTCGGCTTCGACGATCGTGGCCAGCATGCCGAAGATGCCGACGCGGTTGGCGATGAAGTTCGGGGTGTCTTTCGCGCGCACGACGCCCTTGCCCAGCGTCGAGGTCAGGAACGTCTCGAGCTGGTCCAGGATGTCGGGACGCGTGTCCGTGGTCGGAATCAGTTCGACCAGGTGCATGTAGCGCGGTGGGTTGAAGAAGTGCACGCCGCAGAAACGGGCCTTGAGCTCCGAGTCGAAGCCTTCGGCCAGCTTGTTGATCGACAGGCCCGACGTGTTCGATGCGAAGATCGCGTTTGGCGCGATGTGCGGCGCGACTTTCGCGTACAGGTCGTGTTTCCAGTCCATGCGCTCGGCGATGGCTTCGATGATCAGGTCGCAACCGGCCAGCACGTCGAGGTTGTCTTCGTAGTTGGCCACTTCGATCAGGGCCGCGTCATCCTTGTTGCCCAGCGGGGCTGGCGAGAGCTTTTTCAGGTTCTCGATGGCGCGCAGGACGATGCCGTTCTTTGGGCCTTCCTTGGCCGGCAGGTCGAACAGCACGACTGGCACCTTGGCGTTCACGCAGTGGGCGGCGATTTGCGCGCCCATCACGCCGGCGCCCAGCACGGCGACTTTCTTGACGATGAAATTGGACATGTATATTCCTTAATCCTTGGTTGGCACGTCGTTCCCGCGAAGGCGGGAACCTCAGTTTGCCGGCGTTACCGCTGCGCTAAACTTGGGTTCCCGCCTACGCGGGAACGACGGCGATGGTCTATCAGCGTGACGTAGTGTTAGAACAGGTCGGCGTCCAGCGCCGTCAGGTTCGCGGCGCCCGAACGTGCCTGGCGGATCAGCATCGCGGTCTCTGGATACAGACGTGCGAAGTAGAAGCGGATCGTCGCCAGCTTCGATTCATAGAAGCGGTCGCCCGAATCGAGCTTGGCCAGTGCGATCTTGGCTTGCTGCGCGAACAGGTAGCTGTAGACCAGGTGACCGGCCACGCGCAGGTAAGGCACGGCGGCGGCGCCCACTTCGTCCGGATTCTGGAACGCCTTCATGCCGATTTCCATCGTCAGCTTGGTGACCTTGTCGCCCAGCTCGCCCAGCGGCGTGACGAATTCGGACATGTTCTCGTCCAGGCCATTGTCTTCAACAAAGTTCTTGATCTTCTCGCCGAACTTGCGCAGCTTGGCGCCGTTGTCCATCAGGATCTTGCGGCCCAGGAGGTCCAGCGACTGGATGGTGTTGGTGCCTTCGTAGATCATGTTGATGCGCGCGTCGCGCACGTACTGCTCCATGCCCCATTCGGCGATGTAGCCGTGGCCGCCGTAGACCTGCATCGCTTCGGAGGTCGCGATCCAGCCGTTGTCGGTGATGAAGGCCTTGATGATTGGCGTGAGGAGGGCCACTTCGTCAGCGGCTTCCTTGCGCACGTCTTCATCGGTGTGGTTCAGTTCGCGGTCGATCTGCAGCGCGACGTACGACGAGAACGCCCGGCCGCCTTCAGCGAAGGCTTTTGCGGTCAACAGCATGCGGCGCACGTCCGGGTGCACGATGATCGGGTCGGCTGGCTTGTCCGGTGCTTTCACGCCCGACAGGCTGCGCATCTGGATGCGGTCTTTTGCATACGCCAGCGCGTTCTGGTACGCCACTTCGGTCAGGCCGAGCGACTGCATGCCCACGCCCAGACGGGCCGCGTTCATGAACACGAACATCGCCTGCAGGCCCTTGTGCGGCTGGCCGATCAGCGTGGCGCGTGCGTTGTCCAGGTTCATCTGGCAGGTCGAGTTGCCGTGGATGCCCATCTTTTCTTCGATGGCGCCGCAGGCGATGCCATTGCGCTCGCCGATCGAGCCGTCTTCGTTCGGCATGAACTTCGGCACCAGGAACAGCGAGATGCCTTTCGAGCCTTCCGGTGCATCCGGCAGACGTGCCAGCACCAGGTGGACGATGTTGTCCGAGATATCGTGTTCGCCGGCCGAGATGAAGATCTTCGAGCCGGTGATCAGGTAGGTGCCGTCGCCTTGCGGTTCGGCTTTCGAACGCAACAGGCCCAGGTCGGTGCCGCAGTGCGCTTCGGTCAGGCACATCGTACCGGTCCATTCACCCGAGACGAGCTTTGGCAGGTACAGGCGTTTCTGGTCGTCGGTGCCGTGCTCGAGCAGGCACTCGTAGGCGCCGTGCGACAGGCCCGGGTACATCGACCAGGCCTGGTTCGACGAATTGAGCATCTCGTAGAACGAGTTGTTCAGCGTGATCGGCAGGCCCTGGCCGCCGTATTCCGGATCGCATGCGAGCGCCGCCCAGCCGCCTTCGACATACTGTTTATACGCCTGCTTGAAGCCCTTTGGCGTGGTCACGCTCTTGTCGGCGGCATTGAAGGTGCAGCCTTCGCGGTCGCCCGAGTGGTTCAGCGGGAACAGCACTTCCTGGGTGAATTTTGCACCTTCTTCGAGTACCTGGTTGATGATGTCGGTATCGATTTCCTGGTATTTCGGCAGATCCTTGAATTCTTCGGTGACATTGAGGAACTCGTGCAGAACGAACTGCATATCCCGGATTGGCGCGACGTACTGACCCATGGTTTTCTCCTGAAGAGGTGTGACGATTGTTGGACGTGACAGGCGGCCTTATGCCGCCTGGTGGTCTTGCGATTGTTGGGAATTGCGGTAATTCTCGATCAGGCGTTCAAAGCCGGCCCGGGCCCGCTCGACGGCGCCCGGATTGCGCAGGAAACGCGCATCGTGGTGCAGCGCCAGGATCAGCCCGTGCATCTCGAACACCAGTTGCTCGGCATCGAAACCGGTGTGCAGATGCCGCAGCTCGATCGCCTGCTCGACGCTGCGCAGCAAGGCGCCCTGCCACGCGCGGACCATCGACACCAGCTCTTCGCGGATCGGGCCTTCGCGGTCGTCGTATTCGACGGCGCCACTGATATAGATGCACCCGGACGCGATTTCGACCGACACTCGCTTGACCCAGCGCGTGTACATCGCGACCAGGCGCGGCAGGCCGCGGGCTTCCTTGATGCTCGGGTAAAAGACCTCTTGCTCGAAGCGGTGGTGGTACAGCTTGACCACCTCGAGCTGCAGGTCTTCGCGCGAACCGAAGTGCGCGAACACGCCGGACTTGCTCATGCTCATCCGGTCGGCCAGCAGACCGATCGTCAAGCCTTCAAGGCCGTTGCGGCTGGCGAGCTCAAGCGCGACGTCGAGAATTGCCGCCCGCGTCTGCTCGCCCTTGCGCATGAATTTTGCTGAAGTACTGATAGCTTCCCCTGGTCTCGAAAAAATCCGAACGCTCGTACTATTATCTATCGGGCCTGGAATGTCAAACGGGAACTTAGAGGTGCGGTTCTATTGATGAAAAACAACCCGCGACACCCGGAGAAAGCGCCTTTTGCTGACGGCCCGGCTTGCAGGCGAGCGGCAGAAAACAGTTGTTTCATCTGCTAAAGGTACAGCATTTTCGGGGTGTCCGGTGCGTGATTTTCAAGCCCGGCGCACCTCGATGCAGCTTGACTGTTACCATTAACAATCGAGCAACATCCAGCGCAGACGAAAGGTCCACAGCATGAGCGGCAACTATCAGATTGAACAGGTCGTCGAACCGGACGACAGCGAACTGCAGCTGGCCATTCGCGCCTTCTCGCTGCAGGAAGGTGGCGCCGAGCCAGCTCAGGCAGCAACGAGCGGCGCGGATTCGATGCAGCACTTTCTGGTACTGCTCGGCCATGCGTGTGCGCGGCTGGACAGCGGCGCGACGGCGGACGACGCGGTTGCCGACCTGGTCCGGCGCGGCCTGGACCAGGGCACTGCGCAGGTCGTCGTCGACAAGGCCGTCGATGTCGTCGCGTCGAACCGGGCGCTGGAAAGCGCGCCACCGGCGCAGCATGTGCGCCCCCGATCCGGCAAGAGCATCCGGGTATTCGCCATCGTGCTGGTGGTCGTCGCGCTGGTCGTGGCCTTGCTGGTCATGCGATAACGCCTGCCACGTCTATTCGCCCGCCTGCTCCATGGCGCGGCGATCGCGCTTGGTCGGCCGCCCCTTGATTTCCAGACTTGGTTCCGGATACAGGCGCCGCGCGACCTTATCGAGTTCGCGCTTGGCGATGCTCTCGTCGGTTTCGAAATACAGCGTGCGCGCCACCGGGGCGCCGCCGCGTGCGCCGGAAATGGCGGCGACGATGATTTCCCAGCGATCCGAGCCGTTATCGATCAGCATCTTGTCGTTGATCTTGACTGTGCGCGCCGGCTTGACCGGCTCGCCGTCAATCCGCACCCGGCCCCGCTCGACTGCATCCTGGGCCAGCGAGCGCGTCTTGAAAAAGCGTGCTGCCCACAGCCATTTGTCCAGCCGGACGTTTTCTTTGTCTTTGTCCATCGTTATCCCTTATTACGCATACCCGATGGCGCACACGCGCATCACCAGTTTGTAGCCGACATACGCGCAGCCGTTGACGGCGCGGCGCAGCCAGCCGATGTCGGCAAATTCCTGCGGACAGACTTCGACCCCGTCCGCGATGCCCCGTTCGATGTGCGCGCGCATCGACGCGGCAAACACCGGATCGTCCACGACGATATTGGCTTCCTGGTTCACGAACAGCGACAGGCCGTCGCAGTTGCTCGAGCCGACCGTGGCCCAATGCTCGTCCACCACCGCCACCTTCGCATGCAGTTGTGTCTTGCGGTATTCGACCACGCGGATGCCGTCGGCCAGCAGTTTCGGATAGAACGATTGCGCCACCGCGTCCTGGATCGCGAACTCGCCCACCCCGATCAAGAGCGTGACGGCGACGCCGCGCTGCGCCGCATGCGCGAGCGCCTTGCGAAACTTGCGGCCCGGCGCGAAGTATGGCGTGGCCAGCAGCACGCTGTGGCGCGCGTGGCCCAGCGCCTGCAGGTAGGCGCGCTGGATCGTGGTGCGGTTGCGCAGGTTGTCGCGCACGACGAAGGCGGCGCGCGCGGGACTGGCGCACGAGGGCGGCGGTTGCTTGCGCATTTCGCGGAACAGTTCCAGGCGCTTGCGCAGCCGCAGGCGGCCGGTGCGGGTCCACTGGCCCTGCGCCTCGTGATGGATCTGCGCGACGATCGGCCCGCGCAGCAATGCCGTGAAATCCCAGCGCGGCGCCGGCAGGCGATGGCCGTCGGCGTGGTCGCACAGCCAGTCGTCGTTGACATTGATGCCGCCGACAAATGCGACTTCGCGGTCGATCACGGTGATCTTGCGGTGCGAGCGGGCGATGCCGCGCTTGCACAACGGATTGAAGACGCGGTACTGGGCCCCGGCAAGGGTCAGCACCTGGCCCAGCCGGGAGGTGACGCGGTGGCCGGTGCCGAACCAGTCGACCAGCACCCGCACCTTGACGCCACGTTGGGCAGCGCGCGCCAGCGCATCGCGCACGGCGTCGCCCGTGTCGTCTTCGGCAAAAATATAGGTTTCGAACAGGACTTCGTGGCGGGCAGCGTCGAGCGCGGCGATCAGCGCCGGGAAGAACGCAACGCCGCTCTCCAACAGCGTGATGTCGTTATCGTCGACGAAGGTGACGCTGCGCATGGCCTCAGGCCAGCTCGAGTTCCGCCACGATCGGTGCGTGGTCGGACAGCTTGGCCCACAGGGGACCGTGCATCACTTGCGCCGAGTTGACCTTGAAGCCGCGCACGTAGATGCGGTCCAGGCGGAACCACGGCAGCATCGCCGGGAACGTGCGCGCCGGTGCCAGGCGCGGCTTGCGCCCGGCCCAGCCGCGCACCATGTCGCCCATCGGCGAGCGCGGGCCCAGCTCGTCGAACACTTCGCACACGCCAAGGCCGGCGCGCAGCTTGTCGCTCAGCGTGTTGCGCCAGTCGTTGAAGTCGCCCGCGATGATGACCGGCTCGCCGTTCGGCGCCGACGAATTGACGGCGTCGATCAGCGACTGCGTCTGGCGCCCTCGCCCACCTTCGAACAGACCCAGGTGCACGACATAGCAGTGCACCGGACACTCGGGCGTACCCAGCACGCAGTGCAGGATGCCGCGCTGCTCGTAGGCATGGTCCGAGACATCGTGGTTGTGCGAGTTTTCGATCGGGTAGGTACTGAGCAGCGCATTGCCATGGTGACCGTGGTCGTAGACCGCGTTCATGCCATACGCCGTGTGGTGCAGGTCGGAGGCAAAATAATCGTACTGGGCGGTTTCAGGCCAGTGCCGATGGCCACGGTCTTCCTTGCCGAAGCGTGCCTGGTGCCGGTCGTGCCGGCCCTGGACTTCTTGCAGGAAGACGACATTGGCGTCGAATTCAGCGATCGCTTTCTTCAGTGCGATCACGCGGGGCGTGCTGCGCAGCGAGGAAACGCCCTTGTGAATGTTGTAGGTAGCCACACGAATTTTCATGGGAACATTCTACCCGGATCGGACTGCCGTTCTCGTGAAACGGACCCAATCGTGCGCTTGTTAAAGCGCTGGCGCGTTCGGCAGGTTGCCAGTTCTCGCACTCTTTTTAGAAACCGACAGTAACAAACTCGCTTCAGGCGATCGCGTGCGCCTGGTCGTACACTGCTTCGTGGCCCGAGACGATCATGCGGCGCGGGCGGTGTGCAGCCGCCTCATCCTTTTGCGCGCGCGGTGCCATCGGGCCACACAGGCGCAGGCCATCCATCAGGTCGATATAGATGCAATCGTCGCCGAGTGTGATTGCTTTTACTTTCTTGTCGCTATTCAGTTTGAAGTTATCCATTTTTCTCTCAGAATCATCCACTTAAAAGTTGCACATCGAAAATTCACACTGGGTGAACTATTGACCTTAGACTACTGATTTCTGACTGTCAACCGTGGAATATATGGTGCCCGTCCGATGCCCACCATATTTAATTCATCTGCAAAACGTGTCATCAAGTGTCTCGAAATGTATCTTCATAGGAGAACGCGCATTTTTCCGTGCGTATGTGAGCGCCAGCGAACAGAGCCAAATTAAAAAAAGCACTTACGTACTTTTGCTGTAAAACGTCATTTTATTGCTTCGTACAAGCAATATTCAATGATGATTTACTGCAAAACTGCTTCTTTGAAGAAATTTTATTTGCTTTTGGGATCAGAAGCGAGCTGGCGTGGCAGCTGCAGGATGGCTTCGGCATTCGAGGCCGAGAAGCAGCGATCGGCCGCCTCCAGATAGGGCAGCCAGGCGTGGGCGATGTGCTCGCGCGGACTGAGGATGATGGGGATGTCACGCGGCACGCAGACAGAAAACACGTGCTCGGTGTTCTGCATCACGCCGGGGGCGTAGCGGTGGCGCCAGAGAGGGTAGATCTCGTAGATATTGGATAACTGCCAGTCACACAGGACGATCTGCTCGCCGTCGGCCACGATGCCAGTCTCTTCGAACAGTTCACGCGCGGCCGTCTCCAGCAGCGGCTCGTCGAGCCGGTCGAGCGAGCCGGTGACCGATTGCCAGAAACCCGGCTGACCGGCGCGTTCGATCACCAGCACGTCCAGCTCGGACGTGTGGATGACGACCAGCACCGATTCAGGGATCTTGTAGGCTTGCATGACAGGATGAGCGGGGTTGGCAGCCAGGCCACCTCCCCCGCCCGCCATTACGCGACCTTTGGCTCGTTACGCAGGCGGATGTGCAGCTCTTTCAATTGCTTCTCGTCGACTTCCGACGGTGCATTGGTCAGCAAGCACTGCGCGCGCTGCGTTTTCGGGAACGCGATCACGTCGCGGATCGACTCGGAGCCCGTCATCAGCGTGATCAGGCGATCCAGGCCGAAGGCCAGGCCAC
This sequence comes from Telluria sp. AC161, assembly GCF_979258535.1. Classification (NCBI taxonomy): domain Bacteria; kingdom Pseudomonadati; phylum Pseudomonadota; class Betaproteobacteria; order Burkholderiales; family Oxalobacteraceae; genus Telluria; species Telluria sp. AC161. Next base: position 4,955,232 of record NZ_OZ409861.1, on the reverse strand, counting down.
CGTGCGGCGGTGCGCCGTACTGCAGCGCGTCCAGCAGGAAGCCGAACTTGAGCTGGGCTTCTTCGGCGTCGATCTTCAGCGCGCGGAACACCTTGCTCTGGACTTCTTCGCGGTGGATACGGATCGAACCGCCGCCCAGTTCCCAGCCGTTCAGGACCATGTCGTAGGCCTTGGCGATGCAGGCGCCCGGATTGGACTCGAGCATGTCTTCGTGGCCGTCTTTCGGGGCCGTGAACGGGTGGTGGGTTGCGGTCCAGCGATCGCCGTCTTCGTCGTACTCGAACATCGGGAAGTCGATGACCCACAGCGGCGACCAGACGTCGTCGAACAGGCCGGCCTTCTTGCCGAACTCCGAGTGGCCGATCTTCACGCGCAGCGCGCCCAGGGCGTCGTTGACGACCTTGGCCTTGTCGGCGCCGAAGAAGATCAGGTCGCCGTCCTGCGCGCCCGTCAGTTCCAGGATCTGCGCCAGCACCTCGTCGGACAGGTTCTTGACGATCGGCGACTGCAGGCCGTCACGGCCCTTGGCCTTCTCGTTGACCTTGATGTACGCCAGGCCACGGGCGCCATAGATCGCGACGAACTGGGTGTACGCGTCGATTTCCGAGCGTGGCATCGAGCCGCCCTGCGGCACGCGCATGCCGACCACACGGCCGTTCGGCAGGTTGGCGGCGCTGTTGAACACCTTGAACTCGACCGTCTTCATCAGCTCGGTCAGTTCGGTGAATTCGAGCTTGACGCGCATGTCCGGCTTGTCCGAACCGTACATCGCCATCGCGGTGGCGAAGTCCATCACCGGGAACGGGTTCGGCAGTTCGATGCCGGTCGTGTTCTTGAACACGACGCGCATCATTTCTTCGAACATGTCGCGGATCTCTTGTTCGGTCAGGAACGAGGTTTCGCAGTCGATCTGGGTGAATTCAGGCTGGCGGTCGGCGCGCAGATCTTCGTCGCGGAAGCACTTGGTGATCTGGTAGTAGCGGTCGAAGTTGGCGACCATCAGCAGCTGCTTGAACAGCTGCGGCGACTGCGGCAGTGCGAAGAAGTTGCCCGCGTTGACACGCGACGGTACCAGGTAATCGCGCGCGCCTTCCGGGGTCGACTTGGTCAGCATCGGGGTTTCGATGTCGATGAAGCCCAGGTTATCGAGATACTTGCGCACTTCCATCGAGACCTTGTAGCGCAGCTTCAGGTTGTGCTGCATCTGGCCGCGGCGCAGGTCGAGCACGCGGTGCGTCAGGCGGGTGGTTTCCGACAGGTTGTCGTCGTCCAGCTGGAACGGCACCGGCACCGAGGCGTTGAGCACTTCGACTTCGGTCGCGGTCACTTCGATCTTGCCCGAGGCCAGGTTGGCGTTGACGGTACCGGCCAGACGGTTGGTCACGGTGCCGACGATGCGCAGGCAATACTCATTACGCACGTGCTCGGCTGCCTTGAAGACGGCCGCGTTGTCCGGATGGCAGACCACCTGCACCAGGCCTTCGCGGTCGCGCAGGTCGATGAAGATCACCCCGCCGTGGTCGCGGCGGCGATGCACCCAGCCGCACAGGTTGACGGTTTGGCCCAGCAGTTCCTCGGTGACGAGGCCGCAGTAATTGGTACGCATGGTGGACATAGTTTTCGTTCCAGGTTGATTGATTTGTCGGCGCCGCCATCGCGGGCGGCCCAGATTCTGTGATGCGTTATTTGACTGCCGCAGGGTTGGCGGCGCCGAGCGGCACATGGCTCGGTGCGACCACGCCCATCGAGACGATGTACTTGAGCGCTGCGTCGACGGTCATGTCGAGTTCTTTCACACGGCTGCGTTCCATCATCAGGAAAAAGCCCGAGGTGGGGTTTGGCGTCGTGGGCACATACACGCTCACGAAGTCGCCCACCAGGTGGTTGGTCACGTCGCCGCCTGGCACGCCGGTCAGAAACGCGATCGTATACGAGTCGGCGTGCGGATACGGGATCAGCACCGCCTGGCGGAAGGCATTGCCGGACGACGAGAACAGCGTGTCCGACACCTGCTTGACGCTGCCATACAGCGAGCTGACGACCGGCACGCGCTTGAGCAGGCGCTCGCCCACGCGCACGATGTACTTGCCGACCAGGTTGTTGGTCAGCAGGCCCGTGACGAACACGATGGCCAGCGTCAGCACCGCGCCGATGCCCGGCACGTCCATGCCGATGAACTGGCGCGGCTGCCAGGCGGCCGGCACGAACATCAGCGACTGGTCGAGCGTGCTGATGATCAGGCTCAGGACCCAGGCCGTAATGGCCAGGGGCACCAGCACCAGCAGGCCGGTGATGAAATATTTACGCATCGGATATCCCGTTATTCTTGTTGGCGCGGCGCAGGGACGCGCCGGGCTCAGGTGCTGCTCTTGTCGCCGCCACCGCTGTTGCCACCATTGCTGCTGCCCGTAGCAGGCGCGGCAGGCGCTGGCGTGGCCGGTGCAGCTGCGGCGGCCGGTGCGGCCGCTGCGCCTGCGTCAGCGCCACCCGTGCCCGCAGCGGTACCGGTGGCAGGCGGCGTGCCGCCACGGAAATCGGTCACGTACCAGCCCGAGCCCTTGAGCTGGAAACCGGCTGCAGTCACCTGCTTCTTGAACGATGGCTTGGCGCAGGACGGGCAGACGGTCAGGACCGGGTCCGATATCTTTTGCAGTACATCTTTGGAAAAACCGCATTCTTCGCAGCGATAGGCATAAATCGGCATTCTGGTGCTCCGCAAAAATCTTCAAAACCCTGAATTATAAAGCTTTTGCCGCAGCATTTACGGCATTGCGGCGGCCCGGGCACAAGACAGCGCCGCATTCGGCAAACGGCAGCAGCATCGTGTTGTTTTTCACCACGTCAGCAGGCGAACTGTTTGCTCGTGCACAGCATCGGTGATTTAATACGGCTTCTTTACCGAATGTTGGTCGCAGGAAAGCTCTGCCACTGCGAGAACACAAGAAACAGAAGGCTGCGAGATGTTCGTATCAGCGCAGCCCATAAAAGAACACAGCTTATCAAGCCCGCTCACGCGGGCTTTTTTCTTGGGCGCGCGTCAGAGGAAGTACAGCGCCGCCAGCGCGGTGCAGGCGCCCGTCGCCAGCAAGGTCAGGAACGTCAGCATGCGATTGGTGCGGCGCTGCTCCATGACCAGCATCGCCATCATCTCGCTGTTGGCGATGTGCGGATGGTGCCCTTTCGACTCACGCTCCAGCGCCTGGTGCACGAGGCGCGGCAGTTGCGGGAAGATCTGGGCGTAACGCGGCGCCTCGGCCTTCAGGCGCTCGACCAGCCCTTGCCAACCCACCTGCTCGGCCATCCAGCGCTCCAGGTACGGCTTGGCCGTCTTCCACAAGTCCAGGTCAGGATCGAGCTGGCGGCCCAGGCCTTCGATATTGAGCAACGTCTTTTGCAGCAGCACCAGTTGTGGCTGCACTTCGACATTGAAGCGGCGCGAGGTCTGGAACAGGCGCAGCAGGATCTGGCCGAACGAGATGTCTTTAAGTGGGCGGTCGAAGATCGGCTCGCAGCAGGCCCGCACGGCCGACTCGAGTTCGTCCACGCGCGTGCTCGGCGGCGCCCAACCCGATTCGATGTGGGCTTCGGCCACGCGCTTGTAGTCGCGCTGGAAGAAGGCCAAAAAGTTCTGCGACAGGTAATCCTTGTCGAAGTCGGTCAGCGTGCCGACGATGCCGAAGTCGAGCGCGATGTAGCGGCCCAGCGTTTCCGGTGCGGTCGAGACCAGGATATTCCCGGGGTGCATGTCGGCGTGGAAAAAGCCGTCACGGAACACCTGCGTGAAGAAAATCTCCACGCCATCGCGCGACAGCTTCTTGAGGTCGACGCCGGCCGCGGCCAGACGGTCGATCTGCGACACGGGCAGGCCGTGCATGCGCTCCATGACGATCACGCTGCTCGAGCAATAGTCCCAGTACATCTCGGGCACCATCAGCAGCGTCGAATCGGCGAAGTTGCGGCGCAGCTGGCTGGCATTGGCGGCCTCGCGCATCAGGTCGAGCTCATCGTGCAGGTATTTGTCGAATTCGGCCACGACTTCGCGCGGCTTCAGGCGCCGCGCTTCGCTCCAGACCTTTTCGATCAGGTTCGCAGCCATGCGCATCAGCGCCATGTCTTCGTCGATCAGCTTCTTCATGCCCGGGCGCAGCACCTTGACGGCGACTTCCTTGCCGTTCTTGAGCGTGGCGAAGTGCACCTGGGCGATCGACGCCGAGGCGATCGGCTCGCGCTCGAAATGGGCAAACAGCTGGTCGGGATGGGTGCCGAGCGAACGCGTGATCTGCGCCACCGCCAGGTCGGAGCCGAATGGCGGCACCCGATCCTGCAGCATGGCGAGCTCATCGGCGATATCGGGCGGCACCAGATCGCGCCGGGTCGACAGTACCTGGCCGAACTTCACGAAGATCGGGCCCAGTTCTTCGAGCGCCTGGCGCAGCCGCACGGCGCGCGGCGACGTGATCGTGCGCCAGAAGAAGAACGTGTTCATCAGGCGCGCGGTGCGCGGAGCGTTGATGCTGGTGACGGCGATTTCGTCCAGGCCGTACTTGGTAAAGACGGTGAGAATGCGCAGCAGGCGCAGGAATTTCAATATCATCGACGATCCGGATTCTGGTCTGCGCTTACAGCAAAGGTGGAAGAAGGTTGGGCGGCGCTGCGCTGGGCCAGCGCCCCCTCGAGCCGCGCGATGCGCTTGGCGCTGCGCTCGACGTCGTCACGCAGGCGCACGACATCGGCGGCAAAGGCGTCGCGCTGAACTGGCCGCACCAGCACCGGCCGCTCATCGGCCAGGAATTCAGCGAGATTCTCGGCCAGGCGGCGCCCTGCTTCGCCCAGGCCACTGACGGTGCGGCGCGCGCCCTGATGCAGGCGGTAGGCGGCCACCGGTCCGACCACGCGCTCGAGGTCGTACTCGGCATCCCAGCGCAGGCCGTTGGCCAGTTGCGAAATCACGTTGGCAAATTCGGCATCGCCTTCGATCTTCACGTACGACAGCGCGCGCGTGCGGTCTTGCGCGATCAGCGGCAGGTCCGCTGGCTTGATGCGGATGGTGACGTTGGCCGGCGCTGCATCCTGGCTGGCCTCGAACAGGCCGTCAGGCGCCACCAGCACGCGCAGCTGGGCCACGCCGGCATCGATGCATGCCTGCTTGCCGACATGGCGCGCGAGCGCAGCGCGGGCCCAGGCTTCCTGGGTCAGCAGGTGATTGATCGCGGCAACGGCAGGCACGGTCAGCGCATGCTGGGGTGACAAGGTCGACAGGGATGGAAGATTCGGAAACATGGCGGGACTACCCTCAAAAAACAAAACCGCCCGGAGTGATTCGGGCGGTTTTGATCTTACCAGTTCGCCGGGCATGCACCCGGTGTTACGGAATCGGCAAACAAAATAATTCCGGTTCGCCTGCGGCGCACTTAGTTCGGCTGCTGAATGCCAGCCAGCACCCAACCGCCTGCGCCCGACAGCGGCTTGGACATGTTCCAGACCTCGACGAACGGCTCTGGCAATGCGTCTTTCGCGCTACGGATCATGGCGTTGAACTGCACGCTGGCCAGGTAATCGGTGGCCGTCTGCTCGATGCCCAGCAACTGCGCATCGACATTGACGACGTCGGTGAAATCAGCGACCGCGCCACGTTCCTGGATCTGCAGCTTGAGTTCAGCGAAGACTTCAGGCGACGTGAATTCGCGCAGATCGTTCGTGTCGCCACGATCCCAGGCTGCCTGCATGCGGATGAACGACGACTTCGCGTGACGCAGGAAGCTCTCGCTGTCGAAGTCGGCCGGCACGCCCCATTGCTGGTGCGCTGCTGGAGTAGCAGCATTGCCGAAACCCGATGCATTCAGGCCGCCGCGGTCCTTTTCCAGTGCGACGCCGCCCTGGAATGCGGTGGGCTGCGGACGCAGGCCCGAACCGATTTCAGGCGTGCCAACACCACCGGCCGCCTGCGGCTTGAAGCCACCGCTGAAACCGGCTGCAGATGGATTGGCCGGCGTGTCCTTGCGGCGGAACATGCGCACCAGGAACATGATGACGAGGCCGAACAGCGCGAACATCAGGATGCCCGCGATGATGCTGGCCATCGCGCCGCCAATACCCAGGTGCGACAGCAGCATGCCCAGACCGAGGCCCAGCAGTGCGCCGCCGAGGATGTTGCGCATCATGCTTGGCTTCTTGGCGGCCGCCGCAGCACCCGCGGCGCCCGCGCCGGCAGCAGCTGGTGCGGCCTGGTTCGGGGTCTGGCGCTGCATGCTCTGTGCGGGCGCAGGTGCCGGGGCCGGCATCTGGCGCACGGCCTGCGACTGGCGGCCGACCGAGCGCTTGCCGCCCATCGGGCGTGCGTAGGCCTCGGCCACCATCGAGAATGCGGTGACTGCGAGCAGCGTCGTGACCAGGAATTTTTTCATTGTCTCCGTCCTTTATTGGAACTTCAGTTAAAACTACAGCTTGATACCGGTGTGCAAAGCGGCCACACCCGCCGTCAGGTTGAAATACTGGACCCGCTCCAGTCCCGCGTCTTCCAGCATGCCCTTCAGAGTGTCCTGATCGGGGTGCATGCGGATCGATTCGGCCAGGTAGCGATAGCTTTCGGCATCGCCGGCAATCCGCTGGCCCAGCCATGGCAGCACCGAGAACGAATACACGTCATACGGCTTTTGCAGTGGCGCGATCACTTTCGAGAATTCGAGCACCAGCAACTTGCCGCCCGGCTTGAGCACGCGGCGCATTTCGGCCAGCGCCTGGTCCTTGTGCGTCATGTTGCGCAGGCCGAAGGCGACACTGACCCGGTCGAAGTAATTGTCCGGGAACGGCAACTTTTCGGCGTTACACAACATGGTTGGGGTGACAAGTCCTTTATTCAAGAGACGGTCACGGCCAACGCGCAGCATCGACTCGTTGATGTCGGTGAGCCAGACTTCGCCCGTCTTGCCGGCCTGTTTTGCAAAGGCCTTGGCCAGGTCGCCCGTGCCGCCGGCGATATCGAGCACCTTGAAGCCGGGCCGCACGCCCGCCTGCGCGATCGTGAACAGCTTCCAGGCGCGGTGCAGGCCGGCCGACATCAGATCGTTCATGACATCGTACTTCGCGGCGACCGAGTGGAAGACCTTGGCGACTTCCTGGACCTTCTGGTCCTCGGCGACGGTCTTGTAGCCGAAGTGGGTGGTGTTTGTCATAGTGGCATGCAGGTTGGGGGTTGCCACATTATACAAGGACGCGGCGGGAGGGCCGCGCTGCTGAGCTGACTGTCACCAGCGCGTTCAACACAGGCGCCAGCAAGGGGGATTACGCGCCTTGCGCCCGTTTGGATTCAACTTTTTACGCTTGTTGGTTACCCACAACGCATCTGCGCCACAGTGTGCGATTAAGAGAAAATCATCGCACGTGCCTCTTTTCCAAGCCGCCCACCACGACTAAGATCATTAGCAACAGACAAACTCTATTTTCAAATTGTTATGCGAAAAATCAAACTTTTAATTCAATATCGCATTTCTCCTTAGACTTTTATCAATAGTTGTGCGCCATGCGCACCGCATTTTTGGTTTAATTAACACGATCTTCCAGCCGGCAAGCGCCGGTCGTTGCGCCCATCGACGTTGCATGGTTCCCATGGTGTGCCGGGATGCATCACAGCGTAGCGGGTGCCAACCAGTTTGATGAGGATACCGGTGCCTATAAAACGTCTGATTTGCATTACACGTGAAGGCAGTGCGCACGCCCGCGCCTGCCATGGCGCCCTGCCCGGCTGGGACGTCTGCGTCGTCGAGCATCTGGCTGCGGCGCGCAAGGTCTTGTCCCAGCAACACTACGGCGTGGGCCTGCTGCTCGACAGCAGCGACAGCGCAGACGATGCCGAGCTCGAACGTTTCCTGCACCAGCACCACCATGTGCGCTGGGTCGGCGTGTTCGACGCGCACCGCCTCGTCCAGCCGGCCCTGCGCGAACTGATCGCGGCGCATCTGGTCGACTTTCATACGCTGCCGGTTGATACCCTGCGGCTGCAGCACTCGCTGGGCCACGCCCACGGCATGGCGAGCATGGCGAGCATGGCCACGCGGCCGGCGCTGCACGACGGCGCACTGCGCGTGAGCCACATCGACGGCGCCTCGGCCGCGATCGCCCGCCTGCGCTCGCACATCGACAAGATCGCCGCCGTCGACGCGCCGGTTCTGATCTGCGGCGAAAGCGGCAGCGGCAAGGAGCTGGCAGCGCAGGAAATCCACCTGCGTTCACCGCGCGCCACCGGGCCGTTCATCGCCATCAATTGCGCAGCCATGGCGCCGGCGCTGATCCACTCGGAACTGTTCGGTCACGAACGGGGCGCCTTCACCGGCGCCATGCGCGACAAGCAGGGCCTGCTCGAAGCGGCATCGGGCGGCAGCATTTTCCTCGACGAGATCGGTGACCTGCCGCTGGATCTGCAGGCAAGCCTGCTGCGTTTCCTGCAAGAGCGCGTGATCTATCGGGTCGGCGGCACGCGCACCATCGCGGTCGATGCGCGCGTGATCACCGCCACCCACGTCGACCTGCCCCAGGCCGTGGCCGACGGCCGCTTCCGCGAAGACTTGTACTACCGCCTCAGCGTGTTTCCCATCCGCGTACCGGCGCTGCGGGAGCGCAAGGAAGACTTGCCGCTGCTGACCGATCTCATCTTCAACAAGTTCGCCAGCGAACGCAGTCCGCAACTCAAGGGCGTGAGCCGCGAAGCCTTGCAGGCCATGGCGCGCTACGACTGGCCCGGCAATGTCCGCGAGCTGATCAACCGCTTGCGCCGCGCCATGGTCCTGGCCGAGCATCGCCTCGTGATGCCGGAAGACCTCGATTTGCCGGGTGTCGGGCCCATCTGCCCGAACGGCGTTGGCCTGGGTACATCGCGCCTGAGCGCTGAACGCGTGGCCATCGGCGAAAGCCTGGCCCGCAGCGGCAACAACATCAGCCGGGCAGCGCGCGAACTGGGTGTATCGCGCATGACGCTGTATCGCCTGATGGCCAAGCACGAGATTTCGGTGTAGGCGCCATTCCTGGCCCGGCGTCGGCCAGGTCCTACCGCGTTTGTCCTTGAATTCACAGGGTTTTATGCAGCGTGCTTGCCGAGAGGCAGCACGCTGAAGTGCCTTGCTCACTCTGTCAACCCCGTCTGGCGGTTGCAATTTGATACAGTTTCCTGATCAATTCTGCAACTGTGTCACAAGACAGAGACACTTGTCGTTTCAGCTATTGGTGTGCTTCATCGTTCTGCGATCTGCCTTGCGAGCTCATCAAATTAGTCCTACAAAATCAATGACTTGCTCAAGCAGCCTGTGCTGGCACAAGACCTGCTAATACGGAAGTGGACCGGGCGTCACGAGACCTCGGGATACTTAAACCGTGATATTAGGGGAGCAATAATGAAGCGCACTATCCTGGCAACCGCGATCGCCCTGGCTTTCAGCATGGCCCACGCCCAAGAAAACACCGTGAACGACGTCCGTGGCGGCAATACCCAAACGTCGACGATCACCAATACCACCAATACCAACACGGACAACAGCTCGGTCAGCGACTCCCGTAACAGCAACAACACCGCGACGACCACCAACTCCACTGACAACAGCCAGGCCAACAGCAACAACATCGCGACCAATACCAACAACAGCCAGACCGACAGCAACAATACGTCGACCAGTAACAGCACGAACACGAATACCAACACGGCCACCAACACCAATACGCAGACCGACAACAGCCAGCGTACCAACACGAACACCACCAACACCACAAGCAACAACCAGGTGGACAACTCGGACAACCGCGTCACGAACACCACGACGAACAACAGCAACAGCCAGACCAGCAACCAGTCCGATACGCGCAATATGCAGATCGACAGCAACGACACGACCGACATCGCCACCACCACCACGACCAACAACAGCAGCGACAGCAGCCGGGACAGCTCGGGCCAGAACAACAGCTCGGGTGACGCCAATGCCGAAGTGGCCGGCGCCGCAGCAGCCAACAACGGCGGCACCGCCAGCTCATCGGTGGCGAACTCGTTCAACACCTCGTCGGCAACGTCGACCAGCGCCCTGACCGGCAACGTCAGCGGCAACAGCATCAGCAATATCGGCAACACCGCACAGAACACGGGCGGTGCCAACGGCGCATCCGGTTCCGGCGCCGCAGGCGGCGTGGGCTATGGCGGCGGGGCCAGCGGCACCGGTGCAGCCGGCGGTGCAGCCTCGGGCGCGGCAGGCGCATCAGGCGGCGCAGGCGGCTACGCTGCTGCTGGTACAGCCTCGACGGGCTCATCGAGCGTCGGTAACGCCGCTGGCGGCGCCGGCGGGTCGACCGGCGCTGCAGGCGCGACGGGTGGCTCGGGCGCGTCCGGCGCCATGGGTGGCTATGCTGCCGGTGGCAACGGCGCCGCGGGGGGCACTGGCACGGGCGGCGCGGGCGCAATGGGCGGCGGGGCCAATGGCGGCTCGGGCGCAGAAGGCGGCGCGGCCACCGGCGGTGCAGGCGGCTCGACCGGCTCGCTGGCTGGCGGCAATGGTGGCGGCACCGGTGCGGCCACGGGCGGCGCAGGCGGCGCGGGTGGCAATACCGGCTCGGCATGGGGCGGCGCAGGCGGTGCAGGCGGCTCGGGCGGCGCGGGCGGCATGGGTGGCACCTCGGCCGGTTCAAGCCTGACGGCCTCGAACGGCGCCAGCGGCGGCGGCGCCAGCATCGGCGACGCCATGGCAACGACGGGTGCCGGCGGCACGCCAGGCAGCGATCCGGCAGCGGCCGGCGGCGCCAGCGGCGCATCAACCAATACCGGCGGCACCAGCACAGCCGGCAGCCCGACCAGCGGCGCCAGCACCAACGGTGCGGGTGACTCGATGGCGGGCGCGGGTGGTGCCGGTTCGGCTGGCGGCGCGGGCGGCGCGGGCGCTGCATCGTCGAACACCTCGGGTAGCGGCGCAGCAGGCGGCGCCTCGACCGGCGGCACCGGCGGCGCCGGCGCGGCACTGGCCGGCACGGGCGGCGCAGGCGCCACCGGCACAGCAGGCGCCGGCGGCTCGGGCGCAGCAGGCACGGCCGGGATGGGCGGCAACGGTGCGACCGGCACCGGTGGCGCTGGTGGCGCGGGCCAGGGCGGCACGGCGGGCGCAGGCGGCATGGGCGGTTCGGGCGCGGAAGCGACCGCATCGACCGGCGCCAGCGGCGCGGGCGGCGCGGCCACGGGCGGTTCGGCCACGGGCGGCTCGGCCACCTCGGGTGACGCAAACTCGGGCGCTGGCGGCAGCGGCGGCGCTGGTGGTGCAACCACGTCAGGCGCAGGCGGCTCGGGCGGCGAAATGACGGCCGGTGCAGGTACCGGCGGCTTCGGCGGCGCCGGCACCGGCGGCAATGGCGGCACCAACAACGTCAGCTCGGGCTCGTTCGACATGTCGAACTCGATGAACAACATCGCCCAGTCGGCAGCCGGCATCTCGATCATCAGCCAGAACAACGGCTTCTCCTCGCTGATCCAGCAAAGCGTCAACGTGCAGTCGAACATGAACGTCGGCGGCGCAGGCCAGTGATCAGGTAGTGGGTGCAGGACACGTGGCGGTCACGCTGCGCGCCCTGCACTCCCGCCATGCGGCGCTTTGCCCGCATGGCGGTCCTTTCGAGCGAGGCATCATGAAACAACTACACCAGATTGGATTTCTCTTGCTGACGGCAGGCGCTGCTCTGCCAGCGGCAGCCCAGGTCACCGAACCGGCCAGATTGCCAGTAGTGGTGAGCTTTTTGTCGACCGTAAACGTGACGCCGGCCCCCGGCGACGATCTCGCGAACGGCTGGGGCAAGACCACAGACGCCGCTGTTCTGGGCGACCTGCGCGGCGGCACCGACATCATCACCACCGAAGCGACGCTGGGCGGCACCGTCGGCAACAACACGGCCATCAATGTGACCACCGGCATGAACGTGATCAGCGGGGGCTCGTTCGCCAACTCGTCGGGCTTGCCGGTCGTGATCCAGAATTCCGGCGCGAACGTCCTGATCCAGAACGCGACCGTCATCAACCTGCAATTGCAATGAGCATGACACCCGGCCCTCACTTGATGCTGCTGATCGCACTGTGCGGCGCCCTGCTGGCGCCGCACAGTGCGCATGCACTGGATCTGGCCGGCGTCGGGCGCGTCAACGTGCCGGTGACCAGTCTCAAGGACATCAAATTCCAGCGCACGCTGCGCCAGCAATATGACTACAGCTGCGGCGCCGCCGCGCTGGCCACCTTGCTGTCGCACCACTATCAGACGCCCACGCCCGAACAGGACGTGTTCCAGCAGATGTATGCGACCGGCGACCAGGCCAAGATTCACAAAGAAGGTTTTTCGCTGCTCGACATGCAGCGCTTTCTGGCCACGCGCGGCTTTCGCGCCGACGGCTTCAAGCTGCCCATTGAAAAACTGATCGCCGAAAAACTGCCGGCCATCGTCCTGATCACCGACCGCGGCTTCAACCATTTCGTGGTCATCAAGGGTGCCGAAGACGGCCGCATCCTGATCGGCGACCCATCCACCGGCAACCGCGTCGTGAGCATGGAGCGGTTCCAGGAAATCTGGCGCAACAAGATCTTGTTCGTGATCCACAGCCACAAGGACCAGGTTGCCTTCAATACACCGGAAGACTGGCGCGGCGCGCCGCGTGCGCCGCTGGGCACCGGCATGCACCAGGACCAGCTCAGCGCGACCCTGCCCAAGTTCGGGCCGGGCGATTTTTAACGGGACCCACCATGCGCTTTCTAACCTTCCCTTTGCACACCGCCTTGCCGGGCCTGCTGGGCCTGCTGAGCCTGATGATGGGCACTCTACCGGGCGCCCAGGCCACCGAGCCGGTCGTACCGGTACTTGGCAAGCCGGTCGCCGCAGCCACGCTGGACGCGGCCCGTGGCGGCTTCGAAGTGGCTGGCGGCCTGGCACTGTCGCTCGGCATCGAGCGCGTCGTGTCGGTCAACGGCGAAATCATGGCGCGCACGAATATCGCGATTCCTGACCTGGCGGCCATGACGGCCGAGCAGGCGCGCCTGACCCAGGACGCGCTCGGCGCAGCGCGGATGATCCAGATCGGCGGCAACAACTATGCCGCTGCCGACCTCAACCTGCCCAACGGTGCGACGCTGGTCCAGAACACGCTGAGTGGCCAGGACATCCGCACCGCGACCACCATTTCGTCGACGGTCAACAGCATGTCGCTGATCAAGGACATCAATTTCCAGTCGACGATCCGGGACGCCGTCGTGCGTTCCCCGAGCGGGCTATGAATGTTCAACACCACCAACACTCACTCTGGAGAATCTGGATGTATCCACACGTCGCGCGGCTCGGCGCTGCGGGCCTGGCGGCGGCCCTTCTGGCGCCGCCTGCACTCGCTCAACAAGTTGCTCCCCTGTCGAACAATGGCGCACAGCCATCCTCTACCGAACTGTCGCAGCTGAAGGACGAGCTGGCGCAGCAACGCGCGCTGGTCAATCGCCTGCTGCTGGAAGTCCAGGCGCAGCGCGAGCAATTGCAGCGCATGGGGACGCCGGCCGATGGCGTCCTGCTGTCGCAGCAGCGCGGCATGGGCGGCGCGATGAGCGGCCAGGCGCCGGTGGCCGAGCCGCCCGTACTGCCACCAGCTGTGACGGGCGTACCGGCGCCGCTGCCGCCACAGCAGCGCCCTGACCGGCCCGGCGTGCCCGCCCCGGTACCGGCCCAGCCCGCTGCGCAGGCGCAGGCGCAAAACACCAGCCGCCAGCAACCGAACCGGCCGCCGGAAGTCGCACCGATCGGCGACCAGCCGGGCGTGCTCACGGCGCCTGGGACCTATGTGCTCGAGCCGTCGATGCAATACGGCTACTCGTCGAGCAACCGTGTGGCGCTGGTCGGCTACACGGTGATTCCGGCCCTGCTGATCGGCCTGGTGGACGTGCGTGAAATCAAACGCAATACCTTCACCACTGCGATCACCGGCCGCACCGGCCTCAGCAACCGGATGGAAGTCGAGGTCAAGGTGCCGTACGTGTACCGCTCCGACGCCACCGTCAGCCGGGAAATATTCACCGGCACGGCGGTCGAGCGCGTGTTCGATACGACCGGCAAGGGCATGGGCGACGTTGAAGTGGCCGGCCGCTATCAGCTCAATAACGGCGGCGCCGACAAGGGTTATTACATTGCCGGCCTGCGCTACAAGAGCCGCACCGGCCGCGATCCGTTCGAAGTGGTTACCGATTGCGAGCGCCGCTGCATCGGCGAGAACGTCACCGGCACCGGCCTGCCGCTGGACCTGCCCACCGGCTCGGGCTTCCACTCGCTGCAAGCCACGCTGACCTGGCTGTATCCATCCGACCCGGCCGTCTTCTTTGGCAACCTGAGCTACGTGCACAACTTCAAGCGCGACGACGTGACGCGCCTGGTACGCAATGGCGAGCGCGAACCGCTCGGCTCGCTGCAACCGGGCGCCGTGCTGGGCTTTAACTTCGGCATGGGCCTGGCGCTCAACGACAAGGCGTCGCTGAGCCTGGGCTACGACCACAGCACGATCGGGCGCATGCGCCAGAACGGCGCGACCTCGATCGGCTCGGTACGCACGCAGCTGGGCACCCTGCTGCTGGGCTACTCCTACCGCCTGAGTCCAAAGCGTTCGCTCAACATCGCCGTCGGCGCCGGCGTCACCCGTGACACGCCGGACGTGACGCTGACGCTGCGTTTGCCAATGACTTTCTAACCAGAAATTTATTCCTGAAATCGGTCATGCAGGGGGGATGACTTGTGGTAAATACGGAGACGATTGAAAAATCTTGCTTCCGTTTTAAGAGTTTGCCCTATAATCAGATTCGCAATGTAAGGCGTCACCCTGGTTTTTGTCCTAGGTACGCAAACAGGGCATCAACGTAAAATTAATTTTTGAGGGAATAAAAATGGCGACTGGCATTGTTAAGTGGTTCAATGACGCAAAAGGTTTCGGTTTCATCACGCCTGACGGCGGCGGCGAAGATCTGTTCGCGCACTTCTCGGCGATCAACGCCAACGGCTTCAAGTCGCTGCAAGAAAACCAGCGCGTGACGTTCGACGTCACCACCGGTCCTAAAGGCAAGCAGGCTTCGAACATCCAGCCGCAAGCGTAAGGTCCGCTGGCCCGCTACGGCGGGCAAGCAACGCAAAAGAGCACATCTTCGGATGTGCTCTTTGTCTTTGTGGCGACTGAAAAAGCGAGGGTCAGGTCTGACATTCGGACACGATCTCGACATTGGGCTACCCAGAACCAGCTGGCGCCTGGCCACGCTAATACGGAGCAGGACGCCATTGGACGTTAAGGCTGAGTTCGTGTCTGAATGTCAGACCTGACCCCGGCTGTTGCGGCTGTTGGTCCGTGCTTGTGTGTACTACGAAAAAAAACCTCCCGTCAGGGAGGTTTTCAATCCGCCGCCAGCAATGTTATTTGCCGATGCGGCGACGTGCCAGGCCCAGACCGGCCAGACCGAGACCGAGCAATGCGAGCGAGGCTGGCTCAGGCACCGGCGCAACGTTATAGCCGACCACCAGGTTATCCACCTCGAACGCATGGGCGGTGGTGCGGAAACTGAACGACGTGAACTCTTCTTCTGGCGTGAAGAACAGGTTGACGTAGATGTTCGAGCTATCCGCATTCGGGTTACCCGGCTCGCCGTTGAACATGGCGATCAGCGACGCGCCCGTCACGGTCTGGATGACAGCGCCGACAGCGTTGTAGAAGATCAGGTCGTTGTACGTATCGATCGAGCCGTAATACAGGCCGAGATAGTTCAGGGTGGCACCGTTGCCCAGGGAGTTCAGCAAGCCGGTGTAATTGAAATTGACTTCTGATGTGTTCGCACCGCTGCCGGCGCCCGGGCCGTAGGCGAAATACGTCGTGTCGTTGGCTGGCGCCGCATACACGCCAGGCAGGTGACCTTGGCCATACGCCAGCCCGCCGCCTGATACGGTCGAGATAGCAACCATATTGGCTGGCATCGTTGCACCACCACCAGGGGCATCGAACGTTTCGACAAACACATTGTTCGTTTGCAGACTCGTCTTGCCAGACCCGTCAGCCGCGACTGCCGAGGCATACGTGATTTCTACAGCTTGTGTTACAGAAGCTGACATCAGCAATACCGATGCCAGGCAAGGAACCAAGGCTTTTTTCATGATAGGTCTCCGGTGGGTTGAGACCTCGTAATTAGCATTAAGCATGCCACCGAAGAAAACCTATACCAAACAGCTACTTAGCAATAAATCTTTGCGGAAACGTAATTGTTATCGACAGTATAATACTTTACTATACTTTACGTTACATGCGTGTCGAAGCTTGCACTGGAGGGGACGGTATCCGACGACGGTCGACAGTCACGCCCCCGTGCGACGCAGGGAATGCGCCGTGCTGGCAATCAGCAGCCGCAGCTGCCCGAGCCGCAACCACCGCCACCCGACTTCGCCGCCGCCACTTCTGCGAACTGCGTCACCGGCGCGCGGCCACTCTCTTCATCATAGCCAGCGGCCTGCAGGCGCGCTAGGTACTGCTTCCACAGCGATTGCTGGCTTTGGCCCAGCTCATACAGGTAATCCCAGCTGAAGATGCCGGTATCGTGACCGTCCGAGAAGGTTGGCTTGATTGCGTAGTTGCCGACCTGCTCGACATCGGCGATGCCGACTTCGCGCTTGCCAAGTTGCAGCACTTCCTGGCCCGGGCCGTGGCCCTTCACTTCGGCCGATGGCGAATACACGCGCAGATATTCGAACGGGAGCGAAAAGGCGCTGCCGTCGTCGTAGGCGACGTCGAGCACGCGCGATTTCTGGTGGACAGTCAATTCGGTTGGATGTGGCATGGCACTCTCTTTATCAGGAAAAACGGCGCGCGATGGCAGCGCCCAATTGGTCGTGCAGCGCAAGACGCGCCGCGAGGATAGCAGGTTCCGTCGCGCGCACCGCCTGCGCCCATACAGGCGCCGGAAAGTGCGCATCGTCGGCGTAGCGCGGGATGATGTGCCAGTGCAGGTGCGGCACCACGTTGCCGAGGCTGGCGACATTGACCTTCAATGGCTGCATCACCTCGCGCACTGCCGTCTCCACCTGGAACACGGCGTCGTTGATCAAGAAGCGGTCATCCGCCGACAGGTCGCTCATCTCACGCACATGGTCGTGCCAGATCACGCGGCAAAAGCCGGGATAGTTCGCGTCGTCGACGACGATGACGCTGAACTTCTCGCCGGCCCATGCGGCGGGCAGCGACAGGTCGCACAACTCGCAACCCGGTTCGCGCAGCGCCGTCATACCAGCACCCGCTCGATGCCGCCCGCATTGGCGCGTGCGACGTACTCGGGCAGCCAGTTCTCGCCCAGCAGGTGCTTGGCGATTTCGACGACGATGTAGTCGGCCGTGGTGCCCGAATCGTCGTTGTAGCGGCTCAGGCCCTGCAGGCATGACGGGCAGCTGGTCAGGATCTTGACGTCGCCCTTGAAACCGTCTTCGCGCAGCTTGTCGGCGCCCTTGACCATCTCGCCTTCCTTGCGCGAGCGGACCTGGGTCGCGATGTCCGGCCGCGAGACGGCAAACGTGCCCGACTCGCCGCAGCAGCGGTCGTTCTTCTCGATCTTCACGTTGTCCACCGTCGACACCAGCGCGTTGACCGTCTTGATCGAATCCTGCAGCTTCATCGGCGTGTGGCACGGCTCGTGGTACATGTAGCGGGTGCCGTTCACGCCTTCGAGCTTGACGCCTTTTTCGAGCAGGTATTCATGGATGTCCATGATGCGGCAGCCCGGGAAGATCTTCTCGAACTGGTACGTCGCCAGCTGGTCGTAGCAGGTGCCGCACGAGACCAGCACCGTCTTGATGTCCAGGTAGTTGAGCGTGTTGGCCATCCGGTGGAACAGCACGCGGTTGTCCGTCACCATCTTCTCGGCCTTGTCGAACTGGCCGGCGCCGCGCTGCGGATAACCGCAGCACAGATAACCCGGCGGCAGCACGGTCTGCACACCCACTTCCCACAGCATCGCCTGCGTGGCCAGGCCCACCTGCGAGAACAGGCGCTCGGATCCGCAGCCCGGGAAGTAGAACACGGCCTCGGTGTCGGCATTGGTCTTCTTGGGGTTGCGGATGATCGGGACGATCTTGTCGTCTTCGA
This sequence comes from Telluria sp. AC161, assembly GCF_979258535.1. NCBI lineage: Bacteria > Pseudomonadati > Pseudomonadota > Betaproteobacteria > Burkholderiales > Oxalobacteraceae > Telluria > Telluria sp. AC161. The sequence continues at coordinate 4,937,097 of NZ_OZ409861.1, read as the reverse complement.
TGTCCAGCAAGGCGCGCGCCGTTTTCTTCGGCAGATTCCCAGGCATCTTCTTGTTGATGAAGTGGATGACCTGCTCGCGCACGGGCGCCTTGCCGGTCGTCGGCGCGGGCGCGGCCAGCTGCGGCTTGGCAAAGCCCTTGAGCATGCGGTTGCCGAAGCGCTGCGCCTTGAAGCCAAAATCAACCATCACCTTGCGCGTGGCGTTGATGGTGGTCGGATCGGTGGCGTTCAGGAAGAACATCGCCGCGCGGTTGGCCGGCTTGAAGCTGCGCTTGTCCATCTTGCGCAGCAGGTTACGCATGTTCATCGACACGTCACCGAAGTCGATGTTCACGGGGCATGGCGTCACGCACTTGTGGCACACGGTGCAGTGGTCCGAGACGTCCTCGAATTCTTCCCAGTGCCGGATCGAGACGCCGCGGCGGGTCTGCTCTTCGTACAGGAACGCTTCGATCAGCGCCGACGTGGCCAGGATCTTGTCGCGCGGCGAATACAGCAGGTTCGCCTGCGGCACGTGCGTCGTGCAGACGGGCTTGCACTTGCCGCAGCGCAGGCAGTCCTTGATGCTGTGGGCGATCTCGCCGATATCGCTTTGCTGCATGATCAGCGACTCGTGACCCATCAGGCCGAACGACGGCGTGTAGGCGTTGCGCAGGTCGGCGTGGGCGCCTTCCAGATTGAGCAGCTTGCCCTTGTTGAAGCGCCCTTCCGGATCGACGCGGATCTTATAGTCGCGGAATTCCTGGATTTCTTCGTCCTTCAGGAATTCGAGCTTGGTGATGCCGATCCCGTGTTCACCCGAGATCACGCCGTCGAGCGAGCGCGCCAGCTTCATGATGCGCTCGACCGCCTTGTGCGCATCCTGCAGCATCTCGTAGTCGTCCGAGTTCACCGGCAGGTTGGTGTGGACGTTGCCGTCGCCGGCGTGCATGTGCAGCGCGACGAACACGCGCGAACGCAGGATGCGCTTGTGGATCGCCGTGCTCTCGTCGAGGATGCAGGTGTAGGCGCTGCCGTTGAAGATCTGGCGCAGCGGCGCGCGCAGCTCTGCTTTCCACGAGATGCGCACCGTGTGGTCCTGCACCAGGTCGAACAGGCATGCATCGGGCTGGATCGCCAGGCGCGCATCGAAGGCGGCCGACAGATGATCGAGCCCGAGCGATTCGAGCTGCTCTCGCACGTCGACCAGTGGCGCATCCAGATTGGCCAGGATGAAGGTCCAGCGTTTGGTCACCAGATCGACCAGCGCGCGTGCCTGCAGCGGGCGGTCGCCCATGATTTCGTCGCGCTCGACGCCTTCGCCGCTGCTGGCGTCGTCACTCTTGGCCAGCGGCAGATGGTCGCTCGCCAGGTAGTCGCGCAGGCCGTCGGCCAGTTGCAACTTGTTCTTGATCGACAGCTCGACGTTGATGCGCTCGATGCCATCGGTGTATTCGCCCATGCGTGGCAGCGGAATCACCACGTCTTCGTTGATCTTGAAGGCGTTGGTGTGGCGCGCAATCGCCGCCGTGCGGGCGCGGTCGAGCCAGAATTTCTTGCGCGCTTCGGGGCTGACGGCGACAAAGCCTTCGCCCACGCGGGTATTCGCGATGCGCACGACTTCTGACGCAGCCAGCGCCACCGCATTTTCGTCGTCGCCGACGATGTCGCCGAACAGCGCCATCTTCGGCAGCACGCCGCGCTTGGACTTGGTGGCATAACCGACCGCGCGCAGGTAACGCTCGTCGAGGTGTTCCAGGCCCGCCAGGCGCAGCGTGGAAAACGCCGGATCGCCGTTCTTCGGCAAGCCATTGAGGTAATTCGTGATCTCGACGATCGACGGAATCGCGTCGCGCGCCTGGCCGAAGAATTCGAGGGCCACGGTACGCGTGAACTTCGGCATCTTGTGCAGGATCCAGCGGCCCGACGTGATCAGGCCATCGGTGCCCTCTTTCTGGATGCCCGGCAGGCCGGAGAGGAATTTGTCGGTGACGTCCTTGCCCAGGCCTTCCTTGCGGAATCGCTTGCCGTCGATGATCAAGGTCTCGGTGCGAAACGGCGCGCCTTTCGGTGCGCCCTTGACCGACGGATGCGTCCATTCGAGCAGAAACTCGGCCTGCGGCGCATCGTGGATCTTGCCCAGGTTGTGGGCAATGCGCGTGACGTCGAGCCAGTCGCCGTTGGGGTCGACCATGCGCCACGAGGCCAGGTTGTCGAGCGCAGTGCCCCACAACACGGCCTTCTTGCCGCCCGCGTTCATCGCGATATTGCCACCCACGCACGATGCATGCGCCGAGGTTGGATCGACCGCGAACACGAAGCCGGCCTTCTCGGCCGCCTGCGACACGCGCTGCGTGACCACGCCCGCATAGGTATGGATGGTCGCGTAATCCTGTTCCAGGCCCGGCATGGCAGTCATTTCGACTTCGCCGATGCCGATCAGCTTTTCGGTGTTGATCACAGCCGACATGGGCGTGAGCGGAATCGCGCCGCCCGTGTAGCCGGTGCCGCCGCCGCGCGGGATGATGGTCAGACCGAGCTCGATGCAGCCCTTGACCAGGCCGGCCATCTCGTCTTCGGTGTCCGGCACCAGCACCAGGAACGGATACTCGACGCGCCAGTCGGTGGCGTCGGTCACGTGCGAGATGCGGTGCATGCCGTCGAAGCGGATATTGCGCTTGTCGGTGTATGCGCCCAGCACCTTCAGCGCGCGCTTGCGCAGGTCGTAGGTCTCGGAGAATTCGCGGCCGAAGTCGTCGACCGCACGGCGCGCAGCCGCCAGCAACTGCTCGACGGCGCTGCTGCGCGCTGCGGCCACGGCCGGGTCGCCGTCATCTTGGGCGTCGACCGTGGTGCGGCGCTTGTCGACTTCGGCCAGGCGGTGGTGCAGCGCCTCGATCAGGTTGGCCCGGCGCTTCGGGTTGTCCAGCATGTCGTCCTGCAGGTACGGATTGCGCCGCACAACCCAGATGTCGCCCAGCACCTCGTACAGCATGCGCGCGGAGCGGCCGGTCTGGCGGGCGCCGCGCAAGCTGCCCAGCAACTCCCACGACGACTCACCGAGCAGCCGGATCACGATTTCGCGGTCCGAGAACGAGGTGTAGTTGTACGGAATCTCGCGCAGGCGCGCGGGGGCGTTATCGGCTAGCAGGGTATGGATGTGTGCGGGGGCGTTCATGAATACTCGTCGACAGTCGGACAGGCCCGAAGGACGTTCATTCTATCGTATTGCGTTGCACCACGCTTGGCGCGGCCCCGTTCGTCGTTGCGTGCAACGCAACAAAATATTCATACTGTGTCGGATATGCAAACATTATTCACCTACAGGCGCGGGTGCACAGTATTTATCAAGCACCACATCGGGAATGACATATGTCGTCCGGCCTGGTTTGCACCGTTATCTTGGACTGTCCAGCACCTCGAAGGCCTCGCCGGTCTCGAAGAAATGCCCACCGGCCACGTAATGAATGCTTTTCTTGCCACCCGCCGCCATATTCCAGTGCCCATCGGCAAACACCGCCGGGTCGGCCCAAGCCGCCACGACCTCACCCAGGAACAGGTCATACGTGTTCTGGATATGCGGTTCAGGGAGTACGCGGCATTCGAGCCAGGCCAGGCAGCCGTCGAGCAGCGGCGCACCCACCTGCTCTCCGGTCCAGGCGCCCGCATTGAACGCCGCGAACTTGTCCACCTCGCGGCCCGACGTCGAGCCCACCTGCAGGGTCAGACGCGCCAGCTCGCGCGATGGGATATTCAGCGCGAATTCGCCGGACGCCTCGATCATGCTGCGGGTGAGTGTGTTCTTGTCGATCACCACCGCCACCTTGGGCGGATCGAAGTCGAGCGGCATCGACCAGGCGGCCGCCATCACATTGACGGCGTCGCCGTGGCGGCTGGACACCAGGACCGTCGGCCCGTGGTTCATCAGGCGGTAGGCTTTTGCGAGGGGTACAGGAACGCGGTTGGTCATGCAAGTATCCTTGATGTGATGGTGCCGGCAGGATGCCCACCTGTTCAGGCACTGCCTCCCCGGGTCTAGCCGGTAATGCGCGTCAGCATGTCGCCGAGCGACTTCCAGAAACTGTCCGGCACGTACAGCAGCGCCAGCGTCATGGTCAGGTAGCGCGCGAACTTGCCGATCGCCATATACATCAGGCTTGGCCAGAACGGCAGGTGCAGCCAGCCAGCCAGCGTACACAGCGGATCGCCCACGCCTGGCAGCCACGACAGCAGCATCGTCTTGGCGCCATAGCGCTTGAGCCAGCCGAACCAGCGGCTCTGGCGCTCTTTCGCGAACGCCACCTTGGCGCGGTAGCCAAGGAAATAATCGACTGCGCCGCCCAGCGTATTGCCAATGGTCGCGACCAGAATCGCCGGCCAGAACAGTGCGGGATTGGCCTTGATCACCGCAAACACGGCCGGCTCGGAACCCAGCGGCAGCAGCGTAGCGGAAATAAAACTGATGATGAAGACGGAGGTCAGCCCGACAGTCGGCGCCGCAACGAGGTCAAGCAGCCATTGGACAGCGGTTTCGATCATGCGAGCTTAGGCGAGGGAATAGGCGTCCATTATAATGGTCCGGAACTTTCGTCACGACACGATACGATCGCCTGTCACCCAGCGCGCCGGATCGTACTGCGCGCCACGGTCACCCACCCTAGCGGAACAGTTTGCGTCGTCCGTCCCGCCAGCCGCATTGGCCTGACCCTTGTGTTTCGACCATGACTACCGACTATCTCAAAAAAATCCTGACCGCGCGCGTCTACGACGTTGCCGAACAAACGCCCCTCGATCTGGCCCCCACACTGTCCGCGCGCATGGGCAACCGCATCTATTTCAAGCGCGAAGACATGCAGAGCGTGTTCAGCTTCAAGCTGCGCGGCGCCTACAACAAGATGGCCAACCTGACGCCCGAGCAGCGCGCCCGCGGCGTGATCTGCGCCTCGGCCGGCAACCACGCACAGGGCGTGGCCCTGTCGGCCTGCCGTCTCGGCTGCCGCGCGCTGATCGTGATGCCCACGACCACGCCGGGCGTCAAGATCGATGCCGTCAAGGCGCGCGGCGGCGCCAGCGTCGAGATCGTGCTGCACGGCGACTCGTACACCGACGCCTACAACCATGCCCTGCTGCTGGAAAAAGAACAGCGCATGACCTTCGTGCACCCGTTCGACGATCCGGACGTGATCGCTGGCCAGGGCACGATCGGCATGGAAATCCTGCGCCAGCATTCCGGCCCGATCCACGCGATCTTCGTCGCCATCGGCGGCGGCGGCCTGATCGCGGGCATCGGCGCCTACGTCAAGGAGATTCGTCCGGACATCAAGATCATCGGCGTGCAGACGCTCGATTCGGACGCGATGGCGCGCAGCCTGAAGGCCGGGCACCGCGTCACGCTGAACGATGTTGGCCTGTTTTCCGACGGCACCGCGGTGCGCCTGGTGGGCGAAGAAACCTTCCGCGTCGCCCAGATGGTGGTCGACGAGATCATCCTGGTCGACACCGACGCGATCTGCGCCGCGATCCAGGACGTGTTCCAGGACACGCGCAGCATTCTCGAGCCAGCCGGCGCGCTGGCCATCGCCGGCGCCAAGGCGTATATCGAGCGCTCGCAGATGGACCGCGAGCCGGTCAAAGGTGAAACGCTGGTGGCCGTGGCCTGCGGCGCCAACATGAACTTCGACCGCCTGCGCTTCGTTGCCGAGCGCGCCGAACTGGGCGAGTCGCGTGAAGCCGTGTTCGCGGTCACCGTGCCCGAGCAGCGCGGGAGCTTCCGCAGTTTTTGTGGCCTGGTCGGCCCGCGCAACGTGACTGAATTCAATTACCGCATCAGCGATGCCAGCGAAGCGCATGTGTTCGTCGGCGTGCAGGTGGGCAGCCGCAGCGAGTCCGGACTGCTGGCGCGCACGTTCGAAGAGCATGGCTACAAGACGCTCGACCTGACCGGCGACGAGCTGGCCAAGCTGCATATCCGCCACTTGGTGGGTGGCAAAAGTTCGCTGGCCCACGATGAATTGCTGTATCGTTTCGAGTTCCCTGAACGGCCGGGCGCGCTGATGCGCTTCCTGGACAGCATGGCGCCGAACTGGAATATCTCTCTGTTTCACTATCGCAACCAAGGCGGCGATGTGGGCCGCATTCTCGTGGGGCTGCAAGTGCCGCCGACCGAAATGGCCGAGTTCCGGCAATTCCTGGCGTCGCTTGGTTACCGTTACTGGGACGAAAGCAGCAATCCCGTCTATAAATTGTTTTTGGGCGCCTGACGCCCCATCTCCATGAATACACCTGACCAATCGCCCCTCGGCAAATCCTCCGCCTACCAGAGCCAGTACACGCCCGAGCTGCTGTTCCCGATCGCGCGCCAGCAAAAGCGCGATGAGCTCGGCCTGTTCGCGGATGCCGGCACCATGCCGTTCTTCGGTGTCGACATCTGGAATGCCTACGAACTGTCGTGGCTGAACATGCGCGGCAAGCCGCAGGTGGCGATTGCGACGATTACGGTACCGGCCGATTCGCCGAACATCGTCGAGTCGAAATCGTTCAAGCTGTACCTGAACTCGTTCAACCAGACCCGCCTGGCCGGTCCGGACGCCCTGCTGGCCCTGCTGCGCGACGATCTGTCGGACGGCTTCGGTGCGCCGGTCCACGTCACGCTGACCAGCCCGGAAGCGTTCGGTGCGATCAAGATGGGCGAACTCGACGGCGTGCTGCTGGACCGCCTGGATGTTGAGATCGACGGCTATTCGCCGTCCCCGGAACTGCTGGGCGCAGACGACGAGAACGGGCAAGTCGAAGAAACGCTGGTGTCGCACCTGCTCAAGTCGAACTGTCTGGTCACGGGCCAGCCAGACTGGGGCACGGTGCAGATCCGCTATGTCGGCCCGCAGATCGACCAGGAAGGCTTGCTGAAGTACCTGATCGGCTTCCGTGAACACAACGAGTTTCACGAGCAGTGTGTCGAGCGCATCTTCATGGATGTACTGCGCCAGTGCAAGCCGACCAAACTGGCCGTGTACGCCCGCTACACCCGGCGCGGCGGCCTGGATATCAACCCGTGGCGCGCCAACTTCTCCACCGGCAAACCGCCAAATCTGCGTGGCGCGCGCCAGTAAATATCGCGTTTCTGACAGGATGCGACTCGCACGCATGTACGTTTTTGGCGACAGCCGTGCGCCGTGGCTGTCAGTAAGCACAGGCATGACGCGCTGCTGACACTGCTTGTTTTTTCAGCAGATCATGTGCAAAAATCGGCCAATCTCAACGCAAGCATGTATTTACTCGCCGTGTTCTGCGATTTATTAAAAAAATTGCGTGGTGGCGTTAACATGAATCAACGCCGCTGCGGCCCTGTTTCGACGGGTATCGTGCGACCATCCCGCCACCTGGCCTGACGCTCGCGATTTTCGAGTGTACCGGGCAGAAAACAGGCCTATAATCCGTGCTCGCAAGCACGCCACTTGTGCTGCGCACTTGTGCCACGCACCCCATGCTATGACCAATTTAAGCAAAATCCTCTCGCTCGAAAACGTCCAGCTCGACATCGAAGTGTCGAGCAAAAAGCGCGCCTTCGAGCAAGCCGGCCTGATCTTCGAGAACAATTGCGGTATTGCCCGTTCGATTGTGTCCGACAACCTGTTCGCACGCGAGCGTCTCGGCTCCACTGGCCTCGGCCATGGCGTGGCCGTGCCGCATGGCCGCATCAAGGGCAGCAAGAGCCTGAAGGCACCCCTGGCTGCGTTCGTGCGCCTGAAGGAGCCGATTCCGTTCGAATCGCCCGATGGCCAGCCGGTGAGCCTGCTGTTCTTCCTGCTGATTCCGGACCACGTCACGCAGCAGCACCTCGAGATCCTGTCGGAAATCGCCGAGCTGTTCTCGGACGAAGCCATCCGCACTGCGCTGGCAACTGACGCCGACCCGAAGGCTGTCCACGAGCGCATTATCAACTGGCAACCCAGCCTGCAAGCTCTGGGTTAAACTTCACGTCACTGCACGCGCGGCAATGATGTCGCGCGCCTTTTTTTGTGACGAAGACGATGCCCATGCTGCAGTCCCCGCTGACCATTCAACGGCTGTACGACGATAACCGCGACAGCCTGCAGCTCGGCTGGTTTGCGGGCTTTCCCGGCGGCGAACGCCAGATCGCCGGCGATGCCGCGTCGGCCGCCGACCAGGTCGGCCACCTGAACCTGATCCACCCGGGCCGCATCCAGGTCTTCGGGCACCAGGAACTCAATTACTACCACCGCCTGAAAGCCAATTCGCGCACCCACGTGATTGGCGAACTGATCGGCGGCGGACCGCCGGCGCTGATCATCGCGCAGGGGCTGGAAACCCCGCCCGACATCCTCGCGATCTGCGACGAGCAGAACATCCCGCTGTTTTCCACGCCGCTGCCGGCGGCGCAGGTGATCGACTTCCTGCGCGTGTACCTGTCCAAGAAGCTGGCCCAGCGCGTGATCATGCATGGCGTGTTCATGGACGTGCTGGGTGTGGGCGTCTTGATCACCGGTGAGTCGGGCCTGGGCAAGAGCGAACTGGGCCTGGAACTGATTTCGCGTTCACACGGCCTGGTGGCCGACGATGCGGTGGAATTCTCGCGCATCGCGCCGAACATGATCGAGGGCCGCTGCCCGCCCCTGCTGCAAAACCTGCTCGAGGTGCGCGGCCTGGGCCTGCTGGACATCAAGGCGATCTTCGGCGAGACGGCGGTGCGCCGCAAGATGCGGCTGAAGCTCATCGTCCACCTGGTCAAGCGCGGCGCACTGGACGAAGAAGTCGAGCGCCTGCCCTTCCATTTCCCAACCGAAGACGTGCTGGGCCTGCCGATCCGCAAGGTTGTCATCCCGGTGGCGGCCGGCCGCAACATCGCCGTGCTGCTCGAAGCGGCCGTGCGCAACACGATCCTGCAACTGCGCGGCATCGACACGCTGCAGGAATTCATGGAACGCCAGCGCCAGGCCATGAGCGCCGACTGACCCGGTGCCCGCGGCCCGCGGGTGTACGGCTGACCGGCGCTTGCGGTATCATCGCCCCTATGCACATCGTCCTCATCACCGGAATTTCCGGCTCGGGTAAATCCGTGGCCCTGAATGTCCTGGAAGACGCCGGTTACTACTGCGTCGACAACCTGCCGCCGGCCCTGCTGACGGCCCTCGTCAATACCGTCAGTGAAAGCGGCGGCGGCAAGATCGCCGTCGCGGTCGACGCCCGCAGCGCCGAATCGCTGGCCGAACTGCCCGTGAGCGTGCGGCGCCTGCGCGAGGACGGTCACTCGGTCAAGGTCATATTCCTGACCGCAAGCACCCATTCGCTCGTGGCGCGTTTTTCCGAGACGCGCCGCAGCCATCCGCTGTCGCACGAACTGCGTCCGGGCGAAAACCCGGCATCGCGCCGTACCCTGATCGAGTGCATTGCCGAAGAACGTGAGCGCCTGTCATCGATCGAGAACCTGGGCCACGTGATCGACACGTCCGAGCTGTCGTCGAACAAGCTGCGCGGCTGGATCAAGGAACTTGCCGAGATCGACCATGCGCCGCTGACGCTGTTCTTTGAGTCATTCGCCTTCAAGGTCGGCGTGCCGCTCGACGCCGACTTCGTGTTCGATGTGCGCGCGATCCCGAATCCCTACTACGACCTGGCGCTGCGCCCGCTCACCGGCAAGGATGCGCCCGTGATCGCCTTCCTCGACGCGCAACCGAGCGCGGTCGAAATGCTTTCCGACATTCAGGGCTTCGTCGCCAAGTGGCTGCCATCGTTCAAGACCGACAACCGCAGCTATCTGACGGTGGCGATCGGCTGCACGGGTGGACAGCATCGGTCGGTGTACATGGCCGAACACCTGGGCGCGCACTTCGGCGCGACCGAGCGCGTGATTGTCAGGCATCGCGAGCAGCCGAAGCATCGGGCCGCCTAGTTCGACGTCAGAACCAGGCGTCGGTGAATCTGCGCTGCCGCGGTCTGGTACCTTCTCCGTTTGTGGACGACCAGCGCTCGCATCATCGAATTATTTGAAAGCAATAACTGAGTAGATCGTCACCCGTTAGCTGGTTAGGCTGTGAATCTCCGCACACGTTTGAAGGAGTCACAATGCTGCAGTTATCAGGAAAAGTAGCAATCGTCACTGGCGCAAGTTCAGGCATTGGCTACGAAACGGCCAAGCTATTCGCAAGCGAAGGTGCGAAGCTGGTCGTCACTGCTCGCCGCCAGGGTGAACTTGCCAAACTGGTCGCGGACATCGAGCGCCATGGAGGTGAGGCAGTTGCCATTGCCGGGGACATCAGGGACGAGAACCTTGCGCGCTCATTGGTTGAAATGGCAGAAAGCCACTTTGGCGGGCTCGACATTGCTTTCAACAACGCGGGTACGACAGGGGACGCCACCCCAGTAGCGGATATATCGGCTGACACCTGGCAAGCTACGCTCGGTACAAATTTGACGGGTTCTTTTCTTGGTGCGAAGTACCAGCTGCCCGCAATGATAAAACGAGGCGGTGGTTCGATCATTTTCACGTCGACATTCGTCGGAAGCACGGTGGGTTTTCCAGGAATGGGGGCGTACGCTGCCAGTAAAGCAGGACTGATCGGTCTGATGCAAGTCATCGCCGTCGAATATGGCATGCACGGTATTCGCGCCAATGCTTTACTCCCCGGGGGAACCGATACACCGATGGGTCGAGCGACCGCCAATACACCTGAGGCACTGGCTTTTGTAAAAGGCTTGCACGCCCTCAAACGTATTGCACTACCGGAGGAAATCGCCCGCTCGGCACTTTATATTGCTTCTGATGCCTCCAGCTTCAGCACTGGCTCGACGCTGTTGGTGGATGGTGGCGTGTCGATCAACCGCACGTAATAGAAGAAATGCCAGTGACACCAATATCTCTGATGAATGCCGCAGTCGTGTCAGATCGGACCGATCACCTTCCCACCGGTGTAGTACACGTAGGTCAGCGGCCCGCCGAGGGTAATTTCCGATTCCTTCTTGCCCCATCTGGCACGCTTGAATGCAAGGCAGGCGGTAGCGCCGGGGTTATGGCCGAAGCGTTCTGACACGAACGCGTCTCTCCCGGTAAAGTCGAGAATGATGAATTGCTTGACGCAGTTCGCCACGGGCCCCAGCAACACCACCATGCGGCGGATTTTCGGCCGGTCGGCCTGGCCGGCGATCTTCGCTTCGTACTCTGTCGAACCTGGCTTCAAGTCTTCGATCATCAGCGACAGCGCACTACCCTGGGCATCCTTCTCGTCCTTGATCGCCAAGAGCGGCTTGCCACTCAGCGTGATCGTGCGTGCATCCGCGCCGGGTTTGCCATCAGCGGCAACGAACTTCAGCTCGCCCAGCCTGGTCGGATACGAATACATCGCCAGTGTTTGCTCCTGCACGACAGCCTTGACCGTTTGCATAGTGCCATCAGCTGCCTGCAGCTTGCTGCTCGCGACCATCGACAACAACAGGAATAGTCTGACTATTTTCATTGACTGGCTCTGCTTTTAACGTACTGCGACCGCCACATTATTTCAGCACCGGTGCCGCATCCACGATCCGCACATCATGCATCTGGTGCAGATACGATTCCAGATACCCCTTGTGCGACGCGCCGACGATGACCAGCATGCGCTGACCGGGCCGCATGCCCAGCACGCCCCGGATATTGGCCGCCATGCGCAGGTTGCGCGTTTCCCAGTAACCCACGTACTGGCGGCCGAAGCGCTGCACTGACGGCTCGTTGAGCGCCGCGCCGAAGTCGCTGCGGTAGACCAAAGCCGCCTGGCCAGGTGCATTGTCGGCGCGGTACATCGCCAGCACGCCTTCGGCACTGGCAAGCAAGCCCTCCTGCGCCTTGTCCACCGCCGTGCGCTGCTTCGTGGCCGGGTTGTCCCACGCTTTCATCAGCGCATCGCCAAACGCCTTCTCGTCTCCCGTCGCGCTATCGGCGGTGTGGTCGTCCATCGCATACAGGCGTTCAAGGCCAAGCCGGACGGCCAGGCGCGCACCGATCATCAGGCTTTCGTCGCGCCTGGTTTCCAGCTTCACGAGTACGCCGACCAGTGCAGCGTCCAGGCCGTCGCCGGCACGGCGCTCGGCCTCGGGCAGGCGCAGCCACTGCACCAGGGCCGATGCCTCCTCGCCGCCAGCAAAGAACAGCGCCGCCAGATGCCGGCGCTGCGCCGGGGTCGGCGCGTCAGGCCAGGCAGCCAGCAAGGCGTCGGCAGCCTCGGTCGCCGCCGCGACATCCAGCCCCGTGGCCAGCCGTGCCGGTGCGGGATCCCAACAATAGGAATCGATCGAGTCCTTGTAGCGTGCCGGGTAGCGTCGCATGAAGTCGCACTGCGGCCCGGATACCGCCTCGATCGCGATCGCCTGCGGCTTCCATGCGGCCAGGCGCTCGTTCAACAACGTCAGGCTGGCGGCCTGGAAGGTTTTCGGCAACTGCGACAGATGGGGCGAGCCCAATACCAGCACCTCATTGGCAGGCCCGGAGGCCGGCCCCTTGAATGCGCTCGCATTGAAGTCAGGCTGCCAGGCCTGGGCCGCGGCGCTGCCGCACAAGGTCATCGATAGCAGCAAGGCGGTCATACGCATCGGGGGTCCTCATCGGTTCATGAAGCCACGATGTTTGCACCGCCTGCGCGAAAAGTCACGCGCAAACGGATATGCACGTAGAGGCTTACGCGAGATGGCGCAGCGGGTGCGCATGCGCCGGCCACACCGGCGCGAAGAAGTGCGCCACCATCGCGTCGGTCACGAGGTCGAGCGACGGCGGATTCCATTGCGGCGCATTGTCCTTGTCGATGACGAGCGCGCGCACGCCTTCGAGTACCTCACCATGTTCGAAGTTGCGGCGCACGAGCGAGCGCTCCAGGCGCAGACAGTCAGCGACATCGAGTGACGCGCCGCGCAGCAGCAGCTCGCGCGTCACGCACATCATCAACGGCGAGCGCTGACGCATTGCATTCAATGCCTTCTGCGCGAATGGCGTGTCTTCACCCTCGAGCGATGCCATGATCGCCGCCACCGAGTCCGCGCCAAAGTGCGCATCGATGCGCGTGCGGTTGGCCTGCAATTCACTCTCGCCGGCATGCTGGCTGGCGAATGCGCGGATCGCCGCCGGCAGATCCGCGCCCGGCGTCACCTCAATCAGCGCGTGCAATGCCGCCAGATCGGTGCCCGGTACGACCACGTCGGCCAGGCCCACGTACAGCGCGTCGGCCGCGCCGATCGTCAGGCCGGTCAAGCCCAGGAACATTCCCAACTGCCCCGGCGCGTGCGACAGGAAATGGCTGCCGCCGACATCGGGGAACAAGCCGATATTCACCTCTGGCATTGCCATCTTCGTGCGCTCGGTGACGATGCGCAGGCCGCAATCGGGCCCGCCCTGCGCGATGCCCATGCCGCCGCCCATGACCACGCCATCCATCAGCGCGATGTACGGTTTCGGATAAAAATGGATCAGGTGATTCAGCGCGTATTCTTCGGTGAAGAAATCCTCGAGCAGTGCGCTGCCGCCTTGCGGCGAGGCGTTGCCGACGTCGTGGAAGAAGCGGATATCGCCGCCCGCGCACAGCGCTTTTTCGCTGCTGCTGGTGATCACGACCGCATCGACCGCAGCGTCAAGCTGCCAGTCGAGCAGGATCGCGGTCAGCGCGCGCACCATGTCCAGCGACAGCGAATTGAGCGCCTTGGGACGGTCGAGGGTGATGATGCCGGTGCGGTTGGCGATGCGGGTCAGGACGTGTTCGGACATGGCGTGATCCATCGAAAGGAAACACGTATTTTACCGGCAGCGGGATGCAAAAAGGGCGTCCCGAAAAGACGCCCCTGGCGGTGGTGACCTGCGCTCGATCAGGCGGCAGCGACGTCTGCTTCGTCGACGTCCAGGCGTTTGATCGCTGTGCGGTTATGGTCTTTGAGCATCTGCTTGTGCTTCAGAATTTGTCGATCCAGTTTATCCATCAACATGTCGATCGCGGCATACAGGTCTTGTGCGACGCTCGCCACGTGCAGGGTCTTGCCCGACACCTGGACATTGATTTCAGCTTTTTGCCTTTTTTCTTTTTCAGTGAGGTTATCGACGGCCAGGAAGACGTGGGTATCTATGACTTGATCGAAATGGCGAATAATGCGTTCCAGCTTATTCTGAACGTATTCACGGATGGCAGGGGTTACTTCGAGATGGTGACCACTGATGGTGAGGTTCATACACACTCCTTTGAAGATGTCACGTCGCTTGCACCACACAGGAGCTGAAGGCACAGACTGTATGAGCGGCGTTGTTACAAGGCTTTGCGGAGACTGACGGGGGGGATCTTGAGCGCTTCACGGTATTTTGCGACCGTCCTGCGCGCAATGACCATGCCTTGTTCCCCGAGCATTTCCGCGATCTTGCTGTCGGATAATGGATTCTTAGGGTCTTCTGCTCCTGTCAATTGTGCGATGAGCGCACGGATTGCCGTTGAGGATGCTTCGCCTCCCGCTTCGGTGGCAACGTGGCTACCGAAGAAATACTTCAACTCGAACATGCCGTGCGGGGTCAGCATGTATTTCTGGGTTGTGACACGAGAGATGGTGCTCTCGTGCAGACCTAGTGTATCAGCTATCTCGCGCAAAACAAGGGGCCGCATGGCAACCGCGCCGTGGCTGAAAAAGTTGCGCTGGCGCTCGACAATCGCCTCGGCCACACGCAGGATCGTGTCGAAACGCTGGCGCATATTCTTGATGAGCCACTTCGCCTCTTGCATCTGCGCGCCCATCTGGCTCTCGCTGCGGCCCTGCTTGAGCATGGTCGCGTACAGGCTGTTGACGCGCAGGCGCGGCATCACGTCCTGGTTCAGCGTGACCGCCCAGCCGTTCTTGGCGCGCCGCACGATCACGTCCGGCACCACGTAATCCGACACGTTCGACGCGAACGCGGCGCCCGGATGCGGATTGCACTGGCGGACCACGGCCTGCACTTCGCGCAGGTCTTCGTCGTCGCAATCGAGCGCTTTTTTCAGCTTGCTGTATTCGCGCTGCGCGAACCAGGTCAGGTAGCCTTCGACGATCTTCAGGGCCATGCGGCGCGTGACCATCGGCACGCCCGGCATGCGCCGGATCTGCAGCGCCAGGCATTCGGCCGCGCTGCGCGCGCCCACGCCCACCGGGTCCATGCTCTGCACCATCGCCAGCGCGCAGCGCAGTTCGTCGAGATCGACCTCGAGTTCTTCGGGCAGCCGCGCGTGGATGTCGTCGAGCGGTTCTTCCAGGTAGCCGTTGTCGTCCAGCGCGTCGATCACCAGTTCGGCCAGTGCGCGGTCGCGGGTGGACAGCAGCGTTTCGCGCACCTGTTCCATCAGGTGTTCGCGCAGCGTGATGGCGCACGCCTCCAGCTGCGGGCGGCCGTCTTCGTCGTCGCTGCTGCTACTGCTGCCAGAGGATGCGCCGCTGCCTTCGCTCCAGTCGGTGTCGGGCCGGTCGCCATCGATCGCGCCGCCTTCAGCGCCCTCGCCCTCGGCCGGCGCGCTACCCTCGCCTTCGGCCTGCTGGCCCGGCGCCGGCGGCGCCTCGCCCTGTGCCGGCGCATTGTTGATCGCCCCATCGCCCAGCAAGCGCACCGAATGATCGAGCGGATCGTCGAGCCTTTCGAGCAGCGGGTTATCGCCCAGTATCTGCTCGATCTCCTGATGCAGTTCGAGCGTCGACAGCTGCAGCAACCGGATCGATTGCTGCAGCTGTGGCGTGAGCGCCAGGTGCTGCGAAGTGCGGAGCTGAAGGGACTGTTTCATCAATTGAGTATGGCTTACATGCGGAAATGTTCACCGAGGTACACGCGCCGTACCGACTCGTCGGCGATGATATCGTCGGGGCGGCCGGATGCAAGCACCGCGCCCTGATTGATGATGTAGGCGCGGTCGCAGATGCCAAGCGTCTCGCGGACATTGTGGTCGGTGATCAGGACGCCGATCTTGCGCTCCTTGAGGAAGCGCACGATGCGCTGGATCTCGATCACGGCGATCGGATCGACGCCGGCAAACGGTTCATCGAGCAGCACGAAGCGCGGGTTGGTGGCCAGTGCGCGCGCGATCTCCACGCGGCGCCGCTCACCGCCCGACAGCGACAGCGCCGGGTTCTCGCGCAGCTTCTCGATCTGCAGGTCGGCCAGCAAGGTATCGAGGCGGTCGCTGATCTCGGTTTTGGTCAGCGACTTGCCGTTGACCTTCTGCAGTTCGAGCACGGCGCGGATGTTTTCTTCCACCGTCAGCTTGCGAAACACCGACGCTTCCTGCGGCAGGTACGACAGGCCGAGCACCGCGCGGCGATGGATCGGCAGGCTGGTGATGTCGGTGCCGTTGATGCTGATCGAGCCGGCGTCCGACGGCACCAGGCCGACGATCATGTAGAACGAAGTGGTCTTGCCGGCGCCGTTCGGGCCCAGCAAACCTACTACTTCGCCGCATTCGACGTCGAGCGACACATCGCGCACGACCAGGCGCTTGCCATAGCTTTTCTGCAGGCCCTTGACGACCAGTGTGCTGCGATCGTTCAGTTCCGTCATTGCGTGCCTCCGGCCGGCGCACGCTTGGGCGCCAGGATCAGCGTACCGCGTCCGCCGCCAACCTTGCTCTCGCCGCTGGCGTCATTGCGCACGGCGACGACTTCCTTGCGGTTGTCGTACGAGATGAACGGACCGGTCATCTGGTTGGTCATCCGTTCGTTTTCGAGTTCCTTGACGACGGCGTTCGAGTACAGGCGCACCAGCTCCGAACGCTCATCGTATTCGATGCGTTCGGCCTGGCCCTCGACCCACAGGTTCGGGCCGCCGTCGCGCTTCTGGCGGAACGTGGCGGGCTTGCCGTTGGCGGCGGTGAGCGTCACGCTCATATAGCCTTCGGGCGTTTCCCTGACGACGGCGCGTTCGGCCTTGACCAGCAGCGTGCCGCGGGTCAGGATCACGTTGCCGGTGAAGGTACGAACGCCTGCGACGCCATCGAGGTCGCCATTATCGTATTCAAGCGCCGCCTGCTTGAGCGAGTCGGCCTTTTCGGCCATGGCGGTCAAGGAAAGGAGTGACAAGAAAGCGGCAGCAAAGAGTTTTTTCATGATGGTGCTGGTCCTGGGTTAGCACGCGCGCATGGCTGATGGCCTTCAGCGCTGGCGTGGCGGATAGACGATACGGCCGCGGCCGGACAATTGCATCTGCATGGTCGCGTTGTTGGCCATCATGCCGGTGGCCTTGAGGCTGGACGCGCCAAGCTCCATGTCGATCGGCTGGTCGGTCTTGACGATTTCTTCGTCGGGCAATACGGTGATGGCCTGCGTGCGCACGCGCAGCGCTTCGCTGGCGGGCGTTTTCGGGCGCTGCAGATCGACGTCGCCGAACAGTTCGACGCGGTGTTCTTCGTGGAAGATACGCGCGTTCCTGGCCACCACCGTCATCGGCGGACGGCCCGGCTCGACGCCGCGCATCAGCGGCTGCTCGACGTTCGACACATCGCCCAGCGGGATATGGGCCAGGCGCTTGCCCGACACCACGTAGCTTGGCTGGCCGTTGGGCGTCATGCGGACGAACGAGAAATTTTCGACGATGTAATCCGGTTCGTCGGGCGGGCCGCCCAGCTGCGCGTCGATGTCGGTCGCCTGCATCAGCTGCAGCAGCCAGAAGCTGCCGAAGGCGAAGAACACGCCGATCACGATCATCGCCAGCAGATTCCAGCGATGCGCGGTGCGTTTGTTGGAGGCGATCGTGGCCATGGCGCTCAGGCGAAATATGGCGCGAGCGCCTGGTCGTAGGTGCCCTGCGCGCGCATGACGAGGTCGCAGATCTCGCGCACCGCGCCACGCCCACCACCGTTCTTGGTCACGTAATGCGCGCGGTGCTGCACGTCCGGGTGGCCGGACGGTACGGCAACGGCAAAGCCGACGCGCGCGAACAGCGGCAGGTCGATCACGTCGTCGCCGATGTAGCCGCATTGGTCGGCGGTAAAGCCGGTGGCCTCGAGCAGATTGGCAAAGCCGATGCGCTTGTCGTGGTTGCCCTGGTAGACATGCGAGATGCCCAGGTCGGCAGCGCGCCGCACGACGATCGGCGACAGGCGCGCGCTGATGATCGCGGTCTGCACACCGGATTTATTCAGCATCTGGATGCCCAAGCCGTCGAGCACATTGAAGGTCTTGGTGACTTCGCCATCGGGGCCGTAGGTCAGGCTGCCGTCGGTGAGTACACCGTCGACGTCGAAGATCATGACCTTGATGCGCGCGGCGCGCTCGATGTGGGCCAATGCAGGCGTAGTTACTGCGGGAGTAGTCATCAGATTACCTTTGCGCGGGTCAGGTCGTGGATGTGCAGCGCGCCGACCAGCTGGCCCGCCTCATCGATCACGAGCATCTGGTTGATGCGGAATTCTTCCATCACGGCGACCGCGTCGACCGCCAGCTGCTCGGGGCGCACGCTGCGCGGATTGGCGTGCATGACATCGCGAATCAGCACGTTCGAAAAATCGTGCATGCGCTCGATCACGCGACGCAAGTCGCCGTCGGTGAACACGCCCAGCGGACGGCCATCGGCGTCGACCACGGCGGTCATGCCCATGCCCTTCTGGCTGATCTCGAGCAGCGCCTTGACCAGCGGGACATCCAGGCCCACCGACGGAATGGCGTCACCGGTGCGCATCACGTCGCGCACGTGCGTGAGCAGGCGCCGGCCCAGCGCGCCGCCCGGATGCGACAGCGCGAAATCCTGCTCGCGAAAACCCCGCACGTCGAGCAGCGCCACGGCCAGCGCATCGCCCATGGCCAGCGTGACGGTGGTGCTGGTGGTCGGCGCCAGGTTGAGCGTGCAGGCTTCTTTCGCCACTGCGATGTTCAGGTGGACATCGGCCAGCTTGGCCAGGCGCGAGGCCGGCTTGCCGGTCATGGCGATCACGCGCGCGCCCAGGCGCTTCACGGCCGGCAGGATGTCGAGCAGTTCGGACGATTCGCCCGAATTGGAAATGGCGATCAGGATGTCATTCGCGGTGACCATCCCCAGGTCGCCGTGCGCCGCTTCGCCCGGGTGCATGAAGAACGCCGGCGTACCGGTGGACGACAGCGTAGCGGCGATCTTGCGGCCGATGTGCCCCGACTTGCCCATGCCCGAGACGACCACGCGGCCGGTGCCTGCGTAGATCAGCTGCGCGGCGTCGACGAAGCTGCTGTCGTCGCCCAGGCGCGCGTGCAATGCAACGATGGCATCGGCCTCGATGGCAAGCGTCTGGCGACCCAGTTCCAGCACGCGCTGCGCCAGGGTTTCGTCAAAACTTTTCAGCATTATTTGGTCATCAGTTACACTCATTCCAGAAGTATAAACGAATTGCGAAAGCAAAAAACTTGCCAGTCGTAACATTCGATGACAAGCACGCCACACGGCGCATCGCCACCACAACCATCGCCCGCTTCACCCCATGCATTCTGGTCTCGAACTTACCCTGTTGCTGCTTGGCTGCGCCGTCCTCGGCGTGGTGGCCTTTCGTACCCTGCAGCTGCCGCCGATGCTCGGCTACCTGGCCGTCGGCGTCCTGATCGGCCCCCACGCCCTGGCCCTGGCCGAAGACAGCCCCACCACCCACGCGCTGGGCGAATTCGGCATCGTCTTTTTGATGTTTTCGATCGGGCTCGAATTCTCGCTCGGCCAGCTGCGCTCGATGCGGCGCATCGTGTTCGGACTGGGGCTCGGCCAGGTCGTGTCGACGGTCGCCGCAGCCATGGGCATCGGCCTGCTGGCGGCCTACCTGATGCCCCACCTGACGCTGGCCTGGCAGGCCGCGTTCGCACTGGGCGGGGCGCTGGCCATGTCGTCCACGGCGATTGTCGTCAAGCTGCTTACCGAGCGCCTCGAACTCGAGAGCGAACATGGGCGGCGCATCATCGGCATCCTGCTGTTCCAGGACCTGGCGGTGGTGCCGCTGTTGATCATGATCCCGGCGCTGGCGCACGATCCGGAAGACATGGCCATCACGCTGGGCCTGGCCGCGCTCAAGGCAGGCCTGGTGCTGGCGCTGCTGCTGTTCTTTGGCCAGAAGCTGATGGGGCGGTGGTTCACGATCGTGGCCAAGCGCCGCTCGCAGGAGCTGTTCATGCTCAACCTGCTGCTCGTCACACTGGGTTCGGCCTGGATCACCGAGCAGGCCGGCCTGTCGCTGGCGCTCGGCGCTTTTGTCGCCGGCATGCTGATCTCCGAGACGCCCTACAAGCACCAGGTGGAAGAAGACATCAAGCCGTTTCGCGACGTGCTGCTTGGCCTGTTCTTCATCACGATCGGCATGCTGCTCGACCTGCGCCTGGTGAGCCAGTACTGGTGGCAGGTCACGCTGCTGCTGGCGCTCGTGGTGCTGCTCAAGGCCGGCCTGATCGTGCTGATGGCGCGCGCATTCGGCGCGCCGCTGGGCACCGCGCTGCGCACGGGTCTCGCGCTGGCGCAGGCCGGTGAGTTCAGCTTCGTGCTGCTCAGCCATGCATCCGGCTCGAAGCTGATCGACCCGTTCGTGATGCAGCTGGTGCTGGCCTCGATGGTACTGTCGATGCTGCTGGCACCCTTCATCATCGGCTACATGGACCGGATCGTGATGAAAGTCGCGGCCAACGAGTGGATGATGCAGTCGCTGCAACTGACCCAACTGGCCACGCGCACCATGACCACGCAGAAGCACGTGATCATCGCCGGCTTCGGGCGCAGCGGCCAGAGCCTGGCCACGCTGCTGAAAGAAGAAGCCTTGCCGTGGTACGCACTCGACCTGGATCCGGAGCGGGTGCAGAAAGCGCAGGCGGCCGGCGCGTCGGTCTCGTACGGCGATGCGGCGCGCCGCGAAAGCCTGATCGCAGCCGGCGTACACCGCGCCAGCGCGCTCGTGATCACGTTCGCCGACACGCGCCAGGCACTGAAGGTGCTGCATCTGGTGCACGAACTGGCGCCCGCCCTGCCCGTGATCGTGCGCAGCCACGACGACGGCGACATGGACGTGCTCAAGGCGGCCGGCGCGACCGAGGTGGTGCCCGAAGCGCTCGAGAGCAGCCTGATGCTCGCCTCGCACGCGCTGGTCACACTGGGCGTGCCGCTGCGCCGCGTGGTGCACCGCGTGCAGGCCGCGCGCAAGGGCCGCTACGCCACGCTGCGCGGCTACTTCCACGGCGCGGACGACAGCGGTGCGGACCTCGAACATGGCCAGGTGAAGCTGCATTCGGTGCGCCTGCACGCGCAGGCCGGCGCAATCGGTCTGTCGCTGGGCGCGTTGCAGTTGCAGGACGTGGCGGTGGAGGTCACCGCCTTGCGGCGCGGCGGTCAGAACATCGCGCCCGGTCCGGCCGTGCTGCTGGCGGCGGGTGACGTCGTGGTGCTGCGCGGGGACAGCGAAGCGGTCAGCCGCGCCGAGGAGCGGCTGCTGTAGCCATCAGGCGGCCGTGACGACCTGGTTGCGGCCCGCGGCCTTGGCCTGGTACAGCGCCGCGTCGGCCGATGCGATCAGCTCCTGCGCGACGCCTTCGATAGCGTGATCGCGCTCGAAATCGGTCAGCGCCGCCACGCCGATCGACACCGTCACGCTCACCTGCTCGCCCGTGCTCAGGTCCACCGGCAAGCCGGCCACGCTCGTGCGGATGCGGTTGGCGACGATGCTGGCGTTTTCCAGGTCGGCGTCGATCAGCACGACGACAAACTCCTCGCCGCCGAAGCGGCACAGCGTATCGGACATCCGCAGTTCGGCCTTGATGCGGGTGCACACCTCACGCAGCACATCGTCCCCGCCCTGGTGGCCGACCGTGTCGTTGACGCGCTTGAAGTGGTCGATGTCGATGTACATGCAGGACAGGCGGTAGCCCTGACGCCGCGCGCGCGCGATTTCTTCGGCCAGGCGCCGGTCCATGTAGCGCCGGTTGTAGGCGCCGGTGAGCGAATCGGTCAGGCCGATGTACTTGAGCATCTCGTTGCTGATCACGTTCTCGAGGCAGATCGCGATGATCGAGCCCATGTGCTCGACGAAATCGGTGCCCAGCGCCGGCGTGAACCTGCTTGCGTCCACGCTGCCCAGGTTCAGGCTGCCGATCAGGCGCTTGTTGCGCAGCAGCGGTACCAGCGCCACGCTGCGCAGATCGGCCGGTGGCTGCGGGAACATCGCGCGGTGCCGGCCCGGCGCATAGGGGCCCAGGATAGGCCGCGGCTGGCGCTCCGGTGCCATGTCAAAGCCAAGCTCGACCGCGTGCTCGCAGAACATCAAATTGGGCAGCGTTTCGAAATCGACCCCGAGGCGGTGCATGACCGTGTAGATATCGGCGTTCTGGTCGATCAGCGACAGCGTGACGATATCGAGGTCCGAGATCACGGGCAGCGTGCTGAAGATTGTGCCGACCAGGTCCGGGAAACTGCTGGCGCCGACGATCTGCAGGTCGAACGCCTGGTGGCGGCACATGATCTCGTGATTGCGCTCGGCCTGTTCGAGCAGATAGGCCATGCGTGCGCGCAAGGTCTCGTTTTCCGCCATCAGTTCCCGCGACGACACGCTCGGCTCGTGCATGAAGAATTCCTTTCAGCAATAACCGTAACATTACGCCATCCTCTTGGGCTTGGATACGAAAAACCGCCTGATCACGCAGGCGGTTAGGCGATTTTGCGACAGTGGCGCGCTTGAGCTAGAAAGCCAGCTCGGCGTTCAATGTCTGGCCGACGCGCAGCGTCTGGCCAATGCCCTCCTGCACGATCACGTTCATGCCCACCGTGACGGCGCCGTCCATGCGCGGGTTGGCGCGCCAGGCTTGCAGGATGTCGAGCGGATCGGGGCCGGGAATGCCGGTGGCCTGATCAACCGCCGGAATCGGGCAGCGCGCGCAGGGCTTGACGGGGCGCAGCGTCATTCCGTCGCCGTGGAAGGCAGCCACGAAATCTTCCTCGAACGCGCCGATGCCATCGACGACGACGTTCGGGCGGAAGCGGTTCATGGGCAGCTTGGCGCGGCCGGCCTGCGCGAGTTTTTCGTTGATGTCGTCGAGCGAGGCCTGGCCGATCAGCAGGATTGGATAGCCGTCCGAAAAGCGCGTGGCGGCCGGGACGCCTTGTGTCCATTTAGTGCTGGTCGGGCGGTGGACGTCGGGGCGAAAACGCACCAGGCGGCATGGGGCTTTGAGGGCGGTGGTGAACCAGCTGGCGGCCGCGTCGCCGCAATCGGCGGCGGGGATGCGGTCTTCCCAGAGCAGCACTTCGACAGTGGGTGCGGCAGCGTCGTGCGCCAGTGGCAGGTGCAGGGGTGGCATGCCGGGGGCGTTGACAATCAGCGCTGTGGCGTCGATGCGCGGCGTGACCGTGGCCATGCGCGGTACTTCGCGCTGGGTCAGGAACAGGCCGTCGGACGTGACGAGCATCCATTCGCGGTCGTGCACGCCGTTGGCCGAGAGGCCGTCGAGGGCAAGACGGGCTTCAGGGACGGACAGGCCGGCGCAGGATTTGATCGGGTAGATGACGAGTTCGGTGAGGGTGGCCATGTGGTCTGCTCGGGCGGCGTAAAAAAAGGCCCAGTGGGCCAATGTCGTAGGGTGGGCGGGTTTCCCGCCCACGCGTTCAACCTGCTTCGCCATACCACGGAGCGATGTTGGTTT
This sequence comes from Telluria sp. AC161, assembly GCF_979258535.1. Lineage (NCBI taxonomy): Bacteria > Pseudomonadati > Pseudomonadota > Betaproteobacteria > Burkholderiales > Oxalobacteraceae > Telluria > Telluria sp. AC161. The sequence goes on along the minus strand of NZ_OZ409861.1, from coordinate 4,913,529 downwards.
GAACGCGTGGACGGCATAGCCGTCCACCCTACTTTCGTAGCGCGCCGGTTATCCCGGACGCGGATCAGACGTTGAACAAGAAGTTCAACACATCGCCATCCTTGACAACATATTCCTTGCCTTCAGCGCGCATCTTGCCCGCTTCTTTCGCGCCGGCCTCGCCCTTGTAGGCCAAAAAGTCGTCATACGCGATCGTCTGCGCGCGGATGAAGCCGCGTTCGAAGTCGGTGTGGATCACGCCGGCCGCCTGTGGCGCGGTGTCGCCCACGTGGATGGTCCAGGCGCGCACTTCCTTCACACCGGCGGTGAAGTAAGTCTGCAGGCCGAGCAGCTTGTAGGCGGCGCGGATCAGGCGGTCCAGGCCTGGCTCTTCCATGCCCAGGTCGGACAGGAAGTCGGCCTTGTCGGCATCGTCCATTTCGGCGATTTCGGACTCGATCGCGGCGCTGATGGCGACGATCGGGGCGTTCTGCTCCTTGGCGTACGCGGTCAGCAGGTCCAGCAGCGGGTTGTTGGTGAAGCCAGTGTCGGACACGTTGGCCACGAACATTGCCGGCTTGGCCGTGATCAGGTGCAGCGTCTTGATCATTTCCATTTCGTCGGCGTCCAGACCCAGCGTGCGCACTGGTTTGCCCTGGTCCAGATGCGGCATCAGGCGTTCGCAGACAGCGACCAGCTTGGCGGCATCCTTGTCGCCCGAACGCGCTTTCTTGCCTTCGCGGTGGATCGCTTTTTCGACGGCGGTCATGTCGGCCAGCGCCAGCTCGGTCTGGATGACTTCGATGTCGTCCAGCGGGCTGACCTTGCCAGCCACGTGGATCACGTTATCGTCCTGGAAGCAGCGCACGACGTTGATGATGGCGTCGGTTTCGCGGATGTGCGACAGGAACTGGTTGCCCAGGCCCTCGCCCTTCGATGCACCGGCGACCAGGCCGGCGATGTCGACGAATTCGACGATGGCGTTGACCATGCGCTCAGGCTTGACGATGCTGGATAACGCATCCATGCGTGGATCCGGCACTTCGACGACGCCGACGTTCGGTTCGATGGTGCAGAACGGATAATTTTCAGCCGGAATGCCGGCCTTGGTCAGCGCGTTGAACAGGGTGGACTTGCCGACGTTTGGCAGGCCGACGATGCCGCATTTGAGGGTCATGAGAACTCTTTCTGATTCGGTAAAAAGCGAGCGATCAATGAACCGCTCTAAACCCTGCATTGTAACCCGGACCGGCTTTTCTGCTGAAAAAAAAGGCGCACCGCCCCCGTGCTGCAACGCTCGTGGTTGCCCCAATGACAAGCTAGATTGGCTGGACGCGCGCCAGGTCGGGCCGCAGCGCGAATTCGGCCAGCTCATCGCGCAGGCGCTCGCCCTCCCCGATCGCGCGGCGCCAGACGCGGATGCGCTCGTCGTGGTCGAGGCCGAATGACGTGAAGTCGGTCCGGTCCGGCAATTTGCCGCGCGGCAGCGAGCGCAGGAATTCTGCGGACGGCGTTACCAGCAGCACATTCTGCAGCCAGCTGCGGTTGGGACCGCGCGCGGCGCGCCGCCACGGCATGCTCTTGTCGAGCCAGCCTGGCACGATGTGATCGGTGAAATGCGGATACAGCACCAGTTCACTCTTGTCCGCGCCGGCCGCGCGCGCATACGGCAAGGCCAGGTGGTAGTCGATGATGCCGCCATCCCAGTAGCTGCCGGGGGGCGTCTCGGCGATGTCCGTCACCGCTTTCATGATCAAGGGCAGCGTGCCCGAGGCCAGCAGGCCAGAGGCCAGATTGGCGCGCGTCAGTGCCGAAAAATGCGTCGTGAAACGGTCGAACGGCTCGTGCAACCATGGCGCCTGGCTGCGCGCATCATGGATGACCACCCTCTCCATCAAGCGCCCCAGCCATGCCCGTGAGCCGGCATTGTGCAGCGCGGCCGAGGCGAAGCCGCGCAGTTCGGCGTGGCGGCCGACCGGCGCGGCGAGCGAACGCAGGCCACGGTCGGCCAGGATGTGCAGGCGGTGATGGGGATGTCCGATGATGTCGTCTTCGTGCCCGCTTACCAGTTCGGCCAGCAGGGCTTGCACGACATCGTCGATCTCTTGCGCACTGGGTTTCAGGCGCGTGTAGCGCTGACCTGTGTAGAGTTCGGCCAGGCGGGCAAACGCCTTTGCCGGATCCTTCTGGCACGCGGCGGCCATGCGCCAGGCGCCGATGGAGGCGCCGATCAGGGTCCGTTCGCGCGGCGCCGTGGGCAACCACTCGCCGAACAGCCACGCATCGAGCGAGGCGAAGATCAGGCCCTTGGGGCCGCCCGCCGCAGCCGGCACGATGGCAATGTCCTGCGCGCGCAAGCCATGCGCGGCGATCTGGGCCATGGCAAGGGGGCCGGCCTGGAAGGTGAGCGCTCTCATCATGAAATTATCGCAGAAGTCGGGCTGACAGCAGCCGCTTGCGCGACATCAAGCCTGCACGGACGGCGCCCCGTACCATGGGTCGGTCGTGTATCGGAGATTGCCATGATGCTGCGCTTTGTCGTCATGCTGTGTCTGCTTCTGTGGCCATTACTCGGGCTGCAGCCGGCATGCGCGCGTGATACGGGCGTCGACAGCCACGTACGGCACTTTGTGGTCGAGCCCAGTGGCGCCTACCTGCTCACGGTCGAACACACCAGAACCATTGCCCAGCGCGATGCGCTGCACGACTACGCCCGGTACGAGATCGACTATAACCAGGTGCTCGAGGACATCATCGCCGTCGAGGCGCATACCGAAAAGGCCGACGGGCGCCGGCTCGCTGTGCAGCCACACCAGATTCGCGACCAGCAACAAGCCGCTTCGGTCGATTCTCCGATGTTTCGGGACACACGCCTGAAGATTGTCGTGTTTCCCGATGTCGACGTGGGCGACCGGGTGGCGATGCGCTATGTCGTGCAGCGCCACACGCCGCTGTTTCCGGGCCACTTCGAAGACCTGTCCAGTGCCCGGTTCCAGCGCCAGCGCGACTTTCGGCTGGTTTATGACATGCCGGCCACGATGCTGCTGCATGCCGACGCCGCCGGGTTCGCCCCGACGAGCACCGCCGACCTGCCCGCGCCGGCAGCCGGCAAGCGGCGCTACGCCTGGCGCTATCTCGACGGCGACAATGCCCGGATCGAGGCCGGCTCGGTCAGCGAACTTGACTACGGCAAGCGGCTCGCCGTCTCCACTTTCGCCGATTACGCCGCCCTTGCCCGCGCCTATCAAGCTCGCATGGGCGCACGCGCGGTGTCCGACGACACGGTGGCGGCGCTTGCAGCGCGCGTGACCGGTAATGTGGTCGAGCCCCGTGCGCGTGCGATCGCGTTATCCGATTGGGTACGCCGCAACGTGCGCTATGTGGGTATGCACTTCGGCCACGGCGGCGTGGTGCCGCACGCGGCGGCAAGCGTGCTGGCCAATCGCTACGGCGACGCCAAGGGCCACGCAACGCTGCTCGTCGCCCTGCTGGCCAGCACTGGCATCGACAGCACCGTTGCCCTCGTCAACAACGGGAACGCCTACCAGTTGCCGGCCGTGCCCACGCTGGGCGTGCTCAATCACGCGATCGTCTATGTGCCGTCGCTGCAGCTGTATCTCGATTCGACCGCAGACAGCGTGGCCGGCGGCTTCTTGCCGGCGGCCTTGCTCGGCAAGCCGGCGGTGCTGACGCGCTCGGGCGAATTCGCGATGCTCCCTGTGTTCCAGCAGGCGCACAGCCGAACGCTCACGCAGTTCACCATCCAGCCCGATGGCAGCAGCCGCTTGACGGTCACGCGCACCGGTAGCGGCGCCCTGGCAGAACCGTACCGGGACGTCCCGGGCGGCGATGTCGCAATACCGTTGCGCAGCGCCAGCAGCGGTTTCACGCAACTGCCCGGCCCGGCGCGGCTGGCCACGACCTACGATCTGAGGGGTAGCCTGGGCGAGGCCGTGTTCGCGTTCACGCAGGAACCCGAGCGACACCAGGACTTCGTGTGTCCGGCGATCAATGCCGAGGACGAACTACGCTTTCATCTTCCGACGCGCTCGCGTGTGCAGGCCCTGCCGCGCGCCGTGCATGTAGACGACGCCAACTTTGCCTACCACTCGCGCTATGCGCAGCGCGGCGCGCTGGTAACGGTGCAGCGTCAGCTCAAGTTCCGCCACACGGCGGCCACCTGCACGCCCGACGACTACCGGCGCATGCGACCCGCACTCGAGCGCATGCTGCGCGACTTGCGCTCGCAGGTCGTGTTCAGGCGCGGCTGAAGCGGCAGCGCGGCTGAAGCTGGCCGTGCACCAGCCTGTCAGGCGGTATGCAAACGCATCGTGGCCGTGTCGAACTTGCCTTCGCAGACCAGTGGAATGATGTGCAGGCTCTTGTCGATCGATTCTTCGATCAGGCTCTGCTCTTCACGGCGGGGGCGGTGCAGGACAAAGTCGGCCACCACCTGCTGCAAATTCATCGTGCGCGGGTGGCCGATGCCCAGGCGCAGGCGCCAGTAATCCTGGGTGCCCAGCGCCGCCGTGATGTCCTTCAGGCCGTTGTGCCCGCCTGAAGAACCGCCCTTCTTGAGCTTGGCGACGCCCGGCGGCAGATCGAGTTCGTCGTGCACGACCAGTACTTCATCCGGATTGATTTTATAGAAACGCGCCAGACCGCCTACCGACTGCCCGGAGCGGTTCATATAGGTCTGCGGCTCGAGCAGCCAGACATCGTTGCCGGCAATCGACGTCTTGGCAACCAGCGCATTGAAGCGCGATTCGCGCTGCAGACGGCAGCCGGGCAAGCCATTGGCCAGATTGTCCACGAGCCAGAAGCCGGCGTTGTGGCGGGTTTGTTCGTACTCGGGGCCGGGATTGCCGAGGCCAACGATCAGTCGAATGGACATGCGTGAGATTCTGTCGAGAAAAGGCGATTATCGCCGAAACGTGCAAATCAAAAAATAAAAACCCGCCGGGCAAGCCGCGGCGGGTTTCTGTGCGATGCGTCGCCGGAGCGACGCGTCAGCTGTGATTACTCGGCAGCTGGGGTCTCTTCAGCGGTGACTGCGCCGCGTGGGATGGTTGCGGTGACGATGGTCAGGTTCTGGCCATGGGTCAGTGCGGTGACGCCTTCTGGCAGGACCAGGTCGTCGGTGTGGATCGAGTTACCGGCTTCCAGGTTTGCCAGGTCGACTTCGATGAACTCTGGCAGTTGGCCTGGCAGGCACGACACTTCCAGCTCGTTCAGCACGTGCGAGATGACAGCGCTGTTCAGCTTGACGGCTGGCGAGTTCTCGGCGTTGACGAAGTGGAAAGCGACCTTGGTGTGCACTGGCTTCGACGAATCGACGCGCTGGAAGTCAGCGTGCAGGACCAGTTGCTTGAACGCGTGCATCTGGAAGTCACGCAGCAGAACTTGCTGGGTCTTGCCGTCGATTTCCAGGTCCAGAACCGAACCGTGGAACGCTTCTTTTTTCAGCGCGTGCCACAGGGCGTTGCCGTCCAGGGCGATCAGCTCAGGCGTACCTGCGCCACCGTAGATGATGCCTGGCGTTTGACCAGCTTTACGCAGGCGGCGGCTCGCTCCGGTCCCCTGCAGAGTGCGGTTGAATGCGACTACTTTCATGTGATACTCCAAAAATAAAACAGGCCCGAATGCCGAAGAAAACGATCAACAGCCCGGTAGCCAAGTGGCGACCACCCCCGCGACCAGGGGCAGTCAAGAAAGAGCGCATTGTTACGCGCTCAAAAGATACGGAAATCGACATGTACGGCCTCACCGTACATGTCGTCCCCGCGCAGGCGGGGACCCAAGTGTTATTTACACCAACGGCGCGCCGGCTGTTTAGCCAGGCGCGCCGTGAAAAACGACGTCGATATGAACTTAGTCGACGAACAGCGAAATCACCGAGTCGCCCTTGACGATCCGCTTGAAGGTCTCGGCCAGCAGCGGTGCGCAGGTCAGCTGGCGGATCTTGCCGCAAGCGGCGCCGGCGGCGCTGAGCGGGATGGTGTCGGTGACGACCAGTTCATCCAGCGGCGAGTTCGCGATGCGTTCGATCGCCGGGCCGGACAGCACCGGGTGCGTACAGTAAGCAACCACCTTCTTGGCGCCGCGCTCCTTGAGCACTTCAGCAGCCTTGCACAGCGTGCCTGCGGTGTCGACCATGTCATCCATGATCACGCAGTTGCGGCCTTCGACTTCACCGATGATGTTCATCACTTCGGACACGTTCGCCTTCGGGCGACGCTTGTCGATGATCGCCAGGTCGCAACCCAGGCGCTTGGCCAGGGCGCGGGCGCGCACCACGCCGCCGACGTCCGGCGAGACGACCAGCAGGTCGTCGTAGTTGCGCTTCTGCAGATCGCTCAGCAGGATTGGCGACGCGTAGATATTGTCGACCGGGATATCGAAGAAACCCTGGATCTGGTCAGCGTGCAGGTCCATGATCAGGACGCGCTCGACGCCGGCTTTTTCCAGCATGTTCGCCACGACCTTGGCCGAGATCGCAACGCGCGCCGAACGCGGGCGACGATCTTGACGGGCATAACCGAAGTAAGGAATCGCTGCAGTGATACGGCCAGCCGAGGCGCGCTTGAGAGCGTCGACCATCAGGATGATTTCCATCAGGCTGTCGTTGGTCGGTGCGCAGGTCGATTGCAGGACGAAGACATCCTTGCCGCGCACGTTCTCATTGATTTCGACCATGACTTCGCCGTCAGAAAACTTCGAGACGACAGCCTTGCCGAGTGGAATACCGAGGCTTTTTGCGACCCCTTCTGCTAGCGCCGGATTGGCATTGCCGGTAAAAACCATCAGGTTTTCGTAAGCCATGGGAGTCCCAAAAGGTAAGAAGCGTTAATACAGTAGAAAAACAATCAGCCGGCTATACCGGCTGATTAACTTGCTGATGTGGCGCTTGGCACCGCATCGCGATTCTCTTGCTGGATGCATCGGCATCGACAGAACAAGAAAACTTTGGCAGGGGAACAAGGATTCGAACCTTGGAATGCCGGAATCAAAATCCGGTGCCTTAACCAACTTGGCGATTCCCCTACACGACCTGTAGTGCTTGCCGCTTCACATTGTGCTGCACATCTTCTGTGCTGCTCAGCGTCGCGACAGGCAAAATTTTATTCTACAACTCACTGATTTGCAAGAGCGATTTTTTCAGTGGGTGTGTCTTCAGCGACTTCGCTTTCCATGCCGCATACTTCTTCGGCACTTGCGCCAACACCTGGTTGGCAGCGTCTTCGCTGGAGACTGCGCAAAACACGCATGCCCCTGAGCCAGTCATCCTGGCATCACCGTAGCTGCTCAACCATTCAACCGCTTCAGCTACCGGCGGGAACAGGCGCATCGCCACGTTCTGCAAATCATTTTTACCAAACCCCACCATGCTGCCTGAATTGGTGTGGCTGGAAAAGTCCGCTATTCTGACCGGCTTTGCGTCTCTTGTCAAATCTGCCGCAGAAAAAATCGCAGGTGTTGGCACCGCAACGCCGGGCTCGAGCACGACATACCAGCAATCGGGGCCTTCCACGGCCTGCAGGGCCTCCCCCACTCCTTCCGCAAACGCCGTCTCGCCAAACAGGAAGAATGGGATATCGGCGCCCAGCGGCAAGCCCAGCGCCATCAATTCGTCGCGCGTGAGGCCTGCCTGCCACAGGTGGTTTGCGGCCATCAGCGCCGTGGCAGCATCGGACGAACCACCCCCCAGCCCGCCCCCCATCGGCAGGATCTTCTCGACCGCCACATCGATGCCGGGCGGCAGGCGCCCATGACGGCGCGCAAATTCTGCCTGCAGCAAGCGCAGCGCGCGCACGATCAGGTCCTGGTCGTGCGGCACGCCAAGCACATCGGTCGTGCGCACGATGCGTTCATCGTCACGCAGGTCGAAGTGCAGACGGTCGGCGCGGTCGATCAGCTGAAATACGCTTTGCAGCAGGTGGTAGCCATCGGCGCGCCGGCCGATGACGTGCAAAAAAAGGTTGAGCTTGGCCGGGGCCGGGCAATCGTGCAGGGAACGCATGGAATCAGGCCGCCGGATTGACGACGATGCGGATCGCCAGATCCTGGATATCGCCCGACGCGGCGCGCTCGGCCTGGATCAGGCGCGGCACTGGCGCCGCCGCAGCAGCACCGGCCGCTGCATCACCACCAACAGCCGCCTGCCAGTCGACAAAGCGCAGGCGCCAGCCATCCTCCGTCGTCACGCTGTTGATGGCCGGCGAAGCACGGAAACGCTGCCCCTGTGCATCGACCGCATAGCCCTGCAGCCAGTCGCGCAAGCCCGACACGGGCAGCGGCCAGCCGAGCGTCTGCTGGGTCAGGCTATCGATGTCGGCCGCCGTGCGCGGCGCCTGGCCGGCCTGCGTGAGCGTGGCCGAGCCTGGCGTGACATTGATCGCAGCGACCGTCTGGCCCAGCGGCGACATCAGGGTGACGTCGATCGTGCCCGGACGCTGCTCCCAGTTGAAACTGCCACTGATCGATTCGGGCCGGCCATCCTTTTGGTAATTCACCGACAGGCGCCCTGCCAGGTCAATGGTTTCGCGATACGCGCCAACCGTGGCGGTGGACAGGTTGGCGGTGCTTGTCGCGCAACCGGTCAAAACCGTGGCGGCAAGGGCGAGGATGGCAAGGCGTCGGGTAAGCAGCATCATGGGGCAGCAAAACAATTGAACAAGGGTGGATTATTTCACAAGGACAGGCCAAGGCGGGTCAGCGTCTCGCGCAGAGCCTCGTTCTGCGGGTCCTTGGCGCGGGCATCGCGCCAGAGTGCCTGGGCAGCCGACTTATCGCCCTTTTGCCACAGCACTTCACCCAGGTGAATGCCGATCTCGGCATCCTTGCGCACGCCATACGCGCGGCGCAGGAACTTTTCGGCTTCGTTCAAGTTGCCCATGCGGTAGTGAATCCAGCCCATGCTGTCCATGATGAAGGGATCGTCCGGCGCCATCTCGAGCGCCTTTGCGATGAGCCCGTAGGCTTCCTGCAGGCGCACATTGCGTTCAGCCAACGAATAGCCGAGCGCATTGTAGGCATGGTGATTGTCGGGCGCCTGCGCCATCACTTCGCGCAACTGCGCCTCCATCACATCGACCTTGCCCATTTTTTCGGCCAGCAGCGCGAAGTCATACAGCAGATCCGGATTTTTCGGGAAGCGCTGCGCCGCCGCTTCCATCACGGCATACGCCTCCGGCAGCTGATTCGCCTGACGCAGCAGTTGCGCATCGGCCGCCATCAACTGGGCCTGGCGCGCCGGGTCGGTTGGCTTGACCTCGGCCAGCAGCGCACGCGCAGCAGCCAGGTCGCCGCCCTTGCCCGTCAAATGGGCGCGGCGCAATTGCGCACTGAAACGGGTTTGCTCGTCGGTGTTCTCAGGCACCTTGTTCAGCCACAGCAGCGCGCCAGCCAGGTCGCCCCGTTCTTCGGCCAGCTGCGACAGGATCAGGAGCGCGCGCGACGGATCGCGTTCGTCGTTCGGATTGCGGCCGAGCACGTCCACGAAACGCGTGAAATAGGCTTCGGCGCCGGGCGCATCGTCCGTCTGCGTGGCCAGGATGCCCAGCGCATACAGCGTCGCCGCATTGTCCGGCTGCACCTTGAGCAGCGACTCGAACTCGCGCCGCGCGGCCGGATAATCCTTGCGGTTGACCAGCACGCGGGCATAGGCGGCGCGCACATCGTTCGCCTTCGGATAGGTCTTGAGGAATTTCTCCATCATGGCCACCACCTGCGCCTCGTCGTCGGTGACCTGCGCCAGCATCAACAGGGCGATCTCGGCGTCGGGCTTGGCGGCCAGCGCCGACTGCGCGTAAGTGCGCGCCAGCGCCTTGTCGCCGCGCACCAGCGCGATCTGGGCGCGCACGATGCGCGCTTCCATCATCTTGTCGTAGGGCTCGATCAGGCGCTCGAGCATGGCCAGCGCAGCGTCCTTGTCCTTGGCCCGGCCCAGCAACTGCTGGACCTGGAACATCAGGATGCCGCGCCGGGCCGCCGGCGCTTCGCGCAGGCGCTCCTCGAACACGGGCTCGAGCTCGGCGATCTTTTCGGACGTGACCACCATGCCGACGAAATACTGGGTCGCTTCGTCGGATTCGGGATCGAGCCGGTACCACAGGCGCACCGCGGCGAGCGTGTCGTCGGCCTGCTTGGCAGCGACTGCCATCTCGGCAGCGCGCCGGGCCAAGCGTGGATCGCGCGTCTGCTGGGCCAGGCTCAGCACCGTGAGGTATGGACCTTGCCAGTCGCCATTGCGAAACGCAAATTCGGCCTTAAGTAACTGGTCGAGCATGACCGGAGTCATTTCGACTTTCGGCAGGCGGGCTTCTTCCTCGGCTTTTTGCTTGGCGGCCTGTGCTTCGTCATCGAGCAAGGGCTCGGCGGCGGGGGTGGACGCGGCCTGGACATCGGCGGCGACGGATTGCTGTTGCGGGGCGGCAGCACATGCCGTCAACAGACCGGAGAGGGTTACAATGGCGAAAGCGTTTTTCAAAGCAAGTCCAGAAGTCCAAAGTGAGTTTGATTCTACGCTCATGCGCAGACCTGCCGCGCATGCGCTGCGCCGTCAACTGACTCTACACGAATCCCCTTAGGCATGCCTGAACTCCCAGAAGTCGAAGTTACCCGGCGCGGCGTCGCGCCACATCTCGAAGGCCGCATCGTCGAGCACGTCATTTGCCGTCGCGAAGGATTGCGCTGGCCCTTCCCGCCCGGCCTGTCCGCGTTGCTGGAAGGTCGCCGCATCCTGGATATCGGGCGGCGCGGCAAATATCTTTTGATCAATTTTGAGCACGGCACATTGATCATCCACCTTGGCATGTCGGGCCATCTGCGCGTGCTGCCCCCGGGCATCGAGCCGCGTACGCACGACCACTTCGATCTGGTCGTGGACGGCCCCGAGGGCCGGCAAGTGCTGCGCCTGAACGACCCGCGCCGCTTTGGCGCCGTGCTGTGGCATGCCAACGAAGACGGCCCGCTGGCCGAGCACGTGCTGCTGCGCGGCCTGGGCGTGGAGCCGCTGGCCGATGGCTTCGACGGCGCCCTGCTGTTTCGCGAAACGCGCCGCCGCAGCGCCCCGATCAAGCAGGTGCTGCTGGCCGGCGACATCGTCGTTGGCGTGGGCAATATCTACGCGTGCGAAAGCCTGTTCCGGGCCGGCATCAACCCGAAGACGGCGGCTTCGCGCATCAGCCGCGTGCGCTACGACCGGCTGGCCGAAGCGATCCGCGTCATCCTGGCCGAAGCGATCGTCCAGGGCGGCAGCACGCTGCGTGACTTTATTGCTGTAAATGGCCAGTCTGGATATTTCCAGCAGACATATTTCGTCTATGATCGTGCAGGCGTGCCCTGCCGCCAATGCGCGCTGCCGGTACGCCAGATCAAGCAGGGGCAACGTTCGACGTTCTACTGCGCCCAGTGCCAGCGCTAGTCATCCCTACGAGCAAACACGATGCAGGATTTACAACAGTACGGCGCCTGGCGCGCCCGGGTCGCCGCCTCCCTCACCGGTTACGGCAGCGCACTGCGCGACGCCGGGCTGATCGATGCGGCCGGCGAGCAGCTGCTGGCGCGCGCGCTGGGGCGCCTGCGTGACGACCGCCTGTCGGTGGCCTTCGTGGCCGAGTTCTCGCGCGGTAAAACCGAGCTGATCAACGCACTGTTCTTCGCCGACTACGGCCAGCGCATCCTGCCGTCCAGCGCCGGCCGCACCACCATGTGCCCGACCGAACTGCTGTGGGATGCGAGCCTGCCGCCCTGCCTGCGCCTGCTGCCGATCGACACGCGCGCCGGCCACCTGTCCACCGGCGACTACCGCGACGATCCCGCCGCCTGGACCGTGTTCCCGCTCGATCTCGACTCGCCGGCGGCCATGCACGAGACGCTGCGCCAGGTCAGCCAGACGCGGCGCGTCTCGACCGTCGAAGCGCAGCGCTACGGCCTGTACGATGCTGACGACCCTGACCTGGCCGCCAGCCTCGACCCGGACGGCACGATCGAAATCCCGCGCTGGCGCCACGCAATCATCAACCTGCCGCACCCACTGCTCAAGCAGGGTTTGGTGATTCTCGATACGCCGGGCCTGAACGCCATCGGCACCGAGCCCGAGCTGACGCTGAACCTGATCCCGAACGCCCACGCGGTGCTGTTCGTGCTGGCCGCCGAGACGGGTGTGACCAAGAGCGACATCGAAGTCTGGCGCACGCATATCGGCGCCGGGCCGGGGCGCCTGGCCGTGCTCAACAAGATCGACGCCATGTGGGACGAGCTCAAGTCACCAGAGGCCGTCGACGCCGACATCGCGCGCCAGCAGCACGACGTGGCGCGCCAACTGGGTCTGGCGGCCAGCCAGGTGTATCCGGTATCGGCGCACAAGGCGCTGGTCGGGCGCATCGGCGGCGACATGGCCCTGTTCGAGCGCAGCCGCCTGGGCGCGCTCGAAGCGGCGCTGTTCCACGAATTGATTCCGGCGCGGCGCGCGATCGTCGAGCGCCAGCTGCACGCCGACCTCGATGCGCTGGTGGCCAGCCAGCAGATGCTGGTGGCCACGCGCCTGCGCGAGCTGGTCGAGCAATTGCAGGAACTGCGCAGCCTGCGCGGCAAGAACCAGGGCGTGATCGCGCACATGGTGCGCCGGGTCGAGGCCGAGAAGAAGGAATTCGACGCCGGCCTGTTCAAGCTGCAGGGCACGCGCGCCGTGTTCACGCGCCTGTCGACCGAGCTGTACACGCTGCTGGGCATGGACGTGCTGCAGGACCGGACCGAGACCGTGCGCGTGGCGATGAGCGCGGTGCGCTTTGCCACCGGCATGCGCGCGCCGGTACGCAACTACTTCGACGGCGCCCGCGCCGGCCTGGCCGACGCCGACGCCAAGCTCACGGAAATCACGTCGATGATGGACGCGATGCACCGCAAGTTCGCCGCCGAGCATGGCATGAGCCTGGGCCTGCCGCCGACCCTGTCGCTGGCGCGCCACCGCGACGAGATCGACGCCATCGAAGAACTCTTTTCGCGCCAGTTCGGCACCGCCACCTTGTGGATGAACAGCCGCGCCACGCTGCTTGAGCGCTTCTTCGATTCGATCGCCTCGCGCGTGCGCCGCGTGTATCGCGCTGCCAACGCCGATATCGAAGCATGGCTGAAAGTGGCCAACGCACCGCTCGAAGCGCAGATCCGCCAGCACCGCGACAACCTGCGCCAGCGCCAGGCGACCGTGAAACGCATCCACGAAGCCAGCGACAGCCTGGAACAGAAAATCGGTGTCTTCGAGAGCGGCCAGGCCGAACTCGACGTCACGCGCACGCGCCTTGGTTCACTGGCCGCCGGCGTGAGCGCAACCTTGTCCGACAACCTACCTAACTCCGCGACGGCCACCAGCGCCGAAGCCCACTACACGACTGCATGAAGCGACTGACCGAGTTTGACCAGCTGGCCGATCCGACCTTTTCCCGGGCCGTGATCGACTGGCAGCGCAGCCATGGCCGCCACACCCTGCCATGGCAAAACACCACCGACGCGTATCGCGTGTGGCTCTCCGAAATCATGCTGCAGCAGACGCAGGTCGCCGCGGTGCTGGGCTACTACGCCCGCTTCCTGGAACGTTTCCCGACCGTGCACGCCTTGGCCGAAGCCCCGGCGGAGGACGTGATGGCCCACTGGAGCGGCCTGGGTTACTACACCCGCGCGCGCAACCTGCACGCCTGCGCCAAGCGCGTCGTGGCGGATTACGACGGCGTGTTCCCGAGCGACCCGGCGCTGCTGGCCGACCTGCCCGGCATCGGCCGCTCGACTGCCGCCGCCATCGCCGCCTTCTCGGGCGGCGTGCGCGCCGCGATCATGGACGGCAACGTCAAGCGCGTCTTCGCGCGCGTGTTCGGGATCGACGCCTACCCCGGCATCAAGCCGGTCGAGGATGCGCTGTGGCGCCGCGCCGAAGCGCTGCTGCCGGAAGATGGCGGCATCGAATCGTATACACAGGGCCTGATGGACCTGGGCGCCACGCTGTGCACGCGCTCGCGCCCCGACTGCGGCCGCTGCCCGCTGCAGGTCCGCTGCGTGGCCTTCGCCACCGGCCGCACGGCTGAACTGCCGGTGCGCAAACCGAAGAAGACGACGCCCGAAAAACGCACCGCGATGCTGGTGCTGATCGACCGCGGCGAGGTGCTGCTGGAACAGCGTCCGCAAACGGGCATCTGGGGCGGCCTCTTGTCGCTGCCGGAAGTGGGCGGTCATGTGGCGATGGACGGCGACGCCGATCCCGTCTGCACGGCGGACATCGCCGCGGCCAGCAGCGCGTTCGGCACGATTGACGAAGTGCGCGCGCTCACGCCGTTGATGCACGGGTTCACGCACTACAAGCTGCACATCGCGCCGTTCGCCGTGACGCTGGCCACGCGTGGTGAGCATGGCGCTGGGCACGTGTGGTGGAAGCTCGATGCGATTGCCGATGCGCCGTTGCCGGCGCCGGTCAAGAAGTTGTTGCTGGATCTGGCGACGCCGAACCTGTTCAGCTAACGAAACCAGATACTGGGCATGAATTTCAATTTTCATGAGTTTTCACGCTCCGTGAAAAACAAAATATATTGAAAATTGAGAGTAATATTCATAAAATAGAATCGTTCACGGGCCGTGAAAACGAGGAAAAATGAATGAATAACCATGCGTTTTCTCCAGATTTTGCGGGAACTGAGGAGCGTTTGATCCTCGATGCGCTTGTCGCGCTGAGAACAAAAGCAGGTATCGATGGCAAGTTGATCGACTCGCAGCCTGAATCCTCCAGAAGAAACTCTGGCGACGCCAGAGTTATCCTTTCATATGACGGCAACTCGATTCATTACCTTGCCGAGTGCAAGTTTTCACTGGACCGCAAGGCGCAGGTCGACAAGATTCGTCAGCAACTGGTAACCGGCAGAACACCAGGTCTCTTGATTACTGCCCACATCACGAGAGAGCTCGCCCATTATTGCAGGGCGACAGGACTCCAGTTCATCGACACCAGTGGCAACGCTTATTTGCAGGCCGCTGGCCTGTTCGTCTTCATCACTGGCGAAAAGGGTGAACACAAACCGTCTAGCTCGCGCACCCCGAAAGGGCTGACGAATCCAGCCGCATTGCGTGTGGTGTTCACGCTGTTGGCAAACCGGGATGATCTCGATTCCCCGTACAAAGACATTGCCCGTCATGCAGGTGTTTCACTCGGAACGGCGTACAACGTGCTTGAGGACCTCGAACATCGCGGCTATCTCATCAGTAAAAAAGAGGCCGGAAGCCGCAGGAGACTATTGGAAGCCGGGCGCCTGATTGACGAGTGGGCAATCAATTATCCAACTACCTTGCGCAACAAACTCCATGGGCGCCGCTTCAGCGCGCCAGAATCATCATGGTGGAAGAATGTCGATCTGACTGAATTCGACCATGCGTGGAGCGCGGAGGTCGCAGCGGCAAAAATGACTGGCTACCTTAAGCCAGGGACTCAAACCTTGTATGTCGGGCCTGATGACATGGACAAGGTGATCAAGATGCTGGTCAAGCAGCATCGTATCAGGCCTGACGAGGCTGGCGAGCTCAAGATACTGGAAAAATTCTGGCATTGGGATGCTGCCAGTGTTCCGGAACTTGCTCCCCCCTTGCTGATCTACTCTGAACTGCTCGCAATCCTCGATCCACGCACACAAGAAACAGCCCGGATGATCAAGGAGAAATTCATTGATACCGCGTTCGATCAAGCCGGACCTTCCGGTTGACCCCGTCACAGTGGACATTCTTCGCGCAGTAGCCGAAGAAACACAGGCAGAAGGAATCGACTACCTGCTCGTCGGGGCAACCGCACGAGACGTCCTGCTCACGCATGTGCATGGACTCGCCAGCAGGCGTGCAACGTACGATGTGGACTTCGCTGTCGCCGTCAAGAACTGGGATCAATTCGCTGCCTTGCGAACAAGGCTGATAGCGCGCGGGGCATTTAACGCAACCGACAAAGCGCAACAGCGGCTTTATTACCAGGCGCCAGATAGCAATCTGGCGTACCAGCTGGATCTGGTGCCATTCGGCGGCATCTCTGAAGGGACGAATGCAATCGCCTGGCCGCCGGACATGAAGATCATCATGAACATCGCCGGTTACGATGATGTCCTTGCAGCGGCTGAACTGGTGACATTTGCGCCTGACTTTGACGGCAAGGTCGTGTCTCTTCCCGGTCTCGCCATACTGAAGTTGGTCGCATGGTCGGATCGCGGGAGAGTCGATCCAAAGGATGCGCACGATCTCATCCATCTGATGAACAGCTATGCCGCAGCCGGCAACGTCGATCGGGTCTACGATGAAGATGGCGTCATCGACGCAGGCGAGTACGATCCGGATCTGGCGGGCGTCTATTTGCTGGGCAAGGATATCCGGCGCGTGGCCAGCACTGACACGCTCGATATAGTCCGACATATCATCGAACGTGACTTTGATCGTCTGGCGCATCAGATGACAAAAACGATGCGCCATCTGGAAGACGCAGAAGGCCATGTCGATAAACGACTGCGGCTTTTGCAACGGGCTCTCGCCTGATGCAGCGACAGGCGAGAGCCCTAGAAGTGATCGAGCGAGAAAATGCGCCGGTGCTCGCGGATCGCATAACGATCGGTCATGCCCGCGATGTAATCGGCGATCTTGCGCGCCTGCTTGTGCGGGTCGCCCTGCACCTGGTAGTCGCCCGGCAGCAGCACCGGATCCGCAAGAAACGCTTCGAACAGTTCGCGCACGATGCGGCTGGCTTTCACGCGCATGCGGTTGACCTGGAAGTGGCGGTACAGGTTCGCGTACAAGAAGCGTTTCAGCGCCACGGTCTCGGCGCGCATCGCATCCGAAAAGCGGATCAGCGGCGGCGCAGCGCGCACGTCGTCGATGGTCGCTGGCGCCGCCTCGGCGATCAGGCGCGCTGATGTTTCGACCAGGTCGGCCGTCATCGCGGTGATCATCAGGCGGATCGTCTCATACAGCGCGCGCCGGCCCGGCAAGCCCGGATAGCGCGCCTCGACCTCGCGATGCAGGCGCGCGAACAGCTCGACTTCTTCCATCTGCGCCATCGTGATCAGGCCCGAACGCAGGCCGTCGTCGATGTCGTGGTTGTTGTACGCGATCTCGTCGGCCAGGTTGGTCAGCTGCGCTTCGAGGCTGGGCTGGCTGCGCTCGATGAAGCGCTGGCCCAGGTCGCCCAGCTGGCGCGCGTTGTTCAGCGAGCAGTGCTTGAGGATGCCTTCGCGCGTCTCGAACGTCAGGTTCAGGCCATCGAAGGCGCCGTAGTGTTCTTCGAGGTGGTCGACCACGCGCAGGCTTTGCAGGTTGTGCTCGAACCCGCCGAAGTCCTTCATGCATTCGTTGAGCACGTCCTGGCCCACGTGGCCGAACGGCGTATGGCCAAGATCGTGCGCCAGCGCCGTCGCTTCGACCAGGTCTTCGTTCAGGCGCAGGCTGCGCGCCAGCGTGCGGCCGATCTGGGCCACTTCGATGCTGTGCGTCAGGCGCGTACGAAACAGGTCGCCTTCGTGGTTGATGAAGACCTGCGTCTTGTATTCAAGGCGCCGGAACGCGGTCGAATGGATGATGCGGTCACGGTCACGCTGGTACTCGCTGCGCGAACCGGGCCCCGGCTCGGCATGCGTGCGCCCGCGCGACTGGGCCGAATGCGCCGCATATGGGGCGAGGCCGGCGTCGAAGTCGCGCATCAGGCTACTCATGCGCTGCAGGCCGCAAGCGTCGAGCGCAGCACGTCCAGCGGCGCGGTCGTGATCGACGGGCTGCCCAGCGGCTTGAGCAAAATGAAGCGGATTTCGCCGCCCTCGTTCTTCTTGTCGACTTCCATCAGCTCGATCCAGCGCGCCTCACCGAGATCCGGGGCAACGGCCGGCAGGCCGGCGGCGCGCACCAGCGCGCGCACCCGCTCTACGGCGGCCGGCTCGATCAGGCCCAGGCGCGCCGACATGTCGGCGGCCATCACCATGCCGCAGCCGACGGCTTCGCCGTGCAGCCAGGCGCCGTAGCCGAGGCCATTTTCGATCGCGTGGCCGAAAGTATGGCCGAAGTTGAGCACCGCGCGCAGACCGCCTTCGCGCTCGTCCTTGCGCACGACGTCGGATTTGATTTCGCACGAACGGGCGATCGCGTAGCCGATGGCGTGACGGTCGCGCGCGATCAGCGGCTCGATGTTCGCTTCGATCCAGTCGAAGAAATCGGCGTCGAGGATCGCGCCATGCTTGATCACTTCGGCCAGGCCGGCCGACAGCTCGCGCGCCGGCAGCGTTGCCAGCGTGGCGGTATCGGCAATCACGGCCCGCGGCTGGTAGAACGCGCCGATCATGTTCTTGCCCAGCGGGTGGTTGATGCCGGTCTTGCCGCCCACTGACGAGTCGACCTGCGCCAGGAGCGTGGTCGGAATCTGCACGAACGGCACGCCGCGCATATAGCTCGACGCGGCAAAGCCGGTCAGGTCGCCGATCACGCCGCCGCCCAGCGCCACCAGCGTGGTCTTGCGGTCGCATTTGTGTTGTAGCAGCGCGTCGTAGACGAGGTTCAGCGACTGCCAGTTTTTGTGTTCTTCGCCGTCGGGCAGAACGATTTCGAGCACGTCGCGGCCCGCCGCGCGCAGGTGGCCCGCGACCTTGTCGAGGTACAGCGGGGCAACCGTGGTGTTGGTGACGATGGCCACCTTGTGGCCGCCGATGTGGCGCGCCAGCAGCGCGGCGTCGTCCAGCAAGCCGGCGCCGATCTCGATCGGGTAGCTGCGTTCGCCAAGTTCGACGTTGAGGGTAATGTGTGCCTGTTCGTTCATTGCTGTCCTTGCATGCTTGCGCGCGCGGGCGTGTTCCTGCGCGGCCAGCTGGTCCAATATGGTTTGAACCATCGATTGTACGTTAGGCCTGCCGGTGTCGATGACGAGGTCGGCGATCTCGCGGTACAGCGGATCGCGTTCGGTCCAGAGCTGCTCGAGTTTGCCGCGCGGGTCGGCGGTCTGCAGCAGCGGGCGGTTCTTGTCGTGCGCGGTGCGCTGCAGGATGCTGCCGATCGACGCGCGCAGGTAGATCACAGTGCCACGTTCGGCCAGCAGCGCGCGGCTCTTCGGGTCGAGCACGGCGCCCCCGCCGGTGGCCAGCACCAGCCCCTGCTGGGCCGAGAGATCGCGGATCACATCGGCTTCGCGCCGGCGAAAGCAGGCTTCGCCCTCGATCTCGAAGATCCACGGGATGGTCGCACCGGTGCGCGCTTCGATCTCGTGATCGGCGTCGACGAAGCGGCGATTGAGCTTGCGAGCAAGCAATCGACCGATCGTGGTCTTCCCTGCCCCCATCAGGCCAACAAGGAAGATATTGTTGTTCTTGGGATGTGGCACAACCAGACCCGTTGAGATGAAAAAGACGGCCAGTATAGACTGGCCGCCTCTCATTCCGCCAATTTTACGGGCAGGTGAAGTTCAGCGTGAACGGCAGCGAGCTGACGTCGCCGCGCGGGGTGGTGGCGGTCACGTTGAACGTGGCCCGGCTTCCGGCCGTGCATGGCTTGGCACTGGTGGCATTGAGCGTGACCCGGTGCAGCGAGCCCTGTGGCCCGGTGCCTGGTTCAGCGAAAATGCTCGGGACCTTGGCCGGGCTGATTTCCACCAGTGCGGCATTGGCCAGGCCCGTGATCCCCACGGTCGAATCGGCCGGCAGCGGATTGCCGTTCAGGTCGGTCAGCTGGAGCAGGAACACGAACGGGTCATTGGCACTCGTGTTGCCCAGGTCGCCGGTCGATGGTGTCGTGCTGCCATTCACATAGGCGCGCGCCAGGGTTTCATCACTGAACGTGATCGTGGTCTTGGCGAACTGGGTGTTGGTGCCGTCGGTCGTGCTGGCGCAGATCGTGGCTACCCCGGTACGGGTGGTGTCCGGACTGGAGCCGGTGCCGGTATTGCATGGCGTGGCCGGGGTGCCTGGCGTTGCCACGCGGGGATTCTGGGTACGGAACGGTACCGAGCAACCACCGTTGACAGTGGTGCAGCCGCCGGTGCTCGACGAGCCAACGGCGCCCAGATTGGTCTGGAACACGACTGGCGTGCCGTCTGCTACTGGGTTGCCGAAGCCGTCGGCCAGCAGCACCGTGACGACGGCGGCCGGGGTGGCGGTGCCGCTGTTGTATGACCAGCCGTCCACGTTGCCCTGCGAGACGCCCAGCGAGAACGCGCGCTGCACCGGCAGGCCGGTGGTCACGACGATGGAGTCCGAGGCGGTCGAGATGTCCGCCCGGCCGGCCGTTGCGGTGCCCGGCAATACGGCCTGCACACGGAACGTGGTCGGCGTGTCGAGCGAATTGACGGTGGTGATGACTTCGCCGTTCTGGTCGGTGCTGTCGGTGACCTTGTTCAACTTGACGGCGCCGTTTGGCACGACGCTGAAGTTGACCTGCTTGCCAGCCAGCGGCCGGTTGAACACGTCGAACACGCGGAAGCGCAGTGTTGCCGTCTCGGTGCGGTTGATGCCGCCCTGGCCGCGAATCACGATCGATTTATCGGTTGGAATCGCTTCGACGAATTGCACCGACGACGCGCTTGGCGTGGCGATTGTCAGCGAGCCGGTGGCAGCCGTGGCGACGCCGTCGGCAGTGGCGGTGATCACGTCGTTGTTGCCGCAACCCTGATCGCGGTAGACCGCCTGGACGGTACCGTTATTGGTCGTTGCGGTAGCGGCCAGGGTCGCCTTGCCGGCGGTGACGCAAGCCGAGCTGAAATTGACCGTAACCTGTTGCGCCGTGTACTTGGCACCATTGGCCAGCAGGTCGACCGACACCACGCTGGAACCATAGGCCTCGATGCTGGCCGGTGCCAGTGTCAGCGCGCTGAAGGTCAGCGAGGTCGCGACGATCGAATAATTCGCCTCGCCCGTGATGGCGGCACCGGCCACGCTCGTGGTGGCGCTGACCTTGCCGGCGCCGCTGGCAGCCAGGCTGGCCGCGCGCAGGGTGATGCTGGCGGTGCCGGTGGCATCGGTCAGTGCGGTGCCGGCGCTCGGGGTGAATGCACCCAGCGCCGCATCGGTGGTGAACGTGACCAGCGCATTCGGCAATGGCTTCTTGTTCGCGTCAAGCACCAGGGCGCGCACCGTCAGCGGCGTCGCGCCGCTCAGCGAATTGCCATTCGCGAAGCTCACGCCGACGGTGGGCGTGGCCGGCGTGGCTGGCGTTCCCGGCGTCGTGCCGGTGCCGGTACCCCCGGTGGTGCCCGGGCTGCCGCCGCCGCCGCCGCATGCACTGAGGGTGGCAGCCAGGAGCAGCGCCAGGCTGCTGTAGGAGATTGTCTGGTTTTTCATATCGGTTCGTTGTTGTTATCGGTCGTTGATGAAACAAGAATCAGCGTGCGCCCGCCACGTTGTCGTTCACGATCTTCGGGGTGATGAAGACCAGCAGTTCGGTCTTGCTGCTTTCACGTGCAGTGGTCTTGAACAGGTAACCCAGCAGCGGCACGTCGCCCAGGAACGGCACCTTGCTCTCGTTGGTACGCTCGGTCTGCTGGTAAATCCCGCCCAGTACCACGGTGCCGCCGTTTTCGACCATCACCTTGGTCTTGACGTGCTGGGTATTGATGGCAAAGCCCGCGCGGGTGTCTTCGCCCTTCGAATCCTTGCTCACGTCCACTTCGAGCACCACGTTGCCGTCCGGCGTGATCTGCGGCGTGACTTCCAGGCGCAGATTGGCCTTCTTGAATTCGATCGCGGTGGCGCCGCTGCTGGTGCTGTTTTCGTAAGGCAGTTCGACGCCCTGCTCGATCAGCGCGACCTGCTTGTCTTCGGTGACCACGCGCGGGCTCGAGATGATCTTGCCTTTGCCGTCCGCTTCCAGCGCCGACAGTTCCAAATTCAAAAAACGGTTGGCCGCCGACGAGAACAGCGAGAACGCCAGCGACGAGGCGGGAATGCCGCCGATGCCGGCCGCCGGCAGGTTGACCATCGTCGTGTTGTTGAAGCTGTCGGCGCTGTTGGCCACCTGGCCCGTGGTCTGGCCCACGCCGACCAGGTTGCCGCCGATGGCGATGCGCTCGTTGCCATTGACCTGCCAGCCCGAATCGCCGCCGCGCATCGTGCGCATGTCGGCAAAGCCCAGCTTGGCGCCGAGGTTGCGCGAGAAGCCGTCATTGGCTTCCACCAGACGCGCTTCGATCAGGACCTGCTTCGAGGCGACGTCGGTTTTCTGGATCAGCTTGCGGATGTCTTCGATCTTCGACGCGATGTCGGTCACGAACAGCTGGTTGGTGCGCGGATCGATGATCGCGCTGCCGCGCCGGGACAGCACGCGGTTGCGGCCCGCATCGCCGGCAGCGCCAGCACCGGCGCCGACGCCGCCCTGGTCCAGGCCGAACACGTTGCGGAACGATTCGGCTTTCTGGTAATTGAGCTGGAAGATCTCGGAGCGCAGCGGCTCGAGTTCGGCGATCTGGGCGCGCTGCTCGAGTTCGAGCTTTTCCTTGGTCAGCAGTTCTTCCTTCGGCGCGATCCACAGCACGGTGCCGTTCTTGCGCATGTCCAGGCCCTTGGCGGTCAGGATCACGTCCAGCGCCTGGTCCCATGGCACGTCCTTCAGACGCAGCGTCAGAAAGCCCGCCACCGAGTCGCTGGCGATGATGTTCAGGCCCGAGATGTCGGCCACGGCCTGCAGTGCGGCGCGCACTTCGACGTTCTGGAAATCGAACGAGAGTTTTTCGCCGCGGTAGCCCTGCGGGTTGTTGCTCGAGCCGGGGCTGTTGCGGTTCGGGTCTTCCACGACCGGACGCACTTCGACCACCAGTTGCGAGTCGCTCTGGAATACCGACTGCTCCCAGGCGCCCTGCGCCTCGATCGTCATGCGCACGTTGTCGCCCTGGGCGCTGGTGGCCACGCGGGTGACGGGCGTGCCGAAGTCGGTCACGTCCAGGCGGCGGCGCAGCGATTCGGGCAGGCGCGCGCCGATGAAGTCGACCGTCACGCCGGTGCCGGTCTGGCGCACGTCGACGGCGACCTGGTTGTTCGGCAGGTCGACCACAACCCGGCCAGCGCCATTGGCGCCGCGCTTGAAATCGAGGTCGCGCAGTTGCGGCCGCGCGGCCAGCGCCGCAGCAACCGGTGGGGCGGGCGCCGCGACCGGCAGGCCGCTGGCGTTGACCGCGCGTGCCACGCCGCCCGTGCCTTCGACGGTCACGATGATCGATTTGCCGTCGATGGCCGTTGCGTAGTTCAGCGCGCGCGCCAGGTTGACGACCATGCGGGTGCGCTCGCCGGCCTGCACCAGGTTCAGGCTGCGCACGTCGCCCAGGTTCAGCTCCTGCATGTTCTTGCCGGTGGCGTTCGCGGTGGCGCCGAAGTCGAGCGCGATGCGCGCCGGGTTGGTGATGGCAAAACCGATCGGCGCGCGGCTTGGCGCATCGCGCATGGTCACGTTGATGACCACGTTGCTGCCTTGTTGGTTGGCCGTGATCGATTCGATCGCATTGCCCTGGGCCAGGGCGGCGCCGGCGCACGTCAACAGCACGAGTGCGGTGGCAGCGCGCGCCAGCCAGGCCGGCATGGCGAAGCGAATCTGGACGTTGGGGGTCATTTACTGCTCTCCTGGTTGTGCTGCAGCTCGATGTTGGCTAGTCGTTCCACCCAATCGCCGGTGGCGTCCTGCACCGATTCCCTGATTTCGATTGCCTCGTCACTCACGCGGGTGACGCGGCCATAATTCTGTCCCAGCCGCTGGCCGGGCCGGACGCGGTACAGCGCCCGGTCGATCTGCACCAGCGCGTAGCTCACGCCACCTTTTTTCATCGTGCCGACCATCCGCATTGTGTCGAGCGGGAAGTTCTCGAGCGGCTCTTTCGGGCGGTTCAGGTCAGGCTGGTTGGCGTTGGGGCTGGACTGCGCCATGCGCGCCAGTTCGCCCAGCAGCTTGGTCTGGTCGAACGGGTCGAGCGCTGCGCCCGGCAGGTAGGCGTGCGGCTGGAACGTCTTCGGTTCCGGCAGCGGCTTGACCTTCGAGACGGTGCGGCCCTCGACCTCTTTCATCCAGGCGCGCGTTTCGCCGACGCCCCCATCGCCGCAAGCGGCCAGCAAGGCTGCCATGGCGAGCAGCGCAATCACGTGAGCTCGTATCATCACTTGCCTTTACCCTTGCCTTTGGCGGCCTTCTTCTCGGCCGCGCGTGCGGCGCGCTGGGCGATCAGTTCTTCCTGGTCGAGATAGCGGAAGGTCTTGGCGATCGCCTCCATCTCGAGATTGCCTTCCTTGACGCTCACCAGCGACAGGTTGTTGAGCGTAACGATGCGCGGCAGATTGGCCATGTCGGCGGCGAACGCGCCCATGTCGTGGTATTGCCCGCTCACCTTGATACTGATCGGCAGCTCGGCGTAGTAGTCGCGCACCACTTCCTGGCCCGGCTTGAACAGCTCGAACTGCAGGCCGCGGCCCACGCCCGCCTGGTTGATGTCCGACAGCAGCGCAGCCATTTCCGACTTGCTCGGCAACTGCTTCTCCAGGCGCACCACGTACTGGTCGACCTGGGCCTTCTGCGCCTTGAGCGCTTCGAGGTTGATCGCCTGCGCCATCTTGGTTTCGTACTCGCTGCGCAGCCGCACTTCTTCCTGCGCGAGGGTTTCCTGCTCGGCGAACTGGTCGCTCCAGTAGAAGTAGTAACCCAGGCCGACCACCAGCGCCACCACGCCGGCCGCGCACAACAGGCGCGGCGCCAGCGGCCACTGGCCCGGCTGGCGACCTTGAAGGTCCTCGAATTGCGCCGCGAGCTGGGCAAACTGCGCCTTGATATCGATGTTCATGATTTCCCCGACGCGCCAGGTTTGGCTGCGGCGCCGTCTTCCTGCGCATCGCTGTTGCGGGCGCGCTTGATCGACACGGCCAGCGTGAATTCCACCACCTTGCGCGCGCTCTTGCTTTGCGTCATGGTGGCGGCGCGCACTTCGGTCAGGTCGGGCTTTTCCAGCCACGCCGACTGGCTCGACAGATTGCGCAACAGTTCGGCGACGCGCTCCTGCGACTGGGCGGCGCCGGTCAGGATCACGCGCTGGCCATCCTGCTTGACGGTCTTGAGGTGCACGCCGTCGGGCGCCTGGCGCACCAGTTCGTCGAGCAGGTAGACCGGCTGGTTGCGGTCGCCCTGCAAGTCTTCGACCGCCTGCTGGCGTGCCTGCAGGGCGGCGATTTCTTCCTTCAGCGTCGTGATCTCGCCGATTTTCTTGTCCAGTTCGGCGCTGGCCTGCTTGAGCACCTCGTTGCGCTCGTTCTGGACCGAAATCTGGCTGGCGTTGTAGCCACCCACCAGCAGCACGATGCCAGCGCCGACCAGGCCGCCAAGCGCCATCAGCGCCACGAACGCCGATTGCTTCTGCTTGCGTTTTGCCTCGCGGTGAGGCAGCAGGTTAATGCGGATCATCAGCCGAACCTCCGCAGCGCCAGGCCACAGGCGACCAGGTAGGCCGGCGCTTCCTGGCGCAGCTGGTGTTCACGCACGCCTGGGCCGAACGCCATATTGTCAAAGGGCGAGGCCAGACTGGTGGCGATGCGGGTGCGGCCGGCCACGATGTCCATGATGCCCGGCAGCAGCGCGCAGCCGCCGGCCAGGTAGATGCGGTCGATGCGCGTGTACGGCGTCGACGTATAGAAGAACTGGATCGCGCGCGTGACTTCCAGCGCTGCGTTTTCCAGGAACGGGGCGAGCAGGTCGGCGCGGTAGTTTTCCGGCAGGTCGCCCGCCTTCTTGCGCGTTTCGGCTTCCTCGAAGGCCATGCCATAGGCGCGCACGATGTCCTGCGTGAGCGTATTGCCGCCGAACGGCTGCTCGCGCTCGTAGACCGCTTCGCCATTGAACAGCACCGACACGTGGGTGGCCTGGGCGCCGATCTGGAACAGCGCGACGATCTGGTCGCGCATCAGGCCGGCGGCGTTTTCCAGCGCACTGCGCGCGGCGTACGATTCGATGTCCATCACGGTCGCCAGCAGGCCGGCACCTTCGGCGATGGCGATGCGGTCTTCGACTTTTTCGCGGCGGGCGGCGGCCAGCATCACTTCCATGTCGTCCGCCGAGTTGAGCGCCGGGCCGATCACGTCGAAGTCGAGGCTGACTTCATCGAGCGCGAACGGGATGTACTGGCTGGCTTCGGACTCGACCTGCACTTCAAGCTGGTCTTCCGACAAACCGGCCGGCAGGATGATTTTCTTGGTGATCACGGCCGCTGGCGGCATGCCGAGCGCGACGTGCTTGGCGCGCGTGCCGCTCTTTTTCCAGACCCGGCGCACGGCGTCGGCCACCTGGTCCATGTTTTCGATATTGCCATCGACCACGGCGCCGCGCGGCAGCGATTCGGTCGCATAGCGCTCGAGACGCACGAGTCCCTTGCCGGCGTCGGCCAGCTCGACCAGGCGAACGCCGGACGTGCTGATATCGAGCCCGATCATTGGCGGACTCGACTTTCCAAACAAGGAACCCAGATTGATCACCAAAACACTCCTTGACACCGATTGGGGCAGAATCTGGCTGTAGACGCCCTTGCAAGGGTCGTTGTCGTTAACCAAACACCTGTTATTTTCTTATAAAAATCCGATACTTACGTGAAAGCACCGTCTCGGATCGTAGCAATAAAGGATGATGCCGGACAAGATATTTCTACTTGGGAACATCAGAATGCGGGGCATGCGCACCACACTTTGTCGATTCGTTGCCAGCTAAATATTGCTCTGTAGTTCGATTAAGCTCGGGCCAGTATCGGGTGCCAAACTGCTGTCTTATAATGAGGCGGATCAACAAAGCGAAAGTCAGCATGAAAGAGAAACAGGCAGCACCTTCTTCCTCCTCGAAGTTCAGCCCAAAGCGCCTGATCCTCATTGCATTCGCCAGCCTGTTCGGTCTGGGTGCGATTGGCGTACTCGTGCTCGTGTTCGCCCTGGCCATGGCGTACCCGAACCTGCCGGCGCTGGACACGATCACCGATTACCGGCCCAAGATGCCACTGCGGATCTTCACGGCCGATAACGTCCTGATCGGCGAATTCGGCGAAGAGCGCCGCACGCTGGTCCACTTCAAGGACATCCCCGATGTTATGAAAAAGGCCGTGCTGTCGATCGAAGACGACCGCTTCTATGAACACAGCGGCATCGATTACCTGGGCATCCTGCGCGCGGCCGTGCGCAACGCCACCGGCGGCGCGCGCCAGGGCGCCTCGACCATCACCCAGCAGGTGGCGCGCAACTTCTTCCTGTCGTCGGAACAGACCTTCAAGCGCAAGGCGTATGAAGCGATGCTGGCCTGGAAGATCGAGAAGAACCTGTCCAAGGACCAGATTCTCGAGCTGTACATGAACCAGATCTACCTGGGCCAGCGCGCCTTCGGCTTCCAGTCGGCGGCCCAGATCTATTTCGGCAAGGACCTGCGCGACATCACCGTGGCAGAAGCAGCCATGCTGGCCGGTCTGCCGAAAGCGCCGTCGGCCTACAACCCCGTGGTCAATCCGACCCGCGCCAAGACGCGCCAGCAATACATCCTGGTGCGCATGCACCAGCTGGGCTATATCAGCGACGCCCAGTTCGCCCAGGCCAAGGTCGAGCCGCTCAAGATCAAGACCGACAGCGCCGCCTTCGGCGTGCACGCCGAGTACGTGGCCGAAATGGCACGTCAGCTGGTATACGAACAGTTCAAGGAAGACACCTACACGCGCGGTCTGAACGTGTTTACGACCATCACCAAGGCTGACCAGGATGCGGCCTACCTGGCGTTGCGCCGTGGCGTGATGGACTACGAACGCCGCCGCGCCTATCGTGGCCCGGAATCGTTCATCGACCTGCCATCGGGTAAAGCGGCGGCCGACGAAGCGATCGAAGCCGAGCTGGCCGAGCATCCGGACAGCGACAACATCATCGCCGCCGTCGTGCTGCAGGCGTCGAGCACGCAGGTCCAGGCAGCGATCGCGTCGGGCGAGACGATCACGCTGTCGGGCCCGGGCCTGGCGTTCGCCAAAGCCTGGCTGTCCGACAAGGCGGCGCCAAACCGGCGCGTGCGCCGCGGCGCCGTGATCCGCGTGATGCAGGACGACGAATCGAAGTGGCTGATCACGCAGATGCCCGAAGTGGAATCGGCCTTCGTGGCGGCCAATACCGAAGACGGCGCGATCCGCGCGCTGGTGGGCGGCTTCGACTTCAACCGCAACAAGTTCAACCACGTGACGCAAGCCTGGCGCCAGCCCGGTTCGTCGTTCAAGCCGTTCATCTATTCGGCTTCGCTCGAGCGTGGCCTGTCGCCGGCCACCATCATCAACGATGCGCCGATCAGTTTCGATGCCGGCCAGACCGGCGGCCAGGCGTGGGAACCGAAGAACTACGACAGCAAGTACGATGGTCCGATGACGATGCGCCGCGGCCTGCAGCAGTCGAAGAACATGATCTCGATCCGCATCCTGAACAAGATCGGCGCGCGCTACGGCCAGGAATACGCGGCCCGCTTCGGCTTCGATCCGGAGCGCAATCCAGCCTACCTGACGCTGGCCCTGGGCGCGGGTGCGACCAATCCGCTGCAGATGGCGGGCGCCTACGCGGTGTTCGCCAACGGCGGCTACCGCGTCAGCCCGTACCTGATCTCGAAGGTCACCGACAGCGACGGCAAGGTGCTGTCCGAAGCGCGGCCGGCGCGCGCGGGCGACGAAGCGAACCGCGTGATCGATGCGCGCAATGCCTTCCTGATGGACAGCATGCTCAAGGACGTGGTTCGCCACGGCACCGCGGTCAAGGCGATGGCCCTGAAGCGCACCGACCTGGCCGGCAAGACCGGTACCACCAACGACTCGATCGACGCCTGGTTCGCCGGCTACCAGCCAAAGCTGGTGGGCATTGCCTGGATGGGCTACGACAAGCCGCGCAACCTGGGCGCGCGCGAGACCGGTGGCGGCCTGGCCCTGCCGATCTGGATCGGCTACATGCAAAAGGCGCTGAAGGATCAGCCGATGGTCGAACGCGAGGTGCCGGCGGGCCTGGTGCAGTACGGGTCCGAGTATTACTACGCCGAGACGCCACCGGGCAGCGGCGTCGAAGCGCTCGACGTGGGCCAGCCGCCGCCGGCGCAGCAACAGCAGGAACGCGACGCGGTGCGCAACGAGTTGTTCTGATCAGCAGCTTGTAAACCGCCAATGGCGGCTATTGGTTATTGAAAGGTAGGGTGGACGGCTACGCCGTCCACGCGTTCAAACGAGGCTGGCTTCGTGGTGCGGCATTGTTCTTTGAACGCGTGGACGGGATACCCGTCCACCCTACCGGACCAAATAACAAAGGCGGCCAATGGCCGCCTTTGTTTTTAGTGCGAGATCGCGTTACACCAGGTTGACCGGCGCTCCGCCCTGCTCGCTCGCATAGCGCCCGAGCGCCGCAAAGAACTCGCTGTCGTCGCGCGTGTTGCGCCACTCGTCACCCACGCGCTTGTAGTGGTAGCCACCCGAGCGCGCCGCCAGCCACATCTCTTGCAGCGGGGCTTGGCTGTTGATGATGATCTTGGTGCCGTTGTCGATGAACTCGATTTCGAGCACATTGCCGCTGCGCTTGCACTCGACGTCGACGATGTCCTCGTCGTTCAGGCGATCGAAGGCCGTTTCGATCCGTTTCAGGGTCAGGTCGGCCAGGTCCAAAAATTCGGTTTCGGTCATGCTACACTCCAAATCTGCTAATCAAACCTTGATTCTAATCGTGAAGTCCTCCCTCGCGCTTCCTTTCGGCGCTGCGCTGCTCGCCGGAGCCCTCGCCGGCTGCGGCCAGACCGGCCCGCTGTACATGCCCAACCCACCCGCCAGGCCCGCGCCGGTCGTCGTCGACCAGCCAGCCCAGCCCGTCCCGTCGAACAATGCGTCCACCCCGGCGCCGTACCGCTAACCGTCCGCTTCCACCTTAGTTCCCACCTTATGCCCCATTTCTTGTACCAGGACGGCGTGCTGCACGCCGAAGGCGCTTCCCTGTCCGCCATCGCCGACGAATTCGGCACGCCGACCTATGTCTATTCCAAGGCCACGCTGCTCGAGAACTTCAACGCCTACCAGGATGCCTGCGCCGGCCGCGACGCGCTGGTCTGCTATGCGATGAAGGCCAACTCGAACCTCGCCGTGCTCGACCTGCTGGCGCGCCAGGGCGCGGGCTTCGACATCGTCTCGGGCGGCGAACTGCTGCGCGTGATCGCCGCCGGTGGCGACCCGGGCAAGACCATTTTCTCGGGCGTGGGCAAGACCGAGGCCGAGATGACGCTGGCACTGGAAAAAGGCATCCTGTGCTTCAACGTGGAATCGATCCCCGAGCTGCACCGCCTGAACGCCGTGGCCGGCAAACTCGGCATGCGCGCACCGGTCTCGCTGCGCGTGAACCCGAACGTGGACGCCAAGACCCACCCGTACATCGCCACTGGCCTGAAGGCCAATAAATTCGGCGTTGCCTTCGACGAAGCGCTCGACACCTACCGTGCAGCCGCTGCGCTGCCACACCTGGACGTGGTCGGCATCGACTGCCATATCGGCTCACAGTTGCTGGACGACGCCCCGCTGCTCGAGGCGCTCGACAAGCTGATCGACCTGATCGACACGCTGCACGCCGAAGGCATCCACCTGCACCACCTGGACATCGGCGGCGGCATCGGCGTCGACTACGGCGTGGCCGGCGACGCGCCGCCAGTGCCGGTGGGCGACTACCTGGCGCGCCTGTTCGCGCGCATCGACGCCTGGCGCGCAGCAAAGTACAACGGCCAGCCGCTCAAGGTGATCTTCGAGCCGGGCCGCTCGATCGTCGCCGAGGCCGGCGTGCTGCTCACGCGCGTGGAATACCTCAAACCTGGCGCCGAGAAGAACTTCTGCATCGTCGACGCCGCCATGAACGACATGATGCGCCCGACGCTGTACGGTGCCTGGATGGGCCTGCAGACAGTGACGCAGCGCGAGAGCGAAGCACTGATGTGGGATGTCGTGGGACCGATCTGCGAATCGGGTGACTGGCTGGCGCGCGAGCGCGAGCTGGCACTGGAACCGGGCGACCTGCTGGCCATGATGACGGCCGGCGCCTACGGCATGACGATGGCGTCGAACTACAACACGCGTGGCCGCGCAGCCGAAGTGATCGTCGATGGCGACGTCATCCACCTGGTGCGCCGCCGCGAAACGCCAAGCGAGACCTTCGCGCTCGAGACGCTCATCAAATAAAACAAAGCCCGCGCGATGCGGGCTTTTTTTATGGGCGTACTGGCTGCGACTTGCCCCTGACATTCCACCACACGCGCCATGCAAGCAGCAGCGCAATGATCGAGCCGAAGATGATCGGTCTGGCGAAATCGTTCTTGCCCTCTTTCATCCACCAGAAGTGCAGGATCGACAGCGGCGCGATCACGTAAATCAGGCGGTGCAGCCATTGCCAGCGCTTGCCGCCCAGGCGCTTGATCATCGCGTTGGTCGACGTAGCGGCCAGTGGAATGAGCAGCACGAAGGCGATGAAGCCCACCAGGATGAATGGCCGCTTGATGACGTCGGCCAGCATCGCCGGCACGTCGAAGAAATGGTCAAACCACAGGAATGCCGTGAAGTGCACGAGTGCATAGAAAAACATGAACAGGCCAATCATGCGGCGCAGCTTGACGAGCCAGTTCCAGCCCGTCAGGCGCCGCAGCGGCGTCACTGCCAGCGTGATGCACAGGAAGTACAGCGCCCATTCGCCGCTGCCCTTGGTAATCGCCGCCAGCGGATCCGAAAAACTGCCGCTGGCAGTGCCCCACACCAGGCGCGCGAAGGGGATCAACGCCAATACGAACACCAGCGCCTTGACCCACCCGACCTGTTTGCTGTTCAACCCCGCCATCAGAAATAACGCTTCAGATCCAGGCCGGTATACAGCGACGACACCTGGTCGTAGCCATTGAACATCAGGGTTTTGCGTTTCGGTGCAAACAGGCCCGATTCACCGATGCGGCGCTCGCTGGCCTGCGACCAGCGCGGGTGGTCCACGTTCGGATTCACGTTCGAGAAGAAGCCGTATTCGCGCGGCGCCATGTCGTTCCAGGCGGTCTTCGGCTGGCGCGAGAGCAGGCGAATGCGCACCAGCGACTTGGCCGACTTGAAACCGTACTTCCATGGCACGACGAGGCGCACCGGCGCGCCGTTCTGGTTCGGCAGCACCTGGCCATACATGCCCATCGTGAGCATCGTCAGCGGGTGCATGGCTTCGTCGATGCGCAAGCCCTCGACATACGGCCAGTCCAGCACGCCACTGCGCAGGCCCGGCATCTGCTTGGCGTCGGCCAGCGTCGTGAATTCAACGAACTTGGCGTTGCCGGTCGGTTCCACCTGCTTGAGCAGGTTCGACAGCGAATAGCCGACCCATGGAATCACCATCGACCAGCCTTCGACGCAGCGCAGACGGTACACGCGCTCCTCGAGCGGCGCGAGTTTCAGCAGGCTGTCGATGTCGAGCGTGAGGGGCTTCTTGACCTCGCCCTCGATGCGCACGGTCCAGGGCCGGGTACGCAGCGTGTGCGCGTTCTCGGCCGGATCGCCCTTGTCGAGGCCAAATTCATAGAAATTGTTGTAGCCGGCAGCGTCCTTGAACGGGGTCTGCTTTTCGTCGGTCGACAGCGCCACATTGGCGCGCGCCGCGAGCTTCTGGCCCGCAGTCTGGGCAAAGGCTTCGCGGTTGGCCATCTCCCAGACGCCGCTGCCGACAGCGGCCGTGGCGGCCATGCGGGTGATGAATTCACGCCGGCCGGTATAAATCTCTTGCGGCGTGATTTCGGAAGGGTACGGAAGATCGAGTCCGTTGGGATTGCGTTTGAAGAGCATGGCTGGCCTCGCGAGCTTGGGAAGCTTCACATTACACGAAGTTCCCTTAAGCTTGCGTTAGGCGGCCAACACTATCGGGTCAGCGCCCGCCCGTCTTTACAGCTCACCGTATGAGTGCAGGCCCGACAGGAACATGTTCACGCCCAGGAACGCGAATGTGGTCACCAGCAAGCCGACCACTGCCCACCAGGCCGCGACACGGCCGCGCAGGCCCGTCATCAGGCGCATGTGCAGCCACGCCGCGTAATTGAGCCACACGATCAGCGCCCACGTTTCTTTCGGATCCCACGACCAGTAGCCGCCCCATGCTTCAGCGGCCCACAGCGCGCCGAGAATGGTGGCGACGGTGAAGAACGCGAAACCGACCGAGATCGACTTGTACATCACGTCGTCGAGCACCTCGAGCGAAGGCAGGCGGTCGACCAGCATGCCGTGCGACTTGAGCAGGTAGGCCGACGCGACCATCGCGGCCAGTGCAAAGGTGCCGTAGCCGATGAAGTTGGCCGGCACGTGGATTTTCATCCACCAGCTCTGCAGCGCCGGCACGAGCGGCTGGATCTGGGCAGCGTCGCGCGAGACCGTGTACCACAGCAGGAAGCCGACGGCGGCGCCAATGATCAGCATTACGAACGGGCCCAGCTGGCGCGTGGCGTAGTGTTCTTCGTAATACAGGTGGAACAGCGCGGTGATGAGGGCGAACAGGATGAACACTTCGTACAGGTTCGACACCGGGATATGGCCGACGTCCGGGCCGATCAGATACGACTCGTACCAGCGCACCATCATGCCGACCGCGCCGATCACGACTGCGGCCCAGCACAACGCCGCGCCCACGCCGCCGCCAAACTTGCCGCGGCTTAACAGGCCAACCCAGTAGAACACGGTCGAGAACACGAACAGCGCGCTCATCCACAGGATCGCCGACTGGCTCGACAGCATGTATTTCAGGAAGAATTTTTGCTCGGCAGCGGCCAGGTTGCCGTCGTACAGCGCGATCGCGCCCAGCGACAGCACGGCCACCAGCGGCAGCAGCCAGCGCATCGGTTTCCAGTACCAGCCCAGCACGGCAAACACGGGCGCCGTGCACACCAGGATCACCTCTTCATAGATGTCCATGAAGTGGCCGTACCGGTTCAGCGCGAACAGCGCCGCGGCGCACAGGGCAAGCGCGTACAGCCAGTCAAGCGGGCCCAGACGACGGAAATAGCCCGGCGCCTCCTGATATTGGTCGGTCGGGCGCGCCGGGGCGCCAGTTTTGGGTTGTGACAGTTCCATCGTTTTCTCCAGGCCCGCGCAGCTTACGCCGGTTGTGGCAGCTTTACAGTCAAGTCTTCGTACTCGCGCTCGAAATCGAGCGTCTTGCGTTGCGTGCTCATGGCCATCAGCGCCTCGGCGCCAGCCTCCGGGTTACCCGGCACGTCGCGCACCCAGATCCAGACGCGCCGCTCGCGAATGTAGAACATCGCGAACACGCCCAGCACGAGCAGGACACAGCCGAAGTAGACCACGTTCTTGCCCGGCGAGCGCGTCAATTGCAGCACCGAGGCCTTCACTTCGGTGAAATCGTCGAGCTGCAGATACACCGGCGCGCCGTACAGATAACTGTCCGACAACGCATTGGTGGCCAGTTGCAGGAAGCGGCCATTGGCGTCCGTGGGCGCGGCCGCGGCGTCGCCGTGCTTTTCGCGCGCCACTTGCCACAGCTCCCACAGCGTGCCGTTGAGCATCTTCATGAAGATACCGGCTGCTTTTTCCTGCTCGGCCTGCGGAATCTTTTCCAGGAACTGGGCCACGCCAACGAAGCCACCACGGCCGTCGCCGCCGGCAAAAATCCCGAGAGTGCGCGCAGCCGACTCTTGCAACTGGCCAGCCAGGGCGCTGCCCTGGTTGCCGCCCAGCGCCCGCGCGGCATAGCGGCGCGCCGCCACGGCGCGTGCTTCGGGATCGGCCAGCGCCGCGCGCAGGCGCATCCAGTCGCCCACGCCGTAGCGCTCGTCCACCGGAATACGCAGGAAGCTGAAGCTTTCCGACGGGTTCGCGCGTACGCCCGCCAGATAGACTTGCGCGCCATCGAGCGTCATCGGCTGCATGTAGTTCATGAATTCGCGTGCCTGGCCGCTGGCGTCGCGCAGCTTGTATTGCACGCTGGGGCCGACGTTCTTGAGGTCTTTCGTGGCGTCCGGATTGGCAGCCGCGCCCGAGGCCTTGCCCAGCGTGGCTGCGAACTGTTCGTTGAACGTTTTGCCCTTGCTCACCGCGCGCACGTCATTGCCCTGGCTGATGTTTTCGACGTTGAACGGACGGAAACCCGACCACTCGACCGCATAGGTCTCGCCGCCGATTTTCAGCTCGGTGGCGCTGTTGACTTCGCCTTCGATCGGGAAACTGGCGCTGGCGGCGCCGTTCATCGGGTACCCCGTCAGCCGCAGTTTGCTGCCGCCATCGTCAAAGCTCGACTGGTAGACGGCGATGCCCTTGTAGATCAGCGGATGATTGACCTTGATGGTCGATTCGAACGTGTGGCCGTTTTCCAGGTCGCGCACGACCACGTCGCTGGCAAACAGTTTCGGCATGCCGGTCGAATAGAACTCGATATGGAATTTCTTGAGCTGCAGCGAGAACGGCAGCTCCTGCACCAGGACGCCCGTCGGCTGGTTCAGGATCGCCGTGCGGCTGGCCTGCCCTTCGGCAATAGCGGTATTGCCACGGAAGGTCGGGTTGCCCGTGCCCAGGCGGTGCTGGGCCGGAATGTCGGCGATCACGCCGCTGCCGGTGAATGGCGTCTTGTTGAACAGCCACTGCTGGATGCGCACCGGCAGATCCGAGTCGAGCATGCTGCCCACCAGGATCACGATGATCGACGAGTGCGCGAAGATGTAGCCGAATTTATTGCCCGCGCCCTTCTTGGCCGTGACCAGCGTGCCGCCATCCTTCTCGACAATCTTGGTGGCGTAGCCGGCGTGGCGCAGGCGCAGTGCGCTCTGCTCGGCCAGCGCGTTTTGGGGCAGCGGCGCCTGCCATTCGAGCTTGTGGTGGAAGTTGCGCAGCGAATCGAAGCGCACGTTTTCGCGCCAGCTGCGCATGTCGCGCATCATTTTCGGCGCGTTGCGAATCAGGCACAGCCCGGTGGACATGACCAGCACTACCAGGATCACCAGGAACCACCAGCTGGAATACACGCTGTACAGGCCGAACTTGTTGAAAATCTCGAACCAGAACGGACCGAACTGGTTGACGTAATTCGACATCGGCTCGGCCTGCTTAAGGACGGTGCCAATGATCGACGAGATGGAGATGATGGTGAGAAGACTGATCGCAAACCGCATCGATGAGATCAGTTCGACCGCCTCGGCCAGACCACGGCGGCGGGTGTTCAGTGTGATTCCGGTGGTGCTCATGCTTTACAACTTTCTTCCTGCGCGGCGGGTAGCCGCTTGCAGGAAGGGGGTCAGCCCGTTGCTGCCGCCCTTCCTGCGTTCAATATTGCTTATGCGAGATCGTGGAGTCTCTTAGCGCAAGCCGGCGATATAGTCGGCCACCGCGCGCATTTCAGCCGTCGACATGCGCTGCGAGAGCGTGGTCATTTGCGGGCTGTTGGCGCGGGTGCCGCTCTTGAATGCTTCGAGCTGGGCAGTCGTGTAATCCTGGTGCTGGCCTGCAAGGCGTGGATATTGGACGGGGATGCCGCTGGCGTTGGCGCCATGACAGCTGGCACAGGCCGCCACGCCCCGCTCGGCGATGCCGCCGCGATAGATCTTGCGGCCCAGTTCAACGGTGTCCTTGTTCTTTGCTGCGCCCGGTTTGTGCACCTGCGCCGCCAGCCACGCCGCGATGTCTTTCTTCTCGGCGTCGGTGAGCATCTTGGCGTAGGTCGTCATGATCGGCTGCTGGCGGTTCGGGGTCGTGAAATCGACCAGTTGCTTGTGTGTGTAGCTGGCGAACTGGCCCGACAGCTTGGGGTTGGCAACGATGGACGAATTGCCCGCCGCACCGTGGCATGAAACGCACGCCGGCAGGCCGCGCGCGGGGTCGCCCGCATCGTACAGCGCGCCGCCCCGGGCCGGATCGGCCTTGACGGCAGGCGCTGCAGCGGGCGCCGCTGCTGTTGCCGCCGGGAGTCCCCCGAAAACAGTTAGTGTGACCAACAGTGTTTTGAGCAGGGGGGACGACAAGCGGTTCATACTAGCACCTTGAAAAAGTCAATAATTGAAGGTTCAGTGCAGCGCCCTTGATTGCTTGGGCCATAGGGCTGGCAGGCAGCAATCAACCCCTTATTGTACAATAGCTTTGTTTCTCCAACGCCATTTCGTAGTCCTCTTATACCTTCTCCCCAATGTCCAGATTATGGCAAGCCCGGTTCTTTACGACCGTGAATCAGTTGCGCGACCTTCCCGACACCAATGTGCCGGAAATCGCCTTCGCCGGGCGCTCCAACGCCGGCAAATCCACAGCGATCAATATCCTCACGAACCAGAAGGGTCTGGCGTTCGCGTCGAAGACGCCAGGTCGCACGCAGCACATCAATTATTTCTCGATCGGCGGCGCCCACGTGGGCCAGCACCGCAAGGACGCGGTCCGGGTCGATGAAATCGAAGCGCTGCTGGTCGACTTGCCGGGCTACGGTTACGCCGAAGTGTCGGGCACGGCCAAGCTGCACTGGCAAAAGCTGCTGGGCGACTATGTCCAGCGCCGCGACCAGCTCGCTGCGCTCATCCTGATCATGGATTCGCGCCGGCCGTTCACCGACCTCGACGTCCAGATGCTCGAATGGTTCGCCCCTACCGGCAAGCCGATCCACTGCATCCTGACCAAGGCCGATAAGCTCAACCGCAACGAGTCGACCAACGCCCTGCGCGAAGCGCGCGGCGTGCTTGAAAGCTACGTCGATGAAGATGGCGTGGGCTTCCCGTTCACGGTGCAGCTGTTCTCGGCACTCAAGCGTATCGGCATCGAAGAAGCCGATGCCAAGATCCTGGCGCTGGCCGGGCTGGACGGCGTTGCCGGCGAGTACGAGGGTGACGAAGAAGAAGAGCACGACGAATCTGGCGCGCCGTCGGCGGACGACGATCAAACCTCCGCCTGATCCTGCAAGGAGCCATTCGATGAGCATCATCACTTCCGCCTATCCGGCGGCCCGGCCGCGCCGCATGCGCCGCGACCCGTTCTCCCGCGCCATGATGCGCGAGAACACGATTACCGCATCCGACCTGATTTATCCCGTGTTTGTTCTGGAAGGCCAGAACGTGCGCCAGGAAGTCGGCTCGATGCCGGGCGTGGCCCGCGTCTCGCTCGACCTGCTGCTGAAAGTGGCCGAAGAATGCGTCGCGCTCGGGATTCCCGCGCTGGCGCTGTTCCCGCTGGTCGACCAGTCGGTGAAGACCTATGACGGCATCGAAGCAACGAACCCGGACGGGCTGGTGCCGCGCGTGGTCCGCGAGCTCAAGCGCAACTTCCCCGAGCTGGGCATCATCACCGACATCGCGCTCGACCCGTACACGACCCACGGCCAGGACGGCCTGCCGGACGAGAACGGTTATATCGTCAATGAAAAGACGATCGAGATGCTGGTCAAGCAAGCACTCACCCACGCCGACGCCGGCGTGGACATCGTCGCGCCATCGGACATGATGGACGGGCGTATCGGCGCGATCCGCACCGCGTTCGAGGCGCAGGGCCATATTCATACGCGCATCATGGCGTATTCGGCCAAGTATGCGTCGGCGTTCTATGGACCGTTTCGCGATGCGGTCGGCTCGTCGGCCAATCTCGGCAAGGCCGACAAGAACACCTACCAGATGGACCCGGCCAACAGCGACGAAGCGCTGCGCGAAGTGGCGCTGGACCTGGCCGAAGGCGCCGACATGGTGATGGTGAAACCAGGCATGCCGTACCTGGACATCGTGCGCCGCGTGAAAGATGAGTTCAGGGTGCCGACGTTTGCCTACCAGGTCAGCGGCGAGTACGCGATGCTCAAGGCAGCCGCACTCAACGGCTGGCTGGACCATGACAAGGTCATGATGGAATCGATGATGGCGTTTAAGCGCGCCGGCGCCGATGGGGTGCTGACGTACTTCGCGCTGGATATTGCCCGGAAATTGAAGGCAGGTTAAACACCCGCACACCCAACAAAAAACCGTGCCAAAGCACGGTTTTTTTACGTCGGTCCAATCAACGTCCGGGCAGCACAGCTGGGTCGGCACAGCGGGGGTCACAGCGGGGGTCAGGTCTGACATTCGGACACGAACTCAGCCTTTTCCACATCTAACGGTGACTTGCCCAGTATCGGCAAGACCTGGTATCAGCTAGTCCTGACTGCCAGACTGTCGAGGTCGTGTCCGAATGTCAGACCTGACCCCGGCTTTTTTTTGCCACATTCATCACCCTCCCGGTGGCGGGCGGTACTCAGGGAACATTTCTTTGTACAAGAACTCGGTCAGGCGCGCTTCGTCTGCTGGGCGTGCACTGAGCTTGACCACGCGGCCCAGACGGTGCGAATCCCACTCGAAGTCGCCGTTCTTTTCCTTGCGGATCAGCTCGATCATCTTCTTGATGACGGCCGTTTCGATGTCGCGTGCGCTGCCCTGCTCCACCGTTACCGCTGTCAGCCAGCGCCGCTTGAAGCTCGGGTTCCAGCCGCGGAACTTCAGGTCCATCGTGTTGAACGTTTTGTTCGACACCGAGAAGATGCCGCCCGACTCGTTGCTGTCGTCGCGGCCGCGGCCGTTGATCGCGGCGATGTTCGCCAGCGCGTTGCGGTTGCCGCGCACGGCGTCGCTTTCCGGGGTTTCCACTTCGCTGCCGGTCGGTGCGCCGCGGCGCTCGCGCTGCGCTTTGACGTAGGCGGCCATGTCCATGTCGGGCGGGACTTCGGTCTTTGGCTGCGGCGGCTGGGGTGGCGACGGCCT
Source organism: Telluria sp. AC161 (assembly GCF_979258535.1). Classification (NCBI taxonomy): domain Bacteria; kingdom Pseudomonadati; phylum Pseudomonadota; class Betaproteobacteria; order Burkholderiales; family Oxalobacteraceae; genus Telluria; species Telluria sp. AC161. Next base: position 4,873,836 of record NZ_OZ409861.1, on the reverse strand, counting down.
GCGTTCGACCGGCTTTTCGTCGGGAATTGTGATCGTGTCGGGCAGGCGCTGGACGAACACGCGCTCCGGTTGCTTCGGACGCGGCGTTTCTTGCCGGGGCGTTGGCTTTGGCGCTGGCTTGGGCTTTTGCTCGCGCTGCGCCTTGGTCGGCTGCTGCAGCGGCTGGACAAAAAAGACGTCGGTTTCGCGGTCGGACGCAGGGCGCGCTGTCTTTTGCTCTTTTTCGGGCGGCTTGAAGATGAAGATCGCGAGCAGCAGCAAGTGCAGCACGATCGTGCCGATCAGGCCGCCGCGCTTGGAGCCCTCGCGCTCGTAATGCGGCCCCGGGCGTACCAGTGGCTGCCCGCAGTGGGAGCAAACTTCGCTGTCCTGATCGTAGGAGTGGGGATGGTCACGCAAGGTAGATCGGTATCCTGGAAGCGACGTCTAAAAAAACAGCAGAGGGGGCAGTCTAACCGTTTTACAGTACCAACGCATCACGCCAGCGAGCGGACTGCACCGCTGCTCGCGTTGATGGTTGTTACCAAATGTTTCCAAGGTTAAGCATGATGGGCAACCGGAACATCGTCGGCCTTCGCGAGCTGGTCGTCCGTCATCGGTCCCGTGCCGCTGAAGCGGTCCAGGTACAGGTAGATCACCGGCGTGATGTACAGCGTGATGACTTGCGAGAAGATCAAGCCGCCGCACACCGCCAGGCCCAGTGGCTGGCGCAACTCGGCGCCGGCGCCGATGCCCAGTGCGATCGGCAGCGCGCCCATCAGCGCGGCCAGCGTTGTCATCAGGATCGGCCGGAAGCGCAGGATGCACGCTTCGCGGATTGCCTCTTGCGGACTCATGCCAAGGGTGCGCTGCGCATCAAGCGCGAAGTCGATCATCATGATGGCGTTCTTCTTGACGATACCGATCAGCATCAGAATGCCGATCATTGCGATCAGCGTCAGATCCTTGTCGAAGATCCACAACGTCAGCAGCGCACCGACCGCTGCCGACGGCAGGCCGGCCAGAATGGTCAGCGGGTGGATATAGCTTTCGTACAGCACGCCCAGCAGCACGTAGATGACGCCGATGGCCGTCAGGATCAGGATCAGCTGGCTCGACTGCGTGTCCTGGAACACGGCCGCGTCACCGCCATAAGTGGCAATCACCGAGGCCGGCAACTTCATTGCCGTGCCCATCTGTTCGATGGCGGCCGTGGCGTCGCCCAGCGGTACGCCCGGTGCCAGGTTGAACGACAGCGTGATCGCCTGCAACTGCCCCTGGTGATTCACTTGCAGCGGGCCAACCGTGCGGCGCACCGTGGCAATACTCGACAGCTTGACCAGATCGCCCGACTTGCTGCGCACCGACACGCGCGACAGCGCCTCGTCGTAGTAGCGGTCGCTGGCGGCCGCTTCCAGGATCACGTAATAGCTGGCCGCCGTCGAGTAAATGGTCGAGACCTGGCGCTCGCCAAACGACGCGTACATCACGGTGCGGATATCGTCCATTTCCAGGCCCAGCAGCGCAGCCTTGTCGCGGTCGATGTCCACGGTCGCTTGCAGCGCCTTGTTCTGCGAGTCGCTGTTGACGTCGCGGAAGCGCGCATCCTGCCGCATGCCTTCCAGGAACCGTTCGGCCCAGCCGCCGATCTCGCCGCCCGACACGCTTTGCAGCGTGTACTGGTAGCGCGCCTTGCTCTGGCGGCCGCCCAGTTGCAGGTTTTGCTGGGGCGACATGAACACCTGCACGCCCGGCACGGCGCGCGTTGCCTTGCGCAGGTCGTCGATCACGAGGTCCATCGGTGGGCGCTCGCCGCGGGGTTTCAGTACCAGGAACATGCGGCCGGTATTGCCACCACCGCTGAACGAGGTCGTATCCTGCACGTACGGATTGGCGCGGACGATGTCGACCACCTTGCCCTGCAGTTCGGCCAGCGCGACCGACGACGTGTCTTCGGACGCCTCGACGTTCACGCGGATCTGGCCGATGTCTTCTTCCGGGAAGAAGCCCTTCGGCATCGTCATGTACAGCACGGCGGTCAGCACGAAGGTGCCCAGCGCCAGCATCAACACTATCAAACGGTGGCGCAGCGCCGTGTCGAGGGTGCGGCCGTAGCCGTTGCGCACATTGGTGAACATGGCTTCGAAACGACGACCGATCCACGACATGTCTTTCGGATCGACGTGGCCGCCATCCTTGAGCAGGCGCGAGCACAGCATTGGCACGAGGGTCAGCGACACGATCGCCGACACCATCACGGCCAGGCCAACGATCACGGCAAATTCGCGGAACAGCAGGCCGATCACGCCCGGCATGAAGAAGATCGGGATAAACACGGCCACCAGCGAAATCGAGATCGAGATGATGGTAAAGCCCATTTCGCGCGCGCCGACCAGCGACGCATGCATCGGCTTCTTGCCCATTTCCATGTGGCGCACGATGTTTTCCAGCACCACGATCGCATCGTCGACCACCAGGCCGACGGCCAGCGTGATGCCCAGCAGCGAAATATTGTCGAGGCTATAGCCCAGCCAATACAGCAGCGAGAGCGCGCCCAGCAGCGAGATCGGCACCGTCACCGCCGGGATGAACGTGGCAGCCGCGCGGTGCAGGAACAGGAAGATCACCAGGATCACCAGCATCACCGTGCCCAGCAGCGTCAGGTTGACGTCGTGGATCGCTTCGCGGATCGACAGCGAACGGTCGTTGACGAGCTCGATCTTGATCGAGGCCGGCAATTGCCCTTCGAAGCGCGGGATCAGCGCGCGCACGGCGTCGACCACTTCGACCGTGTTGGCGTTGGGCTGGCGCTGCACCATCAGCGAGATGGAGCGCTCGCCGTTCAGGCTACCCATGGCCTTAACCGACTGGTAGCTGTCCTGGACGTCGGCGATGTCGCGCAGGCGCACTGGCATGCCTTCGCGCGTGGCGACGATCAGGTTGGCGAAGTCGGCCGCCTTCATTAGCTGGCCGCCACCCTGGATCGTCAGCGCCTGGGTCGGGCCATCAAGGATGCCCAGCGGCGTGTTCGAGTTGGCCGCGCGCAGCGCTGCTGCCAGCTCGTCCATCGAGATATTGCGCGCGTTCATCAGGTCGGACTTGGCGCGCACGCGCACGGCGAAGCGCTTGCCGCCGTTGATCGAGACTTGCGAGACGCCCTGCACGGTCGAGATCGCCGGCGAGATCAGATTCTCTGCGTAATCGTTCAGCTCCGACAAGTCCATCGACGGCGAGGTCAGGTGCATGAACAGGATCGGGGCATCGGCCGGGTTGACCTTGCGGTAGGCCGGCAGTTCCGTCATCTCGAGCGGCAGCCGACGCTGCGCCACCAGCAGCGCGGCCTGGACGTCGACTGCAGCCTTGTCGACATCGATCGCGGTGTCAAATTCAAGGGTGATATTGGTGTCGCCCTGGGTGCTGCTCGACGTGATCAGCTTGATGCCGGCAATGGTCGAGAACTGCTTCTCGAGCGGCAGCGCGACCGACGAGGCCATCGTCTCGGGACTCGCGCCCGGCAGGTTGGCCGAGACGTTGATGACCGGCGTGTTATAGCTCGGCAGCGCGGCGACCGGGATCTTCATATACGACAGGATGCCCACCAGCACCAGGCTGATCGACAGCAGCACCACCATCACGGGACGGCGGATACACAGTTCGGACAGGTTCATGCCTGTTCACCCTGCTTGGGTTGCGCAGTGGTAGCCGGCTTGTCGGTGGCAGGCTTGGCCGCCTGTGCCAGGCGCACCTTGCCGCCCGGCCGCAGGTTCTGCTTGCCTTCGGTGATCACCTGCTCGGCGCCGCTCAGGCCCGTGACGGCGGCGTGGTCGCCAAACGCATACACGCGCTTGACCGGCACCTGGCGCGCCGAGTTTCCTTCGGCCAGCACGTAGACGAACGTGCCGTTGGTCGACGTGATGATCGCCGTCTGCGGGATCACAAGGGCGTCCTTGAGCGTTTGCACGACCACGCGCGCGGTGACGTACTGGCCCGGCCACAAGCTGGTGTTGTTGTTGGAGAACTCACCCTTGACGCGGATGGTGCCAGCCTGCGCATCGACAGCGTTGTCGATGAAGCTGAGGCGCCCGGCGACCGGTTTCGCGTCGGCGCCGCTCGTCACGTGCACGTCAACATTGCCGGCCTTCTGGGCACCGAGCAAGGCGCCGAGCGTCGATTCCGGCAGCGTGAACGAGACATTGATCGGGTCGAGCTGGGTGACGGTGGTCAGCGACGTCGTCATCTGCACCAGCGCACCCGGATGGACGTCGATGGCGCCCACGCGCCCCGACATCGGCGCGCGGATGGAGGTGTAGCTGGCACTGACCTGGGTGGCGCGCATCGCGGCCTGGTTCGATTGCACCAGCGCGCGCTGGGCTTCCACCTGGCTCAGCAGCGAGTCGAGCGCGCTCTGGGCCAGGAAGTTCTGCGACACCAGTTCCTGGCTGCGCTTGTACTGGCGGTCCAGGTCGGCCAGCGTGGCGCGGTCGCGCGCCACCTGCGCTTCGGCGCGCGCGACATTGGCCTGGTCGGCGCGGTCGTCGAGCGAGAACATCAATTCGCCTTCCTTGACGAACTGGCCTTCGCGGATATGGACCTTGCGGATGGTGGTGACGGTCTGCGGATGCAGGTTCACGGTGCGCACCGGCGTGACGGTGCCGTTGGCAAACAGCTCGACGCCAACATCGCGCCGCTCGGGCTTGACCACGTTGACGGTCACCGGTGGCTGGCCGCCGCCCTGCCCTTTGGCGCCTGGCGCCTGGGCCTTGGCCTCATGGCCCTGATTGAAGTACCAGCCGCCCGCGACGACCAGCGCCGCCACGACGGCGACGACGCCGACATTCTTCTTGTTCATGCTTGTCCCTTGCCGCCAGTGCCGACGGCTCTCTCAGTGATGCTGCCTGGTGATGTTGCTTGTTGATGTGGCCATTGCGCGCGCGCATTGTCCCACACTGTCGTTACGGCTTTATTTTGCTTGTTGGTTTTTTTCTATTTGTTCGGGTAATACGTGGGCAGCATCAGCGTGACTTCCAGTCCACCTTCAGGATGGTTGGCCAGGCTGATGCTGCCGCCGTGCTGCTCCGTGATATTGCGTGCGATCGTCAGGCCCAGACCCGTGCCGCCCGATTCGCGCGAGCGCGATGTCTCCACGCGGTAGAACGGATCGAACACGCGCACCAGCTCGCTGCGCGGAATGCCCGGCCCGCTGTCGCGGATGCGGATGCGCGCGGTGCCATTGGTGCGGTCGACGCAGACGCGCGCATCGCGCCCGTACTTGACCGCGTTGTCGATCAGGTTGACCAGGCAGCGGCGCATGTCGATCGGCCGGCCCAGCACCGCGATCGAGGCCTTGCCGGCCAGCGTCACGGTCTGGCCGGCATCGGTCGCATCGGCGCACACGGCTTCGAGCAGCGAATCGAGATCGAGCATCTGCATCGTCTCGGTCGTGTCCATGCTGCGCGCCAGCACCAGGCCTTCGCGCACCATTTCCTGCATCGCCGACAGGTCGCCGATCAGACGGTCCTGCAGGTCGGTGTCGCCCACCTTCTCGAGCCGCAGGCGCATGCGCGTGAGCGGCGTTTGCAAATCATGCGTGATCGCGGCGAGCATCTGCGTGCGCTGGAAGATGTACTGGCGGATGCGCGCCTGCATCGCATTAAAGGCAGCGCTGGCCTGGCGGATCTCGATCGCGCCGACCAGGTCGAGCGGCGCGCGGTTGATGTCCTGGCCCAGGTCTTGCGCGGCTTGCGCAAGCTGCTTGAACGGGCGCGCGGTCATGCGCGCCACGAAGTAGGCCAGCACCGCGATGCTGACCAGGAACATGCCAACGATGATGCTCGTGTCGACATCCTCACCGACCAGCCGCGGTGGCAACACCGACAGTTGCAGTTCGGCGCCATCGCGCAGGCGCACGTCGATCGACTCGCAGGCCCCCTCCCACTTCATGCTCAGCAAGCCGTACATCACGGGCTGCGTTTGCACGACACCGCAGGCAGTCGGACGCGTGGCGCGTGAGGCCACCAGATAGCCCTTGCCCAGGCGCTTGGCCAGCGACGCGGCAAACGGCGTCAGGGGCGCCGCTTCTGGCGGCATGTCGCCCACCTGCAGCTGCAGGCCCGGACGATTGGCGACATCGAGGTAGATCGAGCGGGCCGACGCCGGGACGATCTCGGTGGCCATGATCAGCTGCTCGGCGCGTTCGAGCACGTGCGCATCGCGCTGGTTTTCGAAGTCGCGCAGGCGCTGGTAGTCGGCCGCCAGTTGGGTCAGCGCGGCCGAGGTCAAAATGCCCAGCAGCAGCGTGAGAAACACGCGCCCGGTCATCGACCCGAAGAAGGCTTTCACGCCGCCGGCTCCACGGTGACCTGGCCGGCCAGCACGTAGCCGCCGTTGCGCACGGTCTTGATAATCTGCGGCATGCGCGCGTCTTCGCCGAGCTTCTGGCGCAGGCGGCTGATCTGGATGTCGATCGAACGGTCGAACGGATCGGCGTCGCGGCCCTGCGTGAGGTTGAGCAGCTGGTCGCGATTGAGCACGCGGTTCGGGTGTTCAAGGAACACGCGCAGCAGGCGGAACTCGGCGCCCGAGAGCATGATGACGATGCCGTCCGGGTTGAGCAGGTGGCGCGCGGTCAGATCGAGCGTCCAGCCCGAGAAGCGCATCTGCTGCACGTTCTCGGACGGCGTGTTCGACGGCATCGCGTGCGAGCGGCGCAGCACGCTGCGGATGCGCGCCAGCAGCTCGCGCGGCTCGAACGGTTTCGGCAGGTAGTCATCGGCGCCCATTTCCAGGCCCAGGATGCGGTCAAGGGGTTCGTTGCGGGCGGTGAGCATGATGACGGGCAGGCTCGAGCTGGCGCGCAGCTTGCGGCACAGCGTCAGGCCGTCGTCGCCGGGCATGTTCAGGTCGAGCACGATGAGGTCGGGACGCGTTTCGTCGAGCGTCTTCCACATCGCGGTGCCGTCGGCGGCGCCGAGCGTCCGGTAGCTGTTGGACTCGAGGTAGTCGGCCAGCAGCGTGCGGATGTCGCGGTCGTCGTCGACGATCAGAATCGTAGAGGGATTATCCATAACCGCAATTATCCGAATTTATGACAAGACCGGCAGAAGTATTTGTATCGCTGTGTATATGCCGACAGGCGCGAAACATATGGATACAAAGTGCACGGCAGGGGAAATCCCATGGTTACAGTTTTGACCCAGGATGGGTCCTGTGCAGCGAGCGTTTCGGATGCACTTCACCAGACTCTCACACAAAGGACCTACCATGAACACCCTTCGCAAACACCTCGTGATCGCTTTCACCGCTGCCGGCCTGTTCGGCGCCACCGTCGGTGCCCAGGCCCAGAGCGCTGCCCCGGCCGAGGGCCGCCAGGCATCCACGCTGACGGCGGAACAACGCCTGGCCAAGAAGGCCGAGTGGCAAGCCAAGGCGGGCGAGCGTCACGCAAAGATGGCGCAAAAGCGCGCCGAGCATCAGGCCAAGCTGCAGGCGTCGCTGAATCTGACGGCCCAGCAAAAACCGGCCTGGGATGCCTTCGTGGCCAGCCGCGCGCCCGTGAAACACGGTGAGCGCGCCGGCCGCGGCGACCGCGCCGCCTGGGCCAGCCTGAGCGCGCCGCAGCGCATGGAAAAGCAGATCGCGATGCAGAAAGCGCGCACTGCGCAGATGGAATCGCGCCTCACGGCCCTGAACAGCTTCTACGCGGTGCTCACGCCAGAGCAGCGCAAGACGTTCGATGCGCAGGCCCAGCAGCGCAACGGCGGACGTCATCAGCAACACCATCGCGCCAACGCATAAGCGCTTGCCTCACTTGAAGCCGGCGGCCCACGCCGCCGGCGTTTATTTGCCCAGACGTTCCAGCGACGTCGAAAACTTCTCTGCATTCTGGTAGCCGATCACCCGGCTATCGGCGATTTCCTTGCCTTGATCGTCAAACAGGATGATGCCCGGCGGCCCAAACAAGCCAAAGCGCTTGAGCATCGCCTTGTCGGCCGCATCGTTGGCGGTCACGTCGACCTGCAGCAGCGCGGTATTGGCCAGCTTGGCCTGCACCTTCGGATCGACGAAGGTGAACTTTTCCATCTCCTTGCAAGACACGCACCAGTCCGCATAAAAGTCGAGCATGACGGTCTTGCCGGCATTTGCGGCCAGTGCGGCGTCGAGCTGATCCACCGTCTTGATGCGGGTGAACACCAGCCCGTGGTGTTGCGGCGTGCCGCTCAGGTGCGCCAGGGGTGCGAATGCATCGCGTCCGCCGCTGGCCACGCCCACCAGTTGCATGCCGCCCATCAACGCGAACGCGGCGCCAAAGGCCATCGAGGCCCAGTGGCGCGTGTGACGCAGCAGATAAAAGCCATAACCCAGCAGCAGCGCGGCCCACAGCAGCATCTGCGCGACCGGCGGGATGACGGGCGAAACAAGCCAGATCGCCATCGCCAGCATCAGGACGCCGAACAGGCGCTTGACCGACTCCATCCAGGCACCCACGCGCGGCAGCAGCGAGCCGGCCGACACGCCCACCAGCAGCAGCGGAATGCTCATGCCCACGGCCATCGAGAACAGCGCCGCGCCCCCCAGGAACACGTCGCGCGTCTGGCTGATGTAGACGAGAGCGCCGGCCAGTGGCGCGGCCACGCACGGACCGACGATCAGCGCCGAAATGGCGCCCATTGCAAACACGCCGGCCAGCTTGCCCGACTGCTGGCGGTTCGACACATTGCTCAGACTGGTCTGCAATGCGCCTGGAAGTTGTAACTGATAGAAACCGAACATCGACAGCGACATCGCCACGATCAGCAGCGCGAAGGTGCCCAGCACCCACGGATTCTGCAACGCTGCGGCCAGCCCCTCGCCGGCCAGACCTGCGCCAACGCCCAGCAGCGTGTAGACAATCGCCATGCCCAGCGAGTACGTCACCGACAGCAGGAAGCCGCGTGCACGGCTGACGTTCTTGCCTTCGCCCACGATGATCGACGACAGGATCGGCACCATCGGCAGCACGCATGGCGTGAATGCCAGGCCCAGGCCCAGCAGAATGAATGCGGGGATGATGGCCAGCAGGCTGCCGCCGCCGAGGATGCCGGCGATGTTGGAGAGGTCGGATTGTGCTGGTGCTGCTGGTGCTGCTGCTGCCTGGGCTGGCGGGGTGGCGGTGGTGGCTGGCGCGGTCGGCGCGCTCTCGGCCATTGGCGTGGCCGACAACGGTGTCGACATGCCGCCCTGCGACGCTGCGGCGCCAATTGGCAGCACCGGTGAGGCGGCGCCGCCCTCCCCTGCGCTCAGGCTGGCGGTGTGATCCTGCGGCGGGTAGCACAGGCCGGCGTCGGCACAGCCCTGGCCGGTGGCCGTCAATGTGAACGCGCCGTCGCCCTCGACCGGGATGCGGATCGTCAGTGTTCCCTTGTAGGTTTCCACGTCCTTCTCGAACGTCTGGTCGTACTTCACGGTACCCGGCGGAATGGCCGGCGCGCCAAGCTTGACCGCCGGGTTGCTCGACTTGAAAGCAAAGCGCTCGCGGTACATGTAGTACTTTGGCGCGATCGTGTACGTGACTTCGGCCGTCTGCGGATCGGCCATGCGCGCTTCGAACTTGAAGGCGATGGCAGGATCGAGAAATTCCTCGGCGGCACGGCCTGGCGCGGCGGCGAACAGCGTGAAGAAGGCGAACAGCGTCAGGCAGGCGGCAAGCCAGTGCCGTGCAGGGAATCGGAGCATGGAGGTCGAGTCAGTTGTAATAAGGCACGGGCATGGTACACCGGCTGCCAAAGGTGCGCAGAAGAGGCTCGATCGACAGGCGAAAAAAAACCAGGCCGAAGCCTGGTCTTTTCAACGACAGTCGATTACTCGGCGGTCGGTGCTTCTTCTTCCGAAGTCACTTCTGGACGATCCAGCAGTTCAACGTAAGCCATTGGTGCATTGTCGCCAACGCGGAAACCCATCTTCAGGATACGCAGGTAGCCGCCGTTGCGGTTTGCGTAGCGTGGACCCAGCTCAGCGAACAGCTTCAGGACCATTTCGCGGTCGCGCAGGCGAGCGAAGGCCAGGCGCTTGTTTGCCAGGGTGTCAGTCTTGCCCAGGGTCAGGATCGGTTCGATGACGCGACGCAGTTCCTTGGCTTTTGGGACGGTGGTCTTGATGGCTTCATGACGCAGCAGCGAAACAGTCATGTTGCGCAGCATTGCCAGACGGTGGGACGAGGTACGATTCAGCTTACGAAGGCCGTGACGGTGACGCATGGTAATTCCTTTCGGGTGTTTTCAATGCCAGTTCTTCGATCGTTCATGCCCTGTTTTCAGGGCACGTCCGCGGACCGGTTCAGTTAGGGTTGTTTTACTACGCTTTTTCATCCAAAAGGATCTGGCTCTGCCAGTCTTTTTTGGCTGTTCCACCCGAAAGTAGGGGTGTACTTTCGGGTGAATATTCTTACTTCTCCAGACCGGCAGGTGGCCAGTTCTCGAGCTTCATGCCCAGGGTCAAGCCACGCGAAGCAAGGACTTCCTTGATTTCGTTGAGCGACTTGCGGCCCAGGTTTGGCGTCTTGAGCAGTTCGTTTTCCGAACGCTGGATCAGGTCGCCGATGTAGTAGATGTTTTCTGCTTTCAGGCAGTTGGCCGAACGGACGGTCAGTTCCAGGTCGTCGACTGGACGCAGCAGGATCGGATCGACCAGCGGTGCGCGCGATGGCGCTTCCGCGGCAGCTTCGGTGCCTTCCAGAGCAGCGAACACGTTCAGCTGATCGACCAGAACGCGGGCCGACTGGCGGATCGCTTCTTCTGGCGTGATGACGCCGTTCGTTTCGATGTTGATGATCAGCTTGTCCAGGTCGGTACGCTGTTCGACACGGGCCGATTCAACAGCGTACGACACGCGGCGCACTGGCGAGAACGAAGCGTCCAGGATGATGCGGCCGATGGTCTTGTTGGTGTCTTCCGACAGACGACGGACGTTACCTGGCACATAGCCACGGCCTTTTTCGACCTTGATCTGCATGTCCAGCTTGCCACCGGCGGTCAGGTGAGCAATCACGTGATCCGGGTTGACCAGCTCGACGTCGTGCGGCAGGTCGATGTCCGATGCCAGGACGGCGCCTTCGCCTTCCTTTTTCAGGGTCAGGTTCACCGAGTCACGGTTGTGGACTTTGAAGACCACGCCCTTCAGGTTCAGCAGCAGGTCGACGACGTCTTCCTGAACGCCATCGAGCGACGAGTATTCATGCACGACACCAGCGATCGTCACTTCGGTCGGCGCGTAGCCAACCATCGACGACAGCAGCACGCGACGCAGTGCGTTGCCGAGGGTGTGGCCATAGCCACGCTCGAACGGCTCCATCACGACTTTCGCGTGGCCGGCGCCCAGTGCTTCGACGTCGATGATACGTGGCTTCAACAAACTATTTTGCATGAACGTAGTCCTTTTCAATACCCTCGGCTCGTTACACCGATAAGGCTGATGGCTTGATGGAAAACGCCTGCCGGAGCAGGCGGTAAAACGAATTGGGTTACGACGGTGAAGAGGAAACTTTGATTCCAGAGAATTCGCTGTTCTTTGCAAGTGCCGATCCGGGATCGCTGCGCTTGCACAACCACTCCGTCGTTCCCGCGTAGGCGGGAACCAAGTTTGCGACTTCTAATGCAAAACTTGGATCCCCGCCTGCGCGGGGACGACCGCTGGGAGCCGACAAAGTCGGCTCTGACGCGGTCGATTAACGCGAGTACAGTTCGACGATCAGCGCTTCGTTGACGTCAGCAGCGATTTCGTTACGCTCTGGGAACGAACGGAAGGTGCCTTCCAGCTTCTTGGCATCGACCGACACCCAGCTTGGGAAACCGATTTGCTCAGCCAGCGACAGGGCTTCAGCGATACGTACTTGCTTCTTGGCTTTTTCGCGCACAGCGACGACGTCGCCGGTCTTGACCTGGTACGAAGCAATGTTCACGACCTGGCCGTTGACGGTGAAGGCTTTGTGGCTGACCAGCTGACGTGCTTCAGCGCGGGTCGAACCGAAACCCATGCGGTACGTCACGTTGTCCAGACGCGCTTCCAGCAGCTTCAGCAGCGTTTCGCCGGTGTTACCCTTGCGACGCGACGCTTCTGCGAAGTAGCGGCGGAACTGGCGTTCCAGGATGCCGTACATGCGCTTGACTTTTTGCTTTTCGCGCAGTTGGTTGCCGTAGTCCGAGGTGCGGGCACCCGACTTGACACCGTGCTGGCCTGGCTTGATGTCCAGTTTGCACTTCGAGTCGAGCGAGCGACGTGCGCTCTTGAGGAACAGGTCAGTGCCTTCACGGCGCGACAGTTTTGCTTTTGGTCCGATATAACGTGCCACGTTAGATTCCTTTAATAATTAATCACGCCCCAGAGTGCAGAAGCACCCAGGCGCTAGTCCAGCTCTGGAAAGTCAGGCCGGACGTGGCTTGCATCACCCACCGCTAGATCAGCAGGCGACAAGAGCCGGGCAGTATATCCCATTTACGGGCAACTGCACCGGCTTTTCTTGAAAACACAACGGGGCTATGCGCCCCGAGCATCGATTACCAAGTACATGGGCTGGCGGCAAGCCGCCCTCCCCTGCAACTTAGATACGGCGACGCTTTGGTGGACGGCAACCGTTGTGTGGAACTGGGGTGACGTCCTGGATCTCGGTGATCTTGATGCCGAGGTTGTTCAGTGCGCGCACAGCCGATTCACGGCCTGGGCCTGGGCCCTTGATACGCACTTCCAGATTCTTCACGCCCGATTCCTGAGCGACCTTGCCAGCAGCTTCGGCAGCAACCTGCGCTGCGAACGGGGTCGATTTGCGCGAACCCTTGAAGCCGGCGCCGCCGGAAGTTGCCCACGACAGAGCATTGCCCTGACGATCGGTGATCGTAATGATCGTGTTGTTGAAGGACGCGTGCACGTGGGCGATGCCCTCGGCAACGTTCTTCTTGACTTTCTTGCGGACGCGCGCTGCTGCCGCGCTGCTTTGTTGCTTGGCCATAGTCGGTTCCTAGATTATTTCTTGAGCGATTGAGCTGCCTTACGCGGGCCCTTACGGGTACGCGCGTTGGTGCGGGTACGCTGACCGCGGACCGGCAGGCCCTTACGGTGACGCATGCCGCGGTAGCAGCCCAAGTCCATCAGACGCTTGATGTTCATGGACAGTTCGCGGCGAAGATCGCCTTCCACGACAAACTTCGCGACTTCGTCACGCAGCTTCTCGAGTTCGTTATCGTCCAGGTCCTTGACTTTTTTGGTGGTCGCGATACCGGTTGCGTCGCAGATTTTCTGCGAACGCGGACGGCCAACACCGTAGATCGCCGTCAGGCCGATAACAGTGTGCTGATGATTTGGGATGTTAACCCCTGCAATACGTGCCATTCGTTATTCCTCGAAATTAACCTTGACGCTGCTTGTGACGCGGCTCGACGCAGATCACACGGACCACGCCCTTGCGCTTGATGATCTTGCAGTTGCGGCAGATCCGCTTGACTGAAGCGTTAACTTTCATTTTGCACTCTCTTCGGTTCGTTTACTTGATGATGTGTTTTTACTTGGTGCCGAATACGATGCGGGCCCGGGACCACGATAACGGGGTCAACTTCACCATTACCGGGTCACGCAGGCAGAAGCGAACACGCATTCTACCCGAGATCGACCCCAGGCTCACATTTCGTTTTCCAGCTTCACGCGGAACGTCGCGTTTGGGAGAGTCTTTCGACCCTCCCCTTGCATTCGGATGACATCGTCTTCTGCCATTCGCGCCATGCACCCGACTACTTATCGCGTCGGGACACCACCCTTGAAGTTCGCCTTGCGCAGCAGTGAATCATATTGCTGCGACATGACGTAGTTCTGTACTTGTGCCATGAAGTCCATCGTCACCACAACGATGATCAGGAGCGACGTGCCACCGAAGTAGAAGGGAACCTTCCACTGGGCGGTCATGAACTCCGGCACCAGGCACACCAGGGTGATGTAGACAGCACCAGCCAGGGTCAGGCGCATCAGGATCTTGTCGATATAGCGAGCGGTCTGATCACCCGGACGGATGCCCGGTACAAACGCGCCACTTTTCTTCAAGTTGTCCGCCGTTTCCTTGCTGTTAAATACCAGCGCGGTATAGAAGAAGCAGAAGAACACGATCGCCACCGCATACAGCAACGCGTGGATTGGTTCGCCCGGCGCCATCGACGCCGCCAGATCCTTCAGGAACCCGATCACCGGGCCGCTGGAATCCTTGCCACGGGTGAACCAGTCGACAATCGTCGCCGGGAACAGAATGATCGACGACGCGAAGATCGGCGGGATCACGCCTGCCATGTTCAGCTTCAAGGGCAGGTGGCTGGTTTGGCCACCGTAGATCTTGTTGCCGACCTGGCGTTTCGCGTAATTAACCAGAATCTTGCGCTGTCCGCGTTCCACGAACACCACCGCATACGTCACCGCAGCGATCAGCAGAACGATCAGGATGGCCGAGAAGCTGCCGATCGAACCGTTTGACACCAGGGTGAACAAGCCACCCAGTGCCGACGGCAAACCTGCTGCGATGCCGGCAAAGATGATGATCGAAATGCCATTGCCAAGACCACGCTCGGTAATTTGCTCGCCCAGCCACATCAGGAACATGGTGCCGGTCAAGAGGGTCACGATGGTGACGAAACGGAAGCCGAGACCAGGGTCAATGACCAGGCCAGGCTGCGCTTCGAGCGCGACAGCGATACCGAACGCCTGGAAGAGTGCCAGCGCAACCGTGAAATAACGGGTGTACTGGGTAATCTTGCGACGGCCGGACTCGCCCTCTTTCTTCAACGCCTCGAGTTGCGGCGAAACGATCGATGCGAGCTGCATGATGATCGAAGCCGAAATATAAGGCATGATGCCGAGCGCGAACACGGTAAAGCGGGACAAGGCGCCACCCGAGAACATGTTGAACATGCCCAGGATGCCGCCTTCGTTCTGCTTGAACAGCGCAGCGAGCTGCACCGGGTCAATCCCGGGGACCGGAATATGAGCACCGATGCGGTACACGACCAACGCGCCAAGCAAAAACCACAGCCGGGCCCATGGGAATCCGGAAGCGGCGCTTTTACCAAGTTGTGAATTAGTCGCCAATTTTTGCTCCGATCAGGCAGCGATCGCTTTACGCGACCGAGCCGCCAGCTGCTTCGATTGCCGCTTTAGCGCCGGCGCTCACTTTCAGGCCTTTGAGGTTCACCGCTTTGGTGATCTCGCCGGACAGGATGACGCGCACGTCACGTGCCAGAACCGACAGGACGCCAGCCGCTTTGAGCACCAGGATGTCGACTTCGCCGACGGCCAGGTTGTTCAGATCGGACAGACGCACTTCAGCCTTGAACGTTGCGTTCAGCGATTTGAAACCACGCTTTGGCAGACGACGCTGCAGAGGCATTTGACCGCCTTCGAAGCCGACTTTGTGGAAGCCGCCCGAACGCGACTTTTGACCCTTGTGACCACGGCCGGCAGTTTTGCCGATGCCGGAGCCGATACCGCGGCCGACGCGACGCTTGTAGTGCTTGGCGCCGTCAGCTGGTTGAATGGTATTGAGTTCCATTGATTTCTCCGTTCGCAAGCCCGAGGGCTTACGAAACCACTTTCACGAGGTACGATACTTTGTTGATCATGCCACGCACGGACGGGGTGTCTTGCAACTCGGAGACCGAGTTGACGCGACGCAGACCCAGACCGCGCACGGTGGCACGGTGATCCTGACGGGTACCGATCAGGCCCTTGACGAGCTGAACTTTAACGGTGTTAGCCATGTGATTTCCCCTTAACCCAGGATGTCTTCGACCGACTTGCCACGCTTGGCGGCGATGTCGGAAGCAGTGCTCATTTTCGACAGACCGTCGAGAGTTGCGCGCACCAGGTTGTATGGATTCGACGAGCCGGTCGATTTCGCGACCACGTCCGTCACACCCATCACTTCGAAGATAGCGCGCATTGCGCCACCAGCGATCACGCCGGTACCAGGCTTAGCTGGCATCATCATGACGCGCGAGGCGCCGTGACGACCGGACACGGTGTGATGCAGGGTACCGTTCTTGAGTGGCACCTTGATCAGGTTGCGGCGGGCTTCTTCCATCGCTTTTTGCACGCCGACTGGAACTTCCTTCGACTTGCCTTTGCCCATGCCGATGCGGCCATCGCCGTCACCGACAACGGTCAGCGCTGCAAAACCCATGATACGACCACCCTTGACCACTTTGGTCACGCGGTTGATCGCGATCATTTTCTCGCGCATGCCATCATCCGGCTTGTCGCTTGCCATTTTCGCTTGCATTTTTGCCATGACGATTCTTCCTTAGAACTTCAGACCGGCTTCACGCGCGGCTTCAGCCAGCGCCTTCACCCGACCGTGGTAACGGAAACCGGAGCGATCGAACGCGACTTCGGTGATTCCAGCTTGCAGTGCTTTTTCTGCGACGCGCTTGCCGACCAGAGCGGCTGCTGCAGCGTTGCCGCCGGCGCCAGTCTGACCTGCCAGCTCGGCGCGCACTTCAGCTTCCAGAGTCGAAGCCGACACCAGTACTTTTGCGTCCGGGCTGATCAGGTTCGCATAGATATGCAGGTTGGTGCGATGAACCGACAAACGGTTCACGCCCAGCTGCGAGATCTTGATGCGGGTCTGACGTCCACGACGCAGACGTGATTCTTTCTTGTCCATGTCAGCTCCGATTATTTCTTCTTGGTTTCTTTAAGCTTCACCACTTCGTCCGAATAACGGACACCCTTGCCTTTGTAAGGCTCAGGCGAGCGGTAAGCGCGAACTTCAGCGGCAACCTGGCCGACCTTTTGACGATCGATACCCTTGATCAGGATCTCGGTCGGGGTCGGAGTTGCTGCAGTAACGCCTTCCGGCATTGCGTGCAGCACCGGGTGCGAGAAGCCCAGGGACAGGTTCAGGGCGTTGCCCTGCACTGCTGCCTTGTAGCCCACGCCGACCAGGTTCAGCTTCTTCTCGAAGCCCTTGGTCACGCCGGTTACCATGTTGTTGACCAGAGCACGCAGGGTGCCGGACATGGCGTTCGATTCACGCGAATCATCGACTACGTCGAAGGTCAGCGTGCCATTGTTGTTTTCCACTTTGACCAGGCCGTTCAGGGCCTGGGTCAGGGAGCCCAGCGGGCCCTTGACGGTGATCGACGACGCGTTGATCGCGACTTCGGCACCGGCAGGGACGGCGATAGGCATCTTAGCTACTCGAGACATCGTCTACTCCTTAAGCCACGTAGCAAATCACTTCGCCACCGACACCGGTAGCGCGCGCTTTGCGATCAGTCATGACGCCTTGCGGAGTCGACACGATTGCCACGCCCAGGCCGTTCATGACGGTTGGGATCTCGTCTTTACCTTTGTAGATACGCAGGCCTGGACGGGACACGCGCTCAAGGCGCTCGATGACCGGACGGCCAGTGTAATACTTCAAACCGATTTTCAGTTCCGCTTTACCACCTTCGGAGGTGACAGCGAAATCCTCAATGTAACCCTCGTCCTTCAGGACGTTGGCAATGGCAACCTTGACTTTTGACGACGGCATTGCGACCGTGGTTTTCTGAACAACTTGTGCGTTGCGAATGCGGGTCAGCATATCGGCGATAGGATCGCTCATACTCATTGCATATTCTCCTATTACCAGCTTGCTTTGGTCATACCAGGAATTTCGCCCTTCATGGCGAATTCGCGGACTTTGGTACGTGCCAGACCGAATTTACGGAATGTGCCACGTGGACGGCCAGTGATGGCGCAGCGGTTACGCTGACGGGTCGGCGCCGAGTTGCGCGGCAGAGCCTGCAGCTTCAGACGCGCTTCGTAGCGTTCTTCTTCCGTCTTCGACTGGTCGTCGATGATCGCTTTAAGAGCGGCACGCTTCGGGGCGAATTTCTCCACCAGGTCTGCACGCTTCTTTTCGCGGTTAATCAGTGAAAGTTTTGCCATTGCTCTTAGTTCCTGAACGGGAATTTGAAGGCGGCGAGCAGCGCTTTGGCTTCTTCGTCGGTCTTAGCAGTCGTGGTGATCGAGATGTTCATGCCACGCAGTGCATCGATCTTGTCGTAGTCGATCTCTGGGAAGATGATCTGTTCCTTGACACCGATGTTGTAGTTGCCGCGACCATCGAACGATTTACCATTGACACCGCGGAAGTCACGCACGCGCGGCAGAGCCACGGTGATGAAGCGGTCCAGGAATTCGTACATGCGGGCGCCGCGCAGGGTCACCATCGTGCCGATCGGGTAGCCTTCGCGGATCTTGAAACCAGCGATTGCCTTGCGTGCCTTGGTGATCACTGGCTTCTGGCCGGCGATCTTCGTCAGGTCGCCAGTGGCGTGCTCGATGATCTTCTTGTCAGCGACTGCTTCCGACAGACCCATGTTCAGGGTGATCTTGGTCAGACGTGGCACTTCCATCACCGACTTGTAACCGAATTTCTCGGTCAGCTCGGCGACGACTTTTTCTTTGTAAATTGCTTGGAGACGGGCCATTTATTCTTACCCCTTCACTACTTCGCCGCTCGACTTGAAGACGCGGACTTTTTTGCCGTCCTGGTCTTTGAAGCCAACGCGATCTGCCTTGCCGGTCGCTGCGTTGAACAGCGCGACATTCGACACGTGAATCGGCATTGTCTTGTCGACGATACCACCAGTAACACCGGTCATCGGGTTAGGCTTGGTCGCTTTTTTAGCGACGTTGACGCCTTCGACGATGACGTGTTCAGCGTCTACACGCTGTTGAACGACACCGCGCTTGCCCTTGTCTTTCCCGGCCAGAACGATGACTTCGTCGTTTTTACGAATCTTATCCATGTCGTATCCTTACAGAACTTCAGGTGCCAGCGACACGATCTTCATGAACTTTTCAGTGCGCAGCTCGCGCGTCACTGGTCCGAAGATACGGGTACCGATTGGCTCCAGCTTGGCGTTCAGCAGGACAGCGGCATTGCCGTCGAACTTGACCAGGGAACCATCCGGGCGACGCACACCTTTTGCGGTGCGCACAACCACGGCATTGTAAATTTCACCTTTTTTGACGCGACCACGTGGGGCTGCGACTTTAACGGTGACCTTGATGATGTCGCCAATGCTCGCGTAACGGCGCTTCGAGCCGCCCAACACCTTGATGCACAGAACTTCCTTTGCACCCGTGTTGTCGGCTACTTCGAGCCGGCTTTCGGTTTGAATCATAGTATTTTCTTTCCCAACTTAAGCCGAAGAAACCCCACAATTTGTGGGCCTGCGGTCAGTCTTGGTCCCGCCGTAACGCCCCTGCTGGAGCACCACGATTGGGTGATTGGACTTTCCAATAACGCTCTTCGTTACAGGCCGCACTTGCCGAGGGGGACAAACTGCGGCAACACATGAACGAAGCCCGCTAGTATCTCAGATACCAGCGGGCCACGCAAGACAATTTTTAAAGCTTAGAGGACTGGTGCTACCAACAGCACCTGGGTGACCGTCCAGGCTTTCGTCTTCGAGATCGGGCGACCTTCTGCGATCTCGACGGTGTCGCCAATTTTCGCTTCGTTCGCTTCGTCGTGCGCGTGATACTTGTTCGAGCGCACGATGATCTTGCCGTACAGCGGATGCTTGACGTGACGTTCGATCAGTACGGTTACCGTCTTGTCCATTTTGTCGGACACGACTTTACCGACCAGCGTACGCTTCAGCGCCGTTTTAGTGGTGTCGTTCATTTGGCTTCCTTCGTGTTCATCACAGTCTTCACACGCGCGATATCGCGACGTACTTTCTTGAGCTGCGAGGTATTCCCGAGCTGCTGGGTGGCGACTTGCATGCGCAGACCGAATTGGGCCTTGAGCAGCTCGTTCAGCTCCTTCTGCAGCGCGTCCTGGTCCTTGCCGCGGAGTTCCGATGCTTTCATATACAACTCCTGTTATTGACCGACCTGGCGAACCACGAACGTGGTAGCCAGTGGCAGTTTGGCAGCGGCCAGGCGGAATGCTTCGCGCGCCAGGGTTTCATCAACGCCGTCCATCTCATACAGGACTTTGCCTGGCTGGATTTCAGCGACGTAGTATTCCGGGTTACCTTTACCGTTACCCATACGAACTTCAGCTGGCTTGTTCGAAATCGGCTTGTCCGGGAAGATACGGATCCAGATACGACCGCCACGTTTGATGTGACGGGTCATGGCGCGACGTGCCGCCTCGATCTGACGTGCAGTGATACGGCCGCGGGCAACTGCCTTCAGACCGAATTCACCGAACGAGACCGCGGTGCCGCGGGTGTGCGAAATGCCAGTGTTACGGCCTTTCTGCTCTTTACGATACTTCCTGCGCGATGGTTGCAGCATGCTTATTCTCCTGCTTTCTCAGCTGGGGCAGCAGCAGGTGCAGCGGCAGCCGGGGTCGCCAGCTTGACAGCTGGACGAGCGCGGACAACTGGTGCTGCAGTGGCTGGACGTGCGCCGCCTGCTGGGCGTGGGCCGCGCGATGGCTTGCCATCGTCACGACGTGGGCCGCGTGGCTTCTTGTCGTCCGGCGGGGTGTCGATGACTGGTGCTTCGCCGGTGACCGAACGGTCGCCCTTGTAGACCCAGACCTTGACGCCGATGATGCCGTACGTGGTCGATGCTTCGCTGGTGCCGTAGTCGATATCGGCGCGCAGGGTGTGAAGTGGCACGCGACCTTCGCGGTACCATTCGGTACGTGCGATTTCGATGCCGTTCAGGCGACCCGACGACATGATCTTGATGCCGACAGCGCCCAGACGCATTGCGTTTTGCATCGCGCGCTTCATTGCGCGACGGAACATGATGCGCTTTTCGAGCTGTTGCGAGATCGAATCGGCGATCAACTGCGAATCGATCTCAGGCTTGCGGATCTCTTCGATATTGACGTGCACTGGCACGCCCATGATCTTCGCCAGCGACGACTTCAGCACTTCGATGTCTTCGCCTTTTTTACCGATCACGACACCAGGACGCGACGAGTAAATGGTGAAACGCGCGTTCTTGGCAGGACGCTCGATGACGATGCGACCGACCGAAGCGTTCTTCAGCTTCTTTTTCAGGAAAGCGCGTGCTTCCAGGTCTTCCAGCAGCATGGCTGCGAAGTTGCCGTTACCAGCATACCAACGCGACGACCAGTTACGGGTGACCGCCAGGCGGAAGCCGGTTGGGTGGATTTTCTGACCCATTCTGTGACTCCTTAGTTACCGACAGTCACGTAAATGTGACAGGATTGTTTAGAAATACGATCGCCGCGGCCTTTTGCACGTGCCGTGAAACGCTTCAGGATCGGGCCCTTTTCGACATAGATCTGAACGATTTTCAGTTCGTCGATGTCCGCGCCATCATTGTGTTCCGCGTTGGCGATCGCCGACTCGAGAACCTTCTTGATGATCGTCGCGCCCTTTTTTGGGCTGAATTGCAGAATGTTGAGTGCTGCGTCAACTTTCTTGCCGCGGATCAGATCGGCCACCAGGCGGCCTTTTTGTTCCGACAGGCGCACGCCTTTGAGGATAGCTTTAGTTTCCATTATTTTTTCGCCTTCTTGTCAGCGGCGTGGCCCTTGAACGTACGGGTCAGCGCGAACTCGCCGAGCTTGTGGCCGACCATGTTCTCCGACACGTACACAGGAACGTGCAGCTTGCCGTTGTGAACAGCGATCGTCAGACCGATGAAGTCTGGGGAGATCGTCGAGCGGCGCGACCAGGTTTTGACTGGCTTTTTGTCTTTGTTCGCTTGCGCGGCTTCGACTTTTTTCACCAGGTGGGCGTCAATAAACGGCCCTTTTTTCAATGAACGAGTCATTTTTTATCCTTATTTCTTGCCGCGGCGCGAAACGATCATCGACGAAGTACGCTTGTTCGAACGCGTCTTCTTACCCTTGGTCTGCTGGCCCCATGGGGACACTGGGTGACGACCGGCTGCAGTTTTACCTTCACCACCACCGTGCGGGTGATCGACAGGGTTCATGACCACACCGCGAACGGTTGGACGAACACCACGCCAGCGCATCGCGCCAGCTTTACCGATCTTGCGCAGGCTGTGTTCGGCATTGCCGACTTCGCCAATGGTAGCGCGGCACTCGATGTGCACGCGACGGACTTCACCCGAGCGCAGGCGGACCTGAGCGTAGGTGCCTTCACGTGCCATCAGCACGACGCCGGCGCCGGCGGTACGGGCCATCTGGGCACCCTTACCTGGCAGCATTTCGACGCAGTTCATGATGGTACCGACTGGAATGTTGCGGATCGGCAGGCAGTTACCGGCCTTGATCGGCGCTTCCGAGCCATTCATGATGCTATCGCCGACAGCCATGTTCTTGGTGGCGATGACATACTGACGCTCACCGTCCGCGTAGCACAGCAGTGCAATGTGCGCGGTACGGTTCGGGTCGTATTCGATACGCTCGACCTTGGCAGGGATGCCATCCTTCTGGCGCTTGAAGTCGACCAGACGGTAATGCTGCTTGTGACCGCCGCCCATGTGACGGGTGGTGATGTGACCGTTGTTGTTACGGCCGGCAGTTTTCGATTTCTTTTCAACCAGGGCTGCGAATGGACGACCTTTGTACAGGCCTTCAGTCACAACTTTCACCATGCCGCGACGGCCTGGGGAGGTTGGCTTCATCTTAACGAGTGCCATTATTTAGCCTCCTCGACAAAATTGATTTCCTGGCCTGGCTTCAGGCACACGAAAGCACGCTTGGTGTGGTTGCGACGACCGTTGAAACGGCCCGAACGCTTCTGCTTGCCTTCACGGTTCAACGTCTGGACCGATTCGACCTCGACTTTGAACAGCAGTTCGACAGCAGCCTTGATTTCTGGCTTGGTCGCGTCAGGCATGACCTTGAACACGATCTGCTCGTTCTTTTCCGCGACGAAGGTAGCCTTCTCGGAAATGATCGGAGCCAGCAGCACCTTCATCAGGCGCTCTTCGCTAAATTTGATTGCGGCGCTCATGCGTACATCTCCTCGATCTTGGCCAGAGCAGCTTTCGTGACCAGGATTTTCTTGTAGAACACCAGCGACATCGGGTCAGCGTGCTTAGGCTCAACGACCAGAACGTGCGGCAGATTGCGCGATGCCAGCTCGAGGTTTTCATCGATGGTATCGGTGATCACCAGGACCGAGTCCAGACCCATGCCCAGCAGTTTCTGCGACAGCAGCTTGGTCTTTGGTGCTTCGATCGACAGGTTCTCGACGACACTCAGACGGCCTTCGCGGGCCAGTTGCGAGAAGATCGAGCAGATACCTGCGCGGAACATCTTCTTGTTAACTTTGTGCGTGAAGTTTTCTTCTGGGCTGTTCGGGAAGATACGACCACCGCCGCGCCACAGTGGCGACGACGACATACCAGCACGAGCGCGGCCGGTACCTTTTTGGCGCCATGGCTTCTTGGTCGTGTGGTGGACTTCTTCACGATCTTTCTGCTTGCGGTTACCGCCACGTGCGTTAGCAGCGTAGGCGACGACGACTTGGTGAATCAGGGCTTCGTTGTATTCACGACCGAACACTTCATCGGCGGCTGCAACATTGGCGCCGTCTTGACCTTGCTCATTCAGGAGCTTCAGTTCCATGGCTTACGCTCCTTTCTTGAGTTTGGTTTTAACAGCAGGCTTGACGACCACTTGGCCGTTCTTCGCGCCAGGTACGGCACCTTTGATCAGCAGCAGCTGACGTTCGGTGTCGATGCGAGCAACTTCCAGGTTCTGGGTGGTGACGGTGACGTCGCCCATGTGACCGGTCATGCGCTTGCCTGGGAACACGCGGCCTGGATCCTGGGCCATACCGATCGAGCCAGGAACATTGTGCGAACGCGAGTTACCGTGGGTAGCACGGCCCGATGCGAAGTTGTGACGCTTGATGGTACCGGCGTAGCCTTTACCGATCGAGGTGCCTTGCACGTCGATTTTCTGGCCCACTTCGAACAGCGAAGCATCGATGGTGTCACCGGCTTTGAGTTCGGCGGCTTTGGTGGAATCGATGCGGAATTCTTTCAGCATCGTACCGGCTTCGACGCCAGCTTTGGCGTAGTGACCGGCAGCGGCTTTCGTCACGCGCGAAGCACGACGTTGACCGTAGACGACCTGAACTGCGGTGTAGCCATCAGTTTCAGGGGTTTTGATTTGTGCGACACGGTTGTTCGACACATCCAGCACGGTGACAGGGATTGAATCACCCTCGTCCGTGAAGATACGCATCATGCCAACCTTGCGACCGAGAAGGCCCAAGCTCATTTTTTCTCCATTCCCACCTACGATTGGGCGGGGGTAGTTGAACTACTAAATAATACGGGCAATAAAAGACGCCCCCGTACCGAAGCCAGCTAGTATAGCGCGCAAACGGCAACGGCGCAACAGGAAAAATCGGCATCGAGACCGGTCCTGTTGCGCTTTTCGCAGTATCTGGAGAATGAAGAATCCGTTCGAGCTGAACGGCACAGACAGGCACAGCATCGTGCGCCTTTGTCTCTACAGGCATCAACCATTGCTGGGAGCCTGCGACTTGAATTTCTGGTGGGCGGTGCAGGATTCGAACCTGCGACCCCTTGGATGTCGACCAAGTATTCTAACCAACTGAACTAACCGCCCGGGGAGCCGAATTATACGAGGCATGCTGGAACTTTTGCAATAGCTTTTTTCGGTGTTTCAACTTTTCGGCAGAAGATTGGCATCACCGGAACCCGGCGGCCGAGCCGAATCGCCGGTTGTGCCTGCCCCATCAAAATGTTATTGTACAAATGTATTTCGAGGACGGGCTTCGTCGTGTGCACCTGGCGCACGTGGTTTCCGGCATCCATGCCGGCGCTGCCCGCCCTTCTCCGCCTGGCGGCCCTGGCCTTTTCGAACACGCAACTCTTCGTACAACAAAGCGCGCTTCGCGCCATCCGCCTTTCCCCGGCCCGCGCGCCTCCCCGGCGACTTCGCGGGCCCCGACCTGCGCCGTCAGTCCACCCCTGGTCTGCTGGCGGACGCATTGCTGCAAGGATGTACAACATGACTGTCATTGATACACAACGCTGGCCCCGCCTGCTCGACCCTTCCCGCCTTGTCCTCGCTACCGATCTCGACGGCACGCTGCTGGCCGGCACCCATGAGGCGCGGCGCCGCATCCGCGAACTGTTCTCGGGCGCCCTGCCCGGCGCCAAACTGGTCTTCGTTACCGGCCGAGGCCTGGAAACCGTCATTCCGCTGCTGAGCGATCCCACCGTCCCGCGTCCTCATTACATCATCGCTGACGTCGGCGCCACGATCGTCGATGCCGACCTGCGCCCGGTCGAGCCCATCGCGCACGAGATCGCCGCCACCTGGCCCGGCACCCATGAAGTGCTGCGCGCGCTCAGTGGCTTTCCGCAACTGGTCCGCCAGCTCGTGCCGCAGGAGCGGCGCTGTTCGTTCTATGCGACCGAGTCCGCCATCACACCGGAACTGCGCGCCGCAGTCGACGCCCTCGGGTGCGATCTGCTGTTCTCGGCCGGACAATACCTGGACGTACTGCCGCGCGGCGTCGGCAAGGGCGCCGCCGTGCGCCGCCTGGCTGAAGTGGCCGGGTTCGATCCGGCCCATATTCTGGTGGCGGGCGACACACTGAATGACCTGTCGATGTTCGAGGCGGGTTTTCGCGGCGTGGTCGTGGGCGCCGCCGAACCGGCGCTGGTCGAAGCCGTGCGCAAGTCGCCGCGCGTGGTGGTGGCCGACGCCGCCGGCTGCGGCGGCATCCTCGAAGCACTTGGCCGCCATGGCCTGCGCTTCGATGGCGACGACAGCCCTGCCCCCGCTCCAGCCTGCGGCGACGCCGAACTGGTGATGGTGTATCACCGCCTGCCCTACGACGAAGTGGTCGAGGATGGCGTGACGTACGCGCGACGCCCGAAAAGCCCGAACGGCATCATGCCCACGCTATTGAGCTTTTTTGCCGGCGGCCGCAAGGGTTCGTGGGTCGCCTGGTCGCAGCAGAACAGCCGCACACCGGCCGGCTTCATTCCACACGTCGCGGTCGATGCGGCGCGCTATCCGCACCTGAAAGCAGCCCGCATCGCGCTCACGCCGGACGATATCGACCAGTTCTACAAGAAGTTCTCGAAAGAGGCGTTCTGGCCGATCATCTTTTCGTTCCCCGACAAGGCCGTGTTCCGCCAGGACCACTGGGAACGCTACCTCGAGATCAACCGCCTGTTCGCCGAGCAGACCGCGCGTGAAGCGGCGTACGGCGCCACCACCTGGATCCACGACTACAACCTGTGGATGGTGCCGGCCTTCCTGCGCCCACTGCGGCCCGACCTGAAGATCGCCTTCTTCCACCACACGGCGTTCCCGTCGAGCGACGTCTTCAACATCCTGCCATGGCGGCGCGACATCATCGGCAGCCTGCTGCAATGCGACTACGTGGGCTTTCATATTCCACGCTACGTCGAGAACTTCGTCGACGCCGCCCGTTCCTGCGCGCCGGTGCAGATCGTCGACGGCGTGGGCTGCGCGCCGCGCTTTTTGACCTTCGGCTGCGCGCTGGGGGTCGATCACATGACCACCGCGCTCGAGGTGAATGGCCGCCAGGTCGCGCTGGGCGCCCATCCGGTCGGCACCAACACGGACCTGATCGACGCGCTGGTGCAAACCGACGCCGTGCAGCAGCAGATCGCGGAGATTGACGCCTACCTGGACGGCAAGACCGGCATCGTCTCGATCGAGCGCCTCGACTACGTGAAAGGCTCGCTGGAAAAGCTGCAGGCCTATGAACGCATGCTTGAACAGCACCCGGAATTGCTGGGCAAGGTCACGCTGCTGAACATCATCACCCCGGCCGCCAGCGGCATGGACATCTACGACAGCCTGCGCGAAGACCTGGACCGCATCGTCGGGCGCATCAACGGGCGCTTCTCCACGATGGACTGGGTGCCGGTGCGTTACTTCTACCGCAGCCTGCCGTTCGAGCAGGTGGTGGCCCACTACGCCGCCTGCGACATCGCCTGGATCACGCCGCTGCGCGATGGCCTGAACCTGGTGGCCAAGGAATACGTCGCCACCCGCCATGCGACAGGCCGGCCCGGCACGCTGGTGCTGTCCGAATTCGCCGGCGCCGCCGTCGAACTGCACGGCGCGCTGCTGGTCAACCCGTACGATGCCAACGCGATGAGCGCCACGCTGTACGACGCGCTGACGATGGGCGCCGACGAAGTGGCGTACCGCGCCGGGCGCATGGCGGCGATCGTGCGCGGTCATGACGTGACGCGCTGGGGCGACGACTTCCTGGCCGCGCTGGCAGCACTGCCGGCGCCGGGCGCCGAACAACCGATCGAAGAACGCGCCGCGGCCTGACATGAACTACATCATCCTTGCCAATCCCGTGGCCGACTGGCTGATCGCCCTGGCAGCCATGGTGGCCGTGACCATCGGCCTGGACGCTCTCAAGTCGATCATCGCACGGCGCCTGGGCGTGGGGGCCACGCAGACCGAAACGGGCACGCCCGCGCTGCTGCACGACATCGCCGCCGCCACGCTGCGCTCAACCAAACTGGTGGTGCTGGGCTTTGTCGGCCTGTATGTCGGCGCCAGCCTGCTGACCCTGCCCGCGAAGGCGGACCTGTTCATCGGCCGCTTCGCGATCACGGCGCTCTTGGTCCAGGTCGCGCTGTGGGGCGATACGGGCCTGCGCACCTGGCTGCGCGTCACGCGCGCGCAGCGCAGCGAAGACCCGGACCGCGTCACGTCCTCGGCCGCCGTCACCTTTTTGGTACGTGTCGCGCTGTGGGCGATTGTCGCGCTGATGGTGCTCGACAACCTGGGCGTGAACATCACCACACTGGTGGCCAGCCTGGGTATCGGCGGTATCGCCATCGCGCTGGCGGTGCAGAGCATCCTGGGCGACCTGTTCGCGTCGCTCTCGATCGTGCTCGACAAACCGTTCGTCGTGGGCGACTTCATCATCGTCGACAAGATGCTGGGCACGGTCGAGAAGATCGGCCTGAAGACCACCCGCGTGCGCAGCCTGGGCGGCGAGCAGATCGTGTTTTCGAATAACGACCTGCTCAAGAGCCGCATCCAGAACCTGCGCCGGATGGCGTCGCGCCGTGTCGTGTTCGGGTTCGGCGTGTCGCACCGCACGCCCGAACCGATCCTGCGCGCGCTGCCAGCCCTGCTGGAAGAGATCGTGCGCGCCCAGCCACAGGTGCGCTTCGACCGCGCCCACCTGAGCGGCCTGGCCGCGCCGAGCTTCAACTACGAAGTCGTGTACTACGTCGACAATACCGACTACACGATCTACATGGATATCCAGCAGGAGATCTATCTGCGCATCGTGGCGCTGCTGCAGGCGCAGGACGTGGCACTGGCCTTGCCGGTGCAGACCGTGCAGCTCACGCGTGAAGCGCGGCCGCACGACAGCGCCCAGGCAGGCAACGACGCCGATGCATCGCTCGGGAAAGCTGCCTGACGCGGGTTCGTCGCGCTACACTTGGCGCATGCACACGCCACTTCTCGCCCGCGTCCTGCGCTACGCCGCCCTCCAGGCCGACCGCGACGGCATCGCGCCCACGCCGATCGCCGGCCTGGTCGCGATCCGCGTGAACGAGCGCAGCGCTTTGACCAGCCAGATCGCCCGCCCGCTGGCCTGCCTGGTCCTGCAAGGCAGCAAAGAAGTCAGCACGGGCGGGCAAACGCTCACGTTCCATGCGGGCGATTCTCTCTTGATCATGGCCGACGTGCCTACCCTCAGCCAGATCAGGCAGGCCAGCAGCAGGGCGCCCTATTGTTCACTGGTGCTGGATCTGAATCCGGCCGTGATTGCCGATCTGGCCACCGACATGGCGACGATCGAAGACACCACCGGCGCGCCGGTGCGCAGCGCGCCGACCGACGCGCACCTGGCAGACACCGCCCTGCGCTTGATGGGGTTGATCGAGCGGCCCGCCGCGCTGCCGGTGCTGCAGGCCGCGCTGGTGCGCGAATTCCATTACTGGCTGCTGGCCGGTCGCCACGGCGCGGCGGTGCGGCGCCTTGGCCTGCCCGACAGTCACGTGCGCCGCGTGGCGCGCGCCGTCGCGCTGCTGCGCACCGACTATGCACGCCGGCTCCCGGTGGAACAGCTGGCCGGCCTGGCCGGCATGAGTCCTTCCTCGTTCCACCAGCACTTTCGCGCGGTAACGTCGCTCACACCGCTGCAGTTCCAGAAGCAGCTGCGCCTGATCGAGGCGCGCCGCCTGATGCTCGCCGACGGCGTCAACGCCAGCACGGCCGCCCATGCGGTCGGCTATGAAAGCGTGCAGCAGTTCACGCGCGAGTACGGACGCATGTTCGGGCTGCCGCCGGTGCGCGACGTGAGCGCCGCGCACGAGCGCCTGCACGCCGCCTGAGCGCAAGGCGCATCAAATCGCCTGCCCGCCCGAGACTTCGATGCGCTGGCCGTTGATCCAGCGATTGTCCTGCCCCAGCAGGCTGGCGATCATCGGCCCGATATCGTCCGGCACCCCGACCCGGCCCAGCGCCGTCATGCCGGCAAACACGCCGTTCAAGTCCGGCGTGTCGCGCACCGCGCCGCCCAGGAAATCCGTCTCGATCGCACCCGGCGCCACGGTATTGACCGCGATGCCGCGCCCGCCCAGTTCCTTGGCGAGATAGAGGCTCAGGATCTCGACCGCGCCCTTGACGGCCGCATACGCACCAAAGCCCGGGAGCGCGAAACGGGTGAGGCCCGACGACAGGTTCACGATGCGCCCACCGTCAGCCAGCAACGGCAGCAGCGCCTGGGTCAGGAAGAACACGCCCTTGAAGTGGACGTCGACCAGATGGTCGAACTGCGCCTCGGTGGTGTCGGCGATGGGCGCCATGGCGCCGTGGCCCGCATTGTTGACGAGGTGGTCGAATTGTTCGCGGCCCCAGGTATCTGCCAGCGCCGCGCGCAGGCTGGCGGCAAACGCGGGGAAGCTGGCGACGTCACCCACGTCGAGCTGCAGCGCCAGCGCCTGGCGGCCCAAAGCGCGGATTTCGTCGACCACTTTCTGGGCCTCGGCTTGGCGGCTCTGGTAGGTGATGATCACGTCGCCGCCGCGGCGGGCGATGTGCAGTGCGGTGTTGCGTCCCAGGCCGCGGCTGGCGCCGGTAACGAGAGCGATCGTGGTCATGATGGTGATTCCTTGTGTGTTGGAGAGAGCAGCCAGTATGTGAGCCGCGCCGCCCGCGCCGTTGCCGGAAGCTGGCCGGTCTTTGCCTGATCCTCCAAATCGTGCGCCGTCTTCAGGGCACCTTACAATCGGCACTACCTTCCCAGCTCCCGGCCGCCATGCACATCGAACCGTTTCACATCGCCGTTCCCGAGGCCGACCTGGCCGACCTGCATGCGCGCCTGGCGCGTACCCGCCTCGCGCCAGCCATCGCCGGCCAGGGAGCGAGCGAAGGCATCGATCCCGCCTTCCTGGCGCAGTTGCTGGCGCACTGGCGCGACGGCTTCGACTGGCGCGCGGTCGAAGCGCGCCTGAATCGCCTGCCGCAGTACCGTGCACGCGTGCAGGACCAGACTATCCACTTTGTCCACCAGCGCGGCGCCGGGCCCGATCCGATGCCGCTGGTGCTCACGCATGGCTGGCCCGGCTCGTTTCTCGAGATGGAAGCGATCATCCCGCTGCTGGCCAACCCGGGCGCGCACGGCGCCGATCCGCGCGACAGCTTCCACGTGGTGGCGCCATCGCTGCCCGGCTTCGGCTATTCGTCGCAACCCACGCACAAGGGCATCGGCGCATTCGAAACCGCGGGCCTGTGGGCCGAACTGATGACGGGCCTGGGCTACCCGCGCTTCGGCGCGCAGGGCGGCGACATCGGCGCCGGCGTGAGCGCCTGGCTGGGCCAGCGCTTCCCGGAGCAGGTCATCGGCATGCACCTGAACTACATCCCCGGCTCGTTCCGGCCACCGCAGGCCGCTGGCGAACAGCTGACGGACGACGAACAGGATTTCCTGCGCCGCGCCGCCGGGTTTCTGGATCGCGAAGGCGCCTACGCGCGGCTGCAGGGCACCAAGCCGCACACGCTGGCAGTGGGCCTGCACGATTCGCCGGCCGGCCTGGCCGCGTGGATTGCCGAAAAATTCCAGGCCTGGAGCGATGGCCCCATCGACCTTGACACGCTGCTGGCCAATATCAGCCTGTACTGGTTTACCGGATCGATCGGGTCATCCTTTCGCATGTATGTCGAGGGCCGCGCGCGGCCCATGGCACTGACGACGCGCGTTGCGCCCCCGCTGGGCGTGGCCCTGTTCCCGTTCGAGCTGCCGATGCCGCCGCGCAGCTGGGTCGCGCGCAGCTTCGACGTGCGGCAGTGGAACACGATGCCGGCGGGCGGGCATTTCGCGGCGCTCGAACAGCCTGCGATGCTGGCCGAAGAGATCCGCGCCTTCTTTCGCCCGCTACGTGCGCAGGCCTGACTTTTGTAGGCCGCAAGTACGTACATCCTCCTATGAAAAACGGTTGAAATCCACATGCTGCAGCCCCATGTACAATTGATCGCTTACCGCCTATATTGGCGGGACCATCCCCGAGGTTCGCCAGTGTACCGGCGGCCAGTCAACCCTCAACGGAACAAGGAGTTCGTATGGCAATCAGTCTGCAAAAAGGCGGCAACGTCAACCTGAGCAAGGAAGCACCGGGCCTCACCAAGGTCATCATCGGCCTGGGCTGGGATCCCCGCTCGACCGACGGTTCCGCTTTCGATCTGGACGGCAGCGCCTTCCTGCTCAAGACCGACGCCAAAGTGCGCGGCGATACCGACTTCATCTTCTATAACAACCTGAAGTCGACCGACGGTTCTGTGGTCCACGCAGGCGACAACACCACCGGCCAGGGCGAGGGCGACGACGAAAAGATCGCCGTTGAACTGAACCGCGTACCGGCCGACATCGACAAGATCTCGTTCTGCGTCACCATCCACGATGCCGAAGCGCGCCGCCAGAGCTTCGGCCAGGTCAGCAAGGCGTACATCCGCTGCCTGAACGCTGCCGGCGAAACCGAGATCGCGCGCTATGACCTGTCCGAAGACAGCTCGACCGAAACCGCAATGATCTTCGGTGAACTGTACCGCCACGGCAGCGAATGGAAGTTCCGCGCCGTCGGCCAGGGCTTCAAGGGCGGCCTGGGTCCTCTGGCCCGCTCGTTCGGCGTCAACGTCTGAGTCGTTCGCCTCGCCGGTCGCCATGTAATCCCCCGGGCCCGCGCCACATGCGGGCCCTGTCTGCAACATCTTCAGGAAATAGCGCATGCGCGTTTGGTACAACAGGACTTTTTCGTCCGTCAATGCTGCGATCAAGCTGATTCGCGAGGCCGATACCGACGGCCGTTTCACCATCGTTCACAGCAACGCCAACCGCCATGCACCTGCTGCGCGCCTGGCCCACGAATTTCATATCGAGCCGGTCGGCCTGAAAAGCGAGGCGTATATCGACTGGTGCCTGGCCTTCTGTCGCGAGCAAAAGATCGACATCTTCGTGCCCGGCCGTGAAGCCACGCTGCTGGCGTCCGAACTGGGACGCTTCGCCGAGATTGGCACGCGCGTGCTGTCGGCCGCGCCGCCCGCCGAACTCAAACGCATCCACGATAAGGCCGACTTCTACGCCGAAACCGTGCTGCCCGACGCGCCGGTGGCCGAGTTTCGCGTCTTTGAAAACATCGCGCAGTTCGACGCTGCCTGGGCCGAACTGCGTCCGCGCCACGCCAGGCTGTGTGTCAAGCCGTCGCATTCGATCTATGGCCTGGGCTTTGCCATCGTCGATGAAGCGCGCAGCAGCGCCGCGCTGCTGCTGGCCGGCGCCGAGTACCACGTCGGCTACGACGACCTGCGCCGCGGCCTGGCCGAGATGGGCGAATTTCGCACCATGCTCCTGATGGAGTTCCTCGAGGGCCCCGAATACAGCGTCGACTGCGTCGGCGACAATGGCCGCCTGGTGACCGCCGTCGTGCGCCGCAAACTGCCGCAAGCGGGCAGCGGCCAGCTGATCGACATGCGCCAGGACATCCTGGACGCCACCACGCGCCTGTGCGCCGACTACCGCCTGAACGGCGTATTCAACGCCCAGTTCCGCGAAGGCGGCGGCCGCCCGCGCCTCTTGGAGATCAACCCGCGCATGTCGGGCGGGATCGCCATGGCATGCCTGGCTGGCCCCAACCTGCCCTACATCGCGCTGCGCTGCTTCGCCGACGGTGTCGACAGCGTCACCGTACCGCCCGTGGCCAACGGCATGCGCGTGGCCGAAGTCAGCGTCGCCACGGAACTGGCATGACCATGGTTGCGCCCTCTTCCACCCTGCAGCGCATCGAACTGCCCACCGGCACGCTCGACCTGCGCATCGACAGCGGCGCGGCCGAGGTCGACGAGCTGCTCGGCTTTGCCGCGCGCGCCAATGCCAAGCGTGGTTTTCTCTTCTTGAGCAAGGTGCTGGGCAAGCACTGGCCGGCGTCGCCCCGCGCGATGCTGGCCGTGCACGAGCGCCTGGCGGCCACCGTTCCACCGGTCAATGGTCCGGTGCTCTTCATCGCGATGGCTGAAACTGCGATTGGCCTGGGCCAGGGCGTGTTCGAAGCCTGGCTGCGCGCGCATCCGGCGCAGCAGGCGCTGTTCCTGTACACCACGCGCTACCGCGTGGGCGCCGGGCCACTGATCGAATTCGCCGAGGCGCACAGCCACGCGCCGCGCCAGTTCCTGCACGAGCCTACCGATCCGGCGCTGCACGCGCTGTTCATGGCGGCGCGCACAGTCGTGATGGTCGACGATGAAGCCAGCACCGGCAACACCTTCGTTAACCTGGCCGCTGCCTGCCAGCGCCTGAACCCCGGCATCGAGCGCGTGCACCTGGCGACGATCACCAATTTCATGGGCCCGGCCGCCCCCGGCGAACTCGATGCGCGCTTCGGCCTGCCGGCCACCATCGGCGCGCTGGTCGACGGCCAGTTCACGTTCGCGCAAGGCCCGCTGCCACCGGACCAGGGCGCGGCCCAGCGCTTCGAGCACGACGCCGACCGCGGCGCCAGCAGCACGTTCGGCCGCCTGGGGATCGACCATGCCGTCAAGGCGCCGACCGCCCTTGCCGCGCGCCTGGCCGGCGAATTCGCCCCTGGCAGCCGCGTGCTGGTGCTGGGCACCGGGGAATTCATGCACGCGTCCACGCTGCTCGGCGCGGCCCTGCAAGCGCGCGGCGTCGACGTGGTGGTGCAGTCGACGACCCGCTCGCCGATCCTGACCTGGGGCGCGGTGGGCCACGCCTTGACCTTCCCCGACAACTACGGCGAAGGCATCGCCAACTACCTGTACAACGTCGCACCCGGCCAGTACGACCATGTCCTGCTGTGCTTTGAAACCGCCCCCGGCCCCGCGCTGTTCGCGCTGGCCGATACCCTGCGCGCGCGCCTGTTCCATTTCCAGTCCGAGGACCACGTTGAAGAAGTTCCTGTTCGCTGACCTGGACGACACGCTGTTCCAGACCTTCGGCAAGTGCGGCACGCACCGGGATGCCCCCGATGCGCTGCAGCCTGCTGCGTACTACAAGGACGGCAGCATCTGTTCATACACCACGCCGGCCCAGCGCTCATTTCTCGCGCTGCTGCAGGACGGGATGACGATGATCCCGACCACCGCGCGCGACCTCGACGGCCTGCGCCGCGTGCACCTGCCGTTCACCAGCTACGCCGTCATCAACTACGGCGGCGTTGTGCTCGAACCGGGCGGCGCGGTTGACCGGCCCTTTCTGGAAGGCGTGCGCACGGCGATGCACACGGCCCTGCCCGGCCTGCTGGAGCTGGCGGCCCACATCGACGCCCATGGCGCACGCACCGGTTACGCTGGCCGCGCGCGCATGATCGAAGACATCGGCACGCCGTTCTTCCTGGTCGTGAAAGACCCGGACAAGCTGAGCGAGCGCCTCGCGCCGCTCGAAGAACACGTGGTGCGACCGTGGATCGCGGACGGCAATCGCGACTATGTCGTGCACCGCAACGGCAACAACTTGGCGATCCTGCCCAAGGCGCTGGACAAGGCCCACGCAGTCGCGCACATCACGGCGCGGCTGAAGGCCGAACACGGCGAGATCGTCACCTTCGGCATGGGCGACAGCCGCTCGGATGCGCGCTTCATGGCCGCCTGCGACTACGCAATCATCCCACGCGGCACGCAGCTGGCCGGCGTCACCGTGGGGGCGCTGTGATCTCGCATGCCCCCTTCCCGGGCAGCTATCGCGATGGCGACGTCGACTTTTTGCTGCGCCGCCTGCCGCAGCCGGACTTCGTCGACGTCGCCGAGAAGGAAGCGCTGATCCAGAGCGGCCAGCGTCACTACAGCCAGATGCTGTCGCCGGAATCCGCGCCGTCCGCGCGCTACATGCGCCTGTTCGACGCTGCCTGCGCCGCCAACAACCCGCGCATGGCGCAGGACTGCCTGCGCCTGGCGGGCCTGATCGCGGCGCGTCGCGCGCACCAGGTCACGATCGTCTCGCTGGCGCGCGCCGGCACGCCGGTGGGCGTGGTCGTGGCGCGCCTGCTGCGCGAACGGTTCGGGCGCGACGCCGTGCATTACTGCGTATCGATCGTGCGCGACCGCGGCATCGACGCCGCCGCCCTGCGCCACATCCTGGCCCAGGGCCACGCGCCCGAATCGATCGTGTTCGTCGACGGCTGGACCGGCAAGGGCGTCATCGCGCGCGAACTGGCCGGCTCGGTCAACGCGTTCAACCTGCGTCACGGCGTGACGATCGACACGGGCCTGTACGTGCTGTCGGATCTGGCCGGCGCTGCCGCCTGCGCCGCCTCGTGCGACGATTACCTGATCCCGTCGAGCATCCTGAACGCCACAGTATCGGGCCTGGTGAGCCGCACCGTCATGCCCGACGATCTGGGCGCGGACGATTTTCACGGCTGTGTGTTCTATGCGGACTTTGCCGGCATCGACCGCTCGCAGGGGTTTGCCGATGACCTGACCGCGCTGGCGCTGGCGGCGAATGTCGCCGATGCGCCGGCAGTGGATGCGCATGGTGCGCGCGAGCGCTCGCAAGCCTATCTTCGGGCCGCGATGGGGCGCTATGGCGTGGCGGACGTCAACCTCGTCAAGCCGGGCATCGGCGAAGCCACGCGCGTGCTGCTGCGGCGCGTGCCGCGCCTGCTGGTACTGCGCGAGGCGGATGCGCCGGCTGTGGCGCACCTGGCCGCGCTGGCCGAAGAAAAACAGGTCCCGGTCGAGATCGACCCGAGCCTGCCCTATCACGCAGTATCCCTGATCAGGAGTGCATCCGATGGCTAAATCACTGGGCGCGTCGTTGTACGTGCCGGCCAATCACAAGGACCTGGCGGAGATCGCCAACGGCGACCTGATCCCGCAGGCGCGGTCGCTGATCTTCTGCACGGAGGACGCCATCGCCGACCGGGAGCTGAGCTATTCGCTGTTCAACCTGTCGGTGGTGCTGGCCAATATGCGCGTGGACGTGGCGGCCGACCGCTTCGTCCGGGTGCGCAATACCGAAGTGCTGGAGCGCGTGCTGGCCATGCCGGGCGCCGACAAACTTACCGGCTTCGTGCTGCCCAAGATCACCCGCCACAACTTCGACAACTACTACCGGCTGCTGCGCCACACCGAGCACGTGTTGATGCCGACGCTGGAAACGGCCGAAGCCTTTGATGACCTCGAGATGCAGGGCCTGCGCGCCGTGCTCGAAGCGCCTGGCGTACGCCATCGCATCCTGGCGCTGCGCATCGGCGGCAACGATTTGCTGGCGCTGCTGGGCCTGCGCCGGCCGCGCGGCATGACGCTGTACCGCACGCCGCTGGGCCCCGTCATCTCGCGCCTGGTCACCACGTTCCGGCCCTACGGTTTCATGCTGACCGCGCCCGTGTTCGAGTATCTCGACCTGCCCGAGCTGCTGGACCAGGAAGTCATCGAAGACCTGGCGCACGGCATGATCGGCAAGACCGCTATCCATCCGACCCAGATCGCGCCGATCGAGCAGCACTTCAAGGTGTCGCCGCAAGACCTGGCGGTGGCGCGCGCGATTCTCGACCAGTCGGCGCCGGCCGTGTTTCGCATGAACGACGCCATGTGCGAAGTCGCCACCCATCGCGCCTGGGCCGAACGCACGGTCGAGCAATCGCGCCTGTTCGGTTTCCACGGCGCCGAACTGGATCACAAACCATTCCTGGAAGGGGAACCCTCATGAACATGACCACCTATTCGCGCGGCCAGAAAGGCAAGCTGGCCGATCTGGGCAGCGGCCACGTCTTCAACGTCGACGTCGAGATTGCCGCCAACGGCGCCTCGGTCGATGTGTCCTGCTTCGGCCTGGATGCCAATGACAAGCTGTCCGACGACCGCTACATGGTCTTCTACAACCAGCTGGCCAGCCCGGAGGGCGCAGTGCGCCTGAACCAGTCGTCGGGCCGCGCCAGCTTCGCCGTGAACCTCGACCAGCTGCCAGCATCGATCGCCAAGCTGGTATTCGTCGCCGCGATCGACGGCGCGGCCAGCATGCGCACGCTGGGCGCGAGCTCGCTCACGCTGGGCAGCGCGCTGCGCTTCCCGTGGTCGGGCGCCGACTTCGGCGACGAGAAAGCCGTGATCGTGGCGGAGCTGTATCGCCGCGACGGCCAGTGGCGCTTCGGCGCGGTCGGCCAGGGTTTCAGTGGCGGCCTGTCGGCGCTGCTCGCACACTTTGGCGGTGCCGAAGCGGGATCTTCGTCGAAGCCGGCAACGCCAGCGCCGACGCCGGTGTCCACGCCGGCACCTGCTCCCGTTGCGACGCCAGCCGCGCCACGCGTCTCGCTATCAAAAATCACGCTCGACAAGCGCGGCGACAAGGTCTCGCTCGACAAGCGCGCGGGCGGCGGCTATGGCCGCATCCACGTCAACCTGAACTGGAACCAGGCCGCGATCGCGCCGCCACCGGCACCATCCACGCCGCCACCGGCCGCAGCGGCCAGGGGCGGCGGCTTCCTCGACCGCCTGACCAGCATGGCCGGCGACCTTGCGCACAAGGCGGGCGAGATGGCCAACAAGGCGCAAGCGTCACGCAAGGGCCGTACCGGCATCGACCTCGATCTGGGCTGCATGTATGAGCTGACGGACGGCCGCCGCGGCCTGGTGCAAGCACTGGGCAACACGTTCGGCGACTACGAGCGCGATCCGTTCATCAAGCTCGACGCCGACGACCGTACGGGCGCCGCCGCGAATGGCGAAAACCTGTTCATCAACGGCGAGCGCTTCGACCAGATCAAGCGCGCCGTGATCTTCTCGTTCATCTACGAGGGCGCCGCCAACTGGAGCGTGACCAATGGCGTGGTGACGATCACCGCACCGGGCCAGGCGCCAGTGGAAGTCAAACTCGACGGCGGCGATCGCCAGATCATGTGCGCGATCGCGCTGATCGAAAACCGCGGCGGCCAGCTCGTGATCACCAAACTGGCCGAATACTTCCAGCAGCAAGGCACCACCAGCGCGCATGAACTGATGGACCGCCACTTCGGCTTTGGCATGCGCTGGAAGACCGGCAGCAAATAAGCTGGCCATAACAAAGCCGGGGTCAGGTCTGACATTCGGACACGGCCTCAGCTTTAGCTAAAGTTCCAGGAAGCTGCTAGGGCAACTTCGCCAGCAAGCAAGCATTTATCCGACGCTCGGTCAAGGTACGGTAGAGATCGTGTCCGAATGTCAGACCTGACCCCGGCTGTTTTTGGCAGCTACCACGTGCAGCCGGTACCAGTGATCGTATCGATGGCCAGCGGGATCAACAGCAGCAGGTTGACGTTTGTGCCGCCGGCATACTTTTTCTGACAGTCCGGGTTCTTCGCCCTCTTGATCGCGCGCGCCAGGTTATTGTCATCGGCGCCGCGCAGTTGCTCCGCGGTG
Source organism: Telluria sp. AC161 (assembly GCF_979258535.1). Taxonomy (NCBI): domain Bacteria; kingdom Pseudomonadati; phylum Pseudomonadota; class Betaproteobacteria; order Burkholderiales; family Oxalobacteraceae; genus Telluria; species Telluria sp. AC161. The sequence continues at coordinate 4,835,042 of NZ_OZ409861.1, read as the reverse complement.
CGCACGCGTTCCAGTGGCGTTGGCACGCGCTCTTTTTCCACCTGCCGGGCCAGGCCGCGCAGCGACTCCATGTCCAGTTTTCCGGTCGGCGCCGATGCAGGTGCCGTCGTCGTCTCGGCTGGCGTGGCCGATGGGGTTTCCTGCGGCGGTGCGATGATCGTTATCGGCTCGGGCGACGCCGGCATCGCACGCGGTGTGGCGATGCGGGGTGGCCGCACGGTCGGGACGGCAACTGGTGATGGCGCGCTGCGCGCCTGCGGTATCGGTGCCGGTGGCGGCACCGGCTTCACCGGCGCTACGATGAACGCAAACGCGATGTAGTCGACCGGCGTGCTGGCATTGTCGGGCCGGGGACTGGCGTAGTGCACCAATGCGAGCACGAACAGCACGTGCGCCAGCACGATGAACGCGACAGATCCAGCGCGGCTCCTTGCGCCCTGCTCCTGCATCAGCATGGCATGCTGACAGTCGGACGCATCCGATCGACGTGCGCCGCCAGCAATGCCGGGCGGTCGAGATACAGGAACACGTACTGCGGCAGCCGCGTCGTCACTTGATGCAGCAGGATATCGACCTGCGCGTGCTTGTGCAGCACCAGCACGCAGTTCGGCTTGTCGAATGGCGTCACGACAAGCGTATCCCTGCGCGCTACACCGTGCCGATGGCGCCACGTCGGCAGCAGCAGGTCGACCGGTTCGACGCGTGCGATCGCCGCCAGTGGCAGCGTGCCCTCCACCCGCGCGCCCACGCACAGGTGCAGGGTTTCTGCCGTCATCACATGGCGCCCTGCACCGATATGCCAGCGGTCCCCCAGCACCCACGCTAGTGTGTACAGCACGGCGATGGCACCCAGCATATGGATCACCAGCAGCGCGTCGGGATCCTTGATGAACAGGTGCAGCAGCAGCGCGTGCGTGGGCAGCTCGAGCAGCAGCGCGACGAAGACCACGGCGCGCGCCGTGTTGTAGGCACCGCGTTCGAGGTAAGTCAGTGCAACGCCATCAGGCAGCGTGGCAGGAGCCAGCTTGCCCTGCACTCGGCGCAGGCAACCGAGCCACAGCAGGCGATCGAGCTTGAACAGTCCCGGCAGTTCAGGCGGCAGCAGCGCCGTCAAGTGCGCATACCAAGGCGCCCTCGCCGCATGGGCGCTGCGCAGCCGTTGCCACGCTTGCGGGGCATGCGCGATGTCCTTTGCCATCAGCAGCAGCAGGGGCAGCGCGAGACCGGCATGATGCAGCAGCGGCTTGACCGCTTCAGGTGCGAGCCTCTTGGCGATCGAAGCAAGCAGCAGCGCGCCGATCGCCAGGCCGGCGAGTTCGCGCCACGTCGTGGCACGCAAGAGGGAAACTATATGCATCTGACGCATGGGCGGGCAATCGAGCTAAGCAAACCTGTCGATTACATCACGCCCTGCCAGTGCCGACAATGCTTGATGGCTGCCGGAGCGCAGTTCATGCGCCCGGCATGATGGGAGTCGCGCCCAGAAATGACAAAAGCCAGGTTGCCCGCAATACGGTCAACCTGGCTTCTTGCAGCATCGGCGGCCAATGCCGCCAATACTTAAATGCGATTACTGCAGTTTGATTTCGACATCGACGCCAGCTGGCAGGTCGAGCTTCATCAGTGCGTCAACGGTCTTGTCGGTTGGGTCCACGATGTCCATCAGACGCTGGTGCGTACGGATTTCGAACTGGTCGCGCGAGGTCTTGTTCACGTGTGGCGAACGCAGCACGTCGAAACGCTGGATACGGGTTGGCAGTGGGACTGGGCCTTTGACGACGGCGCCGGTGCGCTTCGCGGTCTCGACGATTTCCAGGGCCGACTGGTCGATCAGCTTGTAGTCGAATGCTTTCAGGCGAATACGGATTTTCTGGTTAGCGGACATGCGATTTCCTTTAAAAGAACGTTCCGGCTTGGTGCCGGCAATGTGGTCGAGATACTTCGTTACTGCACAAGAGGCGGGAGTATAACATCGTTCCCACCCAAACAGATGGGGACAGACCGAAAAGTCTGTCCCCATCGTTGTGTCAATCAGACTCTCCCGAAAGAGAGCCGATCCACCATCTTGCCCTGATTAGTTAGGCAGGATTTTTGCAACAACGCCGGCGCCGACGGTACGGCCGCCTTCGCGGATTGCGAAGCGCAGACCTTCTTCCATCGCGATCGGGTTGATCAGCTTGACGGTGATCGACACGTTGTCGCCTGGCATGACCATTTCTTTGTCTGCTGGCAGCTCGATCGAACCGGTCACGTCAGTCGTACGGAAGTAGAACTGTGGACGATAGTTGTTGAAGAACGGGGTGTGACGGCCGCCTTCATCTTTCGACAGAACGTAGATCTCGCCGGTGAAGTGGTTGTGCGGCTTGATCGAACCTGGCTTTGCCAGGACCTGACCACGCTGGACATCTTCACGCTTGGTACCGCGCAGCAGCAGGCCGACGTTGTCGCCAGCTTGACCCTGGTCCAGCAGCTTGCGGAACATTTCCACGCCGGTGCAGGTGGTCTTGACGGTGTCGATGATGCCGACGATTTCGATTTCTTCGCCGACTTTGACGACGCCGCGCTCGACACGACCGGTCACAACGGTACCGCGACCCGAGATCGAGAACACGTCTTCCACTGGCATCAGGAACGCGCCATCAACAGCGCGCTCTGGCGTTGGGATGTAGGTGTCCAGTGCTTCGGCCAGACGGGTGATGCATTCTTCACCCATTTCGCCCGGCTTGCCTTCGAGGGCCATACGTGCCGAACCCTTGATGATTGGGACGTCGTCGCCTGGGAACTCGTACTTCGACAGAAGCTCACGCACTTCCATTTCGACCAGTTCCAGCAGTTCTGCGTCGTCGACCAGGTCGCACTTGTTCAGGAACACGATGATGTACGGAACGCCAACCTGACGCGCCAGCAGGATGTGCTCGCGGGTCTGTGGCATTGGGCCGTCAGCAGCCGAGCACACCAGGATCGCGCCGTCCATCTGCGCAGCACCGGTAATCATGTTCTTGATGTAGTCGGCGTGGCCTGGGCAGTCAACGTGTGCGTAGTGACGGTTTTCGGTTTCGTACTCAACGTGCGCGGTGTTGATGGTGATGCCGCGTGCTTTTTCTTCCGGTGCCGCATCGATCTGATCGTAGGCCTTGGCTTCACCGCCGAATTTCTTCGACAGGACAGTTGCGATAGCAGCCGTCAGGGTGGTTTTGCCGTGGTCAACGTGACCGATGGTGCCGACGTTGACGTGCGGCTTGGTCCGTTCGAATTTACCTTTTGCCATTTCCAGATTCCTTTAAAGAAACGATATGTTCTGTTTAAAGGGAGACAGGACGTCCCGTCTCCCTTGAATTGCTTGTATTGCTGATTACTTCGACTTGGCAGTGACGATGGCGTCAATCACGTGCTTAGGCGCTTCCGAATAGTGCTTGAATTCCATCGTGTAGGTCGCACGGCCCTGGGTCGCCGAACGCAGCGAGGTCGAGTAACCAAACATTTCCGACAGTGGCACTTCGGCTTTGATGATCTTGCCGCCGCCGCCTGGAATTTCGTCCATGCCCTGCACCATACCGCGACGCGACGACAGATCGCCCATCACCGAACCGGCGTAGTCTTCCGGCGTTTCGACTTCCACGGCCATCATCGGCTCGAGGATGACCGGGCTGGCCTTGCGGCAGCCGTCTTTGAACGCCATCGAACCGGCCATGCGGAATGCATTTTCGTTCGAGTCGACGTCGTGGTACGAACCGAAGGTCACGGTGACCTTGACGTCAACGACTGGATAACCAGCCAGCACGCCCGAGGTCAGGGTTTCGCGCACACCTTTTTCGACTGCAGGGATGTATTCGCGAGGAATGACACCGCCCTTGATCGCGTCGACGAACTCGAAGCCTTTGCCCGGCTCTTGTGGCTCGATCGTCAGGACTGCGTGACCGTACTGACCACGACCGCCCGACTGCTTGACGAACTTGCCTTCGACGTCGGTGACTGCCTTACGGATCGTTTCGCGGTATGCAACCTGTGGCTTGCCCACGGTTGCTTCCACGTTGAATTCGCGCTTCATGCGGTCAACGATAATTTCCAGGTGCAGCTCGCCCATACCACCGATGATGGTCTGGCCCGATTCTTCATCGGTACGCACGCGGAACGACGGTATCTTCTTGTGCCAGGCGGTTCAGTGCCAGGCCCATTTTTTCCTGGTCGGCCTTGGTTTTTGGCTCGACTGCCTGCTGAATCACCGGCTCAGGGAAGACCATCTTTTCCAGCGTGATGATCGACGATGGATCGCACAGGGTTTCGCCCGTGGTTGCATCTTTCAGGCCGACCGCAGCGGCGATGTCGCCGGCGTGGACTTCCTTGATTTCTTCGCGCTGGTTAGCGTGCATCTGCAGAATACGACCAAGACGCTCTTTCTTGTTCTTGATCGGATTGTAGACGGTGTCGCCCGACTTGATCGTGCCCGAGTAGACGCGGAAGAAGATCAGCTGACCAACGAACGGGTCGGTCATGATCTTGAATGCCAGCGCCGAGAACTTCTCGTCGTCTTCTGCCTTGCGGGTGACTGGCTGGTCATCTTCATCGGTACCCGTGACTGGCGGGATGTCGATTGGCGATGGCAGGTATTCGATCACGCCGTCGAGCATGGCTTGCACGCCCTTGTTCTTGAACGCGGTACCGCACATCATCGGGACGATTTCCGACGCGATGGTACGCTGGCGCAGAGCGGCCTTGATCTCTTCTTCCGAGAGGTCGCCTTCTTCCAGGTACTTGTTCATCAGCTCTTCGGTCGCTTCAGCAGCGGTCTCGACGAGCTTTTCACGCCATTCGTTGGCTTCGTCCTGCAGTTCAGCAGGGATGTCGCGGTAGTCGAACTTCATGCCCTGCGACGCGTCGTCCCAGTACACGGCCTTCATCTTGACCAGATCGACCACGCCCAGGAAGTTCTCTTCGGCGCCGATCGGGATCTGCAGCGGAATCGGGTTTGCCTTCAGGCGAGCACGCATCTGCTCGTAGACCTTGAAGAAGTTCGCGCCAGTACGGTCCATCTTGTTGACGAAGGCCAGACGTGGAACTTTGTACTTGTTAGCCTGACGCCACACGGTTTCCGACTGTGGCTGCACGCCGCCGACTGCACAGTAAACCATGCAGGCGCCGTCGAGCACGCGCATCGAGCGTTCGACTTCAATCGTGAAGTCAACGTGGCCCGGGGTGTCGATGATGTTGATGTGGTGCGGGGCGAAGTTGTTGGCCATACCGCTCCAGAAGCAGGTCGTCGCTGCCGAGGTAATGGTAATGCCGCGCTCTTGCTCTTGCTCCATCCAGTCCATCGTCGCTGCGCCATCGTGCACTTCGCCGATTTTGTGGTTGACGCCCGTGTAGAACAGGACGCGCTCGGTGGTGGTGGTTTTACCAGCATCGATGTGAGCCGAAATACCGATGTTGCGGTAGCGCTCGATGGGGGTCTTGCGTGCCATAATTTTTCCTAAATCTTTGAATGGACAAAACCGAGCATCATCTTGATGATCAAAATGAGCCCGGCCTGAACAACAGATACTACGGGGACGTTAGCACAAGGAAATAATCCCCCTACCTTCGCCCTTTTGCTTAGAAGCGGAAGTGCGAGAACGCCTTGTTCGCTTCTGCCATACGGTGCACTTCGTCACGACGCTTCATCGCGCCGCCACGGCCTTCAGCCGCTTCCAGCAGTTCACCACCCAGACGTTGCGGCATGGATTTTTCGCTGCGCTTGTTTGCGGCTTCGCGCAACCAACGCATGGACAGCGCCATACGACGAACCGGACGAACTTCCACTGGCACCTGGTAGTTGGCGCCACCGACACGGCGGGACTTGACTTCCACCAGCGGCTTAGCGTTGTTGATCGCGGTCGTGAACACTTCCAGCGGGTCTTTGCCCGACTTGGATTGAATGTGTTCGAATGCACCGTAGATGATGTTTTCTGCAACCGACTTTTTGCCGGACAGCATCAGAACGTTGACGAATTTGGCGACATCCTGGTTACCGAATTTTGGATCCGGCAGGATTTCGCGCTTGGGTACTTCACGACGACGTGGCATTTCGATTCCTTCATGTCTTCAGTTGAGTGCACGCTGTGCACTCGCGAAAGGCCCTCTTGACCCTTCACTTACTCGGCCTTGCGGCCGGCTCAACTTATCTAATTAATGTGACGTGTGCATGACACGCCGAAGAATTACTTCTTCGCAGCCTTGGCACGCTTCGCGCCGTACTTCGAGCGAGCTTGCTTACGGTCTTTGACGCCCTGGGTATCCAGTGCACCGCGAACCATGTGGTAACGCACACCCGGCAAGTCTTTCACACGGCCGCCGCGCAGCAGCACGACACTGTGTTCTTGCAGGTTGTGGCCTTCACCGCCGATGTACGAAATGACTTCGAAACCGTTGGTCAGACGCACTTTGGCGACTTTACGCAGCGCCGAGTTTGGCTTCTTAGGCGTGGTGGTGTACACACGGGTGCACACGCCGCGCTTTTGCGGGCAGTTTTCCAGTGCCGGCGACTTGCTCTTCACAACCGCAGCTTCACGCGGTTTGCGAATCAGTTGATTGATGGTTGGCATCGTTCCTAATCCAACAAAGTACTACTCATTAATGACCCGAACCTGCAACGTGCTGATCCGGGGACTGAAACCTAGTCCCGATGACAATGACAAAGACAGGCGACGAAAGCCACTCAGTAAAATGGAGCGGCTGCGAATGCGTATACGATGTGCAGAATAAATCGAGAACCTGCGAGTATAGACGCATTGTGATGATGGGTCAACCAGTTTGCTGATTTTGCAGGCAGTCGTTCGCCGTCTTGACGCAGACCGTGGCCAATGTGGCATCACTGCTACAACTCGGCATGGCGGGCGATCTCGACAAACGCATCCAGGTACGTGGTGCCGGCGTCGACCTCGCGTGTGCCCAGGAAAATCTGCTTGAACACGCCCGCCTCCCCCAGCCGCACGGGCGCCACCGGCATGCGGCCCGCGTACTCTTCCACCAGCCAGCGCGGCAGCGCCGCCACGCCGCGGCCGCTGGCCACCATCTGCAGCATGATGTCGGTGGTCTCGATCGCCTTGCGCTCGCGCGGCGCGCAGCCGGCCGGCACGAAGAACTGGTTATAGATGTCGAGCCGCTCGATATCGACCGGATAGGTGATCAGGACCTCATCGGACAGGTCACGCGGCGTAGCATGCGCGCGCCCCGCCAGCCGATGGCCGCTGTGCACCACCAGCACCTGCTCGAAGTCGAACACGGGCACGAAACGCAGCCCCGGCTTGAACAGCGGATCGGGCGTGACGAGCAAGTCGATCTCGTAGCCCAGCAGCGCCTTCAGGCCGCCGAACTGGAAGCGCTGCTTGACGTCGACATCCACCTCGGGCCAGGCCGCCAGATAGGGTTCGACCACTTTCAGCAGCCACTGGTAGCAGGGATGGCACTCCATCCCGATGCGCAGCGACCCGCGCTCGCCACGCGCGTAGGCCAGCATCTGGCCTTCGGCATGTTCAAGCTGCGGCAGCACCCGCTCGGCCAGCGCCAGCAGCGCGTGGCCGGCCTGGGTCAGGCGCAGCGAGCGGCCCTCGCGCGTCCACACCGGCGTGCCCAGCCCCACTTCGAGCTTCTTGACCGCGTGGCTCAGCGCCGACTGGGTCAGGCACAACACGTCGGCAGCGGCGGTCAGTGAACCGCGGCGATCGACCTCGCGGATGATGGACAGGTGAATGCGTTCGATCATGGGTAGGCGCAGAAGGGATGGATGGGCGTATCGATGTGGCCGGGCACGCCATCAAGGCGTGGTCGCGCCGCCCTGCTGCAAAAAGTCGGCGATTGACTTCACCAGCAAGGGCGAGACCGGCAAGCTCGGATCGCCATAGCTGGCCACCTGCAGTTCCGGCACCGCGCGCACGTGCTTGAACACGTGGTTCATGCCCGGAATGATCGCCAGCTTCGCCCCCGGGCGGGCGCCGTGCAGCCGGTTGGCCTGCACCACGTCCACCTGGATATCGGTATTGCCCTGCACGACCAGCACCGGCATCGTCAGCTCTGCGATGCGCTGCGCCGGCACATACTTGAACCACGAAATCAGATAAGGCTGCACGCTTGGCCGGAACAGCGTTGCCAGCGCCGGCGGCACCGGATCGACGACCGCGCCGCTTTCCAGCGACACCAGAATGCGCTCGCTTTCCTTCTCCAGCTCGGGCGGCAGCTTGCCTTCGAGCTGCTTGCGCATCAGGGTCGAGGCGCCATCGGCAATGCCGGCAATCGACACGAATGCCGCCGCATCGGTCTGCCGCGCCGCCAGCATCCCGATCAGCGAGCCTTCGCTGTGCCCGATCACGGCCACCGATGCGAAGCGCGGATCGGCCTTGAGTCGGGCGATCCAGGCCGCCGCATCGTCGACGAACATCTCGAAGCGCAGCGCCGATTCGGCAGAGCCGGCCGCATGGCTGCCACCGATGCCCCGCTTGTCGTAGCGGACTGTCGCAATGCCGGCGTCGGCCAGCCCGGCCGCCAGCAGCTTGAGACTGTCGTTGCGGCCCGGGATCATCGAGCTGTTGCCGTCACGGTCGGTCGGGCCCGAACCGGCAATCAGCAAGGCCACGCGCGGCTTGTCGGCGCCTGCCGGCAGTTCGAGCGTGCCGGCCAGCTGTCCGGTGGGCGTGTCGAGTGTGATCGGCGTCTCGGCCGCATACGCTTGGGCAGCGATACCACCGATGAGCAGCAGGCTGCAAAGACGAACGGCAAAGTTGGCGGACATGGCTTTCCTCATGCGTGGTTGGACTGCGCTTTCAGGCCGCGGCGGCAACAATGCCCTGCTCACGGCAAAATTCGATGATGCGCTGCAGCGCGGCCTCGGCCTCGTGTTCTTCCAGGCCGATGCCGAAGTGGTAGCGATGGGTGGCGGTATCGATCTCGATGCGGCCCTGGCCAAACCCCAGCGCATCCCATTTGCCCTCCGGCGTCCATGCCTCATGTTTGGGCAACAGGCGCACGGCGCGTATCTCGTGGACCATGAGCGCCAGCGGCACCGACGACGGCAGACTGCCTTCGCGCGCGATGTACAGCGCATCCTGGAACACGAAATTGCGATACAGCGCCCACGCCGCCAGGACCATGATGACCAGTGCGCCGACCGTCAGCAGCATGAATCCGAATGACGGATCGTGTTGCCAGCCATTGCCCAGGCCGGACGCCACGACCCAGACGAAGACGACCGACATGAACGCCGGGAAGCCCCGTTTCTGGGTGGGACAAACGATATGCAGGGTGGGACTGGGACGCATTCCTCTTCTTCGGCGGGCGACAATGACCGCGCACGATACCATTTTCGCGGCAGTGCAGCGAAATCAGGCGTGCTGCAGGCGCCCCGCGAACCAGCCCAGCTCTCCGGCCAGCGCAGCGCGGATCGGCCCCGGTGTGAGCCCCGTCCAGCGCTTGAACGAGCGCCGGAAGTTGGCTACGTCGTGAAAGCCCAGGTGGCGCGCCACCGCATCGTTGTCGGCCCCCTCGGCCTGGAACAGCCAGAGCGTCACGTGCGTGCGCACCCCGTCGAGCTCACCCTGGAAATGGGTATGGTGCCGCAGCAGCTGGCGCTTGAAGGTGGCCGGGCTGACGCCGAAGTCGCCCGCCGTGCGCTCGAGCGTGGGCGCGTCGCGCACGCGCGCCAGCAGGTAATCGTAGAGCGCCGCCAGCAGACCGGGTGCCTCGCGGGGTTCCAGTTCGGCCGCCTGGTGCGCCAGGCGCGCCGCCATCTCGCTGGCGCGTGGCCATGGCCGATCGAGGCAGCCAGCCGGCAGCAGCATCGCGTCGAGCTGGCAGCCAAAGCGCAGCTCGGCACCAAGATGCACATGATGCTGCTCAATGTGGCGCGGCGCGCCGCGATTGAAGCAGAAACGCCACGGCAGGCGCTCGCCGCCCAGCCAGCGGCACAGCGCCACCACGGCCGTCATGTGCATCTCGACCAGCGCCGGCCGCAGGCTCGGCGCGCCATACGCATCGACCCAGTACAGCAGCGCCACGTCGCCCCAGGTCTCAAAGCGCGGGCGCAGCAGCGGCGTCAGGCCCGCGTGGAAGCGGCACAGCGTCTGCAGCAGCGTGCGCAGGTTGGGCGCCTGCGCCAGCGCATGGCTGGCCGCACCGTCGTGCCCTGGCAGCAGTTGCTGACCCAGCATGAAGCTCGTGTCCGGGCTGTCCAGCAGGCGCAGGGTGTTCGCCAGCTGCTGCAGGTACTGGCCAGGGGTCGTTGCGCTGTCCGCGCCCGGATCGCATCCGCGCAGCAGGTCGGCGTCAAGCGCGTCGCGCGAGCGGCCGTATTCCAGCGCCAGCGCGCTGTGCCGGCGCGCCGCGGACGAGGCTGCCGTGGCGGCCTGCCAGGCGATCACGCGGGGTCCATCTGGCGGTCCATCTGCCGACACAGCGCGCTCAGGAGCGCATCGGGCGCGCCGCGTGCCGGCGCGCAGCCATGGCGCAGCGTGATGTGCACCCGGCCGCCCGGTGCGTGGTAGTGCATCGACGACACCATCCGGCACAGGTGGCCGGCGGCAGCGCGCGCCTCGGGTTCGGCCAGGCCCGGCATCAGCACGGCAAAACGGTCACCCGCATAGCGGCACAGCAGGTCGTCGTTGCGCAGGTTCAGCAGCAGCATGTGGGCGACGGCCTGCAGTGCGCGGTCGCCCTCGGGCTGGCCATGTTCGCGGTTAATGCGGTGGAAGGCGTCGATATCGAACAGCACCAGCGAGCCAACGCCGTCCGTCCGTTTGCTCTCGATGTGCAGTTGCGCGCGCAGGTAGGCCGCGTCGGCCAGCTGGGTAATGCGGTCGAACGGCCGGTGGTTGCGAAACAGCCGTTCGCGCTTGCGCATATGGTCCGACAGCGTGGCCTGCTCGCGGCGCCAATAGACCATGCCGGCGGTCAGGACCAGCATCCCCAGCGGCAGCAGCGCCTCCAGCACGTTGTCCCACAACGCGGCCTTCTCGACATCGAACACTTCATCCAGACAGTCGGCCCACGACCCCAGCATGATGCAGGCCAGGCCACCGGCAAGCAGGCGCGTGACCACGCCGTCCGGCCGGCTGGTCAGGACGAGCCCGCACCACAAGGCCGCCAGCAGGGCCGTGCCGCCCTCGCTGGCGATGTCCACCAGGTCCCACGCCGCGAACGGGATGGCCGGACCGGCGCCGGCAAACAGGAACACGACGGCGCCGAGCAGGCCGGCGATCAACAGAGCTTGGCGGATCAGGGGAGACATGGGCGGCGCGGTCAGGGAAGATCGCCGGAACATAGCGCAACCAGATGACCGCAGGATGACAGGATGGCAAAGCTGTGGCGCCGCCGCACAGGGTCAAAACAGCTCACATAAAATCGCGCAAAGCGTCCCGGCTCACTGCCCGCCCGGTGGCGTCGTCAAAAGCGGCAGGGTCAATTCGGCTCAGGAAAACCGTGCACCGCGTCAGATACCGGATGGCGACCGCTCGTGGTCACCGATAGGTCACATTCAGGCACCAGAATCCGCCGCATCCCAACCATTGGATTCTCCCCCATGCGCCACTTTGCCCTCCCCGCCCTGACCGCCGGCCTGCTGGCCGCCGCTGGCGTACATGCCGCCGAAACGGCCAGCGTGATCGTCACCGGCCAGCGCGCCAGCCTGGCGCGCGCTATCGCCGCCCAGGAGCAGGCCGACAATATCGTCAGTGTCGTCAGCAGCGACGACATCGGCCACCTGCCGGACAAGAACGCGGCCGAGGCGCTGGCGCGGATGCCAGGCGTCTCGGTCCAGCGCGACCAGGGCGAAGGCCGCTATGTCGTGGTGCGCGGGCTGGATGCGGACTACAACAGCGTGACCATCAACGGCGCGCTGGTACCGTCGCCGGAAGCGACGCGCCGCGCAGTGGCGCTGGACGTACTGCCGGCCGGGATGATCCGCTCGCTCGAAGTGACCAAGTCGGCCACGCCGGACCAGGATGCCAACTCGCTGGGCGGCAGCGTCGAGGTCAAGACCTTGTCCGCATTCGACCTGCCTGGCACATTGCTGAACGTGGGCGCGGCGGTCGGCCACGACACCAACACGAGCCAGAACAGCCCGAGCGCCAACCTGCTGTGGGCCCAGCGTTTCATGGACGGCAAACTGGGCGTGGCCGCCGGCATCTCGGGCGAAAAGCGCAAGTTCGGTTCGGACAACGTGGAAACGGGCGGCGACTGGAACGGCAAGCGCCTGGCCGGTTTCGAGCTGCGCGACTACCTGCCCACGCGCGAACGCCGCGCCGGCGCCATCAATCTCGATTACCGCCCGGACGCCGCGACGAGCTACGCGCTGCGCGGCTTCATCAGCCGCTTCTCGGACGAAGAATCGCGCGACCGCATGACGATCGGCGACTTCGAAGGCAATGAAGACGGTGTGCTCGAAGGTGAAACGGACACCGCCACCCTCGAGCGCCGCCTGCGCCAGCGCAAGTACACACAAGAGATCCGCTCGCTCACCGGTTCGCTCGATCGCCGCATGGGCCAGTACTGGAAGCTGCACGCCGAAGCAGCGGCCAGCAGCGCCACCGACAAGACGCCGGACGCGATTGCCGATGCGCGCTTCACCAATCTCGATAGCTTCGATGGCATCGGCTTTACCAATCCCCGCACGCCACATCTGATCGCGCCCGCCGGCGTGGCCGACGCCGCTAACTACGAACTCGATTCGTTCGCGCTCGAACGCGCCTCCGCCAAAGACAGCACCCGCCAGCTGCGCCTGGACCTGCAGCGCGACTTCGACGCCGGCGACTGGAACGGCGCCGTCAAGTTCGGCGCCAAGACCACGCGCCGCGACAAGAAGACCGACACCGAGGCCTGGGAATACGGCAGCGACGACCCGACCGACGACGATTACTTTGGCGCCGGCCCGACCTCGATGAGCGCGTTCGTGAATGGCACGCGCCTGAATTACCCGTTCGGCAATCTCGGTTACGCGATCGATCCGGCGCTGGTGCGTGCACGCCTGGCCGGCCTGGCACGCGACCCGGCCCGCGTGGCCGTCGATTCGGCGCTGGACGACTTCAAGCTGCAGGAGGACATCGACGCCGCCTACCTGCAAACGAGCCTGCGCCGCGGCGCCTGGTCGCTGCTGGCCGGCGTACGCGCCGAGCGCACGCGCTTTACGGCCGACGGCTCGCAAGTGGCCGACGACGACATCACACCACGCTCCGCCAGCCGCTCGTACACCAACTGGCTACCCGGCGTGCACCTGCGCTTTGACGTCGACCAGGCCACCAGCGTGCGCGCCGCATGGAGCAACTCGGTCGTGCGCGCCAACTTCGCCCAGCTGGCGCCGGGCGTGAGCCTGGACGGCGACGACGAAGCGACGATCGGCAACCCTGACCTGGCGCCGCTGCGCTCGCACAACCTGGACCTGGGCATCGAGCGCGTGATCGGCGGCGATGGCGTGGTCTCGGCCTATGTCTTCACCAAGGCCATCCGCGACTTCACCTACACCACGGATCTCGCCGGCAGTGGCGCCTGGGCCGACTACAGCAGCGCGATCTCGTACAAGAATGGCGACAAGGCCCGCGTGCGCGGCATCGAGCTGGCCTGGCAGCAGCCGCTGCGCATGCTGCCCGCGCCGTTCAATGGTCTGCTGGTCGGCATCAACGGCAGCATCACCAATTCGCGCGCCACAATCGACAGCGCCGATGGCGACGGTGGCCGCGCCGCGCGCACGATCCGCATGCCGGGCCAGTCGAACCGCGTCGGCAACGTGATGCTCGGCTACGAAGCCGGTCCGTTCAGCGCGCGCCTGGCAATGAACTACAAGTCGCCGTATCTGCTGGAGCTGGGCGAGGATACGCTGGACGCGACACAGGACCGCTTCGTCGACACCCAGAAGCAGCTGGACCTGTCGATGTCCTGGAAACTGGACAAGCGCTGGCAGCTCACGTTCGACGCCAGCAACCTGAATAACGAACATTACTATGTGTACCTGGGCGACAAGTCGCGCAATGCGCAGCACGAACAATACGGCCGCACCTACAAGATCGGCCTGAAAGCGAGCATCTTCTGATGAACAAGACCGTTTCTCCGATCCTGCAAGCCGTCCTGCTGGCCTGCTCCCTGGCCGCGCCGGCATGGGGCGCTGCACCAACGGTGCCGGCCACCCTGAACGACGCCGAAGAACTGGCCGCGCTGCCCGGCGGCGGCTGGCTGGCGCTGGACAAGCGCGCGCTGCGCCTGGTCGGCGCCGATGGCCGCGAGCGCGCCCGCCTGCCACTGCGTGGCGAACGACTCGACCTGCGCCCGCTGGACGGAGGCGCACTGGCCATCGTCGTCGACGCCAACGCAGAACGCGCGCTGCCGGTGCAGATCGACGTCAAGGCCGGCACACTGCGCGCATTGCCCGTGCTACCGGACACGGGCTTCGGCATCGAGGCGGCCTGCCTGTACCGCGATGCGCAGCAGCTCGACTACGTATTCCTGGTCGCGAAGGATGGCCAGGCGCAGCAATGGCTGCTGGGTAGCGGCGGTAGTGGGGGTAGTGGCGCCAGCAACGAACACCGCCTGGTGCGCCGTCTGGCGCTGCCATCCGGCGTCGAGGTGTGCCGCGTCGACGATGCGCGTGGCACGCTGTTCGCGGCCGAAGAAGGCATGGGCCTGTGGGCGTATGGCGCCGATGCCGAAGGCCCGCCAGCCCGCACGCCGGTAGCGCTGCAGGCGCCGCACGGTCGCTTGACGGGTGAACTGACCGCACTGGCCGTCCTGCCGGGCGGCGTGGCCGCGATCGACGACAAGGGTGCCCTGCTGACCTGGAAGCGCGACGGCAAGCGCTGGCGCGCGCTGCCGGCCCGCCCGCTCGGTGCGCAACAACTGGTGGCGCTGGCGCCGGCGTCCGACAAGCTGGCCGTGCGCACGAAGCAAGGCTGGCAAGCCCCGGCGCTGGCCTGGAAGGCCGGCAGCGCGCCGCCCAAACACCTGCCGATCGTGCTGCCCCGCATGCAGACCGAACCCGTCGCGCAGCTGGGCGACGCGGCCGACGATCCGGCGATCTGGATTCACCCGACCGACCCTGCCAAATCGCGCATCCTGGGCACCAACAAGAAGCAGGGCATGCTGGTGTATGACCTGCAGGGCCGTCAGACGCAACTGCTCGCAGCCGGCCGTCTGAACAACGTCGACCTGCGCCAGGATGTGCGCTTCGGCGCGGAACGCTTCGACCTGGCCGTGGCCACCCAGCGCGACGAGCAGGCGATGGTGCTGTTTACGATCGATGCACAGGGCGAGCTGCGCGAAGCGGCGCGCCTGCCCACCGGTCTGGGCGACATCTACGGCACCTGCCTGCTGCGCACGCCCGAAGGTGGCCTCGACGCGTTCGTCAACGACAAGGACGGCCGCTACGAGCATTACCAGATCACGCGCAGTGGCGGCCAGTTCGGTGCACGGCTGGCGCGCACGTTCAAGCTGGCGTCGCAGCCAGAAGGTTGCGTGGCGGATGACCGCAGCGGCCTGCTGTTCGTGGGCGAAGAAGACCGCGGCCTGTGGGTGACGTCGGCGCGTGCCGACCAACCCGCGACGTTAAAGATGATCATGCCGGTGGGCGAATGGCTGCACGACGATGTCGAAGGCATGGGCATCTACCACGGCGCAAAACGCAGCTATCTGGTGGTGTCGAGCCAGGGCAATAACAGCTACGTCGTGTTCGATGCGGCGGCGCCGTTTGCGGTGCGCGGCGCGTTCCGGGTGGGACTCGACGCGGTCAACGGCATCGACGGCGCATCCGAGACCGATGGACTGGACGTGACATCGACCAATCTCGGCGGCCCGTTCGCGCGTGGCATGCTGGTGGTGCACGACGGCTACAAGCGCATGCCGGACGGGGCGCAGAACTACAAGGCCGTGGCGTGGGACGATATCGCCAGGGCCTTGCAGCTCGACTAATGCTGCTAGACCGAGCGCGCCTGACAAAACCGTTCGACATACGTCAACGCCCAGCGCCGTGCTGCCGAATTGAAGGAACGCGGCGTCGGCAATTTCTTCATCATGCAAGGCGCCAATCCGCTACGCCATGCGATCTCGCTGGGCGGGTTCAAGTCCGATGGCGCGACCCGGAAGCTGGTCGACCAGCTGCAGCGCCAGGGCGTGCGCAGCGTGCGGGTGTTGCCGCGCGGCCCGCAGGGCACGCGCACGGCGTTCAAGTACCGTGCGATCGAGCCGGCGCCGCGCACGCGGCTGGCCGATATCGCCGACAACTACGCGGGCGCGACGCCGGGCGATTGTCGCCAGCCGCTGGTCACTGGCTGAGAGCCGCTAGCCGCGCGTGCCGGCCTGGCGCAGGCGGGCGCGTACCTGCTTCGCCAGCGCCTCATCCACGCCGTCCTCGAAGGCGCGCGCCAGCTGCTCCAGCCATCGAGTCTCGCCTTGTTTCGCCCAGCGTTCCAGCAGGCTCCGGGCATACGCGGTATCGCGCGGACCGCCGCGGCCTGTGGCACGCAGCACGGCCAGCCGGATATTGGCTTCCTCGATGTCCGGCGCCAGCGCATACAGCGCGCGCGCCCTGGCCGCATCCCGTTCGCGGCCAAGGCCGTCCTCGAACATCCGCCCAAGCCAGTAGAAGCCGGCCACCGAACCGTCTGCGCCGGATTTTTCGAACAGGGAGTAGGCGCGCGCGTAGTCGCGCGCCACGCCGCTGCCCTCGAAATACATGATGCCAAGACGCAGGATGCCGATGGCTTCCCCCCGTCGGCCGCGGCGGTCATCCAGCGCACGGCCGCCTCCATATCCCTGGGCACGCCCTCGCCGTTCTGCAAGAGAGTGGCGACCTGGGTCATCGCATCGATGTCACCCTTTTGCGCCGCCTTCAGGTACCACTTGTAGGCCTCGGCCGGATCGGCCTTCACCCCGCGCCCGAGCCTGTACTGCTGGCCCAGATTGTAGAATGCGATCGGGTCGTCCAGATGCGCGGATTTCAGGTACCAGCCATGCGCCTGCGCCGGGTCGCGCGCCACTGTCTTCGCGCTTTCCAGCATGTAGCCGTACTTGGTCATCCCCATGACGTAGCCCTGCTCCGCCGACTTGCGATACCAGGCCAGGGCGGTCTTTTCGTCCGCCGCAACGCCATCGCCAAACTCGTAGCGCAAGCCCAGATTGTGCTGGGCGATCGCGTTGCCCTGTTCGGCGGACTGGCGATACCAGGCCACCGCCTGTCTCATGTCCTTGACCAGTCCCTCGCCGTGCGCGTACATATAGCCGAGCTCGAGCTGGGCGGAAGCGCTGCCCTGGTCTGCCGCGAGGCGGTACAGCTGCGCCGCCTTGGCCAGGTCGCGCTCCACGCCGCGCCCTTCGTACAGCGCTTGTCCCAATGCAAAGCTGGCGTCAGCCACGCCGAGCGCCGCCGCGCGCTGGTACCAGAAGATCGCATAGGCGGGGTCTTTGGGATAGCCATCGCCATCGAAGTAGCGCCGGCCCACCAGGGCCATCGCGTAGGGATTGCCGCGCTCCGCGCTGGTGCGCAGCAGCGCCACCGCCTTCGCCTCGTCCTGCGGCACGCCTCGGCCAAGGCGGTACGACTCGGACAGCGCCAGGGCGGCCCGGTCGTCGCCGTTGTCGGCGGCCTTCCGGTACCACTGCGCCGCCAGGGCCGGATCGGCGGCGTCCGGCGGCGCCTGCCCCGTGCCGGCCGTCATGAACTGCTTCCTCAGTGCGGCCATGGCCTGGAAATACAGGGGCGAGCTGCGGATGCCGGCTTCTGCCAGCCGCCTGAACGCCGCCAGCGCGCCGGCCTGGTCGCCGGCCGCCAGCCGCTGCTGTCCGATGTAGAACAGCGCCTCGGTCAGGGCATGGGCGCGCGCCTGCGCAGGCAACGCCTCGACCTGGGCCAGCAGTGCATCCTGGGCGATCAGGCCGGCCTGCATCGCCAGCAGGGGCCGCGGCCAGGGCGCATCGGGCGCTGCCGCGGCGCGCTGCACGGCGCTGGGTGGCAGCGGGCGCCGGCCGCGCTGCAGCAGCGCGACCTGGTCGATGATATCGAGTTCGGCGCCGGCGGATGGATCGGCCTTGGCCTGCGCCTCCAGGTAGCGCTGCATGGCCGCCAGCGCCGCATCCACCTCGCCCTCTTCCAGCAACGCCCAGGCCAGGCTGCGCAGGCCGCTGATATCCGTGGCGGCCAGTTCGCCGCCGAGCTCGCGGTACAGGCGCACGCTGGCCGCATGGTCGCCGGCCTCGAAGCTCAGCCCCGCGCGGCAGGCGCGCGCCGCCGGGTCGCGTGCATCGCCCTTGACGACGCGCTGGGCACGGGCCAGCGCGTCCAGAGTGGACTGCTCCAGCAGGCCCCTGGTGTCGCGCGCAGCCTTGATCAGCAGGCAGGCATCGGCACGGCCGATCCTGGCGTCGTCGCGCGGGTCCATCGCCTGTGCCAGCATGGCAGCAACCGTCGCCATGCGCACCAAGTCGACGTCGCGCGCGCTGTAGCCGAGCGCCGGCTTGGCGATCCTGTCGGTCTCGCGCAGGCTGTAGCGGCCATAGGCGAGTTCCTCGAGCTGCTTGCCTTGCGCTTGCAGCGCTGGCACCTCGGCGGCGGGGACGATCAGCGCCTTGGCGCGATAATCGACCATGTGGTTGACCTGGTTGCCGCGAAAGACGTAGCTTTCCTGCGCCTGGAAGTAGGGATTGTCGATCTGGCGCACCCATGGCGCCTGGGCGGCGCGCACGTCGTCTGGCCACACGATGTCGAGGCGGTAGCGGCCATGGAAGCGCGCCGCCGGCATCTCGAGCGGGAATTGCCTCTCCAGGTTGTCGGGCAGGTTCATCACCCCTTCCAGCGGCCGCACCCGGTAATCGATCGCATGGACGCCATCGACCGCCTTGACCGCCTGCGGCAGGCGAAAGCGTGCGCGCAGCTCCAGCTGGTTGGCCTGTTTGTCGTCGACGATAACGGGCGCCTCGAGCAGCGCGACGCCGGGATAGCGTTTCTCGTAACCCTTGAGCGCGGTTTTTTTCAGTTCCAGCGGCGAGAGCGCGGCAAACTCAGGACGCGCGCGCTCGGCCATCCCGGCGCGGAAGATCTCACGCGTGGCCAGCGCCGCGTCGCCGCCATAATCGGCGACCGTCATGGTTTCGACGATTTCGTAGTCGGGCGCCTGGCCGCCCTGCTCCGGCAGCACGATCAGCGCGGTGGCGGCCGGATCGGCTGGCAAGGCGGCGGCGCCAGGGAACGGCGCCGACAGCGTTGCCAGCGCCGCCTGCTGGCCGGCGGCGGTCGGGTCGACGTAATACAGCTTGCCGTCGACCTGCAGTTCGACGATGGCGTGATCGAACCAGCCCGGCGATGGCACGCCCTTGGCTGGCAGCGCCGGCACGCTGGCCGACAGCAGCAGCGGCCGCGCCCTGATCCCGAGCTCGCCCAGCAGCGTGACCAGGAGGTAGCTCTTGTCCTTGCAATCGCCGAAGCGGCGCTGGAGCACCGTGGCAGGCGCCTGCGGCTTGTGCGAGTTCTCGCCGATGGCAACGCTGAAATAGCGGATCTCGTCCTGCACCCAGTGCAGGGCCGCAGCAGCCTGCGCGGCCGGCGCGCCGCGGCCGCGGAACTCCTCGGCCAGCGCCTTGAGGGCGGGACTGGCGGTCGCCGGCGGGAACAGGCCGCTGGCCCAGCGCGCCACCGAGGCCCAGTCGGGGAATTCGGAAAACTGCAGCATCCGCGCCGCGAGATAGTCGCGCGCGATGGCCGGCTCGGCCTCGATCGCATCGATGCCCCTGCCCTCGAATACCAGCATCTCGTGGGCCCCGGCCTGGGCGCTGCGCGGCGCGATCGCCTCGGCGCGGTAGTCGCCCAACTGGCGCCAGGCCGGCTTGCGCCCCTTCGGATAGAGCACGGTCAGGCGGCGCTGCTCGACCGGCGTCAGGCGGTCCCACGCATATTCGTCGAACCACTGCTTTCCGAATACCGGGTTGGCGCCCGCCACGCTATAGGTCAGCCACAAGGTGTCGCCCACCCGCACGTCTTCCAGCAACAGCTGGACGGTGCTGGCGCCGCCATACATGCCCTGTCCCAGCGCCGCCTCGCGCTGCAGGACGCGTGCGTCGACGCTCGCCGTGCGCTCCAGCACCTTGCCGTCGCGCAGGATGGCGACCCGGTGCAGGCTCAAGGTCTGGTAATCGGCCTGGTAGCTCAGGCTCACCTGCCCGATCGCCGGCAGCGCGCTGCGCTCGTTGACCTGGATCGCGCGGTTGACCAGGTAGGCGCTCTGGTCACCGACCAGCGCCTGCGTCTCGTCGAGGCGCAGCACCACGGGGTCGAGGCGCTCGGTGCGCGGTATCTCGGCCAGCGGCTGGATCCAGCCAGGCAAGGGGGCGGCGCGATGCCAGCCTGCCTTGCCCGCCTGGGCAGGGATAGCTGGTTTGGAAGGAGCTGCAACGGCGGGGACGTGCGCGCATGTCAACAACGTGGCAAGGGCGATGGGACCGTAGCGCATGATCATGATTTTCAAAATGCATGAAGCGTAGCGATAGAAATGCTGACATGCAAGGACGCCGCGCCGATCGTCGCGAAAATGAGAACCGCGCGTTGCGCGCGGTGGCAGGTTGCTACATTTTCGGCGTGCGCAACGGCTCTGCTGGCGACAGTAGGTGACGCCAGCCAATTTGCTAGCGGGCGGGAGGTGGCTGCTTCATTTGGGCTCACGCCCAAACAAAACAGCTCGAGAGGAAAAGGGCGATTGCTCGGCATTAGCAAGCGCGGCGACGCTTATCTGCGCAGTTTGCTCGTGCATGGAGCCCGAGCGGTCATCCGAACCGCACAAGCGAAGACGGATCAATTGAGCATATGGGTAATCCGCATCGCTTTGCAATGGTCCGGTAAAGCGCTTCGATCCCGTAGACCTGAGCGACTTCGGCTTCATCTTTCTCAGTACTGTTGAGCGCTTGAGAGCGGCTCCGCACGCCGTACTGTGCTTGTCCTGCATTGCTGCGGAAACAAGCAACGCACGAACTTTATCTTGGCTCGTCATCAACTGTTCATCTTTCATCCCTAAGCTGATCCTCGCAAGGCTGCAGTTTTTGTGTTTCCCTGACAACCGACCTGGATCAATCAAATGCAAATTTTCGATTCCGCGTTCGCATGCACAAAGGTGCACGCATGAGCCGTCGCGACTTCCTCCGCACAATGGGCAAGACCAGTGGCGCCAGCGCCGTCCTTGCTGCCTTTCCGCCATCCATACAGAAAGCCCTGGCCCTCCCCGCCAATCAGCGCACCCGTAGCCTGCAGGACGTCGAGCATATCGTCGTGCTGACGCAGGAAAACCGCAGTTTCGACCACTACTTTGGCACTCTGGAAGGGGTGCGCGGATTCGGTGATCCCTTTCCGATCCCGGTAATGGACCGCCAGAACCTCTTCAATCGCAAGTCGGTCTTCGTGCAGCGCTCGGTTGGAGGCGCGCCGGTGCCGGGCCGGCCGAACTGGCCCCAGGGCCGCGCCATCGCGCCGTTCCGGCTCAATACAGTGCAGGACTTCCCGGTGATGCGCGTGGCCGGGACACCGCACGCCTGGCTGGATGCACAACTGGCGTGGGACAACGGACGAATGAACGACTGGTGCACGGTCAAGCAGAACCACTCGATGGGCTACTACGCCGAGGCCGATATCCCCTTCCAGTTCGCGCTCGCGCGTGCCTTCACGATTTGCGACCACTACCACTGCGCGACGCAAACCGGCACCAACACGAACCGCCTGTTCCTGTTCAGCGGCCACAACGATCCTCTTGCGGTGGCAGGCGGCCCCTCGACCGACAACAGCCGCGACGACTTCAATCCGGATACGTCCACCGACTACCTGTGGACTACCTATCCGGAGCGCTTGCAAGCGGCCGGCATCAGCTGGCAGGTCTACCAGAACATGGCGGACAACTTCACCGATAACTCGCTGGCAGGATTTCGCTCCTTCCGCAACGCGTGGTATCGCAGGCCCGGCTATTCGCAAGCGCTGCGCGACCGAGGCACCAGCACACGCGACCTCGACCTGCTCAAAGCCGACGTGCTGGCCAACCGACTGCCGCAGGTCAGCTGGGTCGTGGCCACAGCCGAAGGCTCCGAACACCCGGGCCCCTCGAGCCCCGCTTCGGGCGCTGACTACATCGCGCGCGTGCTCGACGCCCTGACGGCCAATCCCGACAGCTGGAGCAAGACGGTCCTGATTATCAACTTCGACGAGAACGACGGCTTCTTCGACCACATGCCGCCGCCGTCAGTCCCGGCTTACACGGATAACGGCGGCAATTCTGCACAGTCCCAGCTCGCCGGCGCGTCGACAGTCGATACGACCGGCGAATACCATCATGTGCTTAACGGCGCCGACGCACGCACGCACCACCGCCCCTACGGGCTCGGGCCACGCGTGCCGATGTACGTCATCTCGCCCTGGACCAAGGGCGGCTGGGTGAACTCGCAGGTCTTCGACCACACCTCGGTGTTGCGCTTCATCGAGGCGCGTTTTGGCGTGCGCGAACCGCTCATCAGCGCATGGCGTCGCGCGGTGAGCGGCAACCTGCTGTCCTGCTTCGACTTCGCCAACCCGAACGACAACGGCTTCGCGCAACTGCTGCCAGAAACGGCGTCGCGGCGCGCAATGGCGATGGGCCTGCCGAACACCAAGGTGCCCACGACGCCGGCCACGCTGGCAGCGCCCGTCCAGGCGGCCGGTGTGCGGCCGGCACGCGCCCTGCCCTACGAGCTCCAGGTACAGGCCCAGGTGCCGGCCGGAGGCGGCCAGGTAGTGCTCAACTTCGAAAACCTCGGCGAAGCCGGAGCGGTGTTCCATGTGTACGACCGTCTCGCGCTAGACCAGATCCCGCGTCGCTATACCGTCGAACCCGGGAAACAGCTGCAAGGCAGCTGGAACACCGCGGCCGCTTACGACCTGTGGATATTGGGACCGAACGGCTTCCACCGCCACATCGTCGGGGACGTGCGTGGCGCAGTCACCGCAGGATGGCCGGAAATGCGTATGCGCGCCGACCGCAGGGCTGGCGAACTGGTGATCGATCTGGTTAACAACGGCGCGCAGCCCTGCACCTTCCAGCTCACCGCCAACAAGTATTACGCAAACAAGCCAATGGAAATGCGAGTCGTGGCACGCTCGACGAGCACAATCCGGTTGCCGCTGGCATCGAGCTCGAACTGGTACGACTACAGCTTGCGCGTGAATGGCCTGCCAGGCTGGCTGCGCCGCTTTGCCGGCCATCTGGAAAACGGCTCGCCGTCAATCAGCGACCCGGCAATGCGCGGGGCCGCCCAACTCGACCAGTACCGCGTCGTTTGATCTTTACAAGGAGCTTTTATGAAGTCTCGATTTCTCGTTGCCGCCGTCTTGTTCGCCGTGGCTTGCAGCGGCCAGGCCGCAGCCATCTACCGTCAGAACCTCGTTGTCAATGGCGATGCCGAAGCGGGCATGAACGGCTGGACGGGCTACCCGGACTACAACATGGTCCAGTCGGTGAACTATGGCAGCAACTGGGTGCTGCCCAGTCAGCCTGGCCCGGCCGATCGCGGCAGCAACATGTTTGCCGGGCTGGGGCAGTATGCCGTCGGCTTCCAGACACTCGACTTGAGCGTGTCGACGACCACGAACATCTCGTATTCCCTGAGCGGCTGGCTTGGCGGTTGGGCCGACCAGGGCGATAACGCCTTGTTCTACGTGCAGTTTTTTGATGACCTCGACAACGAGATAGGCAGCTCCGCGATCGGTCCCGTCACCCCGGCGGATCGCGGCAACCAGACCGGCCTGTACTATCGCGAGGCAGCGGGATTCATGCCTACCGGAACCCGCAAGCTGTCCTTCTGGCTATCAATGGAGCGCCTCGTCTCGGGCGACAACGATGGCTATGCCGATAATCTGTCATTCGTCCTGCTGGAGCCCGTCAACGAGGTGCCGGAACCGGCCATGGCGTCGATGTTCCTGCTTGGCGCCGGCATGCTGGGGTGGTCGCGCCGCCACAGGAACGCGGCCAGCAAGGCGTAATCGGCGCCATGCAGCTTCGTAATAATTTTGCCGTAGAAAACTAGCGGAAAATGTTGGATGCCGGCCTAGCGACACTTGACCTTTTAAAACGCTTGCTACGGCGTTTTTGCAAGGTCGAGAGTGGTAGAGAGACCCCGGAACACGCCAATCGCACTTGTTTACACAGGCTGGGCCGGGGCCGGTAGTTCGCATCAGCATAGGAGGTCGCAAGGCTTAAAATCCGGCGACCGCCTTGACAGGCAGCTGTCGGCCGAACCCGGCCGTTCGGGCCAGCGTAGCAGGTTGGCAGGTTGAAAATTCAGCGGTGACCGCGACAGGCCGGAACCGACCCATTGCAGACATTCAGGCTATGACTTTAAGGTCCCAGCGATTCGGCGCGTCAGGTGTCCGGCGAAAAATGCTATCGCTCCAAGACCAAACGCCATTGTTAGTACGACTGGCACGACAACAATTGCAGATGAACGCTCAGACGCCGTGCCTGCAACTAAACCCAAGGCAATCCAGCAGCACAGGGCCAGCGTCAAGCCTGCAAAAAATCGGGGCGCGTCTGCTTTGAAGCATCCCGCTACGAATGCGACCAGGACTGAGAGAAAAGCAGCCGTCAGCCCAAAGCCAGACGTTGCCGCCATAACAACTGCGTAGATTCCAAACGCCACCGCGCCAGCTATCAGTGACCAACTTTGAGATATCATTTTTGTGCGCAGAGCAGGTCTATTAACAGCGTTTAAACGGTCGGCCCCATGTCCGCTTCTGGCGGAATGCAGCCTTATCGGCCCGAGGCAGACATCCAGCTCATCAGGTAAGGCCATGCAATTCAAAGACGTGCAGAAATGCCCCGTTCCTACAAAAGACATCTTGGCCGATCAGTTCCTTAAGCACTCGCCGGGTACGTACCGAAGTTAAGTCTTTGGCCTGTGCATCGGTCGGTTTGGTATAGATATTAGCGGACTCAGCCAGCCAATGTTGTAGCTCACAAATCAGATGTTCCTTGCCCGGTGATTTGACTGGGCTGTTTGCCATCTTCAGGATGGTTGTGATCCATGTCCAAGGCTCCCGTCGCGCTAGTGAAAGGGCGAGTGCATGGTCAGATCTTTCCTCCACCAGGGTCAGTGCTTCGTCCAGATCGATGTATGCGCCGAGATCTTCCATCAACACGAGAGCCAGTTTTCGAACCCTGGGAAATTGGGAAAGTAACGCAAATCGCAGGATTTCATCGCGGGCATCAGGAGCCAGACGAGCCCATGACATGACAGCAGTTGTCTGCGTCCGAGCGTGCGGAAGGTCTGCAAACCGTCTGATGAGCGCGATATGGTCGCGCGTGCCACATGCCGCCAACGAGGCCAGGCAAATACGCGTCCTGCGCATCGCCAGCACGTCCTGTGTAAGGCGGTCGACATAAAACTGCGCAACCGGATAGCCTTTTTGTTTTAAGTACCACATCGCTACTTCACGTACCGACCTTTGCGAATCTAGTAGAGCCTGCTCGGCCAAAGCATCTGCGTGTTCGTCCGCAGAGGTCAATGCCTCGCGCAGAGCGACCGTGCGAACTGCGCCGAAGGCACTCGCCAACCCGGTTGCTGCCAAGGTTCTCCGCTCGTTTGCTTCCAACGTACTTCCCAAACGCCAAGCGGCAAGCGACGTGCCGAAGTCGGCCCCCTTGGCGAGCACGCGCTGCGCCAACCGGTCTGCGCCAAGTAGGGAATGCGATTTGACGATGTCGAAGCAAGAGCGCGCAATCTCGCCAGTACCCATGACTGCCTCGGCAACTAGAGCATCGCCCCCCAAGGCGTCAACGACTGTGGCGTGGTATTTGTCAATCCAGTCGGAATGATTCTCGCGCTTGGCAAGTCGCAACCGATCAATGTCAGGAAGCGTTTTCAAGATGGCGGAGGGCGGGAGCAACGGTACAAGCGTGAGGAGCGCCGTGCGGGCAGCTTGACGTACCTGCGGAACCCAGTCGTTCAATCGCTCCAAGATTGCGTCGAGAAGTTCTGGCGAGCGGAGCTCGACAGCGCGGACCAGCACTCCCTCTCGTAGGAATCCGTCATAGTGACGCGACCAATCGACCAGTTGGGAAATCGATGCTTTTTTCAGATCCTCGCGGACCCCGGCCGAAGTCTGCGGACGCGAACCGAAAAGAAAGCTTAATAGTTTGCTCATGCTGCAAGTCCAGGATGTAGGGGCGTTAAATTTGTTTGTTGCCGGTCTGGCGGTAGCGTTAAGCCCTCCGCGAATGGCGATGCTATCCTCACCAACCGTAACCCAGCGGGAGAGCAGCAATCCGTATTTGTGGGTATTCTGGTTCCTCGGTTAAATCACTGCTCTTTGGTGGTTGCCGA
Organism: Telluria sp. AC161; assembly: GCF_979258535.1. Classification (NCBI taxonomy): domain Bacteria; kingdom Pseudomonadati; phylum Pseudomonadota; class Betaproteobacteria; order Burkholderiales; family Oxalobacteraceae; genus Telluria; species Telluria sp. AC161. Next base: position 4,808,723 of record NZ_OZ409861.1, on the reverse strand, counting down.
CCTTCGGTTGCGTCCGCTTCCGACTCGAAGCAGTGGTTCGTTCTTCAAATAACGATGACGTCAGGGTAGATTTGAAGGCTCTCGTATTGGGTCGAATTGTCATGCAGGCGCAGCTGCAGTCCGCTCTGAAACCTGATCTCCATGGTCTGCTTGCTTAGCACGACGCAACTATCGACCGTCTCGTTCATGAGCTTTTGAAAGGCCGTGGTAGTCCAATTTCGCTCTTCGTCCCACGTAGCGACTAGCTCCTCGCCCTCAAACACCTCAACCAAACTTTGAACGCACATTCTGGTTCCTGAGTAGAAGAGAAATTGGACGTCGTACCGCCCGAGACAGATCTGATGTATCTCCGATCTGACGACGCCTTCCAGCTTTAAATCTTCCGAAAGCCGTGCATTCGATTCCTTTGTATATCGGTAGATCGACAGGCCGGTGTCGTCCCGAAGCAGACCTGATTAAATGGGCTCATCACCCTCAGTATTTTCTTGAATTTGACCACGCTTCCGTAGCATCTTTGCTGCTGCTGATGAGAGGACGTCGTCCTCTAACACCTGGAGCATTAGACGGCCCATCTCATCAAAATACCCCACAAGATGACTGTCAACAGCAAGCCAGCGGTCCAAAGATATGCCGTCCTGCGTCAATGCTTGTATAACGTCTTTATCTTTGATTTTCATTCTCCAGCAATGTCTGCTCTTGGCCGAAAGCGGCCGGGCGGCATGGCTCAGTGTACAAGCATGTTGCCGCCAGACGAAGCAACAGATTTTGTCATGCGTTCTAACCTGTCACGCCTGCTGCGCCGTCGGCGCGCCGGTCACCGGCTCCAGCAAGTGGCCGCTCAACCAGCGCGCCACTTCCGCCGCCCTGCCCTCGATTTGCGGGCCAAGACCCTCCCTGGCCAGCAGCGCAATCCCGTTCGGATTACGCAGCACGCCTTTCTGCAGCACTGGCCGACCGCTGGTCGTATCGATGCAGATAGCGTCGAACCCCGCCTGCAGCAGCGGCGCAAGCACCAGATTGTGCGACGACACCAGCACCAGGTCGTGCTCAGACAACTGCTCGAGCACCGCAGCGGCAGCAGACACCGACTCGAGATGGTTCGTGCCGCGAAACACCTCATCGATCAGGCACACACCGGCCGTCTGGCCGGCTGCTTCGAGCAGTTCGCGGGCACGCCGCAATTCCGCCATGTACAGGCTCTCGCCGCCGAGCAGCGAATCCTCGTTCTGCATGCTGGCGCGCACCGGCACCGCCGGCAGGCGCGCCCGCGTGGCGTAGCAAAAGCCGAACGCGCGCGCCGCAAGCAGGTTCAGGCCCACCATGCGCAGGAAGGTACTCTTGCCCGACGCGTTCTGGCCTGAGACAAACGCGCCGCGCTCATGCAGCGACAAGGACAGCGGCGCCGGCTGCGCCATCAGCGGATGCACGCCATCTTCCAGCAGCAGCTCGCGCGCCCCGCCACGTTCGGCCCAGCACCAGCGCGGCATCGCGTGCAGGTGCCGCGCCAGTGCCACGTCGGCTTCCAGATTGGCGCACGCCAGATAGCACTCGCGCAGAAACGCGCGCTGCCCGAACACGATGCGCGCCGTCCTGAAGTAATGCGCGATATTCCCGGCAGCGAACCAGTCGGCATACTGCCTGCCGCCCGGAATCATGCGCAGCGCGAAGGGCCGGTCGAGGCGCACGTGCAGACGCGCGGCGGCTGCGCGCGCCGCCACGAACGGTTCGGTCAACGCCCCGCCACCCTTGCCGAGCAGGCCCACGGTGGCAAGCAGCGCGCCCAGCGAGCGGATGGTCGCGGTCCAGCCCTCCATCTCTTGGTGATAGCGGATCTGCAGCGCCATCAGCGGCGCGAGCGCGGCCAGCGTCAGCATCCAGCCAAGTGGCAACGTCACCAGCGCCGCGACCGACACCAGCAGCAGCACCGGCAGTAGCCATAACCAGCGCGCCCACCACGGCGTCACGGGCGGCGTCTCGCCGAACAACAGCGCGCTCACATCGACATCCGCATGGCGCAGTATCCGCAGTTGCGCGTGCAGCGCGGCCAGGTGCGCGGGGTCGGCGATCAAGCCTTGCAGGCGCGTGCGCTGGGCGCTGCAGGCGGCATCGTCCACACCCGCGCGCAGGCGCCGGTGCAGTACCTGGCGCCCGAAAATGCTGGCATCGAGCGCCAGCTTGTCCTCGAACGATGGCAGCAGCAGATCGTCCCAAGTCTGGGCATCGATGCTGGCACGGTTGGCACCATCCTGATCGTGCAGACGCCTGATATCCTGGGGCGTGAAGAAGTGGTTCGGCGGCGGCGCGATCGATGGCGCCAGTGTGGCGAGGGAGGAACGCCAGAGGTGCTGCAGATGGTCGAACGACGACAAGGTCAGTCCTGAAAAGAGCCGGCGGCGCCGGTTGCAAGGTGCATGTGCAGACGGCATGGCGAACTTGCAAGAAGGAAAACGTTCCAATGGCGAAATTATCTTTTTTGCATAATGAACGCCCCTGCAGACAATGTTCGTTTCCCAACATACCGAGGCAGTAAACACTGGCAGGATGCCATCTTGACCATCTCTATAACAATGTCCAGGAAAGGCAGGCCCTCATGAAACGCGCTTCGCTCGCCGCCGCACTATGCCTCGTGTTCGGCTCCGCCACTGCCCAGCAGGGCGATGGCACCCAGTTCTCCACCAAGATCAACGTCTGGAAGCCCAACAAGGTCGAAGCGACGCCCGAGCGGATCCGTGCACTCAAGGCACCGCCCGGCTTCACGGTCAGTGCCTTCGCAACCGGCCTGAAAAATGCCCGCATCATCGCCGTCGCGCCCAGCGGCGACATCTATGTGAGCCGTCGTGACCAGGGCGACGTGCTGCTGCTGCGCGACACCAACAACGACGGCCGCGCCGACGGCGAGCCGATCACGGTGGCCAACCGCACTGGCGCACACGGCCTGGCGATCCGCGACAACAAGCTGTATCTGGTGACGGTCAAGGAGCTGTTCGTGGCCGACATCCAGAAGGATGGTCGCCTGGGCGAACTCAAGATGCTGATCGGCGACCTGCCCGATTCGGGCCAGCACCCGAACCGCACGATGGCCTTCGGCCCGGACGGCATGCTGTACCTGAGCGTGGGCAGCACCTGCAATACCTGCAATGAGAGCAATCCCGAAAACGCCACGCTGCTGCGCATTTCGCCGGACGGCAAGCAGCGCACCATCTTTGCCAGCGGCCTGCGCAACCTGATCGGCTATGCCTGGCATCCGACGACGGGCGAGCTGTGGGGCTTCGACCATGGCATCGACTTCCTCGGCGACGACGTGCAGGCCGAGGAGATCAACAAGATCGAACTGGGTAAACAGTATGGCTGGCCGCACGTGTATGGCGCCAATGAGATCTACCCGCAAAGCACGCCCGTGGGCGAGATCACCAAGGAGCAGTGGAAAGCGCGCAGCACGCCGATGGTGCTTGGCTACACGGCGCACGCAGCACCGATGCAATGGGTGTTCGGCGCCGGCAGCGCGTTCCCGGCCGAGTACCAGGGCGATGCGTTCGTGACGATGCGCGGTTCGTGGAACCGGGTGCCGGCATCGGGCTACGAAATCGTGCGTGTGCGCTACCAGAACGGCCAGCCGACGAAGGTCGAGCCGTTCGTCACGGGCTTCCTGACTGACGGCGGCAAGACCCACATCGCGCGCCCGGTCGGACTGGCGATGGCGAAGGACGGTTCGCTCTTGATGGCGGATGATGCCAACGGCGTGATCTATCGGGTCGCCTACACGGGTGGCAAGGCGATGGCGGCCACGCCGCCGAAGGCGCCAGCAGGCCCGCTCGAACAGCAAACCAGCAAAGGCACCAATGTGCCGCTAGCGCTCAAGCGCCCCGAGACCGAGGCAAAAGGGCAAATGACCGTCTCGTCGCCCAGCTTTGCCGCCAATGGCATGATGAACGAGCGCTATACCGAGTACGCCGATGGCGTCTCACCGGCGCTGGCGTGGAAAGCGGTGGCCGGTGCGAAGTCGTACGTGATCATCGCGGAAGACCCGGACGCCAAACCCGCCCTGCCCTTCGTGCACTGGGTGATGTGGAATATCCCGGCCAATGTCACCAGCGTGCCGGAAGGCGTGCAGGAGCAAGCCCGCCTGTCGGATCCGGACGGCGTGCTGCAAGGCCTGACGACGCGCGGTTCGCCGGGCTACTACGGGCCGAAGCCGCCACCGGGTGAAGCAGCGCACCGCTACCACTTCCAGGTGATGGCACTCGACACGATGCTGGACGTGCCGTTTGGCGCCGACCGCGATCAGGTGCTGGCTGCGATGAAGGGCCATGTTCTGGCCAAGGGCGAAATCGTCGGCAAGTACGCGCAGAAGCAGAAGCCACAGAAGTAAGTCCTGACCGGCGGCCGTGTCCGCGGCCGCCCGGACGGACACCGCGGACAGCGGTGTCCGCGATTCCCCTCCATACGAATCAATGACTTAACGCCTGGCACGGATCGTGCAATAACGACCATCACACCGTCGTTACTGGACCACCATGATCCCCGAACCATCCCGGCAGGACACCACCCTGACGCCGCCCCCGGCGCAACGATTCAAGCGCCGCGCCTGGATGATCGGCGCGGCCGCTGCGCTGGTCGCCGTCAGCGCCACGCTGTACGCCGCCTGGAACAACAGCGAACATAGCGTCTCGGCCAGCCGCATCCGCATCGCCGAGGTAGCGCGCGGCACGCTGGTGCGCGACGCCGCCGTCAATGGCCGCGTAGTGGCCGCCGTCAGCCCCACGCTGTATGCCACCGCCCCGGCCACCGTCAACCTGAAGGTTGCCGCCGGCGACACGGTCAAGAAGGGCGATGTGCTGGCGCTGCTCGAATCGCCCGACCTGACCGATGCCCTGAAACGCGAAGTGTCGACCTGGGAGCAGCTCAAGGCCGAAGTGGCGCGCCAGCAGATCCTGTCACGCAAGCAGAAGCTGCTGGCCCAGCGCGAAGCCGACACCGCCGAGATCGACCGCCTGTCGGCCCAGCGCACGCTGGAGCGCTACGACAGCGTCGGCCAGATCGGCATCATCGCCAAGATCGACTACCAGAAGGCCAGGGATGCCGTCAATTCAGCCGGCATCCGCGCCAGCCACGCCAGGCAGGCCGCCGTGCTCGAAGGCGACGACGTCGAACTGGCGATCAAGACCAAGACCAATGAACTGGAACGCCAGCGCCTGTCGATGGCCAATGCCCAGCGCCGCGTCGACGAACTGACCGTGCGCGCGCCGGTCGATGGCTTTATCGGCACGCTCAATGTGCAGCACCGGATGGTGGTCGCCGCCAACGCGCCGTTGATGACGCTGGTGGACCTGTCGCGGCTGGAGGTCGAACTGGAAGTGCCCGAAACCTATGCCGGCGACATGGGCCTGGGCATGCGCGCCGAGATCACCCTGCCGTCGGGGCGCGCCACCGGCACGCTGTCGGCGCTGTCGCCCGAGGTGGTCAAGAGCCACGTGCTGGCGCGGGTGCGCTTCGATGGCGCGCAGCCGACCGGCCTGCGCCAGAGCCAGCGCGTCAGCGCGCGCCTGCTGATCGAGGAAAAACCGGATGTGCTGATGGTGCAGCGCGGCCCGTTCGTCGAGAACGAAGGTGGGCGTCATGCCTACGTGATGCATGACGGCGTGGCCGTGCGCACGCCGATCCGGATCGGCGCCACCAGTATCTCGGCCGTTGAAATCATCGACGGCCTGAAAGCCGGCGACAAGGTGGTGGTCTCGGGCACCGATGCCTTCGACAATGCCCCACGCGTCTCAATCAATCAATGAACCACGGAGCCAGACTATGCTGCGCATGACCAACCTGAGCAAGGTGTACCGCACCCACATGATCGAGACGCACGCGCTGCGCGGCTTCGCGATCCACGTCAGCCAGGGCGAATTCGTCACCGTGACCGGCCCGTCCGGCTCGGGCAAGACGAGCTTTCTGAACATCGCCGGCCTGCTCGAAGAATTCACGTCGGGCGAGTTCATTCTCGACGGCGTGAACGTCAAGGGCCTGGACGACGCGGCGCGCTCGCGCCTGCGCAACGAAAAGCTCGGCTTCATCTTCCAGGGCTTCAACCTGATCCCCGACCTGAACCTGTTCGACAACGTCGACGTGCCGCTGCGCTACCGCGGCTTCAATGCGCGCGAGCGCAAGGAACGGATCGAGGATGCCCTCGGCAAGGTGGGCCTGGCCTCGCGCATGAAGCACTATCCGGCCGAACTCTCGGGCGGCCAGCAGCAGCGCGTGGCGATCGCGCGCGCACTGGCCGGCAGTCCGAAACTGCTGCTGGCCGATGAACCGACCGGCAACCTCGATACGCAGATGGCGCGCGGCGTGATGGAACTGCTCGAAGAAATCAATGCGGCCGGCACCACGATTTTGATGGTGACCCACGACCCGGAACTGGCCGTGCGCACTCACCGCAACGTGCACATCATCGATGGCCAGGTGTCGGATCTGGTGCGGCGCGCGCCATCGCTGCACCAGGCCCATACCGACGTCACGGCATAAGGAGCAGCAATGTTCGGCTATTACCTGATGCTTGGCGTGCGCAGCCTGCGCCGCAATCCGTATCTCACCGTGCTGATGGTGCTGACGCTGGCGATCGGCGTGGCCGCCAGCGTGAGCACGCTGACCATCCTGCACGCGATGTCGGGCGACCCGATTCCGGCCAAGAGCGAGCGCCTGTTCGTGCCGTTCATCGACAACGGCGCGCGCAACGGTTACATCCCTGGATCGGAACCGATCGATATGCAGTCAACGTACCAGGACGCGATGAATTTGCTGCGCATCGCGCCTGCCGAACGTGGTGTGGCCATGTTCGCCACTGGCATGCCGGTCGAGCCGCCACGCGCCGGCAGCGCGCCGTTTCAGTCGTATGGCCTGGCGCCGACGCGTACATTCTTCGCGATGTTCGACGTGCCGTTCCGGTACGGCCAGCCGTGGAGTGAAGAAGACGAGGCGCGCGGCGCCAATGTGGTGATCCTGAACCGCACCGTGGCCGAAAAAATGTTCGGCGAGGCCAACCCGGTGGGCCAGCGCCTGCGCATGGGCGGCGAACCGTTCACGGTAGTGGGCGTGCTGGGCGACTGGAACCCGATGCCGCGCTATTACAAGCTGATCGGAAGCGGTCCGGCCACCGGTGAAGAATTCATGATCCCGCTGACCACTGCGGTGCGCAAGGAGCTGCAACCTTATGGCAGCGTCAATTGCAGCCAGGCCCGCGATCCGGGCTACGCCAGCCTGCTGGCCTCGGAGTGCACCTGGATCCAGCTCTGGTTCGAGACCCGCTCCGGCGCCGATCGCGCCGATCTTCAGAGCGCGCTCGAAAATTACGCCAGCGAGCAGCGCAAGCTGGGCCGCCTGCCGCGCCCGGCACCGGTCGAACTGTACGACGTCATGGCATGGATGGAAAAGCAGAAAGTGGTGGGTAACGACACCCGCTTGTCGGCCTGGCTCGCCTTTGGCTTTTTGGCCCTGTGCCTGGTCAACACGGTCGGCCTGCTGCTGGCGAAGTTCTCGGTACGCGCCGCCGAAGTGGGCGTGCGCCGCGCCCTGGGCGCGTCGAAGCGCGACATCTTCCGCCAGTTCCTGATCGAGACGGGCGTGGTGGGCCTGGCCGGCGGCGTGCTGGGACTGGGGCTGGCCGTCGGCGCGCTGGCCCTGATCGGCATGCAGAGCAAGGACATGGCGGCCGTGGCGCGCATGGACTGGCAAATGCTGGCCCTGACCTTCGTGCTGTCGATTGCCGCTGCACTGATTGCGGGCCTGCTGCCGACCTGGCGCGCGTGCCAGGTCACGCCCGCCATCCAGCTCAAATCGCAATGAACGCTCACCACACCATCACGGGAGACTGACCATGGAAATCCGCCCCATCCTGTCGGCGCTCATGCGCAACAAGACCGGCCCCATTCTGGTGGCCATGCAGGTCGCCCTGAGCCTGGCGATCCTGGCCAACGCCCTGCACATCGTCAATGACCGGCGCGCCGTGGCAGCGCGGCCATCCGGGCTGGAGGACGAAGCCGCGACCTTCTATTTTTCGCTGCGTCATCTGAACCAGGACACGCCGGAACAGATGCTCGCCTCGATCAAGCGCGAGCTCCAGGTGCTGCGCGCGGTGCCGGGCATGGTGGCGGTGGCGCAGGTGTCGCAGATGCCGATGTCGAACAGCGGCGGCACGTCCAGCATCGCGGCCGATCCGCGCCAGGCGCGCGAAAGCGCCTACGCATCGACCTATTTCACGGGCGATTCGCTGGTCAGGACGCTGGGCCTGCAACTGGTCGAAGGGCGCGATTTTTCCAGCCAGGACATCCCCGAGGTAAACGAAACGACCAACGCCGGGGAGCCAACGCAGATGATCGTGACGCGCGCCCTGGCCGGCAAGCTGTGGCCCGGCGCATCGGCGGTGGGCAAGTCCCTGTACTTTGGTACCGGCGATGGCACGCCAAGCGCCCGGGTGATCGGGGTCGTCGAGCGCCTGGCGAGCGCCCACGCCGAAGTGGGCGAGCGCGGCGAATTTTCGATGATCATGCCAGCGCGGCACTATGGCAGTGGCGGCGCGATGTATGCGATGCGCAGCGAACCGGGGCAGCGCGACCGCGTAATGCAGGCCGCCGAGCAGGCACTGCGCGCATCGTCAGCCACACCGATGATCATGCGCATCAAGACAACCCAGGAAGACCGCAAGAACCGCTACCGCGCCGACCTTGCGTTGTCGTGGATGCTGGTGACGGTCAGCGTGCTGCTGCTCCTGGTGACCTGCAGCGGCATCGTCGGCATGGCCAGCCTGTGGGTGACGCAGCGCCGCAAGCAGATCGGCGTGCGGCGTGCCCTTGGTGCGCGCAGGATCGACATCCTGCGCTACTTCATCGTCGAGAACGTGATGATCACGAGCGTCGGCGTGATCGGCGGCGTGCTGCTGGGCGTTGGTCTGAACCAGCTCCTGGTGACCAAGCTCGACATGGCGCGCCTGCCGGTGGCGTACCTGATCGGCGGCGCCCTGATGTTCTGGGTGATCGGCATCCTGGCGGCGTATGGCCCGGCCTGGCGTGCGGCACGCACGTCGCCGGCGCTGGCCACCCGCAGCCTGTGAGGGCGCGCGCGGGTGCTATGCTGGCGGCCATGCCCACAGTTCTCATCATTGACGACAATGCCGCCGTGGCCATGGCGCTCGACGTGCTGTTTTCGCTGCACGACATCGCCACGCTGCGCGCGCTCTCGCCTGCAGAAGGCCTGGACTTGCTGGCGCGCGAACCGATCGACTTGGTCATCCAGGACATGAACTTCACGGCCGACACCACGTCGGGTGAAGAAGGCGTGACGCTGTTTCGCGCGATCCGCGCACGCTATCCCGACCTGCCAGTGATCCTGCTGACCGCGTGGACGCACCTGGACGCGGCGGTCGACCTGGTCAAGGCGGGCGCCGCCGACTACCTGCCCAAGCCGTGGAACGACGAGCGCCTGCTGGCCAGCGTGTCCAACCTGATCGAACTGGGGCAAGCCAACCGCGCGCTGGGCAGCCGCCTGCAGCACGAACGCAAGGCGCGGCTGGCGCTCGAGCAGAACTTCGACCTGCGCGGCCTGGTCTGGCAAGACCCGGCCACCGAACGCGTGCTGCACCTGGCTTGCCAGGTCGCGCGCGCCGACGTGCCGGTGCTGATTACCGGCCCGAACGGCGCCGGCAAGGAGCGCATCGCCGACATCATCAAGGCCAATTCTCAGGTGGCTGACGGCCCGTTCGTGGTGCTCAATTGCGGCGCCCTGCCGTCAGAGCTGATCGAGGCCGAGTTGTTCGGCGCCGACGCCGGCGCCTACACGGGCGCATCGAAAGCACGCGAAGGCAAGTTTGAAGCAGCCGACGGCGGCACGCTGTTCCTCGACGAAATCGGCAACCTGCCGCTGGCCGGCCAGATGAAATTGCTGCGGGTGCTGGAAACGGGCCGCTTCGAGCGCCTTGGCTCGAACCGCGAACGCCAGGTACGCGTGCGGGTGATCAGCGCCACCAACGCCGACCTGGGCGCGATGATCCGCGCCGGCACCTTTCGCGAAGACCTGTTCTACCGCCTCAACGTGATCGAGCTGCGCCTGCCGCCGCTGGGCGCACGCCCGGGCGACATCCTGCCGCTGGCCCGTTCGTTCCTGGCCGCCGGCAAGGCACTGCACCCGGCCAGCGAAGCGGCGCTGATGGCCTACCCGTGGCCCGGCAATGTGCGCGAACTGAAAAATGTGATGGCGCGCGCCAGTCTGCTGTCCCATGGCGATACCGTCATGGTGGCCGACCTGGGGCTGCCGGCAGCGAGCACGCCGGCACCGATATCAGGCCAGGAAGCAGAGCCGGACCGCGCCGCGCTCGTGGCGGCCCTGTCGCGTGCGGGCGGCGTGGTGGCGCAGGCGGCCGCCGATCTTGGCCTGTCGCGCCAGGCGCTGTACCGCCGCATGGAGCGGCTGGGCATCGCGCGGCCATGACGGGCAGCGCGCACCAGCCCAGGTTTTCCCTGGTCATACGGCTGTCGGCGCTGGTGGGCACCCTGCTTGCGCTGGCCGTAATCGCTGCGCTGCTGCTGGATCACCTGCTGCCCGCCCGGCCGCTGCTGGTGCTGACCATCTGCCTGCTTGGGCTGGTGCCACTGGCCGTCATCACGCTGCGCGCGCAATTGCAGCCGGTGCTGTCGCTGTTCCGGGCACTCGAGGGCACCGTCGACAGCTACCGTGACGGCGACTTTTCGTGCAGCCTGCACTGGCCGCACAACGATGAACTGCGTGACCTGATTGCCGCCCACAACAACCTGGGCAACGTGCTGCGCGAGCAGCGCCTGGGGCTGGTGCAGCGCGAGCTGCTGCTCGACTCGATGGTGCAGAACACGCCGGTGGCGATGCTGCTGGTGGCCGATTCGACGGCGCCCGGCGGCGCCATCGTGTTCGCCAACATCGCCGCGCGCCAGTTGCTGGCGCAGGGGCGCAAGCTTGAAGGCCACAGCCTGCGGGCGGTGCTCGATGGTGCCTCGGCAGCCCTGCGCAACGCGCTGGCGCGCGGCGGCGACGGCTTGTTTACCGCTGGCGAAGGCGAGGCCGAAGAGGTCTATCACCTGGCGCGCAGCACCTTCACGCTCAATGGCCGGCGCCACGAGCTGCTGCTGCTGCGCCACCTGACCGTCGAACTGCGGCGCCAGGAAGTCCAGACCTGGAAAAAAGTCATCCGCGTGATCAGCCACGAATTGAACAACTCGCTGGCGCCACTGGCGTCGCTGGCGCACTCCGGGGCCGAGCTGGTACGGCGCGGCCAGCTCGAACGCCTGCCGCAGATCCTGGAAACGATCGGCGAACGCACGCGTCACCTGGAGAGCTTCATCTCGGGTTACGCACGCTTTGCCAAGCTGCCCACGCCGCGCCTGGAAGCCTGCAGCTGGCCAGCCCTGGTCACGCGCCTGGCCGGCCAGGTGACCTTTACCGTGGTGGACGAGCTGCCGCCGGATGCAGCCTGGATCGACGCCGCGCAGCTTGAGCAGGCGCTGCTCAATCTGTTGAAGAACGCGCACGAGTCGGGTTCCCGGCCAGAGGACGTGCAGTTGCAGATACGGCGCGTGCAGGACCAGGTGCGCATCGACGTGATGGACCGGGGCAGCGGCATGAGCGACGCGGTGCTGACCCACGCGCTGGTGCCGTTCTATTCGACCAAGCGCGCCGGCACCGGCCTTGGTCTTGCGCTCGCACGCGAGATCGCCGAGGCGCACGGCGGGCGCATCCTGCTGGCCAATCGCGACGGCGGCGGCCTGGCCGTAACGCTGTTCCTGCCAGCGCTGGCGGCGACCTGAGAGCCTGCAACAACAGCTCTGGTAACATCGGCTTTGCCCTCCAACGCTTCATGCCATGTCCGCCAAGTCACCCACCGTCATCGATCCGCGCTTCGCCCAGCCCGGCCATCCCCCTGCCACCATCGACGAATTCGAGGGCGTGCGCTTCCTGCACCTTGGCACCTCGTGGGTGCAGGGCGCGATGCGGCTGGCCAAGCCGGACACGATCGAGCTCGAATACGTGCAGATGATGATGATGTGGACGCTGTTCCAGAGTGCGCCGCGCCACGTCGTGCAGCTTGGCCTGGGCAGCGCCGCGCTGACCAAGTTCACGTATGCCCGCTTTCCCGATGCGCGCGTGACGGCCGTCGAACTCAATCCCAACGTGATCGCGATCTGCCGCGCCCTGTTCGGCCTGCCGGAAAACGATGCGCGCCTGGACGTGCGCGAGCAGGACGCGATGGACTTCGTACTCGATCCGGCCAACCACGGCAAGGCCGACGTGCTGCAGGTGGACCTGTACGACCAGGACGCGCGCGGCCCGGTGCTCGATTCGGAAGCGTTCTACCAGGGCTGCCTGGATTGCCTGGCGCCGGGCGGTGTCATGACCGCCAATGTGTTCGGCGACTTCAGCAACTACGACAAGAATTTCCTGAACATGGAGCAGGTGTTCGACGCCGTCGTCTGGCTGCCCGAGGTGCACGATGCCAACGTGGTGGTGGTGGCGTTCAGGGACGCGCCGCAGCTGGACTTTTCAGTGCTCTACGAACGCGCCGGCGAGATCAGGCGGCGCCTGAACCTGCCGGCCAAGAACTGGGTGAACGGCCTCAAGGAATGGATGCGCGACCATCAAGGCTGACATGGCGCGCCGTGCCCGCCCGATGCCCCGGCTCGGGCGACGCCACGCCCAGTTCGGACGCCGGCACCGGTGCGCCCAGCACCGCGAACACGGTGCCGCATGACTCGCGCTCGAGCGCCAGCACGGGGAACACGCGTTCCAGATTGGCGTACTTGGCCCAGGCGCCGGCGCCGCGCGACTGCGTCGGCGGAATCGACATCGCGGCATAGCCGCGCGCGCCGCCCTCCACCGCTTCGATACTGCGCCCGCGCGCTGCCCGCGCGTCGTCCAGCGGCACCGGGATGTCCGATGCGTCAAGGCAGCGCACGCGCAGCTGCGCGCCCGGGAGTGGGTGGTCATTGATCTTCTGGTTGGGCGCGTGCCAGAGCTGCATCAGGACGATGCCGGTGGCGCTGTGGGCGTCCCAGGCGCTTTCGAGACTGCCGTAATGCTCGAGGCCATAGCGTTTGCAAAGCTGGGTGATATTCATGCTAATCGTTCCGTTGCCGTTGGCGCCGTTCCCGGACACGCCGGGCGGCGGGATCCTGCATGGCGCGCAGCAGGATCGCTCGTGAGACGTTGCAGCTTTCGAGGTACACCAGCCCTGCGTTGACGCCGCGCGTCTCGGCCAGGAATAACGCATATTCGGTGGCAAGCGCGGTTCGCTCGTCGGTTCGTCGCTGGATCATGGTGTGCTGCCTGAGGTGGTCGGCGGATTTCGCTCGCGCGGCGCGCGGGCATGGTGAAATCCAGTCGGCGGAATCAACCGCCTGCCGCCGTGCCTGTTTGGCATGGTTAATGGCTATCGTAGCTTGTCGCGAGCCGCGCACATTTGAAAAACTTGTTAAATAACGTAACAATAAAACAATACTTTTCGAACATAATTTCTTATAGAAAAGTGCTTAATACTCAAAGCATTACTCGCTGCTCATGAAAGTATCGTCTAACGAGCAAACATGTCTCTTTTGTACGACGCATTTGCTCTAGAGGCACGTTCGTATTTACTTATTTCACATGCTTTATCGTCGGCGCCCTACCCCGTTGCTAAGATTAAATAATGCTCTGATAACAGAGCAACATAAAAAATCGATGAAAAGGGGACAGAGGATGATGAAACAAACACTGCCACGACGCGCCCTGCTGGCGTCGGCCCTGTTGGCGGCGCTCGCACCAGCCAGCGCACAGGAAGCCGACAGCAATATGTCGCAAGTCGTGGTGCTCGGCTCGCGCACCCAGGCCAAGACGGCGCTCGATACCGCCGTGCCGGTGGGCCTGATCAGCACCAAAGACATCCAGTCGGCCGGCACGCTCGAACTGGGCAAGGTGCTGCAAGACCTCGACCCGTCGTTCAACTTCACGTCGACCTTCGTCAGCGACGGCACCGACATCATCCGCCCCGCCACGCTGCGCGGCCTCGGCCCCGACCAGCTGCTCGTGCTGATCAACGGCAAGCGCCGCCACCAGCAGGCGCTGGTCAATGTGCAGCAAACGATCGGCCGCGGCTCGGCCGGCACCGACATCAACGCGATCCCGCTGTCAGCGATCCAGTCGATCGAAGTGCTGCGCGACGGCGCCGCCGCCCAGTACGGGTCGGACGCGATCGCGGGCGTCATCAACATCATCCTCAAGAAGGGTGTCGGCAACGGCATCGTCAGCGCCAGCGCCGGCACGACCGACGAAGGCGATGGCGACACCTACTCGGCCAGCGCCAGCCGCGGCTTCGCGCTGGGCAGCGATGGCGGCTACCTGAACCTGTCGGTTGAAGCGCGCAAGCGCGACGAAACCAACCGCGCCGGCCTGGACACGGCGCGCGTCAATCCGCCACGCGTCACGCAGCGCCTGGGCGACAGCAACGCCAAGGATTACTACCTGTGGATGAATTCGGCCCTGCCGATGGGCGGCGGCGAGCTGTATGCGTTCGGCGGCGCCTCGAAACGCAAGGGCGACTCGGGCGGCTTCTTCCGCCCGAAAGAAGATGGGCGCAACGTGCCGGCGGTGTACCCGGAAGGCTTCCTGCCGAACATCGTCACCACCGTGCAGGATGCGTCGCTCGCCGTCGGCTACCGCCACGACTTGGGCAAGGACTGGTCAGTGGACGCGAGCGTGAACCACGGCCGCAGCCAGCTCCAGTTCCACGAACGGAACTCGATCAACGTCAGCTACTGGTACGAAAACGGCGAATCGCCGCGCGAAGCCGACACCGGCACGCTCAAGTTCGAGCAGACCACGTTCAACCTCGACTTCAAGGGCCCGGTCAATCTGCTGGGTGGTGAACTGTTCGTGGCCGCGGGCTTCGAGTGGCGTCGCGACAATTACGAGATCGAAGCGGGCGACCCGGTCTCGTACCAGTATGGCCGCACCAACAACCCTGCGATCATCATCCGCGACCAGACCGGCGGCATCGCGGCCTCGGGCATCCAGGGCTTCCCGGGCTATACGCCATCGACGGCGGTCGACCAGGGCCGCCACAACACGGCGTACTACCTCGACCTGGAACGCAAGTTCGGCCCGGATGTCTCGGTCGGCGCGGCAGTGCGGCACGAGCGCTATTCGGACTTCGGCAACACCACGATCGGCAAGCTCAATGCACGCTGGGACCCGAGCCGCTCGTTCGGCCTGCGCGGCAGCGCATCGACGGGCTTCCGCGCGCCAGGCGTGCAGCAGAAGTTCTACAGCTCGGTCTCGACCAACCTGAATTCGGCCGGCGTGCTGACCGAAACGCTGACGGCGCGTGAAGATAGCGCCGTCACGCGCGCCTTCGGCATCGCACCGCTGAAGGAAGAAACGTCCAAGAGCGCCAGCATCGGCGTGATCCTGCGGCCAACCACCACGTTCTCGCTGACCGCCGACGTGTATCGCACGAAGATCGACGACCGCATCGTGTTCTCGAGCACGATCTCGCCGGAGTCGGGCGCCTGCGCAACGCCTGCCGCCTGCCCGATCCGCGCGATCCTCGATCCGCTGCGCGTGGGCCAGGCGCAGTTCTTCACCAATGCGATCGATACGTCGACCACGGGCCTGGACCTGGTGGCGCAGCAGACCATCCGCGGCCAGGGCTCGACCCTGGTGCTGTCCGGCCAGCTGGGCTTCAACAAGACCGAGGTCAAGGCGCGCAATTCGCAATCGCCCGTGCTGACCGGCGCGCAGCTGTTCGACGATGCGCAGGTGACGCTGATCGAACGCGGCCAGCCACGCAAGCACCACGTCGTCTCCGCGGACTACACGGCCGGCGCCTGGAACGTGACGGGCCGTGCGAACTACTTCGGCGAAGTACAGGGCCAGGGCTTCACGGCGCCATTCGTGCAGACGTGGGAAGCCAAATGGATCGTCGACCTGACGGGCCGCTACACGTTCAACAAGAGCCTGAGCCTGTCAGCAGGGATCAACAACCTGTTCGACACCTACCCAACCAAATGGGATCCGGTACGCGCAGCACCCTTCCCGCAACTGGGCTTCACGTATTGCTGGGAGACCTGCCCGTTCGGGATGAACGGCCGCACGGCGTATGTGAAGGCGGACTACACGTTCTGATGGGCTGATAGTTCAACAGCGGGGGTCAGGTCTGACATTCGGACACGACCTCTTCACTAGTCGCTCAATTCGCGCTCGAAAAAGTAAAGCGACGTTCGCCTTTATGATCGATTTCGGCGCGGTAATTGCACAGTCGTCTGAAGACCCATCACTAAGGCTGGGGCCGTGTCCGAATGTCAGACCTGACCCCGGCTTTTTTTCAGCGCCGCTCGCGCCACCACAGCAACAATATGGCTGCTGCGAAAGCGAGGGCGAATAGCCAGGATGGTGCGGGCCGTGTTGGTCCGGTTGCCGGCTGGATCTGCGAACGGGCCGCGTAGCGAGCTGTCGCGTCGCGCCGTTCGGCTGCCTGCCATCCGGGCCAGTCGTTCTTCGCATACACGTAGATTGCATGCGGGCCGGCGCTCTGGTCCTGCAGTTGCAACCAGCCTGCTTTTTGCGGCCACAGCGCTGCGCAGGATGCATCGGCGCGGTCTGCGCGACGCTGCCAGCCCAGCGACTGCTTCAGATCGGGGAGCGTGACCTGGCCACTGACACCGCGCGCGCAGAGTTCCAGGCGCTGGCCTGCCAGCGGCATGTCGCCTGGTGCCAGCCATTCGGTCTTGTGCCGCTCTTCGACACCCACGCGATCCAGTACGCCCTGCCACCACAGCGCCAGCGCGCGCGGCTCGGCGATCGCGTGGCGGTGCCATTCGGTCACGCCCAGCCAGGCGATACGGCCCTGTTGCCAGTCACGGGTCCAGACCATATTGTCAGTGCCGCGCCATGGACCGGGGTCGCGCGATGCGGGCAGCAGCGAGGCCACCGGCATCTCCAGAGGCGCATCAATCTTTGCGCCCAGTGGCTGTGCGCGCAGCGGCAATTGCAGCGTGCGTGACCAGATGCCGGGATCGTTCGCGTTGCCGCCCAGGACCAGCAGCGGCATGCCCTTGGCCACACGGTCCAGCAGCGCGGAGCGTTCACCCGCCGCCATCCGCTCGAAGCGTGCGGCGTCGATCACCATCAGGTTGGGCGACGCCATCTCGGTGCGCGGCGCTTCGGTGCGCGTGATGGCACGGCCCAGCGTGACTTGCCAGTCGAGCAGCGCGCCGCTGGCGGTCAGCATGTCGTTCAGTGCGCGCAGGTCGAACGATGGCGCGCCGAAGCGGCCGACAACCTGCAGCGGTACTGGTTCGTGCACGGTGAACGGGACCGGTCCCTCGGCAATCACCTTGTCTTTGGCGTCGAGCAGCCGCGCCTTGAGCACGACGCGCTCGACCACCGGTGGCATCCAGTCGACGTGCAGGTCGCCGGTGCCGCGCGCTTCTGCCAACTGCTGGCCATTCTCGGCCAGCAGTTGCAGCCGCGCGTCGGTCTTGTCGTCGCGCTTGACCGTCAGCGTGAACTGGCGGCCCAGCGCCACCTGACTGGGGAACGCAAGCCGCAGCGCGCCGCCGCGTGGCGCTTCCCAAGCCAACGGCCGTGCCGGCAAATCGTTCCATTCGGCGGCGCGCAGGCCATCGCCCTTCAGCGTCAGGCTGTTCACACCTTCCAGCGACGCCGGTGGCGCGGCCGGATCGATGGCCAGCGTGCGGCCGCCCTCGCCCGGCATGCGCAAGTCCAGCGCGAACAGGCCCAGGCTCGCGGCGGCGACGATGACCAGCAGCGCATCGAGCCATTGGCGGCGGCGTAGATACAGGCCGGCGCTGACGATGCCTACGACTACGATGGCGGCGATGAGCCACTGCTGGTTCATGGCTGTCCCTGCCCAATTCAGATTCATGGCTTGGCGACTCCATCAGCCGACTCGCGCCAGCGGCGCGCGAACGCCGTATCGACGCTGGTCTTCGCCTGCAACAGCACCTGCCCCGCGCCGGAACGCAACCAGGCGCGCAGCACCGGGCGGCAGGCGATGCAGCCGTCGGCCACGTCCTGGATCGCGCGCTGCGCCGCCAGGCGCTGCTCGTCCTCGACCAGGCGCGTGCGCACCCAGTCGTTTGCGGTGCGCATCCACAGCCCCGGCAGCGCGGCCTCACCCGATAAGGCCTGCACCAGCGCGCGCAGCTCTTCCGGCAGCGCCGCCGCCTGCTCCGCCTGCGTGCGGCGGTAGCTGGCAGCGCCATCCATCTCGCCGGTCATGCGCTTTTCTTCCTTGATCGGTGGCGGCGTGAAGGCGGTCTTGTGCAGGTAGATGCGCTCGGCCTGCTGCAATTCCTTGATCGCTTCCAGGGCCTTGTGTTCGGGAGCCAGCGCGCTTTTCGGCGTGACCGCGCGCAGTGATTTTTCGGCGTCCCACATCGCGACCAGCGCGCGCCGCAGCACCTTCTTGGTGCCTTCGTCGTACATCGTCGCGTTCTCGGCTTCGTCGTGCGCGTGGCCGTAGGTTGCCAGGATCTGCTGCGTTTCGTTGACGATGCCGCCCTTGCGCTGATTTGGCTCGTCGTGATCGTGGTCATGGCCACCGGGCGCGTGATCGTGGCCCTCGTGGCCTTCTTCGGCAGGCTTTTCGGCGGCGCGTGGCGCCTTGGCCGCTTCTTCGCCGAACAGCGTCGACTCTTCGCCCAGGAACTGGCCGTAACGGCGGCGCAGCTGCGCCTGGTCGTCGCCGATCCGCTCGCTGCGATCACGCACGTCGGCGGCTGCCAGCTTCGTGCTGCGCATGTCGGCGATCAGCTGTTCGGTGTCGATGATGATCTGGCGCTGGCTGCGCAGCGACGCTGGCTTTACCAGTGACGGCATCGCCGCGCTCTCTTCTTCGGCTTCCTGTTCCGGCGCCGGACGCCGCACCGTGTAAGTCGGTGACTGCACGGTCTGCGCGCGGCCCGCGTTGTCGGTCGCGCGGACGAAAAAATACAGCTCGTCGCCCGGCTCCATCGCCAGTTCGTTCAAAGCCCACGTCTTGGACCAGTTGCGCAGCTTGGGATTGTTTGATGCTGGCAGCGGCATCTCGCGATCCGTAAAACGCACGTTCTCGCCGCTGCCTTGCGCGAGCGTCATGTGCAGCGTCGCGCGGGTGATCCGGTAGTCGTCCTTGACCTGGACCGTCATCGTGGTGCCCGTCGCGTTGTCGCGCAGGTCCTGGATCATCTGGCTCGGTGCGCTGATCGTGATCTCGGGCGGCGCATCGGGAATCACGCGCAGCGTGTGGCGCGCGCCGCGCCAGCGCCAGACGACCGATTCGGTGGCCGTCCAGCGCGCGCACTGTTCACCGGGTTCGAGTGTTTCACCGTTACCCAGCTCAATTTTATTGTTGCCGCCCGTGCCACCGGTCAGGCACCACGTCACGACCGTCTGCTCCGGCACCTGCAGATCGCGCGGCGCCGAGGTGGATGCCGCCACGCCCGTGTAGGCAGGCGGCGCGAGCTTGAGCGTCAGGCCGGCCAGCGTGGCGGCGGTCGCACTGCTGGCGGGGCTGGGCGACGTGACGGCACCCTCCTGCGCCGGCCGCGTGGTCGCGTACCACACCATCCCCGCAAGCACCGCGCTGACCAGCAGGATCGGCAGACCGCTCGATACATGCTGGCGCGCGATCTGGCGCAGCTGCTGGCGCGAGACGGCCGCATCGAGCCGCGCGAACAGGCGCTGCTGCTGCAGGCGCGCGATCGGCGTGTCAGCCGCGTCGAGCAGGGCCGCACTGTCTTCCATCTCTGGCACGGCGCCATCGAGCCACGCTGGCCATTCATACGCCACTCGGCGGCGCAGCTTGACCCAGTCCAGCGCGCACCAGCCGGCCCAGGCCAGCAAACCCGGGCCCGACGGAATGACCAGCCAGGGCAAGGCCCCGCCGATCCAGAGCGGCATGCGGCGCAGCTGGGCTGCGCGCCATACGCGTTTGGTGATCTCAACGCCTCCGTGCATGCGCGAGACTCCTTTCAAGGACGAACAAGCCAACCAGGATGGCCAGCAGGATGTCGCGCAATGCGCCGCTCGGCGCCGGTGCGTTGGCGCCTTTCGAGGCGGCGAACGTTTGCGACGGCAAGGTGTAGGGACGTCGCCCGATGTGCAGCTGCTGCCAGGTGTCGAGCAGCGCACGCGCGGCGTCCACATCCTGCGGCGGCCATGCGGGGTGATGCCACAGGCGGCCACGCGCGCTGTCGGCGTACTGCAAACCGTTCAGCGTACGCGCCTTGGCCAGCTCGGGGAAGGCTGCGGGATTGGTCACCCACCACAGCGCCGCGCGCAGCGCCGCAGGTGGCGCCCCGGCGCGGTCCCAGATGATCAGGTCCGTCCTGGCACCAGGCGCCTCGTCCACGACGATCTTCTCGACACCATCCTGCGCCGCGAACAGGCGGCGCCAGGCTTGCGCTCGCTCGCTGGCGATGACCACGTGCCGTTCCACGTTGGCCGGCGCGGTCGGCTGCGTGCGCACCGTGATGTCACGGCCAAACACCGGCTTCGTGGCCGGCATCGGCACGTCGCCCAGCACCAGCAGGCGGGCGTCGCCAGCCCATTCGCGTTCATGCGTGTGCAACCAGCTCAATGCCTGCGCCGCCGGCAGCGTCACGCGCTCGGCCTTCGTCAGGCCAACCTGCGCCGCTTCACGCTCGACCCAAACGGAATCGGTGCCCGCGGTCACGACCACCGTGTCGCCACGCCACGGGTAGACCGGGTCAGCCAGCCAAGCGATGAGCACCGCGAGCAACAAGCAACGCACCAGCAGCAGCAGCGGATCGCTCCAGCGCCACACGCGCGTCTGTTTCGGCTCGGTGCGCGGCAGGAAGCGCGCGGTGGCCATGGGCGCGGCCTGGTTCTGCACGCGCTTGCGCCGGTGCCACCAGACCGGCAGCAGCAATACGGGAAGCGCAAACCACCAGAGTGCATTCATGGGCGATTACCTCGATGGCCGGCGCAGCCAGCGCCGCAGGACGTCGCCCGGCGCCTGCTCGATGGCGGCTAGCGTCAACGGCATGTCATTCTTGCGGCACTGGGCCGTCACCCGGTCGAAGTGTTCCATGCGGTTGCGGCGGTAGCCTTCCTTCAGGTCGGCGCCGAAGCGGAACACCCCTTCGTCATGCTCGGGGTCGCGGTACGCCTGCGTGTCCGGGAAGCTGGCGTCGATCTCGGCCTGCGTCTGCAGGCACAACACGCGCACGTCGTGGCGCATCTGGCGCAGCCGGGTCAATGCCAGCGACAGCGGCGATGGCCAGTCGAGCAGGTCGCTCGCCGCATAAATCGCGCTGGGCGAGAGGGCAAAGTGCAGGCTGGCCTTGAGTGCGGCGGCGTCCGGCAACTGGCCGGCGGGCGTGGCGCGCTGCAGCTGCGCCAGCACGCGCTGCAGATGGCGCGGGCCGCGATTGGCCGGCGTGAACGTCACCTTGCCGTCGCTCAGGATCACGAGGCCGAACGCATCGCCCTGGCGCTGCGCGATGGCAGCGACGCAGGCCAGCAGCGTGCGCGCACAGGTCAGTTTGTCGATGCCCTCAATGCTGCGGCTCGGTTCGGCCATCGACGCACTGGCGTCGAGGATCAGCCAGACGGCGACGTGGCTGTCACGCTCCGCCTCGCGCACAAAATAACGGTCGGCACGCGCGGCCAGCTTCCAGTCGACGCGGCGCCACTCGTCCCCCGGCACGTACGAGCGGTACTCGGAAAACTCGACACCGGCCCCGCGCTCGCGCCCCGCGTGGATGCCGTGCCCGAGCCCGGCCAGCACGTGGCGGATCACGAGATCGAGCCTGGTCGTGTGCGCGATCAGCGCCGGATTCACGGACGACATTCTGCGATCGCCAATTACGCTACCTTGATCTCGCGCTGCAACGACTGCAACACATCCGCAATGGCGATGCCGTCGGCTTCGGCCTCGAAGTTGCGCAGCACGCGGTGCGCCAGTACCGGCAGCAGCATCGCGCCGATGTCGTCGCGGGTCACGGCCAGCCGGCCCTGCATCAATGCGCGTGCTTTCGACGCCAGCACCAGCGCCTGGCCGGCACGCGGCCCGGCGCCCCAACCGATGTGCTTTTTGACGGCATCGACCGTGGTCTCGCTCGGGCGCGTGGCGCGCACCAGGCGCGTGGCATACCGCACCAGATGGTCACCGATCTCGATGTCGCGCACCAGTTGCTGCAGGCGCAGCAGCGTGGCGACATCCATCACTGGCTCGGCGTCCTGCAAACCGGCGTGCGTCGTGCGCGAGACCATCAGCACTTCTTCGTCTTCGGTCGGGTATACGACATCGATGCGCAGCAGGAAGCGGTCCAGCTGCGCTTCCGGCAGCGGGTACGTTCCGGCCTGCTCGATCGGGTTCTGCGTGGCCAGAACAAAGAAGGGCCGTGGCAGTTTGTGCGTCTGGCCGGCGAAGGTGACCGACCGCTCCTGCATTGCCTCGAGCAGCGCCGACTGTGTTTTTGGCGGCGCGCGGTTGATCTCGTCGGCCAGCAGCACTTGCGTAAACACCGGGCCAGGCTGAAAGCGGAACGCGCGCTGGCGCGTGGCCTGGTCTTCTTCGAGAATCTCGGTGCCGACGATATCCGACGGCATCAGGTCGGGCGTGAACTGCACGCGCCGGAACTGCATGTCGGTCGCCTGCGCCAGCGATTTCACGAGCAGCGTCTTGCCCAGCCCCGGCACGCCCTCGACCAGCGCGTGGCCACCGGCCAGCAAGCACGTGACGAGCAGGTTGACGACGTCTTCCTGGCCGATGATCACGCGCGCCATGCTGGCTTTGAGCTCGCCCACTTTTGCTGTCAGTGCAGCGATTTCCTGTTCGTCCCACGCTATCGAATTACTGTCAGCCACTGGTCATGCTCCCAACGCATATTGAATGATGTTCACTGCAAAGCGGGTGTTGTCCACCGCCAGAAAACGCTTGTTGCGAAAGTCGTAGTCCCATTCGCAACCATAGTCCTTGTTCGAGTACAGCACGCGCACGCGCCCGCCAATCTCGATCGCCTTCAGGTACTCGTGCACCAGGTCGTCGCCCCAGCCATTGAGCTCCATGCCGGTCGTGGGCGGGCCGTCCTCGAACTTGAAGAAGCACGAGTACAGCGGGTGCTTGTTCGGGATTTTCTTCAGTGCGTTCAGGCCGAAGATCTTCGCCATCTCGGCCTCGAACGACTTGGCGAACAGGCCGTCGATGTCGTGGTTGCAGTCGTCGACAAAGACAAAACCACCGCCACGCACATACTGTTCGAAGTTGCGCCGCTCCGCGGGCGTGAACTGCACCAGCTTGTGGCCGGCCAGGTAGCAGAACGGCGCCTGCAGCATCTTCGGGTCGGACAAGGCCACCATGCGCTCCGTCGTATCGACCCGCAACGTGGTGTACTCCACGAGGGAGTTCAGCACGTTGCTCGGCATGCGGACATCCACGTCCCAGTTGCCCGATTCGTACATCAGGCGTGTGAAGTAGAAGTCAAAACTGGCCATGTCGATGCCCGACCGTCAGACCGCGTCCGACAGCGACGTGAAGTTGAAGTCGCGCACCTTCATCGGCGGCAGCACCATCTGGAACGGCACCTCGTCGCCACCGATGATCTGCGGCTTGCCCAGTTCATCGATGTTATTCAGGATCGTGACCGGGCTCTCGTTGAAGCGGAAGTTCTTGAGCGGGTACTTGATCTTGCCGTTTTCGACGTAGAACGTGCCGTCGCGGGTCAGGCCCGTGAGCAGCAGCGACTGCGGATCGACCATGCGGATATACCAGGTGCGCGTGACGACGATGCCCTTCTTAGTGCCTTCGATCAGCTCTTCGAGCGACTTGGTACCGCCCGCCATGATCATGTTGCCGTGTTCCGCAGTAGCGCGCTTGCCCGTCTTTTGCGCCCAGTAGCGCGAATAGTCCAGCGAGGCGATGCGGCCATCCTTGATCAACTGGGTGCGCTCGCGCGGCAGCAGCGATTCGTTGTCCCATGGCGCAACCGGTACGTCCTTGTCCCACGGGTCGGCCCAGACATTGACCTGGCTGTCGAACAGCTTGTCGCCCAGGCGGTTGCCCCCGCCCTTCTTGGCCAGGAAGCTGCGGCCTTCGTCGGCCGAACGGGCCGAGAACGCGCTGAACATATTGCCGAGGATTTCCGACGTCGCCGCCGGCTCCAGGATCACCGTGTAGCGGCCTGGCTCCAGCGCACGGGCGTCGACCGAACGCAGCGCCTTTTCGATGGCGACCTCGGATGCTTCACGCGCATCGAAGCGCGCTGCATCGACGGCGGCGCGGGTGACCCAGCCCGACCCGCGGCCGTCTTCCGTGCGCGCGGTGAGGCTGAACGACAGGTCGGTGAAGTCCTGGTGGCCGAACACGCCGTTCGAATTGGCGATCGTCGAAAAGCGCGTGCTGTCGGTGAAGAAGCCCGCCGTGACGAGTTTCTTGGCGCGCGCCATCTCGATGCTGGTGGCCGCGACCGACGCCCGGAAATCCGGGTCGATCGCTGCGGTGGCCGGCACGAAGGTGCTGGTGGCGCGGTAGGCCTGCTTGGAAATCGCCGGCATGAACTCCGGGTTTTCCGGCGACAGGCGCGCCAGTTCTTCGGCGCGGCGCACGGCTTTTTCCAGCGACTTGTCGTCGAATTCGTTGACGATCGCGGTGCCGCTGCGTTTGCCGAAGGCCACGCGCACGACGAGCTGCATGTCTTCGGTCAGGCCGGCGGTCGAGACGCTGTTGCGCGCGAAGCGCACATTGCCTACACGGCTGCCTTCGATCGACACGGTGCACTCGTCGGCTTTCGACATGGCGAGCACGCGGTCGGTGATGCGTTTTGCTTGGTCCTGATTGAGCGCTTTCATCTTGGTTTCCTCAGCCGATCTTGCGTGCGGTGTTGATGACATTGATGCCGTTGAAGCGCGTGGTGCTCGACCCGTGCGACACGGCGCTCACCTGGCTTGGCTGGCCCTTGCCATCGAAGAAGGACCCGCCCATGCGCCAATCGCGCTCGTCGCAGATCGCCGTACAGGCATTCCAGAATTCCTGCGTGTTGGCCTGGTAGGCCACGTCTTCCAGCGGGTTCGTGATCTTGCCGTTCTTGATCTCGTAATACAGCGTGCCGCCAAACTGGAAGTTGTAGCGCTGCTGGTCGATCGAGTACGAACCGCGGCCCAGGATGTAGATGCCCTTCTTGACATCGGCCACCATCTCATCCGGGGTAAGCCGGCTCTTGCCCGGCTCGAGCGAGACGTTCGGCATGCGCTGGAATTGCACCGTGCTCCAGCTGTCGGCGTACGAGCAGCCGTGCGATTCCTTCTCGCCGATGATGTGGGCCTGGTCGCGCGTGGCCTGGTAATTCACCAGGACGCCGTTGCGGATGATGTCCCACTTCTTGGCCGCTACGCCTTCGTCGTCGTAGCCGATCAGGCCGAGCGAGCCTGGCGTGGTGCGGTCCGCCACAAAATTGACGCGCTCGGCGCCGTATTTGAACGCCTTCGTCTGCCACTTGTCGAGGCCTGCGAAGCTGGTGCCGGCGTAGTTGGCTTCGTAACCGAGCACGCGGTCCAGTTCCGTCGGGTGGCCGACGTTTTCGTGGATCGTCAGGAACAGGTGTTCGGGGCTGAGCACCAGGTCGTACTTGCCCGGTTCGACCGACTTGGCCGACAGCTTTTCGCGTGCCTGCTTGCCGGCCATGCGGGCGTCTTCGATGATGTCGTAGGCGTTCTTGTACAGGCTCGTGACGCCGCCGGCGGCGCGCACCTTGTTCTCGGCGCGCGCGTCGAAGTATTCATAGCCCATCGACGCCGGGGCGCCCAGGCCGCCGCGCGAGCGGAACTTGCCGCTCTTCTTGTCAACGGCGGTGGCATTGATCGGCGCCCACAGGCGGTGGATGTCCTGATCGATGTACGAGCCGTCGGTCGAGGCAAAATACTTTTGCTGGTTGATCTGGAAGAGCGACGCGGTCATGAAGTTCGCGCCCGCATCCAGGCCCGCCTTGTTCGCGGCGATCAGCATGTCGGCCTTTTCCTTGACCGGAATCGTGCGCCAGTCTTTCTTGAGCGGCGTGGCCCATGCCACTTCACCGACGCCCTTGACGGGCGCCAGGCGCACCGGCTCGGTCTGCAGTTTGGCGTTGGCCTTGGCAATCGCCACGGCCTGGCGTGCGGCGCCGGCCACGCCGTCGGTCGTCATGTCGTTGGTCGAGGCGAAGCCGTAGGCGCCGCCGGCAATCACGCGCACGCCGACGCCGCTCGATTCGGTGTTGTTGATGCTCTCGACGTTCAGGTCGCGCGTGATGACGAACTGGTTCAGGTAGCGCCCGATGCGCACGTCGCAGTACGACGCGCCGGCTTGCGTCGCCGCGTTCATCGCGGTGTCGGCCAGGGCTTTCTTGGCGCTTGCCGCCATCGGGTTGAGCAGGTCTTCGGCCGCGATCGCGTTGCCGAAGACCGGAATGAACAGCGCGCCAGCCGTGCCGGCGCCGATATGCAGGAATTGTCGACGTTCCATGAGTTATCCGTTTACGTTTGCGCTCGCGTGAGCGCCTGCACGTCGTTCCCGCGAAGGCGGGAACCCAAGCTTGCATGCGTCATTGCGGCTCATGAGAACTTGGGTTCCCGCCTGCGCGGGAACGACGGCCTGGAGGTACTTACACTGCGTCCGACAGCGACGTGAAGTTGAAGTCGCGGATTTTCATCGACGGGATCAGCATCGAGTAGCGTGCTTCATCGGCGCCGATGACCACCGGCTTGCCGATTTCCTCGATATTGTTCAGCATCGACACCGGGCTTTCGTTGAAACGGAAGTTCTTGATCGGGTGCTTGATCTTGCCGTTTTCGACGTAGAACGTACCATCGCGAGTCAGGCCCGTGAGCAGCACCGATTGCGGATCGACCATGCGGATGTACCAGGTGCGCGTGACCAGCACGCCCTTCTTGGTATTCGCGATCAGTTCTTCAGTGGTCTTGTTGGTGCCGGCCATGATGATGTTGCCGGCCGCGCCCACTGCGCGCTGGTTCTTCTGCTGCGCCCAGAAGCGCGAGTAGTCCAGTGCATTGATCTTGCCGTCCTTGACCAGCTCCACGCGCTCGCGCGGCAGCATGTTGTCGTCCCACGGCAGCACCGCGACATCCTTGTCCCATGGGTCGGACCAGATATTGACCTGCTGGTCGAACAGCTTGTCGCCCAGGCGGTTCTTGCCACCGGCTTTCGACAGGAAGCTGCGGCCCTCGTCGGCGCGGCGCGCATCGAAGCCACCCAGCATGAAGCTGAGCAGATCAGACGTGGCGGCCGGCTCCATGATGACCGTGTAGCGACCAGGTTCGAGCGCCTTGGCGTCGACCGAGCGCAGTGCTTTCTCGATCGCGATTTCGGCCGCTTCGCGCGGATCGAATTTGGCGGCGTCGCGCGCCGAGCGCTTGACCCAGCCCGAACCGCGCCCGTCTTCGGTGCGCACGGTCAGCGTGAAGTCCAGCGACGTTGCCACCTGGTGGCCAAACAGGCCATTCGAGTTCGCGATGGTCTGGAAGCTGGTGCGGTCGGTGAAGAAGCCGGCCGACACCAGGCCGCGCTTGCGGCAGCCTTCGATCGCATAGGCCGCAGCCTGCGCGCGGTATTCCGGATCGATGTCGGCGGTCTTCTGCACGAACGTATCCGATGGCTTGTACGCGGTCTTGGCGATGGCCGGGATGAATTCCGGGTTGTCCGGCGCCAGGCGCGCCAGGTCCTCGGCGCGGCGCACTGCGCGCTCGATCGACTTGTCGTCGAATTCGTTGATGGTCGCGGTGCCCTGCTTTTTACCGAAGGCGACCTGCACCTGGATGCGGGCGTCGTCGGCCAGGCCGGCGGTCGAGACGGCGTTGCGCGCAAAGCGGATATTGCCGATGCGGTTGCCCTCGATGTTGACGATGCATTCATCGGCCTTGCTCAGCGAGAGCACGCGGTCGGTGATGCGTTTGGTTTGTTCCTGGGTCAAGATACTCATGTGCGCCCCTGCTTAGCCGATCTTGCGAGCGGTGTTGATCACATTGATGCCGTTAAAGCGCGTGGTCGACGAACCATGCGAGACGATGCTGATCTGCGGCGGCTGTCCTTTGCCGTCGAAGAACGAGCCGCCCATGCGCCAGTCGCGTTCATCGCAGATGGCGCTGCAGGCACCCCAGAATTCCTGGGTGTTCGACTGGTACGCCACGTCTTCCAGCATCTGGCCGATCTTGCCGTCCTTGATTTCGTAGAACAGCTGGCCGCCAAACTGCGAGTTGTAGCGCTGCTGGTCGATCGAGAACGAGCCGTCGCCGACGATGTAGATGCCCTTCTTGATGCCCTTGACCATTTCGTCCGGCGTCAGCTTGGTCTTGCCCGGTGCGAGCGAGACGTTCGGCATGCGCTGGAACTGGACCGTGTTCCAGCCGTCCGCATACGAGCAGCCATGCGATTCTTTTTCGCCGATGATGTGGGCCTGGTCGCGCGTGGCCTGGAAGTTGACCAGGATGCCGTCCTTGATGATGTCCCAGCGCTTGGACTTCACGCCCTCGTCGTCGAAACCGACGGCGCCCAGCGAGCCTGGCGTGGTCTTGTCGGCGAAGATGTTGACGATTGGCGAGCCGTACTTGAAGCTCTTCGATTGCAGCTTCTCGAGCGTGGCAAAGCTGGTGCCGGCGTAGTTGGCTTCGAAGCCCAGCACGCGATCGAGTTCGGTCGGGTGGCCGACGTTCTCGTGGATGGTCAGCCACAGGTGCTCGGGCGCCAGCATCAGGTCGTACTTGCCTGGCTGGACCGACTTGGCGGTCAGCTTGCGCTTGGCGTCGCGGCCGGCGGCGCGGGCGTCTTCGATGATGTCATACGATTCGGTGTACAGCGTGGCGATGCCGCCGGCGGCCTTGATCTTGTGCTCGGGCCGCGCGTCGAAGTACTCGTACCCCTTGCCCACCGGGGAGCTCAGGCCCGCGCGCGAGCGGAACTTGCCGCTGGCCTTGTCGACCGCGGTGGCCGAGAACGGCGCCCACAGGCGATGCACGTCCTGGTCGATGTACGAGCCATCGGTCGAGGCAAAATACTTTTGCTGGTTCACCTGGAACAGCATCGACTGCATGAAGTTCGCGCCGCCTTCCATGCCGGCCTTGTTCGCGGCGATCAGCATATCGGTCTTCTCGGCGATCGGCACGGTGCGCCAGTCTTTCTTGATCGGGGTGCTCCACGACACGTCGCCCACGCCCTTGACTGGTGCGAGGCGCACCGGTTCGGTCTGCAGCTTGGCGTTGGCCTTGGCGATTGCCACGGCCTGGCGCGCCGCATTCGCGATGCCATCGGTCGACATGTCGGACGTCGCGGCAAAGCCGTAGGCGCCATTCACGATCACGCGCACGCCCACGCCGGCCGACTCGGTGTTGGCCACGTTTTCGACGTTCAGCTCGCGCGTGGTGATGAACTGGTTGAGGTAGCGACCGATGCGCACGTCGGCGTAGCTGGCGCCGGCCTTGGTGGCGGCGTTGAGCGCGACATCGGCCAGCGCCTTCTTGGCGGCCACTGGCATGCTGCTGGTGAGCTCTTCGGCAGCGATGGCGCGACCGAAAGGCAGCAGCATCGAGGCGGCTGCCCCGCTGCTGAGATTAAGAAAGGTACGGCGTTCCATGAGATCTCCTGAATAACCTTCGTCCGGGCAGCGGTTCCGCGAACAGCTCGGGCCGCTCTTGTAATTACAGCTCTTATGCTTTGGTTTTATGACAGATGAAAACGTGACAAACCGCTCAACCATAGCAGTAAGTTAAGCTTTTGAATAGGCAATTGTTGTGCCACCTCAATGCACAAATATGTACGTACTTTGCGTAGGAGCTCGCGCACCTTGCAGGCTGCCAGTACTGGCGAAAACGCCCTGCGCCTATGCATATGTGACGAATGCTTGACTGTGCGCCGTGCCTCCCTGATCATCAGCGCAGCGACGACGGCGCACCGCCCGTCGTCAACCATCATGGAGACCTCGCACGATGAAACGACTGATCCTGGCCGCAATGCTGGCAACCGGCATCGCCGGCGCCGCGCACGCGGACGACGCCCTGAAATCCGCCATCGCCGGCGAGCACCGCGCCGCCGCCAACAAGGCCCGCGACGCGTTCCGCCACCCTTACGAAACCCTGACCTTCTTCGGCATCAAGCCGACCATGACGGTCATCGAGCTCTCGCCGGGCGGCGGCTGGTACACCGAGATCCTGGCGCCCTACCTGCGCGACAACGGCAAGCTGATTGGCGCTGCCGGTGCGCCAGAATCGCGCGGCGGCAAGGCCTATCGCGAAAAGCTCGCTGCCGACGCCAAGGTGTATGACAAGGTGATGCCGGTGGTGTTCGAGCCGCCGACCCGCTTCGAGCTGGGCGCGCCGAACAGCGCCGACATGGTCGTCACCTTCCGCAACCTGCACAACTGGCTGGGCGCGGGCGACGAGGCCGTGGTCACCACGCTCAAAGAAGTCCACAAGGTCCTCAAACCGAACGGCGTGCTGGGCGTGGTCGAGCACCGCCTGCCGGTCAAGATGACGCAGGATGCCAAGGCATCGAGCGGCTACATGCACGAGGCGTATGTGATCCGCATGGCCGACCTGGCCGGCTTCAAGCTGGCCGCAAAGTCGGAAGTGAACGCCAATCCGAAGGACAAGGCAGATCATGAAAAAGGCGTCTGGACGCTGCCGCCGGTGCTGGCCAACAAGGACAAGGACCGCGAGAAGTACATGGCGATCGGCGAGAGCGATCGCATGACGCTCAAGTTCGTCAAGAAGTAAGCAGCCTGCATGACGTGGGAAGGCCGAGGCCTTCCCACGTATTTTCTTTTGCGGCGCACGTGTATATTCTTTCGGTTGATAGCCCTCCCGTGCAACCGAAGGAAACCATGAAGACTTTGCGATTCGCCGTTCTCGCGCTGGCCGTCTCCGGCGCGCTCCATGCCCAGGAATCAGTACCGCCAGACGCCCAGCCGGCCGCCGCCACCGCTGTTCCCACCCCCGCCGTCCCTGCCGCAACGCGCACCACCACGCCCGCCCCCGCCCTGCCTGCCGTCGAAAACTCGGTCGTCAAGATTTTTGCGACCGTGCGCCGGCCCGACCCGTACAAGCCCTGGACCAAGTCGGCGCCAATGGCCATCACGGGTTCCGGCGTCATCATCGAGGGTAAGCGCATCCTGACCAATGCCCACGTGGTGGGTTACGCCAGCCAGGTCGAGGTGCAGGCCAGCCAGTCGGGCGACAAGGTGTCGGCGAAGGTCATCGCGCTGGCGCGCGGGCTCGATCTGGCGGTGCTGGAGCTCGACGACCCCTCGTTCTTTGACAAGCGCCCGCCGGTGCCGCGCGCCGCCGTGCTGCCGGACGTGCGCCAGCAGGTGTTCGCCTACGGCTACCCGGTCGGCGGCAATTCGCTGTCAACCACCACCGGCATCATCTCGCGCGTGGAATTCGTCAACTACGGCGCCTTCAGCTCGGGCCTGCGCATCCAGATCGACGCGCCGATCAACCCGGGCAACAGCGGCGGGCCGGTAATCGCCGGCGAGCGCATGATCGGCCTGGCGTTCGCCAACGTGACCAATGCGCAGAGCATCGGCTACGTGATCCCCAACGAAGAAATCGAACTGTTCCTGCGCGACGTGGCCGACGGCACCTACGATGGCAAGCCGCTGCTGCATGACAGCGTGCAGACGCTGGAAAGCCCGGCGCTGCGCCAGTACCTCAAGCTCGATAAATCGGTCGAGGGCGCTGTGGTGCACCGACCGTACCGCACCGACGCCGCCTGGCCGCTGAAGGAATGGGACGTGATCACCCACATCGGTGAGCATGCGATCGACAACCAGGGGATGGTCAAGCTGGGCTCGAGCCTGCGCGTGCGCTTCCAGTACCGCATCCAGCAGGTGGCGAAGAACGGCAAGGTGCCGATGTCGATCATCCGCGGCGGCAAGCCGATGAAGGTCGAGGTGCCCGCCACCGGCGCGCGCCCGCTCCTGATCCCGGACCTGGATGGCGGCTATCCGTCGTACTTCATCTATGGCCCGGTGGCGTTCTCGCGCGCCACCAGCGAATTCATGGCCTTTGTCAGCGGCAGCGCGCCGGGGATGAATGCGTATGCGTTCAACGCCAGTCCGCTCGTGACGCAGCGCGGCGATTCGCCCACGCCCGAGCGCGAAGAGCTGGTCGTGATCAGCGCGCCGTTCTTCCCGCACAAGCTGGTGAGCGGCTACAGCAACCGCTTCGGGTCGGTCGTGGAATCGGTCAATGGCAAGCCGGTACGCAGCCTGGCGCATCTGGTGGCACTGCTGCGCGACCTGAAGGACGAGCAGGTGGTGCTGAAGTTCGACCAGCGCTATGGCGAGACGATGATCCT
The DNA here is from genome assembly GCF_979258535.1 of Telluria sp. AC161. Lineage (NCBI taxonomy): Bacteria > Pseudomonadati > Pseudomonadota > Betaproteobacteria > Burkholderiales > Oxalobacteraceae > Telluria > Telluria sp. AC161. The sequence goes on along the minus strand of NZ_OZ409861.1, from coordinate 4,776,376 downwards.
GCCGCGCCAGGCGACACTCGATGCGACCGAGGAAATCCTGTCGGACAACGGGGTGCGCTCGCAGGGCTCGGACGACATGATGAAGGTGTGGGGGAAGAAATAGGTCGGTGGCGGGCGCAGGACTGGGATTCCCGCCTTCGCGGGAATGACGTGGCAGAGGTAGCGTAGCACGTCGTTCCCGCGCAGGCGGGAACCCAAGTCAGCAGCGCAGCCACCCAAAAGAATTCACTTCGCCTTCTTCACAGGCACGAACATCAAATCCTGGAAGTCATAGCTGAAGTCCGTCTCGGTCGATACGGGCTTCATGCGCAGCCGCTCGATCGAACCATCGGGCTCCAGCGAGAACGTCGCATATGCATCCGCGTTGAAGTTGCGCTCCTTCCAGCGCACGATGAAGGTGTCGTGCTGGAAGTGCTCCATTTCGCCCGTCAGGTCGGGCGTGCGCGCGAACGACATCACCAGCTTGCTGCCGGCGCGTTTGATCGTCGCCTTGCCGTACCACGCATCTTCGTACTCGCCTTCATAGCCGGCCAGCGCCAGCGACGGTTTCGACGCTTTTGCGCGACCCGTGCTTTCACCTTTTACGCGGGCTGCTTCCTTCGCACTGGCCTCGTTCGCGATGTCGGCGATGCGGCCGATCCAGTCGGTCGGCGCAACGCCCAGGTAGCCGTCAAGCAGGCGATATTGCAGTGCATTGAGCGACGGGCCGCTTTCGGCGTTGGTGAAGATCGCGATGCCGAGCTTCGCTTCCGGCACCAGCAGTACGCGCGAATAAAAGCCCTGCAGCGCGCCGCCGTGCATTGCCACCAGCTTGCCCTGGTAGTCGCGCAGCTGGAAGCCCAGGCCGTAGGCCATGAAGTTGGGCCTCGTCGCCGCGAGCGACGGCTTGGGCTGGCTGACCGTCATCGGCGTTTGCGCCGTCCACATCTCGCGTGCCTGCTTGTCGGACCACAGGCGTACTTCCTTGCCGCCCGCCGCCGTCGGCAGGCGGCCGTTATCGAGCAGCACGTTCATCCAGCGCGCGATGTCTTCGGCGTTGGTGTTGATGCCCACCGCGCCGACGGCGTTCGCCACCGGCATCGGCTTGACGACCGCCGCCTTGCCATTGATCTTGCTGTGCGGCGCCGACACGTTCATGCCGGCCGTGTGCGCGGCCAGGCTGGTGGTGGTTGCATTCATGCCGACCGGATCGAGGATCCATTCGCGCATCGTCGTGCCCCAGTCCTTGCCGGACTTTTGCGCGATGATCTTGCCGGCCACGATGTAGAGCAGGTTGTCGTAGGCGTAGCTGCTGCGAAAACTGGTCGCCGGCTTGATGTAGCGAAGGTTGTGGATGATTTCGTCGCTGGTGAAGGTGGTGGTCGGCCACCACATCAGGTCACCGGCGCCCAGACCCAGGCCGCTGCGGTGCGTGAGCAGGTCGCGCACCGTCATCTCGGCCGTCACGTAGCTGTCGTACATGCGAAAGTCGGGCAGGTGCTTGATGACCGGGTCGTCCCAGTTCAACTTGCCCTGGTCGACCAGCATCGCCAGGCCGGCGGCAGTAAAGGCCTTGGAGTTCGACGCGATCTCGAACAGCGTCTTGCCGTCGACCGGTGTCGGGTCGCCCAGCTTGCGCACGCCGAAGCCCTGCGTGACGACGACCTTGCCATCCTTGACCACCGCGATGGCGATGCCCGGCACGTCGAAGGTTTTCAACACGCGCTGGACGTCGGCGTCCAGGTTGTAGGCGGGGGCCGCTGCAGTGGTGGGTGCTGTCGCCGTTTGCGCGACGGCCAGGCCGGCGCCGCAGAACGCGACCAGTACCGCGCCGGCGATGTGTTTCAACAGTCCGCTGGAAGAACGCGTCATCATGGCTTGCCCATCGCTTTGTCGACGCTCGATTGCGTCTCGGGGTGATAACGCTCGCGCGCCTTCTTGTAGACGCCCTCGGCCCAGGTGCGGTCCTCGGCCTTTTCGCGCAGCGCGGCGTACAGCGGCACCACGAACTTCTGGCGGCCCACGCTCATCAGGAATGCTTCCATGTCCGGGCGCACGTCGCGGTAGCCGGCATGCACCGCCGCGCGGTAAAAGCGAAATGCCACTTCGTTGTTGGTCGACTTGGCCAGGCCATAGGCGCGGTCGAGTTCTGCCAGTTTGGCGGCGTCGGCCTTCTTGTCGATATCGTTCAGGAACTTCATCCACTCGACGGCGTTCCAGTTTTTGGCGTTCAACTGCGCGGTCGATACCGTGCCCTTCGTCCAGCCGTCGATCGCGGCATTGAGCTTGGCCAGGCGCTGCGACACGGCGCGCTGCCCGCTGGCCGGGATGCCCGGGCCATGGATCCACTCGTCGAGTTCCGCGTCGCTCATGATCCTGGGGTTCTTCGCCAGCAGCTGCGCGCGCAGGTAGGCGATGAACTGCTCGTTGGTCACGCTCTGGAACGCGTGCTGGTCGAACCAGCCGCGCAGGAATTGATCGAACGCGGCACGGCCGGCGCGCTGCTCGAGCGTGTGCAGGAACCAGGCGCCTTTCGGATAGGCCAGCGAGGTGTCCGGGTAATCGGCAGCGTTGGTGTCAGCCTGGCGCGAAACCAGCGCCTGCTTTGCCGGCGGCAGGTCCTTCAGCATCTCGAGCGCTTCTTCCTGCTCGAGCTGCAGGTTCATCAGCGCGACTTCCTTGCCGTAGATTTCTTCCAGAATGCGGGTGGTGACGTAGGTCGTGAAACCTTCGTTGAGCCACCAGTGCTTCCAGGTCGCGTTGGTGACCAGGTTGCCCGACCAGCTGTGCGCCAGTTCGTGCGCCACCAGGTCGACCAGGCTGCGGTCGCCCGCGATCATGGTCGGGGTCAGGAATGTCAGGCGCGGATTTTCCATACCGCCGATCGGGAACGATGGCGGCAGCACCAGCATGTCGTAACGCCCCCAGCGATACGGGCCGTACAGCTTCTCGGCCGCGGCGACCATCTTCTCGGTGTCGGCCAGCTCGTACTCGGCCGCCTTGATGCGCTGCGGTTCGGCGTACACGCCGGTGCGGCCGCCCAGCGTGCGCGCTTCGAGCTCGCCGATGCCGATCGCCAGCAGGTACGATGGAATCGGCTGCGGCATCGTGAATTTCCAGCCGCCCTTGCCGGTTGCCTTCATGTCGTTATCGGCGCTCATCACCACGCGCAGGCCTTCCGGCGCCTCGATGCGCGCGGTGTAGGTAAAGCGCACGGCCGGCGTGTCCTGGATCGGCACCCACGAGCGGGCATTGATCGCCTGCGACTGGCTGAACATGAACGGGTACTTGCCCGACATGGTCTGCACCGGCTGCAACCATTGCAGTGCGGTGGCCGTTGGCGCGGTGCGGTAATGGATGCGTACCTTGGTCTGGCGCACCGGCAGCTTGATTTGCAGGGGCTGCCCCTTCTCTTCATCGAACTTGCCGAGCGTGTAGTCGGCCTTGCGCCAGGCGCCCTTCGCATCCTGCGCTTCGATCTTCGAGATCGTCAGCTCGCGCGTATCCAGGTCGAGCGTCGTCGCTTTCTTGTCGATCCAGTTCAGCGTCAGCTCGGCGTAGCCGTCCAGGCTTTTCTTCGCGAAGTCGGCCTTCAGGTCCAGGTGCAGGGCCGTGGTCTTGACCTGGTCGTATTTGGCGTAGCTGAGGGGATCGAGCGCGAACGCGTAAGCGCTCCACGCGCCCAGGAAGGCTGCGGTGGTGGCGCGCAGCAGGGTGCTTTTGTTCATGGTCTCTCGCGGAAAATGACAGCCCGGCCGGGCTGAAGGCGGGAGCAGAATAGCATGGGCGTCAGGCCGGCGAAAGCGCCTGCTGAAACGCGGCGACCCGCTGTCAATACGCCGATTCTGCCTGCATGACCCACACCGGCGCGGACCACAGCACGTTGCCGTCGTCCTGCGTGACCTTGGCATAATAGAAGTGCGCGCCCGGCGCTGGCGTGATCGTGGTTTCTGCCTGCTGCGACAAGCGCGTGACCTCGCCATTGCGGCCCGGGACGCCTTCCATGATCGCCACTGCCGCCACCTGCCTGCCGCCAAGGCTGGCGAAGTTCGCCGTCAACGTGAGCGGCCCGCGGTTGGTGAACTGCTCGCCCATCACGTGGCCGTTGGCCATCAACACCAGCTGGGACGCCTTGTCCATCGTCGCGAACACGCGGCGCGCTCTAAGGGCGTCGACCAGACTGGCGCGGTTCAGCGCGACGCCCGTTGGCAGCAGCACGCCGGTGCGGTTGCCGTACGATGCGCCCCAGTTGGCGCAGTGGTTGTCCTGGTTGGTGCTGAAGGCCAGCCGGTAGCCCGCTTCGAGCAAGCGGTTGCAGGCGCCTTCGAAACTGCTGCGGCGGGTTTCGGTCTCGGTCACATTGTTCGAGAATGCGCTGGTGTTCATCACTTCGCACAGCACCATCGCGGCGCCGCCATCCTCGGTGTAGGCGAGCGGCACGCCACCCACCTGGAACTGGCCCGCTGGCGTCGGATGGTTGAACTGACCCACCCAGCCGCGCTGGCGCATCAGCGCATACAGCGCCGCGTAATCGCTGCGCGGCGTGATCGTGTCGGCGAACGGCGCACCATTGGCGTTCGTCTCCCAACCCAGCAACTCGTCACTGTTGAAGATATTGATATGGCCGCCCTTCTCGATGACGCCCCACTCGAGGCCATACAGCGCCAGAAAGCCCGGATGCTGCGCCGAGAACATGCTGGCGGCGGCCAGGCCCGCGCGGTACAGGGCACGGGCGGCGGCTGGGTCGGCATCGGGCGCGCTGCCTGGCGAACCGTCGAACATATGGTTGTGTTCGGACGCGACGAGGATGTCCAGGCCGCGTCCACGGGCATAGGCAAAGGCATCGGCAGGCCCATACGGCGCCGACTGCGGCCGCTGGGCGCTCCGGCAGCTGGCGACATCGGCGCCGCCGTCGCTGTGGTTGGTCTGGCTGTGCAGATTACCCAGCCAGACGGTATAGGGCAGCGCGCCGGGGGCCTGCACTGCCCCCGGCATGAAGGCACCGGGCAGCGGTGCAAAGGCGGGCGTGGCCAACCCACGCGGCGTGCCGACCGCGATCTCCCACTCCTGGTCGATCGCGTCATGTGGCGCGCGTTGCACCAGCGCGTGCAGGCGCACGCGATAGATGCCGTCAGGCGCCGGCTGCCTGCCCAGGCGCCCCGACCAGGGCACCGTCACCGTGATCTCGTCACCGGCCAACGTCACCTGGCCGCGCCACTGCAACACGGTCTGCCCGCCCGGCGCGCGCAGGTCAACGCGCCAGTCGACATCGGCCGGCTGCGCCAGGCCGGGATACGCGAACGTCAGCGTGAACGTGCGTGCCGCTAACGTGCCAGCATGGAACGGCGTGTACAGCGTGGCGTCGAACTCCTGGTGTTCGGCAGGGCCGGCGTTGGCCGGACTGCAGCACAACGACAGGGCAAGGATGGTCAGATATGCAGTTTTCATGATGACAAGCTTGCAACTTCTCTAGCCTGTCACCTTGCGCCATGCGTGCCGTGCGTTGTCAGCTTGACCATCAACCTTGACCTGTTTCAAGGAGGATAAGTGAACCGGGTCCTGCGGCAATGCCGTTCAGTCAACACAGCCGGGGTCACAGTCAACACAGCCGGGGTCACAGTCAACACAGCCGGGGTCAGGTCTGACATTCAGACACGACCTCAGCCTTGGCCACTTACAATGGTAGCTTGTTCAGTATTGCATGGCCCGGTGCCAGTTAGTTTCGACTACCCAACTGTCGAGCTCGTGTCCGAATGTCAGACCTGACCCCCGCTTTTCGTTATGTTGCCGCATGATCGACCAACTCGATATCTCCCACCTGCGTACGCTCGACGCGCTCGCGCGCTTTCCCACCATCTCGGCGGCGGCCGAGCACCTGGACGTGTCGCAGCAGGCCGTCAGCCTGCAACTGAAGAAAATCCGCACCATCCTGGGCGACCCGCTGTTCGTGCGTACCGGCCAGGGCATGGCAGCCACGCCGTACGCCAGGCTGATCGCGCCGCATATCGCGCAGGTGCTGGCCGGCCTGCATGCGATTCCGCTGCCATCGACCGTGCGGCCGCAAGACGTCGAGCGCACGTTGGTGGTCTCTGGCACCGATTACACGCAGAAGGTGATCGTGGCCGACCTGGTGCGCGACCTGCGCCATGCGGCGCCGAAGGTGAAGATCGCGGTGGTCGACCTCGAAGTGAGCGCCCTGACGCGCAAGCTGCACCAGGGCGAGATCGACGTAATCTTCACTGCCGAGGGCATCGCCGCCCCGGGCCTGGTATCGATGCCGCTGTTTCTCGAGCAGTACCGCTGCGTGACGGCCGACCGCGCGCTGGCCGACGCGGGGACTATGTCGCTGGCCGCCCTGGTGACGCACGACTTCATCGTCACCAATCCGGGCGGCGCCAGTTTCACGGGATCGGCCGACGGCTGGTTCGCGCGCCAGGGTCTGCAGCGGCGCGTGGTGGCGTCGGCGCCGTCGTTCTTCATGGCCCTTGAGTACCTGAAGGGTTCGGCGATGGTGGCCTTCATGCCGGCGCGCCTGCTGCCATGCGACGGCATCCACGAGATCGCGCTGCCCAAGTATCCGCCCGGTTATGGCTTGGTCGCGGCGTTCCACCCGACGGCGCAGAACGATCCGTTCATGATGTGGATGCTGGAGCGGGTCAGGGCGCGGCTGGCGGCACGCTAGCCCCGCTTGTATCGGCTACAAGCGGCGCCCGATTGCCGCGCGGGGCGGGCCTGTCTATGCTGGCCGATTCCCTCACCTGCCCAGGAGCGCCCCATGACCATCGAACGCATCAACCCACCTGCCCTGTACGACGGCGCGCCGCACGGCCTGTCGCATGCCACGATCGACCATGACACTGGCCTGGTGTTCGTCTCAGGCCAGGTCGACTGGGACCGGGACTACCAGGTCAGGCACACCACGCTGGCCGCGCAGACTGAAGGCGCCGCGCGCAACCTGATCACGGTGCTGGACGCGGCCGGTTCGTCGGTCGAACAGATCCTGCAACTGCGCGTCTACGTGCGCGGTGAAGTCGGCGAGCACCTCGACACCGTCGCGCCGATCCTTGTGCAGCACCTGGGCTTGCCCCGCCCTGCCCTGACCGGCATCGGTGTCGCTTCGCTCGCGTCACCCGATACGCTGGTCGAAATCGAGGCCATCGCGAAGATCGTTCGGCGCTAACCGGCCAGTTTGTTTAGTAAACCGGCTAAACAGCCGAGTAAAATCCGGTAATGATTGCCGGGAAACCTGACTCCACCTATAACCTGTACACAGGCTCGAGCGCGCGCGTTGATGACATCGCCTGCGCGCTGGATGTGCCTCTGGCGCAGCGTATGAAAAACAGGCGGCGGGCTGTGCGCTCCCGCCACGTGTGGAGACACCAATGACAGCTCGTTTCAAGCCCCGATCCCTTTCCTTCGCCGTCCTGTTGTTTAGTGCGGCGCCCTTGCAGGCGGCCGAGCCGGGCTCCCCAGCCGCGGCGGTGAACGTCTTCATCGGCACCGGCGGCGACGGCCATACCTTCCCGGGCGCGAGCCGCCCGTTCGGGATGGTGCAGCTCAGTCCCGACACCCAGCACCGCCACTTCCGCCAGAGTTATCCGTGGGCCGCTGGCTACAACCACGGCGATGGCTCGATCCTCGGCTTCTCGCACACGCACTTCTCGGGCAGCGGCCACTCGGACCTGGGCGACGTGCTCCTGATGCCCTACAGCGGCGAAACCAAACTGGAGCCGGGCTACCCCGAGCGGCCGTTCTCGGGCTACCGCTCGCGCTTCTCGCACGACCAGGAACAGGCCGAACCCGGCTACTACGCCGTGCGCCTGAAAGACCATGACGTCGACGTCGAGCTGACCGCGAGTGAACGTGTTGGCCTGCACCGCTACAAGTTCAAGGCCGGCGAGCCGGCCAAGGTGCTGCTCGATCTGCGCACCAGCATCTACAACTACGACGGCAAGAACCTGTGGTCGCGCCTGCGCATGCGCGACGCCAGCACTGTCACTGGCATGCGCGAAACGCGCGGCTGGGCGCCGGGCCGCCAGCTGTACTTCGCGATCCGGTTCTCGCGTCCGATCGACACGCGCCAGCTGCTCAATCGCGAAGAAGCCGTCGAGTACAAGGGCTTTGCCCAGCCGGGCAAGACGCCGGGCGACCGCGCGCTGGTCGAAGGCAAGGCGCTGATGGGCGACTTCAGTTTCGGCGTGCCGGCCGACGGCACCCTGCTGGTAAAGGTCGCGCTCTCGCCCGTCAGCGAAGACAATGCGATTGCCAACCTGGCCGAAATGCCGGGCTGGGATTTCGATGCCGAGCGCCGCCGCGCCGGCAAGGCCTGGGACGAGGCGCTGGGCGCCGTCAAGGTCGAGGCGCCGGCGCCGATGCGCACGCAGTTCTACACGGCGCTGTACCACACGATGCTCGCGCCCTCGCTGTTCATGGACCTCGACGGCAGCTACCGCGGCCCGGACAACGCGGTGCACAAGGCCAGGGACTTCCGCTTCCACTCGACGTTCTCGCTGTGGGACACCTACCGCGCGCTGCACCCGCTGCTCACGCTCGTCGCGCCCGAACAGCGCAGCGCCGACTTCGTCAACTCGCTGATCGCCTCGCAGCAGCACAGTCCCTACGGCGTTCTGCCGGTGTGGCAGTTCCACGGCCTGGAAACCTGGACCATGATCGGCTACCACGCGGTGCCCGTGATCGCCGACGCCTACATGAAGGGCATCCGCGGCTTCGACGCCGACAAGGCCCTGGCCGCGATGACCGCCAGTGCCGAATACGGCCCGTACGGCGGGCTCGAACACTATATGAAGCTGGGCTACGTGCCGATCGACCTGGAAAAGGAAGCGGCCTCCAAGACCGTCGAATACGCGTACGACGACTGGACCATCGCGCGCATGGCCGAGAAGATGGGCAAGAAGGATGTTGCGGCGCGCTACTACCGGCGCGCCCAGAACTACCGCAACGTGTTCGACAAGGACACCGGCTTCATCCGCGCCCGCAAATCCACCGGCGAATTCCGCACCCCGTTCGATCCGGCGCAGTCGAACTTCGGCAGCGACTACACCGAGGGCAGCGCGTGGCAGTATTCCTGGTACATGCCGCACGATAACGCGGGCCTGATCGGCTTCCTGGGCGGCGACGCGCAGCTCGTGGCCAAGATGGACCAGGTGTTCGACGCCAAGGTCGACGAGAACCTGTACGCACACATGGAAGACATCTCGGGCCTGATCGGCCACTACGCCCACGGCAACGAGCCGTCGCACCACGTCGCCTACCTGTACAACTACGCCGGCGCGCCGTGGCGCACGCAGGAACGCCTGGCCAATATCATGGCCACGCAGTACAGCGACAAGCCCGATGGCCTGTCGGGCAACGACGACCTGGGCCAGATGTCGGCCTGGTTCGCGTTCACGGCGCTGGGCTTCTATCCGGTCGCCCCGGGAAGCAACGAGTACGTGATCGGGCGCCCGTTCCTCGACAAGGCGACGCTGAACCTGCCGAACGGGAAGCGCTTCACCGTGCGCGCCGAGAATCTGTCGGCCACCAATGGCTATGTCGGGCGCGTGACCCTGAACGGCAAGCCGCTCGCGCGCACCTTCCTGCGTCACCAGGACATCATGGCCGGCGGTGAACTCGTCTTCACGATGCAGGCCACGCCGAACAAGGACTGGGGCACGGCGAAAGAAGCCCGCCCGTACACGCAGACCGCGTACTGACCGGCCCTGGACATGGCCGTGACGATCCGCGACATCGCCCGCGCCACCGGCTACTCGATCGGTACAGTCTCGCGCGCGCTGAAAAACCAGGAAGGCCTGGCCGACGAAACGCGCACGCGCATCTGCGCCACGGCGCGCGAGCTGGGGTACGACGTCGGCAATCTGCGCCAGCGCGAGATCCTCCGCGTCGCCTTTTTGCTGCACCGCCAGCACAACACGCAAGCGGCCAGCCCGTTTTACCTGCCGGTGCTGCACGGGGCCGAGGATGCCTGCCGCAAGCACGGCATCGCGCTGTCGTTCGTCGTGGTTGGCCCGGCCGAGCCAATGCTGGATCTGGTGCGCCTGCACCAACCGGACGCGCTGCTGTGCGCCGGCTTTTTTGAGCCGGAACTGGTGGCCGCGCTGCGCGACACCGGCAAGCCGCTGGTACTGCTCGACATGCGCCTGCCCGGCTACCGCTCGGTCAATTCCGACCATGCGCTGGGCGGCTACCTGGCCACGCGCCACCTGCTCGCGCTGGGGCGGCGCCGCATCGCGATGCTCACCGGCCCGCTGTCGCACCACAGCATCCTTGAGCGCTATCGGGGCTTTCGCAAGGCCCTGTTCGAGGCGCGCATGCTGGCCGATCCCGACCTCGAAATCCAGCTGCCCAGCATCGGCGACACGCAGGACAATCTGCACGGGGCGGTCGACACCCTGCTGGCGCGCGAACCGCGGCCCGATGCGCTGTTCTGCTACAACGACAGCGCCGCACTGGCGGCCATGCGCCACTGCCTGGCGCGCGGCCTGCAGGTCCCGCACGACATCGCGATCGTCGGCTTCGACGACATCAGCGCCGCCGCGGCCGCGGTGCCGCCACTCTCGAGCATCAAAATCGACAAGGATCTGCTGGGCCGGATGGGCGTGGACCTGTTGCTGGACAAGACCGCCACGTCCGGCCTCGAACAGACACTTACGGTGCAGCTGATGGTCCGTGAGAGCAGCAGCGGAGAGGCGCGATGAGCGGGCCCGCTGCCATCCTCTGCGCGGGCGAGGCGCTGGCCGACCTGCTGCACCAGGACGGCGACACATGGCGCAGCCACGCCGGCGGCTCGACCTGGAACGTGGCGCGGGCACTGGCTGCGTTGGGTGTCGCCAGCGGTTTCGCTGGCGCCATCAGCCGTTGCATGGCCGGCGATGCGCTGTGGCGCGCCAGCGAAGCGGCGGGCCTGGACCTGCGCTACCTGCAGCGCGCTGCCACGCCGCCGCATGACATCGTCAGCGACGACGTGGCAGCGAACCTGCATTTCGATGTGACGATGATGCCACCCGGCTGGCCGCACGAGGTGCAGTGGCTGCACTTCGGCGGCACCAGCCTGGCGCGTGGACCGCTCGACCTCGCACTGATCGCCTTGGCCGAACAGGCGAAAGCGCATGGGCTGCGCATCAGTTATGACCCGCACTGGCGCAACCTGATGGGACCAGCCTACGACGCGACGCTGCGCCGCATGACCGAACTGGCCGACGTCATCAAGGTGTCCGACGACGACCTGCGCGCACTGTTTCGCAGCCACGACACGCTTGGCTCGCTGGGGCGCCTGCGCGCGCGCAATCCGGCAGCGCTGGTGCTGCTCACGCGCGGCGCCGGCGGCGCGTCGCTGTATCACGGCGCGCAGACGTGGCATGCGCAGGCGCCCGTCGTCGACATGGTCGACGTGGTCGACACGCTGGGCGCGGACGATGCGGGGATGGCCGGGCTGATTTATTCGCTGCAGCAGTGGCCCGATGCAGGCATGGCTGCACACCTGGCGTTTGCGGTGGCGGCGGGCAGCGCCGCAGGCCGGAGGGCGGGAGCGCACGCGCCCGACCTCGGCGCCGTCCGGGCGCTGCTAGGCAGGGTCACAGTCATCTGCTGAACGCGACCTGCGGCGGGATCACGCCGAGGCGGCGCACTGGGCGCTGTCGCCCACGAAAGGACGGCAGTCGACGGGGATGTCGATCAGGAACGTCGTGCCCAGCTCGGGCGAGCTGTCGACCGACACGCTGCCGCCGTGGCTTTCGCCCACGGCCTTGACGAACGGCAGACCGATGCCCCAGCCGGTGGCCGAGAACGGCCCTGTTTCGCGGCGCAGGTACTCGAAGATCCGGTTGTGCTGCTCTTCAGGAATCGCGTTGCCTTCGTTGTGAACGCTCAGCATCATGCGCCCGCGCGTCTGGTGCGCCCTGATGCTGACGGTACCGCCGTCGCCATACTTGATCGCGTTGTTGACGAGGTTTTCCAGTGCGCGCCAGAGCGAGGCGCGGCACCAGTGGCCCGTGACCGGCTCGCCGGCCACGTCGACGACAACCTGCGTGCCGTGCTGACCGTGCCCGTATTGCTCGCCCAGTTCGCGCGTCAGGCCCAGGATATCGAAGTGCGTCAGGTGCAACGGGATCTTCGCCGCGCCCTGGAACGTCAGCGCGTCGAGCAGTTCGGCCATCATTTCGTTGAGTCGGTCGGCATTGGTGCCGATCCGGGCGGCGACGTTTTTCACCTGCGCCCAGTCGGCCGTCATCGACATGAGCTGCGCGCCATGCGCGACCACCGACAGCGGCGTGCGCATGTCGTGCGACAGCGCGGCCGCCATCTTGTGCCGCAGATCTTCGTGAATCTGTGTGAACGAGCGCACCGCCTCGCGCATGGCGGCGTTGATCGACGCGTCGATGATGCGCCAGTGGTCGTCGTCAAGGACCACCCTGCCCTTGGCCACGACCCCAATCGACTCACGCAGGATCTGGTATTCGTGGACCACCTGGTCGGGGCCGAACGGCGTCATGCGGGCGCGCTCAGTCCCGTGCACGCTGGCCGAATTGTTGCCGCTCGCAGCCTGCGTGCGCGGATGGTCCGGGCTCAGGGCTTCAGCGATATTGTCGAAAAACGCCGGCAGCGTGTTGGTCAGCACAGGCCGCAGCAGATTCTGGGCGCCGTCGACGCGCGCGCGCACTTCCCGTTCCCAGCGGTCCATGACGGCGTCGCGGATCGAAAGGAATTGCAGTCCGGTAGGAGAAATACCGTGGCGGTCAACATTCTGGTCAGTGGCTAGTGTCATGCGGTCGTCAGTGTCAGGTCCGTGCGCAACATGCGCGATCGGTCACGAATATGGGGAGATCGGCGGCGATCAGGGGCCGTTCCCGAATTATATAGCGCAAGCCGATTGGCACCGCGCGGCCGGCCACCGCACCCGGCGATTTTCAGCACCGGCTGTGGCTGGCCCGCCACGCCCCGCGCGCTGGCCCTAGGCGCCGGCCGGCGTCCCCGCGATCCACAGCTCCACCCGGTGATCGCGCCGGTCATCCTGCAGCTCGAACGTCCAGTCAGGACATGGCTGGCCATCGAGCAGCAAGCCTTCCATGCCGTCGCCCGCATGCACCGTGATCTCGTAGAACGCGCTGTAATAGCGGTAGCGCAGGCTGAAACCTTCCCAGCCCGGCGCCAGGTGCGGTGTCAGGTGCAGGCGCGCGCCGTTGCGCTCCACACCCAGCAGCGCTTCGATCGCCAGCAGCCAGGTGGCCCCAGCCGAGGCGGTATGCAAGCCGCCGATGGCGCGGCCGATGTGCGGCGCCACCGTGCGCACGCCGCCCGCGATAAAGTATGGCGGCGCACTGTGGTCGGCCGTGCGGTCCGGCGCCAGGGTTGGCGCCAGTGGATCGAGCATGCCGGCCAGCTGCCACGCGCGGCCGGCGTCGCCCAGCCGCGCGAAGCCCGTCGCCGCCAGCGCGACGGCGCCGTGGTCCTGGCCGGGGCTGGCCACGACGCGCTCGCTCCAGTGCCCGTCGACCGCCGGATCGCACAGCAGCGTGACGCCGTGCGCCTCGTCGACCAGGCGCAGCGCTGCGGCGCGCAGCGCAGCCGCACCGTGTTCGGCGTCGGCCTGCACCGCCCAGCCCTGGGTCGACAACTCGACGCGGCAAGCGGCGTTGGCGATCGAACCGAGTGCATTACGGCTGTCCAGCCACGTCCAGCGGTACCAGTCGCCGTCCCAGCCATGCTCTTCGCACTGCGCCCTGAGCGCCAGCGCGGCGCCGCGGCAGGTGGTGGCAAACCCGAAGTCGCCGCGCCGGTCCGCCACGTCGGCGAAGCGCTGCAGTACGGTGGTCATGAAAAAGCCCGTGCGCACGCTTTCGACACGGCCCGTGGCGTCATCGTCGTGCAGGCGCGCCGCCGCCAGCGGCAGGCCGCGCTGGCCGAAGCGCAGGCAGCCGCGCAGGCCATGCACGCAGTGCTGGTACAGGTCGTCCCCGGCAGCCAGCCGCGTGGCGTCGCCGGGATCGGCGCCAAATGGCAGCACGGCCAGCAGTGCGTAATCGCCCGTGACGGCCAGGTAGCGCGTCAGCACATGGGGCAGCCACAGGAAATCGTCGACCGCAGGAGCCGGCAGGTTGGACTGCGCCGAGGCGAAATCGCGCGCCGCCTGCAGCAACGCGTCGCGCAGCAGCTCGGGCCGGGCATGCACGCTGGCGAGCAGCGACTGCAGGCGGATGGCGGGAGAACGCTCGCCCCACGCCGCGCTGATCGCCTGATACGGCAGCCAGGTGTTGACGCGCAGGTCGAGCGATGCGTCGGGCGAGTGCAGTTGCACCGCACCGAGCGTGTCAGACCACCAGTTGTGCAGGCGCTCCCACGCGGCAGCGGCGGCGCGCGCGCCACCGTGCAGTTGCACCTCGCGGCTGGCATCGAGCGTGCCGGGACCGGCCACGCCCAGCACGAACACCAGTTCGCGCTCTTCGCCCGGCGCCAGCGTGATCGCCGTTTGCAGGGCCGCGCACGGCGTGCGCCCCGCGCCGCTGGCGCCGGACAGGCTGCTGCGGCCCAGCGCCGCCGGCTGCGCGATGCTGCCCTGGCGGCCGATGAATTCGTCGCGGTCGCAGGTTGCGGCGACGTCTTCGGCGTCGACATGGAAGAACCCCACCTGGTCGCGGAAGTCGTCACTGAACGCATTGCGCGCGAACAGCGCGCCGCTGGCCAGGTCAATGCCGGTGACGACCTGCAGGCCGGGCGTGGCGTCGACGCTGTCGAGCTGCCATGCCACGAATCCGGTCACGCTCAGGCGCCGCGGCGCATCGCTGTCATTGCGCAGCCGGAGCACGCTGTATTTGATGGGCACATCCGGCGCCACGAAGCAGCGCAGCGCCGAATGGATGCCGTGCGCGCCGTGTTCGAACACGGTGTAGCCGACGCCGTGCCGGGTCAGGTAGGGTTCCGGCGATGGCGCCGGCCACGGCGTGGGCGACCAGAAGGCGCCGCTGTCCTCGTCGCGCAGGTAGAACGCTTCGCCATCCTGCGGTGCGACATCGTCGCTGCCGGCGCTCAGGCGTGCAGCGCGCGTCCCGCTCCAGGTGACGGCATGGCCCCGTTCCGAGACCACCGATCCAAAGCCGGGGTTGGCCAGCAGGTTGGCCCAGGGCGCCTGCGGCACCGGCACTGCGGCGCTGCTGCGCACCTCGTACTCGCGGCCATCGGGCGTGAAGCCGCCGATGCCGTTGTCGAACAGGCGTTCGGGCTGCACGGTGGGCAGTGCTTCCGTCATCCACGGCGTGGTCGCGCCAGCCACCAGCGGCGACGGCAAGGCAGCGCCGGGCCGTGCGGCGCGGCGCAGCTGATCGGCCAGGTCGCCCCGGCCCGACAGCAGCAGCACGCTTGCGCTCGAGCGCAGCAGGATGCGGTCTTCCTGTGCGACGTCTTCGCGCAGGAACAGATGCACGCCGCCCGGCGCATCGAAGGTGTCGGGATCGACCAGGGCCATCGCCAGCGTCATTACGCCCTCGCGCACGGCGCGGCTGTCGCACAGCACCAGCAGGTCGACCGCGACGCCGCGGTTGCGCCAGTAGGTATGCGCCTGCAGCACCTGGCGTGCCAGGCCGGTATCCGGACCGTCCGCCAGCTGCAGCAGCAGTACTGGCTGCACGCCATCGATGCCGTATGCGAGCAGGTCGGCGCGGCCGCGCACATTGCGCGCGATGACGGCCGGGTCGGCGCGCAGGGCCGGTACCGGCTGCAGCAGGCAACCGGCCAGGCGGTTGCACAGCTGCGCATCGGCTTCGCTCACGTCCATGCGGCGCAGGAAGGCCTGGGCCTGGGTCCAGGCCGCGTCGATCGCGCGGTCGACCGCATGGCCGGCGCTGTAGCGGGCCGCCAGTTCACGCGCCATCGCCCGGCTGGCGGCAACGCCCAGCACCAGGTCGACCGTGATCTCTTGTTGCGGCGCCAGCGTGACGGTGCGGCGCAAGGCCAGCAACGCGTCATCCGGTTCGGCGACGAGGCCGGGCAGCGCGCCGCCGGCGCCGATAGCCTGCGGCGCGCGCAGATCGTGGCCGCGGCCGATGAAGCGCGCGCGGTCCGTTTCCACCGTCACGGCGGGCGCGATGTCGCGCACTGCCATGCGGTGCATGACGACGGGCGCATCGGCCGCCGTGACGCACAGCAGGCTGTCGTGCGGGGCGTCGAATTCGATCATGATGTGACTGCGGCCGCCCGGCTCGAGCGCCGGCCCGGCCAGCGCCACGCTGCTGGTCAGCTCGAGCGTCAGCGGCTGCAGGCCCTGATTGACGATGCGGATGCGGCGCAGCTCGACGTCGTCGTCCGGCGCCACCACGATATCGGTGTGCATGGCCAGCCCGTTGTCCAGACAGCGCACGCTGGCCCGGCCCTCGGAGAACACCGTTTCGCGCTCGCTCTCTGGCAACAGGCCCGGCCAGACCTGGCCGGATGCGACGTCGCGCACATGGCATGTCAAACCGGTCTCGCCGATGCCGGTGCGGGTGATCTGTTTATCATCCCAGCGGCTGGCGCCAGTGCCATCGCTGGCCACGACCAGGTGATAGCGGCCATTGGACAGCAGCTGAACTTCGGGAAGCACCGGGGGTTCGCTTCCGATGACGCGCGCATACGGGCGCGCCGTCACGCTCTGGCTGGCCGTTGCCGCGCCCGTGTAGCGGCGTTCGGCGGCTGCGCCGGAGACCGGCACCGGTTCTTGCAGCAAGGGCAGCGCGGCCCGGAATTCGGGATCGCGGCAGAAGCGGTGCTGCATCGGTTCGCCCAGCAGATGGCGGGCCAACGCGAGCAGCAGCATCGCCTGATGCCGCGCAGCGTAGGCCCGAACGACGACCTGACGCTCGCCCTGCGGCAAACGGGCGGGCGCATAGTCGAGTGCTTCATACAATCCGAGTTCGCCCAGCATGCCTTGCGCCGCAAAAGCGCGCAGATTGGTGCTGGCCAGGCCCGGCGTCATGCCCAGCGCCAGCGCGGCGGCGTACGGCGCGGCGACCAGGTCGTCGTCACGCTGGCGCTGCAGCGCGGCGGCGGGCAAGCCGAACTGGCCGGAGCGGTAGCGCGCAGCGGCGTCCACGGCATTGCAACGGGATGGCGAAAAGCCCCACAGCACGTCCCTGCTTTTGGCATGTGCAGCCTGGGCGCGCACCAGCGCGCGGGCGGCGGCGTCGAGCAGCGTGTCGCGCCAGACCGGCATCCAGAGTTGCGGCGCCAGCAGATCGGCCATGGCGCCACGGCGCGACAGCAGCAGCGTGCTCCCGCCAGCCATGCGCTGCGGGCGCCCGAGCGACCACCAGTGCTGCTGCGGCAGCTGATCCTGGGCCACGGCGGCAAAACTGGCCATGCGCGATTCGGACGCCAGCAAGTCGCAACTGTCGCCGTCCAGGCGCTTGTCGCGCACGTGGTAGCCGGCGGCCAGCTGGCCGGTGGCGGGGTCGACCAGCGCGCCGAAGTCCATGCGGGCGGCGTCGCGCGCTGCGGTAGCCAGCGCGGCCAGCCGTTCGATGCGCGCCTGTGCGCAAGCGCGGCCCGCACCTACCAGGGCAGCCAGGCCGGCGCCACCCGTTGCCGGCGCGTCGAGCTGCGCCAGTTCGCGCAGCGTCGGGATCCGGGTCAGGCTGGCGCCCAGGACGTATTCCTGCACGGCGCGCATCCACGGCGCCAGCGCGTACAGGTCTTCCAGCTGCGCGGTGCAGCCGGCATGCAGACGCTCGACCCAGGCGAGCAGCGCCGGCTCTGCCGCCGCATCCTCGGGCAGACTGGCGGTCAAGCGTTCGGCATTGGCCAGCGCCAGGCGCAGGCAATCGGCAAGGCCCGGCAGCGTATCGAGGGCGCGGCAGCGTTCGGGCGTCAGCGCGCCATCCATCTCGTCCAGCGCGTTCAGGAATGACGCCGGCGCGCCGTGCGCGTGCTCGCGCACGACCAGCAGCGTGGCGCGGATGCCGTCCGGCGCAGCGCCGGCGATCGGCTGATCCAGCAATTCGTCCATGCCGACGGCAAAGGTGCGCAGCGCCAGCACCAGGCTGCCGCTGGCGGCGGTATCGACATGATGTGGCTCGAGCGGGGCCAGCGTGGCGCCGTCGTACCACTGCAGCAGATGGCCGTTCCACCGTTCGAGCAGCGCCAGCGAGGCGAATGCGCGCTCGCTGCGTTCCAGCAGTCCCCCCAGTGGCAGGAAGCCGAAGTCGCGCGCACTCAGCGTGGCCAGCAGGCCAAGGCCGATCCCGTCGGGCGAGACCCGTGCATCGACCGCGGGCTCGGGATGTTCGAGCACGGCGTGCGGCGCCAGCCCATGGCCATCGGCGCCGTGGCGTTCGAAGAAGCCCCAGGTGCGGCGCGCCAGCGCGCGCAAGAAATGGTCCTGCGCCGGGGCGAGGCGCGCGCTGCGGCGGGTTACGTGCCCCGTCCACCAGGCCAGCACCGGCGACAGGAACCATACCAGCAGCATCGGCGCCGTGGCGAACAAGGCGTACGGGTTGGCAAAGCTCACCAGCATGGCAGTGCCCATCGCCAGCAACGGCGGGAACCACATGGCGCGGCCGCTGATTTCCAGCGAGCGGCCCGGGACCGCCGCCGTCTGCGTGTCGAGCAAGCCGCGCTGCGTCACGTGCCGGCGCCACAGACCCCGCACGAGGGCATGGGCATCGACCAGCGCTGCATGCGGCAGGAAGGCTGCCCACAAGGCGCTGCGCGTGAGCGTCAGGCGCGCGCCGCGCACCCAGCCGTCCAGGTGCTGGCGCCATGGTGCGTCGAGCGGCCGGTCTCCCAGCGCCACCAGCATGCCAACCAGCGCCGGTACGAAGACGACCGCCAGCACCGCCGCGGTCCAGAACACGGGCGCGGCCAGCAGGCTCCAGCACAGGATCAGCAAGGCGAGGGACGCCGGCGCGACGAGACTCGCGCGCAACTGGTCGAACAGCATCCAGCGCGCGGGCGCGTACTCGAGGTAATCGGGACCGCGACCAAGGCGCTGCACCGATTGCCAGGCCGCGCGCACGGCGCGGTGCCGGCGCAGCATGTACTCACCGTAGTTATGCGGGCGCAGTGCATCCACGCGCAAGTCTGCCACGCGGCCGGCGCGCAGGCGATCGCGCTCGACGGCGCCGGGCCAGGCGCGCCCGTCATCGCGCACAACGTCGCCGCAGGCGCGACGCCAGGCATCGACATCGTGGATCGCGACCCAACCGTAGCGCGCATCCAGCGCGGCCCCGCCCATGCGGGCAAAGCGCGGCGCGCGATGGCCCGGTGGCGCGGGACCACGCGCTGGCAACAGCATGCCATGTCCTTCGAGCACACGGCCGCTGTCGTCCTGCACCGGCTGGTGCAGCGGGTGCGCCATCGCGGCCACCAGGCTGCGCGCCGCGTCGCGCGGCAGGCCGGCGTTGGCGTCCAGTGCAATCACGTAGCGCATCGCGGCGCCCGCGCCGGTATTGCCGGCGGTGAGCAGGAAGCGTTCGCGCGCGCCGCACAGCCAGGCATTCAGGTCGGCGATCTGGCCGCGCTGGCGTTCCTGGCCGATCCAGGCTTGCTGGTCGACGCTCCAGGTGCGTGGCCGCGCCAGGAGCATGAATGGCCCGTCACCGTCAGGGGCGTACCGGGTGTTCAACGCCTCGATGGCAGTGCGTGCCTGCGCCAGCGATGCGTCGTCCGTCGGCAGCGTTTCGCTGGCGGCATCGGGCAGGTCGAGCAGCAGGCAAAAGCGCAGGTTCGGGTCGCGGTTGCCGAGATAGCGCACCTCGAGCTCTTCGCGCAGCCGTTCGATCGCGGCAGCGTCGCCCGCTTGCGCGCAGACGGCGACGACGGTCCGGCAGGTGTCGGGAATGCCGGCACTGAAATCCATGCGCGGCGTAGTGACAGGCGGGATGCGCCAGCGTTCCATCATGCGCACCAGGGACAGCGCCAGCGCGCTCGCCCCGGGCAGCGCCAGCAAGCCAATCAGCGCCAGCAACCAGGCGCCGGCATCGCCCTGGCGTGCGTGCACGAGGATGGCGATTGTCAGCAGCAGTGTCAGGACCGCGGTTGCGCCAATGCGCGTGGCAACCGGCGCCTTGTGCGCCAGCGCTGGCAGGTAGTGGCCGACGTGGCGGGTGCGCACGTCCAGGCCACCTTCGCCCGGCGCGCGGTGCGTGCCGGCCTGCGTCAGCGCGTCGCGCGCGACCTCGACTTCATCGACTTTGGCAGCCCGGGCGCGGCGTGCAATGGCATGCCGGTAGCTGTCGCGGGTGGCGCCGTCCATGGCGGCGTAACTGCCATCCGGGTCGGTGCGCAGCAGCGCGTCGACGGCGCCGTGCGTCTCGGCGAAGGCGCGCCAGTCGATCCCGCCCAGCAGGCGCAGGCTGGCCAGCGTGTTGCCAGCCGAGATGGCATCCTCGGCCTGTTCGCTGTGTTCGCGCTGCGTGTGCTGCGCGATGCTGCTGTCGCCATCGGCCAGGCGCGCGTCGAGCCAGTCCAGTACCTGGCTCACGGCGCCGCCGCGGCCGTGCAGGCGCCGCGCCAGTTCGGCGATGAAACTGTCGCTGGCCTCGACGCTGCGCATCATGTCGGCCACCAGCAGGATCAGGTCACCGGGCCGCGTCTCGGCCGTGTCCAGCAGGCGCACGGCCCACCCGGCGGCCTGTTCATGCGCGGCGCAGGCACGCGCCGCGCGCGCGGCCAGGCGCCGCAGGTTGTCGATCAGGGCCAGGCGCAGGAGCGCCGGCAGCGCATCCAGTTCGGCGATGCGCAGCGCTGCGCTTTCCGGGCCTTCCTGGTAAGCGGCCACGAACAACGCCAGTTCCCCGGCGTCGATGCGGCCATCGCCATGCGCGACCACGTCGAGCACCAGGCGCCAGGCACGCACGGCGCCATCCGGGGCCAGTGTCGGCAGGGTCGCGGCGACCGGCCGCAAGCCGGCGCGCACCAGGCGTACCTGGGCGTCAAGCAGATGGTGCTGGTCGAGCAGTCGCGCACCGGCAGGCGGCAGCGCGAAGCCGGCGCGGGAGGCCTCGTCGAGCGCGTCGCACGAGGCAGCGATGGCATCGGCATCCGTGCCCAGGAGGGCGCGCAGGGCCTGGGCGCCGCCCTTGCCGGCGGTGGTGGGTTGCAGTACGTGGCGCGCCGCCAACTGGCGTGCGTGTTCCGCGCGCTGGAGCGCGCCGAGAGGTGCTGCGCGCCATGGCGCATCGTCGCCGGTCGCGCGCGCCGCATCATGCGGCGTGCGCTGCCCGGCGGGCAGGTTGTGGTTCTTGACGTTCAACGGGGCCTCGGGACTGAGCGTGCGCAGCAGACCGCTGGAGCATAGTGGCGTCCGGGACGGATCAGGGCAGGAAACGCTGGGCGCGCACGGCTGATCTCATGCTAGGCAAAGACCCGCGTCGTTACTGTGCGCTGACGAACACACCCCACCGATGCGCTGGCATCGGGGCCATGCTACCCGAGATCAGATAACGAGCGCGAATCCGCCCACCAGTGACCAGGCACCCGGATGGCCCAATGTGCGCAAGGCCTGCGCCGCGCGGGCACTGCGGGCGCCGCTGCGGCAGACGAACAGCAGCGGCGCCGTCGCGCCCAGCCACTGGGGCGCCTGGTCGGCAATGCACGCCAGCGGCACGTTGCGTACCGCACGGCCATGCAGGCTGACCGTGCCCACACCTGCACCCGCAACGCTGTGTTCGCGCAGGTCGCGCACGTCGATCACGATCGCGTCCGGATGCGCAGCGAGCCAGTCACGGGCAGCATCGGCGGGCACCAGCATTGCGCTGTCGATGGCGCCATCCATCGCCGGCTCGGCGCCAGTCACTGGAATTGGTGCGGCCAGCGCGGCGCCGCAGTGCGCGATACGCTTGCACGCCAGGTCGAGCGACGCGTCGTCAAGCAGCGCGCCAAACGACAGGCGCACCGCCGCCGCGCTGCGCCAGGCCGGCACGCCCATCGCATCGAGCACATAGCTCGACCCGGCCTTCCCCGCCGAACACGCCGAGCCGGCGCTGACGCGCATGCCGGCGGCATCGAACAGGTCGAGCAGCGTGGCGCTGGCCACATCCGGCACCGAAAAATTGATGGTCGTGGGCAGCGACTGCGCCAGGGGCGCGTTGAACACGATGCCTGGCAAGGCTGCTTCCAGCGCCGTCACCAGGCGCGCGCGGCACGCCAGCAGTGCGGCGCCGTCACGGAACGTGTCGCCCCGCTCCAGCGCGGAGAACACGGCGCCCAGCGCCGCGATGCCGGCCATGTTTTCGGTGCCGGAACGCTGGCCGTCTTCCTGCCCGCCGCCGCACATCAGCGGCGTGTAGGGCGCACCGCGGCGCACGTACAGCATGCCGATGCCTTTTGGCGCATACAGCTTGTGCCCCGAAAACGGCGCGTAATCGATGCGGCTCGCGGCCAGGTCGAGCGGAAGCTTGCCCAGCGCCTGCACGCAATCGACCAGCCACAGTGCAGCGCTCCCGGCATCGCGCAGCACCGCCTCGATGCCGCGCAGGTCGGACACGACGCCCGTTTCATTGTTCGCCGCCATCGTGCATACCAGCGCCGCGCGCGGCGCCAGCGCGCGCAGCACGTCGAGGCGGTGGCGGCCATCGCCATCGACCGGCAGCATGCGCAGCTCGAGGTCCGTGCCCAGCAGCCGGTTCCAGTGCGCCAGGCTTTCGGGTATCGCCTTGTGTTCGGTCGCACCGATCAGGACGATGTCGCCGCAGGCTTCACCACGCGCACGCCGCTCGCGCACCGCACACAGGGCCGAGAGCACCGCCGTCTGGATGCCTTCGGTGGCGCCGCTGTTGAACATCAACCGGCCGTCCCCGGCGCCGACCACCCGGCCCGCACTGGCGCGCACGTTCTCGCGCAGCGCCCGGGCGCGCAGGCCCGTTGCATGGCTGCTGCTCGGATTGCCGAAGCCGTCCTGCATGGCGGCCATGGCGGCGGCAGCGGCGGCGGGCAATACCGGGGACGTGGCATTGGTGTCGAGGTAAATTTCGGTCTGCATGAATAGGTGCCAAAAATATAAAAAAGGTGTCGCACAACATGTTATTGTCCAGTAATATGGTACGAGCTAAAGACGGTCAATACGTCCTAAACTTTCTGGTTTTCAATCAAACAGTAGGATAATTATTCTTATAACCAGCAATGCGGAATATGAATTCACTCGACAAGTTTGATTGCGCGATCCTCGCTGCCCTGCAGGCGGATGCCACGTTGTCCATTTCGGGCCTGAGCGAAAAGGTGGGTTTGTCCAGCACCCCTTGCTGGAAACGCGTCAAGCGCCTGGAAGAAGAAGGCTTCATCGAAAGCCGCGTTTCCATCGTCAATCGCGAAAAGGTCGGCTTGCCGGTCACCGTATTCGTCAGCGTCAAGACCCCCGAACACGATGAAAAATGGCTGGCGCGCTTTGCCGCCGCCGTGATCGCGCTGCCCGAGGTGCTGGAATTTCATCGCATGAGCGGTGACGTCGATTACCTGCTCAAGGTCGTCACCACCGATATCGCCGGCTACGACCGCTTCTACAAAAAGCTGATCAAGACCGCGCGCCTGACCGGCGTGTCGTCGGCCTTCTCGATGGAACAGATCAAGTCCACCACCGCCCTGCCCCTCGAACTGATCTCGCACAGCACGCCAGCCTGAGTCTTTACAGGCGCTCTGCGCTTTCGCCGCGCGCCCGAATCGTGCGATGATGGCGCCCGTCCACATCAACGGGAGACTGAGTCAATGCCATCGAAAATCACCATGGCGCCGCTGGCGCTGGCCGCACTGATTGCCACCATCGGCGTGCACGCGCACGCTGCCGAGCAGGTCGTCAAGATCGGCGTCAGCGGTCCGCTGTCGGGCGCCAATGCGTTTGCCGGCAAGGACAATGAAAACGGCGTGCGCATGGCCATCGAAGAGCTCAACGCACAGAAGATCCAGGTCGGCGCCAACGTGCTGCGCTTCGTGCTGCAATCCGAAGACGACGCGGGCGACCCGAAACAGGGCGTGACCGTGGCCCAGAAATTCGCCGACGCCGGCGTCAAGTTCGTGCTCGGCCCGTACAACTCGGGTGTGGCGATTCCCGCCTCGCGCGTCTACAACGACAGCGGCATCCTGATGTCGACGGTCGGCACCAATCCCAAGATCACCGCCAGCGGCTACCCCACCGTGTTTCGCATCGTCGCAAGCGATACGCAGGTGGGCGCCTCGGTCGCCGGCTACGCGGCCAAGGAACTCAAGATCAAGAACATCGGCGTGATCGACGATCGCACGGCGTTCGGCCAGGGCATCGCGATGGAGTTCAAGCGCCAGGCGCAGCAGGCCGGCATCAAGGTCGCGGGCCACGAGTTCACCAACGACAAGGCCAGCGACTTCGCCGCGATTCTCACCGCGCTGCGCGCCAAGAAAGTCGACGCCATCTTCTACGGCGGCTACGCCCCGCAGGCCGCGCCGATGGTGCGCCAGATGAAGCAGCTCGGCCTGAACGTGCCGCTGCTGGGTGGCGACACGCTGTGCAGCCCCGAGATGGCAAGACTCGGCGGCGCCGCGGTCGGCGAGAACGTGCGCTGCGCGCAGGCCGGCGCGATCGTCGCCAAGCAGCCAGGCGGCGCAGCCTTCCTGGCCGGCTACAAGAAGCGCTTTGGCCGCGAGCCGGACGTGTATGCGCCATCGTTCTACGACCAGACCAAGTTCATCGCGCAGGCAATCCAGTCGGCCAAGACGGTCGATGCCAAGGCGGTCGGCGTGGCGATGCACACGATCAGCTACCAGGGCGTGGTTGGCACCTATGGCTATGACCCCAAGGGCAATCTGAAGAAAACGGCCGTCACGGTTTATACATTCAAGAACGGCGCCCTCACGCCGCTGGCTAGTTACTGATTCTTTACCAGGACCTCGAACACGATGAACCCATTCTTCAAAACCGGCGTGCTGGCCACGGCCGCCCTGCTTCTGTGCGCCAGTGCCGGCGCCGCGCCGGTCACGGCCACCGCACCAGCATCGGCATCGGCTGCCGACACCCAAGCCGGCAAGGCCATCAACAAACTGGTCGACGAGTATTACGATGCCTACGCGCGCTTCGAGCCTGTCTGGGCGACCGAGTCCGGTGACGGCCGCTTCGATGGTCAGCTTGGCCTGCCAATCGCGCCAAAGAACCGCGACGCCCAGTTTGCGCTGTACCGCGGTTATCTAAAACGCCTGGGCACGATCCCGCGCGAGCGCCTCAATCCGCGTGACCAGGCCAGCTACGACATCGTCAAGTTCGAGCTCGAGACCGCGCTGCGCCTGGGCGCCTTCCCCGAGCACCTGCTGCCGGTGGACCAGATGTTCAACATGCCGGTCTTCATGGCCAACTACGCCGGTGGCCAGGGCGCACAGCCGCTCGCCACGCCGCAGGATTACCGCAATTACCTGAGCCGCCTGGACCAGATGGTCGCCTACATCGACCAGGCGATCGCGAATATGCGCGAAGGCGTCAAGCGCGGCGTCGTGCATCCGCGCGAGCCGATGCTGTCGCTGCTGCCGCAACTGAAGGCACTGGTCGCGGCCACGCCGGAAGCCAGCATCTTCTACAGCCCGATCAAGGCGCTGCCGGTGGGCTTTTCAAACGCCGACAAGACCAAGCTGACGGCGTCGTACCGCAAGACGGTGGGCGAGAAGCTCAATCCGGCACTGGCGCGCCTGGCCACGTATGTCGAGAAGGACTACCTGCCGGCCACCCGCACCACCGCCGGCTGGGGCTCACTGCCAAACGGCGCCGAGTGGTACAAGGCGCGTGTGGCAGCGATGACCACGACAAGCCTGACGCCCGAGCAGATCCACGAGATCGGCCAGAAGGAAGTGGCGCGCATCCAGGGCGAGTACGGCAAGATCGGCCCGAAGATGGGTTACACCGGCCCTGCAGCCGGCCTGCCGCGCTGGGTGTCGGAGCAGCCGAAGTACAAGCCGTTCACGTCGGACGCGCAGGTGATCGCCGTGTTCGAGAAGATCGACGCCGACGTGCGCACCAAGCTGCCGAAGCTGTTCTCGCTGATGCCGAAGGCGCCACTCGAAGTGCGTCTGGAACCGGAACTGACGCGCGAGACGGCGTCGGACCATTATTCGTCACCGGCGGCCGATGGTTCGCGCCCCGGCGTGTTCTGGTCGGTGGTGAACGATCCGACCAAGTACGGCAGCACCGGCATGGTCACGCTGTACCTGCATGAAGGCCAGCCGGGCCACCACTTCCACATCGCGCTGACCCAGGAACTCGGCTTGCCGAACTTCCGCAAGTTTGGCGGCAACACGGCGTTCACCGAAGGCTGGGCACTGTACGCCGAGACGCTGGGCAAGGAGATGGGCCTGTTCGACAAGCCGGAAGATTATTTCGGCCACCTGAACGACGAGATGCTGCGCGCCGCGCGCCTGGTGGTCGACACCGGGATGCACACCAAGGGCTGGAGCCGCGATCAGTCGATCACGTACTTCCGCGAGACGCTTGGCTACTCGGAACTGGAAGCGCGCGCCCAGATCGAGCGCTACATGGTCATGCCGGGCCAGGCGCTGGCATACAAGATCGGCGCCCTGAAAATCATGGAACTGCGTCAGCGCGCGCAGGCGGCACTGGGTGACAAGTTAAACCTGCCGGCATTCCACCGCGTGGTACTCGATGAAGGCACGCTGCCGCTGGCAGTGCTGGAAGCGAAGGTCGATCGCTGGATTGCAGCGTCGAAGTAAAGACGTGGGGGGCGTTACCAACGCCCTAAAACAACGTCGTTCCCGCGGAGGCGGGAACCCAAGCTCTCATGCGCTGGCCAAAAGTGCGATAGTGGCCTGCTGCTAACTGGGGTTCCCGCCAAGGCGCCCGGCGAGGGCGGGAACGACGTTTCTACGTTACGGGCCAATCTCTGGCGGCGTGTTCAACGCTCGATCATGAACACCGGATACCGGCGCCATTCCGGCTCGCGGTAGCGCGCGCAGTTGGCGAAGATGAAGTCCAGCACCGCTTCCTGGTTCGTCAGCAAGCCGGGATGTTCGCCCTTCCACTGTTCGAACTTCGCCGCCAATTCTGGCTCCTGCGCCAGCAGCCGCTCGGCCTCGTCCTCGAACACATACTCCGAATACGCCTCCTTCTTTTCCAGCACGCTATTGAAGAAGCCCCAGCGGAAGAAGCTGTCGTGCGCCAGTGGCTCGAGCGTCTCGACCGCATAGCGCGCATTGTCCTGGTCCAGCGGCACCAAATAATCCCCCGCGCGCAGCTGCACGCTGGCGTGACGCCGTTCGATCACCACCTCGTCATGGAACATATGGCCTTCGTACGCCGTCGGGCGCGAGGTCACGCTGTCGATCTGGTAGTACGCGACCTGCTGCATGCGGTCGGCGTCGATGCGCTCCATGCGCACGCCATTCCATTCCAGGCGCTCGATCGCCTCACGCCACTGCTGCGGCACCACATACGCCTGCGGCGCCGGCACACTCACGTCCACCGGGAAGCGGTTGTAGTAGGCGATATCGCGTTCCCAGACGCTGCTGCGGTCGTAGTACAGGCGCGTGTAGTCGCCCAGCACGCTCTTTTTATACTTGGCTTCATACCCTTTGAAACGGAAGCTCGACGGATTGGCTTCGTCCATCTTCCAGCGCACCGGCCACTCGGCTTGCGTGCGGCCCGCGTCCTTGGCCGCGCGGCGCAGCGCCTGGATGCGGGGGGCGTTCTGCACCGTGAAGGCCAGCGCGACGTCGACCAGCGCGCGCATCGATTCGTAGCGGTCCCGGAACGGCTTGAGCATGTGCGTCTCGGGCATGAAGCCGATCGTGTGGTGCAGCGCTGCATAACCGGTGGAAAAGCGCGCGGTTTCCAGGAACTCGGCGATGCCGTGATCGGGGCTGTCCTGCACCGGGTTCACGTACGGGCAGGTGGGCCAGCCGCGCGCATCCATCCCGGCGTACATCGCGGGCAGCATCTCGGCGCGCAGAAACTCGCCCAGGCCGCCACCGAGCTTGTCGGCCTGCGTGTGGATCAGCGTCATCGTGTAGGTGTAGTCGGCGCCGTTGGACGTGTGGGTATCGACCATCACGTCCGGGTCCCAGGCCGTGAACAATTCGTTGAACACGCGCGCCGTGAGCGTGTCGCACTTGACGAAGTCGCGGTTCAGGTCGAGGTGGCGGCTGTTGCCGCGAAAGCCGAACTGCTCCGGCCCGTCCTGGTTCACGCGCGACGTGTCGGCGCGGTTGAATGCGCCGTCGACGTTGTACAGCGGGACGAACAGGAACACGGTCGTGCCCAGCGCGGCCAGGCGCTCCGGCTCGAGGCAAAAGTCGCGCACCAGCGCCATGCAACCGTCGACGCCTTCCGGCTCGCCCGGATGGATGCCGTTATTGTTGAAGAAAACCGCGCGCCCGGCGGCCTTGATCGCGGCGCGGTCGAACACGCCGTCGCTGCTGACCACACCGGCGTGGATCGGCACGCCGGCATCGGACACGCCTACCTGCTCAAAGCGCAGCACTGCCGGATACTGGCGCGCGAGGTCGTGATACCAGGCGATGCAGTCGGCCCAGGTGGTGGTCTGGTTCAGATTGCCTTGTTCGTAGGGCGTGAGAGGTGCAGTAGCCATGTGTTCTTCGCTAGTAAAAAGGATGCTTACAGGATGACGCCGGAAGGTGCGGCAGGCGCGGTCGTGGTTGGCGCAGTGGGCGCGGCCGGTGCCGGCGGCGCCAGCGTCAATGGCAGGGCGATGGCGACATCGGTGCCTTCGCCGGGGCTCGAGCGTACCTCGATCGTGCCGTGCAGTGCGTAGGCGCGCTCGCGCATGCCGATGATGCCGATGCCTTCGGAGGCGCTGGCCGTGTCGAAGCCGGCGCCGTCATCGACCACGCGGATGCGCAGCATGCCCTTGCCTTCGTCGAGCAGCAGGCTGACGTGCGCCGAGCGCGCGGCGGCGTGCTTCATGACGTTCGACAGCGCCTCCTGCACGATGCGGTAGGCCGAGATGGCCAGTTCGTTCGACAGGCGCGCGAAGTCGCCTTCGCTGTGCAGGTCGAAGCGGCAGCCAGATGTAGTGTCGTAGTGACGCACCATCTCTTCGACCGCGCCGTGCAGGCCGAGCATGTCGAGCACCTCGGGCCGCAGGCGGCGCACCAGGCGCCGGCCGTTGGCGTACAGGTCGAGCGCGAGCTTGGTGATCGCTTCGGACTTGCGCTTGATTTCCACCACCTCGGGACCGGCAGGCGCCTTGGCTGCCAGCAGGCCAATCGCCTGCGCCTCGAGGCGCGCCGCGATCAGCGACGCATTGAGTTCGTCGTGGATCTCGACCGCGATGCTCTTGCGTTCGTCCTCGATGATCTCGTTGACCTTCTGGATCAGTTTGCGCTTGTCGGCGTCGGCGCGCAGCGCTTCGTTGCGCGAGGCGAGCAGGTCGCGCGTACGCTCGGCCACCTTGTTTTCGAGGTCGCGCTTGGATTCGCCCAGCGCCAGCGACATCTCGCCGATCGACGATTGCAGCTCGCCGATCTCGCCACCGGTGGTGACCGGCGGATGGACGCGGAAGTTACCGCCCCGGATCTGGCGCAGCGTGCCAATGGCCTCGCGCAGCGGCACGATCAGCGAGCGCGCCAGCACCCAGGCCAGGATGCCGCTGGCGGCCAGCGCCAGCGCCGCCATCGACAGCTCGATCTGGAAGCGGTCGGTCTGCTTGGCCATCATGTTCGCCGGCGACATCGTCACCCGCACCCAGCCCACCACTTCGGTGGTCAGTGTGGGCGGACGCGAATCGCTCGACGCCGACACGTGCGGCGTGCCGTTATCCGAGAACAGGTTGATCCACACGACCTGCTTGCGGATCGGGGCTTCGTAGTAGTGCGACTGGGCGTCGGCGGCCGATTCGGACACCACGCGCACGGCAGCGCGCCCGCTGCCGTCGATGACGTCGACGCGGTAGATGCTGCGGTCGGACTGCACCAGGCCATTGATCGTCAGGCGCAGGTCGGACAGGTTGCCCGAGATGACGTTGTACTCGGACGTCTCGGACAGCGCGCGCGCCAGAATACGGCCACGCTCGGCCAGCTCTTCGGCCACCTGCGCACGGTGCGCGTACCACGAGTACCAGACGAAGGACGTAAACAGCAGGATCACCGGCAGCATCGTGATGACGGCCATGCGCCGCCCGACACCCCAGCCGCGCCAGAAACGCAGGTTCATCGCGCCGCCGGCGCCGGCGCTGGGCGGGCGAAGTTGCGCGCAGCATCCGTCACGCGCAGGTCGAGTGAGCTGGCCACGCCTTCGTTGATGATCGTGCGGAAGTAGCGCGGAAACTGCGGCGCAGGCAGTTCGCCGCTGCGCACGAAATCGGCCGTGAGCTCGGCCACCTGGGCATTGATTTCTTCGACTTCCGAATACGTGGTGGCCAGCGCGCCGACCTTGACCATATCGGCCGAAAAACCGATCACGCCCTGCTTGCGGCGGTAGGTCGACAGCAGGATGTTGCGCACGTTTTCGGCGTTGTAGATGTCGCTGTCGGGCAGCGCCAGCAGCGTCTCGGCGCGCGTCATGCTGTTCAGCGTGTGATTCAGGTCGTCGCCCGGCGTGAACATCTGGATCTCGGCGGCGTCGTGCAGCACCGGGCGCAGGAAGGCGGTGTCGGGGCCGAGCAGCACGCCCACGCGCACGGGGCGGCCGTACACGAGTTCGGCCAGGCGCATCTGATCGTTCGGCGCCGGCTCGGCATACACCGCGGTGATGGCGATGCGGCGTGGCTTGGGCAGGCGCGCCGTCAGGCCGCGCCATACCTGGCTCGAGGTATAGGCCGAGATGACGACGCAATCGCAGCGGCGCGACAGCGCATCGCGCAGCGCGGTCGGGCCGATCGCGATATACAGCATGCGGCGCTTTTGCGCGAGCTCGGTGCGAAACGCAGCAAACGTTGGCACCAGGCGCTTGTACAGATCGTCGACGATGCGGTGCGTGACCGCGCTGTCGTCGCCGGTGATGATCTGGAAGCGGTAGCCCTGCACTTCTTCGCGCTCGCGCTCCGTTTGCGTAGCCTGCGGGGCCTGCGCGGCGTGGGCGGCATGGGCGCCGGTGGCGGCCAATGCCAGCGCGATGGCGATCAGCGGGGCCAGCGAACGCGCGCGTGAAGCGTTCTGCATCCGGCGCAGGAGCTTGGCCATCGCTTACGGCTCGATCAGGCCGTGCTTGACAGCCAGCAGGGTGATACTGGCCTGGCGGTGCACGCCCAGCTTTTCCTTGATCGACTGGCTGATATTGCTGATGGTCTTGGTCGACAGATCGAGCCGCTCGGCGATTTCGGCGTTGGTCATGCCCTCGGCCATGAACTTGAAGATTTCCAGGCCGCGCTCGTCGAGCTGCGACTGCGGCGTGACTTCACCGCGCACGGCCATGCTGGCCAGGCGCGACGCGATATGCGGCAGGAAGTACAGCTTGCCCTCGTGCGCGTGGCGCACGGCCGTGGCCAGGTCGGCCGGGTCGCAATCCTTGGTGACGAAGGCGTGGGCGCCGAGGCGGTAGGTTTCCTTGATCAGACTATCCTGGTCAAACTGGCTGAGAAAAACGATCTTGGCCGACGGATCGGACTTGAGGATGGCCTGGGCCGCATCCATGCCGGTCAGCTCGGTGCCAAAGCGCATGTCGAGCACGGCGACATCGGGCTGCTCGGCCGCGTACAGCGCGGTGGCCTCGCTCGGGGTCTTGGCCTGGCCCACCACCTGCATGCCGGCCGCTTCGAGCGACATGGCAAAACCGGTCATGACGATGGGGTGATCGTCGGCCAGCATGACGCGGATGGGTTTGTTCTGATCTGCCAATTTGTTCTCCTGGCGCGGGGGCCTGTGGTGCACATGCATTGCGCGTGCGGTGCCTGATGCGGCATGCACGGCCGGGGCAATGGGCCCCGGGAATAGAGGGGAATTATTTCACACAACGGGCGGGGAAGCGATGGGTAAAAAGGCGGATAAAGCATGCGATGCGCGCGGAGACGGTGCATTGGCTGGACGTGCCGGAAACATCGTCGCATTCTAAACAACCCGCAAATAGAAATTAAATTACTTCATAATAGATTTGCAAATTGCTAGCCTCTAGCATATATTTATTCCATCAGCGGCAAATATGTACCCTTCAACAATACGCAGGGAGGTCGATATGTATTGTTCTCATCTCCATGATGGCGTCAGTAGCAAGCCGGCAAGTTTGCCCTCATCGCCGGACCTGGCCTATGTCTGGACACTCTCGTAGTCAAAACCGTCCTCTTTCGCCCGCCCCGTTTACCCGGCGGGCTTTTTTTCGCCCTGATGACAGGTGCATGGAGAACAACCAATGGATGCCGTCCGCGCCGTATCACCAGCTTTCCACATCACGGGTTTCAGAGATGCCCTTGCCGGCGCTGTCGCACTGGCCGCCCTCGCCGTCCTGGCCTGGCTGGCGCTGGCCCCGCCCGACGTGCCGGCGCCCGTTGCATCGGTTGCGTCCCCTGCGTGGGCCGCGCGCGCCACCGAACATCAGAGCGT
Organism: Telluria sp. AC161; assembly: GCF_979258535.1. Classification (NCBI taxonomy): domain Bacteria; kingdom Pseudomonadati; phylum Pseudomonadota; class Betaproteobacteria; order Burkholderiales; family Oxalobacteraceae; genus Telluria; species Telluria sp. AC161. The sequence goes on along the minus strand of NZ_OZ409861.1, from coordinate 4,743,964 downwards.
GCTGGCTGCCAGCCCCCGCTCGATCGGCGGCAGCGACAATGCGCACGCGCGCACCTACCTGATGCAGCAACTACGCGCGCTGGGACTGACGCCTGCCGTGCAGCGCGCCACCGTCCTCACATCGGTTACCCGGCTGTTCGGCGGCATTCACCACACGATCGGGGTCGTGCACAACATCGTCGCGACGATTCCGGGTACTGCGCCCGATGCTGCGCGGCGCCCCGCCCTGCTGCTGGCAACGCACTACGACAGCGGCGCGGCGCCGCGCGATGCCCTGCTAGGTGCGGCCACCGCCAGCGCCCTGCTCGAAACCGCACGCGCCTTGCGCGCCGCCCCGCCGGCCAACGATACCGTGCTGCTGTTTGCCGACGGCGAGCGGGTTGGCATGCTCGGGTCCCGAGGATTTATCGAACAGCACCCGCTGGCAGGCCGCATCGGCATGGCGCTCCGGTTCGATGGCGCCGTCGACGGCCCGCTACGCATGCTGGAGGCCAGCAGCGCGGGTGCACCGGCCCTGGCGGGCTGGATGCAGGCGGCGCCCGAGCTGCGCGGCGCATCCGCGAATGCGACGCTGGCATGGCTGCTGGGCGATGTGCCCCACATCGGCCCGCTCACCCGGCTCGATGCGCCGGTGCTGTTGTTCGGGGGCGGCGAGCCGCGCGCAGCCGGCACCGCGCCGCGTCAGCTGGGCGACGCCATGCTGCGCCTCGCCCGCGCCTATGGTGCGGCGCCGCTGGCACCGGGCGGCCAGGCGGCGCACGTCTACTTTTCGCTGCCGATCATCGGCCCCGTCCACCATGCGGTGTGGCTGGTATGGGCGCCGGCGCTCCTGTCCTGCCTGATGCTGGCGCGCGCATGGCGGGGCCAGTTCGGTGAGGACGGTGTCCTCGATGCAGCGCAGGGCGCGTTTGGCGTGTGCTTCCTGCTGCTCGTGGTACGCGTGGGCACCTGGAGCTGGGATCACGAGGTGGCCGCCGCCGGCCTGGCCGGTGAGCACCGCCTGCCTTTGACCGTTGCCGTTGTCACGGCCTGCGTATTCGTGGCCGGCTTGTATCTGCTGCGTCGCAGTGTCGGCACGGCCGCGACGGTGCTCGGCGCGCTGGCCTGGCCGACGCTGGTCCTGCTCTTCGCCGCCATGTTCCTGCCAACGATCGCCCCGCTGCTGGCCTGGCCGCTAGTGGCGGCGCTGGGCGCATTCACGCTGCTGCATACGCGCTGGGGCGAACGGCAAGGATTCGGCGTGCGCCTGCTGGTCCTGCTGGCCGGCCTGGCGCCGGCCGCGAGCCTGCTCCCGCCGGCGCTGCGCGATGCCTGGCTCCTGCTTGCACCGGGCCACATGCATGTTCCGCCGATGCTGATGACGCTGCCCATGCTGTGCTTTGCCGGTCCCCTGCTGATGCTGCGCAGCAGAGCCGCCGTCGCGGGCGCGCTGGCACTGGCGCTGGCGGCCTGCCTGGCACTGCCGGATAGCACTGCAGCACGACATGAACAGGCGGCAGAACCCGGGAACCTCGAGGGGCTGGTCTATTACAAGGACATGAACTCGTGGCGCGCCTACTGGCTGCTGCCGCAGCAGCCGCTCGACGACTGGCGCCGCGACCTGTTCGCGGGCCGCGCGAAGCCGACCGTCTTCGTCGAGGTGTTCGGCCTGCGCAGCGCGCCCCAGTGGTATGCCGTCGCGCCACGCGACGATGCGATCGCATTCCCCGAGTGCTTCATCCTGCGCAACCACGTCGGCAAGGTGCGGCTGGCCAGATTCACGGTGCGCTCGGCCAACCGCGCCCCGCATATCGCGCTGGCCATGCAGGGCGCCAGGGCGCTGCGCTCGCGTGTCGACGGCGTGACGCTCAGTGACAAGGAAAGCGCGTGGTCGCTGTCGCTGTACGGGATGGGGGACCGGGTACTGCAAATCGAGATCGAAAGTGAGCCCAACGAGATCTTCGCCATCACGGTGCAGGAACACATCCCCGGCCTGCCACGGCATCTCTTGCCGGCTGGCGCGCACGACGTGGCGCCGCAGGTGGGCACGACGATGTCGACCGATATCCTGCGGTTTTACTGACAAGTTGTCATAAAATGGCCGCGCGCGCCACGAGTGCGCCCTTCCCGATGAATGGCTTGATTAACCATGCAGCGTCAACTTCGCGGCATTCACTTCGCAGCAGGACTCCATGCACAAGATCGTCTCTTCCCTCATCCTCTCCGCTCTCGCCGGCAGCCTGGCGCTGGCCTTCCCTACCCATGCCCAGACCAGGGCCAAGGCAACCGTCCAGGAAGCGCCGCTGCGCGCGCACATGGCGTTCCTGTCGTCCGACGCACTTGAAGGCCGCGGTACCGGCCAGCGCGGCGGCGAGCTGACCGTCACGTATCTTGAAACGCAGGCCGCCGCCGTGGGCCTCAAGCCCGGCAACGGCAAGAGCTTCCGCCAGCCGGTCAAGATCGCCGGCGTGCGCTCGCTGCCCGAGAAGAGCAATGTCGGCATCGTCGCCAACGGCAAGGCCGTGCCGCTGCAGTTCGGCGCGGACTGGGTCTGGGGCCCGGGCGACGGCAAGGCCGATCACACGCTCGACGCCGAGATGGTCTTCGTCGGCTACGGCATCGTGGCGCCGGAAGAAAAGTGGGATGACTTCAAGGGCATGGATGTCAAGGGCAAAGTGATCGTGATGATGGTGAACGATCCGGCGCCGACCGCCGCCGAAGCGAACCGCTTCAACGGCGCGGGCCTGACCTACTACGGTCGCTGGACCTACAAGCTCGAAGAAGCGGCGCGCCAGGGCGCAGCCGGTGTCCTGCTGATCCACACCGATGCATCGGCCTCGTATGGCTGGAGCGTGGTACAGAACAGCTGGGCCAACGCCGAACGCTTCCAGCTCACCGAAGGTAAAGTCGGCAGCGGCCTGCAGGGCTGGATGACCGACGCCACGGCGCGCAAGGTGTTCGCAGCCGGCGGCCAGGATCTGGACAAGCTGCGCGCCGCCGCTGAAGACAAGAACTTCAAGCCGGTCGCACTGAATGCCCGCGTCAAGGGCGAGGCGCGCGCGCAGGTGCGCACGCTGGAAGAGTTCAACGTGGCCGGCGTCGTGCCGGGCACCGACCCGAAGCTGAAAGACGAAGTGGTGATCTACTCGGCGCATTGGGATCACATGGGCAAGCAAGGCACCGAGGGCGACACGATCTTCAACGGCGCCGTCGACAACGCATCGGGCACCGGCGCGCTGCTGGCGATGGCCGCCGAAGCAGTGAAGAACCCGGCCAAGCGCAGCCAGATGTTCCTGTGGGTCGGCGCCGAAGAGCAAGGCCTGCTGGGCAGCGCCGCCTATGTGGCCGCGCCCCTGTGGCCGATCGCCAAGACCGCCGCCAACCTGAACCTCGATAGCCTGAACTGGGTTGGCCTGGTCAAGGACGTCAGCGTGCCGGGCAGCGAGCGCACCGAACTGGGCGCGATGGCGGCCACGGTGGCCAAGTCAATGGGCCTGGTGATTGCACCAAGCAAGCCGGACCTGGGCGGCGGCTACTTCCGAAGCGACCACTTCAGCTTCGCCAAGGCCGGCGTGCCCGCCTTCTCGGTCGGCGCCGGCAGCAGCTGGGTGAAAGACGTCGACGCCAACAACGCCAAGGCCAAGACCTACCGCGCCAAGTACCACCAGGTGGGCGACGAGTACGATCCGAGCTGGGACTTGTCGGGCATGGTGCAGCAGGCGCAGTTCACGCTGAACCTGGGCCGCGCGGTGGCCGATGCGCCGAAGATGCCGACCTGGAAAGCGGGCGACCCGTTCGGCAAGGCACGCGAAACGGCGAAATAATTCGCTCCGGTAGCAGGACCTGAACGGGCTGGCGTGCATGACGAGTGCGCACCAGCCCGTTTCTCGTTGTAGCATCACGCCATCGAGCGATGAAAGGCATGCAATGCAGGAGAACGAACTGACGCTGGGCGATGGCCGGGTGCTGCACTATTACGACTGGAAGCCGGAGTTCGAGGAACCCGAGCTGACCGTATTCTGGCACCACGGCACGCCGAACATCGGCAAGCCGCCTGCCCCGCTGTTTGCCGCGGCGCTTGAAATGGGCATCCGCTGGATCGGCTACGACCGGCCTGGCTACGGCGGCTCGAGCGCACGCAGCGGCCGCGATGTCGCCTCGTGCGCCGAAGACGTCGCGCGCATCGCCGACCAGCTCGGGATCGAGCACTTCGCCGTGATGGGGCATTCGGGCGGCGGGCCGCACGCGCTGGCCTGCGCTGCGCTGCTGCCCAAGCGGGTCATCGCTGCCGTCAGCATTGCTGGCCTGGCGCCGTTCGATGCGGCAGGCCTGGACTGGTTTAATGGGATGACAGCATCGGGCGCGGCAGCGCTGCGGGCCGCTGCGCAGGGACACGCGGCCAAGGTGCAGCACGAGGGGCTGAACCAAGAGTTTGATCGCGAGATGTTCACGCCCGAGGACTGGGCCGAGCTGTCCGGCACCTGGTCGTGGTTCGACAGCGTGGTCCGGCCGGCACTGAGCGAAGGCCCGGGTGGCCTGATCGACGACGACCTGGCATATGTCACGCCATGGGGCTTCGATTGCGCGCGCATCGTGCAGCCGGTGCTGCTGGTGCATGGGGCGCAGGACCGCGTCGTGCCATGTGCCCACAGCGAGTGGCTGGCGCGCAGCTGCCGCTCGGCGCGGCTGTGGCAGCGGCCGGATGACGGGCATATCTCGGTGTTGAACAGCGCGGCGTCGGCGCTGGCGTGGTTGCGGGAGCAGGCGAGCGATGGTTGAACACGACGCTGACCGCGACTTTATGACCTCATATAAATTCAACCTCCCGCGCGACGCGGCAACCGCAATCTTCGTCGCCTGCCTGCTTCTGGCCCTGATGCTGCATGCGGTACCGGCGCTGCTGGCTGGCCTCCTGGCATTCGTGCTCACGCGCGGCCTGCTGAGTATCCTGCGCACGCGTGACCTGTACAAAAAGCTGCGTTCGCACGAATTCATCGCGAGCTTCGTGGTCGGCCTGGGGTCGATTGCCGTGCTCGCCATCATCACCGTTCTGGTGGTCCGGCTCCTTGAGGGCGAATCGTTGCGTGCGTTCTCGCTGAAGGTGGCCGAGACGATCACGCAGATCAAGCAGTTCCTGCCACCGGCGCTGGCTGAGTACGTGCCGCAATCGCTCTTCGAGATGCGCGAACTGGCGTCGGACACCTTGAAGGAGCATGTCAATGCGGTCGCGGGCATTGGCTCGGGCATCCTGCGCAGCCTGCTGTTGACCGTGATCGGCTGGATCACAGGGGTGCTGGCCGCAGTGAGCATTACCGTCACACCGACCGACGAAACCAGGCATTCCGTCTTCTACCGGACATGGCACCGCCACTGGAGCATGCTGGCCACCGCGTTCAAGAACGTGGCCTGGGCCCAAACCAAGATTGCCGCCATCAACGCGACACTGACGGGGGTGTACCTGTTAGCCGTGATGCCGGCCCTGGGCTGGAATCTTCCCTACGTCAAAACCCTGATCCTGGCGACGTTCCTCTTTGGCCTGCTGCCCGTCGTGGGCAATATCGTGTCGAACACCCTGATCTGCACGATCGCGCTGAGCGTCGCGTTTCCGGCCGCCGTTGTTTCAGCGGTGTTCCTTCTTGTCATCCACAAGCTTGAATATTTCCTGAGCGCGCGGATTCAGGGCCACCGGATCGGCGCGAAGGTCTGGGAACTGCTCATCGTGCTGTTTGCGTTCGAAATCATGTTCGGCCCCGCTGGCATGGTTGCCGCGCCGGTGATCTACGCGTTCGTCAAAGCCGAGTTGAAACGGGTTCGCTGGTTGAACTGACGCCAGCCTATCTGGCGTTAATGATTAAAATTGTTGTAATAATCTCTTGCTATGGTTTACCAACTTGCGAATTTGGTTGGGCCAATCTAGAATCGATGAACCGGTTAGGCGCGATGCATCGTCCGGTAGCCTGACGCATCAACCAGATCGGCACGGGCTCTGACATCGAGCCTTCTTCGCAGTTAAAAAAATACAAGCCGGAGACATCTTGAAAACCAACTATCTACTGCAGGCCCTTGCGCTCGTCGCACTGGGTCAGGGGGGCGTGCACGCGGCGCCCCTGATGCTGCAAGACGCCAGCATCACTGCCACCTACAACGGCGCGGCCGACGGCATGCTCGGGCTGGATCACGGCTTCGTGGCCGGCCCGGGCGCCAATACCAGCAAGCTCGACCCTACCGATACCGGCGTGGAGTTCTTCACGTCGGATTTCCTGTTCGGGATCGACTTTTCCGCTGACGGCATGCTGACCGTGATCGCCAACTATGCCGTCGCGCCCGGCGCCTACAGCATGCGTTTCGATCTTGGCGGCGCATTGCCAGTCACGGCGTTCACATTGACCGGCGCCAGCGGCGTCACCGGCATTCCAGGCCTGTCGATCATCGACAGTCATACCATCGCGCTCGACCTGAGCGGCGTCGACTGGAGCGAATTCGGCGCACTGAGCGCGCGCCTGGAAACCGGTACAGCGGTGGCGGTGCCTGAACCCGGCGCGCCCGCGATCCTGCTGGGTGGCCTGGCTGCACTGGCGCTCGTGCAAAACGGGCGCAGCGGACGCAGCGGACGCAAACCACGCGCCTGACCTCGCGTCTCTCGCCATTCAAGGACAGTCCGGCAGCGCTTCAAGCGCGGCGGCGGGCTCGCGGCCTCATTTCCTCCACCAGGAGAACCACATGCACTATCCAGGTTTGCATGCAGCGCTGTGCGCTGCCCTACTCTTTGTCAGCGGCGGACACGCTGCGGCTGCAGTCGATCCGGCACGCCAGAGCGCCCCTGCCGACGGCTGGGCCAGCCAAGCTGGCGGCACCGTCGGCGGCGCGAATGCCGTCGAATCCCAGATCTACACGGTCACCAACCGCGCCCAGCTGCTGGCAGCGATCCAGAACGGCGGCGTCGACAGCAAGATCATCAAGCTCGTCGGCGTGCTCGACATGAGCGAAGGCCAGCCCTACACCAGCAACGCGGACCAGGCGGCGCGCGGCGCGGTGCGGCTGAAAAGCAATACGACGCTGATCGGCGGCGCCAATGCGGGCATCGTCAACGGCCACATCATTCTGTCGAACGTCTCGCAAATCATCATCCGCAACCTCAAGCTCGTCAATCCGTGCGACGTTGCGCCCGTCTGGGATCCGAACGATGGCTCCAGCGGCAACTGGAACAGCGCCTTCGACGCCATCGCCGTGACCGGTTCGAGCCATGTCTGGATCGACCACAACAGCTTTACCGACGTGCCGCGCACGGATAACTTCCTGCCTGTCGAGAACGGCAAGGTGAAGCAGTGCCATGACGGCGCGGTCGATATCACGAATGCGTCCGACTACGTCACCGTGTCGTACAACGTCTTCGGCGAGCACAACAAGAACAACCTGGTTGGCAGCGGCGACGGTGCAACGGCTGACGAGGGCAAGCTGCGCGTCACGTTCAGCAACAACGTGTTCCGTGACGTCACCAGCCGCGCACCGCGCGTGCGCTATGGCCAGGTGCACCTGTTCAACAACTACTATGCCGGTTCGACGTCGCACCCGGTCTATGCCACCAGCTATTACGTTGGCGTCGGCCACGCCGCCAAGATCCTGTCGAACAACAATGTGTTCGAGGTCGCGGGCGCCACCGCCTGCAGCGATATCGTCGAGAACTTCGGCGGCACGATTCCCGGCGCCTTCAAGGACACCGGTTCGCTGCTCAACGCCAAACCGCTCGGCGCCTGCGGCGTGCCGACGACCGTCACCTGGACTCCGCCGTACACCTTCAGCGCACGGCCGATCCCGCTGGTCAAGGCCAACGCGCTGGCGCAGGCCGGCGGCGGCAAGCTGGTGACGACCATCAGCGGCACCGGCAAGGTCGTCGTCGATACAGGGCCGACGCTGGCCTGCCCCGCGACCGGCTTCTACTTCTGCGACGACTTCCAGAATGGCGGCAGCGCCAAATGGGACCTGAAGCCATTGCCAGGCCCGAACGGCACCTTCAGCGTGGTGACGGAAGCTGCAGGCAGCGCCAACAAGGTTCTGCAATACACGGCAGCCACCACCGGCGGCGTGCTGGCCCTGATCAAGGACAGCGAGATGGGCGCCGTGCCGTCGGGCGACTACTTTGTCGAAGCGCGCATCCGGCCGATGACCAACGGCACCACCGGGAACAAGTTCCTGTTCCTGGTCACCCGCTACGTCGATGTCAACAACTGGTACGGCGCCGGCCTGAACGTGCAGAATGCCACCACCAGCACCCAGGTCGAAATCGTCAAGATGCTGAATGCGGCGCTCAACCGGCAGCGCGCGGTGCGCAAACCGATCGCAATGGACGCCCAGTTCTATACGGTGCGGTTCGAGATGGTCGGCGCCACGCTGACGGTGTATCTCGACGGTGAAAATCTCGGCTCGGTGACCGACAGCAGCTTTGCCGCGCGCGGCCGGGTCGGGCTGTACACGGCCAACAAGAGCTTCCAGATCGATGACGTGCGCATTGGCGACCCGCGCATGAAACCGGTGCAGCTGACGCTCGCCCCCGGCACACCCACCTGGGCCGCCGAAGCTGGCGATACCCCGCTGCAGGTGCAGGTCACTGCGGTGGCGGCCGACGGCACGCCCGACAGCTTCACCGCCGAGTCGAGCAACCCTGCCGTGGCCACCGTCACGCTCGACGGCGCCACGGCCACGATCGCACCGGTGGGCGCGGGCACGGCGAACATTCTGTTCCGGGCCGGCTCGGACGCCACCATGACGCGTTCGATTGCGGTGATGATTGCGCCGCAATTCGTCCAGCCGACCCAGGTGTACCAACTGGACGGCGTCGCCGTGCCAGCGGCGATGGAAAGTGCCGCCTACATCGACAGCACGCTCAAGCTGGTGTTCGACAAGCCGCCGGTCCTCGGCACGGGCGGCACGATCCGGGTCTTCCGCCAGGCGGACGATGCACTGGTGGATGTGATCAAGCTGACCGGTGAAACCGACATGCTCGGTTATCCGGGCCAGGACCAGATCCGCAAGGTGAATACGACGCCGATCCAGATTGTCGGCAACGCGGTGACCATCAAGCTGCACAGCAACAAGCTGGATTACAACACGGGGTATTACGTGGCGATCGCCGACGGCGTCTTCACGGGCACCAGCCTTGGCGGTGTGCCGTTCCGGGGTATCGGCAAGCCTGCTGGATGGGCATTTACCACCCGCGCGGCTGCGCCGAGCGGCACGAGCGTGACGGTGGACGACGATGGCGTGGCCGATTTCCGCACTGTTCAGGGGGCGCTCAGTTATGCGATGCAGAACTTCGCCCGGGCCGAGCCGGTGACGATCCGGGTGATGAACGGCGCGTACGAGGAGCTGCTCTTTTTGCGTGGCAAGGACAATGTCAGCATCGTCGGCCAGAGCCGCGACGGCGTGGTGATCCGCTATACCAACCACAATACGCTCAATCCCTTTACCGGCGCGAGCCAGGTGGCAAACGCTGCTGCAGCGGCGACCGGCGGGCGCGCCGTGATGCTGGTCGAAACGTCGGACATGCTCGTGCTCGACACCCTCAGCATCGACAACACGACGCTACGCGGTCCCACCACCGGCCAGGCCGAAACGCTGTACTTCAACAATGACGGTGGCCGCCTGATCGCGAAAAACAGCGCGTTCTACAGCGAGCAGGACACGCTCAACCTGAAGGGGTTCAACTGGTTCTACCGCAGCCTGGTATCGGGCAACGTGGACTTCATCTGGGGCGGCAGCCGCGCCGCGCTGTTCGAGGAAAGCGAGATCCGCACGATCGGCGATACCTCCAGCCCGACCAGCGGTGGTTACGTGCTGCAGGCACGCGTGATCAATCCGGCCGACAAGGGTTTTGTCTTCCTCAACAGCGCGCTGACGCGTGGTCCGGGCCGCGGCCCGCTCAAGAGCGAGGTGCCGGACGGCGCCACCTGGCTGGCGCGCAGCCCAGGCGGCACGGCGAGCTACGACAACATCGCGTTCATCAACACCCGGATGGACCGGCATGTGGCGCCCGCAGGCTGGGCCGGGCTGGGCGTAAACAGCCAGCCTGCGCCCAATCCGGTGGTGCCCAATGCGGTGAGCGGCTGGCGCGAATACGGCAGCACCGACCTCGCCGGCATGCCGCTGGACCTGTCGCGCCGCGTCGGCGGCTACCTGCTGCGCGCCGATGAGGTGGAAGCGGGTTTCTCGAACCGCGCCCAGGTGTTCGCGGCGTTTGGCGCCGGAGAAGGCTGGAATCCGCAGCCGTAACGAAGGGTTGAAATGACGCAGGGCCCATCGCTTGGTGTACAAGCGATGGGCCCTGCGCGTTTGCTGCTTGTGCGTCTACCGGATTACTGGATCACGCCGCATGCCATGCGGGCGCCGCCACCACCCAGCGGTGCTGGATGATCGGCATGGTTGTCGCCACCGACGTGCACCATCAGGGCCTTGCCCTTGAGGTCCGCCATTTTCATGCGCGGAGCCAGCACCGGATTGGTGGCCATGCCCTTGGCGTCAACGGAGAGGCCTGGCAGATCGCCCAGGTGGCCATCGCCCCATGGGGTGCCGTGTTTCTTGGTGTTGGCCGGGTCGAGGTGACCGCCGGCGGCGCCTGCAGGGACGGTCTTGCCGTCTGCCTGGTTCGGTGCGCAGCTGCCGTTGGCGTGCACGTGGAAGCCGTGCAGGCCCGGGGTCAGATCCTTGAGCTCAGGAGTGAACACGACGCCGTACTGGGTTTCGCTGATTTTGACGGTACCGATGCTGGCGCCTTCGCCTTTATCGGTGGCCATTTTCAGCGTGACCGACATGTCGGCAGCGCTGGCGGAGGCGCACAGGGCGCCGAACAGGACAGCACTCATCCATTGTTTGTTCATGGTTCACTCCTTGGCAAAATTTCGGGATATTGAAAAGACAAGTGAGTGTAGACCATTCCATGCTGAGGGGGTGTTCGGCTGGCCAGGGCTTCCGGGTCACGGAAACAACAAGCTAAACGGCCCGGAGGGCTATTTCTCTGTCAAGCGATGTCTGCTGCGTAGCGGCGCAGCACGTCGTCGCACGACATGACCTCAGCGTATTCGCCGTGCAGGTTCGCCAGGGCCATCAAATGGACGTCCTCGGCGCTACGATGCGTGCCGCCAAAATCCGTCTTGTCGAACGTGAAGGTCGCATCCGACACCACGATGGTGGCAAACCCCAGATTGCCTGCCGTGCGTGCAGTGGCCTCGACCGAGTTATTGGTGCTGACGCCGACGATCACCAGATGCGTGATGCCGCGCGCATGCAGCCAGCGCTCGAGGCCGGTGTGGATGAAGGCATCGGGGACATTCTTCTCGACCAAGTGCTCATGGGCCAGTGGATGGAAGCGGGGTTGGAATTCCACGCCGGATTGTCCTGGTGCGAAGAGGGAGTTCGGTGAGCGGCTGATATGGCGGACGCTGATGACCGGGCGCCCTGCCGCCCGCCAGGCCGTATGCAGGCGCGCGATCATGTCCTCGGCGATCGGGTTGTTGCGGGGCGGCGTGGTCGCGGATTGCATGCCCTGTTGCATGTCGATGATGATCAGGGCTGGGGGATAGGACATGCCGATTTCTCTATGGCGGAATGGCTAAGCTAACACAGCAGGATATTCGGTAACCAGTGTCAATCTGATAGGTCTCGGAACTAAGAAAATCTGCATCTGCCAAACATGGCGGCGTCTTTTCGCTCGTCATTTTTGCGGCAGAAATGCAGCCGTTCCTAAGACAGCGTCCCGGTCTGCTGCAGAGATAACTTCGCTGCCTGACTGCGCATAAGTCAGAACGATGCGGAATAGCTAATTATCCTCAGGTGGTGCATCCCACCAAATCATCTGGTCAACGAGGACATCAATCATGAGGGCGTCTGGAATGCTACCTTCCACCTATCGTGCAATATTGAACGTCGCCATTTTGAAAGTAGTGGTATACCCAGCGACTGTGTTTGCTGAGGTCAGTGACAAAGAGCCCTCTACGTCGCTTTTCTGGAAAATCAATCTGGCCGCAGCAATCATTTGCCTCGTCGGCTCACGCATGAAAACCGTGGCTCGGCATCATCTGCATACTACCCGCCGCAATATGGTTTGCGAACCTGCTCATGGAACTTCACTCACCTGATGTTGGCTCACACTTACGCAATGGGCAAGGCTCTGCGTACTGCCTGCAAGCGTATGCTGCCTTTGGCCTGCCCTTGTGCAGCCTACTCGCTGGCTATATCTGGTACCGCCAACGCGTGACCTGACGTACGCCACCAGAGGCACCACGATCAATTCCACATCGATCTAGATTAAGACGACTCTATGAACATTCAGCGGTTATGCCCTCTCATTTTTATACTCGTATTGCCTGTTATTGCAGCTGACACCGATCTAGGGCCGTATGTGCAAACCGCTGCCTCGTACCGGCTCTATGGGGGTGGACTTGGAGATCCGACAGCGCCCAGGCCGAACGACAAGAAAGTGGCATTTTCCATCGAAGGCAATGCGGCCAAGGATATCTTCGATGCCATCGGGCCGGACCGAGGAGACCCGTGTACGCAAGGCAGCGGGATGCGTATCCGCCACAAGGATCACGAACATCTGACTTGTACCTTGAGCAAAAAGAACGACTAAGTGTGCAGCTTTGGATTCGACTTCATTAGCGGCAAAAGCATCGGTGGCAGTATCTGCTGACGGCGCTTGCCGAGAACACAGGCGAAAAAAACGGCACCCTCAGGGTGCCGTCTCGGCTTTCAACTCAGATGATTACTCGAACCGAAGCTGAAGCAACTTTCTGGCCTTCCATCACTTGCAGCTCGGCAGTCATGTTGCACCTCTCTTGCTGCATCAGCTTCCGAGTGATATGGTTATCCCTTATTTCTCTCATGCGATCCGACTTTATGATCGAACGCAAAAATACAGAAGGTGCAGCCGACTTTGGCGCTCAGCTCTCGATAAAGGATCAGCGCATTCAATGAGTAGACAATTGGAACTAGCTCAAAAGCCTTCTGTATATGTTACTTTTTCGCACTATGCCACTGTAAATTCCTTCAGCTGCCTGGCGAGTTTCTGGATTTACTTTCAATAAATAATCCTCTCCTTCGTCGGCCCCAACAAATGCGTGGTACAGTGGCGCGAATTTTTGATCAAGCTCTTTTGAAACAAGCCATTTTCTAAATTCATGCCCCTGCTTATTCACCAAGATATAGGCTAATAGTCTTTGCAAATCATCTTCAAATGCATCCCACAATGTGGGATCATCGCATAGCAGTGCCTCACCAATGTTGCTGAATACCACAACCCAATCAGTTTCAAGATTCCAAATCGGCAAAGCTTTAAGAAGATACCTTCCTGCTGGAGAAATTTTATCAACTGCTTCCATAGCGGCCATAGCATACTCCTTAGCAACAGCCTTATCTAAAAACAACCCGTGAGCATACGCCAGATTTGCTTTTAATATAGCCAAGTCACTTAATTTATTTGCAACCGATATACCTGAGTCAAAAGTTCTCACAGCAGCACTAACATCTCCGATATTATCTAAATATAAGTTTCCAAGACCAATATAAAAATTAGAGACTGAACTATCCCAGCTTATACCAGCTTCGTAAACTTTCTTTGACTGCTCAGTCAGATTTTGATTACGCAAAGAAACTGCCTTAGATAAATAGGCTGTCATTACATAATCCGCAATATCTTCATTTCTAGCAAGTCCGAAATTAGATATTACCATGTCGATATCTTTGGAATAATCAGATAACCAACCTAGTTTTTCATAAGCCAAAGCTCTGAAAAACAAAGCTCTAGCCTGTCTTAACTGCATTAACTCCGATGGATTTTTGTCCGTTCGTGCAATCACCTTAGATAGCGACTCAATCGAATTTTCTAACTGGCCAGACGCGCGATAAAAATCAGCCCTATATTCAAGAGCATCTAAAACACAGTTTACTACCTCTTCGTTTTTTGAATTTTCGAAGCGCACAATTGCATCGTTATAGCTATCAAGCTCTGATTTGGCATCACCGTCTTTTCCAAGAATTATCCCGCGATTTACGATCGACCTAACAACAAACCTAGACGCAATTTCAAGCTCGCCAAATTGATTAATGATAGTCTCATATATAGCTACCTCAGCAGCCCTTTGACCTGATTCACCAAGTAGAGCAGCTTTTGCAAAAAGTGACATCACCAAATTGCTTTGGAAAATATCTCCAGTTAACGAACCATATTTTTCAAGAATAATGTCAAAAATCGTAAGCGCTTCATCTTTTTTACCCTGATCACGCAAACGAACACCCTTGTTCAGCATTACTTTTACTACCGACTCCTGAATGGCAACCTCACTTGATAATCCGAAGGTTTCGATTATCATGTTATAGGTTTCGAGTTCGCCTTCAAAGTCTCCATCCTCGCCCAGTGTTAGCGCCTTGTTGAAAAGAGATTTTGCAGCATATGATTGCACGTCACCTTTCTCAGCAGCCGCATACTCAAGAAATACTTGGTCATAAATAGCTCGCTCGTTGTAACTCTCCCCAAGAATACCAAGCGTAAGAGCTTTATTCATCAAGACCGAGGGCTTATATTCGTCTATTCTGTCTTTAGCAAACAACTGAAGCTTGCGCAAGACTTTTTCATAGATATCTAACTCGGCTAAGTAATCACCAACCACTCTGAGTTTAGCTGCCTTATTAATTAATGCTTTGACGACCAGTTCCTGAATGGCCTCCCCATCAGTCTTGTCAAAAATTTGCACGATTTCGCTATATATCTCAGATTCGACATTATCTCTACCAAGATTTCCAAAAGTGATAGCCTTATACAACATTGCCTTAACTATATTTTCTTGGATAGTACTGCTTGAATCGTCGATTTCATATGCACTAATTAGCTCATCGTACACCGATATCTCGCCCTCATAATTGCCTACCAAGCCAATCGTGACAGCCTTGTTTATATACGCATGCGATATCCACTCGTGCACTTGAGGAATGGTAGAAGAGCTAAAGTTGTCAATTATGTAATCGTATAAACTTAACTCCTCTTCAGTCTGCCCCAAAGAACCCAAAGTTAATCCTTTGTTATACATTGCTCGAACAATATATTTTTCGAAATTGACATCATAGTCATCACCGAACCGCTCAATAATTTCATCATATACTTTTATTTCATTTAGAGGCTGAGCCATTTTTTCATAAATTGACGCTACTGAAAACATTACATTTGCAACAATGTCGACAGTTATGAATCCTTTTGAATAAGAATCAGATTGCAGAATTGTTTGATAAACTTCCAATGCTTCCTCGAACCTTTGGACATGTGCTAATGCAGCGCCTTTAAGAACAGTAATACGACTGTTAAATTCTTGGAATCGCTTGATACTATTTCCGCGATAAATACTGGATATTCGGTCAATTGCAGCAATAAGTTCCTCAATCAAATTAGAGTTGAGTAAATCAACTCCTTTATCTATAAAAGCTCGAGAAAGATTATAAAAATCATTTTCCTCGGGCTGAACGGCAATCTTCTTTACTATAGCATCAAATGAAATCTCTTCACTCTTCAAATCTGTCTGACTGCTAATGTTATCGGCATCTATAGAAAGAGTTAAGTTTACCTGTTCATTCCGTAAATCATGGATCAACGGTCCATATTCATTGCTCAAACCTATCTGACTTGAACGAGTATGAGCTTGATCAATTAACTGGTGACGCAACTTGCCTGATCTCATACAGCTAGCTAAAGCTAGACTGTAGCCTGGATCTGCGCCATTATTCTCCAATGCTTTCATCGCCATACTACGGCGCTCGGACGGGCTAAAGCATGTCTGAAGGAAACTTGTCAAAAACCGTATGCTTTGTCTCGCCCGACGAGGACCATTTCTCATCAAGTACCAAATATTGAAAAAGCGCTCACTTACTTGATAGCCCTTTCTCCCCTTACTTCGTCTGCTCAACGGTACTGTCTCAACGTAACTGGATTTCTCCAGCCTTGAAAGCTGACTACTAACTGCAGACGTATCTAGGCCAGTAGCCTCGCCCAAAGCTGCTGCAGTCATTGGATCCCAATTCAACGCAAGTGCGTCGAATACTGCTCGCTGCTGCAAAGGTAACTCTTCGGTTCTTGCTTGATACCAACCCGTGAACGTATCTAACATTGCCGTTAACTGCGATAGAACATCTGCGCTCATGTGGGATTCTAAAACACCATATAGAACACTCAAAGTTCTTGGATTTCCGCCTGCGAGTGTGTTCAAAGCAGCTATGCGGCCGGAATCTTTTTCGAGTAAGCCTAATACATGCTGACCAGCATTTCCGCGGTTAAGTGCAAGGTTGCGTAAGCAGGCGAATACCTCATCATCATCTAGTTTGTCTAGCGAGTGGATTTTAAAGAAGTCGAAAAATGGTGCTGAATAGTCTTGAATAGTTACCGGGTATTTTGAGGAAGCAGCGATGAGAATTGGACCGTCGTCTCGTTGCAGGCACCTTCGTAATCCCCACTGGTGGTTTAAAGGTAGCCCGGCTAATAAAGTGTCGAGATTGTCTATTAGCAACAAAGGTCTTCTATTTAAACTTTCGCAGCATGCCCGGAAAGCCTCCCATGCTGGCTCGCCATCCTGCTCTTCTTGAGACAGGATTTGCCTTGGTGGAAATTTACCCCATAACTTGTCAAGCGCGTCTACTTCGCTTGGATCGGCCAGTTCGTCCTCTCGCGTCTCAGCTAGAGATAATAAGCAATTTCGCCAAAATATATCTAAGCTAATAACGTTATGTTGCTCCTCTCGAAAACGCAAAGGAATAAATCTACTACTCAGTTGAGCATCATTTTGCACACCGATGGAAACGCGCCTCAATAAAGATGTTTTTCCAAATCCCCTGGGAGCGACTATTAAATAATGATCAGCACTTCCACTTAGAGGCGTAAGTGCAAGCTGCTTTAAAAAAAATTCATATGTCTTATTACGGGCGACATAACCCCGAACGAAATCTTTTTCGTTCAACGAGTTCGGATTAAAATAAGTTAAGTCCATTTTTGTTACCTACTTTGGGAGCACGCCAGACCACCAACGCCGCAACAATGGGTTCGAGAATGACATCTGCGGCTCATCAGTATCTATTCCATCAAAATTAATGAATCCTTCGCTCGCAAGTCGCAGTAGAATTCCTCGAAGGTTTTGAGCATCACCATTTTTATTTTCTATCTCATTCACAACTTCGTCAAATTTCTTCGGCTGACTATTTTTGCTGAGAAAATTCAAAGTTAAGAATGCCACTTCTTTATCGGCCTGATTATAGTGCTTTCTAATGTGTTCTTCCCATACACCAAATGCTTTCATCTCTTTAAAATTAACCAACTTATTCACAGCTGAGTCAACTGCGTTTCGCGCACCTTCACTGTCCAATTGTGGCTTGCCCTCTAGCTTTTGAGCGATTGCATCAAGATAGTAGGCAGCTCTCCATCCTGCAGCCTCTACAATCAAAGTTGCCTCTTCGTTGGTTATTTCATTTCTGTTCAGAATTTTTCCACGGCTGGCTTGATCTTGCACGAAATCGACTGACTGGTCGAAAGTAAGCTGGGTTAGTTCGAAACTTTCAAACTTAGCAAGTACCCCCATATATGAACCTGCTTGCGCGAGTGGCTCTATTCCGATGGATCCAGTTATCATCCATCGCACATTTGGATACTGCTGTTGCAATCGAGCAAGCATATTCATGAAATCTCTAGCATTCGCAACGCCAAGAGGACCTTTGTCATGCAACGCCTTTAGGAAAATGGGCAGCTCATCAATCAAAAGCACCCAGCGGGTCTTTGAATCATCGTGCATTGCATGTACAAGACGCTCAAAATAGGCTTCGTGATCTAGGGTTACGAAGGGTTGATACCACGCGCCCCCAGCCTCTGTCCTAGGATCTGCGAATTGAATCAACCGTTGAAAGATCCATGAAATAGCTTGAGCCCCACCCGACCGCGCGGTGCCAAGACGACTACATAATTCGCGGAAGACAGATTTACTGTCTGAGCACCCTGCAATTTCAGCTTTAACCGCTGTCCATCTGTTAGCTAATGCATCATCAACAACTCGATCTAATACAAATGTTTTTCCTAAGCGACGAGGGCCATGCATTGATACATTCCTACCAGCCTCGAATAATTTGAAAAGTTGCTTAACTTGTTCTTGGCGACCATAAGATTTAGTTCTATAGTCCATTCTGCTTCTCCGAATATTAGTTAGTTCCGCTTATAGTACAACGAAATTGTTTTAAAACGACGTTGTTTTAAAATTTTTTTGAAACTATTGTATGCGCCCAAAAAAAAAGCACCCTTTCGGGTGCTTTCGGCGTTATAGAATTTTGTTACTCGCCGTCGTCGTGCTGCTCAGCCGAAGCCGAAGCAACTTGCTGGTCTTCCATCGCTTGCAGCTCGGCAGCCATATTGGCCTTCTCTTGCTGCAGCAATGCCTGGCGCTCTTCCGCTTCCCACACTTCCTTCTCTTTGCGAGCGCGGTGGAATGCCAGACCCGTACCGCCCGGGATCAGGCGACCGACGATGACGTTCTCTTTCAGGCCGCGCAGACCGTCGCGCTTGCCCATGATCGCCGCTTCGGTCAGCACGCGGGTGGTTTCCTGGAACGATGCGGCCGAGATGAACGAATCGGTCGACAGCGATGCCTTGGTAATACCCAGCAGCACGTTTTCGTACGTTGCCGGCAGCTTGCCCACCGCATTCATGCGGTCGTTCTGGTCCAGCAGCTCCGAACGCTCCACCTGCTCGCCGATGATGTAGTCGGTGTCGCCTGCTTCGACGATCTGAACACGACGCAGCATCTGGCGAACGATCACCTCGATGTGCTTGTCGTTGATCTTCACGCCTTGCAGACGGTACACGTCCTGCACTTCGTCGACGATGTAGCGGGCCAGCGATTCGATACCCAGCAGGCGCAGGATGTCTTGCGGATCGGCTGGGCCGTCGACAATCATCTCGCCCTTGTTCACGACTTGACCATCGTGGACCAGCACTTGCTTGTCTTTGGTGATCAGGAACTCGTGCTTGTTGCCGTCCATGTCGGTGATCTCAAGGCGTTGCTTGCCCTTGGTCTCTTTACCGAACGCGACAGTACCCGTGACTTCCGCCAGCATGCCGGCGTCTTTCGGCGAACGTGCTTCGAACAGCTCGGCAACGCGTGGCAGACCACCGGTAATGTCTCGCGTTTTCTGCGATTCAGTCGGGATACGTGCCAGCACTTCACCGACGGACACTTGCTGACCGTCCTTGACCATGATCAGCGAGCCGACCTGGAAACCAATGGCCACGGCGTGTTCGGTGCCCGCGATCTTGACTTCCTGGTTCTCTTCGTTCAGCAGCTTGACCTGCGGACGCAGCACCTTGCCGGCCGAACCACGACGCTTCGGATCGATCGCGACCAGGGTCGACAGACCGGTTACATCGTCCACCTGGCGAGCGACGGTGACGCCCTCTTCGACGTTTTCGAAGCGGATGGTACCAGCATACTCGGTGATGATCGGACGGGTCAGCGGATCCCACGTTGCCAGGGCGATACCAGCTTTGACAGCCTGGCCATCCTTGACGATCAGGGTCGCACCGTACGGCACCTTGTGACGCTCGCGCTCACGGCCATGATCGTCCGTGATCAGCACTTCGCCCGAACGGGTAATGACGATTTGCGCGCCCTTGCCGTTGGTGACGTAACGCATGGTTGCCGTGAAGCGAACCGTACCGTTCGACTTGGCTTCGACCGACGACGCCACTGCTGCACGCGATGCCGCACCACCGATGTGGAACGTACGCATGGTCAGCTGGGTACCCGGCTCACCAATCGACTGTGCTGCCACGACGCCGACTGCTTCACCGCTGTTGACCAGCATGCCGCGGCCCAGGTCGCGGCCATAGCACTTGGCGCACAGGCCGAAGCGCGTGTCGCAGTTCAGTGGCGTGCGGACCTTCACTTCGTCGATGCCGACGCGTTCGATCTCTTCGACCATGTCTTCGTCCAGCAGCGTGCCGGCTTCGAACAGGGTTTCCTGGGTTTCAGGATTGACGACATCGGTACCGGTGACACGGCCGAGGATACGGTCGCGCAGGGCTTCGATGACTTCACCACCTTCGACCAGCGCCTTCATGTGCGTGCCGTTGTTGGTGCCGCAATCGTCCTCGATCACCACCAGATCCTGCGTCACGTCGACCAGACGACGGGTCAGGTAACCCGAGTTTGCGGTCTTCAGCGCGGTATCGGCCAGACCTTTACGAGCGCCGTGGGTCGAGATGAAGTACTGAAGCACGTTCAGGCCTTCGCGGAAGTTCGCGGTAATCGGCGTTTCGATAATCGAACCGTCCGGTTTCGCCATCAGACCACGCATACCGGCCAGCTGACGAATCTGGGCTGCCGAACCACGGGCGCCCGAGTCGGCCATCATGTAAATCGCGTTGAACGATTCCTGGGTGCCTTCGGTGCCATCACGCTTGGTGACCGGCTCGATTTTCAGCTGGTCCATCATCGCCTTGCCGACTTCATCGGAGGTTTTGCCCCAGATGTCAACGACCTTGTTGTAGCGCTCGCCGGCGGTGACCAGACCCGAGCTGTACTGCTGCTCGATCTGTTTCACTTCGGCTTCAGCGGCAGCGATCATGCCCTTCTTGACGTCCGGGATCATCATGTCGTCGACGGCGATCGAGATACCGGCGCGCGTTGCCAGGCGGAAGCCCGACTGCATCAGCTTGTCGGCGAACACGACGGTCGCACGCAGACCGCACTTGCGGAACGACGTGTTGATCAGCTTCGAGATTTCCTTCTTCTTCAGCGAACGATTCAGCACCGAGAATGGCAAGCCTTTTGGCAGGATCTCGGACAGGATCGCACGGCCGACCGTGGTCTCGTAGCGGGTCAGGGTCTGGTCGAAGCCACCTTCGGCGTTGCGTGGGAATTCCACGATACGCACGGTGATGCGGGTCGCCAGTTCGACTTCCTTGTTGTCGTACGCGCGGATGACTTCCGACACGTCCGGGAACATCATGCCCTCGCCCTTGGCGTTGATTGCCTCGCGCGATGCGTAGTACAGACCCAGCACGATATCCTGGGACGGCACGATCGACGGTTCGCCGTTCGATGGGAACAGAATGTTGTTCGACGCCAGCATCAGCGTACGTGCTTCCATCTGTGCTTCGATCGACAGCGGGACGTGGACAGCCATCTGGTCACCGTCGAAGTCGGCGTTGAACGCCGCGCAGACGAGTGGGTGCAGCTGGATAGCCTTGCCTTCAATCAGGACCGGCTCGAACGCCTGGATACCCAGACGGTGCAGCGTCGGCGCACGGTTCAGCATGATCGGGTGTTCCTTGATGACTTCTTCAAGGATGTCCCAAACAACTGGCTCTTGCACTTCGACGAGCTTCTTCGCAGCCTTGATGGTCGTAGCCAGACCCATCAGTTCAAGCTTGTTGAAAATGAATGGCTTGAACAGTTCCAGAGCCATCAGTTTCGGCAGGCCGCACTGGTGCAGTTTCAGCTGTGGACCGACCACGATGACCGAACGGCCCGAGTAGTCGACGCGCTTGCCCAGCAAGTTCTGACGGAAACGACCGCCCTTACCCTTGATCATCTCGGCCAGCGACTTCAGCGGACGCTTGTTGGCGCCGGTCATCGCTTTACCGCGACGGCCGTTGTCCAGCAGCGAATCGACTGCTTCCTGCAGCATGCGCTTTTCGTTACGCGTAATGATCTCTGGTGCGCGCAGTTCCATCAGGCGCTTCAGGCGGTTATTACGGTTGATGACGCGGCGATACAGGTCGTTCAGGTCGGACGTGGCGAAACGGCCACCGTCCAGCGGGACGAGCGGACGCAGTTCTGGCGGCAGGACCGGCAGAACTTCCATGATCATCCATTCAGGCTTGATGCCCGAACGCTGGAACGCTTCGAGCACTTTCAGGCGCTTGGCGTATTTCTTGATCTTGGCTTCGGACTTCGACTCTTTGAGTTCCACGCGCAGCGCGTCGGCATCGCGGTGGATGTCGATCGAGCGCAGCAGTTCACGGATACCTTCGGCGCCCATGAATGCGGTGAAGTCGTCGCCGTACTCTTCGTATTTGGCGGCGTAATCGTCTTCCGACATGATCTGGCTCTTCTTGAGCGGGGTCATGCCTGGATCGGTGACGACGTATGCTTCGAAGTACAGCACGCGTTCGATGTCCCGCAGCGTCATGTCCAGGACCATGCCCAGACGCGATGGCAGCGACTTCAGGAACCAGATGTGCGCGACTGGCGAAGCCAGCTCGATGTGGCCCATGCGCTCACGGCGCACCTTGGCCAGCGTGACTTCAACGCCGCACTTCTCGCAGATCACGCCGCGGTGCTTCAGGCGCTTGTATTTGCCGCACAGGCATTCGTAGTCCTTGATAGGACCAAAGATCTTGGCGCAGAACAGGCCATCGCGCTCAGGCTTGAACGTGCGGTAGTTGATGGTTTCCGGCTTCTTGACTTCGCCGAACGACCACGAACGGATTTTTTCAGGCGACGCCAGGCCAATCTTGATGGCGTCGAAACTTTCGTTTTGCTGAACTTGCTTGAATAGATCGAGCAGTGCTTTCATGTATCACTCCAGGTGATTGAATTCTTTACTGACTTGCTTGCCGCCAGCTCCTCACTGATTTTCGCCAGTGCTTGCCAAGCCCACTACCCTTAAAACTGTCATTCCCGCGCAGGCGGGAATCCAAGTTTGCCGGTGACTTACCGGGCTTAGGTTCCCGCCTGCGCGGGAACGACGTTTTGAAGGCGCAGGCCGTGCCCGAAGGCTGGCGGCCTTGCTGCCTGCTTAGTTGCGCTCGAGATCGATATCGATACCCAGCGAACGGATTTCCTTCACCAGCACGTTGAACGACTCTGGCATGCCGGCTTCGATCACGTGGTCACCTTTGACCAGGTTCTCGTAGACCTTCGTACGGCCGTTCACGTCATCCGACTTCACAGTCAGCATCTCTTGCAGCACGTACGATGCGCCGTACGCTTCCAGTGCCCACACCTCCATCTCACCGAAGCGCTGGCCGCCGAACTGGGCTTTACCGCCCAGTGGCTGCTGCGTCACGAGCGAGTACGGACCAGTCGAACGCGCGTGCATCTTGTCGTCAACCAGGTGATGCAGCTTCAGCATGTGCATGAAGCCAACGGTGACCTTGCGCTCGAATGCTTCGCCGGTGCGACCGTCGAACATCGTGACCTGGTTCTTCGACGGGGTCATGCCCAGGTTCGCAGCGATGTCGTCCGGGAACGCCAGATCCAGCATACGACGAATGTCTTCTTCGTGGGCGCCATCGAAGACCGGGGTCGCGAACGGCACGCCGTTCTTGAGGTTGCCCGCCAGGGTCAGGATCTCTTCATCGCTGAAGCTGTCCAGGTCTTCCTTGCGGCCGGTTTCGTTGTAGATCTTGTCCAGGAACACGCGCAGGTCTTGTGCCTTCGCTTGCGCCTGCAGCATTTCGCCGATACGCCAGCCCAGGCCCTTGGCCGCCCAACCGAGGTGGGTTTCCAGGATCTGACCGACGTTCATGCGCGATGGCACGCCCAGCGGGTTCAGCACGACGTCGGCAGGACGACCGTCCGCCATGAACGGCATGTCTTCCACTGGCACGATACGCGAGACCACACCCTTGTTACCGTGACGGCCTGCCATCTTGTCGCCCGACTGCAGGCGGCGCTTGACGGCCAGGTAGACCTTGACCATCTTCTGCACGCCTGGCTGCAGCTCGTCGCCTTGCGTCAGCTTCTTGCGCTTCTCTTCGAAGGCCAGATCGAACTGGTGACGCTTCTCGTTGATCGATTCCTTGATCGCTTCGAGGGCGTTCGCGGTGTCGTCTTCTGCCGGACGGATGTCGAACCAGTGGAACTTGTCCAGGTCCGCCAGGTACTCGGCAGTAATCGCCGCGCCCTTGGCCATCTTCTTCGGACCGCCATTGACGATCTTGCCGATCAGCATGCGCTCCAGACGCTCGAAGGCATCGCCCTCGACAATACGCATCTGGTCGTTCAGGTCCAGGCGATAGCGCTTGAGTTCATCGTCGATGATCTGCTGGGCGCGCTTGTCACGCTGGATGCCTTCGCGAGTGAACACTTGCACGTCGATCACGGTGCCGACCATGCCCGAAGGCACGCGCAGCGAGGTGTCTTTCACGTCCGACGCTTTTTCGCCGAAGATCGCGCGCAACAGCTTTTCTTCTGGTGTCAGCTGGGTTTCGCCTTTTGGCGTGACCTTACCGACCAGCACGTCGCCAGCCTGCACTTCGGCGCCGATGTAGACGATGCCCGATTCATCCAGGCGCGCCAGCTGGTTTTCTGCCAGGTTCGAGATGTCGCGGGTGATTTCTTCCGCGCCCAGCTTGGTGTCACGTGCCACGACCGACAGCTCTTCGATGTGAATCGAGGTGTAGCGGTCATCCTTGACGACGTTTTCCGAGATCAGGATCGAATCTTCGAAGTTCAAACCGTTCCACGGCATGAACGCCACCAGCATGTTCTGACCCAGGGCCAGTTCGCCCAGGTCGGTCGATGCGCCGTCGGCGATCACGTCGCCACGGGCGACGCGGTCACCAACCTGCACGATCGGACGCTGGTTGATGTTGGTGTTCTGGTTCGAACGGGTGTACTTGATCAGGTTGTAGATGTCGACGCCGACTTCACCAGCCTGTGCTTCATCGTCGTTCACGCGAATGACGACGCGGCCCGCATCGATGTAGTCGACCATACCGCCACGCAGTGCCTGCACGGTGGTACCCGAGTCGACTGCCACGGTGCGTTCGATACCGGTACCGACAACGGCCTTCTCAGGACGCAGGCAAGGCACGGCCTGACGCTGCATGTTGGCGCCCATCAGTGCACGGTTCGCATCATCGTGTTCCAGGAACGGAATCAGCGAGGCAGCGACCGACACGATCTGGCCTGGTGCAACGTCCATGTACTGGACGCGCTCTGGCGAGACCAGGATCGTTTCGCCGGCTTCACGCGACGAGACCAGCTCGTCGACCAGTTGGCCGTTTTCATTGATCGCGGCGTTTGCCTGGGCGATGATGTAGCGACCTTCTTCGATGGCCGACAGGTAATCGATCTGATCGGTAACCTTCGAACCATCGACCTTGCGGTACGGGGTTTCCAGGAAGCCGTATTCATTCAGGCGGGCGTACAGTGCCAGCGAGTTGATCAGACCGATGTTCGGGCCTTCAGGCGTTTCGATCGGGCACACGCGGCCGTAGTGGGTCGGGTGCACGTCGCGCACCTCGAAGCCTGCACGTTCGCGGGTCAGACCGCCAGGGCCCAGAGCCGAAACGCGACGCTTGTGCGTCACTTCGGACAGCGGGTTGGTCTGGTCCATGAACTGGGACAGCTGCGACGAACCGAAGAACTCACGGATCGCGGCCGAGATCGGCTTGCTGTTGATCAGGTCATGCGGCATCAGGTTGTCCGCTTCGGCCTGGCCGAGACGTTCCTTGACTGCACGTTCCACGCGGACCAGGCCAGCACGGAACTGGTTCTCGGCCAGCTCGCCGACGCAACGGACGCGACGGTTACCCAGGTGATCGATGTCATCGACTTCGCCGCGGCCATTGCGCAGCTCGACGAGAATCTTGATCACGGCCAGGATGTCTTCGTTCGACATGGTCATGTCGCCGGTCAGTTCATCACGGCCGATACGGCGGTTGAACTTCATGCGGCCGACAGCCGACAGGTCGTAGCGTTCCGGCATGTAGAACAGGCCGTTGAACAGCGCTTCGACCGATTCTTCGGTTGGCGGTTCGCCAGGACGCATCATGCGGTAGATCGCCACGCGCGCCGCGGTGCGGTCAGCGGTGTCGTCGGTGCGCAGGGTTTGCGAGATATAGCCGCCCTGGTCCAGATCGTTGGTGTACAGCGTCTGGATTTCGGTCACGTCTGCATCGCGCAGCTTGCCCAGCAGTTCTTCGGTCAGCTCGTCGTTGGCGACAGCGATGACTTCACCGGTGTCCTGGTCGACGATGTTCTTGGCCAGCACGCGGCCCAGCAGGTAGTCTTCAGGGACCGAGATGGTCTTGATGCCGGCAGCTTCGATGTCACGGACGTGCTTCGCGTTGATCCGCTTGTCCTTGGTGACAATGGTTTTGCCCGACTTCGGATCGACGATGTCGAAACGCGCGACTTCGCCGCGCAGACGCTCGGGGACGAACTCGAGTTCGCCGCCGTCGTTGCGCACGACGAAGTTGTCGAAGACGAAGAAGTTCGCCAGGATCTGTTCTGGCGTCATGCCGATGGCCTTGAGCAGGATCGTCACTGGCATCTTGCGGCGACGGTCGACGCGGAAGAACAGGATATCCTTCGGGTCGAACTCGAAGTCGAGCCACGAACCGCGGTAAGGAATGATCCGTGCCGAGAACAGGAGCTTGCCCGACGAGTGCGTCTTGCCGCGGTCGTGCTCGAAGAACACGCCCGGCGAACGGTGCAGTTGGGACACGATCACGCGCTCGGTGCCGTTGATCACGAACGAACCGTTCGTGGTCATCAGTGGCAGTTCGCCCATGTAGACTTCTTGTTCCTTCATTTCCTTGACGACCGGCTTGGTCGGCGATTCCTTGTCCAGGATCACCAGACGCACCTTGGCGCGCAGCGGCGACGCGAAGGTCAGGCCACGCTGCTGGCACTCTTTCACGTCAAACGCAGGGTCACCCAGCACATACGACAGGAACTCGAGGCGCGCAAAACCATTGTGCGACACGATAGGGAAGATCGAAGAAAAAGCCGACTGCAGACCCTCGGCCTTGCGTCCCGATGGGACAGCATCAGCCTGGAGGAAGTTCTCGTAGGATTCCAGCTGGGTAGCCAGCAGGTAGGGAACGTTGTGAACGTTGGCGCGTTTCGCGAACGACTTGCGAATACGCTTCTTCTCAGTAAATGAGTAGTGCATGGACACTCCGTGAGTGACAGAAAGGATGAAGAATTCAGGATTTGCCAGTGGCACGCGCCACCACCACACACAATTCCTGAAGTCTTTACTCTTTCGCGCCAGATGAAAAGGACAAGCAAACTGCTGTGTTACGATATTTCTGAGCCGGTGTTGCCGTCTCTATTCTGTCATTCCTTGGCGACGTCTGTCGCAGGGACGACAAAAGAGCCAAAGCCGCAATTCCCGCCTTCCGGCAAGTTTTGCAAGCTTTGACTCCCGCATCAGGTGCTGCGAACAGCACCCTTTGCCTATGTATTACTTCAGTTCAGCCTTGGCGCCTGCATCTTCCAGCTTCTTCTTGGCGGCTTCAGCTTCTGCTTTTGGCAGGGCTTCTTTAACCGTCTTAGGAGCGCCGTCGACGACGTCTTTGGCTTCTTTCAGGCCCAGACCGGTGATTTCACGGACTGCCTTGATGACGCCGACTTTGTTCGCGCCGATTTCGGTCAGAACAACGTTGAACTCGGTCTGCTCTTCAGCAGCAGCGGCGCCAGCGCCACCACCGGCTGCAGGAGCTGCCATTGCAGCTGCCGACACGCCGAACTTCTCTTCGAATGCCTTGACCAGTTCGTTCAGGTCCATGACGGACATTTCGCTCACTGCGTTCAGGATATCGTCTTTGCTAATTGCCATTTGAAACTCCAGTTTTGATTTGTATGTAGTTCAGGTTGGTACTTGAAAAAAAGGGAAGCTTACGCTTCTGCAGGAGCTTCTTCTGCGGCCGGAGCTGCTTCGGAAGAACCTTCGCCTTTTTTGGCTGCCAGGGCAGCCAGACCACGTGCAAAGCCCGACACCGGAGCCAACATGACGCCCAACAGCTGCGAGATGAGAACTTCACGGGATGGGATGCTTGCCAACGAGGTAACGCCAGCTACGTCGAGCTGCTTACCTGCGTAGTTACCGGCTTTGATGACCAGCTTGTCGTTGGTTTTAGCGAAGTCATTGATGACTTTAGCTGCTGCAACGGCATCGTCCGAGATCGAATAGATCAGCGGACCGGTCATGGAATCAGCCAGCGAGGCAAACTGCGTGCCTTCAACAGAGCGACGAGCCAGCGTGTTCTTCAGAACACGCAGGTACACGCCCTGGGCACGTGCGGATGCACGGAGCTTGGTCAAGTGACTAACCTGGATGCCACGGTACTCGGCGACGACGATGGTTTGCGCAGATGCTACTTTTGCGGAAACTTCTTCGACGACGGCCTTTTTGTCATTCAGATTAAGACCCACGGTCAATCTCCTTAAATGATGAGAACGAGATGTTCACATCGGTTCGAACACACGGCGTCCGAAGTTAAGAAGCCTTAAACTGAGCGGATGAATTCACGCAGCTGGACTACAAAACTTGTTCGGGTACACCATCTGCGTTGGGTTGTCTTTTAACCGCATGCCCAACCTCTGCACTTGGCCCAACGGTCTTTGATTGTCTGCCGCAGCGATCAGTTACTGCGACAGCCCAAAGAATCGCCCCGCACCAATGGTGCGAGGACTTGAATTTGCTAATTAAGCAGCAGCGATCGAAGCGTGATCGATGCGCACGCCAGCACCCATCGTCGACGACAGGGCGACCTTGCGCAGGTACACACCTTTCGACGTGGTTGGCTTGGCTTTGTTCAGCGCGTCGATCAGGGCAACCAGGTTGCTCTTCAGATCTTCGTCGGTGAACGATGCACGGCCGATCGTTGCGTGAACGATACCTGCCTTGTCGGTACGGTACTGGACCTGACCGGCTTTGGCGTTCTTGACGGCGGTTGCGACGTCTGGGGTCACGGTGCCAACTTTCGGGTTAGGCATCAGGCCACGTGGGCCCAGGATCTGACCCAGGGTACCGACGATACGCATGGTGTCTGGCGACGCGATGACGATATCGAAAGGCATGTCACCGGCTTTGACGCGCTCGGCCAGGTCTTCCATACCGACGATGTCGGCGCCGGCTGCACGTGCAGCTTCAGCCTTCTCGCCCGTTGCGAACACAGCAACGCGCACGGTCTTGCCGGTGCCTGCTGGCAGCACGACCGAACCGCGAACCACTTGGTCCGACTTCTTCGGATCCACACCCAGTTGCACCGAGACGTCGATCGACTCGTTGAACTTGGCAGTGGCGAATTCTTTGACCAGCGACAGACCGTTGTCGAAGGCGTAGACTTTATTGCGGTCTACTTTAGCTTTGATAGCTTTGACGCGTTTGGACAGCTTAGCCATTACAGACCCTCCACCGTGATGCCCATCGAACGTGCCGAGCCAGCGATGATACGCACTGCTGCGTCCATGTCGGCGGCGGTCAGGTCCGGCTGTTTGGTTTTTGCGATTTCTTCAGCTTGAGCGCGGGTCAGCGATGCAACCTTGTCGGTATGCGGCTTGGCCGAACCCTTGGTGATGCCAGCGGCTTTCTTGATCAGGTACGTTGCCGGTGGGGTCTTCATCACGAAGGTGAACGACTTGTCGGCGAACGCGGTGATCACGACCGGGATTGGCATGCCTGGCTCGACACCCTGGGTCTGGGCGTTGAACGCCTTGCAGAATTCCATGATGTTCAGACCGCGCTGACCCAGTGCTGGACCGATCGGTGGGGATGGGTTTGCTTTACCAGCTGGAACTTGCAGCTTGATAAAGCCAATGATTTTCTTTGCCATGAAAGGCTCCTATCTTTGACTTGAGTAGTAGCGCCCCACCGCGACTACTCGTCTCCGGCGGGGCTCCTCTTACCGGATTCCGCCTACCTGCTGCGACGTTCCGATTATGACGTTTAGACTTTCTCGACTTGCCCGAACTCCAGTTCCACCGGAGTCGCGCGGCCGAAGATGGTAACAGAAACTCGCACCTTCGACTTTTCGTAATTGACTTCTTCGACGTTGCCGTTGAAATCGGTGAACGGGCCTTCCTTGATCCGGACCTGTTCGCCCACTTCGTACAGCGTCTTTGGCCGAGGCTTCTCGACACCTTCCTGGACCTGCTGCATGATCTTGTCGATCTCGCGCGCCGGGATTGGGGTCGGCTTGTTCGACTTGCCGCCGATGAAACCGGTAACCTTGCTGGTGTTTTTCACCAGGTGCCAGGTTTCGTCGGTCATTTCCATCTCGACCAGCACGTAACCCGGGAAGAAGCGGCGCTCGGTAACGGCCTTGGTGCCGTTGCGCATCTCGACAACTTCCTCGGTTGGCACCAGGATCTGGCCAAACTGTTCTTGCATGCCGCCGCGTTCGATCCGCTCGGTCAGGGCGCGCATCACGCTCTTTTCCATACCCGAGTAGACGTGAACGACGTACCAGCGCTTGTTGCTGACCGGGACACTCACGGGTGCAGCTGCTTCTGGTGCTGCTTCCTGCTCTGGAACGCCTTCTTCCGGAGCGCCGGCCGCCGGAGCGCCGGTCGCCGGGACGCCGGCCGCCGGAATCTCTTCCGGCGCGGTATCTTCTTGTACGTTTTCGCTCATGTTTATTTCCAACCCAGGACAAAGTCGTACAACAGGAGCTCGAGAATCTTGTCGGTGCCCCACAGGAAAATCGCCATCACAACCACAAAGGCAAACACGATGCCCGTGATCTGCAAGGCTTCGCGGCGGGTCGGCCAAACGACCTTCTTGGTCTCGCGCACCGATTCCTTGGCAAAGCTCAGGAAATCACGGCCAGTGGTGGAAGTCCACAAAAGCAGGACAGCAAAAACTAAACCAGCCAAAAGGGCGCCTGCGGCGACCAAGGCTGGTTTGTTCTGGCCTGTCAGGTAAAAGAACCCGACGACGCCTGCAATCGCTGCAACCACCGCCAGCGCGACCTTGAACTTGTCATTCGAGGTGCTGACAGTTTGCACGGATTGATTAGACATTCTTCTTTACTTTCGGTGCCTGGCACCAGAATTCGGTGGCAGGGGCGGAGGGAATCGAACCCGCGACCTTCGGTTTTGGAGACCGACGCTCTGCCAATTGAGCTACACCCCTACGAAAACTTCCAGCTGAATCCAACATTATACAGCAAGCGCGCGCTCACTGACAATGCTGTTCGAGGGAAACGGAAATGACTTCCGCTTCCCTCTGCTCTGCTTAGTTAGGCAGAATCTTTGCGACCACGCCGGCGCCGACAGTACGGCCGCCTTCACGGATTGCGAAACGCAGACCTTCTTCCATCGCGATCGGGTTGATCAGCTTGACGGTGATCGACACGTTATCGCCTGGCATGACCATTTCTTTGTCTGCTGGCAGCTCGATCGAACCGGTCACGTCAGTCGTACGGAAGTAGAACTGTGGACGATAGTTGTTGAAGAACGGGGTGTGACGGCCGCCTTCATCTTTCGACAGAACGTAGATCTCGCCGGTGAAGTGGTTGTGCGGCTTGATCGAACCTGGCTTTGCCAGAACCTGACCACGCTGGACATCTTCACGCTTGGTACCGCGCAGCAGCAGGCCGACGTTGTCGCCAGCTTGACCCTGGTCCAGCAGCTTGCGGAACATTTCCACGCCGGTGCAAGTGGTCTTGACGGTGTCGATGATGCCGACGATTTCGATTTCTTCGCCGACTTTGACAACGCCGCGCTCGACACGACCGGTCACAACGGTACCGCGACCCGAGATCGAGAACACATCTTCCACTGGCATCAGGAACGCACCGTCAACAGCGCGCTCTGGCGTTGGGATGTAGGTGTCGAGGGCTTCGGCCAGACGGGTGATGCATTCTTCACCCATTTCGCCCGGCTTGCCTTCGAGAGCCATACGTGCCGAACCCTTGATGATTGGGACGTCGTCGCCTGGGAACTCGTACTTCGACAGAAGCTCACGCACTTCCATTTCGACCAGTTCCAGCAGTTCTGCGTCGTCGACCAGGTCGCACTTGTTCAGGAACACGATGATGTATGGAACGCCAACTTGACGGGCCAGCAGGATGTGCTCGCGGGTCTGTGGCATTGGGCCGTCAGCAGCCGAGCACACCAGGATCGCGCCGTCCATCTGCGCAGCACCGGTAATCATGTTCTTGATGTAGTCGGCGTGGCCTGGGCAGTCAACGTGAGCATAGTGACGGTTTTCGGTCTCGTACTCGACGTGCGCGGTGTTGATGGTGATGCCGCGTGCTTTTTCTTCTGGTGCCGCGTCGATCTGGTCGTAGGCCTTGGCTTCGCCGCCGAATTTCTTCGACAGGACGGTCGCGATTGCAGCCGTCAGCGTGGTTTTGCCGTGGTCAACGTGACCGATGGTGCCGACGTTTACGTGCGGCTTGGTCCGTTCGAATTTACCTTTTGCCATTTCAGACTCCTAAGATCTAACGATATTTTTGAGAATTACCAGGCACACCTGACGGACGAGTGCAACGCGACTGCCGTACAAAATTCTGGTGCCCTTGACGTGGATTGAACACGTGGCCTCTCCCTTACCAAGGGAGTGCTCTACCACTGAGCTACAAGGGCTGATTTGGTGCGATGTTCAACTTGCACACCGCAAAACACTGGAGCGGGTGAAGGGAATCGAACCCTCGTCGTAAGCTTGGAAGGCTTCTGCTCTACCATTGAGCTACACCCGCGAGGTACAACTTCAATTCGACTTCACGATCTTCTTTTGGTGGTGGGGGCTGGATTCGAACCAGCGTACTCAGAGAGGGCAGATTTACAGTCTGCTGCCTTTAACCACTCGGCCACCCCACCGCGAAGAACCGCAGAGTATGAAGCAAGCTCAACGTACTGTCAATCAGGTTTGGGTAGAAGGTTTTTCCACTTCGCCTGACAGCGTTGCTTCGGGGCGTGATTGTAACGGTCCGACTCTAAAGCCGCAAGGGTCATTTTGCGCGGCGTGAAAAAAACTTGGTTTGTTCGTCAAGCCGGCGCCAGTGCGGCCAGCACCTGCGCCTTGAGCGCCTTGATCAGCGCCGTCTCGTCCGGCGGCACGCCTTCGGGCGCCGTGAAGATGCGGTCGGCGTAGAACAGCCCCAGCTGCGCCTTGCCTACCACCAGCGGCAGCACGATGAAACTCTCGGCGTCGGGTAGCAGCGTCTTGTACCAGGCCGGCAGCAGATCGCGGATCTTGGGGCTGAAAGCGTCCGGGATCATCATGTCGGCATTGTTTTCCAGCGCCAGGTGGAACAGGTCGCGTGTGAATGCGCACGGGAACGTGAAGCCGGCCTGCAGCTCGGCCTTGTTCTCCCCCAGCGAGGCGCGCGCCCGGAAGGTGCCGGTCCGGCCGTCGCGCAGGCAGATGGTGGCGAAGCGAAAGCCCAGCGCGCCGTACAGCGTTTCGAGCACCGCCATGATGACGTCATTGGCGCTCGTGGCAGAGCCTCCCAGCACCGAGACATCCTGCACACCGGCCAGCAACAGGTCGCGCGCATTCTTCGGCTTGCCACTGGGGTAGTACTCGCCTTCATCGGCTTCACCCGCGTCCAGCATTGCGAGCGCCAGCACGTTCGGCAGGCTGCTGCCGGCCTTCGGGTCGGTCTTGGGGGCGCGCTCCATGTTCATGCTCTGCAGCATGCCGTTCATGCTTTGCTGGACGGTGTCGAACAGCGCTGCCAGCCCGGGCATGTCGAGCCCGAGCGCCACGCCGTAGCGCGCCAGCAGCGCCCCGGCGTCGGGCGCATTGGCCGGATCGTGGTGATGGCCCATCAGGCGCGCCACGTCCTGGCTGAACGCGGCCACCTGGCGCATCCACTCGGCGCGCTCTGGCGCGACCGCGAGTGTGCCGGGTGCGGGCGAGGCCTGCGCTTCGATGATCAGCTCGGGCAATTGCCATTCGCGCAGCACGGCCTCGGACAAGGTCTCGAAGGTGCAGCCCAGGATCAGGCGCGAAGCTTGCGCGTGGGTGTGCTTGCCGGTGGCGACCAGGGCGGCGATCTCGCGGTAGCGCTCTGGCTCGTGGCTGGCCAGCAGCATCGGTCCCAGGTTCTTGAACAGCGCGCAGATCCCTGCTTCTTCGGCGCCCGGATGGGGGCTGCGGTGTGCCATTTCCTGGCCCACCAGGCTGGCACACAGCGCCGCCTGGAGTTCGACCCGCACGCCGTGCTCGGCCACGTCGAGCGCGTCGACCAGGAGCATCGCCAGGGCGGCGTTACGCACATTGTCAAAGCCGAGCAGGGAAATGGCGCGCGAGATCGTCGTCACAGGCGCGCCCAGCTGCGTGCGATACGCCACCGTGTTCGACAGGCGCAGGATGCGCTGGGTCAGCGCCACATCCGCCATCACGTAATACGCGAGGTCAGCCGAGCCTTCGTCGACGCTGTAGCCCATGCCAATCACGCGCGTCATGGTGCCGCCAAGACTGAACATGCGCTCGGTGCCGCTCAGCTTGCGCATCAGCGCATCGCGCACCCGGCCCGACGTAGGGTGGCTCTGGGCGCCGTGAGGAAGGTCGGCCATCGTCAGCCTGCTTTGGGCGGCGGCATGCGCAGCCCCTGGCGCACGCCCTGGTCGTGCTGTTTGAGCACTTGCTGGAACAGCGCGGCCAGCGCCGGCAGCTTGGGATTGAGCGGGTCGAGCTTGCGCACATTGCCGATCAGGGTCGGAACCTGGCCACCGAGCCGCTCATCCCAGCCGCCTGCTTCCAGGCAGCGCAGCACCGCCAGCGCGGCATTGAACGCCACCGACGGGTTGTTCGGGAGCTTGTGCGCCGCTTCTAACATCAGCGTGACCGCGCCCCGGTAATCGCCGCTCTTGGCGCGCGCGGCGCCGCTGGCGACCAGGTCGACCACGTGCTGGCGGCTTTCCTTGACCATCGAGCGGGCCAGCTCGCCCTTGCCTGCGCTTTCCATGACGCCCACCGCGCGCGCCATCACGGCCTCGTCGCCGGCATTGCGCATCACGTCGCGCACGACCGAGCAGGCGCCCTCTTCCATGTCGTGGTCAAGGCACGTGCGCGCGAGCTCGAGCTTGATGTCGACCGACACGCCCGGCGCATCCTGGCAGGCCGCCACCGCCGTGGTCAATGCTTCGCCCAGGCGCACGTCGTTGCCGGTGTACTCGTGCACCAGGGCCGAGGCCACCGCGCTGCACAGCGCCGTCGTGGCGCGCCCGCCCATCGTGCGGTCGAGATCGCGCACGACGGCCGCCGCGCCCACCGGATCGCCCTTGCCCACCAGCGTGCGCACCAGCTTGACGTGGTCTTCGGGATCGCGAAACTCGGAATACTTGGCCTTGCCCACTACCTGGCGCAGCGACTTTTCAGCGGTGTCGATGTCGCCCGCATCGAAGGCAATGTCGGCCAGCGTGCGCAGGCGCCGCACCGCGTGGGGCGAGACGGCCACCGCGTCGGCCAGCACGGCCTGCGCTTTGTCGAGCTCGCCAGCCGCGGCGTGGGTGCGCGCCAGCCAGTCGAAGGCGTCGACAAAATTGCGGTTGGTGTCGACCAGCTCTTCGAGAATGTCTTTGGCTTCGGCCAGGCGCTTGCGCACGAACAGCGTCTTGGCAAGCCCCAGCCGGGCCCAGGCAATCGCCTTGATCTCGACCAGGTGCCGATAAATCGGCTCGGCCAGCTCGGCCTGCCCCAGAAACATGTGCAGCTCGGCGCGCAGGCGCAAGAAGTCGATGGCATAGCGCGTGTGCAGGCGCTGGCCCTCGATGCAGGCAGCAAGCGCCTCCACCTGGTCGCCCGCCTCCATCAGCGTGTACACGGGCAGGAAGGCATTGCGCTTGTCGAGCGCGCGCGCGATGCGCTCGAGCAGGCGGTCGGCGGTGAACGGCTTGAGGACATAGTCGGTCGGCGCCAGCTCGGCCGCGCTAACCACCTTGCTGTGATTGCCTTCTGCGGTGACCATGAAGAACATCGTGGCCAGGCGCATCAGCTTGTGGTGGCGCAGGTCTTCGAGTAACTGCTGGCCATCCTGGCCGCCTTCGAGGTCGTATTCGCACAGGATGAGGTCGAACTGGCGCAGGCCCAGGTGCTTGATCGCCTGGTTGGACGTGCTGGCGTGCTCGATCCGGGTCAGGCCGCACAGCGTGAGCATGCTGTGGATGCTGGCGCGCATCCCTGCGTGGGGCTCGATGATCAGGGCCGTCAGGCCTTCCAGTTCGTTCATTGTGGTCCGTATTGGCCTGCGTTGGGCGTGGGGCGGCTGCATGGGCGCGCAGTATCGACCCAGTATATTACGGCGCAGAACGAATTAAATGAAATTGGCATGATGCGCAGTGCCGCAAGCAGGCACGGCGCATAAAAAACGACAACTTACGGAGCGGGCTGGCGGCTGTCGCACTCACCCTTGCCGGCGCCGACGACGACGTTCTGGTAATGCACCTCGTACTTGCCGGGCGTCAGTCTGTCGAGCGTGAAGGTGGCACGCGGCTGCACGAAGGCGTGGCGCACGTTCGCGCGGCGCTCCAGGTCGTACAGCTTGACGAACACCGGCGATGCGTTCGCGCTATTGTCGATCGTCACCTGCATCCCTGTGCCCTCATTGCCCACCGGGTAGCCCGGCAGATAGGCCGACTCGGCCGGCCACGGCTCGCCGCCTGGCGCCGTCAGGGTTTGCAGGTCGGTGCTGCAATCGGGCACCCGGTCGGGCACTACCAGCTGGGCGATGCCGAGCGTGCGAATCGCAGGCGTACCGCGGCCGGCCCAGGAGTCCGGCGCGGGCGCGGGCTCGGCGGCTGCAGGTGCAGGTGCAGGTGCAGGTGCAGGCGTCGCTGCGGCCGGCGGCGTGCTGGCCAGCACGCTCACGGGCTTTTGCACACCGCCCCAGGCCAGCGCGTCGGGCATCATGCCCGGTTGCTGGAAGAGCAGGACGGCAGTGGCGGCGCCGGCCACGAAACAGGCAACCAGGCCCAGCCACCAGCGCGGATCGCGCATCAGGCGCGCGCGGCGCGGCTTGTGGGGTGATGAGGCGTCGCCCGCGTCACCGCCCTTGCGCAGCTGGCCATCCTTGGCGTTCGAGCTTTCCAGCCACTCGACTTCCCATTCTTCGGACGCGATCCACTCATCGTGCTCCTTGCGGCGCACCGGATCGGCCAGGACGTTGTAGGCGGAATTGACGACCGCCATGATGCGGGCGGCCTTTTCGTCGCCCGGGTTCTTGTCGGGATGGTATTTCTGGCTCAGCGCCTTGTACGAAGCACGAATGACTTCCTGGGGCGCGTGACGCGACACCTTCAGGTTGTCATAGTGTGTGTGAATCTTGGCCATGGTGTGTCAAATCTGCCCGCTGATGCCTGCCATTGATGCTACGTCCTCGGCCGAGGCGGATGGCCGGACCATGGCGCTGGAATGTCGTACAGCTTAGACGCAATTGTGTCCGTTGTGCAAGATATCACAATTATCACAGGCGATGACTGCGGTCAGCCTGGACGAGTGCATCGGGCAATGTTACAGCCTGCCCGACCACCAGCACCTTGAATAATTCGCCCATTTCCGCTGGTGAGACGAGCTTTTGCACAGCGCGCGACTGCGGCAGGAAGCGCAGCGCATCCTCAGGGTTGTTTTCAAGCAACAGTTCACCAATCCCGGCACCGATCAGGAACGCGGCCTGGCTCATGTAGGCCAACACCGGCAGGCCGGCATCCTGGGCCGCCAGCGCCATCGCCGTGAAATCGACGTGGGCGGTGATGTCCTGCAGGCCCGGCAGATAGAACGGATCGGGATGCGCGTGGTGGCGGTAGTGGCACATCAGGGTGCCGCCGATGCGCTGGTCGAGGTAGTACTCGTGGGCTGGAAAGCCATAGTCGAACAGGATTGCCGCGCCACGGCCGCCCGCGAACATCGCCGCCAGCGAGCCCATGAAGCCGGCGCCGACCGGGTGCAGCTCGGTGACATAGCCTTCGATCATCTGTTCGTGGTCTAGCACCTGGCGCACCAGTTGCTCGTGTAGCGCGGCATCAAGCGGCGCCTGGACAAACGCGAATGCACCGTCCTCGATCGTGACCATCTGGCGGCGCCAGCCAGCGCTAGTGCGGATCACCAGCTCGACCGGCATTGCATCCAGCACTTCATTGGCCAGCACCACACCGCTGAAGTGCTCTGGCATGGCGTCCTGCCAGCGTACTTGCGGCAGATCGGCCAGGTTGGCCTGCTGGCGCGCGCGCAGCTCGCCGGACAATTCGATGATCGTGTACGAGTTGACGACGACGCCCTGGCGCGCCAGCGCAGCGAGCACG
The DNA here is from genome assembly GCF_979258535.1 of Telluria sp. AC161. NCBI lineage: Bacteria > Pseudomonadati > Pseudomonadota > Betaproteobacteria > Burkholderiales > Oxalobacteraceae > Telluria > Telluria sp. AC161. Next base: position 4,705,979 of record NZ_OZ409861.1, on the reverse strand, counting down.
TCGCGCGCCAGGCGGCCGGTGCCAGCGCCGAACTCGATGATGTCGGGCGCGCTTTGGGCGATAATAGCGGCTGCCACGCGCGCCACCGTTGCCCCGAACAGCGGCGTCATCTCGGGCGCGGTGATGAAATCGCCCTCGGCGCCGAGCTTGGCGGCGCCGCCGCTGTAATACCCGAGGCGCGGCGCGTACAGCGCCAGTTCCATGAACCGCGAAAACGCGATCTGCCCACCGGATTGTTCGATCTCGTCAGCGATGCGCTGTTGCAGGGCGTGAGACGCAGCCAGGGCGTCGTGGTCGGGGGTGGGCAGGGACATGCCGGCATTGTAGCCAGATTCGCTTTTATCAACAATTTACTGCCTGACGTTCAGGCTTGATCACCCATGATGACCGACACAGTTCCAACCGCCCTGCCCCGGGTTGCGCTGGTGACCGGCGCCGGGCGCCGCCTCGGACGCGCCATTGCGCTGGGCCTGGCCCGGGCCGGCTGGGATCTCGCGCTGCACTACCGCCATTCCGAACAGGATGCGATCGCCACGCGCGACGCCATCCTGGCGCTGGGCCGGCGCGCCATGCTGCTACAGTGCGACCTGGCCGACGATGCGGCCGTTCGACTGCTGACGGGTCGCGCCATCGATGCGCTCGGCACATTGACGTGCATCGTGAACAACGCGTCGTTGTTCGAATACGACAGCGCCACCGACTTTTCGCCGGCGCTGTTGAACGCGCATATGGCCGCGAATGTCACAGCGCCAGTGCTGCTGGCGCAGGCGCTGCATGCGGCCACGCCGCAGGGCGAGCAAGCCGTGGTCATCAACCTGCTCGACCAGAAACTGTACAATCTCAACCCGGATTTTCTGTCATACACCTTGTCGAAGGCTGCGCTGCACGCGGCCACCACGATGCTGGCGCAGGCGCTGGCGCCGACCGTGCGCGTGGTGGGCGTGGCGCCCGGCATCACGCTGGTCTCGGGCGAGCAGAGCGAAGAAGGTTTCACGCAGGCGCACCGCGCCACGCCGCTGGGGCGCTCCTCGACGCCGCAAGACATTGCCGACGCGGTCGTGTATGCCGCCGGCGCCCGCGCGTTAACCGGCACGACCCTGCTGGTCGATGGCGGCCAGCACCTGACGCCATCGACGCGCGACGTCATGTTCCTGACCGAACCACGCAGCGACGACCCCAACAACCGCAGCACCGAATCATCTATCCAAAAGGCTTAACCATGTTGTCCGCCCTGTCCCACCCGAGCTTGCGCAATTGTCGCCGGCTGTTCCTGCGCAATTACGAAGTGATGATCAATATCGGCGTGCACGATTTCGAAAAGAAGGGCGAGCAACGTGTGCTGATCAATGTTGAGCTGTACATTCCGCTCGAGATGTCGACGCCCAAGGCCGACCAATTGGCTGAAGTCGTCGACTACGACTTCATGCGCGAGACGGTGGCCCAGCGCATTTCCAAGGGCCATATCCACCTGCAAGAAACCCTGTGCGACGACATGGTCGAGGCCATGCTGGCCCATCCGCGCGTGCGCGCGGCGGGCGTGTCGACGATGAAACCCGACGTGTATGCCGATTGCGAAGGCGTCGGTGTCGAAGTATTCCGTATCAAGGACGAAGCATGAACGAAACCGTTATCGAGCGCCTGACCGAGGCGGACTTCCCGCTGGGCGAGGCCGCCCCCGTGATCGACGCCAAGAAGCAGGAAAAGATCGCCCACGAAAACCACAAGCTGCACAAGCGCCTGTGCCGCCAGGTCGGCCAGGCCATCGGCGACTTCAACATGATCGAAGACGGCGACAAGGTGATGGTGTGCCTGTCGGGCGGCAAGGACAGTTACGCACTGCTGGACATCCTCCTGACGCTGCGCGAGCGCGCACCGATCCACTTCGACATCGTCGCAGTCAACCTCGACCAGAAGCAGCCGAACTTCCCGGCCGACATCCTGCCGGCCTACCTGGACAAGCTCGGCGTGGACTACCACATCGAAAACCAGGACACCTACAGCATCGTCAAGCGCCTGATCCCGGAAGGCAAGACCACCTGCTCGCTGTGCTCGCGCCTGCGCCGTGGCATCCTGTACCGCGTTGCCGATGAGCTGGGCTGCAACAAGATCGCGCTGGGCCACCACCGCGACGACATCCTCGAAACCTTCTTCCTGAACATGTTCTTCGGCGGGAAACTAAAAGGCATGCCGGCCAAGCTGGTGTCGGACGATGGCAAGCACATGGTGATCCGCCCGATGGCGTATGTGAAAGAGGCTGATACCGAGCGTTATGCTGAGGTCAAAGGCTTCCCGATCATCCCGTGCGACCTGTGTGGCTCGCAAGAGAACCTGCAGCGCAAGCAGATCAAGAACATGCTGCGCGAGTGGGAGAAAAAACATCCGGGGCGCGTGGAGAGCATTTTCTCGTCACTGTCGACCGTGGTGCCGTCGCATCTGATGGACCGTAACCTGTTCGGCTTCGCGGATTTGAAAACGGATGGCGTGGCCAATCCGCTGGGGGATATCGCGTTTGATGAAGAGCCGTGTTCGACGCCGGTGGCGGGGACGATTTCGTTGACGCAGCTGTGATTGTCAAAGCCGGGGTCAGGTCAAAGCCGGGGTCAGGTCTGACATTTGGACACGGCCTCAGCACTAAGCATGCGGTTTCGCTTTCTCGAAAGCAGCAACCGCCCGGCTGACTGTTTTGGTCGAGACGCCAAAGGCGATCGCAATCTGCGGCATGGTATAGGCAGTCGATCGGTAGGCGCGCGCCATCGCCTCATCCCTGGCAGAATACCTGGCCTGGTAGTCAGCCAGGGGAAGCGCTACTGCGCGCCGCGTCGCCCGCTTGGTTTCCATGAGCGCTTCTGATCGCTGCATCTGCTGGTGCGCCGATACGAAAACTTCATCCCCTAGAAGGATTTGATGGCGGGTGGCGTCCAGCGGATTTGCTTGTCCGACACCCGCCAGTACAAACGCCTGATATGCCTCAATGGCGCTGGTGCGTGTGTCACCAAAGCGCTCCAGGAGCCGGTCGCGCGCCAGCCATTCAGGCGGCGTTTCATCCCCGATAAAATAGCGATGACTGCTCCATCGCCATTGATCCAGCGCGTCGACAACATGTGCACGCAGTGGATTCAACACGATGTATCGAGACACTTCCAGAAGATAACTTTCCTTCTGCACCAGGATCGCTTTGTAGCGCCCTTGAAACAAGTGCCCGACGAGATCATGTCGTCGATTGACATGCTGCGAATACACGCCGTTAAGCTGACGCATGCATTGCGCAAGATTTGCTTCGACCGTTTCGATCAGCAGATGGTAGTGATTGGTCATCTGGCAAAAGCTATGGATGACGCAGTGGTGGCGTTCACACACCTTCGCAAGAACCTCCAACCAAATCCGGCGATCGGCTTCATCGCGATAGATCGTGTTACGCCGGTTACCGCGCGACGTCACGTGGTACAGCGCGCCGGGAAAGTCGAGTCTGAGTGGTCGTGTCATTCGGCCACGCTACCGGATGCGGGATGGCCGGCGCTGAGATTGCTCAGCATCCAAGAAGGCCAGGGACGACATCGACGAAGGCCGAGCTCGTGTCCAAATGTCAGACCTGACCCCAGCTTTGTTTCGACTAAAGCCGAGCTCGTGTCCAAATGTCAGACCTGACCCCGGCTTTGGAAGCAGCTTGATTCAGTTCAGGCGCCCATTGACACCACCGATGCTGTAACGCCCCGCACCCAGCAGCGCGACTGCCACTGCAGCAAAGAAGAACATCCCCTGCAATTCCAGTGCCCAGCCGCCAGTCTCGTTGAGCGTGAAGAACTGGCTCGTGTGCGCCAGCAGCACGGCGACGATCATGTTGATGGCCACGATCAGCGCGGCAGGACGCGTGAACAGGCCAAACAAAATGAGCAGCGGTGCGACGACTTCGCCGATGTATACGCCGTAGCCAAACACGGCAGGCAAGCCGGCTTTGGCCAGCATGTCGGCCACGAAGCCGATGCCGCCGCTCAGTTTGGCAACGCCGTGGAACAGCAGCATCGCGGCCAGGGCGACGCGCAGCATCAGTTTGCCGGCGTCGTTGTTGTTGGTATTCAGTTGTGTGGTCGTGGTGTGCATGATCGTTCTTTCGTAAATGAAAACAAGGTAAATGATTAATTGAACGCGTAGGCATCCATGGCCAGTACGCCATGTTCGACACTCGTGTGCAGCACGGACGCCCTGGCGTCCAGCCCGGCCGCGCCCATCGCCACGAACAGCGGCAGCAGATGTTCTTCGGTCGGATGATTTTTTGCAGCCATCGGCGCCAGCTGGCGGTAGTCCAGCAGGGCGGCGCGGTCATTCGCCATCAGCCGCTCGCGCATCCAGGCGCCGAAGTCGCTGACCCAGGCTGGCGGCGGCGCATCGGCGCTGTGTCCGCGGATTTCATACAGGTTGTGCGTCAACGATCCCGAACCGATGACCAGCACGCCCTCCTGGCGCAAGGCCTGCAACGCCAGGCCCAGTTGCTCATGGCGCGCGGGATCGGCGCCATGGACGATCGAGATCTGCATCACGGGCACATCGGCTGCCGGATACATCAGGCTGAGCGGAACCCACGCGCCATGGTCCAGGCCCCGTGTCGCGCTGCGCCCGACGGGGATGCCGGCCGCCTCGAACAGCGCTGCGGCGCGTTCAGCAGCGGCAGGTGCCCCCGGCGCCGGATAGCGCATGTCGAACAGCGCTTGCGGGAAGCCGCCAAAGTCGTGGATCGTTTCCGGCTGGGTGGCCAGCGAGACGGCCGGGCCGCCAGCGGTTTCCCAATGCGCCGACACAACCGCAATTGCGTTCGGCCGTGGCAATGTCTGGCCCAGGCCCTGCAGGAAGCGGCGTGCCGGGCTGTCCTGCAGCGCAAGCATCGGCGAGCCGTGTGAGACAAAGATCGTGGGCAAATTCATGGTGCACCTCGTTAAGTGATGCGTGCATGGTACCTACGTCCCTGTCGTTGATAAAGCAGGGGAACGTGGTTAGACTGTTTCCTTTTGATTGACAATCCCGCCCAATGGATTTGCTAGGCTCGATGAAAACCTATGTTGCCGTGGTCGACAGTGGCAGCTTCGCCGCTGCGGCGACCAAGCTGGACGTGTCACGCGCCATGGTGTCCAAGCAAGTACAAAAGCTCGAGGAACATCTGGGCACGCGGCTATTGAACCGCACCACCCGGCGCCTGAGCCTGACAGAAACCGGCCGCGCCTTCCACGAGCGCAGCGTGCAGATCCTGGGGGATGTGAACGAGGCCGAGCAGATTGCTGGCCAGATGACGACGCTGCCGCGCGGCGTGCTGCGCGTGACGATTCCGCTGTCCTACGCCCAGCATCGCCTGGGCAGCATCATCGGTGCGTACACCCAGGCCTACCCGCAGGTACAGCTCGATATTGCGCTGTCCGACCGCAAGGTCGACCTGGTCGAAGAAGGCTTCGATGTGGCGATCCGGATCGGTGCCCTACCCCAGTCGGATCTGATCGCGCGCAAGCTGGGCGTCGCGCGCAGCATCGTGTGCGCCTCGCCCGGCTACCTGGCCACACACGGCACGCCGCAGACGCCGCACGACCTGAGCCGGCATACGTGCCTGAGCTACTCATTGAGCGGGGGTGGCACCGACTGGCGCCTGGAATCCGCAGGCGAACATCTCACCGTGCCGGTGAATGGCCCCATCCGGGCCGACAACGGCGACATGATCCGCCTGGCGGCGCTGGCCGGTGCCGGCATCGTGTTCCAGCCGCACTTTATCGTGGGCGAGGATCTGGCTGCCGGGCGGCTCGTGCAGGTGCTGCCCGGCTGGGAGTCAGCCGAGCTGGGCATTCATGCGCTCTATCCGAGCCGCAAGCATTTGTCGGCCAAGGTGCGCACCTTCGTCGACTTCGTCGTGGCCGCGCTGGCATGAGCCGGCCCGGCCGACGCCATTAATACAGCACCACCGAGCGGATCGATTCGCCGCTCTTCATCAGATCGAACCCTTCATTGATGCGCTCGAGCGGGAGGCGGTGCGTGATCAGGTCATCGATATTGAGTTTGCCTTCCATATACCAGTCGACGATCTTCGGCACATCGGTGCGGCCACGCGCACCCCCAAAGGCCGAACCGCGCCACTCGCGGCCCGTCACCAGCTGGAATGGGCGGGTGGCGATTTCTTCGCCAGCGGCTGCCACGCCGATGATGAACGATTTGCCCCAGCCCTTGTGCGTGCATTCCAGCGCCTGGCGCATCGTGTTGACGTTGCCAACGCACTCGAAACTGTAGTCGGCGCCGCCATCGGTGATCTGCACGATCGCGTCGACGACATTCTCGACTTCTTTTGGATTGACGAAATGGGTCATGCCGAACTTGCGCGCCATGGCCTGGCGCGCCGGGTTGATGTCGACACCGATGATCTTGTCGGCGCCCACCATTTTTGCTGCCTGAATGACGTTCAGGCCGATGCCGCCCAGGCCGAACACGACCACGTTGGCGCCCGCTTCGACCTTGGCCGAAAACAGCACCGCGCCCACGCCGGTCGTCACGCCGCAACCGATGTAGCAGACCTTGTCGAACGGGGCATCTTCACGGATTTTCGCCAGCGCGATTTCCGGCACCACGATGTAGTTCGAGAAGGTCGACGTGCCCATGTAGTGAAACAGCGGCTTGCCATCGAGCGAAAAGCGGCTGGTCGCGTCCGGCATCAGGCCGCGGCCCTGCGTACTGCGGATCGCCTGGCAAAGATTGGTCTTTTGCGACAGGCAGAATTTGCACTGGCGGCATTCCGGCGTGTAGAGCGGGATAACGTGGTCATCCTTTTTTAAAGTCGTCACGCCAGAGCCCACGTCGACCACGATGCCCGCGCCTTCATGACCCAGGATTGCCGGGAACAGGCCTTCCGGATCGGCGCCGGACAGCGTGTAGTAATCGGTATGACAGATGCCGGTCGCTTTTAGTTCAATCAGTACTTCGCCCTCGCGCGGGCCTTCCAGGTCGACTTCTTCGATGGTCAATGGCGCGCCGGCGCGCCAGGCAATGGCTGCTTTGGTTTTCATGGTGATGGTCTCTGGCTGAATAAAAATGGAATGCCGCCATTCTGCAGGCGCGGGCCTGGCCACCGGCGCCGCCTGGGCAGAAATGGCAGGATTTGGTGCAATAATGACCGGATCTTCGCCACTGACCGCCCTGCCGATGCCTTCTGCGCCACCTCTGGACACCATCACCGTCGACATCGTCGTCTACCCCGGCTTCAAGGCGATGGAAGCGATCGGCCCCATGTCGGTGTTCGAGTACGCCAACCTGCACCTGGCGCGCCAAGGCAAGGCGGCCGGCTACGATGTGCGCGTGGCGTCCTTCAAGACCGGGCCGATCCGCTCGGACACCCTGATGTCGCTCGAGGCCACGAAGGTGGTCAACACGCTGGCCCTGCCCCACACCGCGATGGTGGTCGGTGCGCGCCATATCCAGGCTGCGCTGGTCGAAGGCGCTGCCCTGATCGACTGGATCCGCGACGCCGCCCCGCGCCTCGAACGCCTGAGCGCCCTGTGCTCGGGCGCCTTCTTCCTGGCCGCCGCTGGCGTGCTCGACGGCAAACGCGCCACCACGCACTGGGGCGTGGCCGATCGCCTGCACGCCGATTTTCCGGCCATCGACATCGATGCCGACGCCATCTTCATCCGCTCCGGCAATGTCTGGACCTCGGCCGGCGTCACGGCGGGCATGGACCTGGCCCTCGCGCTGGTGGAACAGGACTTCGGGCGCGCACTGGCGCTGGACGTGGCCACCGAGATGGTCGTGTATCTGAAGCGCCCGGGCGGCCAGTCGCAGTTCAGCGCCCACCTGCTCAGCGAGCGCACGGCGAAACCGACGATCCGTGAGCTGCAGGCCTGGATTCTGGAGAATCTGCACGAGCGCCTGTCGGTCGCCCAGCTGGCGCAGAAAGCGATGATGAGCGAGCGCCATATTGCCCGCGTGTTCCAGCAAGAGGTGGGCATGAGCACGCAGGAATTCATCGAAACCTGCCGCTTCGAGCGCGCTACCCAATTGCTGGCCGATGTAGCGCTGCCGCTGAAGACGGTCGCGGCACGTGCGTGCTTCAGCGACGAGGCGCAGATGCGACGGGTGTTCCTGAAAAAGCTGGGGATTGCGCCGAAAGTGTATCGCGAACGCTTCGCCACCACGGGTGTCGCGGCCGATCGCGCCGCCAACGCGCACGACAACTGACCGCCCCGTGCTACGCTGTTTTTAACCACATCCACGCTGAAAGACTGCGATGCAATTTTCCCTGACACGACCCTTGCAACTGTTGGGACAAATGGCACTGGCCGCTGCCCTGCTCGCGCCCTGCGCTGCCATGGCTGAACCCGACATGATCTACCTCGTGCGCCACGGCGAAAAAGCCGCCGACGGCAACGACCCGTCGCTCACGCCGCAAGGCCGGCAACGGGCGCAGAATATCGCAACCATGCTGCACCGCGCCGGCATCCAGGCCATCTTCAGCAGCGCCACCGTCCGCACGCTCGAGACCGCGAAACCACTGTCCGCGTCACTCAGCCTGCCCGTGCAGCAATACGACGCAGGCAAGCCAGAGGCGCTGGTCGCCAAGGTCAAGGCGCTGCAAGGGCCGGTGCTGGTGGTGGGGCACTCCAATACACTGCCGGAACTGGTGCGGCTGTTCGGCGGTGCGCCAGGGACCGAGATTGGGGACAACGAATTTGACCGGGTATATCAGCTGGTCAATGGCGCAGATGGCAAAGTGACGACCGTGCTGTTGACGTCGTTGCCGGCAACGCCGTAGAAGCGGCGTCCTTCATTGTCGTGCGTGGCGGCAATGGCATGCTCCAACAGCGTTTGCTGGCGGGGCCCATGGTGTTCGCAGCGAATGCAGCTACTGTAGCTTTTCTTTCTTCTGCTGTTTCACGACGAAAAGCGCCATGGCGGCAGAAGCCAGAAGCAATACAACACTGGCTGCGTCGACGTCAACGCGTACCCGGACATCTACTTTAACGTCTTTCATCTTCACCTCACAAAGTTGTTGTTGTGATCACAGAGCTGACGAAATCATAACCCAGCCCGGGCAAACCCTGTGTTCAGGCGAAGCAGTGATGCAGCCAACCCATTCTGATGCGCTTGCTGCCTGCGTCGTACATACCCCCGCACGGCAGCGCCCGCCGTCGTGCAGAATCGACAAGATTGCGTCACAATCAGATGTCGTCGCGTAGCCGACGACCATCACTCGCAACATACCATCATGCATTCACTAGGAGGCTTACCATGCGCTGGGAAACACCTGAAGCAATTGATTTCCGTTGGGGTTTTGAAATCACCATGTACGTGCTGAACCGTTGATGTTTAATTCCGGCAGGTACCGATGAACGATTCTGTCATCGGTACCTGCCACTCCGGTTATCAGCGATAACCATGTGAAAGGTTGGATACGCTGTTGAAAATCCGCATTCTTGGTTCGGCAGCGGGAGGTGGTTTTCCGCAGTGGAATTGTAATTGCCTGAACTGTGATGGCATCCGCAATGGCACCATCCAGGCTGTAAGCCGCACCCAATCCTCGATCGCCGTGAGCGACGATGGCATCGACTGGGTCCTGGTCAATGCATCCCCCGATATCCTGGTGCAAATCCGCGCCACACCCGCCCTGCAACCTGCCCGCGCCGTGCGCGACACCGGTATTGCGGCCGTGCTGCTGATGGACGCCCAGATCGACCACGTGACTGGCTTGCTGATGCTGCGCGAGCGCGGCACGCCCCTGCCCCTGTATGCGACCGCCGAGGTGCTGGCCGACCTGTCGCAAGCGCTGCCTTTGACGCGCGTGCTTGGCCATTATTGCGGCGTCGAGCCGCACACGCTGGCGATCGATGGCCAGCCGTTCCCGATTGCGCCACTGCGCGACACGACGTTCCTGCCGGTTCCGCTGTCGAGCAAGGCGCCGCCTTATTCATCGCACCGCAATGACCCGCATCCGGGCGACAATATCGGCCTGATGCTGCACGACAGCGCCAGCGGCGCGCGCGTGTTCTACGCACCAGGGCTCGGCCAGATGACCGATGCGGTGGAAGCGGCGATGCGCCAGGCCGATGTGCTGCTGGTCGATGGCACCTGCTGGAGCGACGACGAAATGATCACGCTCGGCCTGTCGAAAAAAACGGCCCACATGATGGGCCATCTGCCGCAGTCCGGACCGGGCGGCATGATCGAGGTGCTGGCGCGCATGCCGGCGCGCCGCAAGATCCTCATTCATATCAACAACAGCAATCCGATCCTGCGCGAAGACTCGCCCGAGCGTGCCGAACTGGCCACGCACGGCATCGAGGTCGCGTTCGACGGCATGGACATTACCTTATGACGCCCTCCCCCGATAGCAAAGGCCAGTTGGCGCCCTGGTCGCGCGCCGAATTCGAACAGCAGTTGCGGGCGATGGGCAAGAGCTACCATATCCATCATCCGTTCAACCTGCGCATGAATGCCGGGCAATGCTCGCCCAAACAGCTGCGCGGCTGGATCGCCAACCGCTTCTATTACCAGTTCATCATCCCGAAAAAGGATGCGGCGATCCTGTCCAATTGCGACGATCGCGCGACGCGCCGCCTGTGGATCGCCCGCATTCTGGACCATGACGGCTACGACGATTACCAGGGCGATGCCCAGGGTGGCATGGAAGCCTGGACCCAGCTGGGCGAAGCCGCCGGCATTCCCCGCGCCGAACTATGGTCGCTCCAGCATGTGGTGCCGGCGGTGCGCTTTGCCTGCGACGCGTATGTCGATTTTGCGCGCCGCTCGCCGTGGCAAGAAGCGGTGTGCTCATCGCTGACCGAGATGTTCGCGCCGCAGATCCACAAGGACCGCCTGGCCGGCTGGCCAACCCAGTATCCGTGGGTGGAACCGGCCGGCCTGCATTATTTCCGCAGCCGCATTCCGCTGGCCCAGCGCGATGTCGACCATGGCCTGGCCGTGACGCTCGACTATTTCACGACCCGGGCGCAGCAGGGGCGTGCACTCGAGATCCTCAAGTTCAAACTGGACATCCTGTGGGCCATGCTGGACGCCATCGAAAAAGCCTATCCAACATGAACGATCCCCTTATCCCCGCCACACCGGCACTGAACCGGCGCTTTCGCCTGCAATGGGAAGACGCCCAGCAGGCCTACGTGCTGCTGTACCCGGAAGGCATGGTCAAACTGAATGGCAGCGCCGGCGAAATCCTGAAATGCTGCAACGGCAAGACCACGGTCGACCAGATCGTGCACGACCTGGAAACCAAATTCCAGGCTACCGGCCTGCGCACCGATATCGAGGGCCTGCTGGCCCACGCCCATCAGCACAAGTGGATCGAATGATGCTGCCAACCGTTATTGCCAAGAGCAGCGCGCCCACCGTGTCGCCGCCGTTCTGGCTGCTGGCCGAATTGACTTACCAATGCCCGCTGCACTGCGCGTTTTGCTATAACCCGCTCAATTACGATGCGGTGCGCAATGAATTGACGACGGGCGAATGGGTGCGGGTCATGCGCGAAGCGCGCGCGCTGGGCGCCGTGCAGCTGGGCTTTTCGGGGGGCGAACCGCTGATGCGCGACGACCTCGAAGAACTGGTCGCCGAAGCGCGTCGCTTGGGCTTTTACAGCAACCTGATCACGTCGGGTGTCGGCCTGAATGAAACCCGTATCGCCGCGCTCAAGAACGCCGGGCTGGATCATATCCAGTTGTCGTTCCAGGATTCCACCCGTGAGCTCAACGATTTCCTGAGCAGCACCAAAACCTTCGATCTCAAGCTCAAAGTCGCCAAGCTAATCAAGCAATACGATTACCCGATGGTGATGAATTGCGTGCTGCATCGGTATAACCTGCCGCATGTCGGCAAGATCATCGAGATGGCGCTGGCGCTGGGCGCCGAATACCTGGAGCTGGCCAACACCCAGTACTACGGCTGGGCCATGAAGAACCGCAACCAGCTGATGCCGACGCTCGAGCAGGTGCGCGACGCCGAACGCGTGGTGGCGCAATACCGCGAACGGATTGGCGACGCCTGCAAGCTGCTGTTCGTGGTGCCCGATTACTTCGAGGACCGCCCCAAGGCCTGCATGAATGGCTGGGGCGCGGTGTTTCTTGGTGTGGCGCCGGACGGCGTGGCGCTGCCCTGCCACAATGCGCGCGACCTGCCGGGCTTGAATTTGCCGAACGTGCGCGACGTGGGCCTGGCCGACATCTGGCGCACCAGCACCGCGTTCAACGCGTACCGTGGCAATGACTGGATGCAGGAGCCATGCCGCAGCTGCGACGAAAAAGGGCGCGATCTCGGTGGCTGCCGCTGCCAGGCATTCATGCTCGCCGGTGACGCGGCAGCGACCGACCCCGTCTGCAGCAAGTCGCCCAAGCGCGGCGAAGTCGACAAGGTGATCCGCTTTGCCAGCCAGCGCCCGGCCGGGCTGGACAACGCCCACGTGATCGAGCAGCCGATCGTGTTTCGCACGAACGCGAATTCACGCAATCTCCTGCAGACCGACACGTAAGGCGTGCCGGTCCGCAGGGACCAGGTTACAGCGCCGTATCCGTACGCAGCACCGGATACAGATTCAACCGCTCGTCATACGATGAATGCCGCTTGGCGAAGAACGCCAGGCGCGCCTGCGAATCCTTGGCAAACGCCGGGTCCGATGCCAGGCGCTGGGCAAATTCGGCCGCCACTTTCGGGTCGGCCGCCATCTGCTCGCGCGCCACGTCTTCGGCCACGTAGTCTTCCATGTATTCCTTGCGCTCGAAGGCCGTGTTGAACGTGCCCCAGGCCAGCAGCGAATCGGGCGCCTGCGGTTCGAACATCGCCACCACCAGCCGCGCCTTTGGCTGCGCGATCGGCACGAACAGCGAACCGGCCGTCACCGCGCGCGGCTCCGCCGTCCACTTGCCCGTGACCGTCAGGCGCTGGTGCCCTTCGACCGAGGCGGCGTCCAGCGTGGCCTTGTCGGCGCGGAAGGTCTCGACATTCGCGCGAGCAATGCCCTGGTCCAGCTTGCGGAACACGACGCCGTGCTGGCGCAGCTTCTCGCCAACGATGGCCGCTTGCGCCGCCGGCACGATGTAGCCGGCGCCCGGCGCGGTAATTTCCACATCGGCGACGACCTCGTCGCGCAGCGGCACGCGCCACACCTGTGGCTTGGTTTCGTCGTAGCGCGTCATCAGGCCGCCCGAGATTTCCGATGGCTTGCGCGTGTATTCGTAGCCGTTGAAGTTGACCATCTCGGTCTTGTCGGTGGTGCGGTAGTTCAGCGCCAGCTTTTTGTTGCCCAGTTTTGCGGCGCGCGCGTCGGCCGCATAGGCTGCTTTTTGCCAGTCCGCGCCGTGCTTTGCGACCTGGTTCAGCACCGACACCACGGTGTTGCGGGTGATGCGCACGCGCACCGGGTACTCTTTCCACGAGTGCGTTTCCACCAGCATCGCCATGCGGTTACGCAGCTGGAAGTAGCCGGTCGAAAAACGCGGATCCGACACGCTGTCCTCGAAGCCCGACATCGGGTCGTCCTGCTTCACGAACGACATGTAGTACGACTGCGGCGTCGAGCCCTCTTTCGCGATGTCCTTGATGACATTGGTGCGCAGCGCCAGGCCAGCCTTGCGAAATTCGGGGTCGCCCGAATACACCGGCTCGACCTGGATCGAGATATCGTGCTGGAACTTGGCGCCGTTGGTCGCGTGCAGGTCGACATAGGTCAGCGGATCCCAGGCATTTACCAGGCCCAGCATCGCCTGCATTTCCGGCGCGTCGGCCTTCAGGTAGTCGCGGTTCAGGTTCAGGTTCTGGGCGGTGGTGCGCCAGCCCATTTCCACCGGGCCGCGCTGGTTCGGGCGGTTCCATTTGCCAAAGCGCTCGTGTCCGTCGACGTTAAACACTGGCACGAACAGCAGTACCTGCTTGTCCAGCGCGCCCTTGCCCGCGCGGCCTTCAAGGATCTCGCGCAGCGCCAGGAACCCCGCGTCCTTGCCGTCGATCTCGCCGGCGTGGATGCCGCCCTGGATCAGCGTGACGGGCAAGCCCGCCTTTTTGGCAGCCGCGGGCGTGAACACGCCGTTGTTGTTGGCCACCAGCGCCTTCATCGGGCGGCCTTCCGGCGTGATGCCGAAGTCGATGCACTGGACCTGCTTTGGATACGCCTGCGCAAAGGCAGCGCACAGCGCGATCGTTTCATCGTAGCGGCCGGTGGCCTGGAAGCCGGAGCGTTCCGAAATCGTCGTCAGGTCGGGGGTAGCGGCGTGCGCCAGGGGGAGTGCAGACAGCAGGGCCAGCAGTAACGCAGAACGAATCATCGAGAAGCTCCGGCAGGTGACAGGGAAGCCGACGATTATAGACGTGTTCTTGACGCAAAGTTAAGTTCTGGAAACACAAAAGGCGGCGCGCCGATTGGCCACGCCGCCCGTCAATACGGCCGGTCTGCTCAGCGCGGCGGTGCGCCGGGTGTCGGCCGGATCGCGATTTCTTTTACCTGGGGTCGCACGATTTCCATCGGCACGATGCGGGCGCGGCTCGTGGTCGAGACCGGGCACGCCTGCGTGGCGCGATAGGTCAGCGCGGCAGCCAGCAGGCCTTCGCTCTCGTCGCCCACGGGCCGCGTCAGATCGTCGCTGACCTGGCAGGTCGGTGCAAAGCCATCGGTAAAGTCGCCGAAGCCCTTGTTGTTGACGCCCTTGAACTCGATCGAGAAATACGTCGTGCCGCAGTTGGGCACCGGCGTGAAACCGTATGGCTTGCCGCAGGTGGTGCCGCCAATCTGGATGACTTCGACGTCGGCGCCGCGCAAGCCGTTGATCACCGATTCGCTGGCCGAGCAGGTGCCGGCCGTGCTCAGTACCGTCACGCGTTTCAGGCCCAGCGTCGGCAGCGGCGTGCCGGTGCGCACCGGGTTGCTCGAGGCGAAGCCCCATGCGGTCGAGCGGAACGGCAGCGGCGCTTCGCGCGGCAATTTGTCGTTGTACTGCGATTGCTCGAACACCTTGCCATTCGTCGCCTCCGGCCCCGAGACCATATACGCCAGCTGGCTGGCCAGGTACAGCAGGCCGCCACCGTTGTAGCGGATGTCGAGCACCAGGTCGTTCACACCGGCCTGGCGGAACGTGGTGAAGGCGTCGATCAGCTGCTTTTCGGAGACCGCGTTGAAGGTGTCGAAGGTCAGGTAGCCGACCTTGCCGCTCGCGGTCTCGATGATCTTGACGTTCTTGACCGGTGCGATGCGCACGTCGGCGCCCGTCATCGTCACCTCGAACGGCACGCCACCGCGCTGCAGCGTGAAGCGGTGCGCGCTGCCGGCGGTGTCAGGGAACAGCGCCAGGTTGAGGCGCGCGATCGATGCCGTGTCGGTCGTGTTGATGAAGTCGATGCCATCGACTTTCGTCAGCTGGTCGCCGCGCAGCAGGCCCGCGGCGGCGCCCGGCGAACCCGGCTCCACGGCCGTGATCAGCCAGGTGCGCGGCGCCGTGCCGCTCGCGTTGCGCGACCACGTGATGCCGTAGCCAAGATCGATCCCCTGGGTCTGCATCGCGTCCCATTCGGCGGTCGGATAGGTGAAGTGGTAGCGGTCCTTGGCTTGCCCGGTGGCGGTCACGGCCGGGGTCTTGAGCACGTCGAAGTAGTCGATCGCGCTCTTGAAATCGGCCATCTTGTAGGTGTTCGGGACTTCGTTGTACCAGAGGTAGTACTGGTTGGTCCAGGCGCGCAGGAATTTCAGTTCGTCCAGCAGCGTGCCCTGCACATCGGGGAAGGCCTTGCCGCTGGCGTCAACGCCCGTGCGCGGCGCGGCGCACTTGTTCCAGTAAGTGCCGTAGGCGTCGCCAAGCAGGTTGGGATTGAGGTCTTCCGGCGTGGCGCCACTGGTGGCCGGGGTCGGGGTCGGGGTCGGGGCTGGCGTCACCGGCGCCGTATCCGCCACCGGTGGCCGAGCGCCCACGCCGGGCGAGCCGCCACCGCCGCCACAGCCGGCAAGAACCAATAGCGCACCCAGCGCGCTTGACATCAGACGGACGGGAATTGCCTTGCGCGGGAGGGAGAATGTCGGGCTCATGCGGATGATTATAGACGGCGGTTTTCCTGCACAACACCACCAAATGTCACAGTGAGGCCAGGCGACAACGAAGCATGCCAAGCCGACAAACATCCATCCAACAACGCCGGCGCGTATGTCGCGCCGGCGTGATCAAAACACCATCAAGCCGCGCGCGGCGCCGCGCCCACCGGCGCATGGAATGCCGCCAGCAGCGCCGCTTCTTTCGCCTTCGCCGCTTTCAGGTGCCGTTCCTTCACATGCCCGTAGCCACGGATGTCTTCCGGAATGCTGGCCACTGCCACGGCCTGCGCCAGGTTGTCCTCCGTGAGCTTGGGCAGCAGCGCCGCCACCGTCGCGCGGTATTCGCCGATCAGGGCGCGTTCAACGCGGCGCTCGGCGGTATAGCCGAACACGTCGAACGCGGTGCCGCGCAGCCCTTTGAACTTCGCCAGCACGCCGAACGCGCGCATCATCCACGGGCCGAACTCCTGCTTGATGGCGCGGCCTTCCTTGTCGTGCTTGGCCAGCAGCGGCGGGGCAAGGTGGAACTTGAGCGTGATATCGCCTTCGAACATATTGGCGATCTTTTCACGGAACGCCGGATCGGTATGCAGCCGCGCGACTTCGTACTCGTCCTTGTACGCCATCAGTTTGTACAGGTACTTGGCCACGGCTTCCGACAGGCGGGTGCCCTTGCCCAGGCGCGCTTCCTGCGCCCTGACCTGCTCGACGAACGCCGTGTACTGCCCCGCATACGCTGCGTCCTGGTACGCCGTGAGCAGCTCGACCCGGCGCTTGACGACATCGTCGAGCGTCTGCATGCGCTTGAACTCGATCACCTTGGCCGGCATCGCCGACTTGCTGACGGCGGCCAGATCGTGCCCGGCGCTGCGGCCCCAGTTGAAGGCCGCCTTGTTGAACGCAACCGACACGCCATTGAGTTCGATGGCCTTGAGTAGCGAGGCTTCGCGCAGCGGCACGCGGCCCTTTTGGAACGCATAGCCGAGCATGAACATATTGGTGGCGATCGCGTCGCCCAGCAACGCCGTGGCGATGCTGCCGGCGTCGAGGAATTCGACGTTGGCCTTGCCGCAGGCTTGCTCGATCGCGCCGCGCGAACCTTCGGCCGGGAATTGCCAGTCCGGGTTCTTCACGAACGCCGCCGTCGTGGCGGTGCTCGAATTGACGGCGGCCCAGGTACGGCCTTCGCCCATGCGCGACAAGGCATCGCGGCTGGCCGTGACGATCTGGTCGCAGCCGATCACGAGGTCGGCGCTGCCGGTGCCCACGCGGGTCGAGTGCAGGTCGGCCTGGTGTTCGGCCAGGCGCACGTGCGACATCACCGGGCCGCCCTTCTGGGCCAGGCCGCTCTGGTCGAGGACGATCGCGCCCTTGCCTTCGACGTGCGCGGCCACCGCCAGGATCTGGCCGACCGTGACGACACCGGTACCGCCCACGCCGGCCACGAGAATGCCGAATGGCGTGGCAACCGATGGAATGACGGGCTCTGGCAGCACAGGCGGCGCGGCGTCGGACGCAGCAGCCTTCTTCGACTTTTTCAGGCCGCCGCCTTCGACGGTGACGAAGCTCGGGCAGAAGCCCGACACGCACGAATAATCCTTGTTGCACGATGACTGGTTGATCTGGCGCTTGCGGCCCAGTTCGGTTTCCAGCGGCTCGACCGACAGGCAGTTGGACTGCACCGAGCAATCGCCGCAGCCTTCGCAGACGGCTTCGTTGATCACGGCGCGCTTGGCCGGGTCAGGGAATTCGCCTTTCTTCCGGCGCCGACGTTTCTCGGAGGCGCAGGTCTGGTCATAGATCACGGCCGACACGCCGGGCATTTCGCGCAGTTCGCGCTGTACGTCCATCAGCTCGGAGCGGTGGCGGACCGTGGTGCCGGGCGCCCAGGCGTAGTCGCTCGGGTATTTGTCCGGCTCGTCGGTGACGACGATGATGGGGGTCACGCCTTCGGCCGCGATCTGGCGGCTGATCATGCCCGGGTCGAGCGGACCGTCGACGTTCTGGCCACCCGTCATCGCGACCGCGTCGTTGTAGAGAATCTTGTAGGTGATGTTGACCTTGGCCGCCACCGCAGCGCGGATCGCCAGGATGCCCGAGTGGAAGTAGGTCCCGTCGCCCAGATTGACGAACACGTGCTTCTCGTCGGTGAACGGTGACTGGCCGATCCAGGTCGTGCCTTCTGCGCCCATGTGCGTGAAGGTCGACGTTTCACGGTCCATCCACAGCACCATGTAGTGGCAGCCAATGCCGGCCATTGCGCGCGAGCCTTCCGGCACCTTGGTCGAGCTGTTGTGCGGGCAGCCCGAGCAGAAATACGGGATGCGGTCGGTCTCCGGGTTCGCCTTGGCCGGGATATTGCGCAGCACCAGCTCTTTGGCTTCGAGGAAGGCGATGCGCTGAGCGACGCGCTCGGCGACCGGGTGGCCGGCGCAGTAGTGCCCGATGCGCGAGGCAATGGCGCGCGCGATCTGCGCCGGATTCAGCTCGTACGTGGCCGGCAGCAGCCAGTCGCCATGGCCCATGCGGTTCTTGTTGCTCCACTCGCCCGTGTCGTCGAACTTGCCGACCACGCGCGGCCGCTCGCCGTCAGGCAGGTTGTACAGCTCTTCCTTGAGCGCGTATTCCATGACCTGACGTTTTTCTTCGACCACCAGGATTTCATCGAGGCCCCGTGCGAACTCGTGCACGCCTTCGGCCTCGAGCGGCCAGGTCATGCCGACCTTGTACAGGCGCAGGCCAATGTCCTGCGCAGCCTGCTCGTCGATGCCGAGGTCGGCCAGCGCCTGGCGCGTGTCCAGATAGCTCTTGCCGGCGGTGATGATGCCAATCTTTGGCTGCGGGCTGTCCCAGATGATGCGGTTGAGCTTATTGGCGCGCGCATAGGCCAGCGCGGCATACCATTTGTGGTTGCTCATCCGCACTTCCTGGTCCAGCACGGCGTCCGGCCAGCGGATGTTCAGGCCGCCCTCTGGCAGCTGGAAGTCGGTCGGGATCACCGTTTGTACGCGGTCCGGATCGAGGTCGACGACGGCGCCTGACTCGATGATGTCGGTGACGCATTTCATCGACACCCACAGGCCCGTGTAGCGGCTCATGGCCCAGGCGTGCAGGCCGAAGTCGATGTATTCCTGCACCGACGACGGGTACAGCACCGGGATGCCGCAGTGGGTCAGGATATGGTCGGACTGGTGCGCGGTGGACGACGATTTGGCCGCGTGGTCGTCGCCGGCCAGCACCAGCACGCCGCCAAATTGCGACGAGCCGGCGTTGTTGCCGTGCTTGAACACGTCGCCGCAGCGGTCGACGCCCGGGCCCTTGCCGTACCACATCGAGAACACGCCGTCGTACTTCGCGTCCTTGTACAGATTGGTTTGCTGGGTGCCCCAGACAGCGGTCGCCGCCAGGTCTTCGTTCATGCCGGGATGGAACTTGACGTGGTGCGCATCGAGGTGCGCCTTGGCCTTCATCGCGGTCTGATCGACCGAGGTGACGGGCGAGCCGCGGTAGCCGGTGATGTAGCCGGCCGTGTTCAGGCCGGCCTTGACGTCGCGCTCGCGCTGCAGCATCGGCAGGCGGATCAGCGCCTGCGTGCCGGTCATGAAGGCGCGGCCGCGCTCGAGCGTCCATTTGTCGTCGAGCGTGATGTCTTGTGCGGGTGCGGATGCGGGCGGCGACGCCAGGTGGGCGCGGTCCAGGGGTGCGTTCATTGTGTCTCCAAGAAACTGGTGGCGGTTGCCGTAAGCGGTGCATTTCCTGCATCTCGCTTCTTGGCGGGAGTGGTCTCCCGTCTTGCGCCAGTATAGACCTGCCCCCCCAGCATTAAATTCCAAACAATTCCCCCTCCTTCTTGAATTGCGCAATAAAATTGCCATACAAAAGACGGACGTGGGGAAGGTATGTCAAAGATTGAGCTGGATAAAACAGATCGCAAAATCCTGGAGATTTTGCAGAACGATGGGCGGTTGTCGAACCAGGATGTGGCCGAGCGCGTGAACCTGTCGCCGTCGCCGTGCCTGCGCCGCATCAAGCGGCTGGAAGAAGCGGGCGTGATTCGCCAGTACGTGGCGCTGCTCGATTCGGACAAGATCGGCCTCGGCCTGCTGGCGTACGTGAATGTGCGGCTGGAAAAGCACAGCGAAGTGGCCAGCACCACGCGCCAGCCTGGTTTGCCGGCGACGTCGCCGCGCAACGATTTCGCGGTGTCGGTGGGCAGCTGGCCCGAAGTCGTCGCCTGCTATGCGATGACGGGCGACATGGACTTTTTGCTGCGCGTGCACGTGGGCGACATGGACCACTTCTCGCGCTTCATGATGGGCACGCTGCTCAAGCATCCGGCCGTGCTGGATGTGAAGTCGAGCTTTGCGCTGCAGCGGATCAAGGAAACGACGGCGATGCCGCTGGTGTGAAGTGGTGCAGTGACGGACGTTGAACGCGTGGACGGCAAGCCGTCCACCCTACCGAGATAGCTTACTTTTTCGGCGTGAAGAACTTCACGGCGGCCCGCGTATTGGCCTTGACCGTGTAGTCGATCGCCGCGAACTGCTCCTCCAACGCCTCGGCCATCACGCTGCCCGGGCTTGGCGGTGGCAATTCAAGGTGGGCGTCGGCCTCGCCGTATTCGCGCGTGACGACCATCCCGGCTTTCTTTGCAATATGCATCATCGTCTTGTTGGACGTCAGGCACTGCATATAGAGCGTGTCGACGTCCGAATTGCGGCAGTGGATCGCCGCGCGCTGGAACAGGCGCGTGCCCACGCCCTGCCCGCGCGCCGAGGCCGACACCGACACGCCGAACTCGGCCACCTGCGCCTTGGCCGTGCCGGTGCGCCCTTCGGTCGGCGCGAACGCCAGGTGCCCCATGCCCACCAGCTGGAACACATTGCTCACGACACCAAAGACGATGTCGCGCTCGAAATCGAGCTTGCCGACATACGCCGTGATGCCGTCGTCGGACATCATGCTGCCAAAGCGCAGCAGGCGGTCATCCTTGTCGAGCGCCAGCAGATGGCGCAGCACGCGGCGGCGGTCGCGCTCGTGCAACTCCTTGACCAGGACCGGCGGCTGCCCCTTCTTGCCGCGCAAGCCCTGTAACCAGCGGCGTAATGGATTGTCCAGCATGTTCCCACCTTCCCGTGCGCGACAACCAGTCGATGTCGCCCGTAAATCTTAGCCGATCCGGTCGGCGTCTGCCTTGCTTGTGCCTGTGCCCGTACCAGTGCTGTCGGCAGCGCCCTCTTTCGGACGCTCGCGCCGTGCCTGCTCCGGCGCCAGCCCTGCCGGGTCGTCCTCGTCGCGCCACTGCGCGTGCTCGCTGACCACGAAGCGGCCCTTGCCGGCCTGCTTGGCGGCGTACATGGCCTGGTCGGCCTCAGCCAGCAACGCTTCCTGTCCACGCGCTGCACCCATCTGGCCGCGCGCGCTGGCGATGCCGATACTGGCCGAGATCCTGATGGCATGACCATCGGCCTCGGTGATCGATTCGATTTCCGCCAGCACCAGGCGCGCTACGCGCAACGCGCCATCGCGCGACGTCACGTCTTCGAGCAGGATAACGAATTCATCGCCGCCCAGGCGCGCCAGCGCATCTTCGGCGCGCAGTCTGGCCTGCACGCGACGCGCGACGGTCTTGAGCACCAGGTCGCCGGTCGCATGGCCCCAGGTATCGTTGACCGCCTTGAAGCCGTCCAGGTCGATGAACATCAGCACCACGACGCTGTCGCGGCGGTCGGCCCGGGCCAGCGCCCGTTCGAGCAGGCGGGTCAGTTGCCGGTAATTGATCAGGCCCGTCAGGCTGTCGTGCTGGGCCAGGCGCTCGAGCTGGACCGACTGCGCCTGCAGCTCGGCGGTGCGCTCGGCCACGCGCTGCTCGAGCGTTTCGTTGGCCGCCTGCAGGCGGCGGTTGACGACGCCGATGATGCGGTAGCTGCGGCGCAGGCGCACGCCGGCATAGGCCAGCAGCACCAGCAACAGGCCGGAATACGCCGCCAGGTAACCGCGAAAACGCTGGCGCTCGAGCAGCACGGTGGTGAACGACCGCTCGAATTCCTGCTCCAGGCGGTCGAGCACGATGTCGCTGCCGACGGCGGCGATCTGCGCTTCGAGCAGGTTTTCCAGCGGCCGCTTTTCGAGAATTACGCGGCTGCTCAGGATCACGGCGTCCATCTTGTCGACGACGGCCGGCGAAAAGGCGATCTCCTGGGCGGCGACATTGCCCAGGATTTCTTCGATACGGTTGGCCAGCGCCGGCGATGGGGCGATGTTGTAGCGCAGGATGTCAGTCAGCAGCGCATTCAAGGTCGTGTCGAGCCGCACGACGAACTGGGCCGGCGCCAGCGCGCCTTCGATGCCGGAAATTTCGGTCTTGAGGTCGGCCACGGCCGGTGGCATGTGCAGCAGCGCTGCGCGCAGGCGCGGATTGTGCCGCGCGAACTCGGCCACCAGCATTTCCTTGTTGCGTAGCGCCGTGCGCAGGTCGGCGCAGGCTTCGGTGGCGGCGCGGCTGCCGGTGAGCGGCGCGGCTTGTTCCAGGCGCGCCATCAGGATGCGCATGCGCGGCAGTTGCGAACTCAAGTCGGGCCGGACGCTGGCGCGGCCGGTATGGGCGCGCAGCAGGTTGGCGTCCCATTCGGCGTCGAGCTTTTCGAATTCGCGCAGGTTGAGCAGGACGTTGCTGCGCACTTCGGGGTCGATCACCTCGGTGCGGGTGTACAGAAACACCAGCAGCGCGCTCATCAATACGACGGCCAGGCTCGCCAATAACAGGCGGCGGCGCCGTACCCAGCTCCCTACCCGCCGTACCAGCATCCTGAACATAGTTTTTCTCCAACGCAACAATTGACCATGTGGAAGAATAACAAACCGCTGGCCCACACTGTACGCAGGGTGTAACTACATGTAACTGTGACGCTCTACAGAGCGGTTTTTCACACTTTATTACAAATGGCAGCCACTGCCTCTACACGCGCCATGTGGACGGCCTGGGCGATCCGGTCGCGCTGGTCGCAGCGCGCCGCCACGGCGCCAGCATCCACGCCGCGCGCTGCATCCAGCGCTTGCAGCAGCCAGTCGCCTGCGGGATCGTGTTCAGTATCTTTGGCGTGACAACGCGTGGCCAGCAACATCTGGACAAAGCGCGCGCTCTTGCGGAAGGCGTCGCTGCGCTCGAACAGCGTGACGAGCGCGTCGGCATCGAGTGTGCGTGCCTGTGCGAGCACGCCATGCTCGCGCGCCGTCATCAGGGCCAGGTCGCGGCATTCATTGGGCACCTTCAAGCGCTTGGACACCGCCTCGACGGCCGCCGTACCAACGTCGCGCATCAGGGCCGCGAAACGGATTTCGAGCGGGTGATCCTGCTGCGCGGCGGTGTCGATGACGCGCAGCGTGTGCGGCTGCGTATCGAGTTCGGGCAACAGGCGCGCCAGCGCGCCGCACTCGTCCAGCACGAGCAGCATGCGCGACGGCTGGCGTTCCATCAGGCCACGCGCCAGCTCTTGCCAGACGCGCTCGGGCACGAGGGCATCGACCTCACCTGCCTCGACCATCTGGCGCATCAGGACATTGGTGTCGCCCGCCACCTTAAATTCGGGCAGGCGCGCGGCAAAGCGCGCGACGCGCAGGATGCGCACCGGGTCTTCGGCAAAGGCATCGGACACGTGGCGGAACAGGCGCGCTTCCAGGTCGCGCTGGCCGCCCAGCGGATCGACGATGACGCCATCTTCGCCCTGCGCCATCGCATTGATGGTCAGGTCGCGCCGCACCAGGTCCTGTTCGAGCGTGACGTCGGGCGCCGCATGGAACACGAAGCCGTGGTAGCCGGGCGCGGTCTTGCGCTCGGTGCGCGCCAGCGCGTATTCCTCCTGCGTCTTCGGGTGCAGAAAGACCGGGAAGTCCTTGCCCACGGCGCGAAAGCCGGCCTCGATCATCTGTTCGGGCGTGGCGCCCACGACCACGTGGTCGTGGTCCTTGACCGGCAGCCCGAGCAGCGCATCACGCACGGCGCCGCCGACAACATAACTGCGCATCGCTTTACTCCGGCAAATCGGCGTCGTGCAACGGCGTCGGGTGGTTTTCCAGCATCGCTTCGTTCACCCAGCGCGCCACGGCCGGATGGGCCAGCACGCGCTCGCAATAGGCTTGCAGCGCCGGCGCCAGCATCACGCCATAGGTCTGGAAACGCAGCACGATCGGCGCATAGAACGCGTCGGCAATCGAGAACGCACCGAACAGGAACTGGTGATGGCCAAAGCGCGACAGGCAGTCTTCCCAGATTTCGCAGACGCGGCCAATGTCGGCCTGCGCGCCATGCGTGCGGCCGCGGCCCGGCAGGCGGGCCTGGATATTCATCGGCATGGCGCTGCGTAGTTCGCCGAAGCCGGCGTGCATCTCGGCCACGATCGAGCGCGCCAGCGCGCGCGCCGCCACGTCCTGCGGCCACATATGCTTGTCAGGAAACTGCTCGGCCAGGTATTCGGTGATCGCCAGGCTGTCCCACACCGTCATTTCGCCGGCCAGCAGCACCGGGACGCGGCCTGCGTGCGAGTAGCGGGCGATCTCGTTGGACGTATCTGGCTGGTCGAGCAGGACCTTGATTTCAGTGAACGGAATCCCGAAGGCCATGGCCGCGACCCAGGGGCGCATCGACCATGACGACAGGTTCTTGTTGCCGATGATGAGCGTCAAGCCGGGGCTGCGGGTCTGGTCCAGGGTGTGCGTGAGAATCGGGTCGCGTTCGATGGTCTGCATGGGGTCTCGTCGGGTACGTGGCGAAGGGCGTCCCGGGCGGCGCTTGGAAGCCCGGGACGGCTGCGGTAATCGACATCAGCTTGCGGCCCAATGCCGCGGCTGTCAAGGCGCTCGCCCGGCGACGGGGCGAACCGCGGCCTGGTCAGCCCGTCAGTCCAGCACGGACGTGGAGGGCCGCGGCGTGATCGTGCCCAGGCGCGCCTTGAGCGACTGCGGCTTGCCCTCGAAGATCGACGCATAATTGGTGGCGTTGGCCATCACGTTGCGCACGTAGCCGCGCGTTTCGGTGAACGGAATGGTCTCGACGAAGATCGCTCCTTCCATCGGCGCGTCGAGCCGGCTGCGCCAGGTGCGCGAACGGCTCGGGCCGGCGTTATAGGCGGCCGTGGCCAGCACTTGCGAGCCTTCAAAATTGTTCAGCACCATCGTCATGTAGTTGGCGCCCAGCGTGATATTCACGTGCAGGTCGTTGAGCATGCTGGTGACAAAGTTATTCAGGCCAATCTTGGCTGCCACCCACTTGCCGGTAGCAGGCATCACCTGCATCAGGCCCGATGCGCCCACGCCCGAGCGCGCATCGCGGATGAAGCGCGACTCTTGCCGGATCAGGCCATACACCCAGGCCTTGTCGAGACTCAGGCCCTGGGCCGTGGGCCGCAATACGTCGAGGTGCGGCGCCGGGAAGCGCTGGTCGTAGCTCAGTTCAGTGCGCGTGCGCAGCGACGTCTCGACCATGCGGTCGAGCAGCTCGTTGCGGCGCGCCAGCTCGGCGGCGGCCAGCAACTGACGCTCGGACAGATTGCGCAGACCCCAGCTCCATTCGCGGTTGCCTTCGGCGCGCAGGCGCAGATCGTAGAATTTGATGGCCCGTTGCAGACTCTGATTCGCCGTGGCCTGGGCCAGTTCGGCGGCCGTGATCGGGGCGATCGGGGGCGGCGCGACGACCTGGTTGCCCAGTTCTTCTTGCGCCAGCTGGGTATAGAAGGTGGTCTGGCCAGCGATGCTCTGCCACTGCGCGCGCGCCTCGGCCGGGCGCCCTTCGCCCTGGTGCGCGCGCCCGAGCCAGTAGACCCAGGTCGAGTCGGCGCGCAAGGCCGGCGGCATGGTTTCAATGGTGGCGCGCACGGTTTTCCAGTCGCCGCGGCGCAGCGCCATGCGCGTCTTCCACTGCATCTGGAAGTCGCTCAATGGCGCACCATTCGCACGGTCCCAATACGCGTGCGCTTCGGGCGCCAGCACGATCGAGGCGGCCAGCGCCACATTGGCCCAGCCGATCGCGCGTTCTTCGGCCGTCAGTTGGGCGCTGTTTTTTTCCAGGCCAGCCACAGCCAGGCGCAGCGTGGTGCGCGCCATGCGGCCCACGGCAACCAGGTACAGCTCGCGCTCGGCGCGGCTGTTGCCGATCCCGCGCGCCATGGCCACGGCAGGCAGGTCGACTGCCTGGGTGGCGCGGGTTTCGGGTAAACCAAGCAAGACGGCAGCGCGCCGCGCCGGGCCGCTGGCATTGTCCAGGCCCGCCAGGCGCAGTTGCGTGAGCAGGTCGGCTTCGGTGAACTGGCCATTGGCCACCAGTTGCGCGATCAGGGCGCCGCAGGCGTCGCCATAGCCGGCCGGGGTTTTCAGGAGTGCGCGCGCTTCGTCGGCGACGCGCTCTCCGCGCTCGGCCCTGGCCAGCAGCGCGTAGCAGCGGATCGGCAGGCTGCCGGACTGGGCCAGCGTACCCGCTTCGCGTTCGAAGGTATTCCATTCGCGGCGCTTGCCCAGCTCCATCAGCCATTCGGCGCGCAGCTGCTCGGCCACCGCCGTGCCTTCGTGGCGCCGCAGCACTTGCAGCACCTCGTCCTGGATGGCATCGCGCAGGCGCGGTTTCAGACGATAATAGTCAACGTAGGACGCCAGCAGATAATTGGTCACCGGCAAGCGTGACGCGATGGCGTTGGCCCGCGCTTCGTCGTTCTGGCGCGCCGCTTCGCGCAGCAACATGAAGTTGTCGTCGTCGGCGCGGCTGGCGGCGCCCGCCACGGTGGGCGCACCCGCCGGAACGGGGGACAGTGCTACCTCGGGCGCGGGTGCTTCCGGGTCTTCCTGGGCCACTGCGCCTGGCGCGAACGCCAGACTCAGAACAAGGGCAATAGCAGCCGGCAACACGCCGACAGACAATTTCGATTGAAACATCCACCACTCTCACAATACGCTGCATTGAAACCATGACCGGCGAACCAAGAATACCACGCGCCTCCGTGCCGCACCCAGACACAAGTGCTCTACAGCAACCACATCAACACAAGGCGTTGTTGCGCGACACACTCAAGGCCCGGCGGCGTGCGCTCGATCCAGCCGACAAGGCCGCGTGGGACGCGCGCATCGGCGCGCGGGTGCTAACATGGTGGCAGGCCAATCCCCACGCCTCGCTGGCCGTCTACTGGCCGCTCGCGGGCGAGCCGGACCTGGGCGCAGCGTACGCGGAAATGGCGGCGGCAGGCGTACGACTGGCGCTCCCCGTGGTCGTGGCGCGCCATGCAGCGCTGGAATTTGCCGAGTGGTTGCCGGGCGAGCCGACCGTAGCCGACCGGATGGGTGTGGCGGTGCCGGCCGACTTGCGCATGGTGACGCGGCCGCCGGCATTGCTGGTGCCGTGCCTGGGATTCAATGCGTTGGGGTATCGCGTGGGGTATGGCGGCGGATTTTATGACCGGACGCTGGCGCCCGAGCCGCGCCCGAGCACGGCGGGCATCGCATATGCGTGCCAGTTGGTCGAATTTGTCGGCGACGCGCACGATGTGCCGCTTGATCGGGTGATTACCGAAGCGTGATGTAACCGGGCATATCGAACGTGGGTTGAACGCGTGGACGGCAAGCCGACTGCGCGTCCCGGTCCACCCTACGTCGCTTTAAGCCACAATCATGCGTAGGGTGGTCGGCTCCGCCGCCCACGCGTTCAAATCACATTGGCGCAACCGCTCAAGGCCTGAGCCGCTGCCAGATCGCCGTCGTCGGCACTGCCTGGTTCATGCTGTAGAAATGCAGCCCCGGCGCGCCGCCGGCCAGCAGCTTTTCGCACAGGCCAGTGACGACATCCAGGCCAAAGGCCTTGATCGATGCGCTGTCGTCGCCGAAGCTGGCCAGCTTGAGACGCACCCAGCGTGGAATCTCCGCGCCGCACATGTCCGAGAACCGCATCAGCTGCATGTAGTTCGTGATCGGCATGATGCCGGCCACGATCGGCACCGTCACGCCCAGCTTGCGCACATTGTCGACGAACGAAAAATACGCGTCGGCATTGTAGAAGTACTGGGTAATGGCGGCGTCAGCGCCAGCGCTCACCTTGCGCGCGAACGCTTGCAGGTCGTCCTGCGGCGAACGTGCCTGCGGGTGCATTTCGGGATAGGCCGCCACTTCGATGCGGAACCAGTCGCCGGTTTCCTGGCGAATGAATTCGACCAGGTCGCTGGCATAACGCAATTCGCCGGCGCCGCCGTAACCGCTTGGCAAATCGCCGCGCAGCGCCACGATGCGCCGGATGCCGCTGTCCTGGTACTGCTTGAGGACGGCGCGGATCGACTCGCGCGTGGCGCCCACGCACGACAGGTGCGGCGCGGCTTCGTGGCCGGCGGCCTGGATCTCCTGCACCGTCTGCAGCGTACCCTGCTGGGTACTGCCGCCGGCGCCGAACGTCACCGAAAAATACCTGGGCTGCAACTCGGCCAGCTTGGCCCGCGTCACGCGCAGTTTCTCGGCGCCTTCCGGCGTCTTGGGCGGGAAGAACTCGATACTGAAATCAGGAGTTTCCATCTTTGTCGGAGAGAAGCAAGGAAGAGAGCGCCCACGAAATGATGCTGTACAGGATGGCTGCCAGGAAGGCCGACCAGAAACCGGCCACTTCAAAGCCACCCACCACGTTCGCCACCAGCCAGAACAGCACAGCATTGATGACCAGGATGAACAGGCCCATCGAGAGCAGCGTCACTGGCAGCGTCAACAGCACCAGCACGGGCCGGATCAGCGTATTGACCAGGCCCAGCACCAGCGCCGCAATCAGGGCGGTGCCGACGCTCGAAACTTCGACGGAGTGCATCAGGTAAGGCAGGGCCATCAGGGCCGCGGCATTGATCAGCCAGGTGATTAACAGGCGCATCGTTACAGACTTTCGTGGATTTGGATAAACGAAACGCCCCGAAAGGCGTTTCACAGAACAACGGAACAGCTAGTGCACAGTCCAGGACTGATTAATAACGGTAGTGTTCCGGCTTGTACGGACCGTCCTGGCTCACCGTGATGTACTTGGCTTGCTCGTCGGTCAGCGTGGTCAGCTGGGCATTCAGCTTGCGCAGTTGCAGGCGCGCAACTTTTTCGTCCAGCTTCTTCGGCAGCGTGTACACGCCCACCGGATACTGCTCGGTGTTCATGAACAGTTCGATCTGGGCGATCGTCTGGTTTGCAAACGACGAGCTCATCACGTACGACGGGTGACCCGTACCGCAACCCAGGTTCACCAGGCGGCCTTCGGCCAGCAGGATGATGCGCTTGCCATCAGGGAAGATGACGTGGTCGACCTGCGGCTTGATGTTGTCCCACTCATATTTCTTGAGCGCGGCAACTTCGATTTCGTTGTCGAAGTGACCGATATTGCAGACGATGGCCTGGTCTTTCATCTTGAGCATGTGCTGCTCGGTGATGACGTGGTAGTTGCCGGTGCAAGTCACGAAGATGTCGCCGTGTTCGCAGGCGTAATCCATCGTCACGACGCGGTAGCCTTCCATCGCCGCCTGCAGTGCACAGATCGGATCGATTTCGGTGACCCACACCTGTGCCGACAGAGCGCGCATGGCCTGGGCCGAGCCCTTGCCGACGTCACCGTAACCGGCGATCACAGCAACTTTACCGGCGATCATGACGTCGGTCGCGCGCTTGATGCCGTCAACCAGCGATTCGCGGCAACCGTAAAGGTTGTCGAACTTCGACTTGGTGACCGAGTCATTGACGTTGATGGCCGGGAAAGCCAGCTTGCCTTCCTGGTGCATCTGGTATAGGCGGTGCACGCCGGTCGTGGTTTCTTCGGTCACGCCCTTGATTTCTGGCAGGCGCTTCGAGTACCACTTCGGATCACGCGCCAGACGGCCCTTGATCGCGTTGAACAGGGAGATTTCTTCTTCCGAACCCGGCTTGTCGAGCACCGAGATGTCGGTTTCAGCGCGCACGCCCAGGTGCAGCAGCAGGGTTGCATCGCCGCCATCGTCCAGGATCATGTTGGCGTGGCTGTCGCCTGGCCATTCGAAGATGCGGTGGGTGTATTCCCAGTATTCGTCCAGGGTTTCGCCCTTGACGGCGAACACTGGGGTGCCGACCGAGGCGATGGCCGCGGCAGCGTGGTCTTGCGTCGAGTAGATGTTGCACGATGCCCAGCGCACGGTGGCGCCCAGGGCTTCCAGCGTGCGGATCAGCACGGCGGTCTGGATCGTCATGTGCAGCGAGCCGGCAATGCGCGCGCCCTTGAGCGGTTGCGTGGCAGCGTATTCTTCCTGGATGGCCATGAGACCCGGCATCTCGGTTTCAGCGATGCGGATTTCTTTTTCGCCCCAGGCGGCCAGGGAAATGTCGGCGACCAGATAGTCGGCAGTTTCTTTGAGTACGGCGTTCATCACGCCCTCCTTTCAATGATTAGAAAAAAGTAACGTGAGCGCAGTTGCTGATATCCGAGCCTGGCTGAAAGGAGTCTTTCAGTCGCAACGCTCCTCGGAACGGAGTAGTTTAGCACGCCTGATCCGCCATGGATATGCTTGCCTGGCCGAGCATCGGGACACGGCGTGACCCGACAGCAACGGCCGACTGTTCAACATTCACGGCTCGCCGTTGGCGCCGAACGTCCGGAATCCTGAACGTTCATTCAGGCGTTCCATGTAAGCGAGCACGGCCGGATAGTGCGGCCGCTCCATCGGCGTGAGCAGCCAGCGGTTGACGCACAAGCCGAGTACGACGTCCGCCAGCGAGAATTGCGCGCCCGTCACGTAGGCGCCGGTGGTGATCAGCTGGCGCTCGAGAATGCCGATATGCCGGTGCCAGCTGGCGATACTCGCTGCGATCTGATCCGGATCGCGGTGCGCCGGGCTGCTCCGCACCAGTCCCATGAACGCATAGCGCCAGGCATTGTTCAATTCGGTGGCTTGCCAGTCCATCCATTGCTCGACCAGCGCGCGAGCGCGCGGCGTGGGCGGCAGCAGGTGCTGTTCGGCGCTGTTGGCGCACAGATAGCGGCAAATCGCGTTCGATTCCCACAGCACGAAGTCGCCATCGACGATGACCGGCACCGTCGCGTTCGGGTTGAGCGCAAGAAAGGCTTCCTGCTGGGGCGACTGAAAGCCTGCGCCCCAGTCTTCGCGCTTGAACGGAATGTCCAGTTCGCTGCAGGTCCACAAGACCTTGCGCACGTTGAGCGAAGCAGCTTTTCCGAGAATTTTCAGCATGATGTTCCTTCCACCCTGTTGGGCATGAAAAAACCCCAAAAACTGCAGGGCAATTTTTGGGGTTGGATGTACGGTCGCGGTCGGCGCGCCAGGAACTTATGCGATGCCGGCGGCTGCGCGCAGTTCGGCTGCCTTGTCGGTGCGTTCCCACGTGAATTCCGGCTCTTCGCGGCCGAAGTGGCCATAGGCGGCGGTCTTGGTGTAGATCGGACGCAGCAGGTCGAGCATCTGGACGATGCCTTTCGGGCGCAGGTCGAAGTGCTCGTTGACGAGCGCTGCGATCTTGTCGTCCGGGATCACGCCGGTGCCTTCGGTGTACACGGTGATATTGATCGGACGCGCCACGCCGATGGCGTAGCTGACCTGCACCTGGCACTGGCGCGCCAGGCCGGCGGCGACAATGTTCTTCGCCACGTAGCGGGCCGCGTACGCAGCCGAACGGTCAACCTTGGTAGGATCCTTGCCCGAGAACGCGCCGCCGCCGTGCGGGGCTGCGCCGCCGTAGGTGTCGACGATGATCTTGCGGCCGGTCAGGCCGCAATCGCCCTGCGGGCCGCCGATGACAAAGCGACCGGTCGGGTTGACCAGGAAACGCGTTTCCTTGAGCCACTCGCGCGGCAGCGTGGTCTTGATGATTTCTTCGATGACGGCTTCTTCGATCTGCGCGTGCGTGACGTCAGGATGATGCTGGGTCGAGAGCACGACGGTGTCGACGGCCACCGGGCGACCATTGACGTAGCGCAGCGTGACTTGCGACTTGGCGTCCGGGCGCAGCCATGGCAGGCGGCCATCCTTGCGCAGCTGCGACTGGCGCTCGACCAGGCGGTGCGCGTAGTAAATGGCAGCTGGCATCAGCTCTGGCGTTTCATCGCACGCGTAGCCGAACATCAGGCCCTGGTCACCGGCGCCCTGGTCGAGGTCGATGCCCTTGCCTTCGTCGACGCCCTGGGCGATGTCCGGC
The DNA here is from genome assembly GCF_979258535.1 of Telluria sp. AC161. Taxonomy (NCBI): domain Bacteria; kingdom Pseudomonadati; phylum Pseudomonadota; class Betaproteobacteria; order Burkholderiales; family Oxalobacteraceae; genus Telluria; species Telluria sp. AC161. Next base: position 4,673,782 of record NZ_OZ409861.1, on the reverse strand, counting down.
GACTGCTTGTCATAGCAGACCATGACAGCGCAACCCTTGTAGTCGATGCCGAAATCGGTATTGTCGTAGCCGATGCGCTTGATGGTGTCACGTGCGACCTTGATATAGTCGACGTTGGCGTGGGTGGTGATTTCACCGGCGAGAACGACGAGGCCGGTATTGCACAGCGTTTCTGCAGCGACGCGGGCGGTTGGATCCTCGGTCAGGATCGCATCGAGGATGGCGTCGGAAATCTGGTCAGCCACCTTGTCTGGGTGGCCTTCGGAAACGGATTCAGAGGTAAAGAGGTAGTCGTTCGACATGAAGGCTCCTGTTACGGGTCATAATTCTGCCGCAGCAAACTGAGCCTGCGACGCTTTAGCGACATTTATATTCCGCTTCGCAAGTTGTCTGTTAACTCGGCGGATCCAGCATAAAGTGGTATTTTACGCTTCCTTGGAATTTTGGTGTGGAAACGCGCGTGGCGTCCGCTACCCAACAATCGACATGCTAGTTGTACTTTTCCGGATACTTTCCGTTTTTCCCTTGCCACTCCTGCACGCCCTGGGCGCGGCGATGGGTTGGCTGGTGTATGGCCTGTCGCCATCGTATCGCAAGCGCCTGCGTGCCAACCTGGCGCAGGCCGGCTATGACGCCCACTGGCGCGCGGCCGTCGCCGAGGCCGGCAAGGCCGCGATCGAGCTTGCATTCGTCTGGTGCGCCAACCCGCAGCGGGTTGCCAGGCATGCCACGGTAGAGAATTGGGACCTGGTTCAGGCCCGGCTCGACGCCGGTCGCGGGATTGTCTTTCTTACGCCACACCTGGGCTGCTTTGAAATGACGGCGCAGCAAATCGCGCTGCGCACGGCCTTGACCGTCATGTATCGCCCGCCGCGCAAGAGCGCATTGAAGCCACTGGTCGAAGGCGCCCGTGCGCGCCATAACCTGCATCTGGCGCCGGCCAATCTGTCGGGCGTGCGCATCCTGGCCAAGACGCTCAAGGGCGGCCAACCGATCGGCTTGCTGCCAGACCAGGTGCCACAGGAAGGCGAAGGCGTCTGGGCGCCCTTTTTCGGCCGCAATGCCTACACGATGACGCTGCCGGCCAAGCTGGCCCAGCTTGGTAAAGCTGACATCCTGCTGGTGTATGCCGAGCGCCGTCCGCACGGCGCCGGCTACATCGTGCGCTTCGTCGAGTTCGATGGCGACCTGTCCGGCACGGGTGCCGAGCAGGCAGCGGCCATCAACCGCGCGATGGAGCAACTGATCGCCCGCGCGCCAGCCCAGTATTTCTGGAGCTATAACCGCTACAAGCAGCCGGACGGCGTAGCGGGTCCGGACAGCGAGGCCGCACCATGAAGGTCTTGCTGGGATTTATGTGGTTGCTGCATTTCTTGCCGTTGCCCATTCTGGGCCGCTTCGGCGAAGCGATCGGCAGCCTGATGTTCGTGATCCTGGGCAAGCGCCGCAAGATCGCGCTGACCAATCTGCGCCTGTGCCTGCCCGAGCTCGATGAGCGCGCGCGCCGCACGATCGCCAAGCAGCATTTCCGCGCTTACGCCCGCAGCATCTTCGAGCGCTCGATCCTGTGGTGGGCGCCGGAAGAGCGCGTGCGCAGCCTGATCCAGATCGAACCATCGGTGCCGCTGGCCGCCATGCAGGACGGCCCGACGATTTTGCTGTGTCCGCACTTCGTGTGCCTGGACGTGGCCGGTATCGGCGCCCGTGTGATTCCCGTGTGCAGCATGTACGTGCCGCAAAAAAACGAAGACTTCGATCGCCTGCTGCGCCATGGCCGCGAACGCTACGGCCCGGTACGCCTGGTCACGCGCAAGGAAGGCATCAAGCCGATCCTGCGCGCGCTGCGCGATGGCCTGCCCTACTTCATGCTGCCCGACATGGACTTCGGCGAAAAGGATGCCGAGTTCGTGCCATTCTTCGGCGTGCCGGCCGCGACGCTGACCGCGCTGGGCCGGATTGCCGGCACGACCGGCGCCAAGGTCATCCCCGTGATTGCTACCTACCTGCCGAATTACCAGGGCTGGCGCGTGCGCTTTTATCCGGCCTGGGAAAACTACCCGGGCGACGATATGGTCGAAGCGACCCGCCGCATGAACGCTTTTATCGAAGAGCGCGTGCGCGAGGCGCCGGAACAATACTTCTGGACCCACAAACGTTTTAAAACCCGGCCGCCGGGTGAACCTTCGCTGTACGATTGAAGCCATGAAACTGAAATTCACCAAGATGCACGGCGCCGGCAACGACTTCATCGTCGTCGATGCGATCAACCAGCAAGTCGACCTGAGCATCGATCAATGGCGCCGCCTGGCCGACCGCCGCTTCGGCATCGGCGCCGACCAGATCCTGGTCGTGGAACGCCCGACTGACGCGGGGGTGGACTTTCGCTATCGCATCTTCAACAACGATGGCGGCGAGGTCGAGCAGTGCGGCAACGGCTCGCGCGCCTTCGTGCGCTTTGTCGTCGACAAGGGGCTGACACAGGCGCGCAGCATCCGCGTGCAGACCATGTCCGGGATCATCAGCCCGCGCCTGGAAGACGACGGCAGCGTCACGGTCGACATGGGCGCGCCGCGCCTCGTGCCGACCGACGTGCCGTTCGACGCGACCGGCCTGGCGGGCATGGCGCAGGGCGACGACACGCTTTGGCCATTGCCGGTCGGCGATGAGACCGTCTTCGTGTCGGTCGTGTCGATGGGCAATCCGCATGCGGTGCAGGTGGTCGATGATGTCGATGCGGCGCCGGTAGAAGAAACCGGTCCGCTGATCGAGCGCCATGTGCGTTTTCCGAAACGCGTCAATGCCGGCTATCTGCAGGTAATCGACCGGCACCATATCCGTCTGCGCGTGTTCGAGCGCGGCGCGGGCGAGACGCTGGCCTGCGGCACCGGCGCCTGCGCCGCGGTCGTGGCCGGCATCCGGCGCAGCCTGCTCGATTCGCCGGTGCGCGTCTCGGCCCGTGGCGGCGAACTCAGCATCGCCTGGGCCGGGCCGGGCCAGCCGGTGTATCTGAGCGGGCCGGCCGTGTCGGTGTTTGAAGGCGAAGTCGAGATCTGAGACTGATGCCGCCAAGTCAGGCGGCCGTGCCTTGATTGAACGACACGCGCGTCAGGCCGCCAATTCGACGTCGGTCCCGGCCCCGTCGTCGCTGTCAGGCTGCGCGATGTTGAGCAGCGTGCGCAGCCGGTACAGGCGCTGGCGGTAATTGCCTTCCGGCCCGGCCGGGCCACAATCGACCGGCTCGAACAGGCGCACGATGCGGTCGAGCGCCTGGCGCTCGGGCCCTGGCGCCACCATCACCAACCGCCGCTTGCTGCGCCCGTAACTGGCCCGGATATCGATGACCAGGCAGTGGCCCTGGTCGGCGGCGACCACATCGAGCAGCAGGGCTTCGGGGCGCGACAGGTTGAACAGCTGCGCCAGTTCGAGGCGCGCCGCCAGCAGCGGATGCGTTGCCAGCGCCCCGGCGTGCAGCGCCAGCAAGGCGCCCGTGTCGGTGTACGGCGTGGTGTAGAAGCGCGGCGCGATCTTGTGCAGCAGGCCGGCTGCATCGGGCGCATCTTGCTGCGCCGCCTTTTGCAGCCAGTACACGGCCCGCACGTCGTTGTTCTCGTTTTCGCGGCGCGCGCGCCAGGCATTGTGGCCGCATTCGAGCTGGGCGTCGCGATATCCCATCTCGGCCGCGCGTTCGAGGTAGCGCTGGGCATCGGCCACGTTACGTTGCGAGAATTCTGGCTTGATACAGATACGCGACAGCGCGTACCACGCCTCGGCCAGCCCCTGCTCGCCCGCCAGTGTCAGCCAACGGATCGCCCGTTTGAAATTGGCCACGTGCGCGGCATGCGCATCGCCACTGCCGATGCGCCGGCCATCCACCCGCATGCGGGCCGAGCGCAGGCCTAGCGCCAGTTGCGCATGGGGATCGTGTTCGGCGGCAGCCAGTTCCCAGAAGATGGCCAGCTCACCGGGATCGCAGGGCGCCGGCGCGGCGCCGGCCGCATCACCAACGTCACCAACGTCACCAACGTCACCGACTCCATGAACCCCACCGAGCGCAGGATCCATTAGACGCGCGCAGCGCGACAGCAGCGTGATCTCATCCGGCGCGAACCGGCGCAGTTCGCCCGGTTCGCCGTGTTCATCGACCAGCGCCCGCGCCTGCGGCAACGCCATGCGCAGATAGTCGGCCCAGCGCCGCGCGAACCACAGCGCGTCGAGGCCGGCATGCTGCGCCATGGCGGCGGATTGCGCGGGCGAGAGTCGTGCGCCATGCAGCGCACCCTGCACCGCCGGCGTACGCGCCGCCATGGCCGGCGTGGCCGCCGCCCTGCTGGCGGCCTGCTCGTGTTGCCGGGTCAATAGCACCTGGGCATGCGAAAAACCAGCCCGCGCGGCGTCTTCGAGCGCACGCACGGCTTTCGGCTGCCGCTGCTGCTGCGCGGCCGGCGCCAGGGGATCGAGCACCAGTTGCGCAAACACGAGACCGGCATGCACGCTACCATCGTCATACGCGCGTTCGTACCATTGCGACACGCCTGCTGCATCGCGCTGCGCCAGTTCAAACGGGATATGGTTGCCGATCAATTGCCACGCTGGCGGACAATCTTGTCGCGCCGCGCGCTCCAGCCAGTGCAGCGCGGTAGGAAGGCTTTGCGGCAAGCTGCTGCTGCCAAACAGGTACAGCTTGCCCAGCGCGAGCTGGGCCGCCACCTGGCCGGCACGGGCATTGCGGATGATTGCCAGTTCTTCGCGGTTAGCCATCGTTGGAATACGTGAAAGACATGACGTGAAAGCCATGGAAAGTGTGCTTGCGACACACAGCGGCAACGTGGAAGTTGCAAATATACAAGCTATCGGCACCATGCGGCGCTGCTGTGCGAACGAGGCCAAAGTCTACGCCGTGGCAGATGGCGATTCGATTGGATTCCGGAGCCGATTGAGAGGTCACAAAACAGCACGAATCAGATGAAACTGTTTCGGATATTCGCAAGACAAACGGTCAGGCCGAGGCCGGCAACGTCGGGTTGCCCCGTCGACAGGTGCTGCACTACCCCGATTTTTGACAGTCGTTTCAAAAATACAACAGCACGGTTCGATTTATTGGCAAGGAGCGCGGCGGCCCCCCGATAATTGACGGATTAGCTAGTCTTGACGTTTGAAAGATTTAAGGTGCACGTATCGCGCGTTCAGCCAGGTCTCAACGCTCCAGATGTACGTGTTCACTTTATTGACAGGATTACCCCGATGAAGACCTCTCTCCTGGCTGTCGCACTGCTTGGCGCTTGCGCCGGTGCGGCCCATGCGCAGACGTCAGTACAGGTCTACGGCAACCTCGATGCCGGCATCGTCAAACGCAGCAGCCAGAACGTCAGCATCGGCAAGCGCTCGGCCAACACCCTGGGCTTCAAGGGCACCGAAGAGCTGGGCAATGGCCTCAAGGCCCTGTTCCAACTTGAAACCCGTTACGAGCCGGACACCGGCAGCGCCGAAATCGGCCCCGATGGCGATGGACGCCGGTTGTTCCAGGGCCAGAGCCGCGTCGGCCTGCAGGGCGACTTTGGCATGCTGCGCATCGGCCGCGGCCTGACCCCGTTCCACGAAACCATCGGCGCCTTCGAGCCATTCCACGCCATCGAAACCGCGGGCGGCTTTTATACCGATCTGAGCGTGGCCGGCTACAGCTCGCAGCCCCTCGACCCGGTCGGTTCCACCGCCAACCGCTGGTCGAACGCGGTCTGGTACAACTCGCCGGTCGTGAACGGCTTCCAGCTCAACACGGCGCTCGCCACCAAAGAAAACAATGGCGCCGTTGCCATCATCGGCCGCGGCAGTGCAGCGGCGCCGCAGTATGCGGCCGGTACTGAAGCTTCGACCAATCCGTTCTCCATCTCCGGCACCTACAACAACGGTCCGGCTGCGCTGATGGCGGCGTATGAGCGCAATGCCGTCGAATCGAAGGTCTGGTCGATCGGCGCATCGGTCAGCCCGACGCCCGAGCTCAAGCTGATGGGCACGTTCACCCGGCTCGACGAGGACAATACGCGCCTGTTCAATACCGACACCAGTTCGTGGGTCGTGGGCGCGAATTACACGGTCGGTCCCGGGAAGTTCCTCGCTGGCTATGGTCAGAAGGACACCGATGGCCTGGAGAAGGTCAAGCAACTGTCGCTGGGCTACGAGTACAGCCTGTCCAAGCGCACCTACCTGTATTTTGACGTGTCGCGCAAAAAAGGCGTCCCGACCGCCCCGGGCACGATCAACCAGTACGACATCGGCATTCACCACACGTTCTGAACCACTGCGGCGGACCGCAACCTCTCGAAGGAGGGCACCGGCAACGGTGCCCTCCTTTGTCGTTTTGCAACGCTTTGTAGCCTTTTCACAACGACAACGCACCCCCAGGCCCCATCCGAACGAGCGTTCTGTACAGTGCAGCAAGGCAATGGCATATTTGCGTGGCGGGCCCATGCCACGCGACAAGAAAATAATATGGAGACACCATGAAAAAATGCCTTATCGCCGCCCTGCTCGGCGCGACCTTCGCAAGCACCGCTCTGGCCCAGACCAGCGTCCAGATCTACGGCATTGCCGATGCCGGCGTGATGTGGCAAAAAGGCGGCCCGACCAAGATCTACAGCGGCGGCGCCGACGGTTCGCGCCTTGGCCTGCGCGGCTCCGAAGACTTGGGCAATGGCTACAAGGCGATTTTCAATCTTGAAGCCCGCGTCGAACTCGACACCGGTTCGCAGCAGCCAACCCTGATGAACGACAATCCGGGCCGCTACCTGCTGCGCGGCATGGAGCGCATCCCGGTCGCGATCCGCGACCGTCTGCAAGCGGCCATCCAGCCGCCGGGCGGCCCTGCCGTCAACCAGGAAAAAGCCCTGTTCGACCGTACTTCGATGGTCGGCCTGATCACCCCGATCGGCGCCGTACTGCTGGGCCGCATGTACACGCCGGGTTACGAAGTGTTCAATATGGCCGATGCGTTTGAATCGGGCACCGCCGGCACCTGGGGCCACGTCACGGGCGGCACCGCCGGCTTTACCGCACTGGGCGCGGACATCCGCTCGCAGGAAGCCATCCAGTACCGCATTGCGTTACCGAACGGCCTGGGCGGCTCTGTGATGTACGGCGCGCGCAATTCGGGTTACCTCGGCCGCTACAACAAGTTCCGCGCCGGCGCGCTGACGTACAAAGCCAACGGTTTCGATGTCGGCGTCGGCTACAACCATGGTTATGACCAGCAGAACCGGCCAAGCCTGCGCACGCTGACCGTTGGCGGCTCTTACGCGCTGGGCGAGAGCTGGAAATTCTTCGCTGGCTTCCACAGCCAGCGCAACGAGAACTCGGCGTTGATCCCCGACTATCTGAATGGCTGGGATCAAGCCGTGGCACCGGCGCTGACCGCGCAAGGCATTCCACTGCCAAACCAGCTGGCCCTGCGCGGCATCTTTGCCAACGCGATTTCGGCCAACACCAAGCAGGACGCCAACAGCTATCAGGTCGGCCTCCACTACAAGATCGGCAATGGCCGCGTCGTCGCGTCGTACGCGCACCAGAACGACCGCACCGCATCCAACAGCGATGCCAACCTGTACGCGCTGGGCTACAACTACTACCTGTCCAAGCGTACCGACCTGTACACGGCGTTGGCGTTCATCAAGAACGACAACGAAGCCCAGTATTCGCCAGGCACGTCAGGCAATCCGGGCGGCTTTACCGAAGCGCCGGGCGCCGATGGCCGCGCCTTGCAGCTGGGTATCCGTCACCGCTTCTGACCGCACCCGCGTTCACGCAAAGACGCCTGCGGGCGTCTTTTTTGTTCTCCGGTGCAACGCCCAGCGTCGGTTAAAATGATCCGATCCATTTCAATACCCTATTCCCCATGAGCACTGCACCACTGGACGCCAGCACTGTTGCGCAATACCTGACCGATCACCCGGAGTTCTTCCAGGAGCAAGCCGGCTTGCTGGGCGAAGTGAAACTGTCGAGTCCGCTGACCGGCCGCACCGTGTCGCTCCAGGAACGCCAGATGGAAGTCATGCGCGACAAGTACCGCGCGCTTGAATTGCGCCTGTCCGACCTGTCGCGCCGCGCCGAAGAAAACGCCGGCATCGCCAACCGCTTTCACGCCTGGACCCAGGCCCTCCTGGTCTCGAAAGGCGGCGCCGCGATGGCGCGCGACCTGACCGAGGGCTTGCGCACCCACTTCACCGTGCCGCAAGTGACCTTGCGCCTGTGGCATGTGGCCCCGGAACATGCCGATGCCTGGTTTGCCAGCAATGTCTCGGACGACGCACGTATCTTCGCCAACAGCCTGCGCGCGCCATATTGCGGTCCGAACAATGATTTCGAAGCGGTGCGCTGGCTGGACGACGCCGAATCGATCCGCTCGACGGTGATGCTGCCGCTCGGCGCGCCGGGCCAGAGCTTTGGCCTCCTGGTGCTCGGTTCGCCCGATCCGGCGCGTTTCACCACCGCGATGGCGACCGATTTCCTGGTCCACATCGCTGCCACCGCCACCACCGCCCTGGCGCCGCTGCGCGCTTGACCGGCATGGACACGCGCGAGCCGCCAACCGACTGGGCCGCGCGCTACCTCGGCGAACTGGCCACCCAGCGCCAGTTGTCGCCACACACGATCGCGGCCTACCGGCGCGACCTGGCCGAGCTCGCGGAGCTGGCCGGCCACAGCGACTGGGCCCGGCTGGTGCACGCCGACATCCGCCGCTTTGCCGGCAAGCTGCATGCCGGTGGCCAGTCCGCGCGCTCCATTGCGCGCAAGCTCTCGGGCTGGCGCGGCTTCTATGAATGGCTGTCGCACCAGACGACGCTTGCCGCCAATCCGGTCGACGGTGTGCGCGCCCCCAAGCGCGCGCAGAGCCTGCCGAAGGCGCTCGCGGTCGACGATGCCGTGCAATTGATGGAAGCAAACCAGCGCGGCCACCTGGAGCCGTTCGAGCTGTGCAATCACGCGATGTTCGAGCTGCTGTATTCGAGCGGGCTGCGCGTGTCGGAACTGGCAGGTCTGGACGTAGCCTGGCAGGATGCGCGTGGCGGTCAGCCGGGCTCGCTGGGCTGGCTCGACCTGCAGGCGGGCGAAGTGGTGGTGACCGGCAAAGGCAACAAGATGCGCCGGGTGCCGGTCGGCGGGCCGGCGCGCGAGGCGCTGGCGCGCTGGCTCGCGGTGCGCCCTGCCGCCCGCGACGGGGGCGCCGCGCTGTTTTTGTCGGCGCGCGACACCCGCATCACGCCGCGCGTCGTGCAAACCCGCCTGAAGCAGCACGCGCTGCGCGCCGGCACGCCGGTGCACGTGCACCCGCACGTGCTGCGCCATTCATTTGCGTCGCACCTGCTGCAATCGTCGGGCGACCTGCGCGCAGTGCAGGAGCTGCTGGGCCACGCCAGCATCACGTCCACGCAAATCTATACGGCCCTGGACTTTCAGCACCTGTCCAAAGTGTATGACGCGGCGCACCCGCGGGCGAAAGCCAAGCCGGAGTCCTGAAGCCGACCGAACCGCGCCCAGCGCGATCGGGTTCAGAAATTTCGTGCATGGTTTGAACGCGATCAGCACGCGACACGCCAGATGGTGAGGTTGCAAGAATTGCGGCATAATCCCCCGGTTCTTTTGTCCAACCTTGATGTCAACCACGAGTAGCGAACCAATGGACCTGATCCCCAGCACCATCCTCACCGGCTTTCTCGGCGCGGGCAAGACCACCCTGCTCAACCGCATCCTGCAGGAAGACCACGGCATGCGCATCGCCGTCATCGAGAACGAATTCGGTGAAGAAAACATCGACAACGAAATCCTGGTGCAGGACTCCGGCGAGCAGATCATCGAGATGAACAACGGCTGCATCTGCTGCACCGTGCGTGGCGACCTGATCGAGGCACTCAACAGCCTGGCGAAAAAACGCGCCGCCGGCGAGATCAGTTTTGACCGCGTCGTCATCGAAACGACGGGCCTGGCCAATCCGGGGCCGGTGGCGCAGACCTTCTTCGTCGACGAAGAAGTTGGCGCCCACTACCTGCTCGACGCCGTCGTGACCGTGGTCGATGCCCGCCATGCGATGGAACAATTGACGGCGCACGAAGAAGCCCAGCGCCAGGTAGGCTTTGCCGACAAGATCCTGCTGTCCAAGACCGACCTGGTCGATGCCACTGCCGTCGATGCGCTCAAGGCGCGCCTGCAGCGCATCAACCCGCGCGCACCGATCGCCACGAGCGACTTCGGCCGCGCGCCGATTGCCGACGTGCTCGACCTGCGCGGCTTCAACCTGAACGACAAGCTGGACATCGACCCCGATTTCCTGCGTGTCGACGGCGAAGACGGGCACGACCATGATCACCAGCACGAGCATGGCACCGATTGCGGCCACGGTCACGACCACGTGCACGATACGTCGTGCAGCCACGACCATCATCACAGCCACCACAGCGACGACATCGCCGCATTCGTGTTCAAGAGCGAGCGCGCATTCGACCCGGAGCGCCTGGAACAATTCCTTGGCAGCCTGGTCCAGGTCTTCGGCCCGCAAATGCTGCGCTACAAGGGCGTTTTGCGAATGGATGGCGTCGATCGCAAGGTCGTGTTCCAGGGTGTGCACCAGATCATGGGCAGCGACGTGGGACCGAAATGGGGGGAGAATGAAACGCCCGCCACCAAGATGGTCTTTATTGGTAAAAATTTACCAAAAGACGTATTTATCCGCGGACTGGAACAGTGTTTGGTATAAACTGCATCAGTTTGACTGGCCAAGCAGGGATGTCCGGCGCGCCATGCGTCGACAGTCTGCCAGGCCGGGCCGCACGGACCGCCACGACGCGCTTCAAACAGCCAGTGGTGAACCGCCCTTGCCGCCCATGCGGCGCGGACGGAGATAGGATGGCGTACCGTCGTCATCAAGGCAGCCTGCCCGGCATGCACCCATTTGTGCGGTGTTACTGATGGGCAAGCTGATAAAATGCAAACCTCTGTCGTATCGAAGGCATCATGACTAAAACAACGAAACCGAATACCGCCCAGTCCGACGAACGCCTCCTGACGGAAGACGAGATTCGCGCGATGAGCGAGGGCGACTACATGAATGCGGCCCAGCTGGCATTCTTCAAGAACCGCCTGCAGGAACTCGAGCGCGAACTGCTCAAGAACGCCGGCGAAACCACGGAACACCTGCGCGAAACCGTGCTGGTTCCCGATCCGGCCGACCGCGCAACCATCGAAGAAGAACATGCGCTCGAACTGCGTACCCGCGACCGCGAGCGCAAGCTGCTCAAGAAAGTCCAGCAGTCGATCCAGTCGATTGACGGCGGCGAATACGGCTGGTGCGAAGAAACCGGCGAGCCGATCGGCATCCCGCGCCTGATCGCCCGCCCTACCGCCACGCTGTCGCTGGAAGCCCAGCAGCGCCGCGAACTCAAGCAGAAGCTGTACGGCGACTGATTGATGACCGTGCTGAACCTTGATTCAGCACCAGCAAAAAAGCATGCGACCCGTCGCATGCTTTTTTTATATGCAGACACCATTTCCTGATGTTTGTAACGACGCATGACAGCCGCCGTCCTGGCCATGCGCGCACGCTACAATTGCTCAATATCCTACCAACATTGCCCTTGGGCTACACTGACGCCCAGCCACGCGTGCTCAGCATCCGTCGCCAGGGTCCGTGCTAAGGTCATGGTGGACACGTTATCGAGACAACTGTGAGCATGGGGCTTTTTTCCTTCCTGAAGAAAAAGAACGATGCGGTGGCCGCGCCCAGCTGGCCGCCACCCGAGTCGCGCCTGCGCAGCGAACCGTCACGCCTGGCGTCCGATGCCGAGCGCGAACGCCAGCGTGAAATCGCCCGCGCCACCGCCGCCAAGATCGACGAAATCGAACTCGAATTTGCATCCGACATGTTCGACGACGAGCCGGCCTGGGACAGCGGCCGCCGCCCCGCCAACGGCGTCACGGTGGCCGCCGCGCCCGATCCCGACGACATCCCCGACCAGGCCGCCGCGCCCGCGAGCGCGCCAGCGGTCGACGAAAGCGCCATCCTGTACGCCAACGGCCAGAGTGCCGCTGCCGAACAATTGCTGCGCGAATCGCTCGCGACGCTGGGCCGCCACGAACGCCTGCCATGGTGGATGCTATTCGACCTGTACCAGGCCGATGGCCGCGAAGAACTGTTCGAGAGCATCGCGATCGATTACGCCAGCCACTTCGAAACCTCGCCGCCCACCTGGAAACCACTCGCGCCCGCCTCGGTGGCCAGCCAGCCGGCGCAGGGACTGACCGCCACCGAAACCTTCGACACGCTGCTCGATGCGACCGTCGCGCCCCGCCTGCGCCGCGTGCTCGAGGCGCAGGCGCCAAACGTGCGGCTCGACTTCGGCAAGGTGCGCAGCATCGACGCGGACGGCGCCGACTGTCTGCTGCCCGCGCTGCAAACGCTGCGCGCGAGCAACCGCGGCCTGGTGCTGGCCGGCGCCGACACCTTGATCACGACGCTGCGCCCGATGCTCGTCATCGGCAAGCGCGGGGCCAGCCCGGCGCCGTGGCTGCTGCTGCTCGAACTGCTGCTGCTGACCAACCGCGAGAAGGATTTCGAAGAAGCAGCGATGGATTACTGCGTCACCTACGAAGTCTCGCCGCCCTCGTTCGAAGCGCCCCGCCACGTCTCGACCGCCGCACCGGCCCCGAGCCACGGCGACCGCTTCATGCTGCCCGCCGTGATCAGCAGCCTGGACCCGGCATTGACGGGGGCCATCGAGGCCTACGCCGCAGAACGCGACACACTCGTGCTCGACTGCTCACGGCTTGCGCGCATGGAGTACGCCGGCGCCGGCAGCCTGCTGGCCCGGCTCGATGCGCAAGCGGCAGCCGGCCGCACGGTCGAGCTGCGCGAACTGAACCACCTCGTGGCCGCCCTGCTGCGGCTGCTGGGCGCCGGCGAGAGCGTTCGGCTGTATCCGCACCGCTATTGACGCTACAGCACGCCCGAAAGCGAGGGTCAGGTCTGACATTCCGACACAATCTCGACAGTAGCGTAGCCGGAACTAGCTGGCACTGGACCATGCGACTACCGGGCAAGACACTGTTGCAAGTGGCTAAGGCTGAGGTCGTGTCCAAATGTCAGACCTGACCCCGGCTGTGGCACTGTTGGAAGTGGCTAAGGCTGAGGTCGTGTCCGAATGTCAGACCTGACCCCGGCTGTGGCAGCGCATCCGTATTTCCCGTTCGGATAATCTTGCAATCCCGCGCACGGTCCCCACCTGCTGGTAGCCAGACAATCACGAGGTAAAAATGGAACAATTTCACGGTACAACCATCGTCAGCGTACGCCGCGGCAATCAGGTCGCGCTCGGCGGCGATGGGCAGGTCACGCTCGGCAACGTCGTCATGAAGGGCTCGGCCCGCAAGGTGCGCAAGCTGTATCAGGGCAAGGTCCTGTGCGGTTTCGCCGGCGGCACCGCCGACGCCTTCACGCTGCTCGATCGCTTCGAGGGCAAACTTGAAAAGCACCAGGGCAACCTGCTGCGCGCCTCGGTCGAGCTGGCCAAGGACTGGCGCACCGACCGCGTGCTGCGCCGCCTGGAAGCCATGCTGCTCGTGGCCGACCGCGAATCTACCCTGATCATCACGGGTAATGGCGACGTGCTCGAGCCGGAAGACGGCATCGGCGCGATCGGCTCCGGTGGCATTTATGCCCAGTCGGCCGCCAAGGCCCTGTACGAGAACACCGACATGGCGCCTGCCGAAGTGGTCAAGAAGGCGCTGACCATCGCGGGCGAACTGTGCATCTACACGAACATGTCCCACATCATCGAGACCCTGGACTGATATGAACAGCTTCATGAACATGACCCCACCCGAAATCGTCTCCGAGCTGGACAAGCACGTCGTCGGCCAGGGCAAGGCCAAGAAGGCCGTCGCGATCGCGCTGCGTAACCGCTGGCGCCGCCAGCAGGTCGAGGAACCGCTGCGTTATGAGATCACACCGAAGAACATCCTGATGATCGGCCCGACGGGCGTCGGCAAGACCGAGATCGCGCGCCGCCTGGCCAAGCTGGCCGATGCGCCATTCATCAAGATCGAAGCGACCAAGTTCACCGAGGTCGGCTATGTCGGGCGGGACGTCGACACCATCATTCGCGACCTGATCGACATCGGCATCAAGCAGACCCGCGCCAGCGAAGCGAAGAAAGTGCGCCAGCGCGCCGAAGACGCGGCCGAAGACCGCATCATCGACATCCTGGTGCCGCCGGCGCGCGACTTTGGCTTCAACACCGCCAATACGCCGGACAGCAAGGAAGGCGACGCCACGCGCCAGACCTTCCGCAAGCGCCTGCGCGAAGGCGCGCTCGACGATCGCGAAATCGAGATTGAAGTGTCCGACGCTGCGCCGCAGATGGAAATCATGGCGCCGCCAGGCATGGAAGAAATGACCGAGCAGATCAAGTCGATGTTTGCCGGCGCCAACGGTGCACGCAAGAAGCCGCGCAAGCTCAAGGTCCAGGAAGCCATGAAGATCCTGATCGACGAAGAAGCGGGCAAGCTGCTCAACGAAGATGAGCTCAAGCAAAAGGCGATTGCCAACGTCGAGCAGAACGGTATCGTGTTCCTCGACGAAATCGACAAGATCGCGACCCGCTCCGAGCACGGTGGCGCCGATGTCTCGCGCGCCGGCGTGCAGCGCGACCTGCTGCCGCTGGTCGAGGGCACGACCGTGAACACCAAGTACGGGATGATCAAGACCGACCACATCCTGTTCATCGCATCGGGCGCGTTCCACCTGTCCAAGCCATCGGACCTGATCCCCGAGTTGCAGGGCCGCTTCCCGATCCGCGTCGAGCTCGAATCGCTGTCGATCGAAGACTTCAAGAGCATCCTGACGTCGACCCACGCCAGCCTGACCAAGCAATACCAGGCGCTGCTGGCCACCGAGGGCGTGCAGGTCGAGTTCCTGGACGAAGGCATCCATCGCCTGGCCGAGATCGCATTCTCGGTCAACGAGCGCACCGAGAACATTGGTGCGCGCCGCCTGTACACGGTAATGGAAAAGCTGCTCGAGGAAATTTCGTTTACTGCCGGGTCGGAAAAAGACCAGGTGGTGCGCATCGACGCTGCCTTTGTCAACGAACGGCTCGACGCGCTGGCGGTCAACGAAGACCTGTCACGCTACGTGCTGTAATTTTTGCGGGAGGCCGGCATGGCAAACAAGGCATTGGCGACGCGGCAAAAAATGCGGTTGCGGATCGAACCGTCGCAGCAAGCGGGCAAGCCGCGCAATCCCATCGCCGCGCTGGCCAAGGCGCGCGCCGCCGGCCCGCATGCCAAGCCGCTCTCGAGCGAGCGCACTGCCGCCAAGCAGGCGCTCAGGAAGGTCAAGCTGGTGGCGGGCGACGACGATTGAACCGGCCCCAGGCACGTTGTGCTTACACTCTTTGCGGACACCTCGGTGTCCGTTTTTTTGGCCAGGGGCGCCATTCAGGTGTACGCGCCTTGTCCGCACCGTGATTCAACGTTAAAGTCAGCCGTTGTCATTTTCTCTGGATCGCCAATGAGTTCACCCGATCTGATCCTGGACGCGCTGCGCATACGCTTGCGCGCCGCCGGCATCACGTATAAAACGCTGTCCGAGCGCATTGGCGTGAGCGAGTCGAGCGTCAAGCGCATGTTCGGGCAAAAGGATATGGCGCTGTCGCGCCTGGCGGAGATTTGCCAAGCTACCGGCATCGGGCTGGAAGACCTGCTGCGCGGTGCAATCGAGGCGCGACCCCAGCTCGATGCGTTGAGCCTGACGCAGGAACGCTCCATCGTTGCCAACCCGCGCCTGCTGTTGATGGCGATCTGCTGCCTGGGCCACTGGAGCATTGAACAGATCATCGAGACCTACGACCTGACCGAGGCCGAGTGCATCACGCTGCTCGCCGAGCTCGACCGGCTGGGGCTGATTGAACTGAAACCGCTGAACCGCTACCTGCTGCGGGTATCGAATGCATTTCGCTGGCTGCCGGATGGCCCGGTGCAGCATTTCTTCCGCGAGAACGTGGTGAACGATTACTTCTCGGGTCGCTTCGATGGGGCGGGCGAAGCGCTGTTGTGCCTGCCGGCGCGGCTGTCGCCGGCCAGTGCGCTCGAACTGTCACTGAAGATCGATCAATTGGCGGCCGAACTGGCGCGGCTGCACCGCAACGACCGGCGCCTGCCGGCCGACGAGCGCAAGGGACATACGCTGCTGCTGGGCTTCCGGTCGTGGGAACTGGCGGCGTTTACGGCATTGCGGCGCTGAGCGGCTACTGCTGCCAACACCGGGCCGATTACATCACCGGCCGCTCGCCGTTCATCGGCTGCGCGTTCTGTGGCATCTGCGGCTGGCCCTGTTGACCCGGGTTGTCCTGCTCCGGCGGCGGATCGCGGGGCTGGCCCTGCATCCCTTGCGGATTGCCATTCGGTGGTGCGCTCTGCATCATCGGCGGCGCGCTGACCACACCCGGCGCCATTTGCGGTTCCATCATCGGCTGCGGCGGCATTGCGCGCGGGACCGGCTGGCTGATCGCACTCGACTGGCCGGCATCGGGCGCCAGTTCGACGCGCTTCATGACGCCGCTATCGGACAACATCACATAACGCCGATGCACTTCGGCCACCACGACGCCGGGCGCGATTTCGCGGCCGATGCGGACCGCTTTCGGCGGCGATCCGTCGGCCACCAGGATCACGGCGCTGTTGGCGCCGGCCGAGACCACGCCGGTCAGCTGGAAACTGGAAATCGCGACCGTCGGCTGCCCGCCAAACAGCGTGGCTGCTGCTTCCGGACTCGGTGCCGGCTGCGTCGCCAGCGGCGCTGCGGCCAGCGGGCGCTGCTCTGGCTTGTACAGCTGCAGGATCCAATAGGCGCCCGATGCGGCCAGCACGAGCAGGGCCAGCAGGGTCAAAAGAAGGGGCAAACGCTTGTTCATGGTGTCTTTCGCATCTCGGTCATTGGCATTGCTGCGCGATTGTCTTATTGCACCAGCTGGTTGATTTCGATGATCGGCATCAGGACGGCCAGCACGATCAGCAGCACGACCAGGCCCATCGCCAGGATCAGCACCGGCTCGAGCAGGCCGGCAATGGTCAGCGTGCGCCGCTCGAGATCGGCCTGCTGCGAATTGGCAGCGCGCTCGAGCATGGCCGGCAGTTCGCCGGTGATCTCGCCAGCGCGGATCATGTGCACGAGCATCGGTGGAAACAGCTTTTGCGCCGACAGCGCGCGCGCCAGGCTCACACCTTCACGCACGCTGGCCGTGGCCTGCTCGACCAGTTCGGCCATCGCCACGTTCGACAGCGTTTCGCGGCTGGTGTCGAGCGCGCGCAGGATCGGCACGCCCGAGCCGGTGGTGATCGCCAGCGTGCTGGCAAAACGCGCGGTATTCAGGCTGCGCTCGAACTTGCCGTAGATGGGCGCGGTCAGCAGCCACGTGTGCCAGCGGCGCTTGAGCACGGGATTGCGCAGCGCGCGCCGCCACAGCCAGAACGCGCCGGCAATCAGGATGCCGACAACAATGCCATACGCGCGCACGAAGTCGGACACGGCCAGCATGACGACCGTGAGGAATGGCAGCTTTTGCTTGGTGTTGGCAAATACCGAGACGATCTGCGGCACCACGTAGGTGAGCAGGAAAATCACGATCGCAAACGCGACGACGGTGACAATCGCCGGATACGTGAACGCCAGGCGCACCTTCTGCACAAGGGCGTTGCGGCGCTCGATGTAGTCGGCCAGGCGCGAGAGCACACGCGAC
Source organism: Telluria sp. AC161 (assembly GCF_979258535.1). Lineage (NCBI taxonomy): Bacteria > Pseudomonadati > Pseudomonadota > Betaproteobacteria > Burkholderiales > Oxalobacteraceae > Telluria > Telluria sp. AC161. Next base: position 4,656,005 of record NZ_OZ409861.1, on the reverse strand, counting down.
AGTTGGCCGATCTGCTCGCCCGAGCCGACCAGGGCCCGATAAATCTCGGCGAAGTCACGCGGGTGGTGCGTCAGGGCGGTGGAGAATGCCGAGCCACCGATGACTTCGGCGCGGATCGACGCGACCAGGTCGCGCACGTACGGCCGCTCGGCCTGTTCGAGCAGAGCGGTAAACGCTTGCTCGAGCGGCAGCCCGGCCTCCAGCAGGCTGGCCAGCTGGCGCGTGAACAGCGCCAGTTCGTTTTGCGACAGGCGCTCGCCGATGCCGCGCGAACGGGCCACGCCGGCGGCGTCGAGCTGGGCAGCGATGGCTTCGACGCTCAGCGGCGTCAGGCCCTGTGCGCGCAGGTCGGCGCGCGCGGCGCGCGGGCTGTCGGCGTTGACCACGCCCTTGCGGGTAGCGCCCCCGTTGTCGACGGCCTCGTAACGAAATGCCGGCATCGGTTAGTCCTTGGTCACGCGCACGATTTCGGCCCGTGTGGTGGTGCCATCGAGCAGCCAGCGTTCGCCGTCCTCGCGCATGGTCTTCATGCCCACGCCCAGCGCCGCGACACGGATGTCGGCTTCGGACGCCCGGTTGTGGATCTGGGCGCGGATCTGGTCGGTGGTCTCGAGCAGTTCGTAGACGCCGACCCGGCCGTGGTAGCCGGTATGGCCGCAGCGCTCGCAACCAACCGCGTGCCAGGTCGTGCCGTCGAAGGTCTTGCACTGCGAGCACAGTTTACGCACGAGGCGCTGGGCCATCACGCCCAGCAGCGACGACGACAGCAGGAACGGTTCGATGCCCATGTCGAGCAGGCGCGTCACGGCCGAGGCCGCATCGTTGGTGTGCAGCGTGGCCAGCACCAGGTGACCCGTCAGCGAGGCCTGGACGGCGATCTGCGCCGTTTCCAGGTCGCGGATCTCGCCGATCATGATGATGTCAGGATCTTGCCGCAGGATGGCGCGCAGCGCTTTTGCAAACGTCATGTCGATACGGGCATTGACCTGGGTCTGGCCGACGCCGTTCAGGTCGTACTCGATCGGGTCTTCGACCGTCATGATGTTGGCCGTCGCCGCGTTCAGGCGCGACAGCGCCGCGTACAGCGTCGTGGTCTTGCCCGAGCCGGTCGGGCCCGTGACCAGCACGATGCCGTGCGGCTGGTTGATCAGGCGGTCGAACTGCGGCAGCAGGTCGCTGGCCATGCCCAGGTGCGACAGGTCGAGGCGCCCTGCTTCTTTGTCGAGCAGACGCAGCACGGCGCGTTCGCCGTGGCCGGTCGGCAGCGTCGAGACGCGCACGTCGACTGGTTTGCCACCCACGCGCAGCGTGATGCGGCCATCCTGCGGCAGGCGTTTTTCGGCGATGTCGAGCTGCGACATGATCTTGATACGCGAGATCAGCGACGCGTGAATGGCCTTTTTGGGCCGCACGATGTCGCGCAGTGCGCCGTCGATCCGGAAGCGCACGACCGACGTCTGCTCGAACGGTTCAATGTGGATATCGGACGCGCCTTCGCGCAGGGATTGCGTCAGCAGCGCGTTGATCATGCGAATTACGGGCGCGTCGTCGGACGATTCGAGCAGGTCTTCGATCGCCGGGACGTCCTGCAACAGCTTGGTCAGGTCGAGGTCAGCATCGAATTCGTCGACCACCTGCGAGGCGTCGTTGCCGCCACCGGCATACGCGCCGGCGATGACTGTGTCGAGCTCGTCCTTGTCCATGCGGCGCAACTGGATGCGGCCGAAGCGGCGCGACACTTCGGCGATGGCGGCCGGCGCGGTCGCGCTGGAGACCAGCACTTCGACGCTCTGGCCCGGCTCGCCAGTGCCGCGCGCCAGGACAACGTGGTCACGGGCGAACGCGTAGGGCAAGAGATTGGTCATGTGATTACTCCCGGTTCGGTGGCGTCACCGGGCGAAATTGCGAGGCTGGCACGGGGGCGCCAGATACTGCGCCAGATGCTGCGCCCGGTGCGGTTTCTGCCCCATTGCTCGCCGGGTTCGCAGAGCTTGAACGCGAGGCGCCCGGACGATTGGCCGCGCCATCGTTCGATGCGCCTGGCGCGGCGTTGGCCGGCGGCGGGGCCTGGACCGGCACGGTGGCCATGCTGCCGCCTGCCGGCGGCTGACCGCCGACCAGCGGCGGCAACAGCGGCGCGCCCAGGTCACGCAGCAGCGGCGACGTTTCTGGCCGGCCAGCCGCGCCGGCGGCGCGCATGAATTCGTAGCGGTCCATCGCGATCGAGTTCGATGCATCCTTGCTGCGCACCACGACCGGACGCAGGAACACCATCAGGTTGGTCTTGTTGCGCGAGCGTGTGCGGTACTTGAACAGGTTGCCCAGCACCGGGATATCGCCCAGGCCGCGCACTTTTTCTTCGCCGTCGCCTTCGGTGTCTTCGATCAGGCCACCCAGCACGATGATCTGGCCGTCGTCGGCCAGCACATTGCTTTCGATGGCGCGCACATTGGTCGTCAGGCCCGACGCCAGGTTGCGGGTGGACGCATCGACGCTCGAATTCTCGTGGTAGATGGCCATCTTGATGGTGCCGCCTTCCGAGATCTGCGGACGCACCTTGAGCAGCAGGCCGACGTCTTGCCGTTCGACCGTCTGGAACGGGTTGCCGCTGTTATTGCCCGACGTGGTGTATGAGCCCGTAATGATCGGCACGTTCTGACCGACCTTGATGGTGGCCAGTTCGTTGTCGAGCGTGATCAGGTTTGGCGTCGACAGGATGTTGGCGTTGCCATCGTTTTCCAGTGCACGGGCCACGGCGCCAAGGCCGAGCTCGCCGCCAATCTGGCGGAACAGGCCGAAAGTCAGGCCCGTCGGTATGTTTGGCGTGGTCGTGGCGCCCGTCCCCTGGCTGGCTGCCAGCGCGAGGTTGACGATGCTGTTGCTCGAGCTGCCGCCGGTGTAGTTCTGCACGCCGCCGAAGCGGTATTTGCTGTCGGAGTCGCCCGTGGCGCCGACCCATTGCACACCGAATTCGGACGCCTTGTTGGACGTGACTTCGACCACCAGTGCCTCGATGTACACCTGGGCGCGGCGCACGTCGAGCTGGTCGATGACCGAGCGCAGGTTGCGGTAGACCGCGTCCGGCGCGGTGATGATCAGGCTGTTGGTCGACGCATCGGCCTGGATGAAGCCGGAACCCTGGCCGCCGCCCGCGCCGCCCGCATTGGCGGTGAGCTGGCTTTGCTGGCCAAAGGTGTTGCCGGTGCCGCCCATGCCGGTGCTGCTCTGCTGGCCTTGCTGGCCGCCCAGGCCACCGGCACCGCTGCCGCCCTGCCCGCTGCCGGTGGCCGACGTGATCGAACTGCCCGACGTGCCCTGCTGCTGCACCGGCACGGCCGAGGCATCTTGCGAGACGACGGCGCGCAGCGTTTGCGCGACGCGGCTGGCGTCGGCGTTTTTCAGGTAGACGACGTGGATATTGCCGCGGGTGGAGCTTTCTTGATCCAGGCGCGCGATCAGGCTCTTGGCCAGGTTGGCACGGGCCTGCGACGGCGCGCGTACGATGACGGCATTGGTGCGCGGATCGGCCAGCACCGTGACACGACCCGAGTCGCCGCCGGCAGCCGGTTCCATCAGGCGCGTGACGAGTTGCGCGATATCGCTGGCGATGGCGTTGCGGATCGGGATCACGTCGAGATCGGCCGCCACCGGCGCGTCGAGCGCGGCGATGATGCGTGCCAGGCGGCGCAAATTGTCGGCGTAATCGGTCACGACCAGGGTGTTGTTGCCCGGGTTGGCCATGATCGAGTTGTTCGGCGAAATCAGCGGCCGCAGCACGGCGGTGAGGTTGGCGGCCGATTCGTACGACAGGTAGAACACCTGCGTGGCGATCTGGTCGCCGGTGGCCTTGCTGGAGCGCACGCCGCCCACTTGCGTGGGTGAGGATTGCAGCTTGGCTTCGGCTTCGGGCACCACCTTGGCATACCCATCGCCGCTGGTGACCACTGCGAAGCCCTGCAGGCGCAGGGTCGACGTGAGCAGGCCAAAGGCTTCGCTCTTGCTGAGCGACTTTTCGGATACGAGCGTCAGCGTGCCCTTCACGCGCGGGTCGATGATGAAGGTCATGCCGGTGTAGTGACCGATCGCCTTGATCACCGATTCGATGTCGGCATTCACGAAGCTGAGCGCTGCGGCGTTCGCAGTCTCTTGCGCGGAGGCCGACAATGGCAGGGCCAGGGTCGTGACGACAGCGGAAGCGGCGCAGCACAGCATGGCGCCGGCGGCAAGACGGCGCAGGGCCGGAAGTTCAAGGTGCGCGAAGGTGGTGTGGTCTGTTTTCTTCATTATCTGAACTCGAGTGCGATTACGTTTTTGCCGTTCACCATCCGGCGCTGTCCCAGCAGATTCAACATGGTTCCCAGAGTGTCTTCATAGCCATCGGCGGCCGCTGCCTGGCCTGAAAAACGCAGGCGGCCGTTCTGCAATGTGCCTGCGCCCGACAGCAGCAGGGCGCCGCGCACGGTACGCAGCGTCAGATCGGCCTGCGGTCCGCGCCAGTCCATGATCATTTCGTAGCTGCCCAGCGGCTTGATGGGCGACATGCGCGAACCCATGTCGCTCATCGACAGCGTGGTACGACCCTGCAGCGTCACGATGTTTTGCTGACGCAGCAGGTCCAGCGTATTCCAGGAAAGCCGGATGCGGCCGGTGGGCGCGAGTGTGTTGAGCGGCGCGCCCAGGCCGACCAGCCCCTCGGCTGGCAGCAGGAGTTCGCCGGCATTGACCTGCCACTGCGACCAGCTGCCCTGCACGCGCACCGGATTGGCCAGCGCCTGCGGATTCTCGAGCGTCATGTTCACGTTGCCCAGCACCACCAGTGGCGACAGGGTCCAGGCAAAACGGCCTGGCAGCAATGGCGTCACCGCACCGCCCTGGCCCGGCGCCCCGCCGATAAAGGCCGAGCCGCGCCAAAGCGTACCCTGCGCATCCCCCAGCGTCAATCGACCGCCGGTCTGGCGTTCGACCATGGGGCCAAGCCAGGCCGCCGGCAGGAACGCCAGCACTGTGATTACCACGGCCAGCGCCACCAGCAGGCCCCACGTCAGCGCCCGCCTCATGCAGCCGGCTCGGTGCTTTGACGCAGCGTGAGCGTGGCATCGACCTGGCCAAGGGCATCCTTGGCGGTAAATTGCGCGTCCTGCACCAGCAGGCGGCTGTCGCGGCGTTGCGCGTCGAGCCAGGCCATCAGGTTGGCGAACGAGACGCCATTAAGTTGCACCTTGGTGTATTCGCCACTGACCGACAGCGACGCCGGATTCAGACCGCTGGCCGTCATGCTGGCAGCCAGCGCCTCGCGCGTGACGGGTGCGACGGCCGGCGCCGGCTGGGCCGCGACGGCGCGCGCTTCGGCCGCCAGCGCGTCGAGCTGCGCGGCTTGCTGGCGCAGTTCGGGCAGCGCGCGGCGCAATTGTTCGCGACCGGTCAGCGCCGGTTCGAGCAGTACCAGGTACAGCAGCGTCAAGGCCACCACGCCGCCGCCGACGAGCAGGAACTTGCGTTCTTGCGCGGTGCGCGCGCTCCAGTAGCCGCCCATGCGTTCGCGCAGGCCGCTCAGTTTGCCGATGGCGCTCATGGCTTGGCTCCCGTGCTGCGGATCAGCCAGGTAGTCGCGTCGGGCGACTCCAGGCTGAGGTTACGTGACGACAGGGACGCGCGGAGCTGGTCGGCCATGCCGGGGTTGGTGGACTCTGGTTTGACGCGCACGGTAAGGGTCCGTTCGCGGTAATCGATTGATGCAATCGCAGGCGGCACGCCCAGCGTGCGTGTCGCTTCGCCGAAGGCGGCGGCCATCCAGTTGAACTCGTTGCCGGCCACCTGACCGCTGCCCGCCTTGGCGCGATCGATGTTCTGGCGCATTTGCGCGACCGGATCGATGGCCGGCTGGTTTGGGTAGACCGAGCGGAACGTTTGGCTCATCTGCAGGCGCACGGCGTCGGCTTCGCGCTTCAGGCCCAGCCATTCGACATTCAGGCCGATCAGGTTGATCGCCACGGCCGCCAGCGCCAGGCGGATCGGCCAGCGCCAGCGGCGCCAGTCGCGCTGCGCGACGCCGGCCGTGCCCAGGCCCGGCACCAGGTCGAGCACGGGGCCGGTGCTGCCCCTGGCGCCGGCGATCCAGTGCGCCCAGTCGTCGCTTTCCAGCGTGATGCCGGGGCCGGCTTCGGCCACGAGCGCATTGTATTCACCCAGCTGTTCACGGTCGACGTACAGCACCAGCGGCGCATCACCCGACAGCGCGCGCGCCGTTTGCAGCGCCATCACCGGGCTGCCGTCGAGCGCCAGGCCCAGGCCATCGTACTGGCTCTGGCGCAGGATCAGTTCGCCGTTGCCGACGGCGGCGCTGACGCTGCCCGGGTGCAGCGGCAGGCACAATTGCTCAGGGATGGCGGCAATCTGGCGCGCACCGAGCGCGAGCAGCGCGCGCACGAGCGGCTCGAGCCAGGCCTGCTGCACCACGGCCACAGGCCGGCGGCCATCGAGCTGCACGGGACCGGCCACCAGCACGCAATCGAGCGGGTCGCCCAGGATATGTTCTTCGACGAGCGCCGGCAGCGCTGCGCGCAGGCGGGCGCCGGCCAGCGGCGGGGCTTGCACGGACAGCAGCGTGACGTCGCTGGCGGCCAGCACCAGCACCACGCGCCGGCTGGCGGCAACGACGTCGCCCAGATTACGCAGCACGCCCTCGCCCTGCTGGCCGATGGCGCCGTTGTCGCCGACCAGCGCGAAGCGGCACAGGGCGCCTTCGCCCTGGCTGCGTGCCGGATGCCGGATATAAAGAGTACTCAAACTGTCTCGCTTTCTTCTCAGTTCTGGCGGGTCCAGATCACGTTCACACTACCGGGGTTGATCAGGTTGCTACCGCCGACCTGCACCAGCGACTCGGCGTCCAGCGCAGCGCGGTCGAGCCGGATCCGGCTCTGCACGAGGAAATACGTGCTTTTGGCGGTAATTCGCGGCTCCACACCCTCGACCCCGCCCTTCCATGTCAATTTGAAGTTCGACACGTCAATCCACGGCGCCCGCTGACGCTGGGCGATCAGCGAGTTGGCTTCGGACAGCGAGCTCCCTGGCAACACGGCAGCCAGCACTTCGGGCGACGCGGTATTCACGTTCACATTCGTATCCGACGATGGCAGCACGATCACGAACGGGCGCAGCCGCTCGACCGCTTCGGGCTTGAGACCTGGCACCATCAATAAATCGTCGACCCGCTCCAGCCGCATCGGCGCCCCGGTGCGCCGCGGCCGGACGACCGTGTTGGGGTCGGTACCTTCCGGCACGGGGGCCAACTGCTGCCCGGCGGCGACGAACTCGGCGATCGGCACGGCCAGCCGCGCTTCAAGCCGCAGATTGGTCAGCAAGCTGCGCATGACGTTGACCTGGTCTTTGTCTGGATTGCCACCCTTGGCCAGATTGTTCAGATTGTAGCGCGCCGTGGCGTCCAGAACCTGCCCCGACAGCGACGCATCGAAGTTTTCGCCCTGGATCCGCTCACGCTCGATGTACTGGTCGAGCCGGGTTTCGGCCAGCGGCGTGGCCCAGACCTGGTCAAGCGAGGTGTAGTTGCTATTGTTATTGACGCGCAAAATGACGCTGGCCCAGTCGAGCGCGCCGCGCTGGATCCACTTGGTCTGCGACTGCAGGCGCTGGTTTTCCATAGAGCGCACCTGCACCTGCTGCTGCCAGAACAGGCTGGCGACAATGGAAATGGCCAGTGTGGTCAGCAGCATGGCGGTCACGACGGCCACGCCCCGCTGGCGTGTGAGGTGGCGATGCATCAGGTGCCTCCCAGCAGGAATGCCTTGACCATCGGCTGGGCCAGGCCCTGCACGGTCAGCGCCACCTGCACGCCGGTCGGATCCTGCGCGTTTTTGGCAGGCGACTCAGTCAAGGCGGGATCCGGTGCCCCGCCGCCCACAGCGGTCGGTTCGTTGCGCCAGGCATTGTTCTGCCAGCCCTGCACCTGCATGCCGACCACGCCGACCTGCAGCACGACGGACGGCGAATTCTCGGCCGCTGCATCGGACGTGATCGCCTGCCACAATTGCTCGATCTGGATCAGGTCGCGCGTACCGGGCGACTCGCGCCGCACCAATTTTCCTTCGACGACGCGGTAGCTCACCACCTGCAGGCGCGACGGTTCATTCTCGACAAACACCTTGCGCACGAGAACCAGGCGGTCGGTATCCCACAGCAGCGCCGGACGCCCGGCCATGATGTCGTTGCCGGCCGCGTGCTCGCAATCGTTTTCCATCTGGGCAAAGGCGAGCTGCATGCCGCGTGTGGTTTCCATGTCGGCAGTCAGCGCCACGCGCGCACGGACGATGCCGTCCAGGCCGCGCCAGCCGAGCACAGCCACCATGGCGAGGATGGCGATCGCCACCAGCAGCTCGACCAGGGTAAAGCCTGCAGGGCGCTGCCTGCTGCTCGGGATCCGCGTCATACCGGGGAAGGCCTCAGAACCAGTTGGATCAGTTTGACAATGCGGCGACCGGGCTTGTCGACGTCAAATACCGAGACTTCGATCCTGCGCAATAGCGGGTTCGGGCTGGTGAGGACTTCTTCTTCGCACATCAGGTTCAGGCCGCCTTGCGGGCACGGAAAGCTGCGCTTGCCCACTTCGGGGAACTCGCGCCCCAGGCGGATCTGCACGAGGCGGTTCTCGGCCGACCAGGTCGCCATCATCGACGCGCGCAAGCCCTGGCTGTTCGAGGTCAGGCTGCCGACCGCCCGCAGCCCGGCGGCCAGCGCGGTGCCGACGATGACGAGCGCCACCAGCACTTCAAGCAGCGTGAAACCGGCAGCAGGGCGGGAAACTGGGCGCATGGTGGCGGGGGATGTCATTCGACAGTGAAGTGGCCGACGCCGTCGGCGCGGATCGCGACCGTGTTGGCACCCTTGGCCATCGTCAGCACGAATGGCCGGTCGACCGGCTCGCGCCCGAACGTGATGCGCAGCATGTCGGGGCTGCCGGTGCCGGTCGGTTCCAGGATCAATTGCAGGGGTGAATTCTTGAATTCACGCTCGCGCAGCAGGTCGTCGCGCGTGACCGGCTCCCAGCCGGCGTCGCCGCGCACCATGAAGCGGTAGCGGTCGCCATTGGCCTCGAACGCCACCAGGCGGTTGCGCACGATCGCTTCATCGCGCGCAAGTTGCAGCAGCAGCGCCAGGCGCTGCGCTTCCTTGTCGAGATCCTGGCGCGGACTCGGGATGGCGTTGAGCGTGGCCATGCCCAGCGTGAGGCCGATGATGACCATCACGACCAGCAGCTCCACCAGGGTGAAGCCGCGTGTGCGCGCTGTGCGCATGGCCGGCATGGAGATGACTTAGTCCCAGGAACCGACGTCGGTGTCTTCGCCAGTACCGCCCGGCTGCCCGTCGGCGCCGTACGAGAATACGTCGACCTCGCCCTTGACGCCCGGCGACAGGTATTGGTAAGCGTTACCCCAAGGGTCTTTCGGCAGTTTCTCGATGTAACCGCCTTCTTTCCAGCCATTGGCCGACGGGCCCGAGGTCGGCTTGGTGGTCAGTGCAATCAGGCCCTGCTCGGTGGTCGGGTAGCGCTGGTTATCGAGCTTGTAGAGCTTGAGCGCCTGCATCATCGTGGCGATGTCGACCTTGGCAGCCGTGACGCGCGATTCACCTGTGCGGCCCAGCAGCTTGGGCACGACCAGCGCGCCAAGAATGCCGATGATGACCACGACAACCATGATCTCGACCAGGGTAAAACCGCGTGCACGACCTGTGCTGCGCGTGTTGCGCTGAGTACGTTGAAAATTCATAAGCTCTGTGTGATGACAAGGGAATCGATGGAACCGGCACAGTATAAGCCCGAAATATGACAAGCGTACCGGCGAAAAGTACGCAATTGTATGTCACGTTCACCTGCACACCACGTTTCAGGGCGCCCGTTAAGACGCCACTAATCAACAGTGTTGCCGCTCTCACCATGACGCGCCGCACACACCGGGCACGCCAGATTGCGCGCCACACCGATCGCAGTCCATTCCATGTACTTGCCGTCAAGCATCAAGAGACGACCGACCAGCGGTTCGCCGATGGCCATGATGAGTTTCATCGCCTCGGCAGCCTGGACCGCGCCGACGACCCCGACCAGCGGCGCGAACACGCCCATGGTGCTGCATGCCACATCCTCGAAACCAGTGTCCTCGGGGAACAGGCAGGCGTAACACGGCGCAGTCGGCTGGCGCGCGTCGAACACGGCCAGCTGGCCGTCGAAGCGGATCACGGCGCCCGACACGAGGGGCGTGCCGGCCGCCACGCAGGCGCGGTTGACTGCGTGGCGGGTGGCGAAATTGTCGCTGCAATCGAGTACGACCGTGGCGGCGTGCGCGAGTTCCAGCAGCCGCTCGGGGCCGGCGCGTTCGCGCAGGGCGGTGACCTCGATATCGGGATTGATCGCCAGCAGCGTGGCGCGGCCGGACTCGACCTTCGGCTCACCGATGCGCCCGGTCGTGTGCATGACCTGGCGCTGCAGATTGGTCAGGTCGACGGTGTCATCGTCGACCAGCGTGATGTGGCCGATGCCCCCGGAGGCCAGGTACAGCGCCGCGGGCGAACCCAGGCCACCGGCGCCGATGATGACGACGTGCGCATCCAGCAGGCGTTGCTGGCCCTCGATGCCGATGTCGTCGAGCAGGATGTGGCGCGAATAGCGCAGGAGTTGGTTGTCGTTCATGGAAAAGCGCGGGATGCTGCAAGCTTAGGTTCCCGCCTGCGCGGGGACGACGGTGGTTAATGGGAGCAACGCCGCACGCGTCACCCGGCACGTCGTTCCCGCGCAGGCGAGAACCCAAGTACCACTACAATCACTTCTTGGCTGGCGCATGCAGCTCGGGCGGTTTGTTTTCCGCGCCCGGCAACGGCGCCGGCGCCGGTTTCTCTTCGACCGGCTCGCTCTTGGCCAGCACCACCTTCAGGCCCTTGAAGTGGTTGATGGCCTGGGCCAGCTGGAAATCGTCCTTGCTGCCGAACTCGAGCGGCTTGCGGTCTTTCAGCAGCGCCAGCGCGCGTTGTTGCTGGGCCAGGCTTGCCGCCTGGTCCTTGCCAGCGGCCGCAGGCTGCTCGCCTTCGGCCACCAGGTGGCGCTGCAGATCCGACTCGCGCACACGCAGCGCATTGAGCAGGTCGCCGTCCGCCGTTTCGTCCACCCGCAGGTCGGGCTGCACGCCCGTGGCCTGGATCGGCCGCCCTTTCGGCGTGTAATAGCGCGCCGTGGTCAGCTTGATCGCCGTATCGGGCGACAACTGGCGTAGCGTCTGCACCGAGCCCTTGCCGAACGTGCGGCTGCCCATCACGATCGCGCGCTGGTAATCCTGCAGCGCGCCGGCGACGATTTCCGAGGCCGAGGCCGAGCCCCCATTGACCAGCACCACCATCGGCACGGTCTTGAGCCCGGCCGGCAGCCCGGCGAGCGGATCGCCACGCTGGGCATAGAATTCGCGCCGGCCATAGAACGACTGGTTCGAATCCGGCAATTGCCCTTTGGTGCTGACGATGACCTGATCGGCCTTGGGCAGGAACGCCGCCGTGACGCCGATCGCGCCCGGCAGCAGGCCGCCCGGATCGTTGCGCAGATCCAGCACCAGGCCCTTGATGTCCGGTTGTTCGGCGTACAGTTCTTTGGTCTTTTTGGCCAGCTCGTCAAGGGTATTTTCCTGGAACTGGCTGATGCGCAGCCAGGCGTAGCCGGGCTCGACCACTTTCGCCTTGACGCTGACGACCTTGATTTCGCGGCGGTCCAGCGGCACGACCCACGGCTTGTCGTCGCCGGGCCGGGCGATGGTGAGCGTGACCTTGCTGCCGACCTTGCCGCGCATGCGCTTGATGGCGTCGTCGGACGACATATTGCGCACCGGGACATTGTCGATTCGGGTGATCAGGTCGCCCGACTTGATGCCGGCCCTGAACGCGGGCGTGTCCTCGATCGGCGAGACGACCTTGATATAGCCGTCTTCATTCGAGATTTCAACGCCCACGCCGACGAACTTGCCCTGCACCGCTTCGCGCATGTCGCGAAACGCTTTCTGGTCGAGGTACACGGAGTGCGGGTCGAGCGACGCCACCATGCCGCCGATGGCTTCAGTGAGCAATTTCTTGTCTTCGACCGGCTCGACGTAGTCGGTCTTGATCAGGCCATACACATCGGCCAGCTGGCGCAGCTCGTCCAGCGGCAGCGACGTGGCGGTGCCGGTTTTTTGTGCATAGGCGGACAACTGGAACGACGCCGCCACACCCAACACCATCCCCACGCCAACCAGCCCGAACCCCTTTGCTTTCATGCCCATGTGTACCCTGTGGTGACCTAGAACCGGACCCAGCCTGCCGGGTCGAACGCCTTGCCGTTACGCCTGAGCTCAAAGTATAGCCCCGATTCTTCGTTGCCACCGGTGTTGCCCGCGCTGGCCACCGCCTCGCCCGCGCGCACGCTGTCGCCTGGGCGTTTGAGCAGCGCCTGGTTGTAGCCATAGATCGACAGGTACTCGCCGCCATGGTCGATGATGATCAGATTGCCAAAGCCCCGCATCCAGTCGGCATGCACGACGCGGCCTGGGGCCACGGCGCGTACTTCGGTGCCTTCGGGCGCCTTGAAGAAGGTGCCTTTCCAGTTCGGACCGTCGCCGCGGCGGGTGCCGAAGCGCGCGACGACACTGCCATTGATCGGGCTGCTCATGCGGCCCTTGAGCGAGGCAAACGAGCCGGACGGCGCTGCCGGACCCAGCGCAACCTCGGGCGCCGGCGCCGGCTCAGGCCGGGTTGGCGCTGGTCGCGGCTGCTCAACCACGACCGGTGCTTCCTTGACCGGTGCGGGAAGTGGCGCCGGCAGCGGCTCGGGCTTGACGCCCGGCTTGGCGTTCGCGTTCTGGCGCGCGATGCGTTCACGTTCACGTTCGCGCTCGGCACGCCGGTCGGCCGCCGCCTTGGCGCGCGCCTGTGCCAGCAGGCGGGCTTTTTCATCGGCCTCGGCCTTGGCTTTGGCTTTCGCTGCAGCCGCGGCCGCGGCCGCTACCTGACGCTTGCGCTCGGCTTCGGCCTGTTCACGGATCAGGCGCGCCAGTCGGTCGACGAGGCCGGACATGCGCTCTTCGTCGCCCTTCAGGCGGTCGGCCTGCTTGCGCTGGTCGGCCAGCTTGCTCGACAGCGTGCCCAGCAGCGCCGCGCGGCGCGCCTTTTCCTTCTCGAGCATGGCTTTCTGATCGAGTTGTTCCTGGGCGATTTCTTCCAGCTCTTGCTGGGCGTTTTCAACCTTGTCGCGGTTGACTTCGACCTGCGCCAGATTGCTGCGCACCGAGTCGAGCAGGCGCGCCTGGGCCTGCGACACGTACGCCATCAGTTGCAGGTCGCGGCTGATGCGGTTTGGGTTATCCCCCGAGAGCAGCAGCTTGATGCGGTCTTCGTTGCCAGCCACATAATGTTCGCGCAGCAGCCTGGCCAGCTGCTGTTGCTGGGCGCCGATGGTCTGCGCCAGCTGGGCTTGCTGGGTGGCCAGCGATTGCAGCCGGGTTGCCGTCGTATCCTGTTCCTCGGCCAGATCGCGCAGCGCGCGGTTGGCGTCGGAAATGGCGGCCTCGGACTCGGCCAGCGTGTCGGCCGCGTCTTCCTTGGCGTTTTCGGTCTGGTTGATGTCGCGCTTGATGGCCGCCAGCTGTTGCTGGATGCCGGCGCGCTGCTTCTCGGCCGCCGCTTTCTGGCGGCTGCGCTCGGTCTGGCGCTGCGCCCACGCGTCCGACGCGAACGCGCCGGACAGCGCGACCGCCAGCAGTGTGCACAACAGCTTGCTGCCGGCGTCCTTCATGGTTGGCAAACGCAAAAGATTACTTCGCCTTCCCTTGGTTTGCGACCGCGGCCATGGCAGCGGCAATCGCCGCCTGGTCGCCCAGGTAGTAGTGCTTGATCGGCTTGAGGTCGGCGTCGAGTTCGTACACGAGCGGCTGGCCGTTCGGGATGTTCAGGCCCACGATGTCGGCATCGCTGATGTTGTCGAGCATCTTGATGATGGCGCGCAGGCTGTTGCCGTGGGCCGAAATCAGGATGTTCTTGCCGGCGCGGATGGCTGGCGCGATCTCGTCGTTCCAGGCCGGCATCACGCGCGCCACGGTGTCTTTCAGGCATTCGGTCAGCGGAATCTGGCTCTCGTCCAGGCTGGCGTAGCGCGGGTCATTGAACGACGTACGCGAATCATCCTTCTCGAGCGCCGGCGGCGGCGTGTCGTAGCTGCGGCGCCAGACCAGCACCTGCTCGTCGCCGAACTTGGCGGCGGTCTCGCCCTTGTCGAGGCCCTGCAGCGCGCCGTAGTGGCGCTCGTTCAGGCGCCAGTCGTTCTTGACCGGCAGATACATCGCATCCATCTCGTCCAGCGCCAGCCACAGCGTGCGGATCGCGCGCTTGAGCACCGAGGTATACGTGAGGTCGAACGTGAAACCGGCCTCCTTGAGCGCGCGGCCAGCGGCCTTTGCTTCAGCCACACCCTTGGCAGTCAGGTCGACGTCGACCCAGCCGGTGAAGCGGTTTTCCAGGTTCCAGGTGGATTCGCCATGGCGCATGAATACGATTTTGTACATGAAAGCTCTTTTCGCAAAATTTCTGGTTGATGTCCGGTCCAGCATCTATTTTATAATGCCCCGATTCAGTTCAACCAATCGGAACCCTTGTGAAATTCATTATCGATAACATTTTCCTCGTAGCGATCGCGGTTCTCGCTGGCGGCGCGCTGTTGTGGCCAGCCCTGGCGCCGCGCGGAAAACGCGCATCGCCGCTGCAGCTGACGCAGATGATCAACCGCGGCAAGACCACGATCGTCGACGTACGCAGCAGCGAAGAATTCGCCGCCGGTCACCTGCGCGACGCGAAACACATCCCGCTGGCAGACTTGGGTGCTCGCATTGGCGAACTGGACAAGTCGAAAAACCGGACTGTCGTCATGGTCTGCCAGACTGGCGCACGCAGCGACAAGGCCGCGCGCCAGTTGCAGGCGGCCGGTTTCGAGGACGTCCACAGCCTGGAAGGCGGCCTGGCGGCCTGGAAGGCTGCAGGCTTGCCGCTCACCAAATAAACCGCCCCATCGAGTCGATCGGGCACACGAAAGGATTCATCATGGCAGCTCACGTCGTTTTGTACCACACCGCATCTTGCCCTTACTGCGTCCGCGCCGAGCGCCTGCTCGAAGCCAAGGGTGTCACCGAGATCGAAGGCATCCGTGTCGACCTGGATCCCGAGCAGCGCCAGGTCATGATGCAGCGCACCGGTCGCCGCACAGTGCCACAGATTTATATTGGCGATACGCACGTCGGCGGCTTCGACGAACTGTATGCGCTGGACCAGGCAGGCCGCCTGGACCCGCTGCTCAAGGGCGAGTAAGCTGTATGCGCACTGCGTAGCGCGGCCGTCGGCGGCAAGACTGCTATTGCAAGCAAGTTGATTTTGCTACAATTGCCGTCGTGTTCGATCCGACGGCCCGTTCACGACGTCGCGCTCGACCAGGCAACCGGAGTGGCCCGCCACTTCCCACTATTATTAGAAAGCGTTCCATGTCCGACGAAACTCTGCAACCAGTATTCCAAATCCAACGCGTCTACCTGAAAGACATGTCGCTGGAGCAACCGAACTCGCCATCGATCTTCCTGGAGCAAGAAGCGCCAGCGATCGAAGTGTCGCTCGACGTGGGTGCTGAAAGCATCGCCGAAGGCATCTACGAGTCGACCGTGACGATCACCGTCACCGCCAAGGTCAAGGACAAGGTTGCGTTCCTGGTCGAAGGCAAGCAGGCAGGCATCTTCGAAGCCCGCAATATTCCGGCTGACCAGATGGATCCGCTGCTGGGGATCGGCTGCCCGAACATCATCTATCCTTACCTGCGCGCAAACATCGCTGACGTGATCAGCCGTGCCGGCTTCCCGCCAGTGCACCTGGCCGAGATCAACTTCGAAGCCTTCTACCAGCAGCGCGCCCAGGCCATGGCCGAAGCCGCAGCAGCGCCGTCGAACTAAGCAGCAGTCGTACCCGACGAACGCGGCGCCACGCCGCGTTCGTGCCAGATGGCCGGCGTCCCGGTTTCAACCACCATCCAGGCCCGCCATGTTCTCCGCCCGCCGTCTTGCCGGCTCCCCGTTGATTGCCTCATGCGCCTCATGCGCCGCATTGCCGGTCGCCCCGCGCGCATTCGCCTTTGATCACATCGAGGTCTCGGATGTCTGGGGCCTGTAATCCTCTGCAGGAGTTCCATGCAACAGAATAAGCTCACCAAAATTACTGTCCTGGGCGCTGGCGCCTGGGGTACTGCCGTGGCCATCGCCCTGGCGGCGCGCCACGACGTGCTGCTGTGGGGCCGCAATCCCCAGCAGATGCAAGAGATCGAGGCCGCGCGCGACAACCGCGCCTACCTGCCGGGCCATCCGCTGCCAGCTGCCCTGCGTGTGAGCGCCGACTTCGACGCGGCGCTGGCCCATGTCGCCACGAGCGCGCCGGATGAGACGCCGCTCCTGATCCTGGCCTGCCCGGTGGCCGGCCTGCGTCCCCTGCTCGAGCAATTGCGCGGCCGCTCGATCCCGAATGTCGTCTGGCTGTGCAAGGGCTTCGAGGCCGGCACCGCCCTGCTGCCGCACCAGGTGGTCGCGCAAGTCCTGGGCGACGCCGTGCCGGGCGCAGCGCTGTCCGGCCCATCGTTCGCCCAGGAAGTAGCACGCGGCCTGCCGTGCGCGCTGACCGTGGCGTCGAGCTCGCGCGCTTTACGCGAACGCGTCGTCGCGCTGGCGCATGGCGACAACCTGCGCGTGTATTCGTGCGACGACCTGGTCGGCGTGGAAGTCGGCGGCGCCGTCAAGAACGTGATGGCCATTGCCACCGGCACATCGGATGGCCTGGGCCTGGGCTTGAATGCCCGCGCCGCGCTGATCACGCGCGGACTGGCCGAGATCACGCGCCTGGGACTGGCGCTGGGCGCGCAGCCGGGCACGTTCATGGGCCTCAGTGGCATGGGCGACCTGATCCTGACGTGCACAGGCGATCTGTCGCGTAACCGGCGCGTGGGCCTGGCGCTGGCCGAGGGCAAGGCGCTGGCCACCATCGTGGCCGAGCTGGGGCATGTGGCCGAAGGCGTGCCGTGTGCAAAGGCAGTACGCGAACTGGCGCACAAGCTGGGCGTGGACATGCCGATTACCGAGGCGGTGGCGGGCGTGCTGTTCGATGGGGTCGATGCCGCGCGGACGGCGGCGGGCTTGCTGGCGCGCGATCCGAGGATTGAAGTCGCGTAGCGGCTACATGACGAACTTGGGTTCCCGCCTCCGCGGGAACGACGTTACAGAAGGTGGCCGAATTCGACGCGCAAGGGCTTCGATCACGTCCCGTAGCACGTCGTTCCCGCTAAGGCGGGAACCCAATTCAGATCACATACCGCGACCGTGAAATTTATTCGCTTGGTCCACCGATCAAGATCGTCATGAGCGCCACCGCGTCCTTCACGGCGCGGATCGTGTGCGGCACACCGCCGCTCAGATACACCATTTCGTTCGGCAATAGCGACGTCGTCGCACCGTGCGCATCGACGGCGATCTCGCCTTCGAGGCACAGCACCGTCACTTCGCCATCGACCCGGTGTTCGGGGATGGGGCGTTCCACCGGCAACACCAGCCGGATCAGTTCCATATGCTCGGTCTTGACCAGGGCCACCGAGGTGAAATGGGCGATATCGTTATCGCCGCGTTGCAATGCGATTTTCTCGCCGGATGTAGCGTGATGCAAGGCCATGTCGCCCTCCTCTATTCGTCGTGTTGTTCTGGAACGCTGCGCAGCCAGGTGACCAGCGCAAACGCGTCCTTGAATCCCTGCGCCAGTTGCGGCACCAGCTTTTCCGGCGCATTGAGCGCCAGATCGACTTCGGTCCACACGAAGAAGCTTTTCAGCTTCAGGTACTCGACATGCGGATGATCCGCATCGAAACCCTTTGGTGGACGCTGCAACTTGTCCTCGTCCAGGAGGTCACCATAGGTGGCGCGGAGATGCTTATTCTTCAACATTTTGCCAAAACCCGTCGCATCGTTGACCACGTGCTCGCGAATGGCCTTCAGGCGCGGCGGTGGCGGCAGGTATTCGCCGACGCCAAAACCGAGCTTGCCGTTGGCATCGATCTGGAAATAATAGGTCGAGCCACCGCCTGCACTGGGCCGGCGCTTGTCGTTCGGCGTGATGCCGGCCGAAAAGCGCGTCTTGTACGGCGTCTTGTTCTTTGAAAAGCGGATGTCGCGGTTGATGCGGAACATCGCCTTCTTCGGGTTGCAGGCCGCAACCTGCTTGTCGAAGGCCGTGATGGCACGGATCAGCTCGGTGACAACCTCCTGGAATTCTTCGCGCAGGATATCGTAGCGCGGCTTGTTCATGATGAACCAGGGGCGGTTATTGCTCTCGGTCAGTTCGTTCAGGTATTGCGTCAGGTCGCGCAGGTGCATGTGGGTCCGAAAATAGAATTCAAGAAGTTCAGGGCGTCTGGCGTGGACGGCGACCGACCTTGACGGCGATCGCTGTTTCGCGCCCCTGGCGCACGATCGTCATCGGTACGGACGCGCCCGGCTCGAGCTGGGCCACCAGCTTGAGCATCTCGCTCGTATCAGCCACTTTTTTACCAGCAACTGCCACCAGGATGTCGCCCGGCTGAATGCCGGCACGCTCGGCCGGCCCGCCGCGCACCACGCCGGCAATCATGGCGCCGCTGCGTTTAGTCAGGCCAAAGCTCTCGACCATTTCGGGGGTGATGTCCTGCGACTCGATGCCGATCCAGCCACGCACCACCTCACCGTTCTTGACGATGGCGTCCAGCACGCTCTTGGCGGTGGACACGGGAATGGCAAACCCGATGCCCACCGAGCCACCGCTTTGCGAGTAGATCGCCGAATTGATGCCCAGCAGGTGGCCATTGGTATCGACCAGCGCCCCGCCCGAGTTGCCGAAGTTGATCGCGGCATCGGTCTGGATGAAATTCTCGACGTGGTTGATGTGCAGGTTATTGCGCCCCAGTGCCGAGATGATGCCCATCGTAACCGTCTGGCCGACACCGAACGGGTTGCCGATGGCCAGTACCACGTCGCCCACCCGCGCCAGTTCCGGGTCGCCCAGTACCATCACCGGCAAGTTGCGCTCCTTGATGCGGATCACGGCCAGGTCGGTCTCCGGATCGGTGCCGACCAGCGTTGCCGCGGCCTTGCGGCCATCGGCCAGGCCCACCTCGATCGCATCAGCGCCATCGATCACATGGAAATTGGTGACGATGTAACCGTCGCTGCTGACGATGACGCCCGAGCCGAGGCTGGCCAGTTGCTCGTCCTGCGGCGCGCGGTCGCCGCCGAAGAAGCGGCGAAACAGCGGGTCTTTCAGCAGCGGATGCGCTTCGCGCGAGGCCTTGCTCGTGTAGATATTGACCACCGACGACATCGCCTTGGCGGCAGCGTCGCGGTAGCTGCCGGTGGCGGGCCGGGGCGGCGCCTGCAGCATCGGCACCGGTTTGCCCGGCGTGCCCACCTGCACTTGCTTCGGCGCCGGCGTCGACTCGAGCCAGGCCGGCCGCAACGCGGCCACGACAAACCAGATGGCCAGCACCACCGTGACCGTTTGCGCAAACAGCAGCCATGAACGGACCCAGAAGCGCCGCAACGGATGCGGGGGCCTTATGTCGCGGACGATGTCATCTTTCACTTTTTGAGGGCATCCCGGATCTCGCGCAGCAGCAGTACGTCTTCGGGCGTGGCAGCCGGTGTCGGCGCTTCGACCGGGCCGCGCAGGCGGTTCATCAGGCGTACCATCTGGAAGATGACAAATGCAAGCAGGATAAAGTTCAGCATGATTGTCAAGAAATTGCCGTACGCCAGCACGGCACCCGCCTTTTGTGCCTCGGCAAGTGGTAGGTTATAGCCTTGGTTGTTGAGGGGAATGTAATAATTGGCGAAATCAAGACCACCGAACAGCGCGCCGATCGGCGGCATGATGACATCCTTGACCAGCGAATCGACGATGCGGCCAAAGGCCCCACCGATGATCACGCCGACGGCCAGGTCCATCACATTGCCGCGCATCGCAAACTTCTTGAATTCGTCCATCATTGCCATGATTAACCCCTCTCATTGTTGTTGAAATAAGTTGTTGCATGATAACCGATGCCTCTCGGCGACGGCGTCCGGCGGGGCGCCGGGATGGTGCAAAAGACCATTTTTCCAAGGCGTGTAGGCAAGACAATATTTTTTCTATAGGTGTTGCCGTTCACATATAATTTTGCAAGCTGGAAGCTCGGACTTAATTCTTATAATTCGTATATTCACGGAGTGGGGTTGGTATGAGTACTCAAAAGCAGGTCGATCCTGGTCGACGGGGCTTGCTGGTCGCGACATGCGCCGCGGGCGGCGTCGTCGGCGTGGCCACGGCGGGAGCCCTGGTCAGCACCTTCCAGCCATCCGAACGCGCCAAGGCCGCAGGCGCACCGGTTGAAGTCGATATCGGCGACGTCGCCCCCGGCGAAATGAAAGTCGTCGAATGGCGCGGCAAGCCGGTCTGGATCCTGCGCCGCACCCCCGCCATGATGGCCACGCTTGAAAAAGACCAGGCTGAACTGGCCGACCCCGCCTCCGAAAAGATATTCCAGCTCGAGATGCCGGAATACTGCAAGAACCCCCACCGCTCGCGCGTCGAACACAAGGAAGTGCTGGTCACCGTGGGCATCTGCTCGCACCTTGGCTGTTCGCCGTCATCGCGCCTGGCGGCCGGCCCGCAGCCGAACCTGCCCGACAACTGGCCCGGCGGCTTCCTGTGCCCGTGCCATGGCTCGACCTTCGATTTGTCCGCACGCGTCTTCAAGAACAAGCCGGCGCCGACGAATATGGATGTCCCACCGTACATGTATCTCTCCGACAGCAGGATCGTGATCGGCAAAGACGAGAAAGGCGAGGCGTAACCATGGGCGCGTTCAAGGAGACAAAGCTGCCCGCCGATGCACCGGCGGCGCAGAAGGCACTGGCCTGGGTCGACGACCGCTTTCCGGCCAGCAAGCTGTGGAACGATCAGTGGGGCAAGTACCACGCGCCCAAGAATTTCAACGTCTGGTATCTGTTCGGCTCGCTCTCGGCCCTCGTGCTGGTGCTGCAGATCGTCACCGGCATTTTCCTCACGATGCACTACAAGCCCGACGCGGCGCTGGCCTTCGGCTCGGTCGAGTACATCATGCGCGAAGTGCCGTGGGGCTGGCTGGTGCGTTACATGCACTCGACCGGCGCCTCGGCCTTCTTCATCGTTGTCTACCTGCACATGGCGCGCGGCCTCATGTACGGCTCGTACCGCAAACCGCGCGAGCTGGTCTGGCTGTTCGGCTTCGGCATCTTTTTGTGCCTGATGGCCGAGGCGTTCTTCGGCTACCTGCTGCCGTGGGGCCAGATGTCGTACTGGGGCGCGCAGGTGATCGTCAACCTGTTCGGCGCGATTCCCGTGATCGGCAGCGACCTGTCGCTGTGGATCCGCGGCGATTACGTGGTGTCGGACGCCACGCTGAACCGCTTCTTCGCCTTCCACGTGATCGCCCTGCCCCTGGTCATCATCGGCCTGGTAGTGGCCCACCTGACGGCGCTGCATGAGGTGGGTTCGAACAATCCGGACGGCATCGAAGTCAAGGACCACATCGGCCCGGACGGCTACCCGCTCGACACGATCCCGTCGCACCCGTACTACACCACCAAGGATCTGTTCGGCGTAAGCGTGTTCCTGCTGCTGTTCTCGGCGGTCGTGTTCTTCGCCCCAGAGATGGGCGGCTACTTCCTCGAGTACAACAACTTCCTGCCGGCCGACTCGATGAAGACCCCGTCGCACATCGCGCCGACCTGGTACTTCACGCCGTTCTATTCGGTGCTGCGCGCCACGACGGCCGACTTCATGTACGTGCTGATGGCAGCGGTCGCGGCCTACGTGGTGTTCATCTGGTTCAAGTCGCGCCTGGCCTTCACAACTAAGGCGATCATTGCCGTGGTCGGCCTGCTGCTGGTCATCGGCATGCTGCCACAGGTGCTCGACGCCAAGTTCTGGGGCGTGGTGCTGTTCGGCTCGTCGGTGATGATCATTGCCGGCATGCCATGGCTGGACCACTCGCCGGCCCGCTCGCTGCGCTACCGTCCCGACTGGCACAAGTGGGTGTATGCGGTGTTTGCCGTGGTGTTCGTGACGCTGGGCTATCTGGGCACGCAATTGCCGACGGCCGCGTTCACGCTGATCTCGCAAGTGTGCACGCTGGCGTACTTCGGGTTCTTCCTCCTGATGCCGTGGTGGAGCACGATGGGCACCTTCAAGCCGGTGCCGACCCGTGTCACCTTCACCCCGCACTGACGCCTTCGGACCCGCGCACAAGGACATCCCATGACATTGCTTGTGAAAAAACTGATCGCCATCCTGGCCCTGGCGCCCGGCCTGGCATTCGCCGCCGAAGGCAGCTTTCCGCTCGACCGCGCCCCGGACCGCGCCGACCTGGCGTCGCTGCAGAACGGCGCCAAACTGTTCGTCAACCACTGCCTCAATTGCCACTCGGCCGCGTCGATGCGCTACAACCGCCTGCGCGACCTGGGCCTGACAGACGACCAGATCCGGCAAAACTTGTTGTTTTCTGCCGACAAGGTCGGCGACATGATGACCACGGCCATGCGACCGAACGATGCCAAGGCCTGGTTCGGCGCGGTGCCGCCGGATTTGTCGGTGATCGCGCGCGCCAAGGCGTCGCCAGGCGGCTCGGGCGCCGACTATCTGTACACCTATCTGCGCACGTTCTACCAGGACGAGACGCGCCCGACCGGCTGGAACAATATGGTGGTGCCGAATGTCGCGATGCCGCACGCCATGTGGCTGCAGCAGGGGATCCGCACGGCGAAGTTCACGGAGCAGCCCGATCCGCATGAAGCCGGCAAGATGGTTCACACCTTCGCCCGCTTTGAGCAAGTGAGCCCCGGCACCATGACCCAGCAGGAGTTCAACACCGCCACGGCCGACCTCGTTGCCTACATGGTCTGGATGGCCGAGCCGGCCCAGGCAACACGCAAGCGACTGGGGGCATTCGTGCTCCTGTTCTTGACGATTTTCGCCTTTTTGGCCTGGCGATTGAATGAATCGTACTGGAAAGAAGTGAAGTAATTCGCTTTCGTTGTCCGGTTGGCTATAATACGGGCAATCATTTCTCTGGGGTGAGTGCTCGGCGCTGCACCCCTTTGTTTCTTAAGGAACTATAAACCATGATGGTTCTCTACTCCGGCACCACGTGCCCGTTCTCCCAACGCTGCCGCCTCGTCCTGTTCGAAAAGGGCATGGACTTCGAAGTGCGCGACGTCGACCTGTTCAACAAGCCGGAAGATATTTCGACGATGAACCCGTACGGCCAGGTGCCGATCCTGGTCGAGCGCGAACTGATCCTGTACGAATCGAACATCATCAACGAGTACATCGACGAGCGCTTCCCGCATCCGCAACTGATGCCGGCCGACCCGCTGATGCGCGCCCGTGCCCGCCTGATGCTGTTCAACTTCGAAAAAGAGCTGTTCGTCCACGTGCACACGCTGGAAAGCGAGCGCAACAAGTCGAACGACAAGATCCACGACAAGGCCCGCACCGAAATCCGCGACCGCCTGACGACGCTGGCACCGCTGTTCCTGAAGAACAAGTACATGCTGGGTGATGAGTTCTCGATGCTCGACGTGGCTATCGCGCCGCTGCTCTGGCGCCTGGATCACTACGGTATCGAACTGTCGAAGACGGCTGCACCGCTGATGAAATACGCCGAGCGCATCTTCTCGCGCCCTGCCTACATCGAGGCGCTGACCCCGTCCGAGAAAGTGATGCGTCGTTGATGGACCTGGGGCGGGCTTGTTGCCGCCCCTGTCCTCAGCCGCACCGTACGCGCCGGAATCGGACGTTCTTCGGGCGAATCCGATAGACTGGCGCGAACGCCCGTTTTGCCTGTATTGCTAGCCCATACCACCATGTCAGAGATCTCCACCAAACCCTACCTGCTGCGCGCCATCTACGAATGGTGCACCGACAGTGGCTTTACGCCTTACCTCGCAGTCAAGGTCGATGGATCGACGACGGTGCCGATGGAATACGTCCGCAAGGGCGAGATCATCCTGAACATCAGCTTCGGCGCCACCTCGGCGCTGAAGATGGACAACGACGCAGTCCACTTCCGGGCACGCTTCAACGGCGTGTCGCGCGAAATCTACATCCCTGTGCACAATGTACTGGCGATTTATGCCAATGAAAATGGCCAGGGGATGGCGTTCGAAGTGGGTGCATTGCCTGCTGCGTCGTCGGATGGATCGGCGCCTGAAGTGGGTACGGCGCCTGCGGGGCCAGCGCTGTCGGCGGTGCCATCGAAGGGCGTGGATTCGCCGGTGGTGCCGGATACGGAAGTGTCTACTCCGCCGTCGGGTGGCGATGACGAGCCACCAAAGAAGGGTGGACGACCGACCCTCACGCGGATCAAATAGCGTATAATTCTTGCTCTAAAGATCACGCCGGCTTAGCTCATTTGGTAGAGCAGTTGATTTGTAATCATCAGGTGGCCAGTTCGAAACCGGCAGCCGGCACCAGTTAGTCAAGCAAAAGGCCCAATCCTCAGGATTGGGCCTTTTGCTTTCTGGGTGCCATGTAACTCGTGTATACCCGGCTTGAACAATCCAGGCGACGGATTAAGCGCTTTCACGCAGTGCATGGACGATCGAGGAGTCCAAATGGCGCTTGTCGACGACATAGCATGTGAAGGTGCAACGCAATCTCGCAAGCGCATAGAACGAGCCGGATATCCCCTGCCAGCCATACCAAGCAGCCGTTCACGCGAAATGGTCGAGGAAAGCCATTTCGGCGGATGACGGACTTACTTCAGCTCGCAAAAAATGGATATATCTGTCGAAAATACTTACATCCCAGTTGAAAGGCTTCTATAGCGCGTAATAACTGCTTGATTTTATTGAAACTACGAAAGTGGCCCAATTTGTGCTTAGCCTTAAAGTTCAATCTTGCGGTGGGTCAATATTGCAAGGTGCTCACAGATAATGCAATTACCCTTACTGGAAAATCAATGCCTAAGTTCTTGCGACATGTAATTCCTACGCTCTTTTCTGTGGCCTTGGCATGTTCTGCCGCTAGTAGCCATGCCGGTGAAATCCTGATTGACTTTGAAACCTTGCCAGGCATTGATGGCGTGCTCGGCACTGCGGACGATACGCCCTCCGGCAATTATCAATTGCAGCCATTGAGCAACCAGTACGAGCAAATCGGTCTGATGTTTAACCAAGGCACCTTGATGCAGGCTGATTTTTTCAATGGTGATCCATTGAATCACTTCATCAGCTCGACCAACCCGATTGGTTACTTCACTACCGCTGTGACTGGTATCAGCATCGACAGCTATTCGTACTGGGATGCTACGCTAACGGCCTATGGGCGCGACGGCAATGTGTTGACCTCCGACACCTTGACCAATCCGCTGGCTGGCAGTGCCTTCCTGCGCGGTGTTCTTTCAGTCACATCGAGCGAGTTAATTTTTGGATTCTCGATCTTGCCGAACAATCCAAACTACATCCTGAATCTGGATAATTTGCGCCTGACGACTGCCGAAGTGCCAGAACCCAGCCAGATCGCTTTGCTGGGCGCCGGACTTGCTCTGATAGCGGGCTTGCGCCGCCGGCGTCGCGCGTAAAGAAACTGCGAAGAACGTTACGCGACAGAACAGAAAATAATAGCCAATCCGAAATCGGTAGTCGGTACCAGCTTTCAAAAAGCCCACCCTTTCAGGCTGGGCTTTTTTTCTGGATCATCCCCGACGCCTGGTCCAGTTCACCATCCCGCGCATCCCACGTCTGCTGTATATCGAGCAACTCCGGCAGCGTCCTGTGAAACACCGCCACCAGCGCCGGATCGAAATCCGTCCCCGAGCGGCTATCCACATAGGCCACGATTTTGTCGACACCCCACGCTTCCTTGTACGGGCGCTTGATGCTCAGGGCATCGAACACGTCGGCGAGCGCCACCAGGCGCGCCGATAGGGGGATGGCCTCGCCGGCCAGGCCGGCCGGATAGCCGCTGCCATCCCACTTTTCGTGGTGATACAACGCCACCTCGGCGGCGAGCTGGAACACCTGTGCAGCGCTTTTGCTCAGGATGTCGTAGCCGATCTGCGGATGGGTTTTCATGATGGCCCACTCGGCGTCGTCCAGTGGACCGGGTTTGCGCAGGATGGACTGGGGAATCCCTATTTTGCCGGTGTCATGCATTGGCGCTGCCAGTTCGAGTTGCTCGCTGTCTTCGGCGCTCCACCCTGCTCCTTTGGCAAGCGCCTTTGCATAGGCGGCCATGCGCCAGATGTGCGCACCGGTATCGGTATCGTTGAAATGCCCTGCCTGGCCCAGCATCGAGATGGCCTCGCGGTAGCTCCTGGCCAGCAGTTCCGCGCGCACCTGAGATAAATGGCTGGCGACGCGCGCGCGCACGATCGGGGGCGACACGGGTTTCGTGATGTAGTCGACGCCGCCAGCAAAGAACCCGGCGGCTTCATTCACGGGGTCGGCGTACGCCGTTACGAAAATGACCTGGATGGTCCCGGTCGTATCGCTCTGCTTGATTTTAAGGCAAAGGTCGTAGCCGTTGATGTCGGGCAGACCGATGTCCAGTAACACCATGGCCGGTCGATGCTTGTGGAGCGCCGCCATGGTTTCGGCGCCGTTACGGGCAAACACCAGCGTGTAGTCATCGCTGAGCACCTTGCGCATCATGGCCAGGTTGGCGGGCTCATCGTCGACAAGTAAAATGACCGGGCGACTCATGGGCGGCTGCCATGCGCAATGGTCAGCGCGATTGATGTTGCGCGAGCGTGGCAGGCAAACAGGCCTGCCCGATCAACATAGATCCCGAGGTATCGTACACGTGGAAATATTTTCGAATTTCTCAACATGCCTCCGAAGCGTCATGCAACCGCCAGGTGCGGCAACCACCTTTTTCGCCGCTTGAAATATTAACTATTACTCTACACGAGGAAGAAAACCATGTGCGTTTTTTCCGCTTCGGTCGCTGCCCCAATCCGCAAGTTTAGTTTGACCGTCAATTGACCCGATGCTATAGTCAGGCAAAGCCAATGGTAACGTTTCCAACGTGCCAAAAAAACATGGCACTGAACGGAGACAAGATGGTCAAATCCCGCAACCTGGCAGCAGCCTGCGCATGGTTGTGCGCCGCTGCAGGTGCGCTGAGTATCGTGCTCGGTAGCGCGCCAGCCAGTGCGGCCGCACCGACAGCAGAAGTCATCCACTGGTGGACCTCCGGCGGCGAATCGAACGCCGTCAAGCAGGTCGCCCAGGCGTTTCGTGCTGCCGGCGGCGTGTGGATCGACAGCGCCATCGCGGGCGGCGACCAGTCGCGCGCCGTCACCATCAACCGCATCATTGGCGGCAATCCGCCGACCGCTGCGCAGTTCAACACCTCCAGGCAGTTCACCGACGTCATCGAGCAGAATATGCTCAACAACGTCGACGCCGTCGCGAAGGCCCAGGACTGGGACCGCATCCTGCCCGAGCCGCTGATCGACGTCATCAAGCACGATGGCCACTACTACGCGGTGCCGCTCAATATCCACATGCAGACGTGGATCTGGTACTCGAAAGCCGCCTTCAAGAAGGCCGGCATCACGCGTGAACCGGCGAGCATGCCCGAACTTTTCGCCGCGCTCGACAAACTGAAGGCCGCGGGTCTCATCCCGCTCGCCCACGGCGGCCAGTCGTGGCAGGAGACCGTGCTGTTCTCGGCTCTACTCGCCAATATTGGCGGGCGCGATCTGTACCTGAAAGTGATTCGCGACCGTGACCAGGCCACGATCCTCTCGCCCGCCTTTCGCGACGTGCTGCTGGCCTTCAAGCGCATGAAATCGTACGTCGATCCCGGCGCGCCGGGCCGCAACTGGAACGACGCCACCGCGCTGGTCATCAGCGGCCGTGCGGGCTTTCAGGTGATGGGCGACTGGGCCAAGGGCGAATTCACCAACGCCGGCCAGCTGCCCGGCCAGCACTACGGCTGCATCGCCGGCCTCAAGCCCGATACGCCCTACCTGATGCAAGGCGACGTCTTCGTTTTTCCGCGCACCGACAAGCCGGACGCCATCAAGGCCCAGCAACTGCTGGCGCAAGTCGTCTCGCAGCCCGCATTGCAGATCGCCTTCAGCAAGCTGAAAGGCTCGATCCCCGTGCGCCTGGATGCCCAGTCCAATGAGCTCGACCTGTGCGCGCAAAAGGGCGTGGCCATCATCAAGGACCGCACGCGCCAGGTCGGCGTGACCGAGGTCTATCTGACGCCCGACCAGAACGGCGCTATGCAGGACATCCTGACCGCGTACTGGAATATGGACACGCGCGTCGAGAAGGTCCAGCGCAGCATTGCCCGCGCCCTGAAGTACTGACGCCATGCACGCATCCCGACTCTCCCGGCACCTCAGTCCCCATATCGCCCTGCTGCCGATGGCGCTGACGGTGCTGCTGGCTTACGTCGGCGGCGCGCTGTGGACACTGCGCACGTCGTTCACGGCCTCGCGCACCTTCCCGTCCGATAAATTCATTGGCGTGGCGCAGTACGTGCGCCTGTTCGACAACGAGCGCTGGCTGCTCTCGCTGCATAATCTGGCCGTCTACGGCGCGGTGTTCATCGTCGCCTGCATGGTCATCGGTTTTCTGCTGGCCGTGTTCATCGACCAGAACGTCAAGGGCGAAGGCCTGCTGCGCACCGTGTTCCTGTATCCGTATGCGATGTCGTTCATCGCCACGGGCCTCGTGTGGCAATGGCTGCTGGCGCCCGGCAGCGGCATCGAAGGCGCCGTGCGCCAGCTGGGCTTCCCCGGTTTTTCGTTCGACTGGATCGTGCACCAG
The DNA here is from genome assembly GCF_979258535.1 of Telluria sp. AC161. NCBI lineage: Bacteria > Pseudomonadati > Pseudomonadota > Betaproteobacteria > Burkholderiales > Oxalobacteraceae > Telluria > Telluria sp. AC161. The sequence goes on along the minus strand of NZ_OZ409861.1, from coordinate 4,627,077 downwards.
GACCTGGTGATCTACACCGTCGTCATCGCCACCGTATGGCAGGCTTCGGGGCTGGTCATGGCGCTGATGCTGGCCGGCCTGCGCGGCATCGATCCCGAGATCTACAAGGCTGCGCGGCTCGATGGCATTCCGGCCTGGCGCGTGTACCTGCAGATCGTGCTGCCGATGCTCGGCCCCACGGTGGCGACCGTGTTCCTGCTGCTCTCAACCGCCGTCGTCAAGCTGTTCGATGCCGTCGTCGCGATGACGCAGGGCGGACCCGGCATCGCCAGCGAAGTACCCGCCAAGTTCATCATGGACCATCTGTTCCTGCGCTCGAACATCGGCCTGGCATCGGCCGGCGCCGTGACGCTGCTGGTGCCGGTGCTGGCCCTGCTCGCGCCGTATGCGTATGCGCGCAGCCGCCGCGCGCGCCTGAACGGCGGGCACGCATGACAGCGCGCCTTTCGCCGGCCCGCATCGGCATCTACGCCTTTTTGCTGAGCGCCGCCCTGTTCTTTTTGCTGCCGCTGTACGTCATGGTCATCACGTCGTTCAAGCCGATGGCCGAGATCAGGATGGGCAATGTGTTCGCCCTGCCCGGCGTGGCCACGCTGGACCCGTGGCGCGCGGCCTGGGGCGCGGTCAGCCAGGGTTTCTGGAATTCGGTGGCGATCGCCGTCCCCAGCACCGTGATCCCGATCCTGCTTGGCGCGATCAACGGTTATGCACTGTCGTTCTGGCGCCCGCGCGGCGCGAACCTGCTGTTTGGCGTGCTGCTGGCCGGCGCCTTCATTCCGGTGCAGGTCATGATTTATCCGCTGGTGTGGATGATGGCGCATGCCGGCGTCTTCGGCTCGCTGCCGGCGATCGTCGTCGTGCACGTCATCTTCGGCATGCCGCTCATGACGCTGCTGTTCCGCAATTACTATGCGTCGGTGCCGCACGAGTTGTTCCAGGCCGCGCGCATCGATGGCGGCGGCTTCTGGCGCATCTTTTTGCAGGTGATGCTGCCAATGTCGCTGCCGATCATCGTGGTCGCTGCAATCATGCAGGTCACGGGCGTCTGGAACGATTACATCCTGGGCCTGGTGTTCGCCGGCCGCGAGAACCTGCCGATGACGGTGCAGCTCAATAACGTGATCAACACCACCACCGGCACCCGCATGTACAACGTGAACATGGCCGCCACCATCCTGACGGCCGCCGTGCCGCTGGTGATCTACTTCATCTCCGGACGCTGGTTCGTGCGCGGTATCGCCGCCGGCGCCGTGAAAGGCTGACCCTCATGTCGAATGTCCATCTGCGCAAACTGTGCATCACCCGCGGCAATAACGAGATCATCCGCGACCTCGATCTGGAAATCGCACCGGGCGAATTCTTGGTGCTGCTCGGCCCATCGGGCTGCGGCAAATCCACGCTGTTGCACAGCATCGCGGGCCTGATCGATGTCTCGGGCGGGGCCATCGAAATCGGCGGGCGCGACATGAGCCACGCCGATCCGAGCGAGCGCGGGATCGGCATGGTGTTCCAGTCGTACGCGCTGTATCCGACGATGACGGTCGAGAAGAACATGTCGTTCGGCCTGCGCATCGCCGGCACGCCGAAGGCCGAAGTGACGCGCCGCGTGCGCCACACGGCCGAGATGCTGCAGCTGGGCGCCCTGCTTGATCGCAAGCCGGCACAGCTCTCCGGTGGCCAGCGCCAGCGCGTCGCGATCGGGCGCGCGCTGGTGCGCGAAGCGGGCGTCTACCTGTTCGACGAGCCATTGTCGAACCTGGACGCCAAGCTGCGCGCCGAACTGCGGCGCGAACTCAAGCTGCTGCACCAGCGCCTGGGTTCGACGATGATCTACGTGACGCACGACCAGGCCGAGGCGATGACGCTGGCGACGCGCATCGTCGTGATGCAGGGTGGCCGCATCCAGCAGATCGGTACGCCGGCCGAGGTCTACGAGACGCCGGCAAACCGCTTCGTGGCGGGCTTTCTCGGTTCGCCGTCGATGAATTTTGTTGACGGCAGTATCGATGTGGCCGGGTCCTTCAGCGCCGGCGGCGTCACGCTGCAGCTGGCGCGCCCCGTCGCGGCGGGCGCCGTGACGCTGGCCGCGCGTCCCGAACATCTCCGGATCGACGAGCATGGCGCGCTGCAGGCCAGCGTCACGCTGGTCGAGCCGATGGGCAATCACCAGGTGGTGTGGCTCGACTGCGCCGGCCAGGCTTTATCCGCCATCGTGCACGATGCGCGGCCGTTGGCAGCCGGCCAGTCGGTGCGTTTCGCGATCGATACGGACAGGGTGTCATTGTTCGAGCAGTCCACCGGCAATCGCGTGCAATCAGGGATGCCATAGTCAGATGAATACAGTATGCTTGGCGGCTATTTTGATCCACTCATCGAACAGGAATCGCACGTGGCGACAATCAAGGACGTAGCGCGGCTGGCCGGCGTCGGTCTCGGCACCGCCTCGCGCGTGGTCAGCGGCAAAGGCTCGGTATCGCCCGCCACGCTCGAGCGCGTGCGCAAGGCGATCGACGAACTGGGGTTTCGCCCGTCGCATGCGGCGCGCGCCCTGCTGTCGGGTACCAGCCGGATGGTCGGCGTCTATATCCCGGTGTTGTCGGGCACCTTCTACACGCCGATCCTGCAGATCATCGATACCGAACTGCGTGCGGCCGGCCTGCACATGGTGGTGGCATTTGGCGTGGGCCTGGGCGACGCGCGCAACCAGGCCATCGAAGGTATCGAGTTTCTCATCGAGCGCGGCTGCGATGGCCTGATCATGATGACCAGCGCACTGACCGATGACGACATCGCCGCGCTGGGCGCCAAGCGCCGCACGATCGTCTCGCTCAACCACGATTTCGCCGACCTGCCCGGCCAGTGCTTCACGGTTGACCATGCGCTGGGCGGGCGCCTCGCGGCGCGCGCGCTGCTCGACCATGGCCACCGCGACATCGCCGTCATCGCCGGCCCGAATGCGCTGATCGACAACGTGGCGCGTGTCGATGGCTTCATGCACGAACTGCTGGCCGAAGGCCTCGATACCGACGAGGTCTGGATCGCCGAAAGCGACTTCTCGCCGCAGGGCGGGTGGCTGGCGGCCAAGGCGCTGGTCGAATCGAAGACCCCGTGCACGGCGCTGTTCTGCGCCAACGACGAGATGGCGGTCGGCGCGCTGTCGTACTTCCAGGAAGCCGGCATCAGCGTGCCGCGCGACCTGTCGGTGATCGGCTACGACGACACGCCCAGCGCCGAATTCGCGGCGCCGCGCCTGACGTCGGTGCACATGCCGTGGCGCGAGATGACGCTGGCCGGCATCAACGCCCTGCTCAATCGCTGCTATGAGCTGGGCCGCCCGGTGGCGCGCACGTTCCCCGTCAGCGTGACGATGCGTGCATCGCTGGCCAGGGCCGCCGGCAGCAAGGCCAAACCCAAAGCCAAAGCCAAACACGAGGGCAAGAAAACATGACACCGCTGGCCCAGCCAGCACCGGCCGCGCGCGGCCATTTTTTTGGACACGAACTGGAAAGCTTTCCAAATGACTTGGATGTTTTCCCGAAAATTTTCATTCAGACCTTATTGACCAGATAGAGCGAAACCCATGACCACTGCCAACCGCCCCGAGCCACAAGCGCCGCAGCGCAGCGATTTTGCCCGCGATTTTTTGTGGGGCTGCGCCACATCGTCTTACCAGATCGAAGGCGCCGGCCGCGACGACGGCCGCGTGGAATCGATCTGGGACCGCTTCGCCGCCACGCCCGGCACCATCCGCGACGGCTCCAACGGCCTGGTCGCGTGCGACCATTACCACCGCTGGCCGGAAGACTTCGACATCGCGCGCGGCATGGGCCTGAACGCCTACCGCTTCTCGATCGCCTGGCCCCGCATTTTCAGCGAAGGCGGCGGCGCGCCGAACCAGAAGGGCCTGGATTTCTATTCGCGCCTGGTCGACGGCATGCTCGAACGCGGGCTGCAGCCGTGGGCCACGCTGTACCACTGGGACTTGCCACAAACGCTGCAGGATGCGGGCGGCTGGGAAGACCGCGCCACGATCGACGCCTTCCTTGACTACACCGACGCCATGACGCGCACCCTGGGCGACCGCGTCAAGCACTGGATCACGCACAACGAGCCATGGTGCACGGCGATCATCGGCAACTTCGAAGGCTGGCATGCGCCCGGCAAAACCGACCTGAAGGCAGCGCTGCAGGTCGCGCACAATGTGCTCGTCTCGCACGGCAAGGCGGTGCCGCTGATCCGCGCGAACGTGCCGGATGCACAGGTCGGCATGGCCGTCAGCCTGCACCCGCTGCGCGCGGCGAGCGACAGCGCCGAGGACAGCGCGGCAAAGGAACGCCACGACGGCCTGCGCTATCGCTGGTTCCTCGATCCGCTGTTCGGCCGTGGCTATCCTGAAGCCACGCTCGCGCAGGTCGGCGCTGCCGCGCCCGACGTCGCGCCGGGCGACATGGACGCCATCGCGGTCAAGACCGATTTTCTGGGCGTGAATTACTACTTCCCCGAAACCGTCGCGCATGCCGCCGGCCACGCGCCGCTGGACACCAAGGTGCTGCCGCCCACCGCAGGCGAGATCACCGCGATGGGCTGGCCCGTGGTGCCCGAGGGCCTGGCCGAACTCCTGCTGCGCATCGAGAACGACTACCACCCGGGCCCGATGTACGTGACTGAAAACGGTTCGGCCTTTGACGACGTGGTGGGCGCCGACGGCGAGATCGATGATGTGCAGCGCCGCCATTACCTGATGCGCCACCTGGCCTCGCTCAAGGCCGCGATCGACGGCGGCGCACCCGTCAAGGGTTACTTTGCGTGGAGCCTGCTCGATAACTTCGAGTGGGCCGAGGGCTATCTGAAGCGCTTTGGCCTCGTGCACATCGATTACGCTACGCAGCAACGCCGCCTCAAGAGCAGCGGCAAATGGTACGGCGCGTTCCTGCGCCAGGCATGAATTTCAATAACGACAACGAACGAGACAAACCATGACAGCCACGCTTCGCCCTTCCCTGCTCGCCCTTGCGATCGCCCTTGCCTTGCCTGCTTTCGCGCATGCCGCCCCGGTCGACACCAACCTGGCCGACTGGCCGCGCGTGACCAGCACGATCAAGAAGGATGCCGCGCTCGAGAAGCGCGTCCAGGAGATCGTCAGCAAGATGACGCTGGCCCAGAAGATCGGCCAGATGACGCAGCCCGAGATCAAGACTGCCACGCCGGCCGACGTGACCAAATACTATCTGGGGTCGGTGCTCAATGGCGGCGGCAGCTGGCCGAACGGGAACAAGGCAGCGAGCGCGAAGGAATGGCTGGCGCTGGCGCAGGCGTACCACGACGCGTCGATGAAGACCGACATGGCAATCAAGGTGCCGGTCGTGTGGGGCACCGACGCGGTCCATGGCCACAACAACGTGCCGGGCGCCACGCTGTTCCCGCACAATATCGGGCTGGGCGCAGCGCGCAACCCGAAGCTGATGCGTGAGATCGGCGCGGCCACCGCGAAAGCCGTGCGCGCGACCGGCATCGCCTGGGTGTTCGGCCCGACGCTGGCCGTCGTGCGCGACGATCGCTGGGGCCGCACCTATGAAAGCTATGCCGAGCATCCCGAAGTCGTGCGCAGCTACGCGGGCGAGTACGTCAAAGGCATGCAGGGCGCGTTCAAGGACGACGCCAACACCATTGCCACCGCCAAGCACTTCATCGGCGACGGTGGCACGAAGAACGGCAAGGACCGTGGCGTGACCGAGGCCAGCGCCGTTGACCTGATCAACATCCATGGCGCCGGCTACGTCCCGGCGCTGACCGCGGGCGCGCAAACCGTGATGTCGTCGTTTAACAGCTGGACCGACACCGCGGCCGGCGTCGAGCATGGCAAGCTGCATGGCAGCAAAGTGGCGCTCACCGACATCCTCAAGAACAAGATGGGCTTCGACGGCTTTGTCGTCACCGACTGGAACGGCATCGGCGAAGTGAAAGGCTGCCGCAACGACAGCTGCGCCCAGGCGGTCAACGCCGGCAATGACATGTTCATGGTGCCGGACGACTGGAAGGCCTTCATCGCCAACACGATCAAGCAGGTCGAGTCGGGCGAGATCCCGATGGCGCGCATCGACGATGCCGTGACCCGCATCATCCGCGTCAAGCTGCGCGCCGGCCTGTTCGACAAGAGCCCGGCCCAGAACGCGTATGCGGGCAAGGACGATGCGATGCAGGCACGCGCGCTGGCGCGCCAGGCCGTACGTGAGTCGCTCGTGCTGCTCAAGAACGAAGGCCCGGCCCTGCCCCTGAAGCGCGGCCAGAAAATCCTCGTCGTGGGCAAGAGCGCCGACGAGCTGGCGAACCAGAGCGGCGGCTGGTCGATCACGTGGCAGGGCACCGCCACCACGAATGCCGATTTCAAGAACGCCGACACCATCCTGACCGGTATTCGCGAAGCTGCAGGCAGTGACAACGTGCGCTTCAGCGCCGACGCGAAAGACGTCGACGTGACGCAATTCGACACGGTGATTGCCGTGATTGGCGAGCGCCCGTATGCGGAAGGCGATGGCGACATCCACCCATCCGGAACGCTGCGCCACAGCAGCCGCTATCCGGAAGACCTGGCCGTGCTGCAGGCGGTGGCCGGCAAGGGCAAACCCGTGATTACCGTGATGGTCACGGGCCGGCCGGTGTACGGCAATGATCTGCTGAATCTGTCGGACACCTTCATCTCGGCCTGGCTGCCGGGCTCTGAAGGCAAGGGCGTGTCGGACTTGCTCATCGCAGGCAGCAAGCGCTATGACTTCCGCGGCACGCTGCCGTTCTCGTGGCCGAAGTCGGCCTGCCAGGTCAAGCTCAACGTCGGCGACAAGGATTACGCGCCGCTGTTCGCCTATGGCTACGGCCTGAAGGCGGGCACGCGCTCGAAACTCGGCAAGCTCGATGAAACGATTCCGCAAGGCGGCTGCAGCGCTGGCAATACGTTCCCTGTGTTCAGCCAGGCCGACCGCACCAGCTTCCCGCTGGCGATCCGCAGCGGCGGACAAGCCACGGTGCTGGGCGCCGACCTGAATTCGAGCTTCACGCTGCCGGGCATCGTCGTGACGACCGCGCAGGTCAATACCCAGCAGGATGCCAAGATGGGCGCCTGGACCGGCCCGGCCACGCTCGAAGCACGCGGTGCGCGCGCCATGGTAGTACCGGCAGCGGCGGCGAAGGATGGCGCGCTGCGCTTTGACACCATGGTCGCCAAGGCGCCAACCGGCAAGGTGATGCTCGCGATGCGCCAGGGTGCGAGCGGCACGGCGCTGGACGCCACGGGCCTGTTCAAGCGCCTGGCCGACGGCGGCAAGCACACGGTCTCGATCCCGCTCGCCTGCTTCCAGGCTAAAGGGCTGGACCTGACCAAGGTCGATACGCCGTTCAGCGTGACCAGCGACGGCCCGTTCACTGCAGCCTTCGCGAACATCGAGATCGCCGGTGGCGCCGCCAAAGAGGCCGATGCCGTGCGCTGCGAGGACCTGAAATGACAGCAGAGGTAACGCACGGCCTGCGGCTGCTGGCCGACATCGGCGGCACCAATGCGCGCTTCGCGCTGCAATCCGATCCGGCTGGCGGCTTCGATGACGTCGAGGTGCTGACCGGCGCCAGCTACCTGACGCTCGGCGACGCGATCCGCGCCTACCTCGACGGCGCCCGCGCGCGCGGGATGGCAGTGGACAGCGTGCGCCATGCGGCGCTGGCGATTGCCAATCCGGTCGAGGGCGACGAGATCCGGATGACCAACCATCACTGGGCCTTTTCGATCGAAGCGCTGCGCCAGGAACTGGGCTTGACCACGCTGTTGATGGTCAACGACTTCGCTGCGCTGGCGATGGCGCTGCCGCACCTGCCGCCCGCCGGGCGCCAGCGCATCGGCGGCGGCATCGAGCTGCCCAACCGGACCATTGGCCTGATCGGCCCTGGTACGGGCCTGGGTGTCTCGGGCGTGGTCCCGGCCGGCGGACGCTGGATTGCGCTGTCGGGCGAAGGGGGACACGTGAGCTTCGCGCCCGTCAACCGCGACGAGGTCGCGATCCTCGAAGCGCTGTGGAGCGAGTACGGGCACGTCTCGGCCGAGCGCCTGCTGTCGGGCATGGGACTGGAGCTGATCCACTGGGCGCGCACCAGCCGGCGCATGAAGGCAGCCGACATCACCACGGCGGCCCTCGATGGGTCATGTCTCGAGTGCCAGGGCTCGGTGCGGGTATTCTGCGCGATCCTGGGCAGCGTGGCCGGCAATGTCGCGCTCACGCTCGGGGCGACCGGCGGCATGTATATCGGCGGCGGCATCGTGCCGCGCCTGGGTGTGCTGTTCGAGCAATCGGCGTTTCGCGCGCGCTTCGAAGACAAGGGCCGCCTGGGCGACTATCTGGCGCGCATACCGACCTACTTGATTACTGAACAATATCCCGCCTTGCGCGGTGTTTCGGCTATGCTGTCGGATCAAATTTTTAGTCTGCACCAATAACGGAGAGACCATGCAGAATCCCATCCAGACCCCGACCGTGGCCAGTGCAGCGACGGACGGCGAACGCAATACGCATACCGGGGCGCTGTTCATCGTCACCATCCTGTTCTTCATGTGGGGCCTGATCACGTCACTCAACGACGTCCTGATCCCGCACCTGAAATCGATCTATACCCTCACCTACATGCAGGCGATGCTGGTGCAGCTGTGCTTCTTCGGCGCCTATGTCGTCGTCTCGCTGCCGGCCGGCGCGCTGATCCGCCGCCTCGGTTACCAGAATGGCGCGGTTGCCGGCCTGCTGGTCGCGGCCACCGGCTGCGCACTGTTCTATCCGGCGTCGAACGGCGGCTACGGCCTGTTCCTGTTTGCGCTGTTCGTGCTGGCCAGCGGGATCACGATCCTGCAGGTCGCGGCCAACCCGTACGTCACCGTGCTTGGCCCTGCGCGCACCGCCGCCAGCCGCCTGACGCTCACGCAGGCCTTCAATTCGCTCGGCACCACGGTGGCGCCGGCGCTGGGGGGCTTTTTGATCCTGTCGACGGTGGCGCTGTCGGCCGATCAGCTGGCGCTGCTGCCGGAAGCCGATCGGATCGCGCACCGCGCGGCCGAAGCAGCTGCCGTGCAGGGCCCGTACCTGGGCCTGGCCGCGGCGCTCGCGCTGCTGGCCGTGCTGTTCGCATTGGCGCGCCTGCCGAAGATCGAATTCCAGGACACCACCACCGCTGCCGTCGACGGCAAGGGCGGCGCGATGGCCTACCGCCACCTGGTGCTCGGCGCGCTGGGCATCTTCCTGTATGTGGGCGCTGAAGTCAGTATCGGCAGCTTCCTGATCAACTTCATCGGCGAGCCGCACATTGCCGGGCTGTCGCATGCCGACGCGGCCCGCTACGTCAGCCTGTACTGGGGCGGCGCGCTGGTGGGCCGCTTCATTGGCTTTGCGGTGATGCGTTACGTCAGCCCGGGCAAGTCGCTGGCCGTGACCGCACTCGGTTCGATGGCGCTGGTGCTCACCGCGATCTTCACCGATGGCAGCCTGGCGATGTGGGCAATCATCGCCGTCGGCCTGTGCAACTCGATCATGTTCCCGACCATCTTCAGCATGGCGCTGCATGGCCTGGGCAAGTTCACGGGCCAGGGTTCGGGCATCCTGTGCATGGCCATCGTCGGCGGCGCGATCGTCCCGTTCATCCAGGGCATCCTGGCCGACACCATCGGCCTGCAGATCTCGTTCCTGGTGCCGGCAGCCTGCTACCTGTTCATCCTGTACTACGGCGTGAAGTACGCCGATCTGCACAAGCAGAAAGTGGTGACGGAATAAACGTCGCTGTCACGATGAAAAATGCCCGCACATGATGCGGGCATTTTTTTGGGCACAGCCGGGGTCAGGTCTGACATTCGGACACGACCTCAGCCTTGGCCACTTCCAATGGCGTCTTACGCAGTATCAGCATGGCCCGGTTCCAGCTGATTCCGGGAAGCTCACTGTCCAGATCGTGTCCGAATGTCAGACCTGACCCCGGCTTTTGCTAGCCCATTGTCGAGATCGTGTCCAAATGTCAGACCTGACCCCGGCTTTTCAGCAGGTGTTAGCGGTTCAGGCGCTTGAGCAGCTGCGCGCGCACCATGCGCGATGTGTTGTCGTCCATCGGACCAAGCAGGCCGCGCGCGCCTGGCGGGATATGGGCTGCCGTCTCGTCATCGGCCTCGAACACGTAGTGCAGGAACAGCTCGGCCCAGGCCGCACGCTGCGCCGGTGGCAGGTCGCGTACCGTCATCAGCGCGTGCATCAGTGCGTTGTTGGGCGTGTCCATCCAGTCCGGCGACTGGCGCCACCAGTAATTGACCAGCACATTGACATCGTCCAGCGCCTCGACATGGTGCCACCACATGCTGGGGATGAACAGCGCGTCGCCCGGCCCCAGTTCGGCGCTCTGCGCCTGCGCGAGCGCATCGGCAAAGCGTGGAAAACGCGCAAGATCGGGCTGTGCGAAATCGACCAGGCTGATGGGCTGGCCGGCAGGCGTCAGGTCGATCGGGCCGATGTACAGATTGTGCTGCTGGCCCGGCGGGAACAGCGTGAAGCGGCGCCGCCCGGCCGCGATGCAGGCCAGATTGTCCGGCACGTCGTAGTGGGCAGCGATGCGAGTGCGGTTGCCGATCCAGATGGATGCCAGCGGGTCGCGCGGACCAAGGTCGACATCGTTCTCGCTCCTGAAGCCCGGCAGCGCGCCGTCGATCGTGGTCGAGCCGACGTAGATGGCGGGCGGCGCTGGCGTGGCCGAATGCTTTGCCAGTTCATCGAGCACGGCGTCGAGCCGCACGCGCAGCGACTGGAAATTGAAGCCGTCGAGCGCGGCGTTGTAGAAGAAGCGGCCGCCAATGTCGGGCGGGCCGAGCATCGCATTGACGGTGGCGTCGCCGCACCAGCGGCGCAGGTAATCCAGCGCTGCCTGCGGCGACTGGCGCCCTGCAGCGACTACCGGCCAGTGCGCCACCAGGCCGCGCAGCAGCAGCGGCTCGGTCGAGGCCAGGATCGTTGCATCGAGATCGGCCGGCGTCACACCGGCGAGCTCGCGGATGGCGTTAGCGGCCGGCGGCATCGCGGTGATTCTTGCGGTCGATCAGATTGCGGAAGTTCGACAGCGACGCCAGTGCAAAGTAGATCGGCGCCAGGTAGCCGGCCGCGTGCAGTTCGGCGATGGCGCTTGCCTCGAGCGCGCCCAGGCGTTCTTCGTGGATCGTGAAGAAGCCGCCCAGACGGTTCTGCGCGCCGTTGTCGAATTCCATGTCGAGCACGAACGCATCGAGCAGATCATGGCGCTTGAGCGCCTCGAGAAAACCGATATTGGCCTGCACGCCGTTGTGGATGTTCGACAGCATGGTGCTGACTTTTTCAAGATATTCGGTGTTGCCGCCATGCGGCTTGAACACCGGCTCGCCATCGGTCGTGCTCACGCGCGGGTGGTCGAGGTCGACCTGGATCATCAGCTCGTCGCCGTTGCGGCCGATGTAGAACGGCTGGCGCTCGTGCATCCACGGCACGAGCGGCGCATCCCAGCGGCCGTCTTGCAGGAACAGGTTCTCGTCTTCGGTAAAGCCCAGCAGCGCGATCGCTTCGAAGTTCGCGCCGTCTTCGAGCTGGCGGAAGATGATCGGGTAGATCCCTGCAGGGAGCGGAATTCGTCGGCGAAGGTCGGCACCCACGCGACTTCGCTGCCCAGGCCGGGGCGGTGGCCGGCGATGATGCGCAGGTCCTTGTGTTCGATATTGTTCAGCAGGGCGATATTGGGCATGGACGTCTCGTTGTCGTTATTGGAAGCACTCGGTGAAACGACAGCGGCGGGCCGGCTGATGCCGACCCGCCGCTGCGGTTGCAGGGCCGGTGTGCGGGAAGTCTACTCCCGAATACCGGCGCCGGCCAGATGCTGCGCGATCAGAATTTGTAGCGCGCCGCGAGCATGTAACGCGGACCCGATTGCGTCACGAACAGCACCTGCTGCTTGGTGCGGCCGTGCGTGCGCTGGATCTCGTCGGTCAGGTTGATGCCCTCGAACGAGACGGACAGGTTCTTGTTGACGTTGTAGCCCACGCTCAGATCGAGCTGGCCGTACGCTTCGACGTAGTTCGGGTTCGGGCCCGAGCCGTCGAAGGTCGACGACAGGAACTCGTCGCGCCAGTTGTAGGCCGCGCGCACGTTCCACTTGTCGTTCTCGAAGATACCCACCAGATTGGCCGAGTCGCCCAGACCGACCAGTGCGAACTGCTCGCCCACGCTGCCGTTGTCGTACTTCAGGCCCGAATTGACGTAGGTGTAGTTGGCCTGCACGCCAAAGCCGCTGTTGCCGAACATGTGCTGGAGGTTGAATTCCAGGCCGCGGATGTTCGCCTTCTTCTGGTTCGAGTACGACGTGATGCGGAAGTTCGCGACCGGATCGGTGCCGATGGCCGTGATGGTGCCGGTGGCATCGCCCGACGCATTGTTCGGTCCTGCGACCACACCCGGCTGACCGTTGAAGTTACGGAAGATGTAGTTGCGGATGCAGGTGGTGTCTGCTGTCGTGCAGCTGCCCAGCGCCGCATTCCAGTAGGCGCCGCCCACTGGCGTGCGCACGCCGAACGGCTGGGCGATGATCTGCGACTGGCCGGCGTAGTTCTCGAGCTGCTTGCGGAAGTGGTTGACCGAGATGAAGCTCTGACGGCCGTAGTACCACTCGAGCGCCAGGTCGAAGTTCTTCGACTTGACCGGCTCCAGCGCCGGATTGCCCTGCGAACCGGTGCCGCCTTCGACGCGCGCCAGCGTATCGAGCACCTGGCCACCGGCGATCTGGTCGTAGCGTGGACGGCCGATGGTGTGACCGTAGCTGAAGCGGCCCTTGATGTCGTCGCGCAGCGCGATGTCGGCGTCAAAGCTTGGCAGCACGTGGCTGTAGTCGCCTTTCAGGGTCGTGAAGCCGGACTGCCCGAACACCACTGGCAGCTCGTTCTGCGAGACCCAGCTGATTGCGATCGGGGTCGGCACCAGCGCGGTGGAGCTGACGTCCGTCTTCTCGTAACGCACGCCGAGCGAGGTATTGATCGGGTAGCGCGTGTTCCACTCGGTGTTGAACTGCAGGTACAGGCTCTTCGATTTTTCTTCCGTGCGGCGGTCGGTGTCGTAGGTGGTCTTCGGCACGTACAGCTGCGGCAGGCCGGAGGCCTGCGCGACGATGTCGCGGATCTGGTTGAAATTGAAGGTGTGGAAGCGGTCGAACAGGGCCGGATTGTTGCTGCCGTTGACCTGGTCGAAGTACTTGCCAAGGCTATCGACGGTAAACAGGCTGGCCGGGTAATCGGATGCCTGCGTGGCGCCGCCCCAGGTGTCGCGCTGCTGCACCGAGAACGCCGAGCGGTAATCGACCTTGGTCGCGCCCAGGCCGAACTTGACCTCCGAGGCTTCCAGCACTTTCCAGCTGCCGTGCGTCTGGATCTGGTCGACTTCGGTCTTCATGTAGCCGTTCTCGAACACCGAGCCGGTCACCTGCTGCGGGGCGCGCGCGTAGTCGGCGCCCTGGATGCTCAGCACCGGGAAGTCTTGCGAGAAGTCAGCGGTGGTGTTACCGCGGCTGAAGCTCGCGGTGCCGATCACGTTGCTCGAACCAAACGGGCTGTCCGGGGTCGATTCGGCCGACGAGCTGTGGGCATCGAGTTCAAAACGCAGCTCGGGCGTGACGCGCCAGACGGTGTTGAAGCCCAGCGATTTGTTTTCGCTGCGGGTCGCGAAGTCCGACACGCCCATCGCGATGTCGCTGTTCCCGGCCGGGATGAATTCGGTGTAGGTCAGTGGGCCGGCGATCGGACCGTCGGTCCAGCTGCTCGACGACGGGCCGAAGTTGAACCAGGCCGACATGTCGTTGCGGCGGGTGTGGATCTTGTTTTCCGAATAGGTGTAGTCGAGGGTGCTGGTGATCGACTTGTTCGGTGCGAACTGGAACACGACCTGGCCATTGGTGCGCTCGCGCTGCACGCCGCTCAGGTTGTAGTTCAGGTTCTGCGGGGTCTGGTACAGGTCGGTCGGACCTGGGCGGTTCGTGATCAGCTCCGAGCCTGGCTGGCCTGGCAGCGGGATCGCGCCGTAGGTTGCCTGGTCGCCGCGGAACGGACCCTTCCAGCCATTGGCCACCGACGCGCGGTTGTAGCCCAGGTTACGTTCCTGGTAGCTGGCCGACAGGCCGATGCCGAAGCGGCCGTCGGCCGAGGTGTTCGAGTAGATGCCCGAGACTTCCGGCGTGACCTTGTTGCCGTGCTGGAGACCGTCCGGCAGGTTGGTAGCCGACGTGTCGTGCACGCCCTTGATGCCGATGCTGGCCTGCATGCCGGGGCGCGACAGCGGGCGCGCCGTGATCACGTTGATGGTCGCGCCGACGCCGCCGGTCGGGGTCTCGGCGCGGCTCGATTTGTAGACCTGCAGCTGCGAGATTGCTTCGGAGGCGATGTTGGCGAAGTCGAAGGCGCGGCCATTGCGGTCGCCCAGATTCGATACCGGCATCTGGCGGCCATTGAGCAGCACCAGGTTGAAGTCGGGGCCCACACCGCGCACGGTGATCTTCGAGCCTTCGCCGATTTCGCGGTCGATCGACACGCCCGAGATGCGCTGCAGCGATTCGGCCAGGTTCGTGTCGGGGAATTTGCCGATGTCTTCGGCGACGATGCCGTCCACGAAGCCCTGCGCATTGCGCTTGAGGTTCATCGACGATTCGAGACTGGCGCGCAGGCCGGTCACGACGACGGTCTGCGTGCCGTTTTGCGCGGGGCCGGTGATCGATGCGGTCGGGTTGCTGGCCGCATCGACCGCCTGGTCAGGGGCGCTGGTGGCGGTTTCGGCTGGCGGCATGCTGGCCGCTTCCTGGGCAAACGCCGGCATGAACGCCGCGCATGCGCTGGCAACTGCCAGACTGATCAAGGTCTGTTTAGCCTTTGGGTAGTACATGTCTTCTCCTGTTTTTATAAATATGACCGTGCTCAGACACGGTGTCTCCGCCATCCGGATGCGTCGCCGCTGCCCCCGGGTACTGCCTTTCAAACCCGGGCGCCTCCTTGCCCGGCGGCGCGCCACCATGTGGTGCAGCGAGACCGATCGGCTGGTGCCGATGGCCTCGCTACGTGAATCGCCGGGTGCGCGCTGCACTGTGTCATGTGTCCTCGGCTCCTTGGCGGGCTGCGCCAATCGGGGATCGAAGGGAATTTGTCCGTCGCATGGAAACGTTTCCATGCAGTGATCTGAATCTTAGAGTTATGAAAATAAATTGTCAACGGAATATTCCGTTACCTCGTCAACCGGTGTGACGTAGTTTTGCAACACTTTGGTGCGCGCCGCACCGCCGCCCGTCTCGACCAGGGTGGTTGGTGGACGCGCCGCCCGCATTGACGGGATCTCCTTGGCACGCTATAGTCGGCTTGACGTTTTGGTAACGTTTCCAAACTGGAGCATGCATGCACCATTTTCTGGCTCGTCTCACGCGCAGCGTCCCCCGCAGCGCCCTGCTCGCCGCTATCTGTGTCACTTGTGCCGCCAGCGTACATGCTGCTGCGCCGGCACCCGCATTTTCCTGGCCCGGTGGCGCGCGCGCCGCAGTCAGCCTCGCTTACGACGACGCGCTCGACTCGCAACTCGACAACGCGCTGCCGGCGCTGGACCGCCACGGCATCAAGGGCACCTTCTATCTGCAGCTATCGAGCCCGCCGGTGGCCGCTCGCCTGCCGGCGTGGCGCGCGGCCGCCGCCCGCGGTCATGAACTGGGCAACCACAGCCTGTTCCATCAGTGTTCGGGCAAGGGCCCGGACCGCGGCTGGGTCGCCGCACATCGCGACCTCGCGACGACCAGCCGCGCGCAGATGGTCGACCAGGTCCTGCTGGCCAATACGATGCTCGAAGCGATCGATGGCCGGCGCGAACGCACCTACACGGCGCCCTGCGGCGACGTGCAGGCGCTGGACGGCGACTACCTGCCCGCACTGCGCCCGGCGTTCGTTGCGATCAAGGCGGGCAACGGGCCAGGCGTGCCGGCTTCGATGGCGGCGGTCGATCCGTATCAGGTTGCCTCGGTCGGCCCGGTGGGTGCCAGCGGCGCGGAACTGATCGCGCTGGTGGAGCAGGCCGTTGCACGCGGCACCATGGTCGCCTTCACCTTCCACGGCATCGGGGGCGACCACCTGAGCGTGTCGTCGCAGGCGCATGAAGAACTGGTGCGTTACCTCGCCGCGCACCGTGACGTGGTCTGGACCGACACGTTCATCAACATCATGCAGCACGTCAGGCAGCAAGTTACACAGACGCAGGCGCGCCTGCCCGGCTGGACGCTCGCGTGGAGCGATGAATTCAACGGCGCAGCGCTCGACCGCACGATCTGGACGCTGGAGACGGGCGGCCATGGCTGGGGCAACAACGAGATGCAGTTCTACACGGCGCGGCCCGAGAACGTGCGCGTGGAGGACGGCCACCTGATCATCGAGGCGCGCAAGGAACGCTACGAAGGCAAGGATTACACGTCGGCGCGGCTCAAGACAGCCGGCCTGAAAGAGACGCAATACGGGCGCTTCGAAGCGCGCATCAAGGTGCCGAAGGGCCAGGGCATCTGGCCGGCGTTCTGGATGCTGGGCGCCGATATCGGCAAGGTGGGCTGGCCGCGCAGCGGCGAGATCGACATCATGGAAATCATCGGCAAGGAACCGCGCAATGCCTACGGCACGCTGCACGGGCCGGGCTATTCGGGCGAGCACGCGTTCAGCAAACCGGTCGCGCTGGACGGCGCCGACTACGGCGACGATTTCCATGTATTCGCCGTCGAGTGGGAACCGCAGGCAATCCGCTGGTACCGCGACGGCGTGCACTACCATACCGCCACGCCGGCCCTGGTGAAGGGCGACTGGGTATTCGAGCACCCGTTCTTCGTGCTGCTGAACCTCGCTGTCGGCGGATACTGGCCCGGTTACCCGGACAGCACGACCGCGTTCCCGCGCCGGATGCTGGTTGACTATGTGCGCGTGTATCGCAAGGATGCACCGCTGGCGCCGTGACCGGTTCAGCGCAGTGCCAGTGACTCTGCCTTCTTCGCATCCAGGCGCAGCATGGCGCCGCGCTGCGCCAGGTCGCGGCCCAGCACCAGGCGCAGGTTGGCGGGTGCGCGGTGGTCGACTTCCTGCAGGTGCACGCTGCCCACGCGCTGCGCCAGGCGCCGGGCCGCATCGACGTGCGCTGCGTCGTATTCGATGCGCGTGTGGCGCACCGCAAAGCCGGGCTGGTTCGACAGGCGCGTGACGCGCAGGCTCGGTGCGTCGATCTGGCGTGCCAGTGCGCGCGCCATCCCGGTCACGCCATTGCCATTGCTGATCTCGAGACGCGTCACGGCTGGCGGCAGTGAAAGCGGCTGCAGGGCAGACGGCAAGGCAGGCTGTACAACAGGCGCGCTGGCCGGTATGCGGCGCAGTTCCATCATGCCGTCCACGCCGACGTGGATCTGCGCTTGCGCCCAGCCGGGCTGTGGGGTGGGCTGTAATGCCGCCATGGCCTGGCCGAGCGCGGCGACGCCCGTCTGGCCACCGGTCGCAGCGAAGTCGGCGCGCAAGTCGTACTGGCGCAGCGACGCTGCCTGGCGCAGCATCTGCCGCGCGCGGGCATCCTGTCCCAGCGCGGCCAGCGCTTCGCCCAGCAACTCCCACGAGTGCGCGACCAGCGGGTCGAGCAGGCAGGCCCGTTCCAGCGCTACGCGGGCAGCGTCGTAATCGCCATTGCGCAGAGACGCGTTGCCAAGATTGACGAACCGCTGGACTGCGTCGGGTCCGGCGTCCGCTTGTAGCGCTGCGTTCAGGTCGGGTGAGGTAGCGTGCGATCCTGGCGCCTGAAGCGGCGCGCACGCCGCAAGACTGGCGCACAGCAATGCCAGCCGCGTGAATCGGGCGCTACGGTGGATGGTCGGGCGCATGGCGGCCTCCTTGGGTTCAGCGCGCGCTGGCCAGCGCGCTCATGGCACGGGAAATCTGGATCGCCGCCGGTCCCAGAAGGACCATCATCAGCGTCGGGAAAATACAGAAGATCAGCGGGAACAGCAGCTTGAGGCCAATGCGCGCAGCGGTTTCTTCGGCGATCATGCGCCGCTTGTGGCGCAGGTTGTCGGCATACACGCGCAAGGCGTCGCCCACGCTGGTGCCGAAGCGTTCGGACTGGATCAGCATGGCCACCAGGGTATCGACATCCTCGACGCCGGAGCGCAGCGCGAAATTGCGCAGCGCCTTTTCCTTGCTGAAGCCGGCCCGCATTTCCATCAGCACGATCTGCATCTCCTGCGCCAGCACCACGCTCTTGATATGGATTTCGGCGGCCACCTTGACCAGGGCGCGCTCCAGGCTCAGGCCCGCCTCGACGCACACCGTCAACAGGTCGAGGGCATCGGGAATGGTCTCGAAGATCTCGCGCCGGCGCCGCTTGACGCGGCGCGCCAGCACGGCATTGGGCAGGTAGTAGCCGAGCGCCGCGCCGCACAGCAGGATCATCAGCACCATGCGGCCCGACGCATCGCCGCGCAACAGCATCACGGGCGCCAGTACGGCGGGTGCCAGCAGCGCCAACGCGGTCTTGGCGGCGAAGTACAGCGTCGGCGCCGCCGGGTTGCGCCAGCCGGCGTTCATGAAGCGGGTGCGCAGCGTCGATTTTTCCCAGCCTTCGTCGGGGATCGACAGCCGGGTGAGCGGGCGGGCCACGCTGGCGACACGCTCGATCCAGCGCAGGCGCGGCGCGTCACCCATGCCCGCCACCGCGCGCTGGCCAAGAAGACGGCGCAGACGCTCGCGTAGCGCGACTGGCGCGAACAGGGCCAGTGCGACCCAGCACAGCACGCACACGACCATGAAGACGATCAGCAAGAACCACAGTTGCATGGTATTCATCGCGGCCTCATATGCGGATGCGGATGGTCCGGCGCAGCCACAGCACGCCAAAGATGATCATGCCCAACCCGTACCACAGCAGCCGCTGGCCGCTCGGGTCGGTCCACAGCATGCTGACGTAATGCGGGCTGCTGACCGTCATCACGCCCATCACGCCAAATGGCAGCAAGCCCAGAATCCAGGCCGACATGCGGCCTTCGGCCGACAGCACCCGCACCTGCGCCACGAGTTTCAGGCGGGCGCGGATGATGCCGCTGATATTGCCGAGGATTTCGGCCAGGTTGCCGCCCGAATCGCGCTGGATCAGCACCGCGATCACCAGGTAGCGCAGGTCGGTCAGCGGAATGCGCGCGGCCAGCCCATGCAGCGCTTCGTTCATCGGTACGCCATAATTGATCTCTTCGCGCGCAATGCGAAATTCACCGGCCAGCGGCTCGGGCATTTCATTGCCGACGATCTGCAGCACATTGATGAACGAGTGCCCGGCGCGCAGCGCGCGTGCGATGAAGTCCGCCGCCTCCGGCAGCTGGTGCTCGATGCGGATCAGGCGCCGCCTGCGCATCCGCTGCAGCAGCCACCACGGCAGGCCAGGACTGGCCACGCACAGCAGCAGGCGCGCCTGCAGCGGCAACGCCCAGACGCTGCCCGCCACCAGGACCGTGATCACGCAGCCGAAGGTGGCGCCAATGAAGTGGCTGACGGTCCAGGGCGCGCCGGCCTGCACCAGCAGCGCATCGATGCGCTGGGCCAGGGCTGCCCGGTGCAGCAGCCGGTCGAATGCAGGCCGGTGGCTGTAGGGGCGCTGCTTGAGAATCGAGATGCGTTCGCCCGAGCGCGTCTGCGCGCCGCCGGACATGACCTGCAGGCGGCGTGCAATGCGGCGCGCCGCAGCGCCGCGGGTACTCATCCACCACAGGTAGAAGCCTTCGACCGCCAGGATGACGGCGGCGAACAGCACCACGACGAAACCGTAGAACAGGATGTCCATGACCGCTCCTTCAATCGAACACGCGGTCGGGATCGAACGTGTCGTCCGGCACCGGGACCCCGAATAGCTTGAGGCGGTCGGCAAAACGCGGCCGCACACCGGTGGCGCTGAAGTGGCCGAGCACCCTGCCCTGCGGGTCGACGCCGCGCTGTTCGAACAGGAAGATCTCCTGCATCGAAATGATCTCGCCCTCCATCCCGGTGATCTCCTGCATGCTCACCAGCTTGCGCGTGCCGTCGGTCAGGCGCGAGACCTGCAGCACCACCGTCACCGCCGAGACGATCTGCTGGCGGATCGCGCGCGGTGTCAGGTTCACGGCGGCCATGCTGACCATGTTTTCCAGGCGCGAGAGCGCGTCGCGCGGCGTGTTCGAGTGGATCGTGGCGAGCGAGCCTTCGTGGCCCGTGTTCATCGCCTGCAGCATGTCGAGCGCCTCGGCGCCGCGTACCTCGCCCAGAATGATGCGGTCGGGCCGCATGCGCAGCGCGTTGCGCACCAGCGCGCGCTGCGTGACTTCGCCCTTGTCCTCGATATTCGGCGGGCGCGTTTCCAGGCGCACGACGTGCGGCTGGCGCAGTTGCAGCTCGGCCGCATCCTCGATCGTCACGATCCGTTCGCTGGCCGGGATGAACCCCGAGATCAGGTTGAGCAAGGTGGTCTTGCCGCTGCCGGTGCCACCCGAGATCAGGATATTGACCTTGGCCGTGCCCAGGCTTTCGATCACCCGGATCATCGGCGGCGCCATGCTTTTGTACTCGAGCAGGTTGTGCACCGTCAGCGGGCTGCCGCCGAAGCGGCGGATCGACAGGATCGGTCCGTCGACGGCCAGCGGCGGGATGATGGCGTTCACGCGCGAGCCGTCCGGCAGGCGTGCATCGACCATCGGGCTCGATTCATCGACCCGGCGCCCCACGCGCGAGACGATCTTTTCGATGATCTTCATCAGGTGGGCATTGTCGTGGAAGGTGACATCGGTCAGTTCGAGCTTGCCGTGGCGCTCGACCCAGACCTTGCTGGCGGTATTGACCAGGATGTCCGAAATCGTCGGATCGGCCAGCAGCGGCTCGAGCGGGCCGAAGCCCAGCATCTCGTGCTGGATGTCGAGCACCAGGTGGTGGCGCTCGTGCTGGTTCAGCACGATGCGTTCGTCTTCGATGATGCGCTGGACCAGCAGCGCCAGCTCGTGCTTGAACTGTTCGGCGGTCAGGCGCTTCAGCCGCTCCAGATCGATCCGGTCGAGGATCATCTGGTGCATCAGCTTCTTGAGCTTCTGGTAGGCCTGGTTGGGGGCGTCGTGCGATTCGGCGCCGCTCGGGCGTTCCGGGTCGGGCAGCGCAAGGCGTTCGCGAAGGGACATCGATGTCTCCGGTGCGTGGTTCAAACGTGAGGAACGAGTCAGTCGACGTGATCCTGGCGCCCGAACAGGCGCCCCAGCAGGCCGCGGCTTTCGTGGACGCGCTGCGCGGTCACCAGTTCGACCAGGTCGGCCAGGCTGCGCGCGGCGGCGCTCGATCGCGACAACTGCAGTACCGGCACGCCCTGGTTCACCGAATCGGTGACCGCGATGTAGTCGTTGGGGAAGGTGTGCACCACTTCGCAGCCCAGCGCCGCATGCAGGTCCTGCAGGCGCAGCTTGCCGCCCTTTTCATAGCGGTTGACGATCAGGCGGATGTTGTCGAGCACATAGCCGAGCGAGCGGAAGATGTCGAGCAGGCGGCGCGCATCGCGGATATCGGGCAGCGCCAGTTGCAGCAACGGGTAAATGGTGTCGGTCACGTCCAGCGCGCGCAGCGACACCGCATCGATCTGGCGCCCGACGTCGAGCAGCACGTAGTCGTAGTGCTGGCGCGCGACGCGCAGGATGGTGTCGATGTGTTCGGGCTTGGCCTGCCGCTCGTGGGACGGATCGTCGGCCGCCGCCAGCACACCGAAGCCCGGCGTCACGTGCACCAGGCACGATTCGAGAAACGGCCCGTCGATGCGGGCGATCTGGGCGCACACGTCCGACATCGTCATGGCCGGCTTCTGGTCCGACACGTACAGGGCGGCGTCGCCGAACTGGCCGTGCAGGTCGATCAGCAGCACCTTCTTGCCCGCCAGCGAGGCAAGCGCGTAGCCGAAATTGGTCGAGATGAAGGTGGCGCCGCTGCCGCCCTTGCAGGCGATGAAGGCCAGCACCTTCCCGTCGCGCATGGTCGAGATGCCGGCGGCGCTCGCAATCCGGTCCATCGCCTCATGAAAGGCGCGGTGCACCAAAGGGAGTTGCAGCAGCTCGCGCACGCCGGCGCGCATCGCGGTAATCAACAGGTCGGGCTGGTGCTGGGTAGTCAGCAGCATCAGTTGCGCCGTCGGATACTGCCGGCCCAGGCGCTCGAGCAGATTGGCCTCGGACGGTTCGAGGTTGCTGGCATCGACGATAACGAGTTGCGGCGCGTCGGGATCGGGCCGGTCGAGCGCCTCGCGCAGCCCGGCGCGGGTCGCGCCCAGGTGCAGGGGCGGCACCCGCGCGGCGCCCTGGGCGGCCAGTTCCGCGTACAGGTGGCTGTCCCGGCTGATCAGGAGCGCTCTCATGAAGTCCTCGATAAAGGTAGGGCCGCGCGCTTACTGCGCACGGATCATGGGCGCCGGCTGGCCGGTGTCCGGTTGGGCGAACGAGCGCTCGTAGTTGTCGATGGCCGCGCGCGCGGCCCGGCCATCGAGCCCTGCGGCGGGGTTGCGGCTGGCGCCCGCAGCCGGGTCGATCGTCTGCGCGGCCAGGTTGGCGCGGGTCGCCGCGCCGAACTGGCTGTCCCAGTGCGGCGTGCTCGAGATGCAGCCCTGCGCGCCGCAGGCCAGCAGCGCCAGCGCCGCCCGGCGTATGAATGTGGATGCCATGCTGCTCTCCTATTCCGGTTCGGGGCCGCCGGCGGCCGGCGCCGGTGCGGGTGGGACAGGCGCCGTGCCAACGGCGGGCGTGCCTTCGAGGCGACCGCCAAGCAGCACGCCGGCGCGCGACGGCGCATCGAACCGGTCGGTCGGCAAGCTCAGACTGCCGGCCGGCAGCGGCTTGACCAGACGCGCCGTGATGACGAAGACCAGTTCGGTGCGCTCCTGCTGGAAGTCGGTGCTGCGAAACAGCGCGCCCAGTATCGGCACGTCGCTCAGTCCCGGCAGGCCTTTCAGGTTGGCGACCAGATTGTTGCGCACCAGGCCACCGATGGCGAAGCTCTGGCCGTCGTGCAGCTGCACCGTGGTGCTGGCGCGGCGCGTGGTCAACAGCGGCATGATCGCGGTGCCCGCAATGCCGGCGGCGCTGATGCCGATCCCTTCGCGCGACAGCTCCGACACTTCGGGCGCGACCTTCAGGTTGATGAGGCCTCCGCCCAGCACCGTCGGGGTAAAGCGCAGGCCGACGCCGAATTCCTTCTCTTCCAGCGTCACCTTGTTATTGTCCTGCGCCACCGGGATGAAGAACTTGCCGCCGGCCAGGAACGCACCTTCCTGGCCGCTGATGGCCAGCACGTTCGGTTCGGCCAGGATGCGCACCAGGCCATCGAGCTTGTCGGTGTCGATGCCGAAGCGGTTGCCGTTGGTCTTCAGGCCGGCCAGGCCGCCGCGCGCCAGCCCGCTGAGAAAATCGGTGGCCAGCGTGGTGGTCCAGCTGCCCGACCCGAAGCTCAGGCGCACCCCGGTTTCCAGTCGCTCGAGCAGCGTGCGCGCGACTTCGGCCACCTTGACCTCGAGCTGCACCTGCTGGGGCGCGCTGACCGCCAGCAGGTTGATCACGCGGGCGCTGGCGCCACCTGCCCCGGCAGCCGCGCCGCCGCCGCTGCCATTGCCGATCTGGATCACGCCGTCGGTCGCGTTGTCCTTGTCGGCCGCCGGCAACTGGCGCAGCGGGCGGCGCACATAGGCGCCGGCCAGTTCCACGGCGTGGTTGACGGCGGCAGCGTCGCTGACGGTGCCGGTCAGCACCAGCGTGTCATTCGCGGCCATCACCCGGATATCCTTCTCGTGCGGCATGGCGAGGCCCAGCATCGCTTGCAGACTGGCCGGGTCCATCGCGACCGTGATGTCGATCACGCTGCACGCGCCGCTGCGGCCCTGCACGATCATATTGGTGGTGCCGACATCGACGGCGGCGATATACAGCGTGTCCGGCGCGACCAGCATCGCCTGCACGACGGCCGGGTTGCCGACGCTGCGCTGGGTGACTGCTTCGGGCAGGCGCAGCATGGTCGACTTGCCCATCTGGAGCGCCATGGTGGCCGGACGCGCGGCCTCGCCCTGGCACCCGCCGTTCAGGCGCAGCCCGGGCTGCGCTGCCACGTCAGGCGGTACCGTTTTTTTGCCTGCCGGGGCAGCCAGGGCCAGCGCGCTCAGGCCTGCCAAAACAGTCGCCAGGCAGGCGCGCAGTGCGATCGTGGAATGTCGTTGCATGATCGGTCCAGTCGAAGACATCAGAAGCATTCCTGCGATGCGTGCAGGCCGTTGATGACGCTGATGCATTCGCGGTGCGGCGCCCGCGGTGGCGCCGGCGCCCGCACCAGCTGCACCCGCGGTGGTGCCACAGCGCGCAGCACAACCGGGGCTGCGGGCGGCGCCGGCAGCAGGTTCTCCTTGGTCGCGCCGGTGGTGGCAGTGGCGGCAGGATCGATCTGGTTGCGCAGCGCCAGCGACAGCGTGCCGACGCTGCGCGCCAGGTCCAGCTTTTCGGCCTGTTCGGGCGTGACTTCGAGCGTGACGGCATTGACGACCTTGGGCTTGGTCTCGTCACGGCCGACTTCCTGGGCCACCGCCAGCACCAGGATGCGCTCCAGGACGATCTTCGAGATGCTGTGCGCACGCGCCTGCGGGGCGTTCGGATCGGGCACCGTCTCGGTGCTGACGATGATGTCGACATAGTTGCCCGGTAAGGCGAAGCCGGCCACGCCGATCACGTCGTTGACGCGCACGGTGATTGCGCGCTTGCCTTCGGTGATCAGGGCCGACAGGCCGCCCAGCGTACCGGCCGGGGCCAGCTTGGCTTCGCTGACCGGTTCGCCCGCGAGCAGGCTGCTGCGCAGGACCCGGCCGTTCAGCGGCTGGGGTTCGGTGAACGCGCCCTTGGGCACGCTGGCAGTGGGCCAGTCCACCACGATGAACAGCGCGGGGGTCAGGCGCTGGCCGATGTCGATGTCGTTTTTTGCGACAACGATCCTGCCGGCAGCGGGCACTGGCGCATTGAGCAGCCAGCGCGCGGCCAGCGCCACGGCCAGCAGGCCAAGCACCACGGCCAGCGCCATCATGATCACGGCCCGTTGGTTTTTCATGGTGCGTCCCCTTCGCCGAACAGGCTGTACCACGCGCGCGTCAGGCCATCGACATCGCAGCACGGGGCCTGGCCGGAGAAGCCCGCGAAGTCGGCGATCCGGCCCAGCAGCTCGTGCGGATAGGCGGCCAGCAGCGCGCGCCCGGTGCGGCGGTGCAGGTGCTCGATCAGGAACGCGATCGCGCTGTCATCCAGGTCGATCCGGCGCTGCCGCGCCTGGCGCCGCAGCAGCGCGCGATAACTCTGCTCCGACAGCGGCCCCACCGGAATCCGGTAGCCGATACGGCGCAGGCAGGCCTCGTCGAGCACCGACTCCGGCGCCAGGCTGGTGACCAGCACCAGGCTCACATCGAACGGCAGGACGTGCGTGGCGCCGCCCGGCACCGTGACATGGTCCAGGCCTGCTTCGAGCGCGCCAAGCCAGCGGTGCAGCAGTTCGCCCGGCGGCACGCGCTGGCGGCCCACATCGTCCACCACCAGCAAACCGTTGTTGGCCAGGATGTGGGGCGGCGCGTGCAGCACCCCGCTGCCCAGATCAGTGCGCAGCTCGAGCATGTCGCGCGCCAGCTCCGGCCCCACGTGTACCAGCGGACGCTGGCTCAGGGCCCAGCGTGCATCGCCGCTGCGGCGTTCTTCGAGGGCGCGCACGTGCAGTGGGAGGGGATGCAGCGTCAGGTCGTGCAGCTGGATGATTTCGTGGTTGACCAGCACCGCATACGGCACCGCGATCGGATCCTGGCGCAGGCGCGCCAGCTTGCGCGCCAGTGACGTCTTGCCGCTGCCGGACGGCCCGTACAGCAGCAGCGGGCGGCCCGAATACAGGGCAGCGCCGATCTGCTCGCGAATGGCCGGCGCCAGGCCGTCGCCGTCGAGCACCGCATCGAGCTCGGTGCGCGTGACGCGCGCAGCATCGGGCTGGCGCTGCGACTGGCGCGTGACCACGGCGCGCCACGCGCCCAGCGTTACCGGCGCCGGGCCGACATAGCGCGATTCGGCCAGGTATTCGCCCGCCGCGCGCTGGCCCAGAGTGGTCAACTGGTAGTGCACATCGAGATCGCTGTCGCCGGAATACGCGACTTCGGCCTGCTGGGTGCCCACCAGGGCCTGCAGCACTTCGCGCAGCACGCTGACCGACAGCCGCAGGCGTCCAGTCAATTGAGACAGCGGCGTCTTGCCGTCGGCATGCAGGGTCTTGACCACGAGCGCCGTCACCAGGCGGGCGTCGAGCCCCGTGTCGCGCACCGTGCGCGGCTGGCGCGGCAGCACGGCGGCGAGATTGCCATCCGCATCAAAACCCGGCGCCGACAGGGACAACGATGCATCCGGTCCGGTCGGCGCGGCGGCCGATAACACTCCGATCATGACGTCTCCTGCTGCTGAAGTTGGTTCTGGGAAAACCTCAATTGATTCTAACGAGCATCTATTTGCGGCACTTGATGCCTGACAAGAGCAGCCGCAGCGATCAGGCGAGGGGCGTGGCGCCGTAACGACCGACCAGATGCACGATCGTCCCGGCAGCAATGGCCACGCCATACGGAATCGCGCCAGCGCTGGGCCGGCCGTTGTTCTCCGGGCTCGGCAAGCGTTGCAGGCGCAGCAGAATGGGCAGCAACATGGCCCACAGATTGGCCAGGGCCAGGCGCAGCCGCCCTTTGACAATCAGAACCACCAGCACCATCACGCCGCCTGCGCACCAGGCCAGGATGGCGATGCGCAGCGCGTCGCCCGCGCCGGTAAAGACGCCGACGGCGGCCATCATCTTGACGTCGCCGGCGGCCATGCCGCGCAGCAGATAGAACGGCAGCAGCAACGCCAGGCCGGTCGCGCAGCCGCCCAATGCGGACAGCAGCGCCGTCACTGGCCGGGGCGACAGCAGGTGCAGCAGCAGCGCGCCGAGTACACCAGCGAGCAACAGAAAATTGGGAATGCGCCGACTTTCCAGGTCCTTAATCGCGGCGGCCGTCACCAGCAGCAGCAGCAGCGTGTCGAGGTAGTGTGCGATATCCATGATCGGCTCCAGAAAAAATGCCCCCCGGGGCCGGACTGCGACCCGGGGGGCACACGGATTACGGTGCAGTCGGGTTAGCGGCGTTCAGCTGATCCCGGATGTACTCGAACGTTTCCTTGATGCCAGTACCGACCTCGCCAGCCACGGTGGCCATTGCGACGCCGATGAGTGCAGCGATCAGGCCATACTCGATGGCAGTCACACCGTTTTCGTCTGCGATGAAGGCTTTGATGGCGGAGGTAATCGTGCTCATGACAAAACTCCTTTAGTGGTTGAAAAATACTGGCTGCGACCGGGCCCGGTCGCCCCTGCTATGTAACGTGTGCCAGTAAGTTGACTATAGGCATTAGTGCCGAGCGGCAATTTGATGAGGCGCAGTTTTTCCAAGTGGAAATATTTTTACCTGAGGAAAAACAAGGTTCACGGGCCCCTGTGTCGCGACCCGGTGACGCAGGAGAAAAATCGCCAAGAATAGTTGCCGCTAGTACAAAAAAGCATTATGCTGTTTTGCTTGGCCGCTGAAAAATGCGGCACTTCCGGCC
This sequence comes from Telluria sp. AC161, assembly GCF_979258535.1. Taxonomy (NCBI): domain Bacteria; kingdom Pseudomonadati; phylum Pseudomonadota; class Betaproteobacteria; order Burkholderiales; family Oxalobacteraceae; genus Telluria; species Telluria sp. AC161. The sequence continues at coordinate 4,599,354 of NZ_OZ409861.1, read as the reverse complement.
CTCTTGTGCGTCATCCCACGCCATCTGCAGGGTCTTTTTTTTCGTGCTTTGGCTGGCCTGACAACGACGACATGGATTCCCTGCTGCGACACATGGTGGACATGACTGGCCACCGCGATCATGCGATGCTGGACATCTCGGTGATCTCGGCGGTCCAGGAACTATCGGGCGCGAACCAGACCCGGGTCCTGGGCATTTCCAGCGTTGCCGACCAGCTGTTCGTGCGCTCGCGCGCCTGCATCCAGGCCGGCGGCGTCGCCTGCCCGGAAGAACCCCAGGACAGCGGGCCGGGCGAGCCGATCGCCACCTATCCCGAACTCGAGGCGTGCCTGCGCCAGCACGCCACGCGCGCCCAAGGCATGGGCCAGGATGGCTTGCGCCGCCTGTGGCTGCCGATCTGGTTTGGCGAGCGGGCTGATACTTGCCTCGAGATCGCCCACGACACCCCGTTCACGCCGGAAGCGCTGTACATGGTCAGCGGCATCGTCAGCGTGTACCGCAATTTCCAGAATCTGCTCGATTACAGCGAACGCGATTCGCTCACGGGCCTGCTCAACCGCAAGACCTTCGACGACCAGCTGGCGCGCATGCTGCTGGCAACGGACGCCGATCCCGTCATGCCCGGCCTGGCCGAGCGGCGCGGGCAGCACGGGGCGCAGGCGCAGTGGCTGGCCGTGGTCGACGTCGACCACTTCAAGACGGTCAACGACCGCTTCGGCCACCTGTATGGCGACGAGGTCCTGATCCTGATCGCCAACCTGCTGCAGTCGTCCTTCCGTACGCAGGACCGGGTGTTCCGCTTTGGCGGCGAAGAGTTCGTGGTGCTGCTGCGTTCGACGACGCTTGAGAACGCGCGCCGCATCATCGAGCGCTTTCGTCTCGATGTCGAAAGCCACCATTTCCCGCAAGTGGGGCAAGTTACTGTCAGCATCGGCTTTACAAGCGTCAGCGCGGCCGATTCGCCGGTCGTCACGCTCGGCCACGCCGACCAGGCGCTGTATTTCGCCAAGGCCAACGGCCGCAACCGCGTCTGCCATTACGAAGCGCTGGTCGATGGCGGCCTGCTGCAGACCGTCACGACCAACGACACCGCCGAATTCTTCTGAACGCGTTGCTCGCTCAGGCGACCTGCATGAAGCGCAGCGGTTCGACCTGCCACTTCTCGGCCGACTCGTGACGCAGGATGCGGTCACCGCCACCAAAGCCCAGCGGCCGTGACAGATCGACGGTTTCGGGTTTGATGTAACGCTGCTCCCGGGTATGGAAGAACACGTTGACCTTCGGCGTGAGCAGGCTCGTTTCGTGCGGCTCGACCACCACGCCCAGGCGGCCCGATTCCAGCAGCACCAGCGTGCCGACCGGGTAGATCCCGACGCAGCGCATGAATTCCTGAACCAGGGCAGGATCGAAGTGGAATTTGCTCCACTCATACAGCTTGCGCAGCGCTTCGGCCGGCGCCACCCCCTTGTGATAGCAGCGCTCCGACGTAATCGCGTCGTACACGTCGACAATGGCCGCCATCTGCGCCAGTTCGCTGATCGCGTCCCCGGCCTGGTGGTCCGGATAACCGCTGCCATCGCGCCGCTCGTGGTGGTGCAGCGTGATGTCGAGCGGTATGGCGCCGATGCCGGGCGTGCGCAGCAGGATGTCGTGGCCATCGCGCGGGTGGCGCTTGACGATGGCAAACTCGGCGTCGGTCAGGCGCCCCACCTTGTTGAGAATCGCATCCGGCACCAGCGCCTTGCCGGTGTCGTGCAGCAGCCCGCCGATGCCGGCCTGGTAGATGCGCTCGTCATCCAGATTGCGTGAGCGGCAGAATGCCACCAGCAGCGTGCACACGCTCACCGAATGCAGGAATGTGTAATCGTCCTTGTTCTTGATCTGCAACAGGCCGAGCAAGGCACCCGCGTTGCGCAGGATCGATTCGGTGATGTTCTGCACGACCGGCCCGACCTCGTCGAGGTGGACGGCCTTGCCCAGCCGCGCGTCCTGCATCACCGTGCGCACCACGCCCACCGCTTCACGCCGCACCGTCGCCGCGCGTTGCAGTTCCTCGCCAACGGAGAATCGTACCCGACTGGTCGCGGTGGTGGCCAGCACCGTCACTTCGGCTTCGGTGGCTGCCTGCGCCTGGGCCAGCGTGGGCGCGTCCACATCCATGCCGCGGCTGCAATCGATCACGACGCCGTGGATGCGCGCATCGCGGATTTTCTGGATTTCGCTCTCGCAAGACAGCAGGAACTGACTGCGCACAAATGGATGCTCCATCCAGCCACAATCGAGATCGTGGATGAACATGCCAACCCTGAGCTGTGACGCATCCACTTTTTTCAACATCTGACGTACCCCTCTGGTCACCGGCGCGGGTGTGCCCACGCGCTATGCAGGAAGTATACCAAATGATTGCAATAAATCACTTAATGTTATCTCTAGTAAACTTCATGAAACCGGTTCATTTGTTCACTACTTGACGTTAACGTTAACGTCAGCTACCGTACCAGTACCCCTCGTCCGCCCGCCTACAAGGACTGCTATCCATGAACGATACAACCGCCGCCGCCACGCTGGCCGCCCCCGCCCCTGCTACCCCGCAACTGGCCAACAAGGTGCGCTTCGTTACCGCCGCTTCGCTGTTCGACGGTCACGACGCCTCGATCAACATCATGCGGCGCATCCTGCAATCGAACGGCGCCGAGGTGATCCACCTGGGCCACAACCGCTCGGTCGATGATGTCGTCACGGCGGCACTGGCCGAGGACGCGCAGGGCATCGCCATCTCGAGCTACCAGGGCGGCCACGTCGAATACTTCAAGTACATGATCGACCTGCTGCGCGAGCGCGGCGGCGCGCACATCAAGGTGTTCGGCGGTGGCGGCGGCGTGATCGTCGCGCACGAGATCGACGAATTGCACGCGTACGGCGTTACCCGCATTTTCAGTCCCGAAGACGGCCAGCGCATGGGCCTGGTCGGCATGATCCACGCGATGCTGCAAGCCTGCGACGTCGACCTGTCGCCGTATGCCCCGACCACACTGGCGGCGCTGCAGCAGGGCGAGCTGGCCGCGCGCCATCGCCCGCTGGCGCAGCTGATCACGGCGCTGGAAAACGACAAGGTCGACGCCGCGCTGCGCGCACAGATCCTCGAACACGCCGCGACGCTGCGCGTGCCGACGCTGGGCATCACCGGCACCGGCGGCGCCGGTAAATCGTCGCTGACCGATGAACTGATCCGCCGTATCCGCCTCGACCAGGGCGACCGCCTGAACATCGCCGTGATCTCGATCGACCCGTCACGCCGCAAGTCCGGCGGCGCGCTGCTGGGCGACCGCATCCGCATGAATGCGATCAGTCCGTGGAACGGGCAGACGCGCGTCTTCATGCGCTCGCTGGCCACGCGCGACGCTGGCTCGGAAATCTCGCAGGCGCTGCCCGACGTGATCGCCGCCTGCAAGGTGACCGGGTTCGACCTCGTGATCGTCGAGACGTCGGGCATCGGCCAGGGCGACGCCGCCATCGTGCCGCACGTCGACACGTCGATGTACGTGATGACGCCGGAGTTCGGCGCTGCTTCGCAGCTCGAAAAAATCGACATGCTCGATTTCGCCGACTTCATCGCCATCAACAAGTTCGACCGCAAGGGCGCGCTCGATGCGCTGCGCGACGTGGCCAAGCAGTACCAGCGCAACCGCGAATTGTGGAGCCAGAGCCCGGACCAGATGCCGGTGTTCGGCACCCAGGCGTCGCGCTTCAACGACGATGGCGTGACGGCGCTGTACCACGGCCTGCTGCCCCGGCTCGCGGCGCTCGGCCTGCCGATCGATGCGAGCAGCCTGCCCGCGCCGGCGCTGCGCTACTCGAGCGGCAAGAACGTGATCGTGCCGCCGGCGCGCAGCCGCTACCTGGCCGAGATCGCCGACACCGTGCGTAGCTACCACCGCCACGTGGCGCGCCAGGTGAAACTCGCACGCGAGCGCCAGCAACTGGGCGAATCGAAGCGCATGCTGCTGGCGGCTGGCCAGAACGCCGCCACGGGCGACGCGCTCGACGGCCTGATGGCCGAACGCGACAACGCGATGGATGGCGAAGCCAAAACTCTCGTGGCAGCCTGGCCCGCGCTGCAGGCCGCGTATGCCGGCGACGACTACGTCACGCACGTGCGCGACAAGGAAATCCGCACACGTCTGGTCACAAAAACCTTGTCGGGCAACCCGATCCGCAAGGTCGCGCTGCCACGCTTTGAAGACCACGGCGAAATCCTGCGCTTTCTGATGCTCGAAAACGTGCCGGGCGCGTTTCCTTACACGGCCGGTGTGTTCCCGTTCAAGCGCGAAGGCGAAGATCCGACCCGCATGTTCGCGGGCGAAGGTGACGCGTTCCGCACCAACAAACGCTTCAAGCTCGTCTCGACGGGGATGGATGCCAAGCGCCTGTCGACGGCGTTCGATTCGGTCACGCTGTACGGCGCCGACCCGGCGCTGCGGCCCGATATCTACGGCAAGGTCGGCAACTCGGGCGTGTCGATTGCCACGCTGGACGACATGAAGGTGCTGTACGACGGCTTCGACCTGTGCAGCCCGTCGACGTCGGTATCGATGACGATCAACGGCCCGGCGCCGACCATCCTGGCGATGTTCATGAATACGGCGATCGACCAGCAGATCGACAAGTTCGCGCACGATAACGGCCGCCAGCCCACGCCGGACGAAAGCGAAAAAATCCGTGCCTGGGTGCTCACCAGCGTGCGCGGCACCGTGCAGGCCGACATCCTGAAGGAAGACCAGGGCCAGAACACCTGCATCTTCTCGACCGAGTTTTCGCTGAAGGTCATGGGCGACATCCAGGAGTATTTCGTGCGCCACGGCGTGCGCAACTTCTACTCGGTGTCGATCTCGGGTTATCACATTGCCGAAGCGGGCGCCAATCCGATCTCGCAACTGGCGTTCACGCTGTCGAACGGCTTCACGTTCGTCGAAGCCTACCTGGCGCGCGGGATGCACATCGACGACTTCGCGCCGAACCTGTCGTTCTTCTTCTCGAACGGCATGGACCCGGAATACACGGTGCTCGGGCGCGTCGCACGCCGCCTGTGGGCCGTGGCCATGCGCGAGCGCTACGGCGCCAACGACCGCTCGCAAAAGCTCAAGTACCACATCCAGACGTCAGGCCGTTCGCTGCACGCGCAAGAGATCGACTTCAACGACATCCGCACCACGCTGCAGGCGCTGATCGCGATCTACGACAACTGCAATTCGCTGCACACCAATGCCTACGACGAAGCGATCACCACGCCGACCGATGAATCGGTACGCCGTGCGCTGGCCATCCAGCTGATCATCAACCGCGAATGGGGCCTGGCCAAGAACGAGAACCCGAACCAGGGCGCGTTCATCATGGATGAACTGACCGACCTGGTCGAAGAGCAGGTGCTGCAGGAATTCGAGCGCATCGCCGAACGTGGCGGCGTGCTGGGCGCGATGGAAACCGGCTACCAGCGCGGCAAGATCCAGGAAGAGTCGATGCTGTACGAGCACCAGAAGCACGACGGCACGCTGCCGATCATCGGCGTCAATACCTTCCGCAACCCGAAAGGCTCGGGCGCACCGGCCACCATCGAACTGGCGCGCTCGACCGACGACGAAAAGCAATCGCAGCTGCAGCGTCTGGACGCCTTCCACACGCGCCACGCGGACGCCGCGCCCGCCGCCCTGGCCGCGCTGCGCCAGGCCGCAATCGACAACCAGAACGTGTTTGCGCACCTGATGGATGCCGTACGCGTGTGCTCGCTGGGGCAGATCACGACGGCGCTGTTTGAAGTGGGCGGCCAGTATCGGCGCAATATGTAATTGTAATAACGGCGTCGGCAAACGGCCTAGAATGACTTCGTGAACACCACGGAGTCATTCATGCCAATCCGCCCCGCACAACTCGCCGCCCTGATGCGCGAAGTCGAACAGGAAGACCCGATCGACTTCGCCGACCTCCCCTTTCCCGAAGACGAACTGCGCGACCTCGTCGCCAGTCACCTGTGCGAGATGGCGGCGGCGATGGAAAACTTCAGCCAGGAAGATCGACTGATGACGCTGCTTGCCGTCTCGGCCAAGCTGGTGCTGGAAAACCTCGTGCTCCACGTACAGTTATTACGGCGCCATGGCTTGCCCGTAGGCGAACATGTCGATGCCTTGCTGCAACGTCTGCGGGGCGGTCCCGGCAGCGACGACGAGTGACAAGGGCTGCGCCTGCCGCTTCCAGTCTTGGTAACAATTGCTCTCACTTTTTTGCTGTTACCTGTGGCTGGAATTTGCAACAATTGCATCCGTTTGCACGTTGGCGACGCTGTTCCTTCAGGTATTATTTGTTGTTGAGGAATTTCGCTATCTGGCGAAACAACGAACTCCACTGCCTGAGGAATCCCACATGTCGCGCCACGCTACCAAGCTTACTCTTACCGCCCTGCTGTCCGGCGCCATCCTTGCTGCCGGTCTGTCCGGTTGCAACCGCACCCAGTCGACCGAGACCCTGCTGGCTGAAGCCACTGACTATCAAAAAAAGGGCGATATCAAGGCGGCGCTGATCCAGTTGAAGAATGCCGTGGCAAACAGCCCGGAAAATGGCGAAGCGCGCATGGCGCTGGGTACCCTGCAATTGTCGACTGGCGACGCCGTGTCGGCTGAAAAAGAATTCGGCCGCGCCCGTTCGCTGAACATCCCGGCGGCGCGCGTGCTGCCGCTGCTTGGCCAGGCGCTGACGCAGCAAGGCAAGTTCAAGGAAGTGCTGACCGAGATCACGCCCGAAGCGGCGGCCGGTTCGGCCCCACTGCTGAGCCTGCGCGCTGACGCGCTGCTCGGCAGCGGCAAGCCGGAAGAAGCGCAGCAGGCCTACGCCGCCGCGCTGGCAGCCGATGCCAATTCGGGCGAGGCCCTGATGGGCATGGCGCGCATGGCCGCCGCCAAAGGCGACCGCGAAACAGCACAGCGTTATGTCGAGGATGCTGTGGCCAAGGATCCGAAAAATCCCGAAGCCTACATGATGCGCGGCTCGATGCTGCGCATGACGAACAAGCCGGACGAAGCCCTGGCGTCGTATGACCAGGCGCTCAAGCTGAAACCGGATCACCGCGGCGCCCATATTGAAAAGGCGTACGTCGAGATCGCGCGCGGCAAGTTCGATGCGGCCAAGGTCGAAGTCGAGGCAGCAGAAAAGAATTCGCCGGGCAGCCTGCTGGTGGTGTACACCCGCGCCCTGTTCGAGTTCTCGCAAGGTAAATACTCGGCAGCGAAAGACGCGCTGGCCAAAATCCTCAAGATCGCGCCCGATCACCAGCCAAGCATTCTGCTGGCCGGCGCATCCGAGCTGAACCTGGGCGGCACCCAGCAGGCCGAGCAGCATCTGCGCAAATACCTGCAAAGCAATCCGAACAATGTCTATGCACGCAAGCTGCTGGCCCAGGCGCAACTGCGCAATTCGCAGCCAGCCGATGCCGCCGCAACCCTGGCGCCAGCCCTGAAGGACGCGCCGCAGGATGCGCAACTGCTGGCCCTGGCAGGCGAGTCGTACATGCAGGTGCGTGACTTCGACAAGGCCAGCAGCTACCTCCAGCAGGCTGCCACGCTGGCGCCGCAAGCTGCCGCCGTGCGTACCTCGCTTGGCCTGTCGCGCCTGGCACAGGGCGACCAAGCCCGTGGCCTGAGCGAACTTGAAGCGGCCGCGACGCTCGATCCGAAATCGCTCCAGGCCACGATGGCACTGGTGCAGACCGAGATGGGCATGAAGCGCTACGACCGCGCCGAGGCCGCCGTGGCGTCGCTCGAAAAGCAGCAGCCGGACAGTGCGCAGGTGCAGCAGCTCAAGGGCGCCGTGTATATGGTCCAGGGCAAGAATGCGCCAGCACGCGCGGCGTTCGAGAAAGCCGTGCAGTTGCAGCCGACGTTCCTGCCGGCCGTGACCAATCTGGCGCGCCTGGACATGCAGGAGAAAAAGCCGGACGCTGCCAAGGCGCGCTTCACGGCCTTCCTCGAGAAAGACAAGAACAATGCCGACGCGATGGCGGCATTGGGTGAGCTGGCGCTGCTGCAGAAGAACACGGCCGAAGCGACCACCTGGTTCGAAAAAGCCAGCACGGCCAATCCACAGGCAACGGCCCCGGCCCTGAAGCTGGGCGCGCACTACCTGCGCACCGACCAGGCGCCAAAGGCGCTGACGCTGGCGCGCAAATTGCAGACCACGAATCCGACCGATGCCGGCGTGCTCGAACTGCTGGGCCAGTCGCAGGTCGCCACCAAGGATCTGAACGGCGCGCTCGACACCTACAGCAAGCTGGCCAATGTGCTGCCGAAATCGGCGCCGGCGCAGATTCGCCTGGCCGAGGTGCAGCGCATGCTCAAGAACGACAGTGCCGCAGCCGGCCACATCAAGCGCGCAGTCGACTTGCAGCCTGATTTCATGCCCGCGCGCCTGATGCAGGTGGACGCAGCAATGCGCGCCAAGCGTCCGGACGATGCACTGGCAGCCGCTCGCCAGGCACAGGAAGCCGCACCGAAAGCGCCGATTGGCTACGTGCTCGAGGGCGACATCCTGATGAGCCAGCAAAAGAGCGCACCAGCCTTGCAGGCGTATGAAAAAGCCGCAGCGCTGGCGCCGTCGTCGGAGCTGAACGCCAAGGTCGTGCAGGCGATGCAGGCGGGCGGCAAGAGCAAGGAAGCGCTGGCGCGCGCCGAGAAGTGGCTGGCCCAGAACCCGTCCGATGCGCGCATGGCGCTGATGGTCTCCGAGATCAATATGGCGGGCAAGGATTACAAGGCGGCCATCACCCGTCTGGAATCCGTGCAAAAGACGGCGCCGGACAACCCGCTGGTGCTGAACAACCTGGCCTGGGCCTACCAGCAGGTGAAGGACCCACGGGCACTGGCAACTGCCGAGCAGGCATTCAAGGTCGCCAGCGACAATCCGGGCGTGATGGATACGCTGGGCTGGATGCTGGTGGAACAGGGCAATGTCGCACGTGGCCTGCCACTACTGCAAAAAGCCAGCACCCAGGCGCCGAATGCCATGGAGATCCGTTATCACCTGGCGCAGGCGCTGAACAAGAGTGGCGACAAGGCCGGCGCCAAGCGCGAGCTCGACAAGCTGCTGGCAGCGAACACGCCGTTCGCACAAGCCGATGAGGCACGCGCGCTGCTCAAGACGCTGTAATGTGGCACGTTGCCGCCGCACGCTATCGCATGGCGCGTGGCGGCCTTGTTTTACCGTTGCATACAGCATCCTGGCGATGATATTTATTCATCCTATCGAACGCTCAATTTATTGATGTCGAGATAAGATGTCATTACATAAATAAGGATGTTTATCGTGAACGACGATTCATACGGAATCCGGCTTACCGATACGTCGGACGGCCGCAACTCGGCCAGCATGCTGATCAACAGGATGTACGCCTGGCGCGGCTACTCCGGCGATCACCAGCCGAGCAATGACCCCAATCGCATCACACTCACCGCCACCGACAAGGGCGACGTGGTCGGTACGCTCAGTATCGGCATCGATTCCGAGGTCGGGCTGATGGCCGATGAAGTCTTTGGCGCCGAACTCGATGCCCACCGCGCCAACGGCGCGCGGCTGTGCGAGTTCACCAAATTTGCCTTCGACCCGTCGGTACGCTCGAAAACCGCGCTGGCCAACGTGTTTCATCTGGCCGTCATCTACGCCCGCGACATGCATGGCTGCACCGACATCATCATCGAGGTCAACCCGCGCCATCGCCGCTTCTACGAGCGCATGCTGGGGTTTCGCAAAGAGGGCGAGCTCAAGATCAACACGCGGGTCGATGCGCCGGCCTACCTGCTGCGCGTCAATCTGAAATACGTGACCGAGCAGATCAGCATTTTTGGCGGTACCTTCGCCGCCGATGGCGAAACCGAAGAGCGCTCGTTCTACCCATACTTCTTTTCGCCCCGCGAGGAACGCGGTATCATCAACCGCCTGCTGCGCATGGATGAGTCACATCCGGCATAAGCACCCGCGCCGCCGGTACGCGCCCTGCACTTCCTGCGGCGCCGACCATCTCGTCCCTACCTTTTCGCAATGTCCCCGATGAGCAATCCGTTTCAGTACGAACAGGCGTTTTCACGCAATATTGGCTGGGTCACGCCTGCCGAACAGCAGCAGTTACGCGGCAAGCGCATTGCCATCGCAGGCGGCGGCGGCGTCGGCGGCGTGCACCTGCTGACGCTGGCACGCCTGGGCGTGACGCAGTTTCATATTGCCGACTTCGACACCTTCGACATTCCCAACTTTAACCGTCAGGTGGGCGCGATGATGTCGACCGTCGGGCAGCCCAAGGCTGACGTGCTGGCGCGCATGGCGCGCGACATCAACCCCGACATCGATACCAAGATATTTCCCGAAGGCGTCCATGCCGACAATCTCGACGAATTCCTGGCCGGGGTCGATCTGTACGTCGACGCGCTCGACTTCTTCGCCTTCGATGCGCGTCAGCAGACCTTTGCTGCCTGCGCACGGCTCGGCATCCCGGCCACCACGGCTGCGCCACTGGGCATGGGCGCCGCCCTGCTCAACTTCATGCCGGGCAAGATGACGTTCGAAGAGTATTTTGGCTGGGGCGATTTGCCGGAGCAGGAAAAAGCGATCCGCTTTGTGGTCGGCCTGGCGCCGGCTGGCCTGCACCGCAACTACCTGATGGTGCCAGGGGCGGTGAACTTTGCCGAGCGGCGCGGCCCGTCGACCTTCATGGCTTGCCAGCTGTGCGCCGGCATCATTGCCACCGAGTCGCTCAAGATCCTGCTGGGCCGCGGCGATGTGCTGGCGGCGCCCTGGGGCATGCAGTTCGACGCCTACCGCAACAAGCTCAAGCGCACGTGGCGGCCGGGCGGCAACCGGCATCCAATCCAGCGTCTGGCAATTGCCATTGGCCGGCGTCAATTTGCGCGCATGGCGGCTGCCGGCCGCTGAACGACTGGGCGTTGATTCATCGGCGCATCATGCCGCCGAATCGGACAACGAAAAAAAACCACTGCCGTTACCGGTAGTGGTTTTTTTCTTGCTTGAGAACAGGGCCTGCGCAGCAGGCCCGTGATTCTTAGGCAGCTTTCTTGTTGCGGCGACGTGCTGCGTACAGACCCAGCATGCCCAGGCCCAGCAGGCCAACCGATGCTGGCTCTGGCACTTCAGCTGCGTTTTCGAACACGACGTCCAGCGAACCGTTGATGGTCTGGGTGCCCGATGGGGTGAAGTTATTCAGCTGGCCCGACTGGAACGACATCGAGTAGAACGGGTTAGGCAGGATGAAGAAATCGCTGCCAGCTGCGGTCAGTGCGAACGAGCTCGATGCACCGAAGCTGCCGCAGTTGATGCCGTTGCCGTTTGGATTGCTTGGGCTCGAGCAGGTGCTCAGCATTGGGTTCAGCGTGCCCTGGCCAGCCAGTGGATTGCCCGAACCCAGCAGGACGTTGCCGGCTTCCGAGCCCAGATCGGTGTCGAGGAACAGGTTCAGGCTACCGGTGCCTGGCTGGAAGTTGAACGTGGTGGTCGAACCGCTGACCGAGTAGGTACCGCTTGCCGAGTAGTTGGCGAACAGGCCGTAGTTCGAACCCAGGCCGGTCTGGAAAGCCGAGTATGCAGTGTTGCCGCCGTTGCCGACGAACTGGCCAGCAGTCCACACCAGGGCGACGTTGAACGTACCATCTGGGTTGAAGGTCGCGGTTTCGGTGTAGTTACCGGTGATCTTGTCAGCAACGAAGTTTGCCTGGTTGCCGTTGATTGGGTCAACGGTGAACGAGTTGAACGGTGCTGCTGCGGCAGTACCGCTGAAGACGGTTGCAGCTGCGATCGATGCGGCGAGGATGGTTTTCTTAAAAGCGTTCATTTCGTAAATCTCCTGGGTTGTCTGGGGTACTGCTCACGAGGGTATATAAGCAACCACCGTGCCAGCTCAAGAGATTTGTTTTAAATCAAACAGTTAGCTATTTTTACTGACCAAGATCAAACATCACTGTAAAAAATACCGACAGCATATTTACCGCGTAATAAATACGCTGTCGGACTACGCCTACACAGGTTTGCGGATCACCACATTCCATGTGTTTCCGGAAGTAAACTCCGATTGGACCTCATAGCCTGCTGCCAACATCTTGGCGCGCAATTCTTCGATATGAAACGGGCTGTACAGAATTCCTTTGCGGATGCCCCAGTCATTGATCTTCTGCGCAGCCCAACGCAGCGGCGCGAATCCGGTGGGATACAGCAACACATTTGCCGCCATCGTCCCGCCCGGCTTCAGCACACGCAGGATGTCACGCAGCGCGCCGTCGATCGTCGGGAAGCAATGGATCGAGTTGGCGATATTGGCTGTGTCGAAGCGGTTGTCGGCAAACGGCAGCTGGGCCGCGTCGGCGTGCTGGACCTGGACTTGCGGATTGTTGGCAAAGCGGCGCTTGGCGCCGGCGAGCATCGACGGCGCGTAGTCGATGCCGGTCACCTTCACTTGCGGGAGCTTGCGGCGACGGCGCCAGTTCAGCACCATCTCGAGCAGCGTTCCGGTGCCGCAGGCCACTTCCAGGTGATCGGGACCGAAGTTCGGCCCGAAGAAGCGCATTTGCGTGCCGATCGTGCTGTTATAGGCGAAGGTCAGAATGAAAAAGCCGCGCAGGTCGTACCACCACGGTTCAGAGGAATAGGCTTCGGCGATTTCGTCCCTGGTCTTACCTGTCGTCATGGCGCATCCTCACTGGATATACAAGAAGCGCTGAATATAGGACGTTCCTGCGAGGCAGGCAAGCACAAATGCAGAGAGGAAATTATGGGGCGTCTTTGCCCCGGGAGCAATGCTTAGCCCAGCGCGCGCAGGCGGTTGATGATGCCGGCCTCTTCGCGCTGCGAAAAGAACCAGGGAAACAGTGAACGTTCGCCGACCGCCTTGTCCTGCATGCCGCCCCATTTGGCAACCTGCTCGGTACCGTATGCCGTGGCGGCGCTGAGCAGCACCGCTGGTGCCTGCACGCGCGGATTGGGCCGTGATTCGCAGACGGTCTGGAAACCCAGCATGGCTTCGTAAAAACGGCGGTGACGCGGATTGACTTCAATAAAGATGTGGCTGCAATGATTCAGGTCGCGCGCATAGATCAGGGCCACGTGGAACAGCGACGCCAGTACGGCCTTCGACTTGATGGCCGGATCGACGGCCAGCTTGATGATTTCGCAGACCTTGCCGGTCATGCGCTGGGTATCGATATAGTCAGCAAATACCTGGTCGGCCAGCAGGCCGATATCGGAATCCAGACCCAGGCTCAGCGTGCCGAAGACCTGGCCACGATCCGATGCGGTCAAGGTGATCCGGTTGGGGTCGTTGCCGATCTGGTGGTTGCCGCTGTAGCCGCGCCACGCATACATCTTACTGATGAGCATGCTGGCGGAATTGCGCTGGGTGTCGATGTCCGCAGCGCGAATGCCAAAGACGCGTTCGTTGATGGTAACGTCAATGATGCTCGGATCGTTCTCCGGGGCTGAGTCATCGCTGCCAAGCCCGGTGCATGGGATGGCTGGCGCTAATGTCTCGATCATGTACGTTCTCCTGGCGGTATCGACGCGTCGTGCAGCGACGACAGTGTAGTCATCATAGCATCGACAATTGTCCTAATGCCAATTTTATTGACAAATTGAATGTGAATTAGTGGAATTACTATGCAAATTCCCTCACAGCAAAGAGTAGCAGGTCAAGCGGCCTCTGCGGTACGTGGCGATACGAAAGCCTTGTGAAACAAGTGGCGCGTGAGCAACACCAAGGGCATTCGCAGCCAGTTTCCGCGCACATACAAGGCGAAATGGGCGGCACCGTCAAAGCGTGCGGCGCACTCCGGATGCGGCGGCGCCAGGGCGCGCGTAAATAGCGCATCCATCAGTGCCAGTACGACTTGGGATGGCGCAAATGCCTGTGACGCAGCCATGACCGATGCAGGCACCGGCGTGCCAAACGTGCGGGTGGCATAGCGCAGTGCGTAGAACATGGGACGGGTGAGTTCGAGCGCAACGGCGCGCGCCACCAGCCCATCCCAGAAACCCGGCTCGGCGCCAAAGTGTGTTGCCAGGCGATGCATGTCGAACAAATCGCGCAATCCCTGGTCGAATTCACCACCAAAGAACAGGTGCACGGCGCTGTGCAAGAACATGTCGTGCGGTGACAACGTACACACACCCAGCGCCCCGAGGTCGCCGGGGATCGGCCGCGCCGCCGCGCGCAGCAGCGCCGGGTCGGGCCGCACCGGCGCCGTTTCGGGCAAGATCGCATGGTGGACATCGATGGCATTGCCGCGGCGCAGGTGCACCATCGGCGGAAGCTCATGCATCCAGGTGCGGTAGTAGCGCTGATCGTAGGCGTCGTGGTGGGTGCTGGCCCAGCCATGCTCCATCAGCGCACTTTCCACGTTGTCCAGATTGTCCTTGGGCACGAGGATATCGATGTCCGAGAACAGGCGGCCACGGCCGGACGGCAAGCCGGCCATCGCATATGCAGCGCCTTTGAGCAGGATCAGGGGCTGGCCCAGGTGGGCCAGATCGCTGTGGATGCGTTCGACCTCGTAGCCGGTCAGGCGCCGATGGCGCAGCGCGACGATGCGCGCCGCTTCCAGGTGCTCGCGCGGCTGGGGCGGCACGTCGTCAAGCAAGCCGTGCTCTTCGAGCAAAAACACCAGGATTGCGCCGACATTGGCGCTGTTGGCCTGGCGCAGCAAGCGCTCCCAGCCCGGCAGGTCAAGCAGCCGGACCCGGCCTGGCGCCGACAGCACCTCGACCAGCAGCGATGGCGGGCGCCGCGTCATGCTGGCGCTCCCGCCAGGCGGTCGAACAGCGCAATCGCTTCGTCCAGCTGGCTGTAGCAGAATTCGTGGCCGTCAGCGCCGTCGACCAGATCGGCCAGGCAATCGAACCCGGCAGGACCGAGAACGAAATAATTGAAGGCATTCTCTGCCACCCGGGTGAACAACTGCCCCTTGGACAGCGGTGTCAGTGTGGTCGCGGCGCCCGCCTCGTAGCGGGGAAACACGATGTGGCGTGCGCGCGCAACGTCGCCCACCTGCGCCACGCTCCCGGCCGGCGCCTTCATGTGCGCGATCGTGCCCTTGTTGGTGCCGGGTACCGACGGGCCGAGTAAGGCGTCGGGCGCAAACGCGCGGATCACGTCGATCGAGGCATTCTTGAGGCTGACCGGGCGCGCCAGCGGCGCGAGCATGCCATCGCTGCGCCGGATCAGCGTCAATTCATCCGACAGCAGGCGCCAGCCGCGGCACACCAGGGCGGCGCACAGCGTGCTCTTGCCCGAGCCGGGCGGCGCCGGCAGGATGATCGCGCAGCCATTGCGCTCGATAACGGCAGCGTGCACGATCAGGTAACGGTGCGCGCGGTTCGAGACGCACCAGTTCATGACCCATTCGAACATCGGCCAGGCCTGTGCCAGCGGCAGCGGCGCGAACGGCTCACGGCCGTCATGGTCAAAGCGGACCTGCGGATGCCACCAGCGGCGCAGGCCGGCGCTCTGGCGCAGGCGCACCTGGAAATCGGCGAAGCCACCTGGTTCCTCGATGACGTTGTCGCGATACATCAACCCGATGCCATCGGCGACGAGGGAAATATTCGATTGGATTCGGCTGACAAACGGTCCGGTGCGCAGCAACAGACCAGGGCCGCCCAGGCGCCGCGCCAGTTCGGCACGGCCCAGATCGGCTACAAGAGGCATGGTTCGATCAGATTCAGGCAGGAGAGTTGTTCGAGCAGCTCGGCCACATCGTGCGTAAGCGTGGCGTCGTCGACCTCGAAATGTTCGCGCAGTACTGCGGCAAGGGCTGCTTCGGGCGTGGGCGCGGCGCCCATGTGTTGCAGCACGACGAGCGCCTCGGGGGTCAGCAGGTGGGTCGCCCCGGATACTTCGTTGAACAAGACGACCTCGTCTTGCCACTGGCGATAATGCAGAACTGCAGGGCCCGGACGACGCCAGGCCCCGGATTGCTCACTCGCCGTGGACAGCGACAAGATATTTCCTTACCTGCTGGATATTCCAGGACACGTTGGCGTTGACCTTGTAAAAAC
Source organism: Telluria sp. AC161 (assembly GCF_979258535.1). NCBI lineage: Bacteria > Pseudomonadati > Pseudomonadota > Betaproteobacteria > Burkholderiales > Oxalobacteraceae > Telluria > Telluria sp. AC161. The sequence continues at coordinate 4,583,265 of NZ_OZ409861.1, read as the reverse complement.
CCGTGGTCTTGAGTTCGTTCCACATGCGCTGCAGCGTCGGCACGTCGAGGAAGCTGATGCGACCCGAGATGACGTTCAGGTATGCCGTGCACAGGTGCTTGCCGATGTAGGCATACTGCGAGTCGAAGGTGGAGGTCATGACCTGCGCCATTGTGCTCGCGAAGTACGTCTTCTCGAAGCGCTGTTCGCGGCAGCTGAAGACATCGGCAAACCGCTTGGCCTTGTTGCATGGCCAGCTGCGCTGGACATGGCACCAGTTCGACGGCGACAGCGGATTACAGCGCTGCTCGGTGGCGACGTTGCTGTTCAGGCCAGCCGAATGGAAGGCCGATGCCGACTCGCACACGAAACCGGTTTTCTGCAACGTTGCATGGCTTTCGAGCGTCATCAGCACACCCGCCGCGCCCAGGCCGGCTTTGGCCAGCCGCCGGCGCGTGGCGCCATGCTGGGGCATCGCCGGAGGGATGGGAAGGTGTTGCGGCTCGTTACCGCTTTGTTGCTGATCGTTAGCCACGGCTAGTCCTCGAATTCAATTGCGACACAGGTAATAGAGCAAGTTTCATGCCCTTAAAAATTCCTGTAGGAATATTCTTACTTAAAACAACTACTTAGACGCTTGTCAAGCACGATTTTACACTGCATTGCGCGGCCCAAGCCGCAGCAGTGTAAGAATAATCGACAGGCTTGTTAGAAGAAACTCTCTGGGATAACCAGGATGTCGCCCGGACGCATCATGACGTTGGCGGAGATATCGCCATCCTTGATCAGGTCATCGAGGCGGACCGGCACTTTCTCTTGCTTGCCGTCGACCGTGCGAATGATGCTGGCCTTGTTACCCGATGCAAATTCGGTCACGCCACCAACGGCAATGATGACATCCATCACCGACATCTCGCGGCGATATGGCAGCGCCTGCGGACGGGCAGCCTGGCCAATCACGCGGATCTGGTCGGTAAAGTTGCCAATGAAATTGGTCACGATCACGGTTACGACCGGCTGCTGGATGAACTTGGCCAGCGCGCCCTCGATATCGCGCGCCAGCTGCGTCGAGGTCTTGCCGGCTGCTGGCAGATCTTCAACCAGCGGTGTCGTGATCTTGCCGTCCGGACGCACCGGCACGGTCATCGAGACCTCGGGATTGCGCCAGACGATGATGTTGACGCTGTCGCCAGGGCCGACCAGGTAATCGGGATTGATCGGCGCCATGGCGGCGGTGCTTGGCGGCAGCGGCGTCGCGCAGCCAGCCAGAATCAGCATGCAGGCAGCGGCGCCAGCGGCGACCAGGTGTTTCGTCAGTTTCGTCATCATCGCGTTCATCCCTTGCACGCACCGTAACCCACCTGCCTGCATGGTTTACCGTACGAATCAATAATTGTTATTTCGCCATCATGGCCTGCGCTATTGTAGCGCAGACCGCGGCGGGAACAAGCCATGCACAATTGAAATACTTTCTTGTTGCAAGTTCAACACGACAGCATGTCAGGCGCATGACGGAAACAGCCTAGCGCTCCAGCAATTCCTGGACATGGCGTACCGGAATGGCATACGTGATGCCACTTGGCGCCGTGATGGCGGTCTCTTTCAACCCCTTCACGAACACCATATTGATCACCCCCAATACCTGCCCGGTCTCGGGATCGTACAGCGGGCTGCCACTGTTGCCCGGATACGCGGTGCCGTCGAGCTGATAAATGCTGAACGGCGAGCGTTGCAGCTGCACGACGGCGCGCGCATCGAGCTTGCGTGCATTGGGTGACGGCTGCATGACCGGCGTGATCGCCGCCAGCAGTGCGCGGTGCGTGGCCGGATACAGGCCCAGCACCATCCCGAGCGGGAACCCGGTGAACGCCAGCGCCTGTCCCTCGGCGGCCATACTCGCGTTGCCAAGACGCAACGCCGGCAGCGGCGTCCCCTCGATGCGCAGGTGGGCCAGATCATGCTGGCGGTCGAGCCCGACCAGTTGGGCCGCCCGGAAACGCACGCCGGCGCCGTCCGGCACGACGATCCCCAGCTTTTCCAGCTTGGCGCCGTCGAGCTCGTTGGGCACCACGTGGGCATTCGTGATCACGCTCAGGCCGTCGCCGACGACAAAGCCGGTGCCGCTGAACACAATTGCCGGGCTGCGCGTCTGCATCTGGGTGCCAATGCCGACGATCGACGGCTTGACCGCCGCCACCGTCTGCGGCAACGAGGCCGCCTTCACCGGCGCCATGGCCATGCCCGCCCCTGCCAGCGCTGCCGTCGCTGCCAGCGTCATGGCAGCGAACTTCTTTCCAAACTCTCTACGCATCATCAAAACGATCTCATTGGGTTGTAGTTGCACAATAGAAGCAATCGTACGGGCCCTTTCGGTTTTTAGCCATTACAATAAGGACCTTTGAATTTCAGCAACATTTTTTTGAGGCCTGCTACGCTCTCTGCCGTGGCGCAATGATTCCAAAAAATACAACAAGCGGATTCGCTAAATGTTTGCGATAATGCAACAATTAAGCATCCTGTAATGAAATTCACTTAAGATTTTTCTTTGGCTGTTTGCCCTTGTGTTGCAAACAGACGGTATCGTTTACCCAGAATCGCTGGATTTTCTAACCTGCAATTGCAATTGCTCAGGGGACAAGCGATCATGCACTTTGTTTATTTGTGAGCCTGGTTTTTTGCAGACCGGGACCTGACCGGCGAGACTGATACGATGGCTGAAATTACTTCCCAGATTCTTAACCTCCTCAAAGCCATTGGCAAGTACCGCTGGCATGCGGTCATCATTGCCTGGGTGGTGGCGCTGGCCGGCTGGCTGGTCGTCTACAAGCTGCCCAATCAGTACGAAGCGTCGGCGCGCGTGTACGTCGATACCCAGAGCATCCTCAAGCCACTGCTGTCGGGCATGACCATGCTGCCCAACCTGGAGCAGCAGGTCCTGTTCATGCGCCGTACCCTGATCAGCCGTCCGAACGTCGAGCGCGTCGTGCGCGAGGTCGATCTCGACGTCAAGGCGACCGATGCCAAGCAAATGAACAAGCTGGTCGACGACATGATGGCCAACATCAAGATCGGCGGTACCGAGCGCGATGACATCTATACCATCAGCTACACCGGCACCAGCGCCCGCGAAGGCAAGGACGTCGTCCAGGCCTTCCTGACCATCTTCGTCGAAGGCAGCTTCGGCAACAAGAAGCAGGATTCCGAAAAAGCGGTGCAGTTCATCGACGACCAGATCCGCAGCTACGAAGAGCGCCTGGCCGCTGCCGAGAACAGCCTGAAGGAATTCAAGATCCGCCACATCGGCATGCTGCCAAGCGAAGGCGCCGACTACGGCACGCGCATGGTCGCCACCAGCGAAGGCCTGAGCCAGGCCCGTCTGGAGCTGGCCGAAGCCGAGCAGGCGCGCAATGCAATCCGCCGTCAGATTTCCGGCGGCAGCAGCGCTGGCAGTGGCTCGCGCCCGACGCCGATCTTCGTCGATCCCGAGCTGGATGAACGCATCGCCAATGTCAACAAGACGCTCGACACGCTGCGCACCCAGTACACCGAGCAGCACCCGGACATCGTCGCCAACCGCCGCCTGCTCGAGCAGCTGCGCGAGCGCCGCGCCGAAGCCGCCAAGAACACCAAGCCGAGCATGGACCCGGGCGCCAGCTACAGCCCGATGCTGCAGCAGCTGACCGTGCAACTGTCGGATGCCGAAGCGCGCGTCGCGTCGCTGCAGGCGCGGGTGGCCGAATACAGCGGCCGCGTCGGTCGTCTGCGTGGCCAGGGCGAGCAAGTGCCCGAGATCGAAGCCCAGCTGGCACGCCTGAACCGCGACTACGAAGTCAATCGCGAAAACTACCAGAAGCTGGTGGCGAGCCGCGAGTCGGCCAAGCTGTCGGGTGACCTGTCCTCGGCCACCGACATGCTGACCTTCCGCGTCATCGATCCACCGACCGCGCCGGCCACGCCGAGCGGCCCGAACCGCATGCAGCTGTTCTCGCTGGTCTTCGTCGCGGCCCTGGCCGCTGGCCTGGCCGGTGCGTTCCTGCTGAGCCAACTGCGTCCGACCTTCCTCAGCCAGGCCACCCTGCGTGAAGTTACGGGTCTGCCGATCCTGGGCTCGGTCAGCATGAACTGGACTGCCGAACAGACGGTGCTGCGCAAGCGCCGCCTGTTTGCCCTCGCCGCGTCGGTACTGCTGCTGTTCGCCCTGTACGGCGCCGGCGTCGCCGCCATCATGATCCGCCCGACGATGTAAGGCCGGTTGGCCACCAAGGAGCAAATGTGAGCATTATCGAAAAAGCGGCCAGCCGCATCGACCAGCAGCGTCAGAACGCTGCTGCCACCCCCGCCGCCGTGATCGTGGCGGATACGGAAGAGCCCATCACACCTGATGCCGGCTACGTCCCGACGCGCCCGGCGGAGCACGCAGCTGCACCGGCAGCGCCAGCGGTCACGCCGGCAGTCGCCGCGACCAGGACCGAGAGCTCGGCCGAGACCACGAACGCGGCCGGTGGCCGCCACAGCACGCGCCGCATCGAACTGGACCTGGCGCGCATGCGCGAGCTGGGCATGGTCACCGCGGCCGGCGGCCGCACGAACCTGCTGGAAGAATTCCGGATCATCAAGCGCCCGCTGCTCAAGCGCGCCTTTACCGAGCGCGGCCCGAAAGACAATCCGGGCAACCTGATCATGGTCACCAGCTCGCTGCCGGGTGAAGGCAAGACCTACAGCGCGATCAACCTGGCGATGAGCATCGCGATGGAACTCGATCACACGGTGCTGCTGGTCGACGCCGACGTGGCGCGCCCTTCGGTGCTGCGCACGCTCGGCCTGCCGGCCCAGCGCGGCCTGATGGACATCCTGCTCGACGACAAGCTCGACCTGGCGGACGTCATGCTGCGCACGAATGTGGATACACTGTCGATCCTGCCGGCGGGTACCAGCACGCCGCGTGCCACCGAGCTGCTGGCCAGCTCGACCATGACGGCGATGGTGCACGAACTCGCGCACCGCTATCCCGACCGTGTCATCATCTTCGATTCGCCGCCATTGATGCTCACCAGCGAATCGCGGGTGCTGGCCAGCCACATGGGCCAGATCATCGTCGTGGTGGAAGCGCAAACCACGACCCAGCACGCGGTCAAGGAAGCGCTGCAGCAGCTCGAAGGCATGGCCAACGTCAATCTCCTCTACAACAAGACCAGGGATATTCCGGGCATTGAAGAAACGTATGATTACCACTATGGCTAAAGGGCGCAGAAGCCGTTGCGCGCCGCGCCTGGCGCCACTGGCGGCCGCAGCGATGCTGCTGGCCGCGTGCCCGGCGCACGCCGAATGGCGCGTCACGCCGATTCTGCTCGTCAGCGAAATCTGGACCGACAACGTCAACCTTACCGAAGACCAGTTCGCGCACAGCGACCTGATCACGCAGGTGTCGCCGGGCATCACGGTGGCCAACCGCAGCCGGCGCCTGACCGTCGACGCGACCGCGCAACTGCACGGGTTCGCCTACCTGAACGACAGCGACAAGCGCAATCTGGCCGATCCCGGCGTGATCGGCGCAGCCGACAGCACGTCGAGCACCCAGCGCTCCTACAGCGGCAACCTGAAAGGCGAGCTGCTGTCGGACCTGTTCTTCGTCGAGGCCACCGCGTCGCGCGGCCAGCAGAGCCTGTCGGCATTCGGTCCGCGCGCGGGCAACGACCTGTACTCGAACCGCAACCGCACCGACATCGACACCTGGAGCATCAGCCCCTACCTGACGCACCGCTTCGGCAGCTTCGCCTCGGGCGTGCTGCGCTACACGCGCGACTCGGTCGATGGCGGCGACGCGTTTGGCTACAACAACACCGGTGGCGATACCATCCAGGCGAACCTCACCAGCGGCGCAGCGTTCCGCACCGTCGGCTGGGGCCTGACCTACGTCAAGCAGGAACTGGGCGGCGCCCAGTATGGCGACTCGACCAACGAGAACCTGGCCGCCAACCTGCGCTACATGCTGAACTCGCGCTGGTCGCTGCTGGCCAATGTCGGCTACGACCGCTACCAGTACGAAGGCATGGGCGGTGGCGACCAGGGGGCCAACTGGTCGCTCGGCTTTGCCTGGTCGCCTTCGCTGCGCACGAATGTGCAGGCCACGCTCGGCCGTCACTTCTATGGCACCACCGGCACGCTGTCGGCGCTGCATCGCTCCCGTCACACGAGCTGGAACATCAGCTACGACGATGTCGTGACGACGTCGCGCGAGCAATTCCTGATGCCGTCGACCCTCGATACGGCCAGTCTGCTCAACAGCATGTTTGCCACGGCCTACCCCGATCCGGCCGAGCGCCAGCGCATCGTGGCAGCCTATATCCAGGCCAACGGCCTGCCGTCGTCACTGACCGACAGCGTCAACTTCCTGAGCAATCGCTTCGTCCGCCAGAAATCGCTGCGCGCCTCGATGGCCTACACCAAAGGCATCAGCAGCGCGGTGTTCTCGGTGTATGCCAGCAACCGCAATGCGCTGTCCGATCAGCAAAGCGACAGTCAGCTGCTGGGCGTCGGGCAAAGCAATCTGAACGATAACGTGCGCCAGCATGGCCTCGACGCGAGTTATACATACCGGCTCACATCCCGTTCGAACCTGACGGCCGGCTACGACCTCAACAAGAGCGACTCCCGTTCGGGCGGCTTCGAAGACCTGCAACGCACGCTGCGCGTGGGCGTGTCGCGCCGTTTTGGCGATCTGCTTGCCACGGCCGACCTGCGCCGCCGCACCGGCAACGTTGGCCGCTTCACCACCGAGGCCGGCTCCACCAGCGGCACCTATACCGAGCACGCCATGGTGGCGAGCCTGTCCATGCAGTTCTAAAAGCTACGACAATCACGATGTACGAAACCTATTACGGCCTGTCGGCCAAGCCATTCCAGCTGCGCCCCGACCCGCATTTCTTCTATGGCTCGAAGGGCCACAAGCGCGCCATGGCGTATCTCGAGTACGGCCTGTCGCAGGGTGAAGGCTTCATCGTCATCACGGGCGAAGTCGGCGCCGGCAAGACCACGCTCGTGCGCAATATGCTGGGCAAACTGCCGCTCGACCAGATCGTGGCCGCGCACATCGTCAATACCAGCCTCGATCCTGAAGACACGCTGCGCATGGTGGTCTCGAGCTTCGGTCTGCCGTACGAAGGCCAGAGCAAGGCCGAGCTGCTCAACCGCCTCGAGCAGTTCCTGCGCACCGTCGACCGCCAGGGCAAGCGCGCCCTGCTCGTCATCGACGAAGCCCAGAACCTCAACGCCCGCACGGTCGAAGAACTGCGCATGCTGTCGAACTTCCAGACCGATGAACGTTCGCTGCTGCAGACGTTCCTGCTTGGCCAGCCCGAGTTTCGCGCCACCCTGCACAGCCCCGGCATGCAGCAGCTGCGCCAGCGCGTGATCGCCAGCTACCACCTGGGTCCGATGGATGCGGCCGAGACGCGCGCGTATGTCGAGCACCGCCTGAGCACCGTCGGCTGGCAGGGTACGCCATCGTTCGACGACGGCGCCTACAGTGCGATCTACGCCTACAGCGGCGGCATCCCGCGCAAGACCAACACGCTGATGGACCGCGTGCTCCTGATGGGCTACCTCGAAGAACTGCAGGCGTTCACCGAAGCGCACATCAACGACGTCGTGCGCGACATCTCGGAAGAATTCGACGCGCCCGACACCGACGACCTGGCCGATGCGCATGCCGACCAGACGGGCGGCGGCAGCCACGCGAACGAGCTGCACCCGGGCGAGCGCCGCACCAGCGTCGAGCAGCTCGACGAGCGCATGATGCGCCTGGAGAAATCGATCGTGTCGGTGCTGTCGATCCTGAAAAAGATCGCCGCCACGCCACCCAATGCCGCCGGCGCCGCGCCCCACCACCCGGACCACCAGGAATAACCCGCCATGAAAATGACCGCTCCCGCAGCCCGACCGCGTCCAGCGCCGGGTGAAAAAATCCGCAATGCGATGACCTGCGACGTGGAAGACTACTTCCAGGTGTCGGCCTTTGCCCCCTACATCGACCGCGACAGCTGGCCAACGCGCGAATGCCGCGTCGAAGCCAATATGGAACGCATCCTCGCGCTGTACGAGCGCGAGGGCGTGCGCGCGACCTTCTTCACGCTGGGCTGGATCGCCGAGCGCTATCCCGCCATGGTGCGCCGCATCGTCGAAGCCGGCCACGAGCTGGCCAGCCACGGCTACGGCCACCTGCGCGCCTCGGACCAGAGCCGCGCCGAATTCGACAACGATATCCGCTCGGCCAAGGCGCTGCTGGAAGACATCGGCGGCCAGGCCGTCGTCGGCTACCGCGCGCCGAGTTTTTCGATTGGCCACGGCAATCTGTGGGCGCTCGACGCGCTGCAAGAAGCAGGCTACAAGTACAGCTCGAGCATCTACCCGATCGCGCACGACCACTACGGCATGCCCGACGCGCCGCGTTTCGCGTTCTACCCGAACGGTCCGGACGGCATCCTCGAAGTGCCGATCACCACGGTGAAGATGGCCGGTCGTCACCTGCCGGCCGGTGGCGGTGGTTACTTCCGCCTGCTGCCGTACGCGCTGTCGCGCTGGATGATGGAAAAGGTCAACCGCGAAGACGGCGAGTCGGCCCTGTTCTACTTCCACCCGTGGGAAATCGACACCGACCAGCCACGGCCCGATGGCCTGGGCGCCAAGGCGAAGTTCCGTCACTACGTCAATATCGACCGCATGGAGCGCCGTCTCGAACAGCTGGCGCGTGATTTCAAGTGGGACCGCATGGACCGCATCTTCCTGGACAAGCCATGAATTCGATCATCGAAGCGGCGCAAGCCAGGCGCGCGGCGCCCGTCGCCGCTGCCGCCGGTCCGCAGACGCTGCATTTGATGACGCCGCAGACCGCGGCGCGCTGGGACGCGTTCGTCCGGGCCTGCCCGCAAGCCACGTTCTTCCACCTGTCCGGCTGGCAGTCCGTGATCGAGCAATCGTTCGGCATCAAGACCTGGTTCTACTTCGTCGAGCAGGACGGCCAGATCCAGGGCGTGCTGCCGCTGGCAGAGATCAAGAGCCGCCTGTTTGGCCACTCGCTGGGCGCGATGCCGTTTTGCGTGTACGGCGGCGTGGCGGCCATCGACGACGGCGCGCGCGTGCTGCTCGATGGCGCAGCCGATGCGCTGGCGCGCCAGCTCGGCGTGGGCCACCTCGAATACCGCGCCATGGAGCGCGCGCACCCGCATGACCCGAGCTGGCTGACCAAAGAGCTGTACGTCACGTTCCGCAAGGAGATCAGCGCCGTCGATGACGAGAATCTCAACGCCATCCCGCGCAAGCAGCGCGCGATGGTGCGCAAGGGGATCAAGCTGGGCCTGAAAGGCGTGGTCGAGGACAACGTCGACAACATGTTCACGGCGTATGCCCACAGCGTGCTGCGCCTGGGTACCCCCGTGTTTCCGAAGAAGTACTTCGCGCTGCTGCAGAAGACTTTCGGCGCCGAATGCGAAGTGCGCACGATCTACACCAGCGACGACCGCCTGGTCGGCTCGGTGCTGTCGTTCTACTGGCGCGATGAAGTCGTGCCCTACTACGGTGGCGGCATGGACCTGGCGCGCGAAGTGGCGGGCAATGACTTCATGTACTGGAACCTGATGCAAGCTGCCGCGGCGCGCGGTTGCCGCCTGTTCGACTTCGGCCGCAGCAAGCTGGGCACCGGCGCCTACGACTTCAAGAAGAACTGGGGTTTTGTTGCCACGCCGCTGCCGTACGAGTACAAGTTGTACGCCACCGATGCGCTGCCGGACAACAATCCGCTGAACCCGAAGTACCAGTTGTTCATCAAGGTGTGGAAAAAGCTGCCGCTGCCGGTGGCGAACTTCATGGGCCCTTACATCGTGCGCAACCTGGGCTGACAACGTGCAAGACTTGCTGCTGCTGATTCACCGCATCCCGTACCCGCCCAACAAGGGCGACAAAATCCGCTCCTACCACCTGCTCAAGCACCTGGCGCGCGACTACCGCGTGCACCTGGCCACGTTCGTCGACGATGCCGACGACTGGCAGCACGTGCCGGCGGTGGAGGCGCTGTGCGCCAGCAGCCATTTCGCGCCCCTCAATCCGCTGCGCGCCCGCGTGCGCAGCCTGGGCGCGCTCGTCAAGAACCGCTCGCTGTCGCTCGACTACTACCAGGATGCCGGCATGGCGCGCTGGGTCGATCAGGCCGTCGCCACGCACAAGATCAAGCGCGTAATGGTGTTCTCGTCGCCGATGGCGCAATACGCCGACAAGCTGGGCGATGCGCGCCGCGTGATCGACTTCTGCGACGTCGATTCCGATAAATGGCGCCAGTACGCCGAGAAAAAATCGCCACCCATGAGCTGGCTGTACCGGCACGAAGCGCGCCAGTTGCTGCGCTACGAGCGCCAGGTCGCCAGCCAGTACGACGCGTCGCTATTCGTCTCCGCGCCCGAAGCGGACCTGTTCCGCAAGCTGGCGCCGGAAAGCGTCGCGCGCATCGGCCACTTCAGCAACGGCGTCGATACCGAGTACTTCTCGCCCGAGCACGCGTTTGCCAGCCCGTACGCCGCGGGCGAACGCGCCCTGGTCTTCACTGGCGCGATGGATTACTGGCCGAACGTCGACGCCGTGCAGTGGTTCTGTGACGAGGTCTTCCCGGCCCTGCGCGCGCAGGATCCGGCGCTGGCCTTCTACATCGTCGGCTCGCGCCCGAATGCCCAGGTGCAGGCGCTTGGTGCCTTGCCGGGCGTGACCGTAACGGGCACCGTGCCCGACGTACGTCCGTATATTCGCCACGGCTGCGTGGCGGTGGCGCCGCTGCGCATCGCGCGCGGCATCCAGAACAAGGTACTCGAAGCGATGGCCATGGCCACGCCGACGGTGGTCTCGCCGCAGGCGCTCGAAGGCATCGATGCAGCACCGGGCAGCGAGCTGGCGGTGGCCGATGGCGCGCCGGCCTGGATCGCCACCGTGAGCGCGCTGCTGGCGCGCCAGCACGAACAGAACGCAAGCATGGGCCGCGCCGCACGCGCGCGCGTCGAACATCACTATAGTTGGCCAAGCAACCTGGCCTGCATCGAGGAGCGACTGGAATGCACGTGACACCCCCATCCGGCATTGCCGGCGCCAATCTGGACGCCGCTCCGACCCCATTGGCACGCTCGAGCGCCATGCTGATCGCGCTGGCGCTGCTCGCGCCGTTCTTCCTGTACCTGGGCACCGCCGAATCGCTGGTCGCGATCTGGAACAGCTCCGAGACTTTCGCCCACGGCTACGCCATCCTGCCGATCAGCCTGTGGCTGATCTGGCGCCGGCGCGATGTGTTCGATGCGATACCGGCGCGCCCGTGGGCACCGGCGCTGCTCCTGCTGGCGGTGCTGGGGGCCGGCTGGCTGCTGGCGCGCATGGGCGAAGTGCAGGTCGTGATGCAGTACGCGTTTGTCGCCATGTTCCCGATCGTGGCGCTGGCCATGCTCGGCCCGCGCCTGGCCGGCGCGCTCGCGTTTCCGCTCCTGTTTCTGCTGCTGGCGGTGCCGTTTGGCGAAGTCTTCGTCGCGCCGCTGATCAACCTGACCGCCGACTTTACCGTGTGGGCCGTACAGGCCACCGGCATCCCTGTGCTGCGCAACGGCACCCGCTTCGACCTGCCGACCGGCTCGTGGTCGGTGGTGGAAGCCTGCAGCGGTGTGCGCTACCTGATTTCGTCGGTCACGCTGGGCTGCCTGTACGCCTACCTGACCTACCAGTCGACCAAAAAACGTTTGCTGTTCATCGCGGTGTCGATCGTTGTGCCGATCATCGCCAACGGCCTGCGGGCCTACATGATCGTGATGATCGGCCACCTGTCGGGCATGGAACTGGCCACTGGCGTCGATCACCTGATCTATGGCTGGGTGTTCTTTGGCCTGGTGATGCTGCTGATGTTCTGGATCGGCAGCTTCTGGCGCGACGATGATCCGCTGCCGGCGGCCGAATTGCCGGTGGCGGCGCGTACCCGCCGCGATGGCCTGCCGCCGGTCAGCACGGCCCGCATGGCGGCCATGTGCGCCGCCGTCGTGGCGCTGGCCGCGCTGTGGCCGGGCTTTGCCCGCTACAACGATGCAGCCAATCTCAATCCCCAGCCCGTGCAGCTGGCAAACGTGGCGGTCGGCTGGCCGCAGGTGGCGCCATTTACTGGCTGGACGCCGCGCTGGGTCGCGCCGGACGCCACGTACCGCGCGACCTTCCGCAACCCCGACGCTGCGGCGCCGGTCTCGCTCGACATCATGTACTACCGCAACCAGCGCAACGGCAAGGCCCTGATCAGCTCCATCAATATGCTGGCCGCTTCCGACGACGCCTGGCATGCGCTGGGTGGCTCGACGCGCAGCGAAACGATCGACGGCAAGCCGGTCACGCTGCGCGAAACGCGGATGACGGGCCCGGGCGGCCAGTTCCTGGTGTGGCAATGGATGTCGATCGACGGCCACCTGACCTCGAACAACTACGTCGGCAAGCTGCTGCAGGCCCAGGCCAAGCTGCGCTTCCGCGGCGACGATGGCGCCGTCGTGCTGCTGTCGGCGCCGGTGGGCGACGACCCCGACGCCGCGCGCGCTGCACTGCGCACCTTCATGACCGTGCAGGGCCAGGCGATCGAGCGTGCCATCGAGCACGCGCGCACGCATTGAACGGGAACGCACGGACCATGCACAGCGATCTGGCGGTGTTGAACGCCCCGCGGCCCCTCGTTATTCACCTGGTGTATTCGCTCGATGTCGGCGGGCTGGAAACGCTGCTGGTCGACTGCATCAACCGCATGCCGGCCGAAAAATACCGGCATGCGGTGGTCTGCCTGACCCGCTACAGCGCGTTCGCGGACAAGATCACGCAACCGGGCGTCGCGTTGTATGCGCTGAACAAACCGCCCGGGAACGGGCTACGCGTGCACGTCGATTTCTGGAAGCTGATGCGGCGCCTGCGGCCCACGATCCTGCACACCTACAACCTGTCGGCGATGGAGTACTGCTTCACGGCGGCCACCGCCGGCGTGCCGGTGCGCATCCACGCCGAGCATGGCCGCGATGCGTCCGATCCGCATGGCCTGAACTCCAAGCACAACTTCCTGCGCCGCCATCTCGCGCCGTTCATCGACCGCTATGTGCCAGTGTCGGACGATCTGCAGCGCTGGTTTGCGGAGGTTGTACGCATCCCGGCGGCCAAGAACCACCTGATCAAGAATGGCGTCGATACCGACCGCTACGCTCCGCGCGCGCAAGCGATGACGGCCGTGCCGTGGGGCGCCAACGACATCGTCATCGGGGCAGTCGCGCGCGTGCAGGACGTCAAGAACCACGCCAGCCTGGTGGCCGCGTTTGCGCTGCTGCGCGAGCGCCTGCCGGCGCTGCGCGACCGGCTGCGCCTGTCGATCGTCGGCGATGGCCCGTTGTTCGGCAAGATCCAGGCGCAGATCGCAGAAGCCGGCCTGCAGGATGTCGTGTGGCTGCCCGGTGCGCGCGCCGACGTGGCCGACCTGCTGCATGGCTTTACCATCTTCGCCCTGCCCTCGCTGGCCGAAGGCACGCCCGTGTCGCTGCTTGAAGCGATGGCCTGCGGTCTGCCGTCGGTGTGTTCGCGCGTGGGCGGGATTCCCGAAGTCGTCGTCGATGACGTGCATGGTATCTTGGTCCCGGTGGAGGTCGATGCACTGGCCGACGCGCTCGCGCGCTACGTCCAGGACCCGGCCCTGCGGGCACGCCACGGCGCGGCTGCGCGCGCGCGCATCGAAGACAAGTACAGCATGGCCGCCATGCTCGGCGCCTACACCGCGCTGTACGACGGCCTGTGTGCGCGCAAGGCGCCGGCGCGGCTGCGTCCCATCGTCAACTCTTAACTTCAGCGGAACCAGACAGCATGTGCGGAATAGTCGGCATTTTTGATACCTTCGGCAACCGGGAAATCGACCGCGCGGCCCTGGGCCGCATGAACGAAAGCCAGCACCACCGCGGCCCCGACGAGGGCGAGCTGTATCTGGAACCGAGCATGGGCATGGGCCACCGCCGCCTGTCGGTGATCGACCTGGCCAGCGGCCAGCAGCCGATCGTCAATGCCGAGCGCGACGTGGTGATGGTGTTCAACGGCGAGATCTACAACTACCGTGAGCTGCGCGTCGAACTGGAGGCACTGGGCTTCGTGTTTCGCACCAAGTCGGATTCGGAATCGCTGCTGCACGCCTACCAGGCCTGGGGCCCGGACTGCGTGCACCGCCTGCGCGGCATGTTCGCGTTCGCGATCTGGGACCGCAAGAAGCAGACGATGTTCCTGGCGCGCGACCATGTCGGCGTCAAGCCGATGTTCTACTCGCTGCTCCCGAATGGCCTGTTCGTGTTCGGCTCCGAGCTGAAATCGATCATGACCCACCCCGAACTGTCGCGCAAACTCAATCCGCGCGCGGTCGAGGATTACTTCGCGTTCGGCTACGTGCCCGAGCCGCACACCATTTTCCATAACGCGTACAAGCTCGCGCCAGGCCACCGCATCGTGATCCAGGCCGGTGCGCGCGAGGTCACCCCCGAGCAGTACTGGGACGTGCCGTTCAAGCGCGCCCCGCAGCGGCCGATGGGGGAGATCGAGCAGGAGCTGATCGAGCGCGTGCGCGAATGCGTACAGAGTCAGACCGTGGCCGACGTGCCGCTGGGCGCGTTCCTGTCGGGCGGCGTCGATTCGAGCGCGGTCGTGGCAATGATGGCGCAGAATAATCCCGATCCAGTGACCACGCTGTCGATCGGCTTTGACGACCCTGAGTACGACGAGTCGAAGTTCGCCAGCGAGGTGGCCACGCGCTACGGCACGACCCACCACGCGCAGATCGTCGACAAGGACGACTACGGCCTGATCGACACGCTGGGTCACCTGTACGACGAGCCGTTCGCCGACAGCTCGGCGATTCCGACCTACCGCGTGTGCCAGCTGGCGCGCAAGCACGTGACCGTGTCGCTGTCGGGCGATGGGGGCGACGAAAGCTTCGCTGGCTACCGCCGCTACCGCTATGCGATGGCCGAGCAGCGCGTGCGCGACAAGGTGCCGGCCAGCCTGCGCAAACCGGTGTTCGGCACGCTCGGCAAACTGTATCCGAAGGCCGACTGGGCGCCGCGCATGTTCCGCGCCAAGACCACGTTCGAGGCGCTGGCGCGCGACACGGTCGAGGGGTACTTCCACGGCGTGTCGATCATGCCCGACCGCGTGCGGGCGCAGTTGTTCTCGGAGTCGTTCAAGCGCGAGCTGCAGGGCTACAGCGCGATCGAAGTCTTCCTCGGCCACGCAGCCAACTCGCCGACGGACGACCCGCTGTCGCTGATCCAGTACCTCGACTTCAAGACATGGCTGCCGGGCGACATCCTGACCAAGGTCGACCGCGCCGCGATGGCGCACTCGCTCGAGGTACGCGTGCCGCTGCTGGACCATACGTTCGTGGAATGGGCGTCCAGCCTGTCGCCCGACATCAAGCTCGGTGGCGGCGAAGGCAAGTACATCTTCAAGAAGGCGCTCGAACCGTACCTGTCGCACGACGTGCTGTATCGCGCCAAGAAGGGCTTTTCGATTCCGCTGGCCGCCTGGCTGCGTGGCCCGCTGCGCGACAAGCTGCGCGCCGCTGCGCTGTCGCCGCTGCTGCTCGACACCGGCATGTTCAACGAAAAATTCTTGCGCGAGATGGTGGACCAGCATATCGCCGGCAGCAAGGATTACAGCGCGCCGTTATGGTCGGTATTGATGTTCGAGACGTTCTTGCGGGTGAGCTGCAACCGGTAACGGTTGCGCCCGACGGTTGCGCCCGATGATGGTGCTGGCGTTCAGCCCTTATTGCCTTGGCGCCGGGCACGCAGGTCATGCACCCATTGTGCGAACCGGTAGAAATGGTTGAGTTGTTGCTTGAGAAAACCCAGCTTGATCAGTGAATGCGTTTGCAGTGAATAGTGGGATTTGAACGCGGTCTTGTGTGAATCCTGTTTCAGGACGGTGTACTCCAGGCCCAGGTCGCGTTGGCTGTCGACCAGCCGGTGAGGATGCTGCGCCAGCATCCGGTGGATCGCCAGCGAGTACGCAATGGGCCCGGTCACACGCAGTACGCCCGGCTTGCCCGTTCCGTGTAAACCGGGAATATAGGTATCGATATTGGCCAGGACGTTGTCGATGACTGAACGCAGGAAAGGATGGCCGGGCGAAGCAGCGATGTACCACTGCTGAAATTCGCGGCCACCGAATCCACGCAATTCGTAATGCTTGCCCCAGACATCGTAGCCGTCGTTGTCGTTGTTCCACTCGGACAGCAAGAACTGGTCTTGTGGCAGCAGCACGGCATCGAGTGGCCTGGTTGCGGTACTTTTTATGTCGAGATACACGCCGCCGACCTTGTACAGCAGCAGATAACGGAACAAGTCGGCACGTGCAGCACCGTAGCGGGAATCGATCCGTTCGAAATAGGCCAGTACTTCGGGTGGATAGTTTGCTGAAATGAATTTGATGATTGCGGCATCGTCGTAAAAACGGTATTCCCAGCCGGGATTGAGTTGCTTGAGTTGATCGACGTTTTTTTGTAACGCCTCAGGCAATTCCGGATTGTAAAAAGTCTGGTGAATAATGCGGGGAATCGTTGCCTGTGCCGGCACCTCGGGAAATACGCGTTTCTGTGGCGCGAGATTCAAGGATGGAAACAGGAGCGTTTTAATGGACATAATCGTTATTCTGAAATTCAAGCAATACGTTGTTGCAAACAGGGGATGCAAGGCATGGGAATCATGCCTACCCTAGCATCAACCGCCTGCTACTGCAATCGAATTTTGCGCGCGGGCGAATCGCTGGAATAGGCGGATTGATTCAACTGAGGTGCAGCGCGCGAGCGAGCGCCGGCAAGATTTTGGTAGTATGGCTGTCAAATGAAACTGCAGATTCTGGATGCTGACGGGATTCCAGATTATCTCAACCGCTATTTAAACTGTCTGGCATTCATGGAAATTTGTTTAGTTATTCCCAGTTACAATCGGGCAGATCTGATTGGCGCCACGATCGAGAGCGCGTTGAACCAGACTCGCCCATTTGCACAGATCATTGTCGTCGACGATGCATCGACCGATCATACGCTCGAGGTCTTGAAGCAATTCGAAGATCGCATCACGGTCATTGCCGCGCCCAAGATCGGCGTGCAGCGCGCACGCAATATGGGCGTCGAGCGCGCCAGCACGCCCTATGTCACCCTGTGCGATTCCGATGACCTGCTCACGCCCGACCACGTCGCCACGGTGCACGCCTGGCTCGAGGCTAACCCAGGGTACGATACCGTGTATACCAACCATCAGGTATTTACCGGGGACGATCTACAGAAAGACACGTTTTCACGGGCGCCGGCAGGTTTTTTTGACGGCAGCCGCAGCGAAACCAATTTCACTGCCGACATACCGGATTTATACGCCAAGACCAGCCAGTTCCAGCTGCTCCTGGTGAGCGGCGTGACGTTGAAAAAGTCGTTCTACACGCGTATTGGCGGGTTCGATCCGGCATTCGATGGCGTACCGTCCGAAGATTGGGAATTCTCACTGCGTGTTGTCAACGCAGGTAACGTCGCGTTGTGCATGGCGCCGATTACCCTGATCCGGCGTCATCCCGGTAATGAATCGAAAAGCAAACTGCGCCAGCGCTTGGGTGAAATCGCCGTGCTCGAGCACGCCAACTTGCATCACGGCCGACCGCAAGCCGATCGCGCCATATTCAAGTCGATGATCGACCACCACCGCCTGTGGGCGTTCGAAGAAGCGTTTGGCCGGAAAAAACTGGCCCTGGCTGCCTGTATTTTCCCGCTATTGGGAAAACATACCGATTCAATGAAGTTTCGCATCAAAAGCATCTTGATCAGGGCCTATATGGTCGTCACAAATTTCTCGCCATTGCCGCCCCAGCGCCAATATAAAGACGCGATTGAATAACCCGATCTCGACTATTTTTAATTCTTATCTGGACGCCCCATGACTGCAATGCCACGGCTCATCACCTTTTATCTGCCCCAGTACTATCCGGTTCCGGACAATGACAAATTCTGGGGCAAGGGTTTCACCGAATGGACCAATACTGCCAAGGCACGGCGCCGGTTTCCGGGGCATTACCAGCCCCACGTGCCGGCCGACCTGGGTTTCTACGATTTGCGCGTGGCGGAAACCCGCCAGGCGCAGGCGGACCTTGCGCGGCAATACGGCATCGAGGGCTTCTGCTATTACCACTACTGGTTCGGCAACGGCAAACGCGTGCTCGAACGGCCATTCGCCGAAGTGCTGGCGTCGGGAGAACCGGATTTCCCGTTCTGCCTGTGCTGGGCCAACGAAACCTGGAGCGGCGTCTGGCACGGCGCCGAGAACCGCGTACTGATCGAACAAACGTATCCAGGCGCCGAAGACGACCAGCGCCATTTCGATTCCCTGCTGCCGGCATTCAACGACCGGCGCTACATGAAGGTCGATGGCAAGCCCATCTTTGTCGTGTACCGTCCATTCAAGATCACCGACACGAAAGCGACGATTGCGCGCTGGCGTGAAATGGCCGCCAAAGCCGGGCTGCCAGGGATTTACTTTGTGGGTGTCTGCAGTGCGGATCAACCGAATCCCGAAGATTTCGGGTTCGATGCGTCGATCTACAACGCGAATGCGCCATTGCGTGCATGGGGCAGCTGGAAAAATCCTGTCACGCTCTTCAAGCATGCGGCGTATCGCCGGCTGGGTGTGCCCACCATTCACGATTACGAAAAGTCGATCAAGTACTTCCTGCCCGATGCGCTGCCGGCGACACGCTATCCGTCGGTCATCAATAGCTGGGATAACACGCCACGCAGCGGCGTGCGCGGCCTGGTATTGACGGGCGCTACGCCGCAGCTGTACGGCAAGGCGCTCAAGAAAGCGTTCGACCTGACGCGTGACCGCGCCCAGGGCGCCGATGCCCGCCTGGTGTTCCTGAAGTCATGGAATGAGTGGGCAGAAGGCAATCACCTGGAGCCGGATCTGCGCGACGGTCACCAGTACCTGGAAGCGATTGCAATCGAACTGAAGCGGGAGAAAGAGCGCCTGGGACAGACAACGATCAGCGATCCTGTCACCCAGGCATAGGGCGCACACATCAAGCCCGGCGCGGCGCCATCAGGCGCGCGTCGGCGCCCAGTCGCGGTACCAGGTCCAGAAGTTGGCCAGGCCCGTCGCCAGCGGCGTGGTAGGCGCAAAGTCGACCCAGGCCTTGAGCTTGGCGATCGACGCATGCGTGGCCGGCACGTCGCCCGGCTGCATCGGCAAGAATTCCTTGCGCGCTTCGACGCCCATCACGGACTCGAGCGTGCGGATGAACTCGAGCACCTGCACCGGATTGTGGTTGCCGATGTTGAACACCGTATGCGGCGCGCTGGTCGCCGTGGCCGGCGTCGGCTTGAACAGCAGACGCACCACACCTTCGACGATGTCATCGATATAGGTGAAGTCGCGCGTGAGCAAGCCTTCAGCGAACACGGGAATCGTGGCGCCGCGCATCATCTTCTCGGCAAAGCTGAAATACGCCATGTCGGGCCGGCCCCACGGACCGTACACCGTGAAGAAGCGCAAACCGGTGGCCGGCAACTTGAACAGGTGGCTGTACGAGTGCGCCATCAGTTCATTGGACTTCTTGGTGGCGGCGTACAGCGACACGGGCGCATCGACCTGGTCATCTTCGCTGAACGGGACCTTGGCATTGTTGCCGTACACGCTGCTGCTGCTGGCGTACAACAAGTGCTCGATCGCCCCCTGGCGACAGGCTTCGAGGATATTCCCGAAGCCCACCAGGTTCGACTGGATATACACGGACGGATTGTCGATCGAGTAGCGCACGCCGGCTTGCGCCGCCAGGTGCACCACCAGCTGCGGCCGCTCGCGCTCGAACAGGGCGGCGACCTGCGCTGCATCGCTCAGTTCGACCGTGTGGCAGACGACGCCGGCAGGTGCGAGCAGCGCGCGCACCCGGTCATGCTTGAGGCGCGGATCGTAATAATCGTTGAAGTTATCGCAGCCGACGACCTGATGGCCCATGGCCGCCAGGCGCGCGGCCACGAAGCTGCCGACAAAGCCGGCAGCGCCCGTCACGAGGATCCGCTGGGCTGGCATCAGGCGGCCGTCCGGCTGACGCGGCCAATCCCTTCGTAGGCCAGGCCGGCAGCAGCAACGACGGCCGGATCGTAGATGTTACGGCCATCGAAGATCGCCTTGTCGCGCAGGATGGTGGCCAGGCCAGCGAAGTCCGGTGCACGGAATTCTTTCCATTCGGTGACCAGGACCAGCGCATCGGCGCCTTCGGTTGCTGCGGCGGCCGAGCTGACGATCGTCAGCATCGACTCGACGCGCGCGGCGCCGTGTTCGCGTTCCAGGACGCGCAGCGCTTCGCTGCTGGCGACCGGATCGTAGGCGCGCACGTGGCAGCCGGCGTCGAACAGTTCTTTGAGCAGCACCAGGCTTGGCGCTTCGCGCATGTCATCGGTGTTCGGCTTGAACGACAGGCCCCACACGGCGACCGTCTTGCCCTTGAGGCCTTCGACGCCGCCGTAGAAGCGCGTGAGCTTCTTGAACAGCACGTTTTTCTGGTTGTCGTTGACCAGTTCGGTCGCTTCCAGGATGTGCAGCACCTGGCCATGATCGCCACCGGTCTTGACCAGCGCTTTCACGTCTTTCGGGAAGCACGAACCGCCGTAGCCCATGCCGGCGTACAGGAACTGCGAACCGATGCGCGGGTCCAGGCCCATGCCGTGGCGCACGGCCTCGATGTCGGCGCCCAGCACTTCGGCCAGGTTGGCCAGCTCGTTCATGAAGCTGATGCGGGTGGCCAGCATGGCGTTGGCGGCGTACTTGGTCAGCTCGGCGCTGCGCACGTCCATCTCGACCAGCTTTTCGTGGTTGCGGCTGAATGGTGCGTACAGCTGGCGCATCAGCTTGGTTGCGACGGTGTCGTCGCTGCCGACGACGATGCGGTCAGGCCGCATGAAGTCGTCGATGGCCGCGCCTTCTTTCAGGAATTCAGGGTTGCTCACCACCGAGAACGACAGCGTGCTGCCGCGCTTGTCGAGCTCGCCCTGGATGGCGGCGCGCACTTTATCGGCGGTACCGACCGGCACGGTCGACTTGTCGACCACGACCACTGGCTTGTCGATGCGCTGACCGATCGAACGGGCGGCGGCCAGGATGTGGGTCAGGTCGGCGCTGCCATCTTCGTCAGGCGGCGTGCCCACTGCCAGGAACACGCAGTCCGCGTGCGCGACAGCTTCGTCGTAGCTGGTCGAAAACAGCAGGCGACCTGCCTTGGCGTTGCGCTCGACCATGTTGTCGAGGCCAGGCTCGTGAATCGGAATGACGCCGTTCTTGAGCATTGCAATTTTTTCTTCGTTGACGTCGAGACACAGTACAGTGTTGCCGACATCGGCGAAGCAAGCGCCTGAAACGAGCCCGACGTAGCCGGTGCCAATGATGGTGATCTTCATGATTTATATTGGGGAACTAGGTAACTGAAAAATAGAACCGGGCAGAGCAGCACGGCGAACCAGGCTATTTTTCCACAGATTGAAAAATAATTGCCACACGTAACAAATGCGTACAAAACTTGAATTATAGTATCATGGTTGTCAAAAATTTATGCGTTTGCTCGCCAATTGTGCTGCCCTCAGGCAAAATTTTTCGCATAATCACGACATTGCAGTTCAACACTTCCACTCCCGGATCCACGCATCCGGCGGTGCACCGATCAGCACCCGGCACGACACGATGAAGTTACTCACCTTTAGCACCCTGTATCCCAATTCACAGCAACCGAACCACGGCATCTTCGTGGAAACCCGATTGCGCTACCTGATTGCCAGCGGGCAGGTCGAGTCACGTGTCGTGGCGCCAGTGCCATGGTTCCCGCTCAAAGGAGAGCGTTTCGGCCATTATGGCACCCTGGCCAAGGTGCCGCGGCGCGAAACACGCAACGGCATCGACGTCACGCACCCGCGCTACCTGGTGCTGCCGCGCGTGGGCATGAACGTCACGCCCTACACGCTGGCGCATGCGGCCAAAAAGGAGATCGGCCGCATCCTCGACAGCGGCTACGATTTCGATGCCATCGACGCCCACTATTTCTACCCTGACGGGGTGGCGGCCGTCATGCTCGGCAAGCACTTCAACAAGCCGGTGGTGATCACGGCGCGCGGCACCGACATCAACCTGATTCCCCAGTTCGCACGGCCGCGCCAGCTGATCCTGGACGCGGCGCGCGACGCCGACGGCATCATCACCGTGTGCAAGGCGCTCAAGGACGAGATGGTGGGCCTGGGCGTTGCGCCCGACAATATCACCCCGCTGCGCAACGGCGTCGATCTGGAGCGCTTTGCGCCCATCGACCGCGCTGCTGCGCGCGCCGCCGTCGGGCTGGCGCCGGGACGCTTCACGCTGCTGTCGGTCGGCCTGCTCGATCCGCGCAAGGCGCACGACCTGATCATCCGCGCCCTGCCCCAGTTGCCGGACGTCGACCTCCTGATCGCCGGCATCGGCCCGGAAAAAAACAATCTGGAGCGTCTGGCGCGTGAATTGAACGTGCAGGACCGTGTCAAACTCCTGGGCAGCGTGCCGCAGACCGAACTGAAAACGTATTACAACGCCGCCGACACCCTGGTGCTGGCGTCGAGCCGCGAAGGCTGGGCCAATGTGCTGCTCGAAAGCATGGCGTGCGGCACCCCGGTGGTGGCCAGCAATGTGTGGGGCACGCCCGAAGTGGTGGCGGCGCCGGCTGCCGGCGTCCTAATGCCGCAGCGCACGCCCGAAGGCCTGGTCGCGGCGCTGAGCCAGTTGCGCGCCAACTACCCGGCGCACAGCGCCACCCGCCGCTATGCCGAAGATTTCGGCTGGCAACCGACCACCCAGGGCCAGATCGACCTGTTCCACTCCATCTTGGCGAGAAAAGCCGCGTGAAAATCCTTTATCACCACCGTACCCGTTCCAAGGACGGCCAGTACGTCCACATCGAAGAAATGATCCGCGCGCTGCGCGCCGAAGGCCATGAGGTCGTGATCGTGGCGCCACCGAGCGCCGAAACCGAATCGTTCGGCTCGGATGCCGGCCCGGTCGCCTGGCTCAAGCGCCATGTGCCGAAGACGTTCTATGAATTGATGGAGCTGTCGTATTCCCTGGTCGCGTACCGGCGCCTGGCCAAGGCCGTCAAGCAGCACCGCCCGGACGTGCTGTATGAACGCTACAACCTGTTCCTGCCGGCAGGCATCTGGCTGGCGCGCAAGTACAAGCTGCCGATGCTGCTCGAAGTGAACGCCCCCATCCTGGAAGAGCGCACCCGTTACGACGGCCTGGCGCTGACGAAGCTGGGCCGCTGGTCGCAGGCGTATGCGTGGCGCAACGCCGACATGGTGCTGCCGGTCACGCACGTGCTGGGCGAGATCGTGCAGGCCTACGGCGTGCCGCCGGAACGCATCGACGTGATCCCGAACGGCATCGACCCCGAACGCTTTGCCGGCGCGCCGGACGTGGAACAGGCCAAGCGCGCGCTGGGCCTGCAGGATGTGCTGGTGCTGGGCTTTACCGGTTTCGTGCGCGACTGGCACGGCCTGGACAAGGTGATCGAACTGATCGCGCAGGATCCGCCGGATGCACGGCGGCACCTGCTGGTCGTCGGCGACGGCCCCGTGCGTGCCACGCTCGAACAGCAGGCGCGCGACCTGGGCATCGGACACCGCGTGCAGTTCACCGGCATCATCGGCCGCGACGACGTGGCGCGTTACGTGGCGGCGTTTGACATTGCACTGCAACCGGCCGTGGTGAAGTATGCTTCACCCTTGAAGCTGTTCGAATATCTGGCGCTGGGCAAGGCAATTGTCGGCCCGGACCAGCCGAATATCCGCGAGATCCTGCGCGCCGACCACAACGCCGTGCTGTTCGACCCGGATGCGCCCGGCGGCCTGGCAGGCGCGGTCAAGCGCCTGTGCGACGACCCTCTGCTGCGCGCCCGCGTGGCGCAAGGCGCGCGCGATGCCATCGACGAGCAGCAGCTGACGTGGCGCGCCAATGCGCGCCGCGCCGTCACCCTGTTCGAAAGGTTGATCCAGCGTGCGTGACCTTATCCTGTTCCTCGCCTTCGTGGGGATCATGCCATTCATCTTCAAGCGGCCCGTCGTGGGCGCCATGGCATACGCCGTGGTCAGCCTGATGAACCCGCACCGCCTGACCTTTGGCTCGGCGCAGAATTTCCCGTTTGCGATGTACCTGTGCCTGGCGACGCTGGCCGCGATCCTGATTTCGCGCGAGCAGAAGAAGATCCCGATGTCGGCGCCGGTGGTGGTCATGCTGCTGTTTTTCACCTGGTACACCATCACGACCATCTTCGCGCAACTGCCGTTCCAGGCGTGGAACTACTGGGACCGCTACGCCAAGACCATGCTGATGGTCTTCGTGACCGTCATGACCGTGCGCACGGCACGCGACGTCAAGGTGCTGGCGCTGGTGATCGCGCTGTCGCTGGGCTTCTGGGGTTTCAAGAGCGGCATCTTCGTGATCTTCAGCGGCGGCGGCGAAGGCTTGCGCGGCCCGATGAACAGCTTCATCAGCGACAATAATACGCTGGCGCTGTCGATGGTGACGATCACGCCGCTGCTCGTCTACATGACGACCCGCACGCAGAACAAGTGGGTCAAGCGTGCGGCGCTGAGCATGGTGGCGCTGACCATGCTGGCGGCGATCGGTTCGTATTCGCGCGGCGCGCTGCTGGGAACGTTCGCCATGGGCTTCTTCCTGTGGCTCAAATCGACCCACAAGTTCAAGACGGGACTGGCCTTCGTGCTGATCGTGCCGATCGTGTTCGCCCTGATGCCGCCCGAGTGGACCGGCCGCATGAACACCATCCAGACCTATGACGAAGATGCGTCGGCGACCGGCCGCATCAATTCCTGGTATTTCGCAGCCAATATCGCCAACCACTTCGCGCTGGGCGGCGGACCGGGCGTGTTCTCGCCACAGATGTTCCTGCTGTACGCCCCGAATCCCGAGCGCTATTACGATGCCCACAGCATCTATTTCCAGGTGCTGGGCGAACAGGGCTACATGGGACTGGCGATTTTCCTGACCATGTTCGTGGTGGCGTGGCGCTGCGGCGGGCGGGTGATCCGCCATTGCCGTGGCAAGGAAGATCTCGCCTGGGCGCTGATGCTGGCCCGGATGTGCCAGGTCAGCATCATCGGCTATCTCGCTGCGGGTGCATTCCTGACGATGGCGTATTACGACCTGATCTACTACATCATCACGATCCTGGCGTGCCTCGACAAGGTATTGATCCGGGCGCCGCAGAAAGACGACGTGCCGCCGATGCGCCTTGCGTTCATCGAACGCTACCTGGCGCGCCGCACGGCGAAAAAAACAGCGCGGGCCGCCGTGGCGCGCCCGCGCAGCGGCGCCTGAGCCGCAGGTCAGCCTTAGGCCAGCCTCAGACCAGTACCTCCAGCGCCGCCGGATGGCCGAGAAAACCGGCCGGGCTGGCGCTGGCGCCGTACGCACCCGACTGGAACACCACCACCAGGTCGCCCACGCGGGCGTGGGCCAGTTCCATGCGCTCGGCCAGGATGTCGAGCGGCGTGCACAGCGGGCCAGTGGCCGATGCCGGGCCGCTGTCCGGCGCATCGTTCTGCGCATTCATGCGGTTGCCGATCGCGACCGGATAATTCTTGCGGATCACCTGGCCCAGGTTGCCTGATGCCGCCAGGTGATGGTGCATGCCACCATCCAGCACCAGAAATACCTGGCCGCGCGAGACCTTGCGGTCGATCACGCGCGCCACGTACACGCCCGCTTCGCCGACCAGATAGCGGCCCATTTCCAGCGCCAGGCGCGCCTGCGGCAATGCCTCGGCCAGGCGCGGCAGCCACGCTGCCAGATGCGCACCCATCGGCGCCGGATCCAGGCGCTGTTCGCCCGGGAAGTACGGGATGCCCAGGCCGCCGCCGATATTCAGCTGGCGCACCGCCAGCGGGCTCTCGCCAGCCAGTTGGATCGCCAGTTCGATGCTGCGCGACTGGGACTCGATGATGGCGTCCAGGCGCAGGCTCTGCGAACCGCTGTAAATGTGGAAACCTTCGAAATCGACCCCCAGCGCCGCCGCCTGGCGCAATACGTCCGGCGCCTGCTCGGCGTCGATGCCGAACGGCTTGGCGCCCCCGCCCATGCGCATGCCGGACGATTTGAGTTCGAATTCGGGATTGATGCGCAGCGCCACCCGCGGCGCGATGCCCAGCAGGTCGCCGATGCGCGCCGCGTTGTCGAGCTCATGCTGCGACTCGATGTTCAGGCAGGCGCCGGCGGCAATCGCCTGGGTCAGCTCCCCCTCGAGCTTGGCCGGGCCGGCAAAGCTGATGCGGGCCGGGTCGATCCCGGTGTTGAGTGCGATGGCCAGTTCGCTGCCCGAGGCAACGTCCAGCCCGTCGACCAGGCCTGCCATATGCTGCACCAGCGCCGGCATCGGATTGGCCTTGATCGAATAGTGCAGCGCGACCTGCGGCGGCAGGATCGCGCGCAGGCTGGCCACGCGCGCGCTGCACAGGGCGCGGTCGATCGCATAGAACGGCGTGCGGCCGACGCGCTGCGCCAGGCGCGGCAGCGGAATGCCGCTGACGTGCAGGACATCGTCGACGACCGGGAAGTAGATCTGGGGAGCGTGCTGGGGCTTGGTGCCGGTCATGGGCTAGCGGTCAATACAAAGAAATTGGCGCCGGCGCTAGCCGGCCTGGAGGGTATGGCGAAGCAGGTTGCGGTCGATCTTGCCGTTCGGGTTGCGCGGCAATGCTTCGGTGCGCAGCACGATCTGCGCCGGCACCATGTACGCCGGCAGGCGGCGCTTGCATTCGGCCAGCAAGGCGGCGCGGTCGACCAGGCCGGGATCGGCCACGGCCACGGCGACAATGGCCTGGCCCAGCGTGGCGTCGTCGACGCCGAACACCGCGACTTCGCTGACCAGGCCACTGGCGTGCAGCACGCTCTCGACCTCGGTCGGGCTGATGCGGTAACCGGAGACCTTGATCATCTCGTCGCTGCGGCCCACGAAATACAGGAAGCCGTCGGCGTCACGGCGCACGGTGTCGCCCGACCAGACCGCCATTTCAGGCAGCGGCAGCGCCGGATCCTGGCCGGGCGCCGGGCGAAAACGCAGGGCCGTGCGCGCCGCATCGTTCCAGTAGCCGAGCGCCACCAGCGCGCCACGGTGCACCAGCTCGCCCGGTTCATCGGCGTCGCACAGCGTGCCGTCGGGTCGCACCACGAGCACTTCGGCATTCGGGATCGCGCGCCCGATCGAGCCGGGCCGGCGCGCTACCTCGGCCGGTGGCAGATAGGTCGAGCGGAACGCTTCGGTCAGGCCGTACATCAGGAAGATCGCCGTGTGCGGCAGCGCCTGCTGCAAGGCCTCGACCGTCACGACCGGCATCGCGCCACCGGAATTGGTGATGAAGCGCAGCGAGGTATCGGCCGGCCAAGCCAGACGCGCCAGCGCGATCCACAGCGGCGGCACGGCGGCCAGGCCGGTGATGCGGTGCTCGCGCACGGCAGCGACGATATCCTTGGGGAACAGGTAATTCATGAGCACCACCGACGCGCCGCGCAGGAAGGCGGTGGTGAGCTGGCTCAGGCCATAGTCAAAACTGAGCGGTAGCACTGCCAGCAGGCGATCCGCCGCCGTCATGCCGAGGTAGTCGGCGACGCTGGCGGCGCCGGCGACCATATTCCGGTGCGACAGCACCACGCCTTTGGGCGCACCGGTGCTGCCCGAGGTGTACAGGATCGCGGCCATGTCGGTGTCGATGCGGCGATGCGGCAGATGCCCGGCTGGCGGCGTCTGCAAGGCGTTCCATGCCAGCACCTGCGGGCCGGGCGTGCCAGCGGGCGTGCTGGCCAGCGCACCTTCGGTCACCAGCACCGTCTGCAAGGCGGGGCATGCGGCCAGCACGGGCGCCAGCTGCGCCAGGCGCTCGGGCGTGGTCACCAGCAGGCGCACGCTGCAATCGGCCAGGATGTAGGCCACCTGGTCGGGCTTGAGCAGCGGATTGACGGGCACGAACACGCAGCCGGCAGCGGACGCGCCGAACATCGCGGCCACGTTCTCGATCCGCTTTTCCATGTACACGGCCACGCGCTCGCCCGGCTGCAGGCCGCGCGCCAGCAACAGGGCGGCCATCGCCGTTACCTGGCCGGCCAGTGTGCGGTAGGTACAACGCTGCGCGCCGTAGACCAGGGCCTCGGCGTCGGGGGTGCGTGCTGCGCTGTCAAAGATGCTGTCGTGGATCAGGTGATTCATCGCGCTCCGGGCCCTTGCCCGCTGGGGAATGGATGAGACATGGCGCCGCTGGCGGCACCCGTCATCTTACCAGTTCACGCCCATGCGTTGGAGAAACGCTGCCCCTTTGGCGCATGGGGCGCCATGGTATATTTCGATGATGCCGAGTATACACACCAGCGTTCCCGTTCGCCGCCTGATCCCGTCCGTTCCCGTGCTGTCGCTCGCTGCATTTCGTGACGGAGCGGATGCCGGCCGCGCGCTGCCGTCGCTGCTGGACAAGGCCGAGACGCGGCTCGTCACCAGTGGACGCATTGCCATCGGCCTGGCGCTGCGCGCCCTGGGCGTTGGCGCTGGCGACCTGGTGCTGGTGCCGGCCTATCACAGCCCGTCGATGATTCCGCCGGTGCACTGGTGCGGCGCCGACGTCGTGTTCTACCGGGTACTGCCGGACACCTGCGCCGACCTGGCCGACATCCAGGCCAGGCTGGCCGAACACGCTGGCACCAAGGCAATCAAGGCCATCATGGTCACGCATTTTTTCGGCATCCCCCAGGATCTGGCGCTGCTACGCGCACTGTGCGACGCGCGCGGCATCGGCCTGCTCGAAGACTGCGCCCACTGCTTCTTCGGCGAGCGTGACGGTGTCGCGGTCGGCAGCAGCGGCGACTACGCCATCGGCAGCAGCATGAAGTTCTTTCCGATCCACGAAGGCGGTTGCCTGGTATCGCGGCGGCACGCGCTGGACACGCACCTGCAGTCGGCCGGCCTCGGCTTCGAGGCCAAGGCTGCGCTGACCGCCCTGGAAACCAGCTTTTCCTACGGCCGCCTGCCGGCGCTGCGCATGCTCCTGGCTCTGCCGCTGCGCGCCAGGACGCTGCTCTGGAACGCCATGAAGGCCGCGCGCGCGCCGGCCGGCGCGGCTGGTGCAGCCCCCACGTCCAGTCTGGCGCCGTCGTCGTCGGACAGCAGTTTCAGCTTCGATCCACGCTGGGTCGACAAACGCTCGTCGTGGTTTTCGCGGCTGACACTGCGGCTGGCCTCGCATGCACGGATCGTGGCGCGGCGCCGCCAACACTACCTGGCCTTGCACGAGGCGCTGCAGGATGCGCCAGGCTGCCGGCCGCTGTTTGCGGCTTTGCCGGACGGCGCCTGTCCATGGGTGTTTCCGCTGCTGGTCGACGAGGCCGACGCGGTGGCCGAACGGCTGGCGCAGGCTGGCGTGCCGATGGTGCGCTTTGGCGCCACGCTGTGGCCGGGCGTCGACGCCACCGTCTGCGCCACCAGCGTCGAGCTCGGGCAGCGCATGATCGCCCTGCCCTGCCACCAGGCCCTGCGCAGCACCGAACTGGCCTGGATGATCGCCACCGTGCGTCAGGCGCTGCAGGCAAGCGCGAAGGTCGCGGCATGAGCTGGACCGTGGTGCCGGCCAGCCAGTTCGGCGCGCAGATGGCGCGCTGGGACACGCTGCACGCGGCCGGCGCGGCCTCGCCATTGCTGGCCGCCGATTTCGTCGCCGCCCTGCTGGTCAGCTTCGCCGACGGCCGCGAACTGCTGGCATGGCATGACACGGCCGGCGTCACGGACGCGATGACGATCCTGAGCCCGGGCGGCGTCGGCGTCTGGCACACCTTCCAGCCATCCCAGGCGCCGGTGGGCCTGTGGCTGCAGCGCGATGACGGGGCGCCCGCTGCGCTGCTGCGGCCATTGCTGGCACGCCTGCCGGGACCGGCGCTGCTCGTCGGCCTGACCCAGTGCGATCCAATGCTCATGGCGCGCCCGGCGGATGGCGCCTGCGTGCGCACGGCCGACTATATCCGCACCGCCCGCATCACGCTGCGCGGCGCCGGCGGCTTCGATGCGTTCTGGGAGGCGCGCGGCAAGAACCTGCGCAGCAATCTCAAAAAGCAGCGCAACCGGCTGCGCCAGGACGGCATTACGCCGCGCCTGGAGATCTGCCGCGCGCCCGAACAGATGGCGCTAGCCGTGGCCGAC
The DNA here is from genome assembly GCF_979258535.1 of Telluria sp. AC161. Taxonomy (NCBI): domain Bacteria; kingdom Pseudomonadati; phylum Pseudomonadota; class Betaproteobacteria; order Burkholderiales; family Oxalobacteraceae; genus Telluria; species Telluria sp. AC161. The sequence continues at coordinate 4,552,974 of NZ_OZ409861.1, read as the reverse complement.
TATGGGCGGCTCGAGGGCAGCGGCTGGAAAGCGGCCGGTGGCACAGCCGTCGACGTCGCCAATGCGCAGGGCCAGTTTTACCGCACCATGCTCGAAGCCTTTGCCGCGCGCGGCGCCGCCAGCGTCTACCGGTACTGGCTGGGCGACCAGCTGGCGGCGATGGACCTGTGCGTGGAAGGCGGCGACTGCATCGTCGTGCTCAAGACGGCCTACGACGAGCAGCTGGCGGGCCAGTTGTCGCCAGCGCTGCTGATGCGCGAAGAAGCGTGCCGCCAGCTGTTCGACGACAACCGCTTCGGGCGGATCGAGTTCTATGGTCGCGTCATGGAATGGCATCTGCGCTGGACTGACGAAGTGCGCACGATGTACCACCTGAACGGCTACCGGTGGCCCGGTCTCGCGCGCCTGCACGCCATGCGCAAGCCGGCGCAGCAAAGCGCCGCTTGAGGGCGTGCTGCCGGCTCAGTCGGGGCTGACCGGCACCACCGGGGTGACGACAAGCGCGACAGGCACGACGGGTACCGTGGCCGGGCTGGTAACATCCTGGTCGACGGACTGACGCCGGCCCATCCGGATCAGCGGCAGTTCGAGGTACTGGTAAGAAAAGTGAGCCAGCAGAATGACAATCCCGAGCAAACCGAATACCACCAGTGGCGATTCGAATCCATGGTTTGCCGTCGCCACTTGCTGCCACAGATAAATGGTGTACGAAATCTGTCCCAGATAGGCGAGTAACGCATTGCCGAATAGCGCGCGAATGGATGGCCGTGCCAACGGCGTGCCAAACACGACCCCGCAAATAATGACGGGTGCCACAAGCGGATAAACGACATTCATCAACCAGGCCGGCAGCGCAACAAGGTATACACCGACCAGCAGCGCGATCCCGGCGCACCAGAATGCAAAGGGTAATTTCTTCAGTAACGGCCCCAGGCTGTTTTCATACAGCGCATAGACGCAGCCCCACAGCATGAAAGAAAAAATCGAGACATATAATGCCAGCTCGGGCTGCGCTGCCACTTGCGCGGATAAAACGATGGCAAGCAGCGCACCGATGACAGGCAGGATCGTGCGTCGTTTCCGGGCCATTCCCAAACCAACGAAGAGCATCGGGAACACCAGATAAAACTGTTCTTCGAAAGCCAGGCTCCATGTGTGGCCTGCATACCAGCCACAATTTCCCAGCAAATTGATATTGCAAAGAAATGCCGCAGACTGGGCAAATTGGGGCACGCTCATCTCGATGCTGCCAGTCTGGGCCAGCACAGCAAGAAACAGCAGATACAGCATCAGCGGCGGGACGATACGCAGCACGCGGCGCAGATAAAAATAGCGCATGCTGACCGCACCGTGAACGCTGACTTCTTTCACCATGCCCCTGCAAATGACATAGCCGCTGATGCAAAAGAAGATACTGCACACCCAGCGTGCCCATCGGATGAATACGCCAGATCAGCCCTGGCAGCACCTGGTGATAAATCGGATGGCTATATTCGATAACGTGAGAAAGAATAACCAGGAAAATCGCAAAGAAGCGCCATGCATCGATATAGGGAAGACGATGGGTGTTTTTCATTGTTCTGCAGGGAGAATGTGAAGGAACTGACAGCCGGGGAGAATCTGCAACGCCCACCCCCGGTCGAACACCGCATTGGCCAACCGAAACAAGACAATAGCAACAACCAGGAATAAAGCACCAGTAACTAATTAGTTATTATATTGCGATTAAAGCAATTTCGGCAATAACCATTACCGGTTGCTTTTTCAAAAAAAATATGTCACTCAATTCAACCTGCATGATTGCACGGTCACAACCACGCTTTGCGTCTACTGAATATTTACACGCGCAGTGTCGGGCGCTATAAAAGCTCTGACAAAAAGATACAATGTTCCTTGCGATACAAGAGACGTTGTCTATCGGCGGATTGGGAAAAATGGTGCAGCACCACGATCAAACCGGGCGCCGGATCATTGAAATGTTAAATTGATATTGCTTGTTAATGCTGGCAAACCATTGCATAAACGCGAAGCAGGATCGAATTGCCGCCGCGGGCGTCACGGTCGTGACAAGATGAAAGTGTGGTGTAAATGCTGCACCCGCGGCGCGTTGCCGCAGTTGCAAGGCAGCGCCAGCGCAGGCTGGCGTTGCCCTTGTGGTGGGTAACGGTCAGGACTGCAGGCGCGCAGCCAGTCCTGTGATGCTCATGAATTCGCCGCCAAGCTCGTCGCGGAACCACGTGCAGTAGTCGTGCACGGTCGCAATGAAGCGCTGCAGGTCGGCGTCGGTGCGCACATACGGCGTATGGCCGGGCACCATCGACGGGCTGTGATACGTCAGCGAAAACACTTCGCAGCCGGCGCCGCGCAGCGCGCTGCTCAGGCGCCGCAGTTCGGCGCCGTTGGCCGCTTCGGGGCTCAGGCGGATGCGCTCGAGCGCGCCGCTGCGCGACAGGATGCCGCCCATGCGCAGCTTGCGCGCCCAGCCTTGCTGCGCCAGCTCGTACAGCGCCGGGCCCTGCGCGCGCAGCCAGCCCGTATAACCGGCCGTGTTGGGCAGCTCGAGCAGCCTGCGGCCGCCCGCTTCGAACGTGTACGGGTGTTCATCGTAGGCGCGAAAATCCGGGCCGCCATCGTCGGTAAAGGCCGTGTAAGGCACCACGCTGGCGTCGATCTGGTAGCCCAGATCGGCAATCGATTCGGCCGTGTGTGCGCCCAGGCCGTAGCGCCCGGCCTTGAACGTCGTCGGCGCGCGGCCGAACGAGCGTGTAATGGCGTCGGTCAGCTGGCGCAGCTTGTCGTACTCGAGCTGACGCGGCAGGTTGCCGGCATACGAATGGAAGGTCGAGACTTCTTCGTCGTGCGGTGGCGAGACCCAGGGATGCAGGTGGGTGCCGATTTCACAGCGCCCCGCCTCCATCATGCCGCGCAGTACGGCCACCGAGGCCGGCGTGGTGGCCACCGGCCAGTCGATCACATAGGTCGGCACGATGCCCAGGCGGTCGTAGACCCGTTCGTGCATCAGGGGCTGGCCGGCGATCGAACTCGTGCCGACGCTGGCGCGGTCGAACGGTTTGGTCCAGTCGAATTCTTCCTCGGTGTCGATCACGACGACCAGGACAGGACGGGCGCCGGCGCCCAGGCGCGCCGGCAGATGGCTGGTTTTTCTTAGCATTGACGGGTGTCTCGTACTGGGTTGGCCGACGCCGGCGCCGCTTGGGCGAGCGCCACGAGGCACTCGTCGATGCGGCCGTAGGTTGCATTGAACGTGCGGGCGTCCTTGCCTTCGGGATCGAGGATCTGGCAGTCACTGCCGGCGGCGGTGCAGGCTTCACCAAGAAGAAATACACGGTGCGCCAGGTCGGGATAACGGGCCGCGATGCTCTCGAGATTGATGTGGTCGAAGACGATCACCAGATCGGCTTCTTCGAGCATGGCGCGGCTGGCGTGGCGCGAACGGTGCGTCGACATGTCAACGCCCCGCTGCGCCGCGGCCGCGATGGCCACGGCGGGCGAGCCACGCCGGTTACGGGGCAGCATGCCTGCCGAATCGAACTGCGCGCTGGCGCCAAACAGCTGGCCTGACTTGAGGTGGGCATAGCTGCTGCGATTGATGTTGCCCTGGCAGACATACAGCACGTTCAGGGGCCGGTTCGGGTTGGCGGCAAACAGGCTCGCCATGCGCGCCGACAGGGATTGGCCCGACTGCGCCGTGGCGCGCCGCTTGAAGCGACCGCTGACGAGTTCGCGCAGCTCTTGCCAGCCCGGACCCGCATCGTCGAGCACCAGGGTGTCCTGGTGTTCCCTGCCGATCAGCACGCGGTGGAAGCTCCAGCCCCAGGCCAGGCAATGCAGCGCCAGGCGGACCGGGCGGCGTGCCAGGCGGGCGGCGCCCGCCCTCGCCTGCCACATGTCGAGGATCAGGTTGCGGCAATAGCGCCCCGCCGGGTAGTCCACCGGCGTGGTCGGCTCGCCCAGCGCCAGCAGGCGGTACAGGCGGTACGGGAAATCGACGCCGATCGACACCGGCAGCGGCAGCGAGCCCCAGGGGCGCGCATTGACCTCGATCAGGATCCAGCCGTTGGTCGCGGGATCGACCTTGAATTCGAACATCGCCAGGCCCGTGTAGCGGCTGGCGCGCACCATGCGCTCGACTGCCGCAAGACGTTGCGGGTCGAGTGGCGCGCTCTTGCGGTAATAGCTGCTGCCGTTCATTTCATGCGCCCGGTGGTGCTCGAACGCCTGCAATACGGCGCCGTCGTGGCACAGCACGGACACGCCCAGGCCAAAGCCGGGGAACATCTGTTCCAGCAGGATCGGTCCGGCCCCGTGGTCGTGGCGCGCCAGCCATGCGGCCAGTTCGGCGCGCTCACCGATGATGCGGGTGCTGGTGCGCACATACAGCTCCGGCATCGCGTACGACATCGGTTCCTTGATCACGACCGGCAAGCCGAATTCGGCGGCAATGCCGTCGGCCGTGTCGTTGGCGGCGAGCAGGCGGCCCGGCGCGACCGGCACGTCCACCGACTGGGCCAGGTCGCGCGTGCGCACCTTGTCGAAGTAGATGTCGAGTGCCTCGGCCGATGGAATCGCCAGTGGGCAGAAGGCGCCCAGCGCGTCGCGGTGCAGGCAGAGCGGCAACAGCCCGCGCTCATCGCACGGCACGACCAGTGAAAAGCCGTGCTCGCGCAGCAGCGCCAGCACGGCGTCCAGCCAGGCCTGGCCACCATCGAGGTAGTACGGCAGGAAATGGGTCGCGTGGATGTAGCGTGACGCCAGCGCCGGGGCCCGGAAGTCGAACGGCGCCACGTGCACTTCGAGTCCTTGGCGCCCGAGCGAACGCACGGTCGACAGGAAGCTGCGTGTGTCGTCGCCGATGACGAGGACCTTGTTCTTGGTGCTCATGCCTGGCCCTTGCGCAACAACTGACGGCAGCCGAGTGCTGCTGTATACAACGCCCATTTGAGGGACATGCGCGCGGCCAGCGCACGGCGGGCATATTGCCAGCCCAGCGCATGCTTGCCTTCGCCCGACCAGTAGCGTGACAGCCGGCGCAGGATATCGCCCTCGTACGACAGGCACAGCGCGCGGATGAGCGTGCTGTCGACCTTCATCGCGATGTGCTGCGACACGAGCGCCGAGAGCAGCCAGCGTTCAGCCTCGGAAAAGCGGCGCGAGAGGTTGTTCTGGCGCGCCGGATCGGGCACGTTATGCTGCGCGATCACGTCGGGATTGAAGAACACGGCGCGCGCCGCATCGGCTGCGCGCCAGAAGAAATCGCGGTCTTCTTCATATGACGTGCGGGTCCAGAAGCCGCCGATCGCCTGCGCGGTCGTACGGCGCAGCGCCAGGATATTCAGTTGGGCAAAGCCACCGGCACGCACCAGTTCATCGAGCGCGATCCGGTAGCCGTGCGCATGGGTGCGCGGGCGACCGGCGACCATCCCGACCAGAGCCGGCAGCCAATCGGCGCGCTCGGTGGTGCCAAGGTGCGAGACGGCGGTCTGGTTGGCGATGTACAGGTCGACTTCTGGCTGGCTGTCGAACACGTCGACCATCGCGGCCAGGTGGGTGTCGCCCGTCCACAGGTCGTCGTCGTCGCAGAAGGTAATGATGTCGCCCGTCGCCGCATCGATACCGGTATTGCGCGCAATCGACGGACCGTAGCCGGGCCCGCCAGCGGTGCCCAGTTCGATGACCCGGAAGCGGCTATCCAGGCGTGCGAGGCTGTCGGCACATGCCTGGCGGCTCGCAGCGTCGGAACCGTCGTCGACCACGATCACCTCGAACTCGCCGAACGTCTGGCCGCGCATGCGCATGAGCATCCGTTCGAGCAGGGCATGCCGGTTGCGCGTTGGGACGATGACCGAAACGCGGCACCCGGAACGGGCATCGCGGCGCGCCAGAAGGCTGCTTTCAGTGGGACGGGCAGTATCGCGGGATGACAATTCTTCGCCTTCGGTGCGTTAGAGTGCGGCTGGTCAGCGCCGCGGAAAGAATCTTGCCATCCTAACACACACGGAACCTGACACACACGATTCGCACGGTGCAAGCCGGCACTGAAGTGCGCGTTTGCACCCGCCAAATCACCCCACCGTCAGACCGGATATCGGGCGATGATGCATAAAAAAACTGCCCTGCATTCACGGCCGGATAATATCAATCAATAAATCATTGTTTCTATTAATTAACTGTCGGTGCAATTCGTGCAATTCATTAATGCATTAACGGAATCGTTTTATATCGAATAAACGAGCACGTGAATTGTTCATCAATAATTTCCATTTAGAAATATTTTATTCAATCGCATGTGGCCGGAACGCCCCGGTGCATGCATGTTTGATCACCTGACAAAGCCCGGTTCTCCCAGTGCCGCCGGATGAGCCAGCCACCAAACCCGACTGAAACGGACATGAGCGATGAATCCTTGCACATCTTTTAATTCGTATGGCTGTTCATCAATTAAAACGAATAAGCGCTTGACACATCGCTATTTAATTTTAGCGTTATCTGCATTAACTGTTGTTTTCATGTGGAAACAAATCGTAGTTGGGGAGAATCAGAAGACACAAATGATGGATCAGGGTAAAGTTCAGTTCTTAGAAGAAATTCTTTCCTTGGCGAATCAATTGCCCAACTACACGAATTCTTATATGAACACTCTGACTCCATTTGCTGCGAGCGCCGAAACGAATTTCGCGCTGCACCCTGCTCAAGTGCTCGTGCGTAGCACCAGCACCCGACTCCTTACCGCCATGTGCACCGTCATGCTGACCGCCTGCGGCGGCGGCGGTGACGCCGACATCGGCAGCGACTCCGCATCCCTGGCCAAGACGGTGACGGCATTCACGCCGAAGCCTGCCACCCCAGCGACCGGCTCGCCAGTCTCGCCAACCACGCCAAGCGACCAGACGTCCGGCTTGACGCCAATCGTTGCCGGCGCGCTGATTACCGATTTCAGCATCCAGAGCACTGGCGCGGCGCAGAAGCAAGTGCCATTCACCTTCGGCCAGGTCATCATGCAAGGCCAGATGAATGTGAAAGAAGGCCTGGCAGCCAAGTTGCCAGACGGCACCCTGCTGCGCCTGCAAACGGATATCAAGGCCACCCACGCAGACGGTTCGGTACGCCACGTCGTCGTGTCCGGCGTCTTGCCGGAGCTGGCTGCCGGCCAGACGCAGACCCTGCAACTGGTCAAGTCGTCCACGTCGCTCAAGAGCAGCGAGAGCGTGCAGAGCCTGGCCAAGTCGGGCCTGACCAGCAAGGTGACCATCACCCTCAATGGCGAGAAATACACGGCCTCGCTGGCCGATGCACTGGTCGCGGACACCGCACCACGCAACTGGCTGTCCGGCAATGTCGTCAACGAATGGCATCTGAACGCGCCGCTGAAAAACGCGGCCGGCGTGACGCAATCGCTGTTGACGGCGCGGTTCGACGTGCGCTGGTATTCGGGCCTGGCCAAACAGGCACGGGTCGACGTCGTGGTCGAAAACACCAAGACGTTCGTTCCTGGCGGTAAATTGACCTATGACGTCGATGTCGAAGTTGGCGGCCGCTCGGTGTACGCCAAGTCGGCACTGACCCATTATCACCATGCACGCTGGCACCAGGCCGGCTGGTGGGACGCGGCGCGCGTGCCGGTCATGGACGTGAAACTCAATGGCGCGTACATGATGGCCACCAAGGCCGTCTCGAACTACGACAGCCGGGTGGTGCCGACCAACAATGAACTGAACAACATTGCCGGGCGCATCACGGCCGACAACACCGGTCCAATGACGATCGGACCGATCGTGGCCTACATGCCGACTGCCGGTGGCCGGGGCGACATCGGCCCGCTGCCGACCTGGTCGGCGATGTACCTGCTGTCGATGGACAAGCGGGCACGCAATGCGATGATGGCCGCGGCCGATGGTTCGGGCAGCTGGTCGATTCACTACCGTGACGAAAAGACCGGCTACCCGGTGCGTACCGATAACGAGGCCAACAAGAACATCACGACGCACTGGAATCTGCGTGAATCCGGTCCTTTGCCGGTGCCGCGTTACGTCAACAACAATGGCGCACTGGGCGATACGCCATTCGAGGCCGACACGGCGCACCAGCCATCGCTGGCCTACCTGCCTTACCTCGTCACGGGTGAGTATTACTATCTGGAAGAACTCCAGTTCTGGGCATCGTCCAACCCGCTCGGCACATCGCCAGGCAATCACGGCGACGGCAAGGGTCTCGTACGCTGGCAACAACTGCGCGGTCAGGCCTGGTCGCTGCGCACGCTCGGTCACAGTGCTTACATCACGCCGGACGACCATCCTCTGAAGGCGTACTTCACCAAGCAGCTCGAGAACAACCTGGACTTCTACCATGCGACCTATGTCGTGGGGAACCCGAACAAGCTGGGCGTGTACGACGGCTCGGGTGAGAATGCCTTCCAGGTCGACGCCTCGGCGCCATGGCAGGACGACTTCCTGACCTGGAGCTTCGGTTACCTGTCCGAACTGGGCTTTGCCAAGGCGACGCCGATCCTGCAGTGGAAAGCGAAATACTCGGTTGGCCGCATGACTGCACCAGGCTATTGCTGGATCCAGGGCGCTGCCTACGGCCTGAAGTTCCGCGATGCGCCGGGCGCCCCGATCTACGACAGCTTCGACAAATTGTACAAGGCTAACTATGACGGCAATGACTACTACAACGACGATGGCCGCAAGTTCACCCATCCGAAGGGCCTGAAATACATCGACCAGGCGTGCAACAGCCAGGCACAAGTTGACTACCTGACGCTGGCCCATGGTTTCCAGTGGCAGAAGGGTCGCATGACCGGCTACTCCGACTCGTCGATCGGCTATCCGTCGAACATGCAGCCGGCCCTGGCAGTTGCCGTGGCCGCAGGCATCCCGAATGCCACCGAAGCATGGGCGCTGCTGGCTGGCCGTAGTGCACCGCCGTACTATCCGGATGCACCGCAGTGGGCCATCGTTCCGCGCTAAGCATCTCGTAGCAGTCTTCTGGCCGGGCCTTCGGATATACCGAACGCCCGGCCAGTGCGCATCCGGACAGCGCAAACGATCGCCTGGTTGCCGTTACCTTTCGATCACAACAATCTGGACCGGGTACCGCGTGTGATGGTCGTTGCAGCATATAATGTCATGCGTATTAGCAAGAAATACACTGGTTGGTGTGTTTCTGCCAACACTCAAGAAACAGGCGTTCAGCCTGAAGCTATTGTCAATCAGGAGTTTGTGTACATGTCGTTGATGAACAGAGTCATCCAGCGAGTCAAGCGCGATTATTTCAAGGGCCGGCACCAGAAGGTGGCCCTGACGATCATGGAAACCAAGCCTGCTCCCCGGGGTGATCTGCCCTTCATGCTGCTGTCGATGGTGCAAGCGCGCGACGTCCACGTCTACCTGGTTGCCGTCAAATCGTTCATTCACTTCCTCAATCCGCAGCGCATCGTGGTGGTCTGCGATCCATCGATCACCGAGGCCGATCGCGCTGTGCTCAAGCAGCACGTGCCGCATATCGAGCTGCGCCGCGCCGATGAATTCACGCATCCGGACATCCCGCGTGGCGGCACCTGGGAGCGCCTGTTCGCGATCTCGGAATACGTGCGCGACAACTACGTGATCCAGCTTGATGCCGACACCTTGACGGTGCAGCCCATTCCCGAAGTGCTCGACGCCATCCGCGCCGGCTCTGGTTTCGTGCTGGGTGAAATGCCGGACACGCCAGTGCGCTCGCTGCAGGCAACGCGCGAAAACGCTTTGCCGTGGATCAAGCCTGGCGCCCACATCCAGGGGATCGTGGAAACCGAAATGGTCTCGGTCGGCCTGCCGGACAACGCCCGCTATATCCGCGGCTGCTCCGGGTTCTCCGGTTTTCCGCGCTCGGACACGATGCGCGAGACGATGCTCGACTTTTCGCGCCGGCTGGGCGCCAAGTTTGGCGAACGCTGGACCGAGTGGGGCACCGAACAGATCACGTCCAACTACGTCGCATCGAACATGCCGGGCACGCGGGCATTGCCGTTCCCGAAATACGCCACCCCCGACATGGCGACCGCCGACACGGCATTCTTCCACTTCATCGGTTCGATGCGTTTCCTCAATAACAAGTATGAAGTGACGTCCCGTCAAGCCATTGGCCTGATCCGCGGCGTCGCCGCATAGTCCGATCGTCACCTGGTAACACGCTGTATGGTAAATCTGCGCCGTTCGCTGGTCATCAACTTCTTCTCCTCGTCCGGCGCAGCGCTTCTGCAATTCATTGTCAGCGTGCTGCTGGCGCGCATGCTCAGCCCCAGCGAAATCGGCGTCTACTCGATGACGGTGGTGTTCGTGAACCTGGCCCACGTGTTCCGGGACTTCGGGGTATCGACCTACTTGCAGCGTGAGTCGGAACTTACACCAGACAAGATTCGCTCGGCCACCGGCGTCGTGTTTACGACCTCGTGGCTGATCGCCACCACCATGTTCCTGGCCAGCGGCTGGATCGGGCGCTGGTTCAACGAGCCCGAGATCGTGCCGGTCATGCAGGTGCTGGCCATCGGCTTCCTGTTCATTCCATTCGGCACGGTCACCAATGCGTTGCTGACCCGCGAATTTGCCGCCGAAAAGCAGGCCATCGTGATGGCCGTGGGCACGTCCAGTTTCTGCATCAGCTGCCTGGTGCTGGCCAAGCTGGGCTTTGGCAGCATGAGCCTGGCCTGGGCGAACCTGATCAATATCCTGGCCTGCGCCATCGCGTACATCCCGCTGCGGCCGAAAAACATGCCATGGACCCCGTCGTTCCGGCACTGGCGCGGCGTGGCCCACTTCGGCCTGGGTTCGCTCCTGACCAGCTGCACCGTGGCGATCAACAATGCCATTCCCGATATCCTGCTGGGCAAGCTGGGCTCGGCGCGTCTAGTGGGCCTGCTCAGCCGCGCAAATTCGACGGTGACCATTTTTACCTATGTCGCCGGCTCGACTGTCAATTACGGCGCCGTGTCGTACCTGGCCCAGACCTACCACCGTGGCGAATCCCTGATCCCGACCATGAGCCGGGCGACGGCGCTGCTGACCGGCGTCGGCTGGCCGGCGCTTGCGCTCACAGCCCTGCTGGGCCATGAAATCGTGCTGGCGCTGTACGGCGCGACCTGGCTGGCCAGCGTGCCAGCGATCCTGCCACTGACGATTGCCGCCGCCGTCGGCATGACCTTCAATTACATCCACCCGGCCATTGTCGCCATCGGCCGCCCGTACCTGAGTGCGATCCCGGTCCTGGTCACGCTGGCCACCCGCATCGGTTTTGGCGTGGCCCTGTTCGACGGCGGCCTGACCGGCTTTGCCTGGGCGCTGTGCTGGGCGTCGCTCGCCGCCACGCCGATCGTCATCATGCAGCAGCAGCGCTACTTCCACTGGGGCCTGATCCCGCTATTGCGCGCGATGGTGCCAAGCGCCTGGGTGGCGGCCGGCACGGCAGCGGCCGGCGCGCTGCTCAATCTGGTCATCCCCGACTGGCCGGCGCTGGTGCGCCTCCTGGTGATGCTCACGCCACTGGCCCTGTTCTGGTACCTGATGTTGCGCATTACCCGCCATGAACTGCTAGACGAAGTGCATCGCATGGCCGCCACGGTCAAGATGAGACTGGGTCGGCTGCTACCGACTGTATAATTCGATCAAGGTTCCTCCAGACGAGAATGACGATTATGTACTTCGAAGAAGTAAAGACCATCCTGATTGATGTGCTGGCCCTGGGTGAGTCCGGCCAGCACCTGAGCGAAGATTCGCCCCTGCTGGGCAGCCTGCCGGAGCTCGATTCGATGGCCGTGGTCAGCCTGATCGGCGCCCTCGAAGAACGTTTCGGCATCGCCATCGACGACGACGACATCAGCGCCAGCACCTTCGCCACCCTCGGCACGCTCGCTGCGTTTGTCGCGCAGAAGCAGGCCGAATGACAGCCAGTCAGGTTACGCCTCCTGCCGAGCCGTTCTTTTTAAAGATCGGTGCAGGCCAGCGCTTTTGCCTGTTTCATCCGCCGCACGGCCCCTGCCGTGGTGCGGTGCTGTACGTGCCACCGTTTGCCGAAGAAATGAACCGTTCACGCCGGATCGCGGCGCTGCAGGCGCGCGAGATGGCGGCTCTCGGCTACGGCGTGCTGCAACTCGACCTGTACGGCTGCGGCGACAGCAGCGGCGACTTCGGCGAGGCCCGCTGGGCCATCTGGAAAGATGACCTGGCTGCCGGCGCGCAGTGGCTCGAGGCGCGCCTTGGCCAGCCGCTGCTGCTGTGGGGCCTGCGCCTGGGCGCCCTGCTCGCGCTGGACTATGCGCGCACCGCGCAGCATCCGGTCAAGGCACTGATTTTGTGGCAGCCGGTGCTGAGCGGCGCGGCCTACCTGACCCAGTTTTTACGCCTGCGCACCGTTGGCGCGCTGCTGGCCGAAGGCGCGTCCGGGCACACCGGCACGGCGGCCCTGCGCGCGTCGCTGCAGGCAGGCGAGACGCTCGAAATCAGCGGCTATGATCTGGCGCCCGAACTGGCCGCCGCCATCGACGCGCTGCCAGCGCTCGAAGACTTCACGCCGGATTGCCCGGTGCACTGGTTCGAGGCGCTGGGCATGACCGGTCAGGGCGCCTCGCCCGGCGTGTCGCCCGGCACGGCGCGCGCCAGTGCCGCCTGGCTGGCGCGCCGGATCGACCTGACGCTGCACCAGGTGCACTGCCCGCCCTTCTGGACCACCCCCGAAATCACGATCTCGCCAGCCTGGCTGGCCGCCACCTCGACGGCGTTGCAGGAACACGGTCATGGACATTGAAGAACGGGTCGTGACCTTCGACTGCCAGGGCGACAGCCTGTATGGCGTGATGCACCTGCCAGCAACCCCGGGCACGCGCGCCGTGCTGGTGGTGGTGGGCGGGCCGCAATACCGCGCCGGCAGCCACCGCCAGTTCACGCTGCTCGCGCGCAGCCTGGCCATGAACGGCATCGCCGCCATGCGCTTCGATTACCGCGGCATGGGCGACAGCGAAGGTGTGGAACGCGCGTTCGGGGACGTGGAAGACGATATCAAGGCAGCGATCGATGCCTTGATGGTGGCCGTGCCCGGCGTGCGCGAGGTCGTGTTGTGGGGCCTGTGCGATGGCGCCTCGGCCGCCATGATGTACGCGCCGCTGGACGCGCGCGTGAGCGGCGTGGTGCTGCTCAATCCATGGATCCGCACGCCCGACAGCATCGCGCGCACGACGCTGCGCCACTATTACCGTGACCGCCTGGTCGACCGCGCCTTCTGGGCCCGGGTGCTGCGCGGCAGCTTCAATTACCAGCGCTCGCTGGCCTCGATGTTCCAGCTGGTGCGCACCGCATTCGGCCCGGGCACGGCGCCGCGCACCACACTGGCCCTGCCCGACCGGATGCACGCCGGCCTGCACGCCTTTACTGGCCGGGTGCTGGTGATCATCAGCGGCGCCGACCTGACCGGCCGCGAATTCTGCGACCTGGCCGAGGCCACGCCAAAATGGCGCCAGCTGCTGCAATCCTCGCGCGTCACCCAGTACCGGATCGACCGGGCCGACCACACGTTCTCACGCCGCGTCTGGCGCGATCAGGTCGCGCACTGGACCGGCACCTGGCTGGGCAGCTGGTAAGCCCGGCTCAGCGGCCCTGGCGCGCCAGGCAGCCGCTGAAATCGTCGAACGCGCCATAGACGGCGCTGCGGCCACGCTTCGCACCACACAGATCGATGCCCCCCAGCGCGCTTGATGCGCGTTCAGGCGCCCCGCTGCGCCACGCCAGATCGCCGCTGCCCGGCGCCGCGAACAGGCTGCGCACCGGATGGTAGCCGGCAAACATCTGCCACAGCGCCGTGCTGCGGTTGTCTTCCAGGTGCAGCAAGCCGCTGTCGCGGCTGCGGATCGGGCCATCGACCAGATTGCCGTCCAGGCGCGCGCTGCTGGTTGCATAGCGCACGTCGATCCCGCCCGTATCGAGCAAGGTATTGTCCACGACGCTGCTGCGCGCTGCGCTGTTGAGATAAATGCCCACGTCCGAACAGCCCATCACGAGATTGGCGCGCACGATGCCCTGTTCCTGCTCGGTGATGCAGCGCCCGTCGCGGCACACGGCCGCGCCGGTGCCGCCGCCGCCCAGCGACAGGCCCACCCGCTGGCCTGGGCCGCGTAGTGTGCGCTCGCACCACACCAGGTTGCGTTCGAAGACGTTGCCGCTGCCACCGCCCTTGGCGAACGCGCCATAGCTGACCATATCGCCCTCGCCCTTGAGAAAATCGCTGATCAGGTTGGCGCGCATGGTCCAGCCATTGGCGGCGACGAGGTCGATTGGCGTGACGGGGTTGGAGGTCTGGCGCACGCGCGTCGCCGTCAGCGTGTTCTGCTCGATCAGGCCGTGGTCCGGGAAGCGCCCCTGCTCACCGTTGATCTTGATATGGGCATTGAAGTCCGTGAGCGTGTTGTTGCGCGCGACGAAATGGCTGGCCGCGCCCACCACGTGGAATGCATGCTCGCAGTAGCGGTCTTCGGCGCACACGCCGCGGATGGCCAGGTTTTCGAAGCGCCAGTACGGCGCCTTGACGCGAAAACCTTCGACCAGGTCGAACTCGAGCTGCGCGCTGCCCGGCTGCGCCGCCCGCACGACGATCGGGAGCCCGGCGCGGCCAGGGCGATTGACGTCGAGCGGCGCCCCGCCAAACCGGTACACGCCCGGCAGCAGCGTGATCGTGTCGCCCGGGTTGGCCTGCGCCAGCGCCGCGCGCAGCGCGTCCGGCGTGGCGACCGCGATGCCACCACGGGCATCGACGCCGACCGCGCCCGGTTGCGCGCCCAGCGTCACCGCAAGCGCGGCCGGCAGCGCCGGCTCACCCCGATCGAGCTGCAGCAGCAGCCCCGCGCTGGCCTGGCCCGTCTTGACGATGAAAGGATTGTGGCCGCTGGTGCGTTTTTCGATATACGGCGCCAGCGCGCGCGGCGTGACGCCCACCTGTTCGACCACGTACGCCGCACCGATGGCGCCCACCGCCAGCAGCGCGAGGGCGCCAACGACCACCTTGCGCATCATGTGCTGCTCTTGATGCCGTGGCGGTTCATCAGGTCATACATCGTCGGGCGGCTGATGCCCAGCATTTCCGACGCCTTGACGATATTGCCGTCCGCGCGCGCCAGCGCCTTCACGATGGCGCCCTGCTCCGCCTCATCGCGCACTTGGCGCAGGTTCAGCGGTTCCTCAATCGGCGTGTCGCCCTCGGGCAGGCCCAGGTCGTCGGCCACGATGGTTGGGCCATCGGCCATGATCACGGCGCGCTTGACGCAGTTTTCCATCTCGCGCACATTGCCCGGCCACGCATAGCCTTCGATCGCCGCGATTGCGTCCGGCGAGAAGTGCAGCGTCGGGCGCGACTCCTGGGCGCAGAACTTGTTCTTGAAGTGGTGCGCCAGCAGGGCCGCATCGCCCTGGCGGTTGCGCAGCGGCGGAATCGTCACGACGATCTCGGACAGGCGGTAATACAAGTCTTCGCGGAAGCGCCCGGTGCTGCACAGTTCCTTGAGCTTCTGGTGCGTGGCGCAGACGATGCGCACGTCGACGGCGATTTCTTCATGCCCGCCGATGCGTTCGATCACGCGCTCCTGCAAGAAGCGCAGCAGCTTGGCCTGCAGCGCCATCGGCAGGTCGCCCACTTCATCGAGGAAGAAGGTGCCGCCGTGGGCCAGTTCGACCTTGCCCTTGGTCTGCTTGGCCGCGCCAGTGAAGGCGCCTTTTTCGTAGCCGAACAATTCGCTCTCGAGCAGGTTTTCGGGAATCGCGGCGCAGTTGATCGCCACGAAGCGCTCCTTGGCGCGCGGCGAGATCGCGTGCACCGCGCGCGCCAGCACTTCCTTGCCGGTGCCCGATTCGCCCAGCAGCATGACCGAGGCCGAGGTCGGGGCGACCTTCTCGATACTGCGGCACAGCTTGAGCATGCCGGGGTCGCGGCTGATCACGCCGGCCATCGGCGAATCGGCCTGGCCGTTCTGCATGCGGCGGTTTTCTTCCTGCAGATTGTGCAAAAAGAATGCGCGCTGGATGACCAGGTTGAGCACTTCGGGCTCGGGCGGCTTCTGGTGGAAATCGTAGGCGCCCATGGCAATCGCCTTGACGGCATTGGCGCGGTCCTGGTTACCGGTCAGGACGATCACGCGCGTTTCCGGCGCCAGCGCCAGGATCTGCTGCAGCGTGGCCAGGCCTTCGGTCGAACCGTCCGGGTCGGGCGGCAGGCCCAGGTCCATCGTGACCACGGCCGGCTCATGGCGGCGGATCTGCGCCAGCGCACTTTCGCGGTCATCGGCGACCACCACGTCATAGGCATCGAAACTCCAGCGCAGCTGCTTTTGCAGGCCCGGGTCGTCTTCGATGATCAGCAGTTTCGGTTTGTTTTGGCTCACGGTTGTCCTTTCATCACGCAGCGCGCTCGTTGGCCTCGCGGTACAGCGGCAGCGTGACGGTAAATGTGCTTCCCTGCGCGGGCACGCTGGTCAATGCCAGCGCCCCGCCCAATTCGTGGATGTATTCCCGGCTTTCGAACACGCCGATGCCCATGCCGGCCGGCTTGGTCGACTCGAATGGCTTGAACAGCCGCTCGCGGATGAATTCTTCGCTCATGCCGGCGCCGGTATCGGCCACGGTCACGGCGACCTCCCCGCCCGCGCGGGCAACCGAGACGCTGACACGGCCGCTGCGCGGCGTGGCTTCGATCGCGTTCTGGATCAGGTGGCCCAGCACGCGCTCGAGGCGCTCGCCATCGGCCAGCACCAGGAGGCCCGCATCGACCACGTCCAGCACCGGATGCGGCTCGAACGCACTCTTGAGCGCAATCGCCTGGCGCACGACGTTCTCGACGCGCAGCGGCAACGGCCGCTCCGGCGCATCGTTGCGGCTGAGCTTTTGCAGCATCATTTTCATCTTGTCGACCGAGTGTGTCACGGTATCGAGCATATCGCGCTGGAACTCGGGATTGTCGCGGTGCTTTTCGGCGTTGGCGTTCATCAGCGACAACTGGGCCACCAGGTTTTTCAGGTCGTGCACGACAAAGGTCGACATGCGGTTGAACGACTCGAACTGGCGCGCCA
This sequence comes from Telluria sp. AC161, assembly GCF_979258535.1. Taxonomy (NCBI): domain Bacteria; kingdom Pseudomonadati; phylum Pseudomonadota; class Betaproteobacteria; order Burkholderiales; family Oxalobacteraceae; genus Telluria; species Telluria sp. AC161. The sequence continues at coordinate 4,535,876 of NZ_OZ409861.1, read as the reverse complement.
CCATCAGCTCGTTGGCGGCATCCTGCTGCGCCAGGTAACTGGCAGCCTGGCTGCCGGCGATTTCGAGCAGGTCGAACACTTCCCAGTTCAGGGACACGGCGCTGCGCGCATCCTGCAGCACGACGAAGCCGAACAGCTTGCCGTGCAGGATCAGGGGCACCACCAGCCAGCCGCGCGGAAACGCGATGAGCCATTCCGGCAAGACCAGGTCGCCGTATTTTTCGGGCAGCGCCGCGTATTCGCGCAGGTCGATCACCCACTGGGTGGATTCCAGGAAGTGACAGAAGTTCGAATCGGCCGGCTCGGTCGCGGTGCTGGTGGCTTGCCACCCCGCCACCGGCTGATAGTGACCGCCATCGCCGTCGCGGCGCTGCCACAACACGCCGCCCGGGCTTTCCACCAGCGCGCCGACCGCCTCGATCGCCCGCTCGCCGATATGCGTGCTATCGGACGACAGGGTGCGCGTGAAGCGCATCCATTCCTCGCGGTAGTCGTAGCCGTAGCTATAGAAATGCTTGCTGATGAAGACCTTGAGCCAGGCGCGGAAGGTGCCCGAAAACAGGGTTCCCGTCAGCAGCAGCAAGGCGCCGCAGAGAAACGCGACCTGCATCACGCCGCCCCAGCTGCCACCGAAGTAGCGCAGGTAGTAGCCGGCGAACCCCATCGCCAGCAGATAGATCGCCGAACCGAACAGTGCAGTCGAATGGAACATCACGCGGCGCGACAGCACCAGTGCGTTCGAGCGCGACGTGCTGCGCTTGACGGCGGTGCCGATCAGCGGCATGGCCAGTGCATTGACGATGCCGCGCGCGGCCCAGGTGTCCGGGTGCATGTCGTGGAACAGCATCGCCTGGCTGTACATATAGAAGTCGTAGGCGAACATCGCGCCGATGCCCAGGCAGGCGAACTTGATGGCCCAGCGCTCCTGGATCGTCTTGTTGCGGTAGACCTGCTCGACCAGCAGCATGCCCAGCACCGCCTGGCACACACGCGCCGTGACGTTGGGCAGCAGGCCGCCGTCCAGATTGAGCATCAGGTCGGTACGTACGAAGACCGTCACCAGCAGCAGGAGTCCATAGCAAACGGCGCCGATGAAGATGGGCGTGCGCAGGCTGAACGGCCAGCGGCTGGCCGGATCGCGCGAGTTGCCCAGCAACAGCAGCAGCACGATGCACCAGGCGGCGCTGCGCAGGATTTCGAGGGTATCGGTCCAGACCGACCAGAGTTCGTGGCCAGTGGCAGCCTGCCCGGCCAGGGAGGCGGACCAGAGCGCGGTGAACCCGCACGCGATGGCAATCGCGGCAACCTGTGTGCGGCCGCGCCAGATGGTAAACAGCAGGCCGATCAGCAACAAGAAACCGATGGCGGCGACGCTATAGCTATAGACGGCAATGGTGGTCAACGTATGCCATCCATGAAAACGACCATTGAAAAATTCGGGATAGAAACGTTAAAGCCATCGGCCTGCGATGCGCGCACCGCAAGCCGATCCGGGATGATCAACGCCCGCTACGGAACAGTACGACCTTGAGCGTATTGATCAGGATGAGCACATCCAGGAACAGGCTGTTGTTCTTGACGTAGTACAGATCGTACTGCAATTTCTGCAACGCGTCCTCAGCCGATGAGCCATAGCCATAACGCACTTGGGCCCAACCGGTAATGCCTGGCTTGATGCTATGACGGACATTGTAATATGGAACCACTTCGATCAGCTGCTGGACGAAGTAGGCGCGCTCTGGCCGTGGGCCCACGAACGACATGTCGCCCTTGAACACGTTCAGGATTTGCGGCAGCTCGTCGATGCGGGTCTTGCGCATGAAGTTGCCGACACGCGTCACGCGCGGATCGTTCTGGGCCGCCCACTGTGGCGTGCCGCCTTTTTCGGCATCGGCGCGCATGCTGCGGAACTTGTGAACACGGAAAATCTTGCCATCCTTGCCGACCCGCTCCTGCGAATAGAACACCGGGTTGCGGTCTTCCAGCCAGACCGCCAGCGCCGCGCCAAGCATGATCGGGAACGTGACGGCCATGATCAGCGTGCTGCAGATCAGGTCAAAGCCGCGCTTCATGAAGATACGGATGAAACTCTGGTCGAAGCCACCGCCAAAGACCAACCAGCTCGGCTGCAGCGAATCGACCCGGATCTGGCAGGTTTCGCGCTCGAAGAACGTGGCGGCATCGGTCACTTTCACGCCTTGCAGCTTGCAATCGAGCAGTTCCTTGATCGGGAAGCTGCCGCGCCGGTTCTGCACCGATACCACGATTTCCTGCGCGCCATACTGGGTCGCCATCTTGACGAGCGAGTCGCCCTCGTTCACCTTGAGCACGTTGGCAGCAGGCACGCACATCTCGTCGCTGCCCACTGGAATGAAGCCGACGACCTTGTAGCGGTGGTAGCTGTTCTTGTTGACGGCCAGATCGCTGCACTCCTTGGCCAGCGCGCCGTTGCCCAGGAACAGGATGCGCGACTGCATCAGGCGCAGTTCCGACGTCTTGAAGAAGATGATGCGCGCAGTAAAAATACCCGCCGCGGCAAGGCCAAAGCCCAGCAGCAGGATGCCACGACCGAAGTACAGGTCCGGCGCCACATAGAACACCAGCGTCAGGATCAGGAAACCCATCAGGAACGCCGGCATCAGCTTCATGAAGAACGGGTGGCGCAAGCCCTCATCGAAATCGAGCTGGTACATGCCCATGGCGCTCATGCTGAAGCTGACCGCCACGGCAAACGCGACGGCCGACGCCAGGAAGTGATCGAACTGGTCAGATGTGAGCGGTGCGCCGATGTCGAGAAAACGCATGGCTGCGCCTGCATAGGCGGCGCCCAACAGGATCAATATTTCCACGAACAGCAGGACGAAAACGATCTTCGACACGTAGTGGTTAGAGATCCGAAACATGTTATTCCCCAGAATTGATGATTACGCTTACTGCATGCCGAGATGCCGAATGCACGCGTCGTACACCCGCTACACCACCGTTGCCTGTGTTGGCAGCTACTAACTTCTTCGATTAATTGTCAACCAAACCAACGGCAACCACACGTAACGTTACACGTTGAAATACGCGCATGCGCTTTTCAGGACACCGACATAGAGGCGGTGACCTGGCAGCGTCATGGAGACGAGGTCAATCTGTGAAATTATTCCATGATCTGACATCGCAACAAGTTTCTTGCAAGATCAACATCATTTTTAAGTTATTGTTTTGACATATTTTTAACATTCAATATAGCATGGAAACACCTAGCCACTCAACGACAGGCTGCTGCCCCGTCAGCTTGTTGCAACATGTGCCTGTTTGAACCCTGTAGGTTCGTCAGTACAGTTGCATCAAAAGACAACATTAGTTCCACCATGCAATAAAGTCGAGGGATTTTAGCACTGACAATGCATAAAGCCACGCAAAGGTTGTAATCGTGCGCTATAGATTTCAGAATAATTGATGAACAGCAGAAACTTGCAGCCAGGAAGTGGTCAATAAGACACAGCAGAACCTGAACTGATATGGGAGTGACAAGAAGAAGTACGACTACCGGGGCAAGCGTTGTACGGCAACGCCAGATGCGGGAAAACGGGATGGCATGATGCCAAATTGGTGCGGCTGGCTGGAATCGAACCAGCGACCCTTGGCTTCGGAGGCCAATACTCTATCCACTGAGCTACAGCCGCACTGGCAAGCGTAGCGAAGGATACAGTCTTTCGTCGAGTACGTCCATGGGCAGCGCCCGAAAAACCCTGGCATCAATACAGGTTTACACTATAATAAGATGCTCGACGGCACTTGCAAAAAAGCCACTAGATCGCAGCGCCTCAGTGGCCGGTTTTTTTAATTGAATTAAGGAAATCATGAGCGACGCACAGCACGACCACGAATCCCTCATTCGTACGCCCAAACAGCTCGTGATTGCTGTCGCGGGATTTTTTCTAGTCGTTGTCCTTGGCATCATCTTGCTGGTCACCTTCGTCACCAATGCGTCGACCACTGGCGCAGGCAGCAATGCCCAGAGCGCCGAGGCCATTGCCGCGCGTATCCGCCCCGTTTCCGATGCAGGTTTCACACTGCGCGACGCCAATACGCCGCGTGTCCTGCTGGCAGGTGGCGCCGTGTACACCGCTACCTGCGCGGCCTGCCACGACAGTGGCATGGCCGGCTCCCCCAAGATGGGCGACAAAGCTGCCTGGGCTGCCCGCCTGGCGCAGGGTTACGATACCTTGGTCACCCACGCGATCAACGGGATCCGCGCCATGCCGGCCAAAGGCGGCAATCCTGATCTGGATGATCTCGAAGTGGCGCGCGCCGTCGTCTTCATGACCAACAAGAGTGGCGCTAGCTTCAAGGAACCGGTTGCGCCCGCACCCGCTGCTGCATCTGCTGCTGCACCTGCTGCGGCACCCGCCGCCGCCGCCGCGCCGGTTGGCGGTGACGCTGCCATGGCAACGGCGGGTGCACCGGCCGCTGCAGCGCCCGCCGCCGTGGCGGCAGCGGCGCCTGCAGCAGCAGCGGCGCCAGTTGCTAGTCCGGCCGTGGCCAGCGCCGACACCGGCAAAAAGGCGTACGACACCGCATGTTTCGCCTGCCATGGCGCTGGTATCGCAGGCGCGCCCAAGTTGGGGGACAAGGCGGCGTGGAGTGCGCGTCTCGGTCAAGGCTCCTCGGTCTTGTATGAGCATGCCATCAAGGGATTCCAGGGCAAAGCTGGTGTCATGCCGCCAAAAGGTGGCTCGGCGCTTCCCGACGCCGACATCAAGGCTGCCGTGGACTACATGGTGGCTGCGGTCAAATAACCGTCCTCAAGATCCGCAAACAAAAAGCGCCGCATGCGGCGCTTTTTGTTTATCTGACAGTTTTACTTCCAGCCCAGCATGAAATCCTGCCAGAAGCAACCGATCGTGTATTAATTGAACAATTAGTTGTATTTCTTTTAAACCCTCATATTTATCATATATGTCATATTGATTTAAAAGTAAAGTAACAATTGCTTACAAATCGCGACAAATAAATACCTTATCCTGCACAGCCTCCAGTCGAAATAAATTCCATCCGGAATCTTTACAGGATCAGTACACATGTCCCTCCGTTCAAAATCTGCCTTGCCCGCGTCGTGCCGCTTGTCAGCCATTTTCCTCGTAGCACTCGCCGCAGCCGGCGGTGCTTCTGCCGCCACTCTGTCAGTGGGACCAGGAAAAACCTACGCTGCGCCCTGCGCCGCCTTTGCCCGGGCACAGTCCGGCGATCTCATCCAGATCGACGGCGGCAAAACCTACAGCGGTGACGTGTGCGCCATCGGCGCCAGCAATCTGACCATCCGCGGCGTGAATGGCCGGCCCAAGATCGATGCAGCAGGAAAGAACGCGCAAGGCAAAGGCACCTGGGTTATTCAGGGCAACAACGTCACGGTCGAGAACGTCGAGATGGCCGGCGCGGCAGTACCGGACCGCAACGGCGCCGCACTGCGTATCGAAGGCACCAACTTCACGCTGCGCTCGTCGTACTTGCACGATAACGAGAACGGCATCCTCACCGGCGCCAATGACAACAGCAGTATCGTGATCGAAAACACCGAGTTTGGTTCCAACGGCCGGGGCGACGGTTACACCCACAATGTCTATATCGGCCATGTCGGCAGCCTGACGTTCCGCTACAACTATTCGCACGATGCCAATGGCGGCCACAACCTCAAGTCGCGCGCCAGCGTCAACACGATCAACTACAACCGCTTCTCGAGCAGCACCGGCAAACCGAGCTACGAGATCGACCTGCCAAATGCCGGTACGTCGTATGTCATCGGCAATGTGATCCACCAGCCGGCCGGCCACAACAACCCTGGTTTGCTGGCCTATGGCAATGAAGGCGCAAGCAATCCCAAGCAGGATTTGTATGTGGTGAACAATACGTTCCTGAACGACGACAGCGTGCGCGGCACCTTCGTACTGGTCGGCGGTAGTGTGACGACGCCAGTTCTGCTGCAAAACAATATCTTCGGCGGCTTCGGCGCGGCGACCAACCAGTCCAATGCCATCGACCGGACCAACTTCCGCTCGCTCGTGCCTGGTTTCATCAACCGCCTGCTGTTCGATCTGCACCCGATCGCCAACGTGCTGGTGATTAACGCCGGTTCGGTGCCGGGCGTGTCAGCAGCCGGCGTGTCGTTGACGCCAGTGGCCCAGTACAAGCATACGGCGTCGGGCGAGACCCGCACCGCGGCGAGCGCGCGCGATATCGGCGCCTACGCGGCGTTGGGCTCGGGCAGCACGCCAGCACCATCTGCCTGGACCACCTGCGCCGCAGAAAACGCCACCTGCAGTTTCAGCGGCACGCGTGAAGTGCGCTACGGCGCGGGCAATTCCTGGGTCGTCAAAGTGTTTACCAATAGCGCCCAGTGCTCGAACGCCGTGTTCGGTGATCCGATCGAAGGGACGGTCAAGACCTGCAGCTATTCCGCGACCACGTCGAGCACGCCCACCCCGGCGCCGACCACACCCGTGACCTGGACCGCATGCGCCGCCGAAAACGGCACCTGCTCGTTCACCGGCACCCGCGACGTGCGCTACGGCGTGCCGGGCGCCTATGCCACCAAGGCGTTCACGACCCGCACCGCCTGCACCAATGCGGTGTTCGGCGATCCGATCGAAGGCACGGTCAAGTCGTGCAGCTATTCGAGCCAGGCGCGCTGATCGCAAGGTAACGGAAACAACAAGGGCCGCGAAAGCGGCCCTTGTTTTATGCGCGCAGTGTTTTGCGCTGCAGGCTTACCAGATGATCACGCGATCTTTTGGTGCCAGGTACATCTTGTCGCCGGCCTTGACCTTGAACGCCTCGTAGAAGCCAGGCTGGTTCTTCAGCGTGCCATTGGCGCGGTATTGCGCCGGCGAGTGCGGGTCGGTCTTGATCTGCGCGATCTGCGCCGGTTCGCGCATCTTCGTGCGCCACACCTGGCCCCAACCCATATAGAAGCGCTGGTCGCCAGTCAGGCCATCGATCACGGGCGCTGTTTTGCCCTTGAGCGATATCTTGTAGGCCTTGTAGGCAATCGCCAGACCCGAGTTGTCGCCGATGTTTTCGCCGAGCGTCAGTTCGCCATTCACGTTGTAGCCTTTGAGGGGGCTAAACGCGGCGTATTGGGCGATCAGGGCCTTGGTCTTTTCGCCGAAACGCTTGCCGTCTTCTTCGGTCCACCAGTTGCGCATATTGCCGTCGCCGTCGTACTGCGAACCCTGGTCGTCGAAGCCGTGGCTGATTTCGTGGCCGATCACGGCGCCGATGCCGCCGTAGTTGACTGCGTCGTCGGCCTTCGCATCGAAGAACGGCGGCTGCAGGATCGCGGCCGGGAACACGATTTCGTTCAGTTCCGGGTTGTAGTAGGCGTTGACGGTCTGCGGCGTCATGCCCCACTCGTCGCGGTCGATTGGTTTACCCAGTTTGTTCAGTTCGCGGTTGTATTCGACGTCGCGCGAACGCATCACGTTGCCCACCAGGTCATCGCGCTTGACGGTCAGCGCCGTGTATTCCTTCCACTTGTTCGGGTAGCCGATCTTCGGCGTGAACTTGGCCAGCTTGGTTTGCGCTTCCTTCTTGGTCGCCGGGCTCATCCAGTCGAGCGTGTCGATCGAGTCCTTGTAGGCCGCCAGCAGGTTGTTGACCAGCACTTCCATGCGCGCCTTGCGCTCGGCCGGGAAATGGTCTTTCACGTACAGCTTGCCCACCGCATCGCCCAGGCTGCCCTCGAGCGTCGAGACGCCGCGTTTCCAGCGTGGTTCGAGTTCAGGAATGCCGGCCAGCGTGGTGCCGTTGAACGAGAAGCGCTGGTCGACGAAGGCTTTCGACAGGTAGTTCGCATAGCTGTTGACGGTCTGGAATTGCAGATACGCTTTCCAGGTCGCGAGCGGCACGCTGTTCAGGACGTCGGTAAAACCTTTCAGGTAGGTCGGCTGGCTGACGATCAGATACGTTGCCTTGCCCTGCAGGCCCGAGGCTTTCAGCCACGTGTTCCAGTCGTAGCCCGGTGCCATCGCGGCCAGCTTGCTGAACTCGACCTTGTTATAGGTCTTGATCGGATCGCGGTTCTCGACCTTGGTCCACTGCACCTTGGCCAGGCGGGTTTCCAGGTCGAGGATGGCTTTCGCGTCAGCGGCGGCGGTCTTGCTGCCAGCCAGCGCCAGCATCTTCTCGATGTGCACCTGGTACTTGGCGCGCACGTCCGCCAGCTTGGCGTCGTCCTGCTTCAGGTAATAGTCGCGGTCGGGCATGCCCAGGCCTGACTGGTACAGGTCGGCGACATACTTGGTCGAATCCTTGGCATCCTGGTGGATGAAGAACGTGAACGGCACGGTCACGCCGGCACGGTTCAGGTTGGCAAACAGCGCCGGCAGTTCGGCCTTGCTCTTGAGCGCGGCGATCTTGCTCATCTCGCCCTTGAGTGGCGTGGCGCCCAGTTGCTCGAGGCGCGCTTCGTCCATGTAGCTGGCGTAGAAATCGCCGATCTTGCGCGCTTCGCTGCCGGCGGCGGCGTTCTTGTCGGCGGCCGTGCGCTCGATGATCGCGCGCAGTTGCGGCAGCGTGTCGTCGCGCAGCTGGTGGAACGCGCCCCAGGTCGACTTGTCGGCCGGGATCTCGACGCTCTTGAGCCACTTGCCGTTGAGGTGTTCGAAGAAATCGTCCTGCGCGCGCACGGACGGCTCGATGTATTGCGTCGCAATGCCGGACGATGCACCGGCCGGCGCCGTGGCGGCGGTGGCCTGGGCCAGCGCCATTGGCGCGATGAACGACGTGGTCAACACCAGCGCTGCTGCACTGATCAGTTTTCGTTGCATGTTATCTCTCTTTGTTAGTTTGTGAGTGCAATGCAAAAGGCCGGCGCTCGTGACGCCGGCCCCTTGTCATGGAACCTTACCAGATGATGACGCGGTCTTCAGGCGGCAGGTACATCTTGTCGCCCGGTTTCACGTTGAACGCCTCGTAGAACTCGGGCATGTTCGACACGGTGCCGTTGGCGCGGAACTGGCCCGGCGAGTGCGGATCGGTTTTCACCTGGTTGATCTGCTGGGCTTCACGCATCTTCGAGCGCCACACCTGGCCAAAGCCCATGAAGAAGCGCTGGTCGCCCGTCAAGCCATCGATCACCGGCGCCGGCTTGCCGGCCAGCGAGAGTTTATAGGCCTTGTAGCCGATCGACAGACCGGCGTTGTCGCCAATGTTCTCGCCCAGCGTCAGTTCGCCGTTCACGTTGTAGCCCGGCAGCGGCGCGTAGCCGTTGAACTGCTTGACCAGCTTGTCGGTGCGGGCCTTGAAGGCGGCGCGGTCTTCGGCCGTCCACCAGTCGCGCAGATTGCCGTCGCCATCGGACTGGCTGCCCTTGTCGTCGAAACCGTGGCCGATTTCGTGGCCGATCACGGCGCCGATGGCGCCGTAGTTGACCGCGTCGTCGGCGCGCATGTCGAAGAACGGCGGCTGCAGGATCGCGGCCGGGAACACGATTTCGTTCATCGTGCTGCGGTAGTAGGCGTTGACCGTCTGCGGCGTCATGCCCCACTCGGTATGGTCGATCGGCTTGCCAAGTTTTTCGATGTTGTAGTTGTAGGCGAAGGTCGATGCACGCATCGCATTGCCCACCAGGTCATCGCGCTTGATCGTCAGGCGCGAGTAATCGCGCCACTTGTCCGGATAGCCGATCTTCGGCGTGAACTTGGCCAGCTTGGCGCGCGCTTCCTTCTTGGTCGCAGGGCTCATCCACTCCAGGTTGTCGATCGACTGGCCGTAGGCGATGATCAGGTTCTTCACCAGCTGTTCCATGCGCGCCTTGCGCTCGGCCGGGAAATGCTCGGCCACGTACAGCTTGCCCAGTGCCTCGCCCAGCGTGCCTTCGACGGTCGAGACGCCGCGCTTCCAGCTCGGCCGCTGCTCGGCCACGCCGGTCAGCGCGGTGCCGTAGAACGCGAAGTTCTCGTCGACGAACGCCTTCGACAGATACGGCGCGTATTCGCGCAGCAGCTGCCATTCGAAGTACGACTTGAGCGTGGCCAGGTCGGTCTTGGCCAGCAGCGCATCGAAGCCCGTGAAATAGCTTGGCTGGTTGACGATGATGGTGTCGATCTTGTTGCCCACACCGGCGGCGGCCAGCGCGCCTTTCCAGTCATAGCCCGGCGCCAGCTTGGCGAGCTCGGCGACCGTCATCTTGTTGTAGCGCTTGACCGGGTCACGGTTCTCGACCTTGGTCCACTGGACCTTGGCCAGATCGGTTTCGAAGTCGACGATTGCCTTGGCCTGCGCGGCAGCGTTCTTCTCGCCGGCCAGCGTCAGCATCTTCTCGACATGCACCTGATACTTGGCGCGGATCTCGGCCAGCTTGGCGTCGTCTGCCTTCAGGTAGTAGTCGCGGTCGGGCATGCCCAGGCCGCTCTGGCTGAGGTAGGTCGCGTGGCGGGTCGACTCGCGCATGTCCTGGCCGACGTAGATGCCGTACGGGCTGGCCACGCCGATCTTGCCCAGGTGAGCGGCCAGCGCCGGAATGCCCTTCTTGTCCTTGAGTGCGCGGATGCGCGACAGCTCGCCCGTCAGCGGCTTGTAGCCGAGCGCTTCGCGGCGCGCGTCATCCATGAAGCTGGCGTACAGGTCGCCGATCTTCTTCGCTTCGGTGCCTGCCTTGGCGCCCGTGTCCTTCTGCGCAGTCTCGATGATCGCCAGCAGTTGCGGTGTGGTGTCTTCGCGCAGCTTCATGAAGGTGCCCCAGCTCGAGCGGTCACCCGGGATCTCGGTCTCTTTCAGCCACTTGCCGTTCAGGTGCGTGAAGAAATCGTCCTGCGGACGCACGCTGTTGTCGATGTACTGGGTGTCGATACCGGAGATGACGCCGGCCGGTGCGGTGGCGGTGGCCGGCGCTGCAGCGGCCGCAGGCGCGGCGTCGGCGGCCATGGCCGGTGCGGCGAAGGCTGCCGCCAGGGACAGGGTCAGGGTACTCAGGAGAAGTCGCTTCACGGATAAGTCCTTGGTTGCTAAGTGTTCGCAGGGATAAACAACGTCTGACCGGTCGCGCCTGCTGCGTGCCGGCAAAAGAACATTCTAGCGGGTGGACTTGCAACGGCGCTGGCCGTGGTGATTTTTTTACTTTTCGATACACGCAGGCGGGTGAATATCGCGTATGCATGTGTTGGAAGGTGACAACAAGGTGACACGCCCAAAAAAAATCCCGCGGCAGTAAAGCCGCGGGACAAGACCACTTCAAGAGTGGAGAGAGAGAAAAACTAGTCACGACTATAGGGGGGCACTGTTGCACCGGGCGCCACTCTTACATTTGCTTACCCTCGCTAACGGCATGTAACAAATCGCTATTTGGGCCAATTGAATCGATATTGTGATTTCAACCAAATCCCGGGACACGGCCAGGACCATGGGGGCCACCAACAACAGCGCCCGAACCGGTTTATACTCCGCTTGCGCAACCTCAGGGCTATCACAGCGCCGCGGGTTCCACGACCGGCGCGCGCTGCCACAATGGATCACATGGGTTCCACCTTCAAGAATGGCTGCCTGATCGGCCTGGGTATCGTTGCCGGCGTTGGCCTGACGATGCAGTTTTCCGCCCTCTCCTTCAAACCGTCGCTCGAATCGAGCATGCCGGTGGCCGAGTTGCGCGAACTGGCCGACGTCGTCGGCATCATCAAGACCAGTTACGTCGAGCCGGTCGAAGACAAGGCCCTGCTGTCGCAGGCGATCACCGGCATGGTGGCCTCGCTCGATCCGCACTCGGCCTACCTCGACGCGCGCGCATTTCGCGAACTGCGCGAAGGCACCGAAGGCCGCTTCGTCGGCCTGGGCATCGAGATCAGCGTCAGCGAAGACGGCTATATCGAAATCATCAGCCCGATGGAAGATTCGCCGGCCTACCACGCCGGCATCAAGGAAGGCGACCTGATCACGCGCATCGACGGCCACCCGGTCCAGGGCACGCCGATCGACGACGCCATCAAGCGCATGCGCGGCGAACCGGGCACGCGCGTGACGCTGACGGTCGTGCGCAAGTCGGCGCCGGCGCCGCTCACCATCACCGTCGAGCGGCGCGAGATCGTCCAGAAAAGCGTCAAGGCAAAAATGGTCGAACCGGGTTACGCCTGGCTGCGCGTGGCGCAGTTCCAGGAGCCGACCGTGGACGACATGGCCGCCAAGCTGCAAGCACTGTACCGCGAAGACCCCGACCTGAAAGGCCTGGTGCTCGACCTGCGCAACGATCCCGGTGGCCTGCTGCAGGGCGCGATCGGCGTGGCCGCTGCGTTCTTGCCGAACAACGCCGAAATCGTCTCGACCAATGGCCAGCTGGCCGACTCGCGCCAGCGCTTCTACGGCCGGCCCGAGTTCTACATGCTGCGCAGCGGCGCCGATCCGCTGGCAAGCCTGCCGCCAGCATTCAAGAAGCTGCCAATGGTCGTGCTGGTCAATACCGGTTCAGCGTCGGCCTCCGAAATCGTCGCCGGCGCACTGCAGGACTACAAGCGCGCCGCCATCCTCGGCAGCCAGACCTTCGGCAAGGGCTCGGTGCAGACGATCCGCCCGATCGGGGGCAACGCTGCCGTCAAGCTGACCACGGCGCGCTACTACACGCCGGCCGGGCGCTCGATCCAGGCGCGCGGTATCCCTCCCGATGTCCCGGTCGATGAATATCCCGACGGCGATGGCCTGAACGCCCTGCGCATGCGCGAAGCCGACCTGCAGCACCACCTGACCAATGGCGGCGGGGCCGAAGTCGTCACGCGCGAGGATGATATCGAAGAGCAGATGCGGCTCCTGAACGCAGCGCGCCAGCGCAAACCGCTCGATTACGGCAGCGCCGACGACTTCCAGCTGGCCCAGGCACTGCGCCACCTGAAGGGCCAGCCGGTGGTGCTGTCTGGCCGCGCCAGCGGCACGACGCTGGCGCGCCAGGGGCGCTGAAGGTATGGCGCTGCAGCCTGGCTCCCGCCCGGCTTTCTACCCAGCTTTCTACCCGATTCCCACGCTCGCGCCGAGCGTGTAGAATCGGCGCATCTTGCGGCCAAGCGGCCTTATTTTCCTTGAAAGTTTCCCGAACATGATACCTGTCGTCATCAGCGGCACCGGCCTGTTTACGCCGCCGCATTCCATCTCGAACGACGAGCTGGTGACCGCCTTCAACGCCTACGTCGACCTGCACAACGCCGAACACGCGACTGCCATCGCCGCCGGCGAGGTGACGGCGCTCGAGCCGTCGAGCAGCGGTTTCATCGAAAAAGCGTCCGGCATCCAGTCGCGTTACGTGATGGAAAAGAGTGGCATCCTCGACCCGGCCCACATGACGGCGCGTATCGCCGACCGCCCGGACGACCAGATTTCGCTGCAGGCCGAGATGTGCGTGGCTGCTGCGCGCGAGGCGCTGGAGCGCGCCGGCAAACAGGCACACGACATCGACATGGTGCTGGTCGCCTGCAGCAATATGCAGCGCGCCTACCCGGCAATGGCCGTCGAAGTGCAGGAAGCGCTCGGCATCGACGGCTTCGGCTTCGACATGAACGTGGCCTGTTCGTCGGCCACGTTCGGCATCGCCACCGCCGTGGATGCAGTGCGCGGCGGGCGCGCCCGCGCAGTGCTGGTGCTGAACCCCGAAATTACCAGCGGCCACCTGAATTTCCGCGACCGCGACAGCCACTTCATTTTTGGCGACGCCTGCACCGCGATCATCATCGAGGCGCAAGCCACGGCCACCGGCGCGCACCAGTGGGAAATCCTCGACAGCCGCCTCAAGACCAGCTTCTCGAACAATATCCGCAACAACTTCGGCTTCATGAACCGCTTCGACGAAGCCGGCGTTGGCCTGCCGGACAAACTGTTCCGCCAGCAGGGCCGCAAGGTGTTCAAGGAAGTCTGCCCGATGGCGGCCGAGACGATCAAGGACACCTTGGCTGCCGCCGGCCTGGGCACCGACGACGTCGCGCGCTACTGGCTGCACCAGGCGAACCTGAACATGAACCTGCTGATCGTGCGCATGCTGCTGGGCCGCGACGCCGAACCAGGCGAAGCGCCGGTGATCCTGGACAGCTACGCCAACACGTCGTCGGCCGGTTCGATCATTGCATTCCACAAGTACCAGGACGATCTGGCGGCGGGCACCAATGGCGTGATCTGCTCGTTCGGCGCCGGCTACTCGATCGGCTGCGTGGTCGTGCGCAAGCTGTAATCAGCCGTGGTGGTGTGCCTGGCAAGCACTTGGGTTCCCGCCTGCGCGGGAATGACGTTGTTTCAGGCTGGTGCAGAGACAAATGTATCGATTTAGCCGCCACTAGTTGCACGTCGTTCCCGCGTCGGCGGGAACCCAAGTCAGCCGCCCACCACCACGAACCATCAAAGCCGCGCGGCCAGCTCGAACCCTTCGCGGATCGCGCGCTTGGCGTCGAGCTCCGCCGCCAGCGCGGCGCCGCCGATCTTGTGGAAACCCGGCCCGCTGCTGCTGCTGCTACTGCTGCTGCCAGTTGCCTCGGCCGGCATCAGCTCGGCCAGGCTCTCCTGCCCCGCGCAGACCACCACGTTATCCACCGCCAGCACGCGCGCCCGCCCACCGACGGTGATGTGCAGGCCCGCGTCATCGATGCGGTCGTACTGCACACCCGCCAGCATCGTCACGCCATTGCGCACGAGCGTTGCGCGGTGCACCCAGCCCGACGTCTTGCCCAGCCCCGCACCGGGGCGCGTGCTCTTGCGCTGCAACAGCCAGACCTGACGCGGCGGATGCGGCGCCAGGGGCGCCGTCAAACCACCGGCCGTGGCCACCATTGGATCGACGCCCCACTCGCCCATCCAGTGCGCCGGCGTCATGGGCAGCGCCACCTGCGGGTCGTGCACGAGGAATTCGCCCATATCGAACCCGATGCCACCGGCGCCGATGATCGCCACACGTGCGCCAACCGGGCGGCCATCGCGCAGCACGTCCAGGTAACTGAGCACCATCGGATGGTCGATGCCGGGAATGGCCGGCTTGCGGGTGCGGATGCCGGTGGCGACGATGACGTCGTCGAAGCCTTCGGCCAGCAAGGCTTCGCGCGTAACGACCGTATTCAGGCGCACATCGACGCCGAGCAAAGCGAGACGGCGTCCGAAATAACGGATCGTTTCGGCGAATTCTTCCTTGCCCGGCACGCGCATCGCGACATTGAACTGGCCGCCGATGCGGTCCAGCCCATCGAACAGCGTCACGCGGTGTCCCCGTTCGGCCGCCACCGTCGCGGCCGACAACCCGGCCGGGCCGGCGCCCACCACCGCGATCCGGCGCGGCTGCGCGGTCGGACGGATCACCAGTTCGGTCTCGTAGCAGGCGCGCGGATTGACGAGGCATGTGGCGCGCTTGTTCGAGAAAGTGTGGTCCAGGCAGGCCTGGTTGCAGGCGATGCAGGTGTTGATCTCGTCCGCGCGGCCGCCCGCCGCCTTGTTCACGAATTCAGGATCGGCCAGAAACGGCCGCGCCATCGACACCAGGTCGGCGTCGCCGCGCGCCAGCAGGGCCTCGGCCTCGTGCGGCATATTGATGCGGTTCGAGGCCACTACCGGAATGCCCACCGCGGCGCGCAAGCGGCCCGCCACCTGCGCGAACGCGGCGCGCGGTACCGACGTGACAATCGTCGGAATGCGCGCCTCGTGCCAGCCATAGCCGGTATTCAGGATCGTCACGCCGGCAGCCTCCAGGGCTTTCGCCACTAGCACCACCTCGTCCCACGTGTTGCCGCCGTCGACCAGGTCGAGCACCGAGTGGCGGTACATCAGGATGAAGTCCGGCCCGACCGCGGCGCGGATGCGGTGCACGATCTCGACGGCCAGGCGCATGCGGTGTTCGATCGGCCCGCCCCACCCGTCCGTGCGGCGGTTGGCGCGCGCGCACAGGAACTGGTTGAGCAGGTAGCCTTCGCTGCCCATGATTTCCACGCCGTCGTAGCCGGCCTTTTGCGCCAGCCGCGCGCACCGCACGTAGGCGGCAATCGTCGACTCGATGCCCGCTTCAGAAAGCGCCTTGGGCTTGAAGCGCGAGATCGGCGACTTCAGGTTCGACGCCGACACGACGAACGGCTGGTAGCCGTAGCGCCCCGCGTGCAGGATCTGCAGCACGATCTTGCCGCCCTCTTCGTGCACGGCGCGCGTGACGCGCCGGTGGTTCGGCACGTCGCCAAGAAAATTGAGCGTGCCGCCAAATGGCAGCAGCCAGCCCTGGCGATTGGGCGAAATGCCGCCGGTAACGATCAGGCCGACGCCGCCGCGCGCGCGTTCGCGGTAGAACGCGGCGAGCTTGCCGTAGTTGTAGAAGCGGTCTTCGAGCCCGGTGTGCATCGAGCCCATGATCACGCGGTTCTTCAGCGTGGTGAAACCCAGGTCGAGCGGCGCGAGCAGGTGCGCGTAGGCAGAAGAGATAGTCATCGCGGCATTACACCGCGATTTTGTCGAGCCGTGCGTCTAAACACGGCTGACGGGTGTTACGCGAGGTGGCTGTCGCGGTCGCGCAGCTCGGCGAAACTCTCGATGCTGCCAATCTTGACGACGATCGGGTTCAGGCTCGCGCCCGGCGACATCGAGCGCCATGCGAACTGCCATTCTTTCTCGCGCGCCTGGCCCGCGCTCTTGGTGAACGCGGCGCCCAGCGGCGAACGGCTGCCGTATTCGATGGCGCCGTCGATGCCGGCCCAGTTGGGCAGCATGCGCTGCACGGCGCGGTGCAGGCGCTCGCCGAATTCTTCGCTATTGTGGATCACGAGGCAGGCGTCGCTTGGCGTGATGATGTCGAACAGGGCCTTGTCCCAGGCGGTCGAAAACGACAGGTTCAGGAAGCCGCCGCTGGGCTCGAGGCGGAACTGGCCAAGGCGCAGCGAATTTTCAAGTTCGGTGCGCAGTGCGTAGCGGTGCAGGGTCGGTGGGCGTTGGTAGTCGTGCATGGGATTCTTTCTGGCCGCACCCGCGTTATGGCAACGGTGCCGGCGGTTGCTGCATCATGATTTGCTGGTGCTGCATGCGCATGAAACGCGACGAGATGAAAATCTCGCGCAAAAAATACACGAAGCTGCTGATCAGGGCCAGCATCGCCAGCACGAAGCTCGCGGCGATGTACTGGTCGAGCGGGATGCCGGTGGTGTCGCCCGCAAACAGCATCGCGATGACGACGCACACCAGCAGGCCGCAGGCGGTGCTGGAAGCAATCGCGAAGTTGATCAGGTGCGAGCGCTGGTACAGCAGTTCGAGCTCGCTGGAAAACTCGGTGTTGGGGCTGACCTTGAGCCGGTCTTCGAGCACGCGCGTGCGGTCGATGATGCGGGCCAGCCGGTTGGTCAGCACGGTCAGTTTGGTGGCCACGCCGGTGAGTAAAAAAACGGGTGCGATGGCCAGCTGGATGACGTGGCCGATATCGCTGATCTGGATATTCATGAGAACGCGTTGGTCTTGATGTTGTGTGTCTGGCGTAGTTTAACAGCCGCCGCTCATTCGAAGCGCCGGTGGCGCTTGAACTGTTCGGTAGCCGTGACCAGTGCGCGCGCGATGCCGGTTTCGAGCGCGCCATGGCCGGCGTCGGGAATCATCTGCAGCGTCGAACCGGGCCAGGCCTGGTGCAGGCGCCAGGCCGACAGCGGCGGGCAGATCACGTCGTAGCGGCCCTGTACGATCACGGCCGGCAGATGCGCAATGCGCCCGACATCGCGCACCAGCTGGTCTTCGTCCAGGAACGCGCCGTTGACCATGTAGTGCGCCTCGAGGCGGCCCACGCCCAGGTCGAGCGTATCGCTGGCGGCTTCTTCGGGCTGCGGCAGCAGAAAGACGCGGCGGCCTTCGAAGCGGCTCCAGGCGCGCGCGGCCGGCCAGAACACATCGGGGTCGTGGCACAGCAGGCGGCGCGCGTAGGCGCCCAGCAAATCATCGCGTTCTGCCAAAGGGATCGGCGCGACGAATTCGTCGTACAGCTCGGGATAGAACCAGCGCATGTCGTTGATGAACCAGTCCACTTCGGCGCGCGTGCACAGGAAGATCCCGCGCAGCACGAAGCCCAGGCAGCGCTCGGGATGCGCCTGCCCGTAGGCCAGCGCCAGCGTCGAGCCCCACGAGCCGCCGAACACGAGCCATTGCTTGATGCCGAACAGCGCGCGCAGGCGCTCGATGTCGTCGATCAGCAGTTGCGTCGTGTTGTTGCGCCACTCGCCCAGTGGCGTGGATTTGCCGGCACCGCGCTGGTCGAACAGGATCACGCGGTACGCGGCGGGATCGAAAAAGCGGCGGTGCTGCGGCGACAGCCCGGCGCCCGGGCCGCCGTGCAGGAACAGCACCGGAATGCCATCCGGGTTACCGACTTCTTCCCAGTAGATCGTGTGCAGTTCGTCGACCACCAGCATGCCGCTACGAAGCGGCTGGAGCGGCGGGAACAGCGACGGCGGCGTAGCTGGCATTGGGGGCTTTGACGGTCAGTGAATGGGAAAATCGATTGTAACGTACGGACATGGAGATGCAGAAGGAGACGGCACGGTCACGCCGCCTGGCCGAGCACCCAGCCTTCCCAGCGCCGCATCTGCGCGTCAAGCGGCGTGCCTTCGGCGCGGTGGCCCTCGACCACGTCGAGCATGCCGCACAGGCCGATCAGCGCATCGAACTGGTCTTCGCCGCTGGCGTGCGCGCCAAAGCCGTCGCGGATCGCGGCCGCGAGGCCCGGCGCCTGCGCATGCCCCCGCTGCGCCAGCCAGTCGAGCAATGGGGGCGCAACGGATGCGCGTCCGGCCTGGCTGCGCTTGCTCCACACTGGCCGGCGGCCAATGCCCAGCCGGTGGTAGGTGTCGCCCGGGTAGGTCTCGGCCACGATTGTGCGCTCGCCACCGAGCAAATCCTGCAGCGCGCCGTCGAACGGCCACAGTGCGATGCGCGCGCCCTGTGGCTGCAGCACTTCGCGCCAGCCGGCCAGCGCCGCCTTGCCGACCTGGTTGCCGCCCAGTGTCCAGAACAGGCTGCACGCGGCGGGACGCTGGTCGGTCTTGCGCTCGCACGCGCGCAGCAGGTCGGCGGCATCGGCGTGGCCCAGGCCCGTCAGCAAGTGCTCGCGCCGGCGGCCACCGGGCCGGGCCGGATAGAACGGCCGGTGGATGCCGATGTCGGCGCGGTCATCGCAAACCTCGAACCAGCGCGACCAGGCACCGCTGCCAACGCTGGCCAGCAGCTCGGCAAAATTCGCCAGCCCCGTTGCCGCGCCATACGCCGCCGGCACGCCAATGGGAAAGTCGACGCCCACCAGCACCGGGCCGGACGCCTTTGAACGCGCCGCCAGCCGATCGAGGAACGTGGCGGTCACGCCGACCGGCTCGGGCAGGCCGATCTGCCAGCCGGTGCCAGCGCCAGCGCCAGTGCCATCGCGCAGCGCCACCGCCATCCAGCGCTTGCCGGGGTGGATACTCCAGTCGCAGTGCGCAATCACGCGCGGCAATGGCAATGCGTGCTTCACGTCGTCCCCAAAAGAAAAAAGCCGTGTCGCCACGGCTTTGCGATGCTATCTGGCACGATCAAGACATGTGCTGGCCGCCATTGATCGCGATATTCGCACCCGTGACGAACGCCGCTTCATCCGACGACAGGTACGCGACCAGGCCGGCGACTTCTTCAGGCTTGCCCAGGCGGCCCATCGGGATTTGCGGAATGATCTTGGTTTCCAGCACTTCGCTCGGAATGTCCATCACCATCTTGGTGCCGATATAGCCTGGCGAAATGGTGTTGACGGTCACGCCCTTGCGCGCGACTTCGAGCGCCAGCGCCTTGGTGAAACCATGCATGCCGGCCTTGGCCGCCGAGTAGTTGGTCTGGCCGAACGCGCCCTTCTGGCCGTTGACCGACGAGATATTGATGATCCGGCCCCAGCCGCGCTCGACCATGCCATCGCAGACCGGTTTGGTCATATTGAAGACGGAGTCGAGGTTGGTCCTGATCACGGCATCCCAGTTGACCTTGTCCATTTTCTTGAACGTCATGTCGCGCGTGATGCCGGCGTTATTGACCAGCACATCGACCGGGCCGACGTCGGCGATCACCTGGCGCACGCATTCCTGGGCCGAATCGTAATCGGCCACGTCGCAGGCATAGGCCTTGAAATCGAAGCCCTGATCGCGCATGGCGCCGAGCCAGCCCTCGACCTTCGTGTTACCCGGCGAAAAAGTGGTGACGACCTGGTACCCCAGCGCGGCCAGCTTGATGCACACCGCTTCGCCCAGGCCGCCCATGCCGCCGGTTACTAACGCTACTCTAGCCATTGTCTTCTCCAGTTTTATTGTTGGTTGCTACGTCGAAACCGGCGACGGCGCCGGCGCCCGTCCTGGCCGCCCCCGCACATCACCGTGTTGGATACTGAAAGCGTCAGTCGCGTTCGATTGCCAGTGCCACGCCCATGCCGCCGCCGATGCAGAGGCTGGCAAGACCCTTCTTGGCGTCACGGCGGATCATTTCGTGCAGCAACGTGACCAGGACGCGCGCACCGGAGGCGCCGATCGGGTGGCCCAGCGCGATGGCGCCGCCGTTGACGTTGATCTTGGACGTGTCCCAGCCCATTTCCTTGTTCACGGCAACGGCCTGGGCGGCGAAGGCTTCGTTGATTTCCATGAGGTCGAGGTCTTCGTGGGTCCAGCCGGCTTTTTTGAGGCACAGCTTCGAGGCCGACACCGGGCCCATGCCCATGATCGCCGGGTCCAGCCCGGACGACGAGTAGGCCTTGATGCGCGCCAGCGGGGTCAGGCCCAGCTCGCGTGCTTTCGATGCGCTCATCATGATCACGGCGGCGGCGCCGTCGTTCAGGCCCGACGCATTGCCGGCGGTGACGCTGCCTTCTTTATTGAAGGCGGGCCGCAGGCTGGCCAGCGCCTCGATCGTGCTGCCCTGCTTTGGATACTCGTCGGTATCGAAGACGGTGGTGCCTTTTTTGGAAACGATCTCGATCGGAATGATTTCGTCCTTGAAGCGGCCTTCTTTCTGGGCGGCCTCGGCCTTGAGCTGCGACTGCAGCGCAAATTCATCCTGCTCGGCGCGCGAAATCTCGTACTTGCGGGCGACGTTTTCCGCCGTCACGCCCATGTGATACCCGTTGAACGAATCCCACAGGCCATCGTTGATCATGGTGTCGACCAGCTTGGCGTCGCCCATACGGAAGCCGTCGCGCGAACCGGACAGCACGTGCGGCGAGGCGCTCATGTTTTCTTGCCCGCCGGCGATGACGATGTCGGCGTCGCCGCAGCGGATCGCCTGCGCGGCCAGGTGGGTGGCCTTGAGGCCGCTGCCGCAGACCTTGTTGATGGTGTAGCCGGGGACCATTTCGGGCAGGCCGGCCTTGATCAGGGCCTGGCGCGCCGGGTTCTGGCCGACACCGGCGGTGAGCACCTGCCCCATGATGACTTCGCTGACAGCGGCAGGATCGATGCCGGTCTTGTCCAGCAGGTGCTTGATGACTTGTGCGCCGAGTTCGGCGGCGGGATCTTGGCGAGCGTGCCGCCGAATTTACCAACTGCGGTGCGGCCAGCGGCCACGATGACGACGTCTTCCATTTCATTCTCCGTTCAACCGGCCTGGGGCCGGCATTATTCAGGACTTCCCTGGGACGGGGCGCAGCTTTGTCGGGTGCGGTGCCCATGCGCATGGGAATGGTGAAGCCCCGATCGCCTGGACTGCCATAAAAAATAGCAGCGGTGATCGGGGGTTGAGGAACCCATGCTGATCTTTAAGCACTGGCAATCTTAGCAGTTTATTCATCGAAAACAAGGTCGCAAGCGCCAGGGTTTGATGTAGAACAGAACTTAATTTCCAACTCGATGCATGTTCAATTGCCATTAGGAATGATGCGTGCGCTTCTGTCCTTTTCTACAATTTTCACAGTAGAATGCACAAGCGCAATGCCAACCACTCTGTTTTATGCCCAAGACCACGCTTCCCATCGAGATCAAGATTTCCACGGTCGTCGCCATTTCGACGATCCTGCACTCGGCAGACCTCGAGGCGATCGATTCCGCACTGGCCTCGATGACGGGCGGCGTGTCGGACTTTTTCGAGGATGAGTTTGCGGTGATCGACGTGAGCGCCTTCACCTCGAGCGCCTGGACGATCGACTGGGCCGCCATCGTGGCGCTGCTCAAGAAATACCGCCTCAACGCTGTGGCCGTACGCGGCGCCAGCCCGTTGATGATCGACGCGATCCGGGCCCAGGGCCTGGCGCTGGACGATGGCTCGGGCGGCGTACACGCCGGCGGCCACGCCACGCCGCCCCCGCTCGTCGTGCACGCAGCAGCCGCGCCCGCACCCGAGCCAGCCCCGGCGCCAGCCGCGCCTGCGCCCGCGCCAGAACCGACCACGGCCCCGGCTGCCAGTCAGCCGGGCGCGCCCGCCCTGGCGCCGCTGGTGATCGACACGCCGGTACGTGCCGGCCAGCGCATCTATGCACGCGGCACCGACCTGATCGTGACCGCCGTGGTCAACAATGGCGCCGAACTGATCGCCGATGGCAGCATCCATGTGTACGCGCCGCTCAATGGCCGCGCGCTGGCCGGCGCCTCGGGCAATGCCGACGCGCGGATCTTCGCGCTGTCGATGCAGCCCGAACTGGTCTCGATCGCCGGCGTCTACCGCACGTTCGACGAAGGCTTCCCGACCGACCTGGCGCGTCAGCCGACGCAGATCCGGCTCGTCGGCGACCGGATCGACATCCAGTCGCTCGCGGCGCCATCGCGCGCCTGACCGTTCGAATTGAACAGATACTGTAAAGGACTTATTTGTGGCACGAATTATTGTTGTGACGTCCGGCAAGGGCGGTGTTGGCAAGACGACCTCGAGCGCCAGCTTCGCTTCCGGGCTGGCCATGCGTGGCCACAAGACCGCCGTCATCGACTTCGACGTCGGCCTGCGCAACCTCGACCTGATCATGGGTTGCGAGCGCCGTGTGGTGTATGACCTGATCAACGTCGTCAATGGCGAAGCGACCCTGAACCAGGCGCTGATCAAGGACAAGCACTGCGACAACCTGTTCATCCTGCCGGCCTCGCAGACGCGCGACAAGGACGCCCTGTCCGAAGAAGGCGTCGAGCGCGTGATCAACGACCTCGTCAAGATGGAATTCGAATTCATCATCTGCGATTCGCCGGCCGGCATCGAGCACGGCGCGCTGATGGCGCTGACCTTTGCCGACGAAGCCATTGTCGTGACGAATCCCGAAGTCTCGTCGGTGCGCGACTCGGACCGCATCCTGGGCATCCTGCAGGCCAAATCGCGCCGCGCCCAGAGCGGCTCGGAGCCAGTCAAGGAACACCTGCTCATCACCCGCTATTCGCCAAAGCGCGTCGACGCCGACGAAATGCTGTCGTACCAGGACGTCCAGGAAATCCTGCGCATCCCGCTGATCGGCATCATCCCTGAATCCGAATCGGTGCTGCACGCATCGAACCAGGGTAACCCGGCGATTCACTTCAAGGGAACCGACGTGGCCGAAGCCTATGAAGACGTGGTCGCGCGCTTCCTGGGCGAAGAACGCCCGCTGCGCTTTACCAGCTACGAAAAGCCAGGGTTGTTCCAGCGTATCTTCGGAGCCAAGTGAGATGGCACTGCTATCCTTTCTCTTCCCCGAAAAAAAGAAGAGCGCGACAGCTGCCAAGGAACGCCTGCAGATCATCATCGCGCGCGAACGCACCAACCGTGCCGGTCCGGACTTCCTGCCGGCCCTGCACCAGGAGCTGATCGCGGTGATCTCGAAATACGTCAAGGTCAATCCGGACGACATCAAGGTGTCGCTCGACCGCCAGGGCAACCTGGAAGTGCTGGATGTGAACGTGGTGCTGCCGGATAATTGAACGTGCGCACCCGTGACCGACAAAGCCCGCTCTGAGCGGGCTTTGTTTTGGGCGGTTGTTTTTCGTGCGTAGGGTGGACGGGTTCCCCGTCCACGCGTTCAACGAACCCTGATGCACCACACAATCACATCAAGTTGAACGCGTGGGCGGCATAGCCGCCCACCCTACAACGGACGGCTATTTCGCAACGCATCACATCACTAACAATGGCGCCTTCGCCGTGCCGCTGGTCGCGCCCACGGCATCGTCGTCCTCGGCCACGTTGTGGTCGATCCCGGCGTTTTCGAGCTCGCGCGCCACGGCCACGCACGCTTCCACGTGCTGGGTACCCATGCGCTTGAACAGCGTGTAGCCGATGGCGGCCGACGCGATCTGGCCGGCGATCGGCACCATCTTCGCGCTCGACTTGACGGCCATCCGGCCTGCCACGCGCTGGAACAGGCGCAGCACCACGCCACGCGTGACCAGCTTGCCGACCAACATGCCACCGACCGACGCCGCAGCTTTATAGGCAATGATGCGCAGACGCGGATTCAGGCGCTCGATCTGCTTCTGCGTCAGGCCAAACTCGGCGTTGACTTCATCGACCAGGGACGCAAAACCGGTAATATCGGCCAAAAGATCCAGGCCGGGAATTGGCACGGCCGCCACCGCTGCCGACATCGCGGCGCGCTTCTTGACCAACGCCAGACAACGCAGGCGCGTGGCCTCGACTTCCGGGCCACTGACGGGCACGCGGTCTTCAGGAACAGTCACATCTTTGCGTCGAAACAACATAATCTCACCCTTTTCGTTATTCAAATTTCATCTGAAATCCAGTGTACCCCCATGACATGACGCTGTACGTGGTCCCTTTAACACAACAGTTGCAACAAGAAGCGAAAAAACGATATTTACCTTTAGCACTATTTTGTCAAAGTCTGCTATATTCGTTTTTAACTTTGTAGGAGTCTTCCTACAGTGCAAACTTTCACATTGTCCCATCATGAAGATCGCTGTTCTGGAGCAAGACCGCCCGCAAGCCGACCTGATTTGCCAGGTCCTCAGTGCTGCCGGCCACAACTGCCAATCGTTTGACAGCGCCCGCGATCTGCTCGCGCAACTGCGCAAGGATAGCGCCGACATGCTCGTGATGGACTGGAACGTTCCGGATATGGATGGCGCCGAAGTGCTGCGCCGCGCCAAGGAAAAGCTGGCGTCACAGGCGCCGGCGATGTTCTTGGTCGGCAACAACGCAGAAGACGACATCATTGCCGGCGTCAACGCTGGCGCCGACGATTACCTGATCAAGCCGCTGCGCCGCGGCGAACTGGTCTCGCGTGTGTCGGCCCTGCTGCGCCGCGCCTACCCATCGCAAAACAGTGCCGAACAGCTGCAGTTCGGCCCGTACACCTTCGAAACCCGCCCGGGCCGCCTGCTCAAGGATGGTTCCGTCATCGACGTGACGCAGAAGGAATTTTCGCTGGCGCTGCTGTTCTTCCGTAACATCGGTCGGCCGCTGTCGCGTGCCTACATCCACGAGTCAGTCTGGGTCCGCGAGAATGACGTGCCGTCGCGCACGATGGACACGCACGTGTCACGGGTGCGCAATAAACTGCATCTGCGCCCCGAGAATGGCTTTCGGCTGGTGCCGGTCTACAGCTATGGTTACCGCCTGGAAAAACTGGGCGCCTGACCCGGCTTCTGAAGCCGCTTCCCCATGAGGGTATAATGACCGCAGTCATTCACCCTCTACCCTCCCCAGAATGCAACTCCTCGCCGTTGGCCTGAACCATACGACCGCACCGGTCTCGCTGCGCGAGCAGCTGGCGCTCGCCCCCGATCAGATCGGCACGGCGGTGCAGTCGGCGCGCGGCTGGTTCGCGCGCAATGGTTCTACGGGCAATGAAGAAGCGGCAATCCTGTCGACCTGCAACCGCAGCGAACTGTATGCGGCCACCAGCCTGCCCGACCCGCTCGACGCGTCGGCGCAATTTCTGGCCCATTACCACGCGCTGAACTACGCCGAGCTGCGCCCCCACCTGTACCTGCTGCCGCAGGACGACGCCGTACGCCACGCGTTTCGCGTCGCCTCGGGGCTCGATTCGATGGTGCTGGGCGAGCCGCAGATCCTGGGCCAGATGAAGGATGCCGTGCGCACCGCCGACGAAGCCGGCGGCCTGGGCACGTATCTGCACCAGATGTTCCAGCGCACCTTCGCCGTGGCCAAGGAAGTGCGTTCGAGTACCGAGATCGGCGCGCACAGCGTGTCGATGGCCGCCGCCGCCGTGCGCCTGGCGCACCGCATCTTCGACCGCATCGCCGACCAGCACGTGCTGTTCATCGGTGCCGGCGAGATGATCGAACTGTGCGCGGCGCACTTCTCGGCGCAGAACCCGAAATCGGTCACCATCGCCAACCGCAGCATGGAGCGCGGCGCGCTGCTCGCCAGCCGCTACAACGGGCGTGCGATCGGCCTGGCCGAGCTGCCCGACTGCCTGCACCAATTTGACATCGTGATTTCGTGCACTGCCTCGACGCTGCCGCTGATCGGACTGGGCATGGTCGAGCGGGCCGTCAAGGCGCGCCGCCATCGCCCGATGTTCATGGTCGACCTGGCCGTGCCGCGCGATATCGAACCCGAAGTCGCGCGCCTGGACGACGTGTTCCTGTACACGGTCGACGACCTGGCGCAGGTGGTGCAGACCGGCATGGAAAGCCGCCAGGCCGCCGTGCGCCAGGCCGAAGCCATCATCGAAACGCGCGTCGAATCGTTCATGCACTGGGTGGGAGACCGCGCCGTGGTGCCGGTGATCCGCGACCTGCACGAGTCGAGCGAGGTGCTGCGCCTGGCCGAACTCGAACGCGCACGTCGCATGCTGGCGCGCGGCGACGATGCCGATGCCGTGCTCGAAGCCCTGTCCCGGGGCCTGACCGCCAAGTTCCTGCATGGCCCGCAACAGGCCCTGCACCATGCCCAGGGCGACGAACGCGCGCGCCTGGCCAGCCTGCTGCCGCAGCTGTTCCGCGGTCGCCGTTAGCGCTCCAGTTCTCTGGCGGCCTGCCCGCCCGCGCCGTGCCTGGCGCCTCCTGCTGCAACCCGGTCGCAATCCGCGGCCTGCCCGATTCCTTAGATCCCTGATACCGCCCATGAAACCTTCCATGCTTTCCAAGCTGGACCAACTTGCCAACCGCCTGGTCGAGCTGGACGAACTGTTGATGACCGAAGGCGTCACCGCCGATATGGACAACTACCGCAAGATGACGCGCGAGCACGCCGAGCTCTCGCCGCTGGTGGCCGTATACCGCCAGTACGAAAGCGCGCTGGCCAATACCGCCGAAGCGCAAGAGATGCTGCAGGACCCGGAAATGAAGGAGTTCGCGCAGGAAGAAATCGAAGCGGCCAAGGTGCGCATGGCGGCGCTGGAGCAGGAACTGCAAAAGATGCTGCTGCCGAAGGACGCCAACGACGAACGCAATATCTTCCTCGAAATCCGCGCCGGCACGGGTGGCGACGAATCGGCGCTGTTCGCGGGCGATTTGCTCCGCATGTACACGCGCTTTGCCGAACGCAATCGCTGGCAGGTCGAGATGGTGTCCGAGTCGACCTCGGACCTGGGCGGCTACCGCGAGGTGATCGTGCGCATCGTCGGCAACGGCGCCTATTCGAAGCTGAAGTTCGAGTCGGGCGGGCACCGCGTGCAGCGCGTGCCGGCCACCGAGACGCAGGGCCGCATCCACACGTCGGCCTGCACGGTGGCGGTGATGCCCGAGGCCGACGAAGTCGAAGACATCGACATCAACCCGGCCGACCTGCGCATCGACACCTACCGCGCCTCGGGCGCCGGCGGTCAGCACATCAACAAGACCGATTCGGCCGTGCGCATCACCCACCTGCCGACCGGTCTGGTGGTGGAATGCCAGGATGACCGCAGCCAGCACAAGAACAAGGCGCAGGCCATGAAGGTGCTGGCCGCGCGCCTGAAGGACGCCCAACTGCGCGAGCAGCAATCGAAGGAAGCGGCCACGCGCAAGAGCCTGATCGGTTCGGGCGACCGCAGCGAACGCATCCGCACTTATAACTTCCCGCAGGGTCGGCTGACCGACCACCGCATCAACCTGACGCTGTACAAGCTCGACTTCATCATGGATGGCGACTTGACCGATCTGACCAATGCACTGGCGTCGGAGCACCAGGCCGAGCAACTGGCGGCGCTGGGCGATTAAAGGCCCGTTAAGTTGCCTGATTGAAAATGGCTGGCGGCTGGCCAGAAGGTTTGTGAGAAAATGGCCGCTACCGTGCCCACGCCATTCCATGGTCAGCTCTGGCACGTCGTTCCCGCGAAGGCGGGAATCCAAGTCGGTTGAGCCGCCACTGGGAACAACGGCAGTGGCCAGGCATGCATACTTGGGTTCCCGCCTGTGCGGGAACGACGTTCATCCGCTGACGAGTTAATGGCAGCAACCGTGCTACCACGCCGAGAAAACCACCGATCATGCAACCTACCAACCGCCAGGCCCTGTTCATCATCTCCTTCATCAGTTTTGCACTGGTCGGCTTTGCCCTCTATCTGCAACACAGCCTGGAAATGCGGCCTTGCCCGCTGTGCGTGATCCAGCGGTATTTCTTCCTGGGCATCGGCCTGGCCGCGCTCGTCGGCGCCTTCACCGGCAAGATCAGCGGCAGCGTCATGGTCGCGCTCCTGGCTGCCGTCGGCGGCCTGATCACGGTCGGCAAGCACCTGTATGTGATCGCCAACCCCGGTTTCTCGTGCGGCATCGATCCGATGGAAACCATGCTCAACAAGATCCCGACGGCCGAATACCTGCCGTGGCTGTTCCGCGCCGATGGCCTGTGCGAAGGTGCGACCGACAAGGTGCTGGGCCTGGCCATTCCGCAA
Source organism: Telluria sp. AC161 (assembly GCF_979258535.1). Lineage (NCBI taxonomy): Bacteria > Pseudomonadati > Pseudomonadota > Betaproteobacteria > Burkholderiales > Oxalobacteraceae > Telluria > Telluria sp. AC161. The sequence goes on along the minus strand of NZ_OZ409861.1, from coordinate 4,507,171 downwards.
TGGTCGGCTGTCTGGTTCGTGATCCTCACCGTGCTGCTGGGCTGGGTGCTGTTGCGCCAGCGCCGCGCCAACGCATGATCGAGGCTGGCGTCACCCTGGCCCAGGCGCGCCTGGCGCTGCCGCTCGATGCGCTTGAAAACCGCATCCTCCTGTGCCATGCATTGCACCTGCCGCGCGTGGCGCTGATCACGCAATCCGAGCGCGAGCTGACCCTTGAAGAAGCAGTGCGGCTCAATGGCCTCGTCGAACGCCGCCTGGCTGGCGAACCGATCGCCTATATCGTCGGCGAGCGCGAATTCTTCGGCCTGCCGTTCAAGGTCACACCGGCCGTGCTGATCCCCCGGCCCGACACCGAACTGCTGGTCGAACTCGCCCTCGAGCGCCTGGCGCCGCAGCAGCGCCTGCTCGACATGGGCACCGGCAGCGGCGCCATTGCGGTCGCGGCTGCCCACACCCGGCCCGACCTGGCCGTCACCGCCCTGGACGTCAGCGACGACGCGCTCGCCATTGCGCGCATGAACGCCGCTGCCAACGGCGCGCGCGTGCACTTCGTGCGCAGTGACTGGTTTGCAGGGCTGGGCGATGCGCGTTTCGATTTAATTGCCTCGAATCCCCCTTACATCGTGGCCGGCGACGCGCATCTGAGCGAAGGCGATCTGCGCTTCGAACCGGTGGATGCACTGACCGACCATGCCGACGGCCTGTCCGACCTGCGCCAGATCGTCGATGGCGCCGGCGCGCATCTGGACGCCGGCGGCTGGCTGCTGCTCGAACACGGCTACGACCAGGCCGGCGCCGTGCGCGCACTGCTGACGGCGCGCGGCTACGGCGACGTGCAAAGCTGGCGCGACCTGGCCGGCATCGAACGCGTCAGCGGTGGCCGGCGCGGCGCGTAAGGCGCGCCCGCCCGCAGATGGACTTGTTAAAATGACCAGTCCCGTCAACGGAGAGCGCATGCGCATCCTGTTTACCTCACTTGCTTTGCTGGTGCCGCCGGTCTGCGCCGTCGCGGCCGCGCCTGCTGTTCCTCCCGTCGCTGCTCTCGTCGCTGCTCCCATCGCCGTGCAGCCGGCCACCCCGACCGAAACACCGGCAGCGCAAGCGGCCCAGCTGTTCGAGCGCGACTGGCAGTGGCAACTGCGCCGCGCGCCCGAACGCGCCACGGCCCTGGGTGAGCACCGCTACAACGCCTATCTGACCGACACCTCGCTGGCTGCGCGCACGCAGGCGATCGAGCACGAGCGCGCCATGCTGGCTGCGGCGCGCGCGATCGATCGCAGCGCACTGTCGGGCCAGGACAAGCTGTCGCTCGACCTGTTCAGCGCCGACAAGGAGCGCATGCTGGCCGGCGCCGCCTTGATGCCGTTCGATCCGCAACCGCTCACCGCCTACGACGGCCTGCACGTGCAACTGCCGCGCCTCGTGGCGCAGATGCCGTTCATGACCGACGCCGACTACCAAACGTATCTGGCGCGCCTGCAGGCACTGCCGGCCCACGTCGACGGTCTGATCGAGCAGCTGCGCGCCGGTCGCCAGGCCGGCTGGACCACGCCAAAGGCGGCGCTGGCACCGGTGCCGGATGCCTTGCGCGCGCTGCGCGAAGGCTTGCAGGATGGCCCGCTGGGCGCGCCGTTCAAGCGCATCCCCGCATCGATCGCGCCCGAGAGCCGCGACGCATTGCGCGCCGCCGGCGCGGCTGCGCTGGCCAATACCGTGGCGCCCAGCCTCCGCACGCTCGAAACATTCCTGCGCGAGGATTATCTGCCGGGCGCGCGCGCAACGATCGGCGCAAGCCAGCAAGCGGGTGGCGCCGACTGGTACGCCCAGCTGGTACGCACCAGCACCAGTACAGCGCTCACGCCGGCCCAGGTGCATGCGCTGGGCCGGCAGGAAGTCGCGCGCCTGCGCGCCGCGATCGAGGCCGTGATTCCGCGCACCGGTTTTCGCGGCGGCTTTGCGGAATTCATCGTGTTCGCGCGGAGCGACCGGCGCCTGTATTTCACGGACCCGAACGCCCTGCTCGACCGCTACCGGCGCACGTTGGCGCTGGCCCAGGCGCGCCTGGGCCGCGTAGTCAGCAGCGTGCCGGCGGCCGGCATCGTCGTCAAGCCGATGGGCGCAAACAGCAGCGGCCAGCCGGCGGCGTATTACGAAGCCGGCAGCGCGCAGCGCAGCGCCGCGCTGGTGGTCGACAATGTGCGCCTGGACGCGCGGCCGATGTGGCAGGTCGACACCATCGCGCTGCACGAAGCGGTGCCCGGCCACCACCTGCAGGTGGCGCGCGCGCAGGAACTGGCGCTGCCGGCGTTTCGCCGTTACGGCTGGTACGACGCGTTCGGCGAAGGCTGGGCCACCTACGCCGAAGGCCTGGGTCCGGAGCTGGGCCTGTTCAAGGACCCGTTCTCGCTGTTCGGGCACCTGAACGAAGAGATGTTCCGCGCTGCGCGGCTGGTGGTCGATACCGGTATCCACACGCTGGGCTGGTCACGCCAGCAGGCGATCGATTACCTGACCGCGAATACGGCCAATCCGCCGGCGGACAACGAGGCGGAGGTCGATCGCTATATCGCCCGCCCGGCGCAGGCGCTGAGCTACAAGATCGGCCAGCTGCGCATCCTGGCGCTGCGCAACAAGGCGCGCGCGGCGCTGGGCGCCAGGTTCGATGCGCGGCGTTTTCATGATGCGGTGCTGGGCAACGGTGCGCTGCCATTGAACGAACTGGAACGCCAGGTCGAGCGCTGGATCGCGGCCCCGGACACGCCAGTCTCAGCGCCCACGCTGGAAACTGCGCCGGACGACGCGTTCAATGCCGAATTCGAATCGGTTGTCCCGGTGCTTGAACCGGTGTTCGAATTCGACTTCACGTTCGACGGCGAAGTCCCGCCCGGTCTCGAACCCGGCCCGGCGCCCGATTTCGTACCGCCTGCCAGACCGGCGCCACCACCCGCCGCGCCGTCGTACCGGGCGCCGCCCTGGCGCGAATGATGAGCGCTCGAACGTGGAGTCCGATTTTCGGTTAATCTCTGCACCAGCCGAAACAGGCAGTATAAGAAAGGAAACACCGTGTCGAACCAATTCAACCGCCGTCTGGCCCTGCTGGGCGACGACGAACACCGCGCCTTGCTGGGCCAGGGCCTGCGCGGCATCGAGCGCGAAACGCTGCGCGTGGACGCTGCCGGCCAGCTCGCGCGCACCCCGCATCCGCCTGCCCTCGGTTCGGCACTGACGCACCCCAGCATCACCACCGACTACGCCGAAGCACTGATGGAATTCATCACCCCGGTCGAGCACGATATCTCGCTGGCGCTGCACCGTCTCGATGCGATCCACCGCCATGCCTACACCAAGCTGGGCGACGACATGCTGTGGGGCATGTCGATGCCGGGCGAACTGCCGCCCGAAGAAGAGATCGAGATCGCCTACTACGGCACCTCGAATATCGGCCAACTGAAGCACGTGTACCGGCGCGGCCTGGCGCTGCGCTATGGCAAGGCGATGCAGTGCATCGCAGGCATTCACTACAATTACTCGCTGCCGGAAAAGCTGTGGCAGGTGTTTGCCCAGGACGAAGGCATCGTCGAAGAACGCCGTCATGCGCTGCGCGATTTCCAGTCCGAGAGCTATATCGCGATGGTGCGCAACTTCCGCCGCTATTCGTGGCTGCTGATGTACCTGTTCGGCGCCACGCCGGCGCTGACCACGAGCTTCCTGCGCGGCCGCCCGCACGCGCTCGAAACGCTGTCCGATGACACGCTGTACCTGCCGTACGCGACCAGCCTGCGCATGAGCGACCTCGGTTACCAGAACGATGCGCAGTCGGGCCTGCGCCCGCACGAAAACAGCCTGGAAAGCTACGTCACCAGCCTGATGGACGCGGTCAATCGCCCCTATCCGCCGTACCAGGAACTGGGCACCAAGAAAGACGGCGAGTGGATCCAGCTGTCGACCAATGTGCTGCAGATCGAGAACGAGTACTACTCGACGATTCGCCCCAAGCGCGTGATCCGCACCGGCGAGCGTCCGGTGCAGGCCCTGTGCAACCGCGGCGTGCAGTACATCGAGGTGCGCTGCATGGACGTCGATCCGTACGAGCCGGTCGGCATCTCGCTCGAAACAGGCCGCTTCCTGGACGCGTTCCTGCTGTTCTGCGCCCTCGAAGAAAGCCCTATGATCAGCGACCATGACAGCGCCATGCACGCCCGCAATTTCGCGCGCACGGTCAAGGAAGGCCGCCGGCCCGGCCTGACGCTCACGCGCGATGGCCTGGAAGTACCGCTTGCGACCTGGGCGCTCGAGCTGATCGAGCGCATCCGGCCCGTGGCGGCATTGCTGGACGACGGGCACAACGAAGGCGACGTGCACACCGCCTCACTGGGCCGTCAGAAAGCCAAGATCGAAGATCCGGCGCTGACGCCGTCGGCGCGCGTACTGGACGAGATCCGCGCGCTCGGCTCGGCCGCGGCATTCGGCGTGCAGCAAAGCACGCTGCACGCAGCGTCGTTCCGCGACAGCCCGTTGATGCCGGCCGAAGAAATGCTGTTCGATGAAATGGCCGCCGTCTCGATCGCCGACCAGATGATCATCGAGCAAACCGATACCGGCGACTTCGACGCCTTCGTCGCGGCGTACAACAGCAGTACACTGTGCGGCAATAACTGAGGCAGCAGCGCCCGCCTCACCTGCCTCACCTGCACCAACGCACGAGGACCACTTGCTCACGTTTTATAACGAACACCATGCCCAGCATGATGGCCGCGCCGCAATCGGGCGCGGCGAGCTGGCGCCGTGTTCTGAAAAACCCGAGCGTGTGGCGATGGTGTTGAAAGAGTGCGAGCGGCGCGGCCTGGGCGCCATCGTCACGCCGCACGGCGTGCCCCTGATGACGCTCGAGCGCGTGCACAGCCCGCGCTACCTGCACTTTTTGCGCACGGCCTGGAGCGAGTGGCTCGCGCTCGATCCAGCCAACGCCGGCAAGGATGCCTTTCCGGCCGTGTGGCCGGTGCGCACGCTGCGCAGCGACATCGAACCCGAGAACTTCTGCGCCCGCCTGGGCCTGTACTCGATGGATTGCGGCACGCCGCTCACCGCCGGCACCTGGATCGCGGCCAAGACGGGTGCCGACTGCGCCGTCAATGCCGCCCACGCCTTGCAACGCGGCGAGCGCGGCACCTTTGCGCTGACGCGCCCGCCCGGTCACCACGCCGGCAGCGATTTCTTTGGTGGTTCGTGCTTTCTGAACAACGCGGCGCTGGCGGCCCAGCATCTGCTGGACGACGGGCGCGAGCGCGTCGCCATCCTCGACCTTGATTACCACCACGGCAACGGCACCCAGAGCATCTTCTATGGCCGCAGCGATGTGCTGTTCATCTCGATCCACGCCGATCCGCGCGTCACGTACCCGTTCTACCTGGGCCACGCCGACGAAACCGGCAGCGGCGCAGGCACGGGCTACACGATGAACCTGCCGCTCGCACCGGGCAGCAGCAGCGCCACCTGGTTCGCGGCGCTCGAAACGGCGTGCGTGAAGATCGCGATGACGCGTCCGCAGGCGCTCGTGGTCTCGCTGGGCGTCGACACCTTCGCCCATGGCAACGAGCCGCGCTTCAACCTGCAGGGCGGCGACTTCCTGCGCATCGGCGAGCGCATCGCGCACCTGGGTTTGCCAACCGTGTTCATTTTCGAAGGCGGCGCCATCAGTCCGGAGCTGGGCATCCATACCGTCAACGTGCTCGAAGGCTTCGAGACCGCCGCTGAATAGCACACTCCCGTCCCATTTTTTCATTGACCCGTATCTGCCCATGACCTCCCCCAGCACCATCGACTGGCACTTCTCCCGCTTCGCCGACCTGACCCCGTTCGACCTGTATGACGTGCTGGCCGCGCGCCAGAACGTCTTCATCCTGGAGCAGACGTGCCTGTATCCGGACATCGACGGCTATGACCTCGAGGCACATCACCTGCTCGGCTGGCGCGACGTGGAGGGCAAGCGCCAGCTGGCCGCCTACCTGCGCGTGCTGGCGCCGGGCGCGAAATACGACGAGATGTCGATTGGCCGCGTCATCACCACGCCGGCCGCACGTGGCAGCGGCGCCGGCCGCGCGCTGCTCGACCAAGGCATCGCCCATGCCGAAGCGCTGCACCCGGGCCACCGCATCCGTATCGGCGCCCAGCAATACCTGGAGCGCTTCTATGCGAGCTTCGGCTTCCAGACGGTGTCGGCGCCGTACGACGAAGACGGGATCATGCACATCGACATGCTGCGCTAGGTGCTTTTATACGTGTCAGGATGCCGCCACCCGGCCGGCGCCAAGCAGGATGACCGCGCCGGCCAGCAGCAGCCAGGCGGGTGGTTCGTGGTGTCCCATGGGCTTGGTGGTGGCAACCAAGCAGGCAGACGCCACCAGGGCCGGTGCGGGCATGGCGGCGCCAGATGAGGGCAGAACAAGGAATGGTAACGCGCCGAGGATCGGCAGGAAAGGCGGCATGGCGGGCTCGTGGCGGCAAAGTCCCGAGCATCGCCGATGGACAAACGCTGACCCGTGCGTCGGATCAGCCGTGCGCGCCGCCGCTGGTGTGGATGCCACACAGACGATGACCAGGGCACGGCCAGCCAACAAACCAGGTAGGGTGGACGGGTTTGCCGTCCACGCGTTCAACCTGCGTGGCTTACTCGACCTTGTTCAGCGTCACTTCAAACACCAGGCCCGCATTCGACGGGATCGGTCCGCGGCCGGCCGCGCCGTAGGCCAGTGCCGCCGGGATCAGGAGCGTGCGCTTGCCGCCGACCTTCATGCCCGTTACGCCCTGGTCGAAGCCGGTGATCGTATCGCGGCTGCCCACGGTGAACGCAAATTCGCTGGCTTCCTGGCGCGTGCCCTTGAAGTCGCTCGCGGTCGCGCTGTACAACCACAGCGTATAGGCAACGGTGGCGCGCTTGCCGGCGACGGCTTCGGCGCCGGTGCCAACGACGTTGTCAGTCTTGGTCAGGGCAGCAGGGCTGCTCACGGCCGGCTGGGCGGGCGAATCATCGCTGCCACCGCCGCAGGCGCTCAGGGCGAGCATGGCGGCAAAGGCGGCGATCAGGGGGAGCTTCATCATGGGACATCCTTGACTGAAAAATTACACGAAGTAGGTACGAGGAACCGGGTATTACGAAACCTCGTACCTTATCGAATCAGCCACATGAAACTGTCCCGACTTTGTCTGAAAATTGTAGTTAAGCAAATTTCCGTCTATCAAATTTCAATTTGCGTGCCCAGCTCGATCACGCGGTTGGTCCGGATCTGATAGTAGTCGGCCGCGCTGCGGGCGTTGCGCGACATCGCCACGTACAGGTGCTCGCGCCATGGCGCCATGCCGCCGCCCGGGGCCGAGATCACGGTCTGGCGCGCGATGAAGAACGACGTTTCCATCATTTCGAATTCCAGACCCAGTGCGGCGCTGCGCTGCAGGATGTCCGGAATATCGGCCTCGTCCTTGAAGCCGTAATGGATGTTGAGCTGGTAGCAATTGTGGCCCAGGTCATTGATGACGATCTGTTCGTCCGCCGGCACCCACGGCTCTTCGCGCATGTGCACGGTGAGGAACACGACGCGCTCGTGCAGCACCTTGTTGTGCGACAGGTTGTGCAGCATCGCGTGCGGCACGCCATCGCTCTCGCCGCGCAGGAAGATGGCCGTGCCGGGCACGCGCGTCGGCGGGGCCACGAACAGCGACTCCATGAACGCTTCCAGCGGGATCGCGTGCTTCTGCAGGTTCGCGAACACCAGCTCGCGGCCCCGTTTCCAGGTCAGCATCAGGGTCAGCAGCACGGCGCCCATCAGCAGCGGGAACCAGCCGCCGTGGAACAGTTTGGTCGTAGTGGCGGCGAACAGCATGATGTCGATCGTCAGGAAGAAGCCGGTCGCCATCAAGCACATCCACAGCGGCAAGTGCCAGCGGTAGCGCGTGACGAAGAACGTCAGGATCGTCGTGGCCATCATGGTGGCGGTTACCGCGATGCCGTAGGCGCCGGCCAGTTCGTCGGATGAACCAAAGCCGATCACGGCGATCAGCACGACCACCAGTTGCAGCCAGTTGACGGCCGGAATATAGATCTGGCCGATCTCGCTTTCCGACGTGTGCATGATGCGCATGCGCGGCAACAGCCCCAGCGCAATGGCTTGCTTGGTCATCGAATAGGTGCCCGAGATCGTTGCCTGCGAAGCGATCACGGCAGCCATCGTCGACAGGATCACCAGCGGAATCACGCTCCACGCGCCGAGCTGGTAATAGAACGGGTTTTCCACCGCGGCCGGCTGCATGATCAACAGGCCGCCCTGGCCCAGGTAGTTCAGGGTCAGCGCCGGATACGCGATCAGGAACCAGGCCCAGCGGATCGGCTTGGCGCCGAAGTGGCCCATGTCGGCATACAGTGCCTCGGCGCCGGTGATGGCCAGCACCACCGCGCCCAGCGCAATAAATGCCAGCATTTTATTTTCCAGCATGAAGCGCAGTGCATGCCACGGATTGAGCGCATTCAAAATCACCGGTGCTTCGATGATATTGACGATGCCCATTGCGGCCAGCACCAGGAACCAGACCGCCATCACCGGGCCGAAGAAGCGGCCGATGCCGGCCGTGCCATGACGCTGCACGCTGTACAGGGCCACCAGCACCACCACCGCCAGCGGCACGACGTATTGCGACATGCCGGGCGCGGCCACCTCGATCCCTTCGATGGCGCCCAGCACCGAGATCGCCGGCGTGATCACGCTGTCGCCATAGAACATCGTGGCGCCGATGACGCCAATGGCCAGCAGCGGGAAACTCCACTTGGACGTACGCGGTATCGAACTGGTGGCCAGCGCCATCAGGGCCATGATGCCGCCCTCGCCGCGATTGTGCGCGCGCAGCACCAGGATCACGTACTTGAGCGAGACAATCAGCGTCAGTGCCCAGAAAATCAGCGAAATGATGCCGAGGATATTCGGCGTATTGAGCGGCAGGCCGTGGTCTTCGTCGAACACCGCACGCAGCGTGTACAGGGGGCTCGTGCCAATGTCGCCATAGACGATCCCGACCGCTGCCAGGGTAAGGGCCGCCAGGCTGCTTTTCTTGTTATCTGAGGTCAAGAGTCACCATCGCTGTTGTATTGGTGCGGCGCACCAAAAAATGAAGTGGTTGGAATTGCAAGAAGAATCGGTTGTGCATCATACACCTGTGTAAAACCGGTGGCGCGCCAGCAGCGTGCCAGGTATTCAGTGATAATGTCGGCCCTGCAACCTCGCCTCCCCTCCCCATGCGTTCCGGCATCATTTACGCGGCCCTGGCCTTCTTCTGCTGGGGCCTGTTCCCCATTTATTTCCACGCCCTGGGCGAGGTGCCGCCGCTGCAGATCCTGGCGCACCGCATGCTGTGGTCACTTGCCTTCCTGCTGGTGCTGCTGTTGCTGCGGCGCGACTGGAAATGGCTGCAGGTCGTGCGCCAACCGCGCGTGTTCTTCAGTTTCGTGCTGTCCGCCCTGCTGCTCAGTGCCAATTGGCTCGTGTATATCTGGTCGGTGATGAACCACCATGTGATCGAGGCGAGCCTCGGCTATTTCATCAATCCGCTGGTCAATATCGTGCTGGGTTACCTGATCCTGAAGGAACGCATGCGCCCGCTGCAGTGGGCTGCCATCGGCGTGGCCGCGCTGGGCGTGGCCTGGCTGACCTGGCAAGCCGGCACGGTACCGTGGATCGCGCTGTTCCTGGCGCTGTCGTTCGGTGGCTATGGCTTGCTGCGCAAGACGGCTGCGCTCGGTCCGCTCGAGGGATTGTCGTTCGAGACCATCGTGCTGTTTCCACTGGCGGCCGGCTACGTGATCTGGCTGACGGTGCACGGCCAGAACGTGTTCATCAACACGGCGTCGGACACCACGCGCTGGCTGTTGATCATGGCCGGCCCGCTCACGGCGATCCCGCTGCTGCTGTTTGCCACCGGTGCGCGCAAGATCCCGCTGTCGATCCTGGGCCTGCTGCAATACCTGTCGCCGACGCTGCAATTTTTGCTCGGGGTATGGTTGTTCAAGGAAGCGTTCTCGGCCGATCGCCTCGTCGGCTTCGTGCTGATCTGGAGCGCGCTGGCGCTGTTTGCCGGGGAAGGATTGCTGCGCCGGCAGCCCGTTGTCGCCAAGGCTTGAAGGGGCGTATCTGGGGCGCATGCGGGGCAGATTCGCCAAGAAAGACTGTGTCGGCTGCGGGTTCTGTCGTATCCTGTGCACCTCGAACAACACCAGAGTACAAGCATGGCCAATTACGTCTATACCATGAACCGCGTGGGCAAAATCGTCCCACCGAAACGCCAGATTCTGAAGGACATTTCCCTGTCCTTCTTCCCGGGCGCCAAAATCGGCGTGCTGGGCCTGAACGGCTCGGGCAAATCGACCCTGCTGAAAATCATGGCCGGCATCGACACCGACATCCAGGGCGAAGCCCGTCCGATGCCGGGCCTGAACATCGGCTACCTGCCGCAGGAACCGCAGCTCGACCCCGAAAAAACCGTCCGCCAGGAGGTGGAATCGGGCCTGGGCGAAGCGTTCGAAGCGCAAGCCAAGCTCGAAGCGGTGTACGCGGCCTACGCCGAAGAGGACGCCGATTTCGATGCGCTGGCCAAGGAGCAGGAACGCCTGGAAGCGATCATCTCGTCGTCCGATGGCGGCAACCTGAACCTGCAGCTGGAAATGGCCGCCGACGCGCTGCGCCTGCCGCCGTGGGATGCCAGGATCGCTGTGCTGTCGGGTGGTGAAAAGCGCCGCGTGGCGCTGTGCAAGCTGCTGCTCTCGAAGCCCGACATGCTGCTGCTCGACGAACCGACCAACCATCTGGACGCGGAATCGGTCGAGTGGCTCGAGCAATTCCTGCTGCGCTTCCCGGGCACTGTGGTCGGTATCACCCACGATCGCTACTTCCTCGATAATGCTGCTGAATGGATCCTGGAACTGGACCGCGGCAGCGGCATTCCATGGAAGGGCAATTACTCGTCGTGGCTGGACCAGAAGCAGGCGCGCCTGAAGCAGGAAGAATCGACCGAGTCGGCCCGTCAGAAAGCCCTGGCGAAAGAACTCGAATGGTCGCGCCAGAATCCAAAGGCACGCCAGGCCAAGTCGAAAGCCCGCCTCGCGCGCTTCAACGAACTGTCCGAGTACGAATACCAGCAGCGCAACGAGACGCAGGAGATCTTCATTCCCGTGGCCGAGCGCCTGGGCAATGAAGTCATCGAATTCAAGAACGTTTCGAAAGCCTTTGGCGACCGCCTCCTGATCGACAACCTGTCGTTCACCGTGCCGCCAGGCGCGATCGTCGGCATCATCGGCCCGAACGGCGCCGGTAAGTCGACACTGTTCAAGATGATCACCGGCAAAGAGCAGCCGGACAGCGGTGAAGTCAAGATCGGCCAGACCGCGCGCGTGTCGATCGTCGACCAGCACCGCGACGAACTGGCCAATGCCAAGACCGTGTTCGAGGACGTCTCGGGCGGCGCCGACATGCTCAGCGTCGGCCGCTTCGAAATGCCGTCACGTGCGTACCTGGGCCGTTTCAACTTCAAGGGCTCGGACCAGCAAAAGATCGTTGGCAACCTGTCCGGTGGTGAGCGCGGTCGCCTGCACCTGGCCAAGACGCTGCTGCAAGGCGGCAACGTGCTGCTGCTCGATGAACCGTCAAACGATCTGGACGTTGAAACCCTGCGCGCGCTGGAAGACGCCCTGCTCGAGTTCGCTGGTAGCGTGATGGTCATTTCCCACGATCGCTGGTTCCTGGATCGCATCGCGACCCACATCCTGGCGTTCGAGGGTGATTCCCAAGTGACCTTCTTTGACGGTAACTATCAGGAATACGAAGCCGACAAGAAGAAGCGCCTGGGTGAAGAAGGCGCCAAGCCGAAGCGGATTCGCTACAAGCCGCTCACGACCTGATCGCAGCGCTGACGATACAAACGCAAAAAGCCCGCCAATCGGCGGGCTTTTTATTGGCGGGTTCAAGTTGAGCTACCAGCACCCATGAAAAAAGGCCCCGAAGGGCCTTTTTTTTCAAACTACGTTCTGCTTAGAACGAGTATTTCGCACCGATGGTCAGTGCGTTTGGACGCACGCCGAAGTCACGGGTGCCGCCGAAACGCTCGTATTCAGCGATCACAGCCACGTCCTGGTTGATGTTGTACTGCACACCCAGGGCGCCGTAGGCGTTGTTGTCGCTGTCGCGACGGCTCAGCGACGAATTGATCGCCGACAGTTCGTTCACGTCATGCGACACGCCCAGCTTGGCGTAACCGACCAGCTTTTCGGTCAGCGGCGAGCTGAATTTTGCTGCGACGTAGGTCGAACGGCCATCGACCTGGCCACTGGCGTTGATGGCGCCCAGGCTGTAGTAGATGTCGGCGCTGCGGAAATCGGTGTGACCGACTTCAACTGCCCAGTTCGGGGTGAACTCGTAACCGCCGAACAGCTTGGCCGACGCCTTGATGGTGTCGATGTCAGCGCGGGTTGCGCCTGGAACGCGCGACTCATAGTCGGTAGCGACTGCACCGGCGCCGACGTAGGCGCGCGGGGTGAATTCTTGGGCCTGGACAGCCGACACAGCGGCGGTGGTGGCGAGCAGGGCGACGATCAGCTTTTTCATCTCTAAATTCCTCTTTTTGTTCATCTAGTTCGTGATTCACAATGAATCGCGATAGGGTCAAGATAACACTGTCGAAAGATCAAGTCCGTCGCGATTCCGTAAGAACTGTAAGAAAGTGTAACTAAATGACCCATTAGTAAGTAATATTTGCCATCCTTTAAGCGATATTACCGTGAACTTAGACGATGTTCCGGAAAGTTAGATTAATTCTGGGTTGTAACAATTTTGTCATCTTATTGATCCCATGCAACCAATATTGTTGCGTGTCGCCCGCCATCAGCAGCAGGCTGCCATCGCTCAGCGCAACCCGGACCGTTTGTTTCTTATGTTTGTGCTTCAGAATAAAGGTGCGTTCCTCGCCAAAACTGAGTGATGCGATCGCCGGTCGCGGGCCCAATTCGGGCTCATCGTCGCTGTGCATGCCCATGCTGTCACGCTCGTTGCGGTAATAATTCAGCAGGACGCTGTTGAAGGTGTGCCCTGTCGCAGCTTCGACGGCCTCGCGCAACATCGTGAGCAATGGTGTGAATGGCGTCGCCTGCAGGCGCAGGCCGGAATAGGCATAGGCTTTGTCGCCATACCAGGCACTCAGCCGGGGCTGGAGGTGCCGCTTGCCGTACACAACCACGGTTTCTTCGCGCCAGTCGGTGTCGGCCAACAGGCGCGCGAAGACGTCGGCATTGGAGCAGGGTAGTGGCAACTGGGCCATCCAGCCCAGTTCACCATCTTCGAGCGGCAGCGGGAGCAGGCCCGCTTGCGGTGCAAATAAATCCATCGACAATCACGCCAGGCATGGTGAAGGCCACCACGGCGTCATTCTCGCATGGCTTATGCGTAGGCTTCCGCCAGGCTCATGACGCGTGGCTCGATCTTGATGCCGACATTGCCAAACAAGGCATCGAGCGCCGCCAGATTGGCGCTGCACTCGTCCGTTTTCCAGCCCTTGAACAGGTCGGTGCCATCTTTCTGGAAATGCAGCTCCAGCACCTTGCCCCTGTCGCGGTGAATGTAATTTTGCTGATGGACGTTCTGGAAACCCAGCTCGGCCAGGCCGGCAAGCACGGTGTGTGGCGGATTGTCCGGATCGGTGGCCAGGAACACACCGAAGGTCTTGCCCGGCGGCTTGGCCGCGACATCCACTTCGTAGATCCCAGGCGCCTTGGTGGCGGTCGTACTTTTCAAAAACAGCATCACGGTGCTCCTGGCGCGCTAGTGACCCGCGAGATAGTTCGCAGATCGCTTTTCAGTTAATCAGTCTGCCAGCATATTTCCATATGGGAACTTTGTCGACCGAAGTTTTCGCTTTATCCGGTTTACCGCATCACCAGGCCGAAAACTGTGGCGCCAATCAACGCGGCGCTGGCCAGCATGCTCACGATGAAGCCGATTTCGCGCTTGGCCGGATCGCGGTAGTAACCCAGCGCATACAAAATCCGGCCCACGCACCACAGCAGGCCCCCGGCAGTCGCCCACCTGTCACCCAGGAACATGGCGCACAGCCACAGGGGTACGAGCACCAGCGGCAGCATTTCTAGCGTATTCATCTGAACACGGTGGGCGCGCAAAAAGCCTTCGGGACCGTCCATCGATGGGGCCGGCACCTTGAACTGGATGCGGGCGCGTGCAGCATTGCCCCAGGTCCAGAAATAGACACCGAGAACGGCGAGCGTGGCCCAGGCGGTAAATAACATGGTGTTCCTTGTGATTGGCGTGAATGAAAAGGTCTTGGCGGCTCAGTTGCCACCATGCTTGCGCCGCGCCAGGTCGGTCGTGGGCGGCACCAGCGCGCCGTACAGGCGGCCCGTGGCGTCGTCCCAGTCCAGCAATGCCTGTTCTTGCCGCGCCACGGTAGCAAGGTCGCCACGCGCGACAGGGCCGCTGAGCGCTGCAGCAGGCCCGAGGCGAAACACATTGGCCAGCGTCTCGGTGGCCAGCGGTTGCGCCAGTTCGCGCGCCACCGCTTCGGGAATCCCGGCGGCCTGGTAGGCGCGCAGCGCCGCGTCGAGCACCGTGGTCAGGTAGTTCGACGCGAACACGGCCGCCGCGTGATAGACCGTCTTGGCCGCGCCGTCGATCGGCACGAGGCGCGCGCCGATGGTTTCGAATGCGGGGCCCAGCAGCGCCAGCGCCGCCGCGTCACCCTCGACGCCGCAGAAGGTGCCGGCGAATTCGCGCGCCACCTGCTGCGGGTCGGCAAAGCTGCGGATCGGGTGCACGCTGGCCACCAGTGCGCCGCCTGCACGCGCCGCCTGCAGCGCAGCCGACGTTTTCGCGCCGCTGCAGTGGAACACCACCGCGCCGGTCAGGTCGTGCGTCTGCGCCAGCTGCGCGGCAACCGGCTCGATCTGATCGTCACTCACCGCCAGCAACCAGACTTGCGCCGGGCGCAGCTGCGCAGCGTCGGTGCAGGCTTGGCCAGCGCCGATGAACGCCACCGCCGCCTGCGCGCTGGCGGGCGAACGGGTCAGCACATCCTGCAGCGCGAACGCGCCGCTGGCGGCGAACAGGCGCCCCAGCACGCGGCCGACATGGCCTGCGCCGACCAGATTCAGCGTCGGGGTCAGCGTCGGGGTCAGCATCGATATCACGTCAGAAACCGGCGCCGGGCTGGCTCAGGTAGTCGAGTTCTTCGGGCGTCGAGGCACGGCCCAGAATCGGATTGCGGTGCGGGAAGCGGCCGAAGCGCGCGATCACGCCGCGGTGGCGGTGCGCGTAGTCGAGCACTTCGTCGAAGCCCTCGTGGTCGGCGGCCAGCGCGGTGAACTGGTCGACCGCGAGCTGCTGCATGCCGGCGTCTTCGGCGTGCTCGAACGGCATGTAGACGAACTGGCGCTCGATGGGTGCCAGCGCCATGTGCTCGCCGGCGTCGACCATCTGGCGCGCCGCGCTCAATGCCAGCACATCGCCGGCAAACGATTCCGGCGCGCCGCGATACACATTGCGCGTGAACTGGTCGAGCACCAGGATGCGCGCCAGCACGCCGCGCGCGCCCTGCTCGTCCCACTCGCGCAGGCCGCCCGCGATCGCGTGCGTGATCGTTGTGCCGAAGCGTTCGCGGATCACGGCGTCGAACGCGGGATCCTTGCGGTACCACTCGGCGCGCGCCTTGCCATGGTCAGGATGGGAAGCTGGCAGGAACCAGAAATCGAGAACTTCTTGTGCGTCCATGAATAAACCCCGTTGGTATTGTTATGGTGATGCAGCAGATATTGATTAGTTGCGTGCGTGCGACAGCTGGAACGCTTCGACGCCCTCGGTGGCGCCCAGTTCGCGCGCCAGTTCCGACAACGGCGCGCCGGTCTTGCGCGACAGCGCCAGCGCGACGAAGCGCCACTCCTGGCGGCCATCGTCGCTGCTGATGGTGAGCGAACTGCCGGCGATTTCATAGCCGCGCGACAGCGCCAGTTCGCGGATCGCCGCTTCGCGCGGCAGAAACTCGGGCCGAAAGCGCATCCGCACCGCCACCGCGTGGCGCGACGGCAGCAGCGTCTCCAGGCGGTTCAGGTAAATCATGATCATCGACGCCAGAAAGGCCAGCCCCATCGCGGCCAGATAAAAGCCGATGCCGACCAGGATGCCGATGACCGACGAGGTCCAGATCGATGCCGCCGTCGTCAGCCCGCTGATATTGAAGCCTTCGCGCATGATGACGCCGGCGCCGAGAAAGCCGATGCCGGTCACCACGCCCTGGATGATCCGGGTCGGATCGACGGCGACCATGCCCGCATGGCCGCCGTACCAGATCTCGGGGTAGCCCGCGAGGATCGTCAGCGCCGCCGACGCCATGCACACGAGGCCATAGGTGCGCATGCCGGCCGCGCGCCCATGGTAGGCGCGCTCGTAGCCGACCAGGAGCCCGAGCACCAGGGCGCCGAGCAGGTGCAGCAGGATCAGGCCATTGGTGAACAATTCCCGGCCGGACCAGTAGGCCGAGAGCAGGTCGCGTTCCGTCATGCGCGTGTCAGCGTGTCAGTGAGCGGGCGCGCTCAGGCCGGCGGCTTCTTGCGCACCAGCTGCTTTTCGAACGCGATGTCGTTCTTGCTCATGCGCGGCTGCTCCTGCGGCCCCAGGCCCTTGACGAAGGTGACGAAGTCGTCGAGCTCCATCGGTGCGCACAGCGGCGGGCTGCCGGGCGCTTCGGACAGATAGAAGTGGCCATCGCCGGTGCGCGCCATTGAATACAGCGGATTACCGGTGCGCTGCTTGAGACGGTCGACCGCGCTGCTGGCGCGTGTGGAACGGGAACTTGCCATGTCAGATTGCCTCCGTGCGCAGCATGAGCCACTCGAACGCGGCGCCTTCGACGTGGGGCGTCAGGCGCGCACGCACGGTGGCGTGGTAGTCGTTGAGCCAGACGATTTCGTCAGGCCGCAGCAGCGAACGATCGAGGCAGCGGGTGTCGATCGGGCACAGGGTGAGCGTCTCGAAGGCCAGGTATTCGCCGAATTCGGTCTTGTTCGCGGCGACATTGAGCACCAGGTTTTCGATGCGGATGCCCCAGCGGCCCGGGCGATAGATGCCCGGCTCGATCGACGTGATCATGCCCGGCTCCATCGCGGTATGCGGGTCCGGCGGCACGGCCGGCGAAATCGTCTGCGGGCCTTCGTGCACGTTCAGGAAGTAGCCGACGCCGTGGCCGGTGCCATGGCCGTAGTCGATGCCGGCAGCCCAGATCGGGGCGCGTGCGATCGCGTCGAGCAGCGGTGCGCGGGTGCCGCGCGGGAAGTGGGCGCTCGACAGCGCGATCAGCCCTTTCAGCACCAGCGTGTAGTCGCGCCGTTGGTCGGCGCTTGGCGTGCCGACCGGGATCACACGTGTGATGTCGGTGGTGCCGCCCAGGTACTGGCCGCCCGAGTCGATCAGCAGCAGGCCGTCGCCTTCGATCGTGGCGCAGGTTGCCGCTTCAGCGCGGTAATGCATGATCGCGCCATTGCTGTTGAAGCCCGCGATGGTCGAGAAACTCGCGCTGACGAAGTTCGGGCGGCGCGCGCGGGCGGCGGTGATGCGCGTGTCGATGTCGACTTCGTTGATTGCACTGCGGTTTGCGTCCGCCAGCAGCGGCTCGAGCGCGGCAAAGAATTCGCACAGCGCCGCGCCATCCTGTTCCATCGTGGCGCGCACGTTGACGGCCTCGCTATCGAGCTTGCGCGACTTGGCGAACGTGGTGGGGTTGATCGCCTCGACCACGTTCACGCCGCTGGCGACGCTCGCGCGCATGCCGGCCGTGACGCGGCGCGGATCGAGCAGCAGCGTCGCGCCTTCGGGCAGCGCTTCGAGCGCATGCACGGCGTTTTCGTACGGCGCCAGGTGCACGTCGTCCGCTTCCAGGCGCGCACGTACGTCAGCCGGCACCTTGCCGTCGCCGACGAACAGCGTGGCGTCGCCACGGCCGATCAACGCGTGGGCCAGGAACACGGGATTGAAGCTGACGTCGGCGCCGCGCAGGTTGAACAGGTAGGCGATGTCGTCGAGCGTCGAGACAAAATGGAAACCGGCGCCATGCGCTTCCATCGCCGCGCGCGTGGCCTGCAGCTTGTCGGCGCGGGTGGCGGTGGCAAACGGCGGCAGGTGCTCGAACACGGCGTCGGCCGGCAGCGCCGGGCGCTCTTGCCAGACATCGTCCAGCAGGTCGAGATCGGTGCGCAGCACGACACCTTTGGCCTGCAGCGCGTCGGCCAGCAGGCGTGCGCCGGCCAGGCCCAGCACGCGCGCATCGACGGCGGCAGTCTGGCCGGCGGCCAGGTTGGCGGCGAGCCAGTCGACGTGCAGCTGGCTGGCCACGCCCGGGATCTTCATCAGCGCGATGTCGGTGCCGGCCAGTTCGGTTTCGGCCTGCGTGAAGTAGCGGCCATCGGTCCAGACGCCGGCAAATTTCGCGGTGGCGATGAAGGTGCCGACCGAGCCCGTGAAGCCGGACAGCCATTCGCGGCCCTTCCAGTGACCGGGCAGGTATTCCGACAGGTGCGGGTCGCTCGACGGCACGATGACGGCGTCGATGCCGTGGCGCGCCATGGCTGCGCGCAGTTGCGCGAGCCGGTCGGCGCGGAGGGCCTGCGAGTCGGCGGAAGAGTCAGTGGAAGTGCGGGCTTGTTCGGTGGCGTCGGACATGGGCGGAGGCGTCGATTTGTTTTCCAAGCTGCGTATGATACGCCCCATTTGGCGCCGCCGACATACGCGGGGCACCCCAACCGGAACACCCTCCAGCCCGGGGATCACGCATAATGGCGCGGCATCCACCAGACATAGAGACCCATGCTCGATTTTCATCATGAGCGCGCCCGCGCGCTGTTGGCGAACGCCACGCAGATCGTCACGCCCACTGAAGTCCAGGCCGCTGTCACCAGCGTCGCCGACCAGCTCAATGCGCGCTTTGCCGCGCCGGGCGCCACCGAGTTCCCGCTCGTACTGGGCGTGATGGGTGGCGCGGTCGTGTTCACCGGCACCCTGCTGCCGCAACTGGCCTTCCCGCTCGACTTCGACTACATCCACGTCAGCCGCTACGGCGACGATGACCGTGGCGGCGAACTGGTGTGGAAAGTGATCCCGCGCCAGAACGTGGCGGGCCGCACGATTTTGCTGGTCGACGACATCCTCGATGAAGGCGAGACGCTGGCCCACGTCAAGCAGCGCCTGCTGGACATGGGCGCGGCCGAAGTGATGGTCGTGGTGTTTGCCGACAAGGACCTGGGCCGCGCCAAGCCGATCACGGCCGACCTGGTCGGATTGAGCCTGCCGAACAAGTTCGTTGTCGGCTTCGGAATGGACGTGTATGGCTACTGGCGCAACCTGCCGGGCCTGTGGACGATCCGGCCCGAGGATTTGAAGCAGCCTGAGGCGCCGGCAGCCTGAGGCGGACGACGCCGGTGTTAGTGCCGGTGTTGGTGTTGTAGGGTGGAAGGCTATGCCTTCCACGCGTTCAACCAACGGCTTCCCTTCGCTACGACAAACCTCTGCGCCAACCTGGTTTGAACGCGTGGACGGGGAACCCGTCCACCCTACGCATGAGGTGGTCGCGAACCACCATATATTTACGGAGCGAGGTGGTCGCGAACCACCATGTCTTCAGAGCGCGAGGCGCGCGCGCGCCGCCATGTATTCGGCGGTCAAGCGCGCGACCATGTCGGCCACCGTCGGCACGTCGTCCATCAGGCCGACGCCCTGCCCTGCGCCCCAGATATCGCGCCAGGCCTTGGCGCTGCCCGAACCAAAGCTCATCTTGCTCTTGTCCGATTCTGGCAGGTTGTCCGGGTCCAGCCCGGCCGCGACGATCGATTTTTTCAGGTAGTTGCCGTGCACGCCCGTAAACAGGTTCGTGTAGACGACGTCGGCGGCCGTCGATTCGACGATCGCATCGCGGTAGTCGTCGCTGACGTTCGATTCTTTCGTCGCCAGCCAGCGCGAACCGATGTAGGCAAAGTCGGCGCCCATTGCCTGCGCGGCCAGGATTGCGTCGCCCGTGGCAATCGAGCCGGACAGCGCGATCGGCCCCTTGAACATCTTGCGGATTTCGCCCACCAGCGCGAACGGCGACAGCGCGCCTGCATGACCACCAGCGCCAGCGGCCACCAGGATCAGGCCATCGACGCCCGCTTCCAGCGCTTTCTCGGCGTGGCGGATCGAGACGATATCGTGCAGCACGATGCCGCCGTACGAATGCACGGCGTCCATCATCTCGCGCGGCGGCGCGCGCAGTGACGAAATGATGATCGGTATCTGGTGCTTGACGCAGACTTCGACGTCATGCGCCAGGCGGTCGTTCGACTGGTGGACGATCTGGTTGACGGCGATCGGGCCGACCTTCTTGCCCGGATTGGCCGCGGCGTAGTCGGCCAGTTCGCGCTGCAGGTCGGTCAGCCAGACGTCGAGCATCTCGGCCGGCCGGGCATTGAGTGCCGGGAACGAGCCGACGATGCCGGCCTTGCACTGGGCTGCCACCAGCGCGGGCCCGCTGGCAATGAACATCGGCGAAGCGATGACAGGAAGGGACAGGTTTTGCAGCGCGGCGGGCATCGTCATGGAAGCTCTCGGTGGTGGGTGGAGGATGGGCCTGATTATAGCCCTGAAAAAAGTACGACCGTGCTAGATTCCTGCCTCTAAACGACCGTTACTGCCAGTCGATCTCGCCCTCGCGGCGCCGGATCTCGGCCCAGATCGCGCGTTTGGCGTCATCGGTGGCCGTGCCCCAGGCGACGATTTCATCGATGGTGCGCAGGCAGCCCTGGCACAGGCCCGTCTCGGGGACCATCTGGCAGATATTGATGCAGGGCGACGGTACGGGGGTTTGCAGTTCGGGAGCCATCGTTCGCAGTGGTGGAAAATAAAGTGGCATTATCGCGCGGCTGGCAGTCCAGCGCCGCGTGTTGCCTGTCTTTTACTATACTGGGGCAACGCCACTTTGCACGAGGTGCCCATGAAATTACGCTCTGTTTTGCTGGCTGGCCTGTTCGGCGTGTCCACGACTGCCTTTGGCCAGATACTCTCTCCCGACGGCTACGGCAAGATCGGATTCGGCCAGCGGCTGAGCGTCGTCGAGCGCCAACTGGGCCAGCGCGCCGCGCCCCGCCCGGCCGACCCGGCCTGTTCGATGGTGGCATTCAAACGGTATCCCGACGTGCGCTTCATGGTCGAAAACGGCGTGATCACGCGCGCGGACGTTAACCGGATCGTGCGCAACAGCGCCGGCATCACGGCGCGCATGTCGGTGAAGGAGGCGCAACGCCATCGCCCGGCGTTGCAGGTCGGGCCACACAAATACGACGAGAACGGCCAGTACCTGACGCTCGCACAGGGCAAGGACAAGGCGCTGATCTTCGAAGCGAGCAAAGGCAAGCTGCAGCGCATGCGCGCAGGCCTTAAACCGGCTGTGGAGTACGTGGAAACCTGCGGTTGAGCATGCGTTGGCGCTTGATGTGATCACATAGATCAATGTTCCGTATCTAACGCAGCAGCATATATAAGGGCCGTTCGGCAACGCTGGCAAGGTTCGTGTAAGCTCATGGCCTGAAATTGGTGCAGTGCACAAAAAAGGAATGCCATGAAACTCAACCGACTCATGCTCGCGCAAATGCGCAGCGCTACCCGAACGCTCTGGCGCTCGGGTCCGGTGACCCCAGGCGCAGCAGTACGGCAAGCGATGAGCAACGTCAACGCGTTGCACCGGGTCGCCCGACAACAGATGCGTGACTTCACGCTGACGGTGACGCTACCGGAATCCGCGTCGGAATCCGCGCCGCAATCTGCGCCAGCCCCTGCTGCTGCCGCCACGCCTGCTGCCGCGCCCGCAGCAACGGCCAGCGCGCCGCTGACTGGCACCTTCATCGCCGGCAGCCACACGAACGCCGCCGGCACGCGTGACTACAAGCTCTACATCCCGGCCAGCTACACGGACGGCCCCGCGCCGCTGGTGGTGATGCTGCATGGCTGCACGCAGGACCCGGATGACTTCGCCGCCGGCACCGGAATGAACGTGCTGGCCGAAGAGGTCGGCTGCCTGGTGCTGTATCCGGCGCAAAGTAAAAGCGCCAACCCGTCGCGCTGCTGGAACTGGTTCAACGCCGTCGATC
This sequence comes from Telluria sp. AC161, assembly GCF_979258535.1. Lineage (NCBI taxonomy): Bacteria > Pseudomonadati > Pseudomonadota > Betaproteobacteria > Burkholderiales > Oxalobacteraceae > Telluria > Telluria sp. AC161. The sequence continues at coordinate 4,484,970 of NZ_OZ409861.1, read as the reverse complement.
AGCGCCGCGATGAAGGCGAGCCGTCGCTCATCGCCGGCATGACGCAGGCGATCATGGACACCTACAGCGTCGATGCGAGTCAGGTGTATGTGGCTGGCCTGTCCGCCGGCGGCGCAATGGCCACCATCATGGGCACGCTGTATCCCGACCTGTACGCCGCCGTCGGCGTGCATTCCGGCTTGCCATTTGCGTCGGCCAACGATCTGTCGTCGGCCCTGGCGGCGATGAAGGGCGACTTCCGGCGCAGCCAGCTCGAGAACCAGCCGTTGCCGGTCATCGTGTTCCATGGCGACCGCGATACGACAGTGCACCCGGCCAATGGTGAAGAAGTGGTGGCGCAAGGCGCACGCCATGTGCCGCAGCCGGGCACGACCGAACCGGGCAACGTGCCGGACGGCCATGCCTACACGCGCACGCTGTATCCGGCCACCGATGGCACCGTGCAGGCAGAACACTGGCTGGTGCATGGCGCCGGCCACGCGTGGTCGGGTGGCCAGGCGCACGGCAGCTATACCGACGGCAAGGGGCCTGACGCCAGCCGCGAAATGATGCGCTTCTTCCGTACCCAGCGCTGAGCCGTCAGGGCGGTGCGGCAGCTGGGGGCTGAGCCTGCGCGGCAATGTGGTCGCGCAGACAGGCCGGACACCAGCAGCCGACCGCTTCCTGCGGCACCGCCACCGCCGGTGGCAATGCCGTACACCAGCACGGCGCGCTGTCGCCATCGGCCATGGCGCAGCTGAACGGGGCGCCGCAGCGCGTGCAATGACTCATGGTCTCAACAGCCTTGACGATGGATGGCGAACGGCGGGAATGGCATGGCAGGAGTAGAGTGGTGGGTACTGCTATAAAATACAACGAAACGCCGCCCACTCCCCACAAGGTTTACGCTGTTTTTACGGCATTTGGCTGTAAAATCTCGCGACAATTATTTCGGACTCTCCATGAACGCTCAAGTGACCAGCCTGACTACCGACGACCAACCAAACGACCTCGCGGGCGTCTCCCCGGCGATCAAGGCGCAGATCCTGGCCGAAGCGCTTCCGTACATCCGTAATTTCCACGGCAAGACCATCGTCATCAAATACGGTGGCAACGCCATGACCGACGAGCGCCTGAAGCACGGCTTCGCACGCGATGTCATCCTGCTCAAGCTGGTGGGCATGAACCCGGTCGTGGTGCACGGCGGCGGTCCGCAGATCGACAACGCGCTGAAGAAAATCGGCAAGCAAGGCACGTTCGTGCAGGGCATGCGCATCACCGACGAAGAAACCATGGAAGTGGTGGAGTGGGTGCTGGGCGGCGAAGTCCAGCAGGACATCGTCATGCTGATCAACCACTATGGTGGCCAGGCCGTGGGCCTGACCGGCAAGGATGGCGGCCTGATTCGCGCGCGCCGCATGGCGATGCCCGACAAGGAAAAACCAGGCGAGTTCCTCGACATCGGCTTCGTTGGCGAGATCGACGCCATCAACCCGGCCGTCGTCAAGGCGCTCCAGGACGATGCGTTCATTCCGATCATTTCACCGATCGGCTTTGGCCAGGACGGCCAGGCCTACAACATCAATGCCGACGTCGTCGCCGGCAAGATCGCCGAAATCCTGAAGGCTGAAAAGCTGATCATGATGACCAACATCGCCGGTGTGCAAGATAAATCGGGCAACCTCGTCACCGACCTGTCGGCGCGCGAGATCGACGAGATGTTCGCCGACGGCACGATCTCGGGCGGCATGCTGCCCAAGATTTCATCAGCCCTGGACGCTGCCAAATCGGGCGTGAACACGGTTCACATCATCGATGGCCGTATCGAACACTCATTGCTGCTCGAAGTCTTGACCGAACAGGCTTTTGGCACTATGATCCGGTCTCATTAAATTTTTTGTGGCGGAAACAATCGCCACAGAAAAACCAGTACCGCCCTTTTAGCTCAGTGGTAGAGCACTCCCTTGGTAAGGGAGAGGCCACGTGTTCAATCCACGTAAAGGGCACCATCGCTTCACCTCCCCTCTGCTTTACCAACGCCTCGCACAGTGGCCACTTCCCTACCCCGCGCACCTGTCTGGTTATTTGACCTCGACAACACCCTGCACGACGCATCGCATGCGATTTTTCCGGCGATCAGCGCCAACATGAACACCTATATCGCGCGCGTGCTGAGCCAGAACGGCGAAACTGCCACGCCAGCGATGATCAATGCCGCGCGCGTCGGGTACTGGAAGCGCTACGGCGCCACCCTGCTCGGCATGATGCGCCATCATCAGGTGTGCCCGGCCGACTTCCTGCGCCAGACGCACGATATCGGCCCGCTGGCCGAGCTGCTGCGCTTCGAGCGCGGCCTGAGCCGCCTGCTGCGCCGTCTGCCGGGCCGCAAGATCCTGCTGACCAATGCACCCAACTCGTACTCGACCGAGATCGTGCGCCGCCTGAAGCTGCACAACCATTTCTCGCACCACGTGGCCATCGAGCACATGCATGTGCACCGCCAGTTGCGGCCCAAGCCGTCCAAGCTGATGCTGCGCCGCCTCTTGCGCAAGCATGGTGTGGCCGCGCAGCGCTGCATCCTGGTCGAAGACACGCTGGCCAATCTGCGCACCGCGCGCCAGCTGGGCCTGCGCACTGTCTGGGTCACTCAATACCTGCGTGTGAGCGATCCGATCGGCACCGCCCCCCTCCCGAGGACATTGAAATGCCCCGGTTACGTCAATGTCAAAGTAAAATCCGTGCGGCAACTTCCTGCGCGGCTGTCGAGGCTGCGTTAAACGATCAACCACTCCTAGGGATCCCATGGCAAGCACGAAGCCCGGCCAGCGCAAGCTGCAAATCCTTCAGGCCCTGGCCGCGATGCTCGAGCAGCCCAAGGGCGAGAAAATCACCACTGCCGCCCTGGCCGCGCGCCTGGGCGTCTCTGAAGCGGCGCTGTACCGCCACTTTGCCAGCAAGGCCCAGATGTACGAGGGGTTGATCGAGTTCATCGAGACCTCGGTATTCGGCGTCATCAACCAGATCAGCGAACACGAAGAAGGCGGCCTGGATCAGACGCGCGCGATCGTGCAGATGCTGCTCGGCTTTGCGGCGAACAATCCGGGCATGACGCGCGTGCTGATCGGCGACGCGCTGGTCAACGAAGACGAGCGCCTGCAGCACCGCATGAATGCGTTTTACGACAAGGTCGAGCTGGCGTTCAAGGGGGCGTTGCGCGTGGCTGTCACGCAGGGGCATGGCCAGGAAGCCGACGTCGCCGGTCGCGCAAGCCTGTTGATGAATTACGTCACAGGCCGCTGGCACCGCTTTGCCAAGAGCGGCTTCAAGGTCAGTCCCGTGGAAGGCACGGCGCTGCACCTGTCGTTGCTGCTGGCAGCGTAAAATCCGGGGATGGATACTGGTGAAGTCTTTGCACTGCTCGACGATGCGCGCGCCACGCACGAAGCCCGTTCGCGGCTCTACCGCGGCCATGCCGGCACGCTGACCTGTGATGATGCCGGCGGCTGGCCGCCGCTTCTGGCGGCCCTGCAAACCGCGCTGCAACAGGGTTTGTATGCGGTGCCGCTGCTGACGTACGAACTTGGCGCGCATCTGCAGAACCTGCCGGCGCGCGCCCTCGACGGACCGCTGGCGCAGGTGCTGCTGTTTTCGCACTGCGACCACCTGACGGGCGAGCAGGTCGCATCATGGCTCGCCACGCGCAGCGCCGGCCCGGACCAGATTGCCGGCGTGGCCGGCGTCACGGCCAATGTCGACGAGGCACAGTTCGTCGCCGCCATCGGCCGCATTCGCGCGCTGATTGAAGCGGGCGACACCTACCAGGTCAACTACACGTATCGCTTGCGCTTTGACGCCTTCGGCCCGCTCGTCGCCCTGTATGCGCGCCTGCGCGCGCGTCAGCCGGTGCCGTATGGCGCGCTGGTGGCGCTGCCGGATGGCCGCGCGCTGCTGTCGTTCTCGCCCGAGCTGTTCGTGCGCCACGCCGATGGCGTGCTGCAGGCGCGGCCAATGAAGGGCACGGCGCGCGCCAGCGGTGACGCCACCATCGATGCCGCGCGTGCGCGCGACCTGGCGCAGGACACCAAGAACCGCGCCGAAAACCTGATGATCGTCGACCTGCTGCGCAATGACCTGGGCCGCGTGGCGGTCACGGGCAGCGTGCAAACGCCCGTGCTGTTTGACGTGCAGCGCTACGGCGCCGTGCTGCAGATGACGTCCACGGTGCAGGCGCGCCTGAAACCCGATGCGGCGCTGGTGGATGTGTTTGACGCGCTGTACCCGTGCGGCTCGATCACGGGCGCGCCCAAACGCCGCGCGATGGAAATCATCCACGAGCTCGAACCCGATGCACGCGGCGTCTACACCGGCGCGATTGGCTGGTTCGATCCGGCGCCACAGGGCCGCGCGTTCGGCGACTTCTGCCTATCGGTACCGATCCGCACGCTGGCGCTGGCGGCGCCAGAGAGCGGCATAAGGCGCGGCGAGCTGGGCGTGGGCGCCGGCATCGTCCACGACAGCGAAGCGCACGACGAATTCGCGGAGTGCCAGTTGAAAGCAGGCTTTTTGACCGGGCTGGCCAACGATGTCACGATCTTCGAAACGCTGCGCGCCTCATGCGAACACGGTTGCGGGCACGTCGAACAGCACCTCGAGCGCTTGCGCGCTTCATGCACCTATTTCGGTGTCCCGTTTGACCCCGGCGCCGCGCATGCGGCCCTGGACGCCGCCTGCCTGGCGCTGCCGACCGACAGTACGTACCGCATGCGCCTGGCCATCGATGCGGCTGGCGCGCTGACCATCACATCGGGCGTGCTGGCGCCGCTGCTGGAGCCGGTGCTGGTGGTGCTGGCCGACGAGCCGACGGCCAGTAGCGACATCTTCCTGCGTCACAAGACGAGCCGGCGCGGCCGCTACGACGCGGCCTGGCAGGCGGCCGAAGCGCGCGGCGCGTTCGATGCGCTGTTCTTCAACGAGCGCGGTGAATTGACGGAAGGTGGGCGCAGCAATATCTTCGTGCGCATGGGGGATGCGTGGATCACGCCGCCCCTCCGCTGTGGCGTGCTGCCGGGTGTGATGCGGGGCGTGCTGCTGGCAGCGCCCGCATGGCATGCGCGCGAAGGCGTGATCACGCGCGCGATGCTTGAAGCGGCCGACGACATCGTCGTCTGCAATGCGCTGCGCGGGCCGCTGCGCGCCGTGCTTCTTCAGAAGCGATAACCGACGCCCAGGCCGAACAGCATCGGATCGACTTTCAGGTGGCTGATGTTGGCGCCGCCGACGATCACGTCGCTGCGGATGTTCACACGTTTGATGTCGGCGTTGAGCGACCAGTGCTCGTCCAGGCGGAAGTCGAGGCCAGCCTGCAGCGCCAGCCCGACGCTGTCGTTCTCGAGGTCAGCCGCGCCATTGAGCAGCTTGACGCTCGAGATACGCGTGTAGTTCACGCCCACGCCCACGTACGGATTGAAGGTGGCGCCCGGTGCAAAATGGTATTGCGCGCTGAGCGTCGGCGGCAAGTGCTTGAAGCTGCCGATCCTGGTGCCGGCCAGCGTCACATTGTGCTTCTGCGGATAGGTCAGGATCAGTTCCGCCGCGAAGTTCGGCGTGAAGAAGTAGCTGATATCCAGCTCGGGGATGGTCTTGTTGCTGACCTTGATCGTGTCTGCCGCACCCACACCGCCAACCGGGCTCGATTTGTTGTCCGGCTCCATCTGGATGGCGCGTGCACGCACCAGCCATGGCGATTCCTGGGCCAGCGCCTGTGCAGATGCCACGGCAATCAGGGCCACTACTACGGATTTCAACATCGTTGTCATTGGTTCTTACCTTTCGTTTTTAAATTACTGCCACGAAAGTAAGCTTATTGATGTGGACCCAAAAAAACGTTGATCCACATCAAAATGACCATGTTGCCTGTAAGGTTACAGCGCTTTCTCGATCTGTCCGACCAATTGCGGGTCTTCCGGCGTCACTTTGCTCGGGAAGTACTCGAGCACTTTACCGTCGCGCCCGATCAGGTACTTGGTGAAGTTCCACTTCGGTTCCTTGCCCGTCGCCTTGATCAGCTGCGCGTGCAGCGGGTTGGCGTCCGGTCCCTTGACCGACGTCTTGGCGAACATCGGGAACTTCACGCCATAGGTGTTGTAGCAGAGGTCCGCGATTTCTTTCGCGTTGCCGGGTTCCTGCTGGCCGAAGTCGTTCGACGGGAAGCCCAGCACCACCAGGCCGCGGCTGCCATATTTGGCGTAGATCTTTTCCAGGCCTTCGTACTGCTTGGTAAAGCCGCAGTAGCTGGCCGTGTTGACCACCAGGACCACCTTGCCGCTGTACTGGCAGAGGTCTTGCGGCGCTTCGTCTTGCAGGCGCTTGAAGCTGTGCTTGAGCACTGCCGGGCAGGCAGCCGGCGTTTTGTTCAATGCCGGCGCTGGCGCAGCAGGCGCGGACTGCGCGCTGGCGGGCGGGATGACGCTGGCGGCAGCGGTGGCGGCGAGCAGCAGGGCAATGGTCTTGATCATGGCGTGGTATTGACGAGGTGGAAGTAGCAGCGATTGTAGCGCGGGCAGCGACGCCACGCGCCGCTTTTCAGGCGCTTGCCTGCAGGCTGCGGTGCTCGATCTTGATGCAGTGGTTCATCACCACATCCAGGCCGGCAGCGCGCGCCAGATCGGCGGCAACCTGGTTCTCGATCTCGAGCTGCATCCACAGGCACACTGCCCCCACGGCGATCGCATCGCGCGCGATCGGGCCGATGTCTTCCGACTTACGGAAGCAATCGACGATGTCGATGCGCTGGCCGCCCTCTCCCAGCGAGGCGGCAGCCTCTTGCAGCGTGGCGAATACGGGTTCGCCGAGGATCGTCTCGCCGGCGTACTGGGGATTGACCGGCAGGATGCGGTAGCCGTGCTGCTGCAGGTAGGCGCCCACTTCGTGGCTGGCGCGGTCCGGCTTGGTCGACAGGCCGACGATGGCGATGGTGGTGCTTTCTTCGAGGATCTGGGCAATGGTGCGCATGGTGGCAGGCAGGTCGTTGGGATGGCGATCAGCTTAGCAGGTTTGGCCGATTTCCCAGGAACCATGCTCAGCGCCGTAGGGTGGACGGCTTCGCCGTCCACGCGTTCAAACCAACCCTGCTCCGTGGTGTATCAATGCTGGTTGAACGCGTGGGCGGGAAACCCGCCCACCCTACGCCAGTCACAAAATTAAATGGATGGGCCGTAACCCAGAACACCAACGAAAAAAAGGCAGCCCGCAGGCTGCCTTTCTTGTTGCCGAGCTTGTACTTAAGCTCAACGGCCTTTCGAACGCAGACGCTGAATTGCCGCCAACTGCGCAATTGCCGCGGCCATTTCGGCCTGGGCTTTTGCGTAGTCGATCTTCGACTCTTGATTGAGCATCAGGTCTTCAGCCTGCTTCTTCGCGGACGTTGCCTTCGCTTCGTCCAGGTCGGCGCCGCGGATTGCGGTGTCGGCCAGCACGGTCACGCCGTTCGGCTGCACTTCGAGGATACCGCCGGCGACGAAGACGAACTCTTCACCACCACCGGCAACCTGGATGCGCACGGCGCCCGGGCGGATGCGCGTGATCAACGGGGTGTGCTTCGGGTAGATACCCAGCTCACCCGCTTCACCCGGCAACGCGACGAATTCGGCCTGGCCGGAGAAGATCTGCTCTTCGGCCGAGACGACGTCGACTTGAAATGTGTTTGCCATTAATTCAGAAAGAAAAAATATTCAAAAATGTATCGCTAATTTCTTAACATTCAACTTAAATAATTTATTTCCAAATATTCCATACCATGTCGCATCAGTGATATTCACAACATAAGCTACAGTGTAAAAAATAGCCGCAGAATATTGAAGTAAGAAAAATATGCATGCAATTTAGAAAATCGAGACCAAACAAGCGCAAGCGATGCCATTGACCTTGAAGTCTCCTTCAAACCTGCCGTCCACACTAAACTCTTTTTTGATCGCACTCATCGCGATTGATTACCTGAAACTGAGCGATCATCAGCTGTTTTTTAACGACCTCGAGCGGAAATTAAGTCCAACGCGTGAAAGATTAATACCTAATCTTTGAAGCAAGTTAGCTGCATACTCATTACGAAGTTGGGCAATTACTTGAACATCATAATTTTTCGAGATAATTTCTCCCTGAACATCACTTAAACGAGAAATTGGAATATTGCCATTGCCGTTTACAAATTTACCATTATTCAAGGCAAACATTTGTTCCCATAAGGGCGAAGCCATTGGATTAGCATCGGGACAGTATGAAAAACTTCTAATTTCACCATCAATATTAATAAACAAATTAATATTATCTTGGATCTTATCAAGAGCAGTTGTTAATCCAATCCGATTGAGCTGGACAGCAATAAATGGAATTCTTTCGCCAAGTTTTCCTCGCCATCCTCCATTTTTTTGACCAGGAATCAAATCGCACGCTGGAGAAAGACAAATCCAAATTTCTTGAATAACCGGCGAATCTTCAGTGTCCAAAACAAAAATATGCCCGGGCCGTAGATGAGAAAAATCTACTGGTTTGGTACTATTGTACAAATTAATGTGAGCAAGTATCGTTTCAGACTCGTTATAAACGTCATTACAATATCTCTTTAGAACGATCTCTCGTCCTTGTTGTTGTATGTTTTCAACGAGCCGTACAGCAAATTCCTCAACATCGGTACGAAGCTGATCACCTAATGCTTCCCAATGCCGATCTACAGTATTTTTAATTACCGTGGTCTTGTTGCCTACATGATCATTAAAAATTTCGGAAAGCCACCCTGCTTGCATATATTTATTATTCAGCACACCAGCCTCGGCAATAACGCCACGCTCATCAATTAGTGAACGCATACGTGCCATAATCAATTGATGCGGCGGCGGACTAAAGCTTGCCAATGCGTCAGCCAATTTTCCTTCAAGCTCATGGGCTTTGATACTCTTATCAACAACAGTAACAAATAAGCTATTTGTTTTTATCCAATTTACATCATTTTGAAAAGAGCTACATGTGTTTCCAAAGTCGACTTTCGACATTGCCGAATTAAAGCGTCGATGTATATTCTCAAAAATCCAAGATATAACCTCTCTCAAATTTAATTTTTTTCCATACTCACTACTGCGCAATATTTCCTGTACTCCAGCGCGACCGGGCGACGCTAAGAACGTGCCGGGCTTAGATCTCTCAAGAATATAATCCGCATGAGATATCATGCTCAAAAGTCTTTCAGAAATTCCATCTTCAGTATCTTCCCACTCGGCAATTTGATCATTAACTTTCTTAAAAACTTCACTAGAAATTAAACAAGTGTCATTGAATGTTAAGGCAGTTGCTATCTCTAAGAATACCCTCTGAATATCCCCAGAATATCCTTTTGTGTACACGATGACCAAATTAAAATGTGGATTAGCAGCCAAATGACGCAATATTCTTATAGACTTCTCTCCGCTGCCGTCATCTCCAAGCAAATGATAGTCTAATATCATTAAATCGCTATGATGCAGATGTTTTGCAATATTAATCTCGCCAGCCACATCGATTTCTCGGCCATCATGCACATCTACAAGCCAAGGCCTAGAGCGTCCTCTGCAAAAAGAGAGAATATCTTTTACTGCTTCAGCGTCGCGTGGATTTCCTGCCCAAGCGTTGGTTTTATCCAACGCCCCCTCAATTAAAGCATCGAGTGTCGGAAATTCATCGTCTACAACAACAACACTTCTAATTGGTCCTAAGTAGACTTCAGATACCAACTCAGAATACTGAGCATTGAAATCAGATAGCGCCGGATAATTCATAATAGATCCCGCTTCACTCATTTGCCGCTCCAGTAAACTTGATCGAGAAATTAGCTCCAGACATCAATTGTCTATTGCTATCTGTTATATAGGAAATTGTATGTCCTCCAGCAGCCAAGTTAGCGCGGCAAAGATATAAACCAACTCCACGTCCTCCTCGAACTTTTCTAGTAAAAAACAAAGAGAACAAATGAGATACATCTTCAGGTTCCACCCCTGGGCCATTATCAGAAATAACTACTTCACCATCGGTGAAATCCAAGGTTATACAACGATCACTCTCACGCGACTGGCTGACCCAGTAGATTGAATTATTAAGCAGGTTAACGAATACCGGTAAGATCCTCGAAGGCATCTCATATATCCTAAATTCTAGAAACGCCTGCGTCGCTTGAAAATTAATATGATTTGCCTCAATCGATTTTGATAAGAAAGAATATGCATAGTCATAAATTTCCTGGCCTTTCAACCAATCATATCGTTTCTCTCCTGACAATTTTAATGGAGATAAAAATCTTAATCGATCTGAAAGTGCTTCATGCGCGCTGGTCACAGCCTTGTAAGCTGCTGTCTCTTTTACACTTTGCGGCATTTCTCTCAATCCGCGCGAAATCGACATGTCAAAACCTTCAATTTCATGCCCCACTATTTCTACTGTGATTCCCAATTGAGCTAGCGAATTGAGTCGCATGATTTGATCGCGGGAGTCTTCCGATTCGGCGACTATTACATTTACGAGATTCTCTAGATCTATATTCTCTTCCAAACTTCGGAGAATCGATATATAAGACTCAAAGAATTCATAATTTTCTTTACTCTCTCTCTCTTTTTCAATCTCCAGTTGACTCAAAACTTGGCTAATAGAAAGTCTTGAATTCTCGAGATCGTCTAAAAGTGGTAGAGTAGCAGCATGATATTTTTTGTTTCTGTCTTCCACAGATTGGGTTAGCCTAGCCAATTCAGAGGCTAGAATAGATTTTGCTTCAACGTTCCAACGCCGAAGTTTATTTTGAATAAAAGCTGCGTTGCGGCTCAACTCTGAATAAGCAATTTCACGTTGCGATTGAGGTTTGGCTTTCAGTAAGGCTGACGACAGAGACTCGGTTAGTTGCACTAAGAGTTCATTAGTATAGGAATATGATGTCCGAAACATCTTATAATCGGCTTCTAGTACCCCTAAGTTTGCTGGAGGAGTACCTAGGGACATCTCTGAGCGACGAATTTTTAATTCACCAAGCCGATCTAGAACCTTAAGTAGTTGAACCTCATCGATAGGAAGCTCGTTAGCACGGGCGCTTTCCGCAATCTCTTCAAGTTCCGTACGTAACGCTAAGATTGGCTCGAGATATTTTTTTAGATTTTGCCTGAATTCACGTTTTTTTCTAGCTTTTAGTTTTTTTTGTGCACCGTCAGCTCGTTCTTTCTCTCTTATCGCCGTTACGTCAGGCAAAAGTTCCCGGCGTACCGCAGAATCCGTTCCGAAGTACCGGCGTGCAGTTGTCATTAAGATATTTTCAACTAGATCACGAAAGACTTTAGCTGCTTTATTATCGATGATACCTTCCCGTCCAGCTTTATCTTTTAGGTTTGGATTTCGTTCACGAGTTAAAGCCACACGGCCAAATATTCGACGATACGACCAAAACTCACGGCCAGCATGTAAATTACGTCGTTTTTCGATCTCAAAAAAGTCGTTATCTTCGCGACCATAAGGCATCACTCGAAGACCATTTCTATACACCATAAATCCTGCATACTTTGAGGCCTGCTCTAGCAAACGAGAGTGAACCTCAGGAGCATGCGACGAATTTAGCGGGGTCTGCTCAAAAGTCCCAAGTCTTAATTGGAAAGCACCAACCTTTGTATCGATTCGATTTGGTACTGCGGATTTTGGAATTACAACTACATCACCATCAAGCCATTTTCCAAAAGCTTTAACACGACCTTTAAAAACGCCAGATTCATCTACAACTCCGTCTAGTAAATGCTCCAAATCTTCTAAATTTCTATACCCAAAGCTGCGATCCTGCGAAATTATTGGCCTACTTAACATTCCCTCCCAAGCTACTACTGAATATTTAAAATCAGCAGAAGCGAAGTCTTGGCTAACCTCATCAGGTTGGACAAACGGATCAGTGAAATTCGATAGCGTTTGGAACAGCCGGTTTGTAGCTTGACTAGCCGCTTGATTGTCAGCAGCATCAGTTCGGTTGTTTAGATGCACTTCCAAATCAAAAACGATATCGCCGATTAAAAGTGCAGTACCACTTTGTTTTTTCTCGTTCCAAACAGGCCACTGCTCAAAGTGGCGTTCAGTGAATGCTGTCTCGATAATAACCTTCTCGATTGATTTTCTTACACTTTCACGTCCATCCTGACTGTTCACTAAATCGAATCGTGACCAAGCGTCTATAATTCGAATATCCCGCTCTGTTTCTTTTCCTGACCCCCAGACATTCCCCATTAACCGATCAAACATTTCTGGTAGAAGTGAGAAAAGCTCTTTTTTCTCTCCAAATTCTACGACAGGTATTTCTATGTCGTGTAGATACAAGAAAGGATTTTCAAAAAGTCTCCAATCGATAAGAGCAGCTACAAACGGGCTAGATTCTCGTTTCGAAATCAGTAAAAGTAATGGTCCCAGTGCCGCAGCAGATAGCCGACCAATTCCTTTTTGACCTTGTCTCGACCGCTTAGCTAGTCCATTCCTATCCTCCTCACGTACTGCAGTGCCGGTTGCTTTCGACTCCGTTCCCACCACTAACCATTTTTCGATAAAGTCAATTTTGGACATACCATGACCATCGTCGATCAATGACGCTATAGGAATAGAACCATCATAAAGATGCAATCCCACTTCTCTCGCATAAGCATCGTAAGAGTTTTTCCATAGTTCCGAAATCGCAGTAGGACAGTCTGCGATTTGTTCCCGACCCAAATGGTCAATTGTGCGCGCACGGGTCTGAAAAGCAACAGCGTCTAACATTTTTTCCTCGTTTTATGAATTGGTTTTTCGCCCAGCCAAGCCCGATCTTATTTCATTCAGCAAGACCTCACCCAACTTTACAGGAACTGCATTACCAATTTGTTCGCCCGCAGCCATCAATCCGCCTTTGAATACGTACCATTCTGGAAATGTCTGAAAGCGTGCTGCATGTCGCACAGTTATCCCATGATTTTTAACTGGGTGAACAAAACGTCCTTTAGAAGGATTTATACATGCTGTAGTCATGGTAGGACCTGGCACCGAGGGATCAATTCGTCCATATACATCTTTATGTCCGTTATGGTCCGAATGACAGGCGAGAAGACGATTTGACTGATGACGACTCCCACCATTTTGAGGAGTAGACTTAAAAACATCAATCAATGCTTGTGAATGATTCATGTGAACAGCATTCTCGTCATCTACCGCTAGCGCTAGGTCGAAAACATCTTTTGCCGTTTCCCAAGGTAGGAGTGATGGGTCGCTTGACGCTGTAGCATGCGTTGCAGCAGGAGGCCAAGAGATGTTTAGTTCGATATCTCTGCGAACCCCCAAAATAAAAACACGTTTCCGACGCTGAGGAACTCCGTAGTCTCTAGCATCAATTGTTACTGGAGGAAAAACGTCATATCCGGAATTTCTACCCTGCTGATAGAACGCATCGATGAATGAACGATGCCTGTTCCACAAAATCCCTGGCACATTTTCCATTAAAAATACTTTTGGTCGTAAGGTTTTTACGAACTCGAAGTATCGCAAAATTAGTTCATTGCGTGGATCACCTACACCTCTATCATTTATGCGGTGCACCGAGAAACCTTGACAGGGGGGGCCACCAAGAACAATATCACATTCGTTTCCATCCGAAAAATGTGTTTCGGCAATTTCATTAGGATCTATATTTAGTATGTCCCTCTCATAGAGACACGTTTCGCCCTTGGTTATCAGATTTGCACGATACGTGCTGCAGGCGTGCTTCTTCATTTCGACCGCAACAACTACTTCGATTTTTGCGTTTCGTGCGGCGAGCGAAAAGCCGCCCGCCCCAGCGAATAAGTCAATGCATCTCAACCTCGCACGCTCAGGGTCAACTTTACTTTTATCGCTCATAATGCATTTATATTCTCGGTTACTACGATTTAAACCGGGCTTACAGAAAATTTTTCATTTTGACAATAATCGGAAAAACCAATTTTTGCACATTAATTGAAGTTTAAGAGCAACTTCATCTAAATGTCTATATGCGTGATGGATGATGCAAAAAAGGCAGCCCGCAGGCTGCCTTTCTTGTTGCCGAGCTTGTACTAAGCTCAACGGCCTTTCGAACGCAGACGCTGAATTGCCGCCAACTGCGCAATTGCCGCGGCCATTTCGGCCTGGGCTTTTGCGTAGTCGATCTTCGACTCTTGATTGAGCATCAGGTCTTCAGCCTGCTTCTTCGCGGACGTTGCCTTCGCTTCGTCCAGGTCGGCGCCGCGGATTGCGGTGTCGGCCAGCACGGTCACGCCGTTCGGCTGCACTTCGAGGATACCGCCGGCGACGAAGACGAACTCTTCACCACCACCGGCAACCTGGATGCGCACGGCGCCCGGGCGGATGCGCGTGATCAACGGGGTGTGCTTCGGGTAGATACCCAGCTCACCCGCTTCACCCGGCAACGCGACGAATTCGGCCTGGCCGGAGAAGATCTGCTCTTCGGCCGAGACGACGTCGACTTGAAATGTGTTTGCCATGTGTGTCTTTCAGTGGAAGAAAGCGACTTAACCAGCAGCCAGTTTCTTGGCTTTCTCGATAGCTTCCTCGATCGTGCCGACCATGTAGAACGCTTGCTCCGGCAGGTGATCCAGTTCGCCCGATGCGATCATCTTGAAGCCCTTGATCGTGTCTTTCAGCGAAACGTACTTGCCCGGCGCGCCGGTGAACACTTCAGCGACGTGGAATGGCTGCGACAGGAAACGCTGCATTTTACGCGCGCGTGCCACGACCAGTTTGTCTTCCGGTGCCAGCTCGTCCATGCCCAGAATCGCGATGATGTCACGCAGTTCCTTGTAGCGCTGCAGGGTGTTCTGCACAGCGCGCGCGGTGGCGTAGTGCTCTTCACCGACGACGAGCGGGTCCAGCTGGCGCGAAGTCGAATCGAGTGGGTCGACTGCAGGGTAGATACCCAGCGAGGCGATGTCACGCGACAGAACGACGGTCGAATCCAGGTGAGCAAAGGTGGTTGCAGGCGACGGGTCGGTCAAGTCATCCGCAGGGACGTAGACGGCCTGAATCGACGTGATCGAACCGGTCTTGGTCGAGGTAATGCGCTCTTGCAGACGGCCCATCTCTTCGGCCAGCGTCGGCTGGTAGCCCACTGCCGATGGCATACGGCCCAGCAGTGCCGAGACTTCGGTACCGGCCAGGGTGTAACGGTAGATGTTGTCGACGAAGAACAGAACGTCCTTGCCTTCGTCACGGAACGCTTCCGCCATGGTCAGACCGGTCAGCGCGACGCGCAGACGGTTGCCTGGTGGTTCGTTCATCTGACCGTAGACCATTGCCACTTTCGAGTTGGCAGGGTTTTCCAGGTCGACGACCTTGGCATCGGCCATCTCGTGGTAGAAGTCGTTACCTTCACGGGTACGCTCACCCACGCCGGCGAACACGGACAGACCCGAGTGTGCCTTGGCGATGTTGTTGATCAGTTCCATCATGTTGACGGTCTTGCCGACGCCGGCGCCGCCGAACAGGCCGACTTTACCGCCTTTGGCGAACGGGCAGACCAGATCGATCACCTTGATGCCGGTTTCCAGCAGGTCGGTCGATGGCGACAGTTCGTCGTAGGCTGGCGCGTCACGGTGGATCGACGCCATGCGCTCGTGGCTGACCGGACCGCATTCGTCGATCGGGTTGCCCAGCACGTCCATGATACGGCCCAGGGTCGGGGTGCCGACCGGGACCATGATTGGCTTGCCGGTGTTCTGGATCATCATGCCACGGCGCATGCCGTCCGAGCTGCCCAGAGCAATGGTACGGACCACGCCGTCGCCCAGCTGTTGCTGGACTTCCAGGGTCAGATCCGAGCCTTCCATTTTCAGTGCGTCGTACACTTTCGGCATGGCATTACGTGGGAATTCCACGTCAACCACTGCGCCGATACACTGAACGATTTTGCCATCAGCCATGTTCGTTCCTTCAGATATTTAGTTAAATTCTTTTTTGCTTTGATCGGTCGGGGACAGCGTAGCGGGCCTAACCCGCTTGACGCCATCCCCACGGGCGGCGCTGTTAGACTGCTGCTGCGCCCGACACGATCTCGGAGAGTTCTTTGGTAATCGCCGCCTGGCGGGTCTTGTTGTAGACCAGCTTGAGGTCGCTGATGACACTGCCGGCGTTATCGCTCGCGGCCTTCATTGCGACCATGCGTGCCGATTGCTCGGACGCCAGGTTTTCTGCCACTGCCTGGTAGACCAGCGCTTCCACGTAACGCACCAGCAGTTCGTCGATGACGACCTGTGCTTCCGGTTCGTAGATGTAGTCCCAGCTGGTGGCGCCTGCATCGGCTTTCAGCGAATTGGCTGACAGCGGAAGCAGTTGCTCGACCACGGTTTCCTGTTTCATCGTGTTGATGAACTTGGTGTAGCACAGGTAGACAGCATCGAGCTTGCCTTCCTGGTACGCGTCCAGCATCACTTTGACCGGTCCGATCAGCTTGTCCAGTTGCGGTGCATCGCCCAGCTGCGTGGCTTGCGACACCAGCTTCATGCCGACACGGTTCAGGAAGCTCAGGCCCTTGTTGCCAATGGCAACTGCCTCAACGCGGTTGCCCGCCTGTTCCTGTTCGCGCGCCTTGACGGTTACCTGGCGCAGGATATTGGTGTTCATGCCGCCGCACAGACCCTTGTCGGTCGTGACGACGATGAAACCAACTGCCTTTGCCTGCACGTCCTTGGCTTGCGCCATGAATGCGTGCGTGTACTCCGGGTTTGCAGTGGCCAGATTGGCGGTGATGTTACGAACCTTGTCACTGTAGGGACGGGCGGCGCGCATACGTTCCTGCGCCTTGCGCATTTTCGATGCGGCGACCATTTCCATCGCCTTGGTGATCTTCTTCGTATTCTCTACGCTCTTGATCTTGCCACGAATCTCTTTGCCTGCTGCCATGAGTCCTTACTCCTTCCAGGCACCGGCATCGCCTTGGGGCGATGCCGGCCCACAGATTAATATGCGCCGGATTTCTTAAAATCAGCAACGGCCGCGGCCAGTGCTGCTTCGCCGTCTTTGTCCAGTTGCTTGGTTTCGTCGATCTTCGCCAGCAGCGCTGCATGGCCCGACTTCAGGAAGGCGTGCAGGCCGTGCTCGAATGGCAGCACTTTCTTGACTTCGATATCGTCCAGGTAGCCCTTGTTAACGGCGAACAGCGATGCGGCCATCAGCGAGGTCGACAGTGGCGAGAACTGTGGCTGCTTGAGCAGTTCGGTCACGCGCGCACCGCGGTCCAGCTGCTTGCGGGTCGATTCGTCCAGATCCGATGCAAACTGCGCGAACGCAGCCAGTTCACGGTACTGGGCCAGGTCGGTACGGATACCGCCGGACAGGTTCTTGATGACTTTGGTCTGAGCAGCACCACCGACGCGCGACACCGAGATACCGGCGTTGATCGCAGGACGGACACCGGCGTTGAACAGCGACGTTTCCAGGAAGATCTGGCCGTCAGTAATCGAGATCACGTTGGTCGGCACGAATGCCGAGACGTCGCCAGCTTGCGTTTCGATGATCGGCAGTGCGGTCAGCGAACCGGTCTTGCCGGTCACGGCGCCGTTGGTGAACTTCGACACGTAGTCGGCGTTCACGCGTGCTGCGCGCTCGAGCAGGCGGCTGTGGAGGTAGAACACGTCGCCTGGGTACGCTTCGCGGCCTGGTGGACGGCGCAGCAGCAGCGAGATCTGGCGGTAGGCAACTGCCTGCTTCGACAGATCGTCGTATACGATCAGTGCGTCTTCGCCGCGGTCGCGGAAGTATTCGCCCATCGCGCAGCCCGAGTAGGCCGAGATGTATTGCATGGCGGCCGATTCCGACGCCGATGCAGCAACAACGATGGTGTACTCCATCGCGCCGTGCGTTTCCAGCGAGCGCACGATGTTCTTGATGGTCGATGCTTTCTGACCGATCGCGACGTACACGCAGGTCACGCCCTGACCTTTTTGGTTGATGATCGCGTCGACTGCAACAGCCGATTTACCGGTCTGGCGGTCACCAATGATCAGCTCACGCTGGCCACGGCCGATCGGCACCATGGCGTCGATCGATTTGATACCGGTCTGCATTGGCTGCGAAACCGATTCACGGGCGATAACGCCTGGCGCGATCTTTTCAATTGGCGAGGTCAGCTTGGCATTGACAGGACCTTTGCCGTCGATCGGCTGGCCCAGTGCATTGACAACGCGGCCGCACAGTTCAGGACCGATCGGCACTTCCAGAATACGGCCGGTGGTCTTGACGATGTCGCCTTCCGAGATGTGCTCGTAAGCACCCAGGATGACCGAGCCGACCGAGTCGCGCTCGAGGTTCATGGCCAGGCCGAAGGTGTTGCCTGGGAATTCCAGCATCTCGCCCTGCATCACGTCCGACAGACCATGGATGCGGCAGATACCGTCGGCGACCGAGATCACCGTGCCTTGATTGCGAACGTCAGCCGAACTTTCGAGGCCCTGGATCCGGCTCTTGATCAGTTCGCTGATTTCAGATGGGTTAAGTTGCATGCTTGCTAACTCCAATTATAGTTTCTTGATGCGTAGGGCAAGGGCGAGTCGCCGGCGGTGCGATGTTGTTAGTTGGCCAGCGCAACGTGCATCCGTTGCAGCTTGGCACGAACCGAGGTATCGAGCACTTCGTCACCGACGACCACGCGCACACCACCGATCAGCGATGGATCCACTGTTACCGTTGGGTTGAGCTTGCGGCCAAATTTCTTTTCCAGCGTGGCGACCAGCTGCGCCAGCTGGTCGGCCGAGATCTCGAACGCGCTATGGATCATCGCATCGGCAGCGCCCTCGTTCGCGTTTTTCAGGAGCGCAAACTGGGTGCTGATCTCGGGCAGCAGGTTGATGCGGCCATTCTGGGCCAGCATCGCGATAAAGTTCTTCGCTTCAGCATTCAGCGGCGACTTGACCAGGGACGCAATCGTGTCCGCCAGTTGTGCGTGCGTGACGATCGGGTTGCTGGCGAAGGTCTGCACGTCGGCACTGGCGCCAATCTGGCCCAGTTCCGACGCGATGGCCGAGTACGTGTTCATGTCGCCGGTTTGGGCGACACGGAACAGCGCTTCGGCGTAGGGGCGGGCGACGGTTGCGAGTTCTGCCATGATCAGAGCTCGGTCGACAGTTGCGACAGCAGGTCGGCGTGGGCCGCTGCGTTCACTTCACGCTTCAGGATCTGCTCGGCGCCGGCGACCGCAAGGGCGGCAACCTGGCCACGCAGTGCTTCGCGTGCGCTGTTGACTTGCTGCTCGGCGTCAGCCTTGGCGGCGGCAACGATACGCGCGCCTTCGTCGGCGGCAGTACGCTTGGCTTCTTCGATAATCACAGCAGCGCGCTTTTCAGCGTCGTTGATGCGTTTCTGGACTTCGTCACGGGCGCCAGCCAGTTCGGTCTGGACACGCTTTTCAGCAGCAGCCAGATCGGCCTTGCCACGGTCTGCAGCAGCCAGGCCACTTGCAATCTTCGCGGCGCGCTCATCGAGCGCCTTCATCAGTGGCGGCCACACGAATTTCATCGTGAACATCGCCAGGATAAAGAAGACCACGAACTGGACAAACAACGTTGAGTTGATGTTCACGGTTTTTTCCTTCTTACAGAAACACGGATGCCGAACCAGAACTGGTTCGGCCCTTCAAGACAGCGAGAAGCGCGTCTTAGACTGGAACGAACGGGTTAGCGAACGCGAACAGCATGGCGATACCAACACCGATCAGGAATGCAGCGTCGATCAGACCAGCCAGCAGGAACATCTTGGTCTGCAGGGTGTTCATCAGTTCTGGCTGACGTGCGCTGGCTTCCAGGTACTTACCGCCCATGATTGCGATACCGATACAAGCACCGATAGCGCCCAGGCCGATGATCAAACCGCAAGCCAGTGCAACAAAAGAAAGGTCAGTCATGTGTAACTCCAAAAGTTAAATTGAAAACTAGATTAAAAACTACAACTTCTTTACAACCACTATCTGTTTCGATGCTTGCGGCGCCGATCAGTGGCCTTCGTGGGCCTGACCGAGGTATACCAGCGTCAGCATCATGAAGATGAATGCCTGCAGGAATACGATCAGGATGTGGAAGATCGCCCAGATGGAACCAGCAATGATGTGGCCAACGACACCGAATGCGGTAGCCGATGCACCCAGCAGTGCGATCAAGAGGAACAGCAGCTCACCGGCAAACATGTTGCCGAACAGTCGCATACCGAGCGACACCATTTTTGCTGCGTATTCGATGATATTCAGAAGCAGGTTGAACGGCGCCATCCAGATGCCGAACGGTGCTGCCAGCAGTTCGTGGATCCAGCCGCCAAAGCCCTTGATCTTGATGCCGTAGTAGATCATCAGGACCAGCACGCCCAGCGAGATACCGATGGTGCCGTTGATGTCGGCGGTCGGGACCACACGGTGGTACGGGAACAGATGCTCGACGCCCAGGGCGGCAAATGCCGACGAGAACATGTCAACTGGCAGGAAGTCCAGGCAGTTCATCAGGGCGACCCAGACGAACACGGTCAGTGCGGCTGGCGCGATGAAGCTGCGGTCGCCGTGCACGATCGACTTGGCTTGATCGTCGACCATTTCAAACAGCATCTCGACGGCAGCCTGGAAACGGCCCGGCACGCCGGCGGTGGCCTTGCGCGCAGCGCTCCACAGGATCAGCGAACCGACGATGCCCATGGCCACCGACCAGAACACGGTGTCCAGGTTGATCACGGAAAAGTCGACCGGGCCATTTTGATGGCCAGTCGACAGGTGGCCGAGGTGGTGCCGGATATATTCTGATGCGGTGGGCGCGTGGGCTGCGCCGTCTACGGTTGGAGTCGCCATGTCATTGCCTAAATAATAAGAATATGTAACTTTTCAGCGCCACGATGATCCCGGCGACCAATGCCAGCCAGTTCAGATCGCGGTACAGCCACGCCGTCGCGCCCAGGAGCGCCAGCGTCAATGCAATCTTTATAAATTCCCATATGAAAAATGTCGCAGGGTTCGCCGTGCCACTTGCTGATGCGGCAAACAGGCGCACTGCCATGATTCCGTTGGGCACGACGCAACTCAAACCGCCAAGTACCGCAGAAAACGCCGCAGGCCATCCCCCCAGTAATCCGGCGATGACGCCGACGAGAACTGTTGCAATCAACTGCAGGGAAACGATGCGCAGCATATTTTTATAGGTCTTCGCGCTGGCGCAGTGGACGTGCTACGTGGTGGTAATTACATGAATCGCCGGAATTATAAGTGGTTATACGGATGTGAGTCAAACGATTCCCTACTTATAACTGCTCTGTAAAGATGACGAAAATGTGACACGTTGCTGGTGGATAGGGCATTATTTTCAACAACTTAACGCCAGATGGTGTAGGCAGTGGGTGTCACATTGCAGGGTAGTCCGGTCACCGCCTACCCTGCTTGCAGCCGGCTGCCGGTCAGCCGCGCAGGCGTGCCAGCACGCCGTCGAGGATGTCAAGGTCGGCGAAATCGATGATCATCTGGCCCCTGCCCTTCGGGCCCATCTTGAACACGACCGGGGTCGCGAGCTTGTCCGACAGCTCTTCTTCGAGCCGCACGATGTCGCCCGACTTGTCTTTCGCACGGGCGGCTTGCGCCGGTGCGTTGTGTTCGTCAAGGGCGCGCGTGACGAGTTTTTCCGTTTCGCGCACCGACAGGCGCTTGGCGATCACCTGGTTGGCCAGCGTGATCTGGTGCGCGCTGTCGACCGCCAGCAAGGCACGGGCGTGCCCCATGTCGATGTCGCCGGCCATCAGCATCGTCTGCACCGGTTGCGCGAGGTTGATCAGGCGCAGCAGGTTCGAGACAGCGCTGCGCGAGCGCCCCACGGCGCCGGCCGCCTGTTCGTGCGTGAAATTGAAATCCGAAATCAGGCGGTTGATGCCCTGCGCTTCTTCAAGCGGGTTCAGGTCTTCGCGCTGGATGTTCTCGATCAGCGCCATCGCTGCCGCAGCCTGGTCGTCAACGTCGCGCACCAGCACCGGGATTTCGTCCAGGCCCGCCATCTGCGCCGCGCGGAAGCGCCGTTCACCGGCGATGATCTCGTACGGCGTCGTGCTGCCCGGCGGTAACGGGCGCACCAGCACCGGTTGCATGATGCCCTGCGTCTTGATCGATGCGGCCAGCTCCGACAGGCTCACTTCGTCCATGCGCGTACGGGGCTGGTACTTGCCGGCCTGGATCTGGGTCACAGCGAGCACGGACGGCGTGTTCGGCACGGCCGGTGCGGCGTCCAGGTCGCCGCCGAGCAGGGCGTCGAGGCCGCGGCCCAGTCCCTTGAGTTTTTTGGTTGCCATCTCTTTGTCAGCTTTGTGATTGATTACATGCTCTTGATGCGCTCGACCATCTCAGCGCCGAAGGCGATATACGCCTGCGCGCCTTTCGAGGACGGATCGAACGTCACGCCGGGTATGCCGTACGACGGCGCCTCGGCCAGCCGCACATTGCGCGGGATGATCGTCTTGAAGACCTTGTCGCCGAAATGCTGCTCGAGCTGGCCCGAGACCTGCTGCGACAGCGTCATGCGCGGATCGAACATGACGCGCAGCAGACCGATGATCTTCAGGTCGGTGTTCAGGTTGGCGTGCACCTTCTTGATCGTGTTGACCAGATCGGACAAACCTTCGAGCGCATAGTATTCACACTGCATCGGGATGATGACGCCATCGGCGGCGCACAGACCGTTCAATGTCAGCAGCGACAGCG
Source organism: Telluria sp. AC161 (assembly GCF_979258535.1). Classification (NCBI taxonomy): domain Bacteria; kingdom Pseudomonadati; phylum Pseudomonadota; class Betaproteobacteria; order Burkholderiales; family Oxalobacteraceae; genus Telluria; species Telluria sp. AC161. The sequence continues at coordinate 4,462,250 of NZ_OZ409861.1, read as the reverse complement.
CAGGCGGACAGTCGACCAGGATGAAGTCATAGTCATCGGCCACTGCGGCCAGTGCTTCCTTCAGGCGCCGCTCGCGGTTCTCGAGCGCGACCATCTCGACTTCGGCGCCGGCCAGCTCTCGGTTGGCAGGCAGCACATCGAAGCGCCCTGCTTCCGAGCGCACGCGCGCCGTGGCCACATCGGACTCGCCCAGCAGCACCTGGTAGATCGACGCGGTCAGCTCGGCCTTGTTGATGCCGGCGCCCATCGTGGCATTGCCCTGCGGGTCGAGGTCGACCAGCAGCACGCGCTGGTCCAGTTTGGCCAGGCCTGCGGACAGGTTGACGCTGGTGGTGGTCTTGCCTACTCCACCCTTCTGGTTCGCAACGCAAAAAATCTTCGCCATCTTTTCCTTTCCTGGATGCGACTACAAGGCATCATATCGTTCATACGATAAAACCGTTTCATTGGTTTATATGAGTTAAACGATATAAACTGTTTATACGGTTAATACAGATAGTACGGTTAGTACAGTTCGTATGATTTATATAGTATGTACTATTGGTAGCTTTTATTCGGCTCGCTCGATGAATACCAAGTGTCGCTCTGCCTGCAGTCTTGGCACCCATAACGGTTGCAGATCCACGACTTTCCAGTCCTGTGGCAGGCGCTCGCGTTCCTCGCTTGGCGCCACGCCTTTCAGCGCGATGAATTTGCCGCCCTCGGCCAGCAGATGGCCCGACCAGTTGACGAAGTCGGACATGTCAGCAAACGCGCGCGAGGTGATCACGTCGAATTGTTCGCTCACGACCAGATCCTGCACCTTCATCGTGTGCACGCTGACATTGGTCAGCTTCAGTTCTGCCTTCACCTGGTTCAGGAATGCTGTTTTCTTGTGCACGGTATCGATCAACGCCACGTTCATGTCTGGCCGCACGATGGCGAGGACGATGCCTGGCAATCCGCCCCCTGCCCCCACGTCCAGCACATTGCGGGCATCGGCAAACGCCGGCACTGCTGCCAGTGAGTCGAGCAGATGGTGCGTGACCATCTGCTGTGGATCGCGCAGCGACGTCAGGTTGTAGACGGCATTCCACTTGTTCATCAGCGCCAGATAGCCCATCAGCTTGGTCTGTTGCTCGGGCCAGATCTCCAGCGTCATGTCCTTGATGCCCTGGTCCAGCACCGCTGCCAGTGCATCGTGATCGAAGTTGTATTTCATTCGGCCACCTCGGCTGCGGTGGTTGCAAAACCTTTGGCGCCCCGTTTTTTCAGCGTCACCAGTAGCAGCGAAATCGCGGCCGGGGTCACGCCCGAAATGCGCGAGGCCTGGCCCAAGGTTTCAGGTCGCTGCTTGTCGAGCTTCTGGCGCACTTCGAACGACAGCGCTTCGATGTCCAGGTAGTTAAGGTTCTCGGGCAGCTTCATGTTTTCGTAGTGATCATGACGCTCGACTTCGCGCGCCTGGCGATCGATGTAGCCGGAATATTTGAGTTGAATCTCGACCTGCTCTTTGACAGCGGGATCCTCAACGCCCGGACCGGCCAGGCTCTGCCCTTCGAGACCACTCATCGTCATGAGGGCGTCGTAGTTCACGCCCGGTCTGTGCAGCAGATCGGCCAGATTGTATTCGCGCTCGAGCGGCTGACCGACGATGCGTTCCGATTCGGCCGCGGCCAGGATGCGGGGATTCACCCACACCGAGCGCAGTCGCTCAAGTTCGCGTGCGACGGATTCGCGCTTGGTCTCGAATGCCGCCCAGCGTGCGTCGTCAACCAGACCCAGGCTACGACCGATTTCAGTCAGGCGCATGTCGGCATTGTCTTCACGCAGCGACAGGCGATATTCGGCGCGGCTGGTGAACATGCGGTATGGCTCGGCCACACCTTGCGTCGTCAGGTCGTCGACCAGCACGCCGAGGTACGCTTCCGAACGACCCGGCGTCCAGGCATCCTTGCCCTGGGTTTGCAGCGCCGCGTTCAGGCCGGCCAGCAAACCCTGGGCCGCCGCTTCTTCGTAGCCCGTGGTGCCGTTGATCTGGCCGGCGAAGAACAGACCCTTGATCGACTTGGTTTCCAGCGACGCTTTCAAGCCGCGCGGATCGAAGTAATCATATTCGATCGCATAGCCGGGCCGCAGGATGAACGCGTTTTCCATGCCGCGCATCGAGCGCACCAGGGCCAGTTGCACGTCGAATGGCAGGCTGGTCGAGATCCCGTTTGGATAGAACTCATTGGTGGTCAAGCCTTCCGGCTCGAGGAAGATCTGGTGCGATTCCTTGCTGGCGAAGCGGTGGATCTTGTCTTCGATCGACGGGCAATAGCGCGGACCGACACCTTCGATGACGCCCGTGTACATCGGGCTGCGGTCCAGGCCGGCCCGGATGATGTCATGCGTGCGCTCGTTGGTGTGCGTTACCCAGCATGGCACCTGCTTCGGATGCATCGCCACGTTGCCCATGTACGAGAAAACGGGCACCGGGTCGAGGTCGCCCGGTTGCTCGGTCAGCAGCGAGAAGTCGATGCTGCGGCCGTCGATGCGTGGCGGTGTGCCGGTTTTCAGGCGGCCTTGCGGCAGCTTGAGTTCCTTCAGGCGTGCCGACAATGACGTCGCCGGTGGATCGCCCGCGCGGCCGCCAGCATAATTTTGCAGGCCGACGTGGATTTTCCCGTCCAAGAAGGTACCGGCGGTCAGCACGACCGCGCGCGCACGGAAGCTCAGACCCACTTGCGTGACGGCGCCGACGACCCGGTCGCCCTCGACGATCAGGTCTTCGACTGCCTGCTGGAACAGCCACAGGTTCGGCTGGTTTTCCAGGCGCGAGCGAATCGCTGCCTTGTAGAGGACGCGGTCGGCTTGCGCGCGGGTGGCGCGTACCGCCGGTCCCTTCGATGAATTCAGGATCCGGAACTGGATGCCTGCCTCATCGGTGGCAATCGCCATGGCGCCGCCGAGGGCATCGACTTCCTTGACCAGGTGTCCTTTGCCAATGCCGCCGATCGACGGATTGCATGACATGGCGCCCAGCGTTTCAATATTGTGCGTCAGCAAAAGGGTCTTTTGACCTGTGCGTGCAGACGCGAGTGCAGCTTCGGTGCCGGCATGGCCGCCGCCGACGACGATGACGTCGAATTCAGTTGGAAATAGCATGATGGGATGTGAGGCGAGGAGACTAATGCGCGATTATAGATTCTTTTGTGCTGACTGATTCTCCGACCGCCAGAAAACGACGAATTTTGTTTCACGTGGAACGTTGGACAAGTTGGATATCACGATTGTTTCACGTGGAACGTTGCGATTGAAAAAGCCGGGCTGACCCGGCTTCGCGATGTTTCACGTGGAACAATGGCGACTACCAACCCAACTTTGTGAAGGAATCGTAGGCAGTCTTGACAATCAAGGCGCTGACGACAAACAGAAAGACCTTGCGTACGAACCCGCTGCCATACTTCATTGCGAGTCGCGTGCCCGTCAGCGAACCAACGATTTGGCAGCCCGCCATCATCAGTCCGAGTTGCCACAGAATATGCCCGCTGTAACCAAACCACATCAGTGCCGAAAAATTGCATGCCACGTTGACGATCTTCGCCGCGGCCGAAGCACTCAGAAAATCAAAGCCGAAAAAGCGCACGAACAGGAAGATCAAAAAACTCCCGGTGCCGGGACCAAAGAACCCATCGTAGAATCCGATCGCCGCGCCAATCCCGATGGCCCAATACCGCTCGGCCAGACCGCTGTGCACCGGTGCGTGCACGGACCCAAGGTCTTTCTTCATGAAGGTATAGACCGCGACCGCAACAAGGATGACGGGCAACAAGGCGCGGACGAAATCGGCTGGCACGCGGGTTACCGTCCAGGCACCAGCGAACGACAACAGAAATGCGGCGGCAGCTGCCGGCGCGGCCGTACTCCACGCCACCCGCACGCGGCGCGCGTAATCCACAGCAGCCGAACTGGTGCCGAAGATTGCTGCAAGCTTGTTGGTACCGAGGATGGTTGCCGGCGCTTCTTTCGGCAACAAGGAGAACATCGCGGGAAGCTGGACCAGTCCGCCGCCGCCGACAACGGCATCGACCAGGCCGGCGGCGAACGCGGCGCCGCCGAGCCAAACAACATCAATCATGGAAAGGATTCGGGAGGAGTGCTGAAGCCGCAATTCTACGGCATGCCGTACGTACTTACCTGGTCGTCAAGCGGTCGGCGACTTTATGAAGTCGAGCAACAATGCATTCAGGCGATCCGCACCCGAGAGCTGCATCCAGTGGCCAATACCATCGATGCGTTCATAGCGAAAACCTGCACGACATTGCTTGCGTGAATCGAGCATCTGTTGCTCGCCCAATGCTGGATCATGTTCACTCCAGACGCCCATCACCGGCACATTGACGGGCAGCCAGGCCCGCGCGGATGATGGCTTGAAATTGGCGCGATAATAATTCAGTGCTGCCGTCAGGCGACCTTCGGGTGCAAGCGCCGCAATCCAGATTTCTTGCTGTTCACGACTGCGGCTCATTTTTCTGAGCGCCGCCCAGTCCCCTGCTTTCAGCAATGCCTCCGCAACGACAGGCGTTTTGAAAACAAGCATGTACCAGAACCGCAGTTTCTGGCCGAGGCTTGAAGAGGAAATTGCTTTCGGATGGCCGACCGAGAGGGCGGCATAGCGCACGATGCGTTCCGGCGCATGCATGGCCAGGTGCCAGCCGATCAACGCGCCCCAGTCATGGCCGACCACGACAGCCTTGTCGATACCCAGTGCATCCATCAGTCGCAATACATCATCGGCCAAAAAAGACACGGCATACGCGCCGACGTCTTGCGGCATATCGGTCTTACCGTAGCCACGCAGGTCAGGTGCAATCACACGCAGACCCGCCGCAGCGAGATCCGGAATCTGACGGCGCCAGATTTGGTGCGTGTCAGGAAAACCATGGAGCAGGATCACCGGCGGGCCTTCGCCGGCTGTCACGTAGTGCATGTTTAAGCCATTGACCATGGCGTAATGCAACTCGAATTCCATGCGGCTCCCCTTGGCGCTGACTCGATGAAACACAGCTTACCAGAACGTAAACGCCTGTCCAGACCCCACCTGTGGATAAGCAAATGGATATCCACAAGTACGGTTTGTGCAGAACTCCGCTTTTGTACACAAGCAAAAATCTTGTCCAGATTTGCCAGCAGGAAGCGGAGGTACTAGTGCACTGGCTTATGCGCGCGGTAAGTCGATGATTTTGTTCTCGTTAACCGGGTTGTCCACAGAAGGTGGCCACCCTTACTTATTACTATCAATGTTGTATACAGTTATTGGTTGTAAACCTGAGATGCCTGTTTCAAAAAAAAATTCTGTTCGTGGCAGATCGCAACAACGCGGCCATTGCAAGCAGGCTTTCAGGTCTGTGGAGAACCCACTGCATATCCACAGGATGGAATGTGCAAAAGCGCGTTTTTCTCAACTGTCGGCAAATCTGTTCACCTTCGCTGCACCGTCAGCACCAGGGTTCTCCAGCAGCTTTGAAACCGCCTAAGCCGTTGAAGTTGTGGAAAAATCCAGGCTTATCCACACAATCGGCCGCGTTTACTATTACTACTATTTTGTATACAAGCTTTTAAGTAAACAAACTGGATAACTCGCGCGCTGGATACTTTCAACCAGCAGCACGACCAAGCGTTGTTCTAAAAGCGTTTTTCAAAAAAAAGAACGTAGGCACAAAAACCAGCAGCAATTCGACATTGCCAACCAGCATCGATCACTGACAACCAGCTCCCAGGCGCTAACGTCCTGTGGACAAGCGCCTGCATATCCACAGCATCGGATGTGCAAAACCCAGGCTTTTGGCAACGGCCAAATTCTTGTCCACGATCCATGCGTAACTCGCGCATGTGTTGTCCCGCGTAAAAAACAGGACTTAACGCGCTGATTCTGTTGAGTAAACGAACCTTATCCACAGAAAATCGTGCGTTTACTTACTACTACTATTTTGTATACAGATTTCTTAATTAAATAAGCAAACAACAGCGCAGCCAAAAAAAAGCGTTTTCCAGAACGAAAAAACAGCCAGCAAATTTGTCTCCAACGGCTGACAATGCTGTGTACAATCCGGCGCTTATGCACAACGGCCCAGTAAAAGAAATGCGTTTAGGCATCATCAGCGCGTTGCACGAAGAACAGGCAGGGCTCGTGGAAGCCTTGCAAGGGCCCTCCACGCTCATCCACGGCAAGCGTGAGTACTTTCTCGGACAGCTGTGGGAAATCGATGCTGTCTGCGTCCTGTCGCGAATTGGGAAGGTTGCTGCTGCCATGACAGCGACAACGCTTGTGGAGAAGTTCGGAGTTACCCACATCCTGTTCACGGGCGTGGCTGGCGCAGGGGACGCGTCGATCCGGGTTGGCGACATCGTAGTGGCTGAATCGCTCGTTCAGCACGACATGGATGCCAGTCCCCTGTTTCCCCGTTTCGAGGTGCCATTGACGGGACAAACGCATTTTCAGCCGGACGCCCGGCTGTCGCTGCGGGTGTCCAGTGCTGCGCATGCATTCCTGGACGAAGACCTGACGCATGCGATCGCTCAGGCTGACCGTGAACAATTCGGCTTGACGCAGCCGCGCGTGCACCGCGGCCTGATTGCCAGCGGCGACCAGTTCGTGCATGAAGCTGCGAAGATCGACGCGATGAATGCAGCGCTGCCGGGCCTGGTGGCGGTAGAGATGGAAGGCGCTGCAGTGGCGCAGGTGTGTCACGAACTGAATGTGCCGTTTGCCGTCATCCGCGCGATTTCGGACAACGCCAACGAACACGCGGCGCACGACTTCATGGGCTTCGTGAAGACAGTCGCCGCGCAGTACGCATTCCACATCACCCGGCGCCTGTGCCGGGATCTGGCGGCAGCGCCGCTCTAGTCCAGCAGCGACTCGGCCGGCATGTAGTCGTAGCCCAGTGCGTGTGCCACGGCTTCGAAAGTGACCTTGCCCTGACAAACATTCAGGCCATGACGCAGATGGGGATCATCTCCCAGCGCGCGCCGCCAGCCCTTGCCGGCCAGCGCCAGCACGTGCCCGATCGTGGCGTTGTTCAGCGCAAAAGTGGATGTGCGGGCGACTGCACCAGGCATGTTCGCAACGCAGTAGTGCACGACACCGTCGACGACGAAGGTCGGATCGGCATGGGTGGTGACGTGGGACGTTTCAAAGCAGCCGCCCTGGTCGATCGCCACATCGACGATGACTGCGCCCTTCTTCATGCGTGAGACCATGCTGCGCGTGACGAGTTTCGGCGCGGCGGCGCCCGGCACCAGCACCCCGCCGATGACCAGATCCGCCGATAGCACGGCTTCTTCGAGCGCCTGCGCGTTGGAATGAAGCGTGGCGATGCGGTTGCCATAGACCAGATCGAGCTGGCGCAGGCGATCGAGGTTCTTGTCGAGCACCGTCACCCGCGCGCCCGTGCCGACGGCCATCTGCAGGGCATTGGCGCCCACCACGCCGGCGCCGATGATGACGACGTGGCCCGCGGCCACGCCCGGTACACCGCCCAGCAGCAGGCCCATGCCGCCCCTGGATTTCTCCAGGTGCGCAGCGCCCGCCTGGATCGACATGCGCCCTGCCACTTCGCTCATCGGCGCGAGCAGTGGCAAGCCGCCGCCAGGCCCGGTGACGGTCTCATAGGCGATGCAGATGGCTCTTGACCGCACCAGCGCTGCCGTTTGATCGGGATCGGGCGCCAGGTGCAGATACGTGAAAAGGATCTGGTCTTCGCGCAGCATCGCGCATTCAGCCGCCTGGGGCTCCTTGACCTTGACGATCATGGCGGCCTGCGCAAACACCTCTTGCGCGCTGGCCACGATGCTGGCGCCGGCCGCGACGTACTGCGCATCGGGCAAGCCGATCTCGCTGCCGGCGCCCTGCTGGACGAGCACCTGGTGGCCTTGCGCCACCAGTTCATGCACTGACGCCGGCGTGAGGCCGACGCGGTATTCGTTGTTTTTAATTTCGGTTGGAACGCCTACAAGCATGGTGAGTCTCCTTGTTGTTGGTGTGGTTCCTGCAACTGCTGTTACTGCTCCTGCCGTGAATGCGGGTTAGAAAGCACATCGGCGACCGAAGTCGCCGATGTGGTGTGAATTACAGGCCCAGTGTCATCAGGCTGGCGTTACCGCCAGCCGCCGTCGTATTGACGCAGACGGCGCGTTCGGCCACCAGCCGCCACAGATCGACCGCGGCCAGCGGTTCGGTATCGACCACCCCGACAATGGCGCCACTGCGCGCCGCCAGCTGCGTGCGCAGCGAGCCGGCCAGGCCCGATTCGACCAGGGCGATCGCGAACTCGCCCGCATCGACTTCGTCCTTGCCAATGAAGCGCACGCGCTCCTTGACCGCCTGCGGCAGGTTGGCCGGGATCGCCTCCGGCGACATGGTCAACACCAGTGCGCGGTTGCCGGTGGCCAGCGCAGCTGCCACTTGATTGAGCAGGCCTGTCGGCGTGCCTGATGCACACAGCACGACGCCGCGCGGCGTGAACGACAGGCGATTACGCTCGCCGGTCGGCCCCGGCAAGTCGATCGCCACGCCATTCAGTGACGTGCGCGCATAGCCTTCGGCCAGTGCCACCACGGGTTGCTGGCTGTTCGTGCGCAGCCAGCCGATCAGCGCTTCCAGCGCAACGTCAGCCTGACGGACATGGTCCATCAATGGCGCGGCGCCGCGCTGCAGGCGCTTGATGTACAACGGGCCGCCGGCTTTCGGTCCGGTCCCGGATTTGCCTTCGCCACCGAACGGCTGTACGCCGACGACCGCGCCGACGATATTGCGGTTCACGTAGATATTGCCGACGTGCGCATGGTTGACGATGTAGTCGATCGTTTCATCGATGCGCGAGTGCACGCCCAGCGTCAGGCCAAAGCCCGTGGCATTGATCGACGCGATCACCTTCGGCAGATCGGCGCGGCGGTAGCGCACGATGTGCAGGACCGGGCCAAACACCTCTTGCTTGAGTTCCGACAGCGACGCAATCTCGAGCACCGTCGGCGGCACGAACGTGCCGCAGCTGGTGACGGAAGTCGGCAGCTCGAGCGCAAAGTGGCTGCGCGCCGTGGCCTTCGTGCGTTCGATGTGCGCCAGCAGGTTGCGCTGCGCTTCCGCATCGATGACCGGACCGATATCGGTGGCCAGGCGATCCGGGCTGCCCACGCGCAGTTCCTGCATCGCGCCCTTGAGCATCTTGATGGTTTTGTCGGCGATGTCTTCCTGCAGGAACAGCACGCGCAGCGCCGAGCAGCGCTGGCCAGCCGAATCGAAGGCCGAACTCAACACGTCGCCCACCACCTGTTCGGGCAGCGCCGACGAATCGACGATCAGCGCGTTCTGGCCACCCGTTTCGGCCACCAGCGGAATGTCGATGCCTTCCTGTTCGGCGCGTTTGGCCAGCGTGCGGTTGATCAGCTGCGCGACTTCGGTCGAGCCGGTGAAGATCACACCCTTGATGCGACTGTTGGCCGTCAGCGCGGCGCCGACGACTTCGCCGCGCCCTGGCAGCAGTTGCAGGGCGGCGCGCGGCGTGCCGGCCTCGAGGAACAGCTCCACGGCGCGGTGGGCGATCAGCGGCGTTTGCTCGGCCGGCTTGGCCAGCACCACGTTGCCGGCGGCCAGTGCGGCCGCGACCTGCCCCGTGAAGATCGCCAGCGGGAAGTTCCACGGGCTGATGCAGCTGACCGGGCCCAGCGCCTGGACGTTTGCCTGGACTCCAGTTACAGCGCGGATCTGCACCGCGTAATAGCGCAGGAAGTCGACCGCTTCGCGCAGTTCGGCAATCGCATTCGGCAGCGATTTGCCCGCTTCGCGCACGGCCAGGGCCATCAGCTCGACACCATGGTGCTCGAACAGGTCGGCGGTGCGTTCCAGAATCGCGGCGCGCTCGGTCGTGCTGGTGGCGGCCCACTCGCCCGCAAAGGCACTGGCCGCAGCCAGTGCGGCGTCGACGTCGGCGCGCGAGGCTTCCTGCACCAGACCGACGATATCGGCCGACTGGGCCGGGTTGACCACGTTGGCGAGCAGGCCAGCGTCGACCTTTGCTGCGGTCAGGGGCGCGGCGACGTGCCGGCGCTGTTGCGACAGGCCACTCGCCAGCACGCTCAGGATGTCTTCGTTGACCAGGTCCATGCCGGCCGAGTTCTTGCGCTCCGTACCGAACATGTCCACCGGCAGTGCGATCGCCGGATGCGGCTTGCCGCCGCTGGCGCGGGCGACCTCGAACGGATCGGTGATCAGGGTGTTGATGGCGACGCTCTCGTCGACGATCTGGTTCACGAACGACGAGTTGGCGCCGTTTTCCAGCAGGCGGCGCACCAGGTAGGCCAGCAGCGTTTCGTGCGAACCGACCGGCGCATAGATACGGCAAGGTTTGTCGAGGTTCTTGCTGCCCACGACCTGGTCGTACAGCGTCTCGCCCATGCCGTGCAGGCACTGGAATTCGTAGTTGCTGATATTGCCCAGGCGCGCCCACGTATAGATGACCGACAGCGTATGCGCATTGTGGGTGGCGAACTGCGGGTACAGGATGTCGGACGCACCGAGTAGCTTGCGTGCGCAGATCAGGTAAGACACATCGGTGTGCACCTTGCGCGTATAGACCGGATAGCCGGGCATGCCGTCCACCTGGGCGCGCTTGATCTCGGCGTCCCAATAAGCGCCCTTGACCAGCCGCACCATGAACTTGCGGCCGCTCCGTTTGGCCAGGTCGATCACATAATCGATCACGTACGGGCAGCGCTTCTGGTAGGCCTGCACGACCAAGCCGATGCCTTCGAAGCCGGCCAGCTCGGGGTCGAACGCCAGCACTTCGAGCATGTCGAGCGAGATCTCGAGGCGATCGGCTTCTTCGGCGTCGATATTGATGCCGATGTCGTAGCGCTTGGCCAGCAGCACGAGGCTGCGCACGCGCGGCAGCAGTTCGTCCATCACGCGCGCCGACTGCGCGCGGCTATAGCGCGGGTGCAGCGCCGAGAGCTTGATCGAGATGCCCGGCCCGTCCTTGATGCCGCGGCCATTCGAGGCCTTGCCGATCGCATGGATCGCCTGCTCGTACGACGCGTAGTAATGTTGCGCATCGAGTTCGGTCAGCGCCGCTTCACCCAGCATGTCATACGAATAGCGATAGCCGCGCGTTTCGTTCTCGCGGCTGTTTTTCAGTGCCTCGTCGATGGTCTGGCCGGTGACGAACTGGTTACCCAGCATGCGCATCGCCATGTCGACGCCCTTGCGGATCAGCGGTTCGCCGCCCTTGGCGATCATGCGCGTGAGCGCCGAGCCCAGGCCTTGTTCGCTATTGGTCGATACCAGCTTGCCGGTGATGAGCAGCCCCCAGGTGGCCGCGTTGACGAACAGCGACGGCGATTCGCCCAGATGCTTGCGCCAGTCTCCTTTGCTGATCTTGTCGGCGATGAGGCGGTCGGCCGTTTCGCTGTCCGGAATGCGCAGCAGTGCTTCAGCCAGGCACATCAATGCCACGCCTTCTTCGGATGACAGCGAGAATTCATGCATCAGGGCGTCCACGCCCGACGAGCGGGTGCGCTTTTCACGCACGGCGGCGACCAAGCGGTGCGCCAGGGCTTGGGCATCGTGGCTGGCGCCGGAACCCTGGGCCAGCAGCCACTGCACCGCCTCGGTTTCATCGCGGCGGTAGGCGGCCGTGATGGCGGCGCGCAGGGGAGTCTGGTCGCGCTTGATTTCAGCGTGAAGAGCGTCGAACGGAACGAAAATGGAGGCCGGGTGAGCAGCAATCTGCATGGCTATCTAGTCAAAAGAAAAATACAAACGAGGGCCACCGCACAGCAAAAGCGCCGTGCTGTAAGCAACAGCCGGCGCAGATCGGAACTTGGTGGAAATGATTCGATTGTAGAAGGATTTCTTCTGGATTTATTCTGGATTTAACCGATACTGGCAATAGATAGTTTTTGATGCGACAATCTGACCAAATAAAATTTACAAGGAGATGTAGCATGCTGGACAAGATTAGCAAAAAGATTCTGGCCGAATTGCAGAACGACGGCCGCATCAGCAACGTCGAACTGGCGGCGCGCGTCAACTTGTCGCCGGCTGCCTGCCTTGAACGTGTGCGCAAGCTGCACGAATCGGGTTACATCATGGGCTACACCGCCCAGCTCAATCCGCAGTTGCTGGACGTGTCGCTGCTGGTGTTCATCGAAGTCGTGCTCGACCGCACCACGCCTGAAGTGTTCGATGCCTTCAAGCAGAGCGTGCAGATGATTCCCGAAGTGCTTGAGTGCCATATGGTGGCGGGCGGCTTCGACTATCTGGTCAAGGCGCGCGTAAAAGACATGGCAGCTTACCGCGAATTTCTGGGCAAGACGCTGCTGCAGAAAGGTGTGCGCGAGACGCACACCTATGCGGTGATGGAAGAAGTGAAAAACTCCACCAAGCTGCCGATTCGCTGAGTTATGGCTGCCCAGCCTGGCCGGTCTTGCTGGTCTGGCCGATCAGGCGTAGTGCGCCGCGGTATAAAAGGGCGGCAGGTGGCGCTTGCGCGGCCTGGCTGGCAGCCTGACTGGCGGCCTGAGTGAGATCCTGCGGCGTAGCGCCGTCGCGCCCTGCTTCAAACATGACTTTGCGCATCGCGCCCACCGCACCCGCTTCTTCGATGCGCACTGCCATCCTGCTGGCGCTGGCCAGCGCGTCGCCCTCCCCCGCCACCGCATCGATCACGAAGCGGTAGCCAGAACGATTGGCCAGTTGCCCCGTGCCTTCCAGCTTGACCCGGTTGCCGTCGAGCGTGATCCGATCCAGCGTCTCGCCTTTGAATGACGTGCTGCCCAGCAGACGAAACACGAACGGCGTGCCGGCAGCTGTCTTGAGCGCGAGTGGCGCTGCCAGCCGGAAGGCTGTTCTGGCAGCAGGCGAATAGACGCCGCTGCCGGGGGCCACGGCCGACTGGAGCATCCCTTCGCCGACCAGTTGCGCGCCGTCGGTGAAGCCGACCCGGATGGACGCAGACATCGTCGTACGCCTGCGCGCCGAATCGGTGACGATCACGGTCGCGCGGTAATCCCCTGCAACGCCATACGTGTGTTCAGCCAGGACTGTACCCGCGCCATTGCGCTCGCGCACGACTGCCGGCAGCGCCCCGCTGCCATCGCCCCAGTCAATGGTGGCAGTGTGGGTATCGCTTGCATTGCGGTCGCGAAATGACAGCGTAAGCCTGGCAAGCTCGTTCTCGCGCAGCGCCGGGATTTGTAGCGGGCCCAGCACCGGCGCGTCGGTACCGCCGCCACCACGACGCAGAAACACGAGGCCAGCGTTCGATTGCGCCAGGATGTCGCCGTTGGTTGCAATACCAAGTCCTTCGGTGAGCACCAACCCTGTTGGCGAGTTCTGCAGGCGCAGATTGAGATCGGTCGCCACGCCCGTGCGCGACCAGCGATAGGCGCGGCCTTCGTCGAGCATGCTGGAGCGGACCAGGCCCACGCTCACGCCATCATCATTCAGTGCGTTGGCCTCGGACGTGAACATGCCCGCCGGGTGCAGGCTGAGAAAACCGCGCGCACGCGAGTACCGGAAAGCGCGAAACTCGCTCGTGGTCGGACCCCGCACTGCGCCGATGACCTCGCCCGCTTCATTGAGTGTCGTGGGATAGGCGGCATTGATGCTGACTGCGGGCTTTCCGGGGCTCGACAGGAAGAACCCCCGGGTTGCAGCGTCGACGATGCGCCAACCGAGAACGTCGCCCTGATTATTGATGCGGATACCGAACGCACTGCGCGCGCCGAATGTTCCCAGATTTGTGGGACGGCCGTCTGCGTTCCAGACCAGCGTGGTCGTGCCGCCATTGACAGCACTGCCCGAGCCGATGACGGCATCGAGATCGTTGATGCCGTAGGCAGCGCCTGGAATGAAGCCGGTGACGCCGGGCAGTGATGACAGGCGATTTGCCGACGTCCAGCGCACTGCACGCACGCTGCTGTTGTCGCTGGACGTGGCAGACAGACCCGCGATCTGGCCATGTTTGTTGATCGCGTCCAGGGAAGCGTATTCGCTCACATTAAGCGACGGCAGCACGACCCGGCCCCGCGCGGCCGACCAGCGCAGCGGCTGGTAACGCAGGCCACCGGGACTCTGCGCGTCAAGGAAGCGTGCGTTGAAAATCACCTCGCCCTGTTCGTTCAGACCGCCGACAAACGTACGGTCATTGCCTGGAGGACTGATATCGGCAATGCGATCGCCATTGAAGAACGCCACCTGCGTGCGATCGTCCGGCCCCAGGTACTCGAATGCAGCCTGACCATGTGCATTGACAAAGCCGTTGTAGGTCGTTGGTGCGGCGAGATTGACGATGCTGTAGATGTCACCACTACTGCGCTCGGGCTCAGTGGCGTCATTCTCTGCAGCGCCATTGGCACCGCCGGATAGCGCAAGCATGAGCAGCAGAGTGATCGCAAACACCCCGTATTGGCCCGTCGATAAATGGCGCATTGTCATCTCCCTGTCTCCCTGTATGTGCGTATGCGGTATGCACGGCGCATGCCCATTCTGGAACGTGACGAATCATTCAGGATGCGCTAGCGCAAACCCGGTGACGGATCTCGCGCAAAACGGATTGGGGAATTGCATGGTAGGCAGAGCCACCAAGCAAGGAAGTCGGCGTACAGGAAAGAAGGGATGACGCGGCTGCGCCATCCTTGGCGACAACGTATCAGACGACCTTGCGCACGCCGCCTTTGGAAGCGCTTTCGGCCATGCCTTCGAGGTTCTTGCGCAGCCAGCGGTGCGCCGGGCTGCGGCCATCGCGCTCGTGCCACAGCATGTCCAGGTGGACGGCTGGCAGCTGGAGCGGCAATTCTTTCCAGATCAGGACATCGGCCATGCCGGTCGAGACCAGCAAGTGCTTCGGCAGCACGGTGATCAGGTCCGAGTTGGCCACCACCCGGCCAGCCGTGAAGAACTGGTTCACCGTCAGCAGGATGCGCCGTTCGCGGCCCATCTGGCCCAGTGCCTCGTCCACCAGGCCGTGAGCGCGGCCCGAGAAGCTCACCAGCAGGTGGTTCGCCTTGCAATAGGTGTCGAGATCGAGCTTTTCCTTGGCCAGCGGGTGATCCTTGCGCATCACGCACACGTACACGCCCGAATATAGGCGCTCGTGGCGAATCGGCGAGCCCGTTTCATACGACAACTGCGCCGCCACACCAGGAAAGAAGCCCACTGCCAGGTCGATATCGCCGCGCAGCAGCATCGGCCGCGGTTCGCGCGTGGTCAGCGGCACCATGCGGATGTTCACGCCCGGCGCTTCGCCTTCGATCGAGCGCATCAGCGACGGCAGCCACAGCGCAGCGGTCGCGTCGGCCATCGCCATCCGGAACGTTGCCTGGGCCTTGGAGACATCGAACGTTTCCGGCATTACCGCTGCTTCGAGGGCCGCCAGCGCCTGGCGCACGGCCGGCCACAGCGCTTCGGCGCGCGGCGTCGGCTTGACGCCGTAAGCGGTGCGGATCAGGAGTTCGTCGCCCAGGCTTTCACGCAATCGCTTGATGGCATTCGAGACAGCGGGCTGGGTCATGGCCAGGTGGCCGGCAGCGCGCGTCAGGTTTTGCTCGGTCATGACGGCATCGAACACGCGTAGCAAATTCAGGTCAAGCGTCAGAAAGCTCATGGAATTCAGGATAAAACTGTCGTGAATACAAGTGTACCTCAACTCATTCACAAACAGTATAAGTGCCATCAGCGATGGGAATTAGATTTATATGTTGCGATGCACTAGAGTTATCCACAATTACAGAACGAGTACATCATGTTTTCCACCGCCACCCTAGTTCAAACCGCCAGCGCGGTGCCCTACAGCCTGTTGTTCAGCATGACCATCTATCTCGCCCTGTTCGGCGGGATTGCCCTGTTCTTTCGTCCCCTGCTGGTTGGGATTGGCCGCGCGCTGTACCTGACGGTACGTCCACGCCCGAGCAAATCAGTCCTGCCGTCGAAATCAGCCTGATGACGATCGATCGCTGACCTGCTTTTTCCCTTCGCTAAAACGCGGCACCGGACACGGTAGCCGCGTTTTTTTTCGCCTGTTGCTTTGCATTCGGGCTGGTCACGCCCAACTCTCGTGCTTTTGGTGGTGACTTGGTGTTACCCGGCTTTCCTCGGCCATAAAATGTGACAAAGTTCACATAGAATTACATTTATCAAAAATTTCTAGTCTGGTACTAGTAGATTTTATCGATATTT
Source organism: Telluria sp. AC161 (assembly GCF_979258535.1). Lineage (NCBI taxonomy): Bacteria > Pseudomonadati > Pseudomonadota > Betaproteobacteria > Burkholderiales > Oxalobacteraceae > Telluria > Telluria sp. AC161. The sequence continues at coordinate 4,446,049 of NZ_OZ409861.1, read as the reverse complement.
ACTGCAAATATGGGCTCTAAATAAGTTATTTTAAAAGATTTTATTAAAAAATTGGTATGTCATGGTTTGAGGAAAAATATTGATCTAGATAGTTTAAATTAGAAGATAAACTGTCCTTTAAGCGGACAAATATAAACTGTTCCACGAAGTTCACATTCTATAAAAATTATATTAAAACTATAAGTAGTAAAAAAGACAAAGGAAAATTTATTACTGAAAGTATCCGGTGAAGCTAACCATGTTGATTGTTGAGGGAGGGCAAACGAGACGCGACGCGAATTGATGACGCGAGCGAACGCCGCCAGCAGGTCAAGCCAGCTGGCGGTGTAGCGATGTCGGGGAGGAGAAGCGAGCCGACAGGAAGGCGTCGGCCAGGGAGGCGGTCAGGCGGCGGCTTTGTCGGCCGTCAGACGTTCGTACTTGATGAGGAGTTCTTCGCGCGATTCGCGCCAGGCCGGGTCGAGCGGGATGCATGCGACCGGGCACAGGAGTTGGCACTGCGGTTCTTCAAAGTGACCGACACACTCGGTGCACTTGTTCGGATTGATCTGGTAATACTCGTCGCCCATCGAAATGGCATCGTTGGGACATTCGGGTTCGCAGACGTCGCAGTTGATGCAGTCGTCGGTAATCAGAAGGGCCATGGTACTTCCAGGTAAATCAGGCGACCGGTGCTGGGGGCAGGCTGGCGATCTTGTTTTGCAGCCAGCGGTCGACCGATGGGAAAACGAATTTGGACACATCGCCGCCCAGCATGGCGATCTCGCGCACGATGGTGCCCGAAATGAACTGGTACTGGTCGGACGGGGTCAGGAACAGGGTTTCGACATCCGGCAGCAGGTAGCGGTTCATGCCCGCCATCTGGAACTCGTATTCGAAATCGGATACTGCGCGCAGGCCGCGCACGATCACACGGGCGTCGTGCTTGCGCACGAAATCCTTGAGCAGGCCCGAGAAACTTTCGACCTGCACGTTCGGATAATGGCCCAGCACTTCGTTGGCGATTTCGAGGCGCTCTTCAAGCGTGAAGAAGGGACGCTTGTTCCGGCTATCGGCAACGCCGACCACCAGACGGTCGAACAGGCCGGATGCGCGGCGTACCAAATCCTCGTGGCCGCGGGTGAGCGGGTCGAAAGTACCTGGATAGACAGCTACAACCATTGCGGCTCCTGTGAAAAATACACCGTGATAGAACGCGCATTATGCCTTAAATACCCGGCATTCGCCCCACGCTGGGGCGGGGTTTGCCCAATGGCTGTGCAGTTTTCACAGCCTTTCAACAACGTATGCCTGTTTTTCTTGCAGCTTGAGCAGATGATAGTAGACCATGCCAGCCTTGTCCGCACGTACTGCTTCCCAGCCTGCCAGCCACTCGGGCACCGCATCACCTTCGGCCAGCAGCGGCGCTTCGGCTTCCGCATATGCCATCCCGCCCTCTTTCAGCAGCGCGGTGCACAGCGGCAGCGTCTTGGCCAGCAAGTCTTGCTGGTAGGGTGGATCGAGAAAGATCACGTCGAAGCGCTGGCCACGGGTGGCCAGGTCGCGCACGAGCGTCAGGGCGTCGGCGCGCAGGATGGTGACGTTGGTCGCCTTGAGCTTGTCGCGGTTTGCTTCCAGCTGGCGTACCGCCGGGCTATGGTTATCGACCATCAGCACTGACGCCGCACCGCGGCTGGCCGCTTCGAAGCCCAGCGCCCCGGAACCGGCGTACAGGTCGAGCACGGTAGCAGCATCCCAGTCATTGGCGAGCTGGTGATTGATCCAGTTGAAGACGGTTTCGCGCACGCGGTCTGGCGTGGGCCGCAGGCCAAGGGCGTCGACGACGGGGAGCAGGGTTCGTTTGAAGGCGCCGCCGATGATGCGGACCTGGTGCTGCGCCATGCGCGGCGCGCCGTGCGGCTTGGGGCCGGCAGGCTTGGAAGTGATGGACTTTCTGTGCATGGGCGGCACTATAGCATGGGGTTTACATGCGATTGTGTGCCGCCCTTTGCGTGCTTCTTCAGTGACTTATTGACTGACTTATTTACCTGCAGCCAGCGCCTCAAGGTCGCCGATCCAGCCCTGGATGCGCTCCTGCGCATGGGCTTTCTGCTGCGGCGTGGCGATCCGGATCGCCGTCAGGATGAACCTGGTGGTGTGATCGATGCTGGCGTCATAGAAACCCTTGCGTTCCGGCGAGTCCATGCGGGCAGACAATTCCCGCATCAAGCCTGCGACACGCGCCGACGTCTGCTCGCGGTTGAGTTTCTTTTGCTGGATCTCCTGCAGTACTGCCAGCACGCGGCGCTGGCGGTACTGGCGCTCTTCCAGCCACAGGTTGTTGTCCAGCGGACGCAGATCGGACGCGCGGCGCAGGGTCGCCTCCTGTTCGCTGCTGAAGTTGCCGAACCAGAGTTCCATTTGTTCCATCGATTTCTTGAAACGGGCGCGCTGGCGTTTGTCGGCACTGCCATCCATGAACTTGCGGCGGTATTCGTCGTTCTTGTCTTTGAACTTGCGCTCCATGTGGGTGATCTGCTCGGGTGTGATCGACATGGCCAGTGTCGTCAGTTCCGGCACGGCGCGCTGGCCCAGGCGATCGGCGCGCACCCGGATTTCGCGGTAGTCGCCGAGCAGGTCGGCCTGGGTCGGGTTGCCAGCCAGCTGACGCTTGAATGTGCCCAGCAATGCAGCATAGTCACGCAACTCCGTCTTGCGGTGCCACTGGAACACGGCTTTGATATCGCGCTTGGCCACATCCGCTTGTTGACCTTCGAAGTCGACATACGAATTCATCCACCAGTACAGTAAAGTGTCACCCTGGTTGTACGAGAAGCGAATCGAGCTGCAACCGGCGGCCATGACCGTCATGGCAAGCAGCAGAAGCGCAAACACGCGCCGGAACGCGCCATCGCGCATGCTAAAATTTTTCATATATTCAACTTTTTGAGAACGGCTTATGAACGTTGTGATCCTCGCCGCCGGTATGGGCAAACGCATGCAGTCCGCCTTGCCGAAAGTACTGCATCCACTGGCTGGTAAGCCCCTTTTGCGCCACGTCATCGATACCGCGCGTGGCTTGAATCCGCAGAAATTATGCGTGATTTATGGACATGGAGGCGCAGCGGTGCCAGAGATGGTCGCAACAGTGGCAGAATCCACTGGCAGCACGATCGATACCGCGCTGCAGGAACCGCAGCAGGGCACCGGTCACGCCGTCATGCAAGCCGTGCCGCAACTGGATGACGACCAGCCAACGATCGTGCTCTACGGCGACGTGCCGCTGACCACCGTCGCCACGCTGCGCCGCCTGGTCGAGGCCGCTGGTAGCGACAAGCTGGGCATTCTCACCGTCGAGCAGGCCAATCCATTCGGGCTGGGCCGCATCGTGCGTGAAGACGGCAAGATCGTGCGCATCGTCGAAGAGAAAGATGCAACCGAGGCCGAACGCGCCATCAAGGAAATCAATAGCGGCATCATGGCGATTCCAACCCGCCACCTCAAGAAGTGGCTGGCGGCGCTGTCCAACAACAATGCCCAGGGCGAGTACTACCTGACCGACATCGTCGCCCAGGCCGTGGCCGACGGCGTGCCGGTCGTCTCGAGCCAGCCGTCCGGCGAATGGGAAGTGGCGGGCGTCAACAGCAAGGTGCAGTTGGCCGAGCTCGAGCGCCGTCACCAGCTGAACATTGCCCACGCACTACTTGAACGTGGCGTGACCTTGATGGATCCGGCCCGCATCGATGTGCGCGGTGAACTCATTTGCGGCCGCGATGTCACGATCGACGTGGGCTGCGTGTTCGAAGGCCGCGTCGAGCTGGCCGACGGCGTGCGCATCGGCGCGCACTGCGTGCTGGTCGACGCCACCGTGGGCGCGGGCGCCAATATCAAGCCGTTCTCCCATATCGACGACGCCACGATCGGCGCCGCCTCGCAGATCGGGCCGTACGCGCGCCTGCGGCCGGGTACCACGCTTGGCGAAGATGTCCACATCGGTAACTTTGTCGAGGTCAAGAACAGCACGGTCGCTGCGCACAGCAAGGCAAATCACCTGGCGTACGTGGGCGACGCCACGATCGGCTCGCGCGTCAATATCGGCGCGGGTGTCATTACCTGCAACTACGACGGCGCGAACAAGTTCCGCACCGTGATCGAAGACGACGTGTTCGTTGGCAGCGACACCCAGCTGATCGCGCCGGTCACGGTTGGCAAGGGCGCCACGCTGGCGGCCGGCACGACGCTGACCAAGGATGCGCCTGCCGGCAAGCTGACCATCTCGCGATCGAAGCAAATCACCATCGACAGCTGGAAGCGTCCAGTGAAAATCAAGAAGTAATCCACTGAGTGCGCACAGGCTAATCACAGGAAATGAACAAGATAAACACAGGGTAATACCCTGCTTATCCCATGTTCTTCCCTGTGGTCATCCACATTGTTATCCACAGGTATTCGCGTGAGTTTGAGGCCTGATTACACAGCAATGCGCGTTTCAAACTTGCTGCGGTGCGTCGCAAAATAGGTTTTCACATTACGCACATTGGCGTGTGCAGTGAACAGCCGGTGCGCCAGCTCGTGATAGGCCGGCATGTCGGCCACTTGCACGATCAGCACGAAATCCGGCCCGGGCGATACGCGGTAGCACTGCAGCACCGCAGCTTCCGTGTCCGCCAATTTCTCGAATTCGGCCATGCGCTCGGCAGCCTGCACATCAAGCGTGATCTCGACGATGGCGCTTATGCCCGCCCCCACTTTATCGGGCGCAACGATGGCCACCTGGCGCTGGATGACGCCGCTATCCGTCATGGTCTTCACGCGGCGCAGGCACGTCGGTGGTGACACATGCACTTGCGCCGCCAGCTGCGCGTTCGTCTGCGATGCGTCAGTCTGCAGAATGGTCAGAATGCGACGATCGATGTCGTCAAGTACAGGGAGAGCATTGATAGGCATGAAATTTAAGAGTATTTAATGCTGCTATATGAAACAAGATTTCACAGCATAGTAGTCGTGAAATAATATGACAAATATAGCTGCACACTGTACGCTTATTTCATCGTAATTGCTCTACGATAATACTCATTGAATACTTTTGAAGTGAGGTTAGCCATGTGCGGTATCGTCGGAGCAGTCGCAAAACGCAACATTACCCCTGTCCTGATCGAGGGTCTCAAGCGCCTCGAGTACCGGGGCTATGACTCCTGCGGCGTGGCCGTGCACCTCGATGGCCGCCTGACCCGCTCGCGCTCGACCTCGCGTGTCGCTGAACTGGAAGCGCAGGTCAAGGAAGCGCATCTGGACGGCTTCACCGGCATCGCCCACACCCGCTGGGCCACCCACGGCGCGCCGGCATCGCATAATGCCCACCCACACTTCTCGCCAAGCGAAGACAATGCGCGCATCGCACTGGTTCACAACGGCATCATCGAAAACCACGACGAACTGCGCGCCGAGCTGACAGCCCTGGGCTACGTCTTCATGAGCCAGACCGACACCGAGGTTATCGCTCACCTGGTCGACCACATGTACAACGGCGACCTGTTCGAGACCGTGCAGCAAGCCGTCAAGCGCCTGCACGGCGCCTACGCGATCGCCGTGTTCTGCCGCGAAGAACCGCACCGCGTGATCGCTGCGCGCCAGGGTTCGCCGCTGATCGTCGGCGTGGGCAAGGACGAAAATTTCGTTGCTTCCGACGCGATGGCGCTGGCCGGCACGACCGATCAGATCATCTATCTGGAAGAAGGCGACGTGGTCGACCTGCAACTGGCGCGCTACTGGATCGTCGACGTCGACGGCCGCCCGGTCGAGCGCGAAGTCAAGACCGTGCACGCCCACACCGGCGCGGCCGAACTCGGCCCATATCGCCACTACATGCAGAAAGAAATCTTCGAGCAGCCACGCGTCATCGGCGACACGCTCGAAGGCGTCACTGGCATCATGCCGGAACTGTTCGGCGACGGTGCCTTCGCGGTGTTCAAGAAAATCGACCGCGTGCTGATCTTGGCCTGCGGCACCAGCTACTACGCTGGCCTGACCGCCAAGTACTGGATCGAATCGGTGGCCAAGGTGCCAGTGAGCGTCGAGATCGCCAGCGAATACCGCTACCGCGACAGCGTCCCGCATCCGGACACGCTGGTCGTCACCATCACCCAGAGCGGCGAAACGGCCGACACGCTTGCCGCGCTCAAGCATGCGCGCAGCCTGGGCATGGAACACACGCTGACCATCTGCAACGTCTCGACGAGCGCCATGGTGCGCGAATGCAAGCTGGCTTACATCACCCGTGCCGGTGTCGAAGTCGGCGTGGCCTCGACCAAGGCCTTTACGACCCAGCTGGCCGCCCTGTTCCTGCTGACGCTGACGCTGGCCCAGGTCAATGGCCGCCTGACCGATGCCGAGGAAGCCGAGCACCTCAAGCAAATGCGTCACCTGCCGGTCGCGCTGGCTGCCGTGCTGGCGCTCGAGCCGCAGATCATCGCCTGGGCCGACGACTTCGCCCGCAAGGAAAACGCCCTCTTCCTGGGCCGCGGCATCCACTACCCGATCGCACTGGAAGGCGCGCTGAAGCTCAAGGAAATTTCGTACATCCACGCCGAAGCGTATCCAGCCGGCGAACTCAAGCACGGCCCGCTGGCGCTGGTGACCGAAGAGATGCCCGTCGTCACGATCGCTCCGAACGATGCACTGCTGGAAAAGCTGAAGTCGAACATGCAGGAAGTGCGCGCACGCGGCGGTCAGCTGTACGTGTTCGCCGACGTCGATTCGCGCATCACGTCGGGCGATGGCCTGCACGTGATTCGTTTGCCTGAGCACTATGGTTTGCTGTCACCGATCCTGCACGTGGCGGCGCTGCAGTTGCTGGCGTATCACACGGCGCTGGCACGTGGAACCGATGTGGACAAGCCGCGTAATCTGGCGAAGTCGGTGACGGTGGAATAAACGTTTGCTGATTAAAGCACTGCTGTGGCGCGCCCATAAAGCGCGCCACAAATCAATAAAACCTGGCACATCGCTTTAGCCGCACCAGTAATCACTCAGCCGCGCGCAATGTAATGTTCCGATGATCAGCAAACACCTGCATCACCAGATCAAAGTAAGTCGGCCCACCCTGCCCAAGGCGCGCCAATGCAGCGTGAATCGGACCAGGTTTGAACAGCTGCGGATGCTTGAGCTTTGCGAGATAGTAAGCACGGGTCGCCTCGACGCCCAAAGCAGTGCGGCTGCTATCCATCTGGTCCCAGACGACAATTGCCGGGGCCTTGCCGCGCAGGACGCCATAGCCACCGTATAGCATGTCATCCAGGCCATCCAGGCTGGCGCCAAGCTGCCAGTCCTCGCCCACCATGAAGACGCGGTTGATCTCGTCATAAAACGAGGCGATATCGCGGATGCTGGCGCCGTCGATCATCAGGATGTGCGGCGCCGACGCGGTATCAACGCTAGTGGCATGGGTCATGGTCATCAAATCCCCGATCAAACAACCTACATGTGTCCAGATCAGCCGGATTCAATCATCTGTTCAAAAGCGGCTCAAAGCCAGCTTCGCACACCTCAACAAACCCACCGCACAAACGTCGCGCCACCGCCTCAGTAGTAGTACGCAGAACGCTACCGCTTGAATACTGAGACGGCCTTTTAAGAGGGCCAGCCCCAAGCAAGGCGACTTTGTTTGGGCTATACTTGCCCAACTCCTATACAAGAGTTACCCCCAGTTTCGATGGACGCCAGGGATATTGACTGGCCCGCCTGACTCTCCTGTCAACGCGTTATATCCTTGTTTGCCAACCCGCGATGCCGCCACGATCGAGACCCGGTCGCAGCACTGCATCGCCGTTGCTATTGCGTCGTTTGCCGAGGCTTGTTGCGGTGGATTGCCGCGACAGATCCCGACAACCCGTTCTCTAATGGCGCTTCCTGTTGCTTTCGGAAGGCGCCACTACCGAGCCGTCGAATTTTTAAATCAGATGTTGCATGCCAGGCCATCGCACACATTTTTTCAGGTGATACTCGTATGCGCAACTCGCTATTAGTCGTCCTTTCTTGCTTCATCGTTGCTTCGTGCTCGAAAGCGCCCGCTCCATCCAATGACAAGCCGGTTGACGTTGTCCTGATCGGTGCCGGTGTCATGAGCGCCACGCTCGGGACGATGCTCAAGGAACTCGATCCGGAACTGACGATCCAGATGTACGAACGCATGGACTCGGTCTCGGCCGAAAGTTCGGATGCCATGAACAACGCCGGCACCGGTCACTCCGGTTTCGCCGAGCTGAACTACACGCCGGAAATGCCGGACGGTACCATCGACACCAAGAAGGCGGTCGACATCAACGAGCAGTTCGAAGTGTCGAAGCAGTTCTGGGCTTACCAGGTGCAAAAGCAGTACCTTGGCGCGCCGCAGAGCTTCATCAACAATGTGCCGCACATGGCCTTTGTCTGGGGCGACGACAACATCAACTTCCTGCGCAAGCGCTACGCCGCACTGCAGAAGGAAAACCTGTTCAAGGGCATGCTGTATAGCGAAGACCAGGCAGAAATCCGCAAGTGGGCGCCGCTGGTCATGAATGGCCGCGATGCAGCGCAAAAAGTGGCTGCCACCCGCATGGAAATCGGTACCGACGTCAACTTCGGCGCCCTGACCCGCAGCATGGTCAAGCACCTGACCGACTCGCATGGGATGACGCTGAACCTGCGTACCCAGGTCGAGGACATCAAGCGCGGCGAAAACGGCCTGTGGAACGTCACCGTCAAGAACCTGGCGGACAACAAGGTCTCGACCGTGAGCACGAAATTCGTGTTCATCGGTGCCGGCGGCGGCGCACTGCCACTGCTGGAAAAGACCGGTATTCCTGAAGCCAAGGGCTTCGGTGGCGTGCCGGTCGGTGGTCAGTGGCTCGTCACGTCCAACCCGGCGCTGATCGAGGCGCACCACGCCAAGGTATATGGCAAGGCATCGGTCGGTTCGCCGCCAATGTCCGTGCCGCACCTGGACACCCGCGTCATCGACGGCAAGAAAGCCCTGCTGTTCGGCCCGTTCGCGACGTTCTCGACCAAGTTCCTGAAAAATGGTTCGTGGATCGACCTTCCAGCCTCGGTCAACACCGGCAACGTGCGCCCGATGGTGCAAGCCGGTATCGACAACATCCCGCTGACCAAGTACCTGGTCGAGCAAGTGATGCAGTCGCAGGAAGACCGCGTGGCAACCCTGCGTGAGTACCTGCCGGAAGCCAAGAAGGAAGACTGGAAACTGGTCAACGCAGGTCAGCGCGTGCAGATCGTCAAGGACGATCCGGCCAAGGGCGGTCTGCTGCAGTTCGGTACCGAAGTCGTGGCATCGAACGACGGTTCGGTCACTGCCCTGCTGGGCGCGTCGCCAGGCGCCTCGACCGCTGCGCCGATCATGCTGAAAGTGATCGCGGCATCGGCGTTCAAGGACAAGCTGGCCACGCCAGAGTGGCAAGCCAAGATGAAGGAAATGATTCCTTCGTACGGCCGCAAGCTCAACGGTGATGCAGCGTATGCCAACCAGATCCGTCAGCAGAGCAGCGCTGTCCTGGGCCTGAAAGCCATCACGCTCGACGTGACGGCCGCATCGCAAGAGTAAGCAAGACCGTCGTAATAACCACAAAGGCCCCGGTGCTTCACAGCGCCGGGGCCTTTGTCGTTGTGCGGTGCAGAGGGGTGTTATTTGCGTGAACGCAGCGCTTCGAGCTCGGCCCGCAGTGCGCTGCGCTCGCTGCGCGAGGTATCGAGTTTGGCCTGCAAATCCTTCAGCTCATCCATCAGGTTGTCGCGCTCGGTCGTGGCGCCGATCAGGTCCATCTGGGCCTGCAGGCGCGCATCCGACTCGGCCGCCGTGGCCGTCACATTGCGTTCAAGCTGCTGGCGCAGATCGGCCAGTTGCGCATCCTTGCCGTCGATCGCCAGCTGGTCCTTGGCCTTGCCGACCAGCGCGTCGGTGGCGATCTGGCGCGCGTTGCGCAACTCGGCCGTCAGGCGCTGGATTTCTTCGTCGCGTTCTTCTGCCATCGACTGGGCATGGTCGCGCGCGGCCTGGGCTTCGTCCAGGTCGGCCTGCAGCGCCAGCTTCTCGCTGTCGGCCGTTGCCAGCGCGTCGCGCAGACCGGCGCCGGCGTCGTGTGCATACTGTTGGGCCCAGGCACTCAGCTCAGCGAGCAGGGCTGGAGGCATCTCGGCCTTTGGTGGGGTGGCCATGGCAGTGGTCATTGCGCGTCAAATCGTAGGGGGAGAAGGCGTTTATCATACGCGAGAGTTTCCACTGAGAATTAAATTAGCCACCAAAAAGCAGCGATGTGTTGCGCCGTTGCTGGTGCAAACACACTGTCCATACAGGGCACGGCTGAGTATTCAGACTTATCCACAGGTTTATCCCCACCGGGTCGGCAGCGCCCCATCACGCGAGCACGGCCAGCAATTCCAGCTTGAGTTCCCTCAAGCCTTCCGGCGCATAGATCGAGATCGACTGCGCCTTGAGCATGCGCTCGAACATCGGCCCTTTCGATTCCAGGATGAAGTAGCAGGTCTCGGGCCGCATGGGGATGGCGGCCGGCGGCTGCGGCGAATACTGCAGGCGCACGCCGGGCAGCGCCGAGAGCACGAACTTCTCGACGTCGTCCGGTGCGCCCACCTTGAAGCGCAGCGGCACGATCTCGATCAGTTCGAGCGCCGCGATGTCGGCCGATACCGCGATATAGAACGTGGTGTCGTCGTCGATCTTGCCGGAGTCGAGCATCCCGATGTGGTACGACGGGCGCACCTCGTTGAGCGCGATACCGAAGTACTTGGCCGAGATGACCGTGTCGAGCAGTTCGCGGATGATCATGTGCAGCTTCGCGAACGCCGGGCCAGGGTCGCCATGCTGGTAGGCCGGCAGGTCGGCCAGGGTCCAGCTCTTCGAGAACGTCATCAGGCCGCCGGCCACGTCCAGCAGCGACTGGAACAGGCGCTCCGGATGCAGCGCCGGATGATGAAAGTGGTGTGTCAGCGCCGCGTAGGCTGAACTGGCCGTGTGCAGCAGCCAGAACGACGACATGTCGCCCGAGCGAAATTCAATTACGTTGCGGGTCGGTTCGCGGTGGTGGCCGTAGAGCGCACCGACCTTGGCCTGCAGCGCGTCGAGCAGGCGCCGCAAACCCTGGAACAGCACCGGTGACGCGCCCACCGACAGGGCTGGCGGCACCAGGGCCGGATCGGGCTCGAAGCCGCCGGTGGGCGTGCGCCGCACGCGCAGCAGCGGAAAGTGAATGTAGGCGTCGCGCGGCTCGAACTCGGCCACCAGGCGCAGCGCGCGCCGCAGATAGGCCAGCTGCACCGGCGCGGCCTGTGTGAACAGGTCGGGCGCTTCCAGGTTCGCCTGCATGAAGCGCGCCGCGTTGTCGGCCGACGTCGCGGCCTGCCCCGGCTGCACGAAGTTGGCATTGAAGGGTTTGAGGCCCGGCAGCGCCGCGTAATACGTCACCGCCTGCACTGTTTGCGCCAGCGTGCTGAGGTCGATCGTGGCGGGCAGCTCATCGCTGCCGGGCGCCTCGTACAGCTCGCCATCCTGGAAGCGCAGCGCCAGCCCGGTCACACGCAGCATGCTGCTGGCCAGCGCCTCGCGGTCGATCTCGCACAGCTCGACGCCCCAGGCATAGGGATGGGCCGCCTTCACGCTCTTGAACAGGCAATGCTCGTGGTACGCATCCTGGCGCTGGAAGTGCTGGGGGCGCAGCAGCAGACCTTCGCCCCAGAGAACTTTGCTCGTCATGGTGCTGTCTTCCCAGTTGTTATGGCCGGAAAGAAACAATAACGACGACGTAGAGTTGCCCACGTGAAGTTCATCAACGTTTGGCGACGAACCGCATGGCAACATGCGAATGGTTTTCACCACGCAACATTCCGCACGCCCTCTCCCCGCTCCACTGCGAAGGAACGCTCCATGAAGGGATACACGCCGGATCTGTTCGACCGTCTGCTCGGCCAGCCGGTACGCCAGGGCGTTGTCGTCGTGCGCCTGAATGTCGACGAGTTGAAGGATGCGGCGGCGCGCGACCTCGAAGCGCTCCTGAACACGCGCTCGATCATCCAGGAGGGCGAGCTTGCCGGCTACACCGAATGCAAGACATCGATGGTCGACTATGGCCTGTGCGATTTCGCCGACCGCTCGCTGTCGAGTCCTTCGGACCGCGCCCACATCTGCGCCTGCATCGAAGCGGCCATCACGCGCCATGAGCCGCGCCTGACCGGTGTGAAGGCGCAGCTGGCGCTGCGCGACGAGGCGGCCGGCCCGTCGATCAATCGGCTGAGCTTTTCGATCACGGCGGTACTGGTGGGGAGCGTGTCGCAGGAGCCGGTCAACTTCGACGCCGTGCTGCAGCCCTCCACGCTCCAGTACAGCATCCGCAAAGCCGGCCGCGCAGCAGCAACCATGGCAACAGCGGCCTCGCCGGTGAAGGAGGCCTGAGATGGACCAGCTCCTGCCCTATTACGAAAGCGAACTGGCCTACCTGCGCCACAACCTGCGTGAATTTGCCGAACGCTATCCGCGCGTCGCCGGGCGCCTGTTGATCAGCGGTGAAGTCTGCGAAGACCCGCACACCGAACGCATGATCCAGTCGTTTGCGTTTCTCAACGCGCGCATCGCCCGGCGCCTCGACGACGATTATCCCGAGTTCACCGAAGCGCTGTTCGGCGTGCTCTACCCGCACTATCTGCGCCCTTTTCCATCGTGCTCGATCGCGCAGCTCGGCCCCGCCATCACCACCAATACCGACGCCGCCACCGGCGCCGCTGCCGCCCAGCAGACGAGCGTGACGACGATCGGGCGCGGCGCTGCATTCAACACGCGGCCCGTGCGCGGCGTGGAATGCACGTTTCGCACCGTGTATCCGGTGACGGTCGCGCCGCTGGCAATCACGCGCGCGGCGTTCTCCCCGATCATCGGCGCGCCCGACACGGTGCGCTTGCCGGCCGGCGCCACGGCCAGCATCAGCCTGCGCGTGGCCATCACCTGCGACGGGCGCGGACTCGATGCGCTGGCGCTGCCGGCGCTGCGCCTGTTCCTCGATGGCGAGCCGTCGCTGTGCGCGGCGCTGCGCGACGCGCTGCTGGTGCGCACGGTGGCCGCCTACGTGCAGGCCGATGGCGGGCACTGGCTCGCGCTGCCGGCGCTGCCAGTACGCAGCGCCGGCTTTGGCGACGACGAGGCGCTGATCGATTTCCCGGCGCGCTCGCATGCGGCATATCGCCTGCTGACCGAGTACTTCTGCTTTCCCGAAAAATTCAACTTCGTCGACCTCGACCTAGCCATGCTGACGGCCGCCCTGCCCCGCGGCACGCGCGCGCTGACGGTGCACCTGGCACTGGCCGGCATTCGCAGCGACTCGAACCTGGCGCGCATGCTCGGGACCCTCTCGACCAACAACCTGCTCACCGGTTGCACGCCGGTGATCAACCTGTTCCCCCAGCGCGGCGAACCGATCCAGCTGACCCATGCCAAGGCCAATTACCCGGTGCTGGCCGACGGGCGCCGCGCCTATGGCTACGAGGTCAATGCGATCAACGACGTCAATATGGTGCGCCAGACGGCGCAGGGCGAAACGATCATCAAGTTCCAACCGTTCTACTCGCTCAAGCATGCGCAGACGCCGCAGCACAATGGCCACTACTGGGCGATGGCGCGTGATGAAGCGCTGGCCGAACGCAGCCCTGGCTTCGAAACGCAGATCACGATCGTCGACATCGACTTCGATCCGGCCAAAGTCGAAAAGACCACGCTCAATCTCGAACTGACCTGCACCAACCGCGACCTGCCATCGCTGCTGCCGTACGGCCAGTCAGGGGGCGACCTGTTCACGGAAGGCGGCTCGGGCACGCGCGCCATCACGTTCCTGCGCAAGCCAACCCGCACCTGGCGCTTCACGCGCGGTCGCAGCGCGCAGTGGCGCCTGATCTCGCTGCTGTCGCTGAACCACCTGTCGCTGGCCGATGGCGGCGTCGACGCCTTTCGCGAAATGCTGGCGCTGCACGACGTGCCCCGTTCGGCGGCCTCGACGCGCCAGATCGGCGGCATCCTCGCGATTGCCTATACGCCCACCAGCGCCTGGTTGTCCGGCAATCCCTTCAATTGCCTGGTGCGTGGGATCGAGGTGCGGCTCAGTATCGACGAAGAAGCGTTTGTCGGCAGCGGCATCCACCTCTTCGCCCACGTCATCGAACGCTTCCTGGCGCTGTACGTGCACGCCAACAGCTTTACCCAGCTGGTGATCGTGTCCCATCAATCGTCCGAGGAACTGCTGCGATGCGCACCCCGAAGCGGCGATCTGAGTCTGCTGTAATCGAACAGCTGTTCCGCGAACCGTGGCGCTTCGATTTCTTCCAGGCGGTGCAGGTGCTCGAGTTGTGGCTGCGGCGTCGCGGCAAGCCGGCGCACGGGCTGGTGGCGGACATGCTGCGCTTTCAGAACTCGGTGTCGCTGGGTTTTCCGGCCAGCCAGCTCGAAAGCATCCATGCCGACGTGCGCGACCTGTCGATCGGCATGCCGTTCGCGCTGCCGATCGACGCCGCAGCGCTGGCCGACGCCGTGCAGGAAGGCACGCTGCGCCATGTGCACCTGACGCCGGCCTTCATGGGTCTGCTGGGCTGCAACGGCGTGCTGCCGGCGCATTACACCGAGCGCATCGCCGCGCACCAGGCGCACCACAAGAACGAGGAAGAAGACGACGGCCCGCGCGCCTTTCTGGATGCATTCTCGAACCGCTCGCTGGCGCTGTTCTACGAAGCCTGGCGCAAGTACCGTCTGCCTTTGAGGTACCAGCTCGATGGCCAGGATACGTTTCTGCCGCTGTTGATGAGCCTTGCCGGGCTGGGTGACGCGGCGCTGCGGCGGCGCTTGAGCGACGTGGGCGACGGCGCCGTGCTGGATGAATCGATCGGCTATTTTGCGGCGTCGGTCCGGCACCGGCCGGTGTCGGCGGTGCAGCTCGCGCGCGTGCTGTCCGAGTATTTCGGCCAGCCGATCGTGGCCGAACAATTCATCGGCGCCTGGTACGACATCCCGGCCGCGCAGCAGTCGATGCTGGGCCACGACAGCGCGGTTCTTGGTACCCGCGCGCTGGCCGGTGCGCGCGTCTGGCAGCGCACGCTGCGCCTGCGCCTGATCGTCGGGCCGCTCGCGCATGCGGGCTTCCAGGCCTTTCTGCCGGGCGGGCTTGCCGCGCGCGCGCTCAAGAGCGTGCTGGCGCTGTTTACCGGCGTCGCCCTCGAATACGAAGTCGAGCTGGTGCTGCGCGCGGCCGATGTCCACAACACCACGCTGGACGCCGTCAGCCCGGGCCGGCTGGGCTGGGATGCCTTTTTGGTGCTCGATGCGCCGCCGGGCGACCGGCACGATGTGCGCTACGACCTGCATGCCACGCCGCCCCCGGTCGTCAAGACACCGGCCGCTACGTCGCAGCCGTTCGTTAGGTGACAAACGCACCCCGTGCATCCCGATGGCGTATCCTGACGGCTGTGGGGCATCACGCCTCGATGGACTGGAGTGGTGATGAGCGAACAGATCATCTCGGCGATCAAGCTGGGCGGCCAGCAGCTGGCGGCCGTCGTGACGCTGGCGGGACCGGAACGCTACGAGTATTTCATCCGGCGCGCGGCCGAGGCGCGCGAAGTATGGGGCCTGTACCAGGACGGCTGGGCGCTGGCCAAGACCGACGACGGCACCCTCGTGTTTCCGATGTGGCCGGCCAACGAGTACGCCACGCTGTGCGCCGAATTCGAATGGGATGGCTACGACGCGCAGGCGTTCTCACTGGAAGAACTGATCGAAGAACTGCTGCCGCAGCTCGAAGAAGACAGCGTCCTGCCGGGCGTGTTCTATACGCCGGGCGACAAGGGCATCACGCCCACCGTGGCGCAGCTGATTGGCGACCTTGAGGACGAACTGCGCCGCAACTGACTGGTCCGGCGGGCGCCGGTGTTACAGGCCCGCCAGCAGCGCCTCGACCACGTCGAGCTGCACCGGTTTGGTCAGGTGGTGGTCAAACCCCGCCTCGTTCGAGCGCTGGCGGTCGCTCTCGGCGCCCCAGCCGGTCAGCGCCACCAGCACGATGTCTTCCAGGCCCGGCGTGGCGCGGATCGCACGCGCCGTCTCGTAGCCGCTCATGCCCGGCATGCCGATGTCCAGAAACGCCACGCGCGGACCGAACGCCTGCGCGACGGCCAGCGCCTCGTAGCCATCGTGCGCGACCTTCGCCGTGTAGCCCGACATCTCCAGGATCATCGACAGCGTCACGGCCGCATCGACGTTGTCGTCCACCACCAGCACCTTCAGGCCACCGGCCGCGTTATCAAGCGCCGGCGCAGGTTCGCCTGGCGCGGGCGCGGCCTGTACTGCCTCGGCGGCCAATGGCAGGCGCACCGTGAAGATGCTGCCGGCATTGGCGCCGGGGCTGGTGGCGGCGACCGAGCCGCCATGCATCTCCACCAGGCGCCGCACCAGCGACAGGCCGATGCCCAGCCCGCCCTGCGAGCGGTCGACCGTGCGGCCGATCTGGCTGAACATCTCGAACACGCCGGCCAGCGCATCCGCCGCGATGCCCACGCCGCTGTCACGCACCGTGATCACGACATCAAGGCCATCGCGCTGCGCCGACAGGGCGATCTGCCCGCCCGGTGGCGTGTACTTGGCCGCGTTATTGAGCAGGTTGGCCACCACCTGCGCGATGCGGGTGGCGTCGGCGTCGACCGGCAGGGCCGCATCGGGCACGTCGAGCGTGAATGCATGCTGGCCTGCCTCGATCAGCGGCATGCTCGTTTCGACCGCGCTGGCCAGGATGGCGGCCAGGTCGGTGCGCTGACGCTTGAGTTCCAGCTTGCCGCCGCTGATGCGGGCGATGTCGAGCAGGTCGTCGATCAGGCGCACCATGTGGCCGACCTGGCGCTCCATCATGTCGCGCACCTTCGCCATGGCTGCCGGATTGTCGCCGCTCATGCGCATGACCGACAGGCCGTTCCTGATCGGCGCCAGCGGGTTGCGCAGCTCGTGCGCCAGCGTGGCCAGGAATTCGGTCTTGCGGCGGTCGGCCTCGGCCAGGTCGTCGGCCAGGCGCCGCAGCGTCGATTCGGACTGCTTGCGCGCCGAGATGTCGTTGAACAGCAGTCCCACCTTGCGGCTGTCCGCGCCGCCAATGCGGGTTGCGTAGACATCGAACCAGCGGTTCATGGCCGGCGCCTCGTTCTCGAAGCGCACCGGCTCGCCCGTGAGCGCCACGCGGCCATAGGTGTCGAACCAGAAGTCGTCGAGTCCCGGCAGCATCTCGCGCGCGGTGCGGCCCACGGCGTCTTTCAGGCCGGTGTGCGCCTGGAAGGTCGGGTTCATCTCGAGGAAGCGGTAGTCGACGGGCCGGTTCGCCTCGTCGAACAGCATCTCGAAAATGCAGAAGCCTTCGTCGACCGAGTCGAACAGGGTGCGGTAGCGCTCTTCGCTGGCGCGCAGCTGCTCGACCACCCGTTTGCTTTCGATGTTCGCGGCCTGCAGCTGGTGCAGCAGCTGTTCGCGCTCCTCGCTGGCATTGCGCTGCTGCGTGATGTCGCGCGAGATCACGAGCAGGTGGGCGCGCAGGCCGTCGCCGCTGGCAGTGCGGGTGACCATCACGTCCCACCACTTGGGCGTGCCTTTGGCGGTAGGGCAGGCAGCAACGAGGTGGCCGGTGCCGCCGGCGCGCGCTGTCTCGAGCGCCGCGCGCACGGCGTCGTGGGACGCGGCCGGCCAGAACGCCATCCAGGGCTGGCCATGCAGCAGATCGGCATCGTCGATTTCCATCGCGCTGCGGCCATTGCAGTTCATTGCGAGGATCGTGCCATCCGTGTCGAGCAGTTTCACGCAGTCGGGGATGGCTTCGAACAATGCCCAGCCGAAGGAAACGGCGTCCTGTGCCGGCATGGTGTCGCGGGGTTCCTGCATGTATGACCTTCCGGCTATGTCTCCAGACACGGAGAGCGTTAAAACAATTTCAACAGGAAATTTTACCCAGATCGCCGCAAACTTGCAGTAATGATGCATACGTCGTGCATCCGGGATGGGCGTATTTCCCCTCATGTCATCAAACTGTGACCAAACTGTCACGCCGGCGTCATCTTGCCTTACTACTATTCACGGGCTTTCCCTTATCCCCACAACAAATACAGGATCCATCCCGTGAACAAGCCGACCGATCTCGCCCGCCATGGCATCGACCATGACGATATCGACCTGAATACTTCGTCGAACGAGCAATTCAGCACTGTCATGAACGCCCGCCTGAGCCGCCGCAACATGCTGCGCGGCGGCGCCGCCACGGCCGCCACCGCGCTGCTGAGCACCTTCGGCCTGACCGCGTGCGGCGGTTCGGATGATGATCCTGTCACGGCTGCCCCACCGCCAGTGGTTACCACGCCGCCGCCGGCGCCGGTCGAAAAGCTGCTCGGCTTCACCGCCGTCGGCAAGAGCCTGGCTGACACCGTCGTTGTCCCGGCCGGCTATACCGCCAGCGTGATCTATGCACTGGGCGACCCGCTCGCGGCTGGCACCCCAGCCTACAAGAACGACGGCACCGACACCGATTTCGAGAACCGCGCGGGCGACCACCACGACGGCATGGAATTCTTCTCGCTGTCCGCCGACGGCGCCGTCTCGACCACCGGCGTCACGCGCGGCCTGCTGGCCATGAACCACGAAGCGACCACCAACGAAGGCCTGGCCTCGTTCTTCGTGCACGCCAATGGCGGCACCAATACGCTGCCGCGCCCTGCGCTGGAAGTCGACAAGGAGATGGCGCTGCATGGCCTGTCCATCGTTGAAGTGCGCACCACCAACGGCAAGTGGGAATACCTGCAGAATTCGAACTTCAACCGCCGCGTGCACCAGCAGACCGAAGTTCAGATTTCGGGCCCGGTGCGCGGCAATGCGCTGGTCAAGACCAAGTACTCGCCGGACGGCACCAAGTTCCGCGGCACGCTCAACAACTGCGGCACCGGCCGCACCCCGTGGAACACCTATCTGTCGGGCGAAGAAAACTGGGCCGGCTACTTCACCCGCTCGGCCACCGACAACGCGGCGCGCGGCGACAAGAGCGTCGCATCGCTCAATCGCTACGGCGTGGCGCAGGGCGCGGCCTCGCGTCACGGCTGGGAAACGGGCGGCACGGACGACAAGTACGCACGCTGGAACATCAGCAAGAAGGGTACGTCGGTCGACGGCAGCGATGACTATCGCAATGAACTCAACGGCGAAGGCTACATCGTCGAGATGGATGCCTACGACAAGACCCGCCCACTGAAAAAGCGCACCGCGCTGGGCCGCTTCGCCCACGAAAGCGCTGCCTTCGGCCGCCTGCTGGCCGGTACGCCGCTGGCCATCTACATGGGTGACGATTCGCGCGGCGAGTATATCTACAAATTCGTCTCGAGCGCACCGTGGAATCCGGCCGATGCGGTGGCTACCGACCGTATCGCCACCGGCGACAAATACCTCGACAGCGGCAAGCTGTATGTGGCCAAGTTCAACGCCGACGGCAAGGGCAGCTGGATCGAACTGAACATCG
Source organism: Telluria sp. AC161 (assembly GCF_979258535.1). NCBI lineage: Bacteria > Pseudomonadati > Pseudomonadota > Betaproteobacteria > Burkholderiales > Oxalobacteraceae > Telluria > Telluria sp. AC161. Next base: position 4,426,502 of record NZ_OZ409861.1, on the reverse strand, counting down.
CCAACGCAGCGATTGCCGGCTACGCCACCTACAAGTTTGCCGACCAGGCCGACGTGTTCGTCAACGCCCGCCTGGCGGCCGATGCCGTCGGCGCGACCAAGATGGACCGCCCTGAATGGTGCTCGGTCAATCCGACCAACGGCGAGATCTACTACACGCTGACCAACAACAGCAACCGCCGCGCCGAGCCAAGCGGCTCGAGCCAGATGGGCCTGGACGCGGCCAACCCGCGCGCCTACACCGACATGAAGGGCACCACCGCCCAGCCGGGCAACCCGAACGGCCACATCATCCGCATGAAGGAAGATGCCGCCGGTTCGACCGCCACCACCTTCAGCTGGGACGTGTACCTGTTCGGCGCAGAAGCAGCGGCCGCTGCAAGCACGATCAACCTGTCGGGTCTCTCCGCGGACCAGGACTTCTCGAGCCCGGACGGCATGTCCTTCACCGTCTCGACCGGCATCTGCTGGTTCCAGACCGACGATGGCGCCTACACCGACGTCACCAACTGCATGATGCTCGCCGGCCTGCCAGGCACCGTCGGCGACGGCAAGAAGGTCACCGTGCCAAACGCGAAGGCCGACGGCTCTGTCGTGAACATCGACACCTACGTCGGCAAGGCCGCCACGCCGGACACGCTCAAGCGCTTCCTGGTGGGCCCGAAAGGCTGCGAGCTGACCGGCATCGCCGAAACCCCGGACGGCAAGGCGCTGTTCGTCAACATCCAGCACCCGGGCGAAACCACGGCTGCTGCGAATATCGGCGACCCGACCAAGTACACGAGCCAGTGGCCAGCCAACGCCGGTTACGGCGCGGGCAAGCGTCCGCGTTCGGCAACGCTGGTCATCACCAAGAACGACGGTGGCCGCATCGGTTCGTGATCGCCTGATCTGAGGTGTGCCTGACCTGAGGGGCCGGCTGCTTGTGCAGCCGGCCTTTTTTCGTTGTGGCGCCTGCTCGCATGATTCAAGGCGGCGCGAGCGGCAGCAGCGCCTTGCTGGCAGCCTTGAGCAGCGCCGCACCCATGCGCTCGAGGCGCGGTGGCTGGATGCGCCACGCGTGCCAGTACAGCGGCACGTCGTGCGCGATGGCGGGGGTCAGGTCGACCAGTGCGCCGGTCTGCAACAGCGCCGCGCACTGCTCGTGCGGCAGCATGCCGTAGCCCAGACCCAGGCGCACCGCTTCCGCGAACGCATCGCTGGATGGCACGTAGTGAAACGGATACGCGCCGTCCGGCAGGCCGAATTGCGTGAGCAGGAACGACGACTGCATCGCATCCTTGCGATCGAAGACCATCAGCGGCGCGACCTGCGCGGTAGCGCGCGTGATCCCGGCCGGGAACCAGCGCTGCACAAACGCGGGCGAGGCCACCAGCCGGTAGCGCATCACGCCGAGCAGGCTCGCGCTGCAGCCGCGCATCGGTTCCGGCTCGCCCGAGATGCAGGCCACCGCGTGGCCGCCTTCGAGGAGCGAAAACGTGTGGCCCTGGTTATCGAGGATGAATTCGACCAGCAGCTGTTCGTCGATCAGGATAGGCGCCAGCACCGGCAGCAACCAGGTTGCCAGCGTGTCGTTGTTGACCGCGAGCGTCACGCGCGCCTGGGCCCGGATCGCCCGTCATCTCGGCCAGGAACTCCGATTCGAGCAGCGTGGAGCGGCGCAGGTATTGCAGCAGCCGCGCACCGGGTGCGGTCGGGCGGCAGGGCCTGCTGCGCACCAGCAGCGGCGTGCCCATGTCCTGCTCCAGCGCCGAGATGCGCTGCGAGACGGCCGATGGCGTGATCCTGAGCTGGGCGGCGGCGGCTTCCAGGCTGCCGGCATCGATGGCAGCGAGGAAGGCGGCGCTGCGGCGAGGATCGAGCTTCATGATTAGCGTTTCTTACGTAGCCTGAATAATCATGAATATAATTGAAGTAGATCGTGTGGACTGGAATAGTGGCGGCTTTCGCACGAAAGGCTGCCATGTTCTCGCAACAGATCTATCTTCAGGGGCTGGGCCTGGGCGCTGGTCTCATCATGGGCATCGGCGCCCAGAACGCGCACGTGCTGCGCACCGCGGTGCGGGGCCGGCACGTGCTGCCGACGGTCGCCACCTGCATCGTCGTCGATGCGATCCTCATCGCGGCCGGCACCAGTGGCCTGGGCGCGCTGATCGAAGCGTCGCCGGTCCTGATGCCGCTGGCGCGCTACGGCGGCGCGGCATTCCTCGTCTGGTACGGGCTGCGCTGCTGGTCGAGCAGCTGGCGTGGCGGCGCGACCCTGTCTGGCGACGGGGCTGCGCAGGCGCAGACGCTGGGCGCGGCGCTGGCGACCGTGCTGGCGCTGTCGCTGCTCAATCCGCACGTGTATCTGGACACTGTCGTGCTGCTGGGGGCGGTCGGCAGCGGCCTGGCCGCAAGCGAGCGCAGTTCGTTTGCGCTAGGGGCGATCACGGCGTCCGCGTTGTGGTTCTCGGCGATTGGGCTGGGGGCGCGGCGCTTCGCGTCGACGCTGGCGCGCCCTGGGGTGTGGCGCGTGATCGAGGCGCTGACGGGGGCTGTGATGCTGGTGCTGGCGGTGCTGCTCGTGCTCGACGCGTGAGGCTGCAAAAAAAGTGAATGGACCGGGTTCAGGGCGGTGTAAAGTTGCATTTTGTCCATTCAATTTTCAAGGAGCTGGCTTGAACCGCAAGAACCGTTTGGCACTGAAACTGATGGCCCTGTGCATGGCCACCGTGGGCTGGTCCGGCGTACACGCCGCCGACGTCATCATCAGCGCCGAGCGGCTGCTGGACGTGAAAACCGGGCGCATGATCGACAAGCCCGAAATCCTGGTGCGCGACGGTAAAGTCGTCAGCATCGGGCGCGCGGGTGGCGCAGGGGGGAGCGGCAGCCGCTGGCGAAGCCCCCACGCGCATCGACCTGCCCGGCATGACGCTGCTGCCCGGCCTGATCGACATGCACGTCCACCTGGATTCCGACCCCACCTATGGCGGCTATAGCAACCTCGAATACAACGACCGCTTCTGGTCGGCGCTGGCCGTGGTCCATGCGGGCAAGACGCTCGACGCGGGCTTCACCACCGTGCGCAATCTCGGCTCGGCCGACTGGAACGACGTCGGCCTGGGCCAGGCGATCGACGCCGGCAAGGTGCGCGGCCCGCGCATCATCCCCGCCGCCTGGTCGTTCGGCCCGACCGGCAGCCACTGCGACAGCACCTACTTCCCGCCATCGATGGACCAGAAAGGCCCGTACAACGCCGACGGTCCGGACGAAGTGCGCAAGTCGGTGCGCTCGCTGCGCAAGTACGGCGCCCAGGTCATCAAGGTATGCGCCACAGGCGGCGTCTTCTCGCGCAACACCGAGCCGGGCCAGCAGCAAATGAACCTCGCCGAACTGCGCGCAGCCGTCGAAGAAGCGCACCAGTGGGGCCTGCAGGTCGCCGCCCACGCGCACGGCGCCGCCGGCATCAAGGACGCCATCCGCGCCGGCGTGAACACGATCGAGCACGCCAGCCTGATCGACGACGAAGGCATCGCCCTGGCCAAGAAGCACGGCGCGTGGCTGTCGATGGACATCTACAACGGCAGCTACACGGCGCTTGAGGGCAAGAAGAATGGCGTGCTGGAAGACAATCTGCGCAAGGACCGCGAAGTGACGGAACTGCAGCGCCAGAACTTCAAGCGCGCACATGCAGCCGGCGTGAAAATGGTGTTCGGCACCGACGCCGGCGTCCACCCGCACGGCGGCAACGGCAAGCAGTTCGCCGTGATGGTCCAGTACGGCATGACGCCACTGCAAGCAATCCAGAGCGCCACCATCAACGCCGCCGAAGCACTGGCACGCAAAGACGTCGGCATCATCGAACCCGGCCGCTACGCCGACCTCGTCGCCGTCAAAGGCGACCCAACCGTCAACGTCCGCCTGCTGGAAGCCCCCGCCGTCGTCATCCAGAACGGCCTCATCGTCAAACGCCTCACCCCCTAACAATGAGGGTCAGTGTAGAATTAATGAGCAATAGCCCAATATCAAGCCAGTAAATGTTGCAGCGTCAACAGTATCGAATCACTTGAATATGTGCCAGCTTTAATTAGGGTCAGAGTCGAATTAATTTTCAATTTATTTTCAAAAATTGACAAACAATTCGACTCTGACCCTAATTGTTTTATTTGAATTTTATACGGTCAGAGATGCTTTAATTTCCTGATTTAAATTAGTATCTTACAGGCATAGTTTTATGCCGTATCACCCCTTTAAATAATTAGGGTCAGAGTAGAATTAATGAACAATTGATCCAATTTCCGTTCGATCTGGCTTTAATCCTGAGCTTGGCTTTATGTCTTGCCAATTAATTAGGGTCAGAGTCGAATTAATAAGAAATTGATTAACTGAAGTTGTCAAACAATTCGACTCTGACCCTCATTGTTTGGTTTTAGGAGAAGAAATGAAAGCAATTGTTTATACGCAGAATGGGTTGTCGATTGAGGACCCGAAGGCGCTTGTCGAGATGGAAATGGCGATGCCGGAGCCGGGGCCGCATGATGTGGTGGTCGAGGTGCGCGCGGTGTCGGTCAATCCGGTCGATACCAAGATCCGCCTTGGCGTGGCGGTGACTGAGCCGCGTGTGCTCGGGTGGGATGCCAGTGGCGTCGTGCAGTCGGTTGGTGAAAGCGTCACGTTGTTCGCGCCGGGCGATGAGGTGTTTTATGCCGGATCGCTCATTCGCCCCGGCTCCAACAGCCAGTCCCAGGCGGTCGATGAGCGCATCGTTGGCAAGAAGCCCCGTACGCTTGGCTTTGCCGAAGCGGCGGCCCTGCCCCTGACGTCGATCACGGCCTGGGAGCTGCTGTTCGACCGCCTGCGCGTGCCCGAAGGCGGCGGGGCCGGCAAGTCGCTGCTGGTCATCGGCGCGGCCGGCGGTGTTGGCTCGATCCTGATCCAGCTCGCGCGCCAGCTCACGGGCCTCACCGTCATCGGCAGCGCATCGCGCGATGCCACGCGCGCGTGGGTCACCAAACTGGGTGCGCACCATACCGTCGACCACACGCGCCCGATGCAGCCGCAGCTGGCCGAACTGGGCTTCGACCAGGTCGACATCGTCATCAGCCTGACGCACACCGATCATCACTACGCCGACATCATCGAAGCCCTCGCGCCGCAGGGCCAGCTGGCGCTGATCGACGATCCGGCCACGCTCGACGCGGTGCCGCTCAAGCGCAAGTCGATCTCGCTGCACTGGGAGCTGATGTTCACGCGCTCACTGTTCGGCACACCCGACATGGTGCGCCAGCACGAGCTGCTGAACCGCGTGGCCGACATGGTCGATGATGGCCGCCTGACGACGACCCTGGGCGAGCACTTCGGCCCGATCACGGCCGACAACCTGCGCCGCGCGCATGCGCTGATCGAAAGCGGCAAGGCGATCGGAAAAATCGTCCTCGAAAACTTCTGACGCCGGAATCGCTTACCATCGTGGGATTGAAAAATCCCACGATCACCCAGCGAAAGCGAAAGGAACACCATGGACATTCTGTCGGCCGCCAAGAAGCGCCATACCGCCAAAGCCTACGATAGCGAGCGTCGCATCCCCGAAGAAGTGATGCAGCAAGTGTATGACCTGCTGCGTAACAGCGCGTCGTCGGTCAACTCGCAGCCATGGCACTTCATCGTCGCCAACACGCCCGAAGGCCGCGCGCGCATTGCCAAGGCGACCCAGGGCGGCTACGTCTACAACGCTGCCAAGGTCAACGATGCATCGCACGTGATCGTGCTGTGCGCCCGCGTCGACATGGACGAAGCACACCTGGACGCAGTGCTGGAGCAGGAAGAACGCGACGGGCGCTTCCGCGACGCGCAGGCGCGCGCCGGCCAGGACGCCACCCGCCGCGGCTATGTCAACCAGCACCGCTACGGCACCAAGGACGTCGCCCAGTGGCTCGAGAAGCAGGTCTACCTGGCGCTGGGCACCGCGCTGGTCGGCGCAGCCACGCTGGAGATCGATGCGACGCCGATGGAAGGCTTCGACCAGAAGATCCTCGACGCCGAATTCGGCCTGAACGAGAAAGGCTTGACCAGCCTGGTGCTGGTGAGCTTCGGTTACTCGTCGTCAGCCGACTTCAATGCGGGCTTGCCGAAGTCGCGCCTGACGCAGGAAGCGACGTTCACCTTCATCTGACCGCTCCCCGCACTACCCCGCCATCGCAAGCGGATGACAGCATCTTTTCCATGAACACGGACGCGATGCCGATCCCGCTGCGATGCGCGTACACCTCGTCGCGTACCCGCACGAAGCCGGCGCGCTGATAGAACGCCACCGCATTGAGCGACGCCGACAGGAACAGGCGCTGCACGCCCCGTTCCTGCGCCAGCACTTCCAGCCGGCGCAGCATGTCCAGCGCGATCCCGCGTCCCTGATGCGCCGGATCGACAAACACCGCATCGACTTCGCCACTGGCCAGGTCGAGCACCGCGAAGCCTGCCAGCGCGCCGTCTTCTTCCGCTACCACGGCGCTCCCCAGATTCACCAGCACCGCCAGTGACGCCGGCGGCGCGCTGGCGGACCAGGTCTCGATCACCGTCGCCGGATAGTGCGCCGCGCAACTGGCCCGCACGGCCCGTGTGCGTAGCAGCCACAAGGCCGCAAGATCGGCTGCGGTGGCCGCGCGGCATATCAGCATGATCCACTCCTGATGCGTTGATGACAGCACATCGTACACGCGCCCGTACCTAACGAAACCTGCGCAGAAACCGTGCGCCCGCCTCCCCGCCACAGGCATATGCTGGCGCTGCATTCGTCGAGTCACCTTCACCGGAGTCGCCCATGAAACGCACACCTGCTTTGGCCGCCCTGCTGCTGGCCATGTCCGCCAGCGCCGCCGCCCACCACGGCTGGAGCGAGTACGACGCCACCCGCCCGCAGCAGCTGACCGGAACCATCGAGGAATCGGGTTACCGCCAGCCTCACGGCTACGTCCGCCTCAAGACGCCGGACAAAACCTGGCTCGTCGTGCTGGCGCCACCCAGCCGGATGGAAAACCGCGGCCTGGCCAGGGACATGCTGGCCGTCGGCGGCACCGTCACCGTCGTCGGTTATCCCAACCGTACCAAGCCTGCCGAACTGCGCGCTGAACGCATCACGGTGGGCGACAAGGTCACGGAGCTGCGCTGAGCGCCGCGTACGCGGCAGCGGCGGCGGCGGCGTGGCTCGCAGCGACCCCGCCGGCGCAAGCCCTGCGCGACGGCGCCTGGTTGTACCCGCTTGTCGAGATCGTCCACATCGTGGGCTTCACGGTGCTGGTCGGCGCGGTTGCCATGTTCGACCTGCGCCTGCTCGGCTTCGGGCCTGCGCGGCCGGGTGAGGCGCTGCCCGTGCAGGCGCTGGCGCGCCACCTGCTACCCTGGTCGTGGGCCGCACTGCTGCTGATCGTGCCCAGTGGCGTGCTGCTGTTCTCGACCCAGCCCGAGCTACTGGATAACCGGGCCTTTCTGCTCAAGCTGGCGCTGATCGGTGCCGCGGGTTGCAATGCGCTGGCGTTCCACGTCGGGCCCTGGCGCACGGCCGCACGCTGGCCCGCCAAAGCGCCGCTGCGCGCCCGATTGCATGCGGCCCTGTCGCTGCTGCTCTGGGTCGCCGTCATCGCTTGCGGACGGCTGCTGGCGTATGTGTAGCAAGCCTCTCGAACAGCCGCCCGGCCTTCGTGCTACAGTCTCCTGCCGCTTTCTTCCCGACCCGCCATGCTGAAACAGCTCACCACCTTTGCCATCGCCGCCCTTGTCGTCGCCAGCAGCGCCCACGCTGCGCCGCCGGTCTACGGCTTCGTCGTCAAGAACACCTACCCCCACGATCCGCAAGCGTTCACGCAGGGTCTGTCCTACCGCGATGGCTACCTGTACGAAAGCACGGGCCAGATCGGCCACTCGACGATTCGCAAGGTTGACATCAAGACGGGCAAGGTGGTGCAGAAGGCCGATCTGCCGGCCAACGTGTTCGGCGAAGGCTCCACCGCAGTCGGCAATACCCTGGTCGGCCTGACCTGGCAGTCGCAGGTCGGCTACGTGTTCGACCTCAAGACCTTCAAGCTCAAACAGCAATTCAAGTACGAGGGCGAAGGCTGGGGCCTGGCGGGCGACGCCAAGCAGCTGTACATGAGCGACGGCAGCGCCGCCATCCGCATCCTCGATCCCAAGACGATGAAGGAGCTGCGCCGCATCCAGGTCACGGCCGAGGGCCAGCCGGTGCCACGCCTGAACGAGCTCGAATTCGTGAACGGCGAGCTGTATTCGAATGTCTGGGGGACAGACCTCATCCTGCGCATCGATCCCGACAGCGGCAAAGTCCTTGGCCTGATCGACCTGACCGGCCTGCTGCCGCCGGAAGCGCGCGGCACCACATCCGTCGACGCCGTCCTGAACGGCATCGCCTGGGACGACAAAGGCAAGCGCCTGTTCGTCACCGGCAAGCTGTGGCCCAAGCTGTTTGAAATCGAGCTGGTGCCACGCCTGCGCCGCTGATTACGCGGCTTTGGTCACGTCGATCACGACCTTGCCGACGTGCGCACCGGACGCCAGATAGCGATACGCGTCCTGCGCCTGGTCGAATGGGAACACGCGATCGATCACCGGCTTGACGCCGCTGGCGTCGACGAAGCGCATCACGTCTTCCAGCATCGCGCGGCTGCCCACGTGCACGCCCACCAGGCGCTTGGCGCTGGCCAGCAACGTCGCCGGATTGACCTCGCCGCCAAAGCCGCTCACGCCGCCGATGATGGCCACCGTGCCGCCCATCGCCACTGCCGCCACTGACCGGTTCACCGTGCCCTGGCCGCCCACTTCCAGCACCACCTGCGCACCCACGCCATGGGTCAGGTGAAGCACTTCGTCCTGCCATTCGGGGATCGTGGTGTAGTTGATCGTGTGATGTGCACCCAGTTCGCGTGCGCGCGCCAGCTTCTCGTCGCTCGACGAGGTCACGATCGTGCGCAGGCCGGCGGCGCGCGCCAGTTGCAGACCGAGGATCGACACGCCGCCCGTCCCCAGCAGCAGCACGGTGTCGCCGGGCTTGACGTGATTGCTCGAGACGAAGATGGCATTCCACGCGGTGACCGCTGCGCAGGGCATCGTGGCCGCTTCGATGAAGCTCAGGCCTGCCGGGACAATCGCCAGCGCATCCTCGTGCAGCACGACTTCTTCGGCCAGCATGCCGTCGATGTCGCCGCCCAGGCCATTGCGGATCTTGGCGGGCGTGGGTGCGCCCTCGTGCCAGAACGGAAAGAACGAACCGGCCACGCGATCGCCCACCTGCACGCGCGTGACGCCCGGCCCGACGGCCAGCACTTCGCCGGCACCGTCCGAGCACGGGATGATCGGATCGTCGACCGAAACCAGGTAGTTCCCGGCCGCGACCATCAGGTCGCGGTAGTTGAGCGCAACGGCGTGCACGCGAATGCGCACTTCGCCCAGGCCAAGGTCGCGCACCGGATAGTCGATGGCTTGCAGGCCGTCGATGTTGGCGCCGTGAAGAATTTGGTAAGCCCGCATGGGTGCTCCTATGTCAGTTGAAATCGTTATTTTTCATCGAGGTGGTACAGCAGCCAGATGGCCGCCAGCAGCGGCAGGTTCTTGATCAGGGGCCCGAACGGATGGACCAGAAATTGCGGCAGCATCGACGCAATCACGACGCTGTACACGCCGATCAGGCCAAATTGCGTCACCCACAGCCAGCGTCGCCGCGGCAGGAACAGCGTGCCCAGTCCCAGCAGCAGATCCAGGCCCGCCGCGCCATACAGCGCGGGCAGTTGCAGCTCCGGCGGCACGCCCGCCTGTGCCAGCAGCGCCAGGCTGTCCTCGATCGGGAACAGGCCGAGCGAGACGATCGCCGTGATGATCCAGACCGCAGCAATGCTGTAACGCAGGACCGGCAGCAGCCAGCCAAGCTTGGCGCGCGCGCGCTCGCACTCGGCGTCCTGGATGAAGGCACTGACCGGCCGAGGCGGATGGCCGATCAGGTTGGCCGTGAGCGTCGCGTCGGCGCTGTTGTCGTGATCGAGCATCTTCAGCGCGTCGCGATCCAGCAGCGAACCAGGCAGCAGCCCTGCGACGCCGGCCGCGAAGCGGGCCACCGGCCCGGGCAAGTGCAGTACCGGCTGGCGGCCCATCGCCATTGCGCGGCGCAGCGTGGCCAGGTACTCGGTGAAGGGCATCGCCTGCGGCCCTACCAGCGGCACGCGCATCGTCGCGCCGCCGTCCGGCGCCATCGGCAGCCGGTGCTTGAACAGGCCGATGATGGCCGCTACCAGGTCGTCGATGTGGATCGGCTGCACCAGCTGCGGCTTGTCGCCGAAGCGTAGCGTGAACGGCATGCTGGCCAGCGTGCGCATGGCGCGCGCGCTGCCGCCGTCGCGGCCATACACGAGCGACGGCTGAACGATGTAGGAACGCAGCGGCAGCGATGCGAGGTAGTCGTCGGCCTCGCGCTTGGACACGTGATACGGCGTCGTACCCTCGCGGTCGGCCCCCAGCGCGGACAGCTGGACCACCATCTGCACGTCATGCGATTCGGCGGAGGCGGCGAACAGGGCGCGCGGCGTTTCCTTGTGCAGGCGGACAAACGTCTGGCGGCCGCTCTCGCGAAAAATGCCGACCGTGTTGATCACGGCGTCAATTCCCGAGAGGCGCGACAGCCAGGTTGATTTATTGTTATCGTTAGTGAAATCAGCATGGATATAGCTGAGGCGCGGGTCGTCGCTCGTTTCGGGATGACGCACCGCACAGACGACGTGGTGGCCTTCGGTCAGCAACGCTTGCAACAAGTGTTGCCCAACAAACCCGCTTGCACCCGTCAGCAAAATCCGCATCCGATGTTCCCTTTACGCGATCGAAAAGAGGATTGTATGAAATATACGGTAATACAGCGCGCACTCGTCTCCGGTGCGGCCTCGAGTATTGTCTCGACGGTCGCCATGGCGCTGGTCGCAAAGAAAGAAACCGGCAGCCCCTATGCCGCAACCAATGCTGTCAGTCACTATGTGCACGGTCGCAAGGCCAGCTTCCGCGACCGCTTCTCGCTGCGCTACACGGTGCCCGGCCTGTTAATTCATCATGCCAGCGCCACGGTCTGGGCGCTGGTGTTCGAGCGTGTGATGGGCGGCGTCCTCGATCAGAAGAACCCGTCGGCCGTCCTGGCCTCGGCAGCGGCAACGTCGGCCTTCGCCGCCTTCACCGACCACAAGCTGACGCCACGGCCATTGCAGCCGGGGTACCAGAAACGCCTGTCGAACAAATCGCTGGGCGTGGTCTACACGTCGATTGCCGTCGGCATGGCGCTGGGCTCGATGTTCTTGCGGCGTAATCAGCCGCCGAAGTAATGGTGTGTTAGTGGTGCGGCCTGGCTGTCGCCAGCCGCCGGGTGGCTTGCGCCGGTGGCGTGTCGCCCAGTGGCAGCAAGCCGGCGCCGCGCGTCAGGGCCCGCACCAGCGTGGCCTCGCCCAGGCGCAGGCCGTGGCCGCGAAGTTGCGGCAATGAGCGCACCGGCTCCGGTGTGATCTCGATGGCGGCGCGTACCAGCAAACGCTGGAGCGGCCGCAGGGGCGCCGGCAGGATCGGCGCCTCGCCCATGATCCGAATGAAATCGGCCAGGATGGCCGACTCTTCCAGCCCGGGCGCAATGCGCGCCAGCATGGCTTCCCACTCGGCCCACGAGCGCGGCGCACCCGTCGCGCCATACAAGCGCGCCGCAGGCTGCGCTTCGGCGAACGCCGCATCCTTTTCAGGCGCCGACAAACGGCGCGCGTAGCGGTGATACGCCTCGGTAAAGCCGAAGGTGGCCGTGGCCTGGACCCAGTCGAGCAGGCGCGGATCGTTCGCGTGGTAGGGCACGCCGTCCGGCGTGGTGCCCTGCACGTGGCGGTGGATGCGTACCACGTTCGCGATCAGCTGTTCGGCCGCCGAGCGGGGGCCGTACACCGTCATCATCGCGGCAAAGCCGGTGCGGCGCAGGCGCAGGCCCGGGTCGCGCCGGAAGCTGCTGTGGTCCCAGACGCCGGTGCGCACCGACGGTTCGGCCAGTTCGAGCAGCACTGCCGTCACCCCGCCGATGAACAGCGCGACCGGGTTGGCGAATACCTGCCAGGTGATGCCGCCGGCCGGCGCCAGCGCCGGTTCGCCGGCCGGCTGGCTGAAGTCGAACGCCATGCCGGCCGGTGGTTGCATCAATGCCCGCAGCTGCGCCAGCACGTCAGCCTTTCTTGCCCCGCATGCGCTGCACCAGCGTCACGACAGCGACGATGATCGCGCCTACAAGCACGCCGACGAGCGCGTCGACCAGAGTCGGAACCAGGAACGCCAGCACGCCACCGATGGCCGGTACGTCAGCCACGCTGGCAGCCATGTTTTGCGCGAAGTGGTGCACGGCAGGGATGGCGTGGGCGATGATGCCGCCGCCGACCATGAACATGGCGGCCGTACCGACCACCGACAGCACCTTCATCAGGCGCGGCGCGAACGCCAGCAAGCCCTTGCCCAGACCGCGCGCGGCGCCGTTCTGGCTCTTGCTCAGGTACAGACCCGCATCGTCCATCTTCACGATGGCGCCCACCAGGCCGTACACGCCGATCGTCATCAGGATGGCGATCGCCACCAGCACCGCGACCTGCTGGCCGAATGCGACGCCCACCAGGGTGCCCAGCGAGATCACGATGATCTCGGCCGACAGGATGAAGTCGGTGCGCACGGCGCCCTTGATCTTTTCCTTTTCCAGCGCGACCAGGTCGACTTCGGTATTGGCCACCGCCGCCACGTGCGCAGCCTTGTGCTGTGCATCTTCTTCGGCGCTGTGCAGGAATTTGTGCGCGAGTTTTTCGGCGCCCTCAAAGCACAGGAAGGCACCGCCGATCATCAGGAGCGGCGTGATGAGCCACGGAAGGAATACCGAGATCGCCAGCGCGGCCGGCACCAGGATCGCCTTGTTGACGAACGAGCCCTTGGCCACGGCCCAGACCACGGGCAGTTCGCGCTCGGCGCGCACGCCCGTGACTTGCTGCGCATTGAGCGCCAGGTCGTCGCCCAGGACGCCGGCGGTTTTCTTGGCGGCGACCTTGCTCATTACGGCAACGTCGTCGAGGACGGCGGCAATATCGTCCAATAGGGTCAGTAAACTTGCTCCAGCCATGGGTCGTGCTCCTTCAAAATTAAGTTGCAATGATAGTAACCGAGGCGCCGTAAAGTACCTACACGGTTCAGCGCCGGTTTTTGCGTTTCAACCCCGCCAATCTGCATCTCGTCGCTTTTGCCGCGCGCGCCGGATGCGCTGTACGTATCGTTCATGCTGAAGGTTGCGGTGCTGCAGCCTCGTCCCCCATCAAGGAGATCCCATGAACACCGATTCGATCCAGGCCGCAGCTCCCGTTCGCCGTGTCCGTCCTCCCAAGCGCAAGACCCGCATCACCATCTATCTCGACGACGAAGTCCTCAACGAATTTCGCACCCTGTCCGAGCGTTGCGGCACCGGATACCAGACCCTGATCAACGCCGCGCTGCGCAACCGTTTGAACGGTCCAATTGGCGAAACCGGCGTCGCATAAGGCTTCCTTGCAGATTTCCCTCCTGGCGCGGCATTACACTTGGCAATATTTATGCTAATCTTCCCGCTCTTTTAACCCCGGAGGGATTTATGAAAAAAGGCGAACTGATCGCAGAATTCGCGAAGCGTACCGAGATGTCCGGTGCTGCCGCTGGCGTGGCCGTGAACACGATCATCGAGATCATCACCGAGCGCCTCAAAAAAGGCGACACGGTCGGCATCACCGGCTTTGGCACCTTCTCGGTGACGAAGCGCGCTGCACGCAAGGGCCGCAATCCTGCCACCGGCGAAGTGATCAAGATCGCGGCGTCGAAGAGCCCGCGTTTCTCGGCTGGCGCGACCCTGAAGGCATCGGTCAACCCGACCAAAAAGAAGTAAGCACCATCCCACGGCCTTGTGCCGCGGCCCCTGTGCGGGTCGCGCGCGCGAGGCTGATGCAGTAACGTCCCGTCGTCCACCCTCCCCGCTGTTCCCCATTTTCTACCCGCCACCATGAGCTTCGCCACCTGGATCGCCTTCGTCATCGCCGGTTCCCTGATCGCCATTTCGCCCGGTTCCGGCGCGGTGCTGTCGATGTCGCACGGTCTGGCCTATGGCCTCAAGAAAGCCAGCGCCACGGTGCTGGGCCTGCAACTCGGCCTGATACTGGTGTTGATCATCGCCGGCGCCGGTGTCGGCTCGCTGCTGCTGGCATCCTCGGTTGCCTTCACGATCGTCAAGGTGGTCGGCGCGCTGTACCTGATCTACCTGGGCGTGAGCCAGTGGCGCGCCGCGCCTGCGCCCGGCCCCGCCGCATCGACCGTCGGCCTGGAAGCGCACCCGCCGTTCGGCCGCCGCGTGCTGACGGGCTTCCTGACCAACACCACCAACCCGAAGGGCATCATCTTCATGGTCGCGGTGCTGCCCCAGTTCATTTCAAAAGACGCCCCGCTGCTCACGCAACTGGCGATCCTGGGCGTGACGATGGTCGTCATCGATTCGGTCGTCATGCACTGCTACGCGGCGCTGGCCGCGTCGATGCAGCGCTATATGCGCGATCCGCGCCACATGAAACTGCAGAACCGCGTGTTCGGCGGCGTGCTGGTGGTGATCGGCTCGATGCTGTTTTTCGTCAAGCGTCATCCGGGCTGACACGCCGGTCTGCCGGCAGATGCAACTGTTTGTAAGCCGCGTTGCCCGGTCAGCGGGCGCGCGTTGTAATGCACTTGTCGCTTTCCGTCCGCGTTCCCCCTCCGGAGCACTACCATGACCCCTCGTTTCGCCCCGACCGCCGCATTGCTCGTACTGGCGGCGTTTTCCACGTCCGTGCCCGCGCAAACGGTGTTGCAGACTGACGCGCTCGAACAGGGCCAGGCAGAGTTTCAGGACGAGACGCAACTGGCCGAGGCCCCGGGCCGGGCCGGGCGCATCTCGCTGGTCCAGGGCAAGGTCGACATCGGCGGCGACGTTGGGGCCGAATCGTCCCCGGCGCAACTGAACTCGCCGATCACGTCGCGCAACCTGATTTCCACCGCGCCTGGTGCGCGCACCGAGCTGCGGATCGGCTCCACCGCCATCCGGCTCGATGGCGACAGCTCGCTCGAGGTCACGGAGCTGGACGACGACAGCCTGCGCCTGCGCCTGCATTACGGCAGCGTCAGCGTGCGCGTGCTGAACGTCGACGTCGTGCCCGAATTCGAATTGCGCACGGCGCAAGCCACCGTGCGCCTGACACAGCCGGGGCGCCTGCGTGTGGACGCCGAGCGTGAGCGCGATACGAGCCTCGTGAGCGTGCTCGATGGCGAAGCACAGGTGGACGGCGCCGGCGCCAGTCTGACCGTGCGTGGCGGGCGCGCGGCCCAGGTGCGCGATGAGGATGTGCGCACGCTGCAGGCGCAGCGCGACAACTTCGACGACTGGTCGCTCACGCGCGACCAGGCCCTGGTGGCAGCGCAATCCTCGCGCCATATCGGCACCGAGATGACCGGCTACGAAGAACTCGACCGCTACGGCAGCTGGAGCACGAGTTCGGATTACGGCAGCCTGTGGACCCCGCAGGTGGCCGCCGACTGGACGCCCTACCGCGACGGCAGCTGGACCTTCATCGCCCCGTGGGGCTGGACCTGGGTCGACAATGCGCCGTGGGGTTACGCGCCCTTCCACTACGGACGCTGGGTGCAGGTGCGCAATCGCTGGGCCTGGGCGCCGGGCCGTCTCGAGCGGCGCCCCGTGTGGTCGCCGGCGCTGGTCGGCTGGGTCGGCGGCAGCAACTGGAATGTGGGCTTCCAGTCGCACAACCTGGCGGCGCATGGCTGGTATCCACTCAGCCCGTATGACCGCTATGTGCCAGGGTATCGACTGTCGAGCGAACGCTTGCGCCGCCTGAACGACTGGCGCCACGCCACCCGCCGCGAGCAACAGCAGCCAGGTCGCTACAATGGCCTGACCGTCGTGCCGCGCGAGCAGTTCGGCGGGCGCGGTCCGGTGATCGTCCCGCGTGCGCCGCGCCCGAATCGTCCGGAGCAGCTGGTGTCGGGCACGCCGGGTAGCGCGCCGCCGCCGCCGCTGGTGGCGCGCCCCGGCTGGAACCGCGACCGGCGCGATCTGCTCGAGCGCGCGAATGGCGGGCAGACCGGCGTCGAACGCCCAGCCTTTGAGCGCCCTGGCCTCGAGCGCCCAACCCTCGAGCGCCCTGCTCTTGACCGCATGCAGTTCGAGCAGCAGGCGCGCGAACGCGGCGAGCAGGAACGGCTCACGCGCGAACGCAATAACGGCGAGCGGCTGGCGCGCGAGCGCATGGATGGCCAGGAGCGGGCGCTGCGCGAACAGGGCGAGCGCGAACGCATGGGGCGCGAATTCGAGAACCGCAACCAGATGGATCGCATGCGTTTCCAGGTCGAGCGCAACGACCGGGAGCGGATGGGGCGCGAACGCATGCGCGAGCAGGCCGAACGCATTCAGCGGCAACCTGTCATGTCGACCAATGCGCCGGCGTTTGCGCGGCCAGACCCGCGGGCGGAATCTCGTCCCGAATCGCGTCCCGAATCTCGCCCACAGCCGCGTCCCGAGCCTGCTGCGATGCTGAACGCGCCGCCGCGCCCTGCCGCGCCACCGCAGATGGTGGCGCCACCGGCGCCGCGCCCGCAGCCGTCGGCACCGGCCTTTACCCCGGCGCAGCGCAACAACGACCAGCGCGCCAATACCGACGCGCGCGGCGTGTCGCGCGTGGAGCGCTGACCGGTACCGGCGGTTTTCAGCCCACCCTCAGGGCGAAACCGCCGGTATTGGCTACAATGCGCTTTTGCACAGGATTACAGTCATGGACCCCAAAGATTCCCTCATCGAATACCCGAGCGACTTTCCGATCAAGGTGATGGGCGCGAGCCACATCGACTTCGCCCCGACCATCGTGGCGCTGGTGACCCAGCTCGATCCGACCTTCGACGAGAGCAAGCTCGAAACCCGGCCGTCGGCCAAGGGCAACTACACGGGCCTGACCGTGACCATCCGCGCGACCAGCCGCGAAATGCTCGACGAGGTGTACCGCACGCTGTCGACGCATCCGATGGTCAAGATGGTCCTGTAACGGCGTTCGTCCCCGATGTCAGCGACCTCCCCCCTGATTCGTGAACTCGGCCAGGCCGACTACGAGCCCACCTTCGCGGCGATGCGTGCCTTCACCGATGCGCGCACGCCCGAGTCGCGCGACGAGCTGTGGATTGTCGAGCACCCGCCCGTGTTCACGCTGGGCCTGGGCGCCGACCGCGAGCACGTGCTGGCCCCGCACGACATTCCGGTGATCCAGACCGACCGTGGCGGCGAGGTGACCTTCCATGGGCCGGGCCAGGTCGTGATCTATCTGTTAATGGACCTGCGCCGCAACAAGCCGGGCGGCAAGCTGTACGCGCGCCAGTTTGTGGAAAAAATCGAACAGGCGGTGATCGATGTGTTAGGGGCGTATAATCTTGGCGGTGAGCGCGTTGCCGGTGCACCCGGCATCTATATCGCAGACGGTCCGCGCAAAGGCGCCAAGATCGCTGCGCTGGGCCTGAAAGTACGCGGCAATGGTTGCACCTACCATGGCGTATCGCTGAACGTGGCGATGGACCTGGCCCCGTTCACCTGGATCAATCCGTGCGGTTACTCCGGACTGGTCACAGTCGATATGCGCACGATGGGCGTCGAGGCGCCGCTGCACGATGTACAGCGGGCGCTGGCCCAGGCCCTGGTCGATCAGCTGGCACCCGAGGGCGTCCAGCCAGACCCGAACAAACCAACTGACAGCCCCGCGAGGGCAACGAGCCTATGACTTCCGAAATCGATACCGGCGTCGCCGCCGCAGCCGCCTACAACGCCAGCGAAAAGCAAAAAGGCGCCAGCAAGACCTCGCGCATACCGATCAAGATCGTGCCGATCGCGGAGATGGAGCGCCTGAAAAAGCCCGACTGGATCCGCGTCAAGGCGGCCACCGCCTCGTCGCGCTTCTACGAAATCAAGGACATCCTGCGCGCCAACAACCTGGTGACCGTGTGCGAAGAAGCAAGCTGCCCGAACATCGGCGAATGCTTCGGCAAGGGCACCGCGACGTTCATGATCATGGGCGACAAGTGCACCCGCCGCTGCCCGTTCTGCGACGTCGGCCACGGCCGTCCGGACCCGCTCGACATCAACGAGCCGGCCAATCTGGCCAAGACCATCGCGGCGCTGCGCCTGTCGTACGTCGTGATCACGTCGGTCGACCGCGACGACCTGCGCGACGGCGGCGCTGGCCACTTCGTCGAGTGCATCCAGAAAACGCGCGCCTCGAGCCCGGGCACCAAGATCGAAGTGCTGGTGCCCGACTTCCGCGGCCGCCTCGAAAAAGCACTGAACATCTTCGCCGACGGCCTGCCCGACGTCATGAACCACAACCTGGAAACCGTGCCGCGCCTGTACAAGGAAGCCCGTCCGGGCGCCGATTACACGCACTCGCTGGTGCTGCTGCGCGACTTCAAGAAGATGTACCCGAGTGCAGTCACCAAGTCGGGCATCATGGTCGGCCTGGGCGAGACCGATGAAGAAATCCTGCAAGTCATGCAGGACATGCGCGACCACGACATCGACATGCTCACCATCGGCCAGTACCTGGCGCCGACCAATTCGCACCTGCCAGTGCGCCGCTACGTGCACCCGGACGTTTTCAAGATGTTCGAGCAAAAAGCCTACGGAATGGGCTTCGTGCACGCGGCGGTTGGTGCGATGGTGCGATCGTCGTATCACGCCGACCAGCAGGCGCACAACGCGGGCGTGGCAGCGTAAAGCCTTGCGCAGTAAAGAACGGCGAGCCTCAGGGCATCCGTTTCAGTTACGTTATGCACGTCGTCCCCGCGCAGGCGGGGATCGCAAGTTTTCCAGCATCGCGGTAACGCATGCAAAGCTTGGGTCCCCGCCTCCGCGGGGACGACGTTTTTGCGCTGGTGAAAAGTGGCACCCGCGCGGTGCGTTAGCCGCCGCCGCGATATAGTGACACCATCGAACTTCAGCGCTGCGCCATGACCGACTTCCAAGACCCTTCTCCATCCGACCTCACCGACGACGCCGCACTCGAGCGCGCACTTGACCTGGCCGCGCGCGGCATCGAACTGGTCAAGATGGAAGGCCGCGTGTTCCTGCGCTTCTCGGGCGCGGTGCGCTACGAAGGCTTGCACGTGCCGTACCGCCTGGTGCCGTCGCGCGGCGTGCTGGCCAAGCCGAGCAAGTGGCGCAAGCTGGATCTGGCCGGGCGGCGTGCCCTGATCGAAGAACGCACCGGTGACGCCGATCTCGCGCGCCTGCACCAGGACGCCGAAGAATTCGTGCGCGACCTGGCGGGCGACGCCGACGATGCCGGCTACGATCCGATGCTGTTTCTCGATGTGCTGGACGAGCTGCAAACGTCCGAGCCGGCCGAGTACGTGTTCCAGCGGATTTCGCAGCGCCTGACCCATGCGATCGAGCGCGATGCCGAAGAGCGCCACGCTGCGCGCACCAAGGAAAGTATCAATCTGGCCGAGTACCCGCGCTCGTTCGACGTCGCCAGCCGCATGGGCCGCAAGTTCATTGCGCTCCTGGGCCCCACCAACTCGGGCAAGACGCACCGCGCGATGGAAGCGCTGGCCAAGGCCCCCAGCGGCGTGTATCTGGCGCCGCTGCGCCTGCTGGCACTGGAAAACTACGAGCGCCTGCAGGCTGCGCGCCCGCATGGCGAAGCGATCAAGGTCAGCCTGATCACGGGCGAAGAACGGCGCCTGGTGGAAGGCGCGACGCATGTCGCCAGCACCGTCGAAATGCTCGACACCAAAACGCCGATCGACGTGGCCGTGATCGACGAGATCCAGATGCTGGCCGACCGCGACCGCGGCGCCGCCTGGACTGCCGCCGTGTGCGGTGCGCCAGCATCGGTCGTGTATCTGGTCGGCGCGCCGGAAGCGCGGCGCGCGATCGAGGCGCTGGCCGAGCGGCTCGATGTGCCGCTCGAGGTGCACGTGCTCAAGCGGATGGGGCCTCTGGAGATGGAACCGATGGCGGTGCGCAAGCTGTCGAACCTGCGCCGCGGCGACGCCGTGATCGCATTCTCGCGCCGCGAGGTGCTCAAATGGCGCGACATGATCACCGACAAGGGGCTGTCGGTGGCGACCGTCTACGGCAACCTGTCGCCCGAGGTGCGCCGCGCGCAGGCCGAGCGCTTCCGCGACGGCCAGGCCGACATCGTGGTCGGCACCGATGCGCTGGCGATGGGGCTGAACATGCCGATCGCGCGCATCGTGATGACGACCACGGTCAAGTACAACGGCGTCGAAGAAGAAGAAATCTCCGCTGCGCTGGCCAAGCAGATCGCGGGCCGGGCAGGGCGCTACGGCGTGCACGACGAAGGCTTTGTCGTCGGCTACGACGACGAGACGCACCAGGTCATGCGTTCGCTGATGAAAGAAAAAATTCCGGCGGTGGCAACCAGCGGCTTCGCCGTGGCGCCGTCGCTCGAGCAACTGCACCGCATTTCGTCGGTGACGGGCGAGACGTCGCTGGTCAAGCTGCTCAAGCGCTTTGTCCACAATATCGACGTGCCGGATGGCTTCTTCTACCCGCGCATCACCGAAGACCAGAACGAGCGCGCCGAGTGGCTCGATACACTGCCGCTGTCGGTGGCCGAGAAGTTCATGCTGTCGCTGGTGCCGATCTCGAGCCGCGTGCCGGCGCTGCAGAAGGCGTGGGAGCACTGGTGCCTGTCGCTGGCCAAGAAGATCGTCGTCAAGCTGCATGGCCATAGCAATCCGCAGCAGCTGTTCTACATGAACCTGCAGGAGGTCGAGGACCAGTGCCGCGTGTATTCGGCCTATGCATGGCTGGGGTACCGGGCGCCGGAGTACTTCCCGAGCATCGCGCTGGCGCAGGAGCTGGCGCGCGAAGCGTCCGAGCGCGTCGACGCACTGCTGCAGCAGCAGAACGCGGCGGCCCGGCAGCGGCACGGCGGCAAGCAGGGCGGCAAGGGTGGCAAGCACCATGAGGGGCGGCGCCGCTGACGCCAAGCGTGGTCTCGGTGTACGATGCCGCTTTCATAAAAACACCGAGACAACCCATGAGCATCCCGCACACCCCTGACGCCTTCAACACCTTCGGCGCGACCTATCTGCCTGGCCACCTGGGCATCCAGATTACGGAGGTCAGCCCCGGCAAGCTGGCCGCCGAAATGCCGGTCGCGCCGCACCTGCTGGCGCCGAACGGCTACCTGCACGCCGGCAGCGTCGTCACGCTGGCCGATACCTGCGCCGGCTACGGCTGTATCAGCAACCTGCCGGAAGGCGCGCAGAACTTCACGACGATCGAATTGAAATCGAACCACCTGGGCACCGCGCGCGAAGGCACCATCGCCTGCGTCGCCACCGCCGTGCACCTGGGCCGCACGACGCAGATCTGGGACGCCACCGTCACGGACAAGGCCAGCGGCAAGACCATCGCGCTGTTCCGCTGCACGCAGATGATCCTGTATCCGAAAGCGTAACCAGGATCAGCCGGCCAGCTCTTTCTCGATCAGCTTGTGCACCGCGCCGAAGTCCGGCGCGCCGACATAGGTCTTGATGATGCGGCCCTGCTTGTCGATCAGGAAAGTGGTGGGCGTGAGCGTGACGTCGCCGAACTGGCGCGCGATATCGCCCGCCGAATCGAGCGCCACGGTAAATGGCAGCTTGCGCTGCTCGGCAAAATTGAGCACGTAGTCGGGCCGGTCGTACTGCATCGCGACGGCGACGAATTCCAGGCCCTGGCCCTTGTACTTGTTGTAGGTCGCGACCATGTCAGGCATCTCCTTGACGCAGGTGACGCACGACGTGGCCCAGAAGTTGACCATCACGACCTTGCCGCGCAGCGACTGCGTCGACACCTTGTCGCCGGCGATGCTGATGAACGTGACGTCCGGGGCCGGCGTGCTGCTGGCCAGCGACGCGTAGCCGATACCGGCCAGCGCCAGCACGACGGCGCCGATGGCGGCAGGCTTGATCCAGGAGCGGGAGGGTGTGGATGCGGTCATGGTCGGCGATCGAATAAAAAAAGCGGCAGGGCCATTATAGCCCTGCCGCTTTTTTGCATGGTGCGCATGCACCCGGGGTTCAGGAACCCTGCGGTGCGTTCTGCGCGTTGGTCTGCTTGGCGCGTGCGTCTTCTTCGCTGATGTACTCGAAGATCTTCACTACGCTCGTCACGCCCGAGACGCCCTTGGCGACATCGGCAGCGATATTGCCTTCGCGCGGGGTGACAAGACCCATCAGGTAGACCACACCGCGTTCGGTCGTGACCTTGAACGAGATCGCCGACACGGTCTTCATGTCGACCAGGCTGGCCTTGACCTTGGTGGTGATGAGCGCATCGTTCGAGCGCGACGTGTAGCTCGACGAACCCGAAATCTTCAGCTCGTTGATGACCGACACGACGTTCTCGATCTTGCGCACTTCGCGCTCGGCCGCAGCCTTCATGGCCTCGTCGCGTACTTCGCCGGTGAGCAGCACCTTGCGGTTAAAGCTCGTGACGTTGATGTTGCCGTCGCCATTCGTAACTTCGCGCATCTTGATCTCGGCCTTGACCGTGACCGACTTGTCTTCGGTCTGGGCGCCCAGCGTGCGGCGATCGACCGCTGAAACGGCGCTGCCGATGCCAGCGCCGACGATCAGGCCGAAGCAGCCCGACAGCGATGCCAGCAGGGCCGAGCCCAGAACGACTTTCGTCAACAGCACAGCCATAGGCCGGCGGGTATTACGCATTCTCATCTCCTCCGAACAGCGCGACGTCGATACCGTCGCAGATGCAGTGAATGGCGCACAGGTGAACTTCCTGGATCCGCGCGGTGCGCGAATGCGGGACGTTGACGTGGACGTCGGCGTCGGTCAGCAGCTTGGCCAGCTGGCCGCCGTCCTTGCCTGTAAACGCCACGATGCGCATTTCGCGCTCGAGCGCCGCTTCGACCGCAGCGAGCACATTGCCCGAGTTGCCCGAAGTGGAAATGGCCAGCAGGATGTCGCCAGCCTGGCCGAAGGCCTGCACCTGCTTGGAATAGATTTCGCGGAAGCTGTAGTCGTTGCCGACGGCGGTCAGGATCGACGTGTCGGTGGTCAGCGCGATGGCCGGGAGCGGGAAGCGCTCGCGTTCGAAGCGCCCGACCAGCTCGGCAGCAAAGTGCTGGCAGTCGGCGGCCGAACCGCCATTACCACAGGCCAGGATCTTGTTGCCATTGGACAGGGCGCCGAACATGAGTTCGACCGCCTGCGAAATGTGGGGAGCCAGGGTTGCAGCCGACCTCATCTTCAGGTCAGCGCTCTCCTGGAAGTGAGCGAGGATGCGTTGTGTGTTCATAGCCGAGGATTATAGTGTAGTAGCAAGGGGCGCTGGGCAAGGTCGGTAAAAATTGCTTACACTTCAATCACGTTCTGCAGCCACTCGATGTGTTCGCCATCGATGGCGATGACATCGAAGCGGCAGGGCGGGGTGACGGGAAAGCGCAGCAGGTAGACCTGGGCCGCGCAGACCAGGCGCCGGATCTTGGCCGGCGTGATGCTGGCTGCGGCGCCGCCCTGTCTGCTGCTGGCGCGCTGACGCACCTCGACGAACACGAGCGTGGCGCCGTCGCGCATGATCAGGTCGATTTCACCGCCCTTGCAGCGAAAGTTTTCTTCCACCGGCGCCAGCTTGCGGCGGCGCAGGTAGGCGCTGGCGGCAAGTTCGTACTGGTGGCCCTGGGCCTGCCGTTGGGACAGGCGCCCGGGCCACATGTCACTGGCCGGTCGAGACCGCTTCGAACACGCGGCCGGTGACAGCGGCACCATCGGCGCCAGGCATCGCATCGCGCACGACGACGCCGGTTTCGACGCGGCGGAACGCGCGCGCGCCTTGTCCCATGTCGATCGACAGGCGGCCCGTGGCGCCGTCGAGCTCGAATGCGCCGGACGGGCGCAGCGACAGTTCACGCGCGATGCGGTAGGCATCGATGCCCAGCGCGTACAGGCGCTGCAGGTCGAGGCCCTGGCCGCCGCTGCTCCAGCTCGGGTAGCTTGCCACGGCAGGGTGATCGGCCTGGACGGTCCATGGCAGGTCGAGAATGCGCACGCCGACCAGCTCAGGCGGGATACTGGCCGGGTCGCGGCCCGGGTTGACGGAGGCCGTGCCATAAGTGGGCATCGAGGTGCCGAGCGCGCTGCGCACCTGGCGCAGGCTGTTGGCGTCGAGTGCGGCGTAGACCAGTTGCGGCGGCTGCGATTGCAGGCGCGCGCGCAGGTCGGCCAGCGCATTGCCGTCGACATAGCCGCCCGCATTGGGCAGCTCGACCGTGGTCTGGGTGCGGCCCAGCTCGGACCAGCGCGCGCTGAAGGCGCCCGACAGGCGTTGCTGCCAGGTGGCGCGCCCGGTCAGCACCAGCGCCTGGCCGGACGGCTGCTCGCCGGCAGCCCAGTCGGCCACCTGACGCGCTTCGTCTTCGAGCGACAAGCCGATGACGAGCATCTTGGACGGCAGCGCGGCCGCCACCTGCGGGTGGTTCAGCGCGATGGTCGGCTTGGTGACGGCGCCGCTCGTGGCCAGGGCCGCCACGGCAGGGCGCGCGAGCGGGCCGACCACGATGTCGTTCTCTGCGGCCGCCATGCGGTAGGCGTCGAGCGCGGCCTGCGACGAGTCGCCGGTGGGCACGAGGTTGACGGTGACGCCACCGCGCTGCTGGTCGTACGCGGCCATGAAGCCGGCGCGCACCGCTTCGGCCGGCTGCGCCAGCGCCTGCGATTCGAGGGGCAACAGCAGCGCGACACGGACGGTCGGGCCGCTTGGCGCGACCGCGGCACTTGGCGTGCTGCCGTCGGCGCTTGGCGGCAATTCGACCGGACTCGTCTGGACGCCGCTATCGGAACGCGGCGCAGGTGGTGTATAAGCAGAGTCGGCAGGCGCGGCAGGCGCGCCACTTGTCACTGACGCGCCTGGGCTGCACAATCCGCCTGGCATGCCACAACCGGTATCGGGTGGCAGGGGCGTACTGCCGCACGCGGCCAGCAGTGTCGTGAGAGAAGCGGCAATCAAGCCCGTGAGATTTTTTTTCTTCAGCATCGGAACCCTATATGACAGAACAGCAGACCATCGACATCGCCCGACTTCCCGTCATGGGCGAGGCGGCCCAGCAGTCCTATCCTACCGCAACGCTGTATGTCGTGGCTACTCCGATTGGCAACGTCACCGACATCACCCTGCGCGCTTTACACCTGCTGGCCCTGGCCGACGTCGTCGCCTGTGAAGACACGCGCAAGACTGGCGCGTTATTGCAACGCTTTGGTTTGAGCAAGAGCACGATCGCGGCGCACCAGCACAATGAGCGCGAAGTGGCCGACAAGATTGTCGAGCGCCTGCGCGCTGGCCAGCGCGTGGCGCTGGTGTCCGACGCCGGCACGCCGGGCGTATCCGATCCGGGTGCGCGCATCGTCGATGCCGTGCGCGCTGCCGGCCTGAACGTGGTGCCGCTGCCGGGCCCGTCGGCGGCGATCACGGCGCTGTCGGCCAGCGGCCTGGTCAATGACCGCTTCCACTTTGTCGGCTTTCTGCCAGCCAAGGTCAAGGGCCGCGAGACGGCGCTGGCGCCCCTGACGCGCGAAACGTCGACGCTCGTGTTCTACGAGGCGCCGCACCGCATCGTCGATTGCGTCGAAGCATTGGTGGCCGCGTTCGAGCCGACCCGCCAGGTCGTGTTTGCCCGCGAACTGAGCAAGATGTTCGAGGAAATCCACCGCTGCACGCTGGGCGAGGCACTGGCCTGGGTCAAGGGCGATGCGCACCGCGAGAAGGGCGAATTCGTCGTCCTGGTCGAAGGCGCGGTCGCCGCAAGCGACGCCGAAGACATCGAGGCCGAGCGCGTGCTGCAGATCCTGCTCACCGAATGCAGCGTGAAGCAGGCGGCCAATCTGGCGGCGCAGATCACGGGGCGCAAGAAGAATGCCTTGTATGAGCGGGCGCTGCAGATCCGGGGTGAGTGAGGATTTTGACGCGAAATCCTTGACCAAGTGACGGCAAGCCGGTATTATCTTGCTTCTTCGGAGTGTAGCGCAGCCCGGTAGCGCACCTGGTTTGGGACCAGGGGGTCCAAGGTTCGAATCCTTGTACTCCGACCAGCATTAAGAGAAAAGCCGACAACGCGAGTTGTCGGCTTTTTTCGTTGTGCGGTCGTTTTCCTTGAAACAGCCCCCGGAACACCGGGGGCCTGCCGATTACCCGGCCCGTTTGGCCGCCAGCGCGTTGCCGGCGCGGCTGATGCTCTTGCGGCCCAGTTGCGCAGAGATGAACAGCCCGGCATCGACCACCTGGTCGAGATCCACGCCCGTTTCGATCCCCAGCCCCTGCATCAGGTACAGCACGTCTTCGGTGGCCACATTGCCAGTCGCGCCCTTGGCATACGGGCAGCCGCCCAGGCCCGCCACTGATGAGTGGAAAATCGCCACGCCCACTTCCAGCGCCGCGTAGATGTTCGCCAGCGCCTGGCCATACGTGTCGTGGAAGTGGCCGGCCAGCTGGCCCATCGGGAATGCCTGCGCCGCGCGCAGCATCACGGCCTGCGTCTGGCGCGCTGTTGCCACGCCGATCGTGTCGGCGATATCGATCTCGTCACAGCCCAGGTCGCGCATGCGCGCCACCACGTCGCCCACTGCATCGAGCGATACGGCGCCCTGGTACGGGCAGCCGAACGCCGTGCTGATCGAGCCGCGCAGGCGCAGGCCGTGTTCCTTGGCAGCGCGCGCGACCGGCTCGAAGCGCGCGATCGACTCGGCAATGGAACAGTTGATGTTCTTTTGCGAAAACGCCTCGGACGCTGCGCCGAATACCACGACCTCATCGGCCTTGCCGGCCAGCGCGGCCTCGAAGCCCTGCATGTTCGGCACCAGCGCCGAATAGATCGTGCCGGGCCGGCGCTCGATGCGGGCCAGCACGTCGGCGGAGGTTGCCATTTGCGGCACCCACTTGGGCGAGACGAACGCTGCCGCCTCGACATTGACGAAGCCGGCGCGCGCCAGGCGCTCGACCAGTTCGATTTTCACGTCAGCGCCGAGCGCTTCTTTTTCGTTCTGCAGGCCGTCGCGGGGGCCGACTTCGACGATCTTGACCTTGGTTGGCAGGGGCATCATTTCTTAATATCCACGTTGGCGGTCGACGAGGTCGTCGACCGGTTGGCCGCGTTCCAGGGCGTCGATCTTGTCGACGATCTGGCGCACGGCGTCCTGGCGCATGGTCAGCGCCGAAATATGCGGGGTGAGGGCGATGCGCGGCTCGTTCCAGAACGGGTGCTGGGCCGGCAGCGGCTCATGGCGGAACACGTCGAGCGTGGCGCCGGCGATGTGCCCGGAGCGGATCAGCGTCATCAGATCGGGTTCGGCCAGGATCGCACCGCGCGAGACGTTGATCAGAAACGCACCAGGCGCCAGCTTGCCCAGGTTGTGGCGGTCGAGCAGGTTGGTGGTCTCTGGCGTCAACGGCAGCAGGCAGACCAGCACGCGCGTGCCCTGCAAAAAGTCGCCGAATTGCGCCATGCCGGCATAGGTTGGCACGCCCGGGATGTCTTTCGGGCTGCGGCTCCAGCCGCGTACGGGAAAGCCGAAATGGCGCATTGCCTCGACCACCGGCATGCCCAGCCGGCCCAGGCCCATGACGCCGATCGTAAACGACTCTTTCGGATGCTGGGGCAGCGGATTCCAGGCACCGTGCCTGGCCTGCTGTTCATATTCGTCGAAGCGGCGGAAGTAGCGCAGCACCGCATGCGCCACATACTCGGCCATCTGCACGCCCATGCCGGCGTCGCCCAGCCGCACCAGCGGCACGTCGGGCAAAGCGTCGCCAAACTTGAGCAGCGCGTCGACGCCGGCGCCCATCAGGAAGATCGCCTTGACGCTCCCCAGCTGGGCCAGCAGCGCGGGTGCCGGGTTCCACAGCACCGCGTAATCGCAGTGCGCCAGTTGCTCGCCTTCTTTCCAGATGACGGTCTGGGCGCCTGGCAGCACGCTGGCAAACGCGTGTTCCCAAGGCTCGCTGACGCCATCGCCCCGGTACAGGACAATACGCATGTCTCCCCCTCATCGTGTAGGGTGGTTTTTATGGGTGTTGCTTACGCCGCCTTGAAGGCCAGCAGCGGCGCGCCATCGGCGACCTGGTCGCCGACCTCGTACAGCACGTCCTCGACCACGCCGTCGCCCGGCGCGGCAATCGTGTGCTCCATCTTCATCGCTTCCATGATGACGAGCGGTTCGCCCTTCACCACGGTGGCGCCGGCCTGGACGAGCACCGCCACGACCTTGCCCGGCATCGGCGCCGTCAGGCGCCCGCCAAGCGTTTCGACTTCGCCGGCGTGGGCCATCGGATCATTGTACGTCAGCGTGAAATGCCCACCGCCGGTAAATACGTGGAACACGTCGCCGTCGCGGCGCACGACGCCCTGGACGGCCGTCTCGCCGAGGCGCAGCGCCAGGTCGTCGCCAGTGCGACCGACGCGTTCCACACGCTGCGCCTGGCCGTCGAGGTCGATTTCGAGCCCGTCGCGGCGGTAGGTCAGGCCGACGCGGTAGGCGCCGAATTCGTCGGACCACGACAGCACGCGGCGATAGTCGCCGTTCATGCGCCAGCCGCTGGCCTGGCTCCACGGGTCAGCATCGTTGGCGGCGTTCTCACGCAGCGCGAACACGGCCAGGGCCAGCGCGCCCAGCGGCGCCGGTGCGGCAGGCGGGAACAGCGTCGCGCCATGGCGCTCGATCAGGCCCGTGTCCAGGTCGGCCGTGGCAAATGCCTCACCCTCGACCAGGCGTTTCAAAAACGCGATATTGGTGGCCAGCCCGACGATGCGGAACTCGCTCAGCGCCTGCGACATGCGCGCCAGTGCCTGGGTGCGGTCCGCGCCCCAGACGATCAGCTTGGCGATCATCGGATCGTAGAACGGCGAAATCGCATCGCCTTCGCGCACGCCGGAATCGACGCGCACGGCGGCCGGATTCGCGCCGTCGCTGCCCAGCTCGAACGCGACCGCGCGCGGCACGTCCATATGGTGCAAGGTGCCGATCGACGGCAGGAAACCCTTCTCGGGATTTTCGGCATACACGCGCGCTTCGATCGCGTGGCCGTGGATGCCCAGTTCATGCTGCTGTTTCGGCAGCGCTTCGCCAAAGGCGACCCGCAACTGCCATTCCACCAGGTCGGTCCCGGTGATCATTTCGGTCACCGGATGCTCGACCTGCAGGCGCGTGTTCATCTCCATGAAGTAGAACGAGCCGTCCTGGTTGGCGATGAATTCGACGGTGCCGGCGCCGACATAGCCGACGGCGCGCGCAGCGTTCACGGCGGCTTCGCCCATCGCGGCGCGCCGCTCCGGCGGCATGCCGGGGGCGGGCGCTTCTTCCAGCACCTTCTGGTGCCGGCGCTGCACCGAGCAATCGCGCTCGTGCAGGTAGACGCAGTTGCCCAGGCTGTCGGCAAACACCTGGATCTCGATGTGGCGCGGGCGGATCAGGTACTTCTCGACCAGCACCTTGTCGTCGCCGAAACTGGAAATCGCTTCGCGCTTGCACGAGGCCAGCGCGCCTTCGAAGTCTTCGGAACGCTCGACCACGCGCATGCCCTTGCCGCCGCCGCCAGCGCTGGCCTTGAGCAGCACCGGGTAGCCGATGCGGTCGGCCTGTTCGCGCAGAAACGCGGGCTCCTGCGCATCGCCGTGGTAGCCCGGCACCAGCGGCACGTTGGCGCTTTCCATCAGCTGCTTGGCGGCCGACTTGGAACCCATCGCGCGCATCGACGATGCAGGCGGGCCCACGAACACGAGGCCGGCGGCGTGCACGGCCTCGGCGAACTCGGCGTTTTCGGACAGGAAGCCGTAGCCGGGGTGGATTGCCTGCGCGCCGGTGGCCTTGGCGACCTCGATGATTTTCTGGCCCCGCAGATAGCTGTCGCGCGCGGCGGCGGGGCCGATCAGGATGGCCTCATCGCAGACCGCGACGTGCTTGGCGCCGGCGTCGGCCTCGGAATACACGGCGACGGTGCGAATACCCATGCGGCGCGCGGTAGCGGCGACACGGCAGGCGATCTCGCCACGATTGGCGATGAGGAGTTTGGTGAACATGCGCGTTATCTTTCGCTTATGGTTGTTCGGGTGATGCTTGGCTGTGTCTCTCCAGCCGGATCATTCGCGCTGCCACGTCGTTCCCGCCCTCGCCGGGCGCCTTGGCGGGAACCCAAGTTTGCACGCGTATCAGCTATGTTCAACGCGAGTGGCTAAGCAAACGACTTAGGTTCCCGCCTCCGCGGGAACGACGGGGGATTCAGCAGCTGCAGGCTTCCTTCGGCGCCGAGTCCAGCGTCGCTGCGCGGGTCTTCAGACCGAGTTTTTCCAGCAGCACGCGGTCGTCGTCGGCCTCGGGATTTTCGGTGGTCAGCAGCTTGTCGCCGTAGAAGATCGAATTGGCACCGGCCATGAAGCACATCGCCTGCACGGCTTCGCCCATTTCGCGGCGGCCCGCCGACAGGCGCACGCGCGCCTGCGGCATCGTGATGCGCGCGACCGCGATGGTGCGCACGAATTCGATCGGGTCGAGCTTGTCCATGCCGTGCAGCGGCGTGCCCGCCACCTGCACCAGGTGGTTGACCGGCACCGATTCCGGATACGGGTTCAGGTTCGCCAGTTGGGCGATCAGGCCGGCGCGCTGTTCGCGCGTCTCGCCCATGCCGACGATGCCGCCGCAGCAGACCTTCAGGCCCGCTTCGCGCACGCGGCCCAGCGTGTCCAGGCGGTCCTGGTATTCGCGGGTCGAAATGACGTTGTTGTAGAAGTCCGGCGCGGTGTCGATATTGTGGTTGTAGTAGTCGAGGCCAGCGCGCTTGAGCTGTTCGGCCTGGCCGGCTTCGAGCATGCCCAGCGTGGCGCAGGTTTCCATGCCCAGTGCTTTCACTTCACGCACCATCGTCTCGACCTTGTCCATGTCGCGCTCTTTCGGGCTGCGCCAGGCTGCGCCCATGCAGAAGCGCGTCGCGCCGCTGGCCTTGGCCGCGCGCGCCGCGTCGAGCACCGTGTCGATGTCGAGCAGCTTCTTGGCTTCCACGCCCGTGTCGTAGCGCGCCGCCTGCGGGCAGTAGCCGCAGTCTTCTTCGCAGCCGCCGGTCTTGATCGACAGGAGCGTCGCCAGTTCGACGTCGCCATCCGGGAAGTTCAGGCGGTGCGCGGTCGACGCGCGGTGCATCAGTTCGGTGAACGGCAGGTCGAACAGCGCGAGCACGTCGGCCAGCGGCCAGGTTGCATTCTCGGGCGGCTTGACGGCTGCCGTTGGACGGTGCAGGGCGACAGTGTTCATATTGGTCATTTCGGTTCCTTCAAAAACTAGACCCGCGTGGACGGCCAGCCTGGCAGTCCGGCGAGGTCGATAAATTCGGCTGCCGCAGCAGCCGTCGGTTCGTTCAGGCGCGGCACGTGGCCCAGCAGCGGCGCTGGAATACGCTGAGTCAGCGCCTCGATGTTCTCTTGCGCAAAGCGCATGTCCGTGTCGACCGTGTTGGCGACCCAGCCGGCCAGCACCAGGCCGCGCGCCACGATCGCTTCGACCGTCAGCAGCGCATGGCTGATGCAGCCAAGGCGCATGCCGACGACGAGGATCACGGGCAGGTTCAGTTGTGCGGCCAGGTCGGCGCTGTCGAAGTCGTCGTTGAAGGGCACGCGGAAGCCCCCCACGCCTTCGACCACGACCGCGTCGGACGCGGCCTGGACCTCGGCAAAGGCGGCCAGGATCGGCACCAGCTCGATCGTCACGCCCTCAAGGGCGGCAGCGATGTGCGGTGCGGCCGGTTCGCGCAGCAGGTAGGGCGTGGTCAGCGATGCCGGCAGGTGCACGTTGCCGGCCGCGATCAGCTGGTCGGCGTCGTCGTTGTGCAGCGCGCCGTCACGCAGTTCTGCGCCGGCCGCCACGGGCTTCATGCCGCAGGCGCGCTGGCCCGTGGCCACGAGCTTGTGCAGGATGGCAGCCGAGATCAGCGTCTTGCCGATCTCGGTATCGGTGCCGGTGACGAAGCACGCAAAGCGCATTGGCAGATCGTCGGCGCGCAGTTCGAGTTCGGGTTCTAACACGGGTTCATCGAGCTCGGTCAGGTCGACCTCGGGGTCAAGCACGGGTTGCACGATGACCGGTGCATCGGTTTCATTCAGATTGTTCATGGTGCGGCCTTTTCCAGTTCGTTGAGCGCCTGCGCCAGCCGCGCCACGTCATCCGTGGCATGGGCGGCGGACAAGGTCACGCGCAGGCGCGCGGTACCGGGCGCCACGGTTGGCGGGCGGATCGCCGGCACCCACAGGCCCTGCTCATGCAGGCGGCTGGCGGCGTGCAGCGCAGCGTCGTTGCTGCCGATGATGACGGGCTGGATCGGGGTGGTCGACGCCGCCAGTTCCCAGCGTTCCAGGCGCAGTGCACCGCGCAGCTGCTCGACCAGTCGTGCCAGGTGCGCACGCCGTTCGGCGCCCTCGTCACCGCCCATGATAGCAAGGCTGGCGAGCAAGGCGTGTGCAAGCGCTGGCGGGCAGGCCGTCGTGTAGATATACGGGCGCGCGCGCTGGATCAGCAATTCGATCACGCTCGCGTGCGCAGCGACAAAAGCGCCGCCGACACCGGCGGCCTTGCCCAGCGTGCCCATGTAGATCAGATTGCTCGAGCGCAGACCGAAATGTTCCAGTGCGCCGCGCCCGTTCTGGCCCAGCACGCCGAAGCCGTGGGCATCGTCGACCACCAGCCAGGCGCCGTGACGCTCGCATGCGGCCAGCAGCGCCGGCAGCGGCGCCAGGTCGCCATCCATGCTGAACACGCTGTCGGTGACGACGATCTTCGTGCTGGCGCTGCTGGCGGCCAGGCGTTGCGTCAGCGTTTCGACGTCGCCATGCGGGTAGACCGTGACGCCCGCTTTCGCAAGCCGGGCGCCGTCGATCAGCGAGGCATGGTTCAGCGCCTCGGAAAAGATCATCGCATCGGCATCCACACCCAGGGCGCTGAGAATCGCGAGGTTGGCCATGTAGCCGGTGCACAGCGTCAGCGCGCGCGCCTGCTCGAGGTGCGGCGCCATCCACGCGGCCAGCGTTTCTTCGAGCAGGTGATGGGCGCGGCTGTGGCCCGATACCAGGTGCGAGGCACCGCTGCCGGCACCGTACAGCTGGGCGCCTTCGCGCAGCGCCTCGATGACCTGCGGGTGCGCGGCCAGGCCCAGGTAATCGTTGCTGCAAAAGG
The DNA here is from genome assembly GCF_979258535.1 of Telluria sp. AC161. Classification (NCBI taxonomy): domain Bacteria; kingdom Pseudomonadati; phylum Pseudomonadota; class Betaproteobacteria; order Burkholderiales; family Oxalobacteraceae; genus Telluria; species Telluria sp. AC161. Next base: position 4,393,209 of record NZ_OZ409861.1, on the reverse strand, counting down.
CCAGCAGGTCACGGCCGTCGACCAGCTGGCGCGGCGCGCAGGCGCCATCGGTGATGCGGCGACGGCGCGTGAGGCTGCGCGCGGCCAGCGTGTCCAGCTGGCGGTCGATGGTGGCGATCAAGTCCATCGCATCACCCCGCGATGACCGATTCGAACGTCTTGATCGTGCGCGCCGCCAGGCCCGCGACTTCTTCTTCGTCCAGCACGTACGGCGGCATCAGGTACACGGTGCGGCCGATGGGGCGCAGCAGCAGTTCGTTCTCGGCCGCCGTCGAAAAGAAGCGGCGCGCAAAGGTCGATGCAAGATCGGTATCCGGTTCGATGGCGTCGAACGCGAAGATCATCCCGCGCTGGCGGAAGTGGCGCGTGCGCGGATGGTCGGCCAGTGGCGCCAGCGCCACCGTCATCCTGGTGGCCAGCTCGCGGTTGCGGTTCAACACGTCGTCTTCTTCGAAGATGTCGAGCGTGGCCAGCGCCGCGCGGCAGGCCAGCGGATTGCCGGTGTACGAGTGCGAGTGCAGAAAGCCGCGCGTGATGTCGGTGCTGTAGAAGGCCTGGTAGATGTCGTCGCGCGTGAGCACGAGCGAGAGCGGCAGGTAGCCGCCGCTGATGCCTTTCGACAGGCACAGGAAGTCGGGCCAGATGCCGGCCTGTTCGCAGGCGAAGAAGGTGCCGGTGCGCCCGCAGCCGACCGCGATTTCGTCGGCGATCAGGTGCACGCGGTGCTGGTCGCACAGGTCGCGCAACAGCTTGAGGTACAGCGGGTCGTACATCGCCATGCCGGTGGCGCACTGCACCAGCGGCTCGACGATGATGGCGGCGATCTTGTCGCCCCGTTCTTCGAACAGGGCCTTGACTTCAAGGATCGCGCGCCGCGCGACGTCCTGCGCCGTCTCGCCCTCGAAGGCGTTGCGGGCATCGGGCGCGCTCACCACGTGCGAGGCGCGCAGCAGCGGGCCGTAGGCATCCTTGAACAGCGGCACGTCGGTAACCGACAGCGCGCCGATCGTCTCGCCGTGGTAGCTGCCCTGCAGGCAGACGAATTCCTGTTTGGACGACTGGTCGGCATTGCGCCACGCGTGAAAGCTCATCTTCATCGCAATTTCCACGGCCGATGCGCCGTCGGAGGCGAACGTGGCGTGGCCCAGCGCGTGGCCGGTGAGCGCTGCCAGGCGCTCAGCCAGCTCGACCACGGGCGCGTGCGTGAAGCCGGCCAGCATCGCATGTTCGAGCTTGTCCAGCTGGTCCTTCAGCGCGGCGTTGATGCGCGGGTTGGCATGGCCAAACAGGTTGACCCACCACGAGCTGATGCCGTCCAGGTAACGCTTGCCGTCATAGTCGTACAGCCACGGCCCCTTGCCGTGGCTGACCGCGATCAGCGGCACCTCTTCGTGATGCTGCATCTGGGTGCAGGGATGCCAGACGCTGCGCAGGCTGCGCGCGATCCAGTCGGAGGAGGTGGTTTGCTGCTTCACTATACATTTCCAATACTAGTTAATCCAAGTCGGCTTGCGCTTTTCAAGGAACGAGGCCACGCCTTCGCGGCCTTCGGTCGATGCGCGGATCGCGGCGATGCGGCCCGCCGTGTCACGCAGCAGCGCATCGTCGACCGGCTGGCCGACGATTTCGCGCACCAGCGTCTTGGCCTGCCGGACGGCGTGCGGGCTGTTGTTCACCAGCGCCTTGACGATCCCGGCAACAGTCGCGTCGAGCGCTTCCGGCGCCACAACCGCGTGCGCGACACCGATGCGCTGCGCCTCGGCCGCATCGAACCGCTCGGCCGTCAAAAAGTAGCGGCGCGCCGCCTGTTCGCCCATCGCCTTGATCACGTAAGGCGAGATGGTAGCCGGAATCAGCCCGAGCTTCACTTCGGACAGGCAAAAACCAGCTGTGTCGCTCGCGACGACGATGTCGCAGGCCGCTACCAGGCCCATGCCGCCGGCGTAGCAATCGCCCTGCACGCGCGCGACTGTCGGCTTCGGGCACAGGTAGATCGTGCGCAGCATGTCCGCCAGGCGCATGGCGTCGGCCTCGTTCTCGTCATGCGAGTAGCCGGCCATCTTCTTCATCCAGTTCAGGTCCGCACCGGCGCAGAACGACGGGCCGTTGGCGGCCAGGACGATCGCGCGCACGGCGTCGTGGCGGCCGAGTTCATCGAACACGCGCGCCAGTTCGGCAATCGCCCCTTCGTTGAAGGCATTGCGCAGGTCGGGGCGGTTCAGCGTGACGGTGGCGACCTTGTCGGCAACGGTCACGAGCAGGGTGTCATAGGTCATCGTCATCCCCTTACATGCGGAACACGCCGAACGTCGTGTCGCCGATCGGCTGGTTCATGGCAGCGGACAAGCCCAGGCCCAGCACGGTGCGGGTGTCGGCCGGGTCGATCACGCCGTCGTCCCACAGGCGCGCCGACGCGTAATACGGGTGGCCCTGGTGCTCGTACTGGTCGCGGATCGGCTGCTTGAACGTGGCTTCTTCTTCGGGCGACCACTGGCCGCCGCGGCCTTCGATGCCGTCGCGCTTGACCGTGGCCAGCACCGACGCGGCCTGGTCGCCGCCCATTACCGAGATGCGCGCATTGGGCCACATCCACAGGAAGCGTGGCGAGAACGCGCGGCCGCACATGCCGTAGTTGCCGGCGCCGAACGAGCCGCCGATGATGACGGTGAACTTTGGCACTGCAGCAGTGGCCACCGCGGTAACCATCTTGGCGCCATTGCGCGCGATGCCCTCGTTTTCGTATTTGCGCCCGACCATGAAGCCGGTGATGTTCTGCAAGAACACGAGCGGAATCTTGCGCTGGCAGCACAGCTCGATGAAGTGCGCGCCCTTTAACGCCGACTCGGAAAACAGGATGCCGTTGTTGGCGATGATGCCGACCTTCATGCCGTGGATATGGGCGAAGCCGCACACCAGCGTCGTGCCGTAGCGCGCCTTGAATTCGTCGAACACGCTGCCATCGACCACGCGCGCGATCACTTCGCGCACGTCGAACGGTTTGCGCGTATCGACCGGGATGACGCCGTACAGTTCCGACGCCGGATAGTGCGGCTCGACGCTCGCGCGCCGTTCGCCCTGCTGCGGCTTGACGCGGTTCAGGTTCGACACGATCGTGCGTGCCAGCGACAGCGCATGCGGATCGTTCTGCGCCAGGTGGTCGGCCACGCCCGACAGGCGCGTGTGCACGTCGCCGCCGCCCAGGTCTTCGGCACTGACGACTTCACCGGTCGCCGCTTTCACCAAAGGCGGGCCGCCCAGGAAAATCGTGCCCTGATCCTTGACGATGATCGACTCGTCGCTCATCGCGGGCACGTAGGCGCCGCCGGCGGTGCACGAGCCCATCACGACGGCGATCTGCGGGACACCCTTGGCCGACAGGTTCGCCTGGTTGTAGAAGATGCGGCCGAAGTGGTCGCGGTCGGGGAACACGTCGTCCTGGTTCGGCAGGTTGGCGCCACCCGAGTCGACCAGGTAGATGCAGGGCAGGTTGTTCTGCTCGGCGATCTCCTGCGCGCGCAGATGCTTCTTGACCGTCATCGGGTAATAGGTGCCGCCCTTGACGGTGGCGTCATTGCAGACGATCACGCATTCGTGGCCGGAAACGCGGCCGATGCCGGTGATGATGCCGGCGCTGGGTGCGGCGCCGTCATACATCTCGTACGCGGCCAGTTGCGAGAATTCGAGGAAGGGCGTACCCGGATCGAGCAGATGTTCGACACGCTCGCGCGGCAGCAGCTTGCCGCGCGCGAGGTGACGCGCACTGGCTTCGGCGCCGCCGCCCTGGGCCAGTTGCGCCACGCGCGTGCGCAAGTCGTCCACCACGGCCTGCATGGCGGTGGCATTGGCCTTGAAATCCTCGCTGCGCGGGTTCAGTTTGCTTTCGATCTGGGGCATGTGCCGTCCTCTGGTCTGTCGCCGCCCTGGGTGCGTGGCAGCGCTTTACTTCTTGTCGGGGAAACTGCCGTCCAGGTAAAACCAGCGTGGCGCGCCATCGGGGCCGGCTTCGCGCACGAAGCGGCTGCGCTCGTGGAGACGGTGCGCGCGCCCGCCCACCTTGAAGCGGGCGACGAATTCGACGTGGTCTTCGTCGCGCGGGTGGTCCTGGTCGCCTGGAACGTCCGGCAATTCTGCTTTACGTTGACGTAAACGTAAAGCAGTTTTTATCTCCAGGCCAAGCCAGCGGACGGGCTCGTTGTCAACGATCGGCTCTTGCGGCCGTGTGCTGGGGTGCCAGGTGGCGCGCAGGTAGGCTTCGTCGCCCAGCGTGAAGGCGGTATAGCGTGAGCGCATCAACTGCTCGGCCGTGGGCGGCAGGGCCGCGCCGGCCAGGAACGGGCCGCAGCAGCTGTCGAACGAGGGGCCGCCGCAGGGGCAGGGGGTGGTGGGGCGGGGAGGCATGGCGGCAATTATCCGCGATTTCGTATTCGGCTGAGACAAGCTGGTGTTATATGGCGCTGAAAGCGTGCCGTAATTTTAATCACATGGATGTTTACTCTTTATCGGTAAACGATAGAAAATAGGATGTCTTGTGGTTGAGACCTTTCAACCATGGTTGCAGAAGCACATGGAGGTGCAATGTTTATCAACGGAATGCGTCCGATCCATCCCGGAGAGATTTTGCGTGAAGAGTATTTGGCGCCATTGGCAATGTCCTCGAATGCGCTCGCTGGTGCCCTGCGGCTCACTCCCGCTCGAGTCAATGACATCGTCCGTGAAAAGCGCGGCGTAACGCCAGACACGGCGCTGCGGTTGTCGCGTTACTTCGGTACGACGCCAGAGTTCTGGCTCAACCTGCAAATGGCCTACGAACTGCGAAAAGCCATTCAAACTGAAGGCAAGATGATCATGGAAACCATACAGCCGCGTGAGATGGCAGAGGCGTAAATCTGCGCTTCATGGCGACGAGCGATCACCTTCGTCATACTTGACCGCGCAGCGTCAAGCCATCGAGCGCAAACGGTGGCGCCTTCCCCTGCACGAGATCCGCCAGCACGGCTGCGCTGCCGCAGGCAAACGTGAAGCCCAGCGGCCCGTGCCCCACGTTGAGCCACAGATTGTCGTAGCGCGTGGCCCCGATGATCGGCGCGCTGCCCGGCGTGGCCGGGCGCAACCCGGCCCAGGCCGACACTTGCGAATAATCCGCCGCGCGCGGCATCGTCTCGCGTACCAGGCGCGTCAGGCCCGCAACGCGCTTGGCGTCGAGCGAGACATCCTCGCCCACCATGTCGACCATTGCCGCCACGCGCAAGCGGTCGCCGATGCGCGCATACAGCACCTTGCGCTCGAAGTCGGTCACGCTGATCTCCGGCGCGATGTCGTCCTGGCGGATCGGTGCGCTCAGGCTGTAGCCCTTGAGCGGGTACAGCGGCAGGTAGATGCCCACCGTGTCGGCCAGCGTGCGGCTCTGGATGCCGGCGGCCAGCACATACGCGTCGGCCGTGACCAGGCCACCGACGGTGTCGATGCCGGTGATGCGGCCCCGCTCTGCACGCAGCGCCAGCGCGGTGCTGTGGACGACCCCGCGAAAGCGCGGGTGCTCCCCCAGCCGTTCGGCCAGCGCCACGCAGAAGGCGTGGCAGTCGGCCACGGCTTCGCCCGGGTTGTAGATGCCGCCGGCCAGCAGGTGCTGGGCGGCGCCCAGCGCGGGTTCGTGCGCGGTGCATTCTTCGGGTGACCAGATCCGCCCCGCGCCAGGTTTGGCGGCGGCGACATCGAACGCGGCGCGCGTGCGAAACACCACCAGCTTGCCGGCGTCGCGCCAGCCAAAGCGTTCGGGTGGCACGACCAGGGAGAGCGAGGCCATCGCCCGGCGCGACAACTCGCCCAGCTCGAGCAGCTTGGCGGTGGTGCGGCGGTTGACGTCAGCGCGGCAGTGGGCCAGGAAGCTGGCCAGCCAGCGGTACTGGCGCAGGTCTGCCTCGGGCCGGAAGCGCAGCGGGCCGTCGGCCTGGAACAGCCATTTGAAGGCCTTGAGCGGGATGCCGGCGTCGGCCAGCGGCGCCACGTAGCGGTAGCTGAGCTGCCCGCCATTGCCGTAGCTGGCGCCACTGCCCACGTCCGGCGCGCGTTCGAGCAGCGTGACCTCGTGGCCAGCCTCGAGCAGCCACCAGGCGGAGGCCAGGCCGACGACGCCGCCGCCGATGACGATTATGTGCTGCATGCCGGACTCTTTTTTTCGGGTGGGGACAGGAAGCTTAGGGGCAGCAGGCACGCACTGCCAATGAATCTAGCGCGCGCGCTCATAACCGGGATATATGTACGCGCCCGCATGCCGGTCAATCGGCCAGGCCGAGGATCGCGCGGCGGTGCAAGGCCGCCACGATGCGCTCTTCATACCGCGCTAGCGCCGTCTCTCGGCCCGGCGTGGCGGCCGGATCGGTTCCCGTGCCGCCGGCCAGCACGATCACGCCGTGGCCCTGTGCACGGTCCATGGCGAACACGGAGCGCAGCCCGTAGGCGTCGCCCAGGTGGCCCACCGCATCGAAGCCCGGCGCCAGCCGCAGGCCCGGGCGGTCCGGATAGTGCGCGTTGCCGAATCCGCGCGGACTGAGGATGCTGCCCAGCGGATTGCCATTGCCGCCCACGCCGTCGTACGACCAGTGACGCGTGAACATGCGCTCGAGCGTCGCGCTCTGCAGCAGGCGCGCGCCGCCATGCACGCCGCCGGCCATCAGCATGCGCATGATGACGCCCAGGTCGCGCGCGGCGATGCGCAAGCCGCCGGTCGGGCTGAACGGCGTCGCATTGGTCCCCGGGACGTAGCCGTCCAGGCCCGGTGGCGGTACAGGTGGCCGCGCACCGACATCGTCGACCTGGGCGATCCACGGCCCGTTCGGCGCCCAGACTTCGCTGTCGACGGCGCGCTTGCGGTAGATGGTCGCGATATTGTCCTGCGCGGCCTTCGGCAATCCGGCCGGGTTGTAGCCGGCCTGCAGTCCAAGCGGCTGCAGCACCAGGCGCGTCATCAGCAGGTCGAACCGTTCGCCCGTGACGCGCTCCATGATCGTGCCGATGATGCCGAACCCCAGGTTGCAGTAGGTGTAGTAGGCGCCCGGTCCGGCCAGGCTTGACCACATCGGCTGCACAGCCGGCGTGACGACGGCCTTCAGCGCCGTCGTGGCCGGCCAGAAGTAGCCGGCATCGTCGCGCAACGACGACGTGTGCACGAGCAGCTGGCGCAGCGTGATGGCCTGGGTCGGGAAATGGGGATTACGCAGCGTGAAGCCAAGGTAGCCCGAGATGTCGGCGTCCAGGTCGACGCGGCCCGCTTCCAGCAGCCGCATCAGCCCGAGCGTGGTGACGAGTTTCGAGATCGAGGCGATCCGGTACAGCGTCGCCGGCGTGGCCGGGCGGTCGGGGAACAGGCCATTGCCGATGGTGCGCCGCCCGAACGCGCCTTCGTACACCGGCTGCCCGGCGCGCAGCGCCAGCACCGACAGGCTCGCCAGCGGGCAGGCCGGATCGTCGGCGATGGCCGCGAGTTCGGCGTCGAGCTGGCGCTGCAGGGCGCCGCCCGTGCCCGCCGCGCCACCGCCGGCTGGCATTGCTGCAAATAATGGTCCCATCGTCCCCAGCATGGCCATGCCGAGCAGGGTGCGCCTGCCGTGATTCATGTTCGTCCCTTGGCGTTGCGTGATTGTGACTATCGGTCCAGCATACGGACTGCGCGAAACCCTTGACCAATGAATACCCGTGCGCAGGGCATAACCGTTTTGCATTGGTCGCAAGTGGTATGCTTCGATGGTATGCCAGACCCCTTCGCCACGACGCCATGAACAGCCCCAGCCCCGGATTCCAGGTCGACCACGACGACAATTCGCCGCTCTACAAGCAGCTTGCGCGCAAGCTGGCGCAGGACGTGCGCGATGGCCGTTATCAGGCCGACCAGGCGCTGCCGTCCGAACGCATGCTGTCCGAGCAGCTCGACGTCTCGCGCGTCACGGCGCGCAAGGCGATCGACCAGCTGGTCGACCAGGGCCTGGTGGTGCGCCGGCGCGGCTCGGGCAACTACATCGCGCCGCGCATCGAGCAGCCGCTGTCGACGCTGTCGAGTTTTTCCGAGCAACTGCAGCAGCGCGGCTATACCCCGCGCTCGCAATGGCTGCGGCGCGACACGATGCTGGCCGACGCCGACGAGCAGCTCTCGCTCGGCCTGTCGCCCGGTGCGCGTGTGGCGCGTCTCGAGCGCCTGCGCTTTGCCGACGACATCGTCATGGCCTACGAAGTGAGCGTGATCCCGGCCGCCGTGCTGCCGCGCCCGGAGCTGGTGGCGGCGTCACTGTACGCGCACCTTTCCAAGAGCGGCCACCTGCCGGTGCGCGCGCTGCAGCACATCCGCGCGATGAATGCCGACCTGGAGCTGGCCACACGGCTCGAGGTGCCCGAAGGCCGCGCGGTGCTGTTCATCACCCGCGTGGGGTATCTCGAATCGGGCCAGCCGGTCGAACTGACCCATTCCTACTGCCGCAGCGACCATTACGACTTCGTGGCCGAGCTGCGCCGGCAAGCCTGAATGCATAACCTGGCGGCATGACGGCGCCCGATCCTTTCATGGAAGCGCTTGTCAAAGTGGTATTACACTGGTTTTAACCAAACTGTGCAGGTGCGAGACAGCGATGCTCAATACCGAAACCCCTTCCCTAGCGCACACCGCGCTCGACCAGTACCCGACGACGGAACTGGTCAATGCCCTCGTTGATGACCAGTTCCATGCGGTGGACGCCGTACGCAAGGCCGGACCGCGCATTGCCGCTGCCGTGGCGGCCGCAGTGCTGCGCATGGAAGCGGGCGGACGCCTGGTCTATGTCGGCGCCGGCACCTCGGGCCGCCTCGGTGTGCTCGACAGCGTCGAGCTGTACCCCACCTTTTCCTGGCCCGCCGAACGCGCGGTGGCGCTGCTGGCCGGCGGCCACGGCGCGATGTTCGCTGCGGTCGAAGGCGCTGAAGACGATCTGGAGCAGGGCGCGGCGGATATTGCGGGTGTGAACGTGGGCCCGAACGATGTCGTGCTGGCGCTGGCGGCGTCGGGCGCCACGCCGTACGTGCTGGGGGCGCTTCGCGCTGCGCGCGCCGCCGGCGCGCTGACGGTGGGCTTTGCCAACAACCCGGATGCGCCAGTGGCCACGCAGGCCGAGATCGGCATCACGCTCGACACGGGCGCCGAAGTCATTTCGGGCAGCACGCGCCTGAAAGCGGGCACCTCGCAAAAGATCGCGCTGAACACCTTTTCCAGCGCCCTGATGGTGCGTTTGAACAAGGTTTACGGCAACCTGATGGTAGACTTGAAGGCCACCAATGCCAAACTGGTACGACGTGCGATCCGCCTGACGAGCTTTGCCACCGGCGCCGACGAGGCGGCCGCGCAGGCGGTGCTGGAACAATGCGGCTTCCACGTCAAGACCGCGATCGTGGCCTTGTCCAAACAAACCAGTGTCGAGCAGGCGCAAGCGCTGCTGGAAGCGGCGCGCGGCAGCGTGCGCCAGGCGCTCGCGTAAGCACGCGCCCTTTCAGCAGCACCGGCCTGCACGGCGCACGAAAGAGTCATGCAAAAACCGCAAGCGAACAGCCCGTGGCTGTGGGTGCCGTCCCTGTACTTTGCCCAGGCGATTCCGTATGTCGTCGTGATGAGCCTGTCGGTCATCATGTACAAGGACATGGGGATTTCAAACTCCGACATCGCCTTCTATACGAGCCTGCTGTACCTGCCGTGGGTGATCAAGCCGCTGTGGTCCCCGATCGTCGACATGTTCGGCACCAAGCGCCGCTGGACCGTGCTGCTGCAACTGGCCGTCGGCGCCTCGCTCATTGCGGTGGGCACCGTGCTGCATCTGCCCACCTTCTTCGTTGTCAGCCTGGCCGTTCTGTGGATCATGGCGTTCAGCTCCGCCACCCACGACATCTCGGCTGACGGCTTCTACATGCTGGGCCTGCGCCAGAAGCAGCAGGCCGCGTTCGTCGGCGTGCGCAGCACTTTCTATCGCCTGGCCACGCTGTTCGGGCAAGGCCCGCTCGTGGTGCTGGCCGGCTATCTGGCCGTGAGCCTGGGCGACGTGCGCCAGGCCTGGTCGATCGTGTTCTACGTGCTGGCCGGCCTGTTCTTCGCCGCCTTTGCGTGGCACCAGTGGGCGCTGCCCGTGCCGGCCGACGACCACGCTGTCGCCAAGAGCGACAACCCGCTGCGCGACTTCGTCGGCACCTTCGTCGCGTTTTTCAAGAAGCGCGACATCTGGATGATCGTCGCGTTCATCCTCACGTTCCGCCTCGGTGAAGCGCAGCTGCTCAAACTGGTCGCGCCATTCTTGAAAGACCCGATCAGCGCCGGCGGCCTGGGTTTGACCACCTCTGAATACGGCATCGCCTATGGCACGGTCGGCATCATCGCGCTGACGCTGGGCGGCCTGGCCGGCGGCTGGCTGATTTCGCGCGTGGGCCTCAAGCGCTGCCTGTGGATCATGGTGTTCGCGATCCACGTGCCGGACCTGGTCTTCGTCTACCTGTCGCAAACCCAGCCGACCGATCTGATGATCGTGTCCGCGTTCCTCGCGCTCGAGCAGTTCGGTTACGGCTTCGGCTTTACCGCGATGATGATGTACATGATCATGGTGGCCGATGGCCCCAACAAGACGGCGCATTACGCGATCTGCACGGGCCTGATGGCGCTCGGGATGATGGTGCCCGGCATGTGGAGCGGCGACCTGCAGGAATACCTCGGCTACCAGCACTTCTTCATCTGGACCTGTCTTGCGACCATTCCCGCCTTCATCGTGGCGGCGCTCGTCAAGATCGATCCGGAATTCGGAAAAAAATAAGCGGACGGCTGACGCCCGCGCTGCCGCGCCCGATGTGGCGCCGGCGCGGAGCGTCAACCTCCGGTACAGCAACATCAAGGAGTTCTTTTTTTGCTTCCCAACCTGAACAAACGCACTTTCACGCTCGGCATGGCCAGCGCCGTCGCCCTGGGCCTGGCCGCCTGCGGCACCAAGCCCACCAAACCGGGCGCCACGACTTTCATCGGTGGCAATGAGCCGCCGGCCGCGCCGCGCGAGTTTCGCGCCGCCTGGGTGTCCACGGTCGCCAATATCGACTGGCCCAGCCGACCGAACCTGAGCGCCGCCAAGCAGCAGCAGGAAGTGCTCGCCATCCTCGACCGCGCCAAGGCCATGAACCTGAACGCGATCGTGCTGCAGGTCCGTCCGGCCGCCGACACCATCTATCCGTCCAACCTCGAGCCGTGGACCGAATACCTGAGCGGCATCCAGGGCAAGGCGCCGCAGCCGTTCTACGATCCGCTCGCGTACTGGATCACCGAGGCACATGCGCGCGGCATCGAGCTGCACGCCTGGTTCAATCCCTACCGCGCCCGCATGGACGCTTCGCGCGGCCAGTCGGCGCCGAACCACATCACCAACACCAATCCGGCCATCGTCAAACGCTACGGCAAATTCATGTGGATGGACCCGGGCGAACCGGCCGCCGTCAAGCAGACGCTCGACGTGATCCTCGACGTCGTGCGCCGCTACGACATCGACGGCGTGCACATCGACGACTACTTTTATCCGTACCCGATCGACGCCGCGCCGCAGGTGGCCGGTAACGCCGCGGCCCTCGATGGGCGCACCGGCACGCGCGAACTGGACTTCCCGGACGATCCGGCCTGGCACCGCTACCTGGCCGGCGGCGGCCAGCTCGATCGCGCCAACTGGCGCCGCGACAACGTCAACCGCCTGATCGAAGCGATGTACAAGGGCATCCACGCCGAAAAGAGCTGGGTGCGTTTCGGCATCAGCCCCTTTGGCCTGGGCCGCCCGGACCGCCGCCCGCCCGGCATCAACGGCTTTTCGCAGTACGACAAGCTGTATGCCGATGCCGAGCTGTGGCTCGAGAAAGGCTGGGTCGATTACTTCGTGCCGCAGCTGTACTGGCCGATCAAGCCACCGGGCCAGGCCTACGACGTGCTGCTCGATTACTGGATCAGGCAAAATCCGCAGCGCCGCCACATCTGGCCGGGTCTGTTTACCAGCCGCATCGGCGCTGCGACCAAGGCCTACGAACCGCAGGAGGTGCTGGCCCAGGTCGACGTGACCCGTACGCGGCCGCTGTCCACCGGCCACGTCCACTTCAGCATGGTGGCCCTGATGCAGAACCGCAAAGGCATCGCCGACCAGCTGCGCACGACCCGCTACGCCGGCCAGGCGCTGGTACCGGCGACGACGTGGCTGGGCAACGAGCGGCCCGGTACGCCGCTGGTGGGGGCTTCGCGCCGCGCGCGCTCGGTCGACCTGACGCTCAAGGCGGGCAAGGCCAATGCGTTGTACGCGGTCTGGTCGCGCCATGGCGGCCAATGGCGTTTCGCCGTGGTCCCGGCGGTGCGCGTGGCCTGGTCGGTGCCGGATGACGCGACGCTGGGCGCAGCCGAAATCGTGGTGGTCAGCGCCGTCGACCGTCTGGGCAACGAGGGCGCACGGGTGCGGGTATGGGGCAAAGCGTAATGCAGGTAGCATCGGGTTTTATGGGCGGATTTTGTGATGTCATCTGATCGTGACAACGTGAGCGGGTTTGGCCTGGGGATCGACGCCGGCGGCACCGAGACGCGCTGGGCGCTGGCGGCCCCCGGCGGCGCCATCCTGGCCGACGGCGTGGTCGCAGGCCTGTCGGCGCTGCAGATGGCCACGTCCGACGGGCGCGCAGCGGTGCGCGCGAGCCTCGAAGAACTGGCGGCGGCAGTGCTCGCGCATGCCAGTCCGCTGCGCATCCAGGCCGGTCTGACGGGGTTCGGCGGCGACGACGAACTGCTGCAATCGTGGCTGGCCCAGTTGCTGGGCGTTGCGCCCAGCGCCGTCACGCTGTCGAACGATATCGAACTGGCGTATCGCGCCAATTTCGCGCCCGGCGCCGGCTACCTCGTGTATGCGGGCACCGGCTCGATCGGCGCCTACATCGACGCCGACCACGTGTTCCACCGCGCCGGCGGGCGCGGCGTGCTGCTCGACGATGGCGGTGGGGGCTTCTGGATCGCGCGCGAAGCGCTGCGCCACATCTGGCGCAACGAAGACGAGCAGCCCGGCTGCTGGCGCGATTCGCCGCTGGCGCAGGCCGTGTTCGAGCACATCGGCGGCGCCGACTGGAATGTGTCGCGCCAGTTCATCTATCACGGCGAGCGCGGCGCGATCGGCAAGCTGGCGCTGGCCGTTGCCGCCAGCGCCGAGCGCGATCCGGCCGCCGCCACGATCCTGAGCGAAGCGGGCCTGGAACTGGCGCGCCTGGCGCTGGCGCTCACGCGCCGCTTCGGCCCGCGCCCGGTGGTGCTGGCCGGGCGCGCGAGCGAACTGCACCCTTTGATCATCGAGACCATGCGCGCTGCGCTGCCGGCCGGGATGGTGCTCACGCAGACCGGCCTGCGCGCCCATCACGGCGCCGCGCGGCTCGCATTGCAACCGGCCGCCACGCCACCCGCGCGCGCAACCCACAAGAACATCAACGAGGAATCCCCATGAAATCGATCTTTGCCGCTCTCGCCCTGGCCGTGCTGGCCGGTTGTACCACGACCGCCCCGACCACGCCGAAGTACGACACCACCTACGATGCCGTCGGCCAGTCGAGCCGCGCGCGCTTTCTGGTGCTGCACTACACGGTGGCCAACACGCCTGCCTCGATCAAGATCCTGACGCAGCAGCAGGTCAGCTCGCACTACCTGCTGACCGACGAAGCGCAGCCGAAGATCTACCGCCTGGTCGACGAGAACCGCGCCGCCTGGCATGCGGGCAACTCGAGCTGGAAGAACTTCACGCAACTGAACAACAGCTCGATCGGCATCGAGATCGTCAACGCCGGCTGGAAGGACACGCCGCAGGGCCGCGTCTACGCACCGTTCCCGCAGGCGCAGATGGATGCGCTGCTGCCGCTGGTAAAAGACATCGTGGCGCGCCACGGCATCGCGCCCGAGAACGTGCTCGGTCACAGCGATATCGCGCCGCTCCGAAAGCAGGATCCGGGGCCGCAGTTCCCGTGGCAGCGCCTGGCGCAGGAAGGCCTGATACTGTGGCCGGATGCGAACCGTGTTGCCGCCGTGCGCCCGGCCTTCGAAGCTCTGCTGCCGGACGTCGCCTGGTTCCAGCGCAAGCTGGCCACGCACGGCTTCGGCCTGGTGCAGAGCGGCACGTACGATGAAGCGACCCGCACCACGCTGGCGGCGTTCCAGATGAAGTACCGTCCGCGCGATATCTCGGGCGTTGCCGATGCCGAGACGGCGGCGCTGCTCGAAGTGCTGACGACGCCGGCGAACACGCCGCCACCGGTGGTGCCGGCCGCACTGGCGCCCGTGGCGCCGGCCACGATGCCAGCACCAGCACCAGCACCAGCACCAGCACCAGCACCAGCACCAGCGCCAGCGCCGATGCCAATGCCGACGCCGACGCCGACGCCGACGCCGACGCCAACCTTGCCCGAGCCGACGCCGGTGCTGCCGGTCGAACCGACGCCGGAAACCGCCCCGGCTCCGGCCACGCCAGTCATCACCACGCCATGATGGCGGCAATTGAGGGATAAGCGATGCGTCTGCGCCATATCGAAGTATTCCACGCCATCATGCAGGTCGGCACCATCAGCGGCGCCGCCCAGGTGCTGCATATCTCGCAGCCGGCCGTGACGAAGGTGCTGCAGCACGCCGAGCTGCAACTGGGCATGCCGCTGTTCGAGCGCGTGCGCGGCAAGCTGTATCCGAAGCCGGAAGCGCACCGCCTGTTCATCGAAACGGAAAAGCTCCATCGCGACCTGCAGGGCATCCGCCGCCTGGCCGCGAGCCTGAAGGGACGCGCTGTGGAAACCGTGCGCCTGGTGTCCACGCCGACCATTGCGGTCAGCGTGCTGCCGGCCGGGATGACCGCCTGGCGCCGCGCCTTTCCCGAAACGCGGTGCGAACTGGCCACGCACCACACGAGCGAAATCGTCAATGCACTGCGCCTGGGCGAAGCCGATGTGGGCCTGTCGCTGCAGGACCCGCGCCACCCCGGCATCGTGGCCGAGCCGATCGCGCATGGCCTGTTGACGGTGATGGCGCCGCGCGGCACCTGGAGCGACGCCGAATGCCGCACGCCGATCGCGGCCGACGGTTTGACGGGTGAACTGATCGGCATGGCCGATCGCGATCCGCTGGGCGAGATGGTGATGGCAGCCTGCGAAGCGCAGGGTGTGCAACCGGTGTTTCGCACCGTCGTGCAAACGTACCAGATCGCCCGCTCGCTGGTCGAAGCCGGCGCTGGCACCGCGGTGGTCGATCCGTTCACGGCCGCCTCGGCCGCAGCGAACCAGGTGCAGTGCCGCCAGTGGTCGCCGTCGATTCCCGTGCACCTGTACCTGCTCACGGCCAGCCACGCGCCGCTGTCGCATGGCGCGCGCGAGCTGGCCAACTGCATCGGCGCGACCGCGCGCGCCTGTCTCGAACCAGCCTAGGATTTTTCAGCATCATGCACGCGTTCATCGCCAGCGAAGACATTGCCGCCAGCCCGGCATTCCGGCACCTGGACAGCATCGCCGGCATCCGGGTCGACCTGCGCTACGCCACCGCCAACAACTTCGTCGGGCGCGATCTGTATTCGCCGTTCGATTGCGCCTGGCTGCATGTGCAGGCCGCCGCAGCGCTCGAGCGCGTGGTGGCCTGGCTGGCCGCACGCCGGCCCGACCTGACGGTGCTGGTGCTCGATGCATTGCGGCCGCAGCGCGTCCAGCAGCAATTGTGGGATGCGCTCGAGGGCACCGACCTGCGCCTGTACCTGGCCGATCCGGCGCGCGGCTCGATCCACTCGTACGGCATGGCGCTGGACCTCACGCTGGTGGACGCGGCCGGCCATGAACTCGACATGGGCACCGGTTTCGACGACATGACCGAGCTGTCGCATCCGGCGCTCGAAGAAGGGTTTGTGCTGGCCGGACGCCTCACCGAAGTGCAGGTGGCCAACCGGCGCCTGCTGCGCGAGGCGATGCTGGCAGCGGGCTTTTTGGCCATCAAAACCGAATGGTGGCACTTCGATTGCGGCGACCGCGATCTGGTGCGGCGCACCTTCCAGCGCGTGCTGTAGCGGTCAGTTCATCGCGATCGCTTCGACGCGGTTGCGGCCATTGTGCTTGGCCGCATACAGCAGCTTGTCGGCGGTCAGGATCAGGTCGGGCAACGTGATGTGCCCGTCGTCGCGCGCGAAATCGTACGTGGCCAGGCCGAAGCTGGCGGTGGTCTGCAACCCGGGGCCATCGGCATCCGGCGCGACCCGACTGGCCGCAAACGCTGCGCGCAGGCTCTCGGCCAGGCTGGTCCCTTGCGCCAGGTCGATGCCGGGCAAGACCAGCAAAAATTCTTCGCCGCCGTAGCGCACCACGGCATCGACGCCGTCGCGCACCATCCTGTGCAGCAGGCTGGCAAAGGTGCGGATCACGGCATCGCCCTCGTGGTGGCCGAAGGTGTCGTTGATGCGCTTGAAGTGATCGATGTCGCACAGGATGACGGACACCGGATGCTGGCGCTGGCGTGCGCTTTGCAGCTCATGCTCCAGCAGATGATCGTGCAGGTAGTGGCGGTTGTAGCAGCAAGTGAGCTGGTCGCGCTGGGCCAGCTGCTTGAGTGTCATCTGCAGCCGGAACTGTTCGCGCGCCACCCAGTTGTAGCGGCGCGCGGCCAGGATGCCGAATGTGTTGATCAGCACCAGCAGCATGCCCATCGTGAGCAGGTCGGACACGGGCCTTGGCGGCAGCACGAACGTGGCCAGCGCCAGGAAGACGATCGAGGCGCCCATGCCGAGCGCGGTCGCATACACCAGGCGGTTCGGGATGTACAGGTAGATCACCACCAGCATGATCAGCATCGACATCGCATGCCAGTGCACCTCGTACGGCCGCGCCAGCGCCACCACCATGAAGCAGCACAGCGCGATGCCCACGGACAGCGATGCCGCCAGGCGCATGGCCCGGATCGACAGGGGGCGGCGGTAGGCCAGCCAGGCGCAGGTGCCTGCAACGACCGCGACCAGCAGGCGCGCCGGCAGCGTGTCACGCACGGCCGCATCCAGGCCCAGCACCGCGATATCCGTCACAAAAAACGACAGGAAGAACACGACGCAGAACACCAGCGTGAAGCCGAGCATGGCGCGTGTGCGGTCGATCTGGCTGGAAAGGAAAGCAATTTCGCTGGTGCTGCGCGCGAATTCGCCGGTCAGGTAATGGATGTGCATGCGATGAACAGTGCGGCAGGTGATGATGCCTGCGACACACGATTCAGCATTCGGCGATAGTCGGACAGGACGAAATGCGCCGGTGCTGGCGCCGGCCAGGCCGGTCACCGGAAGCGGCACCGGACACGTGACTATTGTGACAAGGTTTTCTTACTCGAAACTAACAAAATGTATCAGTTCATTAATTACTTTGTTAATTTTGCAAGATAACCCGGTTCAATCCCGTGACAATTTGCTCAACGCTGCACCGCTACCGCCTGGGTCGTACCCGAGCGCGCCACCCAGTCGACCAGTGCATCGAGCACCGCGCGACCGCGCCCGTCCCCGGCCCGTTCGCTGTTGACCATCGCCACCACCACGCACAGATTGCCATTCGCATCCGGCACGTAGCCGGCTACTGCCGTGACGTTGCGCAGCGTGCCCGTTTTCAGGCGCGCGCGTCCGGCGGCCGGCGTGCCGGCCAGGCGCCGGCGCATGGTGCCATCGACCGCACCGATCGGCAGGCTGGCCTGGAATTCGGGCGCCCATGGACTCTTCAACCCTGCCTGCAGCAGGCTGCCCATCTGCTGCGCACTGATGCGCTCGATGCGCGACAGGCCCGAGCCGTTGTCGATCACGAACCCGGTGTCGTCAATGCGCTGCGCGCGCAGCCAGTCGCGCACGGCACCGTCGGCGCGCGCGAAGGTGGTGACTTCGCCGGACGGCAGCGCCAGGCTGCCGTCGACAGGATCGCCCTGCAGGCTGCCCAGGCTCAGAAACAGCAGGCGCGCCAGCGTGTTGTCCGACGTCTTGTTGATATCGCGGACCAGTTCCGGCAAGGCGCGCGCAGCGTGCGCGGCCAGCACGCGCGCGTCCAGTGGCGTGGCGCCGGTGATCGTGCGGCCACTGAGCGTGCCGCCCAGATCGGTCCAGGCGCGGCGCACGAAGCGGCCCACGTAATCGTCGCGGTCGAGCACATTGACGCTGTAGCTGCGGTTGCAGTTCTTCGGGAAGGTGCCGCGCAGGACCACCTCGATACGGCCATCGGGCGCACGGCGCGTCTCGGGCAGCTGCCAGCCGTCTTCCCACTTCGCGCAATCGCGCTCGACCAGCGTCATCGCCGACGTGACCGACACGCGTTCGAGTTCCGGGTACATGCGCAGTTGCAGCGTGGCGCCGGTCGCGCGCATGTCCAGCTGCAGCATGTTCTTGTTGAGGAGGAGGGCGTCGGGAATCACGTTGTAATACGCGTCGGGCGACTCGTCGAACGGCGGCAGGCCAACATCCGGGCGCGCCGGCTGGAACAGGCTGCGATCGAGCACCAGGTCGCCCTCGATGCGCTCGATGCCCTGATAGCGCAGCGCGCGCAGCATGGCTTCGAGATGCTCGCCGGCCAGGTCGGCGTCGGCGCCGCCCTTGACGTACAGGCTGCCGCGCAGCACGCCGTCCTTGATGTCCCCGGTCGTGCGCAGTTCGGTGCGGCCGCGGAACGTGGGGCCCAGGCGCTCGAGGCCGATCAGCGTCGTCACCAGCTTGATCGTCGATGCCGGCTGCATCGGCAGCGCCGCCTGGTGCGACAGCACGGCCGCGTCGCCGCGCAGCACCAGCAGGCCCACTTCGCCCGGTGCGATGCCGCTTTGCTGCATCAGCTGCGCCACCGGCGCCGGTAGCTGGGCCTGGGCAAGCGACGTGGCGCACAGCAGCGACAGAACGAGGGTGGCGCGTTTGAACATGCGTGAATCCTTAACCGAAGAAGAGATAGGCCACGAAGATCGCGGCGATGATGCCGACCAGATCGGCCAGCAGGCCATAGCTGACCGCATAGCGCGTCTTGCGAATGCCGACCGAACCGAAATACAGCGCGATGATGTAGAACGTGGTGTCCGACGCGCCCTGCATGATGCTGGCCAGGCGGCCGACGAACGAATCCACGCCATAGGTCTTGATCGCATCGATCATCATGGCGCGCGCGCCACTGCCCGAGAGTGATTTCATGAGCGCGGTCGGCAGCGCGCCGACGAAATCGGTCTGCAGGCCCAGCGCACTGAAGATCCAGGCGAAGCCGCCCGTGACCATGCCGAGGATGCCCGAGTTGCGCACCACGCTGATCGCCACGATCATGCCGACCAGGTAGGGAATGATCTTGATCGACGTTTCGACGCCGCCCTTGGCGCCTTCGATGAAGGCCTCGAACACATTGACCTTCTTGAGCAGCGCCCCGGTCATGAACGCGGCGATGACGCCGAACAGCACCAGGTTGGCGGCAACTGACGACACCAGCTGGATCTGCGTCTTGTCGAGGAAGTACGTGAAGGACAGGACCATCGACGCGATCAGCGCCGCGGTGCCACCGATCCAGGCGAAGATCACCGGGTCGAACAGGTTGATGCGCTGGCGCAGCCCGACCATGATGATGCTGAAGATGGTGGCGGTGTAGGTCGCGATCAGCGTCGGGATGAAGATGTCGGCCGGGTTGGCCGCGCCAAGCACCGCGCGCTGGGCCATCACGGCCAGCGGGATGATCGTCAGGCCCGAGGTCTGGATCACCAAAAACATCAGCTGCGCATCGGTCGCTTCATCCTTGTTCGGGTTGAGCGACTGCAGGCTTTCCATGGCCTTCAGGCCAAACGGCGTGGCGGCGTTATCGAGGCCCAGCATATTGGCCGAGAAGTTCATCACCATGTGGCCGTTGGCCGGGTGGTTGCGCGGCACGCCCGGGAAGATGCGCGAAAAGAACGGGCCGATCACGCGCGCGAACAGGTTGATGGCGCCGGCCTTTTCGCCGACATTCATGATCCCGAGCCAGAACGTCATGACGCCGGCCAGCGGCAGGGCGATGTCCATCACGGCCATCTTGGCCGAATCGAAGGTGCCGTCGATGATGCGCTTGAAGATTTCGGTGTCGCCGAGGAAGAGCCACTGCGCCATTGCTGCGAGGAAGCCGACGAGGAAGAAGCCTGTCCAGATGTAATTGAGTGCCATCGATAACCAGTAAGTGCTGAGGGGTGCTGATCGGTGCTGATCGAAGCGTTGCCGCCGGATTCGGACGATTGTGCAGCGCCCAGGGGCCAAGGGCAAGCCGCGTGGATGAAAGAATGCAGCCGCGCCATGCGCAAAAGTTATGAGCGTTGCTTGCCAAGGCGCAGCGCGCCTATGATACGGCACGCCCGATGGGACGCTCCAAAGGATCTGCCGTCATGAAATTTCGCTCCGCCACTGCTGCGCTGTTGTCGCTGTCGTTCCTGCTCGTGCCGTATTCCGATGCGCAGGCGCAGGCGCAGGCGCAGGACAAGGTCCTGCACATGTTCCTCTCCACCAGCGAGACCGGACTCGACCCGGCAGTGGCCTCCGACAACGCCACGCTGTCGCTGCTGGAAAACCTGTTCGATCCGCTGCTGCGCTACGACTACCTGGCGCGCCCGGCCACGCTGCGCCCCAACACGGCCACGGCCATGCCGACCGTCAGCAGCGACGGGCTGACCTACACCTTCCGCATCCGCCCCGGCATCCATTTCACGCCCGACCCCGCCTTCAAGGGCCGCAAGCGCGAAGTCACGGCCGCCGACTATGTCTACAGCCTCAAGCGTTTATACGACCCGGCGCTCAAGTCGCCCTGGGCCTATATGTTCGAAGGCAAAATCGCGGGTGACGCCGCGCTGCGCGCGCGCTTCGGCCCCGATGTGCCGGTGGCCGGCCTGCAGGCGCCGGACCGCTACACGCTGCGCATCCGCCTGACTGCGCCCGATAACAATTTCCTGTTTTATCTGGCGACGGCGGCCAGCAGCGTGGTGGCGCGTGAAGTGATCGAAGCGTATCCGGGCCAGGCGGGCAATCACCCGATCGGCACCGGGCCGTTCATGCTGGGGGAGTGGAAACGGAGCGATCGCATCGTGCTGCTGGCCAATCCGGATTCCACCGCCGTGTTCGCAGCCACGCCGGGCGATGACCCGCAAGACCAGGCGATTGCCGCCGCACTGGAAGGCAAGCGCCTGCCGCGCGTGGACCGGGTCGAGGTGCGCATCGCCGAGGAATTCCAGGGCCGCATGCTGGGCTTTTTGAATGCCGACTACGATTACCTGGAACAGATCCCCGAATCGATGACCGAGATGGTCGTGCACGACGGCGCCCTTAAACCCGACCTGGCTGCGCGAGGGATCGTGCTGTCGCGTTTTCCGGTATTGCAGACCTACTATATGTGGATGAACATGACCGACCCGGTCGTGGGCGGCTACAGCAAGGACCGGATCGCGCTGCGGCGTGCGATCTCGATGGCGTACAACAGCGCCGAAGACATTGCGCTACTGAAGAAAGGGTTTGCGATCAAGGCTGAGTCGCCACTGCCGCCGAATGTGCGTGGCTACGATCCGCGCTACCGCAGTCCGGTGCCGTACGACCCGGCGCTGGCCAATGCCTTGCTCGACCGCCATGGTTACGGCCAGCGCGACCCGGACGGTTTTCGGCGCGCACCCGATGGCAAGCCGCTGACCTTGACGATGCACAGCGAAGCGACCGTGGGCGGGCGCCTGCGCGACGAACTGTGGCGAAAATGCCTGAATGCCATCGGTGTGCGCGTCGTGTTCAAGTCGGACAAGAAAACCGAGATCATCAAGGCCTCGCGCCTCGGAACAGTGCAGATGTTCGAGAGTAACTGGATCGCCGATTTCCCCGATGGCGACAACTTTTATCAGCTGTTGTACGGGCCCAATGCAGGCCGGGCCAACTACGCGCGCTTCAACCTGCCTCAATACAATGTGCGCTATGAAAAAGCACGCTTGCTGCAGGATGGTGCAGAGCGAAACAGACTCTATGTCGAGATGAACCAGCTGCTCCATGCGTACAACCCGTGGGTGCCGTTGACCCATGTTTTATCGGGCGATTTGCGGCATCCGTGGTTGAAAAACTACAAACGCCATCCCGTCGAATTCACGAACTGGCGCTACCTCGATATCGATGTTGCGCAAAGGGCACGCTCGGTCAGGGGCAAGCGATAGATTCCGTTAGTTTTTCCGCAAGAAAATATTCCCGCTGGTTATACTCCCCTCCGGATAATTCATTGGCTTGTCACAAAATTGTGAGCGTACTCTGAATTGAAAACATAACGTAATGCCAAGAATCAACTTGGCATGCGACACGCAGGTCGGCGCAGTGCAGTCCAATACAGTGCGCCGGCCGAAGACCGCCCCGGAACGCAAGGAGAAACATCGTGAAACTGAAGAAACTGGCCCAGCTGATTGCCTTGATGGGAGCAGTCGCCCCCGCTGCAATGCCGCTCGTGGCGCAAGCGCAAACCGACACGTCGATGCAGCGGGTGGAAATCACCGGCTCGAGCATCAAGCGTATCGCCAAGGAGGGCGCGCTGCCGGTTGAAATCATTTCGCGCAAACAGATCGAAGACCAGGGCATCGTCACAGCCGAGCAACTCATCGCCACGCTGAACATCAACGGCAATGGCTCGGACAACCTGGCCTCGAACGCCGACGTCACGTCGGGCGCCCAGCGCGGCAACAACGGCGCCTCGAGCGCCAACCTGCGCGGCCAGGGTTCCGATTCGACACTGGTGCTGCTCAACGGCCGGCGCGTCGCGACGCACGGCATGAAGGGCTCGGCGGTCGACCTGAATTCGATCCCGATGGCGGCGGTCGAGCGCGTCGAAGTGCTCAAGGATGGCGCGTCGGCCGTGTACGGCACCGACGCCATCGGCGGCGTGATCAACTTCATCCTGCGCAAGAACTACAGCGGCCTGGAAGCGCAAGCCTTCACCGACGTGGCCGAGGCGAGTGGCGGCGAAATCGGCCGCGCCAGCCTCACCGGTGGCTGGGGCGACCTCGACACCCAGGGCTGGAACGTGCTGGCGACGCTCTCCCACAGCGAGAACAAGGCGCTGCGCGGCAACCAGCGTGATTTCGTCAATACCTTCCAGCCGAACCGCGGCGTGTCGGTCGATACGCGCGGTACGCCGAGCGGCAATATCTTCGCCACGACGCTGGCGCCGACGCTGCTCTCGCGCACCGGCACCGGTCCGACCCTGCCGGGCAGCAGCGTTGCCTACAACGGCATCAGCCTCCTCGACCTGCCGGGCGGCGCCGGGTGCGACAGCATCGACGGCATGGGTGCGTACGACGAAAAGCTGTGGGACACGCCGGGCGCCGCCTATGGCTGCGCCTGGGATACGGGCCGCGCCGCCGTGCTGCAGCAGCCGGTCAAGAACACCAATGCGCTGGGCCGCGCCACCTTCCGCATCGGCGAGCATGAGCTGTTCGCCGAAGGCGTCGCCTCGCGTGTCGAAGTGTCCAAGCGCTTCTCGCCGAACCAGATTTCGCCATCGGCGTCGACCTTCGGCGCAAACTCGTTCTACCCGAGCACGGGCGCGGCCTACAACGACGTCTACAACGCACTGGTCAAGACCTTCCCCGGCATCTCGGCCAACTACGGCTTGCCGATTGCGTACCGCTGGCGCTGCATGGAATGCGGCAACCGCGAAATCACCACCGAGACCAAGGCCAGCCGCCTGCTGGTGGGCGCCGATGGGCCGCTGACCCTGTTCGGCAACCGCTACGATTACCGCGTCGGCCTGTCGCGCGCCTACAGCGAATCGGAGTCGCTGCTGGGCACCGGTTACAACTACACGGCGGCGCTGGGCAATGTGCTCGGCTCGGGCATCGTCAACCCGTTCCTGCTGCCGGGCCAGACCCAGAGCCAGGCAGCGATCGATGCGATCCGCGCCACCTCGGCCGCCGGCGTCGTCATGTACGGTGGTAAAACGACGCTGACCCAGTTCGACGCTGCGCTGTCGGGTGAAATCTTCAAGCTGCCGGCCGGCGCCGTGATGATGGCCCTGGGCACCGATTTGCGCCGCGAAGAATACAAGTTCAATGGCGACCTGCGCGCCGTCAGTGCGCGCCCGGCGATCCTGAATGCGCCGTTCGATGACGTCAATGCGCTGCCGAAGGTCAGCCGCGACATCAAGGCCGTGTATGCCGAGATGCTGGTGCCGGTCACGCAGGCGCTGGAACTGACCTTCGCCATCCGCCGCGACGATTACACGGGCTTTGGCGCGACGACCAATCCGAAGGTCTCGTTCCGCTACCAGCCGATCCCGCAACTGATGTTCCGCGGTTCGTACAATGAGGGCTTCCGCGCGCCGTCGTTCAACCAGCTGTTCAACGGCGTGACCGAGAGCCAGTATGTCGGCAAGGACCTGGCCGACCCGGCCACCTGCCCGAGCGGCCGTGTCGACACTGCAGTCGCCGGTTGCCAGGCAGTCAATCCGGTTGTTCTCACCGGCGGCAAGAACACACTGGGTCCGGAAACGGCCAAGCAGGCCAGCCTGGGCGTCGTGTTCGAGCCGGCCGGCGGCTTCTCGGCCAATGCCGACCTGTGGGAAATCCGCAAGGAAAACACGATCGACTCGTTCAATGCGGTGACCATGATCGCGAACTACAGCCTGTTCCAGGACCAGTTCATTCGCGACGCCGCCGGCAACCTGGCATTCATTGACCAGCGCTGGCTCAATGCGGGCGAGCGCATCACGCGCGGCCTCGAAGTCGGCGCCCGCATGACCGGCAAGTTCAGCACCGGTTCGATCTGGGGCATCGGCATCGACGGTTCGCGCCTGCTCGAGAAGAAGTCGCGCGCCACCAGAAACGCTGAATTCGGCGAGAGCGAAATCGGCCGCTTCCTGTACACCGGTGACCTGGGCCTGAAGTGGAAGCACAGCGCCTACGTGACCTACAAGTACGGCAACTGGAGCGGCATGCTGCAGAATATCTTCCGCTCGGGTTACACCGACCAGGTGCTGCCGGGCGTGGCCAGCGGCCGCATCAAGCCGTCCGAGTACAACAGCAAGGTGGACGATTACTCGATCTTCCACCTGACCGCGAACTACACGGGCTTCAAGAACCTGACCCTCACCGCCGGCATCAAGAACATCCTGGATGAAGATCCACCGTTCGCGATCACCTACGACAGCAACACGGGCGCCGGCAGCAGCTGGGAGCCACGCGTAGCCGATCCGCGCGGCCGTTCGTTCACGATGATGGCGACCTACAAGTTCTTCTAATCAAAAAGCGTAAAGCGGGGGTCAGGTCTGACATTCGGACACGAACTCGACAATCGTGTAGTCGGCACTGGCTGGAACCGGGCCCTGCTAATACTGGACAAGACACCATTGGAAGTGGCTAAGGCTGAGGTCGTGTCTGAATGTCAGACCTGACCCCGGCTGTGCCCGGGCCTTTTTCATTCAGGATTGCCTACCGCGCATGAAGATCAACCGCCGCAGTTTTGGCGCCATCGCCGCCGCCATGTCTGCCACCGCGTCCGGCGCTGCTGTCGCGCGCCTGCCATCGCGTTCCATGCACAAGCTGATCAAACCACCACGCCTGCGCCGGGGCGACATCGTCGGCCTGATCGCACCGGGTGGCTACACCAACGATGCTGCCATCGAGAAGGCGGTGCGCAATATCGAAGCGCTGGGCTTTCGGGTCAAACCCGGCGCCTATCTGCGCGAGGTGTTCGGCAACTACGCGGGATCAAGCCAGCAGCGCCTGGCCGACCTGCATGCGATGTTCGCCGATCCCGAGGTCAAGGCGATCTGGCCGATCCGCGGTGGCTCGGGCTGTATCTCGCTGTTGTCCGGGCTGGATTACGCGCTGATCCGCCGTAATCCGAAAGTGCTGATCGGGTATTCCGATATCACCGCGCTGCACCTGGCGATCTTCAAGCAGACGGGTCTCGTGACGTTCCATGGGCCAGTGGCCTCGTCGACGCTGACCGACTATGCGACGCAGCACATGATGGCAGTGCTGACCGAACCGCAGGCGACTTACACGATTTCGATGTCGTTCGAGAATGCCGAACGCGCCGCGCAGGAGCCGCATTTCGGCATCCATACCTTCACGCACGGCGTGGCCACCGGCCCGCTCATGGGCGGCAACCTGTCGATGGTCGCGGCGCTGGCCGGCACGCCGTATGCGGCCGATATCGGCAGCAGCATCCTGTTCCTGGAAGACGTGAACGAAGCGCCGTACCGGATCGACCGCTGGATGACGCAGCTGGATCTGGCCGGTGGCTTTGCCAATGCGGCGGCGCTGGTGCTGGGGATTTGCCAGAACTGCGGGCCGGAACATGAGGACGTATCACTGACGCTCGAACGCACGCTGGCGTTGCACCTGCATCCGCTGGTCATCCCGGCAGTCAGTGGCTATTCCATTGGGCATATCCGCAACCAGTGCACGCTGCCGATGGGCGTGCGCGCCACGCTCGATACGCACGCGCAGACGATCACGCTGCTCGAAGCGGCCGTGTCGTAGGGCGGTCAGCGAAGGCGCCGGCTCATCGTCACCGAGCCGTGCGACTCGCCGTCGATCCGGTACAGGTCGTGTACCTCGCCAGTGACGACGAACCCGGCGCGCTCGTACAGCCGGCGCGCCGCCAGATTGCCCGACAGGACATCCAGGTCGACCCATTCGAGTGGCGCCGTAGCGCTGGCCCACGCCAGCGCGTGCTCGACCAGCTGACGGCCCAGTCCCGCCCCGCGGTGATCGCGGTGCACGCCCATGCCCAGCAGCGCGCGGTGAAAGGCCGCAATTTCAGGCCGTGCGCGCAGGTCGACGTGGCCGGCGATCTCGCCCCGGGCATCGAGCGCGAGCCACATGCGGCGCCAGCGTGGCTGGCCAAACGGCACCGTAAAACTGGCGGCAAACGACGCCGCCTTGTCGGGCGGCAGGCGCGACAGCCCGCGCGAGATGGGCTGGAACAGCGGCACGGCGCCGCGGCCGTTTTCCTGCAGCTGGTCGTCGAGGTACATGAACAGCTGCGGCAGCTGTTCCGGCACCAGCGCCTGCAGGGTCAACGGTCCGTTCACAATGCGCGGGCAATCAGGATTTTCTGGATGTCGCTGGTGCCTTCGTAGATCTGGCACACGCGCACATCGCGGTAGATGCGCTCGACGGGGAAGTCGGCCACATACCCGTAGCCGCCGAATACCTGCATCGCATCGGACACCACGCGCTCGGCCATTTCGGACGCAAACAGCTTGGCCATTGCGGCTTCCTTCAGGCAGGGCAGGCCGGCATCCTTCATCGATGCCGCATGCAGGATCAGCTGGCGCGCGGCCTCGATCTTCATCGCCATCTCGGCCAGGCGGAACTGCACCGCCTGGTGCTCGAAGATCGCCTTGCCGAAGCTCTCACGGTCTTTCGCATAGGCCAGCGCGGCCTCGTACGCGGCGCGCGCCATGCCCACTGCCTGCGACGCGATGCCGATGCGCCCGCCCTCCAGGCCCGACAGCGCAATCTTGTAGCCCATGCCTTCGTCGCCGATCAGGTTTTCCAGCGGGACGCGGCAATTGTCGAACACGATCTGCGCCGTGTCCGACGAGTGCTGGCCCATCTTGTGTTCGACGCCGGCCACGATGTAGCCAGGCGTATTGGTTGGCACCCAGAAGGCGCTGATGCCTTTCTTGCCGGCGGCCTTGTCGGTGACGGCCATGACGATCGCCACGTCGCCGTATTTGCCGCTGGTGATGAACTGCTTGGTGCCGTTGATGACGTAATGCTCCCCATCGCGCACGGCGGTCGTGCGCAGCGCCGCGGCGTCGCTGCCCGTGTGCGGCTCGGTCAGCGCGAATGCGCCCAGCAGCTCACCCTGGGCCAGGGGCCGCAGCCACTGCTGTTTCTGCGCTTCGCTCGCATACATCATCGCGATGCTGCATACGGGGCAGTTGTTGACCGAGATGATGGTGGAGATGCCGCCATCGCCGGCCGCGATTTCTTCGAGTACCAGCGCGAGCGCCACATAATCCAGGCCGGCGCCACCATACTGCTCCGGCACCGCCACGCCGAAGGCGCCCAGTGCCGCCAGTTCCTGCAATTCTTCGCGCGGGAAGTGGTGCTCACGGTCCCAGCGCGCAGCGTTGGGGGCCAGGCGCTCCTGGGCAAAGCTGCGCAGGGCGTCGCGGATCATCTGATGTTCGTCGGACAGGATCATGGGGTCTCGCTATTGTGTGTTACCAGGCGATCGGCTCGCCGTCGTGGTTCAGGAAACTGCCATTGGCGCCCGCGTCCACCCTGGCCAGCGTAGCGCGCAGATCGCGCACGCTGTCGTGCACGGTGAGCGCTGCGCCGCTGCCGCCCATGTCGGTCTGGACCCAGCCCGGATGGAAGGCGATGCAGGTCACGCCTTGCGCGCCGTAGGTGATCGAGGCGTCCTTGAGCACTGAATTGAGCGCGGCCTTGCTGGCGCGGTACAGCGTGCCGTCGGTGCCCGAGCGCTCGCCGATGGAGCCCATGCGCGACGACAGCACCACCAGCTTGCCTTTTGAGTCAGCCAGCAACGGCGCGACGATCGGAATCAGGCGCATCGCCGAGAGCACATTGGTGTGCATGACGGCGTCGAATTCAGGGCCGGTCGGGAAACTCCCGTGGGCCGGGCCATACACGCCGGCGACCAGCCAGGCGCTGTCGATCTTTTCGTCGTCCAGCCGCCAGGCCAGCGCGGCGATCGACTCGGCATCGAGCACGTCGAGCTGGTGCGCTTCGGCGCCCAGCTCGACGAGGCCATCGCAGTCTTCCTGCTTGCGTGCGGTGGCGATGACGCGCCAGCCATCCTGGCGATATTGGGCGGCCATTTCATGGCCAATGCCGCGCGAGGCGCCGACGATCAATACAGTGGGCATGCTGTGCTCCTTGTGAAGGGTTGGTAGAACAAGACCTTCAATAGTCGCATGCTTTGTTCATCGTTGCAGCGCATCGCGGGCGGGCTTACACCAGCTCGATCGCCATCGCCGTGGCTTCGCCGCCGCCGATGCACAGCGCTGCCACACCGCGCTTGCCGCCAGTGCGTTTAAGCGCGCCGAGCAGCGTGACGACGATGCGCGCACCGGAGGCACCGATCGGGTGGCCCAGCGCGCAGGCGCCGCCGTGCACATTGACCTTCTCGTGCGGGATGGCCAGGTCGCGCATCGCTGCCATCGGCACTGCGGCAAACGCTTCGTTGATCTCGTACAGGTCGACGTCGCCCGCCGTCCAGCCGGTTTTCTTGAAGAGCTTCTGCATCGCGCCGATCGGGGCGGTGGTAAACAGGTTCGGTTCCTGTGCATGCGTGGCGTGACCGAGCACGCGCGCGATTGGCGTCAGGCCGAGTTCCTTGGCGGTCGATTCGCGCATCATCACGAGAGCGGCGGCGCCGTCGTTGATCGACGACGACGAGGCGGCGGTGACCGTGCCATCCTTCTTGAACGCGGGCTTCAATGACGGGATCTTGTCGACCTTGGCCTTGAGCGGGCCTTCGTCCTTGTCGATGACGGTCTCGCCGGCGCGGCTGGTGACGGTGACGGGTGCGATTTCCCAGTCAAAACCGCCGTCCGTGCTGGCGGCCTGCGCACGCTTGACCGAGGCAATCGCAAAGTTGTCCTGCTCTTCGCGCGTGAAGCCGTAGCTGGCCACGCACTCTTCGGCGAAGGTGCCCATCGAGCGGCCTTCACCGGTTTTCTCGTTGCGCGAGTAGGCGTCTTCGAGGCCGTCGAGCATCATGTGGTCGAACATCGGCGCGTGGCCGATGCGGTAGCCACCGCGCGCCTTCGGGATCAGATAGGGCGCGCCAGTCATCGATTCCATGCCGCCCGCAACGACGACGTCGGCGCTGCCGGCTACCAGCTGGTCGTGCGCGAAGATCGCCGCCTGCATCGCCGAGCCGCACATCTTGGAGAGCGTCACGGCGCCGGTGGACATCGGCAGGCCGGCCTTGATCAGCGCCTGGCGCGCCGGGGCCTGGCCCTGGCCGGCCATCAGGCAGTTGCCGAAGTAGACGTGTTCGACGGCGGCAGGATCGACGCCGGCACGCTGCACGGCGGCCTGGATCGCGACGGCGCCCAGGTCACTGGCGGTCTTGCTGGAAAAATCGCCCTGGAAGGCGCCCATCGGGGTGCGCGCGGCGCCGACGATAACGACTGGATCGTTCATGGTGTGGGTCTCCGGATCTGAAGGATTACATGGTCTCGCCGAACAGCTCGCGGCCGATCAGCATGCGGCGGATTTCGCTGGTGCCGGCGCCGATTTCGTACAGCTTGGCGTCGCGCCACAGGCGGCCGACCGGGTATTCGTTGATGTAGCCGTTGCCACCCAGCGTCTGGATCGCTTCACCCGCCATCCACGTGGCTTTTTCGGCGCTGTACAGGATGGCGCCGGCGGCGTCCTTGCGCAGGGCGCGGATCTGCTCCGGGCCGTTGGCGCGGTCGCAGGCCTGGCCGACTGCGTACACATAGGCGCGGCACGCCATCATGGTCGAGTACATGTCGGCGATCTTGCCCTGCATGAGCTGGAATTCGCCGATGGCCTGGCCGAACTGCTTGCGGTCGTGGATGTATGGCACCACCACGTCCATGCAGGCCGACATGATCCCCAGTGGGCCACCCGACAGCACGGTACGCTCGAAGTCCAGGCCCGACATCAGGACATTGACGCCCTTACCAACGCCGCCCAGCACGTTCTCGACGGGTACCTCGCAATCCTGGAACACCAGTTCGCCCGTGTGCGAGCCGCGCATGCCGAGCTTGTCGAGCTTTTGCGCGATCGAGAACCCTTTGAATCCTTTTTCGATCAGGAAGGCGGTCATGCCGCGCGCGCCTGCCTCGGGATCGGTCTTGGCGTAGACGACCAGCGTGTCGGCGTCGGGGCCATTGGTGATCCACATCTTGGTGCCGTTGAGCACGTAGCGGTCGCCCTTGAGTTCGGCGCGCAGGCGCATGCTGACCACGTCCGATCCGGCGTTCGGCTCGGACATCGCCAGTGCGCCGATGTGTTCGCCCGAGATCAGCTTGGGCAGGTAGCGCTGCTTCTGCGCTTCGGTGCCGTTGCGCTTGATCTGATTGACGCACAGGTTCGAGTGGGCGCCGTACGACAGGCCGACCGAGGCCGAAGCGCGCGAGATTTCTTCCATCGCCACGATATGGGCCAGGTAGCCCATGTTCGCGCCGCCGTATTCCTCGCTCACCGTGATGCCCAGCAGGCCGAGTTCGCCCATCTTCTTCCACAAGTCCATCGGGAACTGGTCGCTGCGGTCGATCTCGGCCGCGCGCGGCGCAATTTCGCTGGCGGCAAATTGCTGGACGGCTTCGCGCAGCGCGGCGATATCGTCGCCATGGTCAAAAGTCAGGCCTGGAAGGTGCAGCATGTCGTCCTCGCGGTGAGCAGTGGTGAATTGAGAAGGGGTGCGCGACAATCATACTCGCGCATTACGTTAACGTAAACGTCAAACAGCAGGCAAAAAAAGCGCCGACAAGTTGTCAGCGCCTGTTGTGCCGGGAGACTCAGGCAGCGTCGCGGCCGGCTTCACCGTTGCCATGATTACCGCCGAGCAGGCGACGGCACTCGTCTTCGTGGGCAACGATTTCTTCGAGCGCCATCTCGATATCGGCGCGCTGCTGTTCGAGCGTCACGCGCTGCTGACCCAGTACCGCAAGGAAGCGGTCGATTTGCGCCTGCGTGTCTTTCGGCGACTCGTACATGTCGACGATGCTCTTGATCTCGGACAGCGTCAAACCCAGGCGCTTGCCGCGCAGGGTCAGTTTCAGGCGGGTCCGGTCGCGCGGCGTGTAGACACGGTTGCGCCCGCCCACGCCTTCGCGTTTCGGGCTGAGCAGGCCTTGGTCTTCATAGAAACGGATGGCCCGTGCAGTGATATCGAATTCGCGCGCCAGTTCGGCGATGGTATAGGTAGTCGGCATGAGGTTCTGTAGCGTTTGGGAAACAACCAAAAATCGCGTAAAATCGAAACAAGCAGTAACTTCCGTTTACGTAAATTGTCGTCGCGTCGTATTGTAGCGCGCCCGCCGTTCCCCCAGAAAAGGAAGATTTGCATGAATGCGCTTGAGTCCCAACTGTCGTATGCGTTTGGCGAGACAATCCCTGCACCGGGGGCGGTGGTCGAGATCGTTCCGGGCCTGCGCTGGGTCCGCATGCCGCTGCCATTCGCGCTGGACCACGTCAATCTGTGGCTGCTGCAGGACGACGTCGACCAGAGCGGTGCGACGCGCACTGGCTGGAGCCTGATCGACACTGGCGCCGGGACCGACGCCACCCGCGCCGCCTGGGAGCAATTGCTGGCCAAGGGGCTGGCCGGAGAGCCGCTGGTACGTGTCATCGCTACCCACTGCCACCCCGATCACGTCGGACTCGCGGGCTGGTTGTGCGAGCGCTTCGCTGCGCCGTTCTGGACCACGACGGGCGAATTCGGCTTCATGCGCATGATGGCAGCGGCGCTGCCGGGCGTGGACGGGCCGTCGGCCATCCCGCATTTTGAGCGCCACGGCTTGCGCGACGCAGCGATGCTGGACCAGATGGGGAGCCGTCGCAATTATTATCCGTCACTGGTGCCGAGCGTGCCGCTGGCGTACACCCGGTTGCAGGACAAGCAGGATGTCACAATTGGGGATCAATTGTGGCGCGTGATCACCGGCTTTGGTCACTCGCCCGAACACGCCTCGTTGTACTGCGCGGATCTGAACATCCTGGTGTCCGGCGACATGGTCTTGCCGCGTATCTCGACGAACGTCTCGGTGTTTGCCGTGGAACCCGATGGCAACCCATTGCAACTGTATCTGGACTCGCTGGGCAAGTTCGCCGACCTGCCCGACGACGTCCTAGTGCTGCCGTCCCACGGCAAGCCGTTTCGCGGGCTGCACACGCGCATCCGGCAATTGCGCGAGCACCATGTTGACCGGCTGGCCGAGGTGCTCGCTGCCTGCGCCGAGCCCCGCTCGGCGGCCGAGATCGTGCCCATCATGTTCCGGCGTCCGCTCGATGCCCACCAGCTCAGTTTTGCGCTGGGCGAAGCGCTCGCGCACCTGCACCAGCTTTGGTATGACGGTCAATTAACCCGCACGACAAATGCCGATGGCGTGATAGTTTTCACGCGAAACTAACATTCAATATGTCACCATCGGATACATATTGAACAGCACGGACATTCCGTGAAATCGTTCTAAATAATAGTACGCAGTTGTTTCATTCCCGATGGCGCGCTTTTAAATGACAACCGTTCTTGTGAGAATTGCTGTTGGGAATAACACAAATTGCGTGTAAAAACTATTAAAAAACCACATCTTTGTTACTTAATAGTTGTATAGTGTAAAGATGAGGTTTCTCGTCTGGAAGAACCTCCCTTTGTCCAACAACAAGTACCGCAATGAATTCAACCAATGAACGGGAGAGCTTCAGCGAACGCCTCCAACATGCCCTGAAGAACGCTCACTACTCGCCTGACAGCCCTACGCGTCTGGCGCGAGAATTCAATATCCGTTTCGAGGGTCGACCGATCACGGTCCATGCCGCCCGCAAGTGGCTGGTCGGTGAGGCCATTCCCACCCAGGAAAAATTGCGCATGATCGCCCAATGGCTGGGCGTGCCTGCCGACTGGTTGCGTTTCGGCGGCGCCGAGCAGGCTACCGGCGAGGCCGGTGCTGCGAGCGCGCGCTTTGAATCGGCCGACGTCAAGCTGATCGCCGACCTGCAGCGCCTCGATGAGCACCACCGCCAGCTGGCACGCGAATTCATTCGCATGCTGGTGCGTGTAAATCACACGAAGCCGGACGCGAAGTAATCGTCGATCGCAGTAGCGTTATTGCTGGTTTGCACTTTTGTCGTGCAGAACAGTACAAATAGGCTGGTCTGGTCCATAATCTGATCAGGTGGTAGCAGTTTCCGCCACCGTTTCAGGTTCACCCAGGAGCAGCTGACGCATGCGAAACAACTACGCCAATACCGCCCAGCTCAAGGATTTGATGACGGTGCCGCCGATGACGGCAGCGCGTCATGCTGAACTGATGCGAGAACGCAACGCCCGGCGGCGAATGCTCGAAGAAGCGCGTGACTTGAAAAAGTCCGAAGACAACCGTTACGACGACAAACGCTGAGACAACCCATGCCGGCGCGAGCCGGCATGCCGGTTCATCCTGCCACGTCGTTCTGTTCTGCTTTCATGCCGCCCCAGCGCGCGGCGTGGGTATTTTCTATCCCCAGCAAGTCCACGACACGGTCCACCGTGTGCTCCACCATGTCCGCGATCGACGCAGGCCGGTGGTAAAAGCTCGGCAATGGCGGGAAGATGACGCCGCCCATTTCGGTCACCGACGTCATATTGCGCAAGTGGGCCAGATTGAACGGGGTTTCGCGCACCATCAGCACCAGGCGCCGGCGTTCCTTGAGGATCACGTCGGCAGCGCGCGTGACGAGGTTGTCCGAGAAACCGTGGGCCACGGCGGCCAGGGTTTTCATCGAGCAGGGCGCGACAACCATGCCGCCGACCTGATACGACCCGCTGGCAATGGATGCGCCAATATCGCGGTTGCGGTGCACGACGTGGGCCAGCGCTTCGACGTCCCGGCGCTGCAGGCCGAGTTCCTGGTGCAGGGTCAGCGTGGCGGCGTCGGAAATGATCAGGTGGCTTTCGATGCCTGGCGTTGCGTGCAGCCGCTTGAGCAGCTGCACGCCATAGGTTGCGCCGGTCGCGCCGGTGAGGGCGACAACAATACGGCGCGGGCGCTCAGTCATGCAATCAGCCGTTTTTCAGCAGGGTCTGCAGTTCGCCCGATTCGTACATCTCGTTCATGATGTCGGTGCCGCCGATGAACTCGCCGTTCACGTACAGCTGCGGCACGGTTGGCCAGTTCGAGTAGTCCTTGATGCCCTGACGCACTTCAGCGTCGTCCAGCACGTTCACGGTGGCGACGTTGTCGACGCCGCATGCTTTCAGCAGCTGGATGGCACGGCCGGAAAAGCCGCACTGTGGGAACTGGGCAGTGCCTTTCATGAACAGCACGACCGGGGTCGAGGTCACGGTGTCTTTGATCCAGGTTTGAACGTCGCTCATTTGATGTGTGCCTTTTGGAGAGGAATGGGTGGATGGCGCCATTCTATAAGAATTCGACGTGGACGGCATCGGTGACCATCACGGCGCTGCGGTATCATGCCCCGGTTCAAGATGACGGGAAACACGATGAAGAACACGTTCGCTACCTTGCCCATCGCGGCCCTGTGGGTTTTTGCCGCGCTGCTGGGCTTGCCGGCACTGTATGACGGCGCCAATGCCTTGAGAAGCGGCCGCGCGGTCGACGTCTTCGTCCAGATCGGCCCGTTGATGATGGCATTGTTCCTGGCCTGGTGCGCGCTGCAGCGGCGCGCCGGCCGGCTGGCGCTGCTGACCTCGCCGCGCGTCACGCTGATCGGCTTCATCTGCTTTGGCGCTTTCGCCGGCTGCTTCCTGATCAAGCTCGTGCTGCGCAACACCACCCTGTTCGCCTGAGCGCCTTCGCGCGCCGTCAGTGCCGGCGCCCGGCAGTGCGGTATGATCGCGCCGTTTGTCACCATCCACCGGAGCACCCGATGCAGCAACCCCGCCGCCGCGTACCATCGCCAAACGCGAACCTCGTGATCGCCGCCCTGCTGGGCATTCCCGGCATCCTCAATATCTATACGGGATTCACGCGCCCGAGCCCGGGCGACATCCTGTCGGGACTCGCCGCGCTGATCTACGCGCTGCTGCTGGTGCGCGACGCGCTGCACATCAAGAAGACGGGCGCGCCGGCGATCCCGCAGCACAAGATGCTGCTGATCGGGTTTGGCTGCCTGGGTGTCTACCTGATCGGCATCCTGATCAAGCACAGCTGAAGCAACGGCGTCAGGGCAGGCGCCGGCCGAGACAGACCGATACCGCGCGGCCGACATACCGGCCGTACGGCGCCACCGGCGCGTAACCGTGCCGCTCGTAGAACGCCACCGCGCGCGCATTCACGCGCCGCGTCGACAGCCATAACTGGCGGTAGCCGCATGCTGCGGCGTGCCGCTCGAGTTCTGCCAGCACGTGCGCGCCGGCCCCGCTGCCAGGCCGCGCATACATCCGCTTGAGTTCCGCGATATCGCCCGCAAGCGCGCGCACGGCGCCGCAGCCGACTGCGCTGCCGTCGGCGTCGTAGGCCAGCACGAAGCAGGCGCCCGCGCCCCGACAATCCTCTGGATCGAACGAGGCCGCGCCGCTGTCGCCCGTGATTGCAGACAGCGCCGCATCGAGTTGCGCAATAACGCGCCGTGCGTCGGCGTGATCCGGATCGACGTGGACGACGCGCAGCATTGGCTGCCTGTTATTTGCGCAGCTTGGCAAAGGCATCGGCCATCGCGCCGCCGGCCGGCGCCGCCGTGCGTTCCTGGCGCTGGTGCTGCTGCACGCGTTTGGCGTCGTTGCGGTCGGGGCGCTGCGCCGGCTGCGCGCCCGGTTGCGGCGCGCTGTCCGTCAGGCGCATCGTCAGCGCGATGCGCTTGCGCTTCGGGTCCACTTCCAGCACCTTGACCTTCACCACCTGGCCGGCCTTGACCACCGTGTGCGGGTCCTTCACGAACGTGTTCGACAGCGCCGAGATGTGCACCAGGCCATCCTGATGCACGCCGATGTCGACGAACGCGCCAAACGCGGCGACGTTGGTGACCACGCCTTCCAGGATCATGTCGGGGCGCAGGTCCGAGATCTGCTCCACGCCATCCTTGAAGGTGGCCGTCGTGAACTCAGGCCGGGGATCGCGGCCCGGTTTTTCCAGCTCTTTCAGGATATCGGTGATGGTCGGCACGCCGAACTTGTCGTCCGCATACCTGGCCGGGTTCAGGCTTTTAATCAGGGCGCCGTCGCCGATCACGGCTTTCATGTCGCGCTTGACGTCGAGCAGGATTTTTTCGACGAGCGGGTACGATTCCGGGTGCACGGCCGATGCATCCAGCGGGTTGGCACTGTTCATCACGCGCAAAAAGCCCGCTGCCTGCTCGAAGGTTTTCTCGCCCAGGCGCGGCACTTTTTTCAGCGCCGCGCGCGAGGCAAAAGCACCATGCGTGTCGCGATACGCGACGATGCCCTGCGCCACCGTGGACGACAGGCCGGACACGCGCGCCAGCAGCGGCGCCGACGCGGTGTTCACGTCCACGCCAACAGCATTCACGCAATCCTCGACCACGGCGTCGAGCGAGCGCGCCAGCTGGCTCTGCGACACATCGTGCTGGTACTGGCCCACGCCGATCGACTTTGGATCGATCTTGACCAGTTCGGCCAGCGGGTCTTGCAGGCGGCGCGCGATCGAGACGGCACCGCGCAGCGACACGTCCATGTCGGGCAGTTCGCGCGAGGCGAATTCGGACGCCGAATAGACCGATGCGCCGGCTTCCGAGACGACGATTTTCGTCAGCTTCAGGTCGGGCTGCTGCTTGATGAGATCCTGCGCCAGCTTGTCGGTCTCGCGCGAGCCGGTGCCATTGCCGATCGAGACCAGCGACACATTGTGTTTCGCAGCCAGCAGGCCAAGCGTGTGCAGCGCGCCATCCCAGTCGTTGCGCGGCTGGTGCGGGTAGACAGTGGCGGTATCGACCACCTTGCCGGTGGCGTCGACCACCGCGACCTTCACGCCGGTGCGCAGGCCAGGGTCCAGGCCCATCGTCGCGCGCGGGCCGGCCGGCGCGGCCAGCAGCAGGGCTTTGAGGTTGCGCGCGAAGACGCCGATCGCATCGAGTTCGGCCTTGTCGCGCAGCGCGCCCATCAACTCGGTATCCAGGTGCATGAAGCTTTTCACGCGCCAGGTCCAGCGCGCCGTATCGAGCAGCCATTTGTCGGCCGGGCGGCCCTGCGCCTTGATGCCGAAGCGCGCCGCGATGCGGCCTTCGCACGGATTGAGCGGTGCGTCCCACTTCGGCTTTTCGGGCTCGGAATCCAGGCGCAGCGCCACGTCCAGCATGCCTTCGCGGCGGCCACGCAGGAGCGCCAGCGCGCGGTGCGACGGCACTGCAGCCAGTGGCTCGCTGTAGTCGAAATAGTCGGCGAATTTTTCGCCTTCGTCCTGTTTGCCGGCGACGACCTTCGATTCGACGACGCCGTGTTCCTGCACGTACTCGCGCAGCGTCTGCAGCAGCGCGGCGTCTTCGGCAAAGCGCTCCATCAGGATCTGGCGCGCGCCATCCAGCGCCGCCTTGGTATCAAGCACGCCGGGGTTGGCGCCGCCATCGGCATTGGTGAATGCGTCGCGCAGATAGTCCTTCGCGATGGCCTCGGGATCCTGCTGCGGGTCGGCCAGCAGGGTCTCGGCCAGTGGCGCGAGGCCGGCCTCGATCGCGATCTGCGCCTTCGTGCGGCGTTTCTGCTTGTACGGCAGGTAGAGGTCTTCGAGACGCGTTTTATCCTCGGCCAGTGCGATCGATTCCAGCAGCGCCGGCGTCATCTTGTTCTGCTCCGTGATCGACGCGATGATCGACGCGCGCCGGTCTTCCAGCTCGCGCAGATAGCGCAGGCGTTCTTCGAGAAGGCGCAGCTGGATGTCATCCAGGCCGCCGGTGGCTTCCTTGCGGTAGCGCGCGATGAACGGCACGGTGGCGCCTTCGTCGAGCAGGGCGATGGCGGCGGCCACCTGGGCTGGCCTGGCGGCGAGTTCTTTGGCGAGGCGTTGTTCGATGGAGGGCAGCATAGGCAGTGGCGAAGCGGGGATCGTGGACCAAGCGGCCAATGATACGCAAACAGCGCCGATACGCCAGTATTGACAGCGTCAGTCGAACATGAGAGAACAGTCGGTTGGCAGAAGACACACGCGTTGCGTGCGCGCACCATTTGTCTGCAAGGTGCGATTACGAACAAATCGGAAGTGTTCGTATGCGAGATAATAGTCGTTATTGCCGTTTTTAATACCCTGCCACGAGACCCAATGACAACAGTCGATTATCTTCGCGAGAAAGCCAGCGACGCACCCGCAGCCCGCACGCCCGCACGTTCACCGGCCCTGCCGGCGCCGGTCGTGAGCTGGTTGCAGCGGGTCGAAGCAGCTGCGCATCCGCAGCCGAAGCTGACCGACGAAGTGGTCGACCCCAAGGCCGCGCAGTACAAGTTCGTCTACGTGATGGCACCCACCAGTGGCGGGCGCCACGTCGCGCTGTGCCTGTGCAAGGCGCGCCTGCGGCCCAACGGCGACGTCGCCGCGGCCAGTCCCGTCAGCGAAGTCTTTTCGCTCCTGTCGGCGCCGCCCGCGTATCTCGAAGGCGACGACATCGACCTGGTGCGCTTTTTCATCGCCATGCGCAGCGGGTCGGCGCAAGGCACCAGCGCCACCGAACCGAAAGGCAAGGTCGGCGCGATCCTGCTGCAGATGCTGCTCGAACAGGGCAAGCTGCTGTGGGCGAACTCGTGGGCCGACATGGCCGGCGGCCTGGTCTACCCGCTGCAGGGTGGCCCGACCCGCCTGGCCAGCCTGGCCTGGCGCGACGAAGGCCGCGTCGCCAAACTTGGCTGGTCGGTCGAACCCGTGGGCGGCGCGGCCGCGCACAGCGCCGCCGACCAGATCGACTACATGCTGCCGACCGACCCGCCGTGGTACATCGACAATCTGTCGTGTGGCCCGCTCGAACTCAATCGCGGCGGCATCGACATCTCGCTGGCCGAACTGCAGGCGCTCGTGGCGCAAGCACCCACGCTCACCGGCACCGACAAGAAACGCGTCTCGCAACTGCTGCTTGCGCACGGCCTGCAGCAGCTGATGCCGCTGCCACAGCCGCTCACGCAGCGCCTGCGTAATGATGTCAAACCGATCCCGCACCTGCTGCTCGATGCGGTGCAGCTGGCCGACGGCAGCGCCGCGCGCTGGCAGGACTTCGCCGTGCTGGCGTTTGATTACGACGGCCAGCGCGTCTCCTTCGACCCGTCGCAGCGCGTCGTGCGCCAGGTGGGCGATCTCACCGAAATCATCGAGCGCGACCCCAAGCTCGAGAGCGACGCGCTCGACAAGCTGGGCGAGATCGGTTTCCGCAAGCCGGCCACGGCGCCACTGAACGTGATGGCCGGCGCACTGCAGCTCGAGAGCCAGGCGCACTGGCTGCGCTTTGCCGAGCAGTCGGTCGACGCGCTGTCCGACGCCGGCTGGCACCTGCAAAAATCGCCCAAGTACCGCTACGACGTGGTGCCGGTCGAAGACTGGTACGCCGACATCGACGAACCGGCGGAAGCAGGCAATGCCTGGTTTGAACTGGAACTGGGCATCGTGGTGGCCAAGAAGCGCGTGCCGCTGCTGCCGGTGCTGGTGCAGCTGATTCGCAGCGCGCCGCTCGAATTCGATCCGAGCGTGCTGGCCGCGCACGCCGAGTCCGACCAGATGCTGGCCGTGCTCCCTGATGGCGAGCGCGTGGCGCTGCCGTGGGGCCGCCTCAAGCCCATCCTGGCCACGCTGGGCGAGCTGTATTTCAATGACAAGATCAAGGCGCGCCTGCGCCTGTCGACGCTCGACGCGGCGCGGCTCGAAGAGCTGGCGCGCGGCGTCGAGCTGCAATGGACCGGCGGCGAGCGCCTGCGCGAGACCGGCCGCAAACTGAGCCAGTTCGGCGCCGTGAAAAAAGTCGAGGCGCCGGCCGGCTTGCAGGCCACCTTGCGCGACTACCAGCTCGATGGCCTGGCGTGGATGCAGTTCCTGCGCGAGTATGACCTGGGCGGCATCCTGGCCGACGATATGGGCCTGGGCAAGACGGTGCAGACGCTGGCGCACATCCTGGTCGAAAAAGAAGCGGGCCGCTTGACCAGTCCCGCGCTGGTGATCGCGCCAACAAGCCTGATGGCCAACTGGTTCGACGAAGCCGCGCGCTTTGCCCCGAGCCTCAAAGTGCTGCTGTTGCAGGGCAAGGAGCGCATGGAGTCGTTCGACCAGATCGACGGCGCCGACATCGTGCTGACGACCTACGCGCTGCTGCCGCGCGACGAAGAAGAACTGCGCAAGCACCACTATCACCTGGTGATCCTGGACGAATCGCACTACATCAAGAACACCCGTTCCAAGGCAGCGCAGACGGCCGGCTCGCTCGACGCCAGCCACCGCCTGTGCCTGTCCGGTACGCCGCTCGAGAATCACCTGGGCGAGCTGTGGTCGCAGTTCCACTTCCTGATCCCCGGTCTGCTGGGCGACGAGAAAACCTTCAACACCCAGTTCCGTCATCCGATCGAGCGCCAGGACGATCCGGTGCGCCGCACGCTGCTCAATCGCCGCATCCGGCCATTCCTGCTGCGCCGCACGAAGGACAACGTGGCCAAGGAGCTGCCGCAAAAGACCGAGATGGTGCGCCGCATCGAGCTCTCCGGCCCGCAGCGCGATCTGTACGAAACGGTGCGCCTGGCGATGGACAAGAAAGTGCGCGACGAGATCGACCGCAAGGGCGTGGCGCGCAGCCAGATCGTGATCCTCGAAGCGCTGCTCAAGCTGCGCCAGGTGTGCTGCGACCCGCGCCTGGTCAAGTCGATGCCATCGAAAAAGAACACGGCGGCGGTGTCGGCCAAGCTGACCGACCTGATGCAGATGGTCGAAGACCTGCTGGGCGAAGGCCGCAAGATCCTCGTGTTCTCGCAGTTCACCAGCATGCTGGCACTGATCGAAGAAGAACTCGCGCTGCGCAAGATCCCGTATGCGCTGCTCACCGGCGAGACGCGCGACCGCTCGGCGCAGGTGGCCGCATTCCAGCAGGGCGCGGTGCCGATCTTCCTGATCAGCCTGAAAGCGGGCGGCGTGGGGTTGAACCTGACCGCGGCTGACACCGTGATCCACTACGATCCGTGGTGGAATCCGGCAGCCGAGAACCAGGCGACCGACCGCGCCTGGCGCATCGGGCAGGACAAGCCGGTGTTCGTCTACAAGCTGATTGCCAAGGGCACGCTGGAAGAAAAGATCCAGCTGCTGCAGCAGAAGAAGTCGGAGCTGGCGCACTCGATCCTGTCCGAAGGCGAGTCGCAGAAGATGGCGCTGACGCAGGAAGACCTGCAGGCGATCTTTGCGCCGCTGGCGGAGTAGTCGATCCGGGGAGGGCTAGTCAGCGCAGCGCAAGCTGGCGCTGGTATACATAAAGAAATGGCGGGCTCGCGAGCCCGCCATTGTTGTATCGACCAAAGGTTTACGCGTAATACGCTTCGACTTTGCCTTTCAGCTTGATCAACATCGGGCGGCCTTTGCGGTCGAGGGTCTTGCCAGCGGCAACCTTGATCCAGCCTTCGCTGATGCAATACTCTTCGACGTCGGTACGGTCCTTGTCGTTGAAGCGGATGCCGACGTCGTGCTGGAAGACGTCACGGTTATGAAATGGGCTGCTCGGATCGATCGAGAGCCGGTCTGGGAGCGGGGGGCGGGTAGCGGTATCGTTCATAGTGATGAAATTATCGCCCAAACCCTGCCGGTATGGCGCAATTGTTTCGTTTGCCATGTGGATTCCAGGCCGGATCGCCTTCTTTCATTCCCTCCTGAAACCATATTTTGCATTTTGCAAAGCAATATGTCACAGACAAGTGACGGTCGCGATATACTAGCTGGTCGATACATCGCCCGTAACTGTTGGTGAAGAAAGAGGTCCAATGAAGTCCAGTCCGATTGCCGCCACCACGTCTGCCATCCCGGCCCCTGCCGGCGATACCGAGATGCTCACCGGCCGGCAACTGCGTACGATCGCCGAACTGGGCGACGACGTGGCCTTTGCCATTGCACTGCCGGCGGGAAGCGTACGCTATCTGAGCCCGGCATTTGCGGCCCTGAGTGGCTATGACGCTGCGACGCTGCAAAGCGCGCTCGATGGCGACAGCGCCTCGCCGCTGGCGCCGCTGGCAGTGTGGTTGCGCGCGATGGCCGCCGGCAAGCCGGGGGTGCGCAACCGGCGCGAATTCGATCTGTTCGATGCCGAGCGCCGCCCGC
Source organism: Telluria sp. AC161 (assembly GCF_979258535.1). Classification (NCBI taxonomy): domain Bacteria; kingdom Pseudomonadati; phylum Pseudomonadota; class Betaproteobacteria; order Burkholderiales; family Oxalobacteraceae; genus Telluria; species Telluria sp. AC161. Next base: position 4,350,294 of record NZ_OZ409861.1, on the reverse strand, counting down.
TGGCGCTGGAAGCGCTGGCCATCGTGCCGGCCGATGACGGATCGGCCCTGGTTGGCCTGCTGCGCGACCTGTCGGCGCGGCGCGGCCACGATAGCGAATACAAACGCTTTGCCAGCATGCTCAATCACGAGTTCCGTACGCCACTGGCGACGATCGACGGCGCGATCCAGCGGCTGGAAGCCACGTCCACCCATGCCGAGGAATCGGTGCGCGCCCGCTATCGCAAGATCGGCGCGGCAGTCGACCGCCTGATCGGGATGCTCGACGAATACCTGTCGCCGGATCGCATGGCCACGCTCGGGCGCACCCGCCAGCCCAACACCATCACGGTCGGGGAACTAGTCGAAACGGGCGCTGCCCAGATCCGCAGCGCCGGCCGCGCGGCTGTACTGCAGCTCGACGATGTCGCCTCGATCCTGCGCGGCGAACCGGAAGGCTTGCGGCTGGCACTGAAAGTCATGATCGACAATGCACTCGCGTTTTCGCCGCCCACTGCCGATGTAACGGTGCGCGTGCGGCGCAGCGGTGGCGGCGTCGAGATCGCGGTCCTCGACGGTGGCGCCGGCGTGCCGCCGGACGATGCGTCGCGCGTTTTCGACAAAGGGTATCGCGGCCGCAACGCCGCCGGCCTGCCGGGCAGCGGTCTGGGGCTGTACATGGCGCGCTCGATCATCGAAGTTCATGGCGGTGTAATGAGCCTGGCGCCAGGGCAGCAGGGCGCCGGCGCCGAGTTCCGGCTCTGGATGCCGGCGCTGGTCTTATAGAGGTTATAGAGGAATAACTCCTTGCTTCAGGTAGCCTCAGCAGTGATAATCGGGACCGCGCTTCGGCGTGGATAACGCTACCATCGGTATCAACGACGGGCAGGTGACTAATATGGCAAGGGCATGACGCAGATACTGATTGTTGAAGACAATGGCGAATACGCCGACGACATGGCCGAGTTCCTGAAGGAGCTGGACCACGACGTCACGATCGCCCGGACCGCCAGTGAAATGTGGGCGGCGCTGACGCGCACGCCGGCTGCGGTCGTGGTGCTCGACCTCGGGCTGCCGGACGAAGATGGCTTCAATGTCATCCCGCGCATGCGCCAGCTGTACCCCGAAATCGGGTTACTGGTACTCACGGGGCGGGTGGCGTTCGACCACCGCATCCTGGGCTTGCGCCTGGGCGCCGACCATTACCTGACCAAGCCGATCAAGTTCCCGGAACTGGCCGCCCACATCGAGGCACTTGACCGCCGGGTGCGCCCGCAAGACCCGGCGCCAGCCCCGAGCAAGTGGATGCTGCGCGTGAGCGCGCGCCAGCTCGAGCTGATGGGCAAGGTCGTCGACCTGACCGAAAAAGAGTGCAACTTCCTGCACCTGCTGACGATCAACACACGCCCGGTACCACGCCACGTCATCGTCGCCGGCATGGGTGGCGACGACCCCGACGCCAGCCGCCGCGTCGACATGCTGGTCTACCGCCTGCGCAAGAAAGCCCGCTCCGGCCTCGGCCAGGACCTCCCCCTGCGCAGCGCCTACGGCGAAGGCTACAGCCTCTCCGCCGGCTTCACCCTCTCCTGAAACGCCTCTACCCTCCCACAATGAGGGTCAGAGTCGAATTATTGGCCAATTTCCACTCAGACAATTAGGGTCAGAGTCGAATTATTGGCCAATTTTTTTGGGAAATTGGCTAGGTTAAGCAATTGGAGCTGAAAAGTCGGGCGACAAATTGCGCCTGGACTCATTCTCGAATAATTGGGGACAGAGTCAAACAGATTTCGCGACCTCTTGCGTTTAATTAGGGACAGAGTCATTTTCCATTGTAGAATTCGGCTTCCTCACGCACATCCGACGCCATGGCACGCCAACCTCGACTCATCGTTCCCGAGCAACCGCACCACGTAATCCAGCGCGGCAATAACCGCCAGATCATTTACAGGGAAGAGGCGGACTACCAGCGATTTCTCGTCTGGCTCAAGGAAGGCGCGCGGTTTTATGACGTGGCCATCCATTCATACGTCTTGATGCCGAACCATGTTCACCTGCTGGCAACGCCGAGCGACGCCACCGGCCTGGCACTGATGATGCAGAAGGTTGGCCGACTCTATGTGCCATGGTTTAACCACAAGTACGAGCGCAGCGGTGGCTTGTTCGAGGGGCGTTTCCGCACGTCGCTGATCGACTCGGACCGGTATTTCATGACCTGCAGCCGCTACATCGAGCTCAATCCCGTGCGCGCGCAACTGTCCGTCGGCCCCGGCGAGTATCCATGGTCGAGCTACGCCCACCATGCCGGCGCGCGTCTGGATACGCTCGTCAGTGACCACAGCCTGTTCTGGGCTCTGGGCAACACGCCATTCCAGCGCGAGGCGGCGTATATCGACATGGTCCAGCAGGGTTTGTCATCGGAGGAGGTGGATTTCATCACCACCTCGATTCTGCGAAACAAGCCATTGGGGTCAGACTCGTTCAAGAGTCAGCTGGAGCAAAAAACTCAACGCCAGATCTTGCCAGCCAAGCGTGGCCGACCTTTTAATCCGCCCCTTCCACCGTTCGCACAAGCCTGAAACAGGGCAATTCCCGACACAACGGCACGGTTATTCGTGCCATTTTTTATTGCAGAAACACATTTGAAATCAAGCGCTTAGGATCGGTTACAGAGCACAGCCACAAACCGGATGGACTCTGTCCCCAATTATCGTGTTTCTCAAAAAGTTGTCAAACAATTCGACTCTGACCCTAATTATTGAGGTTGACGGGGGATTTTGCATTGCACTATTCTCGGCATTCGATCCCGTAAAGATGTGGAGAATGTCGCATGATTGCCCAAGGTTTGTATGATCCCGCCAATGAACACGATGCTTGCGGTGTTGGCTTCATCGCCCATATCAAGGGCAACAAGAGTCATTCGATTGTCGAACAGGGTCTGTTGATTCTGAAGAACCTCGACCACCGGGGCGCCGTGGGCGCCGATGCGCTGATGGGCGACGGGGCGGGGATTCTGATCCAGATTCCGGACCAGTACTACCGCGACGAGATGGCGCGCCAGGGCGTCGAGTTGCCCCCGCCTGGCGAATACGGCGTCGGCATGGTGTTCCTGCCGAAAGAGCATGCGTCGCGCATTGCCTGCGAGCAGGAGATCGAACGCGCCGTGCGCATCGAAGGCCAGGTCGTTCTCGGCTGGCGCAATGTGCCGGTCGACGCGACGATGCCGATGTCGCCGTTCGTGCGGGCCAAGGAGCCCGTGATTCGCCAGATTTTCATCGGCCGCGGCCCGGACATCATGGTCACCGATGCACTCGAACGTAAGCTCTACGTCATCCGCAAATCGTCCGGCCACGCGATTCAGGCCCTCAAACTCCTGCACGGCAAGGAATTCTTCGTGCCGTCGATGTCGGCGCGCACCGTCGTCTACAAGGGCCTGCTGCTGGCCGACCAGGTGGGCGTGTTCTACAAGGATCTGCAGGATCCGCGCTGCATCTCGGCCCTGGCCCTGGTCCACCAGCGCTTCTCGACCAACACCTTCCCCGAGTGGCCGCTGGCCCACCCGTACCGCCTGATCGCCCACAACGGCGAGATCAATACCGTCAAGGGCAACTTCAACTGGACCCGCGCGCGCGAAGGCATCCTCAAGTCGGCTGTGCTGGGCGACGACTTGAACAAGCTGTTCCCGCTGATCTATGAAGGCCAGTCGGATACCGCCTGTTTCGATAACGCGCTCGAACTGCTGATCATGGCCGGCTACCCGATCGCCCAGGCAATGATGATGATGATCCCGGAAGCCTGGGAAAATCACGCGTCGATGGACGACAACCGCCGCGCCTTCTACGAATACCACGCCGCGATGATGGAGCCGTGGGACGGCCCGGCGGCGATGGCCTTCACCGATGGCCGCCACATTGGCGGTACGCTCGACCGCAACGGCCTGCGCCCGGCGCGCTACGTCATCACCGAGGACGACCTGGTCGTCATGGCGTCCGAATCGGGCGTGCTGCCGATTCCTGAATCGCGCATCGTCAAGAAGTGGCGCCTCCAGCCAGGCAAGATGTTCCTGATCGACCTCGAAGCCGGCCGCATCATCGACGACAAGGAACTGAAGGACACCTACGCCAACGCCAAGCCGTACAAGGCGTGGATCAAGTCGGTGCGTATCAAACTGGGTGAAATCAAGCTGACCGAATCGCAGCTGGCCGCCGGCCGCGCGAAGGATGCGCAGGGCGAAAAGCCGGCGCTGACGCTGCTCGACCGCCAGCAGGCGTTCGGCTACACGCAGGAAGACCTGAAGTTCCTGATGGCGCCGATGGCCGTGCTGGGCGAAGAAGCCACCGGCTCCATGGGCAACGATTCGCCACTGGCCGTCACGTCCAACAAACTCAAGCCGCTGTATAACTACTTCAAGCAGCTGTTCGCGCAGGTGACCAATCCGCCGATCGATCCGATCCGCGAAAGCATGGTCATGTCGCTGGTCTCGTTCATCGGCCCCAAGCCGAACATCCTCGACACCAACAACGTCAACCCGCCGATGCGCCTCGAAGTCGCGCAGCCGATCCTGAACTTCGACGATATGGCGCGCCTGCGCAATATCGGCCAGCACACCGGCGGCAAGTTCAAGGCCTATGAGCTGAACATCTGCTACCCGGTCACCTGGGGCAAGGAGGGCATCGAAGCGTCGCTGGCCTCGCTGTGCGCCGAAGCGGTCGACGCGGTCAAGTCGGGCCACAACATCTTGATCGTGTCGGATCGCCGCATGTCGCCCGACCTGGTCGCGATTCCTGCGCTGCTGGCCACGTCCAGCGTGCACCAGCACCTGGTGGCGCGCGGCCTGCGCGCCTCCGCCGGCCTCGTGATCGAAACCGGCTCGGCGCGCGAGACGCACCACTTCGCGCTGCTGGCCGGCTACGGCGCCGAAGCCGTGCACCCGTACCTGGCCCTCGAAACGCTGGCCGAACTGGCGCATGGCCTGCCGCAGGAACTGTCGCTTGATACGGTCAGCTACAACTACATCAAGGCCGTCGGCAAAGGCCTGATGAAGGTGATGTCCAAAATGGGCATCTCCACCTACATGTCGTACTGCGGCGCGCAGATCTTCGAGGCCGTGGGCCTGAACAAATCGCTGGTCGACAAGTACTTCAAGGGCACCTCGTCGAACATCGAAGGCATTGGCCTGTTCGAAGTGGCTGAAGAAGCGCTGCGCCTGCACGCGCTGGCCTTCGGCGCCGATCCGGTGCTGGCCAATGCGCTGGACGTCGGCGGCGAGTACGCGTTCCGTGTGCGCGGCGAAGACCACCTGTGGACGCCGGACACGATCGCCAAGCTGCAGCACGCGACGCGCGCCAACAACTTCTCGACCTATAAAGAATATGCGCAGCTGATCAACGATCAGACGCGCCGCCATCTGACGCTGCGCGGCCTGTTCGAATTCAAGATCGACCGCGACAAGGCGATCCCGATCGAAGAAGTCGAATCGGCCAAGGACATCGTCAAGCGCTTTGCCACCGGCGCCATGTCCCTTGGCTCGATCAGCACCGAAGCCCACGCCACGCTGGCCATTGCGATGAACCGCATCGGCGGCAAGAGCAACACGGGCGAGGGCGGCGAAGATCCGGCGCGCTACATGAATGAATTCAAGGGCATCGCAATCAAGAAGGGCGAATCGCTGGCATCGCGCCTGGGCGATGGCCGCGTCGTGGTCGACATCCCGCTCGAAGACGGCGACTCGCTGCGTTCAAAAATCAAGCAGGTGGCGTCGGGCCGCTTTGGCGTCACCGCCGAATACCTGAACTCGGCCGATCAGATCCAGATCAAGATGGCGCAGGGCGCCAAGCCGGGCGAAGGCGGCCAGCTGCCGGGCCATAAAGTGTCCGAGTACATCGCGTCCCTGCGTTTCTCGGTGCCGGGTGTCGGCCTGATCTCGCCACCGCCGCACCATGACATCTATTCGATCGAAGACCTGGCCCAGCTGATCCACGACCTGAAAAACGTGAACCCGCGCGCCTCGATCTCGGTCAAGCTGGTCTCGGAAGTGGGTATCGGCACGGTCGCAGCCGGCGTCTCGAAAGCCAAGGCGGATCACATCGTCGTCGCCGGCCACGATGGCGGCACGGGCGCGTCGCCCCTGTCGTCGGTCAAGCACGCCGGCACGCCGTGGGAACTGGGCCTGGCCGAGACCCAGCAAACGCTGGTCTTGAATGGCCTGCGCAGCCGCATCCGTCTGCAAGCAGATGGCCAGATGCGCACCGGCCGCGACGTCGTCATCGCGGCGATGCTGGGCGCCGATGAAGTGGGCTTTGCCACTGCGCCGCTGGTGGTCGAAGGTTGCATCATGATGCGCAAGTGCCACCTCAATACCTGCCCGGTGGGCGTGGCCACGCAAGACCCGGTACTGCGCGCGAAATTCCAGGGCAAACCCGAGCACGTGGTGAACTACTTCTTCTTCGTCGCCGAAGAAGCGCGCCAGATCATGGCGCAGCTGGGCATCCGCACCTATGACGAACTGATTGGCCGCGCCGACCTGCTCGACAAATCCAAGGCGATCGGCCACTGGAAGGCGCAGGGCCTGGACTTCTCGAACATCTTCTATCAGCCGAAAGTCGAGAGCCAGCGCGCGCTGTTCCATACCGAAGGCCAAGACCATGGCCTGGACAAGGCGCTCGATCACAAGCTGATCGCGCAAGCCAAGGCGGCACTGGAGAAGGGCGAGCGCGTCTCGTTCATCTCGCCGGTCAAGAACCTGAACCGCACCGTCGGCGCCATGCTGTCGGGCGAAGTCGCCACGCGCTACGGCCATGCCGGCCTGCCCGACGACACCATCCACATCCAGCTGCAAGGCACGGCGGGCCAGTCCGCTGCTGCCTTCCTGGCCGGCGGCATCACGATGGACCTGGTCGGCGAAGGCAACGACTACGTTGGCAAGGGCCTGTCGGGCGGACGCATCATCGTGCGGCCGAACACCGAGTTCCGTGGCTGGGCGGTCGACAACATCATCGTCGGTAACACCGTGCTGTATGGCGCGATCTCGGGTGAAGCCTTCTTCAACGGCGTAGCCGGCGAGCGCTTCGCGGTACGCAACTCGGGCGCCACGGCCGTCGTCGAAGGCTGCGGCGACCACGGTTGCGAATACATGACCGGCGGGACCGTGGCGGTGCTGGGCGACACCGGCCGCAACTTCGCCGCCGGCATGTCGGGCGGTGTGGCCTTCGTGTACGACCCGAAGGGCGAATTCGAAGCGCGCTGCAACACGACGATGGTCAATCTCGAGCGGGTGCTGGCGTCGAAAGACCAGACCGACCCGGCGGCCTGGCACAGCCAGTCGCGCACCAGCGAACGCGAGTCGGACGAAGCGATCCTGCGCCGCCTGATCGAGCGCCACTTCAAGTACACCGGCAGCACGCGTGCGCGCAACCTGCTCGACGACTGGGCGAACAGCCGCAGCAAGTTCGTCAAGGTGTTCCCGACCGACTACAAGCGCGCGCTCGAAGAGATGCACTTCTCGAGCATGGAAGAAGCGAACGACAAGATCGATCAGGCCGCGTAAGCAGCCGCGGACCAACGACCAAGGAAAATATTGTGGGCAAAATTACCGGCTTCATGGAATTCGAACGGCAGGAAGAGGATCATCTCGAACCGGTCGCGCGTCTGAAGAACTACAAGGAATTCGTCATCACGCTGACCGACGCGCAGGCGAAGGTGCAGGGCGCGCGCTGCATGGATTGCGGCATCCCGTTCTGTAACACGGGCTGCCCGGTCAACAACATCATCCCGGACTGGAACGACCTGGTCTTCCATGGCAACTACCGCCACGCGCTGGAAAACCTGCACTCGACGAACAACTTCCCCGAGTTCACCGGCCGCATCTGCCCGGCGCCGTGCGAGTCGGCCTGTACGCTCGGGATCAACGACGACCCGGTGGGCATCAAGTCGATCGAGCGCAAGATCATCGACACCGGCTGGGAGCACGGCTGGGTGGTGCCGCAGCCACCCGAACATCGCACGGGCCGCAAGGTCGCCGTCGTCGGTTCCGGGCCTGCCGGCCTGGCCGCGGCCCAGCAACTGGCGCGCGTCGGCCACGACGTGACGGTATTTGAGAAGAGCGATCGCCTGGGCGGCCTGCTGCGTTACGGGATCCCCGACTTCAAGATGGAGAAGGACCTGATCGACCGCCGCGTCGAACAGATGCAGGCCGAAGGCGTCACGTTCCGCACCGGCGTGTTGATTGGCAAGGACTTCCCGGCAGCCGTCAGCAATATGGCGCGCGACACCATCTTCCCGGAAGACCTGGAAAAAGAATTCGACGCCGTGATCATGGCCGGCGGCGCCGAGCAGCCACGTGACCTGCCGGTGCCGGGCCGCCAGCTCAAGGGCGTGCACTTCGCGATGGACTTCCTGCCGCAGCAAAACCGTGTCAATGCCGGCGACAAGCTGAAGGACCAGCTGAAAGCCACCGGCAAGCACGTGATCGTCATCGGCGGCGGCGACACCGGCTCGGACTGCGTCGGCACCTCGAATCGCCATGGCGCGGCGTCGGTGACGCAATTCGAACTGCTGCCGCAACCACCGGAACACGAAAACAAGCCGCTGGTCTGGCCGTACTGGCCAACGCGCCTGCGCACCTCGTCGTCGCACGAAGAAGGTTGCGAGCGCGACTGGGCAGTGGCGACCAAGCGCCTGGAAGGCAAGGGCGGCAAGGTAGAGAAGCTGATCGCCTGCCGCGTCGAATGGAAGGACGGCAAGATGACGGAAGTGCCGGACTCGGAATTCGAACTGAAAGCCGACCTGGTGCTGCTGGCGATGGGCTTTGTCTCGCCGGTGCAGCAGGTGCTCGATGCGTTCGGCGTGCAGAAAGACCCACGCGGCAATGCGCGCGCCACCACCGAGGGCGACCTGGCCTACCAGACATCGAATCCGAAAGTATTTACGGCGGGCGACATGCGTCGTGGTCAATCGCTGGTGGTGTGGGCGATTCGCGAAGGCCGTCAATGCGCGCGGGCAGTCGATGAGTTCCTGATGGGCGCATCGGTCTTGCCACGCTAAGACATATGGTCAATGGCGGTCGTGCAATGCGACCGCCATGTTCGCCGGCTTGCAGACAATCCGGCGACAAATGCATGACAAACTATTTATAAACTGTCACTTGCTAATTCGCAAAGCTATCCCCAATTGGATGCTGCGATGCAAAATAGCCTGGCACGCTGTCGTCCTATCACGCGGCCTGTATCGTGCGGTTTATGTAAATATGTTTCAATTATATTGATTCCTAACAAGGGATCGCAATATTGTCATGTATGCATAATCCAATGAAAACAATCGCTTACAACGTTAAATAGCTGACTGAACAGTTATTAGTGTTGTAATGTCACGTCGTCTGCGGGGGGTAAAATCGGGTCCCTCAAGCGGGTAAATAGCTTTCTGCACTACAATACCGGATTCCCTAACCTCAAATGATGCTGTGTCGAACCTAGTCGAAATCCGCGATCTGCATTTTGCTTACGGTGAGCGTTCCATTCTGTCGAATCTGCGCATGGATTTCCCACGTGGCAAGCTCATTGCTGTCATGGGCGGGTCCGGTTGCGGCAAGACGACGGTGTTGCGCCTCATCGGTGGCCAGATTCGCCCCCAGCGTGGCGAAGTCCGCATTGGCGGCGAAGTCGTGCACAGCCTCGATACGCAGGGGCTGTACCGCCTGCGCCGGCGCATGGGCATGCTGTTCCAGTTTGGCGCACTGTTTACCGACCTGTCGGTGTTCGATAACGTGGCGTTTCCGCTGCGCGAGCACACCGACCTGCCCGAAGAACTCATCCGCGACCTCGTGCTCATGAAGCTCAACGCCGTGGGCCTGCGCAATGCGCACCGCCTCAAGCCGGCCGAGATTTCGGGCGGCATGGCACGCCGTGTGGCCGTGGCCCGCGCTGTGGCGCTCGACCCCGAACTGATCATGTATGACGAGCCGTTCGCCGGCCTCGACCCGATCTCGATGGGGGTGACCGCCAACCTGATCCGCAACCTGAACGACGCCCTCGGCTCGACCTCGATCCTCGTCTCGCACGATGTGCAAGAGTGCTTCGCGATTGCCGATTACGTGTATTTCATGTCCGCTGGCAAGATCGTTGCAGAAGGCACGCCGACCGAACTGCGCGTGTCGACTGACCCGTACGTGCGCCAGTTCGTCAACGCCGAGCCGGACGGTCCGGTGCCGTTCCACTATCCCGGCAAGACGCTGGCCGACGACCTGGGCCTGGGAGCGCGCACATGATCGCCCGCTTCCTCGGTTATATCGGTTGCTCGGTGCGCGAAGGCCTGGCCGGTCTCGGTTTCGCAATCCGCTCGTTCCTCAGCATCCTGCGCGTGTCACCCGGCGCGTTCCGCCGCCCGGGTTTGATTTCCGAGCAGATTCACTTCATCGGTAACTATTCGCTGGTGATCATTGCCGTGTCCGGCCTGTTCGTCGGCATGGTGCTGGGCCTGCAGGGTTATTACACGCTGAACCAGTACGGCGCCGAGCAGATGCTGGGCCAGGTCGTCGCGCTGTCGCTCGTGCGCGAACTGGGTCCGGTCGTCACGGCGCTGCTGTTTGCGGGTCGCGCCGGCACCTCGCTGACGGCGCAGATCGGTCTCATGAAAGCAGGCGAGCAATTGTCGGCCATGGAAATGATGGCGATTAATCCGGTCCAACGGGTACTGGCGCCGCGTTTCTGGGCAGGCGTGATCGCCATGCCGGTGCTGGCGACGGTGTTTTCGGCCGTTGGCGTGATGGGTGGCTACCTCGTCGGCGTGAAATTGATCGGCGTGGATGAAGGTTCTTTCTGGGCCCAGATGCAATCTGGCGTCGATGTGCGCGCTGACGTACTGAACGGCGTGATTAAAAGCTTTATCTTTGGCATCGCCGTGACCTTTACTGCCCTGTTCCAGGGGTACCAGGCCCAGCCGACGCCGGAAGACGTCTCGCGTGCGACCACGCGTACTGTCGTGATCGCATCGCTGCTGGTCTGGGGGCTGAACTTCGTCATGACCGCCCTGATGTTCAATAAATAACTAACACGGTTTTAGGGTAATAAAATGCATCGCAAAACTATCGACGTCTGGGTTGGCCTTTTCGTGCTGCTGGGCTTGGCTGCACTGCTGTTCCTGGCTTTCCAGGCCGGCAATTTGAAGTCCATGTCGTTCGGGCAGACGTATTCCGTCAGCGGCCGCTTTGACAATATCGGCGGCCTCAAGCCGCAGGCGCCCGTCAAGAGCGCTGGTGTGGTCGTCGGCCGCGTGGGCGAGATTGCCTTTGACGACAAGAGTTTCCAGGCATCTGTGCGCCTTGATTTGGATACCGACTATAAATTTCCAAAAGATAGTTCGTTGAAAATCCTGACCGCAGGCCTGCTTGGCGAGCAATACATTGGCATTGAAGCCGGTGGCGACACGAACAATCTGGCCGAGGGCGATCGCATCATCCGCACCCAGTCGGCGACAGTCCTCGAAGACTTGATCAATCAATTTATCTACAGCAAGGCTGCTGATGGAAAGGAAGGTAGTCAATGAACTACACCAACACGCTTTCGCACGTGCGTCTCTGTGCCGCCGCCGCTGCTGTCCTGGTCCTGACCGGTTGCGCGACGACCGCGAACAACCCACAGGATCCGCTCGAAGGTTATAACCGCGCCGTCTATTCGTTCAACGATGCTGTCGACCGCACCGTGCTCAAGCCGACCGCCACCGCCTATAAAAAGGTCGTACCGGGCTTCGCCCAGACGGGCGTGAACAATTTCTTTGGCAACCTGTCGGATGCCTGGAGCTCGATCAACAACTTCCTGCAAGGCAAGGGCGAAGCCGGCGCGACCGATTTCGGCCGTGTGGCGGTCAACTCGACCTTCGGTATTTTCGGCCTGCTGGACATCGCGTCCGAAGCCGGCATGCAGAAGCACAACGAAGATTTCGGCCAAACGCTGGGCAAATGGGGCGTACCGAGCGGTCCGTACTTGATCTTGCCGCTTCTGGGCCCATCTACGGTACGTGATACCGCAGCATTGCCAGCCGATTTCGCGGGCGACATCTGGACCTACAAGACGCCGGTCAACTGGCGCAATGTGGGTACCGGTGTTCGCATCATCGACAAACGCGCCACGTTGCTCGACGCCTCGGGCCTGATGGAAGACGCCGCACTGGACCGCTACGAGTTCCTGCGCGACGGCTACCTGCAGCGCCGCCAGAGCCAGGTCTACGACGGCAATGTGCCGCGCCAGGCTGATGACGTCGCCGAGCCAGCACCTTCCGAAACGAAGTAAGTTGAAAGGAATACGATGAAACCATTCATGCACCTGATCGCTGCCGCCGCAGTCACCGCTGCCTTTTCCACGAGCGTGATCGCCCAGCCAGCCGCCAGCGCCGAAGCGCCGGACGTGCTGGTCAAGCGCATCAGCGCCGAAGTGATCGACAGCGTCAAGAACGACAAGGCCATTCAGTCGGGCGACCGCAGCAAGATCATGGGTCTGGTCAATACCAAGATCCTGCCGTACGTCGACGCCGAAAAAATGACGCAGCAAGCCGCTGGCCGCCACTGGCGCACCGCCACGCCAGACCAGCAAAAGCGCCTGACCACCGAGTTCCGTAACCTGCTGGTCTATACGTACTCCGGTGCGCTGTCGACCATCAAGAACGAAACTGTCGAGTTCAAGCCAATGCGCGCCGCCGCCACCGATACCGATGTCGAAGTGCGCTCGCAGGTCAACGTCGCGCGCGGCGAGCCGATCACGCTGAACTATCGCCTGGCCAAGAACGGCAACGGCTGGAAGATCTATGACGTGAACATCCTGGGCGCCTGGCTGGTCGAGACCTACAAGAGCACCTTCAACAGCGAGATCAGCAAGAGCGGCGTCGATGGCCTGATCAAGCGTCTGGCTGACCGCAATGCGCAACTGGCGTCCAAGCCGCTGGCCGCACCGGCAACGAATGGCTGAGGCAAATCCCATGCTGACGATCGACGCCATGACCTTCGACAGCGCCAGCCTGGCGCTGACGCAGGGTGAGGCAGCGATCAGCGCTGGCGAGACCGTGTTCGATCTGGCTGGCGTGAAGTCGGCCGATTCGTCGGGCGTGGCCCTGCTGCTGGCCTGGCAGCGCCGCGCACTGAGCGCCGGGCACCGGCTCACGTTCATCAACGTGCCGGACAACGTGCGCAAGCTCGCGGCCCTGTACGGGGTCGACACGCTGGTCGCACCAGCATGAATACGGGCAGCTTCGGCTGCCCGTTTTTTTCTTCGCTTCCCCATCCTGCCTCAACGGCGTCCCGCCGGGTTTCTCCGCCTGGCCCGCTTGACATGGCGATTTCACCTATAATGGACTGTTTCCCTGCACGGTCCTGGTGCGTTCCCCAGCCGGCCTCCGTTTTGTTTTGACTATCGCGCGTTGCGCCTCCCATTTCGCATGACTGCAATCCAGATTGACCGTGTCGAGAAGAGCTACAAAGGCTTCAAGGCGCTCAAGGGCGTGTCCCTTTCCATCGAAGAGGGCGAGTTCTTTGGCCTGCTGGGCCCGAATGGCGCCGGCAAGACCACCCTCATTTCCACCATCGCGGGCCTGATCCGGCCCGACGCCGGCAGCGTGAAAATCCATGGCCACGATGTCGTGACCGATTTTCGCGAAGCGCGCAAGCGCCTGGGCGTCGTGCCGCAGGAGCTGGTGTTCGATCCGTTCTTCACGGTGCGCGAAACGCTGCGCCTGCAGTCGGGCTACTTCGACATCCGCAACAACGATGGCTGGATCGACGAAGTGATGCACAACCTCGACCTGACCGACAAGGCCGACGTGAACATGCGCGCGCTGTCGGGCGGCATGAAGCGGCGCGTGCTGGTGGCGCAGGCCCTCGTGCACCGTCCGCCCGTTATCGTGCTGGATGAACCGACCGCCGGTGTCGACGTCGAACTGCGCCAGACGCTGTGGAAGTTCATCGCGCGCCTGAACCGCGAAGGCGGACACACGGTGGTACTCACCACCCACTATCTCGAAGAAGCGCAGGCCATGTGCCAGCGCGTGGCGATGCTCAAGCAGGGCAATGTGGTGGCGCTCGACACGATGAGCACGCTGCTGCGCCGCGTCTCGGGCTCACAGCTGGTCGTGCATCTGAAGTCCGGCACGCTGCCGGCTGAACTGCGTCCGCTCGTGTCGCACGACGAACCCAATAACGGCAACAACAAATACACGCTGCGCGTGAACGACTACGCCGATGTCGAACCGATCCTGGCGCGCCTGCGCGAAGCCGGCGCCGTCATCGACGAGATGCAGCTGCAGCAGGCCGACCTGGAAGACATCTTCATCCAGATCATGGAAGAGGGTAAGCAATGAATCTGTTCTCCATCGGGTTCCGTACCCTGTTCTACAAAGAGTCGCTGCGCTTCTGGAAGGTGGCCACGCAAACCGTCGCCGCGCCGGTCGTTACCGCCATGCTGTACCTCGTCATCTTCGGCCATGTGCTCGACGGCCGGGTCGAAATGCTCGAGGGCGTGGCCTACACGTCGTTCCTGATTCCCGGCCTCGTGATGATGAGCGTCCTGCAAAATGCATTTGCCAATTCGTCGTCGTCGCTGATCCAGTCCAAGATCAGCGGCAACCTGGTCTTCATCCTGCTGGCGCCCCTGTCGCACGCCGAGATCCTGGCGGCGTATGTCGGCGCGGCGGTGCTGCGCGGGATCGCCGTCGGCGCCGGCGTGTTTGCCATTACCGCCTGGTTTGCGCACCTGACCTTTGTCGCGCCCGTGTGGATCGTCGTATTCGCGATCCTGGGCGCCGCCATTCTCGGCACGATGGGCGTCATCGCCGGCATCTGGGCCGAAAAATTCGACCAGCTGGCCGCGTTCCAGAACTTCCTGATCATGCCGGCCACGTTCCTGGCCGGGGTGTTCTATTCGGTACAAAAACTGCCGCCATTCTGGCTGGCCGTCTCGCATTTCAACCCGTTCTTTTATATGATTGACGGGTTCCGTTACGGGTTCTTCGGCCAGTCCGACGTGTCGCCGTGGACCAGCCTGGCCATCGTGTCCGTGTTCTTCGCGGTGCTGACGGCCATGGCGATCAACCTGCTCAAGCGCGGCTACAAGCTGCGCCACTAAAAATTTTTGGAGTTATCGTGGCCACCACACCCGAACTGATACACGGCTATCTCAGCGCCGGCCTTGAATGCACCCACCTGACCGTCAATGGCGACGGCCAGCACTTCGAGGCGGTGATCGTCTCGCCGGCGTTCGTCGGCAAGCGCTCGATCCAGCGCCACCAGATCGTGTACGCCGCGCTGGGCGACCGCATGCGCGAGGAAATCCACGCGCTGTCGATGAAAACCCTGACCCCTGAAGAATTCAAAGGCTAATCATGGACAAGCTCCAGATCGTTGGCGGCAAACGCCTGCAAGGTGACATCGCGATTTCCGGCGCCAAGAATGCGGCGCTGCCCATCCTGTGCGCGGGCCTGCTCACCGCAGGTGACCTGCACCTGTGCAACGTGCCGCGCCTGCATGACGTGCGCACGATGCTCAAGCTTCTGGAAACCACTGGCCTGAAAATCGATCTGGACGACGAACACGTCACCATGAACGGCAGCGCGATCAACAATCTGGTCGCGCCGTACGAACTGGTGAAAACCATGCGCGCCTCGATCCTGGTGCTGGGTCCTCTGCTGGCGCGCTTCGGCGAAGCCAAGGTGTCGCTGCCCGGTGGCTGCGCCATCGGCTCGCGCCCGGTCGACCAGCACATCCAGGGCCTGCGCGCGATGGGCGCCGAGATCACGATCGAAGGCGGCTACATCCACGCCAGGGCCACGAAGCTCAAGGGCGCGCGCATCCGCACCGACATGATCACCGTGACCGGCACCGAGAACCTGCTCATGGCTGCAACGCTGGCCGACGGCGAGACGGTGCTCGAAAACGCCGCGCGCGAGCCGGAAGTGACCGACCTGGCCAATCTGCTGGTGGCCATGGGCGCCAAGATCGACGGCATCGGCACCGACCGCCTGGTGATCCAGGGCGTGCCGGAACTGCACGGCGCCAGCCATGCGGTGATTTCGGACCGCATCGAAGCAGCGACCTTCCTGTGCGCCGTCGCGGCCACCGGCGGCGACATCCAGCTGACCAATACCCGCACCGACATCTTCGACGTGGCGCTTGATAAACTGCGCGAAATCGGCCTGCAACTGACCGTCGGCGCGGACACCATCCGCGCGAAGATGGACGGTCGCCCGCAGCCGGTGTCGTTCCGCACGACCGAGTATCCGGGCTTCCCGACCGACATGCAGGCGCAGTTCATGGCCGTCAACACGATCGCTGGCGGCGCCTCGCGCGTGACCGAGACGATTTTTGAAAACCGCTTCATGCACGTGCAAGAGATGAACCGCCTGGGCGCGCAGATCACGACCGACGGCAATACCGCGTTCATCGATGGCGTCACACGCCTGATTGGCGCACCGGTCATGGCGACCGACCTGCGCGCGTCGGCCTCGCTCGTCATTGCCGGCATGGCCGCCGAAGGCACGACGCTGATCGATCGCATCTACCACCTCGATCGCGGCTACGACCGCATGGAAGTGAAGCTGTCGGCGGTGGGCGCCGACATCGTCCGCATCAAGTAATCACATCGAATCACCATGACTTTTACCAGCAATACGGACGAGACCCAGCTGATCCTGGCGCTGTCCAAGGGCCGCATCTTCGAAGACACCCTGCCGCTGTTGTCGGCCGCCGGGATCGAGGTGCTGGAAAACCCGGAAACCTCGCGCAAGCTGATCCTGCCGACCAATGACCCGGGCGTGCGCGTGCTGATCGTGCGCGCCTCCGACGTGCCGACCTACGTCCAGTACGGCGCCGCCGATTTCGGCGTGGCCGGCAAGGACGTGCTGCTCGAGCATGGCGGCGAAGGGCTGTACCAGCCGATCGACCTGCGCATCGCCGAATGCCGCATGTCGGTCGCGGTCAACGCGGGCTTCGACTACGAAAGCGCCGTGCGCCAGGGCGCGCGCCTGCGCGTGGCGACCAAGTTCGTCAACACGGCGCGCGAGCACTTTGCCCGCAAGGGTGTGCACGTCGACCTGATCAAGCTGTATGGCTCGATGGAACTGGCGCCGCTGGTAGGCCTGTCCGACGCCATCGTCGACGTGGTCTCGACCGGCGGCACGCTGCGCGCCAACAACCTGGTCGAAGTCGAAAAGATCATGGACATCTCCTCGCGCCTGGTGGTCAACCAGGCTGCGCTCAAGCTCAAGCGCGAGCGCCTGCAACCGATCCTGGACGCGTTCGAACGCGCCTCCAAAGCAAAAGGCTAGACGCAAAATGGCAGTACAGATCCGCAAGCTCGATTCGACCGCACCCGACTTCGCCACCACGCTGAGCGCGCTGCTCGCGTTTGAAGCCGAAACCGACGACGCCATCGAACTGGCCGTGGCCGGCATCCTGCGCGATGTAAAAGCGCGGGGCGACGCCGCCGTGCTCGAGTACACGAACAAATTCGACCGCATCCCGAACGGCGGCGCGACCTCGATGGCGCAGTTCGACATTGGCCAGGCCGAGCTGGAAGCCGCGCTGGCTGCGCTGCCCGACGACCAGCGCGCCGCGCTGCAGGTGGCGGCCGACCGCGTGCGCGTGTACCACGAGCGCCAGAAAGAATCGTCGACCGGCTTCACCTTCACCGAGCCTGACGGCACCGTGCTGGGCCAGCGCGTGACGCCCCTGGACCGGGTCGGCATCTATGTCCCCGGCGGCAAGGCCGCGTATCCGTCGTCGGTCCTGATGAACGCGATTCCGGCCCACGTGGCCGGCGTCAAGGAAATCATCATGGTCGTGCCGACCCCGGACGGCGTGAAGAACCAGATGGTGCTGGCTGCGGCGGCCATTGCGGGCGTCACGCGCGTGATCACCATTGGCGGCGCGCAGGCGGTTGGCGCGCTGGCGTATGGCACCGAGACCATCCAGGCCGTCGACAAGATTGTCGGCCCCGGCAACGCGTATGTCGCCGCCGCCAAGCGCCGCGTGTTCGGCACGGTCGGCATCGACATGATCGCGGGCCCGTCCGAAATCCTCGTGCTGTGCGATGGCACCACCGATCCGGACTGGATCGCGATGGACCTGTTTTCGCAGGCCGAGCACGACGAACTGGCGCAGGCCATCCTGCTGTGCCCCGACGCCGACTACATCGCCCAAGTCGAAGCGAGCATCCAGAAGCTGCTGCCGACGATGCCGCGCGCGGCCACCATCACGACGTCGCTGGGCGATCGTGGCGCGTTGATCAAGGTGCGCAGCATGGACGAGGCGTGCGAGATCGCCAGCAGCATCGCGGCCGAACACCTCGAAATCTCGGCTGAAGATCCACAACAGTGGGCCGATAAGATCCGCCACGCCGGCGCGATGTTCCTGGGCCGTTACTCGTCCGAGTCATTGGGCGACTATTGCTGCGGTCCGAACCACGTGCTGCCAACGTCGCGCACGGCGCGCTTCTCGTCGCCGCTGGGCGTGTACGATTTCCAGAAACGCTCGTCGATCATCCAGGTCAGCGAAGCGGGCGCGCAAACGCTGGGCAAGGTCGCGGCCACGCTGGCGTACGGCGAAGGTCTGCAGGCGCACGCGCGCAGCGCGGAACTACGACTGGATCCCGTTCCTTTGCCAACTGCACCCCAGGCATCATGAAAGACTGGGTCAACCAGGTATTCTGCGAGGATGCGCTGCTTGGCTTGGCGCGCATCCCGGACGGGTCCATCGACCTGATCCTGACTGACCCGCCGTACAACCTGGGCAAGGACTATGGCAACGCCTCGGACCAGCAAAGCGTCGAGGCCTACCTGGCCTGGACCGAGCAGTGGATCGACGCGGCAGTGCCCAAGCTCAAGCCCAACGGCAGCCTGTACATTTTTCTGACGTGGCGCTTCACGCCCGAGATCTTCGTGATGCTGAAAAAACGCATGACGATGATGAACGAGATCATCTGGGACCGCCGCGTGCCGTCGATGGGCGGCAGCGTGCGCAGCTTCTCGTCGGTGCACGACACGATCGGCTTTTTCGCCAACCGCAAGGATTACTACTTCGACCTGGACGCCGTGCGCATCCCGTATGACGCCGCGACCAAGAAGGCCCGCTCGCGCTCGATCTTCATCGGCGCCAAGTGGCTCGAAGTGGGCTACAACCCGAAGGACGTCTGGAGCGTGTCGCGCCTGCACCGCGAGCATCCGGAGCGCGCCGACCACCCGACGCAAAAGCCCCTCGAGATCATCGAGCGCATGGTCAAGGCCTCGTGCCCGCCGGGCGGGATCGTGCTCGACCCGTTCATGGGCAGCGGCACGACGGCCATCGCCGCCAAGCGACTGGGCCGCCAGTACACCGGCTTCGAACTCAATCCCGCGTATTGCGCCATCATCCACGAGCGCCTCGCGGCGCCCGAGGTGCCGCTGACCGGGGCAAAAAAACGCAAGGCGGCCAAGGCCGCCATGGCCACACTCTCCACGGAAGAAACTTCATGACCGACATCGCCAAACTGATCGAGAACACCATTCGCGCCGACGTGCGCGCCGTGGGGGGATACCACGTGCCGGACTCGGTTGGCTACGTCAAGCTCGACGCGATGGAAAACCCGTACCAGCTGCCGGACGCGCTGCGCACGCAGCTCGGCGCGCGCCTGGCCGACGCGGCCCTGAACCGTTATCCGGTGCCGTCGTACCGCACGCTGAAGGACGCCATCTGCGCCAAGCTGGGCATCCCGGCCGGCTACGATGTCCTGCTCGGCAACGGCTCGGATGAGCTGATCACGATCCTGGCAACCACCATCGCGCGCCAGGAGCGCGACGGTTCCAAGCGCGCCGTGGTGATGGCGCCGGTGCCGGCGTTCGTGATGTTTTCGCGTTCGGCGCAGTTTGCCGGCGCCGATTTTGTCGGCGTGCCGATCAAGCCCGACTTTTCGCTGGACCTGCCGGCGATGCTGGCCGCCATCGACGAGCACAAGCCGTCGCTGGTCTTTCTCGCGTACCCGAATAACCCGACCGGCAACCTGTACGACGCGGCCGACATGGAAGCGATCATCACGGCGCTGGGTGAGCATGGCGTGGTCGTCGTCGACGAAGCCTACCAGCCGTTCGCCAAGGTCAGCTTCATGGACCGCCTGCCGCAGCACCCGAACCTGATCGTGATGCGCACGCTGTCGAAGCTCGGCCTGGCCGGCATCCGCCTCGGGTACATGACGGCGGCCGCGCCGCTGCTGGCCGAATTCGAAAAGGTGCGCCCACCGTACAACGTGAATATCCTGACCCAGGTGGCGGCCGAATTCGCCCTCGAGCATCTGGATGTGCTGGATCGCCAAGCCGAGCTGCTGAACGTCGAGCGCACCCGCCTGGCCACGGAACTGGCTGGCCTGCCGGGCGTGGAAGTGTTCCCGTCGGCCGCCAATTTCATCGCGCTGCGCGTGCCCGATGCCGAGCGCGCCTGCAAGCTTCTCCACGGCGAGAAGGTCCTGATCAAAAATTTGAGTAAAATGCACACATTGCTGGCCAACTGCATCCGCGTCACGGTCAGCACGCCGCAAGAAAACGACCAGTTCCTGACCGCCCTGAAGGCTTCCCTGTAGTAGCGTCCCGTAGTTACGTACCTTGAAAAGCGCCCGAGCAATGACCCGTACCGCCGACATTACCCGCAATACCAACGAAACGCAGATCCGCGTCTCGATCAACCTGGACGGCACCGGCCGCCAGAAGCTCAACACGGGCGTGCCGTTCCTCGACCACATGCTCGACCAGATCGCACGCCACGGCATGTTCGACCTCGAAGTCGAAGCCGTGGGCGACCTGCACATCGACGCGCACCACACGGTCGAAGACACCGGCATCACGCTCGGCATGGCCGTGGCCAAGGCCATTGGCGACCGCAAGGGTATCCGCCGCTATGGCCACGCCTACGTGCCGCTGGACGAAGCGCTGTCGCGCGTCGTGATCGACTTCTCGGGCCGCCCGGGTCTGGAAATGCACATCCCGTTCACGCGCGCCATGATCGGCACCTTTGACGTCGACCTGACCGGCGAATTCTTCCGCGGTTTCGTCAACCACGCCGGCGTGACGCTGCACATCGATAACCTGCGCGGTGTGAACGCCCACCACCAGTGCGAAACCGTGTTCAAGGCATTCGGCCGCGCGCTGCGCATGGCCAGCGAGCTCGATGAACGCGCCGCCGGCATCATCCCGTCGACCAAGGGCAGCCTGTAAGGCGAGACGCGACATGGCCAATAAAATTGTTGTGGTCGACGGACTGGGCAACCTGCGCTCGGTGGTCCAGGCGCTGCGCGCCGCCGCGCCCGAAGCCGACGTGCTCGTTTCCAGCTCGGCCGCCGACCTCGATGCAGCCGACCGCATCGTGCTGCCGGGGCAGGGCGCCATGCGCGACTGCATGAGCAGCCTGCGCGAATCGGGCCTGGAAGACGCATTGCTGCGCGCCGCAAAAACGCGCCCGATCATGGGCGTGTGCGTGGGCGAGCAGATGCTGTTCGACGCCAGCGAAGAAAACGGCGGCACGCCGGGCCTGGGCTTGTTGCCGGGCAAGGTCGTTCGGTTTCAGCTCGACGGCAAACTGCAGAACGACGGCTCGCGCTTCAAGGTCCCGCAAATGGGCTGGAACCGCGTGCGCCAGTCGCGCGCCCACCCGCTGTGGGACGGCGTCGATGACAACAGCTACTTCTATTTCGTGCACAGTTATTACGCAGCGCCCGAAAACGCGCATGATGTGATCGGCGAAGCCGATTACGGCGGCCCGTTCTGCTGCGCTGTCGGCCGCGATAATATCGTCGCCACCCAGTTCCACCCGGAGAAAAGTGCGGCTGCCGGCTTGCGCCTGTACCGCAATTTCATTCACTGGAATCCCTGACGCATTTGCGTTAAATTCGTGCTGTTCAATCCCCGTTAACTCTACCGACAACGACCATGCTGCTGATCCCCGCCATCGACCTGAAAGACGGTCACTGCGTTCGCCTCCAACAAGGCGATATGGAACTCGCCACCGTGTTTTCCGAAGATCCTGCCGAAATGGCGCTGCATTGGCTCAAGCAGGGCGCGCGGCGCCTGCACCTGGTCGACCTGAACGGCGCATTCGCGGGCAAACCAAAGAACGAATCGGCCATCAAGTCGATCCTGCAGATCGTGCAGGAATACGCTGAAGACAACGGCATCGATGAGATCCCGGTCCAGCTGGGCGGCGGCATCCGCGACCTCGACACCATCGAGCGCTACCTGGATGACGGCATCAGCTACATCATCGTCGGCACCGCCGCCGTGAAGAACCCGGGCTTCCTGCACGACGCCTGCGGCGCCTTCCCTGGCCACATCATCGTGGGCCTGGACGCGCGCGACGGCAAGGTCGCCACCGACGGCTGGAGCAAGATGTCGGGCCACGAAGTGATCGACCTGGCCAAGAAATTCGAAGGCTACGGCGTCGAATCGATTGTCTACACCGACATCGGCCGCGACGGCATGATGGGCGGCGTGAACATCGACGCGACCGTCAAGCTGGCGCGCGCGGTGAAGATCCCGTGATCGCCTCGGGCGGCGTGCACGTGCTGGCCGACGTCGAAGCGCTGTGCGCGGTGCAGGACGAAGGCATCGAGGGCGTGATCTGCGGCCGCTCGATCTACGAAGGCACGCTCGACCTGGCCTCGGCCCAGGATCGCGCCGATGAACTGACCGAAGGGACGCAGGCGTAAAGCCGGGCCTACCGCCCCCAAGCCGTCGTTCCCGCGAAGGCGGGAACCCCAGTTTTCGCGCGCAGTCGATGTGCGTGCAGACTTGGGTCCCCGCCTTCGCGGGGATGACGTGCATAAGCTAACGCAGAGATTTCTATGCTCGCAAAACGCATCATCCCCTGCCTGGACGTCACCGGCGGCCGGGTCGTCAAGGGCGTCAACTTCAACGAGTTGCGCGACGCCGGCGATCCGGTCGAAATCGCGCGCCGCTATGACGCACAAGGCGCCGACGAAATCACTTTCCTTGACATCACCGCCTCGAGCGATGGCCGCGACCTGATCCTGCCGATCATCGAAGCCGTTGCCTCGACCGTGTTCATTCCCCTCACCGTCGGTGGCGGCGTGCGCAAGGTGGAAGACGTGCGCCGCCTGCTCAATGCCGGTGCCGACAAGGTCAGCATGAACACGTCGGCCGTCACCAACCCGCAACTGGTATTCGACTGCGCCCACAAGCACGGTTCGCAGTGCATCGTGGTGGCAATCGACGCCAAGCAGATCGCCCCGGGCCGCTGGGAAGTCTTCACCCATGGCGGGCGCAATGCGACGGGGCTGGACGCCGTCGAATGGGCACGCAAGATGGAAAGCCTGGGCGCCGGTGAGCTGCTGCTCACATCGATGGACCGCGACGGCACCAAATCGGGCTTCGACCTGGGCTTAACGCGCGCCGTGTCCGACGCCGTGGGCATCCCCGTGATCGCCTCGGGCGGCGTCGGTGGCCTGGAAGACTTGGCCAACGGCATCCTGCAGGGCCACGCTGACGCGGTGCTGGCGGCCAGCATTTTCCACTATGGGCAGCACACGGTCGGGGAAGCCAAGCGCTTCATGCATGACCGCGGTATCCCGATGCGCCTGGAGTAACGCAATGACAACGAATGCCAAATGGCTCAACAAGGTGCGCTGGGATGAACAGGGCCTGGTGCCCGTCATCGCGCAAGAGGCGACCACCGGCGACGTGCTGATGTTCGCCTGGATGAACCGCGAAGCGCTGACCCGCACCGTCGAATCGGGCGAAGCCGTGTACTGGAGCCGCTCGCGCAAGAAGCTGTGGCACAAGGGCGAAGAGTCCGGCCACATCCAGAAGGTGAGCGAGATCCGCCTGGACTGCGACGAAGACGTCGTTCTGCTCAAGATCGAGCAGGTCGGCGGGATCGCCTGCCATACCGGACGCCACTCGTGCTTCTTCCAGAAATACGACAACGGCGACTGGCACAGCGTCGAACCGGTGCTGCAGGACCCCGATACGATTTATTCAAAAGACAAGAAGACCCCATGAGCGTTACCCTGGCCCGCGTCGCGGCCGTGATCGAATCGCGCAAACCCGCCAATGGCGGCGACCCGGCCGCATCGTATGTTGCCAAGCTGTTCGCCAAGGGCGACGACGCCATCCTGAAAAAGATCGGCGAGGAAGCCACCGAACTGGTGATGGCCGCCAAGGACGCCCGCGTCGATGGCGATGCCGCCAAGGTGCTGTATGAATGCGCCGACCTGTGGTTCCACTCGCTGGTGCTGCTGGCCAGGTTCGACCTCACGCCGCAGCAGGTGCTCGACGAGCTGGCGCGGCGCGAAGGCGTGTCGGGGCTGGACGAGAAAGCCGCGCGCACTGACGCCTGAGCCTGCACGCCGGCCGCGTGCATGGCTGGCGTGCCAACCCGCCGAACCGGTGTCATAATCAGTCCTTCGTCGTCATGCCGATGTCATGGAGCCTTGGTAGGATGCCCGTGCTCGCTTGCGTGTCATGCAATGTAATCATCTGGAGACCGAATGGATAACTGCATTTTTTGCAAGATCGTTGCCAAGCAGATTCCGGCTGCCATCGTCTATGAAGATGATGACGTGCTGGCGTTCAAGGACATCAATCCGGCAGCGCCCGTGCACTTGCTGGTGATTCCGAAGGTGCACGTGGCCACGTTGTCCGATTGCACCGACGAGCATGCGGCACTGCTGGGCAAGATGCTGGCGCTGGCGCCGAAACTTGCCGAGCAAAATGGTATTGCGGTCAAGACAGATGCCGATGGCACGCCCAGCGGCGGTTTCAAGACGCTGATCAATGCCGGTCCGGATGGCGGGCAAGAGGTGTATCACCTGCATCTGCACATGTACGGCGGTCCGCGTCCATGGCGTGGGCTGGGGCTGTAAGCAGCGTCCAGGTTTGGCTTACGTGCGGGTTAAGTTCGGGTTAAGTTCGATTAGGAGCAGTGCGCTCCCGCATCGCATATACTCGGTGTGTATGCAGTTTGCGCTTCACTAATTTTTCAGGCGCCAGGCGCCATCAGGAGAACAATATGGGTGGATTGAGTATTTGGCACTGGGTCATCGTGCTCGTGGTCGTGATGCTGATTTTCGGTACCAAGAAGATCAGCAATATGGGTTCCGATCTGGGCAAGGCCGTCAAGGGCTTCAAGGATGGCGTCAAGGGTGACGAAGAGCGCGCTGCCGAAGCAGAAGCCGCCCGTGTCCAGGCAACGCAGCAGGTGGCCGACAAGTCGACCATCGACGTGGAAGCCCGCGACAAGACCCGCCTGTAAGCCGGCGTCCTCATGATCGATCTTGGACTGTCGAAAATCGCGATCATCGGCGTTGTCGCGCTGATCGTGATCGGGCCGCAAAAGCTGCCCAAGGTGGCGCGCATGGCTGGCACGCTCTACGGGCGTGCCCAGCGTTACCTGCATGACATCAAGTCCGAGGTCAGCCGTGAAATCGAACTCGACGAACTGCGCAACCTGCACAAGGAAGTGCAGGACCGTGCGCAGTCGTTCAAGAACGACGTCGAATCGGCGACGAGCGAATTCGGCTCGTCCGTTACCAGCCACGTCGATGAGGTCGAGGCCTTGTGGGACGAGCGCGGCTCGCATGAAAGCGCGCATGTCATCACGCCCACCGTGGCCGACATCGACCGCAAGGCCAAGGACTTTCGTCGCAAGAAGCTGGTGCGCACGTCCAGCGTGCCGGCCTGGTACAAGAACCGCCATGGCACCAAGCGCCATGTGATGTCGGGCGCGGCCCGCGTGCGCAAGTACCGTCCCGGTGCCGGCACGAATTCCACTTCCTCTTTTTTCTGATCGCCTAGCTGATGACTGAACAAGCCGCCGGCGAAGATACCTTCATCTCGCACCTCGTCGAGCTGCGTGACCGCCTGGTCAAGGCCTCGATCGGCATTGCGATCGTGTGCGCCGCGCTGATGGCGTGGCCTGGCCCGTCCCAGATCTATGACCTGATCGCCGCACCAATGATCGCGTCGCTGCCGCCAGGCTCGACCATGATCGCCACCGGCGTGATTTCGCCGTTTCTGGTACCAATGAAGGTCACACTGCTGCTGTCCTTCATCCTGGCGCTGCCCTGGGTGTTCTACCAGGCCTGGGCCTTCATCGCGCCGGGCCTGTATGCCCATGAAAAGCGCCTGGTGATGCCGCTCGTGATTTCGTCGTCGCTGCTGTTCATCGGCGGCGTGGCGTTCTGTTATTTCTTCGTGTTTGGCCGTGTGTTCCACTTCATCAGCGCGTTTGCGCCGACGTCGATCGCGGTCACACCGGATATTGAAAACTACCTCGATTTCGTGATGTCGATGTGCCTGGCGTTCGGCGCCTCGTTCGAAGTGCCGGTGGTCGTCGTGATCCTGGTGCGCATGGGCATCGTGCCGATCGAGAAGCTGCGCGAAGTGCGCTCGTACGTCATCGTCGGCGCGTTCGTCATCTCGGCGATCGTCACGCCGCCGGACGTGGTCAGCCAGCTGGCGCTGGCCATCCCCATGTGCCTGCTCTATGAGCTGGGCCTGATGGTCGCACCGATGTTCGCCCGCGCCACGCGCGCACCCGAAGAAACGGCGTAACAGAAACCCGCAGCCGGGCATCGTCGCCGCACCCCAACCCACGTCGTTCCCGCGCAGGCGGGAACCCAATTCAGCAGGCGTGCCCTGCGGCGTAAGCCAAAGCCGGCACGACGCGACGAACTGGGGTTCCCGCCTTCGCGGGAACGACGTACCGGATGCTATTGCACCATTACTGCATCAACTCCGAAATCATCTTGACCGGCGCATTGCCGTAGCTCAGGAACTGGTCGTGGAACGCCTTCAGGTTGAAACGCTCGCCCAGCTGCGCCTTGCGGCGCTCGCGCAGTTCCATGATCTGCTCGTAGCCGCTGTAGTAGCTGGTCAGCTGGACCGACGTCAGCGTGGCGCGACGCCACTTTTCATCGGCTTCCTGGCGCGTCTGGAAGGCCTGGCGCGTCAGCAGGTCGATCGCCTGCGCCTGATTCATGCCGTTCACGTGCACGCTGTAGTCGAGAATCGTGTTGGTCACGCTGCGCAGGTTCCACTTCGAGTACATCAGCCACATCTCGGGCGCGTTGTCGCCATAACCCGATTCGAGCATCATGCGCTCGCCGTAGACCGCCCAGCCCTCGACCATCGCGCCATTGCCAAAGAGTGACTTGACCAGCGACGGCGAGCGGTTCGCATGCACCAGCTGCGCATAGTGGCCCGGAATCGCTTCGTGGATGTTCAGGATCTGCAGGATCCATTCGTTGTACTCGCGCAGGCTGCTCTCGGCCTGGGCGTCCGTCAGGCTGTCCATCGGCGTGACGTTGTAGTACGTCTTGTCCTTGGCGCGGTACGGGCCCGGCGCATCGATGCTTGCACCGGCCACGCCGCGCTGGTACATCGGCGTTTCGCGCACTTCGAGCGGTTTGCTCGGGTCGAGCGTCAGCAGGTCATGCTTGATCACCCAGTCCTGCAGCAGCGGGATCTGGCGCCGGATCTCGGTGAAGAAGTCCTGGCGTTTGACGTGACGGGCGGACAGCTTGTCGATCATCATGCCGATCTTCTGGAAGCGCTCCGCTGGCTTGGTCACGCCGGCCATGTAGCGCGGCCACAATTCGTCCGAGATCTTGTCCATGTGCGTGAGCAGCTCTTCGCGCGTGGCCAGGGCCTTGCGGTAGGTCTGCTCGGCGCTGCTGGACGACTGGATGTCGAGCGCGAACTTCTGCTCATACAGCGCCTTGCCGATGCGGAACGGCCGGGCCTGGCCATTGGCGGCCTGGCGCTTTTCCATGTCGCTCAAGAAGTCGACGTAGCCCAGCACCGCGGTGCCGGCGTTGGCGATGCGCTGCGCGAAGATGGTCTTTTCCTGCGTGGTCAGGATCGATTCCTGGGCCGCCTTGCCCAGGTCGGCCAGCACCGCCAGCGTGCCCGGCGCCTGGCTGATTGCCAGTTGGGTGTGCTCGCGGGTCGGCGTTTTGATCGATGCCTGTGCAGCCGCGTAATAGGCTGGCACGTCGGTCAGGCGCTTGAGGATCGTGCGCAGGCGCTGCGGCTTGGCTGCGTACTCGGTATTGAGGATCAGGTCGAGCGGCGCGGCGATGTTGTAGGCCGACGGGTTCCACTCGAACTCGCGCCAGGTGGTCAGCGCCCAGCGGTCCTTTTCCAGCTTGTTGAGCAGCAGGACCAGGTCGGTGCGGTAGCGTGGCGAAAGCTGCTTCGGATCGAGCTTGCCGAATTTTTCCAGCCACTCGTTGGCAAAGGCCAGCTGTTTGGCGCGGGTGGCAGGGTCGGGCAGCGTCAGGTTCGCGGCCTGGTCGAACTTGCCGACATAGATGCCGCCTTCCGGATCGACGCGCCACAGCGCCGTCAGGTACTGCATGCTCAGCGTGGACATGCGGCGATCCAGGCGGCCTTCGCTGGCCTTCGCCGGCGCGGCGCTGTCACTGGCGCTGGCACTCTTGCTGGCAACAGCGGCAGTCGCACCAATGGCAGCGGCGCCGACGACGGCCTTCTTGGCCTTGGTCGACTTCTTGACGACCTTCGTCGATTTTGCTTTGCTCTTGGCTGGCTTGGTGGCGGCGCTGGCCGGCGCCAGTGCGAAGCAGGCCAGCACGGCTGCCAGCGCGATTTTCGTTTTTATCATCGTATTCGGCCCTGTAACAAGTGTGAATTCGTGATCCGCAACGGCGCGAATCGCGTGCAGGTTAGCACCAAACCCGCCGTTTGCGGACGGATGAAACATTCCGACACGAACGGGACAAAGTGCAATATTACTGTTCTATCAAGGCAGCGCTATCTGCCCAGTCCCGTGCGCAGCATGTCGAGCATGTCCGCTGGCGACATGCGCGCGGCCATTTCGGTGCCTTCGAGCAGGCTGTCGGCCAGGTCGCGTTTGTGGCGGTGCAGGTCGACAATGCCTTCTTCGATCGTGCCGCGCGCGACCAGCCGGTAGATCGTCACCGGGCGCTGCTGCCCCATCCGGTGCGCGCGGTCCGAGGCCTGGTCTTCCACCGCCGGGTTCCACCACGGGTCCATGTGGATCACGTAGTCGGCCGCCGTCAGGTTGATGCCCACGCCGCCCGCCTTCAGGCTGATCAGGAACATGTCGCCGTCGCCGGCCTGGAATGCGTCGACCCGCTTCTTGCGTTCCTGCATCGGCGTGGACCCGTCGAGGTACTGGTAGCGCACGCCCTGCGCGTCGAGGTACTGGCGGATCAGGCTCAGGTGATCGACGAACTGGCTGAACACCAGCACCTTGTGGCGGTTCTCGATCAGGTCGGCCGTGAGGCGCGCGAATGCGGCCAGCTTGCTGCTGATGATGCCGGCGCCGGGCGCGACCAGTTCGGGATTGCAGCAGGCACGGCGCAGCCGCATCATCTCGGCCAGGATCTCGATCGACTTCTGGCCTTCGGGCGCTTCGAGCGCAGCCAGCTTGTCGAGCGCCTGACGGCGCAGCGATTCGTACAGCGCGCTTTCATCGGCGCTCAGTTCGACCGGGATGACGATCTCGGTACGCGGCGGCAGTTCGGCCAGCACCTGCGCCTTGGTGCGGCGCAGGATGAACGGCGCGGTCAGGCGCCGCAGGCGCGCGCGGGCGGCGACTTCGGCGCGCCGGTCCTTTACTTTCTCGGACTGGGCTTTCTCGATCGGGCCGGCAAAGCGCAGCTGGAACTGCTCGGCGCTGCCCAATAAACCCGGATTGATGAAGCGGAACAGGTTCCACAATTCGCCCAGATGGTTTTCCAGCGGCGTGCCGGTGGCCGCCATTCTAAAGTCGCCCTGCAGCGCCATCACGGCCTGCGAGCGCTTGGTGTGCATGTTCTTGATCGCCTGCGCTTCGTCCAGCACGATGCTGTGCCAGCGGCGGCCCTTGAAGCGCGCGGCCTCCTGCTGCAGCAGGCCGTAGCTGACGATGACGACGTCGAACGGCCCGGCGTCGTCGACCGTCGCGGCGCGCTCGCCGGGCCCGAACAGTTTCAGGTTCAGCGTCGGCGCAAAGCGCGCCGCCTCGTCGATCCAGTTCAGGCACACG
Organism: Telluria sp. AC161; assembly: GCF_979258535.1. Classification (NCBI taxonomy): domain Bacteria; kingdom Pseudomonadati; phylum Pseudomonadota; class Betaproteobacteria; order Burkholderiales; family Oxalobacteraceae; genus Telluria; species Telluria sp. AC161. The sequence continues at coordinate 4,320,297 of NZ_OZ409861.1, read as the reverse complement.
GTCGTCGGTGCGACCACCAGCGCCGGGCCGTCCTTGGCGCGCGTGAGCAGCAGCGCCAGCGCCTGCAGCGTTTTACCCAGACCCATATCGTCGGCCAGGCAAGCGCCCACGCCCCAGTGGGCCAGGCGCGCGAGCCATTCGAAACCGTCAAGCTGATAGTCGCGCAACTCGGCCTGCAAGGTCGACGGCAGCGTGGGCGTGAAGGCGGCGCTGTCGGCCATGCGCGTCAGGTGCGCCTGCCAGGCCTTGTCCCCGTCGACGCTGCCGGCTTCGCCCGCCAGTTCACCCAGCGCGAAGCTGGCCAGCGCGTGGGTGCGGATGCCGTCGCCATGCAGTTCGCCATACGCGCCCAGCTCCATCAGGCGCCGGTGCAGTTCGTCGGACAGGGCCAGGTAATCGTTGTCGCCCAGCGCGACAAACCGGCTGCCGCTCTCACGCAGCTTTTCCAGCAGCGTGCGCAGGCTCATCACGCGGCCTTCGTCGATCACGATGTCGCCGCTGGCAGCAAACCAGTCGCGCTCGCGCCGGATCTGAACCCGCACCGATTTCGAGGTCGCTTTTTTGGTGACGCGGAATGATTCGCCCTCGGGCCAGGCGACGACGATCGAGGCCGGGTCCAGCGCCCTGAGCTCCTCGACCAGTTCGAGTGCCAGCATCGGTTGGCCCAGCAGCCATTCGCCGTGTTCCTGCTCGCCCTGTTCGAGCACGAGGCAGGCGCCGACGAGCTGACGTTCGGCCTCGCGCTCGGCGTTCATGTCGCGCTGCGCTTCGGTGCGGATGCCGTCGACATCGGCGATCACGCTGGCCGCACCTTCGCCCGGGCCGTAGTAGGCGCCGCCGGGCAGTGGGCGCACCAGCAACTGCATGCGTAAACCCTGCTGGTAGGGCCGCAGGTGAATGTGCATGCGGGCGTCGGCCGGCACGGTCTCGATGTCGGCGCTGCTCGCGCCGATGTCCGACTGTACGGTAACGCTGGAGGCCACCGCGCCGATGGCGCGCAGCACGCGCCGCTCGGCCGACAGCGGCACCTCCAGCCCGGCGCCGACGATGGCGGCGATGCGGCGGTGTTCGTCGTTGATGCGCACCAGGCGCAGGCGCGTGGGCGTCTCGAGCGTGATGACCACGTCGCCATCCTCGTTGTCGATCGGTGGGTGCAGGGCAATGGACACCTTGTTGCCCTGTTTTTTCACCAGCAGTTCCGGCTCGCCCGGCAGCAGCTCGACGCGCGTGCCGGGTGACGCCATCCAGAACAGCAGCGGGTGGCCGACCAGGGCGGCCAGCGCCTTGTGCACTTCGAGCTCGAAGCGGATGCCGCTGCCGGCGTAGTAGCGGCGTCCGGCAATCGCATTGATCGCCTGCAGGTCCTGCGCCGTGAGGAACTCGAGCTGCGCGCCTTCTTCGGCCAGGCGTTTCAGGCCCAGCGCGCGGCCGCGGCTCCACGCGCCTTGCGCATCGCGCTTCTGCTCGCGCGGTTCGATTTCCTGCACGCCCAGGTGCGGGTCGTGGCGGATCAGCCAGACCAGGCGCGATTCCTTGACCTGCTCCACCGTGAGGGCGGGCTGCAGGTTGATCAGCGCATTGAGCTGGCGCTCCCACGGCTCTTCGCGCGTGAACCAGAGCGCCATGTCCGGCAAGCGGTGGCGCTGGCGCAGTTCGCCCGCGCGCGCCTCGTGCATCAGATAACCCGCTTGACCCATCTGCGCCAGCACGCCGGCCAGCTGCGCCGACCACAGGTCGAACCCGGCCAGCTCGGATTGGGCCAGCATGTCTTCCAGGCGCGCCCGCTGGCTGTTCAATGCGGGCAGCGCCAGCCAGTAGTGGATCAGCGCGCGGAATACGGTCGGTTCCAGCGACAGTTCCCAGCTGCGGGTGGCAAACAGGCCCGCGTCGACGGTGCCGCGCCGGATTTCGTGCAGCATGCCAAGCTGGAACCAGACCGCGTTGTCGGGCCGCTGCACGGCGCGCGTTTCGATCTCGAGCCAGGCGTCGGCCAGCTTGCGGTGCGCGGGTTCGGTGCTGCGCAGCAGGGCGGCCACCGCGATGTGCGCGCAATGGCCGCCGAAGGTGGCCTTGCGCTTGCCGGTCTCGCGTCGCAGCTGCTTCAGGGCCGCTTCGACGCCCGCCAGGCCGCCGTCGACATCGTCGCGCAGCAGCTGGACGACGCTGCGCAGGAACAGGCCCGGTGAATCGGTCATCTCGGCCACCAGCGCCAGTGCATCGTCCAGGCGCCCGCACAGGATGTAGTGCTCGCCCAGCGCGCGGCGCAGCAGGCTTTCCGGGCTGCTGCGCGTGATGTAGCTCTCGGCGCAGGCGCGCACCGCCGGCGCCAGCGCCGGCTCGCTGCGCACATGCACGACCAGCACGTGCAGGACGGTCTCAAGCAGGCGCGGGTGGATGCGCTCGATCAGCGCCGGCGTGAACGGGCGCGCGCAGACGTCGACCAGCGGATGCAGGTAGCTCGCCTCATGGCAGGCCAGGCAGGCGTCGAGCAGCGGCGTGACGACGTCGATGTCCTGCCGCGTCAGCAGCGCGATGCGCAGCAACGCCAGGCCCTGGCGGTAACTGCGCAGCATCAGATGGCCCTGCCAATCGCGGCGCACGGTCGACACCGCGCCATACGCGCCCGCCACTAAATCGAACAGGCCGCTATCGAGGGCAACGTCGAGCACGGGCCAGCTGGCCGCCGGGGCCAGCGCCAGCCCGCGTTCGTTGGCATCGACCAGCAGGCCTTCTGCCTTCAGGCGCGCCAGTTCGTCGGCCCACTGCGCGGCCGGCAGGGGGGCGTTGAGCGCCCGCATGTGCTCGAGGATGCGCTGGCGGCCCATCGGCTCGCCGGCGATCGCCAGCAGCGTCAGGATCGCGTGTTCTTCGGCGCTGCAGGCCGCGAGTTGCGCCCGCACGTCGCCTGGCAATGGGCCACCCTTCATGCGTCGAGATTCTCGATCTCGATCGCGGGCAGGTCGGCCGGCACGGCAATGCCGAACACGCGCAGGTAGAAATACAGCTCCGCTTCGAGCGTGCGCACCACGCTGTCGGCCTTGCGGAAGCCATGGCCTTCGCCTTCGAGCGTCAGGTAGGCCACCGGCAGCTTTTGCGCGCGCAGGGCGTCGACCATGCTTTCGGACTGCTGCGGCGGCACGACCTTGTCGTCCAGGCCCTGGAAGAAGATCATCGGGCTGCGCAACTTGTCGCTGTGGTGGATCGGCGAGCGTTCGCGGTACACGGCCTGGGCGCGCTCGGGCGGTGCGGTCAGGTAGGCGTTGTAGCGCGACTCGAACTTGTGCGAATCCGCATCCAGCCCGGCCAGGTCGGACACGCCGTAATAGCTGGCGCCGGCCTTGAACACGTCGTGGAAGGCCAGCGCCGACAGCACCGTCAGGCCGCCGGCGCTGCTGCCGCGAATCAGCAGGCGCTCCGGGTCGACCGCCCCGATGGCCGCCAGGTGGCGCGCACCGGCCACGCAATCCTCGACATCGACCACGCCCCACTGGTGCTGGAGCAGATTGCGGTAATCGCGCCCGAAGCCCGTGCTGCCGCCGTAGTTTACGTCCAGCACCGCGAAACCGCGGCTGGTCCAGTATTGGGTCGAGAGCTTCAGTGTGCTGGTCGCCATGCTGGTCGGGCCGCCGTGGCCGATCACGATCAGCGGTGGCAGTTCGTTCGGCAGCGGCGCGTAATCCGGATTGGCCGGCGCATAGTAGAAGGCGTACGCGGTGCGGCCGTTGGCGCTTGGATAGCTGATCGCCAGCGGCACGGCCAGGTACGACGTGGCCGGCAGTTGCGGGATCGAGTGCGCCAGCACCTCGAGCGGCGCGCCGGCCAGATCGATGCGCGCCAGTTCGGGCGCAATGGTCGGCGCGCCGCCCAGCAGCGTGACGATGTCGCCGCTGACCTTGACGTCGCGAATGTCTTCATACGGCGTTTCCAGCGGCGTCAAGCTGCCGTCGTGGGTGGAGACGATGCCCAGGTGGCTCACGCCCATCTCGATATACGCGCAGACGATCTGTTCTTCGGAACGGAAAGCGTACTGCGAACCGCCGAAGTTCCACTGCGGGACGGCGAATTCGGCCGCGCGCTCGCACAGGGCGTGAACGGCGTCAGCGGAGTAACGGTACAGATTCCACCAGCCGCTGCGATCGGACACGAAGTGCAGCACGCCGCCTGGCGACCATTCGGGCTGGCAGATCGCTTCATCCGCCCCGCCGGCGATCAGGCGCCGGTTGACGATCGCGCCGTCGGCGGCCACATCGCCCAGCCACAGTGCGGTGCCTTCCCACGGCATGTGCGGCAGCTCCCAGCACAGCCAGGCCAGCTGGCGGCCATCGGGCGACAGGCGCGGCGCGGCATAGAAGTCGCTGCCCTCGACCAGCACGGTCTCGGCGCCATCGAAGCCCACCGCGCACAGCGTGTTGACGGGGTAGGTCGCGCCCAGTGAATGGTCTTCGCGCACCGCCACCAGACGGCTTCGCCCGGCGTCGAGCACGAAGTCGGCAAAGCGGTGGCCGGTGTCGGCGGCCGTGACGGCGACCGGCTGGCCATCGTTCTCGACCCGGTACAGGCGGTTGTCCGCATGGTGCGAAAACCAGGCGCCGCCACCGCTCAGCAGGTACGCGCCACCACCGTATTCATGCACGCGGCTGCGCACGTTAAAGGGCGCTGGCGTCAGTTCGCGCGTGCCGTCGGCGTCGTGCACCATCAGCGTCATGCGCCCGCCTTCGCTGGTGCGCCCCTCGAGCCAGCCGATGGCGGCGCCGTCGGGCATCGGCTGCGCCAGTGGCACGGCGCCGGCAGCAACGACGGCAGCAGTGATCGGGGAAGTCCAGGCGCCGCATGGCGTGGCTTGTTTGCTGGTGGCAACGGTCATAGAGGGGCATTTTCGAAGGGTGGACGAGCATTATAGTGCGCCCCCAAGAATGCGATAATAGGTGTCTGCCTATCAAACCGATGCCTCCCATGCCACAATTTGCCCCGCTCCAGAACGACACCTTCCTGCGTGCGCTGCTGCGCCAGCCGACCGACTACACCCCGGTATGGCTGATGCGCCAGGCGGGCCGCTATCTGCCGGAATACCGCGCCACCCGCGCGCGTGCCGGCTCGTTCCTTGGCCTGGCAAAAAATCCCGATTACGCCACCGAAGTCACGCTGCAGCCGCTCGACCGCTTCCCGCTGGACGCATCGATCCTGTTCTCGGACATCCTGACCGTGCCTGACGCAATGGGCCTGGGCCTGTATTTCGCCGATGGCGAGGGCCCGAAGTTCGAACGTCCGCTGCGCACCGAAGAGCAGGTCCACGCGCTGGAAGTGCCCGACATGGCCTCGCTCGACTACGTGTTCAAGGCCGTCACGCAAATCCGCGGCGCCATCAATGGCCGCGTGCCGCTGATCGGTTTCTCGGGCAGCCCGTGGACGCTGGCCTGCTACATGGTCGAAGGCGCCGGTTCGCGCGAGTTCCACACGGTCAAGAAGATGCTGTACAGCCGGCCGGACCTGATGCACCGCATCCTTGACATCAATGCCAAGGCCGTCACCGCCTACCTGAACGCGCAGATCGACGCCGGCGCGCAGGCCGTGATGATCTTCGATTCGTGGGGCGGGGCGCTGGCCGATGGCGCCTACCAGACTTTCTCGCTGCAATACATGCAGCAGATCCTGGCCGGCCTGCAGCGCGAAAAGGATGGCGTGCGTATCCCGGCCGTCGTGTTCACCAAGGGCGGCGGCATCTGGCTCGACCAGATGGCCGATATCGGCGCCGATGCGCTGGGCCTGGACTGGACCGTGAACCTGGGCACTGCCCGCGCGCTGGTCGGCGACCGCGTGGCGCTGCAGGGCAACCTCGACCCGGCCATCCTGTTTGCCGCGCCGGAACAAATTGCAGCGGAAGTCGAGCGCTCGCTGACGGCCTATGGCACGCCATCGAACGGCCACGGCCACGTGTTCAATCTGGGCCATGGCATCTCGCAATTTACCCCGCCGGAATCGGTCACCGCGATGGTCGAGGCTGTGCACAGCTTCAGCCGCAAGCAACGCGCGCAGTAATCCCGTCACGGCTTGCACTCGTTTCGCGAAAGCACGATTGCAAGCCGTCACCATCACTTGTTCACAACTTCTGCAAATCCGATAAAGCTTCCTGTGGACATCTCGGCTTTTCGTGTTTACCGGTAGGTCGATGATTTTTAAGGGCTTTTTATCAGCCTTATGCGATCTGGCTGGTTTTCCCATGAACGTTGTTCAAGAGAATTCGGTCAGATTCGGGGCCTTGTTCACAAAGTTATCAACAGGCCCTGCCAGCGTGGGGAAAAGTACTTGGTTTACCGGGACTTAGCGTGAAACTTCATGTATTGCCTTAACTGTATGACGCAACGCAGCGAGTTTTCCACGGAAAATTGCAGAGTTATGCACAAGCAGCCGAATGCGGTCAAGGTTGTTAACAGGTTTTTGGCTGGTTTTTCAAGTCATTGATTACAAAGACTAAAATTGTCTTGAATTGAGGAATTATCGTTCCGGACTTGATCTAACGTAAACCTTTGATGGGGTCAAGTCCCCGACTATTCACAAAGTTCTCCACAGATTTGCACAGGGCCTAGATTGTCAACCAGCAACCAAGCACCGGTCACACCGCACTGCTTCCTCGAAGTCGTGATCGATACGCCGCTCAACAGCAGTTTCGACTACCGCTGGCCCTGCCAGCCGGGAGATGAACCGCTGCCTGGCCAGCTGGCGCTGGTGTCGTTTGCGCGGCGCGAGGTGATGGCCCTGATCGTCGCGGTCAAGTCCACCAGCGACGTACCGCCCGAAAAACTCAAGGATGCGCTGGCTGTGCGGAGCGAACTGGCGCCGCTGTCCGGGCGCTGGCTCGCGCTGGCGAAGTTTGCCGCCGAGTACTACCAGCGCCCGCTCGGCGAAGTCGCGTTGCCCGGCTTGCCGAAGAACCTGCGGGTGCCCAAAACAGTGGCGCTGGGACGCGCACTGAAAAAACTGGCCAAGCTCGACGCCGGGCAGGACGCTACCGCCGTAGGCATGCCCGTCCTGAACACGGCCCAGCAAGAGGCAGCCGACGCCATTGGCGGTGCCACCGGTTTCAACCCGTTCCTGTTATGGGGCGTGACTGGCAGCGGCAAGACCGAGGTCTATCTGCAAGCCTGCGCCCAGGTGCTGGCGCGCGATCCACAGGCGCAGATTCTGATCATGGTCCCTGAAATCAACCTCACGCCGCAGCTCGAAGGCAATATCCGGGCGCGCTTTCCGGGCATGATGCTCGCCACGCTGCACAGTAGCCTGTCCGAGGGCGAGCGCATGCTGCACTGGCTGGCGGCGCACCTGGGCCAGGCGCGCATCGTGCTGGGCACGCGGCTTTCGCTGCTGGCGTCGCTGCCGCACCTGCAACTGATCGTGATCGACGAAGAGCACGACCCGTCGTACAAGCAGCAGGAAGGCCTGCGCTATTCGGCGCGCGATCTGGCCGTCTGGCGCGCGCACCAGCTGGGCATTCCGATCGTGCTGGGTTCGGCCACGCCATCGCTCGAATCGTGGCACCACGCGCGCTCGGGGCGTTACCAACGGCTCGACCTGCGCGAGCGCGCCGTGCAGGATGCGGTGCTGCCGCGCGTACGCCTGATCGACATGGAGCGCGACCGCGGGCGCGACGGCCTGACCGCCGAGATGGTCGCCGCGCTGCGCCTGCGCCTGGAACGCGGTGAGCAGTCGCTGCTGTTCTTGAACCGGCGCGGCTACGCCCCCGTGATTTCGTGCGATGCCTGCGGCTGGATCAGCGACTGCACGCGCTGCACCGCCTTCATGGTGCTGCACAAGCCCGAGAACCGGCTGCGCTGCCACCACTGCAGCCTGGAGCTGCGCATCCCGCGCTCATGCCCGACCTGCGGCAACGTCGACATCCAGCCATTGGGCCGTGGCACGCAGCGCGTCGAAGAAGGCTTGCGGGCGATGTTTCCCGAGGCGCGCATCCTGCGCATCGATGCCGACTCCACGCGCCTGAAGGGCAGCGCGCAGGCGGCGTTCGACAGCGTGCACCGGGGCGAGGTCGATATCCTGATCGGCACCCAGATGGTCGCCAAGGGCCACGACTTCAAGAAGCTCACGCTGGTGGGCATCCTGAACCCGGATACGGCGCTGTTCTCGCAGGACTACCGCGCCAGCGAGCGTCTGTTTGCGCAGCTGATGCAGGTGGCGGGGCGGGCAGGGCGGGCCGGGGCCCCATCCGAGGTGCTGGTGCAGACCCGTTACGTGCAGCACCCGCTGTACGGCGCGGTAATGCGCCACGATTACGAGCGCTTTGCCGGCCAGTTGCTCGACGAACGGCGCGAAGCGGGCCTCCCGCCATATATGTACCAGGCCTTGCTGCGGGCCGAAGCGCGCGAGCTGCCGATTGCGATTGCGTTTCTGGAAAACGCGCGCGACTGCCTGGCGCACGACGGGATTTTGATCAACGACCCGATCCCGATGACGATGACACGCGTGCACAATATGGACCGCGCCCAGCTGCTGGTGGAGTCCAGCTCGCGCCCGGCCTTGCAGGCGTTCCTGCGCGAGTGGATGGAAGCGCTGCGGGCCATGAAGGCCCGCGTGAAATGGTCGCTCGAAGTCGACCCGCTCGATATTTAAGCTGCGGTGGCAACCTTGCGCGCTGCCTGGCGGCGACGGCCGGCATAGCCCATCATGGCCAGACCGGCGCCCAGCAGCAGGCCGGTGGCCGGCTCAGGCACTTCACCGCCGACCGTTTCCACGCCAAACGTGAGCGTGCCGAAGTTCCAGATGCCATCGACGCCAGCGAAGTCGTCGAAGTCTTCATAGAATTCCAGGCGCAGGATGCCGTCGGCGCCGACCGCAAAATCCAGGCCAAAGTCGATCAGATCGGCAGAACCGGTGTAGGTTGCGGTGCCAGGAGTGTCATCGCCGAAACCCGGGTTGAACACCACGCCTTCGATGCCGTCCGAGTCGGTGAACGCCAGGCCGATTTCAGACAGCCAGCTCGGCGAGAACGCCGTCAGGTTCAGCGAGTAGGCCACGCTGGTGATGACCGAATTGGCGCCGACGTTAAAGTTCAGCACGGTATTGCCTGAATCGCCGATCTCACCCTCGCTCGTGACCCCAGCAACATTGACAACGAGCGGCGCAGCAAACACGGACGAGCAAGCGAACAGCGAGAGGCTAACAAGCAGTTTGTTGAAGGAAGCAAGTGACATGGGATCTCCTTGGTGGGTGAACTCACAGGGATAGCAAATATCATGCCGAATTTATATATAGAAGCCAGATGATTGATTTTTATCGCTAAAATTTCCGAAATTAATGTTTTGACTTGAAACTTGTAAGATTCATCGACAGGCATTCACGTTGGTTGCGCACACCCTGGCGCTGGGTTGCATGCTGAATCGGTTCGTAGTGCCACCGGCGCGCGTGAAATAGCGTATCGTTTTGTCTGTTAACAGCGAAGAAACAGCGAAAGAGCACCATGAAACAATTGAACGTGGATGTCGCCGTCATCGGCACCGGCACCGCCGGCATGACGGCCTATCGCGCGGCCAAAGCGCAGGGCGCGCGCACCGTGGTGATCGAGGGCGCGCACTACGGCACGACCTGCGCCCGGGTCGGCTGCATGCCGAGCAAGCTCCTGATCGCCGCGGCCGAGGCGGCGCACGCGCTGCACACGTCCGGTCCGTTCGGCGTGCATGCCGGCGAAGTGCGGATCGACGGCCCGGCCGTGATGGCGCGCGTGCAGCGCGAACGCGACCGCTTCGTTGGCTTCGTACTCGAGGCCGTGGAAGCCATCCCCCTCCATGACCGCCTGCAGGGCCACGCGCGCTTTACCGGCCCGTGCACGCTGCAGGTCGACGACCATACCGAGATCCACGCAGGGCGCGTCGTCATCGCCACCGGCTCCACGCCGCTGCGCCTGCCGCATCTCGAGAACGTCGGCCCCGGCATCGTCACCAGCGACGACGTGTTTTACTGGGACGACCTGCCGGCCTCGGTGGCCGTGATCGGCACCGGCGTGATCGGCCTCGAACTGGGCCAGGCCCTGAGCCGTCTCGGCGTGCGCGTGCGTTTCTACGCGCGCGGCGGCTCCATCGCCAACATCAGCGACCCCGAAGTGCTGCGCTGCGCGGCGCGCGTGCTGGGCGAGGAAGTCGACATCGCGTTCCAGAGCGAGATCGTAAAAGCGGTGCAGGATGGCGACGAGGTGGTGCTGCATGTGCGCGACGCGCTGGGCAAGGAAAGCAGCGAGCGCTTCCAGTACGTGCTGATGGCGGCCGGGCGCACGCCGAACGTGCATGACCTGGGCCTCGAACTGACCGGCCTGGAGCGGGGCGCTGACGGCATCCCGACCTTCGACGCGCGCACCATGCAGTGCGGCGGCAGCCATATCTTCATCGCGGGCGACGCCAACAACGAGAGGCCGCTGCTGCACGATGCGGCCGACCACGGCAAGATCGCCGGCGACAATGCGGGCCGCTACCCCGACGTGCGCCCGGGCCTGCGCCGCACGCCGATCGCGGTGGCCTTCACCGAGCCAAATATCGCCACGCTGGGCAAGAGTTATCGCGCCCTGTCCGCGAGCGGCCAGCCCAAGTTCGCCGTGGGCAGCGTATCGTTCGAGAACCAGGGCCGCAGCCGCGTCATGCTGCAGAACAAGGGGATGCTGCGGGTGTATGCCGAATATGGCTCGCGCCTGTTCCTGGGCGCCGAGATGATTGCGCCGCGCGCCGAACACCTGGCCCACCTGCTGTCATGGGCGTGCCAGATGCGCATGACGGTCGACCAGATGCTGGAGATGCCGTTCTACCATCCGGTGATCGAAGAAGGCGTACGCACCGCGCTGCGCGACCTGGCGACCAATCTGTCGCAGGGCGAGAGCAGCACCCACACGGGCGAGACCGAACCCGGCCTCTGAACCGTGCAGCTGATTCAGTCGATCAGTTGATCAGTTCAGCAGCGTGGTGGCCAGCTTGCCCTGGCCGGCCAGCTGGCGCAGGACGCGCACCGTGTCGATGTCGGCTTCTTCGTACGCCGACTTCTTGAACTCGTCGTACATCGCATTGGCCTGGTCGACGTGTTCGCCCATGCCGTCGTCGTAGCAGAAGCGCACCAGCAGCATGGCGCTGGTGGGCGCCTCGATCACCATGCGCAGCGTCGAGGCGGCGATGTCGCCCTGGGCCGGCACGTCGTAGTGCACTTCCTGCAGCGGGGTCAGGGTGACCTTGTCTTCGATCACCAGCGGACCGAAGGTCAGGCGGCGGCGCATGACGCCGGCGTCGCGCTCCAGAATCTCGCAGGCGTCCAGGTGCGGAATGAACAATTTTGGCTGCTCGGCGCGCAGCACCAGACCGTGCCAGAGCTGCTCGCGGGTGAGCGTGTCGAGCAGCGGGTTCATCGGATCGTTGATTTCGACGAGATGTTCGAATTTCATGTGGCAGATTTCCAGAAAAATGGGGCTGCAGCGTCGCGTCTGGCGTCTCGCTGGCAAAGGTCGCATGGTACCCGATCCCCGGCTGACTCGCAGGAGCGTGCCGGGCAGCAAAGCCGGATAGCGGCTTGTTGCAATCCGACCTTGCCGGAAGCGCGCCATCGCCCGCTGCGCCCGCCAGATTGTTACAATCGCTCTCTGTCCCACCGAAAACTTCCCCATGTCAAACGCACCAAAGTTCGGCCTCAACGGGCCGCAGAGCGAAGCCGCGCTGTATCTGGACGGCCCTTGCCTGGTGCTCGCTGGCGCCGGGTCCGGCAAGACGCGCGTGATCACGCAAAAGATCGCCTACATGATCGAGCACTGCGGCTACGATCCACGCACGATTGCCGCCCTGACCTTTACCAACAAGGCGGCGCTCGAGATGCAGGAGCGCATCGCCAAGCTGCTCAAGCAGCCGAAGCAGGCCAAGCAACTGACCGTGTCGACCTTCCACTCGCTGGGCGTGCGCATCCTGCGCCAGGAAGCGGCCGGGGTGGGGCTGAAGGACAAGTTTTCGATCATGGACAGCGATGACTGCTACACGATCGTGTCCGACCTGGCGCTGAGCACCGATAAACAGGAAATCCGCCGCATCCAGAACACGATTTCGCTGTGGAAGAACGGCCTGGTCGACCCGGAAGACGCGATCAAGGCCGCGCGCGACGAAGACGAAGCCCAGGCCGGGCGCGTCTACCGCAGCTATGTCGCCACGCTGCAGGCCTACCAGGCGGTCGACTTCGATGACCTGATCCGCTTGCCGGTGGAATTGTTCCGCAACAACGAGCCGATCCGCGACCGCTGGCAGCGCCGCCTGCGCTACCTGTTGATGGACGAATACCAGGACACCAATACCTGCCAGTACGAGCTGGTCAAGCTCCTGGTGACGGGCCTGGGCAAGAAGCCGATGTTTACCGCCGTGGGCGACGATGACCAGGCGATCTACGCCTGGCGCGGCGCCTCGGTCGAGAACCTGAAAACGCTGCAGGTCGATTTCCCCGACCTGCGCGTGATCAAGCTCGAGCAGAACTACCGCTCCACCACCCGCATCCTGCAGGCGGCCAATGCCGTGATCGGCAACAACCCGAAAATCTTCGAGAAGTCGCTGTGGTCCGAGCACGGCCTGGGCGAGCCGATCAAGGTGATGGGCATGCAGAACGACGATCAGGAAGCCGACCAGATCGCGATGCTGATTTCGTCCGAGCATTTTCAGCGCAAGAACAACTGGTCCGATTTCGCGATCCTGTACCGCGGCAACCACCAGGCGCGCGTGATGGAGCAGGCGCTGCGCAAGGAGCGCATCCCGTACACGATGTCGGGCGGCCAGAGCTTCTTCGACAAGGCCGAGATCAAGGACATCATTGCCTACCTGCGCCTGATCGCCAACCAGGACGACGACCCGGCCTTCATCCGCGCCATCACGACGCCCAAGCGCGGGGTCGGCATGGCCACGCTCGAAGTGCTGGGCGAATTTTCGAAGCAGTGGAATTGCTCGCTGTTCGAGGCAGCGCGCAAGGGCGGCATCGAGGCCAAGCTGGCGGAACGGCAACTGGGATCGGTGCGCAACTTCTGCCATTTCATCAGCGAGCTGGAAGACCGCGCGACGCGGCCCGGCCCGCTGGGCGCCGGCGACCATGCGGCCGAGGTGCTCGACGACATGATGAAGGAAATGAATTACGAGCATTACCTGTACGAGGGCTTCGACGATCGCGCGGCCCAGGCCAAATGGCAGAACGTGCTCGAATTTACCAACTGGCTCAAGGACCGCGGCCGTGGCGGGCGCGACCGCGATGGCGAAGAAAAGAACCTGCTGGAACTGACGCAGATGGTGGCGCTGATGTCGATGCTCGAAGGCCAGGATGAGGAGCAGGATGCCGTGCGCATGTCGACGCTGCACGCGTCAAAAGGGCTGGAGTATCCGCACGTGTACCTGGTCGGCGTGGAGGAGGGCATCCTGCCGCACAAGGGCGACCCGGACGCGTCCATTGAAACGATCTCGGCGCGCATCCAGGAAGAGCGGCGCCTGATGTATGTGGGCATCACTCGCGCCCAGCGCACGCTGCACGTGAGCTGGTGCAAGCGGAGAAAACGTGCGGGAGAGCTGGTCAATTGCGACCCGTCGCGCTTCATCAAGGAAATGGCGCTGGACGTTGGCGAGGCCGCGCCGATGGAGTCGGAAATACTGAGTCCAAAGGCAAGATTGGCAAGTTTGAAAGCCTTGTTGGCAACACCGAGGCCGGTTCCGGAGTAAACCGTTGTGCGCAAGCCTTGATGGATCGGCAAGTCGTGCGCACGATTGAAATGCTATTTGACTTCATGTGTCGAGCAAGAAATACTTGCCGGGAAAACGCGATTTTGATATCTAAATTCCCACGGCATTTACCTTGCTGCAACGATTATTGGCTGATTCATGGCAACTCCTTCCGACATCACTGTCACCCCGCTTACCGGACTGAACCACATCGACGCCTTGCTGGACAAGGGACCGGACTGGAACTTCCTCAGCAATAACAACGCTAACGTCCTGTTCTATACCTTCTCGATCGCCTCGGGCAACGAAAGAGACCGGACCGGTCAGGAAGCGTTCAGCGTGTCGCAGCAAGCCAATGCCCGTACGGCGTTCAATTATCTGCAGCAAGTGACCGGGATCCAGTTTCAGGAAACGACATCCGGCACGAGCGCCCAGTTCCATCTGGCCAATCTGAACCTGGATGGCGCTTACACGACGGGCCTGAACAGCTGGCTGTCGCAGCGTACCGGCACCGAGACCACGCTGACCGCGTACAGCGCCAATGCTTACGTCTATCTGGACAACACCGAGTGGCGCGCGATGACGCAAAACCTGTCGGTTGGCACCCAGGGGTACGAAACCCTGCTGCACGAACTGGGCCACGCCCTGGGCCTGAAGCACCCGTTCTCGGAACCCGGTGATGACAATCTGGCCGTGCTTCCCGACAGCGAAGACAACACAAGCAATACGATCATGTCGTACACCAGCGCCGGCGGTTGGCACAGCACTTACCAGCCCTACGACATCGCAGCACTGAACTGGCTGTATGGCGGCGACGGTCTGCGCGGTGAGCTCGGCATCAACAGCACAACAGGCGCACGCTATCTGACGGGCAGCTACAAGGACGAGGTCCTGACCGGCACCCAATTCAACGACACATTGCAGGGCAACGGAGGAAACGACATGATTGACGGCGGCGCAGGCACGGACACGGTAATTTTCAATGGCAATCGCGGTGGATATGCATTTTCCACGCTGGCCGATGGCGCGCTGGCGGTGACGGGGGCCGATGGCACCGATACGCTGCGCAATGTCGAATGGCTGCAGTTTGCCGACATGCGCGTCGAGCGCGCCAGTGTGGCGACCGATAACGTGGCGCCGCCACCGCCGGTCATGGCCGTGACGCAGAATGGCTCCCTGTATGCGCGCGGCAGCCAGCCGGGCATGAACGGTACGGCAGAAGCGAATGCGACGGTCAAGGTCTATCTCAATGACCAGGTCATCGCCACCGCCACGGCAGACGCGAATGGCTTGTGGAGCGCCCGCTCGACCGTGGCGCTGGCCGACGGCCTGAACTACCGCGCCTACGCCACCGCCACCGATGCGGCCGGTAACGTGTCGACGGGCAGCAGCGGCGTCACGTTCCACATCGACGCCACGCCACCGTCGATCCCCACCGTCAATATTGTCATGCCTGCGGGCGGCAACAAGCCGGTCTTCAGCGGCAGCGGCGAAGCCGGCACCACGATCGAACTGTATCGCGACGGCGACTTCACCAAGATCGGCAGCACCGTGGTGGACGCGAATGGCGCATGGTCGCTGACGTCGCAACCGCTGCCAAATGGTAATTACAACGTGATCGTGACGTCGCTCGACCTGGCCGGCAATGCCCGCGCCGGGCAAGCCACGGCTGCCGTATCGATCTCGCACGCAGGCTATCAGGCCGGCACCGCGAACGCCGACACCATCGTCATGAATGCAGGCAGCACCGCCGTGGATGCCGGCGCCGGCATCGATACCGTGGTGTTTGGCGGCGCACGCGCCGACTTTGCGGTCAAGAAGGAAACCTGGGGCTATTCGGTAACAGGCGCCAATGGCGAGGTCGACGGCCTGTTCAATGTCGAGCGCATCCAGTTCAACGATGGCTGGAAGGCGATCGACGACAATTCGGCCAAGATCTTCCGCTTGTACCAGGCGGTCATGAACCGCGAATCCGATGACGCCGGCCTGGGCTTCTGGACCAGGGAGCTCGATAACGGCACGTCGCTCAGTGCAATCGCCCGTGGTTTCATGCAATCGAAAGAGTTTGCTGATCAATACGGCGCCAATCCGACGAATCAGGAATTCATCTACAAGCTGTACGACAACGTGCTCGATCGCGCGCCGGATGCTGGCGGCCTGCTGTACTGGACGGCGCAGATCGACATCATCGGCAGGGCCCAGATGGTGATCGAGTTCAGCGAAAGCCCGGAAAACCAGGCCCTCGTCATCGACACAGTCGGCAAGGGCCTGGACTTCATTCCCTACGCCTGACCGGCCAGGTGCGCGGCGCATCCGGTCATGCTGGCATAATGCCGGCTTTACCGGAGTGCGCCGTGGACCAGGAAGAACGTTTCGTCAATCTTGAAATCAAGCTCTCCCAGCAGGAAGACCTGCTCGATGAGCTGAACAAGACCATCTACCGCCAGGAGCGCCGTATCGACGAGCTCGAGGCAATGGTCGGCAAGCTGGCTGACCACCTGCGCTCCCTGCGCGATGCCGGCCAGGCGCCACTCAACGAACGCCCCCCGCACTATTAAGTCACCCCACTCGCCAGGTGCTGCCCCAGGCGCTTGCCCAGGCACAGCAGGGTGAGTGTCGGCGGCAAGCCCCATGGCTGCGGGATCACAGACGCGTCGCACACATACAGACCCGGTGCCTTCGTCTGAAGGTTCGCATCGACCCCGGCGCCGATGCGCACGCTGCCGCCCGGGTGCGCGGCGAAATGCCAGCTCTTGAACACGTGCCGCGCACCGGCCGCCTCCAGGATCGTGCGCGCCATTCGTTCGCCCTGCTGCAGGCGCATGCGGTCGCCATCGCTCAAACGCTTGTCGGCCCAGCGCGGTCCGACGCGTCCGCTGATGTCGTCACGAATCTTGACCATGATGCAGAGGGTGCGCCGGTGCGCGAACAGGCGGTCCACGCGCCCGACCTGCGTCGCGAAGGCCTGGTACATCGGGCGCGGCAAGGTCAGGTCGGCCAGCGCGATGCCGGCTTCCGGGTCGTGCCAGCCGGCCGCCATTGGCACTTCGGCGCCGCCATCGATGTCGGCCACACTGCCCATCACGGCGACCACCGGATCGCTGAAGAACGGCGCATCGCGCGGTCCCAGCCCTGACGCATGCAGGATGCGCGGGCTGCCGATCCCGCCGCCACTCAGAATCACCAGCGGCGCGTGGATGGTCTGCAGCTGCCCGCCATGCTTCACCTCGACGCCGCTGGCCCGGCCTCCCTCCAGCAGCACGCGCGTGACGCGGCTGCCTGTCTGCAGCACGGCGCCAAGCTCCACCGCCTGTTCTACGAAATCGCGGGCACTCCATTTGGCGCCGTACGGGCAGCCATAGGTACAACGCCAGCAGCCGCTGCGGCACAGCGCCGGCCGGATCATCTTGTCGAGCTTTTTCCAGTCGATGCCGGCCGCATGCGCCGCCGTCATGATGCGCGTGGCCATGGGGCCGACCAGCGTATCGGGCAGGGGCGCGAGCGGCAATTCCGCGCGCAGTGCGGCCAGGCTCGGGGCCAGGTCGATGCCGTACGCGGCAAAGTAGCCCGCCGGCGGCGCGGCCGCAGTGGCGAAATTGACGGCCGAGCTGCCGCCCAGCGTCGTGCCGCCCACCAGCAGCGACGCATCGCGGTGGATGAAAGCGCCGCGCCCCGGCACGGCCGCCATCGATGCCATCTGCGTGACGGTGCCGGCGAGCGGCGCGGCGCCGCCCTGTTCGAGTAGCAGGACCCGGCTGCCGGCACGCGCCAGTTCGCGCGCGACGCTGGCCCCGCCAGGGCCGGTGCCGACCACGATGGCGTCGAAGGAAGAGGAAGAAAGGGTCATGGAAAGGTGCCGCAAAAGGGCCTCGATGCTAACACGGCGCGCCCCGTATGCACGTCAATACAGGGGCTGCGGATTGATACATTGCGGTACTTTTTAATTGTTACAAGCGCCATGCAAGCCTGCTATGATCTTCAGCGCACTGCTGTCGAGCCGTTGGCGACAGCGCCCTTCCTCAGTGTTAGCGAAAGACCTCATGATCCGTCCTCAACTGCTCATCGTGGCAGCCAGCGTCGCGCTGGCGTGTTCCGCCATCGCAGCACCTGCCGCACCCGCCCTCGACGCTTCCAACCCGTTCGCCAAGCCCAGCAGCCTGCCGCTGCAATACCCGGCGTTCGACAAGATCAAGGATGCGCACTACCTGCCTGCATTCGCTGCCGGCATGCGCGAAGAACTGCGCGAAGTCGAGGCGATCGCCAATGACAAGGCCGCGCCAACGTTCGACAACACGATCGTGGCGCTGGAAAAATCCGGCCAGTTGCTGGCGCGCGTGAACGCGACCTTCAGCAATCTGCACGGCGCCAACACCAACGACACGCTCGATGCGGTCGATCGCGAGATGTCGCCCAAGCTGGCGGCGCACACCGATGCGATCCACCTGAACGCGAAGCTGTTCGCGCGCGTCAAGGCGCTGCACGACAAGCGCGCGTCCCTGGGCCTGGACGCCGAATCGACGCACCTGCTCGAGCGCTATTACAAGGAATTCGTGCGCGCCGGCGCCAACCTGTCGGCGGCCAACCAGGCCAAGCTGAAGGCCTACAACGGCGAGATCGCCTCGCTGCAATCCGACTTCCAGCAGCGCGTGCTCAAGGGCGCGAATGCCGCCGCCCTGATCGTGAACACCCGTGCTGAATTGGCGGGCCTGTCCGACGCCGAGATCAATGCCGCTGCTCTTGAGGCCACCAAACGCGGCCAGAAGGGCAAGTTCGCAATCCCGATCGTCAACACCTCGATCCAGCCTGGCCTGTCCGTGCTGACGCACCGCGCCACGCGCGAGCGCCTGATGAAAGCCTCGCTCGAGCGCGGCACCAAGGGCGGCGAATTCGATACCACCAAGCAGGTGCTGCGCCTGGCCAAGCTGCGCGCCGAACGCGCCGTGCTGCTGGGTTACCCGAACTTTGCGGCCTACTCGCAAGAGCTGGAAACCGCGCGCAACCCGGCCGCCGTCAACAAGCTGCTGGGCGACCTGGCCAAGCCGGCCGTCACCAACGCGAAGAAGGAAGCCGTCGAGATCCAGGCCGCAATCAACAAGGACGGTGGCAAATTCGAAGTGGCAAGCTGGGACTGGCCGCTGTACGCCGACAAGGTGCGCGCCGAGAAATTCAATTTCGACGACAGCCAGCTGCGCCCGTACTTTGAACTGAACCGCGTGCTGGTCGATGGCGTGTTCTTCGCCGCGACCAAGGAATACGGCGTCACGTTCAAGGAACGCAAGGACCTGCCAACGTACGACCCCGACGTGCGCACCTTCGACGTGTACGACGTCGATGGCAAGCTGCTGACGATCTTCATCTTCGACCCGTACGCACGCAGCAACAAGCAGGGCGGCGCCTGGATGAACGAGTACGTCTCGCAATCGCACCTGCTGGGTCAGAAGCCGGTCATCGGCAACCACCTGAACATTCCAAAGCCGCCAAATGGCGAGCCGACGCTGCTGACGTACGACGAAGTGGTCACCGCGTTCCACGAATTCGGCCACGCGCTGCATGGCATGTTCTCGGACGTGAAGTACCCGAAATTCTCGGGCACGAACGTGCCGCGCGACTTCGTCGAGTATCCGTCGCAGGTCAACGAAATGTGGGTGACCTGGCCTGAAGTGCTGGCCAACTACGCCAAGCATTACAAGACCGGCGCGCCGATGCCGAAGGACTTGCTGGACAAGGTCGTGGCGTCGAAGAAGTTCGGCCAGGGCTACACCACCACCGCCTACCTGGCGGCGGCGCTGCTCGACCAGCGCTGGCACCAGATCACGCCAAACCAGGTGCCGACCGACGTGCTGAGCTTCGAGGCGAAGGCGCTGGCCGATGCGGGCGTCGCGTACGCTCCGGTGCCGCCGCGCTACCGCAGCGCGTACTTCTCGCACTCGATGGGCGGCGGCTATTCGGCCGGCTACTACGCCTACCTGTGGAGCGAGCGCCTGGACGCCGAGACGGTCAAGTGGTTCACCGAAAGCGGTGGCCTGACGCGCAAGAACGGCGACCATTTCCGCAAGACGCTGCTCTCGCGTGGCGGCACGCAAGAAGCGATGGACCTGTTCCGCAACTTCCGTGGCCGCGATCCGGTCATCGGCCCACTGCTGGAACGCCGCGGCCTGACCGCGACGCCGTCGAACGACTGATGCCCATGCCAGCATCCCGTCTGCACCGTCACGAGCGGTGCCGGCGGGGCGCTGCGCTACTGACATGCCTTTTTCTCCTTTCGTACAAGAGACTCCATGAACCGTCCAAAACTGCTGCTGATCGCAGCCGGCGTTGCCCTTGCCACCATCGCGTTTTCCAAGTCGGCCAGCGCCGCGCTGCCAGCCTCGAATCCGTTCGCCAAGCCGAGCACCCTGCAATACGGCTACCCGGCCTTTGACAAGATCAAGAACGAGCACTTTGCGCCGGCGTTCGACGAAGGCATGCGCGAGCAGGCCGCTGAAATCGCCAAAATCGCCAACAACAAGGCTGCGCCGACGTTCGACAACACGATCGTGGCGATGGAGCGCTCGGGCCAGCTGCTGGGCCGCGTGCGCGCCGTGTTCTACACGCTGACCGGTTCGTATACCAACGACACGCTGCAGGCACTGGACAAGGACCTGGCGCCGAAATTCGCGGCCCACAGCGACGCGATCCGCCTGAACCCGGCCCTGTTCGCCCGCATCAAGACGCTGCACGACAAGCGCGCCACGCTGGGCCTGGACGCCGAATCGGCGTTCCTGCTCGAACGCTACTACAAGGACTTCGTGCGCGCCGGCGCCAACCTGTCCGCGGCCGACAAGGTCAAGCTCAAGGACTACAACGGCAAGCTGGCTGCGCTGCAGACCCAGTTCAGCCAGAACGTGCTCAAGGAAGTGAACGCCTCGGCCTTCGTCGTCGACACCCGCGCCGAACTGGCTGGCCTGTCCGAGAAAGCCATCGACGCGGCCGCCGCCGAAGCGACCAAGCGCGGCCTGGAAGGCAAGTTCGTCATCCCGGTCGTCAACACCACGCAGCAAGCGCCGCTGGCCGTGCTGACCAACCGCGCCACGCGCGAAAAGCTGCTCACCACGTCGATGATCCGCGGCAGCCGCGGCGGCGAATTCGACAACCGCGACGTCGTGCTGCAACTGGCGAAACTGCGCGCTGAACGCGCCGAGCTGCTGGGCTACGAGAACTACGCCGCCTACTCGCTCGAGGACCAGACGGCCAAGAACACCACGTCGGTCAACAAGCTGCTGGGCGATTTGACCGCGCCGGCCGTGCGCAACGCGAAGAAGGAAGCGGCAGAGATCCAGGCCGTGATCGATGCGGAGAAGGGCGGCTTCCAGCTGGCCGCGCAGGACTGGGCGATCTACAGCGACAAGGTGCGCACCGCCAAGTACGCGTTCGACGCCAACCAGCTCAAGCCATACTTCGAATTCGACAACGTGCTGGAGAAAGGCACGTTCTTCGCCGCGACCAAACTGTGGGGCATCACCTTCAAGCGCCGCACCGACCTGCCGACCTACGACGCCGATGTGCGCGTGTATGACGTGTTCGAAGAGAACGGCGCCCACCTGGCCATCTTCGTGGTCGACCCGTACGCGCGCCCGAACAAGCGCGGCGGCGCATGGATGAGTTCGCTGGTTGACCAGAGCTTCCTGCTCGACAAGAAGCCGGTCATCACCAACAACCTGAACCTGACCAAGCCAGCCGCGGGCGAGCCGACCCTGCTGACCTGGGACGAAGTGCGCACGACGTTCCATGAATTCGGCCACGCAACCCACGGCTGGTTCTCGAAGGTGAAATACCCGCGCTTCTCGGGCACCAGCGTGCCGCGCGACTACGTCGAGCTGCCATCGCAGGTCTACGAAATGTGGATGGCCTGGCCTGAAGTGATGGCCAGCTATGCCAAGCATTACCAGACCGGCGCCGTGATGCCGAAGGAACTGCTGGACAAGCTGCGCGCCTCGCAGAAGTTCAATGAAGGCTACCGCACCACCGAGTACCTGGCTGCTGCGGTGCTCGACCAGCGCTGGCACCAGCTGGGCTCGAAAGCCATCCCGACCGACGTGAAGACGTTCGAGCAGCAGGCGCTGAAGGACGCGGGCCTGGACTTCGCACCGGTCCCGCCGCGCTACAGCAGCACGTACTTCTCGCACGCGATGGGCGGCGGCTATTCGGCCGGCTACTACAGCTATCTGTGGGCCGAGCGCCTCGACGCCGATGCCGGCGAGTGGTTCAAGGAGAACGGCGGCCTGCAGCGCAAGAACGGCGACCGCTTCCGCAATATGGTGCTGTCGAAGGGCGGCACCGTCGATGCGGTCGAGATGTACCGCGCCTTCCGTGGCCGCGATCCGGTCATCGAGCCGCTGCTCGAGCGCCGCGGCCTGAATTGATGCCGGAGCAGCCGGCCTGCGCCGGCTGCCAGCAGGTCCTAATCCTTACCGTGAGAAGCACAAGAACATGAAACCTACCCACATCCTCCTGGCCGCCGCGGTCAGCGCCGCCGTCGCCAACTTTGCATTCGCCGCACCCGCACCAGCGACCGCCGCGCCCATGACCGCCGCGGCGCCGTTCGACGCGAGCAACCCGTTCGCCAAAGAGAGCAGCCTGCAATACAACTACCCGGCCTGGGACAAGATCAAGGACGAGCACTTCGCCCCGGCCTACGCCGAAGCCATGCGCCAGCATGCGGCGGAGATCGAGAAGATCGCCAACAACAAGGCGGCGCCAACCTTCGAGAACACCATCGTCGCCATGGAGCGCTCGGGCCGCATGCTGAACCGCGTGAGCACCGCCTTCGGCACGCTGTCGGGCTCTTACACCAACGACACGCTGATCGCGCTGGGTCGCGACATCGCGCCGAAGCTGTCGCAGCACAGCGATGCGATCCGCCTGAACGGCAAGCTGTACGCGCGCATCAAGGCGTTGTACGACAAGCGCGCCAGCCTGAAGCTCGACAGCGAATCGGCCTACCTGCTGGACCGCTACAACAATGACTTCGAGCGCGCTGGCGCCAAGCTGTCGGACGCCGACAAGGAAAAGCTGAAGGCCTTCAACAGCCAGCTGGCCGCCCTGCAGACCAAGTTCGCACAAGACACGCTGAAAGAAGCCAACGCCTCGGCGCTGGTCGTCGATTCGCGCGCCGAACTGGCGGGCATGAGCGACAAGGCCATCGACGCTGCCGCTGCGGAAGCCAAGAAACGCGGCCTGGATGGCAAGTTCGTCCTGCCGGTCGTGAACACGACGCAGCAGGCATCGCTGTCGGTGCTGACCAACCGCGCCACGCGCGAAAAACTGCTGGCCGCGTCGATGGCGCGCGGCAGCCGTGGCGGTGAATTCGACACCCGCAACACCGTGCTGCAGATCGCCAAGCTGCGCGCCGAACGCGCCGTGCTGCTGGGCTTCCCGAACCACGCCGCCTACAACCTGGAAGAGCAGACCGCCAAGACCACCGACGCGGTCAACAGCCTGCTGGCCGAACTGGCCACGCCTGCCGTGAACAACGCGAAGAAGGAAGCGGCCGACATCCAGAAGGTGATCGATGCGGAGAAGGGCGGCTTCAAGGCTGCAGCCTATGACTGGAGCTTCTACAGCGACAAGGTGCGCGCAGAGCGTTACGCGTTCGACGCCAGCCAGCTGCGTCCGTACTTCGAACTGAACCGCGTGCTGGTCGATGGCGTGTTCTTTGCCGCGACCAAGGAATTCGGCATCACGTTCAAGGAACGCAAGGACCTGCCGGGCTACAACGAAGACGTGCGCGTGTTCGACGTGTTCGACGTCGACGGCAAGCAACTGGCAATCTTCACGTTCGACCCGTACGCCCGCTCGAACAAGCGCGGCGGCGCCTGGGCCAACGCCTGGGTCGGCCAAAGCAAGCTGCTGGGCACCAAGCCTGTCATCGCCAACAACCTGAACATTCCGAAGCCGGCCGCCGGCGAGCCGACGCTCTTGACCTACGACGAAGTGCGCACCACGTTCCACGAATTCGGCCACGCGCTGCACGGCATGTTCTCGGACGTGCAGTACCCGCGCTTCTCGGGTTCGCGCGTGCCGCGTGACTATGTCGAGTTCCCGTCGCAGGTCAACGAGATGTGGATGGCCTGGCCGGAAGTGCTGGCCAACTACGCCAAGCATTACCAGACCGGCGAGCCGATGCCGAAAGCGCTGCTGGACAAGGTGCAGGCCTCGTCGCAGTTCAACGAAGGCTTCCGCACCACCGAGTACCTGGCCGCCGCGCTGCTGGACCAGGCCTGGCACCAGCTGGCGCCGAACCAGATCCCGACCGATGTGTTGGCGTTCGAAGCGCAAGCACTCAAGAAGGCCGGGGTTGACTTCGCCCTGGTACCGCCGCGTTATCGCAGCACGTACTTCTCGCACACGTTCTCGGGCGGCTACTCGGCCGGTTACTACGGTTACCTGTGGGCCGAGAAGCTCGATGCCGATACGGTCGAATGGTTCAAGGCCAACGGCGGCCTGACGCGCAAGAATGGCGACCATTTCCGCAAGACGCTGCTGTCGCGCGGCGGCACGCTGGACGCGATGCAGATGTACCGTAACTTCCGCGGCAAGGATGCGGATATCAAGCCGCTGCTGGAGCGTCGCGGCTTGACGGGTAATTAACGACGTTGCAGCTTTGCTGGCTGCTTGGGCTCCCGCCTTCGCGGGAGCGACGTGCTTGAGATGATGGCTAAAGAGTGCAATCTGGCTCTTCCGGCAAACTTGAACAACGTCGCTCCCGCGCAGGCGGGAGCCCAAGTCCGTATGCACACCGTCACAGCCGTGTTCTCCCCCACGCCCCCCATGCCTTACAATGAAATCGACCAATCCACGGAGACCACGATGCAACCCGAACACGATGCCGACCTGAAGGCACGCCTGAAAGCCCTGCACCGCGAACTGCAGGAAACCGGTGACACCGATGTCGAACTGGAAACGCTGCTGCGCCAGCTCGATGGCGATATCGAGAAAGTCCTCGAGCGCCGCGCCGAGCAGGAGCTCGATGCGAATACCTACGGCCTGGGCTCGCGCACGCAGGAGCTGGCAGCCAGTTTTGCCGCCCGCCACCCGCGCGTCGAGCACGGCTTGCGCGAACTGGGCCAGATCCTGTCGAACATGGGCATTTGACCTGCGCTGCTGAAATAGTAGGCTAATAGCCACAAGTCATTGATTTTAAGCCATTTTTCGGGGCCTTCCATGCTCCGTAAATGGTTTTCCGGTACAATGCCGGGCAATGAACTCCCCTGCCAATCTCTTTGCGACGGTCGCCAAGCGCTCCAGCCGCGCCCCGACCGCACCCTTCCTCCCGATGTCCCGCGCCGAAATGGACGCATTGGGCTGGGATTCGTGCGACATCATCCTGATCACGGGTGACGCCTACATCGACCACCCGAGCTTCGGCATGGCGCTGGTCGGCCGGCTGCTCGAAGCGCAGGGGTACCGGGTCGGCATCATCAGCCAGCCTGACTGGACCTCTGTCGAGCCGTTCCGCGCACTGGGCAAACCCAATCTGTACTGGGGCGTCACCGCCGGCAATATGGATTCGATGGTCAACCGCTACACGGCCGACCGCAAGATCCGCTCCGACGACGCCTACACACCCGAAGGCGCGCCGAACAAGCGCCCCGACCGCGCCGTGACGGTGTATTGCCAGCGCGCCCGCGAAGCATTCCCCGGCGTACCGGTGATCGCCGGCAGTATCGAAGCGTCGCTGCGCCGCATTGCCCACTACGATTACTGGTCCGATAAGGTGCGCCGCTCGGTGCTGTTCGAATCGAAGGCCGACCTGCTCATCTTTGGCAATGCCGAGCGCGCGCTGGTTGACCTGACGCGCCGCATCGCCGCGGGCGAAAACATCAAGACGATCCGCGACCTGCGCGGTACCGCCTTCCTGGTGCCGCTGGGCTGGCTGCCGGATGAAGAATGGAGCGTGCACAATTCCACCCGCGTGGACGTGCCGGGCCGCATCGACAAGCAGCCGAACCCGTACGCGATGGCGCTGGAAGACCCAAAGGCCTGCGCGCTCGACAACGCCGCGCCGGAGCCCGAGGTCAAGCCGATCATGATCATGACGCGCGAGCAGCGCCAGGCCGCGGCCCGCGAAAAAGCGGCCAAGACCGTCGTGCGTCTGCCGAGCTTTGAAACGGTCAGCGTCGACCCGGTGATGTACGCGCACACGTCGCGCGTGTTCCACCTCGAGTCCAACCCGGGCAATGCGCGCGCGCTGGTGCAGGCGCACGGCGACCGCGACGTCTGGCTGAACCCGCCACCGCTGCCGCTGGCGATGGACGAGATGGACAATGTCTACGACATGGCCTACGCCCGCGCGCCGCACCCGAGCTACGGCAAGGCGCACATCCCGGCCTGGGAAATGATCCGCTACTCGGTCAACATCATGCGCGGCTGCTTCGGCGGCTGCACCTTCTGCTCGATCACCGAGCACGAAGGGCGCATCATCCAGAGCCGCTCCGAGCCGTCGATCCTGCGCGAAATCGAACTGATCCGCGACACGACCAAGAATTTCGCCGGCACCATCACCGACCTCGGTGGCCCCACCGCGAACATGTACCGTCTGGCGTGCAAGGAAAAGACGATCGAGGAAAGCTGCCGCCGTCTGTCGTGCGTGTACCCGACCATCTGCAGCAACCTGGGCACCGACCACAGCAAGCTGATCTCGCTGTACCGCAAGGCGCGCGCGATCCCCGGCATCAAGAAGATCCTGATCGGTTCCGGCCTGCGCTACGACCTGGCCGTGCGCTCGCCCGAGTACGTGAAAGAGCTGGTCACGCACCACGTCGGTGGCCTGTTGAAGATCGCGCCGGAGCACACTGAAGCGGGCACCCTGTCGAAGATGATGAAGCCGGGCATCGGCGCGTATGACGAATTCAAGCGCATGTTCGACAAGTACTCGCTCGAAGCCGGCAAGAAGCAATATCTGATCCCGTACTTCATCGCGGCCCACCCGGGTTCGACCGACGAAGACATGCTCAACCTGGCGCTGTGGCTGAAGAAAAACAACTTCAAGCTCGACCAGGTGCAGACGTTCACGCCGACGCCGATGGCGATGGCCACGACGATGTACCACTCGCGCCGCAACCCGCTGGCCAAGGTGACCGAGGATTCGGAAATCGTCGAAACGGCAAAGAGCGGCAAGACGCGTAAGCTTCACAAGGCGTTCCTGCGCTATTACGACCCGGAGAACTGGCCGATCCTGCGCGAGGGCCTGTATCGCATGGGCCGTGGCGACCTGATCGGCAACAGCGACCGTCACCTGATCCCGGCGCCGGGCGGCGAGATGGCCAGCGGTTCGCTGCGCGAAGAGCGCCGCGGCCCGGGCATGGCGCCGAAAGGGCGGCCAGCCGATGGCGCACCGAAGCGCACGATGGGCGCCGGCGCACCGCGCGGCCGCACCGACCGCACGCCGGCCACCACGCCGTTCATGGCGCCGCCGTCGAAGGTCAAGCCGTCGATCCTGTCGACCATCAAGGCCAAGCCGAAGACCGTGCGCAAATAATCGCGCTCGAACGGACAAAAAAAACCGGCGCCTGGGGCGCCGGTTTTTTTTCGACGGTACATGTTGTCCGTTACGGTTTGGTCTTCAATTTCGCATTCGGCGTCGGCGCGCCGCGTCGTTCGCGCGCGATGTCCAGGTCCATGCTGGCCTGGCGCGTGCGCAGCGAGTTGGCATAGCGGTGCCGCGCCCGCAGGCGCGGGTGCGTGACCAGGACGCCCAGCGTTTCGCCGATCACCATCACCACGCCCAGCAGCGGCAGCACCAGCATCAACCCCACCACGCCGGCCAGCATGCCGCCGACAAAGATCATCAGCACCGTCACCAGTGGATGGATGTGCAGGCTGCGGCCCAGCGTGGCCGGCATGAAGATGAAGTCGTCCAGCAGGCGCACCAGCACGAACACGCCAATGGCGCCGTAGGCCATCAGCGGGTTGCCCGGCGCATCGGTCGACGCGACGATGACCACCAACGCGCAGCCGGCGATCGAGCCGACGAACGGCACCCAGGCCAGCACTGCCGAGATCAGGCCCAGCAGCAGGGGCGAGGACACACCGATGATCCACAGACCCAGCGCCAGCACGATCGTGTCGAGCACCGTCAGCTTGAGCAGGCCTTCGAAATAGCGGCGCGCGGTCTGGTCGACTTCGTGCAGCAGGTACAGCGCCGGCTCGAAGTAGGCATTCGGCACCGCGCGCGCCAGGAACTTCTTGAAGCGTACACCGTCGCGCAGCAGGAAGAAGCTGAGGAACGGCGCCAAGAACAGCGACGGCACCCAGGTCACGATGCCAACGACGATGTCGCCCAGGTGGTTCTGCGCGAAGTCGCTGGTGTAGTTGGTGAAGGCCCGGTTGACGGTCGAGGTCAGGCGCATCTCGGCCAGCAGCGGGAATTTGGCTTCCAGTAAACCCATCGAATTGCGCACGAAGGCGACGCCGCCGTCGAGATACAGGCTGATCGTCGCTTCCCACGAATCTTCTTCGGGGCCGTCGCCCCAGGCCATGGCTGCCGTCAGCGCCAGCGCGGTCAGGGCAAAGAACAGCGTGCAGACCCACAACGCGGCAGCGTTGCGGCCAAAGCCTGAACGCACCATGCGCTGCATCGGGCCCAGCAGGATGTAATACAGGACGGCGCCGAAGATGAAGGGCAGGGCCAGCCACAGCAGCTTCTGGACGACGAGCAGCAGCAGGCAGGTGCCGCCGATGATGCCGGTCCAGACGACCGGGCCGGCCCGCTCGGGGCCGTGGGCAGGGTCGAGGTGGGTGCTCACAGTGCTTCCAGCTGCGGCCGGCCGGTGCCCATCCATTCACGCAGGCGCAGGCCAATGTGGCGCGCCAGTGCCAGCGAGATCTTGTAGCCGATGACGGCGTCGGTTTCCATCAGGCCCAAAAAGTCGGCGCGGAAGAACACGGCCACTTCGCACGGTTCCAGGGCGCGTGCCTGGGCATTGCGGGGGGAGTTATCGAGCAGCGCCAGGTCGCCGAAGAAGCCGCCCGGTTCGAGCTCGGCCACGACCTGCGTCATGCCCTCGTGCAGGCGGCTGATGCGTACCCGGCCGCTCATCAACAGGTACAGCGCCTGGCCTTCTTCGCCCTCGTCGAACATGATTTCGTCTTTTAAATAGCGGCGCTCGTGCAGCAGACCGTCGACGATCTTCAGTTCCAGCGGCGTCAGCGCAGCAAACAGCGATGAGCTCTTGAGCCGGTGCAGGCGCGGCGACATGCGCGGGGGTTTGAGAAAACGAAAAATCAAGGCGTGCTCCAGGGTGGTGCGGTCTGTTGTCCGTTTGATTATCCGCGATCAGATGCTGCCACGCATCAAAAAGCGTCGCGTGCGCACAGCGGTGTGGCGGCGCGTCCATAGGGTGCGTCAAGCGTGCGCTCCCCAGTCTTGAAAAACGTGTAACATAATTCCATAGGGCAACATCAATGGTGTTTTTATAAAGCCGTGTGTGCCGTGAGGCGAGGCGGGGTGCAAGTGCCTTTTCAAGGACAGGCAGTGATCGATATACAGACTTTTCTTCTTGCACTCGGCATCGGCAACGTCGGCTTTGCGATTCTGATGGCGGGATACACCCATGGTGCGGCGCCCAGTGCCGGGCTGCGCCTGTGGATGTGGGCGCGGCTCGGCATGGGCGTGAGTCAGCTGATCGGTTGGGCCAGTCCGGTGCTGGGCTTGCCGGTATTCTCCGGGCTGGAGGGCGTTGTCTGGATTCTCGCGATGTCCCTTGAAATGGCGGCCTATTGCGTGTTCTTTGGCTTCGCACGCTGGGGCCGGGTGCTGCTGCCGATCACGCTGCTGTCTTCTGTCATCGTGCTGGCGGGCGCAGCGCTTGGCGCCAATCACGTCCAGCTCAGCGCGCTCGTGGGCGCCGTCGTGGCGTTCTTCGCGGCCGCCATGGCATGGGCGCTGCTGCGCCGGCGCAGCGCGTCGCTGCTGCAGCGGATCATCGGCGTCAACGACGCGCTGTTCGCCACGGCCATCCTCGTCTGGGTCGCTTCGGCGGGGCTGGGCAAGGGCCCGCTCGACCACAGCACCGCCCAGCAGGTGGCGTACCTGACGGGCTACATGCTGATGATCGTCAACGGCTTCGGCTTTTTGTTGCTGTGCAAGCAGAAGGACGACAGCCGCATGGCAAAGCTGGCCACGACCGATTGCCTGACCGGACTGCCGAACCGCCATGCATTCCTGGAGCAAGCCGAGGGCGCACGCCTGCTGGCCCAGCGCCAGCGCACCGGCCTGGGCCTGTTGATGATCGACATCGACCACTTCAAGCAGATCAATGATCGCTGGGGCCATGCTTCCGGCGACGAGGCGCTGGTCGTCTTCGCACGCACGGCGCGTCATCTGCTGCGCGAGCATGAAACGATCGGCCGCCTGGGTGGCGAAGAATTCGCGCTGCTGCTGCCCGGGGCCGATCTCGATGCGGCGGTGCAGGCCGCCGAGCGGCTGCGCCAGGCGATCCGCGAGGCGACCGTCATCACCAGTGGCCCGACCTACCGCATGACGGTGAGTATCGGCGTGGTAGTGCTCGATCCGCACGAGGATCTGGGCAGTGCCATGGCGCGTGCCGACCATGCGCTGTATGCGGCCAAGCGCGCGGGGCGGGATCGGGTGGAAATCGGGGAACTGGTGCGCAAGCGCGCGTAGCGGGGAAGCGCGGCGCAAGCCACGCACGCAAACACGCAATGGAAAAAGAAAAAGGGCCCGACGAATCGGACCCTTTTTCAGTGATGCTGGCGGAGCGGACGGGGCTCGAACCCGCGACCCCCGGCGTGACAGGCCGGTATTCTAACCAACTGAACTACCACTCCGTTTTACTAAGATCAGCCTTCGATCCATCGTCGAGATGCTTGGTGGGCGCTGAGAGGCTCGAACTCCCGACCTAATCCGTGTAAGGGATCCGCTCTACCAACTGAGCTAAGCGCCCATCTCGTTGATGTCTACTGACGCTTGTCATTGCGTCGAAGAGGACCGAATTATAGAGGGTGCGTTTGCGGGTCCGCAAGGGGTTTTTCGAAAAAATATCGAAAGCGCTATTTTTTCTGGTCATGATCCCCGGCCGCAGCCAACGATCTGCATGTGTTGTAATCATGGCGTCATGGCGTTATTTACTTGCCCGGCTGATAACCATCACGGACAATACCGCCTTTAGCAAGTCGGCAACCTTAAAACATCGCAAAGATGGGCGCCATAGATGCGCGTTGCCAGGGGCGGGTAGCACCGCCCGCGCACCCGGCGGGGGGGCGTTGGAAAAGAAGAACGGAGACACCGGTTCTTTTATCATCACCAGGAAAATACTCCATGACCAAGATGTCCAAGATGCACAAGCGCGTCACCTGCTCCCATGGCGCAGCGCTGGCGTTCCTCGTCCTGCTGCCGATCGCCCAGGCTGCAGCCCAGACGGCGGCCCCGGCCGAACCGGCGCCCGAGTCCCTGCAGCTGCAATCGGTCACCGTGACCGCGCAGCGCCGTACCGAGAACATCCGCGACGTGCCGGTGTCGGTGACGGCCCTGAAGGGTGACAAGCTGGACGTCCTGGTCTCGGGTGGCGATGACATCCGTCTGCTGGCCGGCAAAGTGCCGAGCCTGAACGTGGAATCGTCGAACGGCCGTACCTTCCCGCGCTTTTATATCCGCGGCTACGGCAATACCGACTTCAACACCTTCGCCTCGCAGCCGGTCTCGCTCGTGTACGACGACATCGTGCAAGAGAACCCGATCCTCAAGGGCTTCCCGATCTTCGACCTGGCCAGCGTCGAAGTGCTGCGTGGCCCGCAGGGCACGCTGTTCGGCCGTAATACCCCGGCTGGCGTCGTCAAGTTCGAGTCCGAAAAGCCACGCCTGAACAGCACCGAAGGCTACTACAACGTGTCGGCGGCATCGCACTACACGTTCAATGCCGAAGGCGCCGTCAACGTGCCGCTGTCGAGCAACGTGGCGATGCGCGTGTCGGCCGTGGGCCAGCACCGCGACGACTACGTCGACAACTACAGCACCCCGGCCAAGACCACCAAGCGCGGCGAACTCGACGGCTACAACGAACACGCCGAGCGCGTGCAGTTCTTGTACAGCAAAGATGGTGTTACTGGCCTCCTGGGTTTCCACCAGCGTCAGACCAATGGCAGCGCACGGCTGTTCCGCGCCAACCTGATCAAGAAGGGCAGCAACACCTTCGCCGACGGTACCGATCTGGACCAGATCGTCACCAACGCGATGAATGACCAGGACCTGAAAACCAACGGCATCAACCTGCGTCTGGAATGGGATCTGGGCGGCTACAAGCTGTCGTCGATCACCGGTTACGAGCACATCATCGGTTACTCGAGCCGCGGCGACATCGATGGCGGCACGCCGACCGGCCCGGGCTTCATCCCGTTCCAGGTCGAGACCAACGGCTACATCAACAACCTGGACCAGTACAGCCAGGAATTCCGCGTCGAATCGCAGAACACCGGCCCGTTCAACTGGCAGACCGGCGTCTACTTCTTCGATGAAGACGTCACCGGCGGCAGCGACAACTTCGACAGCACCACCTACGCGCGCACCTCGCGCCTGGTGTCGACCCAGAAGAACAAGGCCTGGGCTGCGTTTGCTTCGGCAACGTACAACCTGACCCCTGACTGGACCATCCGCGGCGGCGTGCGCTACACCAAGGACGAGAAAGAGTTCCGCACCATCGAAGCGACCAACGTCGTCCAGATCGGCCCGTCGTCGGTCGAAGCGGACAAGAAGAAGGTCAGCTGGGACCTGTCGGCCACCTACAAGCTCACGCCTGACGTGAACGTGTACGGCCGCGCCGCAACGGGCTTCCGCGCCCCGAGTATCGCTGCTGCCTCGGCGTCGGTGCCGATCACCGTGGCCGATGCCGAGACCATCAAGTCGGTCGAGCTGGGCATCAAGGCTGACCTGTTCGAGCGCCGCGCACGTGGCTCGTTCTCGATCTATGACTACACGATCGACGACCAGCAGCTGACCGTGGTGGGTGGCAATTCGAACGTCAACCGCCTGATCAACGCCGACAAGACCAAGGGCCGCGGCGCCGAGTTCGACTTCGAAGCAGCGATCAGCACCGCCCTGCGCATGAGCGCCGGCGCGAGCTACAACTACACGCAGATCCGCGACGGCAGCCTGTCGGTCAACCGCTGCGCGCAGTGCACGATCACCGATCCGATCAACGGCGCCGGCCGTGTCGTGATCGATGGCAATGCACTGCCACAGGCACCGCGCTGGACCTTCAACGCGACCGCCCGCTACGGCGTGCCGTTCCGTGACGGCGAGCTGTACTTCTACACCGACTGGTCGTATCGCAGCAAGGTCAACTTCTTCCTGTACGAGTCGACCGAGTTCACCGGTGCACCATTGACCGAAGGCGGCGTGCGCGTCGGCTACATCTTCGGCAACGGCAAGTATGAAGTGGCAGCCTTCGGCCGCAACGTGCTCGACCAGCGCCGTATCACTGGTGCGATTGACTTCAACAACCTGACCGGTTTCACCAACGAGCCACGCCAGTGGGGCATGCAATTCAAGGGTAATTTCTAAGAATTGACCGGCCTCGCACGAGGCTGGCGTGTCACAAACGAAAAGGGCCGCGCACTGCGCGGCCCTTTTTTGCATCTGGGAACGATGCGATAAATCTTCGTCAACAAATTTTAGGTGTCAAGTATTCTGCTAAATTTATGTTTCGCCGAACAAAACATGGTTTTGCAAAATTTAAGGATGTAACCGTTGTATGCACGCTTCACTCTTTCAGGTTTGCGTTCCGTTAAATCTTTCTTTCGCGCTACGCTGGCTGAGCCGCCTCGATGCGGCGCCGGCAAAGTCCGGACTACAACGATACGGGCGAGCCCTTTCGCCCGACGGAAAACCTTGAACAAGGAAGAAAAATGAAGCAAACGCATTCGATTCGTCCTGTCGTATTGAAGATGTGCGCCGCGGTATCCCTGGCGCTGGCGTCGAGCGCAGCCCTGGCGGCTGCGGGCGATGCGGCGTCCCCGGGGCCACAGTTCATTGTGGAAACCGACCGGATCATCGTGAAGTACCGCGACGCGCAACCGGCCGTCAATGGCATCGCTGCGCGCGTGGCCAGTACCAGCAGCGAGCGCAAGGCCAAGCTCGACCGCGCCGGCCAGCAGTTCGGCATGGTGGTCCAGGAAAGCCATCCGATTTCCACGGGCGCAAAAGTGTTCAAGCTCGACCGCAAGCGCAACCTTGCTGAAGTGAAGTCCCTGGCCGCCGAGATGATGGCGCGCGATCCGTCGATCGAATACGCCGAGCCGGACCGCATCATGACGCACATGGCCACGCCGACCGACCCGCGCTATACCGACCAGTGGCACTACTACGAAACGGCGGGTGGCCTGCGCCTGCCGGCCGCCTGGGATGTCTCGACCGGCGCCGGCGTGATCGTGGCCGTGATCGACACGGGCTCGCGCCCTCATGCCGACCTGAGCGGCCAGCAACTGGCCGGCTATGACTTCATCAGCACCGCCGCCATCGGCAACGATGGTGACGGCCGCGACAGCGACGCCAGCGACCCCGGTGACGCCGTCACCGCTGGCTCTTGCGGCAGTGGCCAGCCAACCCGTGACCAGGCATCGAGCTGGCACGGCACGCACGTGGCCGGCACGGTGGCAGCGCGCACCAACAACGGCGCCGGCGTCGCAGGCGTGGCCTACAACGCCAAGGTCCTGCCGGTGCGCGTGCTGGGCAAGTGCGGCGGCTACACGTCCGACATTGCCGACGCGATCACCTGGTCGTCCGGTGGCACGGTCTCGGGTGTGCCAGCCAACGCCAATAAGGCGCGCGTGCTGAACCTGTCGCTGGGCGGCGGCGGTGCCTGCGATGCAACGACGCAAAACGCCATCAACGGTGCCCGCTCGCGCGGCGCCGTGGTGGTGGTCGCTGCCGGCAACGACGCCGTCAACGTCAGCAACGCCAGCCCTGCCAACTGCTCGGGCGTGATCGCGGTGGCGGCCACTGGTCGCACCGGCGGACGGGCGTCGTACTCCAACTTCGGCACGCTGGTGGATGTGGCTGCGCCCGGTGGCGATGGCGCCTCGGGTGTGCTCTCGACGCTTAACAGCGGCACCGGTGCACCGGCCGCGGACAGCTACGCGGCCTACCAGGGCACGTCGATGGCCACGCCGCACGTGGCCGGCGTGGCAGCGCTGATGTTGGCGGTCAACACCAACCTGACGCCGGACGAGATCGAGTCGAAACTCAAGTCGACGGCGCGCGCGTTCCCGGCCAGCTGCTCGGGTTGCGGCACCGGCATCGTCGATGCGGCCGCTGCCGTGGCGTCGGCCACGGGCGGCGGTGGCGGCACACCCGTCACGACGCTGGCCGAAAGCGAGTCGAACAACACGACCGCCACGGCAGACCCGGTCACGGCCAGCAACACGACCGTTACCGGCAACCTGGGCAGCACGACCGACACCGATTACTTCCGCGTCGATCTGCCAGCCGGCAAGACACTCGCAGCGAGCCTCACTCCGACGTCGACGACGGCCGACTACGACCTGTACGTGTACAGCAGCACCGGTGCGCAGTTGGGCACCAGCCAGAACGGCGCCGGCGCGACCGATACTGTCAACTCGGCCAATACCACGAGCAGCACGGCGATCCGCTATGTCCGTGTGACGTATTACGGGGGCGGTACCGGCGCGACCAATGGCCGCTATACGCTGAAACTGAGCTGGTAAGCCAGTAACCCTGCGCTATCTGCATGGCCAGGGTCGTTTTTTGGATCCAGGACACGCGCGATTCGTTCGCGCGTGTTTTTTTTGGGCTCAGGATTCCCTGTTCATAATTGTTAATTAACTGAAATTGCCCGTTACATATTTCGCGTTCAAAAAGTTACGCCAAAGAAAAAATGTTAATGAGAAAACGACCAGTGCAAGTGTTGTAACTATGCTGAAAGGGTATGATTTTCCACGCGACAATATGTTTCCTTGTGGCTACTCTTGGATCTGCCGCTATCGTGCGGCGCCCGGTGCAGCTGGTCTTGTCATGACTCAGGCGCATCGACATCTCTGATGCAGAACTTGAACGGGAAGATCATGAAGCAAACACACTCGATGCACACTGCGGCGTTGACGCGCTGCGCCACACTTTGGCTGGCGCTGGCGTCTCTCCCAACAGGTGCGGCCGCGGCCTCCCAGGAGCCCCAGTCCATTCTGGAAACCGACCGCGTCATCGTGAAGTACCGCGACGCCCAGCCCGCCGCCAATGGATCGACACTGATCGTGGAAGGCGGCAGCAGCGCGCGCAAGGCCAGGCTCGATCGCGCCGGCCAGCAGTTTGGCGTGCTGGTCCGGGAAAGCCATGCGCTGGCGAACGGTGCAAAGGTGTTCAGGCTCGATCGCCGGCACAATCTGGCCGAGGTGCGCTCGCTGGCGACGGAGATGATGATGCGCGATGCGTCGATCGAATATGCCGAGCCGGACCGCATCATGACGCATGCGGCCACGCCGACCGATCCCCGCTATACGGATCAATGGCATTACTACGATACGGTTGGCGGGCTGCGCCTGCCGGCAGCCTGGGATATCTCGACCGGCACCGGCGTGGTGGTGGCCGTGATCGACACCGGCTACCGCCCACACGCCGATCTGAGCGGGCAGTTCCTGCCGGGCTATGACTTCATCAGCACCGCCCCCATCGGCAATGACGGCAATGGGCGCGACAGCGATGCGACCGACCCGGGCGACGGCGTCACGGCCGGCGCCTGTGGTGGCGGTCAGCCATTCTCGGACCAGCCATCCAGCTGGCACGGTACGCATGTGGCCGGCACGGTAGCGGCGCGCACCAATAACGGCGCCGGCGTGGCGGGCGTGGCGTACAACGCCAAGATCCTGCCGGTACGCGCGCTGGGCAAATGCGGCGGCTACACATCCGATATCGCCGATGCGATCACCTGGGCGTCGGGCGGCGTCGTCGCGGGCGTCCCGTCCAATCCCAACAAGGCGCGCGTCCTGAACCTGTCGCTGGGCGGGGGCGGCGCATGCAGCGCCACGATGCAGAACGCCGTCAACGGGGCTCGCTCGCGTGGCGCGGTGGTGGTGGCCGCAGCGGGCAATTCGGCCATGGACGTCAGCAACGCCAGCCCGGCCAACTGCACCGGCGTGATCGCGGTGGCCGCCACAGGCCGTACTGGCGGGCGGGCACGATATTCCAACTTCGGCGCCCAGGTCACGGTGGCTGCGCCGGGCGGCGATGGCGCCGCAGGCGTGCTCTCCACGCTCAACAGCGGCCGGAGCGGGCCGCTGGCGGACACCTACGCGGCCTACCAGGGCACGTCGATGGCCGCGCCGCACGTGGCCGGCGTGGCTGCGCTGATGTTCGCGGCCAACACCAACCTGACGCCGGACGAGATCGCAACAAGGCTGAAGTCGACGGCGCGTGCGTTCCCGGCCAGTTGCACGGGGTGCGGGACCGGCATCGTGGATGCAGCCGCAGCGGCCGCGTGGGCCAGGACCAGCGCCGCGCCAGTTGTTGTCGCCGAAAGCGAAGCGAACAACACCATTGCCACCGCCGATTCGGTTGCGCCAGTCAATGCCAGCGTTACCGGCAACCTGGGCACGACGACCGATACCGATTACTTCCGGGTCGATCTGCCGGCCGGCAAGACGCTCAAGGCGAGCTTGAGCGCGGTGCTGGCAACGGCCAACTATGACCTGCAGTTGTACAACAGCGCAGGCAAGCAACTGAGCGCGAGCGTGAACCGCGCCGGCGTGGCCGACACCGCCACCTTTGCCAATACCAGCACCAGCACGGCGGTCCTCTATCTAAGGGTGGTGTACGCCAGCGGCGGCACCGGTACGAGCAATGGCCGGTATGCGCTGGCAGTGACACGGTAAGTCGGTGGTCACAGGAAGGCTGTCCAGAAATGAGCAACATTTGCACCGGGAAGATTTTTAGAAGATACTGTATGCAATTACAGTAAGCGACCCCGGCAGTTTGTGACCGCATGGGGCGGCCCGCCAGCGTGAACGCCCCAGCCCGAAAAATCATCCACTGCGATTGCGACTGCTTTTATGCATCGGTCGAGATGCGCGACGATCCGTCGTTGCGCGGTCGGCCGTTGGCGGTGGGCGGGCGCGCCGACCAGCGTGGCGTGGTTGCCACCTGCAATTATGAGGCGCGCCGGTTCGGCATCCATTCGGCGATGGCCACGGCCCAGGCGATGAAGCTGTGCCCGGAGCTGGTGGTGATTCCGCCGGCGATGGAAAAGTACCGCATTGCGTCCAGCCAGATCATGGCCATCTACCAGGATTACACGAAGATCGTCGAGCCGCTGTCGCTCGACGAAGCCTACCTGGACGTGACCGATTCGCCGCACTGCAAGGGCAGTGCGACGCTGATCGCGCAGGAGATCCGGCGCCGCATCGTCGAGACGGTGGGCATCACGGCCTCGGCAGGCGTGGGCCCGAACAAGTTTGTGGCCAAGATCGCCAGCGACTGGAACAAGCCCGACGGCCTGTTCCTGGTGCGGCCCGAAGAAGTCGATGCGTTTGTCGCGGCGCTGCCGGTCAAGAAACTGCACGGCGTCGGCAAAGTCACGGCCGAGAAACTCAACCGGCTCGGTGCCCAGACCTGCGCCGACCTGCGCGGCTGGAGCCTGGACAAGCTGCAAGAGCATATGGGCAGCTTCGGCGTACGGCTGTATGACCTGAGCCGCGGGATCGACCATCGCGAAGTCAATACTTCGCGTGAGCGCAAGTCGATCAGCACCGAGGAAACCTATACGCCGGACGTGCCCGACCTGGCCGCCTGCCTGAAGCTGCTGCCCGATTTGCACGAGCATTTGCTGGGCCGCATCAAGCGCGCAAATGCTGAAAAATTCATCAACAAGCTGTTCGTGAAGATCAAGTTTTCGGACTTTCAGCAGACAACCGTCGAATGTGTGGGATATGCGCCCAACATTCCGACTTATGGACGTTTACTGGAGACCGGCTGGGCGCGCGCCAGCCGGCCGGTGAGATTATTGGGCGTCGGCGTGCGCCTGAGCGACACCGAAATTGTCGAGCAGTTACGGCTGTTCGACGATTCTCCGGACGACGTGACAACCCCCTGACATTTTTGACGCTGCGGCGGCTGTGCAGCGTAGAATGTCGTTCCCTAGAAATACTGAAACAAGTGGATTAAACCTATGTGGTTCAAGAATCTCCAGATCTACCGCCTGCCGGCCCCTTGGGCCTACACCCCTGAACAGCTGGAAAAGGCCCTCGAGCCGGGCAGCTTCGTGCCTGCCAACAGCAATGAATTGCTGCGCCAGGGCTGGGACGCACCGCGCCTGAATGGCGGCCTGGTCCATGTCGTGAACAAGCAGATGCTGATCATGCTGGGCACCGAAAAGAAACTGCTGCCGGCATCGGTCATCAACCAGGTGGCCAAGGCCAAGGCGGCCGAGATGGAAGAAGCGCAGGGCTTCCCGCCTGGCAAAAAAGCCATGAAGGAACTGAAGGAGCGCGTGGCCGACGAACTGCTGCCGCGCGCCTTCACGCTGCGCAGCAATGTCTGGACCTGGATCGACCCGGTCAATGGCTGGCTCGTGGTCGATGCGGCCAGCCCGGCCAAGGCCGACGACGTCGTCAAGCTGCTGCTCAAGGCCGTCGACAAGATGCCGCTGGAGTCGCTCCGTGTGCAGCGCTCGCCAGTGGCCGTGATGACCGGCTGGCTCGAAGCCGATGAAGCGCCGTACGGCTTCACGATCGACCAGGACACCGAGCTGCGCGCTACCGGCGAGAGCCGCGCCGCCGTGCGCTACGTGAAGCACACGCTGGAACCGGACGACATCCGCCGCCACATCGCCGCCGGCAAGCAGTGCACGCGCCTGGCCATGACCTGGAACGACCGCGTCAGCTTCGTGCTGACCGAGTCGCTGGCGATCAAGGGCATCAAGCCGCTGGACGTGATCAAGGAAGGCGAAAGCGCGACCCACAACGACGACGAACGTTTCGACAACGATATCGTCCTGATGACGGGCGAGCTGTCGAAGATGCTGGCTGATATCGTCGAAGCGCTGGGCGGCGAAGCCAAGGCGTAAGCAGGCGTCAGGTACATGGCGCCTGAATCAGGCGCCGCTGCATCGAGCGGCCGGACCTGGTGTCCGGCCGTTGTCGTTTTTCGTTTCTCTTTATAATCCCTGGAACACGCCGGCGCTGCGGTTCTTGGTCACGTTATCCCAAGGGAATACCTGACCGTTCATCGCCACGTACACGCCGGCCGGCAGCACTTGTGCGACGCCGCAGGCAAAGCCCAGATTGAACAGCGCGTCAGAATTGGCGATCGAGTACGGGATCATGGCGCCGGTCAGCACGATGGTCTGGTCGAGGCCCGCCGCGCCCAGCACGGCGGCCGTTTCGCGCATCGTGTCGGTGCCGTGCACGATGACGATGGCCTTTTCGGATGCGGCCTGGCAGGTCGTCAGCACACGCTCGCGGTCGGCGTCGCCCATCTCGAGCGAATCGAGCAGCGGCAGCACGTCCAGCGCCACCGGCACCGTCATGCGGCTGCGCTTGATGACCTCTGGTAAATGGCTTTCGGCGAAGCCCAGCACGCCATTAAGTTCGTTGTAATGCTTGTCGAAAGTGCCGCCGGTGGCGATGAGTCGCAAAGTCATGTTGGTTTATCCACTCGCTGAAAAAAGGTCCTCATGATATCGCCAAACCACCGGCGATCTCCAGGCGACTGCGCTAGAATCGTCCGGATCGGATGAGTATTTCCCCCATCGTTTTCCTTTTCTACAGTCTATCTCCATATTTGCCATGAAAGCAGTTGCCCCCGGAACCGTGATCTTCCAGCGCCATCGCGGCTATGGCGTGATCACGCATGTCAACCTGCTCACCGGGTGGGTGTCGGCGCGCTTCGGCAACGAGTCGCGCGCGCAAGACCTGAACCTGTCGAATGACGAGGTGCAGCACGCCGACGGCGAGCCGATCCTGTTCCGGCGCGCGCCACCCGACCGCATGCCGCACGCGCGCCTGATGGCCGTCGTGCGCGCGCTGCACGAGGCCGGTTACCAGAAACTGTATCTGTACTCGTGGCCCAAGCCATCCGGCCTGCACTGGCGCTGGCACTTGTTCACAGGACCGCGCAACTGGATGCAGCGCACCTGGCGCGAAGGCTGGTATGGCTCGGGCGCCGAGTACAACAATAATCCGGTGATGGGCTGGAACGATGTGCCGGGCGCGAGCACCGATGAGCTGATCCATGCACTGGCCAAATTCGATCCGCAAGGGCTGGCCGAGGCGCTGGGCCGCGACGAGGATCACACAGCGTGGTTCGCACAGGCATGCGACCTGCTGTTGCCCGGGTATATGTATAGCCTGAACATGGAGCGGCCACCGGGTGGCGGCCTGATCGAAGCGCCGCCGGTGCCGATCGTCCCGGTGCGCGCGGGCCTCAAACCCTATGCCGGGCCGGATATTGGCTGGCCGCCGGGCTGGGCCGGGCTGTGGACCGGCACGCATGTGCTGCCGGCGCCGAAGATCAATATCAGGGGCGAGCCCGAACTGCGCTGAGTTTCCACCTTTGCGTCAGCCTTGGGTTCCAGCCTGCGCTGGAACGACGTGCTGGTGGTAGCCGGGATGGATGCAATTGCGCGGTTTGGCCTGCTACCGATGAACCTCGGTCCAGCGAAGGCTGGAACCCAAGTCAGCCCGCATACCACGCCGTTCCAACGCAGTGCCGCGGC
The DNA here is from genome assembly GCF_979258535.1 of Telluria sp. AC161. Taxonomy (NCBI): domain Bacteria; kingdom Pseudomonadati; phylum Pseudomonadota; class Betaproteobacteria; order Burkholderiales; family Oxalobacteraceae; genus Telluria; species Telluria sp. AC161. Next base: position 4,278,872 of record NZ_OZ409861.1, on the reverse strand, counting down.
CCGCTTACCGCTTGCCCAGTGCCTCAGGATTCAGAATATTGGTCGGCGTACCCTGCGCGAACTGCACGATATTCTCGAACGCCGCGCTGAAATACAACTCGTAGCTGTCCTGCTCGACGTAGCCGATGTGGGGTGTCGCCAGCACGGTCGGGATGCGCAGCAACGGGGAGTCCGGTCCCAGTGGCTCGCTGGTGAACACGTCCAGCGCTGCCATGCCCGGATGGCCTTTCTTCAAGGCGCTTTCCAGCGCGCCATCGGCCACCAGTTCGGCGCGGCTGGTGTTGACGAACAGCGCGTCCGGTTTCATCCGCGCCAGATCGCTTGCCGTGACGATGCCACGGGTCGATTCGGCCAGGCGCAAGTGCAGGCTCAGCACATCGGCCATCTCGAACAGCGCCTCACGCGACGGCGCCGCCTCAAAGCCATCGGCGATCGCCGCCTCCCGGCTCGCGTCGCTGCCCCACACCACCACACGCATCCCGAACGCGCGCGCATAGCCGGCCACCAGCTTGCCAATCTTGCCGTAACTCCAGAGCCCCAGCGTGCGGCCGTGCAGCACGCGGCCCACGCCATTCAGCACCGGATTGGTCGAGGCCGTCTGCCACAGTCCTTCTTTCAGATTGGTGGCGTACGGCACGATCTTGCGGCTGGCCGCCATGATCAGCGCCCACGTCAATTCTGCCGGTGCAATTGGCGAGCCGGTGCCCTCGGCAATCGCGATGCCGCGCGCGGTCGCAGCCGCCACGTCGATATGGCCGCTGACCTTGCCGGTTTGCGAAATCAGTTTCAGGTTGGGCAGCTTGGCCAGCAGGGCCGCAGGGAAGGCGGTGCGTTCCCGGATCAGCACCAGTGCATCGAACGGCGCCAGCCGGATGGCAAGCTGGCCCAGGCCGCGGGTCGAGCTCTGGAAGACCTTGACCTCGTGGCCATCGAGCAGCGGATAGCACGCGAGACGGCGTGCAGCGTCTTGATAGTCATCAAGAATCGCGATTTTCAGTGGTGTTGTCACAATTATATGATCTGCCTGTAAACAAATAACACGATAGGGCAAATGCCCAAATAGCCTACTACATCAGTCGGGCATTTTTCCTACTTTTTTGTAGTGAAACCCGTCGAAACGCTGTTTTGCGGGTGTACAATCGGCGCAGAACTTAAGCGAATGACACGTATCCAACGGTGCTCACGAGACGCACAGCAAGGCTTCAACCGAAGCTGCCGACCTGCCCGCTGTATCGTCAAGTGTTGATTCCTGCTTCTGCCGCAGAGTGCCTGCCCAACGTCGTGATCGACCGCAGGGCGCCCCGGTCGAAGACGATGCAAGGTAACGGTCCACCCGAATTCTTAATTGGCATTTGGAGGTATCCCCATGAACCAACCCGTGATGGGCGGCGTCGCCGCACTGAACGTCCCAGCTTACATCAAACATCAAAAACTCATCAATTGGGTGGCTGAGATTGCTGCGCTGACCAAGCCTGACAGCATTTACTGGTGTGACGGTTCGGAAGACGAATACGACCGCCTGTGCGCCGAGATGGTTGCCGCTGGCACGATGAAAAAGCTGAACCCGGCCAAGCGTCCGAATTCCTACCTGGCCTGGTCCGATCCGTCGGACGTGGCGCGCGTCGAAGACCGCACCTACATCTGCTCGACCACGAAAGAAGAAGCCGGCCCGACCAACAACTGGATGGAACCGGCCGAAATGCGCCAGACGCTGCACGGCCTGTTCGACGGTTGCATGACCGGCCGCACGCTGTACGTCGTGCCGTTCTCGATGGGCCCGCTCGGTTCGCCGATCGCCCATATCGGCGTCGAACTGTCCGACTCGCCATACGTCGCCGTCAATATGCGCATCATGACGCGCATGGGCCGCGCCGTGTACGACGTGCTGGGCCAGGACGGCGACTTCGTGCCGTGCGTGCACTCGGTCGGCATGCCGCTGGTCGATGGCCAGGCCGATGTCGCATGGCCATGCAATGCCACCAAGTACATCGTTCACTACCCAGACACCCGCGAAATCTGGTCGTTCGGTTCTGGCTACGGCGGCAATGCGCTGCTGGGCAAGAAGTGCTTCGCGCTGCGCATCGCCTCGAACATGGGCTATCAAGAAGCGCAGCAGGGCGGTACCGGCTGGCTGGCCGAACACATGCTGATCCTGGGCGTCGAATCGCCACAAGGCGACAAGAAATACATCGCCGCCGCGTTCCCGTCGGCCTGCGGCAAGACCAATTTCGCAATGCTGATCCCGCCACAGGCATTCAACGGCTGGAAAGTCACGACGATCGGTGACGACATCGCCTGGATCAAGCCGGGCGCCGATGGCAAGCTGGTCGCGATCAACCCGGAAGCCGGCTACTTCGGCGTGGCCCCGGGCACCAACGACAAGACCAACCCGAACTGCATGGCTTCGCTGCGTGAAAACGTCATCTTCACCAATGTCGCGCTGACCGACGATGGCGACGTCTGGTGGGAAGGCATGACCAAGGAAGCACCGGCCCACCTGATCGACTGGCAGGGCAAGGACTGGACGCCGGCATCGGGCACCAAGGCTGCGCATCCGAACGCGCGCTTCACGGTCGCTGCTACGCAAAATCCGGTGATCGATGCGGCCTGGGACGATCCTGCCGGCGTGCCGATCTCGTCGTTCATCTTCGGTGGCCGTCGCTCGACGACCGTGCCGCTGGTGACCGAAGCACGCGACTGGGTGGAAGGCGTCTACATGGCCGCCGCGATGGGTTCCGAAACCACCGCCGCCGCCGCCGGCCAGATGGGCGTCGTGCGCCGCGATCCATTCGCGATGCTGCCATTCATCGGCTACAACATGAGCGACTACTTCCAGCACTGGCTCGATCTGGGCAAGAAGGTCGAAGCAATTGATCCGGCGGCATTGCCGAAGATTTTCTGCGTCAACTGGTTCCGCACCGATGCGCAGGGTAACTTCGTGTGGCCAGGTTACGGTGATAATATGCGCGTGCTGAAGTGGATACTGGACCGCACTGCCGGTGCCACCGGCGGCACCGAGCACCTGTTTGGCACCACGCCGAACTACGCCGACCTGAACTGGGAAGGTGTGGACTTCAGCGAGCAGCAATTCGCGCAGATCACGTCGATCGACAAGGACGCCTGGCGTGAAGAACTGAAACTGCATACCGAGCTGTTCGAGAAGCTGGCCTACCACCTGCCACAAGAGCTGGTGGCCACGCGTGACCGGCTGGAGAAACAACTGGCTGCTTGAGCGTAAGCTGCCTGGTGGGGGAGGCGCCGTCTTCGCGACGGTGAAAATATAAAAAAAGAACAGGGGCAGCGCCGGTGGCGCTGCCCCTGATTCATTTTTGGGCCTGTCGGTGCTGCCCCTGATTCATTTGCGGCCTGTTGGCGCTGCCCTGATGTGGCCTGTTGGCGTAGGGTGGACGGCTCGGCCGTCCACGCGGTGATCGTCCGCAGTGCTGCAATCGCGCCGGACGATCTCGTTGCCAATCATGATCGCTAACGGTGCCGTGATCTTGCCGGATGATCTTTCGGCCAACCATCACCGCGTGGACGGGAAACCCGTCCACCCTACGACTGATGGGAGGAGGCACCGTCTTCGTGACGGTGAAAACATAAAAAACAGGGGCAACGCCGCTGGCGTTGCCCCTGTTCTATTGTGCTGCCTGAAGCGGCGTATTACGCCTTCGCTGGCGCCTTCAACAACGGCTTCAGATACTTGCCAGTGGCGCTGCCCTTGTTCTTGGCCACGTCTTCCGGCGTGCCCGTCGCCACGATGACGCCGCCGCCGGCGCCGCCTTCCGGCCCCAGGTCGACCACCCAGTCCGCCGTCTTGATGACGTCCAGGTTGTGCTCGATGATTGCCAGCGTATTACCCTGGTCGCGCAGGCGGTGGATCACCTTCAGCAGCAGGTCGATGTCGGCAAAGTGCAGGCCGGTCGTCGGTTCATCCAGGATATACAGGGTGCGGCCCGTGTCGCGCTTGGACAGCTCGAGCGAGAGCTTGACGCGCTGCGCTTCGCCGCCCGACAAGGTCGTCGCACTTTGCCCCAGCTTGATGTACCCGAGGCCCACGTCCAGCAGCGTTTGCAGCTTGCGCGCAATCACTGGCACCGGCTTGAAGAACTCGTGCGCATCCTCGACAGTCAGTTCCAGCACCTCGGTGATGTTCTTGCCCTTGTAATTGACTTCCAGCGTTTCGCGGTTGTAGCGCTTGCCGTGGCAGACATCGCACGGCACATACACGTCCGGCAGGAAGTGCATCTCGACCTTGATCACGCCATCGCCCTGGCACGCTTCGCAGCGCCCGCCCTTGACGTTGAACGAGAAGCGGCCAGCGCTGTAGCCGCGTTCCTTGGCCGTCGGCACCGTCGAGAACAGGTCGCGGATCGGTGTGAACAAGCCCGTGTACGTCGCCGGATTCGAGCGCGGCGTGCGGCCGATCGGCGCCTGGTCGACCGAGATCACCTTGTCGAAGTGCTCCAGGCCGTGGATCGACGTATGCTCGGCCGGCTCGGTCTGCGAACCGTACAGGTGACGCGACAGTGCCGGGTACAGCGTGTCGTTGATCAAGGTCGACTTGCCCGAACCCGAGACACCCGAAATGCAGGTCATCAAGCCCACCGGCAGCGTCAGGGTCACATCCTTCAGGTTATTGCCCTTGGCGCCCGTGATCACCAGCTGGCGCGCCGGGTCGGCCTTGGTGCGCTTCTTCGGTACTTCGATCCGGCGCCGACCGTCGAGGTACTGGGCCGTGACCGAGTGCTCGTTCTTCATGATCTGCTCGAGCGTACCTTCGGCGATGATCTGCCCGCCGTGCACGCCCGCGCCCGGTCCCATGTCGACGATGTAGTCGGCGGTGCGGATCGCGTCTTCGTCGTGCTCGACCACCAGCACGCTGTTACCGATGTCGCGCAGGTGTTTCAGCGTCGCGATCAGGCGATCGTTGTCGCGCTGGTGCAGGCCGATCGACGGCTCGTCGAGCACGTACATGACGCCCGTCAGGCCCGAGCCGATCTGCGACGCCAGGCGGATACGCTGCGCTTCGCCGCCGGACAAGGTGTCCGCACTGCGGTCGAGCGACAGGTAATCCAGACCCACGTTGTTCAGGAACTTGAGGCGCGAAATGATCTCCTTGATCACGCGCTCGGCGATGTCCTTCTTGGCGCCGGTCAGTTCCAGCGTTTCGAAGAACTCGAGCGTATCGCGCAGCGGTTTATCGGACACTTCATAGATCGCGCGCTGCTGGGCACCCTGGCCAATTTTCACGTACCGCGCTTCGGTGCGCAGACGCGCGCCTTCGCATGACGGGCACTTCTTCTCGTTGATGAACTTCGCCAGTTCTTCTTTGACCGCCATCGAATCGGTTTCGCGATAGCGGCGCTGCAGGTTGTTGACGACGCCTTCGAACGTGTGTTCGCGAATCACGGTGCGGCCGCGTTCGTTCACATAGCTGAACGGGATCGCTGTCTTGCCCGACCCGAACAGCACGGCATCCTGCGATGCCGCCGGCAATTTGTCGAACGGTATGTCGAGGTCGAAGTCGTAGTGCGACGCCAGGTTTTGCAGCATCTGGAAGTAGAACTGGTTGCGGCGATCCCAGCCCTTCACGGCGCCGGACGCCAGCGACAGGTGCGGGAAGGCCACGACCCGTTTCGGATCGAAGAATTCGATGTGGCCCAGGCCATCGCATTCCTGGCAGGCGCCCATTGGATTATTGAACGAGAACAGGCGCGGTTCCAGCTCTTGCAATGAGTAGCCGCAGACATTACAGGCGAACTTGTTCGAGAACACCGTCATGTTTTCGGTGTCCATTTCGTACGCGACCGCGCGGCCATCGGCCAGGCGCAGTGCGGTCTCGAAACTCTCAGCCAGGCGCTGCTTGATGTCCGGATTGACCTTGATGCGGTCAATCACGACGTCGATCGTGTGCTTCTCGGTCTTTTTCAGCTTGGGCAGCTCGTCGATCTCGTAGATCTTGGCCGCGGCCACGCCGCTGGCGATACGGAACCGCACGAAGCCCTGGGCCTGCATCGCCAGGAACAGGTCACCATGCTCACCCTTGCGGCCGGCCACGACCGGCGCCAGGATCATCAGCTTGGTGCCTTCCGGCATGGCCAGCACCGAGTCGACCATCTGCGACACGGTCTGCGCGGCCAGCGGATGGTGCGGGTGCTGCGGGCAATATGGCGTGCCGACGCGCGCGTACAGCAGGCGCAGGTAATCGTGGATTTCGGTGACGGTGCCGACGGTCGAGCGCGGATTGTGCGAGGTCGCCTTCTGCTCGATCGAAATCGCCGGGGACAGGCCCTCGATCAGGTCGACATCGGGCTTTTCCATCAGCTGCAGGAACTGGCGTGCGTAGGCCGACAGCGACTCGACGTAGCGGCGCTGGCCTTCGGCGTACAAGGTATCGAAAGCGAGCGACGACTTGCCGGAGCCCGACAAACCCGTGATCACGATCAGCTTGTTGCGCGGCAGGTCGAGGTTGATGTTCTTCAGATTGTGCGTGCGGGCACCACGAATGCGAATTTCTTCCATTAAGTTGGGCAGACTTTCTATTAGTTTATGTGGGCCACCGTGGCGGAGCCGCGAACGCTAAGCGACCGGGTCAGCGGGCCAATCGGGGAGAACCCGTTAGTGTAGCTGGTTTTTGTTACGGCTGTATATTTGTCCAGTGGTTCTAATGTGCGCATTGCCGGATCGGCAAGCGCATCCGGGTGGCGCGATGGCCTGGACAACAACATGTCCGCCGTATGTGGGTCGCCCTCTGAACGGTTCAATGACAAAGCGTTCAGATTCGCAAAATAAATTCCCTGCCGAGCTATGGATGAGGTCGGATTGACAACAAAATCGACGGGATGACGCTGCGTTACGGCTGATGGATTTCAACAAATTGTTGTGGCAAATCCGGGCGCCGGCCTCATAATAGTGAGCTGTACTACCACGTTCCCTGACGCCTAGAACCATGCAGAGTCAGGGCTGATCATACCCAGCAGGAGTAATCAAATGGCATCAGTTAACAAGGTCATCATCGTTGGCAACCTCGGCCGCGATCCGGAAGTGCGCTACATGCCGAGCGGCGACGCCATCGCGAACATCGCGGTCGCCACCTCGTACAAATCCAAAGACCGCAACACCGGCGAGCAAAAAGAGCTGACCGAGTGGCACCGTATTTCGTTCTTCGGCCGCCTGGCCGAGATCGTCGCGCAATACCTGAAAAAAGGCTCGTCGGTCTACGTCGAAGGCCGTCTGCAGACCCGCAAGTACACCGACAAGGACGGCATCGAGCGCTACGCAACCGACGTCATCGCTGAAAACATGCAAATGCTGGGCGGTCGCCAAGGCATGGGCGGCGACGGCGGCGGCATGGGTGGCGGTATGGGCGGTGGCGGCATGGACGACGACTACTCGGCGCCACAGCAGCCACGCCAGCAAGCACCACGCCAGGCGCCACCGGCACCGGCAGCACGTCCGCAGCCGAAACCGGCACCGAACTTCTCGGATATGGATGACGACATTCCGTTCTGATATAGAAGTTTCAGGGAACGAAAACAAAAACCCACTTTCTCTTTGAGAGTGGGTTTTTTTTGTAGAGGACTAACGGAATCCATGACCTGGCGCGTTTCCTCTGACAGGCCATAACGCTTGTCCGTGTATACACCTTGGACGTAAGAATCTTGAATCGTCCATGTAACGATTTCCGTTCATTTTTTCTACGGTTCAGTAAAAATCATAATTTTTACATTAATATGTTTAATGTAAAAATTATGAGTAGAGAAAGATATGGCTAAGCGTGCCCGACCTACTTCTGAGATACCAACCCTCGTAGCAGAGCGCCTCAAAATTTGGGGCAAATGCATCCGAAAACAGCGGGTTTTACAGAACATTACAGCCCACGACCTTTGTGAACGTCTCGACATCTCCCGTCCTACCTTGGTCAGGATGGAGCACGGCGAGGGGAACGTGAATGCAGCCCTGTATCTAGCTGCGCTTAACATATTGGGTGTGCTGGCCTTCGCCGTGCCGGAGCTCGACATAACGTTGTGGCAGATGGATCACTGGGACAAGAGAGCTAGACCAGATGTCGACGACAATGACTACTTTTAACCGGGTGCGGCCTCCTCTTTACGTGTACTTGCAACGCCCAGACACTGCCGAGTGGGTGGTTGTCGGGCGATATCAACGTGACTCAGAGCGTCGGGTAGGGCTTTATCGATACGCACCATCCTATGCAGAACTGGGCCTGACGTGGGCAATTGACCCAGTCAATCTTCCTTTTTTGGTGGCCATCGAACACATCGCTCGTCGTTATGACGGGTTACACGATGTGTTGCGCGATGCCAGTCCAGACTCTTGGGGCCAACTACTTCTTCGACTGAAACACGATCTTCCTCAAGACACCTTGTCGATTGACTACCTGAGATTGGCTGGTAACGGTGATCGATGGGGTGCATTAGCAATTGGTTCTACGCCAAAGCCAAATGTGGCGCACCTTGCGAGCCCCAAACTACATAAACTCGACGATCTTGTTCAAGAGCTCCTTGCGATCTCAGAGCGCAGACCTGCCGTGAATGCACAGTTGAGGAAGCATCTCTTTGCCACGCCAAGCTTGGGGGGCGCCAGACCCAAGGCTACTGTTCAGGATGACGACACGTTTTGGCTTGTGAAGCCGGGCCTTTCTACTGACACCGTCGATCTGGCCTTGCTGGAACACGGAACTCAGCAGTTGGGGAGGGCGACTGGCTTGCGTTTCGCTGATACCCGGCATCATGCGTTAATTGGAGGCGCCAGCGTCGTGCGCGTTCTGCGGTTTGACCGGAATGGTCAGAAGCGAATCATGGCTGTCAGCGCGGCGTCGCTGCTTCAGATCCAATATCCGTTTACAACCGATGAAGACAGTAAAGGGTCCAGTTATCCGCGGTTGGCTGAAGAGCTTCGGCGAATCGGCGCACCCAAGGATGATTTGGTGGAATTGTTTGGGCGGATGATCTTTAATGCCGTGGTAGGTAACGATGATGACCACCCCAGGAATCATGCCGTGATTTTTGATGCGACAGAGAATCGATGGAGATTGGCACCTGCGTTCGATGTCGTGCCTAATCCAGAAGAAACGCCAAAATTGTTGGTGATGCAAGTGAGCACCGGTCGTCGTGATATCGATCGGGAGGCGATGCTTACTGACTATGCGCGGTTTGGTTTCAAGTCGAGAATCGATGCAGAGCAGTATATGGATGCGCTACTCAAAAAAATACAAAGCAGTTTCAATGAGATCAAGGATATGTTTGGTCCGGTCCTGGAGGTATTCATGTCCGACCGAATTAACACGACATCTCAACGACTTGCAGCAAGCACTGCGCAGTCAGCTCATCATCTCTGAAATCTCGATCAGATTCAGATCCGGATCGCGCACATACACCGAGCGGATCTTGCCGGTCGCCCCAGTCCGCTCAACCGGCCCTTCGACAATGGGCCAGTCGCAGCTGCCCAGATGCGCAATGACGGCATCAAGCGGCACCGCCGCAATGAAGCACAGATCCAGCGCCCCCGGCACCGGCAGATGCGCCTTCGGCTCGAACTCGGCGCCGCGCTGGTGCAGGTTGATCTTCTGGTTGCCGAAGGTGAAGGCGATCCGCCCCGCGCCGAAGTTTTCCAGCCCCATGCCCATAACCTTCGTATAGAAATCCTTCGTCGCATCGAGATTAGTGCAGGTCAGCACCAGGTGGTCGAGATGGGAAATCATGGCAGGCGGTCCTTGTGTGATGTGATTACAGCTCGGTACGCAACTCGAACAACTCCGGGAACAGCACGACATCGAGCATCTTGCGCAGATACCCCACGCCGTCCGTGCCGCCGGTGCCGGTTTTAAAACCGATCACGCGCTGCACCGTCGTCACATGCCGGAAGCGCCACAGCCGAAACGCCGTCTCGATATCCACCAGCTTTTCACCCAGCTCATACAGCGGCCAGTACTGGTCAGTATCGCGATACACAACCATCCACGCCGCCTTCACCGACGGATCCGACTGCGTCGCCTGATGCCAAGGCCCGGCAAGCCGCGCCGCATCCACGGCCAATCCACTGCGCGCCATCACCATGATCGCTTCGTCATACAGCGACGGTTTATCGAGCACGCCCTGCAGCGCCGCGTGCGCGTCAGGCTTGTGCTGATGCACCTGCAAATGCGTGACGTTCTTGTTCCCCAAAATGAATTCGATCTCGCGATACTGGTGCGACTGAAACCCTGACGACGCGCCCAGGTATGGGCGGATCGCCGTGTACTCGGGCGGCGTCATCGTCGCCAGCACATCCCATGCATGCACGAGCTGGTTCATGATCGCGGCCACGCGCGCCAGCATCTTCATCGCCGCTGGCAGCTGGCCCCGCGCGATGTTGTCGCGCGCACCGTGCAGCTCGTGCAGCATCAGCTTCATCCACAGTTCGCTGGTCTGGTGCTGGACAATGAACAGCAGCTCGTTGTGCTCGGGCGACAGCGGGTGCTGGGCGTTGAGGATCGTGTCGAGCGACAGGTAGTCGCCGTAGCTCATGTCCTTGCTGAAATCGAGCTTGGCGCCGTGGTAGCCGGGCTGCGCGACAGGGCAGCCACTCAAATCGGCATTGCTGGCGGACGAATCAGGGGTAACAGGGCAGGGCATTGTGGCCTCTCTTGAGAATCGCTCGAAAATCGCTCAGGTCACCGCAGTGCGCTTGGCATCGACCTGATAGTCGCTGCGGTCCAGGATATCCTTGAGCACCATCACCGCCTGCCACACATCGTCATACCCCGTGTACAGCGGCGTGAAGCCAAAGCGCATCACCTGCGGCTCGCGGTAGTCGCCGATCACGCCGCGCGCGATCAGGGCCTGCATCACCGCGTAACCGTGCGGATGCGTGACGCTCACCTGGCTGCCACGGTCCGCGTGATTGCGCGGCGTGATCAGCTCCAGCGGATGCGCAGCGCACTCCTGTTCGAGCAGCGCCAGGAAAAGGTCCGACAGCGCCAGCGACTTCTTGCGCAGCGCCGCCATCGTCACATCCTGGAACACGGCCAGCCCGCATTCGATCAGCGCCAGCGCCACCACTGGCTGCGTGCCGCACATCGCGCGCTTGATGCCGGCCACCGGCGCGAACGCCGGCTGCATCGCGAACGGCTGGCGGTGCGCCCACCAACCGGTGAGCGGCTGCGTGAACTGCGCATGATGGCGCTGCGGCACCCAGATGAATGCCGGCGCGCCCGGTCCGCCGTTGAGGAACTTGTAGGTGCAGCCCACCGCGAAGTCGGCTTGCGCGCCATTCAGGTCAACCTCCACTGCGCCAGCCGAATGGGCCAGGTCCCAGATCGCCAGCGCGCCGGCGGCGTGGATCTGCGCCGTGATCGTCTTCATGTCGAGCATGCGCCCGGTGCGGTAGTTCACGTGCGTGAGCATCACGACTGCCACCTGGGCACCGGCGTCGCCTTCGAGGGCGGCCGGCAGGTCGGCCCAGCTGTCGAGCAGGCGCAACTCGTAGCCGCGCTCGAGCCAGCCGATCAGGCCTTCGGCCATGTAGATATCGCTCGGGAAGTTGTCGCGCTCCGTGAGGATGATGCGGCGGGCCGCGTGCGCCGGTGCGTCGGCCTGCATCTTGAGCGACGCAGCCAGCGCCTTGAACAGGTTCACCGAGGTCGAATCGGTGACCACCACTTCATCGGCCGCGGCGCCGATCAGCGGCGCGATCAGGGTACCCAGGCGCTGCGGCAGGTCGTACCAGCCGGCCGTGTTCCAGCTGCGGATCAGGTCATTGCCCCATTCGGCGGCGATCACGTCCTGCGCGCGTTGCAGGGCCGCGCGGGGGCGGGCGCCGAGCGAATTGCCATCGAGGTAAATCACGCCGTCCGGCAGCGCAAAGGCATTGCGCTGGGGAGCCAGCGGATCGGCCGCGTCGAGGGCCAGGCAGTCTTGTCGTGTGATCATGTGAACGGTCGCGAAGAAGTAGTGGGTGCCGGCCTGGCCGGACAATACCGCCATTCTAGGCTAGGGAAGCACTGATTTATTCTGGGGGATGGAATTGGCTGCGGAAAAAGCCGCCATGCAAGGCGCAAATCGCAGCAATAGCGAGCTATTGCGAGAATTTGCAACGCCGCAGGGTGGCTATTTTCCGTGCCAAGTCCGCCTCCATGAATTAATCAGTGCTTCCCTAGAAGCCAAAGAATGCGGTGACAGTGGCGCACCCTGGCTGTAGAATCGCGCCCAATCAAGTGAATGGTGCCGTCCTGCTCGTCTGCAGGAAGGTGAAACGGGAAGCCGGTGACGTGTGCGAATCCATCGCACGCCAGTCCGGCGCAGCCCCCGCTGCTGTATGCCTGACGACCCTCGTCGAACGCCACTGTGCCCCGTGCACGGGAAGGCAGGACCCGGGAAGGATGACGGCAAGCCAGAAGACCGGCCTTCACGATGCATTGCGTACGTCCCGGGGTGTGGGCGTGCCTGTTGGTAGTTCGTCGTTCCTTTTGTGTTGCCACTGCGGTCGCGTCAGCGTTCGTGCGCGTGTGCGCATGGCTTGCTGCGCCCAGCGTGGAAGGAAGACGTCTGCCCATTGTCATGCGCGCCCTGGCGCGCAGCTGAAAGGTCGACGTTCACATGAACACTGCTTCGCTCCCCCGCGCCTGTACTGCGCTGGTGCTTCTGCTCGCGTCCCTGCTTGCCTGCGCCCACAGCCACGCCGCCACCATGTTCGCCGTGGTCACCGAGCGCGCCGCGCCAGGTGCGATCGAGGCCGCCCACCGCCACCTGGCCAGCCACCCGCGCGACCGGATTCAGTTGCGCACGCCGGCCCAGCTGATGGCCGCCAGTGAACGCGAGGTGGGCCAGTGGATCGCGGGCGCCGACACGGTGCTGGCGGTGTCGCTGTTCGGCGATCCGGCGCGCCGCATGAAGGATGCGCTGGCGCGCCACGCCAAGCCAGGCACCGCGGTGCTGGCCTTCAATGGCGAAGCAAGCCTGAACCTGATGACGCGCGCCGCGCACGGTAGCCTGGCCGGCTTCGCGCCCGAGCTGCTGCGCGAACTGGCTGCCGAAGCGCCGGCGCCTGCCGCGTTGCAGGCGGCAGAAGCGAATCCCGCCGCCCGCCACTGGCTCGCGGCGCGGCGCGTCTGGCAAGCGGGCGGCGTGGACAACACCACGGCCCTCATCGCCCACCTGCTGCATCCATCGACAGCACTGGGCGCTCCGCTGCCCGAGCCAACGCTGCGCCTGCGCGTCGGCCAGAACGAGCTGCAGGATGCTGCCGCATGGGGCAACGCCGCCAAGCTGGGTCTGAAGGACCGCCCGACCGTCGTCGTGCTCGACCTGGCGAACATGGATGGCATGGTGCCGGCGGCCCTGTGCCGCCGCATCGAAGAACAGGGCCAGGCCTGCGTGCAGCTGCTCACGCGCTGGGGCGGCGCCTCGCGCGAAGCGCTGGTGCGCCTGCCGGAGCTGATCGCGCCAGCGAAGCCGGCGGCGCTGGTGGTGCTGCAGGACTTCGTCGTCGGCGCCGCCGAAGGCCGCGAAGTCGTCAGCGAAGCCTTCAAACGCCTCGATATCCCCGTGTTCAAGGCGATCCGCCTGTCGGACCGCACCGCCATTCAGTGGCAGCTTTCGCCCGATGGCCTGCCGCCGGATTCGGTCCAGTACCGCGTCGCGCTGCCCGAGCTGCAGGGCATCGGCCAGCCGATGGTGGTGGCGGCGCTGGGCCAGTCGCAGCGCGACCGCCTGACCGGCATCGAGAACCGCCCGCCGGTGCTGCTGCCGGCCGAAGTCGATCGCATGACGGCGCGCGTGAGCCGCTGGCTGGCGCTGCGCGCCAAGCGCAACGCCGACAAGCGCGTCGCGATGGTCTATTACAACCACCCGCCGGGCCGCCAGAACATCGGCGCCGACAACCTGAACGTGCCAGCGTCGCTGTTCGACATGCTGCATGCGCTCAAAGCTGCCGGCTACACGGTCGGCGATCTGCCCGCCACGCCCGAAGCGCTGCTCGACATGATCATGGCGCACGGCGTGAACCTGCCCGAAGACCGCGCCGCGCTGCGCGAGATGAGCGCCACCGTCAATAGCGTCAGCGCCGCCGACTATGCGCGCTGGTTCGCCACGCTTGCACCGCGGGTGCAGGGCGAAATGAAGGACGGCATGCTGGGCCGCCTGCATGCCGACGTGCTGGTCGCCGAAGTGCAGGGCGAGCGCGCACCGGGCCGCAAGCAGGCCGAGACGATCATCAAGGAATTGCTGCACCTGGTCGAAGGCGTCGACCATCCGCAGCGCGTGCAGGCCACGCGCGACCTGCATGCGCTCGAAGACGGCTACCGCGCCTGCCTCGATGACAGCAAGCCCAGTCCGTGCAAGGCGCTCGCACCACTGTATCGGCGCCTGATCGGCTACGGCATCGAAGGCATGCGCGGCTGGGGCCCGGCGCCGGGCAAGGTGATGGTCGACAGCGGCAAGCTGCTGGTGCCGGGCCTTACGTTCGGCAATGTGTTCATCGGCCCGCAGCCGCCGCGCGGCTGGGAAGTCGATGAAGAACTGCTGCATGCGAATACCAGCATCACGCCGCCGCACCAGTACCTGGCCTTCTACCACTGGATCCGCGACCGCTTCAAGGCCGATGCTGTCGTGCACGTGGGGCGCCACTCGACCTTTGAATTCCTGCCCGGTAAAGCGGTTGGGTTGTCGAGCGACGATTATCCCAGCCTGATCGCAGGCGACCTGCCAGGCATCTACCCGTACATCGTTGACGGCGTGGGCGAGGGCACGCAGGCCAAGCGCCGCGGCCTGGCGATCATCGTCGACCACCTGACGCCCCCGCTGGCGACGACGCCGCTGTACGACGAGCTGCTGTCGCTGCGCCAGATCGTCGAGAGCTTCGAAGCCGCGTCGTCCGAGTCGCTCAAGACGCAGGCCGCGCAACTGATGCGCGAGCGCGTCGTGGCGCTGAACCTGCGCGCCGAACTCGAAGCGTCGATGTCCGACGTGCTCGAAGTGCGGGGCATCGGCTTCGATGCCGCCGATGACGATTTATTGGCGCACGAGGTTGGCCACTACCTGACCAAGCTGCAAGAGAAGTTCATGCCGTTTGGCCTGCACGTGTTTGGCCGGCCGTGGGATCAGAAGTCGCTCGACCTGATGCTCGATTCGATGACCAAGAGCGGCATCGATGATCCCTCCATCGCCGACAAGCTGCGCGACTCGCCGCGGCGCGAGATGGTCGGCCTGCTCGCGGGCCTGGATGGCCGCTATATCGAGCCGGGCAAGGGCAACGATCCGCTGCGTTCACCCGAGGCGTTGCCGACCGGCCGCAACTTCCACGCGGTCGATGGCGACATCCTGCCGACGCGCCTGGGTTTCGGGCTGGCGCAAAAGATGGCGGCCAAGGCGATGGCGCGCAGCAAGGGCGACGCCGCGCGGGAGCAAGGCAGCGAAGGCATCATCCTGTGGGCGTCGGACGCGGTGCGTGACGAGGGCGTGATGGTCGGCTTCGCACTGGCCATGATGGGCGCCGAGCCGGTCTGGAATGCGCGCGGCATCGTCACCGATGTGCGCCTGGTGCCGGGCGCCGTGCGGCGCGATGCGCTGGTGACCACGTCTGGCCTCTTCCGCGACCTGTATCCGAATCTGATCCGCCTGATTGACCGCGCCGGCCGGCTGGCGCTGGCGGCGTCCGCCGAATCGATGGCGCGGCAGGACCCGGCCCTGCGCGAGGCGCTGCAAGCGGCGCTGGCGCCGCTCCAGGGCGCCGCCTGGGGCAATGAAGCCGTGCAGGACAACCGGGTCGCGCGCGAATGGCTGGTGCGCCAGCGCGCGCTGGTCGCGGGCGGGGCATCGACCATCGAAGCAGGGCAGGGCGCTGCGCTGCGCGTGTTCGGCGATGCGCCGGGTGCTTATGGCACGGGCGTGAACCGCCTGACCGAACGCTCGGGCGCCTGGCGCGAGCGTGAGGAAATCGGCCGCGCCTACCGCAATCGCATGGGCCATGCGTACGGCCTGGATGCCGACGGCGACGCGCAGCATCGCGCGTTCGACGTGGCGCTGGACGGCATCCACCGCACCTACCACGGCCGCGCGAGCAATCTGTACGGCCTGCTCGACAACAACGACGCCTTCGACTATCTGGGCGGCCTGTCGCTGGCCGTCGAGACGCGCACCGGCCGCGTGCCGGACGCGCTGATCCTGCAGCACGGGCGGCCGGGCCAGGCCGACGTCGAGCCGCTGGCCACCGCGCTGCTGGGCGAATTGCGCGGGCGCTTTTTGAACCCTGCGTGGCTGCGCCCATTGATGGACAACGGCTACTCGGGCGCACGCACGATGGGCCAGGAATTCATCGAGAACCTGTGGGGCTGGCAGGTCACGCGCCCGGATCTCGTGAAGAACTGGGCCTGGGACGAGGTCAAGGCGGTCTACTTCGACGATGCGCACAAGCTCGGCCTGCCCGAGTTCCTGGGCCAGCGCCACAACGCGCACGTCAAGGCGCACATGCTGGCCGTGTTCATGGTGGCCGCCGAAAAAGGCTTCTGGAAGACTGACCCGGAAACGATCCGCACGATGGGCGGCGAGCTGGCGCGCCTGGTCGCCGCCAACGGCTTGCCGGGTAGCGGCCACACGTCGCCGGATCACCCGATGTGGGGCTGGCTGGCGCCGCAACTCGATCGTGGCGACGCGCAGCAGCTTGGCGTGACGCTGGCAAAGGCACGCGGCGAGATGCTGCCGGCGCTTGCGGCCGCGGTGCCGGCCGGCGCGCCGGCAGCGGCGTCGGCCCTGCAGGCGCCACCACGCGCCGACGCGCAGCAGGGACAGGCGCCATCTGCGCCCGCACCGGCGGCTCCGCCAGCGATGCGCGTGTATGAACTCAACCAACAACCCGAACCCGCGCCGCTCCCTGGCCTGCGCATCGTGCAGGTCCTGGTCATCCTCGCCGCCTGCTTCGCCCTGTTTGCGCTCGGCCTGTGGCGCGGCCGCAGCATCCCTCAACCTGTAAGGAGTACTCCATGATCGATCACTTGTCCTATGCCTGGCTGCACGACGCCGTCAGCTGGCTGCTCACGCCTTCGCTGGTGGCGCTGCTGGCCGGCTGCGCCATTGCGCTGGTCGAATCCGGCATCGCCGTCGGCGAGCGATTTCACGGGCTGGCCCGGCTGCGCGCATCCGGCAACGTCGAACACGTGCAGAAGCTTGCCCGGCACCGCCTGGAGCGCGCCGACCTGCTGGCGCGCATCCCGCCGATGCTCGGCCTGATGGCCACCATCATTCCGCTCGGGCCTGGCCTGGCCGCGCTGGGTGAAGGCGATCCCGCCAAGCTGGCCAGCGCCGTGACGGTTGCTTTCGACGCGACCGTGCTGGGCCTCGTTGCCGGCATTGCCGGTCTGGTGATCGGCAAGCTGCGCCGCCGCTGGTACGAAGAGACGCTGGACGCGATGGAGCCGCTGGCATGAGCGCCCCGGCACGTGGCCGTCTGCGCCTGTACCGTCACCTCGACGCGCGCTTCGACCAGAGCGACGAAGACCCGCGCGCGAGCCTGGTCAACCTCGTCGACGTGATGCTGGTCTTTGCCTGTGGCCTGATCGCGGCAATCGCCGGCTCGCAAGGCGCCATCAAACCGCCGCAACCGGTCGAGAAGGGCCGCCAGATCGAGCGCCCCGCCAGCGGCGTGACGCAAGACGGCAGCGGTTATGACCGCGTCGGCGAAGTCTATCGCGATCCCAAGACCGGCAAGCTGGTGCTGATCGAGCCCACGGCAACCCCGGCAAAAAAATAAAGCAAATGATGAACCCAACCTTGTTACGCGCGCTGCCGGCCACCATCGGCCTGCTGTGCGCCACCGGCGCCTTCGCCCAGGCCGTCCCCACCGTCACCATCCACGCCGGCGCGGGTGACGACGGCCTGGCGCTCGACCGCGCCAACAGCACCGGCAGCCGCCTGGACATCAGCACGCTCGACCTGGCGGCCAGCGCCGAGACCCTCAACGCCGCGACGATCGCGGCGCGCGGCGACCTGTCGGTCAAGGACGCCGTGACGCGCACTACCGGCCTGACCGACAGCAGCTCGCCCGGTAGTGGCATCAGCTATTCGGCGCGCGGTTTCAATGGCAACAACTCGGTCGCGCTGCTGGAAAACGGCCAGCGCCTGCTGGTCGGTTCCGGCACGGCCACCTATCCCGCCGATCCATGGGGTTACGAGACCATCGAGGTGCTGCGTGGCCCGGGCTCGGTGGTCCATGGCAGCGGCACGACCGGCGCCATCATCAATGCCGTGCGCAAGGCGCCGCGCCGTGAAGCGTCGCTTGAAGTGATGGGCGGCGTTGGCGGTGGCCAGGCGCTGCGCGCCGGCGTGGGCGCCACCGGCGCACTGGGCGAGCAGGGCGCGTTTCGCATCGATGCCTATGCCGGCCGCAGCGACGGCTTCATCGAACGCGGCGAAGCGCGCCACGGCAAGATCCTGACCAGCATGACCACGACGCTCGCGCCAGGCGTGACGCTGTCGGCGCAACTCGATCACGCCGAGCAGGAACCAGTGCGCTACTTTGGCACGCCGCTGGTGAACGGCGCCCTGGCCAAAGCGCTGCGCGACGAGAACTACAACGCCGGCGACGCCGTGCTGCGCTACGTCGACGACAAGGCCGTCGCGCGCCTGGACTGGCAGGCAGCGCCGGGCCTTGCCATCAGCAATGAGCTGGCGTACTTCAAGGCGCGCCGCGACTGGCGCAATATCGAATCGTATTCTTACAACCCGGTGCGCAACGTGGTCGATCGCAGCGACTACATCGGCATCCGCCACAACCAGGAGCAGGCCGCAAACCGTCTGGAGGCGCGTTACCAGCACGGCGCGAACCAGATCGTCGCAGGCTGGGAAGTCTCGACGATCAACTTCCGGCACACGAACAATGCGCCGTACGGCGGCGCGTCGACCGTGGCGCCGACCGGCTTCAATCCGGGCAGTTTCAGCGGCGCGACCGATGCCTTTGTGCCGAACTTCGCCACCGACACGCTGACGCACGCGTTCTACGTGGAAGACGCGTACCGCGTGAACGAGCGCCTGCTGCTCACGGCCGGTGCGCGCCATGACCGCTACCGGGTCGATTATCAGGACTTGCGTGCTGCAAGCGGCAACCACAACGCGACGCTGCGCTCGACCGCCGTGCGCCTGGGCGCGAGCTGGAAGCTGGACCCGTCCACGTCACTGTACGGCCAGTTCAGCACCGGCAGCGACCCGGTGACGAGCCTCCTGTCGATGAACCTGGCCAATAGCCGCTTCAAGCTCACCGACGCGCGCCAGGTCGAGGCGGGCGTCAAGGGGGTGCTGGATGGTGGCGCGGCCGAATGGACCGCGGCGCTGTACCGCATCGAGAAGGATGACATCATCACGCGCGACCCGGACAACGCTGCCATCTCCAGGCAGGGCGGGTCGCAAACGTCGCAGGGTGCGGAAGTCAGTGCCAGCGTGCGCCTGGCGCAGGCCTGGCGGATCGAGGGCAATCTGGCGTACACGAAGGCCGAATTCGATGCGCTGCTCGAGTCGGGCGCAGGGGGAAGCAGCATCTCGCGCGCCGGCAACCGGCCCGCCGATGTGCCGAAGCTGTCGTCCAACCTGTGGCTGACGCACCGCGCCGGTGCCTGGCGCACGAGCGCGGGCGTGCGATACGTGGGCGAGCGCTTCATCAGCAACGCCAATACGCGAACGCTGCCGGCGTACACGACGCTGGACGCGTCGATCGGCTGGACCGTGAACCGCAACGTGCAGGTGCAGCTCAACCTGCGCAACCTGACCGACCGCCTGTATGCGATCACCGGCTACGGTCCGACCCAGTCGCTGCTGGGTGACGAGCGGCATGCCGAGCTGACCGTCCACTGGCGCTACTGATCGGGCGTGCGATGGCTTCGATGAAGCGCCAGCTGCACCTGTGGCATCGCTGGCTTGGGATCGGTATCGGCCTGCTGGTGCTGCTGTGGTTTGGCTCGGGCATCGTGATGATGTATGTCCCGTATCCCGAGCTGACCGAGGCGGAGCGCCGCACGTGGCTTGCGCCGCTCGATCCGGCGCGGGTCCAGGTGAGCGCGGATGCGGCCTGGCGCGAGACGGCATTGAAGGGCATGCCCGATGCGGTGCGCTTGAACACGGTGGCGGGCCGCCCGGCCTGGCATTTTGGCCATGACGCCACCTGGAGCTCGGTGTGGGCCGACAACGGCGCGGTGCTCGTGGTCGACGAGCAGGTAGCGTCGAGCAGTGCACGCAGCGCAGCGCCGGATGCGCGTTCGCTGTCGTTCGAAGCCATCGACGTGGACCAGTGGACGTTCGGCGCGGTGCGCGTGCACCAGCCGCTGCTGCGCGTTACGGCCGACGATGACGTTGGTAGCGTGGTGTATGTCTCGAGCCGCACCGGCGAATTGGTGCGCGACACGATACGCAGCGAGCGCGCCTGGAACTGGGTCGGCGCCGTCGTCCACTGGATCTACGTCACGCCGTTGCGCAAGCAGAACGAAGCATGGCGCCTGGCCGTGATGTCGACGTCCGGCGTCGCACTGCTGCTGGCCGTGACCGGCATGGTGCTGGGCGTCCAGCGGCTGCGCGTGCAGCGCCGCTATGCGGGCGGGCGCATGTCGCCGTACAAAGGCTGGCAGGGCTGGCACCACTGGCTGGGCCTGAGCGGCGGTGTGCTCGTCATCACCTGGCTGTTCAGCGGCTGGCTGTCGGTCGGCCCGTTCGGCTTTCCGTCCGACCCGGGCGCGACCGCGCAGGATCGCCTTGCATTCGCAGGCGGGGCGCTGACCAGCGATGACCTGGCAATCGATGCGGGCGCATTGCTGCGCGCGCATCCCGGCACGCTCGAACTGGAATGGCGCCGCGTGGGAGGCACGCTGTACCTGAGCGCCCTGGGCCGCACCGTGCGCACGCTGCTGCGCGCGCAGGATGGCGCCGTGTCCAGCGTGCTGCCGCAAGCGCTGCTGCTGCGCAGCGCGCAAGCCATCCGGCCCGGCGTGGCAATGACGACGACGATGCTGGGCGACGCTGACGACTATTACTATGGCCATCATCGACAGGCGTCCTTCCCGGTACTGCGCACACGGTTCGCGCTGCCCGATGCACCGGTGTTCTATATCGATGCGGTGCATGGCCGCGTGGCCGGTTTCGTCGACCGCAACACGCGCTGGAACCGCTGGCTTTTCAACGGCATGCACCAGATGGATTTCGCGTTCCTGCGCCGGAGGCCGGTGTGGGATATGGCCGTGATTGCCTTGTGCACGCTGGGCGCTGCGTTGACGTCGACCGGGCTGGTGCTGGGGTGGAAGCGTCTGCGCAAGCGCACGCGCGTGGTGTGACCAGGCACACGCCGACGTGCGTGGTACGCGATTGAGCGAAGTTGGTTTGAACGCGTGGACGGCATAGCCGTCCACCCTACATTGAAGCGTAGGGTGGATGGCTATGCCATCCACGCGTCCAACGGCCGTTACTGCGCCACGAAGCGCGCGATTGGTTTGCACACCCGATCAGCGCTTCTGCCCCAACCCCGTCGCACTCCAGTAAATCCCGCCCAGCAGATGATTCAGGTACTGCGGATCGCGGTACATCTCGCCGTTGTGCCCCAGCGTGGTGACGAACACGCGGCCCTGTTCGTGCCGGTGATGCCAAGCGATTGGGTGGTCCTTGCCCATGCCCTTGACTGTTTGTCCCGGCCAGATCTTCGTCGTGTCGTAGCTCGACTCGTCCACGCTCAGCACCGTGTCGATCTTCACCTGATACGGATTGGTCGTGACGTAGAACTCGTCGCTCCAGATCCAGCGTGCGGGCAGGCCGAAGGTGGCGGGGAAGTTCTGGTCGACGACCGTGACCACGCCCGTCTGCAGCTTCGGGTGCGGGCCGACCGAGCGGCCCACCATCTTTTCGTACCAGACCCAGTCGTTCGGCGGCGTGATCGCGGCGCGGTGCACGACGATCGCGTTGCCCCCGCCTCGCATGTACGCCTCGAACTTCGCGCGCTGCGCCGCGTTCAGCTCTTCGCCCGGTGTGTTCAGGAACATCACGGCCGCGTATTGCGTCAGGTCGCCCTCGAACACCTGCGGCTTGTTGGTGTAGGTGAGTTCGAACGCGTGCAGCTTGGCCATGCGCTCCAGGCTGTCCCGCGCAATCGGGATGTACTCGTAGTGGTATTTGCCGGGCATGGCCAGGACCAGCAGCTTGAACTGGTCCTCAGCCATGCCGTCCGCTGCCGCTGCCAGCAGCAGCGCTGCGCCCAGCGCCCTGGTGATGCGTCTCATAGTGGTGTCCTTAATTGATCTGCGTTGCGTACAGCGCGTGGTGGGTCAGGATGAATAGCGTGCGTTTGTTTGCGCCGCCAAACAGCAGTTGCAGCGGGCGCTCCGGTACGTCGATGCGCCCCTTTTGCTTGCCGTCCTTGCCGTAGATGAAGACCTGGCCGTTGGCCACGTACACGTCGCCATTCGGCGCGACTGCCGCGCCTTCGCCGCCGCGGTTGGCCACGAGCTTGAGGTCAGTGATCCCGCCACCAGCGCCCACCACGCCGCTAAAGGTGCGGTTTTCCGAGCCGTTGGTAAACACCACGCGGCCACCCACCGGGGCCGTGACGAAACCGTGCGTCTGCAGCGAATCGGCCCAGCGCCAGCCCAGGTGGTCTGCCGCGCCCTGGCGCAGCACGCGGTAGGCCGGCAGCGCGAGGCTGCCGTCAGGCGAGACGTATTGGTTGGCTTTCGGGAGCGCCACGTCGCGGGCGAACATCTCGGCCAGCGTCGTGAATTCGTAGGTATCGGGATTGAGCTGGTCCTTGAATTCGCCGTTCTGCCAGAAGTTGACGGGCACCGCGATGCGGCTACGATTCGACGCAATGCTGTGCGCCGCCACCGGCGTCGGCTGGATCATCGTCATGTCCAGGCCGGACTTGCGCGGATCGAACGCATACACGCTCGCCTGCGGGCCGTAGGACGATAGCACCATCAGGTTGCCGCTGTTGTCGATCGCCAGGTTGACCGGATCGAGCGGCGCATCGCGCACCACGACCAGGCCTTCATCCTTGGTCCAGCTGAAGATGCGCTTCCAGTGACGGTCAACGAAGTACAGCTTGCCCTGTGCATCGACAGCGCCGCCGGCGATCGAATAGAAGCCGCCTTCCAGCTTGGCCACCTTGCCCAGCGGCGCAGGCGCCTTGCGCTGCGCGCCGCTGTAGTCAAACACGGCGAACTCGCGTTCGCGCACATCGAGCTTGTTGGTCACGTCGCGGATCGCGTTCTCGTAGGCGAACTTGCTGGCGCGCAGATAGGTGGCGCAGCCGGCGTCGTCGCAGCTGGCAAAGCCGCTCTCGCCGTTCACGTGCACGTTGCGAAAGCGAATGTCGCTGGA
This sequence comes from Telluria sp. AC161, assembly GCF_979258535.1. Classification (NCBI taxonomy): domain Bacteria; kingdom Pseudomonadati; phylum Pseudomonadota; class Betaproteobacteria; order Burkholderiales; family Oxalobacteraceae; genus Telluria; species Telluria sp. AC161. The sequence goes on along the minus strand of NZ_OZ409861.1, from coordinate 4,255,533 downwards.
ATTGGTGACCAGGATCGCGGCCGGCATCGGCTTGTACGAGCGCGTCACGCGGTAGCCATGGTAGTTCGCGAACAGGATGTTCTTCGAGTTGCGGATCTCGACCGATACGGCATCGGCGCCGTCACGCACTTCTTCCTCGGTCTGCGGCGCCAGGAATTCCCAGTTCTGCACCTTGTCCAGCACGATCTCGGCGCGGATGTGGTGCTCGGCCGAGAGCTCGTAGACCTTGCCGGGCGTGGTGGTGTTGGTGACGTAGAAGCCGGCCTGCGCATAGCCGCTGGGCGACCAGATGCCCGAGAACGTACCGCCGCCGCCATCGGTCACCCAGACGCTCGGATACTGGCGGTCCCAGTGCGCGGTGGTGTCGAATTTGGCGTCCTTCTTGTACGGGTCGGCGCGGCTGCCGTCGTACAGGCGCGTGCCATGGCCGCCCTGGATCCGCACATCGTCCACCAGCGACTGTTCGCCCGCACGCCACAGCAGCGCCACGGCGCGGTTGTTGACTTCACCGGTGGCCAGGCCCAGGCCCGAGACGATGCCGTCACCGCCACGTGCGCTCTCTAACAGTGCCTTCGGGCTGCCGATGCCCTGGTACTGCGACGAGCCATTCGGAATCACGAGTTGCGTCAGGCCCGGATGCAGCGCGATGAGTACCGTGTCCGGCTTCATGCGGATCGTGTCGTTGACGACGTAAAAGCCCAGCGGCAGGTACACCGTGCGCTTGCTGTCGATGGCTTTCTGGAGCGCCGCCGTATCGTCGGTGCTGCCGTCGCCCTTCGCGCCGAAGTCCAGGACATTGGCCCAGTCGTTCGACGCCGGCAGGGCGCGCAGTGCGCGCGTTGGCGCCGCACTGGCCGGCAGCGCCGCCGTCTTGTAGTTGGTCGAGAACTGGCCGGGCTCGCCCATCTGCTTGATGAACAGGCCGTAGTTGAATTCTTTCACCAGGTAGTCGCGGCCCTTGCCGGCCAGCGTCTTGCCACTGTCGCGAAAGCGCACGAACGTCGGCACGTTGCGCGCGCTGGCGTTTTCCATGCCGACCTGCGTGTACACATTGTTCTCGTTGCTGACGATGAGCGCGGCGCGGCTGACGTTCTCGAAGCGCACGTCCTTGCCCCACAACCAGTCGCCATAACCGCGGTTGATCTCCACGCCCACCGGCGTATTGCGGATGTCGACATTGACCAGCGTGAGGCTCGCTTCATGTTCGCGGATCGCGGCGTCGCGCTGGCCGTCGAAGGTCGAATCGAGCAGCGTGAATTGCCAGGCGGGCGAGGTCTTCTCGCTCAGGATGCCGTAGCGTCCGCCGTGAAAGCGCAGGTTGTAGGCCACGTTGCCCACCTGGTAGACGCCTGCCAGGCCCGAGCCGATATGGAAATCGATGTGGCTCAGGTTCGAGTGCTGCGCCGTGTGCATGCGCACGGCGGCAGCGGCCGGGTTGCCATCCTTGATCTCGAAGTCGACGTTCGACAGCGCCGAATAGAAGGTCGATGAATTCGCGTTGCGTACCGCCTTGCCGTCTTCAGCACTGAACGGCACGGCGCTGGGCACCGGCATCGGCACCTTGCCCACGCTGTACTGGTCGCCGCCGGTGAAGATCACCATGTTCGCGACGCCCTTCTGGAAGCCGGGCGTATTCGCCGCCAGCACGAACACGGGGCGCGTCGGGCCCACGCCATACACGCGCACCGCCAGCGGAATCAGGATCGAGCGCGTGACGCGATAGCGTCCGGACGGCAGGAACACGACGCCGCCCTGGCCGCCGTTGGCCGCGCTGTTGATCGCCGCCTGCAGCGCGGCGCTGTCGTCGGTGACGCCGTCGCCGGTGGCGCGCACGACGATCGCGCGCGGGTCGACCGGCATGGCGGGGTAGGCAGAGAGGGAAGCAGCGCCGGCGGAGACACTGGCGGCCAGCAGCAGCAGGAAGGCCAGTGCACGGGGAAGATCGAACAGCCTTGTCATCATGGTGGTTTCCTTGAAACGGATCACAGCGATAAGAGTTGGGACAGCAGCAGGACGAACAGCAGGCCGAAGACACCGACGAGCGTTTCCATCAGCGTCCAAGAGCGGAACGTGTCCTGCAGCGACAGGCCAAAATATTCCTTGAACATCCAGAAGCCGGAGTCGTTGACGTGGCTGCACATCAGGCTTCCGGCGCCGATGGCCAGCACCATCAGGTTCGGGTCGACGCCCGAACTCTGGACGAGCGGGGCGACGATGCCGCCGGCCGTCACGCCGGCCACGGTGGCAGAACCAAGACAGATGCGGATCACGGTCGCCACCAGCCAGCCCAGCACCAGCGGAGACACCGGCAAGCCCGAAAGCAGCGCGCCGAGATCGGCGCTGACGCCCGATTCGACCAGTACCTGCTTGAGCGCGCCGGCGCCAGCGATGATCAGGAGGATCGGCGCGATCTCGCGCATCGCTTCGGCCGGGCCCTGCATCACGGTGACAAACGAGCGGCCCTGCGCCAGGCCGAGCGAGACGATCGCCACCGCGTACGACACGAGCATCACGACCAGCGGATTGGCAAAGAACGCCAGCACACCATTGAGATCAGGCCGCGCCATCGTCAGCAGCGTCGTCGCGCCCAGCAGCAGTACCGGCAGCAGCGCGGTGGCGAAGCTGTTGAACGCGCCGGGCAACTGCGCAATCGGCGCCTGCTGGCTTTCCTGGAAGATGGCGGCCGGTTTGGCCTGAATGCGCGTGAGCGTCATGGCGAACACGGGCCCGGCGATGATCAACGTCGGCACCGCCACCAGGATCCCGTACAGCAGCGTGGTGCCCATGTCGGCGTGGATCGCGGCCACCAGCGCCACCGGTGACGGGTGCGGCGGCAGGAAGCCGTGCGCGATCGACAGGCCCGCCAGCAGCGGGATCGCCAGCGCCACGGCCGGACGCCCGGAGCTGTAGACGAGCGAGAAGATCAGCGGCACCAGCAGCACGAAGCCGACGTTGTAGTACAGCGGGATGCCGACCACGAAGCCGGTGATCGTCAGCGCGATCGGCAGGCGGCGCGGCCCCAGCGCATCGACCAGGCAGGTGGCGATGCGGCGCGCGGCGCCGCTGTCGGCGATCAGTTTGCCGAACACCGCGCCCAGGCAGATGATCACCACCAGGGAGCCGAGCAGGTCGCCGATGCCTTTTTCGATGGCGCCGGGGATGCGCGCCAGCGGCACCCCCAGCAGCAGCGCCGCCAGCAGCGACGCTGCCACGAAGGCCAGCAGCGGCTGGACCTTGCCCCACGCGATCAAGAGCGTGAGCAGGCCCACCGCCAGCAATACCGAGACGATATCGAGCATGCCGCCGGCCGGTCAGAAGCCGTAGCGCAGGCCGGCCCGGTACGTGCGACCGACCACGTCGTACAGCGCCGGGTTGATGCCATAGCTGGCATTGGTCTGCGGCGCCGGTTCCGGGTCCTTGTCGGCCAGGTTGTCGATCTTGAAGTACAGCTGCAACTGCTTGGACACGTTGTAGCTGCCGCCCAGGTCGAAGTAGGTCGCGCCCTTCATCCGGTTGTTGTAGATGGTCGGGTGGATCAGCGTCGATACCGGGCAACCGGTCTGGCACTCGATGAAGTCGTTGCGGTAAGTGCCGTCACTGACCCAGCGCTCGGTCAGCGTAAGGCTGAGCTTGTCGTGCTCCCAGCTTTGCTGCGCCAGCACCTTCCACTTCGGCGTGTTGCCCATGTTCGAGCCGGCCGCATCCACCGGGATCGTGCCGACCACGCCCGTATCGGTGATGAAGTGCAGGTTGCGCGTGCCCAGCGCGCGGAACGTGAAGCGTCCCGGCAGGTTCAGGCGCTCGAGTCCCGTGCGGTACGAGGTTTCGATATCGAAGCCCTTCGTGTGCAGCGAAGCGAGGTTGAAGTTCTGCACCGTGACGTAGTTGTTGCCCGGGTTGTTGAGCACCATCGCCGCGCAGATTTCCTGGTTGCCGGCCACGCACAGGTCGACTTCCTGCTGGATCGTCAGCGCCGCGATCACGCCCTTGACCTTGATGTCGAAGTAGTCGAGCGACACCGAGAAGCCGGGCGCCCACGTCGGCTGGCTCAGGACGATGCCGAACGAGTTGTTGCGGGCGATCTCGGGCCGCAGCGCCGTGTTGCCGACGGTGCGCTCCTGCACGCTGATCGTGTTGCCCTGGTATTGCACGACATTGTTGACCACCACCGGCGCGGCATACAGCTCGCTCAGGTTCGGTGCGCGCACGTCTTTCGACGTCACGCCGCGCAGGCGCAGGCCGTCGACCGGCGTTTGCCAGGTGGCGCCCATCTTCCAGCTGCCCACGCTGCCGGCGGTGCTGTACTTGGTTTCGCGGTCGGCCAGGTTCAGGTTTGCTTCGCCCCAGGTGGCCGATTTCAGCAGCGGGATGTTCAGCTCCACGTAGGCTTCACGGACGTTGTAGCTGCCGTCGCCGTTGTGGAAGTTACCGGCGTACCAGTTGTTGCCGACCGTGGTGTCGAGCAGCGGGTCGACCGGATACATGGCGTTGTTCGGCGACGCAGGCGACACGCCGTTGCCGTAGGCGTCGCCGCGCACGCGGTATTTCTCGCGGCGGTATTCGGCGCCCGTGGCCACCGACACCGGACCGGCCCAGCCTTCGAACAATTCGCCATTGATGTTGAAGCTGCCGACATCCTGGCTTTGCGTGGTGCGCTGGCGCGGGCCGTTTTCGGGTGCGATGTAGGCCCAGGCGGCTGGATCCACCGCGTTGTTGCCGATGATATTGAGCGGCACGCAGCCCGATGCGGCGGCCACCGGATTGCGGCAGACGATCTGCCCGTTCGGCGCCCGCACGGCGTCGATCGCGGCGTTGTAGCGGCGGTTGATCGTCATGTTGTTGGCGTCGAGATTGGTCTTGTTCTCGCCATGCGTGATATAGGCGTCATACCCCCACGACTTGCCGAACAGGTCGAACCGGCCTTCGGCGCCGATGACGAAGCGGCGCTGGGTGCGGGTCGGTTGCACGTCGATGTTTTCAGGGAAGATCGCGTTCGCGGTGCCGTACTGGAAGCTGGTGATGTTGTTCTGCGCGCAGGCGGCCAGGATCGACGCCGGCAGGAACGGGTTCGCGCACTGGATGGTCAGGTTGGCATTCTTGGCCGCGCCCGGGTTGGGCGAGAAGCGCGAGGCGACCTGGCCGTAGTTGGCGGTGAAGTAGACCTGGTTGTTCGCATCGAGGTCGTACGAGACGCGGGTGTAGGCCACCTGACGCTTGAAGTTCATGGCCAGGTTGGTGCCCGAGCCCACGCTGCCGCTCAAGTCGCCGCCGATGCAGAACGGATTGACGCAGCCGGTGACGGCGCCCGTGCCGGTCGGCCGGCCGTTGGAGCCATACTGGAACTGGTACGGCACGCCGCCGTCGCCGAACGCGGTGCCCTGCAGCGGGCCGTTCGTGATCAGGCCATATTTCGAATACTGGTACTGCTGCGCATTCGAGATCACGCGGTATTGCGGCAGGCCGTCGCCGGTCTGGTTCAGGGGCCGCACCGAATAGGCCGGGTTCTGGTACCAGGTGCGGCCGTTCGGGCCCATGCCGCCGATGCCGGGCGATTCGATCCCGTTTTCTTTGGTGAATTCGCCGCTGGCCGTTACGTGCAGGCGGTTGTCGAGGAAGGCCCGGCCCCAGGCTGCCTGCACCGTGGCGCCGCGGTCGTCGTCGTACTTGGTCTGGCCAAGCTGGACATTCGACTTGAAGCCGGTGAAGGTTTTATCGGTGACGAAGTTGACCACGCCGCCCACGGCGTCCGAGCCGTACGACGCCGAGGCGCCGCCGGTGACGACGTCGACGCGCTTGACCAGCAGTTGCGGGAACTGGCTGACGTCGGTGACGCCCGTGACGTTGGCGCCGACGACGCGCTGGCCGTCGAGCAGCGTCAGGGTCCGGATCGTGCCCAGGCCGCGCAGGCTCAGGGAGCTCAGGCCCTGGATGCCGCTGCTGGTGCTGTTGGTGCTGGTCGTGCGGCCCGTGCTGCCCTGCAGCGCCGGCAGTTCGGTCAGCGTGTTGAACAGGTTCGGCTTGGCCGCCTTTTCGAGGTCGGCGGCGCTCAGGCTGGTGGTGGGCGTCGGCTGCGAGAAGCCGCGCGCGGCGATGCGCGAGCCGGAGATGCGCACCACGGACGTGGAGACCGGTTCTGCCGCTGCCGGCGTGGCCTCGGGCGCGGTCGCCTCGGGTGTGATGTCGCTGGCAGGCTCGGTTTGCGCCTGCTGGGCGTGGGCGGCGGCGCCGACCATCCAGCAGGCGCTGGCAACGGCCAGGCTGATGAGAGTGCGTTGAACGGGTGTGCGCATGATGGTTGTCTCCTCGATGCTCGTTGGATGAAAGCGCGCCGCCTCTATGGGTGGGTGGCTGCGCCCGCTGGCAAATCGGTAAGGGCTGCGCTTGAGGTCAGGCGCTGGCCGTGATGCGTTCGATCAGCGCCTGCGGCGCCAGTGTGATGTCGAGGGTCAGGCCGGCTTCATCTAGCTGCAGCGGCTCGAGGATCCGCAGCTGGCTCTCGAGCAGCGACGGCGGCATATAGTGGCCGGGGCGGCTTGTCATGCGCGTGGCAATCAGCTCGCGCGGGCCGGCCAGGTGGACGAAGCGCAGGGCAGGATCGGCGTCACGCAGCAGGTCGCGATAGCGCCGCTTCAACGACGAGCAAGACAGCACCAGGCCATGACCCTGTTCGCGCGCGGCGCGGATTTCGCCGGCCAGACTGGCGAGCCAGCCGGCGCGGTCATCGTCGTCGAGCGGGATGCCGGCGCTCATCTTGCTGACGTTGGCGGGCGGATGATAGGCATCGCCTTCGAGGAACGGGACGCCGTCGTGGGCGGCCAGCATGGCCCCCACCGTGCTCTTGCCCGATCCACTGACCCCCATGACAACCCAGCGCAGGGCGGGGGATGTGCTGCTTGCCGACATCGTATCTCCTCAATTCGTTAGCGCTAACATCGCGCTTTTTTTCAGTGTTGTCGAGCTTATGAAATTTGTAAACCAGATATCGATGTTGCAACGCAATGCAATCTTGCGGCGTAGCGCCGGTGTCTCGCAGGAAATTTCGAGGTTGCGCAGGGCCGCTGACTCGACGCGCGAGGATGTGACTTGATAGCGCTATCATTGCTGCGATGCGCCAACGTCATGACAGGAGTGTTGTATTTACTCTACGGGAGAGGCCGGCCGGGGCGCAGATCGCCCCCGGCCAGTGACTTATTCTTCGTCGACGATCGAGTAGACGTCGCCGGCGGTGGCGCCGGCATCGGGTCGGCGGGCCCGCAGGTCGCGGTAGACGGCGGCGCGCATGATCATCATCGACACCACGGGCGCCGTGAGCAGGATGAACAGCGTGATGATCACTTCATGCACGACGGGCCGCGATTGCGCGACCGTGAAGTACAGCATCGAGGCCAGCAGCAGGCTGCCGGCGCCGATCGTGACCGTGATGGCCGGCCCGTGGATGCGCTGGTAGAAGGTGCGCAGGCGCAGCAGGCCCAGCGCGCCGATCAGCACGATGCTCGCGCCCACGATCAGCAGCAGCGAGACGACGAGGGCAGCCCAGTCGGGCAAGTGTTCGATGCCATTCATTCGATGATCTCCCCGCGCATCAGGAACTTGGCGATCGCGATGGTCGAAACGAAGCCGACCAGCACGATGAGCATCGCCACCTCAAAATAGATTTGCGTGCCGAAGCGGATACCCAGCACCAGCGCGAGCAGCATGCCGCACATCCACAGGGTATCGAGCGCCAGCACGCGGTCGTGGGCCGAGGGCCCGATCAGCAGGCGTATGGCGCACAGCAGCATTGCCGCCATGGCGCACACGAGGGCGTAGCCGATCGACAGTTCAAGCAGGGTCGCCATGGGGGCCTTTCTTCTCGAAGATTTCAATCAGGGGTTGCTCGTAGCGGGTCTGGATGGTGTCGACCCACCAGGCTGCATCGTGCAGGTCGAACACGTGCAGGACCAGCTCATGGGTGTCGGGCTGGATCTCGGTCCATACCGTGCCCGGCGTCATGTTGATCAGGCACGACAGCGCGGCCAGGCCGTACTCGTCGCGCATCGTCAGCGGCACGCGGATGAACTCCGATTTGAGATTGGCGTAATCGGCAAACAGGATCACGCGGCTGACGTTGAAGCATGAGCGCACGACCTCGACCGATGCAAAGCCGAGCAGGCGCAGCGCCACGACGGGTGCGCGCATGCGCGGGTAGCCGAGCGGGTTGAGATGCCGCGTCAGGATCGGCGCGGCGATGCCGAGCAGGGCGCCGAGCAGGACGTGGCCTGGGTAGAACGTCTGGTTCAGCAACAGCCACAGGCCGCACAGCAGCAGCGAGACGACGGGGTGGGGGAGCCAGCGCTTCATGGCGCCTCCGGTGTCAGGTTGATGGTGGGGGCGGGCGATGAGGCCGGCCCGGGCAGGCTCGGCTCGGACAGTACGCGGCCGATATAGGTTGCCGGGCGATGGATCGCGTCGCTGGCGCGTGCCAGGTAGCCAAACAGCGCATTGGCCTGGATCGTCATCCCGATCGCCAGTCCCAGCAAGAAGATAATCGGCATCACTTCGGTGCGGTGCAGCTTGGGCGGCACCAGCACGCCACTGGCCCAGAAGGTGCGCACACCGAAGCGCATCATCGAGATCACGGCGATCAGGCCCGACAGCACGATCAGCGCGATCAGCACCCAGCCGGCGGTCGGGATCGTCGTCGGCCCCGTCATGACGCCGTTTGCGGCCGTGGCCACGACCTGCGGATGGAGCACCGCATGGAACATGCCGAACTTGGCGATGAAGCCCGGCAGCGGTGGCAGCCCGGCGATCATCAGCGCGCATGCAGCGAAGGCCAGCGACAGGAACGCCATCACGGCCGGCACGCCGCGTCCGACTGGTTCGACCGGTGCGTCTTCGACTGCGTAGGCTTCCATGGTCAGCGCCAGCATCGCCGAGCGCGGCGTACGGATGCGGTCGATCAGCTCGATCAACAGCAGGAATGCGGCCACCGCGAGCGTCGAGCCGATCAGGTAATAGATGCCGGCCGTGACCAGGTTCGGCTGGCCGTAGCCAATTACCGCCAGCAGCGTGCCGGACGAGATGATCGCCGCGTAACCGGCCATGCGCCCGGCCGTATCGGTCGAGAGCATGCCGGCGGCGCCGAACACGATGGTGGCCATGCCGCCGTACAGCAGCGCGTCCTGGCCAAAGCCGGCGGCGGCGCCGGCGTCGTCCGAGAAGATCAGCAGCCACAGGCGCAGCACGACATACGCGCCGACCTTGGTCATCAACACCAGCATGGCCGCGACCGGCGGCGACGCGGCGGCGTAGGTGGTCGGCAGCCAGAAGCCCAGCGGCCACATCGCGCTCTTGGTCAGGAAGGTCAGCGCCATCATCGTCGCGCCGATCTTGAACAGCGCCAGGTCGTCGCCCGCCAGCAGCGGCACGCGGCCCGCCACGTCGGCCATGTTCAGCGTGCCGGTGGTCGCGTAGATCAGTGCCAGGCCGAGCAGGAACAGCAGCGCGGCGGCCAGGTTGATCGCGATGTACTGCATGCTGGCGCGGATGCGCTCGGCGTTATACCCGTGCAGCACCAGGCCGTATGAGGCGGCCAGCATCACTTCGAAGAACACGAACAGGTTGAACAGGTCGTGCGTCAGGAAGGCGCCGTTGATGCCCATCAGCAGGAACTGGAACAGCGTGTGGAAGTGCACGCCGATCCGGCCCCAGCGCTGCTTGGTGAAGTGCAGCGAGGCCAGGCCCAGCAGGGCGGTCAGCAGCAGCATGATGCTGCTCAGGCGATCGGCCAGCAGCGCGATGCCGAACGGCGCACTCCAGTTGCCGGCGAGGTAGATGCCCATGCCGTCTTGCCAGGCGCCGCCGTCAGTGAAGTGAACCAGCGCCAGCGCGTTGGCCACGAGGCCGAGGATCGAGGCGTAGCTGAGCCAGAACTTCAGGCGGTGCCAGCCCTGCGTGAGCGGGGCCAGCGCGGCGCCGACCAGCAGCGGCAGTATTACCGGCACCAGGATCAGGTGCTGTGTCCAGTGCAGACTCATAAATCGGGCTCCTGGCCGTCAACGTGGTCGGTGCCGGTCAGGCCGCGCGAACCGATCATCACCACCAGGTACAGCGCGGTGGTGGCAAAGCCGATCACGATCGCGGTCAGCACCAGCGCCTGTGGCAGCGGGTCGGCCAGGATCGCCGGGTTAGGCAGCGTGCCGGCCGGGGTAAGCGGCGGCGCATCGATCCACAGGCGGCCCATCGCGAAGATGAACAGGTTGACGGCGTACGACATCAGCATCAGGCCGCACAGCACCTGGAAGCTGCGCGGACGCAGGACAAGCCAGATGCCGGAGGCGAACACGATGCCGATGGCAAGCGAAAGAACAAGCTCCATCAGAGGATCTCCTTGGCAGGTGGAATGGTGACGCGCGTGGCGTCGGCGGCCAGGCGGTGGCTGCGCAGCGACTGGTGGGCCAGCGCGACGAGCGTGAGCATCGTCGACCCGACGACCACCAGGAACACGCCCAGGTCGAACATGAACGCGCTCGGCGCGTGCAGTTCGCCCAGCACGGGCAGGTCGAGGTGGGCCGTGTGGCTGGTCAGGAACGGGTAGCCGAGGAACCAGGCGCCGATGCCGGTGAAGCAGGCGCAGAACAGGCCCCACGAAATCCAGCGGTGCGGGCGCAGGCGCAGGTGCGATTCGACCCAGTCGGTGCCGGCGACCATGTACTGCACGATCAGCGCGGTGGCAAAAATCAGGCCGGCGACGAAGCCGCCACCGGGCAGGTTGTGGCCGCGCATGAAGAAGTAGGCTGCCATCACGCCCATCACCGGCAGCAGCAGGCGCAGGTAGACGGCCGGGATCATCAGGTAGCCGTGGCGCGCCTGCGCAGCCGGCGCCTGGTCCTTGGTCGGATCGACGTCGCTGGCCTGCTGCACGGGAATCGCGATCGATTCGGTCGCAGGGCGGAAGCGGCGCAGCAGCGCGTACACGGTCAGTGCCACGGCCGACAGCACGGTCACTTCGCCCAGCGTATCGAAACCGCGGAAGTCAACCAGCAGCACGTTGACCACGTTCGAGCCGCCGCCTTCGGTCAGGGCGCGCAGCACGAAGAATTCGCCGATCGACGGCGGCGGGCTGCGCATCAGCACCGCATAGCTGGCCGCAGCGATGCCCAGGCCGCCGCCGACGGCGATCAGGCTGTCGCGCGAGCGCCGGAACCACGTGCTTGGCGGCGCCTTCGTCAGCTTGAGCACCTTCGGCACCAGACGCGGCGGCAGCCAGCGCAGGCCGAGCAGGATCAGCACCGTGGTCACGGTTTCGACCATCAGCTGGGTCAGCGCCAGGTCGGGCGCCGACAGCCAGACGAAGGTGATCGCAGTGACGATGCCGGTGCCGCCGACCATGCTCAGCGCCGCCAGGCGGTGGTACTTGGCCTTGTAGGCCGCGCCGGCAGCGCAGGCGGCGCCGATCAGCCACAGCACGGCGAACAGCGGTTCGATATTCAGCAGGTTCACGGGTGGCAGGCTGAACCATGGGTCGACCAGCAGCAGCGGCACGACGATCATGAACGACATCAGGACCAGCAGTTGCGGCTGCAGGCGCCGGGTGCCGGTCAGGCGGATGATCCAGGTTGCGCCCAGCGACAGCGCCAGCATCGTGCTCTCGTAGGCTTGCGCGCCTTTCAAGCGGTGCAGCACCGGCACCCGCGTGCGTTCACGCAGGTCGTGACGGCGCAGCAGCACCCAGTACAGCAGGGCGCCCAGCACCAGCGCCGCGCCGCTCATCCCGAGCGCCAGGTTGAAGCCGTGCCAGATCGCCAGATCGTAGGCCGGCATGGCCGCGCCCAGCACGGAGCTCGAGGCCACAGCCAGGATGTCGCCCACCACGCGCTCGGGCATCACGCCCACGGCGATGCACAGCACCACCAGGCATTCGACCGGGAAGCGCATCCAGCGTACCGGCTCGTGCGGTTCCTGCGGCAGATCCTTGGCCAGCTGGCCGAAGAACACGCTGATGAAGCGCAGCGAATACGCCACACTGAAGATGCCCATTGCCACGGCTGCATACGACATCTTCCAGTCTTCAGTGCCGCCCACGTGCGCGGTCTCGGCAAAGAACATCTCCTTCGACAGGAAGCCGTTCAGCAGCGGCACGCCGGCCATCGAGGCCGATGCGACGATCGCCAGCGCGGCAGTGACGGGCATCGCGCGGCGCAGGCCGCGCAGCACGCGCATGTCGCGGGTGCCCGTCTCGTGATCGATGATGCCGACAGCCATGAACAGCGAGGCCTTGAAGATCGCGTGGTTCATCACGTGGAAGATCGCCGCCACCACCGACAGCGGCGAGCCGATGCCCAGCAACACCGTGATCAGGCCCAGGTGGCTGATGGTCGAGTAGGCCAGCAATCCTTTCATGTCGTTCTGGAAGATCGCGAAGAAGGAACCCAGCAGCAGCGTGATGACGCCGGCCCCGCCGATCAGCCAGGTCCATTCGGGCGTGCCGCCCAGCGCCGGCCACAGGCGGATCAGCAGAAATACGCCGGCCTTGACCATCGTGGCCGAGTGCAGGTAGGCCGACACGGGCGTGGGCGCGGCCATCGCGTGGGGCAGCCAGAAGTGGAACGGGAACTGCGCGCTCTTGGTCAGCGCGCCCAGCGCCACCAGGATCAGGGCCGGTAGGTACAGCGAATGGGCGCGGATCCGGTCGCCGGCGGCGAGCACCGCATCGAGCTCGTAGCTGCCGACGATGTGGCCCAGGATCAGCACACCGGTGAGCAGGCACAGGCCGCCGGCGGTGGTGACGGTGAACGCCATGCGCGCGCCGCGGCGGGCGTCGTTACTATCTTGCCAGTAGCCGATCAACAGGAAGGACGTGAGGCTGGTGAGTTCCCAAAACACCACCAGCTGGATCAGGTTGCCGGACAGGACCACGCCCATCATCGAACCCATGAATGCCAGCATGTAGGCATAAAAGCGCGCCACCGGATCCTGCTTGGACATGTAATAGCGCGCGTACAGGATCACCAGGAGGCCAATGCCGAGCACCATGATCGAGAACAGCCAGGCCAGGCCGTCCATGCGCATGATGAAGTCCAGGCCGAACAGCGGCAGCCACTCATAGCGCTCCAATACCACCTGGCCGGCGCCGAGTTCGTCGAATTTGGAGATGGCGATGATGAGCGCCGCCAGAGTGAACACGCCGGCAACGGCGGCGGGCCGGTTGCGCGATGTGTTGGGCAGGCAGGCGGAAATGATGGCGCCCGCGAAGGGGAGAAGGACGAGGAGGATCAGTGGCAGTGAGGTCATCGACATCATCCTTCGGGGCAGTGCGACATGTAACGGCGTGCGCACAGGCGCAGGGCAGGTTGGTGCTGGTTCATGGTGTTCTCCGGCGCGCGCATGCGTACTGCATGCGCCGCGCCATGGGCGTGCGTCGCCGGCGCCACGGGTACGTTACGTACCGGCGTGGTCACCAGCGAGGGTGATTGTTGGTTGGTTGGGTGCCAGATGGCATCCGGCAGCCTGGCAAAGCAGGCGTGCAGATGGTTGGCAATCAACGATCCGGGGGGCGTAGTTGGGCTAAATTCTGGCATGCGCCGCCTCGTGAAATACTTCTCGGAATGCGACACTCTACCGTAGTTGACGACCTGACTACAACGCGTTTCGTCGTTTATTTCGATTTTACTGCTTGTAACTTCGGGTGCAGCGCAACAAATTCGTGCATCAAGCCGTGATGTTCAGCACCGGTTCGGCGGCTTCATCGACGCCATACGTGGCGCGCACTTCGGCGGTCAGCGCGTCCTGTGGATCGGCTTCTTTTGCCGCCGCCGCCTTCGTCGCGGCAGCCGCTTCGGCCTGCTGGCGCAGCTTGGTGTCGTAGGCGGCTTGCTCGTCGTCGCTGACGGTCTTGTCCGAATTGGTGTCGGCCTCGGCGACGTAGTCGTTGGTCGTCGAAGACGTGGCGGACGTGGACGTTGATGCGGCGGGTGCTGCGCCGCCGGTTGGGGCCGCTGCTGCCCCTATGGCAGCCTCGCTCGAGGCTTCACTCCCTGTTGCCGTGGTCGTGTCGCTTTCCGTGCCTGCTTCGGCCACCGCGCGCTGCACGCGCGACGCATCGGCCTGGGCGTTCAGCTGGTCGCCCAGGCGCGCGCTGGCGGCCGATTCGGCGCTCTGGGTCGGCGGCGCAGCGCTGTCCTGGTCGTCCGTCGTGGGGGCCGGGCCAGGGGTGGCAACCATCTCATCGGGCGTTTTCCTGGCGGTCGGTGCGTAGGTGGCCTGGGTTGCGGTGCTGCTGCTGATGCTGGAAACCATGATGTTTGTCCTGTGGCGAATCGTATCTCTTTAACGGCTTGAGACTGACTGTGCAACAGGGCGGCAAATGTAAAGCGGCGTAAAGCTGGCCCGCAGGTAGCCGTCCCGGTTCGATACGAGGGCTGGTAGGATGTCAGGCTCGTCCCGGCCAACACGGCCAGGCCGATTCAACCAACCTGCGCTCTCCATGATGACGTCTTCCTTTACCCGCACGCGGCGCCAGCTGGTACGGCCGCTACTGCTGGCGCTGGCGCCGATCGTGCTGATCATGATCGCTACCGGCGTCGTGCGCTGGACCAACCTCGGCATCGACCTGCCCACCCCGGTCTGGTTGTTCATCTGGAGCAAGCTGGTGATCCTGACCGTGGTGGCGTGGCGCTTTGCCTGGCAGTGGTACCGCGAGGACGCCACGCGCCGTTACGGCGAACCGGGCGCCAGGTAGTCCTTCAGTGCCGCGACCACCAGCGCATGGTCGTCCGGTCCCGGCAACCCGGACACCGTCACCGTGCCGACCACGCCCTGGCCGCGCACGATCACGGGGAAGGCCCCGCCGTGGGCCGCATAGTCGCGCATGTCCAGGCCCGGCAGCGCATCATGGTCGCCCCCGCCCTGGCGCACTTCATTGTGGGTATAGAACGAGCTGTGGCCGGTGCGCCCGACCAGGTTGTTCTTGCGGCGGATCCAGTCCGCGTGATCGGGCGAAGCGCCCGGCATCGCCTGCTTGAACAGCACGGCGTCGCCGCGCGTGACCTGGATCGTCACCGTCTTGCGTTCGCGCTCGGCGCGCGCAACGAGCTGCGCGCCGACGGCACGCGCGGTGGCATCGTCGAAGCGGTCGAATTGCAGCTGCTGTTCTTCGCGCAGCAGCGCGGCAAGCGAGACGGTGGCAGTGTCGGTCATGGCATGGGGTGTGAGCGCGGATAGCGCCGCGGTCACGTACACCAGCGGCGCGTTCCAGTTGATGGCGACCTCGTTGGCGGCGTAGCTGCATGCGTGGTCGAGATAGGACAGCGCCGGCAGCTTGCTGGGATACGGCGGGCAATCCTTGGCGTCCTGCTGGCCCGGATTGGGGCCGCCGGCCAGCCAGCCCGGCACCGGCGCAGCCACGCCATCGGCCATCGACGGCCGGTGGTGCGGATGCATGACCGGGCGCGCGCCAAAGCCCGTAACGAACGTGTAGCCGGTGGCGTTGCGGCCCAATACGTAATCGAGACTCGACTGCGCCGCCTGCAGATAGGCCGGCGTGCCGTTGATGCGGTAGGCCTGCAGCAGCATCATGCCCTGGTTCAGGATCACCGCATTGCTGCCCCAGACGATGTCTTTTGATGCCAGCGGCACCCGGTAGCCGCCATCGGCATGTTTCGCGAGCTGGCTGGCCAGCGCGTCGATGCGGCGTTCGATCAGCGCGCGTTCGATGCCGGGCTTCAGGCGGTCGCGGTGGTGTACCAGCGACATCCAGCCCAGCGCCGCCACATTGTCCCAGGCCGGTGTGGTGAGCGCGGCATCACGCCGCATGAAGGCCTGCGCATACGTATCCTGTCCGGTCGCGATGAACAGTTCGGCCGCCGCCCAGGCGAATTCGTCGGCCAGCTGCGCGTCGCCGTATTCGCCAGTGACGACATCCTTCGGGTTCTTGAAGACGACGTTCGGGTGCGCTTCGGCCCAGCGCCACGCAGCCTGCGCCGCCACCAGCATGCGCTGCGACAGGCCGGGCCACTTCGCGTCGTACGGCGCCAGCACGCGGCTGGCGGTGGCCATCGTGGCGGCGAAATCGAGCGCCGCTGCCGTGCTCTTGGCCACCACGTAGCGCGGGGTGGTCGACGCCGCGTGCGGCATCACGATCCCGTCGAAGCGCAGGTTGGTGAGCTTGTGGTACACGCCGCCATCGGCCGGGTCCTGCATCGTCAGCAGCCAGTCGAGGTTCCACAGCGCCTCGTCGAGGATGTCGGGCACGCCGTTGCCGGATTCGGGAATGCCGATATCGCGCTTGAAGACATCGGGGAAGTGCTCGAGCGCGGCCAACAGCGTGTAGGTCGAGATGCCCGAGTTGACCACGTATTTGTTGTAGTCGCCGGCGTCGTACCAGCCCTTGGGACTGGCGATGACCGTGCCTTGCGGGCGGGCTTTGGATGCTGCCGACGCGTGCACCAGCACCTTGTCGTCGGGATGGCCCGCCGGTCGCGCCCACGCGCCGGCAAATTGTGGCGTGAGGTCAATCGCACTGCGGTTGAAGTAGAACACCTTCAGGGCGGCGTCGCCCAGCACGCGGTAGCCATCCTGGGCAACCGTGAACGGATCGGAGACTAGGCTGCCGACGCGCACGCGATAGGCGCCGGTCTGCGTCAGCGCGCTGAAGTCAGCCACGCGCACGGTTTCGCCCGACGGCGCCCAGCGGCTTGCTGCGCCCAGCGCGCCATCCAGCACGACCTTGCCGTCAGCGTCGACGACCTCGAACCGGTTCGCACCGACCGCCTGCGGGATGACGGCCAGCTTGTGCGATTGCGGCAGAAAGCCCACCGCAT
The DNA here is from genome assembly GCF_979258535.1 of Telluria sp. AC161. Taxonomy (NCBI): domain Bacteria; kingdom Pseudomonadati; phylum Pseudomonadota; class Betaproteobacteria; order Burkholderiales; family Oxalobacteraceae; genus Telluria; species Telluria sp. AC161. The sequence continues at coordinate 4,238,731 of NZ_OZ409861.1, read as the reverse complement.
TGACCTTGATTTCCGCAGCCCCGGCGCCGGCAGCAAGCGTCAGCAGCGCCGTGGCGAGCACGGTGCGCTTCATGCCGGCACCGTCTTGCCATCCGTGTCGATGCCTGCCGCCGGCGTGCTGCCGTCGTCGTGATAGAACGGCGCGTACCAGGTGGCGATGAACGACGGGATGGTCGCGACCATCACCAGGCCGAAGTAGGCGACGTACCCCATCATCTCCTGCAGGTGGCCGCTGATGACGCCCGTGACCATGCCGCACAGGCCCATCAGGCCTGTGCCGAACGCGTAGTGGGTGGTCGTGTACTTGCCCGGTGCGAGCTGCTGCATCAGGTAGATCATGAAGCCGACCGCGCCGAAGCCGAAGAAGAACTTTTCGATGGCCACGCCCAGCGTGATCAGCACCAGGCTCGATGGCGTGTAGATGCTCATGACCAGGAAGGCGACGTTCGGGATGTTGATCGCGCAGCACAGCACGAACAGCGTCGACTTCAGGCCGCGCTTGGCGACATACAGGCCGCCCAGCAGCGAGCCGACCAGCACCGCGGCCAGGCCATAGGTGCCGTAGATCAGGCCCAGCATCTCGTTGGACAGACCGAGGCCGCCTTTCGAGGCCGGGTCGACCATGAAGAACGGGCCGATCTTTTCCAGCAGGCCGACGCTGAAGCGAAACAGAAATGCGAACGCGATCATGCGCCACACGCCGCGCTTCTGGAACAGCGTGACGAAGGCGTCGACCAGGATGCGGCCGGCGTCCTTCGCGCTCGATGGCGTATCGGCGGCGCGTGCGCCTTCAGGCATGAAGCGCCAGTGCCACAGCGCCATCAAGAGCGTCAGGCCGCCGACGAGCAGGAAGATGATGCGCCAGGCATCGATCCAGTCCGGGCCGAACACGCCCGGATCATGGCCGAACACGTGGGTGTGCAGGTAGCCGCTCAGGTAGACCATGCCGCCGGCGGCGACGATCGGCCCGATATTCCACGACAGGCTCTGGATGCCGCAGTACAGCGACTGCGCGCGCGCGTCGAGCGACGTGACGTACACGCCGTCGCTGGCGATGTCCTGCGTCGCGCCGATGAACGACAGCGCAAAGAAGATCGCCATCAAAAACGTCATGTAGCCGGGCAGTTCCATCAGCAGCGCCACGCCGGCAAAGCCGGCGCCGATGGCGAGCTGCGAACACAGGACAAAGAACTTCTTGGTGCGGTACATCTCGACGAACGGCGCGAACAGCGGCTTGACCGTATAGGCCAGGATCAACAGGCTCGAATACTGGGCCGCGCGGCCGTTGTCCATGCCCAGATTCTTGAACATGATGGCGGTGACGCTGGTGAGCATCACGTAGCCGAGCGCCATCGTGAAGTAGCCGGTCGGGACCCACAGCAGCGGTGATACGGTTTTGGCAGGGCGCATGATCGATCCCGTTGATCAAGCCTTGATGCGGCTGGCGATGAATTCGCGGTACCACAGCGCGCTGTCCTTCAGCGTGCGCTGCTGGTTCGCATAGTCCACGTGCACGATGCCGAAGCGCTTGGCGTAGCCCGAATTCCACTCGAAGTTGTCGAGCAGGCTCCAGAGGAAGTAACCGCGCACGTCGACGCCCGCATCCATCGCGTCCTTGAGCGCGGCCAGGTGGCTGCGTACGTAGGCGATGCGCGCCGTATCGTGCACGCGGCCGTTTTCCAGCACGTCCGGATTGGCCATGCCGTTTTCGGTAATGTACACCGGCGGCAGGTCGGGGTACTCGGCCTTGAGTTTCAGCAGCAGTTCGGACAGGCCTTCAGGGAAGATTTCCCAGCCCATGTCGGTCACGCCGTGGCGCGCCGGCGCTGGCACGGGCGGCGTGCTGGCGCTGCACCACGAGCGGAAGTAATAGTTCGAGCCGAGGAAGTCGATCTTCTGGTGGATGATGGCGAGGTCGCCGTCAGCAACGACGGGGGCGTTCTCGCCATGGCCGCGCAGCGCCAGTTCCGGGTAGCGGCCCTTGAAGATCGGGTCCATGAACCATTGCACCGAGCGTGCATACTCGAATTCGGCCATGTCGCGGTCGGCCTGCGAATCGGTGGCCGCATCGGCCGTCCACTGGTTCAATACGATGCCCAGCTGCGCGCTGCTGCCAACCTCGCGCATCGCGCTCATGGCCAGGCCGTGCGACAGCAGCAGGTGGTGCGAGACCTGGATCGATTGCTTCAGATCGGCCACGCCGGGGGCGAACTGCGCATTGCCGTAGCCCAGGTTGGCCGTGCACCACGGTTCGTTGTGGGTGGCGATGGCTTCTAACCGGTTGCCGAAGCGGCGCGCGATTTCGCGTGCGTAATCGGCGAAGCGGTAGGCGGTCTCGCGATTGAGCCAGCCGCCGTCGTTCTGCAGGCCTTGCGGCAGGTCCCAGTGGTATAGGGTCGCGTGCGCGCGGATGCCTTTGGTTTCCAGTTCGGTCAGCAGGCGGTCATAGAAATCGAAGCCCGCTTCGTTCCAGGCGCCCTTGCCATCCGGCTGCACGCGCGCCCAGGCGAACGAGAAGCGGTAGGCGTCCACGCCGATCGAGGCCATGATGCCGACGTCTTCCTGGTAGCGGTGATAGTGGTCGCAGGCGACGATGCCGTCGCTGCCGTCCTTGATATTGCTCTGGTCCAGGCAGAAGGTGTCCCAGATCGACGGCCCCTTGCCATCGACGGCGGCAGCGCCCTCGATCTGGAAGGAACTGGTGGCCACGCCCCAGGTGAAGTCGGAAGGAAAGTTGTTGCGGAAGTCGAAGTCGGGGCTGTTGGTCATGGAACTCTCGGATCACTGCTGGGGCAGATTCAGGTCAAACAAAAAAAGCAGCGCGCCCACCGGGCGCGCTTGCCATGCTTCAGCTTTTAGAAATCAAAGCCGGTATTCACGCCAACCGTACGTGGTGGCTTGTACTGCGCCAGCCAAGGGCCGAAGCCGTTGAAGGCGCTGGTCTTGATCTTCTTGTCGCCGACGTTTCGTACGAAGGCGTCGACCCACCATTTGTCCTTCGCGTAGCGCAGGCCAAGGTCGGCGCTGGCGTAGGCTTTCTGGCGGTCTTCTGAACCCAGGTCGAATACGCTCAGGCTGACTTCATCCTCGTAGCGCGCCGTGATGCGCGGCACCAGGGTAGCACCATCGGCCAGGCGGAACGTGTGCTGGTACTGCACCGTGGTCGAGAACTTCGGTGCGTGCGGCAGCTTGTGACCGCTCACGTCCAGGCAGGTCTCGATGCGGGTGTCGACCGTGCACGGCGGCAGCGCATAATCGTTCGAGCCGGCGACCAGGTGACCGAGCTTGGTGTCGAGCACGGCCAGTGCGATCGACAGGCGGCCGTCTTTTGCGATACGGGCGGCGATCTCGGTTTCCAAGCCCATGACCTTGGCGCCATCGGCGTTCTCGATGGCCAGGCCACGGCTGCCGTCAGAGAAGCTGACCGGCGAATTGAACTGGAAGTCCTTGAAGTCCATGTAGAACAGCGCGTTGTTGATACGCAGTGCGCCATCCATGAAGGTGCTCTTCGAACCGATCTCGAAGTTGGTCAGCGTCTCTGGCTGGTACGGCAAGCCGCGATCCTGCACGCCGCCCGCCTTGTAGCCGGTCGACACGCTCGCATACACCATATTGCTGCGGTCGATGTCGTAGTTCACGCGCACCAGGCCGGTGGCCTTGTTGTCGCTGTAGCGGCCATCGTTCGGCACGCCGGCCTGGTAGCCGTTGACCGGATCGCGCGGATCGATCTGCGGATTGAGCGGCAGTTGTGGTGCGCTGGCGTCGTACGCCCAGGTGTAGCCGCGGCCGCCAATGTGGACGCGCTTGTCGTGGGTGTAGCGCACGCCGCCGGTCAGGTGCCAGGCGTCGGTGATGTTCCAGGTGGCCTGGCCGAAGACGGCCGAGTTTTCCACGGTCTGGTCAGGCTGGATGAATGAGCCCTGCCATGCCACGGTGCCGTCTTCGGTGCCATTCATGCCGCCGATGTCGAAGCGGATATTGTTCTTTTCCTTGCCGTAGTAGGCGCCGACCTGCCAGTCGATGGCGCGCGTGCCGACCGACTGCAGCAGCACTTCGTGGCTGTAGCTGCGGTAGTTGGAGTCGGTTGTGGTGTGTTCCTGGAACTTGCCGCCCGAGATGATCGAGGTCGGGAGGATCGTGCCGCCGTCCTGGTCGAAGCGCATGTCGCCGCTGTACTTGGACCAGCCAGCCACGTATTGCAGCGCGAGGTCGGGGCTGATGTCCCAGCTCAGGCGGCTGCGCACATTGTCGCTGTCACGGTTGACCCATGGCGACGAGTCGGACAGCGTCGACCAGTGGTCCTGGCCCGCACGCGGCGTCTGCATCAGGTTGGCGCTTGGGGTGCCGCGGTCGATGAATTTTTCGTAGGCGATGTTCCAGCGCAGGTTCGGCGCCAGATGCCACAGCAGCGACATGCGCGCTGCCGTCTGGTCCTGGGCGCTGTACTTGTCGCCGCCAGAGACGTAATTGTTTGGATTGATCGGGCGGAAGCCGGCAGCGGCGCCGCCGGCGGCCAGATAGGCAGCGCGCTGTTGCGCGATCGACGGGTTCGGGAATTGCTGGTAATCGACGTAGCCATCATGACGCTCGTGCACGACGGCAAAGCGCAGTGCTGCCGTTTCGGACAGCGGCACATTGACCGCGCCACGCGTGCCGATGCGGTTGTAGTCGCCGATACCGCCTTCAACATAGCCCGAGCGGCTGTTCAGCTCTGGCTTGACGGTCTGGATATTGACCGCGCCGACGGTGGAATTGCGGCCCCACAGCGTGCCTTGCGGGCCGCGCAGCACTTCGATGCCTTCGACGTCGAACAGCAGGGCAGTGGCGCCTTCGGCGCGCGGCGAATACACGTTGTCGACGAACGACGCGACTTCAGGATCGGCGTACTCGGTCTTGGCGCTGTCGTTGCCAATGCCGCGCAGCGTCATCGTGGTCACGCCGTGGTCACCCTGGGCCGTGGCCTGGAAGCCCGGGACCAGTGCGACGACGTCGAGCAGGGTCTGGACATGGTTGTCGGCCAGCGTGGCGGCGGTCAGCGCGGTGACCGCGATCGGGGTGCGTTGCAGCGAGGTCGAGCGCTTGGTGGCGGTCACGACCACTTCGGCGATGCGGCCATTGTCGACGACTGCTGCCGGGGTGGCGGCGGCAGGCGACGCCGGATCCGCAGCCGATTGGGCCTGCGCCGTGCCGATGCTGGCGAGCAGCGTCAGGATGGCCAGGCGGATAGGGGCGGACGAGGGCGTACGGACCCCTGCCAGTTGGGGCGTCATGGTTGTCATGCTTGTCTCCGATATAGTTTTATGGATGCTGCTTGCATTAGGACTGATAAGAAATCGGTTTCATCAATCTTGAAAACGGTTTCATAGTAATTTCAACGGTAAAAAAATGTCAATTAGTATTTATGATAGGGAGTAGCGGGTTTGTTGCAGGTCAACGACGGATTGTTTATGAAAGCGTTTCATAAGCATCTTCCAGCGGCCGTTTTATGTGGAAGCTGCGTGATATACTTCAAGCAACAAATTGCCCCGGACCTGTCCAGAACGCTTCATGAAAAACATCGAGAGCGGTATCACCACGCTGTACCAGGTCGCCAGCAGGGCAGGCGTGTCGCCGGCCACGGTCTCGCGTTTCCTGAACGGCACCGCCAAGGTGTCGGACGACAAGCGGCGCACGATCGAGCGCGTCATCGATGAGCTCAACTACAAACCCAACCGTCTGGCGCAAAGCCTCAAGATGGGCAGCACCAACACAATCGGCGTACTCACCCAGTCTCTGGAGAGTGGTTATTTCAACCGCGCCATGGTCGGCATCGAAGATGCGGTCAAGGCCTCCGGCTACGCACTCTTGATCATGAGCGGCCACTGGCATGCCGACGAAGAAGCCGAGCGGGTCGAGCTGTTGATCGGGCGCCGCGTCGATGGCGTGGCGATCCTGACCGGCAATATGAGCGACAAGCAGATCCTCGACTTTTCGCGCCGCGTACCGATCGTGGCGTTCGGGCGCGAAGTGCAGGGCGAGCGTACCCAGGCGTTTTGCCTGGACAACTACGGCGGCGCCTGCGAAGCAGTGGAATACCTGATCAGTCAGGGGCACCGGCGCATTGCCCATATCGCCGGGCCACCCGATCATCGCGACGCGCGCGAGCGCCTGGCGGGCTACAACGACACGCTGGCCAAACACGGCATCGCGAGCGACCCACGGCTGGTCGTGACGGGCGACTTCAGCGAGTCAAGCGGCCTGCTGGCACTGAACAGCCTGTTGGTGGCCAATGTGCGTTTCAGCGCGATCTTCGCAGCCAACGATTTGACGGCCTATGGCGCGCGCCTGGCCCTGTACCGGCGCAATATCCGCGTACCCGAAGACATCTCGCTGGTCGGGTTCGACGATCTGGAAAGCTCGATGTACACAACGCCGCCGCTGACCACCGTGCGCCAGCCGCTGTATGAAGTCGGCACCGGGATCGGGCGGCGCATGCTGGCGATGCTGGGGCATCAGCAACCGGCAGCCGATGTGCCGGGGTTGAGTCTGGTCGTGCGGGAGTCAGTGCGGCTGGTGTGAGCGCTGTGTTGTCAGCGCGCTCAAGCAGCTTGATAAAAATCGCTTGCTATTAAATAGCGAGCTATGTAATATGCTGTTCATGGCAGCGCCGAACGTACCCCGGAACGGGCGAGCGGGTCGGCGGGCCAAGGCAGCAACCCATTTAAATAGCGCGCTATATAATAGCGTTAAACAGTTCGGCGGGCATCCGCCACCCTTTCAAGGAGTCTCATCATGGCAATCGAAAACGTTCTCTACCGCGCCAACGCCACCGCAACGGGTGGCCGCGAAGGCCGCGCCGTGTCGTCGGACAGCGCACTGGATGTGAAGCTGACCACCCCGAAAGAACTCGGCGGCAATGGCCTGGCTGGCACGAACCCTGAGCAATTGTTCGCCGCCGGCTACTCGGCCTGCTTCCTGGGCGCGATGAAATTCGTCGCCAACCGCGACAAGCTGAAGATTTCGCCGGACGTCGCCGTGGAAGGTACGGTCGGCATCGGCCCAATCTCGACCGGCTTCGGTATCGAAGTGCTGCTCAAGATTAGCCTGCCAGGCGTGCCGGCCGATGAAGCGCAAACGCTGATCGACCGCGCGCACATCGTGTGCCCGTATTCGAACGCGACCCGCGGCAATATCGATGTGACGCTGCAACTGGTTTAAGACACGTTGCCTGGGAAACCAGGATGGTGTCGATGACGAAAATGGCTGCCCGAGGGCAGCCATTTTTTGTGCCGCTGCACGAAAAATATGCGGTACTTTCAAGCCGTGATTTAACAATTGGTGCAGGCATCGTCTGTTTGACCTGACATAATCATTTTATTCCCCAAAAAAAATCTTCATGTGGCTCTTTGCTTTGCTGAGCAAGCGATTCAGATACCGCAAAAACAGCGATATCTGGCGCATTTTGGTGCGATGCATCAAATGCCTGCCTGCAAACTGCAATCGCCTTACAACGCAAGGGGAGCAATAAATCGTTACATATCCCTTGCTTTACGAGCTTTTCGCCTACCAAATGATATGCAATCGCTATCGTTTGATGTGTTCAAGCTAATGGTTTCAACTTTTATGTGTGAGTGCAAAACAACGGTTGAAAATATTTTTCCGCTTGGAAAACCATAGCGAAAAAAGGTGTTTAGAATTGCGGTCCATCAGATGCTTCAAGTAAATATTCTACGCGCGGCTGGCGTCTGAAGAGCACTTTGCCAATCCTTTGAAACCTCAATAAATTTAACATTTCACCGCTTTCATGCACACATCTGTTTCTGCGCCGCGCCGTTCGTCGTTTGTCCTTGTACAAGCCCAGCAATATTCCCTGCCACTCGTCTTCGCGCTGTTCGGCCTGATCATGGGATCGTGGGCTGGCCGTATTCCCGCGCTGGCTGCCGGCGTCAATGTGTCGCATGCGGCACTGTCGATGGTGCTGGTCTGTGGCGGCCTGGGCGCCGTGCTGTCGTATCCGGTCTCGTCGTTCATGATGGGTCGCTTCGGCGCCCGCAAGACCATTCTGCTCGCGGGCCTGGCGCTGCTGAGCGTGCTGGTGTCGATCGGCATGGCGCCGACCGTGCCGCGCCTGATGATGTCGGTGCTGATGCTGGGCGTGACCGCCAGCATCTTTGATGTGGCAATGAATTCGGCGGCAGCGCGCCGCGAAAAAGTCAGCGGCAAGTCCGAAATGTCGCGCCTGCATGGCTTGTGCTGCGCTGGCGGTCTGGTGGGCGCCACGCTGGGCAGCCTGATGGCCAGCCTCAAGATTGCACCGGCAACCCACTTCCTGATGCTGGCCGGTCCATTGGCCGTCGTGCTGTGGATGGCCTACAGCGTGCTGGAAGCGGATGAAGTCGGCGTCCAGGTCGAGAAGAAATCGTTTGCACTGCCACGCGGTCCGCTGGTGCTGCTGGGCTTGCTGGGTTTCTTTGGTTCGATGGCCGAAGGCAGCATCGCCGACTGGAGCGGCATGTTCCTGAAAGAGCATTTCGGTGCATCGGATGGCCTCGCGCCGCTGTCGCTGTCCGCTTTCTCGGTGATGATGCTGATCTCGCGCATGTTCGGCGACAAACTGAAAGAGCGCCATGGTGCCAAGCGCCTAGTGAGCACCGGCGCCATGATCGCGGCTGCCGGCCTGTTCTTCGCGGTGCTGGCCCCGAATGCCTATGTGGCGCTGATCGGTTTCGCTGTTGCCGGTGTTGGCCTGGCGCTGGTGTTCCCGTTCGTGTTCAGCGCGGCCGGCGCCCAAGGCCCGGCAGCCCTGGCTGCGGTGGCCAGCATGGCGTACAGCGGCAGCCTGATCGGCCCGCCGGCCATCGGCGCCGTCGCGCACTTCATCGGCATGCAGGCAGCCATTGCCTATATCGGCGGCCTGTCGATCGTGATCGCGATGGTCGCTTGCCGTACCCGCATGCTGAAATAAGTTGAATGCGCTGCGGCCTGGATGGCCGCATGCTTGAGCTGTAAATAAGAACGCAACACAAACGCAGACGGCGCCGCAAGGCCCGTCTGCATTGTCGTTTCGGGATCAGCTCGCTGCTTGCTTGAGCCACTCGCGCGGCGAGGCGCCCATCATGGTCGTGAAGGCGCGGGTGAACGTGGACGGGCTGGTGTAGCCGGCGCGGCTGCTGACCTGCTTGACCGGCATGCCCTGGCGCAGCAGGCGGCTGCCGACGCCGATGCGCCAGCGCGTCAGGTATTCACCCGGCGGCATGCCCATCACATCGCGAAAGCGTTCGGTGAATGCGGCGCGCGACATGCAGGCCACCTTGGCCAGCGATTGCAGGCTCCATGGCTCATGCGGGCGCTCGTGGATGGCCGTCAGTGCCAGCGACAACTGGCGGTCCGACAGGCCGGCGAGCAGGCCCAGCGACAAGCGCCCACTGTCGAATTCGCGCCGGATCACCTGGATCAGCAACACATCGCACAAGCGATCCAGGATCACTTCGCGGCCCGGCTCGGCCTGGCTGGCTTCGCTGAACAGCAGGTCGAGCGTCGAGCGCAGTCCGGCAATTTCGCTCAGCGGCATGACCAGGCAGTTGGGCAGCACGCGCGACAGCGGATTGCTCATCTCGTCCTGGAACTGGATGTGCGCGCACAGCAGGTTGGCGGTGTGGCCGGGATGCACGTGCAAACGGTGGCTGGCGCCGCGCGGGTAGAACAGCAGCGACGGTTCGGTCACGGTGATGACCTCGCCATCGTCATGGATGAAATCGACCGGCCCTTCACGCACCACGTGCAGCTGACCGGAGACACCGTTTTCGGTGAATTGATTGGTATCGCAAAACGCGCCGTTATAGAAGATACGAGCGTTGAATGAATGGCGACCGACCAGTGATGACAGTTTGTCCATGACAGTACGATTTAGATAGATAGCTATCTATTCTGGACGAAAAGCGATATTTCTGCGTGGAAATTGGTGACATTTTCAGCGCGGATACAACGCTTTCTGGACGCCATGGTCCAACTATTTTCCCTAACAAATTAATGACTTACGCAATAGTCAAGTCAATAAAAGTCCGGGCGTGGGTCGACAGATTGCAACATAACCTGACTAGACAACTTCCAGGACGATTTCGTCAATGATATCGGGTCAAGAACAGTTCAAGACACCATTTTCCTCGCATGCCGGCAACGCCGATATCAAGCATCCATCACCAGAAATAACGCCTCTTTGAAGGCGCGCTGGCCTGCTTCCACCACGTTGGCCAGGCCGGTCAACGGGCAGGGGGCGCACCGAATCCCGAACCGTGAAAGGCAGTATCATTTAGCGATCTCATTGACCACCCATCGACCATGCTGCATACGCCTGCTTCCTTCACGCCACTGTTTGCGCCGCATCCCGATCCGGCGCCACTGAACTTCCTGTTCCACAAGGGCCAATTGCTGGTGCGCGAAGACGGGCCGGCGCTGCCCGACGTCGCCGTGCTCGAACAGGTCGGCGCGGTGCGCGAACACCTGCAGCCGCTCGGCCTGCTCGATGGCCGGTATTGCCAGACCGGCTGGCTCGATGCCGAACCCGCACTGCCGGCAGGCTATGCCTGGCGTGGCCTGCGCGCGCTGTTTGGCGTGATGGACGAGTCCCTGGTGGGCCTGGCCGGTCGCGCCGCCCAGGTGGCGGAATGGGCACGCACTCATCGCTTCTGCGGCGTGTGCGGCAGCGGCACGGTGCTGGCCACCGGCGAGCGTTGCTTCAAGTGTCTGCAGTGCGGTCACATGGCCTATCCGCGCATTTCGCCGGCCATGATGGTGTTGATCCGCAAGGGGGATCAGGTATTGCTGGCCAAGCACGTGCTGCATGCCACGCAGCGCTTCGTGCCGCTCGCGGGCTTTCTGGAAGCGGGCGAGTCGATCGAAGAATGCATCACGCGCGAAGTGTTCGAAGAAGTCGGACTGCGTGTGCACAATCCGCGCTACTTTGCCAGCCAGTCGTGGCCATTCCCGCATTCGCTGATGCTGGCGTTCACGGCCGATTATCTGGACGGCGAGATCCGCGTGGACCCGGCTGAAATCGCCGAGGCACGCTGGTTCGGTCCGGGTGACGAGTGGCCGGAGCGGGTGCCGCAGATGTCGATCTCGAGCGTGCTGATCGACGCGCACCGGCCGCCCGGTACCTGACGCCTGGCGCGGCGTTACGGCGCCGGCGCCCCGGCCACCGCCGGCCGGCCATCGCCCGGAGCAGGTGAGCGCGCCACGGTCTGCCCTGGCTGCACCGAAGCCGGCTTGGTGCCGGTGTTGCGCAGGTTGATCGTGTTCTGCAGGATGTCGAACCAGAACGGCGCGCCGAACAGCGTCGTGCTGGCAGTGATCAGCCAGCCGGATACCTGTAGCGCGAAGCTGGCGTCGAGCACCGGCGGGAAGCTGGTCCAGCCGATCGGCAGCGCCGCCAGCCCGTTTGCCAGCTTTGCATCCACCGCGCCAGGCACCGCGTCAATGCCGGCAGCCAGGGTCGGATGCTGCCACAGTGTCTGGAACAGGTGGATGCTGTCGATATTGAGCAGGATCGCCAGCAGCAGCGCCAGCAGGAATGACATGAGAAGCTGGCGCCGCTTGTAGGTGCCTGCCAGGCGCTCCATGGTGCTGTCGAACCAGCCCCCCAGCGCGGCCTGGAAACGCTGCATGTCGCCGCCGGTTTGCACGTACAGCGTATCCAGCGTGCGCCGCAATTGCGGATCGGGCACAGCGGCAATGGCGCTGTCGAGTGCTGCGCCGCCGGTACGGATGGCGTCGATCAGGGCCAGCGCGAAATTGGCCGGTTGGATGTAGGATGGACCGGGGTTCGGTGGCGCGTGCGGGTCGGCGAAATCGGTGCGCGTACTGATCAATTGGTGTGTGTACAAGGCCCGTGCGGCGCCAGTGAACTCAGGGTCGCGCAGCATGCGCTGGATGCAGGCGCGCAGCATGTGAGCGCGCAGGCTGAACACGGCCGACAAGGACTCCTGCAAGGTGGTGACGGTCAGCGCCAGGGAGCCGTAGCAAAAGGCCATGCCGATGACCACTTCCAGTACCGTGCTGCTGAACATGGCGCTCTCCGTGAATGTGTAATGTATTCAACGTTATGAGATATGTCGCATGCAGCAGATGATTTAGCGCAAGAATAGGCCTACCCCGACCGGGGCCAGACGTTTTCTATATACTGGCGGCAATCGTTATTTTAGGGTGCACCATGTCTGACAAAGAAGCTTTCACCGAACACGACTGGCGTCGTCTGCTGACATCGCTGGGCGAAAATCCGGACCGTCCCGGCCTGATCGAAACGCCTGCGCGCGTGACCAAGGCCTGGAAACACTGGACGTCGGGCTATGACCAGAATCCGGTGGAAGTGCTCAAGGCGTTCGAAGATGGCGCCGAGGAATACAACGAGCTGATCGTCGTGCGTGGCATCCCGGTCTACAGCCATTGCGAGCACCACCTGGCGCCGTTCTTCGGCAAGGCCACTGTTGGCTACCTGCCGAACGGCAAAATCGTCGGCCTGTCGAAGCTGACCCGCCTGGTCGATATCTTTTCCAAGCGCCTGCAGGTACAGGAACGCATGACGATGCAGATCGCCAATGCGCTGATGGAAGTGCTGGAACCAAAAGCAGTCGGCGTAGTCATCAAGTGCCGCCACCTGTGCATGGAAAGCCGTGGCATCCGCGCCATTGGCGAAGAAACCATCACCTCGACCCTGCTGGGCGAGCTGCAGCCGAACCTGGCACTGCGAACCGAGTTTCTTGCCCTGGCGCGGGACTAGCTAGGTTCAATTATTTTGGGTAGACTGTAAATACAGCTAGGGAACCTGTTCCAGATCCGGGCCCCCAAGCTGTTTTGGAGGTCACCCATGGACCGAGCTGTCTACCCCAGCGATATCCCACGCGAACACTTCGAGGGCGTGCGCGCCATGCTTGAAGCGGCGCGCCGCAAGACGCGCCCGCGCAAGCACGATTTGTACGACGTGTTTTGCGCCGTGTTGTATTTTTTGCACACCGGCGCCACCTGGCGCGCGATGCCACCCGATTTTCCCCCGTGGCGCACGGTGCACGAGTATTTTACGCAGTGGACCATGCAACGCGAAAACGGCCAGTCGCTGCTCGAAAGCGTGCTCGAGAAATCAGGCCGTGAGATCGAGCTCGCGCGATTGCGCGCGCTGATGCACCGCTACTGAGCGTTATTCGCTGGCCGTTTCCGGCTTCTCGAAGTTGAGCTTGTTGTCGCTGTTCAGCGTGAAGCTTCCCAGCGGCAGACCGGTAACGGCATCGGGATCGGGCGCCTTCAGTTCACTACAGGTCGTGGTGTCGATCTGCCACGCCTGGTCGTCTGCGCGCAGCGTATAGACGTTGTTGCCGTTGCCGAACAGCTCGACCTGCAAGTCGGCCAGCCACACCGAGCCCAGCTCGTACTGGCGCTGGCAATCCGGCAGGCGCGACATGACGACGCGCAGCGTGCCTTCTTTCGTCCAGAAATTGTCCTTCTCCACCTTCAGCGTGATCGCGTGATCGGTATTCAGGTCGATCACGTACGTCGACGTCTCGATGAAGCAGCCGCTCAGCAGCAGCGGAGTCAGGAAGATGAGTGGAAGGCGCATGAAAGGTCCGTTGTTCATTGATGCAGTTGCTGCCGAGTATAGCAACTGGCCTATGCGTCCGGGCAATTCCGTGGCGGGCACGTTTGGCTTGCGAGTGACAGCAGATCCGCAGGCGTGCCGAACTCGCGCTCCGGGGCCACCCGGCGCAGCGCTTCCATCGACGCATAGCCCCAGCCGACCGCCCCGAACGCGATCCCTGCCCGGCGCGCAGCGTCGCCATCGGTGGTCTGGTCGCCGACATACAGCGCCTGGATCGCCGGCACCGTGGCACGGCGCACGACCTTGCGGATGCGCGCCGCCTTGCCGAAGATCGACATGCCGCATTCGTACTGCCCCATCAGGCTTGCCAGTTCCGGCCCCAGCACGTCGCGCACATTGTCTTCGGCATTGGACGACACCACCGCCAGCCGCACGCCATTGCGGTCGAGCTCGCGCAGCGTGTGGGCAATGCCGTCGAACAGCGCGATGCGGCCGGTGGCGCCGCGCATGCGGTCGATGAACGAGCGCGAGGCGATCGGCAGCTTCCAGGCCGGCATGCCGACATGGCGCATGATGTCGCGCGGACCGTAGTGGCGCAGCTGCTCGGCCTGCGCGGCGTCGACGCGCCGGAAGCCGTGCTGATCGGCGATCTCGTTGAACACGCTCATGAAGAAGGGCCACGAGTCGGCCAGCGTGCCGTCGAAGTCGAAGATCGCCAAGCGATAGCTCATGCGCGGGTCAGTGGAATAAACGTCATGCGACGATTATAGAGACCGCCGTGCCGGCACGTCGCCGGCACGCCCCTGTCAGCGCATCGCCTGCAGGCCGCCCGACTGCAGCGACTGGCGCAGCCGCGTCGCATCGCGCCCCGGCGACAGGCCGAAGAAGCGCGCGTATTCGCGCGAAAACTGCGAGCTGCTTTCGTAACCCACCGCGTGGCCTGCGCGCGCCGCGTCGATCGACCCGGCGAGCATCAGCCGCCGCGCCTCTTGCAGGCGCAACTGCTTCTGGTACTGCAGGGGACTCATCGAGGTCACGGTCTTGAAGTGCTCGTGCAGCGTCGACGAACTCATGCCGACCTCGCCGGCCAGGCGCTCGACGCTCAATGGCCGGTTGTAGTGATCCTTGATCCAGCAGATGGCGCGGGTGACCTGCGCGATGCGGCCATCGCCGCGGGCGCAATGGCGCACCGTGTCGGCATGCTCGCCGGTGAGCAGACGATAGTGGAATTCCTTCAGCAGCAGCGGCGCGAGCACCGCGATGTCGTGGGGCGCATCGAGCAGGCGCACGAGGCGGTTGGCGACTTCGAGCAGCGCGGGTGTGGTCTCGCTCAGGAACAGCCCGCGCGCCGGAGGCGTGCCGCGCGCGGTCGGCCGCGCCGGCAGTTCCAGGTCGAGCGCGGCGAGCAACTGCGCGTCGAGATCGACCCGCAGGCACAGATAGGGTTCATCCTCGGTCGCCAGCGTCACGCAGCCGGTCACCGGCAAATCGACCGACACCACCAGGAACTTGGCCGTGTCGTAGCGGTAGTCAGTGCCGCCCAGCGAGACCAGCTTGGCGCCCTGCGCGATGATGCACACGGCCGGCGTGTGCACGACACGCAGCGGTTCGGTGGTCTGGCCGCTGCGGATCAGCCACACGCCGGGGATCGGGCTCTGATGCATGCCGTCGCCGGGGGCGTGCTGCGCAATCTGGGTAGCGAGGTCGCGGATCGCTTGCATGGGCAGTTTCTCGGGTCGGTGAACAACGTGCCATTAGACCACCGGCTGGGCGTGTGATGGTCCGGGAAGATTGCACGATCCTCCGGCAAGGCAGCGGCTGCCGACGATAACACTCACACGCAAGGCGTGCCGTTGGTCAGCAGGCAGATGGTGGCCACTTGCGCGCGCTCGACATAATCGGCGCGTGGCACGCTGCCAGAGTCCGGGCAGGTGGTGGCAGTGCCATTGCAGGCCACGGCCTCGATCCGGTAGATGCGTTTGACAACGGGAGACGAGTTACCGCTGGCATCGATCGCCTCGCCCTCGTTATAGGCGCGGAACGAGCAGCTGACACTGACCAGAAATCCGGACTCGGCACGGAAGTCAGTGAGATGGTTGACCGTTCCCGCTGGCGCTGCATTGCTGGTCGATAGAGGGGCCTGGGAGCAGCGCTGCGCCGGGTTGTTGAAGACCCATTCAAGGCCGCCGCGCGCCGCCAGACTGGCGCGCGCAGCCAGCAAGGCCTGGTTGACGGTGCTCTGCTGGGTCTCGGTCAGGCGCAACAGCACGACCGCGACGCCGGCAATCACCACCAGGAAGATCACGGCAGCGATATAGGCGAAGCCTGACTGGCGCCGCGGAAGGATGAGGGAGCGGCTCATGGCAGGTTGTCGACGTGGGTGCCGATCGTGAGCGGGACCGATTCACCGCGCTCAGTCAGCGTGAGCTGGAGTTGTACGAAGCCGCTGTCCTGGGTCGCTCCCTGGTTGGTGTAGACAACGAAGCTGCACGCCGACACCCGGGTGGCCACGATGGCCGATGTGCCGGCCGGTGTATTGCACGTCGTTGCGCCAGACGTGGTGCGGGAAAACCGTGTCAGGAAGCCTGTGCCGTTGCCAGTTACTTTGTCGACGCCCTGCGTACAGACGTAAGTAACGACGCGCTCGGCTGCTGGCACGACCAGGAAGCGGCCGCCATCGTACCCTTGGGGAATCTGGATCGGCGCGTTCAGCATGATGCGGCTGATGCCGGCCTGCGCATTCGGCGATGGCCCGGCCAGCGCGCTGACCGTGCCGACATTGGAGTCGTTATACACATCGTCCGGACTGCGGTTGCCGATCACGATCGCATCGCCTGGCGTCGGCATCGCATTGAGCGGCGTGAGCACATCGAACGCGGCACCGGTTTCGGCATCGTTGATATGGGCGTCGTTGGGATTGACCGTGTCGGGGCCCATTCGATAACGACCGCCATCGCGGGTTGGCACGAGGTCCAGGCATTGCGGATTATTCAGGCGCAGCGAATTGGGCACGGCGGCGCGCACCTCGGTGGTGATCCTGCGCAGCGCGGTGTCAGCCTGACTCGTCAGGCCTGCGCGCTGGCTGATCAAGAGGTAACTCTGGATGGCCGGGGCCAGCTGCATCGTGAGCACGCCGCCGATGATGCCGATCAGGACGATGACCAGGATCAGCTCGACCAGCGTGAAGCCGCCATCGCGCTGCACGCTATGGCGCATGGAGTAGCGCATGCAATGGCTCATGGACGCGTCCTCCAGCCGACCAGACGCAGATCCTGGGCGCCGGGCGCGCGCACGATGACCTGGACGCGCATGGCGTCGGTGACGGCCACGCCGGTGATGCCCTGCTGGTTGACCTGCACCTGCACGGTATAGCGTTCCAGGTCCGGGACAGGGGCGCCGTTGACATTGCTGACGGCGACAGGCCCGTAGCCGTTGTAGTCCATGAGGTCATTGAAAAACAAGCGGCCTGCCTGATTCGGTTGGGCGACGAACGGCTTTTGCATGACCTCTTCCATCATCGATTCGGCGATCGCCAGCATTTGCTGGGTAATCAAGGGATCGGTGGAGGCGATATTGGCGCGGTTGTAGGCAGCCACGAGCCCGGCCAGGGCGGTGCCCACGATCACGATCGCAACGATCAGTTCGATCAGCGTGGTGCCTGCCATGCGTTTAATGGACATAGCCAGTGCCTCCGTCGAGCGTGATGGTGCGCCGGATGGCGTCAGCACCCTTGATGGCGATGTCGACCCTGCCCAGGCGTACGCCGTTGCCGTCATCGATGGTGCCGTCGGGCCGGAACAGCAGCAGCGGGGGCGCGCCGCTCATGACGATGCCTGCTTCCTTGCTGTCGTACAGACCATCGGTGATGCCCTGCAGCTGCACGTTGCCACAGGGGCCGTTGCCGACGGCGGTACGCACGCGCAGCATCAGCGTGGTTGCCGTCGTGGTCACGCATACCGTGCGGCGCCGCGCGACCGCGCTTTTCTGGGCCATGCGCAGTCCACTGGCCACCTGGTCGCCAAACAGGGCCGCACCGGTCGCGCTGTCTCCCATCAGGCGCGGGAGGGCGAAGGCTGCCAGCACGCCGATCAGCACCATCACCGTGATCAGTTCAACCATCGTGAAACCCTGCTGGCGGCTCAATTGAACACCTGGCGCACATGGATGATGCGACGCTCTTCGGCCGACTGCTCGCCAAAGGTCGCGCGCGCCGATGGATCGGCGCAGCCCGTGGGCAGGCGCAGCCAGGCCAGCCGGGCGCCGGTGTTCTTCGGATATACGGCGTTGTTGCACGGCAGGGGCTGCGTATCATTGCCCAGATTGATCGCCAGATCGATCCAGCCGGGCCGGTCACCCGTCAGGTCGACTTGCCCGCGGCCGCTGGCCAGTACCACGGCACTCTTGACGGCGCCAATCGTCGGCGCCACGCCATTCGTCACTTTTGGACGGGCCGCTTGCACGAACGCGCTAGCCGGAATCACGGTGAAGTCATCCTTCTGATTGAACAGCCAGCTTTTGCCGGTCCAGTAATAGGCTTCAATGCGCATCGGCAGTGGCGTGTTGGTGCGACCGAATGCATTGGCGATACGCAGGCGGCCACTATGGACTGCAGGCCGGGCTTTTTCATATGTACCTTTGCCATCGCCCGATGTCACCACGCCCCCGCTGTTGCTGGCCCTGAGCAAAATGCTGGCAGCGATCGGCGCCGCGGTTGTCGGCCCGTAGGCCGGCTTGGCCTGTGCGAGCCCGGCCTTGAAGGCGCTCGCCGGCACGGTGAAGTCCTTCAGTTCGGCGCTGGTGTCCTTGATTGCAGCATAGTCGGCCGGATTGAGCGCAGTGAGCGTCACCGTTTCGCTCACGCCCAGATCGCCCGAATAGTTCGTGGTCATGGCGCCTTGCGCATTCATCGCCGCCACCTCGACAGGGATTGGCTGGCCGGCATAGTAAAACGTGCGTGTCGTACTCGCAGTCAGATAATCGACCTTGAAATATTTGGGGATGAAGGGGCCGACGGTCGGCGTGCATGTCGCTGACTTGCCACTGGTGCTCAACACTTCTACCTTGCTACCCAAAAAATCGCTCAACGTCGCTTTCAGGTCCAGCATGCCGACGTCGCCCCACGCCAGGGTCGCCACACCGACGCCGCTATTGAATTCCATTTTGGCGCCGGTGAACAGGTTCGCGCTTCCCTTGCCCACGCAGGACACCGCAATGTCAGTGAGCGTTGCACCAGCCGCCAGGGTGCTGCGGTTGAAACTTGGCGTGGTGGCGCCGGCCTCGTTGACCGCCGTGACGGTGACCTGGAAATTGTCGCCCGCGCGAATGGGTGAGGAAGGCAATGTTGAAAAGATGAATTTGTTGGGCACAACGGTCACCGTGGTGTCGCCCTGGGCATCGTCGAACGACGCCAGAAGCTTGAGCGTGCCCACATCCTGGTAGGCCAGCGTCAGCGCTGCCTTGCCGTAGTCATCGAAATAGCTGCTGACGGCTTGCGCCGCACCGGTGGAACACACCAGCGTGGCGGCGCGTTTGGTCGTGGTATCGGTCAGCAGCAAACCCTTGGTGTCGACACTGGTCGTGACATGCTGGCAGGCGTACGCGATATCCTTGCTGGTTTTCTTGAAGGCCGCTACGCACTGGCCGGTGGCAGGGTCGGGGGCGAGTGCCGTGACGATGGCGCCTGCGCTGACACCGGCCTTGTGGTGGTTCGCATCGATCCGGAAGCTCACGCCGCTGGCGAACGTCATCGCGCAGCTGGTTGTCTTGCTCGTACTGTTGTAGCAGGTGGTGGCCGGTTTGGCGCCACTTTGCGTCAGTTGCAGGGTGTCCACGCCGGCCGTGTTGCGTGACACCTGCGCCAGCGTGGTACCGGAGCTGTCGATGGTGGCCGCCACTGCACCCGGCGACAACGTGATTTGTGCGCCGCCCTTGTACAAGGCGCTGCAAGACTCGTTGGCGCAGGCCGTCACGGTCACGCTTTCCGGCGCGCAGGTGCGGCCGCTGCCGTCATGGGTGATCTGAAAATGGTGCAAGGGGGCCGTCGCCGGCTTGGCTGACTCACAGGTCGGGCCTTCGGGCGTGTTGACCGGATAGCCGCTCTGGTTGTCCACGCAGTCGCACTCGCCAGGGCTCGTCCCCGATTTGCAGATGATTTTCTTGGCCACGCGGCCGTGCCAGTCCAGCTTTGCAAAGTCGACCGCTGCATTGCCCGTGATGAGCGCGTCCGAGGCTTGCAGCGTCATCTGACCGGTGTCGACGTTGCCGTCGATCGTGCTGCCCGAGCCCAGGAACAGGCTCGTGGACGCCTTGACGTCGCCCGTGATCCTGACCGGCGTGCCGATGGAGACCGTGGTGCCGGTGACGGGGCCGGTGATCGTCGTGTTCGATCCGATGGTGACCGGTCCGGTGGACACCAGCGTGCCAGTGATCTGCAAGGTCGACCCGCTGCCCAGCACCAGCGACGCAGCGCTGATGTCGGCCTTGAAGGTCTGCACCTGGTTACCCGCGGTGAAGGTTTTGGCAGCACTGAAGGAGCCGCCGGACACATTCAGGTTGGCGGGCGGGAGATCAGCGATGCTCAGATTGCCCGTACTGGTCAGGCGCGCGGTGCCCGACATCGTCAGGCCCTGGTTGTAGCCGAACGTGAAATCGGACCGCACGCTGACGGTATAGCCCGAGTCGATGACGATCTTGTCATCCCATGCGATACCCGCACTGCTGGGGCAGGTGTAGACCTTGCCCGACAGCGAGCAGCCCGGTACCGCCGCGCCGCCAAAGCGATACGTCACGCCGGCCTGGGCGGCGCCGGTCGCGAGTAGCAGGCCGAACAGGGCCAGCGTCGTGCGCAGGATCAGCGAGAACGGGGAAGTGAAATACACAAGGAAACCTGCACGAAACGGGATGAACGAAAGTGTGCACTGGATTGCCGTACAGCCACAATAGATTTTTCACTCAGGCAACCATTCGACAGCTTTCCGCGCACCGGGTGCGTGGTATGGACAACGGTGTGTGGCTATCGTGGAAACAGTCTTACAATAGTTTCCACCTTATTAACGTTAGCGGACACCATGGCCCATATCCAACCAAGCGGCTGGCGCGAACTGTCCGTCACGGGCGCCGCCGCCCGCGAAATTGAGACACTCGCCTACCTGGAGCAACGCCTGGCCGACACGCCCTACGTGATCTACCACGGCGTGCACTGGACGAACGTCGAGCAGGGTTATTCGGTGTACGGCGACGTCGACTTCATCGTGCTCGCGCCGAATGGCCGCATCCTGGTCATCGAGCAGGTCGCCGGCTTTCTGAACGAGACGCCGGAAGGCCTGGTCAAAAGCTACCAGGGCAAGCCGCGCAAGGTGCGTACGCAGATCCTGGCTACGATCGAGGGCCTGGCCAAGCGCTTCCAGGGAAAGCTGTCGATCGACTACCTGCTGTACTGCCCCGACTACATCGTGCGCGACCAGCCGCTGGCCGGCATCGACGCCGACCACATCATCGATGCATCGAACAAACCCAAGCTGGCGCGCGTGATCCGCGAGGCGCTGCCCATCACCGAGCGCACCGACGACTTCGACAAGGTCACGCGCTTCCTGGGCGACACGCTGAATTTGCGCCCCGATCCGAGCGCCATGATCGGCAACGCCGAGGCGATGGTCACCAAACTCTCGGGCGGCCTGGCCACTTGGGCGCGGCGGCTCGACTTCTCGCCATTCCGGCTGCACGTGATCGGCACCGCCGGCAGCGGCAAGACGCAGCTGGCGCTGGCCGAATACAGCGCCGCCATCGACGCTGGCCTGCGTCCGCTGTACGTGTGCTTCAACCGGCCGCTGGCCGACCACATCGAACGGCTGGTGCCGGCCGGCGGGCGGGTGGCAACCTTCCACATGCTGTCGGACGCCTGGCTGCGCGCGCAGGACATCACGCCCGATTACGCGGCGGCGGATGTGTGGGAAAAGATCGAAGCATCGATGGCCGACGCCACCTTGCCCGAAACCTGGCAGTTCGACGTCGTCATCGTCGACGAAGGCCAGGATTTTTCAGTGGCATGGCGCGACATCGTGCTGCGCATGCTGAAAGAAGGCGGGCGCGCGATCTGGATGGAAGACCCGGACCAGAACCTGTACGGCCGCGGGATGGTGCCGCTGCCCGGCTGGGTGACGCTGCATTCGCATGTCAATTACCGCAGTCCGCGCCAGATCGTCGACATGCTCACGGCCATCGGCGCATCGCACCAGCCGGTGGAGGCAGGCAGCCCGTTCAAGGGCGCCGACATCGAAGAGCTGACTTATCCGGAAGGTGACGTCGAAGCGATGCTGGCGCAGACGCGGCGCGCCGTGACGTCGTGCCTGGCGGCCGGCTTCGGGCGCCAGGACATCGCGATCTGCGCGTTTCGCGGCCGCGAAAAGTCGGCGATTCTGCAGCTCGATCGCCTGAGCGACGCGCACTCGCTGCGCTCGTTCACGGGGGCGTATGACTTGTTCGGCACGCCGGTGTTCCGCGAAGGCGGATTGCTGGCTGAATCGGTGTACCGCTTCAAGGGGCAGTCGGCGCCGGCGCTGATTTTTACCGAGATCGATTTCGAGGAACTTGACGACCAGACGCTGCGCAAGCTGTTCGTGGGGATGACGCGCGCGCGGCTCAAGCTCGTGCTGGTGATGAGCGAGCGCGCGTCGTTGCAGATCGTGGATCGGATGAGCGGGCGGTGAGTTGCGGTTGCGACGTCGGTGGCTGACCTTGGGTCCCCGCCTTCGCGGGGACGACGTGCTTGGTGAGGGGGCCTCAGCCTGAACACCGTCGCTCCCGCGAAGGCGGGAGCCCAAGTGACATCGTTATGCCGCCAATGCGTCCGAATTCGGCTCGGCACTCACCACATGGCGGTTCACCGCCGACAGCACCGACTTGAACGACGCCGTCACGATATTGCTGTCAATGCCGACACCGAACAACGTCGGGCCATTGCCCACCCGCAGCTCGACATAGCACGCTGCACGGGCATCGGCGCCCGAGCCGATCGCATGTTCGTGGTAATCCATCAGGCGAATCTCGAGGCCCAGCGCCGTGACAAATGCATCGATCGGCCCGTTGCCGCGGCCCGAGAACACCTGTGGCGCATGGTGGCGCGCCACGTCGACTTCGAGCTGCACGTCATGCGCGCTGTCTTCGGTCATGCGGTGCGCGATGTAGTGATACGGCTCTTGCTGGTCCAGGTACTCGCGTGCAAACAGCGCGTGCAGGTCGGCCGGGTTGATTTCGCGGCCGCTCTCATCGGCCTGGCGCTGCACGACACGCGAGAACTCGATCTGCAGACGGCGCGGCAGTTGCAGGCCGTATTCCTGCTCAAGCAGGTAGGCCATGCCGCCCTTGCCCGACTGGCTGTTGACGCGGATGACCGCATCGTAGCTGCGCCCCAGGTCGGCCGGATCGATCGGCAGGTACGGCACTTCCCAGATGGCGTCGGCCTGCTGCTTGGCAAAACCCTTTTTGATCGCATCCTGGTGCGAACCCGAGAACGCCGTGAACACCAGATCGCCCGCATACGGATGGCGCGGGTGCACCGGCAGCTGATTGCAGTCTTCGACCAGCTGGCGCACGGCGTCGATGTCCGAGAAGTCCAGGCCCGGGTGCACGCCCTGCGTGTACAGGTTCATCGCCAGCGTGACCAGATCGACGTTGCCGGTGCGCTCGCCATTACCGAACAGGCAGCCCTCGACGCGGTCTGCGCCGGCCATCACCGCCAGTTCGGCGGCGGCGACGGCGGTGCCACGGTCGTTGTGCGGGTGGACGCTGATGACGAGCGATTCGCGGTTGTTCAGGTTACGGCACATCCACTCGATCTGGTCGGCGTAGACATTCGGCGTGGCCGCTTCGACGGTCGACGGCAGGTTGACGATCATCTTGTTGGCCGGCGTCGGCTGCCAGACGGCACTGACCGCATCGGTGATCTGCTTCGAGAAATCCAGCTCGGTCGTCGAGAACGACTCCGGCGAATACTCGAGGCCCCACTGGGT
The DNA here is from genome assembly GCF_979258535.1 of Telluria sp. AC161. NCBI lineage: Bacteria > Pseudomonadati > Pseudomonadota > Betaproteobacteria > Burkholderiales > Oxalobacteraceae > Telluria > Telluria sp. AC161. Next base: position 4,215,160 of record NZ_OZ409861.1, on the reverse strand, counting down.
CTGCGGATGCTGGGACGTCAGATCCTTGATCAGCTGCGTGCCCTTGACGGCGATCTGCACGATCTCGTCGCGCTCCATATTGAACACCACGCGGCGGAACACTGGCGCGACCGAGTTGTAGACGTGAACGATCGCGCGCTTGGCGCCGACGGCCGATTCGACGGTGCGGCGAATCAGCTCGTCGCGCGACTGGGTCAGCACGATGATGGTGACGTCGTCCGGGATGTGCTTGTCGTCGACCAGCATGCGCACGAAATCGAAGTCGGTCTGCGAGGCGGACGGGAAGCCCACCTCGATCTCCTTGATGCCGATCTTGACCAGCATCTTGAAGAAGCGCAGCTTCTTCTCCGGGCTCATCGGCTCGATCAATGCCTGGTTACCGTCGCGCAGGTCGGTGCTCATCCAGATCGGCGGCGTGGTGATGGTGCGGCTTGGCCACTGGCGGTCTGCCAGGTCGATGGCAGGGAAGGGACGGTACTTGGCGGCGGGATTGGTCAACATGATCGGGTGCTCCTGATTGGTTTGGTCACTGGGCGGCGGTGAAGCCTTGGGTGGCGGAGGCTGCCGGACGGGCCACGAAACGCGAGGCCCGGCAACCGGTCGGTAGGTTTAGCGCCAGTGCAAACTGGACGCGAGCGCTCGCCGCCAGGATGGACCCGGTGAGGAAAAACGATGAAGCGAAAATTGGCGTGGTAGACATCTGCGACTTTCCTGCTGCTGTGGGGACCGGCGTGTGCCGGGCGTACGGCCGAACGATCAGGCGCGTAGTAGCAGTGCAGCTAGCGATAGCGCGCCAGCGGCTGGGAGAGTGTTCGACAGATGCAGGGTGAAAGACATAATTTCGACTTTAAGGAACTCGGCGCCGTATGTCAAGCGGACAATAGGCGCGTGTGGAAAAGAAAGTACGGGAATTCCGGGTGGCATTATTTTCTAGTCAACATGAAAACGTCGTTCCCGCGAAGGCGGGAACCCAAGTACGTCGCCTGCATCTGACACGCAGCAGGGGAATGTCCGGCGCAGTTTATGCACCAGCCATCACCGGCAGCACCACCGCGCTCAAAGGCCCGTGATAGCATCGTTCGAGATGCTTTCTAAAGGTTTTGCCAATGCGCCGCCCTGATAACGATGTGTCCCGTTCGCGCCTGAATCTGCTTGGCGCCCTTGGTTTGATGACGCTGCTGGCAGGTTGCGGCGACGGCATCCCGAAGGACAAGGACGATGACAAGCCGCCACCAGCACAAACGTCGGCGCTGTCGGTGTTCGCGGGCGATCCGACTGCCGACGGGACCATGGACGGCACCGGCACGGCGGCGCGCTTCAACAATCCGCACGGGCTGGCGATCGACAGCAGCGGCAATGTGTATGTGGCGGATCGCGGCAACTACGTCATCCGCAAGATCACGCCGGACGGTGTGGTGACCACGCTGGCCGGCGGCGCAGGGCAGAGCCGGCTGACCAATGGTGCTGCGGCCAATGCGCGCTTCGTCAATCCGGTCGCGTTGACGGTCGGGAGCGGTGGCACGGTGTATGTGGCGGATGAGTTAAATATTCGCAGCATCACAACCGGTGGCCAGGTCGCGACGGTGACCACGATCCCGGTTGGCAGCAACGTCGCGACAGCCAGCCGGCCTGACGTCACGCCAGGTGGGATCGCCGTCGATGCCAACAACAATCTCTACATCACCAATAACTACGGCACGCGCCGCTTTGCCATCGGTGCAGGCGGGACGGGAATTCTGGAAGGGCAGAACACGGTGGGCGACCTGTTTGGAACGCGCACGTTGGCGCCGCGCGGGGTGGCGGTCGACAGCAGCAATGTCGTGTACTTGTTCGATCTAGAGCGCGAGATCAGTCGCTGGAATCCAACGGCCAATTTTGGGTCGGACAATCTGTTCACGATCGCTGGTGCGCCGAACGTTCGCGGCGCGGTCAACGGCACCGGCAACGCGGCGCGCTTCGAGCAGGTCGTGGCGCTGACCGTTGATCCTCAAGGCAATCTGTATGCGGCGGATGCGGTGAATAACCTCGTGCGAAAGATTACGCCGGCGGGTGTGGTGACGACGGTGGCTGGGACGACGCGGGCGACGACGTTGCGGGTTGGTGATTTGCCGGGGAGCTTGGGTGAAATTCGCGGCATCGTTACGGACGGCAAAGGGCTGCTGTATGTGACGTCGGGGAATGCGGTGGTCAAGATTCGGCTGCGGTAAGCAGCACGAAGGTTCGCGCCACGTCGGAGAATCGTGCAATCTTTTTGCGGGGTTGGTCTACCGCGTGCCAGTGACTCTAAGCATTCCTGTTCTTCACTGCCGGTACATTTGTGCAGACACAATGCATGCAGGCTTGATGTAATTTGTAATCGTCCAGTTTCAACCTTGAAAGCTGGAGATGAACATCGTCAAACATGGAATAAAAAACATCGCCTCAGTCTCTGCCGAAACTAGCGGTGCTCAATGGGTCAAGCGCTTTCCCGGGAGTCGCTCTACTGCAGACCTAGCAAATCCGTTCCGTGGCAGAGTCGAAACATTTATTGGAGCGATACGTGCCGCTGGTGCAATCGTCGTCATCAACGGCACCTTACGCGACCCACGTCGTGCTTATCTGATGCATTGGAGCTGGCGCATTGTCAGGGCTCATGTGGATCCGCAGAGCATCCCTTCAATGAATGGAGTTTGCATCAACTGGTCCCACTCGGACCGTTCAGGAAACTATTCACGAGTTGCATCAATTGCTGGTGCCTCCGAGATGGTGAAAGCCTTTGGAATGGAACGACTCGGCGTAGCGCCGTCCCTCACTTCTCGCCACATCATTGGAAGCGCAATTGACATGTCGGTAAGCTGGCAGGGGAATTTGTTGATTGTAGATAGTCATGGCAACACCGTAGAAATAAAAACGCCGCCATGGAGTGGCATGAACCTTCAGCTCCATAGAGTCGGCGAAAGTTATGGCGTCATCAAATACAACCGGCGTGGGCGGGACGAACCACACTGGTCTGACAATGGTACGTAAGGAGATTTTATGAAGACGCTTGTTATCGTTCCTATTCTTCTTCTGTTCTCCTGCCCGTCCATTTTCGCAGCGGAAAAGCTGCCAAACGATGTCAGAAAATTTATTGCGCAACGCGACGCGTGCGATCACTTTCGTGGCGAGCTACCCGAGCCTGAGGAGGCCGAGCGGATGCAGGAAGTCACTGGCCAAATCGAGAAACGCTGTCGCGGTACCGATCGGCTACTGCGCTTGCTCAAAAAGAAATATGGAAGCAATGCCGACGTGAAAAAACTGCTGAGCGTGTACGAAGAACAGATCGAGCCGCGAGACAATCAGCGTTAGCTGGTACGTTAATCCAAGGCCGGCACTTCGACGATCAGCCGAGCAATTTTCTGATACAAGGCGAGCTTGAATTCGTCGCGATCAATTGATGAGTGGCAGCGACGATGACAGTTTGGGCACAAGGCGGCCGCATTCGCCGTGGTATCGGAGCCGTGGCTCGACAATGGCATGACGTGATGGACTTCGAGGTAGGGCAGGCCGTCGCCGCCTATAAACGGTGCGGGAGCATCACAACCTTCGCAGTGACCGTTTGCGACTTGCAGCACCCATGCTTTCACCGCCGGGTCTCGCACGTAAGAGGTCGCAATCATCGATATCATGGCTGGTTGAAAGCTGCCGAGTGGACGCGTAGCAAGCGTTTGCTGCCGCAATGCCGTCACGTTCCTCGCCAATCTTGCCGGATCGGCTGTTGCAACGAACGGCTCAAGAAATTCGATGCCGCTCGTATGCAGCAGCGTGATCATCTTTTCCTTGACGGTGGTGCCAATATTTTTCGCAGGCAGATAGCCCACGATCCAGGGCATTTTCAGCTCATACAGCGCCGCCGATATATTCTGCATACGGAACTCAATGGAGCCCTTGGTCCGCGTCGCAAGTGGGCCGGCCCGTAAATCACGGTTTATCTGGGCCTTGCTGTATGGCTGGCCATTCAATTCGGCCCGCAGCATGTCGAGGTAGGCTTCGATAGCACGCAACAACTCATCGTCCGTCCATGGACTGTTACTGATAACGGGTGACTCGTGGACGGATTCGGACATGACGGGAAGAACATAATGTTCCCCCAGTCTATCGACTGTTCAATATCTCAGCAACAACATTTGCGAATTGTCGTCGTGGTCGTTAAAAGAAAACCAACCAGAATGGCCGCTCAGACGGCCGGCCATTTCCAATATTGACCGTTCAAGTCGGCATCATGACAGCCTGAGTACCATACACAATCATCCGACCACCATGCTGGCGCTGCCATGCAGCAGCCGTGGGCTGGTCTGCAAACCAAACATGCTCATGGTCGCCGAACGCGCCGAGGTCGAGCCGGAAGCAATCCAGAATCTCGCTCGGGCGACGATCGATGTCGCGTTTGCAGGCATCCCAACTCGCATAGCCGAGTTCCGCTGCCAGCGTGCGAAACATATGCTTGAGTTGTAGCTTGGCGCGAGCATGGTAAAGCTCGGTCAGGCGTGGCATTGAAAACGCGCGCGCCGTGTGGACACGGCGGACGATAGGGAGCGCCTTGCTGGGTTGGTTCGAGTGCGCGCTGCGCAACATGCCACGGGCGTGGCGGCGCAAAAAGTCGGTGTTGGTGTCGAGCGGGATTTGTTGCTGAGTTTGGGGGCGCATGCCTGATCCTATTCACATGATGTTGCCGCTCTCGCTACGGCGACTGTGATTAAACAGGTATGACTCCTGAAACGGATTTTCCTGAGCAGGTGCGTTGGCTTTCGCGAGAGCTGGGCGGCGTGCACTGCCCAGCGTTAATACTAGCACGGGTTGCACGCCATGTAACGGTGCCTGCCGCGCATCCAATGAAAAAGGGCCAACCGAATGGTTGGCCCTTTCTGGACGATCGTTCAAGCAAGCATCTTAAACGTCAATATTCCCCGCCCGCAGCGCATTCGCCTCAATAAAGTTCCGACGCGGTTCCACGTCATCCCCCATCAACGTCGTAAAGATCTGATCCGCCGCGATCGCATCATCGATCTGCACCTTCAGCAGACGACGCACGGTCGGATCCATCGTGGTTTCCCACAACTGCGACGGGTTCATCTCGCCCAGCCCTTTGTAACGCTGCTTCGACACGCCGCGTTCGGCTTCTTCACGCAGCCACAGCATCGCTGCGTGGAAGTCGCGCACGGCGAATTCCTTCATGCGCTCGCCTTCGCCACGGCGCACGATCGCGCCTTCGCCCATCAGGCCCTGGAACGTTGCTGCCGAGTTGGCCAGCACCGCGTAATCCGCGCCTGCCACGAAGTCGGCGTCGATCGATGTCACCTGCACGTTGCCGTGGTAGATGCGTTCGATGCGCAGCGCGTGCTTTTCCGACAAGTCGTCCGAGCGCACCTTGACCTTGACGGCCGGGTCGTTGATCGATTTTTCCATCGCTTGCGCCGATGCTTCTGCGTTTTCGAGCGTGGTCAGGTCCAGTGCCACGCCGCCGCTGAAGATCGCGGTCAGTGCTGCCCGGTCGATCACGCGCGTCAGGCGCATCATGATGGTGTTGGCCAGGTTGTACTGGCGTGCCAGTTCACCCAACGCTTCGCCACTGATCGGCTCGGCGCCATCGCGCGGGATGAGCGACGCGGTATTGAGCGCGAACGTCATCATGTAGCTGGCTTCTTCGATGTCGTCCTTCAGATAGCGTTCATCGCGGCCGGCTTTGACCTTGTACAGCGGCGGTTGCGCGATGTAGATGTGGCCGCGCTCGACCAGTTGCGGCATCTGGCGGTAGAACAGCGTCAGCAGCAGGGTGCGGATGTGGGCGCCGTCGACGTCCGCATCGGTCATGATGATGATGCGGTGGTAGCGCAATTTCTCGACGTTGAATTCGTCCGGGCCGATCGACGTGCCGAGCGTGGCGATCAGGGTCGTGATCTGTTCCGACGACAGCATCTTTTCAAAGCGCGCCTTTTCCACGTTCAGCACCTTGCCGCGCAGCGGCAGGATGGCCTGGAACTTGCGGTCGCGGCCCTGCTTGGCCGAGCCGCCTGCCGAGTCACCCTCGACGATGTACAGTTCGGCCAGCGCCGGGTCGCGTTCCTGGCAGTCGGCCAGTTTCGACGACAGGCCCAGGCCGTCCATGACGCCTTTGCGGCGCGTCAGGTCGCGTGCCTTGCGCGCGGCTTCGCGGGCGCGGGCGGCTTCGACGATCTTGCCGCAGATGATCTTGGCGTCGTTCGGCTTTTCGGCCAGGAAGTCGGTCAGGGTCTTGGCGACGATCTCTTCGACCGGGCCGCGCACTTCGGACGACACCAGTTTATCTTTGGTCTGCGACGAGAACTTCGGTTCCGGCACTTTCACTGACAGCACGCAGGTCAGGCCTTCACGCATGTCGTCGCCAGAAATTTCAACCTTGGCCTTCTTGGCGAACTCGTGCTCGTCGATGTACTTGTTGATCACGCGCGTCATGGCAGCGCGCAGGCCCGTCAGGTGGCTGCCGCCGTCGCGCTGCGGGATGTTGTTCGTGAAGCACAGCACCTGCTCGTTGAACGCGTCGTTCCACTGCATCGACACGTCAACCGAGATGTTCGTGTTCTGGTCCGACATGCGCTCGCCGGTCGCCTGGAAGACGGTCGGGTGCAGCACGTTCTTGGTCTTGTTGATGTATTCGACGAAGCCGCGCGTGCCGCCTTCGAAAGCATAGATTTCTTCCTTGCCCGAGCGCTGGTCGGTCAGCTTGATGCTCACGCCATTGTTCAGGAACGACAGTTCGCGGATGCGCTTGGACAGGATTTCGTAATGGAACTCGACGTGGTTGAAGATGGTCTCGTCGGCCCAGAAGTGCACGTCGGTGCCGCGCTTGTCGGTCTCGCCGATGACCTTGATTGGCGAGACTTCGACGCCGTTGACCATCGCCAGTTCGCGGTTTTGCGGCACGCCGCGCACGAATTCCATCTGGTGCACTTTGCCGTCGCGGCGGATCGTCACGCGCAGCAGTTTTGACAGTGCATTCACGCACGACACGCCCACGCCGTGCAGGCCGCCGGAAACTTTATACGAGTTCTGGTCGAACTTGCCGCCGGCGTGCAGCTCGGTCAGGACGATCTCGGCCGCCGAGCGTTTTGGCTCGTGCTTGTCGTCCATTTTCAGGCCGACCGGGATGCCGCGGCCGTTGTCGGTAATCGAAATCGAGTTGTCCGAGTGGATCGTGACGTGGATTTCGGTGCAGTGGCCGGCCAGCGATTCGTCGATCGAGTTGTCCAGCACTTCGAAGACCAGGTGGTGCAGGCCGGTGCCGTCGGACGTGTCGCCAATGTACATGCCCGGGCGCTTGCGCACCGCTTCCAGACCTTCCAGGATCTGGATCGAGGAGGCGCCATAATCATCCACCGGGATGGCGGGGATATTTTCTGCTGGGGTATTCTCGGACATGGACTACTTTCTATAAAACGGGTGGATCCGGGACGGCGCAGGCTGCAACTTCTGGCCTGCGACCCCGGAACCGTCATTCCCGCGCAGGCGGGAATCCAAGTGTGCGTGAACGCCAGCGAACTTGGGTTCCCGCCTGCGCGGGAACGACGGGGTTGGGCTAACTTGTGACGCTACGTCGCCGGTCAGCCAGCCTTCTTAAATACGCATCGGCATGACGACATACTTGAAGTCGCCGACCTCGGGAATCGAGATCAGCGCCGACGAGTTCGAGTCGCCCAGGGCGATGTTGACCTGGTCGCACTTCAGGTTGTTGAGCACGTCGAGCAGGTAAGTCACGTTGAAGCCGATGTCGATCGAATCGCCACCGTAGTCGATCTCGAGTTCTTCGACTGCTTCTTCCTGGTCGGCATTGGTCGAGCTGATCTTCATGACGCCCGGCTCGATGATGCAGCGCACGCCCTTGAACTTGTCACTGGTCATGATCGCGGCGCGCTGCAGCGAGCGCAGCAGTTCATCGCGGCTGATCGTGAAGTCGTTCTTGTAACCCTTCGGAATCACGCGCGTGTAGTCAGGGAACTTGCCCTCAACCAGTTTCGAGACCAGCTCGATGTCGGCGAAGGTCAGTTTGACTTGCGACGCGGCGATGTCCAGACGGACCGTTTCATCGCTTTCTTCCAGCAGGCGCTGCAGTTCGATGATGGTCTTGCGCGGGATGATCACTTCCTGGCGTTCGAACTGCTGTTCGGTTTCCACCGAGCAGAAAGCCAGGCGGTGACCGTCTGTAGCTACTGCAATAATATTGCTGCCGTCGAGCACCAGGAGCAGGCCGTTCAGGTAGTAGCGGATGTCCTGCTGCGCCATCGAGAAGTACACCATGTTGAACAGGTGCTTGAGCGTCTTTTGCGGCAGCGTGACCGAAGCGTTGTAGGTGTCGGCGATCGAGACGGTCGGGAACTCTTCGGCCGCGAGCGTCTGCAGCGCGAAGCGCGACTTGCCGCTCTGCACGGCCAGGCGCTTGTTTTGCAGCGTCATCGTGACGTCGCCCGATTCCGGCAGCGCGCGCAGGATGTCGAGCAGCTTGCGTGCGGCAACCGTCGTGCCGGCAACGTCGTCGCCCGCGCCGATATTGGCGTGCGTGGTGATCTGTACTTCGGTGTCGGTCGACAGGAACGACACGTTCTGGCCATCTTTGCGAATGAGGATATTGGCCAGAATCGGCATAGTGTGCCGACGCTCGACAATACCACTCACGATCTGCAGTGGCCGGAGAAGCGTATCTCGGGTGGATTTGACCAGTTGCATTTTATCCTCAGTACGTTTGATTGGTTAATTATTACTAAAACGATATTGTGCCATTGCCTGCAGCAAACACAAGGCGTCTGCCCGGCTGCTGCCGGATTACCCTTTCAGGGTCTGTTCCAGCACGTGCAGCTCGTGGTTGCATTCGGGATTCTTCTGGCGGTCGCCCGCGATCTTGCGCACCGCGTGCAACACCGTCGTGTGGTCGCGTCCGCCGAACAGTTCGCCGATTTCCGGCAAGCTCTTTTGCGTCAGTTCCTTGGCCAGGTACATCGCGATCTGGCGCGGGCGGGCGATGTTGGCCGGCCGGCGCTTCGAGTACATGTCCGCGACCTTGATGTTGAAGAAGTCCGCCACCGTCTTCTGGATGTTTTCCACCGATATCTGGCGGTTCTGCACCGACAGCAGATCCTTCAGCGCTTCTTTCACGACATCGATCGTGATGTCCTTGCCGTGGAAACGTGAGTACGCCAGGATCTTGCGAAGTGCGCCTTCGAGCTCGCGCACGTTCGAGCGCAGGTGTTTTGCCACGAAGAAGGCGACGTCGTCCGACAGCGTCACGTCTTCGGATTGCGCTTTCTTGAGCAGAATCGCGACGCGCATTTCCAGCTCCGGCGGCTCGATCGCCACCGTCAGGCCGGAATCGAAACGCGAGATCAGGCGGTCGTCCATGCCCGTGATCTCTTTCGGATAAGTATCCGACGTGATGATGATCTGTTTCTTCGCGGCGATCAGCGCCTCGAACGCATAGAAGAATTCTTCCTGCGTGCGGCTTTTGCCGCCGAAAAACTGAATATCATCGATCAACAGCATGTCGAGCGAGTGATAGTAGTGCTTGAAGTCGTCGAAGCCCTTGCGTTGGTACGCCGTGACGACGTCGCGCACGTACTGCTCGGCGTGGATGTAGCGGATGCGCGCGTTCGGCTGGTCGGCCATGACCTGGTTGCCGATCGCATGGATCAGGTGAGTTTTACCCAGGCCGACGCCGCCGTAGAAGAACAGCGGGTTGTACGACACGCCCGGGTTGTTCGCCACCTGGATGGCGGCGGCGCGCGCCAGCTGGTTGGCCTTACCGGTCACGAAGCTGTCGAAGGTCAGCTCGGTGTTGATGCGGCTTTGCTCGCGTTTCGGCGAGTTGGCGATGTTCAGGTTCTGGTTGTGGCTCGGGCCGTTGCCGCTGTTCGGGCTCGGGTGTTCAGCGCCGGGCGCCGGGCGCGGGGCGTTGAAGTCGACCGTCGCGGTGGAGCCGGACGCACCGGCACTGACCGTGTTGCGCGACGGATGCGTTTTTGGGTCGAGCACGAACTGCACCTCGACCGGCGCTTCCCAGTACTGGGCTGCCAACTCCGTGATGCGGGTGGCAAACTGTGTCTTGACCCAGTCGAGCTTGAAGCGATTCGGTGCGGCCACGCGCAGCTTGCCGTCTTCGTAGTCGAGGGCGACCAGCGGTTTGATCCACGCGCTATATTGCTGTGGCGTGAGCTCGAGCTCTAGCTGCGCGGAACAGGTCTGCCAAAAATTTTCCATTACTTCGCTTGTTGATACGTAACACGCTATTTTACCCGCACCGGACAAAGTTATCCACAGGCGCTACACATATTTTCCACCGAAACGGCCTGTCGGGGTGCCCGGCAGCGGGGCCGGGAAGGGCGGTGATGGCGGCTTGCGAAACAACATCCACCTTGACACTGATGCGCGAATTAGAGTCTAATTCAGGGTTCCCCGTCCGTGCACCGTGTCAGGCTGATAATTTCAGCGGCTGGTAGTCGGGCGAAGAGAGACCTGTGGCATGACGCGAGCTTAATCTGCGAAATTGTCATCGGCGCCGAATCTGACTCAAGTCAGACCCGATTTTGCATCTTATTTTGCTTTAAGCGAGACCACCATGAAACGTACTTACCAACCTTCCGTCGTCCGTCGCAAGCGCACGCACGGCTTCCGCGCACGTATGGCTACCCGTGGTGGCCGTCAAGTCCTGAACGCTCGCCGCGCCAAAGGCCGCAAGCGTCTGGCTGTCTAAGTCACACACCGCACGTTGCGGTCAGTGATGACAGGCGAAGGTTCGCACGACTTCGCGCGCGTTCGGCGCATCGTTAAAACGGATGAATTTTCATCCGTTTTTCGTTTGCGGCCGGCGCAAAAAACGGCGCATTTCGTGCTCTATACGCGACCGAACGCACTGCCGCATGCGCGGCTGGGCGTCGTTGCGGCCAAGCGCTTTGCGCCGCGCGCGGTCACGCGCAACACGATCAAGCGCATCACGCGTGAACTGTTCCGCACCACCGGCCTGCCGCCTGTCGATTGCATCGTCCGCTTGTCGCGGCCGGTCAACGGCAAGGATGGCCCGGCGACGAACCGGGCTCTGAAGGCCGCGTTGAAGGTGGAACTGACGCGCCTGTTTGCGTCGCAGCTGCGGCGCCCGGCGCCGGTGGACGCGGCATGAAAGCGCTGCTCGTCTCGCTGTTTGTCGGGATCTTGCGCGGTTATCAACTGCTGATCTCGCCAATGCTCGGGCCGCGCTGCCGTTTCTATCCCAGTTGTTCCAATTATGCGATCGAAGCGTTGCGCGTCCACGGCGCTGCACGCGGCTCATGGCTGGCCGCGCGCCGCGTGGGCCGCTGCCATCCGTGGCACGCCGGCGGCCTCGACCCGGTGCCGCCTCACGGCGCCAAGGAATCCCATTCAGCCGCTTGCGGTTGCAACCACTCCTGAAGACTCCAATGGAATTCAATAAACGTACTGTCCTGTGGATCGTGTTCGCCATTTCCCTGATTGTTCTCTGGAACAATTGGATGGTGGCTAACGGCAAACAGTCGATGTTCTCGCCGGCGCGTCCGGCCCAGGTTGCCCAGCAAAAGACATCCGATGTGCCGGCTGCACCGCAAGCGGGCAGCAATGCCGTGCCCGGTGTGCCGGCCACGCCAGGTGCGCCTGCTGTTCCTGGCGGCGCGCCAGTGGCCGCCGTGGCAAGCCCGGTCGTTACCGTCACCACCGACGTCGTCAAGGTCGACATCGACCCGGTCGGCGGCGTGATCAAGCGCCTCGAGATGCTCCAGTACCGCGATCACTTCGACAAGACCAAGAACCAGGTCCTGTTCAGCGTGAATGGTCCGAACGTGTACCTGGGCCAGACTGGCCTGATCGGCACCACCGCCGCTGGCGTGCTGCCGAACCACACCACGCCGTTCACCGTGCGTCCTGGCGTGCGTACGCTGGGCGCGAATGGCCAGGTGCAGGTCGTGATGGATGCGGAGCAGGGCGGCGTGCGCCTGACCAAGACGCTGACGTTCCGCAAGGGCGACTACCTGATCGGCGTGCGTCACGACGTGACCAATATCGGCACTGCGCCGGTCCAGCCATCGCTGTACCTGCAGCTGCAGCATGACGGCACCAAGCCGGCCACCGATTCGTGGTTCATGCCAAGCTACACCGGCCCGACGTTGTACACGAGCACCGACAAGTACCAGAAGCTGACCTTCGAGCAGATCGAAAAGGGCAGTGCGGATCACGCGCTGAAGGCCGACAACGGCTGGGTCGCGATCTCGCAGCACTTCTTTGTGTCGGCCTTCATTCCGGCCGACCGGGCGCCACGTGACATCTTCACCAAGAAGATCGCCACGAACCTGTATGCGATCGGTACCGTGCAGTCGATGGGCACCGTGGCGCCTGGCGCCACCGTGTCGGTCGATTCGCGCCTGTATTCAGGTCCGCAGGACGAGCGCACGCTGGAAACCATCACCCCGGGCCTCGAGCTGGTGAAGGACTACGGCATGCTGACCGTGATCGCCAAGCCGATCTTCTGGGTCATGACGCAGCTGCACGCGATGCTGGGCAACTGGGGCTGGACCATCGTCGCGCTGACCATCCTGATCAAGCTGGCGTTCTTCCCGCTGTCGGCGGCAGGTTATCGCAGCATGGCCAAGATGCGTGTGGTCACGCCAAAAATGCAGGCGATCCGCGAACGCTTCAAGAGCGATCCAGTCAAGATGCAGCAAGCCACGATGGAGCTGTACAAGACCGAGAAGATCAATCCGCTGGGCGGCTGCCTGCCGATCCTGGTGCAGATGCCGGTCTTCTTCGCCCTGTACTGGGTGCTGCAGGCCTCGGTCGAGATGCGCGGCGCGCCATGGATCGGCTGGATCCAGGATCTGACGCAGCCTGACCCGTTCTACATCCTGCCGGTCATTTATGCGGTGTCGATGTTCATCACGACCAAGCTCAATCCGCAGCCGACCGACCCGGTGCAGGCCAAGATGATGCTGTTCATGCCGATCGCGTTCTCGGTGGTGTTCTTCTTCTTCCCGTCCGGCCTCGTGCTGTACTGGGTGGTCAACAACATCCTGTCAATCGCGCAGCAGTGGGTCATCACGCGCAAGTTCGAGACGGCCGCAGCGAAGTAAGCTGCCTTGGTCCTTGCGAAAAACCCGCGCCTTGTGCGCGGGTTTTTTTTGCGTGTGCGATGGACTTGGATTCCCGCCTGCGCGGGAATGACGTGTTGGCTTTACGGGTCATGGGTTGTGTCGCAGCCCGCAGCTTGAAAACCGTCGTTCCCGCGAAGGCGGGAACCCAAGTCATCCCCCATACCCATCACCCGAATCCCTTACAATCGCTCCATGAAACTCGATACCTCACCCATCGCCGCCATCGCCACTGCCCCCGGCCGCGGCGGCATCGGCGTCGTGCGCGCCTCCGGCAAGGAACTCGGTGCGCTGATCGCCGCGCTGTTCCCCGGTGCGACGCTCGCGCCGCGCCACGCAACCTATATCCCGTTCAAGGCCGCCAACGGCGACATCATCGACGAGGGCCTGGCCCTGTACTTCCCGGGGCCGCATTCGTACACCGGCGAAGACGTGCTGGAACTGCAGGGCCACGGCGGCCCGATCGTGCTGCAGATGCTGCTGGGACGGGTGCTGGAAGCGGGCAGCAGCATGGACCTGCGCCTGGCCGAACCGGGTGAATTCACGCGCCGCGCGTTCCTCAACGACAAGCTCGACCTGGCCCAGGCCGAGGCGGTGGCCGACCTGATCGACGCCTCCACCGAAGCTGCCGCCAAGTCGGCGTCGCAATCGCTGTCGGGCGCGTTTTCGCAAGTGGTGCACACGCTGGTGGACCAGACGACCAATCTGCGCATGCTGGTCGAAGCCACGCTCGACTTCCCGGAAGAAGAAATCGACTTCCTCGAAAAATCGAACGCGCGCGGCCAGCTGGCCGGGATCATCACGGCGCTGGAACACGTGTTCCGCCAGGCGGCGCAAGGCGCGCTGCTGCGTGAAGGGTTGAATGTCGTGCTGGTCGGGCAGCCGAACGTGGGCAAGTCGTCACTGCTGAACGCACTGGCCGGCGCCGACGTTGCCATCGTCACGCCGATTGCCGGCACCACGCGTGACAAGGTCAGCGAGACGATCCAGATCGAGGGCATCCCGCTGAACATCATCGACACCGCCGGCATCCGCGCGATCAGCGACGAGATTGACGTGGTCGAGCGCATCGGCATCGAGCGCACCTGGGGCGAAGTGGGCAAGGCCGACGTGATCCTGCACCTGCTCGACGCGAACCTGGGCCCGAGCGCGGCCGACGAAGCCATCGTCGCGGCCTTCCCGGCCAACGTGCCGGTGGTGCGCATCTGGAACAAGATCGACCTGTCGGGCCACAAGCCGTCAAAAGATGAAAGCACGGACGCCGTGCACCTGTATCTGTCGGCGCACGAAAAGCTCGGCATCGACCTGCTGCGCGCCGAACTGCTGCGTATCGCTGGCTGGCAGCAGACGGGCGAATCGCTGTTCCTGGCGCGCGAGCGGCACCTGATTGCGCTGCGCGCGGCAAGCGACCATCTGGAACTGGCGCGCCAGCACGCAATGCAGGATGACCAGTCGCTGGACCTGTTTGCCGAAGAGCTGCGGCTGGCGCAGGATCAGCTTTCCAGCATCACCGGGCAATTCACGCCGGATGATTTGCTGGGGGTGATTTTCGGGCGATTCTGTATCGGAAAATAGATAGTTGCCAATGGGGGATTCGATGCCTGTCCCGGCTCGATCCTCTTGATAGGAAGGCGACCACCGGGGATTGTGACGCCCGACCGGATCAGCGCCAAACTGACGCGAATTGCGCAGGTATTGCCGTAGCCGGGATTTTTGATCAGGTCATCCCACCCGATCTGCTGGAACAACGTGTCGCGGCTGACGACGCGGTTACTCGGGTAGTTTTTCGGCAGCGCAAGGGAAGCGAGCCACATACAGCGCTATCAGCTCGGCGGCTGCATTGCCCGGCATCGAGCCAGCGCGCCCGCGCAGCTCGTCCCATATACGATCATCGATTTCCAGCGGCTTCATACCGCGCGGCGCGCACCACAGCCGCCCCTGCGTTGCATCGACAACCCCTGCCTGATAGCCCTCTGCATACCGCTGCTGGAACGCCGCATCGGGCTGCTGGCTCCATTTATCCACGCCTGGCTGTCCGGCCACCTTTGCCACGAACCTATCGCCCGACAGGTGCCATGTGAATGCGCCAAGCGGCTGCGCCGCCGCGCCGCATATCAGCGTCAGGACAGCGCACAGAACTGCGCACCTCATACGATTCGCCATACCCACCTCCGATGAATTGTGAGTGAGTATTGTGTCGTCCAAAACTTGAGACGGTCTTGCGCGTCGCCAGCGCATCAACTTGTATGAAATGCCTGTGCGAATAGCGGTAGCTGTCCAAAGCGCAACGGCTCGCATTTGTGCATCGCTCACCGCTGTTGTCGCGACGCGTCGCGCGCCAACACGGCCGGGCATGCTAGGCTTGCTGCTATGAACACGCGAATCACGACCCTTGCCCCCCATCCTGCGCGCCGCACGCTGTTTCGGCTCGCCGCCATGCTGGTCGGCGCCACTCTATTGTCATCCTGCGCCAGCGTCCTCGGCCCGCGTCAGGTCGAGCTGCCGCTGCACAAGCTGCAATCCAGCCTCGACAAGCGCTTCCCGATCAATGAACGCCTGCTGGACATTTTTGACGTCCAGCTCACGCGCCCGCAATTGTCGCTGGTGCCGGATCAGGACCGGGTCGCGCTCGCCGTCGATGCGTCAGTCGCGCCGCCGTTTGCGCGCGCCTGGGCTGGCAACGTTGCGTTCTCGGGCCGCCTGTACATCGATCCAGGGCGCGCCGCCGTCATGATGGCCGAGCCACGCGTCGACCGCCTGCAGCTTGGCAATCCCGAGGCCGAGCGCCGGCTCGCGCGCGTGGCCAATACGCTGATCGACACCGTTGCGCGCGACATGCCGGTGTATGCGTTTGACCAGAAGGACTTGCGCTACGCCGGCGTCCAATTTGTCCCGACGCGCATCCAGACCACCCGCACGGGTCTCCTGGTCACGCTCGAACCGGCGAAGTAACCCAGCCCGATCCGCATGTTGCAGTTGCGTCAAATTGCATCGGCACGGCAGATCAGGGATTGCACCCACATTGCATTCGGAGCACACTGATACGCAACGAACCGCAGGATGGGTTCGCCAGTTGGGCTCCCGCTTGCGCTTTCTCATGGGCATGGAGTTCCACTGAAGTAATCTTTCTCTGACTTCAGGTTGCCGTATCAGGGGGTGGATCTTGGAAACGATTTATGAAAGTTTTCCGAACGGTGGCAGGCCGCTCCAGGCACCGCCCGTCTCGGTTGCCGCCGCCGTGAGCGCCGCGCCCACCCGCGCCAACCTGCCCGCCAAGGGCTCATGCTGGTATTGCGAAAAGCCGCTCGACAGCGTGCGGCGCTTCTGCGGCAAGCCCTGCGCCGACGCCTTCGACGAAGAGGCCGAGTTTACGCGTTGAGGTCTAGCGGCGATGCGTTGCCTGCATGCGCCAGCAGCAGCAACGCATGTTCGAAATCGAAACGCTCGATGGACTTCTCCAGCGCCGCCATGCGGTCGGCGCCCAGCGTGACCAACAGGCGTGGCCTTAGCAGCGCCACCAGTTCGGGCGCGCGGCCATCGCCGATGTCGAGCATTGCGCGCAGCCGCGTCAGGTCGCGCGCATCGACCGGCAGCGCTGGCGCTGCCGTTGACGACACCACCGGCAGAGGCGCCGCATCCGGCGCCACCAGCAGCGCATCCACTTCCACCAGCACCCGCGTCAGCTCACAGTCCAGTGCATCCATCAGCGCCGGCGGCGCCGCGCCGTCAGCCTTGAGCGCCAGTTCGACCTCGAGCGCCAGGCGGCGCAGCGGGAGTGCCTCGATCATGCCGGCCGCGCCCTTGAGCGTGTGGGCGATGCGCTGCGCCAGCACGGTGTCGCCGGCAGCGATGGCAGCTTGCAGGCGCGCGATCAGGTCGCGGTAGTCGGCGGCAAAGCGCGCCAGCAGGCGCAGGAACATCGCACGGTCGCCCATGACCCGGTCCAGAGCTGCCGCAAGGTCGATGACGGCTGCGGCGTCGCCGCTCGGGGCGTCCGTCACCGGGTGGTGAACGACCAGGTGCGCGTGACGGCCGCACCATTGACCGTGCCGGCGAAGCTGACGTCGTAGACGGTGGACCCGCGCAGCGGCTGCAGCGGGATGATGGCGGCAGCAGGCTTGTTGTCGGACAGCGGCAGGACGCGCAGCACGGTCAGGTCGCTGCCGCCGCGCGGGCGCACGGTGAAGCCCGTGACCGTGACGTTGGCATCGAGGTTGGTGTGCACGCTGATCGGATAGCCCACTTCGTTGGCGTTGGGGACCGGGTCGGGCTGCTCGGTATTGCTGAAGAAGTTCGGCACGACCTGGGTCTGGCCATTGAACGGCCAGGTGACGAGCGTGCCGCGTGCGATGCCGGGACCGAAGCCGTCGCGGCTGGCGAAATCGGCCGTGAAGTAGCGGTAGCCGCTGCTGGCCGTGGCCGCGCCGGTGCCGATCTCGCGGAACATCGGCTCGAAGATCACGAAGCGGTGGTAGATCGCAGTGATCAGTTCTTCGGCCATGTAGAAGCCCGAGCCGTTGCGGCTGCCCGAGATGACTTCGCCGTAGGCATAGCCACGATCGGCGCGCAACGTGTAGCCGGCCGCGTTCAGGCGCGCGCCCAGGTCGGCGCCGGTAAAGCCCTGGCGCCCGGCGACCTGGTCGTGGCTCATGAGGTTATTGACGCGCAGGTATTCGGAATGCCCGAGCGCGGCGTTGTTGATCTGCGCGTTCTCGGGTACCTGCGGTACACCGATCTGGCCGCGCCGGTAGTTGATCCAGTTGCGCCCGTCGACAGCGATATTGCCGGTCTGCGTCGGCGCCGCGATCCCGATGGGGTCGGGTGCCACGGATGAATCCGGATTGACGGCGGTGCCGCCGGTAACCTGGCCGGACAGGCTGTCGCTATCGCTGCTGCCGCAGCCAGCCAGGCCCAGGACGGCGGCCAGGGCTGGGATCATTAACTGCCAACGGAGCGTATAGCTCATCTTGCAACTCCTGTCAATACGGGGTGTAATTTGATATTCTAGGGCAAATCCGGATGTGACGGCGGGTGGTGACGTCAACGCGCAACCACCTTGTTTTGCAGGCTGTAGAATAAGCCATCATTTATCTTGTCGAGTCGTCCATTGAAGCCTATTAACCAACAACGCCTCGCACGCGCCAAGTTCGCCCTGCCGAGTTCCGTCACGTTGCTGTCGATTGCCTGCGGCTTCGCCAGTATCGTGATCTCGGTCGACAATGCGGGTGTGGGCGCCCCGGGCGACTTCCGCCTGGCCGCCATCCTGCTGGTGCTGGCCGGCGTGTTCGATGCGCTCGACGGCTTCGTGGCACGCGCCACCAATACCCAGTCCAGCTTCGGCATGCAGCTCGACTCGATCGCCGACGTGATGAACTTCGGCTGCGCCCCAGGCCTGCTGCTGTACTGCTACGGCTTCACGCAACTGAACGACGTGCATCCGACGCTGGTGCGCATGGGTGGCCTGGCCTGCTTCGTGTTCGTCACCTGCGGCGCGCTGCGTCTGGCGCGCTTCAATATCAGCCAGGGCCGCACCGACCCGCGCTACTTCGTGGGCATGCCGATCACTGCCGGCGCGGCATGCGTGTCGGCCGTGGTCGTGGCCTGGCCCGATCCGGTTACCCAGATGGCCCAGGCGTTCATGGTCGCGGGCCTGATGGTGGTGGTTGGCGCGCTGATGGTCTCGACCATCCGCTTCCCCAGCTCCAAGCACCCGAGCGGCAAGCTGATGATCGTGATCGTCGCCGTCTGCGCGGCCTTGCTGGCCGTGCTGCAGACGCGCTTTTTCGTGCTGTTCTTCCTGGTGTACATCAGCCTGACCTTGCTGCTCAATATCGGCTGGAAGATGGGCTGGCGCGGCGTGGCGCAGCCAAAAGTCTACGACGAAGAGTGAACCGGCGGCCCTGACAAGGGCCGTTTTTTCGTTCAGGCGAACTTGTCGAGCATTGCGGCCAGGTGTGCGGCCCGTTCGCGGGCCTCAGGCAGGTCGGCCGCACCACTCGTCTGCGTCACGATCGACGCGGTCAGCAGCTGCACGAACGAGCGGTCGAGCGCCTTGCGTGCTGCCGCCATCTGCTGCGCCACTGCGTCGCAGTCCACTGGCGTGTCGGCCAGTGCAATCAGTTTCTGCACGCCGCGCAGCTGGCCCTCGATCCGTGCCAGCCGGTTCAGCAGATCCTTCTTTTGCGGCGCCGTCAGCGCCTTGCCTTCGACGATCTTGACGTGGGCCTCGAGCATCAGGCGACCTCGTGGCCGCGCGCGGCGCGCAGGATCTGGAACCAGTCCTCGCGCGACAACGCGAACGTCGTGCCGGCCACCGCGTCGGCAATTGCCGCGATGCGGCCGGTGCCGGTCAGTGGAATCGGCCGGCTTGGCAGGCGCATGATCCACGCGAACACCACGCTGGCAAACGGCTGGTTCAAACGATCGGCAATGCCCTGGATCGTCTGGCGCAGCAGGGCGGCGCGTTCATTCGCTGGATCGAACAGGCGCCCGCCACCCAGTGGCGACCAGACCATCGGCGCGATGCCCAGGTCTTGCAGGCCGTCGAAAGTTTCGTCGAACAGGGGCGTGGTCACGAGCGGCGAGAACTCGACCTGGTTGGTGCTCAGGGCCACGCGGCGGTTCAGTGACTCAAATTGGTGCCGTGTGAAATTCGACACGCCCACGTGCCGCACCTTGCCGGCCGTCTGTAACCGCGTAAAGGCTTCGGCAATCTCGTCGAAGTTCATCAAAGGGTCGGGCCGATGGATCAGCAGCAGGTCGAGGTGGTCGGTATGCAGGCGGCGCAGCGATTCTTCGGCCGACGCGATGATGTGCGCCGCATCGGTGTCGTAATGCTGGATCGTGTGGCCGGGATGTTTGGCCGACATGAGCCGGATGCCGCACTTGCTCACCAGTTCGATGCGGGCGCGCAGTGAAGGCTGGGCGCGCAGGGCCTCGCCAAACAGCAGCTCGACGCCATAGTCGCCATAGATGTCGGCATGGTCGAACGAGGTCACGCCAAGCGCAATGCATTGTTCGATAAACTCGACGCGCGCTGCGACCGGCATCGCCCATTCGGTCATGCGCCACATGCCGGCGACGATGCGCGAGAGCGTCGGGCCGCCTTCGCGCGTGAGGGTGCGGGGGCAGCGCAGATCGGCAGGCAGGGCAGGCGACATCGGGTTTCTTTCGTCATGACAGGATTACACGATTATAGCGGTAGCCGATACGTCGTTCCCGCGAAGGCGGGAACCCAGGTTGCACACCCTTGCTGCAGCCTTGATCCTGGCACGCAACGGACTTGGATTCCCGCCTGCGCGGGAATGACGGTTCAGCATTCCGGGGTAAAAAAAGCCCGCCGGCGCTGCTGCGCGGGCGGGCTTGTCGGGTCTGGCGACCGGATTACTGCATCCAGAGACGCATCGAATCCCAGGCGCGGCCAAAGATGCTCGCTTCCTGGACTTCTTCCAGGGCGACGACCGGCAGCACCAGCAGCGGCTTGCCGTCGACCGTCATCTTGAGCGTGCCGACCGCGCCATTGCGCGCCAGCGGCGCGACCAATGGATCGCGGCGCTCCAGCACCGGCTTGAGTTTACCGGCCACGCCCTTCGGCACGGTCACCAGGATGTCGCGCGTGAAGCCGATCTTCACGGTCGGCTGCGAGCCTTTCCAGATCTGCGGGGTCTGGATCGCCTGGCCTTTCGAGTACAGCTTCACGGTGTCGAAGTTCTGGAAGCCCCAGTTCAGCAGCTTCTGGCTCTCTTGCGTGCGCACCTCGGTCGAGCTGGTGCCCAGCACGACGGCGACCAGGCGACGCTCGCCCGTGCTGCCGTTCGGGCGGCGCGCCGACGAGATCATGCTGTAGCCCGACGAATCGGTGTGGCCGGTCTTCATGCCATCGACGGTCGGATCGAGCCACAGCAGGCGGTTGCGGTTCTGCTGGGTGATCTTGTTGTACGTGAACTGCTTGATCGAGTCGATCTTGTAGAACTCGGGGAAGTCGCGAATCACGTGCGAGGCCAGGTTGGCCAGGTCGGCGGCGGTCGAGTAGTTGTTCGCGTCCGGCAGGCCGTGCGGGTTGGCAAACCGTGTGCTCTTCAAACCCAGGCGCTGCGCTTCGCGATTCATCAGCGTGACGAAGGTGGCTTCGTCGCCGGCAACGGCTTCCGCGATCGCCACGGCGGCGTCATTGCCCGACTGGATCATCAGGCCATGCAGCAGGTCGCTGATCGAGACTGGCACGCGCGGGTCGATGAACATCTTCGAGCTGCTGCTGTCGACTTTCCAGGCGCGCTCGGACACATTGACCATCTGGTTCATCGACAGGCGCTTGTCGCGGATCGCCGAGAACGCAACATACGCGGTCATGATCTTGGCCAGCGACGCCGGTTCGATGCGCATGTTCTGGTCTTGCGACGCGATGACCTGGCCGCTTGTGGTGTCGAGCAGTAACCACGACTTGGCTGCGATGGATGGAGCCGGCACGGTTTGCGCACTGGCCGAGATCATTACCAGGCTGGCGGCAAAGGCCGCTAACAGTTTTTTCATGGAAACGTTCGTCATTGTAAAAGGTGGAGCGGTGGTAGAGCGCAAGGCAATGCCCGGGGGCACTGCCTCAAGAGAAGGGAATGATTATAGGGGACTGTGACCGTTAAATGTCACGGCGCCACAGTTGAACGACCAGATTTTTAATGTGGCCGAGCCGGCGATGGAAGAAGTGGTCGGCGCCCGGAATGATGATCACGGGGATATCCAGCGGACGAGCCCAGTCGAATACCTGCTGCATCGTGATCGTGTCGTCCTGCTCGCCGTGGATCAGGATCGTGTCTTGCGGCACGGGCGGCATCGGCCATTTGCCGGCCGCGGTGCCTACCAGTACCAGGCGCTCGGGCGCGCGGCCCTCGGCTTCCAGGCGCAGCGCGAACTGCGCCTGCACGAAGGTGCCGAACGAAAAACCGGCGAGCGTCACCGGCAGGTCGGGGTAGCGCGCACGCATGTGCTCGTACATGATCGCCATGTCGTCCACTTCGCCCTTGCCGTCGTCGTACACGCCTTCGGATTCACCGACACCGCGGAAATTGAAGCGCGCCACGGCGTAACCCAGCGTGACGAAGGTGCGCGCCAGCGTCTGCGCGACCTTGTTTTCCATGGTGCCGCCGTACAGCGGGTGCGGGTGCGCGACCAGCGCGATGCCGCGCGGGGCGTCGTCGGGCAGGTCGAGCAGGCATTGCATCTTGCCGGCGTCGCCGTCCAGATAGAATTTTTGCGAGTGGATGTTCATGGTCAGATCTTGAGACGATCGACGACCTTGCCGCCGACCAGGTGGGTATCGATGATGTCGTCGATGTCTTCGTTATCGACATAGGTGTACCAGACGCCTTCCGGGTACACCACGAGCACGGGGCCTTCTTCGCAGCGGTCGAGACAACCGGCCTGGTTGATGCGCACCTTGCCTTCGCCGCTCAGGCCCAGTTCCTTGATGCGCTTCTTGGCGTGTTTCTGGGCTTTTTCAGAGCCGCACTTGCCGCAGCTCTGGCGCGCATCCTTGCCTTCGCGCTCGTTCATGCAGAAAAATACGTGGTGCTGGTAAAACGGTTGGTCGGTCATGGCGTTCTCGTCGAAAAAGGCAGAAGTATTATCTTACTGGCGATTGAGTTTATGTGACGGCAGCAGCAGGAACCAGAGCGCGAAGAACGGCCAGCTCAGTGACAGGAACCACGCCGCGCCATTGAAGTTCAGGAATTTGCCCTGCACCCAGCCCTGCAGTGTGGACGAGAAATACGGGTTCACCGGAATCGTGTTGACGACCACCAGCGCCAGTATCAGCGTCACCACCGCCAGGCGCCGCTGCGCCACCTGCGGCGCAAACACCAGGCCCGAGAGCATGATCATGCCGATCAAGAAGCCCCCTTCGGCGCCCGGCGTGACCCAGACCAGTGCATTATCGGGCCGGAACAGCAGCGAGCTGGCAAACGCCTTGAGCACCAGCGCGGCCGCCAGCAGGGCGATCATCAGCCAGAAGCGCGGCGCGCCGCGGCGCACGAGGCACATCAGCGTGAGCGCGGCGCCGGTCATGCCGCAGGCGGTGATGATGGTCTCGGACAGCCAGTACTGCTCGACACTCATCGTCACGCCGGGGCGCAGCATGGCCACCAGGTCGATCTCGGTATCGAACCAAGACGACAACCAGCCGGAGACGATCGGCAGCACCTGGCCATGGCCGAACAGGTAGCTTTGCGGGTAGATCTGCGCCAGCGGCCACATGGCCACCAGCACCAGTCCCTGGCTCGCATGCGGCGCGAACCAGCGCTGGCGCAGCTTGAACAGGCGGCTGCGATCGAGCAGGCCAGGGGCCCACAAGGCGCCCAGCACGGCGCCGAGCAGCGCGCCGCCCGCATTGGTGACGAAGTCGAGGTTCGACGGCACTCGGCTGGGCAAAAAGTTCTGCACCGTTTCCATGACGCCGGTGGTGAAGATGCCGATCAGCGCGGCCAGCAGCACCGCCCAGATGCCACGCACGCGCGGATAGAACGACAGCACCAGCAGCAGCCCGAACGGGATGTAGCCGACGATATTGACGCCGACATCGAAGCCCGTGAAGTAACGCTGCTTGACCAGATTCAAAAACGCCAGCGGCGCCACGCCCGTATCGCGCCAGCCGGTGAACGGAAACCAGCTGGCATAGATGATCAGCAGCAGATACGCCATCAGCGCGGCGCGCACGATCGGCGAGCCGCGCGAGCGCCCGGCCGCGACTTCGGCGGAGATGGCCTCGTCGCTCATTTGCCCTGCAGGTCGAGGGTCGACAGCCAGTTCTTGAGATCGAGCGCGATCCGGTCGGTACCGGCGGCCAGCGCGGCCACACCACCGGCGGCGTCCTGGCTCGGGGCAGGGGCGTTGTGCGCGAAGCTTTTCTGGGCCACCAGGCGATGGTCGACCAGGACCGACGCGCGCAGCAGGATCTGCCCTTCGCTTGCACTGGCGCTGGAAAACGCATGCACGAAGTCGTCGACCTCGATGCGCAGGATCGGCACGCGGTTGGCTGCGTCGGTGGCCGACAGCACCGTGACACCGGCTTGCGCCAGGCGCACCTTGAGGCGCCGCGTGATCAAATCGAGCGGCGTGCCGCTCCAGCGGCTGCCGGCGTAGGTACGGGCTTGCAGCGGGTCGGCATAGTTCAGCCGGTACACCATGCGTTCGTTGTCGAGGACAGCGCCGCCGGTGGCGTCCATCACGACGATCGGAGGCAGGTGCGACGATGGATTGGCAGCCGTGAACAGCTGGACCGATGGCGCGCCGAAGTCATAGATGGTATTGGGCGCGCCCTTGTTGCTGGCACAGCCGGCCAAGAGCGCGGCACCAGCAACGGTCACGGCAACGGCGAGGCGGTAGGGGCGGAAATTCACGGTGGTCCTCATTTGGTCGGGGGCGCGAAGCCCGGCTCGCCCGGTCCGGGCGCATCGCCCGGTGTGCCGAACAGGATGCTTTGCGGGCGGTCGGAGAACGAATTCGCGGTGCGGCGCACGGCGCGCAGCGAGGCGCGTGCTTCGTCGGTCATCTGCACCACGTGCGGCAGCGTTTCCAGTTCCAGCTCGCTGGTGGCCGCGCCGAGCGCACCGATGGTGCTGTTCAGGCGTTCGATCGGGCCGTCCGGGGCTTGCAGGCGCGTGGCCAGGTTGTCGTAGTTGCGCGTCATCGAGGTGGCGCTGGTGGCCAGCGTGTCGATCGAGTCCATGCTGCGGTCGACCTTCGTGACCAGTGACGGCAAGCGGTCCAGCACTGGATCGAGCCGCTGCGGGATCGCCGCGTAGGCCTCGGCGGCGCGGTCCACGCTCTCGAACGCGCCGAGCATCGTGGCGCGGTTTTCCGGGCTGAGCAACTCATCGAGGCTGGTGGTGATCTTTTCGGCCTTGTCGAGGATCGCCAGGCCGCGGTCCTCGAGCTGGTCGAGCAGGCCGGGACGCAGCGGGATGCGGGCAATGCGCTCGCCACCGGTGGCCAGACGCGGCGACCCGGTGCGCTCGTCGTTCAGCTGGATGAACGCGATGCCCGTCACGCCCTGGTAGCCGAGCGAGGCATAGGTGGTGCTGGTAATGGGCGAGGCTTCGTCGACCGACAGGCGAATCAGGATCTGGCCGGTGACGCGCGGATCGAACACGATGGTGTCGACGCGCCCGATCTCCAGGCCCCGGTAGCGCACCGTGGCTTGCGGGTTCAGGCCGGGAATCGACTGGGTGGTGACGATCTCGTACGGCACCAGTTCGGTCTTGTCGCGGTTGAACCAGAGGCCGATCAGCACCGTCGCCACCAACAGAGCGATTGTGAAGATGCCGGTCATCAGCGCATGTGACCTGTTTTCCATACTAGTGTGTCTCCGATTCGTTCTGGGCCCGGCGCTCGTCGAGCACTTCCAGTGCCCGCTGGCCGCGCTGGGCCCAGGAAAAAGTGTTTGATGAACGGGTGCTCGACCTTGAGCACGTCGCACGATGGTCCGACGGCCAGCACGTGTTTTTCGGCCAGCACCGCGATGCGCGAGGACAGCGCGAACAGCGTGTCCAGGTCGTGCGTGACCATCACCACCGTCAGTTTCAGTTCGCGGTGCAGCGTCTGGATCAGCGTGACGAAGGCGTCCGACAGGTCGGGGTCCAGGCCTGCGGTCGGCTCGTCGAGAAACAGCAGTTGCGGCTCGAGCGCCAGTGCCCGTGCCAGTGCCGCGCGCTTGACCATGCCGCCGGACAGGTCGGATGGCATCTTGGCCGCGTGTTCCGGCCCCAGGCCCACCATGTCCATCTTGAGCAGCACCGCGTCGCGGATCACGTCCTCGGGCAGCGCATGCAGCTCGCGCATCGGCAGGGCGATGTTGTCGAAGACGTTCAGCGCCGAATACAGCGCGCCCTGCTGGAACAGCATACCCCAATGGTTGCGCATGCGTTGCAGCTGCTCGGGCTTGGCCGCGCTGATGTCTTCGCCGAATACGTGCACGCTGCCCTGCGACGGGCGCTCCAGGCCCAGCATCTGGCGCAGCAGCACGGTCTTGCCGGTGCCCGAGCCGCCGACGATCGACAGGATCTCGCCATCGTAGATTTCGAGGTTCAGGTCCTGGTGCACGACGGTGCGGCCGAACCGGGTCCACAGGTTGCGGATCTCGACGACGGGTTTGCCCACGTCTTCGTCGGGCCGCAGGTTCAGGCGCTGGGGGGATTGTGCTTGGGTGTCGGCCATCAGAATCCCGTGTTGCTGAAGATGATCGCGTAGACCGCGTCGGCCAGGATCACCACCGTGATCGCGGTGACGACCGAGGTCGTGGTGCCGCGCCCGAGGCTTTCGGTATTGGGCTTGATGCGCAGGCCGAAGTGGCACGCGATCAGCGCGATCAGCACGCCAAAGGTCGCGCCCTTGAGCAGGCCAATGGTGTAGTTCACGAACGGCACCGCGTCGGGCAGCTTTTGCAGGAAGTAGCGGAATGACATGCCCATCTCGATTTTCGCCGACACCATGCCGCCCAGCAGGGCCATCGCATCGGTCCATACCACCAGCAGCGGCATCGAGATCGCCAGCGCGATCACCTTCGGCAGGATCAGGCGGTAGCCGTGCGAGACGCCCATCACCAGCATCGCATCGAGCTCCTCGGTCACGCGCATGACGCCCAGTTGCGCCGTGATCGACGAACCGGAGCGGCCGGCGACCAGGATCGCCGCCAGCAGAGGACCCAGTTCGCGGATCACCGCCATGCCGAGGATGTTGACCAGGTAGGCGTCGCCGCCGAACATGCGCAGCTGCTGCGACGACAGGAACGACAGCACGATCCCGATCAAGAAGCCCACGATCGCCGTGATGCCCAGTGCCTGAAAACCCGAGTGATAGATATTGGCCGAGATTTCGCGCCACGGGCCGGTGGCCGGGCGGCGCACAAAGCGCCACAGGTCCTGGATCACGATACCGATCAGGCCAATGAAGCTGCGCAGGTGCGCAAAAAAGTCGAGCATGCCGGCGCCCAGCCTGATCAGCCAGTCGAAGGGACTGACGCGCTGGCGCGGCAGCGTGATCTTGCTGGCTGCTTCGATGCGCTTGAACAGGTCTTCCTGGCGCGGGTCGAGCGTGAGGCGCGGTGGGCGCTGCTTGTTCCAGGTATTCCAGAACATCTGGGCGCCGATGTGGTCGAGGCTATCGACGCCGGACAGGTCCCAGGTGCAGGCCGATTTGTCTTTCAGGCCCGCGAGCTGGCGCGTGATGCCCTTCAATATACCGTGCTGCGACAGGCCGTGGACTTGCCAGACCCCGCTGGCGATGACAGATTGGCCCGCCCCCTGGCCGGCCTGTTGAATGGTTAATGTTGGCGCATTTTCAATCTGCATTGCGGCAGTGTAAAAGAGAATCGCGCCCGCTGCCACATTGTTGGTTGCGCGATCAGGCTGCGAGGTGGCGCGCCTGGCGCGATGGGGCCACCGCGCGCGCCGTATCCGGGACCGTGCCAGCGACCGCTTGCGGCGTGCGTGCCGGCGCATCGACCTTCCCGGCATAGTCGCTGGCGAGCAGGCTGGCCGCTTCATGCGCCGCCATGCCGCGCACCTGTAAGTACTCGGCCACCAGCCTGGCCAGGCGATCGAGCGCGATGCGGTGCGTGGCGTCGGTGCGCGTGTAGATCCAGTCCGAAAACGCCATGAAATTGTCGAATGGCGCCTCGCCCAGCAGCACCGGCGTGGTGTTGGCAAAGCGGCCCGAGTTGGCCACCAGATCCCAGTAGCGCGCAAAGCGCACCAGGCGCTGCATGGTCGCAAAGTCGATCTTGTCGGTCGCCAGCACGGTGTATGGCGGGTACGGATCGTAGACCATGCCGAAGGCTTCGGTGTGGCGGATGATCGGCGTGCCGCGCAGGCGCTTGAGGATGCCGAACTGGATTTCTTCAGCGCCCAGGCCCACCAGCTGGTCGAAGCCGCGCGCGAAGCTGGCCACGTCTTCGCCCGGCAGGCCAGCAATCAGGTCGACGTGGAGGTGGGCGGTGGCATGCTGCGTGAGCCAGCGGATGTTCTCGGCCGCCTTCTCGTTGTTCTGGCGGCGGCTCACAAGCGCCTGCACTTCGGGATTGAAGCTCTGGATGCCGATCTCGAACTGCAGCGCGCCGGCCGGGAATTTGGCGATGGTGTCCTTCAGCGCATCGGGTAAGTGGTCGGGCACCAGCTCGAAGTGGGCGTAGATCGGGTCGTCCGGATACTGCGCGATTTTATCGAGGAAGAAGTCCATGATGCGCAGGCTCGTCTTGACGTTCAGGTTGAACGTGCGGTCGACGAATTTAAACAGGCGCGCACCGCGTGCGTACATTGCTTCCATCTCGGCCAGGAAAGCGTCGAGCGGGAATGGCCAGGCGGTCTTGTCGAGCGAGGACAGGCAGAACTCGCACTTAAACGGGCAGCCGCGCGAGGCTTCCACGTACAGGGTGCGGTTGGCGATGTCGTCGTCGTTGTACAGCGCATAGGGCAGGGCGATGGCGTCCATCGGCGGCTGCACGCCGGCGTGGATCTTCATCAAAGGCTTCGGGCCATTGAGGATTTCGCCGCACAGCTTGGGGAACGTGACGTCGCCCCAGCCGGTGACGACGTAGTCGGCCAGCCCGACGATCTCCTGTTCGCCGGTCTCGTGCGAGACTTCCGGGCCGCCCAGGATGATCTTCACGGTAGGCGCGACGCGCTTGAGCATCGCCACCAGGCGCGTGGTTTCTTCGACGTTCCAGATATACACGCCGAAGCCGACGATGCGCGGCGCGTGCGCCAGGATGCGCTCGACGAGGTCGGCGGTCTTGGCGCCGGTGACGAATTCCTGGATGCGGGTCTGGTCCTGCAGCGGACCCATATTGGCCAGCAGGTAGCGCAGTCCGAGCGAGGCGTGCGTGTAGCGGGCATTCAGGGTGGTGAGCAGGATCGACATGGTAGGGGCAGGAGGAGGGGGTGTGAAGGCGGTATTTTACTGTGATGCTGCAGTCATTCGCGTGACTATGCAGTCGACATTGCCTCAAATAAAGATTGGTGCCTACAATCGCTGACCCTTTATTTAGAAAGTGCCTTCCATGTTCATGACCAATATCGAAACCGTTCCGGGCAAGACCATCACGGCGTGTCACGGCGTTGTCTCCGGCAGCTCGGTGCGCTCCAAGCACGTGGGCCGCGACATCATGGCGGGACTGAAGAACATGGTTGGCGGCGAACTCAAGGGCTACACCGAGTTGCTGGAAGAATCGCGCGCGCAGGCCACCGAGCGTATGCAGGCACAAGCCACGCAGATGGGGGCGAACGCCGTCGTCAATGTGCGCTTCTCGACCTCGTCGGTGGCCGCCGGCGCCGCCGAGATCTATGTCTACGGCACTGCGGTGACGGTGGGCTGATGGACTTAATTTTCCTGATTGTCTTCTGGACGGTGCCGATTGGGTTGGGCTACGTCTTCGGGCGTATGGCCGAAGCTAGGCATTACCGCTCCATCATCGCCAGGGAAAAAACCTGGCTGCACTTGCCGGCCACATCGCTCAAGACATTGCTCGGGTCTGCGCCAGTGGCGCGCACCGAGCTGGTTACGGGCAGCGTGGTGGTGGCGGTCGATCACTTCAAGAAGGCAGCCTCGGCGCTGCGCTCGCTGGTGGGCGGGCCGGTGCAGTCGTACGAAACGCTGCTCGATCGCGCCAAGCGTGAAGCGGTGCTGCGCCTGAAGGAAAGCTGCCCGGGCGCCCACGAGATCGTCAACGTGCGCCTCGAAACGATGCCGCTCACCGGCAACCAGCGGCAGATCAATGGCGTCGAGGTGCTGGCCTACGGCACCGCCATCTATTACGTGGAACAGAGCGCCGCACCATGAAATACCAGGCGTCGCTGCCCGAGCACAACGACAACGTCACGCCTGGCCATCCGCTCAAGGATTTCGTGCTGATCCTGGCCGGGCTGTCGGCGGCGGTGATCGTCGGCTATCTGGTGCTGGGCTGGCTGGTCGATGTGGTGGTGGACCGGATGGGCCCAGCAGACCGAGGCGCAGCTGACGCAGATGGTGGCATGGACACCGCCCGCCAGCGAGCCGGCGATGCGCACGCGCGAAGCCTGGGCCCAGGATCTGGTCGACGGTATGCGCCGCTGCGCTGGCGTCAGCGGTCCGGTCACGGTACGAGTGAACCGCTCGGACACGCCCAATGCGATGGTGGCGCCAGGCGGCGTGGTGATCGTGTTCTCGGCGCTGTTCGACAGTGTGCAGTCCGAAAACGGCATGGCGTTCGTGCTGGCCCATGAGCTGTCGCACATGGCCAACCGCGATCACTTGCGCGCAGTTGGCCGGCGAGTGGTGCTGATTGCCGCTGCCACCGTGCTCACGGGTGACGGCAGCGGGACGGCGGGCGTGCTGGCGCCGGCGCAGCATCTCGGTGAGTCGGGCTATTCGCGGGGCCGCGAAGCCGCGGCGGATGCGAAGGCACTGGCTATCCTGCAATGTCGCTATGGCCATGCTGGCGGCGCCACCGAATTGTTCACCACCTTGCAGCGCGAAGAGGGCAAGACGCCGGCCGTGCTGCATTATCTGGCGTCGCATCCGTCGATGGCGGCGCGTATCGATGCCGTGCAGGTGGCGATGCGCCAGGCGGGCTTGCAGGCTGGCCCGGTGCAGGCGTTGCCGCGTTTTTGACGGGGTGTGCGATAAAGCTGGCGGTATCGGAAATTGCTTGTTAGAATGCGAGCCGGAATTCAGGAAGCCTGTTGCCCAGTAGAGGAACAGTTTTCCAGCAAGTTATGCCTGATGACCATAGCAAATCGGTCCCACCCCTTCCCATCCCGAACAGGACCGTGAAACGATTTTGCGACGATGATAGTGCTGCAACCAGTGTGAAAGTAGTTTATCGTCAGGCTAGTTATATAGAGAAAGCCCACCAGGTGTCTGGTGGGCTTTTTTGCTTTGGAGCGCCGTTTTCGTAGCACCGTGTTTGTCGCGTCGGCGCCGCATCCATGCGAGAGAAATAGCACATAGGCACTATTTTAGGGTTAAAGTATTGCAATAGTTTTACTTCGTCATGGTCTGATCGCGCGGCGCCTGCCGCAGAAAGCGTCCCTCATGCAACGTCGTCATCCTGCTGCGTACCGTCGCCTCCTTGCAATCCCACTCGTGCTGGCGCTGGGCGCCTGTGGTCGGGATCATGATGACGATCCGGCCGTTCAGCCGCCGCCCCCAGCCACCGCCGCCCGCATCAACGTCGACGTCGCCCGCACCGCGCATGGTGTGCCGCATGTGCGGGCCGACGACTTCCGCAGCCTCGGCTATGGTCTGGCGTATGCCTATGCCCAGGACAATGTCTGCATGTTCGCCGACGCGGTGCTGACCGTGCGCGGTGAGCGCTCGCTGTTCTTCGGCGCCGACGCACGGCCACGCCAGCGCACCGGCGACGAGTATGGCGGCGGCAGCGGGTTCATGGACCTGAACAACGAAGACAGCGACTTCTTCTTCAAGGGCTACCTCGACATCGAGCAATTGCGCGCGGGGTATGCCAGCGGCGCGCGTGAGCCACGCGACCTGCTAGAAGGCTATGTCGAAGGCTATAACCGGTACCTCAAAGATGCGGGAAGCAAGTTGCCGGCGGCCTGTGCCAACACGAAATGGGTGCGCCCGATTTCGCTCGATGACATGATGCTGGTGGTGGCGGAAAAAGCGTTGCACGCATCGGGCCAGGCATTTGCCCGCGACTTCGTTGCTGCCGGTCGGGTTCCCGGCGCGCCCGTAACGCTGGCCAAAGCAGCACCACGCAAGATCGACGCGTCGTCGCTGGTCGCGCAGCTCGACCTGCTCAACCGGCAAGGCTTCGGCAGCAATGCGCTGGCGGTGGGCAAGGACTTGTCCGCCAATGGGCGCGGGCTATTGCTTGGCAACCCGCATTATCCGTGGACCACGACCGACCGCTTCTATCAGGCCCACCTGACCGTGCCGGGGCGCTACGATGCGATGGGCGTGATCATCGGCGGCGTGCCGGCCGTCGTCATCGGTTTCAACCGCGACGTCGCCTGGAGCCACACGGTCACGTTCGCCAATCACTTCACCACGTTCCGGCTGGCGCTGGATCCCGGTGACGCCACTGGCACCACGTATCTATATGACGGGGCGCGGCGCACGATGACGTCGAAAACGGTGACGGTCGAGGCACTGCTGCCCGACGGCCTGGTCGGCCGGCGCACCAAAACCTTTTATTTTAGTCACCAGGGCGCGGTCATCAGCCGGCCATCAGCGGGTTTGACGTGGACGGCCCAGGCCGCGTATGTGCTGGCCGACCCGAACCGCAGCAATACCCGGATGCTCGAGCAGTGGCTGGGCATCGGCACCGCCACCAGTGTGCGCACGCTGAAGGATTCGCTCGACAAGGTGGTGGGATTGCCATGGGTGAACACGGTGGCGGCCGACCGCGATGGCAATACGCTGTATGCGGACGCCAGTGTCGTGCCGCACATGAATGCGGACAAGTTCGTGAATGGTTGCCTGTTGCTGCAGGCGGCGCTGCTGTTCGATGGGTCAAAGAGCAGCTGCGGCTGGGGGCAGGATATGGGCGCGCCGGCCGGCATTTACGCGCCGGCCACGGCGCCGTGGATGATGCGCACCGATTACGTCGGCAATTCGAACGACAGTTACTGGCTGACCAATCCGAAGGCGCTGCTCACGGGGCCGGCGCCACTGGGCTATTCGCCGCTGTATGGGCGCGTGAATGCCGAGCAAAGCCTGCGCACCCGGATTGGGTTCCGCCAAGTGGAGGATTTGCTGGCCCAGCGCAACAAGTTGAACCTCGCTGACATGCAGGCGCTGGCGTTCTCGAATCGCGTCTATGCGGCCGAGCTGGTGCTGCCCGAGTTGTTGACCGCCTGCAGCAGCGCGAGCAGCACGCTGATGCAGCAAGCCTGCACGACACTGCAAGCGTGGGACCGGCGCGCCGATCTGGACAGCCGGGGCGCGGTGCTGTTCCGCGAATTCTGGGCGGTGGCAACGGCGATCCCGAACAAATGGGCGCGGCCGTTCGATCCGGCGGATCCGGTCAATACGCCGGCGGGCGTGGCGCCGGCGGCCATGCCCGCGATGCTGGCGGCGCTCAGGACCGCGGCCGACAAGCTGCAGTCGCTCGGCGTGCCACTTGATGGCCGCCTGGGTGACTATCAGGTCGAGCCACGCAATGGCGTGCGGATTCC
The DNA here is from genome assembly GCF_979258535.1 of Telluria sp. AC161. Classification (NCBI taxonomy): domain Bacteria; kingdom Pseudomonadati; phylum Pseudomonadota; class Betaproteobacteria; order Burkholderiales; family Oxalobacteraceae; genus Telluria; species Telluria sp. AC161. The sequence goes on along the minus strand of NZ_OZ409861.1, from coordinate 4,181,868 downwards.
GCTGCACGGCGGCAATGGGAACCAGGAGGGTACGTATGGGTCACTGACGATGCGCAGTGGCTTGACGGCACAAGGCTATGTCGGTGCGCATTGGGGGCAGAGCTATCTGCAGACCGTGACGTTCGACGAGCAGGGGCCGGTGGCGCAGGCGATGCTGACGTATGGGCAGTCGGTCGACCCCGCGTCGCCGTGGTATGCCGACCAGACGCTGCTGTATTCGCGCAAGAGCTGGCCAAGCCTTCCCTTTACGCAAGAGAAGATCAAGGCCGACCCGAATTACACGACCGTCACGCTGCGGGAGTAGCGATACCGTTCAGCGCTGTCATCGCATCGTCCGGCAGCGTCAATTGCGCTGCAGCCAGATTCTCGCGCAGGTGGCTGACGGATGAGGTGCCCGGGATCAGGAGCAGGTTCGGCGCGCGGCGCAGCAGCCAGGCGATCGCCACCTGCATTGATGTCGCACCGAGTTGTTGCGCCACGCCGGACAGGGCATCCGACTGCAGGGGCGTGAAGCCGCCCAGCGGGAAGAACGGCACGTAAGGGATGCCTTTGGCGGCCAGCGCATCGATCAGGGCATCGTCCTGGCGGTGGACGAGGTTGTACATATTCTGCACGCAGGCGATCGGCACGATGCGCTGGGCGTCTTCCACCTGCTGCAGCGTGACATTGCTCAGGCCGATGTGGCGGATCAGGCCGCGCTGGCGCAGCTCTGCCAGCTTGGTCAGCTGTGCTTCCAGTGAACCTTCTGCCGGCTTGAACATGTCGAACATCGCGCGCAGGTTAACCACATCGAGCACATCCAGGCCCAGGTTGCGCAGATTGTCATGCACGGCCTGTTCAAGTTCGGGCGCCGAGAAGGCTGGCAGCCAGCTGGCATCCGGACCGCGGCGCGCCCCGATCTTGGTCACGATGACCAAATCGTCCCGATAAGGATGCAGCGCTTCGCGGATCAATTGATTGGTTACGTGGGGACCGTAGAAATCGGACGTGTCGATGTGGTTGACGCCGAGCTCGACGGCCTCGCGCAGCACGGCGCGGGCCGCGTCCGCATCCTTCGGCGGACCGAACACGTGAGGGCCGGCCAGTTGCATGGCACCGTAGCCAAGACGGCGTACGGTGCGGTCGCCGAGTGTATAGGTGCCTGCCTGATCGATAATGGACATGGTTTTCCTTCTTGTGAGTAAGTGGAATCACGATACGACGCATGCGTCTGTGTGACAATCCGGGCAAATCCACACAGGTTGTACGAAAAAACGAACAATGAAAACCGATCTGGGAGAGTTGTCTGCCTTTGTCGCAGTGGCGCGTGCCGGCGGCTTCCGTGACGCGGCGCGCGCGACGGACGGCAGCGCATCCGGCCTGAGCGAAGCGGTGCGGCGTCTTGAAACGCGGCTCGGTGTGCGCTTGCTCAATCGGACCACGCGCAGCGTGACGCTGACTGAGGCGGGCAGCAGCCTGTTGGCACGACTCGATCCGGCATTGCAGGAGATCGACGCCGCCCTGGATGTGATCAATGGCTTTCGCGACACACCAACCGGGACATTGCGACTGAATGTGCCGATGAGTGCAGCACGGCTGGTGCTGCCGTCCATCGTGCCGCGGTTCCTGGCACGGTATCCGGAGATCCGCCTGGAGGTGGTCGCGGAGGAGAGCTTCGTGGATGTGCTGGCCGCGGGGTGCGATGCCGGTATCCGGTATGAAGAGCGGCTCGAGCAGGACATGATTGCCGTGCCGATCGGGCCGCGCATCCAGCGCATGGCGGCGGCGGCATCACCCGCGTACCTGGCCCGGCATGCCATGCCTGCACATCCGCGTGACTTGCCGCCAGTTGCCTGCATCCGGGCGCGCTTTGCCAGCGGGGCGATGATCCAGTGGGTGTTTGAACGCGATGGGGAGACCATCACCGTTGAACCCAACGGACAATTGTTGGTACAGATCGGCGGCGCGCTGGACCTGTCGATCGATGCGGCCGTTCAGGGGCTGGGTGTGGTGTACCTGTTCGAGGACTGGCTGGCGCCGTATGTTGCAAAAGGGTTGCTCGAACCCGTGCTGCAGCCATGGTGGCCACAGTTCTCCGGGCCGTTCCTGTATTACCCGGGCCGCAAGCTGGTGCCGGCGCCGCTGCGCGCCTTCGTCGACTTCATCCGCAGCGAGGGTGAAAAGGCGCCGGATTTGTCACACAACTGAAAAATAAGCTGTTGACGAAGCTCAGCTGGTCGAGCATAATCTCATTCCTCTGCTGCAGCGAACAAAACGATTCGAAGCAAACGGCAGATGAAGCAGCACCAGATAAAGTTCTTTAAAAATTAACAGTCGATAAGTGTGGGCGTTTGATGAAGGTGCCAAAGACCTCGGTCTTTGATTACTTAAATTATCAAATGTTCACAAAAAAGAAATACGTTGCTCAGCAATGAGTAACGGTCAGTATTTTGAGTGGGCGACCCCTGCAGCAATGCAGGGTGGCAGAAATGCCAACAAACAGAGATTGAACTGAAGAGTTTGATCCTGGCTCAGATTGAACGCTGGCGGCATGCTTTACACATGCAAGTCGAACGGCAGCGCGGGGCAACCTGGCGGCGAGTGGCGAACGGGTGAGTAATATATCGGAACGTACCCAAGAGTGGGGGATAACGTAGCGAAAGTTACGCTAATACCGCATACGATCTAAGGATGAAAGCAGGGGATCTTCGGACCTTGTGCTCCTGGAGCGGCCGATATCTGATTAGCTAGTTGGTGAGGTAAAGGCTCACCAAGGCCACGATCAGTAGCTGGTCTGAGAGGACGACCAGCCACACTGGAACTGAGACACGGTCCAGACTCCTACGGGAGGCAGCAGTGGGGAATTTTGGACAATGGGCGAAAGCCTGATCCAGCAATGCCGCGTGAGTGAAGAAGGCCTTCGGGTTGTAAAGCTCTTTTGTCAGGGAAGAAACGGTGAGGGCTAATATCCTTCGCTAATGACGGTACCTGAAGAATAAGCACCGGCTAACTACGTGCCAGCAGCCGCGGTAATACGTAGGGTGCAAGCGTTAATCGGAATTACTGGGCGTAAAGCGTGCGCAGGCGGTTTTGTAAGTCTGACGTGAAATCCCCGGGCTCAACCTGGGAATTGCGTTGGAGACTGCAAGGCTAGAATCTGGCAGAGGGGGGTAGAATTCCACGTGTAGCAGTGAAATGCGTAGAGATGTGGAGGAACACCGATGGCGAAGGCAGCCCCCTGGGTCAAGATTGACGCTCATGCACGAAAGCGTGGGGAGCAAACAGGATTAGATACCCTGGTAGTCCACGCCCTAAACGATGTCTACTAGTTGTCGGGTTTTAATTAACTTGGTAACGCAGCTAACGCGTGAAGTAGACCGCCTGGGGAGTACGGTCGCAAGATTAAAACTCAAAGGAATTGACGGGGACCCGCACAAGCGGTGGATGATGTGGATTAATTCGATGCAACGCGAAAAACCTTACCTACCCTTGACATGTACGGAAGACCGAAGAGATTTGGTTGTGCTCGAAAGAGAACCGTAACACAGGTGCTGCATGGCTGTCGTCAGCTCGTGTCGTGAGATGTTGGGTTAAGTCCCGCAACGAGCGCAACCCTTGTCATTAGTTGCTACATTTAGTTGAGCACTCTAATGAGACTGCCGGTGACAAACCGGAGGAAGGTGGGGATGACGTCAAGTCCTCATGGCCCTTATGGGTAGGGCTTCACACGTCATACAATGGTACATACAGAGGGCCGCCAACCCGCGAGGGGGAGCTAATCCCAGAAAGTGTATCGTAGTCCGGATCGCAGTCTGCAACTCGACTGCGTGAAGTTGGAATCGCTAGTAATCGCGGATCAGCATGTCGCGGTGAATACGTTCCCGGGTCTTGTACACACCGCCCGTCACACCATGGGAGCGGGTTTTACCAGAAGTAGGTAGCTTAACCGCAAGGAGGGCGCTTACCACGGTAGGATTCGTGACTGGGGTGAAGTCGTAACAAGGTAGCCGTATCGGAAGGTGCGGCTGGATCACCTCCTTTCTAGAGTAGCACCACGAAACTGAGAAGTTTCATTATCAAGCGTCCACGCTTATCGACTGTTGAACAAGTAAAGAACAGTTTTATCGGGGCTGTAGCTCAGCTGGTTAGAGCACCGTGTTGATAACGCGGGGGTCGTTGGTTCGAGTCCAACCAGCCCTACCAATCAGCACCAAGCATCACCTGAATGGGGGATTAGCTCAGCTGGGAGAGCACCTGCTTTGCAAGCAGGGGGTCGTCGGTTCGATCCCGTCATCCTCCACCATCAAATGGTAAAAGTTCAAACGTAAGCATAGATGCTTAGGTTTGGTCTTTTCGAGATCACTGTTTTTTCGTTCTTTAACAATCTGGAAGAAGTAAAGTTTTTAAGCACATGCGACAGCATGTGCTTGGGTAGTAGTATTTGTATCATTGCAACACATCTGTACTCTTGTACCTGTGACGATCTCTGTTGTCAGCAGAGGCCAACGTTATAGGGACAAGCGAATAAGTGCACATGGTGGATGCCTTGGCGATTACAGGCGATGAAGGACGTAGTAGCTTGCGATAAGCTGCGGGGAGCTAGCAAACGAGCTTTGATCCGCAGATTTCCGAATGGGGAAACCCGGCCTTTATAGGTCATTGCATACTGAATACATAGGTATGCAAAGCGAACGCGGCGAACTGAAACATCTAAGTAGCTGCAGGAAAAGAAATCAACCGAGATTCCCAAAGTAGTGGCGAGCGAAATGGGATGAGCCTGTATGTGATAGTCGATCGGATAGTGGAAGCTTCTGGAAATAAGCGCCATAGAGGGTGATAGCCCCTTACACGAAATCTGAACGGTGGTACTAAGCATACGACAAGTAGGGCGGGACACGAGAAATCCTGTCTGAACATGGGGGGACCATCCTCCAAGGCTAAATACTCGTAATCGACCGATAGTGAACCAGTACCGTGAGGGAAAGGCGAAAAGAACCCCGGGAGGGGAGTGAAATAGATCCTGAAACCGTGTGCATACAAACAGTAGGAGCGGACTTGTTCCGTGACTGCGTACCTTTTGTATAATGGGTCAGCGACTTACATTCAGTGGCGAGGTTAACCGTATAGGGGAGCCGTAGAGAAATCGAGTCCGAATAGGGCGACAGTCGCTGGGTGTAGACCCGAAACCAAGTGATCTACCCATGGCCAGGATGAAGGTGCGGTAACACGCCCTGGAGGTCCGAACCCACTAATGTTGAAAAATTAGGGGATGAGCTGTGGGTAGGGGTGAAAGGCTAAACAAACTTGGAAATAGCTGGTTCTCTCCGAAAACTATTTAGGTAGTGCCTCAAGTATCACCATCGGGGGTAGAGCACTGTTATGGCTAGGGGGTCATTGCGACTTACCAAACCATTGCAAACTCCGAATACCGATGAGTGCGAGCTTGGGAGACAGACATCGGGTGCTAACGTCCGGTGTCAAGAGGGAAACAACCCAGACCGCCAGCTAAGGTCCCAAAGATTGGCTAAGTGGAAAACGAAGTGGGAAGGCTAAAACAGTCAGGATGTTGGCTTAGAAGCAGCCATCATTTAAAGAAAGCGTAATAGCTCACTGATCGAGTCGTCCTGCGCGGAAGATGTAACGGGGCTAAGCCAGTCACCGAAGCTGCGGATATGTCTTAGGACATATGGTAGGAGAGCGTTCTGTAAGCCTGCGAAGGTGTCTTGTAAAGGATTCTGGAGGTATCAGAAGTGCGAATGCTGACATGAGTAGCGATAATGGGGGTGAAAAGCCTCCACGCCGTAAGCCCAAGGTTTCCTGTTCAACGTTCATCGGAGCAGGGTGAGTCGGCCCCTAAGGCGAGGCAGAGATGCGTAGCTGATGGGAAGCAGGTTAATATTCCTGCACCGTCGTATGATGCGATGGGGGGACGGATCGCGGAAGGTTGTCTGGCTGTTGGAATAGCCAGTTTTTGACTCATAGAAGGTACTTAGGCAAATCCGGGTACGTAATTCAAGGGGTCGAGACGAGGAACTTAGGTTCTGAAGCAATCGGAAGTGGTTCCAAGAAAAGCCTCTAAGCTTCAGTCATACGAGACCGTACCGCAAACCGACACAGGTGGGCGAGATGAGTATTCTAAGGCGCTTGAGAGAACTCGGGAGAAGGAACTCGGCAAATTGGTACCGTAACTTCGGGATAAGGTACGCCCTAGTAGTTTGATTGGTTTACTCCATGAGGATGAACGGGTTGCAATAAAATGGTGGCTGCGACTGTTTAATAAAAACACAGCACTCTGCAAACACGAAAGTGGACGTATAGGGTGTGACGCCTGCCCGGTGCTGGAAGATTAAATGATGGGGTGCAAGCTCTTGATTGAAGTCCCAGTAAACGGCGGCCGTAACTATAACGGTCCTAAGGTAGCGAAATTCCTTGTCGGGTAAGTTCCGACCTGCACGAATGGCGTAACGATGGCCACACTGTCTCCTCCCGAGACTCAGCGAAGTTGAAATGTTTGTGATGATGCAATCTACCCGCGGCTAGACGGAAAGACCCCATGAACCTTTACTGTAGCTTTGCATTGGACTTTGAATCAATCTGTGTAGGATAGGTGGGAGGCTTTGAAGCAGACACGCTAGTGTTTGTGGAGCCAACCTTGAAATACCACCCTGGTTCATTTGAGGTTCTAACCTTGGTCCGTTATCCGGATCGGGGACAGTGCATGGTAGGCAGTTTGACTGGGGCGGTCTCCTCCTAAAGTGTAACGGAGGAGTTCGAAGGTACGCTAATTACGGTCGGACATCGTGATGATAGTGCAATGGCATAAGCGTGCTTAACTGCGAGACCGACAAGTCGAGCAGGTACGAAAGTAGGACATAGTGATCCGGTGGTTCTGTATGGAAGGGCCATCGCTCAACGGATAAAAGGTACTCTGGGGATAACAGGCTGATTCCTCCCAAGAGTTCATATCGACGGGGGAGTTTGGCACCTCGATGTCGGCTCATCACATCCTGGGGCTGTAGCCGGTCCCAAGGGTATGGCTGTTCGCCATTTAAAGTGGTACGTGAGCTGGGTTTAAAACGTCGTGAGACAGTTTGGTCCCTATCTGCCGTGGGCGTTGGAAATTTGAAGGGGGCTGCTCCTAGTACGAGAGGACCGGAGTGGACGAACCTCTGGTGTACCGGTTGTCACGCCAGTGGCATTGCCGGGTAGCTAAGTTCGGAAGAGATAACCGCTGAAAGCATCTAAGCGGGAAACTTGCCTTGAGATGAGATTTCCCAGAGCCTTGAGCTCTTTAAAGGGTCGTTCGAGACCAGGACGTTGATAGGCTGGGTGTGGAAGTGCAGTAATGCATTAAGCTAACCAGTACTAATTGCCCGTACGGCTTGTCCCTATAACCTTGGTAGTCAAGGGTTGCAAGAGTTCAGCTGTTGTTGATACAAATACGACCCCAAATAAAAACTACTTCTTCCAGATTCAGAGTACCTACTTGCGTAGGGTGGACGGGTTTCCCGTCCACGCGTTCAACAACGATACTCGTACAAGTTATGCCTGATGACCATAGCAAGTCGGTCCCACCCCTTCCCATCCCGAACAGGACCGTGAAACGACTTTGCGCCGATGATAGTGCTGCAACCAGTGTGAAAGTAGGTTATCGTCAGGTTAGTTATATAGAAAAGCCCCACTCAGTGACCTGAGTGGGGCTTTTCGCTTTGGGCGATCGATACCATATCGAACGTCAAGATACACCGATATCATTGTCAAACCACACCGACCCAGCAAGGACATCACGATGAACGTCTACCTCGCGGTAATCGACACGATGGCGGATTGGGAAATTGGCTATCTGACGGCCGAGCTGCACAGTCGGCGTTTCTTCCGCGATCCCGGGATGGCATGCAGTCTGGTCAAACTCGGGGTTACCCTGGACGCGGTGCACAGTATGGGCGGCATCCGGTATGTGCCTGACGTGACGGTCGATACCGTTCAACTGCAAGTGGACGATCTGCTCCTGCTACCTGGTGGGGATGTCTGGCAGATGCCAGTCGTCAGACCATTCCTGACACTAGCGCGCGATGCCCTCGACCAGGGGCACAATGTTGCCGCCATCTGCGGCGCGACGGTCGGCCTTGCCAGCACCGGTGCACTTGACCGGCGTCGCCATACCTCCAACGATCTCGGATCCTTGCAAGCGGCTTGCCCTGCATACACCGGGCAGTCCCACTACCGCTATAAGCCGGCAGTTCGCGGCGATAATCTGATTACCGCGAGCGGCCTGGCGCCGCTGGAATTCTCGTATGAAGTGCTGAAGATGCTCAAGGTATGGCGGCCGGCGACGGCAACTGCCTGGTACCGTCTCCACAAGACGCGGCAGGCATGCTGGTACGACGAGCTGGTCGCGTCGATGTCGCCCGAGGCTGAGGGCCCGTGCCTGGATAGGCGCAGCATCCTTCCCGCTGGCCTAACGGCACAACCGCAGTACAGTCACGGTATCCGTAACCACTCAGACAACGGGATATCGGCTCCGGCAAGTCGACCAGCGTCGATGCGTTGACGACGCTGCTGGTCCCGGCCAACAAGGTCTCGTACAACAAGGCGGCCGGCACCGATGCGCGCGAGCGCACGCTGCGTACCTATTTGCTCGGACACTTCAAGTCCAGGCGCGGCGATACCGGCATGAGCGCGCGCGCCGTCGCGCTGCGCGATCACCGCAGCTATTCGGTACTGCTCGGCGAATGCTGCAACGAGGGCTATGGGCAGACGGTCACGCTCGCGCAGGTATTCTGGTTCAAGGATCCGCGTGGTTTCCGGCGCCGCTTTGGCATCGGCTCGGAGCAGGCGATGGATCTGTTCCACTAGACGGTATCGCTGAAATCGATGGGTAACCTGACCGAATTCGTGCGCCAGCACATGCTCGAACCGTTCCCGGTACAGCCGCGCATCGATGCGCTGATCACGCACGTCGACGACCTCAATCGCGTGCATGAAGCAGTGCTCAAAGCTCGCGCCCAGATCGAACGGCCGCAACCGCTGACGGCCGATTGCAACCGGCACGCCGCGCTGGTGCAGCAGGTTGACGCGCTACGGCCCTGGTTCGCCCACATCAAGTGCGAGCTACTCGACAAGCGGATTGCCAGCTGGGCTCTCGACGAAGAGCGTGCGGGCGCCAGGCTCGCGCAGCTTGTGCACGACCGGCGCACGCAGGCCCGCACGCGCGACGAACTCACGGCCGCCATCTCGGCCAATGATGGCAACCGCATCGAGCAGATCCGCGCCGAGATCGTGCGCATCGAAGAGAGCAAGAAAGAACGCAGCGAACGGGCGCAAAAATATGACCTGATCGCGAGGGCGCTTGGTCTGCCGGCGGCGGTCGACGCGGATACCTTCGACGCCAATGGCCTCGCCATCGCTGCGGGCCAGTCCGAGTGCGTCAGGCAACGCGACGAGCGCAGCAAGCGGCTGACCGAGACGGGTGTGACGGAGCGCGAGCTGCGGCTGCCGCACGCCTTTGGCCTGTCGCTTCTGGTGCCTGAGGCGTACTACGACCCGGCTTACCGATGACGAGCATGCGCTGTATGGCGCGCTGCGCGATAACGTTCTAGGCGAGCGGCTTCGCCTGGAGCAGGAGCGTATTGCTTATGGATGGGGTACCACCGCAATTCAACATGGATGACATGATTGCCTTGCAGGCTGGTCCCGCGTTTGTTATAGTCTCGCTCCCTCGACGCAGAAGCATTCAAATGGATGCAGCAGCGAAGAGGGAAGAAAAAAGAAGTTGACGAACATCGCAAAACACCGCATACTCTCTCTTCTCTGCTGCTGACGAACACAACGCTTCGTAGCAAACAGCAGGAGCAGCACCGAATAAAGTTCTTTAAAAATTAACAGTCGATAAGTGTGGGCGTTTGATGAAGGTGCCAAGAACTTCGGTTCTTGATTACTTAAATTATCAAATGTTCACAAAAAAGAAATACGTTGCTCAGCAATGAGTAACGGTCAGTATTTTGAGTGAGCGACCCCTGCCGTAAGGTAGGGTGGCAGAAATGCCAACAAACAGAGATTGAACTGAAGAGTTTGATCCTGGCTCAGATTGAACGCTGGCGGCATGCTTTACACATGCAAGTCGAACGGCAGCGCGGGGCAACCTGGCGGCGAGTGGCGAACGGGTGAGTAATATATCGGAACGTACCCAAGAGTGGGGGATAACGTAGCGAAAGTTACGCTAATACCGCATACGATCTAAGGATGAAAGCAGGGGATCTTCGGACCTTGTGCTCCTGGAGCGGCCGATATCTGATTAGCTAGTTGGTGAGGTAAAGGCTCACCAAGGCCACGATCAGTAGCTGGTCTGAGAGGACGACCAGCCACACTGGAACTGAGACACGGTCCAGACTCCTACGGGAGGCAGCAGTGGGGAATTTTGGACAATGGGCGAAAGCCTGATCCAGCAATGCCGCGTGAGTGAAGAAGGCCTTCGGGTTGTAAAGCTCTTTTGTCAGGGAAGAAACGGTGGGGGCTAATATCCCTCGCTAATGACGGTACCTGAAGAATAAGCACCGGCTAACTACGTGCCAGCAGCCGCGGTAATACGTAGGGTGCAAGCGTTAATCGGAATTACTGGGCGTAAAGCGTGCGCAGGCGGTTTTGTAAGTCTGACGTGAAATCCCCGGGCTCAACCTGGGAATTGCGTTGGAGACTGCAAGGCTAGAATCTGGCAGAGGGGGGTAGAATTCCACGTGTAGCAGTGAAATGCGTAGAGATGTGGAGGAACACCGATGGCGAAGGCAGCCCCCTGGGTCAAGATTGACGCTCATGCACGAAAGCGTGGGGAGCAAACAGGATTAGATACCCTGGTAGTCCACGCCCTAAACGATGTCTACTAGTTGTCGGGTTTTAATTAACTTGGTAACGCAGCTAACGCGTGAAGTAGACCGCCTGGGGAGTACGGTCGCAAGATTAAAACTCAAAGGAATTGACGGGGACCCGCACAAGCGGTGGATGATGTGGATTAATTCGATGCAACGCGAAAAACCTTACCTACCCTTGACATGTACGGAAGACCGAAGAGATTTGGTTGTGCTCGAAAGAGAACCGTAACACAGGTGCTGCATGGCTGTCGTCAGCTCGTGTCGTGAGATGTTGGGTTAAGTCCCGCAACGAGCGCAACCCTTGTCATTAGTTGCTACATTTAGTTGAGCACTCTAATGAGACTGCCGGTGACAAACCGGAGGAAGGTGGGGATGACGTCAAGTCCTCATGGCCCTTATGGGTAGGGCTTCACACGTCATACAATGGTACATACAGAGGGCCGCCAACCCGCGAGGGGGAGCTAATCCCAGAAAGTGTATCGTAGTCCGGATCGCAGTCTGCAACTCGACTGCGTGAAGTTGGAATCGCTAGTAATCGCGGATCAGCATGTCGCGGTGAATACGTTCCCGGGTCTTGTACACACCGCCCGTCACACCATGGGAGCGGGTTTTACCAGAAGTAGGTAGCTTAACCGCAAGGAGGGCGCTTACCACGGTAGGATTCGTGACTGGGGTGAAGTCGTAACAAGGTAGCCGTATCGGAAGGTGCGGCTGGATCACCTCCTTTCTAGAGTAGCACCACGAAACTGAGAAGTTTCATCACCAAGCGTCCACGCTTATCGACTGTTGAATAGTAAAGAACAGTTTTATCGGGGCTGTAGCTCAGCTGGTTAGAGCACCGTGTTGATAACGCGGGGGTCGTTGGTTCGAGTCCAACCAGCCCTACCAATCAGCACCAAGCATCACCTGAATGGGGGATTAGCTCAGCTGGGAGAGCACCTGCTTTGCAAGCAGGGGGTCGTCGGTTCGATCCCGTCATCCTCCACCATTTAGATGGTAAAAGTTCAAACGTAAGCCTGGCGAATACGCCAACGCGGTTTAGGTTTGGTCTTTTCGAGATCACTGTTTTTTCGTTCTTTAACAATCTGGAAGAAGTAAAGTTTTTAAGTATGTAGCGCAAATCGGAAACGAGATGTGATGCATGCTTGGGTAGTAGTATTTGTATCATTGCAACACAGCTGTACTCTTGTACCTGTGACGATCTCTGTTGTCAGCAGAGGCCAACGTTATAGGGACAAGCGAATAAGTGCACATGGTGGATGCCTTGGCGATTACAGGCGATGAAGGACGTAGTAGCTTGCGATAAGCTGCGGGGAGCTAGCAAACGAGCTTTGATCCGCAGATTTCCGAATGGGGAAACCCGGCCTTTATAGGTCATTGCATACTGAATACATAGGTATGCAAAGCGAACGCGGCGAACTGAAACATCTAAGTAGCTGCAGGAAAAGAAATCAACCGAGATTCCCAAAGTAGTGGCGAGCGAAATGGGATGAGCCTGTATGTAATAGTCGATCGGATAGTGGAAGCCTCTGGAAATAGGCGCCATAGAGGGTGATAGCCCCTTACACGAAATTCGAACGGTGGTACTAAGCATACGACAAGTAGGGCGGGACACGAGAAATCCTGTCTGAACATGGGGGGACCATCCTCCAAGGCTAAATACTCGTAATCGACCGATAGTGAACCAGTACCGTGAGGGAAAGGCGAAAAGAACCCCGGGAGGGGAGTGAAATAGATCCTGAAACCGTGTGCATACAAACAGTAGGAGCGGACTTGTTCCGTGACTGCGTACCTTTTGTATAATGGGTCAGCGACTTACATTCAGTGGCGAGGTTAACCGTATAGGGGAGCCGTAGAGAAATCGAGTCCGAATAGGGCGACAGTCGCTGGGTGTAGACCCGAAACCAAGTGATCTACCCATGGCCAGGATGAAGGTGCGGTAACACGCCCTGGAGGTCCGAACCCACTAATGTTGAAAAATTAGGGGATGAGCTGTGGGTAGGGGTGAAAGGCTAAACAAACTTGGAAATAGCTGGTTCTCTCCGAAAACTATTTAGGTAGTGCCTCAAGTATCACCATCGGGGGTAGAGCACTGTTATGGCTAGGGGGTCATTGCGACTTACCAAACCATTGCAAACTCCGAATACCGATGAGTGCGAGCTTGGGAGACAGACATCGGGTGCTAACGTCCGGTGTCAAGAGGGAAACAACCCAGACCGCCAGCTAAGGTCCCAAAGATTGGCTAAGTGGAAAACGAAGTGGGAAGGCTAAAACAGTCAGGATGTTGGCTTAGAAGCAGCCATCATTTAAAGAAAGCGTAATAGCTCACTGATCGAGTCGTCCTGCGCGGAAGATGTAACGGGGCTAAGCCAGTCACCGAAGCTGCGGATATGTTTTAGGACATATGGTAGGAGAGCGTTCTGTAAGCCTGCGAAGGTGTCTTGTAAAGGATGCTGGAGGTATCAGAAGTGCGAATGCTGACATGAGTAGCGATAATGGGGGTGAAAAGCCTCCACGCCGTAAGCCCAAGGTTTCCTGTTCAACGTTCATCGGAGCAGGGTGAGTCGGCCCCTAAGGCGAGGCAGAGATGCGTAGCTGATGGGAAGCAGGTTAATATTCCTGCACCGTCGTATGATGCGATGGGGGGACGGATCGCGGAAGGTTGTCTGGCTGTTGGAATAGCCAGTTTTTGACTCATAGAAGGTGCTTAGGCAAATCCGGGCACGTAATTCAAGGGGTTGAGACGAGGAACTTAGGTTCTGAAGCAATCGGAAGTGGTTCCAAGAAAAGCCTCTAAGCTTCAGTCATACGAGACCGTACCGCAAACCGACACAGGTGGGCGAGATGAGTATTCTAAGGCGCTTGAGAGAACTCGGGAGAAGGAACTCGGCAAATTGGTACCGTAACTTCGGGATAAGGTACGCCCTAGTAGTTTGATTGGTTTACTCCATGAGGATGAACGGGTTGCAATAAAATGGTGGCTGCGACTGTTTAATAAAAACACAGCACTCTGCAAACACGAAAGTGGACGTATAGGGTGTGACGCCTGCCCGGTGCTGGAAGATTAAATGATGGGGTGCAAGCTCTTGATTGAAGTCCCAGTAAACGGCGGCCGTAACTATAACGGTCCTAAGGTAGCGAAATTCCTTGTCGGGTAAGTTCCGACCTGCACGAATGGCGTAACGATGGCCACACTGTCTCCTCCCGAGACTCAGCGAAGTTGAAATGTTTGTGATGATGCAATCTACCCGCGGCTAGACGGAAAGACCCCATGAACCTTTACTGTAGCTTTGCATTGGACTTTGAATCAATCTGTGTAGGATAGGTGGGAGGCTTTGAAGCAGACACGCTAGTGTTTGTGGAGCCAACCTTGAAATACCACCCTGGTTCATTTGAGGTTCTAACCTTGGTCCGTTATCCGGATCGGGGACAGTGCATGGTAGGCAGTTTGACTGGGGCGGTCTCCTCCTAAAGTGTAACGGAGGAGTTCGAAGGTACGCTAATTACGGTCGGACATCGTGATGATAGTGCAATGGCATAAGCGTGCTTAACTGCGAGACCGACAAGTCGAGCAGGTACGAAAGTAGGACATAGTGATCCGGTGGTTCTGTATGGAAGGGCCATCGCTCAACGGATAAAAGGTACTCTGGGGATAACAGGCTGATTCCTCCCAAGAGTTCATATCGACGGGGGAGTTTGGCACCTCGATGTCGGCTCATCACATCCTGGGGCTGTAGCCGGTCCCAAGGGTATGGCTGTTCGCCATTTAAAGTGGTACGTGAGCTGGGTTTAAAACGTCGTGAGACAGTTTGGTCCCTATCTGCCGTGGGCGTTGGAAATTTGAAGGGGGCTGCTCCTAGTACGAGAGGACCGGAGTGGACGAACCTCTGGTGTACCGGTTGTCACGCCAGTGGCATTGCCGGGTAGCTAAGTTCGGAAGAGATAACCGCTGAAAGCATCTAAGCGGGAAACTTGCCTTGAGATGAGATTTCCCAGAGCCTTGAGCTCTTTAAAGGGTCGTTCGAGACCAGGACGTTGATAGGCTGGGTGTGGAAGTGCAGTAATGCATTAAGCTAACCAGTACTAATTGCCCGTACGGCTTGTCCCTATAACCTTGGTAGTCCAGGGTTGCAAGAGTTCAGCTGTTGTTGATACAAATACGACCCCCAATAAAAACTACTTCTTCCAGATTCAGAGTACCTACCTACGTAGGGTGGACGGGTTCCCCGTCCACGCGTTCAACAACGATACTCGTACAAGTTATGCCTGATGACCATAGCAAGTCGGTCCCACCCCTTCCCATCCCGAACAGGACCGTGAAACGACTTTGCGCCGATGATAGTGCTGCAACCAGTGTGAAAGTAGGTTATCGTCAGGCTAGTTATATAGAAAAGCCCCACTCAGTGATCTGAGTGGGGCTTTTCGCTTTGGGCGATCGACTTGATGCGATCGACCCATCGACCATCCAACCCATTCTTACAAGTTGTCATGCCTGTTTGGCGTGCTGCTCATCCTCAGGCTCGCTAGAGTTTGCCGCCTCTGTCATACGCCACTGATCACAGTGTGGCAGCAAAACCCCACGTACCAACCCTATGATTTGATCGGGCGCAACGGTCAAACAGGTTCATTTCTGCGCATGCTTCTGGCTCTTACTATTTCTTTGACGCCAAGGGGGCTGCCGCATGATGCGTGGGTCCGGACTGGCGGAACCAAGTACTTCACATGAAGGGCCGCCATGCGTGAGATCACCACATGGGTGTTGATAATAGCGGCTTATCCCTTCATTGCAGCCTGGCTTGTGGGGCTGCGACGCGGCTACCAAATCAACGAATTGGAAGAGCAGCTGGTTTTGCTCCGCGAGAAGGTCCAACAGCTATCTCCGGCACCTCTGGAAACACCGGCGCCTCGTCCTGCCGACACGGCCGTTTCCACAGTACTAAAGGATGATGTTGAGCAGGTGCCACCTGCCGTTTTGCCAGATAGCGCCCATGCACAAGTCCAGGGGGGGGACGGTACCAGTGCCAGTGCGAATGCCGATGACGCCCAGACAATCCATCGGTCGCCCCAAGCAAAACGAGGTACTCCCCGTCGTGGCCGAAGCCGTGGCAGCCCGATTCAACACGAAGCGATCACGCCACCGCCGGATCCTGATGCTTCAACCAAAGCGGTATCTCCGCCACCTCGCTGGCTGGTTGCAGTCAAAACCTGGTTGATGACCGGGAATCTGGTCGCCAAGCTCGGCCTGGTTATCCTGTTTATCGGCATTGCATTCCTGCTCAAGTATGTCGCGGCGACCATCACGATCCCGATTGAACTGCGGCTGGCTTCGCTGGTGTTGGCCGACATGGGTCTTCTTGGATGGGGCTGGCGCCTGCGTAGCAAACGCAGGGAGATTGGCTTGCCAGTGCAGGGAACCGCAATCGCCATCCTGATGCTGGTGATCTTCAGCGCATTCCAGCGCTACGCCTTGATACCTGCGGGATTCGCATTTGCCTTGCTGGTGTCGCTCACGGTATTCACGTGCCTTCTTGCCATTTTGCAGGAGGCACCGTCGCTCGCGGCATTTGGCATTACCGGCGGCTTCGCCTGCCCGCTGCTGTTGTCGACCGGACAGGGGAATCACATCGCCTTGTTCTCTTACTACGCGATGCTCAACGTTGGCGTGTTTGCGCTGGCGTTCAAGCGGTCGTGGCATCAGCTCAATCTGCTGGGCTTTGTCTTCACGTTCGGTGTCGCTGGGGCATGGGGCGGGTTGCAGTACACCCCGGACCATTACACGTCGGCGCAGGCATTTCTGATTCTTTTTTTCCTGTGCTACTCAGCTATCCCTTTCGCATTCGCGGGTCGCACGAGAACACGGTTGCAGGATTATGTCGATGTCACGCTGATCATGGGAACACCGCTGTTGACCTTCGGGTTTCAGGTCGGGCTGGTCAGGGACATGCCGTTCGGACTGGCATTTTCAGCACTGGGGCTGGGCGGATTTTATCTCGTGGCCGGAACGATTCTCTGGCGTGCCGGCAAGGAGCGCTGGCGGACGCTGGTCCGGACCTTTGCCATCCTTGGCACCATTTTCGGCACGCTGACGATCCCGTTTGCCCTGGATGCGCGCTGGACCTCGGCCGCGTGGGCGCTGCAAGGATTCGGCTTCGTGTGGTTCGGATTGCGCCACCAGCGGCGTCCCATCTGGGTCTGTGGACTGTTGCTGCAGGCCGGCGCCTGGATCAGCTTCATGACCGCGCTGTCTCACATCGACATGGCTGCAGCCTTGACGGCGAACTTGTGGCTGAGTTTCTTGCTGCTCGCTGCCGGCGCATTTGCGGTGGCTCTGGCATTCCGCCAGAGCGACAACAACAGCGACAAGCAGGATCTGTCTGCACTGGCCACCAATACGCTGGCCAACACGGCGTTGATGTTCGCGGCGCTGTGGCTGCTGGCCGGATGGGTGACGGAAGCGACCCTGCGCTTCTCGGGCGCCATCCTGGCAGACTGGATCGTGGTCGGGTCGATCCTCACGGCGCTGCTGCTGTATGCCCTCAGCCTGCGGATGGTCTGGACAACCGCGCGCCAACTGGTTCTGGCTACCCAGATCGCAGGCGCCATCGGCCTGGCCGTCGCTGCGAGGCCTGGGTTGTCATGGCTTAGCATGGTCGAGCCAAATGACGAGATGCCCTTGCTCGGCCTGGTGATCCTGGCCGTGGCGGCGTTCGCCACCAGTCGCTCGCTGAAGCTAGCCGCGTCCAGGCGAAACGGCAGCTACCTGTCAGCGTTACTGCTGCTGTGGAGTGGCATCTGGTGGGTCTGCACTCTGAATGTCGCAGCCGGTCGGTTCGTCGACTATCTGCCCGCCACCCTGGGCAGCGTGGATTCCCGCTGGCTCGCACTGTATGTGCTTGGCATCGCGGCCACGTCGATCGCGTCGGTACACTGCGCATCGCGCTTTTCCTGGCCGCAGTTACGCTGGTTTGCCCTTGTCTGCTGGGCCGCGCTGGGCATCATCACGCTGCGTTCGCTTGCACTGCTGTACGGCACGCATGCGCTTCCGGACGCCGCGCTCTGGATCGCATGGGCAGTTGCATGGCTGGGCAGCGAACAGGCGATGCTACGCTGGCATACCAGCGGGTTGCTCCTGAACCGCACCGTCTTGCAGCTGCTGCACACCGTGCGCATGGGTGGGCCGTGGCTCGCATTGTGGCCAACCGGCGCGATCCTGATCGACGGATGGTTAGCCACGCCAACCGACAGCACATTGATCTTGCAAGGCGGCTGGGTCACGGACGCGGCATGGAGCAATTACCTGCCGACATGGGTAATGATGCTGTTTCTTGTCAACTTACTGCTTCGGAGTATGAAAGGGCGCTGGCCCACCGCGCAGATCGCGGACTGGTATCGGTCGATTGCCATTCCAGTGGGTAGCCTTCTGCTGATGTTGCCGACCGCTCTGTGGAACCTGCGGCACGATGGTGCGATGGCCCCGTTGCCCTATATTCCACTGCTCAACCCGCTCGATCTGACCACAGGGTTTGTGCTGATGCTATGGGTAAGCACGTTGCGGCAACTCGCTGCCAGGTCTGCACTGGATCAGCCCGCTCTATCCACGCTGCTGCGTGGCACCATGGTGGCAGCGTGGCTCTGGTTCAATCTCATTCTGCTACGTAGTGCGGCGCATTACCTTGGCATTGATTACCGGCTTGCCGATCTCATGGCTTCGCAAACGGTGCAGGCATTGCTCTCTCTGGCTTGGGGTGCAAGTGCTTTCACGCTCATGCGCATTGCGGCACGCACTGCTCGACGACGGGTCTGGTGGATCGGCGCGCTGTTGTACGGCATTGTGGTGGCCAAGCTGTTCCTGGTTGACCTGGCCAATGGCGGAAGTATCGCGCGCGTTGTGTCGTTCGTTGGTGTTGGCCTGTTGCTGCTACTGGTGGGCTATCTTGCACCGTATCCGAAAGCACCGCAGGCCGCGTCAATGGCTGCGTCAGCTTGACTTACAGGAGAACGACCCATGCCGATTTCTCTCTGCAGGTACTGCTGCGTCATCATGGCATTCGCGCTGACGGGCGCCGCCGTCACTGAAAGTCCAGCGGCCCCAACCGACAGGCTGACCGATGATTCTCATCGTCTCCCTTTGCGCACCATGAGCAGCCAAGCCATCGTGCGACTGCCGCTGCCGCGTGCGGTCTATCTCAACGCGCGCTCGTCCGCCTTGCACGATCTGCGCGTGTTCGATGCCGTTGGTGCGTCGATGCCTTTGCGCTGATCGATCAGGCGCCACCAGCAGTAGAAAAAAAGGCGACTGCACCGGTCGCTATTTTCCCACTGTATGGTACCGCCCGTGACACAGGGTCGATGCCTGAAAGCTTGCAGATCCGAACCCGGAGTGACGGTGCTGTCATCTCGGTGACGACGCCATCGCGCGTAGCGAGCGACGAGCTCCAAAGCCTGATCCTCGACCTTCAGCCGGCAGCACTGGCTGCGAAGGTCAGCGCTGCCGCACCAGTGGGCGCGCTGGCGTTATCGCTGCCCCCGGGAATCGACAACTACAACGCGCACGTTGCGGTCGATGTAAGTAACGACCTGCAAGACTGGGACGTGCTGGCAGAGGCGGCGGTCAGTTGGCTGGTCAACGATCGAGGCGCAAGCGTCGGCAAGCACCGCATCGAATTTTCGCCGCGGCCATTTCGCTACGCCCGTATTCGTTGGCTCGAGGGCAAGCCGCTCGCCTTTGCTGACATCAACGCCGACTATGTCGTGCAGCAGTACGCCGCCATGCAAATGGAGACCATTGTTTTGCCGGGCCTGCCAGCTGCCGAAGGACGCGATGTGATGTATGCAGCGCCTGTCGCCATTCCCGCGATCGCTGTTGGGTTCGTGTTTGAAGGGCAGAACGTCGTCATGCCGGTGATAGTGGGCCAGTACCAAACCACGCCTAACCGCAAACCGGGTGACCGGGTTGTGACGCGCTTGCAGCCAATCGTGAATACAACCTTTTATCAATTGTCACAGAAGGGACAGCAGCGCGTTTCAGGCGACGTCGAGATCGCACCCACCAATGCGTCCATTTGGGTGGCCCGACCACTGACGGCCATCCTGGAGCGTCCTGCCTTGCGCTTGCGTTGGGCACCTGCAACCATTGTGTTTGTGGCTGCTGGCAAGGCGCCATACCAACTGGCATTTGGCCGCGCCAGTGCTACGGCTGCCAGCGTGCCGCTCTCCCAGGTTGCGCCGGGCTTTACGTCGCGTGAACTGGCTGAGCTGGAATCTGCGACACCGGGGGCACTCGTACAACAGCAATCGCCAGCCGCGATCGTGGAGGCTGACCGGACTGCTGGCACCCGTCGCTACTGGTTGTGGGGCGTGTTGGTGTGCGGCCTTGCGGCACTTGCCGCCATGGCCTGGCATCTGTTCCGTCAGATGAAGGTAGATACTTCCAGCCCGCCTTCATCTGACATTGCTCCCGACAGCGGGCTGCATGCCTCTGAGTAAATGAAGAAAAGAAGCGACCAAACGACTCAACGCACAGATGGGTGGTAAGACACTGCTGTGGAGGATCGATCTGTTCCGACCGAGCTGGCGCAGGCACTTGCGCACGGACAGCCTGGTCATGGTGTTAAGCGTTGCTGTGACCCTCATGCTGGATGGGATGGTCAAGCTGCTCCATCTGTTATTGCCGAGCCTGTGCAGCCTTCGCCACGAGTGACTCAGGCAGCGCCGTGCTGGCCGGCGACGCGCAATTCGAGCCGGTCCCAGAAGCGGTCGTGAATTGGCAGCAGAAGTACATTGCATACCGGTTCAAGGATGGCCGCGATACCGCCGGACGCGAGCGAGCCCGTCGCGCAGTAAATGACGGTGAACCCCACGACCATATGCATGGCGGTCTGGCTGACTTTTTCGGCAGCGCGTCGGGCATAGCGTTCGCGCTCGGAGCGTGCCCGGGCTCGGATGGCCTCCCAGGCTTTCTCGTGGAAAGGGAGGAGCAGCACATTGATCACGGGCTCAATGATGATTGCGAGGCCGCTGAACATGACCGAACCAGTCAGCGCGTACGCAATGGCGAAAGCAATGGCCATGTGGGTGATGACTTGACTGGTTTTCTTGGCAGCAACGACCATCTTGACTCCTGAGATTGCACGTGTTGATACGGTAGAGGCAAATGATAGTCATTCTCGATTAGCACACAAAGGCATATATATCTACCATTGCGATAGCGTCTTCCTATTGAGGGTCTAATTGCGATAGACCGCAGTATTTCATAAGCCCCTTGCCGAACATGTCACAAGTTTGTTATAGTCTCGTTCTGCCCGACGCAGACACTGCTTAAAAGCAGCGACAGCGAAGGAAAGAAGGGGTTGACGAAAAATGAGAAACACTTCATAATCTCGCCTCTCTGCTGCTAACGAACACAACGCTTCGTAGCAAACAGCAGAAGCAGCACCGAATAAAGTTCTTTAAAAATTAACAGTCGATAAGTGTGGGCGTTTGATGAAGGTGCCAAGAACTTCGGTTCTTGATTACTTAAATTATCAAATGTTCACAAAAAAGAAATACGTTGCTCAGCAATGAGTAACGGTCAGTATTTTGAGTGAGCGACCCCTGCCGTAAGGTAGGGTGGCAGAAATGCCAACAAACAGAGATTGAACTGAAGAGTTTGATCCTGGCTCAGATTGAACGCTGGCGGCATGCTTTACACATGCAAGTCGAACGGCAGCGCGGGGCAACCTGGCGGCGAGTGGCGAACGGGTGAGTAATATATCGGAACGTACCCAAGAGTGGGGGATAACGTAGCGAAAGTTACGCTAATACCGCATACGATCTAAGGATGAAAGCAGGGGATCTTCGGACCTTGTGCTCCTGGAGCGGCCGATATCTGATTAGCTAGTTGGTGAGGTAAAGGCTCACCAAGGCCACGATCAGTAGCTGGTCTGAGAGGACGACCAGCCACACTGGAACTGAGACACGGTCCAGACTCCTACGGGAGGCAGCAGTGGGGAATTTTGGACAATGGGCGAAAGCCTGATCCAGCAATGCCGCGTGAGTGAAGAAGGCCTTCGGGTTGTAAAGCTCTTTTGTCAGGGAAGAAACGGTGGGGGCTAATATCCCTCGCTAATGACGGTACCTGAAGAATAAGCACCGGCTAACTACGTGCCAGCAGCCGCGGTAATACGTAGGGTGCAAGCGTTAATCGGAATTACTGGGCGTAAAGCGTGCGCAGGCGGTTTTGTAAGTCTGACGTGAAATCCCCGGGCTCAACCTGGGAATTGCGTTGGAGACTGCAAGGCTAGAATCTGGCAGAGGGGGGTAGAATTCCACGTGTAGCAGTGAAATGCGTAGAGATGTGGAGGAACACCGATGGCGAAGGCAGCCCCCTGGGTCAAGATTGACGCTCATGCACGAAAGCGTGGGGAGCAAACAGGATTAGATACCCTGGTAGTCCACGCCCTAAACGATGTCTACTAGTTGTCGGGTTTTAATTAACTTGGTAACGCAGCTAACGCGTGAAGTAGACCGCCTGGGGAGTACGGTCGCAAGATTAAAACTCAAAGGAATTGACGGGGACCCGCACAAGCGGTGGATGATGTGGATTAATTCGATGCAACGCGAAAAACCTTACCTACCCTTGACATGTACGGAAGGCCGAAGAGATTTGGCTGTGCTCGAAAGAGAACCGTAACACAGGTGCTGCATGGCTGTCGTCAGCTCGTGTCGTGAGATGTTGGGTTAAGTCCCGCAACGAGCGCAACCCTTGTCATTAGTTGCTACATTTAGTTGAGCACTCTAATGAGACTGCCGGTGACAAACCGGAGGAAGGTGGGGATGACGTCAAGTCCTCATGGCCCTTATGGGTAGGGCTTCACACGTCATACAATGGTACATACAGAGGGCCGCCAACCCGCGAGGGGGAGCTAATCCCAGAAAGTGTATCGTAGTCCGGATCGCAGTCTGCAACTCGACTGCGTGAAGTTGGAATCGCTAGTAATCGCGGATCAGCATGTCGCGGTGAATACGTTCCCGGGTCTTGTACACACCGCCCGTCACACCATGGGAGCGGGTTTTACCAGAAGTAGGTAGCTTAACCGCAAGGAGGGCGCTTACCACGGTAGGATTCGTGACTGGGGTGAAGTCGTAACAAGGTAGCCGTATCGGAAGGTGCGGCTGGATCACCTCCTTTCTAGAGTAGCACCGGAGACGAAAGTCTCATCATCAAGCGTCCACGCTTATCGACTGTTGAACAAGTAAAGAACAGTTTTATCGGGGCTGTAGCTCAGCTGGTTAGAGCACCGTGTTGATAACGCGGGGGTCGTTGGTTCGAGTCCAACCAGCCCTACCAATCAGCACTAGCATCACCTAATGGGGGATTAGCTCAGCTGGGAGAGCACCTGCTTTGCAAGCAGGGGGTCGTCGGTTCGATCCCGTCATCCTCCACCATCAAATGGTAAAAGTTCAAACGTAAGCATAGATGCTTAGGTTTGGTCTTTTCGAGATCACTGTTTTTTCGTTCTTTAACAATCTGGAAGAAGTAAAGTTTTTAAGCACATGCGACAGCATGTGCTTGGGTAGTAGTATTTGTATCATTGCAACACAGCTGTACTCTTGTACCTGTGACGATCTCTGTTGTCAGCAGAGGCCAACGTTATAGGGACAAGCGAATAAGTGCACATGGTGGATGCCTTGGCGATTACAGGCGATGAAGGACGTAGTAGCTTGCGATAAGCTGCGGGGAGCTAGCAAACGAGCTTTGATCCGCAGATTTCCGAATGGGGAAACCCGGCCTTTATAGGTCATTGCATACTGAATACATAGGTATGCAAAGCGAACGCGGCGAACTGAAACATCTAAGTAGCTGCAGGAAAAGAAATCAACCGAGATTCCCAAAGTAGTGGCGAGCGAAATGGGATGAGCCTGTATGTAATAGTCGATCGGATAGTGGAAGCTTCTGGAAATAAGCGCCATAGAGGGTGATAGCCCCTTACACGAAATCTGAACGGTGGTACTAAGCATACGACAAGTAGGGCGGGACACGAGAAATCCTGTCTGAACATGGGGGGACCATCCTCCAAGGCTAAATACTCGTAATCGACCGATAGTGAACCAGTACCGTGAGGGAAAGGCGAAAAGAACCCCGGGAGGGGAGTGAAATAGATCCTGAAACCGTGTGCATACAAACAGTAGGAGCGGACTTGTTCCGTGACTGCGTACCTTTTGTATAATGGGTCAGCGACTTACATTCAGTGGCAAGGTTAACCGTATAGGGGAGCCGTAGAGAAATCGAGTCCGAATAGGGCGACAGTCGCTGGGTGTAGACCCGAAACCAAGTGATCTACCCATGGCCAGGATGAAGGTGCGGTAACACGCCCTGGAGGTCCGAACCCACTAATGTTGAAAAATTAGGGGATGAGCTGTGGGTAGGGGTGAAAGGCTAAACAAACTTGGAAATAGCTGGTTCTCTCCGAAAACTATTTAGGTAGTGCCTCAAGTATCACCATCGGGGGTAGAGCACTGTTATGGCTAGGGGGTCATTGCGACTTACCAAACCATTGCAAACTCCGAATACCGATGAGTGCGAGCTTGGGAGACAGACATCGGGTGCTAACGTCCGGTGTCAAGAGGGAAACAACCCAGACCGCCAGCTAAGGTCCCAAAGATTGGCTAAGTGGAAAACGAAGTGGGAAGGCTAAAACAGTCAGGATGTTGGCTTAGAAGCAGCCATCATTTAAAGAAAGCGTAATAGCTCACTGATCGAGTCGTCCTGCGCGGAAGATGTAACGGGGCTAAGCCAGTCACCGAAGCTGCGGATATTTTTCTCGTAATTTATTACTTGATCAATATGGTAGGAGAGCGTTCTGTAAGCCTGCGAAGGTGTCTTGTAAAGGATGCTGGAGGTATCAGAAGTGCGAATGCTGACATGAGTAGCGATAATGGGGGTGAAAAGCCTCCACGCCGTAAGCCCAAGGTTTCCTGTTCAACGTTCATCGGAGCAGGGTGAGTCGGCCCCTAAGGCGAGGCAGAGATGCGTAGCTGATGGGAAGCAGGTTAATATTCCTGCACCGTCGTATGATGCGATGGGGGGACGGATCGCGGAAGGTTGTCTGGCTGTTGGAATAGCCAGTTTTTGACTCATAGAAGGTACTTAGGCAAATCCGGGTACGTAATTCAAGGGGTCGAGACGAGGAACTTAGGTTCTGAAGCAATCGGAAGTGGTTCCAAGAAAAGCCTCTAAGCTTCAGTCATACGAGACCGTACCGCAAACCGACACAGGTGGGCGAGATGAGTATTCTAAGGCGCTTGAGAGAACTCGGGAGAAGGAACTCGGCAAATTGGTACCGTAACTTCGGGATAAGGTACGCCCTAGTAGTTTGATTGGTTTACTCCATGAGGATGAACGGGTTGCAATAAAATGGTGGCTGCGACTGTTTAATAAAAACACAGCACTCTGCAAACACGAAAGTGGACGTATAGGGTGTGACGCCTGCCCGGTGCTGGAAGATTAAATGATGGGGTGCAAGCTCTTGATTGAAGTCCCAGTAAACGGCGGCCGTAACTATAACGGTCCTAAGGTAGCGAAATTCCTTGTCGGGTAAGTTCCGACCTGCACGAATGGCGTAACGATGGCCACACTGTCTCCTCCCGAGACTCAGCGAAGTTGAAATGTTTGTGATGATGCAATCTACCCGCGGCTAGACGGAAAGACCCCATGAACCTTTACTGTAGCTTTGCATTGGACTTTGAATCAATCTGTGTAGGATAGGTGGGAGGCTTTGAAGCAGACACGCTAGTGTTTGTGGAGCCAACCTTGAAATACCACCCTGGTTCATTTGAGGTTCTAACCTTGGTCCGTTATCCGGATCGGGGACAGTGCATGGTAGGCAGTTTGACTGGGGCGGTCTCCTCCTAAAGTGTAACGGAGGAGTTCGAAGGTACGCTAATTACGGTCGGACATCGTGATGATAGTGCAATGGCATAAGCGTGCTTAACTGCGAGACCGACAAGTCGAGCAGGTACGAAAGTAGGACATAGTGATCCGGTGGTTCTGTATGGAAGGGCCATCGCTCAACGGATAAAAGGTACTCTGGGGATAACAGGCTGATTCCTCCCAAGAGTTCATATCGACGGGGGAGTTTGGCACCTCGATGTCGGCTCATCACATCCTGGGGCTGTAGCCGGTCCCAAGGGTATGGCTGTTCGCCATTTAAAGTGGTACGTGAGCTGGGTTTAAAACGTCGTGAGACAGTTTGGTCCCTATCTGCCGTGGGCGTTGGAAATTTGAAGGGGGCTGCTCCTAGTACGAGAGGACCGGAGTGGACGAACCTCTGGTGTACCGGTTGTCACGCCAGTGGCATTGCCGGGTAGCTAAGTTCGGAAGAGATAACCGCTGAAAGCATCTAAGCGGGAAACTTGCCTTGAGATGAGATTTCCCAGAGCCTTGAGCTCTTTAAAGGGTCGTTCGAGACCAGGACGTTGATAGGCTGGGTGTGGAAGTGCAGTAATGCATTAAGCTAACCAGTACTAATTGCCCGTACGGCTTGTCCCTATAACCTTGGTAGTCCAGGGTTACAAGAGTTCAGCTGTTGTTGATACAAATACGACCCCAATAAAAACTACTTCTTCCAGATTCAGAGTGTCACCTGACGTAGGGTGGATGGCTATGCCGTCCACGCGTTCAAGCGACATTCGTACAAGTTATGCCTGATGACCATAGCAAGTCGGTCCCACCCCTTCCCATCCCGAACAGGACCGTGAAACGACTTTGCGCCGATGATAGTGCTGCAACCAGTGTGAAAGTAGGTTATCGTCAGGCTAGTTATATAGAAAAGCCCCACTCAGTGATCTGAGTGGGGCTTTTCGCTTTGGGCGTTCGATATGTTGCTGCTTTCCACGCAAGGCGGGACTTGGCCACTCTGTTGCCCAACATCAGCATCGACCAGCCGGCTCTACGCCAACATTCTCCATCGACCACCACTGGAGAATCACCATGTCAGATCCCATCGACCATGCCGCGTTGAACGCCAGACTCATGACGCCCATCGCCGCCATTGTAGACAAGCAACGCGCCACGCTCGCACCAATGCTGCACGGCGGCACAGGCCAGGCCGCGCAAGCTGCCCTGCGCGATGATGAATGCGTGCGAAGAATCGCCACATTCTGCTATCCATTGCTGCCGGGTCTGGTACGCCTGGCCGTCAAAGAGCCGACCTTCGTGAGTTTCATCCTGAACAACCGCGAAAAAGTCCTCGCCCCCCTCACAAGGCCGGCGTAACCTACTGCCCCGTCACCGTCACCGGTTCAACCGTCTTGGCCACGCCGCGGCTCTAGCTGATGCTGTCGCCATCGTCGCGGCGCAGGCGCCAGAACACCAGGGAAGAGAACAGCGTCAAAATCGCCAGCGCCATGAACCCGTGGTGTATCGCTTGCGTCACCTGGCCCCCATTGGTCTGGGACACGTCACCAAGGAACCAGGCAGTGACGATCGATCCTGCCGCCAGGCCAAAGCTCATCGACAATTGCTGCAGCGAGCTGGAGATCGTGCTCGCCATGCTCGAGTCCGCCGGTTCAATGTCGGCGTAGGCCAGCGTGTTCATGCTCGAAAACTGCAGCGAGTTAAAGAACCCCAGCATCAGGCTGATGCACACGATCATGATCAATGGCGAGCCGGCATCGACCAGCGTGAACATGGCGATGGTGAAACCAATCATGATCGTGTTGGCCAGCAGCACCTGCCGATAACCGAAGCGCGCCAGCAGGCGCGGCGCGAACAGCTTCATCCCCATCGCCGCCAATGCAGACGGCATCATCATGAGCCCCGACTGCCACGCCGGCATCCCCAGGCCCAGCTGGTACAGCAGCGGCAGCAGGAACGGCAGGCCACCGACGCCGAGACGGGTGACGAAGCCGCCCAGCACCGCGATGCGGAAAGTCCGCACCTTGAGCAGCGTCAGGCGCAGCAACGGAAACTTCGTGCGGCATGCATGCCAGGCGTAGGCGCCGAGAAAACCCAGTGCCAGCAAGAACAGCAGACCAGCCGTGATGCCGTCGAGCGTGTGCTCGCCAAACACTTCCAGCACCCAGGACAGCAAGGCCGTGCCGCTGCTGAACAGCAGCAGGCCGGCCACATCAAGCGGGCGCCGCTGCTCCGCACGGTAATCCGGCATATGCCGCCAGACAAAGTACAGCGCGATCAAGCCCACTGGAACATTGACGAAGAAGATCACACGCCAGGTGGTCCAGTGCACGATCAGCCCGCCGATTGTGGGGCCCAGCAATGGACCGATCAGCGCCGGGATGATCACGAAGTTCATCGCTCCCAGTAACTCGTTCTTGGGAAACGTACGCACGATCGACAGACGCCCGATCGGGATCATCATCGCGCCGCCCAACCCTTGCAGCAGGCGCGCGGCCGTCATCATGCGCGCATCGACCGACAAGCCGCACAACACGGACGCAAAGGTGAAAATTGAAATTGCGGTAAAAAACACGCGTCGGGTACCGAAGCGATCGGCCATCCAGCCACTGAGCGGAATACCGACAGCCAGGCCCAGGATATAGCTGGTGACGACGGATTTGAGACTGAGCGGTGTGACGCCAAGACTGGCGGCGATGCTGGGAATGGCGGTATTGACGATGGTCGCGTCCAGCTGTTCCATGAACAGCGCGATGGCGACGAGCCAGGGGAGATAGCGTTTGAGGGTGGGCGAAGGAGTCAATCGGGCCTCGACAGCAGCGCGCGGACTACGCCGCGAAAGGCCCGATTGTGTCACGAAATGCTATTTACCCGCGCCGTGCACCCGCGGCCGGGGCGGGTGTCACGCGGGTAATAAAACCCATCAGAAGCGGTAGGCTGCCTTTGCGACGAGCCAGTTCGCGCCGGCGTTCGGGCTCTTGATGCTGCCGTTCGAATAGTGCTGGTATTTCAGGCCGAAGTCCCACTTGGCGGTGGTATAGCCCACGCCGATATGGTCGCCAAACTGGAACGCGGTCGACAGTTCCTTGTCTTCATTCTTGTACAGCGTCGACAGCAGGTTCAGGCCGATACCAATTTCACCATACAGGCCCAGCTTGTTGTCGTTCTGGTAGCGGAACACCGGGGTAAAGCCCAGCACGCCGATGTTCTTGTTGCGACCACGAACGTTCTCGTACGAATTCAGGCGCCACAGGGCCAGGTTCGTTTCAAAGTAACCCGACAGATGGCGACCATTGCCGGCGAACCACTGCTTGTCCCAGTCCGACTGGATCGCGACGCGGCCCATGCGCTGCTGCGGGTTAGTACCGTATTCGAACGACACGGAATCGATATAACCGTTGCCCACGGTGGATTGGGCGAACGCGGCAGGCGCGCACAGCGCGGCGCTGGCCAGCGCCAGCATGCTGATTTTTTTGAGAGTGAACATGGTCTACCTGGAAAGGGTGGGGGATGACATTTTGGAATAATGCGGTATTGTACTAGCGAGAACAATAGCGTGCTGGCAGCCACGCAAGCGGGCGGCACAGGTATCATAGGCGCCCGCCGCAACAATATCGATCGATCACCATGGCCGAACCAACCATCACTCCGCTGTATCCGTTGACCGCGCCGATGCAGCGCCAACCCGAATCCGTCGTGCTGCCGCATGACCCTGTTGGCGAACACATTGCCACGCACCTGGGCGCGCCCGCGATGTTCTTCCACGAGACCGATGGCGGCGCCGTCCAGGTCGACATCCACGTGATCGCACCAACCGCCGACTTCCCTTACGTGCGTCTCGTGACCTCGGGAATGAGCAAGCGTCCGATGACGACGCCGGAAGGCGCGCCGCCGTTCGCCGAGCTGATCATGACCCTGCCGGCGAACTGGCAGCTCGACGAAGCGGCGATCAAGGAAGAACGCTGGTACTGGCCGGTGGCCCTGATGCGCCATCTGGCGCACTATCCGCATAACCAGGGCACCTGGATTGGCCTGGGCCATGCGCTGCCCAACGGCGCACCGCTCAAGCCCTACGTCGAGGGCGTGGGCTTTTGCGGCGCCATCCTGCTGCCGCCGGTGTCGACGCCGGAACCGTTTCACTCGGTGACGGTCGAAGGCAAGGACATTTACTTCCACTGCGTCGTGCCGCTGTTCAAGGAAGAACTGGATCTGGCGCGGCACCAGGGTTTTGCCGCCCTGATCGACAAGTTCAACGACAAGGACGTGACCGATGTCGTCGATCCGGCGCGCAAGAACACGGTCAAGAAAAAATTCCTCGGCCTGTTCTAGGCGCCGTCAGGCAGGGCCGGGCGCGACGCCCGGCCCTGCACGTTGTCAGGCAACCGGCAGACTCGTCTCCGCCAGGCGTACCCAATAGCTCGCGCCAATTGGCAGCAGGTTGTCGTTGAAGTCGTAACTGGCATTGTGCAACTGGCATGGCCCAAGACCGTGGCCACCCGTGCGATGGTCGCCGTCGCCATTGCCCAGGAAGACATAGCAGCCTGGCTTGGCCTGCAGCATGAAGGCGAAATCCTCGGCGCCCATGGTCGGCTCGACATTCACATTGACCGCGTCCGGGCCCACCACCGCGCGCATTGCCTCGATCGCAAACGCGGTCTGCTCGGTGTGGTTTACCAGCGGCGGATACTTGCGCTTGAAGCCAAAGTCGACCGTCGCGCCAAAGCCCGCAGCAATCCCGTCGGCCATTTCCTGCATGCGTCGCTCGATCAGGTCGAGCACCTCGGTCGTGAACGTACGCACCGTGCCCACCAGCTGCGCTTCATCCGGAATGATGTTGGTAGCACTGCCTGCGTGGATCTGGGTAATCGACAACACCGCCGTGAGCAGCGGGTTCTTTTCGCGCGAGATGATCGTTTGCCACGCCTGCGCGATCTGCACCGCCACCATGATCGGATCGATGCCGCGGTGCGGCTGCGCCGCGTGGGCGCCCTTGCCGCGTACGGTCACGCGAAACTCGTTACTCGACGCCATCATCGGCCCGTCGACCACGGCAAACGTGCCTTCGGCGATGCCTGGCCAGTTGTGCATGCCGTACACGGCGTCCATCGGGAAGCGTTCGAACAGGCCATCCTCGATCATGCGCTGCCCGCCGCCGCCGCCTTCTTCGGCCGGCTGGAAAATCAGGTACACGGTGCCGTCGAAATTACGGTGCTGCGCCAGATAGTGCGCGGCGCCGAGCAGCATCGCCGTGTGGCCGTCGTGACCACAGGCGTGCATCTTGCCCGCATTGGTCGACGCGTGGGCGAAGCCATTGATTTCCTGCATGGGCAGCGCGTCCATGTCGGCGCGCAGGCCGATCGCGCGCTCGGACGTGCCGTTCTTGATGATGCCGACGACGCCCGTCACGCCAAGGCCACGCACGACGGGAATGCCCCACGCTTCGAGCCGGTCGGCCACGATCTGCGCGGTACGGTGTTCTTCGTAGCCCAATTCGGGATGCGCGTGCAGGTCGCGCCGGATTGCCTGGATTTCGGCGAGTGACGCCAGGATAGGTTCAACCAGTTTCATGATGTTCTCCGCGATGGGGACCTCGGTGACGCTGCCGCGCGCTGCAGCGCGTCAGGCGCTGCACGTAGGGGTTTGCTGGAGGCCCCTCGGTTGTCTTGCCACCCTTGCATGGCATGGTTTTAACTATTGTAGCGTGCCTTAAACAGACTTGTCAGGGGAGGTCACGAACCCCGTCCGAATCGTATAAAGTATTGGTTTAGCGCAGTTTTTTTCAGTGCAGCCTGCATTCAAGCCCAAATAACAATATGACCACCACCACCGTCCGTGCGACCTGTCCCCACGATTGCCCCGATACCTGCGCGCTGCTGATCAAAGTCGAGAACGGCGTCGCCACAGAGGTCAAGGGCGACCCGGACCATCCCACCACCGCCGGCGTGCTGTGCACCAAGGTCTCGCGCTACATCGAGCGCACCTACCACCCGGACCGCGTGCTGTATCCGATGCGGCGCGTCGGCCGCAAGGGCGAAGGCAAGTTCGAGCGCATCACATGGGACGCCGCACTGGACGAGATCGCCACGCGCCTGACCGGCATCGCCGCGCGCGACCCCGAGGCGATCCTGCCGTACAGCTATTGCGGCACGATGGGCCTGGTGCAGGGCGAATCGATGTCGCTGCGCTTTTTCAATCAACTGGGCGCGTCGCTGCTCGATCGCACCATCTGCGCCACGGCCGGCGCAACCGGCTACCGGTATTCCATCGGTAGTTCGATCGGCACCGACCTCGAACAGTTCCAGAACGCCAAATTGATCCTGATCTGGGGCGGTAACCCGATCGCGTCGAACCTGCATTTCTGGATGCGCGCGCAAGAAGCCAAGCGCAATGGCGCCACCTTGATTGCCATTGATCCGTATCGCTCGCTCACCGCCGAAAAATGCCATCAACATATTGCGCTGCTGCCCGGCACGGATGCCGCGCTGGCCCTGGGCATGATGCATGTGCTGATCCAGGAGGACCTGCTCGACCACGCCTACATCGACAAGCACACGCTGGGTTTCGAGCCCCTCAAGGCGCGCGCGCTCGAATGGCCGCCTGAACGCACGGCCGCCATCTGCGGCATCAGCGTCGATGAAGTGGTCAACCTGGCGCGCCTGTACGGCCAGACCGCAAAGAACGGCGAAGCGGCCGCGATCCGCGTCAACTATGGCATCCAGCGCGTGCGCGGCGGCGGCATGGCCGTGCGCAATATCGCCTGCCTGCCGGCCCTGGTGGGCGCCTGGCGCCTGCCCGCAGGCGGCATCCAGCTATCGAGCTCGGCCTCGTTCCCGACCAACCGCCCGGCGCTGCAGCGCCCGGATCTGCTGGCCGGCCGCACCCCGCGCACGATCAACATGACCACGATCGGCGACGACTTGCTGCGCGAGAGCGCGCCCGATTTCGGTCCGAAGATCGAGGCCGTCATCGTCTACAACGCGAACCCGCTGGCCATTGCGCCCGATTCGCGCAAGGTGCAGCAAGGCTTCGAGCGCGAAGACCTGTTCACCGTGGTGCTCGAGCACTTTCATACCGACAGCGCCGACTACGCCGACATCCTGCTGCCGGCCACCACGCAGCTCGAACACGTCGATGCGCACCTGGCCTACGGCCACCTGTACATGATGGCCAATAACGCCGCTGTCGAGCCGGTGGGCGAATCCAAGCCGAATACCGAGTTCTTCCGCCTGCTGGCCGCGCGCATGGGCTTTACCGATCCGTGCTTCCGCGAGAGCGATGATGCTATCGCAGCGCAAGCCTTCAACAGCAAGGATACGCGGGCGGTGCACTTCGATTGGGAGTCGCTCAAGCGCACCGGCTGGAGCAAGCTCAACATGCCGGACGCGCCGTTTGCCGACGGCGGCTTCACGACGCCATCGGGCAAGTGCGAGTTCTTTTCCGAGAGCATGCTAGCCGACGGCCTCGATCCGGTGCCCACGTACATCCCGCCGTACGAGTCGGTCGCATCGAACCCCGAGCTGGCAAAAACCTATCCGCTGGCCATGATTTCTCCGCCGGCACGGAACTTCCTCAACTCAACGTTTGTCAATGTACAGAGCCTGCGCGCAACTGAGGGCGAACCGCACCTCGACATCCACCCGCTTGACGCCGCCGCACGCGGCATCGCGCACGGTGACATGGCGCGCATTTATAACGACCGCGGTTCGTTCCTCGCCCGTGCACGCGTGACCGACAAGGCGCGCGCTGGATTGGTGGTGGGCTTGTCGATCTGGTGGAAAAAACTGGCCACCGACGGCAAGAACGCCAACGAAGTCACCAGCCAGCGTTTGACCGACATGGGCCGGGCGCCCACTTTCTACGACACCCTGGTGCAGGTTGAAAAAGCCGCGCCCCCGACACGAGATGACGCCCTCTAGATTCTCACTGGCCTTCCGGCCGCTCATGGCCGCGGCAGCTGCGGCCCTGATGTTGACAAGCTGCTCATCGCTCTCGTACTACACCCAGGCCGCGCAAGGCCAGCTGCAACTGCTGTCCGATGCGCGCCCGATCGACGACTGGATCGCCGACACCGGCACCAGCGCCAAATTGCGGCACCGGCTCGAAGCGGCGCGCCAGATCCGCCGCTTTGCCATCCAGGAAATGCAGCTGCCCGATAACGGCAGCTACACCAATTACACCAGTCTCAAACGCCCCTACGTGCTGTGGAACGTGGTGGCCACGCCCGAACTGTCGCTCAAACCGATCCAGTGGTGCTTCCCGGTCGCCGGGTGCGTGAACTACCGCGGCTACTACAGCAAGACCGACGCCCAGGCCTATGCCCGGCAACTGCGCGCAGAAGGCCACGACGTGGAAGTGGGTGGCGTGAGCGCCTATTCGACGCTCGGCTGGTTCAGCGACCCGCTGGTATCGACCTTCATCAATTACCCGGACGCCGAACTGGCGCGCCTGATCTTCCATGAGCTGGCGCACCAGGTCGTCTACGTCGCGGGCGATTCGCAATTCAATGAATCGTTCGCCAGCGCCGTGGAGCAGGCCGGCGTGGAAGCCTGGCTCGAACGCTTCGGCAACCCGGCCATGAGCGCAGCCTACGACCGCTACAAGGCGCGCAAGCGCGACTTCCTGGCGCTGCTGCTGCGTTATCGCGGCGAGCTCGAGCGCACCTACAAGAGCATGGAACCGGACGCCACCAAGCGCGCCACCAAGGGCCGCCTGTTCATCGCGCTGCAGAACGACTACCAGGTGCTCAAGGCAAACTGGGGCGGTTACGCCGGCTATGACCGCTTCTTTGCCGAGCCGCTGTCCAATGCGCATCTTGCCTCGGTGGCGACCTACAATGATCTGGTGCCGGCGTTTCGCGCCCTGCTGCGCCGCGAGAAAACGTGGACGGGTTTCTACAAGGCCGTCAACCGCCTCGCCGCCCTCGACAAGAAAGAGCGTACCCGTGTGTTGACGGGGTTGGCTGCGACGGGTTCAACGGGCCTGCAGGTGGTGCAGCGCACCATGAGTGCTCTGCCGTAGAGGGCCGGTTCCAATCGGCGTAAAAGCGCTTGCGCACAAGGGCGCTGCCCGATAGCATCACAACCAGCGATAGCAAAGGCATAAGCTTCGTGCGCACGCGAGCCGGCAACATAGCACGGCCGTCGACAAGAACGATCATGATCTTGCAAAAGATCCCGAGACAGAGGCAACCCATGGACAAGATTTGGCTGCAGTCGTATCCACCAGGCATGCCGGCAGAGATCAATCCGGATCAGTACTCTTCGCTGGTGCAATTGCTGGAAGAATCGTTCAGCAAATTCGCGGACCGCAATGCCTTTGTCTGCATGGACAAGTTCCTCACCTACCGCGAACTTGACGCGTATTCGCAAAAGCTCGCCGCCTGGCTGCAAAGCCGCGGCCTGACGCCCGGCGCGCGCGTGGCGCTCATGATGCCCAATGTGTTGCAGTACCCGATCGCGCTGGCCGCCGTGCTGCGCGCCGGCTACGTCGTCGTCAACGTCAATCCCCTCTACACCGCGCGCGAACTCGAACACCAGATCACCGACTCGGGCGCCGAAGCGATCATCGTGCTGGAAAACTTTGCCCACACCGTGCAGAAGGTGATGGGCAAGACGCCGCTGCGCCACGTGGTGGTGGCGAACATGGGCGAACTGCTTGGCGGCGCCAAGGGCATGGTGGTCAATTTCGTGGTCCGTCACGTCAAGAAGATGGTGCCCGAGTTTTCGCTGCCGAACATGGTGTCGTTCAAGGACGCGCTGGCGCAGGGCGCCCGCATGACCTTCAAGCCGGCCACGCTCAAGGCCGGCGACGTCGCCTTCCTGCAGTACACGGGCGGCACCACCGGGCCGTCAAAAGGCGCCACGCTCACGCACCGCAACGTGATCGCCAACGTGCTGCAAAGCGAAGCATGGTCGGCACCGGCGCTGGGCGAGGCGGGCGGCGAGCCACTGACGATCGTGTGCGCGCTGCCGCTGTATCACATCTTCGCGCTGACCGCGTGCGCCATGTGGGGCATGCGCATGGGCGCCCTGAACGTGCTGATCGTGAACCCGCGCGACATCCCGGGCTTCGTCAAAGAGCTCGCCAAGTACCGCTTCAACATGCTGCCGGCCGTGAACACGCTGTACAACGCGCTGGTGAACAACCCCGATTTCGCCCACCTCGATTTCTCCGGCCTGCGTATCTGCAATGGCGGCGGCATGGCGGTGCAAAAGGCTGTGGCCGACAAATGGCGCGATATCACCGGCGTGGCCATCATCGAAGGCTACGGCCTGTCCGAGACCTCGCCGGTGGCCACCTGCAACCGCGCCGACGTGCTGGACTTCACCGGCACCATCGGCCTGCCGGTGCCATCGACCGACATCGCCATCATCGACGATGCAGGCAACCCGGTGGCGCGGGGCGAGAGCGGCGAGATCGCGATCCGCGGCCCGCAAGTCATGCAGGGGTACTGGAACCAGCCGGCCGAAACCGCCAAGGTCATGACGGCCGACGGCTTCTTCCGCTCGGGCGACATTGGCATCATGGACGAGGGCGGCTACGTCAGGATCGTCGATCGCAAGAAGGACATGATCCTGGTGTCGGGTTTCAACGTGTACCCGAACGAGCTCGAAGGCGTGATCGCCGGCCATCCGGGCGTGCTCGAATGCGCGGTGGTCGGTGTGCCGGACGCCCATTCGGGCGAGGCGGTCAAAGTATTCGTGGTAAAAAAAGACCCGGGCCTCACGACAGACGACTTGCTGGCCTACTGCAAGCAGGAATTCACCGGCTACAAACGCCCCAAGTACATCGAGTTCCGCGATGAGCTTCCCAAGACCAACGTCGGCAAGATTCTCCGCCGCGCGCTGCGGGACGAAAAGCAGGCGGACACGGTGGCATAAGTCACGGCGGATGATGGGCAACCAGCCGAAGCCGCCTACAAGGCGGCTTCGGCGTTTTATTGGAACCAACAAGGAAGGCAGTGGAATACATGGACAAATTCTGGCTCACGTCGTACGAAACCGGTGTACCGGCAGAGATCGATGCGACGCAATATCGCTCGCTGGCGCATTTGCTCGAGGAGGCGTTTCGCAAGTACGCCGACCGCAAGGCCTATGCCTGCATGGGCAAGTCCATCACGTTTTCCGAACTCGATACGATGTCGCAGCGCATGGCCGCCTGGCTGCAGGCGAAGGGCCTGAAACCCGGCGCGCGCGTGGCGCTGATGATGCCCAACGTGCTGCAGTATCCGGTGGCGCTGGCCGCCGTGCTGCGCGCCGGTTACGTCGTCGTCAACGTGAATCCGCTCTACACCCCGCGTGAGCTGCAGCACCAGCTGACCGACTCGGGCGCCGAGGCGATCGTGGTGCTGGAAAACTTTGCCCACACGCTGGAGCAGGTGCTCGGCCAGACGCAGGTCAAACACGTCATCCTGGCCACGATGGGCGACCTGCTGGGCGGCCTGAAAGGCACGCTGGTCAACCTGGTGGTGCGCAAGGTCAAGAAGATGGTGCCGGCCTACTCGCTGCCAGGCGCGGTCGCCTTCAACAAGGTGCTGGCCGAGGGCGCGCGCGAAACCCTGGGGCAGGTTGCGATCGGCCACGACGACATCGCCTTCCTGCAGTACACGGGCGGCACCACGGGCGTGTCGAAGGGCGCGGTGCTGCTGCACCGCCACGTGATCGCCAACGTGCTGCAGAACGAGGCCTGGTTTGCGCCGACCCTGGGGCGCCAGCTGGCGGGCGAGCAGCCGCAGTTTGCCTGCGCGCTGCCGCTGTACCACATCTATGCGCTGACGGTCTGCGCGCTGCTTGGCCTGCGCGTGGGCGGCATGAACCTGTTGATCCCGAACCCGCGCGACATCAAGGGCTTCATCAAGGAGCTGGGTGGCTACCGCATCAACATCTTCCCGGCCGTAAACACCCTGTACAACGGCCTGCTCAACGACGACGATTTCGCCAAGCTCGATTTCTCGGGCCTGATGGTGTGCCCGGGCGGCGGCATGGCCGTGCAAAAAGCGGTGGCCGACAAGTGGCTCAAGACGACAGGCATCCCGATCGTCGAAGGCTACGGCTTGTCCGAGACCTCGCCCGTGGTCACCGCCAACCGCTGCGACATCAGCGAGTTCACCGGCACCATCGGCCTGCCGCTGCCATCGACCGAACTGCGCATCCTGGACGATGCCGGCAATGCCGTCCCGTTCGGCACCGCCGGCGAAATCGCCGTGCGTGGCCCGCAGGTCATGGCCGGCTACTGGCAGCGCGATGACGAGACGGCCAAGGTCATGACGCCCGACGGCTTCTTCAAGACCGGCGACATCGGCATCATGGACGACAAGGGCTACACCCGCATCGTCGATCGCAAGAAGGACATGATCCTGGTCTCGGGCTTCAATGTGTATCCGAACGAGGTCGAAGGCGTGGTCGCGGCGATGCCGGGCGTGCTCGAAGTGGCGTGCGTGGGCGTGCCCGACCAGCACTCGGGCGAGGCGGTCAAGCTGTATGTGGTCAAGAAGGACGCGAGCCTCACCGCCGATCAGGTCAAGGCCTTCTGCAAGGAGCAGCTGACCGGCTACAAGCGGCCGAAGTTTGTCGAGTTCCGCGAGACGCTGCCGAAGACGAACGTCGGCAAGATCCTGCGGCGCGAATTGCGCGACGAAAAAAAGCCGGGCTGATGCCGGCATGAGGTTCTGGAGGCCGCCATCATGGCGGCCTTTTTCACGACCGGATTACCGGTTCGCGATCAGCGATTCGAGCGGCGGCAACTGGCGCGGCTTGCGATCCGGACCGGTGGCCACATAGGTCAGCGTCGCCTCGGTCACCTTGACCACTTCGGCCGCCAGCCGGTTACGCTCGGCGTACACCTCGACGAACACCGTGATCGACGTGTTGCCCACCTTGGTGATATCGGCATAGAACGACAGCAGGTCGCCGACGAACACCGGATTCTTGAACAAAAACGAGTTCACGGCGATGGTCGCCACGCGGCCATTGGCGCGGCGCGTGGCCGGCAGCGAACCGGCCAGGTCGACCTGGGCCATGATCCAGCCGCCGAACACATCGCCATACACATTGGCGTCGGACGGGGCGGGCATGACCCGCAGTTCGGGCATCTTGCCGGCGGGGAGGCGAATGGTACTGGGCGTGGTAACGGTATTTTCGGGCGTGGTCATCGTGAATTCTCGGTAAAAGCTACAATCGACCCGAATTGAACCACAAAAGTCTCCCCATGCGCCGCAATACCTCACTTCCGCCGGACCCTACCGGCATTCCCCGCAACGACTGGGCAACGCTCAAGACCTTGTTCCCGTACCTGTGGGTCTACAAGTGGCGCGTGCTGGCCGCCATGGGCGCGCTGGTCGCGGCCAAGATGGCCAACGTCGGCGTGCCGCTGGTGCTCAAGCGGCTGATCGACGGCCTGGCCATCGATCCCGCGCACCCGCACGCACTGATGGTGCTGCCGGTCGGCGTGCTGATCGCCTACGGCTTGCTGCGGCTGTCGATGACCGTCTTCACCGAGCTGCGCGAATTTCTGTTCGCGCGCGTGACGCAGCGCGCCGTGCGCACCATCGCGCTGCGCGTGTTCCGTCACCTGCACGCGCTGTCGCTGCGCTTTCACCTGAACCGCCAGACGGGCGGCATGACGCGCGACATCGAGCGCGGCACGCGTGGCGTGAACTCGCTGATCTCGTACTCGCTCTTTAACATCCTGCCGACGCTGGTCGAGATCACGCTGGTGCTGGGCTACCTGATACTGAATTACGACATCTGGTTCAGCATCATCACCGCGGTGGCGCTGGCCTCGTACATCACCTTCACCGTGGTGGTCACCGAATGGCGTACGCACTTCCGGCGCACGATGAACGACCTCGAATCGAAAGCCAGTACCAAGGCGATCGACTCGCTGCTCAATTACGAGACGGTGAAATACTTCGGCAACGAAGACTACGAAGCCAAACGCTATGACGAGGGCCTGAAGAACTACGAGAACGCCGGCGTGCGCTCGCAGACCTCGCTGTCGGTCCTGAACACGGGCCAGTCGCTGATCATCGCGACTGCCGTCACGCTGATCCTGTGGCGCGCCACGCAGGGCGTCATCAACGGCACCATGAGCCTGGGCGATCTGGTGCTGGTCAACACCTTCATGATCCAGCTGTACATGCCGCTGAACTTCCTGGGCGTGATCTACCGCGAGATCAAGCAAAGCCTGGCCGACATGGAGCGCCTGTTTGGCCTGCTCGACCAGAACCGCGAAGTGGCCGACGGCCCCAAGGCGCTGCCGCTGGATATCAAGGGCGCGCAGGTCGAGTTCTCGCACGTGGAATTCAGCTACGAGACCAAGCGCCAGATCCTGTTCGACGTCGACTTCACCATTGCCGCCGGCACCACGACAGCGGTGGTGGGCCACAGCGGCTCGGGCAAGTCCACGCTGTCACGCCTGCTGTTTCGCTTCTATGACGTGAACGGCGGCGCGATCCGCATCGATGGCCAGGACCTGCGCGACATCACGCAGTCTTCGCTGCGCGCGGCAATCGGCATCGTCCCGCAAGATACAGTGCTGTTCAACGACACGATCGAATACAACATCGCGTATGGCCGGCCCGGCGCCAG
This sequence comes from Telluria sp. AC161, assembly GCF_979258535.1. Classification (NCBI taxonomy): domain Bacteria; kingdom Pseudomonadati; phylum Pseudomonadota; class Betaproteobacteria; order Burkholderiales; family Oxalobacteraceae; genus Telluria; species Telluria sp. AC161. The sequence continues at coordinate 4,141,540 of NZ_OZ409861.1, read as the reverse complement.
CCGCGACGACATCGTGGCAGCCGCGCGCGCGGCGTCGATCCACGACTTCATCGAAAGCCTGCCGGATGGCTATCAGAGCATGGTGGGTGAGCGGGGGTTGAAACTGTCCGGTGGCGAGAAGCAGCGCGTGGCGATCGCGCGCACGCTGCTGAAAGACCCGGCGCTGCTGATCTTCGACGAAGCCACGTCGGCGCTCGACTCGCGCGCCGAGCAGGCGATCCAGGCGCAGTTGAAAGAGATCGCGAAGAACCGCACGACGCTGGTGATTGCGCACCGCCTGTCCACGATCGCCGATGCGCAGCAGATCATCGTGCTCGATCACGGCAAGATCGTCGAGCGCGGCACGCATGGTTCGCTGCTGGCCGCGCGCGGCCTGTATGCGCAGATGTGGGACCGGCAGCTGGCGCGGCCCGACGAGGATGTGGCCTCGCCGCCGCTGGTGCCGGAAGCGTTTGAACGCGTGGACGGCGCAGCCGTCCACGCTACGGTATCCGGCACGTAATCAATACGTATAAAACATCCGCTGAATTTCCTTGGTGCTGGTCGTTTTCGTCAACGCCAGCATCAACAGAATGCGCGCCTTCTGAGGACTGAGCGTATCGGCCACCACGAAGTCCAGCTGATCGTCATTGGCTTCGCCATTGCGCGCCACGATGCCCTGGCCGACGCGGCTCGCACGCACGACGATGACACCCTTGGCCCGCGCAGCCACCAGCGCCGGCCTGGTTTTGGCAGGCAGGCTGCCGTTGCCGACACCAGCATGCACCAGACCCTTGGCGCCGGCTGCCACCAGCGCATTGACCGCCACATCGCCCACGTTCGCATACGCGTACGCCACGTCCACCTGCGGCAGCGCATCCAGTTTGGCCAGATCGAATTCGGTATCGACCGTGTGCTTGCGCGTCACGTCGCGATAAAAGAACGGCTTGCCACCCTGGATGTAGCCGATCATGCCCAGCTCCGTCGTGCGGAAGGTGTCTGCCGTCGTCGTATTGGCTTTGGTGACGTCGCGCGCCGCGTGGATCTGGTCATTCATCGCCACCAGCACGCCGCGGCCCGCCGCGTCAGGCGTGCCGGCCAGGCGCACCGCGTTGTACAGATTGATCGGGCCGTCGGCCGACAGCGCCGTTGACGGCCGCATCGAGCCGACCACCACCACCGGCTTCTTGCTCTTGACGACCAGATTCAAAAAGTATGCCGTCTCTTCCAGCGTGTCGGTGCCGTGCGTGATGACGATGCCATCGACGCTGCTTTGCGCCAGCAGCACGTTGACGCGTTTGGCCAGTTGCAGCCACTGCGCATCGCTGATGTTTTCACTGGCAATCTGGAATACCTGTTCGCCGGTGACGTTGGCCACCTTCGTGATCTCGGGCACGGCCGCGATCAGCGATTGCACGCCGACAGTGGCAGCGGTATAGCCGACCGTCGTCGTGCTGCTGGCGCCCGTTCCGGCGATGGTGCCGCCGGTGGCGAGGATCGTCACGTTCGGCAGCTTGGCGGTCTGGGCCTGGACGGCGGCCGCAAACAGAAAAAGAACGCCGCACAGGGCGGCGTGGGCAGATCGCGGGAACAGCATGAAGGTCTCCGGGTTTTATAAACCCGGCAGCTTACAGCTTTTTAAAGACGACGCCATCCTTCATCACGAACTTGACCTGCTCGAGCAGCTTGACGTCCTTGAGCGGGTCGCCCTCGACCGCGATGATGTCGGCCGCGAACCCCGGCGCGATCGCGCCCAGGCGCTTGGGCTGATCCAGCAGCACGGCCGCATTGACGGTCGCGGCGCGGATTGCCTCGATCGGCGTCATGCCCGCTTCGACCATGTAGCCGAATTCCTTCGCATTTTCGCCATGCGGGAACACGCCGGCATCGGTGCCGAACGCGATCTTCACGCCGGCCTTGTGGGCGCGGGCGAACGTGGCCTGCAGCTGCGGCCCGATCGCCGCCGCCTTGGGCTGCACCAGCGCCGAGTAGTAGTTCGGCACCTTGGCCTTGTCCGCCACGTAGCGGCCGGCCGAGATGGTTGGCACGTACCAGCCGCCGGTCTTCTTGAAAAGCGTGATGACGTCGTCGTCCATCAGCGTGCCATGTTCGATCGAGTCGACGCCGGCGCGCAGCGCGCGTTTCATGCCTTCTGCGCCGTGGGCGTGGGCAGCGACGCGAAAGCCGTAATCCTTCGCGGTCGTGACCACGGCGCGCAGCTCGTCCTCGGTGTACTGCGAATTCTGGCCGCTGGCGGCTTGGCTCAGCACACCGCCGGTGGCCGTCACCTTGATCAGGTCCGCACCATCCTTGTAGCGCTGGCGCACGGCCTGGCGGGCTTCTTCCGGGCTGTTGAGAACACCCTCGACCGGGCCGGGCGTGCCGATCTTCTCGTTCAAAAAGTGCGACAGGTTGTTGGTCGGATCGGCATGCCCGCCCGTGGTGGCCAGCGATTTACCGGCCGTGAACATGCGCGGGCCCGGCACGTCGCCGGCGGCAATCGCCCGCTTGAGGGCGATGTTCAGGTCATCGGCTGCGCCCAGGTCGCGCACCGTCGTAAAGCCTGCCATCAGCGTGCGCTCGGCAAACTTGATCGAACGGTAGGCCATGTCGGCCGGGTTGGCGGTGAGGCGGTCGCGGTAGGCGTCCACTGCCGGCAGGGTCTCGCTGGTCAGGTGCACGTGCATGTCGATCAGGCCAGGCAGGCAGGCGTGGCGCGACAGGTCGATATTGCCGGGGGCGCCGGTCATGGGGCCGACCGAGACGATGCTGCCGTTCTCGATGACGATGCTGACGCGTTCGCGCCAGGTGCCTTGCTGCACGTCCAGCAGGCGGCCGCAATCGACTGTCTGGGTGGCGGCGTGCGCGCTGTTCAAGGCCAGCAGCATGCCGGCGGCCATCATGGTTTTCATCGTTCGTCCCTCGTTATTTTCATGAAAAAAAAGGCCCTCCATCGCTGGAAGGCCTTCGGTGTCAGGCAATGCCCGCCGCGCCTAGCGCAGCGGTGAAATGGCGGGTTCGGCGTTCGGCTCTCCGAGCTCGCCCTCCCACTTGGCAACGACGGCGGTGGCGATGCCGTTGCCGATGACGTTGGTGGCCGAGCGGGCCATGTCCAGGAAGTGGTCGATCGCCAGCAGCAGCAGCAGGCCGGCTTCCGGGATGTCGAACTGGTTCAGCGTGGCGGCGATCACGACCAGCGATGCACGCGGCACACCGGCCATGCCTTTGGAGGTCAGCATCAGCACCAGCATCATCGTGATCTGGGTACTCATCGACAGCTCGATGCCGTAAGCCTGGGCGATGAAGACGGCGGCGAAGGTGCAGTACATCATCGAGCCATCGAGGTTGAACGAGTAACCGATTGGCAGCACGAACGAGGCCAGGCGGTTCTTGACGCCGAAACGCTCCAGGCCTTCCAGGGTTTTCGGAAACGCCGCTTCGGACGATGCGGTCGAGAAGGCCAGCAGGGTCGGGCCACGCAGTTCGGCGATCAGGCGCAGGATGCGCGGGCCGACGAAGATCATGCCGATGCCGATCAACACCACCCACAGGAGCGCAATGCCGAAGTAGAACTGGGCCATGAAGACGCCATACGTCGACAGCACGCCCAGGCCGCTCTTGGCGATGATGCCCGAGACGGCGGCCAGCACTGCGATCGGTGCGAAGTTCATCACATAGCCGGTCAGCTTGAGCATGACGTGGGCAACGCCGTCGATGGCATCGATCATCGGCGTGGCGCGCGCACCGACGGCAGCGGCAGCGGTACCGAAGAACACCGAGAACACGACGATCTGCAGGATCTCGTTACGGGCCATGCCGTCGACAATGGAGGTTGGCACCAGGTGGGTGATGAAGTCCTTCATCGTCAGGCCGGTGGTGGTAATGCCCGCATCCGTGCCCACTGGCGGCATCATGCCGGCGGCGAACAGCGCGTCACCGGGACGGAACAGGTTCACCAGGATCAGGCCCAGCGACAGCGAGATGAGCGAGGCGATGAAGAACCAGCCCAGCGCCTTGACGCCGATGCGGCCGACTTCCTTGGCGTCGCCCATCTTGGCAATGCCGACCACCAGGGTGGCAAACACCAGCGGCGCGATGATCATCTTGATCAGGCGAAGGAACAGCGTCGTGATCAACGACATCGTGTCGGCGAAGCTTTGCGCGCCGGCCGTGTCCGAATTGGTGTTGACCAGATAGCCGACCAGAATACCGATCACCAGCGCGATCAGAATATAAGTGGTCAGGCGGTTTCGATTGTTCATAAAGCTTCCTGTCTTTGGGACCTGTGCGACACCCGCGGCAACGGCGCTGTCGCTGGTGAATTGTTCGGGCAGTGGCTGGCTGTCGAGGACCGAAAGACCAGTTGATTCTGAAGATTATGGCAAGTTCCGCAGTATCCTAGGGGCTGTTAGTGCTGTCAAGCATGCAGTCGCGTGTGGCGCATGTGAGCGATCGCGCCACGTTGCGCGGTGATCCACGGCGCCCCGGCACAGGTAAAATACGCCATCCGTTTTCCGAGAGCCGCCATGTCCACCATCGAAATCCCCGACACCATCACCATCACCCGTCCCGACGACTGGCACCTGCACCTGCGCGACGGCGCGGCCATGGCCAGCGTGCTGCCGCACAGCGCGCGCCAGTTCGCGCGCGCGATCGTGATGCCGAACCTGCGCCCGCCCGTTACCACCACGGCCATGGCGCTGGACTACCGCGCCCGCATCCTGGCTGCGCTGCCCGAGGGCGTGCAGTTCGAGCCCCTGATGACGCTGTACCTGACCGACAACACCAACCCGGACGAGATCCGCCGCGCGCAGGACACGGGCTTCATCCACGCCGTCAAGCTGTACCCAGCGGGCGCCACGACCAATTCCGACGCTGGCGTCACCGACCTGACCAAGTGCTACAAGACGCTTGAAGTAATGCAGGAAATCGGCATGCCGCTGCTGGTGCACGGCGAAGTTACCAATAGCGACATCGACCTGTTCGACCGCGAAGCCGTGTTCATCGAGCGCGTCATGCGCCCGCTGCGCCGCGACATGCCGGCCCTGCCGGTCGTGTTCGAGCACATCACCACCAGGGATGCCGCCCAGTACGTGGCTGAAGCCGAAGGCCCGATCGCCGCCACCATCACCGCGCACCACCTGCTGTACAACCGCAATGAGCTGTTCAAGGGCGGCATCCGCCCTGACTTCTACTGCCTGCCAGTGCTCAAGCGCGAAGAACATCGTCTGGCGCTGGTCACCGCCGCCACCAGCGGCGACGAGCGCTTCTTCCTGGGTACCGACTCGGCCCCGCACGCGGTGCACACCAAGTACGCGGCCTGCGGCTGCGCGGGCTGCTACACGGCGCTGCACGCGATGGAGATGTATACCGAAGCCTTCGCCCAGGCCGGCGCGCTCGACCAGCTGGAGGCATTCGCCAGCTTCAACGGCCCGGCCTTCTACAACCTGCCGCGCAACGAGGGCACGATCACGCTCAAGCGCGAAGCCTGGACGCTGCCCCAATCGGTGCCGATGGCCGAGCACCAGCTGGTGCCGCTCAATGCGGGCGAGACCATCAACTGGAAGATGCTGTAACACCGATGCTGCCGCCGATCGACTGGGCGCAGCCGTGGTACGACACGGTGCGCCCGGCCTTCGAGCACGCCGCGCCGCCGCCCGACGGTTTCATCGACGCCTTCAATGCGGCCGCCTGCGCGCAGGGCCTGCGCAACGGCGCCGGCCAGCCTTTGCGCTTCGTGCCGCAAGCGAGCCTGCCCGACGGCATGGCGTACGAGGCTTTCATCGGCGCGACAGGGCAGGTGCCCACGCGCGACAATCTGCACGACTTCTTCAATGCGCTGGTGTGGCTGACGTTCCCGGGGATCAAACGCGCCCTGAACACGCTGCAGGCGGCGCAGATCGCGCAGGCCGGCGTGGGCAAGTCGCGTGGACCGGCGCGCGACGCCGCCACGATCTTCGATGAGAACGCGGCGTTGCTGGTGGTGCGCGACAATGACGCTGGACATGCATTGGTCGACGACCTGCGCGCACATCGCTGGCTCGAAGCGCTGTACGACGGGCGCGCGATGTTCGGCCGCGACGCCGAGGTCTGGCTGTTCGGCCACGCGCTGATGGAAAAGCTGGTCACGCCGCGCAAGGCGATCACCGCGCACACGCGCGTCGTGTTCGTGGACGACGCTTACTTTCTACTCGCGCCGGCCGCGCGCCGCGCCTGGATCGACCACGAGGTGGCCGCTGCACTGGCCGGCGAAGGCCTGGCGAGCAATGGCGCCGCAGCGGGCTTCACACCGCTGCAGGTGCTGGGCGTGCCGGGCTGGTGGCCGGGACAGGACGCTGACTTTTATTGTGATACCACCGTGTTCCGTCCACGCCGGACGGACTAACCAAGGAGAATGTGCATGGCTGAAGCGGTACGTTGGGGAATCCTCGGCACGGGCAAGATTGCCCATGCCTTTGCCACTGCACTCAAGGATGTGCCGGGCGCGGTGCTGGCCGGCGTGGCGTCACGCAACCAGGAAACGGCCGATGCATTCGGCCGCGAATTCGGCGCGCTGGCCAGTTACGGCTCGTACGGGGCCTTGGTCGCGAACCCGGACATCGACCTGGTCTACATCGGCACGCCGCACCCGCAGCACGTCGAAAATGCGCTGATGGCCCTGCGCGCCGGCAAGGGCGTCCTGTGCGAAAAGCCGTTCACGATGAACCTGCGCGAAGCCGAGCAGGTGGTCACGCTGGCGCGCACAAAGCGCCTGTTCCTGATGGAGGCAATGTGGACGCGCTACCTGCCGGCCTACCAGGAAGTCCAGCGTATCCTGGCGTCCGGCGAAATCGGCACGCCGCGCCAGGTGGTGGCTGACTTCGGGTTCGCCGCCACGTTCGGCCCCGAGCACCGCGTCTTCAATCCCGAGCTGGGCGGCGGCGCGCTGCTCGACCTGGGCATCTATCCGTTGTCGATCGCCGCGGGCCTGCTTGGCCCGGTGGCGGAAATCCGCGCGCAGGCCGAAATGGGCCCGACGGGCGTCGACGTGCAGACGGGCTTCACGCTCAAGCACGAAGGCGGCGGCATGTCGGTCTGCAGCTGCTCGCTGCTGGCGCGCACGCCGGCCGAACTGACGGTGGCGGGCGAGCGTGGCCACGTGCGCATGAACACGCGCTTCCACTGCGCGACATCGGTCACGGTCACGCTCGACGACGGCACTTCGCGCACGATCGACACGCCGTATCTCGGCAACGGCTACGTGCATGAAGCCATCGAGGCGCAGCGCTGCTGGCAAGCCGGTTTGCTGGAAAGCCCGGTGATGACGCAGCGCGAAACGCTGGCGCTGATGGGCGTGATGGACGAGATCCGGCGCCAGATCGGCTTGCGTTACGAGGCAGACCGGGTACGCCCGCCAGCATGATGCTTGGCGCCGTCACGCCGATCCTGCGTATCTTCGATGAAGCGAAGGCCAGGCAGTTCTACGTCGACTACCTCGGTTTCAAGGTCGACTGGGAACACCGCTTCGCACCCGACCTGCCGCTGTACCTGCAGATCGCGCGTGACGGGTGCGTGTTGCACCTGAGCGAACATCATGGCGATTGTTGTCCTGGTGCGGCGCTGCGGATCGTCGTTGACGATATCGATGCGCTGTATGCCGAGCTGACGGGCAGGGAGTATGGTTATGCGCGCCCTTCAATCGAAGATACGCCTTGGGGATCGCGCGAGCTCACCGTGCGTGACCCGTTTGGGAATCGCCTGACGTTGTTCATTTCGTAGAATTCCCGGCATGCAGGTGTCAGAATCAACGTCATGATCTCTTCTGCAATGCATGTACTGCCGCGATCAACGCAGCGGCAGCGTCAATCAGTTCCTCGACGAAGCCCTCTGTGACGTCAAGATCGCCCTCGTACTCGGCAAGATTGCGTTTCTTGTGCGCTTGATCGAGTAGCAGCCATTGCGTCGGTGCGTAGCCCAATGTGTGTTCGAGGCACTGAAAGACCAGATAGCGGTTCTCGCTGCGGTAGCCATGCGTTCTCAAAGCCGACAATGCGGCCGCGTGCGCGGCATTGTAGGCCAGGTCAAAGCGACTCTCGAGCGACAGGATGGGTTGCCGGGCATCCTGCAGACGTACCGTCGCTGAGCGTAACAAGCCGGCGCTCTCGCGAGCGTCAGGCGGCTCTGCCTTCAACTTGCCGATCCGGGCCAAGTTCGCCAGCGCTGCCGATTCGGGAAATGTCATGCTCGTTTCCTTTGACGAAGACTTTAGGCTGCTCCAGCACGCGAATAATAAACGACTTGCCAACCTGTACGCGTTGCGAAAATTCGGCCGCTGTATAGAGCGTCGGATTGACGACGCGGCCCAGCAGAGCATGCGTTGGCAGCAGTAGTTCGAGTAACTGGACGTTTGATGGCAGTGATCCAATCACCATTAGATCAACATCGCTGCCTGCATGTTCCGTGCCCTTGGCCAAAGAACCGTAAATAAACGCTACCTCGATAAGAGGCCACAATGGGATGAGCGCATTGCGCAGCACGTCGGCCACGCCGAACGTTTTCATGACGATGCCGCGCAGTTCCTCGTAGATTGGCGCGTCCGGGTTTGCCTGATAATGCTTTTGGTTTCCGATCTTCTGTACGGTCACGAGGCGTGACGCTTGCAGACGCGCTAGCTCCCGTTGTACGGCACCTGAACCGGACTGCGCCAGTTCGATAATTTCATTCGCGTAAAAAGAACGATGCGGTTGGCCGAACAATACCGCCAGCACGCGTTGCTGTGTTTTAGTGAAAAGCGCTTCGGCATAAGTACCCATAAAGGGAATGATAGTACCCAAATAAGGTATTGTCAAAGTCGCGGCTGAATAGACGGCTTACTCAATGGTCGCACCAGGAGGCAAGCGTTACGTTGGTGCAGTCGCCGTATCCAGCCGCCTGAACAACTCGCGATGCAGGTCCCGCGTGTGCTTTTCCATGTGCTTGCGCGCATGCGCGATCTCTTTCAGCTCGCGCTGCGCCACATCGTTCTTGCCGTTGGCGATGGCCCACAGCGCCAGTTCGACGCGCGCATCGATACTGCCGAAGCGTTCCACCACTGACTCGAACTGCACGCCGGCTTCAAGCTGCTGATTGTTCGCGGCATACGCGCGGCCCAGCGCCAGCGCGACCTCATCGGCGCGAAAGCCTGGCTGCCGATCTTGCAGCGACGCGAGCAGCGCAATCGCTGCGGCCGGCTGGCCATGCGCCGCATTGGCACGCGCAGCGCCCAGCACCACTTCCGGATCGCCTGCGAACGGCCCGCGCAGGCAGGCATCGTAATGCTGCACGGCTTCTTCGGACTGGCCCGCACCCAGCAGCGCGGCGGCCAGGCGCATCTGGTTGTGCGCCGTCGGGGTCAGGTCGAACGCGCGCCGCGCTTCACGCACGTCACGGCCCGGATCGATGGTTTTGTGCAGCGCACGGGTGGCGATGCGGCCCTGGCGCTGAAGGCGCGACGCGGGCAGGTACTCGGCCACGAAGTAGGCCAGGCTGCCAAGAAGCGGGAACGAGAACAGGATCAGCAGCCAATACAGTTGGCGCCCGTTGCGCAGCGCATGGACCGCGAAGAACAGCGCGATCAGAAAGTGCAGTCCGAGTCCGACGATAGGCATGCCAGGTTCCGTATTGAATGGTGAATGAGAGGCGCAACAGCCCGGGGCAGGACATTGCAACGCAGCCAAGATAGCCGTAAACAGGGTGCAAATTTCTAACGGATTGTCACAGTGCGTTTGTACAACACGGTAAGCGCCCAGACGGGAAATGCCACCCGCCCGTCCTCAATATCCTGCTAGAGTTAAGCTGTTGCCTAACGGGAATTCTCATGTCTGCAGAACGGAATGTCGCGGTACTGGTCGATTGCGAAAATGCGCAGAGCGCCGTGCTCGATCAGGCGATGCAGCATGCATCGAGCCTGGGGCGTGTGGTGCTGCGGCGCGGTTACGGCAACGCGGCGTCGCTGACCAACAAATGGCAGGAAGCGCTGATCCGCCACGGCTTTGCGCCGTGTTTGCAATTTCAGTATGTGGGCGGGAAGAACACGGCCGATATCGCGCTGGCGCTGGACGCATTGGAGATGCTGCTCGACGGGCGCGCCACCCAGTTCGTGATCGTGACGAGCGACTCGGATTTTGTCGGCTTGTGCCGCAAGCTGCAGGAGCGCGGGGCTGGTGTGCATGTCGTTGGCGAAGTGAAGACGCCTGCGGCCTTGCGTCATGCGTGCGACCGGTTTCATGAAGCGGCGTCCATCGCAGCGAAAGTCGAACCGCCAGCGGCGCCGGTCGATGACAACGTGGTGGTTGATTGGCGCAGCTTATTGGTGAAGACGGTTCGCAAAGTCGCCAAAGTCTCCCAAAATGGACTGGTCAACCTGAGCGAGCTGGGAAATCAGCTCAGGAAAGCCAGCCCCGGGTTTTCTCCGGCAGCGCACGGTCACACCAAGTTGCGCACAATGATCGAGGCTTGCGAGCAGTTGCGACTGCACCAGACTGCCGGTGGCCACTGCAGCGTCGGCATGGCGTCCAAAGCGGAACCGGCATCTCCCATTCTGCGCGCCGTCTAGACCTTCAGGAACTCTTCACGCCCACCCAGCCAGCGCGCCAGGTGCGCATCGACGACCGCCATCTTTTCAAGCGTCTCGCCATCGAGCAGCCACTGCGCCACATCCCGCGCCCGGTCGACCATCCACTGATCGATCTCCAGATCGGCAAAGCGCAGCATCGCCTGGCCTGACTGGCGCGCGCCCAGAAACTCACCAGGCCCGCGAATCTCCAGGTCACGCCGCGCGATCTCGAAGCCGTCCGTTGTTTCGCGCATCGTCAACAGGCGCTGCTTGGCCACCTGGCCCAGCGGCGACTGGTACAGCAGCAGGCACACCGACGCCGCCGAACCGCGGCCCACGCGCCCGCGCAACTGGTGCAGCTGCGACAAGCCAAACCGCTCCGCATGCTCGATCACCATCAGCGACGCATTGGGCACGTCCACGCCCACCTCGATGACGGTCGTCGCCACCAGCACATGTACCTGGCCCGCCGTGAACGCGTCCATCACTTCCTGCTTCTCGGCCGGCTTCATGCGGCCATGCACCAGCCCTACCTGCAGATCGGGCAGCGACTCGGCCAGCGTCTCGTAGGTCTCGGTCGCCGTCTGCAATTGCAGCGCTTCGGATTCCTCGATCAGCGGGCAGACCCAGTACACCTGGCGGCCTTCGAGCGCCGCCGCGTACACGCGCTCGACGACTTCATCGCGGCGGTTCTGGTCAATGGCGCGCGTGACGATCGGGCTGCGTCCCGGCGGCAGTTCGTCGATCACCGAGACTTCAAGGTCGGCGTAATACGTCATTGCCAGCGTGCGCGGGATCGGCGTGGCCGACATCATCAGCTGGTGCGGCACCAGGCCGTCGCTGCCCTTGTTGCGCAGCGTGAGGCGCTGGCCGACGCCGAAGCGGTGCTGTTCGTCGACGATCACCAGGCCCAGTTTCGCGAACTGCACCGAGTCCTGGATCAGGGCGTGCGTGCCGATCACCAGATTGGCCGCGCCCGATTCGATCAACGCGTTCGATGCCGCCTTGTCCTTTTTCTTCAGGCTACCGGTCAGCCACGCGACCTTCACGCCAAGCGGCTCCATCCACGCCGCGATCTTGCGGAAGTGCTGCTCGGCCAGGATCTCGGTCGGCGCCATCAGGGCCGCCTGGTAGCCGCTGTCGATCGCCTGCGCGGCGGCCAGTGCCGAGACCACCGTCTTGCCGCTGCCGACGTCGCCCTGCAGCAAGCGCTGCATCGGATAGCCGGCGCGCAGATCGGCGCGGATTTCTTCGACCACGCGTTGCTGCGCGCCGGTCAGCGCGAAGGGCAGGCCGGCCAGAAAGCCTTCGGACAACTGGCCCATCGCGCGTAGTGGCGGTGCGCCTTTTTCGCGGCGCGCACGCTGCGCGCGTTTCAACGACAACTGCTGCGCCAGCAGTTCGTCGAACTTCATGCGGTCCCAGGCTGGATGCGAGCGCTCGATTAGCGCGTGCTCGTCGACATCCGCCGGCGGGTAGTGCAGCAGCTTTACGGCTGGCTCGAAGTCCATCAGGTCCATGCGCTTGCGGATCGCGGGCGGCACGGTGTCGGCCCAGTCGATGCGCTTCATCGCATCGGCGATCGCGCGCCGCAGCACCGTCTGCGACAAGCCTTCGCCGGCCGGGTACACGGGCGTGAGCGAGGCGGGCAGGGGCGCGCCTTCGTTGACGACCTTGTAGCCCGGGTGGACCATCTCGGCACCGAAGAAGCCGTGTTTGAGTTCGCCCCGCGCACGGATGCGCACGCCTTCGGCCATCTGCTTGACCTGACTGCCGTAGAAATTCATGAAGCGCAGCAGCAGGTCGCCCGATGCGTCGGCGATCGTGACGAGCAACTGGCGGCGCGGCTTGAACGAGATCTCGTTCTTGGTCACGATGCCTTCCACCTGCCAGGTCTGGCCACCGCGCATGCAGGCATCCCGGATCGTGATGATCTGGGTCTCGTCCTCGTAGCGCAGCGGCAGGTGCAGCACCAGGTCCATGTCGGTGCGCAGGCCAAGGCGGGCGAGCTTGCTTTCGAGCGTTTTTGGGGGCGTTGTGGTTTTAAGGGCGGGCATATTGCGGCAAAGTGGCGCTTGCTGACGTAAAATAGAAGGTTCGCCGTATGCGCTTCAAGCCTCTATTGTAAAGCTGGCAGCATTGATTTGCCGAGATTTGCCCAACCAATTGAACATCATGTATTCGCTATCCGATTTCGACTTCGACCTGCCCCCTGAGCGCATTGCGCAATTGCCGCTGCCGGACCGCAGCGCGTCGCGCCTGCTGCACCTCGATGGCGACCAGATCATCGACCGCCAGTTCGCCGACATCGTCGACCAACTGCAGGCGGGCGACCTGCTCGTGATGAACAACACCCGCGTGCTCAAGGCGCGCTTCTTCGGCGTCAAGGAATCCGGCGGCCAGGTCGAGGTGCTGGTCGAGCGCGTGCTCGACAACCGCACGGTGCTGGCCCAGGTGCGGGCGTCGAAGTCGCCCAAGCCGGGTAACCGCATCCGCCTGGCCGATGCCTTCGATGTGACGGCAGGCGAGCGCGCCGGCGAATTCTTCACGCTGCACTTTGAAGGCGATGTGTTCGACCTGATCGAAGCGCACGGCCGCCTGCCGCTGCCGCCGTACATCGAGCACACCGCCGACGAATTCGACGAACAGCGTTATCAGACCGTGTACTCGAAAGAGCCGGGCGCCGTGGCCGCGCCCACGGCCGGCCTGCACTTCGATCAGCCGCTGCTCGACCGCCTGGCCGCGAAAGGCGTGAACTTCGCCTACGTTACGCTGCACGTGGGCGCCGGCACCTTCCAGCCGGTGCGGGTTGAAGACCTCAGCGAACACAAGATGCATACCGAGTGGTACACGATCGCGCAAGAGACGGTGGACGCGGTGCGCGCCACCAAAGCCGCAGGCCGCGACGTGATTGCCGTCGGGACGACGAGCCTGCGCGCGCTGGAGTCGGCGTCGCAAAGCGGCGAGCTGGTCGCTGGCAGCGCCGACACGGCCCTGTTCATCACGCCCGGCTACACCTTTAAAACCGTTACGCGCCTGGTGACCAACTTCCACCTGCCCAAGTCGACGCTCCTGATGCTGGTGTCGGCCTTTGCCGGCTACGCGCCGATCCGCGCTGCCTACGCGCACGCGATTGCCAACGAATACCGCTTCTTCAGCTATGGCGACGCCATGCTCTTGAGCACCACCTCACGATAAGTCAGAGAACACATGCTCGAATTTACCCTGCTCAAAAAAGACACCAGCGGCCTGTCGCATGCCCGCCGCGGCCGCCTGAAGCTCAACCACGGCACCATCGAAACCCCGATCTTCATGCCAGTCGGTACCTATGGCTCGGTCAAGGCGATGGACCCGATCGAGCTGAAAGACGTCGGCTCGCAGATCATCCTGGGCAATACCTTCCACCTGTGGCTGCGCCCGGGCGTGGACGTAATGAACAAGTTCGGCGGCCTGCACAAGTTCATGGGCTGGGATGGCCCGATCCTGACCGACTCGGGCGGCTTCCAGGTGTTTTCGCTGGGCGCGATGCGCAAAATCACGGAAGAGGGCGTCAAGTTCGCCTCGCCGATCGACGGCTCGAAACTGTTCCTGTCGCCCGAGATCTCGATGCAGATCCAGCGCGCGCTCAATTCGGACATCGTGATGCAGTTCGACGAATGCACGCCCTACGAAATCGACGGCCGTCCAGCCACTGCCGACGAAGCAGCCAAATCGATGCGCATGTCGCTGCGCTGGGCCCAGCGCTCGATGAACGAGTTCAATGCCGGCGGCAACCCGAACGCGCTGTTCGGCATCGTCCAGGGCGGCATGTACGAGCACCTGCGCGACGAGTCGCTCGCCGGCCTGGAAGACATCAACTTCCCGGGTCTGGCCATTGGCGGCCTGTCGGTTGGTGAGCCGAAGGAAGACATGAAGCGCATCCTGGCCCACGTCGGTCCGCGCCTGCCCGAGAACAAGCCGCACTACCTGATGGGCGTGGGCACGCCGGAAGACCTGGTCGATGGCGTGGCCAACGGCGTCGACATGTTCGACTGCGTGATGCCGACCCGGAACGCCCGCAACGGCTGGCTGTTTACGCGCTTTGGCGACGTCAAGATCAAGAATGCGCGCTATAAAGAAGAGATGGCGCCGCTCGACGAGAGCTGCACCTGCTACTGCTGCCAGAATTTCTCGCGCGCCTACCTGCACCACCTGCACCGCTCGAACGAGATTCTGGGCGCGCGCCTGAACACGATCCACAACCTGCATTACTACCTGAATCTGATGCAGGAAATGCGCGACGCGATCGACGCCGACAGCTTCCAGGCGTTCCGCGTCAAATTCGCGGCCGACCGCGCACGCGGCGTGTAAGCACTTGCTTACCCTGCGGCCCCGATCTCGCGGTATTGACGGTCGGGGCTGCATGCAATATCGACCGGTTTGTCTTGCAATACCTGAAAGCAAGACGACATACTGCCGGATATGGTTTGCGGCTTCTGGCCGATGCTAGAATACACCGCTTATTTTTTTAACTTCACCATCGGAGTTCTTGTGTTCATTTCCAACGCGTACGCGCAAACTGCCCCTGTCGCCGATGCCGGCATCATGGGTAGCCTGACGACCTTCCTGCCGCTGATCCTGATGTTCGTGGTCATGTATTTCCTGATGATCCGTCCCCAGCAGAAACGCCAGAAAGAGGCGAAAGCCATGATGGACGCACTGGCCAAGGGCGACGAAGTCGTGACCGCCGGCGGTATCGTCGGCCGTGTTTCGAAAGTGGCCGAAGCCTATGTGACGCTGGAAGTTGCCGTCGGCACCGAAATCACCGTGCAAAAGAATTCGGTGACCACGCTGCTGCCAAAAGGCACGCTCAAAGCCCTGTAAGCCTTAGCTGTGCGCCGTGCGGGGCAACCCGCACTGCCTAACCTGAACGCCGGAACACTATGAATCGCTATCCCGTCTGGAAATACATACTGATCGTCATTGCGCTGCTGCTGGGCGCCTTGTACACGGCACCGAACTACTTCGGCGAAACGCCGGCGTTGCAGGTCACATCAGGCCGTTCTACCCTGAATATCACGAGTGCCTCCACTACTGTGGTCGAGGATGCGCTCAAGCGTGCCGGCATTCCATCCACCGGTATCAGCCTCGAAGGCACGGGCCACACCACCTCGGTGCGCGCGCGCTTCGCCGGTACCGAAGAGCAGTTCAAGGCCAAGCTGGCCTTGGAGCGCGAACTGAACCGCGATCCTGCCAATCCCGATTACATCGTCACCGTCAACCTGGTGAAGAACACCCCGGCCTGGATGACGGCCATTGGCGCAGCGCCAATGAGCCTGGGCCTGGACTTGCGCGGCGGCGTGCACTTCCTGCTGCAGGTCGACACCAAGGCGGTGCTCGACAACAAGGTCAAGGCCCTGCAGTCGAGCGTGCGCAGCAACCTGCGCGACAAGAACGTGCGCCACAGCGGCATCGAGCGCGTGCGCGACACCATCGAAGTGCGCTTCCGCGATGCCGCGACCCGCAGCAACGCGCGCAATGTGCTGGCCGCGCAGTCGAGCGAGCTGGCCTTTGCCGACGCCGCCGATGGCGCCGACATGAAGCTGGTCGTGAGCCTCAAGCCCGAAGCCATCAAGCGCTCGGTCGAAGACGGCATCAAGCAGAACATCATGACGCTGTCCAAGCGCATCAATGAACTGGGCACCACCGAGCCGATCATCCAGCAGCAGGGCGCCGACCGCATCGTGGTCCAGCTGCCAGGCGTGCAGGACGTCGCACGCGCGAAAGACATCATCGGCCGCACCGCCACGCTCGAACTGCGCATGGTCGACACCACCGTGACCCCGGGCACCGAGCTGTCGGCAGCGATTCCGCTGAACTCCGAACTGTTTACCGAAGGCCGCGGCGCACCGATCGTCGTCTCACGCGACATTATCCTGACCGGCGAATCGATTTCGAGCGCCACCGCCAGCTTCGACCAGAACCAGCAGCCTGCCGTCTCGCTCGACCTGAACGGCGACGGCGGCCGCCGCATCCGCCTGGCCACGCGTGAAAACGTCGGCAAGCGCATGGCGATCCTGCTGAAAGAAAAGGGCGTCTACAACGTGCTGTCGGCCCCGACCATCCAGAGCGAACTGGGTTCGACCTTCCAGATCACCAATATGGGCACCTCGCAGGACGCCAACGAGCTGGCACTGCTGCTGCGCTCGGGCGCGCTGTCGGCGCCGATGGAATTCGTCGAAGAACGCGTGATCGGCCCGCAGCTGGGCGCCGAGAACATCGAGCGTGGCCTGCACTCGACCATCTGGGGCTTCGTGGCAATTGCGATCTTCATGGTCATCTACTACCACCTGTTCGGCGTGTTCTCGGCGCTGGCGCTGGCGGCCAACGTGCTGTTCCTGCTGGCCCTGCTGTCGATCCTGCAGATCACGCTGACCCTGCCGGGTATCGCGGCAATCGCGCTGGCACTGGGCGTGGCAATTGACTCGAACGTCTTGGTGAACGAACGTATTCGCGAAGAGCTGCGTGCCGGCGCGACGCCGCAGGCGGCGATTTCGGCCGGTTCCAAGCATGCCTGGGACACCATCGTCGACTCCAACGTCACCACGCTGATCGTCGGCCTGGCGCTCCTCATCTTCGGTTCCGGTCCGGTGCGTGGTTTTGCCGTCGTCCACTGCCTGGGCATCCTGACCTCGATGTTCTCGGCCGTGGTCGTGGCGCGCGGTTTCGCCAACCTGTGGTACGGCCGCCAGAAGAAGCTGACGAAGATTTCGATCGGCACGGTCTGGCAGCCTGGCATGACGCCTAACAAGAAGTAAGCACCGGGATACGACAATGGAATTTTTCAAGATCAAACGGGACATCCCGTTCATGCGCCACGCGCTGGTCCTCAATGCGATCTCGGTGATCACATTCGTGGCGGCGGTGTTCTTCCTGATCACCAAGCCCCTGAACTTCTCGGTGGAGTTCACGGGCGGCACGGTGATGGAGCTGCTGTATCCAAAGGCGGCGGACCAGGAAAAGATCCGCAACACGCTGCGCGGCATGGGCTATTCGCATCCTGAGGTGGCCAGCTTCGGCACCGCGCAGGACATCATGCTGCGTCTGCCGATCGTCGCAGGCGCGCCAGCGGCGAGCAGCTCGACGGCCGTGTTCAACGCGATTTGCCGCGACGATCAGGGCACGACCAAGCAGACGCAAACGACGACCGACAAGGGTGAAGTGCTCAACCGCACCAGCTGCGTCGCACCAGGCGGGCAAGAGCTGATCAGCCTGCAGCAAGTGCAGTTCGTCGGTCCGTCGGTCGGCGACGAGCTGGCCCAGAACGGCCTGAACGCGCTGCTGATGGTCATCCTGGGCATCGTGGTCTACCTGGCGATCCGCTTCGAATGGAAATTCGCTGTCGCCGCCGTGGTCGCCAACCTGCACGACGTGGTCATCATCCTGGGCTTCTTCGCGTTCTTCCAGTGGGAATTCTCGCTGACGGTGCTGGCGGCAACGCTGGCGGTGCTGGGCTACTCTGTCAACGAGTCGGTCGTCATCTTCGACCGGATCCGCGAGATGTTCCGCAAGCAGCGCCGCATGAGCGTGCCGGAAGTGATCGACCACGCGATCACCAGCACGATCTCGCGCACGATCATCACGCACGGCTCGACGCTGATGATGGTCATGTCGATGCTGTTCTTTGGCGGCTACGCGCTGCACTACTTCGCAATTGCACTGGCCATCGGTATCTGCTTCGGTATCTATTCGTCGGTGTTCGTGGCCGCGGCCGTGGCGATGTGGCTGGGCGTCAAGCGTGAAGACCTGATCAAGCCGGTCAAGGAGAAAGACGACACGGACGGCGCCGTCGTCTGATCGATTGCACGATTGCGGCTTTGTGTGTGTCAACGCACGGAGCCGCGATGTGCCCGTATTTATAGTGGAACTGTCTCTTTCAGGACATCCCTAGTTTTGGACTTTACCCGCCCCGGCAACGGCGCGGGTTTTTTTTGCCCTGTCGCTAAGCGTGGTCGGCTGCAAATTGCTGCTGCAAAAAGGCAATGAACAAGCGCACCCGCTGCGGCGCCTGGCGTCCGTAGGCATGCAGCGCGTGTACCTCCAGCCCTGGCATCGGCAAGTGTGGCAGCACGATGTCGAGGCGGCCGGCGGCCAGATCGTCCGCCACGGCGATCCTGGCCAGCTGGGCGATACCGGCGCCTGCCAGCGCAGCCTGGCGCAGCACCACGCCATCGTTGGTGTCGAATGGACCGTCCGGTACCAGGCTGCTGCCGTCGGCCCAGGTCCAGGGGAAGGGGCCGGCCGGCGTCAGGTAGCGCAGGCAGGCGTGCTCGGCCAGGTCCGCACGTTCGGCCGGTTGCCCGCACCGCGCCAGGTAAGCCGGCGCGGCGACGAGCACCGGCTGCAGCACCGTCAGCCGGCGCGCCGTCAGGCGGTTGTCCAGCAGGGCACCAACGCGGATCGCCACGTCATACCCTTCGCGGATCAGGTCGACCTGGCGGTCGGCAATCCCCAGTTCGAGCTTGAGCCGGGGATGCGCACGTGCGAAACGCTCGGCCCAGCCGGCGAACACGGTGCGGCCCAAGTCACTCGGCGCCGCCACGCGCAGCAGGCCGCTCACATCGTCCGGCGTGCGCAGCGCTTGCTCCGCATCGGCCAGCGCCTGGATCAGCGGCGCCACCCGCTCGAAATACAGCGCGCCTTCGGCCGTCAGTGCCAGCGTGCGTGTCGAGCGCTGGATCAGCCGCACACCGAGCCGCGCTTCCAGCCGCGCCACGCTTTTCGATACCGCCGAGGGACTCGCGCCCAGCAGGCGCGCAGCGTCGCTGAACGACCCGGCCTCGATCGTGCGGACAAATGCGGCCAGACCGGCAGAGGTATCGACAATCGCAGTCATTCAAGAACTTTCGGCATAAATCATGTGATGTTTTTGGGGCTAATTATCCGGGATATCCGCAATTACCATGGCAGCCATCTCAATCTGCTCTAAAGGTTATCTCATGCTTCCAACCACGATGCGCCACTGGCGCCTGGCCGCGCCCGGCCGCAACAACCTGACGCTGGCGAACGCGCCGGTGCCCCAGCCCGGTCCGGGCGAAGTCCTGGTTCGGGTTGGTGCGGTCGCGCTGAACTACCGCGACCTGCTGGCGATTGATGCTGGCATGGGCATTCCGCCCGTGTTTCCGCTGACGCCGGGCTCGGACCTGTGTGGCGTGGTCGCTGCGGCTGGGGATGGCGCCCGGCGCCTGCAGCCGGGCCAGCGCGTGATCTCGACCTTCGAGGCGGGCTGGTTTGATGGCTTGCCTGCGGGGACTGCGCGTCATCCGCCCGCCCATACGCTCGGGGGCGCGGCGCCCGGTGTGCTGGCCGAGTATGTGGCGCTGCCGGAAGACTGGTTCGTGACGGCGCCCAAACGCCTGGACGATGCGCAGGCCAGCACGCTGCCGGTGGCCGGCCTGACTGCCTGGAGCGCGCTGGTCGAGCACGGGCAGCTGCACGCCGGCCAGACGGTGCTGATCCAGGGCACGGGCGGGGTCTCGCTGTTCGCGCTGCAGCTGGCGGTGGCACATGGCGCGACGGCGATCGTGACCTCGTCCAGCGACGCCAAGCTCGACCGGGCCAAGGCGCTGGGCGCGGCGCACCTGATCAATTATGCGCGCGAGGACTGGGTCGAGGCGGTGTACCGCATCACCGGCGAGCGGGGCGCCGATCACGTGCTCGAGATGGTCGGTGGCGCGCACCTGGACCGCGCGCTGCATGCGGTGGCGGTGCAGGGGCGGATTTCATTGATTGGCGTGTTCGACGGCTTCACGTTCTCCGGCTCGTCCGGCCTGATGCTGCGCAAGCAGGTCACGCTGCAGGGGATCAGCGTCGGCCACCGGCGCGCGCTTGAAGCGCTGGTGCGCGCGGTGGACCACACCGGCATCGCGCCCGTGATCGATCGGCGCTATCCGCTGGCGGCGCTACCGGAGGCGCTGGCGCACCTGGCGGCAGGCCCGTTCGGAAAGATCGTGATCGAGATGGCTTAAGCGATCACAACTGCCACGGATGGTTGTTCCTGCCATCGAGCGCGCTGTCGAGATACGTCGCGGCGCTGATCAGGGCCAGGTGCGTGAACGCCTGCGGGAAGTTACCGAGCAGCTCGGCCTTGCCGGTGAACTCCTCCGCGTACAGCCCGACGTGGTTACCGTAGGCGAGCAACTTTTCCATATTGTTGTGCGCCTGCTCCAGGCGGCCGGCGCGCGCCAGGCATTCCACGTACCAGAACGAACAGGCCGCGAACGCGCCTTCCTCGCCCTCGAGGCCATCGTCGCGGTCGTAGCGCAGCACCAGCGCGTCGTCGCCCAGCTGGTCGCCGATGGCGTCGAGCGTGGCCAGCCACTGCGGGTCGGTCGAGCCGATGAAGCGCACCAGCGGCATCATCAGCATCGCGCCATCGAGGTCGGTGGAGCCCTTGCTGCGCACGAAGTGGCCCAGTTCCTTGTTCCAGAACGTGGCCCAGATGTAGTTGGAGATGTCGTTGCGCGCCGCGATCCAGCGGTCGAACGGGGCGGTCAGCGAGCGCTTGCTGGCCAGGCGGACTGCCCGGTCGACCGCCACCCAGCACATGAGTTGCGAGTGCAGGTGCTCGCGCGGCGCTTCGCGGCCTTCCCAGATGCCGGCATCGGGCCGGCGCCAGTTGTCGCACACGAAGCCGACCACGTGACAGACGCCGAGCCAGTCGGCGTGCGAGATCGCTTCGCCGTACTTGTTGCTCAGGTAAACCGCGTCGAGCAGGGCGCCGAAGATATCGAGCTGCAGCTGGGTCGCCGCGTCGTTGCCGATCCGGACCGGCTGCGAGCCGGCATAACCGGCCAGGTGATCGAGATCGACTTCGGCCTGCACTTCGCCGCCGTCGAGCGCGTACATGATGCGCAGCTGGCCATCGTCCGGCCCATGGTTGGGCCGCTCGGCCGACCAGCGCGTGAACGCCTTGGCTTCATCGGTGTAGCCAAGGCGCATCAGCGCATACACGGTGAACGACGCATCGCGGATCCAGGTCGAGCGGTAATCCCAGTTGCGCGAGCCGCCCAGCACCTCGGGCAGGCCGAAGGTGGCGGCAGCGACCATCGAGCCGTGACGGCGCGATGTCATCAGCTTGAGCACCAGTGCCGAACGCGTGACGTCCTCGCGCCAGCGGCCCTTGTAGGTCGAGCGCCGGGCCCAGTTGCGCCAGTGCGCGACGACGTCAACCACCAGCGCATCGCGCGCCGCCTGGTCGAGCGGTGGGTCGCCTTCTTCGTCCATGACGATGTCGATCGACTCGCCTGCTTTCAGCACGAAGGTGGCGCCGGCGCCGCCGTCGATGCTGGTGAAGTCGACCGGCGCACACAGGCGCAGCGAGGGCGCCCCGGCGGCGGAAAACACTACTTGGCCCTGCGTGATGCTGACCTCGGGCTGCAGCCGCGCGTAGTCGAAGCGCGGCTGGCAATCGAGCCGCATGCACACGTCGCCCTTCGTGACCTGCACGCGGCGCAGCAGGCGCGCCGCACCGTGACCGATTTCCTCGGGGCCAGCCATCAGGTCGGTGACCTGGACACTGGCCTCGTCACTCAGCCACTGCGTGAGCAGGACGTTGGTGTCGGGCAGGTAGGTCTGCACGACGCGCGCATCCGCCATCTGCGGGGCGAGCGTGAAGTGGCCGCCCGTGTCCGGATCGAGCAGGGCGGCGAATATGCTGGGGCTGTCGAAGTCGGGCCAGCACAGAAAGTCGATCGTGCCGTCGGTGGCGACAAGCGCCATCGTGGCCAGGTTGCCGATCGCGCCGTGATCGGCGATGGGCCTTGGTGGCGGCGTGGCCGGTGGATTGGGCGCCGGGTTGCTTGAGCGTTCAACCATTGTCTTCGAAGCCCGGATACAGCGTCATGCCCCCGTCGACATACACCGTGGTGCCGGTCATGTAGTCGGCCAGGTCGGATGCCATGAACAGCGCCAGCGCCGCGACGTCTTCCACGTCGCCGATGCGGCCGTACGGGATCAGCTTGAGCAGCTTGTCGGCCGCGGCGCCTTCGGTGGCCTCGGCATTGATCGGCGTGCGGATCGCGCCCGGCGCAATGGCATTGACGCGGATGCGGTCGGGCGCCACTTCCTGCGCCAGGGAACGCATCAGCATGCCGATGCCGCCTTTAGACGCGGCGTAGTTGACGTGGCCGGCCCAGGGAATGATCTCGTGCACGGAACTCATGCACAGGATGGCGCCGTTGGCGCGCATGCGGCCACGGTTGCCCTGCTCGCGAAATTGCCGGATGGCCGCGCGCGTGCACAGGAACTGACCGGTGAGGTTGACGTCGATGACGGCTTGCCAGTCCTTGAGCGTCATTTCGGCGATCGGGGCGTCTTTCTGGATGCCCGAATTGGCTACCAGGATATCGATGCCGCCGAACGCCTTGACGGTTTCGTCGAACAGGCGCGTGACGTCGTCT
Organism: Telluria sp. AC161; assembly: GCF_979258535.1. Lineage (NCBI taxonomy): Bacteria > Pseudomonadati > Pseudomonadota > Betaproteobacteria > Burkholderiales > Oxalobacteraceae > Telluria > Telluria sp. AC161. The sequence goes on along the minus strand of NZ_OZ409861.1, from coordinate 4,118,548 downwards.
TCGTGCCCGACATTGGCCTGGACCGCGACGGCGCGGCCACCGGCGCCCGTGATCTGGGCGACGACTTTTTCGGCCTTGTCACGGCTGCTGTTGTAATTGACGACGACCTGCGCGCCGGCCTCGGCGAACGCGAGGCTGATGCCGCGGCCGATGCCGGAATCGCCGCCAGTGACGAGCACCACCTGGTCTTGCAAGCTGATTTTCATGGGATTCTCCAGAAGGTCGGGGCGCACCGCTGCGTACGCCGGTTATTGGCGTGACCTTAGCAGAAAGCGGGGAGGCGACCGGCACGCCACGGGTGGCAATGGCGTGTGGAAAAACGAGCACGGAATCCGCGCGAAAAGATGGCGCGAGTGTGAGTCAGCGCACCGAGTGCGCACCCCACCAGACATAAGATCGGGCTGTCTCTTTCAGGACATCCCTAGTTTTGGACTTTGGCCCGCTCCTCACCGAGCGGGCATTTTTTTGCCTACAGCAGCGCCGAGGTCAGGCTCTTGACCTCTTCGCCCGACTCTGCCAGTACGCCCTTGAGCGTGCCGTGGCCGAACACGAAGTCGATGGTGGCTGCGCCCGCATAGGTCGTGGCGCCCACGGGTGCGAACAGCGGCGACGGGAACGGCGCCAGGTCATTGGCCAGCAGCAGTGTGTCGCCGAGGGTTTCGGGCGGCAGCGCGCGCATGCCGTCCCACAAGGCTTCGATGGCGCTCATCACGGGCGCCGGCACGGCCAGCTGGTGCAGCACGCCGCGACCGATGGCCGCTTCGCCGTGGTCGAGCCAGGCATCCAAATTGTCGTCCAGCAGCCCCGGCATTGCTTCGGCGCGCGACAGCAGATAAAAGCCGCCGACTTCGTGCACGATACCGGCGAACAGCGCAGTTTCATGGTCGACGAACGAGACGCGGCGCGCGATCACCTGGGCCAGTGCTGCCACGTGGGCCGAGTGGGTCCAGAGCTGGTCGGCTTTCTTGCGCAGGCCGGGGTCGCGGATTTCGCTGGCCAGCTGGCGCACGATGACGGACGCGGCCAGCGCGCCCAGCGTGCGAAAACCCACCCGCTGCACGGCAGCGGGCACGCTCGTGACGTCGTTGCCGGAGCGGTTATAGGCGACCGAGTTGGCGATCGCCACCGTGCGCGCGGCCAGCAGCGGCTCGGCCTGCACGAGACGGGCGGCGGCGTCGATATGGCAATCGGGTTCGCTCAACGCACGCTGCAACCTGAGCGATGCGTGAACGCTGGTGGGGAACGTGAGTTCGCCCCGGCTGGCTTCAGCAGCAATGCTGTCAAGGGAGGAGAGTTGGTCCATCAAAAAATTATACCCCCAACCCATCGGAACGCGACCAAATATATTGCCCTGGAGAACCCCGGGCGATGGCTTGTGGTGTCCCTGCGACCGGATTACGCTTCGCTGAAGATGGCGTCGCAGCCTTCTTTTGGCTCTTCGGTGTTTTCCAGCTCATCGGCCAGGCCCAGGTCGAACAGTTCTTCAACGGCGTTCATGTAGCTGTTGAGCTTGGTGGCGCCGATCAGGCGGTAGATTTCGCCAGCTTCGTTGCGCACGCCGATCAGCATCGGTTCTTGCTGGACTTCATCCAGGGGAGCGACGTCGAGCAGGATGTTGCCGATGATGTGCTTGTCGAAATGGGCGGGCTTCTTGTCGTCGATGAGGGCGGTTTTCAAGGCGTTTCCTTCAGGTGGGGTGGTGATGGCAGGGGACCGTTGCCATGGCTGGTGATCCGGGTGCGCAGCAGCGTCAGGGCGGTTTCGAGCGTGGCGAAGTCGGTGTCGCTGTAAGCGTGGAATAATTCCTTGCCGCGTGCGATCACGAGCGGGAATACATCGCAGAATACCTGTTCCCCGGCCGGCGTGAGGCGCACGAAGAACGAACGCTTGTCGTCGCAGCTGCGCTCGCGCAGTACCAGGCCCTTGTGCTCCAGGCGCTCGATGACGCCGGTGAGCGTGCCCTTGGTGATCAGGGTGCGCTCGCCCAGCTCCTTGTAGCTCATGCCGCTCGTGTTGCCGAGCGTGGCGATGATATCGAACTGCGCATGCGTCAAGCCATTCTGGCGCACGGCGTCACCCGAGACGCGCTCGAAGCTCTGCATGCACTCGGCCAGCAGTCGGACGCTTTTTAGATATCGTTCCCCCATGGGCCGGGATTATAGCCGCCCGCTGCACTGCCCGCAGCACCGCGCGTCCATCGGTACGCAATATGGCGGGGCGGACCGCACAGGCTTGTTGCCTGAATGTTCTCCGGTATGATGTACGCCCATGTCGTTTGCACAGGCCTGTGGCCGTTTCCTTTTCGTGACCCTGACCATCCGCCGCGATGCAGCCTGACCTGTCCCTGCTGACCCAGGAGCGGCTGCTGCGCGTGCTGCTGGTCAATGCCGGCGAGCCGGACGCGCTGACCTGGTCCGGGCTGTACCAGCCGCTGCGGCTGGCTGCCAAGGTACTTGGGCCCGAGCGCCTGCACGTCGACGTGCGCAGTCCCGACAAATTCATGGGCGACGCCCAGCGTCACTGGCACCTGGTGCTGCTGGTGGCCGACGAGGCCGAAGCAGCGCTGCGCCCGGCCAACTTGCGCGCGCTGGTCGAACGCTGCCGCGCCGCGCCGTTCTGGGGCGGCGTCGGCGCCGGCGTGCTGTGGCTGGCCGACGCCGGCGTCCTGCATGGCGTGCGCACCGCGCTGCCGTGGGCGCTGTACCCGGACGTCAATGCCCAGGCCGAGCAGGCCCTGCTCACCCCCAACCTGTACGAATTCGACGCCAATCGCCTGACCTGCTGCGGCGGCGCGGCCAGCATCGACTTCGCGCTGACGCTGGTCGATCTGCTGTTCGGCGCGACCGTCCAGGCGCAAGTGAAGGAAACGCTGTGCATCGACCGCGTGCGCGGCCCGGACGAGCGCCAGCGCGTGGCGCTGCAGGCCCGCTTCGGCGCGCTGCAACCGAAACTGTCCGAGGCGGTGGCGCTGATGGAAGCCAATATCGAAGAGCCGTTGTCCACCGACGAAATTGCCCAGCTGGCCGGCATTTCGCGGCGCCAGCTCGAGCGCCTGTTCAAGCAATACCTGGGCAGCCTGCCGTCGCGCTACTACCTCGAACTGCGCCTGCGCCGCTCGCGCCAGCTGCTGCTCGACACCAACCACTCGATCGTGCAGGTGGGGCTGATGTGCGGTTTTTCGTCCGGCTCGCACTTTTCGACGGCCTTTGGGGCCCTGTTCGGCAATACGCCGCGCGAAGAGCGGCAGAGGAAGCTGGCGCAGTGATTACTTACCTCTTGGCTACGTCCCCTCGCACGTCGTTCCAGCAGAGGCTGGAACCCAAGTGTGCGTGCATATCGGCAAAGTTTAACGCTACAGGCACGCGACGAGCTTGGGTTCCAGCCTTCGCTGGAACGACGTGCGATGGAAGCCAGCCAGTAGCCCCGTTATCTCCATGCCAATAACTACCTCGTCCAAAAATGAAAATGCCTGTCGCACTTCTAAAAGAAGTTGTCGGCCAGCGTTTCTATAATGAATCGATCATGCGGGAGACTTGTCCCGCGCCATTTACATTGATTGGATGAGGAAAAAGCCATGAACGCTCAGCTCGACTCGGGTATCGCCACGCGGTCTGTCACCCGCCAGACCTTCGACGACGTCCTGGTCCCGACCTACGCCCCGGCCGCCATGGTGCCGGTGCGCGCATCGGGCCTGGACCTGTGGGACCAGGAAGGCAAGCAGTATCTGGACTTCACCTCGGGCATCGCCGTCACCTCGCTGGGCCACGCCCATCCTGAAGTGAACGAAGCGCTGACCAAGCAGCTCAACACCCTCTGGCACCTTGGCAACGGCTACACCAACGAGCCGGTGCTGCGCCTGGCCAGTGCCCTGACCGAAGCGACGTTCGCCGAGCGCGCGTTCTTCTGCAACTCGGGCGCCGAAGCCAACGAAGCGGCGCTCAAGCTCGCTCGTAAATACGCGCACACCAAGTTCGGTCCGCACAAGTCGCGCATCGTCTCGTGCCTGGCCTCGTTCCACGGCCGCACGTTGTTTACCGTGTCGGTCGGCGGCCAGTCGAAATACACCGAAGGCTTCGAGCCACTGCCACCGGAACTGAGCCATATCCCGTACAACGACATCGAGGCCGCGCGCGCCGCGATTACCGATGATGTCGCGGCCGTGATCGTCGAGCCGATCCAGGGCGAGGGCGGCGTCATTCCGGGTAACCCGGACTACCTGAAAGCGCTGCGCGAGCTGTGCGACCAGACCGGCGCACTGCTGATCTTCGACGAAGTCCAGTCGGGCATGGGCCGTACCGGCACGCTGTTCGCCTACGAGCAGATGAACGTCAAGCCGGACGTGCTGACGTCGGCCAAGGCGCTGGGCAACGGCTACCCGATCGGCGCGATGCTCACCACCACCGAGATCGCCCAGCACCTGGGCGTGGGCAGCCACGGCACGACCTACGGCGGTAATCCGCTGGCCACCACGGTGGCACTGAAGGTCCTGGAGATCATCAACCAGCCGGCTTTCCTGGCGCGCGTGAAAGAAGCCAACGTGGCGATCATGACGAACCTGCTGCAACTGGCGGCGGACTTCCCGCAGGTGTTCGGCCAGCCACGCGGCATGGGTCTGCTCCTGGGCCTGCCGATGGCGGAAACGTCGAAAGGCCGCTCGAAGGACTTCACCAAGATCGCCGAGAAGATGGGCCTGATGCTCCTGATCGCCGGTCCGGACGTCGTGCGCCTGGCGCCGGCGCTGATTGTCTCGGACGCGCAGATCGCCGAAGCGAACCGCATCATGCGCGCCGCCGTGGCCGAATTTTTGGCCGACGCCATCGACGAACCTGCGGCGCCACGCAAAGAGGCACCCGTGCCTGCACCCGACGCCGCCTGATGCATCGGACCCGCCGGCTGCCTTGAACAAGGCGGCCGGCCGCACGCACTGACCCACAGGGAGACCACATGTATGTTGTCCGTCCGGTAGATCGCGCGGATATCGGCGCGCTCGAAGCGATGGCCGCTATTTCGATGCCGGGGGTGCATACGCTCCCGCGCACGCGTGAAGGCATCAATGCCGCCGTCGAGCGCTCGCTCGCCTCGTTCGCCGCGCAAGTCGATATTCCAAGCGAAGAATCGTATCTGTTCGTGCTCGAAGACCTGCGCTCGCGCGAGGTCGTCGGCACTGCCGCCATCCACGCATCGGCCGGCTCGAACGGCACCTATTTCGCGTTTCGCAACGATGTCATCCAGCAGGTCTCGCGCGACCTGAACATCAGCCACAACGTGCACGCGCTGACGCTGTGCTCGGAGCTGACTGCCTACTCGCACCTGTCGGGCTTTTTTGTCCGCAACCGCGAAAGCGCCGGCGTCGAAGCGGCGCTGCTGTCGCGTGCGCGCCTGCTGTACGCGATGCTCGCACCGCACCGCTTTGGCGACCGCTTCTTCGTGCCGCTGGCCGGGCGCGTCGATGCCGATGGCCAGTCGCCGTTCTGGAATGCGCTGGGCCGCAAGTTCTTCAAGATGGATTTTCTCGAAGCCGAGCGCCTGATCGAAGGCGCCCGCAACCGCACGCTGATCGTCGAACTGATGCCGCACTATCCCGTCTACGTGCCGCTGCTGCCGGGCGACGCCCAGGCGGCGCTGGGCCAGATCCATCCGGGCGGCCAGATGGCGTTCGATCTGCTGGCGCAGGAAGGTTTTGAAGCCGACGAGTACATCGACATTTTCGACGGCGGCCCGATCCTGCAGGCGCACAAGAATGCGCTGCGTTCGTTCGGCGCGTCGCAGCGCCTGCGCGTTGCCGCTGCCGGGCAAGAGTCGCCGAACCACGGCGCGCCGGTGGCCTACGCCGTTGCCAGCGTCGACAATGGCTTCCGGGCCGTGACGCTGCACTCTTCGCCGCTCGATCATGCATCGACGATCGCGCTGCCGCGCGACGTCCAGCAAGCGCTTGGCGTCGCAGCGGGCGACGAGGTTGTCTGCCTGCGCATCGAAGGAGAACCGTCATGCTCGTGATCCGCGCCGCCAAAACGTCCGACCTGGACGCCCTGATCAATATGGCGCACCAGGCCGGCAGTGGCATGACCACGCTGAAGCCCGATCCCGAAATGCTCGGCCAGCGCCTGGCCACGTCCGAGGCGTCGTTTGCCGAAACCATCCGCCCCGAGCAGCGCGACTACATGTTCGTGCTCGAAGAGCCGCAGGACGGCAGCATCGCCGGCGTCTGCGCAATCAAGGGCGCGGTGGGCCTGACCGAGCCGTTCTACAACTACCGTATCGGTACGCTGGTGCACTGCAGCCGCGAACTGAATGTCTTCACGCGCATGGAGACGCTGTACCTGTCGAACGATCTCACCGGTTCGACCGAACTGTGCTCGCTGTTTTTGCTGCCTGAATACCGCGTGGGCTTCAACGGCAAGTGGCTCTCCAAGAGCCGCTTCCTGTTCATCGCCCAGTTCCAGCAGCTGTTTACCGAAAAGATCATTGCCGAGATGCGCGGCTACCAGGACGAGGAGGGCGATTCGCCGTTCTACGAAGGCCTGGGCCGGCACTTCTTCAAGATGGATTTCAACCATGTCGATGGCCTGACGGCGATCGGCAAGAAATCCTTCATCGCCGAACTGATGCCGCGCCAGCCGCTGTACGTCGACTACCTGCCGCAATCGGCGATTGACGTCATCGGCAAGGTGCACACCTCGACCCAGCCGGCGCGCCGCCTGCTCGAGCAAGAGGGCATGTACTACGAAGGCTATGTCGACATCTTCGACGCCGGCCCCGTGCTGCAGGGCCGCGTGTCCGAACTGCGCGCGGTGCGCGACAGCGTGCTGGCCGTGGCGGCGCAAGGCTTGCCGGTGATCGATGCCGGCGAGGTGCTTGAAGGCGCACCCAAGGACGTCGCCCACGACACCGAACACATGCTGGTGTCGAACACGCGCCTGGACGACTTCCGGATGATCCTCACGCGCGCCGTGCCTGGCGCGGGCAGCGTGGTCCTGAGTCCCGACGAGCTGGCGCTGCTGCGCATCGCCGCCGGCGACAACGTGCGTACCCTGACACTCAATACCAGGAAAAACACCCATGGCTAATCTCTCGAATTACATCAACGGCGAATGGCTCGCCGGCAGCGGCGCCGAACTCGCGACGATCGACCCATCGACCGGCCGCCAGACCTGGACCAGCAATGCCTCGAGTCCGGATGACATCGCGCGCGCCGCGCAAGCCGCGCACGACAGCTTCGAAGCCTGGGCCTTGATGCCGCTGGCCGAGCGCATCGCCATTGCCACGCGTTTTCGCGATCTGCTGAAGGACAACGCCGAGTCGCTCGCCGCGACGATCGCCGAAGAAGTCGGCAAACCGTTGTGGGAAGCGCGCACGGAAGTCGCGACGATGGCCAACAAGATCGACATCTCGGTCCAGGCGCACGCTGCCCGCACCGGCGAGAGCGCAAGCAAGGTCGCCGACGGCAACGCCGTGCTGCGCCACCGCCCGCACGGCGTGTTCGCCGTCTACGGACCCTACAACTTCCCGGGCCACCTGCCGAATGGCCACATCGTGCCGGCGCTGATCGCCGGGAACACGCTGCTGTTCAAGCCGAGCGAATACGCACCGCGCACGGCCGTCAAGACGGTGCAGCTGTGGGAGCAGGCCGGTTTGCCGAAGGGCGTGCTGAACCTGGTCAACGGCGGCCGCGACACCGGCATCGCACTGGGCCAGCAGGCGCTGATCGACGGCGTGCTGTTTACCGGCAGCAGCCAGACCGGCGCCGCGTTGCATAAACAGTTCGGTGGCCAGCCGGGCAAGATGCTGGCGCTGGAAATGGGCGGCAACAATCCGCTCGTCGTGTGGGGCGTAGAAGACATCGACGCGGCCGTGCACCACACGGTGATGTCGGCCTTCATCTCGGCCGGCCAGCGCTGCACCTGCGCGCGCCGCCTCGTGATCGAAAACGGCGCTGCCGGCAACGCGTTTCTCGCGCGCCTGGTGGCCGTGGCCGCGCAGTTGCAGGTCGGCCCGTCGAACGCCGAGCCGCAGCCGTTCATGGGTCCCGTCGTCTCGAGCGCCGTCGCCGCGCGCCTGGTGCAGGCGCAGGAAGACATGGTTGCCAAGGGCGGCAAGCTGCTGCTGGCGATGCGCCAGCTCGACCCGAACACCGGCTTCGTCACGGCCGGCATCGTCGATACGACCGATGCGCAGGGCATCCCGGACGAAGAATGGTTCGGCCCCTTGCTGCAGGTGATTCGCGTCGCGAGTTTCGACGAGGCGCTGCGGGTGGCCAACGCCACCGACTACGGCCTGGCCGCAAGCCTGCTGTCGCCGTCCGAAGACCTGTGGCAGCGCTTTGCCGTGCGCGCCCGCGCTGGCATCGTCAACTGGAACCGGCCAACCACCGGCGCGGCCAGCTCGGCGCCGTTCGGCGGCGTGGGCAAGTCGGGCAACCATCGCCCGAGCGCGTATTACGCCGCCGACTATTGCTCCTATCCGGTCGCCTCGATCGAAAACCCGGTGCTGGACATGCCGGCCAAGCTCTCGCCTGGCTTGAGCTTCCCGGCCGAAGGAGCCTGACCATGCGCGACGCACGCGAATTCAATTTCGACGGGCTGGTTGGCCCGTCGCACAACTATGCCGGTCTGTCGTTCGGTAACGTGGCCTCGTTCAGCAATGTGCGCAGCAGCTCCAATCCGCGCCAGGCCGCCTTGCAGGGCCTGGCCAAGATGCGTGAGCTGGCCGCGCGCGGCTTTGCGCAGGCGGTGATGCCGCCCCAGGGCCGCCCGAATTTCAGACTGCTGCGCAGCCTGGGCTTTTCGGGCACCGACGCCGATGTGCTGGCCCGCGCTTATCGTGAAGCCCCCGTGATCCTGGCCTGCGCCTGGTCGGCCGCGCCGATGTGGACCGCCAACGCGGCCACCGTCAGCCCGTCGGCCGATTCGCTCGATGGCCGCGTGCACTTCACGGCCGCGAACCTGAACAACAAGCTGCACCGCGCCGAAGAACACGTGCAGGCCACGCGCACGCTGCGCGCGATCTTCGGCAACAGCGAGCATTTCATGGTGCACGACCCGCTGCCATCGGTGCCGGCCTTTGCCGACGAAGGCGCGGCCAACCACACGCGCTTTGCCGCGAGCCACGGCGCCGCCGGCGTCGAGTTCTTCGTGTATGGCCGCGTCGAGTTCGATCCGTCCGCCCCGGCGCCGAAAAAATACCCGGCGCGCCAGACACTCGAAGCGTCGCAAGCCATCGCACGCCTGCATGGCCTGGACCCGGCGCGCACCGTGTTTGCATCGCAGAACCCGGACGTGATCGACCAGGGCGTGTTTCACAACGACGTCATCGCGGTCGGCAATGGCAATGTGCTGTTCTATCACGAGCAGGCGTTTGCCGATGAAGCGGGCACGCTCGACGCGCTGCGGCGCGCGCTGGCCGTTGCCGGTACCGAGCTGCATCCGGTGCGCGTGGCGACGAGCCAGGTGGCGGTGGGCGACGCCGTCGCCAGCTACCTGTTCAACAGCCAGCTGCTGTCCAAGGCGGATGGCCGCATGGCGCTGGTGGTGCCGCACGAATGCCGCGAGAACGCCGCGGTTGCCGATTATCTGGCAGGCTTGCTGGCGGGGCGTGGACCGATCGACGAATTGATCGAGTTCGACCTGCGCCAGAGCATGCGCAACGGCGGTGGGCCGGCGTGCCTGCGCCTGCGCGTGGCGCTGACCGATGCCGAAGCGGCCGCGATGCACCAGGGCGTGATCATGACCGAGGCGCTGTACGCGCAACTGGTTGCGTGGGTCGAACGCCACTATCGCGACCGCATCGAGACGCAGGATCTGATGGACCCACAGCTGGCGCTTGAATGCGCCGCCGCGCTGGAAGAACTCACACGCATCCTCGGCTTGCCGGGGCTGTACGACTTGTAACAGCAGGATTCGGGCGGGTAATCCCCGTCCATATAAAGCAGGGCAGCGCCATGCCACGAGCTGCGGCGCGCCAGGCACACAACTTTGGAGAAGCAAGATGAAAGATATGCCCAACGATTTGCGCGGCCAGACGCTGGCGCTGATCAACGAGAACGGTTCGGCCAGTCAATCGGCCGGCAGCGCGCAGGTCAACGCCTTGATCGCCGCCTGGCTCGAGTCGCTCGACGACGAAGACCTGGCCGGCACCGCGCCGCACAGCCTGGCGCCCGTGCTGGTGGACGGTTTCTCGCAACTGGCCCAGCGCACCGGCCCTGGCGCGCAGATCGCCACGATGGGTTACTCGGACGGCCGCGGCGGCAAGGCCACCGCACTCTTGATTCTCAACGATGACCGCCCGTACCTGGTCGACTCGTTCGTCATGGCGTTGCGCCGCGAGCGCATCGTCGCCGCCGGCGTCATGAACGCCGTGCTGTCGGTACGCCGCGACGCGAGCGGCGCGCTGGTCGCCATCGGCGAAGCGGGCAGCCCGCTCGAATCCATCGTCCTGTGCCTGCTGAACGATGAACTGCAGTTCGAAGAACTCGACAAGCTGACCGCGCGCATCCGCATGGTCGCCAGCGACGCCGCCACCGTGCAGCGCGACGCCGTCGCCATGGGCGACCGCATGACCGCCGTGGCCGCAGCCGCTGCCGCCGCCGGCACGCCGGACGGCCAGGAAGCCGCCGCCTTCCTCGAATGGGCCAAGAACGAAGGCTTCGAGCCGTTCGGCTATGCCTACTACGTCGTCAAGGCGGGCGAGCGCGAACTCGAACGCGATCTGGGCAGCCGCATCGGCGTGCTGAAAGACACCGCGCATCCGGTGTATGGCGATTGCCTGGCCAGCATTCCGGGCGACCTCGATACGCTGTCGCGCCGTGCTGACACGCTGTCGATCGTCAAGGCCGACGTGGGCGGCACGCTGCACCGCGACCAGCCGCTGGACTTCATCGGCGTGCGCGATACCGACGCGCAGGGCCGCATCCTGGGCGAGCATTGCTTCATTGGCCTGTTCACCCGCGCTGCGACTTCGACCCCGCTGGCGCGCCTGCCGTTCGCCCGTGGCCGCGTGGCCAAGGTGCTCGGCATCGCCGGCGTGCGCCAGGAAGGTTTCCGCGCCGAGAAATTCATCGAGATCCTCGAATCGCTGCCGCGCAACGAAGCGCTGGAAGCCGAGCCGGAATGGCTGGCCGAAGTCTGCAGCGCCGTGGTGTCGCTGTACAAGCAGCCGCGCGCCAAGGTATTTGCACGCCGCGACGTGTATCGCCGTCACCTGAACGTGCTGGTGTACCTGCCGCGCGAGCGCTTCAGCGCTGCCGTGGCCGCGAGCCTGGCAGCCGCCCTGAAGGACAGCTCGGGCGCGCGCGACGTCGACGTCCAGACCCTGGTGGCCGATGGCCCGCTGGCACGCGTGTACCTGATCGCGCACGCGGCCCGCTATCCGCTCGACCTGGAAACCGATCTGCAGGCGCCGCTGCTGGGCGTGCTCGATGGCTGGCATGACCGCTTTGCCCAGCTGACCAACAGCGTCGATGAAAGCCGCCTGCGCAGCCTGATGCGCAAGGTGGTGCCGACGCTGCCCGTGAGTTTTGTCTCCGCCACGGCGCCCGAAACGGCGTTCCGCGACGTGCACGCGCTGCTGACGCGCTGCCGTCCGGATCGCGTCACCGCGCGCATCGAGCAGGATGACGCTGCCGGCACCTCGATCCGCCTGTACTCGAGCGAGACCGTGCCGTCGCTGTCGCGCATCCTGCCGGCGCTGCAGAACGCCGGCATCGCGGTCGACCGCGAGCAGACCTTCCGCCACACGGGTCTGGATGGCGTGCGCCGCTACGTGACCGCGCTGTCGGTCGACGCCGAAAGCGCCGCCAAACTCACCAAGCCTGGCATCGGCAAAGTGGCCGAAGAACTGTTCTCTGCCCTGTTCAACGACGAAGCCGAAGATGGCCGCATGAACGGCCTGACGATCGAAGGCGGCCTGTCGTTGCGCGAAGTGCAGCTGGTGCGCGCCTACATCAGCTACTGGCGCCAGCTCGGCTCGAAGTTCTCGGTGCGCTACATGGCTGAAACGCTGCGCGCCCAGCCTGGCCTGGTCAAGGAATTCGTCAACGGCTTCATGCAGCGCTTCGATCCGGCCCTGACCGACGAACAACGCAACGAAGGCAGCAGCGCGCTGTACCTGCTGAAAACCAGCCTGCCGGGCGTGAACCACGCCGACACCGAAGAAATCATGGCCGCGCTGATCGACCTGGCGCTGGCCACGGTGCGCACCAACTACTTCCAGAACAGCGGCGAAAAGATCATCTTCAAGGTCGACACGAGCGACCTGGCGCTGGCGCCGGAGCCGCGGCCGTTCCGCGAAATCTACGTGTTCTCGCGCCGCTTCGAAGGCGTGCACCTGCGCGGCGGCCCGGTCGCCCGCGGCGGCCTGCGCTGGTCGGACCGCATGGAAGACTACCGCACCGAGGTGCTGGGCCTGGTAAAGGCGCAGATGGTCAAGAACGCCGTCATCGTGCCGGCCGGCTCGAAAGGCGGCTTTGTCTGCAAGCAGATGCCGAAGGATGCAGCGCGCGACGTGGTCGCCGCCGAGGGCGAAGCCGTGTATCGCCTGTTCATCGCCAGCCTGCTGGAAGTGACCGACAACCGCGTGCGCGGCGAGATCGTGCCGCCAGAGGCAACCGTGCGTCACGACCAGGACGATCCGTACCTGGTGGTGGCAGCCGACAAGGGCACCGCGACGTTCTCGGACATCGCCAACAGCATCGCCGTGCAGCGTGGCTTCTGGCTGGGCGACGCGTTCGCGTCGGGCGGCTCGAACGGCTACGACCACAAGAAGATGGGCATCACCGCCAAGGGCGCGTTCGAAGCGGTCAAGCGCCACTTCTATGAACTGGGCCACGACCTGGCCAACAACCCGATCACGATGACCGGCGTGGGCGACATGTCGGGCGACGTGTTCGGCAACGGCGTGCTGCTGTCGCGCCAGCTGAAACTGGTGGCGGCGTTCGACCACCGCCACATCTTCCTGGACCCGACCCCGGACGTCGAAGTCTCGTTCAAGGAACGCGAGCGCATGTTCGCGCTGCCACGCTCGTCGTGGGAAGACTATGACAAGAGCCTGATCTCGGCTGGCGGCGGCGTGTACCCGCGCAATGCCCGCTCGATCGAACTCTCACCGCAGATCCGCGAGGCGCTGCAGATCGAAGAGACGTCGCTGCCGCCACAGGAACTGATGCACCGCATCGTCAAGGCGCCGGTCGACCTGTTCTATAACGGCGGCATCGGCACCTATATCAAGGCCTCGACCGAGACGCACGCGCAAGTGAAGGACCGCGCCAACGACCAGATCCGCGTCAACGGCAATGAGCTGCGCTGCAAGGTGGTGAGCGAAGGCGGCAATCTGGGCGCGACCCAGGCCGGTCGCATCGAATTTGCGCTCGCCGGTGGCCGCATCTTCACCGATGCGATCGACAACTCGGCCGGCGTGGATTGCTCGGACCATGAAGTCAACGTCAAGATCTGGCTCGACACCGAAGTCAATGCTGGCCAGTTGTCGGAAACCGACCGTAACCGCACGCTGAACGAAATGACCGGCGAGATCGAGCGCCTGGTCCTGCGCGACAACACGCTGCAGACGCATTTGCTGACGCGCGAAGTACAGGCGCAAGCCACCGGCGCGGTGGTCGATGGCTACATCGCCCTGATCGCCAACCTGGAAGCCGAAGGCGCCGTGTCGCGCGAGCTTGAACAGCTCCCGAGCGATGTCGAACTGCTGCGCCGCAAGGCGCTGGGCCTGGGCCTGACGGCGCCGGAACTGGCGGTGGTGATTGCCAACGTCAAGAACCGCTTCAAGCGCACGCTGGCTGCACTGCCGCTGACCGACGAAGTCTGGGCCGACGCACTGCTGCGGCCTTACTTCCCGGCGCAGCTGGTCGCCACCCGCGATCCGCTGGACCATCCGCTGGCCAACGCCATCCTGGCCACCGTGCTGGCCAACGAAGCCGTGAACCGTTGCGGCCCGCTGATGCTGCGCGACCTGGCGCTGGAACACCGCATCGACGACACCGAAGTCGTCAAGGCGTGGGCCAAGGCCTGGGCTGCGCTGCACCTGGCGCCGGTGTTCGATGCGCTCGACGCCGACGCCCTGGTGGTGCCGCGCGACGTGTCGGTTTCGGTCGACAACCGCACCCGCGCGCTGCAACGCGCCACGATCGAAGGCGTGCTGTCGCTGCCGCCAGGCTCGCAAGGCCTGGACGAGCTCTCGACGCTGTTCGCCGAAGCCGACGGGAGCGCGGCCGCCAAGTTCCGCTCCGAGGCCGATGGCCACACGGGCCTGCCGCCGCAGTTTGCAGCGGCCTGGAAGGCGGTCGAGATCATCGAGTCGCAAGCCTCGTTCCTGTTCGCGGCAGTGTCGGTGCCACGGCCAGAGGGCATGTCGCTGCTGCAGTTCCTGCAGGTCGGCACGCTGCTGCGCCAGCAGGTCGGTATCGACACGCTGGAACTGGGCCTGAAGCTGCCGGCGCAGAGCAAGTCGCAGGAACAGCTGCGCAACTACGCGCTGCAATCGCTGCGCCGCGCGCAGCAGCGCCTGCTGCTGCAGGTGATCGAGCATGCGGGCCACAACGGCAACGACATGCAGGCAGCGGTGGATGAAGTGACCGCCGCGCGCGGCTTGACGGGCTTTGCGCCGCCGACCGAACTGGAGCAGGCGATGCTGGACGTGTGGGCGCTGTCGGAAGGCCTCTCGCCAGAACGTCTGGCTGCATAAGATGAGTGCTGCATCCGTAGCAGGTTTGCCGGAAGCGGTGCGCGCACTGGCCGAAGCCGACTTCGGCGCGGTCGCGCAGCGTTTTCGCGATGCCGGCTTTGTCGTCGGGTTGCCAGCGTCAGGGATCCTGACGGTGCGCGCCGCAACGCCGGACGCCGACCGTCCCAGCGTCCTGGTGTCGGTCGGCGTGCATGGCGACGAGACGGGGCCGATCGAGATGGTGGCGTATCTGGTCGACGCGCTGTCACGCTCCGCCAGCACGCTGGCGGTGGACCTGATGCTGTGTGTCGGGCATATCGATGCCATCCGCGCCGGCAAGCGTTTCATCGACGCGGACCTGAACCGGATGTTCCGCGCCGAGCGTGGCTCGCTCGCCGGGACGTTCGAGGCCGGGCGCGCCGATGTGCTGATCGAGGCAACGCGCGCGTTTTTCGAGGGCAGCGGCCCTGCGCGCTGGCACCTCGACCTGCACACGGCAATCAGGCCATCGCACTATCCGATGTTCGCGATCGTGCCGGAACTGATTGCTGATGCGGCGCGCGCGAGCTTGATGGGGTGGCTGGGCGAGGCGAGAATCGAAGCGATCATCATGAATCCCGAATCGGCCGGCACCTACAGTTACTTCACGGCCGAGCATCTTGGCGCGGCCAGCAGCACGGTCGAACTGGGTCGTGTTGGCACGCTGGGGCAGAATGATCTGTCGCAGTTCGCCGCCGCATCAAGCGCGCTGGATCGCCTGCTGCGTGGGCAGCCGGCGCAGCCAGCGACGACTGCGCCGCGCGTGTTTGCAACGGCGCAGTCGATCATCAAGCTGTCCGACGCATTTACCATGCGCGTGGGACGCGAGACCTGGAACTTCACGCCGATGCAAAAAGGTGACGTCATCGCGCAGGATGGTGCAACGACCTACACGGTGCAGCACGACGAAGAACTGGTCGTGTTCCCGAACCCGGATGTAAGGGTAGGGCTGCGCGCCGGGATCATGGTGGTGCGCATCAGGTAAGACCAAGCGGGCCACGGCCCGCTTCTTTTTGGCTGACGAAAAAAATTGTCATAACACAGCCAGGGTCAGGTCTGACATTCGGACACGACCTCAGCCTTGACCACTTCCAATGGTGTCTTGCCCGGTATCCGTATGGCCCGGTACCTGCTGGTTCCCAGCCCCGATTGTCGAGACCGTGTCCGAATGTCAGACCTGACCCCCGCTTTTTTTTGGTCGACGACACGAATTTTCATGTCGGGCTAGACTGGTGCTCTTGATATGCAGGAGCCACCATGACCATGCTGTTTTCACCGTACTCGCTCGGCCCCCTCGAGCTGTCCAACCGTATTACCATCGCGCCGATGTGCCAGTATTCCGCTGTCGATGGCCTGGCCACCGACTGGCACATGATCCATCTGGGCAGCCTGGCGCTGTCCGGCGCTGCGCTGATCACCCTTGAAGCCACGGCCGTCGTTCCGGAAGGCCGCATCTCACCGAATGACCTGGGCCTGTGGTCCGACGCCCATGCTGACGCGCTGGCGCCGGTTCTGGCGGCGATGCGTCGTCATTCGCCCATCAAGATCGGCATCCAGCTGAGCCATGCTGGCCGCAAGGCGTCGACGAACGTGCCGTGGGAAGGTGGCGCGCAGATCGCCCCTGACGCGGCTAACGGCTGGCAGACCGAAGGCCCGTCCGCTGTGCCGCATACCGAGGGCGACGCCGCGCCGCTGGCGCTCGATGCTGCCGGCTTGGCGCGGGTACGCGACGGTTTTGTGGCCGCTGCACGCCGCGCGCATGCGCTGGGTTTTGACGCGATCGAGCTGCATGGCGCCCACGGCTATCTGCTGCACCAGTTCCTCTCGCCGCTGGCCAACCACCGCACCGACGAATATGGCGGCTCGCTCGAGAACCGCATGCGCTATCCGCTCGAGGTCTTTGCCGCCGTGCGCGCCGCCGTGCCGTCGATGACGCTCGGGGTGCGCATCTCGGCCACTGACTGGGTCGACGGCGGCTGGGACCTCGAACAGAGCGTGCGCTTTGCGCAGGAGCTCGAGCGCATTGGCTGCGACTTCATTCACGTCTCGAGCGGCGGCTTGTCGACCGCCCAGAAGATTCCTGTGGAGCCGGGTTACCAGATCGGCTTCGCCGAGCGGATCAAGCGGGACACGGGCCTGCCGACGATCGGCGTGGGCCTGATCACCGAGGCGCGCCACGCCGAAGCCATTTTGCAGGCGGGCCAGGCGGACGTCATCGCCCTCGCGCGCGCGATGCTGTACGACCCGCGCTGGCCGTGGCACGCGGCGGCCGAACTGGGGGCGCAGGTAAGCGCGCCGCCACAGTACTGGCGCTCGCAGCCGCACGAATTCAAGACGCTGTTCGATACCACGCGGCCTGGCAAGGGCTGACACCGCTCGCGCCGGGAGCATGCAGTCCACGGCGCCGTTTTTGCAGTTCGTCGCATGCAGCACGTTGGGGGGCAGGGCGGTTGGTAGAGTGCCATCACCCGAACAACAACCTGTCAGGACTGCCATGCGTACCTCCATCGCCCTTGCCGCCGCTCTTGCTGCTCTTTCTGCACTTGCCGGCTGCGCCATCATCGTCGCGCCGCAGGATGGCAGCGACATGCGCGTTCATACGTCGTGGAGCAGCGGGACGACGGAGGGGAACGGTGTCGCGGCGCGCGATGCCCGCGCCATCGCGGCGCTGCCGGCACTGGACGTGAGCGGCGCGCTGCCGGTCGATGTGCGCGTGGGGCCGGTCGCGTCGCTGGTGGTGGAAGCCGACAGCAACCTGCTGCCGCTGATTCGCACCGAGACGCAGGGCGACACGCTGCGCATCTGGTCCGAGCAGAACCTGCGCAGCAAGACGCTGCTACGCATCATCTATACGACGCCGCGCCTGACCGAGGTGCGCGCGTCGGGCGCGACCCGCGTCGACGTGGGCGGCCTGAATGGCGCGCCGCTCGACGTGCGCAAGAGCGGTTCGGCGAGCGTGACGCTGGCTGGCAGCGCCGGCAATCTGCATGCACGCGCGAGCGGCTCCGGTCTGCTGGATGCGGCCCGGCTCACCAGCAACAGCATCGATGTCACGCTGTCCGGGTCGAGCCGGATGCGCGTCGGGCCCGTGAACGGCGAGGTCGCGCGCATGGAGCTGAGTGGATCGAGTTCGCTCGATGCCAGCGGCGCCGTGCGCTCGCTCAACGCCCGCGTGAGCGGCTCGGCCAGCGCCGATCTGGCGGGCCTGACGACGCAGGACGCCGACCTGGGCGCGAGCGGCGCCGGCAGCATCCGGGCCACGGTCAGGCAGTCGCTGTTTGCCCGTACATCGGGCTCGGGCGGCATCCGCGTGTATGGCCAGCCGGCCCAGCGCAGCATGACGGGCGAGCGCATTCACCTGCTCGATTGAGGTCTTGTCGCGCATGCAAACAAAATGTCTTCAGCGACAGCAGAGTCCCCTATAATCGCAGCTTCGTTTTGAGACTGCGTTTGGGGACTGCTTACCGGCGGCATCGAACGCGATTGCAACCGCGTACTGAAGGACTCGCCGTGAATCAGACTCTGGGCCAAAAGCTGCTACGTACCAAACCGGCGGGACGCCATCACGACGAGGGCACATCCGTTGGCGTTGCCGGCGCCTTGCCTGGCCTGCATCGCTCGCTCGGGCTGTTCCCGCTGACGATGATCGGCGTGGGCGCCACGATCGGTACCGGCATCTTTTTCACGATGGTTGAAGCAGTGCCGAAAGCCGGTCCTGCCGTCGTTCTCTCATTTCTGCTCGCGGCAATCACCGCCGGCCTGACCGCGCTGTGCTACGCCGAACTGGCCGGACGCGTGCCGGCATCGGGCTCTTCGTACTCGTTCGCGTATGCGACGCTGGGCGAATTCGCGGCGTTCATCGTCGCCGGCTGCCTGCTGCTCGAATACGGGCTGGCGGCCAGTGCGACATCGATCGGCTGGTCCGATTACCTGAACAACTTCCTGCTCAACGCGTTCCACTGGCAGATACCGATCGAGTTGCGCTCGCCGATGTTCGTGTCGGACCACCATAACGTCTCGTTCAATCCGGGCCACATCAACCTGCCGCCGATCCTGCTCGTGATCATGTGCGGCATCATGCTGGTGCGCGGCACGAAGGAATCGGCCACGACCAATGCCATCATGGTGATGATCAAGCTGGCGATCCTGGTGTTCTTTGCCGCGATTGCGTTCACCGGCTTTGACGCCAACAACTTCCAGCCATTCTTCAATATGGACGAGAGCAAGGGTTACGCGGGCATGGCCGGCGTGACCGCCGCTGCCGGCACCGTGTTCTTCTCGTTCATTGGCCTGGACACCATCGCCACCGCCGGCGAAGAGGTCAAGGACCCGCGCCGCAACGTGCCGATCGGGATCCTGTCGGCGCTGGTCATCGTCACCGTGTTCTACATGCTGGTGGCGATTGCCGCGATGGGCGCGCAGCCGGCGCACCTGTTTGAAGGCCAGGAAGCTGGCCTGTCGGTGATCCTGCAGAACGTGACGGGCCAGGCCTGGCCGGCACTGATCCTGTCGGCTGGCGCCGTGGTGTCGGTGTTCTCGGTGACGCTGGTGACGATCTACGGCCAGACCCGCATCCTGTATGCGATCAGCCGCGATGGCCTGATCCCGAAAGTGTTCCAGAAAGTCAGCCCGCGCACGCAGGCGCCGGTGGCCAATACGATCATCGTGTGCACCGTCGTGGGCCTGGTGGCCGGCACGGTCGACTCGACCTTCTTGTGGGACATGGTCAGCATGGGGACGCTGACGGCGTTCATGGTGGTGTCGATCGCGGTGCCGGTGATCCGCCACAAGCAGGGTCCTGATGCGCCACCGGGCTTCCGCGTGCCGTTCGGTCCGTATGTGGTCCCGGGCCTGTCGGTACTGGCCTGCCTGTACATCATGAAGGATTTGTCGAGCACCACGTTCCGCGTGTTCTTCATCTGGATGGGCGTGGCGGTCGTGACCTACTTCGTCTACAGCATGCGCAACAGCCGCCTGAACAAACAGCAGGCGTAAGTGGCTGGCGATCACGATGGACAAGTTTGAACGACGGCGCGACCGCTTCGCGCTGTTCGACAGCATGGACAGCCCGGCGCTGAACCTGTGCTTCACGCTGACGCTGCCGGACTTTCGTCCCTGGTGCCGCGCGCAGGGACTGGCGCCATTTCACGTGCTGCTGTGCGCCACGCTGCGCGCGGTGCTGAAGATCGAGAATTTCTGCTACCGCATCGTGGACGGCGAGGTCATTCGCATCGAACGCCTGAATCCGTCGTTCACCGTCACGAACGCCAACGACGACCTGAATTTCGCGATGTTCGCGTGGTCCGACGACCTGCACACGTTCGTTGCCCGCAGCCGCGCCGCCGGCGCCGAAGCCGCCGGCATGACCGCGTTGAACACGCAGTACGCCGCCCTGTCACCGCGCCAGGCAAAAGAGCAAGTCTTCGTCACCTGCATCCCCTGGCTCGACTTCACATCAATCCAGCACCCGACCGCGGTGCTGGCACAGCCCGACATCCCGTCACTGGCCTGGGGGCGCTTTCGCGACGCCCCCAACGGAGAACTGACGCTGCCATTCTCGGTCCAGGCCCACCACGGCTTCGTCGACGGCCTCCACATCCACCGCCTGGCCGAACAAATCACCACCGAACTCACCACCATCCTTCAATTAGGGTCAGAGTAGAATTATTGGCCAATTGCCCCAGAGATAACTAGGGTCAGAGTCGCATTAACGGCTCATCAGCAAAAGTTGTCAAACAATTCGACTCTGACCCTAATTGTTTTTGCGGTGTTTTTCTGCTTGAGTTTGGTAGAAGTTACGGCACATTCAAATACTCTTGGCATTAGTTTCCTGCAGCTACCCAAACCCGCCAAATTTACATAAAAATTAATTAGGGTCAGAGTCGAATTATTGGCCAATTGCCCCTGAGATAACTAGGGTCAGAGTCGCATTAACGGCTCATCCGCAAAAGTTGTCAAACAATTCGACTCTGACCCTAATTGTTGGGGAATTTGTTTGGGGTATTAAAAAGGCCGCGCTCCTTGCGGTAGCGCGGCCTTTGGCGGGATTGAGAACGCGGGATTTACAGCGCGTTCATTTCTTTCAGCAGGTTATCGGCCTTGTCGACGTACTGCATATTCCACAGCATGTAGCGGGTATCGACCTGGATCGAGCGGGTCATCGCTTTGTTGAAGTCCCAATCCGAAATGATCGAGTCGAGCGTGCCGTCGAATGCCAGGCCGATCAGCTCGCCCTTGGCGTTCAGTGCGGCCGAACCCGAGTTGCCGCCCGTGATGTCCAGCGTCGCCAGGAAGTTCACTGGCAGCGTTTTCAGTTTCGGGTCGACGTACTTGCCGAAGTTCTTCGCCTGGATGGTAGCCAGCTGGTTGTCCGGCGCGTCGAACTCGCCTTCGCCCGTGTGCTTGGCGGTGACGCCTGCAACGGTGGTGAAGGCGGTCCAGCCGGTGGTGCCGTCGGCGCCTTGTGGGCGGCCGGCGATCTTGCCGAAGGTGACGCGCAGCGTGCTGTTGGCGTCCGGGTAGACGGCCTGGCCGCGGCTGTTCATGTAGGCGATCTTGGCCTTCATGTAGTTGCCGTAGGCTTGCTGGATCTTGCCGGCCGATTCTTCCTGCTTTTCTTCGTCCTTCATGTCGGCGTCATACATTGCGACCGCGGCCTTGATGAAGCTGTCGTTCGATGCCTTGAACTCGGCTGGCGTCTTTTTCAGCCACGCGGTGCGCGCTGCCTTGTCGGCAAGTTTCGAGCCTGCATAGATACGGTCGAGTGCGGCCTTCAGTTCGGCTTCGCTCATGCCGGCGCGGATGCCCAGTGCGGCGTCGAACGCGGCGTCGTGCTCGGCGGCCGGTTGTGCGTTGTACTTGGTCAGGAAGTTCAGCACCAGCGCCTTGTCGACTTTTTCGTCGTAGGTGCGGTCCTGGCCTTCGACGACCGACGTCAGGCGTGGCAGGTCGCGTTCCTGGTAGCCGGTCTTGCGCTCGGCGTCCGGCTTGGTGCGCTCGTTAGCCAGGCGGTACAGCGTGCGTGCCGACGACAGGAACTTCGGTTGCGCGTAGGTCTGGAAGAAGCTCTTCTTGGTGCCCGCATCGCGTTCGGCGATCAGCTTTTCAGCGGTGTCGATGTCGGCGGCGTACTGCGCCTTGCGCGCAGCGTCGCCATTGACCCACGCCTTGAGCGCATTGTGCTCGGCGGTTTTACGCTGCAGGAAGTCGCTGCCCTGGTACGAGACCAGCATGCCCTTGCGATTCTTGTAGTAGTTGTTCACGCCCGCGATCTGGCCCGCGTATTTCAGCCGTGCAGCCGGATCGGCCTTGGTTTCGCGGTCGATGATGGCCAGCGTCTCGCTCGAGGCCTGGATGAAGGCCGGGTAGTTCCAGTCGAACGTGAACGCCACTTCGGACGGCAGGCGGTGACGGTTGGTGCGGCCCGGGTAGCCCAGCACCATCACGAAGTCGCCTTCTTTCGGGTTGTCTTTCGCGATCTTGATGATGTGCTTCGGCTGGTACGGCACGTTGTCCTTCGAGAACTCGGCCGACTTGCCATCCTTGCTGACATACGCGCGGTAGAAACCGTAGTCGCCCGTGTGGCGTGGCCACATCCAGTTGTCGGTGTCGCCGCCGAATTTGCCGACGCCCGACGCCGGTGCGTGCACCAGGCGCACGTCGCGGATTTCGAGCTGTTTCAGGCGATAGAATTCCAGGCCGCCGTAAAAGCTGGCCACGGTGCAGCGGTAACCGGCATCTTTTTCGCAGGCCGCCACCAGGGTTTTCTGGTTCTTTTCGATGGCGTCGATGCGGGCCTTGCCGGTCAGCTTGGCGACCTCAGGGGTGATGACCTGGGCGCTGACATTGGCCACTTCGTCGGTGACGTACACGCGGCTGCCGGGCGATGCTGGCAGCTCGTCGGCCATGGTCTTGGCCAGGAAGCCGTTGGCCAGCAGGTCGCGCTCTGGCGTCGAGTTGACGGCGATGCTGTTGTAGACGCAGTGGTGGTTGGTCACGACCAGACCTTGCGGCGAGACGAACGACGCCGAGCAGCCGCCCAGGCTCACGATCGCGCCCATCGGGAATTCAGTCAGCTTGGTCAGATTTGCCGGATCCAGCTTGAGGCCGGCGGCTTTCAGTTGCTTGGCTACTTGTGGCAGCTGTTGCGGCATCCACATGCCTTCGTCCGCTTGGGCGGCGAAGCTGGTCAGGATGGCGAGCGAGAGAAGGGTCTTTTTCATGCGCTTTGGTCTGGTTGGGAAGGGGAATGACGGACTCCGGGGAGTGTTCGTGAGTATGGTTAATCCGCTATCGGATCGTCAACCTGTATTTCAGCCACGCCAATGAAAAAGCCCGCGCCTGTCCCGGCGCGGGCTTCTTTGCAACGATGCCTGCAACGGCGCTTACAACTGCGCCTCGAACAACGACGCGAACCACGTGCTCACGTGTTCCCACCATGGCCGCTTGGCGAGGGCCTGCGGCGTTACCGGCTTGGCCAGCTTCCAGTCGGCGTCAAAGACGTCCGTCATCTGCGTCGCAAACCCGGCATCGAGCACGTTCAGGTTCGCCTCGTCATTGATACTGAACGAGCGGTTGTCGAAGTTGGTCGACCCCACCGATACCAGCAGCTTGTCGACGATCAGCGTTTTGACGTGGTACATCGTCGGCTGGTATTCCGAGATCTGCACACCCGCCGCCAGCAGTTCGGGCCAGCGGTCGCGCGAGGCCGCCCGCACCAGATCCGAATCGATGATGTGGCCCGGCGTGATCAGGCGTACCTTCACGCCGCGTTTGGCGGCGGCGATCAGCGTACGCACCGTCAGTTCATCCGGCACGAAGTACGAGGCCGACAGATCGATCGTCTCGCGCGCCGACGTGATCGCCATCAGGTACATCAGGTGCATGCTCTCGCTGCCGCCAGTGGGCGAGCTGGAGAACATCTGCGCCGGCATCGTGCCTTTCGGCTGGAGCGGCGGGAAGTACGCCGGGCCATCGAGCACGACGCCCGTGGCCTTGGTCCAGTTGTCGTTGAATACGGCCTGCATCTGCCCGACGACCGGGCCTTCGACGCGGAAGTGGCTGTCGCGCCAGTGGTCTTCGTCCTGCGCGTTGCCGCGCCATTGGTCGGCAATGCCCACGCCGCCCGTGAAGCCGACCGTGCCGTCGATGATCAGCAGCTTGCGGTGGGTGCGGTTGTTCATGCGCGCCAGCTTCCACCAGACCGGCTTGTGATAGCGCTGCACCTGCACGCCGGCCGCTTTCATCTTGTCGACCTGGGCATTGTCCATCTTCATGCTGCCCATGAAGTCGAGCATCACGTGCACCTTCACGCCGGCGCGTGCGCGCTCGGCCAGGGCCTCGGAAAACTCGGTACCGATCGATTCCGACCAGTAGATATAGGTTTCCAGCGTGATCGTTTTTTTCGCCCCGCGAATGGCCTCGAGCATCGCCGGGAAGATCTGGTCGCCATTGAGCAGCGCCTCGACCTGGTTGCCTTCGATGATGGGTGGCCCCAGCAAGACGCCGAGCGAGCGACGGAACTGCGGATCGGCCGTATCGTATTGCCGTGTCAGCTGGCGTTCGATCTGTTTTTCGCCCGGCATGAAATTCAATGCGAGCACCCCCAGAACGAGGGTGGCGGCCACTGTCAGCAACAGTGTCCAGAACTTTTTTGAGCTCATCAGTAAAATCGCAGAGGAAAAAAAACCAACGCACAGGGCGTTGGTTTTTTATGGGTGGCGAACCACCATATTAGCGAACGCGACCGCGACGCAGCAGATTCACGATAGCCAGCAGGATGACTGCACCCAGGAACGACACCAGGAGCGAAGCAACACTGAAGTCGTCGGAATTGATAGTGCCGGTACCGAACAGTGGCGACAGCAACCAGCCGCCCAGGAAGGCGCCGATGATACCGACCACAACGTTCAGGATGATGCCTTGCTCGGCATCGGTTTTCATGACCATGCTGGCCAGCCAACCCAGAATACCGCCAACGACGATCCAGATAATGAATAACATGGTGCTTCCTCCTCAATTGATAAGATATTTCCCCCAGGCCCAACGAATGCCGTGACCATGTGAAAAAGTCTAAAGACGCTACAAACGCGGGTCGGTGCGGCAGCGTACCTTCGATGACGAATTTGCATCGTCGTGAAAATTCTTTGCGGCAAGATGCTGTCAGTCATCCGAACGTGCGTCATCGAACAGAGCCATGCGAAGACGGGGCCTATGGTGAAGGTCCTTGGCAGCAACAGCTCATCCGTAGCCGGCTGCCGAAACCAACCAGCAAAGGATTCATCATGAGCAGCTTCGATACCACCCGCACCACGGATAACCAGCGCATGGTCACTGGCCTGTTCCCTGACCGTGCCAGCGCCGAGCGTGCGTATGGCACCGTGTCCGAGCGCGGCTACAACCGCGATGACGTCAACCTGATGATGTCCGACTCCACCCGTCAGACCCACTTCGCCGACACCGACACCGAACTGGGCACCAAGGCGGCTGAAGGCGCGGGCATTGGCGCCGGTATCGGCGGCACCATCGGCGCCGTGCTGGCCGGTATCGCAGCAGTGGGCACCACGCTGGTGCTGCCAGGCCTGGGCCTGGTCGTCGCCGGTCCTCTGGCAGCGGCGCTGGCCGGTGCTGGCGCGGGTGGTATCACCGGTGGCCTGATCGGCGCGCTGATCGGTGCCGGCATCCCGGAAGAACGCGCACAGCACTATGAAGAAGGCATCAAGGGCGGCGGCATCCTGCTGGGCGTGAATGCACGTTCGGATGAAGATGCAGCGCACATCCACAAATCGTGGACCGAACAGGGTGGTTCGCACGTGCTGGGCGCTGGCCTGGGCGTGGCAGGCGGCGCGGCACTGGGCGCGACCGTCGGCACCGTTGCTGGTCCGATCGGCATGGCAGCAGGCGCGGTTGTCGGCGGCATCGCTGGCGGCATCGCTGGCCAGGGCGCAGCTGAAGTGGTCAATCCAAAAGCCAACGACGACCTGTCCGAGCACCATCTGGCCAAGGGCGTGGGCGCAGGTTCGGGCGCAGCAGCAGGCGCACTGGTCGGCGCTGTTGGCGGTCCGATCGGCATGGCAGCAGGCGCTGTCGTCGGCGGCCTGGCAGGCGGTGCAGCTGGCCGTGGCGCGGGCGAAGTGGTCAATCCAAAAGCGACCGACGAACTGAGCGACCATAACCTGGCGCAAGGCGTCGGTGCTGGCGGCGGCGCGACGGTTGGCGCGGTGATCGGTGCAGCAGCCGGCCCACTGGGCGTGGCGGCAGGCGCGGCGATCGGCGGCATGGTCGGCGGCGCAGCAGGCAAGGGCGTGGGCCATGTGGTCAATCCAAAGGCCGAGAATGACTACTGGCGCAATGAGTACCAGACCCAGCCTTACTACACGCCAGGCTACACCTACGACGACTACGAGCCAGCCTACGCACTGGGCTACAACAACTACGACAAGTACGACGGTGGCTACGATGCCAACGAAGGTCGTCTGTCGACCGAATGGGACCGCTCGAAAGGCAATTCGCGTCTGAGCTGGGACCAGGCCAAGTCGGCCACCCGCGCCGGCTGGCACCGTGTCGAGCGCGCGATCCCGGGCGACTTCGACCGTGATGGCCGCTAATCGGCACTGAGGTGCACTGAGCAGCACTGAGCTGCACTGATTCGTCAGTGCGCTGATCAAAAAAATCCCCGCCGGTGCGAACCGGCGGGGATTTTTCATGGTCGAACCAGATTACTTTTTCACTGCTTCAACCTGGATTGCCAGCTTCACTTCCGGCGAGAAGTTCGGCAGGCCGAAGCTGATGCCGAAGTCGTCGCGCTTGAAGGTGCCGGTCACGTCCGCGCCGCATGCTTCTTTCTTGAGCATCGGGTGCATGATGCACTTGAACTTGTTGATCTGCAGGGTCAGTGGCTTGGTCACGCCGTGCAGGGTCAGTTCGCCGTCGACCGAGGTCGGCACGTCGCCCGTGAACTTGATCGCCTTCGACTTGAAGGTCGCGGTCGGGTACTTGGCAGCATCGAAGATGTCCGGCTTTTTCGCGTGCTCGTTCATCTTTTCGTGGCCGAAATCGATGCTGTTGATGTCGACGGTGATGTCCAGCGAGCCGGTCTTGGCTTCGCGGTCGATGGTGACGCTGCCGCTCGACTTGTTGAACTTGCCGCGCCATACCGACAGACCCATGTGGTCAGCTTCGAAGCTCGGGTAGGTGTGGTTCGGCTCGATGTCGTACGTGACTGGCGCGGCGAAGGCCGACGTGGCGGCAAAGGCGGCAGCGGCTGCGATCAGGTGCTTGATGTTCATGGGTGCGATTCCTGTAAAAAAGTTGATAGAGAGATTTGTCGTGCAGCCGTAGGGTGGGCGGCTATGCCGCCCACGCGTTCAAACTGAGCAAGCTTCGTTGAACGCGTGGACGGGGAACCCGTCCACCCTACGTGGTGGTGAAACAGTTTATTTTGCTGGGGTAGCTGGTGCTGCGGTAACGCGAAACTTGATGACAACTTCATCGGCGACCATGCTCGTGTCTTTCCACTCGCCTTCGCCGATATTGAACGCCAGACGCTTGATTGGCAACTGGCCTTCGAACACGGTTTTTGCACCAGCCGCCTTGACCGTCAGCGGGAACGTGACATTGGCGCTCTTGCCTTTCAGGGTCAGCTTGCCCGACACCGTCAGCTTGCCGGCACCGGCCGCTGCGATGCTGGTCGAGACGAAAGTAGCCTTAGGAAATTGCGCCGAATTGAACCATTCCTTCTTGGCCACTTCCTTGTTATACATGGCGTCGCCGATATCGAAGCTGGCCGTCGTGATCTCGACGCTGGCGCTGGCCGCCGCCGGCTTGGCGGCGTCGTAATCGATCTGCGCCGCGAACGTGCGAAACGGTGCTTCCACCGGCACGTTCATCTGCTTGAAGACAGCCGAAACACCGCTGGCTGCCAGGTCGGTCTTGAGTGGCGCGGCCTGCACGGCAGCGACGCTGCCGGCAACCAGGCTGGCCAGCAGCAGGGCCTTGATGGAATTCATGGTTTTTCCTTCGGGGTAGGGATGGGAAGCATGCGCTTCATGATGCCGTCACGGTCGATGAGCAGGTGCTTGAGCGCGGCAAGTACGTGCAAGGCAACAAGGGCCGCCAGCAGCATATTGAGCCAGTAATGCAGGCCGCGCAGCGTCTCGCGCAGCACCGGGTCGGGGCCGATCAGCACCGGCAGCGGGAACTTGCTGAAATAGACGACCGGATAGCCGGCCGCCAGGCTGAAGAAATAGCCGGATAGCGGCACGGCGAACATCAGCACGTACAGCGCCAGATGCAGGCCGTGGGCGGCGCCATGCTGCCAGCGCGGCAACCCGGCAGGATACGCAGGTGGCTTGTTGAACAGGCGCCATAAAAGGCGTAGCGCGGCCAGTGCCAGGATCGTCACGCCGGCCCACTTGTGCCAGCTCGTGTAGCGCAGCTTGGCCATGCTGATGCCCTGGATGTCGGTCATGACGAGGCCAAGGGTAAAAGTACCGATGATCGCGATGGCCATCAGCCAGTGCAGCACGATTGCAGGAATCGAATAGCGACGCATTTTTCTTATAAGTAATTAGTACGGGCTAGAACTAACTCACTATAGCAAAAAAGGCCGTCGTGGTGTTGACACGGTTTTACATGCCCAACAAGCCACACCGGATTGCAAAAGATACACCACCACGTTCTGCCGAATGTAATATCTGGTTATGAGCGCATTCATACCCTGCATGCCGTTTGCCGCCAGAGCGCGTGTCGCTGCTGTCTGGGTTGCTCTTGTTTGCGCCGCGCCTGTCCTGGCGTTCGCCCATGGCCAGGCCAATCCTGTCGATCTGGCCGATCTGGCCGACCTGTCGATCGAGGAACTGGCCAATATCCAGGTGACGTCGGTCTCGAAGCGGCCCGAGCGCCTGCAGGACGCATCGGCGGCGGTGTTCGTCATCACTGCCGACGACATCCGCAGCTCCGGCGCCGATTCGCTGCCCGAGGTATTGCGTCTTGCGCCCAATCTGCACGTGGCGCGCATCAATGGCTATGCCTACTCGATCAGCGCGCGCGGCATGAACAGTGGGCCAAGCGTCCTGTCCAACAAGATCCTGGTGCTGATCGATGGCCGCTCGGTGTATACGCCGCTGTTTGCGGGCGTGTTCTGGGATGCGCAGGACGTGCTGCTCGAAGATATCGCGCGCATCGAGGTGGTCAGCGGGCCGGGTGGCGTGATGTGGGGCCTGAACGCCGTCAGTGGCGTCATCAATATCAGCACGCGTTCGGCCTTCGATACGCAGGGCGGCATGGTGGCGCTGCATGGCGCCAGCGACGGCGCGGCCGGCGCCGCGTTTCGCCAGGGCGGCACCAGCGATGGCGGCGTGGCCTGGCGCGCGTATGGCAAGGTCACGCGGCGCAGCGACAGCGAGCGCATTGGGGACGGGCGCATCGACGACGGCTACCGGCGCGCGCTGGTGGGCGTGCGCGCCGACTGGGAGCAGGGCGACGATGCCTTCTCGGTCGTGGGCAATCTCAATCGCGGGCGCCTCGATCAGCCGGCGCCGGGCGAACTGGCCACGCCGTTCGGCCCATCCACATTTGGCCGCGTGCGCTCGGATGGCGCCAACCTGCTGGCGCGCTGGCAGCGCACACTTGACGCGGGCGCCAGCGTATCGCTGCAAGCCTTTCTCGATCACACCGTGCGCGAGGCGCCGCCACTATTCGCCGAGCGCCTCACGACCGCAGACGTGCAGTTCCAGCACACGCTGGCCACCAAAGGCCGCCATGACCTGATGTGGGGCGCCAACTACCGCAGCACGCGTGACCGCGTCACCAATAGCCCCTGGGTCGCGTTCCTGCCGGCGCGCAAACTGCTGCGCTGGGGTAGCGTGTTCGTGCAGGACGACATCCTGCTGAACGACGACTGGCGCCTGACGCTGGGCGGGCGCGTCGAATACAACCATTACACCGGCATCGAATGGCTGCCGAGCGCGCGCCTGTCGTGGCGCCTCTCGCCCCAGCAAGCGCTGTGGGCATCGGCCGCGCGCACGGTGCGCTCGCCCGCGCGGCTGGACGTCGATGCCTGGGTGCCCGGCCAGGCGCCGTTCATCCTGCGCGGCGGGCCGCACGTGCGCAGTGAAGTGGCGCGCGTGCTCGAACTGGGCTACCGCGGCCAGCCGGCGGCGGGCCTGTCGTACACGGTCGTGCTGTACCACCACGATTACGACCATCTGAGGGGGCAGCAGATCGACCCCACCTTCAGTTACGTCGAATTTGCCAGTCTGCTCAAGGGCAGCGCCAGCGGCATCGAAACCTGGGGCAATTGGCAGGCACTGCCGCGCTGGCGCCTGTCGGCCGGCTGGACGGCGCTGCACCAGCGCCTGGCCCTCAAACCCGGCGGCAACGACGTGATGGGCGTGGCCGCGGCGCGGCGCGACCCGTCCCATACGCTGCAACTGCGGTCGCACTACAACATCGACGATGCGCGCGAGATCGACGTCACGCTGCGCCGGACCGGCGAGATGCCGGCGTCGCGCATTGCGTCGTCGACGGCGCTCGATGCGCGCTTCGGCTGGCGCTTGCGGCCGGGCGTGGCCTTGTCGGTGTATGGCGAGAACCTGAATGGCGGGCACGCGGAGTTCGGCTCGACCACGTATTGGGCAGAGTTCGAGCGGCGTGTGGGAGCGAAGGTCAGGTGGGATTACTGACGCGCCGGGGCCGGCGCATCATGAATGCAGATGCATGCACGATGCCGCCGTGTGGCGGCATCGTGCGCAACATCAGATCTCTGCCGCCAGCTTGGCGGCCAGTCCGATGTAGTTTGCCGGCGTCATTGCCAGCATCAGGTCTTTCGCTTCCTGCGGCACGGCCAGCGTTCCGATGAATTCACGCAGTGCGTCGCGGGTGATGCCCTTGCCGCGCGTGAGTTCCTTGAGCTGCTCGTACGGGTTCTCGATGCCGTAGCGGCGCATCACGGTCTGCACCGGCTCGGCCAGCACTTCCCAGTTCGCGTCCAGGTCCTGCTCGAGGCGCGCTGCGTTCACTTCCAGCTTGTTCAGGCCACGCAGGCAGCTGTCGTAGGCCAGCAGCGTGTAGCCGAAGCCCACGCCGATATTGCGCAGCACCGTCGAATCGGTCAGGTCACGCTGCATGCGCGAGACTGGCAGCTTGTCGGCCATGTGGCGCAGCAGCGCGTTGGCCAGGCCCAGGTTGCCTTCCGAGTTTTCGAAGTCGATCGGGTTGACCTTGTGCGGCATGGTCGACGAGCCGATTTCGCCGGCCTTCAGCTTCTGCTTGAAGTAGCCCAGCGAAACGTAGGTCCAGATGTCGCGGTTCAGGTCGAGCAGGATCGTGTTGGCGCGCGAAAACGCGTCGAACATCTCGGCCATGTAGTCGTGCGGTTCGATCTGGATCGTGTACGGGTTGAAGGTCAAGCCCAGGCGCGTCTCGATGACGTCCTTCGAGAACGCCGGCCAGTCGAAGCCCGGATAGGCCGACAGGTGCGCGTTGTAATTGCCGACCGCGCCATTCATCTTGCCCAGGATTTCGACGTCAGCGATGCGCTTCATGGCGCGCTGCAGGCGGGCGACGACGTTGGCCATCTCCTTGCCCAGCGTGGTCGGGCTGGCCGTCTGGCCGTGGGTGCGCGACAGCATCGGCAGCGCCGCATTGGTATGCGCGATCTCGGTCAGCTTGGCGATGATCGCCTGCAGCGCCGGCAGCATCACGCCATCGCGCGCCGCTTTGAGCATCATGCCGTGCGATGTGTTGTTGATGTCTTCCGAGGTGCAGGCGAAGTGGATGAATTCGCTGGCCGCGACCAGTTCCGGCACGTCCTTGACCTGCTCCTTGAGCCAGTACTCGACCGCCTTGACGTCATGGTTGGTGACCGCTTCGATTTCCTTGATGCGGGCCGCGTCCTTCTCGCCGAAGTTGGCCGCCATGCCGTCCAGGTGAGCGATCGCTTCGCTCGAGAATGGCTTGATCTCGGCGAAGCCTGCCTGCGACAGCGCCTGCAGCCACGCGATTTCCACCTTCACGCGGTGGTGCATGAAACCCGTTTCCGACAGGATGGGACGCAGCTTGTCGGTTTTGGTGGCGTAACGGCCATCGAGCGGGGACAGGGCCGACAGGGTCGGCGACAGAGCAGTAGAGGTCATGGCTGGCGTGTCGGTCAAAAACGCGGATTTTACCACTGGCCGGCCGTCCACCCCTTGCCGATGCTGCGATGTTGCAGCGCACCGTAGCGGCGCCGGTGCAGGTTTTGCGGCTGGGGCCGATGCTATACTGAAGTCCAATTTCCACTTGCGTACATCCATGAAACTCATCGGTTCCGTTGCCAGCCCCTACGTGCGCAAGGTGCGCGTCGTGCTGGCCGAGAAAAAGCTCGACTGCGCCTTCATCCTCGAAAACGTCTGGTCGGCCGACACCACCATCGCGCAGACCAACCCGCTGGGCAAGGTGCCATGCCTGCTGATGGATGACGGCAGTGCCCTGTACGATTCGCGCGTGATCGTCGAATACCTCGACACGCTCACCCCGGTGTGCAAGCTGCTGCCGCCGAACGGGCGCGAACGGGCCGAGGTCAAGGTCTGGGAAGCGCTCGCCGATGGCGTGCTCGATGCGGCCGTGCTGGTGCGCCTTGAAAAAACGCTGCGCCCCGAAGCGCAGCAAAGTCCCGAGTGGATCGCCCGCCAGATGGGCAAGGTGACTACCGGCCTGCGCGTGATGTCCGAGCGCCTGGGCGAGGGCGCCTTCTGCCGCAGCAACCAGTACACGCTGGCCGACGTCGCCGTGGGCTGCGCGCTGGGCTGGCTCGCGTTCCGCTTCCCCGAGATCGACTGGCGCGGTGACTACCCCAACCTGGCGCGCCTGTTCGACAAACTGTCCGAACGCCAGTCGTTCAAGGACACCGTGCCTGTCGTCGCCGCATGATGGACAACAACCTGTCCACGACGGTCATCTTCGGCGAAGCGCTCGTCGACGACTTCAACAACGAGCAGATCGTCGGCGGTGCGCCGTTCAATGTGGCGCGCCACCTGTCCGCCTTCATGGCGCCGTGCCTGGCAATCACGCGCATCGGTAACGACCGCAGCGGCCAGCTGGTGCGCGCCGAGTTCGAACGCTTCGCCATGAGCGACGCCGGGCTGCAGGTCGATCCGATCGAAGAAACCGGCCGCGTGCTGGTCGAGCGCGGCCCGCGCGGCCACCGCTTCACGATCCTGCCGCACCAGGCCTACGATTTCATCGATGCCGCCACGGCCGGCGCTGCGCTGGCGGGCGTGCAGCCGGCCATGGTCTATTTCGGTATGCTGGCCCAGCGCAACCTGCAGTCGCGCGCCGCTCTGACGGCAGTGCTGGCGGCCAGCAGCGCGCCACGCTTTCTCGACCTGAACCTGCGCGACGGCCAGTACGACGAACGCGGCGTGGCCCGCTCGCTGGACGCGGCCAACATCGTCAAGGTCAATGAAGAAGAATTGCAGGCGCTATTCGGCTGGTATTGCCAGATCCAAGCCGACGCCCCGGCGCTGTCGGCCGACGAAGTGCGCGCATCATGCCAGGCCTTGCTGACGATGTTTTCGCTCGACGCGCTGATCGTCACGCTGGGCCACCGCGGCTCGGTGTACTTCGGCAGCGATGGCAGCGCGCTCAAGAACCACGAGACGCCGGCGCCGCCGTTCGTCATCGACACGGTGGGGGCGGGCGACGCCTTCTCGGCCATTTTCCTGCTCGGTACGGCGCGCGGCTGGTCGCTGGACGTCACGCTCGCGCGCGCGAACGAATTCGCCGGTGCGATCTGCGCGATACCGGGTGCGGTGCCAAGGGATATGGGGTTTTACGACAAGTGGATGACGCGCTGGCGCTGAGGGTGCGCTAGTGCCTGAAGCGCCGGACTCCCGGGCGGGAGTCCGGCCGGCAAAGCTTACTCGCCGATCTGGGTCTGCAGGTAGTTCTGGATGCCGATCTTGACGATCAGGTCCAGCTGCGTCTCCAACCACTCGATGTGCTCTTCGGTGTCTTCGAGAATCATCAACAGCAGGTCGCGCGACACGTAATCGGCCGCCGCTTCGCAGGCGCCGATGCCTTCCTTGACCGTCACGTGCGCGGCACGTTCGAGTTTCAGGTCGCATTCGAGCGTTTCCTGCGTCGACTCACCGATCATCAGCTTGTGCAGCGCCTGCAGGTTTGGCAGCGCGTCGAGCATCAGGATGCGTTCGATTAGCTTGTCGGCGTGCTTCATTTCGCCGATCGATTCGTCGTATTCCTTCTTCGCCAGCTTGTCCAGGCCCCAGTGGCGATACATGCGCGCGTGCAGGAAGTACTGGTTGATCGCGGTCAGCTCGTTGGTCAGCTGTGCGTTCAGCAGACGGATGACGTTTGGATCGCCTTTCATGGGGTGCCCTCGGTAATGTGTTGAATGACCTCCATGATAGCAAACAGAGAGCCATTAAAACGCTAGAAATTGCGCGAAAATGGGTAAAAAAGCGCATTAAATAACGCGAAATGTGCCATTTCTGCGCGTAATAGCAACCGTTCTCAGTTCACTGTGCGAACGGTTCTCACTACCCGGTTACACCGTTGCCACCGACGAAAAAAAGCCCCGCACAGATTGCGAGGCCAGCGCTACCGGAAAATCGAAGAAGGCTCAGGCAGCCTGTGGCAAGCGGCGCACTTCGGTGACGGTGGTCTTGCTGTCGATGTGCTCGTGCAGCACTTCGCGTGCATAGCTGACGCAGGTGCCGCACATGGTGCCCACGCCCAGTTCCTTGCGCAGTTCGGCGATCGACGAGATGCCCAGTTCAGCAGCCTGGCGGATTTCACGGTCGGAGATGTTATTGCAGACACAGACGATCATTGGAGCAACCCTTTTGAAACAACCATTGCAGTTTAGTCTATAAAATGCGAATCATTCTCATTTGCGTTGCTATTTTCTGTAAACTCGACCGTGAACGCAAGCGAAATTTTCGGTTCAAATGCACTTTTTTTGGACTTGACCGTCTGGCAATGACAAGCTGCAAATAGAAATAATTCCTATTTAGGTTTATGATACCGGGATCGTTCCAGTCGCTGTCTCATACGCGCAACAATTTTTCGGAAGCCGCCATGACCCACGCCGCATTGCCAACCCTCGACTCGCTCAAGACGGGCCAGAGCGCCACCGTTGTCCATCTTGCGTCCGGTGCGCAGGAGGGCGGCATCGACGTCCAGCGCCGCCTGATGGAGCTGGGCTTCGTGCCGGGCGAGCGCATTCGCGTGCTCAAGCGCGTGATGGGCGGTCCGCTGGCCGTCAAGGTCGGTGAATCCACCTTTGCGCTGCGCCGCTTCGAAGCTGCTCTCGTCTCGATCCAGGCGGACTAGTCGCATGGGAGTCATGGAATCGCAAGTCGCGTCACGCACGCCGCTGGTTGCACTGCTGGGCAACCCCAACTGCGGCAAGACCGCGCTCTTCAACCGCCTGACCGGCGCGCGCCAGAAAGTCGCCAACTACGCCGGCGTCACGATCGAACGCAAGGAGGGCAGCTTCACGTCGCCCGCCGGGCGCGCGTTTCGCGTGCTCGACCTGCCGGGCGCCTACAGCCTGAATGCGCAGACGCCCGACGAAGGCATCACGCGCGACGTGGTCGCCGGCCTGCGCGCCGGTGAAGTCCCGCCCGACGCCATCCTGTGCGTCGTCAACGCCACCAACCTGCGCCTGAACCTGCGCCTGGTGCTCGAGCTGCGCCGTCTGGGCCTGCCGATGGTGCTGGCGCTGAACATGGTCGATGTGGCCAAAAAGCGCGGCATCGAGATCGACACGGCCAAGCTCTCGCAAGAGCTGGGCATGCCGGTCGTCGAGACGGTTGCGATTCAGTCCGGCGGCGAGAAGGCCTTGCTGGCCCAGCTCGACGCAATGCCGTTCGGCGTGCCGGTAACGCCCAAACCGCTGTCGGCGATCGACGAAGTGTCGGTCGAAGACACGCAGCGCGAAGTGCGCCGCATCCTGGCCGCTGCCGTCTCGTCGGCGAAGGACACCGGCAACCTGAGCGAAAAGATCGACGGCGTCGTGCTGCACCCGGTCGCCGGTCCGATCATCCTGGCGCTCTTGATGTTCGTGATTTTCCAGGCCGTGTTCAGCTGGGGCGATGCACCGATCGAACTGATCGAGGCGGGCATGGGCGCCTTTGGCCAGATGGTCGGCTCGTGGATCGGCGAGGGCATGCTGCACAGTCTCATCGTCGACGGCATCATCGCCGGCGTGGGCAGCGTGCTCGTGTTCCTGCCGCAGATTCTGATCCTGTTCTTCTTCATCCTGTTGTTAGAGGACGTCGGCTACCTGCCGCGCGCGGCGTTCCTGCTCGACCGCATCATGGGCAGCGTGGGCCTGTCGGGCCGCTCGTTCCTGCCGCTGTTGTCGTCGTTTGCCTGCGCGATTCCGGGCGTGATGGCTGCGCGCACGATCCAGAATCCGCGCGACCGCCTGGTCACGATCATGATTGCGCCATTGATGACGTGTTCGGCGCGCCTGCCGGTGTATGCGCTCCTGATCGCCGCGTTCATTCCCGACCGCGTCGTGGGCGGCTTCATGAACCTGCAGGGCATCGTGCTGTTCGTGCTGTACCTGGCCGGCATTCTGTCGGCGATGGCCGTGGCCTGGTTCATGAAGCGCCGCAACGGCTACAAGCAGCACGCGCTCATGCTCGAACTGCCGGCCTATCACTGGCCGCATCCGCGCGGCCTGGCCTCGGGCCTGCTCGAACGCGCCAAGATCTTCCTGATGCGCGTCGGTACCCTGATCCTGGCCATGATGATCCTGCTCTGGCTGTTCTCCAGCTTCCCCGGCGCACCGGAAGGCGCGACCCATCCGCCGATCTATTACAGCGTGGCGGGCATGATCGGCCGCGCACTCGAAGTCGTGCTGGCTCCGATCGGCTTCAACTGGCAGATCGCCATCGCGCTGGTGCCGGGCATGGCCGCGCGTGAAGTGGCGGTCGGCGCGCTGGGCACCGTGTACGCGCTGTCGGGCGGCGATGAAGTCGGCAATACGCTGGCACCGCTGATCGCCCAGTCGTGGTCGCTGGCCACCGGCCTGTCGCTGCTGGCCTGGTATGTCTATGCGCCGCACTGTCTGCCGACGCTCGCCACCGTGGCGCGCGAAACGGGCAGCCGCAAATATGCCTGGATCATGGCCGGCTACATGTTCGCGCTGGCCTACGTGGCGGCGTTCATCGTCTATCGCGTCACGCTGGCCTTCACCGGAGCCTAACCATGCAAGAACTGACCGTCATCGTCATCGTTACCGTCGCCGCGCTGTACCTGGGCGCGAAGTACCTGCCGGCCCCGCTGCGAGCACGCGCGGTGCTGCTGCTGACAAGGGACGGCCGCCAGTCGGCGCTGGCGCGCTGGCTGCGTACCAGCAGCGGCGGCGCCTGCGGTGGCGGCAGCTGCGGCAGCTGCGCCCCGAAAGCCGCGGCGCCGGCACCGCAGGGCGCGGGCAAGCACCGCGTCATCAAGCTGCACCAGCGCTAGCGCTAGCGGGCTGCAGGTGCGTGGCCAACGGTGCTAAGCTGGCCGCCATCTCCACTTTCCTGTCCACGCCATGATCGTCGTCCACCACCTGAACAATTCGCGCTCGCAGCGCATCCTCTGGCTGCTCGAAGAACTCGGACTCGAGTACGAGATCAAGCGCTACGAGCGCGATCCCAAGACAATGCTGGCCCCGCCCGAACTGAAGGCCGTGCACCCGCTGGGCAAATCGCCCGTGATCACCGATGGCGACCTCGTGGTGGCCGAGTCGGGCGCCATTGTCGAGTACCTGACCGCGCGCGCCTCCGACACGCATGCGCCACGCCTGGTGCCCGCCGCCCGCACGCCGGCGCGCCTGCGCTACACGCACTTTCTGCACTTTGCCGAAGGCTCGATGATGTCGCCGCTGCTGCTCAAGCTCGTGTTCGACAAGATCGAAAGCACGCCGATGCCCTTCTTTGCCAAGCCGATCGCGCGCGGCATTGCGCAGAAGGTCAAGGGCACCTTCGTGCTGCCGCAGATCGCGCTGCAACTGTCTTATCTCGAAGCTGAACTGGGCAAACACCCGTGGTTTGCCGGTGAAGAGTTCAGCGCCGCCGACATCCAGCTGAGCTTCCCGCTCGAGGCAGCTGCCTCGCGCGGCGGGCTCGATGCCAAGTACCCGAACCTGACCGATTTCCTGGCCCGCATCCATGCGCGGCCGGCGTACCGCCGCGCGCTCGAGCGCGGTGGCGAGTACGCGTACGCGAAGTAAGGCCAGTCCCCACCACGGTCGCGCATCTTCCCGCGACCGTGCAACCGGTTTATGATGGGCGCCTTCCACGTCTCTTCATGCCCACATCACATGTCTACTCCGGGAAAGCTGCTCGCGATCGACGGCCTGAACATCGTGCGCCGCGTCTACGAAGCCAGCCCCGAGCCCGATTCCGACCTGAAGGCCAGCATCGCGCTGCGCCATGCGTTCTCGTCGTTTCGTAACGTGCTCGAGGCGCATGCGCCGACCCACGTGCTGGCTGCTTTTGATTATGGCGGCCCCACCTGGCGCCATGCGCTGTATCCGCGCTACCGCGAGGGCAGGGCGGCAATGCCGTCCGAACTGCGCGCGGCGCTGCCCGAATTTCACGACCGCCTGCGCGCGGCGGGCCTGCATGTGCTGATGGTGCCCGAGGTCGAAGCCGACGATGTGATCGCTACCGGCGTGATGCGCTGGCTGTCCGAAGGCCGCGGCACGGCGGTCGTGGCCACCACCGACAAGGACCTGCATCCTTTGATCGCACACGGCGCGCTGGTGTGGGATCATTTCAAGAACGAGTGGCACGACGACGCCTGGGTCCGTGCACGCTTTGGCGTGGCGCCCGAGCAGTTGCACGACCTGCTGGCGCTGATGGGCGACCCGACCGATGGCGTGCCGGGCGTGTCGAAGGTCGGCATGAAAACGGCGGCGCGCCTGCTGGGTGCGTACGGCAATCTCGAGGCCGTGATGGCCGGCGCCGGCATCCTCAAGACGCCACTTGGCGAGAGATTGCGCGCCGAGCGTGAGATACTGGAGATGTCACGCTGTCTGGTGTCGCTGAAACTGGACGTGCGCCTGGGCGTGACATGGAAAACACTGGCGTACGAAGGCTGATTTATTCAGCGCACTGACAAGGAATGTGAAGCTATGCTCAAAGCGGTCATCGTGGATGCAAACGCCGTCTCGCGCTCGACGCTCGGCACCGTGCTGGCCGACGGCAGCTACAACGTGGTCGGCGCCACGCACACCAGCGCGCTGGGGTTGGCGCTGGCAGTCAAGCACCACCCGCACGTGATCTGCATCGCGCGCGAACAGGTTGAGGACGGCAGCGACGTGGTCGAGCAGCTGCGCGCGACGCTGCCCAAGACGCTCGTGTTTCTGGTGTCGGGCACGCTCGACGCCGCCGCAGTCCAGAGCGCGCTGGGGCGTGGCGTGCACGGCTTCATCGTCAAGCCGTTCAAGGCCGACACCGTGCTCAAGACGATCCGCAATACCGTCATCGCCTTCGTCAAGCAGCAGCAGCAGGCGCCGGGCAAGCCGGGCTGATGCAGGCTATGCGCGGCGCTGCACTTCGTCCGACGCGAGCACGGCCAGTTCGCGCAGTGCGCGCATCTCGCGCTCGCGCAGGCGGCGCGGCTCGGTATCGAGCACGCACAGCGAGCCCAGCGCGAGCCCGTCGGCGGTGCGTACCGGGTAGCCGGCATAAAAACGGATGAACGGCGCGCCGGTGACCATCGGGTTGTCGGCAAAGCGCGGATCGGCACTGGCATCCTCGACCACGAAAGGCTCGTCCTGCATCAGCGCGTGACTGCAGAAGGCCAATGAACGCGTGGTCTCGCGGTTTTCCATTCCGACGCGCGATTTGCACCACTGGCGCTCTGCTGACAACAAGGTGATCAGGGACATGGGGCAGCCCGTGGCGTGGCCGGCAAGCCAGGTCAGGCGATCGAAGGCCACGTCATCTTCCGAATCCATCAGGCCGCTGTGAGCGAGCGCTGCCAGCCGCTGTGCCTCATTGGTCGGGACCGGGTAATCCGGCGCCGAAGCCGGCAGGAACTCCGCAGCCACTGGGGTACTTGTCGCCTTATCGGCTTCTTTTAATGCGACTCGCTCGCGCACCAGGCGCATCACGGCGCTGTAGCGCACACGACGATGGCCGCCAGGTGTCTTCCAGGCCGGCAAATCACCGCTCTCCATCCATACCTGGGCCGTACTGACAGCAACACCAAGCAACTGCGCTGCTTCGCGGGTAGTCAGTATCGGATCGTTAAATTCATGTGTTTTCATGACATCGTTCATGTGATTTGCTGCTTTTATTTTACACGAAGCAACTAAAAATGACGAATACAACGATTCGCTTGAAAATAATGATTGACCTTAAGTTTTTTATTAGCAACAATAGATTCTGTCCGTCATATTCGTCATATTTACGCGCAACGGCGCGTCGTCTTTTCATGAATCCTCCGCTCTTTCAACCGCACTGTGCGTCGCCTCAGTACGAGACTGCCCGTCTCGATGCCCTGCGTCGTCTGGAGCTGCTCGACAGCCCGCCCAGCGAAGCGTTCGATCGCATCACACGCATGGCCGCGCAATTATTCGGGTTGCCGATCGCGGCGGTCTCGCTGACCGACGCCAACCGTCAATGGTTCAAGTCGAAGGTCGGTATTACCCACGACACGATTCCGCGGATGAGAGCGCCGTGCGCGATGGTGTCGGACGAGCGCGAGGTACTGGTCGTGCCGGATTTGCTGGAAGACCCGTATTTCCGCGACAGCCCGCTGGCGGACGGCGGAATCCGCTTCTATGCCGGCGCGCCGCTCACGACCAGCGAAGGCTTTTGCCTGGGCGCGATGTGCGTGCTCGGTACCGAACCGCGCCAGGTCAGCCTGGCCGAGCGCCAGGCGCTGACGGACCTGGCGACCATGGTGATGGCGCAGATCGAACTGCAGCATGCATTCGGGCGCGTCGATCCGGTCAGCGGCCTGCCGAACCGCAACCAGTTCATCATCGACTTCAATGACCTCGAACTGTATGAGCCGAATGGCGAGGTGCGCCTCGCCGCCCTGATCAGCCTGGCCAGCCCGCAGGAACTGAGCGATGCCCAGCGCGTCATGGGGTCGAGCTATCTCGACGACATGGTGCGTGAAACGGTGCCGCAGCTGCGCCTGGGCGGCGCCGGCAAGATCTATCATGTGGGCAGCACGCAGTTTGCGTTCTTCGCGCCGCGCGGCTTGTCGATCGAGCCGTTCTGCGAGCAGATGCAGTCGTGGCTCGATGCGCGCGCCAGTTATGGTCAGGCGCGCCTGATCACGACGACGACGGTGGGCATCGCGCCGTTCACGGTCGGCCAGACCGAAGGCCTGGACCTGCTGCGCAATATGCACAGCGCCGCGCACGATGCGCTGGCGGCCGAACGCTGCGTGCGCGTGTTCTCGTCGCATCACGACGCGATCCTGCAGCGCCGCTTCTGGCTGGTGACCGAATTCGGCGCCGCGCTCGCGAGCGAGGACGAACTGCATCTGGTATTCCAGCCCAAGGTCAGCCTGCTCGATGGCGCCTGCGTCGGTGTCGAAGCGCTGCTGCGCTGGAACCATCCGACGGCCGGCGCGATCTCGCCCGGCGAATTCATGCCGGTGATCGAGACGACGTCACTGGCGCGCGCCACCACCGAGTGGGTGCTGCGCGCGGCGCTGCGCCAGATGGTCGCCTGGCGCCGGGACGGTCTGGCGTTGCAGGTGGCGGTGAATGTCTCAGCCGTGAATCTGGAAGAGCCGGATTTCTGCGACCGCGTGCTGATGGAATTACAGCACCATGGCCTGGCGCCATCGTGCCTGGTGATCGAGCTGACCGAAAGTGCGCTGATGCGCAATCCAAAGGTCGCGCAGGCCACGCTCGAGCGCCTCGGGCGCGCCGGCGTGCAACTGGCGATCGACGACTTCGGCACCGGCTACAGCAGCCTGTCGTACCTGCAAAGCCTGCCGGCGAACGTGGTCAAGATCGACCAGAGCTTCATGCGCAACCTGGTCCAGGACGAACGCTGCCGCGCGCTGGTGGGCACGATGATCAAGCTGTCGCACGATCTCGGTCACAAGGTCGTGGCCGAAGGCGTCGAAACGGTGGAAGTGGAAGATTTCCTGCGCCTGGCCGGCTGTGACGAGGTCCAGGGTTACCTGCACGCGCGGCCGCTGGCGCCCGCCGTGCTGGTGGAGTGGCTGGCGGCGCGCCAGCCTTGATGTGGCGTCAGGCGGCGCTTGAGCGCACGTCGATGATGCCGCCGCCCAGACACACGTCGCCGTCGTACAGCACGGCCGACTGGCCCGGCGTGACCGCCCATTGGGCTTCATCGAAATCGAGCGCGAAGCGCGCGTCGCCATCGGCCAGCACGCGGCAGGCCATGTCGGCCTGGCGGTAGCGGGTCTTGGCCGACAGCGCGCCGGCCGCCGGTGCGTGGCCGGCGATCCAGCTGGCCTGGCCGGCTTCGAGCCGGTCCGACAGCAGCCACGGATGATCATGGCCCTGCACGATGTAGAGCGTGTTGGCCTCGATGTCCTTGCGCGCGACGAACCACGGCTCGCTGATACCGTCAGCGGTCTTGCGTGACTTCAGACCCCCGATCCCGATCCCCTTGCGCTGGCCCAGCGTGTAGAACGACAGGCCGACGTGTTCGCCCACC
The DNA here is from genome assembly GCF_979258535.1 of Telluria sp. AC161. NCBI lineage: Bacteria > Pseudomonadati > Pseudomonadota > Betaproteobacteria > Burkholderiales > Oxalobacteraceae > Telluria > Telluria sp. AC161. The sequence continues at coordinate 4,076,174 of NZ_OZ409861.1, read as the reverse complement.
TGTGTGCCGTCGTCGAGCCGGATCGGGCCCGGCTTGTAGGCCAGGTAGCGGTTCAAGAAGTCGCGGAACGGCCGCTCGCCGATGAAGCAGATGCCGGTCGAATCCTTCTTGGCCGCGTTGGGCAGCTGGAGTTTTTCGGCGATCTTGCGTACCTCGGTTTTCGGGATCTCGCCCAGCGGGAACAGGGACTTGGACAACTGCGCCTGGCTCAGGCGATGCAGAAAATAACTCTGGTCCTTGGTGGCGTCGAAGGCCTTGAGCAGCTCGAAGCTGCCGCTGGCCGTGTTTTCGCGCACGCGCGCATAGTGGCCGGTGGCGATCAGGTCGGCGCCCAGCTTCATCGCATGGTCGAGAAAGGCCTTGAACTTGATTTCGGCGTTGCACAGCACGTCCGGGTTCGGGGTGCGGCCGGCCTGGTATTCGCGCAGGAACTCGGCGAACACGCGGTCCTTGTATTCGGCGGCGAAGTTGACCGCCTCGATGTCCACACCGACCACGTCGGCCACGCTGGCCGCGTCGATCCAGTCCTGGCGCGTCGAGCAGTATTCGGAATCGTCGTCGTCTTCCCAGTTTTTCATGAACAGGCCGACCACGTCGTAGCCTTGTTCCTTGAGCATCCAGGCCGCGACCGAGGAGTCGACTCCGCCCGACATCCCGATCACGACTTTTTTCTTGCGCATGTTACGTCCGTAGTGAATTCTTCAGATCCCGCCTTCGAAGACCGAAGGGTGGGTGTGCAGCAGCGAGAGCGGCGTGCTCTGGCCGGCCAGGTAGTCGTCCACGCAGCGCAGCACGATCGGGCTGCGGTGGCGGTCCACGGTGGCGGCGATTTCGTCGCGCGTCATCCACATGGTGCGCAGGATGCCCTCGTCGAGCGGCTGGTCGAACTGGCGCCCGACGCTGCCGGCAAAGGTGAAACGCAGGTAGGTGACGTCGGCATTGCGCGACTTTGAGTGGTAGCGCGACATGTACATGCCCACCAGCGAGCGCGGGATGAACTCGTGCGCCGTTTCTTCGAGCGCTTCGCGCACCACCGCCTGTTCCAGCGATTCGTGCGGGTCGAGATGGCCGGCGGGCTGGTTCAGCTTGATACCTTCGCTCGTCTCTTCTTCGATCAGCAGGAACCGGCCCTCGTGCTCGATGATCGCTGCCACGGTAACCGATGGTTTGAAGATATCGCTCATGCCTGTCCTTGAAAATGAGCCGGTATTCTACCTTGACAAGGCCCGTGTTTGCTCAGCCGGTCGCTTCCTGCAACGTTGGCATGTGGTTAATCGGGCTTGATCTGACGCAAAAACAACCATCATGGCTCCGTGCGCCCTGCACGGTCTCTACGGATGATCAAATCGGCCACGCAAATTTAATATTTGAACAATCACTGTAAAGACGTGATAGATTTGCTGGCGCGGCAGTTCAACGAATGGAGGGATCCATGAGAATTGGTATTCCGGCCGAAACCCGGCCGGGCGAGACCCGTGTTGCAGCCACCCCCGAGACCGTGAAAAAGCTGGCCGCACGCCACGAGGTCATGGTGCAGGCCGGCGCCGGCCTGCATGCGGCGGCGCCAGACGCCGCGTTCGAGGCCGCCGGCGCCGTCATCGTCGATGCCCCTGGCGCGTTCGGCGCCGACCTGGTGCTCAAGGTGCGCAGTCCCGCTGCCGGCGAGCTGGCCATGATGCGCCGCGACGCGGTGCTGGTCGGGATGCTCGATCCCTTCGATGGTGAGAATCTCGCTGCGCTGGCCACCGCCGGCATTACTGCCTTTGCCCTGGAAGCCGCGCCGCGCATCACGCGCGCACAGTCGCTCGACGTGCTGTCGTCGCAGGCGAACATCGCCGGCTACAAGGCCATCCTGCTGGCCGCAAATAGCTACGGGCGCTTCATGCCGATGTTGATGACTGCCGCCGGCACCGTCAAGGCTGCGCGCGTGCTGATCATGGGCGTCGGGGTGGCAGGCCTGCAGGCCATCGCCACCGCCAAGCGGCTGGGCGCCGTGATCGAAGCATCCGACGTGCGCCCGCCAGTGAAAGAACAGGTGGAGTCGCTTGGCGCGAAATTCATCGACGTGCCGTATGAAACCGACGAAGAGCGCGAGATCGCGGCCGGCAGCGGCGGCTATGCGCGCGCGATGCCGGCCGACTGGATGCGGCGCCAGGCGCAGCTCGTGCACGAACGCGCGAAGCTGGCCGACATCATCATTACCACGGCCCTGATTCCGGGCCGGCGCGCGCCGGTGCTGATCGGCGAAGACACGGTGCGGGCCATGAAGCCGGGGTCGGTGATTGTCGACATGGCCGTGGCGCAGGGTGGCAACTGCGCCCTGAGCGAGATCGGCGCCACTGTCCTCAAGCACGGCGTGCACATCATCGGCGAACCCGATCTGGCCACGCTGGTGCCGGCCGATGCCTCGGCCCTGTATGCGCGCAACGTGCTCGATTTTCTCAAGCTGGTGATCGACGCCGACGGCCAGTTCCATATCGACCGCGGCGACGAGATCGTGCGCGCGACCCTGATGTGCAGCGCCGGAGAACTGCTGCGCAAGTAAGACGTTGGCATCGTTGACAAGAACGGACAGGAGACACCATGGACATCAGCCACACCGTCATCAACCTGATCATCTTCGTGCTGGCGATCTACGTCGGCTACCACGTGGTCTGGACCGTTACACCGGCGCTGCACACGCCCCTGATGGCGGTCACCAACGCGATTTCGGCGATCGTCATTGTCGGCGCCATGCTGGCCGCGGGCCTGACCGAAGGCTTGACGGGGCGCGTGGCAGGCACGCTGGCCGTGGCTCTGGCGGCCGTGAACGTGTTTGGTGGCTTCCTCGTCACGCAGCGCATGCTGGAGATGTTCCGCAAGAAGGCGCCCAAGGCCGCGCCGAAGCAGGAGGATGCGGCATGAACGCCATCAGCATGAACCTGGTCACGCTGTTCTATCTGGTCGCCTCGGTGTGCTTCATCCAGGCGCTCAAGGGCTTGTCGTCGCCATCGACGGCGCGCCTGGGCAATGCATTCGGGATGGCCGGCATGGCGATCGCGGTGCTCACCACGGTCGCGCTGATGCTCAAGCTGCAGGAGCGGCTGCAGCAGGGCGGGGGACTGGGATTCGGCCTGGTGCTGCTGGGCGTGGTCGTGGGCGGCGCGATTGGCGCCACCGCCGCGAAAAAAGTCGAGATGACCAAGATGCCGGAGCTGGTCGCGGCGATGCACTCGCTGATCGGGCTCGCCGCCGTCTGCATCGCGATCGCGGCAGTGGCCGAGCCGTGGGCCTTCAACATCACGACGCGGGGCGAACCGCTGCCATTCGGGAACCGGCTCGAGCTGTTCATCGGCACGTTCGTCGGTGCGGTGACGTTTTCGGGCTCGGTCATCGCCTTCGGCAAGCTGTCGGGCAAGTACAAGTTTCGCCTGTTCCAGGGCGCACCGGTGCGCTTTGCGGGCCAGCACATCCTGAATCTGTTCGTCGCCATCGCGATTGTCGCGCTGGGGCTGGTCTTCTGCTTTACCGATGGCCTTGAACCCGCATGGGGCGCGTTCATCGTGATGGCGGCGCTGGCGTTCGTGCTGGGCGTGTTGATCATCATCCCGATCGGCGGGGCCGATATGCCGGTGGTGGTATCGATGCTCAACTCGTACTCGGGCTGGGCGGCGGCGGGGATCGGCTTCTCGCTGAACAACGCCATGCTGATCATCGCCGGCTCGCTGGTAGGCTCGAGCGGCGCGATCCTCTCGTACATCATGTGCAAGGCGATGAACCGCTCGTTCTTCAATGTGCTGCTGGGCGGCTTTGGCGGCGAAGCGGTGGCCGACGCGGGTGGCGCGAAAGAGCAGCGGCCCGTCAAATCCGGCTCGGCCGAAGACGCCGCGTTCATCCTGCAGAATGCCGAATCGGTGATCATCGTCCCCGGTTACGGCCTGGCCGTGGCGCGCGCACAGCACACGGTCAAGGAACTGGTCGACAAGCTGACCGCCCACGGCGTGACGGTGCGCTACGCGATCCACCCCGTGGCCGGGCGTATGCCGGGCCACATGAACGTGCTGCTGGCGGAAGCCGAAGTACCGTACGATCAGGTGGCCGAGATGGAAGACATCAACGGCGAATTCGGCCAGACCGATGTGGTCCTGGTCCTGGGCGCCAACGATGTGGTGAACCCGGCCGCAAAAGACCCGAAGTCGGCGATTGCAGGCATGCCGATCCTGGAAGCCTACCGGGCCAAAAGCATCATCGTCAACAAACGCTCGATGGCCTCCGGCTACGCGGGCCTGGACAACGACCTGTTCTACCAGCCCAACACGATGATGGTCTTCGGCGACGCCAAAAAAGTCATCGAAGCGATGGTCAAAGCCGTCGACTAAGCAATAGCCCAACAATTAGGGTCAGAGTCGAATTATTGGCTAATAGCCCTCAGGAACGCTGGCCATCCAGCCTGGCGACTCGTTTGAGTGCGGCGCTAGACGACTGGTCTAATTTTGCTGTATAGTAGGTTCATGGCAAAAGCATTGACATCCGAATCGTCAGGCGTTCGTGACACTATCCTCGACGTCGGGCAACGCATCATGGCTGGCAAAGGGTTCTCGGCCGTGGGCCTGAACGAGATACTGGTCTCGGCCGGCGTGCCCAAGGGATCGTTCTACCATTACTTCGGCTCGAAGGATGCCTTTGGCGAAGCGCTGCTGGCCAGGTATTTCGAGGCCTATCTGGCGGAGATGGACGTCACGCTGCGCAATCCGGATGCGAGGATGGCCAGCAAATTGCTGACCTACTTCGGGCAATGGCGCACGAACCAGTCATTTGATGATTGCCAGGGCAAGTGCCTGGCCGTCAAGCTGGGCGCGGAAGTAGTCGATCTGTCCGAGCCGATGCGCCTGACGCTCAAGCAAGGCACCGCCGGTATCGTTGCCCGTCTGGCCGAGGCCATTGAAGGCGGCATCGCCGACGGTTCGCTGAAGGTGGAGGGCGAGGCCGGGCAGGTGGCGCAGAGTCTGTACCAGCTGTGGCTGGGCGCCAGCCTCATGGCCAAGATCGCGCGGGATGCAGTAGCGTTTGATGCTGCGCTGGCGACTACGCGGCGCCTGTTGCAATTGCCGGAATAACACGAATATCGAACGCTTCACACGAAGCGTTTTTTTGACACACAATCTAGACGACTGGTCTATTAACATCAACAACAAGGAGCCACACCATGAACATTCTGATCGTACTCACCTCGCACGACACCCTGGGCAACACCGGCCGCAAGACCGGCTTCTGGCTCGAAGAGCTGGCCGCCCCGTATTACGCGCTGAAGGAAGCCGGCGCCAACATCGTGCTGGCTTCGCCTGCCGGCGGCCAGCCACCGCTCGACCCGAAGAGTGATGATGCATCGGCCCAGACCGATGACACCCGCCGCTTCAAGGCCGATGCTGCGGCGAACGAGCAACTGGCTGCGACCGTGCGTCTCGACACCGTCTCGCAGGGCGACTTCGATGCCGTGTTTTACCCGGGCGGCCACGGACCGCTGTGGGACCTGGCCGAAGACCGCAACTCGATCGCGCTGATCGAGTCGTTCATCGCTGCGAACAAGCCGGTGGCGCTGGTGTGCCACGCACCGGGCGTGCTGCGTCACGTAAAGAATGCCGACGGCACGCCACTCGTGCAGGGCAAGCGCGTCACGGGCTTCACCAACACCGAAGAAGCCGCCGTTGAACTGACGGACATCGTGCCATTCCTGGTGGAAGACGAGCTCAAGGCAAAAGGCGGTAACTATTCGCGCACCGATGACTGGGGTTCGTATGTGGTCACTGATGGCTTGCTGATTACCGGCCAGAATCCGGGTTCGTCGGCGGCCACTGCCACCAAGCTGCTGGAAGCGCTGTCGCGGTCGAATTGAATCAGTTGATCGTAGGGTGGGCGGGTTTCCCGCCCACGCGTTTGACAAACTGTGACGCACCACGACATCACGTGGATTTGAACGCGTGGACGGCGCAGCCGTCCACCCTACGCTACTGACATGGCAGCCGCCAATACATCGCCGTTGGCAATGTATTGGCGGCCATTTAATAAAACGTTGTCAAACAATTCGACTCTGACCCCAATTGTTGGGTAATTGCTCCGGGTTAGCGGCGGCCGAACATCATCAGGTCGGCCAGCAGCGTGCGGGCAGGGCGGGTCAGGTCGAGGGCGGCCAGGCCCAGGCCGAGCAGCGGTTGCAGCGGGCCGCGGATCGTGAAGGCGCGGGCCATCGTGTCGGTCAGGCCGATGGTCGTGCGGCGGTCGCCTGCGCGGTCTTCTGTGAAGCGGGCGATGGCTTGCGCATCCGTCCCGCGCGCCAGCTGGCGTGCCAGCACCGCGGCGTCGCGCAGGCCCAGGTTCAGGCCCTGGCCTGCTACCGGGTGCAGCGTTTGCGCGGCATTGCCGATGGCGACCGTGCGCGCCGTGGCCCGTGCTTCGGCGTTCAGGCCGAGCGGGAACGCGCTGCGCGGCGATACTTTCGTGAAGGCGCCCAGGCGGGCGCCGAACGCCTCGCCCAGCTGCGTCAGGAAATGGGTGTCGTCCAGCGCCAGGATCGCTTGTGCGCGTTCCGGGCGCATGCACCAGACCAGCGCGTACTGGTGGCCATCGGCGCCGTCTTCGGGCAGCAGTGCCAGCGGGCCTTCGTCGGTGAAGCGTTCAAACGCGCGGTGCGCAATCGGCAGCGCCGTCGTCACGCGCGCGATCACGGCGCTCTGCTCGTAGTCGCGGCTGCGAGCGCGCTGGTCCTGCGCGCCAAACAGGCCGCCTTCGGCCTGCACTGCCACCCGTGCACGCACCGTGCTGCCATCGTCCAGGTGCAGCAGCGCTGCATCCGGCTGTTCATCGAGCGACGTCACGCGCGCCGGGCGCAGCATCAAGACGCCGGCCTGCTCGCCCACCTTCGCCAGTGCGTCGACGACGGCGCCGTAGCGCGTCACGTAGCCCAGGGCCGGCACATCGTGGTCTTCGCGCTGCATCAGGCTGCGGCCCAGCTGGCCGCGGCGCGAGACGTGGATCTCGTGGATCGGCGTGGCGGCCAGCGGCCAGGCGCCCACCTCTTGCAGCAGTTGCGCGCTGCCCCACGACAGCGCAATCGAACGCGGATCTGTAATCGCCTGGCCCAGCGACTTGCCGTCGATAAGCGCGATACGCGCCCCGGCGATGCCGCGCCGTACCAGGAAAGCCGCCAGCGCCAGGCCCACCGGCCCTGCGCCGCAAATCGCCACATCGACGTCGTAAGTTTGGTTCGTCATCGTGCTGCCTTCATCCATGCTTCAATCTCCGCCACGTCTTTCGGTACGTCGTCCGTCAGGATGCGCGCACCCGTATCGGTAACGACGACGTCGTCCTCGATCCGGATGCCGATGTTCCAGTATTCTTCGGGCACGCCGTCGGCCGGCCGCACATAGATGCCCGGCTCCACGGTCAGCGCCATGCCCGGCTGCAGCGCGCGCGATGGTTTCTCGGCCAGCGCCAGATCGCGGTACACGCCCACATCGTGCACGTCCATCCCGAGCCAGTGGCCGGTGCCGTGCATGTAGAACTGGGCGAATGCGCGCGTGCCGATCGCCTCGTCGATCGAGCCGACCTTGCGTTTGTCGAGCAGGCCCAGGTCGAGCATCCCTTCGGTCAGCACCTGCACTGCCGCCTCGTGGATGCCGCTGTACGGTTGCCCGGGCCGGACGGCCGCCAGCGCCGCAGCCTGAGCGCGCAGCACCAGTTCGTACAGCGTGCGCTGCGGCGCCGTGAAGCGGCCGTTGGCCGGATAGGTGCGCGTGATGTCGCCCGCGTAGCCATCGATTTCGCAGCCGGCGTCGATCAGTACCAGTTCGCCGTCGAGAATGCGGCGGTCGTTGGCAATGTAGTGCAGCACGCAGGCATTCGGGCCCGATGCGACGATGGGCGAATACGCTGGCGCCTGCGCGCCGTTGCGGCGAAACTCGTGCAGCAGTTCGGCCTCGATCTCGTATTCGACCATGCCGGGGCGCGTGGCGCGCATTGCGCGCGCATGCGCCGCAGCCGAGATGGCGCCGGCGCGCGCCATCAGGTCCACTTCGTGCGCATCCTTCAACAGCCGCATCTCGTCCAGCAGCACCAAGAGGTGATGCGTCGTTGCCGGCGCCGTCACGCCCGTGCGGCCCAGCGCGCGTACGCCCTTCAGCCAGCCGGTGATCTGCGCATCGAGCGCTGCGCTGTGGCCCGACGCGTAGTACAGCGCCGGTGCATTCGACAGGATGCCGACCATGCGGTGATCGAGTTCGTCGACCGGATACGCCTCGTCGAACCCGAATGCCGTGCGCGCCGCATCGGGCCCGTAGCGAAAGCCGTCCCAGATTTCATGGTCGTGGTCTTTCGCGCGGCAGAACAGGATCGCGCGGGCAGGGCGCGCATCGAGCGCTGCCACCAGCACGAGGACGCTGTCAGGCTCGGCGAACCCGCTCAGGTAGTAAAAATAGCTGTCGTGCCGGTACGGATACGGGCTGTCGCCATTGCGCATGACTTCGGGCGCCGTGCCCAGCACCGCCACTGCGCCTGGCTGCATCTGCGCCAGCACGCGCGCGCGCCGGTCCGCATGCACGGCGCCGGCCGGCATCATGGCGCCGACTTGGCCGGCCGCAGCGGCGCGTTCAGTTCTTCCAGCTGGCCGACGGTGCCGACATTGACCCACTGGCCGTGATACACCTCGCCGCCGATGCGACCCTGCTCGATGTACTGGCGCATTAGGAGCCCGAACTTGACGAACTCGCCCGCGCGGATGCCATCGAACATCTCGGGCCGGTAGACACCGATGCCGGCGAAATTGAACTTGACGTCACCCTCGTTGCGCAGCGTGTACATGTCGAGCGCGAAGTCGCCTTCCGGGTTGTGCCACGGGTTCGGCGTGAGCCACAGCCAGGCGATGTCGCGCTGGTCGACTGCATAGACCTGGCCCACCGCGTCCTTGTCCTTGAGCGCGTCGAGCGCCTCGGTGAAGTCGAAGTAGGGCGCATAGATGTCGCCCGACACGGCCAAGAAGGGTTCGTCGCCCAGCAGGTGCAGCGCATTGGCCACGCCGCCGGCCGTCTCGAGCGGGCTCGGTTCGTGCGAGTAGACGATGCGCGCGCCGTAGCGGCTGCCGTCGCCCAGCTCGGCCTCGATCATGTGGCCCAGGTGCGAGTGGTTGATGACGATGTCGACGATCCCGGCGCGCACCAGGTTCAGCACGTGCCAGGTGATCAGGGGCCGGCCGCGCACCTTGAGCAGGGGCTTCGGGCAGGTATCGGTGAGTGGCCGCATGCGCTCGCCGCGGCCGGCGGCAAAAATCATCGCTTTCATGATGGTTGCCTTAGAAGGTGTAGCCGAACTGTTGCGGCTTGTCGTCGATTGCGTCGAGCAGGCGCAGCAGCGGCTTGAGTTCGTTGTAGCGGTTGGCGGTCTTGCGCACGTAGTCGAGCACCGTCGGCAGGTCGCCCATGTAGTGGGCCTTGTTATCGCGGTAGTTCAGGCGGCAGAAGATGCCGAGGATTTTCAGGTGGCGCTGCAGGGCCATGTATTCGAAGTCGCGGTAGAACGCGTCGATGTCCGGATTGACCGGCAAGCCGACGCTTTTGGCGCTTTGCCAGTAGCGCACCACCCAGTCGAGCACCATGTCTTCGTCCCACTGGATGTAAGCGTCGCGCAGGAGCGAGGCCAGGTCGTACGTGACCGGGCCATACACGGCGTCCTGGAAGTCGATCACGCCCGGGTTGTGCTGGTCGAGGAACATCAGGTTGCGCGAATGGAAATCGCGGTGCATGAACACCTGCTGCTGCGCCAGCACGTTGGCGGCAATGGCTTCGAATACGCCATTGAGCTGCGCCTGCTGCTTGTCGTCGAGCGTCACGCCCAGGTGCTTGCCCAGGTACCACTCGGGGAAGATGCCCAGCTCGCGCATGACGAAGGCGCGGTCGAACTCGGGCAGCACGTCCGGCTGGCTGGCCATCTGGAACTTGAGCAGCGCATCGACGGCGTCCGAATACATGAAGGCGGCATTGTCGATGGACAGGCGCGACAGGTAGGTGGTGTTGCCCAGATCGGACAGCAGCAGGAAGCCCTGTTCGACGTTGCGTGCGGCGATCGCCGGCACGCTCACGCCGGCCTCGAGCAGCAAGCCCTGCACGTGGATGAAGGCCGGCACGTTCTCGCGCTCTGGCGGGGCATCCATCGCGACCAGCGTTGCGCCCAGCTTGGCCTGCATATCGGCCACGACGTCGTAGCGGAAATAGCGCCGGAAACTGGCGTCGACGGAGGCGCGGCGGCCGGACGCGACATCGACCAGGCCGGTCGTGGCCAGCCATTCGTTCAGTTGCGACAGCCGGGTATCTGGCACTGCGTCGGCGGAGGCGGAAAGGTTTTGAGACAAAGATGACATGAAGCGGCCTGATGAATCCGGTTGGTTGAACTAATTCCCCTATAATAAGGGATTCATCCCAAAAAAACCGCCCTTTATGGCGCACGTCGATTCTCCATGAGCTGCGATTTTCCATGAGCTGGTCCTCGGCCCAACCATTCCCACCACGACACGTGCTCGCACTGTATGCAATGGCTTCGGTCACTGCAATGCCTGCGTTCGCCCAGACGCCCGCCACCGTCAACGTCACCGCCCCTGCACCAACGGCCCAGGCCGAGGACGACCTTCCCGTCACCGTCAAGGCCGAGGATATCGCCGGCCGGCCCGACCGCCGGCTCGATCTCTCCCGTAACGTCGAGATCACGCGCGGCCAGACCGGCATGACCGCCGACACGGCCTGCTACCTGATCGTCGAAGACCAGGTCACGGCCTCCGGCAACGTCGACATGTGGCGCTTTGGCGACCGCTACAAGGGCGACGAGCTGCAGCTGAACCTCGAAACGGGCAAGGGCTACCTGCTCAACCCGACCTATTTCATGGCGGCGAACAATGCCCAGGGCCAGGCGAGCCGGATCGACTTTCTGGGTGAACAGCAGGCCGTCGTGCGCGACGGTACCTACAGCACCTGCGAAGGACCGGATCCCGACTGGTACCTGAAATCGAGCACACTGCGCCTGGACAAGGGCCGCGACGTCGGCACTGCCGGCAAGACCGTCATCTATTTCAAGGACGTGCCGATTCTGGGCACGCCGGCGATGTCGTTCTCGCTGTCGGGTCAGCGCCGTTCGGGCTGGCTGCCGCCGACCGTCGGCTTCGGCTCGCAGGGCAAGGCCGAGGTGATGGTGCCGTACTACGTCAACATCGCACCGAACCGCGACCTGACGTTGTACCCGCGCATGATGTTCGACCGCGGTTTCCAGCTGGGCGCGACCGGGCGTTACCTGGGCAGCACCTACAACGGTGAAACCCACGTCGAAGTGCTGCCGGACGACCGCCAGACGGGCACCACGCGCTGGCGCGCCGACTCGCTGCACAACGGCGCGATCAAGCCGAACTGGTCGTACGGCTGGAACCTGCATGGCGCATCGGACGATGAATACCCGTCCGACTTTTCGCGCACTGTCGCCGCCAGCGCCGAGCGCCAGCTGCTGCGCGAACTGCGCACCGATTACTCGGGCCAGTACTGGAGCCTGTCCGCGCGCGCCCAGAATTACCAGGTGCTGCAGGATCCGGCGGCCGCCACCAATCCAAGCCTGACGGTACCGCGGCCGTATGACCGCCTGCCACAGATTAACTTCCGTTCGGCGCGCTACGACGTGGCGGGCTTCGACTGGGCGGTGGACGCCGAGGCGACCCGCTTCGCCCACCCCACCGACGTGGGCGGCTCGCGCGCCGTGGTCCAGGGTCAGGTCAGCTATCCGATCGTGCGCCCGGGCTGGTTCGTCACGCCCAAGCTGATGTACAACGCGGCCCAGTACGATCTGGACGATCACGCGACGCGCCTGAACAAGCCGACCAAGCTGACGCGCACGATTCCGACGGTGTCACTCGACAGCGGCATGGTGTTCGAACGCGATGCTTCGCTGTTCGGCAAGTCCACCACGCAGACGCTCGAACCGCGCCTGTTCTATGTCTACACGCCGTACGAAAACCAGGACGATGTCCCGCTGTTCGACACGGGCCGCTCGGGCTTCAATTATGCCCAGCTGTTTTCCGAGAACCGCTACGTTGGCCTGGACCGCGTGTCCGACGCCAACCAGCTGACCGCGGCGCTGGTGTCGCGCTTCATCCAGGAAGACGGCGCCGAGCGCCTGCGCCTGGCCATTGGCCAGCGCCTGTACTTCGAAGAGCCGCGCGTACGCATTGCGGGCGAAGCGGCGCAGCAAAGCCGGTACGACCTGCTGCTGGCCGCCGGCGGCACCATTTCCGAGTCCTGGACCTTCGATAGCGGCGTACAATACGATGCGGCCGGAAGCAGTCTGTACAGCTCGAACGTGAGCGTGCAGTGGCGTCCGGGGAAGATGAAGGCCGTGAATGCCGAGTATCGTTATCAGCGTGACAGCTTCCGCAATATCGACCTGTCGGCGCAGTATCCGATCTCGCGACGCTGGTATGGCGTCGGGCGTGTCAGCTATGCGCTGCGCTCGTATGGCGTGGGGCAGGCGGTCAATCCGTCCACCGGCAGCAAGCTGATCGAGAGCCTGATCGGTCTTGAATACCAGGCCGATTGCTGGGTGTTCCGAATGGGCGCGCAGCGTTTCGTGACGGCGGCCCAGACGACGTCGACGCCGATCTTCTTCCAGCTCGAGCTCAATGGCTTGTCGCGCCTGGGCCTGGGCAATCCGCTCGAGTCGTTCAACAAGAGCGTCCCGGGTTATACGCGACTGAACGCTGGTCTCGGCCGGCCCTAAGTCAAATTTCAGACTCGGTGTCCATACTTCGTCGTCCAACCTGACGTGAACAATCCTCAAATGAGTGCTTTCCAGATGATGCGTACTACCCGTTTGCAGTCTCTCCAGTTGGCAGCCGCGCTGCTGTGCGCGATGAGCGCCGGCCAGGTCCTGGCCCAGGCCGCGGCGCCTGCCGCCGGTACGCCGGCCGCCACCACGCCGGCCGCCACGACGCCAGCCGCCGGTACGGGCTTCCTGCCGCCTGCCTCGGCCAATGCCAAGGTGGTCGACTCGATCCAGGTCGTCGTCAACGATGAAGTCATCACGCGCAACGAAGTGGCTGGCCGCATGGTCCAGGTGACGGCAAACATGAAGGCGCGTAACGCCCAGATGCCCGACACCGCCACGATGGAACGCCAGGTGCTCGAGGCGATGATCGTCGAGCGCGCCCAGCTGCAGCTGGCCAAGGAGATGGGCGTCAAGGTCGACGACCGCACGCTGGACGCCACGATCGGCCGCATCGCCGAGAACCAGAAGCTGTCGGTACAGGACATGCGCAACCAGATGGAAAAAGAAGGCATGCCCTTCTCGCGCTTCCGCGAAGACATCCGCAACGAAATCATGATGCAGCGCCTGCGCGAGCACGAAGTCGACAGCAAGGTGCAAGTCTCGGAAGCCGAGATCGACACCTATATGGCTGCCGCCAAGGCCGCCGCTGCCGACCGTATCGAAGTCAACATCGCCCAGATCCTGGTGCGCGTGCCCGAGAACGCGTCGCCCGAGCAGATCGCTGCCCGCGCCGCGCGCGCCGAAGAAGTGATGCGCCAGCTGCGCACCGGCGCCGACTTCGCCCGCATGGCCTCGACCTATTCCGACGCGCCGGACGCGCTCAAGGGCGGCGACATCGGCTGGCGCGATGCCGACCGTCTGCCACCGAATTTCTCGACCGAGCTGCGCAAGCTGGAAGCTGGCCAGGTCACGCCGATCCTCAAGACCAACGTCGGCTTCCACATCCTGAAACTGGCCGGCAAGCGTTCGCTGGCCAGCGAGACCGACAAGGCCGTCGTCGAGCAGACGCGCGCACGCCATATCCTGCTCAAGGTCACCCCGACCATGACCGAGGGCGAGGTCAAGCGCAAGCTGCTGGAAATCAAGGAAAAAATGGCCAACAACGCCGGCACCTTCGAAGACCTGGCGCGCCAGTACTCGCAGGATGGTTCGGCCAGCAAGGGCGGCGATCTGGGCTGGCTGTATCCGGGCGACACCGTGCCGGAATTCGAGACCGCGATGAACGCCCTCAAGCCAGGCGATACGTCCGACATCGTGCAGTCGCCGTTCGGTTTCCACCTGATCCAGGTCGTCGAGCGCAAGAGCGAAGACGTGACGCAGCAGAAAGAGCGCAACGTGGCACGCCAGGTCCTGCGTGACCGCAAGATGCAGGAAGCGATGGAAGACTGGATGCGCCAGGTGCGCGACCGCGCCTACGTCGAATTCCGCGAGGAGCAGTAAGCAATGGTCGCGCCGCAGGCGCCTGTGCGCCCGCTGGCGCACCAACGGCCCACGCTGGCGATCACGGTCGGCGAGCCGGCCGGCATCGGCCCCGAGATCGCGATCCGCGCCGCCTGGGCCATGCGCGATGAGGCCAACTGCGTGCTGGTGGGCGACGCTGCCTTCCTGGCGCTCACTGCCAGCCTGATCGACCCTGACATCCGCCTGGCCGCCCTGTCGACCCAGGCGCTGCGCAATGGCGGCCTGCCGCACTTTGGCGCCGCGCGGCTGGCCGTCATCGACGTGCCGCTCGACGCCCACGTGGTGCCGGGCCGGCTCGATCCCGAGAATGGCCGCGCCGTGCTGGCCACGCTCGACCTGGCGATCGAAGGCTGCGAGCGGGGCTGGTTCGACGGCATCGTCACTGCGCCACTGCAGAAAAGCACGATCAACGATGCCGGTGTCGCGTTTTCCGGCCACACCGAATACCTGGCCGAGAAGACCGGCACCCCGAAAGTGGTGATGATGCTGGCCGGCGCGCCAGGCGGGGATCAACCGTATCTGCGCGTTGCACTCGCCACGACCCATCTGCCGCTGAAGGACGTCCCGGGCGCGCTCACGCGCGAGAACCTGACCCAGGTGCTCGACATCCTGCACGCCGATCTGACCACCAAGTTCGGCATCGCCGCGCCCGTCATCCTGGTCACCGGCCTGAACCCGCACGCGGGTGAAAACGGTTACCTGGGCCGTGAGGAGATCGACGTCATCACGCCGGTGCTCGAGGCAGCGCGTGCGCGTGGCATCGACGCACGCGGCCCGTATCCGGCCGACACGCTGTTCCAGCCGAAGTATCTGAAGGACGCCGATTGCGTGCTGGCGATGTACCACGACCAGGGTTTGCCGGTGCTCAAGCACGCGACCTTCGGGCGCGGCATTAATGTCACGCTCGGCCTGCCTTTGATCCGCACCTCGGTCGACCATGGCACCGCGCTCGACCTGGCCGCGCAGGGTCTCGGCCTGGCCGATTGCGGCAGCATGATCGAAGCGATCGGCGCCGCCATGCACATGGTGCTGGCGCAGCGCGCGGCCGGCATCAAATAATCAAGAAAGCATTCATGAAACACGTAGCACGCAAGCGCTTCGGCCAGAACTTCCTGACCGACAAGCAAGTCCTCTCCGACATCATCGACGCCATTGCACCGCGCCAGGGCGAAACCATGGTCGAAATCGGACCGGGCCTGGCCGCGATGACGGCGTTGCTGCTCAAGCAGCTCGACCACATGCACGTCGTCGAGCTCGACCGCGACCTGGTCACGCGGCTGGAAAAAGCCTATCCGCGCGAGCGCCTGACGGTGCATTCGGGCGACGCCCTGAAGTTCGACTTCGGCGCGATTCCGGTGGGCGAGGGGCAGAAGCTGCGCGTAGTGGGCAATTTGCCGTACAACATTTCCAGCCCGCTGCTGTTTCATCTGGCGGACTTCGCCCACCTGATCGAAGACCAGCACTTCATGCTGCAAAAGGAAGTGGTCGAGCGCATGGTGGCCGAGCCGGGCAGCAAAACTTACGGCCGCCTGTCGGTGATGCTGCAATGGCGTTACGACATGTCGCTGATGTTCATCGTGCCGCCTACCGCATTCGATCCGCCGCCGCAGGTGGAATCGGCCATTGTGCGCATGGTGCCCGTCAAGCAGCAACTGCCATGCGACGGCAAGCGCCTCGAAGCGGTGGTCGCCAAGGCCTTCTCGCAGCGGCGCAAGGTGATTCGCAATTGCGTGGCGGGGATGTTTACCGAGGCGCAGCTGGTGGAAGCGGGCATCGATCCGAGCGTGCGGCCCGAAGCGGTGAGTCTGGCGCAGTATGTGGCGCTGGCCAATCTGCCAAGCCAGGCATAGCCGCCGTGGCCGTCTGGCCACCATGTCACCTGATCAAAGCGCCTTCAGGGCGCTTTTTTCATGGTCACGCTGCTGGCACGGGCAAAAAAAAAGGCCCGCTACAAGAGCGGGCCGAAATCCAATTCTTTTCTGAGGAGAGTTGGAGGAGACAGGATCAGTATGCTGCGTTACAGCATATAAGTCCAATTTTCCTTTCGCATACTCGACATAAGAATTGCGTATAACTCTCCAGAACTAGGCAGCGACGCAGGTAACGTTGACGTTTTGCACTTTTGCGTCACCCATCGTACCGGTCGGGTTTGCGACCGTGCAAACCTGGCCGGACGGCTGCCTGGTGACCGTGACGCCATAGGTCTTGCCGAATTGTACTGGCGGAAGCTCGTAGGCAATCGGCGTCGTGGCAGGTGGCGTTGCCGGCGTTGCAGCCGTGTAGGTGCCACCGGTGCTGCCATTGGCCAGCACCAGGCCGGCGCCAGTCAGGCCGGTGATCGTGCCGCCGACGGTGTATTCGCTGATCTTGCAGGCGATCGCGATATCGATCGTCCTGAGGCGGCCCGCCGTATCGGCGTTGTTGGCATACAGACCGTCGGGCGGAGCGCTCGGCTCGCAGAACTGGTGCGCCGGGTGCGTGAGGACCCGGACGTCATAGGTGTCGCCGTATTCCAGCTTGTCGGGGAAAGCGAAGCGTACCGCTGCGCCGGCCGTGGTTGGCGGTGCGACTTTCAATGGCACGCCGGCATTGGTCAGGACCAGGCCATCATAAACAAGGCCGTTCACCGAACCGGCAACGGTGAACTCGGCTTTGTCGCTGCCGCCACAGGCGGCCAGGCTTGCAGCCAGCGCCAGCGCAAGCGCCGGGCGGATCAGGGAAGACTTCATGCGTTTGACTCCAGGAAAATTAAGGTGCGCACGTGACGGTCACGTTGTTCACATCGGCCGCGCCCATGGTGCCGACGCCGTTGGCGATGGTGCAGCTTTGGCCGGCAGGGTTTGCCAGAATCGACACGCCATAAGGCGCGTCTTGTGCGACGCTGGCCATGGCAAAGGTCGTTGCACCGGCTGGAACGATGACGCGGTCAGAGCCGTTTACCAGGATCAATTCATTCTTGAGGTTGCTGACGGTGCCGCCAAGGGCTTGCGTTTTGAAGTCGCAAGCGATCTCAATATTGACGACATTAAAGCCTGCGCGCCCAGTGTTGTAACGATAGCGGCAACTTTCCTTGTTCACATTCGACGGTACGCTCTTGACCCGCACATCATACTTGTCATCCGACGAAATCAGCTGAGGGAAACTGAACTGGGTCACACCGGTACCGTTCGACGGGACCGGCACCTCGAACTCCGAGCCGCCGTTATTCATCAGGACCATGCCAGGCCTGGTCACGCCGGAAATCGTGCCGCCCAGCAGCAACTGGCCGTCGTCACCACCGCAAGCAGTCAACACGACCGCGCATGCCAGCGCTGCGCTTGCGCGCAGGTAGGAACTCTTCATATATTCTCCAAATAATCTAGCGGGAAAGCGCAGGCTGCGCGGTTGGAATCAAAAAATCGCTCAACATTTTAGTTCATTTATTAGGCAACCGGTCCATTTGCGTCCCATTTGCATGTGTATCAGGTTGTAAGCACAATGTCATATAAGCAACGCGCAGGCCGTGCGGTTTGCTTTTGGCCGTATGCATCGCTATGCTGGCGTAGCGTTTTTTCATGCCTGTTTCCTGGAAGCCGATGACCCGCCATCCCTGGCCCAAAGCCGTACTGTTCGACCTCGACGATACCCTGTGGCCGATCGTGCCCGTGATCCGGGCTGCCGAAACCATGTTGTATACGTGGTTGCAGCAGCATGCGCCGCGCGTGGCCGAGCGGTTCACGATCGACAGCCTGCGCCAGGCGCGCCTGGAATTGCTGGCCCGCGAGCCCCGGTATGGGATCGACCTGAGCGCGCTGCGTCACGCCGGCCTGGTCGCCGCGTTCGAGCAGGCGGGGGAGGACGTCGCCCGGGTCGACGAGGCCATGGTCGTCTTTGTCGCCGCCCGCAATGCCGTGACGCTGTATGACGATGTGGCGCCGGGCCTCGCGCGGCTCCGGCAGCGCGCGCTGCTGGGTTCGGTCACGAACGGCGTGGCCGACCTGGTCACCATTGGCCTGGCCGACCAGTTCCAGGCATCGGTGGCGGCGCGCGACTTTGGCGCGGCCAAGCCCGATCCGGGGATTTTCCTGGCAGGCTGCGCTGCACTCGGGGTGCTGCCGGCCGACACCCTGTATGTGGGTGACGACCTGCTGCTCGATGTCCAGGGCGCCCAGCAGGCAGGTTTGCGCGCCGCCTGGATGAACCGCAGCGGCAAGATCAACGAGCTGGCCGACCAAGTGCGGCCCGATGTCGAGGTGGCCAGCATCGATGCGCTGCTCGACTGGCTCGATGCCGGGCACGAGCCGTCACAGGAGCCACCGCACGAGTTGCCACACGGATCTGCGCGGATGCGCGTATAACACTGGGACGGACCGCAGGCCTTGCGCTGCCGTGCCGCGCCCCAATTTGATTCTCATCCCAGCACCACAGAAAAAGACGCTTCCCGGAACCATGCAACTCGATCACCGTGCCCAAACCCTGCTCAAAGCGCTTGTCGAACGCTATATTGCCGACGGCCAGCCGGTCGGCTCGCGCGCGCTGTCCAAGCTGTCGGGCCTGGAATTGTCGCCCGCGACGATCCGCAACATCATGGCCGACCTCGAGGACATGGGCTTCGTTGCCAGTCCCCACACCTCGGCTGGCCGAATCCCGACGCCGCGCGGGTACCGCGTGTTTGTCGACACCCTGTTGACCGTCAAGCAGCTCGATGAAACGACGGTCGGCGCCGAGCGCATGCGCCTGCCGCTGCAGCATCCGCAAAAGCTGATCGCCAACGCAGCCCAGATGCTCTCGTCGCTGTCGCAGTTTGCCGGCGTGGTGCAAAGCCCGCGCCGCGAATCGGTGTTCCAGCAGATCGAATTCTTGCGCCTGTCCGAAAAGCGCATCCTGCTCGTGATCGTCGACCCCCGTGGCGATGTGCAAAACCGCCTGCTGTTGACCGATGTCGACTACACGCCGACGCAATTGTCGCAATCGGCCAATTACCTGAACCAGAATTTTGCCGGCCAGTCGTTCGACGGCGTGCGCCAACGCCTCAGTGGCGAATTGCGGCAACTGAGCGACGACATGGGACGCCTGATGCATGCGGCAGTCGAGGCCGGCAGCGAAGCGATGGCCGACAGCGACGACGTGGTCATTTCCGGCGAGCGCAACCTGCTGTCGGTGACCGACCTGTCGTCGAATATGAGTTCGCTGCGCCAGATGTTCGAGATGTTCGAGCAAAAGACTGGCCTGATGCAATTGCTCGACATGTCGAGCAAGGCCGGCGGCGTGCAGATTTTCATCGGCGGCGAATCGAATCTGGTCCCGATGGACGAGATGAGCGTGGTCACTGCGCCGTACGCCGTCGATGGTCGCATCGTTGGCACCTTGGGCGTCATCGGCCCCACGCGGATGGCGTACGAGCGGGTGATTCCCATCGTCGACATCACCGCCAAGCTGCTGTCGAACGCACTGAGCCAGCCGTAAGCTTGCTAGATGTAAAAAGGGCGCACGGGAAAATCCGGTGCGCCCTTTTTTGTTGGCCAGCCCTGCAGGGCCGCTGATGATCAGCCTGCCTTGCGCGCTGCCTGGCACTGCGGGCAGCTGCCATAGATCGCCAGCGCGTGGTCAACGATCGTGTAGCCGTGGGTTTCGGCGATCATTTTCTGGCGCTGCTCGATTTCGTCGTCGTAGAACTCTTCGACCCGGCCGCAGGTGACGCAGACGAGGTGATCATGGTGCGAGCCGGCATTGAGTTCGTAGATGGCCTTGCCGGTTTCGAAGTGGTTGCGGTTGAGCAGGCCGGCCTGCTCGAATTGCGTCAGGACGCGGTAGACGGTAGCCAGGCCGACGTCCATGTTTTCAGCCAACAGGATCTTGTAGACATCTTCGGCAGTCAGGTGACGCACGGCGCTGTTCTGGAAGATTTCCAGGATTTTCAGGCGCGGGAGCGTGGCCTTCAGGCCGCTTGCCTTCAGGTCGGTCGGATTGTTACTCATGTTTGTTACTCGCATATTGGCGGAGTGCTTTATGATATAGCGTTTTGAAAGCTCCCGCTCGAACGATTTGAGGTTACCTATGCGCGTCAAACAAGCCGTATCCCATCGATTTTCCGCCAAGGCGGTGCTGGCGGCAGGTCTCGTCTGCACGCTGACGCTGTCCGGCTGCGCGTCCTGGCGCAACCAGACCCGTCCGGCGCCACCGGTGGCAACGGACTCGGCGGCCACCGCGGCCGACGCCGACAAATCGGCCGCCATCGCCAATGCCGGCGCGCAGACCGTGCAGGCTTCGCGCCTGCAAAAGTTCCTGTGGATCTTCTCGCCTTACCGTCCGGACATCCAGCAGGGCAACTTCGTCTCGCAAGAGATGCTGAACCAGCTGAAAGCCGGCCAGACGCGCGACCAGGTGCGTTTCCTGCTCGGTTCGCCTCTGCTGCTCGATGCCTTCCATGCCGACCGCTGGGATTACCCGTTCTACCTGGCCCGTGGCAATGGCGAACTGACCACCAGCCGCGTCACGGTGTTCTTCAAGGATGACGTGGTCGAGCGTTTCGAAGGCGGCAACCTGCCAAGCGAGCGCGACTACATCGACCGTATCGCCGGCCCCGCCAAGGTGCCGAGCAAGAAAGAAAAGCCGGAAAGCCGTCCGGTCGCACCGATCACGGTGACCGCCCCGGCAACCCAGCAGTAAGGATTGCCATGACGATGTTGAATATTGCCGTAGCCGGCGCCAGCGGCCGCATGGGCCGCATGCTGATCGAAGCCATCCAGTACGCACCCGACGCCCGCCTGGCCGGCGCCCTCGACATGCCCGGTTCGCCGTTCATCGGCCAGGATGCCGGCGCCTTCGGGGGCTTCCTCACTGGCGTGATGATCGAAGACAGCATCAAGCACGGCCTGCACAACGCCGACGTCCTGATCGACTTCACCCGCCCTGAAGGCACGCTGGCGCACCTCGCGTATTGCGCCGCCAACGGCAAGCAGATGGTGATCGGCACCACCGGTTTCGATGACGCCGGCAAGGCCGAGATTGCCGCCGCCGCCGAGAAGATCGGACTCGTGGTCGCGCCGAACATGAGCGTGGGCGTGAACGTCACGCTCAAACTGCTCGAAATGGCGGCCAAAAGTTTCGCCGAAGGCTACGACATCGAAATCGTCGAAGCGCACCACCGGCACAAGGTCGATGCACCATCGGGCACCGCGCTCAAGATGGGCGAAGTGATTGCGGACGCCATCGGCCGCGACCTCAAGGAATGCGCCGTGTACGGCCGCGAAGGCGTCACCGGCGAGCGCGATCCGTCGACGATCGGCTTTGCCACCGTGCGCGGTGGTGACGTCGTGGGCGACCACACCGTCATGTTCCTGGGCACGGGCGAGCGCATCGAGATCAGCCACAAATCCAGCAGCCGCGTGACCTACGCACACGGCGCGCTGCGCGCCGCTCGCTTCCTGGCAGACAAATCCCACGGCCTGTATGACATGCAGGACGTGCTGGGCTTGAAAGCCTGATATGGCCGTTGCAGAACTGAACGGCGCTGCGATCGTCGACGAGGCCTCGTTTCATGCGCAAAGCCGGGCCGCTTTCGGCTTTCCGGCGTCGTACGCGAACAGCATCGACGCCTGGGTCGATTGCCTGAGCTACCTGCGCGACGACGAAAACATGACCAGCTTCCGGCTGGCGCCGGACGAAGTGCTCGAGATCGTCGTTCGCGACGCCGCGGCCATGAAGGCGGCCGCGCCGGATCTGTTCGAGGAACTGGCCTTTTGTATCGGCGGCATCAACGAGCGGTATGAAGATTATGGCGAAACGCCTGCACTGAAACTCGTGCTGCGCTGAATTACCCGGAGCAGCGTTCAGCGGACGCTGTCTCATTGCACCATCCTTCCTGCACCACGCCACGCCGTAGTGCAAAATCAACAGGTTATAATGACCGGTTCCATCTCCCACATTACGTCTGCAGAAATCATGCAAGAAAAATATAGTCCAGCCGAAGTCGAACAGGCCGCCCAGGCCTACTGGAAATCGATCGACGCCTATAAAGCCGTCGAACACGATCCGCGTTTCCCGAAGGGCAAGTACTACGCCTGCTCGATGCTGCCTTACCCATCGGGCAAGCTGCACATGGGCCACGTGCGCAACTATACGATCAATGACGTGATGTACCGCTACCTGCGCATGAACGGCTACAACGTGCTGATGCCGATGGGCTGGGATGCATTCGGCATGCCGGCGGAAAACGCGGCCATGGCCAACAACGTGCCGCCTGCAGAATGGACCTACTCGAACATCGCCCACATGCGTGGCCAGATGGAGTCGATGGGCCTGGCGATCGACTGGTCGCGCGAGATGACCGCCTGCAAGCCGGACTACTACAAGTGGAACCAGTGGATGTTCCTCAAGATGCTCGAAAAGGGCATCATCTACCAGAAGACGGGCACCGTGAACTGGGACCCGGTCGACCAGACCGTGCTGGCCAACGAGCAGGTTGTCGACGGCCGCGGCTGGCGTTCGGGCGCGCTCATTGAAAAGCGCGAAATCCCGATGTACTACGTGCGCATCACCGAATACGCCGACGAGCTGCTCGACCATGTCGACAACAAGCTGCCGGGCTGGCCCGAGCGCGTGCGCACGATGCAGGCCAACTGGATCGGCAAGTCGACGGGCGTGCGCTTCGCGTTCCCGCACACAATCGCCGATGACACCGGCGCGCCGATCGACGACGGCAAGCTCTACGTCTTCACCACGCGCGCCGACACGATCATGGGCGTGACCTTCTGCGCCGTCGCGCCGGAGCACGCGCTGGCCCAGCACGCGGCAAAAAACAACCCGGCGCTGCAGCAATTCATCGCCGAATGCAAACTCGGTTCCGTTATCGAAGCCGACATGGCGACAATGGAAAAGAAGGGCATGCCGACCGGCCTGTTCGTCACCCATCCGGTCACGCAGGAACAGATTCCGGTCTGGGTCGGCAACTACGTCCTGATCACCTACGGCGATGGCGCCGTGATGGGCGTGCCGGCGCATGACGAACGCGATTTCGGCTTCGCCAAAAAATACAATCTGCCGATCAAGCAGGTCGTGGCCGTCGAAGGCCAGGAATTCTCGCTCGACGCCTGGCAGGAGTGGTACGGCGACAAGGACAACGGCCGCACGATCAACTCGGGCAAGTACGACGGTCTCGATTACACCTCGGCCGTCAACGCCGTCTCGGGTGAACTGGCGAGCCAGGATCTGGGCGCCAAGAAGGTCACGTTCCGCCTGCGCGACTGGGGCATCTCGCGCCAGCGCTACTGGGGCACGCCGATCCCGATGATCCACTGCGCCGAGTGCGGCATCGTGCCGGTGCCAGAAGCCGACCTGCCGGTCGTGCTGCCCGAGCACCTGGTCCCGGACGGCACCGGCAATCCACTGAACAAGGACGAAGCGTTCCTCAAGTGCGACTGCCCGACCTGCGGCAAGCCCGCGCGCCGCGAAACCGACACGATGGACACGTTCATCGATTCGTCGTGGTACTACATGCGCTATACGTCGCCGGGTTCCAACAACGCGATGGTCGACGAGCGCAACGATTACTGGATGCCGATGGACCAGTACATCGGCGGCATCGAACACGCCGTCATGCACCTGCTGTACGCGCGCTTCTGGACCAAGGTGATGCGCGACTTCGGCCTGGTCAAATTCGACGAGCCGTTCGTGAACCTGCTCACGCAGGGCATGGTGCTCAACGAAACCTACTACCGCGAAGACGCATCGACCAAGAAGACCTGGTTCAACCCGGCCGATGTCGAGCTGACTTTCGACGACAAGGGCCGCCCGCAGAGCGCCGTGTTGAAGGCCGACGGCCAGCCGGTCGAAATCGGTGGCACCGAAAAGATGTCGAAGTCCAAAAACAACGGCATCGATCCGCAAGCGCAGATCGAGCAGTACGGCGCCGATACCGCGCGTCTGTTTACGATGTTTGCGTCGCCACCCGAGCAGACGCTCGAGTGGTCGAACAGCGGCGTCGAAGGCGCCAGCCGTTTCCTGCGCCGCGTGTGGGCGTTCGGTTACGCGCAGCGCGCGCGCATTGCCGCCGCGCTGACCGGGGAAGTGCAGGGCACGCACACCGACGCACAGAAAACCCTGCGCCGCGAAGTACACAAGATCCTGCAACAGGCCGACTACGACCTGAAGCGCATCCAGTACAACACGGTGGTCTCGGCGTGCATGAAGATGCTCAACACGCTCGAATCGGGCAAGCTCGATGACAGCGCAGCATCCAACGCCATCATCGCCGAAGGCTTCTCGATCTTCCTGCGTTTGCTGAACCCGGTCGCGCCGCACATCACGCACGCACTGTGGCAGGAACTTGGCTTTGCCGGCGTACACGGCGACCTGCTCAACGCCCCATGGCCGGAAGTCGATCCACAGGCGCTCGAACAGTCCGAGATCGACATGATGATCCAGGTGAACGGCAAGCTGCGTGGTTCGGTCAAGGTCGCAAAGGATGCCGACAAGGCGACCATCGAAGCGGCTGCGCTGGCCAGCGAAGCGGTGCAGAAGTTCATCGAAGGCACGCCGAAGAAGGTCATCGTCGTGCCGGGCAAACTTGTCAATATCGTGGTCTGATGATGAACACCTCGAACAACAACTACCTCGTACGCGCCCTTGGTGCAGTCCTGCTGGTCGCGATGCTGGCAGGCTGCGGCTTCAAGCTGCGTGGCAGCGACGGCCAGTACAACGTGCCGTTCCAGAGCATCTGGCTGTCGTTCAACGAAGCCTCGCCGCTGGGCACGGAACTCAAGCGCAATCTGCGCGCGGGCGACAACGTGCGCATCGAACCCGATGCGTCCAAGGCCGAGGCGTTGTTCGATGTGATCAGCGAGTCGCGCGGCAAGTCGATCCTGTCGCTCAACAGCCTGGGTCGCGTGCGTGAATACTCGCTGAGCTACACCCTCGTGTTCCAGGTGCGCGATGCCAACAACCGCCAGCTGCTGGCGCCGACCGAGATCACCCTGCGCCGCAATATCGCGTTCGATGAATCGCAGGTGCTGGCCAAGGAATCCGAAGAAGCGCTGCTGTACCGCGACATGCAGTCCGACCTGGTGCAGCAGATCCTGCGCCGCCTGGTGGCGATCAAGCCGCTGGCGCCCGTGACGGCGCCAGCGACGCCGGCCGCCGCCTTGCCGACGCCGTAAACGATGCAACTGCGGCTCGAAGCGCTCGACGGCCATCTGGCCAAGAACCTGGCGCAGCTGTACGTGATCGCCAGCGACGAGCATCTGCTGGCGCTGGAAGCGGCCGACCGCATCCGCAAGGCGGCGCGCGCGCAGGGCTATACCGAGCGCGATGTGCTCAGTGTGGAGCGCACCTTCAAATGGGGCGAGCTGCTGGCAGCGAACCAGGCGCTGTCGCTGTTCGGCGACAAGAAGCTGATCGAGCTGCGCATCCCCACCGGCAAACCGGGCAAGGACGGCAGCGCCGCACTGCAGGCGTATGCGAAAGACCTCAGCCCCGATAACCTGACCCTGATCACGCTGCCCAAGCTCGACTGGCAGACGGCCAAGGCGTCGTGGGTGACGGCGCTGCAGCAGGCGGCGGTCTACATCGACATCCCGAACATCGAGCGCGCGCAGTTGCCGGCCTGGATCGGCAACCGGTTAGCAAGCCAGGGCCAGAGCGCCGAGCGCCAGAGCCTGGACTTCATCGCCGACCGCGTCGAAGGCAATCTGCTGGCGGCGCACCAGGAGATTCAAAAGCTCGGCCTGCTGCACGAGCCGGGCAAGCTGACGTTCGAGCAGGTGCACGACGCCGTGCTGAACGTGGCGCGCTACGACGTGTTCAAGCTGTCCGAGGCGATGCTCACGGGCGACACGGCGCGCCTGGTGCGCATGCTCGAAGGCCTGAAGGGCGAAGGCGAGGCGCTGCCGCTGGTGTTGTGGGCCGTGGCCGAGGAAATCCGCACGCTGCTAAAATTGAAGAGCGGGATGAGTCAGGGCAGGCCACTGAATGCCCTGCTCAAGGAATACCGGATCTGGGGGCCGCGCGAGCGGATGATGGAGCCGGCGCTGCGCCGCGTGTCGCTTGCGACGCTCGAAGCGGCGCTGCAACAAGCGGCGCAGGTCGACCGCATGGTCAAGGGTCTGCGCGCCAAACAATTTGCAGGCGACGCGTGGGATGCGATGTTGCAGCTGGCGTTGCGGGTGGCGCGGTAAGCCTTCTGCAGCAAAGCCTTAGCTCGACGCCGATGGACAGCACCGCCTTGCGCGTGCCGGGTTAATGCAATGGAAAACACGATGGACATCACCGCACACATGCACACGCTGGGCCAGCAGGCCCGCGCCGCCGCGCGCGCCATGGCACGCGCCGACACCGCCACCCGCAACCGCGCCCTGAGCCTGATCGCCGATGCGATCGAACGCGATGCCGACCTGCTGCGCGCCGCCAATGCCCGTGACCTGGAGGCCGCCCAGGCTGCCGGCCTGGCACCGGCACTGATGGACCGCCTGGCGTTATCAAGCGCCGCGATCGCGACGATGGTCGCGGGCTTGCGCCAGATCGTCGCCTTGCCCGATCCGGTCGGCGAAATCTCGAACATGAAAGTGCGCCCGAGCGGCATCCAGGTCGGCCAGATGCGCGTGCCGCTGGGCGTGATCGGCATCATCTACGAAGCGCGCCCGAACGTGACGGTCGATGCGGCCGGCCTGTGCATCAAGAGCGGCAATGCGGCGATCCTGCGCGGCGGCTCGGAAGCGATCCACTGCAACCGCGCGCTGGCCACGCTGGTGGCCGAAGGCCTGGTGGGTGCTGGCCTGCCGCAGGCGGCGGTGCAGGTGGTCGACACGGTCGACCGCGCTGCCGTCGGCGCGCTGATCACGATGCCGCAGTACGTGGACGTGATCGTCCCGCGCGGCGGCAAGGGGTTGATTGCGCGCCTGATGGCCGAAGCCACGGTCCCGATGATCAAGCACCTCGATGGCATCTGCCACGTCTACATCGACGGCAAGGCCGATATCGACAAGGCGCTGGCCATCGCATTCAACGCCAAGTGCCACCGCTACGGCACCTGCAACACGATGGAAACGCTGCTGGTTGCGCGCGGCATCGCGCCAACCGTCCTGCCGCGCCTGGCCGAACTGTATGCGACCAAGGACGTCGAACTGCGCGCCGACCCGGAAGCGTTCGCGATCCTGGCCGGTTATCCGCACCTGGTCGCGGCAACGGAAGAAGACTGGTCGACCGAATACCTGGCCCCGATCCTGGCCGTGAAGGTGGTGGCCGGCATCGACGAGGCGATGGACCACATCGATGCGTATTCGTCGAAGCACACCGAATCGATCGTCACCGAAGACCACAGCGGCGCCATGCGCTTCTTGCGCGAAGTCGACTCGGCGTCGGTCATGATCAATGCATCGACGCGCTTTGCCGATGGCTTCGAATACGGCCTGGGCGCCGAGATCGGCATCTCGAACGACAAGCTGCACGCACGCGGCCCGGTGGGACTGGAAGGCCTCACGTCGCTCAAGTATGTCGTGTTCGGGCACGGCGAAGTACGCAACTGAATTCAACGTTCACCACAAGGAAAGCATGTACCTCTGGATCAAAGCACTGCACATCGTCTTCATTGCGTCCTGGTTCGCCGGCCTGTTCTACCTGCCGCGCCTGTTCGTCAACCTGGCCGAGGAAACCAACCCCGCGGCGCGTGACCGCTTGCTGGGCATGGCGCGCCGGCTGTACCGCTTCTCGATGATCCTGTCGGTGCCGGCGGTGCTGCTGGGCGCATGGCTGTGGCTGGGTTATGGCATCCAGGGCGGCTGGCTGCATGCCAAACTGCTGCTCGTGTTCCTGACCATCGGCTACCATCATATGTGTGGCGGCATCCTCAAGAAATTCGAGCGTGGCGTCAATACGCGCAGCCACAAATGGTATCGCTGGTTCAATGAAGTGCCGGTCGTGCTGATGCTGGCGATTGTCATCCTGGTGACCGTCAAGCCGTTCTAAGCAGGGCAGGATGCGGGCCTTGCATCGGCCCGCGCCCGACAAACGTCATTCCCGCGAAGGCGGGAATCCAAGGTGCTTGCATAGCCAAAAGCATGCTCTTGTGGCTGCGCTAATGACTTGGATTCCCGCCTACGCGGGAATGACGGTTTTGAAGTTTGCGGTTTAAACAATCCACGGTCATCCAGCTTCAAGGCTGACGCGTTATCTCCACAGAATCATCAACGGACAAAGGGTACCCCTCATGGCTTCCTATTTTTGCCCATGCCCACGCGGCATGGAAGCGGCACTGGCCGAAGAAATCGGCGAGATCGCCGCACAAAGCACCACGCTGAAGGTGCACAACCAGGTGCCTGGCGGCGTGCACTGCTCGGGCACGATGCAGGATGCCTGGCTGCTCAACCTGCATTCGCGCATCGCGTCGCGCGTGCTGATGCGCATGGCGCAGCGCAGCTACACCACCGAAAACGACATCTACGATCTGGTGCTCGAGCAAACCTGGGAAGACTGGTTCGGCCCCGATCACACGATCCGCGTCGACGTCACGGCCGTCAAGTCGCCGCTGCGCAGCCTCGAATTCACCACGCTCAAGATCAAGGACGCGATCTGCGACCGCTTCCGCGACCAGTACGACAAGCGCCCGTCGGTCAACACGCGTGAACCGGACATGCGCATCGTCGGCTTCCTCGACGCCCGCAACTTCATCGTCTACCTCGACACCTCGGGCGAAGCGCTGTTCAAGCGCGGCTGGCGTGAAGAGACGGGCGACGCGCCACTGCGCGAGAACCTCGCCGCAGGTCTGCTGCGCGTGTCGGGCTGGAAGCCGGGCGTGCCGCTGTTCGACCCGATGTGCGGTTCGGGCACGATCCTCGTCGAAGCCGCCCAGATGCTGCAAGGGATTCCGTCCGGCGCGCGCCGCAGCTTTGCCTTCGAAAAATTCGCCGACCACGACCGCCAGGCCTGGGCCGCGATGAAAGCAGCGGTCAAGCCGAACGTGCTGCCGCAAGAGCCGACCATCTTCGGCTCGGACATCTCGGGCGACATGGTCGAAATGACGCGCCATAACCTGAAGATCGCCGGCATCCTGTTCGACGTGCCGCTCAAGCAGATCGAAGCGCAGCACGTGTCGGCGCCGACGACCGAGCCGGGCATCCTGCTCACCAACCCGCCGTACGGCGAGCGGATCGGCGTGCGCGGCGACAGCACTGTGCCGCAGGACGACATGGCGGCCGGCTTCTACGCCGCGTTTTCGACGACGCTCAAGCAGCGCTTTGCCGGCTGGACCGCCTATCTGTTCACGGCCGACCTGGGCCTGCCGAAAATGCTGCGCCTGAAAGAGTCGCGCAAGACCCCGTTCTTCAACGGCGCGCTCGAATGCCGCCTGTTCCGTTTCGACATGGTGGCGGGCTTCAACCGCCGCGAGGAAGCCAAACCAAAGCAGGACTGACCCGGACCGACCCATGCTGCCAGAACCATCCGATCTGCCCAAGGACCCCGTCACCCCCGTGCCGCCGCCGCCGCCGCACAAGATCGCGATGCTCTCGGCAGGCGGGCTGGCAACGCTGCTGGCGGCGCTGTCGATGCTGGGGCCATTCTCGATCGACGCCTACCTGCCGGCGTTCCCGCAGATCCAGGCCCAGCTTGCCGCCACGCCGCTGCAGGTCCAGCAAACCCTCACCGCCTACATGCTGGCCTTTGCCGTCATGGTGCTGTGGCATGGCGCGCTGTCCGATGCGTTCGGGCGCCGCAATGTGATCCTGGTGGCGCTGGTGGTATTCGCAATTGGCAGCTTCGGCTGCGCCTCGGCGTCCTCGGTGGAATACCTGTGGGTGTTTCGCATCCTTCAGGGCGTCTCGGCCGGGGCCGGCGTGGTGGTGGGGCGCGCGATCATCCGCGATTTGTATTCGGATACCGCGGCGGCGCGTCTGCTGTCGATGGTCACGATGATCTTCTCGATCGCCCCGGCCATCGCGCCGGTGGTGGGCGGCTGGATCGTCACGCTGCTCGACTGGCGTGCGATCTTCCTGGCGCTGTCGGTCTACACGGTACTGCTGTTCTGGTTCTGCTGGAAGCACCTGCCCGAGACGGTGCCGCCGACCGAGCGGCAGCCGTTCAATCCGCGTTTCCTGGCGCAGAGCTATGGCGCCATCTTCAGCTCGTTCCTGTTTCTGACGATGGCCGGCGTGACGGCGCTGAACTTCGCCGGCCTGTTCCTGTACATCGCTGCGGCGCCCGTCATGCTGCCCGAAAGCCTGGGCCTGGGCCCGTCCGAATTCGCATGGCTGTTCGTGCCGACCGTGAGCGGCATCTTCTTCGGTTCGCTCGTTGCCAACCGGCTGGCCGGCAAGATGGACTTCGCGCGCCAGATCCGCATGGGCTTTTTCTTCATGCTGGGCGCCGTGACCTTCAACGTGATCTACCACGCGTTCCTGCCGCCGGCCCTGCCGTGGACCGTGGCGCCGATGTTCTTCTTCACCTTTGGCAGTTCGCTGATCGCGCCTGGCGCGACGCTGCTGGCGCTCGACCTGTTCCCGCGCATCCGTGGCACGGTGGCGTCGTGCCAGTCGTTCATTCTGACGCTGCTGGGCGCGGTCGTGGCCGGCGCCGTCGCACCGGCGCTGTCGCATTCGGTGCTGGCGCTGGCGCTCGGCCAGGCATTCTTCGTGCTGTTGTCGCTCGCGTGCTGGGATACCGCGCGACGGCATCGCCGCAAGCTGCGCGCCCGGGGCGAATCGACGCCCTGACGTTGTACTGAATGAACGTAAATAAACGGAAACAGTCGTATCGTTACAACAAGTTTAGAGGGCGTCTGTGTTTACTCCCCGCGGACGCCCGTTGCAACGAGTATTCCCGTAACTATTGTTCCTGGTCAGAAATGTATATATGTTACGATACGTTTTTATCTCCTGGAGCAGTGGGCAAACCTCTCGCCTGTTCCATGCACTGAAGTGCAGGGCGACGTGGCATGCCTGTTCGGGCGCGATCGCCACCTACCAGAACCCTTCGACAAGTGGCGGCCGTGCTTGATAATATGCTCCTATCCGATCAGGATATTCGCAATCGCTTGCTGATCGCCCGGCTGCCGGCCATGCCGCAGATCCTGGTCAAGCTGATCGAGCACCTGCAAGCTGACGATCTCGGCATGCCCGAACTCGCCGCGCTGATTGCGAAGGACGCCGGCATGACGGCCAAGCTGCTGGCCGTCGCCAACAGCTCGGCCTACCACCGCAGCACGCGCAGCGCCAATCTCGAACAGTCGCTGGTGGCGCTGGGCACCGACATGATCAAGACGCTCGTGATCAGCGATTCGGTATTCCAGACCTTTAACAGCTTCCCGCATGCCGGCAGCATCGACCTGCGCGCGTTCTGGAAAAATTCCCTGACCGCCGCCGTGATCGCGCGCGATGCGGCGCGCATGCTCGATTACGTCCATCCCGAAGAAGCCTATCTGGCGGGCCTGCTGCACAATGTCGGCCGCCTGGCGCTGCTGGCCGCCGCGCCCAAGGAATACGCATTCAACTTCACCGCGCTCGATGACGAAGACCTGTGCGCGGTCGAGCAGCGCACGCTCCAGATCACCCACGCCGAAGCGGGCGCCTGGCTGATCGAACGCTGGCAGCTCGATTCGTTCCTGGCCGACGCGGTGCTGTACCACCACGAGCCGGGCGACCGCCTGGAAGGCAGCCATCCCCTGATCCGCATCGTGCGCCTGGCGCATGTGCTGACCTGCCACGCGC
This sequence comes from Telluria sp. AC161, assembly GCF_979258535.1. Classification (NCBI taxonomy): domain Bacteria; kingdom Pseudomonadati; phylum Pseudomonadota; class Betaproteobacteria; order Burkholderiales; family Oxalobacteraceae; genus Telluria; species Telluria sp. AC161. Next base: position 4,044,219 of record NZ_OZ409861.1, on the reverse strand, counting down.
ACGACGAGGCGATGGTGCTCGACGCCTGCGCGCTGTGCGGGATCGACGCCGTGCGCACGGCGCACCTGATGGACGGCGCCGCGCGCCAGGTCGAGCAGGCCGCTGCGCACCTGGGCATCGATCTGGCGGGCGCCGATGACATTCCGCAGCCATCGGCCTACGCGCCGCCGCCGGCGGTCGACCCGGTGCAAAAGCGCCTGAACGAAGAAGTGCGCAATATGGTGCTGGTGTCCGAAGTCGGCCAGACGCTGGCGCGCCAGCAGGGCGAGTCGGGTCTGCTCGACGCGATGACGCGCACCGCCCGCATCCTGTTCGATTTCGAAAGCGCCGTCGTGCTGCTCGAGAACCCCACTGGCCACCTGTTGTCGGGCGCCCCGGCGCCGGGCGTGGCGCGCATCGCCGATTTTTCGGTGTCGCTGGCCAAGGGCGGCCCGGTGGCGCGCAGCGCGCTGGAGCGCCGGCCCGCGTTCGTGGGCGGTGAACGCCAGCAGCTTGGTCTGGCCGAAGAGCAGCTGCTGCGCATCCTTGGCACCGACAGCCTGGTGGTGGTCCCACTGGTGGCTGGCGCGCGCTGCCTGGGCGTGCTGGTTGGCGGCGTGCCCGCCTGGCAGCTGCCGCATTGCCAGCGCCGCGAGCGGTTCATGCAGGCCTTCGGCGCGCAGGCTGCCGGCGCCCTCGAGAACCTGCTGCTCGAACGCGGCCACGCGCGCCGCCAGCTGGCCAACGTGGCCGAGGAATTCCGCGACGCGTCGCGCCGCGTGGTGCACGAAGTGAACAACCCGCTGGCGATCATCAAGAATTACCTGAGCATCCTGGACGGCAAGCTGGCGCGCCAGGAACCGGTGGGCGGCGAGCTGTCGATCCTGAACGAAGAAATCGACCGCGTGGGCCAGTTGATCGGCTCCCTGGCCGAACCGCAGGTGCCGGAGTCCGGTCCGCGGCCGGTCGATGCCGCCCGCGTCGTCGACGATGTGCTGCGCCTGTTCCGCACCAGCGGCTTCGTGCCGGGCGGCGTGCAGATCGTGGCGCACATGGACGGCGACAGCGCGATCGAGGGCGACCCCGATGTGCTCAAGCAGATCCTGGTGAACCTGGTCAAGAACGCGGTCGAAGCATTCGGGCCGCAGCACAAGAGCGGCGGCCGGATCGAGATCGTCAACCGCGGCCACGTCAACCGCGAGCGCCACCTGTACGTCGAACTGGGCGTGAGCGACAACGGCCCGGGCCTGTCGCGCGAGGTGCTGGCCAATCTGTTCATGCCCGTCAAGAGCAGCAAGGAAGGCGCGCCCGATGGCGGCAAGCGCGGCCTGGGCCTGTCGATCGTCCATGGCCTGGTCAAGAAGATGGGCGGCCATATCGCCTGCCGCAGCGCCAGTTCCGGTACCTCGTTTGAAATACTCCTGCCGGCGTACACCGGCGCTGGCACGGCGCTCGCGCTGCCGGCGCGCGCGCTCGGTTCCGCCTGACCCTCACCATGCACGCGCACCCTGCCACCATGCTCCCTGGTGAACCATCCCCGTTTTCCCCGACACTTGACGCCGACAGCCAGTCACGCCTGCTGCTGGTCGACGATGAACCCCGTCTGCTGGCATCGCTGTACGAATTGCTGCAGGGGCGCGGCTACCGCCTTGTGACCGCGCCATCCGGCACCGAGGCGCTGGCGCAGCTGTCGCGTCAGCGCTTCGACCTGGTCCTGCTCGACCTGCGCCTGCCCGATATCGGCGGCCACGAGATCATGGACTTCATCAACGACAAGGGCATCGACGCCGACGTGATCGTGATGAGCGGCGAGGTGGGCATCGACGCCGCGATCGGCGCGCTCAAGCGCGGCGCCTACAGCTACCTGCGCAAGCCGTACAGCCGCGAAGAGCTGCTCTCGACCGTCAGCAATGCACTGGGGCGCCGGCGCCTGGCGCTGGAAAACGCGCGCATCGCGAACCAGCTCGAGAACTCCGAGAAGATGTACCGCTACCTGGTCGACTCGTCGCCAGACATCATCTATACGCTCAATCACGAAGGCCGCTTCACGTTCGTCAACGACCGCGCCTACCAGCTGCTCGGCTACACGCGCGAAGAGCTGATCGGCAAGCATTACTCGATCGTCGTGCACGAAGAAGACCTGGAGCGCGCGCGCTACGTGTTCAACGAGCGCCGCATCGACGAACGCGCATCGCGCAACGTCGAACTGCGCCTGAAGTGCCGTGGCGGGAATGGCAACACCAGCAACGACCGCACGTTCAACACGACGCTGATGACGATTTCGCTGAACGCGATCGGCATGCATGTGCCGGACCAGGAAGTGAAAAAGCTCGAGTTCTTCGGCACCTACGGCGTGGCGCGCGACATCACCGACCGCAAGCGCGCCGAGGAAGTCATCGCCTACCAGGCCTACCACGACATCCTGACCGACCTGCCGAACCGCATCCTGTTCAAGGACCGCCTGGGACTGGCCGTGATCCAGGCCAAGCGCAAGCAGACCGAACTTGCGGTGATGTTCATCGACCTCGATCGCTTCAAGCTCGTGAACGACACGCTCGGCCACGTCAAGGGCGACGAGCTGCTGCAGCAGGCGGCCAGCCGCCTGAAGGAATGCCTGCGCAAGGGCGACACGCTGGCGCGCCAGGGCGGCGACGAATTCACCATCGTGCTGCCCGAGCTGGTCAGCCACGACGACGCGCGCATGGTCGCCGATAAATTTCTGGCCTGCCTGCAGCTGCCGTTCGACCTCGATGGCCACGAAGTGCACATCTCGGCCTCGATCGGCATCGCGATCTATCCGAAGGACGGCGAATCGATCGACGAACTGCTGCGCCACGCCGACATCGCGATGTACCAGGTGAAGGCGCTGGGCAAGAACGGCCACAGCTTCTATCACGACTCGATGCTCGAAGTGTCGCACCAGAAGATCGCGCTGGAACAGGCGCTGCGCCGCGCGCTCGAGCACGACGAGCTGGAGATGTTCTACCAGCCGCAGATCGACGCCATGACCGGCAATATCACGGGCGCTGAGGCGCTGATGCGCTGGAACCACCCGACCCGCGGGCGCTTGTCGGCCGGCGAATTTTTGCCATTCGCCGAAGAAAACGGCCTGATGCTGCCGATCTCGGACTGGATGATCGGCGCGCTGTGCCGCGACATGCTGCGCTGGAACGCCGTCGGCGGCAGCGACATCCGGCTCTCGCTGAACCTGTCGCCGCAATACCTCGACCGCGGCGACTTCTTCGAGAAGATGCGCGGGGCCCTGGCGCGCTACGCGATCTCGCCGCAGCAGATCGAAGTCGAGATCACCGAGAACATCTGCATCCGTAACCCGCAGTATGCAATCGAGCAGCTCAACAAACTGTGCGAGCTGGGCGTGTCGATCGCGATCGACGACTTCGGCACCGGCTACTCGTCGCTGTCGTACCTGCACCGCTTCCCGATCCACACGATCAAGATCGACCAGTCGTTCGTCAAGGAGATCCACGAGGAAGACGGCCACTATCCGGTGATCCTGGCGATCATCTCGATCGCGCGTGGCCTGGGCCTGAACCTGATCGCCGAAGGCGTCGAGACCGAGGAACAGGCGCGCTACCTGCGCGCCAACGGTTGCATGACGATGCAGGGCTATCTGTTCTACCGCCCGATTTCGCTGGGCGACTTCATGGTGGCGCTGCGCACCCGGCCCGGATCGAACCTGCGCGCCGTGCTGGCCTGAGTGGGCATGCCCGACACGTCGTTGTACAGCGCCGAATTCCTGCGTGTGAAAGGCCTGGCCGAGCGGGGCGTGGCCGAGGCCCAGCACAGCCTGGGCTTCATGTACGTGAACGGCCAGGGCGTGGCGCAAAGCGATGAACTGGCGGTGAGCTGGTACCGGCGCGCGGCCACGGCCAATCTGGCGCAGGCCCAGTACAACCTCGGCGTGATGCTGCAGAAGGGCCAGGGCGTGACGCAGGACTTCATGCTGGCCGCCCACTGGTACGAGCGCGCCGCCAGCCAGGGCTACGCGCTGGCGCAGTACAACCTGGGCTGGCTGTACGCTAAAGGACAGGGCGTGGCGCAGGACGTGGGCCGCGCGCTGCACTGGTTCCGCCTCGCCGCAGAGCAGGGCGAGCCGGGCGCCCAGCACAATCTCGGGATGATGTACGACACCGGCAAGGGCGTAGCGCAGGACCACGATGCGGCCCTGGACTGGTACCGGCGCGCGGCCAGCCAGGGCTATGCCCGTTCGCAGTACAGCGTGGGCCTGCGCTACGACAGCGGCCAGGGCGTGGCGCGCGATCCGGCGCAGGCGCTCGGCTGGCTGCGCAAGGCCGCGCTGCAGGGCTACGCGCCAGCCCAGTTCAATCTCGGGCTGCGCTACGACAAGGGCCAGGACGTGGAAGCGGACGGCGAACAGGCGATGCTGTGGTACGGCCGCGCGGGCATCCAGGGCCATGCCAGCTCGCAGTTCAATCTGGCGCTGATGTACGACACGGGCCACGGCGTGCCGCAGGACGACGCGCTGGCCGCGATCTGGTACCGGCGCGCCGCGCAGCAGGGCCATGCGGGCGCGCAGGACAGTCTGGGCATGCGCCACGAGCACGGCCAGGGCGTGGTGCAGGATGCGGCGCAGGCGGCCGTCTGGTACCGCCGCGCGGCCGAGCAGGGCTTGCCGGTGGCGCAGTACCACCTCGGGCAACTCCTCGACACGGGCAACGGCGTCGAGCGCGATGCGGTGGAGGCCACGGCGTGGTACCGCAAGGCGGCCGAGCAGGGCCACCTGCGCGCGCAGTTCGACCTGGGCCTGCGCCACGAAAACGGCATCGGCGCAGCGCAGGACAGCGTGCAGGCACTCGGGTGGTACCGGCGCGCCGCGGCCCAGGGTTACGCGGCAGCGCAGTATATGGTGGCCACGCTGCTCGACCGGCTCGATCTGGGCGACCCGGCCGAAGCCACCGACTGGCTGCACAAGGCGGCCGACCAGAAGCACGCGCTGGCGCAGTTCGAGCTGGGGTTGCGCTACGACTGCGCCAAGGGCGCGGACAAGGATTACGAAGCCGCCCATTTCTGGTACCTGTGCGCGGCGCGCCAGGGCCACGCGCGGGCCCAGTTCAACCTGGGCGTGATGTATGCGGCGGGGCAGGGCGCGCCGCGCGATCTGGTCGAAGCGTATGCGTGGCTGCATCGGGCGGGCGGCGCCGGGATCGGGCCGGCACGCGACTACCTGGCCCGCACCGCGCGCCGCATGGACGCGCAGCAGTTATCGCAGGCCGAAAGCTTGCTGCACGCATAACTAGCGTCCCGTCTTTGAACCGGCGCCACCCCCGCACGGGTGCGCTGCCGCACCCTCTGTCATGACACGCCACGTTATACTGTATGCCCATACAGCCACGGGCGTCCGATGGAACTCAACGACAAGCTCGAAATCCTGGCCGACGCGGCCAAGTACGACGCATCCTGCGCCAGCAGCGGTGCGCCCAAGCGCGGCTCCGAGGGCAAGGACGGCCTGGGCGCCACCACCGGCATGGGCATCTGCCACAGCTACACGCCCGATGGCCGCTGCGTCTCGCTGCTCAAGATCCTGCTCACCAACTTCTGCATCTACGACTGCCAGTACTGCATCAACCGGCGCACGTCGAACGTGCCGCGCGCGCGCTTTGCGGTCGACGAAGTGGTCAAGCTGACGCAGGATTTTTACCTGCGCAACTACATCGACGGCCTGTTCCTCAGTTCCGGCATCATCCAGTCGGCCGACTACACGATGGAGCAGCTGGTGGCCGTGGCGCGCACCCTGCGCGAGGTGCACAACTTCCGCGGCTACATCCACCTCAAGACGATTCCCGATGCCGATCCGCTCCTGATCACCGAAGCGGGGCGCTGGGCCGATCGCCTGTCGGTCAACATCGAACTGCCGACGCACGACAGCGTGACCAGACTGGCGCCCGAAAAGAGCGTGCACACGATCAAGCTGGCGATGGGCTCCATCCGGCGCAAGCTCGATGAAAAAGCCGAAGAGCCAAGGTCGCCTGCATTCGCGCCGGCCGGCCAGAGCACGCAGATGATCGTCGGCGCTGACGCCAGCGACGACCACACGATCCTCAACACCGCCGAGACGCTGTACGGCAGCTATAAGCTCAAGCGCGTGTACTACTCCGCATTCAGTCCCATCCCGCAAAGCCCCAAGAGCGTGCCGCTCGCGCCACCGCCGCTGCTGCGCGAGCACCGCCTGTACCAGGCCGACTTCCTGCTGCGCAGTTACGGCTTCACGGCCGGCGAGATCATGCCGCAGACGGGCAACCTGGCGCTGGACATCGATCCCAAGCTGGCCTGGGCGCTGTCGAACCGTGACCAGTTTCCGATGGACCTGAACCGCGTCGATGCGACGCTGATTGCGCGCATCCCCGGCATCGGCCTGCGCAACGCCAAGCGCATCGCCGACCTGCGCCGCATTCGCCGCATCCGCTGGGAAGATTTATCGCGGCTGCGCTGCAGCCTGAAAAAGCTGGCACCGTTCGTCATCACCGCCGACTACAAGCCGGCGCAGGGCGCGACCAGCTCCGACCTGCTGCGCAAGCACATGGCCGACGCACCGCAGCAGATGAACTTGTGGCCGGAGCTGCAGGCAGCATGACCCCCGCGGCCAGCGCAGCCGTCGTCGCCAGCGAGGCCGTCGCCGCGGTCCGCGCGGGCCAGCCGCTGCTGGTGGCCTCGTTCGTCGAGTGGCGCGCCACGGCCCGCGCGCTGCTGCGCGCAGGCGTGCCGCCCGAGGCAGTGACGTGGGGCGAGCCCGGTGCCGATTTGTTTTCGAGCGCGCCGGCAGCGCCCGCATCCGCCCTGGAGACGGTGCAACCGACTGGCGACCTTCTCGCCGCCCCGCCTGCCGAACGGTTGGCACAAGCCACACCCAGGCCGCAAGTCCCGCGCTCGCTGATGGAGATGCTGCAAACCGCCGCCTGTTACCGTGACCACGATCGCTGGGCCTTCCTGTATCGCGTGGTCTGGCGCTGGCAGCAGGGCGAGCACGACGTGCAGTCGCCCGCCGATACCGATGGCGCGCGGCTGACGTCGATGGTCAAGGCCGTGCGGCGCGAGGTGCACGACATGTTCGCGTATATCCGCTTTCGCGAACGGCCGATCGAGGCCGGGCCGCCGCAGTTCGTCGCCTGGTTCGAACCCGCGCACGACGTGCTGCCGCAGGTGGCCGAACATTTCGTTGCCCGCATGGGCAAGATGACCTGGATGATCGCCACGCCCGAGGCCAGCGTGCTGTGGGACGGCGCCACGCTGCACGACGCAGGGCCGTTGATGTCCGGCCCCGCCGACCTGGAAGACGACGGCGAGGCGCTGTGGCTGACCTACTACCGCAGCATCTTCAACCCCGCGCGCCTGAACACGAAGGTCATGCAAAGCCATGTGCCGTCGCGCTTCTGGAAGAATTTGCCCGAGGGCGCGCTGGTGCCGTCGATGGTCAGCCAGGCCGGCCTGGGCGCGCGCCGCATCGGCCAGGTCGCCGAGGTGGGGCAGCGCCGCGGCACGACGATTCCGATCGCGGCCGAGAAAGCACAGCCCGACCGCGAACAGCCGTCAAAGCTTGACGAATGCCGGCGCTGCGAACTGTGGCAGCACGCGACGCAAGCGGTCGGCGGGATCGGACCGGACCACGCGCAGATCATGCTTGTCGGCGAGCAGCCGGGCGACCAGGAGGACCTGTCCGGCCAGCCGTTTATCGGCCCGGCCGGCCAGCTGCTCGATCGCGTGTTCGCGCAGGCGGAGGTGGATCGCAAGGGTGTTTATATTACCAACGCCGTCAAGCATTTCAAGTGGGAGCCGCGCGGTAAACGGCGCCTGCACAAGACGCCGGCGCAGAAAGAGATCGAGGCCTGCCACTACTGGCTCGAAAAAGAAATCGCCATCCGCAAGCCGAAGGTGATCGTGGCGATGGGCGCGACCGCGCTCAAGTCGGTGCTGCAGAGGGGGAACGTGACGCTCAGGGACAGTCTCGGCCAACCGGTGCGCCATGGGGACGCGTGGGTGGTGACGATCTACCACCCGTCGTACGTGCTGCGCGTGCCGGACGAAGCGACCAAGCACGAGGCGTTTGCCGTGATGGTCGAGGGTTTGCGGGTGGCGCAGTCGCTGCTTGAGCAGTCTGGCGAGAACTGACCCACGTCGCGGCACCGTGACGCGTGCGGAGTCGGGTGGGCACCCCTCCCAGGCCATCCTTATTCGCATACTGCGCCTTGCGTATGCATTCGAAAGTCCTTGTGATTGCCGCAGTGGCCGCCTCATAATCGGCGCACGCTTCTGGCCACTTTCACAACAGGATACCTTCATGCGCCCACTCGTCGTTCCCGCACTGTGCTTGTCGTTGCTGGCTGCCCCTGGATGGGCACAGTCGCTTGACGGGGCCGGTGCCCCGCCTGCCGCGGTTGTCACCACGGACGCGGTCGAACCTGCGCCGGAACAGATTCACGTCGTCGCCCAGCGCCCTGGCCCGGGCATGTGGAAGGTAAAGAAGGGCGATCATGTGCTGTGGGTATTTGGCACGTATGCGCCGCTGCCGAAGAACATGACGTGGCGCTCGCAGCAGGTGGAAAACGTGATCAGGAATTCGCAGGAGTACCTGGAGCCGCCCGGCGCGACGGCCAGCGCAGGTGTCTTCAAAATGATCACGCTGCTGCCAAGCCTGATCGGCGTGCGCAAGAATCCGGATGGCGCCGGGTTGCGCGACGTGATGCCGGCGCAAGACTACGCGCAGTGGACTACGCTCAAGGCAAAATACCTGCCCGACAACAGTGGCGTCGAGCGCGAACGGCCGATCTTCGCTGCGCAGGCGTTGACGGAAGCAGCGCGCAAGGGAGCAGGTTTGGTCGAGGGATATGTAGTGCGCAAGCAGCTGCTCGATCTGATCAAAAAGAGCCAGCTGAAAGAGACGTCGACGAAGATCGCTGTCCCAATGGACAACGCAAGGACGGTGCTGAATAACTTCAAGAAATCAAACCTGGCCGACGCCGCCTGCCTCGCACAAACAATGACCACACTGGAACAGGATATCGGCGCCGCAACGATGCGCGCGAACGCCTGGGCCAAAGGTGACCTGGACGATATCCGCACACTGAACTTCGCCGCGCGTGAGGAGGTGTGCTTCGGCTCATTGCTGAACAGCGCCGCTTTCGACTCGGAACCAGAATTCAGGAGCGCCAAGGCACGTTCGTACATCAAGTGGGTCGAGGCGGCTGAAAAGGCGCTTGACACCAATGTGTCTACCTTTGCAATGCTGTCGATGGCAGATATTTTCAACCCGAAAGGCGTGATCGCGGCGCTGGCGGCGAAGGGGTATGAGGTTGAGCAGCCCGAGTAACCGCATGCGTCAGGCCCCGGCGCTCATGCGCCGATAGCGCTGCGGCGGGCCTGACGCGCGCAATCCACCGCATCCACGGCAGAGCGTCGTTCAAGCCTGTCGCGGCATTGATGGGTTTGCCGTTGCGGTTGCGCGCCGCCAGGCAAGCTGTCGCTCCATTGTTCGGCCCATGTCAAGGCGCCACGTCCTTTCGCGCCACATCTGGAACTCCCTATTCGTCCCTGCTGTCCTATTCAGCAATCGGCGTGCTCCAGGCGCCGCCTTGGAGCATCCTCATGCCTGACGTTGACGTTGCGACTGTGAAAAAATCCCCCACCGGCATTGAGGGGTTTGACGCGATTACCGGCGGCGGCCTGCCGCATGGGCGCACGTGCACCCTTATTGGCGGGCCCGGCAGTGGCAAGACCGTGTTCGCCTTGCAGACACTGATCAATGGCGCGCTCCTGTACGGCGAACGCGGCATTTTCGTCGCATTCGAAGAAAATTCGCAAAGCGTCATTGCCAACGCCGCCTCGTTCGGCTGGGATCTTGCTGGCCAGGACAAACTCACATTCATGGATGCCGGCATGTCGCCCGATGTCGTGCAAACCGGGCGTTTCGATGTCAGCGCTCTCTTGTCGGGCATCCGCGCCCGGTTTGCCGAGAACCATGCCACACGCATCGTGTTCGACTCGATCGACGTGCTGCTGTCGTTGCTCGACGACCCGTTTACAGAGCGGCAAGAGCTCTACCGCATTCAGGACTGGCTAACCGTCAACGGCATCACCGGCATCGTCACTACCCGGGCGCGTACTGCAAACCAGACGAACGAGCCCGGAAACGATTTCCTCGAGTACATGGCCGATTGCGTCGTGCATCTGAGCCAGCACGTCATCGGTGGCCTTGCCCATCGCGATCTGCGCGTGGCCAAATACCGCGGCTCGCCGATCTACGAAGGGGAATTCCCGCTGATCATCGGCGCGGACGGCATCGAAGTGGCCATGCCGATGTCGCACGAGATGCGTTTCCCCGCTTTCTCCGAGCGCGTCTCTACGGGCGTGGAGCGGCTCGACACGATGCTTGGCGGTGGCTATCTGCGCGGTAGTACCATCCTGGTGACCGGGTCGCCCGGCACCGCCAAATCGACGCTGGCTGCGGCTTTCGCCCAAGCCTGCGTCCAGCGCGGCGAGCGCTGCCTGTACGTCAGCTTCGACGAGAGCAGCAGCGAGATCATCCGCAACATGTCGTCCATCGGCCTCGATCTGGCCTCTGCAGTCGCAGACGGCAATCTGCGCTTTCATTCCGTTCAGACTGGTGCGCTCAATGGCGAACAGCATCTGCTGTATATCAAGGCCCTGATTCGCCAGTACCAGCCGCGCTGCCTGGTGATCGATCCGCTGTCCGCCGTGCTCAGGTCGCAGGCGTTCGGCATCATGATGGATGTGCCGTTGCGCCTGATTGGGTTCACCAAGACCGAAGGCATCACCATGCTCAGCACGAGCCTGGTGAATAACAGCGACAGTCCCGAAAGCACGGAAATGAAAGTGTCCACCATCGCCGACACCTGGATCCACCTGTCATTCAAGGTCCAGATGGGAGAACGCAACCGGCTGCTGTCGATTGTCAAGGCGCGCGGCACTGCCCATTCGCGCCAGGCACGCGAACTGGTCCTGTCCAATGACGGCGTGACGCTGTCGGACGTCTATATCGCTGGCGGTGAAGTCTTGATGGGTACGCTGCGCTGGGAAAAAGAAGAAGCCGTGCGGCGCGAGTCGGCATCGGCGCATGCAAGCCTGCTGAAAAAGGAACGTGAACTGTCGCTGGCCGAGGCCCAGGTGCGCACCCGCATCGAGCTGCTTCAGCGTGAACTGGAGTTGCGTCGTCTGGAAAGCGAGGCGCTGGCCGAAGAAATGGCGCGTGACAAAGCGCAGCGCGCCACCGCCGCCAGTGAAATCGGCCGCCTGCGTGGCATCGACCAATCATCTCGCGCTGACCACGAGCCGGGCGCACCGTGACCATGTCGGCATGGCTGGACGGGGTCGAACCGCCGTTGCATGTTGAACAGGTCCTGGCGTGCTTTGCCGAAGGGATCTTCGTTGCCGATGCCCGGCGTCGTATCCTGGCCGTGAATCCCGCCTTCAGCATCATCACCGGCTTTGCGCCGGCGGACGTCACGGGCGCAACCATGAGCCGGCTGAACGGCGCGCGCATGGATGCGGCAGCCTGCCGCGGCATGTGGCGTGCCCTCCGCAGCACCGGGCACTGGCGTGGCGAGCTGTCGTGCTGCACCAGCGCCGGCGTTCAACTGCCGCTGGCGCTGTCGCTGAGTGCAGTGCGCGACGAGCACGCCGTGCTGACCCATTACGTCGGCGTGTTTTCCGACCTCAGCGAGCGCAAGGCCGAGGAAGAGCGCATGGTCTTTCGCGCCCAGCACGATGCACTGACCGGTCTGCCGAACCGCTACCTGCTGGGCGAGCGGCTGACGCGCGCGCTGGCTACTGCCAGTGGCCATGCCGGCCCGGTTGCGCTGCTGTTCCTCGATCTCGACCGCTTCAAGCTGATCAACGACTCGCTCGGTCATCGCGTGGGCGATCTCCTGCTGCGCAGCGTGGCGGCGCGGCTGCAGTCGCTGATCCGCCCGGCGGACACCGTCGCCCGGGTCGGCGGCGATGAATTCGTCTTCCTCCTTCCGCATGTCGAGCAGCCTGACGTGCCTGCCACCATGGCACAACGGATCATTTCGGCCATGGCTGAGCCGTTCGACATCGAGGGCGAATGTCTTTCCATCGGCGCCAGTGTGGGCATCAGCATGTATCCGGCGGACGCTGCCGACGCCGACATGCTCACCCGCAATGCCGACAGCGCCATGTACAACGCCAAGGCGCGCGGGGGCAACTGCTTCGAGTTCTATACCGCTAAACTGACCTCGCGCGCCGTGGAGCGGCTCATCCTTGAAAACAGCCTGCGCAGCGGCCTCGAGCATGACGAGTTCTTCATTTTTTACCAGCCTCTGGTGGCGCTGCCCACCGGCCGGGTCGTCGGCGCCGAAGCGCTGCTGCGCTGGTCCCATCCCATGCTGGGCATCCTGGGGCCCGACCGCTTCATTCCGACTGCCGAAGAAACCGGCCTGATCGTCGATATCGGCGAATGGGTCCTGCGCCGCGCCTGTGCCCAGAACAGCCTCTGGCAGCGGCAGGGTCTGCGGCCAATCCGGGTTTCCGTCAACGTCTCGGCGCGTCAGTGCCGCCCACAACTGGTGTCTGCGGTATCGAGTGCGCTGGCGGACAGTGCGCTCGACGCGCGCTACCTTGCACTGGAACTGACAGAAACGACGCTGATGGGCGACGTCGGCGACACGCTGCACAAACTGAAGGCGCTTGGCGTGCAGTTGTCGATCGACGATTTCGGCATTGGCTACTCCAGCCTGGGTTACCTGAAACGCTTTCCGATCGATAACCTGAAAGTCGACAAATCGCTCATCGCAGAAATCGGCATTGGCGACCGCAACAGCTCGATCGCGGGCGCCACCATCGCGCTCGCCCACAGCCTGAACCTGACCGTTACCGCCGAAGGCGCCTACGCCGCCTGGCAAGGGCGCTATCTGCGCGAGCGCGGCTGCGACCTGGTACAGGGCTATTATTTCAGCCGCCCGCTGCCCCCACACAAGTTGGCCTCGCTGCTGCGCGACGGCAGAGCGGTCCGACTCGGCCCCGGTTACATGCGGTCCGATACATAGCGTAATATCGCCGCGAGGGCAGGGCAACACGCGATCACGGCGGAAAAGAAACGGCCATTTCATTTCACGGCACGGCTGCCAACGGTTGAATTTGTCAGAATGCTGGACGGGCGTTGCATTATCTCGCCGTACTAGCGTACTGTCTTCAACAATACGCCTTCCCTCTGGGTTTTGTTAGCGCTCATAATAAGCCTTTTTGCGCGCCGGCCCGAATCGCCGCCAGTGCCAGCCAAGTGAAATTTGAGCATTTACTTACACTCGTACGTCAGCCGTCATCGCCAATGCGTAGGAATTGACAGTCCGAACACTCGCGAAGTGTTTTCGAGAGCGGCGATGATTTCGCAGTGACGGCTCTTATTATAGGCACCTCCAGAGTCGCGCTGCGATAGAATGCTTTTCAGCTCAGGAAGATTATGCAGGCCCAAAGCGTGAAGATTTCTCCACGTCAACTCACCAAACAGATTGTATATGACCTCAGTACCGTCTCGATCACTAGCCAATCGCTTTGGACCCAATAACTTTGCAAGAGCCTCTTCGGCCTCTTCTTTCGTTTCGAAGGTATATAGATGTTTCAATGTAGCACCCGGCGACAAGTTGATTCGATGACTCGGCACAATGAAGCTTCCTGGTGCCGAGCAGATGGGCGAGGATATTGCACGTCAGAGCTCTAACCTGTCAACAAGTTATTTCATTCTAGACTAGTTTTTGATTCCAGAATAAATGATGTTGTTACATTTGAGGTATATTGGACATCGCTGAGATACCTCGTTTCGCTGCAAGTTGAAATGTTATTTTCCACTGGAGTTATCAACGGCGCTAAATAAAAGCTTCGAAAGTTGACTGAATGGGCCTCAGTGCTGAGCAATTCAGGAGTGATTGCAATATTGTACCCGTTCATTAGTTCCGCGGAAGCCGCCAGTTATCTGATATCAGAATCTTCCCGAAGTCTCATTTGGATTTGGTGCAGGCTTTTCTTTAGTAGCGTTAATCGCTGCCACAATCTTATTCGGAAACACCGCTCTTAATCTAAGGAGATGCTCAATAGCCCATTTTTGAATGCCATCAAGCATCTCTGAGTCTACATCGATATCGCCGTCGCGATAAACAGCGACTCGACATGCCCTTTTCTTATCTAGACGTTCCCAAACGAGCTCACTACTTCCGTACTCTGCTTGGATAGCGTTTTTTTGAGTCGAGAGAAAATCCAATATCGCCTCATTGCGCGCTTTGTCGCCGCTATCAATATAAACTTCAGCGCGAACGCGACCGCCCTGCGTGAAACTCGTTGAATATTTGAACACTTTAGAATTTTCAGATGCGAACGTGTACCAGTTTTGGGGCTGTCCTGCTTTGGCATTGGTAAATTTATGCACATTGCGTAGTTCATCTATCAATCCTTGAAAATAGGCTCGGTATCGCTGCCCGGTGTCGCTATCCCCTTTGATAGTATCCACTGCGCTCATCTGTGCTTCGGTAGGAGCGCAGACAGTATTGAGCACGTAGGCTGGCTTAGAATCATCGATTCGGATAACACTAACTTCGATGGCGTAGAGCCGTAACCCTTCTTTTAGATTCTGATTTAAGAAGTCAATCGCTGACTTATGTTCTGCTCGAACTGTTTCTGCAATCCAGACGACTACGCCCGCACCAAGAACCGATGAGTACGTAATAACCTGACCGAGATGCCGATGATCCGTACTGCCGAACTGATTTTCAATCACGACTAGTCGATTACTCGAAAGATCGTGAGCAACAATGTCAGCAGAAAAATCGCCTGCATCTCCCTCAACCGATTCCAGTTCGAGGTCCATACCTAGTTCCTCAGATAGAACTGCTAAGTTTTCCGCCAACCAGGGTGTAAAGTGTGTTGCTTCGCCAGGCCAAATTTCCCGAAGTGCGACGGGCACAATTTTTCCAAACTCCATTAAATCTCTCCCATGATGTTGATAGCTGGGCCGAAACCGTACAGCTAGTTTAAGAATTACTACGAACTGAGCCAAATCGGTATGGCAGACGCAGGGCGAAGTACGATCATACTGCTGTTTAGTGCGCCGTATACATAGTTACGGTTCACGTTGTTGATTAAAAAAGACACTTACGCCATTAGGTAATAACTCTTCAGTAAAGGAAATGAGTTTTTGCGTTGCCTCAAGCGTTCGTTTCATGGATGGTTCCCATACCGAAAACAAGAAATAGTCGAGATCGACCTCTATCAAAGGAACTACCAAAGTCTCCTTCAGCTTCTTCCTGAACTTCATAAACTCAGTGCGCCGACTAAGCTTGTAGCGCTCGGTCATGCCAATATACATGTAGACGTAATCGAGCGGCATCGTCACCGCCTCATGCTTCGTATGAGCCACTATCTCCAACGACTGAATGGTGCTGCAGTTCCTGACCTGAATCGCCACGAGTTTTCTAGACGCTCGCGAGCCGCCGGAAATACTGCTTTTCATATTCGACAGGCGACAAGTCATTGCTGAAGCTGTGTCGGCGCTTTGGATTGTAAAACATCTCGATGTAATCGAAGACATCACGCCTTGCTTCTTCCCAAGTGCTGTATGTCTTGCGTCGGATTCGTTCCCGTTTCAGGAGCTGGAAGAAGCTCTCGGCCACGGGGTTATCGTGGCAATTTCCTCGTCGACTCATGCTTTGCTGCAGATTGTGCTGGTCCAGGAAGTCGCGCCAGTCGTAGCTGCTGAACTGACTGCCTTGGTCAGAATGCACCATTACCCTATTCTTGGGTTGCCGACGCCAGACAGCCATCAAGAGCGCATTCATCGCTAGCTCGCGATCGATTCGAGAACTCATCGACCAGCCGACCACCTGACGCGAAAACAGGTCCAGTACAACGGCCAGATAAAGCCAGCCTTCGTAAGTGCGAATGTACATGATGTAGGTCACCCAGACCCGATTCGGTTACTGCACGTCGAGTTGGCGCTGCAAATGATTAGGCGCCACCAGCGAAGGGGCACCACCGCGTTTATATTTCCGCTTGGCGTAGCCGGTTTGCAAGCGAATTCCGGCCGACCTCATGAGACGATGGACGCGATTGATACCGCATCGCCCACCGAGCTCGCGCAGATCGTCGCTGACCTTACAGTAGCCGTAGACGCTGCCGCTTTCGAGCCACGATTCCTTGATCGGAACCAGAAGGCGCTTGTCTTCCATGGCGCACTTGCTTTCGGGGTTCAGGCGCCAGGCATAGAAGCCGCTTGGGTGCACCTCGAGCACTTTGCACAGCCGGCGCACCGGGAATTGGTCCTGTAACTGAGCAATTAAGGTGTACCTTACCCGGACGTCTTGGCAAAGTACACCGCGGCCTTTTTCAAGATGTCACGCTCCTCCGTGACGCGCTTGAGTTCGGCCTTCAGGCGCCGCATCTCGTCGGACTGGGCATCGACGACCTTGCGCTCCGCCTCGGGTACGCCATAGCGCTTCGTCCAGGCGTACAGACTGTGAATGCTTATCCCGAGCCGTGCCGCTACTTCGCTCGCCGGCTGGCCGCCCTGCGTCACCTGCTTGACCGCTGCAATCTTGAATTCCTCTGTGTACCGCTTGCCACTCATACATTCTCCTTGTGCTCGATATCCTGGCTCAGGAGTGTCTACGATAGTCGCGGCGATTCATAACCATTAAGGAACAGGACCGTAATCCGAATCTGGAGAACGAACTATGACAAGAGCTCCCTGGAATTTCGAACTGGGCGCTAACCGAATGCCTTGAATGGCAACATTCCGGCATGCCGCTCCCAAAAGCCGTGCAGAAGGCTCCAAGTGATTACAAAAATGAGATGGATATTGTAGGAGCATGGATTGCGGAAAACTGCGTTGTCGGCGCTTGCTATTACGTTACCGCAGCAGATGCGGACAAATATTTTAAGACTTGGTGTGAAGAAAACTATAACATCTAGTTTTCTAAAAACCCTTTTGGTCAAATGATTCGTGAACGTGGATTCGAAGTTGGTACGAAGAAAGGCAGGATCTATAAAGGGCTTGCTTTGGACAACGGACTTAACAGGCGTGTGAAAAATTCATTGGATGAAGAAACGTTCTGACTGAACCTGTCAAGTTTGCTTATTCTTCATGCGTTGTCCCTTCCACTTGAATGGTTGAGGGTGGATGTTCATATTGGTTTGGAAAAAGATCATGCTCTTCATAAACGAGAAAATAGCAGTAATTGGTACTATGAATTTCAATTTAAAAATAAGAAGTACGTAGGCAGCACCGGTACTGCTAACAAGACAAAAGGCACTTAAAGTTGAAAAGCTAGAGGTTACACAGCTCAGGCGATTAGGAAGGAAATGGATCGAGCCGGGTTGAACGATCCAGAGATAGTCCGCGAAAAGGGTGACAAGGTTACCATGCACATCCTTCGCCACTCATACGCAAGCAAGCTCGTGAAAAGTGGAATTAGCCTTTATGAGGTTGCGGTGCCCCTTTGTCACAGCGATTCCAAAATGACGAGACGTTATGCTCATCTCGCGCAAAATGATGCAAGTCGCAAAGCAGTAGGATTAATCGACTCCCTTCACGCTGCCTTCAATTAAGCAAAATATGCGCGTAATGCCTGTTCGGTATTACGCGCTATTTCGAAGAAACTGTCCCGCTTCAGGTGCTGGTGACAGGTGCGGGTAAGATCGGAATTACCAGAGGAGAGAAGTCTGCTTGTCTAGCAGAAACCGCTTATTCACAATCGCTAACAATGCTCGTGTAACCTGCTTCCTTAATCTAGTTTCAATCGTAAATAGATGAAGCGACAAAGGGGGAGAGATGTGCCAAAGTTACTGCATCATATCGATGAATCGCATGCTAACGACTGCATGACGTAATTTTCGTTGAGTTTCATCATTTCAAATCATCGTACCTGCAAGACTATCTAACGAACGAGTCGCGAACGGCGATCATTAACTGGTTGTTAGATAACAAGATTTCGCATTGGGAGTGCAGTAGCTTGCCCAGTGGGTTTGGACGTGTACGCTATCGCGGAGAAATCTATATCGATGTTGCGTACAATCGCGATGATCCGTTGTATCTCATGATCGAATCGTTTCTTGAAAACTCGAACGGAACGAGGCGTTTTGAAGGCGCTTTCTTCCGTGGCGTCACACTAGAGTCTTGCATGGCACATCACAACCCACAGCAGGGTTTGGCCCAGTAGTGGTGGTAGAAATGATTTGTCCCTCTGACGACCGTTTAGATTTCATCTGGAACTTTGTCCATCCAGTCCGACGGATTGGCTCTGCCGTAAAGAGTAGTCTCGCACAAGTGTGGTGGTAAGTTCACACCATTTGAATCACAATGCGATGTTGTGTTACGAAGCCAACTATAAGTATTGCTAAGAACTTTTCCCACTGGTAACATGGTCCATTCTAACAACGAATGGATCGAAAATATGAAAGTTGGTGGCAAGTATAGCCATTGTGATGGTGAGGCATTTATAAGCGCGAATCACGGAGCTGAACTCACAGAAATTTATAACGCAATATCAAGTATAAACGCAGTTGATATGCTTTGTAAAATTTCCTATGAGACGTCGAAGCCACCGTTGATATTTTCGCCAGAAGCGATCAACAGGCACCTTAAATTAGGCTTGTCGCAGTTGGGGTGGACAACGCCGTGTACTACTGGGAAAAAAGGATTTACCGAGCCGAGATTGTATTGGAACGGAGCAAGTATGGATTTCCATAATGCCATCGGGGAAAAGTCCGGGAATAACGAATTCCGCGAAATGGACGGGATAAAAAATAAAGTCGGGCTCGAAATTCAGTTTGGTAAATATGCATTTATGGGATATGACATTTTTTCGAAAATGCCTATATTTTCAAAACGAGGACTAATCGACTGCGGAATCGAGGTTGTCGCTATGCCGTCTCTAATCCCGAACATGTCAACCGGGGTTAGTTCTTTTTCTCAAATTGAAATGGACCTGAGGGCAAGGGGGGTCGCCAATATTGATATCCCGGTACTTATAATTGGAATCGAATGTACCGAGGTTGAGTTGCAGCAAGTGGCGACTAAGAGAGCGCGATTTTTGACTTCTAGAGATACAATGATTGCAAACGGGGAAGTCCAAGGCCCTCGCGACGGGGCCAGACCCGGGCCAAAATGAGTATTTGAACATCAAGACACTCCTGGCGGCAATGATTTGTCTTGATGTTCTGCTTTCCAATTAAATTAAACTGTTAGAAGTATCCCATTCTGTAGGTCGTTGGGAAACTTTTTCGCGGCCCGAAGGGACATGCACTGGTTTCCCGAGCGGGCGATAAGGCAATATTCCTGCGGAAAATTTTTCAACTCGGTCTTTTGCCAGTGCAACATATTCTGCTTCTTTTTCGCATCCAATTGCGCGCCTTCCTTGGCGAAGTGCAGCAAGCATTGACGATCCGACGCCGGAAAATGGATCCAAAACGATATCGTTTTCGTTTGTCAGCGCCAATACGCAGCGCTCAACTAATTCAATCGGAAATTGGCACGGATGAAGCGTCTTTTCAGGATGGTTCGCTTTTACATTCGGGATGTTCCAGAGGCCTTCTTCCCACTCGTGCTGAATAAGCTTCCAGATGTCAGAAGGATTTTTCCCTAAAGGATTTCCTGACGGTTTTCCATAATTCTCGCCTGGCTTGTAATTTCTCTTCCCGGGATATTTGGATGGAACACGTATTGGATCGAGATTGAAGGTGTAGTCTTTAGTTTTTGTGAACCAAAGTAGGGTTTCATACCTCCCAGAAAGCCTCTTGGTTGCATGAAGTCCATGGTCAAAATGCCAGATTATCCTATTTCTGAGTTGTAGACCGTGTTCCTTAAAGTAAGGATAAAAGTACATGTCTAATGGAAATATCTCCCCGTCGTCGACAAAATTTCCAACTTGCCAGCACAGCGATCCTTCTGGAGAAAGGACACGCATTAGCTCTTTAATCACCGGTTCAATTTGAAGAAAATAAGCGTCTAGGCTTTTTTTATCTTCATACGCCTTGTTCAAATTATATGGGGGCGACGTAATGATTAACTTTACTGAGTTATCAGGTAAGTTTTTTAACGTGCTGGCTGAGTCGCCGAATAAAAAAATGGCGTCTGCGTCGGATTGATAGGAATCGGTTACTTTCAACTTCTCCGGCACGACCTCGAGTAAGCTATGCATATTCAAAAAATCCTCTTGTTCTATAAACGGGTCAGCTGATGCTACTGCAGAAGCGCAGGGCGGTCACTAACAGAGATTATCCCTGTTCTTATGAATCGAGGGAAGCGTCCGTCAAAAAGTCGTATAGTTTCCATTGCGGCTATGTAACTTTCATCAAAAATTTACATTAAGTTGTTATTCTTACATGTTTTTCGTTCAACGATATGAGGCAACGTTGTTTGGATTGCAACGATGCCTATGAAGTCACATTGCTGATAGAACACTGTAGGCATTTCGCGGCGTCATGGCAGGATGCAATTAAGCTGTTTCGCTTGTCAGACTACCAGCGAGATTTTCGGCTTAATGCCTGCGCTACGTTCAGGAGCAGGAGTCCGGGGGAAATAAAGTTTTACGCCGCATTGTCGTGTTGGAGGCAACGTCAACCTCTATGGTTATGGCTCACGAACTCGTTAAAGCGGTGGGCTAAGGTACGTGTCTATAGACACATGGCATACTCAGGCACAAATTGTGCGTGGAACGCTGAACAACCATTACACCCGAGAAGAACTGGCCATCTCAATTTCCATCACAGCCACTGGACTGTAAGGTTGTCAACACCGTTGGAACGCGCGTAGAATGCTGGCAACGCGGGTGTAGCTCAATGGTAGAGCAGAAGCTTCCCAAGCTTACGACGAGGGTTCGATTCCCTTCACCCGCTCCAGTCATGACCTAGCGCGAACGCCTGGGTTCAAGACTTCCCGGATCGACAGGCACATCGCTGCTACGTATCGGCTTCACCAGCTCCCACTCATTATCGGACAATGGACGCGCGTCAGGGTCATCCATCGCTGCGGCTGTAATTTCTGCATCTTCTTTCGGTGTTGGAACGATTGTTCCAGGTCTGAGATTTGGCATCGCATTGACTTCCTGGACATTTGCTGCCTTCAAACTGGATGCGGCATGTGCTTGTCGGATTACGGCGCTGATGTAGTGTAGACGATGCCTGACCCAGCATCCCACGGTGTAGCGCTGCGCCACGTTCAGTCGCGCCGAGGTAGCCTTGCGTTTTACCCGTCCAAGCAAGGAGCGCTCTGCATGCCACTGACCTCCCCATCACGCCGTCATCTGCTGGCATCCATGATTGCCGCCTCGGGCGGACTGGCCTTGTCACCGCTGCTCGCCGCTGCACCACCCGCCCCGTTGCTCACCCGCCCCATCCCTTCAAGCGGCGAACAACTTCCCGTTATCGGCCTTGGCAGCTGGATCACTTTCAACGTCGGGCGCGACCCACAAGGTCGCCGTGAATCTACCGACGTGATGCGCCAGTTCTTCGCCGGTGGCGGCAGGCTGGTCGATTCCTCACCCATGTACGGCTCAGCCCAGGACGTGATCGGCGAGGCCGTGCAAACGCTCAAGCCTGCGAGGCTGTTCTCGGCCGATAAGGTGTGGGTCAGCGGCGGCGCGCGTGGCGTGGCGCAGGTCGAGGCGTCGCGCAAGCTGTGGCGCGTCGCGCGTTTCGATCTGCTGCAAGTTCACAACCTGCTGTCGTGGGAAGAGCACCTGCCGCTGCTGCTGGCGATGAAGCGGGAAGGGCGGCTGCGCTACGTCGGCATCACCACGTCCGAAGGCCGGCGGCACGCCGAGATCGAGAAGATCATGGCGTCGCAGCCGATCGACTTTGTGCAAATCTCGTACAACGCGCTCGATCGCGACGTCGAGCAGCGCATCCTGCCGCTGGCGCGCGAGCGCAAGATCGGCGTGATCGTCAACCGGCCATTTCGCCAGGGCGACCTGACGCAGGCGCTGGCCGGCAAGCCGTTGCCTGGCTGGGCGGCCGATATCGGCTGCACGACGTGGGCGCAGGCGCTGCTCAAGTTCATCGTGACGCATCCGGCCGTCACGTGCGCGATTCCGGCCACGTCCAGCGTCGCACACATGCGCGAAAATTTGCTGGCCGGCACCGGTCGCATGCCGGACGAAGCGCTGCGCAAGCGCATCGCGCAGGATGTCGAGAGGCTGGCATGAGCGAGTGGTGGACGTATTCGCTGTCCGACTTTTTGATGTTTTCAAGCCGCAGTTACTACCGGCTCATCGAGAGCTACAACACTGCCATCTGGCCAGCGCATTTGCTGGCGCTGGTGGTGGGCGTCATCGTGATCGGTGCCATCGCGCGGCCACGCCAGCACCTGCACCGATCAGCGGCGTTGGTGCTGGCTGCAGCCTGGGGCTGGGTCGCTTGGGCGTATCATCTGGAGCGCTATGCCGAGATCAACACGGCGGCACCGTATTTTGCTGCGGCGTTCGCAGCGCAGGCGCTGCTATTGTGCTGGCTCGCGTACAGGCCAGCTAACGCAGCTAACGCAGCGCCAGCACCTCAACCTCTAGCACTCGGCCTGTCTGTCCTGGCCATCCTCGCCTATCCCTTGCTGGCGCTGGCTCGCGATGGCGGCCAATGGCGTCAGGCAGAAGTCTTCAGCATCGTCCCTGATCCCACAGTCGTTGCCACCCTGGGCATGCTGCTCGCATGGCGTGCGCCCGCGATCTTCTGGCTGATCCCGGTAAGCTGGTGCCTGGTCAGCGGCGCGACGCTGATGGAACTGAAGATCGGCCATGCATGGCTGCTGCCAGCGCTCGCATTGACAGCCGTACTTGCCCGAATCATGGTCAGCAAAAAACCGCGCGACCTCAACTTGACAGCAAATCCCCGATCCTGAACGAGTCCGTCCCGGCCACTTTGCACACGTGCATCCCGCGCAGCAGATGCCGGTGCGCCGTGCACGCAAACAGCAACCCGGGCCGGCTTGCCGCCACTGGCGTGACTTGCCCGCTGACCGGATTGACGATGTCCGCAATCGGCTCACCCGCCTCGACCCGGTCCCCCAGCGTCTTGCGCAGCACGAGCACGCCCGCATGCGGCGCGGTCAGTGGTTCGACGGCGTCGAGCGGCGTTGGCGCACAGGCGTAGGCGGGCATGTCGCCAACCGGGATATCCAGTACGCCCTGGTGCGCTAGGTACTGCAGCAGTGCATCGGCGTCCTTGCGCGCGTAATCGTAATTGACGTCGTTTTCGCCCCGCAGTTCGACGGTGACGGCCACGCAGGCTGGCGGAATTGCGGCGCCAGGATAATGGCGTGCGAGGTCCCACCACAGGCGGCCACACGCTTCGTCGAACGGCTCGCCGCCCGATTCCGTTGCCACCAGCAGCACGCGCGCTTCCATCAGCGCGGCCAGCGGCAGCACCGCCTCGACCAGCGGGGTGCCCGCGTACATGTGCAGCACCGCCTCGGTGTCGCAGTGCAGGTCGAGCATGATGTCGGCGTCGATCGCCATCGTGAGCAGCGTTTTCTTGAGCGTGGCGGTGGGATTGGCGGGCTCCCAGCTTGCCACCGAGCGCCGTGCATGCTCGCGGATCAGCGCGACGTTGGCGGCGGCGTCCTGGCCGAGCTGACCGGCCACTGCCGCCATCACATCCTGCGCCACGTGGCGGTAGGCGCGATTGAAGTTGGTGCCGGTCGCCAGGTCGTAGCGGCCGAACGGCGCGCCGTGGATCACCTGCGCCAGCCCGATCGGATTGGCCACCGGCACCAGGATCACCTCGTCCTTGATGCGGCCTTCGGCGTCGAGGCGCTCGAGTTCCTGGCGCAGCACGTGCGCGACCAGCATGGCCGGCACCTCGTCCGCGTGCAGCGAGGCCTGGATATAGACCTTCTTCCCGCTGCCCGGCGCGCCATAGTGGAACGAGGTCAGGTTGACGGCGGCGATATGCTCGTCGATGGCGATCGGGTGTTTCTTGGAATGCATGGACAAACTCCGGCAAGCTGGATGAAGACGCGATTATGGCCGATCCGGGCGGCGCGGCGCGTCGGCTATAATGACAGCCGCATTTTCCTCTTCACTTTCTTCGTCCCCACATCCCATGTCTCTTGATAAGCCCAACAATGGCCCGGCGCGGTCCATGCTGTACGATCCCACCGAACACCGCATCCGCAGTTTTGTCACGCGCGCGGGCCGGCTGTCGACCGCGCAGGCGCGGGCCTTCGATGAACTGGGCCCGAAGTTCCTGATCGGGTACAAGAAAGAACCGCTCGACGTGGCGCAGGCCTTCGGCCGCACCGCGCCGGTGATCCTGGAAATCGGCTTCGGCATGGGCGACACCACGGCCCATATCGCCCGCTTGACGCCGGAGAAAGACTTCATCGGCGTCGAAGTGCACACGCCGGGTGTCGGCAGCCTGCTCAAGCAGATCGGCGAGCAGGACATCGCCAACCTGCGCCTGATCCAGCACGATGTGTTCGAGGTGCTGAATCACATGATCGTCGACGGCTCGCTCGACGGCGTGCACGTGTTCTTCCCCGACCCGTGGCACAAGGCGCGTCACAACAAGCGCCGCCTGATCCAGCCGGCGTTCGTCAAGCTGCTGTGCCAGAAGCTGGCCCCTGGCGGCTACCTGCACCTGGCGACCGACTGGGAAGACTATGCAGTGCAGATGCTGGAAGTGCTGAGTGCCGAGCCGGAGCTGGCCAATACCGCGGACGGCTACGCGCCGCAGCCGGCCTACCGTCCGCTGACCAAGTTCGAGAACCGCGGCATCAAGCTCGGTCACGGTGTGTGGGATCTGGTCTTCACGCGCAAATAACACGCGTCTGTTTCGCGAATAGCGTTACAGCATCTCGTTGATGATCGCGACGATCGCGTCGCCATACGACACGAGCTTTTTCTCGCCCACGCCGGTCACACCGCGCAGCTGGTCGATCGAGGTCGGCTTGACCTTGGCGATCTCGCGCAGCGTCGCATCCTGGAACACGACGTACGCCGGCACGCCGTGCTCGCGCGCGGTGCCCATGCGCCACGAGCGCAGGCGCTCGAAGATGCCTTGCTCGGAACGCGACAGTTCCACTTCCTCGAACGTCGAGCGCGACGTGGAAGGGCGCTTGGCCTTGACCGGTTTCTGGTACTGACGCAGCTGCACCGTCTGCTCGCCCTTGAGCACCGGACGCGCGGCGTCGGTGAGCTTGAGCGAACTGAAGGCGTCGTGGTCGACCGTGACGAGACCCAGCGCGATCGCCTGGCGCAGGATGGCGCGCCACTCTTGCTCGCTGCGGTCGGCGCCAACGCCATACACGGTGAGCTTGTCGTGGTGCCACTGGGTGATGCGTTCGGTGGTCGCGCCGCGCAGCACGTCGATCACGTGGCCGCCCGCAAAACGCTGGTCGACCCGATAGATGGTGGAGAGAAGTTTTTGCACCGGCACCGAACCATCGAAGCTCACCGGCGGGATCAGGCAGGTGTCGCAGTTGCCGCACGGGCCGGAGCGTTCGCCGAAGTAGTCGAGCAGGCGCATGCGGCGGCACGACAGGGTTTCGCACAGGCCGAGCATGGCGTCGAGCTTCATCGACAGCACGCGCTTGAACGTTTCGTCGGCCTCGGATTCGTCGATCATCCGGCGCTGCAGCACCACGTCCTGCAGGCCATAGGCCATCCAGGCGCTGGCGGGGCCGCCGTCACGGCCGGCGCGGCCGGTCTCCTGGTAATAGCCCTCGATGCTCTTGGGCAGATCGAGGTGGCACACGAAGCGCACATCGGGTTTGTCGATGCCCATGCCGAAGGCGATGGTGGCGACCATGACGATGTTTTCTTCGCGCAGGAAGCGCGCCTGGTTCTTGGCGCGCACCGCGTATTCCATGCCGGCGTGGTAGGCCATGGCGCGGATGCCGTTTTCGTTGAGGAAGTCGGCGGTTTCTTCGACCTTCTTGCGCGACAGGCAGTAGACGATGCCCGAGTCGCCCGAGTGCTCGCCGGCGATGAAGTCGAGCAGCTGCTTGCGGCCGTTGGCTTTCTCGACGATCGAGTAGCGGATGTTGGGGCGGTCGAACGACGAAACGAACTGGCGCGCTTCGCCCAGTTGCAGGCGCAGCGCGATTTCGGCGCGCGTTTGCTGGTCGGCCGTTGCGGTGAGGGCGATGCGCGGCACGTTCGGGAAGCGCTCGTGCAGAATCGACAAGCGGATGTACTCGGGGCGGAAGTCGTGGCCCCATTGCGAGACGCAGTGTGCTTCGTCGATCGCGAACAGCGAGATCTTGGATGCATCGAACAGCTCGAGGCAGCGCTGTGTCATCAGGCGCTCGGGCGCCACGTAGACCAGATCGATTTCGCCGGTGCGCACGAGGCGCTCGATGCGCATCGCTTCTTCGAACGTCTGGGTCGAATTGAGGAACGCGGCGCGCACGCCGACTTCTTCGAGCGCGTCGACCTGGTCCTGCATCAGCGCGATCAGCGGCGAGATGACCACGCCGACGCCGTCGCGCAGCAGCGCGGGAATCTGGTAGCACAACGACTTGCCGCCGCCGGTGGGCATCAAAACCAGCGCGTCGCCGCCACTGGCCACGTGCTCGACGATTTCGCCCTGCTGGCCGCGGAAGGCGGGGTAGCCGAAGACGGTCTCGAGCACGTGAAGCGCACGCGCGCTGAGGTCGGCGCCAGTGTCGGTGACCGTGTCGGCGCCGGTGTCTGAATTCATACGATCAATGTCGGACAGAGTGTTCAAGCTGTGTATTGGACCGGCTGATGCTGCAGGTTTAGTCCGCCCAGGTAAGAAGGTCGAATTGGGCGGTCACGAGGATCAGGATACCGAATACGATACGGTACCAGGCAAAGATCGTGAAGTCGTGTGTGCTGATGTAACGCAGGAGCCAGCGCACGCACAGGAATGCGGAAATAAACGCTGAGAAAAAGCCCAGGCTAAACAGCGGCACATCGGCCATCGACAGCAGGTCGCGCTCCTTGGCAATCGAGTAGACCGTGGCGCCCAGCATCGTCGGCATGGCCAGGAAGAACGAGAATTCGGTGGCGGCTTTGCGCGACAGGCCGAACAGCATGCCGCCGATGATCGTCGAGCCCGAACGGCTGGTGCCGGGGATCAGCGCGAAGGCTTGCGCGAAGCCGACCTTGAGTGCATCGAGCATGCTCATGTCGTCGACCGTCTCGACCCGCGCTGGCTTGGGGTTCTGGCGGTTGCGGTGTTCGACCCACAGGATGACGATACCGCCGAGCACCAGGGCAACCGCCACGGGAATCGGGTGGAACAGCACTTCGGTAATGGCCGCGCTGAACAGCACGCCGGCAATGGCGGCGGGGAAGAATGCGATCACGACATTGCGCGCAAAGCGCTGCTGGACGGGATCGGCGCCCAGCCCGGCGAACACCTTCGCGATGCGATCACGGTATTCCCAGACCACGGCCAGCATGGCGCCGGCCTGGATGACAATCTTGAAAACGGTTGCTTTGGTGCCCGTGAAATCGAGCAAGCTGCCCATCAGGATCAGGTGGCCAGTCGACGAAATCGGAAGGAATTCAGTGAAACCCTCGACCAGGCCCATGATGATTGCCTTAATGGCGAGAACGATATCCATGGTGTTTTTGTGCTGTGGAAGTGAACTGTGGGAGGTACATGCGAGGGGGCAGAGCTTACCATGAGCGGGGCGGCTGCCGTTGGGCTAACTGAACCGTACGAGCTGCTGCTGATGGCATCGGGGCCGTTTTAATCTCGCTGTAAAGATGTGTCATGCGTAAAAACGCGTGCTACACTCAAGCCCATGAGTCTTTTTCTTGTCCTCATTCTTGCTGCGCTGGCCTGGGTAGCATTTCATGATTGGCAGTTGCCCAACGCCTTGCGTTACCGGCCTTTTCAGGGCCGGGCGTGGCGCAGTTCTTTCCCTGCCGCATCCCGCAAGGACATCCGCGATTTCCTCACCGTGTGTGGTTCTGCCTGCGCCTTTGGTGCTTGCGACCGCTTGCATCTGCGCCCTGACGATCCGGTGCTCAATGTCGTGCGCGCCACCAAGTCATCGCGCTGGATGCCCGACGCCACCGACATCGAACCATTGGCGCGCGCACTGCGCGAACGCTATGGCGTCTTGCTGGGCGACATCTGGCACGATGGCCTGACGCTCGGCGGCCTGTTCCAGCGCGTGCAACAGGCACGCGGCAAGCCAGCGATCTAAGCCACCGTATTCAAACGGGCTCGGGCGCCGTCAGCCGTTCCAGCTCACCCAACCAGACCATCGCTTGCGTTCGCGTATCGCCACACATCTCGTGTGACGGTTGCAGTCCGCCGCAAAAGGCTGGCCGCTCGGGCTGCCCGAAGATACGGCAGCGCTCGTCTTCTCCCAATTGCACGCAACGTACGCCTGCCGGCTTGCCATTGGGCATGCCAGGAATCGGGCTGGTGATCGACGGGGCGGTGCAGCAGGCGCCGCATTGCGGCCGGCACTGGAAGGGGGCGGGGGTGGACAGCATGGCGTTTGAAAAGTGGCAGACCGCAAGTATACATCGGACCGCGGCGCCTGCATCGGATGATGTGGTTCGTACTTTCTGTGGCAAAAAACAACCTATTTTTAGTCCGGCAGCGGTCGCTTGACGGCAACAACATGACAGGTCTATATTGGTTGTTCCTTAGATAATTTCTGAGTGGGAAAATGGACTGCCAAACAGACAGCAAGCCACGCTGGGAACGTCGCAAGGAAGCGCGGCCGCAAGAGTTGCTCTCGGCTGCCGTGGAGCTGTTCGTCGAACGCGGCTTTGCCGCCACCCGCCTGGAAGACGTGGCCAAACGTGCCGGTGTGTCCAAGGGCACCTTGTATCTGTATTACACCAACAAGGAAGACCTGTTCAAGGCCGTCGTGCGCCAGAGTATCGTGCCGATGCTGGGGCAGGCCGAAGTCTCGGTCGCTGAATTTGAAGGCCACAGCGCCGACCTGCTGCGCAGCGTGATCCTGTCGTGGTGGCATCGGGTGGGGGCGACCAAGGCGTCCGGCATCAGCAAGCTGATCTTTGCGGAAGCCGATAATTTCCCCGAGCTGGCCCGCTTTTATCAAACTGAAGTCATGAGCCGCGGCATGCGCATGATCTCCAGCATGCTCGAGCGCGGTGTGCAGCGCGGCGAGTTTCG
This sequence comes from Telluria sp. AC161, assembly GCF_979258535.1. Lineage (NCBI taxonomy): Bacteria > Pseudomonadati > Pseudomonadota > Betaproteobacteria > Burkholderiales > Oxalobacteraceae > Telluria > Telluria sp. AC161. Next base: position 4,015,119 of record NZ_OZ409861.1, on the reverse strand, counting down.
CGCGATCGATATTCCCCAGACCACCCAGGTGTTGATCGCGCCCATGCTGATGCTCTCCACCTGGAAACACACCATCGCCCCGTGCGAGCGCTGCGACCTGCATCCCGAAGCCTTCCTCGACGCCTTCCTCGACATCACTCTCAATGGCCTCGTGCCGGCTGGCCAACCGGCCCGCTGAACGCCCGTTCACGCCAGGGACGGTTTTCTGGCGTTCATCCCCTCCAAACTGCAGACTGTCGCAATTTTCCTCTGGGGAAGGCGTGCGTCGATAAGATGTGCCTCGAGATACCTATTCAGGTAGGTTCCAGCACCGTTCACGGATTAGAATATCGGATTGTTTATTTTTCCACCGAGAACTGAAATGAATATCGAACAAGCCCGCTTCAATATGATCGAACAGCAGATCCGTCCTTGGAATGTGCTGGACCAGGACATCCTCGACCTGCTGCACGTGGTCAAGCGTGAACAATTCGTGCCACAGGCCTACCAGAACCTGGCATTTGCCGACACCGAAATCCCGCTGCCGGGCGGCGAAGCCATGCTCAATCCGAAGGTCGAAGCGCGCATGGCGCAAGAGGCTGGCGTCAAGCAGGGCGACAACGTGCTGCAGATCGGCACCGGTTCGGGCTACCTGGCAGCGCTGCTGGCAAGCAAGGCGCGTCATGTGACGAGCGTTGAAATCCTCCCGGAAACCGCTGCCCAGGCCAAGCAGAACCTGGACGCTGCCGGCATCACCAATGTGGCGGTCGAAGTGGGCAATGGCGCCCAGGGCTGGGCCACCGGCACCGATTACGACGTGATCGTCGTGTCGGGCGCGCTGCCGCTGCTGCCAGAGTCGCTGATCAAGCAACTGAAAATCGGTGGCCGCATGATCGCGATTGTCGGCACTGCGCCGGCCATGACGTGCCAGCGGATCACCCGCACCTCGGCCACCGCGCATGAGGCGGTCACCGTGTTCGAAACTGTCGCCAAGCCGCTGACGGGCGCAACGAAGCCGTCCGGTTTCACGTTCTGAGGACGCTGTGATGCAACAGATTACTGCTCCTGAACTGGCCGCCTTGCTGGCCGATCCGGCGCGCGAGCAGCCGCTGCTGCTCGACGTGCGCGAGAACTGGGAATTCGAGACGTGCCGGATCGCCGGCTCGACCCAGATTCCGATGAACCTGATTCCGGTGCGCGTGACCGAGATCGACGACGACCGCGAGGTCGTCTGCATCTGCCATCACGGGGCGCGCAGCATGCAGGTTGCTGCCTTCCTCGAGCGCAATGGTTTTGACAATGTAACCAACTTGACGGGCGGGATACACGCCTGGGCTGTGCAAGTCGATCCGTCGATGCCGACGTATTGACCTGATTCCAAAAACTTGATGACCCCTGTGGAGATAGCAATGCAGAAACCCCTTATCGCCGTGCTGCTTGCGAGCGCGTGCTTCTCGCTCAACGCCGGTGCTGCCGACCTGATCCAGGTGTATCAGCAGGCACTGGCCAATGACGCGACGTACGCGAGTGCGCGTGCTTCGCTGTCGGCGAGCCGCGAGCGCATCATCCAGGGGCGTGCAGGGCTACTCCCGACCGTTGGCATCAGCGGTGCACTCAGCAAGAACGACAATGACTTCGATCCATGGAATGTCGGGCAGCTCGGCACCTTGCCGAACGGCCAGCCGGGCACCATCAACAGCAGTGGCTCGAACCTGCGCACCAACGAATACACGCTGGCGCTGCAGCAGCCGCTGTATCGCTGGGATCGCTGGGAAACCTACCAGCAGAGCAAGCTGCAGCAAGCCATCGGCGAAGCCCAGTTTGCGCAGGCCCAGCAAGACCTGATCACGCGCGTAGCGCAAGCCTACTTCGACGTGCTGGCGGCGCAGGACAAGCTGGAATCGACCCGTGCCCAGAAGGACGCCACCACCGAGCAACTGGCATCGGCCAAGCGCAATTTTGAAGTCGGCACCCAGACCATCACCGATACGCACGAGGCGCAAGCCGCGTACGACCTGGTGCTGGCGCAGGAATTTGCTGCCGTCAATGACCTGGACAACAAGCGCAACGCGCTGCAGGCCATCATCGGCACTGCGCCGGGCAACCTGGCGGCGCTGAAACCTGGCACGACGCTGGCCGTGCCACAGCCGGCCACGGTCGATCCATGGGTGTCGTCGGCCGAGAACCAGAACTATGGCGTGACGGTCAGTCAGCTCCAGGTGGAAATCGCCACGCGCGACATATCGCGCAACCGCGCCGGGCACATGCCGACGCTCGACCTCGTGGCCAGCTCGACGCGCCGCGACGTCAACGGCCGCACTGGCAGTTCGGGTGACACCAAGAACAATGCGATCGGCCTGCAGTGGAGCGTGCCGATCTTCAGCGGCTATGCCGTCACCAGCCGTGTGCGCGAATCGATCGCGCTGGAAGACCGTGCCCGCAACGAGCTGGAAGCAACGCGCCGCAATGCAGCGCTGCAGGCACGCCAGTCGTTCCTGGGCGTGAACAGCGGCCTGGCGCAAGTGAAAGCACTGGAAGCGGCGGAAGTGTCGAGCCAGTCGGCGCTCGAATCGAACAAGCTTGGTTACCAGGTGGGCGTGCGGATCAATATCGACGTGCTCAATGCGCAGCGCCAGCTGTACCAGACCCGCACCGACCTGTCGCGTGCGCGCTATGACGTGATCGTCAATGGCTTGCGCCTGAAAGCGGCAGCAGGTTCGCTGCGCGAGACTGACCTGACGCCGGTGAACAGTTTGCTAGTTGAGTAACTACGTAGGGTGGACGGCTATGCCGTCCACGCGTTCAAACCTACCCCGGTTTGTGGCATCGTGAGTGTCGTTGAACGCGTGGACGGAGAACCCGTCCACCCTACAATAATCTATAGCCCTCGCGCCTTGCGCCACTGAATCAATTCAGCAATCGTCAGGATCGGAAAATCGCGCTCCTGCGCGAACTGCTCGATCTGCTCCCCGCGCATCATCGTGCCATCGGCGTTCATCAATTCGCACAGCACGGCCGCCGGCTGCAGACCGGCCAGCCGGGCCAGGTCGACCGAACCTTCGGTATGCCCGGCACGCGCCAGCACGCCGCCTGGTGTGGCGCGCAGCGGGAACACGTGGCCCGGGCGCACGACGTCGTCCGGCCGGGCGTCATGCGCGATGGCGGCCCGGATCGTGGTCACGCGGTCGGCGGCCGAGACGCCGGTGGTCACGCCATGGCGCGCCTCGATCGAGACCGTGAACGGTGTGCCGTAGCGGCTGCCGTTGTCCGGCGCCATCGGCGGCAGTTCAAGTGCGCGAACCTTCTCGTCAGGCAGGCACAGGCAGACGATGCCGCTGCATTCGCGGATCATCAGGGCCATGGTGTCGATGGTGATGTGTTCGGCGGCGACGATCAGGTCGGCCTCGTTCTCGCGATCGAAATCGTCGAGCAGGATGACCGGAATGCCGGCGCGCATGGCGTCCAGCGCCGCGGCGATGCGGCCTTCCAGGTCGTGACTGAAAAGGGTATGGGTAGAAACCAGCATGTGAAACGCTCCTCGCAAAGTGGGCGAAAAACGCATCAGGGCAAAGCGCAGCCGCACGCCCGTCTGCACCCCACGCAAGGCAGGGCAGGCTGGGCGCGTGAACGCGCACATCTTCTTTCATCCGGACTATACCGTCGGCTCTGGCATCGCACCAGATCTGCTGACCCTACCCGGCATGATGCCGGGCAGGCGCTCGCGGGCTCGACCATTGCTGGTCATACCGCCGGTGGGGAATCGCACCCCGCCCCGAAGACGTAATGTTGTAGATGCCTGCAGGATGCAGGCGCGGCGATTGTAGCAGCGCCGCGCAATCCCTGCAGGCGGCAGGCTTACTTGCTCAGGCCGCCACCGCTGGCGTTGTCGGCACGTTCGATCAGCTCAACCTTGTAGCCGTCCGGATCGGTAATGAAGGCGATCACCGTGGTGCCGCCCTTGACCGGACCTGGCTCGCGCGAGATGTTGCCACCGGCTGCGCGCACCTGGTCGCAGGTCGCGTAGATGTCAGCCGTGGAGATGGCGATGTGGCCGTAGGCCGTGCCCATGTCGTAGCTGTCGGTGCCCCAGTTATAGGTCAGCTCGAGTTCGGCGTGATCGGGATTGCTGCCGTAGCCCAGGAAGGCCAGGCTGTATTTGTATTCGGCGTTCTCGCTCGTGCGCAGCAGTTTCATGCCCAGCACGGTGGTGTAGAAGTCGATGGAGCGTTGCAGGTCGCCGACCCTCAACATGGTATGCAGGATGCGCATCGTGTGTGCCTTATGTGGTTCGGAAAGACCGTCATTTTATGCCTTTGACAGTTTCCTTGCCGGACAGGGCCCGATGCGCATCCAATCCCGCTATCAGCTCTCGAGCTTGGCGTCGAGCGTGATGGTCGCGTTCAGCAGCTTCGACACCGGGCAATTTTCTTTTGCCGTGGTCGCTGCCTTGTCGAAGGCTTCCTGGCTCGCGCCCGGGATCTTCGCGCGCAGTTCCAGGTGGATCGCCGTGATCGAGAAGCCGCCTTCGACTTTTTCCATCGACACGGTGGCCTTGGTGCGCAGTTCATCGGCAGTCAGGCCGGCCTGGCCGAGCTGGCCCGACAACGCCATCGTGAAGCAGCCGGCGTGCGCCGCGCCGATCAGTTCTTCTGGGTTGGTGCCTGGTGCATCTTCAAAGCGGGTGTTGAAGCCATATGGCTGGTCCTTCAGTGCGCCGCTGCCGGTCGACACCTGACCCTTGCCATCCTTGATGCCACCACTCCATACGGCGCTGCCGTCGCGTTTGATTGTCATGTCTTATTTCCTTTCGTTGGTGTTGTCAGTATCGTCGTCGTCTTTTGCCTCGGGCGCCGGTTCAGCCTCGTGGTCGCGCATGTCGCGATGGCGGTCCGGCAGCGGGGTGGCTTGGCCACTCGCGCCGGGTGCGGCGTTGACCGCCTCGGAAATGCCCGGCGTGCCGCGTGCTTCGGTGTCGATCAGGCCTTGTTCGAGGTCGCTGGCGGCCTGCTTCATGATGCCGCGCGGCTCGGTGTCCTGGCCATCCGGCGTTTCATCGCGTTCGTGCGGCTGGCGTTTGACGCCATCGTTGCCCATCGGTTCGTCCGTATTCACGGCGCGGTCTTTTGCATTGGTCGCCATTGCGATCTCCTTTGTATTTTCGTCATCCTCATCCTAACTGCCCACGCCCAAAACGGTCGCTCAATTGAACTTTGTAAATATGATGCTTTTTTGCAATTACATGGCTAAGATAGGATCACGAACGTGTTGACGAAAGATGCACCGTGACGCCTGATACCCTGCCGCAGCACGCCACCTCGGTCTGCAAGAACTGCCGCGCCGCTACCGATGGCAACTATTGCCATCAGTGCGGGCAGGCCACGCACCTGCACGTGCCGAGCGCGCGCGAGTTCCTGCACGAATTCATCGCGCACTACGTGGCGCTGGAAGGCGCGCTGTGGAAGTCGCTTGGCGGGCTGATCTTCAAGCCGGGCTTTCTCACCTGCGAATACATTGAAGGCCGGCGCACGCGCTACCTGCAGCCGCTGCGCCTGTATCTGACGTTCAGCATCATCTTTTTTGCGCTGTTCAAGTTCAGCGGGATGGAAGTGATCAATCTCGGCGAAGAGATACCGCCGTCGGCCGTCGTCATATCCGGTGACAGCAAAGCCCCCGAGCCTGCCACTGAATTCAAGCGCGCCGTGGCGCCACTCGTGACTGGCGCCGGATCGCTCAACGCCACCCTGGCCCAGAAGGTCCAGCACTTCCTCGACCTGCCGCGGCGCGATCAGGAAGTGGCGCTCAAGGGGGCATTCTTCAGCTACACGCCGTACGCGGTGTTCGCGCTGATGCCAGTGTTCGCCTTCTACCTGCGCATCCTGTACGTGCGCACGGGGCGGCGCTATGGCGAGCATTTCCTCTTCGCGCTGCACACCAATGCGTTTGCTTTCCTGATGTTCAGCGTGCTGCTGACGCTGCCATCGATGCTGGATTTCCTGGAGCTGCCGCTGTTGCTGTGGCTGCTGTTGTATCTGCCGCTGGCGATGCACAGGGTGTATGGCGGCGCACGCCTGGCCACGGGTCTGCGCTGGATCGTGCTGAGCCTGCTTCATGTGCTGAGCCTGATCCTGGCGGTGATGGTTGCCATGGGCGCGGCACTGGTGGGCTGAACTTGCGGGACCGGGGCGACGACCGGTATACTGTGCATCTGTACAGTGTTTGCCGAGCGCTGCTATGGCAGCCGCAGGAATTATCGGTTAATCTCCAGCGTGTTGTTAACCTACTACTGCCGAGATCTCCATGCCCGCTTCGCCCCAACCGCAACAGATCATCGCGCTCGTGGTGCGGCATAACACGCCAGGCGTCGAAGAGCCGGTCAGCCGCATCCGCGATTTTCTGGTCGGGGCCGGCTACCGCGTCGTGTTCGAGGCCGATACCGCCGCCAATCTCGCGCTCGACAATCTCGAATCGATGACCGTGGCCGAGCTCGGCGTCCAGGCGCAGATCGGCATCGTCGTCGGCGGCGACGGCACCATGCTCGGCATCGCGCGCCAGCTGGCCGAATACGATATCGCCCTCATCGGCATCAACCTGGGGCGCCTGGGCTTCATCACCGACATCGCGCTGGACGACATGCTGCCCCAACTGAGCAACATCCTGGAAGGCCGCGCGCGGCGCGAAGAGCGCACGCTGCTCGAGGCGCGCGTGATGCGCGATGGCGTGCTGATCTTTTCCAGCGTCGCGGTCAACGACGTGGTCGTGGCGCGCGGCACCGGCGCCGGCATGGTCGAACTCAAACTGAGCGTCGACGGTCAATTCATGTACAACCAGCGCTCGGATGGCCTGATCGTCTCCACGCCCACCGGCTCGACGGCGTACGCGCTGTCGGCCGGCGGGCCATTGCTGCATCCGAGCCTGGGCGGCACGGTGCTGGTGCCGATCGCGCCGCATGCGCTGTCGAACCGGCCGATCGTGGTGCCCGACACGAGCGAGATCGTCGTCGAACTGGTCAGCGGGCGCGACATCAGCGTCAACTTCGACATGCAAACCTTCACGAGCCTGCAACTGGGCGACCAGATCGTGATCTCGCGCTCGCCGCACACGATCACGTTCCTGCATCCACTCGACTGGAGCTATTACCACACGCTGCGCCAGAAACTGCACTGGAACGAGTACCCCACCAACGACGGCAGGCTCAAGTAAGCTACCCATCGCAGCCGCCCGCATTTGCTACAGAGTCGTCAAAGAATCGCCCTAACCGCCGGAGACCCGATTTTTCATGCTGCGCACACTTACCATCCGCGACTTCGTCATCGTCGACGCCATCGAACTGGAATTCTCGAACGGCTTCTCGGTGTTCACCGGCGAAACCGGCGCCGGCAAGTCGATCCTGATCGATGCGCTGCAGCTGGCGCTGGGCGGCCGCGGCGACGCCAGCATGGTGCGCGAAGGCGCCGCCAAAGCCGACATCACCGCTGATTTCGCACCGACCGAAGTAGCGCGTGTCTGGCTGGCCGAGCACGACTTCAGCGCCGACGAGGGCGGGGCGCTGCTGCGCCGCGTGATCGACAACGCCGGCCGCTCCAAGGGTTATATCAACGGCGTCGCCGCCACGGCGGCGCAACTGCGCGAGCTGGGCGACCTGCTGGTCGACATCCACGGCCAGCACGCGCACCAGAGCCTGCTCAAGCCCGACGCCCAGCGTGCACTGCTCGACAACCAGATCGGCGTGCGCGATCCGGCCGCGCGCATCGAGGCGCAAGAAGTGTCGCAAGCCTGGCGCACCTGGCGCGCACTGGTGCGCCAGCGCGAAGAATACGAAGCCGATGCCAAGAACGTGCTGATCGAGCGCGAGCGTCTCGAGTGGCAGGTGGCCGAGCTCGACAAGCTGGCCCCGAAGGCCGGCGAGTGGCTCGAGATCGGCAACGAGCACAGCCGCCTGTCGCACGCCGCGACGCTGCTCGAAGGCGCGCAGGAAGCGCTGGCGGCCATCTCCGAATCCGACCATCCGATCCTGTCGCAACTGTCGGCGCTCAACGCCAAGCTGGGCAAGCTGGTAGATGTTGATACGCAGTTGCAATCGGTGCTCGACTGCATGGAGCCTGCGCGCATCCAGCTGCAAGAGGCAGTGTCCGAGCTGAACACGTATATCGACAAGGTCGAGCTCGACCCGGCGCGCCTGCGCGAAGTCGACGCGCGCATGGAGGCGCTACACACGGCCGCGCGCAAGTACCGCGTCACGCCCGAAGAACTGCCGGACGAACATGCGCTGCTGGCCACCAAGCTGCGCCAATTGGCCGACGCCACCGACATCGACGGCCTGCGCAAGCAGGAAGAAAAAGCCGAGGCGGCGTACATGGATGTGGCCGGGCGCCTGTCGGTGCGGCGCGCGGCTGCGGCGCACGAGCTGGGCACGCAGGTCACGGCGGCGATGCAAGAGCTGAGCATGAGCGGCGGCAGTTTTGCTATCGGCCTGAACCGCGGCGAGCCGGGCGCGCATGGCCTGGAGCACATTGAATTTCTGGTGGCCGGTCACGCGGGCGTCGTGCCGCGCGCGCTGGCAAAGGTGGCGTCGGGCGGCGAGCTGGCGCGCATCTCGCTGGCGATTTCGGTCATCACGTCGAATGCGACGACGGTGCCGACGCTGATTTTTGACGAAGTCGACACCGGCATCGGCGGCGGCGTGGCCGAAGTCGTGGGGCGCCTGCTCAAGCGCCTGGGCCAGCAACGCCAGGTGCTGTGCGTGACGCACTTGCCGCAGGTGGCCAGCCAGGCAAACCAGCACTTCCAGGTGGCCAAGGGCACGACCGATGCCGGCCGCACGGTCTCGCGCATCGACGTGCTCGACAAGCGCGCGCGGGTCGAGGAAGTGGCGCGCATGCTGGGCGGGATCGAAATTACCGAGACCACGCGCAAGCATGCAAGAGAGTTGCTGGCGTCGTGATGGCTTGCATGGCGCGGGTGCCTGGCGTTTTTGTGGCACAGTAAGCACCCCATCAACCACCATCGAAGGAACTCGCATGAGCATCGAAAAAGTCCTGTATCGCGCACAAGCCACGTCGCAAGGCGGCCGTGAAGGCACGTCGAAAAGTTCGGACGGCGTCCTGGACCTGACCCTGTCCACGCCGAAGGAGCTGGGCGGCGGTGGCGGCGCGGGCACCAATCCCGAGCAGCTGTTTGCAGCCGGCTATTCGGCCTGCTTCCTGGGCGCGCTGAAATTTGTCGCGGGCCAGGCCAAGGTCACGCTGCCGGCCGATCTGACCATCACCGGCGACGTCGGCATCGGCCAGATCCCGACGGGCTTTGGCATCGAAGTCGACCTGAGCATCAAGGGCCCGGGCATGGACCAGGCGCAGCTGCAAGAGCTGGTGGACAAGGCCCACATCGTGTGCCCGTACTCGAACGCCACCCGCAACAACATCGACGTGCGCCTGCACGTGAGCACCTGATTCTGATTCGAACCTCGCGTTAGCCTTGCCGGTTCGTGGCTCGAACACCACGGACCGGCAACCCAAAGCGCGCTGACCCGCTGTTGGGGCCTGCGGGCAGGACATGCCAGACTTATAATGGCCAGATCCTGTCTTCACTACGCCTCCATGTCATTTCGCCCTGAACCGCCTTATACCCACGGTACGATCCCGCGCAGCGCGGTCTTGCTGGTCAACCTCGGCACGCCTGACGAGCCCACGCGCGGCAAGGTGCGCAGCTACCTGAAGCAGTTCCTGTCCGACCCGCGCGTGGTCGAGGTGCCGCGCCTGGTCTGGTGGTGCATCCTGCACTTGATCATCCTGCCGTTCCGCTCGGGCCAGTCGGCTGCGAAATACCGCACGATCTGGACCCGCGACGGTTCGCCCCTGCGCGTGAACACGGCCCTGCAAGCCACGCGCCTGCAAGCGATGCTGACCGAGCGCGGCCACGAAGACGTGAGCGTGGCGATGGCAATGCGCTACGGCTCGCCATCGATGCCCGAGGTGCTCGATCGCCTGAAAGAGGAGGGCGTCGACCGCATCGTCGTGCTGCCCGCCTACCCCCAATATTCGGGCACCACCACCGCCTCGATCTGGGATGCCGTGTTCCAGCATTACGCGAAGGTGCGCAACATTCCCGAGCTGCGCCTGGTGAAGCATTACCACGACCACGAAGGCTATATCAATGCGCTGCGCGACAACGTGCTGGCGCACTGGGACAACCATGGCCGTGGCCAGAAGCTGGTGATGAGCTTCCATGGCGTGCCCAAGCGCACCCTGCTGCTGGGCGACCAGTACCACTGCGAGTGCTATAAAACCGCGCGCCTGCTGGCCACCGCGCTCGACCTGTCGCAGGACGAGTACATGGTCACGTTCCAGTCGCGCTTCGGCAAGGCCGAGTGGCTGCAGCCGTACACCGCGCCCACCGTCGCGCAACTGGCGCGCGATGGCCTCGAGCGCATCGACATGATCTGTCCGGGCTTTACCAGCGACTGCCTGGAAACGCTGGAAGAGATCTCGATGGAAGTGCGCCACGATTTTGAAGCGGCCGGCGGCAAGGAGTTTCATTACATCCCGTGCCTGAACGCGTCGCCTGCCTGGATTCGCGGCCTGGCCGAAATCGCCGAGCAGCACCTGATCGGCTGGCCGACCATCCTCACGCCGGCGCAGCGCGAAGCGCGCCGCATCGATGCCGAACGTGGCGCCGCGCGCGCCAAGAGCCTCGGCGCTCCCAACTAGTCCATACCGACTTGCCTGTTGACAACCTGCTAAAATAGCGGGTTGTTGGCGCTGCAGGGCCGCATTTGCCTGAATTTCAGATGGCTTTCCTGCAATTCCCCTTGTAATTGTAGGAGATCGCCCCATCTGGTGCGCTGTGTATCAATCAGGATACGTTTTTAAATCAGCCAAGTCCTTGATTCCAGGAGTTTTTCCGATGCAAGACCAAGAAAACAAAGAGATGAGCAACGAGCAGGATGTACAGGCGCCTGGCGCCGACATCAACGATGGTGCTACCGCTGGCGCCGCGCAGGCAGGGACGCCGGGCCTCGAAGAACAACTGAGCGCCACCGAAGCCAAGCTGGCCGAGATGCACGACGCCTTCATGCGCGCCAAGGCCGACGCGGAGAACATCCGCCGCCGCGCCCAGGAAGACGTCAGCAAGGCCCACAAATTTGCGATCGAAAGCTTCGCCGAGGCCATGGTGCCGGTGCGCGACAGCCTGGAGATGGCACTGAAGGTCGAAGCGCCGACGGTCGAGTCGATCAAGGAAGGCGTCGAGATGACGCTCAAGCAGCTCACCAGCGCGTTCGAAAAGAACCGCCTGGTCGAGGTGCTGCCGCAAGTGGGCGACAAGCTGGATCCGAACAAGCACCAGGCCGTTGCCGTGGTGCCGGCGGAGCAGGAAGCCAATACCGTGGTCACCGTGCTGCAAAAGGGTTACATGATCGCCGACCGCCTGTTGCGGCCAGCCATCGTGACGGCAGCAGCACCAAAATAAGAATGGCCGCGTGCCGCGTAATGCTCTTGAAAGCACGCCGTTTTTCCCAATATTGAATCCATCAGAAACTCAGCATATAAAAAGGAATACATCATGGGCAGAATTATCGGTATCGACCTTGGCACCACGAACTCGTGCGTGGCCATCATGGAAAACGGTCAGCCAAAAGTCATCGAGAACGCTGAAGGTGCGCGTACCACGCCATCGATCATCGCTTACCAGGAAGACGGCGAGATCCTCGTCGGCGCGCCGGCCAAGCGCCAGGCCGTGACCAACCCGAAGAACACGCTGTTTGCAGTCAAGCGTCTCATCGGCCGCAAGTTCGATGAAAAAGAAGTACAAAAAGACATCTCGCTGATGCCATATGCCATCGTCAAGGCCGACAACGGCGACGCATGGGTTGGTGTGCGCGACAAGAAACTGGCTGCCCAGCAGATCTCGGCTGAAGTGCTGCGCAAGATGAAGAAGACCGCCGAGGACTACCTGGGCGAAGAAGTCACCGAAGCGGTCATCACCGTGCCGGCGTACTTCAACGACTCGCAGCGCCAGGCAACCAAGGATGCCGGCCGTATCGCGGGCCTGGACGTCAAGCGCATCATCAACGAGCCGACCGCTGCCGCACTGGCATTCGGCCTGGACAAGACCGACAAGGGCGACCGCAAGATCGCCGTGTATGACCTGGGCGGCGGCACGTTCGACGTTTCGATCATCGAAATCGCTGACGTCGATGGCGAAAAGCAGTTCGAAGTGCTGTCGACCAACGGCGACACCTTCCTGGGCGGCGAAGACTTCGACCAGCGCATCATCGATTACATCATCGACGAGTTCAAGAAGATCAACGGCCTCGACCTGTCGAAAGACGCGATCGCCCTGCAGCGCATCAAGGCTTCGGCCGAGCGCGCAAAGATCGAACTGTCGTCGTCGCAGCAGACTGAAATCAACGAGCCGTACATCGCCATGGCGAACGGCGCGCCGGTCCACCTGAACCTGAAGATGACCCGTGCGAAGCTCGAGTCGCTGGTGGAAGAGCTGATCATCAAGACGATCGAGCCATGCCGCATGGCCATCAAGGATGCCGGCGTCAAGGTTTCGGACATCGACGACATCATCCTGGTCGGCGGTATGACCCGTATGCCGAAGGTGCAGGAGAAAGTTAAAGAATTCTTCGGCAAGGAAGCACGCAAGGACGTCAACCCGGATGAAGCCGTCGCTGTCGGCGCTGCGATCCAGGGTTCGGTCCTGTCGGGCGAGCGCAAGGATCTGCTGCTGCTGGACGTGACGCCACTGTCGCTGGGTATCGAAACCCTGGGCGGCGTGATGACCAAGATGATCCACAAGAACACCACGATCCCGACCAAGTTCTCGCAGGTGTTCTCGACTGCCGACGACAACCAGCCGGCCGTGACCATCAAGGTGTTCCAGGGCGAGCGTGAAATCGCGGCCGGTAACAAGGGCCTGGGCGAGTTCAATCTGGAAGGCATCCCGCCAGCATCGCGTGGCACGCCACAGATCGAAGTGACCTTCGACATCGACGCCAACGGCATTCTGCACGTCGGCGCGAAAGACAAGGCCACCGGCAAAGAGAACAAGATCACCGTCAAGGCGAACTCGGGTCTGACGGAAGAAGATATCCAGAAGATGGTCAAGGACGCCGAGCTGAACGCCGAAGAAGACAAGAAGGTCAAGGAAATGGCGGAAGCGCGCAATCAGGGCGACGCTCTGGTGCACTCGACCCGCAAATCGCTGACCGAATACGGCGACAAGCTGGAAGCCGGTGAGAAAGAGCAGATCGAAGCGGCAATCACCGACCTCGAAGGCGCGATCAAGAGCGGCGACAAGGCGGACATCGATGCCAAGACGGCAGCCCTGTCGAGCGCGTCGCAGAAGCTGGGCGAGAAGATGTACGCCGACATGCAGGCGCAGCAGGCTGGTGGTGCTGGCGCGGCCGGTGGCCCGGGCGCCGGTGCAGCCGGTGGCGAGCAGTCGGGCAAGCAGGACGACGACGTTGTCGACGCCGACTTCAAGGAAGTCAAAGACGCGAAGTAAGCGTCTCCGGCGCGAAGGCTTGATGCCTTCGCGTACAGGCCGAGCCGACACCTTCCAGGTACTCGGCTCGGTTTTTTTGGTTTAAAGAATTCAGTTTTCAGATAACTTTAGGTGCCGACCATGGCGAAGCGTGATTTTTACGAGATCCTTGGGGTCGCGAAGGGTGCGTCGGAAGACGAGATCAAGAAGTCTTATCGCAAGCTTGCGATGAAGTACCACCCTGACCGCAACCCGGATAACAAGGAAGCGGAAGAGAAGTTCAAGGAGGTCAAAGAGGCCTACGAGATGCTGACCAACCCGGAGAAGCGCGAAGCGTATGACCGTTACGGTCATGCGGGCGTCGATCCGAACAGCGGCATGGGCGGCATGGGCGGCGGCGCCGGTGGTTTCGGCGATGCGTTCGGCGACATCTTCGGCGACATCTTTGGCGGTGGCCGTGGCGGGCGCAGTGCCGGCCCGCAGGTGTACCGCGGCGCCGACCTGCGCTACAACCTCGAGATCACACTGGAACAGGCCGCTCACGGCTTCGACACGACGATCCGCGTGCCGAGCTGGGACAAGTGCGACACCTGCCACGGCAGCGGCGCCAAGCCGGGCACGCAGCCTGTGACTTGCACCACCTGCGCCGGTCATGGCCAGGTGCGCATGCAGCAGGGCTTCTTCAGCGTCCAGCAGACCTGCCCGAAATGCCATGGCAGCGGCAAGATCATTCCCGAGCCGTGCGCGGCCTGCGGCGGCGCCGGACGCATCAAGCGCAACAAGACGCTGGAAGTGAAGATCCCGGCCGGTATCGACAACGGCATGCGCATCCGCTCGTCGGGCAATGGCGAACCGGGTACGAATGGCGGGCCGGCGGGCGACCTGTATGTGGAGATCCACATCAAGCCGCACACCGTGTTCCAGCGCGAAGGCGACGACCTGCACTGCGAAATGCCGATCTCGTTCTCGAAAGCGGCCCTGGGCGGCGAAATCGAAGTGCCGACCCTGACCGGCAAGGTGTCGTTCACGGTGCCTGAAGGCACCCAGACCGGCAAGACCTTCCGCCTCAAGGGCAAGGGCATCAAGAACGTGCGTTCGGGCTACACGGGCGATCTGTTCTGCCACGTGATCGTCGAGACGCCGGTCAAGCTGACCGACAAGCAGAAGGACATGCTGCGCGAGTTCGAGCGCCTGACGATCGAAGGCGGCGCCAAGCACAGCCCGCAGAGCAAGGGCTGGATGGACAAGGTCAAGGACTTCTTCGAGTAAGTTCCAATTACCGCTGAACGGCGCCAAGCCTTCAGCGGTTTTTTTTGTCCACGCGGTTGGCATCTTGCCAACGCTTGGCGCGTTAGGCTAGTCGCTGTCGTATTGACGACGGTGTCCGCCAACACGGTTATACTCCCCCTGTTTCGAGACCTACCCGCCTTTGAAGCCTGCTCCAGAACAGGCCTGGCAACGCCCCTTTTGGGACGGTAATAAACATAAGGAACCAATATGGACAAATACAAGACCAAGGGATTGACCGCGGCAGAGCTGTTCGAACGCAACCGCACGTGGGCCGCCACGATGGTGGCCGAGGACCCGAACTTCTTCAAGGCGCTGTCGGAACAGCAGGCGCCGGAATACCTGTGGATCGGCTGCTCGGACAGCCGCGTTCCCGCCAACGAATTGCTGGGCATGGCGCCGGGCGAACTGTTCGTTCATCGCAATATCGCCAACGTCGTCGTGCATTCGGATTTGAACTGTCTGAGTGTGCTGCAGTTCGCCATTGACGTGCTGAAGGTCAAGCACATCATCATCTGCGGCCACTACGGCTGCTCGGGCGTGCACGCGGCGCTGACCGATGCGCGCGTGGGCCTGGCCGACAACTGGCTCGGCCACGTGCGCGATGTACGCGACAAGCACGGCAAGTACCTGGGCCATGTGAGCGGCCGCGCCGCCACCAACCGCCTGGTCGAGCTGAACGTGGCCGAGCAGGTCATGAACACGGCCCACACCACCATCGTGCGCGATGCGTGGGAACGTGGCCAGCCGCTGACCATCCACAGCTGGGTGTACGGCGTGCACGACGGCCTGCTGCGAGACCTGGGCATCACCGTGAGCAGCTTCGAAGAGATCGAACCAAAGCTGCGCCGGGTTCTCGATGGCTACGTCGATGGTGGTGTCGTGCGTGAAGAGCGGCGTGGACAGTGATCTGATGCGACTGCGCGCGCTGGTGCGCGCGTTCGTCGACGAGCGTGACTGGGATCAGTTTCACACGCCGAAGAACCTGGCGGCGGCCTTGACGGTCGAGGCGGCCGAGCTGCTGGAACATTTCCAGTGGCTGCAGACCGGGCGTGCCGATGAACTCGGCGCCGCTAAACTGGTCGAAGTGCGGCACGAGATGGCCGATGTGCTGGTCTATCTCGTACGGCTGGCCGACAAGCTCGACGTCGACCTGGTCGCGGCGGTCGAAGAAAAGATGGTGCTCAACCGGGCGAAGTATCCGGCCGAGCTGGTGCGCGGCGATGCACGCAAGTACTACGAGTACAAAGAGTACAAAAAATCGTGATCGCCGGCGCCGCTTACATGCCGCCCATGCAGATGTACTTCACGACCAGGTAATCGTCCATCCCGTAGGTCGAGCCTTCACGGCCCAGGCCTGATTGCTTGACCCCGCCGAACGGCGCGACCTCGGTCGAGATGATGCCGGTATTGACCCCCACCATCCCGCTCTCGATCGCCTCGGCCACGCGCCAGACGCGGCCGATGTCGCGCGCATAGAAGTACGATGCCAGCCCGAATTCGGTGTCGTTGGCCATGGCAATCACTTCGTCTTCCGTCTTGAAGCGGAACAGCGGCGCCAGCGGGCCGAAGGTTTCTTCGCGCGCCACCAGCATCTCGGACGTCACGTCGGTCAGCACGGTCGGCTCGAAGAAGCTGTGGCCCAGTGCGTGGCGTTTGCCGCCCAACAGCAGCTTGGCGCCCTTGGCCTGCGCATCCTCGATGTGCTGTTCGATCTTGCGCACGGCCTTTTCTTCGATCAGCGGGCCTTGCGTGACGCCTTCTTCGCGGCCATCACCCACCTTCAGTTTGCCCACTGCCACGGCGAGCTTGCGCGCGAATTCGTCGTACACGCCATCCTGCACGTACAGGCGGTTGGCGCACACGCAGGTCTGCCCGGCATTGCGGAATTTCGAGGCGATCGCGCCTTCGACAGCGGCGCCCAGATCGGCATCGTCGAACACGATGAACGGCGCGTTGCCGCCCAGTTCGAGGGAAATCTTCTTGACCGTCGGTGCGCACTGTTCCATCAGCAGACGCCCCACGGCGGTCGAGCCGGTAAAGCTCAGCTTGCGCACGAGCGGGTTGCCCGTCATCTCGCCACCGATGGCTTTCGAGTCGCCAATCACGACGCTGAACACGCCTTTCGGCACACCGGCGCGCTCGGCCAGTACGGCCAGCGCCAGCGCTGACAGCGGCGTGAGTTCGGCCGGTTTGAGCACGATCGGGCAACCGGCGGCCAGCGCCGGCGCGACCTTGCGGGTGATCATCGCGGCCGGGAAGTTCCACGGCGTGATCGCGGCGCACACGCCGATCGGCTCCTTGGTCACGACGATGCGTTTGTCCGGCCATGGCGAAGCGAGCGTTTCGCCGGCCACGCGCTTGGCTTCTTCGCCAAACCACTCGAAGTACGAGGCGGCGTAGGCCACTTCGCCTTTGGCTTCAGCCAGCGGTTTGCCTTGTTCCAGCGTCATCAACAGCGCCAGGTCGTCGGCATTTTCCAGCATCAAGTCGTTCCACTTGCGCAGGATGGCGGCGCGTTCTTTTGCGGGCAGTTTGCGCCACGCCGGCCAGGCGGCGTTGGCGGCATCGATGGCGCGCTTGGTTTCAGCAGCGCCCATGTGCGGCACGCTGGCCACGGTTTCGCCGTTGGCGGGGTTGATCACGGCAATGGTCTGGCCGTCGTCGGCGTCGCACCAGGCGCCGCCAACAAAGGCTTGCTGGCGCAGCAGGGAAGGGTCTTTCAAATTCGGCATAGTGTCCTCGTCAATTCATGTCGAGCATCGGCTGCAGAGCGCGGATGCAAGCCGTCATGGTAGACCCATTTGCAAACGAACGTGCCGCCGTGCCCGATTCCTGCATACTGAGATTCTCGAAATTGTAATGACTTTTGGAAACGTGTGGGCTGCCTCAGCCGAATGAAGTTAAGCTTTTGACATGAAATTTCCCCCGCGCCCGACCCGTTGACTGCCTTGTGGTCGCGCGCCTCAAAGAGAAGGACAACACCATGCGCCCTATCGTAATCGTCCCCGCATGCACGCGTGATTTCGGCGAACATCCGTATCACGCCGCCCAGCACAAGTATGTCGACGCCGTCACCCTGGGCGCCGATTGCGCCTCGCTGATCCTGCCATCGTCCGGCGAATCGCTGGACCTGGAAACCATCTTCGGCACCATTGACGGCATCATGCTGACCGGCTCGGCATCCAATGTGCATCCCAGCTACTACTCGGAAGAAGTGCTGGATCCAACGCTGCCACAAGACCCGGCACGCGACCAGACCACCTTGCCCCTGATCCGTGAAGCGGTGCGCCGCGGCGTCCCGATCATCGCCATCTGCCGCGGTTTCCAGGAGATGAACGTGGCCCTGGGCGGCAGCCTGCACCAGGCAGTGCAGACGGTCGTGGGCAAGTTCGACCACCGTGAAAAAGCCGAGCTCGGCATGGACGAGCAATACGGCGACGCGCACAACGTCACGGTCACGCCCGGCGGCATGCTGGAAGCCATTCTCGGCGCGGCCGAGATTCCCGTGAACTCGCTGCACGGGCAGGGCGTCAATGAACTGGCGCCGGGCCTGTCGGTCGAAGCGGTGGCCGAAGACGGCCTGGTGGAAGCATTCACCGTGTCGACCTCGCCCGGCTTTACGCTGGCCGTCCAGTGGCACCCCGAGTGGCGCATCCAGCACAACCCGTACTCGATGAAGATGTTCCGCGCCTTTGGCGACGCCTGCCGCGCTTACCGCGAGCAACGCCTGGACGGCGGCTCGCTGTTGAAATGACCCGGCGCGCCCGGCATGAAGCGGGCGCGCAATCGATTACCGATATGAGGCAATGATGGCAATACGTGAAAATTTCAGTTATACCGATATGGACGAGTGGCTCGATGCAAAGCGGGTCACCGAAATCGAATGCCTGGTGCCCGATCTGACCGGCGTTGCGCGTGGCAAGATCCTGCCGCGCGTGAAGTTCACCGACGACCGTGGCATGCGCCTGCCTGAAGTCGTGCTGGGCATGACCGTGACCGGCAACACGCCGGAACGCGACGACGCCTACGAGCGCGCCATCTCGAGCATCGACCGCGACATGATCCTCAAGGCCGACCCGACTACGATTACGATGGTGCCGTGGGCCGTCGACCCGACCGCGCAAGTGATCCATGACTGCTATTACGCCGATGGCCGCCTGGTCGACTTCGCGCCGCGCAGCGTGCTGCGCCGCGTGCTCAAGCTCTACGAGCAGCGCGGCTGGAAGCCACTGGTGGCGCCGGAACTGGAGTTCTACCTGACAGCCAAGAACATCGATCCCGACCTGCCGCTGGTGCCGCCGATTGGCCGCAGCGGCCGCGCCGAGACGAGCCGCCAGGTCTACAGCATCGATGCGGTCAACGAGTTCGATCCGCTGTTCGAGGACATCTACGACTACTGCGAGCTGATGAACCTGGACGTCGACACGCTGATCCACGAGATCGGCGCCGGCCAGATGGAAATCAACTTCCAGCATGGCGAGCCGCTGGGCCTGGCCGACAAGGTGTTCTACTTCAAGCGCACGCTGCGCGAAGCAGCGCTCAAGCACGACATGTACGCGACCTTCATGGCCAAGCCGATGGCCAACGAGCCGGGTTCGGCGATGCACGTGCACCAGAGCGTGATCGATGGCGAAACGGGCAAGAACATCTTCAGCACCGAAGACGGCGCACCGTCCGAGCTGTTCCACCACTATATCGGCGGCCTGCAGCGCTACATGCCGTCGGCAATGGCGATCGTTGCGCCGTACGTGAACTCGTACCGCCGCATCGTGCGCCACACGGCTGCGCCGATCAATCTGCAGTGGGGGATCGATAACCGCACCGTGGGTATCCGGGTGCCGGTGTCGGGTTCGCAGGACCGGCGCGTGGAGAACCGCGTGATCGGCGCCGACGCCAACCCGTACCTGGCGCTGGCGATCACGCTGGCCTGCGGCTACCTGGGGATGGTCGAAGCGATCGAGCCATCAGCGATGGTCGAAGGCAGCGCCTACGACATGCCGGTGGACCTGCCGCAAGGGCTGTCCGAAGCGATCACCGTACTGCGCCGCGAAGACCGCCTGCGCGACGTGTTGGGCGAGCGCTTCATCGACGTTTATACGGCGGTGAAAGACCTGGAGCACCAGGAGTTCATGCGGGTGATCAGCCCGTGGGAACGCGAGCATTTGCTGCTGCACGTTTGATTGGACGTTCGTTGAACGCGTGGACGAGGAACCCGTCCACCCTACCACTTGGGCTGATTATCGACGTAGGGTGGACGGCTCCGCCGTCCACGCGTTCAACCAAGGCTTACGCCGCCACTTCGCGGCGATTGACCAGCACCTGCGGCGCCAGCGACCCGACGACCATGCCGACAAACGCCATGATCAACCCGGCCAGCTGCCCCGGGAAGTGCACGCCCCAGCCGGTGATCTGCTCGAAGAACAGTATCCACGTCAGCAAGCCGCCCGCGATCGACAGGATCGCACCCTGGGTCGTCGCGCGCTTCCAGTACAGCCCCATCACCAGCGGCACGAACGCCCCCACCAGCGGCACCTGATACGCGCTCGAGACCAGCTCGTAGATCGACGTGCCTTCCATCGCGATCGCATACAGTAGCACCAGCGTCGCAAAGATCACGATCGTGATGCGCATCGCCAGCAGCTGCTGGCGGTCGGTCATGCCGGGTCGGATGTTCTTGAGGATGTTCTCGACAAAACTCGTCGACGGCGCCAGCAGCGTGGCCGACGACGTGCTCTTGATTGCCGAGAGCAGGGCGCCGAAGAACAGGATCTGCATCACCAGCGGCATCTTGGTCATCACGAAGGTCGGCAGCAGGCGCTGGTAGTCGTTCTGCGCGATCTCGAGCGCCTGGCTGCCCATCACCACCACGGCAGCGGCCACGATGAACATCGGCACGAAAGCGAACAGGATGTAGCTGACGCCGCCGATCACGGCGCCGGTGCGCGCGGTTGGCGCGTCCTTGGCCGACATCACGCGCTGGAACACGTCCTGCTGGGGGATCGAGCCGAACATCATCGTCACGGCCGCAGCGATGAAGAACATGATGTCGGTAAAGCTTGGCTCGGGCCAGACGCGCCACAGGTCGGCGTTCTGCGCCATCGCCATCACGTTGCCGGCGCCCCCGGCCAGGTCGGCCGCGAACCAGGCAATCACGCTCATGCCCACGACCAGCACGATCATCTGAATGAAGTCCGTGATCGCCACGGCCAGGAAGCCCCCCACCACCACCACATAGATCAGCACCGTCAGCGTGCCGACGATCATGCCGGCGGCCGGCGACATCGCCCCGGCCGTCAAGACACTAAACACCAGGCCCAGCGCGGTGATCTGCGCCGCGACCCAGCCGAGATAACTCATGATGATGGCGACCGAGCAGAAGATCTCGATGCCCTTGCCGTAGCGCTGGCGGTAGTAGTCGCCGATCGTGAGCAGGTTGAGTTTATACAGCTTGGTGGCGAAGAACAGGCCCACCAGCACCAGGCACATGCCGGCCCCGAACGGGTCTTCGATCACGGCGTTCAGGCCGCCCTGCACGAACTTGGCCGGGATCCCCATCACCGTCTCGGCGCCGAACCAGGTCGCAAACGTGGTGGTGATCACCATGACCAGCGGCAGGCTGCGTCCGGCGACGGCGAAGTCGCTGGTGTTCTTGATCCGCGTGCCCGCCCACATGCCGAGAGTCAGCGTGCCGAGCAGATAGAGCACGACGAAGGTGATCAAAGTGAGGTTCATGCAGTAGGTGCTCCGAGGCCAGGAAATTTATGAGCGGAAAATTCCGCGATTATAAATCCGAAACCTGGCCGGCGGCCTAAATTGCCATCTCGCGCAACAGTCGGGAAGCCTCGCGGTTGGCGCCGATGCAGGTCCCGTCGCGCATGAAGATCTGCAGTTGCGACTGGTCGTCGGCGCGCATCGATTCGACGAAGTCCAGGTTCACCAGCGCCGAGCGGTGCACGCGGATGAAACGCCGTGGATCGAGCTGCGCTTCGAGTTCCGACATCCCGATGCGCACCAGGAAATGCTGGCCGCGCGCGGTGATCACCGTGTACTTCGAATCGGCCTTCATGTATTCAATCTCGTGCGCCGCGAGCGGAAAGATGCGGCCACGGTCGCGCACGAGGATGCGATCGAGCGGCGCCGGCCCCGCGCTGGCACGCACCAGCGCACCTTCGACGGCGGCGCGTTCGGACCGCGCGCCATCGAGCAGACGCGCCACGCTGTCGGCAAAGCGCGCCCGCGTGAACGGCTTGAGCAGGTAGTCGACGGCGTGCAGTTCGAACGCAGCCACCGCATAGTGATCATACGCGGTCGTGAAGACGATCTGCGGCAGGTAGTCGAGCTGGCGCAGCACCTCGAGGCCCGTCATCTCGGGCATCTGGATGTCCATGAACACGACGTCGGGCCGCAGCGCCCCGATGCGCGCCAGTGCGCTCGCGCCGTCAGCCGCTTCGCCCACCAGCCGCAGGCCCGGATGGGCGTAGATGGCGTCGCGCAGCACGTCGCGCGCGAGCGGTTCGTCTTCGGCGAAAAATACGGTCTTCATGGTCATGGCGTCGTGGGCACGGTGACGCAGGCGGCGAAGCCGGCGCCGGGTTGGGAGTCGATGCGCAGCGCGGCGCGGCCGGCGTAGTCGAGGTCCAGGCGCCGGCCGATGGTGCGGATGCCCAGGCCGGGCGAGGCCTCGATCGTGGCCGCTGCGGCGCCGGGGCCGTCGTCGCGCACGGTCACGCGCAGCAGGCCGGTAGCGGGCTCGCGTCGGCTCTCGATGCGCAGGACGCCATGGCGGGTGAATGGATTGAAGGCGTGCTTGATGCTGTTCTCGACCAGCGGTTGCAGGCTCAGGGCCGGCACCAGGCAATCGCCCAGGTCGGGGTCGAGATCCCATTCGACCCGCAGGCGCTCGCCCAGGCGCAGGCTTTCCAGCTCCAAATAGTCGCGCACGAAATCGAGTTCGGCGTCCAGCGTGACGCGGTCGATGCCGGCGCGCTCGGTGTCGAGCACGTAGCGCAGCATGTTCGAAAACTGGAACAGCGCCGTCTCGGCCGCCTCTGGATTGCGGCCGGTAAGGGCGATGATCGAGTGCAGGGTATTGAACAGGAAGTGCGGATTGAGCTTGCTGCGCAGCGCGCCCAGTTCGCTCGCCACCAGCAGCGTCTGCGCCTGCTGCGTGGCGAGGGCCTGGCGCTGGGTCGCGGCGTTGGCGCGCACCAGGTGAAAGACACCCGCCACCACGGCGTAGCTCATCATGTTGTACAGGAAGGGCCACAGGTGCCAGGACAGCGGATGGGGCGGCGGGTTCTGCGTTACCACCAGCACCGTGTGCGCGTAGGTGGCAAAGGCCACTGCCGCCACGACGTGGATCACGAAGCGCTGCACGCCGGCGACGGCGCGCCGTTCGAAGCGGGCACTGAGCGGCCAGAGCAGGGCCAGCATCGCGGCCGATGGCGCAATGCTCACAAAGGCTCGCCAGAACAGGGATGGGTCGAGCCGGCCCGCCAGCAGGGTGTCGGCCTGCATCACCAGTGCAATCACCAGCATGTAGCTCAGCCAGGCGGCGATGTACAGGCGCCACATTGGCGAGAGGACGTAAGACTTGGTCGTAGTCATTTGTCGAGTATCGCGCAGAAAAACCGCGCTGCGGCGGGTCTTGCGCCGAAATGCGGGAATCCGGTGCGAACTGCAGGATTGCGTCATCGAGACACCGATCCCGGTTTTGCGTTTTTATGCATGTTATTGCACGAAAATGCATGTTTGTGTACAGTGACGTGTCTAGAACAAGGAGAACGCCATGCAATTAGCCGAAGAACGGCGTGATGCCATCGTCGATGCCGTCGAACGCGAGGGCAGGGTACTGGCGGCAGAACTGGCCACCCGCCTGGCCACCTCGGAAGACACGATCCGGCGCGACCTGCGCGAACTCGATGCAGCCGGGCTGCTGCGCCGCGTGCATGGCGGTGCGATCCGGCGTCAGCCGGAGCCCAGCTTCAGCGAGCGTGCAACCACCGACCTGCCGCGCAAGACCGCACTGGCGCATGGTCTGCGCGCCTGCATCCGGCCCGGCGACACCGTCCTGATCGACGCCGGTTCGACGCACCTGGCGCTGGCGCGCCTGCTCGACGACGGCTGCGCCGCGACGATCGTCACCAACAGCCCGCAGATCGCGCTGGCACTGGGCGCGTTCCAGCGTACCCGCATCGTGCTGCTGGGCGGCACTTACCATCCGGCGCTCGGCGCGACGGTCGGCGCAGCCACGCTGGCCGAGGTGGCCCGCCTGCGGCTCGATCTGGCGCTCGTCGGCGTGTGCGGCCTCGATCCCGCGCGTGGCGTGAGTGCCTCCGACCCCGAAGAAACAGCGCTCAAACGCGCGATGTTCGCCGCCAGCACGCGCCACGCGGTCGCGGCGCTCAACGAACGCTTCGACGACAGCGCGGCGTTCCTGTTCGGCGCGCTGTCAGAGATCGACCATCTGGTGCTGGAGTACGACGCACCAGCCGCCAGCATTGCCCTGCTGCGCCAGCATCATCCGGCGCTCGACATCACCATCACCACAAAGGCTGCCGCATGAATCACACATCTACCGTTACCCCACGCAGCATCGACGCGGCGCGCTGGGCCATCTCCACCGTGTTTCTTCTCAACGGCGCCGGCATTGGCTTGTGGGCCGCGCATGTGCCGACCGTGCAGGCGCGCATGGGGATCGATACCGGCATGCTGAGCATGGTGCTGCTGACCGTCGCTGCCGGTGCGTTGCTGGCGATGCCGCTGATGGGCGGCCTGACCGGGCGCTGGGGCACGCGCCGCATGGTGCTGCTGTCGGGCTTTGCGTTTGCAACGATGACGCCGCTGATCATGGGCGCGCCGAGTCTGCCGCTGCTGTTCATCGCCGCGTTCCTGTTCGGCGTCAGCAATGGCGCGCTGGACGTGGCGATGAACGCCAACGCGAGCGAAGTCGAAACCGCGCGTGGCTTGCCGACGATGTCGTCGTTCCATGGCTTCTTCAGCCTCGGTGGCCTGTTTGGCGCCGGCATCGGCGGGTTGCTGGTCGGGCAGGGCCTGGGCCATGGCCAGGGCGCGCTGATGGTCGGCGTGGTCACGGCGGTCGTGCTGGCGCTGTCTGCGCCGCGCGTGATGGGCTTTGCGGCCACGCACGGCGCCGGCAGCCACTTCTCGCTGCCGCGCGGCGCGGCGCTCGGCCTGGGCCTGCTGGCGCTGTTGTGCTTTGCGGTCGAAGGTGCGCTGGTCGACTGGAGCGCCTTGCTGATGCAAGAGCGCACCGGCGCCACGCCGGCGTCGGCGGCGCTGGGCTTCTCGGCGTTTTCGATTGCGATGGCGGCGTGCCGCTTCGCCGGCGACCGGCTGATCGTGCGCTTCGGCGCGCTGCGCATCATGGTGGTTGGCGGCCTGGCGATGTTCGCCGGGCTGGCGCTGGCAGTGGCCAGCACACACTTCGTGCTGTCAGCGGTCGGTTTCGCGCTGGTGGGACTGGGCGCGGCGAACGTGGTGCCGCTGCTGTTCGGGGCCGCCGCGCGCATCCCCGGCATGAGCGCCGGGAACGGCGTGGCAGCGGTGGCCACGCTCGGCTACGGTGGCTTGCTGCTCGCGCCACCGGTGCTGGGCTGGGTCGCCATGCACTCGAGCATCATGGTGGCGCTGGGCGGGCTGTCGTTGTCGGGCCTCGTGATCGCCCTGAGCGCCCGTGTGATCCGGCGCTAGGGCGTCATCACGATCAGAAGCAGTGTTCGGCAGCCGGGAAGCTGCCATCCTTCACGGCCGTCACATAGCTCGTAACGGCTGCGTCGATGCTGGTCTGGCCGTCCATGAAGTTCTTCACGAAGCGCGCCTTGCGGCCCGGGAATACGCCCAGCAGGTCGTGCATCACCAACACCTGGCCCGAGCAATCGGGACCGGCGCCGATGCCGATCGTCGGCACCGACAGCAGCTCGGTAACTTCCTTGCCCAGCGCTGCGGGCACCGCTTCGATCAGGATCAGCGCCGCGCCAGCCGCCTGCAGCGCCAGCGCATCGTTCTTGAGGCTGTCGGCGCCAGCGTCGGTCTTGCCCTGCACGCGGAAACCACCCAGCTGGTGCACGAACTGCGGCGTGAGGCCAATGTGCGCGCACACCGGAATGCCCCGTTCGACCAGCAGGCGCACGGTGTCGGCCAGCCAGGCGCCGCCTTCGATCTTGATCATCTGCGCGCCAGCGCGCATCAGCTGCACGGCGCTGTCATAGGCCTGCTGCGGGTTGCCGTAAGCGCCGAACGGCATATCGGCCAGCACCAGTGCGTGCTTGTTGCCGCGCGCGACCGAGGCCGTGTGATAGACCATGTCGGCCACCGTCACCGGCAGCGTCGAATCGTGACCGGCGCAGACCATGCCCAGCGAATCGCCGATCAGCAGGATCTCGACGCCGCAGCGGTCCATCAGCGACGCGAAGCTGGCGTCGTAGCAGGTCAGCATCGCGATCTTGTTGCCGGCTGCGCGCATGGCCAGCAGCGATGGCACGGTGACGGCTTTCGGGGTTGCCGGTACGGGGGCCGCGGGCGCGGGCACAGCGGCAGGCACGGGTGCACCTGCGCCAGCCGTCATCTCGTTACCCTGCAAATAACCACTCATGAAGAAATCCTTTAAAACAATGCGTCCTGGCCGCGTAGTGTAATGCGGCCCCTGCGAAGCTGCAGGATCTCGAACGAAAAATGAAGCCTGTGGCGCTCGGTTCGTGCAAGCGCGCATTCTACTGCAGCCTGCCTTTCCTGACACGGCTACCCCAGGAGCCTGGTCGGCCCCATGTCATTAAGCCGTCAAAATACTTCAATATTCTTTGAATCGTTGTACCGTTGGGATATCATTCTCATGTCTTGTAATGCACCGATCGGGAACGCCATGGATACCAAAGCAACACTTGCAGCCCTTTCCGCCTTGTCGCAGGGGAGCCGCCTTGCGATTTTCCGGCTGCTGGTCCAGGTGGGGCCGGCGGGTCTTGCTGCCAGCCGGATTGCCGAGCACCTCGATGTGCAGCCTTCGGCGCTGTCGTTTCATCTGAAAGAACTGTCGCACGCAGATTTGCTGTCGTCCCGGCAGGATGGGCGCTTCGTGATCTATTCAGCCAACATCGCGACGATGAATGGCCTGGTCGGCTTTCTGACCGAGAACTGCTGCGGCGGCGTTCCGTGCGACGCGGCCACGGGCGATGCCTGCAAGCCGCACTGACGCTGCACATGACCTTTAACCAGATCAACCATCTTATGAACATTCTCTTTCTCTGCACCGGCAATTCGTGCCGCTCCGTCCTCAGCGAGGGCACGTTCAACCATCTGGCGCCCGAGGGGTGGCAGGCAATCAGCGCCGGCAGCCAGCCGACGGGCACGCTGCATCCGCGCGCCGTCGCGCTCCTGCACCGCAAGGGCATCTCGACCGAGGGCTACTACAGCAAGTCGTGGGACGATTTGCCGGTCACGCCGGATATCGTCGTGACCGTCTGCGGCAGCGCGGCCGGCGAGACCTGTCCTGCCTACCTGGGTCCGGTGCTGCGGACGCACTGGGGCCTGGACGATCCAGGTCACGTCGTCGGTACCGACGAACAAATCGAAGCGGCGTTCGAGCGTACTTATGCCATCATCCTGGCCCGCATGCACGCCTTCCTGGCGCTGCCGCTGGAGGAACTGCAAGCTGACCGCAACCGGTTCAAGACCGAGCTCGACCGCATCGGCACCCTGTTGCCCTGAGCGGCATCCGGCACTGCCGACGCTGTATTTGATTGACCTGTTCACTAGGACCCTTTGTGCTGATCGCATCGCTGATTTTTCTTGCAACACTCGTTTTGGTCATCTGGCAGCCCCGGGGACTGGGTATCGGCTGGAGCGCCACGGCCGGCGCTGCGGTCGCGCTGCTGACCGGTGTCATCCACGTTGCCGACATCCCGGTGGTGTGGGCCATCGTCTGGAATGCGACGGGAGCATTCGTCGCCATCATCATCATCAGCCTGCTGCTGGACAAGGCGGGCTTCTTCGAGTGGGCGGCCCTGCACGTTGCGCGCTGGGGCAAGGGCAATGGCCTGCGGCTGTTCATCCTGCTCGTGCTGCTCGGCGCCGCGGTGTCAGCCCTGTTTGCCAACGATGGCGCAGCGCTGATCCTGACGCCGATCGTGATCGCCATGCTGCTGGCGCTGCGTTTCACCCCCAAGGCGACGCTGGCCTTCGTCATGGCCGCCGGCTTCATCGCCGACACGGCCAGCCTGCCGCTGGTCGTGTCGAACCTCGTCAACATCGTCTCGGCCGACTATTTCGGCATCAGCTTCGCCCGCTACGCCTCGGTGATGGTGCCGGTCAATCTGGTCGCGGTGGCGGCAACGCTTGGCGCACTCATCTGGTTCTTCCGCAAGGACATTCCGGCGAACTACGACATGGCGCAATTGAAGCATCCGTGCGACGCCATCCATGACCGGGCAACCTTCATCACCGGCTGGTGGGTACTGGGGATCCTGCTGGTCGGGTTCTTCTGGCTTGACGACATGGGCGTACCGATCAGCGCCGTGGCGGCGGCCGGCGCAGCACTCCTGCTGGCGGTGGCCGCGCGCGGGCACCGCATCTCGACCCGCGCCGTGCTGCGCGATGCGCCGTGGCAGATCGTGATCTTTTCGCTCGGCATGTATCTGGTCGTGTACGGCCTGAGGAACGCCGGGCTGACGGTGTATCTGACCGAGCTGTTGAACTGGTGTGCGCAATATGGTGTCTGGGGCGCGGCGCTTGGCACTGGCTTTATCACGGCGATCCTGTCCTCGATCATGAACAATCTGCCGTCGGTGCTGGTGGGCCTGTTGGCCATCGACGCCACGACCACCGCTGGCGTGGTGCGCGAGACGATGGTGTATGCGAACGTCATCGGCGCCGACCTCGGCCCCAAAATCACCCCGATCGGCAGCCTGGCTACCCTGCTGTGGCTGCATGTGCTGGCGGCGAAGGATATCCGCATCTCGTGGGGCTACTACTTCCGGGTTGGTATCGTGCTGACTCTGCCGGTCCTGTTCGTTACCCTGTGCGCGCTTGCGCTGCGCCTGAGCTAAGAAAGCTATCGCCATGAATGACACCATCCCGAACCTGCCCAACATCCGGCCAGAGCTGCTGGACATGCCGACCATCGAGAAGCTCGAGCCGGTAGGGGAGATGAATCATCCGCCGCGCATCCTGCTGCTGTACGGTTCCCTGCGCGAGCGCTCGTTCAGCCGTTTCCTCACTTTCGAGGCAGCGCGCATCCTCGAACACTTCGGCGCCGAGGTAAAAATCTTCGATCCGATGACCTTGCCGATGGTGGGCAGCGTGCCGGAGACGCACCCGAAAGTCGTCGAACTGCGCGCGTTGTGTCTGTGGTCGGAAGGCCAGGTCTGGTGCAGCCCCGAGCGCCACGGCACGGTGACCGGCGTGATGAAGAACCAGATCGACTGGATCCCGCTGGAGCAGGGCGCCGTGCGCCCGAGCCAGGGCCGGACGCTGGCCGTGATGCAGGTCTGCGGCGGGTCGCAATCGTTCAACGTCGTCAACACGCTGCGCCTGCTGGGGCGCTGGATGCGCATGATCACGATTCCGAACCAGTCGTCGGTACCGATGGCGTACAAGGAATTCGATGACGAAGGCCGGATGCGGCCCTCGGCTTATTACGATCGCGTGGTCGATGTGATGGAGGAACTGGTCAAGTTTACGTTGCTGACCCGTGGCCGGAGCGACTATCTGACCGACCGTTATAGCGAGCGTAACGAGCGTGCGCTCAAGGCGATTGACCGGCAGATCGGGAAAATTTGAACGACATCGATGTTAGTCGGACGCAGATGTGGACGAACAATAACGTCGGACACCAAACAATAAAGTTCGACATGAGAGGCCAGAGCGGACATGCTCTGGCGAACTTCCGCTTTCGGCCAACAGCGGGCCTTCACGAACACTGCAGATCAGCCGACAGCGGACGTGTAAGCGCCACTACACAACGCATGACCAACACGCCCCCACCAAGAATCTGAATGGACCAAGTAACTGCTGAGCGAGGTCTTGTATTTCTTTGGAATATCACCACGGGAAGTTTCGGTGGGGCGAAGCATGCAGCGGATGACTTCCAGCAGTCGCTGCGTGCGTAGCGGAGCTCTGCAACCCCCATCCTGGCGCTCAAGGAATGATAAAAAACGCCCGGAGCTATCCGTTAAAAGGTTTGTAACTAGGCGGGACTTGTCATCTAATTTATTGTCACTGACAGGGGAAATTAAATTCCTTCGATTGTTGACTGAAGTGGAATAGTCTAGTTTCTACCAGCATCTTTATCCGCCAAACCGACATGTTTAGAATAGTCACTCCTATCACCGAGGCGCCTATGACTAGACTGTCCACTATTTTGTTTCCTGCAGTTTAATTCTGGCGTTGCAGGATAACTTAGCGCGCCTTCTTGCCGGATTGCGGCAGGCCCACCTTGGCAAACCGCAATCGTTGTCGTATCAGCACACTGGCAGACTTACGGCGCTCGGCCGTCTTGCTAGAGAATTGGCTGAAACCACCCACGACTTCAGCGGCGTCACGTAGGTGCTGTTCGGCATGCGTTACCCCGACACCCAGAGAACCGATAATTGCCGAACTCGCCCCTGCTTTGCTGGCCGATCACAGCATTCCAGTCGGTCGCAGTGCGAGGCGCGCCCTGGGCGCTGTGCTTAAGTGCCGTTGATGTACCCGCATGCCGATTTAGCAGTGACGTAGATCTCAGTCGTGCACTGCACCAGCCTGGCGTCTCAATGTCAGTTCAGTGCCATCTTGGAGGTCTCTGCTTTACGCCGACAGGCTACTGTTCGTATCTGGTTGGCTAACACACTATCTGTATAAGTTCTGCAACCAGCCGTTCGAAGCTTCTGTCTTGGTAAAGGTTTCGGAGTGCAACGCATGGAAGCGTGATCAACCAGTGGCCAACGAACGTGCTGGCTTGCTGAACTACTCGCATCGCGCTGAATGGCCAAAATCGACCATCAGCTTAGAAACATCTGCTGCCTCCATTGATAGTCATGGCACAGCAAGAAGCGACACGTAGACCGTGTTTCTGCAAATAAGTGTTAGCGGAACATTTCTAGCAAGAATGCCTGCATATTCAACTAAATGATCTTTAACTAGGAACGACGATGCATGATATATCACCTCCCACCACCGGCACCACCGCGGGGACCTATCACGGTCTGAGCAAGTTCCAGCACTGGCTCATGGCAGCAGTCTGGATCGCGGCCTGGTTGATTGGATTCGTTGCGGTGCACCTGCGCGACCAGTTCAATAGCCACCACCAACTAACATTTCTCCACAAGGCTATTGCCAGCACAGTGTTGTTCCTGACTGCAGTGCGAATCATCTGGCGACTGACGCATCCGGTACCGGCGCTTCCCGCAAACATGTCGCCGACAATGCAGAAAGCAGCCCATCTTGGCCACTACGCGTTATACGTTATCGGTTTGATTGCCTTACCATTGTCTGGCTGGCTCTGGAGCTCGGTGGCTGGCAAGCCGATCATGATGTTGGGCTTGTTTGTGCTGCCGCCCCTGACCGCAGCGGCGCCGGAGTACTACGACATAGCCAAAATGGTCCATCAGTGGCTCGCATGGATTGTTGGCTTGGTCGTGCTGGGACATATAGGAGCAGCATTCAAGCATCACTTCATCGACAAGGACGGCGTGCTCGACAGCATGCTTCCAAACTTCCTACGTCGTAAATAACACCATTCTCGCCAGTTGCTTTTGGCTGATTGCATCCACACCCGTGGGCGGGTATGGATGCAACCAGCTTACAGCCTACATTGCAGCATGACCAGTCGATCGATGGAATCGAATGATGGCCAGTTGGATCCTGGGCCGACTGTTAAGCGCTAAGTGTGAATACCAATTCTCACGGTTCGAACTTACTCCTGCAGCATGCGTACTGGCAGCGCCGACGACCGTAGCGAACAGGTCAGGCCATGTATCAGCTAGCCAAAACCAACCTGACTCAAATCCACAACATCGAACCAATCGTGCTGCGCAGCTTGATTGGCGAATGCGGTATCGACCTCGCTGCCTGCATAATGGGTACGCGTTGCAACGACATGAGACCCTATCTGGAAAGCGAGTTGGTGTACTCGGCTAGTAAACCCGGGTCGGATGTACCGGACCGCCGAACCGCTGGACCGCCGGATCGCCGTATGTTCGATGCGTTCGCGCACTGATTCGGCGTTGGCAACGAAAGCACTCTTGCTAACAATTTCGCGACTGCGACCCGGTAATATGGGAAAGGTACATTCTGATCAAGATAGTCAGTCCGCCGGTGCGATTCGCGCGGCGTTCTGGGCGAGCATCATTTAACCCAGAGGATGAACCGGCGTAAGAATTTCCACGAAAACGTCATCGTCCAGAGCTTCTTCCAACTGCTCGAACGGGAACAGATTCGGCGTAAGATATTTTCCTGATCGTTCAGTAGGAGCGACTCGACATGCTTGCGGCCGCCTGCCTTCTCCAAATGAAACGGCCGCATGTCCTGCTAGAGGTCATGCGGCGGCGTCAATACTAGCCAATCCCGGCGGTTGCTGCGTTACGCCACGCATGAGTGCGTGGCGATGTTTGTTTATTGCTTGATGCCCTCGGCCTGAATTCGCAGCGTTACTGGCATCGTAAATCCATAGTCCTTGCCGTAATTGATACCGAAGTCCGCACGATTGAACGTGGCCAACGCGTCGGTGCCACATACTTCTTTCTTCATCATCGGATTGATAAAGCACTTGTACGAGAGGATCTTCAGGTTGACTGGTTTGGTAATGCCATGGAGCGTGAGCTCTCCCATGACTTCAGTTGGCTTTCCAGAGCCGTCGAACTTTACGGAAGTACCTTTATAGACAGCGGTAGGGAACTTGGCTGTGTCAAAGAACTTGTCGCTTTTTAGCTCCGCATCCAAAGTGTCGTTGCCGATGGCAACCGAGTCCATATCGATGGTGACATTCAATGTCCCCTTTTTGGCGACCGTATCGATCGTGAAGTTACCGCTGCTTTTGTTGAACTTGCCGCGCCAAACCGAAACGCCACCGAAGTGATCGGTTTCGAAGCTTGGATAAGTGTGCGCAGGGTCGAGCTGGTACGTCGATGGTGCG
Source organism: Telluria sp. AC161 (assembly GCF_979258535.1). NCBI lineage: Bacteria > Pseudomonadati > Pseudomonadota > Betaproteobacteria > Burkholderiales > Oxalobacteraceae > Telluria > Telluria sp. AC161. The sequence goes on along the minus strand of NZ_OZ409861.1, from coordinate 3,982,238 downwards.
GCGCTTGCGCTGGAGATACCGCCAACAGCCAAAATTACTGCGATCAACAATTTATTTTTCATTTCTATCTTTCTAAGATTGGAACGCCACGCGGCGTCGGGTTAACACTAGCAAGTCCGTACGGTCCGAATCCATGTCACGTACATGCCTGTTTTTTACTGTGTCGCCAGGATGGCGTCGATTTGTGCTTCGGCGCTGGCCCGTGCTTTCAGCACGGCCTCAGGACCAAGGCCCAGCCCTTCAGCGTAGACAAACTGCACGTCAGTCATCCCAAGGAACCCTAGCATGGTCTTCAGATAGGGGACTTGCGTGTCAGTCGGCGCATTCTGGTGCAGTCCGCCACGGGTCAAGGCGACATAAACTTTTTTACCCGTCAGCAGTCCTTCGGGACCGCTTTCCGTATAACGAAAGGTGACTTGTGCACGGGCGATGGCATCGAACCAGCTCTTGAGTTGAACGGTCACACTAAAGTTGTACATTGGCGCACCAATCACCACCATGTCGGCCGCTTGCAATTCAGCGATCAGGGCGTTATCGACAGCAATGCGTGCGGCCTGCTCAGGAGTGCGTTGTTCAGCAGGTGTATTGAGCGCGTTCAGGGTCGATTCGTCGAGTAGCAATAGCGGCTTGCTTGCCAGGTCATGACGCATGACGACTGCAGCCGGGTTTTTAGCGGCAAAGCCTTTGACAATCAGATCCGCCAGACGGGTCGATTCAGAACCATTGCTGCGTGCACTAGTGTTGATTTGGAGAATTTTCATTGTTTCCCTTTCTGGGTAGTCAATCGGCCACCGCGTAAATCACTGATAGCCTGGTTGATTTCTTCCTGGGTATTCATCACAAACGGCCCTTGTCGTGCGATCGGTTGACGCAGCGGTCGCCCTGCGAGCAGCAGTGCACGGGTTGGTTCGGAAGCATGTAAAACGATGCCATCGCTGTTCGCATTATTCTCGAGCACCGCCATATGGCGCGATGGCACAATTTTGGTGCCAATTGTCAGGTCGCCACGGTAGGGGAAAAGCAGCGCGTTGAATTCCGACGGTAGTGCGTGGGCAAAGTGCGAACCAGCGGGCAAATGCAGGTCGAGATACAGTGGTTGCGTTGCATCGCGCTGAATCTCACTTGACACGCCATGACTGGTGCCGGCGATAACGCGAACTGTAACGCCTTCTGCGGTGACAAATTCTGGAATTTCATCACTCTTGAAATCGCGGTACCAGGGCACGAGCATTTTGTCTTTGGCTGGCAAATTCAACCAAAGTTGAAAGCCTTCCATGCGCCCCTCTTGTTGCTCCGGCATTTCTGAATGAATCACACCGCTACCGGTGGTCATCCACTGCATGCCACCGCTTTCCAGCAACCCTTCATGTCCGGCACTATCACGATGCCGCATCCGTCCCGAGATCATGTAGGTGGCAATTTCGAAACCCCGATGCGGATGATCCGGAAAACCGCCAAGGTAATCGCCAGGCTCATTGGAGCTGATAGAGTCGAGCATCAAAAAAGGGTCGAGTCGGTGTTGCCACTCGTAGCTGAGCACACGCGTCAATTGCACGCCGGCGCCGTCAGATGTTGACTGGCCCGCAACAACATGTTCGACAGTACGCGGCACATGGACTACTTCCGATTTGCAGGCAGTTTTCATGGTCATCTCTCTTAAAAAGTCATTTGGTTAGAGCCAAGCCAGTAACCGGCTTTGCTGATCACGTTGCGCTTTTGTCCATTCAGCGAGCGTCGCTATTTGCGAGTTCTAAGACCGGCTTGAGTGCAAATAAACGCGTTCCGTATCATCAGGTACATTAAACCAGTTGCGAAATTGAAGATAAACTCTCAAAATAACATTTGATTATTTCACTTTATAGAACAATATGAGCGTAGACATTGTAGTGAGCATGCGAGTCTTCACCGCAGTAGTAGATGCTGGGAGCTTTGTAGGTGCGGCGGACAGACTGGGTCTTTCGCGAGGCATGGCCACGCGTTACGTGGCCGGACTTGAAGAACATCTAGGCGTTCGACTGCTTCATCGCACCACGCGCAAGCTTTCGCTTACTGAGGCCGGCGTCGATTACAACGAGCGCGCGATCCAGGTCCTGGCGATGATCTCGGAAGCGGAGAGTTCCGTAGCGCAGGAAGCCTCTGCACCGCGCGGAACCTTGAGAGTGAGCTCCTCGAATGCATTCGGCGCACGCCATCTGGGTTTGGCGATCGCAGAATATCTGCAGCGATATCCGGGTGTTCAGGTCGATGTCACACTCAACGACAGGATGGTCGACATGGTTGAGGAAGGGTTCGATGTTGCGATACGCGTTGCATCTAAAATCGATCCGGGACTGGTTTCCCGCAAGCTTGCGCGCTCTCGCCTCGTCGTTTGCGCCTCGCCGGGCTACCTGCAAAAGCATGGAGCCCCTTCGGTGCCGGAGGACTTAGCCCAACACCAATGTCTTACTTACTCGTATGTGAGTTCACCGAACGAGTGGCATTTCAAAAGGGAGAGGGAGGAGCGAAGAATTCAGGTTTCGGGTAATTTACGTGGCAACAGTGGCGACATTTTGCGCAATGCCGCTGTGGAAGGCCTGGGTATCACTTTGCAACCGGACTTCATGATTTATGAGGCGCTGCGGGAAGGGACGCTGGTAAGAATACTCCCGGACTGGGAAACCGACGACCTCGCCGTGTTTGCTGTTTATCCCAATCGCAAGTTTCTGCCGCCGAAAGTCCGCAGCTTCATCGATTTCCTCGTCGAACGTTTCAGTCCTGAGCCTTATTGGAAAGCAATGCAAGGCTGAGGCGGCTTGTTGCAACACACGACAATCCTTTATAGGGCCGCTGTGCCCATCCAAAGGCCGCATCAGCAGCGGCCCGGGGCATACTCTGCGGTGCTATCAGGAAGTGTTTGCATGAGCTGCCGAAGTACTCCTGTCAGCGTGATGACGTTTGCAACCAGGCCCGTCCACGCTGTCATGATCATTCGCCACAGTTAGTTGGTTAAAAATACTTGAGCCAAGTGATATCCCGTCGGCGCGCCTTGAGCCGCGAGTACCATGCTGTGGGTACGTACAGCACCGGGAGCAAGACCGCATACCAGAGCCATATCCAATTGAGGTTGTCCAATCCGAAGCTGACGCCGTGCGTTGGGCCCCAGATATGGAAAGCCACCTGGTAAAACGCTCGCAATACGTACATGTGAACGATGTAAAAGAACATTGGTGCGCCGCCGAAGACCGCGAGTGCGTTTAACCATGGATGGCCTTCCCAGCGCTCGAACAAAGCCAGCAAGATCACACCAACGCCGAGTGTCTGAAGCAGGAACAGGAGCGACGGCGGATACTTTGTCAGTGCGATGAAGCTCATGAATGTCTGTAGCGGTGAGACGCCCGACACCCACGGCTTGTCTCCATAAATGTTTAACAAGCGCAGCATGAAGAACACTGTCAACATCGTAAGACCGAGCGCGATGAGGCGACTCACACGTTGCCTGGAGTCGTCAGCACTGCTCTTGTCGCGCTGATACCAGCTACCTAGTAGATATCCGAGCACAATGACGCCGATCCACGGCAGCACCGGGTAGGAGGTCCGGGCCAACGCTCCGAATGGTAATGCGATCATGTCGCGTTGGTGCAAGAGCGTCCAAGGCACGAAGCCTGGTTCGCCGGGTACGAAGTGCACGCCGTCAAGCAGGTTGTGCCCGGCGACTATCAAAAGGCCAAGCGCGAGCAGCAGCTTTTTCGGCAAGTAGATGAGAATGGCCAACGCAATCATGCACACCCCAATCGCCCAAATCACCTGGAGCCAGAATGTCACAGGTAGCTTGACTGTCCAGGCAAAGGTAATTAGCGTGGCGTCGATTGCCATGAGCAGAAGTCCGCGCTTTATCAGGTACTGAGCAGTCTCGGGTCGGGAATGGGTTTCGCCATACAAGTAGGCACTGAGACCTGTAAGACCAACGAACACAGGTGCACAGAGATTAGTGACAATACGCAGGAAGAACATAGACGGGTCTACCGTCGCCGGGTTCACCGGATCCGACACGCTTATGTAGAGATACCAATTCTCGCGAATATGATCGATCAGCATGATCACCATGACAAGACCTCGCAGCGCATCGAGGCTCTGTAACCGACGGCGGTTGATGGCCAAGGGATCTGTGACAATGATGCGTTGTGGCTGGCAGGATCCGATTGCGGTCGTTTGTGTCATCAATACTTTACTTTCCTGTGTAACCGGGCAATGCGCAACTGTGGCATGTTGGTATTTGCGTACATGCAATCGCAGGGCATTAACCTTGGCAAGCTGAATGATAATTTCAATACTTGCCGGGGCCGAATCGGATGATCGCATCAACGAGATTTAGCTATGCTAATGAGAAGCAGTCTTTGAAAGTGTATTCATTATGATCACGCCCGTGACGATAAACGCAATTCCAATCACTCCTGCTAAATCAAGCCTTTGCTTGAAAACAATCATACCTACCAGCGCCGTCAGCACAATGCCCAACCCTGCCCATATGGCGTATGCGAAACCAAGTGGCATGCTCTTGAGTGCCTGGGCAAGTCCGTAGAACGCGAAACCATAAAAAACGATTACCAGCACACTTGGTACTACACGGGAGAATTGTTCTGATTTGACTAAGAAAGCACTGCCCGCGACCTCCGCGCAGATCGCAGCGGCTAGCCAGAGATAGTGTAATGGGAACATGACTTTCCTTTGGTGTAGTTATTTTATTAACGGCGTGCATATATACAGTCACATCCACATGACACCGAATTTTACGATACGATCGTATTCTACCTCATGATCGTACTGTAAAATTGACCCATGAACTCTAAAGTGCACACTTCTCGGTCGCCAAGACAACCTGATCAAGTCCGAAAGAGACTGTTCGACGCAGCAACGACGCTACTAAGTGAGGGGTTGCCGGTTTCAATCGGGACGATTGCCGATCTTGCAGGTGTCAGCAAAGGTGCTGTACAGCATCACTTCGGAACCAGGGATCAACTGTTCGCTGCGTTAGGCGAACTCTATGTGACTGAATTCAATGATGCGCTGGCGATGGAAGAGGCATCAGACCCACCAGCAATGCGGTACGCGCATCTGTCGCTCAAGGGATCGTCGTACAAAGATGACAAAGGATGGCGTGCTCTGTTGGTCGCGAGTGTCGTTGATCGCGGTATCGCTGAACGTTGGAGTAAGCAAGTTGAGGGCGAACGGTCATCTGACCCGGTTTCATCTCCAAATGCTCTTCTTGTTCGTTTGGCAGCTGACGGGCTATGGCTATCCGATTTGCTGGACACTTATAAGATTAGCAACGAAAATCGAGATGAACTTGCTTTATTGATGAGAAAATTGCTAACAGATCGTTAAATCCTATGTCTAGTACTATGAGCGAGATTTTCGTGACAGGTAATTAAGAATACCTGTCGCATTTAGCGCTGATAAGGCCGACTTTTGTAAGGCTTGTACATCCAATATAGTTTTCGATGTGAGCAACAACGTTAGGCTTCGCTTTTATCGAACGGCTGCTTTGGGTCGAAGTAGCTGGTCGAATAGTGAGAAGGAACCTTCAGGTTGTGTGCAACTTTATTGTTGCAATCCTGAAATTTGCGAAGCTTCGACTTGCTTTTGTGTCGAACTTTATTGTTCGCCCACAGCAGCGTCTGCCGCCAACATGGTCAGCGCGTACCTGAGCATCCACGTTTCACGCGCAATCGACAGCCCCATGTGCACCGGCTTGGTACCGAGTATCCGCTCGTTGTGTGCGATGGCGGCGTCGATATCGATCCAGCGCGGCACCATGCCGTTGGCCACCTCATACGCTTCGGGCGAGGTCGCGCCCAATTCGCCGTCAACGCGGCAGCGATAGAAGTGCGAGCGCATGAAGAGCACGTCGTAGCCACTTTTCAGCGGCGGGCGATGCTCGTCGAGATAGCCGACATAACCTTCGACAGTAACGTTGGCGGCGCCCGTTTCTTCCAGCAGTTCGCGGCGCAGGCCGTCCATCGGGTCTTCGCCCGCATCCAGTCCGCCGCCCGGGAAGCTGTAGTCATCGTAGCGACGGGTATACAGCAGCAGAATGTCGCGGCCACGCAGGATGATGGCGCGCACGGCCTGCCGTTCGAAGATGGTGCCTTCGAGCGAGACGCCGGGATGGGTCAGTGTATGCAGCAGCGTCACAAAAGCTCCTGGTATTTCATGAAAGTGGGCGCCGTGGCCTCAAGGCCATGACCGGCACGCCGCGTCTGGCGTACAGGTATCAGTCGAGTTTGGCGATCGTCTGGCCGGCCACCAGTTGCGCGAAGTCGCGCGCGGCGCCGTGGCCGGGGATGACGATGTCCGGTGCGATTTCCAGCAGCGGCGCGATCACGAATGCGCGTTCGTGCATGCGTGGATGCGGCACGGTCAAGGTGTCGGTGGCGATCGTCTCGTCACCGTATAGCAGCAGGTCGAGGTCGAGCGTGCGCGGTGCGTTGTGGTACGGGCGCTCGCGGCCATGGGCCTGTTCGATGGCTTGCAGCGCCGCCAGCAGCTCGTGCGCACCAAGTGACGTGTCCAGACACGCCACGGCGTTGATGTAATCGTCGCCGCTCGAGTCGATCGGGGCAGTGCGGTACATGCTGGACGTGTGCACCAGCATGCCGCCGTCCATGCGCGCAAGGCGCGCCAGCGCGTCGAGCACGTTGGCACGCGCGTCGCCCAGATTTGCCCCGATGCCGATATAGGCGATCATTTGCCGCGCATGGCCCGGTACTTGGCTTCTTCGTGCGCCGCATAGGCAGCGTCGCGGGCCCGGTCTTCGGCGGTCAGGCCATCGTCAGGGTCCGGCGCATGCACGACGCCGCCGACATCGCCTTCGCCGCCGCTCTTGCGCGGCGCGCGCCGTGGCCGGCGCTTCTTGGCCGGGCCACCTTCGCGCTCGCGCGAGACGGCCACTTCGACCAGGCGCTCACGATCGCCCCCTTCTGCGGCGTAGAAATCGGTCCACCAGTCGCCGATCTCCATGTCGAGTTCACCCGATTCGCAGCGCAGCAGCAGGAAGTCGTAGCCGGCGCGGAAGCGCGGGTGTTCAAGGAGCTTGTACGGCGCGCGGCCGGCGCGGCGCTCGAAGCGCGGCTGCATGGCCCAGATGTCGCGCATGTCGGTGGCGATGCGGCGCTGCAGGGCCAGGTTCTCGGTCTGCGTTTCGAGCACGTCGTCGGCCGCCAGGTGCAGGGCAGGGATCGGCGACTCGCCGCCGGCGACATAGGCCGTCCATTTTTCGAGTACCTGGTGCCACAGCAGCGACGCAAACAGGAAGCCCGGCGAGACACCCTTGCCGGCCTTGATGCGGTTGTCGGTGGATTCGAGCGCCAGCGTGACGAACTTCATGCCGATCGGCTGCTCGAGCACGACATCCAGCAGCGGCAGCAGGCCGTGGTGCAGGCCGGCCGAGCGCAGTTGCTGCAGGCATGCCAGCGCGTGGCCGGACATGAGCAGCTTGAGCATCTCGTCGAACACGCGCGCAGCCGGCACGTTGTCGATCAGCGGGGCCATGACGGGAATTGGCGCCAGCGTGGCCTGCTCGATCGAGAAGCCCAGCTTGGCCGCGAAGCGTACGACGCGCAGCATGCGCACAGGGTCTTCGCGATAGCGTTCTTCGGGCACGCCGATGATGCGCAGCAGCTTGTTGCGGATGTCTTCCATGCCGCCGTGGTAATCGAGTACCTGCTGGCTGGCCGGGTCGTAGTACAGGGCGTTGATGGTGAAGTCGCGGCGCGCCGCGTCTTCGTGCTGGGGGCCGAAGCTGTTGTCGCGCAGGACGCGGCCATGTTCGTCCTTCGGCGCGTTGTCGCTGCCGTTGCCGCGGAAGGTGGTCACCTCGAGCAGGTCCTGACCGAACATCACGTGCACGATCTGGAAGCGCCGGCCGATGATGAAGGCGCGCCGGAACAGTTTTTTCACCTGCTCGGGCGTGGCGTCGGTGGCGATGTCGAAGTCCTTGGGTTTGACGCCCAGCAGCATGTCGCGCACGGCGCCGCCGACGACGAAGGCCTGGTAGCCGGCTTCCTGCAGCGCCTGCGTCACGCGGATCGCGTTGGACGACACGCTGCGCGGGTCGATCCCGTGTTCGTCGGGGCCGAGGATGACCGGCTCGGTCGGGTCGCGCTGGTCTTTCACACCCAGGATTTTACGGATGAAGGTTTTAATCATTGAATAGTTGGATGGTTGGCCAGCCCTGTTCGCGCGCGTGGCTTGCGAGCGCCTTGCCGGGATTGGTGGCGACCGGATGGGACACGATCGACAGCAGCGGGATGTCGTTGTGCGAATCGCTGTAGAAGTAGCTGCGCCCGAAGCTGTCGAACGGCTGCCCCAGGCGTTCGAGCCAGGCGTGCATGTGAACGACCTTGCCGGGGCCCGACGTCGGCGTGCCGGCCAGGCGCCCGGTGAGCATGCCGGCAGCGTCAAATTCGGGCATCGCGGCGATGTGGTGCTCGACGCCGAAGGCCGCCGCGATCGGCGCCGTGATGAAATGGTTGGTGGCGGTGATGATCGCCACCAGGTCGCCGGCTGCCTGGTGATCGCGCACGAGCTGGAGGGCCTGCGGCGTGATGGCCGGCTCGATCACTTCGCGCATATAGCGCGCATACAGTGCGTCGAGTTCCGCGCGCGGGAATGCCGCCAGGGTGCCAAGTGCGAATTCGAGGTACTCGACCGGATCGAGGACACCGGCGTTGTATTGGGCGAAGAAGGCGTCGTTGCGGGCGCGGTAGGCGTCGCCATCGACCGCGCCAACCCGCGCCAGGAATTCGCCCCATTCGTGATCGGAGTCGATCGGCAGCAGCGTGTGGTCGAGGTCAAACAGGGCGAGGTTTTTCATTCTTTGGATTCGAGCGGCAGGTTTTCTTGCAACAGCAGGTCGCGCAGCAGCGGCAGCGTGACCGGCCGCTGGGTTTCAAGCGAATACTGGTCAAGCGCATCGAGCATCGTCGACAGGGAACGCATGTCGCGTTTGAAATGAGACAACAAATAGGGTAACACGCTGGCCGACAGCGTCAAACCGCGCGCCTCGGCGGCGTGCGTCAGCGCTTCGATCTTCTGGTCGTCGGACAGGCCGTGGATCTGGTACACCAGGCCCCAGCCCATGCGCGTGCGCAGGTCTTCGCGCACCTGCAGCACCGCCGGCGGCACGGGCCCGGTGCAGACCATGTAGGCGCCGTGCTCGCGGATCTGGTTGAACAGCGCAAAGGCGTCGATCTGGCGCCGGGCACTGAGGCGATGGCAGTCGTCGAGCAGGTACAGCGTGGTGCCGGCGGCATGCACGAACTGGCTGGCCGGCGCATCGAACGGGATGTAGCGCGCGCCCGGACTGGCAGCCAGGCCCTGCAGCAGGTGGGTCTTGCCGGCGCCGGTGTCGCCCCACAGATAGGCGAAATGCTCGCGCGAGCTGCGCTCGGCGAACAGGTGCATCAGGTGCGTCAGCTCGGCATTGGCCCCGACCTGGAAGGTGTCGAGGCTCTGGGCCGGTTCGGCGCCTAAATCGAGCACCAGCTGTTTCATCGCGAGGGCCGATTCATGCCGGAAGATGGAGGAATGGGCATGCCAGTAAGGATAAGTTTTCGTTGTTATGTACGTTAAACGGCGGTGATCGGCCCATAAAAGGAATACAGGGGAAGCCGTTTTGCTAAAATAGTGGATTGACCAGTTTCGCCGGTCGCCTCCTATTTTACCGCCTCCGCTGCCAAATACCATGAACCAACCATCTAATGTTTCTCTCTCCTACCGCGATGCGGGTGTTGATATCGATGCCGGCGACGCGCTGGTCGAAGCGATCAAGCCACTTGCCAAGCGCACCATGCGTGAGGGCGTACTGGGCGGGATCGGCGGCTTCGGCGGTCTGTTCGAAATCAGCAAGAAGTTCAAGGAGCCGGTCCTGGTCTCGGGCACCGATGGCGTGGGCACCAAGCTGCGCCTGGCGTTCGAGCTGAACCGCCACGACACCGTCGGCATCGACCTGGTGGCCATGAGCGTCAACGACATCCTGGTCCAGGGCGCCGAGCCGCTGTTCTTCCTCGACTACTTCGCCTGCGGCAAGCTGGACGTGGCCACCGCCACCGCCGTGGTCAAGGGCATCGCCCTGGGCTGCGAACAGTCGGGCTGCGCGCTGCTGGGCGGCGAAACCGCCGAAATGCCGGGCATGTACCCGGACGGCGAATACGACCTGGCCGGCTTCGCCGTCGGCGCGGTCGAAAAATCGCAGATCATCGACGGCAGCAAGATCGTGCCGGGTGACGTGGTGCTGGGCCTGGCCTCGTCGGGCATCCACTCCAACGGTTACTCGCTGGTGCGCAAGATCATCGAAGTGGCCAAGCCTGACCTCGACGGCGACTTCCACGGCCGCAAGCTGGCCGACGTGCTGATGGCGCCAACCCGCCTGTACGTCAAGCCGCTGCTGGCGCTGATGGCATCGATGGAAGTCAAGGGCCTGGTCCACATCACCGGTGGCGGCCTGGTGGAGAACATCCCGCGCGTGCTGCAGGATCACCTGACGGCCGTGCTGGATGGTTCGTCGTGGACGATGCCGCCGCTGTTCCAGTGGCTGCAGCAGCACGGCGGCGTGGCTGACGCCGAAATGCACCGCGTGTTCAACTGCGGCATCGGCATGACCGTCATCGTCTCGAAAGAGAACGCCGACGCCGCCTTCGCCCAGCTCGAAGCGGCTGGCGAAACCGTCTACCGCATCGGCGAAATCCGCGCCCGCGCCGACGGCGAAGCGCAAACCATCGTCGTCTAACCGCGATGACATCCCTGGCACCGTCCCTGTCCATTCGCGACGAGGAACGGCGCCAGCGGGCCGGCCATGGCGGCGCCGTGGTCTGGATTACCGGCCTGTCCGGCGCCGGCAAGACCACGCTGGCCGACGCGCTCCAACGCACGCTGTTCGACCTGGGCTGCCAGGTATTCGCGCTCGATGGCGACAAGGTCCGCAATGGCCTGTGCGCCGATCTCGGTTTTTCCCTCCCTGAACGTTCCGAAAACATTCGCCGCATCGGCGAAGTGGCGCACCTGTTTTGCCAGGCCGGCCAGATCGTAATCGTCTCGGCCATTTCGCCCATGCGCGCAGACCGCGCCCGCGCGTGCGCGCTGGTGCCGGCGCCGCAGTTCATCGAAGTGTATTGCCGCTGCCCGCTGGCGGTATGCGAGGCGCGCGATCCGAAAGGGTTGTACCGGCGGGCACGGGCAGGGCAGTTGGCGGAGTTTACGGGGATTTCATCGCCGTATGAGGCGCCTCAGGCGCCTGAGGTGGTTGTTGATAGTGCTGTGGCTTCGGTTGATGATGGGGTGGGTAAGGTGTTGGCCAAGCTGCGGCAGATGAAGATTATCAAGGCTGCCCAATATCAAGGCGAGTAGATTTCTGCCCCAGCTTCTTGTTGGCGTATTTGTCGATGTTGCTGTCTTAAGTTGAATGTTGTTCAGGGCAGCGCAGGATCGACGGCCTTACATCCAGTCCTTGCGCGCGTCGATGCACTTTCAGTGCTGGCAAATAAACGTCTTCAGCTTTTGTTGACCGCCAACGCGCCTATTTTATGGACGCTATCAAATGAGCACCGCACGCTGTTGAGTCACCATCGTATGCATATGGTTTGCCTTTGTGCCGCGCGCCGCTGCCGTCAGGTTTGATCGCGAAATTACCTTTGCATTTTGGGCAAAAAGTCATGTCGGCGGACAGCGCCGCCTCGACTCCCATGACAATGGTTCCAGAAGACACGGCGATGACCTTTCCGCCATGATCGGTCATATCGTTCAGGCGAATGACGCCGCGGCCCATGTGTTTCATGACTGCTCCTTATGGTGTGCAAAGTGAGAATCTGGAATCGGGTTTTTGCCCAGTGCCGCCGTGGTTGGGCAAGGTCTTGCAACATGGCGGTCACTTCCTCGAAAGAGCGAGTGGATGGCTCTGCTCCTCATTCGTTGCGGACATCGCGACAGGTCGAACGCTTCTCCCGGTTGATTTCCTGCGAATGACGCTTCGGTTCATTTTGCTTTGTCTTCGCTCGTGATCGAGTCATATGCGGCATCAAGGTAGTGCCGGCCTTACCATTAAGGGGCAGCGCTTGATTTCGGCTCTGATGGTCGACTTGTCACGCCTTTTGCAGTATCAATGAGCGTTTGTTTGTCGCCATCCCACGGCGAGAGCCGTGCAGGCGGTAAGGGGAGTACCTTGTCGAGGTTGGGAAAGCGCAGCAAGGGATTAAGCTCGAGAGCGTTGTGAAGTACAGCATAGCGCTCGGATCGGGCTTCATCGAGATGTGGAACGAGCATATCAGCTAAGTCGTGTGGGTTGCGGAACTCGACGGACAGACTTCGCGCGCAATCCGAGCAGCCGAGGCTTACTCCGCCGTGCAAAGTCGCTAATGCTAGCGCTTTAGTCTCAGCTGTTCGTGGCCCTGAGATTTTACCGTTTGATGCACGTGGTTTTCCTCGAAGGTTTGCTAATTTATATGCAGCAGGGCCATAGCCTTGAAGCAACGCACACTCCAGCATCTTGGTCGCAACCGGGATGTTGGCCCAGAATCCATCGATCGGGCTATCCCACGTTGCGGAGGTCATATTGCCGAGATAGGCCATTGCCTGTGGATTACCCATCTCGGCCGCCTTTTGCCAGAATGAATATGCCTTGGTAGCGTCACCAGCCACGCCGACATTGTTCAAATAAAAGGTGCCCATTCGATCATAGGCGGCAGGAACGCCGAGCCGCATCGCCTGCTCGACCAGAACTAGTGCGTCGGATTCGCCATGGGGGAGATCGCGATTTTCCAGATAAAGGCTGGCCAAGTTGAGCATCGCTTTCCAGTGATGACGTTCCGCAGCTTGACGCGTCAACTGAACAATTTTTTTGTAGTCGCGGTCTTCTTCCCATGCATCTAGATCGTCCAGCGACTGGGCTTCCTGGAACCATAATTCGGCCTGTGCATCGACGGGCGGCACCTTGGTTGCTTCAATCTGGCAAGTGAAGCTAGGGCGGTGCGGATTAAAGAGGGGCAGTTTTTCGTTGCGGGGCAGTGCTTGGGTTGCCTTGTATTGGTCTCGTACGATGCTTAATGCGTTGAAAGAGCAAACCAAGAAAGCCACCGTCAGCAGGCCGTATGTGATCTTGCGAAGCAGAGGTAATCTCATTGGCAGCTCGATGTCTCGTTGAGGGGTGAGAGCTTTTCCCGGTCAACCCAGGTTTGGTGCAGCGCTATCCATCAGATGCCATGTCAATTCATCCGGATCGAAGGGAAGGTAGCTGCCATCTACAAACTGCGGAAACGGTTCCTCGGCGACCACCCAGGCCTGGCGCCACGGTTGGTTGACGACTTGATGCAGTGGGTGTTCTGTTGAAAGACAAGGTTGCCACGTGCCAGTGACCGGACACGTCTTGAGTGCATTGCAGGACCGTTGCGGTTGTGTGCGTATGACTTCGCGCGTCATGCCGGTAGCGGCGACTGGGTTAACTACGCCATCGTCGTGGCGGACTGTGAGGAAACGCTGCCACGTTAGCTCCGGGATGGCTCTGCTCCCCATTCCTTGCGGATATCGCGGCAGGTCGAACGCCTCTCCCGGCTGGTACAGGCCTGGCGGAATATCTTCAAGCCAGGTCTGCACCTGCGCCGACTTGGATGGCGCGATGGCTTGCCAGTATCCTGCGAATGGCGCTTCGGTTCTCCTTGCCTTGTCTTCGCTCAGGATCAAATCATATGTGGCATCAAGGTAGTACCGGCCTTGCCGTTGAGAGGCAGCGCTTGATTTTATTTCCGATGGTCGATTTGTCGCGCCTTTCGCGGCATCAATAAGCGTTTGTTTATCGCCATCCCACGGGGGAAGTGGTGCAGGTGGTAAGGGGAGCACCTTGTCGAGGTTGGGGAAACGCAGTAATGGATTAAGATCGAGGGCGTTATGGAGTACTAGATAGCGCTTCGAACGTGCATTATCGAGATGTGGGGCAAGCATGTCTGCCAAGTCGTCCGGGTCTCCGAATTCTATAGTTAGCGTTCTTGCGCAATCGGAACAGCCGTGTTTTACACCCTGATGTAACGTTCTAAGTGCCAGTGCTTTGGTTTCAGTTTTTTGGGGACCGGAACGAGTTCCGTCGCTGGTACGTGGCCATGCCTGGAGGTAATATAAACTATATGCTGCAGGACCATATCCTTGGGCCAAAGAGCACTCAAGCATTTTTGTCGCGACAGGGATGTTAGCCCAAAATCCGTCTCGCGGACTGTTCCATGTTGCCGCCAACTTGTCGCCTAGGTAGCCCATTGCGTGCGGATTTCCCATCTCGGCTGCTCGCTGCCAGAATGCGAACGCTTTCGTCGCGTCTCCCGGCATGCCAACGCCATGCATGTAGTAAGTCCCCATGCGATCATAAGCAGCGGGAACACCGAGCCTCATCGCTTCCTCCACGAGCACTAGCGCCTCGACTTGCCCACGGGGCGGATCGCGGTTCTCTAGGTATAGGGTGGCAAGGTTAAGCATGGCTTTCCAGTGGTGTCTGTCGGCTGCTTGGCGTGTCAACTGTACGATCCTCCCATAGTCGCGGTCTTCTTCCCAAGCGCTAGGGTCGTCGAGAGCTTGCGCTTCGAGGAACGAGCTATCAGCTCGTGCATCGACGGGCGGCGCCTTAGTTGCTTCAATCTGGCAAGTGAAACTAGAGCGGTGCGGATTAAAGAGGGGCAGTTTTTCGTTGCGGGGCAGGGCTTGGGTTGCTTTGTATTGGTCTCGTACAATGCTTAATGCGTTGAAAGAGCAGACCAGGAAAGCCACCGTCAGCAGGCCGTATGCGATCTTGCGAAGCAGAGGTAATGTCATTGGCAGCTCGATGTCTCATTGAGAAGTGGGAGCTTTTCCCGGTCAACCCAGCTTCAGTGCAGCGCTGTCCATCAGATGCCAGGTCAGCTCATCCGGATCGAAGGGAAGGTAGCTGCCATCTACAAACTGCGGAAACGGTTGCTCGGCGACCGCCCAGGCCTGGCGCCACGGTTGGTTGACGACTTGATGCAGTGGGTGTTCTGTTGAAAGCCAAGGTTGCCACGTGCTAGTGACCGGACACGTCTTGAGCGCATTGCAGGACCATTGCGGTTCTGTACGTATGACTTTGCGCGTCATCCCGGTAGCGGCGACTGGGTTGACTACGCCATGGTCGTGGCGAACTGTGAGGAAACGCTGCCACATTAGCTCCGGGATGGCTCTGCTCCCCATTCCTTGCGGATATCGCGGCAGGTCGAACGCCTCTCCCGGCTGGTACAGGCCTGGCGGAATGTCTTCGAGCCAGGTCTGCACCTGCGCCGACTCGGATGGCGCGGTGGCTTGCCAGTATCCTGCGAATGGCGCTTCGGTTCCCCTTGCCTTGTCTTCGCTCAGGATCAAATCATATGTGGCATCAAGGTAGTACCGGCCTTGCCGTTGAGAGGCAGCGCTTGATTTTAGCTCCGAGGGTCGATTTGTCGTGCCTTTCGCGGCATCGATGAGAGTCTGTTTGTCGCCATTCCACGGCAAGAGCGGTGCGGGCGGTAATGGAAGCACCTTGTCAAGGTTAGGAAAGCGCAGCAGTGGATTAAGATCAAGGGCGTCGTGAAGTACGGCATAGCGCTCGGATCGGGCTTGATCGAGATGTGGAACGAGCATGTCGGACAAGTCCTGTGGGTTGCGGAACTCTCCGGAAATGCCTCGCGCGCAGTTGGAGCAACCGAATTTAACACCTTCGTGTAGAGTGCGTAATGCATGTGATCTTGTTGCCGCAGTTCTAGATTCGGCAATTGTTCCATCAGTTTTTAACGGCCAGGATTGAAGAAAAGCCAACGTATAGGCTGCCGGGCCATAACCCTGAGCGAGTGCACATTCCAGCATTTTAGTTGCGACGGGTAGGTTCGCCCAAAATCCATCGCGGGGGCTGTCCCATGTCGCGGCCAGTTTATCGCCGAGGTAAGCCATCGCGTGCGGACTTCCCATCTCTGCTGCTCTTTGCCAGAATGCGTAAGCTCTGGTGGCGTCGCCAGGAACACCGACGCCAGTCATGTAGTAGGTGCCCATCCGGTCATATGCAGCCGGAATACCAAGACGCATCGCTTTCTCTACCAGAGCAATCGCGTCCATTTCTCCATGCGGCGGATCGCGATTCTCTAGGTAAAGCGTAGCCAAGTTGAGCATGGCTTTCCAATGGCGCCTGTCCGCAGCATTACGTGTCAATTGGACGATCTTCTTGTAGTCGCGGTCTTCTTCCCATGCGTCTGGATCGTCTAGTGTCTGCGCTTCGAGGAACCATTTTTCGGCTTGTGCATCAATTGGCGGGACTTTATCTGCTTCAATTGCACAAGTGAAACTTGGACGATGGGGATTAAAAAGGGATAATTCTTCATTGCGGGGGAGGTCTTGGTTAGTTTTATATTGGTTGTTCACCATGGTATATGCCTTGAAAGAGAAAAGTATGAAGAGTCCAGTCAGTAGGGAGTAGAGCAGCTTACGAGCAATAGGCAATTTCATTATTAGCTCAGTCTTAGTGTGGCGCTACGATTATCTTGGGGTGGTAATAGGAACCCTTTTATAGGCTTGAAAATTCTTTTTTTCCCAAGGTTAACCTGATCACTTCAATGTGCTGATCAAGTGCGCACCGCATTCGGTGACATCGCCCTCGTAAGCATATGATTTGCCCTTGTGCTTCGCTCCCGCGCCATCCGGCTTGATTGGAAAGTTTCCTCTGCATGCCGGACAAAACGTCATGTCGCCCTCGATAGCTGCGGCAATACCCATTACCTTCGTCTTCGATGAGGCACTGGTGACTTTGCCGCCATGATCTGTCTTATCATTCAGGCGAATGACGCCACGGCCTTCGTGTTTCATATTTATTCCTGAAGATGGTTTGGTGGTGTCGTTATTTTTGATCAGTTGTATCCGCTTGCGGTTTGGGAAAATAATAGGAGTCTTCGGGCGCGCCAGGCACCTTGACCCTGAATTTAAGTGCAGAGAGAAACTTGTCCCAAATTGCTATAGCTTCGTCATCGGTGACTGAAGCCTTTTTCGCCGCCCCTACCATATTATGTTCGACTTTCGTGAACATGGCGGCATGGAATTCTGATGGGTTTGCCACATCTCCCGGCGTACCGACGAATGCCCACTCGAAATCATGGGTGCCATCAGACCTGCGAATTAATGATTCTTCGCCTTTCCAATGTTGTACGTCACGTTTTCCTTCACGTAGAACATCACGAGGAGGGTAAGAAGCACCTTGAATATTTTGTGCATGCGTGATGCGGGCAAGTAGGGGCAATTCATCTCGCTTCATTTGCTCAAATCTGGATTTTTCATAATCAGCGTAAGCATCTTTGTTAGATCCGACTGAGAAGGCCACGTCTGGGAGGCTTGGTAGATAAATTCCAATGCTAACTATTTCCTGAAGGTCATAATTATTATTGGGTATGAATCCATGATCGACACAAAAGCCGGATTCCGTCGGTACTTCATCGATTGCTCGTAGCTGTAAATATTTCGCCCGCATGAGTTGTCGGTTTATCACGGTGCTTTCAGATTCATTTTGTGATACTGAGTCTCCAAGAATAAATGTCACCTTATCTTTACTAACATATGTGTCGAAAAAAAGTGCGTTGCGCTCCTTCTTATATTTGTCTTCGAAATAGCGTATTTGCCAGCTATTTTCTGTCGGGCCTGGTCCGTTAAAAGTAATTTCTGAGGTTGGCTCTTCTGACTTCAGCTTCCTTATTCTTTCTGCAACACGAATTTTTGCCTCATCCAATCCGCCCGTAACTGTAACGATATCAGATGGTAAGGCAAAGCTTCCTGCAACAAACTGGGCTTCGTACGGCACCTCAATCGCGTAGCGGCCGAAACAAAAAATTTTTGTTTTATTAAACATGGATTGCAGGCGTGGAGTGAGCTTTACTTGTTCGGGCACGGCGGTCTCCTTGTAGGAATAGGTTCGTGATTCTCCAGACGAAGATCCCAGCACAATCATTATGGTAGTCGCAGTAGCGAGGAACTTCGAGTGCCGCATGATTTTCACATTCACTCCCATTTTGCGGTCTTGGCGATCTGAGCGATTGAGTACAACAAAGACGAGAGAACGTTATGGTCTGCAAAGCTATTCTGGTGTTCATAGCTCTTGCCTTTACTCTCACCATGTACAAACAATTTCCCGGCTATTTTTTTAGCTGAGCGAGTGGCTGGGACCGTCTCGTCTCCTGGCGCTATCGGAGGCTGCAAGACGAGTGTAAGGATGCGTGTACCGGCCTGCACTTTGAGTGTTCCTGTCCCATCGTCGCTGAGTAGAGTCCAACTTTGGGCAGCGGGCAATTCGATATTTCGCGAATCCCACACTTCACGCTCCATTACCTTAAAGACAATCTCACCGTAAGATGGACGTTCTGACGATAAACAGAAGCTGCCGTAACAATTACTTGGGTGAAAAGTGGCTCTGATGTCTTCAATAAACTCGGCAGCTTTTCTGACACGATCAACGACAGAATTAATGCCGCCTCCCTGTTTTTCATTCAAACGGGCAGGATTGACCCAGTCTGGATTCAGCAGCCGCCACCACTTATCCGGCGGCTGCATATAAATGCTTCTCAAAGGGCTTTCTCCGCTATCGGGTAAGCTCCATAACTCGCGTCCTGATCCATCTATTACCTTCAGCCAGCCTTTTCCGTAAGCAGACCCGGGAAATAGCTCCAGAGCTGCAGGTGCGTTTGCAAGTATGGCAGTAGCATTTTCACCGTTGATGCCTAGAACCTTTGCCGAGGTCTCCGCGACCATACCTGCTCCCTCTAAGAAGCCGAATCGCATTCGTTTGTAAGACGCAGCGGCCCCCATGGTCGGCATGACATTGTGGTACATGCCCAATACCTTGACCGATGCATCATCTAGTAGATTCCCATATTTCGGATGAATGAGCGCACGCGCGAGAAGCCCTCCCATGCTGTGCGTTACGATGATCACTTCATCACACTTGAAGCCTCGTTTTTGATATCCCTTGGTCAATCCACGTATGCGCTCCGCAATTTCGCGTGCGGACACCCCATTGCTTCTCAAATAGTTGTAGCCCATTGCATGAACCGGATACCAGCAGGCTGAAATTTTCTTCAGATCGTATTCGGTTAATGGGGCGCTAGCTTCCACTGCCCCGAAAGTAGTTGGATCAGCGAAGAATGGCTTCCACATCGGATTGGCAGCGTCACCTCTGACCATATTATTAAGGTGGAGCTCAACCGCTTTCAACATCTGACCGTAGGCGCCGGCGAACAACACTTCACTCCAGCCGCGCCATCTTGCGACCTGTGCCGCTGATTCACGCCTTTTCCCTGTTGATTGGCGTCCAGGCCTCCAGCCTGCGATCCTGCGCGCACCGATGAGGGGCGGGATCGCTTCAAGATCGTCGGGAACGTTCTGATGTCGTTGGTCCGCTGCGAGCGTTTCCGCCCCATCTGGATCGAAGCGATCCTTGCTCTCGGTATAGCGGTAATATTCGACCTCGGTTTCGTTCTGATCTAACATCAGTTGGCGCTGTGCCGGGGTAGCATTTTTGTACCATCCAGCTAAACCAGTGCCACTCAACGCGGTGCTAGCCCCTTTTGTACCTACCATGTCATCAGGGCGCCAGGAGCGGTTATCTGGTCGGTTTAATGCGTTCTGTCGGGCTTTACTTAGCCGAAGATTACTACCCATCACACCTGGCAAAAAAATCACTGGTATTACTTTGCGTGGTGGAAGCTTCACGTCATGACGGGCAGTGTCCGACGTTGGTGTCATGTGGACCGTATATTCGGCCCATCCGCCAATGCCCTGCGTGAATTCGCCTTGATGATTGCCGCGCTCGTTGAGTGCTGATTGGTCGCTCATGGTAGTTCACCTTTGTAGCGGATCGTGTAGAAATCGAAGCTACCTGCTTTCTGCAATTCGGTGCTCCCGTTGGCGGGGGTTTTGCCGTTTGTAACCGTGCCATCGTCGCGTAAGAGTTCGTAAGAGATATTCTTTTCAGGTTTCATGTTGCCGTCGACGAAATTAACCTCTTGGTCGAACTGGTAGTCGGACGAGCGTTCGTTGAAAGCCTGAGAAACGCTTTTCGCTGGCAGCGTTTCCAGATTTCCGTGAAACAGCACCGGCGCAGAGGTAAAAAATTGAACTTTTTCGCCGATCTCGACCATATTGTTGACGCCATGCAGCCGCACGCCTTTCTTGCCGCGAATATTCACCCACTCAGTCTCGCTGAGCAGTTCAAGCACCTTGTTGGCGATGATTTCCACGTTGTCACTTCGCGCGTGCACTGACACTTGGCCAGCAGCTGCTATCAGTTTCATTCCAGCTTTATGAACGAACAGTCTGAAGGTCTTGCCGACGCTGGCGAATACACCATTGGCGCTGGCGATCGAGAGGCTCTTGCCACTTGTGATCATGGTGTGACGTTCGCTGGCGATGTGAGTCGATTGGGCGCTCGTCAGCTCGATGCCAGCGGGGCTCGCTAAAATCAGGTGCGGCTCCGAGAGCTCGGGCATCGAACCTCTGGTCTCCCCTCGAATCGCTGAATTTTGAGCCTCGATGTCGTCGGCGGCTTCGTCCTGCTGGCCACTTTCTTGTGCCTCCTGTTCGAGCGCCATATAGGCCAGTTGTTTCTGAATTTGTGCCGCTGATGCTAGCCGCTGAGCCGTCTCGCCCAAGTCCTTGGCATGGGCTACTGCGTTCATCCTGGCTTCGGTTGTGATGAGCATGCCGTTGGCAGCGCGGGCAACGCCCCATGCATTGGTCGTCAGTTCCCAGCCTTCCCCGCGTGCATCCTTGCGCCCGGCGTTGTCCTCGATCCGCGTGATATGCCCGAGCGACAGCTGACTGCACTGGTGATCGCTCTTCAGCTGCGCCTGGATCATCTCTTTCGTGTCATCCAGCACCAGGTGGTTACCGCGTGCACCACCGCCGAGCTCGCGGCTGCGCAAGCCTGCCAGGGCCGATTGCGCGGGCAGCGCCCATGGCGGCATGTGTGTGCCGTTGTAGAGCGCGCCCAATATCAGTGGATGGTCGATATTCCCGTTCGGATAGACAACGGCGACTTCTTCGCCGACGCGCGGCAGGCGGATGTGGCCAAACTCCTTCCCCGCAGCCGGGCTCAGCACCCGAATCCATGGCGAGCTGTTTTCGTCGTGCTGGCCCAGCCGGTCC
Source organism: Telluria sp. AC161 (assembly GCF_979258535.1). Lineage (NCBI taxonomy): Bacteria > Pseudomonadati > Pseudomonadota > Betaproteobacteria > Burkholderiales > Oxalobacteraceae > Telluria > Telluria sp. AC161. Next base: position 3,961,070 of record NZ_OZ409861.1, on the reverse strand, counting down.
CAGTGAAATTGCAGCTTGACCCGGCCGAAACCATCGGTGTGGATGTCGGCGCCAGCCGGACCGACGACTGTCGCCGTGTGCAAGCCCATGTAGGCGCCTGGCTCGCTGTTGAAGTCGCGACCCGGCCGCCAGCGGATGTCCCTGTTAATGCAGGTAAACCGGTTTTCGTAGTGCGACGGGGCGCCCGCGCCAGCCTGGTAGTTGTTGGTCGCTTCGTGCTCGACAGACAGGATCAGGTAGCTGCGGTCACCAATGCCACGGCGCGGTTCGGGGTCGTAGTCCAGCGAGCGCGGCTCGGCGCTGAAATGCCCACCGAGTTTGAAGGTGCGCCCCGGCTGGACGCTGCGGGCATTGCTGGTGGCATCGAACGTTTGCGTATCCTTGTCCTGCTCCACCATGCGCTGCGTTGCGAGCCGTTCGCCATCGCTGCGCATGCGAAAGCCGTAGGCGCCGCTGTCTTCGTACACTTCGTAGGCGACTATGTCACCTTGCCGGTTGGCGGAGTAGCCGGTGGCGTGCTGCGCGCCGGGATTCTTGTAGTCGACGCTGGCCAGCGTGGTCGTGCCGGAGCCGAGGCGCCGGCTCGCACTCCACAGGTGAATGCCGTCATCTTCGAGCGAGCCGCTCTTGTCGTGGAACGCGATGACGTCCACGTCGTCATAGCTGGTGGCGTCGATCGGCTCGTTATGGAAGCTCTTGTCGGAGAGCATGAGCTTGTGACCGTCAAAGCGGTGTTCGTACCAGTAATGCATGCCCCGCGCTTCCCAACGGCGGTGCAGGTGGTTGTAGTCGGTCTCGTTATATTGATTGGCAACGGTCAGTGGCGGATCTTCTTCGAACACATGCATGTGCCAGTCGGCCTGGCGGTAGTGCTTGAGCGTTTCTTCGGTGATCTGCTGCACGCTCTTGCCATGGAACGACACGTTGTCCTTGCGCAGTCGCGCGAAGGCAAGCCAGGGCTCGAGCACCATCCGGTAAAAGGCAAAGCCGCCATCGGCACGCAAGAACGACAGTTGCGTGATGTACCCGTTGAAGTAACGCAGCGAGCCGTCCTGGCGCACCAGGGAAATCGTGACCATCCGGCCCATCAGCATCTTGAGCGGGATGCGCGGGTCGTCCGACAGGACGTCGACCTCGAACCGGAATCCGCGTGAGACTTCCTCGTGGGCGACCAGTTTATTTGGCAGCAAAATCGCGGGCGGTCCATCCTCGAAAGGAAAGTCCAGTCGCATCAGCCGGTTGTGCTGCGAATTGCCGCAAAATGCCGATAGTGCGGCGCCGGCTGCGATGGTCTGGCTCTCGCCCATTGCGTTGCTCCCGATGGCCGCTGCACGGCCGCAGTTGAAATAATCGACATGGTCAGCGACCACGTTAGCCCGCCGTCACGCAGCCTCAATTGACTGGCATCAACGCCGTTTTTTAAGCCACGTCACCGTTTTCCTGTCTGTCTCTTTTTCGAGTCATCGAGGTCTGCAGCATCAACCGGACGTCGGGACGATCCGCGATACCTGGTGTCGCGGTAAGAAACGTATTCCACCCAAGCTGACGTGCTGGCGTCCTCGTGCTCAAGGTAAGCTGCTTGATGGCAGGCGGTGCAAGCAGCAACCGTAGTTCGTAGTGCAAGGTCGGCACTGCAAACATCCTTGTCATTTCCCGCAGTGCCGCCAGCGCCGTGCCGCCGGGAAGAAAACTGCGCGCTTGCGCTTCGTCCAGTGGCCCGACATGCAGACGCGCGCAGATGTCATGTCGCCACAGGCGCATGCCCAGCGGCGTGCTGATGCCGAGTACGGGCTTGGTGACGCCCAATGTGCTGCGCCGGTTTTCAGGAACCGGATCCCAGCGGCCGACGAATTGTTCGAGTCTGACCGGCACGTTGAAGTAGCTGCTCAACACCTGTTCGACCGTGCCGGCCGCCACCGGGCGGGTGCGAAGCAGCCCGGCGAAACAGGCTGCGGTGTCCTGCCTGACGTGCCTGACTGGTTGCCCGGCGCTTGCGGCCCTTGGCGGGCACGTGCCTGCCAAGGCAGTCATCATCGGCAGCAACCGGTCCCCGTCGCCGATGGCCAGGTCGTGTTCGACCCGGTACTTGACCGACGCTTCATAAAACAGGCCGATCAACCGGGTCGACATGACATCGAGCAGTTCGCGCTGGCTGGCATCGTCCCCAAGCGACTTGCGCGCTGCGATCCGTTCGGTATCGTGCACCGGCAGGGTGCCACTGGCGCCGAGCAGGCCGATGAATGCGGGCGTGATCCGGACGCGGCGCAATGTTCCCGAGCGCAGCGCACCAAGTGGATCCTGTGTTGCCGGCTCGACGTCGAGCGCTTCGATTTCGCTGGCAGGAAACGACAGCGACAGGCTGTTGCGAAACGACAGCACGGTGCGCAAGGCGCGTTCGCGGCCGATGCCATGGCGCTGCAGCGCGCGTAGCAGGATGCTGACGAGCTGGGTGAAGCTGAACCGGTATGGCTCGGCCAGGAGCAGGGCGATTACAGCAGGCTCATGCTTCCGCTTCGTGGGGCGCATCGGATCAGCTCCTTTCCGCTTTGCTGCGAGAGGGCGACCAGTTCGACGAAGCTGTTTAGCTGCACGTACAGCGCGAAGAACTGGTGCAGAACCTGGACGAACAGATGCAGGCCGGCGCCGGCATACGCTTCTTCGTCGAGCGTGACGCGCACTTCAAGGCCGTGCACCAGCGATGTGCCGTTCCTGTGCCTGATCCAGGCCGTGGTGTCCTGCTGGTCGAGCGCGATGATGCCGCGGATTTGCCGCCGCGAGACCGACGACGAGGCCAGGTCGTAGAGGGACAGCATTTCGCGCAGGCCGTGAACACCGTCGTCCATCAGGGAATGATGGTTCAGCGCCAGGTGCGAGATCAGGCGCCAGTGCATGCCTGCGTCATTCGTCAAGCGGGCAGGGCGGGTTGGCCTGCGCACCATGCGGATCGCTGCGTTGCGTGTTGCGCCCGGGATGAACAGGTCGCCTTCAGGCGCACCGATGGCCAGTGAGCAGGGCAGATCGCGGTTGGTGCAGCTCAGTTCAACCGACAGGATATTTCTCTCGATCTCGAACGGGTCGCAATCGGCGCCGACGAGCGTGATCGATTTTTCATGGCCCGGACTGCACAAGGCAAGCGTCTCGTCGTGCCGCAGGAACCAGTAGCGTCCTTGCTCGCTGGCGTATTGTGCGCCGTGCCGAAGCGCATAGAACGGCTGGAATGCCGTGATCGACGTGTCGTTGCCGTTCTGGCGCACCAGGTGCACCGCATCGACCGAATACACCTCATATGCCTGCGGAAAATTGGCGTGCGCCAGAAGGGTGTAGTCGGCCGCTCGCTGGTCGTACGTGATCGGCACGCCAGGCTGCTGGAACAGATTGACGACGGGCGTGCAACCTTGTACCAGATGCTGTGTCGACAAGCCGGCGAGCATGCGCGCCTTGTCGGCGTCGGGCCGGATGCCGGCAAGACCCAGGCGTAACGTGACACTGGGGCAGCCAGCAGGTACACGTGCCAGCAGCAAGGGAATATCGATGTCGAAAAAATTGAACTTCTCGGGAAAGGCGAAATACTCGGCAAGAATGCGGTAAGCCCCATGCGAGCGGGCGTCGAACGGAATCAGGGCATCGTCAGGGGCAAATCCGGCAGGTGCGATCGGTATGCAAGGTAACCGTTCCCACGGGCCGTCCTCGTCAAGCTGAACATACGCCGCCACCGTGTGCATGAAGAGCGCGTCGCGCAGCGTGGCGCAGAACGAGGCATCGCCATCGGCATACACGCGCAGCACAGTCGCCGCATTCGGCGCCGGCAGCGGGCCCCATCCGGCGGCGCCGAATGTCAGCGTCAGCGACGATGTGACGTCGTCCGGCAGGCGTGTTGCGACCGGCGCCTGAATGATGGTCTCGAAACTGGCGGTGCGCAGTGCGACAGGCGACGGTGTGACGTCGTGGATGGTCTTGAAGCGGCATGCCACGCCGTGGACTGGCTTCGATTCCAGCAACGTCCCGCGCGGCATGGCGGGGATCGTGTCCGGGCGATCGAGTGTGCTGGAAACGCGCACGATTGCGCACGACGGAAACGGGCGCAGGTAGTGGGGATAGAGCAGGTTGAGCAGGGCTTCAGTAAATTCGGGATACGAGTCGTCCAGTCGCTTCGACACGCGCGCGCTGAGCAGGGCCGTGCTCTGTATCAGGCGTTCGACATGCGGATCGTCGCAGGTATCGCCACCCATTTGCAGCCTGGCGGCAACCTTGGGATAGCGCTGGGCATATTCCCTGCACAGCGACCTGAGAATGACGAGTTCGCGCTCGTACTTTGTCAACAATTCGTCCATGGGATCAGCGATTGCGCCCTCTAGTTGGCACCTTCGATCGAATACTGCTGGAGCGAGGGGCGAAATACCGCATTGAACGACATCGCCTCGGGCATCGACGCATGTTTCAGCTGCGCAGTGATCACGAATTCCACGCGGTTGATGGTGCCCCTGGCGCTCTTGGCGCCCCGCAGTGACACGAGGACCTTGTGCAGCCGGGGTTCATGGCGCTGGATGGCCAGCTGGACGGCCTTGCAGATTTCCTGCTGGTCCGTATCGCTGTTCATGCACATACCGGCGAAGTCGATCAGGCCATAGTTCAGGATGGAGCCCGATACCGTCGGGAGCGGGCTGAACGACGCCTGATGCACGCCGCAGCGCGTATTGAGCAACGCCTGCAGATCGCGCGTGACGCTGCGCAGCGCATGCTCGACAGAGCGCGCATGGGCGTTGCGCCGGTTACCCGATGGGGGCTCACCAGTGTCGTCCAGGCGGTCGAACAGACCCGAAGTAAAGCCGCGCATCGCGCTCCTCTCGTCAAAGCGGGACAACACCCACGGCAGCCATTGTCGGATCGTGAATCTCAGCAACGTTGCGCCGTCACAAGGGAATGCACTGGTTGATCGATACGCTGCCTGGCTGCGCGAAATCAATATTGCGCTTCAGGCGCGACGCCATCCTTCCGAGAATGTGTCCAGCGAAACTTCAATGGGAGGAACCATGAGCGCAACATCGAAGGTCCTGTGGTCGGAAGGCTTGACGCTGGGGCCGCAGCACTTTCAGCGTCAGGATCTCTATCACGAAACCCGCCTCCAGCGCATCGCTTCCGCCCTCAATCCGTACTGTTGGGGGGTGTGCAAGGTGACGTGGAATGTGGACGGATTGGGACACAACCGCCTGAGCGCGAACACGATGTCTCTCATCTATCCCGACGGAGACATCGTCGAAGCGCCCGGCGCCGACCTGCTGCCCGAGCCGGTCGATCTCACGCGCCTGCCGCCGGAGGAAGAATCATTCACGTTCTACGCAGCCCTTGCCCTGGTCAAGCCGCATGGGGGCAACGCCGACGACAACAGCCGCTACGTGCGCTGCGACCTGGATACCACTGACCTGTTCAGTGACGCGCTGGCGATCGAGGTGCCCTTTCTTAAAAAGCAGGTGCGGCTGTTGCTGCAGGTCGAGCCGCATGGGGCGCGTGCCAGCATTCCGGTGGTGCGGCTGCGGCGGGTAGCGGAAGGAGGCTTCGAGCTGGTGCCGGAGTTCATTCCGCCGAGCGTCACGGTGGGCGCAGCGCCAGGCCTGGTGCGCATGCTCGATGGCTTGAGCAGTGTGATCACGACGAAGATCGAATCGCTCCAGCGCACGCACCGCATGACGAACAACAGCATGTACGAAGCCGGCGCGGGCGATATCTCGTCGTGGTGGATGCTCAACATCCTGAGCACGGCCAATGCGCTGCTGATGCACTGCGCCAGGTCGCCCGGGTTTCATCCCGAGGTGATGTTCCGGCAAATGCTTGCCGCCGCGGGCGGACTGATGACCTTTTCAGATCGCTACAAAACAGCCGACCTGCCCGCCTACCGCCACGAGGCGATGGGCGAAGCATTCGCCGAGCTCGACGCGTTGTTGCGCGACCTGGTCGATACGGCGATCGGCACCAACTATCTCATCATCCCGTTTGTGGCCGACAAGAGCCGGCGCACATTCTCGCAGGCGATCCTGGATCCGGCCAAGGTCACGAAACAAAGCCAGCTTTATCTGGCGATTACTGCCGATATGGCGGGCCTTGACCTGGTGGCGACGGTGCCGATCCGGCTCAAGGTCGCTGCGCCCGAGAATATGGAAAGTATTATCGGGTCAGCATTGTCAGGCATACCGATCGCGCACATGCCGCAAGTGCCCCCGGCGATCCCGGTGCGGCCCAACACCTACTATTTTTCGCTGTCCACCAAAAATCCCCTGTACGACAAGGCACTCGAGGCAGGCGTGCTGGCGGTATATGCGCCGGACGGGATCCCGGGACTGAAAATCGACCTGGTCGTGGTGCTCTAGTCAACCACCGCGATGTCAGCGCACCGCCCCGCTGCCGATATTCTTGTCGAGGAACTTCTCGACCCGTCCCCAGAAATCGATGCGGTTCTTTTCCAGCGCCCAGCCGTGGCCTTCTTCCGGGTACTCGATCCATTCCACCTGCTTGTTGGTGCGCATGACGGCGTTGCGCAGCGCGGTGCCATGGTTGATCGGCACGCGCCGGTCGACGCCGCCGTAGGCCAGCAGCAGCGGCTGGGTGATGCGCGCCGCCTGCTGCAGCGGTGACGTGGCCTTGAACTGGTCGGCATCCTTGACCGGGTCGCCGATCCGTTCCGGCAGGCTGTGCTGCTTGACGTCGCGTGACATGTCGCTGCTGAAATGCGCGCCATTGTCAAACAGCAGGCCGATGTCGGTCACGCCGACAAAGCTGATACCGCAGCGGAACATCTCCGGATCGTTGACGAGTCCCATCAGCGTCGAATAGCCGCCGTAACTGGCCCCAGCGATGCAGACGCGCTTGGGGTCGACCAGCCCCTTGTCGACGACCCAGCGTACACCGTCGGCGATGTCGTTCTGCATGGCCAGGCCCCATTGCTTGTAGCCGGCACGTTCATGGTTGGACCCGAAACCCGTGCTGCCACGAAATTCGGGTTCGAGCACGGCGTAGCCGCGCGTGGCCAGAAATTGCGAATCGGGGGCCCAGCCCCAGGATTTGCCGCGCACCCAGGGGCCGCCATGGACCATCACCACCAGCGGCAGGCCGGTGCGCCTGGTGCCCGGTGGCAGGGTGAGCAGGGCAGGGATGTCCAGGCCATCGCGCGCCTTGTAGCGCAAGAACTGCTGGCGCCCCATCTGCGTCGGATCGATGCTTGGCTGCGCTTCGCCGACCTTGTTCAGCGACTTGGTTTTGCTGTTGTACAAGAAAAACACCGGCGCCACCACATCCGAATAGGCGGTGACCACGAGCAGGGGCGAGTCACCCCGGGCCGGCACCGACATCAGGTTGACCGTCGTCGGGAGCAGCTTGTCGACGTCCTGCTGGATCGCCTTCATGCCGGCGTCGAACCATTCATTCGATACCGCATCGGTGCGGAACTGCATGCCCAGTACCTTGTCGCGGTTGATCACCAGCTCGCCATCGATATCGTAGCCGGGCGCCGACAGCAGCGGTTGCGGATCGAGCTTGCCGGTGTTCACATCGAAGGTGTGCATGGCGGTCGTTCCGGCCTTGCCGCGCGCCGTCACGAACAGCGTGCCGGTCGGCCCGAAGGCCACCGGTTCGATCGTCGCGGCGGTTTCCTTGAATGCCGGGAAACTGGTCAATTCGCGCCACTTGCCGGTGGCCGGATCCAGATACTGCAGTGTCGTGGTCAGGTCCTTGTAGGTGATCGCCAGGCGCGGTTCGCCCTTGTGGTCGAGCAGCCAGCCGCGCGTGGCGCCGGGGCGCGGCACCGTTTTGAACTGGCCCGACACGGTGTTCACCTGGAGCAGGTCGACATGGCTCAGTTCATTGCGGGTGTCGCCGACTGGCGCCAGCGCGTAGGTGTCATCCGAGTCGACCCATGGCGTGTTGCCGGCCATCTGGCTCGACGGCGGCAGCAGCCGGCGCACGATGCGCGTGCCGGTGACCTTGTTGATGAGGTTACGGCTGGCCAGTTCAATGAACCGGCCGCCGTCGAAGTCGACCGCGTACATGCCGGGCATGAAGCGCTGGTCGCCCGGACCGACGCCTTTGTCATGCGTGTCGAACACCAGGCGCCGGTCGTTGATCCAGTAAAAATTGCGGACATCGGCGTCGTTGTAATGGGCGACGATCTTGGCGCTGTTGGTGTCCAGGTCGATGACCGTCAAAAAGTCGCGCTTGCCCGGCGCGCTGGCGCGCACGGCCAGATGGCGGCCGCTTGGCGAGAGCCTGGCGTCGCCGAACGGCGCGTTGCCAAAGAAGGCCGAGACGGGTGGCGGGGCTGGCGGGGTTTGTGCGAGGGTCAGTGGCGAAGCGACGAGGACGAGCGCAGCGAAGGTAGCCCTCGCCAGCACGCGGGTAAATGCAGACATGAAGTTTTCCGTGAAATGCTTGGTGTTTATATGGTTCGGCCTATGTTGGCGCGGCCCAGAATAGCATTTGCATCACCGGGAAAATCTCTTCAATTCCCACCTCAGTTTCCACCTGCCCGTGTCATTCGGGTGCCCGGATATAGTCGACCATGCCCGCACTGGCGCGGCTCGGGCGGGGCGTGAGCAGGCTCACCACCACCACCGTGAACAGCCCTGCCGGCACCCCGAACACACCGGCCGCCATCGGCAGGATGCCGAACCAGGTTTCCAGCGCATTGCCGCCCAGGACCGGGCTGGCGCGCAGCATGTAGTACAGGCACACGGCAAATCCCGTGACCATGCCGGTGATGGCGCCGATGTGGTTGGCGCGCTTCCAGAACACGCCCAGCACCAGCACCGGGAACAGCGTGGAGCCGGCCAGCGAGAAAGCCGCCGCCACCAGCGACAGGATGTCGGCCGGCTTTTGCGACGCCGCGTACGCCGCGATGAAGGCCACCGCCAGCAGCAGCAGCTTCGAGATCGTCACCCGTTTCTGGGTCGACGCGCCCGGTTCCACCATTTTGTAATACACGTCGTGCGACAGCGCGTTGGAAATGGCCAGCAGCAGGCCGTCGGCCGTGGACAGCGCCGCTGCCAGGCCGCCCGCTGCAACCAGGCCCGAGATCACGTACGGCAGGCCGCCGATTTCGGGCGTGGCCAGCACCAGCACATCGGCATCGATCGCGAATTCGGCTAGCTGCACGATGCCGTCGCCGTTGATGTCGGCCACGCTGATCAGGGGATTGGCCTTGTCGACATTGGCCCAGTACGAAATCCAGGTCGGCAGCGACGAGAAATCGCTGCCCACGAGCGACGTATAGATGTCGTACTTGGCCAGCACGGCCAGCGCCGGAATCGTCAGGTACACCAGCAGGATGAAGAACAGCGTCCAGAACACCGACACGCGCGTCTCGTGCACCGAGGGCGTGGTGTAGGCGCGCATCAGGATGTGGGGCAGGGCGGCGGTGCCGAACATCAGGCAGAACACCACCGCCAGAAAATTGTTGCGGCGTGCGTCGGATTCTTCCGGCGTGGCGCCGGGGAACGGCTGCGCATGCGGCTCGGGTGGGCGTGCCCGTGCCAGGTTAGCGTCACGCCGTTCGAGCCACAGCGCACGGGCGTCGTCGACCGAGTTGGGATAGGTGGTCAGCGCGCGCTCGGCCTGGCGCACTTCGGTCAGCGACGCGTTGCGCGCACGGGCTGCGGCCAGCTGGCGCTGGGCGTCGAGCTTGCCGGCTTCCCATGATTCGGGCAGGGCCGCCACGCGCGCCGCGTAGCCGTCGGCGCGGCGCAGGAACTCGGCGCGCACCTGGGCTTCGCGCGGGTCCTTCGCCAGTTCGGCTTCGCGCGCGGTGAGCTTGGGCAGGAGCGATCCGTACGCTACCTGCGGGATCGGATTGTCGGCGTGCTTCACCGACAGCCACATGGTGGGAATCAGAAACGCGACCAGCAGGATGATGTACTGCGCCACCTGGGTCCAGGTGATGGCGCGCATCCCGCCCAGGAACGAGCAGACCAGGATGCTGGCCAGGCCCAGGAAAATCCCGACCGAAAAATCGACGCCGGTAAACCGCGAGGCAATCAGGCCGACCGCATAGATCTGCGCCACCACATACGTGAACGAGACCAGGATGGTCGCGCTCACGGCCAGCGCCCGCACCGGGCCACCGCGCCCGCCCGCGCCGCCGCCGTAGCGCGCCGCCAGGAAGTCGGGCACCGTGTACTGCGCAAACTTGCGCAGGTAGGGCGCGATCAGCAGCGCCACCAGCACAAAGCCGCCGGTCCAGCCCATGATGAAGGCCAGGCCGTCGAAGCCCTGCAGATACAGGCCCCCGGCCAGGCTGATAAAGCTGGCCGCCGAGATCCAGTCGGCCGCCGTCGCCATGCCGTTGAACATGGCCGGCACGCGCCGGCCGGCGACGTAGTATTCGGTGACGTTCGAGGTGCGGCAGATCACGCCGATGATCGCGTACAGCGCGATCGTGGCGAACATGAACAGGTAGCCGATCCACAGGCGCGGCATGCCTTCCTGCTCGAGCAGGGCGAGGGCCGCCAGGAATATGGCGAAGGCGCCGGTGTACGACAGGTAGTAGCGCGAGAGCTTCTTGAAATAGCCGTGCTTCACAACCGGCGCGGGGTTCGTGCTCATGGGCGAGGTTCCAGCGCGGCGTGGTAATCGCGATCGAGCCGGCGCATGCGCCAGGCGTAGACGGCAATGATCGTCAGCGACACCAGCGCGGCGCCTTGCGCGGCCATGTAGAACGACAGCGGCCAGCCGAACACTTCGAAGCGCGCCAGCTCGCGCGCGAAGAACACGGTGCCGAAGCCCGTGACGAGCCAGACGGCCAGCAACAGCAGCGACATGCGCCGCGTGCGGTCCCAGTGGATCGCGCGGGCCTGTTCCAGGCGCGCGCGCGCCATTGTGTCGGAGGTTGGTTCGGGCATGGAATCAGTCGACATGGTCGGGTTCGCCCACAGGCGGTGGGAAGGTCAGGCGAAACAGGCTGCCCGGAAAGCGCGGGGACACGCTGCGTGGATTATTGAAAATGTCGATGTCGGCGCCGTGCTGCTGCACGATTTCGCGCACGATCGCCAGCCCCAGGCCGCTGCCCTGGGTATTGCTGCCCAGGATGCGGTAGAAGCGTTCGAACACGTGCAGGCGCTCGGTTGGCGCGATGCCGGGGCCGGTGTCTTCGACTTCGAGCAGCGCGTGTTCGCCGCTGCTGCGCACGCGCACCGTCACGCTGCCGCCAGCGGGCGTATAGCGCAGCGCATTGTCGATCAGGTTCGACAGCATCTCGCGCAGCATCAGGGGCTGGCCGGCGATCATCACCCGTTCGTCGTCATTGGCGGGCGGCTCGAAACCCAGGTCGATCTGGTGGGCGAACGACGCCTGCACCCAGTCCTGCACGGTCTCGCGCGCCACCGCGGCCAGGTCGATCTCGTCGAATGCCAGGCCCGCCTGCGGCTGGTTCTCGGCGCGCGCCAGGGCCAGCAACTGGTTGATCAGGCGCGTGGCCGATTCGGAGCTCTTGGCCAGCTGCTCGAGCGAGCGGTGGATCTCGGCCGGATCGACTTCGCGCAGGGCCAGTTCGGATTGCATGCGCATCCCCGCCAGCGGCGTTTTCATCTGGTGCGCGGCGTCGGCGATGAAGCGTTTCTGCATCTCCACCGTCTTGCCCAGGCGCTCGAGCATGTCGTTGAACGAGCCGACCAGTGGCGAGATTTCTTCGGGCACCTGGCGCGGATCGATCGGCGACAGATCGTCCTGTGGCCGCGCGCGGATGCGCTGCTGCAGCTCGGCCAGCGGGCTCAGGCCGCGCGAGAGCGCGAACCAGACCAGCGCCAGGATCACCGGCAGGATGATGAACTGGGGCAGGATCACGCCCTTGATGATTTCGTTGGCCAGGTGGGCGCGCTTGTCGAGCGTTTCGGCCACCTGCACTAATGCCAGCGGCGGCGTCGGCGAGGCCGTCCGTTCGTGCAGCGGATCGAGATTCACATACGCATAGGCCACGCGGATCGGTGTGCCGTGGATGGTGTCGTTGCGAAATTCGACCGTGCCGCTGCGGGCCGGCTCGCCGGCGCGGTTGGCGCGCGGACGCGGCAGGTCGCGGTCGCCATCAAGGTGTTCGCCAGCCGGGCCAGCCAGCAGGTAGTACACGCTGTCGACGTCGTCGGCGCGCAGGATGTCGCGTCCGGCCGTGCGCAGCTGGCCGACCGTCTTGCCGTCCACGGTGCGGATCTGCTGGCCCAGCACCGTGACCCGGTCTTCGAGCGCGTCGTCGAACGGTTGATTGGCGATCGATTTCGCGACCAGGTAGGTGATCGCAATGCTCATCGGCCACAGCAGCAGCAGCGGCGCGAGCATCCAGTCGAGAATTTCCCCGAACAGCGAGTGACGGATGTTTTCGTCCGGCTCGGGGTTGGGTGGAACGTAGAGCGGCTCGAACTGCTGCTGCTGCTGCGCGGGCTCGGGCGTGAAGCCGGCGTTCACTTGTCGGCGGCGGTGGCGGCGATGCGGGCGTCGTTCGCGGCGGCAGCAGCTGCAGCGGCCGCGCTGGCCTCGGAGAATTTCTCGAGGCAATAGCCCAGGCCGCGAACGGTGGCGATGCGCACGCCGCCGACCTCGATTTTCTTGCGCAGGCGGTGCACATACACCTCGATGGCATTGTTGGAAACTTCTTCGCCCCATTCGCACAGGTGGTCGACCAGTTGCTCCTTGGAGACGAGGCGCCCGGTGCGCGCCAGCAGCACTTCGAGCAGGCCCAGCTCGCGCGCCGACAGGTCGAGCATCTGGTCGTTGATGTAGGCGCTGCGGCCGACCTGGTCATAGACCAGCGGGCCATGGCGCACGACGGCCGCGCCGCCGCCGGCGCCGCGCCGGGTCAGCGCCCGCACCCGCGCTTCGAGCTCGGACAGCGCAAACGGCTTGGCCATGTAGTCGTCGGCACCCAGGTCGAGACCCTCGACGCGCTGTTCGACGGAATCGGCCGCAGTGAGGATCAACACAGGGAGCAGCGAGGCGCGGGCGCGCAGGCGGCGCAGCACTTCAAGCCCGGACATCTTCGGCAGGCCCAGATCGAGAATGAGCAGATCGAACTCCTGCGTGGACAGGGCGGTATCGGCATCCTGGCCGTTCTTGACACAATCGATGGCGTAGCCGGACTGGCGCAGGGAGCGCGTCAGGCCATCGGCAAGTACGCTATCATCTTCGGCAAGCAGAATTCGCATGGGGCACCTCGGGTTTTGATTATAAGCACGTCGTTCCCGCGGAGGCGGGAACCCAAGTTCCTGGCATTGTGGTTGCGGTTCACGCAGGCTGCTTGCGCAAGACCTGGATCCCCGCCTGCGCGGGGATGACGGTCGGCTCCTATTGTGTTGGATTTACCGTCACAATGCGAGTCCTGAGCGATTGTTGGTAAGATAACCACGTCTTTTCGCTTGCAAAAACCACTGGATTTTTATACAGTACTGGCTCTTGAAGTGCGCGTGACCGCCCACACCTTGCCTACTCCACGACAGAAAGTACACCATGGACGACAAAAAAACCGCATTGAACGCCGCTGATAAGGGCAAGGCGCTGGCTGCCGCCCTGGCGCAGATTGAAAAGCAGTTCGGCAAGGGCTCGGTGATGCGCATGGATGCGAACACGCCGGTCGAAGAAGTACAAACGGTCTCCACCGGCTCGCTGGGCCTGGACATCGCGCTGGGCGTCGGTGGCCTGCCGCGCGGCCGTATCGTCGAGATCTACGGTCCTGAATCGTCGGGTAAAACCACCCTGACGCTGCAAACCATCGCCCAGATGCAAAAACTGGGTGGCACCTGCGCGTTCATCGACGCCGAGCACGCACTCGACGTCACCTACGCGCAAAAGCTGGGCATCAACCTGAGCGAACTGCTGATCTCGCAGCCGGATACCGGCGAGCAGGCGCTTGAAATCACCGACGCGCTGGTGCGCTCGGGCAGTGTCGACCTGGTCGTCATCGACTCAGTCGCGGCCCTGACGCCACGCGCCGAAATCGAAGGCGATATGGGCGACTCGCTGCCCGGCCTGCAGGCACGCCTGATGTCGCAAGCGCTGCGCAAGCTGACCGGCTCGATCAACCGCACCAACACGCTGGTCATCTTCATCAACCAGATCCGCATGAAGATCGGCGTCATGTTCGGCAGCCCTGAGACCACCACCGGTGGTAACGCGCTGAAGTTCTACGCATCGGTGCGCCTGGACATCCGTCGTACCGGCTCGATCAAGTCGGGTGACGAAGTGATCGGTAACGAAACCAAGGTCAAGGTCGTCAAGAACAAGATTGCCCCGCCATTCAAGGAAGCGCACTTCGACATTCTTTATGGAGAAGGCACGTCCCGTGAAGGCGAAATTCTGGATCTCGGCGCAGATAACAAAATCGTCGAGAAGTCGGGCTCGTGGTACAGCTACAACGGCGAGCGTATTGGTCAGGGTAAAGACAACGCGCGTCAGTTCCTGCGTGACCGTCCAGCCCTGGCGCGTGAGATCGAAAACAAGGTCCGTACTGCCTTGGGTGTGCGTGAGCTGCCACCGACGATCGGTGGTGACGATAAGCCGAAGCTGCAGGCGGTTGGTGAATAATCAGCCGGGCGCAAGGTGCGGTGGTAGCAGCTTGCCACCAGCGCCCGGCGCCATGCTGATAGGCTGACGTTACCCATGCCAGCACCCGTACTCAGTCTCAAGGGCCGCGCGCTGCGCTATCTGTCGCAGCGCGAGCACAGCCGCTTCGAATTGCGCCGCAAGCTGTCCAAGTATGCGGAAGAGGGCGATGACGTCGATGCCCTGCTCGATTTTCTTGAAAAAAATAACTGGTTGTCGCAGGAGCGCTTCGCCGAATCCCTGGTCAACCGTAAAGCGAGCCGTTATGGCGACAGTCGCGTGATGGCCGAATTGAAAAATCATGGATTAACGACCGAGGCACTGGTCGACATCAAGGCCGGGCTGTCCGACAGCGAGACCGCGCGTGCGGTCGAAGTCTGGCAACGCAAGTTTGGTACGGTTGCCGAGGATGCCGCGGCGCGCGCCAAGCAGATGCGCTTCTTGCTGCAGCGTGGTTTTTCCCAGCGTGCGGCGCGTGCGGCGATGCAGGGTGCGCCCGACGACGATGAGTTTCCCGACTAATTAACGTTTTCGTGATCGCTTGCAGTCACGAGTGACGACGCGATGCTGCCTCAGGCGCCAGCGTGGAGCGTCATCCCCGATATGCCAAGGCATATTCCTCAACGGGCGATGGCGCTGCACGCTGGCGCTTTTTTACGTCTGCGGTGTCCACAACGAAAATCCATATCTCTCATTCATGGCATGAATGGCAGCCCCTGGCCGCTGTCCTTCATGCGCATACCATATGCGTCAAACACGCTGTCAAGCGCCTGCCAAGTCCGGGCATCTCCGTCGACGTTGGCCGTGGTGTCCCCTTTTAGCGATGCACCGGGCGGGACGCTGTGATAAACTTTACGGGTTTAAGCAGCGCCGCATGAGCGGTTGTTGCCGCAGAAGCTGCGGTGACGTGCACTAGCACACCGGCTGCATCACTAACCGCCGTCTCGACGGCACTGGTATTTATGCCTTTGTCTCTTCCCGTATCGCGCTCGCTCCGGCATACGCGCGCCATCACAGTCGACGCCTATGCGCGCGACGATGGCATGTGGGATCTTGATGCCAGCATCCGCGATGTGAAAACGCGTACTGTTGAACTTGCTTCCGGCGAACGGCCCGGCGGCACGCCAGTGCACGACCTGAAGCTGCGTGTCACGATCGACCGCGACCTGAACATCGTCGATGCCGAAGCCGCATCCGATGCCGTCCCGTATCCGGGCTTTTGCGATACCATCGGCCCTGCCTACAAGAAGTTGATCGGGCTCTCGCTCGTGAACCATTTCCGGTTGCATCTGAAAGATCGCCTGTCCGGCGTGCTCGGCTGCACCCACCTGACCGAACTGGCCCAGGTGCTGCCTACTGCAGCGCTGCAAGCCTTTGCTGACGACACCGTCGATGCCCCAGGCGGGCAAGGCGTCACGTCATCCGACCGTCCATTTGAGCTCGACCGTTGCCATGCCCTGCGCAGCGACGGCCCCGCCGTGGCCAAATATTACCCGCGCTGGTCCATCAAGGCCGTGTCGGCGGGTTAAGTCGTCGTTTGTTTTTTTTGTAGTTCAACCGTTTCTAATTCAGTAATAGATAGAAGGGAAGCCAGCATGAAGATCCATGAGTATCAGGGCAAAGAAATCCTCCGAAAATTCGGGGTGACCGTTCCGCGCGGCATTCCGTGCATGTCGGTCGAAGAGGCTGTCAAAGCTGCTGAAGAACTGGGTGGTCCGGTCTGGGTCGTCAAGGCACAGATCCACGCTGGTGGCCGTGGCAAGGGCGGCGGCGTCAAGGTCGCCAAATCGCTCGAGCAGGTCAAGGAATACGCTGACCAGATCATGGGCATGCAGCTGATCACGCACCAGACCAGCCCGGAAGGCCAGAAAGTCCGTCGCCTGATGGTCGAAGAAGGCGCCGACATCAAACAAGAACTGTATGTCTCGCTCGTCACCGACCGCGTAAGCCAGAAAGTCGTGCTGATGGCCTCGTCGGAAGGCGGCATGGACATCGAAGAAGTCGCACACAGCAACCCGGAAAAAATCCACAACGTCATCATCGACCCGAAAGTCGGCCTGACCGATGAGCAGGCTGACGACGTCGCCGCCAAGATCGGTGTGCCAGCCGGCTCGATCGCCGACGCACGTGCGAACCTGCAGGGCCTGTACAAAGCCTACTGGGAAACCGATGCATCGTTGGCCGAAATCAACCCGCTGATCGTTACCGGCAGCGGCAAGATCATCGCCCTGGACGCCAAATTCAACTTCGACGCGAACGCGCTGTATCGCCGTCCTGAAATCGTCGCTTACCGCGATCTGGACGAAGAAGATCCAGCTGAAGTCGAAGCATCGAAATTCGACCTGGCCTACATCTCGCTCGACGGCAACATCGGCTGCCTGGTGAACGGCGCTGGTCTGGCCATGGCCACCATGGACACCATCAAGCTGTTCGGCGGTGAGCCAGCCAACTTCCTCGACGTCGGCGGTGGCGCCACGGCTGAGAAAGTGACCGAAGCGTTCAAGATCATGCTGAAGAACCCTGACCTGAAAGCCATCCTGGTCAACATCTTCGGCGGCATCATGCGTTGCGACGTCATCGCCGAAGGCGTGATCGCTGCATCGAAAGCCGTTTCGCTGCAAGTGCCGCTGGTCGTGCGCATGAAAGGCACCAACGAAGACCTGGGCAAGAAGATGCTGGCCGAATCGGGCCTGCCAATCATCGCCGCAGACACGATGGAAGACGCAGCCAAGTCGGTCGTCGCCGCTGCTGCCGGTCAAGCCTAATTGCTAAGGAAATAAAAAAATGTCGATTCTGATCAACAAAGATACCAAAGTAGTCACCCAGGGCATCACCGGCAAAACCGGTCAGTTCCACACCCGCATGTGCCGCGAGTACGCAAACGGCAAGGAAGCATTCGTTGCTGGCGTGAACCCGAAGAAAGCCGGCGAAGATTTCGAAGGCATCCCGATTTTCGCAACCGTTTCGGAAGCGAAAAAAGAAACCGGCGCCAACGTGTCGGTCATCTACGTCCCACCAGCAGGCGCAGCCGCTGCCATCTGGGAAGCCGTCGAAGCCGAGCTGGATCTGGCAATTTGCATTACCGAAGGCATTCCAGTCCGTGACATGATGGAAATCAAGGACCGTATGGCCAAAGCAGGTTCGAAGACCCTGCTGCTGGGCCCTAACTGCCCAGGCCTGATCACCCCTGACGAAATCAAGATCGGCATCATGCCAGGTCACATCCACCGCAAGGGCC
The DNA here is from genome assembly GCF_979258535.1 of Telluria sp. AC161. Lineage (NCBI taxonomy): Bacteria > Pseudomonadati > Pseudomonadota > Betaproteobacteria > Burkholderiales > Oxalobacteraceae > Telluria > Telluria sp. AC161. The sequence continues at coordinate 3,943,270 of NZ_OZ409861.1, read as the reverse complement.
GCATCGGCGTCGTCTCGCGTTCGGGTACCCTGACGTATGAAGCAGTTGCACAGCTGACCGCACTGGGCCTGGGCCAGTCGTCGGCAGTCGGCATCGGTGGTGACCCGATCAACGGTCTGAAGCACATCGACGTCATGCAGATGTTCAACGACGATCCTGATACCGACGCGGTCATCATGATCGGCGAAATCGGTGGTCCGGACGAAGCCAACGCGGCTTACTGGATCAAGGACAACATGAAGAAGCCAGTCGTCGGCTTCATCGCTGGCGTCACCGCGCCACCAGGCAAGCGCATGGGCCACGCCGGCGCGCTGATCTCGGGCGGTGCAGATACCGCGCAAGCCAAGCTGGAAATCATGGAAGCCTGCGGCATCACCGTCACCAAGAACCCGTCGGAAATGGCGCGTCTGCTGAAGGCCATGCTGTAATTCTGACAATCTATTGATCGAAAGCTAAAACGGGGAGCGCGAGCTTCCCGTTTTTCGTTTAGTGCGCCACTTTTTGTTGATACGCATCGTGCGTGACAAAGATTGCTGTAGGGCACTGACAAATTTTGTCATTCAGGGTGCCGTTTTTTGTTCTAAAGCAGGCGTTTGTTGGTTTGTTGTTCATAAAATCGACCGTTTTACGCCATTTTTGGGCTGGCACAGCGCTTGCATATAAGAAAGCGTAGCAGTGAGCAGCACAAGATACGTAGGTCCACTTTTTTGAAATACCCAACCCGGAGATTTAAAATGAACTTCAAGCAAATGCAAACCAAAAAGGCCGAAGGCGGCTTCACCCTGATCGAACTGATGATCGTCGTGGCAATTATCGGTATTCTGGCTGCTGTTGCAATTCCGCAGTACAGCAACTACACCATCAAAGCAAAACTGGCTTCGGTGCTCTCGTCGGTCTCCGCAGTAAAAACTGCAGTTGGCGTGTGCGCACAGGAAAACGGTGGTGTTCTGACCGCTTGCGATAGCGGTGACAACGGTATCCCAGCAACCTTCACCACCAAGGAAATCGCTAGTGTGGCAACGACTGATGGCCAAATCGTTGTCACTCTTGGCACCGGTATCGGTACGGGTGTTGATAACGGTGTGATCACCATGGCTCCATCTACCGGCGAGAATGCAGCAAATCTGTCGTGGACCAACACCCCGTCCGGCATCACTAATGAAGTTGCCCAAGAAGCCATCACCAAAAATAATCCAGCAGCCACCACCACGCCTGCCCCGTAATCCCCGTAGTGCAAAAAGCCCGCTTCCCAGCGGGCTTTTTTTGTTCCAGCATCACTTCGCTGGCTGCACTTTCAAGAACCGATCCAACCACCCATTCACGGTGTGATGCCACTGCACCGAATTCGCCGGCTTGAGCACCCAGTGATTCTCATCCGGGAACACCAGCAGCTTGCTCTCGACACCCTGACGCTGCAGCGCCGTGAACGTCCCCAGCCCCTGCGCCGTCGGAATCCGGAAGTCCAGATCGCCCTGGATCACCAGCATCGGCGTCTTCCACTTTGCCACGTGATGAACCGGATTGAAGCGCTCATGGTTCTCCGGCACCTTGTAGTACGGCCCGCCATTCTCCCAATCCGTGAACCACTGCTCCTCGGTCGAGTAGGCCATACCGCGCGTGTCGAACACGCCGTCGTGATTGACGATGCACTTGAACTCATCCGACCAGTTACCGGCGATCCAGTTCATCATGTAGCCGCCGTACGATGCGCCCAGCGCGCAGTCGCGTGAGCGGTCCAGCCATGGGAACTTCTTCACTGCCGCGTCGTAGCCCTTTTGCAGGTCGACCAGCGGCTTGCCGCCCCAGTCGTTGCTGATCGAGTCGGTGAACTTCTGGCCGTAGCCGGTCGAACCGTGGAAGTCGATGAACACGGCCGCGTAACCTGCGCCGGCATAGGTCTGCGGATTCCAGCGGTAGCTCCAGCTGTTGCCGAAGCTGCCTTGCGGCCCGCCGTGGACGATGAACGCCACCGGATATTGTTGGCCCGGCTGCGCATTCCACGGCTTCATCACGTAACCGTACACGGTGTCGCCATTGGCGCCGGCAAACGAGAACTGCTCGGCCTCGCCCCAGCGCACGTCTTTCAGCAGCTCGGTGTTCAACGTGGTCAGCTGCTTCGGCTTGGCGCCCAGCTTCATCGAGAACAATTGCGCACCAGCAGACAGGTTCGCATGGGTATAGACCAGCGTATCGCGGCGCAGATCGAAGGCGCCCACGGCGCCGGTGTCGGTCAGCGGGGTGACCGTGCCGCCGGCCACGTCGATGGAGAACAGGCGGTGCTGGCCGATGTCTTCCGCATCGACGATCAGCGCCTTGCCGTCGGCGCGCCAGACCAGGCTGCCGGCCGAGCGGTCCCAGCTGGCTGCCAGCGGGCGCTTGGTGCCGGTCGCCACATCCATCAGCATGATCTGGTAGCGGTCGGCCTCAAAGCCGGGGCGCGCCATCGCCAGGTAGGCCAGCGTGCGGCCATCGGGCGAGAACGTGCCCTTGGTGTCCCAGGCCGGATTGTCCGCCGTCAGGTTGCGTGGGGCGGCGCCGCCTGCAGCCGGCACGCTGTACAGGTCGAAGTTGGTCGACCAGGCTTCGGTCTTGCCGGCGATGCGGGCCGAGAACACGACCGTCTTGCCGTCCGGGCTGAAGCGGTATTCCTCGCGGTCACCAAAAGGCTTTGAGGGCACGTCGCCGTCGAGCGAGCCCGACAGGCTGACCGGCTCGCCGGTGATCGCGCCTGCTGCGCCGATCGGCGCCGAGAACAGCACTGCATTGCGGTGGTCGTTCCAGGTATCCCAGTGGCGCGCGAACAGGCGGTCATACACCTTGCCGGTGGCCTTTTCTTTTTCTTTCGCGTCGAGCCGGGCCTTGGTGCAGGCCAGGTCAGCGCAGTCGCGGAATACTGCCAGGCTGAACGCCAGGCGGTCGCCCGTGGGTGCGACGCGGAAGTTGTCGACGTCCAGCGGCAGGTCGGTGACCTTGACAGGCGCGCCGCCGGCCACCGGCTGGCGCCATACCTGCGACGAGCCGGAGCGCGCGGACAGGAAGTACACGGCGTCGCCCGACGGCGACCATTCCGGATCGGCGCTGCTCGACGCATGGTCGGTCAGGCGCTGCGGCGTCGGCTTGGCGGCGCGCAGGTCGATCATCCAGAGTTGGGTGTTGCCGCGGTTCTTTTCCATGTCGGTGCTGCGCACGGTGTAAATCACGCGCGTGGCGTCGGGCGATACGGCCGGGCTACCGACCCGTTCCATATTGACCAGGTCTTCCACGGTGAAGCCGCGCGGCGCGGCCATTGCGGTGGTGGCGGCCAGGGTCGCCGCTGCCACCGTCATCAAACGAAATTTCATGCCATCCTCGTCGATCAGTCCCGCGGCCGGGTGCCGCAGGCAAGCCGGGAATGTACCACGCGCGCCAGGCCAGCCGATACGACAACGCCCCCGCTATCCGGCAATGCCGGGCAGCGGGGGCGCTTTAACGTTCCCTAACGCACAGGAAGGTTGTGATTATTTTGGCATGATGACCGTGTCGATGACGTGGATCACGCCGTTGTCGGCGACGATGTCGGTCTTGGTGACGGTAGCCTTGTCGACCATGACTTTGCCGCCGGCGACCTTGACCTTGAAGGCGCTGCCTTCAACGGTCTTGACGTCGCCTGGCTTGACGTCGGCTGCTTTCACGGTGCCTGGCACCACGTGGTACGTCAGCACTTTGGTCAGCGCGGCCTTGTCTTTCAGCAGTGCGTCGAGTTTGGCTTTTGGAATCTTGGCAAAGGCGGCATCGGTTGGTGCGAACACGGTGAACGGGCCCGGACCCTTCAGGGTGTCGGTCAGGCCGGCAGCCTGGACAGCCGTGACCAGCGTATTGAACGTGCCAGCCGATTTGGCGGTATCAACGATATCTGCTGCGTTGGCGGCGCCGAAGGCGAAGGCGAGTGGCAGTGCGATCAGAAATTTTTTCATCGTATGACTCCATGTGGTTTTTGCAGTTCGGTGTGAACCGCGTTAAGACAAATGTAAGCTTATTTTGTTCCCGTGTCTAACGTGTGCACCGTTTATGTAGCATAATAAAGGTTCAATCAAGGGACGATATTATGGAAAACTCGCTAAGATCACATCATGAACCGATCATGTACCGAACCGGCGCAGCTGCGCGTCTGGCGGGTTTGCCGGTAGAAACGCTGCGCGTCTGGGAGCGCCGCTACAGTCTGTCGGATGCGCAGCGCTCGGAGCGCGGCCAGCGCCTGTATTCGGCCGAACAGGTCGCGCGCCTGGGCCTGCTCAAGCAACTGGTCGACCAGGGCCATTCAATTGGCGTGCTGGCTGGCCTGAACCGTGAACAGCTGCAATCGATGCTGGGCCTGGATGGTCAGGCGAGGGCGATTGCCACCTCGCCAGCGCGCGTGCTGCTGGTCGGCGCCATGCTGTCGCGCCGGATCGCCGCCACCGGCCAGGCCGCGCTGGGGCTGGACGTGCGCGGTCATTGCGCCACGCTGGCACAAGCGCTGGCGCTGCCGCGCGATGTCGGGGCTGACGTGCTGGTGATCGAACAGTCCGAACTCGACGATACCGGCCTGGCGCCGATTGCCGCTGCGCGCGAGGCCAGCGGCGTCGCAGCCGTCGTGGTGCTGTACCGCTTTTGTTCCAGTGCCACGATTCGCGCCCTGCGCGCGCAAGGCTGCCTGGTGGCGCGTATTCCGGCGGACCTGTCCGAACTGGCGCTGCTGTGTCAGTCGGCGCTGACGGGTCACCGGCCGCCGCTGCAAGAGCAGCCGCTGCCGCCCGTGGCGCCGCCCCGCTTCGACGAGGAAGCGCTGGGCAACATCATGACGGCGGCCGGGATCCGCCTCGATTGCGAATGTCCCCGGCACTTGTCAGAAATCCTGATGATGATTTCCAGCTTCGAGCGCTACAGCGACCAGTGCGCCCACCGCAATCCGGGTGACGAGGCGCTGCATGCGCGGCTGAAGATGGCGGCAGGCCGCGCGCGTGTCGTGATGGAAGATGCGATGGAGCATCTGGCCATCACGGAAGGGTTGCCGTTGCCGAAAGCCCTTAACTGAGTCAGGCGTCGATGGCGGCAGTCCAGTCACCGCTCTTGCCGCCATGCTTTTCCATGACCCGGATATTGGTCATCACCATGCCGCGGTCGACCGCCTTGCACATGTCGTAGACGGTCAGCAAGCCGACCTGCACACTCGTCAACGCTTCCATCTCGACGCCGGTCTTGCCGATGGTTTCCACCTGCGCGCGGCAATGAACGCTGTTGGCCGCCTCGTCAATCTCGAAATCGACCGCCACGCGCGTGATCGGCAAAGGGTGGCACAGCGGCACCAGATCGCTCGTGCGCTTGGAGGCCATGATCGCGGCGATGCGCGCGATGCCGATCACGTCCCCCTTTTTTGCGCTGCCCGACGTGATCAGGGCCAGCGTGGCGGGCTGCATGCGGATGGTGCCGGCGGCCACTGCGATGCGGTGCGTGTCCTCTTTGGCGCCGACATCGACCATATGGGCCTGGCCGGTGGCGTCGAAGTGGGTCAGATGGTCTGCGGTCGGGGTGGAAGGCGTCATGAATGGGTTGGTATCGTTGGGTAACAAAGTGTTCTGGGAGCAGCAGGGTGCATGCGGATACGGTTATGATAGCACCGTGAAATCTGTCGTCCGACCAGCATCCGTGCGCCGCTGGCGCCCCGTCCTGACCGCCGTTGCCCTGTGCACGACGGCAGCGTTTGCCGTGGCCGCCCAGTCCGATCCGCTCCAGCGCCCCGACCACATCCACTTGCCGACGCTGGGCGACACCGCGCGTGTCGACCTGTCGCCGGTCGTCGAGCGCAAGCTGGGCGAAGAGATCATGCGCGACATCCGGCGCGACCGCGATTACCTCGACGATGAACCGATCTCCGAATACCTGAACAATTTTGGCAATGGCCTCGTGGCTGCGGCGCCCGGCGCGCGCGGCGAGACCAATGCCGATTTTCATTTCTTTGCCGTGCGCGATGCGGCGCTGAACGCGTTCGCGCTGCCGGGCGGTTTTATTGGTGCGCACTCGGGCCTGGTCATTGCGGCCCAGACCGAATCCGAACTGGCCGGCGTCGTGGCGCACGAGATCGGCCACGTCACGCAGCGCCACATCGCGCGCATGCTGGGCCAGCAGCGCCAGGATATCCTGCTGCCGCTGGCGTCGATGATCCTGGCGGCGCTTGCCGCCAAGGCCGGCTCGGATGCGGCGATGGGCGTGCTGATGGGCGGCCAGGGCCTGGTGGTCCAGCGCCAGCTCAACTTCAGCCGTGACGCCGAGCGCGAGGCCGACCGCGTGGGCTTCCAGATCATGGAGGCAGGCGGCTACGATACCACCGGCATCGTCGCGTTTTTCCGGCGTCTGCAAAATGCGTCAAAGCTGTATGGCGAACTGCCGACAGGGTTGAGCAACCTGAGCAGCCACCCGCTGACCCAGGAGCGCATTAGCGACATGCAGGCGCGCATCCGCGAAATGCCCAAAAAGCAGCGCGTCGACAGCCTCGACTTTCACCTGGTGCGCGCGCGCATCCGCGTGCTGCAGGAGCCAAGCGAGCAGGGCCAGCGCAACACGCGCAGCGCCTTCAACACGCAGCTCAGGGAAACGCACCGCCATCAGCAGGCCGGCGCGCAGTATGGCCTGGCCTACCTGGCGCTCAAGCAGGGCAACCTGGCCGACGCGCAGAGCTGGCTCGATAAATCACGCGAGACGATGAAGCCGCGCGAAGGCGTGTTGTCGGTGGCCTCGAACGTCGGCGATGGCGCGACGATGTACGCGGGCCTGGCGATCGAAATCAAGATGGCGCCGGGCCAGCCGGCGTCAGTGCTGGCCGAGGCCGTGAAGGAAGCCGAGACGATGCACGCGCGCTTCCCGCTGTCGCGCTCGCTGGCGCACCAGTACGCTGACGCCATGATCGCCACCGGCAAACTCGACGAGGCCACGCGCTTTCTGCGTGACCAGTCGCAGCAATACCGCGAGGAATACAAGCTGCAGGATCTGTTGGCCAAGGCCTATGCAAAGCAGGGCAAGATCGCGCTGCAGCACATGGCGCTGGCCGAATCGTATGTGCTGGCCGGCGCCACGCCGGCCGCGATGGCGCAGCTGGAGCTGGCGCGCAAGGCGCGCGACGCATCGTTTTACGACCAGGCCGTGATCGACGCGCGCGCCCGCGAACTCGAGGCGCAGCAAAAGAAGGACAAGGAAGAGAAGGACGATTGACGGCTCGCCAGATCAGCCGGCCCAAAAACGGCACCAGCAACGATCACCGCGTGGACGGGAACCCGTCCACCCTACGTAGGGCACGGTTCTCCCATCCACGCGGTGATGGTTTGCAGCGAAATCATCCGGCCCGAAACCGGCCCCGGCAATCACCACAGTAGGGTGGACGGGTTCCCCGTCCACGCGGTGATGGTTGACAGCGAGATCATGCGGCCCGAAATCGGCGCCGGCAACGATCACCGCGTGGAAGGGGGAGCCTTCCACCCTACGTGGCGCGGGCGGATTGGCAGCCAGATCACCTGGCCACCATCACCTGCTTATGGCGCCGGCATCCTGTTGAACCCGAACCGCTGCGCCAAGTCGGCGTCCGCCACCCGTTCCACAGTGAACACCTTGCCCTGCCACGGCAACGCCAGCGTGCCAGCCCCGCCGCCCAGCCACGCCATCACGGCCTCGTCCGATGCGTTGCGGCCATCCAGTGTGAACTGGCCCAGCACCTGCGCCACATCGCGGTCATCGAGCTGCGCCACGACCTCGCCGGCCGCAAACAGCACAGCGCCGGCATCGCTCAGAAACACGTGCTCGACAGCCGTCAGCGCCTGCTCTGTCTGCAATAGCAAACCCTGCTGCGGATCGGTGCGGGCAATGAACGGCGCGGCCTCCAGATTCACGTACACGCGCTGCGGGCCGTTCTGGAAATACCAGTTGCCCCGTTCGTCATGCAGGTAATTGCGGTTGATGAACCCCACAAGTTTCTCGTTCTCGAGCCGGTCGCCGGGCAAGCCGGCCTGCTGGGTCGCTTCGTCGCGCATGCGCCAGTGGCCGCGCGCATCGAGCGCGAGCCAGCCGTAGCAGTGCGGTACGTTTGGCCACTTGGCCATTGCCTGTTTTACGATATCGTCCATAGTGTCAGCCAGCATCGCACAGTTCGGCGCCGGTCAGCGCGCGCGTGCCCGACACGCCATCGAAATGCTGCAGGATACGTTGCGCCAGCCAGTCGATCCGCCCCGGAAACGGCCCGGTCGGAAAGCCCACGTGCCCACCGGTGGCCGGATACTCGAGCGTCACCGCAGCCGATGCCGTCGCCGGCAGATACATCCCCGGCAGGAACGGATCGTTGCGTGCATTGAGCACGAGCGTCGGCACGGTGATCGCGTCCAGCACGTGGCGCGCGCTGGCGCGGTGCCAGTAGTCGTCGGTGTCGCGGTAGCCGTGCAGCGGCGCGGTCACCACATTGTCGAATGCGTACAGGTCGCGCGCGGCGAGCAGCGCGGCGCGGTCGAACAGGCCCGGAAACTGGTCGAGCTTGGCCAGGCACTTGGGCTTGAGCGTCTGCAGGAACATTCGGGTGTAAATCATGTTGAAGCCTGACGACAGCGCCGCGCCGCCGCGCGCCAGGTCGAGCGGTGCCGAGACCGCGCACGCCGCATCGACAATCGAGGCGCCATGGCCCGATTCGCCCAGCCAGCGCAGCAGCGCGTTGCCGCCCAGCGAGACGCCGGCCGCGTAGAACACGCCGTCATGGCGCGCGCGCAATGAGCGCACGATCCACTCGACTTCTGCGGCATCGCCCGAGTGATAAAAGCGGGGCGCCAGATTCGGCTCGCCCGAGCAGCCCCGGAAATGCGGCACCACGCCCGACCAGCCGCGCGCTGCCAAGGCCGCCATCAGCGCCCGTGCGTAATGGCTGTCGGACGAGCCTTCCAGCCCGTGAAACAGCACCACCAGCGGCTGGCCCGGCTGGCCATCGACAAAATCGAGATCGACGAAGTCGCCGTCCGCACTCGTCCAGCGCTCGCGGCGGTAGGCAACGGGCGGCTTGGCGATGCAGGTCGCCGGGTAGATGGTCTGGAGATGGCCGCCAGGCAGCCAGCGTGGTGCGCGGTAGGGCATGAAGAAGTGAGGAGAGGGGCGCGTGCAGTCGCGTACGCCCCGAAAGATCAGTGGTTCTTGAGCACTGTGCCTGGCGCCAGGCGGTAGCCTGTACCGCAGTACGGGCACTTTGCCTCGCCATGGTGGTCGAAATCGAGGAAGACGCGTGGGTGCGACGACCACAGCGGCATGGCCGGGTTCGGGCAGTGCGCCGGCAAGTCTTTCGCCGTGAGTTCCACGATTGGCATCGTCTTTTGGGTCATCTGGTGTCTCCGTCTGGCAGGTGGGCAAAGACAGGATTCTAACGGATTCCCCCTATTGTCGAAATGACCGTAAAATAATGCGCTCAACATATTGAGCCCAAGTGCCCTTTCTCAAGAGGCCACGACCCATTCCATGCGTTTCATGCCCCTCTGTTTCCAGACCGCCGCTGTCGTCCCAGCCGTCATTTTGATGCTGGGAAGTTGCACGAACGCCACACCACCATGTCCGTGAACGCGGGCGAGCCGGCTGGCCAGCTGCCTGTCACGATTGGCGACGCGCCCGATCGCGACGCATTTCGCGACGGCTTCAAGACCGGCCTGCCGACACTGTTCGGCATCGCCGCCTGGGGCCTGGTGGTGGGCATCGCCATGGTCAAGAGCGGCCTGTCGGTACCGCAGGCGCTGGGCATGACGCTGCTGGTGTTCGCTGGCTCGGCGCAACTGGCGTCGTTGCCGCTGATCGCGGCGCAGGCGCCGATCTGGGTCATCTTCGCCACGGCGCTGGTCGTCAATCTGCGCTTCGTGATCTTTTCGGCGCTGCTCGCGCCGCACTTTGCCCACTTGCCATGGCGCCAGCGCCTGTATCTTGGCTATATCTCGGGCGATATTTCCGTCGCCTTGTTCCTGCAGAAATATCCGAGCCCGACGCCGGCAGTGGGCAAGCTGTCGTACCTGAAGGGCTTGATGTTCCCGAACTGGGGCGCCTGGCAGATTGGCTCGGTGATCGGGGTATTCCTGGGCAGCACCGTGCCGGCCGAGTGGGGCCTGGGCTTTGCCGGCACGCTGGCCATTCTCTGCATCATGGTGCCGTTGATGATCAACCGCGCGGCCTTGTGCGGCGTGCTGGTGGCGGGCACGGTTTCGGTGCTGGCGTATGAGTTGCCTTACAAGCTGGGTTTGCTGCTGGCGGTGCTGGTCGGGATGGTGACGGCGATGGTGATCGAAGAAACAATGGACAAAATAAAGGCGCGCCGTGGCTGATTGGGAAATCTGGGTCGTGATTGGCGTGCTGTGCGTGGCCACGGCCGCCACGCGCAGTTCGTTCTGGCTGATCGGCCACCGCGTATCGATTCCGCCACGGGTGCAGGAAATGCTGCGCTATGCGCCGGCCTGCGCGCTGGCAGCCATCATCGGGCCCGATTTTCTGATCGATCCGCAGGGCGGCCTGCAGTTCACGCTGGCCAATCCGAAGCTGCTGGCGGGGTTGGCCGCGTTTGCGTTCTATGTGTGGCGCCGTAACATGCTGCTGACGATTTTATTCGGCATGCTTGTCTTTACTGCACTGCGCGTCCTGCACGTTTTTGGTGGGACCCCCTGATGTACAATGACGTTTTTTCACTATTGCCACGCTGACCAATGGACGCTTCCCGCCGTTTCACCCGTTTGCAAGACCTGATCGATCAGAACGCCCTGCAGGGCAAGCGCGTCTTCATTCGCGCCGACCTGAATGTGCCACAAGATGACGCTGGCAATATCACCGAAGACACGCGCATTCGCGCTTCGGTGCCGGCGATCCAGGCCGCCATCAAGGCGGGTGCGGCAGTGATGGTGACGTCGCACCTCGGTCGGCCGACCGAAGGCGCGTTCAAGCCCGAAGACAGCCTGGCGCCGGTCGCCGCGCGCCTGTCCGAGCTGCTCGGCCAGCCAGTCGAACTCAAGCAAAACTGGGTCGACGGCGTCGATGTCGCACCGGGTTCGGTCGTGCTACTGGAAAATTGCCGCGTAAATGCGGGCGAGAAGAAAAACAACGACGAACTGGCCCAGAAAATGGCCAAGCTGTGCGATGTGTACGTCAATGATGCGTTCGGCACTGCGCACCGCGCCGAAGCCACCACGCACGGCATCGCCAAGTTTGCACCAATCGTCGCGGCAGGTCCGCTGCTGGCCGCTGAACTCGACGCGCTGGGCAAGGCCCTCGGTCAGCCGCAGCGTCCGCTGCTGGCCATCGTCGCCGGCTCGAAAGTCTCGAGCAAGCTGACCATCCTGCAAAGCCTGGCCGACAAGGTCGACAACCTGATCGTCGGCGGCGGCATTGCCAACACGTTCATGAAGGCCGTCGGCCTGAACATCGGCAAGTCGCTCGTTGAAAACGACCTGGTGAACGAAGCCAAAGCCATCATCGACAAGATGGCCGCGCGCGGCGCGCAAGTGCCGATTCCTGTCGACGTCGTGTGCGCCAAGGAATTCGCGCCAACGGCCGCCGCCACCGTCAAGCTGGTGGCGGACGTACAAGACGACGACATGATCCTCGACATCGGCCCGCAGACCGCCGCCATGCTGGCAGAGCAGGTCGCCACGGCCGGCACGATCGTCTGGAACGGTCCTGTTGGCGTGTTTGAATTCGACCAGTTTGCCGAGGGCACCAAGACCCTGGCGCTGGCCATCGCCGGTTCCAAGGGCTTCTCGATCGCCGGTGGCGGCGACACCCTGGCCGCGATTGCAAAATACAAGATCGCCGACCAGATCGGCTACATTTCGACCGGTGGTGGCGCCTTCCTGGAATTCCTCGAAGGAAAAACGCTGCCGGCGGTGGATATCCTGCTGCAACGCAGCGCGCAGTCTGCAGCATAAATGAGACCCTAGCGCAGCCAGTGGCTGCGCTTTGTTTTTTACAAGGACACTTCATGTACCGTGGCACCAAGATCGTCGCAACCATCGGCCCAGCATCGACCGACTTCGATATTCTCGTCAAAATGATCCGCGCCGGCGTCGACGTCGTACGGCTGAACTTTTCGCACGGGAAGGCCCAGGATCACATCGACCGGGCCACTTTGGTACGCCGCGCCGCCGCCGAGTGCGGCCGTGAAGTGGCCATCATGGCCGACATGCAGGGTCCGAAGATCCGCGTCGGCAAGTTTGAAGAAGGCAAGATCTTCCTGAACAATGGCGACCGGTTCATCCTGGATGCCAAGTGGGGCGAGAACGGCGAACTGGGCAACCAGGAGCGCGTGGGCCTCGACTACAAGGCACTGCCGCGCGACGTCAAGCCGGGCGACAGGCTGCTGCTCAACGACGGCCTGATCGTGCTGATCGTCGACCGCGTCGCCGGCCACGAAATCTGCACCACCGTCAAGGTCGGCGGCGAGCTGTCGAACAACAAGGGCATCAACCGCCAGGGCGGCGGCCTGACTGCGCCGGCCCTGACGTCGAAGGACATGGAAGACATCAAGACCGCGATGAGCTTCCAGGCCGACTACCTGGCCATTTCGTTCCCGAAAAGCGCGACCGACATGGAAATGGCGCGCCAGCTGGCCAATATTGCCGGCGAGCCGTACGGTCACAAGCCGATGATGATCGCCAAGATCGAGCGCGCCGAAGCGATTCCGCTGCTGCAAGAGATCCTGGATGCGTCGGACGGCATCATGGTCGCCCGTGGCGACCTGGCCGTCGAAGTCGGCAACGCCGCCGTGCCGGCGCTGCAAAAGCGCATGATCCGCATGGCGCGCGATTCGAACAAGCTGGCCATCACCGCGACCCAGATGATGGAGTCGATGATCGTCAACGCCGTGCCGACCCGCGCCGAAGTCTCGGACGTCGCCAACGCCGTGCTGGATGGCACCGACGCCGTCATGACCTCGGCCGAGACCGCATCGGGCAAGTACCCGATCGAAACCGTCGAGATGATGGCCGCGGTCTGCCTCGAAGCCGAGATGTCCGAATACAACAAGGTCGACGTCGACTTCCTCAACAAACAGTTCACCCGCATCGACCAGACCATCGCGTACGGTACGCTGTTTACCGCGCACCACTTGCGCGTAAAAGCGATCGTGGCGCTGACCGAATCGGGCTCGACCGCGTTGTGGATGAGCCGTCACAGCATCGACACGCCGATTCTGGCGCTGACCCCGCTCAAGACGACCGAGCGCAAGGCGTCGCTGTACCGCAACGTGCGCGCCTTCCACCTCGAGCAGGAAGGCGGCAGCCACGCCGTGCTGCGCAAGGCCGAAGAGCTGTTGATGAACGAAGGTTACGTGCGCAAGGGCGACCTGATCGTGGTGACGTGGGGTTCGCCAATGGGCGAAGCCGGCGGCACCAATGCGCTCAAGATCGTGCGTGTAGGCGAATATGATTAACGGGATGGGGCGCCGCGCCTGATGCGTTCACGGCATGCCGGTAATTCGGCATGCCGCGCTCGGCGCGCACCACTTCCCGACAAGTTTCTTTATTGTTTTGGAGTACTACCATGGCACTCGTATCACTGCGTCAGTTGCTGGACCACGCCGCCGAAAACGGCTATGGCCTGCCGGCATTTAACGTCAACAACCTCGAACAGGTGCAGGCCATCATGGCTGCCGCCGACGCTGTTAACAGCCCGGTGATCATGCAGGCATCGGCCGGCGCGCGCAAGTACGCGGGCGAAGCCTTCCTGCGTCACCTGATCGACGCTGCCGTCGAAGCCTATCCGCACATCCCGGTCGTCATGCACCAGGATCACGGCCAGTCGCCGGCAGTCTGCATGGCTGCGATCCGTTCGGGTTTCTCGTCGGTGATGATGGACGGTTCGCTCGAGGCCGATGGCAAGAGCGTCGCCAGCTATGAGTACAACGTCGCTGTCTCGCAAGAGGTCGTCAAGTTCGCGCACTCGATCGGCGTGACTGTCGAAGCCGAACTGGGCGTGCTCGGTTCGCTCGAAACGATGATGGGCGACAAGGAAGACGGTCATGGCGCCGACGGCGCCATGACCCGCGAGCAGCTGCTGACCGACGTCGACCAGGCTGCCGACTTCGTCAAGCGCACCCAGTGCGACGCGCTGGCAATCGCCATCGGTACTTCGCACGGCGCCTACAAGTTCACGCGCAAGCCAACCGGCGACATCCTGGCGATCGACCGCATCAAAGAGATTCACGCACGCATCCCGAACACGCACCTGGTGATGCACGGTTCGTCGTCGGTGCCGCAAGAGCTGCTGGCGATCATCCGCGAATTCGGCGGTGACATGAAAGAGACCTACGGCGTGCCGGTCGAAGAGATTCAAGAGGGCATCAAGCACGGTGTCCGCAAGATCAACATTGACACCGACATTCGTCTGGCGATGACGGCCGCGATTCGCAAGTACATGTTCCAGAATCCGTCGAAGTTCGATCCACGCGATTACCTGAAGCCAGCACGCGAAGCGGCAATGGACGTGTGCAAGGCGCGCTTTCTGTCGTTTGGCTGCGAAGGCCAGGCTGACAAGATCAAGCCGATCCCGCTGGACAAGATGGCCGAGCGCTACAAGGCCGGCGAGCTGTCGCAGATCGTTCAATAAACCTCGGCGCCGCCTTGACTACGTCGTTCCCGCGGCGGCGGGAACCCCATGTGCTTCGCACAGCGGCAAGCACATGGTTTGCTGCAGCGTGTATGGACTTGGGTTCCCGCCTTCGCGGGAACGACGTTTTAAGGGCGCGGATCGTGTATCAAGGCCCGTCGTTTGATCGATGCCGGCCTGTTTTGACGTAAAATATCGCATTGACCAGGCTTTACCGCCTGACTTTCACAACCGGCGGCCCGTTCCGCCGGTTCCGCTTTCCTGATACCCCATCTATGAACAGCCTCTACCAATCCTCCATTCAGTCCCTGCCACTGCTCGGTCACGGCAAGGTGCGCGATAACTACGCCGTTGGCGACGACAAGATCCTGATCGTCACCACCGACCGCCTGTCGGCCTTCGACGTGGTCATGAACGAGCCGATTCCCGGCAAGGGCAAGGTACTGAACCAGATGAGCGATTTCTGGTTCGAGAAGCTCGGCCACATCGTGCCGAACCACCTGACCGGCGTTGCGCCGGAAAGCGTGGTCGCGCCGAACGAGGTCGAGCAGGTAACCGGCCGCGCGGTCGTGGCCAAGCGCTTGACACCGATCATGGTCGAAGCCGTCGTGCGCGGCTACATCATCGGTTCGGGCTGGAAGGATTATCAGCAAAGCGGTGCCATCTGCGGCATTTCGCTGCCAGCCGGTCTTCAGCAGGCTGAAAAGCTGCCGGAGCCGATCTTCACGCCGGCCGCCAAGGCCGACCTGGGCGAGCACGACGAAAACATCTCGTTCGCCCAGATGGAAGAAAAAATCGGCGCCGAACTGGCCGCCAAGATGCGCGACATCAGCATCAAGCTCTACACCACCGCTGCCGAATACGCAGCCACGCGCGGCATCATCATCGCCGACACCAAGTTCGAATTCGGCCTGGATGACAATAACGTGCTGCACCTGATGGACGAAGTGCTGACCGCCGATTCGTCGCGCTTCTGGCCAGCCGACTCGTACGCGCCGGGGATGTCGCCGCCATCGTTCGACAAGCAGTTCGTGCGCGACTATCTCGAAACGCTGACCGAGTGGCCAAAGACCGCACCGGCGCCGAACCTGCCGCAGGACGTCATCGACAAAACCCAGGCCAAGTATTTCGAGGCCATCGAACGCCTGACCGGCGAAAAGCTGAAGGCATAAGCGATGACCGAGCAATCCAAGCCGCTCGTCGGCGTCATCATGGGCTCGTCGTCCGACTGGGACGTGATGCAGAACGCGGTCGCGATCCTGAAGCAGTTCGGCGTGCCATTCGAAGCGTCGGTGATTTCGGCCCACCGCATGCCGGACGAAATGTTCACCTACGCCGAGACAGCCCGCGCGCGCGGCCTGCGCGCGATCATCGCCGGCGCCGGCGGCGCGGCGCACCTGCCTGGCATGGTGGCCGCCAAGACCATCGTGCCGGTGCTGGGCGTGCCCGTGCCATCGAAGTACCTGCGTGGCGAAGACTCGCTGCTGTCGATCGTGCAGATGCCCAAAGGCGTGCCGGTGGCAACGTTTGCCATCGGTGAAGCGGGCGCCGCCAATGCAGCGCTGACCGCCGTGGCGATCCTGGCTGCCAATGACGAGGCGCTGGCCGACAAGCTGGAGCAGTTCCGCCGCGACCAGACCGCCGCCGCCCAGGCCATGACCTTACCTGTTTGATCCGATGACCCAAGCGCAGCAGACTTCTCCAATTCTTCCATCGGCCGATCCATCCACCTGGTTTGGCGTGATGGGCGGCGGCCAGCTTGGCCGCATGTTCGCGCATGCCGCGCAAAGCATGGGCTACCAGGTTGCCGTGCTCGAACCGAGCGCCGATTGCCCGGCCGGGCAGGTTGCCGATCGCACCATCGAAGGCAACTACGACGATGCGGCGGCGCTGGCCGAACTGCGCGCGCTGTGCGCTGCCGTGACGACCGAGTTCGAGAACGTGCCGGCCGACAGCCTGCAACTGCTGGCCGAAGGCAGCTTTGTCGCACCGGGCGCATCGTGTGTGTCGATTGCGCAGGACCGCATCGCCGAAAAGCGTTTCTTTGTCGAGTGCGCGCCAACCTCGAAGGTGATGCCGGCGCCGCACAAGACGATCGCCTCGCACGCCGACATCGACGCCATCGGTGACGATCTGCTGCCGGGTATTCTGAAAACCGTACGCATGGGGTACGACGGCAAAGGCCAGGTGCGCGTGCGCACGCGCGACGATGTGCGCGCGGCGTTTGACGATATGGACGGCGTGACCTGCATGCTCGAAAAGATGCTGCCGCTGGCCTACGAAGTGTCGGTGCTGACCGCGCGCGGCATTGATGGCGCCTCGGTCGTGTACCCGATCGCCGAAAACGTGCATCGCGACGGCATCCTGTTTACCACCACCGTGCCGGGCCCGAACGTGTCGCCCGAATGCGCCCGCCAGGCGCAGGATGCGGCGCGCGCCATCGTTGACCAGCTGGGTTATGTGGGCGTGCTGTGCATCGAGTTCTTCGTGCTTGACGACGGCACGCTGGTCGTCAACGAGATGGCGCCGCGCCCGCACAACAGCGGCCACTACACCATCGACGCCTGCATCACGAGCCAGTTCGCACAGCAGGTGCGCGCGATGGCGCGCCTGCCGCTGGGCGACGTGCGCCAGCATTCGCCGAGCGTCATGCTCAATATCCTGGGCGACGTGTGGTTTGACGGTGACACGGACAACACGCGCGAACCGGCCTGGGACCGCGTGCTGGCGCTGCCGGGCGCCAACCTGCACCTGTACGGCAAGGACGACCCGCGCCGCGCCCGCAAGATGGGTCACGTGACCTTCGTCGCGCCGACCCTCGGCGAAGCGCAGGCCAGTCTGCGCGCCGCCTGCGCCATCCTCGGCATCGCCGCATAACCATGACCGACCTGCAGATCGACCAGTCGGTCATCGACACCGCCGCCCGCCTGCTCGAAGCGGGCGAACTGGTCGCGTTTCCGACCGAGACCGTGTACGGCCTGGGCGCCGATGCCGAGAATCCGGCTGCGGTGGCCGCCATCTACGCGGCCAAGGGCCGCCCGCAAGACCATCCCGTGATCGTGCACCTGGCGCCGGAAGCCCCGCTCGACTACTGGGCCTGCGATATCCCGCCAGAAGCCGGCGCGCTGGCCGCGGCCTTCTGGCCCGGCCCGCTGACCATGATCCTGAAACGCGCGCCGAACATTCCCGATGCCGTCAGCGGTGGCCAGGACACGGTCGGCCTGCGCTGCCCGGCGCACCCGGTGGCGCTGGCGCTGCTGCGCGCGTTCAAGTGCGGCAAGGGCGGCATTGCCGCGCCCTCGGCCAACAAGTTCGGGCATGTCAGCCCGACGCTGGCCGATCACGTCGTCGACGAATTCGCCATGGACGACACGGTGGCGATGGTGCTCGATGGCGGCCCGTCGCAGGTCGGCATCGAATCGACCATCGTCGACCTGTCGCGCCTTGACACGCTCGGCCCCGTGCTGCTGCGCCCTGGCCACATCAGCGCCGAGGCGATCGCGGCCGTGATCGACCGCCTGCCGGCGGCAGCCGATGCGGCCGCGCCACGCGCTTCGGGCACGCTCGAATCGCATTACGCACCGCACACGCCGGTGGCGATGCAGGAGCGCGCGGTGCTGCTCGAGACGATCGAACAGCTGCATGCGGCCGGGCGCAAGGTCGCGCTGATCCACGTCAGCACCATGCCGGAAACCCACGCCGCCCAGCGCCTGCCGCCGCGTCCTGCCGGCTTCGCCCATGCACTGTACGCCGCGCTGCGCACGATGGACGGGCAGGGCGCCGACGTCATCCTGGTCGAATCGCCGCCGCAACAGGGTGAGTGGCTGGGTGTCAACGATCGCCTGCGCCGCGCTGCGCACGGATCGACGGGCATCGTCCACGGATTGCTCAACAGTCGACCAAACGTTTAATTCAAATCAACGAATCGATTGATGGGGCGTAAGTACGCCATAACTTACCGCCCCCCGTTACAAATTCCCCACTTTCTGCCGAGTAAAGGCTGGTTATAATCCGACCCCAACAGCCAGACCCATCGCATCTGATAGGTACGTATCGCAACGGCCATTAAGCAATGGATTTTGCTATACATGGGTAATGAACGCTGGCATAGTAATGAAGCAGCGAATAGCACGAGCGTTCGTTTAGAAAAAATTCAACTCAGGAGACACAATGCGTCAAACCAATTTTGCGCTGGCCGTGCTGACGGCAGCGCTGCTGTCCGCGTGCGGCGGCGGCACCAGCCCGGCGGGCGGCGACCAGGCGACCAAGGTCACGTTCACCAAGCAGGTCTCGTTCGGCGACAGCCTGTCGGACGTCGGCACCTACCGTGTCGGCGCCGTGGCGGCGGCTGGCGGCGGCAAGTTCACCATCAACGGTGACAGCACTGCCAAGAGCGAAGACCTGAACGGCAAGATCTGGCTTGACTTCATGGCTGCCCAGCTCAAACTGCCGGCGCCATGCGCTGCGCAGACCGGCCTGCAAGGTGACGCATCGCTCGGCTTCTCGGTACCGATCGTCAACAATCCGAATTGCTTCAACTACGCCCAGGGCGGTTCGCGCGTGGTCAATCCGATTGGCCCGGGCAATGCCGCGACCGGCTCGCCGATCGGCGAAATGACCACCCCGATGGTCACCCAGATCGCCAACCACCTGGCCCGGTCTGGCAACAAGTTCACCGGCACCGAGCTCGTGACGGTCCTGTCGGGCGGCAATGACGTGCTGATGCAACTGGCAGCCGTGACCAGCGCCGGCACCGCTGCCGGTGCACAAGCCTTCGCCGGTGCCCTGGCCACCCGCCTGGGCGCCACCGCTACCAACCCGCAAGCCGCCACCCAGGCAATCCTGGCCGCGATCGCCACCGAGAATGCCCGCCCAGGCAAGACCGATGCAACGCTGGTCGCTGCCGCCGTGCGCGCTGCCGCTACCCAGCCGGGCAATTCGGCTGTTGCCGCACCTGCTGTGTACGGTCCGCTCGTGACCGCCGCGCAAGCGGACGGCACCGCTGCTGGCAACACCGCCGCCGGCGCTTATGCCACCGCCAACGCCACCGCGATGGTGACGGCGCTGGGCACCGCCGGTGCGCAGATGGCTGGCCTGGTCAAGAACGAACTGCTGGCCAAGGGCGCGAAGTACGTGATCGTTGCCAACCTGCCTGACGTGGCCAGCACGCCGACCGCGAAATCGCGTCCGGCTGCGATCCAGTCGCTGGTCGCCGCAATGGTCAACGCCTTCAACACGCAGCTCAAGGCCGGCCTGGGCGCCGACGATGCGCGCGTGCTGTACTCCGATCTGTACTCGGTCAGCAACGACCAGGTGAAAAATCCTGGCCCGTATGGCTTGACCAACACCAGTACCCCGGCGTGCGCCAACAACGCGCTGGGTGGCACCTCGCTGATCTGCACCGCCAACAACACGGTGGCAGGTGATGTGAGCCGCTACATGTTCGCCGACGGGATCCATCCGACCCCGTTCGAGAACGACCTTATCGCCCGCTACGTCTTCAAGGACATGGCTATCAAGGGCTGGCTGTAAGCAGGTTCTCAGCAACGAGCGGCGGGCCTGCCCTGGCGGCGGGCCCTCACACATCTATCAGGAGAAGTCATGAAAGTTCGTTTTAGCAGTATCGCCAAGGTTGCGGGTGTCGCTGCCGCACTGGCGTTCGCCACCGGCGCATCGGCGCAATCGGCCGGCCAGATCACCGCCAAGGTCGGTTTCAACCGCCTGATGCCGAAGGTTGAAAGCGGTGACATCAGCGCGCCGGCACTGCCAGGCACCAAGGCCGACGTCGGCAACGACATGCAGCCAGTGGTCATCCTGTCGTACAGCTTCACCGACAACCTGTCGGTCGAGGGCGCCCTCGGCACGCCATACAAGCACCAGATCTACGGTGCGGGCGCGATCACCGGCGTGGGTTCGGTGGGCACGGTCGAGGCGCTGCCGCCGACTGCATTCTTCCAGTACCGCTTCTTCGCGCCGACTGCGGCCTTCCGTCCGTTCATCGGCGTGGGCCCGACCTACGCGTACTTCATGAAGGAACGCGGTAACGGCAAGCTGACCTCGATCACCAATCCTGGCAGCGACGTGCCGACTACCTTCAAGATCGACAACAAGCTGACCTACAGCGCGCAAGTCGGTATCGCGATGAACTTCGACGAGCGCTGGTTTGCCGATGCGACGGTCATCAAGACGCGCCTGCGCACCGACGTGCACTTCTCGACCGGCCAGACCCAGTTCATGAAACTGGATCCGGTGGCGATCGTGCTGGCGGTGGGTTACAAGTTTTAAGCACGGCGCAAGTCGCTCGACGAAAGCCCGCCGCGTGCGGGCTTTTTTAATGCGTGCCGGTCGCGTACAGCACGAATAGTTCGGCACTCATCGCCGGCTGGTACAGGAAGCCCTGATAGAGATGGCAGCCTGCATTGGCCAGAAACTGGTGCTGGCCCGCCGTCTCCACGCCTTCGGCAATCACCTGCAAGCCCAGGCTGTCGCCCAGCCCGATGATCGAGCGCACGATCGAGGCGTCGTTCTGGTCGGTGAGAACCTCGCGCATGAACGAGCGGTCGATCTTGAGCTGGTCCAGCGGCAGCTTGCGCAGGTACGCCAGCGACGAGTAGCCGGTGCCGAAGTCGTCCAGCGCAAACGAGACACCCTGCCGTTTCAGTGTGGCCATCGTCTGCGCGGTCGATGTGAAATCGGTCACGACCAGGCTTTCGGTCAGCTCCAGGCGCAGCCCCGACGGCTGCACGCCGGTCTCGGCAAAAATCGTCGCCAGCAGCGTGACGAAATCCGGTTCGGTGAACTGGCGCGCGCTGACGTTGACCGACAGCGTCAGGCCGGCCGTTGCCGGCTGGCGCTGCCAGCGTGCCAGCTCGAGGCAGGCAGTGCGCATGACCCAGGCCCCGATCTCGATGATGAGCCCGCTTTCTTCAGCGATGCGGATGAAGTCAAACGGCAGCACGACCTTGCCATCGGGCTGGTGCCAGCGCAGCAGGGCTTCGGCCCCGATCACGCGGCCCGAGCGGTCGAGTTGCGGCTGGTAGTGCAGTACGAATTCGTGGCGTTGCAGCGCGCGCCGCAAGCCGCTTTCGAGTTCGGCACGCGCGAGCCACGCGGCCTGCACCGCCGGGTCGTGGAAGCGAAACGTGTTGCGCCCGGCCGCCTTGGCCTGGTACATCGCGGCGTCGGCCTGGCGCAAGGTCGATTCGACCGTGTCGTGCAGGCCGCACAGCGTGACCACGCCGACGCTTACCGACAGCGTGTAATGCAGCTCGCCCAGCTGGAACGGCGCCGCCAGTGCTGCGACGACCTTTTTGGCGACCGTTTCGGCCTGCGCCGCCGCTACATCGCGCGAATCCTCGACGGGCCGGATCAGCACCACGAACTCGTCGCCGCCCAGACGCGCCACCATGTCCGCTTCGCGCACGCAGCCTTCGAGCCGGCGCGCCACGGCCTGCAGCAGCAGGTCGCCGGCTGCGTGGCCCTGGCTGTCGTTGAGGTACTTGAAGTTGTCCAGGTCGCAGAACATCAGCGCGCCGCACTTGCCGCTGCGGGCGCTGCCAAGCAGGGCGCGGCGCAGCTGGTCGAGCAGGTTGGCGCGGTTGGGCAGGTCGGTGAGATGGTCGAAGAACGCCAGCCGGAAGATCCGCGCCTCGCTCGATTTGCGCTCGCTGATGTCGGTGCCGATCACCAGGATTTTCTGGCTCGCGCCCGGCACGGCGTCGGGCGCCAGCAAGGTCCAGCGGGTGTCGGTGTCGACCTTCGAGCCGTCGCGCCGCATGTGCGCCAGTTCGCCGCACCATTCGCCATCGGCCAGCGTGTGGGCGAACGCGGTTTCGTAATGTGCCTGCTCGTCGCACAGCAGCTCGCAAAAGCGCTTGCCGATCGCTTCGTGCGCACTCCAGCCGTACAGGCGCTCGGCGCCATGGTTCCAGTAGCTGATGCGCGAGGCCATGTCCATCGCGATGATCGCATCACGCGCCTGTTGCAGGAATGACGCCTGCTCGAGCATGACCAGATCGGCGTGCTTGACCCGCGTGAAATCGGCCAGGAAACCTTCGAGCGTCCCGGCCTGCCGGTTCAGCGCGCCTTGTTCCCAGATCCACCGGATTTGCCCGTTGGCAGTGCGAATCCGGTACGTGACCTGGAAGGGCTGGTTCTGGGCCAGTGCGATCGCCACCGCCGCATGCATCTGGTCGCGGTCTTCCGGCAGGATGATGCTCGCAAATGACAGGCCCGGCCGACCGGTGAACGCGGCAGCCGAGTAGCCGGTTACTTTTTCGACGCCGTCGCTGATGAACACCATGCTCCATTCGCTGTCATTGAGACAGCGGTAGGCAGCGCCCGGCAAATTACTTAGCAGCAGGTCGAGCGACAAGGCATCGCTGTGGCTGGATGCGGACGGATCGGATACGGGTGGGGTCAAGCTCATCATGCCTCTGCCGTGAAATGCGCCAGCCTGTGCAGGCCATGCAACATGCATTCGATGGTAGCGCAAATCGGGCCGCTCGCAAGCCCCAAGCACGGGTGACCAGACGAATCGTCATCAGATGCATGCGGTATGCCACGCAAGGTAAAGCGGCATTGGCAAGGTGTCACAATTGACCGGCGCCACATGTCATCCAGACGCCGCATCCCGGGCCCCAAAAAGTGTTCTCTTTGGCAAGTCGCATGCTAGACTGAGCGGCTGATTTTCATGGTGCTGCGCATGTCTCCCGCTTCGTTTGCCTGTCTCGGCTTGTTGCTTTGTGCTGTCCTGCACGCGTGCGATGCGCATGGCAGTGGCTTGCGCGCGCTGCGCATCGCGGCGGGCGACACGCCCGCGATCGACGGCGCCCTGGATGACCCTGCATGGCGCCGCGCGCCTGTCTACCAGGACTTCCACAAGCACCAGCCGCGCGACGACGCGCCTGCCCCCGGTGCCTTGAAGACCAGCGTGCAAGTGCTGGTCGACGACGGTGCGCTGGTGTTCGGCATCCGCGCCTGGGATGACGCGCCGCACCTGCGCCGGGGCCTGCTGGCGCGGCGCGACAAGGTTGGCGTCGACCAGGACTTCATCGGCATCTGGATCGACCCCGCCGGCCATGGCCGCAATGCCCAGTTCGTGCGCATCAACACCACCGGCGTGGTCAGCGACGGCATCCACCGCGCCGAGGATGACGAATCGGATCTGGGGCCGGATTTCCCGATCGAGACGGCCGTGACCATCCTGCCCGACGGCTACAGCATGGAAGTGCGCTGGCCGCTGTCGAGCCTGCGCTTTCCGTACGCCGATGGCCGCAACTGGCGTCTGATGGTCGAGCGCAGCATCCCGCATGCCGACGGCATGCTGCTGGTGACGGCGCCATTCCGGATCGACGCGCTCAGCCACCTGAGCTTCCTGCAGGAGATCGATGGCATGGAGGCCACCGTGGAAGCGGTGCGCGACCGCAGCTTTCTGGAGCTGAGGCCCGAACTGACAGTGCGCAGCGAACGCGCCGCCATGCCGGGGACGCGCACGCGCGGCAGCCAGGCCGAACTGGGCCTGGAGATCAATGCCCGTCCGCGCGCCGACTGGGTGTTCAATGCCACCATCAATCCCGATTACTCGCAGGTCGAGATCGACGAGCCGGTGTCGCAGGGCGCCGGCAATATCGCGCTGTCGCTGCCCGAGAAGCGCGGCTTCTTTCTGGAGAGTGCGGACGTGCTGGGCTTGCCGCTGCCGGCCTTTTATTCGCGCACCGTGAACGATCCCGAATACGGCCTGCGGGCGACCTGGCGCGCGGCGCATGCCGACGCCACGGCGATGAGCCTGCGCGACGAGCCGGGTGGCCTGATCCTGCGCGGCAAGCCGTACGAAACGCTGGAATACGGGCAGACCAAGCGCACGGTCGCGAGCCTCGTGCGCGCACGCTGGCACGGAGAGGGCTTGCTGCTGGGTGCGTTCGCCTCGCAGCGCGACTACCACCGCTTTGGGGGCAACGACGTCGTCGGCGTCGATGCCCAGTGGCGCAGCGAAGGGGCGGATGGCGAGCAGCAGCAACTGTCCGGCGTGGCGATGGTGTCGCGCACGACGGCGGGCTTTGTCGACGACGATGTGCCGGCGCGGGTGGCGGGGCGCTCGGGCGGCTATCTGTGGGGCAAGTCGCTGCACAAGACCGAACGCTGGTGGTACGAGGCCGAAGTCGAGGCGATCGCGCCCGGCTTCGTCAACGACAACGGCTTCGTGCCACAAGCAGGCATCGCCCGCGCCACCGGCTCGATCAACCGCATCCTGGGGCCGCAATCCCTGGGCGGGCTGGAGCTGTACGAGTTCGAGACTTACCTGGTCCTGCACGAGATGCGCACGCTGGCCGACCGGGTGACGGGCCAGGCCGGCGGCGAAACGGTCGAGCGCAAGCTGCGCCCGGGCGTCTGGCTGGCCGCGACCCGGCGCACGAATGTGTGGGCCGAGCTGGGCTTCGACCGCCAGCGCGCGCGGCCCCTGGGGCGCCTGCATGATACGCGCGTCATCAATGTCGGCATCGAAACGACGCCCGCACCATGGATCTCGAAGATCGCACTGGAAGCGGCGCTGGGACGCCAGATGGACGCCGATGCCGACCGCGTGGGGCCGGGCGGGAATGTGATCCTGGACGTCGGCCTGCGCTTTCCCTTGCCGCGCGGGTGGTCCCTGGAGCTCGATCAACATATTAATCGCGCCTGGGTGCAGGGCACGCTGGGCCAGCCGGCATTTTCCGACACGGCCTGGCGCGCGCTGGCCATCGTCCATTTCAGCCCGCGCGATTCAGTGAGGCTGCTGGCGCAGAACACCTGGGCTGCACGGCGCGACGATGGGGTAACGCAACTCGAAGCATGGAACGACCGCCAGGTACACCGCTCGCTGCTGTACCGCTACCAATGGCAGCACGGCCGCACGGTGTCGCTGGGCATTGTCGATGACAAGCTGCCGCTGGTGGATGAACGGAGCAGGTCGCTGACCTTCAAGCTGCAATGGGAAGTGTAGCCGCTGTCAAAAGCCGGGGTCAGGTCTGACATTCGGACACGACCTCAACCTTAGTCGCTTGACTGATGAATCGCCTTGAAATTCGAAAGCGGTATTAAATGATCCGCCCGGAATGTCTCGCTCAGGAAATCAAAAAACAGATGCCAGTGCAGAGGCCGTGTCCGAATGTCAGACCTGACCCCGCTTTGGGATTTTGACGTGCGCTACGCAACCTGCGGCTCGGTGCTATGCTTTCACCATGACTACTGATACCGATATTGAACTGTCCGGCGCCTTCCAGGCCAAGGACAGCAACGGCCGTACCCTCGACGTCAAAGAGATCCGCATTTTCGACGAGGGTTACGGGATCATCGATGTGTACGTGGAGTTTGCTGCCAAGCTCGATCCTGATGCCTACAAGGACACCGTCCTGGTGCGTCAACTCGTCGAGCGCCTGCGCACGCTCGGGTACAAGGGGCCAGATTTCGGCCACAGCGACCCGGGCCTGCAAGAGAGCCGTCTGATCGTGCTCGAGGCGCCGGAAGAATTTTCCGCGTTTGCCAAGAGCCGCGGCTGGAAGAATCTGGCCGAAGAGTTCGACGAATAAGCTGCGACAGTAACGTGGCAAAACAATGGGGCCGGGTTCGTCATCGAACCCGGCCCCATTTTTTGTACAACCTACGCTGCGCTTATGAACCCAGGCGCAGTTGCAGGCCGGTGTCGGTGTAGGTCGGCGTCACGCTAAAGCCGTCGACTGTGATGGTCTCGAACTTGCCCTTCAGGCTTGCTGCACTGATGACGGTGAGCGTGTCGCCCACGGCCGGCTTGACGCCGTCCTGGAACTTGATGCGCAAGGTGCCGCCGCCGATGGTGGCCGCGCCCGTCACGCTCATGCGCCCGCCCTGGGCCGCGCCCAGGCGCAGTTCCAGCGTCGCGCCGGTCAGCTGCGTGTACTTGCCGCCCACGACCAGTGTGGCCGGTGCGTTGCTGATCACGGTACCGCCGCCGGCGACATACACGTCACCCGTGCCGAAGGCCGTTGTCGACAGTGCTTCGAGGCTACCGGCATCGACCTGCGTGCCGCCAGTCCAGGCGTTCTTGCCGCCCAGCTTCAACGCGCCCGAGCCTTGCTTGACCAGCTTGCCGCTGCCGGTGATGTCGTTGCGCCAGCGGTCTGCGGCATTAAAGCCGCCCTTGCTCGCGTCCATGTTCAGCACGACGTTGCCGGTGAAGACGGCATAACCCTCGGCCGCAGCAAACAGATTCAGGCGGCCCCAGCCTTCAGCATCGTCCAGGACCGGATAACCGGAACCGATCGCGGTGGTTTTCAGCACGACGCGGCGCTGCGCGTCGGTCAGGTAGGGCAGGCGCGTTTCCAGCAGCACTTCGGCGCCTTTTGGCACCACGGCCGGTGCGGTGGTCGAACCGATCAGCGGCAGGCCGAAGGTCATGCGGCGCAGGTAGTTGGCTTTGCTCGTCGCGTAGTCGGCAAAGCGATCGTTCGCCGGCGTGCCCGAGATGGCGTAGCTCGGGAAGGTGCTGGCGGTGGTGCCGGTCAGCTTCATCAACGTGCTCTGCGCCTGCTCGCGGGCGGCGGCGCGCGTGGTGGCGCCAGCGGCGATCAGGTTGGCGGCGGCGACGGCTTGCGCCTGCACGCGGCCGCTGATCACGTCCAGCGGCGAGTGCATGCCGGCCAGGATGCGGCTCTCGCCCAGTTCGAGACCACGGCCGACCAGTTCCTGGTAGCGTTCCGGCAGTACGTAGGCCATCGCGACGGCGTTGCGCACGGCCTCGGCCGAGTGGCCGCTGGTGAAGCCGCCGTCGGTGTTCGGCGTCGCGCTCTTGGCCGGTTCGAGTTGCGGCACGACCTGCACCGCGCTGCTCCAGCGGTAAGGGCGCGCGTACTTGTAAAAGCGCTTGGCCGGCTCGGTCGAACCGTTGCCGCCCATCGCATTGACCAGGTCGACGACCTTGCCGAACTCGGCATTGGCAGCGCCGCCGACGCCATTGTTGTTGCCGCCATCTTCATACTTGACCTTGGTGGCATCCGCCGGCATGTCGTTGATGGTGGTGGTCGCGCGCGAGGCGCTGCGCCATGCGTCGGTCAGCGGGCCCATGCCGCCGGTGACGCTGTAGCCCTTGCCGCGCCGGTCGTCCAGATACGCCAGCAGAGCCTGTTCCGGGGTGCGACTGGCGGTGGCTTTGACGACGTAATCGATGTTGGCATTGTGCACAGCGGCGTTGACGATCGTCCCGCCATTGGTGCCGTCGTTCGGCACGCCGGTCCAGGTCGATGCGGCAACGGCCGGGAAGCCGTCGACGGCCGGGGCCGTCTGGCCTGCATCGACGAGTTCGGTTACTGGCTTCCAGATGGCGAGCATGCCGCCCAGCACGCGCACGCCGGCGTTCGTGGCCAGCGTGGCGTAGCGGGCGTCGCCGCGCTGGTTGGTGGCGGCGGTGTCGACAAAAGCCAGGACCGATGGCACCGGCGCCGTGTCGGCCGCGCCCTGGTCCGCTGGCGCGGCCGGGATGACGATGGCGACATCGGCAGCGGCGGCGTCGTCATGGTGGTCGGAACCACCGCAGGCGGACAGGGCAAGTGCCGCGCCGATGGCGACGGCAAGCGGAAGACGGCGGAGAACGACCTGATGCATGTGAACCCTTCAATGGTGGTGAGGCGAAAAATTGAAGGGATGATAAGAAGTGCGTGTGACGTCATGATGACGCGCCGCGCCGCATCAGTCGACCGTTACGCCCGCGTCCTTGACCACCTTGCCCAGCTTGACCGATTCGGTGCGCATCAGGGTGCCGAACGCTTCCGGCGTGCCGCCGACGACCGGTGTGCCCAGCTCTTCCCATTTCTTGCGGAAGGCCGGATCGGCGAAGATCTCGTTGAGCGCCTGATTCAGGCGCATCACCACCGGCTTGGGCGTGGCGGCCGGCGCCACGATGCCGTGCCAGCCCGTGAAGTTGTAGCCACTCAAGCCCGCTTCGGCCAGGGTCGGCACGTCCGGCAAGGACGGCACGCGCGTGGCCGTCGTCACGGCGATCGGATGCAGCTTGCCCGTCTTGATGTACTGGACCGAGCTGCCGAGGATGTCGAACATGACCTTGACGTGCCCGCCCAGCACATCGTTCAGCGCCGGGCCGGCGCCCTTGTAGGGAACGTGCTGCAGTTTGGTGCCCACCGCAGTGTTGAACAGTTCGCCCGCCAGGTGCTGCGGGGTGCCGTTGCCGGCCGAGGCAAAGCTCAGCATGTCGGGCTGCTCCTTTGCCATGGCAATGAACTGCTTGACGTTCTTGACCGTGACCGACGGGTGCACTTCGAGCACCAGCGGAAACGCCGAGATCTGGATCACCGGGGCGAAATCCTTGTCCGGGTCGAACGGGATCGATTTGTACAGCGTCTTGTTCACCGCCATCGGCCCGCTGGCCGCCAGCAGGATCGTGTAGCCGTCCGCCGCCGACTTGGCCACCATGCCGGTGCCGATATTGCCGCCGGCGCCGCCCCGGTTGTCGATGATCACGGGTACCTTGAACTTTGCCTGCAGCGGCCCCTGGATCAGGCGCGCCATCGCGTCCGTCGGCCCGCCTGGCGGGTAGGGCACGACGAAGCGGATCGGCTTCGACGGATAGACGTCGGCGGCGCCGGCAACAAGCGCCTGGGTCATGAACAGCGTTGCGAGAAGTACCTTCTTGAGCATGCTTTGTCTCCGGTTTGTCTTGTTTTGTTTTGGTGGGGTGGTACGTTGTCGTTCAGGGTGCCTGCTGCGCCAGGCGCCGTTTCAGTTCATGCACGGCGCTGTGCACCGTGGTCAGTACGGGCGCACCTGCGGCACGAACACAAGCGTCATGTGCGCGCGCCATGCTGAATTGCGCCAGTGCGATCGTCGCGCAGCCGTCGTCGATCAGCCGCCGTGCGCTGTCGGCAATCAGCTCGTCATGCAGGTCGACGTCGCCCCGGTTGAGCGCATCGAGCGCGCCTTCGGCCAGGGCGCAGCGCAGCGCCACGCGCGCCGGAAATTCGGGGGGCATCGAGGCCAGCGTGGGGCCGAAGGTCGCGATCAGGCCCACCGGGCCGGCCGCCTGACCGGCCTCGGCATCGGCAATCATGGCCTGGTTCGGCTTGAGCACGGGAATGTGCGGATAGCGCTGCGCCACCGCTTCGATGCAGGGGCCGAAGGCCGAACAGGTAAACAGGATGGCCTCGGCCCCGCTGCCAAGCGCATAGTCCGCCAGGTCGGCGAAACGCTTGTGCATTGCATCGTCGAGGCCACGGCCAGATCGGGCCAGGTCGGCCGACAGCGAATCGTCGAGCAGATTCATGCGTGTGGCCTCGGGCCATTGTTCTGCCATGAAGGCATTGATCGGCTCGACCGAATGGCTCAGGGCGTGGATCAGAGCGATACGGGGCGCCGGGCGCTTCGCCGCTGAAGGGAGGGCAGACATGATCATTGTTCCTCGATCTTTGGTAGTTCAGGCGCCAGCAGGCGCAACCCGGCCATCAACAGGCCATCGTAACGCGCGCGCTCGGCAGCAATGGTGTCCGGCGTCCAGCGATAAAAGCCTTCGCCCGTCTTCATCCCGTAGTGGCCGGCGTCGTAGCGCTGCACCAGCACCCGGGCCGGCGTGGTGTTGGCCGCGAGCGACGGGTACATGGTGGTCGCTGCCGGGTAGTGCACGTCAATGCCGGCATGGTCGCGCTGCAGCACCGGGCCGGCCGCAAGAAAGCGAAAGCCGAAGCCGAAGCGCACCGCAGCGTCGACATCCTCGGCCGTGGCAATGCCGGCGTCGATCAGCGCAAACGCTTCGCGCGCGAGGGCATGCTGCAGGCGGTTGGCCAGGAAACCCGGCAGGTCCTTGCGGACCAGCACCGGCACCATGCCGCAGGCACGCATGAAGGCCATCAACGCCTCCGCCAGCTCGCTTGACGAGTTCGCGCCGAGCACGACCTCGACCAGCGGCACCAGATGCGCCGGCATGAAGAAGTGCAGGCCCAGCATCCGTTCGGTTGTTTCCAGGTGTTCGCCGATGGCCGAAATGGGGAAGCTCGAGCTGTTGCTGCACAGCAGAGTATCGGGACGCGCGCGCTTGACCAGCTCGGCAAACAGTGCCTGCTTGAGCGCCAGCTTCTCTGGAATGCACTCGATGACCAGGTCGATTGCCTGCCAGTCGAGTTCGTCGAGGCTGGCGCAGGTCGTGATGCGCTCGCGCTTGTGTTCCAGCCCCAGCTTGCCCAGGGTGTCGCCAAAATAGGTGTCGAGCGTGTCGCGGCGTGTGGCGCCGGGTTCGAGCACGATCGCGCGGCAGCCGGCGCGCGCCAGCACGATCGCCACGTCGGCGCCCATCGTGCCGCCGCCTGCAACGAGTGCCAGCGCGTGCGCAGGCTTGGGAAGTATCAAGTTTTCCATGATCATTTTCGAAAAGAGAATGAACTTAGTTTGCGCTTCATCAAATTATCTGAGAAACGCATTTTTTCTATAAACTTATCGATTATGGAAATAAATCTATCCGCACGCGAGTTGCGTGCCTTCCTCGCCCTGGCTGACACGCTCAGCTTCAGCAAGGCGGCGCAGCAGGTGTGCCTGTCGCAGTCGGCCCTGTCGACCCTCATCGGTCGGCTGGAGGAGGGCTTTGGCAGTCGCCTGTTCTCGCGTACCACGCGCTCGGTCGCCCTGAGTGCTGCCGGCGAGGTGCTCGTCCTGCACGCCCAGCAATTGCTTGCCGATATCGAGCGCTCGGCCGCGGCGGTACGGGACGTGACGGCGCTGCACCGGGGCCGGGTGGCATTGGCCGCGATGCCGTCGCTGGCAGCGCGGCTCGTGCCGCGCCTGTTCCGCGTCTTTCATGCGCGCCATCCCGACATCGCGCTGTCGCTGGCCGATACGCTGTCAGAACCAGCGTTCGAACTGGTGCGCCAGGGTCGCGTTGACTTCGCCATCACTGCCGCCAATCCGGCCTACCAGGATCTGGAATACATCCCGCTGACAACCGATGAATTTGTGCTGCTGGCCGCGCCCGGGCATCCGCTGGGCCGCGACAGCAGCCCGATCCGCCTGCCCGAGACGCTGCCGTATCCGCATATTTCGATGTCGCGCCACACCAGCGTACGGCAATACGTGGACGCGGCTGCGCTGCAGGCGGGAATCAATTTTTATCCGGCGTTTGAAGTCGATCACCTGGCCACGATCGGCGCCATGGTGGTCGAGCAGCTGGGTGTGGCGGCCTTGCCGAGCCTGGCAGCCGATGTGATTGCCAGCACCGGGCTGATGAGGCGTGAGCTGGTCGATCCTGTCATCCGGCGTTCGATTGGCGTGGTCCGGCGCAGCGAAGGTGCGCTCACGCCAGCCGCGCAGGCGATGCTGGTGCTATTGCAGGAGCAGATTGCGGATGGTTCTTGAACGGCGCGGCGATTGCCGCGCCGTGGGGACTACGTGATCAGAACGCGGCGATGCCGGTCTGTGCGCGGCCGAGGATCAGCGCGTGGATGTCGTGCGTGCCTTCGTAGGTATTGACGACCTCGAGGTTGACCATGTGGCGGATGATGCCGAACTCATCCGAGATGCCGTTACCGCCCAGCATATCGCGCGCCATACGGGCGATGTCGAGCGACTTGCCGCACGAGTTGCGCTTCATGATCGACGTGATTTCCGGCGCCGCCGTGCCTTCGTCCTTCATGCGGCCCAGGCGCAGGCAGCCTTGCAGGCCGAGCGTGATTTCGGTCTGCATGTCGGCCAGCTTCTTTTGCACCAGCTGGTTGGCAGCAAGCGGCTTCCCGAATTGCTGGCGGTCCATCGTGTACTGGCGCGCCGTGTGCCAGCAGTCTTCGGCCGCGCCCAGCGCGCCCCAGGCGATGCCGTAGCGGGCCGAATTCAGGCAGGTGAACGGACCCTTCAGGCCACGCACGTCCGGGAACGCGTTTTCTTCCGGGCAGAACACATTGTCCATGACGATTTCGCCGGTGACCGACGCGCGCAGGCCGAACTTGCCGTGGATTGCCGGGGCCGACAAGCCCTTCCAGCCTTTTTCGAGCACGAAGCCGCGGATCGCGCCTTCATCGTCCTTCGCCCACACGACGAACACGTCAGCCACGGGCGAGTTGGTGATCCACATCTTGGCGCCGGACAGGCTGTAGCCGCCCTCGACCTTGCGGGCGCGCGAAATCATCGAGCCGGGATCGGAGCCGTGGTTTGGCTCGGTCAGGCCGAAGCAGCCGATCCATTCGCCGGTGGCCAGCTTTGGCAGGTATTTCTGTTTGGTGGCTTCGTTGCCAAATTCAAAGATCGGCACCATGACGAGCGACGATTGCACGCTCATCATCGAGCGGTAGCCGGAATCGACGCGCTCGACTTCGCGCGCGATCAGGCCGTAGGCAACATACCCCATTGCCGGGCCGCCGTATTCTTCGGGAATGGTCGGGCCAAGCAGGCCCAATTCGCCCATCTCGCGGAAGATCGAGACATCCATCGACTCGTGACGGAACGCTTCGAGCACGCGCGGGCGCAGCTTGTCCTGGCAATAGGCGGCGCTGGCGTCGCGCACCATGCGCTCTTCATCGGTCAGCTGGCTGTTCAGCAGCAGCGGGTCATCCCAATGGAAAGCAGCTTTCTTGGGCGAGTCGGTACGGGTCATCGGAAATCCTGTCTCTGAATTCTGGTTAGAAGTTACCTGACCATTATAGAAACGTGGCGCAGCCCGATCTTTTCAAACTGCGACAGGCATTTTCATTTTTGACTGGCAGTGCTGCCGAACTTGCCGCCGTGGAAGATCAGTGCTGGTTGCGGTTGCAACTGGCACTCTTCGACCTCGCCGACGAAGATGACGTGATCGCCCTCCGGGTAGCGGCTGCGGTTGTGGCATTCGAACCAGGCCGACACGCCCTTGAGGATCGGCAGGCCGGTGCGCGACAGCTCGTAGTCGACGCCCTCGAACGGGTTTTCGCCGCGACGCGCAAAGCGCATCGCCAGGTCTTCCTGGCCGGCAGACAGCACATTGATCACGTAGTGCGAGTTGCCGCTGAAGATCGGCATGCTGTTCGCGCCGGCACCCAGGCTCCACAGCACCAGCGGCGGGTCGAGCGAAACCGAGTTGAACGAGCTGGCCGTCAGGCCACGGAAGGTGCCGTCGGCCAGGCGGGTCGTAATGACGGTGACGCCGGTCGCAAACTGCGACAGCGCCTGGCGGAAATGTGTTGTATCGAAGCCGCGCGTGGTCGCGCGGGCAGAAAGTGTATTCATGGTGTTCCTGGAACTGTGACGCTCATTATGCCACCGTCCTGCGCAAGCTTGCCGCGCCATGCCTTCTAGCCGTATCGGCAGCGGGTCAATACAGCGGCCAGCCGGGCTTTGCGCTACATTAAGCTTATCGAAATTTTACGATTACAAGGGCCATCATGAGTGAGCAAACAACGGGCGACGTCGCCATCCTCGGGGGCGGCTGCTTCTGGTGCATCGAGGCGGTGTTTCTCGAAGCACGCGGCGTCACGCGCGTGGAGTCAGGCTATATGGGCGGTCATGCCGATCAACCGACCTACGAGGCCGTGTGCAACGGCACCACCGGCCACGCCGAAGTCGTGCGCCTGGAGTTCGATCCGTCAGTGATCAGCTACCACGACATTCTCGAGATCTTTTTCACGATCCACGATCCGACGACATTGAATCGCCAGGGCAATGACGTCGGCACGCAATACCGGTCAGTGATTTTCACCACGTCGCCGGCGCAGGACGCTGTCGCGCGCACCGTGATGGCCGAGATGGCCATGGTGTGGGATGCACCGCTGGTGACGCAGGTGTTGCCGCAGGAAACTTGGTACAAGGCCGAGGACTACCACCAGAATTACTTCGCGCAACACCCGTTGCAGGGGTATTGCGCGTTCGTGGTGGCGCCGAAGGTCAGCAAATTCCGCGCCACGTTTGCGGAACGACTGAGGTAGGGTGGGCGGCTGTGCCGCCCACGCGGTGATCGATACTGGTGCCGATCGCGTGCCGCATGATCTGTCTGCCAACCATCACCGCGTGGGCGGCCTAGCCGCCCACCCTACGGCTGAAGACGGCTGCGCGTCCAGCTGCCGTCCGGCTGGCGCTGGTAGACGATCCGGTCATGAAAGCGGGAGCGGCGGCCTTGCCAGAACTCGATGCGCTCCGGCACCAGGCGGAAACCGCCCCAGTTGTCCGGGCGCGCCGGATCGTCGCCGGCAGCCTGCGCCACGGCGTCGTAATTCGTTTCCAGCGCGGCGCGACTGGCAATCGGGCTGCTCTGTTGCGACGCGATCGCCGCGACCCGGCTCTTGAGCGGGCGGCTGCGGAAATAATGGTCGCTTTCTTCGCTCGACGTCATCTCGACACGGCCTTCGATGCGGATCTGGCGCTCGAGCTCGCTCCAGAAGAAGAGCAGGGCGGCCTGGTTGTTGCCGCGCAGTTCCTGCGCCTTCTGGCTGTCGTAATTGGTGTACCAGGTAAAACCGCGCGGATCGAATTGCTTGATCAGCACGATGCGCGAGCTTGGCCGGTTGCCCGGGCCGACCGTTGCCAGCGTCATCGCATTCGGTTCGTTCACTTGCGCCGCCAGTGCCTGCTCAAACCACGCCGTGAATTGCGCGATCGGGTCGTCCAGCACGTCGTCTTCATTCAGGCTGGCCTGGCCGTAATCCTGGCGCAGATCGGCCACTGCCTGGCCAACGCCGGCTGTCTTGGCCGATGTTGTGGCCACCGGCTGGTCAAACGCCTCGGGCGCCAGCAGGCCGCGGCGGCGCTGCATCGCCTGGCCCAGCTGCGCCATCTGCTCGGGCGAGAACAGGCGCATCGCCATCGGCGCCATCGTGCTTTCTTCGCGCTCCATGTGCGCCGTGTAGCGGGCGACGAAGCGCTCGACGGCCGTGCTGGAGAGCATGGTCCCGGTGCCGGCTTCGATCGCCGTCAGTTGCTCGTGCAGGTCCTGCCACAGGGCGTCCATGTCATTGTGGTCCTGCACGATCGTCGGCGCCAGCGCCTGCAGCGTGGCGGCGTCGTCGCCCTGCGCGGTGGCGCGCAGCATCGGGATCAGGTCCTGTTCTTCGTCGTCGTGGTGCAGGTGCGCGGCCTTGTCGAAGTAGCGCAGCACGGCGCCGGCGGCGTCGCGCGCCTGCTTGTCGACGCCATGTTCGGCCAGGTGCGGCAGCAGTTTTTCCAGGGTGGACAGTTGTTTGCGGATGCGGCCATGGCAATGCTTGAGCACGGCGATCGGCTGGGAGAAATCGGGGGCGGTGTCGGGCAGGAGAGAGGTCATTGTTCTGTGGGAGACACGCAGGTTATTTGGTTGACGAACGATCATTCTAGTGTAGTCGCGAAACACCTGTCCGCTACAATATCGGGATGAATCAATTACTTGAGCAAGGGGCGGCGGCAACGCCCACGGAGGAAGTCGACTTTGCGCGCCGTTTCGGCGGCATCGGGCGCCTGTATGGTGAGCCTGCGCTGGAACGTTTCCGCGCGGCGCACGTTTGCGTGATCGGCGTCGGCGGCGTCGGTTCATGGGTGGTCGAGGCGCTGGCGCGCAGCGCCATCGGCCACCTGACCCTGATCGATCTCGACAACGTCGCCGAATCGAACATCAACCGCCAGATCCAGGCGCTGTCATCGACTATCGGCATGCCGAAGATCGAAGCGCTGCGCCAGCGCATCGCCGAGATCAACCCGTTTTGTCAGGTGACCCTGGTCGAGGACTTCATCGACCTGGAGAACATCGAGACGCTGGTGGCCAACCAGGGCTTCGACTATGTGGTCGATGCGATTGACAGCGTCAAGCCCAAGGCGGCGCTGATCGCCTGGTGCAGCGCCAACAAGATGCCGCTCGTGGTCGTGGGTGGCGCCGGCGGCCAGATCGATCCGACCAAGGTCGAGATCCGAGACCTGGCCCGCACCGAGCAGGAACCGCTGCTGAAAAAAGTGCGCAAGCTGCTGCGCGCGCAATACGGTTTTTCGCGCGGCGAAAAGCAGAAGTACCACATCGACGCCGTGTTTTCGATGGAGCCGCTGCGGTATCCGGACACGGGCGAAGACAACGCTGGCGGGGCATGCGAGATCGATGACAACGGCATCACGGGCCTGAACTGCGCCGGATTCGGCTCGTGCATGGTGGTGACCGCCACCTTCGGCATGGTGACGGCGGGGCAGGTACTGCGCCGGCTGGCCGAAGCGGCCAATGCCCAGGCGCAGGCTGTCACCGCAGCCGCCGGGCAAACTGTGCAAGCTGAGGCCGCCTTGCTATCATAGGTGCCAGATGCAACCGCCCGGTTGCGACCTTTTGATGGAAGAGCACACATGATTCGTCGATCCGCAGTCATCGCCCTGCTCCTGGTGGCAGGCAGCGCCCAGGCCCAGGAAGGCGCACAGGACGCCAGCAAGCCCGCGACCCAGCCGCCGCCGGAAGCGCAGCAGCCAACTACCGCGCCTGCTGCTACCCCGGTCACGCCGCCAGTCGCCGCCGAAACCCAGGCACCGCAGGTCGAGATCGTCGATCGTGTGGTCGGCACCGGCAAGGAAGCATCGCTCGGCAGCAATGTCGTCGTCAATTACACGGGCTGGTTCCACAAGCCGCTGGCCAAGCAGCAGCGCGGCCGCAAGTTCGACTCGTCGCTCGACAATGGCCGCGATCCGCTGGAATTCCAGCTGGGCGCAGGCCGTGTGATCAAGGGCTGGGAGCAGGGCGTAGCGGGCATGAAGGTCGGCGGCAAGCGCACGCTGATCATCCCGAGCGCGCTGGCCTACGGCAAGCGTGGCGCGGGCGGCGGGATGATTCCGCCGGACTCCGATCTGATCTTCGACGTCGAACTGCTCAACGTGAAGTAAGGCACGACTGGGCAGCTACATGGCGCTGGACTAGCTGCTGCCCGCCCCTCAAGCCGGTAGCATGCTGGTTGTTTCATGGTGCAGAAGGCGGCAACAGAGCCTCAGACAGTAATTCCTGCACAATCCTCGCCTGAAGCACATCGCGGCGTCGCTTTGCAGGGTCACGGTGTTTGGCTTGCTCAGCCATCCAAAGCTTAAACTGGACGAAGCTTTCGGGCGCAATCGTTCTCATCATCGCCATCTTCCCGGTCACTGAGACAACGACTTGTTCAAAGCGGGGAGAGTC
The DNA here is from genome assembly GCF_979258535.1 of Telluria sp. AC161. Classification (NCBI taxonomy): domain Bacteria; kingdom Pseudomonadati; phylum Pseudomonadota; class Betaproteobacteria; order Burkholderiales; family Oxalobacteraceae; genus Telluria; species Telluria sp. AC161. The sequence continues at coordinate 3,905,592 of NZ_OZ409861.1, read as the reverse complement.
CGTCAACACGCCGGCTCTTTCCGCTTGAACCGGCCACAAGTCTTCCTCGTCATCGGTGAACCGGAACGGGTGAGGGTCTTGCTGGATGGGCTGACGGCGCAAAAAATCGACTTCGAAACCTTTATCGTTAATGGCAGTTTCAAGCTGCGACTCCTTGCGTTGAAAGGTTTTGTCAGCGCGCTGAAGTACTGCAAGCATCGATGTCTGGGTACGCGCCATTGTTGTCAAGAACTGCATTCGCTTACGCGCGTCCCATAGCAAATCCACGTCCATCGTTGCCAACGCACCTTGCTGAATGCGTACGCTCGCGGCAGCCTCATAGGCATAGAGTGCGTGGGTACCCACGACCGTAAAGTAGTCATGCACGCGCGATTCGTGAAGAGCCTGAAGGACCGATACGACAGTAGCAGGGGTACGACCAACCTTCAAGGCTTTGTTCAGTCGTTCCGCTTCTTGTAGTGCGTCATTGAGGGACTTTAGTCGCTCTTCAACCTGATGCTTGCAGGTCGTAAAGTCAGCATGAATTTTTTCGGTTTCAGCAGACCGCCGGCCAATCCTCTGCTGTCGATTGTCTGGTGTTGTTTTGACGAGATATTCGTATTTGCCTTCGACCTTCCAATACATCCCGCCTTTGTACTGCCGGGCTCGCTCAGCGGTACGAGCATGCTCGGAAAAAATCGTGACCGAGTCCATGTACTGTCGGGCTGCGTTGTCGGAAAGTATAAAGTAGTTCACGATAGCGATTCACCGTATATTCTTTGATTTTACATTCTATACGGTGAAACACCTATCGTCACCGTGGATTGGTAGCATGCAATGTACATAAGTACGTGAATCCTCATGCATCCAGCCGTAATGAATGCAAATAGTCTAGTGGTGCCCGTGCAGCGTGCAGTGATGATGGGTCGTGCCTTCCTCGACCTGCAGCGTGCAGTGATGAATCGCGAACTGCCCGCATAACCCGTCCACCATCGCATCGATCGCCGCATCGCCCGGATATCCGGCAGGCATCACGACGTGCGCCGTCAGCGCCGTTTCGGTCGTGCTCAGCGCCCAGATGTGCAGGTCGTGCAGATCAGCCACGCCGGGCTGCGCGAGCAGGAAGCCGCGCACCTTGTCGGCATCCACGCCAGGCGGCACGGCCGCCATCGACAGCTGCACCGATTCGCGCAGCAGCGACCACGTGCCCAGCACGATCACCACCACGATCGCCAGGCTCACCGCCGGGTCGATCCAGGTCCAGCCCCAGAACATGATGATCAAGCCCGAGATCGCCACGCCCAGCGACAGCGCCGCATCGGCCGCCATGTGCAGGTAGGCGCCGCGGATGTTCAGGTCGCCCTTGCTGCCAGCCAGGAACAGCCAGGCCGAAAAGCCGTTGATCAGCACGCCGATGGCGGCAACGATCGACACCGTGGCGCCGGCCACGGGCGCCGGTTCGGCGAAGCGCTGCACGGCTTCCCAGGCGATGGCGCCGCACGCCACCATCAGCAGCAGGCCGTTGCCCATTGCCGCCAGGATCGACGAGCCGCGCAGGCCGTAGGTATAGCGGCCAGTCGGCACGCTTTTGGCGAGCACCGCCGCGCCCCAGGCCAGCACCAGGCCCAGCACGTCGGACAGGTTGTGACCGGCGTCGGCCATCAGCGCCGTCGAGTGCGCGATAAAGCCGTAGCCGAATTCGATGATGACGAAGGCCATGTTGAGCCCGATCGCCAGCGCGAAAGCGCGCCCGTTGCCTTCGGGGGAGGGCATGTGGTGGTGGTGGTGGCCAAAGCCGTGACCGTGGTCATGGTCGTCGTGCTTGTGCTCGTCGTGCTTGTGATCGTGCTTGTGCTCGTGACCATGATCGTGGTCATGATCGTGCTGGTGATGTTGGCTCATGCGTCCATTCCGGTGGCGGGTTCGGCGATGTGCTCGAACATGGTGGAAAGCAGGCTGCTGATGTGGGCGTCGGCAGCTGCGTAAAAGACTTGCTTGCCCTGGCGCTCGGCCTTGACGATGCGGGCGGCGCGCAGCAGGCGCAGATGGTGGCTGACCAGCGAACTCGACAGCGACAGCGTATTGGCAATATCGCCCACGGCTGTTGGCTGCGTCAGGCAGGCCAGCACGATGCGCAGGCGCGTCGCGTCACCCAGCAGGTGGAACAGATCGGCCAGCTGGCCGATCGCTTCCTCGGGCGGCGGGGCAATCGGCTGGGCGGCCGGGTGCGTATGAATGTGTTCGTGCATGAGACTCTAACATGTGAATAGGTGTTCACATGTTAGTGCAAAGGCCCGTGCCGGGCAAGCATGGTGTGGTGCAATAACGGTTCAGTGGCGAGGCTTGTTGCTCACCTGCCCATCGTCATCCCGAATCTCCGGCTGCCCCAATCCCAGCTTCTGCAACTGCGGCAGGATTTTTTTCCGTTCGCCCACCGCCACCACGATCATCCGGTCAGGGTCGAGCCAGCGGCGCGCGACCGCCTGCACGTCGTCGACGCCGACACCCGCCAGGTGAGTGGCCAGGCTGTCGTAGTAATCCGCCGGCAAACCATAGACGAACAACTCCGTCAGGCTCGCACCGATGTCGGCATTGGTCTCGAACTGCCCCGGCAGCGACAGCAGTTGCGCATTGCGCGCCGCCGCCAACTCGTCGCTGGAGATCGGCTCCTCCCGCAGCAGCGCGACTTCGCGCAGGATTTCGCGTACCGCTTCACCGGTCGCATTCTGCTGGACGCTGGCCTCGACCGAAAACGGCGCCGGCTGGCGGTCGTAGTCGAAGTGCGAATGGATCCCGTAGGTCAGCCCGCGCGTCTCGCGCAGATTGTTGTTGAGCCGGCTCGAGAACATCCCGCCCAGCACCCCGTTCATGATTTGCAGGGCCGGGAAGTCGGGTGTGTCGCGCGCCGGGCCCATCGTCGCCACCTGCAGCGCCGTCTGGCCGGCATCCGGCTGATCGATCACGACCAGGCGCGCAGCCGTCGGTTTGGCCGGGGCAACCGCAGCCGCTGGGGCATCAAACGCCGTCCAGCCGCCGAACTGCGCCTGCGCCAGTGCTTCCAGTTCGGCGCGCGTGATGTCGCCCGTGACCACCAGCGCCGCGTTCGACGGCACGTAATGGCGACGCCAGAAGCCGACGATGTCATCGCGCGTCGTGCGCCGGATGGCCGGTTCCAGGCCCAGCTGGCCATAGCCTTTCGGGTGACCGGCGCCAAACAGCGCGCCTGCCGCCGCCAGCGCGGCCACGGTTTCCGGGTCGTCGCGCTGCTGCGTGAGCGCGCCAAGGCGGTCCTGGCGCTGGCGCTCGATCTCGGCGGCCGGGAACGCCGGGCGCTGGACGATGTCGGCGACGATTTCCAGCGCGCGCGCAAAGGTGGACGTCAGGGCCAGCAGCGAGACGGTGGAGACGTCGTCGCTGCTGCCCGTGTCCATGAAGGCGCCCAGCTGGGCGATGTCGTCGGCGATGGCCGGCGCGCTGCGCGTGGCCGTGCCTTCTTCCAGCATCTGGGCAGTAAAACCGGCCAGGCCGGGCAGGTCGGATGGATTGGCGGCGCCGCCACTACGCACCACGAGCTGGCTCGACACGAGCGGGAGCGCCGGATTGCGGTAGTGGATGACGGTCAGGCCGTTGGCCAGCGTGAAGGTCTCGCCGCGCGGCTGCCTGAAGCGGGGCGCCGGGCCGGCTTTCGGCGGCGTCGCGCGCCATGCTTCGGCCACGTTGACCGGGGCTGCCGGCGTTGGCACGGCGGCGGTCCGGGCGGGCTTGCCAGCGCGCGGATCGTCCACCTTCGGTTTGCCCGGCACGCCCGTGACGACGGCGCGCGCCTGCTCTGGTAGCCAGGTCTGCACCGCGCGCTGGACTGCGGCGGCGTCGATGCGGCGCAGGCGCGCCAGGTCCTTGTCCAGGTAGCCCGGGTCGCCCGTGTACAGGTTGTAGTGATTGAGCTGCTCGGCCAGGCCGTCGCCGCCCAGCTTTTCCAGCGACGCCAGCAGCGACGTTTCCAGGCTGTTGCGCGCGCGTTCGACCTCGCGCGCGGTCGGGCCTTCGGTGCGCAGCAGGGCCAGTTCGGCGTCGATTGCCGCTTCGATCTCTTGCGGCGTGTGGCCGGCCCGCGCCGTCACGTCGATGACAAAGGTCGAGGCCAGGCCGAGCGAGCCCTGCGAGGCCGAGACGTCCTGCGCGATCTGGCGTTCGTAGACAAGTGACTTGTACAGGCGGCTCGACTTGCCGCCGCCCAGGATCGTGGCCGCCACCATCAGCTCGGCGTCGCCCGGTTGATACGCCGGCGGCGTGAGCCAGCCCATGAACACGCGCGGCAGCTCGACGCGGTCGCGCACGACGACGCGGCGTTCGGCCGTGATCGGGGGCGTGACCACGTGCGGGCGCACCACGTCCGGCCCGCGTCGCAGGCCGCCGAAGTAGCGCGTGACCAGCTCACGCACGGTTTGTTTGTCGATGTCGCCGGCAATCACCAGGCTGGCATTGTTGGGGCCATAGTATTGGGTGAAGAAGGCGCGCACGTCTTCCAGGCGTGCGCTCTGGATGTCGGCGTGCGAACCGATGATCGAGGCCGCGTACGGGTGCCCCTGCGGGAACAGCGTGCGCGCCAGCGCTTCCTCGACGATGCCATACGGCTCGCCCTCGACGGTCTGGCGCCGCTCGTTGCGCACGACGTCCTGCTGGTTGGTCAGCGCCTGCTGGTCGAGCACGTCGAGCAGGTAGCCCATGCGGTCTGCGTGCACCCACAGCGCCAGTTCGAGCTGATTCGACGGCACGGTGTCGTAATAGCTGGTGCTGTCGTACCCCGTGCCGCCGTTGCTGTCGGTCGCGCCAGCGCCTTCGAGCAGGCGGTCGGCCATGCCGCGCGGGATGTGCGCGGTGGCGGCGAACATCATGTGCTCGAACAGGTGGGCAAAGCCCGTCAGGCCGGGCGCCTCGTTGGCCGGCCCGACGTGGTACCACAGGTTCACGGCCACGATCGGCAGGCGCTTGTCTTCGACCAGGATCACTTGCAGGCCGTTGGGCAGCACCAGCTTCTCAAAAGCGATCGCCGGCGCCGGCGCGGCTGCCGATGACGATGCAGGGGCGGGGGGCTGCGCCTGGGCCGGGCCGGGGGCCGGCGCAGCGGCCAGCATCAGCGGGACCATCAGGGTAGGAATATTCAAGCATTCTCCAGATAATTCATTGGCAACGACGCCGGCGTCGGCCAGGCGACGCCCCGGCCAGCCCATAGAGTGAGGGGCTGCAGGACACCGTCGAACTGGCCTCGCACAACACGCTATTATCGCGGATACGCACGAAAGGCGTGGCCCGGCGCCGCCATTGCCCGGCTATTCGACGAAGCGCAGCAGCCCGCGCAGCGCATGCGCCACGGCCTGCGCGCGCACGGCCTGGCGATCGCCCTGGAACACCAGGCGCTCGGTCTGCACGCGGTCGCCCTGCGCCCAGCCGAAGCACACGGTGCCGATCGGCTTGCCGGGCACGGCGCCCGTCGGGCCGGCGATACCGGTGGTCGAAACAGCCACATCGGCGCTGCTGTTGGCGACGGCGCCTGCAGCCATGGCGGCGGCCACTTCTTCGCTGACGGCGCCAAATTGCGCGATCACGGCGTCGGACACGTCGAGCATGTCGTTCTTGGCCGTGTTCGAATAGGTGACAAAACCGCAATCGAACCAGTCGCCCGAGCCGGGAATGTCGGTGAGCGCCTGGGCGATGCCGCCGCCGGTACAGGATTCGGCCGTGGCCAGCATCATTTTTTTTGCGCCAAGCGTCTGGCTGACCTGATTTGCAAGATCGGTAAGTTCATGCGTCACGTGCGTCTCCTTGTGCAGTCGGCGGACGGGCTTGTCCGGGTGATTCCATTCTAGCGCGCAGTGCGCCCGCAAGGCACGGCTGCAGAGCAGTCTGCCGCTTGATATTGCCATAGGTAAAGATGCTATGCTTTCAGCATGGACATATCGAAGGCAAAGTTGTTGTCGAACCCTGACAGATGTTCCGTGCGACATGCGGCTTGGCCGGACTGCTATGCTGGAACGCAGCTGGCCTCCGTGGCTGGATGTCTCTTTTTTGTTTTACGTAGATCTTACAATGCCGTACGGACGCATCGCATGTGGCCAGCCAGGGTTGGCCCGATCGTGAAGTCGCCAGCCCAGCCGGGTCAGCGCCCCGCGCACACGCGTCGCCGTTTCGTGAAACGGTTCGGGGAGGAAGCATGAGCCGCCAGCGCTCGATTCGCAAGAAGCTGGTAGCAATGGTGATGACGACCACATTCGTCGCACTGCTGGTCTCGATCGCCCTGGTGGTGGCCTATGACCTGCGCAGCTATCACCGCACGCTCACCAATGACCTGTCGACCGACGCCGAACTGGTCGGCCACATGACGTCCGCTGCACTTACCTTTGACGACCCGCGCCTTGCCAACGAAGACTTGCTGCTGCTGCGGGCCAGTCCCCTGGTGCGCGGCGCCGCCATCTACGATGCGCGTGGCCAGCTGTTCGCGTCGTATTCGGCCGCCGGTGAAAAGCGGGCCGTGCCCGAGCGGCTCGAGCAGATCGACGACAGCGGCAACGGCATCATGGTCGTCAGCCAGCCGATCCTCGAAAATGGCGAGACGCTCGGCACCGTCGTGATGCGCGCCGAGAACCGCATACTGGCGCGCTTCATCGATTACCTTGCCATTGCCGTCGGCGTGACCCTGATCGCGATGGCGATCGCCTACCTGATGATGCGGCGCTTCGGGCGCGTGCTCACGTCGCCGATCATCGCGATCACCGAAGTGGCGCGCGACGTGGTGGCCACACGCGATTATTCGCGCCGCGCGCCGCGCATCGGTGATGACGAGGCGGCCGAGCTGGCCGACTCGTTCAACGCCATGCTCACCGAAATCGAAGGCCGCACGCGCGAGCTCGAAGACTCGCACAACGCCACCCTGCGCACGGCCACTGAGCGCTCGCACGCCCAGCAAGAGGTGATGCGCCTGAACGAGCAGCTCGAGCAGCGCGTCGATGAACGCACGCTGCAGCTGGCGCTGGCCAACGCCGAGCTGGCCAACGCCAACGAAGAAGCGCGCAGCGCCAACCAGGCCAAGTCGGCCTTCTTGTCGTCGATGAGCCACGAGCTGCGCACGCCGCTCAATGCGATCCTGGGTTTCGCCCAGATCCTCACTTCCAACACGCTGCCGTCGACGCTCGAGCAAAAGAAGGAATTTGCCAATCACATCCTCAAGTCGGGCCGCCACCTGCTCACGCTGATCAACGAGATCCTCGACCTGGCCAAGGTCGAATCGGGCACCATCACACTGTCGATGGAGCCGGTCGCGCTGGCCGACATCCTGCTCGAATGCCGCACGATGATCGAGCCGATCGCCGCCACGCGCAAGGTGCGGGTGCTGTTCCCGGACGTCGACGGCGCCGTGGTCATGGCCGACCGCACGCGCTTGAAGCAAGTGATGCTCAATCTGCTGTCGAATGCCGTCAAGTACAACCGCGACGAGGGCGCCGTGGTGCTCACGTGCGACCAGTGCACGCCCACGCGCATGCGCCTGTCGATCCAGGACACCGGCAACGGGCTCAATCCCGAGCAGGTCGCCAGCCTGTTCCAGCCGTTCAACCGGCTGGGCCAGGAGTCGGGGGCCCAGGAAGGCACCGGCATCGGCCTGGTGGTGACCAAGCGCCTGGTGGAACTGATGGGCGGCGAGATCGGCGTGACCAGCAGCCCGGGTGTGGGCAGCGTGTTCTGGATCGAGCTGGCCAGCACCGCGCCGCGCACGTCCAGCCTGGCCGAACGGGCTGCGCCCGGCGGCAACGGGTCGACCTCGTCTGCTTCCGGGGCCGAATTCTTACCGCGCCTGCTGCTGTACGTCGAGGACAATCCGGCCAACCTGCGCCTGGTCGAAGAGATCGTGGCATTCCGGCGCGACCTGCGCCTGCTGTCGGCGCACGACGGCCACCTGGGCCTGCAACTGGCGCGCGCGCACCGTCCCGACATCATCCTGATGGACCTGAACCTGCCCGGCATGAGCGGCTTCGAGGTGCTGCGCCAGCTGGGTGCCGACCCGGAAACCGCGGACATTCCCGTGATTGCGCTGACCGCCAACGCCATGCCGCGCGATATCGAGCGTGGCGTGGCGGCGGGCTTCCACCGCTACCTCACCAAGCCGATCGACATCGAAAAGTTCACTGAAGCGATCAACAGCACCCTGGCCGAGGGGCCGGATCTGGCCGCGTCAGGCGAAAGGAACCACCCATGATTTCCCTGTCCGACATCAGACGGGCCCGCATTTTGGTCGTCGATGACGAACCGGTCAACGTGCAGCTGCTTGAATATCTGCTCAAGACCACCGGCTACGAAAACGTCACCTCGACGTTCGACCCGCGCCAGGTCGTCGCGCTGCACCTGAAGCACCGCTTCGACCTGATCATCCTCGATCTGCACATGCCCGGCATGGACGGCTTCGACGTGATGGAGGCCTTGAAACCCCTGGAGAGCGATTCGTGGCTGCCGGTGCTGGTGGTGACGGCCGAGCCGGACAAGAAACTGGCGGCGCTCGAAGCCGGCGCGCGCGACTTCATCGGCAAGCCGTTCGACACGGTCGAGGTCATGACGCGCATCCGCAACCTGCTCGAGGTGCGCCTGCTGCACCGCGAATCCCTGGATTACGGCAGTGAACTCGAACGCCAGGTGCGCGAGCGCACCGCCGAACTGGCGCGCTTTCGCGGCGCGATGGACGCCACGCCCGATGCGCTGTTCTTGATCGACACGGCCAGCATGGCGATGGTCGACGTGTCCGAAGGCGCCTGCCGCATGCTGGGTTTTTCGCGCGACGCGCTGCTGCGCATCGATCCGGTGGCGCTGGGCCTGGCCTCGCGCACGCAGCTCGAACGGCACATGGGCGCGGCCGCACAGGGCGGACGGCCCGAACCCGACATCGTCGAGACCGACCTGCTGCGCGCTGGCGGCGAAGGCTCGGTGCCGGTGGAAATCAGCTGGAAGCTGCAAGACCCCGAAGGGCAGCGCAACGCCCAGCGCATGCTGATCGCCGTGGCGCGCGACATCAGCGAGCGCCTGCAGGCGCAGGAACGGCTGCGCCATGCGGCCAGCTACGACGCGCTGACCGGCCTGCCGAACCGCACGCTGTTCTTTGAAAACCTGCGCGGCACGATCGAGCTGGCCCAGGACAAGAACTGGCGCGTGGCGGTGCTGTGCATCACGCTCGACCGCTTCAAGGTGATCAACGATTCGCTCGGCACGGCGCCGGGCGACGAATTGCTGCGCCAGTTCAGCACGCGCCTGGTGCGCTGCGTGAAGGTGCGCGATTCGGTCGGGCGTCTGGGCGGCGATGAATTCGCCCTGATCCTGACGATGCCGCGCGAGCAGCAGGACGCCGTGAACATGGCCAACGAAGTACGCGAATCGCTGCGCCTGCCGTTCGACCTGCACGGCCAGCAGGCCGCGCTCACGGCCAGCATCGGCATCGCGATGTACCCTGACGACACGATCGACCCGGGCACGCTCGTCAAGTACGCCGACACGGCCATGGTGCGGGCCAAGGAAGCAGGGCGCGACGGCTACCGCTTCTTCACCGCCGGCATGAACGTGCAGGTGCTCGCGCGCCTGGACCTCGAACTGGCGCTGCGCGGCGCGCTGGCGGACAACCAGTTCGTGCTGCACTACCAGCCCAAGCTGGAACTCAATACGGGCCGCATTGCCGGCAGCGAAGCGCTGCTGCGCTGGAACCGGCCCGGCTATGGCCTCGTGTATCCGGCCGAATTCGTGCCGGTGATGGAAGAAACAGGCCTGGTCGTGCGCGTGGGCGACTGGATCATCAACGAAGCCTGCCGCCAGATCGCGGCCTGGAACGCGGACGGTGTGCGCGACGTGCGGGTGGCGGTGAATGTGTCGAGCCGCCAGTTCGTCGAGGGCGATCTGGAAGACGTGGTGCGCAGCGCCCTCGAACGCCACGGCATCGAGGCGGGCCTGCTTGAACTGGAGCTGACCGAAAGCGCGCTGATGCAAAATGTCGAGCGCACGACGGCCGTGCTCACACGCCTGAAGGCGCTGGGGATCCGCATTGCGATCGACGACTTCGGCACCGGCTACTCGAGCCTGGCCTACCTGAAGCGCTTCCCGATCGACAAGCTCAAGATCGACATCGCGTTCGTGCGCGACATCATCACGAATCCGGACGACGCAGCGATCGCGCTGGCCATCATCAGCATGGCGCACAGCCTGCACATGCAGGTGGTTGCCGAAGGCGTCGAGACGCGCGCCCAGATGGCCTACCTGCGGCGCAACCGCTGCGACGAAATCCAGGGCTTTTACTTTTCGCGTGCGCTGCCGGCTGCGCAGCTGGCCACACTCGTGGTCTCGAACCGCGCCAATCCGAACGAGCCGCCAGAAGTTATCGACAACGTGCAGACGCTGCTCATCGTCGACGACGATATCAACGTGCTGGCCGCGCTGCACCGGCTGTTCCGGCGCGACGGCTACCGCGTGCTGACGGCATCGTCATCGAGCGAAGGCTTTGAATTGCTGGCGCTGTACCACGTGCACGTGATCCTGTGCGACCAGCGCATGCCGGTGATGAGCGGGACCGAGTTTCTCAGCAAGGTCAAGGAGATGTATCCGGAAACGATCCGCATCATCCTGTCGGGGGACACCGGCGTGGAGGCGGTGCTCGACTCGATCAACCGCGGCGCGATCTACCGCTTCTATACCAAGCCGTGGAACGACATGGAACTGCGTGACAATATCCGGCTGGCGTTTCGCCATTATTGGATGACGCATGGCCCGTATGACGACCGCAAGGCGCCGCGCGAAGGCGACGACCCCGCGCACGGGGACGCCGCGCATCAGGCGCCGCTGAAGTGATCCCAGCCTGACAGCGCCAGATCGAGCGCCACGCCGTGCGCATCGACCAGGCGCAGCCCCGGCGCGGCGTCGATCGTGCCGACCCGCGTGACCGGCGTGCCGGCCTGCGCCCCCGCCGCCAGCACGGCCGCGCGCGCAGTGCGCGGCGCGGTAAAGCACAACTCGTAATCGTCGCCGCCGGCCGCCGTGAAGCGCCGCCGCAGCGCCGGCGCCTGCTGCGCCAGCACCGGCCCGGCCGGCAGCGCATCGACATCGAGCGTCGCGCCCACGCGCGACGCTTGCAGGATGTGGCCAAGGTCGCCCACCAGCCCGTCCGAAATATCCAGCGCAGCATGGGCGACCGGCAGGCTGGCCAGCGCCAGGCCGAGGGCCACGCGTGGCGTTGGCAGGTGCATGCGCGTGGCCGCTTCTGCGTGCAATGCCGGGTCGAGTTTGAATTCGAGCTCGTTCCAGTACCCCGCCAGTGCCAGCCGGGCGTCGCCCAGCGTGCCCGAGATCCAGATATCGTCGCCCACCTGCGCCGCATCGCGCCGCAGCGCGTGGCCGGGCGACAGTTCGCCGAACACGGTGATGCAGATGTTCAGCGGTCCTTTGGTCGTGTCGCCCCCGATCAGTTCGCACTCGTGCGCGTCGGCCAGGGCGAACAGGCCTTGCGAAAAGCCGGCGAGCCAGTCCGGGTTGGCTTCGGGCAGGGCCAGCGCCAGCGTGAAGGCGACGGGGCGGGCGCCCATCGCCGCCAGGTCGGACAGGTTCACGGCCAGCGCCTTGTGGCCCAGCATGCGCGGGTCGGCGCCGGCAAAAAAGTGGCGATCTTCTACCAGCATGTCGGACGAGATGGCAAGCTGGCGGCCCGGCGTGATGGCGAGCAGGGCGCAGTCGTCGCCGATGCCCAGGGGCGCGCGGCCAGGCCGGTCGCGCTTGAAGTAACGCTTGATGAGGTCGAATTCGGAGAGCATGGCGGCGATTGTACCGTGGCGCCAAGGTTAGCCAGCCCGGGCGATTTTGCTGCAACCGCACATAATCATGTTGAAAATACGTAGTCGTTGCCAAGACCCTCTCTGATAGAATCGAAAGCCCCGTTTCGCACCAGGAAGGCCTTTCAGCATGGATTCGTCATCTGACAAAAAAGAAGAATTGCGTCAGCAATTGCGCCAAGCAGCGCTCGAATATCACCAGTTCCCACGTCCCGGCAAGATCAGCGTCACGCCCACCAAGGGCCTGCTGAACCAGCGCGACCTGGCGCTGGCGTACTCGCCGGGCGTCGCGGCGCCATGCGAAGAAATCGTCAAGGATCCCGCCAACGCCTACAAGTACACGGCGCGCGGTAACCTGGTAGCAGTCATCACCAACGGCACCGCCGTGCTGGGCCTGGGCAATATCGGCCCGCTGGCGTCCAAGCCGGTGATGGAAGGCAAGGGCGTGCTGTTCAAGAAATTTGCCGCCATCGATGTGTTCGACATCGAAATCAACGAAACCGATCCCGACAAACTGGTCGACATCATCGCCTCGCTCGAGCCGACCTTTGGCGGCGTGAACCTCGAAGACATCAAGGCGCCCGAGTGCTTCTACATCGAGCGCAAGCTGCGCGAGCGCATGAAGATCCCGGTCTTCCACGATGACCAGCACGGCACCGCGATCATCGTTGGCGCTGCGATCCTCAATGGCCTGAAAGTCGTGGGCAAGGACATCACATCGTGCAAACTGGTGGTGTCCGGTGCCGGCGCGGCCGCGCTGGCCTGCCTCGACCTGATCGTCGACCTGGGCTTCCCGATCGAAAACATCTATGTCACCGACCTGGCCGGCGTGGTCTACAAGGGCCGCGTCGAACTGATGGACCCGGACAAGGAACGCTTCGCGCAGGACACGCCGCACCGCAGCCTGGCCGAAGTCATCCCGGGCGCCGACATCTTCCTGGGCCTGTCCGCTGGTGGCGTGCTCAAGAAAGAAATGGTCGCGTCGATGGGCCCGAGCCCGCTGATCCTGGCGCTGGCCAACCCGAATCCCGAGATCCTGCCCGAAGACGTGAAAGCCGTGCGCAGCGATGCCATCATCGCCACCGGCCGTTCGGATTATCCGAACCAGGTCAACAACGTGCTGTGCTTCCCGTACATGTTCCGCGGCGCGCTCGATTGCGGCGCGACGACGATCACGCGCGAAATGGAAATCGCCGTGGTCCACGCGATTGCCGACCTGGCGCACGCCGAGCAGTCGGACATCGTGGCCTCGGCCTATGGCATTTCGAACCTGTCGTTCGGTCCGGAATACCTGATCCCGATGCCGTTCGATCCGCGCCTGTTGACCCATATCGCGCCGGCCGTGGCCAAGGCCGCGATGGACGGCGGCGTTGCTGCCCGCCCGATTGAGGACCTGGCGGCTTACGCCGAGAACCTGCAGCAGTTCGTCTACCGCAGCGGCACCTTCATGAAGCCGCTGTTTACGATTGCCAAGAGCGCACCGGATGAGCTCAAGCGCATCGTCTACGCCGAAGGCGAAGAAGAGCGCGTGCTGCGCGCCGTGCAGGTGGTGGTCGACGAAAAGCTGGCGCGCCCGATCCTGGTCGGTCGTCCGGCCGTGCTGGAGCAGCGCATCGAGAAATTCGGCCTGCGCCTGAAACTCGGCGTGCACTTCGACGTCATCAATCCCGATTTCGACGAGCGTTACCGCGATTACTGGCAGAGCTATCACCAGATGGTGATGCGCAAGGGCGTCACGCAAGACCTGGCCAAGCTGGCCATGCGCCGCCGCCACACGCTGATCGGCGCCATGATGATCCACAAGGGCGAAGCCGACGGCATGATCTGCGGCACCTACGGCACCACGCAGATGCACCTGGAATTCGTCGACCAGGTGCTGGGCAAGCGCGCCGGCGCCAAGGTGTATGCGGCGATGAACTTCGTCATCACGCCGGAGCGCCAGCTGGCGATGGTCGATACCCACGTCAACGAGAATCCGAACGCCGAGCAACTGGCCGAAATCACGGTGATGGCGGCCGAAGAGATGGAACGCTTCGGCATCGTGCCACGCGCAGCGTTGCTGTCGCACTCGAACTTCGGCAGCGCCAATTCGGAATCGGCGCAAAAGATGCGCGCCGCGCTGGCTCTCGTGCAGCAGAAGAAGCCCGACCTGGAAATCGATGGCGAGATGCATGGCGACACGGCGCTCGACGCCAAGATGCGCGCCAAGATCATGCCGAACTCGACGCTCAAGGGCGATGCGAACCTGCTCGTGATGCCGAACATCGACGCCGCGAACATCGCCTACAACCTGGTCAAGACGGCCGCCGGCAACGGCATCGCCATCGGCCCGGTGCTGCTGGGCTGCGCGCGGCCGGTGCACATCCTGACCCCGTCAGCGACCGTGCGCCGGATCGTCAACATGACGGCGCTGGCCGTCGTCGAGGCGGTTTCGCCACGCTAAGCGGGGCAATGAATGCGTGGATGGCGGTGCCGTCCACGCGCCGCCTGACCGTACTTTGTCTCGGGCTGTCGCCCTTTGTCGCGGCCCGGGGACACTCGTAACAAACCGTAAGCAGGCCGTTTACCGCGTCATTTTCGCGTCATAATTGACCGGGTAAGCGTTGTCTGAATTGCACCAAACTCCGGAGCGCGAGCCAGTCTGGCGACCTCCTCTGTTACAATCTTCGTTTGGCCGGGCGCCTTTTTCATCACGTTGCGCCTGCAAGACCAACTTCAAATCATCCATCATATGCATAACAAACGAGCCCTCATCACCGGCATCACCGGCCAGGACGGCGCCTATCTGGCGCAACTGCTTCTCGAAAAAGGCTACCACGTCACCGGCACCTATCGCCGTTCGAGCTCAGTCAATTTCTGGCGCATGGATGAGCTCGGCGTTACCACGCATCCGAACCTGTCGCTGGTCGAATACGACCTGACCGACCTGGCTTCGAGCATCCGCCTGCTGGAAACGGCGCAGCCGGGCGAGGTCTACAACCTGGCCGCGCAAAGTTTCGTTGGCGTGTCGTTCGACCAGCCGCTGGCTACCGCATCGATTACCGGCCTTGGCGCCGTCCACCTGCTTGAGGCGATTCGCATCGTCAACCCGACCATCCGCTTCTACCAGGCGTCGACGTCGGAAATGTTCGGCAAGGTGCAGGCGATCCCGCAGATCGAAGAAACACCGTTCTACCCGCGCAGCCCGTACGGCGTGGCCAAGCTGTACGCGCACTGGATGACGATCAATTACCGCGAGTCGTATGACATCTTCGGTTCGTCGGGCATCCTGTTCAACCACGAGTCGCCACTGCGTGGCCGTGAGTTCGTCACGCGCAAGATCACCGATACCGTCGCCAAGATCAAGCTGGGCAAGCAGGACGTGCTCGAGCTGGGCAATATGGACGCCAAGCGCGACTGGGGTTTTGCCAAGGAATACGTCGAAGGCATGTGGCGCATGCTGCAGGCCGACAAGCCTGACACCTATGTGCTGGCGACCAACCGCACCGAGACCGTGCGCGATTTCGTCAACATGGCCTTCAAGGCCGTGGACGTGACGCTCGACTGGAGCGGCAGCGGCGACAACGAAGTGGCCCACTGCACCACCAGCGGCAAGCAACTGGTGCGCGTCTCGCCGAAGTTCTATCGTCCGGCCGAAGTCGAGCTGCTCATTGGCGATCCGGCCAAGGCGAAGCGCGAGCTGGGCTGGGAACCGAAGACCACGCTCGAAGAGCTGTGCCAGATGATGGTCGATGCCGACCTGCGTCGCAACGAACTGGGCTTCTCGTTCTGATATGACGCGCCTGGCCACGGACGACACCCTGCTGCGTGAAGGGGAAGGGCGGCGCGCCCTGATCACGGGCCTGCGCGGCTTTACCGGGTACTACCTGGCGCAAGAGCTGACAGCCGCCGGCTACCGCGTGTTCGGCACCGTGATGCCGGGCGAAGAGGTCGGCCCCGACATGGTCGCGGTGGATCTGTGCGACCGCGATGCCGTCGCGGCCATGGTGGCCGACGTGCAGCCCGATGTCGTGGCGCACCTGGCCGGTATCGCGTTTGTCGGCCACGCCAACGTCGAAGCGATTTACCGCGTCAACGTCGTGGGCACGCGCAATCTGCTCGAGGCGCTTGCTGCCGGCAATCACCGGCCAAGCAGCGTGCTGCTGGCGTCGTCGGCCAACATCTATGGCAATGCCAGCGTGCCTGTCATCGATGAAGACGTGACGCCTTCGCCGGCCAACGATTATGCGGTGAGCAAGCTGGCCATGGAATACATGGCGCGCCTGTGGATGGACAAGTTGCCGATCACGATCGTGCGGCCGTTCAACTACACCGGCGTGGGGCAGGCGGAAAATTTTCTGCTGCCGAAAATCGTCTCGCATTTCCGCCGCCACGAAGCGCGCATCGAACTGGGCAATCTCGCGATCGCACGCGACTTCTCGGACGTGCGCATGGTGGCGCGTGCCTATCGCCGCATCCTGGCGGCAGCGCCGGCCGGCGAAGCGTTCAACGTCTGCTCCGGGACGCCGCACTCGCTGTCGAACGTCATCGAGATGATGGGCGAGATCGCCGGCTATCGCATCGACGTGCAGGTCAACCCGGCCTTCGTGCGCGCCAACGACGTGTTGCAACTGACTGGCAGCAATCGCAAGCTGACTGCCGTGGTGGGCGACCTGGCCCCGACGCCGCTGTATGAGACCTTGCGCTGGATGTGCCTGGCGTGAACGCCGCAGCGATCAACGTCGGCCTCGGGACGACCATGATCGAACCGGGGCTGACGGGCGGACGCCTCGATGGCATCGGCGTCTACACCAATGCGCTGCTGCGCCACCTGCCGGCCACCGGCTGCACCGTCACGCCGTGGTCCTGGCCGCGTGCGCGCGGCGGGGCTGCCGGCATCAGTGTCGGCCAGGCGTTTCCCTATTCATTCGAAGCCGCCACGCTGCTCGACCTGGTCACGCCGGCGGCGCACCGTGTGCACATGCCGCTCGACGTATTCCACGTGACCGATTACCGCGTGGTGCGCATGGATTGCCCGGTCGTGGCCAGCCTGCACGACGCGCTGCCGATCAAGCACCCGGAATGGTGCAATCCGCGCTTGCGCGCGCTGAAAAACCAGTTGCAGGCGAAGGCTGCGCGCAAGGCCGACCACGTGATCGCGCTGTCGCACTTCGCCATCCCCGAACTGGTCGAGTGCTTTGGCGTCGACGAACGGCGCGTGACGGTGGTGCCGTGCGGCGTCGACGAAAGCTGGCTGACGCCGCCCGCGCCAGAGGCCACGCGGGCCACGCTGGCGATCCACAAGCTGCAGCCGGGCTATTTTCTGTTCGTGGGCACGCTGCAGCCGCGCAAAAACGTCGAGCGCTTGCTGGCCGCCTGGCTGATGCTGCCGGCGGCCGTGCGCGCCGAACGTGCGCTGGTCATCGTCGGCGCACCCGGCAGCCGCAGCGAGGCCCTGGTGGCCAGCATGGCGGCGGCGCGCGCGGCGGGCGAGAATCTCGTCTGGCTCGATCGCCTGACCGACCAGGAGCAATTGCGCCACCTGTATGCCGGCGCTGGCGTATTCGTCTTCCCTTCGCTGTACGAGGGCTACGGCATCCCGGTGCTTGAAGCGTTTGCCTCGAACGTGCCGGTGGTGGCTTCCAACACGACCTCGCTGCCCGAAGTGGCGGGCGATGCGGCCTTGCTGGTGGATCCGCTGTCGGCGGGCGAACTGGCCGAGGCCATGCGCACACTGGCACAGGACAGTGTTGCGCGCACGCGCTGCATCGCCGCAGGGCGTGCACGTGCCGAACAACTGACATGGCAAAACACCGCACGCCTGACGGCAAATGTGTACCGAGCCGTACTTTCGCAGTAAGCTGAGTTGATTATGCGCGTCCTTCATTTTTACAAGACCTACCACCCGGATTCGGTCGGCGGCGTCGAACAGGTGATCCGCCAGATGGCCGTGGGCACCGGGCGCCTTGGCGTGACCAATACCGTGCTGTCGCTGTCGCGCCAGCAAGACCTCGCACCGTTCGAGTTCGAAGGCCATATGGTGCACCGGGTCCCGCTCAATGCCGAGATCGCATCCAACGCCATCTCGGTCCAGTCGATCGGCGCGCTGGCACGCCTGGCGCGTGAAGCCGACGTCGTGCACTACCACTTCCCGTGGCCGTTCATGGACCTGGCGCACTTCATGGCGCGCGTGAACAAGCCGACGGTGGTCACGTACCACTCCGACATCGTGCGCCAGCGCCACTTGCTGCGCCTGTACCAGCCGCTCAAGCACCGCTTCCTGCGCAGCGTCGACGCCATCGTCGCGACCTCGCCCAATTACCTGGGCTCGTCGACCGTACTGGCGCGCTATCCGGGCAAGACCAGCGTGATCCCGTTCGGCCTGGACCGCACCACCTACCCGCAGCCCGACCCCGATCGCCTGGCGTACTGGCGCGAGCGGGTCGGTCCCAAGTTCTTCCTGTTCGTGGGCGTGCTGCGCTATTACAAGGGCCTGCACATCCTGCTCGAGGCGGCCGCCGGCACCGATTACCCGGTCGTCATCGTCGGCGCGGGACCGATCGAGCACGAGCTCAAGGAACAGGCCGCGCGCCTGGGCCTGAAAAACGTCCTGTTCGTCGGCGCGATCGACGAACCCGATAAAGCCGCGCTGCTGACGCTGTGCTACGCGGTCTCGTTCCCGTCGCACCTGCGCTCGGAAGCCTTCGGCATCTCGCTGCTCGAAGGCGCGATGTACGGCAAGCCCATGATCTCGAGCGAGATCGGTACCGGCACCACGTACATCAACATCGATGGCGACACGGGCCTGGTGGTCCCGCCATCGGACGCGCTGGCCTTGCGCGCCGCAATGCGCACGCTATGGGACAACCCCGAACTGGCACGCACGATGGGCCGGCGCGCCGCCGCACGCTTCGAAGAGCTGTTCACCTCCGAACAAATGGCCGCCAACTACACCGCGCTCTACCACGACCTGATCGCCCGCCGCGCCACCGGCTCAAGCACAGCAGCGCTTGAGCAAACGGAAGCAGGTTTGTCTCAGACGAAAGTCTGAGACGACGCATCGCAGACGAAAGTCTGAGACACCGCATCCCCCCGCGATCGGCAACGCCGATCGCACCCCCAATCCCCGCCTGAGTCGCTGTCACCCCCACAAATCCATGCCCAAAAACCCTTGAAAAACAATTAGGGTCAGAGTCGAATTGTTTGACAACTTTGAGGAATTGCCCAATAAATCGACTCTGACCCTAATTAATTTTTGCCAGTTTGGCGTGTAATTTGATGCTCCGAAAAAATTCAATTATTGACGGCATCAGAAACGCCGCGCACCGTCGAAAAAGCCTCCAAAATAATTAGGGTCAGAGTCGAATTGTTTGACAACTTTGAGGAATTGCCCAATAAATCGACTCTGACCCTCATTGTTTTTTGGGGGGAGGGTCAGGGTTTTTCGGCCCAGCGGGTGCGGATTTCGCGGATGGCGGGGAGGCGGGTGGTGAAGAGGTCGACGAGCTGGGGGTCGAAGTGGCGGCCTTTCTGGTCGTGCAGGAAGGCGACTGCGTCTTCTTCGGTCCAGGCTTTCTTGTACGGTCGCAGCGAGGTCAGGGCGTCGAAGACGTCGGCGATGGCCACGATGCGGCCGACCAGCGGGATCGCTTCGCCGGCCAGGCCGTTCGGGTAGCCGCTGCCGTCGTATTTTTCGTGGTGCGTGAGCGCGATCTGGCGCGCCAGTGCCAGCATGCCGCTGGCGTGTTCGCCGATGATCTCGGCGCCGATCGTCACGTGGCTCTGCATGATCTTCCACTCGTCGGGGTCAAGCGGCCCCGGTTTTTGCAGGATGCGATCCGGGATGCCGATCTTGCCCACGTCGTGCATCGGCGCCGCGTGCAGCAGGTCGTCCGCTTCCGTTTCGTTCAGGCCGGCCGCGATGCCCAGGATGTGCGAAAAATGGCTCATGCGGATCACGTGCAGGCCGGTCTCGTTGTCCTTGTATTCGGCCGCAAGGCCCAGGCGCTGGACGATCTCCAGGCGGCTCGCGCGCAGCGCTTCCATGCGCACCAGCGACAGGTGGGTGCGCACGCGCGCGCGCACCACCGGCGGGCTGACCGGCTTGGTGATGTAGTCGACCGCGCCGGCCTCGAAGCCTTCCACCTCGTCGGCCGTCTCGGTCAGCGCGGTCACGAAAATCACCGGCACCGACGCCGTGGCCGGATGGGCCTTCAGCGCCGCGCACACTTCGTAGCCGGACATCCCCGGCATCATCACGTCCAGCAGGACCAGGTCGGGCTGCTCCTGGCGCGCCAGTTCGAGCGCGCGTGCGCCATCCTTGGCGAACAGCAGGCGGTAGTGGTCCTGCAGGATCTGGCGCAGCAGTTGCAGGTTGCTCGCTTCATCGTCGACGGCCAGGATCAGCGGTCGGGTAGTCGGTTGGTTCATGCGGAAGGATCGTTGGTGGCGTCGCCAGGCGCGCCGTCAGAGGACTCGGTCCCCAGGATCGCCAGCACGGCTTCCAGGTGATCGAGGGCGAGATCGAAGTCGAAATCGGCGATGGCCGACTGCACCTGGACCACGCGGGTGATGGCCGGATGGGCGGCCAGCGCCACGGCCAGGCTGGTCATGGCGCCGTCGTTCAGGGCGCCGCGGCGCAGCGCTTCGAGCAGCACGCCGCCGGCGCGCCGCGCGCGTGTCAGGTCGATGCCGGCGCCTGGCGTGGCCGGCACTGGCGTGGCGGCGACGTTGCCGATCGCGGCCAGCGCGGCCTCGAGCGCCTGTCCCGCCACGCCGAGCGCCTCGGCCGCGTGCCGCTCGTCGGTCGGCACCGCATTGGTCGCCTGCTCCAGCGTCGCCAGCGCGTCGGACAAGCGCTCCAGGCCGACGTTGGCGGCCGCGCCGCGCACCTTGTGCGCCAGCATGCGCAGTTGTACGTGATCGCCGCCGGCGGCATGCAGGCGCATCGCGCCGTCCAGCTGCGCGTACTGGCGGCTGAAGTGGTCGAGGGCTTCGGCATAAGCGTCTTCGCGGTTGCTCCAGCGGTGCAGGCCCGCGCGCCGGTTGAGCACTTCGCGCGGCGCCGTCGGAACGGCGGCCGCTTCGACCGGCACGCCGCCTTCGAGGCCCAGCACGCGCGCGATCTCGTGCGACAGGGCGAACCAGTCGACCGGCTTGCTGGCAAAGCCGTCCATGCCTGCGTCCACGCTGGCCTGGCGGTGCTCGGCCAGCACGCTGGCGGTCATCGCGATCACCGGCAGTCGCGCGGTGCCATGGCGCGCCTCGTGCGCGCGAATGGCGCGGGTCGCGTCCAGGCCATCCATCACCGGCATCTGGAAGTCCATCAGCGCCACGTCGTACTCGCCGCTGGTGGCCAGTTCGACGATCGCGCCGCCGTCACGCGCGGCCGTCATCGTGTGCCCGCGGCGCGTCATCAACAGCTGCATCAGCTCGAGGTTCTGCGGCACGTCGTCGGCCACCAGCACGCGCAGCGGCGGCAGCACGGCGGCGCTGCGCACACGCGGCGCCTGGTTGCAAAAGCGCGCCAGGATCAGCGGCACACGCACGTGGAATGTCGCGCCCTGGCCCGGCTGGCTCTCGGCCCAGATCCGCCCGCCCATCAGCTCGACGAGCTGCTTGCTGATCGTGGTGCCCAGCCCGGTGCCGCCGAAGCGGCGCGTCATCGACGCGTCGGCCTGCGTGAACGGATCGAAGATCGCAGCCAGGCGGTCGGGCGCGATGCCGATGCCGGTGTCGATCACGGCGATGCACAGCTGGTCGACATCGGCGCTCACGGTCAGCGTCACGCCGCCCGTGGCGGTGAACTTGATCGCGTTGTCGAGCAGGTTGGTGAGCACCTGGCGCATGCGCAGTTCGTCGCCGCGCAGGCCGGTGGGCAGCGCCGGGTCGTACTGGATATCCAGGTGCAGGCCCTTGGCGCGCGCATTGGCCGCCAGCGTCGACGACAGTTCATCGATCAGGGACAGCAGGTTGTAGTCATTCTGTTCGAGTTCGACCGCGCCTTTTTCGAGCTTGGCCGTGTCGAGGATTTCATTGAGCAGTCGCAGCAGGGCGCGGCCGGCGCTGCGCACGGTGTCCAGGTGGCGGCGCTGCTCGACATTGAGTTCGCCATCGAGCAGCACGTCGGTAAAGCCCAGGATCGAATTCATCGGCGTGCGGATCTCGTGGCTCATATTCGCCACGAAGGTGGCGCGGGCGGCCGCAGCCTGCTCGGCCTTCTCCTTGGCGCAGCGCAGCGCTTCTTCCATCTCGCGCCGCTCGGTGATGTCGAGGATGACGCCATCGAGGTACTGGAGGTTGCCGGCTTCGTCGTGCACGCCGGTGCCGTTTTCCCAGAGCCAGCGCACGCTGCCGTCGGCATGCAGCAGGCGGTATTCGACCAGGTACGGCCGGTGCTCGCGCATCGCGGCGCTGGTTTCCTTGCCCACCCGCAGGCGGTCTTCGGCGTGGATCATCGCGCCGAACACGCGGCGCGGCGGGCTGCCCAGGAAGTCGCGCGCCGGGTAACCGGTGACGCGTTCGACTGCATCGCTGATGAAGATCATCGGCCATTCTTCATTGAGCGCGCTGCGGTACGAGATGCCGGGAATATTCCCGATCAGGGAGCGGAACTGCTGCTCGCTGGCCTGCAGCGCGCTTTCCATCGCACGCCGCTCGCTGATGTCGGTGACGAAGCAGACGAACAGGTCCTGCTCGCGCAGCCGCGCATGACCGATTGCGCCCCGTACCGGGACTTCGTGGCCATCCTTGTGCAGGCACCAGGTCTCGGTGCTGGTGTTGATGCCTTCCAGGCTGCCACGCGCCAGCACGGTCAGCACATTGAAGTTGGCGGCGCGACCGCGCTCGGTGAGCAGCAGCCCGATGCTGCGCCCGACGATCTCGCCGCGGCGCCAGCCAAAAATGCGCTCGGCCGACGCATTGAATTCGGTGATGACGCCATCGCGCCCGACCGTGATCACGCCATCGACCGTGGTGGTGAGCAGGGCGCGCATCCAGGCTTCGCTGCGCGAGAGGTCCTGGAACATCTGGCGATAGCGCAGCAGGCCGTTCACGCCCAGCACGGCCACCGACAGCGCCACCGTGGTCACCGTGATCGACAGCGCCAGGAAGCCGCTGTTGGTATCGGCTGCGCTGCCTGGATCGACCGTGCCCGAAAAGCGCGCAGCAGCCATGCCGGTGTAGTGCATGCCGGCGATCGCGCAGCCCATCACGCAGGCCGACAGCAGCAGGCGGCGCGATTCGGACACCGACTGGAAGCGCGACAGGCCGTGGCGCACGCTCAGGGCCAGCGTGGCCAGGATCACGGCCACCAGGATCGAGACCGCGAACGTGAACGGGTCATAGTGCAGCGACAGCCGCATGCGCATGCCGTCCATGCCGGCATAGTGCATCGCGCCGATGCCGGCGCCAACCAGCACGCCGCCCACGAGCAAATGCGACAGGCGCAGTTCGGGACGCGAAATCAGGCTCAGCGCCACCCACGACGCGCCGATGCTGGGCAGCGCCGACAGCAGCGTCGTCCAGTGGTCGTAATGCACCGGCGTGCACAGGTCGAAGGCAAGCATGCCGATGAAGTGCATCGCCCAGACCCCGGCGCCAAGTGCCAGGCTGCCCGTACCGAGCGCGATGGCGCGGTGCGACGGATGGGCGCTGGCCTGACCGGTCACCTGCAAGCCCATCCACGACGAGAAGATTGCCACCAGCAGCGACAGCACCACCAGCGTGGGGTCGTACATCCCGTACGTCAGCAGGGATGGATCTTCAGGAACGGCAAACGATGGCAGCATAGTGAAGGCAGAGTTGTGCTGTAGTAAAAAAAACTTCCATGGAGCATTAAACTGGAGTATCGCATTTTCCGAATTTACTGTGTTGGTGCACGTGAGATTGCTGGACGAATTGTTGTGTTCTGTAGCGTCGAAGCGACCATCTCAGGCTGTTCATTGCGTAAAAATCATGCTCGCTGGTATGCTGGGGGCGCAGTCAACAACTTCCCGTCGCCCTTGCGCGCCGTGCCCATGGCGGTTATCCAAGAGAATCAAATGCGATTTCGGCAACTCTGCATTGGCCTTGTCATCCTGTCGGGCAGCCTGTCGGCAATGACAAAGGCGGCCCCGCCGGCCGTTCCCTACCTGTCGATCACCACCGAGAGCTCGGCGCCGTCAAGCATGCTCGAAGACGGGCGCGTGGTCGGCATTGCCACCGACAAGATCCGGGTTGTCATGGAACGCGCCGGGGTCACCCACGACATCACGCTGCTGCCCTGGAAGCGCGCGTACGCGGCGGCGCTGCAGCAGGCCAACGGCTGCGTGTACTCCGCCACCCGCACACCGGAACGGGAAGCCTTGTTCAAATGGATCGGGCCGACCGACGAGGCGCAGTGGGTCCTGATGGGGCGCGCCGACCGGGCCTGGCGCATTACGAACCTGGAAGATGCGCGCGGCCTGCGCATCGGCACCTATGCCGGCGACGCGCGTGACACTTATCTGCGCAGCCGGGGCCTTGTCGTCGATACGTCGCCCCATGACATGCTCAATCCGCCCAAGCTGCTGCAGGGCCGCATCGACCTGTGGGCCGCCAGCTGGCGCGCGGGCAGTGACGTGCTGGTCAGGAATGGCTGGGACAAGCAGATCGTGCCGGTGTTCGTGTTCAACCGGGTCGCCGTCTACCTGGCCTGCAACCGGGCCGTGCCCGACGCGCTGGTCAAGCGCTTGAATGCGGAGTTTGAAACGATCGAGCGCGACGGCACGGCAAGCGCCATCGAGCGGCGCTACGAACGGCGTGCCAGTGCACGGTGACAGAGCCGTTGGTTTGACTTATAGTGATTCATGATTGTCGTCAATCAGCGAACTTGTCTTGTGCAACAGCGTTACTACTACTTTTCGCAAGTACACGATTTCACGAGGATGCAATGGACACACTCCAGCAATTCGTCGAAAAATTCAAGAGCGCGGTCGACTTCCAGGACGCCGTGGACCTCACCGGCGACACCAATCTCAAGGCACTGCCCGAATGGGATTCGCTGGCGGCGCTGGGCGTAATCATCATGTTCGACATGGAGTACGACAAGGCGATCACCGGTAAGGATCTGGTCGAGTGCCAGCTCGTGAGCGACGTCTACAAACTGATCGCCTGACACCATGGCCCAGGCGACCATCCGCAATGTCCGTTACGCCGGCATGGCGTCCTGCGTGCCACGGCGTGTCCTGTCCAACCTGCACGACTGCCCGCCGCAGATCAAGAGCGCGCGCGAACGCGTGGTGCGCAATATCGGCATCGAGACGCGCCGCATCTGCCCCGAATGGCAAACCTTCTCCGACCTGGCGTTCGACGCCAGCGAGCGCCTGCTGGTTGAGCTGCAGTGGAACAAGGACGAGATCGACGCGCTGATCGTCATCACCCAGTCGCCCGACTACCTGATCCCCGCTACTGCGATCATCCTGCAGGACCGCCTGGGCCTCAAGCCCGGCACGATCGCCTTCGACATCAACCTGGGTTGTTCGGCCTATGCCTTCGGCCTGCACGTGCTGGGCGCGATGATGGCCTCGGGCGGCATCAAGAAGGCGCTGCTGCTGGTGGGCGACAAGGCTGCCACCGTGGTCGAGCCGCTGTTCTCCGATGCGGGCACGGCCACCGCGCTCGAATACGATCCGGCGGCGCCGCCAATGTACTTTGACCTCAATAGCGACGGCAGCGGCTACCGCGCCATCATGCTGCCGGCGGGCGGGCATCGCGAGCCGATCGGCCCGCAGCATCTGCTGCCGTACAAGGACGAGGACGGAATCCTGCGCAGTCCGGCCGCGCTGGTGCTCGACGGCCCGGCGGTGCTGAGCTTCTCGACGCAGCGCGTGCCGCCCGCCGTGCGCGATCTGCTGGCGTATGCCGAATGCCCGATCGACGCTATCGACTACTTCGTCTTCCACCAGGCGAACCGGATGATCAACGACACCATCCGCAAGAAGCTTGGCCTGCCGGTCGAGAAGGTGCCGTCGACGCTGCACGACTTCGGCAATACCAGCGGGGCCTCGATCCCCGTGACGATGACGGCGCGCCTGCGCGAGGCCCTGCAGGGCGGCAAGCACAAGGTCTTGATGTCGGGCTTTGGCATCGGCCTGTCGTGGGGCAGCTGCATCGTCGACATCGACCGCGCGGTGTTCCCGGCGCTGGTCGAGTCATGAGCCGAATCATGAGCCGATCATGAATGCATCGCCGTTCAGCCTCGCGGGCCGGACAATCCTGATCACCGGCGCGTCGTCGGGCATCGGCGAAGCCACGGCCCGCCTGTGCGCAGCCATGGGCGCGCGCATTCTCGCCTGCGGCCGCGATCACGAGCGCCTGGCACGCGTCGTGGCTGGCCTGGCCGGCGCAGACCACCAGGCCATCATCGGCGACCTGACCGATCCGGCCGCGCGCCAGGCGCTCGTCGATGCTGCGCCCAGCCTGGACGGCTGCGTGTTCAGCGCCGGCGCCGCGCAGCTCGCGCCGATGCGCATGGTGACCCAGCGCCATCTCGACCAGCTGTTTGCCGTGAACTACGACGCGCCCGTACTGCTCACGCAAGCCTTGCTGGCCAGGCGCAAGGTCGCGGCCAATGCGTCGCTCGTGTACGTGACGGCGGTGGCCGAACACGTCGCGCCGCACGCCACCGGCATCTATTCCGGCGCCAAGGCGGCGCTGACCGCCACCGTGCGCACCATCGCGGTCGAACACGCGAAGCAGGGCGTGCGCGCCAACTGCGTCTCGCCCGGCTACGTCGCCACGCCGATGCTCGACGGCCTGCAAAACGTGATGAGCACGGGCGACAAGGCAGCCCTTGCGCCACTGGGCATGATCGAACCGGACGACGTGGCCGGCGCCATCGCCTGGCTGCTGGCGCCGGCCAGCCGCTGGGTATCACGAACTTCCCTGGTCATCGATTCGGGCCTGACCCTGCACGTGCGATGAACGACGACGCCCTGTTCCAGCATCCATTCCACCTGCACGGCAAGACCGTGCTGGTCACCGGCGCGTCGAGCGGCATCGGGCGCGCCGTCGCCGTCGAATGCGCCCGCGCCGGCGCGCGCGTCGTCATCAACGGTCGCGATGCGGCGCGACTTGGCGATACGCTTGCCTTGCTCGACGCGGGGCTCGACGTGTGGCTCAAGCACGTGGCCTGCGTGGCCGACCTGACCGATCCGCCGCAGATGGCGCGGCTGGTGGCCGCGTGCGGCGAGCTCGATGGCGTGGTGCACGCGGCCGGCGTGCATGGCGTGACGCCACTGCGCATGCTGCGCCAGAGCTTCATGCAGACGGTGCTCGATGCGAACTTCCTGGCACCGCTGATGCTCACCCAGCAGCTGCTGGCCAAAAAGACGCTGCGCAACGGCGCCTCGCTGGTGTTCATGTCGTCGATTGCGGCGCACACCGGCACCGTCGGTGTGGGCCCGTATTCGGCGTCCAAGGCGGCGCTCGAAGGCATGATCCGGCCGCTGGCCCTGGAAATCGCACCGCGCGCCATGCGCGCCAACGCCATCGCGCCGGGCCTGGTCGATACGCCGCTGGTCAACGACGACCGCGCCTGGCTCGACGACAAGGCGAAAATGTACCCGCTGGGCCTGGGCAAGCCCGAAGACGTTGCCTACGCCGCCATCTACCTGCTGGCCGATATCAGCCGCAAGGTGACGGGCACGCAGCTGCACCTGGACGGAGGCATTCCATGGACGTGACGCCGCGCCTGAAGGACGCATTGATCATCAGCGCCGGCGGCTTTGGGCGCAGCGTCTACAACATCATGCAAAGCGACGTCGCCAATGGCGTTGACTGGGCCGTCATCGGCTTTCTCGACAACCGCAGCGACCTGGCGGCCGACACGCCGCTGCCGGTGCTGGGCGACCCGCTGACCTGGCGCGCGAGCCCGCACGAAGAATTCCTGTGCGCGCTGGGCCAGCCGGCGCAGCGCCGCCGTTTCGCTGCGCCGCTGCTGGCGCAGGGCGCGACCTTCATGAGCCTGCGTACCGGCCTGCACAAGGCGATCGGTGTCGAGATGGGCGCCGGCTGCCTGTTCGAACCCGAGGTGCGCATGGGCGTGGACACGCGCCTGGGCGATTTCGTGTTCGTCCAGTCCACCAGCGTGATCGGCTACGACGTGCAGATCGGCGACTACACGACGATCGGCAGTTTCGTGTTCGTGGGCGGCGGGGCGCGGATCGGCAGCGACGTGATCATCCACCCGCACGCGACCATCCTGCCGCGCGTGAAGGTGGGCGATGGCGCCGTCATTGGCGCCGGCGCCGCCGTCATGGCCGACGTGCCGCCGGGCGTGACGATGATCGGCAACCCGGCCAAGATCTTCAGGTTCAGATAATGCGCTCACGCATGCCCCCGCAGGCGTACATCGACGAGGCCTGGTTCGCGCGTGAGCGCGAACTGCTGTTCAAACCGTTGTGGCAGTTCGTGGGCCTGAGGGTCATGCTGGACAAGCACAACGCCTTCATCACGCGCACGCTGTTTGGCATCCCGGTCGTGGTCCAGAACTTTCATGGCGAACTGCGCGCATTCGAAAACATCTGCCCGCACCGGCAAAATCCGATCCAGGTCGCGCCGCATGGCGTGCGGCCGCTGTTTTGCGGCTACCACGGCTGGAGTTTCGACCGCGAGGGCGCCACGCGCATCCCGCACGAGGCCGCGCTGTACCGCTTCGCGCCAGAAGAGCGGGCCTGCATCCATCTGCGCCGCTTTGCGCTGGAAGTCGTCGGCAACCTAGTGTTCGTGTGCCTGGCCGAAACGCCCCTGCCGATCAGGCAGCAGTTCGGCGCGGCCATGCTCGCGTCGCTCACGGCGTCGTCGCTGGCCTACGACAGCGAAGTGATCATGACGACCTACGAGGGCCACTTCAACTGGAAGCTGGCCTACGAAAACCTGCGCGACGGCCACCACCCGCGCTACCTGCATGCGCGCTCGCTGTACCAGGACGTCAAGTTCGAGGCCAGCATCAGCGAAGAGGGCGTGGCGGGCCTGCGCCGCCTGCAGCAGGCTGGCATCGCCGACCGCAACCGCGCATTGGGCCTGATGCGCAGCTTCAGCGGCGGCGGGCGCGATGCGCCGATGGCGGCACCCCCGGACGAGCCGTACCACGCCCACGTCGAGCGTTACCGCGACCAGGACTGGTACTACAACTGGCTGGCGTTCCCGAACCTGCACATCGCGTCGGCCAATGGCGGCCATGCCTTCATCATCGAGCACCACATCCCGGTGGCGGCCGGGCGTACCGACCTGGTGGTGTACTACCTGACAGCGAAGAAGAAGCAGCCGTACGCGTCGTCGGCCGCGGTGCTCCATGCGCACATGATGGGCGCCGATGTCGTCATGCGCGAAGATATCGAGGTGATGGAACAGATCCAGCGCACGCTGCACCCGGGGGCGCGCTCGCCCCATCTGGGCGATTACGAATACATCAACGCCAGCCTGGAGTTCTGGTACCTGGACCTGATGGAGGGGAACTTTGCCTTGTAAGCACGTGATCGGTCACGGGCCGGAACTGGCGCGCGCACTGGCGGCGTGGCGCTCTGTTGCGCCAGCCGCCGTGCTGGAGCTGCGGCCGCTGGAACTGGACCCGACTGCCGGCCAGGCGGCGCTGGCGGCAGCGCTGGACGGTCTCGATGGCCTCGACGGCGAAGGCGCTAGCGCTTTCGTCGCACTCGACGCGCGCTTCCTGAACGGCATGCGCCTGGACCTGATGGCAAGCCTGCGCCTGCGCGGCATCGCCATGCCGGCGCTGGTTGAACCGGGCGCCCTGGTGGCCGCTGGCGTGCGCATGGACGACAACTGCTGGATCGGCGCCGGCGCGATCATCCAGCATGGCAGCCGGATTGGTTTCAACACCGTGATCGGCGCCGGCGCCATCGTCGGCAGCGGCGTCACGGTCGGCCACTCGGTCTGGATCGACGAGGGCGTGGTGGTCGGCCGCGGTGCGCGCGTCGGCGCCCAGGTCACGCTCGGCCTGGGCGTGATCGTCGGGCATGGGCGCCAGATCGGCAAGCTGTCCATCGTCGACAAGGCGGGGCGCATCGAGCAGGACATCGCCGCCAGGACCTTCATCCACGCGACCCATGCCCAGCCGATCGTCATCATCGGCGCCTAACTGAAATCCTGGCGGTTCGAGAACAGCAGCTGCGTGTCGTACAGGCTCGATGAGTAGTGGCGCAGCGCCACGTGCTGGTAGCGGGTGATGTCGTCCATCGTGGCCAGCAGTTCCGGGATGTCCTTCGCATAGTGGTAGGCCGAGATGGTCATGTCCGGCTTGCAGGTGGCGATCGTGCGCGCGCCGCCCTTGAGCACTTGCGCCTCCCAGCCTTCGACATCGATCTTCATGACCGTGGCTTCATCGACGACGCTGTCGACGGTCATGATCTTCATCGTGGTCTTGACGCCCCCGCCAGCGAAGTTGCTGCCGAAACGGTTGTCCGGGTTTTCGTAGAAATCGACCTCGCCATCTTCTGCGCCCAGGCCGGCGAAATACGGGTGCACGTCAGGCAGGTGCGCAGCCAGGTTGCGCAGCGCTGCGAAGTTGGTTGCATCTGGCTCGAACGCATGCACTGCGCGGTACCGGCCACGCGCGATATGGAAGAAGTGGGCCACCGTGTCGCCGTGCGCCGCCCCGGCGTCGATAAAAATGTCGTCCGTGCCGACCTTCAGTCCGGCCCGGGTGGAAAAGCTGTTCATGAATTCACCGAGCGGGAAGGCCACTTCGATCAGTGGGTGGCGATCCAGCGTCAGGAACGCGCGCAGGCGCGCCAGCAGCGTGGTGCGCGACCAGTCGTCGCTGAAGCGCCCCGCCAGCGCGCTGAACTGGGCCAGGTTGGCCACCACGTGCTCGCGCTCCTGGCGCACGGTCTGGTAGGTGTGGACGTTATCCAGCTGATGCATCGCATACAGGCAGTCGCGCACCGGCACGCCCTGCGCTGCGACCTTCGCGGCGACCTGCTTGCCGGCGAGGTTGTCGTTGAAATCGATGACGACGATGCGTTTGCCGGCCGCGCGCGCCACCAGGTCGGCGATCTCGATGAACCCCCAGTTGACCCGCAGCGGCAATTGCTGCGCGATGCGGGTGCGTTTTTCGGGCGAGACCGAGAACACGGCGATGCCGGCAAAGTTGGGCAGGGACCTGGCGATGGTGTTGGCGCGCAGCGCAAAGCTGCCGGTATGGTCGCCCAGGAAGTAGACCTCGTCGAATGCATGCAGGTCGTCGAAGGCGGTAGCGGCGTGGCTGGCGAGCGTGTTGAAGTCGGCAAGCGTCGCATGGCGAAACGGCTGGATGGTCATGGTGTGTCCTGTGGTTCGTCAGGATGACGCGATCAGGCCGACGATGCGCTCGACGTCCTGCGCGGCGAGGGCCGGATAGATGGGAAGGCAGATGACCTGATTCGCGATCACGTTGGCGTGGGGCAGGTTCGCAGGCGCTGCCGACGGCATGGCGCTGTACATCGGGAAGTGGCTGATCAGGGGGTAGAAATACCGGCGCGCGTGGATGCCCGCGTCGTGCAGTTTCTGGTGCAGCGCATCGCGGCTGAGGGGATAGGTGTCGCGCACCAGCACCGCGAAGTAGCTGTTGTTGGCGTCGTCGCCGAGGTCGGGCATCGCATCGATGCCGGGAATGTCCGCCAGTAGGCGCCGGTAGTGCGCGGCAATCTGGCGGCGCCCTGCGAGCACGGCGTCGATGCCGCGCAGTTGCAGCAGGCCGAAGGCGGCGCTGACCTCGTTCATCTTGCCATTGATGCCGGCCGCAACGACCGTCTGCTCGTCCTGAATGCCGAAATTCCTGAGTAGATCGATGTGGCGCTTGGTGGCGGCGTCGTCGCAGATGATCGCGCCGCCTTCAAAGGTATTGAATACCTTGGTCGCATGAAAACTCAGCACCGACAGGTCGCCGTGGCGCAGGATGCTGGCGCCGTCCTGGCGCACGCCAAAGGCATGGGCCGCGTCGTAGATGACCTTCAGCCCATGCTTGCGGGCGATGCGCCCGATGGCCGCCACGTCGCACGGGATGCCGTAGCAGTGCACCGGCATGATGGCCGTGGTGTGCGGCGTGATCGCCGCTTCGATGCGGGCCGGATCGAGGTTGAACGTGAGCGGATCGATGTCGGCGAAGACCGGCTGCAGGCCATTCCACAGCAACGCGTGGCTGGTGGCGACGAACGAATACGGCGTGGTGATCACCTCGCCCTCGATGCCCAGCGCCTGCAAGGCCGTCATCAGGGCCAGCGTGCCATTGGCAAACAGCGAGATATGCGCGACGCCCAGGTAATCGCACAGCGCCGCCTCGAGCTGCTGGTGGAACTGGCCGCCGTTGGTCAGGAATTTGCTCTCCCAGATCTGCTCGAGGTAGGGAATGAAATCGTGCAGCGGCGGCAGGTGCGGCTGGGTGACGCGGAGCGGGGTTGTGGCCGGCGCCGGCACATTAGCTGGTTGCTGAGGCAGCGTTTGGTGTGGCTCGTGCTGCGGCTTGCGCTTCGGCGGCATCGGCACGTCGAAACTGGTGGCCGGCTCGCCTGCGCACCAGCGCCGCCAGATCAGCCGCAGCGCGTGCTCGACGCTGTCGGCGATCCGGTTCATGGGGCCGGACGTGGTGGGCGGGAAGCGGTCGCGCATGCCGGCGCGCAGCGCGGCCAGTGCGGGCAGGTCGCTGCACGCGGCCGCGCCCTTTGCGGCAAAGTCGGCGGCGTCGTGCGCGATGAACTGCGGCAGCGCATTGTGTTCGAGGATGCAGGCCGTCTGGCGGCCGGCGGCGGTCTCGCCCGCGAGCGTGAGCGTGGGCACGCCCATCCACATCGCGTGCAGCGTCGTCGTGCCGCCCGAGTACGGGAAGGTGTCGAGGCAGATGTCGACCTCGTTGTGCAGGGCCAGATAGTCGTGCATGCCGGTGCGGCCATGAAAGCGCAGGCGCTCCGGCGCGATGCCTTCTTCGCCGAACCACGGCAGCAGGCTCTCGTGGCCGTGATCGGGCAGGCCGGCCACGAGCAGTCGCGCAGTGGGCACGGCGCGCAGCAGGCCGGCCCAGGCGGCGACCACGTCGCGGCTGATCTTGCTGAGGCGATTGAAGCTGCCGAACGTGACGTACCCATAGACCAGCGCCGGGGGCGCGACGACATCGGGCGCGTCGGCGGCCGGCTGGAACGGCGCCGAGACCGGCAAGCGAAGAAGTTTTTCGGTGAACAGGTGGTCGTACTGGCCGGCCGGCAGGATGAAGCGGTCGGTCAGGTAGTAATCCATCGCTGCCAGGCCCGTGGTGCCCGGGTAGCCGATCCAGGTCGCCTGCAGCGGCGCCGGCTTGCGCGCGAACACGGGCAGCCGGTTGTGGGCAGTGTGGCCGGCCAGGTCGATCAGGATGTCGATGCCGTCGGCGACGATCTGAGCGTCCAGCGCGCTGTCATCCAGGCCGGCCACGTCGCGCCACTGCGCCATGTGACCGCGCAGGCGCGCGGTGACCGCATCGTGCACCGGATAGTTGTAATAGGCGTAGAGCGCCAGGCCGGGCCGGCCCGCCAGGCGCGCCAGCAGCGGTTCGATGAACGCGGCCACCGCGTGGTTGCGCAGGTCGGCCGAGACAAGGCCGACGCGCAGCGTGCGCTCGGGGTCCGGCGTGTTGTCCCAGGCGGCACGCGGCGCCCCGATGCGCGCTTCGAGCTGCTGCCCGAACGCGCGGTGCGCGGCGAACAGCGCATCGGGACCGATGCTGCTCACCTGGCTCATGCAGAACAGCATATTGCTGTGCGCATCGGTGTTATGCGGATCGCGCGCCAGCACGCCGCGGTAGGCCTCGACCGCCTCGAGCGCGCGGCTTTGATGCTGCAGGATCATCGCGAGCGTATTGCCGGCCTGCGCATGCGCCGGATCGAGCGCGAGCGCGGTGCTGGCGCTGGCATGCGCTTCGTTGAGGCGCCCGGCGTCGAGCAGCGTGAGCGCCATGTGGTTGTGGGCGTTGGCATCGTCGGCCCGCAGCGCGACGGCGCGTTCGAGCACGGCCTGCGCGTCGGCCAGCCGGCCTGCGCTCCGCAGCAGCAAGCCCAGGTTGCTCAGCGCCTCGGCATCGTCCGGCGCGTACTGCACGGCCACCTGCATCGACTCGAGCGCCTGCTGCAGATTGCCCTGCAGATGATGGATGCCGCCCAGCAGCTTGTAGCCGAACGGATGCTGTGGAAACTGCCCGGTTAAAAACTGCGCCGCATAGCCCGCTTCGTCCAGGCGCCCGGATGCGAACAGCGCAGTGGCGGCGGCGATGGTTTCGGGGTCTGGCGTGCCGGTCGTCGCCAGTTGCTGTTCGAACGCATCGACTTCCGGCCCGGCCAGACCGTGGCTGCGACCGAGTGCAATCAAGTCGGTCGCCGTGGCGAACTGGCGCGCGGCGATCAGCGCTTCGATGTAGGCGAGCCAGTAGCGGTCTTCGTCCGTAGCGCCCTGCAGGGCCTGGGTCAGGTGCGGGATCGCGGCGGCCAGGTCGCCGGCCTGGCGCGCCAGCAGGCCCAGGCCAAAATGGGCTTCGGCATGGCCGGGGGCGAGGTCGAGCACGGCGCGGTACAGCGCCTCGGCCTGCGCCGGCTGGCCGGCCGAGGTTTCGTGCGCGGCGGCCTGCAATGCGTCATCGACGAGTTGCCGGACCGGGTCGCTGGGGGGAGTGTGCTGTGGTTCCATGGATGCGGGCGGTAGCCTTTGCATAGCAAGAGAACGTACAAGAAACACGGAGGTGACGACCGGCGCAGGGGCAATGAAGAGCACCGGCAGGATTGTTCTACAGAATCATTGAACACGATAGATCATGCTCTTGCCACGGTCAAGAACCGGCCGCATGCGACTGTCTCTGGAGCGTAACATGCACACATGATAAGCTGGTTCATTCTGCAAAAAAGGTGAGTTCATGAGCGCGTTGGTGAGGACGGGGATTGTGGGGCTGGACGAGATCCTGCACGGTGGCATCCCACGCAATAACAACCTGCTCGTCGAAGGGCCGCCCGGTGCGGGCAAGACGACGCTGGGCCTGGGCTTCATTTACCGCGGCGCCGTCGATTTCGACGAGCCGGGCGCCATCGTCTCGTTCGAGCTCGACCCGGCCAAGCTGCTGCGCGACGCCGCCGGCTTCGACTGGGACCTGCAGGGCATGATCGACCAGGGCCGCATCAAGATCATCCAGACCAGCCCGGCCGTGCTGATGAGCGAATTTCGCAGCAGCGACGGCGCGTTTTCGGCCGCACTGACGGCGATGGGCGCCAAGCGCCTGCTGATCGACGGCCTGACGCCACTACGCCTGTACGCCGAAGGCAACGACATCCCGTTCCGCGAAGACGTGCACCTGCTGATCGAGGGGCTCACGCGCCTGGGCGTGACGACGATGGTCACGGCCGAAAAGGATGCGTCGCTCGGCGGCGTGCTGGCGCACGAGCGCTTCGTGTTCGACACCATCATCTCGCTGACGTTCGAGGAATCGCGCCGCCGCGTGCATCGCCGCCTGACGGTGGCCAAGTCACGCGGCCAGGATTTCATCGGCGGCAGCCACACCATGCGCATCGAGGCGCATCAGGGCGTGCACGTGTACCGCCGCGCCCAGTCGCGCCCGGTCATGTCGCCCGACCAGCCGACGTCGGAAGAACGCCTGTCGACCGGCTCACCCGCCATCGACAAGATGATGGACGGCGGCATCTACAAAGGCTCGGTGACGCTGGTCAGCGGCATTTCCGGCACCGGCAAGACAGTGCTCAGCGTGCAGTTCCTGAGCGACGCGATCAAGAACGGCCACAAGGCGCTCTTGGTGAGCCTGGACGAACACGCACGCCAGTTGATGCGCAACGCCAAGCCCCTGGGCTTTGATCTGCAGGCGCTGGTCGATGCGGGCGACCTGTTCATCCATTACGAGTCGCCACTCGAACTCGAGCTGGACGTGCACTTCGACCGCATCATCAAGCTGGTGGAAAAGGAAGGCATCGACTGCGTGGTGTTCGATTCGATCGCCGTGTATGAAATGACCAGCCGCAGCGAAGTGGCCGATTACCTGTACGCGCTGGCGAGCTTCTTCAAGAACCGGCTGGCCACGACGCTGTTCAACTACGAAAGCCCCGAGCTGCTGGGTGTATCGCAGATCAGCGAAGAGCTCAAGGGCTCGCACTTGGTCGACAACATTATCCTGCTCAATTACGTCGAAATCTCTACCGTGCTGCGCCGCGCGCTGGCCGTGCCGAAAGTGCGCGGCAGCCGCAACCTGCAAGTGACGCGCGAGTACACGATCGACGTGGGCGGCCTGATCCTGAAGGACGATAGCGACAGCAATACCCAGGCCGTCCCGCAACTGCCGTTCTCGTCGTATTACGGTCTGCTGTCGCGTTCGCCATCGCGCCAGAGTCCGATGATCGAGGAAGCCGTCGCCAATGGCGAGCCCTTGCCCGAGTCGACGCACCAGCCGGTCGAAACCGACCGGTGATTACCGTCGACCTGCCCGACAAGCCGCCCATCGACTGGGACGACTGGCGCGCGCCGCTGCGCCAGTACACCGAGGCGACCGGGCTGGTGACATCCGTCTACGACGCGGCCGGCGTGCGCCGCATCGGGCCGCTGACCGCGTCGCGCATGTCGACCTTCCTCGCCGAGCAGTCGACGCTGTGGGCCGAGGATGGCCCCGGCACGGCGCTCGAGCGCAGCCTGGCGCGCGACGTCTGCCAGCAGGGCACGCCAGCGGCCAGCGAATTCAGCGAAGGCTTCTGCGTGCGCGCGTTGCCGCTGCTCTTGCACGGTAACGTGTATGGCGTGCTGGTGTTCGGCTGGCGCTTTGCCGATTTCAGCTCACCGCTGGCCTGCGAGCGCATCGGCCGGCAGATCGGCGTGTCGGGCCATCTGCTGTGGAGCGAGGTGCGCCTTGACGCGCCGGTATCGGCGCAGCGCATGGCCACCTACGAAACCCTGCTGCTTACGCTCTCGGGCACGCTCGACCGGCAGCGCGAAACCATCGACGACCTGACGCGCGTGAACCGCACGCGCGAGCTGTTCCTGGCAACCGTCTCGCACGAGATGCGCACGCCGCTGTCAGCGCTGTCGATGCGCATCGAGCTGATGCTGCGCACGATTCCCGATTTGCCAGAGAAGGCCGTTAGCGGCCTGGAATCCATGCGCGTGCACGTGCGCCAGGAGGCCGGCATGGTCGACGACCTGATCGACGCTGCGCGCACGCTGACCGGGCAGATGTCCATCGTGCGCAAGCCGATCGTGCTGGGGCAGGTGCTGCGCGACGCCATCGCCACGGTGGAGCCGCACGCGCATGCCAAGCAGATCCTGATGCAGGTGACGCCAGCCGATTACGGCGCCGATATCCGCTTCGAGGCCGATGGGCAGCGGCTGCAGCAGGTGTGCTGGAATCTGCTGTTCAATGCGGTCAAGTTTACGCCGGTTGGTGGGGTGATTCGCATTGGTATCCGCCGCAGCGGGGGATGGGTCGAGATCGATATCGCGGATTCAGGGCAGGGGATCGAGGCGGACGATCTGCCGCATGTGTTTGGCGCGTTCAAGCTGCAGCAGCATGACAATGCGACCGGACTGGGACTGGGCCTGTATATCGCGCGGCGGATTGTGGAGCTGCATGAGGGGACGCTCAGTGTCAGTAGTGAGGGAAGGGGACGGGGGGCGACGTTTGCGATTCGGTTGCCGGTTAGGGGGGCTGGGGTGGCGATGCCCGAGGGGCCAGACGGCAGATAGCGAAAACCCGCGTTTCTGCGTAGACAGCGGGTTTTTTGCGTGATACGAATACGTGGGCTAGGTAGGTGGTGCTCCAGCCTGAATGCGAAATCTTTTGAAACCCGCATAGTTACTGAGGGCTGTCGATTTCTGGATAGTTATGGATGCACTTATGGATGAAAAGATGATTCCGTATCTATAACTATCTGCAGTTCGGTACCTAAGTTTGAGCGCACGTTCGAAATATTTTTCTGTTGTTTTAATGCAACCAGATACGTAACTCCCTTTTATGATATTGAATTACAAATGCTAGCTTACTCGGCAGCATTATTGCAGCTTTATCAGAACACCCTTTGAGCGAGTTGCACGGCCTGCTTTTTCGCTCGCGCCTAATTTCTTCGCAACAGAGCAATGGTCGTCATCCACCATTGTTCTCTGATTCGGACTGCTGGCAACTAAGTGTCGTGATCTACTGTAAATTGATCATTGATTCCAATAAAACCCTTAGTTCGGTGGCTAGCTCAACCCCGTTTGGAATTGTTAGCCTGTCAAGTTTTTTTTCGTTCAGTCCAGCTTTTTTTAATACGTTTTTTAGGTGCCCTATAAGAGCTTTTCCATGCACTGTAGCAATCGTACCTTGACCCTGTTCCCAAAGCTCACTTGACGCTGGAGAACCCCCATCTTCGTTAAGAACTCGAAGATTTACTTTTCGTTTTTCCCAGAATTTTTTCTTTGCACCATCACATAAATTGATTGCCTCTTGAATCATATCTTCAGCCTGTGCCTCTGAAATTCCGTAAAGAGCACTTAAATAATTTGGCTGGCAAAAATAGCTCTCAACATCAGCATTTTCAGTAATCCAGACTTCAACCCCATCATGTTTGTATCGCTCAGCCCACTTGCGCTTTTCAACGGCCGTCATAAAATCGCCGTCTCTGTGAATTAGTACCTTAACACCGAAGGAATTGTCGTCAAGAAATCCTGTAAGTAGTGCTTTTCGCGGCAGGTTATCGACACCATAACAACGACAGATAGAAACTTGCCGTTGCAGTTTGGGCCACTGGCGAAGCAGGGCACGCGTATGCTGGTCGTGCTCATCCTCGACAAAGAAGAGAACTTTCTTATCTAATCCTCCCCATCCAAGCAGCGAACGTATGGAGGAACTATCTTCCTCAACTACCGCCCCTTCCTTAATCCAAACTAAATTAGCATTAGGTGATGCAGCTCGAACAATATGAGGGCTATGTGTTGTCAAAATTATCTGGGTATCAAATTCTGAAGCAGCAGCTTCAAGAGCCTCGATAAGTCTTTCTTGCTTGTCAGGATGTAAATGAGCATCTGGTTCATCCACTAGCAACAATTTAGGTCGGAAAAGTATAAGATAAGCAAAAATTTGAATCACTTGTAAGACGCCAGTTGCAGCCATCTCCAGCGGTCGCCAAGCCCCACTAAGCCGTTCATCATCAAAACTCGCCTGTATATTGATGTCTTCCCTATCGTTGAATGCAACTTCAACGTGAACATTAGGGTGGACGCTCTTAAGAAGTTCATTAAGCCTATCGAGACGAAGTAGTGCTTCAAGATTGGTATCCTCACCATCCTGTCGACTTCCAATATTGAAAAGCACATTTCTGAGCACACCCCCTGCATCCCCGCCTGATGCCTGTCGCCGAAGTAGAGGGCGAACCAGCAAAGCCTCCTTCTCTGCAAGGCCTGCTAAGCCTGGAATATAGGCCGTAATAAGCTTTTCTCTCTGTTTAAAAGGAGTAACAGCGCTGCCACCGTCAATTTGAACAGAAATAGCACCACGATTGCGAGCAGCCCGGATGCGAATATGTGCAGCTTGCCCAACTGCACCTGCTGCGGCTACGTGCCTTATTACGACTGTTGTAGGTTCTGCGCCATCGCTCGATAGTTCTTGTTTGTGTGCTGTCATAAGTGGTTCGCTAGATGGTAGGTAATCCAGTCGCTCAAATGACACCACCTCAGTTTGCTTTTGAGGCGCAATATAACTGGCGGCCCGAGCAGCCCAATGAATTGCTTGCAACACTGATGACTTTCCAGACCCATTTGGTCCGACCATAATGGTGACATCAGATAGCGGCAATGTTAATTTGTCAATCGCTTTAAAATTTCCTATTTCAATTGATTCAACCTTGCTCCATCGAATCGTTTTTTCTGTTGAGAATTCGGTTCCTGGCGTCAGGCTGGCGATAGAGACGTCGGTAACGGTCGGAACAATTGTCTCAGCTTTAACTAGTGCCTCTCTCGGAACGAAGGTTCTTTTCTTATGAACTTCAACTTGGATTGTTCTCGCTTTTCCATTTGCATCCCTCTGCTTAACCTCGTTGGTCTCTTTTCGCGAGACTTGGATCTTCTTCTTATCCAAAGCAGCACCATGGGTTTGGCGAAGATGGTATAACAACTTGTTCTTATCGTCATGCGATAACGAATCAGCTATGCTGTCCTTCAGTACGCCTGCAGCGCGCAACTGCGTAATAAGCAGGTCTGCCGGAATTTTCAGTTCGGTGGCAAATTGACCAACAGTTTGACTAGCCATTATATTTTAATGTTGTATTAATAAGTGAATTTGACCGCTATTCTCGCTTGCTTGCAGATTTTTTTGGAGTGGCATCAATCACGACAATAGCGGAAGCGATCTCTCCAGATTCAATACGGTCTGCACGTATTTTTTCAATTGCAAGTAATTTATTTCCCAAGTCGCCGTAATCAATTATCACAAAAATTCCGAAAAATGTTTTTGCTGCTTTCTTATAAAATTCAAGTTGTTTTTCGTATCCATGCTTGACTGTGCCATTTGATCGCTTAATTTCGACAAGAACTCTGGCATCATATCCTTTGCTGAATTTGAAATCGATAGGGCCTCCTCCCATATTGGCTTCAGGAGAAATGTCAATATTATTCGCCTTGCAAAAACAGTCGGCAATCGCAAAGTAGATCAATTGAGAAGCTCTCTCTCTCTTGGGTTTCCCATTTTCCCATAGCGCTTCCCATAAATTTCCATTTTCGACGTGATGTTTGAAATATCCTATAGTTTCATGTACCAGTTCGACGATTTTTTCAGGTCCCTCTGAAAAGTCGAACTTTGTCCCTATTTTGAATGAATCAAGGTCTGACTGAAGGACTTCTTTTAGCTTTTGATATCCGAGAGAATCTTCTTTTTGATCATAAGGTTGCGTGTAGTCCTTGATTGCCTTTAAAAATGAATTAAATAAATCGACTGACTCCAATGCGGTTCGGCGAATTGCTTCCTTGCGTTCCGCTGCCGTTGTTTTTTCGGGGTGCGCTAGGAATGAATTTACTTTATCACGTATCTTTTGATTGAAAGAAATTGCTGCGTATATTTCAGATGGATCGTTTGAGATTGGTAACTCGCGGACTATGTCACTTGGTACCAGTAAAAAATATTTTTTCTTTCCTCCACCGATATCAAATGATGGAAGGCTAAACTGACTTTCTTCATTTTTGTCACTGGTTGGAATGTTATTAGTTAAGCAAAAAATCTCTGTGATCTCAGAAAGTTGATCTGCAATTACTCGGGTCGTAAAGTCGCTAATGGTATCCGGTCCTACGTTTTCTTCGAAGAAACCCATAAGGCCTAGCATTTCGGGATCTTTGCTTCCTAACGTAATAATCTCTTTCGCAGTCCTGACTATCTTGTCTCTGATTTCGTTTGGTCTAGAGCTTCCCGATCTCCCACTCCCTCCGTATCCTAATCCATTGTCGCCAGGTTCGCTAAGGTCTAGTAAGCGTTGCGCGGCCCTCCATGCAGCATCACCTTCTTGCTCAGAAATAACTAACAATCGCAAAAAATCGCTGAAGTGTCTCCTAAAATTAGGTAAGGCCTTATCTTTAATTATCGAGTTCGAAGACTTTTCCAATAATGTTGGATCGATGAAGAGTTGAGTATCTACGTTCAGAAATGGATCGATTAAACCCGCCGTTTCTAGGGCACTTGGTTCTAATCCGAAATGAGTAGAAAATAAAATGGGGTTCTGTACTTTTGCCATCGCTCGAAGATATTTTCTTTTCTAATTTGAATGGATCAAGATACTATTGTATCTTAATAATATTTACATTCTATAGGGTTTGACGCTCCGCAGCTTAAAGTTGTTCTACATTACCCCCAACGCTTTAGAGAACAATCTAGGACTTTCATATCCAGAATCGCTCAGCGACGCCGGCCGATCGTCGAGGAAAATATTTCTTTTTGGTAGGTAACTAATAGTAATTTAAAAAAAATAACTTCGTCAAGAAATTGAACGTTTGGGGTACGAAAAATTACTTTTATTGAGTGCTTGGTCAGCTTATTTTGAGGACAGCGATGTCTTTGAGCTATGGCGCGTAAGCGCTACGCCACCCAGAACAGGCGGTGTAAGGTTGACCTATGAGGAAGCGTTTGCCAAAACAGGTCAGGTCATTTGGACCTGTCATGTGCGGGGTCGTCTGCACCTAGAATTGGTGCGGATTCTGAGGGATGTGAGGCATGACTAGAGCAATTTCGGGCTAGTAGCGCCAGGAAAAGAAGTCAATCCTAACCTAGTCATCTCGCGGCTGGGTTAGAACCTTATCGCGATTTGGAAAGAGCGCTGCGCACTTTTTCAAGTTGCTGTGCTGCGGCCTGTCGCGTGATCGGCTTGCCGGTCAACTATTCGTAACGAGTTACGAATAGTGGTGCGCTTTCAGTCCCGACCACAAGTGCACAGCGCCAAAGCACGTAGCGGCGTTGTACTTTCATCAACGCTTCAATCTCGGTAAAGGTGGCCGTCCGGTGCACAGTTCGCATGTCGTCTTGCAGCCCTTAAACACGCGACAGCTAGTGCTTCGGTCTTGGTAACGAACTTCGTTTGGGGCTCGAGCGCAGAAGCGCATTCCCACTGCTGTCGCTCAGTCAAGCTAAGAGCCGACAACAAAAATCATTTTCAGGTCTGACATTTGAAAAAAGACTCACTTTTGAACGAGCCAAGTCAGAGTCCGCGGTTTAAATTTGACGTTCTTCCATATCTACAAAACTGAATGAGTGCATTCCGTATAGCCTAGACTCCCTAAACAATGTTTTTAAGAGACGAGTAGGTTTGACTACGTTGAGTTCGTCTCTAAATGTCAGACCTGATCCCGAAGTTATTGACCCAGCGTTTTGACCCGACATCCAATGTTTTGCCACGCAGGGGAAATTTGCGACTCGGTTACCGGTGGCTGCCCTAAACGGCGTGCGTATGATAATGCTGAGGCCGGATAGCAAAAAACCCGCGCTTCCTGAGAAGATAACGGGTTTTTAACGTAATACGAATGCATGATGCGAGTAGGTGGTGCCTCCGGCCGGAATCGAACCGGCACGCCTTACGGCGCTTGATTTTGAGTCAAGTGCGTCTACCAATTCCGCCACAGAGGCCCAATCGCAGGCGGGCATCTTAGCACATCGATTGCTCAGCTGGCCAGTGTGCTGCGAAATTCGCTGTGAGGGCCGCCATATGGACACCCCAACAGCAAGCGCCACGCTGGCTAACAAGTCATCCGATGCTGCAACAACCGCAAGCTCCCCATCGGTCCGACGATCTCCAGCACATGCTCGCGCACTGCGACATCGATCGCACCTTCCTGCCCGCGCAGCCAGGGGCGTGGGCGGAAGTAGCGGATGCTGGTGCTGTCGGCGGCCGTGCGCCGGTAGCCAAGCGCCCCCAGCGCTTCGTCGAGCCTGTCAATCATCTGGCAAGCATCGACGCGGCTGCGCATTTCAAAGCGGCCGGGGCCCAGCATGCAGACGGGGAGCAGGCCGCCGACCACGGCGGGCACCACGAGGAACGGCATCGGCGTGCCGGGATCGATCAGGTGCAGGGCCAGTACCAGTAGCGGCAACCCGGCCAGCAATGTGAGCGCCCATGGCAGCGACTGGCGCCAGGTATCGATGCGCTGCAGGAAGCCAGGGCGTTTCCCGATACGCTCGATTTCAGAAAATGTCACGCTGTTCATGCTGCTCTCCCTGGCTGCCTGCATCAGTCCGTGTTCGCGCCGATCAAGAAAAC
Source organism: Telluria sp. AC161 (assembly GCF_979258535.1). Classification (NCBI taxonomy): domain Bacteria; kingdom Pseudomonadati; phylum Pseudomonadota; class Betaproteobacteria; order Burkholderiales; family Oxalobacteraceae; genus Telluria; species Telluria sp. AC161. Next base: position 3,862,061 of record NZ_OZ409861.1, on the reverse strand, counting down.
TGGTGCAATATCCAGCCAACTATTATTTGAATCGTCATCGACTTGATCATTGTGACGAGCGCTCAGAGGCTGACGTTTGACTGCGCGCAAACACGCATTCGTTGAAGCCAGCTTCTCATAAAGACAACACTTGCCGCGCACAGGTGGATTTCAGCCAGTCATTGGCCCAGAACGAACAAGCCGCACAGAAGTGCGGCTTGTGGGGGAAGTGCTCAGGGCTTCTGGCGGAAGAGCCGGAAGCGTTCGTCGCGGTCCGATGCCCTCCGGCCTTCCCACAGCGGCACCGCGTCGCGCACGTTCCACTTGGGCAGCAGGGTCGCGTCGCGGCGGTTGCGCAGGCTGTCTTGCAGCAGCACGTAGTCGCACTTGCCGCCGGCCAGCGTGACGAATGGCAGGCGGCCGTAGAAGGCCAGCGAGGCGCGCTGGGCGGCGCCGACGTTGGTGGCGATGCAGTTGGCATCCGCTGGCAGGCGGGCGGCGATCTGCTGGGCCACGCCGGCGTAGCTTTTGCCGTAGTTCAGGTCGGGCAGGAACAGCGTCATCAACAGCACCCACAGCAGGATCAGGCCGCCGGAGGACAGCACCACGGCGCGCCACAGCACCGCCGGCTGGCGCGACAGGCGCCAGTGCACCAGCATGATCCAGCCGACGCTGGCGCCGGCCGCAACGATGAAGGTGACCACGCCGATTTCGGGCGTGAAGCCCGGCACCAGCTTGAGCGCGTTCTTGGCCAGCTGCGCCGGCCAGCCGGTCAGCTTGGCGATCCAGAACAGCCAGATGATCGCGCTCAGCATCGTCAGCACCATCACCGAGAACCAGTCGATGGCGTTGATCGCGCCACGCTTCATCGTTGGCAGACCAAAAGCGGCCATCAGTGCCAGCGGCGGCAGCATTTTCAGGAAGTCGCTGTTTTCGGGCGCGGGGTCGGCCAGCAGTTGCAGCACCAGTGCCAGGAAGAAGAACACGGGCAGCACGATGTGCAGCATCTGCTGGCGGCGCCAGGCCCAGACTGCCCACAGCGCGAATGGCCAGGCTGGCCAGAAGAACCAGATGCCGATCCGGAAGAAGGCTTTCAGCGCTGGCCAGCCGGGCAGGCCGATCTGGTGCGCGTTCCAGTTGAGCCAGTCAGCGACGGGCGACAGGCCGTAGGGTTGCAATACCGTGGCGGGTACAATCCAGATCAGCGTGATGGCGAAGCCGACACCGGCGGCAACGGCCAGGTCGCGCAGCGCGCGTGGCGTGGGCAGCTCGAGGTAGCGGGTGCAGGCAAACAGTGCCACGAGCAGTACCAGCGGCGGCAGGAAGCCTTGCGTGAGCGTCAGCGCGCCAAGGGCGATGCCCACCAGTACCGCGTTGCGCGTGCCGGCGAGCTCGACGTAGCGCACGGCGCGGTACAGGAAGAAGGCGAGCAGGGCGCCCTGGAGCGTCGCTGCGAGCGTCAGGTGGCTTTGCAGCAGCAGGCCCAGGCTGCCGAGGTAGATCAGGACGGCGGTATCGCCCAGCGTGCGGCCATAGTCGTCCGGTTCGGGCTGGCCGCCGAAGGCCAGGCGCAGCGGCTGCGCTTCGGCGCGGCGGCCCAGGTGAAAGGCGGTGTACCAGAGCGACATCGTGCCCAGCACGAAGATGCCGACGGTCGAGACACGTGCAGCCAGCACGTCGCCCAGCAGCCAGCCGAACAGCTTGATGCACACGGCGCCGAGCCAGAATGCGAGCGGTCCTTCATCGACGCTGGCAAGCCCGGCAATGTTCGGATACAGCCAGTCGGCCAGCGTGCCATGCGCCATCGTCCACATGATGCCGAAGCTGGCGGCGTCTTCCTTCCACAGGTCGCGGCCGATCAGGCCTGGCAGGATGTAGAACAGGCCCAGCGCAAGCAGGGCCCAGCGGGGCAGTGCCAGGGTGGCGGCGGCGGGAAGACGGACTGGTTTCATCGATAAGTCTGATGGCGGAAATGAGCGCGTAGTATAGCCGCGAAAAAAAAGAAGCCGGGTAAGCGGCTTCTTTTTTGAAGCCGGCAAAGCCGGCTGTCTGGCCAAAGCCGGTGAAGGCTTTGACGGTATTACATCGGCAATTAGCCGTTGGCGACCGAGGTCTTCGAACCAACTGCGCCGAATTTCTGGCGGAACTTCTCGACGCGGCCGGCGGTGTCGACGATCTTGTGCTTGCCGGTGAAGAACGGGTGCGATTCAGCCGACACCTCGATCTTGACCAGTGGGTATTCTTTGCCTTCGTGTTCGATCTTGTCGCGGGTGTTGATGGTCGAGCGCGTGATGAACTTGAAGTCGCACGACACGTCATGGAACACGACGTCGCGGTATTCTGGGTGAGTTTCGGTCTTCATGGTCTTGCTTTCTATAGAGTTGGTAGCCAAACAGCACTTCGTCGGTCGTCTCGCTTCTTGACCCGATTGCCGATCACTTGCCAGGGTTGGGCAGAACCGGCGATTATAAATAGGTTTTCAGCTTCCGGCAATGCCCAACAAAAAAGGCAGCCCGAAGGCTGCCTTTGCGCGTGATGCGTTGCAGTGGCTTAGCCGCCGCGGCGCATCATGTCGAAGAACTCCACATTGTTCTTCGTGGCGCGCATCTTGTCGAGGATGAACTCCATCGCTTCGATCTCGTCCATCGAGTACAGGAGCTTGCGCAGGATCCAGATTTTCTGCAGCTGGTCCGGCTTGATCAGCAGTTCTTCGCGACGGGTGCCCGATTTGTTCAGGTTGATCGACGGATAGACACGCTTTTCGGCCAGGCGGCGCTCGAGGTGCACTTCCATATTGCCCGTGCCCTTGAATTCTTCAAAGATCACGTCATCCATGCGCGAACCGGTTTCGATCAGCGCGGTCGCGATGATGGTCAGCGAGCCGCCTTCTTCGATATTACGGGCTGCGCCGAAGAAGCGCTTCGGACGCTGCAGCGCGTTGGCGTCGACACCACCGGTCAGGACCTTGCCCGAGGCAGGAATCACGGTGTTGTAGGCGCGCGCCAGGCGGGTGATCGAGTCCAGCAGGATCACGACGTCCTTCTTCATTTCGACCAGGCGCTTGGCTTTTTCCAGCACCATCTCGGCAACCTGCACGTGGCGGGTTGCTGGTTCGTCGAAGGTCGAGGCGACGACTTCGCCGCGCACCGAACGCTGCATCTCGGTCACTTCTTCCGGACGTTCGTCGATCAGCAGAACGATCAGCGTGACGTCGGGGTGATTGGCCGTGATCGCATGCGCGATGTGCTGCAGCATGACCGATTTGCCGGACTTCGGCGACGCCACCAGCAGGCCGCGCTGGCCCTTGCCGATCGGCGAAATCAGGTCGACGATGCGGCCGGTGATGTTTTCGGCGCCGTTCATGTCGCGCTCGAGACGCAGCGGCTCGTTCGGGTGCAGCGGCGTCAGGTTCTCGAACAGGATGCGGTGCTTCGAGGCTTCCGGCGATTCGCCATTGACCTTGTCGACCTTGACCAGCGCGAAATAGCGTTCGCCGTCTTTTGGCGTACGCACTTCGCCTTCGATCGAGTCACCCGTATGCAAGTTGAAACGACGGATCTGCGACGGGGAGATATAAATGTCGTCGGTCGAGGCCATATAGCTCGCATCAGGCGAGCGCAGGAAACCGAAACCGTCCGGCAGCACTTCCAGAGCGCCGTCGCCGAAGATCTGCTCACCGCCTTTTGCGCGCTTCTTCAGGATTGCGAACATCAATTCCTGTTTGCGCAGGCGGGCTGCGTTGTCGATATCGAGGCCGATTGCCATTTCCAGCAGCGCGGAAACGTGCATCGCCTTCAGTTCAGATAAATGCATGTGTTTGGGTAACCCGTGACGGGTAAAAAAGGTAGGGGAGGGAACTGCGTGGGTTAATCAAGGCGGGAAGGTGGCAATGAGCCGTGGGCCCTCCCGGCCGGGAGGCGATGACGCGGGCGCGTCGTCGCCGCTTATTGTATCAGCTGAATCAGATGTTGCTGTCGATGAATGCGGTCAATTGGCCTTTTGCCAGTGCGCCGACTTTCTGCGCAGCGACTTCGCCATTCTTGAACAGGATCAGGGTCGGGATGCCGCGGATGCCGAACTGGGCTGGAACAGCCTGGTTCGCGTCGACGTCCATCTTGGCGATCGTGATCTTGCCGCCGTATTCCTTGGCGACTTCTTCGAGGATCGGGGCAATCATCTTGCAAGGACCGCACCACTCGGCCCAGAAATCGACCAGCACCGGCAGCTCGGATTTGAGCACGTCGGATTCAAAGGATGCATCGCTGATGTGTTTGATGTTTTCGCTCATGGTTTCCTCGATAAGAGGTAGTAACTGTGATTAACGCCTTGAGACAGGACATGCGGAACGTCTCGACCGGCTACCGGGTATCTTCCTGTGTTGCTTAATATTGTTACTACACAATGGTGGAGGCACTGTGTGCGAATTTCAATATTGGAAGAACGGCTAGAGGGTGTCAGGCGGGGAATGAGCCGAATAATACCGCATTTTTTTGAAAAGTGTTTAGCCGGTTGTACAAAAATTCAACAGGCCAGCGCGGCGCGCAACTGGTTTTGTTCGAGCGGCTTGCGAAATGAACCGACGACTTGCAGCCCCAGTGCACGCGCCAGTTCGCCAGCCGCTTCGCGCACGCCGTCTTCGAGCGCCGACATCAGGATCACCTTGCCCTGATACCCTTGCGCCGCTGCAGCCTGGAGGAACTCGATGCCATCCATTTCCGGCATCATCAGGTCGCAGATCACGACATCTGGCATCGATTGGTCGAGGCGCTGCAGCGCACTGCATGCCTGCGTTTCGAGCGCGATGTTGCTCACTCCGCATACGGCGAGCATTTCCCGCATCACGTCCAGCAGCAGCGGATCGTCGTCGAGCACCAGTACGTGCAGGGGCGCTTCAGGGATGGGCGCGTTGGCCGCTGGCGATGGCATGGTCATACCTGACGGGGAAGGTGATGGCTGGTCCGCCAGTTGGCCAGAGTGTGGCATGGTTTATTGTCTGTTCGCATAATTAATCGTTATACGCTGCCCGTGAAGCGGGTCAGGTGGCCCGGATGCCACATCGTGACCACCGAGGCGATCCGGCCGGCCGACGTCGTGCGCCGATGCAGCACCAGGCACGGCGCGCCGGGCGCGATGCCAAGATGCGTGGCCGGGTCGCCCGCTGCCGGCAGGGCCTCGATGGTATAGGTCGCGCCTTGCAGCGGCGCGCTCACCATCAGGTGTTCATTGGGCGTGATGCTGGAAAAATCCTGTTCCAGGTAAGCCGGGGCGCAGGCCGGATTCACCCAGCGGTCTTCAAACTGGATCGGCACGTCGTTCTCGAAGTGGACGATCAGCGAGTGGTACAGCGTGCTGCCCGTCTCGAGTGCGAATTCGGCGGCCAGTCCATCGTCCGCCACGCCGGCTGCCAGCACCAGCACGCGGCTGGTGTGCTGCTTGCCGCGTTCGCGGATCTCGTCGGCGATATTGCGGATCTCGACCAGCGTGGCCTGGTACTTCTGCGGCGCGACATACGTGCCCGAGCCCTGGCGCCGCACCAGGACCTGTTCGGCGGTGAGCTCGCGCACGGCGCGGTTGACCGTCATGCGCGAGACGCCGAACAGGCGCACCAGCGCCTGTTCGGACGGCACCAGGTCGCCTTCCTTCCAGCGCCCGGTCGCGATTTCGCCGACCAGGTAATCCTTGATTTGCCGGAAAATGGGTGCTTTGTCCGGGGGGCTGTCTTGCAGGGGATCGTGTGTGGTCCTTGGGTCCAAGCGGTTCTCCGAAGTGACGGCCTGTCTGACCAGCTGCGATTTTAGCATTCGATTCGAAAGCAAGACCCGGCGTGCATAGCACCAGGCATGGGGCTACGATAGGCTTGCCGCCTGACCCATGGAGATGAACATGAACATGACCATTCCCACCGATGCCAATGCCGACGCCGACGCCAGCGCCGACAGCGCCGATCTGCGCTGGGCCGCCGTGCAGGGGCGCGACCCGGCCTTCGACGGCTGCTTCGTGTATTCGGTACGCACTACCGGCGTGTATTGCCGGCCGTCGTGCCCATCGCGCGCGGCGCGGCGCGCCAACGTGGCCTTTCATGCGGACCCAAATGCCGCCGAAGCTGCCGGCTTTCGACCCTGCCTGCGCTGCGCGCCGCACTTGCCGCCGCTCGCCGAGCGCCAGCGCGACGCCGTTGCGCGGGTGTGCCGCCTGATCGATGCCGCCGACGAAGCGCCGGACCTCGACAGCCTGGCGCAGGCCGCTGGCATGAGCCGCTTTCACTTTCACCGTGTGTTCAAGGCGCAGACGGGGATCACGCCGAAAGCGTATGCGGCCGCGCGGCGCGGCGAGCGCGTACGGCGCGGGCTGGCGCAGGGCGCGCCGGTGCTCGATGCGCTGTTCGACGCCGGCTACGGTTCCAGCACGCGCTTCTATGCGGGCGCGCAGGCGGTGCTGGGCATGGCGCCGGCGCACTACCGGGCCGGCGGGCGCGGCGAGACGATCCGCTTCGCCATCGGGCAGTGCTCACTAGGCGCGATCCTGGTGGCGGCGACCGAGCGGGGGATCTGCGCGATCCTGATCGGCGACGCGCCCGCGCCGCTGCTGGACGATCTGCAGGCGCGCTTTCCGCAGGCCGTACTCGAAGGCGCCGACGCTGCGTTCGGGCAGACCGTGGCGCAGGTCGTCGCGCTGGTCGAAGCGCCGCGCATCGGTTTCGAGTTGCCACTGGACGTGCGCGGCACCGCATTCCAGCAGCGCGTGTGGCAGGCGCTGCGCAGCATCCCGGCTGGCCGCACGGTCAGCTACGCCGAGCTGGCCGCCATCGTCGGCGTGGCCGGCGGCGCGCGCGCCGTGGCCGGGGCTTGCGCCGCCAACCCGGTGGCAGTGGCGATTCCCTGCCACCGCGTGGTGCGCACGGGCGGCGCGCTGTCGGGTTATCGGTGGGGGATCGAGCGCAAGCGCACGCTGCTCGAACGCGAACAAGAGCAGGTTGCATCCAACCCGGATTGAACGGACGCCGGTGCTATGCCGGGCATGCAAATTTCGATACACTCTGCCGAGCTGCGCCCACGAGGCGCGGGATCCCAACCAACGGAGAAAACCACGCATGCGCGCCCGCTTGACCCCCCTGTGTTCCCTGATCGTCCTGGCCGTTGCCGGCAGCTTGCCAGCCCACGCCGCGACCCTGATCGACAACGCCAACGGCTATACCCTCAACACCAAGGGCGACCTGGTGCAGTTCACCGCGCTCGCCTTTGACGACGCGGGCCGCATCATCGCCGTGGGCGCCAGCGCGGATGTCGCGGCCAAGGCGCCGCAGGCCAAACGCATCGACATGGGTGGCCGCACGCTGCTGCCCGGCCTGATCGACGCCCACGGCCACGTGTTCGGCCTGGGCCAGCAACTGACGCAGCTCGACCTGTTCAACAGCACGTCGCTGGCCGGCGCACTGAAGTCGATCGGCGAGTACGCAGGCGCCAATCCTGGGCACCCGTGGCTGCGCGGGCGTGGCTGGAACCAGGAAAACTGGAAGCTGGGACGCTTCCCCACTGCCGCCGAACTCGACGCCGTCGTCAGCGACCGGCCGGTGTGGCTCGAACGCGTCGACGGCCACGCCGGCTGGGCCAACAGCCGCGCACTGGCGCTGGCTGGCATCACGAAAGCCACGCCGGATCCGGTCGGCGGCAAGATCGTGCGTGACGCCAATGGCGAAGCCACCGGCGTCCTGGTCGATACCGCGCAGGATTTGCTGACCAAGGTGCTGCCGCCGCAGACCGAGGCCGAATCGCGCACGATCCTCGACCGCGCCCTGAGCGAACTGGCGCGCGTGGGCCTGACCAGCGTGCACGACGCCGGCGTGGACGTGACCCAGGACCGCCTGTACCGCGCTTATGCCGATGCGGGCAAGCTGACGACGCGCGTATACGGCATGATCGGCGGCGCCGGCGCGGACTTCGATGTGCTGGCCAAGAACGGCCCGCTGAACGACTACGGCAACGGCATGTACGCACTGCGCGCCGTCAAGTTATATTCGGACGGCGCGCTGGGCAGCCGCGGCGCGGCGCTGATCAAGCCGTACAGCGATGATGCGCATTCGCACGGCCTGCTGTTCTTCAAGAGCGGGCAGATGGACACCATGATGACGAAGGCGATGCGCCGCGGTTACCAGGTCAATGTGCATGCGATCGGCGACGCCGGCAACAAGCAGATCCTCGACATCTACCAGAAAGAAGTCTCGGCAACCAAGAGCAGCGCGCAGCGTCACCGCATCGAGCATGCGCAGGTCGTGCAGCCGGGCGACATCCCGCGCTTCAAGTCGATCGGCATCATCCCGTCGATGCAGCCCACCCACGCGACGTCGGATAAAAACATGGCCGAGACCCGCGTCGGTCCCGAGCGCATCAAGGGCGCGTATGCCTGGCGCACCTTCCTGCACCAGGGTTCGCGCATCGCCTGCGGCTCGGACTTCCCGGTCGAAGCGCCAAACCCGTTCTTCGGCCTGCACGCTGCCGTCACGCGCCAGGATGCGCAGGGCCAGCCGGTGGCCGGCTGGTACCCGAACCAGGCGATGTCGCTGAAAGAGGCGTTCCGCTGCTTCACGCTCGACGCTGCCTACGCCGGGCACCGCGAAGACAGCCTCGGCTCGCTCGAAGCCGGCAAGCTGGCCGACTTCATCATCATCGACCAGGACCTGTTCAAGATGCCGACGTACGACATCCACAAGACCGGCGTGCTCGAAACGTGGGTGGCAGGCAAGCAGGTCTTCAAAAAGTAATCCGGCGGGGTTGTATAGACAACCTGAATGAGGTACGGTGAACGCATTCTGCGTTCACGCGGGGACGGTTGGCGCCAACCCATTCGTAGGGTGGTCGGATTTCCGTCCACGCGGTGATGGTTGGCAGCCAAATCATCCGGCAAGCACGCGGATTCCCATCCCTGACCCGAAGGAGCCGCCATGTCCCAAGATGCCAGTCTCATCGACGATTCACGCGACGATCCCCGCTTCGACCCCTCGCGCGTGATCCAGGCCCCGCGCGGCACCACGCTCAGTTGCAAGAGCTGGCTGACCGAAGCGGCCTACCGCATGATTCAAAATAACCTGGACGCCGAGGTCGCGGAAAACCCGCAGCGCCTCGTCGTCTATGGTGGCATCGGCCGTGCAGCCCGCAACTGGGCCTGCTACGACCAGATCCTGGCCAGCCTGCGCGAGCTCGACGACGACCAGACCCTCCTGATCCAGTCCGGCAAGCCGGTCGGCGTATTCCAGACCCACCCGGACGCGCCACGCGTGCTGCTCGCAAACTCCAACCTGGTGCCGAAATGGGCCGACTGGGCCCACTTCAACGAGCTGGATCGCCGTGGCCTGTTCATGTATGGCCAGATGACGGCCGGCAGCTGGATCTATATCGGCACGCAGGGCATCGTGCAGGGCACCTACGAAACCTTTGCCGAAGCAGGGCGCCAGCACTTTGGCGGCGATATGCTGGGTCGCTGGATCCTGACGGCGGGCCTGGGCGGCATGGGCGGCGCGCAGCCGCTGGCCGCGAGCTTCGCCGGCGCTGTGTCGCTCACCGTGGAGTGCCAGCAAAGCAGCATCGATTTTCGGCTGCGCACGCGTTACCTCGACAAGCAGGCGCGCGACATCGACGAGGCGCTGGCAATGGTGCAGCAGCACACAGCGCAGCGCGAGGCCGTCTCCATTGGCCTGCTTGGCAATGCCGCCGACGTGCTGCCGGAGCTCGTACGGCGCGCCCGGGCCGGCGGCATCAAGCCCGACCTGGTGACCGACCAGACCTCGGCCCATGACCTGATCAACGGCTACCTGCCAAGCGGCTGGAGCGTGGCCGAATGGCAGGCCGCGCAGCGCGACCCGGCGCAGCACGCGCGCCTGACGCGCGACGCGGCGGCATCCTGCGCGCAGCACGTGCGCGCCATCCTCGACTTCAAGGCGATGGGCTGCCACGCGGTCGACTATGGCAACAATATCCGCCAGGTGGCCAAGGATGAAGGCGTGCAGGATGCGTTCGATTTCCCTGGCTTTGTGCCGGCGTATATCCGGCCGCAGTTCTGCGAAGGGCGCGGGCCGTTTCGCTGGGTGGCGCTGTCGGGCGACCCCGAAGACATCTACAAAACGGACGCCAAAATCAAGGAGCTGTTCCCGCACGACGCGCGCGTGCACCGCTGGCTCGACATGGCGCGCGACCGCATCGCGTTCCAGGGCCTGCCGGCGCGCATCTGCTGGCTGGGCCTGGGCGAGCGCCATCTGGCGGGCCTCGCGTTCAACGAGATGGTGCGCACGGGCGAACTGAAGGCGCCGATCGTCATCGGGCGCGACCACCTCGACACCGGCTCGGTCGCCAGCCCGAATCGCGAAACCGAAGCGATGCGCGACGGGACCGATGCCGTATCCGACTGGCCGCTGCTGAACGCCTTACTCAATACAGCGGGCGGCGCGACCTGGGTCTCCCTGCACCATGGCGGCGGCGTGGGCATGGGCTATTCGCAGCACTCGGGCGTCGTCATCGTCGCCGACGGCACCGACGCCGCCGCAAAACGCCTGGCGCGGGTGCTGGTCAACGACTGTGGCTCGGGCGTCATGCGCCACGCCGACGCCGGCTACGACACCGCCATCGACTGCGCCCGGCGCAATGGCCTCAATCTTCCGATGATCAAATAAATCCATGAACGAATTCACTCTGCAACCCGGCCAGCTGACCCTGGGCGACCTGCGCGCCGCCTGGAGCGCGCACGCACCATTGACCCTGGCCAGCGCGGCCTGGCGCGACATCGCCGCTTCCAGTGCGGCCGTCGACGCCATTGTCGCCAAGGGCGATCCGGCCTACGGCATCAACACGGGCTTCGGCATTCTGGCCAAGGCCCATATCCCGGTCGAGCAACTGGCCACGCTGCAGCGCAACCTGATCCTGTCGCATGCGGTGGGTACGGGGCCGCTGATCGACGACCAGATTGTCCGCCTGATCCTGCTGACCAAGATCGGCAGCCTGGCGCGCGGCTACTCGGGCGTGCGCCCGCTCATCGTCGAGACGCTGATTGCGCTGTACAACGCCAACATCATGCCGGCCATTCCCGTGCAGGGATCGGTTGGCGCATCGGGCGACCTGGCGCCGCTGGCGCACATGACGCTGGCCATGCTGGGCGTGGGCCAGGTGCGCCACAACGGCGTGCTGGTCGAGGCCATTGATGCGCTGGCGGCGGCCGGCATCGCGCCGGTCGTGCTGGGTGCGAAAGAGGGCCTGGCACTGATCAACGGCACCCAGGTCTCGACCGCGCTGGCGCTGCACGGCCTGTTCCTGGCCGAGCGCCTGCTCGAAGCGGCCATGGTCACCGGCGCGCTGTCGGTCGACGCCGCGCGTGCCAGCGATGCACCGTTCGACGCCCGCATCCACGCCGTGCGCGGGCAGCCGGGCCAGATCGCAGCAGCGGCCATCTACCGCGAGCTGGTGGCCGGCAGCGCAATCCGCGCCTCGCACCTGGTCGGCGACGAGCGCGTGCAGGACCCGTACAGCCTGCGTTGCCAACCGCAGGTGATGGGCGCCGTGATGGACCTGATCGGCAATGCCGGCCGCACGCTGCTGATCGAGGCGAATGCCGTCACCGACAATCCGCTGCTGTTCATGAATGGCGAGGCGGGGAGCGTCATCCTGTCTGGCGGGAATTTCCATGCCGAGCCGGTGGCGTTTGCCGCCGATTCGCTGGCGCTGGCCATCGCCGAGATCGGCGCACTGGCCGAACGCCGCATCGCGCTGCTGATCGACGCCAACCTGTCCGGCCTGCCGGCCTTCCTCGTGCGCGAGCCGGGCCTCAATTCCGGCTTCATGATCGCCCACGTGACGGCGGCGGCGCTGGCGTCCGAAAACAAGTCGCTGGCCCATCCCGCCAGCGTCGACAGTTTGCCGACCTCGGCCAACCAGGAAGACCATGTCAGCATGGCCACCTTCGCGGCGCGCCGTCTTCACCAGATGGCGCACAATACCTGCGTGATCGTCGGCATCGAGCTCTTGGCCGCGTGCCAGGGCATCGAGTTCCACCGGCCGCTGCGCAGTTCGCAGACGCTGGAATCGGTCCATGCGCAGCTGCGCGAGCAGGTTGCGCCATATGATGCCGACCGCTTCTTCGCGCCGGACATCGAGGCGGCGCGCACGATGGTGTGGCAGGGGGCCTTGTCGGCCTCGTGCAAGACGCTGTTTTCGGCGCTGCATCCGTAAATCGACCAGGGAGTTGCGATGGAATTCCGGTTCAAGGCAGGCAGGCTTCCCATGCTGGTATCGATGCCGCATGCGGGCACCGATATTCCCGACGAGGTGGCGCACACGCTGGCACCGTGCGCCGCCGCGCGCGCCGACACCGACTGGCACCTGCCCGAGCTGTACGGTTTTCTCGAAGAGATGGGCATCTCGACCATCTCGGCGCGCTGGTCGCGCTACCTGATCGATCTGAATCGCCCACCCGAAGACACGAACCTGTATCCGGGCCTGGACACCACCGGCCTGTGCCCGCTCGATACGTTCGGACGCGAGCGCCTGTACCGCGACGGCATGGAGCCCGACGCGGCCGAGGTGCAGCGGCGCCTGGCGCGCTACTGGCAGCCGTATCACGCGCAGTTGCGCGCGGAGCTCGACCGCCTGAAGATGGAGCACGGGCGCGTGGTGCTGTGGGACGCGCACTCCATCGCCTCTGTTGTCCCGCGCTTTTTTGACGGCAAGCTGCCCGACCTGAACTTCGGCACGGCCGAAGGCACCTCCTGCGCCCCGGGCCTCGAAGCCGCGGTGCTGGACGTGGCGCGCGCACAGGAGCGTTTCTCGATCGCGCTCAACGGCCGCTTCAAGGGCGGCCACATCACGCGCCACTACGGCCAGCCGGCATCGGGCGTGCACGCGATCCAGCTCGAGAAATGCCAGTACCTGTACATGAACGAAGCGCCGCCGTTCGAGTACCGGCCAGCGGTCGCCGCGACGCTGCGGCCGCTGCTGCGCGACATGGTCAAGGCCGCCGTCGACTGGGTGCGCCCATGACAGCGCTGTTCGCGCGCCACGCGCTGCTGCCGCAGGGCTGGCAGCGCGACGTGCTGCTCGAATGGGACAGCGGGGGCGACCTGACGCAGGTGGCGCCCGGCGCGCGCCCGCCGCTGAACGTGGCGCGCGCCGAGTATGTGCTGCCGGGGATGGTCAACCTGCATTCGCACGCGTTCCAGCGCGCGCTGGGCGGCCTGACCGAAACGGGCAGCGATGGCCCGGACAGTTTCTGGACCTGGCGCGACCTGATGTACCGCTTCGCCGCGCGCATCACGCCGGAGGGGATCGAAGCCATCGCCGCGCAGCTGTTCGCCGAGTGCCTGCGTCATGGCTACACATCGGTCTGCGAATTTCATTACTTGCAGCGCGCTGCTGATGGCGCCAGCTACGCGCGGCCCGCCGAAACAGCCGAGCGCGTGGCCGCGGCCGCGCAACTGGCCGGCATGGGCGTGACGCTGCTGCCGGTGCTGTACAGCCACGCCGGGTTTGCCGCGCAGCCGCTCACAGCGGGCCAGGCGCGTTTTCGCACGGACGTCGACGACGTGCTGGGCATCGTCGAGGCATTGGCGCCGCTGCGGGGCGGCCAGCTCGAAGTGGGCGCGGCGCCGCACTCGCTGCGCGCGGCCGGGATCGATGCGATCCGCGCGCTGGCGGCCGGCTTGCCCGCCGCGCGGCCGCTGCACATCCACATCGCCGAGCAGGAGGCCGAGGTGGCGCAGTGCATCGCGCACACGGGTCAGCGGCCTGTTGCCTATCTGCTCGACCAGCTCGCGCTTGATGAACGCTGGTGCCTCGTGCATGCCACCCACCTGAACGCGGCGGAAGTGACGGCGCTGGCGGCCAGCGGCGCCGTGGCCGGCCTGTGCCCGACCACCGAGGCGAATCTGGGCGACGGCCTGTTTCCGCTGGCGCCGTACATCGCCGCCGGCGGGCGCTTCGGCATCGGCAGCGACAGCCATGTATCGCAAAGCCCTGTCGAAGAATTGCGCTGGCTTGAATACGGCCAGCGCCTGCAGCACCGGCAGCGCAATGTCGCGCACGTGCCAGCGCAGCGCAGCGTCGGCGACTTTTTGTGGCAAGCTGCGTTGGCTGGCGGCGCGCAGGCCACTGGCCGGCGCGTCGGCGCACTGGCGGCAGGGCGGCGCGCCGACCTGCTGGTGCTCGACGCGCAGCATCCGAACCTGGATGGCGTGGACCACGCCGAGGTCCTTGGCCGCATGGTATTTTGCGGTAACGATAACCTCGTGCGCGACGTGCTGTGCGGCGGACGCTGGGTGGTGCAGGGCGGCCGCCATCGGGCGCAGGAGGCGATTGCGGCGCGCTACCGCCAGGCGCTGCGGGATTTGCGTTCTTAGAAAGGTGACCACATGACTGTCTTGATTCCGTTTGCAGGCCTGGCCCCGGTACCGTGGAAGAACGGCGGCGGCAACACGACCGAGATTGCGATCGGCCCGCTCGACGCCGGCTTCGACGATTTCGACTGGCGCGTCAGCCTCGCCACCATCGCCGAAGACGGCGCGTTCTCGCAGTTCGAGGGCGTCGACCGCACGCTGGCGCTGGTCGACGGCCACGGCATGACCTTGCAGATCGATGGCGAGCCGACCCTGATCACGCATGCCGAGCCGGTCGTGGCGTTCGACGGCAGCTCGGAAGTGCGGGCCAAGCTCAATCGCGGGCCGACGACCGACTTCAATGTCATGTCGCGCAGCGAGCGCTGTTATCACCAGTTCGGGCGGCGGCGCCTGAGCGGCGACTCGACCTTCATCGCGCGCGCCGAGATCACGGTGCTGTTTTTGGCCGAAGGCGACAGCCTGCAGCTGGCCAGCGACAGCGAGCGCATCGGCCTCGTGCGCTACGACGCGGTGGTGCTCGACCAGGGCACCGTGTGGACCCTCGAGGCGGGGCAGGCCACGATCTATATCGTCGACGTCCACTATTACTCTGACGACGACGATGACGACATGGGGATGTATGACTGACCTGCTGCTGTCCAACGTGCACCTGGCCACGATGGACAACGGCTACGGCGTGCTGCACGACGCCGCGCTGGCGATCAAGGATGGCCGCATCGCGTGGATCGGCGCGCGACATGATGCGCCGCCGGCCGCGCACGAATACGACTGCGGCGGCGGCTGGCTCACGCCCGGCCTGATCGACTGCCACACGCATATCGTCCATGGCGGCAACCGCAGCGACGAATGGGAAGCACGCCTGAACGGCGCCACCTATGAAGACATCGCGCGTCAGGGCGGCGGCATCATGGCCACCGTGCGCGCCACGCGCGCGCTGGATGTCGATGCGCTCGTCGCGGGCAGCCTGCCGCGTGTGAAGGCCTTGCTGGCGGAAGGCGTGACGACGCTCGAGATCAAGTCGGGCTACGGCCTCGCGCCCGACGCCGAAGAGCGCATGCTGCGCGCGGCGCGCCGCATTGGTGAACTGCTGCCGGTGCGCGTCGTCACCACCTTTCTGGGCGCGCACGCGCTGCCGCCTGAATTTGCGGGACGCCCGGACGACTACATGACCGACGTGTGCGACGTCATGCTGCCTGCGCTGGCGGCGCAGGGCTTAGTGGACGCAGTCGATGCGTTCTGCGAGCGCATCGGCTTTACCAACGCCCAGACCGCGCGCGTGTTCGACAAGGCAGGCGCGCTGGGCTTGCCCGTCAAGCTGCATGCCGAGCAGTTGTCCGACCAGGGCGGCGCCGCACTCGTGGCGCGCCATGGTGGTTTGTCGGCCGATCATCTGGAACACCTGAGCGAAGAGGGCATTGCCGCGATGGCGCAGGCCGGCACGGTGGCCGTGCTGCTGCCGGGCGCCTATTACTATCTGCGCGAAACGACCATGCCGCCAATCGCCGCATTGCGCGCCGCTGGCGTGCCGATGGCCGTGGCCACCGACTGCAATCCCGGCACCTCGCCGCTGACGTCCTTGCTGCTGGCGCTGAACATGGCGTGCACGCTGTGGCGTCTCACGCCGCAAGAGGCATTGCTGGGCGTGACCGCGCACGCAGCGCGCGCGCTGGGTTTGCAGGACGAGATCGGCACGCTCACGGTTGGCAAGCGCGCCGACCTGGCGTTATGGAACATCGCGCGACCTGCCGATCTTGCCTACGCGATGGGTTTGAATCCTTGCCAGGTCGTCATCCATGGCGGCGTCTTGCGCACCATCGGCTGACCTTTTGACCGCCCGCAAGGCTGTCATCTCCGTTTCGGAGAAGATGAATTTCACGACGTGTAAAAAAAACGGTGACTGCCGTAAGCAAATGTAAGGCTTAATCAATCGTTAAGGATCGCTGGCTATAGTCCTTCTCGTGATTCAACTTCTCCCCTCCCCATTTGCCAAAATGGGTTTGCCCACGGCGCCAACGCGTCGTGGGTTTTTCTTTGTCGGTCGGATTTAGCGTCAGCCGAATCAGCTGCGTTCGGCCAGTGCCGTCAGGCTCTCGCCCGTCACGCGGCAGATACGCCACTCGGGCATCACGTCAGCGCCCATCGCCTTGTAGAAATTAATTGCAGGCTCGTTCCAGTCCAACACCGACCACTCGAAACGCCCGCAGCCGCGCTCGACCGCCAGCTGAGCGAGGCGTTGCAGCATGCGCGTGCCGATGTTCTTGCCGCGATGCGCCTGCTTCACATACAGGTCTTCGAGGTACAAACCTTTCTTGGTGAGGAAGGTCGAGAAGTTATGGAAGAACAGCGCGAAGGTGACGACCTCGCCGTTCTCTTCGCCGACGATGGCTTCGCACGACGGGTGCGCGCCGAACAGGCCTTCGTGCAGCAGCGCTTCGGTGGCCACGACCATGTGTTCGAGTTTTTCAAAGACGGCCAGTTCCACGATCATGGCGTGGATGTGGGTGACGTCGTCCGGACGGGCAGGGCGGATGGAAAATGGGGCAGCGGTCATGGCGATTCGATGGGATTGTTCAGATTGGCGGATTGGACGATTTTCGGTGCGGGCGCACGCACGGCCCAGGCCACGCTCGCCAGGCACACGATCATGCCGAGGAACTCGAGCGCGCCGGGGCGGTAATCTTCAAGCAGCACCGACAGCAGCACTGACAGCACGGGCGTGACGACGGTGACGTACACGGCCTTGTTGGCGCCGATGCGGGCGATCAGCGTGAAGTAGGCAAAGAAGGCGACGACGGAGCCGAAGATCGACAGGTAGAACAGGCCGGCCCAGTAGGTGCCGCTGTCGGGCAGTGTGAAGGCGTCGCCGTTCGCGAGCGACCACAGCGTCACCATCGACGCGCCCCACAGCATCGACCACGCCATCGTCAGCGGCAGGTTCGCGCACTGCTGCTTGACCTTGGTGACGACAACGCTGCCGCCCGCGCTGGCCATGGTCGCGGCCAGCGCCAGCACGACGCCCGCAATGAAGTGGCCGTTGCCGCCGGCCTGGATCGCCTGCCAGGCGTCGCCAATGGCGTGCCAGAACAGCAGCGCGACCCCCACCGTGGCCGCCGCGCCGCAAGTCCAGGTGCGGCGGTTGATGGCGGTGCCGAAAAAGAGGCGGCTCCAGATCGGCGTCCAGAACACCATCAGCGCAAACATCACGGCCACCAGGCCGGAGACGACGTGCTGCTCCGCGTGGTAGGTGCAGATATATGAGATGCCGAAGGTCAGGCCGCCCTGCAGCGCCATCCAGCGGTGCGTGCGCCATGGCAGGCTCAGGCGTTCGCGGCGTGCGATGCAGACGGCGAACAGGGCCGCGGCGGCGAGGAAGAAGCGGTAGGCCACCGACACCGCCGGTGCGGTGTGTCCCAGTTGCAGGGTGATGGCCCAGAAGGTCGAGCCCCAGATCAGGGACGCGATGGTAAAGAGGATGGGGGAAGACATCGCGGGAGTATAGATGGCCCGCCAGGTTCCTGTCGGCATCAGCTCATCGGCCGGCATCCCCGATGTAGTAGAAATGCAACATCACCACGCGACCCGGATGCGCCGGTACAGGATGCTCAGCACGAACAGCGGCCCGATCAGCAAGAAGCGCAGATCGTCGAAGAACGATGGCTTCTTGCCCTCGATGTGGTGGCCGACGAACTGGCCGAGCCAGGCCGCCACGAACACGCCGATCGACGTCGGCAGCACGGTCCCGTCCGGCAACATGGCGAGCAGTACCAGCATGGCGCCAGCCATCACGCCCATCCCCAGGGCGAAGGTGCGCGACAGCGTGACGTAATACGCCAGCGCTGCCGCCACGACCAGCAGCGCCACCGCCGGGTGAAGCGCCCATAGAATGCCCAGCAGGCTGAACACGATTGCCGGGATGCAGACGATGTGGATCAGTTCATTGACGGGATTGCGGTGGCTTTCGCCATAGCGCGCCAGCAGGACATCGATGGCGCGGGGCGTGGATGCGGTGTACATGGCGGCGTCTCCCTGTATTGTTGTAGGGACGATTCTACCGCTGCAGTTCCCCGTGCGGCGGCCTATCGTGGCGGCAGCGCCGGCGTCGGCGCCATGGTGTCGGCCGGCTGCACGCGCAAATGGGCATGGTTCGCGAACAGCTCGGCGATCCATTCGACGAATACCCGCACCTTGGCCGACAAATGGCGGTTGTGCGGATACACCACGTGGACGGGAATCGGATCGCAGCGCCAATCCGGCAGCAGCCGCACCATCTTGCCGGTAGCGAGCTGCTCGGACAAAAGATAGTCGGTCATATTGATCACGCCCAGGCCGGCCAGGCCCGCCTTGATATAGGCATTCGAGTCGTTGAGCGCGATGGCGCCGGGCAGCATGACCTCGATGCGCTCGCCGTCGCGGGTGAAATCCCAGCCGCTGACCTTGCCCGACTTGGACGAGAAATAATTGACGCAGCGATGGCGCTCCAGATCGTTCGGATGCAGCGGCATGCCGAAGCGCTCGATATATGAGGGCGCCGCGCAGGTGACGAAATTGATCACGCCAACGCGGCGTGCGATCAGATTGTTGTCGATCAGGTCGCCACCGCGCACGGCGCAATCGACGCCTTCCTCGACCAGATCGACCGGGCGATCGGTGCTGCCCATCTCCAGCGTGATGTCGGGATAGCGCGCAAAAAAATCGGGCAGGGCCGGGATCAGGATCTCGCAGGTGAGACCCGTGGGCGCATCCACCCGCAGCCGGCCACTCGGGCTGAAGCGGTGGCGCGTGAGCGATTCTTCGGCGTCGCGCACGTCCGACAGGATCCGCACGCAGCGCTCGTAATAGGCGGCGCCGTCGGATGTCACCGACACGTGGCGGGTCGTGCGGTGCAGCAGGCGCGAGGCGAGCGATGTTTCCAGCGCTTGGATCAGTGTCGACACCGTCGCCTTGGGCATTTGCAGCGTATCGGCGGCGCGCGTGAAGCTACCCGCATCGACGACTTGCACGAATACTTCCATGGCTTGCAGCTTGTTCATCTGTATTTTGATTCGAAATTGGTGACATTGTTCAGGAATCTGAACAATCAATTCGGTATTGTCATCTTTATCCGATTGGGGATCAAGACTATTATGTGTGCATCGCAACAAAGTATTTACTTGAGAAGACGGAGCAGGACATGAGTATTCGAGATGGCATTTTTACCACGGTTGCAGTCACGCTTAGCGGCGTCGCGCTGGCGGGATTGCTTTGCACGGATGCTTATTCCCGCGCCGCTGGCGCCGAAGCACGCGGCGTGCGGGCGCTGTCGATGCAGATGCAGATGAGCTGCGTCGGCGATTGCGCCGTCGTCGACGAACGCATTGTCGAGCTCGAACTCGGGCAGGTCCCGCGATGAATGCCGTGGGCGACATGCCGGAGCGCGCACTGAAGGTACGTGACCTCGAAGTCGCGGGCGCCACCGGCCCGCTGCCCGCGCGCCTGTACGCCGCCGGCCCGGCCGCCAAGCGAGACATGCTGGTCGTGTTCTACCACGGTGGTGGCTTCGACAGCGGCGACCTCGACGAGGCGGACGACTTCCTGCGCTCGCTGGCCGAATGCGATCATCTGCCGCTGGTGCTGGCGCCGAGCTACACGCTGGCCACTGTCAGCCCGTTCCCGGCCGCCGTCGAGGATGCCCACGCGGTCCTGCAATGGGCCAAGAAGAACAAGACCAAGCTTGGCTGGAACGGCAAGCTCCTGGTGACGGCCGGCATCGAAGCCGGCGCCAACCTGGCGGCCGTGTGCGCGCTGATGTCGCGTGATCGTGGTGGTCCGGCACTCGCTGGCCAGATACTGGTCATGCCGATGCTCGATCCGGCCCTGAGCACTGGCTCGATGCGCCAGCTCACGCAATGCTCCGACCGCGAAAAGGCCGCCACGATCTGCGCCGAAGCCTATCGCGGCTATTTGCCCCATGCAGCTGACCGTTCGCATCCGTACGCAGCGCCGCTGCATTCGAGCCGCCTGAAGAACCTGGCGCCGGCGCTGATCCTGTCGGCTGAGGACGATCCGCTGCGCGATGAAGCCGAGCTGTATGGCGCAAAACTGATCAATGCGGGCATCTGCACCACGGTGCGGCGCATGGCGCCCGCCGATCTGCAAGACCCGAACGGCCGCAATGAATGCGCCTGCAAATGGCAGGCGATGGGCGAGATTGCCAACTTCCTGGCGCGGCTGGAGGGGCGGCAGGGGGCTTGATGTGCGCCGGCTTGTTCCGATTACGTCATCACAACAATAACGTAGGGTGGGCGGGTTTCCCGCCCACGCGTCCAACGAACAATGGCGTGCCACAAAACCATATGGATTTGAACGCGTGGACGGCGTAGCCGTCCACCCTACGATTAATGCAGGTTTTTGGGTAAGTAAGAGTTAATCAAAATAAGAGAGTGCGAATGAATCACAGCGCCCAATCGCAGTACCTGCCTCGCAGATAACGCACAACTACCCGCCGGACTAAGCCACCGGCTCTACATCAGCTAACAAGAAATTTTTCCACGCTCTGGCGCGGAAGGGGATTCGTCTTGCCTGCGTTTCGTCTGGCCCGACATGCCAGCGACGCGGGACGGGGTTCTATTGTCTTTTTTTTTCATCGTCGTACTTCATCGTTCTTAATAAAAGGGTTAATCATGAATAACCAATCAGGGATGGGCAAACTGCGCGTCATCATCGCCGCGCTGGCAATCGCAGGTCTTGCGGGCGCCGGTATCACCGGCTGCGCGGACGCCACCAGCGACGACGCACCGGCAGCCGCAGCGCCAAGTGCGCCGCCAGTCACGAGCGCGGTCGTCATCCAGCGCGCCGTGACGGAAACGCAGGAATTCTCCGGTCGCCTGGAAGCGATCGAAGTCGTTGCAATCCGCCCCCGCGTGTCGGGCTACATCACGGCGGTGAACTTCAAGCCGGGCGCCGAAGTGAAAAAGGGCGAAGTCCTGTTCGTGATCGACCCACGGCCGTACCAGGCCGAAGCGGACCGCACGAAGGCCGTTGCCGCTGCGGCGCAGGCACGCGCCGACCTGGCGCGCCTGGAATTGCAGCGCGCCGAGCGCCTGCTGGCCGACAAGGCCATCGCCCAGCGCGAGTTCGACGAACGTTCGGCTGGCCAGAAGGAACTGGATGCGAGCGTGCGCGCCGCCCAGGCCGAGCACGAAACGGCGCGCCTGAACCTGGCCTACACCCGCGTGACGTCGCCGATCGACGGCCGCGTGTCGAAGGCCGAAATCACCCTTGGTAATCTGGTGGACGCCACTGCGGTGCTGACCTCGGTCGTCTCGCTCGAACGCATCTACGCCAGCTTCGATGGCGATGAATCCACCTACCTGCGCGTGTCGCGCCGCACCAACGCCGGCCAGCCGGTGGACGTGAAGGTGGGCCTGGCCGGCGAAGAAGGCTTCCCGCACAGCGGCAAGCTCGAATTCGTCGACAACCAGCTCGACAGCCGCAGCGGCAGCGTGCGCATGCGCGCCACGCTGGCCAACACCGACCGCGCGCTGGCGCCGGGCCTCTTTGCCCGCGTGCAGATTGCCGGCGGCGCGCCGACCCCGCAGATCCTGATCGTCGACCGCGCCATCAACACCGACCAGGACCGCAAGTTCGTCTACGTCGTCGACAAGGATGGCAAGGCCGAATACCGCAGCGTCAAACTCGGGCCCCTGGACGATGGCTTGCGCATCGTGCGCGAAGGCCTGAAACCGGGCGAGAAGATCGTCGTGAACGGCTTGCAGCGCGTGCGCCCGGGCGCCCCGATCGCCGCGCAAGTGGTGCCGATGGTGGCCACCGCAGCACCGGCACCCGCAGCGGCAGCGGCCACCCCAGCGGCTGCAACGGGAGCATAAGTCACCATGAACTTTCCTAAATTCTTTGTCGACAAACCGATCTTCGCGGTCGTGCTGTCGGTGATCATCTTTGTCGCCGGCCTGATCTCGATCTTCATGCTGCCGATTTCCGAGTACCCCGAAGTCACGCCACCCTCCGTGGTGGTGCGCGCGCAGTATCCGGGCGCGAATCCGAAGGTCATCGCCGAAACGGTGGCCACGCCGCTGGAAGAGCAGATCAACGGCGTCGAAGACATGCTGTACATGTCGTCGCAAAACACGTCCGACGGCGCGCTGGCGCTGACCGTCACGTTTAAAATCGGCACCGATGTCGAGCAGGCCGAGACCGCGGTGCAGAACCGGGTCCAGCGCGCGCTGCCACGGCTGCCCGAAGAAGTGCGCCAGATCGGCGTGACGACCGTGAAGTCGTCGCCGAACCTGACGATGGTGGTCCATCTGAATTCACCGGATGGCCGCTACGACGACCTGTATCTGCGCAACTACGCAGTGCTGAACGTGAAGGACCAGCTGGCCCGCATCAAGGGCATGGGCGAAGTCCAGCTGTTCGGCTCGGGCGACTACGCAATGCGTATCTGGCTCGATCCGCAGAAGGTCGCCGCGCGTGGCCTGACTGCCGGCGACGTCATCGACGCGATCCGCGAACAGAACGTGCAGGTCGCAGCCGGTGTGATCGGCCAGGGTCCGGCCAAGGACGCCGACTTCCAGCTCACCGTGAACACGCAAGGGCGCCTGCAAAGCACCGACGAATTCGGCGACATCGTCCTGAAGACCAATGCCGACGGCGGCACCACGCTGCTCAAGGATGTCGCGCGCATGGAACTCGGTTCAAGCTCGTACGCACTGCGTTCACTGCTGAACAACAAGTCGGCCGTCGCGATCCCGATCTTCGCGGCGCCTGGCGCGAACGACCTGCAACTCTCGGCCGACGTGCGCACAACGATGGAAGCGCTGTCGCAGGAATTCCCGGAAGGCGTGAAGTACTCGATCGTGTATGACCCGACCCAGTTCGTGCGCGAGTCGATCAACTCGGTCATCGTGACGCTGTTCGAAGCGGTGGTGCTGGTCGCGCTGGTGGTCATCATCTTCCTGCAGACCTGGCGCGCCTCGATCATTCCGCTGCTGGCCGTGCCGGTGTCGGTGGTCGGTACCTTTGCCGTGATGCTGGCCTTCGGTTTCTCGATCAATACGCTGTCGCTGTTCGGCCTCGTGCTGGCCATCGGCATCGTGGTCGACGATGCGATCGTGGTGGTGGAAAACGTCGAGCGCAATATCGCCGATGGCCTCAATCCACGCGATGCGACCATCCAGGCCATGAAGGAAGTCAGCGGGCCGATCATCGCCATCGCGCTGGTGCTGTGCGCCGTGTTCGTGCCGATCGCCTTCGTGTCGGGCCTGACCGGCCAGTTCTATCGCCAGTTCGCACTGACCATCGCGATTTCGACCGTGATCTCGGCCTTCGCCTCGCTGACGCTGGCACCGGCCCTGTCGGCTGCCTTGCTGAAACCGCACAACGCGCCGAAAGACCGCCTGACGCGCATGATCGATGTCGTGCTGGGTCGCTTCTTTGCCGCCTTCAACCGCTTCTTCGGCCGCTCGTCGGTGCGCTATGAACACGGCGTCAAGGGCGTCCTGCGCCGCAAGAGCGCCGCGATCGGCGTCTACCTGGCGCTGGCCGTGGCCGGGGTGTTCATGTTCAAGGCGGTGCCGCCGGGCTTCGTGCCACCGCAGGACAAGGCCTACCTGATCGGCTTCGCGCAACTGCCGGACGCTGCGTCGCTCGACCGCACCGACGCCGTGATCCGTCAGATGTCGAAGATCGCCCAGGAGATTCCCGGTGTCGAATCGTCGATCGCCTTCCCGGGCCTGTCGATCAACGGCTTTACCAATGCGCCAAACGCCGGCATCGTGTTCGTCGGCCTGAAGTCGTTCGACCAGCGCAAGGACAAGGCGAAAAGCGCCGAAGCCATCGCCGCCGAGATCAACAAGCGCATGGGCGCCGTCGAAGATGCATTCGTGATGGTGCTCTCGCCGCCGCCGGTCAATGGCCTCGGTACGACGGGCGGCTTCAAGATGATGATCGAAGACCGCGGCAATGTCGGCTACGAAGAGCTGAACAAGGCAGTGCAGGCACTGACGGCCAAGGCCGCGCAGACGCCGGAACTGGCCGGCGTGTTCTCGGGCTTCCAGATCAACGTGCCGCAGCTGTACGCGGACATCGATCGCGTGAAGGCCAAGCAGCTGGGCGTGCCGCTGGCGAGCATCAACCAGACCTTGCAGGTGAACCTCGGCTCGCTGTACGTGAACGACTTCAACCAGTTCGGTCGTACCTACCAGGTGCGTGTGCAGGCTGACGCGCCGTTCCGTTCGCAGCGCGAGCAGATCGAGCAGTTCAAGGTGCGCAGCAATACGGGCGAGATGATTCCGCTGTCGTCGATGATGCGCGTGAAGGACACCTATGGTCCGGACCGCGTCACGCGCTACAACGGCTATGTTTCGGCCGAGATGAATGGCGGCGCAGCGCCCGGCGTGTCGTCCGGTCAGGCGCAGGCGGCGATGGAACGCATCGCGAAAGAAGTGCTGCCGAAGGGCGTGTCGTACGAATGGACCGAGCTGACCTACCAGGACGTCCTGTCGGGTAACACGATGATCTATGTGTTCCCGCTGTGCGTGCTGCTGGTGTTCCTGGTGCTGGCGGCCCAGTACGAAAGCTGGACGCTGCCGCTGTCGGTGATCCTGATCGTGCCGATGTCGATCCTGTGCGCGCTCATCGGCGTCAAGCTCACCGGTGGCGACAACAATGTGTTCACGCAGATCGCGCTGTTCGTGCTGGTCGGCCTGGCGTCGAAGAACGCGATCCTGATCGTCGAATTCGCCCGCGAACTGGAAGACCATGGCCGCAGCGTCGTCGAGGCTGCGCTGGAAGCAAGCCGCCTGCGCCTGCGGCCGATCCTGATGACGTCGATCGCGTTCATCGCCGGCGTCGTGCCGCTGGTGTTCTCGAGCGGCGCGGGTTCCGAGATGCGCCACGCCATCGGTGTCGCCGTGTTCTGGGGCATGCTGGGCGTGACCTTCTTCGGCCTGTTCCTCACGCCGCTGTTCTACGTGTTGCTGCGCTCGCTGGCCAAGCGTTTTGAAAAACCCGTGCACACCGCACCTGCGGTGGCGCACAGCGCAGAAGGAGTGCACTGATGAATACGATGATTGCAAAGGGTGTCGCGCCCCTGCTAGCGGCGCTGCTGCTGACGGCCTGCGCCACGCCCGACTTCGTGCAGCCGCACGTGGCCACGCCGGACGCCTTCCGCGAGTCGCAGGCACCAGCGCCGGCCGCGGAAGTGGCGGGCATTGACGGCGCGCGCTGGAAGCCGGCGCAGCCGGCCGAGCAGCAGCCACGTGGCCAGTGGTGGCTGGCCTTCAACGACCCGGCGCTGACTGCGCTGATCGACGAAGCCGCCGCCAACAACGCCAACCTGTCGGTCGCGGCCAGCCGCGTCAAGCAGGCGCGCGCGATTGCCGGCATCGCCGAAGCGGATCGTATCCCGCAGGTGGGCGTGGGCATCGGCGCTCAGCGTGCGCGCCTGTCGCCACGCGAATCGAACCTGCCGCAAGGCGTGGGGACCGAGGCGTACACGAGCTACAGCGCGCGCCTGTCGGCCAGCTACGAGGTCGATCTGTTCGGCCGCGTGGCGGCCGGCGTGTCGGCAGCGCGGGGCGATGCGGCGACCTCCGAAGCCAACTTCCGCTCGGTGCTGCTGGCCTTGCAGGCGGATGTTGCGCAGACCTATTTCAGGCTGCGCGCGCTCGATGCCGAACTGGTGACGCTGGCCGACACGGTGCGGCTGCGTGAAGAAAGCATCAAGGTTACGCAGCGCCGCTTCGACCTGGGCGACATCGGTGAATTCGACCTGTCGCGCGCCCGCACCGAGCTGTCCACCGCGCGCGCCGAAGCCATCGGCGTGCAGCGCCAGCGCGCCACGACCGAGCACGCACTGGCGGTCTTGCTGGGCAAACCGGCGGCCGACTACGTGGCTGGTCCGAGCCCGCTGCTCGATGCGAGCCTGATGCCGGCGATTCCAGCCGGCCTGCCGTCGTCGCTGCTCGAACGCCGGCCCGACATCGTCGCCGCCCAGCGCGCGATGGAAGCGTCGAACGCACGCATCGGCGTGGCGCGCGCGGCGATGTTCCCGGCCCTGACCATCAATGCCGATGGCGGCGGCGTGGGCGGCGTGTTCTCGGAAGTGTTCAAGTGGAGCAGCCGTTCGTGGTTGCTTGGGGCCCTGGCCTCGATGCCGATCATCGACGGTGGCCGCAACCGCAACAACATCGTGCGCAGCGAAGCGGTGCTCGAGGAATCGGTGGGCACCTATCGCCAGAGCGTGCTGGTGGCGTTTGCCGAGGTCGAGGACAACCTGGCCGGCCTGCGCATCCTGGCAGGGCAGGCCGGTGAGATCGACGCGGCCGTGGTCTCGGCACGCCGTTCGGCCGACCTGGCGCAGAAGCTGTACGACGCTGGCCGCTCGAGCTATCTCGAACTGCTCGACGCCCAGCGCAACCTGGCGGTCGTAGAACGCACGGCGGTGCAGTTGCGCGGTGAGCGCGCATTGACGACCGTGGCGCTGATTCGCGCACTGGGCGGCGGGTGGGATGCGACGCAGCCAATAAATGCAGCGCAGCCAGTAAATGCGGCGGTAGCGCAACGCTGATCATTCACCTGCCCCTGCGTGATATGGCGGCCGGGTAGGGTGGGCGGCTATGCCGCCCACCCTACGAAAATTGTTTGCCCTTTGCGGCGGTGCGTGTGGACGCACCGCCGTTTTTTTTACTGGTGTAGCAAAACTACAAAATATCCTGATTCAATTGACTCCGTTAAACGGTAGGAACAGAATCTGTGGGCCGAAAGTGTCCGCTCAGAGACCATGGCAACCGGCTACGTAGTTTATCTACGTGACCAACAGTATGTCCGTCGATGTCCTGAAGGACTGAAACACATCAATTACACCGGAGGAGACAAAATGAAGAAAAGCATCATCGCCATGCTTGCCACCAGCGTTGTGGCATTGAGTAACCCGGCCCTGGCCGCCACCCCGCCTGCCCAGGCGGGTAACAGTTCTGCCGTGCTGCTGCAGGGCTTCCACTGGAACTCGTCGAGTGCCAGGAGTCCGAACTGGTACAACACCTTGCAGGGCAATGTGGGCGAGCTGAAAACCATGGGCTTTAGCCACGTCTGGTTCCCACCGCCGTCCGATTCGGCGGCGTCGCAGGGCTATCTGCCGCGCCAGCTGAACAACCTGAATTCCGCCTACGGCAGCTCGGCCGAGCTGACCAACGTCGTGCGCGCGTTCACGAACAGCGGCATCAAGGCGGTGGCCGACGTCGTCGTCAACCACCGCGTCGGCACCACCGGCTGGTCGGACTTCACCAATCCCAACTGGACCACGTATTCGATCGTCAACAACGACGAGTGCAACTGCGGCCTGGGCAGCGCCGACACGGCGCTCGGCTTCAACGGCGGGCGCGACCTGGACCACCGCAACGTCGGCGAAGTCCAGAACGGCATCACCACGTGGCTGAACTACACGCTCAAACCGGTGGGCTTTACTGGCATGCGGGTGGACTACGTGCGCGGCTTCAGCCCCAGCTACGTCGGGCAGTATGCCAATGCCTTCAACGCCGAATTCTGCGTCGGCGAGCTGTGGAACGACCTGAACCTGAACAACGTCGATGCGCACCGCCAGGAAATCATGAACTGGATTAACGGCACCAGCAACAGCTGCGGCGCGTTCGACTTCACCACCAAGGGCCTGCTCAACGATGCGCTGGCCAACGGCAATTACTGGCGCCTGAAGGATGCCGCCGGCAAGCCGCAGGGCGCTATTGGCTGGTGGCCGGCGATGGCGGTGACGTTCGTCGACAACCACGACACCGGTCCGTCCGAAAGCTGCGGCAACGGCCAGAACCACTGGGCCGTGCCGTGCGGCGCGGTGATGCAGGGTTACGCCTATGTGCTGAGCCACCCCGGCATTCCGACCGTGTACTACCCGCACATCTACAACTGGGGCCTGAAGACGCCGATTGCCGCGCTGATGGCAGCGCGCCGGGCAGCAGGGGTAACGTCGACGTCGCCGGTGGCGATCCAGCAGGCGGCGCAGGGACTGTACGCCGCAGTCGTCACGGGCAACACGCGCCAGCTCGCGATGAAGATCGGACCGAACGCCTGGAGCCCGACCGGCACGGGCTGGGTGCTGCAGACGTCGGGCAGCAATTACGCGGTGTGGATGAAGTAAGGATCCGCTGTGTGTGTGACGTACCGGCTGCCAGCCACGGCGGCCGGTCGTCAGCCTGATGCCGGCTGCGCGCCGCTACAATGGCGCCATGTCCATCGTATCTGCTTGTGTTCCTGTTCCCCCGCTCACTGGCCTCGCGCCCGTGATCGACGCTACTACCCGCATTCTCGTGCTGGGCAGTTTTCCGGGCGCCGCGTCGCTGGCGGCCGGACAGTATTATGCGCACCCGCGCAATCTGCTGTGGCCGATCCTGTCGCAACTGACGAGCGAAGACCTGGCCGGCTTGCCCTACGACGAGCGCCTGCCGCGCCTTTTGGCGCACGGCATCGGCTTGTGGGATGTGCTGGGTGCCTGCGAGCGAGAAGGCAGTCTCGATTCCGCCATCCGTGCACCGGCCGCGAACGATTTCGCGCGGCTGCGCGAGCGTTGCCCGCAGCTTGAAACCGTCGGCTTCAATGGCAGGACGGCAGGCAAATTTGCACCGCAATTTGCCGACGCCGGGTATCGCACGGTCCTGCTGCCATCGACCTCGCCGGCGTATGCGGCGATGCCGTTTGCGCAAAAGCTGCTGGCCTGGCAGCGCTTGCTGGGGGATTGACGTTTTGCAGATATCACCAAGGTAACGCCACCGCGCTGCGGATGCAAGCGGTGGATCATCAGCGCCGCCTACCGAATAAGCGTCCCGGTCCCCGCCGCCATTTTCCGCAGATATGCCAGCTTTGCCACGTACACCTCGCGCATATCCTGCCGCGTGCTGTGATCGACCGCCAGCGCGATCTGTTCGCGTGCATCGCGCACATGCCCCAGCTGCAGATGGGCGACGCCCAGCCAGAACCGGAACTCGTCGTTGTACGGCGCGCGCCGCACCTCGCGCGCAAAGTGGGTTACCGCATCGTCATACCGGCCAGCCTTGAGCGCGGCCGTGCCCAGGTCGAAGTAGTGGTACGGCGGCGTCGGATCGACCGCCGCGATGCGCGCGGCCAGCGCCGCCGCTTCCAGCGGTCGGCCGAGCGCCACCAGCACCGGCTGCAGGTTGTGCAGCACCGCCAGGTTCTCGGGCTCGCGCACCAGCGCCGCCTGGAACGCGCGCTCGGCCAGCGCCGGTTCGCCATGCCGCTGGTAGATCACGCCCAGTGTGTTGAGCGTGCTCGCCACGCCGGGGCGCGCCAGGACCGCCGCGCGCGCCCACCAGTAGGCGTCGTCACGCCGGCCCTGCACCAGCGCTTCGGCGGCGCGGTTGTTCAGGAACAGGGCGACGATGTCGTCTTCTTCGAGCTCGCGCGTGCGCAGGCGCGCGGCCTCGTCGCGCGGGATGAAATCGACCACCAGCACGCGCTGCGGGTGGTAGCCGCGCGGCGCGTCGGCCGGACGTTCGCCCAGGCTGACATTGATGTGGGAGCTGGACAGGTACAGGCCGGCAGTGCGGCTCCAGGTGTTGTCGACGTCCACGCTCTGGAACCGGACCGGCATGCCCAGCTCTTTCGCGAAGGCCGCCGTCATGATCACCAGCGACAGGCAGTTGCCCGTGCGCGCAGCGTAGGTCTGGCTGGCGGTGCGGGTGACGGTCGATTCGTATTCGAGCTTGAGGTCGGACTTGCTGTAGAGCGCATCGACCAGGCCGTGCTGCAGGCCTTTGGTGCGCAGGCGCGACGTGAAGGCGCTGCTGTTCAGGTAAGTGCGCATCGCGGGGCTGAGCGCAAACAGGTCGTGCGCGCCGATGGGCTCGGAGGGTGGCGCAAAGCGTGCATCGGCAAACAAGGCCGCTGGCGGGGCAGGGGGAGGAGCGAGACTGGCGCAGCCGGCCAGCAGCATCGACAAAAACAGCCAACCGAGCGACAGCCAATTGAACAAGACCCAGCGCATGGCGCCTCCTGCAAACGAGCGTACTGACATGGCAGTATCCGCTCCCTTGCGGGCGAAGTCAAAACTCAGTCTTCGTGAAACGCTTCCAGCAGTTCGTCCATGATCTCGGCGGTTTCTTCGTCCGACAGGCCCAGATACGCGCAGGCCGCCACGCCGCCCTTGTTCCATTCGTTCGACTCGGCGTGGCCCTGGTAGCGGCAGATCGCGTTCTCGGCCAGCAGCGACAGGGCGACCAGCGAGCGCACGGGTCCCGCGGTGGCGGCATCGTCGATCACGGCGAAATCGTGATGGTGCAGGATGGCCCAGGCCACGTGGTCGGACAGGCCCCAGTTGCGGGCCAGCAGGCAGCCCATTGCGGCGTGGCTGGTCGCGTGGCGTTCGTTCTCGAGGTCGGTGAACGGGCGATGCGCTTCCATCGACGCCGCGCCGTAGGTCACGTCGTAATCCTTGAAGCGGTCCATCAGGAGCGGCACGCCGGTGTCGCAGAACAGGCCGAACGTGTGCGCCACGTCGGCCTCGCCCATGCGCAGGCGGCGCGTCAGGAACACCATCGCGTGCGCGCGGCGGGTCGAGATGTCCCAGAAGCTGGCCAGCGCGGCGCTGTTGACAGGAATCGCCTGGCGCGCCAGCAGTCCGGTCATCAGGGCCGCCACTTGGTTAATCCCCAGGAACAGAATGGCCTGCTCGATCGACTTGGCCTTGCGGCGCCCGCCGTAAACGGCCGAATTGGCCAGCTTGAGCAGGGCGCCGGACATGCCGACGTCGCTGGCCACGATCCGGCCGATGGCGTCGGGCGATGGATCGTCGGCCCCCAGTTCGCGCTGCAGATCGGCAAGCAGGCTCGGCCGCGGTGGAATGCGGATCGACTTGATCAGGGCATCGACCTGGTCGGTTTGGGGGGCGGATTCGACGACGGTATTCATGAAATGGCGGGGCACGAGAGGGCATCTCGGACGTTGCGGGGGAACGTGTCACTATACTCCACACGCCAAAATATTGCAGCAAGGCAATGTGCAAATCAACTGGTTAATGTGGCAATTCCACCATAGCGCCAGGGCACTGGCGTGCGCGCTAGAATCCCGCCATGGCTATTTCGACAATTGCAGGAATTGATTTTTCAGCCGACGCCGCCACCGTGGCGCGCCAGCTGATCGGGGTAACGGTACTGCTCGACGGGGTGGGCGGGCGCATCGTCGAGACCGAGGCCTATGACCGCGAAGATGCGGCATCGCACGCGTTTGCCGGCGAGACGGAGCGCAACGCGTCGATGTTCGGTCCGCCAGCGCATGCCTACGTCTACCGCTCGTACGGCATCCACTGGTGCCTGAACTTCGTGTGCCGCGAGGCGGGGCACGGGGCCGGGGTATTGATCCGCGCGCTGGAGCCGGTGGCGGGGCTGGACGTCATGCGCGCCCGGCGCGATGCGTTCGATGAGCGCGCGCTGTGTTCGGGGCCGGGCAAGTTGTGCCAGGCGCTGGGCGTGACGCGTGCGCACGACGGGATGGCGCTGGAGGGCGCGTCGTTTACCTTGCTGCCGGCAGAGGAGGGACTGGTCGTCATGGAAGGCGTCCGCATCGGCATCTCGAAGGCGGTCGACGTGCCGTGGCGCTTCGGCCTGGCCGGCTCGCGTTTTCTGAGCCGGCCAATCCGTAGCCAGGCGCGCAATTAAGCTGATCCGCGGCGGCGCGTTGTCGCCGGTGGCAAGGCCGGCACCGGCTTCGCGCGCATCGTACTGGCGCGGCTGCGGCGATCGGCCACGCCCTGGAAGCCCACCGCCGGCGCGTCGTCGTGCGCTTTTTCCATTCCTTCCACCTCTTCGACGTCGTCGTCACCCGGTGCGATGCGGAAGATCGCCACGGCCTTGGCCAGATTGACGGTCTGCTCGTTCAGGCTTTCGGCCGCTGCTGCGGCCTGTTCGACCAGCGCCGCATTCTGCTGCGTCATGCTGTCCATCTGCCCGACCGCGCGATTGACGTCGGCGATGCCGTCGGCTTGCTCGGTGCTGGCGATGCTGATGCGCCCGATGATGTCGTTCACCTGGCGCACCGACGAGACGATGTCGCCCATGCTGGCGCCGGCTTCGCTCACCGACGCGTTGCCCCGTTCGATGATGCTGACCGAGTCCGCGATCAGGCCCTTGATTTCCTTGGCCGCTGCCGCCGAGCGTTGCGCCAGCGTGCGCACTTCGGACGCCACCACGGCAAAGCCGCGTCCCTGCTCGCCAGCGCGCGCTGCTTCCACCGCTGCGTTCAGGGCCAGGATATTGGTCTGGAACGAGATGCCGTCGATGACGCCGATGATCTCGACGATCTTGCGCGAGCTGGCCTGGATCGATTCCATCGTCGTCACCGCCCCTTGTACCGCCTGGCCGCCGCGCGCGGCCAGCTGCGCCGCTTCGGCCGCCAGCTCGGATGCCTGGCGCGCATTGGTGGCGTTGTCCTTCACCGCCGTGGTCAAGGTCTCCATCGTGCTGGCCGTCTGTTCGAGCGAGCTGGCCTGCATCTCGGTGCGGCTCGACAGGTCCATATTGCCGGTGGCGATTTCGCGCGACGCCGTATCGATCGAGCGCACCGCCGTCATCACGCTGCGCAGCGCCGCATTCAGGCGTGCGATCGTGTGATCCAGCGCGCGGCCCGTGTCGGCGATTTCGTCGCGGCCCTGCGCGTCTACCGGTGGCGCGTCGAGCCGGCCTTCTGCCAGTTCGCCGACCGTGTGCGCAATCGAGTGGATCCCGGCCAGCATCGCGCGCCGCACCAGCATCGTCACCGCCAGTGACAGCGTGATCGACAGCAGCACCAGGCCGGCCATGGTCCAGCCCAGCGTGCGAAATTCAGCCCTGGCGGCGGCGTAGGCCTCCTGGTTCATGGTCTTTTCGATCTGTGCCAGCTGCGTCAGCGCGGTGTCGAGCGCGCCGAACTGCTGCTCGGCCTTCTGCATCGCATTGGTGGCGATCGACTGGTCCACGGCCGCCATCTCGATCGTCTCGCCGATCGCCTTGCGATAGCGTGTCAGCGCCGCTTGCGAGGCCGCGACCGGCGCGCGTTCTTCGCGTTCGGCGGCGTGCGCGAACTTGCCCAATTTGTCGCCGAGGGCGGCGTGCCGGCGGCCGATGTCGGCCGTCAGTGCGCGCAAGCGGTTCTCGGCGAAGCTGCCATTGGTCCAGGCCAGCAACTGGTAGGCGTTGGCGTGGACGAAGCGCGCCTCGCCGGCGACATCGGCCACCGCCTGCAGGCGCGCGGCGCGCACCTGCACCATGTGTTCGAGCGAGGCGTTCTGGCGCACCATGCCATAGTAGGAGGCGCCTGACAGCATGGTCAGCAGCACGAGCACGAGGCCCGGGGCGAGCAGCAGTTTCTGGCCGATCCGCAGTTTGTTCAGCATGGGTCACTCCACAAAAAAAGCTGCCATCGCGGGCAGGGCGACGGCAGCGACAGCAGGGGATGCGCGAGGCCGGCGCAGGCTTATTTCTTGTAGATGCCCGCTTCGAGCACCACGCCGTCGACCAGCAGGATGTAGGTGGTCTTGGGTTCGATCTTGCCGGTGGTGGGATTCTTGTACTGGTAATCGACCCAGCCCTTGCCCTTGGCCGCGGCCAGCTCGATGATCTCGCGCCGGTACTTCTTGCCGTTCGCATCGGGCACGTCGGTCAGGTCCTTGCCGACGATCGACGGGTTGTACGGGTGGGCCAGCACGATGCCGGTCTTGACGTCGCGCAGGTCGATGTACAGCGGGCCCTGGACGAATTCCGGGTCCTTGGCATTGATGCGCTTCATCATTTCATCTTTGCCCTTGGCCTTGATCAGGGCGGCGCCGCGCTCGGCCATGGCGATGGCGTCCTTCTCGGTCGGTTCATTGGCCAGGGCGGCGGTCGAGGCCAGCCCCAGGCACAGGGCGGCGGCGGTAGCGATCAGTTTCATGGTGGTGCTTCCTTTCGCGGTAAATGCCTCGGAAATATTGCTTAAGTGCATTCACTACTCTAGCGGCGCGTGCCCGAGCCGGATTGCGCACGCACAAGCGCGTGGAAATCGCACGGGCGCCGTTGCGCCGATGCCGCACTTTTTCCTACAACAGCCCGTGATTGTCCTATTCACGCAGTCAGACACCATCTCATTGATTGATGGCAATTGCTGTCCATTTGGCCTCCCTAAGATGGGTTCTTTCCGGCACTCCGCCGCCTTCCCATCGTCTTCTTCTGGAGATCTTCGTGAACACGACTGCAACGACGCCCACCAAGTTCAAGCCCTTCACGCGCCAGTCGATCGTGACCGCGCGCCAATGGGAATGGCTCACGCCCGAGCTGCAGGAAGCCGTGCAGGTGGTCTCGCACGTGCTGCCGTTTCGCACCAACGCGTATGTGATGGATACGCTGATCGACTGGTCGCGGGTGCCGGACGATCCGATCTACCGCCTGACGTTCCCGCACCGCGACATGCTCCCGGGCGCCGAATACGAGCAGCTGCGCGACCTGGTGCTGGTCAAAAAAGATGACGCCGCGATCGCGCGCCTGGTGCACGCGATCCGCATGCGCATGAATCCGCACCCGGCCGGCCAGATGACGCACAACGTGCCGCGCGTGAACGATGCGCCGCTCAAGGGCCTGCAGCACAAGTACAAGGAAACGGTGCTGTTTTTCCCGAGCGCCGGCCAGACCTGCCACGCCTACTGCACCTTCTGCTTTCGTTGGCCGCAGTTCGTCGGCATGGACGACCTGAAGTTCGATGCGCGCGAGTGCGGCGAACTGGTGGACTACCTGAAGGTGCACACCGAGGTCACCGACGTTTTGATTACCGGGGGCGATCCGATGATCATGAATACGCGCTCGCTGGCCGAATTCCTCGAGCCGCTCCTGATCCCCGAGCTGGCCCACATCCAGAACATCCGCATCGGCACCAAGTCGGTCGCGTACTGGCCGCAGCGCTTCGTGTCGGACAAGGACAGCGACGATCTGATGCGCCTGTTCGAGAAGGTGGTCGCCAGCGGCAAGAACCTGGCCATCATGGGCCACTACAATCACGCGGTCGAACTGCGCGCACCCATCGCGCAGCAGGCGGTCAAGCGCATCGTCGGCACCGGCGCCACGCTGCGCATGCAGGGCCCGCTGATCCGCCACATCAACGAAGACCCGAAAAGCTGGGCCGAGCTGTGGACGACGGGCGTGCGCCTGGGCGCGATTCCCTACTATATGTTCGTCGAGCGCGACACCGGCCCGCGCGACTACTTCGCACTGCCGCTGGCGCGCGCCCACGAGATCTTCCAGGCAGCCTATTCGATGGTCTCGGGCCTGTCGCGCACCGTGCGCGGGCCGTCGATGAGCGCGTTCCCCGGCAAGGTCGTGATCGACGGCGTCGTCACGATCAATGGCGAAAAGCTGTTCGCGCTGCAGTTTTTGCAGGCCCGCAATCCGGAATGGGTGCGGCGGCCGTTCTTTGCCAAATACGATGCGACGGCGACCTGGCTCGATCACCTGAAACCCGCGTTCGGGCGCGACCGCTTCTTCTTCGAGACCGAAAGCGGCGGCGCCCTGCGCGGCGCCGGCGGCCGCGTGATCCCGCTGGTGCCGGCCGGCCAGCGCGGCCACGCCCAGCCCGACGCGGCATAACCGGTCGACGCTTGGTCGGATCCTGCGCCATGCAACCCGCTGCCACGGTGGTGTCTCCCGCTCCTCCGCGCCTGTCCGGCCTGGCGGTGTTCATGTACGTGTTCGTGCCGTTCGCGCTGGGGCATTACCTGTCCTCGCTGCTGCGCAACGTGAATGCGGTGCTGGCGTCGCAACTGGCGAGCGCGCTCGCGCTCACGCCGGGCCAACTGGGGTTGCTCACCAGCGCGTTCTTCTTTGCGTTCGCGCTGGTCCAGCTGCCGGTGGGGATGGCGCTGGACCGTTACGGGCCGCGCCGCGTGCAGGTGGCGATGCTGCTGGTGGCGTCCTGCGGCGCGCTGCTGTTTGCGCGTGGCGGCGGCTTCTGGAGCCTGCTCGCGGCGCGCGCCGTCATGGGGTGCGGCCTGGGCGGCTGCTTCATGGCGGCGGTCAAGGCCGTGTCGATCTGGATCGCCCCGAGCCGGCTGCCATCGGTGCACGGCTACCTGATCGCCGTGGGCGGCATGGGCGCGGCCAGTGCCACGATGCCGGTGCGCGCGATGCTCGAGTACACCGACTGGCGAGGTCTGTTCCTGCTGCTGGCCGGCCTGGTCGCCTGTACCGGCTTGCTGATCGCGCTGCTGTACCCGAAGACGGGCGACGCCGCGCCCAGCCGCAGCCCGTTATCACCGCTCTTGCCGGCGCTGCGCGAGGTCTGGCGCGCGCCCGGCTTTCGTGCGGTGGTGGCCCTCGTGCTGGTGCCGCATGCGGTGTTCTTCGGCGTGCAGGGCCTGTGGATCGGGCGCTGGCTGGCCGACGTGGCGCTGTACCCGGAAGACGCCGTCGCCTACCTGCTGTACCTGGGCATGGCGGCCGTGGTGTTCGGCGCCATCGCGGTGGGGATGATCACTGAGTGGGCTGGACGGCGCGGCATGCCACCGCTCGACGTGGCGGCCGCCGGCATCACGATGTTCGTGCTGATCCAGGCGGCGTTCGTGATCGGCTACCGGCCCAGCTTTCCGTGGCTGTCGGTGATGTTCACGCTGGCCGGGACGGTCACCGGCATCGACTACGCGATCGTGGCCCAGTCGATGCCGCGGGCCCTGACCGGGCGCGCCGCTACCTTCTTGAACCTGTTGATCTTCATCGGCGCCTTCCTGGTGCAGGCGGGCTTTGGCGTGGTGATCGGGCTGTGGCAGCCCGACCTGCTGGGCCACGCGCCTGACGCCGCCTACCGCTGTGCGTTCGCGCTGCTGGTGCTGATCCAGGTGCCTGGCTTGTGGCAGTACGCGCGCCGCCGCAAGGATGCACCGTTGCCGGTGACCTGAGATTGCTGCCCCGTAACGTACGTGCTGTAATGTTTTGTCAATATAAGATTCCCCATTCTGTATTTTGGGGGAACACCATGCGACATCATCTGCCGCGCCTGTGCGCCGGCGCCACCCTCCTGTTGCTGGCTGCCTGCGGCGACAAGTCGACGCTGCCGCAAGGCGCCGACATCGGGCCGCAGCCCGAGCTCAAGGCGCCCAACAAGACCCTGATCCCGACGGTCAACATCGCTAAGGCCACCGGCTGGCCCGCGGGCGTGATGCCCACGGCGGCCGCCGGCCTGGACGTGAATGCGTTCGCCACGGCGCTCGATCATCCGCGCTGGCTGTACGTGCTGCCCAACGGCGACGTGCTGGTAGCCGAATCGAATGCCCCGGCCAAGCCGGAGGCAGGCGGGATCCGCAACTGGATACAGAGCAAGGTGATGGCCCGCGCCGGCGCCGGTGTACCGAGCGCGAACCGCATCACGCTGCTGCGCGACGCTGATGGCGACGGTGTGGCCGAACTCAAAACGGTCTTCCTGAAGAACCTGCATTCGCCGTTCGGCATGGCGCTGGTGGGCGACATGCTGTACGTGGCCAATGCCGATGCCATCGTGCGCTTCAACTACAAGGAAGGCGCCACCGAAATCACGCAAGCCGCGCAGCCGGTCGCGCCGCTGCCGGCCGGGCTGAACCACCACTGGACCAAGAACATCATCGCCAGCCCGGACGGCAAGAAGCTGTACGCCACGGTCGGCTCGAACAGCAACGTCGCCGAAAACGGCATGGACATCGAAAAGAACCGCGCTGCGATCCTTGAGGTGGACCTGGCCAGTGGCGCCACGCGTTTGTTCGCGTCGGGCCTGCGCAATCCGAACGGCATGGCGTGGAATCCGCAGACGGGCGCGCTGTGGACGGTCGTGAACGAGCGCGATGAAATCGGCAGCGACCTGGTGCCCGATTACCTGACGTCGGTGAAGGACGGCGGGTTCTATGGCTGGCCGTACAGCTACTACGGCAAGAACATCGATGCACGCGTCAAGCCGCAGCGGCCTGATCTGGTGGACAAGGCGATCGTGCCCGACTACGCGCTCGGCGCGCACGTGGCCGCGCTCGGCCTGACGTTCTATGAAGGCACACTGCTGCCGGCGCAGTACCGCAACGGCGCGATCATCGGCAACCACGGTTCATGGAACCGCAAACCGCGCTCGGGCTACAACGTCGTGTTCATTCCGTTCCGGGATGGCATGCCGAACGGGAAACCGGTCGACATCCTCAGTGACTTCGTCAATAAGGATGGCGAGGCGCAGGGCCGGCCGGTGGGCGTTGCCGTGGACAAGAAGGGCGCGGTGCTGGTGGCCGACGATGTCGGCAATGTGATCTGGCGGGTGGTGCCGGACGCCGGATAGCAACTACTCACAACGCTCCCACGTCGTTCCAGCGAAGGCTGGAACCCAAGTGTGCTTGCGTTACTGGCACCGCGAAGAACTTGGGTTCCCGCCTCCGCGGGAACGACGTGTTTCAGGCGCAGCCTGTGACCAGCAGCACCGGAATCCCGGTCCACGCCACCGCCACCACGGCCAGTACCGCGCTGGCTGCACCCACATAATCCACGAACTCGTCGGACCCCTGGCGCAGGCGCTTGCCGGCCAGGGCACCGACCCACACGCACGCCGCCATCGACAGCAGCGTCGCGCCGCCCAACAGCCACGGATTGGGACCCGCAGCGCGCAGTGCGCCCGGCGTGCACTGACTCGCTGCGACGATATACGCGAACGCGAAGTGCGCGCCCCAGATCAGCAGGGGCAGTGAAGCGCGCGTGGCGCGCGAAAAGAAATGGTCGCTCATCGCATCACTCCATCACCAGCAGCAGGCCGCGGATCACCAGGAATCCGGCGAAGCCCTGCAGCGTCACGTAGTGCCAGATCAGCGCGATATTGTCGCGCGTGGCACGGTTCTCGGGGACGATCATGCCGCGCCAGGCGCGCACGCACAGGTACGGCGCGGCCAGCAGCAGCACGAACAGCATGATGCCCTGGAAGCCGAGCAGGATCGAGATCGATGCACTCCACGTGTCGCGGGTGCCGTCCAGGTTCACCAGGCGCCAGCTGTAGACGTCGACACCGAAGGCGCCGGCGGTGCACGCCAGTGCCACGATCAGCACCCACGGCGTGAGCTTGTTCGAGACCCGGTCGCTCAGCCACACCAGCGCGGAACCGCCCAGCAGCAGGGCGGCCGACAGCAGCGTCCACGACCACGCCGGCAGCGATGCGCCCGGCGGTGGGCAGATCTGCAGCCGCATCGATGTGTGGATGTAGACGTAGGCGAACGAGCAGTAGATCAGGAACAGCACGATCAGCATGATGAACGTGCCCCACCACGAGTGCGACGCCGTGCCGCGCGCGCCGATCGGCAGCGTGACGCCGCCGCCGATGTCGGCTTCGCGCATCGGCACCTTCTGGTCCGACTGCCACAGCCAGGCAATGATCGAGCCGATGGCGATCAGGCCGCAGATGATCGCCAGCACGTTGGCCTTGACGGTCAGCAGCAGGAAGAAGCCGGCGGTGCCGAAGGCGCCCAGCACGGTCAGCCAGCTGTCGCCCGGCAGGATCATCAGGTAGGTCGGCCTGGCGCTGACCGGGCTGGTGGAGATGGTTTCGCGGCGGCCGGTGACGGTGTTCGGCAGGTAGTGGCGGCCTTCGGCGACTTCCTTCGACAGCGTCGGCTGGTCCCACAGCGGGTCGTCCGACGTGATGATCGGGATGCTGCGGTTGCCGTAGTCTTCCGACGGCAGCCATTCGAGGGTGGCCGCATTCCACGGATTGCCCACGTCCTTGGTCGGACGGCGCAGCGTGCGCGTGGCGTCGACGATCATCAAGAGGATGCCCAGGGCGAACAGGAACGAGCCCAGGGTGGAGATCATGTTCAGCGCATCCCAGCCCATCTCGCTCGAATACGTGTAGACGCGGCGCGGCATGCCGAACAGGCCCGTGATGTGCATCGGGAAGAAGCTGATGTTGAAGCCCCCGAACAACAGCCAGAAGGTCCATTTCGACAGGCGCTCGGACATCGTGTTGCCGTTGATGAGCGGGATCCAGTAGTAGATCGCGGCAAACACCGGGAACACCATGCCGCCGATGAGCACATAGTGCAGGTGGGCCACGATGAAGTAGGTGTCGTGCACCTGCCAGTCGAACGGGATCACGGCCACCATCACGCCGGTCAGGCCGCCCAGCACGAAGATGAACATGAAGCCGAGCATGAACAGCGTCGGCGCATTCATCCTGATGCGGCCACTCCAGAGCGTGGCGATCCAGCCGAACACCTGGATGCCGGTGGGGATCGCCACGGCCATGCTGGCCGCCGAGATCAGGCTCATTTCAATGACGCCCAGGCCCGCCGTGAACATGTGGTGCGCCCACAGGCCGAAGCTGAAGATGCCCACGCCGACCAGCGCAACGACGATCGCGCGGCGGCCGACCAGGCGGTTGCCGGCGATGGTCGGGATCATCGTCGAGATCATGCCGGCGGCCGGCAGGAAGATGATGTAGACCTCGGGGTGGCCGAAGAACCAGAACAGGTGCTGCCAGATGATCGGGTCGCCGCCGCGTTCGGGGTCGAAGATCGGCAGGTTCAGCGCGCGCTCGAGTTCGAGCAGCGCCGTGCCGGCAATCACGGCCGGGAAGGCGATCACGATCATCACCCCCACGACCAGCATGGCCCACGCATACACCGGCATGCGGCGCAGCGTCATGCCGGGCGCGCGGGTAAACAGGATGCCGACGATCAGCTCGATGGCGCCGGCAATGGCGGAAATCTCGATGAAGCCAATCCCCAGCAGCCAGAAGTCGGCGTTGAGGCCAGGCGAATACTTCATGCCCGTCAGCGGCGGGTACATGAACCAGCCGCCGTCCGGCGCCAGACCCCAGAACAGCGTGCAGAAGAACGCCAGGCCACCAAAGGCGTAGCACCAGAACGCATACGCCGACAGGCGCGGGAACGGTAGATCGCGCGCGCCCAGCATATTCGGCAGCAGGTAGACGGCGATCGCCTCGACGATCGGAATCGCGAACAGGAACATCATCACGGTGCCGTGCATCGTGAAGATCTGGTTGTAGGTGCCGGCCGAGACCAGGTCGTTGTCCGGCACCGACAGCTGCACCCGCATGATCAGGGCCAGGATGCCGGCCAGGATGAAGAATAGGATCGCGGTGCCGATGTACAGCAGGCCGATATTGGTGTTGTTGACCGACTTGAAGAAGCCCAGACCGGATGGCGTCTTCCACACGGCCTCCAGTTTTTCCAGCTCCTCTGGCGGGCGTGGGGCGGAATTGGGTAAGGTTGCGTCGCGCGTCATTTCAGGTGCTCAAGGTAGGTGGCCAGTGCGCGCAGGGTCTCGCCGTCCAGGTCCGGGGAGGGCGGCATGAAGACGCCCGTTTTGATGGCTTGCGGGTCGGCGATCCAGCCGGCCAGCGTACCGCGGTGGTTGCGCAGCGTGCCGGCGGCGATGTGCCGGCGGCTGCCGATGTGCGTGAGGTCGGGGCCGAGGCGCGGGGCATCGGCAATCCGGGCATCCAGCTGCGGCGCGACATCGGTCACGCCGCGGATCGTGTGGCAGGTCTGGCACTGCTGCGCGAGGAAGGCCTCGCGGCCGCGCTGCAGCACCGTGGTGTCGGCCGGCGCGGCCGGCTGGGCCTGGCGTGCGAGCCAGGCGTCGAACTCGGGGCGTGGCAGGGCGATCACGTGGAACGCCATGCGGGCGTGCTGCTCGCCGCAGTATTCGGCGCACTGGCCGCGGTAGGTGCCCGGCTTGTCGGCGCGCAGGTTCAGGCCCGTGACGCGGCCCGGGATCATGTCGCGCTTGCCCGCCAGCGACGGCACCCACAGGCTGTGGATCACGTCCGATGCGGTCAAGCCCAGGTATACCGATTCGCCGACCGGAATGACGATCTCGTTGGCGCTGATGATTTCGCGGTTGCTGGCCGGGTCGCGGTAGCGCACTTCCCACCACCACATCTTGCCGGTCACGGAGATGGTCAATGCCTTGTGCGAGGTTTGCGGCACCAGTTGGCCGGTGCGCCACGTGCTCCAGCTGAGCAGCGCGGTCAGAACGATGACGGGGAATGCAATGCCGGCGCCGAGGATCCAGACGCCAGGCGTGATCGGGCGCGCCTGGCGCCGCATGGCCAGCGCGAGCAGGCCCATGACGATGGCAAAGATCACGGTGCCGCCGACGAACAGGACCCATGTGAACTGATAGATGATGGCCGCGTCGGCGCCGGCCGGATGCATGACGGACTGGATGTCGCTCAAGGGAGTCATATTATTTGAGCGAATACATGAAGGCGGCCATGTGGCGCGCCTCGTCGTCGGTGATACCGAGCGCCGGCATCAGGGTGCCGGGTTTCACGGCAGGGGGATTCTGAAGGAAGCGGATCATGTTCTCGGGCTGGTTCGGAATGCTGCCGGCGATATAGCTCAGGCGACCCATGTACTGCAGTGACGGACCGGCATCGCCGTTCGGACCCTGTACTTCGGGGATGAAGTGGCAGGCGGCGCACTGGTACTGCTGCACCAGTAAGCGGCCACGTTCGGGATCGCCGCCCACAACGCGCGAGGCGGGTTCTTCTTTTGCGCAGCCGCTCGCCAGGGCTGCGGCGCAGAGCAGGGCGCCCGTTGTCAGGCGCGTAGGGCGGAATGCCCTCAGCACAGAAGACAGGCCTTGATATTGACGAGATGGGTTGCGCACGGTTGATTTTTCGTGAAAAAGCGATGGCTTTTATAATACAAGGAAAGTAGATGTCATTCTTTCAACTGGACGCCCTAGGCTATGCTATCGAATCGCGCACGACTTATTGTCAAGACCATGGTCCTGACCCTGCTGGGGGCAGGCACGATCGGCGCCGTCGGTGGTCTGATCGTGCTGCGCGGCGGCTTCTATGACTTGAGTGCGATCACGCAGCACTACGCGCTGGTGTACACCGTGCTGGGCGAGGGCATGCAGTACTCGGTGCAGAACCATGCGCGCGAGATCGTGGTGCCACCCAACCTGAACACGCCCGAACGCCTGCAGCGCGGCGCGCTGGTCTACCAGGCCAACTGCGTGCAATGCCACGGCGGCCCGGGCGTCGCGCCCAATACGATCGGGATGAGCATGCAGCCGGCCCCGGGCCCGCTGGTGGATGCCGATGTCAACTGGAAGACGCGCGAGCTGTACTGGATCACCCGCAACGGCATCAAGATGAGCGGCATGCCGGCCTGGGAATACCACTTGAGCGAGCCGGACATGTGGGCGGTGGTGGCGTTCGTGGGCGCCATGCCGGGCATGACGAGCCAGGACTTCAAACGCATGACGGCGGGCGGTGCGGTCCCGGCGCATGTCGAGCAGACAGCAACAGGCCGCGCACAGCAGGGTCAGGAAGGCCAGCCATGAAATCCACGATCACCATCCTCCTTGGCGTGTCCGCGCTGCTGGCCGGCTGCGGCCCGAAACTGGCCCCTGGCCTCGTCGGCGACCCGATGCGCGGCAAGATCGCCGCCGCGCAATACGCCTGCCACTCCTGCCACGTGGTGCCGGGCGTGCCCGGTTCGGACGTGCGCGTGGGCCGGCCGCTCGACGAGCTCGCGCAGCAGCGTTACATCGCGGGCAAGCTGCCCAA
Organism: Telluria sp. AC161; assembly: GCF_979258535.1. NCBI lineage: Bacteria > Pseudomonadati > Pseudomonadota > Betaproteobacteria > Burkholderiales > Oxalobacteraceae > Telluria > Telluria sp. AC161. The sequence goes on along the minus strand of NZ_OZ409861.1, from coordinate 3,818,161 downwards.
CACGCAGGCCAACCTGGTGCGCTGGATCCGCGATCCGCAGGCGATCGATCCGGGCAATGCGATGCCGAACATGGGCGTGAGCGAGCGCGATGCGATCGATATCAGCGCCTACCTGCTGAGCCACTAGCGCATTCATTGATCCCATTCATTGGTATCATTCGCGTTTTTCTACAGGAATGACATCATGAGACTGGTCCGCTATGGCCGCCCGGGCAAGGAAAAGCCGGGCCTGTTCGATGAAGAGGGCCGCCTGCGCGACCTGTCCGGCATCATCGACGACATCGATCCGTCGCAGCTGTCCGACAAGGCGCTGCGCAAACTCGCCAAGCTCGACCAGAAAACGCTGCCGCTCGTGCGTGGCAATCCGCGTCTGGGCGTGCCGGTCAAGGGCATCGGCAAATTCATCGGCATCGGCATGAACTACCTGGACCACGTGCGCGAAACGGGCGCCGAGGTGCCGGCCGAACCGATCTTCTTCACCAAGGCGATCAGCGCCTTGAACGGCCCGGACGATCCGATCCAGCTGCCGAAAGGCTCGAAGAAAACTGACTGGGAAGTCGAGCTCGGGGTGATCATCGGCACGCGCGCGCAGTACGTGAGCGAAGAAGAGGCGCTCAAGTTCGTGGCTGGCTATTGCGTGGTCAACGATGTCACCGAGCGCGCCTTCCAGTTCGAGATGGGTTCGCAGTGGGACAAGGGCAAGGGCTGCGATACCTTCGGCCCGGTTGGTCCGTTCCTCGTCACGCGCGACGATATCCTCGACGTGCAGGACCTCGACCTGTACCTGGAACTGAACGGCAAGCGCATGCAGACCGGGAACACGGCCAGCATGATCTTCAGCGTCGCGCACCTCGTGAGCTACGTGTCGCGCTTCATGACGCTCGAACCTGGCGACATCATCACCACCGGCACGCCGCCGGGCGTGGGCATGGGCCGCAAGCCGCAGCGCTTCCTGAAAAAGGGCGACCAGCTGCGCCTGGGGATCGCCGGTCTCGGCGAGCAGCAGGCCGACGTCGTGGCGTATCCGAAGTAAGGGGTATCAAGGCGGGCTGCCGCGCGGCTCGCCTGTATCCGGTACGGCGGTGCGCGCTGTATTCATCACCATCGCCAGCAGCGTGTAGTAGCCGCAGATCCCCATCAAGTCGACCGCGCCCTGTTCACCAAACAGCGCCAGCGCGTCCGCATACACGCGGTCCGACACCGCCTTTGTCTCGTGCAGCTCGATGCAGAAGTCGTGCACCACCGCCTCGTCGACCAGCATATCGGCGGGCCGCTCGCGCTCTGCAATCTTTGCAATCACCGCTGCCGGAATCCCCGCCTGCGCTGCGATCGGCGCGTGGATCGCCCATTCGACGGCTTGGTCCCACTGGCGTGCCGTGACCAGGATCGCCAGCTCCGACAACCGCACACCGAGCGCGCTGCGGTAGCGCAGGTACTCGCCCATGCGCTGCGCATGCAGCATCAGTTCGGGACTGCGCAGCAGCGGCACGAACGGGCCGTAGACGGCGCCCCGCGGGCCGTCGATGATCTCCTGCGCGGCGGCGCGCTGGGCCGTGGTCAAGGCGTGATCGGGGATGGGGCCGAGACGTTCATTCATCGAGCATACCCGCCTGTTGTATCGAAATTGAAGGCAGGAAAATATTCGCACGGCCCGCGCTAAAAATCAAAAGAAGTGCCTCGGAGCACGCTTATCGTCAAGCGTTGCAGCCACCGCCGAGGGAGCCGTCCATGAGCCACATCATCCACCGCAACCTGCGCCAGATGCCGCCCACGGCGGTTGGCGGCGCCGGCATCGTGCTGCGCGACAGCACCGGCAAGACCTACCTCGACGCCAGCAGCGGCGCCGCCGTGTCGTCGCTGGGCCACGGTCACCCGGACGTGATCGCGGCTATGCACCGTCAGATCGACCGCTGCGCGTACGCCCACACCGCGTTCTTTACCACCGAAGTGGCCGAGCAACTGGCCGATCGCCTGATCGCCGGCGGGCCGCAGGACATGGGCGGCGTGTATTTCGTCTCGGGCGGTTCGGAAGCGATGGAGACCGCGCTCAAGCTGGCGCGCCAGTACTGGGTCGAGGCGGGCGAGCCGCAGCGCACGCAATTCATCGCGCGTCGCCAGAGCTACCACGGCAACACGCTCGGCGCGCTGGGCGTGGGCGGCAACGAGTGGCGCAAGCGCGCCTTTGCCCCGCTGCTGAAGGAGGCGCTGCGCGTCGCGCCCTGCTATGCCTACCGGGGCTGCAGCGAAGGCATGTCGCTCGACGACTACACCGCCGGCCTGCTCGACGAACTCGAAACGGCCGTCATCAAGGCCGGGCCGGACACCATCATCGCTTTTGTCGCCGAGCCGGTGGTGGGCGCCACCGGCGGCGCGATCCCGCCCACGCCGGGCTACTTCCAGGGCGTGCGCGATATCTGCGACCGGCACCGCATCCTGTTCATCGCCGATGAGGTCATGTGTGGCATGGGCCGCACCGGCAGCATGTACGCGATCGGGCAGGAGGGCGTGGCGCCGGACATCGTGGCCGTGGCCAAGGGCCTGGGCGCCGGCTACCAGCCGATCGGCGCGGTGCTGGCACACGAGGCGATCGTCGACACGCTGCGCCAGCGCAGCGGCATGTTCCAGCACGGGCACACGTATATCGGCCACCCGGTGGCGGCAGCGGCGGCGCTGGCGGTGCAGCAGGTGATCGAGCGTGACGACCTGCTGGCCCAAGTGCAGCGCCGCGGCGCATTGCTGCGGCAGATGCTGGGCGATGCGTTTGGCACGCACGAGCACGTGGGCGATATCCGCGGGCGCGGGCTGTTCCTGGCGCTGGAATTCGTGCGTGACCGGGAGACGAAAGCGCCGTTCGCGCCGGAGGTCAAACTACACGCGGCGATCAAGGCCGAGGCGATGGCGCGCGGCTTGCTGGTGTATCCGATGGGCGGGACGATCGATGGTCAGCATGGTGACCATGTGTTGCTGGCGCCGCCGTTCATCGTGACGCCGGGGGAGTTGTCGGAGATTGTGTCGCGGCTTGCCGATGCGGTGGAGGCGGCGATCGTGGGCTGATGTGGCGTTGGTGGTGCGCTTCGAAACTTGGGTTCCCGCCTTCGCGGGAACGACGTTTTTTCAGGCACGTGGCCAAGATGAATGACCGTAGTCGGCTACCAATGCACGTCATTCCCGCGAAGGCGGGAATCCAAGTCAGCCCCGCACACCAGTCACGTCAAATCAAGCCACGACCTTGCGAATCCAGGCCGAGATGTCCTGCACCTCTTCGAGGCACAGCGTGTGCTGCATCGGATACGCATGCCACTCGACCTGGTAGCCGAGCGCCTCGACGACCTTGCGCGACTCTTCGGCGCGGGCAAACGGCACCACCGGATCCTGCACGCCGTGCGCCATGAAGATCGGCGTACCCACGCTTGCTTCGCTGCGCTCGGCACCGGCGACGCTGGACAGCGGCAGGTAGCCCGACAGGCACAGCATGCCCGCCAGTTTCTCTGGATGGCGCAGGCCAGTCTGCAGCGTCATCGCGCAACCCTGCGAGAAGCCGGCCAGGATGATGCGCGAGGCCGGGATGCCACGCGCTTTTTCGCGGGCGATCAGCGCCTCGACCTGCAGCTGCGATGCGCGCAGGCCGCCTTCGTCTTCGCGCCGCGTGAGGTCGGTGGCGACGATGTCGTACCACGAGCGCATCACGTAGCCGCCGTTGATCGTCACCGGCATCGTGTTCGCATGCGGGAACACGAAGCGGATGCCCGGCAGGCCGGTCAGGTCTAGTTCGCGCACGAGCGGCACGAAGTCGTTGCCGTCGGCGCCCAGGCCGTGCAGCCAGACGACGGCGATGGTCGGATTCGGGGCGGTCTCGATTTCGATATTGTCCAGCAACTGGGTCATGGTGTCTTTCGCAATGCCGATTTGGGGCGGAAGGTCTTGCTCACCGCCGGATTGGTTTCCATATACGGGCCACCGATCAGGTCGACGCAGTAGGGCACGGCCGCAAAGATGCCGCCGACAATCGTGGCGCCGGCGTCGTCCTTGAGGCCTTCGAGCGTTTCCTTGATCGACTTGGGCTGGCCCGGCAGGTTCATGATCAGGGCCGCGTGGTCGGCGGTTTCACGGATCACGGCGGTCTGGCGCGACAGGATCGCGGTCGGCACGAAGCGCAGGCTGATCTGGCGCATCTGCTCGCCAAAGCCCGGCATCTCTTTGGTGGCCACCGCCAGCGTGGCCTCGGGCGTGACGTCGCGCCGCGACGGGCCGGTGCCGCCGGTGGTGAGCACCAGGTGGCAGCGCGCCGTGTCGACCAGCTCGATCAGCGTGGCTTCGATGGCCGCGCGCTCGTCCGGGATCAGGCGCGTCTCGATCCGGTACGGTGTCGTGAGCGCGCTGGCCAGCCAGTCGTTCAGCGCCGGGATGCCCTTGTCTTCGTAGACCCCGCCGCTGGCGCGGTCGGAAACGGAGACAAGGCCGATCACCAGCTCGTCGTTGCCGACAGCGTTACTCGTCGTCGGACTCGTCATCGTTCGCTTCTTCGTCGTCGGCAGCGGCAGCCGCATCGGCTTTCTTCTTCTTTTGCAGGTCCTTGAGGATCTGGAAGATTTCGCGGAAGGCTTTCGGCGGCTTGGACTCGGCCACTTCCTTGCGCGCGTTGCGAATCAGGGTGCGCAGGTGCTGGACGTCGAGCTCGGGATTTTCTTCGAGCAGCACGGTCAGCGCCGTGTCGTCCGACAGCAGCTTGTCGCGGCGGCGTTCGAGCGCGTGCAGCGATGCTGTTTCGGCCTTCGACGCGCCTTTCCAGCTGTCGATCGTGCGCTGGATGACGGCGACTTCTTCTTCGTTCAGCGTGCGCATTTTCTTGCCCACGAATTGCAGCGCGCGGCGCCGGCCTTCGTGGTTGGTAATGGTCTGGCACGTGAGGATGGCATCGCGCACGTCCTCCGGCATCTCGACGCGCTTGACGCGGTCGCGCGCCGCTTCGACGAGCTGCTCGCCGAGCTTCTGCAACTCGTTCGACTGGCGCTTGAGCTCAGATTTGGAAGGACGGTCGTACTCTGGTTCGAACTCGTTGGACTGGAAGCCCACCGAGCCGCGATTTGGATTAGGCATGATTTGGATGATTTGATTGGCGCTGGGCCGATCAGTGAAAACAGTAAACGGCTGCTATGATAACTGTTTTAGGGACGGCCACGAAAAACACACATGAATGACACCCCTTTTACCCACACCCAGGATCAGCTGAAACAGCTGGCGCGCGACATGCTGGCGCTTGCGCGCGAGCAGGGTGCGTCCGATGCAGCGGTCGAAATCAGTGAAGGGAGCGGGCTGTCGGTTTCTGTGCGTAAAGGCAATATCGAGACGATCGAGCAAAACAAGGACAAGGGCCTGGGCATCACCGTGTATTTCGGCCAGCGCCGCGGCAACGCGAGCACGTCCGATTTTTCCGCCGATTCGCTCAAGGCCACGGTCGAAGCCGCGTCCAGCATCGCGCGCTTCACGGCCGAGGACGACTGCGCCGGTCTGCCCGACGCCGACCTGATCGAAACCGCGCCGCGCGACCTGCGCCTGTTCTACCCGTGGCCGATCTCCACCGAACAAGCCGTCGAGCTGGGTCAGCGCTGCGAAGGCGCCGCGTTCGCCGTCGACAAGCGCATCACCAACAGCGAAGGCGCCAGCGTCTACGTGCAGCAGTCGCACTTCGTGGCCGCCAATTCGCGTGGTTTTCTGGGCGGCTACCCGTTCTCGCGTCACACGATCTCGGTCGCGCCCATTGCCGGCAAGGGCAACGGGATGCAGCGCGACGACTGGTACACGTCGTCGCGCGATCCCAAGCAACTGGCGGCGCCTGAACAAGTCGGCCGCTACGCCGCCGAGCGCGCGCTGGCGCGCCTGAATGCCCGCAAGCTCAACACCTGCACCTGCCCCGTGCTGTTCGAAGCGCCGCTGGCTGCGGGCCTCCTGGGCGCGTTCGTGCAAGCCGTTTCCGGTGGCGCGCTGTACCGCAAGTCCACGTTCCTGCTCGACATGCTCGACAAGCCGGTATTCCCATCGCATATCCAGGTGGTCGAAGACCCGCACCTGATCGGCGGCGTCGGCTCGGCCCCGTTCGATGACGAGGGCGTCAAGACCGTGCGCCGCAAGGTGATCAGCGATGGCGTGCTGCAAGGCTATTTCTTGTCGTCGTATACGGCGCGCAAGATGGGCATGCCAACGACCGGCAACGCCGGCGGCGCGCACAACCTCGAGATCGTCTCGACGGCCACCCGCCGTACCGATGACTTCGAAGGCATGCTGCGCAAGTTGGGCACGGGCCTCCTGGTTACTGAACTGATGGGGCAGGGCGTCAACTACGTCACCGGCGACTATTCGCGCGGTGCATCCGGTTACTGGGTCGAGCAGGGCGTGATTCAGTATCCGGTCGAAGAAATCACGATCGCCGGCAATATGCGCGATATGTTCCAGCAGATCGTTGCCGTCGGCACCGACACGCTGGTTCGCGGCAACAAGACCACGGGCTCGATTCTGATCGAGAACATGGTCATTGCCGGCAACTAAGGAAAACGCATGACCCGCTTTGTTCGCATCGACAAGGAAAGCAGCCCCAAGACGGTGCTGTTGAACCTCGACCTGGTAGCCACCGTGGAGCTCGCTCCCCAATCCGATCTGCTCAGCTCGAGCGGGGACGGCCGCAAGGTGTATGCCACTTTCCTGGCGCCGGATAAAACCGCGATCGCCACCCTGCATTTCGACAGCAGCAGCGACGCCAACGCCTGGGTAAAGGCACATTTGGGCGTCGATCTGTAATCCACCGAAAGGATCGCGCATGGCCACTATCGAGCTGTATCGAGCATTCGACTTCCGTACTGCCCAGGACTGGGAGTGGACCATCACCGAAGCGATCCAGAATCGCATCACGATCGAGGGTGCGGGTAACAAGCAGACCTTCAGCGGCGCCTTCTCCTATCTCGGCATCGACCGGGTGGCCGGCACGTTCACCGGTACGTCCTATTTCCAGAACAACGTCGAAGTCTACCGGGTCTCGGATGCGCAGCTCGATGCCGCCCGGATTGCGCAATTCGCGCGCAACGAACTCGATACGCAGCAGACCTACGCCTATGTGCTCTCGGGCGCCGACACGCTCATCGGCAGCGCCGGCAATGATTTCCTCAATGGCTATGGCGGCATCGACACCGCCGTCTATCGCGGCACGGCCGCCAGCTACATGCTGCGTGGCAGCGACAGCGCGTTTGCGGTCACGGGCGCCGCCGGCAGCGACACCCTGATCAACGTGGAGCGCCTGGCCTTCACTGACAAGCACATCGCCATCGACGTCGGCGCCAACGACAATGGCGGCACCATCTACCGCCTGTACCAGGCCGCGCTGGACCGGGCGCCCGACCTGGCCGGTCTCGGGTACTGGATGGGCCGCCTCGACGATGGCCTGAGCATCGTCGACATCGCCGCCGGCTTCATCGGCAGCGCCGAATACGCCAGGCTGTACAGCGGCGTGACCAGCAATACCGACCTGGTGACGAAGTACTACACCAACATCCTCGAACGTGCACCCGACGCAGGCGGCCTGGCCTACTGGGCCGGTCTGCTCGACAGCGGCAAGGCAACCGCCGCACAGGTACTCGACGCGATCAGCGACAGCCCCGAAAACATCGCGGCGGTCGCGCCGCTCATCGCCAACGGCTTCGAGTACGTGCCGTACGGTTGATGCTCTCCGTACCGTAGGCATGAAAAAAGCGCCGTCGGTTTGACGGCGCCTTGCATTGCGTGGCAGGCGACGACTTGTGTGCGCGGATCGTGTTCAGCGCCGGCTGCAGCACGGCCGCGCCCAGGCGTGCACTGAAAAAGCCGGGGTCAGGTCTGACATTCGGACACGATCTCGACAGTCGGGCAGTCGGATAACCAGAACTGGCTGGCATTGGGCCACACAAATAATGGGCAATAGACCATTAGAAGAAACTAAGGCTGAGGTCGTGTCTGAATGTCAGACCTGACCCCGGCTGTGGACCCCGGCTGCAGTGAAAAGCTAGGTTCAAAAAGCCCGGCTGTGGACCTTTACGCGTTTGAACCAGCTTTGCTCCATGTTATGCGAAGGTTGGTTGGACGCGTGGGCGGGGTACCCGCCCACCCTACGCATAAAAAAAAGCGCCGTCGATTTGACGGCGCTTTGCATTGCAGAGCCGGTCCTTATTTGCGCGAGCGGATTGCCTTGAGCACCGGCTGCAGCACTGCCGCGCCCAGGCGTGCGCTGCGTGCGCCGTCCCAGCCGACCAGCGGATCCGGGTCGTTCGCATTGTCCTTGAATGGCAGTTCCAGCGTCAGCGACAGGGCGCCGAAGGTGTGCGTGATGTGCGGCGAGCCCATGGTCAGGGTCTGGTCGGTGTACGGCGTCTTACCGTAGCCGTGCACGTCCTGGAAGTCGGGGCTGGCGACCTTGAAGTCGGCGATGAAGCTGGCCTGCGCCGCGCCTTGCTCGGCGGTGAAGTTCGGCAGCGACTCGCTGCCGGCCACGAACACGTACGGCAAGCCTTCGTCGCCGTGCACGTCGAGGCACACGTCCACGCCCGTCTCGTGCATCTTCTGGCGCACCAGGAAGACTTCCGGGCTGCGCTCCATGCTCGGATTGAGCCACTCGCGGTTCAGGTTGGCGCCGGCGGCATTCGTGCGCAGGTTGCCGCGTACCGAGCCGTCCGGGTTCATGTTCGGCACGACGTAGAACACCGACTCTTTGAGCAACTGGCGGCCGAACGGGTTGGCCGGATCGAGCAGCGCGTCGAGCATGCCTTCAACGAACCATTCGGCCATCGTCTCGCCCGGGTGCTGTCGCGCGATGACCCAGACCTTCTTCTTGCCTTCGGCCGGCTCGCCAATCACCAGCATGTTCAGGTCGCGGCCGTCGACGGTCGAACCCAGGTCGAGCATGCGCACGTTTTCGGCCATCTGGGCGCGGTCGAGCAGCTCGAGGTGGCGTTCGAACGAATACGGCTCGAAGTAGGCGTAATACACGCTGTCCATGCCGGGCGTGTGCTCAATGGCCAGCACGTTGCCGTCGAACGATGTCGGCACGCGGAACCAGTTCACGCGGTCGTAGCTCGCCATCGCCTGGTAGTTTTCCCAGCCGGCCGGATAGGCGGCCTTGCCGGCATTGAGCAGGCGGATGGTGCAGGCTTGCCCTTGCGCGCCCTGCAGGCGGAAGTAGAACCACTGGATGATGTCGGCGTGCGAATCCTTGCGGATGTTCAGGTCGATGGCGTTCGCGCTCGTGGCGTTCACGACCTCGATGGCGCCAGCGTCGAATTGGCTGCTGATCTTGATAGACATGGTGTTGTCCTGTGTTGGGAAGACGTCAAAGAAGAAATGATACCGCTTTCGCCGCGCTACCGTGGCGCCAGCCCGCCGAAGCGGCCGCGAAACGCCGCATCCGCGTCGGGCGTGGCCGCATCTTCGACGCGCAGCATGGCCAGCACGTGTTCCTCGGCGCGTTCGTGGCTCAGTTGATAAATGGTGCGCGCCAGTGCATATGCGTCGGCGCCCGGCCACGGGTCGGGCAGCAGGGGCAGCGGCAGCATCGGGTCGTGCAGCTGCACGCGGCGGTAGGCGTGGATCAGCAAGGTGCGGATCGCGAATGCGTGCGCCGGGCTGACATCGCCGCGTGCCAGCAACGCCGGCAGCGGCGCAAACGTCTCGATGAAGCCGCGGTACCCGAGCACCACCGCATCGAGGTTCCAGCAGTCGCCCACCAGTTCGGGCAGCGGGCGCGAACCGGCATCCGGCAATTCATCGGCCTGGCACACGAACACGCGGCCCTCGGCACCCGTGCGCGCGAGGATGTCGCGCAGCAGGTCGCGGTCGGGCGCCGGATGCGCCATCACGCCGCTGGACAGCATTGCAAAGCCTTCCCATTCAAGTTCCTTGCGCACCAGCGCGCGCAGGTCGCTGTCGATGCTGCCGTTGGTGGCCAGCACGAACGTCCAGCGGCCATCCCAGTCCTGACCGGGCGCGGCGTAGATGCGACGGTTGGCGCGTTCGAAGCGCGGCAGCGCTGTTGGCGCCAGCGCATAGCGACTGCGCCGGCCCTCGCGGCTGGCCGTCAGCCAGCCCTCCTGCACCAGCCGGAACACGTTGGTGCGCACCAGCCGGTCGTTCACGCCAAAGGGGGCGAGCAGCTCGATCATGCTGCCGAGCCAGAAGGCGCCGCCGTGGGGCGCGATCGCGTCGCCGCAGATCGTCACTACCAGCGACTTGTGGCGCGGCGGATCGGTGGCCAGGCTGTGGGCAATCCACTGGGTGCTGGTCATGTCATTCACGGGGCTGGCTCGATATGATTCAAAATTATTGTGTACTTCCGATTTTTTGTATCGTATTATGATTCGCACAGATTTTGCAACGGGAGAGATCCATGTACGCACAAATGGTGGAGACAGGCCTCAATAAAGTCCGCACAGAACAGGACATGAGCGCCGAAGAGGGGGCATTCCAGGCGCGCATCGACGCCGGGATCAAGATCGAACCGAAGGACTGGATGCCGGAAGCATACCGCAAGACGCTGATCCGGCAGATCTCGCAGCATGCCCATTCCGAGATCGTCGGCCAGCTCCCGGAAGGCAACTGGGTCACGCGCGCCCCGACCCTGCAGCGCAAGTCGGTCCTGCTGGCCAAGATCCAGGACGAGGCCGGCCACGGCCTGTATCTGTACAGCGCGGCCGAGACCCTGGGCGTCTCGCGCGACGAGCTGCTGGCGGCGCTGCATGCCGGTAAGGCCAAGTATTCGAGCATCTTCAATTACCCAACCCTGAGCTGGGCTGACATGGGCGCGATCGGCTGGCTGGTCGACGGTTCGGCGATCATCAACCAGATCCCGCTGTGCCGCTGCTCGTACGGGCCGTATGCGCGCGCCATGGTCCGCGTCTGCAAGGAAGAATCGTTCCATGCGCGCCAGGGCTACGACATCATGATGGCGCTGGCGAAGGGCACGCCCGAGCAGAAGGCGATGGCGCAGGATGCGCTCAATCGCTGGTGGTGGCCGTCGCTGATGATGTTCGGCCCGTCCGATGCCGAGTCGGTCAACAGCGCGCAGTCGAGCGCCTGGCGCATCAAGCTGTTCTCCAACGACGAACTGCGCCAGCGCATGGTCGACCAGACCGTGCCCCAGGCCGAGTACCTGGGCCTGACGGTGCCGGATCCCGACCTCAAATGGAATGCCGAACGCGGCTCGTACGACTTCGGCGCGATCGACTGGAGCGAGTTCTACGACGTTTTGAAGGGCAACGGCCCGTGCAACCGCGAGCGCCTGCGCACGCGCGTCAAGGCCTGGGACGACGGCGAATGGTTCCGCGACGCGCTGGTCGCGCACGCCGACAAGCAGGCCGCAAAAAAAGTGGCCGCCTGATTCCACCGCACATTCGCACACTCACACGATGCGATGGCAATACGGAGACAACAATGAGCAAAGAATGGCCCCTGTGGGAAGTCTTCATCCGCAGCCAGCACGGCCTCGCCCACAAGCACGTCGGCAGCCTGCACGCCCCTGACGCCGAGATGGCCGTCAACAACGCGCGCGACGTCTACACGCGCCGCAACGAAGGCGTCTCGATCTGGGTCGTGCGCGCCGCCGACATCGTCGCCAGCAGCCCGGCCGATAAATCGTCGCTGTTCGAGCCAGCAAACAGCAAGGTGTATCGCCACCCGACGTTCTTCCCGATGCCGGAAGAAGTCAAGAATCTGTGAGCGCGCCGGAGACCAATCCCATGGATGCAAAAATCGACTACCTGCTGCGCCAGGGCGACAACGCCCTGATCCTGTCGCAGCAACTGTGCCAGTTGTGCGGCAAGGGGCCGGCACTCGAAGAAGACATGGCGCTGTCGAACGTGGCGCTCGACCTGCTGGGCCAGACCCGGATGTGGCTCTCGTACGCCGCCGAACTCGAAGGCCAGGGCCGCGACGAAGACCGTCTTGCGTTCCTGCGTGACGGCGGCGAGTACCGCAACTGCATCCTGCTCGAGCAGCCCAATGGCAGTTATGCCGACGTCGTCATGCGCCAGTTCCTGTTCGATGCGTGGCATTACTTTTTGATGGATGGCCTGACCCGCTCGAGCGACCCGCGCATCGTCGAAATCGCGGCCAAGTCGCTCAAGGAAGTCACGTACCACCTGCGCCGCAGTGGCGACCTGGTGGTGCGCCTGGGCGACGGCACGGCCACCAGCCACGCGATGATGCAGACCGCGCTCGACGACCTGTGGATGTACAGCGGCGAGATGTTCCTGTACGACGCGGTCGACGAGGCGATGGTGGCACAGGGCGTGGCGCCGGCCGTCGGGCCGCTGCGCGAAGCCTACCTGAACCACCTGGCCGACATATTCACCGAAGCCACCTTGACCATGCCTTCGCCTGACGCCTGGATGCAGCGCGGCGGCAAGCAGGGCCGGCACAGCGAGCGCCTCGGCTTCATCCTGGCCGAGATGCAGTTCCTGCAGCGCGCCTATCCGGGCGCGGCCTGGTGATGACTGCGCTGGCCGTGTCGGTCGAGCAGGTCTGGGCCTGGCTCGGCGAAGTTGCCGATCCCGAAATTCCCGTCATCTCGATCGTCGACCTGGGCATCGTGCGCGACGTGACGCTGGACGACGACACGTGGGTGGTGACGATCACGCCGACGTATTCGGGCTGTCCGGCCATGACCGTGATCGCCGACAGCGTGGGCGACGCATTGCGCGCGCATGGCCTCGAGCGCGTGCGCATCGCGACGCGTCTGGCGCCCGCCTGGACCACCGACTGGATGAGCGCTGCCGGCAAGGCCGCGCTCACCGGCTACGGCATCGCGCCGCCCGTGCAGCAGGCGATCGACATCAGCGGCCTGCATGCCGGCATCCGCCGCCGCGCCGCGCCGGCCGTGAGTTGCCCGCACTGCGGCTCGGCCCACACCCAGCTGACCAGTGAATTCGGCTCGACCCCGTGCAAGGCGCTCTACAAATGCCTCGATTGCCGTGAGCCGTTCGATTACTTCAAGTGTCATTAAAGCCCAGCATGAGCCAATTCCATCCACTCACCGTCAGCAAGGTGAAACACGAAACGCGCGACGCCGTGTGCGTGACGTTCGACGTGCCGCCGGCATTGAAAGAAACCTTCGCCTTCCGCCAGGGCCAGTACCTGACGCTGCGCGCCACGATCGATGGCGAGGACGTGCGCCGCTCGTATTCGATCTGTTCGGCGGTTCAGGACGAGCAGCTGCGTGTGGCGATCAAGCGCACGCCCGGCGGCCAGTTCTCCAGCTGGGCCAACGACAGCCTGCAACCGGGCGCGCAGCTCGACGTCATGCCCCCGAGCGGCAACTTCAACGTGCCGCTCGACGCGGCCAGCGCTCGCCACTACCTGGCGTTTGCCGCCGGCAGCGGGATCACGCCGATCCTGTCGATCGTCAAGACCACGCTGCTGGCCGAACCGGGCAGCCGCTTCACGATCGTCTACGGCAACCGCGCTTCGTCGAGCGTGCTGTTTCGCGACGAACTCACCGACCTCAAGGACCAGTACATGGACCGCCTGCGCCTGGTCTACGTGATGAGCCGCGAGCAGCAGGACATTGAACTCTTCAACGGGCGCATCACCGAAGACAAGTGCACGCAGTTCCTGCGCCAGTGGATCGACATCAAGGCCATCGACGTCGCCTTCATCTGCGGGCCCGAAGACATGATGCATGGCGTCTCGCGCGCGTTGCAGGCGGCCGGGCTGGCCAAGGAGCAGATCCGCATCGAGCTGTTTGCCGCGAGCGCGCCGACCCGCGAGCGCACGCCGCGCGCGGTTGCTGCCAGCGCGCGTCAGCACACCGAAGTGACCGTGATCATGGACGGCAGCGCCGCCAGCTTCACGATGGATCGGGACACCGAATCGCTGCTGGACGCGGGCCTGCGCGCTGGCATCGACATGCGCTATTCGTGCAAGGGCGGCGTGTGCTCGACCTGCCGCTGCAAGGTGCTCGATGGCGAAGTGGAGATGGACGTCAACTACGCGCTGGAAGACTATGAAGTCGCGCGCGGGTTCGTGCTCAGCTGCCAGAGTTTCCCGGTGACCGACAAGGTGGTGGTGGATTTCGATATCGCCGAATAACCGCGCAACCAGAACAAAAACGGAGACCACGATGAACTACGACAGCATCCAGTTCAAGGTAGAAGGCGGCGTCGCCATCCTGACCCTGAACCGCCCAGATCGCCTCAACAGCTTTACCCGCGCCATGCACCTCGAAGTGCGCGATGCGCTCACCCGCGTGCAGGCCGACCAGTCCGTGCGCGTGCTGGTGCTGACCGGGGCCGGCCGCGGTTTTTGCGCCGGCCAGGATCTCGCCGACCGCGCCGTCGATCCGGGCGCCCCGAGTGTCGACCTGGGCGCGTCGGTCGAGGAGTTCTATGCGCCGCTCGTGCTGACGCTGAAGAACCTGCCGATGCCCGTCATCTGCGCCGTCAACGGCGTGGCCGCCGGCGCCGGCGCCAACCTGGCGCTGGCCTGCGACATCGTGCTGGCCGCCCAATCGGCCAGCTTCATCGAAGCCTTCAGCAAACTGGGCCTGATCCCGGACACCGGCGGCACCTGGCATTTGCCGCGCCTGATCGGCCCCGCGCGCGCGATGGGCCTGGCCATGCTGGGCGAAAAACTCAGCGCCGAAAAAGCCGAAGCCTGGGGCCTGATCTGGCGCTGCGTGCCGGACGACGTCCTGATGGACGAAGCGCTGGCCATGGCCAAGCACTTTGCCGCGGCGCCGACCAAGGGCCTGGCATTCACCAAGCGCGCCTTTCAGGCCAGCTACGCCAACACGCTGGAGCAGCAATTGCAGCTCGAAGCCGACATGATGCGCGAACTCGGTAACAGCCACGACTACCGCGAAGGCGTCGCCGCGTTCCTGGCCAAGCGCGCGCCGCAGTTCAAGGGGAACTAGGGATGCAGTCACTGCCACCGCATTCGACGATTGCCGTCATCGGCAGCGGCGCGATGGGCGCCGGCATCGCCCAGGTCGCAGCCACGGCCGGCCATCAGGTTCTGCTGTTCGATACCCGCACCGGCGCCGCCGACAAGGCCATCGCGCAGATTGGCACCACCTATGCGCGCCTGGTCGCGAAGGGGCGCATGGGCGCGGTCGAATCCGATCTCGCGCGCGAGCGCCTGCGCCGCATCGATGCCTTGCACGAAGCATCCGGTGCGGTGCTCGTCATCGAGGCCATCGTCGAAGACCTGCAAGTCAAGCGCGCGCTGTTCGCCGCACTCGAAGAAGTCGTTGCCAGCGACTGCATCCTGGCGACCAACACGTCATCGATCTCGGTCACAGCGATCGGCGCGCAACTGGCGCATCCCGAACGCGTGGTCGGCATGCATTTCTTCAATCCGGCGCCGCTGATGGCGCTGGTGGAAGTGGTGAGCGGCCTGGCGACCGGGCGCGAAGTCGCACAGGTCGTGTATGCCACCGCCGAAAAATGGGGCAAAAGTCCCGTACACGCCAAGTCGACGCCTGGTTTCATCGTCAACCGCGTGGCGCGCCCGTTCTATGGCGAAGCCCTGCGCCTGCTGCTTGAACAGGCGGCGGACGTTGCCACGCTCGACGCCGTCATGCGCGAGTGCGGCGGTTTTCGCATGGGGCCCTTCGAGCTGATGGACCTGATCGGGCATGACGTCAATTTCTCGGTCACGCAATCGGTGTTCGCAGCGTACTTCGGCGACCCGCATTTCACGCCCTCGGTGCTGCAGCAGGAGCTGGTGAATGCGGGTTATCTGGGCCGCAAGACGGGACGCGGGTTCTATCGCTACGGCGACGGGGCGGAAGCGCCGGTTGTTCATTCCGAAGCTGCCTGCGACCGGCCGGCGGCGATCAAGTACGCGGGCGCGCCCGGCGGCGTCGATGCGCTCGTCGCGCGGTTGAAGGCTTCCGGCATCGAGCTGACCGAGATCGAAGCGGCGCCGGGCCTGTACTGCGGCGGCGCGGCGATCCATCTCACGGATGGGCGCAGCGCCACCGAGCGCGCGCAGGCGGATAACCAGCGCGACACGATCGTGTTCGACCTGCTGTTCGATGCGGCCACGGCGCCGCGCATCGCGCTCGCACGTGCCGATGGCTGTAGCGATGAGGCTTGGCGCGCGGCGGTCGGCCTGTTCCAGGCTGCCGGTTTCGTCGTGACGCGCCTGGACGACGTCCCGGGCCTGGCCGTGATGCGCACGGTGGCAATGCTGGCCAACGAAGCGGCCGACGCCGTTCACCAGGGCGTGTGCAGCGCGCGCGCCGTGGACATCGCGATGCAGAAGGGCGTGAATTATCCGCGCGGGCCGCTGGCCTGGCTGGACGCGATCGGCATGGGGCAGGTCGTGACCGTGCTGTCGAACCTGGCCGCGACATATGGCGAAGACCGCTACCGCGTCTCGCCGCTGCTGCGCCGCAAGCTGGCCGCCGATCCGCAGGGAGCGCGCTTTCATGCATGAAGACGCACAAATGCTCGCCGAGCTGGCCGGGCGCACGATGTTCGAACGCGACCCGGCCAGCCAGGCGCTGGGCATGGTGCTGGATGACATCCGGCCCGGTTACGCGCGGATGACGATGACGGTGCGCGCCGACATGCTCAACGGGCATGCGACCTGCCACGGCGGCTACATCTTCATGCTGGCCGACAGCGCCTTTGCCTTCGCCTGCAACTCGCACAACCTCAGCACCGTGGGCGCCGGCTGCACGATCGATTATCTCGCCCCTGGCCGCGCGGGCGACGTGCTGGTGGCCGAAGCCACCGAGCAGGCGCTGCAGGGCAAAACCGGCGTCTACGACGTCACGGTGAAGACCGCGGACGGGCGCACCATCGCGCTGTTTCGCGGCAAATCGCATCGCATCGGCGGCACCGTGGCGCCCGTGGACGCCTGAACCACAAGGAGTCGACAGATGGTCCAACACCTTCCCGCACCGGGCGACCTGGAACCGATCGAGCGCGCCAGCCGCGACGAACTGCAGGCGCTGCAACTGCAACGCCTGCAATGGACGCTGCAGCACGCTTATGACAACGTGCCGCATTACCGCACCGCGTTCGACGCCGCAGGCGTGCATCCGGGCGATTTAAAAACCCTGGCCGACCTGGCGAAATTTCCGTTCACCGAAAAGAAGGCCCTGCGCGACAACTACCCGTTCGGCATGTTCGCGGTGCCGCGCGAGCAGGTGGTGCGCGTGCATGCCTCGTCCGGCACCACCGGCAAGCCCACCGTGGTCGGCTACACGCAGAACGATATCGACACCTGGGCCAACATCGTCGCGCGTTCGATCCGCGCTGCCGGCGGGCGCCGGGGCGACCTGGTGCACATCGCCTACGGCTACGGCCTGTTCACCGGGGGCTTGGGTGCGCACTACGGCGCCGAGCGCCTCGGTTGCACGGTCGTGCCGATGTCGGGCGGGCAGACCGAAAAACAGGTGCAGCTGATCTGCGACTTCAAGCCATCGATCATCATGGTCACGCCGTCGTACATGCTCAACATTGTCGAGGAATTCGCGCGCCAGGGGCTCGACCCGGCAGCGTCGTCGCTGCAGGTCGGCATCTTCGGCGCCGAGCCGTGGACCGATGCGATGCGGCGCGAGATCGAGACGCGCGCCGGTATCGATGCGGTCGACATCTACGGCCTGTCCGAGGTGATGGGGCCGGGCGTGGCCAGCGAATGCATCGAGAGCAAGGACGGCCCGGTGATCTGGGAAGACCATTTCTACCCCGAGATCATCGACCCCGACACGGGCGAGGTGCTGCCCGATGGCGAGGAGGGCGAGCTGGTATTCACGTCGCTGACCAAGGAAGCGCTGCCAATCATCCGCTACCGCACGCGCGACCTGACGCGCCTGCTGCCCCCGACCTCGCGCGCGATGCGCCGCATGGGCCGCATCACCGGGCGCTCGGACGACATGCTGATCATCCGCGGCGTGAACGTGTTCCCCAGCCAGATCGAAGAACTGGTGCTGCGCATGCCCGCACTGGCGCCGCACTACCAGCTGGTCGTGGCGCGCGACGGCCATCTCGACACGCTCGAGGTGCTGTGCGAACTGCGCGATACGCTGCTCCTGCCTGATGCCGTCGAGGCGCAGGCGCGTGAACTGCAGCACTGCATCAAGACCTATGTCGGCGTGACCACGCGTGTGCGCCTGTTGCCGCCGCAAGGCATCGAGCGCACGCTGACGGGCAAGGCCCGGCGCGTGGTCGACGGCCGTCCCAAACAATGAACAAGGAAACCAGCATGCTTGACGCTTTCATCTGCGACGCCATCCGCACACCCTTCGGCCGCTACGGCGGGCTACTCTCGACCGTGCGCGCCGACGACCTGGCCGCGCTGCCCATCGCCGCGCTGATGGCCCGTAACCCCGGCGTGGACTGGACCCAGGTCGACGACCTGTTCTACGGCTGCGCGAACCAGGCGGGCGAAGACAACCGCAACGTCGGGCGCATGGCCGCGCTGCTGGCCGGGCTGCCGCAGGACGTGCCGGCCAACACGATCAACCGCCTGTGCGGCTCGGGCATGGACGCCATCGGCACCGCCGCGCGCGCGATCAAGGCCGGCGAAGCGCAGCTGGTGATCGCAGGCGGCGTCGAGAGCATGACGCGTGCGCCGTTCGTCATGGGCAAGGCCGACAGCGCGTTTTCGCGCGCGGCGAAAATCGAGGACACGACGCTCGGCTG
The DNA here is from genome assembly GCF_979258535.1 of Telluria sp. AC161. Classification (NCBI taxonomy): domain Bacteria; kingdom Pseudomonadati; phylum Pseudomonadota; class Betaproteobacteria; order Burkholderiales; family Oxalobacteraceae; genus Telluria; species Telluria sp. AC161. The sequence goes on along the minus strand of NZ_OZ409861.1, from coordinate 3,799,496 downwards.
GCGCTTCGTCAATCCGCGCATGAAGGCGCAGTACGGCATCGACTCGATGCCCGAAACGGCCGAAAACGTGGCGCGCGAATTCAATGTCAGCCGCGCCGATCAGGATGCATTCGCGCTGCGCAGCCAGCAGCGCTGGGCGCAGGCGCATGCTGCTGGCGTCTTCAAGGACGAGATCGTGCCGGTCACGCTCCAGGGCAAAAAAGAAACGCGCATCGTCGACACCGACGAACAGCCGCGCGCCGATTCCAGCATCGAGGCGCTGGCCAAGCTGAAGGGCGTGGTAAGCCCGGACGGTTCGGTCACCGCCGGCAACGCGTCGAGCCTGAACGATGGCGCCTGCGCGCTGCTGCTGGCCTCTGGCGAGGCCGCGGCGCGCCACGGCTTGACGCCGCGTGCCCGCGTGATCGGCATGGCGACAAGCGGCCTGGCGCCGCGCATCATGGGTTTCGGCCCGGCGCCGGCCGTCAGGAAGCTGCTGGCGCAAACGGGCTTGAGGCTGGACCAGATGGACGTGATCGAATTGAACGAGGCGTTTGCCGCGCAGGGCCTGGCCGTGTTGCGCGACCTGGGCGTGCCGGACGACGCGGCGCACGTCAACCCGAACGGCGGCGCGATCGCGCTGGGGCATCCGCTGGGCGCGTCCGGTGCGCGCCTCGTCATGACCGCCGTGAACCAGCTGCACCGTACAGGCGGGCGCTACGCGCTGTGCACGATGTGCATCGGCGTCGGCCAGGGCATCGCCCTGATCGTCGAGCGGGTCTAGCAGCATGGTCAAAGTCTATGAAATCGACGGTGTGCGGCCCGTCGTGCATCCAAGCGCCTACGTGCATCCTTCCGCCGTGCTGATCGGCGACGTGATCGTCGGCCCGCGCTGCTATATCGGCCCGTGCGCGAGCCTGCGCGGCGACTTCGGGCGCCTGATCCTCGAAGAAGGCGCCAACCTGCAGGATTCGTGCGTGATGCACGGCTTTCCGCTGGAAGACACCGTGGTCGAAGTCGATGGCCACATCGGCCACGGCGCCGTGCTGCATGGCTGCCGCGTGGGGCGCAATGCGATGGTCGGCATGAACGCGGTGGTGATGGACAAGGCGGTCGTCGGCGCGGAATCGATCGTTGCCGCGATGAGCTTCGTGAAAGCCGGGATGGTCATCCCGCCGCGCTCGATGGTTATGGGCACGCCGGCCAAGGTGGTGCGCGCGCTGACCGACGACGACGTCGCGTGGAAGAGTTTCGGCACGCGCCAGTACCACGAGCTGGCCGTGCGCTCGCTGCAGACAATGCGCGAAGTCGATGCCGATACCGCCGTGGCGCCGGACCGTGGCCGCATTGCATTCGACACGAGCGCGCTGCACACGCCGAAGTCCTGAACCTACTGGAGACCTTATGGGCCACATCCCGACACTGCAAAGCCTGATCGCCGGCCGCTGGCACGGCGCCGCATCGTACACGCCGCTGCACAGCGCGCTCGACAGCACCCTGATCTATCACACGCACGCCGAGAAGATCGACTTCGACGAAGCACTCACCTTTGCGCGCAAGACGGGCGTCAAGACGCTGATGCGCCAGACGTTCCAGGAACGCGCGGCCGCGCTGAAGGCGCTCGCGCTGTACCTGATGGAGCGCAAGGAAGAACTGTATGCCATCTCGCACCTGACCGGCGCGACGCGCCAGGACAGCTGGGTCGACGTCGAAGGCGGCATCGGCACGCTGTTCGCCTACGCCAGCATGGGCTCGCGCGAGCTGCCGTCGTCGAATGTGCTGCACGAAGGTCCGGCCATCGCGCTGGGCAAGGGGGGCGGCTTTGCCGGCACCCACATCCTGGTGCCGCGCGGCGGCGTGGCGGTGCACATCAACGCCTTCAACTTTCCGATCTGGGGCCTGCTCGAAAAATTTGCGCCGAGCTTTCTGGCCGCGATGCCGTGCATCGCCAAGCCAGCCACCGCCACCAGCTACCTGACCCACGCGGTGGTGAAAATGATGGTGGACTCGAACCTGCTGCCCGATGGCGCGCTGCAGCTCGTGATCGGCAGCACGGGCGACCTGCTCGATCGCCTCGGCGGCTTTGATGCCGTCACGTTCACCGGGTCGGCCGACACGGCCGCCATGCTGCGCGCGAACGGGAACCTGATCCGCGCCTCGGTACCGTTCACCGCCGAAGCCGACTCGCTCAACTGCGCGGTGCTGGCGCCCGACGTGCTGCCGTCCGATCCCGAGTTCGACCTGTTCATCAAGGAAGTCGCGCGCGAGATGACCGGCAAGGCGGGTCAGAAGTGCACGGCGATACGGCGCGTGATCGTGCCCGAAGCGCTGGTCGATGCGGTCGGCGAGCGGCTGCGCGAGCGGCTCGCGAAGATCACGGTGGGCGACCCGAAAGTTGAAGGTGTGCGCATGGGCGCACTGGCGTCGATGGACCAGCACCGCGACGTGAGCGCGCGGGTCGAGCTGCTCGCGCGCGGCAACGAGGTGCTGTTCGGTGCGCGCGACGGGTTCAAGCCGGTGGGCGAGAACGTCGCCAGCGGCGCCTTCTTCTCGCCCACGCTGCTGTTATGCCGCAATGCGATGGTCAACGACGCCGTGCACGACGTGGAAGCCTTCGGCCCGGTCAGCACCCTGATGACCTACACCGACATCGACGAAGCCCTCGAACTGGCGGCGCGCGGCAAGGGCAGCCTGGTGACCACGTTCGCGACCAAAGACCCGGTGCTGGCTGCGTACGCGGTGCCGATCGTGGCGGCGTCGCACGGCCGCGTGCTGATCCTCGACCGCGAGGCGGCGGTGGACAGCACCGGCCACGGCTCGCCGCTGCCGCAACTCAAGCACGGCGGCCCGGGGCGCGCCGGTGGCGGTGAAGAACTGGGCGGCATCCGCGCCGTCAAGCACTTCCTGCAGCGCGCGGCGGTGCAGGGTTCGCCCACGATGCTCGGCGCCGTCACGGGCGAATACGTGCGCGGTGGCGCGGTCAAGGAAAGCGACCTGCATCCGTTCCGCCGGCATTTCGAGGATCTGGAAGTCGGGCACTCGCTGCTGACGCACCGGCGCACGGTGAGCGAAGCGGACATCGTCAACTTCGGCGGCGTTTCGGGCGACTACTTCTACATGCACTTCGACGCCATCGCGGCCAAGGACACGCAGTTCGGGCAGCGCATCGCGCACGGTTACTTCGTGCTGTCGGCGGCCGCGGGCCTGTTTGTCTCGCCGGCGCCGGGGCCAGTGCTGGCCAACTATGGCCTGGACAACCTGCGTTTCGTGGCGCCGGTGGCGATCGGCGACACGATCCGCGCGCGCCTGACGTGCAAGCGCAAGGTCGATCGCAACCGGACGGACGAGCAGGGACGGGGGCAGGGCGTGGTCGCGTGGGACGTGCAGGTGACCAACCAGCGCGATGAGCTGGTGGCCAGTTATGACATTTTGACGTTGGTGCAGAAGCGCGCAGTGGATGAATCGTCTTTGCATTGATTGAACGCGTGGACGTGAAACACGTCCACCCTACGCAATGCCACCGATCGTAGGGTGGACGGGTCTCCCGTCCACGCGTTCAACGAACGTCGAACGATTTAAAAAAAATCACGAGCGCGTGCGCTGCAGGCGCAGCAAGCCATCACCCGTGCGAATCGCCCGCAAATCATCGTAATCCGGCACGCCGGTGACGTCGGTTTCGACCGGATGCTTGTGCGTCGCGGTGACCATCACGCTGTCCATGCCGGCGGCTGCGGCCGACTGCAGGCCGGCCAGCGTGTCTTCGAACACGAGGCATTCTTCCGGGCGCATGCCCAGCTTCTCGGCGCCGAGCAGGAACGGGTCCGGCGCCGGCTTGCCGTGCTTGACGTCTTCGGCCGCGACCAGCACCGGCGGCAGCGGCAGGCCCGCGGCGGCGATGCGCGCCTGGGCCAGCGCGCGCGGCGCCGACGTCACGATTGCCCAGCGCTCTGCTGGTAGCGTGGCCAGGAAAGCAGCCACACCGGCAATCGCTTCAATGCCGTCGACGTCCTCGATCTCGGCCAGCGTGATGCGGTGCGCTTCTGCTTCCGCGTCGATATCGGGCAGGCCCAGGCCGCGCACGGTGTCGACGCTGCGCTTGCCGTGGATCGTCGGCAGGAACACGTCGACGTCCAGCCCGTGGCTGCGCGCCCAGTCGGCCCAGACGCGCTCGGCGGCGATGATGGATGTCAGGATGGTGCCGTCCATGTCGAACAGGAAGGCGGCGTAGTCGCGTGCGGGCAATGCGGTCATGGCGTCATCAATCTAAAAAGGGCATGGAAAAGCGGGCCGGCGCTGTAGCAGCGCCGGCCCGCTCCAGGGATGTGAAATTACTCGGCCAGCTGCTTGCGCACGCGCTCGATGGCGATACGCACCTGGTTCGGCGCGGTGCCGCCCACGTGGTCGCGCGCGGCCACTGAACCTTCGAGCGTGAGGACCGCGAACACGTCCTCTTCGATCAGCGGCGAGAACGTCTGCAGTGTCTCGAGCGACATCTCGGACAGGTCGCAACCGGCCACGTCGCAGGCGCGCACGGCATGCGCCACCGCTTCGTGGGCGTCGCGGAATGGCAGGCCGCGCTTGACCAGGTAGTCGGCCAGGTCGGTGGCCGTGGCATAGCCCTGCAGCGCTGCCGAGCGCATGTTCTCGGCCTTGACCGTGATGCCCGAGGCCATGTCGGTGAAGATGCGCAGCGTGTCCATCACGGTGTCGATCGTGTCGAACAGCGGTTCCTTGTCTTCCTGGTTGTCCTTGTTGTAGGCCAGCGGCTGGCCCTTCATCAGGGTCAGGAGGCCAATCAGGTGGCCATATACGCGGCCGGTCTTGCCACGGGCAAGCTCCGGCACGTCCGGATTCTTCTTTTGTGGCATGATCGACGAGCCGGTGCAGAAGCGGTCGGCGATGTCGATGAAGCCGATGCGCGGGCTGATCCACATGACCAGTTCTTCGGACATGCGCGAGATGTGCATCATCAGGATCGATGCGGCGGCCGTGAACTCGATCGCGAAGTCGCGGTCTGACACTGCATCGAGGGAGTTGTGGCACACGTCGTCAAAGCCGAGCGTCTTGGCCACGCGCAGGCGGTCGATCGGGAAGGTCGTGCCGGCCAGGGCGGCGGCGCCCAGCGGCAGGCGGTTCACACGGCGGCGCGCGTCGAGCATGCGCTCGGCGTCGCGGCCGAACATTTCGACGTAGGCCAGCATGTGGTGGCCAAAGGTGATCGGTTGCGCCACCTGCAGGTGCGTGAAACCCGGCATGATCGTGTCGGCGTGGCGTTCGGCCAGGTCCGTCAGGGCGCCGCGCAGGCTGGCGAGCAGCGTGACGATGTCGTCGATCGCGGCGCGCACGTACAGGCGGATGTCGGTGGCGACCTGGTCGTTGCGCGAGCGGCCCGTGTGCAGGCGCTTGCCGGCGTCGCCCACCAGTTCGGTCAGGCGCTTTTCGATGTTCAGGTGCACGTCTTCGAGGTCGAGCAGCCATTCGAAGCTGCCGGCGTCGATCTCGGCCCGGATCTGCGTCATGCCGCGTTCGATTTCAGCGCGGTCGTGTTCGCTGATGATGCCTTGCGCGGCCAGCATCTCGGCGTGCGCGAGCGAGCCTTCGATATCGTGCGGGGCCAGGCGTTTGTCGAAGAAGACCGATGCGGTGTAGCGCTTGACGAGATCCGATACAGGTTCGGAGAAGCGGGCAGACCAGGCTTCGGCTTTTTTGGAGAATTGTTCGGTCATGGTGGGATTCCGGTTGGGGATCCTTCGATTATAAACTGCGCTGCCCGTGTGCCATGTGGCATGGCTGGCGGGGCTCGCAGGCCGGCTCGCGGACAGACTTCCTTGCGGGGCCTGGCAAAATCCGGTGCGGCACGCCACATCGCCGCTTGCGTTGGTACCAATCGGCGCTAGAATGACTTTTTGTCACCTTGTCCAGGCCATGATGACGAACGATTCCAGCTTCGAGGTCAGCACCGACCAGACCCGTCTCGACATTCCCATGATCTACCGCTTCCTCAGCGAGCAGTCCACCTGGGCCGTGGGCATTTCTCGGCCCGTCGTCGAGCGCGCCATTGAAAACTCGCTGTGCTTTGGGGGCTATCTCGATGGTCGCCAGATCGCCTTCGCGCGCGTGATCACCGATTTTTCCACCTTCGCGAACCTGGTGGATGTGTTCGTCGTGCCGGAATCCCGCGGCTGTGGTTATGGCAAGCAATTGATCGGTGTGGTGATGCGGCATCCCAGCCTGCAGCAATTGCGCCGCTTCACGCTGGCCACGTCGGATTGCCACGGCCTGTACGAACGCTTCGGGTTTACGTCGCCGTTGCGTCCAGAGACATTGATGGAGCGTTACTTTCCCAACATCTACTTATCCTGAGCGCACTCAACATGGCGACGTGAAACTGGAATCAGGCTTACGCTGATGACTCATCGGGGGAAGTCGCATGTTCCAATCTGTCGTCCGTATTGTTGTTCATGCCACGCTCGCGCTGGCTGTCGCCGCCAGCGTCAATAGCCACGCGGCCGAGTCGCCGTCCATGCCATCATCACCGCAGCCCAAGGGCTCGCTCGTCATCATCGGCGGCGCACTGCGCGATGACAACGACGCCGTCTGGACGCGCATCGTGCAGCTTGCCGGCGGCAAGAACGCCCGCATCGCGGTGTTTGCCTCGGCCTCGGCCAGCCCCGAACGCGCTGGCAACTATCTCATCGAACGGCTGGACCAGCACGGTGCCAAGGCCTTCTTCGTCCCCGTGGCCGAACGCCTTGATGGTTCCGACGTGCGCGCCGCGGCCGAAGATCCGGCGCTGGTCGAGGCGGTGCGTTCGGCCGGCGGTGCCTACTTCTCGGGCGGCGACCAGGCGCGCATTACGAATGCGCTGCGCCGGCCCGATGGCAGCAACACGCAACTGCTCGATGCGCTGTGGGACATGTACCGGCGCGGCGGCGTCATCGCCGGCTCGAGCGCTGGCGCTGCCATCATGAGCGCCACGATGTTCGGCCATCCGCGTTCGGTGCTGGGCACGCTGCAGCATGGCGTGGCCGATGGCCGCCAGATCACGCGCGGCCTGGGCTTCATCGGCGACGACGTCTTCATCGACCAGCACCTGCTGGTGCGCGGGCGCTTTGCGCGCATGCTGCCGGCGATGCTGGCCAAGGGCTACAACATCGGCCTGGGCATCGACGAAAACACGGCGATGGTCGTGGGCCCGAAGCGCGACGTCGAAGTGCTTGGCTATCGCGGCGCGCTGCTGGTTGACCTGAGCAATGCCGCCACGCGCGACGGCACCTTCAACCTCAGCAACGGCCGCCTGAGCTATCTCGATAACGGCGACCGCTTCAACCTGGACAGCAAGGTGTTCACACCGGCGCCCGAGAAAGTTCGCGGCAAGCTCGATGCGAACAAGCCGTACTGGCGCGGGCCGCTGTTCTCGGCCGACATCCTCGGCAACGGCACGGTGGTCGACCTGATGTCCAAGCTGGTCGACAGCGACCAGCCGGATGCAATCGGCCTGTCGCTCGACAGCCCGAATGCCGACCGGCCCGACCTCGGCTTCGAGTTCAAGCTCGGTCGCGTGAACGAGACGGTCGGCTACCAGTCGGCGTACAGCGAAGCCTATTCGGTCTACAACGTGCGGCTCGATATCCGGCCGATTGTGGTGCAACGGCCGCTGTATCAGTACCGGTGATCGCTCAGTCGCAGCGCCACTGCAGGCGTTCGGCCAGCACCTGGCGCTGTGCATCGATCAGCGGACCGTTCGGATCGTGGCCGGCGCGCGGCACCTCAATCAATGCCTTGTCTGGCGCCGTGATGGCCTCGAAGAAGCGGCGCGTCACCTTCGGCTCGGTCAGCAGGTCTTCTGTTCCCTGCACCAGATAGACCGGCAGCTCGTAGCGTGTGCCCAGGCGGTACAGGTCCATCGTGGACGCCATGCCGTCGCCTTTCCAGCCGACGAACTTCAGGAACGAATAATCCTCGCCCTCGGTGTAGTCGGCCTTTGCCTGCGGCGAAGCATACAAAGGCAGCACCTCGAACCAGGGTGGCGGCGTCGGATCGATGTTGGGCGCCTCGTACTTGCGCACGGCGCGCCGCACGATGCCGAAGTTGCGCGGATTGGTCCAGGGCGGCGGCCCGAGCGCCTCCAGTTGCGTGACGGTGGCAGTGTCGTTCGCCGTTCTGGCGCGCGCAATGACCGTGCTCCATGACGTGGCATTGTCCCGGTAACCCACCAGCTGGGCCACGCCGACATAGGCGCAGAACAGTCCCGGCTTTTCTTTGGCCATGTGGGCGCCGATCATCGAGCCCCACGAGCTGCCCAGCAGGATCACCTTGTCCCTGCCGAAACGCTGCGTCAGATAGCGCGCCACGTCGAGGCCATCGTCGCGCAGCTGTTCGATGCGCAAAGGGATGTCCTCGCCGGGGCGGTGACGGCCCCAGGTCATGCCGCTGCCGCGCTGATCCCACTGGGCCAGCGTGATGTGCTTGCGCCACGATGCATACGGGCCGGCGCCAAACACCGAAGTCGGATTGCCCGGGCCGCCATGCACGTACAGCAGCACCGGATTGGCGCAATCGTCGCCGCTGACGGTGACCCACTGCGCGATGCCACCGATCTCCACGAAGCCGCTTTCGTCGACCGGCTGGCCGGGCTTGCAGATTGGAGCGGCATGGGCCAGGCAGGCACTGAATAGTGGAACGACAAGGCAGGCGCGCAGGCGGAACATCGGAACTCCGGATGGACAAGGGTGACCAGGCCGATTGTGGCGTGGCTACCCGGCCGGGTCAATCGCCCTGGCCTGGCACATCTGACAGGTGGCGGCGTCGCTGCAGGTCGCGGCGGGCTTAGAATAGCGCGATCTACTTGTCAGGGATTCGCGATGCGCCTGTTTCATTCCTTTGCTGCGCTGCTGATTGGCGCGTTCGCTTCACTCGCCCACGCCGCGCAGCCGGCCACGGTCCGCCTGGACTACGCGCACAGCGGCAATGCGCTGGCGGACAGCTACGCGATCGAACGTGTCGTCATCGAGCCATTGCCCTGGCCCGGCAGCGCGGCGCGCAATCTGGACGACACCAACCGTGGCCAGAACCGGGTCGAAGTGGTCGATTCGAAAACGGGCGACGTCCTGTACTCGCGCGGTTTTTCCACCGTGTTCGGCGAGTGGCGCACGACCGAGGAAGCAGGGCGCATCAGCCGCAGTTTCAGCGAGTCGGTGCGCTTTCCCCAGTTCGCGCAGCCGGTGCGCGTGCGCATCCTCAAACGCGACGAGCGCAACCAGTTTTCGGTCGCCTGGAGCATCGACGTCGATCCAAACGCACCCGACGTGGTCAAGCGTCAGCCGCCGGCGGCGGCAAAGCCGATCCCAATTCAAGTCAGCGGCCCGTCGCCCGACAAGGTCGACCTGCTGATCCTGGGCGATGGCTACACGGAGGCAGAGATGAAAAAATTCGAGCAGGATGCGCGGCGCCTGTCGGCGCACCTGTTCTCGGTCTCGCCATTCAAGGAGCGGGCGAAGGACTTCAATGTCTGGGCGATGGCCGTGCCGACCGCGCAGTCGGGCATCAGCCGGCCATCGACCGGCGTTCACCACCCATCGGCGCTGGGCACGCGCTACGACATTTTTGGCAGCGAGCGCTATGTGCTCACGCTCGACAACCGCGCGCTGCGCGACATCGCCCAGCATGCGCCGTATGAATTCATCGAGATCCTGGTCAACAACGACACCTATGGCGGTGGCGGGATCTTCGGTCAGTTCAGCACCGCGGCAGCTGGCAACGACTGGGCCGACTATCTGTTCGTACACGAATTCGGGCACCACTTCGCGGGCCTGGCCGACGAGTACTACACATCGCCCGTGGCCTACGCCGCGGCGAGCGGACGGATGGAGCCGTGGGAGCCGAACGTGACAGCACTGCGTGACCCGGCCAAGCTCAAATGGCAGCGCCATGTGACGGCCGGTACGCCGTTGCCGACGCCATGGCCAAAGGCCGACTACGAAGCTGCGTCGCGCGCCTACCAAAAAAAGCGCGCCGCACTGCGCGAGGCCAACCGGCCGGAGTCGGAAATGAGCGCCTTGTTCCATGAAGACCTCAAACAGACCAACGCGCTGTTCGACCGGCAGCCGCACCGCCACGCGGTCGGCGCTTTTGAAGGCGCCAACTACGAAGCCAGCGGTTACTACCGGCCCGCGATGCAGTGCCTGATGTTCGATCGCAGCGATGCGTTCTGTCCGGTGTGCCGCGATGGGGTCACCGACATCATTGATTTGTACGCGGGCTCTGTTCGTCAGTAATCTTTGCTTACAACTCTGACAATTTCTGCGTGTGGTGGCTAACAGACCAGACTGTCTTGACGCCGTATTCTGGAATCACTGAACAACAACAACGACTGCACGGGCAACCCGCTCTGTACAGCGACCACCAAAAGGAAACTTATCATGAACAAACTGATCGCAACCCTTATCGCCGGCCTGATGGTTACCGCTGCTCACGCCCAGACCACCGCACCAACCACCACCGCTGCGGACAACCGCATCGTGAAGGCTGAAGCCAGCGCCGAGAAAGACGTCATCAAGGCAGAACAAAAAGAAATCAAGGCCGCAGTCAAGGCTGACCAGAAGCTGAACAAGACCGTGGCCAAGGCCACCGAAACCAAGGGCGATGCACACGCCAAGCTGGTCAAGACCCACACCGACGCTGCTGCCAACGTCGCCAAGGCCGATCCTGAAGACCGCGCCAAGGCAATGGCCAAGGCCGAAGGCAAAGTCGCTGATGCGAACCTGAAGGCCGAGAAGAAAATGATCAAGGCTGACGAGAAAGTGCTGAAAGCACAGGTCGACGCTGCTGCCGACAAGGCAACCGCTGCTGCCAAGACCGAACAGGTCCGCGCTGAAGCCCAGGCTGACGTGCACAAGGCTGCTGCAAAGAACTAAGCAACTAGCTCCAATAAAAAATGCCGGCTCAGCCGGCATTTTTTTTGCGTTCAACGAGTGAGTGAAAAAGCGAGGGTCAGGTCTGACATTTGGACACGATCTCGACAGTCATGTAGTCGGAACGAGCTGGCCCCGTTCTATGTTAATTCCAGGATAGACGCCATTGGAAGTAGCTAGAGCTGAGGTCGTGTCCGAATGTCAGACCTGACCCCGGCTTTGAAAACTAAGCAGTCGCTCTAATGAAAAATGCCGGAAGGCCGGCATTTTTTGCATTCAACGAGCGGCGTTATGCCGCTCTGTGGTTGCGTCAGGATTTCGCGGCATCGGCGTCAAGTGCCCGCATCCCCAGATCATGCGCCTTCATGCGCGCCGACAAAGCCTTGCCCTTGCGCGAGCGCTTGCCGAAGTGCGGCTCCAGGCCTGACGCGAACAGTTCCACCGTACGGGCCTTGTCGCCGGCCCAGGTGCCGATCACGTTCAGGCCTTTCTGGTTGATCGGCTGCGCCGCCAGCATGGTTTCTTTGGGCTCCAGTTCCATCAGCGTCACGCCGCGGCCGCCATTGGTCAGCACCTTCATCTCGTCAATGCCGAACACCAGTACGCGGCCCTTTTCGGACAGGCACGCGATCGCACCGCAGCTGTCGGTCACGATCCGTGGCGGCAGCGGCGTCGCGCCGTCGTTGAGCGTGATGAATGACTTGCCGCCTTTCAGACGGCTGACCATGTCGCCCGCCTTGGTGATGAAGCCAAAGGCATCCGACGTCGACAGCAGCAGGCGCGTCTCGGGATTACCCGCGAAATAATGCAGGATGCGGATACCGCCCGACAGGTCCACCAGCGTCGTGATCGGCACGCCGTCACCGCGCGAACCAGGCAGCGCCGCCACCGGCACCGAATACACCTTGCCGTTGTCGCCAATGCCCAGCAGATGGTCGACCGTGCGGCATTCGAACGCCTTGTACAGCGAGTCGCCGGCCTTGAACGCGAACTGCGCCGGGTCGTGGCCGATGCCGGTGCGGGCACGCACCCAGCCTTTTTCGGACACGATGACGGTCACCGGTTCGTCGACGACCTTCTGCTCGGCCACTGCGCGCTGTGCTTCTTCGATCACGGTGCGGCGCTCGTCGCCGAACTGCTTGGCGTCGGCTTCGATTTCGCGGATGATCAGGCGCTTCATCGACGACGGGTTCTCGAGGATGTCCTGCAGCTTTTCCTTCTCGCTGCGCAGGTCGGCCAGCTCTTGCTGGATCTTGATCGCTTCCAGGCGCGCCAGCTGGCGCAGGCGGATTTCGAGGATGTCTTCGGCCTGGCGTTCGCTCAGGTGGAATTCTTCGATCAGCGCGGCCTTCGGTTCATCCGCATTGCGGATGATGGCGATGACCTTGTCGATGTTCAGCAGGACCGTCTCGCGGCCTTCCAGGATGTGGATGCGGTCGTTGACCTTGGCCAGCTTGAAGTCGGTGCGGCGGCGGATCGTCGTGAAGCGATAGTCGATCCACTCCTGGATGATCGTGCCCAGGCCTTTTTGACGCGGGCGGCCGTCGCCGCCGATCATCACCATATTGATCGGGCTGGACGACTCGAGCGACGTGTGCGCGAGCAGCATCAGCATGAATTCGTTCTGGTCCTGGTTCTTCGACTTTGGCTCGAACACCAGGCGCACCGCGGCTTCGCGGCCCGATTCGTCGCGCACCGTATCGAGCGCGCCCAGCACGGTGTTCTTCAGCGCGAGCTGCTCGGGCAGCAGCGCCTTCTTGCCGGCCTTGACCTTCGGATTGGTCAGTTCTTCGATTTCTTCGAGCACGCGCTGCGACGAGCAGCCCGGCGGCAGTTCGTAGACAATCGCCTGCCACTGGCCGCGCGCCAGTTCTTCGATCTTCCAGCGCGCGCGCACCTTCATCGAACCGCGGCCGACCGCGTACATGTCGGCGATGCTGGACGCCGGGGTGATGATCTGGCCGCCGCCCGGGAAGTCGGGGCCGGGCACGATGGCCATCAGCTCGGCGTGCGACATCTTCGGATTGCGGATCATGGCGACGGCGGCGGCAGCCACTTCGCGCAGATTGTGCGACGGGATCTCGGTGGCCAGGCCGACCGCGATGCCCGAGGCGCCGTTGAGCAGCACCATCGGCAGGCGCGCCGGCAGCGTGCGCGGCTCGGTGGTCGAGCCGTCGTAGTTCGGCTGCGAGTCGACCGTGCCCATGTCGATTTCATCCATCAGGATGCGGGCAATCGGCGTCAGGCGCGCTTCGGTATAGCGCATCGCGGCGGCGCCGTCGCCGTCGCGTGAGCCGAAGTTGCCCTGGCCGTCGATCAGCGGGTAGCGCAGCGAGAAGTCCTGCGCCATGCGCACCAGCGCGTCGTACACCGACTGGTCGCCGTGCGGGTGCAGTTTGCCGAGCACGTCGCCGACCACGGCCGCCGATTTGCGCGGCTTGGCGGTCGGGCCCAGGCCCAGTTCATTCATCGCGTACAGGATGCGGCGCTGGACCGGCTTCTGGCCGTCCGACACGTCCGGCAGCGCGCGGCCCTTGACCACCGAAACGGCATAGTCGAGGTAGGCGCGCTCGGCGAAGGTGGAGAGGGTGAGCGTCTCGACGTCGGACGGCTCGTGTTGCTGTTCAAAGAGACTTGGTTGGTTCGTCATGGTGTGTGTTTCGTGTTCTGGCGAGCGATAGTGGCGGTGCGGAGGACTTGGGTTCCAGCTTTCGCTGGAACGACGTGCCTGGGCCAGTGGCTGCAAGACCGTCGTTCCCGCGGAGGCGGGAACCCAAGTTCAGCTTGCAGATCACAGTCTCATCAAATGTCCGCCTCGGTCTCGTTTCCGTGTTCTTCGATCCAGGCGCGGCGCGCGGCGGCTTCGCCTTTGCCCATCAGCATATTGAAACGTGCCGACGATTCGGCGTGGTCGTAGTCGCCCAAAAACACGGGCAGCAGGCGGCGCGTGTCCGGGTTCATCGTCGTTTCCCACAGCTGCTCGGCGTTCATCTCGCCCAGGCCCTTGAAGCGGGAGATGCTCCACACGCCTTCTTTCAGGCCTTCTTTTTTCAGCTTGTCTTCGATCGCCAGCAGTTCGCCCGAGTCCAGCGCATACAGCTTCTGGATCGGCTTTTTGCCGCGCGCGGGCACGTCGACACGGAACAGCGGAGGGCGCGCGATGCAGATGTTCCCGTTCGCGAACAGCGCCGGAAAGTGTTTGAAGAACAGCGTGAGCAGCAGCACCTGGATGTGCGAGCCGTCGACGTCGGCGTCGGACAGGATGCAGATCTTGCCGTAGCGCAGACCGGTCAGGTCGGGCGAGTCGCCCGCGCTGTGCGGATCGACGCCGATCGCCACCGAGATATCGTGGATTTCATTGTTGGCGAACAGGCGGTCGCGGTCGGTTTCCCACGAGTTGAGCACCTTGCCGCGCAGCGGCAGGATGGCCTGGAATTCCTTGTCGCGGCCCATCTTGGCCGAGCCGCCGGCCGAGTCGCCCTCGACCAGGAACAGCTCGTTGCGCGTGATGTCGTTCGATTCGCAATCGGTCAGTTTGCCCGGCAACACGGCCACGCCCGACGATTTTTTCTTTTCGACTTTCTGCAGCGAGCGCAGGCGCGATTGCGCCTGGCGGATCACGAGTTCGGCCAGCTTCTTGCCGTATTCGACGTGCTGGTTCAGCCACAGTTCGAGCGGCGGCCTGGTGAAGGTCGAAACCAGCTTGAGCGCGTCGCGCGAATTCAGGCGCTCTTTCGTCTGGCCCTGGAACTGCGGGTCGAGCACCTTGGCCGACAGCACGAACGAGACGCGCGCGAACACGTCTTCGGGCAGCAGCTTGACGCCTTTGGGCAGCAGGCCATGCAGCTCGACGAAGTTCTTGACGGCGCCGTACAGGCCGTCGCGCAGGCCGGCTTCGTGCGTGCCGCCGCTGACGGTGGGGATCAGGTTGACGTAGGATTCACGCACCACGCCGCCTTCTTCGGTCCATGCCACGACCCAGGCCGCGCCTTCGCCTTCGGCAAAACTGTCGTCGCCGGCAGCGGCGTACTGCGCGCCTTCGAACAGCGGGATCAGGGTTTCGCCGGTGGAGCTTTGCGCCAGCGCTTCGGTCAGGTAGCCACGCAGACCCTCGTCGTAGCGCCAGGTCTGGACTTCGCCCTTGGCGTTCGTGAGCGTGACCGTCACGCCCGGTAGCAGCACGGCTTTCGAGCGCAGCAGGCGTTGCAGGTCGTTCATCGGGATGGTCGGCGAATCGAAGTATTTGCCGTCCGGCCAGGCCGTGACGCGCGTGCCGTTCTTCTTGCCGCCGCGCTCGAACGGCGCGGAGGTGAGGGGCTCGATCACGTCGCCGGCAGCGAACACCAGCTTGTGCTGGCCGTTGCCCTGATCGTCCTTGCGCCAGACTTCGATCTCGAGGCGCTTGGACAGCGCATTGGTGACCGACACGCCGACGCCGTGCAGGCCGCCCGAGAACGCATACGCGCCGCCCGAGCCCTTGTCGAACTTGCCGCCGGCGTGCAGGCGCGTGAACACGATTTCGACCGTGGACACGCCTTCTTCGGGGTGGATGCCGACCGGGATGCCGCGGCCGTCATCTTCGACCGTGATCGAGCCGTCCGGGTTCATCGTGACGCTGATGTTCTTGCAATAGCCACCCAGCGCCTCGTCGGAGGCGTTGTCGATCACTTCCTGGATGATGTGGAGCGGATTTTCCGTGCGGGTGTACATGCCCGGACGCTGTTTCACAGGTTCGAGTCCCTTGAGGACACGGATGGATGATTCGCTGTAGTCTGGAGCGGGTTTCTTGGAGGCCATCTTGAAGAGTATTTGTAGAATGCGTTGGCATTCTATCTTGTCGAGCGGAAAAGGAAATGCTTTTTAACTGTATAAATATACAGTATTTTGCGCTTATGTCGTGCTTTTCGCCTTGCACCTTTGTGCTAGATTACGCTGTAAATACATAATCGATGCAAGAAGGGTGGGGCCCGATGCAGCGATCCCATTGTCTGTTCACCGTGCGTCCGATCGGCTTTGATCCGGTTGAAACCGCCCGGCTGGCGGCGCTGCTCGAAGACGCGCCGGGCGTCGGGCCGTCGTATTCTTGCCTGCATGCCGATAGTTTGCAAGAGCCGGATCTGCTGGTTGCCAACGGCGACAACCCGTTTGCGCTGGCGCAAATGGCGTGCCGGCCACCCGATGCGCTGCAACCGGTACTGGTCATCGGCGGCAGCGACGCCACCCGTTGGCCAAACCTGACCCGCCCGCTTGACCAACGGGCGCTGCATGAAAGGCTGGCCGAACTACTCGACACGCGCGTGCATGCGCTGGCCCAGCATGGCGCCCGTGCGCGCCGCGTGCTGGCCGAACGCCGCCGCCGTCCGCGCCTGGGACCGGATCTTGAAACGCCCGCATTCTACACGCGACTGCGCCATGGGCCCGTCGATGGCCCGGTCTTGATCGTCGATCAGGCGTGCAACCTGCGCAACCGGGTGGCGCAGGTGCTCGGGCCGCGCCGGATCGGCGTCGAATGGACCGACAGCCGGGCCGCCGCCGTGCGCCTGTGCGACGAGACGCCGGTCGCGCTGGTCCTGATCAACACGGCCGCCCCAGGCATCGAACCGTATGCGCTGTGTTCATCGATCAAGGCGCAGGCCGGCGCCGGGCGCACGCCCGTGGTGTTCATGGTCGCGCCATCGTTTCAGTACGACAGCGCCCGCGCCCGGCTGGCCGGCGCGCGCGGCCTGCTCGAGACACCCGTGGCGGGGCGCCACCTGATGCTGACCTTCCAGAAGCTGCTCGACGTGCCGGTCTGAGCGCATGGCGACCTTTTGTAACAACTTTGAATCGTGCGCAGCATTGCCGAAGTTATATTAATGACATGACCGAAGACGAACCCATCAAGCGCAAGCCAGACGACCCCTCGCCCGAGGCGGATATCGATGAACGCCGCGAGACGCGCGTGCGTGTGCCCGACCGGCGCGCCAGCGGCGGCCAGCACGCACGCGGACCGGCGCGCTATCTGCGCGATGGCGACAACCCGGTGGCCCTGGCCGGCCGGGTCATCACATCGCGCTTTCGCTCGCTGCGTGAACGCTTCAGTCGCGACATCATGCAGCGCACGCTGCACATTGGTGTCTCGGCCCGCATCTTCCATCCCGAAGCGGGCGCCAAGGGGCTGCTGAGCAAAAACCTGCAATACCTCGAGGAATCCATCGCTCAGTGGGTGATGTCGCGCGACGTGCTGGTGTTCATGATCCCGACGGTCAATACCAACGGCTTGCTCCACCCCAGCAACATCACGCTGCGCCACTATGCACGTCACCTGGATGGCCTGGTGCTGCAGGGCGGGGCCGACGTCGCCCCGCAAACCTATTCCGAAACGCCCACCCGTCCCGAATGGAGCGGCGACCGCGCGCGCGATGTGTACGAGCTCGAACTGCTGCACGAATTCGTCGACGCCGGCAAACCGGTGCTGGGCGTGTGCCGTGGCTGCCAGCTGATCAACGTGGCCTTCGGCGGCACGCTGCACCAGGACGTCGCCACCGACCGTCCCGACGCGCTGGCGCACGTGCACGACCTGTACGACGCGCATCGTCATGCGATCGTGTTCCCCAAGGGTTCGTCCCTTAGCCGCATGTTCCCCAATATCCAGCAGGCGATGGTCAATTCGATCCACCACCAGGCCGTCAAGGACCTGGGGCGCGATATCCGCATCGAAGCCATGTCCGAGCCGGACGGCATCATCGAGGCGATCCGCTACCAGCGCGCCAACTTCGTCATGGGCTTGCAGTGGCACCCCGAGTTCCACCGCGCGGGCGGTGTCGATCTGCTCGACTGCACGCCGGTGCTCGATGAATTTCTGCGCGCGGCGCGCGAGACGCGCCTGTAGCACGAAATCGCTTGCTTTCGCCGTGTGACACGGGAATAATGAATGAGAATCATTCTCATCTCATTGTCTTGTTCTGGTCCATGGAGCGCTTCGCATGACGATTTCCCCCACACCCACCACGCCATCCACAGCGGGCGAGCCGCGCAACCAGGACACGCTGCTGGTCGCCTCGCTGCTGCACCTGATGTCGCATTACAGCGCGAAAGGCGACGGCGAGCCGCCGTGCGTCAAGCTGGCGTCCGTCATTGAGCGCCACCTGTGCGCGCTGGCGCGCCTGCCGACGATCGACCCGGTGCTGCGCGCCACCTGCGAGCAACTGGCCGACCAGTGGGCCAGTGTGGTCGACGCCAGGCTGCCGGCGCCGGCGCCTGCCAGACAGCCGCTGCTGGCGCGCTTCATGAAGACGGGTTGGGTGGGCAAGGGCGTGCCGGTGGCGGGCTGACCTGATCGAGCCAGTCACGCAGGGCGACCTCGCCCTGCGCATCGAAGGCCATGACGCGCGAACCTGCCACGCGGCGCGTCCAGCCAAGTTGTTCGAACCGGTCGAGCAGAGCGCTGCCCAGTGCGCCGGCCAGATGGTGACGCCGCTCGCTCCAATCCAGGCAGGTGCGGCACACGGGCCGCCGCGAGCGCGCCAGTGCAGCGGTATCGATGCCCAGCTGGCCGATCAGTAACGCGCCTGCGGTCGTGAGCACCATGCCGTCGGCGCCGAAGCCGAATGCGCCTCGCGCAGCCAGCCGGTCATGCAGCACCACGCCAAGCTCGCCGGCCAGGTGGTCGTAGCAGACGCGCGCCTTGCGCAGGGCCGGCGCGGACGGGCCCAGCTTCAGGTGCAGCGGCAGCGTGCCGGCGCCGAAGGCCATGCCCATCAGCGTTTCGAGCAGCGCCGCCACGTCGGCATCGGCGATGCTGAAATACCGGTGCCGCCCCTGCGCCTGGACGGCCAGCAGCCCGGCATCGACCAGCTTCGCCAGATGGGTGCTGATCGTCTGGCGCGTGACGCCTGCCGCATCGGCCAGCTCGGTGGCGGTGAGCGCCCGTCCGGCCATCAGCAAGGTCAGGGCCTGCGCGCGCGCCTGGTCGCCGATCAGTGCGGCGATGGTAGTGATATTCGGACCGTCTCTCATGCTTCGATCTTAACCGAAGCATCTGGCCACGGCATCAGGCTAAGGTGACCGCTCCAAACCCGAGGAGTCACTATGACAATCACCTGTTTCATCCGCTATCGCATCGATCCGTTTCAGCGTGAGCAGTTTCGTGAATACGCCGCCAACTGGGGCCGCATCATTCCCCGGCTCGGTGGCTTCTTGATCGGCTACTTCCTGCCGCACGAGGGGACCAACGACGAGGCCTGGGGTCTGGTGGGCTTTGCCAGTCTGGCTGACTACGAAGCGTACCGCACACGCTTGAAGACGGATGACGAAGCGCGCGCCAATTTTGCGCTGGCGCGCGAGGGGCGTTTCATCATGCGTGAAACGCGCACGTTCACCGAAGCGGTGGAGGGCACGCTCGGGAGCCGCGCGTGATCGCGGTCATTTTCGAAGTCGAACCCGACCCGGCGCGCCAGCGTGAGTACCTCGCCACGGCGCAGGCGCTGCGCGCGTCGCTCGAGGCGATCGATGGCTTCGTGTCGGTGGAACGGTTCGAATCGCTCACGCAGCCCGGCCGCCTGCTGTCGTTGTCGTTCTGGCGCGATGAAGACGCTGTGCAGCGCTGGCGCACGCTGGAAGCGCACCAGGCGGCGCAGGCGGCCGGCCGTGACGGCGTGTTTCGTGACTACCGCTTGCGCGTGGCGCACGTGGTGCGCGACTACGGGATGCAGCAGCGGGAACAGGCGCCGCCGGATAGCCGGGCAGTGCACGGCTGATTTGCGCAGCTCACGCCACGCGGTCACCCCGGAAGTGCCCGATCGCCGCATTGACCATCCCTTCGACCGAGCCTTCGCGCTCGGCGTGGCGACGCAGGATGGCTGCATCGCTGCCGCCGCGCGCGGCGGCAGCCAGATGCTGCAACGCCTCGACGCTGCCCAGCGCTTCGGCGTGCGGCAGCATCCGCTCGAGCGTGGCCAGGATATCGTCGCGGATCACGATGCTCTCGTAGGTTTTCGGGTGCGTGATGCTGCCATCCAGGCCAAAGCGGCAAGCCTGGAAGCGGTTGTAGTTGTAGACGAGGTAGTCATCTTCAGCAGGCGCCTCGTCTTTGCGCTCGAGCAGGTGGCGGCACAGCGCCTGCAGGTAGGCGGCCAGCGCGGCGGCCCGCTCCACCGTCAGCGGCGTGTCGCACACGCGTAGCTCGATCGTGCCGAATTCGGGCTTGGGTCGCAGATCCCAGTAAAAATCCTTCATGCTCTTGATGATGTTCGTGCGTTCCATCTTGGCGAAGTACACGTCGGTGAACTCCTGCCAGCTGAGCGTGAAAGGCGCGCGGCCGCTCATCGGAAACGCGAACACGGAATTCAGGCGCGCCGATTCGAACAGGCTGTCGTGGCCCTGCACGAACGGCGACGACGCCGACAGCGCGATGAAGTGCGGCAGGTAGCGGTTCAGCGCGTGCAGCAGGTACATCGCATCGTCGCCGTTGGCGCAGCCGATGTGCACGTGCTGGCCGAACACCGTGAACTGCTTGGCCAGGTAGCCGTACAGCTGCGACAGGTATTCGTAGCGCGGCTTGGCCGAAATGCGCTGGTCGGACCAATGCTGGAACGGGTGCGTGCCGCCGCCGGCGATGCCGATATTGAGCGTGTCGCTCGCCGCGACGAGCGTGTCGCGGATCTCGGTCAGCTCGGCCAGCAACGGGTCATACGATGTGTGCACGCTCGAATTAATCTCGATCATGCTTTCGGTGATCTCGGGCGTGACGTTGCCGGGGAACGGCTTGCGCTCCAGCAGATGCATCAGGTCGGGGCTGGCGGCGGTCAGGTTGAAGTCCGACAGGTTGACCAGTTGCAGTTCGAGCTCGACCCCGAAGGTGAGCGGCGTGGACGAAGTAAACGCGTCAAGCGGCATGATGGGACTCCGGTGCTTCGTGCGCCCAGATCAGGGCGCGCTGGATGATGATCGGGCCAAACACTTCGAGCAGCATCGCCACGGCAGCCATTGCGTGCAGGTCGTCGACCACTTTCAGGCCGGCATAGCGCGCATGTTCGAGCATCAGGATCACGAACACGGCCAGCGGCGCCAGGCCCAGGCCGGTGAGGGCGCCCTTGCGCCAGGTGACGCCCGACAGGTGCGAGAACGCGGCCACGCCAGCGGTCTTGGCCAGCAGCCGCACCAGCACGACGACGACCGCCATCACGCCGCCGGCCGCCACCAGACGCCAGTCGAGCGTCGAGGCGGCGTACACGAACAGCAGCACGGTCAGCACTTCGCCCAGCGCGCCGAAATTGCGCTGGGTCTGGGTAAAGGTCACGCGGCGCGAGCGCACGGTCAGGCCAAAGGCCAGCGCCGCCACGACCGGCGACAGGCCGCCGACATCGCACATCGACACGAGCAGAATCACGGCCAGCGCAAACGCGACAGTGGTGTCCTGCTGCGCATTGCCGATCGCGCGCAGCAGCGCCGGCACCAGCAGGCCGAACACGGCGCCGGCGACGATCGACGCGGCGAGCATGACCAGGCTTTGCCACAGTGCCTCGCTGACGGCATCCTGCGTGTGGAACAGCCAGACGCCGATGATGGCGTTGAACGCGAATACGGCCAGCACGCAGTTCTGGGCCGACAGGTGCAGCACGCGCTCGGTCATCTGGCCCGAGCTTTTCTGTTCGTTGATGACCCGCACGACGGTGGCGGGGGAGGTGGCCATGGAGAGTGCCGCCATCAGCAGCGCCGTGATCTGGGCCGCGCCAAACGCGATGGCGACGAGGTAGACGAGCATGAACGTCAGGCTGGACTCGACCAGGCCGGCTACGCCGATCCACGGATTGTTGACGAGCCAGCGCAGGTTGATGCGGTTGCCCAGTTCGAACAGGACCAGGCCGAAGGCAATATTGGCCAGCAGTGCGACCGGACCCAGATCGGCCGCGGGCAGCACGCCGATCTGCGAACTGCCCAGCGCGAAGCCGACCAGGCCGTAGAAGCTGATGCGGGGCAGGCCGGTCCAGCGCTGGCCAAATTCACCGGCCAGCCACGCCAGCGCAATCGCCAGGGGCCAGGCAAGGCTCGTCAATACGGACAACAGGTCAGGCATGCGGTCTCCTTCTTCTTATCGTTGCGCGATTCTAGTGCGCCCGGCGGCTCGCGTCCGTGTTCGTGCTAACACTACTTGCTCAACAGGCGCATGGCCCGTTCCAGGCCCTCCAGCGTGATCGGGAACATCCGGTTGCTCATCACCTGGCGAATCAGCGCGATCGACTGCCGGTACTGCCACAGGTGCTCGGGTTCGGGATTGAGCCAGGCGCATTTCGGAAACGCTGTCATGAAGCGCGCCAGCCAGACCGCGCCGGCTTCGTCGTTGTTGTATTCGACCGAGCCACCGGGCGCCATGACTTCGTACGGACTCATGGTTGCATCGCCAACGAACAGCACGCGCGTATCGGCCGGATATTTACGCAGCACGTCCCAGGAGGCGAAGCGCTCGCTGTGGCGGCGTGCGTTGTTCTTCCACAGGTAGTCGTAGACGCAGTTGTGGAAGTAGTAGAACTCCATGTTCTTGAATTCGCTGCTGGCGGCCGAGAACAGTTCTTCGGTGCGTTCGATATGGTCGTCCATCGAGCCGCCGACGTCGAACAGCATCACGACCTTGATCCGGTTCTTGCGCTCGGGGCGCATGCGGATGTCGAGCCAGCCGGCATTGCTGGCGGTGGCGCGGATCGTATCGTCCAGCGCCAGTTCGTCCGCCGCGCCCTGGCGCGCGAAGCGGCGCAGGCGGCGCAGCGCCACCTTCAGGTTGCGCGTGCCCAGTTCGCGCTCGCCGTCGTAGTCACGGTAGGTGCGCTGGTCCCACACTTTCACAGCGGTGCGATTCCGGCTTTCGCCGCCAATGCGGATACCTTCGGGGTTAGTGCCACCATGCCCGAACGGCGACGTGCCGCCGGTGCCGATCCACTTGCTGCCGCCCGCGTGGCGTTCCTTCTGTTCTTTCAGCAGTTCCTGCAGGCGTTGTTGCAGCTTGTCGTAGCCGAATTTTTCCAGCTGCGCCTTTTGCTCCGGCGTGAGTTCGCGCTCGAAGCGCTTGATCAGCCAGTCGAGCGGAATCTCGGACTTCTCGTCAAACACCGCATCGACGCCGCGGAACCAGGCGCCGAACACGCGATCGAACTTGTCGAAATGGGCTTCGTCCTTCACCAGCGTCAGGCGCGCGAGATAGTAGAAGTCGTCCAGCGACGGCGCGATCACGCCGCGTTGCAGCGCGTCGAGCAGTGTCAAAAATTCGCGGATCGAGACCGGGATGCGGGCCTCGCGCAGGGCGCGGAAAAAATCGATCAGCATCGCATCGAGGGGGCTGGCGCCACCATCACCGGTTGTTCCGCGCCATGAACATCAGGCGCTCGAACAGGCCCACGTCCTGCTCGTTCTTGAGCAGGGCGCCGTGCAGCGGCGGGATGCCCACCTTGCCTTCGCCGCTGGTGCGCAGGGCCTCGGCCGGCACGTCTTCGGCCAGCAGCAGCTTGAGCCAGTCGAGAAATTCCGACGTCGATGGCTTCTTCTTGATGCCGGGGACGTCGCGCATGGCATAGAAGCTTTGCAGCGCGGCGGCCAGCAAATCCTGGCGCAGGTTGGGGAAGTGCACGCCGACGATGTCGGCCATCGTTTCGCGGTCCGGGAACTGGATGTAGTGGAAGAAGCAGCGGCGCAGGAAGGCGTCCGGCAGTTCCTTCTCGTTGTTCGACGTGATGATCACGAGCGGGCGGTGGGTGGCCACGACCATCTCGCGCGTTTCATACACATAGAACTCCATGCGATCGAGTTCGCGCAGCAGGTCGTTCGGAAACTCGATGTCGGCCTTGTCGACTTCGTCGATCAGGAGCACGACGGGTTCGGGCGCCGTGAAGGCTTGCCACAGCACGCCCTTGACGATGTAGTTCTGGATGTCGCGCACGCGCTCGTCGCCCAGTTGCGAGTCGCGCAGGCGCGAGACGGCGTCGTACTCGTACAGTCCCTGCTGGGCCTTGGTGGTCGATTTCACGTGCCACTGCAGCAGCGGCATGTTCAGGCTGGCCGCGACTTCTTCGGCCAGCATGGTCTTGCCGGTGCCCGGCTCGCCCTTGATCAGGAGCGGGCGGCCCAGCGTCAGGGCCGCGTTGACGGCCAGTTTCAGGTCGGCGGTGGCGACGTACTTGTCGCTGCCTTCGAAGCGGGGAGCAGCATGCATGGCGGGTGCTTTGTCGAGTCGGTCGGTGGCAGGAAGTATACGCCATAACCTTGGCCACGCTGCCGCCGTCCGGTTTGTAGACTGGTGTCAAGTCTTCAGATAGAATCGGCCCGTTGGTAGACCTTTGCTAACTTTTTATGCGGTTGCGGTTTTTGAATTACAACTAAGAGACGCCCATGAAAACAAGTTTGGCACCACTGGTACTGGCAGCATGCGCCTGTACCGCCGGCAGCGCCGTCGCCACGGCCGCAGAAGTCGTCGGCAATCCCAAGGCGGCCGTCGCCAAGATCGAGATGTGCATCGGCTGCCACGGCATCCAGGGCGGCTACAAGACGGCCTTCCCCGAAGTCTACCGGGTGCCCATGATCGGCGGCCAGTCGGCCAAATATCTCGAATCCGCCCTCAAGGCTTACCGCAAGGGCGACCGCAAACATCCGTCGATGGTCAATATCGCCAAGTCGCTGAGCGACCAGGACATTGCCGACGTGGCGGCCTATTACTCCCAACAGACGGTGGCCACGCGATGAACCACGCCATGCAACGGATTGTCTTTTCCCTGGTGCTAGGCGCGTTGGGCGCGAGCGCATCGGCCGCCGACATCGCGCGCGGCGCGGCGCTGGCCAAGACGCACAACTGCGCCTCGTGTCACGGGGCCGACTTCAACAAGCCGATCGACCCGAGCTACCCCAAGCTGGCCGGCCAGCACGCCGACTACCTGACGACGGCGCTGCGTGCCTACAAGCGCGGCGCCGGCCCGAACGGGCGCGTGAACCCGATCATGGCGGCGCTGGTGCAGCCACTGTCGAACCGCGACATGGTCGATCTCGGCGCCTACCTGGGCAGTCTGCCGGGCCAGCTGGTGACCAAGAAATAAGCCCGGCGCCAGACGCGCAAGGCACTCCCTGGTAACATGCGAGCCCCTTGCCGCGTCACCCGCCGGAGCTTTTCGTGTCATCTCTGTCTATTCTCACTTCGCCTGCCTACCTCAAAACCAACCTGCTCAGCGGCCTGACGGTCGCCCTGGCCCTCGTGCCCGAGGCGATTGCCTTCGCCCTGGTTGCCCACCTGTCGCCGCTCACCGGCCTGTACGCAGCCGTGCTGGTCGCCTTCATCACGTCTGCATTCGGCGGGCGGCCCGGGATGATCTCGGCCGCTGCCGGCTCGCTGGCCGTCGTGATGATCGCGCTGGTGGTGCAGCATGGCGCGCAGTACCTGCTGGCGGCCGTGGTGCTCATGGGCGTGCTGCAGCTGCTGTTTGCCGCCGCGCGGCTCGGCAAATTCATCCGCATGGTGCCGCATCCCGTGATGCTCGGCTTCGTCAACGGGCTGGCGCTGGTGATTTTTCTCGCCCAGTTCGGGCACTTCAAGGTGGCGGGCCCTGATGGCACGCCCCAATGGATGCCGGCCGCGCAGCTGGTCACGATGGGCGTCATCATCGCCATCACGATGGCGGTGATCTACCTGACGCCGCGCATCACCAAAGCGGTGCCGTCCACGCTGGTGGGCATCCTGGTGGCCAGCGTCGGCTGCGCGCTGCTGGGCGTCGAGACCCGCACCGTGGGCGACCTCGGTTCCATCGCCGGCGGCTTGCCCAGCTTCGCGCTGCCCGACGTGCCAATGACGTGGGACACGCTGCGCATCGTGTTCCCGTACGCGCTCGTGATGGCGGGTGTGGGCCTGATCGAATCGCTCCTCACGCTCACCTTGATCGACGAAATCACCGACACGCGCGGCCAGCCGAACCGCGAATCGCTGGCACTGGGCGCGGCCAACGTCGTCAGCGGCGTGTTTGGCGGCATGGGCGGCTGCGCGCTGATCGGCCAGAGCATGATCAACGTGAACAGCGGCGCGACCGGGCGCCTGTCGGGCATCGCAGCGGCCGTGATCCTGCTGTGCTTCATCCTGTTCGGCTCCAGCTGGATCGAGGCGATTCCACTGGCGGCGCTGATCGGCGTGATGTTTGTCGTCTGCGAAAAGACCTTCGAATGGGGCACGTTCCGCCTGGCCGGCCGCGTGCCGCGTGCGGATCTGTTCGTGGTCGTGCTGGTGGCTGCCATCACGCTGCTGGTCGACCTGGCGGTGGCGGTGCTGACCGGCGTGATCGTCTCGGCGCTGGTGTTCGCGTGGCAGCATGCGCGCCAGGTGAAGGCGGCGGTCGCGGTCGATGATCAAGGCTGGAAGGTGTACGCGCTCGATGGCACGCTGTTCTTCGCGTCAGTGAGTGCGTTTCAGGGCATCTTCACGCCGAAGGACGATCCGCAGGACGTCGTGATCGACTTTTTGCATGCGCGCGTGGTGGACCATTCGGCGATCCAGGCGATCGACGCGCTGGCCGAGCGTTACCGCCTGCTGGGCAAGCGCCTGCATCTGCGCCACCTGAGCCCCGACTGCCGCGAGCTGCTGGAAAAGGCGCAGGACATGATCGAGGTGAATCTGGTGGAAGACCCGCGTTACCGGGTCGCGGACGACAAGCTCGCTTGAATCAGGCAAACGCGCGGCGCCGTACGCACTCGATATACGCCTCGGTATCGGGCGGCACGCCGCCCCGCTGTGAGGCCCAGATCATCTCGCCCAGGCATTCCATGATTTCGTGGTGGGCATCATGCTCGCCCCGTTTGGCCACCAGCATGTCGTGCGCGGCGCGGATGCCGCGCGGCTGGTCGATCGAGATCTGCTCGGCGATCGACAGGTGCATCGACAGGTGCAAAAACGGATTGGGCTTGCCGCCTTCGACCGAATAGTCGCGCGCGATCGCCGCCTCGATGTCCTCGAACTGGTCGTGGTACTCGGGATGCTGCACGATCCAGTCGGCCGCGATGGCATCCATCGGCGTCAGGATTTCGCCATTGCGTTGCTTGCGATAGGCGTCGCAGAAAAAGCGGCGCACGTCGTGCGAGGACGGAGTGAACATGGCAGGAGGGGGCGAAAAAAGGGGAGAGCGGGCATTGTAGCGCAGCCGCCGATCCGGCGCGGGGCCGGCCTCAGGACGCCTCTTTCGGCCCCTGGCGGCACTCGGGCGCCTCATCCAGCACCCGCCTGGCCTGCTCTTCATTGCCCGTGAACCGATGGCGCTCGGCGATCGCAAAGCGCGCCTGGCAGGTGCGCCGCAGCGCATGCGCCGATTCCTCGCGCGCGAGCTTGAGCAGCTGGCTTTCATCGAGCTTGCCGAGATAGAAATCGGCGATCGGCCCCGGCCATTCATCGATGTCGTGCGTGAAGGCGCTGGCCAGTTCGCGCCGCGCCAGCTCGGGATCTTTATTGTGCATGCGCGCCGTGTACAGCATCAGCGCGCCGGAGCGCTCGCCCGGCATGCGGTCGAGCGCCTGGCGCAGCTTTATCACCGCTTCGGTATAGCGCCGTTCTTTCATGAGGCGCTGGCCGACCACCAGGTTGGCGCGCGGGTTTCCGCTGGCGGCCGCCTTGTCGAGCCAGACCAGCGCCTGCGCCATGTCAGGCGGCGTGCCATGACCGCTTCGGTGCATCGAGGCCACCATCATCTGCGCATCGCCATTGCCGGCGTCGGCCTCCTGCTGCAGCCACGGTTCGATGCGGCGCCGCTGGCCAAGTGCGTCGCCTCCGACGTAGGTGATGTATAGCTTCTTCTGGCTCATCGCGAACATGACGCGGTGTGAGCGCAGGAAGTCGGCGCCCAGCAGCAAATCGACGTCGAGGTCATTCGTGTCGATCACGCCGATGTCGGCATTGTTGATCGTCTCGCGGCCGATCTGCAGTTTGTCCAGCGTCACGTTCCAGCGCGCGATGCGCCTGGTACCAATGCCGCCCGCTTCGCCGGCCCGCGTGACATCTGGCGCATTCAGATTCAGACCCGCTTTTTCCGCGGCCCGGCGCGTCATCATCGTGCTGGAGGCGCCGCTGTCGATCACCGCCGTGACTTCCTTGCCGTTCAGGAGCACTTTGAATTCGGGATTGGCCTGACGCGAGCTGGTCCAGCGGAAAGGAATCTCGACGGCGTTCTCGTCCCAGTAGGCCAGGTGCGCGGTATCGCAATTGGTCGGTTTGAAGAACTTGATTTCCTTGGTTGCCAGCGAAATCTCGAGGTCGGACTGGAGCAGGAATGGCGCACCCAGGATCGCTTCGAACGATGGCGCGGTGCCGAAGTCACCCAGTACCCGTACGCGGCTGTTGGTGATCGCCGCCGGCCCGGCCTTGAATTCCTTGATCTGCGCGCTGTAGATGCGGGCCGCGCCGCCAATGCCATAGGCACGCCCGTCAGTAGGGCGCAGGGTCAGCGCGCGCCGCTCGGTCGCGGTACGCGTGAGTATCGTGCCATTGGCGCCGGTGTCGACCAGCATGTCGGCCGGCGTGCCGTCGATCCGCCCTTCGATCGTCAGGTTCAGGTCCGGGCCGGTATAGCGTACGGGCAGCGTCGCGAGCTGGGTTAATTGACAACGCTTGGGCTCGGCCTGCCAGGCATGGGCAGTGGGCACGGCACTCAGGGCAAGGAGTAGCAGCAGCAAATGCAGGCGGGCGGTAGGCGTAGTCATGCAAGCATTGTACCGGCGAATGTTGCCGTGAAAACAATGCTTTGAGCATGAAATGAAGGGGGCGTCTGCGAGGGGCAGGCGGGAAGCCGGAGCATGGCGCGTCGTACGCCAGCTCCGGTATCGATGCGTTGTTGACGCCTACTTGTTCGGCGCCAGCACCAGTGCATCGGGCGCCGCCGGATTGCCCGGCCCGGCCGCCCCGAGCATCTCTTGCCCCGGTTTGGCGCCAGGCTGCGCGCGGCCATGCGGCTGGCGCAGGTAGCGCGCGCTGTGACGCCGCTCGCCGTGCTGGCCCTTGGCGGGCCAGCTCAGAAAGCGCGACAGCTCCTGCAGTGCGCGCTGGTACACGTCGCGCTTGAACTCGATCACGACGTCGAGCGGCACCCAGTAGTCGTGCCAGCGCCAGGCGTCGAACTCGGGGTGGTCGGTCAGGCGCAGATTGACTTCGTTGTCGCGCGCGACCATGCGCAGCAGGAACCAGATCTGCTTCTGGCCACGGTAATGCCCGCGAATTTCACGCTTGATGAAATGATCGGGCACTTCATAGCGCAGCCAATCGCGGGTGCGACCCACGATCTTGACGTGCTCCTGACGCAAACCGATTTCTTCCTCGAGCTCGCGGTACATTGCCTGCTCGGGTGTTTCGCCGTACTTGATTCCCCCTTGAGGAAATTGCCATGAGTGCTCTCGCACCCGCTTGCCCCACCAGACCTCGTTGTTAGCGTTCAGCAGGATGATGCCGACGTTGGGCCGAAACCCTTCACGGTCGAGCATAAGTGCACCTCGATACTTTCTGCCGGCGGACGTTCCCTCTTGCGGGCACTCGGTACCCTTGTGTTTTTACTTACGTATTGTCATGCCCAAGGGGTTTCCGCACCGCTTGCGCGGTCGATGATGCTGGTTCCGGACCCTGTTTGTAGAAAGATTGGACGCATCAGCCGGCTAATCCTTTAAAATTAGGTCGATTATAACCCTCTCTTTTTAAAAAGAATTCACAGATATGCGTGCCTCACGATTTTTTATTTCAACTCTGAAAGAAGCGCCTTCCGATGCCGAGATCGTCAGCCACAAGCTGATGATGCGCGCCGGGATGATCAAGCGCCTGGGTTCCGGCATCTATACGTATATGCCGGTCGGGCTGCGCGTCATCCGCAAGGTCGAAGCGATCGTCCGTGAAGAAATGAATCGCGCTGGTGGTATCGAACTCCTGATGCCGCTCGTGCAGCCGGCCGAACTGTGGCAAGAGACAGGTCGCTGGGACAAGATGGGCGATGAGCTGATGCGCGTGAAAGACCGCCATGGCCGCGACTTCGCGATCCAGCCGACGTCCGAAGAAGTCATCACCGACGTCGTGCGCAGCGAGATCAAGTCGTATCGCCAGCTGCCGGTGAACTTCTATCACATCCAGACCAAGTTCCGCGACGAGCGCCGTCCGCGCTTCGGCCTGATGCGCGGCCGCGAATTCACGATGAAAGATGCGTATTCGTTCGACCGCGACGTTGCCGGCATGCAGACGTCGTACCAGACCATGTTCGATGCCTACACCCGCATCTTCACGCGCTTCGGCCTGAAGTTCCGCGCGGTGGCAGCCGACAACGGCGCCATCGGCGGCACCGGCTCGCACGAATTCCACGTCATCGCCAGCACCGGCGAAGATGCGCTGGTCTACTGCCCGACGTCCGATTTCGCGGCCAATATGGAAGCGGCCGAAGCCGTGGCCAGCGGCGAGCGCGCCGCTGCCACGCAAACGCTGACCAAGACGCCAACCCCGGGCACGACCAAGTGCGAGACCGTCGCTGCGCTCTTGGGCGTGAACCTGGCGCAGACCGTCAAGACCATCGCCCTGACCGTCGAGAACGACGGCAAGAAGAGCTACTGGGTGCTGCTGCTGCGCGGCGACCATGAACTCAACGAGATCAAGGTCGGCAAGGTCGACGGCCTGGCCGGTTACCGCTTCTCGACCGAAGCCGAAATCCTCGAGGTGTTCGGCACCGTGCCGGGCTACCTCGGTCCGGTCGGCACGAAAGTGCCGGTCACCGTCGTGGCCGACCGCACGGTCGCCAACATGGCCGATTTCGTCTGCGGCGCGAACGAACAAGACTTCCACCACATCGGCGTGAACTGGGGCCGCGATCTGCCAGAACCGCTCGTGGCCGACCTGCGCAACGTCGTCGAAGGCGACCCGTCGCCAGACGGCAAGGGCGTGCTGGCGATCGAGCGCGGCATCGAAGTGGGCCACGTGTTCCAGCTCGGCACCGCGTACTCGCAGGCGATGGGCGCGACCTTCCTCGATGATGGCGGCCGGCCTGCGCCGCTGCAGATGGGTTGCTACGGCATCGGCGTGACCCGCATCCTGGGCGCGGCGATCGAGCAGAACTTCGACGACAAGGGCATTGTCTGGCCGGACGCGCTGGCGCCGTTCGAAGTGGTGCTGTGCCCGATGGGCATGGACCGCAGTGAGATGGTCAAGGACGCGACCGAGCAGCTGTATGCGTCGCTGTCGGCCATGGGCATCGACGTCATCGTCGACGACCGCGGCCTGCGCCCAGGCGCGATGTTCGCCGACTGGGAGCTGATCGGCGTGCCGCACCGCGTCGTGATCGGCGAGCGTGGCCTGAAAGAGGGCAACCTCGAATACCAGGGCCGCCGCGATGCCGAAGCGAGCAGCGTCGCCGTGGGCGAGATGGTCGGCTTCATCAAGGCCAAGCTGGGCAAGTGATGGGGTTGCGCCTGGCCTCCCGGACCGGAGGCGTGCTGCTGGCGCTGGCCTTCGGTCTGGCGGCGCCGGCGCATGCCGGTAACCAGAAAGAAGAAGCGCTGTCGGATTCGGTGCGTCTGGCGCTGGCCAACGCCATCGCCGACGCGCGTCCGCCGCGCCCGACCTTCCGCACCGAGGCGGGGCGGGCGCGCTACCAGGCGTGGTTCGACCAGATGTCGCCGCGCCTGGCCAAGCGCCTGCCCGACGTCCAGACCCGCACCGAGTTCCTCGAGACCGCGTGGTATGAAGCGACGCGCGCGGGCCTTGATCCGGGACTGGTGCTGGGCCTGATCCAGGTGGAGTCAGCCTACCGCAAGTATGCGATCTCGATTGCCGGCGCGCGCGGCTACATGCAGGTGATGCCGTTCTGGACCAAGGCAATCGGCGACGGCGACCGCCGCCGCCTGTTCCACATGCAGACCAACCTGCGCTACGGCTGCGCGATCCTGCGCATGTATATCGACATGGAGCGGGGCGACCTGTACCTGGCGCTGGGCCGCTACAACGGCAGCCGGGGCAAGCCGAAGTACCCGAATGCGGTGCTGGCCGCCTGGAAGAACTGGGAATTCAAACCGGGGGCGTAAAGCGTTCCTGCCTTGTACAAAACCCTAACATAGCAATCCACCACGCCGTCATCGACGCAGTGTAGACTTCCCGCTTTCCCCAGTGAGGACTGCATGCGACCCATTCTTTTCACCGCTGGCGCACTGCTGGCGGCGCTCACCGGCTGCGCGGCGACACCGCCAGTTTCAACCCAGACCGCAACCCCGGCCCTGACGACCAACCCGGTCGACCAGCGCGCAAAGAACATCATCTTCTTCCTGGGCGACGGCATGGGCGTCAACACGCTGACTGCGGCGCGCATCTTTGCCGTCGGCGAAGAGGGCGAGCTGGCGATTGACCGCCTGCCTGAATCGGCGTTCGTGAAGACCTTCTCCAACGATGCGCAGGTCACCGACAGCGCCGCCTCGATGGCCGCCTACATGACCGGCGTGAAGCAGAACAACGGCGTGATCTCGATGTCGGCCGGCACGCGCTCGATCGCTCCCGCCAAGGACGCCAACGGCAACAGCCTGGTGAGCCGCTGCGAGAACGGCGAAGCAGCCGTCACGCTGCTCGAACTGGCCCGCAAGCGCGGCATGGCCGTGGGCGTGGTCACCAATACCAGCGTCACCGACGCCACCCCGGCCGCGACCTATGCCCACGCCTGCCATCGCAAGCTGGAAACCGACATCGCCGCCAGCCTGGTGCCGGGCGGCGCCGGCTACAACGCAGCCCTGGGCGCCAATGGCCTGGACGTCCTGTTCGGGGGCGGCGCGCAGCAATTCACGCCATTCGCGCGTGGCGGCAAGCGCGCCGACAACCGCGATCTGCAGGCCGAGTTCAAAGCCAAGGGCTTCCGGGTCGTGAACGACACCGCCGGGTTCAATGCCTTGACGCCAGGCGCGCCGGTCGTGGGCCTGTTCGCCGCCAACCACATGGACTTCGACGCGATCCGCGACGCCGCCCGTCAACCGGCGCTGCCAGCGATGACGACCAAGGCAATCGACCTGCTGGCGCCGCACCGTGGTGGTTTCTTCCTGATGGTCGAGGGCGGCCTGATCGACCATGCGCTGCACGCGACGCTGGGCAAACGCGCACTGCAAGAGACGGTGACGTACAACGCCGCGCTGCAGGCGGCGCTCGAGCGCATGGAAGCGCTCGACCCGGGCCTGAAGAACACGCTGGTCGTCGCCACCGCCGACCATGACCACACGCTGCTCTTGAACGGCTATGCAGCGCGCACCGGCAAGACCACACCTGCCAACCCGGGCGTACTGGGCCTGGTGCGCACGGCCGACGGCAAGCCGACGCTCGACAGCCAGGGCATGCCGTACACGATCATCGGCTTCGGTACGGGCGAAAATCGCCACCAGGGCGGGCGCACCACGCCGCTGACCGATGCCGTCGTGACAGCCGACGACTACCACCAGCAAGCGGCCGTGCGCACGCGCGCGGGCGCCGAGACGCATGGCGGCAGCGACGTCTACCTGGGCGCGGCCGGCGCGAACGCGGAGCTGTTCCGCGGGACCATCGACAACACGCGCGTCTTCAATCTGATCAAGACCGCAGCCGGTCTGTAAGCACGAGAAATCCACCATGACTTCACGACGCATTCTCCCGCTGCTGCTGGCCGCCGCCTTCGGTGCAGCGCTGCCGGCAACGGCTTCGGCCCAGCAAAAAGCGAAGAACATCATCTTCTTCCTTGGCGACGGCATGGGCCCGTCCGTCACCACCGCCGCCCGCATCTACCGCGGCGGCGAAGACAGCCTGCTGCACTTCGAGCGCCTGATGGAGCGCACCGCGCGCATCAAGACCTATTCGCTCGATTACCAGACCACCGACAGCGCGCCGTCGATGGGGTCGTACATGACCGGCATGAAGCTCAATAACGACGTCATCTCGCAGGCCGGCGCGCGCACGATCAACCCGACCAAGGACGGTGTCGACCAGTGCGGCGCGAACAACGGCACGCCGGCCGTGACGATTCTGGAGCTGGCCAAGGCCCGGGGCCGCGCCACCGGCGCCGTCACCACCACCGAACTGACGCATGCCACACCGGCATCGACCTTCGCGCACACCTGCAGCCGCGATGCGGCCTACACGATTGCGCAGCAGTTGGTGCCGGGCGGCGCCGGCTACAACGCGGCGCTGGGCGATGGCGTCGATGTGCTGATGGGCGGCGGGCGCAATCACTTCACGCCGCGCGATGCGGCGCTCAATCCGAAGGGCCGGCCGGATGGACGCGACCTGATGGCCGAATTTGCCGGCGCCGGCTATTACGTGGCCGGCACCCGCGCCGGCATGATGTCGGCGAAGGCGGGGCGCAAGTTCGTCGGCATCTACAGTGCCAGCAGCCACCTCGATTATGCGTACCAGCGCCGTCCCGAGCAGCCGACGCTGGCGGAGATGACGGGCAAGGCGATCGACCTGCTGTCGACCAATCCGAACGGCTTCTTCCTGATGGTCGAAGGCGGCAAGATCGACCACGCGCTGCACGACACCCGCGCCAAGCACGCGCTGGAAGAAACAGTGGCGTTCGACGACGCCTTGCAGCTGGCGGTCGAGCGCATGCGCGCGATCGATCCGGGCCTGCAGAACACGCTGATCGTGCTCACCGCCGACCATGACCACACGATGCAGATCAACGGCTATCCGAAGCGCGGCAACCCGATCCTGGATATCGTGCGCGACTACGCGACAGGCGAGCCGAAGAAGGATGCAGATGGCAAGACGTTCACCACGCTGGTGTTCGGCAATGGCCCGAACCGGCCGGACGTGCGCGCCGATGTCGATGGCATGGTCGCGCAGGGCGACGATTACCACCAGGAGACGGGCGTGCACAAGTCGTCCGAAACCCATGGCGGCGGCGACGTGAAACTGTATGCGACTGGTGCCGGTTCGGCGTCATTCAAAGGCACGATGGAGAATACCCGCGTGTTCGAACTGATGAAGGCTGCCGGCGGCTTGTAAGTTCCAGATTCAGGTTATTTACAGCTGAATAACAAAAAGCCCCGGGTTTGAATCCGGGGCTTTTTTAATCAGCGAGACGCCGAGTGAATATAACCTGAACTTATTTCAGATGATCCGAAATCAGTTTGGTCATTTCAAACATCGACACTTGCTCTTTGCCGCCGAAGACTGCTTTGAGCTTGTCGTCGCCATTGATCATGCGACGGTTTGCCGGATCTTGCAGGTCTTTCGACTTGATGTAATCCCAGACCTTTTTGGTCACTTCGGTGCGTGGCAGCGGCTTGTCGCCAACGACTGCAGCGAGCGTGGCCGACGGGGTCATGGCTTTCATGAACGCGGCGTTTGGCTTGCGTGCAACTGCTGGCTTGTCGGCCGATTTGTCAGCTGATTTGTCAGCCGTTTTAGCGGCTGCTTTTGCTGGTGCTGCTGCCTTTTTTGCTGCGGGCTTGGCCGCTGCAGCAGGCTTGGCAGCTGATTTTTTTGCTGGTGCTGCAGTGGTTTTTTTGGCTGTTGCCATCTTCGAGCCTCCTAAAACGAACACATGGAAAAATGCGTAATTTATCGCACGCCTATATTGGTAGCGTTTTACTGTTCGTGCAAGTCTTTTTCCAAACTTTTTCACTCTGATAAGCGGCTAAATGGGCGCTATCGCACACAACAACGCACGGGAACGATAAAACGCCGACCAGGGGCGTAAAAAAACCGCGCAAAGCGATACGCTGCGCGGTTCTGCGGGCGGAAAACGATGGATTAACGCATGCCGGGCATCATGCCCTTCATCCCACGCATCATCTTCATCAGGCCGCCGCCCTTGAGCTTTTTCATCATCGTCTGCATCTGATCGTACTGATTGAGCATGCGATTGACTTCCTGCACCTGCACGCCCGCGCCGGCCGCAATGCGGCGCTTGCGGTTGGCCTTGATCAGTTCGGGTTTCGCGCGCTCGAGCGGGGTCATCGAATCGATGATGCCGACCATGCGCTGGACCGATTTCTCGGCCTGGCCCATGTTGGCGCCTGCCGCGGCTTGCTGGAACTGGGCCGGCAGCTTGTCCATCAGGCCGGCCATGCCGCCCATCTTTTTCATTTGCGTCAGCTGCGACTTGAAGTCGTTCATGTCGAAACGGCCGCCGACCTTGATCTTGTTGGCCAGTTCGGCCGCCGCTTCAGCGTCGACACCCTTGCGCGCTTCTTCGACCAGCGCCAGGATGTCGCCCATGCCCAGCACGCGGTTGGCCATGCGGGCCGGATCGAAGGCTTCGAGGCCATCGAGTTTTTCGGAGACACCGGCAAACTTGATCGGTTTGCCCGTCACGTGCCGCACCGACAGCGCCGCACCGCCGCGCGAGTCGCCATCGAGCTTGGTCAGCACGATGCCGGTCAGGGGCAGGGCGTCGTTGAACGCCTTGGCGGTATTGATCGCATCCTGGCCCAGCATGGCGTCGACGACGAACAGCGTCTCGATCGGGTTGACGGCGGCGTGCACGGCCGCGATCTCTTGCATCATCGCTTCGTCGATACCAAGACGACCCGCGGTATCGATGATCAGCACGTCGTGGTAATGCTTCTTGGCCCAGTCGAGTGCGGCCAGTGCGATGTCGACCGGCTTGTCGCTGGCGGTCGATGGGAAAAAGTCGGCGCCGACCTGCCTGGTCACCGATTCGAGCTGCGCGATTGCGGCCGGACGGTACACGTCGGCCGAGACGGTCAGGACCTTCTTCTTTTTCTGTTCCTTGAGGTACTTGGCCAGCTTGCCGGTGGTGGTGGTCTTGCCGACACCCTGCAGACCGGCCATCAGGATGATCGCCGGCGGTTGCTGGGCGAACGACAGCTGGCTGGCCTCGGGGCCGAGGTCGGCGCCCATCAGGGCCGCCAGTTCCTTCTGCACCACGCCGACGAGCGCCTGGCCCGGGCTGAGCGAGCCGACGACTTCTTCGCCGAGGGCTTTTTCCTTGACCTTGGCGATGAATTCACGCACCGCCGGCAGCGCCACGTCGGCCTCGAGCAGGGCCATGCGCACTTCGCGCAGCATCTCTGCAGTGTTTGCCTCGGTGAGGCGCGCCTCGCCGCGCATGGTCTTGACGACCTTGGCAAGGCGTTGGGTGAGGTTATCTAGCATGTTCAACCTAATTAGTAAGGGCACATCGGACGCGCGGTCCCGAGCGAAATGCCGGTGGGCGAGCGCCGCCAAAGCGGCATTTTACCTTGCGCAGGTGCCGGTGGTTCTTCCGGCGGACGGCAGGCGCACATTTTTTCAGCAAACCGTGGCGTTTTGCGCGGAAGGAAAGCGCGGGCGGCGCCGCTCGCATGCCAGGTGGGCGAAAAAACCGCCCACCCCACGGCGGCACCATGCAATGGTGTAGACTCCCGTCATGCAGAATTTCCTCTTCCTTGCCGCGGCTTTCCTGTACGCGGTATGCGCCCTGCTGCCATCGTGCCGCGCGCCGGCCATCTCGGCTGTGACGGCCGGCGCATGGGCGCTGCACGGCGTCTCGCTCGGCATGGACGTGATGGTGCCGGGCCGGTTGCGCGTCGGTTTCGCCATCATGCTCTCGTCCGCGCTGTGGGTGTCCGTGGCCGCCTACTGGCTCGAGAACCGCAATTTCGCCCTCGATGGCATGCGCCGCCTGGTGATGCCGTTTGCCGCCGTGGCCGCGCTGCTGCCGCTTCTGTTTCCCGGCACCCTGACGCCGCTGGCCGGCAAGTCGCCAGCCTTTGGCTGGCATATCGCGGTCGCGGTGCTGGCCTACAGCACCCTGACCATTGCCGCCTTCCACGCCGTGCTGATGGCGTTACAAGAAGCGCGGCTGCACACCCGCACTGCCGGTGGCGGCCGCTTTGGCGCCGCGCTCGACCAGCTGCCGGCGCTGCTCACCATGGAAAAACTCCTGTTCCGGGTGATCTGGATCGGCTTCGTCCTGCTCAGCCTGACGGTGTTGTCGGGTTTCGTGTTCTCCGAGCAGGTGTTCGGCAGGCCGCTGCTGCTCGACCACAAGAGCGTGTTCGCACTGCTGTCGTGGGCGTTGTTCGCGGCGCTGCTGGCGGGACGCCGCTGGCGAGGCTGGCGCGGCAAGACCGCGCTGCGCTTCACGCTGGCCGGGTTTGCCACGCTGGCGCTGGCCTATGTCGGCAGCCGTTTCGTGCTTGAAGTTATCCTGCACCGGGGAACCATCTGATGCGACTATTATTCTGGATTGCCTTCATCGCCCTCGTCGTCTTCGCAGTGCGCAACAAGCTGCGCGCCATGAGCAAACGTGCGGCCGTACCGCCGCAGGCGCGCCCCGGCGCGGCCAAGGCGCCGGTGCAGATCGAAGCGATGGCCCAATGTACCCACTGCGGCATGTACTTCCCGGCGTCCGAATCGGTGCGCGCCGACGGCCACGACTACTGTTCGCCAGGCCACGTGCGCCTGCCGCCGCCGTAGGCGCAGGCCGGCCTTGACGCAACGCCGCATCCTGTCGCCCGAAGCGCGCGTCGCCCTGTGGCGCTCGCTGCAGACCTTCACGCTCACGCGCATCGTCATCGCGCTGGTGCTGCTGCTGTATTTCGGCGTCGACTTCGAGAACGGCGCGCTGCGCATCACGCAGCAGGTCGCCCAGATCTGCCTGGGCTACGCCATCATGGCGCTGGTGTTCTCGTTCGCCGCGCGCCGCCAGCGCCGCTTCCTGGTGCAGCTCGGGGTGCAGGTCGCGCTCGACCTCCTGGTCATTTCGCTGCTGTACCTGGCCGCTGGCGGCTTGCGGAGCAGCCTTGGCATCCTGTATCTGTTCCCGCTGGCCGGCGCCGCAATCCTCGCACCGTTGTTGCTGGCGTTGTTTGCGGCGGCGGTGGCCACGCTGTTCTTGCTTGGCCTGAGCGTGTGGCAGCTGGTCGAAGGGTTCGATCCGCCGCTGATGCAGGCGGGCCTGTTCGGCGCGGCGTTCTTTGCCGCCGTGCTGGTGGCCAACCGCATGGCCGCGCGCCTGCTGGGGCAGGAAGAACTGGCGGCCCAGCGCGGCGCCGATCTGCGCATCCAGCAGGCGATCAATGAAATCGTGATCGCCGACGTGGGCGACGGCATCCTGGTGGTGGGCGCCGACGGCGCGGTGTTTACAGGTAACCCGGCGGCGCGCCGGATGCTCGGGCTGCAGGCCGACACGTCGGGCTTCCTGCTGCATGCGGCGCCAGCGTTCGAGCCGCTCGCCGAAGCGTTCGATGCCTGGCTCGCCGCGCCCGAGAACGATACCGCCTTCGTCACCGTCAAGCCGTATCGCGAAGGTGATGGCGCGGGCGACGTGCGCGGCCGGCGCGACCAGCCGGTGCACGTCAAGCTGCGCTTTGCCCGTGTCGCCGCGCCAGCCGATGCGGCGGGCGAGGGAGGTAGCCGCAGCGTGATCTTCATGCAGGACGTGAGCGCCATCGAGAACCAGGCGCAGCAACTCAAGCTGGCGTCGATGGGCCGCCTGACCGCCAGCATCGCGCACGAGGTACGCAACCCCTTGTCGGCCATCGGTCACGCGACGGCGCTGCTGGCCGAAGACCTGCACGGCCCGGCCGAAGTGCGGCTGCTGAAAATCGTTGGCGACAATGTGGCGCGCGTGAACCGCATGGTCGAAGACATCCTGCAGCTCTCGCGCAAGGCCCAGCCCAATGGCGAGCCGGTGCCGCTGGGCGCGTTTCTCGAACAGCTCAAGGCCGAGTTCTGCGAAATCCACGGCCTGGCCGGTGATATAGTCTATATCGGCGATCCGGGCGGCAGCGCGGTGCGCTTCGACCCGCTGCACCTGCACGAAGTCCTGCTCAATTTGCTCAACAACGCGGTGCGCTATGCCAGCCGCCAGCCGGCCAGCATCCGTATCTTTCCGGCGCGCGATGCGGCCGGGCGGCGCGAGCTGCACGTGCAGGACGATGGCCCCGGCATCACGCCCGAAGTGCGCGACCATCTGTTCGAGCCGTTCTATACCACCTCGAGCAAGGGCACCGGCCTTGGACTCTACCTGGCGCGCGAACTGTGCCTCAACAACGATGCGAAACTCGATTATGAATACCGGTTCGACCCGTCCGCGCTGGGCCCGCGCAAGGCCAGCGGCCGCTTTGTCATCACCTTTGCCCTTGCCTGACGTGGCCGGGGAGCCGTCATGAGCGCGCCGCGCGTTCTGGTGCTCGACGATGAGGCCGACCTGCGCGAGCTGCTCGAGATCACGCTGCTCAAGATGGGCCTGGACGTCGACAGCGCCGCCACGCTGCGCGAGGCGCGCGCGCTGTTCGACGAGCGCGATTACGCGCTGGTGCTGACCGACATGCGCCTGCCGGACGGCCTGGGCCTTGAACTGGTGCGCGAAATTGGCGCCTCCGGCAAGGGCACGCCGGTGGCCGTGATCACCGCCTACGGCAGCGCCGAAAATGCAGTGGTGGCGCTGAAGGCCGGTGCGTTCGACTATATCGCCAAGCCGGTGGCGCTGGACGCACTGCGCGTGATGGTGCGCGCGGCGCTCAAGCAATCCGAAAGCGCCGCGGCGGGCGGCGGTGTTGCGCCCGACTCGCGCATGATCGGCAGCTCGCCCGCGATGGCGGCCTTGCGGGCCCAGATCGCCCGCCTGGCGCGCTCGATGGCGCCGATCTCGATCACGGGCGAATCCGGCAGCGGCAAGGAACTGGCCGCGCGCGAAATCCACGCCCAGAGCTCGCGCGCCGCGAAACCGTTCATCGCCGTGAACTGCGGCGCGATTCCCGAAACGCTGATGGAGGCCGAGTTCTTCGGCTACCGCAAGGGCGCGTTCACAGGCGCATCCGATGAACGTGACGGCTTCTTTCAGGCGGCCAACGGCGGCACGCTGATGCTCGACGAGGTGGCCGACCTGCCGCTGGCGATGCAAGTGAAACTGCTGCGCGCGATCCAGGAGCGGCGCGTGCGCAAGATTGGTGCGACGGTCGAGGAGCCGGTCGACGTGCGCATCATCAGCGCGACCCACCAGGACCTGGCCCGCTGCGTCGAGACGGGCAAGTTCAGGCAAGACCTGTTCTACCGGCTGAACGTGATCGAGCTGGGCTTACCGCCGCTGCGCGAGCGCCTGGACGATCTGGCGCCACTGGTGGGCGGCATCCTGCAGCGCCTGGCCGGGGCAGGGCAGGCCACGCTCGGGGCCGGGGTATTGGATGCGCTGCGGGCATATTCGTTCCCCGGCAATGTGCGCGAGCTGGAAAACGTGCTGGAGCGGGCGCTGGCGTTTGCCAACGATGGCGTGATCGAAGTGGGCGATTTGTCGCTCAAGGCGGCGCGGCCGATCGAACCGGCGCGGGCGGAACTTGCGCCGCCGGCGGTCACGCCGCCCGTTGCCGCGGCGCCAGTCGCTCCGGCCGCACCGGTCACACCAACGGTATCGGCGCCGCCGGGCGTCGGCCCTGCCGAATTGCCCGCCAACCTGCCCGAATACCTGGAGCAGGTCGAACGCGACATCATCGGCCGCGCCCTGCAGCAAACCCAGTTCAACCGGACCCAGGCCGCCAGCCTGCTCGGCATCAGTGTCCGCCAGTTGCGCTATCAGATGCAGAAGCTGGACATCAGCGCGCCGGACGATTGACGGCTGGTCTGCAGCCGGGCGGCGGTCCCGCGGCCCGGTCATTTCCCCACGGTTTTTTTAAGGTTAGTAGTCGCTTACCGCGTACTCCCCGTCCTTATGGCGACTCTCGAAAGTCAAGGCTCGCACGCGATAAAAGTAAAAATTTTGGACGTTTATTTACTTGCCTGTACCGCAAACGAGGTACTACAATTAGTCTGATATCAACGCCCGGCACTAGATATAGTGGTAGTGACTGAAAAGGCACCAGGATTGCGGGCTGCGGCGAGTTGTTCATACGTTGTCCACAAGTTGCACACAAACTTATCCATCGATCGGTTAATGAAGCACTTGTCGACACGCATTATTTACTGATTCTTACCCTGCTTCTCTGGTTTGCCACCACAGGCCACCGGCTGGCAGGGCATCGTTTTTTAATTTGTTGACGGACCGGGTTTGCGCACTACGGCAAGACGGTTGCCACGTAGACAACGGCGGTCCGACCGCTCCTGGAGGCGCAATGCAAACAGCACAGAATAGTTCGATCAACCAACATGTCGCCCCAGGCTCGGCGCCCGCCGGCACCACCCCGGCCGACATCGTCGCCCGCGGCGACTACCGCGTCATCCGCCGCAACGGTTCGGTGGTGGCGTTCGAGCCGCACAAGATCTCGGTCGCGATGACCAAGGCCTTCCTGGCAATCGCCGGCGGCCAGGGTGCCGTGTCGGCGCGCATCCGCGAGCTGGTCGAGCAGATGACCAACAACGTCGTCACCGCACTGGTGCGTCGCCAGCCGAACGGCGGCACGTTCCACATCGAGGACGTGCAGGACCAGGTCGAGCTGTCGCTGATGCGCTCGGGCGAACACGATGTCGCACGTGAATACGTGCTGTACCGCGCCAAGCGCATGGAAGAGCGCCGCGCCGCGAAAGAAGCCGCCGGTGGCGGTGGCGCCGTCGTCGCGCCGCAGATCCACGTTGTCGATGGCGGCGAGCGCCGCCTGCTGGACATCAACACCGTCATCGGTCTGATCGGCGCCGCCTGCGCCGGCCTCGAAAAACACGTCGACGCCGACGCGATCCTGGCCGAGACCATGAAGAACCTGTACGACGGCGTGCCGGTCGAAGAGCTGCACAAGTCGGCCATTCTGGCTGCGCGCGCGCTGATGGAAAAAGACCCGGCCTACAGCCAGGTCACCGCCCGCATCCTGCTGCACACGATCCGCAAGGAAGTCTTCGGCCGCGAAGTCGCGCAAGCCGGCGCCGCCGCCGAATACCTGACCTACTTCCCGCAATACATCGCCAAGGGCATCGCCAACGAGCTGCTCGACGAAGAACTGGGCAAGTACGACCTCGAGCGCCTGGCCAAGGCCATCGTCGCCGACCGCGACCTGCAGTTCGGCTACATCGGCCTGCAAACGCTGTACGACCGCTACTTCCTGCACGTGCGCGATGTGCGCATCGAAATGCCGCAGGCGTTCTACATGCGCGTGGCAATGGGTCTGGCCCTGCGTGAAGACGATCGCGAAGCGCGCGCCATCGAGTTCTACAGCCTGCTGTCGTCGTTCGACTTCATGAGCTCGACCCCGACGCTGTTCAACTCGGGCACCCGCCGTTCGCAGCTGTCGTCGTGCTACCTGACCACCGTCGGCGACGACCTGGAAGACATCTACGACGCCATCAAGGAAAATGCACTGCTGTCGAAGTTTGCCGGCGGCCTGGGCAACGACTGGACGCCAGTGCGCGCACTCGGTTCGCGCATCAAGGGCACCAACGGCCGCTCGCAGGGCGTGGTCCCGTTCCTGAAAGTGGTCAACGACACGGCTGTCGCGGTCAATCAGGGCGGCAAGCGCAAGGGCGCTGTCTGCGCCTACCTGGAAACCTGGCACCTCGACATCGAAGAGTTCCTCGACCTGCGCAAGAACACGGGCGACGATCGCCGCCGCACCCACGACATGAACACGGCGAACTGGATTCCCGACCTGTTCATGAAGCGCGTGATGGAAAAATCGCACTGGACGCTGTTCTCGCCATCCGAGACGCCTGACCTGCACGACCTGACCGGCAAGGCCTTCGAACAAGCCTATCTGGCGTACGAAGCCAAGGCCGAGCGCGGCGAAATGGCGGTCTTCAAGAAGATCGAGTCGCTCGACCTGTGGCGCAAGATGCTGTCGATGCTGTTCGAAACCGGCCACCCATGGATCACGTTCAAGGACCCGTGCAACATCCGCTCGCCACAGCAGCACGTGGGCGTCGTGCACTCGTCGAACCTGTGCACCGAGATCACGCTGAACACCAGCGCCGATGAAATCGCCGTCTGCAACCTGGGCTCGGTCAATCTGCCGCAGCACATGAAGGGCGATGGCCTGGATCACGTCAAGCTGCAAAAGACGATCCGCACCGCCATGCGCATGCTCGACAACGTCATCGACATCAACTACTACGCGGTCGAAAAAGCGCGCAACTCGAACCTGCGCCACCGTCCGGTCGGCATGGGCGTGATGGGCCACCAGGATTGCCTGCACATGATGCGCATCCCGTTCTCGTCCGACCGGGCCGTGCAGTTCGCCGACACGTCGATGGAAGCGGTCTGCTACTACGCTTACCTGGCGTCGACCGAACTGGCCGAAGAGCGCGGCCGCTACGAGACCTACACCGGTTCGCTGTGGGACCGCGGCATCCTGCCGCAGGACTCGATCCAGCTGCTGGCCGACGAACGTGGCAGCCAGTACCTGGAGCAGGACACGTCGTCGAAGATGGACTGGACCCCGGTGCGCGAGCGCATCAAGCAGTTCGGCATGCGCAACTCGAACTGCGTGGCAATCGCCCCGACCGCGACGATCTCGAACATCATCGGTGTCTCGGCCTGTATCGAGCCGACGTTCCAGAACCTGTACGTGAAGTCGAACCTGTCGGGTGAATTCACCGAGATCAACTCGTACCTGGTGCGCGACCTGAAGGCACGTGATCTGTGGGACGAAGTCATGATCGCCGACCTGAAGTACTTCGACGG
This sequence comes from Telluria sp. AC161, assembly GCF_979258535.1. Lineage (NCBI taxonomy): Bacteria > Pseudomonadati > Pseudomonadota > Betaproteobacteria > Burkholderiales > Oxalobacteraceae > Telluria > Telluria sp. AC161. Next base: position 3,755,101 of record NZ_OZ409861.1, on the reverse strand, counting down.
CTCGCTGTCGAAAATCGACCGCGTTCCGCAAGACCTGCGCGACCTGTATGCAACCGCGTTCGAAGTCGAGCCGAAGTGGCTGGTCGACGCTGCGTCGCGCCGCCAGAAGTGGATCGACCAGGCCCAGTCGCTGAACATCTATATGGCCGGCGCATCGGGCAAGAAGCTGGACGAAACCTACAAGCTGGCCTGGCTGCGCGGTCTGAAGACCACGTACTATCTGCGCACGATCGCAGCGACGCACCTGGAAAAGTCGACCACCCGCACCGGCGCGCTGAATGCCGTGTCGGTCTCGGGCGGCCTGTCCGGTGGCCTGTCGGCTGGCGAGAAAGCGCCGGTTGCACCAGCGCCGGCACCGGCGGCCAATACGGCGACGGCAGCAGCGACCGAAGAAGACGGCGCCGCCTGCTACCTGCGTCCGGGCGACGACGGTTTCGAGGAATGCGAAGCCTGCCAGTAATGTAGTAAGGGAGGCGAGCCGCCTGCAAGGCCGGCTCGCCCTCCGGCAAGTACAACGGCGCCAGTCGCCGACAACACGAATAACCAATGCATCAATGTGCCCGGGCCGCAGTCGCTGCGCCAGCGCACCACAGAAGGGACCACCATGCTTAACTGGGACGACGAACCAACCAGCGCGCCAAGCGCTCCGCAAGCCGACGCCGGCCTTGCCATTGCACCTGCCGCCGAAGTGGCAAAACGCGTCAATGCCGACGACAAGCGCATCATCAACGGCCAGACCGACGTGAACCAGCTCGTGCCATTCAAGTACAAATGGGCATGGGACAAGTACCTGGCCGGCTGCGCGAACCACTGGATGCCGCAAGAAGTGAACATGCAGCGCGACATCGAGCTGTGGAAGAACCCGAACGGTCTGTCGGAAGACGAGCGCCGCCTGGTCAAGCGCAACCTGGGCTTCTTCGTGACGGCCGACTCGCTCGCCGCAAACAATATCGTGCTGGGCACCTACCGCCACATCACGGCCCCCGAGTGCCGCCAGTACCTGCTGCGCCAGGCATTCGAGGAAGCGATCCACACGCACGCTTACCAGTACATCGTCGAGTCGCTGGGCCTGGACGAAGCCGAGATCTTCAACGCCTACAACGAAATCGAATCGATCCACGACAAGGACCAGTTCCTGATCCCGTTCATCGAGACGCTGACCGACCCTGAATTCAAGACCGGCACGACCGAGAACGACCAGAAGCTGCTCAAGTCGATCATCGTCTTCGCCTGCCTGATGGAAGGCCTGTTCTTCTACGTGGGCTTCACGCAGATCCTGGCGCTGGGCCGCCAGAACAAGATGACTGGCGCTGCCGAGCAGTACCAGTACATCCTGCGCGACGAATCGATGCACGTGAACTTCGGCATTGACCTGATCAACACGATCAAGATGGAAAACCCGCAGCTGTGGACGCCGGAATTCCGCGAAGAGATCAAGGCCCTGTTCCTGGAAGCAGTCGACCTGGAATACCGCTACGCCGAAGACACGATGCCACGCGGCGTCCTGGGCCTGAACGCCCCGATGTTCAAGGGCTACCTGCGCTTCATCGCCAACCGCCGCGCGGTGCAGATCGGCCTTGAGCCGCTGTTCCCGAACGAAGAAAACCCGTTCCCGTGGATGAGCGAAATGATCGACCTGAAGAAAGAGCGTAACTTCTTCGAGACGCGCGTGACCGAGTACCAGACCGGCGGCACGCTGAGCTGGGATTGATGCGGGGGCGTCGATCGCCCTGCGTCAGCCACGAACAAAAAGCCCGGCGTTGGATCAGCCGGGCTTTTTTTCGCGTGTTGCGCGCAGCCCGTCGATGTTGACCTATGATGGCGATCTTTCAAGCCTGACCAGGAGACACCCTTGAACGCCCACACCACGCTGCTGCACGCCCTCATGCTCGCCGGCCTGGCGACAGTATCCGTCGCCCACGCTGCGCCCCAGGTGGCCGCGGGCCGCACCATCTTCCAGAACAACTGCGCCAGCTGCCACACGGTCGATACCGGGATGGCGCAGATGGCTGGCCCGGGCCTGTTCGGCGTTGTCGGGCGCAAGGCGGCGGGTGTCGCCGGGTTCAATTATTCGGCGGCGCTGGCCAAGGCCGGCGCGAGCGGCACGGTGTGGACGCGCGACGAACTCGACCTGTTCCTGCTCGACCCGGCCAAGCGCGTGCCCGGCACGATGATGCCGGTCGGCGTGCCGGACGCAAAACAGCGCGGCGCGCTGATCGATTACCTGGCCAGCCTGCAGGGTGCTGCAACTGTTGCCGCCGCGCCAGCCCTTGCGAAAGCCGATGCACAACCTGCCTCCCGCGCCGGTGCCTGGACTGAAAACCAGCCTGGCAAGACCTATCACATCAAGCCCACCGATCTGGCCGCGCCGTTTGCCACGGACAGCGCCGGCAACAGCGCGCGCGTGCAGGCGCGGCCCAACGGCACGCTGCCGACCGTGATGCCCGGCTTTACGGTCAGCGTGTTCGCACAGGACGCCGACAAGCCGCGCGTGGCGCTGCGCGCGCCGAATGGCGACGTGTTCCTGGCCGCGACCGGCGCGGGCGCGATCAAGGTGCTGCGCTCGCGCGATGGCAAGAAGGCCGACAGCGCCGGCGTGTTCGCCACTGGCCTGGCGCGCCCATACGGCATGGCATTCTGGCCGAGCGGCGCCAACCCCCAGTATCTGTATGTGGCCGGCGTCAATTCGGTCGTGCGCATCCCGTACCGCAATGGCGACCTGACGGCGCGCGCCGCGCCCGAAACCGTGATTGCCGAACTGTCCGAGACCAGTGGCGGGCACACGACGCGCACGCTGGCCTTCTCGAAGGACGGCAAGACGCTGCTGCTGTCGATCGGCTCGGCCACCAACGTCGCGGCCGACATCGGGCGCACGCCGCCCGTGCCGCTGGCGCAGTGGGAGCGCGAGCACGGCGTGGGCGGCGCCTGGGGCGTCGAGACGGACCGCGCCACCGTCATGGCGTTCGACCCGGACGGCAAGAACCGCCGCACCTTCGCGACCGGTCTGCGCAACTGCGTGGGCTTGCTGGTGCTGCCCGCCACGGGCGACGTCATGTGCAATGTGAACGAGCGCGATGCGCTGGGCGACAACCTGCCGCCGGACTACCTCACGCGCGTGAAGCAGGGCGGCTTCTATGGCTGGCCGTGGTACTACATCGGCGACAACGAAGACCCGCGCCTGGCGGGTCACCGGCCCGACCTGAAGGGCAAGACGATCACGCCCGACGTGCTGCTGCAGGCGCACTCGGCGCCGCTGGGCATGGTGGCGTACCACGCGCCGGAGGGTGCGACGAGTGCATTCCCGAAGGAGTACGAGGGCGATGTGTTCGTGGCGCTGCACGGCTCGTGGAACCGTGGCGTGCGCACCGGCTACAAGGTCGTGCGTGTGTTCATGAAGAACGGGGTGCCCACCGGGCAGTATCAGGACTTCATGAGCGGCATGGTGGTCAGCGACCGCGATGTGTGGGGACGGCCGGCGGCAGTCGAAGTCGCACGCGATGGCGCGCTGCTGGTGGTCGACGATGCCGGCGGCACGCTGTGGCGCGTGGCCCCGGGGCGCTGACGCAACCTGGACACGCGCGTGCACAAGCGACCGCGTATGCGCTAGGATGGGCATCTACTCTTGGTAGGGGACGTTCATGAATCCGCATACGCTCAAGCTGGCCCTTTGTGGCGCGGCCTTGCTGGCTGGCTGCGCCGGTACACCACCCACGGCGGTCAAGCAGACACTGGTTCTCGAAGACTACGTGGACGGCGCGCCGCGCGATGCGGCGTGCCTGGCGCTGGACGACGGCGCGCGCGCCCGGGTCACCAACCACGGTTTCAATCTGGTGGCGAAGGAGATGGTGGTCGCACCCACGGCCGGCACGCCGGCGGATGCGGCGCCGCGATCCGTCTACCTGGTGCCGCTCGGCAGCCACCCGGTGGAGCGAATGGCGCGACAAATGGATGGCTCGTTCCATTCGGTATTCGTCAATTGCCAAACTCGGCTGGCCTATATTGCCAAACGCGGCGGCGTGATCGACAGTATCTATTGGTTCGGACCGTTCGATCTGTGAATCGATTCAACCTTGGGTTGAAAGGCGCGCGTGAATCCGTCGCCATTTGCAGAATCCCCGTCAATTGGGGCGCGCTTGCTTATTTGGCCGCTCATATTGCGCGGCTTGTTTCCGATTCTCGGTTGCGCACACACAAACAAAGCACGTCCTTTACGCGATTGAATTTGTCAAATCAAGAAGATGTGATATTGTCGCGGGCATCGGGCAAATCGATCGAATAATAGGGCGCTGAACCAAACAGTATGCACGGAAGCGAAGCGAAAAGAACAAGCCGCCTTGCCTGACCAATTGCTCAGGCAAGGCGGCTTTTTCTTTTCGCACCCGCAAGGGTAGCGCTGTGACGATGCTGGAACGGTGGCCTGTCGACGTTGGCTGAAGCGCTGCAACTGTGAGGAGTTGCAGCAGTTCAGCCGGTGCCGGATTCATTGGCGCATATCGATCTTCGGTTTGCGTCGATGAATAACTCGCCGGTCAACAACGACCTGGCGGGTTTTAAACCCTGAGCGTATTTCTCATCGCAGATGAAGGAGAATTAAAATGGCAACCGCTAAAAAAACAGTTGTAAAGGCAGCAGTGAAGAGCGTGCCTTCGTCCACGACGAAGTCGACCGCAAAGGCTGCAGCAGAGAAACCAGTCGCGAAAAAAGCCGCGACCAAGGCCACCACCGCCAAGGCCAGCACGGCAAAGGCAACCACTGCCAAGACCACCACCAAGGCAGCAGCCAAACCGGCAGCCCGGGCAGTGAGCAAGCCAGCGACGAAAACCACGGCGAAACCTGTTGCAAAGAAAACCACTGCAACCAAGACCGCTGCGACCAAAACCACTGCAGCCAAAGCCGCAGTTAAATCGACTGCCAAGTCGACCGCAAAGCCGGCAGTAAAGAAAACCGTCACCAAAACTGCAGCAAAGCCAACGGTAAAGAAAACCGTCGCTAAAACTGCAGCGAAGCCGGTAACCAAGAAAGTCGCTGCCAAGTCCGCAGTAAAGCCGGCAACTAAGTCGGCAACTAAAGCAACAACCAAGCCAGCAACTAAGGCAACAACTAAAGCAGCAACCAAGCCGGCAGCTAAGTCAGCAACTAAGGCAGCAACTAAGGCAGCAACCAAGCCGGCAGCGAAGAAAGCAGCAGCGAAACCTGCAGCCAAGCCAGCGGCAAAGAAAGCAGCAGCCAAACCTGCAGCCAAGCCAGCTGCAAAGAAAGCAGCGGCTAAGCCAGCAGCCAAGCCAGAAGCCAAACCTGCCGCCACGAAAACGTCGGCCAAGGCCGTTACCAAATCGACGGCTAAATCGGCCACCAAGTCGACCGCTAAATCGGCGACCAAGTCGACTGCTAAATCGGCCACCAAATCGACCACCAAGTCGGCAGCGAAATCGCCAGCCAAGTCGACCGCTAAATCAGCAGCCAAGCCGGCAGTAAAGAAAACCACCGCCAAGCCAGTCGCTAAAACGACGACCAAAGCTGCAGCCAAGCCGGTCACCGCAAAAGCGGGCACCAGCAAGGCAGCCGCCAAGCCAGTCGCCCAAAAAGCAGCCACGACCAAAGCAACGGCAAAGCCGGCAGCGCAAAAAGCAACGGTGACCAAAACCGCAGCCAAACCGGCCATCACCAAGACCGCTGCTGCCAAGCCAGCCGCGAAAAAAGCGACTACCACCAGCGCCGCGGCCAAACCAGCCGTGACCAAAGCTGCTGCGACCACGACCACGACCGCTGCCGCCAAGCCTGCTGCGACCAAAACCGCTGCGACAAAAACGGCCACGGCCACGGCCAAGCCAGCTGTCACCAAGACCGCTGCGACCAAAACCGTCGCCGCCAAGCCAGCTGCCGCGAAGCCGGACATGAAGGCCGACACCAAGGCCGACACGAAAGCCGACATCAAGGCCGACACCAAGCCGGAAGTCAAAGCCGACGCGAAGGCCGATGTCAAAGCCGATGCAAAAGCCGACGTGAAAGCGGACAGCAAGGCCGACGCCAAGCCGGAAGCGAAGAAGCCAGCCGCCAAGAAGGCAGCGACCAAGCCGGCAGCGGCTGACGCGAAAGCGGGCGACACGCCTGCAGCCGCACCGGCAGCGTCAGCAGCCACGCCAGCAAAAAGCGTGATCGCGCCAACCGCCTGGCCATTCCCGACCAGCAGCCGTCCGTAATCGCGAACGCTGCCCTGCCTGTCTGCCGCGCGTCTTGCGCAGCATGGCAAGTGGGGCGCGCTTCAGGCACAATGCCGCTGTGTGATCCTTCGCACAGCGGTTTTTTTTTGAGGAGAGTCCGTGCTGTCCATTCTTCAGTTTATCGTCGATATCGTTGCAGGCCTGCTGGGTGGGGTGCTGTTGCTGCGCTTCTGGACGAATGCCATCCGCGTGCGTCTTCCCGACCAGATTCGCCAGTTCGTCCACACCATCACCGACTGGCTGGTGATGCCGCTGCGGCGCGTGGTGCCCGGTACCCGCGGCTACGACTGGGCAAGCCTCATCGGCGCCTTCCTGGTGGTCCTGGTGGCCAGCACGGTGCTGCTGCTGGCCGGCGCCAGCGGCGAGACGATGCTGCTGTACGCGCTGCACCGCTTCCTGACGTGGATCCTGTACGGCTTCATGGCGCTGTTGATCATCGAAGCGATCTTCAGCTGGGTCAATCCGAATGCGCCGCTGGCGCCGTTCGTGCACGCGCTCAATCAGCCGCTGCTGCGGCCGATCCGGCGTGTCGTCAAGCCGATCGGCGGGATGGACCTGTCGGTGCTGGTGGCGCTCGTGCTGATCCAGATCCTGCTGTTCGTGCTGCGGCAGGTGTTCGGGTACGTTTGAACCACCCGATCGCAAAAAAGGCCTCTGCATGCAGAGGCCTTTTTTTATGTCATGCACGGCGCCAGCGGCGCCTTCCTTTTAACGGAACTTGCTACCGAACGCCTGCTCGTACTGCGCGTCGAATTCCTGCGGCGTGAAGTGGTGGTTCTGGCCACCGGCCGAGGCAATCTTGATCGCGCCCAGCAGGCTGGCGATGCGCCCGCTCGTGGCCCAGTCCAGATCATTGGTGATGCCGAACAGCAGGCCTGCGCGGTAGGCGTCGCCGCAGCCGGTCGGGTCGACCACGTTCGTCGCCGTCACGGCTGGAATCTTGATGTGCTCGCCGTTCGCGTAGATGTCCGAACCGGCTTCGCCGCGCGTGATGATCAACGCCTCCAGGCGCGCTGCGATGTCGGCATGGCTCAGGCCCGTGCGGTCCATGACCATCTCGAATTCGTAGTCATTGCACGCCAGGTAGCTGGCCTGGCCGATGAACGTGATCAGTTCTTCGCCCGAGAACATCGGCAGTTGCTGGCCCGGGTCGAACATGAACGGCACCTTCTGCTCGGCGCAGTCGCGCGCGTGCTTGATCATGCCGTCGCGGCCGTCAGGCGAGATGATCGCCACGCGGATCGCGCCCTGGTCGGCCACGTTGTTCTGGTTCGAGTATTCCATCGCGCCCGGGTGGAAGGCGTTGATCTGGTTGTTGTCCTGGTCGGCCGTCACGAAGCACTGCGCGGTGTAGGCCTCGGGGATCGTGCGGATGCCGCGCGTCTCGAGTCCCTGTTCCTGCATGCGCTTGAGGTAGTCGCCGCCGTCCTGGCCCAGGGTGCCCATCATCAGGGGCTCGCCGCCCAGCTGCTTGAGGTTGTACGCGATATTGGCCGCGCAGCCGCCGTATTCGGTGCGCAGCGTCGGCACCAGGAACGACACGTTCACGCGGTGCAGCTGGTCGGCCAGCAGCGTGTCGCCGAAGCGGCCGTGGTACTGCATGATTTTGTCGAACGCGAGCGAGCCGCAGATCAGGGCGGTTTTGGTCATGGGGTGGCTTTCATGGATAGAACACTGCGATGTGGTAGCCGGACGGCTCTGCGCCCTCCAGCCTGAAATGGATGCGCACCTGCTGCTCGCCGCGTGCGGCGAACCCGGTGGGCGCGGCAGCGGCGGCGCCGGCGTAGTCGCGCGGGGCGAACACGCGGCGCACCAGCGGCTTGTCGTCAAGGTCGTTCAGCGTCAGTTCGAGGCTCGGCCAGGCCAGCGCCATGTCGCCCTGGTTGCGCAGCACGGTGCTGAAGGTGTAGGCGTTGCCGCCCAGCGTGATGAGTTCACCGGTCTCGATGACCAGTTGCTCCGGTCGCGCCGGCAGGTTGACGCTGCAGCCGAACAGGGCGCAGGTCGAGACCAGCATCGGACGCAGGCCCGGATGGCGCGCCGCCAGCACGTCGCGAAAGCTCACGGCCGCCTGGACGACCAGCGCAATCAGCAGCAGCACGCTGCCGATGGCCAGCGCGATGCGCGTCGTCTTGCTGGAAGCTTCGCGCTGGCGCGTGCTGCGCACGAACTCGGGTTCGTCGATGTCCGGCTTTGGCGTCGACTTTGGCTTGGGCGGTGGCGGCGGTGGTTTGGGCGCTTCGTCGATGTGCGGCGGTGCGGCCTTGACGCGGCGCGCGCGTGCTTCAGCGGCGCGGTTGCGCGGCGAGGCAGGCACACTGGATGCGATTGGCGGCGAGCCGCCCGACGATTCGCGCAGCAGCAGGGTCGGCGGGCCGATCGAGTCTGCCGTGTGTTCGCGGCTTGGTTCGGGGGCGGGGAGCGTGTCCGGTTCGGGCGTTGATGTCGGCGTCGGCGCCGGTTCTGGTTCTTGCTCTGGTTCCTGCTGCGCGACCGGCTCGCTCACCGGGGCAAGTGTCTCAACCGGCGTCTCGACCGGCGTCTCGTCGACGGGAGCAGGGGAGATCACAGGAGAAGGAACTTCAGCCGCTGCGTCGGTAGGCGCCGCAACAACCGGTGCAGGCCCGGCCGCCAGATCGATCAGCGCGCTGTTTCCGTCAAAAATCTGCTGGCATGCGCCACAACGCACGATGCCCCCACGCAGCTTGAGCTGGTCCGCGGCGACGCGGAACTGCGTGCCGCAGTGGGGGCATTGTGTGGCGAGCGCCATGCCTTTATCCGGCAGTGGCAGTGGCAGTGCGTGCCGGCGGTGTGTCCTGGCCAAGCGTGCCGTGCAGGGCAACCCAGCCATCCTGCTCGGCCCAGACGCCCAGCTTGATGAATGGCGCGTAGGCTGCAGCCACTTCGTCGGCCTGGCGTGCCAGCACGCCCGACAGCACGAGCGAACCGCCATCGGCCACGCGGCCAGCCAGCATCGGCGCCATCAGCTTCAATGGGCTCGACAGGATGTTGGCCACGACGATGTCGAACTTGCCGCCGGCATGGCGCGCATTGCCGGAGGCGGCAAACGTGTCAGGCAGGTAGAAGTCGATGGCGACGTTGTTGCGCTCGGCGTTGGCGCGTGCCGATTCGATCGCTTGCGGATCGATGTCGACACCGGCCACGTCCTGCGACCCGAGCTTCTTGGCCACCATCGCCAGGATGCCCGAGCCGCAGCCGTAGTCCAGCACCGACTTGCCCGGCGCAGGATGGGCTTCGAGCCACTCCATGCACAGGCGCGTCGTCGGATGGCTGCCGGTGCCGAAGGCCAGGCCAGGGTCCAGCTCGAGAATCAGGCCATTCGGATCCGGCGCCACGTGCCAGCTCGGCACGACCCAGATATTGGTGCCGATGTGGATCGGCTCGAACTGCGATTGCGTCAGGCGCACCCAGTCGGCGTCTTCCACCTTGCGGGTGGTGAACGCCGGCACGACGGGCAGCCGGATCGCTTGCGCGGCCTCGGTGACGATCGCCAGCTGGTCGGCATCGGCATCGGTCAACGCGACGACGCGGCTGTGATCCCACGCCGCTTCGGTCGGCTCCATGCCCGGCTCGCCGAACAGCGGCTTTTCGTCCTCGGTGCCTTCGTCGGCGTCTTCCACCGATACCGACAGCGCGCCGGCTTCCATCAGGGCGTCCGACAGCGCTTCGGCGTGTTCGCGCGCCAGTTCGATGACGACTTCAGTCCAGCTCATTCGTTCACCTTGACTTCGGATTTGGCCGACAGCGCCGTTTCCTTCGGCAGGTCGGGCTTGGCGGCCAGTTTCTGCTCCAGGTAGTGGATGTTGGTGCCGCCTTCGATGAAGCGGGCGTCGACCATCAGTTCGCGGTGCAGCGGAATATTGGTCAGGATACCCTCTACCACCATTTCGGACAGCGCGATCTGCATGCGGCGAATCGCCTGCTCGCGCGTGGCGCCATACGCAATGACCTTGCCGATCATCGAGTCGTAGTGCGGCGGCACGTAGTAGCCGGCGTACGAGTGCGAGTCGACGCGGATGCCAGGGCCACCCGGCGGATGCCAACTGGTGATGCGGCCCGGCGACGGCGTGAACTTGAACGGGTCTTCGGCATTGATGCGGCACTCGATCGAGTGACCCGACAGCATGATGTCGCGCTGGCGGAACCGCAGCTTTTCGCCGCAGGCGATGCGGATCTGTTCCTGGACGATGTCGATCCCGGTGATCATCTCGGTGACCGGATGCTCGACCTGGATACGCGTGTTCATTTCAATGAAGTAGAACTCGCCATTCTCGTACAGGAATTCGAAGGTGCCGGCGCCGCGGTAGCCGATCTTGCGGCAGGCTTCGGCGCAGCGGTCACCGATCTTTTCGATCAGCTTGCGCGGGATGCCCGGCGCCGGCGCTTCTTCGATGACCTTCTGGTGGCGGCGCTGCATCGAGCAATCGCGCTCGCCGAGCCAGACGGCGTTTTTGTGTTCGTCGGCCAGGATCTGGATTTCCACGTGACGCGGATTTTCCAGATACTTCTCCATATAGACTTCCGGATTGCCAAAGGCGGCGCCGGCTTCGGTCTTGGTCATCGCCACGGCGTTGATCAGGGCCGCTTCGGTGTGCACCACGCGCATGCCGCGTCCGCCACCACCGCCGGCAGCCTTGATGATCACCGGGTAGCCGACGCGGCGCGCCGTCTGCACGATTTCTTTCGGGTCGTCCGGCAGGGCGCCGTCCGAGCCTGGCACGCACGGCACTCCGGCGCGGATCATGGCCTGCTTGGCCGAGACCTTGTCGCCCATCAGGCGGATCGATTCGGAACGCGGGCCGATGAAGACGAAGCCCGATTTCTCGACGCGCTCGGCGAAGTCGGCGTTTTCGGACAGGAAGCCGTAGCCCGGGTGGATCGCTTCGGCGTCGGTCACTTCGGCCGCGCTGATGATCGCGGGCATGTTCAGATAGCTGAGGCTCGATTGTGCCGGGCCGATGCAGACCGACTCGTCCGCCAGTTTCACGTACTTGGCGTCCTTGTCGGCCTCGGAGTGCACGACGACCGTCTTGATGCCCAGCTCGCGGCAGGCGCGCTGGATACGCAGCGCGATTTCACCACGGTTGGCGATGAGGATTTTTTCAAACATGGTTGGTCCGGTGGTTCAGTGAAAACCGGCGCAGCTGAAAGACAAGCGGCGCCGGACACGTCATGGGTGAGCTGGTGGCAGGACTGCCGCCCAGCTTGAGGCTTTAGCCAATCACGAACAGCGGCTGGCCGAATTCGACCGGCTGGCCGTTTTCCACGAGGATCTTGGTGACAACGCCCGAGACATCGGCGTCGATTTCGTTCAGGAGCTTCATCGCTTCAATGATGCACAGCGTTTCGCCTTCCTTGATGTTTGAGCCCACTTCGACGAATGCGGCAGCGCCCGGTGCGGACGAACGGTAGAAGGTACCGACCATCGGCGACTTGACGACGTGGCCGGTTGGCTCGGCGGCCACGACCGGTGCTGCAGCGACAGGCGCAGCGGCCGGGGCTGGAGCCGCGAATTGTTGCACGCCTTGTTGCGGCATCATCATCATCTGGCCCTGGCCAACAGCAGACGACTTGACGATGCGGACCTTGCTTTCGCCTTCGGTCACTTCGAGTTCGGCGATGTCCGATTCAGCGACCAGGTCGATCAAGGTCTTGAGTTTTCGTAGATCCATGTGAAACCCCTTGGAATTATTCGTTTTAGAGAGCAGGCCGGCGCGTCAAACAGGCCGCGCAGCCGCTGATACATGAAGTTGACGTAGATTAACGCTATTTAAGTGCGAAGTCGATGGCAAACCTGTATCCGTCCGGCCCCAGTCCGCAGATCACGCCACGCGCGATGCCGGAGAGATAGGAATGCTGCCGGAACGATTCGCGGGCATGCACGTTCGACACGTGCACCTCGACGAATGGAATGGCCACCGACGCGAACGCATCGCGCAGTGCTACGCTGGTATGGGTCAAGCCACCAGGATTGATCACGATAAAATCCACGCCTTCGGTGCGTGCGGCGTGGATGCGATCGATCAGGGCGCCCTCATGGTTGCTCTGGAAATGCTCCAGTGCTGCGCCCGCGTTCGTGGCTTGTGCAACTGCTGCGTTCTCGATGTCGGCCAAGGTCGTCGTGCCGTACACCGCAGGCTCGCGCGTCCCCAATAAATTGAGGTTGGGGCCGTTGAGAAGCAGTAGCTTTTTCGCCATAATGAGAGTCTGGTAGCCCGAAAGTCAGGCATTGTGCCGCCTAGCTCGGCTGTTGGCAAGCAGTAAAATTGCTGGTGTTTAGCCGAAATTGGCCGCAATTGCAAATCGTACGGTCGTTCGTTAAAAGCGCAATCAACCCTTCAATTTGGCCAGGTCAGCGCGCAATTCGTCGAACTTGAGCTTGCCAATATACGTCTTGAGCACTTGCCCGTCGGCGCCGATCAGCACAGTGTACGGCAAGCCGCCCATCGTGTTGCCCAATTCCTTCGACAGCTCGGTCCCGCCCATGCCCGCCACGTAGAGTGGATAAGCAATCTGGTGCTTGGCGGCGAATTCGCTCATATTGGTCGGCGAATCGATGCCGATGCCGATCACATTGAAATGCTTGCCCTTGTCTTCACCCGCCAGGTGCGACAGCTCCGGCATTTCCTGCACGCATGGGCCGCACCAGGTGGCCCAGAAATTCACCAGGAGGGGCTTGCCCTTCCACTGGGCCAACGGCTGCGGTTCACCCGCCAGGTTGTTGAGCGACTGCGCATACAGATTGGTGACGGCATTGGTCACTGCGCCGGCGCCGGCAGCCGTACTGATCTGGGGGGAGGCCGGTGCCGGCGCCTTTTTATAGAGCGCGACGACGGCGCCCATCACGCCAAACAGCGCGGCCACTGCCACGTAGGTGGCCAGGTGTTTCTTGTTCATTCGTTCTGTTCCAGTGTTGAGTCGGCAGCGATCAGCGCGCGCAGGCCGGCAGCGTCGAGACGTTGCGGGCGGCCATCCGCGCGCGGCTTGAGCGCGCCGCGCAGGTCTTGGTATTCAAACAATTGCGCATGCACAGTTTCCTTCATCCACGGGAAACTGACGGTCTCGACGGGCGCATGGCGCCCCCCTTTGAAATGCGGGGTTTCCGAGATCTCGATATTAACATTGCGATTCAGCAGATAGATCTGCACTTCCTTCGCGCTGTCGGCGAACAGTTGCAGATGGATATCGTCGTGCTCACCGGCCGTACCTTGCAGCACCGGGCCCGTGATGTACGGATTGAAGTCGGCCAGTGCCTCCATCACCTGCAGCGCCGTGGCGCGCAATTGTGCCAGGCGCTCGCTGTGGTCCGGGCCGCCGAACAGCGCCAGGTACTTGCGCACTTCGTCTTCGACCTGGATGTCGTCGGGCATCATATTGGGAAAAGGCTGGTTCACGCCGAGCACCTGGCGGGCCGCCTTGCGGCGCGCGGTATCGATGTCGGCGCCATCCTGGGCAACCATGCGCGCAGCCACGAGGGCAATCTCTGCGCGCAATTGAATAAGATCGTTGTTCAAGTTCGGCATCATGATCGAGATCATACTCTGAACCTTAATTTGGCAGCGCCTCGGGTAGAATCCCGGTTTCGTCCATTTACATCGCACCCGCGCACCTTCCCATGCACATTCATATTCTCGGCATTTGCGGCACCTTCATGGGTGGCCTGGCGGTCCTGGCCAAGGAAGCCGGCCACCGCGTGACCGGTTGCGACGCCAACGTCTATCCACCGATGAGCACGCAGTTGCAGGCCCAAGGGATCGAGCTGATCCAGGGCTATGGCCCGGAGCAGGTGTCGCTGAATCCCGATCTGTACGTGGTCGGCAATGTGATGACGCGCGGGAACCCGCTGATCGAGGAAATCCTGAACCGCGGCTTGCCGTATATGTCGGGGCCGCAGTGGATCGGCGAGCATATCCTGCGCGAAAAATGGGTACTGGCCGTGGCCGGTACGCACGGCAAGACGACGACCACATCGATGCTGGCCTGGATCCTGGAAGATGCCGGCTATGCGCCGGGCTTCCTGATCGGCGGCGTGCCGATGAACTTCGGTGTTTCGGCGCGCCTGCATGGCGACAAGCCATCGGACTTCTTCGTCATCGAAGCCGATGAATACGACACGGCGTTCTTCGACAAGCGCAGCAAGTTCGTGCACTACCACGCCAAGACGGCCGTGCTGAACAACCTGGAATACGACCACGCCGACATCTTCCCGGACATCGGCGCCATCGAAACCCAGTTCCACCACCTGGTGCGCACCGTGCCGGGCGTGGGTCGCCTGGTGGTCAATGGCGACGAAGCATCGATCGGGCGCGTACTGAAGCGCGGTTGCTGGAGCGAGAAGGAAAGTTTTGGCAGCGCCGACGGTGTCGACTGGACGATGGTCGAGCATCCGGGCGGCGCGAGCTTTGACGTCATCTTCAAGGGCGCGCCGCAAGGCACCGTGCACTGGGACCTGACCGGCAAGCACAACCGCTCGAATGCGCTGGCTGCGATTGCCGCCGCGCGCCATGTCGGCGTGCCGGTCGCGCAGGCCATCGAATCGCTGGCCCGTTTCGAGAACGTCAAGCGCCGCATGGAAGTGCGCGGCGTGGTCAACAACATCACCGTCTACGACGACTTTGCGCACCACCCGACGGCGATTGCCACCACGGTTGGCGGCCTGCGCCAGAAACTGGGCGCGCAAGGTTCGGGCCGCATCCTGGCCGTGCTCGAGCCACGCTCGAACACGATGAAGCTGGGCGCGATGAAGGATGCGCTGCCGGGCAGCCTGAAGGATGCCGACCTGGTGTTCGGCTTCGGCAGCCAGCAGGCGCTGGGCTGGTCGCTGGCCGATGCGTTCAAGCCGATGGGCGCGATCGCGCACAGCTTCGACCAGATCGACTATATGGTGCAGGCCATCGTGCAGCAGGCGCAGCCGGGCGACCATATCCTGGTCATGAGCAATGGCGGCTTCGGCGGCGTGCACCAGAAGCTGCTGGACGCGCTGGCCCCATGACGTCGGCGCCGAATTTGCCACCGTACCTTCTGTATTTGCACGGCTTTCGCTCGTCGCCCAAATCGATGAAGGCGCGCGTCGTGCAGGCGGCGCTCGAGGAGCGCGGCCTGCTCGACCGCCTGATCTGCCCGCAATTGCCGGCGTCGCCAAAGGCCGCGTTCGCACTGGCGCTGGACCTGGCCGCGCAGCACGCACCGGGCAATCTCGCGATCGTCGGCTCGTCGCTGGGCGGCTTCTATGCGTGCGCGCTGGCCGAGCGCCTGGGCGTGCCGGCCGTCGTCATCAACCCGTCGGTCGACCCGATCCGCAACCTCGAACACCACGTGGGTGTGACGACCAACTGGCATTCTGACGAACCGTTCGAGTTTCGCGCCGAGTACATCGATGAACTCAAGGCACTGCGCGTTGCGGCCATCACGCAGCCCGAGCGCTATTTTCTGCTGGCGGCCACGGGCGACGAAGTGCTCGACTACCGCGACATGGTGGCGCACTACGCCGGCGCGCGCCAGCACGTGATCTACGGCAGCGACCATGCAGTGTCGGAGTTTCCGATGTATGTCGACGAGGTGCTGGCATTCTGCGGGATGGATGCAGTCGGGGACGGAACGCGGTGAGGAACCGTTCGCTGCGCCTGGCCGCCTGGCAGCCGCATGCGCGCGCCGTGCGTGCTTCTCCACCAATGCACGACTGGCTCGTCACGCCCGGCTCGCTGACCGCGCGCCTGGTCGCCAGCAGTGACGCGTTTCGCGTGCGCCGCCTGCACCAGCACGGCGCCGTGTGCCTGGCCGATGAAGCGGCGGCGATTGGCCTGGCGCGGTCACAGCGTGTATGGGAACGCGAAGTGCTGCTCGTCTGCGATGGCACGCCGGTGGTCTTTGCCCATACGGTCGTGCCGCCCGATGCCAACGCGAGCGATTGGCCGCTGTTTTCGGCGCTGGGCGAACGTTCGCTCGGCTCGACCCTGTTTTACGATCCGCTCGTGCGGCGCGGATCACTTGAATTTGCGCGCCTGGGCGCCGACCATCCGCTCGTGCGCCGCGCGCACGCGGCCATTGGCGGCGCAGGCGCGCAACAGCCGATTTACCATGCGCGGCGCTGCGTCTATCGCCGCCGTCAAGGCCTGCTCCTGGTCACCGAGGTATTCTTGCCGGCGGTGCTCAGCCTGGGAGCGGGCGCAACCACGAACAACACAGAATAATCATGAATGTATTTTTTGAGGAATCGGGCGACTTCAAGGTCGGCGCCATCCTGTCGCAAGCCGGCGAGGCATACCAGGTCGAACTGGCCAGCGGCAAGCGCACCAAGGTCAAGACGCGCGACGTCCTGCTGCAATTTGAAAAGCCCGGCCCGCAAGAGCTGATGGACGCGGCCAAGGCCGTGGCGGCAGAAGTCGACCTCGAGTTCCTGTGGGAAGTCGCGGGCGAAGACGAATTCGGCTTTGCCGAGCTGGGCGCCGAATACTTCGGCCACGCGCCGCTGCCGCACGAAGCGGCCGGCCTCGTGCTGACGCTGCATGGCTCGCCGATCTACTTCTACAAGAAGGGCCGTGGCCGCTACAAGGCCGCGCCGGAAGCGTCGCTCAAGGCCGCGCTGGCCGGTATCGAAAAGAAAAAGCAGCAGGCGATCATCCAGGCTGGCTATGTCGATGAGCTGAAAGCCGGCAAGCTGCCCGAGTCGATGCAGCCGCTCGTGCACCAGCTGCTGTTCAAGCCCGACAAGAACACCATTGAATACAAGGCGTTCGAGGCCGCGGCCAACGAACTGCAGACCAACCCAGCGCGCCTGATGCTGGACGTCGGCGGCCTGGCCTCGCCCAAAGACCTGCACATGGGCCGCTTCCTGTTCGAGAACTTCCCGCGCGGCGCCGGTTTTGCGCCGGTGGACGTACCGAAAGCGCCGACCGACCTGCCACGCGCCGACGTTGCCGCATTCTCGATCGACGACGTGACCACGACCGAGATCGACGATGCGTTCTCGGTCGTCAAGCTGGAAGACGGTACCGTGCGCGTGGGTATCCACATCGCCGCGCCGGGCCTGGCTGTGCGTCCGGACGACGCGATCGACAAGATCGCCCGCGCGCGCATGTCGACCGTGTACATGCCGGGGGACAAGATCACGATGCTGCCGGACGAGGTGGTCAATGCGTTCACGCTGGCCGAGGGCAACGATTGCCCGGCGCTGTCGCTGTACGCCGTGCTCAATCCCGAAGACTGGAGCGTTATCTCGACGACGACGCGCGCCGAGCTGGTGCCGATCAAGAGCAATCTGCGTCATAACGACCTGGATGACCTGGTGAATGAGGAAACCCTCCAGAGCGGCGAGGGCGAGTATCCGCACAAGGAAGAACTGGGCCAGTTGTGGCAGTGGGCCTTGCAGCTCGAAGCCGGCCGCATGGCAAAGCGCGAAGCCTTTGGCCTCAAGCCCGAGCAAGCCAACCGCATGGACTTCAATTTCTACGTCGAAGACGACGTGGTCTCGATCGTGCGCCGCAAGCGGGGCGCGCCGCTGGACAAGATCGTCGCCGAGCTGATGATCTTTGCCAACAGCACCTGGGGCAAGCTGCTGCACGACTCGGGCGTGCCGGGCATCTACCGCTCGCAGGGGCCGGGCGCCGGCGGCTGGGCCGCCAAGATGCAGGTGCGCATGGTCACGCACGCCGCGCCGCACCAGGGCCTGGGCGTGGACCAGTACGCATGGAGCACATCGCCGCTGCGCCGCTACACCGACCTGGTCAACCAGTGGCAGATCATCGCGGCGGCCGAAAACGGCGTCACGGCGCCACTCGTCGCGCCATTCAAGCACCGCGATGCGACGCTGTTCTCGATCGTGTCGAGCTTCGACGCGGCGTACGCGGCCTACAACGAGTTCCAGCAGAACATGGAGCGCTACTGGTGCCTGCGCTGGCTGGGACAGGAGGGCGTCAAGATGGTCGACGCCGTCGTGCTCAAGGACGAGCTCGTGCGCCTGACCGACGTGCCGCTGGTAGTGCGCCTGCCAGGCATGTCGCAGGTGGCGCGCGGCGCGCAGGTCAAGCTCGACATCGTCCGCTGGGACGAGATCGAGCTGAACCTCGAGGCGCGTTTGCTGGAAGTGGCCAGCAGCACGCCGGATGCGACCATCGGGGATGAAGAGGACGCCGAAGCCGATACCGACACTGGCGAAGCGGCAGCGGCCGAAGCGGTGGAAGCGGAAGGCGCGGTTGCCGTGGTGGACACGGGCGCGGCGGACGCCACGCCGCAAGCAGCGCCCTGATTGCAGCAGTCACGCATGGCAGCCAATGCCATGCGTGACCGGCAGGCTTGACTGCGTGATAACGATCGTTATCCGGCTGATATTGTCGAACCCATCACGTTGTGGCGCACGCCAATTCCACCTCCCGTATGGGTTCGCCTCAGGTTAGAATGAATCAATTCTCCGATTCAATTCTCACCCGCAGCGCGTGAAGTCTCTCCTACACAACCGTCCCCTGATCATTGCCCTGGCCGTATCGGTGGCAGCCCACGCGGCGCTGCTGGCGGTGCGCTTTGCTGCGCCTGAAACATTTCGCCAGACGCCGGCCGACCCGGGGCTCGAAGTCATCCTGGTGAATGCCAAGCACGACCGCGCGCCGGCCAAGGCCGATGCGCTGGCCCAGGCCAACCTGGACGGTGGCGGCGCCGCCGAAGCGGGCCGCGCCAAGTCGCCGCTGCCCGACCTGCGCAAGGTCGAGGATGGCGACAGCATCAAAGCGCTGCAGCGCCGCATCGCCGCGCTCGAGCAGATCCAGCAGGACGTCGTCACGCGCGCCCGCACGTCGAGCTTTACCGCGCCACCCGTCACTGAACGGGAAAAGCCGGACCCGTCGCGCACGGGCGAAGACAACCTCGACACGTCGCGCGCCATCTCGCGCAGCGCTGCCGAAATCTTCGAACGCATCGAAGAAGAAAACCGCCGCCCGAAACGCACGAAGATCACGCCGAGCACGCGCGAGGCCGGGTACGCGCTGTACTACAAGGCGATGCAGAAGCGGATCGAGGAAGTCGGCACGCTCAATTTCCCGCAGCAGGCCGGCAAGAAGCTGTATGGCGAGCTGGTGGTGTACATCCCCGTGTACCAGGATGGCACGTTGTACCTGAAGGATGGCGGCCCGAAGGTCGAGCGCAGCTCGGGCAATCCTGCGCTTGACAAGGCGGCGCTCGACATCGTGCGCCGCTCGGCGCCGTACGGCGCGTTCCCGGCCAATATGCGCACCAAGGGCAAGGACGATTTGTGGGAAGTGTTTACGCGCTTCCAGTTCACCCGCGAAGACAGTCTGCGCGCAACCCTGGGGAATGCTTCGCCATGACCGACCGTTACTGCGTTATCGGCAACCCGATTGCCCACAGCAAGTCGCCCCGGATCCACGCGCAATATGCCGCAGAGCTGGGCGAGGATATTCAGTATGAACAATGCCTGGCGCCCGTCGATGGCTTTGCCGCGACGGTGGCGCGCCTGGTGGGCGAAGGCTACAAGGGCGCCAACGTCACCGTGCCATTCAAGCTCGAAGCGGCGCGCCTGGCCACGCGGCTGACCCCGCGCGCGCAGGCGGCCGGCGCCGTCAATACGCTGGTGTTCGAGGGCGGCGAGATCGTCGGCGACAACACGGACGGCGTGGGCCTGGTGGCCGACATCGTGCGCAATGCGGGCGTGTCGCTGGACGGCAAGCGCGTGCTGCTGCTGGGCGCCGGTGGTGCTGCGCGCGGCGCGCTGCTGCCGTTGCTGGACGCCGGTCCGCGCCAGATCGTCATTGCCAACCGCACGCTGGCCACCGCCGAGGCGCTGGTGGCGGAATTTGCCGACCATGCGGCGCGCCTGGCGGTCAGCAATTTCTCCGATGTCGACGGCCCCTTCGATGTGATCGTCAATGCGACGTCGGCCAGCCTGGACGCCGCCGTGCCGCCGGTGCCGGCAACCGTATTCGGCCCGGACACGCTCGCGTTGGATATGATGTACGGAAACAAGCCTACCGTGTTCATGGACTTTGCTTCGGGTCATGGCGCCGCCGTGCGCGACGGCCTGGGCATGCTGGTGGAGCAGGCCGCCGAAGCGTTCGCGCTGTGGCGGGGCAAGCGGCCGGGCACGGCGCACGTGCTGGCATCGATGCGTCAATCACAATAACAGGGGTCACCCGTGGCCACATCGCGCAGTAAGACACCAGCGAAGGGATCAGCGAAGGCACCAGCGAAGCGGCGCTGGATCAAGTGGCTCTTTCTGGGGCCGTTGCTGATCGTGCTGCTGGTCCAGCTGTATTTCTTCCTGATGGTGTGCTGGTATTCGCAGGTCGATCCCGGCTCGACCAGCTTCATGCGCGCGCAATTGTCGGTGCTGCGCGAAACCAATCCCAATGCCACACTCAAGCACGAATGGGTGCCGTACGAGCGGATTTCGTACAATCTGAAGCGGGCAGTGGTGGCGTCTGAAGACGCCAATTTCAACGAGCACTACGGCGTGGACCTGAAAGCCATCGAGCGCACCTACGAGCGCAACGAGCGCCGGGGCAAGCTGGTGGGCGGCGGCTCGACCATCACCCAGCAACTGGCCAAGAACCTGTTCCTGTCCGGCTCGCGCAGCTATCTGCGCAAGGGGCAGGAAACCATCATCGCGTTCATGCTCGAAGCCGTGATGAGCAAGCAACGCATCCTGGAAATCTACCTGAATGTGGCCGAGTTCGGGCGCGGCGTGTTCGGCGCCGAAGCGGCGGCGCGCTACTACTTCAAGACGTCCGCCGCCAAACTGAGCACGGCGCAGGCCGCACGGCTGGCCGTGATGCTGCCCAATCCCCGCTTCTACGACAAGAACCGCTCGACCCGCTACCTGGAGCGCCGCACCAGCACGATCCAGCGCCGGATCCCGTCGGCCGACGTGCCACGTGCGGATGAGCGGCCATAAACGCGCGTTTATGGCGCTGGAGTTGGCTCCACGGCGGGCAAACGGTTACACTTGCGCTACTTTTGTCGACCGGCCAAGAATAGCGAGACCCACCGCATGATCAATGTATTCGTCCTACAGAACGGCCGCCTGAACCAGGTCACGATCGAATCCCGCGAGGAACTCGAGAGCGTGGCGCCGGTCTGGGTCGACCTGACCGATCCGAGCGAGGAAGAGCGCGTCTGGGTCAAGGCCAAGTACAACGTGATCCTGCCGGGCGAAGACGAAGTCCAGGACATCGAAGCATCGGCGCGTTACTACGAAGCCGAAAACGGCGACCTGCATCTGCGCACCGACTTTTTGCTGGAAGAAGAAGACGGACCGTCACGCGTGATCACGGTGGCATTCATCTTGTCGGGCAAGATCCTGTTCTCGGTGCACAACGACGACTTGCCGGTGTTCCGCCTGGTGCGCATGCGCGCCCGTTCGCGGCCCGGCTCGATCGAAGACTATATGGACGTGCTGCTCGACCTGTACGCGACCGACGCCGAGTATTCGGCCGACTCGCTCGAGGGCATCTACGAGAGTCTCGAAGAAGTCTCGACCCGCGTGCTGCAGAAAGAATTTACCGACCAGGACGCGGCCGCCGCGCTGAACGCGATCGCGCACGAGGAAGACTTGAACGGCCGCATCCGACGCAACATGATGGACACGCGCCGCGCAGTCAGCTTCCTGATGCGCGGGCGCCTGCTGAACTCGGACCAGTTCGAGGAAGCGCGCCAGATCCTGCGCGACATCGAGTCGCTCGACGGCCACACCTCGTTCCTGTTCGACAAGGTGAACTTCCTGATGGACGCCACGGTCGGCTTCATCAACATCAACCAGAACAAGATCATCAAGATCTTCTCGGTGGCCTCGGTCGCGTTCCTGCCGCCGACCCTCATCGCCAGCGTCTACGGCATGAACTTCGCCGTGATGCCCGAGCTGCAATGGCGCTTCGGGTACCCACTGGCCATTCTGTTGATGATTGGCTGCGGCGTGGCACCGCTGTGGTATTTCAGAAGGCGTGGCTGGCTGAAATAAGGCCGTCCCGTGACTCTTTACCCCCGTCATTCCCGCGCAGGCGGGAATCCAAGTCCGTTGCACGTCCACTAAAGTTCAAGCCGGTCGCGACGCAGGCAATGGGATTCCCGCCTCCGCGGGAATGACGGCCTGGGGGCCAGTGGCTGTCACCCAATCCGCTTGAACACGCGCCGCGCCGCTTCGATGGTCTCGTCGATCGCCGCGTCGTCGTGCTGGATCGACACGAAGCCTGCCTCGAACATCGCCGGGGCAAAGTACACGCCTTCGTCCAGCATGCCGTGGAAGAAGCGGTTGAAGCGCTCCTTGTCGCCGGCCATCATTTCGCTGTAGCTGCCCGGGACTTCCTTCGAGAAGTACATGCCGAACATGCCGCCCACGGCGTCGCCGCAGAAGTCGATGCCCGCTTCGCGCGCGGCCTCGGTCAGGCCGGCCACCAGGCGGTTCGCCGTCGCGGTCAGGCGCTCGTAGAACCCGGCTTCCTGGATCAGCTTGAGCGTCGTCATGCCCGCCGCCACTGCGACCGGATTGCCCGACAGCGTGCCGGCCTGGTACACCGGGCCGATCGGCGCCATCTTCTGCATCAGCTCGGCGCGCCCGCCGAACGCCGCCACCGGCATGCCGCCGCCGATGACCTTGCCCAGCGCGGTCAGGTCAGGCTGGATGCCGTACATGCCTTGCGCGCCCTGCAGGCCCACGCGGAAGCCGCACATCACTTCGTCGAAGATCAGCACGGCGCCGTGCTTCGTGCACAGGTCGCGCATGCTCTGCAGGAATGCAGGCGTGGCGCGGATCAGGTTCATGTTGCCGGCCACCGGCTCGACGATCACGCAGGCGATCTCGTCGCCCATCGTCGCGAACGCATCTTCCAGTTGCGCCACATCGTTGTAGTCGAGCACGAGCGTGTGCTTGACGAAGTCTTCCGGCACGCCAGCCGAGGTCGGATTGCCGAAGGTGAGCAGGCCGCTGCCGGCTTTCACCAGCAGCGAATCGGCGTGGCCGTGGTAGCAGCCTTCGAACTTGACGATCTTGTCGCGGCCCGTGGCGCCGCGCGCCAGGCGCAGTGCGCTCATCGTCGCTTCGGTGCCGGACGAGACCAGGCGCACCTGCTCGATCGATGGCAGCAGGCGGCAGATTTCTTCGGCGATCTCGATTTCGCCTTCGGTCGGCGCGCCGAACGACAGGCCGTTGGCGGCGGCGGCCTGCACGGCCGACACCACTTCAGGACGGGCGTGGCCGAGGATGGCCGGGCCCCACGAACCGATGTAGTCGATATAGCGCTTGCCGTCGGCGTCCCAGAAGTGCGGGCCGAGGGCGCGCGTGATGAAGCGCGGGGTGCCGCCGACCGAGCGGAAGGCGCGCACCGGTGAATTGACGCCGCCGGGCGTGGTCAGTTGGGCACGGGCAAACAGGGTGTCGTTACGCGAGGTGGCTTGTTCAATGGTCATGGTGACGTTTCAAGAAGAGGAAAGACCGTCCCGCGCAGCGCGCTTGAAACTCAGGGACGGAAGAATTTGGCGGGAATGAATTTGCCCATCCCGAAGCGTTGTGCGTTCTCGAGCGCGCCGGTGGTGTATTCCTGCGCCACGGCCAGCGCGGTCGGCGCATCCATGCCGCGCGCCATCAGGGCGGTGAACGCGGCCGAATAGGTATTGCCGGCGCCCAGGAACGGGCCGGGCAGGTGCTGCCAGTCGACCCGCGCAACTTCGCCGCTGGTGTCGAACAGGCGGTTCGAGCAGGCGCCGGCCGTGTCGCGCGTGCCGGTCACGAGCACATACTGCAGGCCGGACGAGGTCAGTTCGGCCACGTCTTCGTCGAGGTTGCCGGGATCGGCATCGCCGCCGTCGCGCCACAGCTCGGCCATGCGGCCCAGTTCGGCCTGCGACAGGATCAGGGCGGTGGCTTGCGGCGCCAGAATGGAACGCAGGGCCATCAGCATTTCTTCGTCGCCCATGCCGGCGTCGGGCAGGGCCGACAGGAACGGGTCGAGGATCAGCGGCGCGTCCGGGTAGTCGGACACGATCTCGGCAATGGCGGCCAGGTGCAGCGCAGTGCCCACGGCGCCAACCTTGAAGGCGGCGATCGGCATGTCTTCGAGCAGCGCGCGCGCCTGTTCGGCCATCCAGTCGCTGTCGAGCTCATACATGTGCTCGACACGGGCGCTGTCGGACACGAGCAGACCCGCAATGGCCGACAGCCCGTGGCACCCGAGGGCGGCAAAGGCGGCGACGTCCGATTGCACGCCCAGCGCGCCGACGGGATCGCAGACGCCAAAACTCAGGATGAGGGGTAACGGTTGGTTTTGCACGACGGGTAGATTAAGATGCCGGATTCTGATTCCACATTTTACTAGATACAAGGATCAACACCGTGAGTACTGAATCCACCGCCCCGTTCCTGACCTGGATGTGCCTGATCTGCGGTTGGGTCTACGATGAAGCTGCCGGCGCACCGGAGGACGGCATTGCGCCGGGCACCCGTTGGGCCGACGTACCGATGAACTGGACCTGTCCCGAGTGCGGCGCACGCAAGGACGACTTTGAAATGACAGCGATATAACACCTGTTGTTGTGCTTGCATGGCATCCTGGCAAGCCCCTGATGCCATCGCAAACGTGTAGTTGACTCCCTGCAACACTTTGCGCACAAGAAAGATTCGTTATGCTATCGTGGCACTTCAAGCCGAAGTGAAACGACCATGACGACATCGCCGCAATCATCAAGCCTGACCATCATGGTGATCGATGACAGCAGCACGATCCGCCGGTCAGCAGAGATCTTCCTGACCCAGGCGGGCTACCACGTGGTGCTGGCCGACGATGGCTTCGACGCGCTCGCCAAGATCAACGACCACCATCCTGCGCTCGTGTTTTGCGACATCCTGATGCCGCGCCTCGATGGCTATCAGACCTGCGCGCTGATCAAGAAGAGCGTGCGGTTTCACGCGACCCCGGTGCTGATGCTCTCGTCCAAGGACGGCCTGTTCGACCGCGCGCGCGGCGCGATGGTCGGCGCCAGCGCCTACCTGACCAAACCCTTTACCAAAGACAGCCTGCTGGCGGCCGTGCGCGAGCATGCGCCGGCGGCAGGCTGACGATTCAACCAACGCTGGAGCCCTGCGTGGCCATTCAAAAGATTCTCATCGTCGACGATTCGCCGACCGAACGACTGTACCTGACCGACATCCTGGTCAAGAACGGCTTTACCGTATGCACCGCCGTCAGCGGCGACGAAGCGATCGAGCGCATTCGCGCCGAGCGCCCGCAGCTGATTCTGATGGACGTGGTCATGCCCGGCACCAACGGCTTCCAGGTGACCCGCGCCATTTCGCGCGACCCCGAGCTGGCGGCGCTGCCGATCATCATCTGCAGCAGCAAGGACCAGGAAACCGACCGTATCTGGGGCATGCGCCAGGGCGCCAAGGAATACCTGGTCAAGCCGGTCGATCCGGCGCGCCTGCTGGCGGCCATTGCGGCGCTGGCCGTGCCGGGCGACGCTACCGGCAGCGTGAAGGCATGACCACCGGCGGCGCGGACGAACGTGCAGGCCGCCGCGATCCCGCGGCGCGGCGCACCCGCCTGCGCCTGTACCAGGAGCAGCTGCTCGAACGGATGCAGGCGGCCAAGAACGGCGCCGGCGCCAGCGTGGCGCAACTGGGCCTGGCCATCGGCGGCGCGCGCTATCTGGTCGACCTGGCCGAAGTGGGCGAGATCGTCGCACCCGTGCCGGTCACGCCCGTGCCGCTGACCCGCCCGTGGTACCTGGGGCTGGCCAATGTGCGCGGCAGCCTGCTGGGCGTGATCGACCTGGCGCGCTATCTCGATGACGGGCACGTGGCCGCAGCGGCGGTCCCTGGCAGCACGCCACGCCTGCTGGTGTTTGCACCAGCCCTGGGCCTGAATTGCGCGCTGCTCGCGTCCGCGGTGTATGGCTTGCGCCATGCCGGGACGATGACGCGCGACGGCGACGCCCTGCGCGATGCCGATGGCAACACATGGATGCCGCTGTCGCTGGCGGCGCTGGTGCGCGAAGAGCGCTTCCTGCACATTGCACGCTAACCGAACATACTAATTGCAGCACAGGGAGCCGGAATGGGATTCGCCTCGAAATTGACCATGAATGTCTTCGCCAGGGGTGGCGCAGCCGATGACGCGGTGCGGCCGGTCACGCCGGTCCCCGTCGCCGACGCTGCGGCGCCTGACGGGGCAGCCACCGGATCGGCCACTGGTTCGGCCGCCGCAGCGGCGCGCCGCCTGGGCGGCTTTCGTGGCCGCGACGACGCCGTCTCCGATGGCGCGGGCGACATGCGCGCGACGCTCATGGGCAGCGGCTTCCAGCCGAATCGCCTGCGCCTGCTGCTGGGCGCCGTCGCCGCCGGCGCGGTGCTGACCGTGCTGGCCATGTGGCAGAACGCCGCCAGCGACGCCCGCCTGGCGGGGCAGAGCCAGGTCGCCGGTGACGCCGTGATGCACTCGCAGCGTTTCGCCAAGGCGGCGCCGATCGCGCTGCGCGGCGATGCGCAAGCGTTCTTCCAGCTGGAAGAGAGCCGCACCGAACTGGGTCGCGAACTGGATCTGCTGGCGCGTGGCGGCCAGTCGCCGACCGGCCGCATTCCCGCCGCCAGCGGCGCGCGCGCCGACGACCTGCAAAAAGCCATCGTGCTGTGGAACCGCTCGTCCAAGGCCGCTGCCAACATTCTCGGCAACCGGCGCAACCTGATCGCCTTCGGCGGAAGTCTGGCCCAGTATGAAGAAGTGGGCCCGGAGCTGGTCGCCATTGCCGAACGCCTGCAGCGCGACGAGTCCGCCGACGCCCGGCGCCAGATGGCGGCACTGAGCCTGCTGTCGGTGACCCAGCGCCTGACGGCCGGCGCCCAGACCTTCAACACGCCGGGTTCGACCCAGAACGCGGTGACCTACATCCTGGGCGACATCGCCTCGCTCGAAGCGCTCGTCGATGGCCTGCTCGATGGCGGCGGCCGCTATGGCCTGGCCCCGCTGACGGACCTCGAAATGCGCGTGCGCCTGTCGCGCACCCGCGACAGCCTGCGCGAATACGTGAAGACCGTCACGCCGCTGATCGGCAACCTGACCAGCTACGCCGGCGCCCGCGCCGCCGAGCGCCTGATCTCGCGCGACAGCGAACCGCTGCGCGTGATGCTCGCCAAGCTGCACATGGATTACCAGCGCGACCAGGCCCAGATCAGCCCGTGGTTCTGGCTGGCCATCGGCGCCGGCGTGTTCACGCTGCTCGCCACGCTGGGCACCACCCGCGCCATGCTGCAGGAATCGCGCGAACGCGCCGCCGGCGCCGAAGGACGCCGCCAGGAAGCCGAAGCGATGCGCCACCTGGCGCAGACCAAGGAAGAAGAAGCCAAGGCCACCAATGAACAGAACCAGGCCGCCATTTTGCGCTTGATGAACGAACTGCAGGACGTCGCGGACGGCGACTTGACCGTGCAGGCGACGGTGTCGGAAGACATCACCGGCGCGATTGCCGACTCGGTCAACTACACGGTCGAAGAATTGCGCGAACTGGTGGTGCGGGTCATCCGCACGGCGGAGCAGGTGGCGCGCGCATCGAACGGTGCGCAGGACGTCTCGACCGAGCTGCTGGGCGCGGCCGAGCAGCAGTCGCGCGAGATTCAGGATGCGTCGACGACGACGCTGCGCCTGGCTGGCCTGATTACCGACGTGTCGCGTTCGGCCCTCGAATCGGCCGACGTGGCGCGCCAGTCGGTGGCGGCGGCGGCGCAGGGCTCGACCGCGGTGCAAAATGCCATCGAGGGCATGCAGGAAATCCGCGAGCAGATCCAGGAAACCTCCAAGCGCATCAAGCGCCTGGGCGAATCGTCGCAGGAGATCGGCGAGATCACCGAGCTGATTTCGGACATTACCGAGCAGACCAACGTGCTGGCGCTGAACGCCGCAATCCAGGCCGCATCGGCCGGCGAAGCAGGGCGCGGCTTCTCGGTCGTGGCTGAAGAGGTGCAGCGCCTGGCCGAACGCTCGGGCGACGCGGCCAAGCAGATCGGCGCGCTGGTGCGCACCATTCAGACCGACACCCACGACGCGGTGGCGGCAATGGAAAAATCGACCCAGGGTGTGGTCGAGGGGGCGCGCCTGTCGGACGCCGCCGGCGCTGCGCTGTCGGACATTTCGCGCGTCTCGAACCGCCTCGGTGACCTGATCAGCGACATGTCGACCGCCACCGAACGCCAGGCCACCAAGGCCACCGGCGTGGCCGACAAGATGCAGCAGATCCTGGCCGTGACCGAACAGACCCGCCAGGGTACCCGCCAGACCGCGCTGTCCATTCAGGAACTGGCCACGCTGGCGCAGGAATTGAAGGATTCGGTGTCCCGCTTCCGCGTGGTATCCTGACCGGGCGATGACGACCTTGAACCGCTCCAGCAGTTTTGATACCGGCCCGCTGTCCTGGGTCATTGGCGAAATCCGCGACGCCCTCACGCGCGCCGCGACGTCCCTGCGCGACGCCGCTGGCCGCTCGCCCGAGGCGCAGCCAACGCTGCTGCTGCATGCGAAATCGCATCTGCACCAGGCGCACGGCGCCTTGCAGATGGTCGATGTCGAAGGCGTTGGCGTGTTCACCGCCGCCGCCGAAGCGGTGCTCGATCGTTTCAAGGATGGTCAGTTGGCCTGCAACGCCGAGAGCGTGCAGGTGGTGCTGGACGCCTTCGGGGCGCTGGGCGAATACCTCGACGAACTCCTGGGCGGCGCCCCGCAACAGCCGGCGCGCCTGTTCCCGTATTACCGCGACATGGTCGAACGCCAGGGTGAGACCAAGGTCCATCCGGCCGACCTGTTGCCCCTCGATCTGTCGGTGCTGCCCGAACTGCCGGCCACTGGTACTGCCGTTGGCGAGGTCGACATCGCGGCCTGCCGCGCGCAGTTCGAAAAAGCCCTGCTGCCGTACCTGAAGGCCGACGACGATGCCGCGCGCCGCGTACAGGCGCACGACATGGCTGCGGCAATCGCGCCGATCGCCGGCGCGCAGGAAAGCGCACGCGCGCGCCTGTTCTGGCAGGCGCTGCATGCGTTTGCCACCGTGGTGGCCGACGGCCAGATCGCCACCGACCTGTATGTCAAACAGCTCTTTGGCCAGATCAATCTGCAGTTGCGGCGCCTGGCCAAGGGCCAGCAGGATTCGCCCGAGACGATGCTGCGCGACGCGCTGTTCTTCGTGGCCGCCTCCTGCGCGCCGGGCCCGGAGGCAGGTGCGCTGCGCCAGGCCCTGGGCCTGGACGGTGCGGTGCCGCACGACTACGCCGAACGGCGCTACGGCAAACTCGATCCGCAGGCACTGAAGGATGCGCGCGAAGCGCTGGCCCGCACCAAGTCGGACTGGGACCTGATCGCCGGCGATGGCAAGCCCGACGCCGCGGTCGAGACCGATTTCAACGATGCGCTGGCGCGCCTGGCCGGCGCCAGCGACAAGCTGGGCGCACCGGCGCTCGCGCAACTGCTGCGTGAGCTGGGCCGCGCGGCGGGCGACTCGGTGCAGTCGGGCCGCGATGACCAGTTCGGGCTGGAGATGGCGGCCGCCATGCTGTTCGTCGAGAACAGCCTGGACCAGCTGCGCCAGTTGCCCGACGATTTTTCGCAGAACGCCGAAGCCGTCGGCGCGCGCCTGCTGGCGCTGGCCGCCGGCGAAACCCCGCCCGATGCGCCGCAGTGGCAGGGCGAACTGGCGCGCCAGATCCAGCAGGGCCAGACCGTGGCCGTGCTGGCGGGCGAGGTCAAGGCCGGCCTGCGCCAGATCGAAAAACTGCTCGACGATTATTACGACGACCCGTCCAAACGCCAGGTGCTGGAACAGGCCGGGCCGGTGCTGCATGGCTTGCAGGGTGCGTTTGCCATCCTCGACCAGGAGCAGGCCGTGCTGACGGTGCGCCACGTCGAGGACGCAGTACGCACGCTGGCCGACAGCGCCAGCGATGTCACCGCGCAGCACGCGTCGCTGCACAATATTGCGCAGAACATCGGCGCCCTGGGCTTCTTTGCCGACCTGCTGGCGCAGGACAGCGCGCTGGCGCGCGGCCGCTTCACGTTCGACACCGAGAAACAGCTGCTGCGCGAACTGCCGTTCGAGTTCACCGAGGCCCCTGCCGCGGTCGAGACGCCGGTGGCGCCTGTGGCCGACGCCCACGACGACGTCGATGCCGAACTGCTCGGGATTTTCATCGCCGAAGCGCAGGAAGTGCTCGGCGTCGTGGTCGAGACGCTGCCGCGCGCGGCCGACGAGCCGGGCAACCAGCAAACGCTGACGGGCCTGCGCCGCGCCTTCCACACGCTCAAGGGCAGCAGCCGCATGGTGGGCCTGGAAGCCTTTGGCGCCACCGCCGCCAGCATCGAGCGGGTCATGAACATCTGGCTGGCCGACGGCCGCGCGGCCACCGCCGACCTGCTGGCGCTGCTCGCGCACGCCTATGCCGAACTGGATGCCTGGGTGGCCGAACTGGCCGCCGGGCAGGCACCACAGCGCGATGGCGCGGCGCTGATCGAGGCAGCTGCGCGGGTGCAGGAGGGCGGCGCGTTCGAGCCGCCGGCCGATGCGACGCCAGTCACCGATGGACAGCTGGACGCGCAATTCGATGCGCAGTTCGACGATATCCCTGTACTCGACGTGCAGATCACGCCGCCGGGCGAGGATGGCGTGCGGCGCGTGGGCAACCTGACCATTGGCCAGGCGCTGCACGACGTCTACCTGCTCGAAACCGAATCGCTGTGCGCCACGCTGGAAGACGCGTTCGCCGCGCTGCGCCAGGACCCGGCGCAGCGTGCGTCCGCTGATGCGATCACGGCCGCGCACACGCTGGCCGGCACCTCGGCCACGGTCGGCTACACCGACCTGTGCGAACTGGCGCATGCGCTGGAAAGAACGCTCGAGAAGCTCACCGTGCCGGGCGCGCCACTCGACGAGGACGGGCTGGCCCTGTTCGACACGACGCTGGCGCGCATGCGCGCGATGCTGCACGTGTTCACGCTGGGCGAACTGGCGCCGGCGCAGCCGGACCTGATCGAACAGCTGGCCGCGCTGCGCGCGCGCCTGGGCACATCGCCGTTCGACAAGCTCGAACCGGCGCTGGCCAGCCGTCTCGATACGCTGTTTGCCGACGCCTACAAGCAGTTGCTGGCCGAGCCGCCGCCATTCATGGCGCCGGCGCCTGCGCCTCGCGAGGCCGCGCCTGCAGCAGCCTCGGACGATATCGACGACATCTTCAGCGCATTCGGTGACGACCCGTTCGCGGCGCCAGCGCTGGAACAGGCCGCCCCAGAGCCGGGGGAGGCTGGCTTCGTGGCGGTGACGCCCGATGAAGCGGTGCTGGCCGAACCGGTGCCGGAACCTGAAGCTGAACCGGAAGCTGAACCCGAACCGGAACCTGCACCGGAACCCGAGCTGGCGCTCGACGACCTGCACGAGTCCGAGCTGGTCGGTGCCAGCGGGTACGTCGACGAGATCGACGCCGACCTGCTGCCGGTCTTCCTCGAAGAAGCGACCGACCTGCTGCCGCGCATCGGACACGACCTGCGCCAGTGGCAGCAGGAGCCGTCCAACGCCGGCGTCGCGCAGCGCATGCAGCGCGACCTGCACACCGTCAAGGGCAGCGCGCGCATGGCCGGCGCGATGCGTCTTGGCCAGCACGCGCACGAACTGGAAACGCAGATCGAGAACATGGTGCATGCCGGCACCTCGACGCTGCCGCCGAGCGCGTTCGACGAGCTGCTGGCCAACTACGACAGCGCGATGCTGCTGTTCGAGGGCCTGCAGCAGCCGGCCGGCGCCGATTCTGCAACGACAGCGGCGCCGGCCTCCGCAGATGCCCCCGCGGCCGCGCCGGCCGCGCCGGCCCGCGCGCCGCTGGTGCGCGTGCGCGCAGACATCCTCGACCGCGTGGTGAACCAGGCGGGCGAGGTGTCGATCACGCGCTCGCGCCTGGAAAACCAGATTGGCGTCCTCAAGTCGTCGCTCGGCGACTTCTCGGACAACGTGGGCCGCCTGCGGCGCCAGTTGCGCGAGATCGAGATGCAGGCCGAGTCGCAGATCGCCTCGCGCCTGTCGATTGCCGGCGAGCGCGAATTCGATCCGCTCGAATTCGACCGCTTCACGCGCCTGCAGGAACTCACGCGCATGCTGGCCGAAAGCGTCGACGACGTCGCCTCGTTCCAGGAAAGCCTGGCGCGCACGGTCGATTCGGCCAACGAAGAACTGTCGGCCCAGGCGCGCATGACGCGCGATCTGCAGCGCGACCTGATGCGGGTGCGGATGGTGCCGTTTGCCAGCCTGTCCGAGCGCCTGTTCCGCGTCGCGCGCCAGACCGCGAAAGAAACCGACAAGCGCGTCAACCTGGACATCCGGGGCGGCGCAGTGGAAATCGACCGGGGCGTGCTGGAACAGATGGCCGCGCCGTTCGAGCACCTGCTGCGCAACGCGATCGTGCACGGCATCGAGCCGCGCGCGGCGCGTCAGAGCGCCGGCAAGGCCGAGACGGGCGAGCTGCTGGTGCAGGTCAGCCAGCATGGCAACGAAGTCCTGATCAACTTCAGCGATGACGGCGCGGGGCTGGACCTCGAGCGCATCCGCGCCAAGGCGCTGGCCGGCGGCCTGATTGCCGAAGGCGACGAGGCGCCGGACGACCAGGTGACCGACCTGATTTTCGCGCCGGGCTTCTCGACGGCGGACACGCTGACCGAACTGGCCGGGCGTGGCGTCGGCATGGACGTGGTGCGCTCCGAAGCGCAGGCGCTGGGCGGACGCGTCGCAGTGGCGTCCGAAGCCGGGCAGGGCGCGCGCTTTACCATCACGCTGCCGCTGACGCTGGCCGTGGCGCAGGTCGTGCTGGTGGTGGCCGGTGGCCGCACCCATGCGGTGCCATCGACGCTGGTCGAGGCGGTGCAGCAGGTACGCGAGGCCGACCTGGCCGCCGCGATCGACGCTGGCAACATCGGGCTGGCTGGCCACGAACTGGCGCTCTACGGCTTGCCAGACTTGCTGGGCATGGATGACGACGAACGCATCACAACGCAGCGTTCGACGCCGGTGCTGGTGCTGAATGGCGGCAGCCGCCGCATCGCGCTGCGCGTGGACGACGTGCTGGGCAACCGCGAGGTGGTGGTCAAGAACATCGGTCGCCAGCTGGCGCGCATGCCGGGCATCGACGGCGCCACGGTCCTGGGTTCGGGCGAGATCGTCCTGATCCTCGATCCGCTGGCACTGGCGCAGCAACCGCAGGGTGAGGCGCGTGTGCAGCAGGCCATCGCGGCCCAGGTACGGCGCCCCATCGTGATGGTGGTCGACGATTCGCTGACGGTGCGGCGCGTGACGCAGCGCCTGCTCGAACGCGAAGGCTATCGCGTGGTGCTGGCCAAGGACGGCATCGAGGCGCTGGAACTGATCGGGCAGGGCGCGCCGGACCTGATGCTGGTCGATATCGAGATGCCGCGCATGGACGGCTTCGACCTGACCCGCAATGTGCGGGGCAATGAGGCAACGAAGGCGATCCCGATCATCATGATCACGTCGCGCACTGCCGACAAGCACCGCAACGTGGCGCTCGGGCTGGGCGTGAATGCCTACTTCGGCAAGCCGTACCAGGAGACGGTGCTGCTGGCGGCGATCGAGGGCTTGCTGGGGCGCGAAGCAGCGTAATGGCGTAGTGGCGTAACGGCGGCGTTCAGTCGTCGTTCGCGTCGTCCTTTGCGTCGTCCATCACCGCCACCACCTTTTTGACCACCGCAAAGCGTTCCAGTGTGCGCTGCCTCGCCGCGTCGTGCTCCACGACCGGCGCCGGATAATCCCGTCCCAGCACCACCCCGCGCTCTGCCAGCACATCCGGCTTCACCAGCCACGGCGCGTGAATCTGTTTGCCATCGAGCTTTGCCAGCTGCGGCAGGTAGCGTCGGATGAACTCTCCGCGCGCGTCAAAGCGCGTCGATTGCGTGACCGGATTGAAAATCCGGAACCACGGCTGCGCATCGCACCCGGTCGACGCCGCCCACTGCCAGCCGCCGTTGTTCGAGGCCAGCTCGTAGTCATTGAGCTGGCGCGCGAAATAGCGCTCGCCGCGGCGCCAGTCGATCCCCAGATCCTTGGTCAAAAAACTGGCAGTGACCATGCGCAGCCGGTTGTGCATGAAGCCAGTTTGATTGAGCTGCAGCATCGCCGCATCGACCAGCGGATAGCCCGTGCGACCCTCGCACCAGGCCGCAAACAGCGCGTCGGCGTCGTCCCCGGTGTCCCATGCGACCGCGTCGAACGCCGGCTTGAACGAACGTTCGACCACGTGCGGGTTCTGCGACAGCACCATCGCATAGAAGTCGCGCCAGATCAGTTCTGACAGCCACACGGATGCACCGGTCCCGCCGGTACCCGACTGCACCATGTCGCGGGCGCTGCGCACCAGATGGCGGATCGACGTGGTGCCAAAGCGCAGGTGCGCCGACAGCCTCGAGGTGCCTTCCTCGGCCGGGAAGTCGCGCGCACGGCCGTAATCGGCCATCTCGGTCACAAACGCCTCGAACATCGCCTCGGCCCCATCCATGCCGGCCGGCAGCGGCGGCTCACCCGACGTGAACCCGATGTCTTCCAGGGCCGGCAGGGCTGCCGGCGCACCCGTGGGCGGCGCGAACGCATGCGCATGGGCGTCGACCGGGTAGGTGGCCAGCGTCTCGGGATGCGCTGCCAGGCGCTTGAGCCAGGCATTCTTGTACGGCGTAAACACCGAGAACACGCCACCGGCGAGCGTGAGCACTTCCTGCTTCTCGAAGATGACCTGGTCCTTGTAGGTATGGAAGGCGCAGTCGCGCCCGGCCAGTTGTTCGGCCACCGCGAGATCGCGGGCAATGGCCGAGGGTTCATGGTCGGTGCCGGCATGCACGGCATCGATCCCGAGTTCTTCCGCTAAAGCCGCGACTTCATCGCGCGCGCTGCCGTGGCGCACGATCAGGTAGCCTCCAAGGCGGCGCAGTTCGGTGTCGAGCTGGGCCAGGCTGGCATGGATGAAACGCAGACGCCGGTCATCCTTTGGCAACTCATCGAGGATGTCGGTGTCGTACACGAACACGCAATACACCTGCTGCGATGAACGCAGGGCGTGGTGCAGGGGGGCGTGGTCGAACGTGCGCAAATCACGGCGAAACCAGACTAAAGACTTGCTTAAATTCATCATCGTGTGCGGGGTCAAGGCGGATCCAGATTTTACTGCCCATCATCGAAACGTGTGGCGCCCGAGGAATGCTTCCAATGGCCTCAGGGGCAAATGGGTGTAAACTGTCGAAAAGCGTAAGGTTGTTCTGCAGATACTTGGCAGCCGTTCAACAGAAGTAACAACGCGAGAGTGCGCCTTTTGAGAGCAATCGTATGAAAAAAACCAAATTTGGCCAAACTCTTCCCATGCCGGGCATGCCCCGTGAGCAGGATGGCTCCCCCACCATGGCGGGCCCTGCAGCATCCGGTCTGAACCTGGCAAACCACTTCCTGATCGCCATGCCGTCGATCCAGGATCCCGTCTTCGGTGGCACCGTCGTCTATGTCTGCGAGCACAACGACAAGGGCGTGCTCGGCGTGGTCATCAACAAGCCGACCGACATGACGATGGAAACCCTGTTCGACCGCGTCGACCTCAAGCTGGCCGAAGGTTTGCGCGCCACCGTTGTCGACGAACCGATCATGTTCGGCGGCCCCGTGCAGGACGACCGCGGCTTCGTGCTGCATTCGCCGGGCGGGCGCTATTCGTCGTCGCTGACCGTCACTGACGACGTCTCGTTTACCACCTCGATCGACGTGCTCGAGGCCGTCGCCAACGGCGGTGGCCCGGCGCGCATGCTCGTCTCCATCGGCTATGCCGGCTGGAGCCCGGGCCAGCTCGAAGAAGAAATTTCGCGCAATGGCTGGCTGACGGTGGGCGCCGACGCGCGCGTGCTGTTCGACCTCCCGATCGAAGAGCGCTACCACGCTGCCATCAAGCTCTTGGGCATCGATCCCCTGATGCTCGCCACCGAGGCTGGCCATGCGTAAGGCGCTCCCGTACAAGAAACGCGTGCATGGTTGATATCGTTCTGGGCTTCGACTTCGGCATCAAGCGGATCGGCATCGCCATGGGCAACACCCTGACCGGGCAGGCCCAGCCTTTGAGAGTCGTCAGTGCGATCGACAACGCCACCCGCTTCCAGATCATTGGCGAGCTGATCGCCCAATGGCAGCCGGCGCGCCTGATCGTGGGCGAGCCGCGCCATCCCGATGGCGCCGAGCACGACATGACCTTGCGCAGCCGCCGCTTTGCCAACCAGCTGCATGGCCGCTTCAACCTGCCCGTCGAACTGGTCGATGAACGTTATTCGTCGGCCGTGATCGCCTCAAAGCGCGGCGACGTCATCGACGACAAGGCGGCCGCCATCATTTTGCAACAGTATTTTGACGCATCACGCTAACCCTATGCCCACCAACAAACACGCATTCGATGCCGAAGCGCTCTACCGCGAGCTGCTGGCCCAGGTCCGCGCAGGCCTGGACGGCGTCGCCGAGCCGGCCATCGTCGGCATCCATTCGGGCGGCGCCTGGCTGGCCGAGCGCCTTGCGCGCGACCTCGACCTGACGCACCGTCTCGGCTCCATCGACGTCTCGTTCTACCGCGACGACTATGCGCGCAAGGGCCTGCACCCGGACGTGAAACCAACGCACATCCGCTTCGCGGTCGACGGTGCCACTGTGGTACTGGTCGACGACGTGCTGCAGACCGGCCGCACCACGCGCGCGGCGATCAACGTGCTGTTCGACTACGGCCGTCCGGCCTGCATCCGCCTGGCCGCGCTGGCCGACCGGGGCGGGCGCGAGCTGCCGGTGGCCGCCGATTTCGTCGGCGCCCACGCCGTGCTCGAAGCCAACGAGTCGCTGTGCCTGCAGCGCGATGAGACAGGCCAACTTTCGCTTACCATCGAACAAGACAATGCCGATCCTGCACAATAATCCGCAACTGAACAAAAACGGCGAGCTGCAGCACCTGCTCACCATCGAGGGCCTCAAGAAGTCGCACATCGACCACATCCTCGACACCGCATCGAGCTTCGTGGGGATCTCCGACCGCGAGGTCAAGAAGGTGCCGCTCATGCGCGGCAAGAGCGTGTTCAACCTGTTCTTCGAAAATTCGACGCGCACCCGCACCACGTTCGAGATCGCGTCCAAGCGCCTGTCGGCCGACGTGATCAACCTGAACATCCAGGCCTCGTCGACCACCAAGGGCGAGTCGCTGCTCGACACGATCGACAACCTGGCCGCGATGCACGCCGACATGTTCGTGGTGCGCCACGCGCAGTCGGGCGCGCCGTACATGATTGCGCAGCACTTGAACCGGACCCGTTCGGATGTCCACGTCGTCAATGCCGGCGACGGGCGCCACGCGCACCCGACCCAGGGCCTGCTCGACATGTACACGATCCGGCACTACAAGAAAGACTTCACCAATCTGCGCGTGGCGATCGTCGGCGACATCCTGCACAGCCGCGTGGCCCGTTCGGACATCCACGCGCTGACGACGCTGGGCGTGCCCGAAGTGCGCGCCATCGGCCCGCACACGCTGCTGCCGGGCGGCCTGGATCAGATGGGCGTGCGCACCTTCACCAACATCAATGAGGGGCTGAAGGACGTCGACGTGATCATCATGCTGCGCCTGCAGAACGAGCGCATGAGCGGCGCGCTGCTGCCGTCGGCGCAAGAGTACTTCAAGAGCTACGGCCTGACGCCCGAGCGCCTGGCGCTGGCCAAACCCGACGCGATCGTGATGCACCCGGGGCCGATGAACCGCGGCGTCGAGATCGACTCGGCGGTGGCCGACGGCAGCCAGGCGGTGATCCTGCCGCAGGTGACGTTCGGGATCGCGGTACGCATGGCAGTGATGAGCATTTTGGCAGGAACCCACGCATGAAACTCCATATCAAGAACGGGCGCGTGATCGACCCGGCGAACGGCGTCGACGCCGTGCAAGACCTGTTCATCGTCGACGGCAAGATCGCGGCGCTTGGCGTCGCCCCCCAAGGCTTCACGGCCGACCAGAGCATCGACGCGAGTGGCCTCGTGGTCGCCCCGGGCCTGGTCGATCTGTCGGCGCGCCTGCGCGAGCCGGGCTACGAATACAAGGCCACGCTCGAATCCGAGCTGCAGGCAGCGATGCAGGGCGGCGTGACCACGCTGGTCTGCCCACCCGACACCGACCCGGTGCTCGACGAACCAGGCCTGGTCGAAATGCTCAAGCACCGCGCGCGCATCGTCGACCAGGCCAATGTGCACCCGCTGGGCGCACTGACCGTGGGCCTGAAAGGCCAGGCGCTGACCGAGATGGCCGAACTGACCGAAGCCGGCTGCATCGGCTTTGCGCAGGCCGAGGAACCCATCCTCGACACCAACGTGCTGCTGCGCGCGATGCAGTACGCCAAGACCTTCGACTATACCGTCTGGCTGCGCCCGCAGGACGCGCACATCGGCCGTGGCGGCGTGGCCCATGCCGGCCCGCTGGCCTCGCGCCTCGGCCTGTCCGGCGTGCCGGTGATGTCCGAGACCATCGCGCTGCACACGATTTTCGAGCTGATGCGCTCTACCGGTGCGCGCGTGCACCTGTGCCGGATTTCGTCCGCTGCAGGCCTGGACCTGATTCGCGCCGCAAAGAAAGAAGGCCTGAACCTGACGGTCGACGTGGGTGTGCACCATCTGCACCTGACGGACGCCGACATCGGCTTCTTCGATTCCAATGCGCGCCTCACGCCGCCGCTGCGCTCGCAGCGCGACCGCGACGCGATCCGCGCCGCGCTCGTCGATGGCACGGTCGATGCGATCTGCTCCGACCACACGCCAGTGGACGACGACGAAAAGCTGCTGCCGTTCGGCGAAGCCTCGCCCGGCGCCACGGGTCTCGAGCTGCTGCTGGCGCTCACGCTCAAATGGGCGCAGGACCAGCCACACGGCGCACAGGATGCCCAGGGCGCGCTGGCGCTGGCACTCGGCAAGGTCACCTGCGAAGCTGCGCGCATTGCGGGCCTGCCGGCGGGCACGCTGGGCGTGGGCGCAGCGGCCGATGTCGTGCTGTTCGATCCGGCTGCGCGCTGGCTGGTCGACGGCAAGGCGCTGGCCAGCCAGGGCAAGCACACGCCATTCCTCGGCTACGAGCTGGCCGGGCAGGTGCGCGCGACCGTCGTGCGCGGCCGCGTGGCCTACCAGCGTTGATTCCACCACGGCGCGCGCTTCGCCTGGAGCGCGCGCCTTCACGGCGCCCACCACTTTGAATATCCGGCTTGCCTGGCGCCTCGCGCGCGTTACTGTCCATCTGTGCGAAGGACTGGCGACGTGCGCGCTGGTGTTTCCCTTTGCCTCGCCCAGCCAGCGCGCGCGCCTGACGCGCGGCTGGTCCGCGCGCCTGCTGCGCCTGTGCCGCGTGCACGTCGCACCGGCGCTGGGCGTGCCCGCGCTCGCGCATGCGCTGGTCGTGGCCAACCACGTGTCGTGGCTCGACATCTTCGTCATCAATGCGTTGAGCCCGTGCCGGTTCGTGGCCAAGGCTGAAATTCGCGAATGGCCCGTGATGGGGCGTCTGGCCGCCGGTGCCGGCACCGTGTTCATTGCGCGCGGCAACCGGCGCGAGTTGCGCCACGTGTTCAAGGGACTGGTCGAGGTGCTGCAGAAGGGGGAGCGCGTCGCGCTGTTCCCGGAAGGGACGACCGGTCTGCAAGGCCAGGTGCTGCCGTTCCACGCCAACCTGTTCGAGGCGGCGGTCGACGCTGGCGTGCCGGTGCAGCCGTATGCGCTGGCCTATGTCGGCGCCGACGGCGCGCACCATCCATCGATCGAGTACATCGGCGAGACGACCTTTGTCGACAGCCTGTTCCGGATTTTGCAGGGGCCGCCCGTCACGGCGCGCCTGACCTGCCTGGCGCCCCTGGAAAGCCTTGGTGCGCACCGGCGCGAACTGGCGCAGGCATCGCAGGAGGCGGTGGCGAACGCAGTAGCCACCGCAGTCCCACGCTAGCTTAGCGCTGCTTGCCGCCGTGCTCGCGGTACTCGGGGCAATCCACCTGCAGCAGCGTGCGGTCATCCAGGCACACGGCTGTCAGCTTGCCGCCCCAGACGCAGCCGCTGTCCAGCCCGACCAGGTTGGGGCGCTGCACCACGCCCAGCGCGGACCAGTGGCCGAACACGACCGTCACGTCCTGCGTGCGGCGCGCCGGCAGGTCGAACCATGGCAGCAGGTCGCTGCCGACCGGGCCGGTGTCGGATTCCTTGTGCTTGAAATCCATCGCGCCGTCAGGTGCGCACAGGCGCATGCGCGTGAGTGCGTTGACGATGCAGCGCAGGCGCTCGATGCCCGTCAAGCTGTCGTCCCAGCGGTCGGGCTGGTTGCCGTACATCTGGTTCAAAAAGTCGAGCCAGCCGTCGCCCTGCAGCATGCGTTCGACTTCACCGGCCAGCGCCATCGTCTGCGCCGCATCCCATTGGGGGGCCACGCCGGCGTGCACCAGCAGGTGATTGTCGACGAACATCGCCAGCGGCCGCGCGCGCAGCCAGGCGATGAGTTCATCGCGGTCGGGGGCGGCCAGGATCTCGTCCAGCGTGTCGGAGCGGCTCAGGCGCTGGGCGCCGCCGGCCACCGCGATCAGGTGCAGGTCGTGGTTGCCGAGCAGGGCATCGACGCGCCCGCCGCTCGATTCGTTGAGCGCTTTCATGCGCCGCAGCGCCATCAGCGATTCGGGGCCGCGGTTGATGAGGTCACCCACGAACAGGATGCGCGCGTCATCGCCCGCGACGAGGGCAATGCGGTCAAGCAGCAGCTGCGCTTCATGCGCGCAGCCCTGGAGGTCGCCAATGGCGTAAGTGGTCATATTCTTGTTCTGGCAGGACATTGCCGTCCTGCTGCCTGGCGTTATGAAAAATGGAGCATATGATGCTCTGGCGGATACTAAATGATTTTACGCGCCAGGGAAGTTTTTTGCGTCGCCGCGCAAGCGGATGAAAACATAAATACGCGCGCCGGCATCCACGTCCAGTCCGGTACAATGAGGCCGGCTTTCCATTGATGAATAGCGTATCGTGGCTGCGCCAATTCGCTTCCTTCGCGGAGCGCTGCACAAGAATCGCTTCGAAAGAAAACAATAATGTTCTCGTTTTTTGTCAGTTTCCTTTCCTGCGCATTGCTCACGCTGCTGGTCATCAAGACCGCGCGAAAACATGGCCTGGGACTCGATGGTGATTTTACCGGCGTACAGAAAAACCATACGCATGCGGTCGCGCGTATCGGCGGTATTCCCATCTTTCTGGCAGTGGTGGTGGCGTCCGGTTTATCGATCCTGCGCCAGCCGCAAATGGCGGCCTGGCTGGCAACCCTGATTGCCTGTGCCACGATTGCCCTGGCCGGCGGTATTGCCGAAGACTATACGGGAAAGGTCTCGCCGAGCCGGCGCCTGTTCCTGACGATGCTTGCGGCAGGCTTTGGTTATTGGCTGCTCGATGCGCGTATTGGCCGGCTCGATTTGCCGTGGACGGTCGTGCCGCTCGAATCGATCTGGATCGTGCTGCCGCTCACGATGCTCGCCGTGGCCGGCGTCGCCAATGCCATCAATATTATCGACGGTTTCAATGGTCTGGCCGGCGTGATCAGCGTTTTCATGCTGCTGTCGCTGTCGTACGTTGCCTTGCAGGTGGGCGATATGTTCGTGCTGGTGGGGGCATTGATCGTTGCCGGCGCCACGGCCGGTTTCCTGATCTGGAATTATCCGGTCGGCCTGATTTTCCTCGGCGATGGGGGAGCGTATTTCCTTGGCTTCCTGCTGGGCGAGCTGGCCCTGCTGCTGGTGATGCGCAATCCGGCAGTCTCCACCTGGTATGCAGCGTTATTGCTGATTTACCCTGCGTTTGAAACCATATTCTCTGCATACCGCCGCATGTTTGTCCGCGGCAAATCACCAACACTGCCCGACGGTATTCACTTGCACAGTTTGATTTTTCGGCGCATCGTGCAATGGACCGTGGGACCGCGCGAGGCCCGCGCACTGATGAAACGCAATGCGCGCACATCGCCTTATTTATGGCTGATTTCATTGCTGGCAGTGATACCGGCAACCGTGTTCTGGGAAAGCACCGGCGCACTGATGGTGTTCTGTCTGTTGTTCATAATCAGTTACCTCTGGTTGTATGGGCGTATCGTTCGATTCAAGTCGCCGCGCTGGCTTTTTTTAAGCAAGAAAGACTGACCGGATATTATTGTTGTAGTATATTGCGACATTTGGTGAGTATTCACCGATCGTCAGCAATTGCTGAATCTGCATTCAATTTTTTAACGAACGAGGAACGATGATGGATCTGTCGAATATGTCGGTAGGCGATTTGCGCAACCTGCAAGAACAAATCAAGCAGGAAATGAAAACGCGTGAAACCCAGGAAGTGCAGAAAGCACGCGAACAAATCCTGGCAATCGCGCAAAGCGTCGGCATGCCGCTGAAAGAACTGATGGCCACCACCGGCCGCGGTTCGAAAGGCGCGACCGTCGCCGTGCGTTACCGTCACCCGCAGGATAGCAACCAGCAGTGGACCGGCCGTGGCCGTCAACCAAAGTGGGTCAAGGAATGGGTCGATGGCGGCAAGTCGATCGACGACCTGCGCGTCTAAGCAGTATTAGCGCTCCGCCACGCGGAGCATGCGCCGCGCGCTTCTCCAGCGCCGGCGCCGATGGGCTGCTGCCATCGACGCCGGCGCCCATTCGCGGCCCCGGCTATTCCCCAGCTATTCCCCGATATTCCCCTGTTCTGTCGTTCGGCTTGTGCCCGGCTTGCGCACGCGCGCCATTCCCACGCCAGCCACGCTTGCCGTTACAATAGTGCTTACTTATCAATCCTCCAATATTCCAGGAAACAAAATGGTCGCTCTCTCCAAAACGATTTTCAAGGCCTACGATATTCGCGGCATC
This sequence comes from Telluria sp. AC161, assembly GCF_979258535.1. Taxonomy (NCBI): domain Bacteria; kingdom Pseudomonadati; phylum Pseudomonadota; class Betaproteobacteria; order Burkholderiales; family Oxalobacteraceae; genus Telluria; species Telluria sp. AC161. Next base: position 3,711,940 of record NZ_OZ409861.1, on the reverse strand, counting down.
ATCGACAAGACCCTGGACGCCGGCATCGCGCGTCACATCGGTCGTGCCTTCGGCGCCGCCGCGCTGGCCAAGGGAGAGAGCAAGGTCGTGATCGGCCGCGACGGCCGCCTGTCCGGCCCTGAACTGGCTGGCGCATTGAGCGAAGGCCTGCGTGACGCCGGCGTCGATGTGATCGACCTGGGCATGGTCGCCACGCCAATGGTCTATTTCGGCACCAACGTGCTCGACACACGCTCGGGCATCATGGTCACCGGCAGCCACAACCCGCCTGACTACAACGGCTTCAAGATGGTCCTGGCCGGCGAAGCCATTTACGGCGACGCCATCACCGGTCTGCACGACAGCATCGCAGCGTATGACGGCGCGATCGCAGCGCAGCGCGGCGGCTACAGCACCCACGACATCCGCGCCGCCTACCTCGAGCGCATCATCGGCGACGTCAAGCTGGCGCGCCCGATCAAGATCGCGGTCGACTGCGGCAACGGCGTGGCCGGTGCGTTCGCGGGCGACCTGTATCGCGGCATGGGCGCCGAAGTGGTCGAGCTGTTCTGCGACGTCGACGGCACCTTCCCGAACCACCATCCTGACCCGGCGCACCCGGAAAACCTGCAAGACCTGATCCGCGCGCTGCAAGAGACCGACGCCGAAATCGGCCTGGCCTTCGACGGCGACGGCGACCGCCTCGGCATCGTCACCAAGGATGGCCAGATCATCTTCCCGGACCGCCAGATGATGCTGTTCGCAGCCGACGTGCTCTCGCGCGTGCCGGGCGGCGAGATCCTGTATGACGTCAAGTGCACGCGCCACCTGGCGCCGTACATCGAGCAGCATGGCGGCAAGCCGCTGATGTGGAAGACCGGCCACTCGCTGGTCAAGGCCAAGCTGAAGGAAACGGGCGCGCCGCTGGGCGGCGAGATGAGCGGCCATATCTTCTTCAAGGAGCGCTGGTACGGTTTCGACGACGGCATGTATGCCGGCGCGCGCATGCTCGAGATCCTGACCAGGCAGCAGGATCCGTCGGCGCTGCTCAACAGTCTGCCAATGGCCAGCAGCACGCCGGAACTGCACCTGCAGCTGCAGGAAGGCGAGAACTTCACGCTGATCGACCACCTGCGCGCCAACGCCACGTTCCCGACATCCGAAAAAATCAACGACATCGACGGCCTGCGCGTCGAGTACGCCGATGGCTTCGGCCTGGCCCGTTCGTCGAACACGACGCCGGTTGTCGTGCTGCGCTTCGAGGGCGAATCGCCTGAAGCACTGGCGCGCATCCAGGCCGAGTTCAAGACCGTGATCCTGGCCGCCAAGCCGGACGCCGACCTGCCGTTCTGAGGATACGCGCTTGAAGATCCTGCTCGTGCGCGTGTCGTCACTGGGCGACGTGCTGCATAACCTGCCGATGGTGGCCGACCTGCTGCGCGAGCATCCGGGCGCCACGATCGACTGGGTGGTCGAAGAGGGCTACGTGAGCCTCGTGCGCCTGAATCCCCATGTGCGCAAGATCATCCCGTGGTCGCTGCGCCGCTGGCGCAAGAGCTTGGGCAAGCGAGAAACGCGGGCTGAAATCCGCGCGTTCTTTCGCACGCTGCGCGAAGACGAATACGACTATGTGTTCGACACCCAGGGTCTGCTCAAGACCGGCATCATCATGGGCGCGGCGCGCGTGCGCAAGGGTGGTAAAAAAGTCGGCCTGGCCAACGGCAGCGAAGGCTCGGGCTATGAAGGCATCTCGCGCATCTTCCATACCGACAGCATCCCGTTGAATCCGCGCACCCATGCCGTGGCGCGCGGACGCATGGTCGCCGGCGCTGCGCTCGACTACAGCGTCGACTCGGCCCCCGAGTTCGGGCTACCGGCGCCGACGCCAGCCACGCGGCCGGCGTTTTTGCCGCACGACGACTACGCGGTCTTTTTCCATGGCACGGCGCGCGCGGCCAAGAAGTGGTCGGACGCCAACTGGATCGCACTGGGCGCGGCGCTCGCACCGATGCCGGTGCTGCTGCCATGGGGCTCGAAGTCTGAACACGAGGATGCCCAGGCGCTGGCAGCAGCCATGCCCAATGCCCGCGTGCTGCCAAAACTGTCGATGATGGACGCGGTGTTGCTGGCCCAGCATGCACGCCTGGCAGTGGGCGTCGACACGGGCCTGACCCATATCGCCGCCGCCTTCGTGCGGCCGACGATCGAAATCTACTGCGATTCGCCCAAGTGGAAGACCGAAGGCAACTGGTCCGATCGCATCGTCAATCTGGGCGATCTGGGTGCGCCACCGTCAAGCGCGGACGTCATCGCAGCAGCACGGCGCCTGCTGGCGCCGGCATGACATGAACCGCACGCTGTACTCAAGCCTCTGGTGGCTGGCCATGCCGGCCGTGCTGGGCCGGCTGTGGTGGCGCGGGCGCAAGGAGCCGGGCTACCGCGCGCATTGGGATGAACGCCTGTCCCTTGGCGGCCCTGCGGCAGGCGAGCGGCCCACGATCATGGTGCATGCGGTGTCGGTGGGCGAGACGCGCGCCAGCGAGCCGCTGATCGATGCGCTGCTGCTGGCGTATCCCGAGTGCCGCATCCTGCTGACCCACATGACGCCGACCGGCCGCGCCACCGGGCGCGACCTGTTTGCGCGCCACGGCGAGCGTGTCGTGCAGGCCTACCTGCCATACGACACGGGATGGATGACGACGCGCTTCCTGCGCCGCCATCGTCCGCGCGCCGTCATCCTGATGGAGACCGAGGTCTGGCCGAATCTGATCCACGCGTGCACGCGGCAAAACGTGCCGATCGTGCTGGCCAATGCACGCCTGTCCGAACGCTCGCTCAAACGGGGCCGCAAGACCGGCGCCGTGATGCTGGAAGCCGCGCGCTCGTTCACGCTGGTGGCGGCGCAGACCGACGCCGATGCGGCGCGCATTGCGTCGCTGGGGGCGCCGAACGTCGTCGTTACCGGCAGCGTCAAGTTCGACATCGTGCCGCCACCGAGCGCGCTGGAGAAGGGCGCCTGGCTGCGCACGCGCATCGATGGCGCGGCGCACCGGCCGGTGTTCCTGTGCGCGAGCACGCGCGAAGGCGAAGAAGCCCTGATCCTGGACGCTTGGCGGCAGAACCGCGACAAGCCGCAGCACGCATTGCTGTTGCTGGTGCCACGCCATCCGCAGCGCTTTGACGAGGTGGCGAAGCTGGTGGAGGCAGGCGGTTTGACGCTTGCGCGCCGGTCGCAGCTGGATGCTGACACCACCGGCGCCGCGATTGATGCGGACGTGCTGCTGGGCGACTCGATGGGCGAAATGTTCGCCTACTACGCCGCCTGCGACTGCGCCTACATCGGCGGCAGCCTGCTGCCGCTGGGCGGCCAGAACCTGATCGAAGCCTGCGCACTGGGCAAGCCGGTGCTGGTGGGCGAACACACGTTCAACTTTCTGGACGCGACGATCGACGCGGTCGATGACGGCGCCGCCTTGCGCGTGCCGAACGCCGACGCGCTCGTCAGGGAAGCCGCGCAGCTGCTGCGTGACGATGCGGCGCGCGCGGCGATGGGCGCCAGGGCACTGGCGTTTGCCGGCCGCCACCGCGGCGCGACCCTGCGCACTGTTGAACTCGTGCAACGGCTTATTGGGTAGGTTTTGTTACCATTCCCATCTGCACGCTACAAAACTATAGGGGATGCGCCATGTTGTCATTGAATCGCGCGACACCGGGCAGTGATGGAGAGCCAGTGTCTCTTCGGGTCCAGGAAGGGGTAGTCGACACGCTGGGAACGATCCTGGGCTCAGGCCTGGTCGACCACGCACCGGCAAAGCAGCAAGCGGCAAGCGTGCTGCCGCTCGATGCATTGCATTTTTTCGTCCGCTATTCGCTGAGCGAATACGTCAGCTTCATGTGGCAGCACGGGGGCTTCCTGATCCGTCGCCGGCGCGTGCGCTGGCCTGCCAGCTTTCTGCTGCGCCTGCGCAGCACGCTGAGCGCGGGGCTGAACTTCGTGCTGCTCGGACGCGGGCGCCGCACCTATGAATTTACCATCGACGCCCACGGCATCGTGCGCACCAGTGGTGGCGTCACGCTGATCGAATGGGCCGACGTGGCCGCCGTGCGCACCTATTCGCGCGGCTTCATGATGGTGCTCAAGCGGGGCACGCTGCCGATCCCGTTTCGCTGCCTGTCGCAGCAACAGACCGCTACCATGCGCGATCTGGCGGCCGCGCGCCATGCATTGAGCCTGCACTGACCGGCATGCATCCGGCAGGCCAGCGGCCTGCCTGCTTCCCCGCCTATTCGTCAAACAATACCGGCATCTGGTGCGACTGCTTGCGCAGCGCCAGGCGCGCCCCATCGTAATCCGGATACACCTCGGCGACCGTCGCCCAGAACGCCGGGCTGTGGTTCATCTCGCGCAGGTGCGCCAGTTCGTGCGCGACCACGTAATCGATCAGCGCCAGCGGATAGTGGATCAGGCGCCAGTTCAGGCGAATACTCCCGCCCACCGTGCACGAACCCCAGCGTGAGCTGGCCGACGACAGCGTGCAGGTCTTGTAGCGCACGTTCAGGCGCGGCGCGTAATGGTCAAGGCGCTCGGTGAACACCCGCTTGGCCTCGGCCTGGAACCACAGCTTGACCCGTTCCTTGAGCTGCCACTCGGCCAGCCCTGGCACCACGCCGATCGCCAGCTCGCGCGTGGCCTCATCAAACCGGCAATGACTGCGCGTGGCCGGTTCGAGCCGCAGCGTGATTTCGCCACCCATGAACGGCAGCAGGGCGCCATCGACCCACACGACCGGCGCGCGTTGCTGGCGCAGTTCGCGCCGCTCGCCCCGTTCGAGCAGCTTGGTGATGATCCAGCGGCTCTTGGCGCGCAGCGCGTTCTCGATGTCGTCCTGCGTCACGCGGCGCGGCGCGGTCACGCGCAGGCCGTCGTCGTCGATCATGAAGCCGATCGAGCGGCGCGACGAGCGGCGCAGCGCGTAGTCGACGTAGTGCTGGCCGAGCGCGATGCGTTTGAGGGGAGGGTCTTGCGGGCCGACGGGCGGCGAAGGAAGCCTGGTGCGGGGCGGCGCCGGCGGCGCCTTGAACAATGGCTGGGACGGCGGCGCCGGCCTGTCGGAAGGCTTGAGCGCCGCAAAGAATTCCTGTGCAAACAGCTCGAGCTGGTCGCCGTCGATCTTCGACGACGCCGCCGTTTGCTGCGGACGCGAATTCCTGATCTGGGTGCTAACGTCGCTCAACCACCTTTGTAGGCGTGGGGCGAAATGACGCGCATTTCCGATTCTATCCAATTTTCTACCTCTTGCATCAGGCTGTCAGGGGTATGGCCTTGCGGCGATATCGGTTTGCCGACCGATACCGTGATCGTTCCGGGCCGTTTGATGAACGAATTCTTGGGCCAGCACTCGCCCGAATTGTGCGCGATCGGCACCACCACTGCCTGGGTCTCGACCGCCAGGCGCGCGCCGCCGCTCTTGTACTTGCCCTTGCGGCCCACCGGGATGCGGGTACCTTCGGGGAACATGATAATCCACTGGCCATCGGCCAGGCGGCGTTTACCGTGGCGCACCACGTGCGAAAACGCGTTCTTGCCCTGCTTGCGGTCGATCGGGATCATGCGCAGCAAACCCATGGCCCAGCCGAAGAACGGGATGTACAGGATTTCCTTCTTGAAGACGTAGACCAGGGGACGCGTCAGGTTCGGCAGCAAAAAAATCGTTTCCCATGCCGACTGGTGCTTCGAGAGCACGATGGCCGGCGCGTCGGGCAGATTGTCGTAGCCCTTGAATTCGTAGCGGATGCCGCAGATGACGCGCGCGCACCAGATGATGAAGACGTTCCAGCGCGAGGTGAACCAGAAGCGCTGGTTGTAGGGCAGGGGGGCTGCGAGGAAGCACAGTGAAGCCCAGATGATCGTCGCCACCATCATGACGACCGTGAACAGCAGGGAACGCAGAAACAGACTGAAATTACGCAAAGGGACTCCGGACAAAACGATCTGGTTATTCTTATCGTGGTGTTGTATTGATTATGACGCCTGGGCAGCGCCAGCACCAGTGGCGCCGGCGGGCTTGAGCAGGGCGCTGACCATCGCGGCCAGATCCGGATACACCTTCGTGCCGGGCGGCAGGCCGCCTGTCATCTGCGTGCGCTCGCCCTTGCCGGTCAGGACCAGGTAGGGCGTGCAGCCACGGTTGAAGCCCGCCTGCAGGTCGCGCAGCGAGTCGCCCACCGTGGGCACGCCTTTCAGGTTGATCTTGAAGCGCTTGCCGATTTCTTCGAACATGCCCGACTTGGGCTTGCGGCAGTCGCAGGCGTCGAGCGCCGCGTGCGGGCAAAAGAAGATGGCGTCGATGTCGGCGCCCACCAGCTGCGCGGCCGCATGCATCTTGGCGTGGATGGCGTTGAGCGTGGCGATGTCGAACAGGCCGCGCGCAATGCCCGACTGGTTCGTCGCCAGCACCACCCGATAGCCCGCCTGGTTCAGGCGGGCAATGGCCTCGAGCGAGCCGGGGATCGGGATCCACTCGGCCGGCGACTTGATGAAGTCGGGCGAGTCGTGGTTGATCACGCCGTCCCGGTCGAGAATGATGAGTTTCATCGGGGATGCCTGCATGCGGTGCTTACGTTGCCAGCTTCGAGATGTCGGCCACGCGGTTCATCATGCCGTGCAACGACGCCAGCAACGCCAGGCGGTTGTTGCGCAGCGCAATGTCGTCGGCCATCACCATCACGTCGTTGAAGAACGCGTCGACCGGCTCGCGCAGCTCGGCCAGCGTCTTGAGCGTGCCGGCAAAGTCGCCTGCGGCAAACGCCGCATCGACGGCCGGCTGCACGCGCGTGACGGCAGCAGCCAGGTCTTTCTCGGCCTGGTCCTGCAGCAGGGCCGGATCGACCGCGCCGGCTTGCGCCAGTGCTTCCTCGTTCTTCTTGAGGATGTTGGTGATGCGCTTGTTGGCGGCGGCGAGCGAGGCGGCTTCGGGCAGTGCGGCGAAAGCCTGCACGGCTTCCAGGCGCTGCACGACGTCGTCGACGCGGTCCGGGTTCTGGGCCAGCACGGCTTCGACTTCGTTCGGCGAGAAGCCGCGGTCGCGCAGCAGGCCGCGCAGGCGGTCGAGCATGAAGGCCGTGACTTCCGCACTCGGATCCTTGAACGCCGGCTGGTCGGCAAACGTCGTGACCGCATCGCGCAGCATGTCGGACAGTTCGAGCGGCAGGCGCTTTTCGACCAGCATGCGCATGATGCCCAGCGCGTGGCGGCGCAGCGCGAACGGGTCTTTTTCGCCCGTTGGCTGCAGGCCGATGGCCCAGATGCCCACCAGCGTTTCGAGCTTGTCGGCCAGTGCGACGGCCAGGCCGGTATCGGTGGTTGGCAGGGTGTCGCCGGCAAAGCGCGGCTGGTAGTGCTCGGACGCCGCGCGCGCCACTTCATCGTGCTCGCCATCGTGGCGCGCGTAGTACGTGCCCATGATGCCTTGCAGTTCCGGGAATTCGCCGACCATGTCGGTGAGCAGGTCGGCCTTCGACAGGCGCGCGCCGCGTTCGGCGAGCGACGCGTCAAAGCCCAGGCGCGTGGCGATGTACATGGCCAGCTTGGTCACGCGCTCGCTGCGTTCGGCCTGCGAGCCCAGTTTGTTGTGGTACACGACGTTGCTGAGCGCAGGCAGGCGCGACTCGAGCGTCTTCTTTTTATCCTGCTCGAAGAAGAACTTGGCGTCCGACAGGCGCGGGCGCACGACGCGCTCGTTGCCGCCGACGATCGCGGACGGGTCGTCGGTCGCGATGTTCGACACGATCAGAAAGCGCGAACGCAGCTTGCCGTCGGCATCGGTCAGCGCGAAGTATTTCTGGTTCGTCTGCATCGTCAGGATCAGGCATTCCTGCGGCACGGCCAGAAATTCTTCTTCGAAGCGGCATTCGTAGACGACCGGCCATTCGACCAGCGCCGCGACTTCATCGAGCAGCGACTCGGGCATCAGGACCTGGTCGGCGCCGGCTTGTTCGAGCAGCTGCGCGCGGATGCTGTCCTTGCGCGCCTGCGGCGACGTGATGACCTTGCCCTCGGTTTCCAGCGTGTTCGCGTACTGATCGGCATGCGCAATCGTGATCGCGCCGCCATGCGACAGGAAGCGGTGGCCGGCGGTCTCGCGGCCAGCCGTCAAGCCAAGCAGCGTCAGTGGCAGTACCTGCTCGCCGTGCAGCGCGAGCAGGCGGTGCACCGGGCGCACGAACTGCACGGTGTCGCCGTTCGGACGCTGGTAGCTCATGAGCTTCGGGATCGGCAGCTTGTTCACTGCGTCCTGCAGCACGTCCTGCAGCGCGCCGGTGAGCGCACTGCCGGCGGCGGTGTAGGTGTAGAAGAAGCTTTCGGTCTTGCCGTCCGGGGCGCGTTCGAGCTGGTCGATCGTCAGGTCGGGAAAGCCCAGTGCGGCCAGTTTCTTGGCCAGCGGCGCACTTGGGTTGCCTTCCTTGTCCAGCGCCACCGTCACCGGCAGCACTTTTTCACGGATCGCTTTGTCAGGCGACGTATCGCGCACATTGGTGATCGAGACGGCCAGGCGGCGCGGCGTGGCGTACGTGGTGACGACGCTGTCGGCTTCGAGGAAGTCGCGCGCTTTCAGGCCATTCGCGATGCCGGCGGCAAAGGCGGCGCCCAGCTTGACGAGCGCCTTCGGCGGCAGTTCTTCGGTCTGCAGTTCGACGAGGAGTGTTTGGTTCATGGTCTGTTCTGTTCTTATCAAGCAGCGGTGACGTCAGCTTTGGGGGCCATGGGGAAGCCCAGCTTTTCGCGCGAGTCGTAATAGGCTTGCGCCACCAGACGCGACAGCGTGCGCACGCGGCCGATGTAGGCGGCGCGCTCGGTCACGGAAATGGCGCCGCGCGCGTCCAGCAGGTTGAAGCTGTGCGAGGCCTTCATGATCTGCTCGTAGGCCGGCAGCGTGAGCGCCAGTTCGACCAGGCGCTTGGCTTCCGATTCGTGGTTCGCAAACGCCTGGAACAGCATCTCGGTATTGGAGTGTTCGAAGTTGTAGGTCGACTGCTCGACCTCGTTCTGGTGGAACACGTCGCCGTAGCTCAGGGACTTGGTCTTGCCGTCTTCCTGCCACTCGGTCCAGACCAGGTCGTACACGTTCTCGACGCCCTGCAGGTACATGGCCAGGCGCTCGATGCCGTACGTGATCTCGCCCAGCACCGGCTTGCAATCAAGGCCGCCCACTTGCTGGAAGTAGGTGAACTGCGTGACTTCCATCCCGTTGAGCCAGACTTCCCAGCCCAGACCCCAGGCGCCCAGCGTCGGGCTTTCCCAGTCATCCTCGACAAAGCGCACGTCGTTCTTTTTCAGGTCCAGGCCCAGTGCCTCGAGCGAACCGAGATACAGGTCGAGGATATTTTCGGGCGCGGGTTTGAGCGCAACCTGGAACTGGTAATAGTGCTGCAGGCGGTTCGGATTCTCGCCGTAGCGCCCATCCTTCGGACGGCGCGATGGCTGCACATAGGCGGCGCGCCAAGGCTCCGGGCCGATCGCGCGCAGGAAGGTACCGGTGTGGAAGGTGCCGGCGCCGACTTCCATGTCGTAGGGCTGGAGCAGTGCGCAACCCTGTTTGTCCCAGTAGGACTGCAGGGTGAGGATGATTTGCTGGAATGTGAGCATGTCGAGTGGAACGCGGCCCGTGGACCGTGAACGCGGTATGTTTGCCAAATGGCCAATTCTACTGAATTTTTCGTACCCTCTGGGAAGGGATTTGGGTTGGGGTGGTCGGCGATGCCGTCCATATTGGGTTTTCGTACCCTCTGGTAGGGTGGACGGCTACGCCGTCCACGCGGTGATCGATAACGTCAACAAAACGCATGGGTTGACGAAGCCGCCTTCGATGTCGTCTGCTTTGGATCGACGTTTAACCATCACCGCGTGGATGGCAGAGCCATCCACCCTACGTTGTCGCGGTGATCACTAACGTCAACAAAACGCAGATGTTCACGAAGCCGTCCGCCCCATGCGACGCCGCCCGGCAAACCAGGCGCCAAGCAGCATGCATGCCCCCAGCAGCAGGAACGACGCGCTCCCCAGGCGAATGAACGGCGTCATGCCGGTCGCGCCGCGCACGGTGGCGGCCAGCACGCCGTCGGTGTAGAACGGCAGTGCGTGCGTCAGATTGCCGCGGCGGTCGATGATGGCGGTGGCGCCGTCATTGGTCGCGCGTAGCATCGGGCGGCCCGTTTCCAGCGTGCGCATGCGCGAAATCTGCAGGTGCTGCGGGATCGCCACCGACTGGCCGTACCACGACAGGTTCGACACGTTCAGCATCAGCGTCGCCGGTTGCGGCGCGTTGCGCAGCTGGTAGGCGATTTCTTCGCCGAACACGTCTTCGTAGCAGATATTCGGCAGCACCAGCTGGTCCTTGACGGCGAACGGCGCCTGCAGCGCGGCGCCACGGGTGGCGTCATTCAGCGGAATGTCGAGCATGTCCGTCACCCAACGGAAACCCGGCGGGATGAATTCGCCGAACGGCACCAGGTGCGCCTTGTCGTAGCGGTACACGGTGGCCTGGGGCTGCGGCGTCAGCGTGACCAGGCTGTTGCCATACTTGCCCGGGCCGTCCAGCAGCGGCATGCCGATGGCCAGCGTGCTGCCGCTGGTGGTGGCGTAGCGCTGCAGACCCGCCAAGTATCCGTCGGGCAGGTGTTGCGGGAAGGTCGGGATCGCCGTTTCGGGCGTGGCGATCAGGTCGGCCGGTGCCGTAGTGATCAGGCCCTGATAACGCGTGAGGATACTGTTCAGGAATTCGGCGTCGAACTTGCGGTCTTGCGCGATATTGCCTTGCAACAGGCGCACGCTGATCGGCTGGCCGACATCCTGCGTCCATTCGACAGTGCGCAGACCTGCACCGGTCAGCAGCAGAGCGGCCATCAGGCCCATTGCTGGCCAGCGCGCACGCTGCGTCAGCATGGCGAGGCACCCGGCGATGACGCCCACGACGATACCGATGCCGTACACGCCGATCAGCGGCGCGTAACCAGCCAGCGGCGCGAGATCATGTGCGTAGCCGGACGAGGCCCATGGAAAACCGGTGAATATCCAGCCGCGCAGCCATTCCGACACGCCCCAGGTCACGGGCAGCACCAGCAGCAGGAACGCGGCCACCGGCAGCGACCAGCGGCGACGCAGCCAGGTCGCCACGCCCGCCGTGAAGGCGCCCCACAGGCCCATGTACAGGCACAGCAGCGTCAAGCCCACCACCGCCAGCACGGCCGGCAAGTGGGCGAAATCGGTCATGAAGACATACAGCCAGTGCACGCCAGCCAGCGTCCAGCCGAAGCCGAAGGCCCAGCCGATCAGCGTGGCGCGCTTGACGGACGGGCTCATGCCGACCTGGTAGAACAGCCAGGCGAGGGACAAAAATTGCAGCGGCCACCAGCCCACGGGCTGGAATGACAACAGGGACGAGGCGCCGGCGAGTGCTGCGCCCAGCAACAGCAGGGCCGAGGGCTTGTTGGCGCGCAGCGCCGGGACCGGCGCTGCGGCTGGGGAGGTACGGCGACGCAGCATCAGTCGTGTTCGTCGTCCGCCAATGGCAGTTTTTCGACCAGCAGGACGTGGATCTGACGCGCGTCGGCGCGCAGCACTTCGAAGCGCACACCGTGCAGATCGACCACTTCACCCTTGTGCGGCATATGGCCGAGGTGGCTGGCGACCAGACCGCCGACGGTGTCGACGTCGTCGTCCGGCAGGTTGGTGCCGACTTCGTCGTTGAACTGTTCGATCTCGGTGAGTGCCTTGACGCGCCAGCGCGGGCCAAGCTGGCCTTCGCGGATCGAGATCACATTGTCTTCTTCTTCGTCGAAATCGTATTCGTCTTCGATGTCGCCGACGATCTGCTCGAGCACGTCTTCAATCGTGATCAGGCCGGCCACGCCGGAATACTCGTCGACCACGATTGCCATGTGATTGTGGTTGGCGCGGAAGTCGCGCAGCAACACGTTCAGGCGTTTCGATTCGGGAATGAATACGGCCGGGCGCAGTTTGGTGCGCACGTCGAACGATTCTTCGGCGTAATAGCGCAGCAAATCCTTGGCCAGCAGGATACCCACGACCTTGTCGCGTTCGCCTTCGATGGCCGGGAAGCGGGAGTGGGCGGTTTCGAGCACGTAGGGCATCCACTCTTCGATGGGCTTCGTGATATCGATCACGTCCATCTGGGAACGGGGCACCATGATGTCGCGCGCGGACAGGTCGGACACCTGGAACACGCCTTCGATCATCGACAGGGCGTCGGCATCGAGAAGGTTGCGTTCATGGGCGTCGTGCAGCACTTCAAGCAGCTCTGCGCGGTTTTCAGGCTCGGGGGAGATGAATGCGGTCAACCTTTCCAGCAGGGACCGATGGGGTTTGGCGTCCGGACGGACGTCACTGGGATACTCGGGCATAGTTGGCGAGAAGCCGTTGTTGCGATGGGCGTAGGATACACCAAAAGGCACATTGCCTGTTTTTGATGCAGGCGTGCGGCCTGAGCGGCGGGCGCGCCGCCGTTCAGGTCAAGCTGTCTTCACTCAGTCCGCATACGGATCGGGGAACCCCAGCACTTCCATGATGTCGCGCTCGAACTGTTCCATTTCTTCGGCATCGTCATCGTTGTCGTGGTCCCAGCCCTGCGCGTGCAGCACGCCGTGCACGACCAGGTGCGCCGTGTGTTCTTCGACGGTTTTCTTTTGCTCGTCGGCTTCGCGCTGCAACACGTCGGTGCACAGGACGATGTCGGCCTTGATCGGATCGTCCTCGGCCAGGTCTTCATCTTCGTTATAAGCGAAGGTGAGGACGTTGGTCGCGTAGTCCTTGCCCCGATAGGCCAGGTTCAGCGCCTGGCCTTCGGCCGCATCGACAAACCGGATCGTCAGTTCGGCCGGGCCGAGCAGGGCAGCCTCGACCCAGGTGCGCAGGGTGGCCTCGGGCAGCAGGCTTTCCAGGCGCGGGTCGGCGAACTGCACCTCAAGTTCAAGCGGATGTTTTTTTTCTTGCATTTTTCACCGGGATCGGTTTGGGGAGATCGGCCAGTTCCTGCACCGAATTGTCGGATTCGTAGGCATCGATGATGCGCCCGACCAACGGGTGGCGCACGACGTCCACGCTCGAGAACTGGGAAAAGGCGATGCCGCGCACATCCCTGAGCACGTGCATGGCGTCGACCAGACCGCTGCGCTGGTTCTTGTGCAGGTCGACCTGGGTCACGTCGCCCGTGATCACGGCCTTGCTGCCAAAGCCGATGCGGGTCAGGAACATCTTCATCTGCTCGACGGTCGTGTTCTGCGCCTCATCGAGGATGACGAACGCGTGGTTCAGCGTGCGCCCGCGCATGTAGGCCAGCGGGGCGATCTCGATGATCTGCTTTTCGAACAGCTTTTGCGTGCGGTCGAAGCCGAGCAGATCGTACAGCGCGTCGTACAGCGGACGCAGGTACGGGTCGACTTTTTGCGCCAGATCGCCCGGCAGGAAGCCCAGGCGCTCGCCGGCCTCGACTGCAGGGCGGGTCAGGATGATGCGCTTGACGGCGTCGCGTTCGAGCGCGTCCACCGCGCAGGCCACGGCCAGGTAGGTCTTGCCGGTACCGGCCGGGCCCACACCGAAGGCGATGTCGTGGTTCAGCACATCGTTGAGGTACTGGATCTGGTGCGGCGTGCGCCCGCGCAGGTCGCTGCGGCGGGTTCTCAGGGCCGGGCTGTCGACGTCGTTCGGGGCAACGTCGTCCTGCGCGTCGGCCTGCGCCACGTCGGGCACGGCCTTGACCGCTTTGACGCCCTTGATGGCGCGCGGCTCGCCGCCGGGCGCCTCGAGGCTGCGCGGCTTGATGCCGGCGCGCTGCTCGACCAGGGCCAGTTGCACTTCTTCGATCGGCACGACCTTGTTGGCGACCGCGTAGAAGCGTTCGAGCAATTCGACGGCACGCTCGGCATTGTCGCCGGTGACGATGAATTTCTCGCCACGGCGGAATACGGTCACGTCGAGCGCGGCCGAAATCTGGCGCAGGTTTTCATCGAGTGGACCGCACAGGTGGGCAAGCCGCGTGTTGTCGAGCGGCTCAGGAATGAAGTACGAGGGCTGGGTTGGCTGTGTTTTCAACTGGCGATGGCAATCGTATCAAGGTTGGCGACGAGTTCGCCGCGCAAATAATAATCGTGGCTGGCGCTGATGCGCACATCGACCAGTTGGCCGATGAGCTGGACACCCGCTGCATCCACGGGGAACAGAACCACGCGGTTATTCTCGGCGCGGCCCTGGAGCTGGGTTACATCTTTCTTGGCATACCCTTCGACCAGCACGCGCTGCACGGTGCCAACCATGGCGGCGCTGTGCTTGCGGGTGTTGGCGTCGATCAGGGCTTGCAGGCGCTGCAGGCGCGCCAGCTTGACCTCGTGCGGCGTGTCGTCGTCGAGGTTCGCGGCCGGCGTGCCGGGGCGCTTGCTGAAGATGAAGCTGAAGCTGTTGTCGAAATTGACGTCGGCCACCAGTTTCATCATCGCTTCGAAGTCGGCCTCGGTCTCGCCGGGAAAGCCCACGATGAAGTCGGACGAGAATGTGATGTCCGGACGCACCGCGCGGATGCGGCGGATGATCGATTTGTACTCGAGACCCGTATAGCCGCGCTTCATGGCCGACAGGATACGGTCCGAGCCATGTTGCACGGGCAGGTACAGGTGGTTCACCAGTTGCGGGATCTTGGCGTAGGCGTCGATCAGGCGCTGGCTGAATTCCTTCGGGTGGCTGGTCACGAAGCGCAGGCGCTCGACGCCGGGGATCTCGGCGATGTATTCGAGCAGCAGCGCGAAGTCGGCGATCTCGCCGCTTTCCATGGTGCCTCGGAACGCATTCACGTTCTGGCCCAGCAGCATGATTTCCTTGACGCCTTGCGCGGCCAGGCCCGCCACCTCGGTCAACACGTCCTCGAAGCGGCGCGAGACTTCTTCGCCGCGGGTGTACGGGACGACGCAGTAGCTGCAGTACTTGCTGCAACCTTCCATGATCGACACGTACGCCACCGGGCCGTCGACCTTGGCCGGCGGCAGGTGATCGAACTTTTCGATCTCGGGGAAGGCGATGTCGACCTGGGCCACGCCGGACGCGCGCCGGTCGCTGATCAGCTTGGGCAGGCGATGCAGCGTTTGCGGGCCGAACACGACATCGACGAACGGCGCGCGCTTGATGATGGCCTGGCCTTCTTGCGAAGCAACGCAGCCGCCCACGCCGATGACGAGGTCCGGCTTGTTGCGCTTGAGTTCACGCAGGCGGCCAAGATCGGAGAACACTTTCTCTTGCGCCTTTTCGCGGATCGAGCATGTGTTGAGCAGGATGACGTCTGCGTCTTCCGGCTTGTCGGTGCGTACCAACCCATCCGAGGCGCCAAGGACATCGACCATCTTGTCCGAGTCGTACTCGTTCATCTGGCAACCGAAGGTTTTGATAAAGACTTTTTTCTGCATGGAGAGGGTAGTTGGGGACGAATTGCTGTGCCGACAAGGCAGGGGAATCAGTTTACCGTAATTCGGTATTGACCCGATAAAAACACGGGCAGGACAGGACAAATCATTCCAAAAGGAATTCTTAGTTTCTTTACTTAAAGTAATTATCTTTTTATTTACAATGTTAAATGTCCGCTAGCGAACATACTTTATTTTCGCCGCGCTATGGCATCGTATGCACCAAGTATTTCTCTATGTAAATCAAAGAGTTCCGTGATCATTCTGATTGGAAAAATTTATCAGGGAAATCTCTTGCGTGCGCCACAATGTGGCCCCATGTGCTGAAATGCAAACGTGACAAGCTTTCCATACGTTAGCTTGATTTCTGACAAGGAGTCACGTGCGCAGGGTCGGCCTCGGTCCGGCGCGCGCCGCCATAATTTGTTTGAAAGACAAGTGCGCATGCAGAAACGACGTAGTGCACGGCAAGACCGGAATTCTTAAGGAACTACTCAGATTCGCCCTGTTTAATTCCTGAACACGTTCCGGGAACTTAAGTGGAAGACATGTTGTCTTCTACTAAGGTTCACAAGGGAACTATTTTAACCAACTCGTGAGGTAATATCATGGCACAACAACATCACGCTCTGTCGTCGCAAGAGAGTTACAACCCGAACCATCTGCTCGATATTTTACTGGGCAAGATGCAGCTGAAGAACGACGCAGCGCTGTCGCGCATGCTCGAGGTGGCGCCGCCCGTGATCAGCAAGATTCGTCACCATCGTCTGCCGGTTGGCGCGTCGCTGCTGATCCGCATGCACGAAGTGACGGGCATGAGCATCCGTGACCTGCGTGACCTGATGGGCGATCGCCGCACCAAGTACCGTCTGTCGGATGCACAAGGCCGTCCGAAGCCAGAAGAAAAAGCAGCAGCAGCCGCTGCCGCAGCAGCCCAGCAGGCTGGTCAGCCAGCACAGGGTCAGGCAAACCAGTCGGGCGACGTGACGCCAAAAACCGGTAATTATGCGCACTGAAATCGTGGGCATGGCAGATGTGTCTGTCATGCCTTCGTTGTTGGCGTGCCGCGGCGCTGCCTGAGTGGCGCCGCACAGCAGTTTTCTCCGTACTACCTGATTCCGTCCTGCGGCCTACGCCAACAGGATGGCGGTCATCTCTTCAAATTGCAGCTCCGTCTCGCGGAACACCTGCAACCACGCTTCCTCGGATAATCCCAGCGCCGTCCAGGCGACACTCGACACCGTCGGCACCACTTCGCGCGCATAGCCCGCCAGATCAAGCGCATGCGCGACCGCGCTTGCCACATGCACGATGGTGGCCAGGAAACCCGCGCCCGGCATCTCCGGCTGAACATGAAACGCGATGGCCTGGCGCAGCGTGTCCGAAAATTGCCAGTGCTCGGCCAGCGCCCGGCCTGCCAATACGTGGTCGACACCCAGCATGGCGCGCTCCGTCTCGAGCAGATCGCCATCGACGCGCTCGCATTCGCGCAGGACGGCGTCGTATTGTTCCGGGTAACGCGTCACCAGCACCAGGCGGCCGATCCCGTGCAGCAAGCCGGCCGTGAACGCCACGTCGGGATTGAAGTGCATGTGCCGCGCCAGCACCCGCGCGCAGGCGGCGGTGGCGATCGACAAGCGCCAGAAGGCCTTGTCATTGAACGCCGGGCAGCGGCCGCTGGGAAAGCAGCCGGTGATCGATGCCGCCATGATCAGGTTGCGCGTGGCTTGCACGCCCAGGAAGGTCAATGCCTGCTGGATCGTCGTGACCTTGACCTGCAGGCCGAAGGTCGACGAATTGGCCAGGCGCAGTGTCTTGGCAGTCAGTGCCTGATCGAGCGCGACCTTTTTCGCCAGCAAGGTCAGATCGGCATCTTCCTGGTCGATACTGCCTAGCAGCTCCATCACGACGGCCGGCAGCGAGGGCAGGTCTTCCAGGCCGGCCGTCAATTCATCGAGGGTCATGGCGCCACCTGCCGTTCGAGCCGGTAATCCTCGACGTAACGGCGCAGCAGGTTGCCGGCCCAGTCGTTGTCGTCGTCGCGGTCGTGGCGGCGGAACAGGATCTCGAGCCGCGCTTGCACCGCAGTCGCATCCGGCGCGCGGTGCGCTTCGACGCGCGCCACCGGCACCACGTCGATCTGATGGCGCGCAAACGACGCGATGATTGCCTCGCTCAAGACCGTGCCTTTGGCCAGCAATACCAGGCCGTGGCTGTCGAGCAATTCGTCCGACAGCACCATGCCCGGCAGGGCGCTGGTCACCGGGACCAGCTCGTGATCGTCGCTCATAGTTTCCTCCATTCAATACTCAGGAGATGGTATCACCGGTGTGCAGGCCGATCACGGCGGCGACGCAATATGTCGCATTCATGCCGCACGACTTGTGGCTGGAGGGCGGTGCCAAAATGCTGTAGGCTTTTGCCATCCATCATTATTTTCAGGAACCCCGTGAAACTCTACTTCAGTCCCGGCGCCTGCTCGCTTGCGCCCCGTATCGCCCTGATCGCCTCCGGCCTGCCGTTCGACAGCGAGCGCGTCAACCTGCGCACCAAGCTGACCGAAGCCGGCGAAGATTTCCGGGCCATCAATCCCAAGGGCTATGTGCCAGCGCTGTCGCTGGAAGATGGTCACCTGCTCACCGAGAGCCAGGTCATCTTGCAATACGTGGCAGACCAAGCTCCGGCAGGCGCGCTGGCACCTGCACCCGGCACATTTGAACGCTACGAATCGATGGAATGGCTGGCGTGGACATCGGCCGAGCTGCACAAGCGCTTTTCGCCTATCTTTGCACCGGGCGCGTCGGGCGAAGCCAAGGAAACTGCCTGGGCTGCGCTGGCCGCGCCACTGACCTATGTGGCGGGCAAGATCGCTGACGAGGGCTACCTGATGGGCGACGACTTCACCGTGGCCGATGCCTACTTGTTTACCGTGTTGAACTGGGTGGGATTCACCAGCTTCTCGCTGGATAACTGGCCGGCACTGCAGGCTTATCATGCGCGCATCAAGGCGTTGCCTGCGGTGCAGGAAGCGTTGCGCCAGGAAGGGTTGCAATAGCATGAGGGCCGACACCACGCCGCAGTCGCGCTACATTGCCCTGCTGCGCGGCGTGAATGTCGGCCGTGCCAAACGCATTGCCATGGCGGACCTACGCAAACTGGTCGAAGACCTCGGCCATACGGGCGTGCGCAGTCTGCTCAATAGCGGCAATATCGTGTTCGACGCCGTGGTCCCGCCGGGCGATGCGGCGCAAGAGATCGAAGCGGCCATTGCCCTGCATCTGGGTGTCAGTGCGCGCGTGTTCGTCTTTGCAAGCGATAAAGTGGCCGAGATCATTGACGACAATCCCTTGCTGCACGTGGCCACCGACCACGCGCGCCTGTTCGTCTTCCTGCTGGCAGGCGAGCCGCAACGCGCGCTGGCGGCCGACCTGTGCGGCCAAAACTGGGCGCCCGAAACGGTGGCGCTCGGGCGTCACGCTGTCTACGTCTGGTGTCCGCAAGGCTTGCTCGACAGCGCAGTTGCGGCAGCGCTCGGCAAACGGCTGGGCGATGGCGCCACGTCGCGCAACTGGAATACGATGATCAAGTTGCATGGCCTGTGCTGCGCTGGCGCCGATTAACCGACGCCTGTCTCAATAAACATTTGCTGCCTTTTGATGGCATCAATTTCAGTGCCTGATTCTTCCCCCCGATTCGCCCCCGATTTTCGCCCGATTGGTTGTTCAATCGGCGCGAGCCTGCACGCCTTTGCCGGAGCAGTTGCAGAAATAGCCATCACTTTATATACCGATAGCGTCATATTGCATGCATTCCGAAAAAGTTGACTGTGGTAAATATGCAGCGCTCAGCAATACAGATTTTCATTCTTTAGGCATTTCATCATGCCGTTCTCGCAAGAATGTTCGATTTATTTGACAGACTCATCACGAATGCTGTCAGTCGGATAATCAATTCTCTTATCAAGACTTTCATTCGACTTAAATCGCGTCCGTTTTTGACTTTTTGGTATTCCCGGCGGTTTTTTTTGAAGGTATAGTCTTCTTACTCCCTTGCCGCAAAGCATTAAAAAGCAAGCTTCATTACCTCGAATTCGTCGGCCCACTGCCGACGCCGGCCACGGTTACCGGTGGCATGGCACCCCAGTCTCTCTTTGCTGTACGCATTTTCGACGAGTACACCTTATGCCCAATTTTTCCCGTCTTCAGATTGCATTCAAGAACGTCTACGTCCGCATCCTCGCCGTCATCCTGATGGGCATGCTGGTGACGCTGGCGATCTTCAAATCCAATGTGCCGCAGGACGCGCGCCCGGTGGTCCATTCGCAGAACATCGCCGAGATTACCGCACTGGCCAGTCAGAAAGCCCGCCTGGAATACCTCTTGATTGCCAAACCGCTGTCCGAAGCGCCGCGTTATATCTACAAGTTCAAGGATTCGGCAGCGCTGAACGTGGTCAAGGTGCCGAGTACCTCGCACCTGTCGCTCGAGCGCGAAGTGCTGCTCAAGAACGCGATTCCGTATTCGATCGCCAAGGACGACTTCCTCGCGGCCCACGAAGCCGTGATGGACGAGGGCGAAAGCACCTTGGCGCGTACCGGCGCCTTCTTCAAGCAGAACGCCTTCAATATCGCGATCGTGCTGCTGGTGCTGTACCTCATCAAATTCGGCATGCCGGGCACGGGCATGAGCGCATCGGTCATCAGCCCGGACAAGCTCAAGGGCAGCATGGATGACCTGATCGGCATGGAAGACATCAAGCAGGAAGTGCTGCACCTGGAAGAAATGATCCGCAACCGCGCCGAGTACCAGTCGCACAATATCGACAAGCCGTTCAACGTGATGCTCACCGGCCCGGCCGGTACCGGCAAGACCAAGCTCGTCGGCTACCTGGCCAAGCGCCTGAACCTGCCGATGATTTCGGCGTCCGGTTCGGCGCTCGAATCGGGCTATGTCGGCGGCGGCTCCAAGGCCCTGAACGCACTGCACCGCAAGGCCTGCGCCAAGGGCAAGTGCATCATTTTCCTCGACGAAGCGCAGAGCCTCTTCATGCCGCGCGGGCGCAGCGAAAAGAAATGGGAAGACGATACCGCCAACACGATGCTTGGCCTGCTGGACGGCGTGAAGAGCGACAAGGGCGCGGGCGTCATCTGGATCGTCGCCTCGAACTTCGATGACAGCTCGACCGAGATGGACGAAGCGATGCTGCGCCGCTTCTCGGTCAAGATCAACTTCCGCCTGCCGAACAAGGCCGAGCGCCGCGAACTGCTGCGCAGCTTCCTGTCGCGCAAGAAGGATGGCCTCGTCGACTGGAATGACCTGAACCTGGACCAGGTCGCCGAGATTACCCAGAACCTGAGCCCGGCGCTGCTGGAAACCGTGGTCGAACGCGCCAGCATGCTGTCGATCCAGGAAAAGACGATCATCAACACGAACCTGCTGTTCCGCGCGTACGAGCGCGCCACGATCGGCCTGACCGACCGCGCCACGACGCTCGACAAGCACAAGCAGCGCGAGCGGATCGCGTTGCACGAGCTGGGTCACTTCTTCATGCAGATCGACCCGTTCCTGCGCCAGGGCCTGACGCTGGCCGAAGTCAAGGAACGCTCGCACCTGCTCAAGATCAGCACCGAAGCAGTGTCGAAGATTGGCGCGCTGGGCTATGTGCTGCAGTCGGGTGAAGACATGTCGCTGCGCACGCTGGAAGAACTCGAGCGCGATGTGGTGGGCCTGTACGGCGGCGTCGCGGCCGAAGAAATGTTCTACGGCCCGCGTGGTATTTCGGTGGGCAGCCAGAACGACATCGAAAAGATCACCAAGATGCTCAACCTGATGGTGAGCCGCCTGTCGATGTATTCGCGCTCGAAGATCGATTACAGCCAGTTGCAGAAGGATATCGGCGGCGAGCACACGGTGCGGCTGGTGGAAGAAAAGGCCGATGCCTTGTACAGCTACACGCTGGACGCGATCCGCGACTACAAGCTGATGATGGAGTCGCTCAAGGACACGCTGCTGGAACAATATGTACTGTCGAAGGACGAGGTGTTTGCGCTGCTGGAAGAACGCAGCGAACTCCTGCTGCCGCAGCTGCACGGACAGCGCTGCGCGAAGCTGACCTTGTGCGAGGAAGAAGTGGCGGCCTAAGGCGCCTGATTTCCTCTGGAAGAAGGATGCGCCGCGGGCAGCCGGCGCGTCACGCGCGGGCAAAGTCGGCTAGCATGGCAGCATCGCCACAGCCGGGCCGCCCCGCATGCAAAAGCACGACGAACTGCGCAAGTCCAAACTGATCGCCCTCAGCTTCTTTATAGGCGCAGCCGTGCTGTTCGTGGTCAGCCTGCTGCTGCCGCAGACCTGGTGGACGGGCCTCTTGCGCGCGTTTTCCGAAGCCGCGATGGTCGGTGCGCTGGCCGACTGGTTCGCGGTGGTGGCGCTGTTCAGGCGCATCCCGATCCCGATCATCTCGCGCCACACCGCCATCATCCCCGGCAACAAGGACAAGATCGCCGACAACCTGGCGCTGTTCGTGCGCGAAAAATTCCTCGATACCGAGTCGATCCTCAAGCTGATCCGCCGCCACGACCCGGTGCAACTGCTGGCCGACTGGCTGGCCAAGCCCGCCAACACCGAACTGATGGGCGCGCACCTGGTGCGCGCCGCCACCTTCATGCTCGACTTTATTGAGGATGCGCCGGTGCAGAACGTCATCCGACGCGCGGTGCACACGATGGTGGGGAGCGTCGACCTGTCGAAGTCCGGCGGCGCCATCCTCGAGAGCCTGACGCGCGGCCGGCGCCACCAGCAACTGCTCGACGAAGGCATTCGCCAGCTCGCCCATCTGCTAGACAATACCGAGACCCAGGGCGCCATCGCGGGTGGCATCGTCGACTGGCTCAAGCAAGACTACGCGCTGGTCGAACGCATGCTGCCGTCCGAACTCATTGGCCGCAAGGGCGCCGACATCGCCGTGCGCCTGGCCTCGGGTATTCTCAACAAGGTCGCGGCCGACCCCGCGCACCCACTGCGTGAACGCTTCGACGAATATGTGGCCGATTTCATCGAGCGCATGAAGGCCGACCCCGACTTCATCGCCAGGGCCGACGACGTCAAGCGCTACCTGCTCGAAGACGACACGTTCAATGGCTACGTCGGTTCGCTGTGGGCCGAGCTGAAGGCGTGGCTCAAGCGCGATCTGGCCAGCGACGATTCGAGCATGCGCCGCCGCATCATCGGCATGGGCGCCTGGATCGGCAAGGCGCTGGGCGACGATCCGCAACTGCGCCAATCGCTGCAAGACAATCTCGAAGCCGCCGCGCGCGGCGTG
Organism: Telluria sp. AC161; assembly: GCF_979258535.1. Taxonomy (NCBI): domain Bacteria; kingdom Pseudomonadati; phylum Pseudomonadota; class Betaproteobacteria; order Burkholderiales; family Oxalobacteraceae; genus Telluria; species Telluria sp. AC161. The sequence goes on along the minus strand of NZ_OZ409861.1, from coordinate 3,689,182 downwards.
GCGCCCGAATTCGCAGGCTACCTCACGCGCCACATCGCCGACACCGTCAAGCAATGGGACGACCGCGAAATGTCGGCCCAGATCGAACTCAATATCGGCAAGGACCTCCAATACATCCGCATCAACGGCACCATCGTGGGCGGGATGATCGGTGTGGTCCTGTACCTGTTGTCGCACCTTCCCGCACTACTGCGCTAAGCCAAGGAACCCGGATGCACACGCTCTCCCTGAACGACTGGCTCGCCGCCCACCCCGACATCGAAGCCGTGCCCGAGCGCGATCTGTACGTCGTGGCCCGCTACATGATTCCCGTGGACGCCACGCTGGCGCAGGGCTGCCTGGAAGCATCGGGTATCCCGGCGATGCTGGCCGACGCGCACCTGATGCAGACCGACCTGCTGCTGGCGCCCGCGCTGGGCGGCGTGCGGCTTCTGGTCCCGGCCGAGCACGTGCAGGCGGCGCACGAGGTGCTGCTGGCGCTGGCGCGCGGGGACTTCGCGCTGGATGAGGATGCACCCGATGGCGAGTGGCGTACGCCGGCCTGAGTTGGCTGAAGCAAGTGCCCGCATCGGTGGTCTGGCGCACAAAACGCGAACCGGCAGCGGCGTAGGCTGATGCTGTCGTGGCCGGTCATCCCGGCTGGCCAACGCATTTGCTGACAGGAGAATCATCATGCCGCAAGGTGATAAATCGTCGTACACCGACAAGCAGAAGCGCCAAGTCAAACATATTGAAGAAGGGTACGAGAAGAAGGGCGTCGGAAAGAAGGAAGCAGAGCGCCGCGCCTGGGCAACCGAGAACAAGGTCTCGGGTGGGGGCAAGAAGCATTGATGCCGCGCCAAAGCAGTACCGGCTCAACAAAAAGCCGCTGCGTCGTTTGATGCAGCGGCTTTTTGTTACATGGACACGGCCTTGTCTGCAAGCCTCGACGTTCTGGTACTACCATGCCGGCACAGCCGGGGTCAGGTCTGACAAATGGACACGGCCTTATCTGTAAGCTTCAATATACTGGTACTACGGCTGAGCTTGTGTCCGAATGTCAGACCTGACCCCCGCTTTCTGAGCAGGTTTGACGATCGCCTCGAAGTGCGCGAGGAGCCCGTCGGCCACCTTGTCCCAGGTGTTCTCCAGCGCGTAGCCCCGTAGCCGCGCCGGGTTCCAGTCATTCTCCAGTGCGACGCCGATGGCGTGTGCGAATGGTGCCGGCTCGCGGGCGTCGACCAGGATGCCCAGGTCTGGCCCAGTGATGATCTCGGGCACGCCCCAGGTGCGGTGGGCCACTACCGGCGTGGCGCAGGCCATGGCTTCGAGGACGACATTGGGCCAGCCTTCCTTTTCGCTGGCCAGGCAAAACACGTCGGCCGCCGAGTACCAGGCGTGCAGGTCGGTGTTCAGTACGGCGCCGGCCCAGACGACGTGTTCGGCGATCCCGAGTTCGGTCGCCAGGGCGCGCAGGTCGGCTTCACAGTCGCCTTCCTCGCCGCCTTGCCCGACGACGATGAAGCACAGGTCCGTGTGCCCCGCGGTGCGCAGCAGGGCGTGGGCGCGCAGCAGGATGTCCACGCCCTTGCGTGGCACCAGGTGCGATACCGACAGCATGTAGCGCCGGTCGGTGCGCAAGCCCAGCGCCGCGCGGGCATCGATTTTTGCCGTGGGACGAAACCGCGCCGTGTCCACGCCATTGGTGGACGCATGGCCCTTGTCGGGCGGCGCGCCCAGCCGGATGGCGCCGTCGACCAGCGCCCGGGCGACACCGAAGTAGCGCGCGCTATGGCGCAGCGCGTACAGCACTTGCCGGATCCGCACGGGAAACCGGGGCAGGTCGTTGATGTCGTGGCCGCGCAGGGTGACGACATACGGCTTGCCGATGACGCGGGCCAGCAGGGCGCCCGCAAACCCTTCCGGAAACGCCAGGTGGCAGTCGAGCACGTCGATCTTGCCCTTGAGACCATGCGAGCCGATGAACCGCCACAGCGCGAAGGCCAGGAAGACACCCTCCAGCGGCTTGAGCACGGCCGGGATCGAGAAGAATTTCGGGAAATAGGTCGGGTACGCGTTGGCGTCGGTCTGCGGCGCAATCTGGTTGCGGTTGGCATAGCGCGGAAAGTACCGCTCGCCGGGGAACCAGGGGATGGGCGAAACCACAATCAGATCGACCTTGGTCGACAACGCGTCCAGTCGTTGCTTGACGAACTGGGCATGCACCGGCATCCGTGGATTGGGAAACATGGTTGCGATACAAAGGATGCGGATGCGGTCGGTCATAAATGCTTAGAGATCGTCCATGACATCGGCCAGGAAGCGGTCGGCTTTTGCCTCCCAGCTTTCGCTCTGGAGAAAGTCGTCGAGGCGCGTGCGTGCGTCGTTCGGATACGCGTCATCGCCCGATTCGAGCGTGGCCAGCGCCGCCGCCACTGCCTGGGGGAACGCATCCGACGCCGCCAGGGTCAGGTAGGCAGCCAGCCGAACCGCCTCGGGAAGGGGCGACGTGATCACGGGTTTGCCCGTGGCCAGGTATTCCTTGAGCTTGAGCGGATTGATGTTCCAGGTCGACGCGTCGACCACGTAAGGCAGAATGCACACGTCGAAGTGCGCGACGTGACCGGGCAAGTCGGCATACGGCACCGCGCCGTAGAAGCGCAGATTGGGCACATCGAAGAATTCACCGGGATCCCGGTCCACGATCGGGCCCAGCACCACGAAGGTTGCCTGCGGTGACAGCAGCGCGGCAGCCCTGAGCGCCTGGCCGTCGACACGCTGGTCGAACACGCCGAACATGCCCACCAAAGGATGGGGCAGGGCAGCCAGGGGGCTGGCAGGATCGGGTTGGGCTCGCGAGAAATGCGCTAGGTCCACGCCATGGGTCAGCAAGGTCGACGCACTGGCAAACGGGGAGCGGGTTTCGAGAATCGAGGTGGACGTGGCGATCATGAGATCGCACGCATCCAGCGTTTCTTGCTCCAGGCGTTGCATGGCCGGGCCATTGATTCCATGCCAGTGCGTGAAATCATCGACGCAATAATAGACCTTCCGCATGAAAATATGATCGCGAAAGAGGCCTGGGACGATGGGGGACGTACTCACCAGAATGGGATACTTGCCCGGCGCCACATGTCGAAGCGCCTCATGCACGGCGCCCGACAGCAGGTGGTGATTCAGCGCAGTGGACGTGGGCCCCTGGAACGATGGCCACATGACCGGGTTGACGATATACGGGAACACGGCATCCCTGGACGCCGCGGTGGAGCAGGCATTCACACCATGCCGTCCCCGGTCTTTCGAGCGCGCCCTGAGTCTGGCGCCGGGCCGAATCCATGAACGAATGACCTGCATGGTCCTTTTAAAATCATGCAGGTTCAATCGCGGCGTACGAAGGCCAATGGTATTCACCCAAATAACCTGGACGTGCGGAATAATCCTCAGGAATAAATGCTGGCAGCTGGACGGATGCCGGCCCCAATCGTCGGCAAATACGACAAAAACGTACTGGGACAGCGGATGTTTAGGGTCTGGCATTCTGGCCAATTAACTCGGGGCGGCACTTGGTAGAAGAGGGTAATGTGTAATTGCACAAAAAACGATACACAATTCACATTGTCTGCCAAGATAAATAACGGCAGGTTTTTTTGGCAATGACAATTGTTATTATAATATCACTGAGGCGAACCAGCTGAGCTCAAAATAAAGTCTCTGTCGCCGCAAACCAACTGATCCGCTATGCCAGAAAAATAAGCTTGGCATTGTCCCGTATTTATGCAATACGCGCCCGTAACCCAGCCAGCATTTTATCGATCTCGGGTGTTAATGGATGCTCCGTGATACGAAGTGACAAATACCAGAGGCATGCCAGGGGCAGGGCCGAGGCAAGAAGAACGAGAACCGGTGTGAATGAGGCAGGAAACGCCATTTTGAGCATCGCGGCGCCCGCCATGCAAATGAGGGCGACGGCAGCGCTGGGCCATAATGCCACCAGCATCGTCGACAGCCGATGGCGAAAATAGATACGTTGCTGGATCAGCAGCACGGGCATCGCAACAATGGTCGCGCCGCAAATCACCCACGAAAAACTGCGAATACTGCCGTCAAACAGGGCAAAGGCAAAGGCCACGCGCGAGGCAAGCGTGACCACGATCGGGAACGAGGCCAGGAACGGCCTGCCGATGGCTGTCATGGCCGCAGGGTAGTAATTGAAGATCGTGCCGATGGCGCAGGCTACCAGCAAGCCGTCGATGGCTGGCACCGAGGGCAGCCATTTTTCGCCATACAGCACAGTGATGATGTCTGTGGCGAACACATACGTCAGTCCGAGCGCGGTCCAGGCAATGCCGGTCAGCAGCGAGGTTGCCTTGTTCAGCAAGGTGCCGACCGATTCGCCACGGTGGTGCGCCTGAGCGATGTACGACACCGAGCCATAATTTGCCGTGCTGCCGGCGATATGGAAAAAAATCGTGACGGTCGAATTGGCCCGGCTGAAAAAGCCGACCAGGGTCGCATTGCCCAGTTTCCCCAGAAGGATATCGGGAATCGAATTGTTAATCGAGCTGAGGCAATTTGTAAGAAGCGAGCTCATTCCAAAATGCACGACGTCGCGCCAGTGCCGGAAAGAGGGCATCCATGGAAGATATTTGGGGCGGAAAGGGATGTACGCGATGGCGCACGTGATGATATTGACGAGATTGGCCCACGCCATGCTCAGCGCGCCAAAACCCATGAGGGCAAGGATAATGCAGGTGGCTGCCGATGTCGCTGTACTCACTGCGGTAACCCATGCCTGCTTGCCAGCCGCAAAATCCCGTATCAGCAGCGAATTGGTGATCGAGCCAAACGGGATGAAGACGAAGCAAATCGCCAGTACTTTCATCACGGGGATCATCTTCGGTTCATTGAACCATGCGCCAAACCAGTCGCTGCCGGCATAGATGGCCGCAGCAATCAACCACGAGGTCGTGAAAATCACGCCCGTGGCGGCGCGCAGCTTTTCCGGCGTCAGTTCTTTTTCACGCTGCAGATAACTGCCAACGCCGAAGTCCTGGAAAATATGCGCGATATTGATGAACACGATGGTCATCGAATAGATGCCGATATCGCTGGGGCTCAGTACGCGTGCCAGAAACAGCGTGACGGCAAACTGAACAATCGTTCCGCCGGTCGACGTAAAAAAGTTGATGAACAGGGAGCGCCGGATGTTCGCCATAAGATAGAGCCGCTTTTTTTCTATTTATCCGTCTCATTATGCACGGTGGTGCAGGCCGGGCATATATTCGCAGGGACCAAATTCTGGCATTGCGTGCCGTGGACGGGCAGGGCACAAAAAAACCGCAGTCTCCGTGGCGGGGACTGCGGTTTCTGGCGCTCTCTGTTGCGAGAGTGAAGCTTGGTGGTGATAGGTGGACTTGAACCACCGACCCCAGCATTATGAGTGCTGTGCTCTAACCAACTGAGCTATATCACCGGAACGGGCAAAAGCAAAATGGCCTGACTCGTTGGAGCCAGGCCATCGCCTGAAATCTTTGGTGGTGATAGGTGGACTTGAACCACCGACCCCAGCATTATGAGTGCTGTGCTCTAACCAACTGAGCTATATCACCGCAACGGCAAGTATTATCCGGCGTGAGTGGATGGCTGTCAAGATCGCTGGGGCGTGTGGGTCACAAATAGTCGCCGCGCATGTCAATTTTCCAACAGCGCAAGGTGCGCCAGCATCGCGCCGGCCGGATCCGGCCCCAGGCAATCGATGACGATCCGGTCCGGCATCGCGCGCAGCCACGTGATCTGGCGCTTGGCCAGCTGGCGCGTGGCGATGATGCCCGTCTCGCGCAGCGTGGCGCGGTCGATGCGCCCGTCGAGGTAATCCCAGGCCTGGCGGTAGCCCACGCAGCGGATCGACGGCAGCAGCGGCGACAGGTCACCGCGCGCCCGCAGCCGCGCCACCTCCGCCACCAGCCCGCTGTCGTCGCGGGTGCCCAGCATCGCATCGAAACGCTGCGCGATGCGCTTGTGCAGTACTGCGCGGTCATCAGTCTCCAGACCGAACGACACGAGCCTGAACGGCAGCACGGGCTTGGTGCGCAGCGCCAGCAGCGCCGACATCGGCTTGCCGGTCAGTTCGATGATTTCCAGCGCGCGGTTGATGCGCTGGGCGTCGTTCGGCGCCAGCCGGTCGGCGGTGATGGGGTCAAGCACGCGCAGCTTGTCGTGCATGCCGGGCCAGCCGATGCGCGCCGCTTCGGCGTCGAGCGCGGCGCGCAGCGCCACGTCGGCGGTCGGCAAGTCGTCCAGCCCCTCGACCAGGCCCTTGAAATACATCATCGTGCCGCCCACCAGCAGCGGCAGCGCGCCGCGCGCCGTGATCTCGGCCACCAGCCGGATCGCATCGTTGCGGAACTGCATGACCGAATACGCATCGAGCGGATCGAGGATGTCGATCAGGTGATGCGGCACGGCGACCAGTTCGTCGGGTGTGGGCTTGGCGGTGCCGATATCCATCTCGCGATACACCAGGGCGGAGTCGACCGAGATGATTTCGACGGGGCGCGTTTGGGCGATGCGCAGGGCGGCCGCGGTCTTGCCGGAGGCGGTCGGGCCCATGATGGCCACGGCCAGTGGTGTGTGCATGTCCATCATCACTGACCGCGCAGGAACAGCTTGTCGAGCGCAGAAATCTCGAGCTGCACCCAGGTCGGGCGGCCGTGGTTGCACTGGTCGGCGCGCTCGGTGCTTTCCATCTGGCGCAGCAGCGCGTTCATTTCGGGCTGGCTCAGGATGCGGTTGGCGCGCACCGCCGTGTGGCAGGCCAGGGTGCCCAGCAGCTCGTTGCGCCGTTCGATCAGCACGCGCGAGCCGCCGAATTCGCGCACGTCGCGCAGCACGTCGCGCGCGAGCGTCTGGGCATCGGCGTTCTTGAGCAGCGTCGGCACGCTGCGCACTGCCAGCGTGGTCGGCGACAGGGCCGCGATATCGAAGCCCAGCGTTGCCAGCGTGTCCGCGTGCTCGTGCACGGTGGCGACCTCCATCGCGTCGGCGTAGAACGTCACCGGGATCAAGAGCGCCTGCACCTGCATTTCCTGGCCCTGCGCCTGGGCGTCCAGCGCATTCTTGATCTGCTCGTACAGGATGCGCTCGTGCGCCGCGTGCATGTCGACCAGCACCAGGCCGCGCGTGTTCTGCGCCAGGATGTAGATGCCGTGCAGCTGGGCCAGGGCGAAGCCGAGCGGGAAGTCGTCGTTCGACAGCGGCTTGTCGGCTGCCGCCATCGGCACCGGCACTGGCGCCGGGCTCGAGGCAGTGCCAGACGAACTGCTGGCCGCGTCGGACGCAAACAGCGCGCCGTAGGCTTCCAGGCGTTGGGGCACGCCGCCACCCGTGGCCGCATCGTCCCAGCGGCTGCCCGCTGCGTACGGCGACGGCGAGAAGGTCTGCGTCAACTGCGCGCCGAACGAGGTCTGCTCGTGCGGGCGCTGCTGCTGCGACGGCGACTGCGACAGTTGCGAGATTTGCCATAGCGGCGTGCCGCTCGGGCGCACCTCGGCAGCCGTCATCGGCCCCGGCACGCTGCCGTGCGCGGTGGCCGACGTCTGCGCCAGCGTGCGCTGCACCGCGTGGAACACGAACTGGTGCACCGCGCGGCTGTCGCGAAAGCGCACCTCGGTCTTCGACGGATGCACGTTGACGTCGACCAGCGCCGGGTCGAGGTCGAGCGAGAGCACATAGGCCGGGAAGCGGTCGCCGTGCAACACGTCCTGGTACGCCGCCTTGACCGCGTGCACCAGCACCTTGTCGCGCACAAAGCGCCCGTTCACGTAGAAGAACTGGCCGTCGGCGCGCGCCTTGGAAGCGGTCGGCAGGCCGACGTAGCCATGCAGGTGCAGCGGGCCGGCCGCTTCGTCGAGCGCCAGGCGCGCTTCGGCAAAATCGTTGCCCAGGATGTGGGCGCTGCGCTTGGCCGCTTCGCTGACATTCCAGTGGTCGATCGTGCGCCCGTTGTGCGACAGGCTGAAGGCAACGTCCGGGCGCGACAGCGCGATGCGGCGCACGACTTCGGCGCAGTGCGCGTATTCGGTCTGCTCGGACTTGAGGAACTTGCGCCGCGCCGGCGTATTGAAGTACAGGTCCTGCACGTCGATCGTGGTGCCGCAGGCGCCCGACGATGGCGCCACCACGCCTTCGTGCGAGCCGACGATCTCGAACGCATGCGCGGCGTCGGCCGTGCGCGAGGTCACGCGCACCGAGGCGACCGACGCGATCGAGGCCAGCGCTTCGCCGCGAAAGCCCAGCGTGCCCACGTTTTCCAGGTCGCTCAGCGAGGCGATCTTGGACGTTGCGTGGCGCGACAGCGCAAGGGGCAGCTGATCCGGCGCGATGCCGCGGCCGTTGTCGGTGATGGCGATGCGCTTGACGCCGCCTTCTTCCAGGCGGATGGTGATCGTCGTCGAACCGGCGTCGAGCGCGTTTTCCAGCAACTCCTTGACGACGGCCGAGGGCCGCTCGACCACTTCGCCGGCGGCGATCTGCGAGATGAGCTGGTCGGGAAGCTGCTGGATGGGGCGGATGGTCGGGGCAGGGGCGTTCATCCGCAGATTATAGCCCGCCCAAAAAGCGCCGGATCGTCCCCGGCTGCAAATTGGACCGCCGCCCCTATCGCTTCAAGGCTGCTCGCGCACGGGAATCGGCACGTTGCACAGGTCGATCGCGCCGGCCGCGACCTTGCTCCACGGTCCGCCGCGGTTGCGCTGGGCGTCGATCACGGCCTGGAAAGCAGCGCTGTCCGAACGCATGACTTCGAGCTTGCTGCGCTCGGCGGGCGGCACGTCGGCCGCCATGCGCACGCTGGCGAGCGGCGTGCGCTGTTCGGCCTTCTCGTAGAAGCCCGAGGCGCCGGTCCCGCGCGGCATGACGGTCAGCAGCGGCATGCCGGCCACGATGCGGCCCACGACCGTGATGTTGCGGTCTAGGTGGCGCGGCGCATGGCCGATCACGGTGTAGAGCTGAGAGCCATTGCCGGTATCGGCGCCGTTGTCGCGCGCCACGCCGATCATCGCGTAGCAGTGCGGCAGCCAGGTTTGCCGGGTGGCCGGATTGCGCGCAACGGGAAAGCCATCGACGTGGCCGACCTGCGGCGCGTAGACGTCGCGTTCCTTCAGGCGCGTGAAGGGGTCGCTCTTCGTGTACGGAACGGTGAATTCGGCGGCCACGGTCCTGGCGGCCTTGAACGGACGCGGTTTTTCTTCATCCGGGTCGCCCCATTGCACGACGAAGCCATCCTGCGCGCGCATCACCCACAAGCCGTCGAAGTAGCGCTCGCGTACCAGCGCGCGGATATTGGCCACCGTATTCGGCGCGAAGCGCGGCGCCAGTTCGATGACGACGCGGCCCGTTGGCAGTTCGATGTACATCGTGTTCTCGGGGTCGAGCGCGCGCCATTCGGTCGGCTTGGATGCCTTGACGACATCGGCCACTGTCAGCCGGGGCGGCAATTCCTGCTCCGCCTTGGCCGCTGCGGCGTGCGCGCTGGCAATGGTCAGCAGTGCGCACAGCGCCGCGCCGACGGTTGCATGGATCGTGTTCTTTGTTGATGACACTGCCTGCATCTGCTCTCCCTGTCGCGGCGGCGCCGCCTTTATAAGTATCGGGCAATTGTAATCGAGGGCAAAGGGCGTGGGGCGGGTGATGCAAGGATGGTATGAGGTGTTGTCGCGCAGGCCAGCAAACCAGCCGATCCGGACATTAAATGTCTGATGTTGCCGCAGCGCACTCAAGTTACCCGCCCCCGGTCCGATAAAGGATGGAGAGAATCAAACTATCCGAAAATCACATGCGTAACCTGATCGCACTATGTACGCTGGGCCTGGTCACCGCCCTGGCACAGGCGAACGAACCGACACCGAAGACCGCCAAGCCCGTGGCCGAGCCGGCCAAGCCTGCGATCGCGTCCATTCGGCCGAACCTCAAGCCCGCTGCTGCACCTGTTGCTGCTGCCGCCGCCGCTGCGCCCGCGAAATCCGAGGAGGATACCGAGGTCGACCTGTCGGTGCGCATCGCCGAAAAGCTCGCCGAGCTGCGCGCCAAGCAGGCCCTGCGCGCCGAAGAAGCCGCGCGCGCTCGCAAGGCGGCCGACGCACGTCGCAAGCGCGAAGCCGCGATGGTGGCGGCCGTGGCCGTTGAAGCGGCCAAACCGAAGAACGGCACGCACTGGAGTTATGACGGCGAGTTCGGGCCCGAGAACTGGTCCAAGATCAATACCGCGTGGGCAGCCTGCAATGCGGGCAATCGCCAGTCGCCGATCGACCTGCGCGACGGCATCAAGGTCAACCTCGAGCAGATCACGTTCGACTATCAGCCGAGCTCGTTCAACGAGATCGATAACGGCCACACGGTGCAGGTCAATGTCGCGGGCGGAAATTTCCTGACCGTGGGCGGCACCACGTATGAGCTGCAGCAGTTTCACTTTCACCGGCCGGGCGAAGAACGTGTGAATGGCCGCGGCACCGAGATGGTGGTGCACCTGGTGCACAAGAGCTACGACAACAAGATCGCCGTGCTGGCGGTGCCGCTCGAGCGAGGCGATGCCAATCCGATGATCCAGACTGTGTGGAACAACCTGCCGCTGGAAAAGCTGACGACCGTGACGCCATCGATCGTGCTGAACGTGAACGAGATCCTGCCGACGCGGCGCGACTACTTCACGTACATGGGGTCGCTCAGCGAGCCGCCCTGTACCGAGAATGTGCTGTGGATCGTGATGAAGCAGCCGATGACGGCCTCGCCGCAACAGATGGCGCTGTTCTCGCGGCTGTATCCGTACAATGCGCGGCCTGTGCAGCCGAGCAATGGACGGATGATCAAGGAATCAATGTAACTGCGCGATGTAACGGCGCTCAGCTGACCCGGTAGCGGCCTTCCCAGGCCGCGCCGGGTTCGAGCTGCACCGGCGTCAGCTGCGCCGGTTCGATGCAGACGAAGCGCTGATACTCTTCATCTTCCATGTCCGGCAACGCCGCCGTGTCGGCTGCGCCCGGATTCCACACGACCGCATCGGAAAAGCCTTCCTGCTCGAGCGTCAGCACGCGCGCCCAGGTGCCCAGGAAGATGGTGTCGTCGACCTGTTCGTACACCACGTCGAGCTTGTCGGCGATCGACAGCGTGCCTGCTTCGAGCCCTTCGATACGCACGTCGGCCAGGTGCGGCACGAGGTGATAGCTGTGCAGCGCCGCCGCAAACGGAAACGCTGCGTCGCCCGTATTACGCACATTCAACGCCATGATCAGTTCGTTGGCGCGCACGGCCACGCGCAGTTGCAGCGCGAACCGGTGCGGCCACGCGCCTGCCAGTGCTGGCGGCAGATCGGCCTCGTTCAAACCAAACACGGCCCACGCCGCGCCATCCTCGACGCCGCTGTCTTCCAGGCGCCAGGTGGACACGCGGGCAAAGCCATGGCGCATGCCGTCGCCGCGCTCGGCGAACTGCGGAAAGATGACCGGCACGCCGCCACGGATCGCGCGGCTGCCGTCGAGCGCCGAGCGGGCGCTCAGAAACACGCGCTCGCCACCATCGGCCCCATGCCACGAGACCAGGTGCGCGCCGTACAGCGTGACGACGGCGGTGGCGCCGTCGGGCGCCGTGATGCGGATCGCGGGCAGTTGCCCGAAAGTGATGTGGTCCATGTCAGGTCTGGCGGCTCTTGGCCATCGGCGGGTTGTCGGCGAAATAACGGCGGATGCCGTTTGTGATGGCGTTGGCCAGTTGATCCTGGTAGCCGTTGTCGTTCAGGCGTGCTTCTTCTTGCGGGTTCGAGATGAACGCTGTTTCGACCAGGATCGATGGGATGTCCGGCGCCTTGAGCACGGCAAAGCCGGCCTGCTCGACCGACGCCTTGTGCAACCGGTTGATGCCGCCGATTTCCCGCAGCACGGCCTTGCCGAGCTTGAGGCTGTCGTTGATCTGCGCCGTCGTCGACAGGTCGAACAGCACGCTGGCAAGCTGCTTGTCAGCGCTGCCGCCGGCCAGGTTCACGCCGCCCACGAGGTCGGCCCGGTTCTGGTCACTGGCCAGCCAGCGCGCGGCGCTGGAACTGGCGCCTTTTTCGGACAGCACGAACACCGATGAGCCGCTTGCCGTTGGCGAGACCCAGGCGTCGGCGTGGATCGACACGAACAGGTCGGCCTGCACCTTGCGCGCCTTTTGCACGCGGGTGTTCAGGGGCACGAAGAAGTCGCCGTCGCGCGTCAGCATCACGCGCGTGTTGGGCAGCTGTTCGAGCTTGGTCTTGAGGCGCTTGGCCACTTCGAGCACGATGTCTTTCTCGCGGCTGCCGTTGGCGCCGATCGCGCCCGGGTCTTCGCCGCCGTGGCCCGGGTCGAGCGCGATGGTGACCATGCGCGCCACTTTCTGCGGCTGGCGCGCGCTGGCCCTGCCAGGCGTGGGCTGCACTGCCTGGGCCGGCGGTGTACCGCGCAGGCCCGAGATCTCGGATTCGAGCCGGGCGATGGCGTCCGGCGCGGCGTTCGGCTGGGTGCGCGGCGCCACTGGCGGCGGCGTCGGAATCTGTACCGGCGGCGTGGCGGCGACGATGGCGCCTGCTGCGGCGGCCGTGCCCGGGCTGATGGCCCCGGACGGCGGCAGCACGGTGGCTGGCATCGTGGCGCCCGGCGGGCCGGACACCGGATCGCCCAGCGCCGGCGTGCCGGCTGCCACGGTCTTGGTCGGGCCGGTGCTCCATTCGCCGCTTTCGATCATCGCCGCGATCGGGTCGACGGGCGTGACCGGGTACAGGTCGAAGATCAGGCGGTGCTGGTAGCCGGCCACGGGCGCGAGCGTAAACACCTGCGGCTTGACCTCGGCCTTGAGATCGAACACCAGGCGCACGACGTTTGGCCGGTTCTGGCCCACGCGCACCTGCTTGATATACGGGTCGTTCGATTCGATCTTGGCCACCAGGCTCTTGAGCGTAGTGCTCAAGCCCAGGCCGTCGATGTCGACGACCAGGCGCGGCGGATCGGGAATCAGGAAGTGCTCGGTCTTGAGGTTGGTGTCGTTTTCGAGCGTGACGCGGGTGTATTCGGGCGCGGGCCAGACACGTACTGCCAGGATCTGGTTGGCGCTGACGGGCAGCGGCGCGACGACGGACAGCAGCAGCGTGCCGCCGGCCTTGAGCATGACGCGGCGGCGTGCGGACGCAGTGGTTACTGGGGCGGCGGGGGGAAAGCGAGACGATCGAGGCATAGCAGGCCTAATTCAGACAACGCTTGCAATTCTACAGCACGGCCGTTTCCGCTGACGCTCAGCAGTAAACGGATGTCCGGCGGCGGTAACACGGGCTCGCCTTTTTCGGGCCATTCGACGATGCAGACGTTGTGGCCGTCAAAATCTTCGCGAAAGCCGGCGTCCAGGAATTCTTCCGGACTCGACATGCGATACAGATCGTAGTGGATCACGCTCAGCGGATTGTCGTCAAGCATCACGTTGTACGGCTCCGACAACGTGTAGGTCGGGCTCTTGACCGTGCCCGTATGACCCAGCGCGCGCAGCAGGGCGCGTGTAAGGGCGGTCTTGCCGGCGCCCAGGTCGCCGTGCAGATAGATGACGAGGCCGGGCGCCAGCGCGCGGGCTAGCGCGCCGCCAAGTGCGTTGGTGGCCGGCTCGTCCGGCAAATAGTGGTGCTGGTGAGCTTTGATGGGCTGCATGGCATAAAATAGCGTGTTGTACTGCATTCTGCTGCGTTCTTTTCTTGTGGTGTTCCCACCCCGGTATGGCCGATTCCCCAACCTCATCCGTCGATCTGCCCCAGCTAGCGCGCGCCATCAAGGGATGGGGCGCGGGGCTGGGCTTTGCCGACGTGCGCATTGCCGATGTCGATCTGGGGCACCTCGAAGCAGGCTTGCAAGCCTGGCTGGATGCGGGCTACCACGGCGAGATGGATTATATGGCAACCCACGGCATGAAGCGTGCGCGGCCGGCCGAACTCGTGCCCGGGACCGTGCGCGCGATCGTGGTGCGGATGGACTATCTGCCGACCGAACGCCAGGGCGACTGGCGCGCCGGGGAACGCCTGCGCCAGGCTGACCCGAACGCGGCCGTCGTGTCGGTGTATGCGCGGGGCCGCGACTACCACAAGGTGCTGCGCAACCGCCTGCAGGCGCTGGCCGAAAAAATCCAGGAGAACATCGGGCCGTTCGGGTTTCGCGTGTTTACCGACTCGGCGCCCGTGATGGAGTTGCCGCTGGCCGAAAAAGCCGGCCTGGGCTGGCGCGGCAAGCACACGCTGCTGCTGTCGCGCGCGGCCGGCTCGACCTTCTTCATCGGCGAGATCCTGATCGACCTGCCGCTGCCGGTCGACCCGCCCACCGGCAAGCATTGCGGCGGCTGCACCGCCTGCATCGACATGTGCCCGACCGGCGCGATCCTGGGCCCGGGCAAGCTCGACGCGCGGCGCTGCATCTCGTACCTGACGATCGAGCTGAAAAGCAGCATCCCCGAAGAGCTGCGCCCGCTGATCGGCAACCGCATCTACGGCTGCGACGATTGCCAGGTCGCGTGCCCGTGGAACAAATTTGCGCAGCGGGCGCAGGTGCCCGATTTCGACGAGCGCAACGGCCTGGGCGAGGGCGACCTGATCGGCCTGTTCGCGTGGGAAGAAGCCGAATTCAACCGGCGCATGGAAGGCAGTCCGATCCGGCGCATCGGGCACGAGCGCTGGTTGCGCAATCTGGCGGTAGGGCTGGGCAATGCGGCGCAGCAGTTGCGCGGCGATGCGGCCATCGTGGCGGCGCTGCAAGCGCGGGCCGATCATCCATCGGAACTGGTGCGCGAGCATGTGGCGTGGGCACTGGCGCGCCATGGCGCCTGGCCCGATTCGGCCACCTAGACTGCGATGCGTTTCAGGCGCAGCGCCGACCAGTCACCATCCATCGAAATCATGGCCACGCCGGTAATCCCATGCTCTTTGGCATAGGCATTGATCGAGTCACGGTTGATGTCGGTCGCCTTTGAGGCCGTCTGCTTCAGGTACGCGATCCAGAGCGAGCCGGTGTCACTCAGCTGTTGTTTGGCGAGCGGCAGGTAGTGCGCGAGGTCGTTCTGACCCATGCAAAACATCAGGATGACGTCGAACGGCCCGTCTCCTTGTTTGACGATGTCGGCCGGCATCTGCGCCGTCATGGTCGGATTGGCTTGGCCATTGAGCACGAGCATTGATGTCGCCGTGCGTAAAAACATCTTGTCTGCAACTGTCTTTTCGTTCATGCGCGTTTCCTGAAAAAGCCTGTGCATCGCGGCGCCCTGGCCGCGGCGCGTTCAGACATTATTTTAGGCGCAGTCAACGTTAAATAGAGACTCGCTTTGAACTGACGAGCAGTCCAGTGGTCCAACCCCTGTCCTCAGCGTCAGGAGTCGATCATGAAAGCGCCACGTTTCAAGGGCTGGTTTGCAAAACTGCCTTCGCTGAACCAACCCCAGCGCCGGCAAGTGCTTGATGCCCTGTATCCTGCAGCCGGGCTCGATCAGGTAGTCGCGCTCATCAGTGAGGTCAGAGCGCCGGGCCGCTGCTGCCCCAGATGCGGCAACGAGCGCTGCTACCGGCACGGGTTCGCGAATGATTTGCAGCGCTACCGCTGCTGTGCCTGCGGCCGCACCTTCAACGATCTGACCGGCACGCCACTGGCGCGACTCCGGCTCAAGGCCAAATGGCTCGCGTATTCGCAGGTGATGCTCGATTCACTCCCCGTCCGCAAGGCCGCAGATCGGGTCGGCGTACACCGCAACACCGCCTTTCGCTGGCGCCACCGCTTCCTGCATTGGGTCAAGCTCGACCGGCCCGCAGTCCTTAACGGCATCGTCGAGGCTGACGAAACATTCCTGCTCGAATCACAAAAAGGTTCGCGCACGCTCGATCGGCCACCGCGCCACCGTGGCAGCCATGCGGTCAAACGGGGCATTTCCAGCGAACTCGACTGCATCCTGGTCGCGCGCGACCGCGAGGGACGCACGGTCGACGCCGTCACGGGTCGCGGCGCACTCACCGCTGCGCAACTCGCTCGTGACTTGCTGCCCAGGCTCAACAGGCAGGCGTTGCTGGTCAGTGACAGCCATGCCGCGTACCGCGCTTTTGCACGCAAGCACAGGATCGCGCACGAGACGGTCAATCTGCGCGCAAGTGTGCGTGTGCGGCGTCTGGGCAGCCTTGCCATCCATGTGCAGAACGTGAACGCTTACCACCATCGCTTCAAGGCCTGGTTACAGGGCTTTCATGGCGTGGCGTCGCGCTACCTGCCCAATTACCTGGGCTGGCGGTGGGCGCTGGATGGTCAGCGGATCATTTCGCCAGAACAATTGCTCCGCATTGCTATCAGCTTCATCAACAGATAATGCTGACTGCGCCTTATTTTACAAGGCTGTTGCGCACCCTTCAGACCCTTTACGCGCAGGAAATGAAGACAGTGTGAAGGCAGCGCGAGCGCGCCGCTGGTATTTACTTGAGCAGGCCGGCCAGTTCGACCGCCGTCTTGACCTGCATCTTGTCGAAGATATGGGCCCGGTGCACCTCGACCGTGCGCATGCTGATGCCGAGCTTGTCGGCCACGACCTTGTTCATCATGCCGGCCAGGATCAGGTCGAGCACCTCGCGTTCGCGCGTGGACAGCGTCGCCAGCCGCGCCTGCACTGCAGCGGAGGTGGCCGCCTTGCGCGAGGCGGCCAGCGCTTCTTCCACGCGGTCCATCAAGACATTGTCGTTGAACGGTTTCTCGAAGAAATCGAAAGCGCCGCGCTTGAGGGAGTCGACCGCCATTGGCACCTCGCCGTGGCCGGTCAGAAAAATCACCGGCAGGCGCGGCAACAGGCCGCGACCGATCAACTGGTCGAACACGGCAATGCCGTTCATGCCGGGCATGCGCACGTCGAGCAGAACGCAGTCGCCGCTGACGTCGAGGTCCTTGATGACGTCGAGAAATTCCTGGCCGCCGGGATAGCTGCGCGCGTTGAGGCCGCGCGATTGCGCCAGCCAGGCGAGCGAATCGCGTATGACTTCTTCGTCGTCGACGATGTGCAGCATGGGGGTCTCCGTAATAGTCGGGCAGGGCGCCGCACGCGATTCTAGCCGACCGCCCGGCTTGCCGCCTGCGCCGGCAGCGAAAATGTGAACACGGTGCCCCCGGGCGGGTACGGCGCGTGGCTCAGCGTGCCGCCATGGAACTCGATCGCCGTGCGGCAGATCGACAGCCCCATCCCCATGCCCTCGGCCTTGGTCGAATAGAACGGCGAATACAGCCGCTCGGCCACTTCGGCCGAAATGCCATGGCCGCGGTCGATCACCGAGACGGCCACCTGGTCGTCGATGTGCGCTGCCTCGATGCGCAGCACGCGCTGGTCCGGCACGGTGTCCTGCATGGCCTGGATGCCGTTGCGCGTGAGGTTCAGGAGCACCTGCTCGAGCAGGACGCGGTCGGCCAGCACCGGCGGCAAGCCTGGTGGCAAGTGCACGCGCAGCACCACGCCGGCCTGGCGCGCCTGCAATTCGATCAGTGCGTGCACGCTGGCAATGACGCTGCGGATCGTCAGTTCCTGGCGCAGCGGTTCGCGTTTCTTGACGAACTCGTGCACGCTGCGGATGATGTGCCCGGCGCGCTGGGCTTGCTGGCGCGCCTGTTCCAGTGCGTGGCGCAGCATGCCGGGCTTGACTTCCTGGCCGGCGCCGGCGGCGCGGTCGAGCATGTTCAGCGCGCCAACGGTATAGCTCGAGATGGCGGCCAGCGGCTGGTTCAGTTCATGCGCCAGCATCGACGACAGCTCGCCCATCGTGGCCAGGCGCGCGCTGGCCTGCAGCTTTTCTTCCTGCTGGCGGTTGAGTTCTTCGACGCGCTTGCGATCGGTGATGTCGAGCACCGAGCTCATCCAGCCGGTATGGCGCCCGTCGACGTCGACCAGCGGCGACTCGAACACCAGCACCGGCACCCGCACTTCGTCGGGCCGCTGGAACACGGTCTCGAACTGCGGCGTGACCTTGCCCGACAGGATGCCCTGGAAGCGGTCTTCGTATTCGGCCATCGCTTCCGGCGCCCAGTACGCCATCGGCGGCTTCTTGCCAATCAATTCTTCTTGCGACAGGCCGACGATCTGGCAGAAGGCGCGGTTCACGTACGTCACGCGGCCTTCGAGGTCGCGCGCGCGCAAGCCCGTGATCAGCGAGTTTTCCATGGCCGTGCGAAACGCCATCTGCTGGCGCAGCGCAGCTTCGGCCGCCAGTGTGCGCGAGATGTGGCGCCACAGCGCCGCCAGACTCATCAACAAGCCAAGCGCCAGCACGATCACCGAGCCGACCAGCAGATTGGGCAGCAATTGCGGCGCGCGCTTGACGCTATTGGTCGACAGCACCAGTTGGGCGCCGGGCAGGTCGAGCTCGCGCTGGTGCGTGTAGACGTTGCGGCCCGGGCCGCCCGATGCGCGGCGCGCCACCGGCAATTCGTTACGGTCGAGCAGCGTCAGCGCATTGTCCTGGGCGAACCACCACGGCACCGTTTCATCCAGCAGCACTTGCAGGCTGTAGGTCGCCACCAGGCTGCCGGCGAACTGGCCGCCGCGAAACAGTGGCAGGTAATAATCGATCACGCCGTGGGTCGACGCCGTGGCGCCATACGGCACGCTGTAGCGGCCGCGCCGGATCGAGCGCGCCATTTCGCCGGCCAGCACGGTGGCAGCGGGCAGGCCGGCGGCAGGCAGGTCGCTGCCGTGGATGGCTTGCTGGACGCCGTCGGCATCGCTCCAGACCACGCGCACCAGTTCGGGGCCATTGGTAAACATCTGGCGAAAGCGCGCCGTCAGCTTGGCCGGCGGCAGCGGCGCGACGACGAGGTCGGCGCCGAGGGCGGCCAGCGCTTCTTCGCTGCGCGCCAGCTCGAAGCGCAGCGTCTGCTCGACCCACAGCGTATCGGCAATCAATTGCTCTTGCCGATCGTTGCTTTCCATCTGGCGCGCCTGCCATGGCAGCCAGATCAGCACGGCCAAAAACAGCAGGACCAGCAGGATCGGCACCATCCAGCGCAGGAAGCGCCAGCCGCGCGAGCGCGCGCGCGGCTCGGGCTCGGCGTCCAGGTCGTCTGTCGCCCCGGGCTGGATGAATGGAAATTTCATGCAAGGTCCTGTTTTGGTTACACTGTCGGGCGCATCGTGGCATCGCCGCGATGGCGGGCAATGCGGCATGTGCCAGTGTAACGTTTCATCAGGAAGAATCGAACCGTCATGCAACTCAATTCCCTGGCCATGCGCGCGCTGTGCGCCGTGTTGGCCGCAGCCGCCAGTATGAATGCCTGGGCACAGGGGCCGATCGTGATCAAGTTCAGTCACGTGGTGGCGCCGGATACGCCCAAGGGCCGCGCCGCCGAGCGGTTCAAGGCGCTGGCCGAGCAAATGACGCGTGGCCAGGTCAGGGTGGAAGTCTATCCAAACAGCCAGTTGTACAAGGACCGCGAAGAACTCGAGGCCCTGCAACTGGGCGCCGTGCAGATGCTCGCGCCGTCGCTGGCCAAGTTCTCGCCGCTGGGCGTGCGCGAATTCGAAGCGTTCGACTTGCCGTATATTTTTCCGGACAAGGCGGCGCTGTACAAGGTGACGGAAGGGCGCATCGGGCGCGAGCTGCTGCGCAAGCTCGAACCGAAGGGCATCACCGGCCTGGCCTTCTGGGACAACGGTTTCAAGGTCATGTCGGCCAATCAGCCGCTGATCGCGCTGAAGGATTTCGACGGTGTGCGCATGCGTATCCAGGCGTCCATGGTGCTCGATGCGCAGATGCGGGCGCTGGGCGCGCAGCCGATGGTGCTGGCGTTTTCCGAAGCCGCCCCGGCGCTGCGCGATGGCGTGGTGGAAGGCACCGAAAACACGCCGTCGAACATGTACACGCAGCGCATGCACGAAACGCAGAAACACCTGACTGTGTCGAACCACGGCTATCTGGGTTACGCCGTGATCGTCAACAAGAAATTCTGGGACGGCTTGCCGGCAGCGACCCGCACGATTCTGGCGCGCGCGATGCGCGAAGCGACCGTGTACGAAAAGCAGATTGCCCAGCGCGCCAATGATGAGTCGATGGAAAAGATCCGCAAGGCCGGCACCACCGTGATCCATACGCTCAATCCTGCCCAGCAGGCCGAATGGCGCCGCGCATTGCAGCCCGTGTACGGCCAGATGGAAAACAGGATCGGCAAGGAGACGGTACATGCTATCCTGCGCGAAGTTGCACGGTGAGCGTAAGTGTCTGGTCACCAAGGCATTTTGTTTATAAGTAAAACAATTTTCTGATTTTGTGACCTAAAAGATACATTTTCTATAAGCATTTGCGTTATCATGGCGCTCATACGCACTGAAGTGGTGCGGTGCAGTGCCAGCAACAAGCAGTACAGGTTTTGGGGGAGCATTGCTATAAGAACGGTACTCGTACCGGAGAATATTCGAGGAGACACCACGTTTTACAGAAGTCGTTGGCACTGCCAAACGACCGGGAACGTGACCCGAATTGGAGCGCACCAGATGGTGCGCTTTTTTTTGCCTGTTTTTTATTTCCTGATGCCAAACGACTGGCCGCACACGCGCTGCGGCGGGTAAGATGCCGGAGTGCCTGCCAGCGGGATGGTCCCGCTACCGCGCACTGCCAACCGTCGCCATGAAGCCAGATCGCGCCTCCCTGTTGTTCAACGCCATCGTACCGGCGCCCTTTGGCGCGCTGGGTATTCGCACGGCCGACGACAAGGTATGCGAGCTGGTCTACCTGCCGCCATCGTTCACTGAGAAAAGCGCCGACAGCGCGCTTGCCGAGCAGGCAGCGCAGCAGGTCGCGCGCTACCTGCAGGATCCTGATGTCGTGTTCGACCTGCCGCTGCTGGAAGCCGGCACCGAATTCCAGCGCAAGGTCTGGCAGCACATCCACGCGATCCCGCGCGGCGCCGTGCACACCTACGGGCACGTGGCGCGCATGATCGGCTCGGCCCCGCGCGCCGTCGGCCAGGCCTGCGGCGCCAACCGGTTCCCGCTCGTGATCCCGTGCCATCGCGTCACCGCCACCGGCGGCCTGGGCGGCTTTGCCAACCAGGATGACGAAAACGGCTTCCATTTGTCCGTCAAACGCTGGTTGCTGCGCCATGAAGGCGCCACCGCAAGCCCATGGCAACAACAGTCGATCTGGCCCTGATCGACGAGTTCTGCGACACGCTCTGGCTGGAAGAGGGCCTGGCCAAGAACTCGCTCGACGCTTACCGCCGCGACATGCGCCTGTTCGCCACCTGGCTGCACGCGCGCCAGCCCGAGCGTGGCCTGCTGGCCGTCGGCGCGGACGACCTGGCTGCGTATTTTGCTGACCGCCATCCCGACTCGCGCCCGAGCACGGCCAACCGCCGGCTGTCGGTGCTCAAGCGCTTCTATGGGCTGGCGCTGCGCCGCAACCGGATCGATGTCGACCCGTGCCTGAAGATGGCCTCGGCGCGCCAGCCGACCCGGTTCGTGCACACGGTAAACGAAAGCCAGGTCGAGGCGCTGCTCGCTGCGCCCGATGTCGCCACGCCACTGGGCCTGCGCGAACGCACGATGCTCGAGCTGATGTATGCCAGCGGTTTACGGGTGTCGGAACTGGTGGCCCTGAAGCTGGTCGAAGTCAGCCTGAATGACGGCGTGCTGCGGGTGACGGGCAAGGGCAGCAAGACGCGCCTGGTGCCGTTCGGCGAAGAGGCGCGGCGCTGGATCGAGCGCTACCTGAAGGATGCGCGCGGCATCATCCTCAATGGCCAGATGGACGACGCCCTGTTCGTCACCAGCCGGGGCGGCCCGATGACGCGCCAGATGTTCTGGATCCTGATCAAGAAGCACGCCAAGAAAGCCGGCATCACCGGGCCGCTGTCGCCGCACACGCTGCGCCACGCGTTCGCCACGCACCTGCTCAACCATGGCGCCGACCTGCGCGTGGTGCAACTGCTGCTGGGTCACGCCGATATCTCGACCACCCAGATCTATACCCACGTGGCGCGCGAACGCCTCAAGCGCCTGCACACCGAGCACCATCCCCGCGGTTAGCGTTAAGGCAAGCCGGGATCGGCCCGGTAGTCCATAATGGCCGGTCAGGACGGTACCCCTACCGCTCCATCATATCGAGGTGACTATGGCACGGAATAATTTTCAATACGAAAAACGGCAACGGGAACTCGACAAGAAGCGCAAGGCCGACGACAAGGCCAAGCGCAAGCTCGAACCAAAGAATGACGTCGATGCCGATGGCAACGCCATCGTGCAAGACAGCGACAGCGACAGCAGTACCGACAGCGACAACAAGACCGACAGCGACGCCGTTGCTCCGGCAGCCGTGCCTGCCAGCCCGGCCTGAACCTATCATTGAACTAACCGCGGCAATTGCGGTCTGAGCCATCTGAATGCGACAAGCGGTCAGCTGGCTGCCCAAGTTGATGGCAGGGTGCAATTGCCTTCTTACCTCCCCGATTTTTGCCAGCGCGCCATGTGCCGCTTCGCACACAAAGCGTGTCTCGCAGCATGCCACTGACAGGCTTGTCTTCCTGATTGCTGTCACCGCCCAAGCGAAAGGCGCTGCCGTGAGCAAGCTACTGCCAGATTCCCCGGGTCGTCCGGCGGCCGACCCATCCGGGGGCGGCGTACAAGCCTTCGACTGGCTCTACCATTTCGTCACGGCCCTCGAGCTGGCCCCGGCCGTGGCCGTGCACTCGATGGACCGCGCCGGCATCATCCGCTTCTGGAACCACGCCAGCGAAGAGCTGTACGGCATCCCGTCGGGCGACGCCGTCGGCCGCGCGTTTCGCGACCTGGTATTCCACCTCGACCGCCAGAGCGAATTCGAAGACGTCATCGCCACTATCTGGCGCACCGGCCAGGCGCCACAGGCAAGCGATTGGCTGGTGCAATCGATGACGGGCCGGCGCCACTGGGTGTATTCGTGCCACTATCCCGTCAAGCACGACGACGTGATGCACGAAGTGTTTTGCATGGAAATCGACATCACGGCCCGCAAGGAGGCCGAGACCAATCTCGAGCAGGCCGCGCAAGTGTTCCAGAACGCGCGCGACGCCATCATCATGATGGATGCCGAGTACCGCGTGCGCGCCGTCAATGGCGCCTTTACCGCCATCACCGGGCATGCGCCCGAGCAGATCATCGGCCAGCCGCTGGCCAGCCTCGGCTGGGGTGTCGACGACGACTTCTATCAACGCGTCTGGACCGGGCTCGAGGGCGCCGACCACTGGGAAGGCGAACTGGCCAGCGCGCGCAGCAACGGCCAGCGCTATCCGGTGCGCGTTACGCTGACGGCCATTCGCGATGCGCATGGCGAGGTGTCGAGCTATATGGCGATGCTGTCCGATATCAGCGAGCGCAAGCGCATCGAAGAACAGGTGCGCCACCAGGCCGAGCACGACGCCCTCACGGGCCTGCCCAACCGCATCCTGTTCCTGGACCGCTTGCACCAGGCGCTGGCCACCTGGCGCCGCCAGGGCAGCAGCTCCGCCGTCATGTTTCTCGACCTCGACAAGTTCAAGGCCGTCAACGACACCCACGGCCACCAGGCCGGCGACATCGTGCTGCGCGAAGTGGCGCTGCGCGTGCGCGCCTGTGTGCGCCAGGTCGACACCATCAGCCGGCTGGGCGGCGACGAGTTCGTCGTGTTGCTGGCCGACATCAAGGGCGCCGACCAGGCCGCGCACGTGGCCCTCGCCGTGACCCAGGCCGTGGCGCTGCCGATCGACATCGGCGGCCAGGAAGTGACGCTGTCGGCCTCGATCGGCATCGCGCTGTGCCCCGACGATGGCGCCGAAGTCGATACCCTGCTGCACCACGCCGATGTCGCGATGTACCACGCCAAGCAGAACGGGCGCGGCAGCTTCCAGTTTTTCAGCCCTGCCATGAACGCCCATGTGATCGAGCGCGTCGAGCTGGAAAACCGCTTGCGCCAGGCGCTCGACGGCAAGGAATTCATGCTGCAATACCAGCCCGCAATCGAAGTGGCGACCGGACGCGTGACATCGGTCGAAGCGTTGCTGCGCTGGCGTCATCCGCAGCGCGGGCTGTTGTTGCCGCACGAATTCCTGCCGGTGGCCGAGGATTCCGGGCTGATCATTCCGATCGGTGAATGGGTGCTACGCGCAGCCTGCCAGCGGGCGCGTGCGTGGCGCCATGCCGGGGCCGCCGTCGCGGTGGCGGTCAACCTGTCCGATGCCCAGCTGGGGCACGACGGCTTGCTGCCGGCAATCGATGCCGCATTGGAGAGCGCCGGCTTGCCACCCGGAGCGCTCGAGCTCGAGATCGCAGAAGACGCGCTGATCCGGGGCGAGCCCGCGTTTGCCGCTACGGCGCTGGCGCTGCGTGCCCGCGGGGTGCGGCTGAGTATCGACCGCTTCGGCACCGGCCTGTCGAGCCTGGAAGCATTGCGGCGCTTTCCGCTCACCACGGTCAAGATCGACCGCAGTTACGTGGGCGACGTCGGGCACGATCCGGTGGATGCCGCGATGGTGCCGGCCATCATCGCGGTGGCGCGCAGCCTGCAGCTGCGGGTGGTGGGGGAGGGCGTGGAAACCGCCGAGCAGCTCGACTTTCTGCGCCGGCATGGGTGCGACGATTACCAGGGGTTCTATGCCAGCGCGGCCAGTACACGGCCGAACCTGAGCCCGCACCGGGCCTGGTATATGAGACCGTGATGCGGAGACCTTGATGCGGAGACCTTAGTGCGGTGGCCTTGATGCGGCGACCCTAGTCGAACAGCCGGATCCTGGCCAGCACCTGCCCGTGGTCCGACGACTCGGGCAATGCCAGGTTCAGGTGATCGTTCAGGTACACCACGTCGATGACTTCGCCGATCGCCTCGGGCAGCGCCGGATTGAATTCGGGCGACACCAGGATATGGTCGATCGTCGAGTGGCGCGTGTCGTGCAGGATTGAAAACCCCACATGGCGCTGGTGATCGAGCCGGCGCTGCACCTGGCTCGCGTCATACAGGCGCTCGGCCTGCGGCGTGCCTGCACCCAGCACGATCTCGGTCGTCACCGAATCGGCCACGTCGTTGAAGTCGCCCAGCACGATGCGCGGGCGGCGGTGCGTGTGCGCCATATTTGTCAGCAGCACGCGCAGCGCGGTGGCCTCGGTGCCGCGCCGGATCAGCGAGCGCAGGCATGCCAGCGCGTACAGGTGCGGGTCGGCCCCGCTGTCGCTCGAGCGGTAATCGGGGCGGCGCGATTTTAAATGCACGACGATCACGTCGATCACCACGCCCGACGGCGCAATCACGCCCGCATGCAGCGGCGCGCGCGTGAAGCGATCGGGGTCGCGGCTGCCGGCCGGCATCGTGACATTGGCCGGAAACTTGCCCAGTTCGGTGCCCGGCTCGGCCAGCGGCAGGCGCGAGACCAGGGCCACGCTGGGCGTGAGGCGCGCCGCACCCGGGTCGGGATCGAAGCCGATATGGTGCGCGTCGCGGTAGCGCCGCGTGCGCTGCAAGACTTCCGCCAGCACGCTCTGCGAAAAAATTTCTTGAAAGCCGATCACGTCGGCATTGATCAGGTCGAGCTGGTGCGCCGTCCAGTCCAGTTTGGCTTCGTATTCGTCGGCCGTCGTGGGTGCCAGATTGTCGTACAAGCGTGCACCGGGAGGTGCCAGATTGAAAGTGTTGAAGGTGGCAAACCGAAGTTCTTCCTGCATAATAGAAACCCCTATTGTTCGTCTTTAGCGTAACACGCATGGCCAAGAAAGAGCACGTCTCCGAGACCCCCGCCACCCAATTCCTGCGCAAGCATGGCGTGGCGTTTTCCGAGCATCCGTATGCGTACCAGGAGCACGGCGGTACATCGGTCTCGTCCGGCGCGCTGGGCGTGCCGGAGCATGACGTGATCAAGACCCTGGTCATGCAGGATGAAGCAGCCAAGCCATTGATCGTTCTGATGCACGGCGATTGCAAGGTGTCGACCAAGAATCTGGCCCGCGCCATCCCCTGCAAGTCGGTCGAACCATGCAAGCCGGATGTGGCCCAGCGCCATTCAGGGTATCTGGTTGGTGGAACATCGCCGTTCGGCATCCGCAAGGCGATGCCGGTGTATGTCGAAGAAAGCATCCTGCAGCTCGACAAGATCTACATCAACGGCGGACGCCGCGGCTATCTGGTGGGCATCGATCCGCGCGTGCTGGTCGATGTGCTGCAGGCGCACCCAGTGATCTGCGCCATCGCCGAGTAGCTTCGCCGCATGCATCCGATGGTGTATATTCACGCACCAATTTCCGGTAGAAGAATGAGCCCGATACCGGCGCCCACGAAAGAGACACGATGAACACCCTGATTGCCACCATTGCCGCGTATTTGCTCGGTTCGATTTCCTTCGCGGTCGTGATGAGCCGCGCGTTCGGCCTGTCCGACCCGCGCACGTATGGCTCGAAAAACCCCGGCGCCACCAATGTGCTGCGCAGCGGCAGCAAGAAAGCCGCGATTGCCACGCTGGTTGGCGACGCGGCCAAGGGCTGGCTGGCCGTCTGGCTGGCGGTGCGCTATGGCTACGACTACGGGCTGGACGATACCGGCATCGCGCTCGTCGCCATCGCCGTGTTCATCGGCCACCTGTGGCCCGTGTTCTTCCGCTTTGTCGGCGGCAAGGGCGTGGCCACCGCGCTGGGCGTGCTGCTCGGCATCAATCCATGGCTGGGGCTGGCGACGCTGGCCACCTGGCTGATCATCGCCTACGCCTTCCGCTACTCGTCGCTGGCCGCGCTGGTGGCTGCGGTGTTCGCGCCCTTGTACTACGGCATGCTGTTCGGCGCCGATGCCATTCTGCTGGCCGTGATCGTCATGAGCGCACTGCTCGTGTGGCGTCACAGCGGCAATATCGGCAACCTGATCGCGGGCAAGGAGTCCAAGCTCGGCAGCAAGTCGGCCGGTGCCAAAAAGGCAAAATAAGGCAAAGCAGGGCAGCGTGCGCGGCTTTTTTGCCGAGGCGTTACCATGGTCGGCAATAGCGGCACATTCGTGCCGCGCCGGACAGAAAGGTGGTACGCCGTGACCAAGCAACTCAGGATTGATTTCGTGTCGGACGTCTCGTGCCCATGGTGCGCAGTCGGTCTCAAATCGCTCGAACAGGCACTGTTGACACTAGGCGACGACGTGCGCGTCGACCTGCATTTCCAGCCGTTCGAACTGAACCCGAACATGCCGCCGGAAGGCCAGGACATCGTCGAGCACGTCACTGAAAAATATGGCGCCAGCCTCGAGCAGCAGGCATCCAGCCGCGAAATGATCCGCGAGCGCGGCGCCGCCGTGGGCTTTACGTTCGACATGGAACGGCGCGGCCGCATCTACAACACCTTCGACGCGCACCGCCTGCTGTCGTGGGCCGAAGAAGAAGGCAAGCAGCGTCAGTTGAAGGTTGCGCTGCTCGAAGCGTATTTCACCCGCTGCGAAGACCCGAGCAACCACGCCGTGCTGCTGCGCGCCGTCGAAAGCGTGGGCCTGGAGCGCGAAGCGGCCGCGCGCATCCTGGCATCGGACGAGTACAAGGACGAAGTGCGCGAGCGCGAGCAGTTCTTCCTGAACGCCGGCATCAAGTCGGTGCCGGCCGTGATCATCAATCAGAAACACCTGATTTCCGGCGGTCAGTTGCCTGAAGTATTCGAGCGCGCGCTGCGCGAGATTCCAGGTCTTGAAACGCCGGCCGACGCCGTCGCTTAAGTCAGATCGAGGACCACCGGCTGGTGGTCCGACGCCGCCGTCTCGGACTGCACGTCAACGGCGGTCAGGCGCGGCGCCAGGTCGTCAGTGACGAAGAAATAATCGTAGCATTCAGGCCGCTCGGGCCACGGATACCCGTGCAGCCCGGTGGTCGGCGCGCGCGCCATGTCGCCGTGCACCACGCGCCAGGCATCGACCAGCGCCAGCGCGCTGCCTTCCGGCGCGGCCAGCAGTGTCGCGTAATCCGGCGCATCGGGCGCGAAATTGAAATCGCCACACAGGATTGCCGAGCCGGGCCGAAAGCCCAGTTGGAATGGCGCGTCCAGGTTCGGATCGGGCTGGAACAGTAGGGCTCGGGCACTGGCCTCGGCATGCAGTTCGCGGATGCGGTTGACCTGCGCCATGCGCTGGACGGGCGAATAATATTCGAGATGCGTCGTGAGCAGGCGCAGCTTGCCGCCAGGCGCTTCGACAACGGTTTCCAGCAGGCCGCGCGGCATGCCGGCCGCATGGTCCGGGTCGGCCGGCCACGGCAGCAGGTGCCGGTGCACTTGCGAGATGCGGTACTTGGACAGGATCAGGTTGCCGAACAGGCGCGGGACATTGTTCTGGTAAATCTCGCTCGGCGCGTGTTCCATCGCGTGGTAGCCGCCGAAGGCGCCGGCGAGTTGCTTGAACTGGTTGGCGCTGGCGCTGCCTTCGAGCTCGGGGTGATTGGCAGCCACCTCTTGCAGGCAAATCACATCGGGGTTCAGGCGGCGCAGCACGTCGATCATCGCGTGAATGCGGATCCGACCGTCCTTGCCACAACCCCAATGAATATTCCAGCTGACTACGCGCATTGCTCACCTCCGTAAAACTTGATCGACGGATATTGCCACCGTTTTAATGGCAACGGTCACACCGTAGGATCGGTGTCAGACAGGCAAGTTCAATGTTGGCGGCAGGCTGTTTCTCCTGGCTTACGACTGGTTTTGGGACGGTATTCAGGCCGCTTCGAGCTCGTCCAGCGGCCAGCGCGGACGCACATTGAACGCGTAATCGCGCTGCGCCAGCGCAGGGTTGCGCTCAAGACGCATCGCGCCGGCAAACGCGATCATTGCGCCATTGTCGGTGCAAAATTCCAGCTCCGGATAATAGACCTTGAACTTGCGTTTGGCCGCTGCCGCATTGAGCGACGCGCGCAGTTGCTTGTTGGCGCCGACGCCGCCGGCGATCACCAGCCGGTTCAAACCCGTGTGCTTCATGGCGCTCACGCACTTGGCGGTGAGCACGTCGACAATCGCGTCGACAAAGCCGCGCGCGATATTGGCCTTGTCCTGTTCGGGAATATCCGCAATCACCTTGACGTCGTGGTTCTTGACGACGGTAAGCACCGCCGTCTTCAGGCCCGAAAAGCTGAAGTTGAAATCCTTGCTGTGCAACATCGGCCGCGGCAGTTTGTAGGCTGCCGGATCGCCGCGCTCGGCCAGTTGCGAGATCGCCGGGCCACCCGGATACCCCAGGCCCAGCAGCTTGGCCGACTTGTCGAAGGCTTCGCCGGCGGCATCGTCCAGCGTTTCGCCCAGCAGCGTGTAGCTGCCCACACCATCCACGCGCATCAGCTGTGTGTGACCGCCCGAGACGAGGAGCGCAATGAACGGGAAGTCCGGCCGTTCCGACGCAAGCAGCGGCGAGAGCAGGTGGCCTTCGAGGTGATGCACGCCGAGTACCGGCTTGTCGAGCGCGAGCGCCAGGCTGCACGCCACCGACGAGCCGACCAGCAGCGCGCCGGCCAGGCCAGGGCCTTGCGTGTAAGCGATGGCGTCGATATTTGACGCCGGCAGATTGGCACGCTTGAGCACCTCGTCCAGCAGCGGAATGGCGCGCCGGATGTGGTCGCGCGAGGCTAGTTCGGGCACCACACCACCATATTCTTCGTGCATTGCGACCTGCGAATGCAGGGCGTGGGACAGCAGGCCGCGCTCGGTGTCATACAGAGCAAAGCCGGTTTCATCGCAGGAGGATTCGACGCCGAGAACGATCATGGGGAAGGCCAGGTAGATTGAGCGGAACCGGGCATTCTACCGCAGGGCGGAGGGCGCCGCCGCCCACCCTGCGGATGTTGCACGGTTTGTTACGGACGCTGCAGCAATTCCTTGTGCGCTTCACGCAGCATGGTTTCCGTTTCTTCCCAGCCGATGCAGCCGTCGGTCACCGAGCAGCCATAGGTCAGCTGCGACAGGTCACTTGGAATCGACTGGCTGCCGCTGACGATGTTCGACTCGATCATCACGCCGACCAGCGACTTGTTGCCATGACGGATTTGCTGGATGACGTCGGACATGACGAGCGGTTGCAGCTCCGGCTTCTTGTAGCTGTTGGCGTGCGAGCAGTCGACCACCAGGTTGGCCGGCAGCTTGGCCTTGGTCAGCGCCTGTTCGGCAATGGCCACCGAGACCGAATCATAGTTCGGCCGGCCACCGCCGCCGCGCAGCACGACGTGGCCATAGGCATTGCCGCTGGTGCGCACGATCGACACGGAGCCCTGGCCATTGATGCCCAGGAACGCATGTGGGTTCGACGACGACAGCACTGCATTGATCGCAATGCTCACGTCGCCATCGGTGCCGTTCTTGAAGCCCACGGGCGTCGACAGGCCGGACGACATTTCGCGGTGCGTCTGCGATTCGGTCGTGCGCGCGCCGATGGCCGTCCAGGCGATCAGGTCGCCCAGGTACTGCGGCGAGATCGGGTCGAGCGCCTCGGTCGCGGTCGGCAAACCGATTTCGCAGACATCCAGCAGGAACTGGCGCGCCCGCTCCATGCCAACCTCGACACGGAACGAATCGTCCATGAACGGGTCATTGATATAGCCCTTCCAGCCGGTGGTCGTGCGCGGCTTTTCAAAGTACACGCGCATCACCAGCACCATCGTCTCGCTCACCTCGTCCTGCAGCGCCTTGAGCCGGCGCGCATAGTCCAGGCCGGCTTCGGGATCATGGATCGAGCACGGACCCACGACGACGAACAGGCGCTTGTCCTTGCGATCCAGAATATTGCGCAGCGTTTCGCGGCCCTGCATCACGGTGGCATAGGCGCGTTCGTTCAGCGGCAGGGTGGTATGCAGCTCGACCGGCGTTGGCATGCGGGCGAACGAGCTGACGTTGGTATTTTCGATTTGTGGCGTACTGGTCATGATGCGATCTATATTTCTTTTGGGGGATGGATCAGTGTAAGCGGAAATTGCTGTATGTGCACATGCGCGGCCCCAAATGGCAGCGTCGGGCGGCGTCGGGCGGCGTCGCGCTGCGCTCTGCACCCGTGCGTGCTGCCGCAGCGCGACGTTCCCGTGTATCCTTTTGTCATGACTACCGATATCGAACGCTTTATCGCTGCCCCCTTCATCAAGGAAATCGGCCGCGGCGTAAAAGGGGCGCGCAGCATGACGCGCGACGACGCGCACCGGCTGTACGCGGCCATCCTCGAGGGTCGCGTGTCCGACCTCGAACTGGGCGCCATTTTGCTCGCCATGCGCATCAAGGGCGAGTCGGTCGATGAACTGGCCGGCTTCATGGATGCAGCGAGCGCCGCGTTCACGCCGCTGCCGGCACCGCGCGGCGAATTCGCGCCGGTATCGATTCCCACCTATAACGGTTCGCGCAAGCTGGCCAACCTGACGCCACTGCTGGCGCTGCTGCTGGCGCGCGAAGGCGTGCCGGTGCTGGTGCATGGCGTGAGCAACGATCCCGGGCGCGTCACCACCGCTGAAATCCTGCACGAGCTGGGCGTGACCGACGCGACCACCGGCGCCGAAGTCCACAACGAATTCGTTCACGGCCGCGTGGCCTTCATGCCGATCGAGCGCCTGGCCCCGGAACTGGCGCGCATGCTCGAACTGCGCCGCGTGCTGGGTGTGCGCAATTCGACCCATACCATTGTCAAGATCCTGCAGCCGTTCGACGGCCCGGCGCTGCGCCTGGTGTCGTACACGCACCCTGAATACCTGGTAACGCTGGGCGAGTACTTCGAAGGCGTCGACAGTGAAACCCGGGGCGACGCATTCCTGATGCGCGGCACCGAGGGCGAAACCGTCGCCCACCCGCACCGCGCCCAGCGCATCGACTGGTTCCACGCCGGCCAGCGCGCCCTGCTGGTGGAGCGCGATGCGCCTACCGACGACCTGGCCATCGTGCCTGACGGCCGTGACGCAGCCACCACGGCCGCCTGGATCGGCGCCGCGCTGCGCGGCGAGGTGCCGGTGCCGCCATCGATTGCCACGCAGGTGGCGTACTGCGTCGAAGTCTCGCGCAAGATCCGCGCCCGCAGCCTGCCAGTGGCCGAGTAAAGACCCACCGCGCCGCTGTTCGCCAATCCGCCGCTGCCTTACAATGGCGGGTTGAGCAAAGGTGGTGGCAGGCATGGCAAATCAATTCGATGTGGCGGTAATCGGCGCGGGCGCGGCCGGGATGATGTGCGCGGCCGTGGCGGCGCAGGGCGGCAAGCGCGTGATGCTGGTCGACCACGCGGCCAAGCTGGCCGAAAAGATCCGCATCTCGGGCGGTGGACGTTGTAACTTCACCAACGTCAATGCCGGGCCGCAGCATTATCTGTCGAACAATCCCCATTTCTGCCGCAGCGCGCTGTCGCGCTACACGGCGCAAGACTTCCTGGCGCTCGTCAAGAAATACCGGATCGCCCACCACGAAAAGCACCGCGGCCAATTGTTCTGCAACGATTCGGCCGAGCAGATCATCGCGATGCTGCGCGCCGAGTGCGACCTGGGCGGTGTCGAGTGGCGCATGCCCTGCAAAGTGGCCGGTGTGCGCAAGACCGAGGATGGCTTTGCCATCGAGACCGACGCCGGCGAGTTGCTGGTGGGTAGTGTCGTGGTCGCCACGGGCGGCCTGTCGATTCCGAAGATCGGCGCGACCGATCTCGGCTATCGCATCGCCACGCAATTCGACCTGAAAATGGTCGAGACCCGTCCGGGCCTGGTGCCGCTGACGTTCGACGGCCCGAGCTGGGAGCCGTTCGTGCCGCTGGCGGGCATCGCGCTCGAGGTCGAGGTCAGCACCGGCAGCAGCAAAGGCAAGGGTGCGCGGGGCGGGCACTTCCGTGAGGATCTGTTGTTCACGCACCGCGGCCTGTCCGGCCCGGCGATCCTGCAGATTTCCAGCTACTGGCAGCCGGGCACGCCGATCGTGCTGAACCTGTTGCCTGAAATGGACGTGGCCGACACGCTGATCGGCCTGAAGAAAACCGAGAAAAAGCAGCTGGGCAATGTGTTGACGCAGTGGCTGCCGGCACGCCTGGCCGAAGGCTTGCTCGCGGCCAATGGCTTTGACGCTACTGCGCGCCTGGCCGACATGGCTGACGCGAAACTGCGTGCGCTGGGCGACGCCATCAACCGCTGGGCCATCGTCCCGACCGGCTCGGAAGGCTACCGCAAGGCCGAGGTCACGCTGGGCGGTGTCGACACCCGCGGCCTGTCGCAGCAGACGATGATGGCCAACAATGTGCCCGGCCTGTACTTCATCGGCGAGACGGTCGACGTGACCGGCTGGCTGGGCGGATACAACTTCCAGTGGGCCTGGGCATCGGGTGTGGCAGCCGGTCTGGCGGTGGCAAATAGTTGACACTTGAAAACACCACTTCGTGATTAAAGCTTCCACTGGACTGCAAACGATGCTAGAATTTCGTTCTTCCCTAAATCCAACGGTTTGATTTTTACATGACCACTATCCGCCTTAAAGAAAACGAGCCGTTCGAAGTCGCCATGCGTCGCTTCAAACGCACCATCGAAAAGACCGGTCTGTTGACGGAACTGCGCGCACGCGAGTTCTACGAAAAACCGACCGCAGAACGCAAGCGCAAGCTGGCAGCAGCAGTGAAGCGTCACTACAAGCGCATCCGCAGCCAGCAACTGCCGAAGAAACTGTACTAAGACAGTTCAGACGGCCAAGACCCGGTGACGGCATTGCCAGTCCCGGCGAGTCGCTGAAGTCCGCAAACCCGCTTCGGTTTCGCCGCAGCGGGTTTTGTCGTTTCACCCTTTTGAATACGGAGATCCCATGAGCTTAAAAGAACAACTGACCGAAGACATGAAAAGCGCCATGCGCGCCAAGGAAACCGGCCGCCTGGCAGCGGTGCGCCTGATCATTGCCGAAGTCAAGCGCAAGGAACTCGACGAGCAGACCCAGCTGGACGACACCCAGGTGCTGGCCGTGATCGAAAAAATGATCAAGCAGCGCAAGGATTCGATCAGCCAGTTTGAAGCCGGCAACCGTCCCGACCTGGCCGACATCGAGAAGGCCGAGATGGTCATCCTGTCGGCGTACATGCCGGCTGGTCTGTCGGACGAAGAAATCGCCGCCGAAGTCGCTGCTGCCGTTGCCGAAACCGGCGCGACCGGCCCGCAAGATATGGGCAAGCTGATGGGCGTGCTCAAGCCAAAGCTGGCTGGCCGCGCCGACATGACCGTGGTCTCCGGCCTGGTCAAGAAAGCCCTGGCTGGCGCGTAAGCGTCACCTGCAACGCGTCGTCTCTGCCCGCCCTCAGGCAGGGGCGACAACTTGTTGCATATCAATTTGCAGCAAGCGCTGCGGTATAGTCTGGCCCTAGACAAACACTGTGTAAGCTCAAGTGATTCCGCAAACTTTCATCACCGATTTGCTCAACCGGGTCGACATTGTCGATATCGTGGGCCGCTACGTCCAGCTCAAGAAGGGCGGGGCGAACTTCATGGGCCTGTGCCCATTTCATAACGAAAAGTCCCCCAGCTTCACGGTCAGCCCGACCAAGCAGTTCTATCACTGCTTCGGCTGTGGCGCCCATGGTACGTCGATCGGCTTTCTGATCGAATACTCGGGCATGGGCTTTGTCGATGCGGTGAAAGACCTGGCCCAGAACGTCGGCATGATCGTGCCCGACGTCGACGACAAGATCCCGCCGGCCCAGCGCGCCGCGCAACAGGCGCAATCGCTGGCGCTGACCGATGCGCTGACGCAAGCGTGCGCGTTTTACCGCGCCCAGCTGCGCGACGCGCCGGACGCCATCGCGTATCTGAAGAACCGCGGCCTGACCGGCGAAGTGGCGGCCCGCTTCGGCATGGGCTATGCCCCGGCCGGCTGGGACAGCCTGCGCGCCGTCTTCCCCGAGTACGAGGCCCATGTGCTGGTCGAGTCGGGCCTCGTGATCGACAAGGTCGACGAAGAAGGCAACCGCCACAAACGCTACGACCGCTTCCGCGAGCGCGTGATGTTCCCGATCCGCAATACCAAAGGCCAGGTCATCGGCTTTGGCGGGCGTGTGCTCGACGGCGGCGAACCGAAGTACCTGAACTCGCCTGAAACCCCGCTGTTCCAGAAGGGCCTGGAGCTGTATGGCCTGTTCGAGGCGCGCCAGGCGATTCGCGACGCCGGCTATGTCTTGGTGACCGAAGGCTATATGGATGTTGTCGCGCTGGCCCAGCTGGGCTTCCCGCAAGCGGTGGCCACGCTCGGTACCGCCTGCACCAGTACCCACGTGCAAAAGCTGCTGCGCCAGACCGACGATGTGATCTTCAGCTTCGACGGCGACAAGGCCGGCCGCAAGGCTGCCCGTCGCGCGCTCGAAGCGTGCCTGCCGCAAGTGAGCGATAACAAGACCATCAAGTTCCTGTTCCTGCCGCAAGAGCACGATCCAGACAGCTTCGTGCGCGAGCGCGGCGCAGAAGCCTTCGAGCAAGAAATTGCCGATGCGATGCCGCTGTCGCAATTCCTGCTGCGCGAAGTGACGCAGGAGCACGATCTCGACACGCCGGAAGGCCGCGCCAGGTCGCAGTTCGACGCCAAGCCGCTGCTGCAATCGATGACGCCGTCGAGCCTGCGCCTGCAGATCGTGCGCGGCCTGGCCAGCATGACGCAATCGACGCCGGCGGAGATCGAAAGCCTGTTCGAGTTGTCTAAACCGGTGGCCACCGCGCGCCGCGCGCCACCGCGTCAGGGCCGGCCCGAGCCGGTGGGCCTGGAACGCAAGATGCTTCGCATCCTGGTCGCGCATCCGCACCTGGCACTGGAACTTGACGAGGTCGCGCTGAGCGCCTTCGACTATTTCGGCGAAGAGGGCGCGGATCGCCTGCGGCATCTGATCGATACCGCGCAGGCCCTGGGCCCGCACGGTACGTTTGCCGCACTGTCACAACAGTTGCATGAAGTCACTAACGAGTATGATGGCATGATTGCCGAAATTGCCGCCGAACCCGAAAACGAGGTCGATGGCGACCGCATCGTCCTGCTCAGTTCAGTACGCCAAATCAAGATGGATTCGTTACGAGAAGAATTGAACCAGTTGTTTTCTGCCGGCTTGACCCCAGATCAGGTCAGTACTCGCTATCGCGAGATTACTGCCCAGCTGGACCTTCTGGAACGTGAAGCGACTGCGGCGATGGCACCCCGATGAACACGGGCTTTCTCCCCGTGGGCCAAGGCGCTCACGACTGGAAAAAGAAAGGGTGCGTGCTATAATAAAACGCTAACTATTGCAACTGTTGAAACACTTCTTGGTTCAATTGCGTGCGTGGAGTATTAGTTAGCGGGGCATGGATTTGTGCCTGCAGGATGATGAAGGTAACAAAACTTTATTCTTAACCACCGTAAAGTTAGTCGTTGTGACATCGAAAGCGCCTGTGCCAACCAAGAAACCCGAAACCAACGTGGCTGCCACGACCACGAGAACGTCCGCCGCCAAGGCCGACAACGCGCAAGACAAGGCTGAGGTGCGTACGGCGACCTCGGCGCCTGTCAACCAGACGACCGATGCGGCCACGCTTGCCGCCATCGATACGTCGGGCTACGTCTTGCCGTCTGTCAAAGTGCCGGGCCGGCGCGGTCGCAAGCCCAAAGAATTTACCCCTGAAAACGACGAGATCGCCGCGCTGAACGCGGTCGAGCGCGCCGAGCTCAAGGCTGCGGACAAGGCCAAGGCCAAGGACCGCAAGGCCAAAGAGAAGGCGCTGCTCAAGGATGCGTTCTCGTCCGATACCGAGGCCAGCGAAGAAGAACTCGAGCTGCGCCGCAGCAAGCTCAAGGCCCTGATCAAGTCGGGCAAGGAGCGCGGCTTCCTCACGTACGCCGAGATCAACGACCACCTGCCCGAAAACATCGTCGATCCGGAAGCGATCGAAGGCATCATCGGCACGTTCAACGACATGGGCATTGCTGTCTACGAACACGCGCCCGATGCCGAGACGCTGCTGCTGTCCGACAACGTCCCCAACGCCACCAGCGACGATGAAGCCGAAGCGGCTGCCGAAGCTGCGCTTTCGACGGTCGACTCCGATTTCGGCCGCACCACCGATCCGGTTCGCATGTACATGCGCGAAATGGGCTCGGTCGAGCTGCTCACGCGCGAAGGCGAAATCGAGATCGCCAAGCGCATTGAAGACGGCCTGAAGGACATGATCCAGGCCATCTCGGCTTGCCCGGTGACGATTGCCGAGATCATCGGTACCGCCGCCAAGATCGACAGCGACGAAATCAAGATCGACGAAATCGTCGACGGCCTGGTTGACCAGGAAGGCGAAGACAACACGCCGCAGGTCGCCGCGCCCGTCGCCAGCGAGTCGGACGAGGACGAAGAAGACGAGGACGACGCCGAAGGCGAAGAGGAAGAAGAAGAGGCGCCAAGCAACTCGGGCGCCGCCGGCTACTCGGCCGAGCAGCTCGAAGCGCTGAAGGTCACGGCTCTGGCCAAGTTCGCCGAGATCGCCCAGCAATTCGACAAGATGCGCAAGGCGTTCGAAAAGGATGGCTACAACTCGAAAGCCTACGTCAAGGCGCAGGACGCGATCTCCAACGAGCTGCTGGGCATCCGTTTCACGGCCAAGGTCGTGGAAAAGCTGTGCGACACGCTGCGCGGCCAGGTCGACGAAGTGCGCCACATCGAAAAGCAGATCCTCGACGTGGCCGTGAACCGCTGCGGCATGCCGCGCGCCCACTTCATCAAGGTCTTCCCGGGCAACGAGACGAACCTGGAATGGGTGGATGGCGAAGTCAACGCCGGCCACGCTTACAGCGCGATCCTGGGCCGCAACATCCCGACGATCAAGGAACTGCAGCAACGCCTGATCGACCTGCAAGCGCGCGTCGTGCTGCCGCTGCCTGACCTTCGCAACATCAACCGTCAGATGGCGGCCGGTGAAATGAAGGCGCGCAAGGCCAAGCGCGAAATGACCGAGGCCAACCTGCGCCTGGTGATTTCGATCGCCAAGAAGTACACCAACCGCGGCCTGCAATTCCTCGACCTGATCCAGGAAGGCAATATCGGCCTGATGAAGGCGGTGGACAAGTTCGAGTACCGCCGCGGCTACAAGTTCTCGACGTATGCAACTTGGTGGATTCGCCAGGCGATCACCCGTTCGATCGCCGACCAGGCGCGCACGATCCGTATTCCGGTGCACATGATCGAGACGATCAACAAGATGAACCGGATCTCGCGCCAGATCCTGCAAGAGACCGGCGCCGAGCCCGATCCGGCCACGCTCGCGATCAAGATGGAAATGCCGGAAGATAAAATCCGCAAGATCATGAAAATCGCGAAAGAGCCGATTTCCATGGAAACGCCGATCGGTGACGACGACGATTCACATCTGGGCGATTTTATCGAAGACAACAACACGCTGGCGCCATCCGACGCCGCGCTGCACGCCTCGATGCGCGGCGTGGTCAAGGACGTCCTCGACTCGCTGACGCCACGCGAAGCCAAGGTGCTGCGCATGCGCTTCGGCATCGAGATGTCGACCGACCACACGCTGGAAGAGGTCGGCAAGCAGTTCGACGTCACCCGTGAGCGGATTCGCCAGATCGAAGCGAAGGCGCTGCGCAAACTGCGTCATCCGTCGCGCTCGGACAAGCTCAAGAGCTTCCTCGAGAACAACAGCTGATTGTTGATGCGGGCTTGACGCGCCTGTACTAAAGGCAATATGCTCTCGCCACTTCGCTCATCACGTTCGTGTTGATGGGCAGGTGGCGTTTGCTTGCCACCATCCCAGTTTCTGGGCCTCTAGCTCATGCTTGGTTAGAGCAGCGGACTCATAATCCGTTGGTGCCGTGTTCGACTCACGGGAGGCCTACCAAATTTTCCTTGAAAAATCAGGGGCTTATGCGATTCTCCTTGCGACCTCTGATTCCTTTTCTGTGTAACGTTCTGAGCTGTGTAACGGCTGTGTAAGTAAATCTCTTCAACTACGTGGCTCGCGGCGCGACGATTCGTCTGGTCGACGATGCTCCGCAGGGCCATCCGCTGCTGCCTACTGGCGTTGGCGGACACTTACCACAATCTTTAAACATCTAGCGGACGGTTTCCGTGCCCAACGTCTTGTCGGCCATGGCATACACAAATTCGCCACGTCGACGAAGCTCTATGCGCGGCCTTCTGGCCTCGCTTCCCGAAGCGCTGTGCCTACAAACTCCACTAGACGCTCGTCGTCTAGATGTGGGTTGCACCGTTTGATCTGACGCTGGGCTATTGAAATGGCCGTTTGAGCTCATGAGGGTTGAAGTTGGTTTGTCCCATTAAACGGCTGGCAGCATTCGTGAGCGAGCAGTTGCGTGCATCGACGTGAAGTGAGCAACTTCTTCATGAATGCAACTTTTCTAGAACTTTTTCATCGATGTTCCTTATTGATTAGAAGGTTTGCAATGGTTTTTTATAACTTAATTCAACTTTTGTTTGTTGATTGATGATTTATAAGTTATATTAAGTGACATGTGAGCTACGTCTTGCCCCCTACTTACTCTATAAGGTGAAATATGTCGAACTACGTAGTACATCCGTCCTCCAAGAACATGCTGCCTCATCCGTATTCGCCGGAATTTCCTATGGCTCTGAGAGCCCGACGGGAGTTGCTGGGTATGAGCCGAGCAGCGTTGGCGAGAGCCGCTGGAATCCACGGGGTGATGCCTCGACGCTACGAAGAGCCGGACTGTGGCGAGTTTGCGCGCCCGCGACCGGAGACCACGTGGCTTGCGCTCAATCGTGCCCTTGGGTACGAAATCCCAACTGATCTCGAGCGAGATTTTTCGAATGTTCTGGAGTTGCAAAACGAGGGGTTGTTCGAAAGCGGGCCAATAGCTGCCACTGATGAGGCACTGTGGGCTCCGAACACATTGTCAGCCGAAGATGACGCGCAGCCTCAAACCCCTGGCGGGTTAGTCGCCGATAAAGCCGTTGCAATACGTCCGTTGACCATTGCAGAGGCCAAGCAGGGGCTGTCAATGATGTTCGGTATCGACCCAACGCAGATCGAGATCCTGATCAAAGGGTAGTGCATGAACAGTGCACATTTTTGGAGAGGCGCGCTCTTACTTACAGAGAAAAATTATGCTCGATCCAACAAATAGCGTAAAAAAGGCGGAAGTACTTCGGTTTCTTCACGAGCAGGTTTTTGACCCAATACTTACGTCCCCTAACGCATCCGGTTCCCTCAAAAGCGGGATTCGGCAGACGATTATGCGCATGAACCAACGTGATGCCAAAGGCATTGTCCACTTCTACTGGTCTGCAGTTAGTGGAACGGAGCAAAGCATTAGCTTCGCAAAGAAAATGCGCGACGAGGGCTTCAAAAGATTTGAAGATATTGTTGAAGATTTCAGAGAAC
Organism: Telluria sp. AC161; assembly: GCF_979258535.1. Taxonomy (NCBI): domain Bacteria; kingdom Pseudomonadati; phylum Pseudomonadota; class Betaproteobacteria; order Burkholderiales; family Oxalobacteraceae; genus Telluria; species Telluria sp. AC161. The sequence goes on along the minus strand of NZ_OZ409861.1, from coordinate 3,648,869 downwards.
GATTTAACGAAAAGTGGCTTGCGAACTGAATAGTCGAGGATCTGCTCGACGGGCGTGCGTTGCGCTTCCAGACTGCTGTACACCTTCGTCTTGACGAGAACGGTCTTGCTCGACAGTGTCAGGTCTATAGCAACTCTTCATGCGGGCTCGTCCAACCCTGGAAGCCTGCTGTATTCGATCTGAGCCCTCCCTAAAACGACTCTTCGTCTAGTTGCGTTAGCAGCTTTTAGTATGTGACCTTAAATGTGGGACTATCCTCGGGACGGCTCTGGCGGCGGTCATAAATGCGTGTAGTCGCGATGTTTGCATGACCCAGCCATTCTTGAGCCTTGCAATATCGGCACCGTTGTCAAGTGCGTTGATAGCAGCCGTGGTGGGATATCGATGAGCTGCTCGTCGGTCACAACGAGATCCGGGGCCGCTTCCGCCTGAACGCGCTGAACCGGCCGACGCTGAACATCGATCGCCGCAGCGGCGCGATCACCGTCGAAGGCATGATCGCCTTCAACGGCCGCTGCGAAATGGACAGCGGACACCGCCGCTTCTGACCTTCTAGGGGCTGCTGCTTATCACGGTGAGACCGGTACCCGGCTGGCCGCTCCTGAGCGGCGCCTGGGTCACCAGCAAGGTGGTGCCGGGACGCAGGATCGGCGCCACCTGTTCATGGAATTCGCGCGGAATGCGCACCAGGTTGCGGGTGGCCTCGTTGACGACACGGCCGGCTTCGTCCTCATGGCCCGACACCCCGGCAAAGACCCAGGCCGGCTGGCCATCGGCATCTTCAGTCAGTGTCAGGACATGGGTTGCATCGTTGCCCTGATCCAGCGCGATGGGCGAACGGCCGATCTCGACCCCGTTGCGCAACACGATCAGCGCCTGGTCGCTGCGCGACATCACGATGGTTACCGGCCCCGATGCGGACCGTTCGGGATTCCAGAAGCCGGTGTCCGGCACGTCGCCATCCGACGGCGCCAGCACGTCACCCGACCCGGTGCTGACGGGATGGGCTGCATTACCAGCGATGATGACGGTCGTGGCATGGCCGGTCGTCTCGAACAGGGCCTTGGCAAAGGCGAAGGGAAGATGCACGCAGCCATGGCTTTCCGGGTAGCCGGGGAGCCCGCCGGCATGCAGTGCGACACCGTCCCAGGTCAGGCGCTGCTGGAACGGCATCGGCGCGTTGTTGTACTTGCTGGAACGGTGTTTCGCATCCTTTTGCAGGATGGTGAATACGCCGGTCGGTGTTTCGTGCCCGGGCTTGCCGGTGGAAACGGTGCTCACGCCGATGCGCACGCCGTTGCGGTAGACAGTGGCGAGCTGTTTCGACAGGTCGACGAAGACCAGCAGCGGGCCTTGCGGTGAAATCTGCGGCGCCCACACCCATTGGCCGGGCTTGAGCCGGTCCGCCTGGCGTGCCAGCTCGACAGCGGACGAGACTTTTTCTCCCTGCGCCAGGACTGGTCCGGCAAGGAGGGCTGCCAGGACACCGGCTGCGAGCAGGGGTAGCGAGCTTTTGATCAAGGCATGCTCCTGAGACGAGATAAAATTTTTGTATGCGCGATCCTGCTGAACCGTCCGCCCCGGATACATGATCATATAACCAAAAAGAGCCGTCGTCGAAAGTTCGCCCATGATGGGAGAGGGCTGGCTGTTGGCGAGCGCCTGGCTTCGTCGTCCCTGACCGATATTGCCGCGATTATTAAAACTAAGTTAACAATGCTTTGAATTATGGTTCTCTTGTAACCGTCTTCATCCGATAAAGTGGTGCTCACAACATCACCCCTGACGGAGACAGCAACAATGAAGACCTACAACATCGCAACCATTCCAGGCGACGGCATCGGCAAGGAAGTCGTGCCGGCAGGCCAGCAAGTACTGGCGGCACTGGCGTCAACCAGCGGTACGTTCCAGTTCAACTTCGAGGATTTCGACTGGGGTGGCGATTACTACCGCAAGCATGGCGTCATGATGCCGGCCGATGGCCTCGATGCGCTGCGCGACAAGGATGCGATCCTGTTCGGTTCGGCCGGCGATCCGGATATTGCCGACCACATCACCCTGTGGGGCCTGCGGCTCAAGATTTGCCAGGGCTTCGACCAGTACGCCAATGTGCGCCCAACCCGTATCCTGCCGGGTATCGATGGTCCGCTCAAGCGCTGCGCGCCGCAAGACCTGAACTGGGTGATCGTGCGCGAGAATTCCGAAGGCGAATACTCGGGCGTCGGCGGTCGCGTGCACCAAGGGCACCCGATCGAAGCGGCGACCGATCTGAGCATGATGACCCGGGTGGGCGTCGAACGCATCATGCGCTACGCGTTCAAGCTGGCGCAGTCGCGTCCACGCAAGCTGCTGACCGTGATCACCAAGAGCAATGCCCAGCGCCATGCGATGGTGATGTGGGACGAGATCGCGGTCCAGATCTCGAAAGAATTCCCTGACGTCAAATGGGACAAGGAACTGGTCGATGCCGCCACGGCGCGCATGGTCAACCGGCCGGCCACGCTCGACACCATCGTCGCGACGAACCTGCATGCCGACATCCTGAGCGACCTGGCGGCGGCACTGGCGGGGAGCCTCGGCATTGCGCCAACCGGCAATATCGATCCGGAGCGCCGTTATCCGTCGATGTTCGAGCCGATCCACGGTTCGGCGTTCGACATCATGGGCCAGGGCCTGGCCAATCCGATCGGCACCTTCTGGTCGGTCGTGATGCTGCTCGAACACCTGGGTGAGGATGCTGCGGCGCGCGATGTCATGGCCGCCATCGAAAGCGTGACGACCAATCCCGCGCTGCACACGCGCGACCTGGGTGGCAAGGCGAGTACCGCCGACGTCACCAGCGCCGTGTGCGACTTCATCGGTCAACGCGCCAGCGTCGCGGCCCGCGCCGCCTGAGCGCCCCATCCGGCAGTCGCGGCGCCCGCCGCCCGGCAGCCTGCCGCCCGCGCCTTCGCGCGGCGCGGCGCATTTCCGTACGTGCCCAGCATCGACCCGCCGCAGAGCCGGGCGGGCGCGTACCGAGCAGCACCTATCAAGGAGACACCCTATGTCAAAGCGCTTCTTCGGAAAGCTGTATGTCCAGGTCCTGATCGGCGTCGTTGCCGGCGGCCTGATCGGATTTCTGTATCCCCAACTCGGCGAGGATCTCAAGCCGCTCGGCGACCTCTTCATTCGCCTGATCAAGATGGTGTTCGCACCGGTCATCTTTGCCATGGTCGTGCTTGGCATCGCCAAGATGGAAAGCATGAAGGAGCTCGGGCGCGTCGGCGTGCGGGCCCTGATCTATTTCGAGGTCCTGTCGACGTTTGCCCTGCTGCTGGGGCTGCTCGTGGTCAATGTGTTCCAGCCGGGCGTCGGCATGAACGTCGATCCCAAGTCGCTCGACACCAGCGCGATCAGCAATTACACCTCGGCCGCGGCGACGTCGGGCGGGTTCATCGATTTCCTGCTGGGCATGGTGCCCACCAGCGTGGTCGATGCGCTGGCCAACAACAATATCCTGCAGATCCTCGTGTTTGCCACGATGTTCGGCATCGCGCTGTCGCATATGGGGCGGCGTGCCAAGCCAGTGGTCGATGTGCTCGAAGCATTCAGCAACGCCATGTTCGTCGTGGTGGCCATGGTGATGCGCATCGCACCGATCGCTGCCTTTGGTGCGATTGCCTTCACGGTCGGCAAATACGGTCTCGAATCGCTCGTATCGCTCGGCCAATTGATGGCATGCATGTACCTGACCTGCGTGGCGTTCGTCGTGTTCGTGCTTGGCACGATCGCCCGTATCGCCGGCTTCAGCCTGTGGAAATTTTTGCGCTACATCCGTGACGAGCTGTTCACCGTGCTGGGCACCAGCTCGTCGGAATCCGTCGTGCCGCAGCTGATGCACAAGCTGGAACACCTGGGGGTTTCGAAGCCTGTCGTGGGCCTGGTCGTGCCGTCCGGCGTCACCTTCAATCCCGATGGTCAGTGCATCTACTACACCATGGCTGCGATCTTCATTGCGCAGGCCACCAATACGCCGCTGTCGCTGATGGACCAGTTCGTGATCCTCGGCGTGCTGATGGTGACGTCGAAGGGCTCGGCCGGGGTGACCGGCTCGGGCTTCATCACGCTGGCCGCCACGCTGGCATCGATGGGCAATATTCCAGTGGCCGGCATGGTGCTGCTGCTCGGCGTCGACCGCTTCATGTCGGAAGCGCGCGCCATCACCAATACCATCGGCAATGCGGTCGGCACGGTCGCCGTGGCGCGCTGGGTCGGCGCCGTGGACACCGTGCGCATGCACCGTATTCTCGACGGCCACCCGGTCGAACCGCTAACAGCGCCGGAGCCGGATGTGCATGGCGAGGCCGATGCGGTTGCGCTCAACCTGATCGGCGGCGCGGGTCCGCGCAAGGCGAACGCCTGAGCCGGCCCGGACCCATGGAGATGATGATGGACATGACAGTCAACAGCGCGCTGGCCGGGGCACATGCCGGCACCGGCGCCGAACGCGCTTTTCTCGAACAGCTGTTTCGCACTGCGATTGCGGCGGCGCAGCCGGTGCACTGCATGATGCCGCACCTGGAGCAATGCCTGCCGCGCCAGGGGGCATCAGCCGCGGCCGGCCGCCTGATCGTCATCGGCGCCGGCAAGGCGTCGGCCGAGATGGCGCGCGTGGTCGAGGACTACTGGGGCGACGGCATCGAAGGCCTGGTGGTCACGCGCTACGGCCATGGCGCGCCCTGCGCACAGGTCGAGGTGGTCGAGGCCGCGCACCCGGTGCCCGATGGTGCCGGGCGCGACGCCGCCGCGCGCATGCTGGCGCTGGTATCGCAGCTCGACGCTGCCGACACCGTGCTGTGCCTCGTGTCGGGCGGCGGGTCGGCGCTGCTGCCGCTGCCGCTGCCCGGCATCACGCTCGAGGACAAGCAGTCGCTCAGCCGCGCATTGCTGGCTTCGGGGGCCAGCATCGGCGAAATGAACTGCGTGCGGCGTCACCTGTCGGCGATCAAGGGCGGGCGCCTGGCGGCCGCCTGCCATCCGGCGCGCGTGATCACCTTGCTGATTTCGGACGTGCCGGGGGATGACCCGTGCGATATCGCTTCCGGTCCCACCGTGGCCGATGCCAGCACCTGCCATGATGCGCTGGCGATCATCGACCGCTACGGCATTGCGCTGGCCCCGCACGTGCGCGAGATACTGGCCAGCGGGGCCGGCGAGTCCGTCAAGCCGAGCGATCCGCGCCTGGCCGGCAACGAGGTCAGGCTGGTTGCCACGCCGCAGATGGCGCTTGCCGCCGCGGCCGCGGCTGCGCGCCGGGCCGGCATCGACGCGTACATTCTCGGCGATGGCATCGAGGGCGAGGCGCGCGACGTCGGCAAGACCCTGGCCGCCATCGCATTGCAGGCGGCGCGGCGCGGTCAGCCGTTCCGGGCGCCGTGCGTACTGCTGTCCGGCGGCGAAACCACCGTCACGCTGCGCGGCGACGGCAGCGGCGGGCGCAATGTGGAATTTTTGCTGGCGGCGGCGCTCGCGCTGCGCGGCGCCGCCGGCGTGCATGGGCTGGCCGGCGACACCGACGGGGTGGACGGCCGCGAAGAGATCGCGGGCGCGTACATCGCGCCGGACACGCTGGCGCGCGCCTTCGCCCAGGGAATCCTTCCGCGCGAGAGCCTCGACCGCAACGATGGCCACGGCTTTTTCCAGGCGCTGGGCGACGCCGTCATCACCGGGCCGACGCTGACCAATGTCAACGATTTTCGCGCCTTTCTCATTCTTGATCCTGCCATGGAGACCCTCCGATGAACCGTGACCGCAAAGCCAAGATCGTCGCCACCGTGGGACCGGCCAGCACCGATACGGCCACGCTCGAAGCCATGTTCCGTGCCGGCGCCGACGTGTTTCGCCTCAATTTCAGCCATGGTACGCACGACGACCACCGGCGCCGGCTCGATACCCTGCGCGCCCTCGAACACAGCGTGGGCCGGCCGATCGGCGTGCTGCTCGATCTGCAGGGCCCCAAGCTGCGCATCGGCACCTTCGCCGACGGTCCGGTCAGGCTTGAGAAGGGCGCCGCGTTCCGGCTCGACCTCGATGCCGCCAGGCCTGGCGACGTCACCCGCGTCGCGCTGCCGCACCCCGAAATTTTTGCCGCACTCGCTGTCGGCACCGAGCTGCTGCTCGACGATGGCCGCATCCAGTTGCGGGTCGAGGGTTTCGATAGCGAACGGGCCGACACGACGGTCGTCAATGGCGGCTTGCTGTCCGATCGCAAGGGCGTCAATGTGCCTGGCGTGGTGCTGCCGCTGTCGGCGCTGACGGCCAAGGACCGCGCCGACCTGGCCTTCGGGCTCGAACTGGGCGTGGACTGGATCGCGCTGTCGTTCGTGCAGCGCGCCGAGGATATCCACGAACTGCGCGCGCTGGTGGGCGAGCGTGCGGCGATCGTCGCCAAGCTCGAAAAGCCGGCGGCGATCGCACAACTCGATGCAATCGTCGACGCGGCCGACGCCGTGATGGTCGCGCGCGGCGACCTCGGGGTCGAGATGCCGGCCGAGCAGGTGCCGGCAATCCAGAAGCGCATCGTGCGGGTCTGTCGCCGCCTTGGCAAACCGGTGATCGTCGCCACCCAGATGCTCGAATCGATGGTGGCCGCGCCCGTGCCGACCCGGGCCGAGGCATCCGACGTCGCCACCGCCATCTATGACGGGGCCGATGCCGTGATGCTGTCGGCCGAATCGGCGTCGGGCAAATTTCCGCTCGAAGCGGTCACGATGATGAACAGCATCATCGTGCAAACCGAGGCCGATACCCACTACACCGAGAGCATCCAGGCCAGCCACAGTCCGGCGCGCGCGGAGATCGCCGATGCCATCGGCCTGGCCATGCGCAGCGTGGCCGCCCTGCTGGCCCCGGCCGCGGTCGTTGCCTATACCAGCTCCGGCCACTCGGCGCTGCGCATTGCGCGCGAGCGCCCGCGCGCACCGATTCTCGGCATGACGCCGCGGCTGGCGACGGCGCGCCGGCTGGCGCTGGTATGGGGCGTGCATGCGGTGCTGACGCATGATGTGGCGTCGGTTTCCGAGATGACCGGATTTGCCTGCGCCACCGCCTGGCGCGAGCATCTTGCGGCGCCGGGCGAGATCGTCGTGATCGCAGCCGGCATGCCATTCGGCGCAGCTGGCAGCACCAATCTGCTGCGCATCGCCCGGCTGGGCGAGGGCGGGGCAGTGCAGTGAGAGGTACCGCAGGCTTGCCGGTGAAGGGCCTGCACAGGCGCAGTAAAAGGGGCGATCGCTCCACAATAAAAAACGGAGGAGACATGTACAGCAAACTCAGCGTGGCAGCCGTCCTGGCCTGCTGCGCAGGCGGGGCCTGGGCGCAAAGCAGCGTATCGATCTATGGCATCGCCGATGCCGGCTATGTGCACGAAAGCGGCGGCAAGAATGGCAGCGTCAACAAGATCACCAGCGGCACCGGATCGACGTCGCGGATCGGGTTTCGCGGCAGCGAAGACCTGGGCGACGGGACCTCGGTGTTCTTCACGCTCGAAAATGGCCATCGCCTCGACACCGGCGAAGTCGATGCCTCGGGCACCATCTTCAACCGCCAGGCCTTTGTCGGGCTCAAGACCAGGGCCGGCGCGCTGTCGCTGGGGCGCCAGTACACGGCGTGGCACCAGGCACTGACCCAGGTCGGCGATCCGTTCGGCACCGGGTATGCCGGCGGTTCAAAGAACCTGTTCGCCGATTACGGCAGCAATGTCCGCACCAGCAACACGGTGCTGTACGCCTCGCCGGTGATGCGCGGTTTTTCGGGCGACCTGGCCTATAGCTTCGGCGAACAGCCGGGCAGCAGCAAGGCAGGGCGCCAGTACGGCGCATCGGTCGGCTACTCGGCGGGTCCGCTCAATGTACGCCTGGTCTATAACAACAAGAATTCGGACGTGGCCGCGGCGCCGGGCGTGACGCCGGTCAAGCGCGGTAACGGCAGCAACAAGCTGCTGGCGGCCAACTACGATTTCAAGCTGTTCAAGGCCCACCTGGCGTTCAGCGTGGACAAGGGCTTCAACAGCGCGCCGCTCGGCAACAACAGCAATCCGTACGGCGGGGTGGCGCCAACGGCGTCGACCGACGGCAATTCGCTGCTGCTGGGGGCCGTGGTGCGCGCCGGTCCCGGCAACGTGATCGTGACGTTCCAGCGCAAGGACGACAAGACTGCTTTCGACCAGGATGCCCGCGCGTACGGCGTGGGTTACCTGTACCTGCTGTCCAAGCGCACCACCTTGTACACGGTCTACGGCGTCATCGACAACAAGAACGGCGCCGGCTATACGGTGGCGAACAATTCCGAGTCGGGCAGCGGCGACCGTGCCTTCAACCTGGGCGTGCGCCACACGTTCTAGCGCGCGGCGGTGCCGGCGTCCTGCGCCGGCCAGCGCGCCACCTCGATGCCGGTCGGCGTGGCGGCCGAAAAGGCGTCGGCGACGAAGTCGACGAACGTCCGCACGCGCGCCGCCGTCTGCAACTGGTAGGGATAGACGGCGTAGATGTCGGCCGGTGGCGTCTCCCAGTTCTCGAGCACCTGGCGCAGCCTGCCGCTTTCCAGGTAGCGCGCGATATTCCATTCCGCCCGCATGATCAGGCCGTGGCCCTCGAGCGCCCAGTCGACGGCGATCTCGCCGTCGTTGGTGCTCAGCGGCCCGCGTACCTTGACGGTTTCATTGCGCTGGCCCGACTTCAGGTGCCAGATGCCGTAGCCTTCTTCGCCCTGACGAATGCCGATGCAGCTGTGGTGGGCCAGATCGTGCGGCACGCGCGGCGTGCCGTGGCGTTCGAGATAACCGGGGGCGGCGCAGATCAGGCGCCGGTTCGAGGCGATGCGGCGCGCAATGACGCGCGTGTCGGGCGGCTGGCCAAAACGAATCCAGACATCGCATGCGTCTTCGATCAGGCTGGGCGGGTTGACCGTCAATTGCAGCTGGATATCGACTTCGGGATAGCGCTTGTGAAAGGCCGAGATCAGCGGCGCGACATGGCTGCGCCCGAACCCGAGCGTGGCATTGACCCGCAACAAGCCTTTGGGCGCGGTGCCGGCGCTGGTGATCATCTGCTCCATGTCTTCGATATCGGCCAGGATCCGGCGCGAATGCTCGAGGTACATCTCGCCTTCGGCCGACAGGCCGATGCGGCGCGTGGTCCGGTGCAGAAGGCGTACGCCCAGGCGCGCCTCGAGTTGCGACAGGCGCTTGCTCACGCCCGCCGTGGTCACGTCGAGTTCGCGCGCCGCGGCAGACAGGCTGCCGGCACGCACCAGCAAACTGAAGAACGACATCTCGGAATGGGCAGTGGCTGGCGTTGACATTGTTGAACCAAATTTGACAATGGTTCAACCTTAGCACCATCTTTAATTGGCAACAAGTCCGTATATTTCACCTGACCCGACGTAGAAAAAGCGAACGATTTGGCCCCGTCAGATCGTATCGTCCGGGCAATTTCTAATAAATCAGGAGACAAGCATGCACCAGTTGACCCGGTCGTACTCGGGCTGCGCGACAGCCATTGCCATCGCCACTGCCACCCTCATCGGCGGCAGTGGCGCGGCCATGGCCCAGGCCTGGCCGGCCAAGACCATCAGCATCGTCGTTCCTTTCGCCACCGGCGGCACGACGGACGCCATTGCGCGTACCCTCGGTCAGGAGCTGTTCCGGGGACTGGGCCAGCCGGTCATCATCGAAAACAAGCCGGGCGCTGGCGCCACGATCGGCGCCGACTATGTCGCCAAGGCCCGGCCGGACGGGTACGTGTTGCTGATGGGCGCAGTCCACCACACCATTGCCACCAGCGTCTACAAGAAGCTGCCGTACGATTTCCAGCGCGACCTGGCGCCCGTGTCGACGATCGCGATCGTGCCGAACGTGCTGGTGGTCAATCCCAAGCTGCCGGCCAAAAACATCGCCGAACTCGTGGCGCTGGCCAAGAAGTCGCCCGGCAAGCTGACCTTCGGCTCGAACGGCAACGGGACCGGCCAGCACCTGATTGGCGCCCAGTTCAATATCGGCAGCGGGGTCGACATCCTGCACGTGCCCTACAAGGGGAGCGGGCCGCTGACCATCGACCTGCTGGGCGGCCAGATCGACATGTCGTTCGACACCGTCACGCCCGTGCTGTCGCACATCCGCGCCGGCAAGTTGCGCGCCCTGGCCGTGACCACCATCCAGCGCTCGGCGGCCCTGCCCGACGTGCCGACGCTCGACGAAGCCGGGCTCAAGGGCTTTGATCAGGGCACCTGGTTCGGCATCCTGGCGCCGGCGGCAACGCCCAGGGACGTGGTCACGCGCCTGAACAACGAAGTGATCAAGGTTGTGTCGTCGCCGGAGTTTCGCAAGAAGATGAGCGACATCGGCGCCGTCCCGGTTGGCAACACCGCAGCGCAGATGGCGGCCCAGATCAAGACCGACACCGAGCGCTACGCGAAGCTGGTCAAGGACGCGAACGTCACCATCCAGTAAGCCGCGCTTGTCCGCGTTCTCCAACGGATCACCTTTTTACTGCCGGGACGATCATGAAAACACTCAAGACTTTGCTCAAATGCAGCGCGCTGTCGACTGCGCTCGCCGTCTGCCCCTGGGCCCAGGCGCAATCCACTGCCGAATTCCAGCGCCATATGGAAGCGTCGACGCGCAATACCGGGGGCGACCCGTCGCTGGTGCAATCCTGGCGCGCGTTCTATTGCAATCTGCCCGATGACAACAACCGGATCGTCCTGGAGCAGCGTGCCAAGAATGTGATCCGGATGCCGCTGACCAGGTTGTTCGACGACGTGTGGTATATCGGCAGCGAGTACGTCGGCACCTACATCATCAAGAACGAGCGCGGCTTCGTCATGGTCGACTCCGGCAACAATGCCCAGGAAGTCGAAACCTACACGGTGCCGGCACTGCGCTCGCTGGGCCTGAGCGCCAGCCTGCCGCTCAATGCCGTGCTGCTCACGCATGGCCATGGCGACCACGATGGCGGCATGAACTACCTGCGGACGAACCTCGGCGCGATCGCCTACCTGGGCGCGGCCGATGCCGCCGGCAAGGCGTACCAGCCGGCCACCTGGGTTTCCACCGATCGCGCGCCAAAGAACGTGACGATCGCCGGCGTGCCCGTCACGGTGCTGGCGACACCCGGCCATACGCCGGGTGCCACGGCCTACGTCATCGAGGCGCACGACAAGGGCAAGCCGGTCAGATTGTTCGTCTCCGGCGGCTCGTCGATGCAGGCAGCGGCGCCCCTCATCCGCGACTACCTCGATTCGATGGAGCGGACCTATGCGCTGGTCAAGGGGCAGAAGATCGACAGCGCATCGAATCCGCACGTGTATTGGGACGGCTCGGTCAACCTGGTCAAAAAGATCCAGGCTGAAGGGTTGCGTTCGCCGAGCCAGTTCATTATCGGCAACGAAAAACTGCTGCGCGCACTGGCAGTCGGGCGCGAATGCACGGCGGCCTGGCTTGCCAGGCAGGACGCTGCAACGTCGGTGCCGGTATGGCGTGTCAGCGCGCTCGACTTCCTGCCGGCGACACCGGCGCCGAACCGCCTTGCTGCGCGCCTGAGCAATGGCTGGGGGCCGCTTGCGCTCCAGCAGGTCTCGTTCCGGGTCAATGCCGACGGCGCTGTCTGCACGGCCACGACCGATGCCGGCGGCGTCGCGACCTGTTCGGTGCCGGCCGGCTTGCGCGCAGGGGTGGACCGCGTCACGGCGACATTCGAGGGCGGAACCGGTCCCGGCATCGTCGACCTGGGCAGCGAGACCACGGCAACGGTCGATTTCGGTTGCAATGACTTGCTGGCCGTCAAGGCCATCATCGGTGCACGCCGCAACACCGCCGCGTATGTGCCGCGGCTCGACGTGGACGGCAGCGGCGTGATCGATATCCGCGATGTTTCGGCCATTGCGCGGCTGATCCCGGCAGGCCTGTCCTGCAATGCCTGACAACGACTTTCACTGACTGGAGATACGATGATGATGTTTTCACGCTTGCTTGCCACATCCTGCGCGGCGCTCATGCTGTCGATCCTGGCGCCTGTGCCGGCGCACGCCGTTCCCACGGTGACCCTGTCCGGCCCCGCCAGCGTTACCGCCGGGGCGCGCTTCACGGTGGACGTTCGTGCTGCCGACGTCGCCGACTTGTATGCCTATCAGTTCGACCTCGGCTTTGACAGTGCCATGTTCAGGCTCGACGGTGCTGAGGAGGGCGGCTTCCTGGCCAGTGCAGGGCCGACGCTGTTCGATCCCGGTACGGTGGCGGGCGATCCTGACACGCTGTCGTTCCTGTTTGCCACCTTGCTCGGTCCAACGGCGGGCGTCGAGGGCGACGGCATCCTGGCGACGCTGCATTTCACCAGTCTTGCGGTTGGCAGCAGTGTGTTTGAGCTGGGAAACCTGGTGCTGCTCGACGCGGGGCTGAATGACATACCTGCCGCCATCGGCCAGCTGGACGTGACGGCCGTCCCGGAACCGGCAAGCTGGGCTCTGATGCTGGCGGGCGGCGCGCTGCTCGTGCTGCGACGCTGGCGTTCGCCCGGTGGCCGCCGGGTGCATGCATAATGACGGATTGGGCCCACGGCCAGATTTTTCCGACAAGACTCGCATGGTCATTCAACCCGCTGCAGACGTACCGCGTACCCACAACGACATCGACATCGGCGTGCGCCTGGTGGAGGCCCTGCGGCAGCACGCAGGCGCCGCCAATGGCACACCCGTCACCTACAAGGACTTGCTGCGGGTAGCGCGGATCATGTACCCCAAGGATCTGGTTCTGGACCGCGCAGTCCCGGTCGGCATCGGCGCCAAGCTGCAGTTCGTTGAAGCATTCTGTGCGGCCCATGCCTACCCGAACCTGGCCTGTCTTGCCATCAATCCCACTACCCTGCACCCACCTGCCGGGTACCAGGGCGACTGGGATGCCGACAAACAGGCTGTCGCCGCCTTCGACTGGTCCGCGATCGACGCTCCGCTCGCCGACTACGCCAGCAAGGCGCGCGCTAGTGTGCCCGCACGCCTGAAACCCCGCAAGGAGCGCCCGGCAGACGTCTCCTGGTACGCCTATTTCTGCTCGCACCGCAAGGAATGCGCGTGGATCGGGCAAGAAGACAAACAAGAAATCGTCAACCTGATCATGGCCGGTCTCGATCCGGAGACATCGCTCAAACGCGTCCAGGCGGCAAAGGCCGAGTTCGGCGAGCCGGTGTAATCATGCGACCGCCAGCGCCATCGCGCCGCTGCGGTCCAGCACATAATGATCCAGGTCGCGCGCCAGGATCAGATTGCCGTTGTAGTGCGCGCGTGCCTCATCCTCCAGCAGCGACATTGGCAGCACGCCACGGTCCTGATAGCGCGGACTGAAATGCGTCAGCACCAGGTTGCGCACGCCTGCCTCTTCGGCAAAGCGCGCCACCCGCATTGCTGAAGTGTGTTGCGGCCCTGGCCCGATCTTTTGCAGCACGTCTTCGGTGTAAGTGGCCTCGTGCACCAGCACGTCCGCGCCCTGCGCTGCGGTGGCCAGCAGCTCTGGCCGATCGTTGTCACCGGCGACGACGATACGTCGCGCGCGGCGTGGCGGCAGCAGGTAGTCCGTCGCCTTGATGACGCGCCCATCGGCCAGCGTCACATCGCGCCCTTTCTGAAGATCGCCCCACAACGGCGACGCCGGCACGGCATCCGCACGTAATTTCTCCGTGTCCAGATGGCGCGCCATTGCCGCCTCCGTAAATCCATAGGCCCAGCACGGCAGGCCGTGTGACAACGCGGTTGCATCTACCGCCAGCTCGGGCATGAGCGGCGCATCGGCCAGGTCGCCAGCCAAATCGTTCGGCGTCAGCCAGACGAGCGGGTATGGCAGACTCAGCTGGCTCGCCACCATGATGGCCTCGATCATCCCGCGCAGCGGCGGCGGGCCGACGACCGTCAAGGCGTCGCTGCGGCCCGCCATCGCGGCGCTGGCGAGCAGCCCCGGCAGGCCGTAGCAATGGTCGCCGTGCAGGTGGGTGATGAACACGGCGCGCAGGCTCATGACGGACAGGGGCGTGCGCAGGATGCGGTGCTGCGTGCCTTCGGCGCAATCGACCAGCACCCATTGTTTTGCGCCGCGCAGGCGCAGCGCCAGGCCGGACATATTGCGTTGCCGGGTCGGCGTGCCGGCCGACGTCCCCAGAACAATGATTTCCATATGCGGTTCCCGTGAAGTGACGTTGCCATTATCCGTCACGCCAATGCCAACGGGCAGAAGCTTATTCGCGGGTGCCTGCAGGCGCCGACGATGCCGCGGCAGGGATCATCGGCGCCGCAAACGGCGTCACGCCAAACACCAGCGAGCGATGCGCGCCGACGCCCGCCATGGCGCCATCGGCCACCGAGAGCGCCACTGAGCTGGCGGCGCGCATCGCGTCACCAGCGGCGAACACGGCTGGGACCGTGGTCTGCCGGCTGTCGTCCGTGCGAATGAACGGTCCCAGCGGCCCCTGTTCGAATGCGCAACCGAGTTGTTCCGCAATCGGGCTGGCCATGTGCACGCGCCCATAGGTAAACAGTCCGGTCATGATTTCCTGGCGCCCGTCTTCCAGCACGACCGTGGCGACATTCACCAGCCGGCGCACGGGCGTGTCGTCGACTTCCACGCCGCGGGCCTGCAGGTCGGCCCGTTGCGCATCGTTCAATGGGCACACGCCGTTGGTGAACAACGTCACCTGGCCCCAGTGCGGCAGCATCTGCGCCTGGTGCACCGACAGCGGGCCGCTGGCCAGCACGCCGATGCGGCCTTCGTTCAGTTCGTAGCCGTGGCAGTACGGGCAGTGGAACACGCTCTTGCCCCAGCGCTCGGCCAGGCCGTCAATGGGTGGCAGGTCGTCGCGTACGCCGGTGGCCAGCACGAGGCGTGCAGCGCGCACGGTGTCGGCGCCATCGAGTTCGACGACGAACGCATCGCCATCCTGACGGGCCGAGGTCGCCGTGCCATCGTGCCAGTTCACGTTGGGATAGGCGGCGACGTTGGCGCGGCCCTCGGCGGCAATGTCGGCGGCGGGCTGGCCGTCGCGCGTCAAAAAGCCGTGCGAATTGGCTGCGTAGCGGTTGCGGCGCTGGCCCGCGTCGACCACCAGGATGCGGCGCCGTGCGCGCGCCAGTTGCAGCGCGGCCGACAGGCCGGCGTAGCTGCCGCCGATGATGATGGCGTCGTAGGGCGTTGTCGCTGCCGGTGTCGGTTCAGTCGTGTTCATGCTTGGGCCTCGTATGAAGGTGATTGTCGTAACGTCCGTTGAAGTCGCGCGACAGGTCGGCCAGGCTCACCTGGCCGAGGCGTTCGACCAGCAGCGCCTCGGCGTCGGCAAACGCGCTTTCGAGCGAGGCATTCACGACGCGCTCGACCAGGCACTCGCTGTGCTCGTTGCGGTTGCCCATCGCGAACACGGTGGGCGCGCCAACGGCATCGTAGACATCGCGCAGCGTGACCTGCGCCAGATCGCACGTCACGGTCCAGCCGCCGCCATGGCCGCGCTCGGAGCTGATGTAGCCGCGTTCGCGCAGGCCGGCCAGCACGCGCCGCACCAATACCGGGTTGGTGCCGAGCATGCCGGCCATCTGCTCCGACGTCATCGGGCGGTCGCTGTGGGCCAGGTGCAGCAGCACGTGGAGGACGGAAGAGAGTTTGCTATCGCGTTTCATGTAACTAATGATAGTACAAAAACGGGCAGCAGATCGCGACGCGCTGGAAAAACAGCGATTTACGGCAGCTCGGTGGGGGAAACGATGGGCTTGGTGCGAGTAGAAGGCAGCTTCAGCGTCGGCAGATACCACCACATATACGTGCTCACGCAGGCGCCGATCACGCCCATCATGATCAGGATTGCGATGCTGTCGAAGTGCCGCGACGACCATGCCATCGAGCCCCACAGCATCACGGTCGCCACGATCTTGCCCTTGAGCGGGATGCCATGGCCGGCCTCGAAATTGGCGATGTACTTGCCGAATACCCGGTGCCCGATCAGCCAGCGGTGCAGGCGCACCGAGCCACGCGCGAAGCAGGCCGAGGCCAGCAGCAGGAAGGGCGTCGTCGGCAGCAGCGGCAGGAAGATGCCGAGGATGCCCAGCAGTACAGCCAGCACGCCGAGGACGTTATAAAAAACTTTCATGGCGTTACTCTAGCACCCTCGGATCAAACTTGTCGAAATGACTACCCGGTATGCATTCTTTGCAACTCGGTCGCATGACGCGTGGTTGAACCGTATATTGTTACACAACTTTAAATTCCTATTTGCAACTTTTAACGTGGAAGTCAGTATAATGTCGAGTCCAACGACGGGCGCGTTTATTTGGCAGGACCAGGAATTGTTTTGACGCCCGGCTATCCATTCCATGTGCTGTCCATCTGTTGCCTGGCTCGATCCGGCCGTCTTCCATGCCTTATCCCATGTCGTCCCATTCTTCCGTGGCCGTGTTCGGCGGCTACGTCAAGCGCCGCGTACTGCGCCACCTGGTGGTGTATCTGGCGCTGATGCTGCTGGTCGTCTGGGGCCTGGTCGCCGTCGAACAGGCGCGCTTTGCCGAACTGGCCGAAGCCGGCGGCAAGAGCAATGTCCAGAACCTGTCGCGCGCATTTTCGGAAGAGGTCAAGGCCACCGTCGGGCTGATCGATCTGTCGCTGGTCCAGCTGCGCGGTACGTGGCAGCGCGCCCCGGCCGATTTCGCCCAGGGCGTGGCCGAGCACGCGCGCCATCTGCGCATGCCCATTCATTTCACCGTCACCGATGCCGGTGGCCGTCTGCTGTACACGAATGATGGTGCGGGCCCGCCGGGGCTGGCGCTGGGTGAGTTGCCCGAGTTCGCCATCCACCGCACGCAGGCCGGCGACCGGTTGTATATCGGCCGTCCCGAGAAGCATCGCGTCAGCGGGCAGTGGTCGATCCAGTTTACGCGCCCGATCCGCGATGCTGGCGGGCGCCTGACGGGTGTGATTGCTGCTGCGGTGCCGCCATCGTATTTCCTGCGCTTTTACAACAGTATCGATCTGGGGCCGGATGCCGCTGTGAGCCTGATGCGCCTGGACGGCACCATCATCGCGCGCAGTTCGCGCCCTGACGGCGAACGCTATATGGGCGTCAATATGGCGCAGGCGCCGCATCTTCGCGCCAAAGGTAACAGCGGCATGTTCCGCAAGGTCAGCATACTCGATGGTATCGACCGTATCTTTGCCTGGTACAAGATGCCGGACTATGGCCTCGTGGTCACGGTCGGCCAGGCCGTCCACGACGCCGAGGCGCGCTTCAACCAGCAAAGCGCGATGATGCGCAATGTGGGCGTGGTCGTCTCGCTCGTGCTGGGCCTGCTGGGGTGGGCAGCGATTGGCGCTGCCGACCGGCGCCGGCGCGCGCTCAGGGCACTGGCGGCGGCCGAGGCGCGCTGGAAGCTGGCGCTGAACGCTGCCGGCGACGGCGTCTGGGATTGCGACATCACGCAAGGCACGGCGCTGCTCTCGCCCAGTGCGCAGCGCATCCTCGACAGCGAACACGCGACCGTCTCGTGGTTCGGTAGCAATGGCCTGGCCGAGCTGGTGCATCCGGACGAATTCGGGGCCGTACGCGCGGCCTTGCGCGACCATATCGATGGCGTCACGCCCGACTACGCGATGGTGCACCGGATCCGCATGCGCGATGGCAGCTGGCGCTGGATCGAGGCACGAGGCACCGTCACCGAGCGGGGCGAGCGCAATGAACCGCTG
The DNA here is from genome assembly GCF_979258535.1 of Telluria sp. AC161. Taxonomy (NCBI): domain Bacteria; kingdom Pseudomonadati; phylum Pseudomonadota; class Betaproteobacteria; order Burkholderiales; family Oxalobacteraceae; genus Telluria; species Telluria sp. AC161. The sequence goes on along the minus strand of NZ_OZ409861.1, from coordinate 3,631,129 downwards.
CGCATGGTTGGCACCTTCTCGAACATCGACGCGCGCAAGCAGGAAGAAGAGCGCATGCGGCGCATGGCGCATGAAGACCCGCTGACCAAGCTGCCCAACCGCGTGCTGCTCGACGACCGCATGCGCCAGGCGATCCGGGTTGCGGCGCGCGATGGCCACAAGGTGGGCCTGATCTATTTTGATCTCGACAAGTTCAAGCCGGTCAACGATACCTACGGCCACGCGGTGGGCGATCGTCTGCTGTGCATGGTGGCCGAGCGGGTGCGCGGGGTACTGCGTGAATCGGACACGCTGGCACGGGTGGGCGGCGACGAATTCGCCGTGCTGCTGCCGCGCTGCGCGCAGGCCCAGGACACCGAGCGCGTGGCCGCCGCCATCCTGGCCTGCCTGGAGCAACCGTTCATCGACGGCCCGCGCGAACTGAATATCTCCGGCAGCATTGGTTACGCCATGTATCCCGATTGCGGCGACGATGGCGAAGCGCTGCTGCACTGCGCCGACCTGGCGATGTACGACGCCAAGGCGCACGGGCGCAACCGGATCTCGGGCAGCTACCGCACCCGCGTCGGCTGACAGCCGCCGGCCGGCATCACAGCAGCGCGCCCATGTCTGGCGCCGCCTGCGTCGGCAGCGCATGCGCCGTATGGCGCGGCAGGTAGATCGTTACCGTGGTGCCGGCGCCCGGCTTGCTCGCCAGCCGGATCTGCCCGCCACTCTGGCGCACGAAGCCGTGCGCCATCGACAGTCCCAAACCCGTGCCTTTGCCTTCCGGCTTGGTGGTGAAGAACGGCTCGAACGCATGCTCCATCACCTCGGGCGGCATGCCGTGGCCCGTGTCGGCCACCGTGATCATCACGTAGTCGCCCGGCGCCAGCTCGGCATCGAGCTGGCCGGCGGCGGTGCTGATCGTCACGTTCTCCAGGCGCAGCGCGATGTGGCCGCCGCCTTCCATTGCATCGCGTGCATTGATGATCAGATTGAGCAGCACGTGCTCGAGCTGGTTCGGGTCGACCAGCGTCGGCCACAGATCGGGCGCGCTGCTGCGCTCGAGCTTGACGGCGTCGCTGGCGGCGCGCTGCAGCAGGCTGTCGCTGCGGTCGAGCAGCTCGGCCACATTGACCACGCTCGGGTGCAGCGGCTGGCGCCGTGCGAACGCGAGCAGCTGCCCAGCCAGCTTCGAGCCGCGTTCGACCGCATCGAGCACATTGTGCAGGCGCTTGCGCGTGGGCGGACCATCGGCGCGCAGCATCAGCTGCACGTTGGCGCTGATGATGTGCAGGATGTTGTTGAAGTCGTGCGCCACGCCGCCGGTCAGCTTGCCTACCGCTTCGAGCTTTTGCGCGCGGTGCAGCGCCATGCGCGCTTCGACCAGGCGCGCCTGGCGCTGCAGTTCGCGTTCCTCGGCGGCGCGGCGCGACGTGATGTCGCGCACGAACACGGTGGCGCCGGCGCCGTCCGACGGCGGCAACAGCGCCACCGCCAGTTCGACCGGCACGCGCCGGCCGCTCGTGTGCAGCACTTCGGTTTCGGCCGGCTGGCCCGGCAGCGGGCCCACGCCACTTTTGGCAAACGCGTCGAACGCGTTGCGGAAGGCCGCATGGCCTTCGGCAGGCAGTAATTCCTCGGCCCGACGGCCGATGGCGTCTTCGGCTTCCATGCCGAAGATCTGCGACGCCTGCGCATTCCAGTCGGCCACGCGCCCCTGGCGGTCGAGCGCGACAAAGCCGTCGTAGGCCGTTTCGAGGATCACGCGCGTACGGCGGCCGTCGGCGGCGATGCGGTCGTGCGACTCGCGCAGCTCGAGCGTCATCGCGTGCGCCAGTTCCAGCGCGCGCCGGCGCGAGCTGGCCAGCAGCCATACGATCAGGCTGGCCAGGGCGCCGAGCACGATGCCGGCGATGGCGATCATGCGCGGGCGGGCGGTGTCGAGTGTGGCTTCCAGCGTGGCGCCGGAGCCCATCCGCACGGTCCAGACACGGCCCGCGATCATCATCCGGGTGGTCGTGGACAGGCGCGGCGCCGTGTGCGTGGCGACGCCGGCCGACTCGTACAGCAGCGTGGCCGGCGAGCTGGTGTCGCCATCGTGGATCGTGACGTCGAGGTCCAGCGCGCTCACGCCGCCCACGCGGCGCATCAGGTCATTCATGCGAAACGGCGCGTAGATCCAGCCGGTCAGGGCGGCGCGGCGCTGCGCGGTGTCGTCGGTCAGGCGGCCCGTGCGATATACGGGCAGGTACATCAGCACCCCGGATTCGGCGCTGCCATCGTCTTCCTGCACCAGCACCACCTTGCCGCTCAGGGTCGCCTGGCCGCTGTCGCGCGCTGCCAGCAGGGCCGCGCGGCGCGCCGGTTCGCTGGCCATGTCGAAGCCGAATGCGCGCAGGTTACGGGCATTGAACGGCTCGATGTGCGAGATCACCGCCAGCACCGACCCGGCTGCCGCCGGGTCGGCCGGCGTCGGCACCGGCTGGACGCGGTAATCGGGAAAGCCATCGGCGCGCACCTGCGCCTCGTGCGCCGCCACGTCGCCGGGCGCCAGCCGCGTGGCGATGCCGAGCGCACCGATGCCGGGGAAGTTCTGCACCAGGTCCAGGCTCTGGTAATACTCGCTGAACACGGCGCGCGGCAGGTCGACCGAGCCGCGCAGGAAGCCGCGCGCGCTTTGCAGCACCTGCTCGTAGACGAGCATGCGCCGGCTGATGTTGTAGGTCATCGCGCGGGTGCGATAATCGAAGGCTTCGCGCAGCTGCGCCTCGGCACTGCGCTGCGCGCTCGCCCAGGCCGCCCAGGTCACCAGCAGCGTCAGCACGAACACCAGCAGCGCCATCAACAGTGGCGCGTGGCCGGCGGCGGGCGGCGGCGGTGAGGCAGGAGGGCGGAGAGGGGTGTGCTGCATGTCCTTGTGTAGTGCAGCCGTGGTGGCGCAGTAGATGGGAGCGGTAGGGTCACCACAGGATACGCACCCTCGCATTCATGGGGCGCACGCAACTTTGCTAATTTGTTAATGAGCTGCCAATCGGGCTCGTCGCTGTTAATTTATTTTATGAAACATTCTAGCCGGAATCTTCTTTGTTGTAAGTATGCGGGTGCGGTATGAGGCAATTCTTGTACCGCCATCTGCCATTGACGGTGCTGGCTGCAGTACTTGGCTTGGTCGTGCTGTGGAGCATGCTGGCGCCGGTCAAGGGCCGCAGTCACCAGTTGCTCCTGGCGTTTCCACCCGGCGTGACGGTCAGTGGCATGGCGGTCCCGGGCGAAATCCGCCTGACGCGGGGCGTGCAGGATGTGCTGCTTCTACGCAACAGTGACCGGGTGCCGATCGTGTTCGGTCCGCTCAAGATTGCGCCCGGGCGCGACGTGCGCCTGCCATTCAGTGACGAGGGCGTATTCGAATACGTGTGCCCGCCTGTGCTGGGCAAGGTGGTGCGCGTGCGCGTGGTGACCGCCCCCGGCCCCGGCTGGGGGCGCCTGGTCTGGCGCCTGGGGAGCCTGCGCCAGTGGGTGCGCTACCTGCCGCTGCGCTCGCCGCAGGACTGATGGGCTGCGGCGGGGGGCTCCGGGGCAGGGTGATCCGCAGCAGCCGTGGGCCCGGGCAATCGTGTCCCGTGTTGGCGACGATTCTGTCATCATGAACCCATGTCGACGATTTCCATGCCACTGTTCCCGCTCAGTACGGTGCTGTTTCCGGACGGGGTGCTGCCGCTGCAGGTGTTCGAGGTACGCTACCTCGACATGATCAGCCGTTGCATCGTCGACGGCACGCCGTTCGGCGTCGTCCTGCTCACCAGCGGCCACGAGGTGCGCAAAGCCGATGCCGGGCAAGAGCGCTTCGTGGCCGCCGGCACCATCGCCTCGGTCACCGAAACTACCGCTGAAACCCCTGGTCTGCTGCAGGTGCTGTGCCGGGGCGGAGCGCGTTTCAATGTCGTCACCGCCGAGCAGCGTGTGAATGGCCTGTGGGTGGCCGAAGCCGAACTGGCCGAAGACGACCAGATCGTGCGCATTCCGTCCGAGCTGCAGGGCGCCGCCGATGCGCTCGACCGCGTGCTCAATTCGCTGCACGAAGTCCCGCAGCACCGCTGGCCGGTGCAGCCGCCGTTCCGGCTGGACGACTGTGGCTGGGTCGCCAATCGCTGGTGCGAGCTATTGCCATTGCCCAACCAGCAAAAGCACAATATGCTGATGCTTGATAACCCCGTGATCCGGCTCGAACTGCTGCACGATGTCCTCGACGAACATGGGTTGATCACTTCCTAGCCGCTCATCGGGGTCCAGCCAGCATGACATTCTCGGACGACTTGCTCATTGCGTACATCAACGGCGACCTTGCCGAGCCGGCGCGTGCGGCGGTCGAACGGGCTGCGCGGGCCGATCCGGTCCTGGCGGCACGCGTGGCCCAGCTCCGGGCCGAACTGCGTAGCGGGCACGGGCGCAGCATCGGGGTGTCGGCCAATGGCCACGATGGCGGTCCCAACGCGCAGCGCGCCGTGCCGCACGGGGCCAAGGTGGTGCACCTGAACAGCCTGCGCCCCGGGCGCCCGATGCCAATGCCGCAACCTCCCGCGCCCAACCGCGTCGTCGGTCTGCACTGGGTGACGCTGGCGGCGGCCCTGCTGGGCAGCGCCATCCTGGGCGCGGTCGGCTGGCATCACCTGGGGCAGGGCACTGGCGTGGCCGTGCTTGACCATGACAATGGCGTGCTGATCGCGCGCGGTGCGCTGGTGACGGCCCTGGCCGAACAGCTGGCCACGCCGGGCCCGTCCGACAGCGGCGTGCGCATCGGCATCACGTTCGTGGCCAAGGATGGCGGCTATTGCCGCAGCTTCGTGGTCGATACCACCGCGGGCCTGGCCTGCCTGCGTCGTGGGCGCTGGACGATTCCGGTCCTGTCCCAGGGCACAGCCGGCGCCGCCTGGCTCGACGGCAGCATTCCGCCGCCTGCCGTGCGCGCCGCCATCGAGGCCCGCATCGCCGGCAACGCGCTCGACCCGGCCGCCGAACGCGCCGCCCAGCAACGCGGCTGGATCCGGTGAGGATGGCACCGCCGCGCGCTGCACGCTTCCTGCTGTTTCTTCTGATAAACTGCTTAAAAAAGTGGCGGGCATATACAGGGGTGCCGATTTCGGGTATCTTGTCACCCGCTAAAAGTGTCTCTACGTCCGCTTTCTCCGGCCCGCTTGCAGGCCAATCTTCCGGTCCCGCCGCCTTGCGCCGGCGTCCGGTTTCCGTTGTCACCCCTCGCTGCGTACTGCCGATCGCGATGGGCCAACCTGCCCGATCGTAGAGCTGAACGAATGATTTCCCGAAAAAACTATGTCTGATACCCCGAACAATACCGAAGTCGCTGTCACGCCAGACGTGGATGTGCTGGTCGCCGCTGACGCCGTCCCGGTCGTGCGCTTTGCCGATTTCGGCCTGGCGCCGGAAATCCTGCGCGCGCTGACGGACCAGGGCTATGTGCACCCGACGCCGATCCAGGCCGAAGCCATTCCTGTCGTGCTGCAGGGCCGTGACGTCATGGGCGCGGCCCAGACCGGCACCGGCAAGACCGCCGGCTTCTCGCTGCCGATCATCCAGCTGCTGATGCAGCATGCCAACCCGAGCATGTCGCCGGCGCGCCACCCGGTGCGCGCGCTGATCCTCGTGCCGACCCGCGAACTGGCGGTGCAGGTCGCCGAAAACGTCAAGGCCTACGCCAAGCACACGCCGCTGCGCGCCACCGTCGTCTTCGGCGGCATGGACATGAAGCCGCAGACCGAAATCCTGCGCGGCGGCGTCGAGATCGTCATCGCCACGCCGGGCCGCCTGCTGGACCATATCGAGCAAAAGAACGTCAGCCTCGGCCAGGTGCAGATGCTGGTGATGGACGAAGCCGACCGCATGCTCGACATGGGCTTTTTGCCCGACCTGCAGCGCATCATCAACCTGCTGCCGAAGCAGCGCCAGAACCTGATGTTCTCGGCCACGTTCTCGCCCGAGATCAAGAAGCTGGCCAACACCTTCCTGAACAATCCGCTGACCATCGAAGTCGCGCGCAGCAATGCCACCGCCGACAAGGTCACGCAGATCGTCTACAAGGTCGAAGAAGGCCAGAAGAGCGACGTCGTCGAGCACCTGATCCGCTCGCGCAACCTCAAGCAGGTGATCATCTTCTCGAACACCAAGATCGGCGCCTCGCGCCTGTCGACGCACCTCGAAAAGCGCGGCATCAAGGCTTCCGCGATCCACGGCGACAAGACGCAGCAGGAACGCATGGCGGCCCTGGACGCGTTCAAGGATGGCGGTGTCGAAGTGCTGGTGGCAACCGACGTCGCCGCCCGCGGCCTGGACATCACCGACCTGCCGGCCGTGATCAACTACGACCTGCCATACAACGCTGAAGACTACGTGCACCGGATCGGCCGCACGGGCCGCGCCGGCGCTTCGGGCGACGCGCTGTCGGTGTATTCGGAAAAAGACGAGCGCCTGCTGCTCGACATCGAAAAGCTGATCAAGCAGACGATCACGCGCGGCACGCTCGACGGCTTCGTCGCGCCGGCCAGCCGTGGCCGTGATGCGGCTGGCGGTCGTGACTCGGGACGTGAATTTGGCCGGGAGTCTGCCCGTCCACCGCGCGACGCCAGCCGTGAATTCGTGCGCGATGGCAGCCGCGATGCAGCAGCAGTAGCGCCACGCGATACCGAACGGGGCCCGCGCCGTGACGCCGAAGCCGGCCGTGGCGCGCCACGCACGCCGCGCACCGGACCTGGCCCGGGTTCGCGCCGCGAGCGCGTCGACCCGTGGTTCCTGAAGCCTTACGAGCCGACCAGCAGCCCGCGCAAGGATCCCGATCCGATCAACGCACCGGCCAAGCCGGGCAAGCAGAAGCTGGCTTTCCTGCTCGGCGGCGGGCCGAAGTAATCGTTGGTTCGCACGGACGGGTTTCCCGTCCACGCGTTCAACGAACATGACATGAATCTGAACGCGTGGACGGCATAGCCGTCCACCCTACCGCTGCATCACCGTAGGGTGGACGGGTTTCCCGTCCACGCGTTCAAACCAGCCTCAGGGCGCGCGCTTCAACGCCGCCTTGATCCGGTCCAGCAAGTCCTGATGCTGGTACGGCTTGGCCAGCACGTTCAGGCCGTCGCTGCGCAGGTCGGAGCCCGGCAGTTGTTCCATATAGCCGGTCGTGACCAGCACTGGCATCTCGGGTAGCCGGGCGTGCACGCGCTCGATCAATTCCAGTCCGTTCATTCCCCCCGGCATGATCACATCCGTGAACAGCAGATCAAACTCCTGGTCGGCATCGAGGATCTCGAGCGCGCGCTCGCCGCTGTGCGCGGCCACCACGTCATACTCCGCCATCTGCAGCATCGCCTCGGCCAGTTCGCGCACGTCGACATTGTCTTCGACCACCAGGATGCGGCAGCGTCGCTTGCCATCGGCGCCGGGTCCCTGCGCCGTTGTGCCAGCGTCCGCTTCCCCGTCGGCCTGGTCGGCCTGATCGGCCACCCGGAATATCATGCGTACTTGCGTGCCGCGCCCCGGTTCGCTGTCGATGTCCAGGCGGCCATGCGACTGCTGCACGAAGCCGTGCACCATCGCCAGGCCCAGGCCCGTGCCCGGTCCCTTGGTCGTGAAGAAGGGCTCGGTCGCGCGGCGCCGCACGTCGGGCGTCATGCCCTGGCCTTCGTCGACCACGCAGATGCAGACATAGTCGCCGGCGCGCAGGCCCAGCTGGCGGCGCCGCTCTTCGGACAGCACCGTGGTGCCGACCTTCACGCCGCCGCCACCCGGCATCGCATCGCGTGCATTGAGCACCACGTTGAGCAGCGCCATTTCGAGGTAGGTCGGATCGATCGTGCAGGCCGGCAAGCCCGGCTTGAGGTCGAGCTGCAGGTTGATCTTGTCGCCCAGCGTACGCACCAGCATGTCGGAAAACTCGACCACCAGGCTATTGAGGCTCAGGCGCTTCGGTTCGAGCCGCTGCTTGCGTGCAAAGGTCAGCAGTTGCTGGGTGAGCTTGGCTGCCTGCATCGTCGCGCGCTGGGCGCGGCGGATCGGCTCGAGCGCCTTGTGCTGGCGCTCGGTGCCCAACAGGGCCACGTCCAGGTTGCCGTTGATGACTTGCAGCAGGTTATTGAAATCGTGCGCCATGCCGGCCGACAGCTGGCCGATCGCTTCCATCTTCTGCGCCTGCAGGTACGATTCCTGCGTCGTGCGGCGCTCGGTGATGTCCATCTGCGAGGCGAAGAAAAACAGCAGCTGCCCGTCCTTGTCGAAGATCGGACCGAAGAACAGCGCATTCCAGAACGGCGTGCCATCGGCCTTGTAGTTCAGCAGGTCGACTGCCACCGCGCGCGCCTCAGCAACGGCCTGGCGCAGCTCGGCCACGGTGTTGCGGTCGGTGTCGGGGCCCTGCAGGAAGCGGCAGTTGCGCCCGAGGATGTCTTCCTGCGTGTAGCCGGTCAGGTCTTCGAAGGCGCCGTTGGCGAACACGATCGGGTTGTCGGGCTGGCGCGGGTCGGTGATCAGCATCGGCATGCGGGTCATTTCCACGGCCGCGAAGAAGATATTGCCGCGCTCGTCCAGGCCGCCGTGCTCGATATAGCTGGCCTGCCAGTGATTCACACCGGGATTGTCCTCGGTCGGGCCCATCGGGTTGACGGCATTGCCCTCGACCTGGCCGGCGGCCGGTACGCCGCGGCTCTGGCCGCCTCCTTGCACATCGAGGTCTTTCTTGAGCGTGTCGTCCTTGGGTGGTCCGAGTACCATGCGTTTCCTTGAGCGTGGGAGGCCGGGATGCTGAAGACGCATCTCGGAGTATGGTAATTAATATAACGCTTGGATAACGGGAGATTCCGTTCGTGAGCGCACAAAAACGCTCACCTTTGCGGCTCATGCTGTTAAATATCTTTCGGTAACACAGGAGATCCGGATAGCGGCGGTCGCCGCTGCGGTGCTGCTGGCGTGGCTGTCGTACTGCTTGTCGGCGAAGATGGCCGGATCCGAGCCGTTGCCGCCAAAGTAAAGCCGTGCAAGGACGGCGGTCAGGGCCAGCATGATGCGCATACGCCTGGCGCGATATTGTCGCCCCAGGTCAGGTACGGTCAACGTTTACAGCCTGCAGTAGATCCTGATATTTGGCTGGTGGCCCGTCACTACAATGCAATACAGCGCCTCGGGCACCCGCAGGCGCCGGGGCGGATGCCACGACCCGGCCTGGCACACTGCTGCTCATCCATTGCTAACGAAAATAGCGCCTTGCATCAGGGTGCGCCGGAAACGTCCGGCCCACGCTTCCCGATACTGATTTCGGCGATGCCAATCCCGAGCTCACGCACGTCCGGCAGGTTGCTCGTCGCGCTTGGCGCCATTGGCTTGGGCACGTCGATCGTCAGGCTGCGCTGTGTTCCATCCGTCGTCAGGCGCAGCCGGATTTCCTGCATGCTGCCGCGAAGGCGGAACGTGGTGCTGGCCTGGCCTGCGCGCAGCGTGAACGGCAGCGTCGTATTGTCGCCATAGGCCATGCCCTTGATCACGACATCGAGGTTCCGGGGCAGCTGGCGGTTGAAGTGCAGCACCACGTGCTTGCTGTCAGACCAGCGCCCCCAGTGCTCCACCATCGACAGGCCTTCGACGCTCGCCAGCAGGCTGTCGGCCCCTGGCGGCACCGACAGCTTGGCCTGACCCACCGGGCGGAAGTCGGCAGCCAGCCGCACCAGCGCGTACTCCGGCGTTTTCAGGACCACATCCACCTTCGGCGGCAACGCATGCTCGCCAATCACGAGGAGCCATTTGTTGCGCACCGGAAGCTGATAATCCTCGATCGCGGAGCCAGGCGCCAGTTCGAGCATCGCCGTATCGTTGTCGTCGACGTGGAATTGGGCGCGCATGATCTCCACCAGGTCGTTGCCGGCGATCGTCAGGTATTTGCGCTCGGCAGGCGGCACATGGTCGCGCGCAGCAATACCGGCGCGGTCCGGCGCCCAACCCGGCACAATTTGCGCCAGGTAGGTGAGGCTGTTCATCACACCCAGCGCCAGCGTAGCCGGCAGCAACACGAACAGGAACAGCGGCGCAGCCAGGCGTTTGCCGAATGCCCACAGGGCCAGCACCAGGAGGCCCGTTCCCACAATCGCCTGGCCGGTCCACATTGCGAGCGGAATCGACATGATTTCGGGGCCATCGATCGATGACAGCATGTAGCGTGGCAGCATCACGTACGACGCAGCGACTGCCGCAGCGACCAGCGTGGCGACGACGGCGCGCGTGACCGGGGATGCGTTCATCGATGCAAAGTGCACGGGCGAGAAACCGGCGGCGGCCACGACGATCAACAGCGGGAACGTGAAACTGTAGTAACGCAGGTGCAGGCGCACCACCTCATGCGGCCCCACCCCGGCAATCGACGCGGTATAGGCCACCGCCATGCCGGCGGCGGCACCGAGGGCCAGGAATGTGTACAGGCAGAGGATATTGAAACCGGTCGTGCTGGCGCGGCGTGTGCGCAGACTCACGACCCACAGCAACAGCGTGGCCATCGGCAGCGGCAGAAGCAGCGCCATCGCCATCAGGTGACCGCGCCCGTTGATGAAGGCGGCGCCAAGCAGGCGCCCCAAGTCGCGGCTGGTGTTGGACGCGGCCCCTGAACTATAGAAGCTGCCGAACACGCTCAGGGCCGCATCGCCCGCGAGCAGGTAACCAATGCCGAACTTGACTGCCAGGACCATCGCACCCAGCAGGACAGCGCCGATGATGCCATCGCGCAGCCATGGCGCGCCTTGTGCGCGCAGCCAGCCGGCGCCGATGACGAACAGGCAGACCGCCGGCAAAAGGAACAACGCATGTACTTTCACGAGGCTCAGCAGGCCCAGCACAACGCCGGCCGCCAGGCCTTGACGGATCGGACTCCAGGTGCTGCGCGTGAGCAGCAGCCAGCTCAGTACAATGAAGCCGAAGTAATACGTCGCTTCCGGCATGAAGAACGCGGTGGCAAGATTGATCGGCGCCATCAGGCACATCAGGGTAAGCGCGATGGCAATGCCGCGCCCTGCAACCTGGCGCGCGATCAGGTAGATGAACGGGCCGGATGCCACCAGCAATACGGCATTGCCGATGCGGGTGCAATCGAGAAAGCTTGTGCCGCAGGCCGTTGTGGCACTAAACAACCACAGGTACAGATAGGACGGCACGATCGCTTCGCCGAGTGGCTGCAGGCGTGCCATCTTGCTGTAGTACCACTCGTCGGCAAAGATTGCCGGATACAGCCCGTGGTTGCGCATGATGAGCCAGGCCAGCACCATCGCCAGGCCGGTTGTCAGGAGCAGCCAGGCACTGCGTTCCGAAATTTTCGTGTTTTCCATATTCATGATCGTGGTTGCCTGGCGCGCCATGCCGCGACAGCGTCGCTGAGCTGTTGCCAGGTAAAAAACTTGCGCTTTTCGTAATAGAGCGGGCCGGCGTGGGGCCGCTCGGCGATGCGATCGAGCGTCACGTGCTGCAGCGCCTGGTCACCACGCAGCAGGTAGTGCAACAGCACGAACGGGAACAAGCCAATCCATGTGACGCGCTGCGACGGGTACGACAGGCACAGTGCCAGATAGCGCAGGCGCGCGCGCCAGGCGATCGGCGTGGCCGTGACCGGGCCATTTTCTGTGATGGGCGCAAGCACCCTGAACCAGGGGCCGCCCAGGCCCCGCGACTGATACAGGGAAAATTGCCAGGTGCGCGCGAGCAGACCCCGTGCGGCTGCCAGATGGGCGGTCAAGGCGTGCAGTGCATCGTGATCGTGGTGGCCACCCTCCCAGGCCATCACGTGGATCGAATCGATGGACGTGAAGCTGTCGAACCAGGCGGCCAGCCATTGTCCGGCGGCGTCCAGGTGCAGCGGCAAGCGCGCATCGCCAATGCCGAGCTGCTCGCCTGCGAAGGTCACATCGCTGGCAGCCACGCCGAGCCGCGCGAGCACGGACAGTGATTCGGCATTGCGCACCGCGGCGCTGGATCCGGTGGCAGTCTGGCCGTCGCTCAGGTAGGCGCAGGCAACGCGGATGCCCTGGCGGCGCAGTGCAACGATGCGTTCGAACACCCCGAACTCGTCGTCCTGGTGGGCGAATACGAACAGGGCGACCGGCTCAATAGGCATCGAAGTCCAGGAAGCTGAACTGGATACGGGCCGGGTCCAATGCGGCGACGCGTGCGGTATTCGAGCGGTAGATCAGGTTCAACGGCGACGGGCGCAGGCGCTGGGGGATGCTGGCGTAATTCCACCAACCGGCGTTGGCATCCGGCGCCAGGCCAATCAGGAGCCGCAGCGGCGACAGGAAGGGCGCGTCACCCACCGCCGGCGTAGCGACGCTGGTTGCGAGTTCGGCATAGGCAGGCACCGACAGGCCGAAGGCAGGCGCATAGAACTGCTCGCGCGTACCGGTCGTGCGCCGGTGCACCCGGCTGTGCGGATTGGCGCAGCGCCAGGCTAATGCCTCCGGCGTCCAGCTGCGCTCGAACGACAGCTGCGCCGCTGGCGCTTTCGGGCCATGCGACAGCGTGCCCAGGCCCACGCGCGCCTCGAGCGGGCGCACCAGCTGGAAACCCAGTTTGCGCACGAAGCCGGGCGTGCTGTTGGCATTGGCCACGCCGTACACGCCATCGAAGCCTGCGGCAGCGCCAAACTCGAAGGTTGCGGTGGCGAGTTTGGTAAACAGGCCTTTGCCCTGGTAGTCCGGGTGCGTCGCAGTATTGAGCGACAGCAGCACCAGCACTTCGCTGCCCTCGACCCAGGCACGTGCCGGAATGCAGACATAGTGCGCGGCAAGGCGTTCGCCATCCCACGCATCCATGCCGACGGCGGGGCCGTCCGGGTTGGCCGTGTACAGCCAGGTCAGGTAGTCGGGCGTGAACTTGCCGGTCCCGGGGAAGCAGGCGGCGAACAGGGCGACATATTGGGCCAGGGTCGCTGCGTCGTTCTGAATGGGAGTAATACGCATCATTTGAAGATCCAGTAGCGGCTGAGGAGGTATCCATTGGCCGCCACCAGCGGCAGCGACAGGATTTTCCCGATGAGAGGATTATCAAGCAGGGTCACCGCGAGCGCGACGCAGCCGATGGTCAGCATATAGTTCATGGCCACCACGCACAGGAAGCGGGAAAAGCTGCTTTTCGATGCGGCCTGGCCGAACGTGACGCGGCTGTGAAACGCGTAGTTCACCAGCAGGCCCACGAAAAACCCGGCACTGGCGGCGGTCCAGTGGTGCGCGCCTTTCATGATCAGCAACTGCATCAGGCCGATGTCAATCCCGGCGCATAGCACGCCGCCGATGAGAAACACGCCGATCTGACGCAGGCGCGCCGGGTCAGTCATGGTGGCGGCGCCGGAACAGCGTCTTCTTGTGCAGCGGTCGGCTCGGCACCGAGGCGATATCGTAGTTCAGGAAAGCCAGGATCAATTGCACACCCATGATCACTGGCAGCGCCGCGAGCATCACGGTGCCGGCCGGCGTGGCCACGTCGCTCTTGGCCGACGCGATCCAGTGAATCAGGCCAAAGACAATACCGAATGTCGTGAGCAGCACGCCGAAAGGCAATTCGAGCGAGGCGACCGACAGGTTGCGCAGATAATAGTTATAGAACAGGCGCTTGAAGAAGTTGCGCACGTTCTTGGCTGCGAACTCGGTGATCACCTGCGACACTTTCAGGTTGCTCACCTCGTCCCCATAGACCGCGTCCATCGGCACGTCGACGACCACGGCGCCCAATGTGTTCAGGCGAAACAGCATGTCGCTTTCGAAGAAGTAGCGTTTGCTGATCTTCTCGAACGGCAGGTAGCGTGCAGCATCGGCATGGATCGCGGTATATCCGTTGGTCGGGTCGAACAGATGCCAGTAGCCCGACGACAGCTTGGTCATGAACGAGAGCATGGCGTTGCCGAACAGGCGCACCGGCGGCATTGCGCCCAGGCGTTCCAGATTGAAGAAGCGGTTACCCTTCGTGTAATCGGCTTCGCCGGCCAGGATCGGCGCAATGAACATCTGAATCAGGGAAGCGTCCATCTGGCCGTCGCCATCGATCTTGACGATCACGGTGGCGCCATCGGCCACTGCAGCACGGTAGCCGGTCATGACGGCGCCGCCCACGCCCTGGTTCTCGGTGTGTTCGAGCACGGTCACGCGCGGGTCGCTGCAGTTGGTGCGGACGAAGTCGCCACTGCCGTCCGGGCAGCGGTCATCGATCACGTACACATGCGAGACTTCCGGACCAATGCCCGCGATGACGCCGATGATGTGGCGGGTAACGCGGTAGCAGGGGATCACGACCGCGATCTGTGCCGGGGTGTCGACAGTGTGGGCTTGGGAGACGTTGACGTTCATGGCATCTATGTAATCAGGAAATGTTGCCGACCTGCGCAGTGCCGGGCAGGGTTTTGTACCAGTGCTGGTCGACCAGCGCATCGAGCACTTGCCGCGCACTGCCATCCCAGGTCAGCCATGGCATGCCGGTCGATGGCGGCGCCTTGCCGTCGCGGTGGAGTTCGAGCCAGCCCTTGATGGCGTCGGCCAGATCGTGCGGGGCCAGGCCCTCGAAATAGGACGCATGCGCGCCCGCCACTTCACGAAACACGGGCAGGTTGCGCGCCAGGATCGGTATGCCTTTTTGCGCAGCTTCGATCAGCGGCAGGCCAAAGCCTTCGCCTTCGGACGGCGCCAGCAAGGCAGACGACGCGGCGTACAGCTTCTGCAGCATCTCGTCCGAGATGCCGGCCAGCCAGAACAGCCGCCTGCCTTTTTCGGGATGGGCGGCCATGCGCTCGCAGACCTTCTCGACCATCCAGCCTTCCTTGCCAACGACGACCAGGTTGACGTCCTCGCCACCGTCCCACAGCAGATCGAACGCGGCCAGCGCCTGGGCATGGCCCTTGCGCGGCTCGACGGTGCCGACCATGATGAAGCTTGGGCGCTGGGCCAGTGCCGCCAATACCTGGTCGGCTTCCGGCGGCAGGCCGAAGCTGGGGGCACTGGCGTCGATGTCGGCGCCCAGGTGGAAGTGGGCCAGCTTGAGCGGGCTGCGGCGCGTCATTTTCTGGCTCTCGAACCAGGCAGCCAGTTCGTCGGCAACGGCGCGCGAGATGCACAGCACGCCATTGGAAACCTTGTGCACGCTGCGCAGAAAATCGCCAAAATACTGCTCGGTTCCGAACGGGAACACTTCGGGGCGCAGCATTGGCAGCACGTCATAGACGACGAAATACACCTCTACGCCGCGCATGCGCATGTCGAGCAGGCGCGCTTCGTTCTGGGTGGTGCCGGTGGTAAACAGGTCCAGGCCGAAGAAGATGTCGCCCGCGCGGATGTCGCACGGCGCGTCTTCCAGGGGCAGGTCCGGTTCGCCCACCAGTTTCATGCCGAAGCTGCGCGCGTACATATACGGCTGGTTGCCGCCGCGCGAATGCACCGGCTCGATGCGAAAGCCCGCCGGCGGGTTGGCGATCATCGACAGCAGGATGCTGCGCACCACGCGCTGGATGCCGGTCTTGAGGTCGGACTGGGTCAGCGCCGAAACGTCCACCAGCAGCTGGCGCTGCGCAAGCGGCGCACGGTTGAACGCGACCGCTGCCGCCAGCGCCGGCAGCTTCGACGGCACCACCAGCGAGGCAGAACTGGCGATCAGGCGGCGGTAGACGGCGTCGCGTCCGGCACGCGTGAAGTCTTCGATGGCATCGCGGAACAGGCTGCCGACATGCTGCGGCGCGTGGTGCGCCGCCATGTGCTTGAGCGCACTGTGCGCCAGGCGCGAATGCGCCGCGGCGTCGGCCTGCAGCCCGGCCAGGGCCGCGGCCAGTTCGGCGATGTCGAACTCGTCGCGCAGCTTGAGCAGCACGTCGTCCGGCAGCTGGGCGCTCGCCCCGTGCGCATTGACGATCGTGGGCACGCCGTACAGCAGGCAGTCCAGCACCGAGGCCGAGGTCTCGCCGCGGGTAGCGCTGCGCAGCTGCACCGCACTGTCGCAGGCGGCGAGCCAGTCTGCATAGGCGCTCGCGTCGACGAAACCGGTGATGCCGATGCGTTCGGGCGCGGCGCTGGCCGCGATGCGTTCGGCCAGCGCCGCGCCGTACGGCCCCGGATCGTTGGCGCCGACGTAGACCAGACGGCAGTGCGGATCGGCGCCCAGCGGCGACGCCAGGAATGCGTCGAGCAGTTCGGCGTTGAGCTTGGTGCTGCCGAGCATGCCGAACGTGCAGACGACGAATTCGTCAGGCTGCAGGCCCAGGCGCGCACGGGCAGCGCTGCGCGCTGCGGCGCGCGCGGCGTCCGAGGCGGCGCCGTCCGGGCGGCCGCGCAGCAGTGGTATCGTGCGCCAGCCGGCGGCGGCGTCCTCGCCGTACCATGCGCGGGCCAGATCGCGCGAAAAGTCGGAATGCACGATCACACCATTGGCGTGGTCGAGCACCGCCTTGTTGAGCGGGTACTTCCAGATCGACGGGTTGCGCCCTTCCTTGCGGTGCGACAGCAAGCCGCTGAAGCCGTGCGAGTCGTACAGCGCGTGCAGGAAACCCTTGGGCAGGTATTCCTCGCGCTCCAGATTGTCGAGCACGCCCGAGAGGAAGAAGTCGTGCAGTACCACCGTGCCCGGCACGTCGCGCAGCAGTTCGAACATGTGCTGGTGCGCGTGCGAATTGCCGAAGTGGTAGAGCACGCGCTCGAATTCGCCGGCATGGGCACGCAGCCAGTCGGGATCGCGCCGCGCCAGACCATCCAGGCGCGGATCGAAGACTGTCTCCTGCGCGATCACGAGCTCGACGTCGTAATACTTCGCCAGCTCGGGCACGAGTTCGGCGCTGTAGTCGGCGATGCCGGAATGCACCGGCGGCAGCGGCGATACATACGCCAGTCTGGGACGGGCACCGCCCGCGTGCGCAGGCGCCGGCCTGGCTGCCAGCTGGACCAGGCTGCGCAGCAATGCGTTGGCGTCGCATGGGGCATCCGGATTCTGGGACAGCACCGGATAGGCGCCGTCATCGGCGCCGGCCTTGCCCACGGCCAGCACGGCGCCGGGGGCAAGGCCGATCAGCTCTTGCAGCGCGTGGCGCCGCAGGAGCGTGCGGGCCACGCCGTTGATGGACAAGTCGACGCTGCGCACGCGTTCGGCCAGGGCCGGCTCGAGGCGCAGGGTTTCCAGAGCGCCCGTGTCGCTCATGGGCGCGGCCACCCACAGGTCGGCGCCGGCCGGGACCTGGCGCGCCAGTTGCGCGCACAGGCGCAGGGCCGCCGCGTCGACACGCGTGGAGTAGCCGAGAAGATCAATAACGATGCGCATGGATTATTTGCCTGATTGGAGATGGCGGGCGCGCTGGAGGTCGACCAGGACCTTGCGCACCGAGGCCGGGTAGGCGCGCAGGTCGTCCGGCACCGGCTCCACGCCGGGTGGCAACGGCTCCGGCGCGGGCTGCTTGATGGTGGCCAGGCTCATGGCGACCCGCCGGTTCAGCGCCGGGAAACGCAGCAGAAGGGGGATCAGGAGGCGGCGCAGCGACTCGTTGCGGGTCAGGCGCTGGACGATGCGCCTGACCCGGTCGGGACGGCGCAGCTTGTGCACCAGCGTGCCCACGCGGCGCAGCGGCAGCGTGACGCGCCACGAGGTGCTGGCCTCGATGGCGCGGACATGCGCTTCGAGGTCCTTGCCCCAGGCGGTCAGTTTCAGGGCATCGGCGTGGAGTGCATCGAGCCGGTTGCCCAGCACCACGGCCTGGTTCTGGGCCAGCTCGGCGCGGTCATGGGCCAGCTCGGCGCGGTGATGCGCCTGGTCGGCGCGCTGGTTCGCATTGTCCATCTGCGAGATCAGTTGGCTGTTCTGTGCGTGGTAGCGCTCGACGTGCGCGGCCATTTCCTGCACCCGCTGTGCAGCGTGCGCCAGCGCATCGTTGAGGGTGCGCTCGGCCACCCAGGACTTGTCGAGATGGTGCGAGATGAACTCGTCGAACACATTCGGCTGGATCGTCAGGTGCGCGCCCAGTTCGGCATGTTCGTCGGCCACGTAGTAGCGGTTCAGGCCATCGAACCAGGCGAAGCGGTAGCCCTGGTCCGTGACCAGGTGTTCCCAGCTGCCATGGTTGGTCTCGCGGCTGTTGGGCAGCGTCGCTTCAATGACCAGAATCCAGGGACGCCAGCGCGCGAAGTCCATCCCGCGCAGCACCTCGCCCTCGAAGCCCTCGACGTCAACTTTCAGGAAGTGGATCTCGCCGCGCACGTACTGTTCGCAGATCGAGGCCAGCGTACGTACCGGCACCTTGATCTCGGCCACCTCATGGCCCTCGGCGCGGTGCATCTCGGCCACCGAGGCCTGGGGCGAGGCCCAGCCGCGTACCGCCGGCACGTCGTACAGCGTCAGTTCACCGTCCGTGGCGCCGGCTGCGATGGCCAGGTTGACGTCATGCGGGCGCTGCTCTTCGAACGCCTGGTGGAACGCCGGCAGCGGCTCGATGCTGATGCCGTGCCAGCCGCGTTCATAGAACGCCTTGGTTACCGAGTGCTCGACCGGGTCGTTGGCGCCGACATCGATGTAGAAGCCGTGCCTGACGTGGCCGAGCGCACGCCAGAGCAGCACATCCTCGGAATTCTGGGAATAGGAAACGAAAGTCATAGGCGTTGGATGTCGACGGCCGGATCGAGCCAGGCCGAACCTTCAAAATGGGGCCGGCGCATGTTCATCACCGTGAACACGAGCGCCAGGTCGCGCCACTCGTAGTTGTTGACCAGATGCGTATCCGTGCTGACGATGGCGGTGGCAACCGAATAGGTGCCCGGTCCCAGGTTCATCGGAAACGCGAAGCGGTACACCACTTCCTCGCCGGCGGCCACGTTGTCCAGCGGCAGCGCCTTCAGGTGGGTATTGGTGCCATACATGGCCTGGCCCAGGCGATCCTTGATCATGTAGCCGAGCACCATGCGCGGGATCGGGGCATTGACCTTGACCCGTACCTCGAGCGTGACGGGGCTGCCGACATCGACCACCTCGACCTGGGCCCCGGTCTCGTCGAGCAGCACGATGTCGGACACCGTCGCCTCGCCGGTGCCGGAAACGGTCTGCACCTTGCCCTCGGCCAGTTCGTTCAGGCGCACGGTATCGTTCTCGCGCTCGGCGATCATGGCGTTGTAGTAATCCATGATTTCCTCGGGCCGGCCTTCGCACGCCAGACGTCCGCCGTCGAGCAGGATGGCGCGATCGCACACCGACTGAATCGCCTGCTTGTCGTGCGAGACGAGCAGCAGGGTCGTGCCTTCCTTGCGGAACTGGCGGATACGATCGAAACTCTTGTGCTGGAAGTAGGCGTCGCCCACCGACAGCGCCTCGTCGACGATCAGGATGTCGGGCCGGCGCGCGGTGGCCACCGAAAATGCGACACGCATCTGCATGCCGCTCGAATACACCCGCACCGGCTGGTCCATGTAGTCGCCGATGTCGGCAAACGCTTCGATTTGCGGCATCAGCTCCGTGATCTGGCTCACCGACATGCCCAGCAGCTGGCCGGCCATGTAAGCGTTCTGGCGGCCGGTGAAATCGGGATGGAAGCCCATGCCCAGTTCGAGCAGGGCCGCCACGCTGCCCTGCATCGTCACGTTGCCATGGGTCGGCTGTGTGGTGCCGGTAATGAGTTTCAAGAGCGTGCTCTTGCCCGCGCCGTTGATGCCGATCAGGCCCACGGCTTCGCCGGGCGAGACCTGAAAACTCACGTCGCGCAGCACCCATTTGAGCGAATGGCGCGGGCCGCGAAACGGCAGGATCCATTCCGACAGGCGCGACAGGCGCGTCGGATAGGTTTTATAGGCCTTGCCCAGGTTCGCTACGGTAATCGTGCCCATCAGAGTTCATCCACCATTTCGCCGGCGCGTTTGCGGAACAGCCGCATGCCGAATGCGCACAGCACGAGCGCAAGCAGGGCGACCCAGCCGAGGGCACCCCAGGCCGGTGCGGCGCCGTGCACCAGCACCGCCTGGTAGGCCTCGATCACGGGCACCATCGGGTTCCAGGCCAGCATCGCGCGCACCTCGGGCGGCAGGATGCTGGCCGGGTAGACGATCGGCGTCAGCCAGAACCAGAACTGCATCGCGATCGTCACGAACTGGCCGACGTCGCGGAAGAACACATTCAGGATGCCGACGATCATGGCCAGGCCGATCGCCAGCAGCACCTGCACCGCCAGCACCGGCAGCAGGGCGGCGAACATCCAGCCCGGGAAATTGCCGGTGGCGATCAGGAACACGACGAACAGGCCGAAGATGATGGCGAAGTTGACGAGCGCATTGAGCACCACGATCACCGGCAGGCAGATGCGCGGAAAGCTGATCTTCTTGATGACGTTGGCCTGTTCGATGAACATGCCCTGGCCGCGCGCGACGATCTCGGCAAACAGGCCCCAGGTCAGCACGCCGGCGCACAGGTAGATCGAATAGGCGAAGCCGGATTCGGCACCAGGCAGCTTGGTACGCATGACCTCGGAAAAGATGACCGTATAGACCAGGATCATGGCGAGGGGGCTGAGCACCGACCACAGCGCACCCAGAATGGCATTGGCGTATTTGGCCTGGAATTCGCGTTTAACACTGCCCAGCACGAAATCGCGATAGGTCCACAGGCCGCGCAGCATCAGGGGCGCAATCATGGGGCGTGCAACGGGCGGGGCGGCGCCTTGAATGGGGGCAGGCAGGGTGTTTTCATCATCATTGGCTGGATCGGGTAAGGCGATGCTGTTCAGTTGGTTAGCCCCAGGATCGTCGTTCCCGCGAAGGCGGAAACCTGAGTTTGCTGTCAAGCCACGATCGGCATCGTGACTCGTGGCTCTGAACTTGGATTTCCGCATGCGCGGGAATGACGAGTCGTGGGCTGGTGGGGAACTGACACACCCAGAACTGAACAGTATTGCAAATCAGGGCGAAATTATACTCTACGACCCTGCCCACAATTTGTTCAATTGTAACGACCTGTCGTTACATGAAGGGAATGCCGATCAGCCCTGCACCAGCTTTTGCAGCGCTTCCGGCTTGACGATGATGAGCCGGTGCGAATCCTTCTGCACGATGCCCTGCTGGGCCAGCGCGGTCAGTGCCCGGGTCACGGTTTCGCGGCTGGTGTTGATCATGTTGGCGATGTCCTGGTGGGTCGGCAGGTTCTCGAGCACAGCCGGGGCCCCGGGCTCGCTCGGCTTGTTCTTTTGCATCAGCACCAGATAGGTATAGATACGCTTGGCAGTATTGTTAATGCTCAGCAGCGAACGGAACTCGGAATCGCGCTGGATCTTCTGTGCCAGGTGCTGGAGCATCTGGTTGGCCACCGACGGCGAGTGCGAGAACAGGTGCATGGCGCTCGCCGCTGGCAGGAATGCGACCAGCACGTCGCTCATTGCCACCACCGATGCCGAGCGCGTGGAATTGTTGATCAGGGCGATCTCGCCGAAAAAGTCGCCGGGCGCCAGCATGCGCAGGCCGATCGCGCGGCCATCCTCGGTCACGTCGATCACCTGCAGCTGCCCCGACAGCAGGAACATCAGGCCGTCGCCGTGGCCGCCCTTTTGCAACACGATGTCGCGCTTGCGGTACTGGCGGATGCGGATCTCTTGCTTGACGCGCACGATCTCGTCGTCGGTCAGGCCGGCGAGCAACGGAATCTTGCGCAAATGAATCTGGATCTGGCGCTGTTCTTCGTGCTGCGCCGGCGTTTCGGCGGCGCCGGGTGCTGGCTGGGGCGTTTCGGAGTTAACGGTGGTGTTCATGCTGCTTTCTGAAAGGAGGTACTCAGAAGAATACCGTATACAGATGGGCGCAGAGCGCCGCGAAGCCAATGCCTGCGGTATTGGCCACCCCGTCGCGCCAGCAAAAACGCCGGTCGGGCACGAGCGATTGCAGGCATTCGATGAGCCAGCCGAGCGTGAAAAGGCCCAGCAGCCACAGTGCCGCTTCGCGATGGTCATGCGCCATGCGCAGGGCCAGCACGCCAAGCACGGCGAAGCTGGCGAAATGCAGGAATTTGTCGTTAGGTAACGGCGGGAGCCAGCGGTTCGGCACCAGACACCCGACACACACGATGCTCGCGGCGAGCAACAACAACATCAAATCCGCAACAACCACCATCAACCGCTTTCAGAGTGCCAACAGGCCGCGATTGTATACGGTCTGCCGTCAGCCGGCGATGCCGGCGCCGCCGGTGCTCACGGCACTTGCCATTGCCAGCTGAGCTGGAGCTGGCGGTTGTTGTATTGGAAGATCGAGATATTTTCCCGGTTGCGCACGATCCGTCCCTCGAGCAACAGCGTCTGGCGCTTGCCGACCGCCCAGCGCAGTACGCCACGCACCACCTGCGTCGTCTGGTCGCGCACTTCGTCGACCAGGCCAGGAGAATATGCCTGGCTGCTGTCCCATCCCTGCCGGGTATAGCCGAGCTCGGCAATCAAGCCTTGCCGCAGTTCGCGCCGCACCAGCAGGTTGACGAATATGCCGTCGCGGTCGCCGCCTGGACGCCGCTCGAGGGCATGGTCGTTCTGGTAGCCGAGCGAAGCGCTGGCAACGCCGTGGACGCCGCGCCAGGCCAGGTGGCCGCGCACTTCCTGCGTGGTCGAGTCGAAATTCGACAGGCTCGGGAAGGTGTTGTAGGTAACGCTGCCCACCATGTCGAAGCCGATGCCGGCCGGCAGCTTCAGCGGTGGGGTCGCGCGCGCCTGCAACTGGACCTGGCGCTGGTACAGCTGGTTGCCCAGCGTGACCAGGCCCACGGTCCCGGTGCCGCGCACGCGCCACGGACCGAAGCGCCACGGCGTCTCGGCCCCGACGAACAGCGAGGCGCTGTCGTACTGGTGCAGGCTGTCGTTGCGACGCAACTGGTACTGCGCAAAGCCGACGCTGCCGTTCGGGGTGATTTCTCGCACGTAGTCACCGCTCAGCTGCACGTACTGGTCGTGGCGCGGGCGGAAGTCGCCCGCCAGCTCGTACTCGACCTGTCCGCCTGGCGCGTCGACCACGTAGCGCGTGGTGCGCGCGCCCTGGTTCACGTTCTGGTCGATTCCCCTCCCGAGCGTGACAACGGTCGACGACGACGCGTCCCAGGCAGCGCAACCCTGATCGCGCGCATTGGCGATCAGCTCCAGGATCGGCCGGGATGGCGAAAAACGCGTCTCGAACGCAGCGAACAGGCGCTCGGCCTGGTCGGCATTGCCCAGGGAACAGTGGGTCAGCGCCAGGTCGAGCAGGGCGCCGGCGTGCTGCGGATGACGTTCGACCAGCTCGTCGAGCTCGTGCGAGGCGTCACCGCGCCGGCCCTCGGCGATCGATTCCAGCGCTTTCAAATACAGTGCGTCGCTATCGTCCGGGGCAGTAGCATCGGCGCCCGGCGCAGCATGCGCGGCGTGCGCTGACGTTGCCAGGCACAGCAGAAGGGCGAGTGCGCGCACGCTGCGCGCCGCATGGTGGGTCATGTACTGCTTTCGATGCTGGCCAGCGCGGCATCCGGCGACTTGGGCCCGATGGAGGCTGGCGTATATAACATGGTGGGCTTGACCTTGCCGCGCAGGAGGCGTTCGCCCAGTTCGGTAAATGCGTGACGGCGGGAGCGCTCGACGGTGCCGGCGCCGACGATCACGTCATGCGGAAATTCGCGCGCGGCATGCTCGAGGCGCGAAGCCGTGTTGACGCTGTCGCCCACTGCCGTATAGATACTGCGAAACGAGGTGCCGAAGTCGCCGGCCATGGCCAGGCCGCTTTCGATGCCGATCCGCACTCGCAGCGGTGGATGCCCGAGCGCTTCGCGCGTGGCCGACAGCGCCCCGACCCGGGCGACGATGGCGCATGCGGCATCGAGCGCCAGGTCGGCATGCTGGTCGATGGGCAGCGGAGCGCCCCAGAATGCCACCAGGCCGTCGCCAGTGTATTTGTCCAGGGTGCCGTGGGTGGCAATGACGGGGCCGGTCAGGCAGTCGAGGAATTCGATCGTCAGCTGGGCCGATTGCTCCACCGTCAGGTTTTCGACCTGGGAGGTGTAGCCCTCCATGTCGGCGATCAGGGTCGTGACATCGAGCCGGCGCGGCGCCAGCGGGTCGGCCAGGTCGCTGCGCAGCAGTTGCGCGACCACTTCCGGCGCAACGTACTGGCGCAGCGTACCGAGCAGGTGGCGCGAGCGGCGCTGCGCCTGCTGCCACTGGTAGGGCACGGCCACTGCCAGCAGGAACAGGTTGGTTGCCAGCGGCGCAGTGGTCGAGAATGCAGGATCGTGCGGCATGATGAAAAACGCGACGCCGATCCACAGTGCCGAGACCATGCCGAGCAGCAGTACGCAGGCCATGGCCGGCAGGCGCGGGAAGGCAAATGTGGCCAGCACGGCCGACAGCAGGGCGGCACCGAGCGCCAGCAGCTTGCCCGGCCACGGAGCGGGCGCGGCGCCGACCTGGCGGTCGAGCAGTGCGGACAGAATTTCGGCTTGCACGCCCAGCCCCGGACGGCTCGGCGCGTAGGGCGTGGTGACGCGGTCGCCCAGGCCCAGCGACGACGAGCCGACCAGCACCAGGCGATCGCGTGCGCTGGCCGGGTCGATCGACCCGTCGAGGATGTCGGCGGCACTGACCACCGTAAATGCCTGCCAGTCGCGTTTGAATGGAATGCGCATGGCGCCCGAGGCAGGCATCGACGGCGCCGCGCCGGCGCTGCAGCAGCTGGTCAGGGCCAGGGCCAGCGCTGGATAGTGGCGGCCCTGAAAACGCAACACCAGTGGCACATGGCGCAAGGTGCCGTCGGGGTCGGGCACGAAGCCGATATTGCCGACATGGCGCGCCGTCGCCAGTCCGGCGTGGTTGGCAATGTGGCCGTCGGCCTCGACAGCCTGGCCGCCGTACCCGGCGAGGGCGCCGGCGGGTACGCCCTCGCGGATCGGGTGCGGGCGGCGCCTGTCAGGATCGAAATCGAAGGCTTGTGCCAGCACCAGGTTCGCATGCATGGCCAGTGCCGCCAGACGCGCATCGCCGGTCGCATCGCCTGCTTCGGGCAGCAGGATGTCCAGGCCCACGCCCCGCGCTTCATAGCGGGTAAGCAGGATGTCAACCAGATCGGCGATGCGGCTGCGCGGCCACGGCCAGGGTCCAAGCGCGCTCATGCTCGTTTCGTCGATGTCGACGACCAGGATGCGGGGCTCGGGCGCACTCGTGCCGTGGATGCGTACGAAGCGGTCGCGTAACCACTCGTCGCCGAAAAACGACAGATCGGCGGACGAACCCCACTGGGCGAAGACCGTCAGCAACACCGCCGCGACGGCGATCGCGCCGCGGACGAATGCCGCTGCCTGTTGGGCGGGAGGCTGACGCCTGCTCGGTTTGATGAAGGAGTCGCTCACGCCGCCAGCGGTTGATGTTAGTGGAAGAAAACACGAGTATAACGCGAAAAGTGTTGCTGTGAGTGCAACTGACAATATTCCGTATCTAGTAAGCAGGCGCCGGTATTGGATTACAATGTGATGACGATCACAGAACTAGTGACGCTGGTGCGGATAATCACGCCATTACAAGGGGGAAAGCATGTTGCGTCAATTATTGGTCATCAGCGCGTTGGTCGCAGTAACGGGCCAGGCCCAGGCGGCCGAAGCGGGCAAGGTCATCTTCACCACTGGCAGTGCCCAGGTCGCCGACAAGGCGGGGGCTGAAGGGATCGCCGTGCAGGAAGGTGACATGCTCAGCACCGGGGCGGACGGCTTCCTGTATGTCAAGACGATCGATAACGGCCTGTTCATCCTGCGCCCCAACACCCGGGCGCGCATCGTGGCTTACCACGTCGACCGCGTCACGCCCGCCAACACCCGGGTCAAGCTCGAGCTGCTCAGCGGCGTTGCGCGCAGCAAGTCGGGCGATGCCGTCAAGCAGGCGCGCCAGAATTTCCGCTTCAATACGCCGGTGGCCGCCATTGGCGTGCGCGGCACCGACTTTACCGTCTACACCGACCAGCAGACCTCGCGCGTGGCCGTGCTGACCGGTGGCGTGGTCGTCAGCGGTTTTGCCGGCGGCTGCCGTCCCGAAGGCGGCGGCCCGTGCGAAGGCGCGGCCAGCCGTGAACTGTTTGCTGCACAGCGCGGGCAACTGATTGAAGTCAAGCTGGGCACGACTGCGCCACAAGTGATGGAATCGGGCGGCGGCGCGCCGGACCAGGTTGCGCCGCCGCGGGTGGACGAGCCGGTGGCCAAGCGCGAGCCGGGTGGCGCCATGCCGCTGCTCGATGCACGCAAGAGCGATACGCTGGACAAGCTGGTGTCGCAGCCGGGCAAGCCGGTTACCGTGCCGCCTGTAACGGTGGTGCCGGTGCCGGAGGTGCCCGTGGTGCCGTCCGTGCCTGACGTGCCGGTGGTGCTTGAGCGCAAGATCGAATGGGGCCGTTGGGCGGCGCTGGCGGGCAATCCTGCCACCATGACGCTCGATTCCAAGCCCGGCGCCGATCAGTTCATCAGCGGCGACTATGTGGTCAATCGCCTGGCGGGCCGCGACTATGTCAAGCCGGAGCGCGGCAACGCCAGCTTTACGCTCAAGGGCGGCGAGGCCACCATCCGCAACGACAATGCCGCGATCCCGGTGCAGCTGGCAACGGTGCAGAATGGGGTGCTCAATGTCGACTTCGGCAAAGCCACTTTCAATACCAGCTTCGACGTGGTCAATGGCAGGGAGGTCATCAACATGATGGCCGAGGGCGATGTGGTCAAGGATGGCCGCTTCGCCAACAGTGGCCAGTTCTCGCGTACCCGGACCAATAATATGTCGGTCAGCGGCATGCTCAGCGACGCAGATAATGGCAGTGCCGCTTATGTATTCAGGCGCCGCATCGAAGAGCGCGATATTAGCGGCGTTACATTCTGGAATAAATAGTATTCAAGCATTGTTTTAATATGCGCCCCGGTTAATCCGGGGCTTTTTTTATTCTCGAGATACACAGTGCGGGCTGCGCTTGATGAGCACATGTCGCCAATTCTCTCTAATTGTCTCCGATCGCGAATAATGATTAAGTTTCAGTATTCATTGACGGGTAGGCAAGTAATTGGAAGCAATTGGATCATTCTTGCGTTGTTGAACATGTTCTCCGATAATAACGGCCCAACAGATTGCATTGAATTACAGTCTTGGGACAAAAAATGCTGTTTTTTGTGATGATCGTCACACGAACTAAGCGAGTCCCTCTGTCATCATTCGGTCCGTTGGATTGCAGAAGTCGATTCGCGGCTTGCAAAATTTGAATATTGACTGAACTTAGGAGCTACAAATGGGTGTTTATACCGAAGCAGTACAAAAGCTGTACGTCGCATACTTCAGCCGTCCAGCGGACAAAGCTGGCCTGGCATACTGGGAAGGCATCGTCACCGCTAACGGCGGCAATACCTCGGCCGTTGCAGTTGCTTTCGCCAACTCGCAAGAATACAAAGACACCTTCGCTGGCCAGAGCCAGTACCAGATCGTCAACACGATCTACATGAACCTGTTCGGCCGTGCTGCTGAGCCAGCAGGTCTGGACTACTGGGGCCAGGGCCTGATCAACGGTCGCGTGACCATCGCTGAAGCTGTCGTTGCTATCTCGACCTCGGCTCAAGGCACCGACGCAACCGCGTACTCGAACAAAGTCAAGGCATCGGTCGCTTTCACCGACGCTCTGGACACCTCGGCTGAAATCCTGGGCTACAGCGGCACCGCTGCTAACCTGGCTGCCAAGACCTTCCTGGCTGGCGTGACCGACGTTGCTTCGACCCTGACCAACGCAATCGTCCCAGCAACCCTGAACGCGTCGATCGCTACCGTGATCTCGACCGGTTCGGCTTCGACCGGCCAGAGCTTCAGCCTGACCTCGACCATCGGTGAGCAAGTCAACGGCACCGCAGGTAGCGATGTCTTCACCGCAGTTGTCTCCGGCACCAACGGCGCTGACGGCACCCTGAACGTTGGTGACACCATCAACGGCCTGGGCGGTCAAGACACCCTGAACCTGCTGGCAACTGCAGGCGCAACCATGCCAGCCGGCGCAACCGTGTCGAACGTTGAAATCGTCAACCTGACCCACGTCGGCACCACCGGCGCACTGGCACTGAACTCGAACATGTTCGGCGGCGTGCAGCAACTGTGGCAGATCGACAACACCAACGGTACGGCTGACTTCCAGGACGTGACCGTCGGCACCGGCGTGACCGCTGGCTTCCGTAGCACCGGCGCCAATGCAACCAACGTCGTCGCTGACGTCGCTGTGACCGTTGCAGCCGGCACCACCGCTGCTGCAGTCGCTCTGGACGGCGTGAAGTCGGGTTCGGCAGTTGAGTTCCTGGAAACCACCGCCAACAACCTGAGCACGGTCACCGTGTCGGGTTCGGTGATCACGATCCCAGCAACCACCGGTACCACCCCAGCTCCTGCGTCGAACACGCTGGCACTGACCGCTACCGCGACTGACGTCGACGTCCTGAACGTGTCGCTGACCTCGAACACCACCGTCACCATGAACGGTTTCGTTGATCTGACCTCGTTCAACGCTGCTGGTTCGACCGGCAACCTGACCGTGGATCTGGGCACCCCTGGCGAGCTGACCACTGCAACCTTCGGTTCGGGCAACGACAACGTCACCCTGAACACCACCGGCCTGCAAGGCGATGCGCTGACGATCAACCTGGGCGCTGGCAACGACGTCCTGAACCTGAACGCCGGCATCAACAGCGACGACGCAGCTACTGCCGTCACCATCACCATGGGTGCTGGTAGCGACACGCTGAACATCACTGGCCTGACCAACATGTCGGGTACCAGCGCTGCTGCTATCGCTGCTGACATGGTCACGGTTACCGATTTCGTCGCAGCTTCGGACGTCCTGGACGTTTCGGCTCTGGGCGCACGTGAAGTTCTGGTCAACACCGAACTGGCAAACATCTCGGCAGCTACCGACTTCGCAGCTGCTCTGGCGCTGGTTGCTTCGTACACCGCTATCAACTCGTACGCAGTGTTCAACTTCGGCAGCGATGCTTACATCTTCGCTAACGATGCTACCGCTGCACTCGGCGCCGGCGACGGCCTGGTCAAAGTTGTTGGCCTGTCGGTTGCTAGCCTGAACGACAGCAACTTCGTCGGCGCTTAATACGCCTTCCAAGTTGTAGTAAAGAACCCCGCTGGCTTCGGCCAGCGGGGTTTTTTTCGTCCCGCAGTTCGGCTCCGGCGTAGTACGCACTTGATGATGGTCGAGCAAGTGCTGTATACAGCATGTTGCTAGGGAGCTCAAATGCTGAAAACCAACATATGACCTGTTGAATGTGATGTGCATCACATTTTTTAGTCGGAATCGGCGATAATGTCATGCCCGCTTGTCTCTCGTTGACGTGATTAACGCAGGACCAGTACTTTCCCATTGTGTTACTTCAGGCCAATGAATAACAAAATTTTCGACAAGAAGTCCGAGATCGGACAGGCGCTGCTTACATTCAAGAGCACGTTCTGGACCGTCGGCACCTTCAGCGCCATTTCCAACCTCCTGATGCTGGTTCCCTCGCTCTACATGCTGCAGGTGTACGACCGCGTGCTGGCCAGTCGCAACGAGATCACCCTGCTCATGCTGACCGTGCTGATGCTCGGCGCCTATCTGTTGATGTCGGGGCTCGAGATGGTGCGTGCCTATGTGCTGGTACGGGTGGGTGCGCGTTTTGACATGCTGCTCAACAAGCGTGTGTACACCGCTGCTTTTGAACAGAACCTGAAGCAGGCCGGCGGAAATGCCGGCCAGTCGTTGTCCGACCTGACGACGTTGCGCCAGTTCTTGACCGGTAACGCGCTGTTCGCCTTCTTTGACGCACCGTGGTTCCCGGTCTACCTGATCGTGATCTTCTTCTTCGAGCCTTCGCTCGGCTGGTTCGCTCTCAGCGGCACCGTGATCCTGGTGATCCTGGCATATGTCAACGAACGCGTCACCAAGGCCCCGCTGGCAGAAGCGAACACGGTCGCAATCGCGTCGAACAATATGGCCACCAACAATTTGCGCAATGCCGAAGTCATCGAATCGATGGGCATGCTGCCGAACCTGATCACGCGCTGGTTCAAGACCCACAGCAAGTTTCTGGGTTTGCAGGCCGACGCCAGCGAAAAAGCCGCGCGCATCGCTGCGGCAACCAAGTTTGTGCAAGTCTCGCTGCAGTCGCTCGTGCTGGGCTTCGGTGCGCTGCTTGTGCTTGAAAACAAGATCACCGGCGGCATGATGATCGCCGCCTCGATCCTGGTAGGCCGCGCGCTGGCGCCGGTGCAGCAGGTGATTGGCGTCTGGAGATCGTGGAGCGGCACCCGCAGCGCAATGGAGCGCCTGAACAAGCTGCTGGAGCTCAATCCGGCGCGTGAGGCAGGCATGCAGTTGCCGGCGCCGACCGGTGCCCTGACCGCCGAAGGCGTCACCGCCAGCCCGCCAGGCGGAAAGTCGCCAGTGATCAAAAACCTGTCGTTCGGTATCAACGCCGGCGACGTGCTTGGCGTGATCGGCGCGAGCGGGTCCGGCAAGTCGACCCTCGCGCGTTTGCTGGTAGGCGTGTGGCCCGCCATGGTCGGCAAGGTGCGCCTCGATGGCGTTGACATGTTCCAATGGAACAAGGCCGAGCTGGGTCCGCACATTGGCTACTTGCCACAGGACATCGAGCTGTTCGGCGGCACGATCAGCGAAAACATTGCCCGCTTCGGCGAAGTCGATCCCGAGAAGGTCGTGATGGCGGCCAAGCGCGCCGGCGTGCACGACATGATTCTGCACCTGCCGGCTGGCTACGATACGCCGCTGGGTGATGGCGGCGCCGGCTTGTCGGGCGGCCAGAAGCAGCGTCTGGGCCTGGCCCGCGCAATGTACGGCGATCCGGCCCTGCTGGTGCTGGACGAGCCGAACTCGAATCTCGACGACGTCGGCGAGCAAGCACTGGTGAAAGCCGTGATGGACCTGCGCCAGCGCGGCAAGACGATTGTCCTGATCACGCACCGTACGACGATCCTGAGCGCAACCAACAAGCTGCTGCTGCTGCGCGATGGCGCGGCGCAGGCCTTCGGCCCGACCAACGATGTGCTCGCGGCGCTGCAGGAAGCCAACAAGAAAGCCATGCTCGCGCAGCAGGGCGCCGCCCAAGGTCAGGCACCGGCACCGTCACCGGCGCCAGTGCCTGGCCCGGGAACGCCACCGGCGCCAACTGCGCCTGCGCCAGCGCCTGAAATGACGACCGGAGGGACCAAATAATGAAGCTCCTGAAAAATGAAGCGACCGATGTCGTCACGCATGATGTGACGCCACTCGAGGTCAATACCGATTCGAGCCGTTATTCGCGCATCGGCTGGATCGTGGTGCTGGTGGGGTTCTGCGGTTTCATGCTGTGGGCCATGCTGGCGCCGCTGGACAAGGGCGTGCCGATGTCGGGCACCGTCGCAAAAGAAGCCAGCCGTAAATCGGTACAGCACCAGAGCGGTGGCACGGTGCAGGAAATCCTGGTGCGCGATGGTGCGGTCGTCAAGGCCGGTCAGGTCCTCGTCAAGATGAACCCGATTCTTGCACAGTCCAATTTCAACATCACGCAAGGGCAATACCTGAGCGCCCGCGCCAGCGAAGCACGCCTGGTCGCCGAACGCGATGGCGCCAAGACGATCGCCTTCCCGGAAGAGCTGCTCAAGCGCCGCAACGAACCGCGCGTGGCCGAGATGATGATGCTGCAAGAAGGCTTGCTGGCATCGCGCCGGATGTCGCTGCAAAATGAACTTTCGGGCATCGACCAGAATATCGCCGGCCTCAAATTGCAGACGACCGGCTTGCAGGAATCGCGTGCCAGTAAGAAGGAGCAGGTCGATTTCCTGAAAGAGCAGTTGGGCGGGATGCGCGAACTGGCAAAAGAGGGCTATGTAGCGCGCAATCGCCTGCTGGACCTCGAGCGTACGTATGCGCAGCTCAATGGGCTGATCTCTGAAGACATCGGCAATATCGGCCGCGCGCAAAGCCAGGTGCTCGAATTGACACTGCGCCGCTCGCAGCGGTTGCAGGATTACCAGAAAGAAGTGCGCACGCAGCTGAACGATGTGCAGCGCGAAGCTGAAGCGCAGAACGCACGGCTGCTGGCCCAGCAATTCGATCTGAACAATGTCGAAGTCAAGGCGCCGGTGGACGGGACTGTGGTCGACCTGGCAGTGTTTACCAATGGTGGCGTGGTGCCGCCCGGCTTCAAGATGATGGACATCGTGCCGAGCGGCGACGCGCTGATCGTCGAGGGCGAATTGCCGGTGAACCTGGTGGACAAAGTGCAGCCCGGCTTGCCGGTTGAGCTGATCTTCTCGGCGTTCAATGCCAACAAGACACCGCATATCGAAGGCGCAGTGGTGCGCGTTTCGGCTGACCGTCTTGTGAATGAAAAAACCAATAACCCGTACTACAAGGTCCGGGTGCGCGTGACCGAAGAAGGCGCGAAAAAAATCGCTACCCACAAGCTGGATATCATCCCCGGCATGCCGGTCGACCTGTTCGTCAAGACGGGCGAGCGCACAATGATGAGTTACCTCATCAAGCCGATCATCGACCGTGCGCACTCGGCGCTGGGCGAGGAGTAATGGCGATGCGCATCATGAACATCAGGCGCACGCTGGCCGCCGCGGTGGCAGTGCTCGCTGCCGGCCAGGCCGGCGCGATCACGCTCGAAGAAGCGTACCAGGCGGCGCTCAAGAACGATCCGACTTACCGTTCGCAGTTCTATGCCAACGAGGCGGCCAGGGAAAACCGCGTGCTGGGCCGTTCCGGCTTGCTGCCGGTTCTGTCGTCGAGCTACAGCCGCAACAAGAACGTGACCGATCGCGAGGTCAGTCTGGCCAACGGTCGCACCCAGCTTGACCACCCGCGCTATAACAACACGTCGGCCGTGGTGCAGCTGCGCCAGCCCCTGTTCAATATGGACGCCATCCAGCGCTTTCGCCAGGGCAAGGTCCAGACCGAGCAGGGCGCCGAGCAGTTCAAGGCCGACACCAATGAAGTAGCGGTGCGCGTCGTGACCGCTTATCTCGACGCCTTGTTCGCGGAAGACCAGCTCGCACTCGCACGCGTGCAACGTGACGTGTATCTGGAACAGCAAAAGGTCAACTCGCGCCTGTTCGCAAACGGCGAGGGCACCAAGACCGACAGTCTCGAGACAAAGGCCCGGCTCGACCTGGCCGAAGCCCAGCTGATCGAATCGCAGGACAATGCCAAGGCCCAGCGTGAAGTGCTCGAAGGCATCATCGGCGGCGACGCGGGAGGGCTGGAGCAACTGGCCGAAGGATTTCGCGTTGGCACGCTGACCCCGGGATCGTTCGAGGAGTGGAGCGCACTGGCGCTCAAGAACAACAAGGAATTGTCGGCTGCGCGCCTGGCGGTGGAAAACGCCCGCCTGGAAATCGGCCGCATCAAGGCTGGACATCTTCCACGCGTGGATTTTGTCGCCGCCTACAGCAAGGGCGATAACGAAACGATCAACACGCTGGGACAGGACATCACCAACCGCAGTCTCGGTGTGCAGGTGACCATTCCGATCTATAGCGGCGGCGCAGTCAATGCGCAGACGCGCCAGGTGGCGGCGAACTACGCGCGCGTACAGTCCGAGGTCGATGCCCGGACCGACAAGCTGATGGTTGACCTGCGCCGCGCCCACAGCCTGGTCGTGAGCAGCGGCCGCAAAGTCGATGCGCTCGCGGCAGCGGTGGATTCGTCCAAGCTCCTGATGACGGCGACCGAGCAAAGCATCAAAGGCGGCGTGCGCATCAATCTTGATTTGCTCAATGCGCAGCAACAGCTGTTTACCAATCAGCGCGATCTGGCGCAGGCCCGGTATGCCTATCTGGTCGGAATTTTGCGCATGCGCGCGCTGACCGGTACGGTGTCAGTGCAGGATGTGCGCGAGGTTGCTGCGTACTTCCGGTAACCGCAGGATTCGCGGACAGGCCAGCCGTTCGGGTCAGCCGCGAATGACCGACTATTTCGATCCAGTAACGCTACAATAAACCTCTTAGACAAGAGGGCAGGCATGCAATCGCTGAACATCCAATACAACCCGCGCATTGACCAACTGCGCTGGCTTGCTGCCACCCTTGTCTTCCTGTTCCACTTTCATCTCGAATACCGCGGCCTGGGCGGCACCGGCCTGAGCAGCTCATGGGGCGCCCTGATCATTGAAGGTCATACCGGCGTCGGCCTGTTCTTCACACTGTCGGGCTTCCTGTTCATGCTGATCGCGCTGCACCAGCGTCAGATTGTGTATGCGGACTTCCTGCGCAACCGCATCCTGCGCATCCTGCCGCTGTATCTCGTGATTTTCCTGGTCGCTACCTCGATCGGCCGGGACAAGTTTCAGCCGGCCGATCTGCTCTACCTGTTCGCGACCAACCTGGGCCTGGCGCCAACCTCCGGCACGCCGATCACCGGGGCCGCCTGGACGATTTCGCTCGAGTTCCTGTTCTATCTGGTGTTTCCGTTTCTTGCGCGCTTCGCGATGGACAGTGGCATGCGCTATCTGGCCGGGTGGCTGATTTTGCTGCTGTTTTTCAAGGCGGCCGCTTTCACCGTCAACACCAACAGCACGCTCATGTATTTCAGCACGTTCGTCGGCCGCTTCGACCAGTTCATTATCGGCATGATCGCCGCCATGGCGTATGCGCGTTACACGGCGCAATTGCGTCGCTTCGCGCCGTTGCTCACGCTGACCAGCGTGGCGCTGGTGATGTGGGATACGGCGCTGATGCACCGTGTGGCCAGTTTCGGCAGCAATCCACATTCGGCGTTCTGGATTATCTGGTCGTTTATTGAAAGCGCGGGCTGGGCGTTGGTAATCCTGGGCTGGACTTCGCTTGCGCTGCGTTTGCCGGCGCTTGTCGAGCGCGTGCTGGCCCACGGCGGCAAGATCAGCTTCTCGTTCTATCTGCTCCACATGGCGCTATTGCATACGCTGGCGACGCAGGTCGGGACGGTGCGTCCGTTCGGTATCGGCTGGCTGGATGTGGTATTCATGCTCACCGTGACGTATGGTGCCACCTGGGCTCTGGCCACGCTCAGCTATCACATCATCGAAGAGCCGTTCCTGCGCATGCGCCGCAGTTACGGGGCAGCGCGTCACGAGGCAAAGGAAACGCTCAAGGCGTAGCGCCAGTCCGCTTCGGCAGGCTGATGTCGGCGCCGACAATAAGGATGACGCCCGGGCCTGGCTGGAGTAGTATCATTTTATTATTAGCCTGAGAGAGCCTCAACATGGCCGTCAATACAGTCGGAGTCCAACAACTTTATGTTGCCTACTTTGGCCGGCCGGCCGACCCAGCCGGGCTCGAGTATTGGGTGAATACGCTCGGCAGCGGTGCCACGCTGGCCGATATCTCGCGATCGTTTGCCGCTGCCGAGGAATACCGTGACAACTACAGCCACATGGACAGCCGCACCGTGGTCACCAAGATTTACGACCACCTGTTCGGGCGCGAAGCAGAAGCCGCTGGCGTCGATTATTGGGCCAGCCTGATGGACAGGGGCGTCATCGCGATCGACGACGCAGTCAGGGAAATTGCAGAGGCGGCGGTCGGCACCGATGCGGTCGCCTTTAACGGCAAGGCGGCTGCCGCCACTGTCTTCACGCTGCGCCTCGATACGCCCAACGAAGTGGCAGCCTACAGCCGCGATGCGGGGTTAGAGCTGGCCATGGAATTTCTTGCCACCGTCAAGGATGTGAAGACTGCGCTCGATGCGACCGACCCGGTCGTCGTCGATACGTGGATCGCACGCATCGTGGGCGCCGACGGCACCGCCATCGACGATGTGGGCCTGATCGGCGTGGCGCCGCTGGCGTGAATCAGGCCGCGGCCTCGCCGGCTGCTGCCTGGCCAGCGCTGTTGCTGCCGATGCAGTGCGGGCACGACACCTCATACACATAATCAGGCGATAACTGCTGGCGCGGCGTTACCACGGCGCGGCAGGCGAAGCACTGCACGGTTTCGGTCGGCTCGAGCTTCGGATTGAGCGCGGTGCGGTAGTCGAACACGAAGCAGTCGCCCGTATAGTGCGCGCCGCCGACGTCCTCGAAGTACTTCAGGATGCCGCCCTCGAGCTGGTACACACGCTCGTAGCCGATTTCCTTCATGTGGATCGCCGCTTTTTCGCAGCGGATGCCGCCGGTG
This sequence comes from Telluria sp. AC161, assembly GCF_979258535.1. Taxonomy (NCBI): domain Bacteria; kingdom Pseudomonadati; phylum Pseudomonadota; class Betaproteobacteria; order Burkholderiales; family Oxalobacteraceae; genus Telluria; species Telluria sp. AC161. Next base: position 3,594,993 of record NZ_OZ409861.1, on the reverse strand, counting down.
CAGAAGGTCACCACTGTCTTGCCAGCCAGCGCATCGCGGTGCTGCGCCGCGACTTCGGGAAACTCGGTGAACTTGTCGATGCGGTAATCAAGCGTGTTCTCGAACGTGCCGACGTCGACTTCAAAGGCATTGCGCGTTTCCATCATCACGACCTCGACGCCGTCGTCATCGTGGCCCTGGTCGAGCCAGCGCTTGAGCGTGACGGGATCGACTGCCGGCGCCCGGCCCAGTTCGGGCTTGATCAGCGGCATGCGCATCGTGATGATCTCTTTCTTGATCTTGACCAGCATGCGCTTGTGCGACTGTTCGGTCGACAGGCTTTCTTTCCACGTCAGGTCGGCCAGGCGGGCGTCGCTGCGCACCCAGTCCAGGTACGTGTCGATGTGCTCGCGCGTACCCGACAAGAACATATTGATGCCTTCCGGTGTGAGCAGCACCGTGCCCTTCAGGGCAAGCTCGTTGCACAGCGCCTGGTACTGCGGGCGCAGGCTTTCCAGATCGTCGAGCGTGACAAATTTGTAGGCGGCGATGTTGACGTACTGTTGTGCGGAGGACATGGCGATAAAGAAGAAAAGCGGTGAACGAACAGGTCGATATTATAAGTCAGCCAGCCCCGCCAACCACCAGGTAAGCGCCATATGCTTGTCGGATAGATTTACACGATTGCACCAGAGCATTGATGCGTATCAAATAAGTCATTGATTTTAATGGTAAGCACTTAGCTGGCATCAAGCTTGCTTATAGGGGGCAGTGCTGTTCAAACTTTGATCTACTAGGAAAACAACAATGATCCGTAATATCGCTCTGCTGGCCCTTTCGCTGACTGCCGGTGCCGCTTCGGCCGCTACCATTCCTTCGACGCTGACCTTCAACTCGGACAGCAACACTGCCTACACCAACGTGATGCCGGCAGCCCAGAGCGGCAGCGTGCTGATCGACTTCAACTTCACCTACACCGGCGCCACGGTTGACAGCAACGATTTCGTGGCTCTGTGGTTCGGCAACTCGAACAACACGTCCGAAGCCTACAAAGGCCCGAACGTCGGCTTCAAGGCAAACTGCGGCACGGGTGGCAGCTGCACCAACGACCTGTTCGCACGCCTGGGCGGCGAGGGTGGTCCTTTCATGCCTAACAGCAATCTGGTTGCAGGCACCACCTACAACATCTTTGCGAACCTGTACAAGGCCGCTGGCTCGACGACCTACAACCGTTTCGACATGTGGCTCAATGCAACGGCTGAAGAAAAGTCGTCGCTGACCGGCGCCGATCTGATGGCAACCGGTAACTCGAACCTGACGTCGTTCAACGCGATCGGCATTCGCACCCTGGGTCTGGACAAAGGCCTGACCGTGAACGTGAACAATCTGAACGTCACCGGCCTCGAGGCTGAAGTGCCTGAGCCAAGCAGCGTTGCCCTGATGGGTCTGGCGCTGGCTGGCCTGGCATTCACCCGTCGCAACAAGCGCGGCTAATTGCCGCACGGCGCGCCGGCATACTGGCGCGTTGCTGACAGCACATCAAAAACGTCGTTCCTGCGCAGGCAGGAACGACGTTTTTGCGTTAACAACACACCGTGCCGGATGGTCGCGCAAGGTCGCCATATGCGGCCCGGATAGGCCGTGCTAGAGTGCCTCGCATTGCTCCATCACCGACAGGAACGCCATGCACGACTGGTCCGAAGGCTATATGACCGAGTTAGCCTATACCTACGGCTACTATCCCGAACTCAACCCATTGCGTGCACGTCTGGCCCTGTTAGAAGAGGGCATTGTTCCTCCGGATATCCAGACCGCTTGCGAGCTGGGCTTTGGCCAGGGCATGAGCATCAATATTCATGCGGCCGCCAGCGGCGCGGCCTGGCATGGCACCGATTTCAATCCGGCCCAGGTCGGTTTTGCGCGCGAGCTGGCGCAGGACTTGCCGCTGGCAGCCAATTTGTCCGACGAGGCCTTCGAGGCGTATTGCCAGCGCGCCGATCTGCCGCAGTTCGATTTCATCGCGCTGCACGGCATCTGGAGCTGGGTGTCGGATGCCAACCGCCGCGTGATCGCCAGCTTCATCGAACGCAAGCTCAAGGTGGGCGGTGTCGTCTACGTCAGCTACAACACCCAGCCCGGCTGGGCCGCGACCGGACCGCTGACCGAGTTGATGGCCGGCTTCGACGCAGCCCTCAATCCACCCGGCATCGGCCCCGCGGCGCGCATCGACGCGGCGCTCGACTTTGTCGACGGGCTGCTCGCGAGCGGGGCGTTGTACGGCAAGGTCAATCCCGAGGTGGCCGAGCACCTCAAGCGTCTGCGCAGCCAGGACCCGCGCTATCTGGCACACGAATATTTCAACCGCGACTGGCAGCCGATGCCGTTCGCGCAGATGCGCACCTGGATGGAAGGTGCGCGGCTGAGCTACGCCACGTCGGCCCAGTTCATCGACCACGTGCCGATGCTGAACCTGACCGCGCAGCAACAGGATGTGCTCGCCGCGATTCCGGACGCCGGTTTTCGCGAGTCGGCGCGCGACTTCATCGTCAACCGCCTGTTCCGGCGCGATTACTGGGTGCGCGGCGCGCGCCCGCTGGCGCCAGCCGACCGCACCGAGCGCCTGCGCGCCATGCGCGTGGTGCTGGCCACGCCGGCCGCCAGGGTCAAGCTCAAGGTCAGCGGCGCGCTGGGCGAAGCGAACCTGCACGAAGAGGTTTACCGCCCGATCCTCGATGCGCTGGCCGACCACCGGCCGCACAGCCTGGGCGAACTCGAAATCACGCTGGCCCCGTACGGCGCGACGCTGGCCGGGATCGTCGAGGCGGTCATGCTGCTGACCGGCGCCGGCAACCTGCACCCGGCCCAGGCCGACGAGGCAATCGCTGATGCCAGGGCCGGCGCGCTGCTCCTCAACGCTCGCCTGTGCGCCATGGCGCGCTACGCCGAAGATGTCGGTTGCCTGGCCTCGCCGGTGACGGGCGGCGGCTTCCCGGTGCGCCGCATCGACCAGCTGTTTCTGCTGGCGCGCAGCAGTGGTGCGGCCAGCCTCGGGGCGCTGGCCGATTTCGCGGCGGCGGCGCTGCAGGCGCAAGGTCAGCGCATCATGAAGGATGGCCAGCCGGTGCTGGACGACGCCCGCCAGACCGAGATGCTGCGCAGCCAGGCGCATGCGTTCGAAACAACGCGCCTGCCGGTTTTGCAGGCCTTGGGCGTGGCTGCCTAGGGCGGCTCCAGCTTTCAGATCGTCGAAGCACCATGTTGGCGAGAACGCCACGCTGACCCGCCCCCTGGACCCACAGACCTCGCCGGCCCCTCCGCGCAAAGCCCGGGCGCGGTAAAATGCGGGGATGACTTCCCCGACTTTTACCCATCTGCGCATCCACTCCGAATACTCCATCGTCGACGGCCTGGTCCGTATTGACGAGCTGGTCAAGGCGGCGGTCAAGGATGGGCAGCCGGCGCTGGCCGTGACCGACCTGGCCAATACCTTTTGCCTGGTGCGCTTCTACAAAGAGGCGCGCGGCAAGGGCGTCAAGCCGATCGTCGGGGTCGATGCATGGATCACCAACGACGACAACCGCGACAAGCCGCACCGCCTGCTCATTTTGGCCAAGAACCACACCGGCTATCTGCAGCTGTGCGACCTGCTGGCGCGTGCCTGGCTCACCAACCAGCATAAGGGCCGCGCCGAACTGCGCGCCGAATGGCTCGAAGCGCTGACCACGTCCACCTCGACCCTGCATCCCGAGCAGTCGCAGGCCAATGGCCTGATCGTGCTGTCGGGCGCGCACTTTGGCGACATCGGCCAGGCCATCGAGAATGGCGACATCGCCCGCGCCGAAGCCAATGCCGCGCGCTGGGCGCGCGTGTTTCCGGGCCATTTTTATATCGAGATCCAGCGCGCCGGCCAGCTCAACCAGGAGCAGCAGGTACGCCACTCGGTGGCACTGGCCGGGCGCCTCGGCTTGCCGGTCGTGGCGACGCACCCGGTGCAGTTCCTCGACAAGGACGAATACATCGCCCACGAAGCGCGCGTCTGTATCGCCGAAGGCGAGATGCTGGCCAACGCCAAGCGCGTGCGCCGCTTCAACGAGAACATGTGCTTCAAGTCGCAGGCCGAGATGGCCGAGCTGTTCAGGGACCTGCCGGGCGCGCTGGCCAACTCCGTCGAAATCGCCAAGCGCTGCAACGTCACGCTCACGCTGGGCAAACCGCAGCTGCCGAACTTCCCGACGCCGGGCATGACGATCGATGAATTTTTGATCGCCGAGACCAAGAAAGGCCTGGAAGACCGCCTGCTGCAGCTGTACCCGAACGAGGCGGAGCGCGAACGCGAGCGCCCGCGCTACGAAGCGCGCCTGGACTTCGAGAATCAAACGATCATCAACATGAAGTTCCCCGGCTACTTCCTGATCGTGGCCGAGTTCATCCAGTGGGGCAAGAACAACGACGTGCCGATCGGCCCGGGCCGCGGTTCGGGTGCGGGTTCGCTGGTGGCGTATGCGCTCAAGATCACCGACCTCGATCCGCTCAAGTACAACCTGCTGTTCGAGCGTTTCCTGAATCCCGAACGCGTCTCGATGCCCGACTTCGACATCGACTTTTGCCAGGAAAAGCGCGAACTCGTCATCCAGCACGTGAAAGACCTGTACGGGCGCGATGCGGTCTCGCAGATCGCGACCTTCGGCACGATGGCGGCCAAGGGCGCGATCCGCGACGTGGGCCGTGTGCTCGACTTTGGCTACAACTTCTGCGATGGCATCTCCAAGCTGATTCCGTTCAAGCCGGGCAAGCAGGTGTCGATTGCCGAGGCGATCGAAGAAGAACCGATGCTCAAGGAGCGCCTCGAGAACGAAGAAGAGGTCAAGACGCTGCTCGAACTGGCGCAGAAGGTCGAAGGCATCACGCGCAATATCGGCATGCACGCCGGTGGCGTCTTGATCGCGCCGGGCAAACTCACCGACTTCTGCCCGCTGTACACGCAGGGCGGCGATACCGGCGTGGTCTCGCAGTACGACAAGGACGACGTGGAGGCCGTGGGCCTGGTCAAGTTCGACTTTTTGGGCCTGACCACGCTGACGATCCTCGACCGCGCGGTCAAGTACATCAAAGAGCTCGATCCGGCCGAGAGCGAATTCGATCTCGCCAAGCTGGCGCTGGACGACCGCGCGTCGTACAAGCTGCTGTCCGATGCCAAGACCGTCGCGATCTTCCAGCTGGAGTCGCGCGGCATGCAGGGCATGCTCAAGGATGCACGGCCCGACCGCTTCGAGGACATCATCGCGCTCGTCGCGCTGTACCGCCCGGGCCCGATGGACCTGATCCCCGACTTCTGCAAGCGCAAGCACGGCGAAAAGTTCGACTACCCCGATCCGCGCACCGAGTCGATCCTGTCCGAGACCTACGGCATCATGGTCTACCAGGAGCAGGTGATGCAGATGGCGCAGATCGTCGGCGGCTATTCGCTGGGCGGCGCCGACATGCTGCGTCGCGCGATGGGCAAGAAAAAAGCCGAAGAAATGGCCGAGCACCGCGAGATCTTCCGCGCCGGCGCGGCCAAGGATGGCCTCACCACCGCCAAGGCCGACGAGATCTTCGACCTGATGGAAAAATTCGCGGGCTACGGCTTCAACAAGTCGCACGCCGCCGCCTACGCGCTGCTGTCGTACCACACGGCGTACCTGAAGGTGCACCACACCGCCGCGTTCATGGCAGCCAATATGTCGCTGGCGATGGAAGACACCGAGAAGATCAAGATCCTGGTCGAGGATGCGAAAGAAGTCTGCAAGCTCACCATCCTGCCGCCGGACGTCAACGAATCGCAGTTCCGCTTCACCCCGGAGGGCGAGGCGCGCTCGAAAACGGGCAAGCAGGTCACCAATATCCGCTACGGCCTGGGCGGCGTGAAGGGCGCAGGGCAGGGCGCGATCGAAGCGATCATCGCCGCGCGCACGGCGGGCGGCAAGTTCAAGGACCTGTTCGATTTCTGCAACCGGGTCGACCGCAAGCAGATCAACCGCCGCACGATCGAGTCGCTGATCCGCGCCGGCGCGATGGACGCATTCGGGGTCGATCGCTCCGTGCTGCTGGCGTCGGTGTCGTTCGCAATGGAAGCGGCCGGCCAGGCTGCGGCGGCCATCAACCAGGTCAGCCTGTTCGGTGGCGACGATGCCGACCTGGTCGCGCCGCCCGAGTACGTGAAGGCGTTGCCGTGGACCGACCGCCAGAAGCTGTCCGAAGAAAAGATCGCGCTGGGCTACTACCTGTCGGGCCATATGTTCGACTCGTACGCGCAAGAGGTGCGCCGCTTTGCCAAGACGCGCATGAAAGACCTGGAGCCGTCGCGCGACCCGCGCATGATGTGCGGCGTGATCTCGGGCATCCGCACGCAGATGACGCAGCGCGGCAAGATCCTGATCGTGGCGCTGGACGACAAGACCGCCGTGCATGAGGTGACGGTCTACAGCGAGGTGTTCGAGGCCAACAAGAACGCGTTCAAGGAAGACGAATTTTTGCTCGTGGTGGGCAAGGTGTCCGAAGACCGCTTCAACGGCGGCCTGCGCATCACGGCCGAGAAGGTGTACGACCTGGCCACGGCGCGCATCCAGTACGGCCACAAGCTCGAGATGGACCTCGACAAGTCGGTCAGCGCAGCCCGCCTGGCCGAGATACTGCAGCCGCACCGGGTGCATGACGGGATGCCGGTGAGTTTGCGGCTGCAGACGCAGGATATTCCGTTCACGGTGCAACTGGGCGACGACTGGCGCGTGGCGCCATCCGATACGCTCAAGGCGGCGCTGGAGCTGTCGCTGGGTGCGAAGGACGTCGCCGTTGAGTACTAGCGCGCGTCCGACCGACGGCAGATCGGCCTTTGGCCGCATCCTGATCTGCCGCACCGACAATATCGGCGACGTTGTCCTGACGCTGCCGCTGGCGGGCTACCTCAAGCAGCGCTTTCCGCAGGCGCGAATCGACCTGCTGTGCCGCGCCTATGTGGCGCCGGCCATGCGCCACAGCCGCCATCTCGACCGCGTGATCACGCTCGAAGCATCGGACGACCTGGCCCGCCTGTTTGCCGAAGGCGACTACGACACCGTGATCTTCGCCTTTCCCGACCGGCGCCTGGCGCGCGCGGCGCAGGCAGCGCGCGTGCCCAACCGGGTGGGCACCAGCCACCGCGTGTATCACTGGTTCACCTGCAACCGCCTGGCGCGCTTTAGCCGCGCGAAATCCGACCTGCACGAGGCGCAGCTGAACTTTCTGCTGTTGCGCCCGCTGGGCATCGACCATGTGCCGACGCTGGCCGAGATCCCGCAGTTGTACGGGCTGGCCGCACCGCAGCGCGTCGCCGTCGACGCCTTGCTGGCGCCGGGGCGGCGGCATGTCATCCTGCATCCGAAATCGAATGGCAGCGCCCGTGAATGGCCATTGACCCACTTCACAGCGCTGGCACGCGATCTGGGGAGCGATCCGGCCATGCGCCTGTTCGTCACCGGCAGTGGGGCCGAGGGCGTGCTGCTGGCCGCGCAGGCGCCGGCTTTGCTGGCGCTGCCGAACGTGGAGAATCTGTGCGGCCGGCTCGATCTGGACGAACTGCTGGCGCTGATCGGCGCCTGCGATGGTCTGGTAGCGTGCAGCACCGGCCCGATGCACCTGTCGGCAGCGCTGGGACGGCCGACGCTGGGGCTGTTCCCGCCAATCAAGCCAATGGATCCGGGCCGCTGGGCACCGCTGGGCGCACTGGCCGAGGTGGCGGTTGCCCGCCAGCCGTGCGCCGGTTGCACGGACTCCGCGACCTGCTCCTGCATGGGGTCGATCACGCCGCAGGACGTGGCTGCGCGGGTGCGGGCCTGGGGTGGGGCGGGGGCGAGGCGTGGAGTGGGCTAGGGTGCGGACGGACAATAAGGGGAAACGGTCCTTATTAGTTGAGGAATCTTCTATCCTCAGGCTTGCAGTATGATGCTTTGGTTGCGCATGCCTGTGCTGATAATAGTGGAATCCCAATGTCTAAAAAGTCGGACAACGATAATCATAGCAATCAATTAAATCCAAATAATCCCGAGTATTTGAATTGCCGTGGCGGTGGTAACGATGGCAGCGATATGTATGGTGATTACGACGATACGGCATGGTTGCAAAAAAGTTGGTCCGCATTTCCCTATGTCTCTAGTGCTCCGCGTTTCGAAAGAACCTGGTTCTACTTCGCGGGCACGAGTTTCGACGGAACGGCTGTGTATGTCCGGTTCCAGACTGAAGTTAAAGTCAATAGTCTTTTTACAGTGGCAGGAGAAGCTCGCGGGCTTGCAGAAGATGCGAAGGAAACTTTACTTCGTCACATGTGTCGGAGATGCCCCCTTGGCGTAGCATACTGGCGTTTGGCGACCGATGAGAGCCGGGGCATGTTTTATTGGTACACGCCCCCGTTAAGTGAGGGCGCGTTCGAAACAAGACCGGACGTTTATAGCGGGGTTGAGCGTCAAAAGATGTCGAGCTGGTATTCTGCAATCCGCCACCAGTCGCAACAATTGGATCTCTTATTCGATTGGGGAAAACACGATGAGGCAGTCGATCTGGGAGTCATCATGAGTGAAGTCATTACGTTCGCTCCGGAAACCGAAGACCTGACAAGGTGGATCAAACAGGCGCCGCCCGAACAGCTCTGAGAATTTCAGGATGCCTGCTGGCAGCGCTGGCAACAGCGGCCCGGCTTTCAGGCGGCCCACGCAGACCGTCAGAGCGGCATCCACGCACTGGATTACAAGGACTGACGCGATCCGGTTGCCGATTTCATGCCCACGTCATATTGAAAAAATAAGCTTGCCTGCTCTTACATGAACGGAGCAGGCATGACTTCATCGCATTCGCGTCGCACTTTCCTGACCCAGGGCGGGGCATTGGTGGGCAGTTCGGCATTGGGTGGCTCCCTGTTGCTCGGGGGCTGCGGCGGCAGCAGCCATGCGGCCATCGGTGTCAGTGACAAGGAACGGCCGAAGATGCCGTCGGGGATCCAGTTCGGCGACATCACCGATCAACGGGCGATCATCTGGAGCCGCAGCGACCGCACTGCGCAGATGATCGTCGACTACGATACCAGCGAGCGTTTCAGCAATGCCAGCCGCATCGTCGGCCCCACGGCCAGTGACGCGACCGATTTCACGAGCCGGATCGACCTGGGCGGCTTGCCGGCCGGCCAGACGGTTTTCGTGCGCGTGCGCTACGTCGATCCCAATAATGCAAAAATCGAGAGCGAAACCATCTCGGGGCAATTCAGGACCACACCGGCTGCGGATAGCACCCGGGCCGTGCGGTTTCACTGGAGCGGCGACCAGTGCGGCCAGGGCTGGGGCATCAATACCGATTTTGGCGGCATGAAAATCTATGAAGCGATGCGCTTGCGCGACCCGGACTTTTTCATCCACAACGGCGACACGATTTATGCCGACGGGCCGATCCTGGCCCAGGTGACGGCGGAAAACGGCCAGGTCTGGCGCAATGTGGTCACGGAGGAAGTGAGCAAGGTCGCCGAAACACTGAAGGAATACCGCGGCCGCCATGCCTACAATATGCTGGATGCGAACTTTCGCAAGTTTGCCGCCCAGGTGCCGCAGATCTGGCAGTGGGACGATCATGAAGTCACGAACAACTACAGCGCCGCCAAGGATTTGTCGGGCGACGCACGCTATACCGAGAAAAACATTGCCACCCTCACGGCCCGTGGCCGCCGCGCTTTTCTCGAATATGCGCCGATGCGCTATTACAAGCAGAGCGAACCGCAGCGCATTTACCGCACCATCTCGCACGGCCCGCTGCTGGACGTGTTCGTGTTGGACATGCGTACGTATCGCGGTCCGAACAGCGCCAATCTGCAAACCGGGGAAGACGCGAGTTCGGCGTTCCTGGGTAGTGCACAGGTGGAATGGCTGATCGCCGGGCTGAAAGCCTCGACCGCAACGTGGAAAGTCATTTCCGCCGACATGCCCATCGGCCTGAACGTTGGCGACGGCAAGAATGCCCGGGGTGAAGACGTCTGGGAAGCGATCGCCAACGGCAACGATGGTATGCCGCTTGGCCGCGAACTCGAAATGGCCCGCCTGCTCAGCAGTATCAAGGCGATCCCGAACGTGGTCTGGATTACCACCGACGTCCATTATTGCGCGGCCCACTATTACGATCCGGCCCAGGCCCGGTTCACGAATTTTTCGCCATTCTGGGAATTCGTCGCCGGCCCGATGAATGCCGGCGCCTTCGGTCCGGGCGTGCTCGACAGGACTTTCGGCCCCACGGCGGTGTTTTCCAAAAGTCCGGTGATCCAGAATTCTTCGCCGTTTTCTGGCTACCAGTTCTTTGGTGAGGTCAATATCGACCCGCGCACCAAGGCGATGAAGGTCGAGCTGTTCAATCTTGACGGCGTCTCGCAGTTTGCGCAGACGTTGCCGGCAGTGGGCGTCTAAGGCCTGATCGTGGCCTGATGAAGCTCCATGGTGTGCGAAGGCGGGTTGAACGCGTGGGCGGGAAACCCGCCCACCCTACTGGTCAGGTCAGGTCAGGTCAGGTCAGGTCAGGTCAGGTCAGGTCAGTTCGCGGCAGCATGTTCACGCAGCCCGACGCTGGCCTGCGTTGTGCCGTTGGCGGCGCGCTCGAGCACGGTGCGCCGGTTGCTGGATGCCTGATCGCGCTCGGCTTCGGCATGCCACAGATGCAGCACTTCGGTTGCCATCGCGCCGTCCTTGCGCAGCACGCCGGCATGAAACAGCCGCACCACGAGGTCGGAATCCTCGTGGCCCCAGCCGGTAAAGCTTTCGTCGAAGCCATTGACTGCGATTAGGTCGGCCTTCCATACCCCCAGGTTGCAACTCTTGATGCGGCGCCAGCTGAACTTGCGGCGCACGCGGGCGATGTCGGGCCAGCGCACGATCGTCTGCAGGAACTTGTTCATGTCGCCAGCCAGCCGCAGGCGCAGGCGCTGGGCGACGCTCAGGCCGGCCACGTCGATACCATCGCGCAGCGCGCGTTCGGTCAGCGCCTGGCTGAGCAGGATGCGGCTGCCTGACACAAGGAAGCCCTGCTGGGCCAGCGCGCGGTGGCGGGCGATGAAGTCGCGCTGCGGCACGCAGTCGCCATCCAGGAAGATGATATAGTCGCCCGTTGCCGCCAGCGTGCCGCGGTTGCGGGCCATGGCGGCGCGAAAGCCGTCGTCCGGTTGCCACACATGTTTGACGGGCACCGGGGCGCCTGCCGCCAGCCGCGCGACGCAGTCCCGCGTGTTGGCAGTCGAGCCGTCATCAGCGATAATGATTTCAAAATTCTTGTCGTCCTGCAAGAAACAGGCGGCCAACACCGCTCCCAGTGCGTCGGGCCGGTTGTACGTGGTGATCACGACCGACAATGTCTGTGTTTGCTGCATGGTGTCCGATACAAATGCTCTCTAGGCCGCAAGAATAGCCCACAAGAACAAGAATGAACAATACGTCGATCAAGGCCCGGGAGCCGCTGCAGTTGTTGGTGGGCTTCCAGATGTTCCTGTTTCCCCTGATTAGTCTGACCACGCCGTCCGGCATCGGTTTTTCCAGCCTCCTGTTCCTGCTCACTGCATTGTTCGTGCCGCGCAAGGCCTGGGCGGCGACCGCGCCGTACTGGAAAGCGATCCGCTGGGTCATCGCAGCCTTCGTGTTCCAGTTTGCGCTGGCCGTGGCCGCCGTGGTGGTGCGACCCGAGGCGCACCTGGATTCGCTCGACAAACCGTCACGCCTGCTGTTGGCGATGAGCGCCATGGCGCTGGTCGTGCTGGCCAGGCCGCGCGCCGCGATGCTGTGGTGGGGCGTGGTGGCCGGTGCGATTGCGGCGCTGCCGTTCGTGGCCTGGCAGCGCATCGCCATGGGCGTCGAGCGCCCGGGCGGCTTTCTCAATGCGATCACTTTCGGCGACCTGGCGCTGTGCCTGGGCCTGGTCGCCCTGGCGGCGGCGATCGATTATCGCCATCACGCCGGCAAGGCGGCGCTGGCGGGCCTGGGCGCGCTGGCCGGCTTGGCCGCCTGCCTGCTCACCGGCACCCGCGGCAGTTGGGTTGCGCTGGCGCTGGCGGCCGTGCTGTTTCTCAGTTACGCGCAGCTGCTGCACAGCCGCAAGCTGCGCCTGCTGCTGGCCGGCAGCTTCGCGCTGGTTGCCGCCGCGTTCCTGGTGCCGGCCACCGGCATGCAGGAGCGCGCGCTGCAGGGCGTGGACGATGTCCAGACCTGGGTCGACGGCGGCAATGTGCATACCAATGTCGGCACCCGGCTCGAATTGTGGAAGGGCGCGGCAATCCTGATCGAGCAGCGCCCGCTGTTCGGCCTGGACCGCAACACGCTGCGCGCCGAAATCCGCCACATGGTCGAGCAGGGCACGCTCGATCCGGCGATCTTGTCCCTGGAACACCTTCATAATGACGGGTTGCAGGCGCTGGCCACGGGCGGCATCTTCGGGCTGCTGGCCTGGGCCGGCATCCTGGTCGCGCCGTTCGTGTTCTTCGCGCGCCAGCTCGGCCGCGGCGTGCAGGCCCAAGTGCATGCGCGTGGCGCCGGCCTGCCGCAGTTCGCGCCGGCGCTGGCGGGCATGCTGGTGGTGCTGAGCTATTTCAGCTTCGGCCTGACCGAGGTGATTTTCTGGTCGCTCAAGGGCAGCATGTTCTATGCGCTGATGGTGTTCCTGCTGATGGGACTGTGCCTGGTCGCGAAGACGCGCCAGGCCGATGCCGCAACGCTTGAAAAGAAAGTTGAACAACGTGGAAACTAAGGTCATCGTGCGGCGCCTGCTGGCGCTCGTCAAACCGTACAAATCGCGCGCGGCGCTGGCGCTGCTGTCAATGGCGATCACCGCTGCGACGCAGCCGCTGCTGGCCAAGGCGATGCAGCTGCTGTTCGACCGCGGCTTCGAAGAGCGGGTCTCGTTCAGCCTGTGGCTGATTCCTGCCGTGCTGGTATCGATCTTCGTGCTGCGCGGAATCGGCACCTTTGGTACCGCCTACTTCAACAACTGGGTGCTCTCGCGCGTGCTCAACGACATGCGCGCGATGGCCTTCGAGCGCGTGCTGCGCCTGCCGGTCGCGCGCTACCAGGACGAGAGCACCGGCAAGATCATCAACACGGTCGTCAACGACGTGCGCCAGGTGGTCGACATGATCCAGTCGGTGTTCGTCGCCTGCGTGCGCGACGTGCTGGTCGTGATTGGCCTCTTGGGCAGCCTGCTGTACCTGAACTGGAAGCTCACGCTGATCGCCATCGTCGTGATTCCGCTGACGGCCGTCATCGTGCGCACGACCACCAAGCGCCTGCGCAACCTGAATCGCGAAAGCCAGCGCGTGACTGCCGAGATGACCGGCGTGGTCGAGGAAGCCGCGCGCGGCCACCAGGTGATCCGCGTGTTCGCCGGTGAAGCCTACGAGCGCCGCCGCTTTCATCAGCGCAGCGTCGCGCTGCGCGGTTTTTCGCAGCGCATGACGGTGGCCTTTGCCGCCACCACGCCGGTGACCCAGATCGCGACCTCGCTGGCGCTGTCGCTGGTGGTCGTGCTGGCGATGCAGGCCGACATGACGGTCGGCGAATTCACGCAGTTCGTCACCATGATGCTGATGCTGCTCACACCGCTCAAGTCGCTGGCCGAAGTGAATGGCCCGATGCAGCGCGGGATGTCGGCCGCCGAGACGGTGTTCGGCATCATCGACGCCGAGCCGGAAGTCGATACCGGCAGCCGCGAACTGGGCCGCGCGAGCGGCCACCTGGTGTTCGAACGGGTCGCGTTCCAGTACCCGAATGCGGCTGGCCCGGCGCTCGACGATGTCTCGCTCGAGGTGTTGCCGGGGCAGACCGTGGCGCTGGTGGGGGTCTCGGGTGGGGGCAAGTCGACGTTCGTGAACCTGGTCACGCGCTTCTATGATCCGCAAGGCGGGCGCGTGCTGCTCGACGGCGTGCCGTACACCGACATCAAGCTCGCGTCGCTGCGCAGCCAGCTGGCGATGGTGAGCCAGAACGTCGTGCTGTTCGACGACACACTGGCGGCCAACATCGCCTACGGGGCCGAGCACATCGACCACGAGCGTCTGGCCGGCGCGATCCGCGCGGCGCACCTGACGGACGTCGTGGCGCGCCTGCCGGATGGCATCGACACGCGCATCGGCGAGAACGGCTCGCGCCTGTCGGGCGGCCAGCGCCAGCGCGTGGCGATCGCACGCGCGATCTACAAGGATGCGCCGCTCCTGATCCTGGACGAAGCGACATCGGCGCTCGACAACGAGAGCGAACGCGCGGTGCAGTCGGCGCTCGACACGCTGATGGCCGGGCGCACGACGATCGTGATCGCGCACCGCCTGTCGACGATCGAGCGGGCCGACCGGATCGTGGTGATGGAAGCAGGGCGCATCGTGGAGCAGGGCACGCACGACGAACTGCTGGCCATGAAGGGCATGTACGCGAATCTGTACTATCTGCAGTTCACGGCCGAGAAGAAACAGGCAGTCTAGCCTGCTGCACAAACACGTCGTTCCCGCGAAGGCGGGAACCCAAGGCATTGGCACTTCCACGACGTTTCGCTGCCAGTGGCAGCGCGTGACACTTGGGTACCCGCCTCCGCGGGTACGACGGTTCTCCAACAACAACGGCCATCAGCGCGCGTAATGCGCCGCTTCTCCGGCCTGCCGGATTCCCGCGCCGCCGGCAGCTTCCTGCACCGCATGCGCATAGCGCTGCAATGCATCGTCCAGCGATGGCAGCAGCCGCGCGCGTTCGCTGCCCAGCGCACTGAACGCCGGCCGCTGCGCCGGATAGTCCACCGCATCGGCCGCAACCTCCTGCAAGCCATCGGCTGACATGCCCGCTGCCGCGCACGCGCGCCGCGCCAGCTCGGCCCAGCTCACGGCGTCGCCGTTGGTCAGGTGCCAGATGCCGCGCTCGCGGTCGATCATGAGGTCGAGCGCGACCTTCACCAGATCCGGCACATAGGTCGGCGAGACGATCATGTCGCCCGCCGCCTGGAACGGCTCGCCATTGGCCAGCGCGCCCAGCGCCTGGGTCACGAAGTTGTGCCGGTCCCATGGCCCGAAGAACGCGCTGGTGCGGATCACGAGCGCCTGCGGATCGGCGTCCAGCACGCGGGTTTCGGCATCCAGCTTGCTGCGCCCGTAGACGCCGAGCGGATTGGTCGCATCGGATTCGACATACGGCGCGCCCTTGGCGCCGTCGAACACCAGGTCGCTCGAGAACGTCATGAAGCGCAGCGCATGGCGCATGCAGGCCAGCGCCAGCACGGTCGGGCCCAGCGTGTTTTCGCGCATGCAGCGCTCGCTGTCGGTTTCGGCCTCGTCAACGCGCACGAAGCCGCCCGCATTGATGATCGCCCACGGCTTGAAACGCACGATTGCCGCGTCGACCGAGGCCGGGTCGGTGATGTCCATCTCTTGCCGGGTAAGTGCGTGGCAGGCCAGGTTGCGCGCTTCGCAGATGCGCTTGAACGCTGCGCCGAGCGTGCCGGTGGCGCCCGTGATCAGGATCGGCTGCACGGGCGCCGACTTGAACTGGCTGCGCACGGCGATGTCGGCCACTGCCGTGCGGGTGGCCACGGGTTTGCACCAGAAGCGGCCCGGCCGGCGCCACCAGCCTTCGCCCTGCAGGACGGGATTGGACAGTGCACGCTTGCTGGCCAGTTCGCGCATCAGGGTTGCCAGCGCGGTAGGGCGGGGCGTGGGCGAGCGCACGTCGAACGGACCCGGCTCGTAGTAGCCGTGGCACGCCGTCACCAGGCTGTTCCAGTCGAACGAGCCCAGCAGCGCCCAGACCGTGACGGCGCGGATGTCGGCGCCCTGCTGGCGCGCCTTGAGGGCGGCGTTCCAGATTTCGACAAGCCAGCGCAGCTGGTCTTCGCGGTTGGCGTCGATGTGCGCTTCGGTGATCGCGATCGGTATGCCGTAGCGTTCCCAGGTTTCCATCAACAGCGGGGCGATGCCGGGCGTGGGCGTGGCCAGCGCGCGCGGCGCTTCGATGTCGGCGTGCGCCACGCCCCGGTACACGTGGCGGTGGCTCTCGGGATAGCGTTCCGGGCGATGGTCGAGCCAGCGCTCGCTGGTGACGTAGTAGTTCACGCCGATCACGTCGGGCGGGCACGGGTTGTCGCGGAACCAGCGCAGCTCGTCGGCCGTGGCGCCCGAGTCGAGCAGGTAGTCCCACAGCTTGTGGCCGGTATCGACCATGCCGCACAGCAGGTCCCAGGCGAGCCAGCGGCGCTCGTTGAAGTAGTTCGCGATGTCCTGCATCTCGGGCGTGCCGTAGGTCTTGGACAGATCGTCGGTCTGGACCAGTTTTGCATGTGGGTTGACGGCGCGGATCGCGCGCATCGACAGCACCGTCGCGCGGCACTGGATCAGCAGGGCGCGGATGAACGTGGCTTCGTCGCCACCATGCGGGTACCACACACCGGCCAGGCCCGAGAAGCGCGCGGTGGTGCAGATTTCGTTGACGGGCGTGTAGTGCTCGACCCACGGATAGCGGGCGGCCACGGCGCCGGCGTACTCGGCCAGCTGGTCGGGGAAGGCGGGATCGACGAGGCTCGTGTGACGGGGGCCGCTGCCGTGGTGGATCAGCCCGACGATCGGGTTGACGCCGAGGTCGCGCAGCGCCGGCAAGCGCTCGTCAGCCCATGACCAGTCGGCCTTGTCGATGCCATCGGGCGCCGTGCGCTCCCACAGCACCGGGTAGCGGATCGCCTGGATGCCGAGCGATGCAAAGCGTTCAATATCTTGCAGGCGGCCAGCGTGGCCGTTGCGGTCCATCTGGCTGAAGTAGTCGTCGCGTACGCGGTTAACCGTGCATTCGAGCCCGCCCCAGAGGGCGAGGTCGGGCTGGGAATCGGTGCGAAGAGTCATAAAGGCTTACCTGCGTAGTGAACATGACAACAGACTAACGGTCACCGGGCAGTCACTATGTTAAGTGGTTCACATAGTGGGCGTTTTTCGGACCAGTCCTACCTCCTGGCGGCGGTTTTTTGGGTAGCCTGGCACTTCTGGAGAGCAGATCTATTCAAGCGACAATGTGTTTCTTTACAACGCAGGGGGAAATCCAATGTACATGGTCTACTGGACAGTGGTGGACGGCGCGGCCACGCACGCGCATGCGCAGGGCTTCGACACGGCCGAGATGGTCCCGGCGATGGGATTCATGGAGGCGCTGCGCAAGCGCCAGCGCGATGGCGAAGGCATCCGCTTCATCACCATGTGCTCGGAGCATCCGGACGTCGTGGGCCATCCCGGCGTGGACGTCACGGGCGCCGATTACAACTGGAAGAAGCGGCGCAGCTAGCGCGATGGATCGTTCATGCCGGTCAGGCTCACGACCTGGCCATCGGCGCGCACGACACCGTTCTCGAACACGATGGTTGACGCGCGGTTCACGTCCGGCAGTTTGATGGTGATGGTGTCGCCACGCTGCGCGATGCTGCCTTGCGCGGCGCAGGTACCGAACAGCGGCGTGGGCGTGACGCCGGATGCATCGGCAAGCAAAAAGTAGAACAGCGTCTCGCAACTATTGCCGCGTCCGCCGCTGCTGGCGATCAGGATGGCTTCCTTGCCACCGGACAGCTTGAAGCTGCGCAGCGGGAACTGCCAGCGCGCATCTTCGCCCGTGAAGAGGGCCTGGCCATCGAGCAGCATGGCGGCACCAGCGGCGCCGGTCTTGCGTTCCAGCAGGCCGGCCACGGTGCGCAGCGACGTTGGCAGGTTGTCGGCATTGCTATCGAGGATGCTACCGCCAGCAAGCGGCGCGGCGTTCGCGGCCTGGTCGGCAGCGCGCTGTACCTCGTGCTCGCGTGTCGTGTAGTCCTGATAGGCAGGGGCGGCGATGGCCGCGAGGATACCGAGGATCGCTGCGACCACCGTGATGCCGACACCCCATTGCGACCACTTCCGCTGGACGCGGTTGAAGTGCTCAAGGCTGTCCCACTGCTTGTTTTTCCAGGCCATTTCGCGGCCCTTGAATCCCAGCCAGAATGCCATGATCCAGCCCACGTAGGGCACCAGCGCCAGCAGGCCGATCCAGGAGCGATTGCCGATCGCCCAGATCCAGTTCAGGAAAAATGCGCCCCAGCTCCAGCCCTTCACACCGTCGGGAATGCCACCATCATCGACGCTGTACAGCGGTGGTTTGTCGAGAGTGACAGAGGGTGATGCATTGACCGCTGCCGCCTTGCCGCAGACCGCGCACGCAGCAGCATCCGGCGCCATCGGGGCGCCGCAGTGAGAACAGAACATGGGGGAGGCTTTCCTGAAAGTGGGGGGAGGGCACAGGACGATTATAGCGATCGTTGCACTACAGGAAACTCACCCAATTCCACGCATCAGATCTTCAGGGTAGCAGGCTGTGCCAGGCTCCCACGGCGCTGCTCACCCCGTCCTGCTGCCGGCCTGGTGCTGGCACCAATCATGGACTTGAAGACGCGCGGCATCGTTCCGAGTGCAAGCTGATACACGGCCACCAGGATAGCGCTCACGATCAGCGGCGCCATCACCCAATAGACCGGGTAGGGAATGGCGCTGCCGTAGCGGCCATACAGGATCCAGGTCAGCATCAGGATCGGTGCATGGCCCAGGAACAGGAAGAAGCTGTATTTGCTCATGCCAGTTAGCCACGCACCGAACCGCGTGCTGGCTGCCCAGGCGGTTGCAGGCCAGAGCAGGAACGGCGCAGCCAGGCGCAGGTAGGTCGTGTCTTCCATCCGGAAATGCAGGACGGCGAGGCAGGCGAGCACGAAGCCGGCGAACAGGATGCCGGCATGGCGGTCGAGGCAGCGCAAGTCCCACGCGCGCACCGCCGCCATCCCGCCGACATAGAACTGCATGGCCATCAGATTACGCTGCAGCAGATGCCCGTCGAAATCGCCCATGAAGATGACCGAGACGAGAACCAGACCAGGCCAGGCAGCCTTGCGCAGCAACCAGCCAAACAGGGGTGCCAGCAGGATCAGTACGATCAGGTCACGCAAAAAATTGAGCGGGTAATTGATTGGGGAGTCAGTCAGGCCGAACGCCGCATTCAACCAGCCGGTCGCATCGAAAGGCCACAGATTGGCCGACAACTGCATGCCGCCAAACATCTCCGCCCCCAGGGCCACAGGCGCCAGCGGCAGGTTAAAGCAGAGAAAGGGAATCAGGATCGTGCGTGCTTTTTTGGTCAGGCAGCGTACCGGTTCCTGGTCGATGCAGGACTTGAAGAGCAAATAACCCGAGATTACGGTCAAGACCGGCACGCTGGCACGAAATACCGCAAGCTGGAAAAAGGCTTTAATCAGGTCAAACCAGCCATCGCCAACGGCCGACATGGGCACATATGCTGGCGTATGCAACATAATGACACCAAAAATCATAACAATTCGCAAAAACGCGATACGGTCACCGGTTGCATGGCCAAGGGTCATCGAGCGCCTTTCGGATACGTGCTGGGTGGGTCATCCAAAGGTAGCGCACAGCGTGTACATACCACTTGGTAACAAAATAGCAACCAACAGGTTACGCCAATAATTTGTTGTAGTAAATAGAGCAGTTATAAAAAATCAATAAAAAAAAGACACCGGGCGGTGTCTTTTATGTTGCTGCGGTGTCATCAAGCCCGTCTGCCACCAACGTGATGGCAGACGGGCCGAGTTGACTTATACCGATGGTGGATCGGTTTCGCGGGCAAACACGCGGAAGCCGGCCAGCGCCGTCTTGAACGCTGCCAGGGCCGCATCGGCATTGGCAGCATCGCCCATGATCAGGCCCGGGTCATCCGAACCGTCTGGCAGCGTGGTCGGGACCATGGCCTTGGTCAGCAGGTCCGAACCGGCGCCGAACACGAGGATCGGCTTGCCGTGACGGTACTGCTCGCGCAGGAATTCAAGCACCTGTGCGTTCTTGGCCAGCGTGGCCACGGCCTGGTCGCCGTCCGGCACGATCACTGCGTCGTACATGACCGATGGGCCGGCTTCGACCGAGATCTCGACGTCAATCGGGTCGCCGTCAAGCGCCTTGACCTTGCCGAGCATGTTACCGACCATGCGTGGCACGGCGCCATCCTTGAGCAGGCTGCCATACTGGCCCTTGACTGCCTTGTCATCGACGCCCGACGCGATCAGCACGGCGACGCGGCGGCCCTTGATGCCGGTGACGCCTGGACGGCTCATCAGCGACAGCGCTGGCGATGGCGGATAGGTTGGAATCGGCGCATCGGTTGCCAGTGGCAGCGGTGCCGGCACATCCATGCCCAGACCTTCGGCCACGCGGGACACCAGCACGTCATCGACGTTGGCCAGTAGCGCCAGCACACGCTCGCGCACGGCCGGCGTCTGCACGCGGGTCAGCTCGAAACGGAATGCGTTGACGATGTGGTTCTTCTCGGCCGTGGTCTGGCTCTGCCAGAACAGACGCGCCTGCGAGTAGTGGTCAGCAAACAGTTCCGGATTGCCGCGCACTTTGTCCGCTGCGATCGTCTCCGGGAAGCTGGTGAAACCTGCAGGACCAGCCTGGTATGGCACACCGCCGCCCAGCGAATTCGGTTCGTAGTTCACGCGGCCGCGGTTGATGGCCTGGCGATGGAAACCGTCGCGCTGGTTGTTCTGGATCTGGACGATCGGCGAGTTGATCGGGATCTCGTGGAAGTTCGGGCCGCCCAGACGGGTCAGCTGGGTATCCTGGTACGAGAAGTTACGACCTTGCAGCAGCGGATCGTTCGAGAAATCGATGCCCGGCACGACGTGAGACGTGCAGAATGCGACTTGCTCGGTTTCGGCGAAGAAGTTGTCCGGGTTGCGGTCCAGCACCATCTTGCCGACCGGGGTCAGCGGCACCAGTTCTTCCGGGATCAGCTTGGTCGAATCGAGCACGTCGAACGGGAAGCTGGCAGCTTGTTCTTCGGTGAAGATCTGCAAGCCCAGTTCCCATTCAGGGAAATTACCCGCTTCGATGGCTTCCCAGAGGTCGCGGCGGTGGAAGTCGGAATCGGCGCCCGAGATGCGGACAGCCTCGTCCCACACCAGCGAGTGCGTACCCTGCATTGGCGTCCAGTGGAACTTCACGAAACGCGCTTCGCCCTGTGCATTGATCAGGCGGAACGTGTGCACGCCGAAGCCCTGCATCGTGCGGTAGCTGCGCGGAATGGCGCGGTCCGACATCGTCCACATCAGCATGTGCGCGATTTCCGGCGACAGCGAGGCGAAATCCCAGAATGTGTCGTGGGCAGTGGCCGCCTGCGGCATCGCGTGATGCGGTTCCGGCTTGGCTGCGTGCACCAGGTCAGGGAACTTCATGGCGTCCTGGATGAAGAACACCGGGATGTTGTTACCCACCAGATCCCAGTTGCCTTCTTCGGTATAGAACTTGACTGCGAAACCGCGCACGTCGCGTGCGGTGTCGGTCGAACCACGTTCGCCGGCCACGGTCGAGAAGCGCAGGAACACTGGCGTGCGCTTGCCCTTCTTGGCGAACGGGATGGCGCGGGTCAGCGCGCTGAAGTTGTCGTAGGATTCGAAATAACCGTGCGCAGCCGAGCCGCGTGCGTGCACGACGCGCTCAGGGATGCGCTCATGGTCAAAGTGGCTGATTTTTTCGCGCAGCACGAAGTCTTCGAGCAGAGTCGGACCACGCAGGCCGGCCTTCAGCGAATGCTGGTTGTCCGAAACCGGCACGCCCTGGTTGGTCGTCAGGTGACGATCGGCCGGGTCAACGCGCACGCGGTCGAGTGGATCGACGGTCGCGTTTTCGCCTTTTGGCGGATTGCCATCGCCAACTTTGTCATTGGCGATGATTTCGGTCGACGTGCTGCCGGTGGCGGCGTGGGTCGACGGCTTGAAGGTTTCGCCGACTGCTGGCGTACGCGATGCGTCGCCATACTCGCTGGCCTTGTTGGCATTGAATGGACGTGCCGCCGCGAGCTCTTGCTCAGCAGGGATTTTATCGAGCAGACGATCCGCGATCGGGTTGCTGACGCCAAGGCTTTGTGGCGGCTTGGCATCGGATGGACCGGCTACCGTGCTCAGGACCGATCCGGCGCCGTCGAATGAGCTAGGGTGCTTTGATGTTGGCATGCTGTTCCTTGTTTGTTGTAGAGATTATTAAACTCCCAATAACATAGCCCAGCACGTCGGACCTCCACTGTGAGTTCACACACACACAGGAAGATCAGTATTTAATTATTCCTATGATATCGATCAGGATTTTCAATCGTCAGCTTGCTCCAAAATAAACAAGATAGTCGTGCGGCATTGATCTGAATGCCAGGGCAGTGCAGCACCGCAATATGGGTGTCGGCAGGCCATTACGTTAGTCGATCGACGTGCTTCACACCGGCTTGTTGCGGCAACAGGGGCAGGCGCACGACGAGACGAGTGCCCTGCGTGTGGGCACTATTAATAGCCAGTGTGCCGCCAAGCGCAGCCACTTGTTCCTGCTGCGTCGCCAGGCCAAAGCTGCCCGATTTGCGTGGCGCCTGCGGGTTGAACCCGACGCCGTTGTCGCTGATCGTCAGTTCGAGCATGCCGTCCGCGCCCGCCAGGTGTAGCTGAACCCGGCTCGCAAGCGAATGGCGACACACATTGTCGAGCGACTCGCGCAGCACGCGGTGTAAGCTCATCAGGATGGCTTCGTCGATCTGCAGATCGTCGAGACGCCCGTCAGCCTGCACGTCGCAGGCAATGCCACTCGCGCGGGTGAACTTGCGCGCCTCGATTTCCAGCGTGGCCACGACGCCCAGCTCAAGGCCGGCAGGCCGTAGTTCGCTCAGCAGGTGCTTGACGGTGCGCAGCGTCTCATCGATATTACCGAGCGCCGCGCTCACCCAATCGTGCAGACGGCCACGTTGGTCTTCCGTTTGCTGGTGCAGGGTGACGATGTCGAGCCGCAAGGCCAGCAGGTTCTGGCCAAGGCAATCGTGGATCTCGCGCGAGATCCGCTTGCGCTCGGCTTCACTGCTGGCGCGCTGGTGGGCCAGTAACGAATGCAGTTGCTGTTCGGATGCGCGTAACGTTGCTTCGGAATGCTGGCAGGCGATGACCTTTTCGACCAGCGCCTGATTCACGAGCATTTGCCCTTCGGTCAGCTGTCGCATGGACGCTTCGAGTCCATCATCGGCAACCACATCGGCATAGCGCGACGGTGCCAAGGCATCGCGCAGTTGGTCCGGTGCTTTGCTGTGACGATTGCGGAGTCGGGTTCGCATGGCAATCACCTGTGGTTCACGCGCGAAAAGGGATGAGTTTCCTGCTGCCTGTTGTGAGACGCTAAGTATTTTGCTGACGCAAGTCAAGCGGAACCGATGGGAACGCAAGCAGAATCACGCGCGGATGTTGGCTGCGTGCTTCAATCGAGGGCGGCAGCAACGGCGCATCATGCAGCTTGGATGGACTGGTTCTCAATAGGTTTGCAGGCGCGTTCGTCAAGCAGGCTGCAATCGATCTGGATCAATCTTGCTGCCTGTTGATGGATCGTTGTTCAGAACGACGAAATGGCCTTGGCCAGATTGTCTCTGGCGCGCTGCTCAAGGCGCTGCGCGACGGCGGGCGTCGTGTAAATCTGTTCGCGGTCGAGAAAGCCCTGCAGCACGGCGCGGCGCTTGACCGCGTAGACCTCTGGCGGCACCCATGCGTATTCGGCGCTGATCTGCCGCGTGTATTCCGCAAAGCGCGCAGCGGGTGCGCCCAGGATGGCCAGGTCGATGTCGACCAGCAAAGCCTGATCCGGCGAGGCGGGCAGGGCGGTGTGGCAGGTGGCCATGATCAGGTCATGCACGCGCTGGCAGCGGGCCGCATCGATGCCGCCAGCCTTTAATGCGTCAATGGCCCAGTGCGCCGAGCGTGCTTCGTTATCGTGGCCCTGCACGTCGTAGATGGCGTCATGGAACCACAGGGCCAGCTCGATCTCGGCAGGCTGCTCGGCATGCGCGCGTAGCGTGTCGAACAGCGCCAGGCATTCGTTGAGGTGTTGCAGCGTGTGGTAATGGCGCTGGGGTTCGTCCCACGCGCGCAGCAATTGCTCGCACAAGCCGGTGGGCGGGGCCAGGTTCAGGGCGGCCCAGGTTGCGAGCCAGTGCGCGGGCAGCAAGTCCATGGTTACATCAAAATCACATCGTACTGTTCCTGGTGATACCCCTTCTCGACCTGCAGCGAAATGCGCTTGCCGATGAAGTCCCCCAGCATGGCCAGGTGTTGCGATTCTTCTTCCAGGAACAGATCGATCACCTCTTGCGAAGCGACGATGCGGAACTCGCGCGGGTTGAACTGCTTGGCTTCGCGCAGCAGTTCGCGCAGGATTTCGTAGCAGATCGTGCGGCTGGTTTTCACCTGGCCTTTGCCCGAGCAGGCCGGGCACGGCTCGCACAGGATGTGGGCCAGCGATTCGCGCGTGCGCTTGCGTGTCATTTCCACCAGGCCCAGCGCCGAGAAATTGCTCACGGAGACCTTGGTGCGGTCGCGTGCCAGGGTTTTCTTCAGCTCGGCGAGCACCTGGTTGCGGTGCTCGTTGTTCTCCATGTCGATGAAGTCGAGGATGATGATGCCGCCCAAGTTGCGCAGGCGCAGCTGGCGCGCGATGGCGTGCGCCGATTCCAGATTCGTTTTGAAGATCGTGTCGGCGAAATTGCGTCCGCCAACGTAGCCGCCCGTGTTGACGTCGATGGTCGTCATCGCCTCGGTCTGGTCGACGATCAGGTAGCCGCCGGATTTCAGGTCGACGCGGCGGCCGAGCGCACGCAGGATTTCTTCTTCGACGCCATACAGGTCGAACAGCGGCCGCTCGCCCGTGTAGTGCGCCATGCGCGAGAGCACGCTTGGCGTATAGACCTGCGCGAATTCGACGAGTTTCAGGTAGTTCTCGCGCGAGTCGACCTGGATGGTGGCGGTTTCGTCATGCACGAAGTCGCGCAGCACGCGCTGGGCCAGCGACAGGTCTTGGTAGAGCAGGGTGGTCGGCGGGCGGGTGCGGGCGCCCTGGACGATGGCGCCCCAGGTCTTGCGCAGGTAGTCGACGTCGGCGGCCAGGTCGTCGTCCGGCGCTTCTTCGGCCATCGTGCGCACGATGTAGCCGCCTTTTTCGTCGGGCGGCAGCAAGTTTTGCAGGCGCGTGCGCAGGCGTTCGCGCTCGCTTTCCTTTTCGATTTTTTGCGAGATGCCAATGTGCTGGTCTTGCGGCAGGTACACCAGCATGCGGCCGGCGATGGAAATCTGGGTCGACAGGCGTGCGCCCTTGGTGCCGATCGGATCTTTAATGACCTGGACGGTCAGTACCTGGCCGTCGAACAGCAGTTTTTCGATGGCGGTCGGGGGAACGTTGCTGCCGTCGTGGCTGCGCGCTTCCCAGATATCGGCCACGTGCAGGAAGGCGGCGCGTTCCAGGCCGATGTCGATGAAGGCCGACTGCATGCCTGGCAGCACGCGCACGACCTTGCCCAGATAGACATTCCCCGCCAACCCACGCGTGAGCGTGCGCTCGATGTGCAGTTCCTGCACCGCGCCTTGCAAAACCAGCGCGACGCGTGTTTCCTGCGGCGTGATGTTGATAAGAATATCTTCGTTCATGGACCCTGCCGCACGTATTGTTCAGGGTGATCATGATACACGCTCACGAGGCATCGCCGGGGCGGGAAGGCGATCAATTCAGACCGTCAGACCCGCCTTGCGCAGCAAACTGGCGGTCTCGAACAGGGGCAGGCCCATGATGCCCGAGTGGCTGCCTTCGATGTGCTCGATGAACAGCGCCGCCGGACCCTGGATGCCGTAGCCGCCGGCCTTGTCGTACGGCTCGGGCGTGGCGCAATAGGCACGGATCTGTTCCGGGGTGAGCTTGGCAAAGCGCACGTTCGACACCTGTGTGACTTGCTCGGCCACGCGTTCGGCATGCACGGCAACCGAGGTCAGCACCTGGTGCGTACGGCCCGACAGGCGCTCGAGCATGGCGATCGCCTCTCGGTTATCGGCTGGCTTGCCGAGAATCTCGCCATCGATTGTGACGGTCGTGTCGGCTGTCAGTACGGGGCGCAGCGGCTGGCGCCGTTGCAGCAGCAGGTTGAAGGCAAACGCGCCTTTTTCCTTGGCAACGCGCGCGACATAATGGTGCACGTCTTCGTCCGCCAGCACGTCTTCGCTGACGTCCACCACGCGGGCCGGATCACTGCGCAGCAGCATCAGCTCGAAGTCGACGCCGATCTGGCGCAGCAATTCGCGGCGACGCGGGCTTTTCGAAGCGAGGTAAATCTTGTTCTGGTTGTTTCTCATCGAATCGGACGATCTGGCAAAGCAGTCAGACAGGTAAAAAATTACTGAACAAGCAAAATTCAGACCCGGTGGTAAGGGTGGTTCTGGGTGATCGACCAGGCACGATACAACTGCTCGGCCAGCATCACCCGCACCATACCGTGCGGAAGCGTCATGCTGGAAATACGGATCAAGCCTTCGGCACGTGCCTTGAGCTCGGGATCGAGCCCATCGGCGCCACCGATCAAGAACGCGGTGTCGCGCCCGTCGCGTTGCCAGGTTTCCAGCTGCTGCGACAGGCCGACACTGGTCAGGTCGCGGCCACGCTCGTCGAGCGCGATGATGCGTACGCCCTTGGGCAAGACCGCCTCGATGCGCTCGCGTTCGAGCGCCATCGCCGTGGCAGCGGTCTTGCTGCCGGACCGTTCGACCGGCTTGATTTCCTTGAGCACGATGCGCAGCTCGGGTGGCATGCGCTTCGTGTACTCAGTGAAACCCGACTCGATCCAGGCCGGCATCTTGTGACCGACCGCGGCAATGATCAATTGCATGAAGGCTTACTCGGCATCCTTCTTGATACGACGGATCACTTTTTTGGCCGGCGCTTCGACCGCTGGCGCTTCTTTCGGTGCAGCAGCTTTCACGGCGCGCTTTGGCGGCTTGGACTTGGTCGCTTCGACAGCGGCGGTCTCGGTCTTGCTCGGGTTGACCTTCACGGTCTTGCCGGTTGGGACAGCCTTGGCGGCAACCTTCTTGGCAGCCGGCTTCTTGGCAGCAGCAGGGCCTTCGGCAGCGATGGTCTTGGCGACGGTGGCGGCGCGCTTGGCGGCAGGTTTACGTTCGTTGACCGGCTTGGCCTCGACCTTGTCCTGGTTGGCGGCAAGGTGCTTCGACTTTGGCTTGGCTTCGTCGGCTTCTGCGCCTTCGGCGGTCGACTTGCGCTTGGCGGCGCCCAGCTTGACCGGCTTTTCGCCCCAGATTTCTTCGAGACGGTAGTACTGGCGAATGGCCGGCTGCATGATGTGGACGATGATGTCGCCCAGGTCGACCAGCACCCATTCACCGGTGTCCTCGCCTTCCATGCCGATGACGTCGCCGCCGGCAGCCTTGACCTTGTCGCGCACCGATGCGGCCAGCGACTTGGTCTGGCGATTCGAGGTGCCCGAGACGACGGCGATGCGGTCGAACAGGCTGGTCAGGTGCGTCGTGTCGAACATGACGATGTCCTGGCCCTTGACATCTTCCAGGGCGTCAACGACGAGGGTTTGAAGTTTCTTGAGATCCATTAGTTTTTGTACAGGTTATGTTGTTGAATATAGTCTAGCACTTGCGCCATCGCGAGCGCGTTTGCGTCCGCTTCGAGGCCCGCGTGCAAGGCCGCACGAATGCGGCTTGACGAAATGTCGACGTCCAGCGTCGGTGCGAGGCAAACTTTTCCGTGGCTGCTTGCGCGCACGGTGTCGGGCGTCGCAAGGCGCGTCGACAATTCTTGTGCCACCGGTGGTGGCAATGTTTCTTGCGCCAGGTCGTAACCTGGACGTGTGGCCACACCCAGGTTGGCCAGCGCGAACAGTTCGCGCCATTCATTCCAGGTATCCAGATTGCGCAGCTGGTCGGCGCCCATCAGGAATACGATCGATGCCTGCGGGCCGAGTTCCCGGCGCAGCGCGCGCAGGGTCTCGACCGTGTAGGTTGGCGTCGTGCGTTCAATTTCCTGCAGGTCGAACACGACGTTCAGCTTGTCGTTGTTCAGTGGCCTGAAGGCCAGTTCGAGCATCGCGATGCGATGCGCGTCACCGGCTTCCATGCCGTTCTTTTGCCAGGGGTGGCCGGCCGGCAGGATGCGCAATTCGTCCGCCTGCAGCAAGCCGCAAAACAATTGGCCCAGCGCGACGTGGCCGAGGTGCACCGGATCGAAGCTGCCGCCCAGCACGGCGATGCAGGCCGTCACGGCGCGAGCCAGTCCCGGTGCGGCAAAAAGTCGGTCGCCAGGCGCGCTTCCGGGCTGCCCGGCTCGGGGTGCCAGTCGTAGCGCCATTTCACGATCGGCGGCATCGACATCAGGATCGCCTCGGTGCGGCCACCCGACTGCAGGCCGAACAGCGTGCCGCGGTCCCACACCAGGTTGAACTCGACATAGCGGCCGCGCCGGTAGGCCTGGAAATCGCGCTCGCGCTCGCCGTACGGGCGGTCCTTGTGGCGCGCCAGGATCGGCAGGTAGGCCGTGTTGAAGCTGTTGCCGACGCTTTGCATCAGCGCGCACGACTGCTCGAATCCCAGTTCGTTCAGGTCATCGAAAAAGATGCCGCCCACGCCGCGCGCTTCCTTGCGGTGCTTCAGATAAAAATACTCGTCGCACCAGTTCTTGAAGCGCGGGTGCAGCGTCGGACCGAACGGCGCCAGCGCGTCGTGGCAGGTCTGGTGGAAGTGGCGTGCATCGGCCTCGTCGCCGTAATACGGCGTGAGGTCCATGCCGCCGCCGAACCACCAGACCGGCTCTTCGCCGGCTGCGGTCGCTTCGAAAAACCGCACGTTCATGTGCACCGTCGGCGCATATGGATTGCGCGGATGCAGCACCAGCGACACGCCCATCGCTTCCCAGGCGCGGCCCGCGAGTTCAGGGCGCACGGCGCTGGCCGACGGGGGCAGGGCGGCGCCCATCACGTGCGAAAAATTCACGCCGCCGCGCTCGAACACATTGCCTTCTTCGATCAGGCGCGAAATGCCGCCGCCACCTTCGGGGCGTTCCCACGCATCGCGCAGGAACGGCTTGCCATCGACCTGTTCGAGGTCCTGGACAATACGTGCCTGGAGGTCGAGCAACCAGGCCTTGATGGCTGCGCTATGAAGGGATGGCATGGAACGATCGCGGTCGGGAAATGAAAAGAGCGCAGATTGTACACCTGCGCACGTGGTGGTTCGTTGTAAGGCGGTTGGCGCCTGAGGCTGTTCGGTGTGACTTGGGTTCCCGCCTGCGCGGGAACGACGTGCAAACATGCTGACGTGATATTCAAGGCGGCTGTTAGTCCGTCGTTCCCGCGAAGGCGGGAACCCAAGTTCAACCCCGCTTACTTGATCCCGCGCCAGCCGATGTCGCGCCGGTACTGCGCGCCATTGAAGTGGATCTTCTCGACCGTTTCGTACGCGCGCTTCTGCGCCATCTTGACGCTGTCGCCCAGACCCACGACGCATAGCACGCGGCCGCCACTGGCTTGCAGCGTGCCGCCCACGACGCGCGTGCCGGCGTGGAAGGTGACGCATTCCGGCGCTTCCGGCGGGATGCCGTCAATCACGTCGCCCTTGCGCGGACTGTCGGGATAGCCGGCGGCGGCCATCACGACGCCCACGGCGGTGCGGCGGTCCCATTCGAGTTCGACCGTGTCGAGCGTGCCGTTGCAGGCGTGTTCGAGTACGGTGGCGAAGTCGCTTTTCAGGCGCGCCATGATCGGCTGCGTTTCCGGGTCGCCCATGCGGCAGTTAAATTCCAGCGTGCGCGGATTGCCATCGGCATCGATCATCAGGCCGGCGTACAGGAAGCCCGTGAACGGGATGCCGTCGCGCGCCATGCCCTGGATGGTCGGGTTGATGATTTCGCGCATCACGCGCGCGTGCATCGACGGCGTCACGATCGGCGCCGGCGAATATGCGCCCATGCCGCCCGTGTTCGGGCCCTGGTCGTGGTCCTTCAGGCGCTTGTGGTCCTGGCTCGTGGCCAGTGCCAGCACGTTCTTGCCGTCGCACATGACGATGAAGCTGGCTTCTTCGCCGGCCAGGAATTCTTCGATGACGATGCGCGCGCCGGCGTCGCCAAAGGCGTTATCGGCCAGCATGTGGTCAACGGCGCCGTGTGCTTCGTCGAGCGTCATGGCTACCACGACGCCCTTGCCGGCCGCCAGGCCGTCGGCCTTGATGACGATCGGGGCGCCATTGGCGTCGATGTAGGCGTGGGCGGCAGCGGCGTCCGAGAACGTTTCGTACTTCGCGGTCGGGATGCCGTGGCGCTGCATGAACGACTTGGCAAAATCCTTCGAGCTCTCGAGCTGGGCTGCTTCGCGGGTAGGGCCGAAGATCTTCAGGCCGCGCGAGCGGAACAGGTTGACGATGCCGGCGGCCAGCGGTACTTCCGGGCCCACCAGCGTCAGTGCGATGTGCTCGGCCACGACGAAGTCGGCCAGCGCCTGCGGCTCGTGCAGGTCGACCGTCACCAGGCGCGTGTCGAGCTCGGTGCCGCCGTTGCCGGGAGCGACGAAGACCGTTTGCACGCGTTCCGATTGGGCCAGTTTCCACGCCAGAGCGTGTTCGCGGCCGCCCGAGCCGACTACGAGAATTTTCATATTGCCTACCAGGTTATTCGTCGATCACGGCGTTGGTGAACACTTCCTGAACGTCGTCCAGGTTTTCCAGTGCATCGAGCAGCTTTTGCATCTTGATCGCGTCGTCGCCCGTGAACACCGTTTCGGTGGCGGGTTTCATGATGACTTCGGCCACTTCGGCCTTGAAGCCGGCCGCTTCGAGCGCTTCTTTCACCGACGCAAAGGCGTGCGGATCGCACAGCACTTCGAAGCCGCCTTCGTCGTCGGCCGCGACATCGTCGGCGCCGGCTTCGAGCGCCGCTTCCATCAGCTTGTCTTCGTCGACGCCCGGCGCGAACAGGAACTGGCCCGTGTGCTGGAACATGAACGCGACCGAGCCTTCGGTGCCCATATTGCCGCCGTTCTTGCTGAACGCGTGGCGCACTTCGGCCACGGTGCGCACGCGGTTGTCGGTCAGGCACTCGACGATGATCGCTGCGCCGCCGATGCCGTAGCCTTCGTAGCGCACTTCTTCGTAGTTGACGCCTTCGAGCTCGCCCGAACCGCGCTGGATGGCGCGCGTGACGTTATCTTTCGGCATATTCGCATCGGCCGCCTTCTCGACTGCCAGGCGCAGGCGCGGATTGGACGGGATGTCGCTGCCGCCCATGCGCGCGGCGACGGTGATTTCCTTGATCAGGCGCGTCCAGATCTTGCCGCGCTTGGCGTCAGTTGCGGCCTTTTTGTGCTTGATATTGGCCCATTTGCTGTGTCCAGCCATGTCGAGAATTCCTTAGACGGTATGCAAGAGTGGCCGACATTCTAGCATAGCGCCCCCTTGCAAAAAGGTCCAAGGGCCCGCAAGCAGGGGGCGCGAATCGGCATGGAAACAACAGTCTGGCGCGCCAGCGCTTTCGCCGCCAGCAAGCATGAATACGGTATTCTTGACGTACACAAAGGAGAACTGCATGCACGCCAAAGCAATCCGCATCGCCGCCAATGGCGGCCCCGAGGTCATGGAGTATGTCGATGTCGACGTGGGCGCGCCCGGCCCGGGCGAGATCCTGCTGCGCCAGCACGCGATCGGTCTGAACTTCATCGACGTCTATTTTCGCACCGGCCTGTACCCGCAGCCGCTGCCCGGCGGCCTGGGCAAGGAAGGCGCGGGCGTGGTCGAGGCGGTGGGCGAGGGCGTGACCAATGTCCAGCCGGGCGACCGTATCGCGTACGCTGGCGGCCCCAACGGCGCCTACGCCGACCTGCGCGTGATGCCGGCTGCGGTCGTCGTCAAGCTGCCCGACGCGATCTCGTTCGAGACGGCAGCGGCGATGATGCTGCAGGGCCTGACGGTGCAATACCTGTTTCGCTCGACTTACCCGCTGCAGGCCGGTCAGACGATCCTGTTCCACGCTGCGGCCGGTGGCGTGGGCCTGATCGCCTGCCAGTGGGCCCGCGCCCTTGGCGTGCAGCTGATCGGCACCGTTGGTTCGAAAGAGAAGGGCGAGCTGGCGCTGGCGCACGGCGCGGCGCACGTCATCAACTACAACGACGAAGACATCGTGGCGCGCGTGAAAGACATCACGGGCGGGGCCGGCGTGCCGGTGGTGTACGACTCGGTGGGCAAGGACACGTTTGCCGCGTCGCTCGACTGCCTGCAGCGGCGCGGGCTGATGGTCAGCTTCGGCAATGCGTCCGGCGCCGTGGAACCGTTCACGCCTGGCGAATTGTCCAAACGCGGGTCGCTGTACATCACGCGCCCGACCCTGTTCGACTACATGACCAATCAGCAGGAAGCCGAAGCGATGTCGGCCGAGCTGTTCGAGATGGTCACGAGCGGCAAGGTGACCATCAACGTCAACCAGACGTTCCCGCTGGCGCAGGCGGCCGATGCGCACCGTGCGCTGGAGTCGCGCCGCACCACCGGCTCGACGGTGCTGCTGCCATGAGGGATACCCGGGACGAGCCGCCGTTCACGCCGCCATCGGGGCCGACGGGCGATGGCGCGCCGAAGTTCGGGCGGCTGCTGATCGTGCTGGTGCTGGCCTTGCTGCTGGTCGTGGCCATCACGTTCGGGTCGGAGGCGTATTTCAGCTAGCGGCCCAAAAGCGTCATTCCCGCAGAGGCGGGAGTCTAAGGCAGCCCAAAAACGTCATTCCCGCGGAGGCGGGAATCCAAGGGCGCCCGCGTCACGACAACGCGAACAGTACTTGGATTCCCGCCTGCGCGGGAATGACGTGGGGGGGGGTATGCGACGTTTGTGATGCTTAGCGGCCCGGTTCCTTGGTCACCACCACACGGCGCGCTACGCCCGACTGGCCGGGGAAGCCCTCGAACGCGCTTTGCACCAGCGCCGGCATGACTTCGGGTGTCGACATATTGCGGCTCGTGTTGTGCACGGTCACTTCAAACAGGCGCTTGCCGTCGCGCGACGACTTGATCGCCACCTGCAGCTCGCGCCGGTACTGGTGCTCGATCGACGTCTGGTACGACGGATACGGACCCCAGAACGGATCGTAGAACGGGCTGTACCAGCCGCCCCAGTAGCGGCGGTTGAAGCCGCCGCGGTAGCCGCCGTAACCGAAGCGCGCGCTCGGATAGAAATACGGCGTCATCAACGGTTCGATCACGCGCACCGGCACGTCGGTGGTGGTAAACCGCATCGCCACGGTCAGCGCCGGCGTGGCGCCGTTGGCATCGCGGAAGCCCTGGCGCGCCAGCTGGCCGCGCACCAGGTCCTGGTAGCTGCGCCACTCGAGGGTATCGTCCTGCGGCGACGGCACTTCAAACACATAGCTCTTGTCGGCAATCTGCGCCGGCCATTGGTGGAACGTGGTGACATCGCTGCGGATGCTCGTCGCGCAGCCGCCCAGCAGCAACGCGAACGCGGTACCCAGAGCGATGGTGATGAAGCGTTTCATGCAAATCTCCCGTTTGTCTTGTCGGTCTTTCCCCGATCTTCAAGATTACCCCTTGTTAAGATTCAGGGGAGCCACTTTTACACCCGGTTACCGTGCCTACAAAGCGATACATGGCAATTCGTCGGCGGCGATCCAAAAGCTTGTTGGTAAAATAAGCCCCTCATCCACTGTGTCAGCCCGAGCCCACCATGCGCACCGATACGCCCCAGACCATCTTCCGCAAGGACTATACCCCGCCCAGCTATCTGGTGGATACCGTCGAACTGGGCTTCGACCTGGACCCGGCCCGCACCGTCGTGGCCAGCCGCCTGACGCTGCGGCGCAACCCGGCCGCCACCACGCGCGGCATCGAACTGCACGGCGAAGACATCGAGCTGGTGGCGCTGCGCCTGAATGGCAAGCTGCTGGGCAAGCGCGACTACACGCTGGCCAACAACCTGCTGACGATCCGCTCGGCGCCCGACGACGTGGTGCTCGAGATCGAATCGCTGTGCGCACCCGACAAGAACACGACGCTGAGCGGTTTATATGTGTCCAACGGCAACTTCTTCACGCAGTGCGAGGCTGAGGGCTTCCGCCGCATCACGTTCTTCCCGGACCGTCCGGACGTGATGGCCAAATTCACCGTGATGCTGCGCGCCGACAAGGCCCGCTATCCGGTGCTGCTGTCCAACGGCAACCTGCTCGAAGAAGGCGACCTGGACGATGGCCGCCACTATGCATTGTGGGAAGACCCGTTCAAGAAGCCGTCGTACCTGTTCGCCCTCGTCGCTGCGCAACTGGTCTGCCAGGAAGAAACCTTCCGCCTGGCCGACGGGCGCGATGCGCTGCTGCAGGTGTGGGTCGAGGACGGCAACCTGGACAAGACCGACTACGCGATGCAGTCGCTCAAGCACAGCATCCGCTGGGACGAAGAAAAATACGGGCTCGAACTCGACCTGGACCGCTTCATGATCGTCGCCACGAGCGACTTCAACATGGGCGCGATGGAAAACAAGGGCCTGAATATCTTCAACACCAAGTTTGTGCTGGCCAACCCGCGCGTGGCCACCGACATCGACTTCCAGGGTATCGAGGCGGTGGTAGCGCACGAATACTTCCACAACTGGACCGGCAACCGCGTGACGTGCCGCGACTGGTTCCAGCTGTCGCTGAAAGAAGGCCTGACGGTGTTCCGTGATCAGGAATTCACGGCCGACATGATCGGCACCGCCACCGGGCGCGCCGTCACCCGCATCGACCAGGTGCGCACGCTGCGCCAGGCCCAGTTCCCCGAAGACGCCGGCCCGATGGCGCACCCGGTGCGGCCCGATTCGTTTGTCGAGATCAACAATTTCTACACCGTGACGGTGTACGAAAAAGGGGCCGAAGTCGTGCGCATGTACCAGACGCTGTTCGGCGTTGATGGTTTCCGCAAGGGCATGGACCTGTATTTTGCGCGCCATGACGAGCAAGCCGTCGAGTGCGACGACTTCCGCCGCGCGATGGCCGACGCCAACGACCGTGAACTGGGGCAGTTCGAGCGCTGGTACAGCCAGGCCGGCACGCCGGTGCTGCGCTTCGAAGGCCGCTGGGACGAAGCCGCGCAGACCTACACGCTCACGCTGTTCCAGTCGTGCCCGGCCACGCCCGGCCAGCCCGAAAAGCTGCCGTTCCACATTCCTGTGGCCGTTGGCCTGCTCGACGCCGCCGGCGCCGACATGCCCCTCGTCGTCGACGGCCAGCAACGCGGCACCACCGCCGTGCTCGAACTGACCGAAGCCGAGCAAACCTTCGTCTTCACGGGCGTGACCGGGCAACCGGTGGCCTCGGTGCTGCGCGACTTTTCGGCGCCGGTCATCCTGCAGGGCGGCTACACCGATGCCGACCTGCTGCACCTGTTCAGTCATGACAGCGATCCGGTCAACCGCTGGGAAGCGGGCCAGCGCCTGGCCATGGAACGCCTGCTCAAGCTGACCGGTGAAGCGGGCGCGCAGGACGATGCCGCCGCCAGCCTGAACCTGGACGAGACCTTCATCGAGGCGCTGCGCAAGATCCTGGTCGACGAGACGCTCGATCCGGCCTTCCGCGAGCAGTGCCTGACGCTGCCCTCCGAATCGATGGTGGCCGAGCAGCTCGAGTGCGTCGATCCGCTGGCCGTGCACATCGCGCGTCAGTTCATGCGCGCCGACCTCGGTGCGCGCCTGCGCAGCGAGTTGCTGGCCCAGTACGAAGCCAACGCCACGCCGGGCCCTTACAGCCCGGACGCCGCCTCGGCCGGCAAGCGCGCCCTGAAGAACCTGGCGCTGGCCTACTTGAACGCCGCGCCGGACGCCGCCAGCGTCGCGCTGGCGCAGCGCCAGTTCGATGAAGCCGACAACATGACCGACCGCGCCGCGGCGCTTTCTGCCCTGGTCGCCGCGCGCGTGCCGCAGGCGGCCGACGCGCTGGCCGTGTTCTATGACGAATTCCAGAACGAGGCGCTGGTCGTGGACAAGTGGTTCGCGATGCAGGCGTCAAGTCCGACCACCGACCTGGCGGCCGTGCGCGCCCTGATGACGCACCCGGCCTTCACACTGCGCAACCCGAACCGCGCGCGCAGCCTGGTGGCGATGTTCTGCGTGAACAATCCGGTACAGTTCCACGCGCCGGATGGCAGCGGCTACGCCTTCTGGGCCGAACAAGTGATCGCACTCGACGCCCTGAACCCGCAAGTGGCCAGCCGCCTGGCGCGCGCCATGGACCGCTGGCGCCGTTACGCGCCAGCCCTGCAGTGGCAGATGCGCGAAGCCTTGCAGAAGGTGGCGGGGCAGGTCAAGCTGTCGAACGACGTGCGCGAGATCGTCGGCAAGGCGCTGGCCAACTAAACACATTCAACACAACCTGAGGAACCCATGAAACGCGTAAGTCTGACGCAGTACCTGGTGGAAGAGCAACGCCAGCACCAGAGCATCAATGCGGAGTTGCGCCTGCTGATCGAAGTCGTGGCCCGCGCCTGCAAGCGCATCAGCTATTCGGTGAGCAAGGGCGCGCTGGGCGAAGTGCTCGGCAGTGCCGACACCGAAAACATCCAGGGCGAAGTGCAGAAAAAGCTCGACGTGATCTCCAACGAGATCCTGCTCGAAGCCAACGAGTGGGGCGGCCACCTGGCCGCGATGGCATCCGAAGAAATGGAAACCATCCGCCAGATTCCGAGCCGCTATCCAAAAGGCGAATTCCTGCTGCTGTTCGATCCGCTGGACGGCTCGTCGAACATCGACGTCAACGTGTCGATCGGCACGATCTTCTCGGTGCTCAAGGCGCCGGAAGGCATGCAGGACCCGACCGAGCAGGACTTCCTGCAGGCCGGCAGCACGCAGGTGGCCGCCGGTTACGCCGTGTACGGCCCGCAGACGATGCTGGTGCTCACGACCGGCAACGGCGTGCATTGCTTCACGCTCGACCGCGAGCAGGGTTCGTGGGTGCTGACCCAGAGCGATATGCAGATTCCGGCAGCGACCAAGGAATTCGCGATCAATATGTCGAACCAGCGCCACTGGCATCCACCGGTCCAGCGTTACGTCGACGAGCTGCTGGCAGGCTCCACCGGCCCGCGCGGCAAGGACTTCAATATGCGCTGGGTCGCCTCGATGGTGGCCGACGTGCACCGCATCCTGACCCGCGGCGGCGTCTTCATGTACCCGGCCGACCTGCGCGACACCAGCATGCCAGGCAAGCTGCGCCTGATGTACGAAGCCAATCCGATGGCGATGATCGTCGAGCAGGCGGGCGGCGCGGCGACCGACGGCAAGGGCCGCATCCTCGATATCCAGCCGACCAAGCTGCATCAGCGCGTGCCGGTGTTTTTGGGTTCGAAGGAAGAAGTGGATGTCGTTACGGGCTATCACGCGGCCTGATGGTGCGCACGATCGTCTGCGTATAAATTAGGCAAACCGGAAATCTTGCGAAAGTGATGCGATACACACTAGCAAGGTTGCCAGTTTGTTTGCTAGAATACGGCTCTTTCGTGAGCGACGGCTTGTTTGTCGGGCACGATGGAAGGCGAAGCACAGGTTTCGCCGCTGTAGCTCAGTCGGTAGAGCAGCGCATTCGTAATGCGAAGGTCACCAGTTCGATTCCGGTCAGCGGCACCAAAATTAGTTAGTCAGATCAAAGGGTTACAGGCTTCGGCCGGTAACCCTTTTTTCTTGCGTACAAATTTCAGATAACGCAGTTGTATTCCCGGTGCATGAAATGCATCGGGTGTTCAATTTCTGAATGGTGTGGTGGTTGGCGTGGCTATACTCCTGGTAGACCACCTTGAGGAACGATGATGGCAACCACACCCGGATCGAGCACCGCAAGCCCGCCCTACGACGGCCCCTTTCTCCCGCGCTTTTCTTATCCCGGCGGCCCCGTCGTCCAGGTCATGGAGAACGCGCGCGACGTGGCCATCGATACCGTGTTTGCCGTTCCTTTGCCCACACCGAATGTCTATACGATCACCGGCGGCCGCGACGCCGCGCTG
Organism: Telluria sp. AC161; assembly: GCF_979258535.1. Lineage (NCBI taxonomy): Bacteria > Pseudomonadati > Pseudomonadota > Betaproteobacteria > Burkholderiales > Oxalobacteraceae > Telluria > Telluria sp. AC161. The sequence continues at coordinate 3,557,086 of NZ_OZ409861.1, read as the reverse complement.
TTTTCGATCGATCCATCCAATGGTCATCTGGTCTTTATTGACGCGCCCGACTACGAAATGCCGCGCGACCTTGGGGATGGCGCCGGCAACAATACCTACGAAGTCGAAGTCACGCGCCAGGAATGGGCCGGCACGGCTGCGCAGATGCTGACGGTGTGGGTGAGCGATGTCGACGAGCGCCCTGGCACCGCGCCGCAGACGACGCTCGACGAGCGGCGCGAAGTCGTGGTGCGCTATGTGACCGAAGCCGATGGGACGGTGCGCCAGCTGCTCTCGATCCCGACCAGGGCGCTGCCTGACGCGCCAGCGAACCCCAATCCGTCCGATGGCATTGCTATCGTCAGGGATAGCAGCGGGGCAGTGCTGTTGCGTGCCGCTGATATCGACGGTGTTGGCCTGATGGCGTCCGGCAGCGCCGCGCCGCAGGCGGCCGCAGCCTCGCTGGACGAGGTGCTGCGCGAGATTGGTCAGCACAGCGCCGCCGGTTCTGCCTCACAGGCCGGGCTGATCGCCGGCGCCACCGATTTTCTGGCAAGCCTCGCCCCTGCAACCCCGCTGCTGTTGCAAACCATTGTTCCGGTGATCGCACCTGGCACGGGGAAGGCCTTTGTCAGCATGGCCTTGGCCGGTACGCCGCAGGACGGCGCCAATCCGGTCACTGCGCTCGTTATCGATGCACGCGGTATTGGATCGCATACGTTCGAACTCGACCACATCGGCTTTGCCGCGCTGTCCGGCGCCATGACCGTGGGCTTTCAGTATGGCGGCGGCGCGGGCAATCAGTTCCTGGTGGCCGACGACGCTGTACAGCGCCTGAATGCCGGCGAAGGCAATGACATCGTGCACGCTGGCGGCGGAAACGATCTGGTCGATGGCGGCGCCGGCGACGATCGCCTGTACGGTGACGCAGGCGACGACGAGCTGACCGGGGGCGCCGGAAACGACTGGATCGATGGCGGCGCAGGCCTTGATACGGCGCGCTTGAGTGGCACGCGGGCCGATTATACGATCCGCGTGGAGCAGGGCCAGATGGTGGTCAGTGCACGGTCCGGGGACGATGGCACTGACCATCTGATCAATGTGGAACTGCTGAACTTCCGTGGTGCGAGCGCAGACCTGTCGTTACGCGGCACGATCACCCGCATGATCGATGCACTGGAAGACCGGGTCGCCACGCGCGTTGAACTCGATGGCTGGGAAGCGGCGCATGCGTCGGGGACGTCACTGGTGGACATCGCTGCCAGCCTGCTGCAGAACTACGGTGGCGACGATGCACTCACGTACGACGATTTCGGCAGATCCCTGTACCTGAATGGCGCCGAGCGTTCGGGCAATTACAAGGAGCTGTATAGCCTGCTTGCCAGCCTGCGTGACGGCGACACGCGTGCCGAGGTTCTGCTGGAGTTTGCCGACTCATTCGGGATGCTGTCGTATGCGCGGTCTGCCGGCGCCACGACCCACATCGTCGATACCGAGATTGGCAGCCTGGTGCGCATGTACGACGCCCTGTTTGACCGCGCACCGGATGCTGGTGGCCTGAATTACTGGATTGGCGCGTTCGAGAGCGGGAGCACGATCACGGCGATCGCCGACATGTTCGTGAACGTGGCTGAAGGCGGCATCGATACCATGACCGATGCCCAATTCATCGCACACCTGTACCAGTCAGGCCTGGAACGCATTGCCAGCGCGAACGAGATCACCGGCTGGATCAAGCTGATGGACGATAACGATCTGAGTCGTGGCGACCTGCTGCTGGGAATTGCTGATTCGGCCGAGATGACGGCGCTGGTCGGGATGATCAGCACCTCGATCGACCTGGGCTGACGTTGCACTGCTGGCCGGTCGATGCGTAGCCGTCAGCCGGGCTGAGTTTCTTCGGTCGCCGCTTCCTGCAGACTACGCGCCAGGCTCGACACACTCGGATTGTCGACGAACACGCAGCGCTTGCCATGGCGCTTGCAATGGTCCTTCACGCGCCAGTAGGCACTGTGGCTGATGCAGCCGGTCTGGCAAATCACCAGGTCGGCAGCGGCCAGGCTGGCATCGAGCTGGCTGCTGCTGTCTTCCAGGCCGCCGTCGTGGTGCGCGAACTGGGCGCCGACGCGCTCGATCATCGTCCGGTAGATCGGCACGCTGCTGCTGCGCCCGCCGACGCACAGCACGGCGCGGTTGTGCAGCCGTACCGGCATCGCAACCGGGACAGCAACAGGTTCCGCTGCCGGTGCGGGAGCCGCTTCGGCATCGGGTGCGGCGGGGCGCAATGTCTTCAGTTCAGCAACCTGCGCACGCAGGGCCTGCTCGCGCGCTTCCAGTTGCGCGATGCGTTCGGCCATGCGCTCGCGCGTATCGAGGTCGGGGACGCTGGCTTGCAGGCGTGCCAGCTCGGCGCGCAGGGTCGCGACATCGCCATCCCGGGCAATGGTGGCGGCGCGCGCCGTCATCAGAAGCTGCTCGTGGCGCTCGGCATCGAGCGCTTTTTCGTGCGCCAGCGCATTGCACCGTTCCTGCAGGCGGACGACTTCGCGTTCGAGACGGGAATTGTCGGCAACGATCGCATTGAACTTGTTGAGATCGGCGCGGGCGCAGGCGCCGGCCTGGTGTTGCACCATGTGGATATCGCGGCACATTTTCTCTTCGAGCGCCACCGTGCAGCGGGGATGGGACAGCCCGGCCCAGAATGCGCCAGCCACATCGCCGGCCGCAACCGCCGCTGCCCACATGGCTTCGACCTGCTCGGTGGTCTTGGCCGTGCGGAAGCGCTGGATATGCTGCGCATAGCGACGTTCAAGCTCTTTCTGAACCGCATCGGCCACGGGCGTGCGCAATGCGCATTCGCTGACGGTGCCGACGTGAATATCGTAATCATCATGCAGCACCTTCCCGCCGGTCACCTTCTCGACCAGCTTGCGCAAGCCATTTAACGGCAACCCCACGCCCACCAGCGGACAATGCGACGCATGCGACAACTCCCAGACGCGCCGCCGGCGCGAGCTCTGCGCGTTATCGTTGGAGCAGGGTACGGTCGAAGCATGTTTGTCGCACATGGCAAATCCTTTGGCACGGAAAATGGCAGAGGAGAGCAGTGCTCCCCATCAAATGATAATGATTCTCATTTATTCTATCGCAGTCTGCGCTTCGTGCAAGCAGAATTTACAACGCCTTTACTATTTCCGATAACGCATCTGACGTGATCATGCATACCCGCGCGCATGGAAAAGCAACTTTGATTTCCAGATGGCTCTGTTACACTGACCCGACTTTTTTCACAGCCAGCCGTCGTCCGCGTGATCCACATACACACCCCCAACGGCCTTCCATCCGTCCTCGTCGGTCCTCTGTTGCGCCGCCTCGAACCTGGCCGTCTCGTCCTTTGGCTGGTCGGCAGCACGCCGTTGTCCTTCACCCTGGTGCTGGAACCGCGTGGCGGCGATCAGCAGCGACTCGTGATCGATGAAGCCTCGTGCCGCATCATTCCGATCGGGCGCGATGCGCACATTCACTTTATCGATGTCACGCTGCCTGAGCCGCTGCCGCAGGACACGCTGATCGATTACGACCTGTTGCTGACGGATGTCGAAGGCGTCGAACAGGGCATCGCGGCGTGGGCGCCGCATCTGGTGCACAACGGCGCCGCGATGCCGAACATGGTGCTGCGCAGCCGCTCCGACAACATCCTGTATGGCTCGTGCCGCAAGCCGCATCACCCGTCGCGCGACGGCCTGGCACGGGGTGACGATCTGATTGCCGGGCACGTGGATCAGGCTGGCGAGCGGCCGTCGATGCTGCTGCTGGCCGGCGACCAGGTCTATGCCGACGATGTGGCCGGCCCGATGCTGGGCGCGACCCACGCGCTGATCGAGCGTCTGGGCCTGTTCGGCGAATGCGTCGAAGGCGCCATCGTCGCCGACAGCGACGAGTTGTACGCCCATCCCGACGGCTACTATGGCCGCCAGCGCCTGCTGCCGGCCCATAAGTCGAGCGAGGCGCTGCGCGAGAAGTTCTTCGGCGGCGTGGAAAAGCCGATCTTCACCACGGCCAACGCTGACAACCACCTGATGACGCTGGGCGAAGTGCTGGCGATGTACCTGCTGGTCTGGTCGCCGGTGCCATGGCAGGTGATTGGCGAGATCGCGATGCCCGAGCTCGACCCCAAGCACCAGGAGCGCTGGCACGAGGAAGCCGGCATCATTCACGGCTTCTGCGACGAGTTGCCGCGCGCCGCGCGCCTGATGGCGCACGTGCAGACCTTGATGATCTTCGACGACCACGACGTCACCGATGACTGGAACCTGTCGTACAAGTGGGAAAAGACCGCCTACGGCCATCCGTTCTCGCGCCGCATCATGGGCAATGCGCTGGTGGCCTACATGCTGTGCCAGGGCTGGGGCAACCGGCCTGACGTCTTCGGCGAGGTGCTGGACGACATGTCCGCGATGGCCGCCAGGCCGGATTCCCAGAATCGCCTCGAACCCGAACCGCATGGCGCGCTGATCGAGCGGCTGCTGACGTTCCGCCAGTGGGATTACATGCTGCGCACGCAGCCGGCTGTCATCGTGCTCGACACCCGTACGCGGCGCTGGCGCAACCAGCGCCGCCCGAGCCATCCGTCCGGCCTGATGGACTGGGAGTCGCTGACCGAATTCCAGCATGAGCTGATCGATGAGACGGCGGCGGTGATCGTCTCGGCGGCGCCGATGTTCGGCGTGAAGCTGATCGAGGTGGTGCAGAAGATTGCCACGCTGATGGGCCAGGCACTGACCGTCGACGCCGAAAACTGGATGGCGCACCGCGGCGCGGCCCGCAGCCTGCTGAATATCTTCCGTCACTCGCGCACACCGGGCAACTACGTGATCCTGTCGGGCGACGTGCACTATTCGTTCGCTTACGACGTCGAGGTGCGCGACGACACCCGGCCGCCGCACATCTGGCAGATCACCAGCAGCGGCTTCAAGAACGAATTCCCCGAAGACCTGCTCAACTGGCTCGATCGCCTCAATCGCTGGCTGTATTCGCCGCGCTCGCCGCTGAACTGGTTCACCAAGCGGCGCGCGATGTCGATCACACCGCACCTGCCCGACCAGCGCAAGCACGGCGAGCGCCTGTGGAACGGCTCCGGCATCGGCCAGGTCTGGCTCGATGCGAAGGGCCGGCCCGAGCGCATCGTGCAGCACAATGCCGATGGCCGGCCTTCCACGCAGTTTTTGAAGCTGGGCGAGGAAAAGGCGGCCGAGCCCGCAGTCGAACGGCCGAAGAAGGCCGCCTAGCCGGGCTGCCGGTCCGCTAGCGCCAGCGGCAACCCGCGCGCCCAGCGGTTCGACGACAGCGAAAACTCCAGCGCCCGTACCTGGTGGTACCAGCCGGCCGGCACATACAGCATGTCGCCCGGCCGGACGATCACTTCCACCAGCGCCGCCTGGCGTGCCAGCGGAAAACGCTCGAAATCCGGCGCTTCCGGGTCAACGGGCGAGCCGAACAGCAGCGGATTGGCTTCCCGCGTATACAAGAACCCATCGTGATGGGGCGGGGCCAGGAAGATGCGCTTCACGCCGCGGATCTGGGCGAAGATATTGTCGTCGTAGTCGCAGTGCAGCGGCGTAATCGTGCGCGCCGGGCCAATCCAGAAGCGGGGCGGGCCCATCTTGTCGAAGTAGGCCGGCCAGTGGCACAGCCGGTTCAGTTCGCGCAGCGCCAGGTTGCCCACGTACGGCGGCAACCCCGATTCGACCGGCGTGGACAGATCCAGATAGTCGCGCAGCAGCATGTCCTGCATGGCCCGGTCCGGCGCGAAGGCGGTGTGCACGTAGTCGCCCACGCGCGCACGCACGGGCAGGTGGCCGTACTGCGCGCGCAGGGTGGCGATGTCCAGTTGCACGATCGGCCAGCGCCCGACCACGTCCGTCACCAGAAACGGCATGCCGGCCAGCGCATGCGTGCGGAATGCCGCCGCATCGAGGCGCGCGAGGCGTGGCACGTGCGTGAACGGGGGCAGCGCCCGCGCCGCTTCCTTGATCGCCTCGCGCATGGCCGGGATCGAGTCGACGCCGCGCACCTGCGCATCGCGCTGCGCGCGCGCTGCCGCGTCCTGTTCTGCCTGCGTCACGTCCGTGCGCCGCAGCGGCGGCAGGCGCGCGGCGCGCGGGTCCTTCTGTACTGCCATGTCAGGCGTTCCTGTCTGTGATAAGGGGGCGTATGGTACCGCCAGCTGCCGTAAAGTGCGCCTAAATCACCCAAAATGACCGCTTTATGAACCGATGTGATGGTTCTGTTAGTCAGCGCACGGTCTGCGCAGGGTGCCCATTGTATTTTTTGTATCGCGACGCAGTGAATCCGATACTGCGACTCGGAAAGTTGCCGCAAGGTGGCCAACTGGGATGGGACGCTAAGAAAATGTACAGAGACGCCGAGTCAAATCGATGTTGATGTAGCGCAGTACAAGATCGTTCCCGCTTGTTGTATCGGACTTATTCAATCAAAGATGTGGTGCTAGTCGAATTTCGTTCTACTCCGCGTTGATCACTATTTTATGAGGGTTACATCATGGATAATCAAAAGTCTACCGAAGGTAAAGGCATCAACGCAACCAACGCAGGTTCGAACCCAGGTTCGGGCACCGGTTCGCTGGGCACGAGCACCGTGACCGGCAACAGCGGTCTGGGCAACAGCGGCAGCAGCGCCAGCACCGGCGCCGGCAACACGTCGGGTTCGACCACCGGTTCGTCGTCGACCCCATCGACGCCATCGACGCCATCGACCTCGTCGGCTTCGTCGGCCGCATCGTCGATCAGCGACACCGCAGCAAACGCCGCTGGTAGCATCAAGGCAGCAATGTCGTCGATCACGCCTGAGAAAGCACACGGCGCCATCGACAAGGCAGCGCAAGCCGCTCAGCCAGTCGTCGACAACATCGCTTCGAAAGCACACGCAGGCGTCGAAAAGGTCACTGGCCTGATCAGCACCGCGCAAGAAAAATTCGGCGACCGTTCGACCCAGATCACCGAGAAGTACTCGGACCTGTCGGCTCAGGGCAAGGAATACGTCAAGAACAACCCAGGCAGCGCACTGCTGGCTGCAGTCGGCGTCGGCTTCATTCTGGCCAAGCTGCTGGGTGGCTCGAGCGACCGTAGCGACTATCGTGACGATTATCGCAACGACTACCGCAAAGACTACAACTCGTACCGCGATTAATTCCACACGCAATTAATTCCACGGTCTCGTACTGTGGATTGATTCTGGCGCATCATCGATGTGCCGATCGAAAGCCCGACCAGCATCTGCTGGCCGGGCTTTTTTCATTCTGAGCTTTAACGCTTTCTTAACGTCTGATTAACGTGACGATGACGGTGGGCAATCTAGCATCCATACCGCATCAGAAGGCGCGTTGGATCCAGGTCCGCGTGATCGATTCATCGTCGGGCAGCGCATGGCCCGGCCCATCCGACGGATTCATGAAGACTGACGAGCTCTACCTGCACCGGGCGGCCACTGCCCCGACACGCCCTGCATCTTCCTGGCTGGCACGCAGCACACGTATCGCCGGCCCCTTCGCACCGCTGGTTCAGATGCTGCTCATCGGCCTCGTGCTGCTCTCGGGCTTTCGTTTGGCCATGCTGGCCTGGCAATGGGAGCGCGTGCATGCCACCGGCGCCGTGCTGGACATCATCGTGCAGGGCGTGCGCGCCGACCTGATTCTGCTTGGCTACTGCCTGGCCATTCCATTGCTGGCCGCGCCCTTGCTGGCGCATCGCCGTACGGCCCGCCTGTGGCAACGCTTCACGCTGGGCTGGACGATGCTGGCCTTGATCTTCATCCTGTTCATGGAAGTCGCGTCGCCGCAATTCATCATGCAGTACGACGTGCGCCCCAATCGCCTGTTCATCGAATACCTGAACAATCCACGGGAAGTCTTTTCCACGCTGTGGCACGGTTTCCGCACGGCGGTGTTGCTGGGCTGCGCGGTCACCGTGCTCGTGGGTGTCGCGCTGGTGCGCCTGCTGAAAGGCGCCTCTGCCAGCACCCCGATGTGGCCGGGCCGCAGGATGCTGCTGGTATGGCCGGTCCTGTGCCTGCTCGTGTTCATGCAGATCCGCTCGACCACCGGTCACCGGCCTGCCAATCCGGCCATGTTCGCGCTGACGGGCGATGCGATGGTCAATTCGCTCGTCATCAATTCGGCATGGTCGGTACTCGACGCGATGCGCTCGATGGACAACGAGGCCAAGTCGTCGGACATCTATGGCGACTTCCCGCGCGCGAAGGTGTTTGCCGAAGTGAAGGCGGCGCCATGGCTGCGCGATTATCAGTTCGCCAACCCTGAGCAGCCGACGCGGCACTACCAGAGCGCGGCCGTCACCCGCGCCAAGCCACTGAATCTTGTCATCGTGCTGCAGGAAAGCCTGGGCGCGACGTTCGTCGAGTCGCTGGGCGGGCTGGCCGTCACGCCGGAGCTCGAAAAACTCAAGGGCGAGGGCTGGTGGTTCGAGCAGTTGTACGCCACCGGCACCCGCTCGGTGCGCGGCATCGAGGCAGTGGTCGCCGGTTATGCGCCCACGCCCGCGCGCAGCACGGTCAAGCTGTCGCTGTCGCAGCAGAATTTCTATACGCTGGCGGCCGGCCTGGGCGACCAGGGCTACCACACCGAATTCGTCTACGGCGGCGAAGCGCATTTCGACAATATGCGCAGCTTCTTCACCGGCAACGGCTTCCAGAAGATCGTCGACATCGGCGACATGAAACCGACCTTCGTCGCCAGCTGGGGCGCATCGGATGAAGACCTGTTCGACAAGTCGCTCGAACGCCTGAACACCCTGCACGCCGCGAACAAGCCGTTCTTCAGCCTGATCTTCACGTCGTCGAACCACGAGCCGTTCGAATTCCCGGACGGTAAAATCGCGCTGCATGACGGCGACAAGCAGACCGTCAACAACGCCGTCAAGTATGCCGACTACGCGCTGGGCAAGTTCATCCGCGCAGCCAAACAGCAGGCCTACTGGAAAGACACGGTGTTCCTGATCGTGGCCGACCACGACAACCGCGTGTATGGCGACAGCCTCGTGCCGATCAAGAAATTCCACATCCCCGGCCTGATCCTGGGCGCGGACATCGAGCCCAAGCGCATTGCGACCATCGCCAGCCAGATCGACCTGGCGCCGACGCTGCTGTCGCTGCTGGGTGTGTCGAGCACGCACCCGATGATCGGGCGCGACCTCGCGAAAGACAGCACGACGCCGGGCCGCGCGCTGATCCAGTTCAACGATTATTTTGCCTACCTCGAAGGCGCCTCGGCCACCGTGCTGCGGCCCGGACAATCGCCGCTGGCAGGGCAGTACGATGCCACCAGCGGGCATTTCAGCCCGGGCAGCGGCAGCCCGACCCAGGCGCAGGTCGACAAGGCGATGGCGCACGTGATCCTGCCGTCGATCCTGTACCGCGAGCAGCGCTATCGCCCGCGCTGAGCGGACCGGATTCACCCCGGCTTCTAGCCCGGGTTTCATCTTACAATGACCAGCATGCGCATCCTCATCGTCGAAGACAACCCGGACATCCTGGCCAACCTGTACGGGTTCCTGGAGCCGAAGGGCTACGCCGTCGATTCGGCGCGCAACGGCTATGGCGGCCTGGCGCTGGCGTCCGAAAACAATTACGACGTCATCATCCTCGACGTCATGCTGCCGGGCCTGAACGGCCTGGAGCTGTGCCAGAAGCTGCGCACCGAGTTGTCCAGCGCGACGCCGGTGCTGATGCTGACGGCGCGCGACAGCCTGCAGGACAAGGTGCAGGGCTTCGACAGCGGCGCCGACGACTACCTGGTCAAGCCGTTTTCCCTGGTCGAACTCGACGTGCGCCTGAAAGCGCTGGCGCGCCGTGCCGGTGGGCAGCATGCATTCAGCCGCGTCCTGCGCTTCGGTCCGCTCGTGTTCGATCCCGACCAGCAACAGGCTTCGCGTGATGGCGTCAGGATCGTGCTGACCAAGACCGGGTACGTCCTGCTGCGCTGCCTGATGGCGGCGGCCCCGCGCATCGTGCCGCGCGAGGCGCTCGAGCAGGCGGTCTGGGGCGAAGACCGCCCCGAGAGCGATGCGCTGCGCACACACATCCACGCGCTGCGCCAGGCGGTCGACAAGCCATTTGCCTCACCCCTGATCCATACCATCGCCGGCGTCGGCTACAAACTGGCGATGCCCGATGCGCCCGGCTAGTTCACTGAGCCGGCCCATCGTCGGCGCCTTCATCCTGTTCGGCGTTGTCCTGTCGCTGTTCTTCGCGGTGCTGGCCGCGCTGGTGGTCGAGGGCATCGAAGTCCACCTGGTCGACGAGCGCCTGGCCGAAGTCGAGAAATGGGCGCGCCCCAGGGCCGCCGCCGGGTTGCCGGCCGACCTGCCGGCCGGCCTGCGCTTTCACCGGGGCGACGATATTCCGCTCTCGCTGCGCGCGCTGCCGGCCGGCGTGTCCGAGGCCGAAGTCGATGGCATTGGCCTGCATGTGCTGGCCGGCGCCGACGAACGGGGGCCGTATGTGGTGGTCGACCATGAAAGCGACTACGAAGAGATCGAGATCCTGGTGTACTCGATGTTCGCTGCCTTTTTTGCCGGCTTCGTCACGCTGGCGCTGTTTCTTGGCCGCTTTGTCAGCAGGCGCATCGTCACACCGCTGCGCGAACTGGCCGACGCCGTGGGGCAGGGCGCCTTTGCCTTGCCGCATACCGAACGGGGCGACGAGCTGGGAACCCTGGCGCGCGCGCTGGCCGCGCACACGCGTGAGTTGCGCGAATACCTCGACCGTGAACGCCTGTTCACCGGCGACGTCAGCCACGAGCTGCGCACGCCGCTGACCGTCATCATGGGCGCGGCCGAGATCCTCGTCGAAAACGGCAAGAGCCCGGCGGTGCAGGCGCCGGCGCAGCGCATTTACCGGGCGGCGCAGGAGGCGACGGAATGCGTGACGGTGCTGCTGGTGCTGGCGCGCGCCCCCCAGCTCGCCCTGTTCTCGCCCGTCTCGGTGGGCGAGATCGCGCGCCGCGAAACCGAGCGCTACCAGGCCATGGTGACCGGCCGGCCCGTCACGCTGCGCTGTGTCGGCGATGCCGCGTTTCGCATTTGCGCGCCTGCCGAACTGTGCGTGTCAGCCATCGCCAACCTGATTCGTAACGCCTGCCAGTACACCGAGCAGGGCGAAGTCACGGTCGTCATCGAACCTGGGCGCATCACGGTCGAAGACACGGGGCGCGGCTTGCCCGAGGCAGTGCGGCAGACGCTGGGCGAGGGCGCACGCCCGATCCCGTCGAGCGGCTCGGCCGGCACCGGGCTGGGCCTGTCGCTGGTCAAGCGCATCTGCGAATACCTGGGCGCGTCGCTCGTGTACGAAAACCGCCCAAGTGGCGGCAGCCGCTTCACCATCGTTTTTCCTGTGACGTTCACGCCATCCTAACGCCGCGTTGACGGTGGCTTGCCATCATCCTTTCTATCCTTGAAGCACTGCAGCGATGGTTGCTGCAATGTTGACAAGGGCGTGAAATGGATAAACTGTTTACAAGACGGATCGATGCGTCGCTGCTTGTGCTGGTCGTGGCGTTGTTGCTGGCAAGCCTGGGCAACGTGACGTTCTGGACGGTGCTGGTTCATGCGACCGGTGGCATATCGCTGGCCAGCCTGCCCCTGCTTGCCGGCACCTTCCTGATTGTCGTCCTGTTCTTCAATGCCTGCCTGACGCTGGCCAGCTTTCGCTACCTCGCCAAGCCGGTGCTGATCGCCCTCGTGCTGGTGGCGTCTGCGGCAGGCTACTTCATCGCGGCGTACGGCATCGTCATCGACAAGGCGATGATCCAGAATGTGTTCGAGACCGATACCCGCGAAGCGACCGAACTGATCAGCTGGCAGATGGCCGCCAGGATCGGCTTGCTGGGCGTGCTGCCATCGCTGTGGATCGCGCGCGCCAATATCCAGTTTCCCAGTGGCGTGAAAGGGCTGCTCAAGCGCAGCAGCAATGCGGGCGGCTCGCTGCTGCTGGCGTTTGCCCTGCTGGCGCTGCTGTTCAAGAGCCTGGCGCCGACGTTGCACGAGCACCGCGAACTGCGTTTCCTGCTCACACCCACCAATTTCATCCAGGCCGTGGATGGGTATCTGCGCAGCCGCTGGGCCGCCCAGATCGTGGTCGCGCCGCTGGGTCGCGATGCCGTGAAGGGCGCCGCCTGGGCCGGCCATCACCGCAAGACGCTGACGGTGATCGTCGTGGGCGAGACGGCGCGGGCAGCGAATTTTTCGCTCGATGGGTACGGGCGCGACACCAATCCGCTGCTGAAGCGGCAAGCTGGCTTGATCAATTTCTCGCGTGTCAGTTCGTGTGGCACGGCGACTGCGGTGTCGGTCCCGTGCGTGTTTTCCGCCTTCGGCCGCAACGATTACAGCCAGTCCAAAGCAGCGAGCCAGGAAGGCCTGCTGGACGTGCTGACGCATGCGGGTTTCGCCGTGCTGTGGCGCGATAACAATTCGGGCTGCAAGGGCGTGTGCAACCGCGTCGGGTACGAGGACCTGTCGCGGCCCGACGGCAAGAACGTGCACTGCAGCGGCGACGAATGCTACGACGAGCGCCTGCTCGATGGCTTGCCGGACTTGCTCGCCAACAGCAGCAAGGACCTGGTCGTGGTGCTGCACCAGAAGGGCAGCCATGGTCCGGCGTATGCCAGCCGCTACCCGCAAGGGTTCGGCCGCTTCGGTCCGGTGTGCGCGAGCAATGACTTCGATACGTGCTCGCGCGAATCGATCCGGGCCGCCTACGACAACACGATCCTGTACACCGACTACTTCCTGAGCAAGACCATCGACGGCTTGCGCGCGATCGCGGCCGCGCAGGACGCCGATACGGCCATGCTGTACTTCTCGGACCATGGCGAGTCGCTGGGCGAGAACAACGTGTATCTGCACGGCGCGCCGTACATGTTCGCGCCGCGTGAACAGACCGAGGTGCCGATGATGCTGTGGATGTCCGACAGCTTCAGCGAGCGGTTCCGCATCGACCGGCGCTGCCTGGCGGCGCGGCGTAACGAACCGCTGTCGCATGACAATGTGTTCCACTCGGTGCTTGGCATGCTCGACGTGAACACGGCCGTGCTCAATCCGCGCCTGGACCTGTTCCATGCGTGCGTGCGGGGAGCGTGACATGCATGAAATGCGCGAGATGCTTGAGATGCGTGAGCTTCATCAGATGCGGGCCGAGCCTGGGCTGCATGCGCCGCTGCTGTCAGCGCACGTCCTGCGGCGTCTGGCCATGCTGCTGGCGGCGGGCGCGCTGGCCATCCTGTGGCTGGGCCGCTATACGGATCTCGACCTGGTGCTGGCCGATGCCGTGTTCGACGCACAGCGCCGCGTCTTTCCCTGGCGCGATACGTGGCTGACCGTCACGTTCAACCATGTGATCGTCAAGCAGTTCCTGATGCTGCTTGCCGTGGGCATCGTCGGCTACGCCTTGGTCGACGCCTGGCGGCCCCGCGCCGCGCTGGGCGCACTCGGCCGCGTGCAGCTGCGCATCGTTGCGCTGTCCGCCATCCTGGTGCCGGCCGTGACCAGTACCCTGAAACACCTGAGCGCATCGCATTGTCCATGGGACCTGGTGCGCTATGGCGGCGAGCAGCCGTATGTGCGCCTGTTCGGTGCGTTCCCGGCCGACACGCTGCCGGGCCAGTGCCTGCCTGCCGGCCACGCGTCGAGTGCCCTGTGGCTGGTGGCGCTGGCCGTCTGCTGGTTGCCGGCGCGGCCATCGCGGGCGCGTGCCGTCGCCTTGCTGGCGATCGGCGCCGGTGCCACGGTCGGCTATCTGCAGCAACTGCGCGGCGCGCATTTCATGACGCATACGCTGTGGTCGATCTGGATCGCGTGCACGATCGTCGTGGCGCTGATCGCCACCTTGCAGGGCAGGCCATCATGAGCATGCTGCGCACCGTCGTCGATCCTGCCCGGAGTGCCCTGTCACGCGGCGACCATGTCCGTCTGCAGGGCATCGTGAACCGGCTGGCAAGGGCCTATCCGCCGGACTGGCTCGAGCGGTGCGGCGCGCTGTTATATGGCGCGACCATCGTGGCCAGTCTGGCGCTGACCGGCGTGGTCGGTGCGCTGTGGTCGCCCTGGTGGACCTATCTGATTCCCGTCGTGTGCCCGCTGCTGTTGCTGGGCGTGCTGCCGGTCTGGCTGTTCGGCCGCGAACCGGGGCGCCCGCGCTGGGCGCATCCGCTCGCCATCGTGGGTGACGACGATGCGGCGCTGATCGGGCGGATTGTCGATGCGATGGATGAACGCAGCAGGGCAGCGCTGTTGCGGCACTGCCCGGCCAACGATGGCGCGAAGGTCTTCGCGCTCTGGCAGCTGCTGCAGGCTGCCGGCGTCGAAGAACCCCGCTGAAGGCGCGCTCAGGCCGGGGTGTTGTCCACCTCGACGGCCCGCCCCGGCTGGCGCCGCATCTTGCGCCCGGTGCGCTTGAGCCAGTTTTCAAAGTCGTCGACATACGTGAACACCGCCGGCACCACCAGCAGGCTCAGTAACGTCGATGTGATCAGGCCACCGATCACGGCCACCGCCATCGGCGAGCGGAAGCTCGGGTCACCCGAGAAGCCCAGCGCCAGCGGCAGCATGCCGGCGCCCATCGCGATGGTGGTCATCACGATCGGCCGGCTGCGCTTGTGGCAGGCGTCGACCAGCGCGTCGAAGCGGTTCATGCCCGCCTCGCGCGCCAGGATCGCGTAATCGACCAGCAGGATCGAGTTCTTGGTCACGATCCCCATCAGCATGATCAGGCCGATCATCGTCGGCATCGACAGCGCATTGCTGGTGACGAGCAGCGCCACGAAGGCGCCGCCGATCGACAGCGGCAGGGCAGCCAGAATCGTCACCGGCTGCATGAAGTCCGAGAACAGCAGCACCAGCACGCCGTAGATGCACAGCACGCCGATCAGCATCGCCAGGCCGAAGCTGGCAAACAGCGCCTGCATTTCCTGGGCGTCGCCCAGTTCGGCGATCGTCACCGACGACGGCAGCGACTGGAACGCTGGCAGCGCGCGCGCCTCGGCATTGACTTCGCCAAGCGAGCGGCCCGAGAGCTCGACGTCGAGCGTGACGTTACGGGTGCGGTTCAGGCGATTGATCTGCGCCGGGCCGCTTTCCATCGTGATGTCGGCCACGGTCGAGAGCAGCACCGGTCCGTTCTTGCCGGGCACCGTCAGGCGCCCGATCGCCGCCAGGTCGGCCCGCACGGCGTCCGGCAGCTTCACGCGGATCGGCACCTGGCGCTCGTCCAGGTTCATCTTGGCCAGCGACTGTTCATAGTCGCCGGCGGTGGCCACGCGCACCGTCTCGCCAATGGCCGCCGCCGTCACGCCCTGGTCAGCCGCGCGTGCAAAGTCGGGACGCACGATGATTTCGGGGCGCACCAGCGAGGCGCTCGAACTGACGTTGCCGATGCCGGGCAGGCCGCGCAATTCACGCTCGGCCTGGCGCGCCGCGGTGCTCAGCGCATTGGCGTCTTCGCTGCGCAGCACCAGCTGCATCTTGGTGCCGGCGTCGGGAATGCCGACCGTGAAGCGCGCGCCGGGAATGGCGGCCACGCGGTCACGGATCGTGTTTTCGATGACACCCAGCTTCACGTCGCGGTCACTCCGGTCCACTGTTTTCACCGTCAGCACCGCGCGCCGTGCTTCGGCAGCGGCGCCGGGCGAGAACGCGTCGCCGCTCGAACCGCCACCGATCGAACTGAAGATGCTTGTCACGCCCTCGACCTTCATCAGTTCCAGGCGCACCTGTTCGGCCACGGCGCGGGTCTGGGCCAGCGTGGCGCCCGGCGCCAGTTCGACGTTGACCTGGGTCTGCGAGCGGTCGGCCGGCGGCATGAAGCCGGTCGGCAGCAGCGGCACCAGCGCCAGCGAGCCCGCGAAGAACACGGCCGCGCCCAGCATCGTCAGGCCACGGCGGCGCAGGCACCACTGCATCACGGCCAGGTAGCGCCGCATGATCGCGCTGTCTTGCGGCTCGTGACCGGCCACGCCGGCGTTCTTCGGCGCCTTGAGCAGGTACGCGCACATCATCGGCGTGAGCAGGCGCGCCACCAAGAGCGACGCCAGGATCGCCAGCACGGCGGTCCAGCCGAACTGCTTGAAGAATTTGCCGGGGATGCCGCCCATGAAGGCGGTCGGCAAAAACACCGCGACGAGCGCGAACGTGGTGGCGATGACCGCCATCCCGATTTCGTCGGCCGCTTCGAGCGAGGCCTGCATCGGCGACTTGCCCATGTGGAGGTGGCGCGAGATGTTTTCGATCTCGACGATCGCATCGTCGACCAGCACGCCGATCACGAGGGCAAGCGACAGCAGCGTAACCATATTGAGCGTGTAGCCAAACAGGTACTGGCCCAGGAAGGCCGGAATCACTGACAGCGGCAGGGCAGCCGCAGCGATCAATGTGGCGCGCCAGTCGCGCAGGAACCACCACACGACCAGCACCGCCAGCAGCGCGCCTTCGTACAGCATGTGCATCGAGGCGTCGAAGTTTTCGTCGACCGACACCGAGTTGTCGATCACTTCATTGACGATCAGCTTCGGGTTTTCTTTCTTGAGCTGCTCCATCGCGGCGCGCGCACCGTTGGCGACATCGATCTCGCCAGCCCCGCGTGTGCGGAACACTTCGAAGGCGACCACGCGGCGGCCATCCTGCTCGGCCAGCGCGCGTGGTTCTTCCACGGTGTCGAGCACGCGCGCGACCTGGTCCAAGCGCACGTGGCGTCCGTCCGGCAGCGGGATCTCCATCGCGGCCAGCGCCTGCGCGGTGCCGACGGTGGCCAGCGTGCGCACCGATTGCTCGACGCCACTGACGTCGCCCCGGCCGCCCGGCGCTTCGCGCTGCACATTGCGCAGCTGGCGCGAGATGTCGAGCGCCGAGACGCGCAGCGCCGCCATCTTCTGGTCATCGAGCTCCACGCGCATCTCGCGCGTGACGCCGCCCACGCGCCGGATTTCACCGAGGCCCGGCACGCCCAGCATGCGCTTGGCGACGTCGTTGTCGACGAACCAGCTCAGGTCCTGGTCGTCCAGGCCCGAGCCTTCGGCCGCGGCGATCGTGAAGGTCGAGACGACGCGCCCGGCGGTGGCGGCCTTGGTCACGGTCGGTTCGCGCAGTTCGGCCGGCATGTCGGCGCGCACGCGCGAGACCGCGTCGCGCACGTCGTTGACGGCTTCGGCCGAATCGCGCTCGAGGATGAATTCGACCGTGACGGTGGCCACGCCGTCGAGCACGCGCGTGTAGATGTTCTTGATGCCCTGCAGCGTGGCGACCGAGTCCTCGATCTTGCGCGCGACTTCCGTTTCCAGCTGCGCCGGCGCGGCGCCGTCCAGGACGGCGGTGACGGTGACGATCGGCAGTTCGATGTCCGGGAAGTCCTGCACCTTGCTGGCGTTGAAGGCCATCAGTCCCGCCACGGTGAGCAGGACGAACAGCATGATCGCCGGGATCGGATTGCGGATCGACAGGGCGGAGAAATTCATCGTGCAGCCTTTGTCGGTGCTGCTGCCGGCGCGGTTGCCGGCGCAGTTGCGGGCGCGGCGATATTGCGTACCAGGTCGCCGTCATTGAGGAACCCGGCGCCGGTGACGACAATGGGCGCATCGGCCGCCAGGCCGCCGACGATCTCGACCCGGTCGCCCAGGCGGCGACCCGTGGTGACCTTCAGTTGGCTCACGCGGCTGTCCGCATTCAGGCGGTACACATAACTGAAGCCGTCGCGCACCGCGATCGACTGCTGCGGTACGGTCAGGGCATTCGACGTGCCCAGCTCGAACCGGCCGCTGGCGAACATGCCGGCCTTGAGCGGCATATCGCCCGACAGCGCTGGCGGCAGGTCGACATAGACCAGCGCAAGCCGGGTCTGCGGATCGACCGACGGCGCCACGACGCGCACCTTGCCGGTGACTTCGAGGCCGCTGGCGCCGCGCACGATCGCGCGCGTGCCCGCCTTGATGCGCCCGAGGTCTTGCGCCGTTACTTCGGCGCGCCATTCGAGGCGACCCTGGCGGATCATGCGAAACAGTTCGGTGCCCACGCCGACGACGGCGCCGACGGTGGCGCTGCGCGCCGAAATCACGCCGCTGTCGGGCGCCGTCACCTGCGTGTACTTCAGGCGCAGCTGCTGCTGGGTGAGCGTGGCCTGGGCCGACTGGACGCGCGCGGCGCCAGTCTGCTCACCCGTCACGTATTGCGTGACCTGCTGGGCGCTCAGAGCCCCGGAGCTTTCCAGTGCGCGCGCGCGGTCGGCATTCGCCTTGGATTCCAGGGCATTGGCCTTCGCTTCGAGCAGCGCGGCGCGCGCGCCCTCGATATCGGCGCGCACGGTTTCATCCGCAAACACGGCCAGCACCTGGCCCCTCCTGACCACGTCGCCGACATTGACGCGCACTTCGTTCAGGCGCAATCCGTTCGACTCGCTCCCGATGACGGCGTCCTGCCAGGCGGCGATGCTGCCATTGGCGGTCAGGCTGATCGGCAGGCTGGCGGTGGCGGGACGGGTGGTGGTGACGCTCAGGGCAGGGCGTGGCGCGGCCTTTTCTTCCTTGGCGTCGGCGCGGTTGATCGTGGTCAGCGCAATGACGGCGCACAGCGACGCAGCCCCGAAGGCGATGGCAAGGGCACGTGGATGTCGAATGGTTTTCATGGTGTCCGAGTGAGGGCGGGCGCTGCGGCAATCCGGCGCTCCGGCAAGCAACTGAGTGTAGCAAATGTGACGCCCCCGGCAGGGCTGCACGGGTGTCATTACAAATAGTGCAGTGCGGAAAAATGTGTGGTTTGGCAGGGCATTCTACAAATTTACAACAGTAGATCTGCCGTATTGCACTGCACAATAAAAAGAGATATATTGGAACTGTCTCCTCCAGTTTTCTCCGAAAATTGGATTTGCCGCCCGCCAACCAACAGGTTCTGCGGGCGTTTTTTTTGCTCTGTTCAAGCGTTTTCGCCCTGGAACGACCCGGCGCGCCATGTCAGCACCAGCGTATCGCGGTAACCATGCTCACCCAGCGGCTGAATCGGCGTCGATTCGTGGATCACGGCGGCGTCGTCGAGCAACAGCAGCGTCCAGGGCTCGGTCATCGTGAAGCGCTGGCCGGCGGGGCCATCGGCGTCGAACACGCGCGTCTCGCCGCCCTTGATGCCATGGCGGCCAATCATGATCACGGCCACGAAGTTCACGCCATCACGGTGCGCGCCTTCGGGTGTCGGGCGGCCGATGCCGTCCGCCGTGTCGATCCTGAACTGGTGCGCTTCGACGAACCATGGCTGTACTGGCGTCACCGCCGAACAGGCCGCGCCGAGCGCGCGCAGCAGGCGTTCCCACGCCGGGTTGGCGACCGTGGCCGTCTCCATCGGCGCGAACAGGCGGTGCATGCCGCCGTGCAGCGCGTTGTATTCGACGGGCTGCCAGTGCGCGCGGTGCGGGGTCTGCACCAGGCTGGCGCCGTCGTCGATGAAGCACGAGTGGCGACGGCGCCGATAGCGCCCGCCATCCTTCAGGTAGTCGTCGAGTTCGAGCCGGTCCCAGCTCGGCACCAGCGTGGCGAGGTCCGGCAGGCTGCAGCCGGCCAGCAGCGCAACATCGTCAGGGCGCAGCAGGGCATAGCCGGTGTCGCGCAGTGTGGCCGTCAGGTGCGACGGATCGAGATAGGGCAGGGGCGGAGTGGTCATCCCGCTAGCCTAGCACTTTCATTGCCGCCCGGCCAGACTTCACCAGGTCTTGACCAGCGTCAGGCGCAGCGAGCGCGGTTCAATCGGGTGAAAGTGCACGTCCGCCACGGGCGCCGTTTCGCCCGCCAGTTGCGACTCGTAGAAGTAATCGATCGCCGAGGCGCGCCGATTCGTCAGGTTGAACGCTTCGAGCTCCAGCTGCAGGTCCTTCGCCAGCTGGTAACCCACGCGCCCGTTGAGCGTCACGCTTGCCTTCGAGCGCACGCTGTCGTCCTCGATGAGCGGACGCGGGCCGAACCAGCGCAGGCGCAGGGAACCCGACCACGGGCCGCTGCGGTCGACCGTCACGCCCAGTTGCGCAACGCCTTCGATGGCGCCCGGGATCCGGTTGCCCAGCGAGCGGGCGCGGGCCCAGGCGGCGTCGACATCGACCGACAGCCATTTGTAGGGCCGGTAGTAATTCGAAAACTCGATGCCGTAGCGGCGGCTCGGATCGCCCGCCTCGGTGTTGCCGGCGTCGCCGATATAGGTCAGCTCGGAATCGAAGTCGAGGCGGTACACGGCCAGCGACATCTGCATCTTCGGAATCGCCTCGGTGCGCAGGCCAAACTCCACGCCGCGCGAACGCACGAGGCCTGGCGTGCGATCCACCGCATCGAGTGTTTTCGGATCGACCGTGGAAACGGTGCCGCGCGCGTCGTTGCTGTGAAAGCCGTGGCCGTAGTTGGCATACAGCTCGGTCGAGGCCCACGGGCCGTAGGCGATGTTCAGCGTCGGCGTCACCAGCGTGTCGTGCGCCTTGCCGGCGTTTTCAGGCCGGTCGCCATCGACGCGGAAGCGGTAGTTATTTGCGCGTACACCGACGACCGTGCGCAGTGCATCGCTCCAGCGCGTGGCATTCTCGACGAACACCGCGCCGCTCGTCTCGACGATGTGGTCTTCGCGCGTGGTGGCAATCCGCGCGCGCTTGCGGGTGTCGTACAGCCCGTTATAGATATTGTCGTTCTGGAGCTGCGCGCCCACGGTCAGGTCGGACGACAGCGTGTCGCTGCGGTGCATGTGCCAGGTGTGATTGGCATCCACGCCGCTCGTCACGCGCCGGTCGGGCTGGGCGAACTGGTCGCCATTGACCGGATCGTTCAAGAAGTAGGTGAAGTTCGAGAACAGTTCGAGCTCGTTGCGGATCACGTAGGCACTGACTTTCGAGGCCGAATCGGTGTCCGTGCTGCGCCAGATGCCCGAGATGCTCTGGCGGCGCGCTTGCCCGCCATCGCTGTCATCGATGAGATCGTAGCGCCCGATGCGGCCATCCTCGACGGCCCGCAGCGGAATCTGGTCCGTCGAATTCCAGTGGCCGCTGTAGCTCATCGCGGTGACGTTCCAGCCATTGTTGGCGTAGCCCTGGCTGTAGCGCAGCACGGCGTTGACCTTGCGGTAGCCATCGGGGCGCGTCCATGGGCCGTCGTTCTTCATCAGCTCCAGCGCGTACAGCAGGCTGCCGCCGGCAACCTCGGGCGAACCGGCCAGCATCGTGCGGGCGTAGCCGTCCTGGCCGACCGTCGCGGACGCGATGCTTTTCACCAGCCGATTGGCATAGCTGAGCGACGCCACACCGGCCGACGAGAAATCGCCTTCACGCGCCGAATACGGGCCCTTGCGGTAATCGAGCCGGCCCACCAGTTCGGGAATCAGAAAATTCAGGTCAGTCCAGCCCTGGCCGTGCGCGTGGCTGCGCTGGTTGACGGGCATGCCGTCGACCCAGGTGGCCAGGTCGGTGCCGTGATCGAGATTGAAGCCGCGCAGGTAGAACTGGTTGGCCTTGCCTTCGCCACTGTGCTGACTGGCGATCAGGCCAGGCGTGACTTCGAGCAGCTCGCCCGGCCGGTACGCGATGCGCCCGGCCAGGTCCTTCGCACCGGCGCTGCCGGCGCCGGCCGAATCGGCGATGCCAAGCTGGCTGGCGCGGGCGCCTTCGACCAGCACACGCTGGAGCTGGAAATCATCGGCGTGGGTGGTGGATGAGACGAACAGCGCGGCGAGCACGCAGGGGATGGGGCGAAGCAGCATGGCAATTTCAGAGTAAGGGTTCAGCGCGCAGGCTGTTCGAGCGTCTGGCGCAGGAAGGTCAGCGAACGCACGGCGCCGCCTTCGTTGAGGTTCACGGTGTTGACCTGTTCGGCCAGGAAGTCGACCAGCATCCCCTGGCGGATCACGGCCGCTGCCGACAGCGGCGTGGCGGCCAGCTCCTGGTAGATCACGACGCTTTGCGCATCGGCCGTCATGCCGATCCAGGTAACGGGCAGCTTCTTGCCGTCCTTGTCGGCGAGCCAGAAGTGGCGCTCGACGTAGGTGCGCAGCACCGCCTGGTCTTCCACGTCGCTCAGGTCGAACTGGCGCCCGTACAGATTGAGCAGCAGCGCGTCGATATCGTGCGCCGTGTAGGTGTGGACGATTTCCGTGCTCTCGGTACGCGCGTTGTACGAGATGTCGGTCATGCCGAAGTGGAAGCGGTGCGCGCTGGCCGCAGCGCTGGCGCACAGTAGCAGCGCCAGCAGCACCGACTTCAATCCGTGCAGCCTCATTGGGCCGCCTTCGGTGCAGCCTTGAGCGGTGTTGCCGCGTCGCGCATCAGGTTGTTCGGATCGCGCTCGGTCTTGAACAGCTCCAAGCGCGACGGCGTCGCCTTGCGTGGCCAGCTATTGTTGCTGACATCGATGTCAGCCGTTTCCCAGTACGGGTCCTGCGTCAGGCCGACGATCGGTTCATCGGTGACGAACAGCTTCGTGATCTTCTTGGGCGAATAGCGCCACACTTCGGCCGGAATGCGCTCGATCGTTTTTTTGCCGCTCTTGAAGGTCAGCTCCACAATCAGCGGCATCACGAGGCCACCGCGATTGGAAAAGTCGACCAGCGTCAGGTGCTTGCCTTCCTTGAGCAGTGCCTTTTCCCAGTCTTCCAGGTCGGCTGTCGTTTCGGCAAACTTGTTGCGGTCCTTGTTGGTGACGGTGAATTCGTCGTGTTCGTTGTAGAAGTCCTTCAGCTCGGGATGCGCATCGACGCGGCGTGGCATTCCCTGGTTGCGCTGGTCGGTCACCGACACCGGCTCGGCGGCGCGGCGCGCGCGCTGCCAGGCTTTTTCGATTTCAGGGTCTTTCGACGACACCGTGTACTCGCTGATGCCATCGACGCTGATGTCCACCGCGTCGGTCGTGTAGAACCAGCCGCGCCAGAACCAGTCGAGGTCCGTGCCCGAGGCGTCTTCCATCGTGCGGAAGAAGTCGGCCGGGGTGGGGCGCTTGAACTTCCAGCGCTCGGCGTATTCCTTGAAGGCGAAGTCGAACAGTTCGCGCCCCAGCACCGTCTCGCGCAGGATGTTGAATGCGGTGGCCGGCTTGGCGTAGGCGTTGGCGCCGCGCTGCAGCGTCGACTCGGCATTCGTCATGATCGGCGCCTGGTTCGTGCTGCGCATATAGTCGACGATGTCGCGCGGCTCGCCACGGCGCGCCGGGTAGTTCTCTTCCCACGCCTGTTCGGCCAAAAACTGCAGGAAGCTGTTCATCCCTTCGTCCATCCAGGTCCACTGGCGCTCGTCCGAATTGACGATCATCGGGAAGTAGTTGTGGCCCACCTCGTGGATGATCACGCTGATCAGGCCATACTTGGCGGCCTGCGAGTAGGTCAGCTCGCCCGTCTTGGCGTCCTTGACGGGGCGGCGGCCGTTAAACGACAGCATCGGGTATTCCATGCCGCCCACCGGCCCGTTGACCGAGATCGCCACCGGATACGGGTAGTCGAACGAGTACTTGTTGTACTGCTCGATCGTGTGGATCACGGCCGGCGTCGAGTATTTTTCCCACAGCGGATTGGCTTCGGCCGGGTAGTACGACATCGCCATCACGTCCTGCTTGCCGCTCTTGATGCCCTGCGCATCCCAGATGAACTTGCGGCTCGACGCGAACGCGAAGTCGCGCACGTTCTTGGCGTTGAAGCGCCAGGTACGGTTGTTGGTGGCGCGGCCCTTTTCGGTCGCCTGCGCTTCGGCCTGCGACACGATCATCACCGGCTTGCCCGCGGTTTTCGCCTGCTGCAGGCGCTCGCGCTGGGCGCTGCTCAAGACCTCGCCCGCGTTCTGCAATTCGCCCGTGGCGGCCACGATGTGGTCAGACGGCACCGTGATCGCTACATCGTAGTCGCCAAATTCCAGCGTGAATTCGCCGTCGCCCAGGTATTGCGCGTTCTGCCAGCCGGCCGCGTCGTAGTAGGCGGCCATGCGCGGGAACCACTGCGCGATTTCGTAGATGTCGTTGCCATCCTTGAAGCGCTCGAAGCCCATGCGGCGGCCCAGCACGTTCATCTCGGGGATGTTGAAGCGCCAGGCCACGTTGAACGACACCTTTGCACCTGGTTTCAATGGCTGCGGCAGGTCGATCCGCATCATCGTCTTGTTGATCGTGTGCGCCAGCGCGCGGCCATCGCTGCCGGTCACGCTCTGAATGTCGATGCCGCCGGCGAACTTGCCTGCCTCCAGCGTGAAGCGCAGCGCGTCGAACTTCACGCCATCGTTGCCCCTGGCCTGCCACGCGCTGCGCGATGGCAGCGTCGTGATCTTGCGGTTGTCCGAGTCGCTGCGGAACATGTTCTGGTCCAGCTGCACCCACAGGTACGACAGCGTGTCGGGCGAGTTGTTGTGGTACGTGACCGTGCCAGCGCCGCTGATCGCGCGACTGGCTTCATCGAGCGTCACGCGCAGCTTGTAGTCGGCGCGCTGCTGCCAGTAGGCGTGGCCCGGTGCGCCGGCCGCGTTGCGCGTGACGCCGGGCGTCGGCAGCAGCTCGTCCAGCTGGCGGAACTTGTCGTCGAAGGCCGGGCCGGCCGCGCTGGCGGTCATCGCAACGCCGAGGGTGAGGGTCGCGAAGGCCGCGTGCAGGTGGGGGATGTTCATGGTCGTGGAGCCTGACAAATATTTTCTGCGACAGCGTAAAAACGTCGTTCCCGCGGAGGCGGGAACCCAAGGTGTTCGCGTTGTCGAAACGCTGGCAAACTTGGGTTCCCGCCAAGGCGCCCGGCGAGGGCGGGAACGACGGATCTGGTGCTAACTTAATGACGCATGGACGTCACTGCGCAGGCGTTGCTGCGTCTTCCGCATCTTTTGCATCCTTCGTCTTGAGCTTCGAATTGAAGTCGCGCATCAGGTTGTTCGGATCGCGTTCGGTCTTGAACAGTTCGAGACGCGACGGCGTCGCCTTGCGTGGCCAGCTATTGTTGCTGACGTCGACGTCGGCCGTTTCCCAGTTCGGATCCTGCGTCAGGCCGACGATCGGTTCATCGGTGACGAACAGCTTCGTGATCTTCGTCGGCGAATAGCGCCACACTTCGGCCGGGATACGCTCGATGGTTTTCTGGCCGTTCTTCAGCGTCAGTTCCACGATCAGTGGCGTGACCAGGCCGCCCACGTTCGAGAAATCGACCAGCGTCAGGTGCTTGCCTTCCTTGAGCAGCGCTTTTTCCCAGTCTTCCAGATCGGCCGTCGTTTCCGCGAACTTGTTGCGGTCCTTGTTGGTGACGGTGAACTCGTCGTTCTCGTTGTAGAAGTCCTTCAGTTCCGGGTGCGCATCGACGCGGCGCGGCATGCCCTTGTTGCGCTGGTCCGTGATCGAGACCGGCTCGGCGGCGCGGCGTGCGCGCGCCATGGCTTTCTCGACTTCCGGATCCTTGGACGACACCGTGTATTCGGTGATGCCGTCGACGCTCACGTCCACCGCGTCGGTGGTGTAGAACCAGCCGCGCCAGAACCAGTCGAGGTCCGTGCCCGATGCGTCTTCCATCGTGCGGAAGAAGTCGGCCGGCGTCGGGCGCTTGAACTTCCAGCGCTCGGCGTATTCCTTGAACGCGAAGTCGAACAGCTCGCGGCCCAGCACCGTCTCGCGCAGCACGTTCAGCGCGGTGGCCGGCTTGGCATACGCGTTGTTACCGAACTGCAGAACCGATTCCGAGTTCGTCATGATCGGCACCTGATTCGTGCTTTTCATGTAGGTGGTGATGGCGCGCGGGTCGCCGCGGCCGCCCGGCCAGTTGGCTTCCCAGGCTTCCTGCGCCAGGAACTGCACGAACGAGTTCAGGCCTTCGTCCATCCAGGTCCACTGGCGCTCGTCCGAATTGACGATCATCGGGAAGTAGTTGTGGCCGACTTCGTGGATGATCACGCCGATCAGGCCATACTTGGTGCGCTGCGAGTACGTCAGTTCGCCGGTCTTCTTGTCCTTGCTCGGACGCGGACCGTTAAACGAAATCATCGGGTATTCCATGCCGCCCACCGGACCGTTGACCGAGATCGCGGTCGGGTACGGGTAGTCGAACGAGTACTTGTTGTACTGCTCGATGGTGTGGATGATCGCCTGGGTCGAGTACTTCTCCCACAGCGGATTGCCTTCCTTCGGGTAGTACGACATCGCCAGCACGTCCTGCTTGCCGCTCTTGACCGCTTGCGCATCCCAGATGAACTTGCGGCTCGACGCGAACGCGAAGTCGCGCACGTTCTTGGCCTTGAAGTGCCAGGTTTTCATCGCCGTGCTGCGGACCTTCTCGGCCGCTTCGGCTTCGGCCTGGGTCACGATGATGACGGGCTTTTTCGCCGTCTTCGCCTGTTGCAGGCGATCGCGCTGGGCGGCCGTCAACACCTCGCCCGGATTTTGCAGCTCGCCGGTGGAAGCGACGATGTGGTCGCCCGGCACCGTGATGCGCACGTCGTAGTCGCCAAACTCCAGCGTGAATTCGCCCGAGCCCAGGAACTGCTTGTGCTGCCAGCCATACACGTCGTAGTAGGCCGCCATGCGCGGGAACCACTGGGCGACTTCGAACAGGTCGTTCTTGTCGTCGAAGGTTTCGTAGCCGGCGCGCCCGCCGAGCACCTTCTGCTCATTGATGTTGTAGCGCCAGTCGATACCGAACGTCACCTTCGCGCCCGGTTTGAGCGGCTGCGGCAGGTCGATCCGCATCATCGTCTTGTTGATGGTGTACGGCAGCGGGCGCCCGCCCGCATCCTTGACCGCCAGGATGTCGAAGCCGCCGGGGAAGGTGCGCCCGTCGAGCACGGTGCGCAGGGCATCGTATTTCAGGCCGGTGGTCTGGGTACCGTTGGCCCAGGCATCGCGCGACGGCAGGATGGCGCTCTGGCGTGCATCCGAATCGGTCTTGTAGATGTTCTGGTCGAGCTGCACCCACAGGTATTTGAGGGTATCCGGGGAATTGTTGTGGTAGGTGACCGTGCCGGCGCCGGAGAGCGCGCGTTTGGCTTCATCGAGCGTGGTGCGGATCGTGTAATCGGCGCGTTGCTGCCAGTAGGCGTGGCCCGGGGCGCCGGAGGCGGTGCGGATCGTGCCTGGGGTCGGCAGCAGCTCATCGAGCTGGCGGAACTTGTCGTCGAACGGTGCTGCGGCAAACGATGATGCTGCGAGGCATAGAGCTGCTACGCCGATTGGCAAACGAAACATGATTCCCCTGGATTTGTTGTTGGAAATATGACAGGAATTCTATCGTTGATATTCCTCAATTGCTTAACGTATTTGTAAAAATCCAGATACATGTGGCGCGCGCCACACCAATGGCGGCGCGTGCATGCTTATTCCATGGTTCAGTACATGTCGGTCACGCGCGCGTACCCCCGAACCCACGTGCCCTGCACGATCTTGCCAAAGTCGGCGTCGTAGCGGTGCAGTTCGAGGTCGCGCGACAACACGAACAAGACCTTGTCCGATTCCGCGTACAACGGTTCCCATTGGCCGCCGCGTTGCCTGAGCACCAGCTCACCCTTGCGCTCGGCGATCTCGAAGTCCGTCACGGCGTCGAGCTGGTAGCGGCCCACCAGCGTGCGCCGCGTTTCCGGCGCGAGGGGGACGGCCTTGCGCAGTTTGGTCTGGTTGGTGTCCCATTTGTATTCGTAGGCGATGGCGCGCATCAGACCTGCCGCCACGTCGATGCCATTGTCGCCATTGGTCAGGATGACCGCGCCGCTGCCGTCAGCGACGGCAGCGTAGAACACCGCCTTGAAGCCCTGGTTGCTGCCACCGTGGCTGAAGCCCTTGCCGCCGTCCTGTATCTGCAAGCCCAGCGCATAGTTGTTCTTCACCGGCTGGAGCATCGTGCGCGTCATCGCGGGCGTGAGCACGCCGTCCGTCGCCCCCGCCGCGCCCTGCTGGATCGCGATCGCGAAGCGCGCCAGGTCGTGCGGCGTGGTCCACAGGCCGGCGGCAGCCTGCTCGGGATAGGTGTAAGCGCCGCCGGGGAACGGCTTGCCGTCTTCGTCATGTGGCCGCGCGGCGCTGGGCGCCAGCTCTGGCGGCAGCGGCTGGGCATAGGTGCTGGCGGTCATGTCCATCGGCGCCAGCACCAGTTCGTGCAGGATCGCGTCAAATGGCTGGC
This sequence comes from Telluria sp. AC161, assembly GCF_979258535.1. Lineage (NCBI taxonomy): Bacteria > Pseudomonadati > Pseudomonadota > Betaproteobacteria > Burkholderiales > Oxalobacteraceae > Telluria > Telluria sp. AC161. The sequence goes on along the minus strand of NZ_OZ409861.1, from coordinate 3,528,962 downwards.
CGGCGCGGTCGATCATAGCCTGCTGCACCACGGTGTAGCCGCCGCCCGAGTAGCGGAATGCCGATCCCGGCGCGGCGTTGACACGGATCGCCTTCGTGTTGGCGGGGCTGGCGCCATCGAGCACCTGCTGCAGCGTTGGCACGCTCTTGCCGGCGGCGTAGCCGGGAAAGCCCGAGACGCTCATGCCACCGGTGTGCGACAGCAGCTGGCGCAGGCTCGGCATGCCGTTACCCTTCGGCAGCGTCCAGCTCGTGAGCGCCTGGTCGATGCCTGCGTCCAGATCGAGCTTGCCCTGTTCGACCATGCGCAGCGCCGCCATGGCCGACACGGATTTGCTGAGCGAGGCGGCCTGGAACAGCGTCTGCGGCGTGACGGCCGGTCCGCCGGTCCAGGCCACGCCATAGCCGCGCGTCCACGCCACCTTGCCGTCCTTGATCACGGCCACGCTCACGCCCGGCACGTTCAGCCGTTTCATTTCGTCGGTCAAGGCCAGGGGCGCCACCGGCACATCGGCCAGGGCGACTTCCGGGCGCAGGCCGGACTCGATGCGGGCGATGGCGGCGCTGTCGTCGGCGCTGTCATCGGCGTGTGCGCCGGCAGCGGCCAGCATTGCGATGCAGACGGCGAGATAAACAACATGGGAGTGGTGGCGGGGCAGGGCGGAACGCATCTTCTTCTCCAGACATGGTTGCACAAATGGCAAACAGTATGGGCACCCGCAGCCAGGCCGGCAAGGACCGAAAGAAAGCTATGCCGCCGGCATGCTGAAGGTGAACGTGATGCGCCCGTCCGTTGAGGTGACGCCGATCGCGCCATCGTGGCCGCGCGCGATCTGGTCGACGATGTACAGGCCGAGTCCCAGGCCTTCGTCGCCGGCGCGCGAGGTGGCGCGCCAGTAGGGCTTGAACAGCTGGTCGATGACGGCCTGGTTCAGATCGGGGCCGGCGTTGCTCACGGCGAGCACGAAGCTGGCGCCGTCGACGCGCGCGTCCACGTGGATCGGCTCTCCGCTGTCGCCGTGCAGCAGTGCGTTCTTGAGCAGATTCGACAGCAGTTGCGCGAGCCGCTGCGGATCGCTGCGCAGCGCGATGTCACGCGCGATGTCGGACCGGATCACGCGGTCGGGATACACGCCGCGCAGCTCGTCGACCACCTGGTCGAGCATCAGGTGCACGTCGGCGCTCTGGCACAGTTCGAGCGCGAGGCCAGAGCCCATGCGCCCGCGCGTGAAATCGACCACGTTGTCGACCAGGCCGGCCATGCGCATGGCGCTGCTGCGCACGCGTTCGACGATCTTGTCGGTGGCCGGATCGGTGCTGCGGCGCTTGAGCAGTTCGGCGCCGGTCAGGATGGCGCTGAGCGGCGTGCGCAGGTCGTGGCCCAGCACCGCGATGAACTGTTCGCGCAGTTCGGCCGTTTCGCGTTCGGACAGCAGGTCAGAGCGTGTATCGCGCAGCGAGCGGTCGGTTTCGAGCTGGCGCGAAATGAGTTCGGCGAACAGCGTCAGCGCCGACACCGTGGCGCCCTCGCTCAGTGCCGCCGGCTCGGGATCGAGGCCGCACAGCGTGCCGAAGTAGTCGCCGTCGGGACGGAAGATCGGGATCGAAAAATAGCTCTGGAACCCGTACAGGCGCGGCGTATGGTGGTCGCGATACGAATCGCTGTCACGCACGCTGTCGATGACGATCGGCTGGCGTGTCGCGCGCACTTCTTCGCACAGCGTGGTGGTGACGTCCAGCGGGTCGCCTGCCTGCAGGCCGAACCCCAGCTCGTCGTGCACGGCGCAGGTGGTCCAGGTGGTGTCGGTGACGTGCGCGATGCAGACGAACCCCAGCCCGGTCATGGTCGCCACGGTTTCCAGCACGCGCGGTACGGCGGCAATGGCCTGGATTTCCCTGACATGCTGGGGGACGGTGTCTGGCATCATGGTAGCTCGGTGAATGAGGTCGAAATCATACCACCGGCCGCCGTGCGCGGTCCGGCTCAGGCCAGCCAGCGTCCGTCGGCATACACCTGGACGTCGCCCAGAAACACCGCATCGGTGACCGCGAACACGTCGATGTGAAAGCGCGCATCCTTGCGCTTGAAGCCCGGCTTCGTGTACACGCCATGCTTGGCGCCGAGCGACAGGTGGATGCCGCACATGCGCTCATACGTGCCGATATCGTCCACCCGCAGGTCGCGCGTGAAGGCGCGGTTCAGGCCGAACCCCAGCTCGCGCACCCAGACTTCGCCTTCCTCGAGGCGGATGTTCTCGAGCACCTGCTCGAAGGCGGGCGTGGCGTGTTCGGTGCCGGTCACGCGACCCGCTTCGATGATCAAGGTGACCGGTACGTCGGGATGGTTCGAGCGGTAGCTGGTGTCGCCGAACACGTGGATCTGGACCCGGCCGTGCACGGCTTCGAGGTCTTGCGCTTCGGTGAATACTTCGCCGATCGGGAACTGGCCACCGACGTTGTTCATCTCGCTGTAGTCGCCGATATTCAGCTTGGCCGCTTCGAACGGCGAGGCGAACGTGAGCGTCTCGCCACCACCGACCACGCGGCCATGCGGCGCGCTGTCGATCAGCGCCTTGAGCGCGCGCCCGGTGCCGCGGAAGTAGGCGGGGTCGTAGGCCAGCGCATTGACATAGTGTTCGCCCTGGATGCCGGGCATGCGCGACAGGTGCACGTGCTCGATCACTTTTAAATCGAGCTTGAACAGCTCGACGCGGATGCGAAAGCCGTCGAGCCGGAAATTGGTCGACTGGACCAGCACCACCAGGTCGTGCGCGGCCATCGAGCGGAACGCCGCCAGCACCGCATCGGGCGTGACGCTGTCGAAGTCCACGAACGTTGCCTCGGGCAGATTGTGCCGGTAGCCCGCGAGCAGGGCGCGCGCCAGCGGCGTGCGCGTGTCGTACACGACCAGCGCCTTGTGCGCCGGGCCGTGTTCGAGCGCGATCGACAGCACGGCTGCCAGATGCGCGGTCGCGGCGTCCACCACGGTGGCGGGCAGGTCGTCGTGGGAAAGAATGGGGGCGGCAGCGGTCATCGGCGCACAGGAGGCAAGAGGGAAGCGGCCATTATACGTTCCGTTGCACCGTGAGGGAGCAGGCGGCGCTACCGGGCAAACAGCGCGACGCGTGGCCGTGCGGGGCGCTATCATGCGGCCTTCCATCACGATCAAGACAGCGGTTGGCAGGCCGTTTTTCGGCATGTACGGCAACAGCGAAATACGGGGCACCATGGCACACAACGATTCCTGCATCAATCCCGGCTGCGGCCGCGCGTTTCCACAGCCGGTCGATTTTTGTCCGTGGTGCGGAACTGCGCAGCGGCCGGTCAATGCCGTGCCAGCGCCGCCGGTCGTGATGCCACCCGTGCTTCCCGTACCACCTGCGCCACCCGCGCCACCCGTACCGCCAGCGCCGGTCATTGCGGCGCCAGTCGTTCAACCGCCGCCAGCGCCGAAGCCAGTTCCGGCGCCAGCACCACCAGCACCCCCAGCGCCGCCGCTGCCACCCGTGCGCGCCAATCCCGCACCACGCCCGGCTGCTCCGACGCGCAAGCCGATCCGCCTGCGCTGGTGGCTCATCGGCCTGGGCCTTCTGTGGCTGGCCTGGATGCTGACCAAGCCGACGGCGGCCCGCATCGAGCGCCGTATGGCGTCGGCCATCGCCCTGGCCAAGGAGTGCAAGCCGAAGGACGCGCAGGACGAGTTGATTGCGCTGCGCAAGACGCGTGCGACGCCCGAGCAGCTGCGCCAGGTGCAAAGTGCGCTCAATACGGCGGCTGCGGCCTGCACCCGCGCCGAGCAGCGCCGCGCCGCGTGGACCACCGCCAACAACGCCATCGAGCGCCTGCTGAATACGGGCAGCTTCGAACAGGCGCGCACCCGCCTGGCCACATTCACCAAACGCTGGGGCGAGGACACGCGCACACGCGAAGTCAAGGCGCGCATCGACGCCGGCCGCCGCGATCATCCGCTGGCCGATCCTTCGCGCTGAGCCCGTAAGGACAGCCACGCCGCAACGCCTTGTGTATCATCGAACGCGTTGACAACAAGGAGCACAGCATGAAAGCGACGATGACGAACACGCTGCTGGCGTCGGCAATGCTGCTGGCGCTGGCCGGCTGCGCGCGCGACGACGAGGGCAAGGGCCCGGCCGAGCGCGTCGGCAAGGCACTCGATCAGGCCACCGCCGGGGTGACCAATTCGGTCAAGGATGAAATCGCCCGCGCCGACGACGCCGTCGAAGATGCGCGCAACAAGGTCGGCAACGCGACGCAGGAAGCCAGCCGGGGCCTGGAGCGCGCTACCGAGAAAATGGGCCAGTCGGTCGAACGGGCCGGCCAGGTGATCCAGGAAAACGCCGGCAAGGACAAGGGCGACGACTAAGCGCTGGCGGCGCGCGGCATGTCCGGATCGCCGTACACGATGGCCATGTCGACCTGGCCCGAGCGCCATGCGTGCTCCAGGTTCTGCTCGATCACATCCAGGTTCACACGCTCGCCATCGGCGAAACCGCGCACGCCGTAAGCGCGGTTGCGGCCATGCGACTTGGCCATGTACAGGGCCATGTCCACCAGGTTGACCACGCGCTCCCAGGCCATCGCCTGCTTGCCGATGGCAAGCGGGAACGGCGCAAAGCCGATCGACACGGTCACGGTAATCTCCACGCCGGCATGGTCGATGACGGTGGCGTTGATGCCGCCCAGGATGCGCGCGGCCACTTCGTCCATCCGGTGGCGCGGCACCGAGGGCAAGAAGGCCAGGAACTCTTCGCCGCCCCAGCGCACGATCATATCGGTCTCGCGCAGGATCTCGGCCAGGCTGGCCGAGATCGTGGTCAGCACCGTGTCGCCGGCCGCGTGGCCGTGGGTGTCGTTGATATGCTTGAAGTGGTCGACGTCCAGCAGGAACAGCGCGCCGACGCCGTCCGCCCCGGCCGCGGATGGCGTCGCTGGTGGCAGCGCGCGCATGTACTCAAGGAAGTGGCGGCGGTTGTACAGGCCCGTGAGCGGATCGCGCACGCTCTGCTGCTTGAGTTCGAAATTCTTGGCATGCAGCTGCGCGTTCGCATGGCGCACCTTGCGGTACAACAGCCCCACCACGATGGCCGCCAGCGCGATCACGGCGAGCACCAGCCACCAGACGCGCTGCTGCAGGCGGCGGTTGTCGAGTTCGGCCGATTTGATCGTGTTCTCGCTGCGCAGCAGTTCGATCTGGCGCTGCTTGCGTTCGGCCTCGTACTTCTCTTGCAGCTCGAGCATGGCCTGCTGGCGGCGCTTTTCAAACAGTTCGTTCGACAGCGTGCGCTCGCGGTGGTACGCCTTCAGGGCGCCCGGCAGGTCGCCCACGCGCTCGAGCGCCACGCCGTATTCCACCAGGGCAGTCTGCAGTTCGGGCTTGTCGCCCATTTCTTCATAGCCGGCGATGCCGGCCTCGATATGGCGCTTGCCCTCGACGAGCCGGCCGGTGGCGAGGAAGGCCTGGCCCAGGTTCAGGTGCGCGATCGCGTCGAGCCGGCGATCGTTCAGGGTTTTCAGCGCATCGAGTGCCTGCTGCGCGTAGACGACGGCGTTGCGGTAGTCGCCCATCTTGAGATACCAGTCCGACAGATTGACCAGGGTGCCGGCGATACGGTTGGTGGCGCCGATCTTGCGCTCTAGGGCGAGACCTTCCTGCAGCGCGCGCAGGGCGCGCTCGTTCTGGCCGGTGTCGATCGCCAGGCCGTACTCGATCCGCTTGAGCAGCGCCGTGCGTCCGGGCGAGTTGGCACTGGCCGCAGCGGCGTAGGCCTCGTCCAGCACGTCGAAACCTTTTTCGGGTTCGCGCATCCGGGCGTACAGGCGCGCCAGGGAGTACTGCGCCATCACGATATGGATCGGATCGCCGTTCGAGCGCGCCAACGCGGCGGCGCTCTGCAGGCCCTGCAGGGCGCGTGGCAGGTTGCCTTCCTCGGCATACGATTCCCCCGACGAAATCGCGGCGCGCACGCGCAGGTCGATATCGTTCGTGGTGTTGGCCAGTTTCTCGGCCTCCCAGATCAGGCGATGGGATTCGCCCGGGCGGTGCTGGGCAAACGCGGCATACCCCTGCATCAGCAGACCCTTGGCCAGTGCGCCGGTGTGATCGTGCTGGCGGCCCAGTGCAATGAGTTCGTTGGCCACTGCAACGGCCTGGGCATGCTGGCCCATGCCGTGGCGGGCAGCGGCCATCTGGTTCAGGAATTCGATCCGCTGCGGCAGCGGTGCAACGCGCGCCTCGTCTTCGATGGCTTCGAGCATCGGCAGGGCGCGTTCGGGAACGACGCGGTTGGCTTCCCGGATCTCGGCCAGGCGCGCGTCGAGCGCCGGGATGTCGCTGGCCAGCGCACAGGCCGACGCAACGCACAGTGACAAGGCCACGGCGTTGAGTCGGGAGCGCGACAGGGCGCGATGCAGGATAGCGAACATGCCGTGGTTTCGTCGCGCCGGAGAGAGCCGGTCGAAGTTGGTTTGGATTATTATATTGCCGTTGCAAACGAGAAACTCAATTTGTGATGAAATGTCACAAAAATGACACAGCGGCATCGTTTCCAAGTATCCCACGCAGCGCAGGCAAGCGTGCGTGCGCCGTCGAACCATCGACCTATACTGGCCGGACAATTATCCCGATAGAGGTCAGCCATGTGGAAATCACCATGGGTCAGGTGGGGCGGTACGCTGGGCTTTGCCCTGGGCGGTTTTTTCGACGGCATCCTGCTGCACCAGATCCTGCAATGGCACCACCTGTTCAGCCTCGTGCCCGGGATGGACGATTTACGCCTGCAGGTGCTGTGGGACGGTTACTTCCACTTGCTCATGTACGTGGTCGCGATCGTTGGGCTGGCGGGCCTGTGGCGCGCGCAGCGGCGCGGCGCGATGCACTGGGGCCGGCCGCTGGCGGGCGCCATGCTGGCCGGCTTCGGGTCGTGGCATGCGATCGATGCGCTGCTGTCGCACTGGCTGCTGGGCATCCACCGCATCCGCGTCGACAGTCCCGATCCGCTGCTGTGGGACCTGGCCTGGCTCGTCGTGTTCGGCATCGCGCCGCTGGTGCTGGGCCTGCGCTGGCTGCGCCGGCCGGGCGCTGGTGGCACGGGCGCACGCGGTTCGGTGGCCGGCCTGGTGCTGCTGGCCGCCGGCAGCGCGGCCCTCGGTGGCTGGGCACTGGTGCCGCCGCCCGGCCAGAACCTCACCACGGTCGTGTTTCACCCGGGCGCCGGGCCACGCGAGGTGTTTGCGGCGCTCGACGCCGTCGACGGACGCCTGGTCTGGAGCGACCGCGCGATGGGCGTGGTGGTGATGGCCATCCCGACCCGGGATCACCTGACTTTGTACCGGCACGGCGCGCTGCTGGTGAGCGGGGCGGGCGCGCCGGGTGGCTGCATCAACTGGAGCCGGCCTTGAACCTGGCCGGCTTTTCGGCCAGCGTCGCCAGCAGGCGCGCCAGCTCCAGCGTATCGACCGGCTTGACGAAGTGGTACGAAAAGCCCGCGTTCATGCTCGAGCCGCGATCGGACTCCTGCCCGTAGCCGGTGATCGCGATGAAGGTAGCGGCGGCGCCACCGGCGCGCTGGCGCAGGCGCTGCGCCAGTTCGTAGCCGTCCATGTCGGGCAGCCCGATATCGAGCAGGAACACATCGACCGTGTCGACCCGCGCGCGTTCGAGCGCCGCGTACGGACTGTGTTCGGTGACCACGTCGTGCCCGGCCGCCTCGAGGAACATCGACAGCATCTGCGCCGCATCGACATTGTCGTCCACGACCATGATGCGCAGGCGCGGTCCGGTGGGCGCCGGCAAGCGGTGCGCCGGCGCCGGCAGCGCATCGACCTCGCTCGCCACGGCCGGCAGCACGACCGTGAATTCACTGCCCTGGCCGAGGCCTGCGCTGTGCGCCGACACGGCGCCGCCATGCAGCTCGACCAGGCTGTGCACCAGGGCCAGGCCGATGCCCAGACCGCCCTGCGAGCGGTCCGACGTGCGTTCACCCTGCATGAACAGCTCGAACACGCTGGCAATCAGTGACGGCGCCATGCCGATACCGTTGTCGCGCACCGTGAAGCGCACGAGCGCCCCGCGTACCTCCAGCGACACGGCAATCTCGCCGCCTTCCGGCGTGTACTTGGCCGCATTGCCCAGCAGGTTGGCCAGCACCTGTACGAGGCGCTTCTGGTCGCCCCGCACGAAAGCCGGTTCGTGCGGCGTGTGCACGTCCAGGCTGTGCCGGCGCGCGGCGATCAAAGGCCTGGTCTGCTCGACGGCATCGGCAATCAGCGCTTTCGCGTCGAGGATGTCGTGCTCCAGCGTGATCAGGCCGCGCGTAACGCGCGAGACGTCCATCAGGTCGTTGATCAGGCTTGTCATGTGCCTGACCTGCCGGGTGATGATGCCGCTCGTCTGGCGCAGGCGCGCTTCATCGAGCTGCGCCATGCGCAGCAGGTCGGCCGCGGCGCCGATCGGGGCGAGAGGATTGCGCAGCTCGTGCGCGAGCATGGCCAGAAATTCGTCCTTGCGCCTGTCGGCGTCGCGCAGCTGGCGCTGCGCCACCTTGCGCTCGGTGATGTCGCGGAAGAACAGCGCCATGCTGTCGTCGAGCGACGGGTAGATGCGCAGTTCCATCCACGCCTGACGCCCGTCCGGCCAGGCGAACGGCACGTCCCGGATCTCGGCGGCGTGGCTGGCCAGCACGCGCCCGGACAGCGCGTCGGTCGCGTCGCCGTCGAGCCAGGGCCAGACCGCGCCGGCCGGCATGCCGACAATCGCCTCGCGCGGGCGCTGCGCCAGCCGCACGCCTTCGTCGTTCACCTGCCGCACCGTCAGGTCGCTGCCGACGATGGCAAAGCCTTCCTTCATGCTCGACAACACGTGCTGGCTCAGGTCGCGCTCGCGCACCAGTTCGGCCTGGGCGCTGTACTGCATTGAGACGTCGGTGCCTTCGATCAGGATGCCGGAGACGGTGCCTTCGGCGTCCAGCACCGGCTGGTAGATGAAATCGACCATCAGTTCGTCGAGCGGTGCGTCCGGCGTGCGTTGAAGCTTGATCGGCGTGCCCCGGCTGATGAACGGCACGCCCGTGGCATATACCTCGTCGAGCAGTTCGAAGAAGCCCTGGCCCCCAAGCTCGGGCAGTGCGGCGCGCACCGGCAGGCCGAGGATCTCGCGCTCGCCCACCAGGGACCCGAAGGCCGCATTGGCCAGGTCGAACACGTGCTGCGGCCCCTGCGTGACGGCCAGGAAGCTGGGCGCCTGGTCGAACATGTGGCGCAGGCGTTCGATTTCGGTGGCCAGGTTCTGGCGCACGAGCTGCTCGGCGCGCAGGCGCCGGAGCACGCCCTCGATCTGGTCCAGGCTTTCGCGGGCCGACAGCACGTCGCCATCGGTCCAGCGGTACGGCGCGTGCTTGCCAACGACCAGCACCGTGCCGACGCTGCCATCCTCGATGGCCGCCAACATCAGCAGCGAGGCGATGCCGGGGACTGGCGCCTGATCGCGCAGGTCGTCGAGCCGCACGGGCGCACCCCCATCGAGCGCGGTGTGCCAGGCAGCGCGCGGGCCGTCCAGCGCGATCGTCAGCGCGGCGTCGTCCGGCGTGGCCGGTTCGAGGACCAAGCAGCGCGTGGCCGCGTCGATGGCACCCAGGCGCACGAACGGCGCCCCCAGGTAGTCGCTCAGCGCCAGGCCGGCCGCCTGTATCGCGGCGTCCGGGCCCGGCATCTGGCGCAGGTCCTGCGCCAGCTTCAGGCGAAACGCCTGGCGCCGTTCGAGGTCCATGCGCGCCGTGGTTTCGACGGCCGCCGTGAACATGCCGAGCACGGCGCCGCTGTCGTCGCGAATCGGGCTGTACGAAAACGTGAAATGCGCGAGGCCCAGCACGCCATTACGGCGGATCCAGAGCGGCAGGTCCTCGCCCCTGACGGCTTCGCCCTGTTGCATGACCTGCTCGACCATGGGGCCGATGGTGTCCCAGATTTCCTGCCATGACTCGAACGCCGGCCCGCCAAAGCCCGTGACGTCCTTGTCGTCGCCGATGATCGGCTGGTAGGCGTCGTTGTAGAACTGGATCAGGTCAGGCCCCCACCAGATCGCGATCGGGAAATGCGAGTCGAGGCAGATGTTCAGGGCCAGGTTCAGGCTGTGCGGCCATGTGGCGCGCGGCCCCAGCGTCGAGACGCTCCAGTCGCGCTCGCGCAGCCGCCGGGCCATGCGGCCCGGCTGGTTGAACGACGGAACTGCAGCCGGTTGTAAGGTCATGATCGCGTGCAGTGATGATGAACCGTCATCATAAGCCGGGGCGGGCAAATCGGCCGCACAGTCGGTGCCTACCGGCCTAGAGGGCGATCTGCTGCAGCAGGTACAGGCGCTGGTACAGGCCGCCCTCGATGCGCATCAGTTCTTCGTGCGGCCCGGCTTCGGTGATCCGGCCGTGGTTGAGCACGATGATGCGGTCGGCGTCGCGGATCGTCGACAGGCGGTGCGCGATGGCGATAATGGTCACCTTGCCGCGCAGTTCTTCGAGTGCCTGTTGCACCACCTGTTCGGTGGCGCTGTCGATGCGCGACGTCGCTTCGTCGAGCAGCAGGATGCGCGGCTCGCCCGCCAGCGCGCGGGCAATGGCGATCAGCTGCTTCTGGCCCGACGACAGGCGCGAGCCGCCTTCGCCCAGCTGCGTGTCGTAACCCTGTTCGAGCGCGCTGATGAAATCGTGCGCATGCGCCGCGCGCGCCGCATCCATCAGGCGTTCGAGCGGCAGGCCGCGGCCCATGTCGATGTTTTCGCGCGCGCTGGCGGCCAGGATGAACGGGTCTTGCGGCACCAGGCCCACTTCGTTGCGGAAGCGCTCGTTGCCGATCTTCGCCAGCGGCACGCCGCCGATCTCGATGCTGCCCTGTTCGACGACGTAGTAGCGCAGCAGCAGCGACAGCAGCGTCGACTTGCCGCTGCCCGTGTGGCCGACGATGCCGAAGAACGCGCCTTGCGGAACGTCCAGCGACAGGTCGTGCAGCACCGGCTGGCCGGGCACGTACGCAAATTCGACATTGCGCACGCTCACTGCCGGTGCATCGGGCGAGAACGCATTCTGACCATGGATGCGGTCCACGTCATGTTCGGGCGCGCCGGCTTCGTCGAGCAGCGTGTTGACGCGCGCGGCTGCGACCACCGCCTGCTGCAGGCCGCTGAACTGCATCGTGATCTGGATGAGCGGCTCGACGACGCGCGCGATGTAGCTGACGAACGCGTACAGCACGCCCACTTCGACCGCGCCGATCTCGCGCTGGCCAAATGCGAAGATCACCAGTGCCAGCAGCGCCACGTTGAGCAGGTCCAGCGCAGGGCGCAACAGGAAGGCGTTGGCGCGCAGTTCGGCCAGGCGCGCCGTGTAGTGGGTGCGGTTGGTGACCAGGAAGCGTTCGCCGAAGCGCAACTCGGCATTGCTGGCCTGGAGCACGGTCATGCCGCCGATCGACTCGGCCATCTGCGCATTGATGTCGCTGCGCAGCGCGCGCGCACGGGTAACGGCCGGCGCCGACAGGCGCTGATACAGCCAGACGATGCCGACCACGGCAGGCACCAGCAACAGCACGATCAGCATCAGGCGCCAGTCGAGCCATGCCATCGCGACCATCGTGCCGATCAGGACGATCGAATTGTCGAGCATGACGTACAACACCTGGATGTAGAGCGTCTTGACGGCCTCGGTGTCGTTCGTCACGCGGCTGACCAGCTGACCGGTGATGGCGCGGTCGAAGAATGCCATCGGCAGGCGCAGCACGTGGCCATAGACCCATTCGCGCAGGCGCTGCACCGAGCGCATCGCCACGCCGGACAGGCGGATCAGCTGCAGGTAGCGCACCCAGCTTGAGACCCAGCCGGTGACCACCAGGCCACCCAGCAGCAGGGCCATCTGCGGCCAGTCGAGATTGCGCGGGAGCAGGTGGTCGTCGATCAGCGCCTTGCCCAGCAGCGGGCCGACCACTTCGAAGGCCGCCGCCAGGATCAGCCACAGCGTGGCGATGATCAGGTGGCGCTGTTCGGGCGCGGCGGCGCGGCGCAGCAGGCGCGTGGCCAGCTTGGCCTGGTCGCGCATGACGCCGCGTTCCAGGCTGTTATCGGTCGAGGGCGGCGGCGTGGTGGTGGTGGATGCGTCGGCTGTGTCCAGCGTTGCTTCAGGTTGCGTCAAGGCTGGCCTCCAGTTGTTGATAGCGCCACTGGCTGGCGTACCAGCCGTCCAGCAGCAAGAGTTCGTCGTGCGTGCCGGCTTCGATCACGCGCCCGGCGCGCAGCACCACGATATGGTCGGCCCCGACCACGGCCGACAGGCGGTGGCTGGCGATGATGGCGGCGCGCTCGGGCCGCGCCCGGCGCAGTTCGGCCAGGTGTTCGAGGATGCGTGTTTCGGTGCCGGTGTCCACTGCCGACAGCGCGTCGTCGAGCAGCAGCAGCGGATTGTCGGCCAGCAGCGCACGCGCAATCGCCACGCGCTGGCGCTGGCCGCCCGAGAGCGTGATGCCTTTTTCGCCAACCGGGGTGTCGTAGCCATACGGGAAGCGCAGGATGTCGTCGTGGATGGCGGCCATGCGCGCCGCGCCTTCGATCTCGGCGCGCGTGGCGTCAGGCCGGGCCAGCGCGATGTTCTCGGCAATCGTGGAAGAGAACAAAAACGACTCTTGCGGCACCCAGCTGGTGGCGCTGCGCAGGGCGCTCAGGCGATAGGCGTCGAGCGGCTGCCCGGCCCAGCGCACCTGGCCTTGTTGCGGCGTCGCCTGGCGCAGCAGCACGCGCAGCAGCGTCGATTTGCCCGAGCCGGTCGGGCCGACGAGGCCCAGCGTCTGGCCGGGTTCGAGCGTGACGGACACGCCGGAGAGGGCGGGCGCCTGCGCCGTGTCGTCAGCAGCCGCGCCGTCTTGGCCAGCGCCGTTTATGCCATACGTGAACGTGACGCCATCGAGCACCAGCGGGCCCTGGCCCACCTGGTCGATCGTGCCGGCATCTTCGACCGACAGCGGCGCCTCGAGCAGCGGCTGCAGGCGCGCCATGCCTGCGCGGCCCCGTTCGATCAGCGTGACCACCCAGCCGGCGGCGAACATGGGCCAGATCAGCTGGCCCAGGTACATCGTGAAGCTGGTCAGCGCGCCGACCGTCAGCTCGTTCTGCCAGACCAGGTAGCCGCCCAGGCCCAGCGTCAGGCCGGTGGCGGCAGTCAGCGCCAGGCCAACGGCCGGCTCGTAGGCCGCTTCCCATTTCTGCGCGGTGAGGCTGGCCTCGGCCGCATTGGCCGTCAGCACACCGAACTGGGTGCTGCTGCGCGCTTCGAGGCCCAGGGCGCGCAGCGTGCGCACGCCCGACAGCGACTCTTGCACATGGTCGTTCAGCTTCGAGAAACCTTTAAGCGCATCCCCCTCGGCCTTCTGGATGTGGGTCGAGATGTACCAGAACGCGAGTCCCATCAGCGGGAACGGCAGTAGCGCAACCAGCGCCAGGCGCCAGTCGACGCCCAGCGTCATGATCCCAAGGACCATCACCAGCGTGAGCGTGCCGTCGAACGCGGCCAGCAGGGCTTCGCCGGCAGCCATCTCGATGGCGTCGATGTCGTTGGTGGCCAGCGCCATCAGGTCGCCGGTGCGCTGGCGCTGATAGAAGGCGGGGCCTTGCGCGGCCAGGCGCGCATACAGACGCGTGCGCAGCTCGACGCCGAGCTGGTAGGCAGCCGAATACAGGCGGATGCGCCAGCACACGCGCAGCACATAGATGGCCACGCCCAGGCCGAGAACCTGGGCGATACCGAGCAGGAGGTCCTGCTCGCCGAGGCGGTTGTTGGCGAGTGCGTCGACCAGTGCGCCGACCTTGCGGGGGATGAGAACCGTACAGATCGCGACGCCGACGAGCATCACGGCCGACGAGGCATAGGATTGCCAATGACGGCGCACGAAGCCGCCGATCAGCCTGGACAAACTCATTCGAATTCCTTGCGGTTGCGCCCGAAAAAAAAGCGGGCCAGAGCCCGCTAGTGTAGTCGTTTTGCCTAGTTGGCGCAGCGCGGCACCGTGGTTGAGGCTGTCGTTTGCTGCGCTCTGGCGATAGCGCCAGCCCTGTTACTACTTGCGGCGCCGGCGTGGCGTGGCCGCCGTGGCAGGGGCGTCCGGGTCGCGCCGCTCGATTGGCGCGGCCGCTGGCGCCGGTGGCGTTGCCGCCATGACGGCGCCGTTGCCGGCAGCCTGGGCGATCGGCGTTGGCTTGGCCGCCGCAGGGCTGGACAGCACATCGAGCGCCGCGTCATCGGGTGCTGGTTCCTGCAGCACGCTGGTCACCGTCTCGATGGTCGGGGCAGGCTGGGGCGCTGATTCTGCCTGTGGCGCTGCGTCGACTTCCGGCTCGGGCGCTTCGGCAACCGGCGCCGGGGCGACGGCGACGGGTTCTGGCGTTGGCGCCGCTGCAACCGCATCGATCGTGCGCTCGGCTGCTGCCTGCACGGTGTCGGCGGTGGCTTTGCCGGCATCGACGACGGCCTGCGCCATGTCGGCGACCGGCGCCATCTCGGCGATCGGCACCGTTACTGTTGCAGGTGCGGGTGCAGGTGCGGGCGTTGCGCTGCGCAGCAGGAATGGCTGGGCGCCGACAGCGATACCGAGCAATTCGCGGCTATACGCGAACAGACTGTGCACCTGTTCTTCGGCATGGCTGCGCAGCACGGCGAGGTCACGCGCATCGCGTGCGCCGATCAACTGGCGGGCGGTCTGCGCCGAGCGCTCGAGGACTTCCTGGGACGTGGTCAGATTGAGCGCCGTGATACGGCTGGCGCTGTCGATTGCCTGGGTGACCAGTGCATTGAGCACCGTGAGCTGAGCGTTCATCGGTGCAGTCAGGTAATTGTTGGGTGCTGCGGACAACTGCTCGGAGAGTGAGGTCATGAAGTTTCCTATCTATCAAGTATGGCGCGCTGCAATAAAGTCAGTGTACCCACGATTGTTGGCCGGTGCAATGAACGTTGGTCGCTTATTCGGTGCGGATGATATTGCGTTGCAGCATTGCCATACGGTTGTGCCACAGTTGCTACAATCGGACAACCATTCAATGGAGTCACCATGGACCTCGTGATCCGCAATACCACGCTGCCCGATGGCCGCACCGGCATCGACATCGGCATTCTGGACGGCCGCATCGCGGCGCTGGCGCCGCAACTGGCAGCACGGGGCGTGCGCGAGATCGACGCCGCAGGCGACCTGGTCAGCCCGCCGTTCGTCGATGCACACTTCCATATGGATGCCACGCTGAGCTACGGCCTGCCGCGCGTCAACCAGAGCGGCACCTTGCTGGAAGGCATCGCGCTGTGGGGCGAGCTGAAACCGCAGCTGAGCCAGGATGCGCTGATCGAGCGCGCGTTGCGTTATTGCGACTGGGCGGTGGCGCGCGGCCTGCTGGCGATCCGCACCCACGTGGACGTCTGCGACGACCGGCTGCTGGCGGTCGAGGCGCTGCTGGAAGTCAAGCGCCGCGTCGCGCCGTATCTCGACCTGCAACTGGTCGCGTTCCCGCAAGACGGCCTGCTGCGCAGCGCCAACGCGTTCGAGAATCTGAAGCGTTCGATCCACATGGGCGTCGATGTCGTGGGCGGCATTCCTCACTTCGAGCGCACGATGGCGCAGGGCGCCGAATCCGTCCGCCTGCTGTGCGAATTCGCGGCTGAGCGGGGCCTGCGCGTGGACATGCACTGCGACGAGAGCGACGACCCGATGTCGCGCCATATCGAAACCCTGGCATATGAAACGCAGCGCCTGGGGCTGCAGGGCAGGGTGGCCGGCTCGCACCTGACGTCGATGCATTCGATGGACAATTATTACGTGAGCAAGCTGATCCCGCTGATCGCGGAGAGCGGCGTGGCAGCGATTGCCAATCCACTCATCAACATTACGCTGCAAGGCCGCAACGACACCTACCCGAAGCGGCGCGGCATGACGCGCGTGCCCGAGCTGATGGCAGCGGGCGTCGACGTCGCCTTCGGCCATGATTGCGTGCTCGACCCGTGGTACGGGATGGGTTCGGGCGACATGCTCGAGGTGGCGCACATGGGCCTGCACGTGGCGCAGATGACGGGACTCGAAGCGATGCAGTCGTGCTTTACCGCCATCACCGAAACGCCTGCGCGCATCCTTGGCCTGGAAGGCTACGGCCTGGCACTGGGCTGCCACGCCGACCTGGTGATCCTCGACGCTGGCTCGACGGTGGAAGCGATCCGCCTGCGCGCCCCGCGCCGCTTCGTGTTACGGCGCGGCCAGGTCGTGGCCGAAGCGCCGGCGGCCGCCAGCCGCCTGCATCTGCAGGGCCGGCCAGGCAGCGCCGACTTCCGCCTCGGCCGTGGCTAAACTGTCAATATAGCGCGTGATAATTCGTGGTTTTTCAGGCAAAATAGCGGACCGCCCTGTCCTGGCACTCCCGTAGATTGTTGTGAAAGACCTTGTTATCCGTCCTGCGCTCGAATCCGACTTCGAGTCGATCTGGGCTATTTTTTGTGCCCATATCGAGGCGGGTGAAACCTATGTTTTCAGCACGGCGACGTCCCGCGAAGCCGGTTACCACTACTGGCTGGGCGAGGGCGTGGGCAGTTTTGTCGCGGTGAGCCCGGGCGGCCGCGTGCTGGGCATGTACCGGTTGGTGCCGAACCAGGTCGGTCGCGGCCACCACGTGGCCAATGCCTCGTACATGGTCAACCCGGCGGCGCAGGGGGCGGGAGTGGGCCGCGCGATGGGGCAGCACAGCTTGAATGAAGCGCGCAGCCGCGGCTATCTGGCGATGCAATTCAACCATGTGGTCAGCACCAATGGGCCGGCCATCGGTCTGTGGAAGAAGCTCGGGTTTTCCATTGTCGGCACGCTGCCCAAGGCGTTTCGCCACAAGCGTCTGGGCTATATCGATGCCTACGTGATGTACCAGCTGCTGCAGGATCCCGATCACTGGCCGACGGCTGATGACGCGCCGGGCGGATAAGGGATGCTGTTGATGCAGTTGCATGTGCTTCTCGGGTAGAAACTGGTCATCAGTAGCATTTCGATCTTGGCAAAATGCTACGATGATCTTAACGTCTGGGGTCGGCCAGAAGCGGACTATCTCTAAGGCGCTAAATACTGCCACTCATAAACAGAAGAGCGCTACATAATTCGCCAATTCAGACGACATGACCTTCCAATTTGCTGTAGTCGACGCGCTCTTGATCGCAGGACGATCTGTTATGTTCTTTGGTAAAGTTGGCAGCGGCGAAGTCCATGTGGGCGACGAACTTTTCTTGCAGTCACCGCGTGGGAAAATTGTAGTAAAAGTTATTGGCCTTGAACCAAGCGGCTTCAGAGTGGCCGGTGCCAAGGCTAGCGATAATGTTACGGTCGTTGTAGAGCACGTAAATCTTGAACCAGTTGCGGACGGGTTTTGTCTTACCGAATCCAATCAAATCCACGTACAGTCCCTTAGGCTGCACGGCCCACAGTGCTAGCATGAGTCGGAGGTACGCATTGAGTCAGTACTGGCCTGACAGTGACCGGCTGATTTCGGCCAGAAGCGGACGTCCATGCGGTCAGCGTCATCGAGGGCCGCGATTAATCATGAGTTTCTCTAACGGAGCAGCTATGTTCAGGCAGGGATTGCCAATCTTACTCTTGGTCAGCGGCCAATTGCTCCTCAACCCCGTATGGGCCGTAAATGGCGACACTCGTCCAGCTGAGCTTGCAACTGCAAATGACAAGCTGAATAAGGCCTACAAAAGCCTGATGACTCAGCTTGAACAAAAAGACCGCGAGAAGCTGAAAAACGCGCAGCGCATCTGGATTTCTCTGCGAGATGCCGATTGCAAATGGGCGAGTCCAGCAGAGCCGTTGGATTGCATGATCGACCGCACCGACCGCACCGACCGGCGAACAGATGAACTCCGAGCGAGTATGTTCAACACTAGTAATGGCAAGTACACTAGCTTGGAATTACAGTAGGTTCGTTCTTAGTATCTAAAACGGGTTGCGGGACTACATCTGCTTTGGGTCGGTAGCGGCCTGTCGTGACAGTCAGTGCTTTTTCACGATGCGAGGGTCAGGTCTGACATTCGGACCCGGACTCTTCCTTGGTGCCTTCACAAAGCCGGTCACAGATAGACTTTTTGTTGAGCTCGTGTCTGAATGTCAGACCTGACCCTCACACGGCTGGGTCGGTACCGGCCCGTCGTGACAGTCAGTGCTTTTTCAAGCCAGGCAAACTGCTAAGCTGACGTGAATGGCCGGGTTCGGCGATAAGCGGACCTCACAAACTTTATTGCATCGAGACGAATATGAACGAATTTACTAAACAGCAAATAGATCTTCAGAATGAGATGGCGGCTTTATCTGGCTGTCGGGCGCAACTCCGCGACTTATGGCTAAAGAATTCGAGCGCAGAATTGCAAGATGCAATGAGCGCGATCCTGGATCGGCTAAAAGCTGCAGAACAAGAATTGGATGCTGTAATACAAGCGAGAGACTTGGATGAAGACCTTCACCATAAGGAAGACGTTCCGATTGTGCGTCTGCGACTAAAGGTTTGATACATATCCCCGTACTTGCTCTTTGGTGCATAAGCGGACTCTACCTAACGTCGGCAACCGGCCAGAAGCGGTCGTCCACCTTCTACAAATTTTGAAGAGATTGCTGATGAACGATAAAAAAGAGCGACGCAAAGTTATAGCCAAGTACCAGGCAAACCCTCTCAGCCGCCTCATATCAGCATCCGAAAGAGGCAACCTCAAGGCTGCAAAAGCCGCCGTGGAGGAAGGAGCGTCGGTAACCGAGCATGATGCTTTTGAGGGGCGCACGGCACTTCATGCGGCGGCTGACGGAGGATCAAAGAAGGTTGCGGAGTACCTTATTGAAGCTGGCGCAGAGTTAAACATCCTGGATAAAAACATGATGACACCCCTTATGAATGCGTGCTCAAAAGGTAAAAAGAGTGGAAGTGGAGTTGCTCTGTTGCTTTTAGAGAAAGGCGCCGATGCATGCTATGTGCGCAAGGACGACGGTATGGATGCAATGAAGTTCGCGCTATGGGGGCAGTGTACTGAAGAGGTCATCAGGCAACTCCAGAACCGCGGGGTTAAGCCACCTGGTCCCGACTGTAGGATTGTTCATATCGATTGACTTGTTTTGAGTGGGTAGTACGTCTGCTTTGGGTCGAAGCCAGAAGTTCGCAAGTTGTGCGGCTAGAGGCGGTATGCCCTACAGACGGTCACAAAAAAATAGGATAAAGTGCCAAATGGTGCTCTCAGCCGGCCGGTGCCGGCGTTAGGAAACAATGTCTCAAGCCTCTAAAACACTGCGCAGTTATCCAATGTTAGCCATGGCCTTGGCTCTTGCTTCGCTGACTGTCACCGGTAGTGCAAGCGCTTCAACTACGCGAGAGATGAATGCCGCTTTCGTGAAGTATGGCTTTGAATACCGCGATGCCGAACGGCCATACGGTTTGCCAATTAAGGCCAAGCTGACGCGGGTAAAAATTGGCGACGAGATCCACGAACTAGACATGGCCAGCCCTCTTACTAGACAGGGTGTGGATAGCACGATTAACTATTATTTATCGCGGCATGCGGCTAATGAACTGTACTTGATTAGCATGCTGGTGGGTGAGCCAATAGGAGATGTCAAAGTCGACCCGAAAAAGGCATTTGTGGATGAACTGCGTTCGGATCTCATCAAGCCACCCTTTGAATCATGGCGCGCCCAGCTTGAGTCTTTCAAGTATCAAGGCGTCACCATCGAAGCGCACTGCGACTTTCACTTTGTACAACTGGAGGGAAAATACTACCAGCTTTACTTCAAGGACCGGGGTTCGTATAAAACAAGCAACGAACCAAGTTGCGACGTCCGCCGTAGCGACTATCGCACAACCAGATGAGAACTCTCGCCGACCACATCGTTCGTAAGATCAATCGCGGCAAGGTACAGACCAGGAGCTACCGTCCGGACGACTAGAAACAAGTATCTGTTTTCCGCACCACAGATTTACGGGTACACTCGCGTATTTTTCAAGGCTGCATGCTAACGTGGTTTAATGCAGGGCCGAGAGCAGACGTTCCGAAGTATCGTGAATATCATGATCTCTCGTATGACCCTGTTCGCGCTGGTTTCGATTAAGTTTCGAGATTCTCTGAAAATTCAAGTGGCTTCTTGGTTAATACGTCTTTTCAGTTATAAATATTATTGGCACGTGTGGCGAAAGCCAAACACCATTTTCTGCCTGGAAAAATTTGAAGCCTTGTTCATGCATAAGCAGGGCTTTGAGCTCCAGTACCATCGGTTTGCCATGTCTCTGGCCAACTGCGCGCGCGGTTTCTTCGTCTTGCGATAGATGGACGTATTGCCGGGAGCCGGGTAACAGTCCGTCTTTTTGGATCGACTCCATAAAACGCGTGGCGGTGCCATGGTAAAGAAATTCCGGGGGCAACCGCGCGACATAGTTAATGTCGACGGTCTCAGTGGAGTGTCCCTGCACGGCGCGGATACGCATACCATCATCAGAAATTGCGAACCGTTTCTTGTCGCTGCTTGCCACTACGGCTTGAATCATGTCACGGTCAAGGTGTTTGCTATCATTGGCGGCGGCGTCGATCAACGCGCCAATGTCGGTCCACCCTTCTCGGTCAAGCGTGATGCCGATTGCGTCTGGCTGGTGCCGTAATACGAAGCTCAAAAATTTGCTGATCTCGGAGTGCTGTTTGCTCATATTCTGTCCGTCTCAAAAATAGTCCCTCGAACATGGTCGCAGGGATCACTTGTATTGTCCGTTCACGCTATCGAGTCGGTATGAAGAATTTCTCGACGCATGAATGTCCAGTCGATCAGGCATTCGATCGATGGGCCGAGCGCCAGTCCTATCTCGCTTAATGCATATTCCACTTTCGGTGGCACCTGCGGATAAATCTTCCGTATCACGATTTCATCTTTTTCCAGTTCTTTAAGCTGCTGGATCAACATTTTTTGATTGACGCCTTCCACACGGCGCTCCAGCTCCGAGAATCGAAGCGGCTGTCTCGCTGCAAACAGCTGGAAGATGATTACGATCTTCCATTTCCCCTCAAGCACGCGCAGCGCCTCACCTGTCGCGGCGGCCCACACGAGCTGCTGTTTTGGATCGTCACATTTCCAGTCACGAGTCGTCATGCACTTACCTTTTGGTGTGTATCCCACTTTTTGGTGGGTTCTTGTCGTTAAAGAAGTTGGTCCATATTATGACAGCACAGACAACGTCAAAAGGAAGCACTATGAAAATCGGCATTTTGGGAACAGGAAACATCGGCAAAACACTGCTCGTCCGCTTGAGCCAGGCTGGGCATGACGTGAAGGTCGCCAATTCGCGCGGCCCTGAAACGATTGACAAGGAACTTCTCGCGTCTGGGGCACGCGCTGTGACGACCGAAGACGCGTTGAAGGAGGTGGATGCCGTCATTTTATCCATCCCCCTTAACCGTATCCCTGGTATCGCATCGCTGGTCGCGGATCTGCCGGATGACACGGTGGTGATCGACACCTCCAACTATTATCCTTTCCGCGACGATAAGATCGGCGCCATCGAGGAAGGGCAGGTGGAGAGTGTGTGGGTTACCGGGCAACTTGGCCGCCCGATTGCAAAAGCATGGAATGCAATCGGTTCAGCCTCTCTGGCCAACAAGGCAAAGCCGGAAGGCGCATCCGACCGCATTGCTATTCCGGTCGCTGCAGATCGTGATCACGATCGCAAGATCGCCATGTCGCTGGTTAACGATACTGGTCTGGACGCCTTCGACGCCGGCTCGCTGGTGGACTCGTGGCGCCAGCAACCGGGCGCGCCCGTGTATTGCACCGATCTGTCGTTTTCCGAGATCAGCGCTGCTCTGGATGCCGCACAACGCGAGCGTTTACCCAAGCGACGGGACCTCGGCGTTGCAGTGATGCAGGAGCGACTTGGCGACGGCACCACCAATCCTGATGAGGATTGGGGCGTGCGACTGGTCCGCGCCATCAATATGTAAACGTGCAGTCTGCGCCGCGCGTGGCGCAGACGTTCTTCAGTTCAACAGGTGGGAGAACTTTGCTGATAAACGGGCATCTCTGTCATGGATACCCCTGAATGACGACGCTCAGCTTTCGCGCTTCACAGTCCCCTGGTCGTACTGGTCGTCGTCAGTCTCACTTGGTGGCATCGCTGCCTGCTGGTCGTCTTCAGTTGCGGCCGGCTCGCCTGCGATGTCGTCGTTGCCTGTGCCGTCACCCATACGCTGCTGATCACGATGTGCGTTGACGTCATTGTTTTCATTTTGCAGTGCCATGCTGATCTCCTCCTCATGAAATATAGCCTCATGATAGGCAGTTACCTTCAGCGCAAGAATAGTCCCGAAGCTGGCGCGAGTGTAGGAATGCACTGTCTACACTCGGCCTGCATGGCCCTGCAACGTCATCTGGATCAGGCTGACAGTTCCCGCCGAATGATCTCTGCGCCTGCGTTCAGCGCAGCAAGCTTGGCTTTTGCGACGTGCCGCGACAACGGCGCCATTCCGCAATTGGTGCAAGGGCACAGCTTGTCGGCGTCAACGAACTTCAGCGCCTTGCGCAAGGTATTGGCAACTTCTTCCGGCGTTTCAATGATATTGCTCGCCACGTCAATCGCACCGACCATCACTTTTTTGCCGCGAATGAGTTCCAGCAGATCCATTGGGACATGCGAGTTGTGGCATTCCAGCGAGACGATATCGATGTTCGATTTTTGCAGCTGCGGGAAGATGGATTCGTACTGGCGCCACTCCGATCCCAGCGTCTTTTTCCAGTCCGTATTGGCTTTGATGCCGTAGCCGTAGCAAATGTGAACTGCCGTTTCGCATTTTAGGCCTTCGATTGCCCGTTCCAGCGTGGCGATGCCCCAATCGTTCACTTCATCGAAAAACACATTGAACGCCGGTTCGTCGAACTGGATGATGTCGACACCGGCGGCTTCCAGCTCGCGCGCTTCCTGGTTCAGGATTTTTGCGAATTCCCAGGCCAGCTTTTCACGGCTTTTGTAGTGGCTGTCGTAGAGCGTGTCGATCATGGTCATCGGACCGGGCAGGGCCCATTTGATCGGCTTGTCCGTTTGCTGGCGCAAGAATTTGGCATCGTCGACGAATACCGGCTTCGGACGGCTGACGGCGCCAACCACGGTCGGTACGCTGGCATCGTAACGATTGCGGATCCTGACCGTCTCGCGCTTCTCGAAATCGACACCGCTCAGGTGTTCAATGAAGGTCGTGACGAAATGCTGGCGCGTCTGCTCGCCATCGCTGACGATATCGATGCCTGTCTGTTGCTGGTCTTCGAGTGACAGGCGCAATGCATCCTGTTTGCCCTCAACCAGTTCCTCGTTCTGTAATTTCCAGGGCGACCAAAGGGTCTCTGGTTCTGCGAGCCAGGCGGGTTTCGGCAGGCTACCGGCGGTTGAAGTGGGCAATAATTTTTTCATGTCAGATCGCTTTGCGTGTTTGGTCTTTAGAAGGTGTAGCTGGCTGCCCAGCGCTCGAGGATTGGCTGGTATGGCTTGATGAAATGTTCTTCAGCAAATTTCCCCTGCTTGACGGCGAGCTGGCTGCGCTCTTCCCGGTCGTACACGATCTGCGTCAGTGAATAATCCTGGTGTTTCAATTTTGGCTGAAAGTGTTTAGCCGCCGAAGCATTGGCGTTATAGATTTCGGGCCGGTAGAATCTTCTGAAACGCCTCCATCGTGCTGACCGTGCCTGTCAGTTCCAGATCGGTGTAGTCGCCCAGCAGATCGCCGACGAAATAGAAGGCCAGTGGCGCAACGCTATTGGGCGGCATGAAGTAGCGCACCTTCAATCCCATCTTGCTGAAGTATTGGTCGGTCAGGGAAGGTTCATCCTGGACGTATTCGACGCCCAGTACAGGATGTTGATGGTCGGCGCGGTGGTACGTCTTGTTGGTTGAAATACTCAGGCAGATCACCGGCGGCTTGCCGAAATGTTGCTTGTAGGCGGCCGACGCAATGAAGCACTGGAAGAGCTTTCCGTGCAGGTCGCCGAAGTTATCCGGGACGCCAAATTCCTGTCGATCCTTGTTGTGATCCGACAGCAGGACGCTGAAATCATAATCGCGCACGTACGACGAAAAATTATTCCCCGCGATGCCTTCGATGCGCTGGTTGGTCTCGCGATCGACGATCGTGGTTTTCAGGATTTCGATCAGCGGAAACGCATCACCACCGCCTTCGGCCGACAGTGCCATCTCGACCGACACGATATCGAGTTCGAGGGCATAACGATCGCCCCTGGGATTGTCCGCCTGGGCCAGCGCATTGAAACGCGCGTCCATCATGTTCAAGGCCTTGCGCAGATTGTCCTGCCGATGTTCTCCCCGGGCCAGGTTCGCGAAATTGGTCGTGATCCGCGTGCCGTCGGCCGGGCGGTAATGTTCATCGAACCGAACGGTCTTGATCGCAAACGTAAAATCTTCATTCATCATAGCCAGCTGCTCCGGGATTGAGAGCACACCTGTGTGTGCCCGGTCCGTCGATTATGACCAGCCAGTCGATTGAATAAAAGTGATGTTATCTCATCCAACGATGAAATTTGCTCATGGTTCCTAACCTGCGCTCACGGTCCTGGCCCCTGCACGCGAGCGTTGTGTAACGCACCCAGCGGCGTCAATGCCGGTGATACGATGGCTGCATTCTCGATCAACCACTCTTACCGAATCGACCCTGCGATGCCAGCCACCGAGTTGCTACCTGACGCTCCTTTCTTCATTGTTCTGAACGCGGGGTCGGGTCATTCCGAAACCGAGATGCGCATCTCCACGATCAACGAGGTCATGGACGCCGGTGGCCGCGTGTGCCATCTGGAAGTGGTGGACGAGCCTGAGCGCATCGAACAGATCGCCAAGGACATGGCGGCCAAGGCCGTCGCCAGTGGCGGCGTGCTGGTGGCCGCTGGCGGCGATGGCACCATCAACACGGTCGCGCACCAGGCGGTGCTGGCCGGATGCGCGTTTGGCGTGCTGCCGCAGGGCACCTTCAACTATTTCGGGCGCACCCACGGGATTCCGGAAGACCTGGCCGAGGCTGTTCACGCGCTGCTGCGCGGCAAGATCAAGCCGGTGCAGGTAGGCATGCTCAACGACAAGATCTTCCTGGTCAATGCGAGTGTTGGCCTGTACCCGGCACTGCTCGAAGAGCGCGAGCACGACAAGCGCGAGTTCGGACGCAGCCGTGTGGTCGCGTTTCTGTCGGCCATCAAGATGGCGCTGCGGGCGCATCGCCACCTGCAGATCCGGCTTGAGCTGGATGGCAAGGAGCAACGCTTGCGCACGACGACGCTGTTCGTTGGGAACAATCGCCTGCAGATGGAGCAGGTCGGCATGGAGCAGTTGACCGATGCGGTCGAGGATGGCCAGCTGGCGGCGCTGGCGCCCAAGCCGATGGGCAAGTTGGGTCTGCTGGGCCTGCTTGTGCGCGGCGCGCTTGGCAAGCTGGGCAACGCCGACGACGTCGTGGCGTTCTCGTTCAAGCGCATGACCGTGCGCACGCCGTCGCTGTACGGGCGCAAGCGCTTGAAGGTCGCCGTCGATGGCGAAGTCAGCAAAATGGCGACGCCGTTCGAGTTCCGGGTGCTGGAAGGGCGCCTCAAGCTGCTGCTGGCGCCGCCACAGGCAGCCGCCGCCACAACGGACGCCGCTGCCTGAACCGGCCTATTTCACCCGCAGCAAGCGCACGCCATGGATGTCGAACCGGTTCGCCGGTTCGGCGCCACCGGCACCCGTGAAGGTGCGGTTGCTTTCCAGGTAGCTCATATTGTAGAAGTCCGTCATCTCGAGGCGGTAGCTGCCGGCCTGCAGGCGCGCGGCCAGCGGCGTCGAATACACGGTGGGCGTCGCGCCCTTGAACAGCGGCGCATGCGGCAACTGAATCACGCCCTGGGCCACAACCTTGCCAGCGCCATTCTTCAATGTCAGCCACTTTACGCCGCCGCTGATCCCCAGATTCACCTGGTTCGCACCATTGTGATAGCGCACCTGAAACCGGTAGTCGCCTGCGCTTTCGACGCGCATCCCGTCCACGGCAAAGCGGTCTTGCGGCCGGCCCCAGTCGCGGATTGCGGGTAGTGAAAAGCGCGCATCCGGCGCCGTGGGCGTCAGGTTCGACGTCACGCGCGGGTCGGTGACGCCGATGTCGACGCCTGTGCCAGCAACCCCGTCGATGCAGCGCGGCTGGCTGTGGTGACTGACATTGCCGCTGTCGGCAAAGCGCGCTTCCACTGCGTAGCACGACGCCACACCGGCCTTGTCGTCGGTCCAGGCGCCGGCCGGCAGCTTGTCGGCCACCAGTTTGCCGTCGCGGTAGACGCGGTAGGTCACACCCGCCGCATTCCGGTTCGCGCCAATCGTCAATTCTACGGCGTCGGACGATGCACGCGTCAGCGCCTCGATCACCGGTTCGCGTGGCCCGAACGTGACGGACGATTCTTCATACGGATTGGCCTGCACGCGGCGGATGCCCTGCGCACCGGCGACGAGTTTGCCCAGCACGATCTCGATGCGATTCTCGGCCTGCAAATCACCCGTGCGCAGCGTGTCCTTGACCTGCTTGCCGTTCAACAGAATGCGTTCGACCCGGTGATAGCCGTCGCCTTCGGCCGCTGGTGGCAGGCGCAGCACCACGTCGATGCGCTTGCCGTGCAGGCGCAGGTCGTGCAGCGCAATCTCGTTGGTCGCGCCAAAGGTTTCTCGCCGCAGCCTGGCCGTCACGAACGGGCGCAGCGCGATGCCGTCGTCCTGCACGGTCACGCCGAACACATTGTCGATCACCATGCCCAGATACCCGCCGACCGACCATAACTGGCGGCGCGAGTTGATCACGGGGCCGCTCAGCGCCGGAGTCTTCTCGTCGAGCAGCAGCGGCTGGCCCGACAACCACTCGAGGTTTTCCATGTTCGACAGGTTCACCGCTGCGCCGCGCATCAGCGTTGCGTAGGCGGCGTCGGCCACCGCCGCGTTCTTGCCCTGCGCCGCAGCGCGCAAGCCGTACGCGGTGACGAAGGGCCAGATGGCGCGGTTGTGGTACACCGGCGCGCCAATTTGCTGCGGCCAGATCACCGGCGCGCCCATCGGACCATGCGGATAGCGCGCCAGGATCGATGCCGTCTGTTTGTCGTCGGCGACGCCGCTGACAATCGCCAGCGCCTGGCCGAGCCAGTCGAACTTGTGCAGCGGCGCGCCGTCCAGATGGCCGGCGGTGAGGCTGCTGTACATGCCTTCTTCGGCCAGCCAGAGCTCCTTGTTGATCGCGCGTTTCAGCGCCAATGCCCAGCGCGTGTAGCGCGCGGCCCTGGCTGCATCGCGCTGTTCGCGCGCCAGTTGCGCCGCCAGCTTGAGCGCCTGGAAGATCACGACGTTGGTCGACAGTGCCTTCGAGCTGGCCATCGACGCCAGGTCGCCCGGCATCCACGCAGCGTAGGTCTGGTCGCGCCAGTCGAGGAACGATTCTTCGCCCGTGTACAGGCCCGTGGCCGCATCAAATGCCGCCACGCGGTCGATCTCGAGCGTGTTCGACAGCGCCTTTAACGCCTTGCTGGCGAATGCCGCGCGCTCCGCAGCGGGGAGCATGCGCAGTGTTTCTTCGGCCGCGAAAGCCCACGTCAGGCGGTCGGTGCTGACCGGCCAGCTGCCGCCACTGCCGGTGTCCTGGACGATCTGCAGGCCGTCCGCCGTGGCAGGGATCTGCGCCACCGGCGTGACGCCGGCGCGCCAGCCCGAGAGTTTGAAGTCGAGCGAATTGCGCACACGCTGCGGGTCGAGCAGGGCCAGGCCCAGGTCGGCCGCATACGACAGGTCGCGCGTCCAGACATACGCCCACTTTTCTCCGGTGGAGAAGCAGTCGCAATCGATGGCGTTGCCGCCGTTGTAGTTGCCGTCCTTGATCTGGCTGACCGAATTAAGGCGCATCTCGGCGCCGGCCAGCGCGAACAGCGCGTCGAAGGCGAGGTTGCCGGTGCGGGCGCGCGGCAAGCCTTCCTGCTCGGCATACGCCACATGCTGCGGACCGGGATCGCGCAAGCTCATCGTGCTCGACTGGACATACTGGCGGAGCAGCGCCTGCGCATCGGGCGTCGAGTAGCGCACCGTCTCGGTCTTGCCGTCCCACGTTGGCCAGGCTTGCGTGGCGACGGCAGCGTGGCCCGCATGCGGATCGGGCGCGCTGGCACGGTCGGCATCGGGAAGGCGCGTGACCTTCAGGGCAGGTTTGGCCGGATCGCTCGCATCCAGCGTGAAGCGGTAAGTGACGGAGGTGCGCACGAACAGGAACGTCTCGGGTCCGGACAAGCGTTCGAGCTGGTACGCGGTGTCGGGCGCCACATTGACGCTCTTGTCCGGATCGATCACCCACTCGGCAGCCCAATCGCTGCTGCCGAGTTTGAAGGCGTGGTTGCCCGGCGCGACAGCGATGTCGGCCTGGTAAATGCCCTTGCCCTTGGGCGCCAGCGCATCGGCCGTTCCCCAGCCATTGAACGCGCCGCGCACGAACAAGGCGGCATCCAACTGCGCGTGGGCGGCGCCGCAGGCGAGGAGGGCGGCCAGTGCGATGGCGCTGCGCATCATCGTGCTGCCTCCAGCTCCAGGATCACCGAAGCACGAGCGGGCAGGGTCAGCTTCGAGCGCAGGTCGAACGTCTTGCCGGTCAGGACATCCACGCCGCTGGTCACGCCCGTGAGCATTTCACGGAAACGGTCGACATCGAGCGCCATTTCTTTCGCGTTGTTGTTGAACGCGACCAGCACCTTCTTGTCCGCGTTGTAGCGGAAATAGACGTAGGTATTGTTCTGCGGCCCGTAATGCATCATGCGGCCGCTGTGGATCACCGGCTGGCCCTTGCGCCAGTTGGCCAGCTTGCGCACGAACGCCTGCGCCGCGCGCGGCTTGTCCTTCAGGCCCGTACCGGTAAAGGCATTGACCTTGTCGCCGGCCCAGCCGCCCGGGAACGGGATGCGGTAGCTGGCATCGTCGCGATCTTTCGTCGGGCTGGTAAACAGCAGCTCGTCGCCCACGTAGAACTGCGGGATGCGCGGCGCCGTCATCATGAACACCATCGCCATCTTGTACTTGTCGAAGTCTTCGCCGGCGACGCTGTAGATGCGCGACATGTCGTGGTTGTCCGCGAACAGCACCAGGTTGCCCGGTTCCGGATACAGGTAGTCGAGCGACAGCGTCTCGTACACGTCCGAGAACACGTTGCCGCCTTTCTTGTCCGCCAGCGCGTTGCGCATCGCCTCGGCCACCGGGAAGTCCATCATGCTCGGCATGTAGGCGCGGTAGCCGTCGAAGTTGTCCTTGCCGCGCTGCCAGCGCGCCACGACCGGCACCTTGATGCTCCACTCTTCGCCGACCAGGTTCAGGTTCGGGTATTCGGCCATGATGCGGCGCGTGTACTCCGACAAAAACGCGCTGTCCGAATAACCGAACGTGTCGATGCGCAGGCCCGAGAGCTTCGCGTATTCGATCCACCAGATGTTGTTCTGGATGATGTAGTTGGCCAGCAGCGGATTGGACTGGTTCAGGTCGGGCATGCTCTTGACGAACCAGCCGCGCGTGAAGTTGTCGGCATCTTCCTTCGAGCCGTACGGGTCCTGCACCGCCGTGTGGTAGTGCTGGGTCGGGACGAACTTGTCGTTGTAGTTGATCCAGTCCGGCGCCGGCACATCCTTCATCCACCAGTGATGCGAACCGATATGCGACAGCACGACGTCCTGGATGATGCCGATGCCGCGCTTCTTCGCTTCGGTCGACAGGCGCACGAAGTCTTCGTTGCTGCCATAGCGCGGGTCGATCTTGTACAGGTCCGTGGCTGCATAGCCGTGGTACGAGTAGCCCGGCATATTGTTTTCGATGAGCGGCGTCGGCCACAGCTGCGTGAAGCCCATGTCCGCGATGTAGTCGAGGTGGTTGATCGCGCCCTGGATGTCGCCGCCGTGGCGACCCAGGCCGCCCTTGCGGTCAGCCTTGTCGAGCATGCCGGCGACGTTGTCGTTGGACGGGTCGCCATTGGCGAAGCGGTCCGGCATGATCTGGTAGATCGCGTCCTTGCTGGAAAAACCCTGGCGCGTGGCGGAACCCGGATCGCGCGCCAGCAGGCGGTAGGCATGCGTGGTCGTGCGGCCGGCGCCGCTGAACGTGATGTCGAACGTGCCGGGCGCCACCTTCGCGTCGAGCACGAGGTCGATGAACAGGTAGTTTCGGTTCGGTGTGCGCGTGACGGACGCGATGCGCGCGCCAGGGTAGGTCAGCGTCGGCGTCAGATCGCCAATCGCCTCGCCATGGACCATCAGCTGAACCTTGTTGTCGTGCATGCCAGCCCACCAGAACGGCGGCTCCATGCGGTCGATGGCCGGGGCCTGGGCGAAGGCGGCAAGCGAAGCGCTGCCGAGCACGATGGTGGCGAGGAGTTGTCTCATGGGTTCTGGGGCTGGTGCCAGTCGCGATACTGCTGACGTAGTTGGACTACAGGGTCTGCATGTCGACGCTGGAACGCGGGGCCGGTAATTGTTGTGTTGATGGAAGGTTACTATAAACCCTGCTGTCCAACAATCATGTGGGGCGGATGCGATTTCACCCCGACTACATAGGCTCAAGACAGGCCAACCTTCAGATTGCCTTCAGATTCGGTGCGAAAGTCTTTTAAGGCGCTGAAAACCCCGCAAATGTGTAGCCCAAGTACAACGTGCACAATGTTGTTGTCGTGCAAAGCATGCCATGATCCTCGCCACACATTGCTGCCTGTTCCGGTTCTAGTTTTAGTACAGAGCTGTAACGGGCAGTTAAGAAAAACCGAGGAGACACATGAACGCCACCGCCACCCGGGCCACACAGGCCCGCCGCCGTACTGCAGCCACTTTTGCATTCCCGTTGAACCCGTTCGCCGCCGGTTGCGCCGTGCTGCTGTCGGTCCTGGCAGGTAACGCGTATGCGCAAGCCTCGGGCAGCGAAGAAGCCACCCCCGTTGCACCGAACACCCCCGTGGCCGCCGCCACGGTGCAGACGCCGGAAGAAGCGCCGGCCGCCGCACCCACCGCGTTCCCGAACGGCGCCGTCTCGAAAGTGACCGTGACCGGTATCCGTACCGGTATCGAAGCGGCGATCTCGATCAAGCGCAATTCGAACTCGATCGTTGAAGCGATCTCGGCCGAAGACATCGGCAAATTGCCGGACACGTCGGTCGCTGAATCGATCGCGCGCCTGCCGGGCGTGACCGCCCAGCGCAGCCGCGGTTCGGGACGTGCATCGGAAATCTCGGTGCGCGGCCTGTCGCCAAGCTTCAACGGCACGCTGCTCAACGGCCGCGAAATGGCCTCGACCGGCAATGCCCGCAATCCTGAATTCGACCTGTTCCCGTCCGAGCTGATGGGCGGTGTCGTGATCTACAAGACGCCGGACGCGAGCGTCATCGGCCAGGGCCTGGCCGCGACGATCGACCTGAAAACCGTGCAGCCGCTGGACTTCGGCAAGCGCGTCATCGCCGCCAACTACAAGCGCAGCCGCCTGGGCGTGCGCACTGCCGAAGAAGGCAGCGGCGACCGCGTCTCGTTCTCGTACATCGACCAGTTCGCCGACCGCAAGTTCGGCATTGCGCTGGGCATCACGTCGTATGACGAAACCGGCGGCGAGCAGCGCAAGTTCGACGCCTGGGGCGGCAACACGGCAGCCCTGCCATTCAATGGCCAGAACGTGCTGGTGCCGCTGGGCTTTACCGCCGACACCGAATCGACGTCGCACAAGCGTGACGGCGCCTTCATGTCGCTGCAGTTCCGTCCGAACCGCGATTTCCGCTCGACCCTCGACCTGTTCTATTCGGCCGGCGAGACGGGCTTAAAGCGCAGCGGTTTCGAAGGTGCGGTCGGCTCGAACACGTCGGGCCTGTATGACCCGGCCGGCGTGCTGCAGAACGTCGTCGTGCAGAACGGTGTCGCTACCAGCGGCACGCTGACCAACTACAAGGGCGTGGTGCGTAACCACGTCGAGACGTCGGAAGACGACCTGAAGACGGTCGGCTGGAAGAACGAACTGAAGCTGGGCGACTGGAGCACCAGTGCCGACATCACGTGGTCGAAAGCGACCAAGCTGAGCGCGCGCTATGAAACCACCGCCGGCCTGCCGGGTAATGCCAATCCGCTGGACACGATCTCGTGGACTGGCTTTAACGGCGGCAATTTCACCGACGTCGCCTGGCGCACGGGCCTGAACTATTCGGACCGCGCGGTCGCGCAACTGACCGACGTGAACGGCTGGTCGGGCACCGCCACCAACATCCTGCCGCAAGCCGGTTACCTGGCCCAGCCGTACGTCGAAGACACGCTCAAGGCGATCCGCCTGAACGCCAAGCGTCCGGTGGAGTGGGGCCCGATGTCGGCCGTGCAGTTCGGCTACAACTTCACCGACCGCGAAAAAGCGCGCAGCGGCGAAGAAGGCCGTCTCGAAATCCTGGGCGGCGCCCAGTTCGCTGCGCAGACGATGCCGGGCACGGGCACTGCCATTGCCGGCACCACCGGCATCCCGATCGCGTCGTGGAATCCGTCCGGCTCGCTCGGCACCGTGTACCAGCTGGCCACCAAGGTCAACGCCGACATTCTGACCAAGTTCTGGGATGTCAAGGAAACGGTCCAGACCGCTTACCTGATGGGCGACCTGAACGGCGAGCTGTTCGGCTTCGAATACCGCGGTAACGTCGGAACGCAATTCGTGCACACGAAGCAGACGGGCGGCGGCTACAACAGCGGCAACTGCACCGGCGAAACGGCCGATGCCTGCCCGGCCGTGCGCGTTGTCGACAGCGTCAGCTACTGGGACGTGCTGCCAAGCCTGAACCTGTCGTTCGACCTGAAGAATGACCAGGTGCTGCGCATGGGTCTGGCGCAAGTGCTGTCGCGTCCGAACCTGGACGACCTGCGCGGCGGCATCGGCTTTGGCGTGAACACCGGCGTGACCAACCCGTTCATCAGCGGTGGCGGCGGTAACCCGGGGCTCAAGCCGTTCAAGGCCAAGGCGTTCGACCTGTCGTACGAAAAGTACTTCGCGAAGAAGGGCTATGTCAGCGCGGCCGTGTTCTACAAGAAGCTCGACACGTTCATCCTGCGCACGCCGTCGGAATACGACTTCGCGCCATGGACGACCTCGACCACGCCGCTGCCGACCACCGGCGACTTCGCCGGCTCGACCGTCGGTGTGCTGAACCGTCCTGAAAACGGCGAAGGCGGCAGCATCAAGGGTTACGAGCTGGCGGTGAACATTCCGCTGAACATGGTCAGCGACTGGCTGGACGGCTTCGGCATCATGGCCAACCATTCGTTCACCAGCTCGGCCATTGACATCCCGGCTCTGGGCTTTGGCAACGTGCAGACGTCGGCGCAGTCGATCCCGCTGCCGGGCCTGTCGCGCAAGGTCAGCAATCTGCGCGTGTACTACGAAAAGTACGGCTTCCAGATCGCCGCCGCAGCGCGCAAGCGTTCGGACTTCCTGGGCCAGTCGCCCGACTTCTCGGACACGCTGCAGTACACGTTCGTGAAGGGCGAGACCATCGTCGACTTCCAGCTGTCGTATGAAATCCAGTCGGGCTTCGCCAAGGGCTTGTCGGTGTTTGCCCAGGCAAACAACTGGAACAATGCGCCGTACCAGGAGTACACGAACAGCAGCGATTCGATCACCCGTCGCGTCGACTACGGCCGCACCTACCAGTTCGGCGCCAACTACAAGTTCTGATGACCGGCGAGGCTGTGTAGCAGCCTTCGATCCGCGCCAAGCCATCCCCGACAGCCGAAAGGCTGCCGGGGATTTTTTTTGCCTGTTGTAAAAATACAAAATTCGTGTAGTGAAGTTACAACCCCTCTTGCAATGCCTGAATGTTTTACTACATCCTGCGCACTGATTCGGTGCAATCAAGCATAAACCGTTGCTTTTTGGAGCGTTTGTAGCGCGACTACACGCGTTAAAAACCACACGTGCGCTGCTCATCAGTTAATAAGTCCTTGTTTTCATTGAATATCGTGACAGCGGATGACCCGAGTTCGTTTGAAACCAACTCCCGTTGACAGTGCATCTAGTTTTAATACAGAATCCCGCCGAGCGTTGATGTTGAGGCGTGTCATAACAAAGTCCCGAACATGCGGTTGAAAGCTGCTCTAGGGAAATTACGTCGTTCTGAGGAGATCATGAAAACTTTCGCCAACAAGCGTTCCGCATTCCAGCTGAGCCCAGTGGCCGCCGGGTGCGCCATCTTTGTCACCATCATGGCCGGCAGCGCGCAGGCGCAAACCGCCACGACGACTGACACCGCCGCAACCGATGTGCCAGTCGCTACCGTCACCGTGACCGGCATCCGCCGCGCCATCGAGGACGCGATTGCCGTCAAGCGCGAATCGACCGGCATCGTCGAAGCCATTTCGTCGGAAGACATCGGCAAGCTGCCGGATGTGTCGATCGCCGAATCGCTGGCCCGTCTGCCAGGTCTGTCGGCGCAGCGCGTCAATGGCCAGGCCCAGTCGATCAGCATCCGCGGCACCTCGGGCGATCTGTCGACCGCGCTGCTCAACGGCCGCGAACAAGTCACCACCAGCTCGGACCGTACCGTCGAATACGACCAGTACCCATCCGAACTGATCAGCGCCGTCACCGTGTATAAAACCGGCGATGCCGCCGTGATCGGCCAGGGCCTGTCGGGCACGGTCGACCTGCAAACCATCAAGCCGCTGTCGCTGCGCGAACGCGTCGTCACCGTCAATGTGCGCGGTGAAAAGAATTCCAAAGGCGAAGTCAGCGCCGGCTCGCCGGACACCGGCAGCCGCGTCAGCGCGTCGTACATCGACCAGTTCGCCAACCGCACGATCGGTGTGGCCATCGGTTACGCACGCCAGGACAAGCCGAACGTCGGCGAACAGTTCGAAACGTGGGACTGGGTGGACGACACCAATGTCGTGCCAGGCTCGACCGTCAAAGTGCCAAAGGGCATGAAGTCGATCGCTACGACCGGCAACCAGGTGCGCGATGGCCTGATGGGTGTGCTCGAATGGCGTCCTAACCGCAACTTCAGCTCGACCTTCGACGTCTACCACTCGCGTTTCGATCAGGAAGAAATCCGCCGCGGCATCGAAATGCCACTCAAGGACGACGGCGAAGTGCGTTTCTCGAACCCGACGGTCGTGAACGGCACGATGATCAGTGGCACCGCCAACAACGTCAATCCGGTCGTGCGCAACAACCGCCTGACGCGCGACGACAAGCTGACCGCCTTCGGCTGGAATAACCGCTACACGACGGGCGACTGGGTCGGCATCGTCGACATCAGCCGCTCGAAGGCTGACCACAAGGAACAGCTGATCGAGATCAACGCTGGCCGCGCTGCGCGCCAGACGCTGAACTACAGCTACAACGGCGGCACGATTCCTGTGCTGGGCCTGTCGGGTACCTACGACGATCCGTCGCAGATCGCCATTGGCGGCCAGTTCGGCGAAGGCTATGTCAATGCCCCGAACATGACCGACAAGATGACCTCGTTCCGCACGAGCATCGAGCGCAAGTTCGACAACGCGCACTTCAGCAGCATGGAAGTCGGCTTTAACTACTCGAAGCGCGAAAAGGAAAAGGCGCACCTGGAAACGGGCTTCTCGAAGATCGGCAACGGCACCTTCGGCGCCAACGTCCTCAACAGCTCACAAGCGCTGTACGGCCTGCAGAACAGCCTGAGCTGGGACATCGACGGCGTGCTGGCCAACAACTTCGGCCCATTCACGCCAGCCGTGCTGGTGCCATGGGGCGCGACCAAGAACTGGACCATCGAAGAGAAGGTCAAGACCGGCTACGCCAAGCTGAACATCGACACCGAACTGATGTCGATGCCACTGCGCGGCAATATCGGCATGCAAGTCATCGAAACCGACCAGAGCTCGACCGCGAACACGCTGCGCGCCTGGCCATTCGCCGACCTGGTGCCACTGACCGACGGCAAGAAGTACACCGACTACCTGCCAAGCATCAACCTGGCATGGAGCCTGCCTGACCAGCAATTCCTGCGCTTCGGCGCCGGCAAGACGCTGGCCCGTGCCAAGCTGAACCAGCTGAACGCGGCGCTGGAAGTGGGCCTGACTGCCCAGACCACCGGCACCCCGTACGGTAACGGCGGCAATGCGCAGCTCGATCCATGGCGCGCCAAGCAGGTCGATCTGTCGTACGAAAAGTACTTCGGCAACAAGGGCTATATCTCGGCGGCTGGTTTCTACAAGGACCTGTCCTCGTACATCTACAGCGTGACCGTGCCGCGTGACTTCTCGGAGTTCAACCTGCAGGGCGCCCTGACCAACATCGGTACCATCACCCAGCCGCGTAACGGCGAGGGCGGTAGCCTGCGCGGTCTGGAGTTTGCGGCATCGACCCCGCTGGACATGATCCACCCGATGCTCGACGGTTTCGGCATCACCGCCAACGCGTCGTTCACGAACAGCGAGATCTCGATTCTCGACCAGCGCTTCGGCAATGTCGCGATTCCGCTGCCAGGCCTGTCGAAGCGCGTGTTCAACTTCACGGCGTATTACGAGAAAGATGGCTTCTCGGCACGTATCAGCCAGCGTTATCGCAGCGATTTTGTGGGTGAAATCGGCGGAATTGGTGGTGCAACCGAGCTGACTTACGTAAAAGCTGATAAAGTAGTCGACCTGCAATTGGGTTATGACTTCAAGCAAGTCGAAGGTCTGTCCGTGCTGTTCCAGGTCAACAACCTGACTGACACCGCCTTCCGCAGCTACGCTGGTACCGAAGACCGTCCGCGCGGCTACGCCAAGTATGGCCGCCAGATGCTGTTCGGCCTGAACTACAAGCTGTAATCCGGTATCTAGCGAAGGTGGCGCCACCCAATGGGGCGCTGCCGCGATCGCCAATGCCCTTGCAGGTGTGCCTGCAAGGGCATTTTTCATTGTTCGGATTCTGTGGTTTCGGCCGCCCGGTCCATTGTATTTAGCGCCCCCAACGAAGCAACGGTGTAAACTGTCGCATTCGTACTTACTTAATAAGAGCAACTTCCTCTATGTCAGACACCCCAATCCCATCGTTTTCCGACCTCAATCTTTCGGCGCCTGTCCTGAAAGCATTGAAAGACGTCGGATACGAAACGCCGTCGCCGATCCAGGCAGCCACCATTCCCCTGTTGCTGGAAGGGCGCGACGTGCTGGGACAAGCGCAGACCGGTACCGGTAAAACCGCCGCCTTCGCACTGCCAATCCTGTCGAACATCGACGTCAAGCAGACCGCGCCGCAAGCGCTGGTGCTGGCGCCGACGCGCGAACTGGCGATTCAGGTCGCCGAAGCCTTCCAGAGCTACGCTGCCCACATCAAGGGCTTCCACGTGCTGCCGATCTACGGCGGCCAGAGCTACGGCCCGCAACTGTCGTCGCTGCGCCGCGGCGTGCACGTCGTCGTCGGCACGCCAGGCCGCGTCATCGATCACATCCAGAAGGGCTCGCTCGACCTGTCGAAGCTGACCACCCTCGTGCTGGATGAGGCCGATGAAATGCTGCGCATGGGCTTCATCGACGACGTCGAGCAGATCCTGCAAAAGACCCCGGCCACGCGCCAGACCACGCTGTTCTCGGCCACCATGCCGCCAGCCATCAAGCGCATCGCCAAGACCTATCTGCGCGAGCCGCAAGAGATCACGGTCGCGGCCAAGACCGGCACCGCCGACAATATCCGCCAGCGCTACTGGCTGGTGGCCGGCATGCACAAGCTCGACGCGCTCACCCGCATCCTCGAAGCCGAAGCCTTCGACGGCATGATCATCTTCGCGCGCACCAAGCTGGGCACCGAAGAACTGGCGACCAAGCTGCAGGCGCGTGGTTTCTCGGCCGCTGCGATCAACGGCGACATCGCCCAGCAGCAGCGCGAGCGCACGATCGATAACCTCAAGAAGGGCAAGATCGACATCCTGGTCGCGACCGACGTTGCCGCGCGCGGCCTGGACGTCGAGCGCATCAGCCACGTCATCAACTACGACGTGCCGTCGGACCCTGAGAGCTACACCCACCGCATCGGCCGTACCGGCCGCGCTGGCCGCAGCGGCGAAGCGATCCTGTTCATCACCCCGCGCGAGCGCAGCCTGCTCAAGCTGATCGAGCGCACGACCCGCCAGCCGGTGTCGCCACTCGAACTGCCAACCGTCAAGGCCGTCAACGAAGTGCGCATGACGCGCTTCAAGGACCAGATCCGCGCCACGCTGGCCGAAGGCAACCTGGAAGTCTTCCGCGCCCTGATCGAAGACGTCGAGCGCGACGACAACGTGCCGGCGATCGACATCGCTGCGGCCCTGGCCAAGATGGCGCGTGGCGACGAGCCGCTGCTGCTGACCAAGCCTGACCGCGACGTGCGTCCGGAAAGCATGCCATCGCAGCGCGAATTTGGCGGCAGTCACGAGCGTGCACCACGCGAGCCGCGTGGTGACTGGGAAGAGCGCCCAGCGCGTCCTGCGCGCGAGCCGGGCTTCAAGAAAGAGCGCGTCATGCGCGACCCTGAGCCAGGCATGGCCACGTTCCGCATCGAAGTGGGCTTTGCCCACGGCGCCAAGCCGGGCAATATCGTTGGCGCGATCGCCAACGAAGCGAACATCCCGTCGAAGCAGATCGGCCGCATCGAGATCTATGACGATTACTCGACGCTCGACCTGCCATCGGACATGCCGGCAGAATTGTTCACGCAGCTCAAGTCGATCTGGGTCGCCGGCCGCCAGCTGTCGATCACGCGTGATGGCGAGACACCAGCCGTGCCTGCCGCCGGCGCCAAGAAGCCGTTCACGAAAAGCGGCGCCGACCGTCGCGTGACCGACAAGCCGATGCCGGGCAAGAAGCCGCATCGCAAGGGCGAGGGTAGCAAGGACTGATTGTTTCACCATCAGTTCTACCGCGAGCTTTACCACCAGCTTTACCACGTCGTTCCCGCGCAGGCGGGAACCTCAGTTCGGCACTGCTACCTGCAGCGCGACGGACTTGGGTTCCCGCCTTCGCGGGAACGACGTTTTTGGGCTGACGGTTTGGCGCAGCGGTGGTGTTTTCCGGGTGTTGTTTGACTACAAACCTGCTTCTGGCTGCGAAGCTGTCATATCGATCGCACTATGGGATTGACACGATTGACACTCGGATACCCCCATGTTATTTTGCTACAGATTAGATAACACCACCCGTACCTTCGGCGGGCCAAATTAGGGACACACATGGATATGCAATCGACCGTGCTCAAACCACGCCTGTCGTTCTGGCAGCTGTGGAACATGAGCTTCGGTTTCTTCGGCATCCAGTTCGGCTTCGCACTGCAGAACGCGAATACCAGCCGCATCTTCGCCACCCTTGGCGCCGACCCCGAAAACTTTTCCCTCTACTGGCTCGCTGCGCCCGTCACTGGCTTGCTGATTCAGCCGATCGTCGGCTACCTGAGCGACAACACCTGGCACCCGAAGTGGGGCCGCCGCCGGCCGTTCTTCTTCATCGGCGCCGTGCTGGCTGCCATTGCCTTGTTCCTGATGCCCAATTCCACTGCGCTGTGGATGGCCGTGGCCGTGCTGTGGATGATGGACGCCGCGATCAACGTCTCGATGGAGCCGTTCCGCGCCTTTGTCGGCGACAAGCTCGATCCTTCACAGCAGACCGCCGGTTACGCGATGCAGACCTTCTTCATCGGTTGCGGCGCGGTCATCGCGTCGCTCCTGCCGACGTTCTTTGAAAGCATGGGCGTGTCGAACGCCGTCATCGGCGGCGTGATCCCGGACACCGTGCGCTACTCGTTCTATGCCGGTGGCCTCGTGTTCTTCCTGGCCGTGACCTGGACCGTGGTGTCTGCCGACGAGCTGCCGCCGCCCGACATGGAAGCGTTCAACAAGGAACGCGCCGCTTCGCGCAGCGTGGGCGTGGCCATCGCCGAGATCTTCGGGGGCTTCTCCAAGATGCCACGCACGATGGTGCAACTGGCGTTCGTGCAGTTCTTCACCTGGATCGCGCTGTTCGCGATGTGGATCTATACCGGCACCGCGATTGCCGACAGCGTCTACGGCACCACCGATGCGCAGTCGAGTGCCTACCAGGACGCCGGCAACTGGGTCGGCATCATGTTCGCTGTGTACAGCGGCGTGTCGGCACTGGCCGCGTTCATCCTGCCCGTGTTTGCCCGCATGACCAGCCGCAAGGTCGTCCATGCGACGTGCCTGACCATCGGCGGCCTGAGCCTGGCCAGCGTATTCCTCATCACCGACAAGAACATGCTGGTGGTGCCGATGATCGGTATCGGCATTGCCTGGGCCTCGATCCTGACGATGCCGTACGCGATCCTGGCCGGCTCGCTGCCCGCCAA
This sequence comes from Telluria sp. AC161, assembly GCF_979258535.1. Lineage (NCBI taxonomy): Bacteria > Pseudomonadati > Pseudomonadota > Betaproteobacteria > Burkholderiales > Oxalobacteraceae > Telluria > Telluria sp. AC161. Next base: position 3,488,573 of record NZ_OZ409861.1, on the reverse strand, counting down.
GCGCATGGGCTACTTCATGGGCCTGTTCAACTTCTTCGTCGTGATTCCGCAGATCGTCAGCGGCCTGCTGCTGGGTTTCGTGACCAAGCATCTGTTCGATGGTCACGCGGTGCTCACGCTCGTGCTGGGCGGCGTTTGCATGCTCATCGCCGCACTGTTGACCCTCCTGGTGACCGACAAGGCGGCGCCGGTACGCGCTGCCGTCTGACGGCTGGGGCGCCAGGCGCGCACGCTACGCGTGTGCGCGCCGTGAATCCGGCGTCTGTCGTATCGTAACGTTTTATCAACATTGTCCGGCGCTGTCCGGCGGTGTTGTGAACGCTTACATTGACAGGAGTAAAGCATGACCATCCAGACCGTCGCGACCACCCCGTTCGCCGGCCAGCGGCCCGGCACCTCGGGCCTGCGCAAGAAAGTGACCGAGTTCCAGCAACCCGGCTACCTTGAAAACTTCGTCGAGTCGATCTTCCTGACGCTGGGCGAAGGCGCCTGCCGTCACCTGGTCGTCGGCGGCGATGGCCGCTATTTCAACCGCGACGCAATCCAGACCATCCTGCGCATGGCGGCCGCGCACGGCGTCGAGCGCGTGCTGGTGGGGCAGGGCGGCATCCTGTCCACGCCGGCCGTGAGCTGCGTGATCCGCAAGCACGGTGCGCAGGGCGGCATCGTGCTGTCGGCCAGCCACAACCCGGGCGGCCCGGACGGCGACTTCGGCATCAAGTACAACATCGACAATGGCGGCCCGGCGCCCGAGAAAATCACCGACGCCATCTTCGCGCACACGCAGACGGTCACGCAGTACCGCATCAGCGACGCGCCGGTTGTCGACCTCGATGTGCTGGGCACCACGCAACTCGAAAACATGCAGATCGAGGTGATCGACCCGGTGGCCGACTACGCCGAGCAGATGAAAGGCCTGTTCGATTTCGACGCGATCCGCGGCCTGTTCGCGAGCGGCTTCCGGATGCGCTTTGACGCGATGCACGCAGTGGCCGGCCCCTACGCCACCACGATCCTCGAAGGCATCCTCGGGGCACCCGCCGGCACCGTCGTCAACGGCGTGCCGAGCGAAGACTTCGGCGGCGGGCATCCGGACCCCAATCCCGTCAACGCTGCCGAGCTGATTGCGGCAATGGCTGCGCCCGATGCACCGGACTTCGGCGCCGCCTCGGATGGCGACGGCGACCGCAACATGATCGTCGGGCGCGGCATCGCCGTCACGCCATCGGACAGCCTGGCCATCATCGCGGCCAACGCCACCGTGGCGCCGGGTTACGCGGGCGGCATCAAGGGCATCGCGCGTTCGATGCCCACGTCGATGGCGGCCGACCGCGTGGCCGAAGCACTGGGCATCGCCTGCTTCGAGACGCCTACCGGCTGGAAGTACTTCGGCAACCTGATGGACGCCGGTCTCGTCACGCTGTGCGGCGAAGAGAGCTATGGCACCGGCTCGTTCCACATCCGCGAAAAGGATGGCGTGTGGGCCGTGCTGTTCTGGCTCAATCTGCTGGCCGTGCGCGGCGAAACGGTCGAACAGCTGCTGGCGGCGCACTGGGCGCGCTTTGGCCGCAATTACTATTCGCGCCACGACTACGAAGCCGTGGATGCCGGCGCTGCCGGCGCCATGATGGACGCGCTGCGTGCGCGCCTGCCCGAGTTGGCAGGGCAGACGCTGGCCGGCCACCAGATCGCGCTGGCCGACGACTTTGCCTATACCGATCCGGTCGACGGCTCGGTCTCTACCAAGCAGGGCATCCGCATCATCATGGCGGACGGCTCGCGCATCGTGTTTCGCCTGTCCGGCACCGGCACCGAAGGCGCCACCGTGCGGGTCTACCTCGAACGCTACGAAGCCGATCCGGCGCACCACAACCTCGACACGCAGGCCGCGCTGCAAGGCCTGATCGATCTGGCCGAAAGCCTGTCCGATCTGCGCCAGCGCACCGGCCGCAGCGAACCCACGGTCGTCACCTGACCCCTTCACCACACAGGAACCCCGCATGAAACTACCCGTCCTTGCTTCCGCCATGCTGCTCGCCTTCGGTGCGATGGCCTCTGCCAGCGCCCAGTTGCCCGGCCCGGCGCCCGCCGCCAAGCCGTTCGTCTGGGAGAATGCGACCGTCTACTTTTTGCTGACGGACCGCTTCAACAACGGCAACCCGGCCAACGACAAGGCCTATGGCCGCAAGGACGACGCAGCGCCGCTGCGCGGTTTCATGGGCGGCGATATCGCCGGCATCACGGCCAAGATCAAGGAAGGGTATTTCACCGACCTGGGCGTGAACGCGATCTGGCTGACGCCCGTGATCGAACAGATCCACGGCGCGACCGATGAAGGCACTGGCAAGAGCTACGCCTTCCACGGCTACTGGGCGAAGGACTTCACGGCGCTCGACGCTGCGTTTGGCACCGAAGATGAGCTGCGCACGCTGGTCGACACGGCGCACGCGAATGGCATCCGCATCGTGTTCGACGTGGTGATGAACCACACGGGCCCCGTCACGCCGCAGGATAAAGTCTGGCCGGCGTCGTGGGTGCGCACCGGCCCGACCTGCACCTACAAGGATGCGCGTACGACGGTCGATTGCACGCTGGTGGCGAACCTGCCGGACTTCTTGACGGGCAGTGACAAGCCGGTCGACCTGCCGCCGCACCTGGTGGCCAAGTGGAAGAAGGAAGGTCGCTACGAGCGCGAGGTGAAGGAGCTTGACGCCTTCTTCAAGCGCACCGGCTACCCGCGCGCACCGCGTTACTACCTGATGAAATGGCATGCCGACTGGGTGCGCAAGTTCGGTATCGACGGCTTCCGCGCCGACACCGTCAAGCACACCGAGCCTGGCCTGTGGAAAGAACTGAAGAAAGAAGCGAGCCTGGCGCTGGCGGACTGGAAGCGCGCCAACCCGGCCAAGAGCCTCGACCAGAAGCCGTTCTGGATGGTGTCCGAGGTCTACAACTACGAGATCAAGCACGCGCGCAAGTTCGATCTGGGCGGCGGCGAATTCGTCGACTACCTGGACCAGGGCTTCGACAGCATGATCAGCTTTAGCCTGCGCAGCGACGCCAAGCGTCCGTACGAACAGGTGTTCTCGGAATACTCGACCATCCTGCACGGCGATATGAAGGGCTTCTCGGTGCTGAACTACATCAGTTCGCACGACGACAGCAGCCCGTTCGATCCGCTGCGCCAGAAGCCGTTCGAGTCGGCCAACAAGCTGCTGCTGGCGCCCGGCGCGGCGCAGATCTACTACGGCGACGAAACGGCGCGCATCCTGAAGTTCGATGGCGCCGAGGGCGACGCCAACCTGCGCACTTTCATGAACTGGGACGAGCTGGCGTCGAACGCCGAGCGTGGCCTGCACCGCGTGGCCGATATCCGCGCGCACTGGGCGCGCCTGGGGCGCTTCCGCGCTGCGCATCCGGCCGTCGGCGCCGGCAAGCACCAGATGATCGGCTCGAGCCCGTACACGTTCAAGCGCACGTGGGAACAGAATGGCGTGAGCGACCGCGTGGTGGTCGCGCTGGGCCTGTCGACGCAGCAGCCGGTGGCGATTTCGGTGGGCGGCGTCTTCAACGACGGCGCCACGGTGCGCGACTGGTACACCGGCAATACCGCCGTGGTCAAGGACGGCAAGGTGCGGTTCGCAACCGCCGCACAGGTGGCGCTGATCGCGCAGGACTGACCTGGTTCCGGGTAGACTGGCCGTTCCGTTAACTTTTCGGCTGCCAGTCTGCCCGCCTACCTTCATGCCCGTCTTTACGCACATCGCCCGCGCCATCGCGGGTCTCGGTTTCGCCCTCGCGCTGGCCCCGGCGCAGGCGCAATCGGCCGCCGCGCCAGTCTACGGCGCCGAACTCGAAGAATTCGCCTATCCCGCGCCGACGCAGCAATACCGCTTCACGTCGCAGCGCGTCGACCTGCAGATGACCTATATGGACGTCAAGCCGGCCAGCCCCAATGGCCGCACCGTCGTCCTCATGCACGGCAAGAACTTCTGCGGCGCGACCTGGGCGGGCACCACGAAGGCACTGAGCGACGCGGGCTACCGCGTCGTGGTGCCCGACCAGATCGGCTTTTGCAAATCCACCAAGCCGCAGCATTACCAGTACACGTTTCAGCAACTGGCCGACAACACGCGCAAGCTCCTGGCCTCGATCGGCGTGAAGAAGGCCATCATCATCGGCCACTCGACCGGCGGCATGCTGGCCACGCGCTACGCGCTGATGTATCCCGAACTGACGGACCAGCTGGTGATGATCAACCCGATCGGCCTGGAAGACTGGAAGAACCTGGGCGTGCCATCGCTGGGTGTCGATCAGTGGTATGAGCGCGAGCTGAAATTGTCGGCCGAGCGCGTGCGCGAGTACGAGCGCACGACCTATTACAACGGCCAGTGGAAGCCGGAGTACGAAGTGTGGGTGCAGATGCTGGCCGGGATGTACCGTGGCAAGGGCAAGGAAGTGGTGGCCTGGAATTCGGCGCTCATCTACGACATGATCTACACGCAGCCCGTGGTGCATGAATTCCCGCTGATCAAAACGCCGACCTTCCTGCTGATGGGCTTGAAGGACACGACTGCGATCGGCAAGGACGCCGCGCCCGCTGACGTGCGCCCAACACTGGGCAACTACAAGGTGCTGGCCGAGACCACCCGCAAGGCAATCCCGGGCTCGGTGCTGGTGACATTCCCCGAGATGGGGCACGCGCCGCAGATGCAGGATCCGGTACAGTTTCACAAAGCGTTGTTACAGGGGCTCGTGCGCTGATTGCTGTTGTGGCTTCGGTTTGAGATCTTGGGTTCCCGCCTCTGCGGGAACGACGGTTTTCAAGGCGCGCGCCATCGCCGTGGATAACAATCCGCTACCCCGGCACGTCATTCCCACGGAGGTGGGAATCCAAGTGCATCGATAGCTCGTATCCTTCGCAGTACCTCATTCTTTTGTCATTCGGTCAATGGTATCCTTGTGGTATGACAGAAGACCCTGATCCGAAGAGCAAACCCCCGCGCGCCGCCTTTGCCGACGGCCCGCGCCTGCTGGCCGACATCGGTGCCACCCATGCGCGCCTGGGCCTGGAAACCGCGCCCGGCGTGCTGGGGCAGGTCGCCGTGCTGTTGTGCGACGACTTCGACGGCATCATCCCGCTGCTGCACGCCTACCTCGAGCAGCATCCGGGCGGGCGCATTCACCACGCGGCCTTTGCGCTGGCCAATCCGATCAGCGGCGATTTCATCCGCATGACCAACCGCGACTGGCAGTTTTCGACCGATGCCGTGCGCCGCGCGCTGGGCCTGTCGACGCTGTTGATCGTGAACGACTTCACTGCGCTGGCGATGGCGCTGCCGGGCTTCCAGCCGAAGGACCTGCTGCAGATCGGCGGCGGCGCGCCGCAGACGCATGCCGTCTCGGGCGTGCTGGGGCCGGGCACGGGCCTTGGCGTCTCGGGTGTGATCCCGACCATCGACGGTTTCGTCACGCTCGGCAGCGAGGGCGGGCACGTCAACTTCGCGCCGAGCGACGAGCGCGAATTCGCGATCCTGCAGCATGCGTGGCGCGAATGGCAGCACGTGTCGAACGAGCGCCTGATTTCCGGCCCCGGCATCGAACTGATCTACCGAGCGCTGGCCGAGCGCAATGGCGTCGCGGCGCCGGCGCGCAGCACCGCCGACATCGTCAGCGCCGCGCTCGACGCCCACGATCCGCTGTGCCTCGAGGTGCTGGAGACCTTCGCCGGCATGCTGGGCAGCGCGGCGGCGAACCTGGCCGTGACGCTGGGCGCGTTTGGCGGCATGTTTATCGGGGGCGGCATCGTGCCGCGCATGGGCGCCTGGTTCGCGCAGTCGCCATTTCGTGCGCGCTTCGAAGCCAAGGGGCGCTTCCGCGACTACATCGCCCAGATTCCGACCTACATCATCATGACGCCCAACCCGGCGCTGTACGGCGTCTCGGCGATCCTGTCCGAGCACCTGCGCGGGCGCAGCGGCGCCAACACGCTCACCGACCGTGTGCAGCAACTGCTGCACGAGCTCTCGCCGGCCGAGCAGCGCGTGGCCGCGCTCGTGATCGAGCATCCGCGCAAGATGCTGTCCGAGCCGATCGCCGAGATCGCGCGCCTGGCCGACGTGAGCCAGCCGACCGTGATCCGCTTTTGCCGTTCGCTGGGCTTCCAGGGCCTGGCCGAATTCAAGCTCAAGTTCGCCGGCAGCCTGACCGGCACGATCCCCGTGCGCCACAGCCAGGTGCGCATGACCGACAGCACGCATGACCTGTCGGCCAAGGTGATCGACAACACGGTCTCCGCGATCCTGAAGTTTCGCGATGCGCTCGACGTCCACGCGATCGACCGCGCCATCGAGCTGCTGCGGCGCGCGCGCCGGGTCGAGTTCTACGCACTGGGCAATGCGCGCGCCGTGGCGCTCGACGGCCAGCACAAGTTCTTCCGCTTCCGCATTCCGGCGGCATCCTATGGCGATTCACACCTGCTCAATCTTGCGGCCGGCTTGCTGGGGCCGGGCGACGTCGTGATCGCCATCTCCACCGGCGGGCAGTTGCCCGAGCTGCTCGAGGCAGTCGACACGGCGCGCGCACGGGGCGCCGACATCATTGCGATCACGGCCAGCCGCTCGCCGCTGGCAAAGAAGGCCTCCGTGTGCCTCGCGGTGGATCACAGCGAAGACAGCACGAGCTTCCTGTCGATGATTTCGCGCATCCTGCAACTGCTTCTCATCGACATCATGTCGGTCGGGATTTCCCTTGGCACGCAAGGGGAGGGCAGCCTTGACCATCAGGGCGACATCGATGCACGCCGGCTGCTGATCTCGCACCTGGATATCTGAGGAACCAGGCGTCACGGGGTCGCGGACACGCGTAAACACAGCCTCCATTGCGGGTCATGCCTGGCTCGTCCACGCGCTTTTGTACCGATGTATCGCTAAAAGTTGTCAAAAAAACGTCAACGCTACGCGACGCACGGGACGGAACGTGTAGTTTCCGCACGGCACTGCGTGCTACCATTTCATGTGGCTCCCCCAATTCCCGGCGCCGTGTCGACAGGGCCGTCCTGCCTTGTCGTCTTCGTTCCGGACCATGGAAGAGGTTTTATCATCGTCAGCCAAATGTTAATTGAACAGGCCCGCCTTGCCGCGCTGGCCGAACTGCAGATTCTCGACACCCCTGCCGAGACCCGCTTCGACCGCTTTACCCGCCTGGCCGCCATGACGTTCGACGTGCCCATCGCGCTGGTGTCGCTGATCGATGCCGAGCGGCAGTGGTTCAAGTCGCACCATGGCCTGGACATGTCGGAAACCCCGCGCTCGCTGTCGTTCTGCAGCCACGCGGTGCAGGCGCGCGCGCTGCTCGTGATCGAAGACGCGGCGCAGGATCCCCGTTTTGCCGACAATCCGCTGGTCACCGGCGAACCGCACATCCGCTTCTACGCCGGACAGCCGGTCTACAGCGATGGCGAAGCCGTGGGCACGCTGTGCATTATCGACCGCGCCCCGCGCCGCCTGAACCAGGAGCAGCGCCAGGTGCTGGCCGACCTGGCCGGGCTGGTCGAAGTCGAAATCAATCACCTCAAGGCCGTGACGGCGCGCATGCTCGCCGAGCAGGCGCTCAAGTCGCTCAATACCGATCTGGAAGCGCGCATCGTCGCCCGCACTGCCGAACTGGAAGACAAGGTCGAGCAACTGTCGCGCGAAGTCACGCAGCGCGAAGCGGCCGAAGCGCTGCTGCGCGAGAGCGAAGCCTGGAACCGCACGATCATCGATTCGTCGTTCAGTGGCTTCATTGGCGCCGACAGCAACGGCGTCGTAGTGGCGTGGAACACGTCGGCCGAACGCATCTTTGGCTGGTCGGGCGAGTACGCGCGCGGCCGTCAGTTGTCCGATCTGGTCATGCCGGCGCAGCAGCGCGAAGCGCATGACGCGAATATCCGCAGCTTGCTCGATACCGGCGCCGGCCCGTACCTGAACCAGAACGTCGAACTGCCGGCGCTGACCCAGAGCGGGCGCCAGATCACGATCCAGATGACGGTGGCAGCGCACGAATGGAATGGCGCGCGTTACATCGGCGCCTTCGTCAATGACATCTCGGAGCGCATCCGCACCCAGCAGCAGCTGGAAGAAAAACAGGAACTGATCGACGCGGTGCTCGAGTCGATCGACGTTGGCGTGGTCGCCTGCGACGCCGTCGGCAACCTGACGCTGTTCAACCGCACGGCGCGCGCCCTGCACGGTCACGACCTGAAGGCCATCGCGCCATCGGAATGGCCGCTGTTCTACTCGCTGTACCACGGCGACGGCCAGACCCCGATGGCGATGGACGACGTGCCGCTGGTGCGCGCACTCAAGGGCGAAGTCGTGCGCGACGGCGCGATGGTCGTCGCACCGGCCGGCCGCGCGCCGTACACGCTGCTGGCCAGCGGCCGCCCGCTGCGCAGCGCCCAGGGCAAGACCCTCGGCGCGGTCGTGGCGATGAAGGACATCACAGAACTGAAGGCATCGCGCGACCGCCTGGCCGACAGCGAAGAGCGCCTGCGCACGATTACCGACAACCTGCCGGTCCTGATCGCGCACCTCGACCAGGATCACCGCTACATGTTCGCCAATGCAGTGCACCAGTCATGGCTGGGCAAGGCGTCCGACCAGGTCGTCGGCCAGACCATGGTAGAAGCCTTCGGGGAAGACTTCTACCTGCAGCAGAAGGAAGCGCTGGACGACGCCTGGCTGGGCAAGGCATCGCAGTGCGAGCATGACATCGTGCGCAAGAAGCACATCCGCATCGTTCACTCGACCTTCCTGCCGCATCTGCGCGATGGCGAAGTGGTGGGCGTGTATATCCTGACCACCGACGCCACCGCCGCGCGCATGCATGAACGCAACCTGCATGCGCTGGCCCACACCGATGCGCTGACGGGCATCCCGAACCGGCGCCAGTTCGAGCTGGCGCTGCAGGCAGCCGTCGAACGTGCGCCGCAGCGCGAGCGCGCCTTTGCACTGTTCTATCTCGACATCGATTTCTTCAAGCGCATCAACGACACCTACGGCCACGCGGTGGGCGACATGGTGCTGGTCGAATTTGCGCGGCGCGTGCGCAAGGTGGTGCGCAGCTCCGACATGGTGGCGCGCCTGGCCGGCGACGAATTTACGGTGCTGCTCGACGAAGTCAATTCGCCGCGCGACGTCGAGCTGGTGGCCAAGAAGATCATGCAGGTCATGGAAGCGCCATTCATGGTCGGCTCCCAGCCGATTTCAGTGAGCGCGACGATCGGCATTGCGTTGGCCGACGCACCGGGCGTGACGGCGCTGACGATCAGCGAGCTGGCCGACAGCGCCTTGTATGAAGCCAAGGACAAGGGGCGCAATACGTTTGCGATTGCACGGCTGGCGATGGTGGCGGCGGTGGAGCAAGCGTCCGTGCTGGCCTGACAACGTCGTTCCAGCGAAGGCTGGAACCCAAGTTCAGCACCTTTGCCGCAACATCGACAGCGGCCCGCAACAGACCTGGATTCCAGCCTTCGCTGGAATGACGGTCTTCAGGTCAGCAGCGCGCAGTCGCGAGAATCGCGTTTTCACATGTCGACGAACACCACCGCCGTGCGCGCCGGCACCGTGAAGGTGCCGCTGGCGCTGTCGAAGCGCGCCTTCAGCGCGCGCTTGTCGGCCGTGCCAGGTGCGCTGTGCACCGGATGCAGCTTCAGGCGCTTGCCGCGCAGCGTGGCGTCCTTGATCGTGTGCGCCCGCTTGTCGACGTTCACCAGATAGCCCATGCCGGCAAAGCCCGCACCCGGATAACCTTTGCCATCGAGCCAGGCGGCCAGCACGGTCGGTTCCTGCTGCGGCCCCGTATTGAAGAAGCGCAGGCGCTTGTTGATGTCGTCGGCGGTGCGCAGGCGCAGCAGCGTGCTGCTGGCGCGGATGCGCAGCAGGTCGCGGAACGCGTCGCGCGCGAACGCGATGTCGGCGGGCGTGGGCTTCATCGCGGCATTGGCCAGCAACGGCTTGAAGAGCGGCCAGTCTTTTGCATTGTCCGGCGCCGGCGGCAGGCCGGTGCCGAAGAAGTTGTCCTGGTAGGTCCAGTCGATGCGGTTGAACCAGTCGCCCGAATTGAAGCTGTTGCGGTCCAGCGATTTCGAGCGCAGCGTGTCGATGCCGGCGTGGTAATACGCCACGCCCTGGCTGAATGCATTGATCGCCATCCCCAGCACCTGAACCCGCGCGCGCTCCGCGCTGCTCGTTGCCACCGGCAGCTTGAGCACGTTGATGTCGTACAGCGTCTGGTTGTCGTGGTTCTCGACGTAGTTGACCGCTTCGCCCGGTTCGCTGGCGTAGCCGGCCGGCTGGTTGCCGCCGTAGACCATCGCCTGCAACTGGCGCACCTGGCCATCGAATCCTTGCATCGGATACGTGCGCACCGAGCCGGCCAGGCCGACGCGGATCAGGTCCGCTGCGCGCAGCAGGTCGGCCTTTTTTGCATCGCCACCAAGGGCGTTCGCGTCATACACCAGACCATTGATATAGCCTTGCTGCTTGACCACGGGTTCGCCCGAGTCGCCGGGCGAGCCGCCGCGCACGGCGTCGCGCGCGCGGTCGCTGAAGGTACCGATGCCGGTGCCGTTCAGTGACAGCTGCGAGGCCTGCACGAAGCGCGCGCCATCGGCCACTTCGCCGAAGTTCCAGCCTTCGCCGATCAGCTGCACGTGGCGGCCCGCCGCCGCGTCGACGGCCTGCTGCAGGCGCACCATCGCTTCGCGCGGCTGGTGGCCCATCAGGTCGAAGCGGAACGAATCGATCTTGTACTGGCGCGTCCACAGGACCGACGAATCGATCATCAGCTTGGCCATCATCGTGTTCTCGGTCGCCGTGTTGAAGCAGCAGGTCGAGGCTTCGATGCCGCCCACGGCGTTCAGGCGATGGTAGTAGCCCGGCACCACGCGGTCGAGGATCGATTTTTCTTCCTGGCCGGCGATGAAGGTGTGGTTGTAGACGACGTCGGTGCCCACGCGCAGTCCGGCCTTGTGCAGGTCCATGACCATCTGGCGGAACTCGACGATGCGGCGCGCGCCGTCCTGCGGGTCGCTTGCGTAACTGCCTTCGACGGCGTTGAAGTGCTGCGGGTCGTAGCCCCAGTTGAAGCAGTCGGTGTGGGCGGTCTTGACCACCAGCGCCTGCTGGCTCTCGCCATCCGGCGCGCCGGCGGGGGCGGGCTGCGCGCACGCCACTTCGGGGATGCTGCCGATGTCGTACACGGGCAGCAGGTGGATGTCGGTGAGGCCTGCCTGTGCCAGCGCGCGCAGGTGCCGCATGCCGTTCGAATTGGCTTCGCCGAACGCGCCGTACTTGCCGCGTTTGGCTGGCGGCACCGTCTGGTCGATCAGCGAAAAGTCGCGCACGTGCAGCTCGTAGATGACCATGTCGGTCTGCGCCTTGACCGTGGCCGGTGGCTGCGTGGTGTCCCAGCCGGCCGGTTTCAGGTTCGGCGCATTCAGGTCGGCGATGTAGCTGCGTTTGGAGTCCGCATTCAGGCTGACCGAATACGGGTCGGTGACCAGGTTGCGTACCAGCCCGGCGCCATCGGCGACGACGTCGACCGCGTACTTGTAATAGGTGCCGGACAAATCGCGCGGGACGCTGGCGGCCCAGGCGCCGGTGAGGGCGTCCAGCGTCAGCGGCAGCACGGCGTTCGCGCGCCCCGTTGTGCTGTCATAGGTGCACACCGCCACATCGCGCGCGGTCGGCGCCCACAGCTTGAAGTCGGTTTTATTGGCGGTGGGCGTTGCGCCCAGATCCGGGATGCGTTCGGCCGCCGCATACAGGTCGTCGAGCGCGCCGGCCGCCTGCACGCGCGTTGCGTCGCGCACGGTGCCGTCAAGGTTCTCGTGCACCAGCACCAGCTGTTCGCGGTGCAGGGCAGGCAGTCGCGCCAGGTCGGCTTCCTGCACGCTCAGGGTCGGGCCGCTGGCGACCCATTTGAAGCGTGTGGCGACGGCTTGCGGCACCGCGACGCGCGAGACGGCCAGCGCGATCGAACCGGCGCTGCCGGAGACCTTGCTGCCGGACGTGGCCTGGATCCCGCCGGCGGGGGAGTGGTACAGGCGGTATACGCCATCACTAGAGGCGCCGGGCCAGCGCACGAGGCGGCGGTCGAGCCAGACAGCGCGCGCATCGAGCTTGGTGGCCGAGGCGCTGAGCACCTCCTGGAAGGCCGGGCTGTCGCAGGTGGCGAGAGGAACAGCAGCATACGCGCTGGAGGACAGCGATGCTGCAAGCAGGACAAGGTGACGTTTCATGGACCGCTTACCCCGCGACGCTGCTGCGATAGTGGTCGACCATGCGGTAGCGCGTCGCATACCAGCCGAACGCCGCTGCCGACAGCAGCGCAAACGCGGCAAAGAAGTACATCTGGAACGCCATCACCCCGACGCCCGAGCCTTCGATATACGCGATCACTGCCTCGTTCTTGACGCTGGCATTGACGATCAGCACCCACAGGTTGCCGACCGTGACAGCCAGGTACCACAGCGCCATGATCACGCCCTTCATCGAGGCTGGCGCCTGGCTGTACGCGAATTCCAGACCCGTGGCCGAGACCAGCACTTCACCCAGCGTGAGCAGCGCATACGGCGCGATCTGCCAGGCGATCGAGACAGCGTCGCCGGCGTCGAGCGCGACCTGCAGATTGCCCACGACGATCCAGGCCGCGGCCGACAGCGCGATACCGGCCGTCATGCGGCGCAGCGGCGTCGGTTCGACACCCATCTTGCGCATCAGCGGGAACAGGGCGATGTTGTTGATCGGGATGAGCAGCATCACGAGCAGGGGATTCAGGGCCTGCATCTGGGCCGGGATCACGTCGAAGGTCCAGCCCAGCAGGTTCACCTGCGTGGTCATCGTGTTGGCCTGCACGATCCAGGTCGAGGCCTTCTGGTCGAACAGCGACCAGAACGGCGTGACGAGCGCGAACACGATCAGGATGCGCAGCACGGCGCGTACGCCGTCCACGGCGTCGTCCGGATGCAGGCCGCGTGCGCGGTCCAGCTGCATCGAGGTGCCCATGCCGCCAAAGGCCATCAACAGCACCAGGGCGGTACAGGCGGCGATCACGAAGCCCCATTGCGCGGCCATGGCCAGCGAAGCCAATGCGCCGGCGGCGCCCAGCAAGGCCAGGTTCAGGCCCGGACGGCCCTGGCCGGGCTGCCTGGCCAGCAGCGCACTTTTCGCCACGCGCATGAACGAGTGCGGATTGGCGGGCGCCGGTGGCACGTGCACGTATTTCTTTTTGCCGCTCCAGAACACCATGGTCGCGATGAACATCAGGATGCCGGGCACGCCGAAGGCCCAGGCCGGACCGTAGTCGCGCAGCAGCAGCGGCATCAGGAGCGAGGCGAAGAACGAACCGAAATTGATGATCCAGTAGAACGCGTCGAAGACGACCTTCGCCTTGTCCTTGTTGGTGTGGTCGAACTGGTCGCCCACAAAACTGGCCACCAGCGGCTTGATGCCGCCCGAGCCGAGCGCGATCAGGAACAGGCCGAAGTAGAAGCCGTTGACGTTGTCCTCGAAAATGGCCAGGCAGGCGTGACCGAGGCAGTACACGAGACTGAGCCAGAACACCGTGTTGTACTTGCCGAAGTAGCGGTCAGCCAGCCAGCCGCCGAGCAGCGGGAAGAAGTAGACGCCGATGACGAAGGTGTGGAACACGTGCTTGGCTTCGCCAGTGCGCATGTCTTCCGGCAAAAACATCAACAGGGTCGTGATCAGGAAGGGCGTCAGGATGTTGCGCATCCCGTAGAAACTGAAGCGTTCGCACCCCTCATTGGCAATGATGTAGGGGATTTGCCGGGGCATGCGCCCGGTGCCTGGCTTTGCGAGAGATGTCATCGAACCGCTTCCTTGAATTGGCAAACAGACGCGATGCTATGACGGGGACGCCTCTCTTTGCAACATAAAAATTGTCGTGAAACAAACTAGAAACAAAGTGGCAACATGCATACGTAGTTTAGGTACGGACGAAGAATTGGCACAATCGCGTATAACGTTTCAAGTCATTGAAATCAAATGACTAAATGGGTTTTATCGCTGGCTGGCTGGAATTGTCAAGACCGTTCGCCTGATGTATATTGCCTAGAATTCCACATCACGCATCCGCCCGGACCAGCCAATGACCCAGATCTCGACGACCGACAACCCGAACTGGTGGCGCGAAGCCATCATCTATCAGGTGTACCCGCGCAGCTTCCTCGACACAGATGGCGATGGCGTCGGCGACCTGAACGGCGTGACCGCAAAGCTCGACTATATCGCGAGCCTGGGCGTGGACATCGTCTGGCTGTCGCCGTTCTTCAAGTCGCCGATGGCCGATTTTGGCTACGACATCGAAGACTATTGCGACGTCGATCCGCTGTTTGGCGACCTGGCCGACTTTGACCGTATGGTCGCCAAGGCACATAGCCTGGGCCTGAAGATCATGATCGACCAGGTGATGTCGCACACGGCCGACACCCACAAATGGTTCGTCGAAAGCCGCGCCAGCCGCGACAATCCGAAGTCGGACTGGTATGTGTGGGCCGACCCGCTCCCGGACGGCAACCCGCCCAACAACTGGCTGTCGGTGTTCGGCGGCTCGTCGTGGCAGTGGGATACCCGCCGCAAGCAGTACTACCTGCACAACTTCCTGGTGAGCCAGCCGCAGCTGAACTTCCACAACCCGCTGGTGCAGCAGGCCCACCTCGATGCGCAGCGCTTCTGGCTCGAGCGCGGCGTCGACGGCGTGCGCATGGATGCGTGCGTGTTCCACTTCCACGACCGCCAGCTGCGCAGCAACCCGCCGGCGCTGGTGCGCGACACGTCGACCGTGACCGACGTGAACCCGTATGGCATGCAGGCGCACCTGTACGACAAGACGCAGCCCGAGAACATCGCGTTCCTCGAGCGCGTGCGCGCACAGCTGAATGAATTCGGCGCCGTCTCGATCGGCGAAATCAGCTCGGACGACGCGCTGGCCCAGATGAGCGAGTACACCGAAGGCGGCAACAAGCTGCACATGGCCTACAGCTTCAACCTGCTCACGCCGGTCTTCAACGCTGCCCACGTGCGCCGCCAGGTCGAGGAATTCAACGAACGTGTCAAGGATGGCTGGGCGTCCTGGTCGGTCGGTAACCACGATGCGATCCGCGTGGCCACGCGCTGGGGCGGCGTCAATCCGGCCCCCGGTTTCACCAAGCTGGTGCTGGCGATGCAGCTCTCGCTCAAGGGCACGCCATGCCTGTATCAGGGCGATGAACTTGGCCTGACCGAAGCCGATGTGCCGTACGAACTGCTGCAGGACCCGTACGGCAAGACCTTCTGGCCCGAGTTCAAGGGCCGCGATGGCTGCCGCACACCGATGCCGTGGGTCGCCGACGCGCCGCACGCGGGCTTTACCGATGGCCAGCCATGGCTGCCGGTGGACGCCGCGCACGTCAAGGCGGCCGTCGACGTGCAGGACAGCGACCATGACTCGATGCTGAATTTCCAGCGCCGCTTCATTGCCCTGCGCCGCAGCCTGCCGCAACTCACCCGCGGCGAGATCGCGTTCTTCGATGCCCCCGAGCCGGTCCTGGCCCTGCGCCGCGACCTGGCGGGGCACGACAGCGTGCTGGCCGCGTTCAATCTGTCGGGCGAGGAAGTCAGCTTCGACTGGCCGGCAACGGACGGCGTGGCGCAGATGCCGGTCGATGGCCTGCAGGGCAGTGCGCAGCAAGGCCGCGTCACGCTGGCGCCGTACGGCGCCTGGTTCGGCACCGTGGCGGCGAACCGCTGATGGCCGGCGCGCAGCCCGAAAAATTCGCGCGCACGGCGTTTGCCGATGGCCCGCGCCTGCTCGCGGACATTGGCGCCACGCATGCGCGCTTCGCGCTGCAATGCGCGCCCGGCGTGTTTCGCGACGTGGCGGTGCTGCGCTGCGACGACTTCGCCGGCATCGTGCCGCTGCTGCGCCATTATCTGCTCGACCACCAGGACGTCACGCTGCACCATGGCGCCTTTGCGGTGGCCAATCCGATCAGCGGCGACTACGTGCGCATGACCAACCGCGCGTGGGAGTTTTCCACCGATGCGGTGCGGCGCGAGCTGGGCCTGGCCACGCTGTTGATCGTCAATGACTTCACGGCGCTGGCCACGGCCTTGCCCAATTTTGCGCGCGACGACCTGATGCAGGTCGGCCCGGGCAAGGCGGTGCCTGGCGCCGTCATCGGCGTGCTGGGGCCGGGCACGGGCCTGGGCGTCTCGGGCGGCATTCCGACCGCCGACGGTTTCGTCACGCTGGGCAGCGAAGGGGGGCACGTGAACTTCGCGCCGTTCGACGAGCGTGAATTCGCGATCCTGCAATATGCGTGGCGCGAGTGGCCGCACGTGTCGAACGAGCGCCTGATTTCCGGGCCGGGCATGGAAGTGATCTACCGCGCGCTGGCCGACCGCAATGGCGTCGACGCCGCGCCGCGCACGGCCGCGACGATCGTGGCCGGCGCGCTCGAACAGAACGATGCGCTGTGCCTGGAAACGCTCGAATGCTTCTGCGGCATGCTGGGCGGGGCGGCGGCCAATCTGGCCGTGACGCTCGGCGCGTTTGGCGGCGTGTACATCGGCGGGGGCATCGTGCCGCGCCTGGGCGAGTGGTTTGCCAGCTCGCCGTTTCGCGCGCGCTTCGAAGCCAAGGGCCGCTTTTCGGACTACCTGGCCGATATTCCGACCTGGGTGATCACGACGCCGAATCCCGCCTTCCATGGCGTGGCCACCATCCTGGCCGAACACCTGCGCGGGCGCAGCGGGGCCAACACGCTGATGGAGCGCATCACGCAGCTGCGCCATGAGCTGTCACCCGCCGAAGGGCGCGTGGCCAGCCTCGTGATCGACCAGCCGCGCATGGTGCTCAATGAACCGATCGCCGAGATCGCGCGCCTGGCCGACGTAAGCCAGCCGACCGTGATCCGGTTTTGCCGCTCGCTGGGCTTCCAGGGCCTGGCCGACTTCAAGCTTAAATTCGCCAGCAGCCTGACCGGCTCGATCCCAGTGCGCCACAGCCAGGTGCGCCTGAGCGACAGCACGCACGATCTGTCGGCCAAGGTCATCGACAATACGGTGTCGGCGATCCTGCGTTTTCGCGACCAGCTCGATGTGCGCTCGCTCGACCGCGCGATCGAGATGGTCAGCCGCGCCAAGCGCGTCGAGTTCTACGCGATGGGCAATTCGCGCGCGGTGGCGCTCGATGGCCAGCACAAGTTCTTCCGCTTTCGCATCCCCACTGCACTGTATGGCGACGCGCACCTGTTCACGCTGGCCGCTGAATTGCTGGGGCCAGGCGACGTGGTGATTGCAGTGTCGAATTCAGGCGGCTTGCCCGAACTGCTGGAGGCAGTGGACATCGCGCGCGCGGCCGGCGCCAACGTCATTGCGATCAGCAACAGCCAGTCGCCGCTGGCGCGCAAGGCCAGCGTGTGCCTGGCGGTCGATCACGCCGAAGACAGCACGAGTTTTCTGTCGATGATTTCGCGCATTCTGCAGTTGCTGCTGATCGACATCATGGCCGTCGGAATCTCGGTCGATGGCCAGCATGGACCGGCGCCGGGGCAGGATCCACGCCGGTTGCTGATCTCGCACCTGGATAGTTAATCTGCGCTTTTCAGATTGACGCGCTCGATCGTGCGGCGCCATTCTTGCAGGCTCAGCAGGGTGTCGGACTCGGTGTCCTCGACCAGGATCTCGCTGCCGTCCTGCGCGACCAGAAAGCTTTCCTGGCGCCGCGCGTCCTGCGCGCGGTTCTCGACAAAACTCAGCTGGTAGTAGGTCTTGCCGTTCACTTCGCGCGGCGCCGGGTTGTCCTCGACCACGGCACCGTGCGCCTTGCCGCCCGTGCGCCGCTCGATCTGCGCCGACCAGGCCTTCAGCTCCGGTAACGCCAGCAATGCGGCCATCGCCTGTTCCTTGCTGTGCGCCGGCGCCTGGACGACGGGCGCCGCCGGCGCCGGGGCGGGCGACGACGCGGGCCGCTCGGCGCGCTGGCAGGCAGCGACCGCGCAGCACAGGGCCAGCGTGGCAAGGGTCGTGCGCAGGGGAGGGAAGGCAGCGGCGCGTGGGGACATGGCAGGTTCCGGTAGATAAGACGGCCATACTAAACCATGCTTGTTTTAGCGGCAAATGCGTTGTCTGCAACCTCCATACGACCGTTATTATTTCCACATGGAAATGCTTTCATGGTTTACGCCACGCTCTCCATGTGTTTCATGTCGGCATCTGATTTTGTTGATGCAAGTAATGATATTCTGTAGGATCACTCCTACCAGTCAGTACACCGCATGGACAGCCGCGCTACTTACCAACGTCGTCTCGAACGAAGCTCGCACCGCGAAAAACGCCTGATGACGCTTGCCGTGCTGGGCGTTGCCGTGGGCGTGGCCGGCGTCGTGCTGCCATCGCCATCGATCGACTGGCCGATGTTCGGGGAAGCGTCGAATGCGGCCCCGGTCACCCCGGCGCCGGCACGTGTGCTGAGCCCGACGGCGCCAACGGCGCAGCAGAGCGCCTCGGCGCGGCGCATCTACCGGCACTCGGTCGTGCCGGGCGGCGTGGCCGACAAGGGCGAACTGGCGCAGATCTTGCGATCCGACCGGCTCGTGGCGGCGCACTATGCAACCTTCAATGTCGACCATGCCCGCGCCGTGACCGTGACGGCGCCGCGCGCGGTCTATGTGTCGTACCGGAAGAACGATCAAATCTACTGGACCTCGAAGAAGGTCATGCTCGAGAAGGGCGAGACGCTGCTGACCGACGGCGAGCACGAGATCCGCGCCCGCTGCGCCAACCGCATCTCGGACGTGCCGCAGTTTCCGGTCGAACCCCATGGGCCAAGCGAAGCCGAACTCGATACCGTGCTCGCTGGCGGCGTGCCGTCCGATATGGTGGGTGTGCCCGGTGAAGAGGGCGGCCTGGTGCCCGTGAGCATGGACGACCTGTCCACCAGCGAGGCAGTGGGGCAGCGCTACTACACCACCAGCTTCCCCAATGGCGCTGGCCTGCTGACGCTGGCCAATACGACACCGACGCCCACGCCGACGCCGTCCCGTCAGGGGCAGCCGCCTGGCCTGCCGGGCTGGTATGGCACGCCGATCTATTCCGGTGGTGTGCCGGGCCCTGTTGGCCCGGTCGGCGGCCCCGACGACACCGGCAATGCGATCCCCGCGCCCGTCAGGGAGAATGGCGGCAGCACGATCCCGGGAAGCATTACGCCGCCAGTCGGCGCTGTCGATAGCCCGGGTCCGTTCCCGGTCGCGGCACCGGACGGTGGCGGCACCGGACTACCCGTCTATACCCCGCCATCCCTGCCAACGCCGGGTCCCGATACCGACACGCCGGTTGTCATTCCGGGCACGCCGGGCACGCCGGGCACGCCAACGACACCAGGCACGCCAACTGCGCCAACGCCGCCAGGCGACACCGTGGTCGAACCGGTCCCGCCGACCGAAGTGCCTGAACCAGGCACGCTGTGGCTCGGTGCCATCGCACTGGCCGCCCTGCTGTGGCTGCGCCGCAAGGGCCCGCGCGCCCGCTGAGGCACAAGAAACGCACTAAACGTACGAACCCTAGACAACAAAAAACCCGCGAGGTGTGAACCTCGCGGGTTTTTTATCGTGGGTAGCAGGGGCGAAGCATGCAGCGCGCTTCGCCCGGACTGCCCCGGCAATTACATCATGCCGTCCATACCACCCATACCGCCCATGCCGCCCATACCACCCATGCCGCCGGCTGGCTTGTCTTCCGACAGTTCCGAGACCATGCAATCGGTGGTCAGCATCAGGCCGGCGATCGACGCTGCATTCTGCAGTGCCGAACGGGTGACCTTGGCTGGATCCAGCACGCCCATTTCGACCATGTCGCCGTAGGTGCCGTTGGCTGCGTTGTAGCCGTAGTTGCCGGTGCCGGCCAACACTGCTGCAACGACCACCGATGGCTCTTCGCCGGCGTTCTGGACGATCATGCGCAGTGGCTCTTCCATTGCGCGCAGGACGATCTTGATACCAGCGTCCTGGTCAGGGTTGTCGCCCTTGACGGTGATGTTGGCACGGGCGCGCAGCAGGGCCACGCCGCCGCCGGCAACGATGCCTTCTTCCACGGCAGCGCGGGTAGCGTGCAGTGCATCTTCGACGCGTGCTTTCTTTTCTTTCATCTCGACTTCGGTAGCTGCACCGACGCGGATCACGGCAACGCCGCCGGCCAGCTTGGCCACGCGCTCTTGCAGTTTTTCGCGGTCGTAGTCCGAGGTTGCTTCTTCGATCTGGGCGCGGATCATCTTGACGCGGCCTTCGATCGATTCAGCCTGGCCGGCGCCGTCGATGATGATGGTGTTTTCCTTGCCGACTTCGATGCGCTTGGCCTGGCCCAGCTCTTCGAGCGTGACCTTTTCGAGCGTCAGCCCGACTTCTTCAGCGATGACCTGGCCGCCGGTCAGGACAGCGATGTCTTCCAGCATGGCCTTGCGACGGTCGCCAAAGCCTGGAGCCTTGACGGCGACGGTCTTCAGGATGCCGCGGATGTTGTTGACGACCAGGGTCGCCAGCGCTTCGCCGTCGATGTCTTCAGCGACGATGACCAGTGGACGGCCAGCTTTTGCGACTTGTTCCAGTACCGGCAGCAGGTCACGGATGTTCGAGATTTTCTTGTCGCACAGCAGGACGAATGGGTTTTCGTGCACGGCGACTTGCTTGTCCGGGTTGTTGATGAAGTACGGCGACAGGTAGCCGCGGTCGAACTGCATGCCTTCCACGATGTCCAGCTCGTCGTTCAGCGACTTGCCGTCTTCCACGGTGATGACGCCTTCCTTGCCCACTTTTTCCATCGCTTCAGCGATGCGCTCACCGATCGAGGTTTCCGAGTTGGCCGAAATGGCGCCGACTTGTGCGATCTCTTTGGTGGTGGTGGTTGGCTTGGCGATCTTGCGCAGTTCTTCGACGGTGGCAGCAACTGCCTTGTCGATGCCGCGCTTCAGGTCCATCGGGTTCATGCCGGCGGCAACAAACTTCATGCCTTCGCGGACGATGGCTTGTGCCAGCACGGTCGCGGTGGTGGTGCCGTCACCGGCGTTGTCGCTGGTCTTGGAAGCAACTTCCTTGACCATCTGCGCGCCCATGTTCTGCAGCTTGTCTTTCAGTTCGATTTCTTTGGCGACCGAGACACCATCCTTGGTGACGGTCGGCGCGCCGAACGAGCGCTCGAGCACGACGTTACGGCCTTTCGGGCCCAGGGTGACTTTGACTGCATTGGCGAGGATGTTGACGCCTTCGACCATCTTGGCGCGCGCTGCGTCGCCGAATACTACTTCTTTAGCTGCCATTTGTTATTTCTCCGAAATGTTCGTGAATGGGGTCAGAAATTACAGTGCGACGATCGCGAGGATTTCTTCTTCGCGCAGCACCAGCAGTTCCTGGCCATCGATCTTGACGGTCTGAGCGCCATACTTGGAGAACAGCACGCGATCGCCGACTTTCACTTCCAGAGGGCGGAGCTGGCCGTTATCTTGCACTTTACCGTTACCAACGGCGAGAACTTCGCCTTGGTCCGGCTTCTCTGCCGCGGCATCAGGGATGATCAGGCCGGACGCAGTTTTGGTTTCCTGGTCGAGACGCTTCACGATTACGCGATCGTGCAGAGGGCGAAGGTTCATGCAAAACTCCTTAATATTCAATGGTTTAACTGGCGTTTTTGACACCGTCGCAGCAAGCATTGTGAATGCTGCGCCGGTCTGCAAAGAGTTGTTAGCACTCTCGGCTAACGAGTGCTAATTATAGGGACGATAACCTGCCTTTTCAAGGCGCATGATGGTGAAATCATTTTAAACATGTGATATAGCGCAATGATGACATTGGCATATTCGCAATGTTTGCCGTCGCTTGTCCGCCGCTCGTGGAACGACGGAAGGCCGGCAGCGTACACCGCTGACCAGATTGACGCCGCACGCTAGTCTGCTATTACTGCCGCACGGCAATGAGCACCGGTTGACGGAAAAAGCAACTCGATCCTATAGTGTCGGATGATTTCCGAATTCCAAGACCTTTCAGACAAAATCGACCGGCTTGCGCAACTGACCCAGTCATTGCGCGCCGAGAATTACCTGCTGCGCCAGGCCAATACCTTGCTCAGCGCAGAAAATCTCGCGTTCAAGGAACGCCTGATCGAGGCGCAGCGCCGGGTCGAAGCGCTGCTCGACGAATTGCCGAAGCCGCCGGATGCGTCGGACGCCGAAGCAGAACCTGGCGCAGATGCGCCCCGCCAGGAGGCGCCGCCTGATGCCGATGCACCGGTGTCGCCGCAGCTCGCCCACACGCACCGTCAGGGGGCACTATGATCCATCTCGACGTCCATATCATGGGCCAGTCCTACCGCCTGGCATGCCGCGACGGCGAACAGCGCACGCTGCGCGAAGCGGTGAGCTACCTCGATGGCAAGATGTGCCAGCTGCGCGATTCGGGCAAGGTCAAGGGCACCGACCGCATCGCCGTGATGGCGGCGCTGAGCGTGGCCGCCGAATTCCTGTCGGTGAAGTCGCCGCAGGGACCGCTGTCGGACATGTCGATCCTCGAGGTCAAGCAAAAACTCGAGTCGATGCACACGGTGCTGGACCGCGTCCTGGCTGACCAGGAAAATCTGGCCTGAAAGGCCGAATCCGTTTGACAGGGCTGGTCAAAGGAGTAAACTCTTTTCTGCCCTGCGGTGTTCGAGATTTGCCATATATTCCTTGAACCATTCTTACGCATAGGTCGTGGAACAAGTTCGATGGGTGTGAGCGTCGCTAGTCCGACGAACCCGAAATTGATCTGACCGTGACCGCCTTGAACCGTTGTGGTTCAGGATGCCGGCAAAAACGGCACAGGCGGGGACTAAATATACAAGCGGTTGCGCACTCGGTACGCAGCCGCTTTTTTTTATGTGCGCATTCACTGATGCTTCCGGTGCATCGTGTGCTGGCAGGGAGAACAGCGCGATGCGCTATTGGTTGATGAAATCCGAGCCCGACGAAGTCAGTTTCGATGACGTTCTGGCTGCCCCCGGCGCCACCGTGGCCTGGTTTGGCGTGCGCAACTACCAGGCGCGCAACTTCATGCGCGACGCCATGGCCGTCGGCGACGGCGTGCTGTTCTACCACTCGGGCGGCAAGCTGCCGGGCGTGGCCGGCATTGCCGAAATCGTCAGCGGCCCGTATCCCGACGCCTCCCAGTTCGACGCCGCCAGCCACTACCACGACCCGAAGGCCACGCCGGAAACGCCGCGCTGGATCTCGGTCGACGTCAAGGCAGTCGAAGCGGGCCGCTTCGTGCCGCTGGCCGAACTGCGTACGGTGGCCGCGCTGGACGACATGGTGCTGCTGCAGAAGGGCAGCCGGCTGTCGATCTCGCCGGTCACCAAAGCCCAGTACACGACCATCGTTGCGCTGGTACGCGGCAAGGGGGCTTGAGGATGGCGCCCGCATTCGATCCGCTGCTCATCCTGGCCCTGCTGGGAATGGGCGCATTCGGGGGCTTCGTGGCCGGCCTGCTTGGCGTCGGCGGCGGCATGATCCTCGTCCCGTTCATCACGATGATCTTCACGGCGCGCGGCTTTCCCGAGGAACTCGTGGTGCACATGGCGATTGCCACCTCATTGGGCACCATTTTCTTTACCTCGTTGTCGTCGGTGCGTGCGCATCACAAGCACGGCGCCGTGCTGTGGCATGTCGTACGCCTGTTCACGCCCGGCATCTTGCTCGGTGCGTGGATCGGGCCCTGGATCGGCAAGCAGATGAACACCCCGGTGCTGGCCTTCTTTTTCGGCTGCTTCGTGGCTTACTCGGCGATTCAAATGCTGATCGGGAAAAAACCGGCGGCGGCGCGTGAGCTGCCCGGCAAACCGGGCATGTTTGCAGCGGGCAGCGTGATCGGCATCCTGGCGGGGCTCGTGGGTGCGGGCGGCGCCTTCGTCTCGGTGCCGTTCATGACGCGCTGCAATGTACGCATCCATAATGCCGTGGCCACCAGCGCGGCGATCGGTTTTCCGGTTGCGCTAATGGGCACTCTGTCGAACGTCTATTTCGGCTGGGGCGAACCCGGGTTGCCGCCATGGTCGCTGGGCTTCATCTACCTGCCGGCGCTGGCGATCATCGTGCTGGCCAGCGTGTCCATGGCGCCGCTGGGCGCGCGCACCGCGCACAAGATGCCGGTGCGGCAGCTGCAGCGCATCTTCAGCGTCATCCTGTGTGCGCTCGCCGCCTACATGTTCTGGAAAGCGTTCAACTAGCCGCCAGCTAGGCTTTGCGCACCTGCGCGCGGTCCAGCGGCAGGTCGCGCATGCGCAGGCCGCAGGCGTCGAACACCGCATTCGCAATCGCCGCCGCGGCCGGGCCCTGCGCCGCTTCGCCGGTGCCCAGGAACGGCTGGCCGGGGCGGTCGATCAGGTGCACGTCGATCTGTTCCGGCGCCTGGGCAAAGCGCAGGATCGGATACGACGCCCAGTCCACCGTCAGCACGCGCGATGCGTCGAAGCGCACCTGTTCCAGCAGGGTCCAGCTGGCCGACTGGATGATGCCGCCCTCGATCTGGTTGCGCACGCCATCGGGGCTGACGATCTCGCCGCAATCGACGGCGCTCACCGCGCGCGTGATGCGCACCAGGCCCGTCTCGCGCGCCACCTCGACTTCCACTGCAATGGCGCAGTACGACGCCAGGTTTTTGTAGCGCGCAAACGCGAAGCCGCGTCCGCGCCGGGCAGGGCGCCGGTAGCCATCCCAGCCAAACTTTGCTGCCGCCAGCTTGACCACGTCGAGCGCGCGTGGATCGTCCAGATGCCGCAGCCGGAACGCGACCGGGTCGCTGTTTGCGGCGCGCGCCAGTTCGTCCATGAAGCTTTCGATGGCAAACACATTGCAGTAGGCGCCCAGGCCGCGCAGCGCCGACGAGCGCAGGACCGGCTTCGGCTGGAAGTGGTGCACCACGCGCGCATTGGGCAGCACGTAATAGGGAATGGCATTGCGGTCGCCACTGCCTTCGGGTTGCGGTGCCGGCTTGGCGAGCGGTGGCGCAAACGGGCGCGCCAGGTGCGTGGCCGCCAGCAGGTTGCCGGCCTTGCCGGGGCGCGTATTGTGCGGCGGCGTGAAGACGTCGTGCTGCCAGTCGGCGATGCGGCCCGTGCTGTCGAGCGTGGCGGCCACCTGCACCACCATCGCTGCGCCGAACGGCTCCCACGCGTGTTCTTCCTCGCGCATCCACTGCACGCGCACGGGCCGCCCTGGCAGGGCGTGCGCGAGCAGGATGGCGTCGGCCGCGACATCGTCGGCGCCGTTGTGGCCATAGCAGCCCGATCCTTCGACGTGGATACAGCGGATCGTGTCTTCCTTCACGGCGATCAGTTCGGCCAGTGCCGTGCGCAGCGGGAACACGCCCTGTGCGTGGGTCCAGACCGTGTAACGGCCGTCGACCAGCTGCGCCACGGCGCACGAGGGGCCGATGGACGCGTGCAGCTGGAACGGGCGTGTGTAGCGCGCAGCGAACTTGCGGCCGGCCGATCCTGCGGCGCCGCGCGCCAGGATCGGCAGCGCCTCGGCGGGCTGGGCGCGGATGAACGTATTCACGTCGGGATGCACCGGCAGCGACGCCGGCGTCTCCCAGCGCGTGGCCCGCGCCAGCGCCGTCGCTGCTTTGACGGCGCGGTACTCGCCCTCGGCGATCACGGCGAGAAAGCGCCCGTCCTGCACCACCTTGAGCACGCCCGGCAGGCGTTCGATCGCGGCGACATCGACGGCGACCAGCCGCGCGGCTTGCGACGGCGGCCGCACGATCCGCGCATGCACCATCTGCGGCAGCCGCAGATCCTGCACGTAGGCCGCGCCACCCGTGACCTTGGCCGGGATATCGACGCGCGGCACCGACTTGCCGATTGCCGTGCGCGGGCCTGGCGGGGGTGGTGCGGGCACCGGCGTGGCGCGCAGGTGCAGTTCCTGGCCCGTCACCAGCTGCCCGAACGTGACGCGCCGGCCGCCTGCACTGAACGCGCCATCTTTCAGCGCCAGGCTGCCCACGGGCGCGCCCAGCCGCGTTGCGGCCAGTTCGCCCAGGCGCATGCGTACCTGGCCGGCCGCATGGCGCAGCGCGGTGCCGCTGTCCTTCATCGAGTTACTGCCGGCGGTGATGCCTTCGTCCGGCGTGCGCGCCGTGTCGGCCGTGACGAGCTGCAGCCGGCCAGGCGCCAGGCGCAGTTCGTCGGCCACCACCTGCAAGAGCGCGGTCTTGATGCCTTGGCCCAGTTCGGCCTTGCCGGTAAATACTGTGATGCGTTCATTGGCCTCGATGCGGATCCAGGCGTCGAGCCACGGCGACTTGTCCAGGCTCTTGGGCAGCTCGCCCGGGGCGGCAAAGGCGGTTGCCGGCAGCGCGAACGACAGCGTCAGGGCGCCGCCGCCAGCGAGAAAGGCACGGCGGCCGGTATCGATCGTCATGGCTTGCCCTTCGCTGCCAGCGTATTGGCAGCGCGCCGCACGGCGCGCAGGATGCGCATATGCGTGCCGCAGCGGCACAGGTTCGGCGACATGTGGGCGCGGATCTGGGCGTCGGTCGGCGCCGGCATCTTTTCAAGCAGCGCCGTGGCCTGCATCAGCATGCCGGCGATGCAGTAACCGCACTGCGCGGCCTGCTCGTCGATGAAGGCTTGTTGCAGCACGCCCGGGGTGGTGGCATTGCCCAGGCCTTCGACCGTGCGCACCGGCCGCTGGCCAACGACGGATACCGGCACCATGCACGACATCGCCGGCTTCCCGTCCAGCAGCACCGTGCACGAACCGCACTGGCCCAGGCCGCAGCCGAACTTCGCGCCATTGAGTTCGAGGTCGTTGCGCAGCACGTACAGCAGCGGGGTGTCGGCATCCTGGTCGACGGCGTGCACCTTGCCGTTTACCTGCAGGCGGTAGGTCGTCATTCTTTGCTCGCTTTGCGCACGGCCTTGTCCAGATCGGGCCACACGGGTTGGTTCGCGCCATACTTGCGCAGGTAGGCCGCCAGGGTGCCGGTCTGTTCCTCAGTCAGGATCGTCCTGAACGCCGGCATGAAGCGCGACGGCTCGCCATCGGGCGGCGTGATGCCGTCCAGCGTGATGTGAATCAGGTCGCGCGGGTCGGGGTCGTACAGCGCGATCGCCTTCTGCAGCGGGAGCGCGGTGCCGGAACTGGCGTCGCGTCCGGCGTCGTGGCAGCGCGCGCACGAATTGGCATACACGGCGTAGCCGAGCGTCATGCGCTGCAGGTCGGGGTCGTCATTTGCCGGTTTGGGCAGCGGGCCGGCCTGCTGCGCCAGCGTTGCGCGCGGCGGCGCCTTGGCCAGCTGGCTGTGGGTCCAGGCGGCCAGCGCCGCCACGTCGCGCTCGTCCGCTTGCGCCAGGTGCGTGACCACATCCTGCATTGGCCCGGCCGCCATCGCATGGTCGTGCGCGACGCCGGTGCGTAGATACGCCTGCAGCTGGTCACGGGTCCAGGGCAGGGGCGACGGTGAATGCTCGTTCAGCGCCGGCGCGTACCAGTCATCGGCTTCGCCGCCACCAAGCTGCTTCTTCAGATCTGGGCCGCCCAGCAGCGTGCGCGGCGTGTGGCAGGCGGCGCAGTGTGCAACCGCGTCGGCCAGGTACGCGCCACGGTTCCATTCGGCCGATTGGCCGGCGACCGGCTGCCATGGCGCATCGTCCAGGTACAGCACATTCCAGAACGCCACCAGCGGGCGGAACCCGAATGGGAAGGTCATCCGGTTCTCGCGCGCCGGCGCCACGATCGCGGGGCGCGTCATGAAATAAGCGTACAGGTCTTCGATGTCGCCGTCGGTCATGCGTACATAGTGGTTGTATGGGAAGGCGGGATACAGCAAGTGACCGTCGCGCGCGACGCCTTCGCGCATCGCGCGTGTGAAGGCCGCTTCGCTCCAGGCGCCGATGCCGGTCGCGGTGTCGGGGGTGATGTTGGTGCTGTGGACCGTGCCAAACGGGGTGTTCATCGGCTTGCCGCCGGCGAAGGGCCGCGACAGGTCCGGCGTGTGGCACGAGGCGCACATGCCAAGGCGCGCCAGATTGGCGCCGCGCTCGATGCGGGTAGTGTCGAAGGATGGCTGTGTGGACTGCGGCGCCAGCGCGGGGCGCCACATGATGGCAAACGCGATGCCGCTGGCGACGATGACGGCTGCGAGCAGCAGCCACCACCCGGTATGTCGTTTGCGCTGGACTTGAACCATCGGGACTCCGTGTCGGGGAGGCCCATTGTGGATGCAGCAAGGGTGGGCGCTCTGTGCGTTCGCCCACCCAGGGGATGCTTATGCCGTCACGGGCCGCGCCGGCGCTTTGCGATACGCCCACACCAGCATGGCCAGCGCGCCAACGATCATCGGCAGCGACAATACCTGGCCCGACGTGATCGGCAAGCCGAACACGGTGGTTTCCCAATCCGGCACGCGGAACCATTCGGTGAAGAAGCGCGCGCAGCCATACAGCAGCGTGAACATGGCGCCCACGGCCAGGCGCGGACGCGCTTTGCGTGCGAACAGCCACAGGATGATGAAGACCAGCACGCCGTCGACCAACGCCTGGTACAGCGGCGACGGATGGCGCGGGCCGGTCACGCCCGGCCACAGCATGGCCCACGGCAGGCTCGGATCGGCCAGACGGCCCGGCAGTTCGGCGTTGATGAAGTTGCCCATGCGGCCGGCGGCATACCCGAGCGGCACGAGCGGCGCGATGAAGTCGTAGACGTCGAGGATATTGCGGCGGCGTTTGCGGGCCCACAGCGCCATCGCGATCAGCACACCCAGAAAGCCCCCGTGGAACGACATCCCGCCGCGCCAGATCATGAAGATCTCGAGCGGGTGCGCCAGGTAGTACAGCGGCTGGTAGAACAGCACTTCGCCCAGGCGGCCGCCGAGGATCACGCCGAGCATCCCGTAGAACAGCATGTCGTCCAGATCATCCTTGGTCCAGCCCTGCACGGCCACGTGCGGCATGCGGATGCGCACGCGGCCCAGCATGATGAACAGGGCAAAGGCGACCACGTACATCAGGCCATACCAGTGGATTTGCACCGGCCCGAGCGCGAGCGCGATCGGGTCCGGCTGCGGATGAATCAGCATAATCAGTCTTTCTTCAATAGGTCCAGGAAGCCCTTGAGGACGGGCGAATCGTTATCGCGCCGCCATGCCAGGCCCGTTTCGGCCAGCGGCGCGGCGTCGCGCAGGGCACGGTATTCTACGCCGGGGCGCATCAGGTTCGACACGGATTGTGGCACAAGTGCCAAGCCCATGCCGCCGGAAACCAGGCTGACGATGGTCTGCATCTGGATTGCCTCCTGCCCGATCGTGGGCAGCACGCCGGCGGCGCGATAGCACGCGAGGATCGCATCGTGCAGGCTGGGCGCCACCGTGCGCGGGAAGATCACCAGCGGCAGCGGGGGCAGGTCGCGCAGCCACACCGGCCCCGGTGCGGCCAGCGCCGCCAGTCCGCTGGGCGCGCACAGCACCAGGGGTTCATCGAGCAGCTTGCGGTAGTCGAGCGCAGGATCGGCCATGCCCGCCGGTGCGCCCGGCTGCAGAGGGATCACGAAGCCGGCATCGATGCGGCCGGACAGCAGGTCGTCGAACTGCACGTCGGACGTCGCCTCGTGCAGCACCAGCCGCACGCCCGGAAACGCCGCGCGGTAGCGGCGCAGCACGTCGGGCAGCATGCCCAGGCCGGCAGTGGAGACAAACGACAGCGCCAGGCGGCCCGCCTCACCGCTGGCCGCGCGCCGCACCAGTTCGGGCAGGGCGCCGGCTTCGTCGAGGATGCGGCGCGCTTCAGGCAGCAGCGCGCTGCCGGCCGCTGTCAGGCCAACCATGCGGCGGTTGCGCAAAAACAGCGGCGCGCCGAGCAGGTCTTCGAGATTGGCGATGCTTTGCGAGAGCGGCGGCTGCGTCATGTGCAGGCGCTGCGCGGCGCGGCCGAAATGCAGCTCTTCGGCCACGGCGACGAAATGGCGGAGCTGGCGCAGTTCGGGATGCATTGATGGCGGTGATGGATGAACAGGACTCGGTGAGTTGTCCAATGTATCACAGCACAAGTATCACAGCGCCGCCATGACAGCGCCGGGGTCCGGTCAGCGGCGCTTGCCCAGCGACTTCTTCACGCGGTCGGTGCGGCGCTGTTCATCGACGTCGTGCGCCTTGCGCTTGTCCAGGCCGAGCGCCTTTTCGATGTATTCGAACCAGATGAAGGCGACGACCATCAGGCCGATGATGTACCACCAGGACAGGTCGGCAAAACGCCAGACCTCGAAGCCGCGCAGGGCGGCAAGCAGGGCGATCAAGAGGATCAGGGGCATGGGGAAAACTCCTTGTAGCCGCACATCTTACGGAGTAAATGATGCTCATGGGCAAATTTAACAGTTTTCTGTTACACCGTATGAGCAAATGTGGTGATCGCGTTACAGAGTGTATCGCTTGCAGATGCCCCGGAGGATTGCCGGTAAAATTCACTCAGTTACTAATCCGGAGAATTACATGAAGCGGTCCCTGTTGTTGTGTGTCGTGCTGTCGGCGTTTGCATCGGGCAGCGCCCTGGCCCAGGCCGACCTGGCCAAGGCCAAGAATTGCATGGCCTGCCACACCTCAGCCACCAAGCTGGTTGGCCCGGCCTACAAGGACGTCGCCGAAAAATACGCGGGCCAGAAGGGCGCCGAAGACAAGCTGGTGCAAAAGGTGCTCAAGGGTGGCTCTGGCACCTGGGGCCCGATCCCGATGCCGGCCAATCCGCAGGTCAGCGAGGCCGAAGCGCGCTCGCTGGTCAAGTGGGTGCTCGCGACCAAGTAAGCCGTCCGGCTGCTGCACGACATGAAGCGCGCCTGCGTGAGCAAGGCGCGCTTTTTTATGGGCGATCAGCAGGGCGCGTGGTGTAAGATCGCCGGCTATTCTCCCGCCTTTGCCACCTGACCAAAGCATGACCACCATCGATTCCCCCGCACCCGATATGCCCCGCCAGGTCGTCAAGCCCAGCATCGGCGTCTACCGCCGCCACCTGCTTGTCTGCACCGGCCCTCGCTGCAATGCCGATGGCGCTGCACAGGCGTTGTTCGACAGCCTGGGTGAGAAGTTCAAGGCCAGCGGCCTGGATGGCGGCCCGCTGCGCGTCAAGCGCAGCCGGGTGAGCTGCTTCGCTGCGTGCAAGGGCGGGCCGATCGTCTGCGTCCAGCCGGACGGCACCTGGTACTACAACGTCACGCCGGACAATATCGACCGCATCATCGACCAGCACCTGTGCAAGGGCGAACGCGTGGAAGACCTGGTGTTTCACCAGGCGGGCGTGGAGGATTGACGACGATGGCGCACCGCTTCGACGACGCCCAGATCGACGGCGTCTACCGCGCGATCGCCGAGCGGCGCGACGTGCGCCACTTCATTCCCGGCGCGATCGACGAGGCGGTGCTGCTGCGCCTGCTGACGGCGGCGCACCAGGCCCCCAGCGTCGGCATGATGCAGCCGTGGCGCTTCATCCGCATCGCGTCAATGCCATTGCGTGAGGAGATCTGCGCGCTCGTCGAAGCCGAGCGCGTGGCCACCGCCGACGCCCTGGGTGAGCGCGGCGCCGAATTCATGCGCCTGAAGGTCGAGGGACTGCGCGAATGCGGCGAGGTGCTGGTCGTGGCGCTGATGGACGGGCGTGAGCGGCACGTGTTCGGACGCCGCACGCTGCCCGAGATGGATCTGGCATCGGTATCTTGCGCGATCCAGAACATGTGGCTGGCCGCGCGTGCCGAAGGGGTGGGAATGGGGTGGGTGTCGCTGTTCGATCCCGACCAGCTCGCGGCCTTGCTCGGCATACCGGAAGGCGGCAAGCCGGTGGCGATCCTGTGCCTGGGACATGTGGCCGAGTTCTACCCGAAGCCAATGCTGGAACTCGAAGGCTGGGCCCAGCGGGGGACGCTGGGCGACTTCGTCACGCTCGACCGTTGGTAGAGCGCCGGCGCAGTCTCAGCTCGCAAACATCTTCAGTAACGCCACCGCCGGGGCCGCCGAGCCGATGCGCCGGTTGGCTTGCGCAGCTTCCAGCACCTCCACCAGTTCATCGTATTTGTCGGCCTGACGGTCATTCAGGTTGATCATGTTCATGCTCCAGCGCGGGAATGTGCGAAACTTGGCTGGTTCGTTATAGAGAACGCGCGAATTCTTGTGGCGCGGATCGAGTTCGATCTTGTGGTACAACTTGTCGAGCGTTTCTACCGGACCCTCCAGCACCTGGAGGAACCAGCCGCCGTTGTAGAACAAACTTCCGGTCACGTCGAGTGGGGCATTGTTATTCTTCGCCGTGTCCTGGATTCCTGCCAGGTCGCTAGGGGACATCTTGCGGGTGGCCTGGCTGACGTACACGAGTTGATTGATCGACATGATAAGATTTCTTTCTTATTGGAAAGATAGAACGATAGCGCGCCACCAAGCGGTTGTCGATGCAATGTTGCCGATTGGAAAATTGGAGCGGGTCAAAGGTGCGCGCTGCACTCGTCCGTGCAACGCCCGCTATCGCACCCATCAACATTGCCAATCCACGAGTACACGAAGTTTTTCTATAATTTTGTCAAATCTTACCGATCAGACAGGAGAAACAAATGAGTGTGGACAATATCCCGGCCAAGTGCCCGTTCAGCGGCGCAGCCGGCACCGGCACGACCAACCGCGACTGGTGGCCAAAGGCGCTGCGTCTCGATCTGCTGGCCCAGCATTCGGCCAAGTCCGACCCGATGGGTGGCGACTTCGATTACCGCGCCGCGTTCAACAGCCTCGACCTCGAGGCAGTCAAGGCCGACTTGGCCAAAGTGATGACGGATTCCCAGGACTGGTGGCCGGCTGACTTCGGTCACTACGGCGGCCTGTTCGTGCGCATGGCATGGCACAGCGCCGGCACCTACCGCATCGGCGACGGTCGCGGCGGCGCCGGCCGCGGCCAGCAGCGCTTCGCGCCGCTGAACAGCTGGCCCGACAACGTGAGCCTCGACAAGGCACGCCGGCTGATCTGGCCGGTCAAGCAGAAGTACGGCGAGAAAATCTCGTGGGCCGACCTGATCATCCTGACCGGTAACGTCGCTCTCGAAACGATGGGCTTCAAGACCTTCGGCTTCGCCGGCGGTCGCCAGGACGTGTGGGAACCCGACCTCGACGTGTACTGGGGCCGCGAGAACAAATGGCTGGGCAGCGATGAGCGCTACACGGTGGGCTCGCCCGGCGTCGAAGGCCGCGGCGTCATCGACAAGGATGACGACAGCGAGATCACCCACACGCGCGACCTCGAGAACCCGCTGGCGGCAGTGCAGATGGGCCTGATCTACGTGAACCCGGAAGGCCCGGACGGCAAGCCCGACCCGGTCGCATCGGCCCGCGACATCCGTGACACGTTCGGCCGCATGGCCATGAACGACGAAGAAACCGTGGCGCTGATCGCCGGCGGCCACACCTTCGGTAAAACGCACGGCGCGGGTCCGTCCGAGCATGTCAAGGAAGAGCCGGAAGCCGCCGGCCTGCATGCCCAGGGTTTCGGCTGGCAGAACAGCTTCGGCAGCGGCAAGGGCCCGGACACGATCACCAGCGGCCTCGAAGTCACCTGGACCAGCACGCCGACCCAATGGGGCCACGACTACTTCACGTACCTGTTCGGCCACGAGTGGGAACTGACGAAAAGCCCGGCCGGCGGCCACCAGTGGATCGCCAAGGACGCCGATGCCACCGTGCCGGATGCATATGACGCCGCCAAGCGTCACCGTCCGACGATGCTGACGTCCGACCTGGCACTGCGCATGGACCCGGCCTACGAGGCGATTTCGCGTCGCTTCCTGGAAAACCCGGACCAGTTCGCGGACGCCTTCGCCCGCGCCTGGTTCAAGCTGACCCACCGCGACATGGGCCCGCGTGCCCGCTACCTCGGCCCGGAAGTCCCGGCCGAAGTGCTGATCTGGCAGGATCCGGTGCCTGCAGCTGAAGGCGCGGCGATTGACGACGCCGATGCCAAAGTACTGAAAGACAAGGTGCTGGCATCCGGCCTGGCCATCGGCGAACTGGTGTCGACGGCATGGGCCTCGGCCGCAAGCTTCCGTGGTTCGGACAAACGCGGCGGCGCCAACGGTGCGCGTATCCGCCTGGTCCCGCAAAAGGACTGGGCCGCCAACGAGCCGGAACAGCTGGGCCGCGTGCTGGCGCAGCTCGAGACCATCCAGGGCGAGTTCAACGGGGCGCAGACGGGCGGCAAGCAGGTCTCGCTGGCTGACCTGATCGTCCTGGCCGGCAATGCAGGCGTCGAGGCGGCAGCCAAAGCGGCGGGCCACGACATCACCGTGCCGTTCACGCCGGGCCGCACCGATGCGTCGCAGGAGCAGACCGACGTGGAATCGTTCCATGCGATGGAACCTGTCGCGGATGCCTTCCGCAACTTCGAGAAAGCCTTGTACAGCATCCCGGCTGAATCGTTGATGATCGACCGCGCCCAGTTGCTGACGCTGACGGCGCCGGAAATGGCGGTGCTGGTGGGTGGCCTGCGCGTGCTGGGCGCCAACACGGGCGGCAGCGCTGACGGCGTGCTGACGCAGCAGAAGGGTGCGTTGACGAACGACTTCTTCGTCAACCTGCTCGACATGGCCACCGAATGGCGGCCTGCCACGCGGCCTGGCCAGGGCGTCGAACGCTTCGAAGGCCGCGATCGCAAGACCGGCGAGAAGAAGTGGACGGCGTCGCGCGTCGACCTGGTGTTCGGCTCGAATGCGCAGCTGCGTTCGATCTCGGAAGTGTATGCCAGCGCCGATGCCGGCCAGAAGTTCGTGAAGGACTTCGTTGCGGCCTGGACCAAGGTGATGGAGCTGGATCGCTTCGACGTCAAGTAACTCTGTAGTCTGGCCCGGGTGAACCCCGGGCCTTTTTCTTTTCAGCCTGGCCGGTGCGGATCAACGCGTGATGCGGCGCTTGGCGACATCGGCCAGCACCTTCGACAACCCCTGCGCATCGGCCTCGCCCGTTGCCGCGATATAGCCGCGCACATAGGCCGCCTGCTTGGCGACCTGGCTGCTGCCACCCTTGAGTTCTTCGAGCAGCTGGTCAGCCACGGCCAGATCGTTCAGCGCGCCCAGGCGATCCTGCAGCTTTTCAAGGTGCCCGAGGTAGCGCTTGACGCGCTGCGCCGGCAGCAGGTCGCGGAAGAATTCCGCCGCATAGCGTGCCTTCTTGGCCGCGATACGCACGCGGTGACGGCCCGGTGCATCGGCTTCGTCCAGCCCGTCGATGCGCTTGGCCAGACGCTTTTCGGCCGTACGCAGCAGGGGCAGGGCGCTTTTCGCGGCGCGCTCCAACAGCGGCGAATCCTTCGGCAGGCCGCCTTCGGGCTGCCAGCGGCGTTCGCCCAGCCAGTCTTTCAGTTGCGCCATCAACTCGGTGTAGCGCGCATCGCGCAGCACGTGCAGGATCTGCGCGTGGTGGCCCGTGGCGCGGTCGTGCGCGGCCTGGCGCAGCGCGTGCGCATCGATGCCCGGCACGCGCTTGATGGTGAAATCGGCCAGCACGTCCCAGTCGCGCGCGGGACCGAGTTCGCCGGACAGCCACTCGATGCTTGCATGCAGCGGCACCGGCGGCGGCGCCAGTTCCTCGAACATCGCAAGCAGCGCGCGCAGGCGGCGCAGGCCCACGCGCATCTGGTGCAGGCTTTCGACATGCTGTTTCAGCACGCCCGGCACGTTCGCTTCGATCTGTGCCACACAATTGAGGCCAATGGCCTGGAATGCGTCTTCGAGCGTCATGCGCCCGCGCAGGTGGACCGGTTCGGCCTTGACCGCACCGATCGGCGCTTCTTTGACATCGGCCGCTGGCTCGGTTGGCAGCGGCTGGTCCGTTTGCGGTTCGTCGGCTGCCTCGGCCACATCGGCCACGTCGGTCGTCTCTGTGATGGTGATTGCGTCCGTCAGATCGGGCGTCGCGACCGCCGCGACCTCGGGCGTCAGGTGCTTCGTTTTATGGTGCTTGCTCATGCTGGTGCCTCTCGTGGACAGTGGATAAGTCCATCATACGCCTGAGCACTCATCCGTTCACGTCTCCATGACAGGCACGTGACATTGCGCACTGCAGGGCGCACTGCAGCGCAGACCAGCTTACTTGCCGATCCGGTAAATCACGTCCACGCTCTGCACAAATTTCTGTACGCCCACCAGTAGCGGATCGCCTGGCGGCGACACCGACGGGTAGCGCGGCGCGTCGCTGGCCAGTCCCATCGCGTTGGCCAGGTTCTTCAGTGGCGCGAGCGCCACGCCACCCGCCGGGCCCAGTTTCAGTGCCCATGCCGCGGGCGATGTTCAGCGCCTTCACGCGCGCCGCGTTCAGCGCCTGGCTGACGAGTTCCGCCTCGATCTTGTCGGCGTCGCTGCGGCTGAACGCCACGGCCAGCGATTCGACATTGGGCAGGCCCATCAGGCTCTGGATCAGCGCCGTCCACCCGTTCAGGTCGCGCACCGTCGCGTGCACGGCGGCGCGGGTTTCGATTGCCGTTACCCGCTCGCCCTCCTTGAGCGGGCGGCGCAGCACGTCCTGCACCGAGATGTCCTCGACCTTCACACCCTGTGCGGCCAGCAGCGCGCGGCTCGCGGTCAGGCGCTCGTGGACCAGCTTCCATGCGGCGTCCAGGTCGGCCTCGGTGCTGACGATGTCGAAATCGATCTCGCCGGTGTCCGGCATCACGTGCAGGTCGGCAGCGGCCGTCACGTGGATAAAAGGATAGGCGGGCAGGTCGGCGGCGCGCGCAGGCGCAGCGTGCAGCATGGCGGTGACAGCCAGTGCGGTAGTAAACATCTTGAGCATGATGATCCTTGTCGTAGCGGGAACATTCCCGTGGCAAGGCCAGCGTAAAGCTTCTAGACCTTGATGTCTATTTAAAGTAGACGTCAAGGTCTAGATTATGTGGCGTGCATGACGGCAACTGCGCCGTCCATGCGCGCCTACTCGATCACGAACGCCAGGTCGCGGCCGTTCTGCGCCACCTGGCCCGCATAGTCAGCGGCGTGGATGCGCAGCAGGTACTCACCCGGCGCGAGGTCGGCGATGCGCCAGCTACCCGTCTCGATCCTGCCATCGCGCAGACGGTTGTTAAGCGCATAGTCGAACTGGGTCGACGCGCTGCCGTAGACCGTGATGCCGCTGGTCGGTGCATAGACCGCTTTCACGGCGTCAGGATTGCGCGGCAGGCGGTCGTAGACCTGCGTGATGACGGGCTGCTCGAAGCCGGGCAGTGGCGTGCCGTCGGCGCGCAGCACCTGGTAGCCCAGCTTGTACAGGCCCAGCTTGCGGCGCGCCAGGTTGCCATCCACCTGGTCATAGGCATTCACGACGATCTGCAGCTCGCCCAGCGTGCGGTCGAGGCGCAGGGGCTGGCCCTTTTTTGCCGTGATGCGCTTGCCGGCAGTGTCGTACAGCGCGATGCGCGAAATCGTCGGCGTTACCGTGTCGACAAAGCCGATGAATGGCAGTGTGAGCGCATTGACGAGCGAGCCGCCCTGGTAGTAATCGAGGTGCACGTGCGACAGCGCATTGAGCGTGCCGAGCTTGTCGCCGACGGCAAAGCGCGTGCCGCGCGGCACCCGCACGCGCACGGCCTTGCCATTGGGTTTGCCATTGGCGGTTTCTTCGCGCCCGATCTGGAAGCGCGGATCGAGCCCACGGCCTTGCGGATCGCGGCCCACGCGCATGTGAATGTACGACAGCGGCCCCACGCTCATGCCTTCGCCGAGGTTGTTGAAACCCCAGTTCGCATACGGATCGGTCACCTTGGCCGGCAGGATCGCCAGCACGGTCGCGCCGACGTCGCCGCGCACATCCAGGCCTGCATGGAAATGGTCGCGGCTGTCGCCGCCATACGTGCCGCGCACTTCGCCCATCACGCCCACGACTTCATGGACGGTGTCTTGCGGGCCAAGCGGCCAGGGCATCGGTTCCGTGCGCCGTTGCAGCGGCGGGCGCGCCAGCACCGGCGCGGCTTCGCCTGCGCGCGGCGGCGCCAGGCGGTGCAGGCGATGGGCGTTGGCGTCGGCCACCACCAGGCTGCCGTCGCGCGCGACGGCAATGCCGCGCGGGCCGTTGAGCTGCACGGTGCCGTCGCTGCCAAAACCGTTCGGCTCGAGCGGGTGGTCGGTATCCTCCAGCGGGCGGAATTCGCCCGTTGGCGTCATCTGCAGGATGCGCCCGCCGGCACTGGCGACGATGTACAGGTAGCCGTCGCGCGTGACGGCCAGGCCCACCGGGCGGCGCAGCGCGGGGCGGCGCTCGGCCTCCGGCGGCAGCGCGAGCGTGTCGACCGTGCCGTCGGGGCGCAGGCGGCGCACCGCGTTGTTGCCGGTGTCGGCGATGTACAGATTGCCGTCGTGGTCGACGGCCAGGGCGCTCGGGGTATCGAAGGCGGCGGCCGGGCCGGGGCCGTCGAACAGGTTCGGCTTGCCGGTGCCGGCCAGCGTGGTCACCGTGCCATCCGGGGCAATGCGGCGGATGCGGTCGTTGTAGGTGTCGGCCACGTAGACGATGCCGGCGTCGTCCACCGCGATCCCGACCGGGCCGTTGAACTGGGCCGCGCGGCCGATGCCATCGACATAGCCGGGACTGCCGTTGCCGGCCAGCGTCGTCACGGCGCCATCGGGCGCGATGCGACGGATCGCATGGTTGCCCGTGTCGGCCACGTACAGGTTGCCCAGGTGGTCGAGCGCAATGGCGGACGGCGTATTGAAGGCGGCGGCCGCGCCCAGGCCATCGATAAAGCCTTCCTTGCCGCCGGCCAGTGTCGACACTGCGCCATCGGGCTGGACGACGCGGATGCGGTTGGCTTCGCCCCCGTCGGCGACATAGATCGCGCCGCGCGGGCCGATGGCCACGCCATACGGATCGCTGAAGCGGCTGGCGGGTGCTGCGCCGTCGAGCACGCCGTCCTGGCCGTCGCCCGCCAGCAGGTGCACGCGGGCAGGCCAGAATGGCTGCGTTTTGGCGACGGGGGCGGTCAGTACCGGGGTGGCGCCGCTGTGGGGTTCGACCCGGTCAGTGAACCAGAAGACGGTGCCGACGGCCAGGATGGCGGCGCCGGCGAGTGCTGCGATGAGGGGAGTGCGTTTCACGACGACGACCGGCTGATTGCTGAAGTTGCAATCTTAGCCGAAACACGTGAATGGATGGGGCAGGCAGAAATGCGAACGCCGCCGGACGAAGGTCGCGGCGGCGTGCAGGTCTTGCGTATTACTGCGAGGCTCAGATGCGCAGATCGTCCAGCGACTTGCCCTTGCCCAGTGCGTCGACAACCCATTTTGGTTGACGGCCACGGCCGGTCCAGGTTTGGGTATTGTCAGCCGGGTTGTGATATTGCGGATTGACTTTCGCGCCGCCGCCCGTCTTCTTGGCTTTGGTACTGCCGCCTTTGGCCAGCAGTTCCTCGACCGAGATGCCCATATTCTGGGCGATCTCGAGAATTTGCTCACGCGCTTTCTTGACGTCTTGCTGCTGGCGGTTTTTGATCTCCTTTTCGATATCGAATTGAAGACCTTTCAGTTCGGCGAGGTTATAACCCGACAGATTGATGTTTGCCATTTTGTTTCTTCCTTGATTAGGTGATTCGATTCGTTTCGAAGAGCCGCGCAGGGATTTTACTATTGAATCGCCAATTTGGAATGACAATCGTGCGCGGGGTTAATTTCGAATCAAATGGAAGGCAGAACGGCATGTGGTACGGGTTTATTTTTCCAGCATTCTGATGTGTGCAATTTCTTGAGAAACTGCGCGCGTCACGACATCGCTCAGCGTATCGCCGAGGCTGTTGCGAATATCGGCCGAGAAACTGGTCATTGCTTTGTCGACGGCATCGGCAATACCGTCGCGCAGGCGCTGTTCAAGCACGAAATCGATCCGGCCCTGCAATTGCTGCAGGATGCGCTCGGTGACGCGCCGTTCCATCACGCTCCATTGCTCGCCGCTCCAATGGTCGACGGCGCGCCGTTCCAGCGCTTCTGGCGCATCCTCAAGCGCGGCCACCACGGGCGCAGGCGGCGGCGGGGCCTCGGCTTCGACCACCGGTGCCGGCTGCGCCAGCGGCGTGCCCGACGCGGTTGGTTCCGCGAATACTTCGGTCAACACGGGAATACTGGCATCGAAAGCGGGATCGTGGCTCATGATTGTCCTGCGACGAAGTGGGTCAGCGGATAGGATTCTTTTTTATACGCGATATAGCGTTTGCGGCCCTCGGCGGCATCTTCTTCATCGATCGAGATAATTTCAAACACACGCGCAAATTGCGTGAAGTTACGCGGCCTGCGGCGTGTCAGGTTCACGAGCATATCGTGGTGCGGCAGTTCGCTGTCTTCATTATCGGTAATCACGATCGGCGTTTGCGCCGCCAGAGGGTCGCCGGCCATCACGTGCGGAATGAAATCAGTATCCGACACGGTCCACATGGCGGCATTCAAGGCGTCGGCCTGTTCGGGGCTATCGGCCAGCACGACGATTTTGGCGCGCGCGCCATATGCCTTGCGCGCAAGGCGGCAGGCATAGGCCAGCTTATCCGGGATATTGGTATGAAAGTCGATGCGGGTCATGGGCGCTTATGGAAAATCGGGAGTGCGCTGGCACTCCCGACAGGGTCAATCCAATTGATCAGGCATTCATGCCGCTATGGCGCAGCAAGGCATCGATCGATGGCTCGCGGCCGCGGAAGGCCTTGAATGAATCGAGCGCCGGGCGCGAACCGCCCACCGCCAGAATCTCGCGCTGGAAGCGCCGGCCCGTTTCAAACAGGTCGGCGCCGCCACCTTCGACCGCTTCTTCGAATGCAGCATAAGCGTCGGCTGACAGCACTTCAGCCCACTTGTAGCTGTAATAGCCGGCCGCGTAGCCGCCTGCGAAGATGTGGCTGAACGAATGCAGGAAGCGGTTGAACGACGGCGGCGTGATCACCGCGAAGTTGCGGCGCACGTCGTCGATCAGCGCCTGGACTTGCCCATTGTGCGCGTCGAAGTCGTAGTGCAGGTGCATGTCGATCAGCGAGAACTCGACCTGGCGCAGCGTCTGCATCCCGGATTGGAAGTTCTTCGCGGCCGTCATCTTGTCGAACAGCGCGCGCGGCAGCGGCTCGCCGGTTTTCACGTGCGCCGTCATCTGCTGCAGCTTGTCCCACTCCCAGCAGAAGTTTTCCATGAACTGCGACGGCAGCTCCACCGCATCCCATTCAACGCCCGAGATGCCCGAGACCGACAACTCTTCGACTTCGGTCAGCATGTGGTGCAGGCCGTGGCCGAATTCGTGGAACAGCGTGGTCACTTCGTCGTGCGTGAACAGCGACGGCTGCAGCACGCCATCTTTCATTGCCGGCGGCGTGAAATTGCAGACCAGGTACGCCACTGGCGTTTGCACGGTGCCGCCGTGGAGCAGGCGGCGCCCGCGCGCATCGTTCATCCATGCGCCCTGCGCCTTGCCGGCGCGCGCATACAGGTCGAGGTAGAACTGGCCGACCAATTGGCCATCGCGCTCGATGCGGAAGAAGCGCACGTCCGGGTGCCAGGTCGGTGCGTCGTCCGGGCGCACGGTCACGCCAAACAGCTCCTGGATCACGCCGAACAGGCCAGCGACCACTTTCGGCTCGGGGAAGTATTCCTTCACTTCCTGGGCCGAGAACGCGTAACGCTGCTCGCGCAGCTTTTCGGAGGCGAAGGCCATGTCCCACGATTGCAGGTCGTCGATCGCCAGCTCGTCGCGTGCAAACGCGCGCAGTTCGGCCAGGTCTTTCTCGGCATACGGGCGGGCGCGGCGCGCCAGGTCTTCCAGGAACTCGATCA
Source organism: Telluria sp. AC161 (assembly GCF_979258535.1). Lineage (NCBI taxonomy): Bacteria > Pseudomonadati > Pseudomonadota > Betaproteobacteria > Burkholderiales > Oxalobacteraceae > Telluria > Telluria sp. AC161. Next base: position 3,446,708 of record NZ_OZ409861.1, on the reverse strand, counting down.
CGTGCTGCGGGCTTTGGGCCATCTTGGCCACCAGCGAGATATCGGCGAAGCTGCCGTAGTCGAGCATCTTGGCTTCTTCATTGCGCAGTTGCAGCAACTTGACGATGTTCGACGAGTTGTCCCACTTCGCGACGTCGGTAAACATGATGCCGGCGTCGGACGCCTTGGTCGCGGTGGCGCGGTAGATCGTTTCGCGCAGCGCGCGGTTGGTAGAAAATTGCAGGATCGGGAAGTACGACGGGAAGTGCAGCGTGAACAGCCAGCCGGTCTTGCCATCGCGTTCGGCGGCGGCTTTCGCAGCAGCCTTCACATCGTCCGGCAGGCCGGCCAGTTCGGCTTCGCTGTCGACCACGAGCTTGTAGTCGTTGGTGGCATCGAGCACGTTTTCAGAAAAGCGCGTCGACAGTTGCGACTGCTGTTCCTGGATCTCGGCGAAACGTTCTTTCTTGTCGGCGGCCAGTTCGGCGCCGCCCAGACGGAAGTCGCGCAGCGCGTTCTCGACGATGCGCTTGCGGGTGTCGCTCAGCGCCTCGAAACCGGCGCTTTCGCGCAACTGCTTGTATTTGGTGAACAGCGCCTCGTTCTGGCTCAGCGCGGTCGAGAACTCGACGACCTTCGGCTGGTTCTCGTTGTAGGTCGCGCGCAGCTCCGGCGTGTCGACCACGTGATTCAGGTGGCCGACCACGCCCCAGGCGCGGCCCAGGCGTTCGCTGACCTCGTCGAGCGGGGCCAGCGTGGCCCACGTAACCTCATCCAGCGGCGCCTCGAGCTGCGCCACGACGGCGTTCGCCTCGGCGATCAGACTGTCGATGGCGGACGTGACGTGTTCGGGCTTGATCGCGTCAAAGCGCGGCAAGTCGGAAAAGTCGAGGAGGGGATTGCTCGTTTCGTTCGTCATCAATAGTCCTTCCAGATTCGTTAGCGTTGGTTCTTCAGTTCGCGTTCCGCCGATTCCACCGTGTTTTGCAGCAGCATCGTGATCGTCATGGGGCCCACACCGCCCGGCACCGGGGTGATGTGGCCAGCCACTTCACGCACGCCGGCAAAATCGACGTCACCGCACAGCTTGCCCGCGTCGTCGCGATTCATGCCCACGTCGATCACGATCGCGCCCGGCTTGACCATATCGGCGGTCAGGGTATTGCGGCGGCCAACGGCGGCCACCACGACATCGGCCTGGCGGGTGTGGTAGCCCAGATCCGCAGTCGCGCTATGGCATATGGTCACGGTGGCATTGGCTTGCAAGAGCAGCATGGCCATTGGTTTGCCGACGGTGTTGCTGCGGCCGATCACGACAGCATGCTTGCCGCGCAGGTCGACACCCGTGGTTTCGATCAGCTTCATGCAGCCGTACGGGGTGCAGGGGCGGAAGCCTTCCAGGCCCGTCATCAGTTCGCCGGCCGACAGCACCGAGTAGCCATCGACATCCTTGGCCGTCGAAATCGCTTCGATGACCTTGTTCGGGTCGATGTGCTTTGGCAGCGGCATTTGCACGAGGATGCCGTGGATGGCCGGGTCGGTGTTCAATGCTGCAATGCGATCAAGGAGGGCAGCTTCGCTCAGGTCGGCGTCGTATTTTTCGAGCACCGAGTGGAAACCCACGTCGCCGCAGGCCTTGACCTTGTTGCGCACATAGACCTGGCTGGCGGGATCTTCCCCGACCAGGATCACGGCCAGGCCGGGCTGCTTGCCGGCTGCAGTGAGCTTGGCGGTGCGCGCAGCGATGTCGGTGCGCAGTTGTTGGGAGAGAAGGATTCCGTCGATGTGTTGGGCTGGCATGGTGGGAGGCTCGTTCTGGGCAAAAGCAGAATTATACGGCCCGCACCCGTCTTGCCGTTCGCTGTCGGCCGCTCGGCATGGCCGAAACCACCCTTTTTTGCCGTGTTTCAGGCGCTTCGGTATACGATGATTGGTGGCAGGAAGTTCAACATTTCCCTATACAAATTGTGCACTCGCAGCATAGGTTTTCACATTATGAAATCGAATATCATAGTTTGAAAATGGGGAAGTCCACTGTTAGAATCTGATGGTTTAGCTAAAAGATAGTTCGAATTTCATCAACCGCCGCCAGCCTGCGCAGGGATCGGATGGGGCGTACCACACTAGGAGACGCATGACATGGCAGCTCAACTCGACCAGTTGACCTCGCAAACCGCCAACGATCCGGATGCAATCGAGACCAAGGAATGGCTCGATGCGCTGGAGGCGGTGATCGAACATGAAGGAACGGAACGCGCCCATTACCTGATGGAGCGCCTGGTAGACCTGGCGCGCCGTCGCGGCGCGCACGTCCCGTTCTCGAGCAACACCGCGTACGTCAACACGATTCCCGCGCACCTGAACCAGAATTCGCCCGGCAACCTCGAATACGAAGAGCGCCTGCGCTCGTGGATGCGCTGGAACGCGATGGCGATGGTGGTCAAGGCCAACCGCGCCGACGGCGACCTCGGTGGCCACATCTCGTCATTCGCGTCGCTCGCCAATATGCTGGGCACGGGTTTCAACCACTTCTGGCACGCCCCGACCGAAGACCACGGCGGCGACCTGCTGTACATCCAGGGCCACTCGTCCCCAGGCATCTACGCCCGCGCGTTCCTCGAAGGCCGCCTGACCGAAGAGCAGCTGCTCAACTTCCGCCGTGAAGTCGACGGCAAGGGCCTGTCGTCGTACCCGCACCCGAAACTGATGCCGGACTTCTGGCAGTTCCCGACCGTCTCGATGGGCCTTGGCCCGCTGATGGCGATCTACCAGGCGCGCTTCCTGAAGTACCTGCACGCACGTGGCATCGCCAAGACCGACAACCGCAAGGTCTGGGTCTTCTGCGGCGACGGCGAGATGGACGAGCCGGAATCGATGGGCGCGATCGGCATGGCCGCACGCGAGCAGCTGGACAACCTGGTCATGGTCGTCAACTGCAACCTGCAGCGCCTGGACGGTCCGGTGCGCGGCAACGGCAAGATCATCCAGGAACTCGAAGCCGACTTCCGCGGCGCCGGCTGGAATGTCGTCAAGGTCATCTGGGGCTCGCAGTGGGATCCGCTGCTGGCCCAGGACAAGGACGGCATCCTGCAGCGCGTGATGATGGAATCGGTCGACGGCGAATACCAGAACTACAAGGCCAAGGACGGCGCCTACGTGCGCAAGCACTTCTTCGGCAAGGATCCGGCGCTGCTCGAGATGGTGTCGAAGATGAGCGACGACGACATCTGGCGTCTGACCCGCGGTGGCCACGATCCGCACAAGATCTACGCCGCGTTCAAGAACGCGCAAGAGAACAAGGGCACGCCAACGGTCCTCTTGGTGAAAACCGTCAAGGGCTTCGGCATGGGCAAGTCGGGCGAGGCGCGCAACACTGCGCACCAGACCAAGAAGCTCGATGACCAGGCGATCCGCGACATGCGCGACCGCTTCAACATCGCGATTCCAGACGACCAGCTGGCCGACATCCCGTTCTTCAAGCCGGCCGACGATGCGCCTGAAATGGTGTACCTGCACGAGCGCCGCAAGGCACTGGGCGGCTACCTGCCACAGCGCCGTGAAAAGTCGGACGAAAAGCTGACGGTGCCGGCACTGGCGTCGTTCAAGGGCGTGCTCGAGCCAACCCCGGAAGGCCGCGAAATCTCGTCGACCCAGGCGTATGTGCGCGTGATCACGAGCCTGTTGAAGGACGAAAGCATTGGCCAGCGCATCGTGCCGATCCTGGTCGACGAATCGCGTACCTTCGGCATGGAAGGCCTGTTCCGCCAGATCGGCATCTTCAACCAGCAGGGTCAGTTGTACGAGCCGGTCGACCGTGACCAGGTGATGTACTACCGCGAAGACAAGGCAGGCCAGATCCTGCAAGAGGGCATCAACGAAGCGGGCGGCATGAGCTCGTGGATCGCTGCAGCGACGTCGTACTCGTCGAACAACCGCACGATGATCCCGTTCTACACGTTCTACTCGATGTTCGGCATGCAGCGCGTGGGCGACCTGGTCTGGCTGGCGGGCGACATCCGTGCGCGCGGCTTCCTGATGGGCGGCACCGCCGGCCGCACGACGCTCAACGGCGAAGGCCTGCAGCACGAAGACGGCCATAGCCACATCATCGCCGCGACCGTGCCGAACTGCCTGCCGTACGATCCGACCTTCGGTCACGAAGTCGCGGTCATTATCCAGGACGGCCTGCGCCGCATGGTGGAAGAACAGGAAGACGTGTTCTACTACATCACCATCATGAACGAGAACTACCCGCAGCCGGGCCTGAAGCCTGGCCAGGAAGAGGGCATTCTCAAGGGCCTGTACCTGCTGCAAGAGGGTGGCAAGGACAACGCCCAGCGCGTCCAGCTGATCGGTTGCGGCACCATCCTGCGCGAGTCGATGTTTGCAGCCGAACTGCTCAAGAACGACTGGAACGTCGATGCGGACGTGTGGTCGGCGCCGTCGCTGACGCTGCTGGCCCGTGACGGCAACGATTGCGAACGCTGGAACATGGTCAACCCGGAACTGCCACAGCGCGTACCGTACGTGACCGAGATGCTGGGCGCCACCAGTGGTCCGATCGTCGCGACGACCGACTACATGCGCATGTTCGCCGAGCAGATCCGCGGCTTCATGCCGAAGGACCGCACCTATAAAGTGCTGGGCACGGACGGCTTTGGCCGCTCGGATTCGCGCGTCAAGCTGCGCGAGTTCTTCGAAGTGAACCGCTACTACATCACGGTGGCTTCGCTGCGCGCACTGGCCGACGAAGGCAAGATCGACCGCGCCATCGTGTCGCAGGCGATCGCCAAGTACGGCATCGACCAGAACAAGCCGAATCCGGTGACCCAGTAATGCTCATGAACCGTCGTTCCCGCGCAGGCGGGAACCCAAGTCCTTCGCGCAGCCGATTCGTTCGTGCGCGCCAGGGTGCAGGCAAACTTGGGTTCCAGCCTTCGCTGGAACGACGGCTCGGACGCTAACTCAAAAAATAACGGAGCTAACACTATGAGCATTGTGGAAGTCAAAGTCCCTGATATCGGCGACTTCAAGGAAGTGGAAGTGATCGAGCTGATGGTCAAGCCGGGCGACACCATCAAGGTGGACCAGTCGCTGGTGACCGTCGAGTCGGACAAGGCCAGCATGGAAATCCCGTCGAGCCACGCCGGCGTGGTCAAGGAAATCAAGATCAACGTCGGCGACAAGGTTGCCGAAGGCTCGCTCGTGCTGCTGCTCGAAGAAGCGGGCGGCGCGGCTGACGCACCGGCTGCTGCCCCGGCTGCCGAAGCTGCACCTGCTGCTACTGCACCGGCTGCCCCTGCGCCGGCTGCCGCCGAAGCGCCAGCCGCCGCACCCGCTGCATCCGGCGGCCTGGTCGACGTGACGGTGCCGGACATCGGCGATTTCAAAGAAGTCGAAGTCATCGAACTGATGGTCAAGGTGGGCGACACGATCAAGGTCGACCAGTCGCTGCTGACCGTCGAATCGGACAAGGCCAGCATGGAAATCCCGTCGAGCCATGCCGGCGTGGTCAAGGAAATCAAGGTCAAGGTTGGCGACAAGGTCGCCAAGGATTCGCTCGTGCTGGTCGTGGAAGCGACCGGCGGCGCGCCGGCTGCCGCACCTGCAGCTGCGCCTGCGCCGGCCGCTGCTGCACCTGCTGCTGCTGTTGCACCTGCACCTGCGCCGGCACCAGTCGCTGCGCCTGCACCAGCCGCCGCACCAGCACCAGCCGCACAAGGCGTGACCGGCTCGAAAGCCCACGCGTCGCCGTCGATCCGCAAGTTCGCGCGCGAACTGGGCGTGGACCTGGGCCGTGTGCCGGGCAGCGGTCCGAAAGGCCGCATCACCCAGCAGGACGTGCAGAACTTCGTCAAGGGCGTGATGGCAGCGCCGCCTGCTGCAGCGCCGGCAAAAGCCGGTGGCAGTGGCGTCGGTCTGGACCTGCTGGCCTGGCCATCGCTGGACTTCTCGAAATTCGGTCCGACCGAAACGGTGCCGCTGTCGCGCATCAAGAAGATCTCGGGCCCGAACCTGCATCGCAACTGGGTCATGATCCCGCACGTGACGCACTTCGACGAAGCCGACGTGACCGACCTGGAGCAGTTCCGCGTCGACACCAACGCGTCGCTGGCCAAGCAGAAGTCGGCGGTCAAGTTGACCATGCTGGCCTTCGTCATCAAGGCGAGCGTCGCCGCGCTGAAGAAATTCCCGCAATTTAATGCGTCGCTGTCGGGCGATGGCGCAGCGTTGATCACGAAGCAGTATTACAACATCGGCTTCGCGGCCGACACGCCGAACGGCCTGGTGGTCCCTGTCGTGAAAGATGCGGACAAGAAGACCATCTCGCAGATCGCCACCGAAATGGGCGAACTGTCGGCGCAGGCGCGCGACGGCAAGCTGCCGCCAACCGCGATGCAGGGCGCAACGTTCACCATCTCGTCGCTGGGCGGCATTGGTGGCACCGCGTTCACCCCGATCATCAACGCACCGGAGCTGGCGATTCTGGGCCTGTCCAAGTCGGCGATGAAGCCGGTGTGGGACGGTTCGACCTTCCAGCCGCGCCTGATGCTGCCGATGTCGCTGTCGTACGATCACCGCGTGATCGACGGCGCCGGCGCCGCGCGCTTCTCCGCCTACCTGGGCGAAGTGCTGGCGGACCTGCGCAAGACCCTTCTGTGATTGGAGCGCACTGATGAGCACTGTTGAAGTGAAAGTCCCGAATATCGGTGACTTCAAGGACGTCGAAGTCATCGAGTTGATGGTCAAGGCCGGCGACACGATCAAGGTCGACCAGTCCCTGGTCACCGTGGAATCGGACAAGGCCAGCATGGAAATCCCGTCGACGCACGCGGGCGTGGTGCAGTCGATCACGGTCAAGGTCGGCGACAAGATCAATGAAGGCACGCTGCTGCTGACGGTGGAAGAGGGCGCAGCCAGCCCTGCCGCCGATGCCAAGCCAGCCGAGTCCAAGCCGGCCGAGTCCAAGCCAGCCGATGCCAAGCCAGCGGCGCAGATCGGCGCGCAAGCCGTCGCACCAACGGCGGCCACGGGCCCGACGGATTCGTACGCACCGGCCCATCCGGCGCCAGCAGCCCAGTTGGGCGCAGCGCCGGCGCCGGCCGCATCGAGCTACAGCGGCCCGGTCGACATCGAGTGCGACATGATGGTGCTGGGCGCCGGTCCTGGCGGCTACTCCGCTGCGTTCCGCGCGGCCGACCTTGGCATGAATACGGTGCTGGTCGAAAAGTACGCAACGCTGGGCGGTGTGTGCCTGAACGTGGGCTGCATCCCGTCGAAGGCACTGCTGCACGTGGCCTCCGTCATGGATGAAACGACGCATATGGCCGACCTGGGCGTGGCATTCGCCAAGCCAGAAGTCGACATCGACAAGCTGCGCGGCTACAAGGATGGCGTGATCAAGAAGATGACCGGCGGCCTGGCCTTCATGGCCAAGGCGCGCAAGGTCAACACGGTGCAGGGCGTGGGCGCATTCCTGAGCCCGAACCACATCGAAGTCACGGCAGTCGATGGCGGCAAGAAGGTCATCGCTTTCAAGAAGGCCGTGATCGCGGCCGGTTCGTCGGTGGTCAAGCTGCCGTTCGTGCCGGAAGACCCGCGCATCGTCGATTCGACGGGCGCGCTGGAACTGCGCCAGGTGCCGAAGAAGATGCTCGTCATCGGTGGCGGCATCATCGGCCTGGAAATGGCGACCGTGTATTCGACGCTCGGTGCGCGCATCGACGTGGTCGAGATGATGGATGGCCTGATGCAGGGCGCGGACCGCGAGGCCGTCAAGGTCTGGCAGAAGTACAACGCGCACCGCTTCGACAATATCATGCTCAAGACGAAGACCGTTGGCGTGGAAGCGCTGCCGGAAGGAATCAAGGTCACGTTCGAATCAGCCGAAGCGGGTACAGCTGCACCGGAACCGCAGCTGTACGACCTGGTCCTGGTGGCCGTGGGCCGCAGCCCGAACGGCAAGAAGGTTGCTGCCGACAAGGCCGGCGTATTGGTGAGCGATCGCGGCTTCATCGCCGTGGACAGCCAGATGCGCACCAACGTGCCGCACATCTTCGCCATCGGCGACCTGGTGGGCCAGCCGATGCTGGCGCACAAGGCGGTGCACGAAGCGCACGTGGCGGCCGAGGCGGCCTTCGAGAAGAAGACGCACTTCGACGCCAAGGTCATTCCATCGGTGGCCTACACCGATCCGGAAGTGGCATGGGTCGGCCTGACCGAAGACGAAGCCAAGCAACAGGGCATCAAGGTCGAGAAGGGTCACTTCCCGTGGAACGCCAGCGGGCGCGCCGTGGCCAATGGCCGCGACGAGGGCTTCACCAAGCTGCTGTTCGACGCTGAAACGCACCGCATCATCGGCGGCACGATCGTCGGCACGCACGCCGGCGACATGATCGGCGAGATCGCGCTGGCGATCGAGATGGGCGCCGATGGCGTGGACATCGGCAAGACGATCCACCCGCACCCAACGCTGGGCGAGTCGATCGGCATGGCAGCCGAGGCGTATGAAGGTGTCTGCACCGATTTGCCGCCACCGCGCAAGCGCTGACCGGCAACGTGGCAAGCGAAACCGGGACCTTCATGGTCCCGGTTTTTTTTGGGCGTGCGCGCCGCTTGCAGCATGCCGCCAAAGGTCTAAGATGTATTGATATGGCGGTAGCAGCGTCGCCGCCTTTCTCGCAACATGCCGGAGGGCATATGGACGAGTACAGTAACGACTACATCGGCACCATCTACGTGCTGCCGCAATCGCACGCATTCGAACTCCACACGGTGCTTCATGGCGCAGCCACCGTCATCACCGGTACCGTGGCCCAGCCGTTGGCGCAGCAACTGGCCGATGCCATACCGGGTGGCGGGGGTGTTGCCGATCCATGCCAGCTGGCCCTGCGGCCGCGCCGCGTCGAGGTGGTCACGCGTGTACTCCACGAACGTCACCGCGCGCCACACAAGATGCACTTCCTGACCCGCGTGCACGAGGTCGAAGAGCAGGGCCGGCCAGTCCCGCTGTCGGCCGTTTGACGGCGTCCCACAAAAAAAATGCCGCCCGGTTTGTACCGGGCGGCATGGATGGAGACGCATCGCAGGCTTCAGGCGAAGCTGACGAAACGCTCCGGAATATCGATTGCGCCATTCTTGGCGGCTGCTGCGTAGGTACGCATGTCGGCGATGACTGCTTCCAGCTGGTCATCGCCCGGATTTTCGATAAAACTCTTCATACGCTCCTGCAGGGCAGCTGCCTGATCACGCCATTCATATCTGGACGACTTGCTCATACTTTCTCCTCGCGGTCACACCGCTCTTATTTGCATTCACGACACCCGTTGTGAACATTTACATAATGACACAGTTTAATGGTAATAGTCGGTACGATGGCACACTGAACTTTCCACCAAGCTACATGCATAAACTCAGCCGGGTTTGAGCACGCTGCTATAGAACAGTTCCATGCGCGCCGCCAGCTGGCGCTGTGCTTCCTCGCCCGACGGCTCGGCATCCGGAAACAGAAAGCGCCCGACCGGATCACCGTTGATGCAGCCGATCAGATGCGTCAGCATGACCGACGGCGGCACGTCGTCGCGCAGTTGCAGCCGGACATCGGCGCGTGCGAAAAAGCGCGCCAGCATGTCGCGCGTCATGCGCGGGCCGCCTTCGTAAAACGCTTCGGCCAGTTCCGGATTCGTGCTCGCCTCCGCGATCACCACCCGCTGCAGGGCGATGGCATCGGGCTCGACCAGCAGCGCGTAGAAATCGCGCGCAAATTCATCGAGGATCGTGCGCAGCGGACGCGTGTCGAGCTCCATATTGCGCTCTGCAAACAGGCGCTCGCGCCGCGATGCCAGCACGGCCTTGAGCAGGCCAGCCTTGCCGCCGAACTTGACGTAGATGGTGCGCACGGCCACCCGCGCTTCACGCGCGATCGATTCCAGGCTGGTGCGGGTATAGCCGTTTTTCAGGAACAGTCGGCCAGCGGCCTCGATCAGTTCCTGGTTGCGCGTCTCGACGTCGGCTGCCTTGGGCCGCCCGGCAGATTTTATAGATGTCAATGCTGTGTTCATACGCTGGACTCTAGAGCAAAATAAAATGAAATGCAACCGTTTCATTTCTTGACTTCGTCCTATTGATGGCGAATAATGCGACGAATCCATTTCATTTCATTTCGGAGCAGCACCATGGCAGAGAACGACATCAAGGCAGGGCAGGCGAGCGCAGCGCAACCTCGGGCGGACGCTCCCGCCGCCAAGAAGCCGCCCAACAAGCGCGTTCTGGTCGTGGTCGGTGTGATTGCGTTACTGGCCATCGGCGCCGGTGGACGCATGTGGTACCGCAGCAGCCATTTTGTGGAAACCGAAAACGCCTACGTCACCGGCCGCATGCACCAGGTCTCGTCACGCGTGGCGGGTGTGGTGACAAAAGTGCTGGTGGAAGACAACCAGATGGTCAAGGCGGGCGATGTGCTGGCGCTGCTCGATCCGGCCGACCAGGCCGTGCGCGTCGAGCAGATCCAGGCGCAGATCGCCAGCATGGAGCAGCAGGTCAAGCAGTCCGATGCCCAGCTGCTGCAGGTGCGCGCCCAGGCCGGCGCCGCCGGCGCCCAGGTGCGCCAGGCCGAAGCCCAGTTGCTGCGCGCCCGGCAGGACGCCGAGCGTTTCGGCCAGCTGTACAACGACACGATGAAGGCCGTGTCGAAATCCGAAGTCGATGCGTCGAGCGCAGCGCGTGCCGGCGCCGTGGCCGACGTGGCCGCGCGCCGCGACAACGCTGCCGCCGCGCAGGCCCAGATCGGCGCCGCCGAAGCGGGCCGCGACGTGCTCAAGGCTGAAATCAAGGTGTTGCAGGCGCAGCTGAAAGACGCGCGCCAGCAACTGGCCTACAACAGCATCGTGGCGCCGGTGGCAGGGCGCATCGGCCGGCGCAGCGTTGAAGTCGGCGCGCGCGTGCAGCCGGGCCAGGCGATGCTGGCCGTGGTCGAAGACAACGTCTGGGTCGTCGCCAACTTCAAGGAAACGCAGCTGGGCGGCCTTGCGCCGGGCCAGGCCGTGAGCCTGGAAGTCGATGCGCTGCCCGACCATCATCTGGTCGGCCGCGTGGACAGCTTCTCGCCGGCGTCGGGCAACCAGTTTGCACTGCTGCCGGCCGATAACGCGACCGGCAACTTCACCAAGATCGTCCAGCGCGTGCCGGTCAAGATCACGCTCGATCCGCAAGATGTGAAGAAGTACGCGGGCCGCCTGGTGCCGGGCATGTCGGTGGTGGCCGAGGTCAGGCTGAACCAGGACGTGAAACCGACGCAGACCGCAGCCGCGCGCTAAGCACACCATGACCAGCTTGAGCAAATCAGCCCCGTCGGGCGCGATGGGCAGCGGCATGCCGGGCGCGCCCGCGAATGGCGCTGCAGTGGACATGCGCACCTGGGTCGCGATCGCCGCCGGCATGCTGGGCGCCTTCATGGCGGTGCTCGACATCCAGATCACCAATTCGTCGCTGCGTGACATTCTTGGCACGCTGTCGGCCACGCAGGAAGAAGGCTCGTGGATCTCCACCGCCTACCTGTGCGCCGAGATCGTCGTGATCCCGATGACGGCGCTGTTTACGCGCGCCTTCGGGTTGCGCAACTACATGATGGGCACCACTGCACTGTTTCTCGTGTTCTCGACGCTGTGCGGCGCGGCCTGGAGCCTGGACAGCATGATCGTGTTTCGCATGCTGCAGGGCTTTACCGGCGGCGCGCTGATCCCGATGGCGATGATGCTCGTGATGACGCGCCTGCCGCCCTCCAAGCGCGCCACCGGCATGGCCATCTTCGGCCTGACCGCAACGCTCGCGCCGGCCATGGGCCCGACGCTGGGCGGGTATCTGACCGAGCTGTATGGCTGGCCGTCGGTGTTCTACATCAACTGGGTGCCGGGCGTGCTGCTCATCGCCGGCATGATGTGGGGGATGGATTCGGAGAAGTCCAACGTCCGCACGCTGATCAAGGCCGACTGGCTCGGCATCGGGCTGATGGCCATGGGCCTGGCCTGCCTGACGATCTTCCTCGAAGAAGGCAACTCGAAGGACTGGTTCGATTCGAGCTTCATCGTGACCTTCGCCGCGCTGTCGCTGACGGGCATCCTGGGCTGGATCGCGCTCAGTTTTACGCGCCCCGATCCGTTCGTGAACCTGGCGCTGTACGGCCAGCGTAACTTTTTGGTCGCGACCACGCTGTCGGCAGTCATCGGCATGGGCCTGTATGGCTCGGCCTACCTGCTGCCGCTGTACCTGGGCCAGATTGCCGGCTACACGCCGATGCAGATCGGCGAAGTGATCGCCTGGGTCGGCCTGCCGCAACTGCTGGTGATGCCGTTCGCGGCCAAGCTGTCCTCGAAAGTGGACAACCGCATCCTGTGCAGCTTTGGCCTGTTCATGTTTGGCATCTCGTGCATCATGAATTCGTACATGGATGCGACCACCGGCTACGACCAGCTGATGTGGACGCAGGTCGTGCGCGCCATCGGCCAGCCGTTCGTGATGCTGACGCTGTCGAACTTCGCCATGTCCGGCCTGCCGCCGCGCGAAATGGGCTCGGCCTCGAGCCTGTTCAACATGACGCGCAATCTCGGTGGTTCGGTCGGCATCGCGCTGCTGGCCACCACGCTGACCAACCGCGAACACTTTCACTCGGCGCGCCTGGGCGAGGCCGTCTCGACCTATGCGCCGGCCACGCAGGAGCGGCTCGACATGCTGACCCAGGCCTTCATTGCCAAGGGCATCGACCCGGCGGCTGCGGCCAACCAGGCGCTGGGCGTGGTCGACCGCCTCGTGCGGCGTGAATCGTATGTGATGGCCTACAACGACGGCTTCTGGATCATCGGCATCATCCTGATCGGCTGCATCGCAGCGATCTGGATGGCCGACAAGGTCAAGTCGCCCGGCGGTGGCGGCGGTGGCCACTGAACCCGCATTCAATTGAAAAGACAAACCATGTTCAAGCCTGTACTTAACGGCGTCCTTGCGATCGCCATCAGCACCCTGTTCGCCGGCTGCACCACGCTGGGCCCGGATTTCAAGGCGCCGCCGGCACCCGCCGATGCGGCTTTCCGCCACGTCGATGCGAGCACGAACGGCGCGCGCCTGCCGGCCACCTGGTGGCAGGTGTTTGGCGACGCGACGCTCGATACGCTCGAGACGCGCGCCTTGCGCGACAACCCGGGCGTCGAAGCGGCAGCCCAGCGCCTGTTGCAGGCGCAGGCCCAGCTGGGCGTCGTGCGCGCCGGACAGCTGCCGTCGGTGTCGGTGGGCGCGGGCGTGTCCAATGCCCGCACGTCGAGCGAAACGTCGCAGGGCCTGGCCCTCGGTGGCCGCTCGATCGAGGGCAACAACTACAGCGTGGCCGCGTCGTTCTCGTATGAGCTCGACCTGTGGGGCCGCGTGCGCCGCATCGTCGAAGCGAGCGACGCGCAGGCACTGGCCGCGCAGATCGACCGCGATGGCGTGCTGCTGATGCTCTCCGGCCAGGTGGCGTCGAACTACTGGCAGTTGCGCGGGCTGGACGCCGAGCTGGCGATCCTGCGCGACGCACTGGCCACGCGGCGCGAGTCGCAGGATCTGATCGAAGCGCGCTTCAATGCCGGGCTGTCGAACGAGCTCGATGTGTCGCGCACCCGCATCGAGCGCGCCAACGCCGAAGCCGACCTGCACGAAGTCCAGCGTCAGCGCAATCTGGTCGAACACGCGCTGGCCACGCTGGTGGGCGCCTCGCCTACAGCACCGCTGCTGCCCGAGACGGCGGCGGGCACATTGCCGCAGCCGCCATCGATCCCGGTGGGCCTGCCGGCCAGCCTCGTGGGCCAGCGCCCCGATCTGGCGGCCAGCGTGGCGCAGCTGAAGGCGGCCAATGCACAGATCGGCGTGGCCGAGGGCGCGTTTTATCCGGCGCTGTCGCTGACCGGGAATTTCGGCTATGCGTCGCAAAGCCTGAATGATTTGACCAGCGGCGGCGCGCGCCAGTTCTCGGCAGGGCCACTGGCCCTGTCGCTGCCGATCTTCGACGGTGGCCGCAACCGCGCCAACCTGGCGCTGGCGCAGGCGCGCTACGACGAGGCGCGGGCGAACCACGACACGCGCCTGCTCACGGCGCTGCGCGAAGTGGAAGATGCGCTGTCGGACGTCGAGCAGCGCTCGAAGCAGGGCGATGTGCAGGCCCAGTCGCAGCAGGCAGCGGCGCGCGCGCTGCTGGTGGCGCAGGCGCGTTACGACCGCGGCGTCTCGACCTACCTGGACGTGACCGACGCCCAGCGCAGCACGCTGGCCGCCGACCGCGCCGCGGCGCAGATCCGCACCCAGCGCCTGCTGGCGACGGTGGCAGTGGCGCGTGCCCTGGGTGGTGGGTGGGAGCAGGGCGCGGCACTGGCCACCGTGCGCTGAAACGTGTCGACCCGTGGTTGTCACGACCGACCACGGGTAAGTGTTGCGTAATGGTGCACACGAGGTGCACACGATTCAGATTAGATTCCAATGGGCAATATCGGGTGATATATTTGCGCTCGCTGAAAGAAAACAGACAGTTTTCTTTGCGACCCACTGATCTCGACCCCTCCCATGAAAAACAAGAACCTCACGATCGGCGCCCGGCTGGCTTTCGGCTATGGCGTCGTCTTTTTGCTGATGATTGTCCTGGTTGCGCTGGGCGCGAGCCGCGTGGGGCGCATCGAAAATGTCCTGAATTACATCAACGACGTGAACAGCGTCAAACAGCGCTACGCGATCAATTTCCGCGGCAGCGTGCACGACCGCGCGATCGCCTTGCGCGATGTGGTGCTGGCGGCCGACCCGGCCGGCGCTGCGGCGCCCATCGCGCTGATCAAGACGCTGGACGACAACTACGCGCGCTCGGCCGGCCCGCTGGACGCCCTGTTTGCCGAGCGCACCGACATGCTGCCCGAAGAGAAAGACGCGCTGGCCGCCATCAAGGCGCAGGAAAACCTCACCAAGCCGCTGATCGAGCGCGTGATCGCGCTGCACGCCGCCGGCCAGGGCGCCGAGGCCGCCGCGCTGCTGTCGCAATCGGCCGCGCCGGCCTTTACCGGTTGGCTCGCCAGCATCAACCGCCTGATCGACCTGGAAGAAAAACTGAATAACGAAGCGGCCGCCGATGCACGCGCGATGGCCAAGGGCTTCGTCGGCTGGATGGCGCTGCTGTGCCTGGGCGCGATTGCCGCCGGTTCGCTGGCGGCCTGGTACACGGCCCGTGGCCTGCTGCGCCAACTGGGCGGCCAGCCGGATTACGCGGCGTCGATCGCTTCGGCGATCGCCGGTGGCGACCTGGGCGTGGCAATCGTCACCCGTCCGGGCGACAACACGAGCCTGCTGTTTGCGATGCAGGGCATGCGTGACAGCCTGGTGCGCATCGTCTCGCAAGTGCGCAATGGCACGCTGGCAATCAGCGCCGTCTCCACCGAAATCGCCGACGGCAACCGCGACCTGTCCAGCCGCACCGAACGCCAGACCGGCACGCTGCACGCCACCGCCACGTCGGTCACCCAACTGACCGGCATCGTGCGCCAGAATGCCGAGAATGCACGCCAGGCCAACAGCCTGGCCGAGTCGGCATCGGCCGTGGCGCTGCGCGGTGGCGAGGTTGTCGCGCAAGTGGTCGACACGATGGCATCGATCAACGAATCGTCGAAAAAGATCGTGGACATCATCGGCGTCATCGATGGCATCGCGTTCCAGACGAATATCCTGGCGCTCAATGCCGCCGTCGAAGCGGCGCGTGCGGGCGAGCAGGGCCGTGGCTTTGCCGTGGTTGCCACCGAGGTGCGCAATCTGGCGCAGCGCTCGGCTGCAGCGGCGAAGGAAATCAAGGTCCTGATCGGTAGCTCGGTCGAGCGTGTTGACGCGGGCGCCGTGCTGGTCGACCGCGCCGGCGAAACCATGGGCGAAATCGTCACGGGTGTCAAACGCGTGACCGACATCATGGCCGAGATCAGCCACGCAACGGTCGAGCAGAACGCCGGCATCGAGCAGGTCAATGGCGCGATCGCGCAGATCGACGAAGCCACGCGCCAGAACGCGGCGCTGGTGCAGCAGGCCAGTGGTTCGGCCGCCACGCTGGAAGATGAATCGCAGCGCCTGGCGCAGTTGGTCAGCATCTTCCGGCTGAACGCCGATGTGCCCGCCGGTGCACATGCCGCACCGAAGGCATCAGGCTATCAACCGCATTTGCTTAATTGATTTTTTCACAAGTGTACGGTGTCGCACAGAGCGGTTGTTGGGGATGGCGTTTAATGACTACACCAACAACCTAATAAGGGACTTCACCATGAAATCGTTCATCGCCACCTTGATCACCGCCGCAGCCTTCGCCGCCGTTGGTATCGCACCTGCAGCCGCCCAGACCGTCAACAAGGCTGCGCACAAAACGGCCATGGACAAGGCCAAGGCCGACTACAAAGTCGCCAAAGACAAGTGCGACGCCATGAGCGGCAACGCAGAAGACATCTGCGAAGATGAAGCAAAGCTGATGCGCGCAAAGGCCGAGCACGATGCAGTGGTGAAGTTCGACAACACCGGCAACAACGTGATGAAAGCACGCGGTAACGTCATCGAAGCCGAGTACGACCTGGCTGACGAAAAATGCGACGCCCTGAAAGGCGATGCAGAAGACAAGTGCGAAATGCAAGCCAAGTCGACCCGCGACGCAGCACGCGACGCCAACAAGGCCAAGTAATTCCTGACCCGCGCCTGGCCGCACCTCACTGCGGCTGGCACTTGTCATGAAAACGTCGTCCCCGGACTGGTTCCGCGGACGGCGTTTTTGTATCTGGCGTACGTGTGGTCTTGACGCCACAGTTGCCACCTACGGGGCATGGGGTGTGCAGACACGCCCGGTGGGGCAGATGGCGGGCGCTATAATCGCCCGGTGAATAAACTCGAAGCCTTTGGATATATCGCCGCGCAAGCTGTCCGCGGCGAAATCACGTTCCCTACCAGCGTCAATGCCGTGCTGCGTCTGCAGCAGGCGCTCGACAATCCCGATTGCCATATCGATGAGGCCATCAGGCTGGTGCTGGCCGAACCACAGCTGGCGGCGCGCACGGTCGCTCTGGCCAATACGGCCGCATTTGGCGGCGGTGGCTCGGTGCCCGTGACCAATGTCCGCACGGCCGTGACGCGCATTGGCTATCGCCGCCTGCAGGCGCTGGTTGCGAGTCTGGTGGTGCGCCAGTTCGGCAACCGCATCAACGATCCGCAACTGCGCGCCAAGGCCGAACAATTGTGGGAGCACACCACTCACATGGCCGCGATCGCCTATTCGCTGGCGCGCCGCGTGACCGGAGTCAATCCTGATACCGCATTGTTTGCCGGCATCGTGCACGAGGTGGGCGCGTTCTACCTGCTGGCGCGGGCCGACGAATTTCCCGGCCTGCTCGACGACGATGCCGACAACTGGGGCGCGCTGTGCGAGGACGTGGTCAGCGCCGAAGTGATGAAGAAGCTGTCGATTCCACCGGCCGTCTCCGACGCCATCGCCGACATGCGCGGCGGCTGGCTCAATATGCCACCCGCCACCTTGCTCGATACGCTGCTGATGGCCAATCAATATGCACCGGTACCATCGCCGCTAGACAGCCAGCGCGAGCCATTGCCGCCGCATGGCGAAAACGCGATCGACTTCGTGTTCGATGAAGCCATGCTGGCCGAGATCCTGGAAGAGGCGGCCGAGACCGCACGCGCAATGGGTGGTGTCTCGTTAGTGTGATCCGATTTTCAATGTAAATACGATGTTGGTAATGATACTATTGATCATTACTAATTTCTACATGGAACTATTGTGATCAAGCTTGGCGTATGTCTGACGGCGTTACTGGCAATGACGGGCGCACACGCCGGTGTGCTCGATATCGGTTCGGTGATGGGCGGCGCAAATGTCTTCACTGCTGGTAATTTCACGGCCAATTCAAGCGATGTCGAAGGCGCCATCGTTTCGGGCGGCAATGTCTCGATCGCCAGTTACGCGGTCAATCAGAACGGCAAGGCTGCGTATGGCGGCTACGCAGTAGCCGCGGGCGGCAATCTGTTCCTGCAAAATGGCGCGATCAGTAACGGCAAGACCTACGCCGGCGGCACGACCACCCTGAACAATGCGGCGCAGACGCCAGCTACCAACGTCAGCCCGGTCGACTTTGCCATTGCAGCCCAGCAGTTCAAGGACATCGCCAGTGGACTTAGTATGGTTTCATCCACCGGCACGGTCACGCGCGAGTACAGTGCCAACAAGGTCATCGGCAGCGGCAAGGGCGGTGTCGACGTGTTCAATGTGAATGCCGACTTTTTCAACGGCGGCGACAACTGGAGGCTGAGCGGACTCAGTGCAGGCCAGACGCTGATTTTCAACATCAGCGGCAAGCAGGGCGGCTTCAATGGCGGCAATATCGGCTTTGATCCACTGAGCGGCTACAACGTGCTGTTCAACTTCTACGAAGCCGAAACCATCAACGTCAATGGCATTATCGGCAGCGTGCTGGCGCCGTATGCCACTGTCGAAAATGGCTGGGGCGTGATCAATGGTCAGGTGGTTGCCGATACCTGGAACTCGAACGTCCAGGTGAACTCGAACCATTACTTCAAGCCGGTCGATGTGGCTGGCTTCGAGCTCGTCAAGAAGATGCCGCCGGCAGAGGTGTCCGAACCGGGTACGCTGGCGTTGATGCTGGCAGGCGCGGTTGGTGTCGCCGGCGTTGCCGCCTCGCGCAGGCGCCGCCTGCGCGCAGCCTGCGCCTGAATCGATTTGGTCGTTATGCCGGCGGCGAGGTCACCGGCTGTGCTTCGGCCAGCATGCGCTCGACCGTCCGGGCCAATTCGCGTGCCTTCCAGCGGCGACGTGTCAGCATCAATGCCGTCAGAACCACACCGCACAACGCCATCGCCGCCGCAACCCACTGCGGCGCGGTGTAGGCAAAACCCAGCGTCAGCGGAATCCCGCCCAGCAACGCGCCCAGCGCATTGCCGACATTGAAACCAGCCTGGCCCAGCGACGAGCCCAGCATCTCGGCTTCGCGCGAATGCTCGATCAGGAGCACCTGGACCGGCGGGCCAATGGCCAGCGCGTTGGCGCCAGTCAGGAACGCCAGCACCACCATCGCAATTTTCGACTCAGCCATCAGGCCATTGCACAGCAGCAGTACCACCATCGAGACCATCAGGATCAGCAGGGCCGGCAGTGGATGGAACTTGTCGGCCAGATAGCCGCCAAACTGCACGCCGACCGTCATGCCGACACCGACCGCCGTCATGATCAGCGGCAGCGCACCCGTGCTGAAGCCCGTGACATCGGTGAGTAGCGGCGCGATATAGCTGAACCACGCGAAGAAGCCGCCGGTACCGATCGAGACGATGCCCAGGGCCAGCCACAGATCCAGATGCCGGAAGATGCGCAGGTCCTGCATCAGGCCCGTACGTTTGCTTGGCTCGATCGGCGGCACCCACTGATACAGGCTCCACATGGTCAGCAAGCCAATGACCGCAACGATCAGGAACACCATGCGCCAGTCGAACGCATGGCCGATCCAGGTGCCAAGCGGCACGCCCAGTACGTTGGCCAGCGTCAGGCCGGTAAACATCATGGCCATCGCCGCGGCGGTCTTGCCCGGCTCGGCCAGGCGGCTGGCGACGACCGCGCCCACGCCAAAGAAGGCGCCATGCGGCAAGCCGGCCAGGAAGCGCGAGGCCATCATCGTCTCGAAGTTCGGCGCGAACGCCGACATCGCATTGAATACGGCGAACATCAGCATGAACCAGATCAGCACGGTGCGTGGCGGACGGCCGGCGACAATGGTCACGAGGGTCGGCGCGCCGACCACGACACCGAGCGCATAGGCGGTGATAAGGTAACCGGCTTGCGGAATCGTGATCTGCAGACCGCGGGCGATATCGGGCAGGATGCCCATCATGACGAATTCGGTCATGCCAATGCCGAAGCCGCCAAGGGCGAGGGGAAGTAGGCTTTTCTTGATCACAGGGGAGGTGGTTGTACTGCGGTGGAAAATGATCCCTGCCGACGGAGGAATTTGCGGCTGGGTCTGCCACTATACCGGCTGCACGACTAAACGTCCGCTCACCAGTCGTGATGACAGGTATAGGGCGCCCGTATGGGGCACCTCAAGCGGGCAGCGATTCGTCGTCGTCCGGCGGCCACACGATGCGGCCATGGCCCACATCGCCCAGCCGCGCGCGGATGCCGGCAGCGTCGCTTGCCGGCAGGCTGAACGTGAACTGCACGTCGTCGCCATGCGCTACATCATCGAGCGTGGCGCCGGCCGCATCGAGCTCGCGCCGAAGCATTCCTTCCATCGCATACGGCGCGCTGCAGCGCAGCTGGCGCAGCTTGATGATCGGGATCTTCGGCACGCCCAGCAGCGCCTGCGCCACGCTGTCGGTATAGGCCCGCACGAGGCCGCCCGCGCCAAGCTTGATGCCACCGAAATAGCGCACCACCGTGGCCAGCACGCCATCGAGATCCTGATGGCGCAGCACATCGAACATCGGTCGCCCGGCAGTGCCGCTCGGCTCGCCATCATCGACCGCCGCCGACTGGCCGCCGGCCAGCAAGGCCCAGCACACATGCGCCGCGCCAGGATGCTGCGCACGCAGCGCCGCCACGACCTGTTGCGCGCCAGCACGGTCAGCCATCGGCTGCACGCACGCGATGAAGCGGCTTTTCTTGATGATCAGTTCGTGGTGGACGGCGCTGGCAATGGTTTGGGGCATGGGGCGCGCAGTAAAAGGACAACGAAAACGACAACGCCAACCCGAAGGTTGGCGTTGTCGATGAATCTTTGGTAGGCCGTGCGGGATTCGAACCTGCGACCAACGGATTAAAAGTCCGCTGCTCTACCAGCTGAGCTAACGACCCGAAGAAGACGAGATTATAGCGGCACTTGGCAGATTTACCAAGTGCTTCCGCTCATTCTTTCTTTTTGTCTATGTCAGCGTGGTACTCGTCGCCTTGTTCCTGCGCGTGTTGTTCGCCTTCTTCCGAGACATCTTCGCCTTCGATGACCTTGTCTTCAGCCTGCACATCGTGCATGGCGTGCGGCTCAAGTTCTTCGGCGCTGACGTTCATGCGGACGAACAGGCCCCAGGTAGCGAGCAGGGCGGCAGCAGCAACACCAATCGACGCAGCGTGCGGCAAGTATTCCGGGCTGCCATGGACGAACTGGAACACACCGATCAGGCACTCGACCGACAGGGACACGACGACCACGATCAGGAAGCGCGACAGGAAGCGCCGTACGCGGGTAGGCGAGCTGATGTTGGCTTCGCGCTGGATTTCTTCTTCCAGCACGGTTTGGCCAAGGCCAAGCGCGGCTACGGCGATGGTCAGCATGCCGATGCATTCAAGGATGAGGTCGAAGCGTTCGCGGGCAACGGTATCGGCGGAAGGGCTGAGGGCAGACCAGATTTCGACGCCAGCCAGCACGACAAGGCCGATGCCGCAGGCGAAGAACAGGATGACGATGAACACGTAACCGAGTTCGAAGAGTTTTGTTATGGCTTTCACGGGGGGAGCGGTGGTTGTAAAGATGCGAGACTTTAGCAGTAAAGGCTGAGTTGGCGATGTTCAGGAGGTGGTGGGTGTGGACGTTGTGCGACAGCGAGTGGGGGACGTGCGCAACGAGTAGGTCACTCCTGTCTATTTGCTACAGAGACGCGTGTGGTTACATTCGTTTAATAACTAATTCTAGAGAAGTTTTCATGGTGAAAATTCAGATGAGACATGGGCGAGAAAAATACTTAGCCCTGAATAGAGGTCTGCTATAGAGGGGCGCATGTCCTCGAGTCTGTACGGGTAGGCTTGGGGTTCACCTGTAGACTTTTTGTGATTTAGACTGTCAGCGGACGATGCCCGTTGAAGACGGACTTACTATTCAATTTCCAAAAGCATTTTTCTACGTGAGAACTCCCTTTTAAGAAATTGAATCAGCTGCTCTTTCTCAATGATAGTCAAATTCTCTTTGTCGTCCGGCGCATTCCACTTTTCAATGGTGTTCTGATAAAGCACGAAGTCGGCAGATCCGTATCCCTTTAAAAACGCCTCGCCATATATAGTGATGCTCTTTCTTCCAACCTTTACCCAAAGATGGCCACGTGTGATTTCTACTAGCTCCACGTCGCCTACCTCCTAAAAATCGCTTTCGTTGCCTAGTTTTAGAATAAATTTGACTAGCCATTCGGCGACGTCGCCTCAAATCGTGAAAAATAATAATAAAGATCACTTGGCGCGTTTAGTAATAGCTTCACATAATTTTTCTAAAATCCTAAATCTGCGTATAAAATTTAATTTGCAAGCTTAGATCACCTTGTTTCGCATCATAGAAAAACATGACTTCCCCCCAGTCACAAGAATCAAGCGAAGCAGAACTTGGATGATTACTCATGAATTTAGTATTCCAAAAACTCTGGCATTTTTTTATTATTCTCGATTCAAGGATGCTGAGATCGAAAAATTCGACCAAATCAAATAAAAACGTAAAGGAAACTGACCTGTCTTTTTCAAACTCGATCACGCCGTCGGCCAAATTTCCGAAAATATTGACTTTTTGCAAAAATTTATAACGTATTCGAAAATTTTCCTGTTGAGTCGGCGCTGAACAAAGATTTTCGATAGCGCTGATGGAAAATTTTTTTTCAAATATCACTGGTTGGGAATCTATAAGGATTGTGCCTTTTCCCCAGTCTAATCTTGCAGAAAGCACAGTTATTCCTGAGATAAGATTTGCCATGCAGCCGAGACACGCGCTATACCGGATGTATTTTTGCTGGAGGCGCTTGGCAGGAAAGCGTTGATCGTCGTTTTTGACGAATACATGGCTCTATTTTAATTGGAGAATCGATTCAGTTCATTAGCCTCGGCGAAGTGTAGAGAAAAAAATCATTATTTCACCTGCCTTTCTTTCCGAATGCTCTCATCGAGGTTTCATAAAAATAGCTACGTCAAAAGAGCGTACTTTATAGCTCAAATCAAGTTGCCCCCATTTGAAACGCCATGTGCGCGTCGCAGTTCTAACATTATGGGGCGAGCTTTGGTATGCTTTTTTACAAAGTTCGATAGTAGATGATATTCATCTGTCATTGCCTTTTCGCTTACGTCATCCCAACTTTTCATTGGACGATCTAACCATCGCAACAGCAGCCACTCAATATTTTTTTCTCGCAAAGAGATAAAAACACCAAACCTCATGCTGTCTTTCTCAGTTTCGACGTAGCAGTGCATTTCTCCAACTACTTCTCGTCTTTCAATTAAGCCACTTTCGGCTAAGTTTTCCAATTCGTCACAACTAGACGATACTGAAACAATTTTCTCGCCGAGATTTATTTTTCCTTCAGTAAAATTAATCATGGACTTATCAACTCCATCAGTGAACTTTTTCCAAAATTGTACGATTTTTTGCCGTGATGTAATGCTGGGTTTTACCATCAGGCTTATAGTTTGCAGGTCAGTCTCGCTCATCGGTTGAGCGGCAGATTGTTGACGTCGGGATGCGTGCTTGGCGACGTAAGCGCGCTTGAACGTATTACGAATTTATGACTGTAGTTATTGAGTTGAGGGAACTTACTGACGAGACGCAAGGCCTTGCGACGTTGCGCCGCGCGGTAGCCAAGGTGGGTATGCTTGTCCCTCAAGCGCCGTTACGCCTCGATGGAAGCGTTGTGAAAATCAGACGAGGGAAAACAAAAAGGCGTCACGATTTCTCGTAACGCCTTCATCGCAACAACAAATTCTTGGTAGGCCGTGCGGGATTCGAACCTGCGACCAACGGATTAAAAGTGCTAGTAGGGGCCAGTATTGCACGGCCTTTGTTCCGCTATTTTACTCGGTCGCCCGAGGTATGTTCTTGCTGCGGTAGGCTCATGAATGAATGGCCTCTTTCCGTCGCTCTCGGTCACAACTTGATCGTGATGGATATTGATAGACGTTATTGTCTCTGGCCCTGACCAGAGAGCGACCAGAACCATTCTTCCCGATGACAAGGAACTTCCGTGAATCAGAAGGGGTTAGTTGTGGCGTGGAAGCAATTTGCACACCTTGCACACATGCACACTAGGAGAGTGCAGCGGTGACTTTCTCAGGCTCATCGCGGCGCTAGTAGCGGGTTCGCTTAACCGATTTTAGAAGCCAAGGCCTGCTCGGATACCAACTGTACAGTTGCTGGTATTTCCGGTCCGCCTCTGGTCGTAGTTATGGTTTGGTTAGTGTTATTTGTGAAAGGTGAGCTGGCGAGTCTGGCACACCCTGCACACCCCGTATATGTGTTGAAGAGGGGATCGCACTGTCTGCGTGCCCAGCACATCATGCACACCAGTTCAAGGGAGAACGAAGGATATGCGCTTCGCCTCAAGACGAATCGTGTGCTCCTTCCGACAGCCGCTGCTTGGCTACTTCCGGTTTCGCCCCAAGACAGACATCACAGCTTCATATAGACCTTAGATAATCGGGCGGCACGACACAAGCGGACAAACGACTTTACCCCGCTACAGGACTTTCTCGTCTTCGTCTTCGTCTTCGTCCATAGTCAGACAGAGCAATGCTTCTTCCGCCGCCTCAGCAAAGTGATGCTCGCGGTGCAGTAGAGTCCAACCAAATTTCCCAGGGTCAACCAACTTTAAACCAAACCTGTTAGGGATCATCACAGCTTTTTCTACGACTACATGTTTTAGCTCCCCGTCCTTGATATGTTTCATAACATCGGGAAGTCTGTGAGCAGGAAAACGCGCGCCGAGAATAACCCGCTTTATCGCCTCTGGTGGTATGTCAGCAACGTAGACGTCGTCACTGACTTTTCTCAGAAGATTAATGGTTCGAATAAAACGCCACTCCCTTTCGTATTCCCACTCTGGGGACTTTGTAATTAAGGTCTGGATCACAGTATCGGGTCTAGGAATTCCGCGTACCTTTTTATTCGTATACCTGACGGCGCAAAGAGTGGCAAATTCTCTTCCTCCCGACGTTGTCATTAGTAATGATGGGTGCGTAATATCAAGCTCGATTACAATCCCGCGATGTTCATCGCCATAATGAGCCCACATGAGCAAATTCAACGGATCCTCGGTCAACGATAACACTCCTAAATCGTCTCTGATCCGGCGGTAATCTAGTAATGCGTTCTCAACAAGACTCTGTTCATTGGCGGAGACTCGTTCATGAACCTCTTTTTCGCTAAGGCTCGGTGAACGATTTCTACAAAATTTCGCAAAATCATCTAAGATAATCTTCCGAGCTGCGCGATCGAATGTCAAATGGCATTCGTATGGGTCGTTAAGGAATTTTGGCTGGGTAAATCTTATCGTCCGATCTTTCAGGAATTTGATTGCCCTGTCGGCTGACATAAACTTGTGAAGTTGGGAGGTACTGCGTAAAGTCATTTGAATCTCAACCGGTTATTTTTTAACAATACTAACTGGAAAAGTGCGAGGAGGCTAGGTGTACGCATCGCAGGAGAATGGCAAATTCTGGCCGAAGGCGGAAGTTCCTCGTAGTCTAGTCTATTAGAACGGTTGCGTAAGTGGCAAGCAGGGTCTGGGCAACCGGCGAGGCGGCCGAATTTAATGTTGAGTCTCGCCCGGCGTCAGCAGCCAAGAGCGCAGCACGTTTTAGCCGTTGTAGCAGGGGCGAGGGGAAGCTTGACTAGATCACCGGGGACCTTTGGGAGCAATCGTTCAGCTTGTCAAAGTGAACCATTTTCGCGGTGCTAGCGGCGATCTCAACCTTCTTAGTCAGAAAAACTCCGGTGACGTTGAGGACCGGACAGGACCAGAGTAATTACCCTTAAGCGAGGCCCTGTCTTTTGTCACTGCGGTGCAGTATGCTAAGCATTCCTGCTGCGAAGAGGGCAGAGAGGGGGACAAGCGCCCCTGCACAGCCTGCCCACGCTGCAGACTGTTATGGCCTCAGTAGTAGAAACCGTAGTCAAGCTCCTCGTAGCTTAGCGCATCCACGAAAATCTGGTCGGGATCGGGGGAGCAGCGAATGTCCGACACCTTCAAGAAAATGCGCTCCGAGCGTTGACCTGTCGCCCGGTCGTAGAGCTTGCCGGTTAGGAACTCAGGGTTGTCGAGGGCGAGCAGCGATTCGTCCAGCGGGATCTCAATTTCGACGAACCCTTCATCTGAAGTGTTACCAAGTATCTTCCCTAATCCGCGGATCTGAATGACGACGCCTTCTGACAAGAGAGTATCCATCCTGGCTAGGTTGCCGCTGTAATCACCTGCCTCATTTGCCGCGTTAAGAGGATATAGGTCGATCGCTTAAGCGTTCAGTGGATTTTTATAGTAGGCAGCACCGCCTGCATTCGTGTTTAGCGGTTCCCCGGACCAGTATTCGATAATTTCCTCGCAGAGCGGGGGAGTTGCGGGGCGTTTTCGAAGACACAACCCCGCAAGTTTTCCGGGAGGCTGACCCAATCAGAGTAGCCTTGTACGGGTTGCAGATGGGTTCGCCCATATTTTGCCTGAGAACACATGAAGATGTCCGGCAGGCAGGCCGGCTGCGCTGGCGAAGCAGCTCAATCGCCTTGTCGTTCAGCAAGATGAACCGGCGCTTGCCGTTCTTAGTGTTTGGTAAATACCACTGTTCCTTGTCGAGGTCGATCGAGTTCCAGCGTGCCTGTAATACCTCGTTCCGGCGAGCGCCAGTCATGAGCAGGAAGCGCAGCGCGTCGGCTAGTGAACGGTTTGGTTCCTCGTCGAGCGCGGTCAAAAACGAGCGGAGTTCACTACCCGGCAAATCGCGCTGTCATTGGTTATTTTCCTGATGCATGCGTATTCCCCGTACCGGGTTTGCCCCGTCAAGCTTGCCCCAGATGATGGCAAGGTTAAAGCATCGCTTGAGCAGCGCAAGATCGCGGTTGGCGGTGGCAGCACACCTCTGTATATGTAGGCGGTCATGGAAATCTTGGATGGCATGACTGCTGATCTGGAGATTGGTAGATCGCCGAACTCAGGCAAGATGTTCCGCATCCGCCCCTTGTCGTCCTTGGCACTGCGCTTTGTAGCGTATGCATGAGGCAGATAGGCATCGGTTACAAACTGCCGAAGCGTTAGTTCCGAGGCTACTTCAACTGCCACCGCTGCTTGAGGATCGACCCCGTTAGCGACCTGACGGCGACAATCCAGTGCACGCTGCCTAGCCTCCGTTACGTCCATTTTGCGGATAATCCCCAAGCTTCGTGCTGCACTTGGTACCGTTGAACGAGTAGCGCAAGAGAAAATACTTGCGGCCGCTTCGGTTGACGATGATGCGCAGTCCCGCAACCTCGGTGTCGGAGCACTCACTCTCCTTGGCCTTAGCAGCTTCTGGGTGCGGTGGGAGCGCATCGATAACTTTTTTGTTAAAGCGAAATTGTCTGTTCATGCATTGAGGTCCTTGGTGGTAGGTTGTGCGCTGATAAGAGCGCGGAAGATGCTCCGGGAAGTTCGAATCCGTGGAGCAGTCCGTACCAGAAGCTTGCGAAACCGAATGGCTGAGGCCGACTTGGGCTATTTAGAGGGCACAATCGTTGGTGGACTACTCTGGCCGTTTCTGGTCTATTTCCGGTCCTGGTGGCGGTTTGCGGTGCTTTTAGCAGGTTCTAGTCGTCTGGGCGACCCTTAATGGGTAGAGGGAATCAATTCACGAGTCAGGAATTCTTAGCGCCGGGCTATTTCATAGCCTCGGTACATTGAGGTATGCTGATGGCAGTACGTGTGCCTACCGTTATCTTGATAGCTTGCACGTCAAATGATGAAAGGCTAGAATTGTAAAGTGACCAATCTTTTGCGATCTTATGCTTCCGTTAAAAATGATAGTAACGAAATGTCGTAATCATTTAGGGAAGATTTTTCTTATTGTGTAAGGATTTATAGTGGAAAAAAATAAAGCTTACGACTTCCCCGAGCATTTTCGCGATTTTGTGTTAATGCCGAAATTTGAAGAAAATATAGAAACCTTGGCGTCGTTGGCTGAGCTCGAGGACTGGGATTATAAGGTGACGCCAATGTCCCATCCTAAGCCAATTTTAAGAAATTATCTGACTTATACCTATAAGCGGGTGGCTGATGAGAAGAAGATTGCAATAACAGCCGATGAAAGCGCGGCCTGCTGGAATACGGGTCTAATTACTAAGAAGCAAGAGCCAATATTTATCCTCTTCGAGAAAAACAAGTTGGATATGCGGCAGCACTGGCATTTTTCGCGTTTTTGTCGAAAGGGCGAATGGGATCTAAATAAATTCTCTGAACTGCCAGAGATGGCGCACTATTTTGATGACCCGGCTGTTTTAGTATTTGATACGCGTCAAGAATTACGTGTTAACGTTGAGCATATTATTGAAGACAATCTGGATCGATTTCCCGATGAGCTTAAATCAATGAATCCTTTTGGCCTCCAAAATTTGGTGAAGGGCGCCATTGATACTGCTTCTGAAAGGGTGAAGAGGAATTACAAGACCGCGATTCCTCAATATTATCAGGGGGCTATACAGTTACTGTTGCCACTGACTTTGCTAGATCCTGCGCGAGCTGATCTTGCGCTTGTTGTTGACCGATTTAGTGGTTTTTATCGCGGAGCAACTTGCTTGACACTCGATATGGCATATAACAACGCCCGTCAGTTAGCTCGACCCGATAGGGATTGGCTGACTCCGTAATCTAGTACATTCTCGTTGTCGTATCAATATTTGAGCTTGCCCCACCTAACGTAAGCTCAAATTTGATTTCGGATATTTGGTATTGGAAGTTTTTAAGTCTGCGAGCTCGCATATTTAGAATAATCTCGAAGGGAAATCATGTATAACTTACTGATGACGGCAGGTGAAGGTAATTGGGATCAGCCAACGTGGATCGTAAATAGTAGTCGTTATCTGGAGTATACAAATAATGTTATTGCTGAAAGATTTAGGCAGCTTAGTGATGATGTGATTTTGAGCTTGCTGAATCTGCCTACACTTTTCACCTACGAAAGCTATCTTCACGCCCCTGCTTACGTTGGCCGAATAACTAGTATCGAGAGGCGACTGCAGGATCTGAAAATCGGCTTCGCAAGAGACCCTAATGTGCCGATGATTCAGTATGAGGCTTTGCAGAAAATGGCAAATGACCTTGATATATCGGATGCTTGGGAATGGAATAGGACGCATTGGGCGATCAAAGACGTTGACCTCACAGCAGTTCTGCGAGCCCATGGAATTATTGGTGACATTGCGCTAGCGGCGCAACCACGCCCACCTAAGGTCTTCATTTCATATTCTTGGGATACTCCTGAGCACTCACAATGGGTCGCATGGCTTGGTAGTCATTTGCGATCGCAAGGAATTGATGTTGTGCTTGACCAATGGTATCTGCATGGGGGAATGGATGTGGCGAACTTCATGGCAAGCTCGCTGCGTGACGCGGATAGAGTCCTTGTTATTTGCACAGAGAATTACGCGCATCGTGCCAATACTCTTGTAGGTGGAGTGGGATTTGAAAGTATGATCGTGAGCGGTGAGTTGATGAGCAGCGTAGGGAGTTCAAAATTTATACCTATTTTAAAGCAGGAATCAAGACCTCCTGTTCTTCCAACCGTTTTGAATGGCAGGTATTTCTATAATCTGTCGGATGGGGAGCAATTTCAACGTGAATTAAGCGCGCTGATTAGGGAGCTACATGGCGTACGTACACCGATTCCACCGCTTGGGGCACGACCGCAATTTTGACCTAAACCAGCACCCGCTGAACCTCGTAGATGCTGCTGATTACCGATGAGGGCAAAGATCTTCTAAAATGCTTGTAGCAACGCTAGGAGTTACTTTATTTTAGGTTTGGCGAACGAGGTCATTTGATCAACTTTGATCGCAAATCTGCTGAGCCGTGCATTTTCTTTCTGGTTGTGTGAGTAGCTGGGGAATATTCTTGGGCAAGCAATCTAGCCGCCCTGCATGCCAAACACACCGTGTGCATACGGCACATTGGTTATGACGGAGTACGGAGCAGGCGGCACATGCCGTACACAGGATAACGAGGAGAAGTGAAACGACACCCGCACGCCCCGCACACCCGGCACACCGAACGCACCTCATCGTCGGAGGAGCGAAGCAGCCAGCACATTCAGCACACTCAGCTCTACTAGAATCGTAGTAAGCCGCAGCGCTGAGGCGAGCATGCTAACGTACCGCGCAGGCAAGTGCGTGTAGTTGTGGAGCTCGATACATCCAAAAACCAACGGACAACGTAACATCGTTGTAGTGTTTATAGCTGGTTAAAGAGGAGTGAAAGCTTGGATAGATCATTTGACCCCATTCGGAGCAATTGGCCAGCTCGTTAAAGTGGACACTTTTTACGTGCTAGGGCCGATTTACACCTGCCTAGTCAGAGAAATTTCGATGTCGGCGTGCTCGACGGCGTTTTACTCACTCTGCATACGCATACGCATTCGTGCCGTGAAGCGTCCGTCGTCGAACTCTGTAGAACTATGGCGCAATTGCTACGTTGTACTAGACATGTCCAATCCTCCTTCACCATTGCCACCGGTCTCTTGAAGAGCCGGGCGGTGGCGTCCATACTTCGCTGCCTACTTCTCTTATGCCCACTGAAGGGCCCAGTATGGAGTTGGCGGAAGCAACCCGACTGGCCAGTCACAGACCACTTAGCGTCTGCGTTTCCTGTTGCCATGAAGCAATATTAGCCGTCCAGGTCCGCGTATGCAAAAGGATTTGCACGCGCACGCTACCAAGGTTGGCCATTGCCAACGAATAGTTACGTTCGACTCCCCATGCATTAGTTGAGCAGGATAGAACTGCATGTATATGGCCCGACAACCGAAGTTCTAAAGACGCAATGTCTTCTAACACCGAAATCAGGCAACCCAGGATGTTTCCAAGGCGACCAGAGAGAAACCAGAAAAGCAAAAAGCCCACGAACCGAAATTCGTGGGCTTCTCGATAATTCTTGGTAGGCCGTGCGGGATTCGAACCTGCGACCAACGGATTAAAAGTCCGCTGCTCTACCAGCTGAGCTAACGACCCAAGGAGGCAGCATTATAGCGGGCGATCCGGAATCGCGCTAGGCCTACCGCATAAATTTCTGCGAGGAACTACTCAAGACAACGCCGACGTCACCTTCAACACCTCGTCCGCCGTGGTCACGCCTTCAACCACCTTCATCGCGCCGGCAATGCGCAGCGGCTTCATGCCATCGAGAACACTCTGCTGGCGCAGCGCGACCAGATCGCCCGCACCCCGCATCAATTTGCCAAACCCCTCACTCACACTCAACAGCTCATAAATCCCGGTCCGGCCCCGATAGCCAGTCTGGCGGCATTCCGGACACCCAATGGGCCGGTACACAACCACAGGCTTGGGAATCTTCCACGCACCGCCAACGCTGTCCCACACATCGTCGCTCAACTCGCCACCGGGCGTCTTGCAGGCAGGGCAGAGCGTGCGTACCAGGCGCTGGGCCATCACGCCGATCAGGGTGGCCTCGAGCAGGTAATCCGGCACGCCCAGTTCGATCAGGCGCATCACCGCCGATGGGGCGTCGTTCGTGTGCAGCGTCGAGAACACCAGGTGTCCGGTCAATGCTGCTTGGATTGCCATCTCGGCCGTTGGCAGGTCGCGGATCTCGCCGACCATGATGATGTCCGGGTCCTGGCGCATCAGCGAGCGCACGCCGTCGGCGAACGACAGGTCGATCCCCGGCTGCACCTGCATCTGGTTGAAGGCAGGCTCGACCATCTCGATCGGGTCTTCCACCGTGCAGACATTGACTTCGCTCGTCGCCAGCGCCTTGAGGGTCGTGTACAGCGTCGTCGTCTTGCCAGAGCCGGTCGGGCCGGTCACGAGGATGATGCCGTGCGGGCGCTTGGTCAGGCGATCCCAGCGCAGGGCGTCGTCAGCCGGAAAGCCCAGCTCGGGCAATGTCTTGACGACGACTTCAGGGTCGAAGATACGCATCACGAGCTTTTCCCCGAACGCGGTGGGCATCGTCGACAGGCGCAATTCGACTTCCTGGCCGCCGGCGGTGCGGGTTTTGATGCGGCCATCTTGCGGGCGGCGCTTTTCAATCACGTCCATCCGCCCCAGCAATTTGATCCGCGCCGTCATCGCAATCATGACCACGGCCGGTACCTGGTAGACCTGGTGCAGCACGCCGTCGATGCGAAACCGTACGACAGCAAATTCACGCTTCGGTTCCAGGTGAATGTCCGAGGCGCGCTGCTCGAAGGCGTAACCCCATAGCCAGTCGACGATATTGACGATGTGCTGGTCATTGGCGTCGAACTGCTTGTTCGCCTTGCCCATTTCGACCAGCTGCTCGAAGTTG
This sequence comes from Telluria sp. AC161, assembly GCF_979258535.1. Classification (NCBI taxonomy): domain Bacteria; kingdom Pseudomonadati; phylum Pseudomonadota; class Betaproteobacteria; order Burkholderiales; family Oxalobacteraceae; genus Telluria; species Telluria sp. AC161. The sequence goes on along the minus strand of NZ_OZ409861.1, from coordinate 3,414,404 downwards.
TTGCGCATCGCGACGTCTTGCCCGCTGCTGCGGTTGGCGTCGCGGATCGACTTGGCCAGCGCAAAGAATTGCGAAATGTACTGGGCGATGTCGAGCGGATTGGCCAGCACCAGTTCGATGCGGCGCCGGGCGACTTTCGCGATCTCGGCTTCCCATTCGGTCAGCGCCGGATCGGCGGTGGCCACCACCAGCGTCGTGGCCGTCATTTCCACCGGCAGGATATTGAAGCGCGCCGCGTAGCCGGCCGACATCACATCGGCCACTTTCGTGAAATCGATCTTGAGCGGATCGATGCGGATGAAGGGCAGGCCGACCTTGGCCGCGCACCATTCGGTCAGCACGTCCAGCGTGAGCAGGCGATGGGGCGGTAATTCCGAAACGAGCTTGCATTGCGCCACCGCCGTGAGCGGGTGCATCGAGCCAGGTGCATTCTTGAGAATGCCCTGGGCCTGGGCGAATTGGGCCTTGACGTTGTCCTTCGTGACGATCCCGTCGGCCAGCAGCCACGAAAAAATCGATTGCAGGTCGAGCTTGCGCAGACTGGCGGGTTTTTGCGGGATGGCGTTCACGGTGGCCCTTGGCAAATCAATCGGTGGCGAACAATCCCTTGACCCAGGACGCGGCGGGCAGCTTGGTCTGGAGTTTGATCTGCGCTGCCCGTTTGGTCAGCGCGTCCTCGTCGAGCGTGGGGCGGGTCTTGAAGCAGAGCGCGACCACATTACCATCGTGCACTTCGGGCAGGCACAGCACGTGGCTGAAGGCGAACTTCATGGCCTTGAGGTTCTTGGCAAAACTCGGGTGGTCGCCAAACAGATTGACGGTCATGATGCCGTCGTCTGTCAGGCAATTGGCGCAGGCGACGTAGAACTCGGGGGTGTCGAGCACCGGGCCGCGCGCGGTGGCGTCGTAGAGGTCGCATTGGAACACGTCGAACGCGTTGTGGTGTTCCGGGTCTTCGACGAAGTCCAGCGCGTCCATCTCGAGCACGGTCAGGCGCTCGTCCAGGCCCGGCAGCTTGAACATCGAGTTGCAGATGGCGATCACCGACGGGTTCAGTTCGATCGCGGTGACGGTGGCCTCGGGAAACTGGCGGTAGCAGAACTTGGTCATCGTGGCCGCGCCCAGGCCGAGCTGGACGATGGCGCGTGGCGACTCGATGAACAGCATCCAGGCCATCATCTGCTGCGCGTACTCGAGTTCCGGCCAGTCAGGCTTGCGGATGCGCATGGCACCCTGGACCCATTCGGTGCCGAAATGCAGGTAGCGCACGCCCTCCTGTTCGGACAGCGTGACGGGCGCGTACTTGGGTTTGCGGGAAGGGCGGCGCGACGATTCGGCCTGTTCGATGGATTTGCGTTTGATGAGCATAAGACTGCCTGATGGAATCGCCCTATTATCGGCGGTTGCGTTCCCGCAGCGCAAGCTCGGTCCACGATCCGCACCCTGCATACGACAACGCGGCCACCGGGGCCGCGTTGTCGTTGCTGAATGACGAATCTTAGCGCTGATACTGGCTGTAGGCCTGGCCGTCGTCGTAGCTGTCCAGTGGCTGGACCGACACGCGCAGGCGCACGCGGTTACCTGGGTCGTTGCGCATCAGTGACGTGTAATTCTGGCCACGGTATTCGTAGGTCACGTTGTAGCCGGCAGTGCGCGATTCGATGGCTTCGACGGTGCGGCATTGCTGCACGGCTTGCTCTTGCACGCTGCTGCCCTGACGGCCATTGTTCTGGACGCGGTCGCCTACCATGGCGCCGGCGATGGCGCCAGCGGCCGATGCGGCCACTTTACCGTTGCCGCTACCAATCTGGCTGCCGAGCAGCGCGCCGGCGATACCGCCGACGATCGTACCGCCTGCGTTGCGCTCTTGCTGCACGGGCACTTGGACGTATTCGGTACGGCATTCCTGACGCGGGGTGCGGACTTGCTCGACGCGTGGCTCGACGCGCACCACCCGGCCGAAATCTTCAAAGTCGGCAGCCTGTGCCAGCGGCAGGGTGGCCACACCCAGGGCTGCGATGATCAGTTTGGCTTGGAATTTCATGATGGTCCTCGTTCAGTGGTGCGACGTTGGTTGAGACAATAAATACAGCCTGCGTTCAAGTCTTGATAGTACGCCGATCACAAAAACGCATCGAGTCCCCGTGGCAACAAAATGTAACAGCCGATGGCGAGGCGGTTGAAGCGCGCCAGAATGAATCAGCCCGATTCGCCTTGTTTTTGAGGCAGGCAAGGTGGTACCGATTCTTACAAATGACTATTCGCAATGCACATTTGGGTTGCTTCCAATACCACAAAACGTTACCCTTACACAAATCATGGACTTATTGGCGTATAGCAACGACAGCGAGGTAAGCGGCAGCAACGCCCCATGGCGTCGCGACGGGTTGCGCGATGGCGCGTTATTGACAGGTCAACTTGAGGAAAAAATGAGTTTGTTGATGAGAGTGGCGCCGAATATTGTGCAAGCGATCCGCGCGTTTAACGTTGGCGATCTGCAACAGGAGGCGGGGCAACTCGGACATCATTTTCTTTACGCACATTGCGCCAATACGCTCACCAAACAACAAGTCTGCGCCCGCATCGGCGAACAATTTTATTTCCCCAAGCCCTGCAGCAAGAACTTCGATGCGCTGCGCAAATGCCTGACCGAAACCGTCCACGAAGCAGGCCCGCAGCCGGGCTTCATCGTGGTGCTGGAGCAGCTGCCAAGCGCCCAGAAGTTCGACAAGGAAGCGCGCGAAAACCTGCTTGACGTATTTCGCGATGCGGCCGAATTCTGGGCCGAAAAGAAGGTGCCGTTCCGCGTGTTCTACTCGTTCGCGACGGTGCCGCCAACCGCCTGAGCGAGGGCCAAGGTCGTCATTTCAGGCAGCATTTGGTGCCCGTCGTTACGGTACAATGCCGGCTATGAAAAATATCGTGATCCTGATTTCGGGCCGCGGAAGCAATATGGAAGCGGTCGTGCGAGCGCTTGATGCCGAAGGTTGGCCAGCCCGTATCGCCGCCGTCATCAGCAATAAACCTGAAGCCGGCGGCCTGGCGTTTGCGCAGGCGCGCGGCATTCCCACTGCGGTGGTGCCCAGCAAGACGTTCGCCACCCGCACCGAATTCGACGCCAAGCTGCAGCAAACCATCGACGTCTTCGAGCCCGACCTGGTCGTGCTGGCCGGTTTCATGCGCATCCTGACGGCGCCGTTCGTCGAGCATTATGCAGGCCGGATGCTCAATATCCACCCGTCGCTGCTGCCGCTGTTTCCGGGATTGCACACGCACCAGCAGGCGCTCGATGCCGGTTGTACCGAGCATGGCGCGACAGTCCACTTCGTCACGGCCGAACTCGATCACGGCCCGGCGGTCTTGCAGGCACGCATTCCCGTCCTGCCGGGCGATACCGAAGCCACGCTGGCTACCCGCCTGCTGGTCGAAGAACACCAGCTTTATCCGCGCGCGGTGCGCCTGTTCGTTGAAGACCGTCTGGTCGTCGAGAACGGTGCGGTGCGCATCGTCGAGCCTGGCTTTGACGCCATTAGTATTTAAAACGCATTGTTTTAAGTAAGCAGTTTACAACCCAAGGATTTACATGAGATTGCCTCCAGCGATCGTCGCCAAGACTGAAGAAGTCCTGCGCGAGATTCTCCGTTTTACCTCCCCAGCCGACGTCACCCTGTCGCGTTTCTTCAAGGACAATCCGCGTTTTGGCGGCCGTGAGCGTGGCGTGATTGCCGAAGCCGTGTATTCGGTGCTGCGTAACAAGTCGTTCTTCACCGATTTCGCCGGCCATGGCAGCACGCCGTCGATGCGTCGCCTGGCGCTGCTGGGCCTGGCCGAAACGGCTGGCATCGATTCGATCGGTGGCCTGACCGAAGATGAAACCCACTTCCTGACCCGTATCAAGGAAGTCGACCGCACGTTGCTGCCAGGTCCGGTGCAAGCCAATCTGCCGCAATGGCTGTACGACAAGCTGGTGGCCCAGTTCGGCGAAGCCGAAGCCCTGGAACTGGCCGCCGTGCTCAACACGCCAGCGCCGCTCGACCTGCGCGTCAATTCGATCAAGGCCGAGCGCGACGCCGTCATCGCCACGCTGCTCGAAGCGCCGATCGTCGCCGAGCCGATGCCGTATGCGCCGCTGGGGCTGCGCGTCAAGCAAAAGCCTGCGCTGCAGAATCTGCCTCTGTTCAAGGAAGGCGCGATCGAAGTGCAGGACGAGGGCAGCCAGGTGCTGTCGCAGATCGTTGGCGCGCGCCGCGGCGAGATGGTGGTCGACTTCTGCGCCGGCGCTGGCGGCAAGACGCTGGCACTGGGCGCACTGATGCGCAACACCGGGCGCCTGTACGCGTTCGACGTGTCCGAAAAGCGCCTGGCCAAACTGAAGCCGCGTATGGCGCGCAGCGGTTTGTCGAACGTGCATCCGGTGCTCATCGCGCACGAGCGCGATGCCAAGGTCAAGCGTCTGGCCGGCAAGATCGACCGCGTGCTGGTCGATGCGCCATGCTCGGGCCTGGGCACCTTGCGCCGCAATCCGGACGTCAAGTGGCGTCAGCAACTGGGCGCGATTGCCGAGATGCAGGAAAAGCAAGCCGCAATCCTGGACGGTGCTGCGCGCCTGGTCAAGAACGGTGGCCGCCTCGTGTACGCCACCTGCAGCCTGCTGAATGAAGAAAACGACGTCATCGTCGAAGGCTTCCTGGCAACGCATCCGGACTTCGATCTGGTGCCGATGAGCCAAGTGCTGGCCGAGCAAAAGATTCCGCTCGAAATGGACAAGTACCTCAAGCTCTTGCCGCACAAGCACCAGACCGATGGCTTCTTCGCCGCCGTGCTGCAACGCAAGGCGCTGGTCAAGGCGGCACCAGTCAAGGCAGATGCCGATGTTGACGCCGATATGACCGCAACCGACGAAGAATAAGGAACTCTGCAATGCCCTTGTCCGACCTCTGGAATGTCATGATTGTCGACATCCGCAACCCGGCCCTGTTGTGGCAGGCGATTGCCCTTGTCGTCTGCGTGGCGGTGGGCTGGGGGTTGGCAGGGTTGATCGGGCGCTCGCTGCTCAAGAACCGGGATGAACAGGGCCGCTTGATGCGTGTCGGCCTGGGCGGCGTTGCCCGGGTGCTCGGGCCGCTGTTGACCGTCGCGCTGCTGTCGCTGAGCAAAGTCATCCTGGAACACTTCCAGACCGTGAACCTGCTGCGCGTGGCGCTGCCGCTGTTCGTGTCGCTGGCGGTCATCCGCACCTTCTTCTACCTGCTGCGCCGCGCGTTTGCGCGCCGTGGCCAAGTGGGCGAGGCGCTGCAGACGTTCGAGCGCGTGTTTGCCTTTACGGCCTGGATCATCGTGGCGCTGCACCTGACCGGCATCCTGCCGGACGTCTTGCGCGCGCTCGAGACGACCATGCTGCCGGTCGGGGCCAAGTCAACCTCGCTGCTCGATTTGTTGCAGGGCGTCGTTTCTATTGTTGTGCTGATGATCCTGGCGCTGTGGGCCGGCGCCGCGCTCGAAGAACGGCTGATGCATGTCGAGCGCATGCACTCGTCGCTGCGCGTTGCCTTGGCGCGCGTGGGCCGTGCTGCGCTGATCCTCGTTGCCGTGTTGTTCAGCCTGTCGCTGGCGGGGCTCGATCTGACCGTGCTGTCGGTGTTTGGCGGTGCGCTCGGTGTGGGTCTGGGTCTGGGCATGCAGCGTATTGCCAGTAATTATGTGTCCGGTTTCATCATCCTGTTCGAGCGCAGCCTGGCGATTGGCGATCCGATCACGCTCGACAAGTATTCCGGCAAGGTCTCGCGCATCAATACACGCTATACAGTGTTGCGTAGCGCCGACGGTACGCAGACGCTGTTGCCGAACGAAATGCTGATCACCGGCGTGGTGCTGAACCAGTCGGTGACGAACAAGAACGTGCGCGCCATTACCAAGCTGGTCGTGTCGTACGACAGCGATCTGTCGGTCGTGATGCCGTTGCTGGAAGAGCAACCGAAGGGCGTTGACCGCGTGCTGGAGACGCCGGCGCCGAATGTGCTGCTGACCGCGTTTGTTGCCGATGGCTACGAGCTGGAAGTTGGATTCTTCCTGGGCGATCCGGAAAACGGGCAGGGCGGGCCGATCTCGGAAGTCAACCGCAAGATTTACGCGCTGGTGCACACGGGCGCCATCAAGCTCGGCCATCCTTCGATGGACACGCGCCTGCTCGACGCGCACATCACGTCGATGATGGCGCGCACCCCGGAGGGTGCATCAGACGCTACCGAAGGTGGCGTAAAACAGACTGGCGCGGATTTAGGCAAAAATTGAAGCCGTGCTGCTGCCGTGCGGCAGTAGAAACACGTAAAATGCAAGGGTTATGCATGTGCGATCTTCCTGATCGACGTCATACAAGCCCTGCATTGGAGACTGAATGAATTTCTTTAACGACACTTTGCACGCTGTGCTGTCGTTCTTGTCGACCGGCCTGCTGGATTTTTCGGCATGGGAAGTCGTTCTGTACACGCTGGTGGTCACGCACATCACCATCATCAGCGTCACTGTGTACCTGCACCGCCATCAGGCGCACCGCGCGCTTGACCTGCATCCGATTCCAAGTCACTTCTTCCGCTTCTGGCTGTGGCTGACCACTGGTCAGGTCACGAAAGAGTGGGCGTCGATCCACCGCAAGCACCACGCCAAGTGCGACACCGAAGAAGATCCGCATAGCCCGCAAACGCGCGGCATCCGCAAGGTGCTGTTCGAAGGCGCCGAGCTGTACCGTGCTGAGAGCAAGGTTCAGGAAACCATGGACAAGTATGGCCATGGCACCCCGGACGACTGGATCGAGCGCCACGTGTACACCGGCCGCAGCATGATGGGTGTGGTCGCGATGCTGGTGATCAACATTGCGCTGTTTGGCATCATCGGCTTGTCGGTGTGGGCCGTGCAGATGATGTGGATTCCGATCACCGCTGCCGGTATCATCAATGGCCTTGGCCACTGGTGGGGCTACCGCAATTTCGATTGCAGCGATGCCGCGACCAACATCTTCCCATGGGGCATCCTGATCGGTGGCGAAGAGCTGCACAACAATCATCACACGTATGCCACGTCGGCCAAGCTGTCGAGCAAGTGGTACGAGTTCGACCTGGGCTGGGGTTATATCCGCATGCTCGAAATGGTCGGACTGGCCAAGGTCAAGAAAGTGGCGCCGAAGCCGAAACTGGCCAAGAACAAGGACCAGGCCGACTTCGATACGCTGCAATCGGTGATCGCCAACCGTTATGACGTGATGGCCAAGTATGCGAAATCGGTGCGTCACGCATTCCACGAAGAATTCGAGCAGCGCAAGCACGCCAGTGGCCTGGAAACGCGCTTCCTGAAAAGCTCGCGCAAGCTGATGCAACGCGAACCGGCCAAGCTGGAGTTGTCGCAGAAAGAGCAGCTGGTCGAGCTGTTCCAGCACAGCAAGGCGCTGGAGACCATGCACAATATGCGTGTGGAACTGGGCGCGATCTGGGAACGTTCGCACCACACCCGTGATCAGTTGCTGCATCAGTTGCAAGACTGGTGCAACCGCGCCGAGGCGTCGGGCATCAAAGCGTTGCAAGATTTTTCACTGCGCCTGCGCACCTATGCCTGATTCGGTATCAAAGCATTAAAAAAGAAACGGCTCCTTCGGGAGCCGTTTTGCATTTGACCGCGCCCGCGCACCACAGCCGGGGTCAGGTCTGACATTCGGACACGACCTCAGCCTTAAACAGTTTTTGTGGTGTCTCGCCCATCGTTAGCAGGTAGCAGTTCCGCTATTTTCGACTACCCGACTACTTGACTGTCGAGATCGTGTCCGAATGTCAGACCTGACCCCGGCTTTTTATGCGCATCGGCGGCAAGGTCAGATATGTCAGCGCGCGCCAGATCCATTCGACCGGGCCGTACTGGAAACGCGCCAGCCACCAGTGGCTCAAACAGATCTGCAGCGCGCATAATGCCAGCGCGATGCCTACTTGTGCCGTTCGTCCTATGCCCCACAGCCCTATTCCGTGGGCATAAAACAACAGTGAGAAGACGAGCGACTGCGTCAGATAATTGCTCAGAGCCATGCGTCCAAACGGTGCCAGCAGGCGGATCCGTGCCAGCGCGCCACGGCTCTGCAGCATCAGCATGACGGCGCCAATATAGCCAAGCGCAGCGGGCAAGCTGCCCAGCGACAGCAGGGCGTGGGCGAGATCATGGCCACCATCGTCGACGCCAGGCGGTCGCCCTGTTGCGATCAGGCTGCCAAGCAGGCCAAGTCCGACGCCCAGTGGGATGCCGACGATGGCCAGCCGTCGGAACAGCGGCTTGTGATCGGGTGCGCGTGCGATCACGCCCGATCGCACGAACCAGACGCCGATCAGGAACACGCCCACCAGCAACACCGAGAACCCGACTTCGTCCACCATGCGTTCGTCCAGCTGCCCGAACCGCATCGCTACTGCATCCGGATAGCTGCCCTGCGTCAGCACGACGCGTTCTTCGGTGCTGCGTGCGATTTGTTCCCGGTAGCGCAACACGCGGCCATCGGCGGCGGGCACCGACTCGTCATCAGCACTGCTAACGCTACCGGTGCTGCTCACGACTGTCGTCTGTCCAAAGGCAGGCGCAAAGTGCCGCATGCCGGCTTCTACCGCAATAAGGCAATAGGTCAGCAGCACGATCTGGACGCCGATGCGTAGCGGTTTTTGTTCGGCCGGACCGTGCCAGCAGGCGAGCAGGCCAAGGCCCGTGAAGATGGTGCCCACCGCGGTCAGCATCGTCGTGTCGTCGCCCTTGCTGCCCGATGCGGCGAGCAGTGCCGCCAGCAACATCAGCAGACCGGTGCCGACCGTCACCAGTGGAAACAGCCAGGCTTGCCGCGCGCGCAGGTACAGCGCGACCAGCGACGCCAGGACGACGGGCGCCAGCAGCCAGCCCAGCAGGCCCAGCCTCGGAACCTGCGGCAGCGCAATACAGGCGATGAGGGCGATGACGAGCAACCGCGCTGGCGCCAGCAGGGCGAGCATCAGCGCGAGCGCGCCGGCTGCATAACTGATCAGGATATCGCCGCTCCACAGCAAGGTATGGTGCAACAAGCCGATCGCCAGCAACACGCCGACCCGGCGGCCGTAGGTTGGCGCGAATGGCCGCCCCGCCACGCGGGCGCGCTCGAGCATCAGCGCGAAGCCCATGCCGAACAACAGCGAAAAGATCGTCCAGAACTTGCCGCTGACCAGGTACGCGACAAGGAATGCCACGAGCCAGTCGAGGCCGTGCAGGCCGGCGGGAATGCCTTGCCCGGATTCGACCACGGGCCGGTTGAAAAATTCGACGTTGGCGATGCAGATGCCGATCAGTGCAAAGCCGCGCAGGACATCGAGGGCGTCGAGGCGGTCGGTGGCAGAAGAGAATGCGTGCAGGGACGAGCTGGTCATTCCGTCATGGTAACGCGGACGGTGTCCGGCCATAAAAAAAGCCGCCAGGCTTGCGCCGGCGGCTTTTTGAAAGACAACAGGATCAATTACTTGATCTTGGTTTCTTTGTAGATCACGTGCTTGCGTGCCTTAGGGTCGAATTTGGTAATTTCCATTTTCGCCGGCATCGTGCGCTTGTTCTTGGTGGTGGTGTAGAAGTGACCCGTGCCTGCAGTCGATTCCAGCTTGATTTTGTCGCGGCCAGTTTTTGCCATGATAGCTCCCTAATTAAACTTTTTCGCCACGAGCACGCATGTCGACCAGCACGGCATCGATGCCGAGCTTGTCAATCAGGCGCAGGCCGGCGTTCGACAAACGCAGCGAAACCCAGCGGTTTTCCGATTCGACGTAGATACGACGATTCTGCAGGTTAGGCAGGAAACGACGCTTCGTTTTGTTGTTAGCGTGGGAGACGTTGTTACCAACCATCACACCCTTGCCGGTTACTTGGCAAACACGTGCCATAGTGCACTCCTTAAATATGTTCCAGGACTGGAAAAACGAGAGTATAGCGCGAAAAATGAAGCGGAATCAATCACTTGCGAAAAACAATAGTTAATTTAATTGAATAAAAAATTTAACAATCGCGGATTGGAGCACATTTGCATGGGTAAGCCCCTGTTTACGCGACGTAATTCAGGCCAGTGGCCGCATCACGCACCGGTAGCAAATCCGTCACAACTGCCCATGCTCGGCAAACGAATGTACGTGGCTGCCGGCCACCACAAAATGGTCCAGCACCCGAATCTCGACCAGTGACAGCGCCTGCGTCAGGGCGCTCGTCAGCCGCAGATCCGCATCGCTTGGCTCGGCCACGCCCGAAGGATGGTTGTGCGCCAGGATCACGGCCGCCGCATCGCGCCGCAGCGCCGCCTTGACGACTTCGCGGGGATAGACGCTGGTATGGGTAAGCGTGCCCCGAAACATTTCGTCGCAATTGATCAGGCGATTCTTCACATCCAGAAACAGCACGATGAACGATTCGTGCGTGCGCAGCGCGAAGTGGCTGCGCAGATAGTGCCGCACGGCTTCGGGCGAGCACAGCGCCTCACGCCGGAATTGTTCGGCCACCGCGCGCCGCGCCAGTTCGAGCGCCGCCTGCAGCTGCGCATACTTGGCCGGGCCGAGCCCGTGCAGTTGCCCGAACTCGCCGGCATCGGCATGCAGCAGCCGCTGCAGCGAGCCGAAGTGGGTGAGGGTGTCGCCGGCCAGCGTCACGGCGCTTTTCCCGGCCACGCCCACGCGCAGGAAGATCGCCAGCAATTCAGTATCGGACAATGCCGCCGGGCCGTCGCGCAGCAAGCGCTCGCGGGGGCGGTCCTGCTCGGGCCAGTCACAAATTCCCATCGTGATTCCTCGCCAAAAAAAGAGGCAGCCCGGGCGCAAGCTGCGCGCGTGGCTTACAATAGCGGTTTGCCCCACCGGGGCTGCCCGCACTCATACGAAACGTCGCAAAGAACATGGCCAACGCTGCTCCTGTCGTCAATGAATCCTCGTACCTGACACTGCATTACCGCCTGGCTGTTGCCGGTGGTTCTGATGTGATCACCACCTTCAACGGCACGCCGGCAACGCTGTTGCTCGGTCAGGGCCAGCTCGCGCCATTCCTCGAAGAGCGCCTGATCGGCCTGCCCGAAGGCACGCACCAGACCTTCGAGCTCAGCGCGCAGGAAGCGTTCGGTGAACGTAACCCCGAACTGATCCAGTCGGTGTCGAAAGCGACCCTGGAAGAAAATTCGGTGCCGGGCGCCGACTATCTGGTCGGCGAAGTGGTCGAATTCAATGCGCCGAAGGGCGGCCGTTTTGCCGGCGTGCTGCTTGAAATGCGTGACGACTCGGCGTTGTTCGACTTCAACCACCCGATGGCTGGCCGGGCGCTCCAGTTCGAAGTGAAACTGATTTCGGTGCTGTAAAGGAAGACTATGGAAAACGAAATTCTGCTTGCCCAGCCGCGCGGCTTCTGCGCTGGCGTGGACCGCGCCATCGAAATCGTCGAGCGCGCCCTGACCCAGTTCGGCGCCCCGATCTATGTGCGCCACGAGATCGTCCACAACGCCTACGTCGTGGCCGACCTGCGCACCAAGGGCGCGATCTTCATTGAGCAGCTCGAAGACGTCCCGCCTGGCAACACCCTGGTGTTCTCGGCCCATGGCGTCTCGAAAGCGGTGCGGGCCGATGCCGAAGCGCGCGGCCTGACGATCTTCGACGCCACCTGCCCGTTGGTCACCAAGGTGCACGTCGAAGTGGCCAAGATGCGCAAACTCGGCGCCGAGATCATCATGATCGGCCACGACGGCCACCCGGAAGTCGAAGGGACGATGGGCCAGGCCGAAGAAGGCATGCACCTGGTCGAGACGGTCGCCGATGTCGATAACCTGCAGGTGCGTAACCCTGACCTGCTGGCATATGTGTCGCAAACCACGTTGTCGGTCGACGACACCGCCGACATCATCGACGCGCTCAAGGTGCGCTTCCCGAACATCATCGAGCCGAAGAAGGGCGACATCTGCTATGCCACCACCAACCGCCAGGAAGCCGTCAAGTTCCTCGCGCCGCAGGTCGAAGTGGTGATCGTCGTCGGTAGTCCCAACAGCTCCAACTCGAACCGCCTGCGCGAAGTGGCCGACAAGATGGGCACGCCTGCCTATATGGTCGACAACGCCTCCGCCATCGATCCAACCTGGATCGCCGGCAAGAAACGCATCGGTGTCACCGCTGGCGCGTCGGCGCCCGAGGTACTGGTGCAAGCCGTGATCGACCGCTTGAAGCAACTGGGCGCGGCCAGTGTGCGCGCGCTCGAAGGCGTCGAAGAGAACGTCACGTTCCCGCTGCCGAAAGGCCTGGATGGTGTTCGGCAGGTGGCCTTCAAGCCCGAAGGCTGAACATTATTTTTCGTTCTGGCAGAAAACAAAAATTAGCTACTGCCGCCATTTACAGTTGTTAGTTTTCCGGCAGCCAAGCTATGATGGCGGCGCTCGGATTTGTCGTAGCGATGTGCTAACCAGCGCGTCGTTAGGCCGCAGACAACGGTAAAGCAGCAGCTTCAGACCTTGAGCGGCACGTCGGGATACCCCGGCGTGCCGTTTTTTGTTATTGCACAACAGGCGGAACGATGGAAACCTTTATCCAACAACTACTGAACGGGCTCGTGCTCGGCAGTATGTATGCGCTGGTCGCGCTCGGCTACACGATGGTGTACGGCGTCCTCAACCTGATCAACTTCGCCCACGGCGACGTGTTGATGATCGGCGCAATGATCGGCCTGACCATCCTGCAATTGCTCGAAGCTTATGTGCCTGGCCTGCCTGGCTATCTCCAGCTGGCGCTCGCGATCCTTGGCGCCATTCCCGTCACCATGCTGGTTAATATTCTGATCGAACGCGTCGCTTACCGACGCCTGCGCAATGCGCCGCGCCTGGCGCCGTTGATCACGGCCATCGGCATCTCGATCCTGCTGCAAACGTTTGCGATGATGATCTGGGGCCGCAGCCCGTTGCCGTTCCCGCAATTGCTGTCGTCCGAACCGATCATGATCGGCGGCGCGATGATTTCCCAGACCCAGGTCTTGCTGCTCGTGCTGGCGGCGCTGGCCATGGGCAGCCTTGTGCTGCTGGTCGAGCGTACGCGGATGGGCCGCGCGATGCGCGCCGTGGCCGAAAACCCGCGCGTGGCGGGCCTGATGGGCATCGATACGAACCGCGTGATTGTCGCCACCTTCGCCATCGGCGCGGCGCTGGCCGCCGTGGCCGGCGTGATGTGGGGCGCCAACTACGCGTCGATCACGTTCACGATGGGCGTGCTGCCGGGCCTCAAGGCATTCTGCGCCGCGGTGCTGGGCGGGATCGGCAATATCTATGGCGCCATGATCGGTGGCCTCGTGCTGGGCATCATCGAAGCGCTGGGCGCCGGCTATATCGGCGACCTGACCGGTGGTTTCCTTGGCAGCCACTACCAGGACATCTTCGCCTTCGTGGTACTGATCCTCGTGTTGACCCTGCGCCCGTCCGGCATCATGGGCGAACGCGTGGCCGACCGCGCTTAACCGGAGCACACCATGGCACTCCTGACGTTCGACACCCAGCACAAGCCGCGCCAGGCCTACACCAGCATGGCGATCGTGCTGGTGCTGCTCCTGATCTTCCCGTTCTTTGCCGCGCAATTTGGCAATTCGTGGGTACGCATCATCGACATCGCGCTGCTGTACATCATGCTCGCGCTCGGCCTGAACATCGTGGTCGGCTTCGCCGGTCTGCTCGACCTGGGCTATATCGCGTTCTTTGCCGTCGGCGCCTACCTGGTCGGCCTGTTCTCGTCGCCGCAATTCGCCGCGCTGCTGGAATCGGTGATCTATTACTCGCCGGCCATCGGCGAAGCGCTGGTCGCGTTCTTCGGTCCCGAGATCCAGCAGAACGGCATCCACCTGTCGCTGTGGGCGATCGTGCCGCTGGCAGCTTTGTCCGCAGCACTGTGCGGCGCGCTGCTGGGCGCCCCGACCCTGAAACTGCGCGGCGACTACCTCGCCATCGTGACGCTGGGCTTCGGCGAGATCATCCGCATCTTCATGAACAACCTGAACGACCCGATCAACTTCACCAACGGGCCCCAGGGGATCAACATGATCGACCCGATCCGCATCTTCGGGGTGTCGCTGGCGGGCGAGGCGGGGTCGAATGCCACCGTGCACATCGGCAGCTACGCGATGCCGTCGGTGAACGCATATTACTTCCTGTTCCTGGCGCTGGTGATTGCGTCGATCTTCATCACCGGCCGCCTGCAGCACTCGCGCCTGGGCCGCGCCTGGGTGGCGATCCGCGAAGACGAAATCGCGGCCAAGGCAATGGGCATCAATACCCGCAATGTCAAGCTGCTCGCGTTTGCGATGGGTGCCTCGTTCGGCGGCGTGGCCGGCGCGATGTTCGGCGCCTTCCAGGGCTTTGTTTCGCCGGAATCGTTCTCGCTGACCGAGTCGATCGCCGTGCTGGCCATGGTGGTGCTGGGCGGTATCGGCCATATCCCCGGCGTGGTGCTGGGCGGCGTGCTGCTGGCGGCCCTGCCGGAAGTGCTGCGCCACGTGGTCGACCCGGCCCAGCAGGCGCTGTTTGGCAAGGTGATCATCGAAGCCGAAGTGCTGCGCCAGTTGCTGTACGGCCTGGCGCTGGTGTTGATCATGCTGGTGCGCCCGGCCGGCCTGTGGCCGTCGCCCAACAAGGAAGAGCGGCCCAACGCCGCGCTGGCGCGTGACGACGAAGAAGCGAGCACCACATGAGCGAACAAGTCATTCTCAATATTGCCGGCGTCAACAAGCGCTTCGGCGGCCTGCAGGCACTGACCGATGTCGGCATCCGGATCATGCAGGGCCAGATATACGGCCTGATCGGCCCCAACGGCGCCGGCAAGACCACGTTCTTCAATGTGATCACGGGCCTGTATCAGCCCGACAGCGGTACGTTCGAGCTGGCCGGCAAGGCGTACTCGCCGTCGGCCCCGCACGACGTGGCCAGAGCCGGCATCGCGCGCACGTTCCAGAACATCCGCCTGTTCGGCGAGATGAGTGCGCTGGAAAACGTCATGGTGGGGCGCCATGTGCGCACCAGACAGGGCGTGCTTGGCGCGATCCTGCGCCACAAGGCGGCGCGTGAAGAAGAGCGGGCGATCCGCGTCCGCGCCCAGGAACTGCTCGATTTCGTCGGCATCGGCCAGTTCGCCAACCGTACGGCAAAGTTCCTGTCGTACGGCGACCAGCGCCGCCTGGAAATCGCGCGTGCGCTGGCAACCGATCCGCAATTGCTGGCGCTGGACGAGCCGGCGGCCGGCATGAACGCCACCGAAAAACTGGGCTTGCGCGAACTGCTCGTCAAGATCAAGGCGCAGGGCAAGACCGTGCTGTTGATCGAGCACGACGTCAAATTGATGATGGGCTTGTGCGACCGCATCACAGTGCTCGAATACGGCAAGCAGATCGCCGAAGGTGTGCCAGCCGAGATCCAGAAGAACCAGGCCGTGATCGACGCCTATCTGGGAGGTGCGCACTGATGGACGTAACGAAGAATGAAACGATTCTGCAGGTATCTGGCCTGAAGGTCGCGTACGGCGGCATCAAGGCGGTCAAGGGGATCGACCTGCAGGTAGCCCGGGGCGAACTGGTCACGCTGATTGGCGCCAATGGCGCCGGCAAGACGACGACGCTCAAGGCCATTACCGGCACGCTGCCGCCATGCAAGGTCGAAGGCGACATCAGCTATCTGGGTCAGCCACTGCGCGGTACGCAGTCGTTCCGCATGGTCCAGCAAAAGCTGGCCATGGTGCCGGAAGGGCGGGGCGTGTTCACCCGCATGTCGATTCACGAAAACCTGTTGATGGGCGCGTACACGCGCGATGACAAGGCCGGGATCGACGCCGATATCGAGAAGTGGTACAGCGTATTCCCGCGCCTGAAGGAACGCGCGGGCCAGCTGGCCGGGACGCTCTCGGGCGGCGAGCAGCAGATGCTGGCGATGGCGCGCGCGCTGATGTGCCATCCGACGCTGCTATTGCTCGATGAGCCGTCGATGGGCCTGTCGCCGATCATGGTCGAAAAGATCTTCGAGGTGATCCGCGACGTATCGCAGCAGGGCATCACGATCCTGCTGGTCGAGCAGAACGCCAAGCTGGCGTTGCAGGCTGCGCACCGCGGCTATGTGATGGAGTCAGGTGAGGTCACCATGACCGGCAATGCGCGCGACATGCTGACCGACCCGCGCGTGCAGGCGGCATATCTGGGCGAATAACCCATGCGCACGTAAAAATGGCCGGGACGCTTGCGCGCCCCGGCCATTTTTTTACCGATCAGCGATGCTGCAGTATTACGCAGCAGCAGCCGATGCGGAGTTGGTCGCCTTGGCAGCGTTGGCCGAGAATTGCGACACGGCAGCGTTCACATTGGTTTCGATGGCTTCGACAGCCTGCTTCGAGGTCTTGCTGAACTGCTCGTAACCGGCATTGGCGTTGCTGATGGCGGTCTTGACGGCGGCGACGAAGTTCTCCGAACCGGCCGGTGCATTCTTGCTCACTTCGTCGACCAGCGAAATCACCTTGCGGTTGGCTTCGACGATCTGGCTTTCGGCTGCTTTCGAGAACTCGGCGCCGGTGCCGCTGGCGATCGACGCCAGCTGACGGCTGTAGGCCATGGCTTTTTCAGCGTTAGGCTGTGCCTGGGTGGCGGCCAGCGAGAAGAATTCTTGTGGATCCTTGGCGCTCAGCAGCTTGCTGGTGAGGGCCGACGATTCTTCGAGGCTGGCGCGTGCGGTGCTGATGTTCAGGGCGACCAGTTTTTCCATGCTTTCGAACGTCTTCGACGTCAGCGACGAAAACAGGGCGAACTGCGACTCCAGGCTGGTCTTGGTGGCGGTCGAAAACTGCTCAGGGATTGCAAACATGTGTCTCTCCAAAATGTTACGTTTCGTGAATGGACTATTGCTCGGGTGGGGCAGGCTCTTCGGCAAACGTGATGTAACTCTTCTTTTGTGCACCGCAACAGGGCAGATTTTGTGCCACTTCGTTTGAGGCGTCAAGTGATTTTGATGCGATGCACAATCCGTGGTACAGAAGTGACAAGAGTGCATTTATTGTGAGAAAACTCAATTGATCTACCGCAAACGAACATTCTTTTTCGCTGTCTAATCGCACCAAAACGGTGTGCTAGACTCGGTTCTTGTCTTTACCTTAACCTTGTCGATTCTTTCGGGACATTGCCGCGTTCATGTCACAGCCCGCCATTTCGCCGCCGGTTACCGCTGCCGTCCCGACCGCCCCATGGCTGTCGCCGGTACCGCTATTCTTTGTCCTGTTATGGAGCACCGGGTTCATCGTCGCGAAGTTCGGCCTGCCCCATGCGCCGCCGCTGACGTTCCTGATCGTGCGCTGCCTGGGCGTGTTGGCCGTGCTGCTGCCGATCGTGCTGATCTGGCGTGCGCCCTGGCCGCGCGGCCAGATCATGCACGTCGCACTGGCTGGCTTGCTGTTGCAGGCGGGGTATCTGGGCGGCGTCTGGGCTGCCATCAACCTGGGCATGCCGGCCGGGCTGACGGCGCTGATCGTCGGCATGCAGCCCATCCTGACCGCTGCAGCTGCGCCGCTGATCGGCGAGCGCGTGCGGCGCCTGCAGTGGCTGGGCTTGCTGTTGGGCCTGTTCGGTGTGGCCCTTGTCGTGTACGCCAAGCTGGGCGTTGCCGGCATGTCGCCGGTCGCGCTGGCCCTGTGCCTGTTCGCGCTGCTGTGCATCACGACTGGCACGCTGTACCAGCGCCGCTTCTGCCCACAATTTGATCTGCGTACCGGCACCGCCATCCAGTTCAGCGCCACGGTGCTGGTGCTGATTCCAATGGCCATCTGGCTGGAAGACCTTGATCCGGGGTTCAGCCGCATTACCTGGAGTGATGACTTCATTCTGGCGCTGGTGTGGTCGGTACTGGCGCTGTCGATCGGTGCCATCTTCCTGCTGTTTACGCTGATCCGGCGCAGCCAGGCCACCGAAGTGACGAGCCTGATGTACCTGACCCCGCCCACCACCGCCATCATGGCCTGGCTGCTGTTCGGCGAGTCGTTCAGCCTGCTCGGCCTGGTCGGAATGGTCGTTGCCGTGACCGGTGTCGCGTTTGTCGTCAAGAAACCAAGGAACCTACAATGATCAGCAGTCCCAGCCAGGAAGCGGTCGATGCCGCCATCACGTCGCGCCGCTCGATCCGCGCCTTTCTCGACAAGCCGGTGGAACGCGCCGAGATCGCGCGCATTCTCGACGTTGCCGCGCGTGCGCCGTCCGGCACCAACACGCAGCCGTGGAAGGTGTATGTGCTCACTGGCGCGGCGCGCGCACGGTTGTCGAATGCGATCCTGGCCGTCAATGCCGATCCCGAGCAGGCGCGCGGGCATACCGAGGAATACGCCTACTACCCGCGCGAGTGGACCTCGCCGTATATCGACCGCCGGCGCAAGGTCGGTTGGGATCTCTACAGCCTGCTGGGCCTGGGCCGCGACAACAAGGCCGGCATGGCGGCACAGCATGCCCGCAACTACGCCTTTTTCGATGCGCCCGTGGGGCTGATCTTCACCATTGACCGCATCATGGCGCAGGGTTCGTGGCTCGACTACGGCATGTTTTTACAGAACATCATGGTGGCGGCGCGCGCGCGCGGTCTCGATACCTGCCCGCAAGCGGCGTTCACGCAGTATCATCGGATCATCAGCGCCGAACTCGATCTGCCGGGCAACGAGATGGTGGTCTGCGGCATGGCGCTGGGCTGGGCCGATCCGGCGCGCGTCGAGAACACGCTGGTGACCGAGCGCGAACCGAGCCACGGCTTCGCCCGCTTCATGGATTAACGTAAATACCGTCAATATCCTGTTGATATCAAAAGGAAAATGGTTGGGCGCTTCTTGTTGTATTAAGTCGCTTATTGCCGCACGGAATGTGAATTTTGCTTGCGATCGGACGTCGTTCCGCTACACTTCACTACGTATCTCATCTGTTCGGGTCAGGGGCTTCATCATGTTCAAACTTGCTGTGGCTGCCGTGGTTGCCGCTTTATTTGCCTTTTCCCCAGTCCAGGCCGCCGGTGCTGGCGCAGGCGCGGGTGCGGGTGCCACCGAGCAGGCGAAGAAATCGTCTGCCGCCAAGAAAAAAGTCAAACGCAAGGTCGTGCGCAAAACCACGGCCACACGTACCAAAAAAGCCAAACGCCAGGAACTTGCCGCCGCAGGCGATCGTCCGCGCATGATCCGCCGTGTCAAGACCGTGCGCGGCAAGCGCGTCGTCACGTATCAGCCGGTGCGCACTGCCGCCGCTGCCGTGGCAGTTGGCGTTGCTGCCAAGACTGTGGGCGACATGGCTGGCCTCGACAACACCGTCGATCCGCTCGCGCTGCGCTCGAACGTGGCCTTCGTAGTCGACCAGAACAGCGCCGAAGTGCTGTTCGAGAAAAACGCCAATGTCGCGTTGCCAATTGCATCGCTGACCAAGCTGATGACGGGCATGGTCGTGATGGACTCCAAGCAAGACCTGGACGAAGTCTTGCGCGTGACCGACGACGACGTCGACCGCCACAAGTTCAGCAGCTCGCGCCTGCCGGTTGGCGCCAGCATGACACGCCGCGAACTGCTCCATATTGCCCTGATGAGTTCCGAGAACCGCGCCGCGTCGGCGCTGGGCCGCAACTATCCGGGCGGTATCAGCGCCTTCGTCGGCGCGATGAACGCCAAGGCGCGCCAGCTGGGCATGCGCGACACCCGTTACGTCGATTCCAGCGGCCTGTCGAGCAGCAACGTCTCGAGCGGGCGCGACCTGGCCAAGCTCGTCATGGCGGCGCATGGCGACCCGGTGCTGCGCGAATTCTCGACCACGCCCAACTCCACCGTGCAAGCCAGCGGTCGCACGATGCACTATCGCAATACTAACTACCTGGTGTCGCTGCCTGACTGGAATATCGGCCTGCAAAAGACCGGTTTCATCAACGAAGCAGGGCGCTGCCTGGTGATGCAGGCCATGATCCATGGCCGCAACGTGGTGATGGTGTTCCTGGATTCGAAAGGCAAGATGTCGCGCACGGCCGACGCCGGCCGGATTCGCCGCCTGATCGAATCGCTGCCCGACCGCATGGATGTCGATGCGATCCGGCCATCGACCATCACCGCCAGCGCGCCAGGCCTGGCGCGTTAAGAAGAAGGGCAGGCCTTGCGCCTGCCCTTGTTGTATCTGCTTTTGCTGTGCCTGCTCTCGTGGTTTATACCGTCGGCATCGGCCGATACCCGAGCGTCGCCGAAATGCGCGCCGCCGTCTGCACCAGGTCATCGAGCCAGTCTTCCTGCAAACGGTCGGCCGGCGCCGAAATCGACAAGCCCGCCACCAGTTTGCCACTGTCATCGTGGATGCCTGCCGCCATGCAGCGCACACCCAGTTCCAGCTCTTCGTTGTCGCGCGCATAGCCGCGCGAGCGCACCAGACTCAGCTCGCGCTCCAGCCGTGCCAGCTCGGTGATCGAATTGCGCGTGTGGCCCGACAGGCCCGTGCGGGTCGCGTAGGCGCGCGTGGCTTTCACATCGTCCACGGACAAAAACAGCTTGCCGGTGGAGGTCAGGTGCAGCGGACCGCGCCCGCCGATGGCGCGCACGACCTGCATGCCGGAACGCTCCGAGAAGGCCCGGTCGATGTACACGATTTCATCGCCCTGGCGCACCGACAGATTGACCGTCTGCTGCGTCTTGCGGTGCAGGGCGCGCATGGCGTCGAGCGCCGCTTCGCGCACCGACAGCCGGCTCTTGACCACATTGCCCAGCTCCAGCAGGCGCATGCCCAGCCGGTACGTGCCCGGCTCGACACGGTC
This sequence comes from Telluria sp. AC161, assembly GCF_979258535.1. Lineage (NCBI taxonomy): Bacteria > Pseudomonadati > Pseudomonadota > Betaproteobacteria > Burkholderiales > Oxalobacteraceae > Telluria > Telluria sp. AC161. The sequence goes on along the minus strand of NZ_OZ409861.1, from coordinate 3,393,595 downwards.
GACAAAGCGCGTGACCACCATATCGTTGAGGATCCGGTGCGCCGTGGACGGGTGCAGACCCGACACGCGCGCCAGCTCCTTGAGGCTGACCGGGTCAGAATAGGTGGCCAGGGCGTCCAGAAGGGAGGTCATGCGTTCGATCACCTGGATCGAGGTCTTGGCGGGTTGGGGCGTTTCCATTTTCATATGATGGTTGTGCGGTGCAGTAGGCCTATTCTTTATACCATGATGTGAAACGCTCGCGCAAACCTGCCCTTGCATTGTGGGCCTGCATGCCACATGCTGATCGGGAGGCGGCATAATGATGTTCCTGCATCCTCACTGGACAACGATGGACAACCCGATCAGCGAATTCAAGACCTTGCGCGGCCTCGAGCGCATTGGCGCGGCGTGCCGCAACACCTGGGACGGCCTGCGCTGGGCCTGGCGCAGCGAAGCAGCGTTCCGGCAAGAAGTGGTGCTGATCGTCGTGGCCAGCGTGATCGCACTGCTGTTGCCGGTCTCGGGCTTCCAGCGCCTGGCGATGATCGGCGTGCTGCTCGTGGTGCTGATCGTCGAGCTGATCAATTCAGCGATCGAGGCGGTCGTCGACCGTATTTCGCTCGAGCGCCATCCATTGTCGAAAGCAGCCAAGGACATCGGCAGCGCCGCCGTCGCACTGACGCTGCTGCTGGCGTTCGCAACCTGGGCTGTCGTCCTCTACAATCGCTTCATGTAGACCAACGCGCCATTCGTACCGGATGGCGCCCCGAACAAGTTTGATCAATCACAGGAGATGACCATGACCTTACGCCTCGGCGATACCGCCCCCGACTTCGAGCAAGCATCCAGCATTGGCCCTATCCGTTTCCACGAATGGGCAGGCGACTCGTGGGTCGTGCTGTTTTCGCACCCGGCCGACTTCACGCCGGTCTGCACCACCGAACTGGGCCTGACCGCCAAGCTCAAGCCTGAATTCGACAAGCGCAATGTCAAGGCGATCGCGCTGTCGGTCGACGCGGCCGAAAAGCACCGCGACTGGATCCGCGACATCGAAGAAACCCAGCAAACCGTCGTGGGCTTCCCGATCATCGCCGATGCCGACCGTTCGGTCTCGACGCTGTACGACATGATCCACCCGGAACAGTCGGCCACCGCCACCGTGCGTTCGCTGTTCATCATCGACCCGAACAAGAAAGTGCGCCTGACCATCACCTACCCGATGAGCACCGGCCGCAATTTCGACGAAGTGCTGCGCGTGATCGACGCCCTGCAACTGACCGACGGCTACACGGTCGCCACGCCGGGCAACTGGAAAGATGGCGACGACGTCATCATTCCGCTCACCGTCACCGATCCTGACGTGATCAAGCAAAAGTATCCAAAGGGTTTTGAAGCGCCGCGTCCTTACCTGCGCATGACGCCGCAACCGAACAAGTAATTCAGGTTGTACGGCCCAGAAAAATGGCCCAGGCACACGCCTGGGCCATTTTTTTTGTCCGGCCATCGAAGATTTCCGCATATCGCCATGCAAGCGCCACACGTCTACATAGCGTTTCGTGTCTATACAAATAAGGATTGCTTCGTTTGCGTTATAAAGATCACGTGAGAATATTAGTGTCCGATAGAAGAATTTGTAATAAGGACTCGCATGACATCGCTTGCTATGCCAGGCAGCACGGCAGCGCCGAAGTCGTCGAAAGCACCGGGCCGGGTCATTCCCGGCTTTGGCATTTCGCTCGGCTTCACGCTGTTTTACCTGGCGCTGATCGTTCTCATCCCGCTGTCGGCGGTGTTCCTCAATACCTTCAGCATGACCTGGGCCGAGTTCTGGGCCACCGTCACGTCCGAGCGCGTCATGGCGTCGTATCGCCTCAGCTTTGGCGCGTCGCTGATCGCAGCCGCCCTGAACGTCGTGTTCGGCGGCATCGTCGCCTGGGTCCTGGTGCGTTATAAATTTCCTGGCAAGCGCTTCATCGATGCGCTCGTCGATTTGCCGTTCGCGCTGCCCACCGCCGTGGCCGGCATCACGCTGACCGCGCTGTACGCGCAGAATGGCTGGATCGGCCAATACCTGGCCGCGTGGGGCATCAAGGTCGCGTTCACGCCACTGGGCGTCGTGGTCGCGCTGACCTTTATCGGCCTGCCATTCGTCGTGCGCACGGTGCAGCCGGTGCTCGAAGAAGCCGAACGCGAACTCGAAGAAGCCGCCGCCAGCCTGGGCGCGCCGCCGCTGCAGACGTTCACCCGCGTGGTGCTGCCGACGATCGTGCCGGCGCTGCTGACTGGCTTTGCGCTGGCCTTCGCGCGCGCTACCGGCGAATACGGCTCTGTCATCTTCATCGCTGGCAACCTGCCGATGGTGTCCGAAATCACGCCGCTGCTCATCATCTCCAAACTCGAACAATACGATTACGCCGGCGCCACCGCAATTGCCGTCGTGATGCTGGTGTTCTCGTTCATCCTGCTGCTGACGATCAATCTGCTGCAGGCCTGGACACGCAAACGGGCGGGCAAATCATGAGCGCTGTTCTGGATAAAGCCACGCCGCCACGCCGACCCGTGGCGCGCCGCAAGCGCCTCGACACGAGCGTGCTCGAGCCGCGCTGGGTCAGCTATGTGCTGATCGCTGTTGCCCTCGTCTTCCTCACGCTGTTCCTGTTCATCCCGCTCGCCGCGGTGTTTACCGAAGCGCTCAAGAAGGGCTGGGAAGTGTATGTCGAAGCGGTCATCGATCCGGATGCGGTATCGGCCATCAAGCTCACGCTGATCGCCGCGGTGATTTCGGTGCCGTTGAACCTCGTGTTCGGCGTGGCGGCCGCCTGGGCCATCACCAAGTTCGAATTTCGCGGCAAGAGCATCCTGCTCACGCTGATCGATCTGCCGTTCTCGATCTCGCCCGTGATCGCGGGTCTGATGTACGTGCTGTTGTTTGGCGCGTCGGGCTGGTTCGGTCCGTGGCTGGCCGAGCACGACATCAAGATCCTGTTTGCCGTGCCGGGCATCGTGCTGGCCACCGTGTTCATCACGTTCCCGTTCGTGGCGCGCGAGCTGATTCCGCTGATGCAGCAGCAGGGCACCGAAGAAGAAGAAGCGGCGCTGGTGCTGGGTGCATCGGGCTGGTCGACCTTCTGGCGCGTGACAATGCCGAACATCAAATGGGGCCTGCTGTATGGCGTGATCCTGTGTAACGCCCGTGCGATGGGCGAGTTCGGCGCCGTCTCGGTGGTCTCGGGCCACATCCGCGGCGAGACCAACACGATGCCGCTGCACGTCGAGATCCTCTACAACGAATACAACTTCACGGCCGCCTTTGCTGTGGCGTCGCTGCTGGCGCTGCTCGCGCTGGTGACGCTGGCCATCAAGTCCTTTATCGAATGGCGTCTGCACCAGGCCAAATCGGCCTCGCTGGACGCCCCTCACTGAATATCCGCCGGAGCCACGCATGACGATTGAAGTCCAACACATCCGTAAAAATTTCGGCCAGTTCAAGGCGCTCGACGACGTGTCGCTGCAGTTCCCGGACGGTGAACTGACCGCCTTGCTCGGCCCGTCGGGCTGCGGCAAGACCACGCTGCTGCGCATCATCGCGGGTCTGGAATACCCGGACTCGGGCACCGTGCTGCTCGACGGCCAGGATTCGTCGCACCGCCACGTGCGCGAGCGCCAGGTTGGCTTTGTGTTTCAGCACTACGCGCTGTTCAAGCACATGACCGTGTTCGAGAACGTCGCGTTCGGCCTGCGCGTGAAACCACGCAGCGAGCGCCCGAGCGAAGACCAGATCCGCGACAAGGTCAAAAAACTGCTCGAACTGGTGCAGCTCGACTGGATCGCCGACCGCTATCCGCCGCAGCTGTCGGGCGGCCAGCGTCAGCGCATCGCCCTGGCGCGCGCACTGGCCGTGGAGCCGCGCGTGCTGCTGCTCGACGAGCCGTTCGGCGCGCTCGACGCCAAGGTGCGCAAGGAACTGCGGCGCTGGCTGCGCCGCCTGCACGACGACCTGCACGTGACGTCGATCTTCGTCACGCATGACCAGGAAGAAGCGCTTGAAGTGGCCGACCAGGTGGTCCTGATGAACAAGGGCCGCGTCGAGCAACTGGGCAGCCCCGATCAGGTCTACAACCATCCGGCGTCGCCGTTCGTGTACGGCTTTCTGGGCAACGTCAACCTGTTCCACGGCCGCATCCACGAAGGTGTGCTGGCCAGCGGTGACGTCAATTTCCAGGCCCCGCAGCATATCGACGTGCGCGATGGCGCCGGCATCGGCTACGTGCGCCCGCACGATCTCGATGTCGAGCGCTACACCCCGGGCGCGGCGGGCGTCGTGGCCAAGCTGCGCCGCGCGCATGCGATCGGGCCGCTGGCGCAGCTCGATCTGGAGCGCGCCGACAATGGCCAGATGATCGAGGCGGTGCTGCCGAACGAGCGCTTCGCCAGCCTGGGCCTGCAGGAGGGTGACACGCTGGTGGTGCGCCCGCGCCGCATTGAAGTGTTTGTCGACCAGGGAAGCGCCGCATGAACTTCCAGCAGCTACGCTCGGTGCGCGAAGCGGCTCGCCGTGACTTCAACCTGACCGAGGTGGCCAACGCCCTGTTCACGTCGCAGCCGGGTGTATCGCGCCAGATCCGCGAACTCGAAGATGAACTGGGCGTCGTGATTTTCGAGCGCAATGGCAAGCGCCTGACGGGGCTCACGCCGCCCGGCAAGGGCATCCTGCGCATCGTCGAAAAGCTGCTGGTCGAAGCCGAAAACCTGCAGCAGGCCAGCCGCGAATTCGCCGGCCAGGACAGCGGCACGCTGACGGTGGCCGTGACCCACACGCAGGCCCGTTACGCGCTGCCGCAGGTAGTCCAGTCGTTTCGCGCGGCGTTCCCCAATGTGCGCATCGCCTTGCAGCAAAGCGCGCCGGAACACATCGCACAGTGGGTCGCTTCGGGCAAGGCCGATATCGGCATCGCCACCGAAGGCCTGTCGGCGTTTCCCGACCTGGTGTCGTTCCCGTGCTACCGCTGGAGCCATGTGATCGTGGCGCCGGAAGGCCATCCGATCTTCGCCAGCGGTTCGCCGCTGCGCCTGGAAGACCTGGCCGAGCATCCGCTCATCACGTATGACCAGGGCTTTACTGGCCGCAGCCATATCGATGCGGCATTCCTCGAAGCCGGGCTGGCGCCGGACATCGTGCTCACGGCGATGGATTCGGACGTGATCAAGCAGTACGTGTCGCTGGGGATGGGCGTGGGGATCGTGGCGTCGATGGCGTTCGACCATGGCCGCGACAAGGGCCTGCGCGCGATCGAGGCATCGCACCTGTTCGCGCAGAACGTGACGCGTCTGGCGGTGCGGCGCGGCGCCTATCTGCGCTCGTACGCGTTTCACTTCATCGAGCGCTTTGCGCAAGGCTACACGCGGGCCGATATCGAAAAGGCGATTGCGACGGCGGAATAAGGGCCGCGCTGGCGGCACGCCACGCTGGCGTGCCGGCCGTGTTTACTTCTTCTTTTGTTCGCGCAGCACGTCCGCGCAATCGCGCACCAGGCCTGGCCCGGCGTAGATCAACCCACTGTACAACTGCACCAGCTTGGCACCGGCCGCGATCTTCGCGCGCGCATCGACGCCGCGCATGATGCCACCCACGCCGATGATCGGGATGTCGTCGCGCAGTTCGGTCTTGAGCGCGCGGATCACGATATTCGACTGCTCGAACACGGGCGCGCCGGACAGGCCGCCCGCTTGCTGCGCGTGCTTCATGCCCTCGACATCGCGCCGGTTGAGCGTGGTGTTGGTGGCAATGACGCCGTCGATCTTGTGGCGCAGCAGGGCGCCAGCGATATCGCGGATCTGGTCGCCATCGACGTCGGGCGCGATCTTGAGCGTGAGCGGCACGTAGTGGCCATGCTGGTCAGCCAGGCGCATCTGCTCCTGCTTGAGCTGCGACAGCAGGCTGTCGAGTTCGGACGCGCCCTGCAGCTGGCGCAGGTTCTGCGTGTTCGGCGACGAGATATTCACCGTCACGTAGCTGGCGTACGGATACACCTTGCGCAGGCATTCGAGGTAGTCGTCGGCAGCGCGCTCGATCGGCGTATCGGCGTTCTTGCCGATGTTCAGCCCCAGCACACCCTGCTTTTCCTGGAAAAAGCGCGAGGCCTGCACATTGGCCACGAACGCGTCGACGCCGCCGTTGTTGAACCCCATGCGATTGATGATGCCGCGCGCGCGCGGCAGCCGGAACATGCGCGGCTTGGGGTTGCCGGCCTGGCCACGCGGCGTGACCGTGCCGATCTCAATGGAGCCGAAGCCCAGCGCCGCCAGACCGTCGATATACGCGCCATCCTTGTCCAGCCCGGCGGCCAGGCCGACAGGATTGGGAAACGTGATACCCATGACGGTGCGCGGATCGGGCCGAGGCTTCCGGAACGCGCCTGTCAGACCAAGCGCTGCTGCGCGACGCAGCATGGGCAAGGTCAGGTTGTGCGCCGCTTCGGGATCGAGCGAGAACAATGCGGGACGAACGAGGGTATACAGGATTTTGTCTGGCATAGAGTACTCGGTTGACGTATCACCATCATTCTAACGTGCGGCGAGCGGGCGTACGTAACGAAGTATCAACGCAATTGTTAGCGGTTGTGTCCGGTGACCCGGCACGCAACAGGTTCAGGCGTCCAAAACGCCCCATTGGCCGTCGATGCGTGCTTCGAGTGGCCGGAAGTTGATCTTGTAGGCCATCTTGGGGCTTTGCGCGATCCAGTAGCCCAGGTACACATGCGACAGGCCAAGTTCGTGCGCCTGGTTCACCTGCCACAGGATGTTATAGGTGCCATACGACGCGTTCTCGACATCCGGGTCAAAGAAGGTGTACACCGACGACAGGCCGTCGGACAGCACGTCGATGATCGACACCATGCGCAAGGTGCCATCGGGTTCGCGAAATTCGACCAGGCGCGTGTTGACGCGGCTTTGCAGCAGGAACTGCGCGTACTGGTCGCGGCTGTCCTGGTCCATGCCGCCGCCCACATGGCGCGTGGTCTGGTAGCGCAGATAGAGCGCGTAGTGTTCGTCCGAGAACGCCAGGTTGGCGACCATCGCCACCAGATTGCCATGGCGCTTCAACGCGCGGCGCTGGGTGCGGTTGGGTGTGAAGTCGGCGCACCTGACGCGCACCGGGATGCAGGCCTGGCAACCATCGCAATACGGGCGGTAGGTGAAGATGCCACTGCGCCGGAAACCACTCCTGACCAGCTCGGAATACACATCGGCATTGATCAGGTGCGAGGGCGTCGCGACCTGCGAGCGCGCCTGGCGTGCGTCGAGATAGCTGCACGGGTAGGGCGCCGTGGTGTAGAACTGCAGCGTGGCAAAGGGCAGGTCGTGTAGGTGCGTCATGCAAGGAGCTCTCGGGACGACGTGGGGTTATCGCCTATTCTAGCGAAAACCGCGCGGCGATTCCGTTAGCCAGGCAACGGTGACGCTACTGTCCATGGCCCGATGCCCGGCCTGGCGGTCGCGCGGTGAACGTGTTCAAGAAAGCGGCTGCGCGGGATCGGCGCGGCGCCAAGCGAGGCCAGGTGGCCGGTCTCCTGCTGGCAATCGACCATCTCGACGCCATGGCGCTGCAGAAACGCCACCAGATAGGCCAGCGCGACCTTGGACGCATCGGACACGCGCGCGAACATCGACTCGCCGTAGAACATGCGGCCGATGCACACGCCATACGCGCCGCCCACCAGTTCGCCGTCCAGCCAGACTTCGGCCGAGTGCGCGTAACCCAGTGCGTGCAGGCCCGTGTAGCCGGCGATGATCTCATCCGAGATCCAGGTGCCGGGCCCGTCGCGCCGCGGCGCTGCGCAGGCGCGCATCACCTCGTCGAACGCGCTGTCGAAGCGCACGTCCCAGCGCCCGCCATCGAGACGGCTGCGCTCGATCTTGCGCAGCGTTTTCGCCAGGCTGTTACTGACCTTGAACTGGTCGGTGTAGAGCACCATGCGCGGATCGGTGCTCCACCAGAGGATCGGCTGGCCTTCGGAAAACCACGGGAAGATGCCATTGCGGTAAGCCTGCAGCAGGCGCGCCGGCGACAGGTCGGCGCCGGCGGCAAGCAGGCCCGGCGCTTCAACGGTCAATGCCTTCGAGACGTCGGGGAACGGCGTGTCGATCTCGAGCCAGGGAATCATGTCAGTCCGGTTCGCGTGGTGCCATCATGGGGCGGTCCACGGCCACGCTGTGAAAGCCGAAGTCGCCACCCTCGCGCACTTTGATCCGGTCGGCAAAGAACAGTTCCAGCGTCGTACGGATCGTGGGGAAGGCCAGATCGTCCCAGGGGATGGTGGCTTCGGTGAACAATTGCACATCGAGGCTTTCAATGCCCGCTGCATAGTCGAGGTCGCGCAGGCGTGCCAGGTAGAACAGGTGCACCTGGTGTACGTGGGCGACGTTGAGCAGCGAAAACAGCGGGCCAAGCTCGATATTGGCGCCGGCTTCTTCTTCGGTTTCGCGCTGCGCCGCCTGTTCGGTGGTCTCTTCGTTTTCCATGAACCCGGCTGGCAACGTCCAGTAGCCGTAGCGCGGTTCGATCGCGCGCTTGCACAGCAGGATCTGGAGTTCGCCATCGCGTTCCCACACGGGAATTGAACCGACGACCAGCTTCGGGTTCTGGTAATGGATCGTGTTGCAGTGCGTGCACACGTAGCGCGGCCGGTTGTCGCCTTCGGGAATGGCCAGCACGACAGGGTGGGCGCACTCGGAGCAGAATTTCATGGTGGATAGGGCAGGTTGGTCGTGGCAATACTGTACACCGAATGCGGCGTCGGCAGGGACAGGGGGCGTGTTCGCAGCGGGCGCTCGCGCGCTCAACCGAGATATAAGTTTCTTCAATAAGCCATGCATCGAGGATTGGATTTGCTAAATGACGCGCGGGGGCGTATAATTCATTTCACAGACGCGGGGTGGAGCAGTCTGGCAGCTCGTCGGGCTCATAACCCGAAGGTCACAGGTTCAAATCCTGTCCCCGCAACCAAGATTAGAGGCCGTTGATTCGAAAGAATCAGCGGCTTTTCGTTTTTCTGGCCTCGTTCCTGGGTTCTTGCTTGGCTGTAACGGCCTCGATCCAGCGCAACGTCACGCGCCTCTGCTGCAATGCACGGCAGCCTGCCCGGTCCAACCCGCAACAGACGACAAGTCAGGGGCATGCCATGATCGATGTACAAGACATCAACGAATCCTGGGGCTGGGTCGGCATGAGCGCAGTGGAAGTGCTCGGTGCCAATGCCTTCGGCAATCTCATCATCCGCGACGAAGACGACAAGTTCTGGTGCCTGCGCCCGCACGAACTCTGTTGCGAGCCGCTCGCCAGCAACCGCGCTGCACTCGATGCGCTATCGTACAACCAGGATTTTCTTAACGACTGGTACATGCCCGAGGCCGTGTGCCTGGCCGAGGCCGCGCTGGGGCCGCTGACGGACGGGCGCACCTACTGCCTGAAAATCCCCAGTGCCCTGGGCGGAAAATATGGATGCGACAATCTGGCCATCGCGCCGCTGGCGGCGTTAATCCGGTTTTCGGGCGAGGGCGCGCAGCAGTTTGATGGCTTGCCGCGCTGGAACTAGGGACTAGGCAGGCTTGTCTGTCGGCGGCGTGTCCGCCAGGCTGGCCCACAGGTAGGCCGCTGCCATCGTGCGATGGGGCGCGTAGCGTGCCAGCATGCGCTGGGCTTCCGGGACCGTTGGCCGGGCTGCGCTGCCCGAGAGCTTGTGCAGCGCGGCGCGCACCGCGACGTCGCCTTCCAGCGAGCAATCGGGATAGCCATAGCCGCGCAGCAGCACGTAATTGACAGTCCAGGGGCCGATGCCCTTGATGGCCAGCAGTGTTTCGCTGACCTCGGCGCTCGCCGAGGCAGAAATATCCTCCACGCCAGCATGCCGCTCGAGCACCAGGCTGCCGTCGACCACCATGTGCGCCACACGCAGGATCGTCTCGGCCTTGGCATTCGAGAATTTGCGGCTCGTGAGTTCACCGATGTCGAGCCGGGCCACGTCTAGCGCCTCCGGATAGCACCACAAGCCAGACGAATGCGCGCGGCCCGCCAGTTGGATCAGCGTGCGGCGCAGTGCGATGGCAAACGTCAGGTTGATCTGCTGGCCGATGATGGCCCAGGTCAGCGCCTCGAAGATCGTGGCCGACTGCACGATGCGCAGGCCCGGATGGCGCGCCACGACCGGCCCCAGCCACGGGTCGCCCTGCACGGCCGCGCCGAATGCAGTCGGATCGATTCGCAGGCCCAGCACGTTCAGCAGCGCCTCGTGCGCCTGCGCCTCCAGGGCTGGCGTGCTTGGGCCGTCAAAGGTCACGCGGCAGTGCGCTGCGCCGTCCCCGAACCGGATGTCCAGCAGCGTCGGCACGCCACCGAGCAGCACGCCCTTGCGCAAGCCATCCGCGTCGACCTGCTCGGCCACGCGCTCGGGATCGCGGCCATGGAAGGCCAGCACGTCGGCGACGCGGTAGCCGGGCGGCAGGGCGATCGCGTGGGATGCAGTCATCAAATTCCCGTTGGCGCTGGCACGCGCCGCCAGGCCGGCTTGAACCCGGTCACCAGCGCCGTGCCGAGCAGGACGATCGCCGAACCGGCGATCGTGTGCCAGCCGATCACCTCATGCAGGAACAGCGCGCCCCACAGGATGCCGAACACGGGGCTGAGGAACGTGACTGTCAGCGCCGACGTGGCGCCCACATCCTCGATCAGCTTGAAATAGACGATGTAGGCAATGCCGCTGCAGACCACGCCCAGCGTGACCACGGCGGCCATGATGCCAGCGGTTGGCTCGCCCGGCGCCGGGAAGAACGCGACGAGCGGCAGCACCAGCAGGGCCGAAGCCCACATCGAGCCGTGCGCATTGGCGAACGGCGCCACGCCGCCCTTGCTGGCGGCGGCCGACTTCGTGTACTGGCTGGCGACGCTGTAGCTGAACGCGGCGATCAGCGCCGCGGCGACGGCCAGGCCCGCGCCGGGCCGTTCGGCCACGTGATCGAAGCCAACCAGCAGCGCGACGCCGGCGGTGCCCAGCAGCAGGCCGAGGGCGCTGCGCCGCGTGACCTGCTGGCGCGCCCACACGGCGCCAACGAGCGCGCCCCACATCGGCGCGGTGGCGTTGAGCACCGCCAGCACCGACGCAGACAGCGTGCGCGCGGCAAACGCGAACAGCAGGAAGGGCAGGGCAGAGTTGAACAGGCCCAGGATCAGGTAATGCTGCCAGTGGCGCCGCACGTTCAGCGGCGCGCCACGCCCGCGCAGATGCAGCACCCAGCTCACCAGCGCGAGAAACAAGGCCGCGAGCGCAAGCCGGTATTCGATCAGCACGGCCGGACCGAGTACCGGCGCAGCGATGCGCATGAAGAGGAAGGAGCCACCCCAGATGGCGGCCAGCGCAACGAGGCGCAGCATGTTCGCGGTGTTCATGAGGTCGAAAAAAATGGCCAGTTGTCAGGCTGACCATTGTGGCAGGGCCGGCAGCAATGTGCCAGCCGCTTCTTGCCATCGATACCCGTTCGTCAGGCGGCGCTGGCGAGCGTCAGCGCGGCCGCATGCGGCATGAGTAGCGTTTGCGGTACCGCGTTCTTCACGGCCGTCATTTCGGCCATGATCGAGACCGCGATTTCAGCGGGCGTCTTGCTGCCGATGTACAGGCCGATCGGCCCATGCAGGCGTGCCAGTTCCACGTCGGTCAGGTCGAACAGCTTGAGGCGCTCGCGCCGCTTGGCGTTGTTGGCGCGCGAGCCGATCGCGCCGACGTAGAAGGCCTCGGACTTGAGCGCTTCCATCAGCGCCAGGTCGTCCAGCTTCGGATCGTGCGTGAGCGCCACGACGGCGCTGCGCGCATCGAGCTTCGCATCGATCACCAGATCGTCGGGCATCGCGTGCACCAGCGTCACGCCGGGGATGTGAAAGCCGCTGCGGTATTCCTCGCGCGGGTCGCATACGGTGACGCGGTAATCCATGCCGGCGGCGATCTGCGCCAGGAAGCGCGAGAGCGGGCCGGCGCCGATGATGTACAGGCGCCAGCGCGGGCCGTGCAGCGTATGCAGCACGCCATCCTCGACGCGCTGGATGGCCGTGGCCTGCGCCGTGGCGAGCGTGACGGCGCCGGTCGCCAGCTGCACGCTGCGCTCGACCAGTTCGCCCTCGCTAAGACGCGCGAGCAGCTCGTTGATGCCGCTGTCGACTGACAGCGGTTCGATGGCCAGCTCGATGGTGCCGCCGCAGGGCAGGCCGAAGCGGTGCGCTTCGTCGGCGCTGATGCCGTAACTGATGATTTCGGGGAGGGTGATTTCGATGCCGTTGTCGCGCACGCGGGCGATCAGGTCGTCCTCGATGCAGCCGCCGGAGACCGAGCCGACCACCTGGCCGTCTTCGCAGATGGCCAGCGTGGCGCCCACCGGGCGTGGGCTGGAACCCCAGGTCTTGATGACCGTGACCAGCTGGCAGCGCTGGCCGCCGTCAAGCCAGGCGGCGCAGGTTTTCAGTACGTCGAGGTCGATGCTGTCCATGGTGTTCGTGTCGCCGGAGCGGGTGAATAAGATGGACAATCATACAAAAAAAGCGCCGCACGTGTCGGCGCGCAGGTCAGGGCTCAAGGCACCAGCGGTTTCTTGGCGCTTTGCTTGGCCTTGACTTCCGCCACGGTCTTGTCGATCGCCGCCACGCGCATCGGCGTGGCCGGGTGGTTGGCCGTGTAGCTATTGAGGATCTTGGCCGGGTAGGTCGCCGCCAGGCGCTTCCAGAATGCGGACGCACCTTCGTAGCGGTAGCCGGCGCGTGCCAGCAGGTAGACCGCCAGGCGGTCGGCCGCCACGTCGTCGGCCGCCGGCATCGCCCTGATGCCGCCGCTGCCGATCAGCATCGAGGTGTCGGGCGTGATGGCGGTGAGGTTGTCGATGATGCTGCCGATGGTGGCCGCATTGCGCTGCGTGGCCGCGTGGCCCAGCATATTGTGCGCCATCGTGCGCGCCACCACGTAGGCCAGTTCGTCGTCGTTCTGCGCAAAGCCCAGCATGCCACGCGTGACCATCACGCGGCTGCCGTCGGCGTACGCGTTGATGTTGTCGGCGTTGCCCAGCTCAATGGCGAAGGCGCAGGCGCGCGTGACGGGAATGGTCAGGTCGCGCGGCTTGCCACTGCGCTCGATCGACAGCGGCAGGCTGGCCTGCTTGGCCATGATCGGGCCGAACACGGCGCCGGCCTTGCTCAGGGCATTCGGCCCCACCGGGAGCGGCGTGCCGGCGGCGGCCAGCAGGCGGTCACCCTGGCGCAGGCCTGCCTTGGCCGCGCCGCTGCCGTTCAATACATTGGTGACCTGCAGGTGCTCGTCCATGCCCAGCACGACCCACGCTGCCTCGTTGTACTGGCCCGGATAGGTGTAGCGGTTCTTTGCCGTGAAGCCCAGCAGGTTGCGCGCGTGCTTGGTGCACAGCGCGGCGTTGTCGATCAGGAGGGGCGCGGCGACACGGTACAGGCGGTCGTGCTGCGTTGCCATGCGCTGGAGCACCTCGGCGGCGGCCGCCATCTGCGGCGTGACCTCGGGCTTGCCCGACCCCTGTTCGACCGGTACGGCGCCCGGCTCGGTCGACGATTGCATCGGTCCCGGCGTGCTGCAGGCAGCGAGCAGCGCTGCCGTGGCGACGATCAACGCCGGGGAAGTGAATCGGTATAGGCGCTGGATGCGCATCGGGGTGCTCCTCATGGTTTGTTATTGTTTGCCGGTGCTGCCGAAGCCACCGACGCCACGGTCGCTCGATGCGAAGTCCGTCACCACGTTGAAAGCCACTTGCAGTACCGGCACGACGATCAGCTGCGCGAGCCGTTCCATTGGTTGCAGCACGAAGGCGGTGCTGCTGCGATTCCAGGTAGAGACCATCAGCTGGCCCTGGTAATCGGAGTCGATCAAGCCTACCAGATTGCCCAGCACGATGCCGCTCTTGTGGCCAAGGCCACTGCGCGGCAGGATCATCGCGGCGTAACGTGGATCGCCGATATGGATCGCCAGGCCCGTCGGCACCAGCACGGTTTCGCCCGGCGCGATGGTCAATGGCGCATCGAGGCAGGCGCGCAGGTCGAGGCCCGCGCTGCCCGGGGTGGCATAGGCCGGCAGCAGGTCCTGCAGGCGCGGGTCGAGGATTTTGAGATCGATATGTTTCATTACAAATTCTTGGGTAATCAGGTGAACAGGTAATCAGGTGAGCAGGGAGCGCTGTTCGAGGCGTTTGCCGATCTCGGACACCAGCTGGCGCGCCAGCGTGAGCTTGTCGGCGCGCTCGAGCAGCACGTGGCCGTGTTCATCGAACAGGATGATCGTGTTGTCGTCCTGGCCGAACGTCTGCGGGCCAATATTGCCGACCAACAGGGGAATGCCCTTCTTTTCGCGCTTGGCCGCGCCGTAGGCTTCGAGCTGCTCGGATTCGGCGGCAAAGCCCACGCAGTATGGCCAGCCGGACAGCGACACGGTTGCCGCAACCGAGGCCAGGATGTCCGCGTTCTGCGCGAATTCCAGCGCCGGCGGGGCGCCATCAGGCGTCTTCTTGAGTTTCTGGTCGCTGGCATTCACCACGCGCCAGTCGGCCACCGCAGCCACGCCGATGAACACGTGCTGGCCCGTGACGCCGGCCATCACGGCGTCGTGCATCTGCTGCGCGGTGAGCACGTCGATGCGGCGCACGCCATGCGGCGTGGGCAGCGATACCGGCCCGGAGACCAGCGTGACGTCGGCGCCGGCTTCCCGCGCGGCGCGTGCGATCGCGTAACCCATCTTGCCGGACGACAGATTGGTGATGCCGCGTACCGGATCGATCGGCTCGAACGTCGGCCCGGCCGTGATCATCACGCGCCGGCCGGCCAGCACCTTCTGCTGGAACGAGGCAATCAGTTCGTCGACCAGTTCATCCGCTTCGAGCATGCGCCCCATGCCCGTTTCGCCACAGGCTTGCGCGCCGCGGCCCGGGCCGAACAGGCAAATACCGTCGGCGCGCAGCTGCGTCACATTGCGCTGCGTGGCCGGGTTGTCCCACATCTCGACGTTCATCGCCGGCGCCACGTGCAGCGGCACGTGGCGGGGCCGCGCGACGCACAGCAGCGACAGCAGATCGTCGGCCGCGCCGTGCACCAGCTTGCGGATGAAATCGGCCGAGCAGGGCGCGATCAGGATCGCATCGGCACCCCGGGTCAGGTCGATGTGGGCCATGTTGTTGGCCATGCGCGCATCCCACTGGTCCAGGTAGACCGGGTTGCCCGACACCGCCTGCATGGTAACCGCACCGATGAAATGCGTCGCCGCCTCGGTCATCACGACCTGCACGCTGGCGCCGTGCTTGACCAGGGCGCGACACAGCTCGGCCGCCTTGTAGCAGGCGACACCACCAGTCAGGCCCAGGACGATGCGCTTGCCTTTCAGGTCCATGCTCATGGTTTGGTCCCGGTCACGACTTGTTCACGCGCCGGAATTCATCCAGCACGAACAGCACGGCGCCGACCGAGATGCCGATGTCGGCGATGTTGAAGGCCGGGAAGTGGCCGATGCCGGTCCAGTAGAAATCGAGGAAGTCGATCACGTGGCCGTGCACGACGCGGTCAATGCCGTTACCGACTGCGCCGGCCATGATCAGCGCGAGCGCGAAGCAGAACAGGCGCTGCGTCGCGTTCTTGCTCATCATGTACAGGCAGAACACCACGGCGCCAATGGCGATACCCAGGAACAGCCAGCGCTGCCAGCCGCTCGCATCGCCCAGGAAGCTGAACGCCGCCCCCGGGTTGTACACCTTGATCAGGTTGAAAAAGCCCGTGATCGGCACCGTCTCGGCGTACGCAAAGGTGCGTTCGACGGTGAGCTTGGTCACCTGGTCGAGCAAGACGATAATCAGGGACAGCCCGATCCAGGGGAACATGCTGGCGCCGACGCTCTTGTTCGTGCTGCGCTTGACTAAGGTGGCGCCGGACGGCGCTGGTTTCTTTTTGGTTGCCATGGTGTCTGGACCCGGTACTTATGCGAAGCGGCGCGCTTCGCCGGCGCCGAACAGGTTGCTCGTGCAGCGGCCGCACAGCGTTGGATGCGCAGGGTCGTGGCCGACGTCGCGGCGATAGTGCCAGCAGCGCTCGCACTTCTCGGCGTCCGACGGCACCACGGCCACGGCTTCCTCAGCCTCGCTTGCCACTTCCGTGACGCTCGCCTGCGACGTGATGAAGACGAACTTCAGGTCGTCGTCCAGGCTGGCCAGCGCGCGGTACTTCTCGCCCGAGGCCTTGATTGCCAGTTCGGCCTGCAGCGACGAACCGATCGCGCCCGAGGTACGCACTTCTTCCAGTTGCTTCGTCACGTCCAGGCGCACCTGGCGCAGCAAGGCGTACTTGGCCAGCAGCGCGTCGCCATCCGGCAGCTCGGGGAACGTCCACAGGGTCTGCGTGAAGATGGTTTCATCGCTGGCGTTGAACGTTTCCTGGTCCGCAAACACGGCCCACGCTTCTTCGGCCGTGAACGACAGCACCGGCGACATCACGCGCAGCAGCGCATGCGCGATGTGCCACAGCGCGGTCTGGGCCGAGCGGCGCGAGGCAGAATCGATGCCGGTCGTGTACAGGCGGTCCTTCAGGATATCCAGGTAGAAGCCGCCCAGGTCTTCCGAGCAGTAGTTCTGCAGGCGCGAGACGACCGGGTGGAATTCGTAGCGCTCGAAGTGCGCCGCCACGTCCTTCTGCAACTGGGCCATCGAGGCGATTGCGTAGCGGTCGATTTCGAGCAGCTCGCCCATCGGCACCGCGTGCTGCGCCGGGTTGAAGTCCGACGTATTGGCCAGCAGGAAGCGCAGCGTGTTGCGGATGCGGCGGTACGATTCGGTCACGCGCTTGAGGATCTCTTCGCCGATCGACAGCTCGCCCGTGTAATCGGTCGAGGCAACCCACAGGCGCAGGATGTCGGCGCCGAGCGTGTCGGAGATTTTCTGCGGCGCCATCGTGTTGCCGAGCGACTTGGACATCTTCTTGCCATGCTCGTCGACCGTGAAGCCGTGCGTGAGCAGCGCCTTGTACGGCGGCTCGCCATTGAGCATCGACGACGTCAGCAGCGACGAGTGGAACCAGCCGCGGTGCTGGTCGGAGCCTTCCAGGTACAGGTCGGCCGGGAAGCCCAGCTGCTCCTTGTGCGAGCCGCGCAGCACGGTCTGGTGGGTCGCGCCCGAATCGAACCAGACGTCCAGCGTGTCCCGGTTCTTTTCATAGATGGCGGCGTCGTCGCCCAGCAGCGTGACCGGGTCGAGCGTGTGCCAGGCGTCGATGCCGCCCTTTTCGAACAGCTTGGCCACTTGCTCCAGCAGTTCTGGCGTGCGCGGGTGCAGCGTGCCGGTCTCTTTGTGGATGAAGAAGGCTATCGGCACGCCCCACTGACGCTGGCGCGACAGGGTCCAGTCCGGACGGTTCTCGATCATGCCGTGCAGGCGCGCCTGGCCCCAGTCCGGGAAGAACTGGGTCTTGGCGATGCCGGCCAGCGCCGTCTGGCGCAGGGTCGGGCCGCCATCCTTTGGCGTGAGGTCCATGCCGGCGAACCACTGGCTGGTGGCGCGGTAGATGATCGGCGTCTTGTGGCGCCAGCAGTGCATGTAGCTGTGATCGAACATCTTGAGTTCGAACAGCGCGCCGGCTTCGGTCAGCGCCGCGCAGATTGGTTTGCTCGCTTCCCAGATCGTCAGGCCGCCGAACAGCGGCAACGTTGACACGAAACGGCCGTCGCCCATGACCGGCTTGAGGATGTCGTCGTCCTGCATGCCGTGCGCCTTGCACGACACGAAGTCTTCCAGGCCGTAGGCAGGGGCCGAGTGCACGACACCCGTACCGCTGTCGACCGTGACGTAGTCGGCCAGGTACAAGGGCGACAAGCGGTCATAGAACGCGTCCTGCGCATGCAGTGGGTGCTTGAAGTTGATGCCCGCCAGCTTTTCGCCGACGGTGGTGGCGACGACCGTACCTTCGAGCTTGTAGCGCGCCAGGCACGATTCGACCAGCTCGGAACCCAGGATCAGCAGGAGCGGCTTGCCATCACGTTCGGCCTGCACCAGCGAATACTGGACTTCCGGACCGGCGTTGAGCGCCTGGTTCGACGGGATGGTCCAGGGGGTCGTGGTCCAGATGACGATGAAACCGTCGCCGGCCGGGAGCTTGTCCAGGCCGAAGGCGGCAGCGATTTTTTCCGGTTCGGCAAACGGGAAGCCGACGTCGATCGCCGGGTCGCGCTTGTCCTGGTATTCGACTTCGGCTTCGGCCAGTGCCGAACCGCAATCGAAGCACCAGTTCACGGGCTTCAGGCCCCGGTAGACATAGCCTTTTTCGAGCAGCGTGCCGAGCGCGCGCAGCTCATCGGCCTCATTGCTGTAGGCCATGGTCATGTACGGGTTGTCCCATTCGCCGAGCACGCCCAGGCGGATGAAGCCGGCGCGCTGGCGGTCGATCTGTTCGAGCGCGTAGGCACGGGCCTTTTGCAGCACCTCGGCCGTCGGCAGATTCTTGCCGTACAGTTTTTCGATCTGGATCTCGATCGGCATGCCGTGGCAATCCCAGCCCGGCACGTACGGCGCGTCGAAGCCCGCGATCGTGCGCGACTTCAGCACCATGTCTTTCAGGATTTTGTTGACGGCGTGGCCCAGGTGGATGTCGCCATTCGCATACGGCGGGCCATCATGCAGGATGAAGGTCGGGCGGCCCTTGGCGGCCTTGCGCACGCGCTCGTAGATTTTCTTGTCCTGCCATTGCTTGACCCAGCCCGGTTCGCGCTTGGCGAGGTCGCCGCGCATCGGAAACGGGGTGTCGGTCATATTGACCGGGTATTTACTCTCGGGCTTTTTGCCGCCCTTGGCAGGGTTGTGCTGTTTGGTATCGGACATAAGGTTCTTTTGTTGGGTGTTCGTGTGCACGGCGCCGTGCGCCGCGTCGAATGGGGTCTGGCAAACAGGGTGAGGCGCTTCCTGCCAATCGTCGATTGGCCGGGAAGCGCACTCAAATTCGGTCGGTCGCGTTCAGGGCGCCATTACGCCGGTCAAAGAACGCGCGCGCCTGCAGCGCGTCGTTGTCGATCGCGGCCGTGAGCAGGGCCAGGTCGGCGTATTTTTCTTCGTCGCGCAGCTTGGCGAGAAATTCCACGCGCACGAGCTTGCCGTAACACTGACCGGCATAGTCGAACACATGGACTTCAAGCAATGTGCGGCCGGCGTCTTCGACGGTGGGGCGCACGCCCAGGCTGGCCACGGCCGGCAGCGGATGCTCGGCCAGGCCATGCACCTGCACGACAAAGATGCCGGACAGGGCAGGGCGGTGCGTGACGCGCAAATTCAGTGTGGGAAAGCCCAGCGTGCGGCCGAGCTTGGCGCCGTGGATCACGTGGCCCGACATCGCGTAAGGATGACCGAGCAGCCGGCTGGTGGCGCAAAAGTCGCCCCCGGCCAGCGCCGCGCGCACGGCCGACGACGAGATGCGCCCGTCGCCGTGCATCACGGCGCCGAGCGTGTGGACCTCGAAACCGTGTTCACGGCCGGCTTCGGTCAGCATCGCGATGTCGCCGGCGCGGCGCGCGCCAAAGCGGAAGTCGTCGCCCACCATCAGCCATTTGACGTGCAGGCCATCGACCAGCACGCGCTGGACGAAATCCTGCGGCGACATGGCGGCAAACTGTTCGTTGAAATGTTCGACGATGACGCGGTCGATGCCGGCCTGGTCGAGGTCTTCGAGCTTGTCGCGCAGATTGGCCACGCGTGCCGGGGCTTTGGACGGGTCGCCCAGTTTGTGGGCAAAGTATTCGCGGGGATGGGGCTCGAACGTCATCACGGCCGCGTCCAGACCGAGCCGGTCGGCTGCGCTGCGCACTTGCGCCAGCAGGGCCTGATGGCCGCGATGGACACCGTCGAAATTGCCGATCGTGAGTGCGCAGGGTGCGCGCGCCCTGTCGTTGGGAAGTCCGCGAAATACCTTCATCAAGTCTGGTTCCGGTTGCGCGCCATGCTATCGGTATGCGGCGCCAAAAGCCTGATTATACGGGAACTGCGCGGCAACTCCGACGTTGCATAGAAGGAATGGATGGCCGTCGATCTTGCAGGGCGCGGCGTGCAGATGCACACCAAATAAAAACGCCACCCGAGGGCGGCGTTCTGGTCAATTGCAACGTAGGGTGGACGGCTATGCCGTCCACGCGTTCAGACCACCTTCGCTGTCGTGGCAGGCGACGTTCAGCTGAACGCGTGGACGGGAAACCCGTCCACCCTACCTGCTGCGTTCAGAGGCAGATCAAATAAAAACGCCGCCCGAAGGCGGCATTTTTGGTCGATTGCAAGGCCATCGACCGCAATTGCGGTTGACGGCAACGTGCGTTTACGACAGCGGGTGGTTGACTGCAAGGATCCAGTAGCGGGCCAGTTCGGCAGTGCCGTCCTTGCCGCCAACGGTCTTGAAGGCAGCGATGGCTTGCTGCTTCTTGCCAGCGACGGCGTAGGCTTCGCCCATGCGCAGCTTGGCTTCGTCGGCATTGCGCAGGCCGCCGGCCTTGATCGCCGCTTCCATCATCTTCAGACCCTTGTCGGTCTGGCCAGCCTGCACCATTGCGTAACCCAGGCCAACCATCTGGTCTGCGTCCTTGGCAGCGGTGTACTCGGCTTCGAGCGCAGCAAAGTTCTTGTTTTGCTCAGCCAGATTCTTCTCGGCCAGTTCCTTCAGGCGCTGGTGGCGCGCGGCATCGGTGCCGGTGCCCAATGCGCCGGCCTTGTAGCCGCGGTCAATGATCTTGAGCGCTTCGGCCGGGGCTTTCGCCTGCAGCACCAGCTGGGCCATTTCCATGAACTCGCTCGGCTTCTTGAGCAGGTTATTGGCCAGCTTCAAGCGGTAGACGTCGATGTTCAGACGCTGCGAGTAGCCTGGCTGACGCTGCACACGGTTCAGCAGGTCGGTCCAGTACTGGGCCTTTGGATAGCTTGCTGCCAGCTTCTCGATGGTGCGGACATAGCCGGCCGTATCGTTTTTCTTGAGCTGGATATTGGCCAGCATGCCGAGCTGATCTTCGCTCAGGCGGCCGCTTTTTTCGATTCTGCTCAGTTCCTGCTCGAGCGCGGCGGTGTTGCCTTGCTTGTAGTAGTTCTGCAGCAGGTAAGCACGCAGCTTTGGATCATCCTTCTGCTTGAGCAGGTTCTGGATGGTGCTGTTGGCTTTGTTCAGATCGCCGGCGCGCATATAGATGCCGACCAGGCCTTCTGAAAACTGCGAACGCTCGCTGGCGTTCAGCTTGCCCGAATCGAGCAGTGCTTCAAACGATTTGGCAGCGGTATCAAAATCACCGGCCGACGAGGCTGCAGCGGCGCGCACGCGCTCGATCGTGTAGGTTTCGTTGGCGGTCTTGTTGCCCACTTTGTCCAGTCCACGCAGGGTCGCCAGTGCGTCCTTGTGCTTACCCTGTTTCATTTGTGCCTGGGCTTGCTGCAGTGGTTTGCCAATCTCCGCGCGCAGTGCTTCTGCAGCGACAGCGGAGGACAGGCCGATCACCGGAGTGGCGGCAACGAAGCCGAGTGCGGCCATCGCGATACTGAGGTGAGCGAGACGGAACTTGATCATCTGAAAAATCCTTATTTCAAAATAGACACGGCAGGGGGTAGCCCTGCCGTGTTGGTCAAAACATGGAACGATTACTGGAATTGCTCGTTACCGACCATGCCGATTTTGGTGACGCCGATGCGCTGGGCAGATGCCATCACGCCGGCTACAACTTTATACTCTACCAGCTTATTTGGACGCAGGTGCACTTCAGGCTGGTCAGCCATTGCTGCGACTGCATTCATCTTTGCTTCGAGGGCTGCACGATCCGGAATCACTTCGCCATCCCAGAGGATGGTGCCGTCAAAGTCCACGTCGATGGTGACCACGACCGGCTTGACATCCGTCAGCGGTGGCGGGGTACCCGTCGGCATGTTCAGATTGACCGAGTGGTTCTGCTTCGGAATCGTGATGATCAGCATAATGATCAGAACGAGCAGGACGTCGATCAACGGCGTCATGTTCATTTCCATCATCGGTTCCGGATCAGCATCCTTAGCGGAGCTCGAACCTACGCTCATACTCATGGTGTTTCCTTTTCAAATGTTGGGAGAAGGGCGCGGCGCCCGGCCCGATGAGCCTGGCGCCGCGTGCAGGGCTATCAGCCCGGTGGTTCGATCACGAAACCAACCTTCTGCACCCCAGCACGTTGTGCCGTGTAAATGACCCGACCGATCGCTTCGTAGCGGGCTTCCTGGTCACCACGAACTTTCACTGCCGGTTGCGGCACTTTCACCGACTGCTCCGCGAGGAACTTGAACAGCTCGTCCGTATTCGCGAGGTGCAGCTGGTTATAGTACATTTCGCCGTCTTTATTGACGGTGATGTTAACGTCTTCCGGTTTGGTCAGGGTGACCTGGTTCTCTTCTGCAGGCAGTGCAACTTGTTGCAGTTTCAGAACCACCGGACTCGTGATCAGGAAGATGATCAGCAGAACCAACATGATGTCAACGAGTGGCGTCGTGTTGATCTCTGAATTCAGCTCATCTTCTCCGTTATCGGATCCGACACTCATCGACATAATTTATCCAATCTTCTTGGCGCTGATTGCTGCGTTCGAGGTCGACATTGCGCCCGAGATCAGTACCGAGTGCACGTCAGCCGAGAACGAGCGGATGTCTTCCAGCGCGGTCTTGTTACGACGAACCAGCCAGTTGTAACCCAGGACGGCAGGAACTGCAACGAACAGACCGAAAGCGGTCATGATCAGTGCTTCACCGACTGGACCTGCAACCTTGTCGATCGATGCGTTACCCGACATGCCGATGGCGGTCAGTGCGTTGTAAATACCCCAGACGGTACCGAACAGACCGATGAACGGCGAGGTCGAACCAACGGTTGCCAGGAACGACAGGCCATCTTGCAGACGCGACTGAACACGGTCAACAGCGCGCTGGATCTGCATGGTAACCCAGGTCGACAGGTCGATCTGCTCGAGCAGGGCGCCATCGTGGTGCTGGGTAGCCTTGGTGCCGGTTTCAGCGATGAAGCGGAATGGCGAACCTTCTTTCAGCGTAGCCGAACCAGCGACGATCGACGGTGCTTTCCAGAACTTGGCTTTCATGTCTTTAGCCTGGTTCATCACTTTTTGCTGATCGATCAGCTTGGTGATGATGATGTACCACGAACCGATCGACATCAGCGACAGGATGATCAGGGTGCCCTTGTTGACGAAGTCGCCGTGTTCCCACATGGCCTGCAGGCCGTACGGGTTGTAGACTTCTTCGGTTTTTTCGGTGCCTGGTGCAGCAGCTGGCGCGCCGGCATCGGCCGGAGCAGCGGTAGCAGCAGCATCAGTAGCAGGCGCAGCAGCCGGATCAACGGCTGGTGCAGCTGCGTCGGTCGCCGCTGGAGCAGCTGCGTCGGTTGCCGGGGTTTGAGCGAAGGCTGGTGCCGACACCAGCGCCGATGCTGCGGTTACCGACAACAGGACAGCCGCCAGGAAAGCGGACAAACGGGTATTCTTAAACATGCTTCCTCCAAAATATTTAAATAGACAGTTCGCTGAACTTACGACAACGACAATCAAAGTTTGAGACGGTGTTTTGTCCCGGTTTTATTCCAGCGTCCAGACGTACTGCACCGCTGTCCACGCCTGTTCCGGCTTGCCATCGATCATGGCTGGCTTGAATCGGCATTTGCTCAGAGCCGATTGCGCGGCCCGGTCCAAGTCTCGGAAGCCACTTGACTTCGCCAGCTTGGCTTCCAACACGCGACCATCGACACCAATCAGGAATTGCAGGGTCGTGGTACCCGTTTCTTCATTGCGTTGCGACGAACGCGGATATTCCGGACGTGCGCAAGTATTAAAGTCTGCTACTGCTTCGCTGCGGCTGACGCCACGCGGTGCCGGTGGTGCTGGCGGTGCCGATGGAGCCGGTGGTGCAGGCGGTGCCAGCGACGTGGTCGGTGGCGGCGTCTGCGTCGCAGCGGCGATCACGTTCTGCGGCGGTGGCGGCTGCTGCACCTGCACTTCGACCGGCGGGATGAATGGAGGCGGTGGAGCCTTCATTTCCGGCGGTGGCGGCGGTGGCGGGGTTTCCGGTGGTGGCGGCGGAGCCACTTCTTCAATCAGCTTGGTCTCCACAGCTTCGGTCACCGTGCTGACGATCCGGGTCCCCAGGCCAGCAACGAGTGCCCAACCCACAAGGATGTGGAAGATGAGCACAACGATGAATCCTGTGAAATTTTTCCCGGGTTGCTTTTCGTTCGAAAAATTCATGCCATATTTCTCCAATGCCAACTCTTTTTTGTTGCTACCAAACCCACTAAATACGACGGAAACCTAGAGCCGCATCCGGGACATTCGAGGAATTATACCTACGAATTCTTTTTTGCACATACATTTTTACGGCAGCGAAAGGACCGCTAACTGCTTGTAAATGCTGGCAAACCAGCTCATCTATACAAGAACGGATGGGCTGCACGGCGGGGTTTGGAGGTCCGGAAAATGTGTCGTGTTATCTATGGATTCTCCTCGTTACGTGGAAGATCAATGCTCAGGCTGGTTTAGCCAAATTATTGTCGTTAATTGTGTTGTATGGCAAATTTCCTATGACGATGCGACGGCTTTTGTGCAAACTATCGCTGTTCACCGAGTCTTGCATCGGAGAACGAATCACCTGGAACAGGTACCTTCCTTCACAAGCTATAGATAAAAGTTATACGACTTCTCACCATTGAGATAACTCAACCGTGCGTCTAACAGGGGTTCAACTTCACAGGAATGAAAGCTGCGAGGCCCCACACCTGCTTCGCCAAACTATATTACTTAGTTTTGCTAGGTACTTCACCACCATATTGCCATGACGTAGATGTGACAGCGCCAACATGTGATGACGGCAACATACCATGAAATTCCGATATTGGCGATATCAAGCGAACACAAGTACGTACGTGATCCTACGCACACGTGGTATTGACAGGTGAAGTGGGCTGAAAAGCAGGGGCGGGATCGGCGCGCAGGCCGATCCGTGGGTGAAGGGAGAGCCGATCAGCGTGTGCGCTTTTCGCGCCGGCACTCGATGAAGCTGACGACATGGCCGTCGGGATCGGCCGTCTCCAGGCGCACGTCGAAGCCCCACAGGCGGGCCACGTGCTTGAGGACCTCTTGCGCCTGCTGGTTGAGCGGGCGCCGGTTGTACTGCGTGTGACGCAGCGTCAGCGCGCGGTCGTCGCGTGTATTGACCTGCCAGACCTGGATGTTCGGCTCGCGGCTGCCAAGATTGTATTGTTCGGCCAGCTTGTGGCGTACATAACGGTAACCGGCGTCGTCGTGGATGGCTGAAATGGACAGTTTGTCGCTGCGATCGTCGTCCAGCACGGCAAAGAAGTGAAATTCGCGGATCAGCTTGGGCGACAGGTACTGCGCAATGAAACTCTCGTCCTTGAAATTGCGCATCGCAAAGTCCAGCGTCTTGCGCCAGTCGCTGCCGGCGATGTCGGGGAACCAGGTGCGGTCTTCATCGGTCGGGTGTTCGCAGATGCGGCGGATGTCGCTCATCATGGCAAAACCGAGCGCATACGGGTTGATCCCGCTGTAATACGGACTGTTGGCCGGCGGCTGGTAGACGACATTGGTGTGGCTTTGCAAAAATTCGAGCATGAAGCCGTCGCCGACGATGCCCTCCTGGTACAGGTCCTGCAGAATCGTGTAGTGCCAGAACGTGGCCCAGCCTTCGTTCATGACCTGGGTCTGGCGCTGCGGATAAAAGTATTGCGAGATCTTGCGCGTGATGCGCACCAGCTCGCGCTGCCACGGTTCCAGCAGCGGCGCATATTTTTCAATGAAGTACAGCAGGTTTTCTTCGGGCTCGGGCGGAAAGCGCACGGGCGCGGCGCTGTGTACCTGCTCTTCGCGCAGCGGCAGCGTGCGCCAGATGGCGTTGACCTGCGACTGCGCGTAGTCTTCGCGCTCTTTGGTGCGCGCCGCCTCTTGCGCCACTGACAGCTTGGCCGGGCGCTTGTAGCGGTCCACGCCATGGTTTTGCAGCGCATGGCATGAATCGAGCAATTCTTCCACCGCATCGATGCCATGCCGCTGCTCACATTCGGCGATGTAGTTCTTGGCGAACACCATATAGTCGACGATGGCGTCGGCGTCAGTCCAGCTTCGGAACAGGTAATTACCCTTGAAGAAGGAGTTGTGGCCATACGCTGCGTGCGCGATCACCAGCGCCTGCATCGTCAGGCTGTTCTCTTCCATCAGGTAGGCGATGCAGGGATTGGAATTGATGACGATTTCGTACGCCAGCCCCATCTGCCCGCGGCGGTAGCTTTTCTCGGTGCTCAGGAAATGCTTGCCGAACGACCAGTGGTTGTATGACACCGGCATCCCGACCGAGGTGTAGGCATCCATCATTTGCTCGGCGGTGATGATCTCAAGCTGGTTCGGGTAGGTGTCCAGGCCATAGCGTTTGGCCACACGCCTGATTTCTTCGTGCGCCTGCTCGATCAGGTCGAAAGTCCATTCCGACTGTTCGGGCAGGGCGCGCGGGTTGTCCGGATCTCTTGGCATGAGGCACCTCGCTGCGGTTGGCTGGTTCGGCTGTTCGCGTGGCTACTTGGCCTGCTTTTTAAACAATTCCCGGAACACCGGATAAATATCGGCCGGGGTCACGATCTTTTGCATCGCGAAGTTGCGGTGCTGGCTGGCGACGTCGCAGTATTGTTCCCACAGATTCTGTGGCGGGCCGTCCGTGATTTCGACATACGTGTAGTACTGCACGCGCGGCATGATCGCATTGGACAGGATCTGCTTGCACAGCACCGAATCGTTGTCCCAGTTGTCGCCGTCGGAGGCTTGCGCCACATACGCATTCCAGTCGGCGCTGCCGTAGCGTTCGTTGATGACTTTTTGCAGCAGGTGCAGGGCCGACGACACCACGGTGCCGCCCGACTCGCGCGAATGGAAGAACTCGTTCTCGTCGACCTCGGCCGCCGCCGTGTGGTGGCGGATGAAGATCACATCGATTTTCTCGTACACGCGTTTCAGGAACAGATACAGCAGAATGAAGAAGCGCTTGGCCGTGTCCTTGCGGGTTTCGTCCATCGACCCCGACACGTCCATGATGCAGAACATCACCGCTTGCGTACTTGGCTTGGGAACCTTGATCCGGTTGGCGTAGCGCAGGTCGAACGGATCGATGAACGGAATCGCATTGAGCCGGATCCGCAGGTGATGAATGTGGTCCCGCAGTTCGATAACGCCCTGGTCGTCGCTAGGTGCGCCTTCGTCGAACAAGGCCTGCAATTGTTCCTGGGCCTCGGCCAACTGGCGCCGCGTCGGTCCGCCCACGGCAATGCGCCGGCCCAGGGCGCCGCGCAGCGAGCGCAGCACGTGGATATTCGAGGGCGTGCCCGAGACGTTGTAGCCGGCGCGCTGATTCTTGTATTCAATGGTCTGGGTCAGCTGCGTCTTGACCATATTCGGCAACTCGAGGTCTTCGAAGAAATAATTCATGAATTCTTCGCGCGACAATTCAAAGATGAAATCGTCTTCGACGGTCTGGTCGCTGTTGCCGGGGCGACCGCGGCCGGCGCCGGCGCCACCGCCGCGCGGGCGGCTGAACTGGTCGCCTTTTTGGTATTCGGTATTGCCGGGGTTGACGGTTTCCCAGACGCCGCCATGGGCGTGGCCGAAGTGGGGCTCGTTCACATCCTTGACGGGAATGGTGACCTTTTCGCCGTTTTCGATATCGGTGATCGAGCGGCCCTTGATGGCGCGGCCGACGGCATCCTTGATCTGCGCCTTGTAGCGGCGCAGGAAGCGTTCGCGGTTGACCGCAGACTTGTTCTTGCCCTGCAAGCGACGGTCGATGAGGTAAGTCAAAACAGGCCTCCTGCTCAATGTAAGCGCGGATCTGGCGTGTTGGACACGCCGTTGGCGCTGTGGCGCTGCCTTTTCAACAGCAGCGCCCTTATCTTAATACGCTACGTGAACGGACGTGCGACGCACGCACAGCGCGGGACGTTGCCGGCGGGCGGCCTGCGGCCAGCCGACAACGCTGTCACTCATGCGCTGTCACTCATGCCCCGTTGCTCATACGCTGTTGCTTACGACGATTTGCGCACGCGCAGATACCACTCGCACAGCAACCGCACCTGCTTCGGCGTATAGCCTTTCTCGACCATGCGCGCCACGAAATCGGCATGCTTGTTCGCATCCTCGGTATTCGCCTTTGCATTGAATGAAATCACCGGCAGGAGTTCCTCGGTATTCGAGAACATTTTTTTCTCGATCACGCTGCGGAACTTTTCGTAACTGGTCCAGGCGGGATTTTTGCCAGCATTGGTGGCGCGCGCACGCAGGCTGAAATTGACGATCTCGTTGCGGAAATCCTTCGGATTCGAAATCCCGGCCGGCTTTTCGATCTTTTCCAGTTCGGCGTTGAGCGACTCGCGATCGAAACTCTCGCCGGTATCGGGATCGCGAAATTCCTGGTCCTGAATCCAGAAGTCGGCAAACGTGACGTAACGGTCGAAGATGTTCTGCCCATACTCGGAATAGCTTTCCAGGTAGGCCGTTTGAATTTCCTTGCCGATGAAGTCGACATAGCGCTGCGCCAGGTGTTCCTTGATATACGACAGGTAGCGCTGCTCGGTTTCGGGCGGGAATTGCTCGCGCTCGATCTGCTGCTCGAGCACGTACAGCAGGTGCACCGGATTGGCCGCCACTTCGGTATTGTCGAAATTGAACACCTTCGACAGAATCTTGAAAGCAAAGCGGGTCGACAGGCCGTTCATGCCTTCGTCCACGCCCGCGTAATCGACATACTCGTGCAGCGACTTGGCTTTGGGGTCGGTGTCTTTCAGGTTGTCGCCGTCATACACGAGCATCTTGGAATAGATGCTGGAATTGTCGGGATCCTTCAGGCGCGAGAGCACGGCAAACTGCGACATCATGCGCAGCGTACCCGGGGCGCAGGGCGCCTTGTCGAGCGACGAATTGCGCAGCAGCTTGTCGTAGATTTTCACTTCGTCCGACACGCGCAGGCAGTACGGCACCTTGACAATATAGATGCGGTCGAGGAACGCCTCGTTATTGCGGTTGTTGCGGAAGGTCTTCCATTCGGACTCGTTCGAGTGCGCCAGCACGATGCCGTCGAACGGGATCGCGCCAAAGCCTTCGGTGCCCTTGTAATTGCCTTCCTGCGTGGCCGTGAGCAGCGGGTGCAGCACCTTGATCGGCGCCTTGAACATCTCGACGAATTCCATCAGGCCCTGATTGGCCAGGCACAGGCCGCCCGAATAACTGTAGGCATCCGGATCGTCCTGCGAGAAATCCTCGAGCTTGCGGATGTCGACCTTGCCGACGAGGGACGAGATATCCTGGTTGTTTTCGTCGCCCGGCTCGGTCTTGGAAATGGCGACCTGCTTGAGGATCGACGGATAGCGCCGCACGACGCGGAACTTGTTGATGTCGCCGCCAAATTCATGCAGGCGCTTGACGGCCCAGGGACTCGGCACCGCGCGCAGATAGCGGCGGGGAATGCCGTAATCTTCTTCGAGGATATTGCCGTCTTCGTCTTCACTGAACAAGCCCAGGGGCGACTCGTTGACGGGCGAACCCTTGATCGCATAAAAGGGCACCAGCTCCATCAGGCTCTTGAGTTTTTCGGCAATCGACGATTTGCCGCCACCGACCGGGCCCAGTAGATACAGGATCTGCTTGCGTTCTTCCAGGCCTTGCGCCGCGTGGCGGAAATACGAAACGACCTGTTCGATCACTTCTTCCATGCCATAAAACTCGCGAAACGCCGGGTAGATCTTGATGACCTTGTTGGCGAAGATGCGCGACATGCGCGAATCGAGACGGGTATCGACCAGCGTGGGTTCGCCAATGGCGGCGAGCATGCGCTCCGGTGCGCTGGCATAGGTCAGCGGGTCACGCTTGCACATCTGCAGGAACTCGGACATCGAGTATTCCTCTTCGCGAGTACGCTCATAGCGGGCCGTGTAATTTTCAAAGATGCTCATTGAATTTCCTTTAATGTGCCAACAACGAATCACTGTCACAGCAGCGCATGGCGCTGCCCGGGGGCCCGGTTATTTTTGGCGTACTCCTTGTTCGGTCGTCACGTGCGGCGCCAGTGTGGTCGGCGTCGTGGATGGTGCGCGTGCGATTGCTTGTTGTCGATCCGGAAATATCGAACTAACCGCAGTATGGAGAGCGTCTTTTTGCGTTACTGAAATTTATTATGTCCCTAATAGTTTCCGAAGTCAAAGTCGTGTTGCACGACATGATGAAGTGGTAACAAGTGCTTGATTTAACAATAAAAAATTCGGTTTTTGCCTGCGCTGCGCGTGCGTGCGGGGCGTCATGCAAAGCGTAGCGAGTTTTCGTCAACGGTACAACAGGCGGTGCACGCGCATCGTGCGCGGCCCATGATGAACTTACGCTTTTTCGCTATGGCATGAGCCGATTGCACGCATGCGTTACACTTGCCGGTCGCCTTAACGCGCGACCTTATTCACTGAACACCTGTTGGAGAACACCATGCTAGACGATCGCTTGCGCACCCTGCTGCAGAACATGCCCAAGGCTGAACTGCACATCCATATCGAGGGCTCGCTCGAGCCAGAACTGATTTTTGCTCTGGCACAAAGAAACAACGTCCAGCTGGCCTATGCCTCGGTCGAAGCGTTGCGCGACGCCTACGCTTTCAGCGACCTGCAATCGTTCCTCGACATTTATTATGCGGGTGCCAGCGTGTTGCTGACCGAGCAGGACTTTTATGACATGACCGCCGCCTACCTGGCGCGCGCCCATGCCGACAATGTCCGCCACACCGAAATCTTCTTCGACCCGCAAACACACACCGCGCGCGGCGTGCCGTTCGAGACCGTCATCAACGGCATCTGGCGCGCCTGTCAGGATGCGCCACTCAGCGCTGAACTGATCATGTGCTTCCTGCGCCATCTGTCGGAAGACGACGCGATCGCCACGCTGGACGAGTCGCTGCCGTACCGCGACAAGTTCATCGGCGTGGGCCTGGATTCGTCCGAGGTCGGCCATCCGCCCGAGAAGTTCGCGCGCGTGTTCGAGCGCGCCCGCAACCTGGGTTTGCGCCTGGTCGCGCATGCGGGCGAAGAAGGGCCACCGGCCTATATCGAAAGCGCGCTCGACGTGCTCAAGGTCGAGCGCATCGACCACGGCGTGCGCAGCCTGGAAAGCCCGGCGCTGGTCGAGCGCCTGGTGCGCGAGCAGATGGCGCTGACCGTGTGCCCGCTGTCGAACATCAAGCTGCGCGTGTTCGACGTCATGGGTTCGCACAATCTGCGCACCCTGCTGGACGCTGGCCTGGCCGTTACGGTCAACTCGGACGATCCGGCCTATTTCGGCGGCTACGTCAACGAGAATTACTTCGCTGCG
Source organism: Telluria sp. AC161 (assembly GCF_979258535.1). NCBI lineage: Bacteria > Pseudomonadati > Pseudomonadota > Betaproteobacteria > Burkholderiales > Oxalobacteraceae > Telluria > Telluria sp. AC161. The sequence continues at coordinate 3,362,153 of NZ_OZ409861.1, read as the reverse complement.
TTCGACGCCTTGCCGCTGGATGCCACGCACGCGCGGCAACTGGCGCGCAACAGCTTCCAGGCCGCCTTCATCGATCCGGAGCGCAAGCGCGCCTTCCTGGCCGAAGTCGACGACTTTTTCGCCACCGCTTAATCCAACCACGGAGCGACGCCATGTTCGTCCAGGCACTTCGCATGACGGCGCGCGACTGGCGCGCCGGTGAACTGCGCTTCCTGCTGGTGGCGCTCATCGTCGCCGTGGCGGCGCTCACGTCGGTCGGCTTCTTCACTGACCGTATGCGCGCCGGCATGGACCGCGACGCGCACCAGCTGCTGGGCGCCGACCTGCTGGTCAAGACCGATGACCCGGTGCCCCAGGCCTGGCGCGACGAAGCGGCGCGGCGCGGCCTGCTGCTGGCCGACACCGTGACCTTCCCGAGCATGGCGCAGGCCGGCGAGGGCGATGACTCGCTGGCGCAGCTCTCGTCGATCAAGGCCGTGTCGACAGGCTACCCGCTGCGTGGCCAGATGAAGATCACGACCGACCCGGTCGCGGCCAGCGGCGCGCGCGGCGAACCGACACGCGCCGTGCCGGCGCCCGGCACCGTGTGGGTCGATCCGGGCTTGCTCGCCCAGCTGTCGACGCAGGTGGGCGGCATGCTCACGCTGGGCAACAGCCAGTTGCGCATCACGCAGCTGATCGCGACCGAGCCCGATAAAGGCGCGTCGTTCGCGAACTTCGCGCCGCGCGTGATGCTGTCGATGGCCGATCTGAAGGCGACGGGCCTGGTGGACGATTTCGCGCGCGTGGACTTCCGCCTGCAGATTGCCTCGACCAACCGCAACGACCTGGCGGCCATCAAGGCCTACGAAACCTGGCTGCGCGCGCAGATCAGGGACGGGAACCTCAAGGGCGTGCGTATCGAGACGCTGGAGAACGGGCGCCCTGAAATGCGCGCCACGCTCGATCGCGCGGGCTTGTTCCTGTCGCTCGTGGGCCTGTTGTCGGCGATGCTGGCAGCGGTGGCCGTGGCGATGGCGGCGCGCCGCTTCATGAGCCGTCACCTGGATGCCTGCGCCATGCTGCGCTGCCTGGGCCTGACCCAGAACCAGGTCACCGTCATGTACGTGACCGAATTTGCCCTCGTCGGCTTGCTGGGCAGCGTGCTCGGTGTGCTGGTGGGCTTCGGCGCGCACTTCGTGCTGCTCGAACTGATCGCATCGCTGATCCGCACCGAGCTGCCGCCCGTGTCGATCCTGCCGGCGCTGCAGGGCGTGGCCACGGGCATGCTGCTGCTGGTGGGCTTTGCACTGCCGCCGATTCTGCAATTACGCAATGTGCCGCACAACCGCGTGATCCGGCGTGAAGCCGGCGCGCCGCAACCGGCCGCTTTGGCGACTTATGGCCTGGGCGTGGGCGCGTTCGTCCTGCTGCTCTATTGGCAGGCGCGCGACCTGACGCTGGCGCTGATCACGGCCGGCGGCTTCCTCGGCGGCTTCGCGGTGTTTGCGCTCGTGGCCTGGCTGGGCCTCAAACTGCTGCGCCGCATGCGCAACCTGTTCCCGCAGCAGGCCTGGCGCTTTGCCGTCACGTCGCTGCAGCGCCGGCCCGGCGCCACGGTCGTGCAGGTGGTCTCGCTGTCGCTCGGCCTGATGGCGCTGCTGCTGCTGACCGTCGTGCGGGGTGACCTGATGGCGGCCTGGCAGTCGGCCACGCCGGCCGACGCGCCGAATCGCTTCGTGATCAACATCCTGCCCGAGCAGACGAAGGGCGTCGAAGACCAGCTGCAGGCGGCCAATGTGAAGGAGCCGGTACTGTTCCCGATGATCCGCGGGCGCCTCACGGCGATCAATGGCGCCGCCATCAAGAGCGACACCTTTGCCGACGGCGAGGCACGCCGCCTGGCCAACCGCGAATTCAACCTGTCGACGACCAACGCGCTGCCAGAGGGGAACGAGGTGGTCGAGGGCGCCTGGTTCAGGGATGCCCCTGGCCTGGCCGAAGCGTCGGTCGAAAAAAGCATCATGGACCGCCTTGGCCTGAAGCTAGGCGACAGCCTGCGCTTCGACATGGCAGGACTGATGGTGGACGCGAAGATCACCAGCGTGCGCAAGCTCGAATGGGGCTCGATGCGCGCCAACTTCTTCGTCATCATCAATCCGGCCGCGATGGCCAATGCGCCGACCACCTACATGACGGCGTTCCACGTGCCGGCCGAAGGCGCGAACCTGGGCAATGCGCTCACGCGCGCATATCCGAACCTGACCGTGGTCGACGTCTCGGGCATTATCCGCCAGCTGCAGGATGTGCTGGACCAGGTGGTGGTCGCGGTCGAATTCCTGTTCCTGTTCACGCTGGCCTCGGGCGTGCTGGTGCTGTATGCAGCGTTGATGGGATCGACCTCCGAGCGCACGCGTGAAGGCGGCCTGCTGCGTGCGCTGGGCGCAACGCGCCAGCAACTGGCGCGGGCGCAGCGGATCGAGTTCGTGCTGGTGGGCGGCCTTTCCGGCCTGCTCGCCGCGACGGGCGCTGCGGCGCTGGGCTGGGCGCTGGCGACGTACCAGTTCAAGTTCCCGTGGACGTTCGCGCCGGGCGTGTGGCTCGCTGGCCTGGTGGTGGGGATCCTGTGCGCGATTGTCGGCGGCTGGTTCGGCTTGCGCGGCGTGCTGCGTCAGCCGCCGCTGCAGACGTTGCGGGAGGCGTAAGCCATGCAAGATACGCAAGCCGACACGCCAACGCTGTACGAGATCATGGGCGGCGCCGAGCGCCTGCGCGCGTTGGTGGACCGCTTCTATGACCTGATGCAGCTCGAGTCAGAGTTCGCCAGCATCCACGTGATGCACCCGGTGCCCAACGACAGCTCGCGCGACAAGCTGTTCATGTTTTTGTCCGGGTGGATGGGCGGCCCGGACCTGTATATAGAACGCTACGGCCATCCGCGCCTGCGCGCGCGCCACCTGCCGTATGCGATCGGCACCAAGGAGCGCGACGCGTGGCTGCGCGCGATGGCGTGGGCGATGGAAGACCTGGGCTACGACGAGGCGCTGCGGGTGCGCCTGCTGACGTCTTTCTTCGAAACCGCCGACTGGATGCGCAACAAGGCCGATTGACACGATGACGACAGCAGAAATCCTGATCCTGGTGGGCCTTGCGCTCATCATCGCATTGCTGGTGCTGGTCTTGCTGCGCCTGCGCGGCAGCGGCGGCGGCAATGGCGCGCACATCGAACGGCTCGAGCGCGAGCTGCGCCAGGAACTGCAGGCCAGCGCGCAGTCGACGCGCCAGGAAACCGCCGGCCACCTGGCCCAGTATCACAACGCCTCGGTCCAGCAATTTGACAGCATGCGGCAGCAGATGCAGCTGCAATCGAGCAGCGGGCGCGAAGAGCAGGCGCGCGCGCTCAAGCGCTTTGCCGACACGCTGCAGCAGACGCTGGGCAACCTCACTGAATCGAACGCCCAGCGCATGCTCGAAGTGCGCAACACACTGGAATCCAAGATCCGCGATCTGCAGGCGGACAATGGCAAGCGCCTGGAAGAGATGCGCCAGACGGTCGATGAAAAGCTGCACGCGACGCTGGAGACGCGGCTGACGGAATCGTTCCGCCAGGTGTCCGAGCGGCTGGAAAAAGTCCACCAGGGCCTGGGCGAGATGCAGCAGCTGGCCATTGGCGTGGGTGACCTCAAGCGCGTGCTCACCAACGTGAAGACGCGCGGCACGTGGGGCGAGGTGCAGCTGGAGATGCTGCTCGAGCAGGTGTTGACGGTCGAGCAGTATGCGAAGAACGTCGAGACGGTGGCGGGCTCGAACGCGCGGGTGGAGTTCGCCATCAAGCTGCCGGGCACCGTCGACGGCGGCGCGCCACTGTGGCTGCCGATCGACGCCAAGTTCCCGAAGGAGCAGTACGAGCGCCTGCAGGCCGCGGCCGACATTGCGGACGCGGAAGGCGTCATTCGCGCCGGCGCCGAGCTGGAGCGGGCAGTGCGGCGCGAGGCGCAAACCATCTGCGACAAATACGTCTCGCCGCCACAGACGACGGACTTCGCGATCCTGTTCCTGCCAACCGAAGGCCTGTACGCCGAAGTAATGCGCCGCCCGGGCCTGGCCGACGACCTGCAGCGCACGCTGCGCGTGACGATCGCCGGCCCGTCGACACTGAGCGCCTTGCTCAACAGCCTGCAAATGGGCTTCCGCACGCTGGCGCTGGAAAAGCGCTCATCCGAAGTGTGGCAAGTGCTGGGCGCAGTCAAAACCGAATTCACGAAATTCGGCGACGTGCTGGCTGCAACGAAAACGACGCTGGAGCGCGCCGCCAAAAACATCGAAAACGCCGAAGTGCGCAGCCGCCAGATGGCCCGCAAGCTCAAATCGGTCGAAGCGCTCCCAACCGAAGCCGCCCAATTACTCCTGGGCTCTGACGGCCTGGAACGCGAAGACTGACAGCACCCCTACAATTTCCCCCAAGTCACAAAAACAATCAGGGTCAGAGTAGAATTAATGGGCAATTACCCAATGTTGTCAAACAATTCGACTCTGACCCTAATTGTTTTAGGGTGTTTTTAGCCGCCAAATGCCAAATCTAATTCCGGCCGGAACTCAATTTCCAGGATGACTCGATTTAGTCGAAAAAACAGCCAAAATTAATTAGGGTCGGAGTCGACTTAATGGGCAATTACCCAAAGTTGTCAAACAATTCGACTCTGACCCTAATTGTTTTGTAAGGGTCTGGGGGCAAGAATTTGCTGATTGCGGTAGGTGTGGCGCTGCCTTATCGGCTTAGAACAGGCCTTCGAATGGGAGGATGTCGACCATGTCGCCGGCGGCCACGCTGCCTTGTCCGTCGTGCAGGACGACCATGCAGTTGGCTTCGGACATTGAGCGCAGGATGCCTGAGCCTTGGGCGCCGGTGAGGCGCACTTCGGGCGTGCCGTCGGCGCCGCGCGTGATGATGCCGCGCTGGTATTCGGTGCGGCCTGGTTTCTTGCGGATCGCTTCGGATGAGCGCGCCTGCAGCAGCGGGAGTGGGGCGTTGGCGCCCATCATTTGCAGCAGCGCGTCGCGTGCGAAGAAGTAGAACGACACCATCACGGCCACCGGATTGCCCGGCAAGCCGAACAGGAAGGCACTGCGGCCGTTCGATGTGACGCGCCCGAATGCCAGCGGGCGGCCCGGGCGCATGCCCACTTTCCAGAAGGTCACGTCGCCCAGTTGTGCCATCACCTGTTTGGTGTAGTCGGCGGCGCCGACCGAGACGCCGCCCGACGTGATGATCGCGTCGGCGTTTTCGCAGGCGGTGCGCAGCGCGTCTTCCAGCGCTTCCGGGCTGTCGCGCACGACGCCCATGTCGATGATCTCGCAGCCCAGGCGCTGGAGCATGCCGTAGATCGTGTAGCGGTTGCTGTCATAGACGCAGCCTTCGCCCAGCGGCTCGCCGATCGAGCGCAGCTCGTCGCCGGTGGAGAAGAACGCCACGCGCAGGCGCCGTTGCACGGGGATTTCGGCAAAGCCCAGCGACGCGCACAGGCCCAGGTCAGATGGCCGGATGATGCGGCCGGCCTTCAGGGCGGCGCTGCCGGCTTTCAAATCTTCGCCGGCCAGCCGGCGGTTGTCGCCAGCGCGGATGGCGCCGGCGCGCACGGTCATCGCGACATCGTCGCCGCTGTCGGCAAATTCCTGCGGCAGCACGCTGTCGCAACCGGCCGGCATCACGCCGCCCGTCATGATGCGCACGCATTCGCCGGGACCGGGTACGACAGCGGACGGCTTGCCGGCATACACGATATCGACCACCTTGAACGTCGCCACGCCGTCCTGCGGCAGGTCGGCGCCACGCAGTGCGTAGCCGTCCATCGCCGAATTGTCGTGCGCGGGCACGTTGATCGGCGAGACCATATCGCGCGCCAGCACGCGGCCCAGGCTTGCGCGCAACGCCACCATTTCGACGGCGCGCACCGGCTGGACGAATTCGCGGATGATGCGCTGGGCGTCGCGCACCGGCAGCGCGTTCGGGTCATAGCCGTTGATGCAACTGGCCACCTGGGCCAGGCTGGCAGGGAAGGCCGGTTGTTCGAGCCCGCGCAGCTCGTCGAGCGTGTTGATGTTGCGGAACGCGTCGGCGTCGTCGAACACGACTTCAACGGCCTTGAGGTCGCGGTACCAGCCGTCGACCCGGCGGCCACCCTGGGCCAGATAGGCCGACAACACGGGCAGCCGGTCAGCGCGCACCAGGCAGAACACGGGATGCGGCTGGACCAGCATGCCGGCTTCCTGCGTCGCGGCGTAGGCCACGTCGGCGTCGTGCTCTTGCAGCGCCGCGAACAGGCGCGCGGCCAGGTCAAGTGGCAGGAATGGCGAATCGCACGGCACCGTCAGCAGATACGGCGTGGTGCAGTGACGCAAGCCCGTTTCAAGCCCGGCCAGCGGGCCCGGAAAATCCGCCATTTCGTCGGTCAGCACGGGCGCGCCAAATGCGCGGTACGTGTCGAGATTGCGGTTGGCGCTGATCAGCAAGGGCCCGACCTGCGGCCGCAAACGCGCCAGTACGTGCTCGACCATCGTGCTGGAGCGGAACGGCTGCAAGCCCTTGTCCACATTGCCCATGCGCGAGCCACGCCCGCCCGCCAGAATCAACCCGCTGATCAATCCTGCCTCCATCGTTTGATTAACCACCGGCTGTCAGCCACCAATATAGGACATTTCAACCCGGCGCGGCCCGTCCAGCTGGCCCGTACCGGTCTCTGCCGAGCGGGTCTCGGAATAGCGGTCGGCCCGGCCGCGCCACAGTTGCGCGATGGCGCCGCTCAGGGCCAGGTCGTCATGCCCTTCGCGCAGCAGTGCGCGCATATCGTGGCCGCGCGTGGCGAACAGGCAAGTGTAGAGTTTGCCTTCGGTCGACAGGCGCAGACGGCTGCAGTCGCCGCAGAACGCTTGCGTGACGCTGGAAATCACACCAATTTCGCCGTCGCCATCGACGTAGCGCCAGCGCGAGGCGGTCTCGCCGCTGTAGTTGGCGGCCACCGGTACCAGTGGCAGCTCGGCCGAGATGCGGCGCACCACGTCGCCCGACGGCACCACGTCGCGCATGTCCCAACCGTTCGACGCGCCCACATCCATGAATTCGATGAAGCGCAGGATTGTCGGCGAGCCCTTGAAGTGGCGCGCCATCGGCAGGATCTGGTCGACGTTGGTGCCGCCCTTGACGACCATGTTCACCTTGACCGGCCCCAGGCCCACCGCGTGCGCGGTGTCGATGCCGTGCAGCACATCGGCCACCGAAAAATCGACATCGTTCATGCTGCGGAATACGCCGTCGTCGAGCGCGTCGAGTGATACCGTGACCCGGTCCAGGCCCGCATCTTTCAGGGCTTGCGCCTTGCGCGCCAGGATCGAGCCGTTGGTCGTCAAGGTGAGGTCGAGCGGACGGCCGCTGGGGGTAGGGAGTGCACGCAACATGCCCACCAGGCGTTCGAGATTCTTGCGCAGCAGCGGCTCGCCGCCCGTCAGGCGCAGCTTTTCGACGCCGTGCGCGACGAACAGGCGCGCGACGCGCGTGATCTCTTCGAACGACAGCAGGTCGCCGTGCGGCAGGTATTGGTAATCCTTGTCGAACACTTCCTTCGGCATGCAATACACGCAGCGGAAATTGCAGCGGTCGGTGACGGAAATGCGCAAGTCGTGCAGCGGCCGGCCGAGCGCGTCGCTCAGCAGGCCCGTAGGTGCTTCCGGCACGGCCGGGACCCGCAGCTTCGATGAGCGCAGGTCATTGATAAGGATGATTTTTTCAGCCATTCCAATACGATAGCATGCGCCCGGGAATACTGCCGGGCGAGGGTGTGTCGTTGGAGGGAGTAACGAGGCCCAAATGCGTCGTTCCCGCGAAGGGCGGGAACCCAAGGTGCCAGCGTTATCGCAACGCTAATGAACTTGGGTTCCCGCCTGCGCGGGAACGACGTACGGTACTGCCGATTGCTTACTGACGGCTGGTATCGACCTGCACCAGCGGCTCGTCGACCGGGACGATGACCGGCTTGCGGGCACGGCCAACGCGCACCGGCGTGGCTGCCTGCGCTGCTGCGGCCTGGGCGGCGCGCAGCTTCTCAGGATCGGTCGCGGCCAGTTGCAGGCCCGCTTCGGCCAGCATGTCGTCCAGCTTTGGCGCAGGGGTAGCAGCCACTGGCGCTGGCGCCGTGGTCACTTCCGCGGCTGCCACCGGTGCAGGTTCGACGGCCACCGCGGTCACAGGCTCGACCACTGGCGCAGGGGCGACTTCCACCACCGGCGCCGGCTCGACAGGCGCTGGTGCAGGAGCAGGAGTAGGAGCGGCCTCGGCCCCGACCGGTTCAGCAGCATGCTCAGCCGCCACCGACGCCGCCGTCGGGAACATGACCGGTTCGGTCGATGCCGGTGCCGATGCTGGTGCCGAAACTTCTGCCGCTACGCCCATCGATGCCGCCGTCGGGAAATTGACCGGCTCGACATTGGCAGGCGCTGCCTCGGTCGTCGTTGCCGCCATCGAGGCCGACGTCGGGAACATATTGCCCTCGACCGGCGCCGCTTGCGAGATCACCGGCGCAGCTGCTGGTGCCGGTGCTGCAGTTGCAGCTTGCGCCGCATCATCCTTGGCGGCGATCGATGCCGAGGTCGGGAACGGCCACGGCGCCTGGGCGCCGGACTGCGCCTGCTTGCCACGGGCGGCGCGGGCAGCTGCTGCCACCTTGGCCACTTCTTCGTCCGCTACCGGCGCGAACGCTGGTGCGTCTTCGTTGCCTTCGCCGCCTTCGCCTTCGATCTGGTCACGATCGCGACGGTTGCGGTTACGGCCACCGCGGCGACGACGACGGCGTGGCTCGTCGCCATCCATCTCGACTTCTTCGCCATCCGGGCCGATCGTGGTCACCGATTTGATGACTTGCTGCACGACTTCCTGGCTGCCTTCCGGACCGGTGGTGGTCACGGCAACGGTGGTGTTCGACACCACCTGGCTGACATTGATTTCATCGAGCTTGGCTTCGATGACCTGGGTGGTGCGCTCCGTACGCTCGGTGCGCTCGCGCGGCTGACGTGGCTGGCGCTCCTTGCGCTCGCCGCGTTCAGGACGCTCGGCGCGTTCCAGACGCTCTGCGCCTTCGGCACGTGGCGCGGCATCGGCCGGGTCGCGTGGTTCACGTGGCTCGCGGCCTTCGCGCGGTGGACGTGGCGGGCGCGGCGGGCGTGGTGGACGCGCTTCGGCGTCCGGGCCCTTGGCCAGCTCTTCGCCCGGTGCGGCGGTCTTGGCAACCGGCTCGCGCTCTTCGCGTTCACGGCCCGGCTTGCCAGCTGGACGGCCACCGGTGCGGCCATTCTTGGTGCGGTTGTTGCGGTCGCGCTCTGCCTGCGCAGGGGCGGCGACAGGCACTTCCACCAGCACGGCCGGTGCGGCGCCTTTTGGTTCTGGTTTGCCGAAGAAGAAGTTGCGCAGCTTGGCAAAGAAACCTTCTTCTTCCACCGGCGCAGGCACGGGCACCGCAACCGCAGGGGCGACAGCCGGCTTGACTGGCTTGGCCGCTTCGCTGCGGTCGACCAGCGGCGCAGGCTGGGCCGGGGTAATCGTCTTGACGACGGCTTCCTGGCGCGGCTTGGCTTCTTCTTTCTGGCGTTTCGCGTAAGCCATGTCGGTATCGGCCGACTCGGCCATCGCGTAGCTGGCGTGTGCGTCTTCGAGGCGCGGATCGTCGTGCTTGATGCGCTCGAGCTTGTAATGCGGCGTGTCCAGATGCTTGTTCGGGATCAGGATCACGGTGATGCGGTGGCGGTTCTCGATCTTGAGCACTTCGCCACGCTTCTCGTTCAGCAGGAAAGCAGCGACATCGACGGGCACCTGCACGTGGATGGCGGCCGAATTTTCCTTCATCGCCTCTTCCTGGATGATGCGCAGGACTTGCAGGGCCGACGATTCGGTATCGCGGATGTGGCCGGTGCCCGAGCAGCGTGGGCAGGTCACGTGGGAGCCTTCCGACAGCGACGGACGCAGGCGCTGGCGCGACAGTTCCATCAGGCCGAAGCGCGAAATCTTGCCCATCTGAACGCGGGCGCGGTCATGGTGCAGCGCGTCCTTCAGGCGCTGTTCGACTTCGCGCTGGTTCTTGGCCACTTCCATGTCGATGAAGTCGATCACGATCAGGCCGCCCAGATCGCGCAGGCGCAACTGGCGCGCCACTTCGTCGGCTGCTTCGCAGTTGGTGTTGAAGGCGGTCGTTTCGATGTCCGAGCCGCGCGTGGCGCGGGCCGAGTTGACGTCGATCGAGACCAGCGCTTCGGTGTGGTCGATCACGATGGCGCCGCCCGATGGCAGCGGCACGGTGCGCGCGTAGGCGGTTTCGATCTGGTGTTCGATCTGGAAACGCGAGAACAGCGGCACGTCGTCGCTGTAACGCTTCACGCGGTGCGCCATGTCGGGCATCACGTGGCTCATGAACTGCTGCGCCTGCTCATAGATTTCGTCGGTGTCGATCAGCACTTCGCCGATGTCCGGCTGGAAGTAATCGCGGATCGCGCGGATGACGAGCGACGATTCCTGGTAGATCAGGAACGCGCCGTTGGACGACTTGCCGGCGCCTTCGATCGCGCGCCACAGTTGCATCAGGTAATTCAGGTCCCACTGCAGTTCTTCGACGTTACGGCCAATACCGGCAGTGCGGGCGATGACCGACATGCCTTGCGGCAGGTCGAGCTTGTCCATCGTTTCGCGCAGTTCCTGGCGTTCTTCGCCTTCGACGCGGCGTGATACACCGCCGCCGCGCGGGTTGTTCGGCATCAGGACGAGGTAGCGGCCGGCCAGCGAGATGAACGAGGTCAGGGCAGCGCCCTTGTTGCCGCGTTCTTCTTTTTCGACCTGGACCATGATTTCCTGGCCTTCGCGCAGCGCTTCCTTGATGGAGCAATTGCGCACGTCGACACCTTCACGGAAATACGTGCGGGCGACTTCTTTGAAGGGGAGGAAACCGTGGCGGTCTTCGCCGTAGCTGACGAAGCAGGCTTCGAGGGAGGGTTCGATGCGGGTGATGACACCCTTGTAGATATTCGACTTGCGCTGTTCGCGACCGGCAGTCTCGATATCGATGTCGATCAGCTTCTGGCCATCGACAATAGCGACGCGCAGCTCTTCTTGCTGCGTCGCGTTAAACAACATGCGTTTCATTTTTAGTACTCCGTGACCCGGGGGCCGTGTGAAGGCCGCCCTCACGGGCGGCGCAGCTACAGGGATGTATGCGGGGACGGGTGACAGGAGGGGGTATGCCCGGGCGTGCGGTACAGCAAAGTAATTTCGCTGCCGCAACGGGGCGCTGTGGGGCCGAACGTCATTGTCTAAACACGCCGCAACTTTTGTTCGTTACCTGCCACCACATTGGGGTTGGCACAGCAACGAACAAGGGAGGGTGTGCCACAGCCAGCCGACCCTGGGCGCCAGCAACCGACCGGCCTGGAGGCGAAGAGACAGCCTTGCTCAAGCGGTGTGGATGCTGCAGCAGCGGGGTCAGCGAAAACGACAAGCGTTATCGACACCATCAACCGGCAAGCACTTTGTTAAGGATGCTTGCTGGTACTTATCCTTAAGAATCCTGACAATCCAATCCGGCATCATTGCGCGCAATCCGATTACAAATCGGTTGCAACCTTGATTGGCGCAAGGATGTGCGTACACGTTCTTTCCATCGAATTTGCACTTGGCGGGGCCGATGGGGCGTGCCCCAGTGTAAAATTTCATTTTAATTCTTACACCAGCAGAGGTTTGACCGCCGCCTGTCGATTATATATTCAAAATGAAGGACTTAGAGAGAATTTCTGGGAAGACAGACCGAATGGCAATGCAGAACGATAGTGTCCCCCCTTCATCCCCCGCAGCACTGCAAGCGCAGTTCGTGACAATCGACGAAGAAGAAGCCGGCCAGCGCATCGACAACTACTTGTTGCGTGTCTGTAAAGGCGTACCAAAGAGCCACATCTACCGCATCCTTCGCTCCGGCGAAGTCCGTGTCAACAAGGGCCGCATCGACCAGTTGTACCGCCTGGTTGCCGGCGACACCGTCCGCATTCCACCCATCCGCATCGCCGAAAAGTCGGCCGAACACGCCGCGCCGGGCGCGGAATTTGCGGTCGTTTATGAAGACGCGCATCTGCTGGTGATCGACAAGCCATGCGGCGTGGCCGTGCATGGCGGCTCCGGCGTGTCGTACGGCGTGATCGAGCAATTGCGCGCCGCGCGTCCGCAAGCGAAGTTTCTGGAGCTGGTGCACCGGCTCGACCGCGAAACCTCCGGCCTCTTGTTGATCGGCAAGAAACGCAGCGCACTGACGCACCTGCATGACCAGATGCGCGAAGGCACGACCGACAAGCGTTACTATGCAGCCGTGAAAGGCGACTGGGTCAACAAGCGCCAGCACATCCGCTTGCCGCTGCATAAATACACGAGCGCAGAGGGCGAGAAGCGCGTGCTGGTCCAGGCCGGTGGTCAGGAAGCGCACACGATTTTCAGTTTGTTAAAAAAATGGCACAATTTCGCCTTGCTCGAAGCCGAGCTCAAGACAGGGCGCACGCATCAGATCCGGGTTCACCTGGCCTCGTCGGGCTTTCCGATCCTGGGCGACGAAAAGTACGGTGACTTCGCGTTCAACAAGCAATTGCACAAGGCGACCGACAGCCGTGGCGCGCTCAAGCGCATGTTCCTGCATGCGCACCAGATCACGTTCACGCATCCGGATTCGGGCGAGCGCATGACCTTGCGCGCGCCGATGCCGGCCGAGTGCGAGCGCTTCCTGACCAGTCTGGGCGCCCCGGTGTAACACCGTCAGGCGCAGAGCAACCAATCGCGCAAGTACGACAGCGCACCAATAAAAAACAACAGGGGACCGGCGGCCTTGCCGCCACTAATTATGGCTAGAAAACAATTCGACCTGATCGTCTTCGATTGGGACGGCACCTTGATGGACAGTACCGCCGCCATCGTCAAGTGCATCCAGGCGGCGGCGCGTGACCTGGGCTTGCCGGTGCCAACCGACTCGTCGGCCGCGCACGTCATCGGCCTCGGCCTGGCCGAAGCGATGCAGGCAGTGATGCCCGATATCCAGCCGGCGCTGTATCCGCGCATGGTCGAGCGTTACCGGCACCATTTCCTGACCAAGGACCACCAGCTGGTGCTGTTCAAGGGCGTGCCCGAGATGCTCAATGCATTGTCGAATGAAGGCTATTTCCTGGCCGTGGCCACGGGCAAGAGCCGGGTCGGTCTGAACCGCGCGCTCAATGCGACCGGACTGCTGTCGATCTTTGATGCCACACGTTGCGCCGATGAGACATTCTCCAAGCCGCATCCGGCGATGCTGCAAGAGCTGACGCGCGAGCTCGGCCAGGATTTGCGGCGCACGGTGATGATCGGCGACACGACGCACGACCTCTTGATGGCCACCAATGCCGGCGCGGCCGGAATCGCGGTCGAGTTCGGCGCCCATCCGGTCAGCCAGCTTCAGGCCTGCCAGCCATTGTTCTCTGCCAGGAACATCCCCGAGCTGCATGACTGGCTGCTCGAGCACGCCTGAGGTCGGGCCCGCTGAGGCTTGAACGCGGGCCTACAGCAGGCCCACGGCGTACGGGTGGTCTTCCCAACCGTACGCGACGGCGCTGGCAAGATATACTGACTGCCGCACGAACAGCCCCGCGCGTGACGCGCGGGGACGGCGTTTCGTTGTCCACCTTCCGACTTTATGAGTGACCATACGAGCATTGACCAACCTGGCGACAGCCGGCTCGCGTCGAATCCGACGATGAGCAACTGGGAGCGCGACACGCTCGAGAAACTGGTATTTGCCACGGTCCAGGAGCGCCGCTCTGCGCGCCGCTGGAGCATCTTCTTCAAGCTCGGCTTCCTGATCGTGGCGCTGCTGGCCCTGTGGGCCTACTACGACTTCAACTTCGCCAGCGGCGACACCGAAAACCTCGGCCGCCACACGGCGCTGATCGAAATCAACGGCGAGATCGAAGCCGAAGGCAGCGGCGCTGCCGACACCGTGATCCCGTCGCTGAACAAGGCGTTCTCCGATCCCGGCTCGGCCGCCGTCGTGCTGCGCATCGACAGCCCGGGCGGCAGCCCGGTCCAGGCCGGCATCATCGTCGACGAAATCCAGCGCCTCAAACGGGGCTATCCCGACAAGCCGCTGTATGTCGTCGTCGACGAGATATGCGCCTCGGGCGGCTACTACATTGCCTCGGCGGCTGACCGCATCTACGTCAACAAGGCCTCGATCGTCGGCTCGGTCGGCGTGCTGATGGACAGTTTCGGCTTTACGGGCACGATGGAAAAGCTGGGGGTCGAGCGCCGTCTGCTGACGGCCGGCGAAAACAAGGGGTTTCTCGATCCGTTCAGCCCGCAATCGGAAAAGCACCGCGAACATGCCCAGGAGATGCTCAATGAGATCCACCAGCAATTCATCTCGGTGGTGCGCGCCGGGCGCGGCAAGCGCCTGAAAGAAACGCCCGAGACGTTCTCGGGCCTGTACTGGACCGGTGCACGCGCCATCGACATGGGCCTGGCCGATGCCTTTGGCACGGTCGACACCGTGGCGCGCGACATCGTCAAGGCCGAAGACATCGTCGATTACACGGCGCACGAAGGCTTGCCGGAACGGGTGCTGAAGAAATTTGGGGCGTCGGTGGGCGAGAGCGCCGTGCGGGCGGCGTATCATAGCGCCGTGCCCAAATTGCGCTGAGCATGTTGTCCTTGAAACCAGAGGATATGCGGCTATAGTGAAACGGTGGCCGACGCTGCGGTGGATCAGTCAAGCTGCTTGCCCATTGATCCCGGACGGTGAACGCTGGCGACCGCACCTCTGTGCGGTTTTCGAGAGAATTTTTATTCCTCGCGGTAAGACTGTCCCGGGCGCGTGCATGCGCGCAGCGGGAATGGAAACGACGGCCCAGGCCGTCGTTTTCTTTTTGTGGGTCCGATCTGGCGTGATCGTGGACGTAGGGTGGGCGGGTCTTCCCGCCTACGCGTTCAACGCACTTTCGCATACCATGGAGCACGCTTGGTTTGAACGCGTGGGCGGCGCAGCCGCCCACCCTACGTCTGCCGACCAGGCTGCCGTGTTTTTTTGGTGGACAGGGAGTGCGGCTGGCGCTGCCGTAACAGGCGTTGCAGGAATCAGGTCAGGCTGCAGCACTGGCGGCATCGTCATCGAGGCCGGTGCGGCGTGACGGGTGATGCAGTTCATTGTCATTGCAGTGGTCGGTCACGCTGTCATCCGCCTGGGGTGCGCCGGGCGACATGAGGCGCGGTGGGTGCCACATGGTGGGCTGGCGCAAAGGTGGCAAATCGTCATGCTGGGCAAAGCCGCCGAGTTCGAGCCAGCCCTGATGGTCGCCGCCGATGCGGGCAAACCACGCAGCGCGCAGCCGGAACTGTTCGTCGTGCGGCAACAGGCGGGCGCCGCTGCTCCAGCGCGACAATGCCATCAACGTGGGAAAAAGCGCCGCATGGGCTCGTGCAAGGCGCTGGCGCGCGCAGTGTACTTCATGCGGGGACAGCTTTTCGTAGCAAGGATCGAGATCATCGTTCACGTTCAGTCCTGTTCTCTGACGGAATTGCACCTTGATGTATGGCAAACAACCATCATGGTCGTTAAGCGGATTCCTAACATGTTGAAGTCTATCAATAAGAATTTCTGCAGACTTGACGCTGCTCAAATGAATCGCGGCATGCATGTTGACTAAAAAACATTGCTCTAATTGTCAGTCTGTCCGCGCCGGACCTGTTCTGGTAAAGTCTCGCCCCATGAGTAAATTGTCCCTAGACCGCATCCTGCAATCGCAGGGATTCGGCACCCGCAAGTACTGCCGCGCCCTGATCGAGGATGGCGACGTCACCATCAATGGCGAGGTTGCCGATAACTTCAAGGCCACCTTCGAAACCGACGGCCTGGTGCTGACCGTATTCGATGAGGAGTGGGCGTACCGCGAGCATGTCTATATCGCGCTGTACAAGCCGGCCAACTTCGAATGCTCGCGCAAGCCGAGCCACCATCCTGGCGTGCTGACTCTGTTGCCAGAGCAATTCACCTGGCGCGATGTGCAGCCGGTCGGCCGACTCGATCATGACACGACCGGTCTGCTCCTGATGTCGGACGACGGCCCGTTCATCCACGCGCAAAGCTCGCCCAAGCGCCACGTGCCGAAGGTGTACCACGCCACGACGGCCGAGCCCGTGACCGAGGAACTCGTCGCCAGGCTGCTCGCTGGCGTGCAGCTGCACGACGAGCCGGCGCCATTGAAGGCGGTGTCGTGCGTCAAACTGGACGAACGCACTATCGAGATCGTGCTGGAGCAGGGCAAATACCACCAGGTCAAGCGCATGCTGGCCGCTGCCGAGAATCACTGCAGCGCGCTGCACCGTGCCCAGATCGGCGGCTTGACGCTGGCCGCGCTGGGACTCGAAGAAGGCGAGTGGTGCTTCCTCGACCAGGCACAGCTGGATTTGCTCGTGCCCGGCTGACATACCACATCCGCATGCTGTTGTGGAAATTTCACAACGGAACATGCTTAACCACAATATTCGTGCGACATAGTCAGCCGATTTCCGCGACACTCCGTTCCGACGGCGTCCGGGCACCGGTTGTCGCACGAATGAATTTTCCAGAAAAATAACCATGTACGCATACCGACCGAGCCTCTCCCATTCCCTCGCCCTGATTCCATTGCTGCTGGCGCTGCCAGTCATGGCACAGAGCCAGCCGGCCACCCTGGCCGAATGCACCCCGATCCTCGACAGCGCCCAGCGCCTCGCCTGCTTCGACCGCGTTGCCAGCACCGGCAGCGCTGCTGCCGCGAGCACCGCATCGACCCCGGTCGTCGCACCGGCCGTGGCTGCCCAGAGCGCGTTCGACGCACCGCTGAACAGCGCCGTCGACCACACCGCCACCGTCGATCCAACCGTCCAGGCCGCCGCTGAATACACGCTGAGCAGCCATTGGGAACTCGATCCACGTGACAAGCGCGGCGCGTTCAAGTTCCGTCCGCACCACCCGAACTACCTGATCGCGACCCGCACCCACCGCCCGAACGAAGCGCCGTATGCGGACTTCCTGGCGACCGATCCGGATGCCGAAGGCTTGTCGAAGGCCGAACTGGAATTCCAGCTCAGCGTGAAGATGAAGCTGGTCGAAACCCTGTTCGAGCAACCGATCGACGTCTGGTTCGGCTACACCCAGAATTCGTTCTGGCAAGCAGCCAATCACAAGGCATCGAGCCCGTTCCGCGAAACCAATTACCAGCCGGAGATCATGGCTGTCATGCCACTGGACTTCGCCCTGGCCGGCATCAATGTGCGCTTCCTGAACCTGGGCTTCGTGCACCAGTCGAACGGCCAGTCGTCGAGCCTGTCGCGCAGCTGGAACCGCTACTACGCCCAGGTCGGCCTGGAACGTGGTCCGCTGACCATGACCGCCAAGCTCTGGAAGCGCGTCAATGAGTCGCTGGAAGACGACAACAACCCGGACATCACCGATTACATGGGTCGCTTCGAACTGGCCGGCAATTACCGCATGGGCAGTGGCCACGAAATCTCGGCCCTCGTGCGCCGTAACTTCAGTACCGACAAGGGTGCAGTGCAGGTCGGCTGGGCCTTCCCGCTCGTCGGCCCGATCAAGGGCTATGTCAATGCGTTCGCCGGCTATGGCCAGAGCATGATCGACTACAACTACTTCCAGCGCAGCCTGGGCGTCGGTGTCATCGTCAAGTATTGATCGTTTCACACCTGCCGTACCGTAGAATGGCGGGCTTGTTCCCACGAGCCCGCCCATGAAACTTGCCTCGCTCGACGACGGCACCCGCGACGGCCAACTGGCCGTGGTGTCGCGCGACCTGTCCACTGCCCACATTGCCGACGGCATCGCACCGAGTTTGCGCGCCGCACTCGATGACTGGGTTTTCATTGCCCCGCAACTCGATGCACTCTACCGTCAACTGAACGACGGCAAGGGCGACGCCAAAGCGCGCCGCGCATTCGACTTCGACCCCACCCGTTGCATGGCGCCATTGCCGCGCGCGAGTGCCCGCGTGTGCGGTACCACCTATCTGCAGCATCACGACCTGGAACAACGCGCACTTGGCAGCAGCTTGGCGGCCGCATGGCGCGACGCGCCGCAGCTGCGCCAGGCTGCAGCCGATGGGTTGCTCGGCCCCACACAGGATCTGGTGCTGGCGCGCGAAGAATGGGGCATCGACTTTGGCGCCGAGCTGGCCATCGTCAGCGGCGACCTGCGCCAGGGTGCGACGCCCGATGCGGCGCTGGGCCAGATCCGCCTGTTGTTGCTGGCCAATGACATCACGTTGCGCAACCTGGCGCCGGATGCATTTGCCGCGGGCTTCGGCCTGCAGGCCAAACCGGCTACCGCGTTTGCGCCAGTGGCCGTCACGCCGGACGAATTGGGCGACGCCTGGGCAGCCAGTAAGGCCGCGCTGCCGCTGCGCGTGCGCTTCAACGGCAACCCTGTCGGCACGCTCGAGGCGGGCGAGGACATGACGTTCAATTTTGCGCAGCTGTTGTCGGCGCTGGCAATGACGCGGCCGGTGACGGCCGGGACAATTCTTGGCTCGGGCGTCGTGTCGAACCGGGCGACCAGGCGCCACACGCCGGGCTACGCCAGCCTTGCCGAGGCGCGCTGGATCGAAATGGCCGCTGGCGGCGACGCGGTCACGCCGTTCATGCGCTTTGGCGATACCGTACGCATCGAGATGCTCGACGAGAAGGGCACATCGCTGTTCGGGGCGATCGAGCAGACGCTCAGGGCCGCGGGGACTTGACGCCGGGTTCGTCCCAGAAGCCATCATTATCTGGCACGCCACGCAGATCGACGCGCACTGGCCGGCTGATCCGGCGCAGCGCATCGGCGCGCACCAGCCGCCCATCCGGTTCATGCAGCCGGTACCAGAGAAACGCCACGCCGGACAAGGCCAGTTGCTCGCCCGTGAACAGATGATTGCGCTGCACGGCAAGGCCTTCGAGCCGCAGGTCGACATCGAGCACCAGTGCGCCGCCGCTGCGTTCGGCCTGGCCGAGATAGCGCGCCGTTGTGAACAATGGGCTCTTGTCGCTGGCCTCGCCCGCGCGCAGCGAGTCGATGAAGCTGTCGACCGCCTTGAGCTGCACCGTCGCAGCGGCCGCCACGGCGGCGAGCTCTTTCTTGCGCTCGCCTTTGGCGGCGGCGGCCAGGAGGTCGAGTGCATCGATGTGCTGCGCGAGCGTGGCGCGCTCCAGCCCCACCAGCCGCACCCGTTCCAGCAGCGCCGCATGGCGCGTGACGTCGAGTTCGCCCATATAACCGCCGCTCAGGCCAGCCAGGCGGGCAGGGCAGCTACGCGCCATGGCACTGGCAAACAGGGCGCGGGCGCCGTCGCCGTAGGCGGTGCCGGCCAGCGTGGTATCGGTCTTGAACAGGCTGGCGAGGTCGGCGCCGGCGCGCAGCATCATCGTCGGCGCCGTCAGCCAGGACAGCAGCAGGGTGCTGCGCCGGCGCGCGGCCGCTGGCGTGCTGGCCTCGATGTAGCGCTGCAGCGCGGCGTTGCGCGTGGCCAGTTCCTGCGCCTGGCGCACCAGCGCGGCGTCGACGATGCGCGCCACCACGATGCCCTGGCTGACAAGCGGGTCATACAGGATGACGATGCGCTCGGGCGGCAGAAGGCGGCAGACCCCGGCGGCCAGTTCGAGGGTCAGGTCGAACGCACGCGCCAGACCGGCGGCGCCGAAGCCGCGTGTATCGACGCTCCCGCCCAGCGCTTTGGTTTGCGCCAATGGCAGGCGCGCCAGCAATTCGGCGCGCTCGGCTTCGGCGATTGCCTGCCGGGCTTCGGCTTCCTGCAGCCGGGCCCGTGCTTCGAGCAGGTCGGCCGACGCAGAACTCTGGGCATTTGAATGCGCAGAATACAGGGAGCCCAGACATAACATGACGATCAAATAGAACGCTCGTGCGGTTGAATATCGACGCGTCATGATTCGCCCCAATTGGGTAATAAGAAATAAATCTATCTAAATATCACTAGAGAAAAGTGTAACAATTTGTGGAGAAATGGTAGGAGAAGTATCTGTACTATTGATTGTTGCAGCGCAACGTACCTAAAATCACCAAATAAATCGTTCACAATCAAGGGCTTGTACCGCACCGTTAATGATGCATGAAATTGCTTGAGAAACTCTGCAGCAACACGATTGGGGGAGAAATGACCCGAAATGCGATAGAATTGACGAGTTAACAAAGTGGTTCTATGAGTATTTATAACCTGCCATTAGCCGGCCTCGAAATCGGCTTCGCCACATCGCTGATCGTATCGCTCCTGCTCGTGCTCACCACACGCTGGCACGGCCGCTACTCGCTTGATGCAACGCGTGGCGTGCAGAAATTTCATATCACCCCAACCCCGCGTATCGGCGGCGCCGCCATCATGACCGGCCTCTGGCTGGCGCTGGGCGTCCTGCCGCAGGCGCAGCGCGATTTGCTGCTGCCGGTTCTGATTGCCTCGCTGCCAGCCTTTGTCTTTGGCCTGGCCGAAGACCTGACCCGCACTGTCTCCGTCCGCACCCGCCTGCTGGCCACGATCGGCAGTGGCGTGGTGTGCTGGTTCCTCACGGGCGTCACGCTGCAGCACACGGGCTTGCCACTGCTCGACGGCATGCTTGGCTGGCTGCCGTTCTCGGTGTTGTTCACCGCATTTGCCGTTGGCGGCGTGGCCAATGCCGTCAATATCATCGACGGTTTCAATGGCCTGGCCAGCGGCACGGTCGTCATCGGCCTGGGCACGCTGGGCCTGATCGCCATGGGCGCTGGCGACATTCATTTGGCGCAGCTGTGCTTCGTGATCTGCGCCGTGACGGCCGGCTTTTTCGTCGTCAATTTCCCGTTGGGCAAGCTGTTCCTTGGGGATGGCGGCGCCTACCTGCTTGGTTTCCTGCTGGCCTGGTTGTCCGTGATGCTGGTCTACCGCAATCCGTCGGTATCGGCCTGGGCGCCGCTGCTGGCCTGCGCCTACCCGGTTTTTGAGACGGTCTTCACGATCATGCGCCGCCTGTGGTGCCGTCGTCATCCGGGGCATCCGGACAGCTGGCACCTGCACAGTCTGGTCAAGACGGCAATCACGGCGCGCTACCTGCGCATGCTGCCCCCGCCACTGCGCAATGCCTTCGTCTCGCCGGTTTCGTGGGGCATCGCTCTGGTGCCGGCGGCGCTGGCCGTCAATTATGCGGGCGACCCAGCGGTGCTGGTGCAGGGGGCGCTGGCCAGTTTCGCGCTATATTTGAGCGTGTATGCACTGGTCGTTTCGGCCTGGCGTGCCCGTCGCCGCCACGGTCACGTACCCGTTGTTATGCCAGCCGTCATGCCGGTCGCTGCCGCGCCGCTGGCGCCAAAAGTGGCCACCGTCGCCGTCAAGCCCCTCATCACGACCAGCAGCAATGGCCAGGGCGCCACGTCCGGCCTGGTGGCTGCCCGCATCGCTGCCAATCCATCGGCCAACCAGCCTAGCGGCCTGGCGGATCACAGCCACAAGCAGGCAGCGCCGGTCCTCGCGCGCCGCCGCATGTAATCTCCCCGCAGTCTGTAGCAAGTCCTCCGCACGACGCCGCCCCTGAACTGGGGCCGGTTTCCACGTTTGTTCTCGATCTGTCCCCGCAGCAATTTCAGCGATAATCTCGCTCGCGCGTACCAAGGCGCGGCCGAGATATTCCAGAGCAATCGAGCGGGGGCACCATGTCGGATGATAGCGACGCAGAAAAGACCGAAGACGCATCGCCCAGAAAGATCGAGAAAGCGCGCGAAGAAGGCGACGTTCCCCGATCGCGCGAACTGGCGACGTTCACGGTCCTGATGACGGCCGGCGCCTGCCTGTGGGCGTTTGGCGGCATGCTCGTCGGCAGGCTGGCGACCTCGCTGAAGTCCGGCCTCACGCTCGACCGCGAGCAAATCTTCAATCCCAATATCCTGCTCGAACGCATTCTCAACGATATCGTCAGCGTCATGCTGGCCTGCCTGCCGATTGCCGGGGCCGTCATGCTGATCGCGCTGATCTCGCCGATGTTGATCGGCGGCTGGCTGTTTTCGGCGAAGGCATTCATGCCCAACTTCGGCAAGCTCAACCCGATCAAGGGGATCGGCAATATGTTCTCCAAGAACGCGCTGGTCGAGCTGCTCAAGGCCATCATCAAGACGATCGTCATTGGCGTGGTGGCCTGGATCGTCGTCAGCGGCCAGAAAGAGGCGATGCTGGGCCTGGCGGTCGAGCCGCTCAATGAAAGCAGCGCCCACGTCGGCGACATGATTGGCCGCTCGTTCCTGTTCATCACCGGCGCGCTGGGGGTGATTGCCCTCATCGATGGGCCGTATCAGTTGTGGCATTGGAAAGACAAACTGAAAATGACGCGCCAGGAAATGATCCAGGAATCGAAGGAATCGGACGGCAATCCTCAGATTAAGGGGAAGATTCGGCAGATGCAGCGCGAAATGGCCCGGGGCCGGATGATGCAAAATGTCCCTACTGCTGATGTGATCGTTACCAATCCGACGCATTATGCAGTCGCACTGAAGTACGCGGATGGCAAGGGAGCACCGCGGGTGGTGGCCAAGGGCGTCGATGACGTCGCGGCCAAGATCCGCGAAATGGGCGCCGAGAACAAGGTGCCCATGCTCGAAGCCCCGGCCCTGGCCCGCGCCCTGTTCAAGCACACCGAGATCGATGAAGAGATTCCGGAAAAGCTGTACTCGGCGGTGGCGGAAGTGCTGGCCTACGTGTACCAGCTGCGGGCTTACAAGAAAGGCGAGGGCGACTACCCGGATCGCCCGACCAGGTTGAAAGTACCTGCCGAGATGGACCCGCTGAACCCGGCCTCGCAACAGCGACCGGCACCCGATAATGGAGCAACTGAATGACCAACAGCATGAAACTGCCAGCCTGGATGAGCGGCCTTGGAGCACAAGGCGGCAAGGCGGCAGCCCCGATCCTGATCATCATGCTGTTGGCCATGATGATCTTGCCGTTGCCGGCGTTCGTGCTGGACGTGTTTTTCAGTTTCAATATCGCGCTGTCGATCATCGTGCTGCTGACCGCGCTGTACACGGTCAAGCCGCTCGACTTTCTGGCTTTCCCGGCCATCCTGCTGGTCTCGACGATGCTGCGCCTGGCGCTGAACGTTGCCTCGACCCGTATCGTGCTGACCGAAGGCCACACGGGCGGCGCCGCTGCCGGCAAGGTCATCGAGGCATTCGGCCACTTCCTGATCGGCGGTAACTACACCGTCGGTATCGTCGTCTTCGTCATCCTGACCATCATCAACTTCTCGGTCGTGACCAAGGGCGCGGGCCGTATCGCCGAAGTCGGCGCACGCTTTGCGCTGGACGCGATGCCGGGCAAGCAGATGGCCATTGATGCCGACCTGAACGCCGGCCTGATCGGTGAAGACGAAGCGCGCAAGCGCCGCCAGGAAGTCTCGCAAGAAGCCGAATTCTATGGCGCGATGGACGGTGCCTCGAAGTACGTGAAGGGCGATGCCGTCGCCGGTATCATGATTACCGTCATCAACATTATCGGCGGCCTGATCGTCGGCGTCGTGATGCACGACCTGGCCATTGGCGAAGCCACCAAGATCTACACGCTGCTGGCCATCGGTGACGGCCTGGTCGCCCAGATTCCATCGCTGATCATCTCGATCGCGGCCGGTATGGTCGTCTCGCGCGTGGCCAACGATGAAGATGTCAGCTCGCAGCTGACCACGCAACTGTTTGCCCGCCCTGAATCGCTGTACATCACGGCGGCCATCATCGGCGGCCTGGGCATGATCCCGGGCATGCCGAACTTCGTGTTCCTGCTGCTGGCCGGCTCGCTTGCTGCCGGTGGTTATTTCATCTCGAAGCGCAAGAAAGAAGCGCCGGCGCAGGCGGAAGCCGCCGCCGTGGCCGATGCCGCAGCCGCTGCCCGTACGGCCCCGGCCGAAAGCGAAGAAGCGACCTGGCAGGACGTGATGCCAGTCGACACGCTGGGTCTGGAAGTAGGCTACCGCCTGATTCCGCTGGTTGACAAGAACCAGGGCGGCGAGCTGCTCAAGCGCATCAAGGGTATCCGCAAGAAGTTCGCGCAAGAAGTGGGCTTTCTGGCGCCGCCAGTACACATCCGCGACAACCTGGAACTCAAGCCATCGGCCTACCGCATCACGCTCAAGGGCGTCGAAGTGGGCAGTGGCGAAGCCCTCAACGGCCAGTTTTTGGCGATCAACCCGGGCATGGCCAGCGGCACGCTGCCAGGCGTGGTCACCACCGACCCGGCCTTCGGCCTGCCGGCGACCTGGATCGAAGCGAGCCTGCGCGACGAAGCGCAAAGCATGGGCTACACGGTGGTCGATGCGGGCACCGTCGTCGCCACGCACCTGAACCACCTGATCACGCTGCACGCGTCGGAACTGCTGGGCCGTATGGAAGTGCAGGCACTGCTCGACCACTTGGGCAAAGAGACCCCGAAACTGGTCGAAGACCTGGTGCCGAAAGTCGTCTCGCTGTCGACGCTCCAGAAAGTGCTGCAGAACCTGCTGGTCGAAGGCGTGCACATCCGCGACATGCGCTCGATCATCGAAGCGCTGTCGGAGCACGCTGGCATGACGCAGGACCCGGCCGAACTGACCGCCGTGGTGCGCGTGTCGCTGGGCCGTGCGATCGTCCAGCAATTGTTCCCGGGCGAGAACGAGCTGTCGGTGATGACGCTGGACAATCGCCTCGAGCGCCTGTTGATGCAGGCGATGGGCGCCGGCGGCGACGGTACCGGCATCGAGCCGGGCCTGGCCGACACGATCGCCCAGCAGGCTGCGCACGCCGCCAACCAGCAAGAGCAGATGGGCCTGTCGCCCGTGCTCTTGGTGCCGGCGCCGCTGCGCGTGCTGCTGTCGCGCTTTTTGCGCCGCGCCGTGCCTGCGCTCAAGGTGCTGTCGCACGCCGAAGTGCCCGAGACCAAGACGATTCGCGTGACGAGTCTCGTGGGTGTGCCGATGTAACAGGGATGGGGCAGCGCAGGCGCTGCCCCCGTGCTCATCATGCCGGAGCAGGGCGATGGACTTGACGCCAGACCAGCCAGCCAAGCGTCGTGACCGTCAGAATCGCGCCCAAGGCCAGCCCCAGGGCGACGAGTATTTCAAGATCGGCCAGCTCTTCGCCATCCCTTGAGCCGTACAGGTTGATCAGCCATATTGCCCACGCTTCCGGGAACGGTGGGAAAAGGTCGTGATGGATAATCAGAAAACGGGCGAGCACAACGGTGCCAGCAAGGACCCAGATGATCAGAGACAGTCGTATCAGTGCTCTCTTCATTGGACAGTTACTCGGCCATAAGCGTGCAATGAGGTGCCACAACCGATGACGCTGCCACAGCGGCGTGCCATGGCGTCTAGCCAATCACGATCTGCTCTTCGATCGGCCCCAGGTCGGTGATGGTCACCATCACATGCAAGGGGCTGTTCCAGTCGACATGCAGATGAAACTCGACACCACCGACGTTGCCTTCGGGATCATGCGGCCCGATATTGGTGACATACACATTGGCTTCGCCCAGCAGAGGGCGGCCGGGTGGTGAATCGAACGGGTCGGCCGTCGGCCGCCATTCGGCCGCTGTAATCAGTACGGCGGAGCGTTCGGTGAGGCCGTCCCAGCCGAAATTCTGGCGTACACGGCCCTTTATGTTTCGGTAGATCAGCCGGATCGAGCGTGCCATGAGAGTCTCCTGATGAGTGGAACTGGCACGCCAGCCGTGCCAGTCACGGTTCGACCCGGCCGGCATCGGCAAGATCGGCACGTGCACACCACCTTTTTGCGCCGACGCAAACCCGGGCAGCACCCGCACCTACCTGCCAAATTTCAAGAAACCAGTATCACTTTTTCTGATTGTGGGGAAATAGGCCCTTTTCCCCGTCCTTCTCGGTTGATCGTTTCCACACGGCATCGACAATAATGATTCCTATCGATGGGCATGTGCCCGTCATGCAGAACATAGATTGAAGTGCGGAGAACCACGATGAAAGTGAAGAAATTTACAGCGGCAACTTCCCGGGATGCCTTGCGCAAGGTGCGCGAAGCCCTGGGTCCGGATGCCGTCATCCTGTCCAACCGTCCGGTCGACGGCGCCGTCGAAATCCTGGCACTCGATAACGACGATGTCGCCTCGCTGTCCGCGCCTGTCGCCGATTCCGAGATGGCCCAGCCGAAGCCGCAGCTGCAGCACTTTGACGAACTCGCACCAGCCGCGCCGCGTGCCACGCCGGCCCGCCGCTACCAGGATGCCGGCCCGGTGATGAACGCACCGGTCGCGCCTGCCTATGTCGCACCTGTCGCCCCACTGGCCCCGGTCGAGCCGGCCGCAACCTACGCCGAACGCCGCGCCCCCGCGCCTGAACCGACGATCGACATGGCCGCCATGACCGCCATGATGAGCGCCGCCATCACCCAGGCCAAGGAATCGGCGACCTCGGAAGTGAGCAACATGATGAGCGAAATCCGCGCCATGCGCGGCCTGATGGAAACCCAGCTGGCCGAACTGTCGTGGGGCTCGACCGCCCAGCGCGAACCGCACAAGGCGACCGTCCTGCGTGAAATGCTCGCTGCCGGTTTCTCTGCCACGCTGGCACGTTACATCATCGAAAAAATGCCGGCCATGAACGATGCGGCGCAAGCGATGCGCTGGGTGAAGACCGTGCTGGCGCGCAACCTGGCAACCATCGGCAACGAAGACGCGATGCTGTCCGAAGGTGGCGTGTTCGCTCTGGTCGGCCCGACCGGCGTGGGCAAGACCACCACCACGGCCAAGCTGGCCGCGCGCTGCGTGATGCGCCACGGCCCGGACAAGCTGGCACTGATCACCACCGATGCCTACCGTATCGGCGGTCACGAACAACTGCGCATCTACGGCAAGATCCTCGGCGTCATGGTGCACTCGGTGAAGGACGAGGCCGACCTGCGCATCGCCCTGAAGGAACTGCGCAACAAGCACACGGTGCTGATCGACACCATCGGCATGTCGCAGCGCGACCACATGGTGGCCGAGCAGGTCGCGATGCTGTCGGGCTCGGGCGCTGAAGTGAAACGCCTGCTGTGCCTGAACTCGACGTCGACCAACGAGACGCTCAACGAAGTCGTCCGTGCCTACCAGGGCAGCGGCCTGCACGGCGCGATCATGACCAAGATGGACGAGGCTGCCTCGACCGGCGGCGTGCTCGACATCGTGATCCGCCAGAAGCTCAAACTGCATTACGTCTCGAACGGCCAGCGCGTGCCGGAAGACCTGCACGTGGCCGACAGCGCGATGCTGATCGACCGCGCGTTCCGCAACCGCGGCACCGCCCCGGCGGACGCCGACCTGCCGATGCTGATGGCAGCCACCGCGCAAGCCAGCCGCCGCGAGGTGTCGCATGGCTAGTTTTGACTTCGACCAGGCCGAAGGCCTGCGCCGCATGCTGCAAGGCCCGCGTCCGCGCGTGGTCACATTTCTCTCGGCCACGCCGGAAGACGACAAGGGCGCGATGCTGGTGAACCTGGGCGCCTCGCTGGCCCAGGCCGGTAACGAAGTGCTGATCGTCGACGCCTGCAACGTCGAGTACGGTGTCGCCCGCCGTTTGGGCCTGAACCGCGGTGCCTCGCTGCTGCAGGTCGCGCGCCAGGAAAGCGCGCTGAATCAGGTGATCCATCCGGCCCCGCAAGGCTTCTCGGTGGTGCCGATGGGCACGCCCGAATCGACCGACGATGTGCGGCGCCTGGGCAAGACGTTCGACGTGCTGGCCACGCAGGCCGCCATCGTGATCGTCGATGGCGAACTGGGCCCGGACGGCGAGTTCCCGGTGCCCCTGATGTCGAGTTCGGAGATCGTCATCCAGGTGTCGACCAGCGCGGCCTCGATCACCAATGCCTACTCGCTCATCAAGCGCCTGACGCAGGAACTGGGCCGCCGGCCATTCGGCATCCTGGTGACCGGCGCGACTGAGGGGGAGGCCAAGGTGGTATACGATAATATGTCATTGGCAGCAACACGTTATCTGGCCGTCAAGCTCAGTTTCATGGGCGCCGTGCCGGCCGACGAATACCTGCACCGCGCCGCGCGTCTGGGTCGGGCCGTGGTCGATGCCTTCCCGCTGGCCGGCGCATCGGTTGCGTTTCGCCAGCTGGCCGGCAAGTTCGCACTGCCTGCAATGCCGCAGTTCGGCCGCCAGGGCAGCGCGTCCATCGGTTCCTGACACAGTCGCCATCGACATATAAAGAAAAAGACATACGCCAGCATGTATACGGTCAAAGGGAAAGCGGACAAGAATTCTTTGCTGACGGAGCATATGCCGTTGGTAAAGCGTCTTGCCCACCACATGAAGGCGAAGTTGCCGCCTTCGGTGGAGGTCGATGACCTGATCCAGGCCGGCATGATTGGGTTGCTCGACGCGATCAACCGCTACGAAGACGACCACGGCGCCCAGTTCGAGACCTACGCCGTGCTGCGCATCCGCGGCGCGATGCTCGACGAGCTGCGTTCGAGCGACTGGATGCCGCGCAGCACGCGCCAGAACATGCGCAAGGTCGAGGGCGCGATGCAATCGCTGCAGCAGCGCCTGGGCCGCCCGCCGAGCGAATCCGAAGTGGCCGCGTCGCTCAAGATCTCGCTCGACGAGTACCAGGACATGCTGGCCGATTCGGGCGGCCACCAGCTGCTGTATTACGAAGACTTTCATGCCGACGAAGGCAGCGACAATTTCCTCGACCGCTATGCCGTGGACGATGCCGATCCGCTGCGCAGCCTGATGGAAACCGATTTCCGTCAGGCCGTCATCGACGCAATCGACAAGCTGCCGCCGCGCGAAAAACTCCTGATGGGCTTGTACTACGAAGAAGAACTGAACCTGAAGGAAATCGGCGCCGTGATGGGCGTGAGTGAATCGCGGGTGTCGCAGCTGCACACCCAGGCCGTCGCACGTTTGCGCACCACCTTACGGGAGCAATTATGGACTGGGCCAGCGTAATCGGCCTGGTGCTGGCAATCGCCGGCATCTTTCTGGGTTACACCCTCGACGGCGGCAAGTTCTCGTCGTTGATCCAGCCTGCCGCATTTGCCATCGTGGTGGTCGGCACCTTCGGCGCCGTGCTGCTGCAAAGCGAGACCCGTACCTTCTTGCGCGGCATCGCCATGCTGCGCTGGGTGTTTGTGCCACCGAAAAACGGCCGCCAGAAACTGTCGCGCGAAATCGCACTGTGGAGCCTGACGGCGCGCCGCGATGGCTTGCTGTCGCTCGAACAATTCATGAGCAAGGCCGACCCGTTCATCGCCAAGGGCTTGCGCCTGGTGGTCGACGGCATCGCGCCCGAGAAGGTGCGCAGCCTGCTCGAACACGAAATCAACGGCTATGAATTTGCCCAGCGCCAGGCGGCGCGCATCTGGGAATCGGCCGCCGGCTATTCGCCGACAATCGGCATCCTGGGCGCCGTGCTGGGCCTGATCCATGTGATGGAAAACCTGTCCGATCCGGCCCGCCTGGGCTCCGGCATCGCAGTGGCGTTCGTCTCGACCGTGTATGGCGTGGGCATGGCCAACCTGTTCTTCTACCCGGTGGGCAACAAGCTCAAGGCCATCGTCAGCGACAAGGTGTCGCAGTACGAGATCCTGGCTGAAGTGTTCTCCGACCTGGCCAGCGGCGACCACGGCCGCGTCATCGACGAACGCGTTGCCAGCCTGCTCACGCACCACTAGGTCATTGCCATGGCCCGCAAGCGCTACGACGACGATGTCTCCACCGAAAACCACGAGCGCTGGCTGATCTCGTACGCCGACCTGATCACGCTGCTGTTCGCATTTTTCGTCGTCATGTACGCCATCTCCATCGTCAACGAGGGCAAGTACCAGGTGCTGTCCGATGCGCTGGGCGATGCCTTTGGCGGGCGCGGCGCCGCCACCAAAGTCAACACCAACGTCGAGCCCGTTCTGCCGCTGTCGCACATCATCAACCGCCGCCGCAACGAAGCAGCGCGGCGCGAGCAGGAAAAGATGGGCGTGATGGCGCGCGAACTGTCGGCGACCTTGCTGCCGCTGGTGAAGTCGGGCCAGGTGCGGGTGATCCAGAACGCGCGCGGCATCAGCGTCGAGATCAACGCCAGCATTCTGTTCCCGCAGGGCGAAGCAGTGCTGGACGGCGAAGGCCAGGAAATCCTCGCGCAGGTGGCGGGCCTGCTCAGGAACGATACGCACCGGATCGAGGTCGAAGGTCATACGGACGACCTGCCGATCGCCAATCCGCTGTATCCATCGAACTGGGAACTGTCCACCGCGCGCGCGAGCAGCGTGGTGCGCCTGTTCGCTGCCAACGGCGTGCCCGAGGTGCGCCTGTCGGCGATCGGCTTTGCCGCGACGCGCCCGGTGGCGCCCAACACCGACGAGGCCGGCAAGGCGCGCAACCGGCGCGTGGCGGTGATGATCCTGGCGGCGCTGCCCGAGACCGGTGGAAACATACTTCCGTGAATGTATTGATCGAATCATGTCATAATCGACAGGCAGCGTCGCGCGGGTGACGCCTGCCGTGATCCTCGAGGAGTCGCAATGCATGTCAAACGAAGCTCGCCGGCGGCCAAGCTGGCAATGGTGTTGTCGCTGGTCGGCCTGGTTGGCGTGGTCAAGGCCGTGGAGGCCAAGGTGAACGTCCAGCATCGGCTCGAAGTGGAAACCGGGGCCGGCAAGGTCAAGGTGCGGGTGCTGATCGAGAACCGGGGCGATGTACCGATATGGATCCCGCGCGAGATCGCGCTGGGCGACGATTTGAGCGCCCCCCGTTTTGCGCTCAGTTCACTGACGGACACGGTCGCCTACACGGGCCGCATGGTCAAGCGCGGCCCGCTGAACGCTGCCGATTATCTCGAGGTCAAGCCGCAGACGACCTACCTGAACACGCTCGACATCACGCAGGCGTATGCGTTCAAGCCGGGCCAGCACAGTTACGAGATCCGCTACGCCGGCCCGTGGGTGACGGATCTGCGCAAGCTCGACGCGGGCGGCATCAAGAGCAGCCCGGCGCTGCCGGTGAAGTTCTCGCACACGGTCAGGATGGCCGCGCGCTGATTACGGCGCCTTGCAGTTGGTGGCGCTGGCAATCAGCGTCGCGCCACAACTTGTCTTGTCGCCATCGAAGGCAATCAACTTGCCATCGATTTTGTGCTGCGCCGAGCCGCTGACGATCTTGCAGCCATTGTGACCTTTGATGGGGCAACTGCAGGTGTCGCCCACGCAAGCCACCGGAATACCGCCCACCCTGAAATGCCGCGCGCTGACGCTGAGAACCTTGCCGCCATGCGACGTGGCGTCGCCGAGCCTGATGATGTTGCGCATGATTGAGCCTTTCTTGTGACGATGAATCAGTCGGCTGCGGTGTCGTGTTCGGGAATGGCCTCTGCGCCGAGTACCGACGCCACGGTCGGTGGCTTGTAATTGTCCGGATCGATCGACGGCTGGACAATGTGCTTGAAGATGTTTGGGCCTTGCGACTCGCGCCGTTCCTTGCTCGGCGGGCTGATGAACACGATGCTGGCGCCGGTGGGATCGCGCAGATTGATCGCGGCCGAGGCGCCGCCGTCGATATAGCTGCCCATCACGCCCACGGCCATCTGGACGAAGAAGGTCGCTGCGCCGGTATTGCCCATGCGCTGGTCGGTATCGATGAACTGCGACGTCTTGCCGGTGTCGATCTCCGGGCCACCCTGCGCGGCATACGCGTGCAGCGTACCTGCCAGTGCGATCTTCTGTTCGGTGTCGTGGTTGAACGCGGCGATAATGCGCGCCGGGCCTGTGGCGCGCTGTGCGTCGGGCAGCGTTTGCAGCGCCTGCTGCCAGCCGGCTTCCAGAAGCTTTTGACGCGCGTCGCGGCGCTTGACCGGCTTGCCCTGGTCATCCTCGAACTTGACGAACACGGGGCGGTGGATGAAGCCCATCGAGGGCAGGGCGTCGAAGGCGGCGAGCTGGTTGCGGTTCCAGGGGACCGGGAACCAGGGGGTTGGTTTCCAGTCTTTTGGAGGCGGATTGGCCCAGCGCTTGTAGTCGTCGAGTAGTGTACTTTCGGGGCGGTCGAAGACGGGGTGTTTGGCGAATTTGGCGGCGGCGGGGAGCCATTCGGCGACGGTGGGTTGTCTGGTGCTATTTGGCCACTCGGCTTTCAACTCTGGCCGCATGGGTACTGTGCTCATGAGTTGGTAGTACATCTGGCGCAGGGTTTCTTGCAAATAGTTATTGTCCGGGTCGGTCCATGCGTAGGGCCGCAGTGGCTCGACCCGCTCGCGCCGGGCCAGAACGAAGACTGCACTGGCATCGGAGTACTCGGGGATGTAGTGACCAGTTTGAACACGAGGCTTTTTACCTGGTAATTGTCCATAGTCACGACTTGAATCGCTCTCGGTGCTAAGCAGCAGCAAATATGGAAGATCAGGGTGTGCATCGAAAAAAGCGAATGCCTGTTCCAGTAATTGGTCAGGATTTTCACTAAGCTGCCACGGCCCTATTGTAAATAGATGCCACGCCATGCCAGTTCCTTCTGCGCTTGCCGCAAGGCCGGACATTGGCGAGACTTCGCTGGGCTGGTCTTTGGGATTCTCCACTGAGCTACCTGCATACATCGATGGTACTCCCCAAAACATCGGGGACGAATTAGCGCCGTTTTCGAGAGCATCGCAGGCCCGACTACCGGTTTGGCCCATTTTGTCGAATCCAGTCCATGGATACTTCTCGGGATCTGGTTCACGAATACTTGTATAGGGCCCACCTTGTTGCAGTACATGCCAAAGTTTCCCTTGACGGTACTTTTCTACTGTAATACCTAAACCCAACACTTCAAGCACGTATTCACGTCTAGAGTGTTCCGATTTTTTTGCGCGAGCATCTTGATCCGCAAGGTATCGTTTTTTTTGTTGCCATTCGTGCTCTCGGCCATTGGCAGCATGTACATCGATTAGCCATTTTCCGCCGAATAAGGTGATCACCGCTATCAGAGGAATACCGAACCATCGCAATTTGTTCATCGCCGCTCCCGTATCAATATCAGTAAGTTCCGGACGCAAAGCCCAGATATCGAACACTACCCACAGTGAAAATAGAACTGGAAATGTAAAAAATGCACCCAGCAGATATTTCCACAATGGTGGCCACTTGATTTGAGATTTATCGATTTGACTATTTTCCATTACTAACCTCTCAATATGGAAGTAACTCGTTTTCCTGATATTGTTTCTGAAATAACAATATCCCATAACTTTCCAGTTAATAGCGGCAGAGCAGTTGGCAGAATGCCGAGACTGTAATAGTCGCAGTTCCCTCTGATCAAACCCTTTCGCCAATCGGGCTCGCTTTCATAGTAAGAATTGAATTGCTGACGAAACAGGTCCCAAGTTAGTATGTTTTCTCGTGACTGCACTTTCGGGTCTGGTTTCTTCAGCCGCCAATCCGCCACAGCGCACAAATATGCGCGAAACGCCGGATCACTCACTGCTTTGCCACTCCCAATCGATAAATCGTATGCAGTGACCTGCCGATGATTCTTGCTACTTGCAAAAATCACGCTATGAAACGATTTCGGACTCAATTCTTTTTGCCAGCGCAGCCTTGCCGCATTAGGACTTTCTTCTATCTGCGCCTTGATCGCACCATTGGCGAAACGTTCGCCTGACACTATGCGTTCCCTATCCTCGGGGTTGGTGTTGCCGGGACGCTTGACCTGGTTGTACGCGGCTTCCAGCCGTTTAAGATCAGACTCCACGACATCGCCGGTCCTCCATGACCGCAATGACGCAATGACTGCAGGCTTCAGGCCTTCGCTCCTGACGTGAAGGCCTTTATTGCTTGTGACGGCAGTGGCGGCGTCAATTGCATCAACTTCCTCGCAAGGCCCGCGATCCTTGAGTTCGACCTGTGAGAGCATCGAATCCGCTGGAATCTTGTCAGCAGCAATCTGATTACCCTGAATGTCGGCTTGGCATGGGATTTTGAGCGCCTCGCCATTAATCGTCCTGACGCCACGGCGCTGTGTGTCCGGATGCGGAATCGCTGGCAACGATCCGCGCAGCGTACGGCCGGTGGCAGCTACGTGCGCACGATCGTCTTCTCCGGGCAACCGCAACACGAAATCATGTGGTCTCTGGCCCACCAGAACTGGCGCGGCCTTTCCTGAACCCGAAGCGGGGCGCAGCTTGGCGGTAAACACCCGTTGGCGGAACGCAAGTCCCAGCTCACTGAGCGCCTTGCGCTGCACCGGCATGAATGCGCGCGTCGCCTCGAAGCTCGTTTCGTTGGCAATGGAATTTATCCCCGTGTCGACCGATGTGCGCGTATCGTCAATACTATCGGGCACGCCTTGCCAGCCAATCCCGCGCATATTGTCGAGTGCAACTGTCATATCCTCCGGACTGAAATAAAGGTAGACCTTGCCCCGGTTGTCGCGGTCCGCATCTGGCGTCCAGCGTCCATGCACCATGCCGTTGGAACCCGCTGATGCGGGCGAATACGGGCGAAGTTGCCTTGGACTTCGCGACGCCTGCAACGATATTTACTAGCGTTTGCAAGCGTGCCTGGACGCTTTGCCTGCTATCGATCAGATCATAGAATCTTTCCATCGCTACGTCCTTGTCGCCCTGGACGAAGGTAGCGGTCCGCATTGCCATGCCCATCTTTTCATCCAGGCTATACGGCGGATGCGTCAGAATCAGCGTATCCGCCGTACGCTCACCCATCTCCATCAGGAACGCCTGTGCCAGCAAACTGATCAAACAACCCTGGCTGTGCGCGACGATGTTGACAGTGTCATTCGGCTCATATTGACGAATCATGGCCACCAGCGCCGCCAGGCGTCGCGCAGCAAGCACCATGTACATTCGTCCCGGTCCGTTCTTGACAGGTCGGAGCGGGTCACCGGCCGGATCGAATGGCGCATATATGCCCTTATTCCACATGTCGGGCAGGGTACTGGTGGCATTGCCGAACGGGCCGCCGCCCTTGGACAGGTCCTTGTCGAGGCGATTGCCGTTGCGATCCGTCTTCTGGCCATTCACAGTCTTCGTCAGATTGCCCACTTCACGAAAGCCCCAGTAAAACGGGATCACCGGACTATCCGTGTCGGGCGCCGTGTCGCGCTTGAAAAACACCGCATCAGGATCATCCAGCAGCGTCTCCTTATCCTTCGCGTTAGGCATCCGGTACGTCCCAGGCTTGAACTTGCGCAGCAGGCGATCCTGCAGTCCCGCGCACAGCCCTTCCTCGACTGCGCCATAGCTGGTGCCAACATCGTTTACGCCGTGTACCACGATGATGTTGCAGGGTTGCTCGCGCGGTACGTCGACAACCTTGTCGCTGATGCGACAGGGTTGCAGCAGCGCGTTGTCGCGTTTGATGACGTATTCACTTTTCGGATATTTGTTGGCCATCTCGCTCTCCTATTGGTCTTTGCCACCACGCGACAGCACGATTTCAGCCATGTGCATCGCATCACGTGCCATCAGTTCGGACTTGCCCTGCGCATCGCTGACACCCTCCAGGCTCGTGCCGTCGCTGAGCGCCACGTGCATCTTCATGTCCTTCACCAGCGCGCCCAGCGGTTCGGCGCCGTCGTCGTCCGCCACGCCCCGTGGATAGCGCAGTTCCAGTCGCTGGTCCGCACCGCCGGCGCCAAAATCAGGAAACTGCGCCGCCATCGATCCAGGCCCGTCGAACGTGTAATCCGGCGCACGAAATTGCAGAGGAGCCTTGCTGCCCAGTACAGGCGGGCCGTCGCCCAGTTTGAGGAACGAGCCGTCCGCAGCCACCAGCAGGATGACCTTGCCCGTGACCGTCACCGTGCCTTCCGTCGCCGTGAGCTGCATGTTCTGAGCTGACTCGATGGCCGTGTCGTCGTGCTGGCTTTGCATCAGGAGCTTGCCGTTGTGAGCGATTGCATGCAGCCCGCCGTGATGCGCGAACAGCGACAACCCTTTGCCGGCATTGACCGAGAACCGCTGGCCTGCGGTCAGTTGCATGTGCTGCTGCGCGGCTATGTCGACGTTGGTGCCCGCGTAGGTGACCACGGCTTTCGAGCTGGCAAAGCCGATTCCTGCCGGGGATGTCACGGCGATCACCGGTTCGCCCGGCGACGCCGCTTCCGGTTTGGTATTGCTGCCGTCTTCCCACCCCGTGAAGCGCGCCAGCAGCGCCTCTTGCTCGGCCGTGTCGATGGGCAACCCGTTGTGCTGCGCCGCGTAGTTGCCCAGCGACGCGCACAGTTCGCCGCAGTCGCGCAGCAGGCCAAGATAATCGTCACGGGCCAGCTGCGCACCCTTGTTGCCGCCCCCCAGCAGCTTCCAGGCGCTGAGAAGAATGCCGCGCGCCGCGTGCAGTGCAATGGCTTCCTCGGTGCGTAATTCGGCCCCTTCGCCGCGCGGCCTGGCGCTGCCTTCCTGGCGCGGTTCGGTCAGGTAGCCCAGATTGAGTTCACTGGCCCCATGGTCGCTCGCCAGCTGCGCGCTGATCTGTCCGGTCGTGTCATCGAGCCGCAGCTGATTGCCGCGCTGGCCGTGGACTTCGCGACTGCGCAGGCCCGATTGAAAGCGGTTGGCGGGCAGGCCGTCTTCGCGCCGGAAGGCCGGTGGCGGGGCGGCGCCGTTGTAGACCTGGGCGATGATGACCGGCTTGTCGGGATCGCCACCGGCGAACGCCACCAGCACCTCGGCGCCCACGGGCGGCAGCAGGCGCGCGCCACACTGGTTGCCGGCCCAGCCGGATGCCACGCGCACCCAGGCCGAGTCGCGATCCGAACCCGACGCGCCGGCGCCATCCATGTGCTCCTCCGCGCGCGTCGCCGGAAAACGGATCTTGACGCGCCCCAGGTGATCGCACCACACGGCCTCGTCCTTCGGTCCGACAACGATTGCGCTTTGCAGCTGCGGCTGCGGAATCACCGGTGGCGGCGGCACGATCCGTATGCCGCGCCGCACACAGCTGAAGCTGGACCGGTAGCGCAGCGCTTGTGCGGTGTCGTCAAGCCGCACGATGTCCCAGCCGCTGCGTGCAAACAGCCGCTCGACTTTGGCATTGACGTCCGCCGGCAAGTTGTTGGTGGTATCGATGCGCTGCGCGGTCACGACGAATTCGCGCTGTTCAGGCTGGTGCTTGTCGATCTCGGGATGGCCGGTCAGGCCAAACCACTCGCCAACGGCCAGGTCGCGTACCGTGCCTTCGCCATGGAAGCACTTGGCGACGAATTCGTTGTACGCCACCAGCGCATCGCTGATGGCCAGCAGGTCGAGCCGGTTGTCGCCAAGATGCGGCGCCGTCACCTGGTACTGTTCCAGGTTGGCGGCCAGTGCGTTCCCCGTCTTGCCCTGGTTGACGCGCAGCGGCGAACTGGTCGTTGAGCCGCCCTTGCCGGGGTTCAGGTAATCCCAGCTGTGCAACGACGTATGGCCCGGCACCAGCGTGCGCTCGGCGCTCCAGAGCGTGATCGCGTCGCGCTCCTCGGTCGCGCCGTCGCGGTGAAAACGGATCGTGCCGGCTGCATTGTGGGCCAGCTCCCTGTCATCGTCGAACAGCACCAGCGAGTGGCCGATGCCGGCGACATCGCCGCCAGCCTGACGCTGCCTGTCGGTTCTGCCCGGGCGGAAAAACCAGGCGATGCCGCGGCGCTGCATCAGGCGGCGCACGAAGCTGGCATCCGATTCGTTCAACTGCATCGTGAGCGCGCGCTTCGGGAGATTGCGGTTGAGCAGACCGCTGTGGATATCGAAGTCGAAGGTCGACGCGATCACGGGATTGTTTCTTTGCCACTCTTTGAGGACCAGTTCGATGATCTCGAGCTCACTCTTGTCGCGGAAAACGCGCGTCGTGCGCGTCGAGTCCATCACCGACAGCGCGTCGCGCACGGTCAGCTTGTAGCTCGCTATCCCGCCATCGCTGTGGCCCGATGCCGCCGCCGTGACGATTCCGCACAGCCTGCGCAGGTTGCCCCGGTCGGTCACGATCTGCAGTTCGCAGGGCAGACCAATAAAACGCTTCAGTTCGAGCGTCGCGTTTTCGGACAGGCACAGAATCTGCAGCTCGAGGCCGCCGCACACCGCTTCGCTGGCGCTGGCATGGTGTGGCAGCAGGGCATTCGCATCGGCGGAGCCGGCCTGGCCCAGCACCATGCGCAGGGGCCGGTTACGCGTGTCGAGCCGGTAGTCGGCCAGGGCGGCGGCAAGGGTCGTTGGAAGCAGTGTCATGGTCAATCACTCCCCGGCAGCCTGGGCCGCAGTCGCCTGCCGCGGCGTGTTCTCGCCGAAATACTCATACGAATCGGCATTGTTAATCGCCCGCTGCGGCGCGCTGCGCGCCATGTCCGCTGCCGCGGCCTGGCCGTACACGTGGTCGTCGGTGGCCGCCACCACATTGAAGTGGCTCAGCTCGTGCATCAGCGTGCCGCCACGCGAATCCGTCCCGGTGGGCGCTGCGGCCCAGAACGCCTTGCACACCCAAACCGTGTAGGGCCGCGCCGAATACGCGTAGGCGAAATACGGCTCGTCGCAATCGCAGTCGATCTTGACGGGCTTGTTCTCGAACGCTTCCTTGATGGCCGTGACATTGGCCGTGACCTTCGCGCCGCGGGCGGCGTCCTGTGCCCCGAACCACATCGCATAGCGGGCGCCGTACGGCGTGCCCGAGGTCAGGTAGGCCTGGCTGTCGGCCGCCATTGCGCGCCCGGCCGCCATTGCGGCTGTCAGCTGCGTCTGCTGCGCATTGGTGCAATTGGCAAAGCCAGGACCAGTGGACGTGGCATCCTGCAGTGTCGGCGTGCTGCTGCCGTCAATCCGGATCGTGACAGGGTTGGAGGCCAGTTCGCCCACTACCGCGCCGGTGGTCGCGCCCGGCGCCGGCATGGCCGGACTGCGGTAGCGGATCGTGTATTTGCCGGTGATGCTCATCTCGTAGAACCGCGAGAGCTCGACCGTCTGCGAGAGCACCTCGCCCGGGGCCAGTTGCAGGTAATCAGCCGGCCCCGGCGCGGCGCGCTTGATGCGGCGGCCCAGGTAGCGCACCGGCTGACCGTCGCGCTGCACCTCGAACAGCGGCGCCTCAAGCACCTGCTGCGGCGTGCGCCAGCGCAGCAATTGCTGGACCGTGTTCGAGGTATTGGTCAGCGTGACGCTAACCAGGACGTTGTCGCCGC
Source organism: Telluria sp. AC161 (assembly GCF_979258535.1). Taxonomy (NCBI): domain Bacteria; kingdom Pseudomonadati; phylum Pseudomonadota; class Betaproteobacteria; order Burkholderiales; family Oxalobacteraceae; genus Telluria; species Telluria sp. AC161. The sequence continues at coordinate 3,322,963 of NZ_OZ409861.1, read as the reverse complement.
GCCCAACCGCCGGCTGCGCCGGGCTCAGCGTGACGTTGACCTGGGCATGCGCCGCGCCGGCACTGCACACGATGGCGAGTGCGCCAGCGGCGCGCGACAGCAGAAAACCTGAATGCATGGTGGACTCCGGTTGGGTTGGACCGGATAACTCTCACCTTATTTTCTCTGTCCACATTGAGCCGCGGCAGCGCCGCGAATTGGCGAACTTGAATCATGTCATCTGCTACGCAAAAATCTCACACAAAATAACAACAGAGGATCGACAACGGTCGCCTGCATGGCGTTGCTTTGCTATCATGCAACAATCGTATCCAACAAAAAATAACACTCGATCATGTTGGATAGCCAGAGGCGCTTCCCATCATGATCCAGACGAACGAGACTCCCGCACCACACACCGATGTGGCCCCCAGCCTGCACGCCGCAGCCATCCAGGATCAACCTGAGACCAGCGAAGCCCACGCGCTGCGAGACGCCCACGCGCTGCTTGGCCAGAACCGAAACTATCTTGAGCAAGTGATCGACGGCATGCCGGCGGGATTGCTGGTCATCGACGCCGAGCGCCGCGTGCGCTCGATGAACCGCATGATGGCCGAGCTGATCGACGCGCCGGAAGAATCGGCCAGCGCCGGCCATCCACTGGCGCGCTGGCTGCCCGACGCCGGCCTGGCCGCTCGCGTGAGCGATGCACTCCTCACTGGCATGCCGCAAGACCATGTGCTCGTCTCAATTGAAGGCCAGCCGGACGGCGTGCGCCATCTCGAATTCAATATCCGCCGCACCGAGCAGGCCGGTGGCTACATGCTGCTGCTGATTGGCCAGGACATCACCTTCCGCCGCAAGGCGCGCCTGCGTCTGCAGGAGAGCGAGGAATTCTTCCGCCTGACCTTCAGCCAGGCGGCGGTGGGCATCGTGCTGCTGGGCCCGGACGGGCGCCTGCTGCGCGTGAACGGCAAGATGGCGCAGATCCTGGGCTACACCGAAATCGAACTGCTGCAGCGCTTCTTCCAGCAACTGACGCACGTCGATGATTTGCCGGACGAGCTGACACTGGTCAAACGCCTGCGCGATGGCGATATCAGCGACTACCAGCGCGAGCGGCGCCTGCTGCGGCGCGACGGCACGCCGATCTGGGTCAATGTCAGCGTCTCAACAATGCGCGACGCCTATGGCAACCAGCGTTTCATCTCGGTGGTCGAAGACATTTCGCGCCGCAAGGGCGCCGAAGAAGCGCTGCTGCGCGTGATCAATCACGACGCCCTGACCGGCCTGCCGAACCGCGTGCTGCTGCAAGACCGGCTCGAACGCGCGATTGCCCATGCGCACCGCGCCGGCACGCAAGTAGCCGTCATGTTCATCGACCTGGACCGGTTCAAGCACGTCAACGACACGCTCGGGCACGACGCGGGCGACCAGCTGATCGTCGAGATCGCGCGCCGCCTGGCCGGTTCGCTGCGCGAGAGCGATACCGTGGCGCGCCAGGGCGGCGACGAATTCGTTGTCGTGCTGCCCGAGATGACCGGGGAGACCGATGCCGCGCGCGTGGCCCGTAAACTCCTCGACAACCTGTTCCAGCCGCTGCTGCTGTGCGGGCAAGAGGTCTTCCCGACCGGCTCGATCGGCATCGCCATGTACCCGCGCGATGGCACCGACAGCGCCACGCTGCTCAAGTGCGCCGACAGCGCCATGTACGGCTCGAAGGGAGAGGGCGGCAATGGCTTCAGCTTCTACATGGCCGACATGGGCGCGCAGACCGCGCTGCACCTGCGCATGGAAAGCGAGCTGCAACGGGCGCTGCAGCGCCGCGAATTCGTGCTGCACTACCAGCCGGTGGTCGACATCGCCACTGGCCATCTGGGCGGCGTAGAAGCGCTGCTGCGCTGGCAGCCCCAGGGCAAGCCGATGGTGTCGCCGGCCGACTTCATTCCGCTGGCCGAAGAAACCGGCCTGATCGTACCGATCGGCGAGTGGGTGCTGGAAACCGCGATGGCCCAGCAGGTGGCCTGGCAGCAGGGCGGCCTGCCGCCGGTGCGCGTCAGCGTGAACCTGTCGGCGCGCCAGTTCCTGGGCCAGGACGTGGCCCAGCGCGTTGCGGTGCTGCTCGAAAAAACCGGGTGCGACCCGCGCGCGCTGACGCTGGAAATCACCGAAAGCGTGCTGATGCAGAACCCGGTGGCGGCCACTGCCACGATGGCGCGCCTGGCGGCGATGGGCGTGCAGCTGGCGATCGACGACTTCGGCACCGGCTATTCGAGCCTGGCCAGCCTGAAACGCTTCCCGATCCACAGCCTCAAGATCGACCGCTCGTTCGTCAGCGACCTGATCGACGATGCCGACGACGCCGCCATTGTCGACGCCGTGATCGGCCTGGCGCACTCGATGAAGCTCAACGTGATTGCCGAAGGGGTCGAAACGGCGGACCAGCTCGCCTTCTTATTGGCCCACGGGTGCGACCAGATGCAGGGCTTCTGCTACAGCCGGCCGGTGGCGCCGGACGCCATCGAAGCGCTGCTGCGCGCAGCGCCGGCTGGCTCGAGCCAATAGAAGGTCATTGCGCAAGCTGGCACGCATTTATCGAAAGAGCTCGAAAGCAAAATGTAACGAAAAAGCAAAAAAACAACGAGATATAAAAGTACCTCGTAAGTCGTTGTGCGCGCCGCGGCAACGTTATAAGCTTCAACACGCGATGAAACGTGGTTTTGAAGTGGATTTTTGCTTCTTCGACCGTTGCTGACGTAAGGTCCTGGCCCGGCGCGGCCGATATGAAACGAAAGTCAATCGCAACCTGTGTCAAACAGGCCTGTTGGCCAACAATGTGCCTGCCGCCAGTCAGCGCACGCTCGCCGTCAATTCGCGCTTTATCTTCACGCGCTGCGTCAACCGGCGCTCATTCATTGATGTTCACCGAATCATACAAAGGAGACAGTATGAAAAAATATGTACTTCTGAGCGCCATGTTGGCTTGCGTTGCAAGCGGCATGTCGACCCCGGTTCAGGCGCAGGCAGTCGCGACCAAGATCGGCGTCATTAGCTACTGGGGCACGAATGCCAGCCTGTACAACCAGCTACCTGCCGGATCGCTGGCCTTGATCAACCCTGACAGCGGCATCTTTCAGGGCCAGACAACGACGTTGGTCCCCGATCTTGCCAGCTACAAAAGCATCGTCGATCAACAGACGAGCCGCAACGTACGGCTGATCGGGTACGTCCCGACGGGTTATTTCAACCATTCCTGCAATCAAATGGGGGTCTGCCAAACCTGGGAACGGATCGAAGCCCAGGTCCGCAACTATTTCCAGCAGATGCCCAATATCAAAGGAATCTTTTTCGACGAAGCTGCCCCGGCAAACTGGAACTGTGCAGCGTTCGTAAACGAATACCAGCAGCTGCGAACCATCGTGAAGAAGTACCGTGCGGATGCAACGATTGCGTTCAATGCGGGCGTGCCGGACAACTGCGTGGTCACCGCAACACAGGCAGGCGAAATAGCCGTCCTGTTCGAGAGCGATACGTCCTCGTACACGAGCCAGGTCCAACCGATCACCAACGCAACGGCGGCAGCACGCGCCAAAGGCGTGTTGACATGGCATCTCGTGCACTCCGTACCTGCACAGGCGGATATGGAACGTGTTGTTCAGGAAATCAAGAACCGTGGTGCGGATTATGGCTATGTCACCAACATCGGCGGCAACTGGCAGGCTGGCGAAAATACCTGGGGAAGCTTGCCGCCATACTGGGCACGAGAAACCGAGCTCTTGAATGGCAGCAGCACGACAGCGTCAAGCGTCAATTGGGGTAACCTGAGCCACAAGATCGTTAACAAAGCCAGCTATCTCTGCCTGTCGGCCACGAGTGGTCACGCGGAGCAGCAGGTTTGTACATCCGCCGCCAGTTGGAATCTGGTCTACCAAAACGTCTCGGGCCAGAATTTCTACAAGCTGACTTATGGCGGTCTGTGTCTGACAGCCGGGTCGAGCAACGCGAATGCGGTGACGTGGGAAAGCTGCACGCTGGGAGATCGTCAGTTGTTTGCCATGAGAGAGGCTGGCGGACTGGTGTACTTCACTGCCAAGACGACGGGGAACGCCCTCACCATGGACACCAGCAGTGCAGGTTCGTGGGCCAGCGCCTGGCCGTATAGCGCAGCGTCGAGCCAGCAATTCTACTTCCAGGATTAGTCGTTTTTCGGGCTGATTCCAGAACATCCACGAGGCCGGCCTTGTCAAGGCTGGCCGATTCCCCTTCATGCGTCTTGCCGGCGTTCCAGCTGGAAGGTATCAGCGCAAGTGCGGCAGGGACGCCAGTCGCCACGCGAAAGTACATCGGGCCGCCGACGCAGCTACACTGATCGTTCCTATTCACGGCAAGCCTGCCCGCGCGATTGCAGGCAGCGACTTCTTATGGAAACCGATCATGCACCGCACCCGCTCTAGCAATTCCCACACCCGCCGTATACTCCCTGTCCTGCTGGCCTGCCTGTCGGCGCTGACGCTACTGTCATCCGCCAGCATCGATGCCGTGGCACAGCCGGCGACCGCCGACACGCGCTATGAACGTGTCGCTCCCAGCCCGGATGGGATCGGCAAGCGCTACATGGGCCGCGAGATCTCCGGCGTGATGGGATGGGAGGGCGCGCAATGGCTGGAGCGCGAAAGCCGCGCACATGAGGAACGGCCGGCACTGCTGTTGCAGGAACTGGCGCTGGCGCCCGGCATGACGGTGGCCGACATCGGCGCCGGTACCGGCTATTACACCTGGCAACTGGCGAAAAAGGTCGGGCCCAATGGACGTGTGTACGCCGTCGATGTGCAGCCGCAAATGATCGCCATGCTCGACAGCCAGATGGCAAAGCGCGGCGTGCGCAACGTCGTCTCGGTGCTGGGCAGCGAAACCACCGTCAAACTGCCGCCGGCCAGCGTCGACCTGGCCATCATGGTCGATGTCTATCACGAACTTGCCTATCCCGCGGAAGTCCTCGACAGCATCGTCGGCGCCCTCAAGCCGGGCGGGCGCGTTGTCTTTGTCGAATATCGCGCCGAGGATCCGGCAGTTGCGATCAAGCCGCTGCACAAGATGAGCGAGTCGCAGATACGGCGTGAAGCCACGGCGCATGGCCTGAAGTGGGAACGCAGCATCAAGTCGCTGCCGATCCAGCATGCGGTCGTGTTTCGCAAGCAGTAAGCGCAGAGTTTCCCGTCGTTGCTATCGGTGGAAGTGGCATGGCACTTTCCGCCGCGACGCACACTGCTCAACCATCTTCCATTTCAGGACGAACTCGCCATGCTCACACGACGTCGCTGACTTTCCTGCGCCACTTCTTCCAGCACCGATTCCAGGTCATCGACATCGACATCCAGTATTTCGGTACGCCTGCGTAATACCGCGTCAAGATCCGCACGTGTAAATATCTCCGTCGCGTCATGGTTGGCCGCAGGCGTCTTGTGAATCGCGCGGTGAGGATAGCGATGCCCGGTGAGCCTGTGATAAACCAGGGCGCCGGCAAGCAGGGCAACAGAATTGAGACCGATCGGGAACAGCACGAATGCGTAGCCGAGTGCATGAATCTTGCTGCCTCCCAGCACCGCTGTGATTGCCACCGCACCGGACGGCGGATGCACGCAGCGAAACGAAAACATCAGCATGACCGTGACTGCCACGGCAACTGCCGCCGCCAGGAGCGGCATCGGGATCAAGTAAGCGCAGCTGACGCCTGTTACTGCGCCGACCAGATTTCCTCCGATGATCGCCCATGGCTGGGCCAGCGGGCTTGCCGGTACGCCGAACAACAGCACGGCAGACGCGCCCAAGGGCGCTGCCAGCAATGGCAGATTGTCGATTGGCCCGCCGAAAAACCAGGCAATCACGCCCGTAAAGAAGATACCCGATCAGCGCGCCCAGACTGCTGCGTAACTGTTCACGAGGCGCTATTTGAATCGGGGCGGGGAGGAAATCGCGGCACCATTGCTGAAAGGACGACAAGATGACATCTTTCTAAAAAACTGAGTGGGAGGGCTGCGAATATAACAACCCACAACCATAAGGTCCAAGATCGATATGCGATGATGTTGATAAGTAAAACGAATCATCGGAACGTCCATGCTGCTGCGCCATATCCGCTATTTTCTTGCCGTTGCAGAGCATCGCAACTTCACCCGTGCCGCCGCCGCGCTGCATGTGTCGCAACCGGCGTTGTCGCAGCAGATCAAGCAGCTCGAAGCATTGCTGGGTGTCCAGCTGTTTGACCGCAGTGGAAAAAGCGTGCGCCTGACCGATGCCGGCGAGGCATGGATGGGCCACGCCAAACTCGGCATGCAGCATCTTCACGCCGGCGCCCGCGCGATCCAGGATGTCGGTACCGCACACCGCGGCGTGCTGCGTTGCGCTGCGCCGCCGACGTTATCGCTGTATCTGATCGGTCCGCTGATCGCCCGGTTCCATACACTGCATCCAGGGGTCACAGTCAGTTTTCTGGAAATCGCGCAGGAAGACATTGAAGCGATGTTGATCAACGACGAACTCGACCTCGGCATCGCCTTCAGCCCCCAGCAGCCGGGTGAATTCGACTACACACCGGTGTACGAAGAGCAGCTTGGCTTCGTGACCGGCGCCAGTCATCGACTCGCCGCCCGGTCTGCCGAGTTGCCGCTGGCGGCGTTTGCTGCCGAACCGCTGGTGTTGCTCAACAAGTCCTTCGCTACCCGCCAGCAAATCGATGCGTACTGCGCGTCGCACGGTATCGCGGCAAAGGTCGCCGTCGAAGTCAATGCCATCGGCGCGTTGGTCCAGATCGTCCGTCAGGGAACGCTGGGAACAGTTCTGCCCAACCCGATCTCTGCCGCCTATACCGATCTGCACGCGGTTGCGCTGCTGCCGCCAATGCCGTCGCGCCATATCGTCTATGCCTGGCGCAAGGGGGCGTATCGCACAGCGGCAAGCAAAGCACTGGTCGACGTATTGACCGACCTGGTGCGGGATTTGACGTCAGGCGCCTGATGCTCTGTGCCGGCGCGCCGCTGATTGTGTTTCCCGCTGTACGGATTCAATTGCCGCGGTAAGTCGAATAGCCGTAAGGGCTCAGCAGCAGCGGCACGTGGTAATGCGGCACACTGCCGTCGGCCGTGAAGATGACAGGGATCTCGGGGAAGAACGTCGGGCTCTTGTGCTCGGCAAACCACTTGCCGGTCTTGAATGTGACCCGGTAAGTGCCGCGTACCATGGCCACGCCGGCGGGGAACAGGGCCGGGATACGGCCCTGGGCGTTGGTGACGCCTTCGCCGAGCATGGTCCACCCGTCGCCCACGCGCTGCTCAAGCGTCACAGCCACATCGGCTGATGGCAAACCGTCCTGCAGGTTGAGGACATGGACACTGAGCGGGTTGATCGCGGTGGCAGGTGCGACCGTGGGTGCGGCTGCAGCACTGGCGCAGTGCGCAGCAGCGCCGAGGGTCATAACGAGCAGGGTCTGAATGAATTTCATGCGTTCTCCGTAGGGGTGGGTGTAGAAATAATCGGAACCTCAATGCCGCCAGCGATCAGGGTGTCTTGCGCAGCACGTTGTCGATGGCGGCCTGCGCGCAGGCTTCGTCTGTGGCCGGTCCGCCAGCGCCGGCAATGCCGATGGCGCCAATGAGCTCGCCGTCAGCCATCAGTGGCACGCCGCCACCAAGCAGCAGCAGCGTGTCGACGGTGTTCAGGTTGGCCCCTTCGGCGCTGGCGCGGGCATTGGCGGCCAGCAGGCGGGTCGCCGTTCTGGTGGACAGCGCCGTGTAGGCCTTGCGCTGGGCAGCGATGGTGTTGTGGGGTCCGACGCCATCGTCGCGGCGCAGAGCAACCAGGTTGCCGCCGCGGTCGACCACGGCGGCGGCCAGCACTCTGCCGTCGGCATGGCAGGCGGTCATCGCCGCGTCGAGCAGGCGACTGGCGCCATCGAGTGAGATAGTGCGGTGGGGTACGGTCAGCGGGGCGGCGATGCTGACCTGGGGGCAGGCCAGCGACAACGCGATCAGCAAACCTGCAGGCAGTGGGTGGTACATGGAATCATCCCGGTGGTGTTCGAATGGCCGCATGGTACGCAGCGCCCGGCGACAACCAGATGACGGCCAGATGACAGTTTTGTCATCTGGCGCGCGGCGGGCAGTAAGATTGCGGCACAAGGAGCAGGCAATGCGCATACTGATCGTGGAAGATGAACGCAAGGCGGCCGACTACCTGCAAAAGAGCTTGCGCGAGTCTGGCTATATCGTCGAGGTGGCAAGCAATGGCTTTGACGGCCGTTACATGATCGAGGAGTTCGACTTCGATCTGGTGATCCTCGACGTGATGCTGCCGGGCCTTGACGGCTGGGCGCTGCTGCAACTGGTGCGCGCCAGGTCGGCCACGCCGGTGATGTTCCTGACGGCGCGCGACGCCATCGAAGACCGCGTGCGCGGGCTCGAACTGGGCGCCGACGACTATCTGGTCAAGCCATTTTCGTTTGCCGAACTGCTGGCGCGCGTGCGTACCTTGCTGCGGCGCGGCCCGCCGCGCGACATGCAGGAATTTCGCGTCGCTGACCTGCAGGTCGATGTGCTGCGCCGCCGGGTCACGCGTCAGGGCGACCGCATTACCCTGACGGGCAAGGAATTCGCGCTGCTGCACCTGCTGGTCAGCCGGGTCGACGAGGTGCTCTCGCGTGCGGTCATCGCCTCGCACGTGTGGCAGATGAATTTCGACAGCGACACCAACGTCGTCGATGTGGCCATCCGCCGCCTGCGCGTGAAAATCGACGATCCCTATCCCCTGAAACTGATTCATACAGTCCGTGGCATGGGTTACATGCTGGGCGAGACGCCATGAGACTTGCGTTCGCGCCCCGTTCGCTGAGCATGCGCCTGGCGCTGTGGTTTGCCCTGGCAAGCGCGCTGCTGCTGGGGGCCATCGGCGTGTTCCTGTACCGGTCCCTGGCAAGCGAGCTGGCGTGGCGCGACGACATCGCGCTGGCAGGCCGGATCGATCGCATGCGCGCGCTGGTTGCCGACAGCGACAGTATCGAGGCGTTGCGCCGGCGCCCGCAGCTGTACGCCAACATGCTGGGCAACCGCGACAACGCCTTGTGGATGCTCGACGCCACGGGGCAGCTGCTGATCGCTGTCAATCCGGGTGGCCTGGCGCTGCCGTCCCTGCCGCCTGCGCCATCGATCCGCCTCACCGATGTCGCCACCGGCCAGGCGGCGCGGCTGGCCTGGGTCGATGTCTGGCAGGGCAACCGCCGTTTCACTGTGGTCGCTGCCAAGATGCTGGCCGAGCGCGAGCGCATGCTGGCCAGCTACCGCATGACCCTGGGGGCGGCGCTGGCCGGCGGGGCGCTGCTGTCGTTTGTACTGGGCTGGCTGATCAGCCAGCGCGCGCTGCGGCCTGTGCGGCTGATGGCGCAGCAGGCCGCCGCCGTCGACGTGCGGCGCCTGCAGCAGAACGTGGCGGTGAAGCTGACACCGGTGCCGCTGAAAGAAACGCAGGAGCTGCAGCAACTGGGCGCAGCGCTCGACCAGATGCTGACACGCCTGGCCGACGGCTTTGTCCAGCTGTCGCGCTTTTCCGAAGACCTTGCCCACGAGATGCGCACGCCTCTGCATAACCTGATGGGCCACACGGAACACGCGCTGCGCAAGCGCCGCAGTGCCGACGACTATGAACAGCTGCTGGCGTCAAATCTGGAAGAATACGAGCGCCTGGCGCGCATGATCGACAGCATGCTGTTCCTTGCGCGTTCGGAGCAGCCGGCCAGCGGCGTCACGCTTGAAACAATCGATCTGGCAGAGCTGTGCGCCCAGCTGGTGGACTATTTCGAAGGCGTGGCCGAAGAACGCGGGATTGCCGTGGTGGTGCGCGCGGCCGGCGAACTGGTTGCTGACCGCGCGCTGGTGCGGCGTGCCCTGGCTAACCTGCTGGCCAACGCGCTGCGCTACGGCGCTGCCGAAGGTACGGTCACGATCCACACGGGCGCCGATGGCGAAACGGTCAGCATTGCCGTGCACAATACCGGTGCACCCATCCCAGCCGTCCATCTTGCGCACGTGTTCGAACGATTCTATCGTTGTGACCCGGCACGCAGCCAGGGCGGTGATTCGGGCGGCCTGGGACTGGCCATTGTCGCTTCGATCATGCATCTGCACGGCGGTGAAGCCCGGGTTGAAAGCGACGACACGGGCAATTGCTTCACCCTGCTGTTCCCGCAATCTGACGGGATATAGCTGGTTCCACCCAGCCGGTCGCCTATTCGCGCGGCACACTTTCCAGCCAAATGTTAGTATTACCTCAACGAAACGTACGAGGCTATCCGGCATTGACAAAATACCTACAGTGCCGGGAGAATGTGCCAACATGTCACGTTTTTGCTATCTAGTCATCATAAAATAGAAGCAACAGTGCATGGGCGGCCAGCGCCGTACGTCCACGACAATTCTCAGGTTCGCGCAGCGCCCAGGGCGCCGCGCAGCCACCGATACCTTTACCAGGAACTGCAGGCATGACTATCCTCGTGACTGGCGGAGCGGGCTTTATTGGCTCGAACTTCGTCATCGACTGGCTCGCTCACAATGACGAACCCGTCGTCAACCTCGACAAGCTGACGTACGCCGGCAATCTTCAAAACCTGACGAGCCTGGAAGGCGACAGCCGCCACCACTTCGTGCGCGGCGACATCGGCGATGGCGCCCTGGTGGCGCGTCTGCTGGCCGAGCACAAGGTGCGGGCCGTGCTGAACTTCGCGGCCGAAAGCCACGTCGACCGTTCGATCGAAGGCCCGGGCGCCTTCATCCAGACCAATATCGTCGGCACCTTCAACCTGCTCGAAGCCGTGCGCGCTTACTGGTACGGTCTGGATGAGCAAGCCAAGGCCGACTTCCGCTTCCTGCACGTGTCGACCGATGAAGTGTATGGCACGCTGGGTAGCGATGCGCCGGCCTTCACCGAGCAGCACCGCTACGAACCGAACAGCCCGTACTCGGCCACCAAGGCAGCGTCCGATCACCTGGTGCGCGCTTACCACCACACCTACGGCCTGCCGGTCCTGACCACCAACTGCTCGAACAACTACGGCCCGTATCACTTCCCGGAAAAGCTGATCCCGCTCGTGATCCACAACGCGCTGGCCGGTAAACCGCTGCCAATCTATGGCGATGGCCAGCAGATCCGCGACTGGCTCTACGTCACCGACCATTGCAGCGCGATTCGCCGTGTGCTCGAAGACGGCCGCCTGGCCGAAACATACAACGTCGGCGGCTGGAACGAGAAAGCCAATATCGACGTCGTGCGCACGCTGTGCGCGATCCTCGACGAACTGCAGCCGCGCGCCGATGGCGCGTCGTACGCAACGCAGATGACGTTCGTGAAAGACCGTCCGGGCCACGACCGCCGCTACGCGATCGATGCCGGCAAACTCGAGCGCGAACTGGGCTGGCGCCCGGCCGAAACGTTCGATACGGGCATCCGCAAGACCGTCGAGTGGTACCTCGCCAATGGCGCCTGGGTCGAGAACGTCACCAGCGGCGCCTATATGGAATGGGTCGACCGCCAGTACACGGCAGAAAACGCTGCCGCATGAAGATCCTGCTACTGGGTAAAGATGGCCAGGTCGGCTGGGAACTGCAACGCGCGCTCGCGCCGCTGGGCGAACTGCGCGCGCTGGGCCGCGCCGACGCCGATTTCACCGATCCCGAATCGCTGCGCGCCGTCGTGCGCGCGTTTGCGCCCGACGTCATCGTCAATGCTGCCGCCTACACCGCGGTCGACAAGGCAGAAGCCGACGCCGCCATGGCGCACAACGTCAATGCCGTCTCGCCGGGCGTGCTGGCCGAGGAAGCCGCCGCCGGCAACGCCTGGCTCGTGCATTACTCTACCGACTACGTGTTCGATGGCACGAAAGAGGGCGCCTGGGTCGAAACCGACGCCGTCAATCCGCTGTCGGTGTATGGCCGCACCAAATACGACGGCGAGCAGCGGATTGCCGCCAGCGGCGCGCGCCACCTGATCCTGCGCACCAGCTGGGTGTTCGCACCGCGCGGCGGCAACTTCGCCAAGACGATGCTGCGCCTGGCCAAAGAGCGCGAGTCGCTCAACGTGGTCGCCGACCAGCATGGCGCGCCGACCGGCGCCGAACTGCTGGCCGACGTCACCGCGCTGGCGCTGCACCGCATTGCCGCTCCTGGCGTGGATGCGCAGGGGTTGTCGGGCGTGTACCACCTGGCCGCTGCCGGCGCCACCACCTGGCACGCCTATGCCCAGCACGTGCTGGCGCAGGCGCAAAGCCATGGCGCCGTGCTCAAGGCCGGGCCGGATGCGGTGCAGCCGATTGCGGCCAGCGCGTTCCCGACCCCGGCCGCGCGGCCTGCCAATTCGCGGCTCGACTGCAGCAAGTTCAGCGCCAGTTTTGGCGTGAGCCTGCCCGACTGGCGCCACCACGTCAACCGATTGATCGCCGAACTGTCGGCACAAGGAAACCTATGAGCAATGCTATGCAACGTAAAGGCATCATCCTCGCCGGTGGCAGCGGCACCCGTCTGCACCCGGCCACGCTGGCAATTTCCAAGCAGCTGCTGCCCGTCTTCGACAAGCCGATGATCTACTACCCGTTGAGCACCCTGATGCTCGGCGGCATCCGCGACATCCTGATCATCTCGACGCCGCAAGACACGCCGCGCTTCCAGCAACTGCTGGGCGACGGCGCGCGCTGGGGCCTGAACCTGTCGTACGCAGTGCAGGAGTCGCCCGATGGCCTGGCGCAAGCCTTCATCATCGGTGAAGACTTCATTGGCAATTCGCCGTCGGCACTGGTGCTGGGCGATAACCTGTTCTACGGCCACGATTTCAACCAGCTGCTCGAGCGTGCCGATGCCCGCACCGACTGCGCCAGCGTCTTTGCCTACCACGTGCAGGACCCGGAGCGCTACGGCGTGGTGGAATTCAACGATGACGGCAAGGCGATCAGCCTGGAAGAAAAGCCGGCCAAGCCGCGTTCGAACTATGCGGTGACGGGCCTGTATTTCTATGACGAGAACGTCGCCAAAATGGCGCGCACGCTCAAGCCGTCGCCACGCGGCGAGCTCGAGATCACCGACCTGAACCGCATGTACATGGACATCGGCAAGCTCGATGTCGAGATCATGGGCCGCGGCTATGCCTGGCTCGACACCGGCACTCACGAGTCGCTCCTCGACGCCGGCCAGTTCATCGCAACGATCGAACAGCGCCAGGGCCTCAAAGTGGCTTGTCCCGAAGAAATCGCCTATCGCAAGGGCTGGATCAACGCTGCCCAGCTCGAAGAACTGGCAGCACCCCTGCGCAAGAACGGCTACGGCCAGTATCTGGTGCGCGTTTTGAATGAAAAGGTATTTTGATGCAGATTACTCGCTTGGCAATTCCAGACGTCCTGAAGATCGAACCACGCGTGTTCGGCGACGACCGCGGCTTTTTCTACGAGAGCTTCCACCAGGCCCGCTTTGAAGAAGCGGTCGGCCGCAAGGTGTCGTTCGTGCAGGACAACCACTCGAAATCCACCAGCAACGTGCTGCGCGGCCTGCACTACCAGATCAAGCAGCCGCAAGGCAAGCTGGTGCGCGTGGTGGCCGGCAGCGTCTATGACGTCGCGGTCGACCTGCGCCGCGCATCGCCGACGTTCGGCCAGTGGGTTGGTGAAATCCTGTCGGCCGAGAACAAGGCCCAGCTGTGGGTGCCGGAAGGTTTCGCGCACGGCTTTGTCGTGCTGTCCGAAACGGCCGAGTTCGTCTACAAGACCACCGACTACTACGCGCCCGAGCACGAGCGCTGCATCGTCTGGAACGATCCGAGCCTGGCGATTACCTGGCCGATCAGCGCGACGCCGTCGGTGTCGGCCAAGGACGAGAAGGGCACCATGTTCGCCACCGCGGAAGTGTTCGAGTAAGCGGTCGCATAGACCCGGGGCCCTGGCACGGCTCTATCGCTTCCTGCCTTTCTTCTCGCCACCGGCGAACAGCTCGATCTTCTTGGTCGGGCCTGACACGATCAACAGGTCGCCCGGCAGGATGCGGGTTTCTCCCAGTGCATGCTGGAAGTCTTCGTTGAGCCGTTTCACGCCCACCACCGTGACGCCAAAGCGCGCGCGCACATGCGACTCGGCCAGCGTGAGGTTGTGCGTCTCGGCCGGCGCATTGATCTTCGCGATCGCAAACCCGTCCTCGAACTCGATGAAGTCCATCAGCCGCCCGGTGATCAGGTGGGCCACGCGCGCGCCCATGTCGGCCTCGGGGTAGACCACATGATGGGCGCCGATGCGCTGCGCGATCTGGCCGTGTTCGGGCGTCATCGCCTTGACCCAGATATCCTTGATGCCCAGTTCGGACAGTACCATCAGCGTCATCAGGCTGGCGGCGAGATCCGAGCCGATGGCGACGATGGCGTGTGAAAAGTCGGCCACGCCCAGCTGGAGCATCACGTTCTCGTTGGTGGAGTCGGCCTGCACGGCATGCGTGAGCCGCTCGCTCCAGAGCTGCACCAGCTCTTCCTTGCGGTCGATGCCCATGACGTCGTGCCCCAGGCGCATCAGCGATTGCGCAACCGCACCGCCAAAGCGGCCCAGGCCGATCACGACGACGCTGTCGCCCGCCGAAAAGGCGAACTGTTCTGTGAAAATTCTACCCAACAATTGGATGGTCCTCCGGATAACGATAGGGCATGCGCCGCTTGCCCAGAACGAGCGAGGTCGCGAGGGTGATCGTGCCGACCCTGCCGATGAACATGAGTAATGCCAGCACCACCTGGCCGGATGCCGGCAGCTGGGCCGTGATGCCTGTGGACAGGCCGGCGCTGCCAAAGGCCGCGATGACTTCAAAGATAATCTGATCGGTCGGGAAATGCGAGATCCGCAGCAGCGCCAGCGTGCCCAGCGCCACGATCACGCTGCCCAGCACGAGCACGGTCACGGCCTGGCGCTGTGCCGCCATTCCGACCCGGCGGCCGAAGGCCTCGGTATCGGACTGGCCGCGCGCTTCGGCCACGACGAGCAGGACCAGGATCATGACGGTGGCCACCTTGACGCCGCCCGCTGTGCCCGCGCTGCCGCCGCCGATGAACATCAGCAGATAGTGCAGCGCCCAGGTCTCGGGCGTCAGCGCGCTGTAGTCGACGGTATTAAAACCCGCGGTGCGCGACGCTACCGAGATGAACATGCTGTTGAGCAGCTTGTCGGGTGTCGACAGCGCGCCCAGCGTGGCGGCGTTGTTCCACTCGAACAGCAGCACCGTGGCGAAGCCGCCCACGAGCAACATCAGCGTGCCGGTGAGGGTGAGCTTGGTGTGCAGCGACCAGTGGCGCGGATCGCGCAAGCGGTGGCGCAGGTCGTGCAGCACCGGAAAACCAATGCCGCCGACCACGATGGCCACCATGATCGGCAGCAGCACCAGCGCGTCGCTCGCATAGCGGGTAAGGCTGTCGGCGTGCAGCGAAAAGCCGGCATTGTTGAATGCCGAGACGGCGTGGAAGAGGGCGCTCCACGCTGCGTCGCCCCACGCCAGATCGTGCCCCGCGCGCAGCCGCACGAACAGGATGACAGCAATCACGAGCTGCAGCAGCACCGACACGGTCAGCACGACCCGGGCCACGCTGGCGATGTCGCCCATGCCCAACGAGCGCGTCTCGGTCTGCGCAATCAGGCGCGTGCGCAGGCGCGACGAGCGGTTGACCATCAGGCCGAGCAGCGTGGCGGCCGTCATCATGCCGAAGCCGCCCAGCTGGAACAACACCATGATCGACGCCTGGCCGAAGCCCGACCAGTAGGTGCCCGTATCGACCACGGCCATGCCGCTGACGCACACGGCCGATACCGCCGTGAAGAACGCCACCATCAACGGCGCGCCATGGCCGCTGGCGCTGGCCAGCGGCAGCATCAGCAGCAACGTGCCGGCCAGGATCGCGCCTGCAAACAGCAGGACGACGACCCTGGCCGGATGCAGGATGGTGGTCATGCCGCCCGGGCTGGCCCGGTGTCCGTGGTGCCGTCGTCGAAATCCATGGTGTCCGGGTCAAGATCGCCTTCGGCCGGCGCGCCGAACAGCTTGAGCCAGACGAAGCCCAGGATGCCCGCCGCCAGCGACGCCGTCAGGATCGCCATCTTCGACGCGTTGATGATCTCGGCCTCACCGACAAACGCCAGGTTGGTGATGAAGATCGACATCGTGAAGCCGATCCCGCCCAAGAGGCCCGCGCCGATCACGTGGCGCCATGCCAGGTCGAGCGGCAGGCGGCATACGCCGAGCATCACGGCGGCAAAGGTGAACAGGAAGATGCCGACCGGCTTGCCGGCGACCAGGCCGGCAATAATGCCCAGGCTGTTCGACGACATCAGTTCGCCCGCCCAGCCGGCGCCGATCACGATGCCGGTATTGGCCAGCGCGAAAATCGGCAGGATCAGGAAAGCGACCGGCGTGTGCAGCACGTGCTCCATCCGGTGCGCTGGCGAAGCGGGATCGTCCTGCGTGTGCGAGTACGGAATGGTGAAGGCCAGCAGCACGCCGGCAATCGTCGCGTGCACGCCCGACATCAGCATCAGGAACCACATCACCGCGCCGCCCAGCAGGTAAGGCCAAAGCGCCAGCACCTTCAGGCGGCGGTTCATCAGGAACAAGGCGACGAACATGCCCAGCGCGCCGACCAGATAGCCGACCTTGAGCTCTGCGGTATAGAACACGGCGATGACGATGATGGCGGCCAGGTCATCCATGACAGCCAGCGCGGTCAGGAAAATCTTGAGCGACGCCGGCACCCGGCTGCCCAGCAAGGCCAGCACGCCCAGCGCGAACGCGATGTCGGTGGCCATTGGAATGCCCATGCCCGGCTGGGTGTGGGTGCCGCCATTGAGCGAAAAGTGGATCAGCGCAGGCACCGCCACGCCGCCCGCTGCGGCAATGATCGGCAGCAGCGCATTGCGCAGGTCGGACAGCTCGCCGTTATTCAGTTCACGCTGCAGCTCCAGGCCGATCAACAGGAAGAAGATGGCCATCAGCGCATCGTTGATCCACAGCTCGACGCTCAGGCCAGCCAGGTCGATCTGCCAGAACGCCAGGTACGGCGCACCCCACGGTGAGTTGGCAACCATCAGCGACAGGATGGTGCACAGGATCAGGACCGTGCCGCCCGCCTTGCCGGACGCGGCGAATGCCTTGAACGTGTTCGATAGACGCTTTTCAATGCGCATGGTGGTTCTCCAAAAGTGCTTGGGCGTCATCTGGCAACCCCCGTGTGGAATGAGGCGGCGCAGCAGCAGCTGGCGTGCGAGTGGAGTGCGGCGTAAGGTGCAGGTGCATGGTGGTCGCGTAGTAGCCCGCGTGGCGGCCCGACCAGCGCAAATCCTGTCATGCCTGGCGGCATGAACACCCTGGTCGGATTATAACGTAATCAATCGACAAGCCGCCCACGCCATGGCGCGGGCTGCGCGTCACGGCGCACGCTCTGGCGGTTCGCCCGGACTCGCCGGGTGAACGGGGCGCGGCGGCAACTGGATCGTCGCCAGTGCGCTGTACAGCGGCGGCGTGAGCACGCGCGAGACCGTACTGGCAACGACCGCGCAGGCCATCAGGCTGAGCACCATGCTGTGGCCATCGACCATTTCCATGACGATGATGAAGGCCGTCAGCGGCGCCTGCGTGGCGGCCGCCAGAAAGCCCACCATGCCCAGCGCAATCAGTGCGGCGCTGTACGGGTAGCCGGTAATCGAGGCAATGTTCTGACCCATGGCCGCGCCAATGGACAGCGACGGCGCGAAGATACCGGCCGGCACCCCCGACCAGGCAGTCAGCCAGGTTGCAACAAACTTGAAGAGCGCAAACGCCGCGGGCACGTTGGCTTCGTTTTCCAGCAGGCTGCGTGTGGCTTCGTTGCCGCTGCCGTAGGTTGCGCCACCGCTGAGCACGCCGATGACCGCGATCAGGAAGCCGCAGCCCAGTGCGAAGCGCACCGGATAACGGGCGCGCCAGCGCGTGGGCAGGTCGGGCGAGACACCCCGCAGGCTGGCGATCAGCACGCGCGCGAACAGGCCACCGGCAAAGCCGCAGACGACAGCGGCCAGCAAACCCGGCCACAGCAACGACAACCCGATCGGCCCCGGATGGATGACGCCGAAGTGCGGGCCATTGCCGTGAACAGACACGGCGATCAGGCCGGCCAGCACGATCGCCGCGACGATCAGGCCGCTGTTGCGCTGTTCGGGCGCGCGCGACAATTCTTCGATCGCGAACATGATCCCCGCCAGCGGCGTGTTGAACGCGGCCGCAATCCCCGCCGCGCCGCCCGCCACCAGCAGCGAATGGGCGCTGATGCCGCTGCCGCGCGGCAGCCAGCGGCGCGCCGCGAGCATCACGCCGGCAGCGATCTGGACCGACGGGCCTTCACGCCCGAGCGACAGGCCGCCCAGCAAGCCAGCCGAGGTCAGGCCGATCTTGGCGAAGCTGATTTTCAGGGACACGAGCAGGGGCCGCCGGCCGCCGGAAATAGCCGGGTCAAGTGCCGCCATCACTTGCGGAATGCCGGAGCCACCCGCGCCGCGCACGAAGCGTCGCGTGACCCAGACGATGGCGGCGCACAGAAGCGGGGTCCAGATCAGGGGCACCCACCAGGCGAAGTCAGCGATCTTGTTGAACTGGGCGAATGCCGATTCGGCCAGCCAGGTAAACGCCACGACCACAAGGCCGGCGATGGAGGCCGTGCCGACGACGACGATGCGGGTGCGCCAGAGATTGGCAGAAATGAGTTCGCGTTTGAAGGCGGAGCGTACGTCGTGCGGGGAGGGGTCGTGGGACATGGTGGGCTCGAGGGGACGAGGCCGTATTATATAGATTTGTGCGAATGTATTTGCGCCCACACTGTTGTAATGACACAAATATAAAAGAAATTCTGCACGCACTGCCGGTCAGGCGGTTACGGACAGTTACATCCCATACAAGCCGGTATGGCCTGCCAGGGCAGTTACGGTTCTATACTCGGGCCATGATCAACGATTCCATTGCGCGCAACCGCCTGGGCCTCGGTGCGCGACCGGACGACAAGCCCGTTGCCGATCCACGGCGCTGGTTGCTGGCGCAGCTCGACGATTACGAGCCGTTGCCGCCGCCATGGCGCGCCATCGAGCGCACCCCGATGCGCGTGGCGCAGTGGACCGAGCAACAAGCCGCCATCCGCAACGCACCCGAGGCGCAGCGTGCGAGCGTTCGTGCAGACTACCAGCGCGCGGGCAGGGCAGCCTATCTGGCCGGCGTGGAGGCGCGCACCAACAGCGCTCTGCAGAGCAGCACGCCGTTCGTCGAGCGCTTGACCCACTTCTGGGCCAACCATTTTGCGATCTCGGTCGACAAAGTACCGGTGCTGGGCTTTGCTGCCAGCTTCGAAGCCGATGCCATCCGGCCGAATGTCCTGGGGCGGTTCGAGGATTTGTTGCTCGCCACGGCGCGCCATCCCGCCATGCTGCTGTATCTCGACCAGTCCGTGTCGACCGGGCCGGACAGCGTTGCCGCGCGCCGGGCCAGCGCAAAAGCGCCGGATCGCCCGACCCGTGGCCTGAACGAAAACCTGGCGCGCGAAATTCTCGAACTGCACACACTGGGCGTGCGCAGCGGCTATACCCAGGCCGACGTGCTGGAATTCGCACGTGCACTCACCGGCTGGACGCTGCCCGGCCAGCAGTCGCTTGAGGACGCCGCGCAAACCTTCCGGTTCCAGGCAAACCAGCACGAGCCCGGCGTGCGGACGGTGCTTGGCCGCAGCTATGCCGACAATGGGCAGGAGCAGGCAACAGCCATCCTGCGCGATCTGGCCAGGGCGCCGGCCACCGCCAGCCACATCGCCACCAAGCTGGCGCGCCACTTCATCACCGACGATCCACCGCCGGCCTTGGTCAAGCGGCTGGCGGACCGGTTTCTGCAGACCGGCGGCGACTTGCCGGCGCTGTACCGCGAACTGGTGAGCGCCGCCAGTGATGTGCCGCCAGTGGCCGCCAAGTTCAAGTCGCCTTGGGACTGGATGCTGTCTGGCCTGCGCGCCATGGGTGTGCAGAGCGTGCCGGCGGCGCGCATCCAGTTTCTGACGGGCCGGCTCGGCCAGCCCGTCTGGCGGCCTGGCTCGCCGGCCGGTTATGGCGACGTCACTGCCACCTGGGCGGCCCCCGATGCGCTGCTGCGCCGGGTGGAAATCGCGCAGCGCCTGGCCACGGAATTTGGCAGCAAGATCGATGCGCGCGCGCTGGCGCCGCGCGTGCTGCCGGGTACCTTGAGCGGCGCGACCGCCACCGCGATTGCACAGGCAGAAAGCCCGGCCAATGCACTGGCCTTGCTATTGGCATCGCCTGAATTCCTGAGAAGGTAAAACATGCTCAACCGACGAGGCTTTATTTCCAGCGCCGCCGCATTGCTTGCCGCGCCCCGCATCGCATTTGCAGGCGCCGAGACCGAGCGCCGCTTCGTGTTCATCATCCAGCGCGGCGCTGCCGATGGCCTGCACACGCTGATCCCTTACGCCGATCCCGCGTATGCCAGGTTGCGCGGTGCGCTCGCCATCGATCCCACCGAAGCATTGAAGCTGGACGGCACCTTTGCGCTGCACCCGTCGCTGACCGGCATCGCCGATCTGTACAAGGCAGGGCAGGCCAGCTTGTTCCATGCGGTGGCGTCACCGTATCGCGATCGCTCGCACTTCGACGCGCAAAATGTTCTGGAGACGGGCGGCAAGGCGCCGTTCGACATCAAGGACGGCTGGATGAACCGGCTGGCCGGCATGCTGCCACGGCGCAGTAACCAGGCGATCGCGTTCGCGCCCACCCTGCCGCTGGCGCTGCGCGGCGCGATCGATGTCGCGTCGTACGCGCCATCCGGCCTGCCGCACGCCAATGACGATCTGCTGCTGCGCGTGCAGAAGCTGTATGAAGGCGATGCCCAGCTGAACGGACTCTGGTCGACGGCGCTCAAGGCGCAGGGCATGGCTGGTGCGACTGCCGGCGGCAAGGGCCAACAGTCTCCGGTTGAGCTGGGCAAGGTCGCTGCCGGCTTTCTGGCGCGCGCGGACGGGCCCCGGATTGCGATGATCGAAACCAACGGCTGGGATACGCACAGTGCGCAAAAAGGGCGCATGGCCACACAGCTGAACAACCTCGATGACTTGATCAGCGGGCTGCAGCAGGGCCTTGGCGATGCATGGCGTCAGACGACGATTCTCGTTGCCACCGAGTTCGGGCGCACCGTCGCGGCAAATGGCACGGGCGGGACCGACCATGGCACGGCATCGGCTGCTATGCTGATCGGTGGTGCGGTCAAGGGAGGCCGGATCGTTGCCGACTGGCCCGGGCTGGCGCCCGGGGATTTGCTCGACAGTCGCGATCTCAGGCCGACACTCGGCCTGGATGCGCTGGTAGCGCACGCGTGCGCCGAAGCGTTTCAGCTGGATCCGGAACGCACGGCGCGCGTATTGTTTCCCGGTTCGACGCCGGGAACGTCATCGGCGCGCCTGTTGCGCGGCTGATGACTGTATAAACGGCAATCAGTCCTGGCGCGTCGGCGTATCCGCGCCACCATCGGCCGCCTCGCCGTCCGGCTCGCCCGGCGCCTTGGGCCGCGAGCCACCCGGTACATCACCGGTTGCCTGCCCGTGGCTGGCCTGCGGTGCGCCTGCCGGGCCGACATTGCTTTCCGGCGAAGCTTTCGCGAAATTGCTGTTGATGCCTGACTGGCTGGTGCCCTTGGCAGGATGGCCGATGCTCGAATCGCCGTCGGCGTCATTCGCCACGAAGCCTGCATACGAGTCAGGGCCGCCGCCGCGTAGGCCGCCGTCGCGCACGCCGGCATCTTTCGGGTCGTTGGTATTGTCGTTGTTCATGTTGCTCTCCTGGATGCGTTGGTATGCAATGCAGTTGGGTGCATGGCGCACACTTCCCAATAGGAGCAGGGAGCGTTCCGGCGTAGGACTGGTCGCTCAGCGGCTGGCGCTGACCTTGTGTGACGAGCGCACGACGTGCAGCGGCGGGGCCAGTGCAATCACCTGATCGCGGCCGGCTGACTTGGCGGCGTACAGCGCGGAGTCGGCGCGTGCCAGCGTGGTCTTGAACGGTTCCCCGTCCAGCGTGACGGTTGCGCCGATGCTCAGCGTCAGCCGGCGTTGCGCGGCCGGCATCGTGCTGACGACCTCGCGCAGTGCGGCGGCCAGCGCGTTACCCACTGCGCTGGCGCGCGCCAGGTCGGCGCCCGGCAGCAGCACGGCGAATTCATCCCCGCCCAGGCGGGCGATGCAGTCGACGGCGCGCAGCGTCTCGCGCGCGCTGGTGGCCACCAGCTGCAAGGCGATGTCGCCCGCCTCGTGGCCGGCGCTGTCGTTGATGGCCTTGAAGTGGTCGAGGTCGATCAGCATCAGGGCCAGTGGCTGGCGCCGGTGTCTGGCGCGCGTCGTCTCGCGTTCGGCGATCTCGAAAAACGCCTTGCGCGACCAGGCACCGGTCAGGTGGTCGTGATTGGCGATGTATTCGGCCTGGTGCACGATGTGGCGGTGCAGAGTGAGCAGGCCGCCGAGGGTCAGTGCCGGCAATGCCAGCGCGGCCACGGTCAGGATCGCCAGGCTGGCCGTGCTTGGCTGCAGCAGCGACGTCGGTGGATTGGCCGCGACCAGCAGCCAGAGCATGCGCACCGCGTGGCCGCCGGCCACCAGCACGCACATGAGCAGCACGAAGCGCTGCACATGCTGCTGTCCGGGGCCTTGCAGGTGCACCTGGCCATGCGAGCGGCGCTGCTGCTCGCCACGCCCGGCAAGCACGCTGTGCGCGATGTCGATGCAGATGCCCGCCTGGAACAGCGAAACGACGGCGCTGCGCAGCATGAACGAGTCGAACCAGTCATGAAACACCACGGTCAGGATGCCGACCGCAGCGACCAGCAACGCCAGCGTTCTGACATGGGCCTGGCGGCCGGACAGCTGGCGATAACCGGCAGCAAGGGCTGCGCCGGCGCCGGAATACGCCATGTTTGCTATTTCGTAGCCCAGCAGGGTCGGCAGTTCACGGCCAAAGGCATACAGCAGGTTACCAAGCAGTCCCAGCAGCGCGGCCCAGCGCATGGCGCGCATGCCGCGCAGGGATTGCGAGCCGGCCGACACCAACGCAAGATAGACAAGAAAGCAAAGCAGGGACGCGATCAGGAAGATCTGCTGAGTGGCGAGCATGGCGAACGGGCCTGGCGCACTGGGATGCGCAGTGGTGGACAAGAGGGGACAAACCGAACTGAGCCGGTATTATGCCGTCGTTGTATCCAGGCCGGGCGCTTATTTGGCGCCGTTGTTCAATTACTTAATCTTAACGTTGCAAGCCGCTGAGGCGGCCTTGCCCGCGACGGCCGGTCAGCCGATGACGTAGCGTTTCGAGACGCCCACGCCCATGGTCTGGCCACTGGCGCCGTAGATGGTGCCGGTCGGTGCGTTGGTGGGGGTGCGCAGGGCGTTGAGCACGCCCTGGTTGTGCGCCAGCTGCTTGTTGATCAGCATGCCATTGACGCGGTTGAGTTCTTTTGCTTCGCGCGCAGCGTCGAGCATGCGCTCCCATTGTTGCCGTACGTCGCCGTCGTCATTGACTGCCAGCCAGGGTTCCATGCCCGCTTCCGATGCATCGCAGCCCGCCGCGGCCAGTGCCGCGTGGCGCTGTTGCGACAACGAGGCCAGGTCGGCCAGCATCGCATTCTTGCGCGTGGTCAGCTCGGCCAGGGTGTCGGCATCGAGCGACACCAGGGATTGCTGCTCTTGCTTCATCAACGCCAGGAGGGCGGTGAGGTGATGGTGTTCGGCGGCGAGGGTCTGGAACGGGCTGGTGGTCATGGTTTAGCGTTGTCTCGAATGGAGCAAGTCGCGTACGGTGTCTAGCAAGCCGTCAGCCACTTTCTCGGAGTTGACTTGGAACTGGCCATCGGCGATGGCCATCTTGATACGTTCTACTTTCTTGGCGTCGAATACGGCGGCGCCGCCACCGACGCTGCTTGCCATGGCCTGGCCTTGCGGGGACAGGCGCACGCTGTCGGTTTGCGCACCGGTCAGGGGCGCGGTCGTTGCTGCCTTGTCGGCGCCACGCGCATTGTTCGTCTGCGTGGTGGCGGGTTGAAGGCCTGGGTTGCTCTTGAGTGTATCGTTGATTTTCACGGCTTCATCCTTCTCGGTGCGCGGAGCACAAGCTCCGGGATCTGCTTATTGTAACGGCCACGCCTTTACAAACTTTAGCAATCAGCACCGATTTGGCGAAGAGAAGATCGCAATTGCTATAAAACAATTTCCACGGTCCCGCCATCGCGCGCGGTGCCGCTGATGATCCGGCCGGCCGTCGTGCGTACCTGGACGATCTGGCCATCGCTGGCGTTGTTGATCGCCTTGGCTTCGCTGCTCACCGAAAAGTTCGAGCCGCGCGATACCAAGCGCACCGCCTGGCCCTGCTTGATGACGGCCTGGCTGCGCAGCGCGTCCACCCGCAGCGCGGTGCCGGCCGGCAGCGACACGGTGGGCGCACGGCCCAGCGCCTGCGCCATGTCGGTGATGATCCCGTTGGGCATCGCGGCGATATCGCCTTTCACCATCACCAGTTGACCCGCCAACAGCGGCTGGCCCTGGGCCAGCGGCACGCCGGCGGCGACATACTCGGCCACGACACTGACCTGGGCCTGGACATACAGCGTCCACGCCGGCGCCGTGCAGCGCACGCCCACCGTCGTCTTGCCCCAGGGGCGGGCGCCCGGTTGCTGGAATGCTTCAGGCGCGGGGCAGGCGGGCAGGCTCAGGCGCTGATCGATCGCGCCGACCTTTACGCTCACCTGGCCCGGCAAGCCGGCGCTCTGGGTCGCCAGAAACTGTTCCACGACGGCGCGCACGGCCTCGGGTTGCTGGCGGCTGTTTGCCCCCTGCTGGGCCTGCGCACCACTGTATACAAGTGCCAGCAGCGAAAAAGCGACAAGTTGTGATGTCATGGTTTTGTGTTCGAGCTGAAATCCGGGAATGCTGCTATCTTAGGTCGAATGATTCCGTAGTGAAACTTTGAATAGCGGGGGGAATGTCCACTCTTCTCCGTCGATTGGTGTTGCGAACCGAACCGTATGATCGCTTCTGTCCCAACAAAGAACAGCCCGGAGGCGGCATGATCGGCAAACTCGACGACTACATGCGTTTTAATGAAACGGCATTGTCCCTGCGCTCGCAGCGCCAGGAACTGCTGGCGTCCAATATCGCCAATGCCGATACCCCGAACTACAAGGCGCGCGACATCGATTTCGCGGCAGCATTGCAGGGCGCGATGGGAGGCGGCAAGCCGGGCGGTGCGATGAACACCACCAATACCAACCATATGGCGCACGGCGCTGCCACCGGCGACACGCTGGCCAATGGCACGCCAGTGCTGTACCGCGGCGTGGTGCAGGGCAGCGTCGACGGCAACACGGTCGACATGGACGTCGAACGCAACCAGTTCGCCGACAACGCGCTGCGCTACGAGGCCGGGATCAATATGATCAACAGCCAGATCAAGGGCCTCCTGAGCGCGATCCAGGGCCAATAAGGAAACTCGCCATGTCGCTGTTTAATATCTTTAATGTATCCGGTTCGGCCATGAGCGCCCAGGCGCAGCGCCTGAACACGGTGGCCAGCAATCTGGCCAATGCCGACAGCGCCACGTCGCCGTCGGGCGAAGCCTACCGCGCCAAGTCGGTCGTGTTCGAGTCGGTACCCACCGCCTCGGGCGCGACCGGCGTGCGCGTGCGCGAAGTGGTCGAAGACCCGTCGCCGCTCAAGCAGGTGTACGACCCCAAGCATCCGATGGCCGACGACAAGGGCTATGTATCGATGCCGAACGTGAACGTGGTCGACGAGATGGTCAATATGCTGTCCGCCTCGCGCTCGTACCAGACCAACGTCGAAACCATGAATGCAGCCAAGACCATGCTGCTCAAGACCCTGACCATCGGCCAGTAAGCGCCCCGTAGATCGATACCATGACCAGCCCAATTACCAGCTCGACCGCAACGTCCGATATTTCCAGCCTGCAGGCGACCATGAATGCCAAGGCGAAGACCGCCGAAGATGGCGTCCAGGCCGACACCGACAAGTTCATGACGCTGCTCGTGACCCAGTTGAAGAACCAGGATCCGCTCAATCCGATGGACAACGCGCAGATGACCAGCCAGCTGGCCCAGCTGCAGACCGTCACCGGCGTGAACAAACTCAATACCACGCTGGAGTCGCTGAAAGCCAGCTACCAGTCGAGCGAATCGCTGTCGGCGACGAATCTGATCGGCCACGGCGTGCTGGTCGAAGGCAATGGCATCCTGCTGTCGAAGAGCCAGGCGATCCTGGGTGTCGAACTGGAAAGCCCGGCCGACAAGCTGCAGGTCGTGGTCGTCGACAAGGCCACGGGCAAGGATGTCGCGGCGATCGACCTGGGCGAGCAGAAAGCCGGGATCGTGCCGGTTGCGTGGGATGGTATCCCCGACCCGAACAATCTGGACGCCAATGGCAAGCCGGTCGTGCTGCCAGATGGGAACTACACCTTCCGCGTGATCGCAACACGCGCGGGCGAACAGCTCACCGACGCCAAGACCCTGTCATTCGACAGCGTGGCCAGCGTCACGACGAATGGCAAGGACGGCGTCAAGCTGAATCTGCCGGGCAAGGGCGCTGTTTCCCTCGCCGATATTAAACAAGTTCTGTAAGCCAGGCCGCTTACTCTCTCACCTTATACTGGAGCATTACCATGTCTTTCCAACAAGGCCTGAGCGGCTTGAACGCTGCTGCCAAATCGCTGGACGTTATCGGTAACAACATCGCCAACGCCAGCACGGTCGGCTTCAAGAGTTCGACCACCCAATTTGCCGACGTCTACGCCAATGCGCTCAACGGCGCGGGCGGCTTGAGCGCCGGTATCGGCGTGAAAACCGCTGCCATCGCCCAGCAGTTCACGCAGGGTAACGTCGAAGCCTCGAGCAATCCGCTCGACATCGCCATCAACGGCGCCGGTTTCTTCCGCATCGAGCAGGCCGGTGTGACGCAATACTCGCGCAATGGCCAGTTCTCGCTCGATAAAGAAGGCTTCATCGTCAACGCCCAGGGCGCCAAGCTGACCGGTTATGGCCTGGGCGCCAACGGCCTGCTGGCCGCCGGCACCGCCGTGCCGCTCAAGATCGATACCGCCGACCAGCCGCCGAAGGTCACGTCGGAAATGCAGATCCAGCTCCAGCTCGATTCGCGCGCCAGCCCGCCGAAGAAGACCGAATTCGATCCGGCCGATCCGGAGACCTACAACAAGCAGGTGCCAATGAGCGTGTACGACACGCTGGGCAACTCGCACACGCTGTCGACCTTCTACGTCAAGTCGCCGACCGGCGACGGCACCTGGAACGTGTACGCGGCCAAGGACGGCACCGAAATCGGCGCGCTGACCGCGGTCGGCAAGGCCCAGACCGACCCGGCAGCCGTCACTGCCCGCACTGCCTGGGATACTGCCAGCAAGGTCGTGCCGCCAGTGGCCGCCAACCTGGCAACCACCGCTGCTGCCTACGGGAAAGCCGCCGCCGATGCCGTGGTCGCCGCTGCCAGCGTCGTCACTCCGCCTGCGACGCAGGCCCCTGCCAGCGCCGATAACCTGGCCGAAGTGCGCGCCGCCGCCGATGCTGCGGCAGCGATCCCGGGCGCCACCCCGGTGCAGATCGACGCCGCGATTGCCAAGGCGCTCAAGATGGAACCGAAAGCCATCGGCACGCTCAAATTCGACACCAACGGCGCGCTGAACCTGGCCAGCACGGGCACCGCCGGCAAGTTCAACATCGACATCCCGATCGTGCCATCGACCGGTGCCGAACTGAACCTGCCAGTGGAAATCAACTTTGCCGGTACCACCCAGTACGGCACCACGACCAGCGAAAAGTTCCTGGCGCAGGACGGCTACAAGCCGGGCTCGCTGCAGCGTTTCTCCACCGGCGCCGACGGCAGCATCCTGGGCCAGTACAGCAATGGCCAGACCAAGGTCCTGGGCCAGGTCGTGCTGGCCAACTTCACCAACCCGAACGGTCTGCAGCCACTGGGCAACAATGCCTGGGCCGAATCGTCGCAGTCCGGCGTCCCGCTGATGGGCACCGCCGGTACCGGTGGCCTGGGCGTACTGCAAGCGTCGGCTACCGAAGCATCGAGCGTCGACCTGACGGCCGAGCTGGTCAACATGATCACCGCGCAGCGGGTCTACCAGGCCAATGCGCAAACGATCAAGACGCAGGATTCGGTGTTGCAGACGCTGGTGAACCTGCGTTAAACCCATCTAGGAAACCACCATGGACCGCCTGATCTACACCGCCGCCTCCGGCGCCAAGCACATCCTCGAGCAGCAAGCCACGACGTCCAACAACCTGGCCAACGTGAGCACGACGGGCTTTCGCGCCCAGATCGACATGTTCCGCGCGGCGCCGGTGCAGGGGCCGGGCATGCCGACGCGTGCATTCGTCGTCGACTCGACCGCCGGCAACGACTTCGCCGCCGGCCCGCTGCAGGCCACGGGGCGCGATCTGGATGTGGCGGTGAAAGGGCAGGGCTGGCTGGCGCTGCAGATGCCGGATGGCACCGAGGCCTATACCCGCAACGGCGCGCTTCAGATGAGTCCGAACGGCGTGCTGCAAACGCCGGGTGGCCAGACGATTGCGGGCGAAGGCGGGCCGATCACGGTCCCGCCTGACGCTACCGTGACGATCGGCAGTGACGGCACCATCTCGACGATTTCCAACGTCGACACGCCGGCCGCGCCGGCGGTGATCGGCCGCCTGAAGCTGGTCAATCCGCCACAGGGCGACATGGTGCGCGGCGACGACGGGCTGTTTCGCGTCAAGAACGGCGCGCCGGTCCAGGCCGACCCGACCGTGCAGGTCGCAGGTGGCGCGCTCGAGGGCAGCAACGTCAATCCGGTCGATTGCATGGTCGACATGATTGCGTTGGCACGTTCTTTTGACACGCAAATGAGCCTGCTGAAGAACGCCGAGAACAACGCGGCGAAAGCCACCCAACTCCTCGCTTTGAATTAAGTGTTGCCGCTGCATAATTCTATTGTCCGTGGAGGCATTCGCCTGCCACCAATAGGAGAATGCAATGATCCGTTCGCTCTACATCGCCAAGACCGGCCTGGAAGCCCAGCAGACCAATCTCGACGTCATCTCGAACAACCTCGCCAACGTCAGCACCAACGGCTTCAAGAAGTCGCGCGCCGTGTTCGAGGACTTGCTGTACCAGAACGTGCGCCAGCCAGGTGCGCAATCGTCCCAGCAGACCAATCTGCCGTCGGGCCTGCAGATCGGTACCGGTGTGCGCACCGTCGCCACCGAGCGCATCCACACCCAGGGTAATCCCCAGCTGACCGGCAACGACAAGGACGTGATGGTCAACGGGCCTGGCTACTTCCCGGTGTTGATGCCGGACGGCACCCAGGCCTACACCCGCGACGGCTCGTTCCAGAAAGACCAGAACGGCCAGCTCGTGACGTCGAGCGGCTTCGTCATCCAGCCGCCGATCACCGTGCCAATCAATGCCCAGTCGATCACGGTGGGCCGTGACGGCACCGTATCGGTCACTGTCGCCGGCGAAACCGCCACCACCCAGATCGGCGCCCTGCAACTGGCCACCTTCATCAACCCGGCCGGCCTCGAGTCGCGCGGCGAGAACCTGTACACCGAAACCACCGCCTCCGGTAACCCGAACCTGAACGTGCCAGGCACCAATGGCGCGGGCAACATCATGCAGGGTTATGTGGAGTCGTCGAACGTCAACGTGGTCGAGGAAATGGTCGCGATGATCCAGACCCA
The DNA here is from genome assembly GCF_979258535.1 of Telluria sp. AC161. Classification (NCBI taxonomy): domain Bacteria; kingdom Pseudomonadati; phylum Pseudomonadota; class Betaproteobacteria; order Burkholderiales; family Oxalobacteraceae; genus Telluria; species Telluria sp. AC161. Next base: position 3,293,126 of record NZ_OZ409861.1, on the reverse strand, counting down.
GCGCGCCTACGAAATCAACAGCAAGGCGATCACGACATCCGACCAGATGCTGCAAAAACTGTCGCAGCTTTAATCTTCTACAGCCATCATGAAAATCCTGACTTCGTTCGCTGCGCTGGTACTGCTTGCCGGTTGCGCCGCCACCCCCACCACCATCGTGCAGGGCCCGACCAGCGCGCGTCCGATGCTGGTCGACGGCGCCCCGGCCACCGATGGCGCGATCTTCAACGTCAACAGCTACCGGCCAATGTTCGAAGACCGCCGCGCCCGTCATATCGGGGACCTCTTGACCGTCAATATCAGCGAGCGCACGTCGGCAACCAAGGCCGGTGCGAGTTCAGGCAACAAGAGCGGCAGCGCGAGCTTCACCAGCCCGGGCCTGCTGGCCGGCGTGATCGGTGCCGGTGTGGCGCTGGAATCGGGCACCAAGTTTGCCGATGGCGACAACCAGAGCGCGTCGAACAATTTCACCGGCACGATCGGCGTGACCGTCACCGAAGTGCTGCCGAACGGGAACCTGATCGTGGCCGGCGAAAAGCAGGTCGCGATGAACAAGGGCACCGAGTTCATCCGCTTCTCGGGCATGGTCAGCCCCGACACGATCCAGGCCGGCAATATGGTCTCGTCCAACGTGATCGCCGATGCGCGCGTCGAATACCGCACCAACAGCCGGCTCGATCGCGCCGAGGTGACGTCGATGCTGTCGCGTTTCTTCCTGTCGATGCTGCCGTTCTAAAAGGCCAACCCCATGCGTAAATTTGCTTCCGTTGTCCTGCTGGTTGCCGCTTTTGGCGGCATCGCCCCCCTGGCCCAGGCCGAGCGCCTGAAGGACCTGGCCACCATCGCCGGCGTGCGTCAGAACCAGTTGTCCGGCTACGGCATTGTCGTGGGCCTGGACGGCACCGGCGACCAGACCAGCCAGACGCCATTCACCGTGCAGTCGATCCGCGCGATGCTGCAACAGAAGGGCGTCAACCTGCCGGCCGGCACCCAGCTGCAACTGAAGAATGTGGCAGCTGTGATGGTCACGACCTCGCTGCCGGCGTTTGCCCAGCCGGGCCAGACGCTCGACATCACCGTGTCGTCGATCGGTAACGCCAAAAGCCTGCGCGGCGGCACGCTGTTGATGGCGCCGCTGCATGGCGCCGATGGCCAGGTCTACGCCATGGCCCAGGGCAACCTGGTGGTCGGCGGCGTGGGCGTCCAGGCGCAGGGCGGCGGCGCGCAGGTGCAGGTCAATCACCTGGCCGTCGGCCGTATCTCGGCCGGTGCCACGGTCGAGCGCGCCGTCGCATCGAATCTGGGCGAAAACAACCAGATTCGCCTGGAACTGAAAGAGACCGATTTCGCCACCGCCGCGCGCGTCGTCGACGCCGTCAACGACCAGTTCGGGCCCGGCATCGCCACGGCCCTGGACGGCCGTGTGGTGCGCGTGCGCACGCCCTCGTCGAGCGACCAGCGCGTCGCTTTCCTGGGCATGCTGGAACAGATCGACGTCAATCAGCCGCTGGCCTCGGCCAAGGTCATCATGAACGCCCGCACCGGGTCGGTCGTGATGAACCGCGCCGTGATGCTCGACAACTGCGCGATCTCGCACGGCAACCTGTCGATCACGATTGGCTCGGATACGCAGGTGAGCCAGCCGAACGCCCTGGCCGGCGGCCAGACCGTCGTCACGCAGAACCAGTCGGTCGAGATCAAGAAAGAGCCTGGTCAGATGATCAACGTGAAGGGCGGGGCATCGCTGGCTGAAGTGGTCAAGGCGATGAACTCGATCGGCACCACCCCGCAAGACTTGCTCGCCATCCTGCAAGCGCTCAAGGCCGCCGGTTCGCTGCGCGCCGAGCTCGAAATCATCTAATTCAAGAGACACGCCATGATCGCCTCGCCCAACCTTGACCAGACCAGCAAGCTCGCGCTCGACACCAACAGCCTCAACGGGCTGAAGAACAGCGCGAAAGCCGGCACGCCGGCCGCCATGAAAGAAGCGGCGACCCAGTTCGAGGCGATGTTCATCAATATGATGATGAAGAGCATGCGCGATGCGACGCCCCAGGAAGGCATGCTGGACAACCAGCAGACCAAGACCTTCACGACGATGCTCGACCAGCAGACCAGCCAGAACCTGGCCAAGCGCGGTGTCGGCCTGGCCGACGTGCTGGTGCGCCAGCTGAGCGCGAACCAGATGGGGCAGCAGGCGCTGGCCATTGGCGCCGATGGCATGGGGGGCGATGCCGCCGCTGGCGCTGGCCGCCTGACCCCGTCGCTGACCAACGCGGCGGCGATGTATGGCAATGGCGCGGCGCTGGGTGCTGGCGCTGCAGCAAGTGCTACCGCCAGCAAGGCGCCGCCGCTGCCGGCAACGACCGAGACGGGCCGCATCCAGGCGCCGCACGTGCGCGCGTTCCAGGAAAAACTGCACGAGCACGCCCATGCGGCCGAGCAGACCACGGGCGTGCCGGCCAAGTTCATGCTGGGCCAGGCCGCGCTCGAGACCGGCTGGGGCAAGCGCATGATCAAAAATGCCGATGGCAGCAACAGCAACAACCTGTTCGGCATCAAGGCTGGCCCTGGCTGGAAAGGCAAGGTCGCCACCGCCGTCACCACCGAATACGTGAATGGCAAGCCACAGACGAAGGTCGAGAAATTCCGCGCCTACGACAGCCCGGCCGATTCGTTCCGCGATTACGCAAACATGATCGCGAAGAACCCGCGTTACGAAAAAGTCATCGGCAGCAGCGACGCGGCCACCTTTGCCCAGGGCCTGCAGCGCGCCGGCTATGCGACCGATCCAAACTACGCGGCCAAGCTGACGCGCCTGATCAAGAACTCGCTGGCGTAATGTACCCATGCGCACATGCGCCCGTTGACGCCATTCTTATGTCAGCCAACCGTCAAGTTTTCTGAAAACCTGCCGTTGACTGTACTGTCACAGAGAGAAAAAAATTATGTCAGGTAGCCTCCTCGCCATCGGTAAGACCGGGTTGTATGCAGCACAGGCAGCCCTTGCCACGACCGGCCACAACATCGCCAACGCGAACGTGGCGGGTTTCTCGCGCCAGACTGTCGTGCAGGCCACGTCGGCCGCGCTCGATACGGGTGTCGGCTTCCTGGGCACCGGGACCGAGATCGCGCAGATCAAGCGCTACAGCGATAATTTTCTGAACGCGCAAGTGCGTAACGCCCAGGCCAGCACCAGCGGCCTGGAGTCGTACTACGGGCAGATCAAGCAGATCGACAACCTGCTGGCCGACACCACATCGGGCCTGTCGCCGGCGATGCAGGGCTTCTTCAAGGGCGTGCAGGACATGGCCGCCAACCGCGCGTCGGTGCCGTCGCGCCAGGCGATGCTGTCGAGTGCCGAAACGCTGGCCACGCGCCTGCAGGACCTCGATTCGCGCCTGGGCGAGATCCGCTCCGGCGTGAATGGCGAGATCGAAGCGAGCGTCACCGCGATCAACACCTACGGCACGCAGATCGCCAAGCTCAACGAGCAGATTTCCAATTTCGCCTCCTCGGCCACGCGCCCGCCGAACGACCTGCTCGACCAGCGCGACCAGGTGGTGCTCGAACTGAACAAATTCGTCAAGGCCAGCGTCACGCCGGGCGACAACAGCAGCCTGACGATTTCCATCGGCAACGGCCAGCCGCTGGTGGTGGGCAATGACTCGTTCCAGCTGGCGGCGATGGCGTCGCCAACCGACCTCACGCGCATGGAAGTGGGGTACCAGGTGGGCTCGAAAGTGGCGGTGCTGCCCGATGGCGCGCTCTCCGGCGGCAAGCTGGGCGGCCTGCTCGAGTTTCGTACCGACACGCTCGACAAGGCCCAGAGTTCGCTCGGCAAGATCGCCATTGGCATGGCCTTTGAATTCAACGCACAGCACCAGCTGGGCCTGGACCAGAACGGCAACAAGGGGCAGCCGTTCTTCAACGTGGCGCCGGCGTTCGTCGGTGCGAGCATCAACAACGCCAAGGGCACCAGCACCGATCCGGCCGCCGAACTGAGCGCCAAGGTGACCGATCCGAGCAAGCTCAAGGACAGCGACTACGAAGTCACGTTCAACGGCACCAGCTACAAGGTCGTGCGCCAGTCCGACAACGCCGATGTGGGCACCGTCACGCCGGGCGCCAACGGCGTGGCCACGTTTGAAATCGATGGCGTCGAGTTCAGCTTCAAGAACAATGCGCGCAACAAGGACACGTTCCTGGTGCGCCCGACCATCGACGGCGCGGCCAACTTCAAGGTGCTGGCCAATGATGTCTCGCAGATCGCCGCCGCGGCCCCGATTCTGACCAGCATGCCGCTGACCAATACCGGCACCGCCAAGATCAGCGAAGGCAAGGTGTCCAAGGATTTCCTGACCACACCCGCCGCGTTGCCGGTCACGCTTGAATTCGATGAAACCAGCGGCAACCTGACCGGCTTCCCGGCCGGCATGGTGACCGTGGTCAACAGCAAGGGCGAGTCGAGCCAGGTCAATTCTGCCAACGTCAAGTTCGACAACGGTTCGACCTACAGCTTTGGCGGCGTGAGCGTCACGATGACCGGCAAGCCGGGCGACAACGACAAGTTCACGATCGCGGCCAACAGCAGCGGCGTGGGCGACACCCGCAATATCGCTGCGCTGGGCGAGCTGCAGACCAAGAACATCTTCAACAACGGCACCGCCACGCTGACGTCGTCGTATGCGCAGATGGTCAGCCAGGTGGGCAACAAGACGCGCGAAGTGCAGGTCAATGCGCAGGCCGGCAATGCGTTGCTGGCGCAGGCCGAGGGCGCCCAGGCCGATGTCTCGGGCGTGAATCTGGATGAAGAAGCCGCCAATCTCATCAAGTACCAGCAGGCTTATCAGGCGTCGAGCAAGGTGATGCAGATCGCCGGCACCATCTTCGACACGCTGCTGTCGATCAGCCGCTAACGTAGAGAAAGAAGATCATGCGTATCAGTACCGCGAATCTGTATTCCACCTCGACCAACCAGCTCAACACGCTGCAAAGCGCGCTCGCGCGCACGCAGATGCAGCTGTCGACCGACCGCCGCCTGCTGACCGCCGCCGACGATCCGGTCGCCTCGGCGCGCGCGCTCGAAGTGAGCCAGTCGCAGGAAATCAATGCCCAGTTCGCTACCAACCGCAACAGCGCGAAGTCGTCGCTGGCGCAGGTGGAATCGACGCTGCAAAATACGGGCGATGTGCTGCAGGACATCCAGACGCTGGCCGTCTCGGCCGGTAACGCCACGATGCTGCCGAGCGACCGCGAAAAGCTGGCGACGGAACTCGAAGGCCGCCTGGCCGATCTGCTGGGTATCGCCAATACCGCCGACGGCTCGGGCGGTTACCTGTTTTCGGGTTACATGACTACGACCCAGCCGTTCACCAGCACCCCCACCGGCGCGGCCTATCAGGGCGACCAGGGCGTGCGCCAGTTGCAGGTGAGCGATTCGCGCAAATTGCCGCTGTCGGCATCGGGTAGCGCCATTTTCGAAGCAATCCCGACCGGCAACGGCACGTTCCAGACCAAGGCTGGTAGCGGCAATACGGGCGCGGCCCTGATTTCGTCCGGCTCGGTCGTGGACCGCCAGGCCTTCAACAGCACCAAGTACGGGATCGAATTCGCGGTGAGCACCGCCACGCCGCCAGTCACCACGTATTCGGTCTACGACACGAGCAGCAATCCGCAAGCCGTGGTCAGCAGCGGCAATGCCTATGAGCCCGGCAAGCAGATCACCTTTGGCGGCATGGCCTTCGACATCAAGGGCGCGCCGGCCAATGGCGACACCTTCAGCGTCGAGCCGAGCCAGAAGCAGTCGGTGTTTACGACCGTGACCGACCTGATCTCCACGCTGCGCCTGGCGGGCGAAGGCTCGGCCGGCAAGGCAGCGTTGACCAACGGCCTGAACACGGCGCTCGACAATCTGAAGAATGCGCATGACAACGTGTTGACAGTGCAATCGTCGGTGGGCGCGCACATGAAAGAGCTCGATTACCTCGACAGCACCGGCGACGACCTGGACATTCAGTACGCCTCCACGCTCGACGATCTGGTGGGCCTCGACACCGTCAAGGCCATCTCGGACTTCTCGCAGCAGCAAATGACGCTGCAGGCGGCGCAGATGTCGTTCAAGACGATGTCGGGCCTGTCGCTGTTCAACTACCTTTGATCTTCGGCGCGACCTTACCGTTCACCTTTGGTGGTTCTTTCGCGGCGCTGATTTCGGCGCCGCAGTTCGTATCGGGCGCCTTGTCGACGTTGATCAACGGGAGCAGGGCAGCCAGCGGATTGATCGCTGCCAGCGCCACGGCTGCGCCGGCCTTGAGCGCCAGCGGCCCGGCATGCGGCCCCACTTTCGGATCCTTGAACGTGCCGCGCGCATACAGCGGCGTGCGCAGCGACAGGATGCGCGCACCCTTGGTTTTCGGCCGCACGTCCACGTCGAGCTTCTCGGTGGCCAGGTCCACATAGCCGGTCGCGTTCACCACCGCATCTTCACTGTCGAGCACGAAGCGATCGATGTTCGCGCGGCCATTGCGCACCGTGGTGGTCGCCGCCACGCAATTGAGCATGGTTTGCTTGTCGCCGAAAATCTTCACGTAGACGGCGTTGGCCACATTCAGGCCGGCCAGTTCGAGGACGAACTGGCTGACCGTGCCCTCGGTAACGACGGCGTTGATCTCACCCTGCGACGTGCCCAGCATGGCGGCCACGGTGTTGCCCTTACCGACCAGCGCGCCATCGCCATTGATTTCACCAAAGGTTGCCTGCATCGATTGCAGCTTGGGGAACAGTTCGCGGATCTTCACGCCGCGCGCCGCCAGCCGCGCCGATGCATCCAGCACCTTCTCGCGCCCGTCGAGGCGGATGTTCGACGTGATGCGCCCGCCCGCCAGCGCAAAGCTCAGCGGGGTCAGCGTCAGAACCTTGTCCTTCATGCGGATCGTGGTTTCGATATCGCGCAGCGGAATGTCGGCCGTACGGAGGATCTGCTTGCCGGTGAACTTGACCTCGGCGTCGAGTGCGCCCCATTTGGCCGTGTTGAACTGGTCCACAGGCAGGGCCTTGCCCGGCGCCGGCGCCGTGACCTTGCCGGCGGCCTTGGTGCCTTCGCCGGTATCGGCGCCCACGGTCGGACCCAGGTCGGCCAGGCGCAGTTGCTTCGATGTCAGCGCGCCGGTCAGCAGCGGCCGCGGCTTGCGCTGGGCGTAGGCGAGCGTGCCAGCGATATCGCTGGCGCCGACCTTGCCGGTGAAGTCTTTATAGGTGAACGTCCAGAAGTCGCCGTCTTTCTTGCCCAGCAAGGTGCCCTTGGTGGCATACGGCGGGGTTTCCGGCAGCAGCACGCCAGTCAGCCCGTACAGGTCGGCCATGCTGGCGCCGGCCAGTTGCATCTGCAGGGCAAAGCCCGACAGCGAACGCGGATCGCGGATGATGCCGCGCAGGCCAAGCTTGTTTTCGCCGGCCGTGGCTTCGGCTTCGATCGGGAAGCTGGTGTTGTCGCCCGTGAGCGAGAGCACGGCGCCGGCCTTGCCGCCACCGGTGATCTTCGCCTTGTTATAGGTACCGGTCAGCTTGAATGCCAGGCCATACGGCGGCACGCCTTGCGCCGTGGAGGCGGTTTCGCCGCCCTTGATCGAATCGGCCGTGGCGCGCAGGTCCAGGCTCATCGGTTCGTCGACGTAGCGCACCTTGGCGCTGTCGAAGGCCAGGCGCTGCAGATCGACCTTCCATTCGGAGGGGCCGTTGTCCTTGAACGTCCACGAATTGCTGCCATCGGCACGGCGCTGGACAGCGATGTCCGGATTGGCCAGGCGCAGGTCGGTGATCACGACATCCCTGGTCAGCAGCGGCAGGATGCGTACGCCGGCCTCGATGCGCTGGGCGGCGGCCATCTGCTTGCCGACCGTGCTCCAGGCAGGGTTGCTCATGTAGACATTGTCGGCCGTGATATGCGGCTGCGGCACGAAGCGCCGCCAGCCCGTTTCACCGTTGCGATCACGCTGGAACTTGACGTCCAGATCACCGCGGATGGCGAATTCACGCCCGGTCGTTTCCGACACCTTGCGGTTGATATAGGGACGCAGCATGTTCCAGTCGAACAGCATGAGGAACAGGATCACTGCCACGGTGATGGCCAGCAAGATCCAGCCGGTAATTTTGAGAGGTCTGGAAAGGGTCATTGTCGTTCGTGCCCATGAGTGGGTCGGCGGCTGGCGCAGCGAGGCACCGGGATCGTCAGGCTAGCAGGGTCTTGGCAATATTGTTGGTTGGCTAAGTCGCACTACTGCACAATTAATTGGTATTTTTTTACGCTTTGCGTCAGGTGAGAGAACATTCAAGGCCACGCGCCATGCCCGGAGTCCGGCGTGATTTTATGCTTTCCGGTTATCTTGATGTGGCTTCCATCGGGCTATACTGATCCTTTCCCGACCCATTGGTCACGCTCATGCACACCGACAGTCTGCTTGCCAATGCCCCCACCGCTGAACGCGTCGTCGCAACGGGTTCTGCAGCCACGTTCCCTGACACGACAGCGCCGAGGGTGGTGTCGGTCAGCGCAACCGTCGACGGGCCTGTCACGATTGTGTTTGATGAAGCGATCCAGGCGTACGGCGGCAGGCTCTCGCTGCTGACCGGGAACTTGTCGATGACGCTCGACTCGTTCGACCTGTCCGACCCTGCGGTGACGATCAGCGGCAACACGGTCACATTTATCCCAGGTCACGTGCTGTCGGTGCGCAGCTATGCGCTGGGATTTAGCCCCGGCAGCATCGCCGATTCCGCCGGCAACTTTTACGAGAATGGGCGACTTGTGGGACCATTCGAGGTCAACACGCTGCGTAATGGCGACACCGCACTTGCCGGCTTGGGCATTGGCGGTCGTGTGGCCGGCACCGATGCGAACACGCGCGACACGGCGGTCTTTTTCAAAACGCCATCCGACTTCACGCTCACCAAGACCGCGACCGGCTATACCGTCCCGGGTCCCTTTGCCGGACAGACGATCGAACTGGTCAGTATCGAACGTGCCCTGTTCACTGAAAGCAAGGACGCGCTGGCGCTGTCCATGACGGGCAACCTGGGCCAGGTTTACCGCCTGTACCAGGCCGCGTTTGACCGTACACCCGACAAGATCGGTTTCGGTTTCTGGCTAGCGGTCAGCGACGCGGGCCAGACGTTGACGGCGATCTCGCAGAGCTTCATCGACAGCGCGGAGTTCACCGACCTGTATGGCGCCAATACCAGCAATATGGCCTTCATCGACGCGCTGTATGACAACGTACTGCATCGCGACGGCGAAGCATCCGGTGTGGCATTCTGGAATGATGCGCTGGACCATGGCACCAGTCGCGCGGACGTACTCATTGAATTCGCCGAGAGCATGGAAAATCGAGCGCAACTGGCAGACGTCATCGGCAATGGCTTTGCCTATACGCCGTATGGGTGAGTCGCTCGCGCTCTTGTAAGGCGAAGCGTTGCGTATCCGGTCAGACACTTTCCCTGATTCAAACGAGGAAAAACTCGAGGCCACGCGCCATCGCCGGGAAGGTTGCCGAACCATGGTTTTCGTGCGCCAGCAGGTGGAACTGCACACGCGCCAGAGTAGGAGTCTTTTGCAGTCGCTCGCCCAGTTCGCGCGCGTTGTCCACCATGCGGCGCGCGGCGGCAATGGCGTCACGGCCCTGCGGCGGGCCGTTTGCGATTGACGGTTGTTCCAGCTCGCCCACGGCCAGCATCAGCGACGGTTTCGACGGCAGCGCAGCAACGCGCTGGCTGAAGCCGTCCATCCCGCCCAGCACCACGCGGTCGCGGTACCAGATCGATGGACTGGCCGCCAGATAAGTCTGGAACATTGCCGGGCGCGTGAACAGCGCGTGCAATGTGCACAGGCCGCCATATGAATGGCCATACAGCGCCTGGCGCGCCGGATCGAGCGGCGCCAGCGTTGCGATCAGCGGTTTCAGTTCGCGTTCAATAAAGTCGAGGAACAGGTCGGCGCCGCCTTCCTTCGCGGGGCCGTCCGCGCCCGAGGGCGGCGTGTAGTCGCGACCGCGCCCCATTCCATAATCGAACTCGCCCGGATAGCCGATGCCGACGACGACGGGCAGCGCAGCGCCCCGCGGCAGGATCGTGCGCGCCATCACTGCCAGCGTCGGGAAGGTCGCGTTGCCGTCCAGTGCGTAGATGACCGGGTAGCCAGCGGGTGGGGGCGGGGTGGTGGGGATGCTGACGAAGATGCGGTAGGTCTGGCCGGTGATGGGCGACGTGATGTCGAGTTGCCGGGCCTGCTGCAGTGTGGCGGGTTGCCACGCAGCTGCGGCATGTGCCAATGGAGTAGCCATGGCGGTTAGTGCGGCAGCGGCGCCGAGGATGCGGCGGCGCGGGAAGGAAGTCGGAACGGCAGCAGGAGTGGCCATGCGCTTGATGAAGGATGAGAATGATTCTCATTGTAACGCAGTGCGCGGGCTCGATTACCCCGGCGCTGGTACCACCGGCCTGGCCACCGGCTGCGCACCCGCCGTCCCTGGTTGCGGATTGCTCGCACGAGGCAATGATCTGCTCACTTCAATGCCCTGATTGAACAGGTTGACGATCGGCGCGCCAAGGTACGGCAGCACCAGGCTCAGCGTCAAAAAGCCCACGCCCAGCGTGATCGGAAAGCCGATGCCGAAGATGTTCAGCTGGGGCGCGGCGCGGGTCAGGATGCCAAGGGCAACCTGCGTGATCAAGAGCGCGGCGATGATCGGCATGGCGATCTGCAGCCCGGCCGAGAAGATGCGGCCGCCCCAGCGCACCAGTTCCAGCGCGGTGTTCGATGAAAATGGGGTGTCGGTAATCGGCATCGTGATGAAGCTTTCGGCCAGCGCCTCGAGCAGGATCAGGTGGCCGTTCACGGCCAGGAAGGCCATCGTCGCGACCAGCGCCATGAACTGGCTGATGGCGGACGAGCGCCCGCGCGTGCTGGGGTCGAAGAACATCGCGAAACCCAGCCCCATCGTCTGGCTCGAGACTTCACCGGCATATTCAATGGCGGCAAACACGATGCGCATGGCAAAGCCCATCGCCAGTCCGATGATCATTTCCTTGGTCAGGATAAGGAGGCCCGCCCACGAGGTCGGGTCGGCCGCCGGCACGGCCGGCACGAGGGGGGCGATGACGATCGCCAGCAGGATGCCCAGCGCGAGCTTGGCACGCACCGGCACGCTGGCATTGCCGAACAGCGGGGCGGCGGCGATCAGGCCGAGAATGCGCGACAGGGGCCACAGCAGTCCGGCGATCCAGGCATTCATTTCCGCCGAGGTCAGCGTCAGCATCGGGCGCTTCCGGGCGTGCGCACGCGGGCCTTAGCCGATCAGGCCGGGAATACCCGTGAACACCTGGCGCATATAGTCCAGCATCACCGACAGCATCCACGGTCCGGCCACCACCAGCGTGACGAACACGCCGACCAGCTTCGGGATGAACGACAGCGTGGCCTCGTTGATCTGGGTCGCGGCCTGGAAAATACTGATGACCAGGCCGACGATCAGCGCCACCAGCAGCAGTGGGGCCGAGACCATCAGGGTCACTTCCATGGCCGTGCGGCCCATCGTCATTACGCTCTCGGGAGTCATCGCGCGGCGTCCTCTAGTAGAAGCTCTGGGCCAGCGAGCCCAGCAGAAGTTGCCAGCCGTCGACCAGCACGAACAGCATCAGCTTGAACGGCAGCGCGATGACGGCCGGGGACATCATCATCATGCCCATCGCCATCAGGACCGACGCGACCACCATGTCGATGATCAAGAACGGGATGAAGATCGCAAAGCCGATCTGGAACGCCGTCTTGAGTTCACTCGTGACGAACGCGGGAATCAAGACGCGCAGCGGAATGTCTTCAGGGCCCTGCAGCGCCGGCGAGCGCGAAATCTTGACGAACAGCGCCAGGTCGGATTCGCGCGTCTGCTTGATCATGAATTCCTTGAGCGGCACGGCGCCCCGGTTCATGGCCTCGGTCATCTGGATCTGGTTGTTCTGCAGCGGCAGATACGCTTCGCTGTAGATGCGGTCGAAGGTCGGCCCCATCACGAAAAAGGTCAAAAACAACGCCAGCCCGACCATCACCTGGTTCGGTGGCGCGGTCTGGGTACCGAGCGCCTGGCGCAGCAGCGAGAGCACGATGATGATGCGCGTGAAGCTCGTCATCATCAACAGCGCAGCGGGCAAAAAGGTGAGCGAGGTCAGCAGCAGCAGCGTCTGCACCGGCAGCGAATACGCGGTGCCGCCGTTGGCCGCCGGGCTGCTCTGGAACGCCGGGATGCCGGGCTGCGCCGCCGCGATCAGCGGCAGCAGGGCCAGGCCAGCGGCCAGCCACAGGTGTTTATGACGCATTGCGTTTGTCCATCGTATTCTTGAGCCAGTCGGCAAAGCGTGTGGCCGGGATGCTGCCTTGTGCGGCGCCCGCGCCCAAATCCACGTCCTGGCGCGGCATCGTGTGCAGCGCGTTGACGCGGCCCGGGGCGGCGCCGACGACGATCCACTGATCGCCCACTTCGACCACCATGATGCGTTCGCGCCCGCCGATATTGAGCGCACCGACCACGCGCAGGTTGGCCAGGCCGCCGCCCGGCTTGGGGCCGTAGCGCTTGAGCAGCCAGGCCAGGCCGATCAACAGGCCCAGCACGAGCAGCAGCGCGAAAATCGTTTGCAGCAGGCCGGCCGCGCCGGAGCCGCTCGAGGCCGGCAGCGCGACTTGCGGCGGCGGGCGCATCGGCGTGATGGCGGGGGCGGTGGTCGTGGTGGATGGCGCCGGCGTGGCCGCCGTCACTGCCGCTGCAGCAGCTTCTGCAGGCACCGCAGCATTGCCCGGCAGTGCCGCAGCATCGCCCGGCAGCGCGGCAACCGGTGGCGCGGTCGTGGCGGGCACGGTGGCCGGCGCCGGCACAGCAGGGGCGGGCGCCCGGCCGGTGGTGGTATCCGTGGCTGGCGCCGCCTGCTGCGCCAGCGCGAGCGGCGCTGCCAGCAGCAGCGCCGCAATGGTCGTGAAATAGCTGGCGGCGCGGCGTGCGGTCATTTATTGAGTTTGCGAATCCGCTCTGATGGCGTGATGATGTCGGTGAGGCGGATACCGAATTTGTCGTTCACGACCACCACCTCGCCCTGGGCGATCAGGCAACCGTTGACGAGCACGTCCATCGGTTCACCCGCCAGGCCGTCGAGCTCGACCACCGAACCCTGCGCCAGTTGCAGCAGGTTCTTGATGGCGATCTTGGTGCGGCCCAGTTCGACCGTCAGTTGCACCGGGATGTCGAGGATGAAGTCGATATCGTTCGGCGTTTCGTTGCGCGCGCCCTTGTTCGAAAAATCCTTGAACACGGCTGCAGAGGCCACCGGTGCGGCGGCTGCGGCGGACGTCTGGCGTTCGAGTGCTGCCGCTTCGGCCGCGGCCTGTTCGGCAATGGCGGCGCCCCAATCGTCGTCGATGTGTTCCTGGTCTTCCTGATTGTCGGACATGGTGTTCTCCTGTACGGCCAGCGCGATGCGCCTTGCCAATATACCAATTACTTGTTGAATGTGTCGCTATTGGCGAGCAGCTTCTCGACCTTCAGCGCATATTGCCCGCTGAAGACGCCGTAGCTGCAGTCCATCACGGGGACGCCGTCGACCGTGGCCTGCACCATCTCGGGCACCACGATCGGGATCACGTCGCCAATCTTCATGTTGAGGATTTCGTCGAAGTTGGCCTTGCCATGGCCCAGCACCGCGACCAGCTCGACTTCGGCGACCTGGATCTGCTGCGTCATCAGGCGCACCCAGCGCTTGTCGACTTCGAGCGCTTCGCCCTGCAGGCTCGAGGTCAGTGCATCGCGGATCGGCTCGATCATCGAATACGGCATGCAGAAGTGGATCTGGCCCGACACCGAGCCCAGCTCGACCGTGAAGGTGCACGACACCACCACTTCGTTCGGCGTGGCGATGTTGGCGAACTGCGTGTTCATCTCGGAACGGATGAACTCGAATTCGACCGGGAACACCGGCTCCCATGACTTGGCATACGCCTCGAAGATGATGTCGAGGATGCGCATGATGATGCGCTGCTCGGTCTGGGTAAAATCGCGGCCCTCGACGCGGGTGTGGAAGCGCCCGTCGCCACCGAACAGGTTGTCCACCAGCAGGAACACGAGGCCCGGATCGAGCACCATCAGCGCCGTGCCGCGCAGCGGCTTCATGTGCACCAGGTTCAGGTTGGTCGGGACCACGAGGTTGCGGATGAACTCGCTGTATTTTGACACCCGCACCGAGCCGACCGACACTTCGGCGCTGCGGCGCAAAAAGTTGAACAACCCAATCCGCAAATACCTGGCGAAGCGCTCGTTGATGATCTCGAGCGTCGGCATGCGGCCGCGCACGATGCGCTCCTGCGTTGCCAGGTTATAGGTGCGGACCCCCGAGGTGTCTTCAGGCGCCGAGATGTCGTCCTGATCGCCGTTGACCCCTTTTAAGAGGGCATCGACTTCTTCCTGGGAGAGGAAATTATCGGCCATGTTTGTCTGGATTTACTGGATGATGAACGAGGTGAATAATACGTCGGACACTTCCTGTTCGTCGCCATCTTTCTCGAAGGGTTCGGTAATGGCTTTCTGGATCTCGGTGGCGAGCTGCTGCTTGCCCTCGACGGTGCTGATCTCGGATGCTTTTTTGCTCGACAGCAGCAGCAGCATGCGGTTGCGCACGATCGCCATATTGTCCTTGACCAGCGTGGCCTGCTCGGGACCCGCCACTTGCAGCGTGAACTGTACTTGCAAATACTGTTCGCCGTTTTCCGGTTGCAGGTTCACGGTGAACGATTCGATCGGCACGTACTCGGCTTTTGCGTCCGGGTTCTTCTTTTTCTTTTTCTTGTGCTCTTTGGCTGGCGCGTCTTCTTCTTCGCCATGGGCGGCGGCGCCCTGCGTGAAGTACCAGCCCGCACCGGCGCCTGCGCCCAGCACCAGCACGGCGGCGAGGATCATGATGATCAGCTTTTTCTTCGAGCCGGAAGGTGCCGCTGCGGTGTCCGCTTTCGGATCAGCTTTCATTTTCGGATTCGCTTTCAAGATGTGTCTTTGCCGCTGGTTGGTGAGGGTTCGTCATTATGGCATTGTCGCGGAAAGATGCGTCCTGGCAAGCCTCGAAAAGAGGGGGGAAGCCGTGGTAATCCGTGTGATTGTTGCTGAGGCGCGATGACAGAATAGAAAAGGGCGGCCGTGTGGCCGCCCCCGGGACAGCCGTGCTGCATCAGGCGAACAGATCGACCATGCCACGGTCGCCGATCGACACGGTACGCGTGCGCGGCGCGACCTCGTTCACGGCCGGTGCGGCATCCTGGCCATCGCCCGTCAGGCCACCGGCGCCGCGCTGGCCGCCCTGCGCGCGGCGGTCACTGTCCTGTTGCTGCTGGCGCTGGTCGGGCACGTTGGCATCGACCGTGGCATTGCCCAGCGCGATGCCGCTTTCGCTCATCATTTCGCGCAGGCGGGGCAGGGCGTTTTCAAGCGCCTGGCGCACGTCGAGCTGGTCGGACGAGAAGGCCACGGTGGCCTGGTCGTTGGTCACGTTCAGCACAATCTGCACCGGGCCCAGGTCGGGCGGATTGAGCGTCAGCGTGGCCGCTTGTTCCTTGCCGACCATGTACACGATGCGCTGGCTGACCTGGTTGTCCCAGGCCTGGGTGCCCAGGCGCGCCGGGATGCGGTCGCCCGGCATCGCCGGATTGCCCGTGGCATCGACCTTGGCCGCCTGGGCCTGCAATGTGGCCAGCGGGGCCGGCGCTTCTTCGGCCACCGGCAATTGCTGCTGCTGTTGCTGTGTATCGCGCAGCTGGGCCTGGAACTGGCCGACAGCCTGCTCGCCCTGTGGCAGCGCGGCGCCAGGCGCCTGCGTGGTGCGCAGTTCGGCGGGTGCCTGCTGCACGCCGCTGGCGGGTGCCTGGCCCTTGCTGGTGCCGCTGGTGCTGGCGTCGGTGGCGTCGGCTGCGTCAGGGGTGACGGTCGCGCCGGCGGCCATGGTTTGCATATTGTCGAGCGCCGTTTCGAGCGCCGTCAGTTGGGCGTCGCCTGGCGTGGCGGTGTCGGCTGCGGCGGTGTCCGTGCTCACGGTGGCGGCGGTGCTGGCCGGCTGGCTCAGGCTGGCCATGAAGGCCAGCATGTCCGTCACCGGCGTGGTGGCTGCCGCTGCTGCCGCGGCCGCGGCCGCTTCTGCTGCCGCAGCGTCATCGGCATCGCTTGCCGCGTCCGCCGTGCTGCTGCTGGCCGCTTGTGTGGACTTGGCGTCGCCGTCATGCATTGGAGGGCGGATGGTCGACCGGGTCGGGCCTTCACGCACCGGCTCGCGGTTGGTCTGCTTGTCGGGGGCCGCCGGTTTTGGTCCTGGCGCCGGTTTCGGTTGCGCCGCTGGTGGCGGCGGCGCAGCGGGCTGGCGCGTGGCCATTTCACGGTTCAGCGTGGCGCTGAATCCGCCAGTGCCGCTGCTGCGTGCTGCGTCGGCCAGGCGATCGGGCATGGCCGGACGCTGCGCCGTGGCGTTGGCGCCGGTGATCTGAAACGGGAGGGTATTGGTCTGCATCGTCATGGTGGACTCGACTATCGACGTTGGTTCAGCGTTGTTTGTAACGGGCGCCACGGGCTGCGTGGTCATCCATCTGCTTCTGGTCGCGCTTGTTCTCGACCTTGAGTGCTTCACTTGCCGCACGTTCGTTCAGCGTGCGGTAGGACAGGCGCTTGCGCTCGCTTTCCTGCCAGGTCGTGCGCTCGAACGTCGCCTTGTTCTGCGCGTGTTTGAGCACCTCGCGCTGGCCACTCAATGCGTGGTCCAGCTTGCCAATGAAGGCAACGAAGTTGTGGTACGCGAAAGGGGTGATGCCGTCCATCTGGGCAGTGTCGAGCTTGCGCGCGTATTCGTCGCGGTAGCCGACCAGCATGGCCAGCTTCTGTTCGGCGTCCTCGACCAGTTTCAGGGCCGCACCGAGCCGCTTGGCGGCCGCGTCGGAATCGCGTTGCGCCAGGTCGATCAGTGTTTCGAGAGCGGAAGCTTGTGCCATGGTGAATCACATTCTACCGGCATGACGTTGCCCGCAATCACTAGAATAACGTGGTCAATCGCCCCAAGCTCTCGGGAAGCGACGCGTTGTCGTGGATTTCCTGGCACAGGAATTCCTCGATCTCGGTGTTCTTGGCAATCGCCATGTCGAGCACCGGATCGCTGCCGGCCGCGTACGCGCCCACACTGATCAGGTCGCGCGAGCGCTGGTAGCGCGAGTACAGCTGCTTGAGCTTGCGCGCCGCCAGCTGGTGCTCGTGCGTGGTGATCGAGTGCATGGCGCGCGAAATCGATTGTTCGATGTCGATCGCCGGGTAGTGACCGGCTTCGGCCAGGTGGCGGTTGAGCACGATGTGGCCGTCGAGAATACCGCGCGCGGCATCGGCGATCGGATCCTGCTGGTCGTCGCCCTCGGACAGCACGGTATAAAACGCCGTGATCGAGCCGCCGCCTTCGAGGCCGTTGCCGGCCCGTTCGACCAGCACCGGCAGCTTGGCGAACACGGATGGCGGATAACCCTTGGTCGCCGGCGGCTCGCCGATGGCCAGCGCGATTTCACGCTGCGCCATCGCGTAGCGGGTCAGCGAATCCATGATCAGCATGACATTCTTGCCCTGGTCGCGGAAGTACTCGGCAATGGCGGTGGCGTAGGCCGCGCCCTGCAGGCGCAAGAGGGGCGGCGAGTCGGCCGGCGCGGCCACCACGGCCGAGCGTGCGCGACCTTCCGGGCCCAGGATCTGGTCGATGAATTCCTTGACCTCGCGGCCCCGTTCGCCGATCAGGCCAACGACGATGATTTCGGCCTCGGTGTAGCGCGCGATCATGCCGAGCAGGACCGATTTACCGACACCGGTACCGGCGAACAGGCCCAGGCGTTGGCCGCGGCCGACCGTCAGCATCGAATTGATGGCGCGCACGCCGACGTCGAGCGTGTCCTTGATCGGCGCGCGGTCGAGCGGATTGACGGGGCGGGCGTTCAGCGGCGCCATGTCGGACGTGCCGAGCGGGCCCAGGCCATCGAGCGGCCGGCCGGCGCCATCGACGACGCGGCCCAGCAGCTGGATGCCCACCGGCAGGTGGCGTGCGCGGTCTTGCGGCCGGCGCCGCCCGTGCGGCACGCTGCCCGGTGGCGGAAGCACGCTTTCGACGGGGAACACGCGCGAGCCGGGCACGACGCCTTCGGTGTCGCTTTGCGGCATCAAAAACAGGCGCTCGCCCTCGAACCCGACCACTTCGGCCTCGATCTGGCCGCTGGCGGTGGGGATCGTGCAGGCCGCGCCCACGGCCAGCCGCAGGCCAACGCATTCCATGACCAGGCCCGCCACGCGCGTGACGCGCCCCGAAATCTGCAGCGGTTCGGCAAAGCTGACGAGCGTGTCGCAGTCGCGGATATACGCTTTCCAGCGCGCCGTGTGGCGGTCGTGCGAGGATGCCTGGGGCGGTTGCGGGGTGGTGTGGTCGTCCATGTTACGGGCTTAGCCAGTCGACGTTGGCGGCCAGCGCGTGGGTCAGGCGTTGCCAGCGGGCCTCGACCTGGGCATCGATCTGGTTGCTGGCCGTCTCCACCCGGCAGCCGCCGCGCGCGATGGTGGCATTCTCGATGATGCGCCAGCCGCCGGTGGCCAGTTCTTCGGCCATGCCATGGCGTACCAGTTCGGCATCCTGCGGATTGAGCATCAGAAGGGCGGGCTGCTGCAGGATCGGCAACTGGTTGATGGCGTCGCGCACCACCGACATGATGAGCTCGGGCCGCACGTCCAGGCCAGTGCGCACCATGCCGCGCGCCAGGCGCAGCGCCAGGTCGAGCACATCCCTGGCGATCGTTTCGTCGGCCTGCGCCACGGCATTGCCGAAGCTGGCGGCAACCGTGCGCAATTGCTCTAGTTCTTCTTTGGCGGCTTGCTCACCCTCGGCGCTACCGGCAGCAAAACCTTCGGCATACCCTTCGGCGCGGCCTTCAGCTTGGCCGTCGGCGCGGCCCTGCACGCGGCCTTCGTCCAGGCCCTGCGCGAAGCCTTCCTGGCGCGCCGCCTCGCGCATCGCCTCGAGTTCTTCGACGCTGGGCAGCATGACATTCGGCGGCAGGCCGAGGCCGAGGCTGTTCAGCGATACGCCCGCCGATGCTGCGGGGGCGGATGGCTGCTCAGCAGCGCGCCGGGCAAGCGTGCTGGGGCGCTCGTCGCCAAACGAGGCCATTTCCCAGCGCTGGTAGGCGCTCTGCTGTTCTTTTGAAATTGCCATCAGACGAACGAATCCTCTCCTTTACCACCCAGGACGATCTGGCCTTCATCGGACAGTCGCCGCACGATCTGCAGAATCTGCTTCTGCTGGGATTCCACTTCAGACAAGCGCACCGGACCTTTCGACTCCAGGTCTTCGCGCATCATTTCGCTGGCACGCTGCGACATATTCTTGAACACCTTCTCGCGCAGATCCTGCGAGGCGCCCTTGAGCGCAATGATCAGCATGTCGGACTGTACTTCACGCAGCAGCAACTGGATACCACGATCGTCGATATCGATAATATTGTCGAACACGAACATCTCGTCCATGATCTTCTGCGCCATGTCGTTGTCGTAGTTCTTGATGTTGTCCATCACGGCCGATTCCTGCTCGCCGCTCATGAAGTTCAAGATCTCGGCCGCCGTACGCACACCGCCCAGCGACGACTTCTTGATGTGCTCATTGCCCGACAACAGCTTGGTCAGCACGTCGTTCAGTTCGCGCAGCGCCGCCGGCTGCACGCCGTCGAGCGTTGCGATGCGCAGCACCACGTCGTTACGCAACCGTTCCGTAAAGTTTGCCAGAATTTCACAGGCCTGGTCGCGCTCGAGGTGGACCAGGATCGTGGCGATGATCTGCGGGTGCTCGTTGCGGATGAGCTCGGCGACCGACACCGAGTCCATCCACTTCAGGCTTTCGATGCCCGACGCGTCCTTGCCGCCGAGAATACGGTTGAGCAGCACGGCCGCCTTGTCGTCGCCCAGCGCCTTGGTCAGCACCTGGCGGATGTACTCGTCCGAATCCAGGCCCACGGTCGAGTGCAGATTGGTTTCGGTAACGAAGTCTTCGAGCACCGTGACCACCTGTTCGTGCTGCACCGCCTTCATCTGCGCCATCGCGGCGCCCAGCTTGAGCACTTCGCGCGGGCCCAGAAACTTCATCACCTCCGACGCTTCGGATTCACCCAGGGCCAGCATCAGGATGGCGGCCTTGTTGGTATTGTCTTTGTCTTTATCACTCATTTGAACCCAACCATCCTTTGATCACGTTGGCGACGATGCGCGGATCCTTGTTTGCCAGCTCTTGCGCCATTTTCAGGTTGGCGCGGTAACCCATGTCCTGACGTATCTTTTCTTCTTCCTTGATCGCTTCTTCGGCCGGCGTGTCGGCGACTTCTTCTTCGGCGTCCTCGTCCTTTTCTTCTTCCTTTGGCTCTTCCGGCACGGCGGTGGCTTCGTCGAACTTCTTGATGGCCGGGCGCAGCAGCGGACGCAGGAAGCGGAAGTACAGGAAGGCGATCACGGCAGCCACGAAGGCATAGCGGGCCAGGTCCTTGAACAGCGGGAAGTTCGCCGGATCGCTCCACCAGGTCGGTTCTACCACCGCCTCGGCCGGTTTGTCCACGCCGTCGAACGGCGCGTTGGTCACGTTCAGCGTGTCGCCGCGGGCCTGGTTGTAGCCCATCGCCTGCTTGACCAGCTCATTGATCTGGGCCACTTCGGCCGCGGCCAGCGGACGCACGGTGACCTTGCCGGTGGCCGGGTCGACGATGCGGCGGTGATTCACGACCACGCCGACCGTCAGGCGCTTGATGCCGCCCATCGGACGCTGCTCGTAGCGGATGGTCTTGTCGACTTCGTAATTCGTGGTCGAGTTCTTGCTGGTCGGGGCGCTCGGTGCGGCTGCTTCGGCCGGCGGCGCGCCCTGGATCGGCGCCGTGTTCACGCCTGGCGGCTGGTTCGACAGCGCGCCCGGCACGCCGGATGCCGCGCCGCCCGCGCCGACGACTTCCGAACTCTGCGTGCTGCGGATCGCCTGCGGCTCCGGTGGCGAATTCGGCTTGTACATTTCAGCCGCCGTATCGACCTGGGCGAAGTCCACTTCGGCGGTGGCTTCGGCGCGCACATTGCCTTCGCCGACGAGCGGCTTGATGATCGACTCGACCTGCTTGATGATGTTCTGCTGGACCTGGTCGACGTACTTGAGCTGGGTCGGATCGAGCGACTTGCCGCCCGCGCCCTTGTTGCTGGTATCGGACAGCAGCGCGCCGTTCTGGTCGACGACGGTGACGTTACCTGTGGTGAGTTCCGGCACGCTCGACGCGACCAGGTGGACGATGGCGCTGACCTGGCCCGGATCGAGCGCGCGACCCGGCTGCAGGTTCAGCAGCACGGACGCGGTCGGCTTTTGCTGGTCGCGCACGAAGACGGATGGTTTTGGCAGCGCCAGGTGGACGCGCGCCGCGGCCACCGACCCCAGCGACTGGATCGAACGCGCCAGCTCGCCTTCGAGCGAGCGCTGGTAATTGACTTGTTCCAGGAATTGCGACACGCCCAGCTTCTGGTTCTCCATCAGCTCGAAGCCGACGTTGCCGCCTTTCGGCAAGCCCTGCGCCGCAAGCTTCAGGCGCAGATCGTGGATATGTTCGGCCGGCACGAGGATCGCGTTGCCGCCTTCCGAAAACTTGTACTGCACACCCATCTGGTCGAGCGACGCGGTAATGGCGCCGCCATCGCGGTCGCTGTAATTGGCGAACAGGACCCGGTACTCCGGCGCCTGGCTCCACATCCAGACCGCAATCATCAACGCCAGAATGAGCGCGACACCACCACCCACGGCAACGCGCTTGCCCATGGTCGTCTGGAAAAACGACGGGGTAGCGGGGGCCGGCGTGCCTGGTGGCGTGTCGATAAGGTTTTCAGCAGTTGCTGCCATGGTGGAGGGGCCTGGTCAAAATGGGTGGGGACAGCACGCATTATGGAGCCACCGGGCAACATTCAAACCCCGAAATAGCGGGCGTTTACGGGCCTGATTCGCAGGTCAAATTCGCTTTTGCGCTGCTATTCTGCTTCCCTGAGTGCATTTGTAGAGTTTTCTGCAAAGCGAACACAAGCGGAGGGCAAGATGAGTATTGGCGGCATCGGCGGGATTGATACAAGCCGGATCCAGGCCATGATGGAGCAGCTCAAGGCGGCAGCGACCAAAGCGTCGGCGGCGCCCGAGGTGGCCAATGGCCTGGGCGGCGCGAGCGCGATCGGGGGCAAACCCACGGTCAAGCTCGATTTTGCGGAAGCCCTGCACAGCACGCTGCAGGGCGTGAGCGACCGTTCGGCCGAGGCGCAGGCCCTGAGCAAGCGCTTCACGATGGGCGACGATACGGTCAGCCTGTCGGACACGATGGTGGCGATGCAAAAATCGAGCATCGCGTTCCAGGCGACTGTGCAGGTACGCAACAAGATGATTTCTGCCTATCAGGACATCATGAACATGCAGGTGTAAGGCAAGTCCTGTGGCAGCAACAGGGATCGTCGGGCAGCCTTTTTGATAATCCATTATCATTATCGTTTGCCCGCAAACGATGCTTCCGTTCGCCGGACTCACCAGCCAGTCCTGCCGACGCCGTGCAGGCACTGGCATCCCCAGTCAAAGGATGCAAGTTGCCGACGTTCCCATCAATTTTCTCCACACCCTTTCTGCTGATGTCGCTTGCGGCATCGGCCAGCACCGCAGAACCGTCACTGCTGCCGCCCGCCGCGCCATGGACCGGCGCCAGCGAACAACTGGTCGCCGCCCCGAACGACCCGTGGATCACGCCGGCCGAGAAATCGGATTTTCAGGATTCCCCTGACGCTGCCAGCACGCTTGGCTATCTGCGTGCCATGGATGCGAAGTCCGATCTGCTCTCGCTGCACACGTTCGGCAAGAGCTACCAGGGCCGCGAACTGGTCTACGCGCTGGCGAAGAAACCCGGCGCCGGCAAGCCGGTGGTCATGATCCAGGCGGGCATCCATGCCGGCGAAATCGACGGCAAGGATGCGGGCCTGATGCTGCTGCGCGACATCGCGTTTCGCGGCCGCGATGATCTGCTCGACCGGGTCGACATCGTCTTCATTCCGATCCTGAATGTCGACGCGCATGAAAACACCAGCCCGTTCGGTCGCCCCAATATGCGCGGGCTGCGGATCAAGGGGGCGCGCACCAATGCGCAGGGTCTCGATCTGAACCGCGACTACGCGAGGCTGCAGTCGCCCGAGATCGCCGCCGTGGTCGCACTGCTGCAGCGCTTCAATCCGGCGCTGTACATCGACGTGCATGTCAGTGACGGCACCGATTACCAGTACGACACCACGTACACGTTCGCCGGCTGGGGCAGTTATGCCCGCTCGCGCGCGACCGCCGCGTGGCTCATGAACGACTACACCACGGCTGTCGACGCGGCGCTGGTCGCACAAGGGCATGTGCCGGGTGTCTATCCCAGCTGGATCGATGAAGACCAGCCGGACAAGGGGCTGCGCATCAGCGCCGAGGGGCCGCGCTATTCGACGGGCTATGGCGATTTTGCCGGCATTCCGACGGTGCTGGTCGAGAATCATGCGATGAAGCCGTACAAGCGCCGCGTGCTCGGTACCTATGTGCTGCTGGAACAATCGATCAGGACCGTCGCCCGCGACCATGCACGGATTGCGCAGGCCAAGTCGCAAGACCGGGCCGCACGTCCGGCGCGGCTGATGACAGGGTGGGAGCGTGACCCGGAACCGCTGGCGACACGCGACTTCAAGGGGTATCGCTACGACACCTACGACTCGAAGGCCTCCGGCGCACGCGAGTTGCGCTGGACCGGAGAGCCAGTCGACATCGGTTTGCCCGTGTACGGTGTACGCGCGACCAGGGAAATGGATTTTCCCAAGGCCTGGTGGGTGCGGCCAGAGCAGCGGGACATCATTGCAACGTTGCGTGCCCATGGCGTGCAGATGCAAGCGCTTGCCAGCCAATGCACGCTCCCGCTCGGGGTGGTCGGCTTCGCCAACGGCAAGGATCGGACAAATCCGTACAAGGCCGTCAAGAATGTGACTCTGCCGGCAGGGGCGGTCCGCATCACCGCCGACCAGGCGCAACGATCGCTTGCCGCTGCGCTGCTCGCGCCGGAGAGTGATGACTCCTTCCTGGCGCAAGGCTACTTCGACCAGGCGCTGCCGCCCGAATCGCGCTTGTCCAACCACCTGCTGGCACCATTGGCAGACCGGATGATGGGAAGCGACCCGGCATTGCGCGCAAGCTTCGAGCAAGCGCTTGCCAGCGACAAAGCCCTGTCCTCGGATCCTCAGGCGCGCTTGCGCTGGTGGCTACAGCGCTCCGACTATTTTGAGCGCTCGCTGTTCACCTATCCCGTCTTCACTGAGCAAGAGACGACGACCTGCCAGTTCGAAACTGGCACCAGCGCCGACGCCCATGCTATCCACGACGTGCAACCGGTGAATCTCCGGGAGACCAGGTAAAAGGCCAGGCCTTAACGGTCGAGCGTATCGAGCTTGCGATCGAGCATATCGCCGCGCGTGCGCATGGTCTGCTCGGCCTGCTGGAGCGTGCGCTCGGTAACGCCATCGATGGCCGGGCCACTGGACGGCACGATGCGCGGCGTGATGACGACAATTGTTTCGGTGGCCGCGCCGCCGTCGTCGGTGCTGCCGAACGCGCCGCCAATTACCGGAATATCCGACAGCAGCGGGATACCCAGGCGCCGGTAGGTGCGGCTGCGCTTGATCAGGCCGCCGATCAGCACCGGTTGCCCGTCGCTGGCCACCAGCTGCGTGTTCACTTCGGTCGTCTTCTTCGACGGAATGCCGGCCGATACCGAGCCGGAGCTGACTTCGGGCCGGATCTTCATCATGATGCGTCCGTCGGCGTCCACCGACGGCGTCACGCGCAGGATCACGCCGGTGTCGAGGAATTCGATCGATTCGGACGTGACGTTGTTGATCGTCGTCGTCAGGCGGTAGCCCAGCTGGTCGCCGACATTCGTGCTCGCTTCCTGGTCCTCGAGGGCGAGCAGGCGCGGCGTGGCCAGCGTGTGCACGCGGCCCTTGTTGCTCAGCGCGCTCAGGTAGGCTTCGATATTCCCATTGACCAGATTCAGGAAAAAGCGCGGGCCGGCGCGCGTGGCAAAGCCCGTCGCGCCCACCGTGTCGGGGCCGTCGCCGCTGAACACGCGTGACCAGTCGACACCGAAGTTTTCGTTCTGGTCGAGCGTGATTTCCAGGATCTTCGCTTCGATCAGGATCTGCTGCGGCGCGCGGTCGATTTCGCGCAGCACCAGCGCTGCGCGCTCCAGGCCCGCCGCGGTCGCTTCGACCACGAGCGTCTTGGTCTGGTCGAGCACGGTCACCGTGCCGGGCACGCCGATCTGGCGCGCCAGGATGGCGCCCACCTTGGTCACGTCGGCGTAGCGCACCTTCATCGCCTTCACCTGCAGAATGGCGCCGCGCTCGGGCAGCGCGGTCTTCGGGTCCGAAATCAGGAAGCCACCCGCGCGTTCCGTCACCGCAAAGCCGCCGGCTTCGGCGATCGCCTCGATCGCCTCGCGCACCGTCATGTCGTACAGGTTGATCGAGACGTTGCCGCCGACCCCCTTGCCCAGCACGATATTGATGCGTGCGCTGCGCGCAATCATGTTGAACAATTCTTCGATGGGCGTGTCGCGGAATGTGTACGACATCGTTACCGGTGCCAGCGGTACCGGTGCGGTGGTTGTGCTCTTCGTTACCACGCTTGGTGCGGCAGTGTTCGCGGTCGCGGGCAGTGCGAGCCAGGCCCAGGCTGCGCACAGGGCGACGAGCAGGTGGCGCGGGGTCATTGGGCGTCCTTGTCCTGCATCGTCAGCAGGTGCTCGCTGCCGGCATGGCCCAGCAGCACGCCGCGCGCATCGATGCGCAGCACGGTATAGCCGGCGACACGTTCGCCGGTGGCCACGACATTGCCGTCGAGATTGGCCAGCGACTGCGCGCCGTTGAGCACCACCGCGCGCAGGCGTGGCGGCGTGGCGGGTGCGGGCGCCGCAGCGGCCAGTGGCGCGCTGGCCGGGAGCCGGCTGACGAACGGATCGCGCACGATGCGGGGCGGCGTGGCCAGCACATTGGCTGCCAGGCCGGCAAGGACCAGCGCCAGCATCGGCATCAAGATGTGTTTCATGGTGGTGGTGTTCCAGTGTCGTGGATGACAAGCTGCAGGGTGATGGCGCGCTCGTCGGTATCGTCGGCGGCTTCCACGGTCAGTCGGTGGATGCCCACGGTTGGCTGCTGCCGTTCGATGGCGGCAATCCAGTCCAGCAGGGCGGTGTAGCGGGCGCTGGCCACGATCTCGACCGTGAGCAGTCGCACGCCGCCCACGGTGCGCTGCGTGCCTTGCGCTGCCGACAACACGGCCACATCGGCCGCTGCAGCGCTGTGACTGACCGCCGCGATCAGGGCCAGCGGCTCCGGTGGCGCTGGCGCTGGTGTGATGGCGGCGGCGGAGGCCGACGGCGGTGCAGCGCCTGGTGTGGCCGTGCCCGCTGCTTCCAGTGCGGCCAGCGTTGCCTTGTGCTGCCGGTAGGCCGCCAGCGGCGCGCGCAGGGCCAGCGTCCATGCCAGCAGCAGTGCGATGACGATCGCGCCGCCGACGACGAGATTGAGCTGGCGCGCAGGCAGGGCGGCGAGCAGGTCGCGCAGTTTCGGGCTCATGGCGCCTCCGCCGGCGGGACCAGCACGACCACGGCGCGGAAATCAATCGCCGCCGTCGACGGATTGGCGCTGCTCGAGAGCAGTTCGACGCCATGCATGCCGGGCATGCGCCCCAGGCTCGACAGGAAATCCGTGATGCCGTTGTAATCGGCCGCCTGGCCGGCCAGTTCGACGCTGCTGACCATCACCAGCGTGCCGCCATCCGCGTTGCCGGTAGCGAATGTCGTTGCCCGGCTGTCCGGGGCCGGCGCTGGCGCCGTAGCGGTGGCCGGGGTCGCCGTTGCCAGTTGCAGATCACGCTGCAGATTGATGGCGGTCAGCCAGGCATTCGCGGGCAGGGCGCTGTCGATGGCAGCGGCCAGCGCGGCCAGTTCGCCTTCGCGCCGCAGCGCGCGCAGCAGGCCCTGTTGCGCCAGCAGGCGCTCGCGCGCTGCCTGGGCGGTGGCCGCCTGCGCCTGACTGGTCTGCGCCGCGCTCGCCGCCTGCTGCAGCGTGGCCGTGCGGCGCTCCAGTGCGGCGCTCTGCCAGCGCAGTGCCCCGCTGCCGGCCGCCGCGCCGAGAACGATCGCGGCCAGCGCCACCCCGGCGCGGCGCAGCGTACGGCGCACGCGCACGCCGTCGCGGTAGCTGCGCGGGATCATGTCGATATCAGCCATCCGCGCCTCCGCGCAGCGCCAGGCCGGTGGCCAGCGCGAGCGATGTCGTCGCCGGTTCGCCTGCCGTGTCCCTGGCCGATTCGGGGAAGGCGCCAAACGGATCGAGCAGATGCACCGGCACGTCGATCAGCTCGGCGATCCGGGACTGGATATCGGGGTAGCGCGCCAGGCTGCCATTGAGGTACAGGCGGCTGATCGAGCTGCCGCGCGTGCGCGAGGCCACGTACACCTGCGTGTGGGCGAGTTCGTCGGCCAGTGCCTGGCAGGCCGGGTGCAGGATGGCGCGGATCGCGCGCCGCAGCTCGATGTGCGGGCTGTCGACCGCCATGCCGGGGCGCGCGCCGATGCCGTGCTGGCGCAGCAGGCTGGCGGCCGTGTCGGGTTGGAGGTCGAGCGCGCCTGCAACAGCGCCGGCCAGCATGTCTTCGCCAAACGCGATCTCGCGATCGAGCATCAGGCGCCGGCCCCAGATCACGGTCAGGTAGCTTTTGGCCGCGCCGAAATTGAGCAGCGCGACTGACTGGCCGACGTCGCTGCCGTGCAGCGTGGCGAGCAGGCGGCCGATGGCAGCCGGGCCGATGTCGAGCGCGACCGGCTCCAGGCGCGCGTGCTCCAGCATCGCCAGATAATCGAGCACCCGGTGCTTGAGCGCGGCAGCAACCAGCACCTGCCGTTCGCCGCCGTCCATGTCGGCGCCGCGCACCTGGTAATAATCGATGACGTGCTGGCCGGCCCGCTCGCCCAGTTGCTCGCCCACCGCGCGGCCCACGGCCTGCGCCTCGGTCTGGCCACTGGCGACATGCACCGTCAGAGGCAGGATGCGCACGTCGGCCGGGGGCAGGGCGGAAATCACGCGGCGGCCCTGGAACGGCGCCTGCGCCAGCGCGGCATCGACGAATTGCACCAGCGCCTTCGGTGAGGCCAGCAGCACGTCGCGCGGCATCGGATAAGGCAGCGAACTGGCAGCGCGCAAACGCCAGCCGCCATCGCGCCAGTCGGCCTGCACCAGGTTGAGCCGGTTGGCGGCGAAGTCGGCGCCAATGGGCCGCGCTGCCGATGGCCGCAGCCGGTGCTGCATGGTCGTTACGAGTTGGCGCAATGTCATGTTGGGCTCACGTCGATCATCCGCACTCCTTGGCGCGCACGATCTGCAGCAGCGGCCGCAGGTTGGCAAAGGGCGTTTCGCGGCTATAGAAATTGACACTTTTGCCGTCCTCGACCAAGCGTAGCAGGACGCCATAGGCGGGCAAGCGCCCGCTGACCCAACCATCGAACAGGCCGGTCAGGTCCCAGTTGACCGCGACGCTGCCGACGTCCGCCGAGGCCAGCACGGCGCTCGTGTAGTCGCCGCCGTTCCAGTTCGACGCCGGGCGCGCCTTGATCCAGGTGGCGCCCTTGTCCCAGGCCGTCGTGACGCGGTGCACGGCAACCTGGCGCACGACGCCGCTGATGGTGGTCGGCACCAGATTCAGCGTGGCTGACACCACCAGCATCTCGTCGTCGTCGATGTCGCTCAGATTCCAGCTCATCAGGATGTGCGACTTGCCGGAAACCAGGCGCAGCGTCTGATCCTTTTCCAGCGGCCCGGCGCTGGGTGTCACGATCGTGGTGTCGATCGTCTCGTTCGAGATGTCGACGCGCTCGGTCTGCCGCAAATCGTACAGGGGCATTTTGGTGCGCGTTACCGTGCGCGTCGCCCCGTTCACGGTTGCCGTGGCGATGACGTCGATGATGTCTTCTTTCTTGATGTCCACGGTTATCGTGCCGGCGCCCAGGGCAATGGGGCCGACCGGCCGGGTGACGCAGGCGCCAACCTGGCCCGACCACCTGGCAGCAGCAACACCCGCTTCGGCCAGGTAGGCAGCAGCGCGGCCCTCATAGTCGTCGTTGATCGAGCGCAGTTCAACGCTGCCCGCACGGTTGATGCCGAACGCCAGCGCCGCCAGCGTGGCCAGCAGCAGCGCGACCATCAACAGCAATGCGCCTTCCTGGCGTCGCGGCATCATGGCGCTGCCCCGAGTCGGACGGTACGCGCATACGCGACGCTGCAGTCCTGACCGCGGCTGGTGTCGCAATCCGGACGGTCGAGTACGAGGTCGATGCGCAGGACGAGGCGCCCGGCGCCCACATCCGATACGTTCAGATCGAACGCCCGCACGCCGGTGGCGAGCACCGAATTGCGCACCGGCTTGGCGTCCGTATCGGTTTCGACCAGAGCGCCATTGGTGAGTGTGTACTGGAGCGGCATGAGCCAGTAGGCTGCAGGGTTGCCGAGATTCTTGGTATCTTGTTGCCGTGCTTTCGCGGCTTGCGCGACGATGCGGCCGAGGACGAAGCGGGCATCCGCGTTCTGGTCCAGGCCGGCACGCACGAAGCGCGCGCTGTCGGCGCCGGCGCGCAACATCTCGCTCAGCGGCAGCATCACGAGCGCCGCGATGGTCAGGCCGATCATCAGTTCGAGCAGTGTGTAGCCGTGCGCAGGGCGGGGCATCGTCATCGCGCCACCAGCGTGGTCAATGGCCAGCGGCCGGCGGGGGCGGCCAGCGCCGTGGTCACGCGCAGCAGATGCTCGCCGGTGCCGCCCAGGCCGATCCTGCGGGTGCTGTCGACGCCGTAGCGGGTGATGGTGACGGTGAGGGCCGGGCAGTGGTCCGGCATCGCCGGTGCGCGGGCGCCACCGGGCGTCGAATAGACCGACGGCGCGTCAGGCGCACCGGCGGCGCTGAGCAGATCGGCGTAGTGTTCGGCCAGCACGGTGTCCATCAGCGTGCTGACACAATCGAGTTCGCGCGCCGCGAGGGCGCTGTCGGCGGGCACGTTGATGGCGCCGCGCAGCGCATTGGCGGCCGGGATCAGGCAGACCGACAGCAGCAGCAGGGCGAACACCGCTTCGAGCAGCGTCATGCCGGCGGCCCTGGTGCGCGATGGGAGAACGTGCATGGTCGGCAAGGTTGTCAGGAAACCGTGATGCGACCGGTACCGTCAATGGCGATTGTGCGCTCGACATTACCGGCGCCGAGCACGACCTGGCCCGTGCGCAGCGGGTTGTCCCTGGCAACCCCACTGCCGACACCGCGCTGCGGATTGCCGGCCGTATCGAAGGCGATGGCGGTGGCGCTGGTGTTATCTTCAAAGGTAAAGGTGCAGCGCACGAGGGCCATGGTGTTTCCGGCGGGGACAGCGTTCAGGTTGAGCAGATAGGGCGCGCGGTTGAACGGGTGTTCAACCGGGTCGCGCGCCACCCGCGTGGTGGTCTTGTC
This sequence comes from Telluria sp. AC161, assembly GCF_979258535.1. Classification (NCBI taxonomy): domain Bacteria; kingdom Pseudomonadati; phylum Pseudomonadota; class Betaproteobacteria; order Burkholderiales; family Oxalobacteraceae; genus Telluria; species Telluria sp. AC161. The sequence goes on along the minus strand of NZ_OZ409861.1, from coordinate 3,262,442 downwards.
GGTTTCGAGCGCGAACACCGCAATGGTGTTGGCTGCGGCATCGCAGTCGACCAGCCGCTGCACGCCGCTGTACTGCGCGTTCTCGCGGGCAAAGCGCAGGGCATTCACCACTTCGCCAGCGGCGGCATCGGCGCGAAATTCCGCCACCGGTTGCGCCGTCGGCATGGCGACGGCGGCGGCGATGGCGAGCACCGCGACCACAATCATCAGTTCGGTCAGCGTGTACGCTGCGCAGCGATGTGCGTACACGTTCGGGAACCCGGCAGTTTAGTGGGCGGAGTAAGCCTTGCCGCTTGGATCGAGCGTGGCGCTGTTCATGATGAACCGACCGGTCTTGGTGTCGTAGGCCCAGCCCTTGCCTGCCAACGCAGGTGTGGCGATCGCTCCGGTCGTGGTGACAACGAGCGTCGCATCGTTATTGACCGGTTCGGCCGGAATACCCTGACGCAGGTACGGACCGAAGCGGAACGCGCCGCCGGCGATCGAGCAGGTCTGTCCTGCCGCATTCGACGGATATTGCATCTGGTCTTTCAATGCCTGGTCCGTTCCTGCTGCGCCAGTACCGGCAACGCCGCTGTCAGGGCAAGTAGCGCCGCTCGATGCAGTCGCGCCTGGGTAGACATTGCCCGTGTGCTGGACGCGATACTGCTCGATCGAATTACGAACATTCGCAAGACTGGTGTCGAGCGAAGCAAGTTGTGCATCAGTAGTCGCCGCCGAAAACTGCGGAATCGCAATCGCAGAAATAATTGCAAGAATAATCACGACAATCAGCAATTCGATCAGGGTGAAACCGGCGGCGGCAGTGCGCTTGAATGAGCTCGACATGGAAAATTTAAATAGTTGAACAAGCGTCTTTACAGGACGTTGCGTGGTTAAAAAAGGTAATGCCGAAGGGTAACATGGGCATGTTTCCATTCGGCACTAACTTGTCAATCGTGTGACAAAGTGTGGTTTTTGTGAAACGCTTCAGTGCACAGCGCGTGATAATTTAAATATCGGCAAGATGAGCGAACTGACAATGGTGCCGACCAGGATGCCCATCACCAGCAGCATCACCGGCTCCGCCATCTTCGTCAGGCGCGCCAGCAGGCGCGTCAGTTCGCGGTCATATGAATCGGCCACGCGCGTCATGACGCGGCCCAGCGTGCCGGTCGCCTCGCCGGTGGCGATCATCTGGCGCACCGACAGCGGCACGAAATTGCTGTGCTCGAAGCCGGCGGCAATGCCCTTGCCCTCGGTGACATCGCGTTCGAGGTCGAGGATGAAGCGCTGGAAGTCGGCATTGGTCACCACCGCGCGGCAGGCCTCGAGCGTGGCCAGGATCGTCACACCGTGTTCGAGCGAAATGCCCATCACGCGCAGCAGGCGCGTCAGATAGATCTTGGCGAACACGTCGCGCATGACCGGCAGGCGCAGCTTGGCCCGGTCGATCGCGACACGCACCCCGGGCTGGCGCATCAGCACCCAGGCCGCGCCGATGGCGCCAGCCGTGAGCGCCGCAACAATCGCGGCATGGCCGGTGAGCACCTGACTCACCACCAGCAGCGCGCGTGTGGTGATCGGTAACTGGTCATGGATCGACGCGAACATGACGGCAAACTTGGGAAACACGAACGTCAGGATGAACACCACCACCCCAAAGGAGAACGTCAGCAGGATCGCCGGATACGACAGGGCCGAGACAAGCATGGCGCGCAGGCGCTCTTCTTTTTCGTCCAGCTCCACCAGCTGCACCAGCACCTCGGCCATGAAGCCGCCGGCCTCGCTGGCCGCGATCAGGTTCACGTAGCTGCCCGGGAACAGCGCATGGCGCCCGAGCGCCGACGAAAAGCGTTCACCGGCCAGGATGTCGTCACCGATGGTCCCGATCATCGTGCGCAGCTGGCCCGGCTCGGTCTGGTCGTGCAGCGACTGCAGCGCCGTGTGCAGCGGCACGCCCGTCTCGAGCAGCAGCGCCAGGCGCTCGGTGAACAGCGCCCGTTCGCGCATGCCCGGCGGGCGTGCGCCCAGGGTCCACCACGAGGCGGCTGAAGGAGCGGTCTTGATGGCCGGGTCGGGGCCTGGGCCGGTAGCGTCGAGTTCGATTGGCATGGCGGTTACAGCGAATGCACGACGCGCGCGATTTCCTCGGGCGTCGTGTGGCCGTCAAAAGCGCGCGCCATGCCGTCGGCGTACAGGTCATGGTGGCCGGTCGAGGCCACGTGCGCAGCCAGCTGGTCCTTGCTGGCATTGGCCACGATCATGCGCTGCAGGTCGGGCCCGACTTCGAGCAGCTCGTAGATGCCCATGCGGCCCTTGTAGCCGGAGTCATAGCAGGCCGGGCAACCGCGCCCGCGCATCAGGCGCAGGTCGCCCTGACCGCGCCAGCGGTAAGCCGCCGCCGCTTCGGGCGTGGCCAGGTAGCTGGTGCGGCACCCCTGGCACACGCGCCGCACCAGACGCTGGGCCATCACGCCGATCAGGGCCGACGACAGCAGGTACGGCTCCACGCCCATCTCGACCAGGCGCGAGACCGCGCCCAGCGTGTCGTTGGTGTGCAGCGTGGTCAAGACCAGGTGGCCGGTCAGCGCCGCCTGCACCGCGATCTCGGCGGTCTGGCGGTCGCGCACTTCGCCGATCATGATGATGTCCGGGTCCTGGCGCAGCACGTGTTTCAGGATCTTCGGGAAGCTCAAGCCGATCGCATCGTTGACCTGGTTCTGGTTGATGATGTCGAGCTGGTATTCGACCGGGTCCTCGATCGTGACGATGTTCTTTTCGATGCTTTTGAGGTGGCTGATCGCCGCGTACAGGCTGGTGGTCTTGCCGCTGCCGGTGGGGCCGGTGACCAGGATCAGGCCATGGCTGCGCCCCAGCAGGCGCTTGAACGCGCCGACTGCATGCGCATTCATGCCGAGCTTGTCGACGTCGAGGATCGACTGGTTCTTGTCGAGCACGCGCAGCACGACCTTTTCGCCGTAGATGCCGGGCAGCGACGAGAAACGCAGGTCCACCGTGCGGCCCTGGGTCGCCACCTGGATGCGGCCATCCTGCGGCAGGCGGCGCTCGGCGATGTCGAGGTTGGCCATGACCTTCAGGCGCGAGACGATGGCGGGGTGCTGGTCGACGCGGGGCGACATGACTTCGTACAGCACGCCGTCGATGCGCAGCCGGATGCGGGCGCGGTTGCGCGAGATCTCGATGTGGATGTCGCTGGCGCCATCGCGGATCGCGCGCTGGATCACGGCATTGACCATATTGATGACCGGACTGGCGCCGGCCATTTCGTCGATCTGCGTGTAGTCGTCGGGAATCGTCGACTCGATCAGTTCCAGGTCACTCGCTTCCGTCTGCACGAAATCGGGCAGGGCGCTGCCATAGGCTTCGTCGGCCAGGCGCCGGATATCGGCCGGCGGCGCGACCACGATGCGGATGCGCACGCCGGTGCGGGCGCGCAGTTCGTCGATGCTGTGGATGGCCTGCGGTTCGGCGCTGGCCACCGTCAGCGTGCCCTGCACCTGGAACAGCGGCAGCACGTTCAGGCGCCGCGTGACATCGCGTTCGAGCAGCGCCAGCGCGCCCGGGTCGTACAGCCCCGTGCGCAGCTGCACATACGGCAGGCCCAGCTGGTCAGCCAGCGCCTGGTACAGCGCCGCTTCGGTGATCCACTTGCGCTCGACCATGATGAGGCCCATGCGCTTGCCGGTCTGGTCCTGCAGGCGCGCCGCCTCGGCGACCTGCTCGGCGCTGGCCGCGCCACGCTCGACCAGGATGTCGCCCAGCTTGCTGCCCGGCTCGCGTACGCGGCGCGGCGCGGTCGGCCGTGCATCGAACAGCGGCAGTTGCTCCAGCAGACCCGTGGCCGCGAGGATGTCCTGCAGCAGGGCATTCGGGTACGCCAGCTTGAGCCAGCCACCCAGCTCGCCGAGGCGCTCGCCCATGTCGGCCATCATGCTCAGCGCCCGCCCGGACAGCAGCGTGACCTTGCCCAGGTCGACCACGATCGACACCTGGTGCTGGGCCACGCACTCGTTCAGCGCCGCCTGCAGCGTCTGGACGGCCTCGTCGGCCACCAGCGCCGTCAGCGGCGCCAGGTACGTCATGGCGCCGATGCGGCTGCGGGTGATCCGCTCGGGGGCGGTGGTCTCGCTCATGCGGTGACGGCGACCTGCACTGGGGCCGGCGCCGGCACCGGATCGCGGGCGATGCGGAACTCGGCGATCCAGCCCGGTTCGGCGCGGCACACCGTCTCGAACATTGCCACGACGCCCGGGTCGAGCTGGGTGCCGGCGCAGCGCGCGATCTCTGCCATCGCCACTTCGTGGCTGCGCCCGGCGCGGTAGGCGCGCGAGCTGGTGATCGAGTCGTAGGTGTCGGCCACCGCGATGATGCGCGCGTTGTACGGTATGTCGTTGCCGGCCAGACCGTGCGGATAGCCGGTGCCGTCGTACTTTTCCTGGTGGTGGCGCGCGCCCGGCACCGCGCCCTTGAGGCGGTCGATGTGGCGCAGGATTTCGTAGCTGCGCTCGGGATGGACCATGATGAAGGTGAATTCATCGCGCGTCAGGCGCCCCGGCTTGCACAGCACGGCGTCGGGGATGCCGATCTTGCCGACGTCGTGCAGGAGCGAACCCCAGAACAGGTTGTCCAGTTCGCGCGGCGGCAGGCGCAGCGCGCGGCCGATTTCCATGGCGATGTGGTGCACGCGCTCGCTGTGGCCGCGCGTGTACGGGTCTTTCGCTTCGACCGCCTCGATCAGCGCGGCCGCCATCTGCTGGTTGAACTTGCTCGTTTCGGCCAGCATGCTGTGCATGCGCGACAGGCTCGACAGGTGATTGGCCAGCACTTCGCCCAGCTTGCGGTCGCTGTTGCTGAAGTCTTCCTTGTTCGCATGGTTGAGCAGCACCAGGATCGCCACGACCGACTTGTCCTGGAAGACCGGGCAGCACAGGATCTTGAACGGCATGTCGGTGAAGATGTAGGCGCGGCGCGGATCGTCGGGCTCGTTCATGACGATTGGCTGGCGCGACGAATGCGAGAAGCGGTACAGATCGCCGCGCATTTCGACCAGCACCAGATCCAGGTTATGGATCGGCGCCGACAGGTTGGTGGCCGACACGCACAGGTTTTCGCCCGGCTTGATGAAGGCGGCGACGTCGGCGTCCATGTGGCTGGCCCAGCTCTCGAGCAGCTCGCCGAACAGGTCTTCGCCCGTGGTCATGTCCTGCACCTGACGGTCGATCGCATACACCAGGTGCAGCTCTTCGTAGCGGTCCGACAGTTCGTCCGCCATCGCATCGAGCTCGCCCTGCGTGCGGCAGTCGTCGGCAATCGTGCTGGCAATGTCTTCGAGCGCTTCGGCCAGTGCGTCCCAGGCGAACGGCACGTCGGTGGCCGTCGTCGCCGCTGTGGTTGCACGGACCGCCAGGTAGCCGATCAGGCCGCTCTTGGCGATGATCGGCGTGTAGAGCAGGGTGGCATCGCCCGCATCGTGGCGCTGCATGCCGTCGCCCGTGGACGGCCAGGCGAAGCCGCCCGCATTGAGCGCCGTGATCCACGATGCGAGCGTGGTGTCGCCGGGTGCGCTCCAGCAGGGCGCGCCAGCAGCGTCGCAGACGGCCAGTGAATAATCGCTCCCGGTGCTGCGGCGCAGCCAGCGCTCGTGGCGGGTGTAGTCGAGGGTGGGCAGAAGATCAAGGGACATGGGCAGGCTTTGGTGGCTGGCGCGGCGTTACGCCAGGGCCGCAAAATGGCGGGACAACCGCGCCACCAGCTGGCGCGGACTCAGGGGTTTTTCAAGGAATTCGGTATTGGCCAGTTCACGTGCCCAGGCACGCTCGTCGAGCGCGGTCATCGACGTCATGACCAGGATCAGGAACGGGTGGTCCGGATACGTGGCGCGGGCCAGCGGGCACAGCGTGCGCCCGTCCATCCCGTCCATCTGGATATCGCTGATCAGGACATCGGGCAGCTGCTGCGCCATCGCAGCCAGCGCGGCGTTGCCATCGCTGGCGGTGGCCACGATATAGCCTTCGCGTTCGAGCGACAGGCGCAGCACGCGCAGGACATGGGGCTCGTCGTCGACGAGCAGGATGTGGCGCGCGCTCATAGCACGGCGGCGCCGGCGGGCGCGGAAACGATTTTCAGGTGCACCGAGAAGGTGCTGCCCACGCCGGGTTCGCTCTCGACGACCAGGCGGCCGTGGTGCAGTTCGACGATCTGGGCCGCCAGGTACAGGCCCAGGCCGTGGCCACCGCGCTGGGTGGCGGCGCCCGCTTCGCTGACGCGGTAGAACTTCTCGAAGATGCGGTCCTGGGCTTCCGGCGCGATGCCGATGCCGGTGTCGCGTACGCTGATCACGATTTCATTGTCCTCATTGCGGGCCGCCAGCGTCACGCTGCCGCCCGGGCGGTTGTATTTGATGGCATTGGTCAGCAAGTTGTTCAGCGCAATGCGGAACAGGTCCTTGTCGATGGCCACGGCCTCGAGTTCGCGCGGCAGGTCGAGCAGCACGCGCAGCTGCTTGCCTTCGGCGCGCGGCAGCGCCTGCTCATACGCGTCGCGCAGCATGTCGTCGAGCCGCACGCGGTTGCGTTCGGGGCTCATGCTGCCGGTTTCCAGCTTGCTCACGTTGAGCAGGTTGCCGACCAGCGCATTCATGCGCTCGATCTCGTCCTGGATCACGTTCAGCGATTCGACCCGCATGCTCTCGTCGTCGCTGTCGGCCAGCATCTCGGCGTACATGCCGATGACGTTCAGCGGCGACTTGAGCTCGTGCGAGACGTGGGCCACGAAGTCGTTGCCCGCCTGGCGCGCCAGGTATTCGCGGGTCACGTCGCGCAGCACGACCAGCGTGCCGAACGACATCGTGCCGTGCCCACCGCTGAGCGGTTGTGCGGTGGCGCTCAGCTGCCGGCCTTCGACATTCTGCGGCGCGAAGTCGATCTTGTGCGAGCGGGCGTTGTCGCGCAGGTCGCCGCTGTAGCGGCCAAACAGCGTGCGCAGCGCCGGATCGCAGCACCAGGCATCGAGCGGCTGCCCCAGGATCCGGTCCATCGGGATGCCCAGCAGGGGCTCGACCTTGCCGGACGCGAACGTGACGTCGCCAGCCGGATCGAGCATCAACAGGCCGTCCGGCAGCGACTGCAGCGCGGCATTGAGCTTCTTGCTGCCGTATTGCAGCAGGCGGTTGTCGGCGGTGGTGTTGAGCGAGCCTTCCTCGAGCTGGACGATGCGGGCGCCAGCCTGGTCGAGGTAGTGCTGCATATTGGTGATCAGTTCGCGCATGTCGTCCGCACCGGGCTGATCCGGCCTGCCGGGCGCGGCGAGCTGGCGCAGCTGGCCGCGCAGTTGCTGGCTGAGCGCCGCCAGCGGCGCCATCTCGCGCTTGATGACGACGTACATGACCGGCACGACCAGAAACATCATCAGCGCCAGCAGCGCGAGGAACGAGACATCCTGCGCCAGCACGGTAAAGCCCGGCTGGTAGAAACCCACGCGGACGTACACCGGGCCGCCGCTGGCGTCGGCCAGCGGACCATAAAATTCGCGCAGCGGCGCGCTGCCACCGGTTGCCGGCAGCGTGCGCTCACCGAAGCCGGCCTGCGCATCCGCAGGCAGCGGGGTGGCGGGCGCGATGCTGCCGCTGCCCGCGATTTCGGCCAGCGTGCGGCCGGTCGCATCCCCAATTGTCACATAAGCAAAGTCGCTGCCATCGTTCGAGGCAAGCACTGCGGCGAGCACGCCGCTGCGGCCGCTGCTGTCGGCGAGCAGGGCCATCGGGACGGTGCTGAGCGCCCTGACCAGTCCGACACCCTTGTTGCGCACCTGCGCAGCCTGACTGGCCTGCTGCCGGACCACGAGCAAGGCGACGACGAGAGTAATGGCCGCCAGCGCACAGGCGATGAGGATGATGCCGATGCGGTTGAGTTTCATGCGGATGGACTTGGCGAAATGGAATCTAGCGAACTGTAACGATCGAAACTATAGGTCTAAGGTTGCAATGAGGCAAATACAATTCCAATTGTGCGCAACATTTCCTTGAAAAAATAATCGCGTGACAACGGCGATTGTTGTTTTCATGTTGTCTTCACGTCTACCGCCAGTCCATTGAACGTGTCATGGCGTCGTCACGATCCGGGCGTACGCTGGCGCCGTCTCGCATCATGTCTGCAAGACAACTTATTGCAACTTAAGTTTCCTGGCTTAAACACTCACGTCTTTGGATAGAATCTATGACCTCACGACGCAGTTTCCTGCGCAATAGTGCGCGCGCGGGTATCGCAGCCGGCACGTTTGCCGCCTTTCCGCCTGCCATCCAGCGCGCCCTGGCCATCCCGGCCAATAACGCGACGGGCACCATCCGCGACGTCGAGCACGTCGTGATCCTGATGCAGGAAAACCGTGCGTTCGACCATTATTTCGGCACGCTCAAGGGCGTGCGCGGCTTCGGCGACCGCTTCACGATCCCGCTGCCGGAAGGGCGCAGCGTCTGGCAGCAGCGCCTGGCCAACGGCAATGTCGTCATGCCGTTCCACCTGGACGCGAGCCGCGGCAACGCCCAGCGCGTGAATGGCACGCCGCACGATTGGCTCGACAGCCAGCTGGCCTGGGACAACGGCCGCATGGACCAGTGGCCGCGCTACAAGAATCCCATCTCGATGGGCTACTTCAAGGAAAGCGAGATTCCGTTCGCGTTTGCGCTGGCCAATGCGTTCACCGTCTGCGACGCCTACCACTGCGCGATGCACACCGGGACCGACGCCAACCGTTCGTTCTTCCTGACCGGCACCAACGGCGCCGGGCCCACCGGCACGGCCTTTGTCTCGAATGAGTGGGATGCGATCGACGGCCTGCCCGGCGGCGTGAACACGGGCTACACCTGGACCACGTATGCCGAGCGCCTCGAGAAGGCGGGCGTGAGCTGGATCAGCTACCAGAACATGCCCGACGAATGGGGCGACAATATGCTGGGTGCGTTCCGCCAGTTCCGGCGCGCCAATATCGCGTCGGGCTATCCGGTGTCCAGCGGCGGCGCGCCAGGTCAGCCGTACACCAACACGGGCCAGGCGCTGCCGTATCACGCCTACGATGCGGCGACCGACAACGCGAAGAATCCCCTTTACAAAGGCATCGCCAACACCTTGCCGGGGACCCAGCCCGAGCAGTACCTGGACGCCTTCAAGCGCGATATCCGTGAAGGCAAGCTGCCGCAGGTCTCGTGGATCAACGCACCGTCGATCTATTGCGAACACCCGGGCCCATCGAGCCCGGTGCAGGGCGCCTGGTTCCTGCAAGAGGTGCTGGACGCGCTGACGGCCAACCCCGAGGTCTGGAGCAAGACGGTCTTGATCGTCAACTTCGACGAGAACGACGGTTATTTCGACCACGTGCCGTCGCCCTCGGCGCCGTCGCCTGACGGCAAGGGCGGCTACGCCGGCAAGACCACGCTGTCTCCTGGCGCGCTGGGGCCGGAATATTACACGCACCCACGGCCTGCCGGCAGCACCCGACAACCGGCTGCGGACGGGCGCGTCTACGGGCCCGGCCCGCGCGTGCCGATGTACGTGATTTCGCCATGGAGCCGCGGCGGCTGGGTCAATTCGCAGGTGTTCGATCACACGTCGGTGCTGCGCTTCCTGGAGACACGCTTCGGTGTCATCGAGCCGAACATCAGCGCGTACCGCCGCGCCGTGTGCGGCGACCTGACCAGCGCCTTCAACTTCGCGACACCGAACGACGAGGCGCTGCCGGCACTGCAGGGCCGCACCAATCGCAGCCAGGCCGACGCCCTGCGCTCCGCGCAGCAACGCCTGGCGCAGATCGCGCCGCCAGCGTCGCCGCAGATGCCGATCCAGGCCCCGGGCACACGGCCATCGCGCGCGCTGCCATATGAACTGGCCACCACCTGCCAGGTGCAGCCCGGCGCCACGATGGCCGCCGTGCAGGTGACGCTGAACTTCATCAATAGCGGGCGCCAGGGCGCGGTCTTCCACGTCTACGACCGCAAGAACCTGGCCGCCGTGCCGCGCCGCTACACCGTCGAGGCGGGCAAATCGCTGGCCGACAGCTGGACGCCCGCAGTGGGCGGCGCCTACGACCTGTGGGTGCTGGGGCCGAACGGCTATCACCGCCATTTCACCGGCAGCGCGCTGCGCGCCGTCGCGGCGGGCCAGGCGCGTCCGGACGTTCACGTGCGCTGCGATGCGGCCACGGGGGAGCTGGTACTGCGCCTGATGAATACCGGCGCGGCGCCGTGCACGTTCAACCTGAATGCGAACGCCTATGCGCAACTGCGCCAGCTGCACACGCTGGCGCCGCGCACCGAACTGCTCGTGCGCATTCCGCTGGCGGCCAATGGTTACTGGTACGACCTGAGCGCTACGGTCTCGGCCCAGCCCGATTACCTGCGCCGCTTTGCCGGGCGCGTCGAAACCGGCCGCCACACGGTCAGCGATCCGGCGCTGGGCCTGGTCTGACCATGTTCGCTTCCATCACCACCAACAGGAATTCCATGCATCCCATGCTTCGTAACGCCGCTGCGGCCGTTGCCTTCGCGCTGTGCGCCCCATTCGCCTCGGCCACCGTGCTCGATTTCGACGACATCGTCGGTCCCGACGGCTACGCTGCCGTCGCTGCCAACTACGGTGGCCTCGACTGGTCGGGCGCCGGCCTGAATGTCTTCACGAGCGAGCAAGAGCCGTTCGCTGCCCATTCCGGCGCGGGCCGTGTCACCACCGACTGGACCGATGGCGGGCCGGTCGCCAGCACGATCCGCTTCCTGGCGCCCACGGTGTTCGAGGGCGCCTGGTTCTCCGGCTACGAGGACAGCAGCGTGCGCTTTGACCTGTACTTCCAGGGTCTGCTGGTCGCCAGTACGTCGGCGCTACAACTGTCCGGCGTGGCCGCGTTCCTGGACGCCGGCTGGGATGGCGCGATCGATACGGTCGTCGTCTCCAGCGGCGCGCAGGGTTCGTATGCGATGGATGACTTCAGCTTTGCCAGTGTGACCGAGGTGCCGGAACCGGGTTCGCTGGCGCTGCTGCTGGCGGGCCTGGGCATGGCCGGCGTGTTGCGCCTTCGCCGCACGCAGTCTTAAATCAGCCCCAGCGTCAGCGCGCGCAAGGTCGCGGCGGCGCGGGTCGAGCATCCGAGCTTGCGAAAGATGCTTTCGACATGCGTGCGCACGGTGCTGGGACTGATCCGCATTGCGCGCGCGGCTTCCTTGTTGGTCTCGCCCAGGCTGATGCGCTGCAGGACGTCGACCTCGCGCGCCGACAAGATCTGGCGCGCTGCCGATGCCGGCGTGGTGGCCGATGCCGTGCCGGTGGCCGGCGCGCCGCGGCCAGCGGCGGCGGCCAGCACGGCATCCACGGCGGCGCGATCGAGGCGTCCGCCCGTTACCTGGGCTTCGAGCAGCGTCAGCGTCGCCGCCGGTTCGTGCGCGGCGCGCCACGGCCGCGGCGAGCGCAGGGCGACATACACGGCCGCCGCGGCCAGCAGGCGTTGCGGCAGGCCGAGCGAGCCGGCATCGAGACTGCGAAAGTAGCCGCTGCCATCGAGCCGTTCATACACGTGCGAGGCCAGTTGCGCGTCGGCTGCCATGCCGTCAATCCGGCTGCCGGCGCGTGCGGTCCAGTAGGGCACGAGGCGAATGGCTTCCCAGTCGGCTGCGCTCGGCTTTCCCTTGCGTTCCCAGATGGTGTTCGACACGGCCACGCGCCCGATCCCGTGCAGCAGCGCCGCGCGCGCCAGGCTGCGCTGGCCGGCGTCCGGCAGGCCGGCCCCTTGCGCGGCCCCTTGCACCAGCAGCGCCACGCGGCGTGAATAGCCGGCCAGCCATGGCAGCTTCAGTTCGATCATGTCGGCTACCAGCGTCAACGGCACCGACAGCGGCAGGAAGTCATTCGACGCTGCCGGCTCTTCGGCGCTGTCGAGTGCTTCGAGCCAGGCCTGCGCATGCGGTAGTACCTGCGCCACCAGCGCCGCCGGATACTTGACGTTGCCCAGGCGCTCGACCATGGCCAGCGCCACGGTCAACCCGTGCACGCGTGCGAGGATTTCGATGTCGCCGGCCAGCGCCACGTGGTACACGACGGCCGGCACCGCGCCGCCTTCCAGGCCATAGGGCAGGCCGCTGCCATCGTATTGTTCGAACACATGGCGCAGGCCGTGCTCGACCGGGGCGGGCAAGCCCATCATGGCGGCGATGTCGCCCGCGACTTCGCAGTGGATTTCGGCCAGCGGCGTGATATGACCCCCATGCGGGTCCAGGCGCGCGGCTTGCTGCGCAGTGAGGGTGCGGCCCAGCATCGCGTGGCGGCCGCCAACGTCGTCGCCCAGCAGCGTGGCAAAGCCGGCGGCATTGGCGGTGCAGCCCGACCAGCGCAGCTGGGCCACCATGCGCGCGTGGGCAGCCGCGGTAACGTCGCAGCCGGCGGCCAGCGCGATGCGTGCGGCAAGCCGCGCGGCGCGCCTTGACGCATCGATGGGCTGGCCCATGCTCAGGTCACCGACGATCGCAAGCAGTCCCATGGCCTGCGCCAGCGTCACCGTATCGTGGCCGCGCAGGCTGACGCTGGCAGGCGAGAGCGATGGCGTGGTTGCCTGGGTAAGCGTGTCCATGAAACCTTTATGCGGGATGGGCAGGTGACGCACCTGCGTGCTGGATGGCGCCGATAGTATAGCCAGTTCGGCCTGCATCGGTCGATCGACCGATACCGGATTGGCAAGCCGCTTTCTATACTGGGTTCACCGTAGCAACCACCCACCAGGAGAACTTCATGACCACACTCACCACCACGCTTCGCACCATCGCCATCGCAGCTGCCGTCGTCAGCGGCGCGGCTCACGCAGCAAAACCGGCAGCAGCACCGGCAGCACCGGCGGCCGCATCGGCGCCTGCAGTAACGTCCGTCGTCATCGTCCACGGCGCCTTTGCCGACGGGTCCGACTGGGCCAAAGTGATTCCGTTGCTGCAGGCGAAGGGTGTGAAAGTCACCGCGATCCAGAATCCCCTCACGTCGCTGAAGGATGATGTCGCTGTCACCCGGCGCGTGCTCGATGCGCAGACCGGCAAGGTGGTGCTGGTCGGGCACTCATGGGGTGGCACCGTGATCACCGAAGCCGGCGCCCACGACAAGGTCGCGGCGCTGGTGTATGTGGCGGCGTTTGCGCCGGATGCCGGCCAGGCCAGCGCCGAACTGGGTCACGGGTATGCGCCGTCGCCCGGGATCGGCAAGCTGGTGGCCGACAGCGAAGGTTTCGTGACGCTGCCGCCGGAGGCGATGCGCGACGACTTCGCGCAGGACGTGCCGGCCGCGCAAACGGCCGTGATGAGCGCGACCCAGGGGCCGATCAAGGGCAGCGCTTTCGGCGAGAAAGTCAGCAATGCAGCGTGGAAAGTCAAACCGTCGTGGTACATCGTCAGCAGCAAGGACCGCATGATCGATCCTCAACAGCAGCGCGCGATGGCGAAGAAGATTGGCGCCCGCACCACCGTGCTGCCGTCGAGCCACGTGCCGCAGCAATCGCGCCCGGCCGATGTGGCAAAGGTGATCCTGGAAGCAGTGGCGGCCAGCAAGCAAGGCTGACCGCACACTGGTCAGGCCAGCCCGGCCAGCTTCGCGTTGCGCTCGCGCTCGAGCTTGGTGATGTAGCGCTGCACCGCCGCCAGGCCGCTGCGCGAGATGTCGACGAACTGGCAGCCGATGCGGCGCGTCGTCTTGTGGTTCAGCAGGGTGAGGTCGAGCGAGTTGCGGATCTCGAGCGAGGTGGCGATCGGCCCGATCTCGGGCAGTTCGATGCGGCAGTTGGCGATCACGCGCCCGACCGTGGTGTCGAGCTGCAGCTTGCTGTCGAGAAGGGCAATGCCGCCGACGCTGATGTCATGCAGCGCGAAGACGCTCATGCCGCCCGTGCCGCCATCCATCGGCACCGGAATCAGTGCGCGCACTGGGTTGGTCACGGGCGTGGCCATGCGGTAGTACTCGCGCCGCTGCAGGCGGATCAGGGTCGGCGGAATGTCGGCGCGCAGTGCCGGTTCGCCGCGCCAGACCGTCGGGGCCAGGTTGGCAGCGCCGAACAGGATGCGGATCTTGTCGAGCGTGGTTTCGCACTTCGCGCGCGCCGCGCCCGCCATGCGCTGGTTCTGCGCCGGATCGATTGAGCGATCGAGCACGAGCGTGTTGCTGTCTTCGTCCACGGCCAGGATCGAGGTCACGCAGACATCGGCCTCGCCCCTGATCAACAGACGGATCAGCTGGTTGTGTTCGCCGATCTGGCGCAGCAGCGAGACGATCTCGCGGCGCGATGCGACTTCGTAGTCGTGCCAGTCTTCCAGTTCTGCTTCATCCATTGCTAGGCTTTATGTCCTTGACGCTTGTTCCGGGGGAAGGTGAGGCGTCGGATCAGGTGCGGTGGGGAGTGACTCACCGTTCTTTTTAGCCGACTCAATATGATATAGCCATGCCAACAGTTCCGCAATTGCTCGATACAGCGTTGGGGGAATTTCGCGGTCGAGATCGACCTGCATGAGCAGCGAGACGAGTTCTTTCGATTCATGCACGAACACGCCTGCATCCTGGGCGCGCTGGATGATCTGTTCGGCGATCATGCCCGAGCCTTTGGCCACGACCGTCGGCGCCTTCTCGCCGGCGCTGTAGGCCATCGCCACTGCGCTCTTGATGCGCTGGTTGGCGAGCTTATTCATGGGCGCCATCATCATCATCATCATGCTTGGGCGCCGCCGCGGCCCGCGCGCGCGCGTCGAACCCCGCCAGCGGCGTGCCCACCGACTCGAGCGCGCCGGCCAGGTTCGGCGCGTGCTGGCGCAGCAGGGCAGCGGTGGCGTCGTCGCCGGTCGCGAGCCCGATCTGCAAGGCGCCGCCCACCATCCGCAGCTGTACATCGAGTTCGCCCAGTTCGGGGAAGCGCAGGCGCAGGCGGCTGTTCCAGATCGCCTGCTCATCGCCGCCGCCGCCGCCGTGGGCTTCGCGCTGCACATCCCATTCCATCGGCTGGCCGGGCCAGAGCTGGCCTTTCCACGCCAGTTGCGATTGCTCCTGCGCTGCCAGCTGCATGCTGATGAACTGCGCGGTGGCGGGATCCTGCGGGTTCGGGCGCGCGCCGGCCTGCGCAGCCTGCTGCTGCGGCTCGTTCGCCAGTTCGGCCAGCGCGCGCGAACCCTGCGCCCATTCGGCCACGTGCGATTCGTAGAACAGGCCACTCTTGCCGAACGCTTGTTTGAGGCCGGCGGCCAGCGCCGCCGGATCGGCGTCCGGCGTGGCCACCAGCGGCGCACTGCCGGTGACGGCGGTGAGCACCGTTTCGGCTTTCTGGGCAGCCGCCAGCACGCCGGCCAGGGCCTGGGCGGTGGGACTGAGCGTGGTGTTTTTCGCTTCGGTGCCGCCGGCAAACGCCTGCGCGCCCAGTCCGGCGCTGGAGGCCAGCAGGGCGCCGGCGCGGCCGAGGGCGGCGCCTTCGCGGTAGCCCAGTGGCGCGCCGGGAGCGTCTGTTTCGGCTTGCGGTGCGGGGCCGGCTTCAGCGAAGCCCGTGGCAGTGGTCTGGGTGCCGACCTGGAAGGTAGGGCGGGGATGCAGGCCGATCAGCGTAAGCGGCACGTCGGCGCCGACCAGCGCGCCGGGGGGCAGTTGCATGCGCGCCTGGGTATCGGCGAACTTGACGATGAAGGTGCCGTCAGTCAGTTTGGCCTGGATTTCGCCGTGGATCGCCTTGCCCAGCAGTGGCGCTACAGCGCGCGCAAAGGCTTGCTGGCGCGGGTCGACCGCCTGCTCGGCGGCCTGGGCCGGCGTGATGCGCGTGACGCCGCCAACAAGATCGCGGGGCAGCATCAGTCAACCCCCGCCGGGCGCATCAGACGCCGTAGGCGCGCGCGACGCGGCGTTCGGTCGACTTGCTGTTGATCAGGGACGACAGGTGCGCCATCCATGGGCTGGTCAGGTCACGGATGCGGCGGTCGGCGTCGAGCATGCGGCGGATCGCATTGACCTTGCGCACGCGTTCCTGGCCGGCCAGCGGGGCCACGCCTTCATTGGCTTTGAGGCGGCGCGCATGGGCGGCGCATTCCTGCTCGAGTTCGGCCAGGCGATCCCATTCGCTGGCGGTGGCCGCGTCGAGCATGCGCTCGGTGATGCCGACCATCGTTTCGTAGACCGACACCACTTCCTGACAGCTCATTGTCATCGTCATCGTCATCGTCAACCTTATGCGCTCATCAGGGTAGGGGCACGCTGGATGGCCGGCACGGCCTGCTCGGCCGTATCGCTCTTTTCGCCGATCTGGACCCAGGCTTCGCGCAGGTCGGACATCAGGCCGTGCACTTCTTCGATGATCGCGATATCGTTCTTCATATTGGCCTGCAGCAGGCGGCGGCTCATGTAATCGTACAACGCATCGAGATTCTGTGCGATCTCGCCGCCGGCTTTCTGGTCGAGCGAGGCGCGCAGGCCATTGTCGATGATCGTGATGGCCTTCGAAATCGAGGCGCCCTTGGCGGCCACGTTCGACGACTTGATGTGGTTGATCGCGCTGAGCAGGGCGACGATCACGCCGTCGTACAGCATCACCACCAGCTTCTGTGGCGAGGCGGCAGCAACGCCGGTCTCCAGACCAACCGTTGCATAGGCGCCGACGCCGCGTTTTGGGGTTCCAAACATATGAGATTCTCCGGTGATGCAGAAATTATCGGTTGGCCGACAGGCTCGCCAACTGCTGGGTAAGGTAATCCGACGTCGACTGCATCGATGACAGCGTGGCATCGAGTGCGACGAACTGGGCGCGGTAACGTTTTTCGATGCTGTCCAGGCGCGTTTCAAAGCGCGCAGCCTGGTCGGCGATGGTCTTGATCGATGTGTTCAGGCCATCGGTTTTGCTCTTGATCAGGCTATCCTTGCCGACGAAACCGGTGGCCAGATTGTTGAGCTGGAAGGCGAAGCCCTGCGAGAACGTGACCGTGCCGCGGTCCCCGAGCGCGCCGCCCGTGATCGATACCTGAATGCCAGTGGCGCTCGAGCCGGCCGCAGCCGTCAGGGACTGACCGTTGCCGGTGGCGGCCACGCCGCCGATGGTGCCGACCACGTCGGCGCCCTTGCTGGGCGTGGCGCTGCCGAAAATCGAATCGATCGAGCTGCCGCTCATGCTGGTCAGCGCAATATTCGAGGCCGCGCCATATTTGCTCGACGACAGCGTCAGCAGGCCATCGTCGCCGATCTTCGATTCGACCGTGTCGCCGGCGCCGGCGAACGTCGCATTGCCGTTGATCGCCGAACGCAGCAGTGCGGCCAGATCGTCCTTGTTGTAGGTGCCAGCCGGCAGCTTGACTTCCTGGGTCTTGCTTTCGGTAGCCGGCTCGGTCTGGTTCAGCGTGACGCGCCAGACGGTATTCGGGGCAATTGTCGTGCTCGCGCCCAGTGCGGCGCTGCTGGCCAGCGTGCCCTGGGTGGCCAGGCTGGTGATGTTCACGCCATAGGTCCCGGCCTTGGTCGCGGCGGTCGACTTGTCGAACTTGACCAGGCCATCGGTGGTCGAGCCCATGGCGGCGAACAGGCCGCCGAAGTCGGCCGCGTTCTCGGTGATTGCCTTGTTCAGTTTGGTCGAGTCCAGCTTCAGGCTGCCGTCCTGCTGGAACGCGATGCCGATCTGGCTCAGCGACGTCAGCTTGCCGCCCGTGCCTTCCATGACTTCGCTGATCTGGCGCCGCATCTGGGTCTGGATCGAGCGCACGCTGGCGTCGCCCTGCAGCACGCCGCCTTTTTTCGTCTCGGCGTTGTACTTGGTCAGGCCGCTCATTGTCGTGTTCAGCGCGTTGTAGGCCTTGACGAACTCGTTCACGGCAGTGCTGATCGCGGCGGTATCCTTCGAGACCGTCATCGTGCTGCTGCCCAGGCCGTTGATCTCGAGCGTGACGCCCTGGATCGCATCCTTGACGGTGGTGCTGTCGCTCTTGATCTCGATGCCGTTCATGTTCAGCAGCGTGCTCTGGGCGCCGGCGGTCTGCGTCATGCCTTGCGCACCGGCCGGATCGTAGCCGAGCAGGGCCGCCAGCGCTGGGTCGGCCGCTGCGCCGTCCTCGCCGGCCACGCTGACCTTCATCGAGGTCGCTTCGCCGGTCTTGTTCGACGTGAGCACCAGGTGATACGGCTTGTTGCTGCCGTCCGAGACGATGGTGGCGGTCACGCCCATGTCGCCCTTGTTGATGGCGTCACGAATCCCTTGCAGCGTCTGGTCGCCGGCCGCCAGCGTGATCGTCTTGCTGTTGAGCGCGCCATTCAGCGAGAAATCCGAGTCCATGTGCGCGCCGACGCTGCCGGCGGTAAAGCCCGCTGCTGCCGGGTTGTTACCGGCGACCAGGATCTGGTTGCCGTCGTTCGAGCGCAGCGTGACGCCGGCGGTGGCCGTGGTGGTCGCGCCCGCATTGACGGCATTGTCGGCGTGCTTGATGCCGCCGCGCACGGTGCCGGTGACGGTTTCGGTCACGTCGATGGTATTGCCGTCGGCCGCCGTGAATTGCAGCGTGCCATCGGCGGCGCTGCCGCTGACGGTGATGTTGGCGGCGGCCAGGGCATTGCGCGTGCCGGCGCTGGCCAGGGACGTATCGAGCGCGGCGCCGGTCAGTGGCGCGCTGCCGGTGTTCAGGTTGGCCAGCTGCACGCCGCCGACCGACAGGGCATAGCTCGAACCGGTATCGACGCTCACCTGGCCGAAACCGGCGAACAGGTCGGCGGCGGTCTCGGTGCTGCCGGCGGTGGCAACGACTCCGGTCTTGCCGCTCTGCGCATTGATGGCTTCGGCCAGCGCGCGGGCGCTGCGGGTGGTCGGGCCGGTGCTGATCGCGACGCCGTTCAGGCTCAGCGAGCCGTTGGCGATGCCGCCTGCAGCCGATGCCAGGCCCAGCGCGGTACCGGTCGCGCCGAAGGTGCCGCCGCTGACGGTACCGAACTGGAACGTGAGGTTGGTGGGGGCGCCGGAGCCGATGGTGCTGGTGGTGCTGGCCATCCCGCTCGTCTTGAGGCTTTGCGACTGGGCCAGCTGGGTGACATTGACCTTGTACTTGCCCGGCACGGCGCCGGTGGTAGCCGAGCCCGAGAACACATCCTTGTTGGACGGCGTTGCGCTCAGGCCCTGGAACGTGTTCGACTGGTTCAGCGACGTCAGGGCGCCCTGGAAAGCGCCCACCGCGGCGCTGACCTGGTTCAGGGCGCTGTTCTTCTGCTGCAACGCGGCCGTTTTCTTGGCGTAGTTGTCGAGCGGCCTGGATTCAGCCTGCATCAGCTTCGCTACAATGCCATCGATGTCGAGGTTGGCCAAGTGTTTCTCCGGTGAAAACAATAATGTAAGTCATTATCGGCAGAAACAAACCGTACTTAAGAGCGGTAAAGCCGGCTCTCTTTTTATTTTGGCCGGATCGTCAGGAATGATGTCGCAGCGCCATGTAAAAAGCGCCGCACCTGGTCGGGTGCGGCGCTTTGGGTGAGCAGCAGAGTGCGTCAGGGTGAATCAGGCATGTTGATTCAGCAGGCGTCCGACCATCTTGTCGATCGATTTGGCCATTTCCAGCGCCTCCTTGGTCGGCATCTGCCGGACGACTTCCTTCGTATCGCGGTCGATGATCTTGACCACGAGGTCCTTGCTCTCTTCGTCGATCTCGAACTCAAGGCTCTGCGCCGATTGCGGCAGCGCTTCGTTGAGTTTCTTCACGGCGGACGACACCTCGTCCCGGTCCGGCTTGGTTTCAGCTTTCTCCGGTGCTGCCCGTGGTGCCGGGGCAGCCGGTCCGCTCGCGACGGCTGGACATTCATCCAGTTTGGCGAGTGGCGACGTTGCAATGGATGGAATTTGCATGGCGTATCCTAACGAAAATTCCCCAGCCAAATTTCTTCAGCCGGGGAACCGCTTACCAAGTGGTGCTGTTACTACGCGTTAGCGATTAGCCACGCAGGAGCGACAGAACACCGTTCGGCAGCGAGTTGGCCTGGGCCAGCATCGACGTACCAGCCTGCTGCAGGATCTGACCGCGGGTCATCTTTGCGGTTTCAGCTGCGAAGTCGGTATCGACGATACGGCTGCGCGATGCCGACAGGTTCTCGGTCGACGACGACAGGTTCGAGATCGCCGATTCGAAGCGCGATTGCAGTGCGCCGTATTCAGCGCGCTGGCTGTTGACCGATGCGAGTGCTGCGTCGGCGGTCTTGATGGCCAGCTGGGCGCCTTCGAAGGTGCTGATGTCGAGGTCAGCAACCGACTTCAGGGCCGACGAACCGGTGGTACCGCCACCGTCCAGATTGAAACCGCTGGCATCGGCAACCGAGAAGCTGTTTTCCGAGTCCAGGATGATGCGGCCGGCGACGGTAGCGCCAGTGGTTTCGGTAGCGATCGGGGTTGCGATGGCAGCGCCGTCCGCATCGTAGGCACCAAGCGTTGCCGTTGCCGTCGTGTCGGTCGACACGTTTTTCACGTTGATGTCAGCGCCATCGGCGTGGGTCAGCTTCAGGCCGCCAGCATCGTCGTACGATGCGGTGATGCCGGTCTTGGCCGATTGGGCATTGAAGGCGCTGATCGCAGCGGCGTGGCCGTTTGCATCATCGGTGCCGATCGAGAACGACACTTTGACGGCGTCGGCGTTGTCACCCTTGACTTCGAAGGTGAACGACTTGCCGGCAGTGGCAACCAGGTTGGCTTCGCTTTTTGCCGTGGCGGTCACACCGGTGTCGCCGCTGACCTTGTTGATGGCGGCGACGGTCGACTTGGCCGTGCCATTCGCGACAACGGCGACGTCTTTCGAACCCGACGAACCGTTGATCGTCATGGTGCCAGCAGCAACGCCGTTCGATGCGGCGCCTGCAGCTTGCAGCGAGCTCGCGTCCAGACGGTTGTTACCGTAGGTCGACGTGGTGAAGTTCGAGCCGGTCATCGAGATCAGCTGGCCGGCATTGGCGCCAACCTGGAAGTTCGCGGTGCCCATCGAACCGTCCATCAGCTTCTGGCCGTTGAATTCGGTGGTGTTGGCGATACGGTTCAGTTCCGAGGTCAGCTGGGTGACTTCAGTTTGCAGTGCTTTGCGGTCGCTGGCCGAGTTCGACGAGTTCGACGACTGGACAGCCAGTTCGCGGACACGTTGCAGGATGTCGCCCGAGCTCGACAGAGCGCCTTCAGCGGTTTGCGCCATCGACACGCCATCGTTGGCGTTACGGGTAGCTTGCGTCATACCCTTGATTTGCGAATTCATGCGGTCCGAAATCGCCAGACCAGCGGCGTCATCCTTCGCGCTGTTGATGCGCATACCCGACGACAGGCGTTGGATCGAGGTATTCAGCTGCGACTGCGAGGTCGCCAGGTTACGCTGCGAGTTCAGGGATGCGACGTTGGTGTTGATTACTGATGCCATGGTGATTCTCCAGACTAGGTCTTACTAGGGGTGCAGCGACCGTGCTGCTGTTCACTTTGGTCCGTCGCGTTATTCAGTGACGTTCAAACCGCTGTTGTTGCTGGTAACGGTGCCCTGTGGAAAAAGTTTAGGGCCGGACGCAAAATAAATCGTTTTTTTTACCTGTCTGGAAAAACACGCGTTCAACACTTGTCATTCCGCCACGACTACCCGGTTCTTGCCGCTGCTCTTGGCCTGATACATCGCTTTATCGGCCCGCGCCATCAGCGATGCCTGCTCCTCGTTCTGCACCCGAAGCGCCACCCCGCACGAGAAGGTGATGAGCATCTTCTCGTTATCGTGCAAGAAGAAGTGTCGGGTCAGCTCGCGCTGCACCCGCACCATGGCGGCCGCCGCCGCGTCGACGGTTGTCTCGGGCAGCAGGATCAAAAATTCCTCGCCGCCGAAGCGCGCGATCACGTCCATCGCGCGCAGCGTCTCGCGCACGACCTTGACCAGGTGCTTGAGCGCGGCGTCGCCCGCCATGTGCCCGTAGGTGTCGTTCAGGCGCTTGAAGTTGTCGAGGTCCAGCAGCGCCACGCACAGCGGCGTGTTGCGGCGGTCGGCGCGCGCGCTTTCGCGCTCGAACACGTCGTCCAGGCCGCGGCGGTTCAGGCTGCCGGTCAGCTGGTCTTCGCGCACCAGCTCACTCATATGCTGCAACTCGGCTTCGAGTTCGCGGATGCGCTGCTCGGCTTCCTGCACCTCACGGTGCGCGCTCACCATGCGGTCGCGTGAGGCCAGTGCTTCGTCCTGCGCATGGCGCGTCTCGCGCAGCACGTCATTCAGCAGGGTATTGAGTTCGTTGATGTCGGTCGCGCCGCCGATGCGCTCGGAAAAGTCGCCCAGCTTGGCATGGTAGTCGCCGGTCGCGGCGGCCACCGAGCCCAGGCGCTCGACGAACGTCATCATCATGTTCTTCATCGTCGCACGCACATCGGCGATGCCATGTTTCAGATGACTTTGCTTGATGATCACGTCTTTCAGGCTGCGCGTGGCGTCTTCCAGCGCGCGCGTGTCCACGGGGCCGGCAATCAGTTCCTGCACTGCCACGACCTGGCCGCGCATATAGTTGTCGTCCTCGAGCAAGCCTTCGATATTGTCGAGCAGCAGACGGAACAGCCGCAGCAGCAGTTCCTGCTGGCCCGCGCTGTCATCCTTGCGCAGCTCGATCTGGAAACACAGCTGCTTCAGGCGCGCCTCGATGTCCTGCAGTTCGCTTTCGCCGACCGCCGTCTTGACCAGGGCGCCAAGCGCTTCGGCTTCCTTGACCTGTTCCGGGTTGTCGCTCAGCAGCGAGGCACAGGCGAACGACAGCGTGCGCGCCAGCATGTCGCGCAGCAGGCGCGTTTGGGGTTCTTCGTCGCCCATCGCCATCACCGGCGTATTGCGCCGCAGATGGCGCTCGCTCAACTGGCCAAGGGCCTGGGTGTAGCTGCTCCAGTCACCCGTCTTGACGGCGCGCGTCATGCGCCGGCCGTAGTCGGCCAGCTCGCCCGGCGTATCGAGCATGCGGCGCGCGAACCCGTTCAGTACCTCGATGGCGCCAGCATCCGGGGCCGGCGCGGGCGGCGGCGGTGGGGTGCCGGCGATCTCATCATAGATAGCGCGGTAAGCGTCCGGCGTCGGCGCGATACGGCGCGTGGCCAGACGACGGAACGCCTCGCGTGCGATGTCGGCCGGATTCGCTGCGGGCGCGGCAGTGGCGCCAGGGCCGGCTGCAGCAGGGACGGGTGTGGACGGAGTGGACATGGATTGCAGCGCGGTGCCGAGTTTGCGGGATTGACGACATGATAGGCAGTTTATTTGCCTCGCATCAATAAATATTCAGCGCCGAGGCACGTGATGGTGTGTCAGTCGACCAGGCCGTTGCGGATCGCATACGTGGTCAGCTCGGCACTGCTCCGAAGTTTCATTTTTACTAACAGGCGCGCACGGTATTCGCTGATCGTCTTGACCGACAGCGACAGTTCGCCCGCGATCTGCGTGACGGTCATGCCCGACGCGATCATCGTCAGTGTCTGGTATTCGCGGTCGGACAAGCCTTCATGGGCAGCGCTTTCATGGTCTTCGCCGATCGCGCTGGCCAGCGTTTGCGCGAGCGCGGCGCTGACATACTTCTGGCCGCCCGCCACCAGCCGGATGGCCGTGACCAGTTCGCGCGGCGCGCTCTGCTTGGTGATGTAGCCGGCGGCGCCGGCCTTGAGCGCGCGGATTGCGTACTGGTCTTCGCGGTGCATCGACAGCATCAGCACCGACAGCTCGGGCTTGTCCTTCTTGATCTGCTTGAGCACATCGATGCCATTGCGGTCAGGCAGCGAGATATCGAGCAGCATCACGTGGCAGCGCGTCTTGCCCGCCAGGCGCACCGCATCGTGGCCATCCTCGGCCTCGCCGGCGACAACGATGTCGCGCTCGTCGGCGAGGATCTGCTTGAGTCCTTCGCGCACGATGGCATGGTCATCGGCGATGCATACCCGGATGGTTACTTTTTCACTCATTCTGCTTCTTGTTCTGTGCCGGGGCCACGGACGGCGCCAGCCTGGTCTTGACGGTCAACATCGTGCCACCTCCGGGCGCCGGCGACAAGGACAGCACGCCGCCAAGCGCGCTGGCCCGTTCGTGCATGCCGCGCAGGCCGAACGCGTGCGGGCGCGCGCGCGCGGCCGGGTCGATGCCGCAGCCGTTGTCGCAGATGGCCAGCGTGAGTTCGCCGCCGTCGTGGTCCAGCGTCAGCGTGACCTGCGTCGCCCGTGCATGCCTGGCAACATTGGTCAGCGCTTCCTGGGCGATGTGAAACAGGGCGGCGGCGTGCTCCGGCGCCGGCTCCGGTATGAGTGTGGCTGGGCAGTGCGTGATCACGGTGACGCCGGTCTGGCGTGCGAACTCGTTCGCCTGCCATGCAAGCGCGCCCGCAAGGCCCAAGTCGAGCGCGCTGGCGCGCAGGCCGAACGAAATGCGATGCACCGTGTCGATCGTGCGATCGACGAGCTCGTCGATGTACTCGGCCTGGCCGGCCAGACCGGGCTGGTCGGCGGGCACGCGCGCCGCCAGCCGCGCCAGCGCCATCTTGATGGCGATGAGGTTGCCGCCCAGGTCATCGTGCAGTTCGCGCGCGATACGGGTGCGCTCGGCCTGGCGGGCGGCAGCGTCGCGGTCGTGCTGGAGCAGGGCAGGTTGGGACATGGTCGAATGATACGACAAGGGCGCGCAAGTCTCGCTACAATGCGTCCATGAACAAGGCATTTGTAAAAGAGTCGGACAACGACGACGATGATGAAGCCCTGGTGCTGGCGCAGGCGATTCCTGACGGCGCCAAGAACTACATCACCCCGGCCGGCTACCAGCGCATCAAGGATGAGCTGCTGCAGCTGATCGACGTCGACCGGCCCGAAGTCGTGCGCATCGTGCACTGGGCCGCGTCGAACGGCGACCGCTCTGAGAACGGCGACTATATCTATGGCAAACGCCGCCTGCGCGAGATCGACCGCCGCATCCGCTTTCTTACCAAGCGCATGGATTCGGCGTTCGTCGTCGACCCGAGCATCCAGCACGGCAACGACCAGGTGTTCTTCGGCGCCACGGTCCGCTATGTCAACGGGGCCGGCGAAGAGCACACCATCACCATCGTCGGCATCGACGAGCTCGATCCGCTGCACGGCAAGATCAGCTGGGTCTCGCCCGTGGCACGCGCGCTGACCAAGTGCCGCGAAGGCGACGTCGCGCAACTGCACACGCCGCTGGGCATGGACGAGCTCGAGATCATCTCGGTCGACTATCCCGAGCCGGTCGCCGACTGAGCTTGCGGCCCGGTGCTACTATGTGCGCATGAACCGACCTCATGAAGCGGCGCACGAATCGGCCCACACGACGATGCACCAACCGGCAGATCCCCTGGCAGCGCTGCGCGCCGCCACCAACGAACAGCACGACCGGCTCGACAGCGGCCTGCCGCTGTCCGGCCCCGCGCCCGATCTCCACGATTATGCGGCGCACCTGACGATGGTGCGCGACTGGCTCGCGTCGCTGCTGCCCTGGCTTGAATCATTCCCGGACGGGCCACAGCTGGTCTTGCCGCCGGTCGAACGCCTGGCGCTGATCGAAGCCGACCTGAACGAACCCGGCATGCCCCCGCTGCGTGCCCCCGCGTCTGCGGACACGTGGCCGCGCGACGCCAGCGCGGCGTACCGTTGGGGCGTGTGCTATGTGATCGAAGGCTCGCAGCTGGGCGGCAAGGTGCTGTACGGGAAACTGGCCGGTACGCTGGCGCCGCATCCGCTGCGCTATCTGAAGGGGAGTGACGCCGGGCCCGGTCCGCGCTGGCGCGCGTTCATGCTGGCGCTGAAAGAACACGTGAGGTCAAAGGACGAGATTGCCGACGCCTGCGAGGGTGCATGCGCGGCGTTTGACAGTATTCTCAGGCTGAGCCTGGACAAAAATGGCTGATCAAAACGGTAGGGTGGGCGGGTTTCCCGCCCACGCGTTCAACCGGCCTCCGCTTACCACGGAGCGAATTTGGTTTGAACGCGTGGACGGCATAGCCGCCCACCCTACGGCAACCTCCTGGGACAACGGAAATTACGTCCGTTCCCTCTCCACCCGATTCACCCCGGCCACGCGGCGCAGATTGCGAATCAGTTGCGCCAGATGCACCCGGTCGGCGATCTGGATCGTGAAGCGCAGCTGCGTCATCATGTTTTCGTCGTCCTCGTCCATGCCCACATACGTGATGTTGGCGTCGGACTCGCCGATCTCGGCAGCCACGCGGGCGAGGATGCCTTTTTCATTGTTGATCAGCAGGCGGATACGGCAGTCGAAACGGCGGTTGAGATCGTCGCCCCACTTCACGGCGATCCAGCGGTCGGGTTCTTTCGCCAGCAGGCGCTTGGCCGTCTGGCAATCGCAGGTGTGAACCACCAGCGCCTGGTCGCGGCGCAGCTGCCCCGTGATCTGGTCGCCCGGGATCGGCATGCAGCACGGCGCCAGCTGGACCGCCACGCCTTCGCTGCCGTAGATCGTCACCGGTGCGATGTCGCTGGCCGGCAGCGGTTTGCTCGATGGCAGCAGATCGGGGTCGCCTTCCATCAGGCCGAAAATCTGGCGCGCCACCAGCGTCGGCATGCGCTTGCCGATGCCGATGTCGGCATACACTTCTTCCATCGAATTGGCCGACGACTCGGCCAGCAGGCGTTCGACGACGCTGGCTGGCAGATCCGGCTTGATGTTGCGTACCGCCAGCGCCTGGGTCAGCAGTTCGAGGCCCAGTTCGGCCGACTCGTTGACGTCGACCAGGCGCAGGTGATGGCGAATCGCCGAGCGCGCCTTGCCGGTGCGGACAAACGTCAGCCAGGTAGGGCTCGGGCGCGAATCGGGTTGCGTGATGATCTCGACGATGTCGCCGTTGTGCAGCTCGGTGCGCAGCGGTTGCTCTTCGTGGTTGATCTTCACGCCCACCGTATGGTCGCCGATGCCCGTGTGGATCGAGTAGGCAAAGTCGAGCGCCGTCGCGCCGCGGGGCAGGGCGATGATCTTCGACTTGGGCGTAAACACATACACCGAATCGGGGAACAGGTCGACCTTGACGTGTTCGAGGAACTCGGCCGAGTCGCCCGTTTGCTGCTGGATGTCGAGCAGCGACTGCAGCCACGCATGGGTGCGCTGCTGCAGGTCGGACATATTCGATTCGCCCGTCTTGTACAGCCAGTGCGCCGCCACGCCGCTTTCGGCGGTGCGGTGCATGTCCTGCGTGCGGATCTGGAATTCGACGGGCGTGCCGTACGGGCCGATCAACGTCGTGTGCAGCGACTGGTAGCCGTTGATCTTGCCGATGGCGATGTAGTCCTTGAACTTGCCCGGCATCGGCTTGTACAGCGCGTGCAGGGTGCCCAGCGCGACATAGCAATTGGGCACGCTGTCAACGACGACGCGGAAACCATACACGTCAAGCACTTGCGAGAACGACAGGTGCTTGTTGCGCATCTTTTTGTAGATGCCGTACAGGGTCTTTTCGCGGCCGTGCACTTCGGCTTTCAGGCCGCTGGCCTCGAGCTGGTTCTTGACCGCTTCGAGGATTTTCTTGACCACTTCGCGCCGGTTGCCGCGCGCCGACTTGATCGCCTTGGACAGCGTCTGGTAGCGCACCGGATACAGGTGCGAGAACGACAGGTCCTGCAACTCGCGGTAGATGTTGTTCAGGCCGAGGCGGTGCGCGATCGGCACATACACTTCCATCGTCTCGCCGGCGATACGGCGTTTTTTGGCCGGAATCATGAAGCCGAGCGTGCGCATATTGTGCAGGCGGTCGGCCAGCTTGATCAGGATGACGCGCACGTCCGACGCCATTGCCAGCAGCATCTTGCGGAAGTTTTCGGCCTGCGCTTCGAGCTGACTCTGGAATTCGATTTTCTCGAGCTTGGACAGGCCGTCGACGAGGTTGGCGACCTGGGCGCCGAAGCGCTCGATCAGCTCATCCTTCTTGACGTCCTGGTCTTCGATCACGTCATGCAGCAGCGCGGCCATGATGGCTTGCGCATCGAGTTTCCACTCGGCGCAGATTTCGGCAACGGCAATCGGATGAGAGATATAGGGCTCGCCCGACTTGCGGACCTGGCCCAGGTGCATCTCGTCAGAGAAGCGGTAGGCTTCCTTGACTTTTTTAAGCTCGGCGGGGGTGAGGTATTCGGACAGCTTGGTGATCAGCTGCGTCACCGAGGCCACGCCGGGCACGATAGGGCCGGCGGGCTCGATGAAATCGGGCGGACGATTGTCTGCCCGCCGCTCGCGCGGAGCGGGGTTGCGTGAAGCGGGAGAATCTGGAGGTAACAGGTTCATTACGTTAATCGTCTGGCTGCGGTGAGATCAGAATAACAGAAGACGGGATAACGCAAATTCAGGCAACCCCGAACGTGATTACATCGGTACTTTTTTCAGCATTTCGATGCCGACTTTACCAGCGGCGATCTCGCGCAGGGCGACGACGGTTGGCTTGTCCTTGGCTTCGACCTTCGGGGTGTGGCCTTGCAGCAGCTGGCGCGCACGATACGTTGCTGCCAGGGTCAGCTGGAAACGGTTCGGGATGTTCTTGAGGCAGTCTTCGATGGTAATGCGGGCCATGTGTGCTCCTGGGTTGCTGAATGTAAGGTGACAATGAGTGAAAACAACGCGTGCGGCGCGCCTGCAACGGCGCGCTCGTCAAGATTGTGGTTGATTCGCGTGGATTCCCAGCTGGGCAAACAGCGTAGCGTTGCGGGCAGCTTGTTGGGCAAATCGGCAACGTGTCGCTTTGACAATCGCCTGCAGCTCAGCCAGGGCGACGTTAAACTCTTCGTTGATGATAGCATACTCGAAGTCGGGTGCGTGAGCGATCTCGCCGCCCGCCGCCAGCAGGCGCCGGGTGATGATGTGCGGCTCGTCGGTGCCACGTTTGTGCAGGCGTTCTTCCAGCGCTTCGATCGATGGGGGCAAAATGAAAATGCCGGCCGCGTCCGGGAACAGCTTGCGCACCTGGCGCGCGCCTTGCCAGTCGATTTCGAGCAGGATATCCGTGCCGTTTTTCATCTCCTGCTCGACCGACAGGCGGCTCGTGCCGTAGTAATTGCCGTGCACTTCGGCCCACTCGAGAAACTCGCCCCGATCGGCGCGCGTGACGAAATCCTCGGCGCTCGTGAAGTGGTATTCGCGGCCATCCACTTCGCCCGGGCGCGGTGCGCGGGTGGTGGTGGAGATGGACAGCTTGATGCCAGGTTCGTTCGCCAGCAGGGCGTTGACCAGGGTCGATTTGCCGGCGCCGG
Organism: Telluria sp. AC161; assembly: GCF_979258535.1. Lineage (NCBI taxonomy): Bacteria > Pseudomonadati > Pseudomonadota > Betaproteobacteria > Burkholderiales > Oxalobacteraceae > Telluria > Telluria sp. AC161. The sequence goes on along the minus strand of NZ_OZ409861.1, from coordinate 3,233,228 downwards.
ATGGCGCGGCGACGACGAACAGGCTGCCGGAAAAGGCTTGTGGGAGCATGGCGGGGGTCCTTTGTCAGTACGGTGAGTGTGCGGGTAGGGTGCCGCAGGTGTTCATGTTAACGTCGAACGCGTGGACGGCACAGCCGCCCACCCTACGCAGGTAGGGTGGACGGGTTCCCCGTCCACGCGTTCAACCGGCCTTGGTGCAGCCGACGATTACATCTACAACTTATTCCAGGTTCTGCACCTGTTCACGCATCTGCTCGATGAGCAGCTTGAGCTCCATCGATGCATCGGCCAGTTCCTTCACCGACGCCTTGGCGCCCAGCGTGTTGGCTTCGCGATTGAGCTCCTGCATCATGAAGTCGAGGCGCTTGCCGACCTGGCCACCCTTTTTGAGGATGTGACGCGTTTCGTTCAGGTGCGCCGACAGGCGCGACAATTCTTCGGACACGTCGATCCGGATGCCGTACAGGGTCACTTCCTGACGGATCCGCTCCAGCACTTCCTGGCGCGTGAGCGTCGACGGATTGCCGTGACCAGCCAGGCCGAGCGCATCCTGCATGCGGTCGATAGCCTTGTTCTGGAATTGCGAAATGACTTGCGGGATCAGCGGCGTGATGCGCTTGACGATCGCTTCCATCGATTCGATGCGCGATTGCAGCATCGTTTCGAGCGCAGCGCCTTCGCGCCGGCGGCTGTCGACGAACGCGGCGATGGTGGTGACCGTCAGTGCGGCGACGTCGGCCTGGAGCGATTCCTGGCCGATGGTCGATTCTTCGATGACGCCTGGCCAGCGCAGCAGCTCGGCCACGGTCATGGGTGTAGCTTCGGCGAAGTGACGCGCTACTTCGCTTTGCAGGCGGGCCAGGTCGGCCAGCAACGTTTGATTGAGCGCTGCGGCGCCGCCACTGACCTTCCGGCCAAACGAGACGCGCACTTCGACTTTGCCACGCTGAATTGCGGCCATGATGGCCGTCCGCAGATCGGGTTCCAGCGCGCGCAAATCGTCATTGATGCGGAACTGCAAATCGAGGAAGCGTGAGTTGACGCTCTTGATTTCGATCGTGAGGGTTCCGGCAGCGCCTTCGCTGGTGGCGACCGCATAACCTGTCATGCTTGAAATGCTCAATGGGATCCCCGGTTTTTATTCTTTACAAAGCCGACATTTATCCACACAATCGCGCTGTTTAGCAAGGAAACCCAATTGGATGGCTGCACAGAATAACGCTCCTCTGCCCGCAGGACTCGAAATTGCCGGATACCGCATTGTAAAGAAAATTGCGTCCGGCGGGTTCAGTATTGTTTATCTTGCCTATGACAGCGAGGGCAATGCAGTGGCCATCAAGGAGTACCTGCCAAGCGCGCTGGCGCTGCGCCAGCCTGGTCAATTGATCCCCGTGGTGGCCAAGCCGCACCTGGCGGTATTTCGCATCGGCCTGAAGTGTTTTTTCGAAGAAGGCCGCGCCCTGGCGCGCATCGTGCACCCGAACGTGGTGCGCGTACTCAATTTCTTCCGCGCCCATGAGACTGTATACATGGTCATGGCCTACGAGTCCGGCCACTCGCTGCAGGAACACATCGCGCGCGCTGCCGCCAAAGGCAATGGCCTGAGCGAAAACTTCGTGCGCCAGGTGTTCCATGGCGTCTGTAGCGGCCTGCGCGAAGTCCACGCCAACAAGCTGCTGCACCTCGACCTCAAGCCCGCCAACATCTACCTGCGTACCGACGGCTCGCCGCTGCTGCTCGACTTCGGCGCCGCGCGCCAGACGCTGCACACCGACGCCCCGATGCTCGCGCCGATGTACACGCCGGGCTTCGCTGCGCCCGATTTGTATACACGCGGCGCGGCGCTCGGCCCCTGGACCGATATCTACAGCCTGGGCGCGGCCATGCTCGCCTGCATGAGCCGGTCGACGCCGCCGCCGGTCGATGCACGCCGCATGGACGATCACGTGCCGCGCCACCTGGCGCGCCTGGCAGGCTATTATTCACCGGAGCTGGTCAAACTGGTGGCCGGGTGCCTGGCGCTCGATCCCCTGATGCGGCCGCAAAGCGTGTTCGAGATACAGAAGGTGCTGCAGGCAGCGCCGGCTGCGCCGCCCCCGGCGCGGGCCACGGCTGCGATGGCAGCCGGAGCCGACGCGGCGGTGGACGCACATGAAGCACGCGGCGGCTGGCGCGGCCTGGTCGACCGTCTCGGCGCATTCCGGCGCGATTAAAGGAAGTCATGCAATTCTCGGTCTATCAACAAAGCCATATTGGCGGGCGCAAGGTCAACCAGGACCGGATGGGCTACTGCTACACGCGTGACGCCTTGCTGCTGTTGCTGGCCGATGGCATGGGCGGGCACCTGGGCGGCGAGATCGCCGCGACCATCGCGCTGCAGACGGTGTCGGCGATGTTCCGTCTGCAGGCGCGGCCGTACGTGAAAAAGCCCGAGCGCTTCCTTGAAGAAGCACTGCTGCAGGCGCACCACGACATCCAGGCCTACGCCGCCACGCACGGCCTGCCCGAAATCCCGCGCACCACGGTCGTCGCCTGCCTGATCCAGCACAACTGCGCCGTCTGGGCGCACGTCGGCGACTCGCGCCTGTACTGGGTGCGCCGCAAGCAGGTCCTGGCCTGCACGCGCGACCACTCGCATTTCGAGTACCTGCTCGAGCGCGGCCGGGCCGATCCGTCCGAGCGCAACACGCACCCCGACCGCAACAAGCTCTACAACTGCCTGGGCGCGTCGAGCCCGCCGAAGATCGAGCTGTCGCAGCAGCACAGCCTGCAGCATGGCGACATGCTGCTGCTGTGCTCCGACGGTTTGTGGTCCGTGCTGCCCGAAACCGAAATCGTGCATCGCCTGGCCACGAGCGGCGTCGTGCAGGCGGTGCCCGAACTGGTGCAGATGGCCGCCGCCATCGGCGGGCCACAGGCCGACAACACGACCGCGCTGGCCATCGCCTGGCAGGGCGCGGCCGGCACGATCGATGCCGATGCCCTGAATGTGATCTCGACCCAGATGCTGGCCGAAGATGCCGTGAGTTCCACCATCGTTGCGGGCGATCCTCTGCCCGAAGGCAGCGACGCGTTCGACGAAGACGATATCGAAAAAGCCATCGCCGAGATCCGCGAAGCGATCGAAAAATCCTCCCAGCTGCTCAAGTAAGGACCGACCCCATGACCTACCCACCGCGCCCGAGCGGCCGCGCGCCAGACCAGCTGCGCCCGATCGTCATCACCCGCAACTACACGCGGCACGCCGAAGGCTCGGTGCTGATCGAGTTCGGCGACACCAAAGTAATCTGCACGGCCAGCATCGAGGACAAGGTGCCGGCCTTCCTGAAAGGGAAGGGCCAGGGCTGGCTGACCGCCGAATACGGGATGCTGCCGCGCTCGACCCACAAGCGCATGGACCGCGAAGCCGCGCGCGGCAAGCAGAGCGGGCGCACGCAGGAAATCCAGCGCCTGATCGGCCGCTCGCTGCGCGCCGCGTTCAACCTGCACGCGTTTGGCGAGCGCACGCTGCATCTGGATTGCGACGTGATCCAGGCCGACGGCGGCACCCGCACCGCCGCCATCACGGGCGCGATGGTGGCCGCGCACGACGCCTTCAGCACGCTTCTGTCATCGTGCGCGATCACGGCGCTGCCGGTCCGGCATTTCGTCGCGGCCGTGTCGGTCGGCATGGTGAACGGCGTGCCGCTGCTCGACCTGGACTATCCCGAGGACGCGAACTGCGACACCGACATGAACGTCGTGATGAACGACCAGGGCCATTTCATCGAAGTGCAGGGCACGGCCGAAGGCGCTGCATTCGACCGCGCCGCCATGGACCGCCTGCTCGACCTGGCGCAGGCAGGCATCGCCGACCTGATTCATTTGCAGAAGCAGGCGCTGCGGATGGGCTGACTGCGGTTGCCCAGTTCCTGCGCAGCAGGTGCGCGAAGCCGGTAAAATGACCGGTTTCCTCACCAGCACCGTGACCACCATGACCCAGCGCCTGATCCTCGCCTCCAACAACGCCGGCAAACTCAAGGAGTTCGCCCAGCTGCTCGGCCCCATCGGCCTCGACCTGCATCCGCAGGGCGAATTTGACGTCCCGGAAGCAGAAGAGCCGTTCGGCACCTTCGTTGAAAACGCGCTGGCCAAGGCGCGCCATGCGTCGCGCCTGACCGGCTTGCCGGCGCTGGCCGACGATTCCGGCGTATGCGTCAATGCCCTTGGCGGCGCCCCCGGTGTGTATTCGGCCCGCTACGCTGGAGAACCGAAGTCCGACGCCAACAACAGCCGCAAGCTCGTCGCCGATCTGGCCACGCTCAGCGACAAGTCGGCCTATTACTACTGCGTGCTGGTCTACGTGCGCCACCCGGAAGACCCGCAGCCGATCATCGCCGACGGCCGCTGGAATGGCGAAATCATCGCCACGCCGCGCGGTGAGAACGGCTTCGGTTACGACCCGTACTTCTTGATCCCGTCGCTGGGCAAGACCACGGCCGAACTGGCGCCGGACGAAAAGAATGCGCTGTCGCACCGTGGCCAGGCGCTGCGCGTGCTGGTCGAGAAACTGAAAAACACCTGACATGATCCCCATTAAATTCGTCGGCGAGAACGTAGCCCAACCGTTGGCCGGCGAGCCCCGTTCGCCCGCGACGGCCGCGCTGCAATACCTGCAGCCGGGCGCGCTGAACCTGACGGCGCTGCCGCCGCTGTCGCTGTACGTGCACTGGCCATGGTGCGTGCGCAAGTGTCCGTACTGCGATTTCAATTCGCACGAAGGCAAGGGCGAGCTGCCCGAGAAGGATTACCTCGACGCGCTGCGCCTCGACCTGGAACAGTCGCTGCCGCTGATCTGGGGCCGCAAGATCCACACCGTGTTCATCGGCGGCGGCACGCCGAGCCTGATATCGGCTGCGGGGCTGGATCGCCTGATGTCCGACCTGCGCACGCTGCTGCCGCTGGAACTGGACGCCGAGATCACCATGGAAGCCAACCCCGGCACCTTCGAGGCCGAGCGCTTCAAGAGTTATCGCGAGAGCGGCATCAACCGCCTGTCGATCGGCATCCAGAGTTTCAACCCGGCGCACCTGAAGGCGCTGGGCCGCATCCACGACGGCGACGAAGCGCTGCGCGCAGTCGAGATCGCGAAAAACACGTTCGACAACTTCAATCTCGACCTGATGTACGCGCTGCCGTCACAGACGCTGGCCGAAGCGCGCCACGACCTGGAAACGGCGCTTGCGTTCGCGCCGCCGCACCTGTCGCTGTACCACCTGACGATGGAGCCGAACACGGTCTTCGCGAAGTACCCGCCATCACTGCCGGACGACGACCTGAGCGCCGACATGCAGGACATGATTGCCGAAGTGACGGGCGCCGCAGGCTACGATCACTACGAAGTCTCGGCCTATGCCAAGGCCGGCCGGCGCGCGCGCCACAATCTGAATTACTGGCAGTTCGGCGACTACCTGGGCATCGGCGCCGGCGCGCATTCGAAGATCTCGTTCCCGCACCGCATCCTGCGCCAGGCCCGCTACAAGCAGCCGGTGTCGTTCATCGAAGCAGCCAAGCGCGGCAATCCGGTGCAGGAAGAGCACGAGATCGGCCGCAACGACATGGGCTTCGAATTCATGCTCAACACGCTGCGCCTGACCGGTGGCTTCGATCCGAACCTGTTCGGCGAGCGCACCGGGATGAGCATCAACACGATCACCAAGTCGCTCAACGAGGCCGAGGCCAAGGGGCTGATCTACCGCGATCACAAGCTGATCAAGCCGACGGAACTGGGCCAGCGTTTTCTGAACGATTTGCAGGAAATGTTCTTGGCCGAGTAAGCGTCTCGGTTTTTCAGGCCTGCATGACGCCTGCCATCGCGCTGAGCGTGCGCGTCAGACCAGCCACTACGCGCGCCAGGCCGTCGAATTCGCCGTGCTGCTGCGCCTTGTCGGTTTCATCGGCATTCAATGGCGCGGTGTAGAAATAATGGTAGCCCAGAAAGTCGCTGCCGGTGATCAAGAGGGTCGTCGTGGCGGGGCTGCCATCGCCATCGCCATGGCGTGAAAGCGTCAAGCCCATCACGTGGGCCGAGGTCGTCAGCCCGTGGTGCATCAGTTGCGGGTCGCTGCGCAGTGCTGCAAACGCCTGGCGCACGCGCTGCGCCCCATCGGGCGTGCCGATGAACGCGATGAAGTTGCCGGCGTCCGTGTCCTCCGCGCCTGACTCCCCAGCCTCTGTGAAGAACACGAAACGGATCTCCGTCCCGGGTGCGGGCCGCAGATCCTTGACGGCGCGCGCCAGTTCAAGCACGGCAGCCGCGCCGACATCACCGCCCGGCCCGACGCGGGCGCCGATCACGAACGTGCGTTCTGGCAGGGCGCCTGGCGTCACGTTTGCAAGCGTTGCTTCGATGCTGTGGGCGGCGTGGCGGGTGCTGTCGCTGCCGATCCGCTGCCGGTGCAGTGCATAGCCATAGCGCTGCAGCGATGTGTCGACGTACTGCATCGGGCTGCCTCGTGCGTCCGGCGCCAGAGCCCGGGCATGGGCTTGCAGGCGCGCCGCCAAAGGCGTGGCGTCGGACCGCGTCTCGACGGTCAGCGTTGCCAGCACGATCGCAAGCAATATCGCGAGGATGACTTTCCAGTGCGATCTGAAGAAATGTCTCATGGCGTCACACGGCGCCTTGCGGCGCGTCGTCGGCAATCGATGCAACCAGTGTAGCCAATCCCGCCAATATCTGCGGTGCCAGGGGAGGGCAATGCCGCGCTACAACGAGGTACCCACAATCCGTCAAGTCTGCTTTGCGCCAGAACGACGTTACGGCTGTGGCATAGCAAAAAGCCAGATCATATTTCGGATGTGATTGATATTTTTTGCACATCGACTTATGAATATTGCATGGACTTTGATGTACTCTTGGTTAGTATTTTCTGATTTCCTTCGGTTAGCGGCTGGGTCTGCAAGGCGGAAGAATCTTGTTCCCTGGCCTGTTCGTCGCAATGGCGCGACGTTGTCATCAGCAACTTAGGAGCGGACATGGCCATAAATATCGATATTCTGGAAGTGCAAACGCAGCTGCTGAAACTGGGCTTCGATCCGGGCCCAATGGATGGCATATGGGGGCGACGTACGATCGCGGCATTGCGCGCCTTTCAGGAGTCGAAAGGGCTGCAGGTCGATGGCATTCTTGGGCCGAAGTCGCTGAAAGCCTTGTTCGAGGGCGTGGCAGATGACCAGCACAGCATTCCCGGCGAGCTGCCCTGGATGGCCGAAGCGACGAGATTGATCAATACGAGGGAGTTTTTGGGCGACCGCGACAATCCTGTCATCCTTGACTGGGCCGATGACCTCGATATCCATTATCCCGGTGATGAGGTACCGTGGTGTGGTTTGTTCGTCGGGCACTGCATCAACGGTACGCTGCCGGAAGAAACCTTGCCGACAAACTTATTGAGCGCGCTTGCGTGGAAAAATTTTGGCAACGACATTTCACCTCGTTACGGCGCCATCATGGTCTTCTGGCGTATCAGTGAACATAGCGGTAAAGGGCATGTCGGCTTTTATACCGGCGAGGACGACGATGCTTATCGTATTCTCGGCGGCAACCAAAGCAACAGTGTCTGCTATCAGTGGGTATCCAAGACGCGCTTCAAGGCGGCGCTCTGGCCTGCTACGGCCGCACCGTTGGAGGGCTTTGCATCTGCGCGGATGTTTGACCGCGCAGCCGACCTGGCAGCAAGTGGCAACAGGGTGTTTGCGAATACCAGTGCGGGCCTGCATCCACCGCACTGACAAGGGCAGGAAGGTGTGCACGTAACCTGCCAGAGGTCACGTGCACAAAAAAACCGGGCCACGTAGGCCCGTTTTTTATTCACTCGGGTGCCGACGGTAGCATCGCAAGCAACATCGCGAGGATGACTTTCCAGTGTGATCTGAAGAAATGTCTCATGGCGTCACACGGCGCCGTGCAGCGCGTCGTCGACGATCGATGCAGCCAGTGTAGCCAATCCCGCCAATATCGGCGGCACCAGGGAAGGCAATGCCGCGCTACAACGGCGTGCGGCGTGGATGCCACAGCGGGAACGATGACCGTCGGCACGTTGCGCTTCGTCAATTTCGCCACAGTTTTGCATCGCTAAGATCGGGCGTTGCCGTGTGCTCTGCGGCGGTCATCCAAAGGCAAAGACAATGAAACTCGATCAACTTGCTGCGAGTGTCATGGGGTTGTCGGATGCGAAACGCGCCATACGGCTTCGCCTATCGGGTGCCAACGGCATTGTGGACGACCTGCTGCTCGTGAAGTATGTGAGCGGGGTTGAGACGATGTGTGGCGGGATCGAATATGCGCTGCAATGTGTATGTCTCAGGGCCGGGCTGGCACTGAAGGACTTCATCGCCAATCCGGTGGAGCTGCAGTTCGTGACCGATACCGGATCGCTGCGCACGGTCTGCGGGATTGTCGGAGGCGCGACGGAGGGGCAGAGCGATGGCGGTCTGGCGACCTACCAGTTGATCGTCCGGGACGCGATTTCTTTGTTGGAGGAAACCTGCAACACGCGGGTATTTCGCAATCGCAGCGAGGTCGACATCACCAATATCATGCTGCGCGAGTGGTGCCAATCCAATCCCATTGTCAGCGCCGCATTTCGCTTCGACCTCAGCGGACTGAAGACATATCCGGCCCGCGAATTCACCATGCAATACAACGAATCCAATGCCGCCTTTCTGCGCCGTCTATGGAAACGGCGCGGCATTGCGTGGTTTATCCGCGCCGGTGCGTCGAATGAACGGGGGAGCGACGACACGCCTGTTCATACGCTTGTGCTGTTTGACCAGCCAAACGCGCTGGAACAGAACCCAGCTGGCCCGGCGCGCTACCACCGCGACCACGCTACCGAGCAACGCGATAGCATCACTGCCTGGCATGCCGTACGCAAGCTGACTGCCGGTCGAGTGGAACGCCAAAGCTGGAACTATCGGTTTGCATGGTCGATGAGCAGCCAGGATACGAGCCTGGCGAATCAGGGCCAGTCAGGCAATCGGTTCGCATCCACTCTTGATGACTACCTGATCGACTCGCCGCACGCCGGCGACAATTCGGACGACTACCGCTACCTTGGCCTTGCGCGCATCCAGCGCAAAGAGTATGAGGCCAAATTCTTCGAGGGAGAAAGTGGCGACCGCGACATGCGCGTCGGGCAGTGGCGCAGCATACGCGGGCACCGCGAAATCGATTCGCATCCGGAAGCGCAGCGTGAGTTTGTCTGCACCGAATTGCGGGTGGAGGCTGAAAACAACCTGCCCACGACCCTGAATGAACGCGCTGACCGGTTATTCGCACTGAATCGCTGGAGCGGCGAACTGGTGCGCGCCAGCGCCGAGCGGGGCGTACGTTATACCAACCGATTTACTTGCGTACGGCGCGGCATTCCAATCATTCCTGCCTTCGATCCACGCATCGATCTGCCGCGTACGGCGCCGCAAACCGCCATCGTTGTCGGCCCTGCAAATCAAGAGATTTTTTGCGACGCGCTGGGGAGAATCAAGCTGCGATTTCCAGCGTGTCGCGCACAAGACCATGAGCATGCCACCGGCGCAGGAACATCGGACAGCGACCGGGATTCGGCGTGGGTGCGTGTTGCGACCGGTTGGGCAGGCAACCGATATGGCGCGATCTCGCTGCCGCGCGCAGGCGATGAAGTTGTCGTCGTATTTTTGGGCGGCGACCCGGACAAGCCGCTCGTGATTGGCAGCGTCCATGGATACCGGACACCGCCCCCGTCTTTCAGCGGCACCAGCGTCCTGCCCGGGGATAGGCACTTATCAGGAATCGTAAGCCGGGAGGACGAGGGGGGACGCGCGAATCAACTGCGCATGGACGATACGCCGGGGCAAATCAGCGCACAGGTCGGGAGCGAGCACGATCACAGTCAACTCAACCTGGGTTATCTCACGCAGCCACGCTGTAATGGTGCCGCCGTACCACGTGGCGAAGGCGCTGAATTGCGGACAGACGCAGCACTGGCATTGCGCGGTGGTCAAGGCGTCCTGATCAGCGCGGATGCGTCGTTGCGAGCGGCGGGACGGCAGCTGGATCGGGATGGCTTGACTGGACTGGCCGAGGCGCTATCGACCGTACAAAAGCAGCTGGCCGAGCTGGCCGAGGCCCATGAAACAGATGCAGTAGAAGGCGAGTCGTTGTCGCAGGTGAAGTCGCATCTGCAACAGTGGGAACAGGGCAGCAACACGGCAGGGCAAGCTGCAGCAGGGACTGGTGCGCCCATTGTCGCCATCGAGGCACCGGCGGGGGTGATCATTGGCAGTCAGGCTGGCGTCACGATCGGGGCGCAGACGCATGTGGATCTGGTCAGTGTTGGGAATACCCAGCTATCTGCTGGTCGCAAACTGATGCTGCATGCGCTCCAGGGAATCAGCATGTTCGCGCACTCCCTCGGAACCAAACTTGTTGCGGCGAGCGGGAAGGTGGAGATTGTTGCTCAGGATGACAACGTCGAGATCACGTCAGCGAAAAGGATTGTTCTGACGGCGACGGAGGAGATCGTCTTGCAGGCCCCGAAAGTGTCAGTGGTGACGCAGGGCGCGCAGGCGGCATTTGGGGATGGAGCGATTACGCATCAGTGTACCGGGAGTTTTATGGTTAAGTCGGCTAAAGCAGAATTTTCAGGTGCAGGGGATGGAGGGATGCTTTCGTTGCAAATGTATGAAAGTGATGTTGAATACGATCAGCATGTTCGACTGGTTGATTTGTCTACCGGTGAGCCATTAGCGGAGCAACGTTATCGAGTGACTGTTGAAGATGGTCAGGTATTGGAAGGGCGTACAAATGCAGATGGAGTGACTCAGCACTTCTCGTCTGATATCCCATTTGCCCAATATAGGATTGAAGCCATCGACGACTAACTATAGTAAAGGTGAAAATCAGTATTAGATGTCACATTGATGCTATCAGCAGTAAGAATCAAGAAAGGTATGCGATGAAGATTATTCCAAAGAAAAATGGATACAAGCTGCCAATCAATCCAGAGAAAAAACAAGGAAAAATTTCTCAAGGTTTCGTCACGCCTAAACAAGACAAAAATCCACAAGTTCAAAAAATTCCGCCTAAGCGGGTGTTGCCAATCGTTTTTATACCGGGAATTATGGGGTCAAATCTGAGAATGACGGAAGCCCGCCAGAAAGAGATTAATGGGGCGCATAATATATCCTGGCGGCCAGATAATTCCAGCGTGACTGTGGCGCAATACAACGATAGTCCAATCGAGAGGCAATTGCGTCTGGATCCAGAAAACACTGAAGTTGACACCTACGATCCTTTGAAAAACCCGACCGGAAACCTTGAAGAAAGTTCGGACTCACGCAATCAAAGTGTAACGTATACCCGAGGATATAGAGGTTGGAACAGCCTCGATGGGCCCTTACTACAGCCAGATTTGCCGGGGACTAAAAATCGCCGTAATCAGGACCAAAAAGCTCGGGAGCGAGGCTGGGGGGAAATTTATTTTGGAAGTTATCAAAAAGTTCTTGAGGTCTGTGAGAGTAAGCTCAATTCTGCATTTTCAGGCGGCGCAATGGATCTATATTTGCAGACCAATATTCTAAAAATCGACCCAAAAAAGTGGCAGGCAGATCCGAGCATTCTTATGCTCCCCCTTGATGAGAGTTCTATGCGAGACGCCGTTAAAGGGTGTTGGTTCCCAGTACATGCAATGGGTTATAACTGGCTTAAAGGAAATTTTGAATCTGGTGTTGTTATTGCAAAAAAAATTAATACTTTGATTGATAAGTATAAAAGTGAAGGCTTTGAATGTGAAAAAGTAATTCTTATAACACATTCGATGGGAGGGATAGTCGCACGCGCGGTTATACATCCTGCGATTGGAAACGCAAACGATAAAATCTTAGGAGTCGTTCACGGAGTTATGCCTGCGATGGGTGCAGGGGCAGCCTACAAGCGAATGCGTTGTGGCGTTGAGGGCGAATGGACAGCACCGACAGAAAGAATAACAGCAGGGGTTTTGGGAGATAACGCACAAGACGTAACTGCAGTACTCGCGAATGCTCAGGGTGCCTTAGAGCTGCTTCCAAATCAGTTTTACGGGGCTCATTGGCTGGAATTTCGAGATGAGAAGAAAATATTGAAAAGCTGGCCTGCGCAGTGTCCATACGAGGAAATTTATAAAGTAAGAGCGAAGTGGTTTAGTCTGTTCCGAGAACGATGGATTAATCCGGCAAATGCGATAGGAGTTGGAATTCAAAAGACTTTGAATTTATTGGACGACGCTAAGAGCTTCCACGCTAAAATTGAGAATACTTATCACGATCAAAGTTACGCTCACTATGGGGTCGATCCTGATAGAAAGGCTTGGCACAAAGTGACTTGGAAGGTTGATGATGTGGTCGATTCAAAAAATATTGATTCGTTAAAGATTGTCGAAGACAATCGAAAAGGAAGTCTTAGTCTGGTCGATCTGAAAGCACCAGAAGATGTCAGAAAGGTTAATTTTTTAAGTGTCGAGATGCTTGGTCCAGATGCCCCTGGCGATCAAACCGTGCCGTCTCATTCAGCAGATGCACAGCTTTTAAGTAGAAAATTTAAAGGTGTATTCCGACAGCAAGGCTACGAGCATCAGGGGAGTTACTCGAATCCTGTTGTATTGGCATCAACTTTATATTGTCTATTTAAAATAATTTCAACAATGAAATGGAATAAATGATGAGAAGGCTTATTTCTCATTTTTTTGCATGGTTGATTTTTATACTGGCGATATTGTTAGTTATTATAATCGTCAACGGAAGAGAGGGTAAGCTGATGCCGGCGTCTAAGAAAATAGATAAAATATTTGAGCATACACGTATGGTATGTTTTGGACGATTGCGCGTAAAAATTCCAAAGGACGCATCTGTCATCTACGGGCCTATTTCAGTTGATGGAAATATACAGTTTTACCCCGACCAATCCTCGAATATCTCTACACTGGTAAATTCACGTTTGCAAGAAATCAAAGTGGAAAAAAGCTACTTGGCAGATTACTCACTCGCCAAGCTGCCAAAAATTGGAGAAGTCGTCGATGGTATTATCCCAGGTCAGAAAATTATCTTCGGGGCGAAAAGTTCAGTAAGTTATTCGATTCATTCTTATATTCCAATGAAAAATGACCTTTTTATTCACTACATCAGCAGTGCAATGCCCAGTGAGGACAATGTTTCATTGATAAATAAAATTGCTGGTCAGCTCAGATCCCGCTCTGAGAATGAAATTCCTGCAGAAATGGGAATGTGCGTTGAAGGGGGTTTTCTGGAAGTTGATGCAGAATACGAAAATAGTGCTATAGGTATTTATCTAAAAGAAATTCCAGATGTCCGAATTTCTATCGAAGCACGTAGAAACCATGATTATTTGCAAGAGGATAGTGCTCCGGGGCGGCTGCGGCAACAAGCGAAAGAACATGCTGCCAATCTTGGATTAGGAAACTTTTTCTCCAGTATAAAAATGCTAAGAGAAGGACCCCGTCAACTGGGAGTCTGGCATGGTGAAGAAATTCTCACCAGGCGACCGGCTTACAAGAATGATACAGATGCACATGAATTCCGGTTCTTCAGCGTTGGTGAGGCAAACAACTCGCTGCATCCTTTGCTGGATATTCGACTCGATTCTGGCGTAAAGGATGACGCGAAAGCCAAGGTCAAACCCACCCTTACAGATGACGTAGCCTTGGCCCTGTGGGACAGATTGCTGCCGTCTATCGACATACGCCAGCCAAGCGATGCAACCGTGGCCAAAAAGCTAAGTCAAAAAGCACCGCTAGGAACTACAATTCAATCAGGCAACGTATGTCCGCAAGCGGGGCAATGGCAATGCACTGACAAGCGAAGAATCGAGGGGGAGCGATCTCGTATATTCTGCGAAGGGGAGAAAATCCCACCAGTGATTGTGGCGGGCCATAAGAGTCTTCTAAGGACACTTATCGGTGACGTTTACCGTATTGCTCAAACTGAATGGCAATTGGTAGCCTATTCCCCACCGTCTTCTATCGCAGAGGAAATCGATGGTCTTTGCGAAGATATCCACAAATCAAAAGATAGCCATGCCTAACGTCATCCGCCTGCACGATCCTACAAGCCACGGCGGCAAGGTCATTGCCGTCGCCGCAACCCATTTCACCGTTGGCGGTATCGCCGTCGCCTGCATTGGCGACACATGTGCATGCCCGATCCACGGTGACGGCACTATTGTGGAGGGCAAGCCTATGCAAACGATAAATGGCAAGCCGGTTGCTTATAACGGCCATAAGACCAGCTGCGGCGCTATGTTAATCTCGACCATCGCGACATTCACCCACAGCTAGGGCGAGCCACGCGTCCGGGCCTTCCAAGCCGACCTTCACATGCAAAAAAAAACCGGGCCACACAGGCCCGGTTCTCATTCACTTCAGCAGCAGCGTCGCAACTTACCTCGCCGCCACCGGCGTCCCGCCAGCTTGCGCCGCTGGTTCCACCCAACCGCCGCCCAGCACGCGATACAACGCGACCTGGTTCTGCAAACGCAGCAGATTGGCCTGCACCGACAACTGCTGCGACTGGAACAGCGAGCGCTGTGCGTCGAGCAGGTCGAGCTGGCTGGCGGCGCCGCTGCGGAAGCGCAGGTCGGACAGGTTGAAGCGGTCGGCTTCGGCTTCGGTCACGGCCGCTTGCGCACGCAGCTGTTCGCTGTACGTCGCCTGGCCGGCCAGGGCATCCGCCACTTCGCGGAACGCGGTCTGGATCGATTGCTCGTAGCGCGCCACGGCGATGTCGCGCTGGGCACGGGCGGCGCCTAGCGTGGCGGTGTTGCGGCCGTAGTCGAAGATCGGCAGGATCGCCTGCGGTGCGAACGACCAGCCCCAGGTGCCGCTCTCGAACAGGCCCGACAGCTCGGTGCTGGCGCTGCCGGCGCTGCCCGTCAGCGAGATGCGCGGGAAGAAGTTCGCGCGCGCCGCGCCGATGTTGGCGTTGGCTCCGATCAGCTCTTGCTCGGCCGCACGGATGTCCGGACGGTTGACGAGCAGGTCCGATGGCAGGCCGGCCGGCAGGTCGGGCAGCTCGGTCTTGGCCAGCGTGGCGCCGCTTGAGACGTCCGCCGGCAGCGGCTGGCCGACCAGCAGCGTCAGCAAGTTGATGTCCTGGGCGCGGAAGCGCTGTTGCTGCGCCAGCGTGGCCAGGGCCGTTTCAACGAGCGAACGCGATTGCTGGATATCCAGGCGCGATGCGACGCCGTTCTCGAAACGCAGCTGCGTCAGGCGATCCGAATCCTGGCGCGTCTTGAGCGTGTCCTGCGTGATGCGCAGCAGCTCTTCGTCGGCCAGCAGTTGCAGATACGCGTTGGCAACCGACGCGATCAGGCTGATCTGCGTGGTCTTGCGCGCTTCTTCGGTGGCCAGGTATTGCGCCAGCGCGGCTTCGCTCAGGTTGCGCACCCGGCCGAACAGGTCGAGCTCGAACGACGTCACCTGCAGGCCTGCCTGATAGGTGCTTTCGATCGGCTGGTCTTCGCCCACCGTCCGGCGGTTGCCACTGACACCCAGGCCCACCGATGGCAGGCGATCGGCGCGCGTGATGCGGTACTGGGCACGCGCCTGCTCGATGTTGGCAATCGCGATGCGCAGGTCACGGTTATTCACCAGTGCCTGGTCGATCAGCTGACGCAGGCGCGCATCGGCAAAGAACTGCTGCCACGCCACGGCTGCCGGTGCCTGGTTGATCACCGGGCTGGTCGATGCCGTGGCCGCTTGCGGCACAGCCGGGAAGGCGCTTGCCACCGGAGCAGCAGGGCGCTCATAGTCCGGCGCCAGCGACATGCAGCCGGCGAGTGCCATCGACAGCGCCAATGGCGTGACGATCAGTTTGATGTGTTTAATCATACTTGTTTCCCTTGTTCTGCGGCCTGGCGTTCCTGTTTCTCGAGCTCATGCTGTTTTTCCTGCGCATGGGCATACATCTTGTTCTGGCGCTCGCTGCCCTTGAAGAGCGTACGGACAACGACGAAGAACACGGGCACGAAGATCACGCCCAGCACGGTTGCCGTAATCATACCGCCCATCACGCCGGTACCGATGGCGCGCTGCGATGCCGAACCGGCGCCGCTGGCGATCACCAGTGGCAGCACACCCAGGATGAAGGCGAGCGAGGTCATGATGATCGGACGGAAGCGCAGGTGGGCCGCTTCGAGCGCCGCATCGAACGGCGACTTGCCTTCGGCTTGCAGGTCCTTGGCAAATTCGACAATCAGAATCGCGTTCTTCGCCGCCAGACCAATAATGGTAATCAAGCCGACCTTGAAGTAGACGTCGTTGGACAAGCCCCGCATATTGGCTGCCAGCAGCGAGCCGAGAATACCCAGCGGCACCACAAGCATGACCGCCACCGGGATCGTCCAGCTTTCATACAATGCGGCCAGGGCCAGGAACACCGCGAGCAGCGCGAAGCCGATCAGGATGAACACGGTCGAACCCGACAGCAGCTCTTCGCGCGACTGGCCGGTCCACTCATACGAGAAGCCAGGCGGCAGGCGCTCGGCCAGGCGCTGCATTTCGTCCAGCGCCTCGCCGCTCGAGTAACCAGGCGCCGGTTCACCGGTCAGCTTCATGGCAGGGTAGCCGTTATAGCGGTTGGTCTGCATCGGGCCGGTGGTCCATTCGGTCGTCGCAAACGACGACATCGGCACCGGCTGGCCCTGGGTATTCATCGCATTGATGCGCAGCAAATCGTCCGGCTGCATACGCTGGGGCGCATCGGCCTGCACGATCACGCGCTGCAGGCGGCCACCGTTCGGGAAGTCGTTGACGTACGACGAACCCATCGATGTCGACAGTGCCGTGTTGATCGCGGCGAAGGTCACGCCCAGGGCTTGCGCCTTGTCGCGGTCGATGTTCAGCTTGAGCTGCGGTGCATCTTCCAGACCTTCAGGACGCATGCCCGTCAGGATCTTGCTCTGCGACGCCATGCCCAGCATCTGGTTACGCGCGGCCAGCAGGGCAGCGTGGCCATTGCCGGCACGATCCTGCAGGCGGAATGAGAAGCCGGTACCGGTACCCAGTTCGGGGATCGGCGGCGGGCTCACCACGAAGATGAACGAGTCGCGCAGCGCGCCCATGTGACCGGTAATGCGGCCGGCGAACGATTGCGCGTCCTGGCCGTCGCCTTTGCGCTCGTCCCATGCCTTCATCGGGATGAACGCCAGACCCATGTTCTGGCCCTGGCCCGAGAACGAGAAGCCGGTAATGGCCACGATGTTGGCCGTTTCCGGCTGCTTCATCACGAACTCTTCCATCGAACGCAGGACGGCGCCGGTACGCTCGGCAGTCGCGCCTGGCGGCAGCTGGACGTTGGCGATCACGTAGCCCTGGTCTTCGTTCGGCAGGAACGAATTCGGCAGGCGCGTGAACAGCACGCCGACCACGACGACCAGCACGGCAAACACGACCATCCAGCGGCCGGCACGCTTCATCAGGGCGCCGACGAAGCCTTCATATTTCTTGGCGCCGGTGGTGAACTTGCGGTTGAACCAGCCGAAGAAGCCCTTCTTGTCATTGTGGTGACCGGCTTCGACGGGTTTCAACAGGTGCGCGCACAGCGCCGGGGTCAGCGACAGTGCCAGGAATGCCGAGAAGGCGATCGAGGTGACCATCACGACCGAGAACTGGCGATAAATGTTACCGACCGCGCCGGCGAAGAATGCCAGCGGGACGAACACGGCGATCAGGACCACGGTCACGCCGATGATGGCGCCCGAAATCTGGCCCATTGCCTTGCGCGTGGCTTCCAGCGGCGGCAAGCCTTCTTCGCTCATGATGCGCTCGACGTTCTCAACCACCACAATGGCATCATCGACGACGATACCAATCACCAGCACCATGCCGAACATGGTCAGCACGTTGATCGAGAAGCCCATCGCCAGCAGGCAGGCGAACGAGCCCAGCAGTGCGATTGGCACCACGATGGTCGGAATCAGCGTGTAGCGGAAGTTCTGCAGGAACAGGTACATCACCAGGAACACCAGCACGATCGCTTCGATCAGCGTGTGGACCACTTGCTCGATCGAAATCGAGATGAAGGTGGTGGAGTCGTAAGGAATCGAGTACTTGATACCGTTCGGGAAGAGCTTCTGCAGCTCTGCCATGCGGGCCTTGATCAGTTCTGCGGTTTCCAGGGCGTTACCGGATGGCGCCAGCTGCACGCCGATACCTGCCGATGGCTTGCCGTTCAGGCGCGCCGTGGTGCTGTACGACTGGCCGCCGACTTCGATGCGTGCGACATCCTTCAGGCGCACGGTCGAGCCATCCTGGTTGGCGCGCAGCACGATGTTGCCAAACTGCTCGACGTTCGACAGCTGGCCCGTCACGATGACGGTGGCGCTGATCTGCTGGCCTTGCGCAATTGGCAAGTCACCGATCGTGCCCGATGCGACCTGGGCATTCTGCTGCGAGATCGCGCTTGTGACATCAGCGGGCGACAGGTTGAATCCGACCAGTTTGGTCGGATCGATCCAGATCCGCATTGCCTTCTCGGTACCGAACAGCTGGGCCTGGCCAACGCCGGTAATGCGCTGGATTTCAGGCAGCACATTGCGCGAGGCGTAGTCGCCCAGCGCAATATTGTCCATCTTCGGGTCATCCGACGACAGGATCGTAAACAGCAGGAAGTTCGAGCGCGACTTGTCGACGCGCACACCTTGCTGCGTCACCGCCGGCGGCAGACGCGGAGTCGCGCGCGACAGGCGGTTCTGAACGTCAACCTGGGCCAGTTCCGGATCAGTGCCGGTCTCGAAGGAAATGGTAATCGAGCCAGTGCCGTTGGCCTGGCTGGTCGATTCCATGTAGATCATGCCCTGGGCACCGTTCATCTCGCGTTCGATAATCGAGATGACGGAATCCTCCAGAGTCTGCGCCGACGCACCCGGGTAGGTGACGTTGACGACGATCGCGGGTGGCGCCACGGATGGGTATTGGGCGATCGGCAACTGCTTGATCGCAACAGTACCCAGCACCATGATGAACAGCGCGATCACCCATGCAAAAATTGGGCGGTCAATAAAAAAACGTGCCATTGAAAAGTCCTGTTCGTTTTATTCTTAGCGGCTGCTGTTGGCCGGGGTCGTTGCACCCGCAGCCGGCGAACCGGAACTCGGGGTGCGTGCACCGGAAGCATTCGCACCAGCGGCGGCCTGAGCACCGGCAGCATTTGGCTGAGCCGCCGGAGCGCCTGCCTGGGCCGGCGCCTGGGTGCCGGCCGGGGTCCATTGCACCGGCTTGACCGGGGTACCTGGCGGCAGCATCTGCAGCTTCTGGAAGCCGTCGACCATCACTTGTTCGCCTTCTTTCAGGCCGTCAATGACGATCCAGCTCTCGCCTTGCTGCGACGCGATCTTGACCGTGCGGGACACTGGCTTGTTGTCGGCGCCGATGACCATCACGGTATCGCCGTTCTGGCCGCCACGGGTGACCGCTTGCTGTGGCACCAGGATGCCGCGCGTTTCCGACTGCGACAGGCGCACGCGTGCGTACTGGCCTGGCAGCAGGGCGTTGTCCGGATTGTCGATGGCAGCGCGCAGCGTGACCTGGCCGCTCGTTTCATCGACAGTCACGTCCGAGAACAGCAGCTTGCCCTTGCGAGGCAGCACAGTACCGTCGTCGAGCACGACCGTGACGGGCAGCTCGGCATCGATCTTGCCGCCGGCCTGCTTGCGCAGGCGCTGCAGATCGTTGGCCGACTGGGTGATGTTCAGGTACATGCGGTCGGTCTGCTGGATCAGGGCCAGCTCGGTCGACTGGGTCGCCGAGACCAGTGCACCCTCGGTCACCAGCGAACGGCCGATGCGGCCGGAGATCGGCGCATTGACGTTGGTGTAGCCCAGATTGATCTGCGCCACGCGGACCTGCGCGCGGGCGGCGGCTACTTCGGCCTCGCCCTGGCGTTGCGCCGCGACAGCGTTGTCGAATTCCTGTTTGCTGACAGCAGCGGCTTCGACCAACGGCTTGTAGCGATCGGCAATCGACTTGGCCGCGACCAGATTGGCCTGGGCGCGTGCCAGGTCAGCCTGGGCGGAAGCGACCTGGGCCTGGTACGGCGCAGCGTCGATCTGATACAGCGCCTGGCCCTGCTTGACCATGCTGCCCTCGGTGAACAGGCGTTTCTGGACATTGCCATCGACGCGGGCACGAACCTGGGCGGTGCGGATTGCCTCGACGCGGGCTGGCAGCTCGGTCTGCAATGCGACGGTTTCGATCTTGGTGGTGATGACACCGGCCTGGACGGCTGGAGCTTGCTGGCCGCCAGGGGCGGCGCCGGCTGGGGCTGCATCTTTCTTGCCGCAGGCGCACAACAGAACCAGGGCTGCCAGAGTGGCGGCAGCGACCCGGGTCAGGGACGGGGACGAGGATTGGGCAGGGCGCATTACGTGTGCTTCCTTCTAGTTAGTAACGCGTTGACGTCACCCGGCGCTCAGGAAAACATGGCGAAGGGTGATATCAACACTGGCTTTTGCAAATAGTTTTATATACTATCACGACTGTATGTAAAATGTTTGCCCCCCTGTAATTTTGGAGTACCCCCCGAATATGGTCCGCAGGACGAAAGAAGAAGCCGCCGCAACACGCGATAGCATCCTTGACGCAGCAGAAATTTTGTTCGCAAAAAATGGCGTTTCAAGAACGACTTTACAGCATATCGCTACCGCGGCGGGCGTGACGCGCGGCGCAATTTATTGGCATTTTGTCGACAAGGGCGCCGTGTTCAGCGCCATGATGGAACGCGCCACGATGCCGATGGATGCCGCCGTGAAGCTGGCAGGCGAACGCGCAGACACCGATCCGCTGCAAAGCCTGCGCAACGAAATGCTGGCGGTGCTGCAGATTGTGGAAGGCGACGAGAAGGCGCGCCGCGTGTTCGAGATCGCCACGCTCAAGACTGAATTTACCGACGAGGTCGATTCGGCGCGCGCGCACAAGCGCGAATCGGTTGCGCGCTGGCGCGGGCGGCTGCAGGAGCAGTTCACGCAAGCCATGGCCGACGGCACGCTGCCGGCCACGGTCGATCCACGCAAGGCGTCGATGTCGGTCTGGGTGATGCTCGACGGCCTGATCCGCAACTGGATCTTCGAGCCGGGCGCATTCGAGCTGGTCGATCTGGGCGCCGATCTGATCGACACGTACATCGCAGGCTTGCGCGCACGCTAACCCCTGGTTCTACACATGTAAAACAGCCGGGGTCAGGTCTGACATTCGGACACGATCTCGACAGTCGGGCAACCGGAACTGTCTGATACCAGGCCATGCCAATGCTTTTAGACTCAGCAAGACACCGTTGGAAGTCGTCAAGGCTGAGGTCGTGTCTGAATGTCAGACCTGACCCCGGCTGTGAGACGCGGCTACCCGACTGTCGAGATCGTGTCTGAATGTCAGACCTGACCCCGGCCGTGAGACGCGTGGTTATACAGATGTAAAAACAACAAAAAACCCGGCCGCGGCCGGGTTTGTCGTTTATGCAATTGGTGTACTTAACGCATGCCTTCGATCATTACTTTCAGCTTGATCGAATCGGCCACGAACGCGCGGATGCCTTCGGCCAGCTTTTCGGTCGCCATCGCATCTTCATTGAGCATGAAGCGGAATGTCTTTTCGTCGATCGCGATCTTCTCGATATCGGCGCTGTCGTCCTTGACCAGCTTGCGCTCGAATGGCGCGTCGCTGTCGGCCAGCTTTTGCAGCAGGTCCGGCGAGATCGTGAGCAGGTCGCAACCGGCCAGCTCGAGGATCTGCGACGTGTTGCGGAAGCTCGCGCCCATCACTTCGGTGGCGTAGCCGAACTTGCGGTAGTACTGGTAGATGCCCTTGACCGACTGCACGCCCGGATCGTCGGCGCCCTGGTACTCGGTGCCGGTCGACTTCTTGTACCAGTCGTAGATGCGGCCGACGAACGGCGAAATCAGCTTGACGCCCGCTTCGGCGCAGGCCACCGCCTGGCACAGCGAGAACAGCAGCGTCAGATTGCAGTGGATGCCGTCCTTTTCCAGGATCTCGGCGGCGCGGATGCCTTCCCAGGTCGAGGCAATCTTGATCAGCACGCGCTCGCGCGACAAGCCGGCTGCTTCATACAGCGCGATCAGT
This sequence comes from Telluria sp. AC161, assembly GCF_979258535.1. Lineage (NCBI taxonomy): Bacteria > Pseudomonadati > Pseudomonadota > Betaproteobacteria > Burkholderiales > Oxalobacteraceae > Telluria > Telluria sp. AC161. The sequence continues at coordinate 3,211,089 of NZ_OZ409861.1, read as the reverse complement.
TCGCGGCCCTTGGCCACCGTGGCCTCGGTATCGAACGACAGCGCCGCATCGATCTCGGTCGACACGCGGCCCGGCACGAACTTGAGGATTTCCACGCCGAAGGCGATCAACAGGCTGTCGATGATGCCGTCGATCGACGCGTCGGGCGCATTGGCGATGGCTTTTTCGAGCAGCGGGCGGTATTCGGGCTTCTGCACGGCCTTCAGGATCAGCGACGGGTTGGTGGTCGCGTCCTGCGGCGTGTATGCCTTGATCGACTGGAAGTCGCCGGTGTCGGCAACGACGGTGGTGAATTGCTTGAGCTGTTCGAGTTGGTTCATGGTGGTCTCTTGAATGTTCTTAGAAATCGGTGCCCGCAACAAACGCGGCCAGCATGGCTTCCAGGCCGGCGCGGTCTTCGTCGCTGAAGCGATCGGGCTTCGGGCTGTCGATATCGAACACGCCGATCAGCCGGTCGTCCTTGAGCACCGGGATCACGATCTCGGACGCCGACGCCGAATCGCAGGCGATATGGCCCGGGAACGCATGCACGTCGGCGACCACGATGGTCTCGCGCTTGACGGCGGTGGCACCGCACACACCGCGCCCGAACGGGATGCGCGCGCAGGCGGGCTTGCCCTGAAATGGGCCGACCAGCAGATCGTTGCCTTCGCCTTTTTTGGATGGCACGGTGAAGTAGAAGCCAGCCCAGTTCAGGTCGGCGATGGTGTCGTAGACAAGGGCCGAGAACTGCGACGCATTGGCCGTCAGGTCGCGTTCACCTTCGAGGATGCTCGTGACCTGGCGTACCAGCAGGTCGTAATCGGGGCGGTCGCTGCGTTCTGGATTGATGTGCATGGCGTTGCCATTTGGCGGTCAATAAAAAAACTATTTTAGCCGATGAACGAATCGAACTGCATGTCGAACTCCTGCAGCGCCTTCTGCGCGTTCTGCATTTTCTTGCGAAATTCCGGCCCGCGCCGCAGCGCCAGGCCCACCGCCAGCACGTCGATCACGACCAGGTAGGCCAGGCGCGCCGAGATCGGCGTGTACGGGTCGGTTGCAAATACCAGGTCGATCGGGATCAGGAGCGTGGCCATCTCGGCCAGCGGCGTGCCCGATGGCGCCAGCACGATCACGTGCGCGCCCCCGGCCTTGGCCAGCTTGGCCGAACGGGTCAGCGCGGGGTTGTTGCCGCGCTGCGAAATGGCCACCACCGCATCGCCTTCGCGCAGCAGGGCTGCGGCGATCGAATGGATTGCCGGGTCGGTGTAGGCCACCGTCGGTACGCCCGAGCGGAAGAACTTGTGCTGCGCATCGGCCGCCACGAAGCCGGACGTGCCCTGGCCGTAGAACTCGATCTTGTTGGCGCGCGCCAGGATTTCAAGCGCCTGCTGGACCAGCTCCGGCTTGAGGTTGTTGCGCAGGTCAAGCAGCGTGTTGATCGAGCGGCTGCAGATCTTGTTGATCAGGTCCGACGCCAGGTCGTCCTGGTGCGGCGCCTCGTTGGCGCCGGGCAGGGCCAGCGCCAGGCCTTGCGCCAGCTTCAGCTTGAACTCGTGCCAGCCGTCGTAACCGAGCGTGCGGCAAAAGCGCACGACGGTCGGTTCCGACACGCCCGCGTTACGCGCGAGCGCCGTGATGTTCTGGCTCACGGTACCCGATGGCGCGGCCAGTACCGCGAGCGCCACCTTGCGCTCCGATTTGGAGAGCGTGTCGAGCTGGGTGCGGATCGAGTCGAGCAGCATGGGTTGGCCTTAGTCTTCGGGCAGCGATTCTTCGCGCCACTGCAAGCCGTCGCGCCCGATCAGGGCGCTGGCCGCAGCCGGCCCCCAGGTGCCGGACGTGTACGGGGCGGGCGAGGTGTCGTCCTGTTCCCAGTGTTCCAGGATCGGCTCGACCCATTCCCACGCCGCTTCCAGCTCGTCGCCGCGCATGAACAGCGTCAGCTGGCCGCGCAGCACGTCGAGCAGCAGGCGCTCGTACGCTTCCATGCGCGGCGACGTGAACTGCTCGCGGAAATCGAGTTCGAGTTCGGCCTGTTTCAGGCGCATCGAGTCGCCCGGCGTCTTGGCCATCAGGTTCATCGACAGCCCTTCGTCGGGCTGCAGGCGGATCACGAGGCTGTTGGGCTGGAAGCTCGACGTCGGCTGGTTGAAGATCGAATGCGGGATCGGCTTGAAGCGCACGACGATTTCGGCCAGGCGGTCGGACATGCGCTTGCCGGTGCGCAGATAGAACGGCACGCCGGCCCAGCGCCAGGTGTCGATTTCGGCCTTCATCGCCACGAAGGTCTCGGTGCGCGAACTCTTTGGCGCATCCGGTTCATCGCGGTAGCCGGGCACCGGCTGGCCATCGATATAGCCCGAGCGGTACTGGCCGCGCACGATATTGTGCGTCAGCGTCGTCGGCGTGAAGCGTTTCAGCGACCGCAGCACCTGCAGCTTGGCGTCGCGCACGGCGTCCGGCGCGATCGAGGCCGGCGGCTCCATCGCCACGATGCACAGCAGTTGCAGCAGGTGGTTCTGCAGCATGTCGCGCAGCGCGCCTGAATTGTCGTAGTAGCCCATGCGGTTGCCCACGCCGATCTTTTCGGCGATGGTGATCTGCACGTCCGAAATCCATTCGCGGCGCCACAGCGGCTCGAACAGGATATTCCCGAAGCGCAGGGCCAGCAGGTTCTGCACGGTCTCCTTGCCCAGGTAGTGGTCGATGCGGTAGATCTGCGACTCGGCGAAGACCTTGCCGACGTCCAAGTTGATCTGCTTGGCCGAGGCCAGGTCACGGCCCAGCGGCTTCTCAAGCACCACGCGCGAATTCGGCGTGGCCAGGCCCGTGGCGGCCAGATTGTCGCAGATCTTGGCGAAGATCTGCGGCGGCGTAGCGAGGTAGTACACGCGCGTGAGCGAGTCATCTGCGCGCAGGGCCGCGACCAGGTCGCCGTAGGTGCCGGCATCAGTGGCGTTCAGCGCCACATAGGTGATGCGGCCGATGAATTTGTCCCAGTTGGCGCCAGACGGCGCTTCCTTGATGTGCGGCTTCGAGTTGGTCTCGACCATGTGCAGGAATTCTTCCTGCGTGGCGTCGTCGCGCCCGACGCAGATGATGCGGGCGCTGGCCGGAAAGTCGCCGGCCACGTCGCGCGCGAACATGGCAGGCAACAGCTTGCGCATCGCAAGGTCGCCACTGCCGCCAAAGAATACGAGGTCGAAATCGGGAATCGCCATGATGAGCTGGGTACGTGAAGAGAATGAAAACAGGGAGAGATTGTATGTAAATTTACTACATAAACTGGCACCTTACAAGAAAATCTACTACGAAAGGCCGGTGCCGCAGTGTATGTTGACATAGTTGAGGACGCACCGGCGCGCCACCAAGTGGTGGGAATGCGACGACCGGACATTGGGACATGACAGGGCAGGGGATCAGGACTATAGTTTCCGTACGTAAATATCGTAGCCACGCGAGCTGCGAAGACGAGGGAGACATGATGGGCTGGATGCAAAGTTGGGGACGGGTGCTGTCGCCGCTCGGTGGCGGGGCCGTGAGCGGCAGCATGCGCGCGCTGGTGGTCAAGGCCCGCGATGGCAGCATCCGCACGGCGATCAATGCCGCGCGCCTGCGCAAGGAAGTCGACCAGGCGCAGGCCCAGGCCGCGCGCCAGCACCAGGCGGCCGGCGCGCTGGCTGCCGCAGCGCGTGAAGTCACCGACCTGTCGGCCGATGTCAATGCGGGTACGCTGCGCATCGCCGACACCGCCCAGCGCAACCTGCACACGGCGCGCGAGTCGATGGATGAACTGACGCGCCTCGAAGCGCGCATGCGCACCATCGAGGCGCAGGTGCATGGGTTTTCCGATACCGTCTCGCAACTGGTCGGACACCTGCACGAGATCGGCGAATTCGGCACCGTCATCGAAAACGTCGCCAACCAGACCAATCTGCTGGCGATCAATGCTGCGATCGAGGCGGCGCGCGCCGGCCCGGCCGGGCGCGGGTTTGCCGTGGTGGCGTCCGAAGTGCGGCGCCTGTCGCAGGTGGTCAACACGGAAGCCGTGAAGATCGCTACCGCCAGCAGTGCAATGCGCGGGCTGGTGGCATCGACCTCCAGCGCGACGGCCAATATCCTCGATGGCGTGAACGTCTCGGCGCGTGAAGCCGGCAGCGCGGCGAGCCACCTGACGAGGTTCGTGGCGGATTTTGAGCGCATGACCGCGACCGTCGACCAGATGGCACTGGCGATGCAGTCGCTCGATGGTGTCAACCAGCAGATTGGCGCGCGCGTCGGCGAGGTGGCGAGCAATGCATCCGGGGCGGCGGCAACGATGCAGGATGCGTCGCGCCGGGTGGACGAGGTGCGGCTGGCCACCGAGGAGCTGCAAGGCGTGCTGGCGGGGTTTCGCACCGGCGGCACGCCGTTCGACGCGCTGGTCGACGCGACCACCGTGCTGCGCGAAGAGGTGCTGGCTTGCCTGCGCCGCCACGCCGGGAGTGGCGCCAACGTGTTCGACCAGAATTACCAGCCGATCGCGCAGTCCGATCCGCCGCGCTTTACCACGTCGTACGACCGCATCGTCGAGCGCGACCTGCAGATCCTGTTCGACCGCGTGCTGACCGATTTGCCGGGCGCCGCCTACGCGCTGGCCGTGGACAACCGCGGCTTCGCGCCGACCCACAACACCAAGTTCTCGCGCCCGCCTAACGGGCAGCGCGAGCACGACCTGGTGTATTGCCGCAACAAGCGGATTTTCGACGACCCGGTGGGCATCCGACTGGCGAAGAACCGCGAGCCGTTCCTGTTGCAGACCTATCTGCGCGATACCGGTGAGGTGATCAACGATCTGTCGATGCCCATCGTGATCGACGGGAAGCACTGGGGCGCGGTGCGCATCGGCTACGATTCGGCCCGGATGATGGGCTGAGCGGCGCATCTGCTGTCATCTGCTCCTGTCTGCCGGTTCCCGATATAAGCATAGGCAAAATCGGTATTGGCAACGCAATTGGAGGCCTGTTAAGCTTCGCGTCCCTTCGGCGGTCGAGGTACCGCCGTCACCGACCAGAAGAAGAGAAGCCCCCATGAGCTGCAAGCACCATCACGCCAATCCGCATCGCGCGGTCCTGATCCTGAGCCTGATCGCAACCCTGGCCCCGACCGCTGCGCTGGCCCAGGATACGCCGCCACCGGCGCCGGTCGCCCAGGACGTGCAGACGATCGTCGTCACCGGCACCCGTTCACTGAACCGCCGCACGCTCGATTCGGAGTCGCCCGTCGATGTCATCGGCAACAAGGAACTGCTCAGCACCGGCTCGGGCGAGCTGGCCACCGTGCTGTCGCGCCTGCTGCCATCGATGAATTTCCCGCGTCCGAGCGGCGCCGACGCCAGCGACGCGGTGCGTCCGGCGCAGCTGCGCGGCCTGTCGCCCGACCAGACGCTGGTGCTGGTCAACGGCAAGCGCCGTCACACGTCGGCCGTCGTCAATGTCAACGGTACGCTGGGCCGCGGTTCGGCCCCGGTCGATCTGAACGCGATTCCGCTGGCGGCGATCGAGCGCATCGAAGTGCTGCGCGACGGCGCCGCCGCCCAATACGGCTCGGACGCCATTGCCGGTGTGGTCAACATCATCCTCAAGCGCGGCGCCAAGGGCGGCGAAGCGGAAGTGGTGTATGGCCAGTATGACGCGGGCGACGGCGAGCAGGGCACCGTGCGCGGCTCGGCGGGCTTCAACCTGGGCCAGGATGGCTGGGTGCGCATCGCCGTCGAAGCGGCCGAGCGCAACGCCACCAATCGTTCGTTTGCCGACCCGCGCCCGTCCGCCGGCCCACGCCAGGGCTTGACCACCCAGCGTTACGGTGATCCGGACAGCCGCCCGCGCACGCTGTTCGTCAACAGCGAAGTGCGCATCAACGACGACGTCGACTGGTACGCCTTTGCGAGCTACGGCGAGCGTGACACCTCGTCGGCGGCGACCTTCCGCACCGCGTTCACCGACAACAACCGCACCACGCTGCGCTCGCCCCTGTATCCGGAAGGCTTCCAGCCGCTGCTGGGCAGCACCTCGGTCGATGCCTCGATCGTGACAGGCCTGCGCGGCGTGGCCGCCGGCTGGCGCTGGGATGCGAGCCTGAACCATGGCCGCAACCGCTTCACGCTCGACGTCAACGACACGGTCAACTACAGCCTGGGCGCGGCCAGCCCGACCAGCTTCTATGCGGGCGAACTGACCTCAAAGCAAAGCCTGGCCAACCTGGACGTGGCGCGCGAGATTCCCGTGTCGTTCATGAGCGGTCCGCTGACGGTGGCCCTGGGCCTGGAAGTGCGCCATGAGTCCTACGAGATCGGCGCGGGCGAAGCCGGTTCGTACTTCGGTTCCGGCGCGCAGGGTTATTCGGGCTTCCGGCCCGAGAACGCAGGCGAAAACAGCCGCAACAACAAATCGGTGTACCTGAACCTGGAAGGCGACATCACGAGCGCATTGTCGGGCGCCCTGGCGCTGCGCCATGAACGCTACAGCGACTTTGGCAGCACGAACTCGGCCAAGGCGTCGGCGCGCTATGCATTCACGCCAACGTTCGCGCTGCGTGGCACGGCCTCGAACGGTTTCCGCGCGCCGTCGCTGGCCCAGTCGTTCTACACGATCACCACCACCAACACGCTGCTCGTCAACGGCGCCAGCGCGCTGGTGGAGACGGGCACGTTCCCGGTCGGCAGCGCCGCCGCCCGTGCACTGGGCGCGCAGCCGCTCAAGGCCGAAAAGGCGCGCAACCTGAGCATCGGTGCGCAGTGGCAGCCAACGCGCAACTGGACCACGACGGTCGATTTGTACCGCATCGATATCGACGACCGCATCGTGTTCTCGTCGAACCTGCAACTGGCCAATGCGCCGGCGCTGTCACGCGCGCTCGCGGCCCAGGGTGTGTTCGTCGGCGCGGCGCGCTACTTCACCAACGCGGTCGACACGCGCACCAAGGGTGTCGACGTGGTCAGCACGTACCGCTTGAACTTCGCGCAGGGCGCACGCGCCGACCTGACGCTGGCCTACAACCATAACGACAACGAGGTGCAGGGTGTGGCGGCGTCGCCAGCGGTGCTGTCGGGGCAGGGATTGTCGCTGGTGGACCGCCAGAGCATCAACCGCCTGACGGTCGGCTCGCCGAAGGACAAGCTCGGTCTGACGGGTGACTTTACGCAGGGTGCGTGGAATGGCCGCGCCGTCGTGACGCGTTACGGCGAATTCACGGTGCCGCAGAACGATCCGGCGCTGGACCAGAACTACGACCCGCAGTGGGTGCTTGATCTGGCAGCGAGCGTGCGCCTGAATCAGTGGCGCCTGACGGCTGGCATCGATAACGTGACCAACCGCTATCCTGCGCAGGTCACGTCGCGGGCCAACCTGAACGTGAACGGCACCCAGCCGTACAGCGTGTGGGCGCCGAACGGCTTCAATGGCCGCTATTTCTATGTGAAGGCCGGCTACACCTGGTAAGCAGGTGCGGGCCCGGGGTCAGCGCGACCCGGGCTTCAGATCGCGTACTCGGGCTCTTCGCGGCCCGCGACATCGAGCCGTACCGACAGCACCTTGCCGGTATGCGGATACTGCGCGATCTCTTCACTTGACCGACCCTGGCTGGCGCTGGTGATGTACAGCGTGCGCAGGTCGGGCCCGCCGAAGCAGACCGACGTCGGGCAGCGCACCGGCAGTTTAATCTCGCGCAGGATCTCGCCCGCTGGCGAAATGCGCAGCACGCGCCCGCCTTCGAACATCGCGACCCAGTACATGCCTTCAGAGTCGATCGTCGCGCCATCGGGCCGGCCGCCGTAGTGCGGCGCCGTTTTATCGGTCGGGAAGGTGAGAATCGTGCGGCGGTTGCTGTGCTCACCAGTGGCCACGTCGAAATCGTAGCAGTCGATGCGGTGCGTGGTGGTATCGGCATGGAACATCGTGCGGCCATCCAGGCTCCAGGCCAGGCCGTTCGAGTTGGTCATGCCGCCGCGCCAGGCGCAGCGCAGGTTGTCGCGTGCGAGCACGTACATCTCGGCGGCCGGCTGGTCGCGCGGCTCGTACATGGTGCCGATCCAGAACCGGCCCGCCGGGTCGACGCGGCCATCGTTGAAGCGCACCTTCGACGTATCGTAGGGCGCGTCGGCGATCGGGGTTTCCGCACCGTCGGTCGTGTTCAGGCGTAGCAGGCGCTCGCGCGTGGCCACGACCAGGAAATTGTTGTCGTCGATGGCCAGCGCCGAGGGGTTCGACCCCATCTTCCATGAGCTGAATTTGCCGCTGGCCGCGTGCAGGCGGTTGACGGTCAGGCCTTCGATATCGACCCAGTACAGGGCCGATTCGACTTCGTGCCAGATCGCCGATTCGCCCACCAGCATCGGCGCATCGTGTACCACTTCAAATTTTTCGGTTGCCATAGTCTCGGTCTCAAGAGTTCGGGATCAGACCGCGGCTTTCGCGCGCGCGATCAGGCCGTTGGTGGAACTGTCGTGCAGGCCCGGCGCTGGCTCACCTGCCAGCTCGGCCTCGATCTTCTTGGCCAATACCTTGCCCAGCTCGACGCCCCACTGATCAAAACTGTTCACGTCCCACAGCACGCCCTGGACAAACGTCTTGTGTTCGTACAGCGCGATCAGGGCGCCCAGCGTGGTGGGCGTCAGGCGCTCCATCAGGATCGTGTTGCTCGGGCGGTTGCCGGGGAAGGTCTTGTGCGGCGTGAGGCGCTCGACTTCGTCTGCCGGCAAGCCTTGCGCCGTCAGGTCGGCGCGCACTTCGTCGGCGGTCTTGCCCTTCATGAAGGCTTCCGACTGCGCAAAGCAGTTCGCCAGCAGGGCAGTGTGGTGGTGGTCCATCTCGTGCGCCGGGCGCAGGGCGGCGATGAAATCCATCGGCGTCACGTCGGTGCCCTGGTGCAGCAGCTGGAAGTAGGCGTGCTGGCCGTTGGTGCCGCACTCGCCCCAGATTGCCGGGCAGGTTGGCGTGTCGACGGGCTGGCCGTCGCGCGTGACGCGCTTGCCGTTACTTTCCATGTCGAGCTGCTGCAGGTAGGCCGGGAAGCGGTTCAGATCCTGGTGGTATGGCGCGATCGAGACCGAGCTGCACTCGAGGAACTGGCGGTTCCAGAAGCCGATCAGGCCCAGTAGCGCAGGCAGGTTCTGCTCGAGCGGCGCGCTGCGGAAGTGTTCATCCATGTCGTGGGCGCCGGCCAGGAAGTCCTTGAAGTAGCCAAAGCCCACGGCCAGCGCGACCGGCAGGCCGATCGCCGACCAGACCGAATAGCGCCCGCCGACCCAGTCCCAGAACGGGAACATATTGGCCGGGTCGATGCCGAAGGCCTTGATGGCATCAAGGTTGGTCGATGCGGCGACGAAGTGCTTCGCCAATGCCTCTTCTGGCGCGTGCGCCAGGAACCAGCGGCGCGCGGTCTGCGCGTTCATCATCGTCTCGGTGGTGGTGAAGGTCTTGGAAGCAACGATGAAGAGCGTCGTTTCGGGATCGACCTGGCCCAAGGCGGCGTCCATGTCATGGCCATCGACGTTCGAGACAAAATGCATGCGCAGGCGCGGATGCGCGTAGTGGCGCAGGGCCAGCACGACCATCTTCGGGCCAAGATCCGAGCCGCCGATGCCGATATTGACGATGTCCGTGATCGGCTTGCCGGTGTGGCCCAGCCATTCGCCGCTGCGTACCGCGTCGGTAAAGGTCTTGATACGATCGAGCACGGCGTGGATGTCGGCGTTGATGTCCACGCCGTCGACCACGTGCGACGCGCCGCGCGGGGCGCGCAGGGCGGTGTGCAGCACGGCGCGGCCTTCGGTGTTGTTGATGCGCGCGCCCAAAAACATTGCATCGCGCCGCGCTTCGACACCGCGTTCGCGCGCCAGCTGCATCAGCAGTTCAAGCGTGCGCCCGTCGAGGCGATTTTTTGAATAGTCTAGGAACAGGCCTGCAGCCTCGTCACTGAATCGCTCGAAGCGCTGCGGGTCGGCGGCAAACAGATCGCGCATCTGCCACGTGGTGGCGATGTCGGCGTGCTGGGCGAGGGCCTGGAAGCTGGCGGTACTGGTCAAGGATGGCTGGCGCATGGGGTCCGGGGTGCGTGGCACAATATTGTCGTTAACAGATTATCGAATAATACAATTATCTGCGCGTAAATTCACTACATAAAAGCGCGTGTGCGCCGCCAGGACACCGACGACCGGCGCTTTTCGGCACGCGCCTTTACGCTCATCCATACAGCATCGGGAGTCGCGGAAGAGCGCACCGACCCAAATTGTAGTAAAATTTCAGATACTAAATTCAGGAAGGAACGAACATGGCGCTCCACCCCGTAGTCGAACAGGTTACCAACCGCATCATCAAGCGCAGCGGCCCGTCGCGCGCTGCCTATCTGGCGCACCTCGAGGCCGCCCGCATCCAGGGCGTGCAGCGCGGCGCGCTGTCGTGCACGAACCTCGCCCACGGGTTCGCCGCGTTCCCGGCCAACGACAAACTGAAGCTGCGTGAAGTCAAGCAGCCATCGGTGGCCATCGTTTCTTCCTACAACGACATGCTGTCGGCGCACCAGCCGTTCGAGGGCTATCCGAAGATCATCAAGGACGCCGTGCGCGAAATCGGCGCCGTGGCCCAGTTTGCCGGCGGCGTGCCCGCCATGTGCGATGGCGTTACGCAGGGCCAGCCGGGCATGGAACTGTCGCTGTTCTCGCGCGACACCATCGCCATGGCCACGGCCGTTGGCCTGTCGCACAATATGTTCGACGCCAGCCTGTACCTGGGCATCTGCGACAAGATCGTGCCGGGCCTCCTGATCGGCGCGCTGCACTTCGGCCACATCCCGGGCATCTTCGTGCCGGGCGGCCCGATGACGTCGGGCCTGTCGAACAAAGAGAAAGCGCGCGTGCGCCAGCTCTACGCGCAGGGCAAGGCCACGCGCGAAGAGCTGATGGAATGCGAAGCAGCGTCGTACCATGACGCCGGCACCTGTACCTTCTACGGCACCGCCAACAGCAACCAGATGCTGATGGAAGTGATGGGCCTGCATCTGCCGGGCGCCGCGTTCATCACGCCGGGCACCGAACTGCGCGACGCGCTGACCAAAAGCGCAGCGCGCCAGGCAGTGGCGATCTCGCAGCAGGGCGGCACCTATATGCCGATCGGCCGCATCGTCGACGAGAAATGCATCGTCAACGCCATCGCCGCGCTGCACGCGACGGGCGGCTCGACCAACCACACGCTGCACCTGGTGGCAATCGCGCGCGCGGCCGGCATCGTGATCGACTGGGACGACTTCGACCAGCTGTCGAAGGTCGTGCCGCTGCTCACACGCATCTACCCGAACGGCGAAGCCGACGTGAACCACTTCCAGGCCGCCGGCGGCCCGGGCTTCATCATCCGCGAACTGCTGGATGCTGGCTTGGCGCACGAAGACGTCAACACGGTGCTGGGCCACGGCCTGCGCGCCCACTGCAAGGAGCCGTTCCTGGGCGAAGATGGCAAGACCATCTGGCGCGATACGCCGCTCCAGAGCGGCGACGAAACCGTGCTGCGCCCGGCGTCGAACCCGTTCAGCCCCAACGGCGGCATGGTGCTGGTGCAGGGTAACCTGGGCCGCGCCGTGATGAAGATCTCGGCCGTCAAGCACGATTACCACGTGATCGAAGCGCCAGCAATTACATTCGATTCGCAGGAAGACTTCATGGGCGCCTACAAGGCCGGCCAGCTCAATCGCGATTTCGTGGCGGTGGTGCGCTTCCAGGGTCCGCGCGCCAACGGCATGCCCGAACTGCACGCCCTGACGCCAGCGCTGTCGAACCTGCAGGATGCCGGCTTCAAGGTGGCGATGGTGACCGATGGCCGCATGTCGGGCGCGTCGGGCAAGGTGCCGGCGGCGATCCACGTGTCGCCTGAAATCCTGGCCGGCGGCCCGCTGGGCCTCGTGCGCGACGGCGACATCATCCGCGTCGACGCCACCACCGGCACGCTGCAGGCACTCGTGCCGGCCGAAGAATGGGCCGCACGCAAGCAGGCCACGACCGACCTGAGCAAGAGCCACATCGGCATGGGCCGCGAACTGTTTACGATGTTCCGCGCCTCGATCAGCGCCGCGGAGCAGGGCGCGGCGACGTTCCCGCTGCCGTCGCCGATCCCCACCATCGTGCCGCTGCACGAAGGCCTGGACGCCAATGAGGTCGTGCCGGGTTCAGACGAAGACTTTCTCTTTAGGACGCAGAAATGACCTTACTTGAAATTATGCGCTCGGCGAGCGTGATCCCTGTCATCGCCATCGACGATCCGGCGCACGCCGTGCCATTGGCCAGGGCGCTGGTTGCCGGCGGCATCCGCGTGCTTGAAGTCACGCTGCGTACGGAGCACGGCCTGGGCGCGATCCGCGCCATGAGCGAAGTCGAAGGCGCCATCGTCGGCGTCGGCACCCTGACGTCGCCCGAAGAATTCGTCGCCTCGCGCGACGCCGGCGCCGTGTTCGGCGTCTCGCCGGGCCTGACGCCGGCGCTGATCGCCGCCGCCAAGTCGAGCGGCCTGCCGCTGCTGCCGGGCGTGATGACGCCATCCGAAGTGATGGCCGCGCGCGAAGCGGGCTTCCGCCAGGTCAAGCTGTTCCCGGCCATGCAGGCAGGCGGCGTGGGCATGCTCAATGCGATCCGCGGCCCGCTGTCGGACATGACGTTCTGCCCGACCGGCGGCATCACGATCGAGACCGCACCGGCCTTCCTGGCTTGCAAGAACGTCGCCTGCGTCGGCGGTTCGTGGCTCACGCCGAAGGACGCGATCGAGGCCGGCGACTGGGCCCACATCACCGCGCTGGCCAAAGCCGCCGCAGCGCTGCGCGCCAGCTGACTGGCGGCGGGCGACGTATCGTGCGCTCGTACTTTCGCCCCCTGAGCGAAGGTGAAATCAGGTTGGCGTCGCTGCTGTTCGGCGACGCCATCGATTATTCGCGCGTGCGGATCCACAACCGCCGCTACATGCCGTTCCAGCCACGGAACTGCTGCATGACGCCCAACGGCAGCATGTATTTTCACCGCTCCTGTTTTCTCCCCGACTATGCACGCGGCGATCCGCCAGCGATCCACTGGTTCATGCACGAGATGGTGCACGTCTGGCAGCATCAGCTCGGATATCCGGTGCGGCTGCGCGGCGCGTTCCGGATCGGGCTATCCTATGGCTACACGCTGACCGAAGATTCGACGCTGGAGGACTTCAATATGGAAGCGCAGGGCGATTTACTGGCGGATTACTTCGTGCTCAAGCACTTGCGGCGGCCGGAGGCCATGCGGCAGCAGCGCTATCGCGACAGCCTGGCGTTGTATGAGAAGGTGCTGGCGCTGTTTCTGACCGATCCTGCCAGCCGCACCAGTTTGCCCCGTGGGCCGGCGCGCTGGCTGGCGGCATGATGCGCCCGTTTTCCATGGGCGCGATGCTGGCCGCCACAGTCCTGTGCGCACCGGCGCTGGCCAGCACCTGCTTTGGTAATAGCGGGAGCGGGCGCATCGAAGGCGCGGTCGCCCTGCCGCTTGCGGGCGCCAACTTCGCGGCCTACTCGGAACTCGGTCTCAAGCTTGGCCGCACTTACGTTCATGCGCAGGTACGCGACGTCGTGCTGGGCGCGTATTCGACACTGTCCCGCAGCGCGCCAGACGTGCAGTACGTCTATGGCGAGACGGGCCTGCGCACCGGCGGCCCGATGCCGCCCCATCGCACGCATGAGAACGGGACATCGGTGGACTTCATGGTGCCAGTGCGCGGCCGGGATGGCCGGCCGGCGCAGTTGCCACGTACCGCGCAAAACCACTTTGGGTACGATCTGGAATTCGATGACGCAGGCAAGCTTGCGGATTTGCGCATCGACTTCGCCGCAATTGCCGCGCACCTGGCGCAGCTGGATCTGGAAGCACGGCGCCATGGGTTCGGTATTGCGCGCGTCATTCTGGCACCAGAGTACATTCCGAAGGTACTTGCCACACCGGTAGGCCAGAACATCAAATCGCTGCCGTTCATGAAGACCAGGCCCTGGGTTCGGCACGACGAGCATTACCACGTCGATTTCGCGGTCAAGTGCGCCGGGTAGACCGGCGGCGGCAACTACCGTGGCCAGTTGCGCTATCGAACCGCTCGCCAGCCTGCCTCGTTCAGAACGTATGACGCAAACCGATATTGAAAGCCCGGTCGCCCGAACCGGTCTCGGCATTGTTACCCACCGTATAGCCAGCCCCGTTCCGGTTGTCGATCATGCCGTACGAGGTGTACGCACTGGTCCGCTTGGACAGCGCATGCACGTAGCCCACCGCATACTGGGCGGCGTCCTGGTTCAGCGCGGTCTTGTCATTCTTGCGGATGTACGAGGTCATGATGGTGCCCGCCGGGCTGACCGGGATGGTGACGCCGACCAGCGTGTCGTCGCCGCGCAGGCTCGGTCGGAACACCTTGCCGTACGGTAGTGGCGTTGCATTGTTCAGCGGTGCACTGTTGAGCCCTTTATCGTTGCTGTAGGCGAAGAAGACCTTGACCACCTTGAAGTCGACATTCGCCACGAACAGGGTGTTGCGACCGCTGTCGGTACCGGTGAGGGTGGCGCTGTCGTTGTTGCGATGGTTGTGCGCCAGCCGGGCGTTGACCGGCCCCTTGGCATAGTTGATGCTGACGTTGTACTGGCTGCCGGCCTGGCTGTCGCCGGCGGTCTCGCCCAGCGAGTAAAGCAGTCCTGCGCTGAAGCCATTCTTCACGGGCGTCGTGTAGACGATCGAGTTGTTCGCGCGCAGATTGGCACCCGCGACCGGGAACAAGTTCTTGGCGCTGCCCGACAGACCGCTGCCGAATGGATCGCCCACCTGACCGAGGGCATTGTAGGTCAGGGTGTACTGGCGCCCGACCGTCAGACTGCCGGCGTCCTTGCTGGCCAGCCCTACGAAAGACTGGCGGTTGAATGCCTGGCCGGACGAGGCCAGCGCACCGGTGTCGATCGAGATCCCGGCCTCGAGCACGAACAGTGCCGAGACGCCGGCACCCAGTTCTTCCGATCCCTTGAATCCCAGGCGCGAGGCGGATGCGACGCCGCTACTGACTTTGGTGACGTTGCCGGCTGCGCCCCCGCGTTCGTTGACGATACCGGCGTCGGCAATGCCATAGATCGTGATATTGGATTGCGCCGTGGCTGCGCCGCTGGCGGCAAGAAGCATGACGATCGGAATCGCCGGTGATAATTTCATGTTTGTCTCCGTGTTTTTATGGGGTACAGCGTGATGGAATGTCGACTCAGTCGAGTTCCATATCGAGCAGCATCGAGCTGAGCGATTTGCCATGGGCGTCCAGGGCCAGCGAGCGCGTCACGCCGCCGCCCAGCGCCTGGTGCATGACGAAGTTCATTGCGCCCAGTTGCGGCAGCAGATAGCGGGTTACCTCGCCGTGCACGATGCCGGCAAAGTGCAGGCGCACCCGTTCGGCGGTGACCTGCTGTTCCAGCAGCGCGTAATCGGCCGCGTGAAACGCGATTAACGACAGGTTGGAAATGTCGCCCTTGTCGCCGGCGCGCGAATGCGCGATGTCGCGAAGTTTCATGTCAGGTTTCCTCGAAATGGATCACTGGGCTGACCTGCGCGGCAGGCAGCAGGGTAGAGCGGATCGCGATCACCTCGCGCGCCGAACGGGTGGCGCCGCCACCGCCCGCCGGTCCGCAGGTGTACAGGGTTTCCACTTCGTTGCCGATGCGGATCGCTTCTTGCAGGCTTGTGGTGCGGCCGATGACGCGCAGCCGCACCTCGCGCGGTTCGGCCTCGCCCGGCACGTCACGGTCGCCATGCAGCGCATTCACGCCGATCAGGTCATAGCGCACCTCGGTCAGTGCGACGCCCGTCAGTGCGAACCGTTCGGCGACGATTGCCTGCGCCAGTTGGGCGCGCGCCAGTGCGCCGGGTCCCGCGTACGAGATCTGGCCCTCGCCGATGTAGCTGTCGATGTAGCCGATCGATACTTTCAGCATGCCGCTGCGCGGATGGCCGCTGGCGCCCTGCAGCGTGACGCGGTCCGGTGCGCACTCGGTCATCGTCACCGCCGAAAAATCGGCCACAACGTCCGGCGTCTGGTAGGCAGCCGGGTCGTGGATTTCGTACAGCAGCTGCTCGGTGCAGGTGGCGCGGGTCACGTAGCCGCCCGAACCGGCCACCTTGGTGATCTCGACGCTGCCGTCCTCGCCGATCACGGCGAGCGGGAAACCCAGTCGCGCCAGGCTTGGTACGTCCTTGACGCCGGGGTCGGCGAAGTAGCCGCCGCACACCTGGCCGGCGCATTCGAGCAGGTGCCCGGCCAGCGTGCCCTGGCCCAGGCGCTGCCAGTCGTCCATCGCCCAGCCGAAGGCGTGGATGGCCGGTGCGAGCACCAGTGCCGGGTCGGCGATACGGCCGGTGATGACGATGTCGGCGCCTTGCGCCAGCGCGTCGACCAGCGGCTGTGCGCCCAGATAGGCGTTGGCCGACAGCAGCCGGCTGCCCATTGCCGCCACCGGTTCGCCGGTGTCGTCGAGGTAGTCGCCCTGGCGCAGCTGCTCGAGGACGTCGTCGCCCGTGATGGCGGCGATCTTCAGGTGGCCAAGGCCGAGCGAGACGGCGATCTGTCTGGTTTTGGCGGCCGCCGCGAGCGGGTTCGCCGCGCCCATGTTCGTGATGATCTTGATGCCCCTGTCGGCGCAGGGCTTCAGCACTGCCAGCATGCGCGCTTCGAGCAGCGGGTCGTAACCGAGCGCAGGATCCTTCATCCGGGCTTGCTGGGCCAGGGCGATGGTGCGTTCAGCCAGGCATTCGAACACGAGGTAATCGAGGTCGCCATGCTCGGCCAGTTCGAGCGCCGGTTCGATGCGGTCGCCCGAATAGCCGGCGCCGCAGCCGATGCGTAGGGTTTTCATGGTGCAGTCTTTCGAAAGGGTCAATGGGTGCGTCAGAACGGGAACAGCCCGATCAGCGCGGCGACGCAGGTCATGAATACCGTGGTGGCGAGCAGGTACGGAATCGTGAAGCGCTGGTGTTCGCCCAGGTCGATGCCCACCAGTCCGACCAGCAGGAAGGTGGCCGGGGTCAGCGGGCTGACGGCAAAGCCGGTTGTCATCTGGCCAAGCAGCGCGGCCTGGGCCAGCTGCACCTGCGGCACGCCGAGGGTATTGCCGGCCTCGGCCAGCACTGGCAGTACGCCGAAATAGAACGAATCGGGATCGAACACCAAACTGAGCGGCATGGACACCAGGCCGGTGACGAACGGCAGGTGGCTCGCCAGGCTGACCGGGATACTGGCCGCGAGCACCTGGGCCATCGCGGTCAGCATGCCGCTGCCTTTCATGATGCCGGTGAAGACACCGGCGGCAAACAGGATGCTCGCCATCATCAGGGCGGCCTTGGCATGCGCATCGACGCGGGCGCGCTGTTCGGCGACATCCGGGTAGTTCATCATCAGGGCCAGCACGGTGCCGAACATGAAGCAGGCGACCGGATTGAGTACATTGCTGATCATCGTTGCCAGCACGATCACCACCAGCAGCAGGTTGGGGATGAAGCGCCCGGGCCGGCGCAGCTTTTGTTGTGCCTCGTCGATCTCGGGCACGTGGTGGCTTCCCATGCTGCCACTGGCGCCGGCAAGCGCGGCCCCGGTCAGGCCCAGACGACGCTGCTCCCGCACGCCCATCATCCAGGCGCAGGCAAACACGAACAGCATCCCGGCGATCTGCACCGGCACCATCGGCAGATACAGCTCGGTCATCGGAATATGCAGCGCGGCCGACGCGCGCAGCGTCGGGCCGCCCCATGGCAGGGCATTGGCCACACCAGCCGACATGGCGACGATGCAGGCCAGGATGCGCTTGTCCATCTTCAGCTTGATATACAACGGCAGCATCGCCGGTACGGTGACGAGAAAGGTGACCGCGCCGGAACCGTCGAGGTGGACGATCGCCGCCAGCACCGCAGTGCCAAGGGTGATGCGGGCCGGGTGGGTGCCGACGATTTTCAGGATGCGGTTGACGATCGGGTCGAGCATGCCGGCGTCGGTCAGGATCCCGAAGAACAGAATGGCAAACAGCAGCATGCCGGCCACCGGCGCGATCGCCTTGATGCCGTCGGTGATAAAGGTGCCGATCTCGGCGCCGAAGCCGCCAATCAGTGCAGTCAGTGCAGGGATCGCAATCAGCGCGACAAGCGCAGACATCTTCCTGCCAAGGATAACGAACAGCAGGGCGAAAATAGTAAGAAAGCCGAGGAAGGCCAGCATGAAAGTCTCCAATTTATTGTATGTGCTGATCGATGCAGCACTTGAGCCCATTCTGGGGGGCCTTGCTTTTTGTTGTAAAATGGATTTTTCCGATTAATTGTGCGGCTTTTTCGATGAGTGGCAGGTGCGATGCTTCCGAATATCTCCACCAAGCAGTTGCAGGCGTTCCTGGCCCTTGAGCAGCATCGGCATTTCACCCAGGCCGCCGAGCGCTGTCACCTGTCGCAATCGGCGTTCAGCGCGGTGATCCAGAAGCTCGAGGCGACCGTCGGCGCCAAGCTGGTCCAGCGCGACACGCGCAACGTCACCCTGACCACCGAAGGCGAACTGTTTGTGGAAGTGGCGCGCGCCTTGCTGGCCGACCTCGACGCAGCCTTCACCGACATGGGCGACTTCATCGCGCGGCGCAAGGGCAGGGTGGCGCTGGCCGTGCTGCCGTCGCTGGCGGCCAACGGCATACCCGAGGTCATCGCGCACTACAAGGCCACCTATCCCGGCATCACGGTGCAGCTGTTCGACGCGCTGTCGGACCAATGCCTGCACCTGCTGCGCCAGGGCAGGGTCGATCTGGCGCTGACGGCGCCCGGTGCGAATCTGGCTGAATTTTCAACCCGCACCCTGTGCAGCGATCCGTTTTTCTTCGTCTGCCGGCGCGACCATCCACTCGCGCGCAAGCGCAAGATCCGGATGCCGGATCTGGCGGGCTGCGAACTGATTCATCTTGCACCGTCGACCAGCGTGCGCCAGCACGTCGACCAGCTGACGCGCGGTCTGGATGTGCGCCATTCCGGTCTTGAGGTCGAGCACCTGGCCACGGTGGCGGGTTTGATCGGGCAGGGACTCGGGGTGAGCCTGGTGCCGGAGCTGACGCTGTTCCAGTTCCGCAGCCTCGACCTGATCGCCATTCCGCTCGATGCGGCGGCCGTGGTGCGCCCGATCCTGATCGTCCAGCGCAAGGACCGGGCGTTATCGCACGCCGCGCAGGGCATGCTCGAATTGATCGAGGCGCGGCTGTCGGCCAATGGCAGGCAGCGTGGTGCGAAGCCGGTTGATGCGGGGTTGGGCATCTAGCCAACGCGCTGCAGCAAGCCAGGGCGGCCTGCCGCGGCAGACACCATCAGGCGATGGCGCCTTCGTGTTCCTTGATCATCCTGGCACCGGCGCGTGCCGGCGCCGGTGCACGCAGCGCCAGCGAGCGGCTGGCGCCAACACGCGGTGCGTCGCCGTGACCCAGATTGAACACGCTGACCAGCTCTGCCAGCGCTGTCGCCTGCTCCTGCAGCGCCGCCGCTGCGGCTGCCGCTTCCTCGACCAGCCCCGCATTCTGTTGCGTCACGCCATCCATCTGCGTGATCGCTTCGTTGACCTGCTCGATGCCGGTCGTTTGCTCGGCGCTGGCCGACGCGATCTCGGCCATGATGTCGGTCACGCGCCCGATGCCCTGCACGATTTCCTGCATCGTCGTGCCTGCTTCTCCGACCAGGCGGCCACCGGCATCGACCTTGGCGACCGAGTCGCTGATCAGGCCCCGGATTTCCTTCGCCGCAGCAGCCGAGCGCTGCGCAAGGTTGCGCACTTCGCTGGCCACAACCGCGAAACCGCGACCCTGTTCACCGGCGCGCGCCGCTTCCACGGCGGCATTCAGCGCGAGGATATTGGTCTGGAACGCGATGCCGTCGATGACGGCGATGATGTCACCAATCTTTTTCGATGACGCGTTGATCGACGCCATCGTGGACACCACCTGCGACACCACGTCGCCGCCATGCAGCGCGATCTGCGACGCGTTCTTGGCCAGCACATTGGCCTGACGCGCATTGTCGGCGTTCTGGCGCACGGTGCTGGTGATTTCCTCCATCGACGACGCCGTTTCCTCCAGCGAGCTGGCCTGCTGCTCGGTGCGCGACGACAGGTCCATATTGCCCGACGCGATCTGGCGCGATGCAGTGACAATGGTTTCCGTACCAGCGCGTACTTCGGTCACGGTCTTGTGCAGGCTCGTACTCATCGTCTTGAGGGCGTCCAGCAGGTCACCAACTTCATCACGGGACTCGGTGCGGATTTCGGTGGTCAGGTCGCCGGAAGCAACCTGGCGCGCCAGGCTCACGGCGCGTTTGAGTGGCGTGGTGATGCTGCGCGCCAGCATCATCCCGAGCACGATACTGACGATCAGCGCGATCAGACTTAGTACGATCAGCGAGCGCCTTGCAGACTGGTCGAGAACCTCGATGTGATCATTGGCAGACGTGAACAGCATCTGCTGGAAGGCCGCGACTTTATTGACGCTCTCGGTGTAGGCGAGCATCGCCGGCATCACTTTTTGTTCAAAGTGTGACTGGACCTGCGGATTGTCCAGGCCCAGTTCCCGCTTGAGCTTGTAAGCCGTGTTGCGCGCGTCAATGTAGGCAGTGCGGCGGGTTGCCACGGTGGCGATCAATGCCTTGCCTTCGTCACTGTCTATTAACGATTCCAGCTCGTCCTGTACCTTGCTCACGTTGGCGCTGACCGCCTTCATTTCCTTCTCGTGGTAGGTCTCGTCATCTAGGGACGTGCTCTTGAAGCGGGCGATGGTGCTGACCCGGTTGACCGCCACACCCTGGCGCCATTCCGTGGCCAGCATGAATTTTTCAGAGGCCTCCGACATCTCTGTCTTCGCATTTGAAATCTGGAAGAGTTGCCATAGTGCGTTGCCTGCCATGAGGGCCATGAGAGCCACGATAATGGCGAGCGTCGCACCCAGGCGGGTGCCAATCTTGAGGTCCTTGATGTTCATTTCTATTCCATTCCTGACAATAGGGAGACGATCGTGGATGCCTTCAGATAATTGTACTTACAGGCAATCCTTGTTTCAGAATAATCCCTGATCGAGGCGTATTGACAGCGGGAATGAAAAATTCGTTGAATGTGTTGCTGAGAGTAAACGAAATAATATGTGAACATTACCTTGGGCAGGTAACACGCATAATAACGTTGTAAAGATGGTTATTTCAGGCGCCACAACGGGCCAGGGCGGCCCGTTGTGGCAGACAGCATCAGGCGATGGCGTCTTCTTCGTCCTCGACCCGCTCGACATTGGTGCGCGATGGTGTTGCGCTGCGTACGGCCAGCGAACGCCCGGCCACTGCCGGCTGCGCAGCCTGGCGCATAGCACCTGGCCTGCCATGACCGACATTGAACACGCTGACCAACTGCGCCAGCGTCGTCGCCTGCTCCTGCAGCGATGCGGCGGCCGCTGCCGCTTCTTCTACCAGCGCCGCATTCTGCTGCGTCACGCCATCCATCTGCGTGATGGCTTCGTTGACCTGCTCGATACCCGTCGACTGTTCGGCGCTGGCTGACGTGATGTCCGCCATGATGTCGGTCACGCGCCCGATGCCCTGCACGATCTCCTGCATCGTCACACCGGCTTCATCCACCAGGCGGCCACCGGCCTCGACCTTCGTGACCGAGTCGCTGATCAGGCCGCGGATCTCCTTGGCCGCTGCGGCCGAGCGCTGCGCGAGGTTGCGCACTTCGCTCGCCACCACGGCAAAGCCGCGCCCCTGTTCACCGGCGCGCGCCGCTTCGACCGCTGCATTCAGGGCCAGGATATTGGTCTGGAACGCGATACCGTCGATGACGGCGATGATGTCGCCGATCTTCTTCGACGATGCGTTGATCGAGGCCATCGTGGCCACCACCTGCGACACGACTTCACCGCCATGCGCCGCGATCTGCGAGGCATTCTTGGCCAGCACATTGGCCTGGCGTGCATTGTCGGCGTTCTGGCGCACGGTGCTGGTCAGTTCTTCCATCGACGACGCCGTCTCTTCGAGCGAGCTGGCTTGCTGCTCGGTGCGCGACGACAGGTCGAGATTGCCCGAGGCGATCTGCTGCGATGCGGTGACGATGGTCTCGGTGCCGGCCCGTACTTCGGTCACGGTCTTGAGCAGGTTGTCGTTCATGGTCTTGAGCGCCAGCACCAGGTCACCTACCTCATCGCGCGATTCGGCGCGGATATCCGCCGTGAGGTCGCCCGAGGCTACCTGGCGCGCCAGTCCCACTGCATGCGCCAGCGGACGCGTGATGCTGCGCGTAAGCAGCCAGCCGCAGGCAGCACCGATGGCCAGCGCCACGATGCCCAGGCCGATCAGGATCCGCGTTGCCGACACGACGATGGCGTCGATGCTGGTGTCCGCATTGGTAAACAATTGCTCCTGGTAGGCTGCGAGTTTTTCGATGGTGGCGACGTAAATGCGCATTTCAGGGATGACCTTGGCCTCGAAGAACGCCTTGACCTCGGCGCTGTCCGCACCGAGTGCGCTCTTCATCTTGAAGCCCTCGTTGCGCATTGCCGAATACTTGGCGCGTTCGGTCGCGATTTCCGCCAGCAGCGCCTTCCCCTGTGCGCTCTGGACCAGCGATTCGAGTTCTTTCTGCAGCTTGCCGGCCCTGTCGCTGATGACTTTCATCTGCGCATCGTGGTACTTCTCGTCGACCGGATCGACACTTTTATACTTGGCAATTGTGCTGACGCTGTTGGTGACGGTGCCCTGGCTCCACTCCTTGGCCAGCTTGGCGCGGTAGGACGTTTTCGCCATGGTCTGCTTGGCGTCGGCGATCCGCTCGAGCTGCCAGAAGGCGACGCCCAGCATCAGGACCATCAGGGCGAGCACGGCGGCGAAAGCGCCGCCAAGGCGAACGCCGATTTTAAGATCGTTGATTTTCATAGTATCCGTTCAGGTAGCAAGTGATGCCCCGGCAACCTGGTGAAGCCGGGGTGTGCATCGTGCCGGGAACGCATGTGCACAGCGGCAAGCGTAAACGCAGGCACGCCGATTGGACATCAATAAATCCGGCAATAT
The DNA here is from genome assembly GCF_979258535.1 of Telluria sp. AC161. NCBI lineage: Bacteria > Pseudomonadati > Pseudomonadota > Betaproteobacteria > Burkholderiales > Oxalobacteraceae > Telluria > Telluria sp. AC161. The sequence goes on along the minus strand of NZ_OZ409861.1, from coordinate 3,188,003 downwards.
CGATAATTGTTGCTTTTGCGAAACAATATGATACGTGCTTGGCATCACCTGATAGCGATTGCATATCTGACTTGTCGGCGAACCAATGCCGATGGATGGGCCGGCCATAACGCGGGGCTATGGCAGGGCGATCTGTTCACTGCGCCGCCTTGGCCGCCGCGTCCAGTACACGCAGCAGATTGCCGCTCCACAGCTTGCCAAGATCCGTGTCCGACATGCCGCCCGCCTTGAGCCGCGCCGTGATGCGCGGTAGTAGCGACACATCGGCCAGCCCCGGGAAACCGCCGCCCCCGTCGAAGTCCGCACCCATGCACACGTGATCGATGCCGGCAACGTCGATCAGGTGCTGCAGCGAGGCCATGTATTGGTCGAAGCTCGTGCTCCACATCGGCGTGGCCGCTTCGAGCGCCAGCCACTCCTTACCCAGCGACGTCTGCTGCGCCGGGGTCATAGCGCCGATGTGGTCGATCTGGTCGAACAATTCGCTGCGGCGTGGACCCATGCGCATGTCGCCCAGGTAGATGGTCGACGCGCAGACCGCGCCGCCGGCCGCGGCGATGCGGCGGATGCGCGCATCGTCCAGGTTGCGCGGATGGTCGAAGCTCGTGCGCGAACTGGTGTGCGACAGCAGCAGCGGGGCGCGCGACAGGTCCAGCAACTGATCGACGACAGCGTCGGACGCATGGCTCGCGTCGATCACCATCCCGAGCCGGTTCATCTCGGCCACCCAGTCGCGCCCCAGTGGACTCAGGCCGTTCCAGCGCGGCGTGTCGGTTGACGAGTCGGCAAACTGGTTGTTCAGGCTATGCACCACGCCCACCAGGCGCACGCCCTGGCCCTGGAATTGCGCCAGCGCAGACACGCTCTCGCCGAGCGGATAGCTGTTCTCGATGCTCTTGAATGCCACCAGCTTGCCGGCCGCATCGAGGCGGCGCGCGTCGTGCGCGCTGGTGGCCACGCCGATGCGGTCCGCATGGCGCGCGAGCGTGGTGTCGATCAGCGCCGAGCGTGCCAGCGCGTGACGGCGCGCGGCGGCAAAGCCGTCCGCCGTCAGCGGCCCCTGCTCGGTGTAGATCACGAAGAAACCGCCATCGAGGCTGCCGTCGGCCATGCGGGGCAGGTCGAGTTGCGCGATCTCGGTGGCCGGATCGTGACGGGCGCCAAAATCCCAGCCGGCGCGGCCGAAATGCACGGGCGTGTCGAGGTGCGCGTCGAGCGTCAGCAGCTTGCGGTGTGTCGGATCCACGGGGTTCGGCGTCGGCGCCGGCGCCGGCGTGGCGCAGCCGGCCAGCAGTGCGCAGGCCAGTACCATGGTGGACTTCATGGTGCGGTTCATTCGGGCGCCTTGATCGGGGTGAAGTTCAGGTCCGCGTAATCCCAGCTGAAATCGGCAATGGGCGAGACGGGCTTGAGGCTGATGCGTTCAACCTTGCCGTCCTGGTCGAATGCAAAGCTCAGGTACGCAGGCTCGATGGTCTCGTCGTCGAAGCGTGCGATCCAGGTATCGTACTGCCAGTGCACGAGCGGGCCCGCCATGCGCGGCGTCGAGCCGAAGTCGACCCGCAAACCATTCTTCGCCGCCGCGATCGTGATCTTGCCATACCACGGATCGGCATACGTCCCGGCCAACGCCGCCGGCGCCACCAGTGGCGTTGAACGCACTGGTTTGGCGGCGCTGCTTTTGAGCAGCGCGACGCCTTCCGCGATCTTCTTTGCCTTGTAGACTTCGAACGTGGCCGGCCAGTCGGCCTTCGGCTTGGCCAGGTAATGGTCGGCCAGCTCGTACATCAGGCCCCGCACCAGCTCGCCGTCTTCGCTGTTGATCGCAATCGCAAAGCCCACCTTCTGCTCGGGCAGCATCACGACGGCCGTGCCGAAGCCCAGCACCGCGCCGCCATGCCAGACCATGCGCGCGCCGCGGTAGTCCACCAGGTCCCAGCCCAGGCCATAGTTGGCGAACGTCGATTCAATGAGTTTCAACTCCGGCGGCATCTCGTCGAGCGGCACGGTCATCGATGGCGCCCACATCTGCGCGTGCGTGGCTTTGCTGAAGACACGCTTGCCACCTGGCGCGACGCCGCCGGACAACTGCGTGTGCAGCCACGCCGCCAGGTCGTTGGCGCTGCTGGCCACGCCGCCGGCGGGCGCCGCGTTGCGCCCCAGGTCATCGCGTTCGTCCAGGCGCACCTGGGTGCCGGCGCCACGCAGCCCGCCGTCCATGCGCGCATGCGGGAAGGCGCGGTTGGCGGTGGCGAAATTGTCGACGTTGTCGGTGGTGGACAACCGCATGCCGCTCGGGCGCAGCACATGCTCGCGCGCGTAAGCCTCCCACGGCTGGCCGCTTACTTGCTCGATCAGCTGGCCCGCCACCACATACATCAGGTTCGAATACGCGTAGGTGCTGCGAAAGCTGGTGGCCGGCTTCAGGTAGCGTACGCGGCGCACGGTCTCGGCGCGCGACAGGTTCGTGCGCGGCACGAACAGCAGGTCGCCCGCGCCGTAGCCCAGGCCGGCGCGGTGCGTCAGCAGGTCGCGGATCGTGAGTTCGCGCGTGACCCACGGGTCGTACATCTGGAAGGCGGGCAGGTGGTCGGTCACCCTGTCGTCCCACGTGAGCTTGCCGGCATCGACCAGCGTGGCCAGTGCGGCCGCCGTCATCGCCTTGGTGGTCGAGCCGATCGGGAACAGCGTGTCGCCGTCAACCGGCGCCGGCGCGCCCAGCTGGCGCACGCCGAAGCCGCGCGCCAGCGTTGTCTTGCCGTCTTCGACGATGGCAATGGCCAGGCCCGGCGTGCCCACACGCTGGCGCAGCGTCTCGACGCGGGCCTCGAAGCCGGCCGGCGGCGCGGCCAGCGCAGGGGCGCAGGCAAGCGCCAGCAGGATGGAAGGAACAAGACGAGGGCAGTTCATGGTATCTCCAGGCAAGCATCGAGCAGGCGCGCGAAATCGGCGCCGCCGCGCATCGGGTCGGCAACAGGGTACGGCAAACGGCGGGCATGTGCGTCGATGGCGGCCTGCGCGGCTGCGGCATCCATGCCGCCGGTATTGAGCGCGATGCCGATGCAGCGGATCGCCGGATTGGTCACGCGTCCGAGCACGATCGTCTGTTCGATGACGGTCTCGATCGACGGCAAGGGCGAACCCGGATACCCGAGCTGATGGCTGCGCGCGGGGTCGTGGCAGACCACGAACATGTCGGGCTGGCTGCCATGCAGCAGGCCGAGCGAGACACCGGCAAACGCGGGATGAAACAGCGAGCCCTGGCCCTCGATCACGTCGATGTGCCCGGGCGCCGCCGCTGGACTGAGCATCTCGGCCGCGCCGGCCACGAAGTCCGACACCACAGCGTCGATCGGCATGCCGCTGCCGGCGATCATGATGCCGGTCTGGCCGGTGGCGCGAAAGGTCACGTCCAGGCCACGCGCGGCGAGGCCGCGACTAAGCGCGAGCGCCGTGTATTTCTTGCCCAGTGCGCAGTCGGTGCCGACCGTGAGGATGCGCCGGCCCGCGCGCGGCCGGCCGCTGGCGATGGGGATGTCGGCGGGTGGCGTGCGTACGTCGATCAGGCGCCGGCCGTGGCGCGCCGCGGCGTCCTTCAGCACGGCGAACTGGTCGAGGCGCACGTGCATGCCAGAGACGATGTCCAGGCCCGCCGCCAGCGCCTCGGCCAGCGCCGGCACCCAGCTCGCGGGGATCGTGCCGCCCGGCGCGGCCACGCCGATGACGATGGCGGTTGCTCCTTTCGCCGCAGCTTGTCTGGCGGTGAGGCCGGGCAGGCCGGTGGTCACCGTGGCGCCCGGCAGGCGCAGTTCGCCCACGCAGCGCTCGCCGGCCCAGTCGCGCAGGCCAAAGGCGGTCTTGGCGAAACCGGATTCGGTCACGTCGCCGAGAAACAGCAGGCAGCGGCCGACGGCGCGTGTGTCGTTCGGTGCGGGCACCATCAATACTCCTTCGTCAGCGTGAAGCCGAGCGTGCGCGGCGCGATCACGCCGGTGCCGAGCGCGCCATTCGGATGGACGAAGCCGCCGTTGGCCAGCAACGATGCGGTGGACGTCCTGCCGTCGCTGTTGCCCAGGTTCTTGCCGTACAGTTCAACCGTCCAGGTGCCCAGTTCGACACCGGCATGGGCATCGAACACGTTGTACGACGGGATCTCGCGCTGGCGGCCATTGGCCGTGCGGTAGTCGAAGTCGAATGACGCGAACTGCCCCGCGATGCGGCGCACCGAGACGCCGGCGTAGGCGGGCGTGGTGTCGCGGATCGTCCAGCGATAGTCGGCCAGCAGCGCGGCCGTGTACTTCGGCGAGAAGGGCAGGCGGTCGCCCTTGAAGCCACCCACCAGCGGATCGGTTGCACCGTCAAGGCGCGCCTTGTTCCAGGCGCCGTTGGCCGACAGGCGCAGGCCCCGCATCGGCCGGAAGCCCGCGCTGATCTCGACGCCGTCGGCGGTGGCGCCGGCGCCGTTGGTGTTCACGCCAAACCCGTTGACCACCGCCAGCAGCTGGATGTCCTTCCATTTGATGTGAAAGGCCGACAGGTCGAGGGACCACATGCCGTCCACCGTCTGGGTCTTGATGCCGGCCTCATAGCTCATCACACTGTCCGAATCATAGGTGGCGGGCGTGCCCGGTCCGGGGTTGGGCGGCAGCACGTTTGGCCCGCCGGGCCGGAAGCCCTTGGCCGCGCGCGCATACACGGCGCTGCGTTCGCTGAACTTGCGCTTGAGCGCCACGGCATAGGTAAACACGCCTTCGGACGAATCGGCGCTGTCGTCGGCCGGGCCGCCGGCCAGGGCGCCGTCGCCGGTCTGGCGGGCATCCTGCTTGTTGTGGCTATAGCGCCCGCCGACATCGAGGTCGTACACCGGCGTGAGGTGAATGGTCGTGTTGGCAAACGCCGCCACCTCGCGGTAGTTCGAGCGCAGGCGGATGTCGGCCAGCAGCGGCAGGCCGGTTGCCGGTGTCATCGAGCCTGGCACGACGGCGTGGTAGCGCTGCGCGATGGCGCCTTGTTCATCGGTGTAGTACAGGCCGGCCAGCCAGTCGAACCGCTTGCCGGCGTTGGAACTCAGGCGCAGCTCCTGCGTGAATTTTTTCAGTTCGGTTTCCTGGCCCAGATACAGTTCACTGCGCACGCCGAAATTGTCTTCGACGATGCCGGTCAGGTTGAAGCTGACGTCTTCACGCGCGAACTGCTTTTGCGTGCTGTAGCTGGTTGACGAGGTCAGGCTGGCTGCGCCCAGGTTCCAGTTGGCGGTGCCATTGAAGACGCGGTAGTGGATGTCGCGCATGTGCGGGACGAACTGCGATTGCGTCGGGCGGCCATACAGCGTCTCGAGCGTGTCCGGGTCGCTCTCCACGGTGCCGGGTGCATCGGTGGCGATGTTCTGCGCCACGGCGCTCAGGCGCAGGTCGAATGTGGTACTCGGCTTGTACAGCAGCGACGCGCGGCCCCCGTAGTTGCGGGCGCCGTTGATATTGCGTTCGATGTCCGAGCCGGCGGTGCCGATCGAATCGATGAAGCCAGGCTCCTTCTGGTACGAGCCGGACATGCGCAGCGCCACCGTGTCGCTGAGCGGCGTGTTGACCACCAGGTTCGAGCGGTACGACACCTTGCCGCCGTCGACCGTCGCCGCGCCCAGCCGCGCGCGCATGGCGAAGCGGTCCAGTTCCGGTGCATTGGTCACGAACTTGACCAGGCCACCGAGCGAGCTGGCGCCGTACAGCGCGCCCTGCGGCCCCCGCAAGACCTCGATGCGGGCCAGGTCGAACGTGTCGAAGTCGCCCGCCAGGATCGCGCCATTGGCCAGGCCGCTGCTCGAACCGAACGGCGTTTCGTCGAGGTAGACTGCCACGGTGGACGCTACGCCGCCCGTGTCCAGCCCGCGCAGCACCAGCCGGCCTTCGCCCGGTGTGCTTTGCACCAGTTGCAGGCTGGGTACGAGTTTCAGGTAATCGGCAAAGCCGGTGGCCTGATGCTTGTCGAGCGTGTCGCCACCCACCACCGACATCGACTGCGGCACATCGACCATCGTCTGCGCGCGCTTTTGCGCGGTCACGACGACTTGCTGGACGTCTTCCTGCGGCGCGGCCTGGTCTGCTGCGAATGCGTCCGATAAGGCACTCGATATGGCCAGCGCCATGGAAGTCACTGCGATGCGGCCTGCTACTGTTGCCATGAATTTCTCCCGGTAGTCGTTGTGATTAGGGTGCGGATGGTGCGGGCGTCATCGCGTGCAGCCGGTCTGCTGCCTGCATCGGCTGGTGCAGGCGCCACAGCAGGCCGGCGGCGATCGCCGACAGCAGTGCGAGCAGGGCGAAGAACGCGCCCGGGGCAAAGCGGCTCCACAGGCTGCCCACCAGGCCGGCCGCCAGGCTGCCCGCGAAGGTGACGAGGAACCACGCCGCCACCGTCGTGCTGCCCAGATGGCGCGGCGCCAGGCGGGCAAACAGGCCCAGGCCGGTCGGCAGGATGAACAGCTCGCCGATCGTCAGCACTAAAAAGAACAGCACGAGCCAGATCCAGCCCGTGACCTGGCCATTCGCGGTCCAGCCGACTGCCGCCAGCAGCAGATAGGCCAGCGCCACGATCAGCGCCCCGACCGCCATGCGCCGCAGCGGCGCCTGGTCGATACCGGCCGCCGCCCGGCGGTGCCAGTAGGCGAGCAGCGGCGGCGTGAGCAGCATCACGAACAGCGGATTAAGCGACTGGAACCAGGTCATCGGAATCAGAAAGCCCCCGGCCGCACGATCGACGCCGCTGTCGGCCCACAGCGCGACCGTGTTGCCGACCTGCTCGTAGGCGGCGCGAAACACCGTGACGGCCAGGCCGATCCCGATCAGCACCAGAATCGTTTCGCGGCCCAGGCCACGCGGCGCGTCGGTCGTCACGGTGGACCTGGCGGGCAGGGTCTCGGGCGGCAGGTAGCGCGCCCCGCTGACATAGATGGCAAGGCCGAGCAGCATGCCGATACCGGCCAGGCCGAAGCCGTAATGCCAGCCATACAGCTCGCCCACCGTGCCGCAGATCAGGGGCGCGAGGAAGCCGCCGATATTGATCCCGACGTAATACACATTGAAGGCCCAGCCGCGGCGGGCATCGCCGCGCGCATACAGGTCGCCGACCTGGCTTGGCAGTGTGGGCAAGAACAGGCCGTTACCGAGCGCGATGGTGGCCAGCGCCAGGTAGAACAGGGCGTCGAAGGTCATCATGAAGTGGCCCGCCGCCATGACCGAGGCGCCGATGATGATGGCGCGCCGCTTGCCGAGAACACGGTCGGCCAGCATGCCGCCGAGGATCGGCGTGAAATAGGCAGCGGCCGTATAGGCGCCGTAGATGAACGAGGCGTGGGCCTGGCCGAACAGCAGTTCCTTGGTCATGAAGTAGACCAGCAGCGCACGCATGCCGTAGTACGAGAACTGTTCCCACATATTCGTCAGGAACAGTACCGTCAGGCCGCGCGGATGGCCGAACCACGTGGGCTGCATCTGCATCGTGCCGGTCATGCCGTGGCCTTCGCCGCGCCGCCCCAGACGGCGGGGCCCGACCAGACATTGCCGGCAAAATACTCGACGCCAGGACGGCGATCGGCGGCCAGGAAGATCGGGCCATCCAGGTCGACGATGTCGCATTCCTGGCCCAGCACGAAGCTCGGTGCCATGGCCAGGCTCGAGCCGCCCATATTGCCGACCATGACCTGCAGGCCCAGGCGCCGTGCTTCCTGCGCCATCAGCAGGCCCTCGGTCAGGCCGCCGCATTTGTCGAGTTTGATGTTGACGATGTCGTAGCGCCCGACGCTGGCGGCGATATCGTCCAGCGACTGGATACTTTCATCCCCCGCGAGCGGAATCGGCGAACGCAGGCCTTCCAGGCTGGCCTCCTGGCCGCGCGCCAGTGGCTGTTCGAGCAGGGCGACGTCCTGTTCCACGAGGCCGGCAATCAGCGCATCGAGCTGGTCGGCCGTAAAACCCTGGTTGCCGTCGACGCCCAGCCAGACCTCGGGCCGCGCGGCGCGGATCGCCGCCACGCGCGCCAGGTCGAGTGCCAGATCGCCCGTCAGCTTGATCTTGATCGAGCGTGCCTGCGCGTGGCGCTGCGCGGTGGCGGCCATCGCCGGCGGCGTGTCGGCGCCCAGCGTGAAGGTCGTGCGCAGCGGGCGGGGCGCCGATTTGCCGGCCAGCTGCCAGACCGGCACGCCGGCGCGCGCCGCCTCCAACTCCCACAGCGCGCAGTCGACGGCATTGCGCGCGCCGCCGGGCGGCAGGATCGAGCGCAGTTCATCCCGCGTCGGGCCGGCGGCGATTGCCGCGCTGGCGCCGTCGAGCTGTGCCAGCATGTGCGGCACATCGTCGCCCAGGTAGTACACGCCGCCGCCTTCGCCGCGCCCGCTGTGGCGGCCATCGCCGAGCGTCACGACGACGACGTTGAACGCGTCGAACAGGTAGCCCGAAATGCGAAACGGCGTGCTCAAACGCAGTTTCTCGACGGCGACCGTCATGGTGAGGCGGGCCATCAGTAGGCCACCGTCATGGACAGCAGACCGAAGCGCAGGCAGACATAAGCGATCAGCAGCGCCGACGCCAGGAACAGCACGCTCCACACGCGGCGCAGGCGACCCTGGCCAGGCGCGAACGCCAGTTGCAGATTGCGCGCGCCGGCCAGCAGCGCCGCCACGAAGGCCAGCAAGCCGCCGATCTGCAGGAGCCACAACCACGGATCGAGCGAGACAGTGGCGTATTTGAGGCTGATATCGAACATCGACACGATGCCCACCCAGCCCGCCAGCACCGCCAGGCAGGCAGCCGCCGCAATGCGCGTGGCCAGCGCCGCGCTGCGCGCCGGGCCGGTCAACACATGCTGCAGCTTGAAGCGGCGGCGCACGATCCAGCCGGCCGGCATGGCCAGCACCGCGAACACGAACACGGCCAGCGCCGCGCCAACGGCCGGCAGCAGCCAGGCGCCGTTCTTCCCGGCCGGGACGGGTTCCATGACCATGAACGGCGACATGAAGTCCATGCTCCAGCGGACCACGCGATCGTTGACGACGTGCGCCGCGAGGCGGTCTTCGCCATTGCGGTCGCGCCAGACGAACGGTGCGATCTCGACCCATTCGCGGGGCCGGCCATTGGTCCCCACCATGGCCGGGATGACGAGCGCGCCCTTGTCGTCAACGGCCACCTTGACCTGGCCGAGCAGGTCGAACACGGCGAAGAAGTTGGTCTCGGCGCGTCGGCTGCTTTCCCACGAGCCGGTCATCATCTGCGCGTGTTGCGCGGCGAGCTTGGCGTCGACGCGGCCATCCGGCGGCAGCGTGGAGGGGAGGTAACGGTCCGAGAAGTCCTGGAACAGGGCGCTGCGCAGCGGGTTGGAGGCGCCTTCGCGCCCGCTGCTGTTGACCGACAGGTACAGGCCGACGCCATCGTCCATGTACAGGTGCAGCGACGTGTGGAACGCTTCGGTGTCGCCCAGGTGGGCGATCACGCTGCGGCCATTGACGTTGGTTTCAAAAAAGCCCAGTTCCATGCGGTTGAGCGGTGGCAGCAGAGACGCGGGGTTGATCTTGTCCAGCGAACTGCTGTGCATCGCGTTGGCGGTGGCTTCGGACAGGACGCGCGCGCCGTTGAACTGGCCTTTCTGCAGGTGCGCGATCATGAAGTTGGCCATGTCGGTGCCGCTGGCCGACAGGCCGCCGGCCGGCGCCGAGTTGACGACTTCGAAGCCCAGCGACGGCTGGCCCGGCTTGCTGTAGCCGGTGGCCGCCAGCGGCGCCAGTGCAGGCGGCAGTGGCTGGCGGAAGCTCGCGGTGCGCATGTTCAGCGGTGCGAAGATGCGCTGCTCCACATAGTCGTCGAACGACATGCCGGCGATGCGCCCGACGATGTAGCCGGCCAGCGACGTGGCGTAGTTGGAGTAGGCGGGCGTGGTGCCGGCGTCAAAGATGCGCGCCGGGACACGCTCCTTGAGCAGTTCGCCGAGCGGGCGGATATCCGCCTTGTCGTAGACGATCAGGTATTTCACCGACTCTTCGAAGCCTGCCGTGTGCGTCATGATCTGGCGCATCGTGACGGGCTTGCCGGCACGCGGGGCGATCTTGAAATCGAGGTACCCGTTGATGTCGGCATCCAGGTCCAACTTACCCTGTTCGACCAGTTGCATGACGGCGGTCCAGGTCACGAGCTTGGAGACCGAGCCGGGACGAAACAGCGTGCGCTCGGGGTCGACCGGCGTGCGCTTGTCGACGTCGGCGTAACCGAAGCCGCGCGCGGTGAGGATCTGGCCGTCCTTGACCACGACAACCACCGCGCCGGGGATGTCGCTCTTGTTCAGCGCGAACGGCATGTAGCCGTCGAGCCAGGTGTCGACGTCCGTCTTGTCGAGCGTTTTGCCATTGCTGGCGCGGGGCGCCGCAACCAGCGTTGGCGGCGGCCCGGATGGCGGCGTCGCCGCCGGCTTGGTGCCTGCAGGCGAGGGCGGCACGGCCGGGGCCTGGGGCGCCTGCTGCGCGGCGGCGCCGGCGCTCCAGCAGACAACGCTCATCAAGACCATCTTCAGAAATCTCATCAAGGCTCCCTATCAATACGGTTGATTGCGGTCGATCGGGCCAGCCTATAAAATAAAGCTTGATCCGAGTATTTTTCTCTGATTAGAGAAATATCTACCCAATCGGAAACTATGTCAACACTTTATGAATGCCGTCCATGACCTCTGAATCCCCGACCCTTGGCGCGTTGATCCGCGGCCTGCGCAGCCGCAAGGGGTGGACGCTGAAAGAAATGAGCGCAAACAGCGGCATCCCGGTCTCCACGCTGTCGAAGGTGGAGCACGGCCAGCTGACGCTCAGCTACGACAAGCTGTACCAGCTGAGCCAAAAGCTCGGGATGCGCATGTCCGAGTTGTTTGCCGAAGAAGACAAGGGCGCAGACACGCCGGTGACGGCGCGGCGCAGCATCGGCGATCTGGCCAGTGCGGTGCGCGTGGAGACGCCCAACTACGACTACCACTACCTGTGCGCAGAGCTGCGCCGCAAGCGGATGATTCCCGTGATCGCGCGCATCCGCGCCAAGTCGGTCAAGCAGTTCGGGCAGCTGGTGCATCACTCGGGCGAAGAATTCACGTACGTGCTCAAGGGCGCGGTCGTGCTGCACAGCGAGTTCTACGATCCGGTGGTGCTCAGGGAAGGGCAGTCAATCTACTTCGATTCGAGCATGGGGCACGCGTACCTGGCGCCGGAAGGCTGCGACGAGGCCGAGGTGCTGACCGTGATGTCGAGTGAGGATGAGGAGCAGATGCAGGCGATCATGTCGTCGCACACGCATGAGAATACGCACACGCCCGCGCACGCGACGGCCGACGGCGAGCCTCCGGTAGAGCCAAAGCCGGTCAAGCCCCGCAAGCGCAGCAGGCAGGATGGGTAGCCTGCTGCGCTGCGCTCATTCGTAGCGCAGGCAATCCACCGGCAGCAGGCGCGAGGCGCGCCGGGCCGGATAAAAGCCGAAGAACACGCCCACCGCCGTGGCAAACCCGCACGCCACCATGACCGCGCTGATGGTGAGATAGACCTCAAAGTCGGCAAACTTCGTGATCAGCGCCGCGCCGCCGGCGGCAATGGCAATGCCGACCAGGCCACCGGCCAGGCAGATCACCACCGCCTCGGCCAGGAACTGCATCAGCACGTCGTTGGGCCGCGCGCCGATGGCCATGCGGATGCCGATTTCGCGCGTGCGCTCGGTCACCGACACCAGCATGATGTTCATGATGCCGATGCCGCCGACCAGCAGCGAGATCGCGCCGATCAGGCCAAGCAGCAGCGCCACGCCGGCCGTGATCTTGTTGGCCGTCTCGGCGATGGTATTCAGGTTCTGCACCCGGAAGTCGTCGGGATCGTCGACGCGGATCCGGTGCCGGCTGCGGATGACTTCCTTGATGTCTTCGATGGCGTCCGTCATCGCCACCCCAGGCCGGCCCTGCGCATTGATGTAGTGGACATTCTGCGGAAACGGCGACTTGACCAGGTTGGCGCTGGCCGCCGTGATCGGCACCAGGATCTGTTCGGCAAGGTCGGTGCCGTCGGTCTGGCGGCCTTCGCCGGCCAGCACGCCCACCACCTGGAACGCGACGTTCTCGATGCGCAGGAACTGGCCGAGCGGATCGGCGCGGTAAAAGAACTGGTCCGCCACCTTCTGGCCGATCACCACCAGGCGCGCGCTGGCGCGCACGTCGCTTTCGCTGAACAGCGTGCCCTGGTCGACCTTCCAGTTACGGATGGTGAACATCGCCGGCGTCACGCCCATGACCATGCTGCTGGCGTTTTCGTTGCCGGCCGTGACCTTGAAGCTGCCCTGCAGCGCTGGCGCGGCGCCGGTCAGGCTGGGCAGCGCGTTAAGTGCTTCGGCATCGCCCTGCGTGAGCACCGCGACCTTGCCTTCGCGGGCGCGCTGGGCGGCCGTGCGATCGCCCCCCGGCATCACGTAGACCATGTTCGTGCCCAGCATCTGCAACTGCTTGCCGATGAAGCGCTGCATGCTGTCGCCCAGTGCCAGCAGCAGCACGACCGACGCGATGCCGATCACGATGCCCAGCATCGTCAGCGCAGTGCGCAGCCGGTTGGCCGCCATCGAACGGAATGACTCGATCAGGACCTGGACCAGATTCATCGCGCCACTCCCGCGTGGCTGTTCGCCAGTTGCAGGCCTTCGGCCGCCGGGCCGTCGTACAGCACGCGGCCATCCTTCAGGCGCACCAGGCGCCGGCTGTAGGCGGCGACGTCGGGTTCGTGCGTCACCAGCACGATCGTGATGCCGCGCTCGCGGTTCAGGGTGCCGAAGCTGGTCATGATGTCGTCGCTCGTGTGGGTGTCGAGGTTGCCGGTGGGTTCATCGGCCAGCAGCAGCGGCGGATCGGTCACCAGTGCGCGTGCGATCGCCACGCGCTGCTGCTGGCCGCCCGACAGCTGGCTGGGGGTGCGTTTGGCAAATTCGCCCAGGCCCACGCGCTCGAGCTCCTGCACCGCGCGCGCCTGTGCCTTTGCGCGGCCCATGCCGCCATAGATCAGGGGCAGGGCGACGTTCTCCGCCACGCTCATGCGCTTGATGAGATTGAAGCTCTGGAACACGAAGCCGATCGTGCGGTTGCGGATGTCGGCCAGTTCGGCGCGCCCGAGCGTGCGCGTGTCGACGCCATTGAGCAGGTAGGTGCCGCCGGTGGCCTGGTCGAGGCACCCGAGGATGTTCATCAGTGTCGACTTGCCGGAACCCGACTGGCCCATGACCGAGACGAAGTCGCCGTGCTCCACGCGCAGGTCTACGCCGTGCAGCACCGGGGTTTCGACCGCGCCGCTCAGGTAGGTCTTGACCACGCCGCGGATGTCGATCAGCGGCCCGGTCATGGATTTTCCGGCGTGGCCAGCGAGCGGGTGACGACGCGGTCGCCCGGCTTCAGGTCGCCCGATACCACTTCGGTATAGCGGAAGTTCGACAGGCCGGCGCGGATATCGACCGGTTGCGGGTGGTTCATCGCGTCGAGCTTGTAAATCTTGAACATGCGCGTGGTGTCGCTCGCGTTGCGAAATGCGATGTCGTCGTCTTTGACGGGTGCAGGCGTGGCGGCAACGGCGGCCGGCTTGGCGTCCTTGTTGCGCTTGCGCTCGGCCTCCTGCTCTTCTTCCGACAGCCGGAAGCGCAGCGCGGTGGTCGGGATGCGCAGCACGTCCGGGCGGTTCGCCACCACCAGCCGCACCTGCGCCGTCATGCCGGGCTTGAGCAGTTCGTCGACGTTGTCGACGTCGAGCACCACGTTGTACGTGACGACGTTCTGCACGACGTTCGGCGCGAGGCGGAACTGGCGCATGGTGGCGGCAAATTCGCGGTCGGGATAGGCATCGACGACGAAGCGCGCCGGCAGGCCATCCTTGAGCTGGCCGACGTCGGCTTCGGATACGCTGGTATCGATCTGCATCTTGGTCAGGTCCTGCGCGATCTGGAACAGGTTCGGGGTGTTGAACGACGCCGCCACGGTCTGGCCCAGGTCGATCGTGCGCTTGATCACGACGCCGTCGATCGGCGAGCGGATCACGCTGTTGTTCAGGTCCGCCCTGGCGCGGTCGTGCTGCGCCTGTGCCAGTGTCAGGTTGGCCTGGGCGACCTGCATCTCGCGCTTGGACTGGTCGAGCGCGAGGCCGGACAGGAAGTTCTGCGCCACCAGCTGCTCGTTGCGCTCGAACGTGGCCTGGGCCAGGCGCAGGCTGGCACGCGCCGACGCGATGTTGGCTTCGGCCTGGCGCACCTGGGCATTGAAGATGGTCGGCTCGAGCTTGAGCAGCACCTGGCCTTTTTTCACGCGGTCGTTAAAGTCGGCATTCAGTTCGGCCACGGTGCCCGACACCTGCGAGCCGACGTTGATCAGCGCGACCGGATTGATCGTGCCGGTGGCGGTCACGGTCTGGTTGATGGCGCCGCGATCGACGACGGTGCTGCGGTATTTTGATGGCGGTACGGTGTCGTCCTTGCGCTTGACGACAGCAACGGCAACGGCGACAGCGGCGAGGACGGTAACGGCGATGACAACCCGCTTCCTGGTGAAGATGTTCATGTATGTATGCCAGAGAGATACTAAGTGGTAGGGTGGGCGGGTTTCCCGCCCACGCGTTCAACGAACCATGGCGCGCCACGAATCCCGATTGATTTGAACGCGTGGAAGGCATAGCCGCCCACCCTACCGACGGATAAGCGACGAGTTTGATACAGCGGCACTGGATTGGCAATGCATGATGCATGGGCGGGCCGGATTTTGAACGCCGATGGCGGCCATTTTTGAAAGTAAGGCGGCGCCGATCCGCTAGAATGGCGTATTCCTTTTTTACCGAAGCATCATGACTCAAGACGAACTGAAACAAGCCGTAGCGCGCGCCGCCATCGATTACGTGGTCGAGGGTGAAATCATCGGCGTGGGCACCGGCTCGACCGCCAACTTCTTCATCGACGAACTGGCCAAGATCAAGGACCGCATCAAGGGCACCGTCGCGTCGTCTGAAGCCACGGCCAGTCGCCTGCGCGGCCACGGCATCCCCGTGTTCGACCTGAACGACGTCGAATCGATGGCCGTCTACATCGACGGCGCCGATGAAATCAACGCGCAGGGCGCGATGATCAAGGGCGGCGGCGCAGCGCTCACGCGCGAAAAAATCGTCGCGTCGGTGGCAAAGAAGTTCGTCTGCATCGCCGACGGCTCCAAGCTGGTCGAGACGCTGGGCGCATTCGCGCTGCCGGTCGAAGTGATCCCGATGGCGCGCGCTTCGGTGATGCGCCAGCTGGCGGCGTTGGGTGGCCAGCCGAAGCTGCGCCTCAAGGCTGGTACCGATCAGGCGTTCATCACCGACAACGGCGGTGAACTGATCGACGTGGCAGGCCTCAAGATCACCGATCCGGTGGCGCTGGAAGAGAAAATCAACCAGATCGTCGGCGTGATCGCCGTTGGCCTGTTCGCCAAAGCCGGCGCCGATGTCTGCCTGCTCGGCACGGCGGACGGCGTCAAGACCCTGTCGCTGTAACCGGAAACCCGACCATGAATCGTGCGCTGCTGCTGTCTGCTCCTTCGCTCGCTGCCTTGCTGGCAGGTTGTTCTGTCTTTGGCAGTTCGATCGATTTGTCCGAGCCTGCCGTTGTGGCGCCGGCGGCATCGACCGACGTGACGGCGATCCAGCGCACGCCGTTCAAGGTCGGGGAATCTTCGCACACGGTCGAGAAGCTGGCCAAGGCGCAGGCCTGCACCAGCACGCAGGGCGCGGGGCTGGTGACCGAGCCGGGGCCGATCGAGGTCTACCGGATGCAGTGCCAGAATGGCCAGGTATTCATGGCGCGCTGCGAGCTGCGCCAGTGCAAAAAGATGTAAGACAGCAGGCGTAAAAAATCCCGCTCGCGGCCAGTGCCCCGAGCGGGATTTTTTTACGTACAGCGCGCGGCGTGCTTACACCGGTGGCGGCACGTAGCCCATGGCCTGGTCGGCGCCTTCGCCGAAGAAGTGCTTCTCCAGCTGCGTCGCCAGGTATTTGCGCGCGCGGTCATCGGCCAGGTTCAGGCGGTTTTCGTTGATCAGCATGGTCTGGTGCTTGAGCCATGCCTGCCAGGCCTCTTTCGAGACCTGCAGGTACAGTTTCTTGCCCATTTCGCCAGGGACCGGTGGGTAATCCAGGCCTTCGGCTTCCTTGTTCAGTTTGATGCAGTGGACGGTGCGGGCCATCGAGTACTCCTGTTATTCGTTCGGTGATTCGGTCATGTAAGACGCGTATTATAAAGTCTTGATCAAGACCTGTGAGCGGCGCTGCCAGTTGTACATGTGCTGCCTGTCTTTCGGCAGGTCGTCCACCGTGGCCGGCACGAAGCCGCGCTTCTTGAACCAGTGCGACGTGCGCGTGGTCAGCACGAACAGCTTGGTGAGGCCAGCCGCGCGGGCGCGGTTTTCCATGTGCTTGAGGATGCGTTCACCGTCGCCCTGCGTCTGCGCGTCCTGGCTCACGGTCAGGCAGGCCATCTCGCCCATCTTCGATTCGGGGAACGGATACAGCGCGGCGCAGCCGAAGATCACGCCATCGTGGTCGATCACCGAGAACTGGTCGATCTCGCGTTCGATCAGCTCGCGGCCGCGATACACCAGCGTGCCGTCGGCTTCGAGTGGCTCGATGAGCTTGATAATTCCGCCAACGTCCTCAATTGTGGCCTGACGCAGGCTTTCGAGGTTCTCGTGGCTGATCATGGTGCCCACGCCATCGTGCGTGAAGACCTCGAGCAGCGCCGAGCCGTCCATCTCGAACGGAATGATGTGGGCGCGATCGACGCCGGCGTTGCAGGCCTTGATCGCATGCTCCATGTAGAACGCGGCCGAGTCGGATAAAAAGCCCGCCTGCAGCACGGCTTCGGCCATGTGCGACGACAGCTCGCGGATCTCGGTGCCAGCCGCGTCGACGATCATCGGCGTTTCGGTAATGAAGATCAGCTTGTCGGCGTGCAGCGCAATGGCGGCCGACGCGGCGACGTCTTCCAGCGTCAGGTTGAAGATTTCACCGGTGGGCGAGAAACCCAGCGGCGAGAGCAGCACCAGATTGTCTTCGGTCTGCAGGATCGGATGGATTTTCTCGGCGGCGATCTTGCGCGTGACGCCCGTGAGTTCGAAGTCGACGCCGTCGATCACGCCAAGCGGGCGGGCGACGACGAAGTTGCCCGAGACGATGCTGATCTGGGCGTTGGACATCGGCGTGTTGGGCAGGCCCTGGCTGAAGGCGGCTTCGATATCGAGACGCAGTTCGCCGGCGGCTTCTTTCGCGCATTCGAGGGCGGCGGTGTCGGTGACACGCACGCCGTTATGAAAGCGCCCCTCGACGTTACGCAGCTCGAGCTGTTCGGCCACCTGTGGACGCGAGCCGTGCACCAGCACGATCCGGATGCCCAGGCCAACCAGTAGTGACAAGTCCTGCGCCAGTACCGGTAGCGCGCCGGCGGCAACGAGCTCGCCGGGGAAGGCGACCACGAAGGTCTTGCCGCCGAATGCGTGAATGTACGGCGCGACCGAGCGCAGCCACTGGACGAATTGGGTAGGAGTTTCCATTTGCCGCATTATAATTCGCTGCGCGATGTGCGCACCAAAACCTTGTAAAAATCAATGTCTGAACAGAGTAACAAGCCTTCGCAACGACCGGCGCGCGCCGTAGACGCCACCTCCAACGCCAGTGCGGCTCCTGCACCTGCCCAGCCACGTCCACGCCGCGCGCGTGGCGAGGGGCAGCCACGCCAAGAGCGCCCGCCCCGCGAGGACGTTCCCCGCGAGCGCAATCCGCTGCCGCCGATTACCTTCCCCGAAGACTTGCCGGTCTCGGGCCGGCGTGCCGAAATCGCCAAAGCGATCCAGGAGAACCAGGTCGTCATCGTCTCGGGCGAAACCGGTTCGGGCAAGACGACCCAGTTGCCGAAGATCTGTCTGGAACTGGGCCGTGGCAGCAAGGGGCTGATCGGCCACACGCAGCCGCGCCGGATCGCCGCGTCGTCCACCGCCAAGCGCATCGCGCAGGAACTGGGCACCCCGCTTGGCGAGCACGTGGGCTTCAAGGTGCGTTTCAACGACACGCTGCAAAAGGGCGCGTCGGTCAAGCTGATGACCGACGGTATCCTGCTTGCCGAGACGCAGACCGATCCGCTGCTGCGCAACTACGACACGATCATCATCGACGAGGCGCACGAGCGCAGCCTGAACATCGACTTTTTGCTCGGCTACCTGAAGCAGCTGATGCCGCGCCGGCCGGACCTGAAGATCATCATCACGTCGGCGACGATCGACGCCGAGCGCTTTGCGCGCCACTTCGGCAAGGGCGATGGCGCCGACCTGAAACCGGCGCCGGTGATCGAGGTGTCGGGCCGCCTGTACGCGGTCGAGGTGCGTTATCGCGCGGTCGATCGTGATCCGGTCGCGGGCGTCAATACGCCCAAGCCTGCGCAGGCCTCAGATGCTGCACCGAACCTCGCGCCGAGGGCGCAAGCCGCGCGCGACAAGCGCGACCTGATGGATGCGGTGGTCGACGGCGTCGATGAAGTGTGCCGTCTGGGGCAGGGCGACGTGCTCGTGTTTCTGCCGGGTGAGCGCGAGATCCGCGATTGCGCCGAGGCGCTGCGCAAGCACCATCCACCGCATGTCGAGATCCTGCCGCTGTTCGCGCGCCTGTCGGTCGAAGAGCAGGATCGCGTGTTCCGCACGACGAATGCGCGCCGCATCGTGTTGTCGACCAACGTGGCCGAGACGTCGCTGACGGTGCCGGGCATCCGCTACGTGGTCGACACCGGCCTGGCGCGCGTGAAGCGCTACAGCTTCAGGAACAAGGTCGAGCAGTTGCAGGTCGAGCCGATCGCGCAGTCGGCCGCCAACCAGCGCGCGGGCCGTTGCGGCCGCGTGGCCGATGGCGTCTGCATCCGCCTGTTCGAAGAAGACGATTTCCTCAAGCGCCCCAAATTTACCGAGCCCGAAATCCTGCGCTCGTCGCTGGCCGCCGTCATCCTGCGCATGAAGGCGCTGCGCCTGACGGACGTGGAGACGTTCCCGTTCATCGAGGCGCCGCAAGGCCGCGCGATCGCCGACGGCTACCAGCTGCTGCAAGAAGTCGGCGCGGTCGACGACACCAATGAACTCACGCCCTTGGGCCGCAAGCTTGCCAAGCTGCCGCTCGACCCGCGCGTGGGCCGCATGATCCTCGCGGCGCTCGACAACGGCTGCCTGACCGAGATGCTGATCGTGGCCTCGGCCCTGTCGACGCAGGACCCGCGCGATCGCCCCATCGAGTACCAGCAGCAGGCGGACGAGAAGCACAAGAAGTTCGCCGACGAGCGCTCGGAGTTCCTCAGCTACCTGAAGATCTGGGCCTGGTTCGAAGACGCGATCGAGCACAAGAAAACCAATCGCCAGTTGCAGGAAAACTGCCGCGCCAACTTCCTGTCGCAGGTGCGCCTGCGCGAGTGGCGCGATGTGCACTCGCAGTTGCTCACCATCGTGCGCGAGCAGGGCTGGCGCCTGAACGAGTCGCCGGCGACCTACGAACAGCTGCATATCTCGCTGCTCACGGGTTTACTTGGCAATATCGGCTTCAAGGCCGAGGACGAGCAGGCCGGTATCTACCTGGGCGCACGCGGCATCAAGTTCCACATCTGGCCCGGCTCGACGCTGGGCAAGAAGGCAGGGCGCTGGATTATGGCGGCCGAACTGGTCGAAACGACGCGCCTGTATGCGCGCACGATCGCGCAGATCCAGCCGGAGTGGGTCGAGAAGGTCGGCGCGCACCTCTTGAAAAAATCCTGGGGCGAGCCGCGCTGGGAGAAAAAGCAGGCGCAGGTCACGGCGCTCGAACGCGCGACGCTGCACGGCATCGTCATCTACGGCGCGCGCCGCATCAACTACGGCCAGCGCAATCCAACCGAAGCGCGCGAGATTTTCATTCGCGACGCACTGGTCGCGGGCGACTATGAAACGCGCCTGCCGTTCTACATCCACAACCACAAGCTGGTGAAGGACATCGAGAACCTCGAGCACAAGTCGCGCCGCCAGGACGTGCTGGTGGACGACCAGCTGATTGCGGCCTTTTACGACAGCGAGATCCCGCGCGACATCGTCAATGGCGCCGGTTTCGAGAAGTGGTACAAGGACGTCGCGCGCGAGAATCCGAAGCTGCTGTACCTGAACCGCGAAGAACTGATGCGGCACGAAGCGGCCGGCATCACCACCGAGTTGTTCCCGAAGACGATGACCGTCACCGGCATCGAGATGGGGCTGTCGTACCACTTCGAGCCGGGCAGCGTGCGCGATGGCGTCACTCTGGCCGTGCCGCTGTTCGCGCTGAACCAGATCCCGCAAGAGCGCGCGGCGTGGCTGGTGCCGGGCATGATCAAGGAAAAGGTGCACCTGCTGCTCAAGTCGTTGCCGCAAAAGCTACGCCGCCACTGCGTGCCGCTGCCGGATTACGCGGCCAAGTTCGTCGAGCGCATCCACGCGGCTGGCACGTTCGGACGGGGCGACCTGATCGACGTGCTGATCGCGGACGTGCGCGCGCAGACCGGCACGCTGGTGCTGACGGCCGACTTCAAGATTGAGACGCTGCCGGCGCACATGTTCATGAATTTCAAGGTGATCGACGAACACAGTCGCCAGCTGGACATGGGCCGCAACCTGGCCACGCTGCAGGCCGAACTGGGCGGGCAGGCGCGCGAGAGTTTCCAGAAGATGGCCGAGTCGGCGCCGGCGTCAAGCGGTTCGCTCGCGCGCTTGGCGCGGCCTGGCGCAGTCGGTTCCGGCGCAGCGGCTACTGCTACTGCTGCACCCGCCGCGGCGCCAGCGGCCAAGGGCAAGGGCGCCCAGCCGGCCGCGCCGGCGGTGGCCTCCGCCAAAGGTGCGTCTGCCAGCAGCCAGCACACCGGCCTGACCGCGTGGACGTTCGGCGACTTGCCGGAACTCCTGGAGATCAACCAGGGCAAGCTGACGCTGATTGGCTTCCCTGCGCTGGTCGACAAGATCACGCACTGCGATCTGGAAGTGTTCGACGACCCGAACGTGGCTGCGCGCACGCACCGCGTGGGCCTGCGCCGCCTGTTTGCGCTGCAGTTCAAGGAGCAGCTCAAGTTCGCCGAGAAAAACATCCCCGGCCTGCAGGGAATGGGCATGCAATTCATGAGCCTGGGTTCGCAGGAAGACCTGCGCGACCAGATCGTGGCCAAGGCGATCGACATCGCCTGCCTGCAGGATCCGCTGCCGCTCAATGCAGCGCAGTTCAACGCGCGCCGTGACCAGGGCAAGGGCCGCATTGGCCTGTTGATCAACGAGGTGGCGCGCCTGGCGGGCCAGGTGCTGGCCGAATTCCACGGGATGCCCAAGCGCGTGCAAACGCTGCCGCAGGCGGTGTCGGCAGACATCATGGGGCAGTTGCAGGCGCTCGTGCACAAGCGCTTTATCGCGGACAACGACTACAGCCAGCTGGCGCACTTCCCGCGCTACCTGAAAGGGATCAACGTGCGGCTGGAGAAGCTGCGCGGTAATCCGACGCGCGATGCGCAGCTGATGGCGGAGTGGCAGTCGGCAGCGGCGCAGTTCCAGCGCACGCTCAAGAATATGGGCTCGAAGAACAACGATCCGCGCATGATCGAGTTCCGCTGGATGCTGGAAGAACTGCGAGTGTCGCTGTTCGCGCAGGAGCTGAGAACGCCGATGCCGGTGTCGGCCAAGCGCTTGCAGAAGGTGTGGGAGTCGATGCAGCGGTAAGTGTGGTGATGGCCGGCGGCTTGGTTGATAGCCTAGCGCCAGCCATTGGAAAATCGCCGTTTAATCAGCCGATATTGCTGCCCCGGATCCGGCTCAGATCATCGTCGTCGCCCAGGTTGCCGGCGCGTGGATCCAGACTCGCGCCCGAGCCCTGATTGAGCGACGAGTCGCTCATGCTGCTGCCCGATCCGGCCACGCTGGCCGAACCCGCCGAGCCTGCGCCCATGCTCGAGCCCATTGCGCCGCCGGCGTAGGTGCTGCTACCGGTGGCCGCGCCGCCCATGCCAGCCGTTGGCACACCCGGACCCATGGTCGGTGCGCCCGAACGCTGCGGGTCGGTGCCGTAGAAATCGTGGACGTCGCCGGCCCAGATCGAGTCAGCCATGTCGGGCCAGGCATCCTTGTCGAAACCGGGCGCGGATTTGAGGCGGTCTTTTTCGACGCCCAGCACGAAGCGCTTGTTGACCGTGTCGAGGTGCAGTGCCTGCCATGGCACGGCGAACAGTTTCTCGCCCATGCCCAAAAAGCCGCCGAAAGCCAGCACGGCGTAAGCAACCTGACCGGTCTGCATGTCGAGCATGATTTCCTTGATCTCACCAAGGTCTTCTTCGTTGGCATTGACAACATTTTCGCCAATCAAGGTGTCAGCCCCCATCAGCGATGGTCCCGGACCTGCGATGGAGCTGTCCTTGTACATGCCATATTTGTCGCGATCTGCGTAGCCCATATGTTCCTCCATGTAACGTTGTGAACAGTGCCCGCGGCCAACCCGATCTGGACCAGCCGTCGCCCTGTCATCCCATGGTAGGACGCTATTGAATTGGGGCGCGCGCGCCAGGTGCACTCTCTGGCGACGGCAAAATGCAACAAACAATACTAATGCGTTGCGGAAATACTATTTTTACCGGTTTGCCCTGGACTGATCGGCTACATTGATGGATCGACAGGAATACGTTAATGGCAATTCTCATCCCATCACTCAGTGCCAGCACGGCGCGCATGACCTCTGGTGAACGGCGCTTCGCTGTGCGCCTCGAAGACAAACTCGAAGATGACTACCTATGCTGGTATGACGTGAGCATCGGCGCGCGCAACCAGCATCCTGACTTCATCGTGTTTCATCCTGCACGCGGCTTGCTGGTGCTGGAAGTAAAGGACTGGCGCCTCGGCACCCTGGTCAGTATCGACAAGCAGCACGCTGTGATCGTTACCGATGCCGGTACCAAGCAGGTCTTGAATCCGCTGGAGCAGGCGCGCCAGTATCTGTATGCGGTCACCAACAAGCTCGAGGGCGATCCGATGCTGATCTGGCCATCGGGCAGTTTGAAAGGAAAGTTCTTCTTTCCCTATGGTTGTGGCGTTGTTCTGAGCAATATCACGCGCAAGCAATTTGACGATGGCGCGTTGGGCGAGGTTCTTCCGGCGCACCTCGTTATTTGCCAGGACGAGATGACGGAGAGTGTGGATGACGAAGCGTTTCAGGCGCGGTTATGGGGGATGTTCCCCATCAAGTTCAAGATGAAGCTGTCGTTGCCGCAGATTGACCGTGTGCGCTGGCATATGTTTCCTGAAGTGCGTATTGGCGTTCAGGCAGATCCTTGCGAAGAACATGGCCAGATCAGTACGGAAATCCCGGACCTCATCCGTGTCATGGACCTGCAGCAAGAGCAGCTGGCGCGCAGCCTGGGTGAGGGGCATCGTGTGATTCACGGCGTGGCGGGTTCGGGCAAAACGCTGATTCTGGGTTATCGCGCCGAGCACCTCGCAAAGCTCAGCCAGCGACCGATTGCGATCCTTTGCTACAACAAGACGCTGGCCGCCAAGCTGGCCGCCATGATCGAGCAAAAGGGGTTGGGCGATAAAATCGTGGCCATCAATTTCCACGCGTGGTGCATGCGCCAGCTTGACACCTATCACGTCGACAAGCCCGCCAAATCAGCCGATCTGGATGCTTATTTCGAGGCGTGCATCGATAGCGTGATTCGGGGCGTGGACAGCGATCTGATTCCCCGGGGGCAGTACGACGCCGTACTGATCGACGAGGGACATGACTTCAAACCGGCCTGGTTCAAGCTGATCGTTCAGATGGTCAATCCTGAAACCAAGTCGCTGCTGGTCTTGTACGACGATGCACAGTCGATTTATCACACGGCAAAGAAGCTGAAATTCTCGTTCTCGAGTGTCGGCGTGCAGGCAGCGGGGCGCACCACCATCCTGAAACTCAATTATCGGAACACGGCCGAAATCCTGGCGGTGGCGCGCGCCTTTGCCGCCGAGCTGCTCACCGCACACAATACCGAGGACGACGAAGCGCCCACGGTCCAACCGATGAGCACGGGCCGGCATGGCCCGAAACCGATTCTGGTGCAACTGCCAAGTCTGCAGAAAGAAGCCGAATTTCTGGCCGATAAACTCGTTGCGGCCAGCAAGACTGGCACGTCATGGGGCGAGATGGCGCTGATCTATCGGCGTTATGGCGTCGGTAAAGTGCTGGCCGAGGTGCTGAAGCGCCGCGACATTCCGTTTCAGTGGCCGCAGGTAAAAGGCGCGGCATTTTCGCCGGTACACGACAGCGTCAAAGTGATCACCATGCACAGCAGCAAGGGGCTGGAGTTTTCACTGGTGGGCATTCCCGGCCTTGGCGCCGAGTTTAAGGAAGAAGACATCGTCGAAGACGAAGCGCGCCTGCTGTATGTGGCCATGACCCGCGCCACGCATGAGTTGGTAATGACCTGCGATGGCATCACACCCCATACCGACAAGCTCAAACGCGCAATGACGGTGCTGGAAACAATGTGAGTGTTGCGTAATCGCACGGCTATGGAGTGACCTGATGCCAGCAGGTAAGACTATGCGAACCAGCGTACAGAAGAGCTGAATGGCAATGGTTAATCTGCAAAGCAGTACTTTGGAGAACAATCATGACCGTCACCTCACGCTGCAACAACGCCGGACCGCTGGGCCGCCGGATCCCGACCCGCCCGTTCGCGGCGCTGCTGGTGCGCCTGCTGCGTCGCCGCTGAGCGCGCAGGTTGACTAGTCCACCCGGCAAGACCGGGCGGACATACTAGTGGGCGCTTACGGCTGCCCGCCACCACCCGCCACGCCATACACATGGCCGGTGGTGTAGCTCGATTCATCCGACGCCAGCGTGACGTAGGTCGCCGCCAGTTCTGCTGGCTGGCCTGGACGCTTCATCGGCGTGTCTTCCCCGAACTTTGCACGACCCTCCGGTGAATTGCCGCCCGCCAGTTGCAGCGGCGTCCATACCGGGCCCGGTGCCACCGCATTGACCCGAATCCCTTTTGAGGCCATCTGCTTGGCCAGCGACTTGGTGAACGCCACCTCGAACGCCTTGGTCGACGCATAGTCGAGCAGTTTCTCCGGCGGATCGTAGGCCGTCTGCGACGACGTGTTGATGATCACGCTGCCAGGCTTCATGTGCGGAATCGCCGCCTTGGTGATCCAGAACACCGCATACACATTGGTCTTGATCGTCCAGTCGAACTGTTCGCTGGTGATGTCGAGGATCGAATCGTGGTTCTGCTGGCGCGCGGCATTGTTGACCAGGATGTCCAGGCCACCGAGTTCACGCACGGCAGTTTCCACCATCTTCTTGCAGAACGCCTCGTCGCGGATATCGCCCGGCACAGCCACGGCCTTGCGGCCGGCGTCGCGGATCAATTGCATTACTTCACGTGCATCCGGCTCTTCGGCCGGCAGGTAGCCGATCGCCACGTCCGCGCCTTCACGCGCATACGCGATCGCCGCAGCGCGGCCGATGCCCGAGTCGCCGCCCGTGATCAGCGCCTTGCGGCCGGCCAGACGGCCACTGCCACGATAGGTGGTTTCGCCATGGTCAGGGCGCGGTGTCATCTTGCTGGCCAGGGCCGGCCATGGCTGATCCTGATTCGGGAACGGTGGGCGCGGATAGCGCTTGGCCGCTTCGCGCGCGGCGCCGGCGGCCGGCTGGTTGCCGCTCGCGGCTTGCTGGGCCAGGGCTGGCACGGCGGCGGCCGAGGCGGCGACGCCGGCGGCCACGGTGCCGACGAACCGGCGGCGCGATGGCGCCATGTCTTGCGTGGTCTGGTTCTCGACCTTCTTGTCTTCCGAATGCATGCTTGCTCCTTGGATGTAGTGGCAGGGTTCCGATAGCGGTCACGACGTTGATAAAGATGTTAGTCGTTATCGAAAAGCCATGGTGTTCGGTAGCGGTGGAGCAATGTCTTGTGAGTCAAGTTGATGGTGCCTGGAGAGGGCTGATGTTCATCGCGATGAGGAAGATTGAACCGGAGCGCCAGGCAGGTGTCGAACTCCAACTTTGACAAAGGAGGGCACCGTGACATCCTTCAGGTTGATTAAATCAGCTCCGCAGCGTGTGTTGTTCAACTATCCCCGGCCGGTCAGGGCAATGACGGTCCCGCAGCCGCAGGGGAGCCTTGACCGGCTCGCGGCCCTCATTGCAGACAGCAGGTCGACGGAGCGCTGCTGCCCGCATTGCGCTTGCCGACAACTGAACCGGCATGGCCAGGCCAATAACCGCCAGCGCTTTCGCTGCCGCCAGTGCCTGCGTACATTCAACGACCTGACCGGCACGCCGCTGGCGCGGCTCAGGCTGCGCGAGAAGTGGCTCGATTACATCGTCATGCTGCGCGAGGCCAGATCGGTTCGGGCGGCGGCGGCGCAGGTGGGCGTGCACAGCAATACCGCGCTGCGCTGGCGGCATCGTTTTCTGGATGAGACTGATAAAGAACGGTTGTGGCCCACCGACAAAGTTCGCCGCACACTAAAAAATGCCACTATGAAGCAATGAAGTTCGCCACGGCAGCCCGGGAATCCCGGTGCATGCGTCATGAAGACGTTGTTCGGGCAGCGGCGCCAGTGCACTGCGCCGGAGTCGCTTGCCGCACCGTTGCCATGTGACCGGCATGCAGATTGACTTCAAGTCTGTCGCAACTCGCAGCGATATGGCTGGTCATGGCATAAATCAGGGTTGCCATACCGGTCATTTCGAGTCCTTCCTCGATCATGACAAGCACGTTGTAGAGCAGACTGTCGCCCTGGCTTTCCATAACACTGCCATTGATCAGTTCCATACCGAGGCAACCACCGAGAAACAGGCTTGCCGCCAGGATCATTCGATGGCGGGTAGCAACAGGCAATCGCAGCATGAATTTGAGGAAAAACAGGGAGACCGTGAGCGCGCCAATCAAGCCCGGCACGACCCAGCTGTAATACATCAGTCCGAGTTGTGCGCCATTTGCCGGATCGGAACCTCCCAGCATCGCACGCATCGGCCCGGTCATTTTTTCATGCACCTGGAAGCATTCGTCGTAAGACAGGAACAGGAAACCGACCGCCAGAACGGTCCAGTAGACGGCGTTCCGGTCACCGCGGTTTTTTGCGTCCAGCGCAATCAAGGCAAACAGGGTGGCGTTGCACAGTCCAAGGCAAACCGAGAAAAACGTCGGAATATTGCCTTCGACATTGACGTCGAATAGAGGGACTAGCCCGTAGACGGAAGTGTGACCCAACCCCAGACGCATGATGAGGCCTGTTGCATGCGCGCACAGCAGACAGACGATGATCATGGCCAGGACGTAGGCAATCGAGCGGGGGCTTCCTGAAAGGCGATAGGCGGGCATGTTGTTTCTCCAAAATGATCGCCAAAGGAATTTCTGTCGAATAACAGGAACCGCACAGTGTTGTGACAAGATGATGACAGCGATAAGGCGGAGGTTACCTTAATAATTAGACATCGTAAACGTTAGATTTTTGGTATGTAAAGACATCATGTGGGCCAACTTCCGGACCGAGTCGCCAGGGCACGGTGATTGCTGCGGCAAGCAAAATGCTGACACAAAAAAACGGGTGACCCGGCAAAGCCGCGTCACCCGTTTTAAGGGCACTACCAAACGCTGACAATCAGTCGACGGTTGCGCCGCTGTCTTTCACGACTTTCGACCATTTGGTGGTCTCAGCCTGGACAAACTTGGCGAAGTTCTCCGGCGTGTCGCCCACGTACTCGGTGCCGGTGTCGGCCAGCACGCGCTGGAAGTCAGGCGACTTCATGACCTTCTGCGTTTCGGCATTGATCTTGTCGACCACGGCCTTTGGCGTCTTGGCTGGCACGAACATGCCGTACCACGCATACGATTCGATTGGCAGGCCGGCTTCGGCGAAGGTTGGTACATCCGGCAGCAGCGGCGAACGCTTGTTGCCCGAAATGGCGATTGGCTTGACCTTGCCGCTCTTGATGTGCGGCATGATCGCGATGGTGCTGTCGAACATGATCGGGATGTGGCCGCCCAGCAGGTCGGAAATCGCCGGCGCCGAACCCTTGTATGGCACGTGGACCATGTCGAGCTTGGTCACGCCGCGGAAGATTTCACCGGTCAGGTGTTGCGGGGTACCGTTACCGGCCGACGCGTACGAGAACTGGCCGTTCTTCGACTTGATCAGGGCCAACAGTTCCTTGACGTTCTTGGCCGGGACCGATGGGTGGGCAACCAGGACCAGCGGCGCGCGCAGCAGGTTGGTGACCGGGATCAGGTCGGTCGCCGGGTTGAACGCCATTTTCTTGTACAGGCTCGGGTTGATCACGATCGGTGCGCTCGAGGTGATCAGCATGGTCTGGCCATCGGCCTTGGCGCGGGTGACCGCTGCCGAACCGATATTGCCGCCGCCGCCGCCGCGGTTATCGATGACGAACGACTTGCCCAGTGCGGTCGTCAAGCCTTTGGCCAGCGGGCGCGCCGCGATGTCCGACGGCCCGCCTGCCGGCCATGGCACGACGACGGTCACGGTGTCGCTTGGCCAGGTTTGGGCGAAGACGCTGGTGGAAAGAACGGTTGCCGCGAGAGCAAAGACAAGGGTTTTTCCGCTGGATGGGAAGACGCGCATGGTGTTGTCACCTCTATATAGTTGATTTGTTCCGATAACCTGCTGAGGCGATTTTACACGAAGGGTCAGGCCGGTTGCGTCATCGCAGGTGTAATCTTTTGTTTCTAAGTGGGAATTTTTTACAACAGATTATGGCGTCGTGACGGGCTTTGCCTGACCGGTGCTTGCTTCCCACACGACGGTCGGCGTCCAGCCGGTGGCCAGCAGCGTGGCCTGCATCACGGTGGCCGCGTTGTCCCTCGCGGTATTCAGTATTGTTGGCTGACTGCACGCGGCCTGCACCGCTTTCTGCGCCGTGGCCAGCACGTTGTTCATGGCCGTGGTGCGCGTTTGCGCCGACGGAATGAACGCCTGCAAGCCCTGGTCGGTGATCGCATAGAAGTACGAGCCGCCCTTGTCGCGCGGTTCGTGGTTGATGCGCGCCTGCAGCGGCGAGGGCGCCGGCAGCACGACCGTCAGCGTGCGCGCCGTGTTGTCGATGTCTTCGTAGCGGGCCTGGCGCAGGTCGGTGGCCAGCGTGCAATCGCCGCGCGCCACCAGCAGCACGCGGGTGCTGCCAAGCCGGACTTCCCATTGCGACCACGGGATGTCCACGGCATTCGGCTGCGTGAATTCGATCACGTCCGAATAATTCATCTTGAGCGACACCAGATGCCCCATCTTCTCGAGCGACACCAGCGGCGGCGGTGCGGGCGCTTCGTCGGCCGGGCGCTTGATGAGCGCGAAGGTAATGGCGGCAGCGAGGACGGCGACGAGCAGGATGGGCAGGTGTTGCGATGGTTTCATGGGCGGCAGGGGCGGGTGCGTTGGCGGAGTCGGCGGCCAGTCTATCCGATCCTGTGGATGGCTGTCGTTCACCGTGTGCCATGACTGCCTGCGGCATAATGGTGTCATGACAGGAGGAGCCCATGCCAGGTCTTACCGATGCTGCTGTTCTCGACGCGTGGTCGCGCAACGTCGACCCCTGGACCACCGCCGTGCGCGGCGGTGAAATTGAAACCCGCACGCTGGTTACCAATGCCGCCATCGTCGATGCAGTGCGCAGCCTTGAGCCAGCCACCGGCATCGATCTCGGTTGCGGCGAAGGCTGGCTGGTACGCGCTTTGCCCGGCGTGGCAATGGTCGGTGTCGATGCGATTGCCGCGCTGGTCGAGAAAGCCAATGCCGCTGGCGGCGGCGACTTTTGCGTGCTGTCGTTCGAGCAGATCGCGCAGGGCCGGCTGGCGCTGGCAGTCGATGTCGCGGTCTGCAATTTCTCGTTGATCGGCAACGAGGCGGTCGATGGCCTGCTGCGCGCGGCGCCGACCTATCTGCGCGAGGGCGGCTCGCTGGTCGTGCAGACGGTGCATCCGCTCATGGCGTGCGGCGATGCGCCGTATGTCGACGGCTGGCGCGCCGGCAGCTGGGCGGGCTTTTCCAGCGACTTCGCCGATGCGCCGCCGTGGTACTTCCGCACAATCGCGAGCTGGGTCGCGCTGTTCGCAGCAAATGGGCTGCGGGTTACCGCCATGCGCGAGCCGCTGCATCCGCGTACCGGCAAGCCGGTCTCACTGATCCTGATCGGGCAGCTGGAAGCGTGATGCGTCGGTCGACCGCGCTTAGCGCAGCAGCTTGAGCCCCGGCGGCAGCGCATCGCCCAGCATGCGCGCTTCGCTGGCCTGATCCAGTTCCACGACCTCGCGCACCATCGCCGTCCATGCCGCTGGCGCGCCGCTGGCCGCCAGGCGGCGCAGCACGTCGCCGCGCACTGCGTCATCGATGTCGCGCGAGCGGTCGCCCGTCATGCGCGCGATGTGGGCGGCGGCAAAGCCGGCCGGCTCCACTTTGCGCCAGTCGAGCAGCAGGAGCTGGCGCAGCCAGCCCTCGGCCACGTCGGGCGGCGCCACTTCGTGCGCGCTCGACTGGAACGACTGGCGCGCACCCACGCGGCCCAGTGCCCACAGATAGCGCCCGTAGCGCGCGCTGGCGCGGGCATCGAGCTTGCCGCTGGCGGGGATATCGGCGATCTGCTTGAACAGCCATTCCCCGATCTCGGCCTTGTAGGCCGACGGGATGCGTTCGAGCGACGCGCCCACGCGCAGCAGGTCTTCTTCGCTGCCGTCGACGAGGGTGACGGGCCGCCGGCCACGCTCGGCGGCATCGGCCTGCAGGTTGAAGGCGAAATCGTCCAGCACGCGCAGTTGCGCATCGAGCGACAGGCCGCCGGCCACGCGACGCCACAGCGTCCACCATTCGGCGCGCACCTGGCTGTCCTTGTGGTGCTGCACGCCCGCTTCGAACAAAGC
Source organism: Telluria sp. AC161 (assembly GCF_979258535.1). Taxonomy (NCBI): domain Bacteria; kingdom Pseudomonadati; phylum Pseudomonadota; class Betaproteobacteria; order Burkholderiales; family Oxalobacteraceae; genus Telluria; species Telluria sp. AC161. The sequence continues at coordinate 3,157,038 of NZ_OZ409861.1, read as the reverse complement.
CCACAGCCCTTCCATGCGCCACTCGTCGAGCGGGTGGCCGAAGCCGGGGCGCAGGCTGTAGCCGGCCAGGTTCAGCCAGGCGCGCTCGTGCTCGACCGAGCGGCGCCGGCCTTTCGCGCGCGCCATCAGGGCGTCGAACAGGCGACGCAGCAGCGGCGTGGTCCAGCTTTCGCGTGGGCCGAGCAGGTGTTCCAGGCCAGCGCGCAGTTGCTTGACTTCCTTCGGCTCGACCTGTTTCGAGCGGGCGCCGAACACGCGTTCGATCTTGTCGATTGCCGCGTCCAGGTTCGCGGGCAGGGCCTCGTCCGGCGCGTCGATATCGCCGTCATCATCGCTATTGCCACGCAGCTGGAACGCCAGTTGCCAGCGCCCGCCGCCGTCTTCGGCGACGCAATGCACTTCGAGCGAACCGGTTTCGCTCAGCGTCGTTACCAGGTGCACGGGAATCTCGGCCGTGGTGCTGGACCTTGAGGCGCGCAGCACCGTCGCAATCGGCGGCAGGCGCACCACGTCGGCCAGGTCGAGATCGACCAGGTCACCGGCCTGTGGCGCCGCGCCGGCATCGGCAATCGTCGAGACCAGGTGAAAGCGCACCGGCCGGCCGACGCGCAGCGCGAAGCTGCGGTTTGCCAGCGTGACGTCCGTGGCAGCCGGCGTGCCGCGTGGCAGCAGGCAGACGGCGCGCAGCAGGCCAGCGCGCGCTTCACCGTCCAGGAGCAGGTAATAGTTGCGGGCCGCGCCGCTGTCGATCGCCGGCGCCAGGCCCTGGCGCGCCAGCGCGTAGGCGACACCGCCACGGGCGACGGCGATATCGGGATTTTCGTTGTGCAGCACGCGTAATGGCGCATTGCGCCAGCCGCTCAACGTGTCGACCAGGCGCCTGGCCAGCGCGGCGCCCCTGAACACGCCGCCGTTGAGCAGCACCGTATCCGGAATCGGGATCGCGCCGCCATTCAGGCCGAGCGCCTCGCGCGACGCCGCTGCATGCTGGCGCAAGAAGCTCGCCAGATGCCGCGTGATGGCCGGGTCGCTTGCATACGGCAGACCGAATTCGACGATGCCGGCACGCGCGCGCGTCGGTTCGTCCTGCGCGGCGTTGAGTGGTAAAAAGCCGTCGAGCACGATGCGCTCGATGTCGCTGCGCAGCAGGTCTGCCTTGCGAGCGGAGCCAATCAGGCGGCTGCCGGTGCCGAGCAGCGTAACAGTGACCGACTCGGGCGCATCAATGGCCAGGAGTTGTTCCTTGGCGGCGCGGCAGCGTTCCGTGAGCTGGGCCAGGCGCGCGGCCGACAGGCGCGTGCGCGCATTGTCATTGTCGTCGCCAGATTGGCCGGCCATGCGCGCTTCGATCAGGTGGGCCAGCGCCAGGTCCATATTGTCGCCACCCAGGATCAGGTGGTTGCCCACGCCGATGCGCGTCAGGTGCGGCTCACCGTCCCTGGTATCGACCTTGACCAGGCTGAAGTCAGTGGTGCCACCGCCCACGTCGGCCACCAGCACCAGGCGCGCATCGTCCAGATCGTCGGCCAGGCTGGCGCGATGGCGGTACAGCCAGTCGTACAGCGCGGCTTGTGGTTCTTCCAGCAGCGAGACCTGTGGCAGGCCGGCCAGCCTGGCCGCTTCGAGCGTCAGCGCGCGGGCGCCTTCGTCGAACGACGCCGGCACCGTGAGCACGATCTGCTGGCGTTCGAGGGGTTGTTTGGGAAAGCGTGCATTCCATGCGGCGCGCAGGTGCGCAAGATAGCTGGCGCTGGCAGCCACCGGCGAGACCTTGGGCACGTCGCTGTCGACACCCCACGGCAGGATCGGCGCCATGCGGTCGACGCCGTCGTGCGACAGCCAGCTCTTGGCGCTCGAGACAAGCCGGCCCGGCGTGGCCGCACCGAGCACGCGCGCCAGGCGTCCCAGCGCGACGTGCTCGACGCCGGCAACATCCGGCTGCTGCCAGGGCAGTTGCAGGGCGCCCGGCGCCAGTTCGTCCGGCCCCGGGTGGTAACGCATCGACGGCAGCAGCGGTGCGCCGGCCACTTCGCCGGGCGCCACCAACTGATCGATCTGGAATAGCTCGATGCCGCCCGGGCCATTGCGGCCGTAGGCCAGCACCGTGTTCGTGGTGCCCAGATCGATGCCGACGAGCCAGGTCACTGGACCCCGGCCGCCGTACGCACGTCGAACTCGATCTTCCAGCGCTGGCCGTCACGGGCCACTGCCAGCAGTTCGAGCGTGCCAGCGTCCGTCGCCAGCGCATGCAGTTTCACCTGCACGACATCACCTGCCGCGCGGCCATCGGCCGGCAGCGTGGCCTGGATCTCGTTCATTTCATGCAGCTCGTCCGGGCCCCAGAATTCGAGCACGTCGCCGATGCGGTCCTGGCGGCGCGTGGTGGAACCGAAGAAGCGGAACGTGACCGGCTCACCGATCACCAGGCCGAATTCCTGGCCAGGCAGTTCGAGTTCGCTGCCTTCTTCCATGCCGAATGGCGCCACGCACAGGGCTTCGAGTGGTGGCTCCATGCCTGGGATGGCCGGCATCGACGACTCCACGCCAACGTAGTACGAGCGCGCCGTGCCGCCGCGAATGCGCACGCCACCGCCACGCCGCGCGTAGCTGAAGTAGCCCGCGCCACGCGCGACAGCCAGATCGAGATCGGCGCCTTCGAGCATGCGCGCCGGTTCGGCGCCTTCCATGTACAGCCAGTCGTTGATGGTGTCCATCACGCGCTGGGCCAGGATGCCCGACTTGAACACGCCGCCATTGAAAAGCACTGCGCTCGGATGCAGGAACGTGTGGTCGGCCGTGACGCGGCCAGTGAAACCTTCGAGTTCGGCGGTGGCGCCGGCCTGGCGCGCGAGGAACGCGGCCAGGTGGCGCGTGATCGCGGCATCCTGCGCATACGGCAGGCCAAGCTGGGTCAGGCCGGCGCGGGCGCGCACGGTCGGCCGCGCCGAGGCTTCCACGCGCGGGAAGAAGCCGTCGGTGATGAAGGCAGTGACTTCGTCGCGTGTGAGTTCGGTGCGGATCGAGCCGCCGATGAGTTTCGAGCCGCGGCTTGGCACCACGATCGGGTGCGTCGTCGCGTTGGCGTCGGCCAGCAGCGCTTCCTTGGCGCTGCGGCAGCCGTAGGTCAGCGCACGCATCTGCCAGGCGTCGAGCTGCGTGCCGTTGGCCGAGAGTTTGCGGGCCACGAAGTGGGCCAGCGCCAGGTCCATATTGTCGCCGCCCAGCAGGATGTGGTCGCCCACGGCGACGCGGTGCGGTTCGAGCTTGCCGTCGCGTTCGAGGATCGCGATCAGCGAAAAGTCGCTGGTGCCGCCGCCGACGTCGACCACCAGGATGATGTCGCCCGGTGCGACCTGCTTGCGCCAGCGGCCGCCGCTGCCCTGGATCCAGCTGTACAGCGCTGCTTGCGGCTCTTCGAGCAGGGTCGGCGTGAAGCCGGCCAGGCGCGCGGCGTCCAGCGTCAGCTCGCGCGCGCCCGGATCGAACGAGGCAGGGATGGTGACCGTGACCGATTGCTGGTCGAACGGCGCTTCGGGGTGCGCAGCGTTCCAGGCCTGGCGCAGGTGGCGCAGGTAGTGGGTCGATGCATCCAGTGGCGATACACGGGTGACTTCGTCCGGCGCGTCTGTTGGCAGGATGGCGGCGCGGCGGTCCACGCCCGGGTGGCACAGCCAGCTCTTGGCCGACGAGACCAGGCGGATCGGCGTGGTCGCGCCGCGGTTGCGCGCCATTTCGCCGGCGATCGCCGACATGGTAGTCGCTTCGGTGTCGCTCCATGGCAGCGCGCGTTCGCCGGCCGGCAGTTCGTCCGGGTGCGGCAGGTACAGGAACGATGGCAGCAGCGGCAGCGCTTCGATCGTGCCGGGCGCGGTCAGTTGCGGGATCGGCAGCACGGCGTCGACGGCCTGTTCGCCGTCGCTGGCCTGCAGGTCGACATACGACAGGGCGCTGTGGGTCGTGCCCAGGTCGATGCCAATGGCGTAGCGCGGCTCGGCCGCATGGTTCAGCGATTCGCTCGATGGGTCGTTCACGATGTCGTTCACAGTTCCACCTCCGCCGGGGCCAGCACGCGCGCATCGTGGCGCTCGGCCAGTTGCGGCAGCGTGACGCTGGCAGCACGCCAGCCGCGGTGGCTCAGGGTGCCGTTGAACGGCGCCGTGCCGACCACGTTGCCGGTCAGGCGCACGCTGGCGGCATCGAAGCCTTCGTTCAGCGTGATGCGGGCGCCTTCAGCCTCGCTGCGCACCGGTTCGATCGTGAAGTGCTCGCGCAGCACGCGCGCGCAGCCTTCGTGCACGACGCGCGCAGCGGCGCCGATGTCGGCATCCGAATAGCTGGTGAGATTTTCGTGGGCGAAGTCGATCAGGCGTGCTTCGCGCTGGAAGAGGCTCAGCAGTTGCAGGGCCGAATCCGGCGTCGGCGCGCGCAGGGGCGTCGGCGCTGGCGCTGGTTTCACGACAGGTGCAGGTGCCGCTGCCGGGGCTGGCACTGGTGCCGGAGCGGCGGTCGGGCCGACGCCGTCATCGCGCACGCGCGCGGCAAATTCGGCGTCGCCGAGCGATTTGAACAGGGCGCCGAAGGCGATCGACAAGCGGCTGAAGAAGCCGGGTAAATTGGTCTGTTGGGTCATGGTTGTTTTGATTGGTCAGTGCGAAAGCGGCGACCCGGCGCATCCGGCGCCAGGGAATGCCGCTCCCAAAAGAGGCGCATGATACCAGCAGGCGCACCGTTGGCGCACTGACAAGACATGGTCAGGGTTGGCCGACAGCGCGCGCGCCGCTCGTCAGCGCTGCGGCGTAATCGGTGAAATCGCCAAGGCCGCGCTTGATGATCGTGACGAGGGCGGGCAGGGGCGCGGCCTGGTAATCCCATTCGGCGCGGCAGAATTCACCGGTGCGCTTGAGGTTTTCGGCCACGACCGGGGCGATCCAGCCATGCCCGGCCAGCAGGGTGATGACCTCGCGCTCGTCCTGCGCTGGCCCCAGGCGCGCGCAGCCGATCACGTAGTCACCCATCTCGATCGCCGCTTCCCAGGCGCGGATCACATTGAGCGTGGCCGCATCCTGGCGCGTGATGTCGTCGGTGAACGTCGTGGGGTCGCGCTCGTATTCTTCGCGGGCGCGGTTGCAGCAGCGTTCGATGATGCCGGCTTTCTTCAGCAGAAGATCGGTACTGGTGCTCATTGCGTTGCTCATTGACAACTCCATGGTCGGGGCGCACGAAAAATATATATGGCGTCAGAAAGCCGGTCTACAAGGTGCTGCTACGGGCGTAGAGCGCTTTGGACGGCATTTAATCTCCATAAATTCAGGTGAGCAGCTTGATGTAGACAAAATGAAAAGCTCTTGCCAAGCCCTGTTTCACCGAGTACTGTACGTTTATACAGTACTTGCATTGTTATCACTATCATGAATCCTTCTTCCATCTTTGCTGCACCAGAGGCATTGCACCCATCGCTGTGGCGTGCCTCGCAGCTGGCGCATGCCGACACGCGCTGCATCGACACGGGCCACGCCACCTTGTCGGGCCAGTTGCCGGGTGGTGGCTGGCCCGGCGGCACCCTGGTCGACCTGTTGCTGCAACAACCCGGCATCGGCGAAATGCGGCTGCTGCGCCCGGCGCTGGCCGCCTGCGCATCGCGCCGTATCGTACTGCTGCAGCCACCCCATCCACCCCAGGCGCTGGCGCTGGCCGCGCTGGGCCTCGATCCATCCCAATTGCTGTGGCTGCGCTCGACGCGCAGCGCCGATGCCCTGTGGGCGGCCGAACAGGTCTTGCGTAGCGGCAGTTGCGGCGCGCTGCTGTTCTGGGCCAACCACGTGCGCAGCGACAGCCTGCGCCGCCTGCACCTGGCGGCGCAGGGTGGCGAAACCCTGTTCTTCATGCTCCGTCCCCTGTCTGCCGCGCAAGATGCGTCGCCCGCGCCGCTGCGCCTTGCGCTGCGCCCGGCCGCCGGCGGCATGACGGTCGACTTCATCAAACGCCGGGGACCGCAGCGCGACGCGCCGCTGTTCCTGCCCCTTGGTTCTTCACTACTGCAACGCCATGCGCCTCTGGATCGGCCTGTATTTGCCCCAGCTACCGCTAGAAGTCTTCAGCCCACGCTGGTGCAATAGCGGTAGCAATGGCGGCGGTGCCGATGGCGCCGATGTTGCCGACGCTGCTGCTGTGGCTGCTGCTGCGGGTGATCCCGGCATCGTGGTTCTGGAACAGGAGCGGGTCATGGCGTTGTCGAAGGCAGCGCACATCGAAGGCGTGCTGCCCGGCATGCGGCGTGGCGGCGTGCTGATGCTCATGCCCAACGCGCGCATCGTCCAGCGCAGCCACGAGCGCGAAGCCGAGGCCTTGCAGGCAGTGGCGATGGCGATGCTACAGTACACGCCGCAAGTGGCACTGGCCGAAGAAGCCACGCTGCTGCTCGACATCGGCGCCAGCCTGCGCCTGTTTGGCGGCATCCGGCAGTTGTGCGAGCGGGTGCGCGCCAACCTGCGCACGCTCGGCTTTACGGTGTGCATTGCCTGCGCGCCCACCGCGCGCGGCGCCTGGCTGCTGGCGCGCCGCAATGCCGGGCGCGCGGTCAAGATGGAGTCGCTCGTGCGGCGGCTCAACCGCCTGCCGGTGAGCCTGTTGCCACCGGCGCGGCCGTTCGCAGCCTGGTTCGATGGCCTGGGCTGCCGCCGGCTGGACGAATTGCAGCGCCTGCCCCGGCCCGGCCTGCAGCGGCGCTGCGGGCGCGCGCTGCTCGACATGCTCGACGCCGCGTATGGCCACAGTCCCGAATTGTTGCAATGGATCGAGCCGCCCGAACGCTTCCAGGCCCGGCTCGAACTGTTCGACCGGCTCGAACACGCCGACCTGCTGCTGGCTGGCGCCCACCACCTGGTGCTGCAAATGACGGGCTGGCTGTGCGCGCGCCAGTTGGCGGTCGAACGCATCCTGCTGCTGCTCGAGCACGAGCGGGGCAGGGTGGCCTGTCCGCCCACGGCGGTCGAAGTGGCGCTGGCCGAACCCACGTGGCGCGACGAACACCTGATGCGGCTGCTGCGCGAGCGCCTGGCCAAGCTCGAACTCGTCGCGCCCGTGATCGGCATCCGGCTCGAAGCCCAGCAATTGCAGGCAATGGCGCCGCCGACCGACTCGCTGTTTCCCGATCCCGGTGGCAGCGAAGAAGACCGCATGCGCATGATCGAACTCTTGGTCGCGCGCCTGGGCACCGACAATGTGCTGCAGGCGCTGCCGCATGCCGATTACCGGCCCGAGATCGCCAACGCCTGGGTGCCGGTGCACGAAAAAGTCAGCGCGTCGGCGCGCGCCGCGCAGATGCCGCCCGACGTGCAAAGCCTGCCCCGGCCAAGCTGGCTGCTGGCCAAGCCGCTCGCGCTGCTGATGCGCGACCACCGGCCGTTCTATGGCTCGCCGTTGCGGGTGGCATCCAATCCCGAGCGCATCGAAGCAGGGTGGTGGAGCCAGACGCAAACGCGCGATTATTTCATCGCCGAAGGCAAGGACCACGCGCTGTACTGGATCTACCGCGAACGCATCAACGGCTCGGGCGAGGATGCTGCGCCGCGCTGGTTCCTGCATGGCTTGTTCGGGTAAAGACCGTGCCTGCCAATCAGGTGCGTTGGCCTGGCTTGCTGGCATTCTGCGCGGCGATCATGCGGCATGCCTGCTGCGCGACAGGCGGGAAATGCTTGTCGGCAGCATCCGTGCCGGAGGGCTGATATACCGGCTGCAACCCTGTCGCGATCAGGCCTTCTGCGCTGGCGCGGCACGTGTGCAATGGCCGCATTGCCGGTTCTGCATTTGCGCCGATCAGGTGTTTCTTCCTGTTTTAAAGCGTCTTATAATTGACGACAACGCTGCCACAGGCGAGTCAGCGAGCTGGCCCGGCGACGTCGGGTCGCAGGCGACATTGCCAGTGAATTGCCAGCAGCATTGCCGACAGCATCGCAGGTTTTGCATGAGAAGGGCCGCCAATGATGGACATACTCTTGTTCGTATTCGGACTCGTCTTCCTGGTCGCCGGCGCCGAGGCGCTGGTGCGCGGTGCTTCGCTTCTCGCACTGTCGGTGGGCATGTCGCCTCTCGTGATCGGGCTCACCGTCGTTGCGTTCGGTACCAGTGCCCCCGAGCTGGCCGTCAGCCTGCAATCGGCCGTCTCCGGCAGCGCCGATCTTGCGCTTGGTAATGTTGTGGGCAGCAATATCTTCAACGTCCTGTTCATCCTCGGTCTATCGGCGCTGATCGTGCCGTTGCTGGTGGCGCGCCAGGTCGTGCGCCAGGAAGTCCCGGTCATGATCGGTGTCTCGCTGCTGCTGCTCGTGCTGGCGCTGGACGGGCGTGTTGGCCGTGGCGACGGGGCCCTGCTGCTGGTCCTGCTGGCCGGGTATACCGTGTTTCTGGTGGTGCAGTCGCGGCGCCAGCATCAGCAGGGCGACGCCGGCCTTCCCGATGACATGCCCGGCGCGTCTGCGGGCTGGGACAGACATCCGGCGGTGCAACTGCTGCTCATCGTCGCCGGACTGGGCCTGCTGGTGCTGGGCGCGACCTGGCTGGTGGACTCGGCCGTCCGCTTCGCGCAGTACCTCGGCGTCAGCGAACTCGTCATTGGCCTGACCATCGTTGCCGCAGGCACCTCGCTGCCCGAAGTGGCCACCTCGATCATTGCAGCGTTGCGGGGCCAGCGCGATATTGCGGTGGGCAACGTGGTGGGCAGCAATGTCTTCAATATCCTCGGCGTGCTGGGGCTGTCGTCGCTGGTGACGCCGGCGGGCATCGGGGTTGCCCCATCGGTGCTGGCATTCGATTTGCCAGTCATGATCGCCGTGGCCATCGCCTGCCTGCCCATCTTCTTCACCGGGAACCTGATTGCCCGCTGGGAAGGGGCGCTGTTCTTCGGGCTGTACGCGGCCTACATGGCGTACGTGCTGCTGGCGGCCCAGCAGCACGATGCCTTGCAGCCCTATAGCGCCGTCATGGTGATGGCCGTATTGCCGCTCGTCGCCCTGACGCTGGCGCTCGTTGCCTGGCGCGAGTGGCGGGGGCGGCGCGTGAATCTGGACAGTTCATCCCGCTAGGCGCCCGCCATGGTGCACACAGCGCTTCCGGTGGCATCGCAGGCAGCCTGGCTTCGCTGGGCGTGGCTGTTGCCGCTGGCATTGCTGCCGGCGGTGGCCGCCCTGCCGGCCGATCCGGCAAGCTGGTCGGTGTCGTGGGTGGCGCCGCTCGGCATCCACCTGGGGTTTGCCGCCGATGGCCTGGCGCGCCTGTTCCTGCTGCTCGTGTGCGTTGTCGGCGCGGCGGTGCTTGCGTATACGCCCGGCTATCTGCACGGCCATGTCCGGCTTGGCCAATTGATGGGCCTGCTCATCGCATTCACGCTGGCCATGATCGGGGCGATCCTCGCCGACGACCTGCTGCTGCTGCTGTTGTTCTGGGAAGCGACGAGCGTGTTGTCCTTCCTGCTGGTGGGCTTCGAGCGCGACAGTCCTGACAGCCGTGACAGTGCGCGTCAGGCGCTGCTGGTCACGGGTGCCGGCGGGCTGGCGCTGCTGGCCGGGTTCGTCCTGATCCTGCTGGCCGCGCCCGGGTTGCGGCTGAGCGACCTGGCGCAGCTCGATCCCGCCGTGCTGGCCCAGCCGCGCTTCCAGGCGGGCGTGGCGCTCGTGCTCGCTGGGGCCATGACCAAGTCGGCCCAGTTTCCGTTTCACTTCTGGCTGCCGGGGGCGATGGCTGCGCCGACGCCGGTCTCGGCCTATCTGCACTCGGCGACGATGGTCAATCTCGGCGTGTATGTGATGGCCCGCTTCGACGAAGCGATGGGCGCGGTTGCGTGGTGGGAGGGCACACTTCTGTCGATCGGCACGCTTACCGCCTTGCGGGGCGCCATGCAGGCGCCCCGCGAACGCGACCTGAAACGCATCCTGGCATGGTCGACCGTTTCCGCGCTGGGCATGCTGACTGTGCTCATCGGCTTGCCCAACGAGCTGGGCGCGCTGGCGTTTGTCGCCTTCCTGCTGGCCCATGCGCTGTACAAGGCTCCCCTGTTCTTTGTGGCCGGCAATATCGACCATGCGACCGGCACGCGCCTGATCGACCGGCTGAGCGGCATGCGCCACGCCATGCCGGTCACGGCGCTGGTGGCGCTGCTGGCCGGGCTGTCGATGGCCGGCTTGCCCACCACAGTTGGCTTCGTTGCCAAGGACAGCATGAAGGCCGCCAAGGAGGTAAGCGACGTGCTGTGGGTGGTCGAAGGCGCCAGCCTGCTGGTGAGCACGGTCGGCGTGGCCATCGCCAGCGTGGCGGCCTTGCGCATCTTCTTTGGCGCGCCAGCCCATCCAGCGGACCGTGCGCCACATGAGGGCGGCTGGCCGCTCACACTTCCGCCGCTGGTGCTGGCCGGTATTGGCATCACGCTCGGCATGTTTCCTGCGCTGGCCGAACCGCTGCTGATCGATGCTGCCCGGCTGATCTCTCCCACGCTGACACGCGCCGACGCCTCGCTGGCCACCGAATGGCTGCTTCGCATCGAGAGCTTTGCCATCGTCTGGGCGGTCGGCGCGTTCGTGTACGCCGGCTGGAACCGGCTGTACCGAATCCTTGAGCGGCTGCGCTTCCTCGATCGCGCCGGTCCTGCTGCCGCGTATGGCGCCGCGCTGCGCGGCCTGAAACACGTGGCAGGCGTGCTGGCGCGCGCCCTGCAGGCGCGCCGCCTGAGCCGCTACCTGGTCGCCACGGTTGCCGCCACGGTGCTGCTCTGCATGCCCTGGGCATTCGGCCTGGACTTTGCGCCGCCCGTGGTGATCGGCGTCGATGCTGCCGGCGTACTGATCGGGTGCGCTACCGCTATTCTTGGGGCCGCGCTGGCCGTGCGGGTCCGGGACACGCTCGGCCGATTGCTCGGCGCGGGCGCCGTTGGCACCGGCAGCGCGATCGTGTTCCTGTTCCGGGGCGCGCCCGACCTGGCCCTGACCCAGCTTGCCGTGGAAACCGTCTTCGTGGTGGTGGCAGCGGTGGCATTGTGCCGCTACCGCCAGCGGCAGGGCGCCGGGGCGGGCGTAGAACGTGCCGATGCCTGGCGGGCCGGCGTTGCACTGGCGTTCGGCCTGCTGCTCGGCGCCGTGCTGCTGGCGCTGTCCGGCCGGCCGTTCGACGCCGCCATGGCCGATTATTTCCTCGCGCAGAGCGTACCCAATGCGCACGGACGCAACGTGGTCAACGTCATCATCGTCGACTTTCGCGCCCTTGACACGCTTGGCGAGATTGCCGTGGTCATGCTTGCGGCGCTGGCGACGTGGCCGCTGGCACGCCCGCTGCCTGCCAGGAGAACAAGCCGATGAATGCCGGGCGCTCGATCGTGCTGGAGACCACGGTGTCCTTCCTTTACTGGATCATGCTGGCCGCCGCCGTATGGCTGCTGCTGCGCGGGCACAATGCGCCCGGCGGCGGCTTCGTCGCCGCGCTGGTGGCGGTGGCGGCGACGGTCGCCCACGCGCTCGTGCGGGGCACGGCGGCCGCCCGCGCGCGGCTACCGCTCGGACCACTGAGCCTGAGCGCCCTCGGCCTGGCGCTGGCCGCAGCCAGCGGCCTGCTGGCGCTGGCGCTCGGCCAGCCTTTCCTCACCCACTTGTGGGGTGAACTCGGCGCCGGCGCCGTGGCGCTCAAGCTCTCTACGGTGATGCTGTTCGACCTTGGCGTGGCGCTGTGCGTGTGGGGGGCGCTGAGCGGATTCTGCCTGCGGCTCTTGGAGAGCATGCGATGATCGAGTGGGTGATGGCGGCGAGCGTGACCCTGGTGGCTGCCGCCGGCCTGTACCTGGCGAGCTCGCGCGACCTGGTGGCCATCTCGGTGGGGCTGGCCTTGCTCGGTGCAGCGGTGAACCTGTTCGTGTTCGCAGCCGGCCGCCTTGGCCAGGCAGCGCCGCCGTTAATTGCGCCAGGCGCGGTTGCGCCCCTGGCGGCGGTGGCCAACCCGGTACCGCAGGCACTGGTGCTGACGGCCATCGTGATCGGTTTCACCTTTGCCTGTTTCGGCATCGCCCTGGCCCTGGCGCTGGCCGCTCACGACGACCGCGCCGATGCCGATGCACTCGAACAAGCCGAACCACCCCCGAGGCCTGACGGTGACCCCGGGGAACTGCCATGAGTGGCGCATTGGCGGCCGCGCCGGTGCTGGTGCCGCTGTTCACGGCAGCGCTGACGGTTGGGCTGGCCCGGCGCCCGCGTCGCCAGCGTGCCGCCAGCCTGGGCGGGGCGCTGATCCTGCTGCTGTGCTGCGCGGCATTGCTGGATGGCGCTGCCGGCGGCGCGGTGGTGGTAACGCAATTCGGCGCCTGGGCCGCGCCTTTCGCGATCGTCTTTCGTATCGACCGCGCCGCCGCCCTCATGCTGACCATCAATGCCGTGCTGGCCGTGGCCGTGCTGGTCTGGCCCAGCCGGGGCAGCGCACTGGCCACGCCGTTCGGCCCGCCGCTGGTGCATGGCTTGCTGGCCGGCGCGTGCGGGGCCTATGCCACGGCTGACCTGTTCAACCTGTACGTCTGGTTCGAGGTGATGCTGATCGCGGCCCTCGGACTGATCGTTGCCGGCCGCACACCGGCGCAGCTGGAGGCTGGTCTGAAATACCTGGTCCTGAACCTGTTCGGCACGGTTGTCCTGCTGGCCGCGGTGGCGGGCCTGTACGGCCTGACCGGCCAGCTCGGCTACCACGCACTCGGGATGGCGCTGGCCGGGCGCGGTGACGATCCGCTGGCATTGCTGCTGGGCGCGCTGTTGATCATTGCGCTGCTCATCAAGGCCAGCGCTTTCCCCTTTTTGTTCTGGTTGCCGGCCGCCTACCCGGTGCTGTCGCCGCCGGTACTGGCGCTGTTTACGGCTTTGACCACCAAGGTCGGGGCCTACGCCTTACTGCGCGTTCTCCATGAAGTCTTCCCGGCCGGTGCGCCAGCCTACACCCCAGTCCTGGGCTGGCTTGCCTGTGCCACCATGATTGCGGGCGTAATGGGCGCGGTGTATCACTACGACCTGCGCCGCATTCTGGCCTTCCATAGCGTGAGCCAGATGGGCTATATCCTGTTGGCGGCGGCGCTTGGCGGCGCTGCCGGGATCGTTGCGGCGCTGTTCTTCAGCATTCACCACATCCTGGTCAAGGCCAACCTGTACCTGGTTGCAGGCATGATTGCCCGCAGGGCAGGGCACTACGACCTGCGCAAAATCGGCGCCCTGGCGCGCAGTGACCGAGCGCTCGCCGGCCTGTTTGCGCTGAACGCGGTGGCGCTGGTCGGGATGCCGCCGCTGTCCGGCTTCTGGGCCAAGCTGCTGATCCTGCGTGAAGGGTTTGCCCAGGAACATTACCTGTGGATGGCGGTGGCCGTATGCACCGGGGGGCTGACCCTGCTGTCGATGGCCAAGATCTGGATCGAGGCGTTCTGGAAACCGCACCCGGCGCCACTCACCACGCCGGGTGCACCCTTTCCCACGGGCGCGTGGGCCAGTTGCGGCGCGCTGTCGTTGCTGGCCCTGGGCATGGGCCTGATGCCGGGGCCGCTCATCGATTTCCTGGTGGCGGCCGCCGGCACGATGGCGCCACCGGGGGCCAGGCCTGCACCATGAAACGCATCGCCGCCGGCCTCCTGATCGTGTGGCACCTGTTTGCCTCCATTGCGCGTTCAGGTTGGCAAATTTCGTGGCGCATCCTGCGTGGTCCGCATGATTTTGCCCCCGGTTTCGTCGACTACCGGTTCCAGCCGATGCAACCTTGGGCAACGACCGTACTGGCCTGCCTGATCTGCCTCACGCCAGGGACCACGGCGGTGGACGTCGACGCCGCCGCCGGACGAATCCGCCTGCATATGCTCGACACCGGTAACGGCGCCGATGAGGCGGCGCTGCAGGAAATCCGTCATCTGTTTGAAGTTGCCGTGCGCGTGCTCTTTGCTCAAGAGGAGATGTCATGACAATACTGGTCGAGGTGTTTCTTGGCCTGGCGCTGTGGCTGGTCCTGGCGGCCTTGCGCCGCCTGCCCGGAGCTGCAAACCGGCTGGTGGCCATCGATGTTCTCAGCGCCTGCGCCCTTGCGGCATGCATACTGGCTGCTGCGCGTACCGGGCATACGGCTTTCCTGGACGTTGCGCTCGGCTTCGCCCTGATCGCGTTTCTCGCTACCGTTTGCTGGGCCAACGCGCTGCGCGCCGGGGCGCCCGGCCGGGACGCGCCATGACGGCCCTGGGTTGGACGCTCATGATTGTCGGCGCAGCACTGCTCGCAGTGGCGGCGCTGGGCCTGCACAGGCTGCCGGACGCCCTGTCGCGGCAGCATGCGGCAACCAAGGCGGCGACGTTGGCGCTTGGCCTCATGCTGGCCGGCCTCGCCGTGCTGCAGCCGGGATCGGCCTGGTGGATCAAGATCGGCGCGCTGGTGACGGTACTCGCCGCAACCGTGCCGATTGCGTCGCACGCGCTGGCGCGCGCCGCGGCGTCCCGGCCGGACGCCTCAAGGTCGGATGCTTCAACACCGGATGCTTCAGCGCCGGACTGATCCGCGACGCCGTCATCAACGGCGCTGCATGGATTGTTCAAAGAAACTCTGCGCCCCCAAAGCGCGCCAGCGAACGGTACGGTTAGCCCGATCGGGCATCATTGCGCTGTCCACACTCGACAGGGGAACCCATGAAACGATCCATCCACCTCGCTGCTCTGGCCGCAATGACATTCGCTGGCGCGACCCACGCCGCTACGCAGCAGACGCTGGAAACTTCCGGCTTTACCGTCAAGATCGTGCAGCAGTGCGAAGAGGGCAACGTCACCTGCGACGACGTGCGCTACACCGGTACCAGCAAGAAAACCGGCAAGGCAATCAAGCTGCGTGGCAAGACCATGCACTCGATGGCAGCCGATGGCGTCACGCCCGGCGCCTTCCAGGGCTACGTGTTTCGCTCGGGCCGCGTGAGCTACACCGTGTTCGCCGATGGCCGGCTGGTGGTCACTGAAGGCAAGAAAACGCTGGTGAACCAGCGGGGCGAATGGAAGTAGTCCTGGCCCGCACTCGATGAACCGAGAATAGCGTCGCCCGGTTAAATCACCATGCTCAATCCGGCGCCAGCAACTGTTCCAGCCGGCGCGGATAGTGATTCAAAAAGTCGCGCGTCACGGCGTAATGTTCCGTGTCCTCATACGCGATCTCGGCAATGCCGGCGCCGTCAAATGCCAGGATCTTCGCGTTAGGATAGGCAAGCAGAATCGGCGAATGCGTCACGATGATGAACTGCGACTGATCCTGCGCCAGTTGATGCATCGCCCGCAACGCTGCCAGCTGGCGATTGGGCGAGAGCGCCGCCTCGGGTTCATCGAGCAGGTACAGGCCATTGCCCCTGAATTTGTCGAGCAGCACACTCATGAATGCTTCGCCATGCGAGCGCGCATGCAGCTTCTTGCCGCCATAGCCGCCAAGGGCAGTGGTCTCCGGCATCTGGTCGAGGTAGGTCGCGAGATTGTAGAAGCTCTCGGCCCGAAGAAAATAGCCGTCTTTTGGCCTGCGCGTGCTGCGCGACATCCGAATGTGATCCGCCAGCCGGGTGTGCTCGCCGGACGTGTTCAGCAAGCGGTTGTTCAGCGTGCCGCCTTCGATGCCAAAGCCCAGCGCCAGTGCGATCGCTTCAAGAATGGTCGACTTGCCGCTGCCATTTTCGCCAACGAAGAAGGTCACGTCGGCGTGGAACTCGATCGATTGCAGTTCGCGCACGGCAGGAATGTTGAACGGGAAGTCATCGAAGCCGACCTCGTTGCCGAAGTCGGCCCACACGCGTTGCAAGTAAGGCTTGGCGCTGAAGCGATGCATGGTGAAGATTCAGGAATCGGCAGTGCCGCCAGTGTGCCACAGCCTGCGCCCGCCGGCCTCGCAGCGTTACTCTCCGCGCTCTGCGAGCACGATGCGCACATGCTGCTTGCGCCCGGCCGAAAGAAGCCACTCGTCACTGCCGGCGGGAAGCACCATATCGGCCTCGTTCACCGCCACGCCATCGAGCCGCAAGCCGCCGCCCGCCGCCAGGCGCCGCGCCGCACTGCGCGAGCCCGCCAGGCCGGCATCGACGGCAAGTTCAGCCAGCGTGATCCCGGCCGCGAAGCGCGTGGCATCGAGCGCGAACGTTGGCATGTCGTCGCGCCGGGCGTCGCCAAAGGCCGCCGCTGCAGCGCGCAGCGCCGCATCGAGCGCGTCCTGCCCGTGCGCCAGCCGCGTCGCTTCATTGGCCAGCACGATCTTCGCATCGTTCAGCGCCGCGCCCTGCAACGCGCCCAGGCGCCGCACCTCGGTCATCGGCAGTTCGGTAAACAGCGCCAGGAAGCGCGCCACGTCGCGGTCGTCGACATTGCGCCAGAACTGCCAGAAGCCGTAGGGCGACAGGCGGTCGGCGTTGAGCCACACGGCGCCGCCCGCCGACTTGCCCATCTTCTTGCCGTCGCTCGTGGCCAGCAGCGGCATGGTCAGGCCATACAGGTCCAGGCCCGACTGGCGCCGGCCCAGATCGATGCCGTTGATGATGTTGGCCCACTGGTCGGCCCCGCCGATCTGCAGCGTGCAGCCATGACGGCGCGCCAGTTCGGTGAAGTCGTACGCCTGCAACAGCGTGTAGCCAAATTCCAGGAATGACAGCGAGTATTCGAGGCGCGAGCGGATCGCGTCGAACGTGAGCATCCGGTTGACGCTGAAATGCCGCCCCACCTGGCCCAAAAAGTCGAGGTAGCCCAGGCCATCGAGCCATGCAGCGTTGTCGACCACCGGCACGTCCGGGCCGAGATAGCGTGCGAAGGCGCGGCCGATGCCGGCGATGTTCGCGTCGATGGCCGGGCCGTCCAGCACCGGGCGCGTGGTGTCGCGAAAACTCGGGTCGCCAATGCGTGTGGTGGCCCCGCCAATGAGCAGCAGGGGACGATGGCCCGCGCGCTGCAGCCAGCGCATCAGCATGAGGCCTTGCAGGTGGCCGACATGGAGGCTGTCGGCGGTCGCGTCAAAGCCCAGGTAGGCGGTGATGGGCGTGGCCATGGCGTGGCGCAGGCCAGCGACGTCGGTGCACTGGTGGATGAAGCCGCGTTCTTGCAGAACGTCGAGCAGGTCGATCGGGATGGACATACAGTCTCCTGGAGATGGAACGCCCAGGAAGACCGGTTACCCGTACATGTCCGCCTGAGGCGGACCGGGTTGCGTGAAAGCCCCTACCGCTGCGAGGTGCGGTAGGCGTAATAGCTGGCTGGGGAAGTCACGATGAAAGTCATGGATCGATCTTAGCCGCATGCCGGCGCATGCGTCAAGCGCCGGGGCAGTGCCGCGGCGCTTGCTTCAGTGCTTCCTTCAGTGCGTGCTGCAGCGCTTACTTCAGCGCCTTGAACAGCACCTCAAGCCGGTCCTTCGTGCCCGGTATGCGTTCCAGGCGCGGATAGCGCAGGCCGTCGCGGTAATCGAGCGAGATCGTGCGCAGGTTGTTCCCCTTGCGTACCAGCAGTTCGAGCGGCGCCTTGCCATCCTTGGCCGCGCGCACTGCTGCCTTGAGCACGTCGCCCTTGTAGACGCGGTTGTTGACCGCGACGATCGTCGTGTTGGCCGCCAGGCCAGCGCGGAAGCCCACACCGTCCCAGATCACGCCGGTAATGCCGCCATCGGCGCGCACCTGGAAGCCCAGCGAATACGTGAAGTCGGTGGTCTTGTTGCGATCTTCTGCGCCACGCGCCGCGTCGCTCGGCGTGTCGCCGTAGACCAGCTTCCAGCCCGCGCGCTTGAGGCCATCGAGCGGGGCGCCCGGGCCGTGGCCGTCCAGGCGCGCGCGCAGGAACGGCGCCCAGTCGTATTTCTGCACCTTGTTCAGGGCGGCCACCACGTCGTCGAACGTGTAGTAGGTGGTCTGGGTGCTGCCGTTGTCGATGCCGAAGAAGGCGCGCGCGAAGTCCTGCAGGCCGCGCTGCTCGCCCGACATCTCGCGGATCTTCGTGTCGACGTCGAGCCAGATCAGCATGCCCTCGGTGTAGTAATCCTCGCTGCGCTGCCAGTTGCCCCAGCCGATCGGACGGCGGCCGTTGATGATCGGATCGTTGACGGTGTCCTGCACGGCGCGCCAGTCGCGGCCTTGCGTGGCGTCGTAGCGCGCCGCGTCGGCCGCCAGCGCATCGCGCGCGTGGGTTTGCGACACCAGGCCCGAACGCGCGGCGAGCACCTTGCCCCAGAACTGGGTCTGGCCTTCGTACAGCCACAGCAGCTCGTTCTGCAGCGGCGTGTTGAAGTTGGCGACATCCTGGCCCGCGGGCCGGCGGAACTTGCCGTTCCACGAGTGGACGAATTCGTGCGGCAGCAGTTCGCGCCCGGCCTCGTTGCGGTTCCACTCGGTGAAATAGCCGAGCTTGACGCCGTTCTCGCTCGACTGCTGGTGCTCGCGGCCGATGCCGCCGAATTCGTCCGAGATCGCAAACAGAAAATCATACTGGCGATAGTGGTGCGAACCGAACAGCTTGAGCGCCTGATCGACCATCGCGCGGTGCAGCTTGATCTGGTCTGGCTTGGCCTCGAGGTTTTCGGGATTGTCGGCGACCACATTGAGCATCACCGGCTGCTTCGCGCCCGGCGCCAGGTCGATGCGCTTGAAGTAGCGGCCCGCGAACAGGGGCGAATCGACCAGCGTGTCGAGATCATGCGGCTTGAAGCGCACTTCGTCGCCGGTGCGTTCTTCGACCGCCAGCGAGCTGGCGAACTGCCAGCCGGCGGGCAGGCGCAGCGTCGGCTGCACGGTGATGCGGCGCGCCTGGTAGCCGGCCGGGTACAGCGCCACCGACTGCCACTGCACGCCGAGGATATCGTCGGTCATCGTGATGCGGCCCTGCGTCGTATCGAGCGGCGACAGGAACTGGTATTCGGCTTCCAGCGTGGTTGCGCCTTCCGGCACCACGACGTGGAACGCATACACGTTGACCGGGTCGCGCTTCCATTCCACTGGCTTGCCGCCGGCGCGGAATTTCAGGCCGGCGAGCTGGGTCAGCGGGATGTTCGGGCCGTGGTTCCCCGGCGCCCACTGCGGATACAGCAGCGTCATCGGGCCAGCCTGCACGGGCATCGACAGGCGCATCCTGAAGACCTGCTGCGACAGATTGCTCGCGTCGACATGCAGCGCGATCGTGCCGGGATACGGCGCGTCGCCGACGGCGGGAAGCTGGGCTGCGGCAGGCAGGGCCAGCGCCAGGGCAAGAACCAAAGCGCTCGCCGGACGGGCAGCGCGTGCGAAGAAGGTGCGGGATGCGGTCATGGGAAAAGGCAGGGAAGGGAAGCCGGGCAGTGTAGCACCGCGCGTAACGCGGTATTTTCGCTGATACATGATGCAAACAAAATTTGGAAAAATATTTAAAATTCCGTATTTTGCTTGTCTTGATTTCGCGATGGATGGCATTAGATTGGTACCAGCGGATGCTCAACTGAGGTCCGCACCTTTATCGCTTAACTTTACAAGGATAACTATCATGCGTACTTACGACCTGACCCCTCTCTACCGTTCCGCCATCGGTTTCGATCGCCTGGCCAGCCTGCTCGAGCAACGCGCCGAGTCGCAGCCAAGCTATCCACCGTACAACATCGAACTGGTGAGCGAAGACCAATACCGCATCGTGATGGCGCTGGCCGGCTTCACCCGCGACGAAGTCGAGATCATCACCGAGCGTGACAGCCTGCACGTCACCGGCCGCAAGCAGAAGGATGACGCCCAGCGCACCTTCCTGCACCGTGGCATCGCAGCGCGCGATTTCGAGCAACGCTTCCAGCTGGCCAACCACGTGAAGGTCACCACGGCGTCGTTCGACAACGGCATGCTCACCATCGAACTGGTGCGTGAAGTGCCCGAGGCGCTCAAGCCACGCAAGATCGCCATCGGCGATGCTGCCGGCACCACGATCAGCGGCGACAACGTCCAGGCACTGGAACAGCGCGCTGCCTGAGTTGGCACACGTAATGCAGTAACGGTTTGAACGGAGGGCGCCTGCAGCATCGGGGCGCCCTTGTCCTATCTGGCGGGCCTTGTGTCTGCGCAACCGCAAGCTGTGTGCATTAAGCCGTGTCTAAGGGGTGTTGCCTGTCAACTTAAGTATGGTCTAAGACGGCTGCGCGACACTAGCTTCATCGAATCTCGATCACCGATTCACCGAATTTTCATCAGGAGCACATCCATGTCGAACCCAAGTGCCGTTACTGCCATCACTGCCAAACGCCTGACGCTGGCCCTGTGTGCCGCGGGCGTCATCGGCGGCGCGGTCGGTGCCATCGCTGTCAATCACAATAACGCCACTGCCAATGCCGCCGCGCCAAGCGTGCCGGCTGTCGTCGCGGCCGCCCCTGGCGCTGCGCCAGCTGCTGCCGTGGGCGCACCGTCGTCGACCGTGGCGCTGCCCGACTTCACGCGCATCGCCGCGCAGCAGGGCAAGGCAGTGGTCAATATCCGCGTCGTTGGCGGCACCAAGACGGCTGCCCGTGGCGGTGCCGGCGGCATGCCAAGCCTCGACCCGGGCCATCCGTTGTATGAGTTTTTCAAGCAGTTTCAGGACCCGCGCTCCGGTGGCGAGCGCGGTGGTCGTGAAGCGCCCGTTTTCGGCGCTGGATCGGGCTTCATCGTAAGCCCGGACGGCGTCATCCTTACCAACGCACACGTCGTGCAGGGCGCTGACGAAGTCACGGTCAAGCTGCAGGATCGCCGCGAGTTTCGCGCCAAGGTCCTGGGCTCCGACCCGCGCACCGACGTGGCTGTGTTGAAAATCGATGCCAAGGGCTTGCCCGTGGCGCCGATCGGTAAATCGAAGTCGGTCCTGGTGGGCGAGTGGGTGCTGGCCATCGGTTCGCCGTACGGCCTCGAAAGCACCGTCACCGCCGGCGTGGTCAGCGCCACCGGTCGTTCCATTTCGGACGGCAGCGTGCCGTTCATTCAGACCGACGTTGCGGTCAACCCAGGCAACTCGGGTGGCCCGCTGTTCAACACCCGCGGTGAAGTGGTCGGCATCAATTCGCAGATCTACAGCCAGACCGGCGGTTACCAGGGCCTCTCGTTCTCGATCCCGATCGATCTTGCGGTGCGCATCAAGGACCAGATCGTCGCTACCGGCAAGGTGCAGCATGCCAAGCTCGGTGTGGGCGTGCAGGAAGTCGGCCAGAGCTTTGCCGATTCGTTCAAGCTCGAATCGGTTGAAGGTGCGCTGGTGAGCAATGTCGAGCGTGGCAGCCCGGCCGAACGTGCAGGTCTGAAGTCCGGCGACGTGATTCGCACGGCCAACGGCACGCCGATCGTCTCGTCGGGCGACCTGCCGGCCATGATGACGATGGCCAAGCCGGGCGACAAGATCGCCATGGACGTCTGGCGCGACGGCAAGCTGGTGCGCATCGATGCGACGCTGGCCGACGCTGCCGACAAACCACGCCGCGGCCAGGCGGAAGACGTGGCCGGCGTCGTCGACAACAGCGCCAAGCTGGGCTTGTCGTTGCGGCCCCTGGAGCCGATCGAGCGTCGCCAGAGTGGCATCGCCACTGGCCTGCTGATCGAAGATGCCTCGGGCGCCGCCGAGATTGCGGGCATCGAACCGGGCGACGTGCTCATCTCGGTCAACGGCCGGCCGGTGAACTCGGTGGCGCAGGTGCGCGAGATGGTGGGCAAGGCCAGCAAGTCGGTGGCCCTGCTGATCCAGCGCGGCAGCGACAAGATCTTCATCCCGGTGCGGATCGGTTAATTGGTTAAGATAGCGTAGCGTCCTCGGGTCGCACTTTTACAACGGGGGATGTATGCGGCTATTGCTGGTGGAAGACGATACGATGATCGGCGAAGTGGTGCTCGACCTGCTCAGGGCCGAGCACTACGCAGTCGATTGGGTCAAGGACGGCGAAATGGCCGACACGGCCCTGCTGCAGAACCAGAACTACGATCTGGTGCTGCTCGACCTGGGGCTGCCGCGCAAGGACGGCCTCGAAGTACTGCGCTCTATGCGCGCGCGCAAGGACCGCACCCCGGTGCTGGTTGCCACCGCGCGCGACTCGGTCGCCCAGCGCATCGCGGGCCTGGATGCCGGCGCTGACGACTACGTTCTCAAACCCTATGATCTCGACGAACTGCTGGCACGCCTGCGCGCGCTGCTGCGCCGTGCTGCCGGCCGCGCCGAGCCGATTTTTGAATACCGCAACATCACGATCAATCCGGTCACGCGCGAAATCATGGTCGACGGCACCCAGGTGTCGCTGTCGGCGCGCGAATGGGCCGTGCTCGAAGCGCTGGTGGCGCGGCCCGGCGCCGTGCTCTCGCGCGCGCAGCTCGAAGAAAAGCTGTACAGCTGGCGCGATGAAGTCTCGAGCAATGCGGTGGAAGTGTATATCCACGGCCTGCGCAAGAAACTGGGCAGTGACCTGATCCAGAACGTGCGCGGCGTCGGCTACATGGTGCCCAAAGCATGAAAATGACGCACTCGCTGCGCGGGCGCCTGCTCTGGTTCCTGCTCGCGGCGATCACGATCGCGGCGGTGGCGCAGGCGACGATCGCCTACCGCACCGCGCTGCACGACGCCGACCAGATCTTTGACTACCACATGCAGCAGATGGCCTTGTCGCTGCGCTCGAGCACACCGCTGTCGAACGACGAAGCGCGCGCGCGGCAAGAAGCCGAAAGCGCTGGCGGCAACGACGACATGGTGGTGCAGATGTGGTCCCCCGACGGCGCCCAGATGTTCCACAGCGTTTCGCGTGCGCGCCTGCCGCAGCGCGCGGTGCTGGGCTTTTCGAACGTGCGCGCCAACAGCACGACCTACCGTGTGTTCTCGATCCAGACCTCGAATCAAACCGTGCAGGTCGCGCAGGACCTGGCCGTGCGCCGCAATATGGCCGGCAACCTGGCCCTGCGCACACTGGGCCCCATCGCGGTCATGATGCCAATCCTGATGCTGGTCGTTTGGTGGGTCGTCAGTGGCTCGCTGCAACCGGTGGCGCGCGTGCGCTCGCAGGTGGCGTCGCGCCAGGCCGACGATCTGTCGCCGGTCTCCGATACCGGCTTGCCCGACGAAGTGCGCCCGCTGGTGCAAGAACTGAACCTGCTGTTTGGCCGCGTGCGCACCGCGTTCGAAGCCCAGCAGAACTTCGTGGCCGACGCCGCGCATGAACTGCGCACGCCGCTCGCGGCTTTGCGCCTGCAGGCGCAAAGCCTGGACCGCGCCGACACGCCCGAGGCGCGCCAGGTGGCAGTGAGCCGCCTGACGGCCGGCATCGACCGCGCCACGCGTTTGGTCGAGCAGCTCCTGATCCTGGCGCGGCAGGAGGCCACCGCCGCCGAAGGCACGTCTGCCAAAACCCGGCCGGTGGACCTGGCCGACCTGGCGCGCCGCACGGCCGCCGACCTGGCGGCCGTGGCCGCTGCCAAGGGCGTCGACCTGGGCCTGCAACAAGCTGACCCGGCCAGCGTCGACGGTCAGCCCGACGCGCTGCAGATCCTGCTGCGCAACCTGGTCGACAACGCGGTCAAGTACACCCCGGGCGGGGGCACCGTCGACATCTCGGTACTCAGCGGCGCCGGCACGGTGGCGGTGCAAGTGGAAGACAGCGGCCCGGGCATCCCGCCGGACGAACGCGAACGCGTGTTCGACCGCTTCTACCGCGTGGCCGGCAGCGAAGCCGCCGGCAGTGGCCTGGGCCTGGCCATCATCAAGGCAATCGCCGAGCGCCATGGCGCGGTGCTGACGCTGGGTTCGTCCGAGCGGCTGGGTGGGTTGATGGCGACCGTCACGTTCAAGACACCGGTACAGACAAGCGTCTAGCAGCGCAGCTCGTGATAACGCTGGCGCAGGCTGAGGGTGTCCTGCGCCAGCGTCTCCCTTGATGCGCGCGCCAGTCCGTGCTGCTCGATGCGTTCGTGGTCGACGATGGCCGCTTCGAGTACACGGCATTCGCGCTGTGCTCTCGCATCCAGCGCTTGACGCCGCACCGCTGTGGCGTACTGCTGCTCGTTCATGCCTAGGAGGGGTTTCCAGATACGGGCCATGTTCTCCTGGTGATATTCACGCGCGACTGTCGCGCCAACGCGTGACGTGCCCGACAGCTTGTCGACACCGCGCGCGGGCACCACGTCGAGCCGCTTCGCACCGAGGCAGGGTACGTCGGTATAGGCGATCTTGCCGGCCACCTCGCATTTGTAGATCGTGCGGCTGGGCGCCGGCAACTGCGCATGTGCGGGCAGCAACGCAAGTAACAACAACAGCGTGCCAGCGATGGCAGTGTTGATTCTGAATGGGATGGTGTACATGGTGTCTGCCGCCGCCTTGCTGTTAAGCCAGGCAGGATACCGCAGCGGGCAAGGCCAAAATAGCGTCAATTGTCACGCCGGCGCGGTGTGCATACTCACGGTAAAATAACCGGTTTGGCGGCTTTTTGTCCGCCTGTTTGCATACCGGGAAACCCATGAACAAAAACATATTGGTCGCCAGCGTACTGGCGGCAACGGCCGGTCTGGCGTCAAGCCAGGACATCGTCAAGATCGGCCACGTGGCCGGGATCACCGGGCCGGTGGCCTACTTTGGCAAGGACACCGAAAACGCCACGCGCATGGCGATCGAACACCTCAACGCGCGCGGCACCACGATCGCCGGTCGTAAGGTGACGTTCCAGCTGGTGGCCGAAGACGACGCGGGCGACCCGAAACAGGCCACCAGCGTGGCGCAGAAGCTGGTCGACGCCAAGGTCAATGGCGTGATCGGGCACCAGACGTCGGGCACCACGATTCCTGCGTCGAAGATCTATCACACCGGCGGCATCCCGCAGATTTCGCCATCGAGCACCAGCCCGAAATACACGCAGCAGGGCTTCAATACGGCGTTTCGCACGATTGCCAACGACGTGCAGCTGGGCCAGGCCCTGGGCCGTTACGCGACCGGCGCCATGAAGGTGCGCCGCGTGGCCGTCGTCGATGACCGCACGGCCTACGGCCAGGGCCTGGTGATGGAGTTTTCCAGGAGTCTGCAACAGCAGGGCGGCACGATCGTCGCGCGCGAATTCACCAACGACAAGGCGACCGACTTCAGCGCCATCGTCACCCGCATCCGCGCCACCAAGCCGGACATGGTCTTCTTCGGTGGCCTGAGCGCCACGGCCGGCCCGATGCTGCGCCAGATGAAGCAGCTGGGCATGAACGTGCGCATGATGGGCGGCGACGGCATCTGCTCGGACGAGATCTTCAAGCTCTCCGGCGGCACCATGGTCGACGGCCAGGTCGTGTGCGCGGAAGCGGGCGGCGTGCGCGGTGAAGGCAAAGCCGGCATGGACAAGTTCCGCGCCGACTACAAGAAGCGTTTCGGCATCGATGTGCAGATCAACGCGCCGTATGCGTACGACGCGACGATGGTCATGGCCGACGCGATGGTCAAGGCCGGATCGGCCGTCCCGGCGAAATACCTGCCATTCCTGGCCAAAGCCAATTACAAGGGCGTGACCGGGCCGGTGGCGTTCGATGCGCGCGGCGATGTGCGTGACGGGACGATCACCTTGTATGGGTTCAAGGGCGGCAAGCGCTCCTTGATCACGGTGACCAAGTAGGGTGGACGGCTCGCCGTCCACGCGTTCAAACCAAGCCGGCGTAGCCACATCGCGATGACTGTTTGAACGCGTGGACGGGAAACCCGTCCACCCTACGCCACTAAATGCCGGAAAGTCGGCTCGATATTCTTCGCGTGCAGGTGGCGCACGATGTCTTCCAGCGTCGCGTCTTTCAGCAGCAAGCCTGCCGGCGGCGCAGGTGTAGACGCAGCCGCAGGCACGGGCGCGGGCGCAGCTACCTGCGCACTCACCGCGGTCGGTTCGAGCAGCCGCCACGCATGCTCGAACTGCTCCGCATCGATACTCTCCAACCCCTCCAGGAATCCAACCTGCCCGTTCGGCGGCGGCTGCATGTCCAGCCCCGGTTCGTCGGCAAATGACGCGCCCATGCCCGGGTGGATGAAGGCGGCCCACTTGCCGGTGCGCGGGTGCAGGCAGGGTGGCAGGGCGACCGGCGCGCGCACCGCGTCCGGCGCCAGCTCGACCTCGGGGAAATACGCATCACGCAGGCGCTCGAGAAAAGCCTGCGCGCGCTCGGCCGGCACCGGCGTCGCGAGCGACAGCCACAAATAATACGCATCGCCGCCCGAGATGCTCACTGCGGGCGCGGGCAGCTTGAGCGTCGTCTGCAGCGCATTGGCCACTTCGCACAGCCGCGTCCAGTGCGCTTCGCTGTCGGCACCCCTGGTCTTGCGAAACGGGATCATCATGGCGCGCGTCTGGCCGTCGCCGCCCGTCAGGCTGACCGGCAGTGCGAGGATGTCGGACGGCAGCACATCGGCGGGAAGATACAGCCGCATCAATTCGGCAATCAGTTTGTGCATGGTGCTTTCAGGTAGGGGCTTGGACGACAGGCGCCATTCTGACACAGCGTGCCCGCCCGGCCGGCGCCAATAAAAAACGGCCTGCAATCGCTTGCAGGCCGTTGTTTCACCGCGCAGCCAGATTAGATCAGAACCGGTGCGCCAGGCGCGCGAACAGCGCCGCGCCATTCAGGCCGAACTGCACGCTCTCGTACTTGAAGCCGTTGTCGGTCTCGTTCGCATCCTGCACGGTTGGCTTGACGTCGAAGATGTTGGTGCCGCCCACCGTCAGGCGGGTCTTCTCGGTGAAGGCCCACGTGAAGGCCAGGTCGGCCGACGTCTTGGCTTCGTACTTCTGGTTCGGCACCGGTGGACCCGAGAACGTGCCCAGCGTTTGCGGACCGAAGTGGATCACGCGCAGCGCGGTTTCCAGCTTGCCCTGAACGTAGTCGAAGCCCAGCGTGGCCTTGCGGCGCGGCGCGCCTTCTTCGATGAACAGGCGCTCGCGCTCGGACAGCAGCACGTCTTCGAAGCCTGCCAGTGCGGCTGGCGCTTTCACGCGCTGCACTTCGGTCTTGCTGAAGTTGGCGGCCAGGAACGTCGTCAGGCGGCCCGCGGCCACGTTGGCGCGGTGCGAGACCGTCAGGTCCAGGCCCTGCGTCTTGGTGTCGACCGAGTTGACGAAGAACTGCGCCTGGCCCACGCCCAGCTGCTGCAGCGTCGCGCCCAGCGCCGGGTAATTGTCGGCGTCAAAGCGGCCCGACAGCACGATGCGGTCATCGATGTCGATGCGGTACAGGTCGGCCGTGACCGACAGTGCCTGCGTTGGCGACCAGGTCAGACCCAGCGTGTAGCTCTTCGATTCTTCGTCCTTCAGTTGCGGGATGCCAGCGGCAGCGGCCACGCGGCCACCATTCGGCGCCAGAACGACGTCCAGCGGCTGGCCGCTGACGAAGTCGGTGAAGGTCGACGAGAAGTACGCCTGCTGCAGCGACGGCGCGCGGAAGCCCGTGCTGGCCGAGCCGCGCAGCAGCAGGTCCGGTGCCAGGCGATAGGCGGCGGCGAGCTTGCCGGTGGTAGTCGAGCCGAAGTCCGAGTAGCGCTCGTAGCGCAGCGCGGTCTGGATCTTGAGGCGGTCGGTCAGGTCGGTTTCGATGTCGACGTAGGCCGCGTTGCTGTGACGGTCGGTATCGGTTTCGTCGCCCGGCTGGAAGCCCGGGAAGCCCTGACTACCGGCGTTGCCCCCCAAGCCCACACCATCGGCGTCGATCCACGAACCGACTTCGCCGGCGAAGATCTTGTAGTTCTCGCGGCGGTGCTCCAGGCCGAACGCGACGTTCATGCCCTTGAATACGTCGCTGTAGAAGCGGCTGATGTCGGCGTTGGTGGTCGCCTGGCGGAACGAGAACGCGCCCGCGTAGAAGCGGTCGGCGCTGCGGCCCTGGCCGCCGGTCAGCAGATCCAGATTGGCGATCGAGGCGTTGAGCGTGTTGGAGATGTTGTACTTCAGGCGGTTGTAGCCGTAGGTTTGCGACAGGTCGGCATTCCATTCGCCTGCCGTCCAGCGGTAGCCGACGGTGCCCCAGCGGTCATCGACCTTGCCATTGATGAACGGCACGAAGCCGTCCGGGTACATCGCGGCCGAATTGCGCGACGGGATGTCTTCGGAGCCCAGGCCTTCGCGGCCGAAGGCGGCCGACGACGCGTCGCGCTGCTGCACGCCGGCGGTGAAGTAGAACTTGCCGCCCGCGCCGGCCGGGAATTCGCCGTTCAGGTAAATGGTCTGGTTGTCGGCTTTGGTGTCGCCGATGATGCGCGGGTTGCCGGGCTCGGAACGGTTGGAGCGGCCGCGGTCCGAGTATTCGCCGGTGATGCCCAGCACGCCGCCGCCGAGGGCCACGCCGCAGTAGGCCGATGCCTGCCAGTTCTCGCCGTCGCCCTCGGTGTACTGGCCGTAGCCGGCTACCGATTCGCAGCCCAGGCTTTTCTTCAGGTCGATGTTGATCACGCCGGCAATCGCGTCCGAGCCGTATTGGGCGGCGGCGCCATCGCGCAGCACCTGCACTTCGCGGATCGCCATCACGGGAATGCCGTTCATGTCGGTGCCGGTGTTGCCGCGGTTGCGCGCGCCGAACAGGTTCACCAGCGCGACCGTGTGGCGGCGCTTGCCGTTGACGAGCACCAGGGTCTGGTCTGAGCCCAGGCCGCGCAGGGCGGCCGAGTCGATCAGGTCGGCGCCGTCGGCGCCGGTCTGGCGCG
The DNA here is from genome assembly GCF_979258535.1 of Telluria sp. AC161. Classification (NCBI taxonomy): domain Bacteria; kingdom Pseudomonadati; phylum Pseudomonadota; class Betaproteobacteria; order Burkholderiales; family Oxalobacteraceae; genus Telluria; species Telluria sp. AC161. The sequence continues at coordinate 3,128,405 of NZ_OZ409861.1, read as the reverse complement.
TCGAGTTGAACGACGGCGACAGGTTGCTCAGCACCTGCGCGAGGTCGAACTGGCCGCTTTGTTCGGCCGCCTTGGTCATCGGGATGAAGTCGATGGCCACTGGGGTGTCGGTGCTGGAGGCAGCGCCAACGCGGCGCGAGCCGACGACGCTCACGCTCGGCACGACGGCGTCGGTGGTGATGGCGGGTGCGGTTTGCGCCTGGACTGCGCCAGGGGCGAGGGCAAGGGAAGCAAGAATGGTGCTGCCATACAGACTGGCCAACACGGAACGGGGCATGATTTTGAGTTTGAGCACTGGTTTCTCCGAAGGATGTTCGGATACTATCAATGGATCCTTCGATTACCGTTGCAATGTGGCATTAACACAACGTTCTGATTGTATAACTTTGTATTATCAAGTCGCTTGCATAATTAATTACCTGCGGTAAATAACGCGCTTGCCGTCAAAAAGGTCGGCTATACTGTGTTTTTATACAGTATTTGTCATTTGACATGAGCCCGGCGTGATACAGCCTCCGACCAACCAGCCCCCCGCAGCCACAACCCTGCCGCCCTATGCCGAGTTGTTCTGCCTGTCGAACTTCTCGTTCCTGCAAGGGGCGTCGCATGCCGAGGAACTGGTCCTGCGCGCGGTGCAGCTCGGGTACTTCGCGCTGGGGATCACTGACGAATGCTCGCTGGCTGGCGTCGTGCGCGCACATGCCGAGGCCAAGGAGGCCGGCCTGCCGCTCATCATCGGCGCGCATTTTCATTTGCAGAACCCCGATGGCAGCCCGGCGCCGTCACTGATCCTGCTGGCGCAGAACCGCGAGGGCTATGGCAACCTGTCCGAGTTCATCACGCTCGGGCGCACGCGGGCCGAGAAGGGCACCTACCTGTTGATGCCCGATGACCTGGCCGACCCGGCGCCGGAGAACGCGCACCTGCGCCACATGCCCGATTGCTTGGCGATCCTGCTGCCGCCGTATCCGGGGCACGAGGCGCAGGACGTCGATCGCCTGCACGCGCAGGCGGCGTGGATGGCGACGACCTTCCCGGGCCGCGCCTGGCTGGGCCTGACATCGCTGCACCGCGCGTTCGACGATGCGCACCGCGCCACGGTCGAAGAAGTCGGCTGGCAGCACGGCTTGCCGATCGTGGCACTGGGCCACGTGTGCATGCACGTGCGCTCGCGCAAACCACTGCAGGACACGCTCACCGCCACGCGCCTGAACAAGGCGGTGGCCGACTGCGGCTACGGGCTGGCGCAGAACGCCGAGCAGCACCTGCGCTCGCGCCTGCGCCTGGCCAATCTGTACACGCCCCAGGTGCTGGCCGAAACGGTGCGCGTGGCGCGCCTGTGCACATTCTCGCTCGACGAGCTGCGCTACGAATACCCGGACGAAGTCGTACCGCCTGGCCACACGGCAGCGAGCTTTTTGCGCGCCGAAACCTGGATCGGCGCGCACCGGCGTTTTCGCGACGGCATCCCAGCCAAGGTGCAGGCGCAGATCGAGCACGAGCTGGCGCTGATTTCCGAGATGCGTTACGAGCACTACTTCTTGACGGTGTACGACATCGTGCGCTTCGCCCGCTCGCAGCACATCCTGTGCCAGGGCCGCGGTTCGGCGGCCAATTCGGCCGTCTGCTATTGCCTGGGCATCACCGAGGTCGATCCGGCCCGCGCCAGCCTGCTGTTCGAGCGCTTCATCTCGCGCGAGCGCAACGAGCCGCCCGACATCGATGTCGACTTCGAGCACCAGCGGCGCGAAGAAGTCATCCAGTACATCTACAACAAATACGGGCGCGATCGCGCGGCGCTGGCGGCGGTGGTGATCAGCTACCGCCCCAAGAGCGCGCTGCGGGACAGCGGCCGCGCGCTGGGGATCGACCTTGGCATCGTCGAGAAGGTGGCCAAGACCCACCACTGGTTCGACAGCCGCGCCGACCTGCTGGGGCGCCTGGCCGAGAGCGGCCTGGATCCCGAGGCGCCGCTGTCGCGCCAGTGGGCCACGCTCGCGCAGTCGCTGCTGAACTTCCCGCGCCATTTGTCGCAGCACCCGGGCGGCTTCGTCATCGCGCGCGGCAAGCTCTCGCGTCTGGTGCCGATCGAGAACGCGGCGATGGCCGACCGCAGCGTCATTCAGTGGGACAAGAACGACCTTGAGGAACTGGGCCTGATGAAGGTCGACGTGCTGGCGCTGGGCATGCTGTCGATGATGCGGCGCGGGCTGGAGCTGGTCGGCCAGCGCTACGGCAACGTGTTCGAGATGCAGGACATCCCGGCCGACGATACGGCCACCTACGACATGATCTGCCAGGCCGATACGGTGGGCGTGTTCCAGATCGAGTCGCGCGCGCAAATGAGCATGCTGCCGCGGATGCGCCCGCGCGTCTTCTATGACCTGGTGATCGAGGTGGCCGTGGTGCGCCCCGGCCCGATCCAGGGCGGCATGGTCCATCCCTATCTGCGACGGCGCCAGGGCTTCGAGCCGGTCGTGTATCCGAGCGCCGAGATGAAAGTGGCGCTCGAGCGCACACTGGGCGTGCCGATCTTCCAGGAACAGGTGATGCAGGTGGCGATCCTGGGCGCGGGCTTCACGCCTGGCGAGGCCGACCAGCTGCGCCGCGCGATGGCGGCCTGGAAGCGCAAGGGCGGGCTGGAACACTATTACGAGCGCATCACGACGGGCATGCTCGAACGCGGCTACACGCTTGAGTTTGCCGAAGCGATCTTCAGCCAGATCCAGGGCTTCGGCGAATACGGTTTTCCCGAGTCGCACGCGGCCAGCTTCGCCTTGCTGGCGTACGCCAGTTCATGGCTCAAGTGCCACGAGCCGGCCGCGTTTTTATGCGCGCTGCTCAACAGCCAGCCGATGGGCTTTTACAGCCCATCGCAACTGGTGCAGGACGCGCGCCGCCATGGCATCGAGGTGCGGCCAGTGGATGTCGCCGTCAGCGGCTGGGATTCGGCGCTCGAAGAATACGATCTGCACGAGCGCACGCGCCAGCCGGCGGTGCGCCTCGGCCTGTCGCTGCAGCGCGGGATGAAGGTCGACGCGGCCGAGCGCATCGAGCAGGCGCGCGCCGTGCGGCCGTTTGCCGATGTGGCCGACCTGGCGCGCCGCGCGGGCCTGGACCGCAGCGACCTGCAGGTGCTGGCGGCGGCCGGCGCGCTGCAATCGCTGGCCGGGCACCGGCGCGAGGCGTTGTGGGAAGCCTCCGGCGCGGCGCCCGACAAGGATCTGCTGCGCCCGACCGTGCCGCGCGAAGAAGCGCCCGTGCTGGCGGCGCCGAGCGAAGGCGAAGAGATCGTGGGCGACTACCGCGCGCAGGGCCTCACGCTGGGCCGCCATCCGCTGGCGCTGCTGCGCGAGCGCCTGCTGGCGCAGCGCTTCCTGCCCGCGTCGACGCTGATGGATTTCCAGAACGGCCAGCTGGCGCGCGGCTGCGGCCTGGTGACGGTGCGCCAGCGCCCCGGCACGGCCAAGGGCGTGCTGTTTTTGACGCTGGAAGACGAAACCGGCAACGTCAACGTGATCGTGTGGCCATCGCTGGTAGAGCAGCAGCGGCGCGAGGTGCTAAGCGCGCCGCTGCTCGGCGTCTACGGCGTCTGGCAGCGCGAGGGCGAGGTACGCCACCTGGTCGCCAAGCGGCTGGTGGATCTGTCGCACCTGCTCGGCGGGCTCGATACGCGCAGCAGGGATTTCTGCTGACGCACAGCCGGGGTCAGGTCTGACATTCGGACACGACCCCAGCCTTAGCCACTTCCAAACAGCCGGGGTCAGGTCTGACATTCGGACACAACCTCAGCCTTCGCCTTCCAAAAGTGTCTTGCCCAGTATGGCCATGGCTCTGTGCCAGCTAGTTCCGACTGCTCGACTGTCGAGCTCGTGTCCGAATGTCAGACCTGACCCTGGCTTTTCTTCTGGTCGCCAACTTTCCTGTGGCGGCAGGCCGCCGCATTGATAGAATGGTCATTGCGTAAATATCACGGGAACAGCATGGACAAGACAAGCCGAAGCCGGGGCAGGGGGACGGGGCGTGCGACGCTCGAGCAGGTCGCGGGCATGGCCGGGGTGTCGATCATGACGGCCTCGCGCGCACTGAGCCAGCCGAAGCTGGTGTCCGAGGCCACGCGCAGCAAGGTCGAGCAGGCCGTGGCCGAACTGGGTTACGTACCCAATCGCGCCGCGCGGGCGCTGGCCTCGTCGCAGTCGCATGTGATCGTGGTGCTGGTGCCGTCGTTGTCGAACGCCGTGTTCACTGCCGTCCTCGAGGGCATCCACGACGCCGTCGCCCCCGGCCAGTACCAGCTCCTGATCGGCAATACCTATTATTCGCAGCTTGAAGAAGAAAAGCTGCTGCGCACCTATCTGCAGTCGAACCCCGACGGCATCCTGTTCTCGAGCCAGGTGCGCAGCCCCGCCGTGGCCAAGATGCTGGCGGCATCGAAGGTGCCGGCGGTGGCCATGATGGACCTGTCCGATGATCCGGCCGTGCTGTCGGTCGGCTTTTCGCAGTACGAGGCCGGCATGGCCATGACGCGCCACCTGATCGCCAAGGGTTACACACGCATCGGCTTCATCGGCGCCCAGCTCGACGAGCGCACGCTGCGCCGCGCCGATGGCTACCGCGCCGCGATGGCGGCGGCGGGCCTGGCCGATCCTGGCCTGGAGTTGATGGTGCCCGAACGCTCGACGATCGCGCTTGGCGCCGGCCTGATGGCGCAGCTGATGGCGCTGCGGCCCGACTGCGACGCCGTCTTTTGCTGCAACGACGACCTGGCACACGGCGCCGTGTTCCACTGCCAGCGGCAAGGCATCCGCATCCCGCAGGACATCGCGGTATGCGGCTTCAATGACTTGCCCGCATCGGCCTGGATGATGCCGTCACTGACGACGGTCGACACGCCGCGCTACCAGATCGGCTTCGAAGCCGCGGGCCTGCTGCTGCAGGTGATCAAGGGCGAAGAGCCGGCCGAGCGGCGCATCGACCTTGGCTTCACGCTGCGCGACCGCGAGAGCGCCTGAGCGGGATCAGTAGGTTTTGTAGGGCAGGAATTTGCCCGACAAGACCACGTTCACGCGGTCGCCTTTCGGGTCTTCGGTGCGCTGGATGTCCATCGAAAAATCGATGGCGCTCATGATGCCATCGCCGAATTCTTCGTGGATCAGTTCCTTGATCGTGGTGCCGTACACGCTGACCAGTTCATACCAGCGGTAGATCAGTGGGTCGGTCGGCACGGCCGTCGGCAGCGAGCCTTTGTACGGCACGATCTGCAGCCAGGCGATCGCTTCATCGGACAGATCGAACATTTTGCCGACCGCTTCGGCCTGGGGTTTGGTCAGCGTCATCTGGCCCAGGCAGGCGGCGGTGGTCCATTCCTTCGACAGGCCCGTGGCCTCGGTCACGTCGCGCCATTTGATGCCCTTGCGGACTTTCGCGGATACGATCAGTTTGGTGACATCTTCACGGCATGAAATCATGTTTGGCTGCTCCAGAAAGTGGTGGGGATCTACGTGGTCACGCTTTACCTCAGCAAGGCGCGTGCCATGCAGGAGGTCGAAGGCGACGTAGATGGACCAGGCCGCCAAGCCAGGCAAAAGGCCACCACGAAGCCTGCGGGATGCGCACCGCGCGGGCGCAGCCGCCCGAAATGGGTGCACGGTCGGCGGGTTTACATTTCCAGGCCGCGAGCGCACAATCGCGGTATATTTGTTAGCGGTAACATAAGGCAATGACGACAGAACCAACGAGCGATAACAAGGGAACGGCCTGGGTCATCATGGGCGTGAGCGGCTGCGGCAAGAGCCAGATCGGCGCGCGCCTGGGCAACCAGCTCGGCGTGGAATTCATCGAGGGCGATGCCTATCACTCCGACGTGAACATCGCCCGCATGTCGGCTGGTACGCCGCTGACCGACGACGACCGCCACGACTGGCTCGTGACGCTGCGTGACCTGCTGGCGCGGCGCGAGGGCGGGGCGGTGCTGTCATGCTCGTCGCTCAAGCGCAGCTACCGCGACCTGCTGCGGGGCGCCGGCGGCGACGTGCGCTTCGTGCACCTGGCCGGCGAGCGCAGCCTGCTGGCCGAACGTGTCAGCAATCGCCCCGGCCACTACATGCCGCCGTCACTTCTCGACAGCCAGCTGGCAACGCTCGAACCGCTGCAGCCGGACGAAGCGGGCATCACACTCGACATCCGCGACACGCCGGCGCAGCTGGTGGCGCAGATTCTCGCGCGCGCCTAGGCAAACAGCCCCAGGCTCGTTCACGACCGGCGCCACGTCAGCGCGCTGATCCCCCTGACGTAGCGGGGCAAGGCATCGCTACGCATCTCCCATCAGCAGAATGTCCGTCGTCGTCCGGCTGACAATGGTATCCCCCCTATGCGTGTCGGGTAATCGGTACGCCAAATGCAGATGTGTTTGACGCCTTCCGAAAATCGGACTATATTTTTCATATCGTTTTGGAAACGTTTCCAATCCAGTGTTGTGCACTAAAACCATTCGAGACCAACGCAAAGTTGGCGGCGTGTGGCACGGCAATCCGGCACGGCCACATTTTCTTGTCGTGAGAAAAGAGGAGTCAACGTGAGTCACCTATCCCAGCAATATCGCTCCAAATGGAAGCCCTTCCAGCTGCTTGCCGCCGGCCTCGCGCTGGCCTGGAGCGCGCAAGCCACCGCCAGCGTCACCAACCCGGTCATCGGCCAGCTGCTGTGGTCCGAAGAATTCAATGGCGCCAGCGTGAATACCGGCGTCTGGAACCTGCAGGATGGGAACGGTTGCCAGATCGGCTTGTGCGGCTACGGCAATGCCGAACTGCAGACCTACAGCCCGAACAACGCCAGCATTGCCAACGTGCCGTTCGAATCGGGCACGCGCGCGCTGGCGATCCAGGCGCGCAGCCAGACGGTGGGCAGCAATCTGTTCACGTCGGCGCGGCTCGATACCCGCAACAAGGTGCAGGTGCAGTACGGGATGATCGAGGTGCGCATGGCCACGCCGAACCTGGGCACCGGCCTGTGGCCGGCCGCCTGGATGCTGGGCGTGAGTCCCCAGACCTGGCCGCGCAACGGCGAGATCGATATCATGGAGATGGGGCACAAGGCCGCGGTGCGGGCCGAGGGTGGGGCGCCGTCGTCCAACCATTTCGTCGGCGCGAACGTGATCACCTGGCAGCAGGCCGCCTGCGTGCCCGGCAACGAGAGCTGCGCCGCATCGACCGCGTGGCAGACCGATAACTGGCACGTGTCGGCCACGTCGCTGGCAAACCGCTTCGTTACCTACCGGTTCTACTGGACCGAGAGCCAGATGCGCTTCTCGGTCGTCGACAACGGCGTGGAGCACGATCTGTACAACGCGCCGCTGGCGGTCAATTCGAGCGCGCTGCAGGCGCCGTTCTACCTGCTGCTGAACATGGCCGTGGGCGGCAATTTCACCGATGCTGCCAATGCCAGCCAGGTCACGGCGCCGCTGCCGGGTACGATGTATGTCGACTACGTGCGCGTGTACCAGCTCGATGGCAAGGGGCAGGTCAAGCTGGGCGACCAGACCGCGCCCGAAGTCGCCGGCAAGTTCGGCGTGTTCACCGACAACACGGCGGTCGACGCCAAGCTGGTGCCTGGCTCGAACGCCGACATCTACCTGTGGAATACCGCCTCCACCGGCGCTGGCAACACGGCGCCATATGAAGGCAGCAACGTCATCGCCTGGAACTACACCTCGCCGGGCCAGTGGTTCGGTGGCGGCATCCAGGCGCGTCAGGCGCGCAACCTGAGTGCGTACCGGGCCAATGGCGTCGTCAATTTCCGCATCAAGATTCCGGCCAACGTGGGCTTCCGGATTGGCGTGGGCGACACCTACACCAACCAGAACTGGGTCAACTTCCCGGCCAATACCACCGCGTATGGCCTGGTGCGCAACGGGCAATGGGCGCAGGCCTCGATCCCCGTCTCGACGCTGCTCGGTCCCCTGGTGGCGGCGCAGTCGATCTTCGATGTCTTCATGATCTCCAGTATCGATGGCAGCCTGCCGTCCTCCAGTTTCCAGTTCGCGATCGACGATATCGTGTGGAAGGCGGGCGGCAATGTGGCCACCAGGATGCTGACGCAAGTCGCAACGACGTCGGCAAGCCAGGCGGGGGCCACGACGCTGGAATTTCGCACCATGACCAAAGGCTGGGCCGACGTGCATTACACCGTCAATGGCGGCGCGCAGGAGAACGTGCGCATGTTGCTGCGCAGCGGCGTGAACACCTTCACGGCCGGTGGACTCAAGGCGGGCGATGTCGTGCGCTATACCTTCACGTACTGGGACACCGCGCGTAACTTTGCAGTCGACACGGCGCCACAGACGTTCACCATGAAATAAGCCTTGCCGGCCGGGCCGCCTAGCGGACGGTCACCTGCAAGCGATACGTGCGGCCCGCGTCGATGTTGTCGACGTGGGCCGCAGCCAGTTCGATACCGTCGCAGATCACCACCGTGCGCTCGACCGCGCCGCGCCGGATATCCACCTCGAACGTCGCGCCGCGGAAGCGCCGCGTGACCGTCATGCCGGGCCAGCCGGACGGCAGTTGCGGATTGACCGTCAAGCCGTCCGCATCCCCTTTCAGGCCACACAGGCCTTCGATCAGGCAGCGATAGACCCAGGCCACGGTGCCCGTGTTGAACAACTGGCTCGAGCGCCCGGCCGTGCGCGGGTACTCGTGGTACGCGCCGCGGTAGTAGTTGGGAATGAATACGGGCAGCTGGCCGCGCTGCAGGTAGTCGGCCAGGTCCGGACCCGGAATCATCTTGCGCAGCGCGTCGAAGGCGCGGTCGGCCTCGCCAATCGTGTACAGGCTGAAGATGTAGAACACGGCGGCGTGGTTGTAGACCGCGCCATTCTCGGCCGAGCCGGGATGCTTTTGCGTGACGCGGCCGATGTCTTCGCGCATGGCGCTGTAGGGCGGGGCGAACATCTGCACGCCGTAGGGTGTCTTCAATTGCGCGTCGATCTCGGGCAGCATCTGCGCGCGCTGTGCATCGTTTGCGGCGCCCGAGAGGAATGCCCAGCTTTGCGGGTTCAGGTAGATGCGGCCTTCGGTATCGGCCGCCACGCCGAACTTGACGTCGTCGTCGGTGATGCCGCGTGCGAACCAGCTGCCATCCCACAGGTGCGCGTTGGCAGAGGCGTTCATGGCGGCGGCGCCGTCGCGGTAGCGCGCCTGCATCGCTTCGTCGCCGCGCGCGGCGCAGACGTCGGCCCACAGGTTCAGCGCGTAGGCGGCCGCCACGGTCAGCCAGCCCGAGACGCCGCGGCCCTTGTAGCCGACCATGTTCATCGGATCGCACCAGTCGCCCTGTTCGATGTAGGAGAGGCCCCGTGCATCGCGCCGCAGCAAGAGCCAGTCCATCGCCAGGCAGATGCGCTCGAACGCAGATTTGACGTCGCCGCCGTGCGCGCTGACCGGCACGTCGAGGATGGCTGCATCGCCTGTTTCATCGAGATAGGCTTGCAGGCACACGGGCAGCCAGACGCAGTGGTCGGTGTGCGGGATCTGGTTGATGTATTTGAGTTCGGCGCCTTCGAACAGCAGGATCCCGTCCGGCATGGCTCCATTTTCTTCCTGCTGGCTCAGCGCATGCAGGAAGGCGGCGCGGGCAGCGGCCGGCTTGACGAACACCATGCCCATATTGTCCTGCAGGTAGTTGCGGGTCTGCGGGTCGGTGCTGAGACGATTGACGTCGCCGTGGTAATACACCTGGCGCGCCAGCCACGTGTTGACGAAATTATCCAGCTCGGGGTCGGGCGTGACGATCTGCAGCACGCCATCGCCCTCGGCGATGTAGGCGGCGTAGTCGCGGGCGGCGGCGGCGAAGCCTTCTTCGCTCAGGTAGCGCTGGCGCAGCAGGGTGATCTCGGCATCGTCGAACGCAGGGCCGAACAGCAGGCGGCGGGTGGCGGCCTCGCCGGGCGCCAGGGCCAGGCGGTACTGGACGACGGCGGCTGGCGTTTCGTAGCGCGCGTCGCCGCAGGGCAGCAGCGCGGGCGTTAGCGTCGATGGCGCATGCAGGCCGCCTTCGCCTTCGAACACCTTTTGCCCGGTTTCCCAGGCGTCCGGTGCTTGCTCGCACAGCAGCACGGTGCGGTCTTTCAGCAGGCGGTTCTTGAAGAAGTCATCCAGCTTCTGGTACGGCGTGATGCAGGTTGCGACGATGCCGCCCAGGTCGTGCCGGTACTCGGCCGACTGGTTCATCCACGACATGTAGCCGACCGTGAAGTACGGGTAGATGCTGATGCGGCGCGGGCGCTCCGTCAGATTGGTGACGGCTATCGTCCACAGTTCGGCCACGTCGTCGACCGGCAGCGCGAGCGTCAGGTCGATGCGGATGCCGAGCTTTTCGATCGTCCATTGCAGGTCGGTGCGCCCGACCGAGAACGCATAGCGATCGAGCCCACCGCGCACCGGTTCATACGGCGCCGAAAACAGCTCGCCCGTGTCTTCGTCCTTCACGTACACGAAGCGGCCCGGATGGTGGGCGTAGTAATTCTGCTCCGGCTGCATGAACGATTTTGCTTCCATGTTCGGGCCGTGCGAGTACTTGCCGGGTTCGGGCTGCATGAACTGCGCGGTGGCGTAGCCGCGGCAGGTGGTCTGGATCATCATCCTGCGGTTCCACAGGAAGCCGCCCGCCTGCGGCATGGCGGTCGGGCTGGTGAGCACATAGCGGTCGTCTTGCGGGTACAGCATCGGGGCAATCTCCATTGGAATCATGGCGCCGCCTTGCGCGCGGCCAGTTCGGCGCCCATGCGCGCCAGGGCCTTGGCGTCGAGGTTGTACAAGCACATCACCAGCACGGCCACCAGCGCAAAGGCGGCCGGCACGAACGACATCAGCCAGACGATGCCGGCCTGCGAGCCGACGCTCTGCGCCGCGTTGGGCACGTAGCCGAGCCAGGTGAAGACGGCGCCGATGACGCTGACCGCCACCGCGGTGCCGAGCTTTTGCGAAAAGGTCGCGGCAGCGAAGGTCATCGCGGTGGCGCGCCGGCCGGTGCGCCATTCGTTGTAGTCGGCGGTGTCGGCATACATCGAAAACGCCAGCGGCGACTTGGGCCCGAGCACGAAGCCCAGGCCTGCCTGCAGCACGAACATCAGGTCGATCCGGTCGGCCGGAATCAGGAAGAACAGCGACGACAGCACGGCGGTGCAGCTCATCAAGAGGATCATCAGCAGCTTCTTGTCGATGAAGCGCGTGAGCAGCGGCGTGCAGGCCGCGCCGACGGCGGCAAACACCATATAGGTCGGCACGAAGGTCGCCATCAGTTCGGGGCGGCCAACGACGTACTTGAAGTAGTAGGCCGAGGTCGTGGTGCGCAGCGTGATCGTCACCATGATGACCAGGGCCAGCACGAACAGCACGACCCAGGGCCGGTTGGACGCCAGGTCGCGGATGTCGCGCCAGACGTCGTTCTTCTGGCCGGGCGGGGGCAGCACGCGTTCACGCGTATTGAGGAACGTAATCAGGAACATGACCGATGCCGCCACGCTCCACGCGAGCATCGTCAACTGCCAGCCGCGCACGTCGTCACCGGCGCCGAGCCATGCCACCATCGCCGGTGTGGCGGCTGTGACGAGCGTGCTGCCGGCGAAGGCAAAGATGAAGCGCAGGCCGTTGATCGTCGAGCGTTCCTGCGGGTCGTTCGAGATCACGCCGGAGAGCGCGTTGTAGGGAATGTTCACGCAGGTGTAGCAGACCATCATCGCCAGATAACTGCCGTAGGCCCACAGCAGCTTGCCGTTGGCGTCCAGGTCGGGCGTGGTGTAGGTGAGCACGGCGGCCGCGCCAAGGGGGATCGACATCCAGATCAGGTAGGGCCGGAACTTGCCGAAGCGGGTATTGGTGCGGTCGGCAAAGGCGCCGATCACGGGGTCGGTAAAGGCGTTGATCAGCTTGATCGAAGCAAGCAGGGTGGCCGCCTGCGCCGCCGAAATGCCGAATGTGTCGGTATAAAAGATCAGCAGGAAGGTGGCGATATTGGCCCAATAAAAATTGAAGCCCATGTCGGCTACGCCATAGCTGATCTTTTCTCGCCAGGCGAGGTTGCCGCCCGTCGCCACAGGTGTCTCAGGCCCGCGCTTGAACATTGATTGTCTCCAGATATTTTTATGGTAATGCCAGCATTCACTGATAACGCTAACATCGGGCAAGTATGGCGCTGCCAGGATGGCGTGTCAACACACCGCGGCGTGCCGACGAGCCGTATTGAGATATGGTCGTTTTGATCATTGCTTTACACTGCCGGGGCAGCCTGCGACGACACGTTTTGACTAGAGGAGTCGATTGACCACCATGATCCTGCCGGCCCGAATGCACTTCCTGATGAACCGCCTGCGCGAGCGCCTGTGGGTCAAGCCCATGATCGCCTGCGTTTTATCCGTTGCCGGCGTGGCGCTGGCGCACCTGGTCGACAGCATCCCGATCGACTGGAAGGTGCCGGAAATCGCGCAAGGCTCGATCGTCGACCTGCTCAAGGTGATCGCCGCCAGCATGCTGGGCGTCGCGACGTTTGCCGTCGCGTCGATGGTGGCCGCGTATGCGTCGACCGGACAGTCGGCCACCGAGCGCGCGTTTCCGCTCGTGATTGCCGACGACGTCTCGCAGAACGCGCTGTCGATCTTTGTTGGCGCCTTCATTTTCGCCATCATCGGCCTGAGCGCGACGACCAACGACTATTTCGGCAAGCCGGGTCGCTTCACCCTGTTCGTGCTGACCCTGCTCACGCTGGTGATCGTCGTGCTCGTGTTCGTGCGCTGGGTCGACAGCATCGCGCGTCTGGGCCGCCTGGGCGCGGTGATTGCCCGGGTCGAACGGGCGGCCGCCGAAGCGATGGCGCGCCGCACCCGGGTGCCCTGCATGGGCGGCATGGTGGCCTACGGGCCACCGGCCGGCCTGGCCTTTCACAGCCAGGCGAGTGGCTATCTGCAGCGGGTGGACATGGATGCCCTGCAGCGCATCGCCGCCGAGCGCAAGCTGCGCATCACGCTGGCCGTTGCGCCCGGCGCGCTGATCGTCTGCTCGCGCCCCATCGGCTACGTGCTGCCCGATGGGCAAGACGCCGGCACGATCGAACCGGACCTGATCGCCAATTCATTTACCATTGGCCCACTGCGCCAGTTCGACGAAGACCCGGGCTTCGGGCTGGTCGTGCTGACCGAGATCGGCAGCCGCGCGCTATCCCCCGGCATCAACGATCCCGGCACTGCCATTGTCGTGCTCAACGCGGTCTACCGGATATTCGATGCATGGACCCATCCCGATTTCGGCGTCGAGCCGGACCATGACCGCATCGAAGTGCCGCCGCTGTCGCTGGACGACATGTTCAACGATATCTTCCCGCCGCTGGCCCGCGATGGCGCGGGTGTGCTGGAAATCGCGCTGCACCTGCAGTGGGTGTGCGGCGAGCTGGGTCGCTGCGGCGATCCGCACCTGCGCGCCGTGGCGCAGCGCCAGGCCGACGAGGCCCTGGCACGCTCGGCAGCCGCCCTGGATTTCGCGCCGGACCTGGCGCAACTGCGCCGCAGGCATGCTGATTACTGGTAACCGGCATGTCTGCCGGGTCAGACGGCGCTGGCATGAGCGCTCATTCCCACGCCTATCGTCCTGCATGCAGGCTGCCGCGACAACTTGTTACCAAACCATGCAATGCGCATGCCGCGCCAGACGCTTTCCAGCGTAAGCTTCAGGTCTGTCCATTGGAGGGATGAAGATGACGATGACCCGGATCATGGCGCTGGCCGTTGGCACGCTCGCCGCGTGCGCGGTGCAGGCGCAGGAACTGCTGCCAATCCAGACGCCGGCCGGGCCGGCGGCACTCAAGGCCGATGAGCTGCACGCACCTGATCCGTTTGCCGGAACGCGCACACCTGCGTCCCGCGTGTATGGCGCGAACGTTGCTGCACAACCCAATGACCACATCTTCAAGGGCTTCCGGCGCGATCCGCGGCTGATCGCCGGGGTCAAGGTCGCCCCGCATGTCGCGCTCGAGGCCGGTTACGTCAACCTGCCCGACCGCGGCCTGTATCGGGAAGAGCAGGGCAGGGCCGAGGGTGCATCGCAGGGGCTTGGCGAGAAAGGCTCGAGCAACCATCTGGCCGTCAAGCTATCGACGCCCGAGGATGCGCGCCTGTCGGCGTATGCCAAGGCGGGGATCGCCTACAGCGAAATCAAGCGCAGCATCAATGCCGGGCCCGATACGTGGGTTCACAACGGCGCTGGTCCAGAAATCGATTCCGGGTCCGATACAGGGCTGTATACGGGCGCTGGTGCCAAGCTCAAGCTCGACAAATCAACATCGGTCAACGCCGAGTTCTCGCGGCATGGCGACACAGCCAATAAACTTGGCCGTGTCATCAGGGACGGCATCAAGGGCAATATGCAGTTGGGCTTCTGATCCCGTCAGTGCGCGGCGGCGGGTGCCGCTGCGACCGGCGCGGAAGCACGCTTTGCCACCTTGTCGTCACGCAGTTCTTCCGGATCGCGCAGCGGAATCATCAGGAACGCACTGAGCGCATACAGACCGGCAAAGATCCAGATGATGCCCGCCACGCCCAGCGACGCGCTGAAGATGGCAACGATCGCCGGCCCGACCCAGGTCGATGCACCCGCGCCCAGGCTCAGCACTGACAGCGCGGCGGCGCGATTTTTCGGCACCAGCAGCGGCATCAATGCCGACAGGGGCACGAAGCCGCCCAGCGTCATGCCGTACATCGCACCGAACAGTGCGGCGATGTAGAAGTTGCCGATAAACAGCTGCGGCATGTAGAAGAACAGCGGCGTCGTGATGGCGCTGCCGACGGCGCCCATCCAGATCACCGTGTTGCGCAGGCCAAAGCGGGTGGCCAGGCGGCTCGAGATGATGTTGCCGGCAATATTGGCGACAAAAATCACCGTCACCAGGCGCAGCCACTGCTCCAGCGTGAAGCCGATGACGTCCATGAAGAAGCCCGGCAACACGATGAAGAAGCCAAACATCGACGCCGTGTTGATGGTGCGCACCACGCCGCTGAGCGAGGTCTTCGGCTCCTCCCACATGATCGAGACGCTGCCCATCAGTGACGTCAGCGGCTTTTCGCCAACTGGCGCCAGGCGCTTGGTGCCGGCGGCATCCTTCACGCACAGCAGAGCCAGCGCGGCGCCGCCAATCACCAGGACCAGCGAGAGCCAGAACGTGGCCAGCGCGCCAATCAGCGGTACCGAGAAGCTCGCCACCAGCGCGCCGAGGGTCGGCAGGCCGGCCGCATACGCCACCCAGAACCAGCCCATCGCCAGGCCGAGCTTTTTGGCTGGCGTGGCGGCGACGATCCAGACCAGGAAGCCGTAGGCAAACAGCGGATAGCCGAAGCCGCGCAGAGCGTAGCCGGCCAACATCATCGGATAGCTCATCTGCCCGACGCCGAATGTCAGGAACACCACCTGGAACACGACCCAGATACCGGCGCCGATCAGCATGACTTTCTTCGGACCCCAGATATTCGACAGCGCACCGGCACACCAGGAGCCGATCGCTACCGTCACGCCATACACGGTAAACAGGACCGCGATATCGGCTTCGACCATGTTTTTCTGGGCCAGGTAGGGCGCCAGGTAGCCGAGTTCGACGCCATCGCCGATCATGAAGATCAGCAGGCCGACGAAGCCCCACAGCAGTGAGCGGGGAATCCCGAGCTTGTCGCACAGCCTGTCGAGGATGCCCGGTTGGGAAGAGGGAAGATGTGGCGATGCCGTTGGCATGCAGTTTGTGGTTGGAGACAAAATTAGCACCTGCAAAATCGTGGCGTTCATGAACGCGATGGGCAACCCGGAAGGGGCGAAGTGCGCGCAGCGGGGACGCGTGGTAGGGCAGTTCCGGAGAGGAACTCAGGGCAAGGATGCCCGTGACATGCCGTGGGAACGGCAAGCAACGACACGTGACCGCGCCATTACGTGAGACCGGAGTTGATCTTTCCAAATAGTATCACATTTGCACAAATGTGTTAACTTGTTAGTGAATTTCGTGCGGATGTGCGACGTTGTTGAAAGTTACGATCAGGAAGTAAAAAACCGCCGTGCCCGAAGCGGGGACGGCGGTTTTTTCTGGCAGCGGCTGGAAGCTTAGAACTCTTCCCACTCCGCTTCATTCATCTTGGTGGTGGCGACCGGCTTGCTGGCTGGTTTGGCGATCGGCTTGCTGACTGGTTTCGCTGCCTGCTTTTCTGCCGGCTTTTTCGCGGACTTGCTGACTGGCTCTTCGGCAGACGTAGCAGCAGACACCACAGCAGGCTTGGCTGCCGCACGCGGCGCAGGCTTGCTCAGCGCCGGGCGCGCCGGTGGCGGACGCTTGACGGGCGCGCTGGCGACGACCGGCGTCGTGTGCGCGGCGTCGAGCTTGAACACGTCGACCACCTGCGCCAGGCGCCTGGCCTGATCCTGCAGCGACGCCGTTGCGGCAGTGGCTTCTTCGACCAGTGCGGCGTTCTGCTGGGTCGCGTTGTCCATCTGGCCCATGGCCTGGTTGACCTGGTCGATGCCGGTGATCTGCTCCTGGCTGGCCGACGAGATCTCGCCCATGATGTCGGTCACGCGGCGGATCGAGTCCACCACTTCGCGCATCGTCGCGCCCGTCTGGTCGACCAGCTTGGTGCCGGTGTCGACTTTGTCGACCGAGTCGCCGATGAGGCCCTTGATTTCCTTGGCGGCCGCCGCCGAACGCTGCGCCAGCGTCCGCACTTCGGATGCGACGACGGCAAAGCCACGGCCCTGCTCGCCGGCGCGCGCTGCTTCGACAGCAGCGTTCAGGGCCAGGATATTGGTCTGGAACGCGATGCCGTCGATGACGCTGATGATGTCGACGATCTTGCGCGACGACTCGTTGATCGAGCCCATCGTGGCGACGACCTGGTCGACCGAGGCGCCGGCCTGCGTCGCGACGCTCGACGCGGCAATGGCCAGCTGGTTGGCCTGGCGCGCATTGTCGGCGTTCTGGCGCACGGTGCCCGTCAGTTCTTCCATCGAGGCGGCGGTTTCTTCCAGTGCTGCGGCCTGCTGTTCGGTGCGGCTCGACAGGTCGAAGCTGCCGGCGGCGATCTCGCCCGACGCGCCGCTGATGGTCTGGGTGCCGGTGCGCACTTCGTCGACGATCTTGGCCAGGCTGGCATTCATATTGCCCAGCGCGCGCAGCAGGGCGCCGGTTTCATCGCTGGCGCTGCTGTCGATGCGCACGGTCAGGTCGCCGGCCGCAACTTGTTCGGCAGCCTGCACGGCGCGGCGCAGCGGCTGCGTGATCGAGCGGGTCAGCAGCCAGGCGAAGACGCCGCCCAGCAGCAGGGCACCGCCGGCCAGCGAGCCGATGACGACCTTGCCACGTGACGCGGTGCCGGCAATCATTGCGGCGCTGTCGCTGATGTGCTGTTGCTGCAGCTTGACCAGATCGTGGACACGCCCTTCGTAAGCTTTGGCGGCCGGCGTGAATTGCTGGGTCAGGATTTGCTCGGCCAGTTCGGTATTGCCCTCGGCCTTGGCCTTGACGGCGCCGTCGCGTGCCTTGCTGTAGGCGGCGCGGTGTTCCATCACCGACTTGAACAGGGCGGTTTCCTCGTCACCGCTGATCAACGGTTCGATCTTCTTGACCAGATCGGCCGACAGCTTGCCGGTGGCGGCCGCATCTTCCTTGAAGTAGGCGGTCAGCGAGCCATCGCTGCTCTTGACGATGGCGGCGGTACGGCGCACGGCGGCAAAAATCTGCGTGTACCACTCCGCGATCATGCGTTCTTTCGCGAGCGGCTCGGCCAGGATGATCTGCGTTTCCTGCGCAACCTGATTCAGCCGCCAGACGCCAACGGTCGCGATAATGACCGTCATCATGAGGGTCAGCGCGAATCCTGCTGCCAGTCGCGTTCCGATATTGAGTTTGATAAAGTTGCCCATGTGTGCTCTAGGTGAAATGTCTAAGTGCGGCGCGGTCCGGAACCGGGGACTGCGGGAGCTGCCGACTGTCTCGACTGGTGTTGTAATTAATTTGAAGTCTGAACTTGCTGCCCCAATTATTGCCCAGTTGAAACGAAAATGCACTGAGAATGGGTGGTAATTTGTGGTTTTGTGATCGGCCAGCGACAGTGTTGCCAGAGAAGTTAACGCCTTGATATGAGGCGATATTTGCCGCTTTAAGGTATAATTTCTATTTCCCGCGTGTGCCGTTCGGCACCATCAGCACAATGACCAAATTCGTATTCGTCACTGGCGGCGTCGTCTCTTCCCTGGGCAAAGGGATTGCAGCCGCCTCCCTCGCCGCAATCCTCGAGAGCCGCGGTCTCAAAGTCACCATGCTCAAGCTCGATCCGTACATCAACGTCGATCCGGGCACCATGAGTCCAACCCAGCACGGCGAAGTGTTCGTCACCGACGACGGCGCCGAGACTGACCTCGACCTTGGCCACTACGAGCGTTTCATCAGCACCCGCATGAAAAAGGTGAATAATTTCACCACGGGCCAGATCTATGAATCGGTGATCCGCAAGGAACGTCGTGGCGAATACCTCGGCAAGACCGTGCAGGTGATCCCGCACATCACCAACGAGATCCAGGATTACATCCGTCGCGGCGCCGAAGGCGTCGACGTGGCGCTGGTCGAAATCGGCGGCACCGTCGGCGACATCGAGTCGCTGCCGTTCCTCGAAGCGGCGCGCCAGCTGTCGCTGCGTTCGGGCCGCAAGGGCGCCGCATTCGTGCACCTGACGCTCGTGCCGTTCATCGCCTCGGCCGGCGAACTCAAGACCAAGCCGACCCAGCACAGCGTGCAGAAGTTGCGCGAAATCGGTATCTCGCCCAACGCGCTGCTGTGCCGCGCCGACCGCCCGATCCCGGACGACGAACGCGCCAAGATTTCGCTGTTCGCCAACGTCGAAGAGCAGGCTGTTATTTCGGTGTGGGACGTCGACACCATCTACAAGGTGCCGCAAGTGCTGTGCGACCAGGGCCTGGATGACATCATCCTCGAAGCGCTTGGCCTGGACGCACCAAAAGCCGACCTGTCGATGTGGACCAAGCTGATTCACACGCTCGAGAATCCGAAGCACGAAGTCACGATCGGCATGGTCGGCAAGTATGTCGACCTGATCGAGTCGTACAAGTCGCTGACCGAAGCGCTGCGCCACGCCGGCATCCACACCGAAAGCCGCGTCAATATCGAGTACCTCGATTCCGAAGAAATCGAAACCCGTGGCTGCGACCACCTGGCCAAGTACGATGCGATCCTGGTGCCGGGCGGCTTCGGCAAGCGCGGCGTCGAAGGCAAGATCGCCGCTGCCCGCTACGCCCGCGAAAACAAGATCCCGTACCTGGGCATTTGCCTGGGCATGCAGGTCGCGCTGATCGAGTACGCACGCAATATGGCGGGCCTGGCCAACGCCAACTCGACCGAGTTCGATCCTGAAACCGACCAGCCGGTCGTCGCCCTGATCACCGAGTGGCAGAACCACGACGGCAAGGTCGAAAAGCGCGACACCAACTCGAACCTGGGGGGCACGATGCGCCTGGGCGCGCAGACCTGCGCCGTCAACCCGGGCACGCTGGCCGCCGAAATCTACGGTAACGTCGTCACCGAGCGTCACCGTCACCGCTACGAAGGCAACAACCACTACCTGCCAAAGGTCGAGGCTGCCGGCCTGACCGTGTCGGCGCGTACGCCGAACGAAGACCTCTGCGAAATCATGGAGTTGCCACGCACCGGCGCGAACTCGCACCCATGGTATATGGGCGTGCAGTTCCACCCCGAGTTCAAGTCGACGCCGCGCAACGGTCACCCGCTGTTCACGTCGTTCATCAAGGCCGCCCTGGCGCACCAGGCATCGAACACCAATCCTGCCGCCAACGTTGAACTGGCCGCACCAGCACTCCAAGGAGACGCAGCATGAAACTCGCCGGATTCGACGTCGGCCTCGAGCACCCGATCTTTTTGATCGCCGGCACCTGCGTGATCGAATCGCGCCAGATGGCGATGGACACGGCGGGTACGCTCAAGGAAATCACCGCGGCACTGGGTATTCCGTTCATCTACAAATCGTCGTTCGACAAGGCCAATCGCTCGTCGGGCAAATCGTTCCGCGGCCCTGGCATCGAGAAGGGTCTCGAGATCCTGGCCGATGTGCGCCGCGAAATCGGCGTGCCGGTGCTGACCGACGTGCATGACGCCGAGATGATCCCGCATGTCGCGAGCATCGTCGACGTGCTGCAAACGCCGGCGTTCCTGTGCCGCCAGACCGACTTCATCAACGCCTGCGCGCGTTCGGGCAAGCCGGTCAATATCAAGAAGGGCCAGTTCCTGGCCCCGGGCGACATGAAGAACGTCATCGACAAAGCGCGCGCCGCTGCGCGCGACGCCGGCCTCGAAGAAGATAACTTCATGGCCTGCGAGCGCGGCGCCTCGTTCGGCTACAACAACCTGGTGTCGGACATGCGTGGCCTGGCCATCATGCGCGAATCGAACTGCCCGGTGGTGTTCGATGCAACCCACTCGGTGCAGCTGCCGGGCGGGCAGGGCACGTCGTCGGGCGGCCAGCGCGAACACATTCCCGTGCTGTCGCGCGCCGCCGTGGCGTCCGGCATTGCCGGCCTGTTCATGGAAACGCACCCGGATCCGGCCAATGCGATGTCGGATGGTCCGAATGCGGTGCCGCTGGCGCGCATGAAAGAGCTCCTGACGACCCTGGTCGAGATCGACCGCGTCGTCAAGAAGTCGCCGTTCCTGGAATTCGACTTCAAGTAACCGTTCAGGTTTGGATGCACCGTGTTGCGGGTATCCCTGGGGGACCCGGAGCACGGTGGTCCCCCCAAGATTACCTACCTTCTGGAGACTGAGAAACATGAGTGCTATCGTTGATATCATCGGCCGCGAAATCCTGGATTCCCGCGGTAACCCTACCGTCGAATGCGACGTCCTGCTCGAATCGGGCGTGATGGGCCGCGCGGCAGTGCCGTCGGGCGCATCGACCGGCTCGCGCGAAGCGATCGAACTGCGTGACGGCGATCCGAAGCGCTACTTCGGCAAAGGCGTGCTGCAAGCCTGCGAAAATATCAACACCGAGATCTCCGAAGCGATCATGGGCCTGGACGCGAACGAGCAAGCGTTCCTGGACCGCACCCTGATCGATCTCGACGGCACCGAAAACAAGAGCCGCCTGGGCGCCAACGCCATGCTGGCCGTGTCGATGGCCGTGGCCAAGGCCGCTGCCGAA
This sequence comes from Telluria sp. AC161, assembly GCF_979258535.1. Classification (NCBI taxonomy): domain Bacteria; kingdom Pseudomonadati; phylum Pseudomonadota; class Betaproteobacteria; order Burkholderiales; family Oxalobacteraceae; genus Telluria; species Telluria sp. AC161. The sequence goes on along the minus strand of NZ_OZ409861.1, from coordinate 3,107,164 downwards.
GAAGCGGGCCTGCCGCTGTACCGCTACTTCGGCGGTTCGGGCGCGATGCAGATGCCGGTGCCGATGATGAACGTCATCAACGGCGGCGCGCACGCCGACAACAACCTGGACATCCAGGAATTCATGATCATCCCGATCGGCGCTCCGTCGTTCAAGGAAGCCATCCGCTACGGCGCCGAGGTGTTCCACACGCTCAAGAAAATCCTGCACGCACGCGGCCTGAACACCGCAGTCGGCGACGAAGGCGGTTTCGCCCCGTCGGTGGCCAACCACGAAGAAGCCATCAAGCTGATCATGGAAGCGATCGAGCAGGCCGGCTACGTTGCCGGCCAGGACATCGCGCTGGGCCTCGATTGCGCCGCCAGCGAATTCTATAAAGATGGCCGTTACGTGCTCGAAGGCGAAGGCGGCCTGAGCCTGTCGGCAGCCGACTTCACCAACATGCTCGCGACCTGGTGCGACAAGTACCCGATCATCTCGATCGAAGACGCGATGCACGAAGGCGACTGGGAAGGCTGGGCCACGCTGACCGCCGCACTGGGCAAGAAGGTCCAGCTGGTGGGCGACGACCTGTTCGTCACCAACACCAAGATCCTGAAAGAGGGCATCCAGAAGGGCATCGCCAACTCGATCCTCATCAAGATCAACCAGATCGGCACGCTGACCGAAACGTTTGCCGCCATCGAGATGGCCAAGCGCGCCGGCTACACCGCCGTGATCTCGCACCGCTCGGGTGAAACCGAAGATTCGACCATCGCCGATATCGCCGTGGGCCTGAATGCGCTGCAGATCAAGACCGGTTCGCTGTCGCGTTCGGACCGCATGGCCAAGTACAACCAGTTGCTGCGCATCGAGGAAGACCTGGGCGACATCGCCAGCTACCCGGGCCGTGACGCGTTCTACAACCTGAAGTAATCCCCTGGGGCCGGCGCGCGGGATGGGATCGTCCCACCCGCGCGTCGGCTTTTTCATCTCCTTCGTTTTTCACCATGCGCCTGATCACCATTGCCCTGGCTGTTCTGCTCGTGCTGATCCAGTATCCCCTCTGGCTTGGCAAGGGCGGCTGGCTGTCCGTGGCCGACATGCAGAACCAGGTCGAAACCACGCGCATCAAGACCGAGCAACTCGCGGCGCGCAACAGCAAGCTCGACTCCGAAGTCGATGACCTGACCGAAGGCACGGGCGCTGTCGAAGAGCGTGCGCGCTACGACCTGGGCATGATCAAGCAGAACGAGATTTTCGTGCAGGTGCTGCGCAAGAATGAAATCCCGGTCGAATCGATGACCGTGCCGCCACCACCGCCACCGCCGAAACCTGGTGCCAAGCCGACCGGCGCTGCCGCACACTGAACCTATCATCATGACCGAAGAAACTACCCCGATCGATCCCGCCAGCCTCGATTCGCTCGATGCGATCGCGGACTGCCTGGCCGAAGCGTTCGAAGATGGCGATGGCGCCGTGATTACGGCAGCCCTGCAGGCAGTGGCGCAGGCACCCGCCCTGGGCGAGCTGGCCGCCAGCGTGGGCATGCCGCGCGACGCGCTGCAGGCAGCGATGACGGCAGGGGAGTTCGATATGGACCTGACCCTCGAGATCATGAAGGTCGTCGACCTGCACATGAGTGGCGGGAAGTAAGACGCTTCGCCACGCACGTAAAAAAACGTCGTTCCCGCGAAGGCGGGAACCCAAGTTTGCATGCAGACCAGTTACTTTTAAAGTTACCGGCTGCGCGACATGCTTGGGTTCCAGCCTTCGCTGGAACGACGTTTCTACGCTAACTCACTGAGCGCGACTACAGCGGCCTGCAAAGGCCGCGTTAATGCTTACTCTTTCGACTGCGACGATGCGTCGCCCTGCTCGTGGCCTGCGCCTTGCTCCAGGAATGCGCGCAGCATCCATGCATTTTTCTCGTGCACTTCCATGCGGGTCGACAGCATGTCGGCGGTCGGGAAATCGTCGATTTCGTCAGCAATACGCACGGCAGCGCGCGCGGTGCGGATCACGGCTTCCTGGCCTTCGACCAGTTGACGGATCATCTCTTTGGCCGACGGCACGTCGGTTTCTTCAGTGATGGTCGACAGTTCGACATAGCGCTTGTAGGTGCCTGGTGCGAAGTGGCCCAGGGCGCGGATGCGCTCGGCGATATCGTCCAGTGCGGTCCACAGCTCGGTGTACTGCTCCTGGAACATCACGTGCAGGGTCTGGAACATCGGACCGGTCACGTTCCAGTGGAAGTTGTGGGTCTTGAGGTACAGCATGTAGCTGTCGGCCAGGACGGTCGAGAGCGATTCGACGATTTTTGCGCGGTCTTCGGTGTTGATGCCAATATCGATGTTCATATGCGTTTCTCCATTAGTCAGTGAGATGTATTTGGTGCCACTGTCTGAAAATACAACAGTATCAAACAAGCATCAGCTTATCACTTCGCGCAAAAAGTCGAAGTCCGCATGAATTCCTGAAATCGGGGCAATACAGGGGCGCGCAACGCTGCTACCTTTGGGGGTGTGTCGATGAAAGTGCGCCACGGTTCGTGGCATGGATGCGTGATTCCATCGTTTGTCAGACTGGAGGCATCATGAACAAGCAGGTCATCTTGAACCTTGCAGTCAGCGATCTGGACCGGTCCAAGGCATTCTTTTCAGCGCTGGGCTTTCACTTCAAGCCGCAATACAGCAGCGACAGCACGGCCTACATGGTCATCGTCGACGACTGCATCCACGCCATGCTGATGACCGAGGCCTTCTTCGCTTCGCTGATCGATAAACCCGTGGCGCCGGCGCATCAGGCCAACGAGGTGATTATTTGCCTGAGTTGCGAGAGCCGCGAAGAACTCGTCGGTTTGATCGCCCGGGCGCGCGCTGCGGGCGCCCGTATTCCGCATCCGCTGGAAGACCATGGTTTCATGGTCGACCAGGGATTCGAGGACCTCGATGGTCATCTGTGGAATCTGGTGTGGATAGCGCCGCAGCCCTGATGGGCTGCGGCGCTTCAAGGCATTGCCTTAATGCGTGCTGCCGCTCGGCGGAATCAGCGTCTGGGCTGCGGTATCGACGGCAAACAGCTGCGCGCAATCGACCTTGTCGAACGAATAATGCTTGCCGCAGAAATCGCAGTTGATGCCCAGCTCGCCCAGCTCGTCCAGCGCCGTTTCGACTTCCTGCTGGCCCAGCATCTTGAGCATGTTGCCGACCTTTTCGCGGTTGCAGCTGCAGTGAAACTGCGGGTGCATCGGATCGAACACGCGGATCGTCTCTTCCCAGAACAGGCGGTGCAGCAGCGTCGAGATGTCGGTCGACAGCAGCTCTTCGTGCTTGAGCGTGCCGCCCAGCGCTGCGGCGCGGTTCCAGGTTTCCAGGTCTTCCGCTTCGGATGCCTGCTTGGTCTGGTCTTCAGCGCCGCTGTGACGTGGCAGCTTTTGCAGCAGCATGCCGCGCGCGACCTTGTCGTCAGCAGCAACCCACAGGCGCGTGTCGAGCTGTTCCGAACGCAGCATGTAGTTTTCGATGACCGTGGCGACGTCGTCACCGTCCAGCGGCACGATGCCCTGGTAAGGCTGCTGGCCCGGCATCTTTTCGAGCGGGTCGAGCGTGATCACGAAGCGGCCAGTGCCCTGCACATTGACCAGCTGGCCGAGCGTCGCGTCGTCGGTCACGTCGACGTCCGGTGCCAGCTTGGCCGTGGCGCGCATGCGCAGATCGGCGTCGCATTCGACCACGAGCAGGCGCACCGGGCCGTCGCCGTGGATCTGCATCACGATCGAGCCGTTGAACTTGAGGTTGGCTGACAGCAGGGCGCAGGCAGCAACCATCTCGCCCAGCACCGAGCGCACTGCTTTCGGGTAGCCGTGGCGCGCCTGGATCTCGCGCCAGGTGTCGGAAATTTCGACCAGCTCGCCGCGCACGGCGGCGTTGTCGAAGATGAATTTTTGCAGCGTGTCGCCGGTGGTGCGCGTGATGTCAAGCGTGGTGTCTGGTGTCGTCATTCTTTATCCGATTCTCTTTAGCTGTGTATTGAATAGCTGGCCTCGCGCGACATAGCTCGCGGCATTGCCCTGCAGGCGCAGCAGGTCTTCTTGTGTCAGTGTCCGCACCACTTTCGCGGGCGAACCCAGGATCAGTGAGTGATCGGGAAATGTCTTGTTCTCGGTGACCAGCGCGCCGGCGCCGACCAGGCAACCCTTGCCGATGCGGGCGCCGTTCAGGATCACCGCGCCGATGCCGATCAGCGAACCGTCGCCGACCGTGCAACCGTGCAGCATGGCCTGGTGGCCGATCGTCACGCCCTGGCCGATGTCGAGCGGATAGCCCATATCGGTGTGCATCACCGTGCCTTCCTGCACATTGCTGTTTTCGCCAATGGTGATGCGTTCGTTGTCGCCCCGCAGCGTGGCACCGAACCACACCGACGTATTGGCCGCCAGCGTGACCTTGCCGATCAGCGTGGCCGAATCGGCGACAAACGCCGACGGATCGATCTCGGGTGCATGTTCGCCCAGCTGGTAAATGGCCATGGATGCGCTCGCAGAAGGTTGGAATGGCGCTATTTTACCGCCCCATGCCCCGGGTAGCGCCGGCTTCGCCATTGCCCGAAAACCGGCAGATGGGGCCACGCTGCGCGAATTCAACGGGCCAGCGATATAATTGCCTGAACGATCGTACTTTTTTCGAGGCCTCATGAAACTTTCACGTTCAGAATTTGTCACCGTGCGCGGCCTGCGTCTTCATGTACGCCATTGGGGGAACGAGGGCGCGCCCAAGCTGTTCATGCTGCACGGCTGGATGGACGTGGCCGCCTCGTTCCAGTTCGTCGTCGATGCCCTGGAGGGCGACTGGCACGTGATCGCACCCGACTGGCGCGGCTTCGGGCACAGCGACCGCTCGGGCGCCGACACCTACTGGTTCCCGGATTACGTGGCCGACCTCGATGCGCTGCTCGACCGTTTCGCACCGGACGAGGCGGTGAACCTGCTCGGCCACAGCATGGGCGGCAATATCGCCGGCCTGTACGCGGGCGTGCGGCCGCATCGCGTGGGCAAGCTGATCAATCTGGAAGGCTTCGGCCTGCCGGGCACGAAGGCGGCGCAGTATCCGAAACGGCTGGCCAACTGGCTCGACGAACTGCGCGCGCCACCCGAGATGCGCGGCTATGCCAGCCTGGACGAAGTGGCGGCGCGCCTGCGCAAGACCAATTCGCGCCTGTCGTATGAGCGCTCGAGCTTTCTCGCTGCCCACTGGTCCGAGCAGGACCGCGACGGCCAGTGGCGCATCCTGGGCGACCCGGCGCACAAGATGACGGGGCCGCTGCTATACCACGTCGACGAAATGATGGCGGCGTGGTCGGCCATCACCGCGCCGGTGCTGTGGGTCGAGGCCGAGGACACCGATATGTGGCGCTGGATGGGCGCGAAGGAGCAGGCGCGCGCCGAGGTCGACCGCCGCATGGGCTATCTGAAGAACGTCACAGCGCGCATGGTGCCGCAGGCGGGCCACATGCTGCACCATGACCAGCCCGAATTGCTGGCGCGCATGATCGAAGACTTCCTCGCTGCGCCGGCAGATTGATGCGCGTACAATGCAGCGTCCATCCCGCCTGCTGAATATCCCATGCTGAAAGTCGACCTGCACTGCCACTCCAATGTCTCCGACGGCGTCCTTGCGCCAGCGGACGTTGCCGCTTACGCCGGCAAGAGCGGCGTGAATGTATGGGCGCTGACCGACCATGACGAAATCAGCGGCGTGAAGGCGGCGCGGCAGGCGGCCACGGCGCTGGGCATGCGTTTCGTGGCGGGCGTCGAGATTTCGGTGACCTGGGCCAACGAGACGGTCCATGTCGTCGGCCTGCAGGTCGATGAGAACAACCCCGCACTGATCGCGGGCCTGGCAGCAACCCGCAACGGGCGCGAAAAACGGGCTCGCGAAATGGCGGCGCAGCTGGAGCAGGCCGGCATTCCTACACCGTATGAAGGCGCGCTGCGCTACGTCGCCAATCCCGACCTGATGTCGCGCACCCACTTTGCGCGCTACCTGTGCGAGATCGGTGTCTGCACGACCACGTCCGACGTGTTCCGCCGCTTTCTGACCGAAGGCAAGCCGGGCTATGTGCCGCATCGCTGGGCCACGCTAGGCGAAGCAATGGGCTGGATTCAAGGTGCGGGCGGCATCGCCGTCATCGCACACCCGGGGCGCTACCGCTTCAGCGATATGGCCCAGGGCGCGCTGTTCGATGAGTTCCGCCAGTTGGGCGGCACCGCCATCGAGGTGGTCACCGGCAGCCACACGCCGGACCAGTACGGCACCTACGCCGAAGTCGCGCGCCGCTACGGCTTTCTTGCATCGCGCGGCACCGACTTCCACGCCCCCGGCGAATCGCGGGTCGAGTTCGCCGAACTGCCACCATTGCCATCCGGCGTGACGCCGGTCTGGCACGACTGGTTCTAACACTCCCTTGCGTCTGCCTGTACGGCCGCCGCTCCTGCGGCTGGCCGCGTCACGCCTGTTGCTTTCCTGTTTTTATAAAGAATTTGCCCATCAGCTCTTGTAAAAGCCGTTTTATACTCCAATTGGAGTATATGCAGCGTATGGAGAGCACAATGAAAGCAGTTTTACCCCAACAGAAACTCCCTGACAGCGACAAGGTCACGGTCAACGTCGGCCTGGTCGACCTGGCGCAGGTCGACCTGCTCGTCGAGGAAGGGTTCTATTCCAACCGTACCGACCTGGTGCGCACGGCCATTCGCAACCTGCTCACGCAGCACGCCGACGTGATCCGCCAGACCATCGTGCGCAAGCGCTATGTGATGGGCTTGTACCGCTACTCGGTGCAAGAACTCGAGCAACTGGTGGCAGAGGGTCAGCAACTGGATATCCATGTGCTGGGCCTGGCGGTCATCGAAGACAACGTATCACCTGAACTTGCCCGGAATGCGATCGCTTCGATCCAGGTCCTGGGCGCCTTTGTTGCATCACCTGCCGTGCGCGCCGCGCTGGCAGATCGCACCCTTACCTAGACTGGAACGCTATGAAATCGCTCGACCAATTCATGAACAAGATGATGACCTCTGCCCGCCTCGTGCAGAACAAGGATGTGGCCTCGGCCACCGCCACGATCCAGCAAGCGCTGGCGCAGGCCGGCCTGATGCCGGGGCAGGGGCATGGACAGGGGCAGAGCGCCGCGCCCGCCAGCAAGGACGCAACGGCTTTTGTGGACATCAACCCGGCGCCCGATTGGCAAGCCCAGCTGCGCAAGGGCCAGGCGGCCATGCGCGCCGCCGGCGTCGGTGTCGGCATTGGCATGCCTCAAGATGACGATGTGGCGGTCATGGACGACATCGCCGGTGGCACCTTCACGGCAGGCGTCTTTTCGAACGCCGCTGGCCGCCGCCGCTACAAGCTGTACATCCCGTCCCAGCCGTCGACCACGCCGCGCCCGCTGATCGTCATGCTGCACGGCTGCACGCAGAATCCCGACGATTTCGCGCTCGGTACCGGCATGAACCGCTTGGCCGAAGAAGCCAACTGCCTCGTGCTGTACCCCGAGCAGGACAGCGCGTCGAACCGCACGCAGTGCTGGAACTGGTTCGAGTCAGGCCACCAGGCGCGCGATGCGGGCGAGCCGGGCATCATCGCCGGACTGACGCGGCAGATCGTCAAGGAGCACGGCGCCGATCCGACGCAGGTGTTTGTGGCCGGCATGTCGGCGGGCGGGGCGATGGCGGCGGTGCTGGGCGCCGAGTATCCCGACCTGTTCGCGGCAGTGGGCGTGCACTCCGGCCTGCCGGCCGGTAGCGGGCGCGACATGATCACCGGCTTGCAGGCCATGAAGAAGCCAGCCAAGGGCCGCGCCTTGCGCGAGGCGGTGCCCGTCATCGTGTTCCATGGCAGCACCGATCACGTGGTGGCGCCCGCCAATGGCGACGCCGTGCTGCAACAGTATGTGGGCGCTCACGCCGGCCTGCGCGCAACGCCGCTGAGCGTGCGTCACGACGATGCCGCCCATGGCGGGCGCCGTTGCCGCCGCAGTGTCTGGCGCGATGACGCGGGCCGGGCGATGGCCGAGCAGTGGGTCGTGCAGGGCGCAGGACATGCCTGGGCCGGCGGCAATGCGGCAGGATCGCATACCGATGCGGCAGGGCCGTCGGCGTCAAAGGAAATGCTGCGGTTTTTCCTGAAGGAGTGCCGCTGAGGTTTCTGCATCCAAGCTACCCGCACGTCGTTCCCGCGCCGGCGGGAACCCAAGTTCAGCGTACGTGGTCGCCATCATGTGATCGGCCCGCAGCGGACTTGGGTTCCCGCCTTCGCGGGAACGACGTGCTGGAGATCGTGGGGCAGGCGAGTCCGCCCTTGAATTTTCCGACAGGAAGCCCAATATTGGCATCCTGTCACTAATTCAGGAGTTGTCCGCCATGAAGCGCATTGTTCTTTTCCTCGCCACCAATCTTGCCGTCGTTCTGGTGCTGACGCTGGTCATGAACGTGTTCGGTCTTGGCCGCGCCGTCTCGGCGGAGGGCATCAACTTCACGACGCTCGCCGTGACATCGCTCGTCATCGGCTTCACGGGCTCGTTCATTTCGCTCCTGATGAGCAAGCCGATGGCCAAATGGTCGACCGGCGCGCGCGTGATCGAGCAACCGTCCAGCTCCACCGAACAGTGGCTGGTGGACACCGTGCGCCGCCTGGCCGAGCGTGCCGGCATCGGCATGCCCGAGGTCGCCGTCTATGATGGCGAGCCGAATGCGTTTGCCACCGGTGCCTTCAAGAATTCGGCGCTGGTCGCCGTCTCTACCGGCCTGCTGCAGAGCATGAATCAGGATGAAGTCGAAGCCGTGCTGGGTCACGAGGTTGCCCACATTGCCAATGGCGACATGGTCACGCTGACGCTGATCCAGGGTGTGGTCAATACCTTCGTCGTGTTCTTCGCGCGCGTGGTCGGCTTCTTCGTTGACAAGCTGCTGTTCCGTAAAGAGGGCGACGCGCCCGGCATCGGCTACTTCCTGACCGTGATGGTCTGCGAAGTCCTGTTCGGCCTGCTCGCCTCGATCATCGTGGCCTGGTTCTCGCGCCAGCGCGAATTCCGCGCCGACGCCGGCGCCGCCAAACTGATGGGTAGCCCGGTGCCGATGCAGCACGCGCTGGCCCGCCTGGGTGGCTTCGCGCCGGGTGCGTTGCCGAAAGCGATGTCGGCATCGGGCATTTCCGGCAGCGGCGGCGGCTGGGGCGCGCTGTTCTCGACCCACCCGCCGATGGAGCAGCGTATTGCCGCGCTCCAGTCGCTGCCTAACCAATAACAAGGACACCATCCATGGGCCAGTTTTTCCAGATTCACCCTGAAAACCCGCAAGCGCGCCTGATCAAGCAGGCTGCACAGATCGTCAGCGCCGGCGGCATCGTCGCGCTGCCGACCGATTCCGCATACGCACTCGTCTGCCGGCTGGACGACAAGAACGCGGTCGAGAAGCTGCGCCGTATCCGTGGCGTCGATGACAAGCACCATCTGACGCTGCTGGTGCGCGACCTGTCCGAAGTGGCGCAGTACGCGCGCGTGGACAACACGCAATACCGCCTGCTCAAGGCGACGATGCCAGGCCCGTACACGGTGATCCTGGAAGCCACGCGCGAGCTGCCGCGGCGCCTGTCGCATCCGTCGCGCAAGACAATTGGCCTGCGCGTCCCTGAAAACCGCATTACGCTGGCGCTGCTTGAAGAGCTGGGCGAGCCGCTGATCGGCACCACACTGCAACTGCCGGGCGACGAACACATGCTGTCGGATCCCGATGAAGTGCGCGAGCGCCTTGAAAAACAGATCGAACTGATCATCGACGGCGGCGCCGGCATGCTGGAAGCCACCACCGTGATCGACCTGACCGGCCCCGAGCCGGTGCTGATTCGCGAGGGCAGGGGCGACCCGGCGGCGTTCGGCCTGTAATCAGGCGGGCTGCAGCCTTCAAGGCTGCCTTAAGTATTCCACCGGTCAAGTACGCGCCGCGCTCTGATAGAATCAGCCCCCATGGAAGAAACGATTCGCACCATCGCGGTGTATGCGCTGCCGGTCCTGTTTGCGATTACGCTGCATGAAGCCGCCCACGCTTACGCCGCCAAGTATTTTGGCGATAACACCGCCTATTCGCAGGGGCGCATGAGCCTCAACCCGCTGGTGCACGTGGATATCTGGGGCACCATCGTGATCCCGATCGTGATGTTCCTGTTCAGCGGTTTCGTGTTCGGCTACGCCAAGCCGGTGCCCGTCGAATTCGGCCGCCTGCGCAACCCGAAGCGTGACATGGCGTGGGTGGCCCTGGCCGGTCCGTTTGCCAACTTCATCATGGCCGTCCTGTGGCTGATCCTGGGCGTGCTGCTCGTATTCTTCCAGGTCGGTGAAGAATTCCCGCACAAGGTGGCGCAGGCCGGCATCGTCACCAATCTGTTGATCATGGCCTTCAACCTGCTGCCGATCCCGCCGCTCGATGGTGGCCGGGTCGTCACGGCGATGTTGCCGCACCGCGCGGCCTACGCGTTCGCGCGCATCGAGCCATACGGCTTCTTCATCGTGCTGGCGCTGGTCATGCTCCGGGTCGTCGGTTACTGGCTCACGCCGGTGATGGCGCTGGGTGGCTATCTGGTGCAACTGGCGGCCACGCCGTTCACGTTCTTCCTGCTCTGAGCCGATGAGCACCGGCACACATATGGCGGCCTTGCCCGCGTCGCCCTGGGTAGCGCGCTTTGCGCCCCTCGCGCGGCCTGGCGAAGCGCTCGATCTGGCGTGCGGCAACGGGCGCCACACGCGCCTGCTCGCGGCGCAAGGTTTCCAGGTGCTGGCCGTCGATCGCAATCCAGCCGCGCTGGCCGCCAGCGCAGGCAAGGGCGTGACGACACTGGCCTGGGATCTGGAGGCCGATGGCGCAGGCTGGCCATTCGAAGCGGGGCGCTTTGCCGTCATCGTCGTCACCAATTACCTGCACCGGCCGCTGTTTGCGCAGATCGCGGCCAGCCTGCGGCCCGACGGGATCCTGATCTACGAAACCTTCGCGCAAGGTAACGAGGTCTATGGGAAACCGTCGAATCCGGCGTTCCTGCTCGCACCTGGCGAACTGCTGTCGCTGGCCCACGATGGCGGCCTGCAGGTGCTGGCGTACGAGGATGGCCACGTTGAGCGGCCCCATCCGGCGCAGGTGCAGCGCCTGTGCGCCGCCGGCCATGCGTACCGCAAAACCGAGGCCTGGCTCGACCATATTGTGGTCAGGAATGAACCATAGGGGCGGGCTATCCGCTACAATCAGATTTTTAAATGAATGGCACGGTCCAAAGATTATGATTAAGGGCAGTATCGTAGCAATCGTCACCCCGATGTTCGAAGATGGCACCGTCGATCGCGATTCCCTGCGCGCGCTGATCGACTGGCACATCGCCGAAGGTACCGACGCGATCGTCATAGTGGGCACGACCGGCGAATCGGCGACCTTGTCGCCGGAAGAGCATTGCGAACTCGTCAAGCTGGCCGTCGACCATGTCGCCGGCCGCATCCCTGTCATCGCCGGCACTGGCGGCAATTCGACCGTGGAAGCCATCGCGCTGACCCGTCACGCGAAGAGCGTCGGCGCGGACGCGTCCCTGCAGGTCGTGCCGTACTACAACCGGCCGACGCAAGAGGGCATGTACCGCCACTTCCGCACGATCGCCGAAGCCGTCGACCTGCCGATCATCCTGTACAACGTGCCGGGCCGTACCGTGGCCGACATGGCCAACGAGACGGTCGCGCGCCTGGCGCCGATCGAGAACATCGTCGGCATCAAGGACGCCACCGGCAATATCGGGCGCGGCATCGAACTGCTCAAGATGGTCGACAAATCCTTCGCCGTGTACTCGGGCGATGATCCGACCGCGATGGCGCTGATGTTCTGCGGCGGCGCCGGCAATATTTCGGTCACCGCCAACGTGGCGCCACGCGCGATGCACGAGCTGTGCGTGGCTGCCATGAGCGGCGACATCGCACGCGCGCTCGAAATTAACAACCGCGTGCTCGGCCTGCACGCCAGGTTGTTCGTCGAACCGAATCCGGTGCCCGTCAAATGGGCGCTGGCCGAGATGGGCAAGATGCCGGCGGGCCTGCGCCTGCCGCTCGCGCCGCTGTCCTCCCAATACCACGAGATCGTACGTGCCGCCCTGGTGGAAGCCGGCGTTCATTCCCCATCCTGAACCCGCAAGGGTTCGGGTTACTGACCTGATATCGAACGACATGACTATTCGCAATACTAAGAATTCAAACGGCGCATCCCTGATCAACGCTCCTGCCGCCGCCCGTGTGCTCTCGCTCACGGTCATCGCGTTCAGCCTGGCAGCCTGCACCACGATTTTCAGTGGCGACAAAGTCGACTACAAAGGCACCAAGAAGGCCGCACCGCTGGACGTGCCGCCCGACCTGACCAAGCTGCAGCGCGACAACCGCTACGCGATCCCGGACGGCCGTGGCGTCGCCACCGCATCCGAGTTCCAGCAAGGCCAGGCCGCAGCCGCTGCCGGCGGCGTGCCTGCAGTGGCCGGTGTCTCGGCATCCGGTCAGCCGATCGGCCCGATTTCGACCGACGCCGTCAGCGTGCAACGTAATGGCGACCAGCGCTGGCTGGTGGTCAAGCAAACGCCTGAACAGCTGTGGCCGCAACTGCGCCAGTTCTGGGAAGAGCAGGGCTTCGCGCTCGAAACCGAATCGGCCACCACCGGCACCATGGAAACCGCCTGGGTCGAGAACCGTTCGAAGATCCCGCAAGACTTCGTGCGCCGTGCCATCGGCCGCGTGTTCGACAGCGCCTACTCGACCGGCGAGCGCGACAAGTTCCGCACGCGCCTCGAGCGCCTGCCGGATGGCTCGACCGAGATCTGGGTCAGCCACCGCGGCGCCGAAGAAGTCCTCACCGGCCCGCAAAGCGAAACCACGACCTGGACCGTGCGTCCCAACGATCCGGGCCTGGAATCGCAATACCTGAGCCGCATCGTCGCTCTGCTGACCGGCGCGAAAGAAGTCGCCCCGGCCGAAGCCATGGTCGCCAACGCGCCACTGGCGCCGCAGCACGCCAAGCTGGTGGGTGACAAGGTCGAGGTCGATGAAGGCTTCGACCGTGCATGGCGCCGTGTCGGCCTGGCGCTCGATCGCGTCGGCTTCACCGTCGAAGACCGCGACCGCGTGCAGGGCATCTACTTCGTGCGCTATGTCGATCCGGATGCAGGCGAGACCAAGGATGGCTTCTTCAAGCGCCTGTTCACGTTCGGCAAGTCGGAAGACGACGCGAAAGAAGCGCAGCGCTACCGCGTGCTGGTCAAGGCCGCGCAGGGCGCGAACGTGAGCGAAGTATCAGTGCAGACCAACGATGGCAAGGCAGAAACGTCGCCGACGACGACCAAGATCCTGACGCTGCTGAACAACGAGCTCAAGTAATCCTCGTTGCAGCAACAAAAAACCGGCCAAGTGGCCGGTTTTTTTATGCGCGTGCGGGTTGTCCGTTCACCCAAAAACCGGCTAACGGCCCCGGCGTAGGGTGGGCGGGTATCCCGCCCACGCGTTCAACGAACGTTGATGTACCACCAGATCTGGTTGATTCAAACGCGTGGACGGCATCGCCGTCCACTCTACGAAAGCGACAGGCGTAAAAAAACCGGCCCGCAGGCCGGTTTCTTCATACCGAGTAACGAATTACTTGGTGGTAGCAGCAGCGTCAGCAGCTTGGGTAGCCGAGGTCTGAGCAGCGGCAGCAGCGTCGGTTGCAGTCGAAGCAGCAGCAGCTGCGTCGGTTGCAGCAGCGTCAGCAGCAGCAGCAGCTGGAGCGGTTGCGTCAGCAGCTGGCATGGTTGCGTCAGCAGGAGCGACGACAGCAGCTGGGGTTTCGGTCACTGGTGCGACTGGTGCTTCTTCTTTCTTAGCGCAAGCAGCCAGGGTAACAGCGAACAGGGAAGCGATCAGCAGGGATTTTTTCATGGTTTTTTCCTTAGTATTTACAAAAGTAGAACTACTTGATACGAATAATAATTACCGGTAATTATTTCTCGATGGAATTCTCGTGCCTTCACAAATAGCAAGACTGCCACGGGCGCAACGGAACCTTCCTGATTGATATTATAGACAATTTTACAGTTTCGCAATAGCTAACACATGCTCTGGTGTAAGAATTTTCCGCTTTGATAAGCTTCATATTGTTACAAGATGCTACGCAAATAGCGAAACACCTGCGAATTAACACTTGGGCAACTAATCGTGCTTTCGTGGCGGCTTTACAACCCGGTCGTTGTCGGGTGCAGCGTTGGCCGGGAAGCTTCCCAGATCGCTTCGAACCGATGGTGGGGAACATCGACGGCGCGTGGATCGTCGAAGTTGGCTTCACCGCGCATGTGGTCGCTGTGAAAGCGGCGTACCACGTGCTGATCATCGGCGATGCAGAACGAATCGGTCAGCTGGCGCAGGTTTTTCGGGCTCTGGCGGCATTCGCAGGCGTGGCCGTAGTCACGCAGCAGACGCAAAAAACGCGGACAGTGACGCTCTATGTGGCCCGGCTCATGCAGCCCAAGGCGCAAGGTGCCGCCCCGTTGCAGGAACGCGCGCAGCGCCGCATCCACCTGGATCGTGCCCAGCGCAAACACCGCCCCATCCGGATCGAACAGGCGCAGACTGTGCTGCGCGGCCGCCACGACGGCGAGGAACCGCGCCTCGCAGTCGCGCCGGGTGTCGAACGGGATGGCGCGCGCATCCATGGTCAGCCCAGCTCGACCCAGCCGTCCTGGTACCAGGCGTACAGCGATTCGGTGACGTCGTCGGTGGCTTTGCCGAGCGTGGCGCCATCGATGCGGCGATCGTTGGCCAGTACGTCGAGCACCACCTTGTCGGCGCGGCCGGCAGCCAGCGATTCACCATTGATGAACACGTTCTTGCCGCGATACAGCATCAGCGTCTTGCTCGACAATTTGATGCCGCGCTTGGCGGCCGTTTCCATGAAGCGCCCGAAGGTCAGCGGCTTGGCGGGCGGCGTGAAGAACACATTGTGCTTCGGCTCGGACATGTGCTCGCCGAGGAAGATGGTGACGTCTTCTTCGTCCCAGCGCACCTTGTTGAGTTCTTCGGTGACGGTGGCGAGCATGTGCTTCGGAATCTCGGCCGGGTTCTTTGCTTCTTGCAATTCGGGATCGGCGTAGCGGCCCGGCAGGTCGATGGAATCGGCCATGAATTGCAGGAAGGATTCGCCCAGCTCCTGGAACGACGGCGAGCGAAAACCGATCGAATACGTCATGCATTCGCCTTCGGCGATGCCGTCGTGCGCGTACTGGGGCGGCAGGTACAGCATGTCGCCCGGCTCGAGCACGAACTCTTCTTCGGCCTCGAAATTGGCCAGGATCTTGAGGGGCAAGCCTTCGATGATCGTCAGGTCCTGCTGCGCGCCGATGCGCCAGCGGCGCTTGCCGTGCGCCTGCAGCAGGAACACGTCGTACGAGTCGTAATGGGGGCCGACGCCGGCGCCGTCGGTGGCAAAGCTCACCATCAGGTCGTCCAGACGGGCATCCGGCACGAAGCGGAACTGGCGCAGCAGCTCGTCGGCGCGCTCGTCATGCAGGTTCACGCCCTGGACCAGCATCGTCCAGTTCGGCTCGCTGCGGGCCGGCAATTCGGTGAGGGGGCCGTGCTGCATGTCCCACTCGCCGTCGCGCAGCGACACCAGCCGCGATTCGACGTGGTTCAGCGCGGCCAGCTCGGCCAGCTTCTCGAACTTGAGCAGCGGCTTGAAGCCCGGGATGGCGCCACGGATCAGCAGCGGTTTCTTGTGCCAGTAGTCACGCAGGAATTCAGCAGGGGAAAGATTCCCCAAAAGCGGTAATTTTTTCATACGACATTATAACCAGCCGAAGCGGGGCCTAGACCCATCGAGAGTATAATCCGCAGCTCACAATGAAAGGATGGACGATGAAGATTGCTAAAGACACAGTCGTGACGGTTAATTACAAACTGTCGGATGCCCAGAACAATCTGATCGAGGAGGGCTCCCAGCCGATGGTGTACCTGCACGGCGGCTACGAGAATACCCTGCCAAAGATCGAAGAAGAGCTGGACGGCAAAGAAACCGGCTACGCCTCGACGATCCAGGTAGAGCCAGACGACGCGTTCGGCGACTACGAGCCAGAGCTGGTCAAGGTTGAAGAACGTTCGCGCCTGCCGGAACCGATCGAAGTCGGCATGCAGTTCGAAGGCGTGGCCGAAAACGGCGACGACGAGCCGGTGATTTTCACCGTCACCGAAATCGCTGACGACAAGGTCGTCCTGGATGGCAACCATCCACTGGCCGGCATGGCGCTGCGCTTTGACCTGTCCGTGGTCGACGTGCGCGCTGCGACCGCCGAAGAAATCCAGCACGGCCACGTGCACGGCGCTGGCGGTCACCATCACGAGATCGATGACAGCGATGATGGCGATCACTTCCGTACCCAGCCGCTGCAGTAATCCGGTTGGTGCGCGGCCACCGCATCACGCGGTGGCCGCGCTTGTAATCTCTGTTCTACTGCTTCGCGTCCACCACCGTGAACGCCGCATCTTTCCCCAGCATCACATTCACCTCGACCGCCTTGGTTCCCACTGACAGCTGCCCCAGATTGCCTTTCCATGCGATCTGCGGCTTGTGGCCACCCGGCGCGTCACTGTCGACCAGCAGCACCTTCCCATCGAACTTGACGGCCTGCGCCTGGATCTGGCGCCGCGCTGCCTCGAACCCGTCGCGCTCGACCGGCGCACGCCGCAACAAGCCGCGCAGGCCCGCCGGCTGATCGAGATGGAACGGGCGCACGGCGCCTTCCGAGAACAGCACCAGTGCCTGCGCCTTGTCGCTGCGCGCCATTGCGAACAGGCGGTTCAGCCAGAAGCGGTTGGCCACCGCCCGGTCTTCGTATTCACTGTTGCGGCCCGCCGCCGGCAGGAAATGGTTGTTGGCGGCCGGCAGATTGATGGTGGCGTACAGCACCTTATCCACCTTCCAGTGCGCGTTTTCGGCATAGCTGCGAAAACGCGGACTGGCCGACAGCTGCGTCAGATGGATCTTCGTCGCGCCAAGCGATTCGGGCTCGCCGTAGAGCAGTTCGCGCAGGCGGTTCAGGCGCTCGATCGCATTGGTGCGCTTGGCCGAGTTACGGCAGCCAGTCCAGTCGCTGCCCGACAGCGACACGATCACGGGCCGCTTCGCATGCTCGAACAGGTCGCGCCGCTGCAGGTACAGCTTGTCGCCGCAGCTTTCGTTCTCGCCCTTGATGCCCGTGAGGACCACGAACGACACCGATTTTTCGGACGAATCGGCCAGCGCCTGCTTCAGGCGCGCGTCGCTGTCGGCGCGCGCGTCGTTGCCGACCACGGCGAAGCGGTGCGTGGGGCGCGCTTCCTTGTCCTTATCCTTGGCTTGGCCCGCCAGCGGCGCGCAGGCAAGCAGCGTCGCCAGCAGCGCAGCGCAGGCAATGACAGGGCGCGCGATGGTCATCAGGCAGCCAGCCGTTTCAGCTCGTACAGCCGCTCGAGCGCTTCGCGCGGCGTCAGCGCATCCGGATCGATGGCGTCCAGTGCGTCGCGCAAGCCGTCATCCTGGACTTCCGCCACGGCTGGCGCCGGGGTGTCGTCGATATCGTGCTCGGGCAGGGGCGCGGCGAACAGGTCGCGCTGCGGCGTGCCACCTGCGGCCTGCGCCTCCAGGCGCGCCAGGTGCTTGCGCGCGGCCTTGATCACCGGTTGCGGCACGCCAGCCAGTTGCGCCACCTGCAAGCCGTAGCTTTGCGACGCCGGGCCATCCTGCACCGCATGCAGGAACACGATGCTGTCCTTGTGCTCGACCGCCGACAGGTGCACGTTGTACGCGCTCGGGTACGACTCCGGCAACTGGGTCAGCTCGAAATAGTGCGTCGCGAACAGCGTGAAGCTGCGGCTCGTGTCGATCAGGTGGCGCGCGATGGCCCACGCCAGCGCCAGGCCATCGAAGGTCGACGTGCCGCGCCCGACTTCATCCATCAGCACCAGCGAATGCTCGGTGGCGCCGTTGAGGATTGCGGCCGATTCGGTCATCTCGACCATGAAGGTCGAACGGCCGTTGGCCAGGTCGTCGCTCGCGCCGATGCGCGTGAAGATGCGGTCGATTGGGCCCAGCGTGGCTTCGGCCGCCGGCACGTAGCTGCCGACATAGGCCAGCAGCGTGATCAGCGCGACCTGGCGCATGAAGGTCGATTTACCGCCCATGTTCGGGCCAGTGATCAGGAGCAGGCGGCGCTCGTTCGAGAAGCGGCAATCGTTGGCGATGAAGCGCTCGATCTGATTTTCGACCACCGGATGGCGGCCCTCCACGATGTTCAGGCACGGCGCATCGACCAGCTGCGGCGCGCACCAGCTGTGGCGCAGCGCGTGGCTGGCCAGCGCTACCAGCACGTCGACTTGCGCGATCGCGCGCGCGATGGTTTGCAGGACGCCGATGTGCGGCGCAAGCTGGGCCAGCAAGTCGTCGTACAGGATTTTCTCGCGCGCCAGCGCGCGGTCCTGCGCCGACAGGGCTTTGTCTTCGTACGCCTTGAGTTCGGGTGTGATGTAGCGTTCGCAGTTCTTCAGCGTCTGGCGGCGGCGGTAATCGTCCGGCACCTTGGTCGCCTGGCCGTTGGTCACTTCGATGTAGAAGCCGTGCACGCGGTTGTACTCGACGCGCAAGTTGGCGATGCCGGTACGGGCGCGCTCGCGTGTTTCGAGG
Organism: Telluria sp. AC161; assembly: GCF_979258535.1. Taxonomy (NCBI): domain Bacteria; kingdom Pseudomonadati; phylum Pseudomonadota; class Betaproteobacteria; order Burkholderiales; family Oxalobacteraceae; genus Telluria; species Telluria sp. AC161. Next base: position 3,088,434 of record NZ_OZ409861.1, on the reverse strand, counting down.
TCGACCAGGAACTGGCCGGCATTCTCGGACAGCGCCTGCAGCTCATCGAGTTCGGCATCGTAGCCGCGCGCGAACACGCCGCCATCGCGGATCATCGCGCTCGGCTCTTCCAGCACGGCGCGCACCAGCAGGTCGAGGCAGTCGGCGGGTGTGGCCAGGTCGTCATGCAGCTCGCGCAGCAGCGACGTATCGCCCGGCACGAAGCAACGCGCCACCAGTTCGCGCAGCATCGGCAAGGCCTTGAGGCCATCACGCAGGCTCGCCAGGTCGCGCGGGCGCGCACTGAGCAAGGCCACTCGCGTGGTAATGCGCTCGATGTCCGGCACCTGCGCCAGCGTCGGCGACAGGTTGTCGATGGCGTCCGCCTGCAGCAGCGCGGCGATCGACTGGTGACGGCTGCGCGCTATCGACTGGTCGCGCCGCGCATGGTGCAGCCAGTGGCGCAGCATGCGCGAACCCATCGCCGTGCGGCAGCCATCGAGCAGCGAAAACAGCGTTGGCGATTCTTGCCCGCGAATGGTCTCGGTCAGTTCCAGGTTGCGGCGCGTGGCGGCATCAAGGCCGATGTATTCATTCTCGTTTTCGCACGCCAGCCCGCGCACGTGCTGCAGCCCGCGACCCTGCGTGGACTGGGCGTAGCGCAGCAGCGCGCCGGCCGCGCCGAACGCGGCGCCCAGGCCATCGGCGCCAAAGCCGGTCAGTGTGGCGACCTTCAACTGTTCGAGCAGCGCGCCGTGGCCCTTGACCACGTCGAAATGCCACTCCGGCACGCGCTGGGTGTGTACGGTGGATGCGCCATCGTCGAACATGTCGCCGCAATCGGCGCGCAGGATTTCGGCCGGCGCGATGCGCTCGAGTTCATGCGCCAGACGCGCCTCGATGGCGCGCGCGTCGCCCGAAAATTCCATCAGGCGCAGATTGCCACTGGCCAGCGACAGCCAGGCCAGACCCGCGGTGACGGTCTTGCGCTGGGTTTGCAGGCACAGGGCGAGAAGAGGGCGCTCGGCTTTTTCGGGCAGCAGGTCGGAATCGGTCAACGTACCGGGCGTGACGACGCGCAGCACCTTGCGTTCGACCGGGCCTTTCGACAGCGCCGGATCGCCGATCTGCTCGCAGATCGCGCACGACTCGCCCAGTTTCACCAGCTTGGCCAGATAGCCATCGAGCGAGTGGAACGGCACACCGGCCATCTTGATCGGATTGCCCTCGGACTTGCCACGCGCGGTCAGCGTGATGCCCAGCACGCGCGAGGCTTTTTCGGCATCGTCAAAAAACAGTTCGTAGAAGTCGCCCATGCGGTAGAACACCAGCATGTCGGGGTAGTCGGCCTTGATGCGCAGGTATTGCTGCATCATCGGGGTGTGCTTGTCGGTCGCGCTGTTCTTGACGGCTGCGGCGTTGATTTCAGTGGGAACGGTGGTCATTTCTTCGGATTGGGTACGGCGAGGCAGAGGCTGGCCAGAGCTGCGTATTTTACCGCGATTGATGCTGCGCGCGCGGCACAGCCGGGGTCATAGCCGGGGTCAGGTCTGACATTCGGACACGACCTCAGCCTTAGCCACTTCCATTGGTGCATTTTCCTGATCAGCACGGCGCTGTGTCCGCGGCACAGCCGGGGTCATAGCCGGGGTCAGGTCTGACATTCGGACACGACCTCAGCCTTAGCCACTTCCATTGGTGCATTTTCCTGATCAGCACGGCGCTGTGTCAGCTAGTTCCGACTGCTTTACTGTCGAGATCGTGTCCGAATGTCAGACCTGACCCCGGCTTTTTGCGGGTCGCGCGACATCACGCGTAGTCAAGCGTGCCTTCGACGGCCACGCGACCGCTGCACAGCACGACAAAACTGCCGGGGGCTTCGCAGGCCAGCAAAGTTGCCGAAGCACCCAGCGGCACGGCGCGCTTGAAGCGGCAGGTCAGACTGGTGACGCGACGATTGGTCGATTGCTCGAACGCCGCGCAGACGCGTGCCATGGTTTCCATGCCATGGATGATTGGTGCGTGCATCCCCATCAGCCGCGCACTCCATCGCCACAGATGAATCGGATTCCAGTCGCCGGACAAGGCCGCATAGCGTCGCCCCGCATTGGCAGCTACGACCCATTCTCCGACGACGTCACCCACCGGTGCGACCGTCGGCGTTGCGGGCGCATGCTTGGCGCGTTGCCCGCGTTTGATCAGGTACCGACTGGTGCAGGTGAAGACCGTCTGCCCATCAGCGCTTGCCACTGTCTCCAGCACGCATTCGACGGCCCCATTGGCCCCTGGTTCCAGCATCGACAATGTCGTCACGAGCACCAGCGGCGCATCAGTGCGTACCTCGCAATGCATTGCGAGATCATTCGACACATGAATCAACCCGACAATCCGAAACGGCATCGCCCGATCAAGCATCGTCGCCAGTTGCGCGCGCTGCGCCAGCAGGTAAAGGTAGGTCAGTGGCACACGCCCAGGCGGGAAGTCGAACGCATCGCGGTAGCGCCGCACGTGATCCGCATCGAGCCGGTCCAGCCGATAACTGGCCTGGACCGGTTGCGCTGACGGCCGCGCAGGCCGCTTGAACAATGCCCGTACCAGCGGCCAGGCACTGGCCCTGGGCAGGGCAGGGAGGGATGACGGGGACAGGCTATTCATCGACGCAGCATACCGCGTCGCCGCCCGTCCCCGGTAACACAGCACCGATACTCAGCTCGCTGCCTTGACCCGCGCCGTAATATGCGCCAGCGCCTCGTCAACCTGGTCGATCAGGATCAGGCACAAGTCCCCATCTTCCAGGCGCGAGAGCGCCCGATCAATCGCCACGAATTCGCCATTGATTTCTTCGACGTGTCCCGTACGGGTCGCGTTGCTCAGTCCCGCGCGCAGCAGTGCAATGACTTCGCCGTCGGCGCGGCCACGCTGGCACTGGTCCTGGTACAGCAGCACGTCGTCGAACGCCGCGCCCAGGATTTCGGTCTGCTGCGTGATGTCCTGATCGCGCCGGTCGCCGGCGCCGCTGATCACCACCGAGCGGCGCTTGGCGGGCATGCTCTCGACCGCATTGACCAGCGCAGCGATCGCATCCGGGTTGTGGCCGTAGTCGGCGATTACTGTCGCGCCCTTGTAGTCGAACACGTTGAAGCGTCCCGGTGCATTGTCGCTCTCGCCGACAAAGGTCTTCAGGCCCAGGCGGATCGCATCCCACGACGTGCCCACGCCCCAGGCGGCGGCCACCGACGCCATCACGTTCTCGACCTGGAAGCCCACCACGCCACCGCGCGTGATCGGCACTTCCCGCAGGTCGATGCGTTCGATGAAGGACTCTTGCGCCGCCACCAGGTAGCCTTCTTCGACGAAGACGACGCGGCGGCCCTGGGCGCGGTGCATCGCCATGACGGGATTGCCCACGTCCTGCGCGAAGAAGGTGACGTCGCCGCGCGTTCTTTCGGCCATCGCCGCCACGGTCGGATCGGCAGCGTTGAGTACCGCCATGCCGCCCACCGCCACGTTCTGCACGATCACACGCTTGAGCACCGCCAGGTCTTCGAGCGTGGTGATGTAGTTCAGGCCAAGGTGGTCGCCCGAGCCGATATTGGTTACCACCGCGACCTGGCACTTGTCGTAGGCCAGGCCTTCGCGCAGCAGGCCGCCGCGCGCCGTTTCGAACACGGCGGCGTCGACGTCGGGGTGCAGCAGCACGTTGCGCGCGCTGCGCGGGCCGCTGCAGTCGCCGCTTTCGATGCGGCGGCCTTCGATGTAGACGCCGTCGGTGTTGGTCATGCCGGTGCGCAGGCCGGACGCCGTGAGCAGGTGTGCGATCAGGCGCACGGTGGTCGTCTTGCCGTTCGTGCCGGTAACGGCCACGATCGGGATGCGGCCATCGTCGCCGTCCTTGAACAGCGTGTCGACGATCGCCTCGCCGATCGGGCGCGGTTTGCCGAACGATGGCGCCAGGTGCATGCGCAGGCCCGGTGCGGCGTTGACTTCGACGATGCCGCCGTTCTGGTCCTCAATCGGTTTGAGGACGCTGTCGCAGACCAGGTCGACGCCGCAGATATCCAGGCCGATCATGTGGGCGGCAGCGACGGCGCGCGCCGCGACTTCCGGGTGCACGTCGTCGGTGACGTCGGTGGCCGAGCCGCCGGTGGACAGGTTCGCGTTATTGCGCAGGACGACGCGCTGGCCGATGGCGGGTACCGAGTCCGGCGTCAGGCCGTTCTGGGCCAGCGTGCCGATGGCGATGTCGTCGAAGCGGATCTTGGTCAGCGATGTGCCGTGGCCGTCGCCGCGGCGCGGGTCCAGATTGACCTGTTCGACCAGCTCGCGCACGCTGCGCTCGCCGTCGCCCACCACCTGCGGCGGTTCGCGGCGCGCGGCGGCCACCAGCTTGTCGCCCACCACCAGCAGGCGGTAGTCGTGGCCCGGCAGGTAGCGTTCGACCAGGATGTCGTCGCGGAATTCGCTGGCGGCCTTGAAGCCGGCGTCGAGTTGTTCGCGGGTGGTGACGTTGACCGTCACGCCCTTGCCCTGGTTGCCGTCCTTTGGCTTGATCACCACCGGCAGGCCGATTTCCATGGCGGCGGCCCAGGCGTCATCGGGGTCGGAGACGCCGCGGCCCTGCGGCACCGGCACGCCGGCCGCGTCGAGCAGCTTCTTGGTCAGTTCCTTGTCTTGCGCGATCGATTCGGCAATCGCGCCGGTGGCGTCGATCTCGGCGGCCTGGATGCGGCGCGCGCGGCTGCCCCAGCCGAACATGACCATGCTGCCTTCGGTCAGGCGGCGAAACGGGATGTTGCGGGCCACGGCGGCCTGCACGATCGAGCCGGTCGACGGTCCCAGACGCACGTCTTCGTCCGTCGCGCGCAGTTGCGCCAGCGCGGCGGGCACGTCGAACGGGGTGTCGTTGCGGGCCGCTTCGATCAGTTGCTGCGCCAGTTCGAGGGCCTGGCGGCCGACGTCTTCTTCGCTGTATTCGACGACCACCTGGTAGGTGCCGGTTTCCAGCGTGGCGGTGGTGCGGCTGAATGTCACCGGGCAGCCGGCTTCGGCCTGCAGGTGCAGCGCGACCAGTTCGAGCACGTGGGCCAGCGGGATCGTTTCATAGTGGCCGAACGGCTGCAGGCCGCCGATCTGCGGGAAGCGCACGCGCAGGCGCGATTCGAAACCGGGCAGCTCGCCGATCGATTCTTCCTCAGGCGTGCACGTCACGATCGCCTCGACCGAGGTGTGGTGGCTCCAGAGATTGGGGCCACGCAGGGCCCGTACGCGAGATACTTCCATAAACCGTCATTCCTTTCGCGGGCCGCGCGCCGCGCGCACATGCGCGGGGGCGGGCACCAGGCCCGGCAGATTGCCGGGCAGTGTCATTCAATGTGTCGTTTGTTTTGGTGTCGCGTCGAAGGCGCGCAGGCCGCCGCACAGCAGGTCGCTCGGCACGCCAAGCGCCCACGCCGCCGCCACTGCTGCCAGCACGTTTTCGGGGTACTTCACGGTCGACGGCTTCATCGTGTCCAGCGTGTTCAGGCGCGTTTCCGCGTCGCCTTCGGCCAGCATGATGCGCCCGTCACGGACGAACACGATGCGCTCGCCCGCCGCGCGGTGCGCTGCCAGCACCGCATGGTGTTCGTCGAAGGCGTAGAAGATCACGCCGCCGTCGCACAACTCGGCCAGCGCCGCAACCTGCTCGTTGGCAGCGTTGAGCACGGCCACGCCGTCCGGCAGGATCACGTCGACCTGGGTGCGGATCACGTTGCGCAGTGCGTCGTCGTCGTGGATATGGAATTCTGCCAGGTCGGCCAGACCCGCCATGTCGGTCACGACGCCCACAGTGCAGCGGTCGTATGGCAGGCCGTCCTGCAGGATCGAGCGGGCGTTCGATTCGAACACCGCCGTCTGCACATTGCGGTTGATCAGGATGCGCTGGCCGGCTTCGACGCCCGTACTGTCGCGGTTCGAGATCACGCGCGCATTCAGGTACAGGCCTTCGCCGTTGGCCACGCCGACCTCTTTGCCGGTGATGTTGACCAGGCAGCCGATCAGGCGCGTGATCAGGCTGCAGCCGAGCGAGCCCGTGACGCCGACCACCGGGATGCGCGCCGTGTCGTCCGGCGCGAACAGGTGCTCGATGATGTCCTTGCCGACGTTGCGTGCGGTGCCGCTGGCCGGCTTGGTGTGGGCCAGCAGGCCCGGGCTAGCGTTCACTTCGATGATCGCGCCGCGTTGTTCGGCCAGTGGGCGGCTGATGTCTTCGCACACCAGGTCGATGCCGGCGATGTCCAGACCGACGATGCGGGCGGCCAGCGCTGCGGCGTGCGCGACCTCCGGGTGGAGCTGGTCGGTGACGTCGTCGGCGACGTTGCCGTTCATCTGGATCAGCACCTTCTGGCCGGCCGGCGGCACCGTGTCGGGCGTGAGGCCCTGGCGCTTGAGCTGCAACTGGTTTTCTTCGCTCTTGCGCGGCTCGACGGGGCTGAGCGGAAATTCTTCGCTTTCGCCGCGGCGCGGGTCGATATTGATCTGGCTGTCGCACAGCTCGGCCACGTTCTGGCGGCCGTCGCCCGTGACCCACAGCGATTCGCCGCGCGCGACGGCAACCACTTTGCGGCCGACGACCAGCAGGCGGTGCTCGCTGCCCGTGATGAAGCGCTCGACCAGCACCGAGCGGCTGTCGCCTTCTTCGGATGCAATCAGGTAAGCGGCGCGCACTTCGGCTTCGGTATTCAGGTTCAGCGAGACGCCGCGGCCGTGATTGGCGTCGATCGGCTTGACGACCACGGGCAGGCCGATGTCGGCCGCTTCTTCCCAGGCTGCGTCGGCGCTGCGCGCGATGGCGCCTTCGGGCACCGGCACGCCGCACGAGGCGAGCAGGTTCTTGGTCATGTCCTTGTCGCTGGCGATGCCTTCGGCAATCGCGCTGGTGCGGTCGGTCTCGGCGGTCCAGATGCGGCGCTGCGCGGCGCCGTAACCCAGTTGCACCAGATTGCCGTCGGTCAGGCGGATCGACGGGATGCGGCGGTCGGTGGCGGCGTCCACGATGTGCGCAGTCGACGGGCCCAGGCACAGGCGGTCGACCATGTCGGTCAGGCGCGCAATGGCGGCGGGCAGGTCGAACGGCTCGTCATTGATCGCGGCCATCATCAGGCGATGGCTGACGTCGAGCGCGGCGCGGCCGACGACGTTGTCCCGCGTGCGGTAGGCCATCTTGTAGACGCCATGCTCGCCGGTGGAGCGGGTCTTGCCGAAGCCGGTCTTCATGCCGGCCAGGCTTTGCACTTCAAGCACGACGTGCTCGAGGATGTGGCCGGCCCAGGTGCCTTCGTTCAGGCGCTCGATGAAGCCGCCGTGGTAGCCGACGCCGCAGTGGTGCTCGATCAGGCCCGGCAGCCAGGTGGTCAGGCGCGTCGTGAACCCGGGGAGCAGATTCGAGGGATAGTCTTCCAGTTCGCCGATGTCGAGCCAGGCCTCGATCACGGGCCGATAGGTCCAGATGTTTGGTCCCGCCAGATAATTGATGCGCAGGAATTTGATGTCGTTCTTTTTCGTCATGTAAATACGTTGGTCACCTGGCGCTACTCCCACACCGGCGACTTTTCCTTGTATGCCTGAGGTGTCACTACGTTAGCGAAAGGCCGCCAATCGCAGCGCACATCACGCGCTGATCTGATCCAGTTGCGGCTTTTACTTAGCCGCAATATTTTCACCAAAACACATTTCGTGTCATCCAAACCCAGCCCAAAAACGTTCTAGCGCTCTGTAGAGCGTTTGCTGCTTGGCATAAAAACAATAGCCACACGCTTTACCCATACCGAATCTTTGCCGAATTAAAGCCCGTTTCGGGCGCAAACCATGACAACACAACAATTTGCCAGTCCGTCTTCGCTGGCAGTAGCCGCCAATTTCTTGCCTGATCACTGGCAAAATGATGTTGCGAAACAGCTTGCACCAGGGGAAAACGTTTTAAGCAGCGTGGAGGTTGACCTCGATGCGAAATTACATTTCTCAAAAGGATTAGTTCTCGTCACAGACCGGCGTCTGCTGGCGCGCGCGCCGGGCGAAACGGCGTGGCGCGACTGGCCGTACCGCGAAGGACTGGCGCTGCGCCATCACGACCACGCCGGCGTCGGGCATCTCGAACTGACCGATGCGCATGGCCTCCTGGCCAGCTGGCGCTTCACGCTGGGCCAGAACCTGCACGCCGTGCGCGTGGCTGACCAGTTCCAGGATCAGATGGAAAGCGCGCTGACGGGCGTGGCCATCCAGCCGCCCGAGCAGCACACTTGTCCAAGTTGCAAGGCGCCCCTCGACGCCGATCAGGACGATTGCCCGATCTGCGAAAAAGTCCTGCACACGCCGCCGTCGACCTGGACGCTGTTCCGCCTGTGGCGTTTCGCCAAACCGTATCAGGGGCAGTTGTTCCTGGGCTTCCTGCTGATGCTGGGCTCGACCGGCGCACACATGATTCCGCCGTATTTGACGATGCCGCTGATGGACAACGTCCTGATTCCGTACCAGAACGGGCAGCAGATCGACACGAGCCTCGTGTATATGTATATGGGCGGCTTGCTCGCCTCGGCCGTGCTGGCCTGGGCGCTGGGCTGGGCCAAGACCTATGTGCTGGCGCTGGCGTCCGAGCGCATCGGCGCCGACCTGCGCTCGACTACCTACGAGCATCTGATGCGCCTGTCGCTCGAATTTTTCGGCGGCAAGCGCACGGGCGACCTGATGGCGCGCATCGGCAGTGGCTCCGACCGCATCTGCGTGTTCCTGTCGCTGCACCTGCTGGACTTCCTGTCCGACGTCCTGATGATCATCATGACCGGTGTGATCCTGTTCTCGATCAATCCGTGGCTGGCCCTCGTGACGCTGGCGCCGCTGCCGTTCATCGCCTGGATGATCCACCTGGTGCGCGACAAACTGCGCACCGGCTTTGAAAAGATCGACCGCGTCTGGGGCGAGGTGACCAATGTGCTGGCCGATACGATTCCGGGCATCCGCGTCGTGAAAGCCTTTGCGCAAGAGAAGCGCGAAGCGGCCCGTTTCCGCGAAGCCAACCGGCACAATCTGAACGTCAACGATAAGCTCAACCGCGTATGGTCGCTGTTCTCGCCGAGCGTGTCGTTCCTGACCGAGCTGGGCCTGCTGGTGATCTGGTGCTTCGGTATCTGGCAGGTCTCGCGCGGCGACATCACGGTCGGTACGCTGACCGCATTCATCGCCTACAGTGGGCGCTTCTATGTGCGTCTCGATTCGATGAGCCGCATCGTGTCGGTCACGCAAAAGTCGGCCTCGGCCGCCAAGCGCATCTTCGACATTCTCGATCACGTCTCGAGCGTGCCCGATCCGGTCAACCCGGTGAAGGTCACCAAGGTCGAGGGCAATATCGAGCTGCGCGAAGTCGGTTTCCGCTACGGTAACCGGGCTGTGAACCGCGGCATTTCGCTGAACATCAAGGCCGGCGAAATGGTCGGCCTGGTCGGTCACAGCGGCTCGGGCAAGAGCACGCTGGTCAATCTGATCTGCCGCTTCTACGATGTGTCCGAAGGCGCGATCCTGCTCGACGGCAAGGATATCCGTTCGTTCGCCGTCGCCGATTACCGCCGCAATATCGGCCTGGTGCTGCAGGAACCGTTCCTGTTCTTCGGCACCATTGCCGAGAACATCGCCTACGGTAAGCCGGATGCCTCGCGCGAAGACATCATCGCGTCGGCCCGGGCAGCGCATGCGCACGAGTTCATCCTGCGCCTGCCGCAGGGCTACGATTCGATGGTTGGCGAGCGCGGCCAGGGCCTGTCGGGCGGTGAGCGCCAGCGCATTTCGATTGCGCGCGCACTCTTGATCGATCCGCCGATCCTGATCATGGATGAGGCAACCTCGTCGGTGGACTCGGAAACCGAGAAAGAAATCCAGAAGGCGCTCGACAATCTGGTGCAGGGCCGCACGACCATTGCCATTGCCCACCGCCTGTCGACGCTGCACCGCGCCGACCGCCTGATTGTGCTCGACCGTGGCGTGGTGGTGGAAGAGGGCAGCCACGATGACCTGATGGCGCGCGAAGGCGCGTATCACCGCCTGTACGAAGCGCAAGCGCGCAACGTGGACCAGGACCTGGACGACAAGGACGCATGATGAGTACTGTTTCGACCACCCCGTTCCAGCTGCGCCGCGACAGCTTCGGCAAGCTGGTGATCACATTAGAGACCGGCGAAGAATACGTGGGCATCACGCCCGTGCGCGCCTTCCCGATCCAGGCGCCGACCAGGGGCATTTCGCTCGTGCGCGACGGCGGCAAGGAAGTCGCGTGGATCGACGATCTGGCCACGATGCCCGAGGATATCCGCACGCTCGTCAGCGATGAAATCGGCGGGCGCGAGTTCATCCCCGAGATCATCAATATCAAGGATGTGTCGAGCTTTGCCACGCCGTGCACGTGGTACGTGACGACCGACCGGGGCGATACCGAGTTCGTGCTCAAGCTCGACGAAGATATTCGCCGTATCGGCGAAGCGTCGCTGCTGGTGGCCGACAGCCACGGCATCAACTTTTTGGTGCGCGACATGTTCAAGATCGACAAGCACAGCCGCAAGATCCTTGACCGTTTCCTGTGACGGACAGGGCGTCCCCGCTTTGACCCGTCAGCGGGGACATGTGCTTCCATACGTTCGTCGGCCCACATACCGCCGCGGCGGATGACGTTACAGTTGTCTCATCGGCCACACGGCCTTCGCTAACAGGAGACGACCATGGATTCCATCAACCGCAACCAGCCCGAAGAAAACCGCCGCGATCTGGCAGGGCTTGACGCCATCGAACGCATCAAGGACATCATCGACGATGCCGAAACCGGCTTCTTCATCACCGGCGGCGGCACTGGCGACAGCCGCGGCGTGCGCCCGATGAGCGTGCGCGAGACCGACGAGAACGGCGCCATCTGGTACCTGGGCGCGATCGACAGCCACACGAACCAGGAACTGCAGGCCAATCCGACCGTCAAACTGTTCTTCCAGTCAGGCGAAAACGCCGCATTTCTCGAACTCGACGGCCACGCCGAAGTCTCGCAGGACAAGGCCCGCATCAAGCAACTGTGGGAGCCGCTGCTGAAAACGTGGTTTACCGAAGGCGAGGACGACCCGCGCATCATCGTGATCAAGGTGACCCCGAAGTCCGGTTACTATTGGGACAACAAGCACGGCGGTATCGTCGCCGGCGCAAAAATGGCGATCGGCGCCGTGCTCGGCAAGACGCTGGATGATTCCATTGAAGGCACGCTGACCTTCTAATTTCAGGAAGGGCGGGCCCATGCATGTAATCCTGGTGACGATGGGCTCGGCCGGGGACCTGTTCCCGTTCCTGTGGATCGGGCGGGCCCTGCGCGAGCGCGGGCACCGCGTTGATTTTCTGGGCCCCGAGTTGCATGCGCTGTATGTCGATGCGGCTGGCCTGACCTTTCACGGATTGCCGGCCGATCCGGCCGTGCTCGATCATCCCGACCTGTGGCATCCCACCCGTGGCCTGGCCGTGGTGTGGGACGCAACGCGACCGGCAATGGCGCAACTGCCTGCCATGGTGGCGGCGCTCGACAGCGGCAAGGATACCTTGCTGCTCGTGCATCCGCTGGCCCTGCCCGAAGCAGATATTTGCCGCCACAACCGGCCTGGCCTGCGCATTGCAGCGACCTGGCTGGCGCCGTCGAACCTTCCTACCGTACACGATCCGCTGCTGCTGGGGCCCTGGCCGGTGCCCACCTGGGTGCCGCATGGCGTGCGTCGCTGGCTGTGGCGCACGCTTGCCGCACGCTTCATCGATCCGGTCGCCTTGCCCGGCCTGAACGCGGCGCGTGAAGAGCGGGGATTGTCCCGCGTGCGCAGCCTGATCGACTACATCCAGACCATTCCCGACCTGTCGCTGGCGCTGTTTCCCGACTGGTATGCCGCGCCCGTGCCGGACTGGCCGCAGCCGCTGTATCAGGCGGGCTTTCCGCTGTACGATCCCGACCCGGACGCGGCGCCAAGCGCCACGCTGCGGACATTTCTCGCTGCCGGCGCGCCGCCAGTCGTGTTCACGCCAGGCACGGGTAACCGGCAGGCAGGGCGCTATTTCGAAGCGGCGGCGCAAGCGGTCGCGCAGCTGGGCCTGCGGGCGATTTTCCTCACGCCCCACCGCGAGCAGCTGCCCGGCTCGCTGCCACCATCCATTTGCTGGCAAGACTATGTGCCGCTCAAGGCCTTGCTGCCTCACGTCGCAGCACTGGTGCACCACGGCGGCATCGGCACGACGGCCGAAGCGCTGCGTGCCGGCACGCCGCAACTGGTGGTGCCGCTCGCGCACGATCAGTTCGATAATGCGGCGCGGGTGGTGGCGCTGGGGGCAGGCGTGAGCCTGCATGCGACGAAGGTGACAGCGCGCCGCATGGGGGATGCACTCTCGACACTGATCGACAATGACAGATACACCCGTCGGTGCGCCGAGATCGCAATGTCGCAGGCAAAAGGGCCCGGAATCGATGGCTTGTGCGCGGCGCTGGAAACGCTGGTGTCGCATCCATCCCACGTGCATGGATAGTTACAATAAAAACTTTTCTAAAAGTAAATATAATTATTGAAACAATTCTAAGCGGGTGAGAAAATTCCTGATTGCCGTTGCATCAGCCGTCCTGCGCTGGTGCCGAATACGTGATCATGAAAATCCTGACCTTCAGCACATTGTTTCCCAACGCCGCCAAGCCACACCACGGGATTTTTACCGAAACGACGTTACGGCATCAGCTCGAGACAGGCCAGATCGCCGCGAAGGTCGTGGCGCCGGTTCCCTGGTTTCCATTCAGCGGCGAGGTGTTTGGCGGCTACAGCGTGCTGGCCAGGGCGCCGAAGACCGAAACGCGCATTGGCGTGGACGTGCACCACCCGCGTTTTGCCGTGCTGCCCAAGATCGGCATGCATCTTGCGCCGATGAGTCTTGCCTGCGCGGCCAAAGGCGTCATCGGCCGTCTGCTCGACGAAGGGTATGACTTCGATGTCATCGATGCCCATTATTTCTATCCCGACGGTGTCGCCGCTGCACTGCTCGGCAAGTATTTCAACAAGCCGGTCGTCATCTCGGCGCTGGGCACCGACATCAATCTGATTCTCCGTTATCCCATCCCCCGGCGCATGATCCTGTGGGCGGCCGCGCAGGCAGCAGAGGTCATCACCGTCTGTGAAGCGCTCAGAACCGAGATGATCAGGTGCGGTGCCGATGCCCGGCGCATCACGACCCTGCGCAATGGCGTCGACCTGCAGTTGTTCAAGCCCGTCAGCCGCGACGAAACACGCCGGGACCTGGGCATGGAAGGGTTCACCCTGCTGTCGGTCGGTTACCTCGATCCCCGCAAGGGACACCACCTCGTCATCCAGGCGCTGCCGCAACTGGCCGGCGTGCGCCTGATGATCGCCGGTAGCGGGCCGGAGCAGGGCAGGCTCGAAGCGCTGGCCAGAGCCCTTGGTGTTGCCGAGCGGGTCACCTTCCTCGGGCCACTGACGCAGGACGTCCTGCGTCAGTATTACGGTGCGGCGGACGCGCTCGTCCTGGCGTCGAGCCGCGAAGGGTGGGCCAATGTCCTGCTCGAAGCCATGGCGTGCGGCACCCCTGTCGTCGCCAGCAACGTCTGGGGCACGCCGGAGGTCGTACGCGCGCCGGCGGCCGGCGTGCTGATGGACACGCTGACAGCGCAGGGCGTGGCCGATGGCGTACGACGCTTGCGCGCCAGTTACCCGGACTATGCGGCCACGCGCGCCTATGCGCAAGACTTCGGCTGGGACGAGACGACGCGCGGCCAGATCCGGTTGTTCCACAACGCGGCCATGCGCCCATTGCCGCTGGCGCGTCCGGCGGCCTGCAAAGCGGATGCCATTCGTGACCTGCACTGAGGCCGATCCGGCGGTCCCGCTCGTCGTCCATGTGCTGTACCGCTTCGAGGTCGGCGGGCTGCAGACGCTGCTGGCGCAATGCATCAACCGCATGCCGGCGCAGCACTACCGGCACGCGGTGATTTGCCTGGCAGGCCATACGGACTACGCCAATCTCGTGCACAGGCCGGACGTCCAGTTCCATACGCTCGACAAGCAGCCGGGGCAGAGCCTCTCGTCGCACCGCGCATTGTGGACGCTGCTGCGCCGGCTGCATCCCGCCGTGCTGCACACTTACAACATCAGTACGATCGAGTATGGCCTGACCGCCTGGCTGGCCGGCGTGCCGCTTCGCATCCACGCCGAGCACGGCCGCGACAGCGTTGAAATGAGCGGCAGGCATCGCAAGTACAACACGCTCCGGCGCCTGCTCGCGCCGTTCGTCGACACGTTCGTTCCTGTATCGGCCGACCTGGGCGTCTGGTTGCGTCATACCGTCGGTGTGCCGCAGCACAAGATCCGCCTGATCGCCAATGGCGTCGACACGGCGCACTTCACGCCTGGCCCCGTGTCAGCAGTTCAGCCAGGCGCGCCTCCGACGATCTGGATCGGCACGGTCGGCCGGATCGACCGCATCAAGAACCATGACGGTTTGCTCGACGCTTTTGCCCTGCTGCTGGCCACATTCCCCCTGCAACAGGCCAACCTGCGCCTGGCGATCGTCGGCGACGGTCCGCTGCTGCCGGCCCTGCGTGAACGCATCGCCCGCGAGGCGTGGGGGCACCAGGTCTGGCTGCCCGGCGCACGCGACGATGTGGCGCAGATCATGCGCAGCTTTTCCGTGTTCGTGCTGCCTTCGCTGTCCGAAGGCACGCCGGTGACGATCATGGAGGCGATGGCGACCGGACTGCCGGTGGTTGCAAGCAGGGTTGGCGGAGTGCCGCAGCTGGTGCTGGACGGGCAGACCGGCCTGTTATCCGATCCGGCCGATCCGCACTCGCTCGCCGGCGCCATCGGCGTCTATATCGCCGATCCGGCGCTGGCCGGGCGCCATGGCGCGGCGGGCCGGGCGCGTGTCCAGGCACATTTTTGCGTCGATACGATGGTGACGCAGTACGACACCCTGTATGGCCGGCGCCGACGGCCGCTTCCTTCTTCACACCAGACCCATGTATAGCGCTGACCATCTTCTTGATTTAAAACTGCAATTCGACACGCAGGGCTTCGTTCATCTGCCCGGTCTTCTGGCACCGGCGATGACCGAACGCGTGCGCGGTGCGTTCGCCGGCGCGCGCGAGCGCAGCAGCGCATTCATCGAGCAACAGCGCGCTGACGGGGCCCGTTTTGTCGACCTGCCAAGCATTCTCGATGCCGATCCGGTTTTTGTCGATCTGGTGGATCTGCCGGCCTTGCTGCCGCTGCTGCGCATGACCGTGGGGGAAGACCTGGCGCTCAACGAAACCAGTGCGCGGCTGTTCTATCCGGGACCGACCTTCACCAGCCCCTTTCATTCCGATCTGGCCAATGTGCTCGGCGTGAACCATGCCCACACACCGAATCTACTGATCAAGCTGCATGTGTTTTTCGAGGACTTGACGCCCGACCAGGGCTGCCTGGCATTCATCCCCGGCAGCCAGCACTTTCCGCCGCACCACGTCAATCCGCACCGGGCGACACTGTCCGGATCGGCGGCCGTGGCGCGTATCGTGCCGCGCGCCGGCGACGCCGTGCTGTTCAACACGCACGTGCTTCACATGGCCGAGGACAACCGGTCCCCGCATGTACGTACCTCTCTGATCTATACCTACGGACATTTCTGGATGAAGTCGCATCGCAATGCCGCGCCAGCCGATCTGGCGCAGTTCGCCGCGTCCCCGCAGCGCCAGCAACTGTTCGGTGTGGAACTGCCCGGGATCAGTCATTTTGCCCGGCGACTGGACCGGTTAACGCCGCCGACGCGCCTGCAGCGGCTGAAAGACACCGGCGCGCGTGCAGCGCACCGGCTGTTGCCGACCGTGCGCACGCCGCCACGGGCCTGATCGCGCGCCATTCGCCCGTCAATTGTTGAGGCGCAGTCAACGTTAAATAGAGGTTAACTTTGAACTGATGAGCAGCCCGGTGGTCGAACCCCTGTCCCCAACACCAGGAATCGATCATGAAAGCGCCACGTTTCAAGAGCTGGTTCGCCAGGCTGCCATCGCTGAATCAGCCGCAGCGCCGGCAAGTGCTCGATGCCTTGCATCCTGCGGTCGGTCTCGATCAGGTGGTGGCGCTGATCGCCCAGGCCAGAGCGCCTGGCCGCTGCTGTCCCCGCTGTGGCAACGGGCGCTGCCACCGGCACGGCTTCGCCAACGACCTGCAGCGCTTTCGCTGCTGCGCCTGTGGGCGCACATTCAATGACCTGAGCGGCACACCGCTGGCACGGCTCAGGCTCAAGGCCAAGTGGCTCGCGTATTCCCAGGTGCTGCTTGACTCACTGTCAGTGCGCAAGGGCGCAGATCGGGTTGGCGTGCATCGCAATACCGCCTTCCGATGGCGTCACCGCTTCCTCGATTGGGTGAAGTTCGACCGGCCTGCATCCCTGAATGGCATCGTCGAGGCTGACGAAACGTTCCTGCTCGAATCACAAAAAGGATCGCGCACGCTGGATCGCCCGCCACGCCGGCGCGGCGGGCGATCCAGCGTGCGTGGCATTTCAACGCAGCTCGACTGCATCCTGGTGGCGCGCGACCGCAACGGGCGCACGGTCGATGCCGTTACCGGCCGCGGTGCACTGACCGCGGCCCAACTCGAGCGCGATCTGCTGCCCCGGCTCGATCCGCAGGCGCTGCTGGTCAGCGACGGCCATCGCGCCTATCGCGCCTTTGCACGCAAGCACCGGATCGCGCACGAGGCGGTCAACCTGCGCGCTGGCGTCAGGGTCCGCCATTCGGGCAGCCGCGCCATCCACGTACAGAACGTGAATGCCTATCACCAGCGCTTCAAGAACTGGCTTTCGGGCTTTCGTGGTGTTGCGTCACGCTATTTGCCCAATTATCTGGGTTGGCGCTGGGCACTGGACGGCAGCCGGGTTAGTTCCGCAGAACAATTGCTGATTATCGCAATCGGCGTCATCAACAGCTAACGTTGAATGCGCCATTGTTGACAAGCGCACCGACACCGTTTGCCCGCCGTCGTTCAATGCTGGATCGCTATTCACGCCGGAGGGCAGATGCCCAGCAAGAAAACCACCCCCCAGAACGCTGCCGAAGACGGCTTCGTCCATGTCCGCGGCGCCCGCGAACACAATCTGAAAAACGTCAGCCTCGATATCCCGCGCGGGCAACTCGTCGTATTTACTGGCGTGTCGGGCTCGGGTAAATCGTCGCTCGCCTTCGGCACGCTGTACGCCGAGGCCCAGCGCCGCTACCTCGAATCGGTTTCGCCCTACGCGCGGCGCCTGTTCCACCAGATGCCGGTGCCCGAGGTCGACACGATCGAAGGCTTGCCGCCAGCCGTCGCGCTGCAGCAGCAGCGCGGCACGCCCACGGCCCGCTCGTCGGTCGGCAGCGTCAGCACGCTGTCCAATTCGCTGCGCATGCTGTATTCGCGTGCCGGCGATTATCCCGCCGGGCAAGAGCTGCTGTACGCCGAATCGTTTTCGCCGAATACGCCGCAGGGCGCGTGCCCGCGCTGTTCGGGCATGGGGCGCGTGTTTGAGGTGACCGAGCAATCGATGGTCCCGGACGACAGCCTGACGATCCGCGAACGGGCGATTGCCGCCTGGCCGCCGGCCTGGCACGGCCAGAACCTGCGCGACATTCTGGTGACGCTGGGCTACGACGTCGACACCCCGTGGCGCGACCTGCCGAAGAAAGACCGCGACTGGATTCTGTATACCGAGGAAAGCCCGAGCGTGCCCGTGTACGGTGGCCTGACGCCTGCAGAAACCCGCGCCGCGCTCAAGCGCAAGGACACGCCCAGCTACCAGGGCACGTTCACCGGCGTGCGCCGCTATGTGATGCAGACCTTTGCCAATACCGAAAGCGCGTCGATGAAAAAGCGCGTTGCGCGCTACATGGTCAGCACCGCGTGTCCGGAATGCGAAGGCAAGCGCCTGCGGCGCGAGTCGCTGTCGGTGACGTTCGCCGGCATGGACATCGCCGAACTCTCGCGCCTGCCGCTGGCGCGCCTGGCCGAGCTGCTGGCGCCGTACACCCACGCGACGAGCAAGGTCGAGAAAGGCTTGCACGCCGAGCAGCTGATCGTGCGCCGGCGCATTGCCGACGACCTGTCGGCGCGCATCGAGGTGCTGCTGGCCCTGGGCCTCGGCTATCTGGCACTCGATCGCAGCACGCCGAGCCTGTCGCCGGGCGAGCTGCAGCGCCTGCGCCTGGCCACGCAAGTGCGTTCCAGCCTGTTCGGCGTCGTCTACGTGCTCGATGAACCGTCGGCCGGCCTGCATCCGGCCGACGCCGAAGCGCTGCTCGACGCACTGGCGCAACTGAAATCGGCCGGCAACTCGCTGTTCGTCGTCGAGCACGCGCTGGACGTGATCCGCCAGGCCGACTGGATCGTCGACGTCGGCCCACTGGCCGGGGAACGCGGTGGCCAGGTGCTGTACAGCGGCGTGCCGGACGGCTTGCGCGATATCGAAGCGTCGCAAACGCGGCGCTACCTGTTCGGCGAAGCGGCCTTGGGCCCGCGCACGCCACGCGAACCGACCGGCTGGCTCAAGCTTGAAGGCGTACGCCGCAACAATCTGCAGGATCTCGCCGTCGCGTTCCCGCTCGGCGTACTCACGAGCGTGACGGGCGTGTCGGGCTCCGGCAAATCGAGTCTCGTCAGCCAGGTGCTGGTCGAACTGGTCGGCGCGGCGCTGGGGCAGGGCAGTGCGGTGGCCGAAGAGCAGTCCGATGAGCCGGATCTCGAACGCGATGAAGCCTTACCGCTGGAAGGGCGCATCGTGGCCGGCATGGAAGGCGTGCGGCGCCTGGTACGGGTCGACCAGAAGCCGATCGGGCGCACGCCGCGCTCGAATTTGGCCACCTACACAGGCCTGTTCGACCAGGTGCGCAAGCTGTTCGCGGCCACGCCGGATGCGAAGAAACGCCGTTTCGACGCCGGCCGCTTCTCGTTCAACGTCGCCAAGGGCCGCTGCGAGCACTGCGCCGGCGAAGGCTTCGTGATGGTCGAACTGTTGTTCCTGCCAAGCGTGTACGCACCATGCCCGACCTGCGACGGCGCGCGCTACAACGCGCAGACGCTCGAAGTGACGTATCGGGGCAAGAATATCGCCGAGGTGCTGGGCATGACGGTGGGCGAGGCGATCACCTTCTTCAAGGATGAGGCGCTGGTCGAGCGCTCGCTGGAAGTGCTGAACGAGGTTGGTCTAGATTATCTGCGCCTGGGCCAGCCGGCCACCGAGCTGTCAGGCGGCGAGGCGCAGCGCATCAAGCTGGCGTCCGAGCTGCAGCGCGCCACGCGCGGCAATGCGCTGTACGTGCTGGACGAGCCGACCACGGGCCTGCATCCGGTCGATGCCGACCGCCTGATGGTGCAGCTGAACCGGCTGGTCGATGCCGGCAACACGGTCATCGTGGTCGAGCATACGATGCGCGTGGTTGCCGGCAGCGATTGGGTGATCGACGTCGGTCCCGGTGCAGGCGATCTTGGCGGCAACATCGTGGTGGCCGGGCCGCCGCAGGATGTCGCACGCAACAAGAAAAGCCGCACTGCGCAGTACCTCAAGCCGCATCTGGGCGAAGCCAGGTAGCACGCGAAGCGGTGCGCCCGGCGCGTATACATTTTGCTAAGATTGCGGGTGTTACGCACGGTCGCGCTTTGGCACGGCCGTGCGCATTTCGTGTGGGCGCGATTTGACATTTGCGTTACACTTGGGATATTTTTTTTCTAACAGAACAACAGGCATGCCCGGTCCAACCATCGACAACAGCGCGTTTCGCCGCATCCTTTCCCGCAATGTCGCGCTGCCGTTAGGCATGAGCATTGTCAGTGCGGTCGTGTTCGTTGGCATCATCGCCTACCTGATCAATAACCTGACCTGGGTCGAGCATTCCCAGAAGGTGATCGGCAATGCGCACGAGATCCGCAAGCTGTCGGCCGAAATGGAAGCCGGCATGCGCGGCTATCTGCTGGCGGGCGACGAGGAGTTCCTGACGCCGTACCTGTTGTCGGCGCAGCGGATGGGCAGCAGCCTCGATACGCTGGGTGAGCTGGTCAAGGACAATGGCGCGCAGGCCGAACGCATCACGCGCATTTCGCAGGTCCAGAAGCAATGGGAAGCGTTTGCCGACGAGATGATCGCGCGGCGCCGGGCCAATGACCTGAACTACATCGACGCGGTCAGAAGCGGCCGCGGCCGCTTGCTCACCGACGAGATGCGCCGCAATTTCGACCTGGTGCTAGCTGCCGAAGCCCGGCTGCTGCAGGAGCGCAGCGACAATGCGCGCAGCACGACCTTCTGGTCGGTGGCGCTATTCCTGCTGCTGTCGGCACTGGTGGGCGGCGGTCTGGCCATCTTCGGCCGGCGCCAGCTGATGACGCTGTCCAATACCTATAACGAAGTGCTGGGCCACGAAGCCGAGCACAATGAAAAACTGCGCCACCAGGAGTGGCTGCGCACCGGCCAGAACGAACTGACCGTGCGCAGCGCCGGCATCCACCACCTCGAGCCGCTGGCCGATGCGGTGCTGCCGTATGTCGTCAAGTATCTCGACGGCGTCGTGGGCGCCATGTATGTGCGCAGCGAAGACGGCGTGCTGCGCCGCATTGGCGCGTATGGCTTCAACCACACCCCGTCCGAACGTGCCGAATTCATCCAGCCTGGCGCGTCGCTGGCCAGCCAGGCGGCGCAGGAAAACCGCCTGATGGTGCTGGACGAACTGCCACCCGGCTACATGAAGGTCAGCTCGAGCCTGGGCGAGACTCCCCCTCGCGCGCTGATCATCGCGCCGTTCTACAACCACGGCAAGGTCAAGGGTGTGTTCGAGATCGCCTTCCTGCGCCCGGTCGAGCTGCGCGACCGCGAATTCCTCGGCTTCATCGCGCAGGCGGTGGGGGCGGCCATGGCGGCCGTGCTGTATCGCCAGCGCCTGCAGGATTCGCTCGAAGAAAGCCAGACACTCAACGAAGAGCTGCAAGTCCAGCAGGAAGAGCTGCGCACTGCCAACGAAGAGCTCGAAGAGCAGTCGCGCGCACTCGAAGAATCGCAATCGGCGCTGGAAAATCAGCAGGCCGAGCTGCGCACCACCAACGACCAGCTGGCCGAACAGGCCTTGAGCCTGGACATGAAGAATTCGGCGCTGCAGTCGGCGCAGGAGCAGTTGCAGCAGCGCGCCGTGGAGCTGGAAAGCGCGAGCCGCTACAAGTCCGAGTTCCTGGCCAATATGTCGCACGAGCTGCGCACGCCACTGAACAGCTCGCTGATCCTGGCCAAGCTGCTGTCCGATAATACGCCGGGCAACCTGAGCGACGAGCAGGTGCGCTTCGCACAAACCATCTATTCGGCCGGCAACGACCTGCTGCACCTGATCAACGACATTCTGGACATCTCGAAGGTCGAAGCGGGCAAGCTCGAACTGGTGCCCGAGGACGTGCCGGTGCGGCGCGTCGTCGAAGGCCTGGCGCGCACGTTCGAGCCGCTCGCGCGCCAGAAGTCGCTCGAGTTCCGCATCGACGTGGCGCCCGACGTGCCGGCAGCGATCAACACCGACCGCCAGCGCATGGAGCAGATCCTCAAGAACCTGCTCTCCAACGCCGTCAAGTTCACCGATGCGGGCGCCGTCACGCTGTCGGTGCTCACGACGTCCGATGGCGCCGTCGCATTCCGTGTGCAGGACAGCGGGATCGGCATCGCGCCCGACCAGCAGGACAAGATTTTCGATGCCTTCCACCAGGCCGACGGCACCACGAGCCGGCGCTTCGGCGGCACGGGCCTGGGCCTGTCGATTTCGCGCGACCTCACGCGCCTGCTGGGCGGCGGCATTTCCGTGTCGAGCGCGCCGAACGAGGGCAGTGTGTTTACGCTGACGCTGCCGCGCGGCTTGCCGGATTCGCCGATCCCTTCGGCCTCGTCGATGTCGGCTCCTGTGGTGACCAGCACGCAGCCGCACTACGCGCCAGCCCCGGTCGTCCGCTCGGCTGCGCCTGCCCCGGTGCCTGCACCGGCGCCCGCACCCGCGCCGGTCGTGACCGACCATTACGAAAGCTTCCCGGATGACCGCGATCGCCCGGCCGATGGCCGCCGCAGCGTGCTGGTGGTCGAGGACGAGATGGCGTTCGCGCGCATCCTGTACGACCTGGCGCGCGAGCTCGATTACCGCTGTCTGGTGGCGATGAGCGCCGAAGAAGGCCTGGCGCTGGCCATCAGCCAGCGGCCCGACGCCGTGCTGCTCGACGTGCGCTTGCCCGACCGCTCGGGCCTGACCGTGCTGCAGCAACTGAAGGACAACCCGGCCACGCGCCACATCCCGGTGCACATCATCTCCAGCATCGAGAACGGCGGCGAGGCGCTGCACCTGGGCGCGATCGGTTATGCGCTCAAGCCCGCGAGCCGCGAAGAACTCGAAGAAGTGTTCCGCAAGCTGCAGGAGAAGTCGGCGCAGAAGATCAAGCGCGTGCTGCTGGTCGAGGACGACGAACGCCAGCGCGAAAGCGTCGTGGCGCTGATCGCCGACGACGATGTGCAGATTTCGGCAGTGGGCACGGCCAACGAAGCGCTCAATCTGCTGCGTGCCGAAATCTTCGACTGCATGGTCATCGACCTGAAGCTGCCCGACATGCAGGGTGGCGAGCTGCTCGAACGCATGTCGCATGAAGAGCTGTGCTCGTTCCCGCCCGTGATCGTCTACACGGGCCGTAACCTGACCCGCGACGAAGAAGCGCAGCTGCTGCGCTACTCGCGCTCGATCATCATCAAGGGCGCCCGTTCGCCCGAGCGCCTGCTCGACGAAGTCACGCTGTTCCTGCACAAGGTCGAATCGGAACTGTCGACCGAGCGCCAGAGCATGCTCAAGGCCGTGCGCGGGCGCGATCGCGTGTTCGAAGGCCGCACGATCCTGCTGGTGGACGACGACGTGCGCAATGTGTTCGCACTGACCGCGGCGCTCGAGCAGCGCGGCGCGAAGGTCGAAGTGGGCCGCAACGGCTTTGAAGCGATTGCAAAACTCGATGAAGTACCGGGCATCGACCTGGTGCTGATGGACATCATGATGCCGGGGATGGACGGCATGGAAGCGACGCGCCGCATTCGCGCCGACGGCCGCTTCGACCGCCTCCCGATCATCGCCATCACGGCCAAGGCGATGAAGGACGACCAGGAGCAATGCCTGGCCGCCGGCGCCAACGATTACCTGGCCAAGCCGATTGACCTGTCCCGCCTGTACTCCCTGCTGCGGGTCTGGATGCCGACCCTGGAGCGCATTTGAGCCATACGCCGAGCGACTTCGACATCGAGCTGCGGATGCTCGTCGAAGCCGTCTACCTGAAATACAACTATGACTTCCGCGACTACACCGGCGCTTCGCAAAAGCGCCGCGTGCTGGTGGCCATGCGCGAGATGGGGTGCAATACCGTCTCGGAGCTGCAGTCGCGCGTGCTGCACGATCCGAACGGCTTTGCCCAGCTGCTGCAATACCTGACGATTCCCGTCACCGAAATGTTCCGCGACCCGGAGTACTTCAGGGCCGTGCGTGAGCAGGTGGCGCCGTTCCTCAAGACCTACCCGTCGCTCAAGATCTGGGTGGCCGGCTGCAGCACGGGCGAAGAAGTCTATTCGCTGGCGATCCTGCTGAAAGAAGAAGGGCTGCTCGAACGCAGCATCATCTACGCGACCGACATCAATCCGAAGTCGCTCGAGACGGCGCGGCGCGGCGTGTACCCGATCGACCGCATGCGCCTGTACACCGAGAATTACCAGAAGTCCGGCGGCAAGGCCGCATTCTCGGACTATTACACGGCGGCCTACGGCGGCGCGCTGTTCGAGCGCAGCCTGATCGAGAACGTGACCTTTGCCGATCACAGCCTGTCGACCGACACCGTGTTCTCGGAAACGCACTTCGTCAGCTGCCGCAATGTGCTGATCTACTTTAACCGCACGCTGCAGGACCGCGTGTTCGGGCTGTTCCATGAATCGCTGTGCCACCGGGGCTTCCTGGGTCTGGGCAGCAAGGAAAGCATCGACTTTTCCAGCTACGCCGGGCGCTTCGAGCCGCTGGCGCGGCGGGAACGGGTGTATCGCAAGGCCGTGCCATGAGCCTGAACGAACAGGTGGCGGCGGCGCTGGGCAAGCGGCGCATCGAGCTGGTGTTGATTGGCGGCTCGGCCGGCGGCGTTGATGCGCTGCTGAGCTTATTGCCGTCGCTGCAGCCCGGCTACACGCCGGCCGTGGTCTGCATCCTGCACGTGCCGGGGGACCGTGAAAGCCGGCTGGCCGAACTGTTCGATGCGCGCGTGATGCTCCCGGTACGCGAAGCACGCGACAAGGCCCCGATCGAGCCGGGCGTCGTGTATTTCGCCGGCTCGGGGTACCATCTGTCGATCGAGCAGGACCGCAGCTTTTCGCTCAGCTGCGAAGCGCCTGTCCAGTATGCCCGGCCGTCGATCGATGTCCTGATGGAATCGACCGCCAGCGTGTATGGACCGGCAATGACCGGTATACTCATCGACCGGCGCCAACTTTGATGGCGCCGAAGGGATGTGCAGTATCCGCGAACACGGCGGACTGACCATTGTCCAGGATCCTGAAGAAGCGCACGCCAGTACGATGCCGAGAGAAGCCATCCGGCGCTGCGCACCACACCTGGTGCTGCCGCTGGCCGATATTCGCGCCGCGCTGCCCCTGTTGGAGACCCCATGAGCGCCCATGAATTAAGCAAAATCCTGATCGTCGACGACTTGCCCGAGAACCTGCAGGCCCTCGAGGCGCTGCTGCGCCACGACCAGCGCGTGATTCACCAGGCCAATTCCGGCGACGCCGCGCTGGCCTTGCTGCTGGAGCACGAATTCGCACTGGCCATCCTCGACGTGCAGATGCCGGGCATGAACGGCTTCGAACTGGCCGAGGTGATGCGCTCGACGTCGCGCACGCGCCATATCCCGATCGTCTTTGTCTCGGCGGCCGGACGCGAACTCGACTACGCCTTCAAGGGCTATGAAAACGGCGCGGTCGACTTTTTGTACAAGCCGATCGACCCGGGCGCGGTGCGCAGCAAGGTCGCCGTGTTCGTCGCGCTCGACCAGCAGCGCCGTGAAACGCGGCGCCAGATGCTGGCGCTCGAGCGCAGCCGGCAAGAGCAGGAGACGCTGCTGCGCGAGCTGAACCAGACCCAGCAGGAGCTGCAGCGATCGCTCAAGATGCGCGACGAATTCATGTCGCTCGTCGCGCACGAATTGCGCACCCCGCTCAACACGCTGTTTTTGGAAACCCAGATGCGCAGCCTGCAGATCAAGCGCGGCAATGCGGCCGCGTTCGCGCCGCAGCAGATGGAAGCGATGGTCCAGCGCGACGAGCGCCAGATCAAGTCGATGATCCGCCTGATCGACGACATGCTGGACGTCTCGCGCATGCGCAGCGGCAAGCTGTCGATCCGCCCGACGCAGGTGCAGTTGATGAGTTTGCTGGAACGCATCGTCAGCGATCTGTCGCTGCAGGCGGCCACGACGGGCAGTTCGCTGACCTTGCAGCCGCACGATCCCGTCAGTGGCTGCTGGGACGAGTTCCGCGTCGAGCAGGTGATCGTCAACCTGCTGACCAATGCGCTGCGCTATGGCGGCGGCCAGCCGGTGCAAGTGAGTGTCGAGCAGATGGGGGAGTGCGTGCGCATCGATGTGCGCGACGGCGGCAAGGGCATCGCGCCAGGCGATCTGGAACGCATCTTCGAGCCGTACGAGCGGGGCGCCCGCAATGGCGAGCCGAAGGGCCTGGGGCTGGGCCTGTATATTTCGCGCCAGCTGGCGATCTCGCACAGCGGCGAGTTGCGGGTCACGAGCAGCCCCGGTGAAGGCTCGACCTTCAGCCTGATGCTGCCGTGCACGGCAGTGCCGGTCTGTGCCTGACGGCATCGCCATGGGCCAACCGGCATGCTGTCGTCTGCATCATAGTCAAAATCAATCAACAGTATCCAATCAATCAATTTCCCAAAAGACGAGCTGAGCGGTACACTGCTTGTCATACGTTTCATCCACCACAAACAGGAGAATACATGTCCCTTATCAATACCCAGATCAAACCGTTCAAAGCCACCGCCTACGCGAATGGCAAATTCATCGACCTGACCGAAGAAAACTTCAAGGGCACTTGGTCGGTGGTGATGTTCTACCCGGCTGACTTCACCTTCGTCTGCCCAACCGAACTGGAAGATCTGGCCTCGTTCCAGCCTGAATTCGAAAAGCTGGGCGTGAACGTGTACGGCGTCTCGACCGACAGCCACTTCGCTCACAAGGCATGGCACGACACCTCGGACGCGATCAAGAAAGTGAACTACCCGCTGATCGGCGACCCGACCGGCACCCTGTCGCGCAACTTTGAAGTCATGATCGAAGAAGAAGGCATGGCACTGCGCGGTACCTTCGTCATCAATCCAGAAGGCCAGATCAAGGTCATGGAAGTGCATGACAACGGCATCGGCCGCGACGCATCGGAACTGATGCGCAAAGTCAAAGCTGCCCAGTACGTCGCTGCTCACCCAGGCGAAGTCTGCCCAGCCAAGTGGACCGAAGGCGCTGAGACCCTGACCCCGTCGCTGGACCTGGTCGGCAAGATCTAAGTAACGCGGTAGTCTGGTAGCCCCCTGACCGGGCCGCTGCGGCGGCCCGGTGCTTTTATCGCCCTCCATTTATTGATTCAAAGAGTTTAAGGAAACCATCATGCTTGACGCGACCCTCAAGAAACAGTTGCAAGCCTATCTGGAAAAAGTGGTGCAGCCGATCGAGCTGGTTGCATCCTTGGATGATTCGCCGAAAGCGCGCGAAATGGATGAGCTGCTGCGTGAAATCGCAGAGCTGAGCAACAAGATCACCGTGCGCCAGGAAGCCAATGAGCGCACCCCGTCGTTCGCGATCAACCGCGTCGGCACCGATGTCGGCGTGCGTTTCGCCGGTATCCCGCTGGGCCATGAATTTACCTCCCTCGTGCTGGCACTGCTGCACGTGGGTGGCCACACCATCAAGCTGGAGCAGGCGGTCATCGACCAGATCGCTGCCCTGGATGGTGATTATGTCTTTGAAACCTACATCTCGCTGTCGTGCCACAACTGCCCGGAAGTCGTGCAGGCACTGAACACGATGTCGGTGATTAACCCGCGCATCAAGGTCGTGACGATCGATGGCGGTGTCTTCAAGCAGGAAGTCGAAAGCAAGCAGATCCTTGCCGTGCCGATGATGTTCCTGAATGGCCAGCATTTCGGCCAGGGCCGCACCAGCGTCGAAGAGATCCTGTCGAAGATCGACGTGAGCGGCGGCGCGAAAAAAGCGGCGGCACTGAGCGAGAAAGAAGCCTTCGACGTGCTGATCGTCGGCGGCGGGCCTGCCGGCGCGGCTGCGGCAATCTACGCCGCCCGTAAAGGTATCCGTACCGGCGTGCTGGCCGACCGTTTCGGCGGTCAGGTGCTCGATACGCTGGCGATCGAGAACTACGTGTCGCTCAAGGCAACCGATGGTCCGAAGTTCGCCGTCGCGCTGGAAGAGCACGTCAAGGATTACGACGTCGACATCATGAACACGCAGCGCGCCAGCAAGGTGGTGGGCGGCAGCCTGATCGAAGTGCACACCGAGAGCGGTGCGGTCCTGAAATCGAAGTCGGTCATCATTGCCACGGGCGCCCGCTGGCGCGAGATCAATGTGCCGGGCGAAAAAGAGTACAAGAACCACGGCGTGGCGTACTGCCCGCACTGCGACGGTCCGCTGTTCAAGGGCAAGCGCGTGTCGGTGATCGGTGGCGGTAACTCGGGCGTGGAAGCGGCGATCGACCTGGCCGGCCTCGTCAAGGAAGTCACGCTGATCGAATTCGGTAATGAGCTGCGCGCTGATGCGGTCCTGCAGCGCAAGCTGACCTCGCTGCCGAACGTGAAAGTGATCAAGTCGGCGCAGACGACCGAGATCCACGGTGACGGCAAGATCGTCAACGGCCTGAGCTACAAGGATCGCAACACCGGCGCGATCCACCGGATCGACCTGGAAGGCGTGTTCGTGCAGATCGGCCTGATCCCGAACTCGGAATTCCTGAAGGGTTCGATCGATCTGTCGGCGCACGGCGAAATCGAAGTCGATGCCCGTGGCCATACCTCGATGCCAGGCGTGTTTGCCGCTGGCGACGTGACGACGGTGCCGTTCAAGCAGATCGTGATTGCAGTGGGTGAGGGTGCGAAAGCATCGCTGGCAGCGTTTGACTACCTGATCCGCCAGCCGGTGGAACTGGAAGAAGACCAGCAGAAAGCTGCATGATGTGAGGGCGGGCCGAGAGGCCTGCCCTGCAAAAAACTTGGAGCGAGCCGACAGGCTTGCTCGCAATGACAATGAACGCCGTCTTCCCAGTGGAAGATGGCGTTTTTTTATTTAGTGCAGCGAGAACAGCACCGTCGAGGCGAGGGCGCCTGACTCCAGCAAGAACCAGGTGGCAGCGCTGGCGAGGGCCAGATGGACGGCAGTCCAGGTCATTGGGTGGCGGCGCATGGTGAATCTCCTGGGTGGTGGCAGTACTGTGAATGTGGATCACATCTTAAGTCGCCAATTGCGCCCTGGGCATCGGTAAATACTCCGTCGTGCTGTAGGACTAAACCTTCTTGAGAATTTGTGTCGCACAATTGAGATCTAATCGACAATATTTTCAGAAGGTGGCGCTCCTACGCCCAAAGTAGGTGGCGTCCTATAGTCGAGTCGGGGCGGTCAACCTACAGTCGATATCACCATGACACGACACGACCCCACCCTCATGCACCGCGGCCTCATGGCCGTGCGCCGCAACTCCATCCAGCGCCTTCTCGACGGTGTCTTCGGCATCGCCAAGCTGCGCGACGGCCAGCAACGCGTGATCGACAGCGTCCTTGATGGCAAGGACACGCTGGCGATCATGCCCACGGGTGGCGGCAAATCGCTGTGCTACCAGATACCGGCCAAGATGCTCGAAGGGATCACGGTCGTCGTCTCGCCGCTGATTTCGCTGATGAAGGACCAGCTCGAGAAGCTCGAGGAAATCGGCGCGCGCGCGGTGCAGGTCAACAGCTGCCTGAACGCTGAAGAAGAACATGCGGCGATCGCAGCCATCGAGCAGGAAACCTGCGAGATCGTGTTCTGCACGCCCGAACGCATGGTCTCGCCCGAGTTCATCGCGACGCTGCAGAAGGTCACGCTCGACATCGTCGTCATCGATGAGGCGCACTGCATCTCGCAGTGGGGCCACGATTTCCGTCCGGCCTATATCGGCCTGGGCGCTGCCATCGAAGCGATCGGCCGCCCGCCGGTGCTGGCACTGACGGCCACCGCCACCGATGAAGTCGTTGCTGACATCAACAAGCAGCTGGGCCGCAAGCTCAATGTCATTAACACCGGCGTGTACCGTCCGAACCTGCACTACGCGGTCCAGCAGGTCACGAGCGTGGCCGAGAAATACCAGGCTGCGCTGCGCCTGGTGCAGGCCTCCGAAGGCGTCGGCATCGTCTACGCCGCCACCGTCAAGGCGGCAGAGGACATGCTGGCCGTGCTTGAGGAAGCCGGCGAGTCGGTCACGATTTACCACGGCAAGCTGCCGGCCAGCGAGCGCAAGCAGAATCAGGACCTGTTCATGGACGGCGAGCGCCGCGTGATGGTCGCGACCAATGCCTTCGGCATGGGCATCGACAAGTGCGATACGCGCTTCGTGATCCACCTGCAGATTCCGCCGAACCTCGAATCGTATTACCAGGAGTCCGGCCGCGCAGGGCGCGACGGTCTGGACGCCACCTGCACGCTGCTGTACCTGCGGGACGACAAGCGCCTGCAGCAGTTCTTCCTGATGAAGCACTACCCGTGCGCGCAGGAGCTGCAACTGGTGCATTGCACCGTGCGTGGACTGGGCGATACCGGTCCCGTCACCCCGGCGCGCCTGGACGAAGCGCTGGCCGACCTGGCTGACTCGAGCATCAAGGTCTGCATCAAGCTGCTCAAGGATGCCAAGCTGATCCGCCAGAACCGCAAGCTCGAATACACCGCCGCCAGCGCCGAGCCGAAGCCCGGCATCTTCGACAAGCTCGCTGCCGTCTACGTCCAGAAGCAGGAACACGACAAGCACGCGCTCGAACAGATGGTCAGCTATGCTGTCAGCGGCTTCTGCCGCTGGAAGCTGATCCTCGACTATTTCGACGACAAGGTGGCCGGCTTCCAACACTGCTGCAAGTGCGACAACTGCCTCAATCCACCCGCACTGTCGCTGACCGAAGGCATCGAGATCCGTGACGACGAGTTCGACCACGAGCCCGTGGCCGACGTGCCCGTGCCAAAGTTTGCCGTCGGCGCGCGCGCCTGCTCGGCCAAGTATGGCGAAGGTGTCGTGACTGCCGTCGCCGGCGACCAGATCACGCTCGATTTTGCCGATGGAGAAAGCCGGACCTTCATGGTCGACTTCCTCACCCCGGCGTAAGGATGGCCATGGGAGACATGGTCGTTGTCCGCAAGGAGGGTCTGTACTGCGTACCGGGTGATTTCTATATCGATCCATGGCGCCCGGTGCCGCGCGCCGTGATCACGCACGCGCACGGCGACCATGCGCGCGTCGGTCATGGCCACTATCTGGCCGCCGCGCCCGGTATCGGCGTACTCAAGTCGCGCCTGGGTGACATCACCGTCGACGCGATGGAGTACGGCCAGTCGGTCACGCACAACGGCGTGAAGATTTCGCTGCATCCGGCCGGCCACGTACTGGGCTCGGCGCAGGTGCGCATGGAAGTTGGCGGTGAGGTCTGGGTCGCATCGGGCGACTACAAGGTCGAGCCGGACAAAACCTGCGCGCCGTTCGAACCGGTGCGCTGCGACACGTTCATCACCGAATCGACCTTTGGCCTGCCAATCTATCGCTGGCAGCCCGAGGCCGAGCTGATGGCCGAGATCAACGCCTGGTGGCGCAAGAACGCGGACGAGGGCCGTTGCAGTGTCGTGTTCGCGTATTCGTTCGGCAAGGCGCAGCGCATCCTGGCGGGGCTCGACGCGAGCATTGGCACGATCGTCTGCCACGGCTCCGTCGAGCCGCTCAACCGGGCGTACCGCGCTGAAGGTGTCGACATTCCACCGACCGTGCTCGTCACCGAAGTCGAGAAGGCACTGCTGCGGCGCGCGATGGTCATCGCGCCGCCATCTGCCAGTGGCTCTACCTGGATGAAGCGCTTTGGCGACTACAGCGACGCCTTCGCCAGCGGCTGGATGTTGCTGCGCGGCGCGCGCCGCCGACGCGGCGTCGATCGCGGCTTCGTGCTGTCGGATCACGCCGACTGGCCTGGCTTGATGAGCGCCATCAAGGCCACCGAAGCCGAGCGCGTGATCGTCACGCACGGCTCGATTCCCACGCTCGTGCGCTGGCTGAACCAGAACGGGCTGGAGGCGTCCGGTTTCGAGACCGAGTATGGCGACGAGGAGGCAGGCGAGGCAGCCTCCGATGGTGCGCCGAAGGAAACGGCTGCGCCCGAGGAACCGGTGGCGACAGAAAAGCCGGCAGGAGCCGCCGATGCGTGAATTTGCTCGCCTGTACGCCGACCTCGACGAAACCACGTCGACCACCCGCAAGCTCGATGCGCTGCAGGCGTACTTTGCCAACGCCGCGCCCGAGAACGCGGCGTGGGCCGTGTACTTCCTGGCCGGCGGCAAGCCGCGCCAGGCGGTGCCGACCAAACTGCTGCGCCAGTACGCCATCGAGTACGCGGTGCTGGACGAGTGGCTGTTCGACGAGTCGTATGCAGCCGTGGGCGACTTTGCCGAAACCATCGCGCACATCCTGCCACCACCGACCGAACGCTCCGACGTCGGTCTGGCCGAGTGGATGGAACAGCGCATTGGCCCGTTGCGCGGCGCCGATCCGGGCCGCATCCGCGAGGCGCTGTTCGGCTACTGGAACGAGCTCGACTGGCGCGAACGCTTCCTGCTCGTCAAGCTGATTGGCGGTGGTTTCCGCGTGGGCGTCTCGCGCCTGCTGGTCACGCGTGCGCTCGCTGCGATTGCGGCAGTGGACAGCAAACTCATCGCCCAGCGCCTGATGGGCTGGACCGACGGGCGCGTGAAACCGACCGCGGCCGGTTTCCTGCAGCTGATCGCCGAGCAGTCGGCCGAAGAACACAAGCTTCGCGGCGGGCAACCGTACCCCTTCTTCCTGTCGCACCAGCTGGCGGCCGAACCGGCGAGCCTGGGCGAACCGTCTGACTGGATCGTTGAATGGAAATACGACGGCATCCGCGCGCAACTGGTGCGGCGCGACGGCCAGAGTTTCCTGTGGTCGCGCGGCGAAGATCTGATCACCGAGCGGTTCCCTGAACTGGCGGCAGCGCGCCTGCCGGACGGCATGGTGCTCGATGGCGAAGTGCTGATCTGGCAGCCTGATGCGGCAATGCCGTCGCCGTTCGCCGATCTGCAAAAACGCATCGGCCGCAAGACCTTGTCCGCCAAGCTGCTGGCTGAACTGCCTGCGGTGCTGTGCTGTTATGACCTGCTCGAACTCGATGGTGTGGACTTGCGCGCCTTGCCGCAGCACGAGCGGCGCGCATTGCTCGAAGTCGAAGTGGCCAAGCTCGATGGGCGCCAGTTGCGGCTGTCACCGGTGGTTGAAGCCGACAGCTGGGAAGCGCTGGCCGAGCTGCGCGCCGGTTCGCGTGCGCGCAGCGTCGAGGGCATGATGCTCAAGGCGCGCTCGGCGCAGTATGGCGTCGGACGCACGAAGGATGTCGGCACCTGGTGGAAGTGGAAAATCGATCCGTATGCCATCGATGCGGTGCTGCTGTATGCGCAGCCCGGCAGTGGGCGGCGCGCGTCGCTGTATACCGACTACACGTTCGCCGTGTGGGACGGGGAGGGCGACGAGCGCAAGCTGGTGCCGTTCGCGAAAGCATATTCGGGCCTGACCGATGCCGAGATCGGGCAGGTCGACAACGTCATCCGGCGCACGACCATCGAGAAATTCGGGCCGGTGCGGTCGGTGAAGCCGACGATGGTGTTCGAGATCGGCTTCGAGGGCATCGCGCTCTCACCGCGCCACAAGGCTGGCATCGCGGTGCGCTTTCCTCGCATCCTGCGCCGGCGCACCGACAAACCGGTCGAGGAAGCCGATACGCTCGACACGCTCAAGGGTTTGCTGGAGGCGGCCACCGCATGAGTCGCAACGAAGTCAAGGATCGGGTCGACGCGTGGTTCGCCGGGCGTGGCTGGACGGTGTTCCCGTTCCAGCGCAATGTCTGGAAGGCGGCGCTCAAGGGCGAATCCGGTCTGCTGCATGCGAATACCGGCGCCGGCAAGACGTTTGCCGTCTGGTTCGCGGCGCTGCAGCGCGCGGGGCTGGCGTCGGGCCGCAACAAGGCGGGCCTGCGGGTTCTGTGGATCACGCCGATGCGGGCGCTGGCGGCGGATACACAACGCGCGCTCGAAGACTCCGCCGCCGAGCTGATGCCCGAGTGGCGCATCGGCGCGCGCACGGGCGACACGAAAGCCAGTGAGCGCGCGCGCCAGACGCGCAGCATGCCGGCCACCCTGGTGACGACGCCCGAAAGCCTGACGCTGATGATCAGCAATGCGGCGGCGCTCGAACAGTTCCGCAACCTCGACATGATCATCGTCGACGAATGGCACGAACTGATGGGCAGCAAGCGCGGCGTGCAGGTACAACTGGCGCTGGCGCGGCTGCGGCGCTGGCGGCCCGAGCTCCTGGTCTGGGGCGTGTCGGCGACGATGGGCAACCTCGACCTGGCGCGCCAGGTGCTGCTTGGCCCGGATGCCGGCGTACTGGTCGAGGGCGACACGCGCAAGAAGATCGTCGTGGACTGCCTGATTCCCGAAAATGTCTCGCGCTTCCCCTGGGGCGGACACCTGGGCCTGCAGATGCTGCAGCCCGTAATCGACGAGATTGAAAAACACGAGGCGACACTCGTGTTTACCAACACCCGTTCGCAGTCCGAGATCTGGTACCAGAACATCCTCGAGGCGCGGCCCGACTGGGCCGGCGTGATCGCGCTGCACCATGGCTCGCTCGATCGCGAGGTGCGTGAGTGGGTCGAACTGGGTCTGAAGAGCGGCATCCTCAAGGCCGTCATCTGCACTGCAAGCCTGGATCTGGGCGTGGATTTTTTGCCGGTCGAGCGCGTGCTGCAGATCGGCAGCGCCAAGGGCGTGGCGCGCCTGCTGCAACGTGCGGGCCGCAGCGGCCACGCGCCGGGGCGCGTCTCGCGCGTGACGCTGGTGCCGACCAACAGCCTTGAATTGCTGGAAGCCGCCGGCGCGCGCAAGGCGGTGGCGGCGCGCCGCATCGAGGGCCGCTACGTGCCCAACAAGCCATTCGACGTGCTGGTCCAGCACATCGTGACGGTGGCGCTGGGCGGGGGCTTTCGCGCCGACGAACTGTATGACGAAGTGCGCCAGGCCTGGTCGTACCGGCACCTGATGCTGGAAGAGTGGCAATGGGCGCTCGACTTTGTCGCGCGTGGTGGCCAGAGCCTGACCGTGTATCCCGAATACCGGCGCGTGCTGCCGGACGAGGAGGGCGTGTACCGCGTGCCCGATGCCGCCATCGGCCGCCGGCACCGGATGAGCATCGGCACCATCATGTCCGATGCGACGATCCAGGTGAAGTACATGTCGGGCGGGCGCATCGGCAGCGTCGAGGAATCGTTCATCTCGCGCCTCAAACCCGGCGACCGTTTCCTGTTCGGCGGGCGCATCCTCGAATTCGTGCGCGTCCATGAGCTGACGGCGTTCGTGCGGCGCGCCACCGGCACGCGCGGCGCCATCGCGCGCTGGCAGGGCGCCAAGATGCCGATGTCGAACGAACTGGCGCACGCGGCGCTGGAAGAACTCCGGCTGGCCGATGCGGGCGTGTTCGACGGCCCCGAGATGCGGGCGATTGCGCCGCTGATCGAGATCCAGCAGCGCTGGTCGGCGCTGCCCACCAGCGAAACGCTGGTGCTCGAATCGATGAAGAGCCGCGAAGGGTATCACCTGTTCGTGTACCCGTTCGCGGGGCGCTCGGTGCACATGGGCCTGGCCTCGCTGATGGCGTTTCGCGTCGGGCGGGTGCAGCCGATCACGTTCTCGATTGCGATCAACGACTATGGCTTCGAGCTGATGTCGCCCGAGCCGGTGGACTGGGCGGGCATGTTTAACGCAGCCACCGGGGCGGGCGTGGCGCTGTTCGATACCGAGCGTCTGCTCGAAGACGTCATCGACAGCCTGAACGCGACGCAGCTCTCGCAGCAGCGCTTTCGTGAAGTGGCGCGCATCGCGGGGCTCGTGTTCCAGGGGTATCCGGGGCAGCCGAAATCGAACCGGCAGTTGCAGGCATCGTCGTCGCTGTTCTTCGAGGTGTTTCGCAAGCACGACGCCGGCAATCTGCTGCTCACGCAGGCCGAGCGCGAAGTGATGGAGCAGGAGCTGGAGCTGACGCGCCTGCGCGACACGCTGCTCGAATTGCACGCGCGCCGCGTGGCCTACCGCGAGGTCAAGCGCGCCACGCCGTTCGGTTTCGCGCTGATGGTCGAGCGCTTCCGCGAAAAGGTCAGCACCGAGAAACTGAGCGACCGCGTCGCGCGCATGGTGCGCGAACTCGAGAAGGCGGCCGCATGACCCATGCAACCATCCAGGTGGCAGGCGAGACGCTGCTGCTGCTGCCCGAGAAAGCCGTGTACTGGCCCGCCCAGCGCATGCTGATCGTCGCCGACATCCACTTCGGCAAGGCGGCGGCGTTTCGCTCGCTGGGCGTGCCGGTGCCGCGCGGGACGACGTCGGAAAACCTGGCCGGCCTCGACGCGCTGGTCGCGCAGCACGACGCGCGCCACGTTGCGTTTCTCGGCGACTTCCTGCATGCGCGCGCCGCCCATGCCAGTTCGACCCAGCTCGCGATGCTGGCCTGGCGCGGGCGCCATCCCGACCTGACCTTGACGCTCGTGCGCGGCAATCACGACCTGCACGCGGGCGATCCGTCCGATGCGTTGGGCATCGAGCTGGTCGACGAGCCGCATGCGATCGGCCCGTTTGCGTTCTGCCACCACCCGGGCGTCGATGCGGCGGGCTATGGCCTGGCAGGCCACGTGCATCCGGTATACGTGCTGGCCACGCGCTTCGATGCGTTGCGCCTGCCGTGCTTTGTCGTGGGTACGCAGGGCCTGCTGCTGCCATCGTTCGGCGCGTTCACGGGCGGCCATGCGGTCAAGCCGGGGCCGGGCGACCGGATCTACGTGACCTCGGGCGACATGGTGCACGGCGTCGCCTAGCAGCTGCGTACGTCAGCGTACCGACCCGGTGCGCTCGCAGGCGTAAGGTCGGCCATTGACCCGCTGATGCCAGGAGAACGCCAATGAAACTACGCCTCATGATGTGCACCATCGCCGCCGCCATGGCGCCAGCCACGGTACTGTTGACCGCCAGCGGCACTGCCCTGGCGCAGCCTGCGCCGCAAAGCCGCACCGCCACGCCAGCCACGCCAGCAATCAATGGTTTCAATGTCGAAGAAGTCGCACGACTCGACCAGGGTGTCCGCCTGCAGTTCGACCTGTACGGCACGCCGGGCGGCAATGCCACGCTCAATCTCGATGGCGCGAACCGTGCGCTGCATCTGACCGAAGTCGAACCCGGCCAGTACACGGGTTCGTACGTGATCGGCACGCGTGACCGCCTGAAGGCCGACAGCCGCGTGACCGCCGAGCTGCGCATGGGGAACGAGGTCGCCACGAGCGTGCTGCGCGAGTCGCTCGTGCGGAGCGACGTGGCGCCACCTGCGGACGACACGCGCCAGCTGGCCACCAAGGATTCGCGTATCGCCGCCGCCGCTCCCGGTGCTGCGCCACCGCCAGCCCCGCGCACGACCGAGCGCCCGCGCGTGGCCCGCTACTGCACCAGCTGCGGCATCATCGAGAAGGTGGAAACCGTGCAGGGTGCCTTGCCCAATCCACGGCCATTGGCCAGCGACGCCACCGCGCGCCAGTATTTCCGCGTGACGGTGCGCATGAATACGACCGACACGACGCAGGTGCTGGAGTTCGCCAACAATCCCGGCTACCGGACCGGCGACCGCGTGCGCGTCAGCGATGGTGTGCTGACGCTCGACAAGCAAGAGTAATCCGAACTGTATGCACCAATGACAACGCCCGCCATCGCTGGCGGGCGTTGGTCGTTATGCGAACGGGTTTCAGGCCGTGGCCAGCACCTGATCGTCGCCCGATTGATCGAGCTCGGCCTTTTGCTTGGCGCTTGCCTTCGTGCGTGAACGCGATGGGGGCAGGCGGCGCAGTGTCTTGAGCGATTCGGCGTCCTTGATGCCGATGGTGCGCTGGTCGACGGTGATCATGCCGATCTCGTTGAAGGCCGACAGCGTACGGCTGACGGTTTCCAGCGTGAGGCCCAGGTAGCTGCCGATCTCGTGGCGGGTCATGCGCAGGTTGAAGAGTTTACTCGAGTAGCCCATCGCGGCGAAGCGGTCGGCCAGCGACACGAGAAAGCGTGCCACGCGCGCCTCGGCCGACAGGGCGCCAAGCATGCCGATCATCGTTTGTTCACGCACCAGCTCGCGGCTCATGACGCCGTACATCATGTTCTCGAGTTCGTTGTGCACGCGGCCCAGCGCCGTCAGCTTCTTGAAGGGCAGCAGGATCAGGTCGCAATCGGACAGGGCCACCGCCTCGGACGCATAGTGGCGCGTATGGATGCCGTCGACGCCGAGCATGTCGCCCTTCATCGGGAAGCTGAGCACCTGCTCGTTGCCGAACTCGTCGATCAGCACGGTCTTGAGAAAGCCCGAGTTGACGATGTACAGCGTGTCGAAGGCTTGCCCGATCGTGTGGACGCGCTGGCCGGTCTTGAACTGAACGTGCTGGAACAACAGTTCTTCGGAGCTAACCGAGACGCTGGCCTGGATACGCAGCAGGTCGCAGACTTCCTTGAGGTTGGACCAGAGTCGGCCCTGGCGCTGGCGACCGGCCTCCATCGGGGAATGCAGGGTCGGCTGATTGGCATTGCGTGGTTCTGACGGTGGCTGAGACTGCATGCTCTTCTCCGGTAAGAAACTCAGGGTTTGAGGCGACCCCGGCGGCACAGCCGAAGTTGACGTACATCTGCCATGCCATTGATTGCCAGCGGCTGACGCTGTGACTTGGATCGCGAGCAAGTCAAATGCGGCGAATTCAGTATGCCAACACGAGCCCGGCACGACTATCAGCGTTGCCTGAATATGTAGGTAGGACAGATGGTAGGTTTGTAGGACAATTCCTACTGGCAAGCGGCGTTGCCCGACTGACGGAGGGGTGAAACAGGAAGGTCACACCTTTGTTTTTGAACAAACTAATTCGTGCGTGCAGTTGTTGCGCAACATCGGATTGGGGGGGCGGCATGCGGTCACGACCCCACCGTACTCAGGCTTTCATCGGCGAGAGCAGGCGATGCGCCACGGCGTATTGCACCATTTCCGAGAGCGAACTCATCCCCATTTTCTGCATGATGCGGGTTTTGTGGGTGCTTACCGTCTTTACGGACAGATGCAGGCCGTTGGCGATCTCGGTAATCGATTTCCCACCTACGAGATGGGAAAATACCTCAAATTCGCGGTCGGATAACTGCTTGTGAAGCAATTGCTCGCTTGGCGCCATGATATTCAGGGCCAATTGCTCTGCCACCTCGGTACTGATATAGGGGCGCCCGGAAGCCACCTTGCGGATGGCCCCCACCAACTGCGTGCCCGCGCTCTCCTTGGTCAGGTAGCCCTGGGCGCCAGCCCGGATCGCGCGCACGGCGTACTGTTCTTCTTCGTGCATCGTGAGGATGAGAATGGCCAGCTTGGGCGCCTCGCTGCGCACCTGGCGGATCAGGTCGACACCGCTGCGCCCGGGCATCGACAGGTCGAGCAGCAACAGGTCGAAGCCACCCTGGCGCACCAGCGCCAGCACCTCGAACCCATTGGTTGCTTCGCCGACAATGTCAACTTCTTCGGCGCCCTCCAGGATACGTTTGAGACCTTCGCGCATGATCGTGTGATCGTCCGCGATGACAATTCTGACCATATCGATTCCTCACACATTAAGAGGTTTCCTACCCCCGAAAACCGTTGTTCAGTTAAACACGTTTTCCAGGGGTAAGTCCTGCTATCAATATTGCGGGTTGCCCTGATGACTTTGTACGAAGTGCAGACGGTTTTGTCTCGTTCAGACTGCCGGTTCGGCGATCAGCCGGTGCACCAGCACCGGCTTGGCGGTATGCGACAGCACCTTGTTCGTAACACTGCCCAGTAGTAACTGGTTCCAGCCGCTGCGACCATGCGAGCCCATGAAGATCAGGTCGCAGCCTTCCTGCTCGGCGACCTCGACGATCTTGAGCGCTGCCGTATCCGAAAACGCCGTCAGGCAGCGGTGCGCAAGATTGGCCGATGCACAGGAGCGCGTGATCCTGCCCATGTATTCCTCGCCCATCCGGCGCATCTGGGCGGCGTATTCTTCTTCGCTGGGGTAGGAGGGCGGGATGATTTCGACGTACACCGGATACTGGTATTCAGGCGCGACGAACAGGGCCAGGACTTCGGCGCCCAGCTGCTGGGCAAACTTGACGCCCGCGCAAGCGGTGTGCTGGGAGACGGCGGACCCGTCGGTTGTAATCAAAATTTTTCGGTACATGATGATTCTCCTCAGGGCATCTCCATTCTGACAACCATATGCCGAATGGCCAGTGTTGAAAACGCAAAGTGTTGAGTTCGCTCAAACGTCGGGTCACCGTCCGGATGCGACACTTTCTCACGGAAAACAACAGCACGATCACAAAATACAACACCAAGCATATAAAAACGATCAGGAATTGCACGTTTTAATTGTCGCGGAACTAAGTTTTCACGTCCATTTTGTTGCATTGCATTCTCTTAGATTTACCTACGGCAACCACGCTGATACACTCGCAGGCAACACTAGTCCCACTGATGGGCGCGGAAACGACCGGCCCGGTGGACGCAACACCCCCAGTATTGCAGAGCTGATTGCGAATTTATATTATGGAGAAGCAGGGATTATGACCAACGCCGCTGACGATTTCGACGCACTATTCGAGGAAGTGGCGGCGCAGCGCACCAGCGCTTCGCCAAGTCCTGCTTCCGCGGCCCCCGTGGCCGCAGCGCCTGCCCCGGCAGCCGCTGCCAGCAACGACGAAGACGACCTCGATTCGCTGTTCGACCAGGTGTCCGCTACCGCCACATCCGCCGCCCCCGCTGCCGCTGCCGCACCGGCTGCACCTGCCGCGCCTGCTGCAGTCGCAGTAGCAGCACCGGCGAGCGCCGCTGTCGGCGACGAGGGCAGCGAAAACGGTGGCATGTTCGAGCGCCTCGGCGGTATCGTGCGCCTGCTGCACGACTCGCTGCGCGAACTGGGCTACGACAAGGCGCTCAATGAAGCCTCGTCGCAGATCGTCGATGCACAGGATCGCCTCGAGTATGTTGCCACGCTGACCGAACAGGCTGCCAACAAGGTCCTGAACACGCTCGACGAAGGCATGCCAGCGCAGGATGTGCTGTCGAAGCAGTCGAAGGATATGGAACTGCGCTGGGGCGACTTGTTCGACGGCAAGCTGAGCCTGGACGAATTCAAGGCGCTGGCCGGCGATTCGCGCCAGTTCGCCACCAGCGTGACGGCCGCCACCGAGGCCGAAAAAGCGCGCCTGCTCGAAATCATGATGGCCCAGGACTTCCAGGACATCACCGGTCAGCTGATCAAGAAAGTGGTCAAGATCACGCAGGCTGTCGAGGGTGAGCTGGCCCAGCTGCTGCGCGACAACGCACCGCCTGACCTCAAGGAAAAGCTGGCGCAGAAGCAGGCAACACCGGAACCACTGATGCAAGGCCCGTCAGTGCCGCAAGCGGCGCTGAACCAGGACAACGTTGACGATCTTCTTGCCGATCTGGGATTCTAATGGACGATATGCTGAAGGATTTCGTCGTCGAGGCGATGGATCTGGCGGTCAACGTCGAAGAGCACCTGCTGCGCCTCGAACGCGATCCCGACAACAAGGAAACCCTGAACGCGGTGTTCCGGTCGTTCCATACGATCAAGGGCGGCGCCGGCTTCATGGGCCTGCCCGCGCTCGTCGCGGCCTGCCACCTGACCGAGAACCTGTTCGATGCGCTGCGCACCGGCGCCGCGCCGGTCACGCCGATCGCGATCGAAGCAGCGCTGCAGGCATCGGGCTTCGTGGCCGACCAGCTGAATGACCTGAACAACGGCACGCCGCCGGAAGGCCTGGCGCAGATGCCGGCCGATCTCGAACGCATCCTGATGGACGCGATCGAAGGCAAGGGCAACAGCGCGCCGGCGCCAGTCGCCGCACCGGTGGTAGCAGCGCCCGTCGCAGCCGCGCCGGTTGCTGCAGCCGTCGCGCCGGTCGTCGGCGACGATGGTCTGGACTGGGTTGGCATGTACAATACCGTGGTCCCGGTTGCCAGCGCCATCGCCGGCGCACCAGCTGTTGCTGCTGCTGCCGTCAGCACATCGACGCCAGCGCCAGCCGCTGCGCAAGCCGCACCCGCAGCCGCCGCCCCGTCCACGGCAGTCGCCACCACGACGGCCCCTGTCGCCGGCGGCAAGGGCTGGGACGGCACCGAACGCCGCAACGACGCCAAGCCGGTCGCCAACGCACCGGCCAAGGACGAAAGCATTCGTATCGATGCGGTCAAGCTCGACGCGCTGCTCGAAGTGGCGGGTGAATCGGTCCAGGCTGCGAACCAGGCCGCCGTGCTGCTCGAACGCCTGCAGCAATTCAAGTTCGAAGGTCAGGCCGCAACGCTGATCGCCACGCTGGCCGAGACGCTGGAACGCGCCTCGCGCTATTCGGCCGAACTGCAGCGCGCCACGCTGGCAACGCGCATGCAGCCGGTGGGCCGCCTGTTCCAGAAATTCCCGCGCCTCGTGCGCGAGCTGGCGAAAGACCTGGGCAAGGACGTCGAACTGACCATCGAAGGCGCCGAGACCGAAGTCGACCGCGTCGTCGTGGACAGCCTGTACGATCCGCTGGTGCACATGCTGCGTAATGCGCTGGACCACGGTGTCGAGTCGCCTGCCGACCGCGTCGCCAACGGCAAGCCGGCCAAGGCCTTCATCCTGCTGAAAGCCTGGCAGGAAGCCAACAGCGTCATGATCGTGCTGCAGGACGACGGCAAGGGCATGGACCCGAGCCGCCTGCGCAAGATCGCGATGGACAAGGGCCTGATCGGCGAAAACGGCGCGCAGAGTGACGAAGACGCCTATCAGCTGGTGTTCCTGCCGGGCTTCTCGACCAAGGAAGTCGCTTCCTCGGTCTCGGGCCGTGGCGTGGGCATGGACGTGGTCAAGACGGCGGTGGAGAAGAACCGCGGCGCCATCCGCATCGAATCGCAGAT
Source organism: Telluria sp. AC161 (assembly GCF_979258535.1). Taxonomy (NCBI): domain Bacteria; kingdom Pseudomonadati; phylum Pseudomonadota; class Betaproteobacteria; order Burkholderiales; family Oxalobacteraceae; genus Telluria; species Telluria sp. AC161. Next base: position 3,046,023 of record NZ_OZ409861.1, on the reverse strand, counting down.
GGGCAAAGGCACGCGCTTTGCAATCCGCCTGCCGATCGAACTGTCGATCGTGCCGACGATGCTGGTGTCGACGTCGGGCGCGCAACTGGCGCTGCCGATGGCCGTCGTCGAGCGCGTCGTCGAGCTGCCGGACGAATTCGCCTGTGTCGGCGGCGCTCCGGTGCTGAAGGACCAGGGCCGTCCGCTGCCGGTGCGTTCGCTGGCGCTGGCGCTGGGCTACGAGGCCGGTTCCGAAAAAGTCGGCATCGTCATCAATGCACCACAACCGTACATCCTGGCGATGGAAGCGGTCGATGGCACGGCCGACCTGGTGATCAAGCCGATGACCGCATTGTCGGTGGAAGGCATCACCGGCACGGCGCGTTCGGCCGAGGGTGAGCTGGTGCTGGTCGTGGGCCTGTCGTTCCTGATGGATGGCTGCCGCAGCAGCGTGCGCCTGGCAGCGTAAGGTCGCATCACGCAGCGCCACCGCCACGCGCCGGCAAAAGCGCAGAGAAAAGCCCGGGTCACTGATCCGGGCTTTTTTTATTTGTGCATGGCAAACCCCTTGCAAACTTAATTTGCCACATGTTATGGTCCTTGGCATAAACATGCGCTGCCCCGGCATGGTGCACCACAGCACAACTATGGCATAATCGAAAACCCGGCTGCCGGGCACCCTGTCCCGGCGACCGCGCGCACCCCTGTGCGCCCTCACACCGCATCAATGGACTGACCATGCAAAAAACGCTCTACGACAAACTCTGGGATTCCCATGTCGTGCGTGCCGACGCCGATGGCACCACCGTCCTGTATATCGACCGGCATCTGGTACACGAAGTGACCAGCCCACAAGCCTTCGATGGCTTGCGCGATGCGGGCCGCGGACTATGGCGCACATCGAGCACGCTGGCCGTGGCCGACCATAACGTGCCCACCACCGACCGCGCCCAGGGCATCGCCGACCCCACCTCGCGCCTGCAGGTCGAAACGCTCGACGCCAACACCAAGGCGTTCGGCCTCACGTACTTCAACATGAACGACCGGCGCCAGGGCATCGTGCATGTGATCGGGCCGGAGCAGGGCGCTACGCTGCCAGGCATGACGGTCGTTTGCGGCGATTCGCACACGTCGACCCACGGCGCCTTCGGCTGCCTGGCCCATGGCATCGGCACGTCGGAAGTCGAGCACGTGCTGGCCACCCAAACGCTGCTGGCCAAAAAATCCAAAGCGATGCTGGTCAAGGTCGAGGGTGCCCTGCGCCCGGGCGTGACGGCCAAGGACATCGTGCTGGCCGTGATCGGCCGCATCGGCACGGCCGGCGGCACCGGCTACGCCATTGAGTTCGGTGGCGCCACGATCCGCGCGCTCTCGATGGAAGGCCGCATGACGGTCTGTAATATGGCGATCGAAGCGGGCGCGCGCGCCGGCATGGTGGCGGTCGACGACACCACGATCGCCTACGTCAAGGACCGGCCACTCTCGCCCACGGCCGATCAGTGGGAGCAAGCCGTCGCCTACTGGCGCACGCTGCACAGCGACGACGGCGCCGTGTTCGACACCGTCGTCGAACTCGATGCGCACGACATCCAGCCGCAAGTCACCTGGGGCACCTCGCCCGAGATGGTCATTGCGATCGACGGCCGCGTGCCAAACCCGCTCGACGAACACGATCCGGTGCGCCGCGGCGCCATCGAAAAAGCGCTGGTCTATATGGACCTGACGGCGGGCACGCCGATCGACGAAGTGGCGATCGACAAGGTGTTCATCGGCTCGTGCACGAATTCGCGCATCGAAGACCTGCGCGCCGCCGCCGATGTCGTGCGTGGCCGCCAGCGCGCGCCGAACGTCAAGCTGGCGATGGTGGTGCCGGGGTCGGGCCTGGTCAAGGAACAGGCCGAGCGCGAAGGCCTCGACCAGATCTTTCTGGCTGCCGGCTTCGAATGGCGCGAGCCGGGCTGCTCGATGTGCCTGGCGATGAACGCCGACCGCCTGGAACCGGGCGAACGCTGCGCATCGACGTCGAACCGCAACTTCGAAGGCCGCCAGGGTCAGGGCGGCCGCACGCACCTGGTCTCGCCGGCAATGGCCGCCGCCGCAGGGATTGCGGGGCACTTTGTCGACGTACGCGCGCTCTGATGCGTTAAGGCGTATCGCGATCGGTTCCACGACCAATTCCACGACCATTTTCTCGTTCAGGACATCATGAAAAAAGCTCTCGCACTCTCCCTCGTCGCCATCCTGCTGGCCGGCTGCAACACCGTCTCGGGCATCGGCCGCGACGTCTCGAAAGTCGGCCAGGTCGTGACCGGCGCCGGCGGCAAATAAGGCCGACACGATGGATAAGTTCACCGTACACGAAGGCCTGGTGGCGCCGCTCGACCGCGCCAACGTCGACACCGACGCCATCATCCCGAAGCAGTTCCTCAAATCGATCCGGCGCACCGGCTTCGGCCCGAACCTGTTCGACGAATGGCGTTACCTGGACCACGGCGAACCGGGGCAGGACAACAGCGCGCGCCCGCTCAATCCCGACTTCGTGCTGAACCAGCCGCAGTTTGCGGGCGCCTCGATCCTCCTGACGCGCAAGAACTTCGGCTGCGGCTCGTCGCGCGAGCACGCGCCGTGGGCGCTGCAGCAATTCGGTTTTCGCGCCGTCGTCGCGCCGAGTTTTGCCGACATCTTCTTCAACAACTGCTTCAAGATCGGCCTCTTGCCCATCGCGTTGACCGAGGACGAAGTTGAGGCATTGTTCCAGGCGGTCGAGCGCCAGCCGGGCTTCCAGCTGACGATCGACCTTGCGCAGCAGCGCATCGGCACGCATGACGGCAGTCTGTCGTTCGGCTTTGCCATTGACGACTTCCGCAAGTACTGCCTGTTGAATGGCCTGGACGATATCGGCCTGACGCTGCGCCATGCGGACGAGATCCGCGCCTTCGAACAACGCCATATCGCGGCCCAGCCATGGCTGGCCAACGCGATCTGATCGCAGCGCCAAAGCAAGAAACCAAGACAAGAAACCAAGACAAGAAAGACGAGCATGAAGATTGCGATCCTGCCGGGTGACGGCATCGGCCCGGAGATCACTGCCCAGGCGGTGAAGGTTCTGAACGCGCTCGGTGAGCAGTTCGAGATGGACACCGCCGAAGTGGGCGGCGCCGGCTACGCCGCGCACGGCCACCCGCTGCCCGACAGCACGCTCAAGCTGGCCAAGGATGCCGACGCGGTGCTGTTCGGCGCCGTGGGCGACTACAAATACGACACGCTCGAGCGCGCGCTGCGCCCCGAGCAGGCGATTCTTGGTCTGCGCCGCGAACTGGGCCTGTTCGCCAACCTGCGGCCAGCAATCCTGTATCCCGAGCTGGCTGGCGCCTCGACCCTCAAGCCCGAGGTGGTGTCGGGCCTGGATATCCTGATCATCCGCGAACTGACGGGCGACATCTATTTCGGCAAGCCGCGCGGCGTGCGCGAATGTCCGGACGGCCCGTTCAAGGGGCAGCGCGAAGGCTTCGACACGATGCGCTACGCCGAAGGCGAAATCCGCCGCATCGCCCACGTGGCATTCCAGGCTGCGCTGAAACGCGACAAGCGCGTGACCAGCGTCGACAAGGCCAACGTGCTCGAAACGGGCCAGTTCTGGCGCGATATCGTCACCGACGTCCACAAGGAATACGCCGGCGTCGAACTCGATCACATGTACGTCGATAACGCCGCCATGCAACTGGTGCGCGCACCGAAAAAATTCGATGTGCTCGTGACCGGCAACATGTTCGGCGATATCCTGTCGGACGCCGCGGCGATGCTGACCGGTTCGATCGGCATGCTGCCATCGGCTTCGCTCGACGCGAACAACAAGGGCCTGTACGAGCCGTCGCACGGTTCGGCGCCGGACATCGCGGGGCAGGGCGTGGCCAATCCGCTGGCGACGATCCTGTCGGCTGCGATGATGCTGCGCTTTACCTTTGGCCTCTCTGAGCAGGCCGACCGCATCGACAACGCCGTCAAGCGCGTGCTGGCACAGGGCCTGCGCACGCCGGACATTCACGAAGCAGGGTCCACCCGTGTGGGCACCGAAGAGATGGGCAACGCGGTCGTCGCGGCGCTCGGATAACACTGTAATCACACTGAAAGAAGACGATGAAATTAGTTGGTCTGGTAGGTTGGCGCGGCATGGTTGGCTCGGTCCTGATGCAGCGCATGCAGGAAGAGGGCGATTTCGACCACATCGAGCCGGTGTTCTTCACGACGTCGAATCCGGGCGGCGCCGCGCCGGCGATGGCGAAGAATGAAACCACCCTGAAGAGCGCGAGCGACATCGCCGAGCTCTCCAAATGCGAGATCATCATTTCCTGCCAGGGCGGCGACTACACGAGCGAAGTGTTCCCGCAACTGCGCGCGGCCGGCTGGAACGGCTACTGGATCGACGCCGCGTCCACGCTGCGCATGAACGATGACGCGGTCATCGTGCTCGACCCGGTCAACCGCGCCGTGATCGACGCCGCGCTGTCGCGTGGCGTGAAGAACTACATCGGCGGCAACTGCACCGTGTCGTGCATGCTGATCGGTCTGGGCGGCCTGTTCGAGGCAGGCCTGGTCGAGTGGATGACGTCGATGACCTACCAGGCGGCATCGGGCGGCGGCGCGCAGCACATGCGCGAACTGCTCACGCAGTTCGGCACGATCAACAGCGCAATCAAGCCACTGCTGGACAACCCGGCATCGGCCATTCTGGAAATCGACCGCACCGTGCTGGCCACCCAGCATGGTCTCTCAAGCGACGAAACGAAGCAGTTTGGCGTGCCCCTGGCCGGCAACCTGATCCCGTGGATCGACAAGGATCTGGGCAACGGCCAGTCGAAAGAAGAGTGGAAGGCCGGCGCAGAGACCAACAAGATCCTCGGTCGCGGCGCAGGCTTCGAGACCAAGCCGATTCCCGTCGATGGCCTGTGCGTGCGCATCGGCGCGATGCGCTGCCACTCGCAGGCACTGACGATCAAGCTGACCCGCGACGTGCCGCTGGACGAAATCAGCGACATCATCGCCTCGCACAACGCGTGGACGAAGGTTGTGCCGAACAACCGCGAAGCATCGATGCGCGACCTGTCGCCGGCCGCCGTCACGGGTGGGCTGACCATCCCGGTGGGCCGCCTGCGCAAGATGTCGATGGGTGACGATTACCTGTCGGCGTTCACGGTCGGCGACCAGCTGCTGTGGGGCGCGGCCGAGCCGCTGCGCCGCATGCTGCGCATCGTGCTGGAGCGTTAAGCCCCTGCGCTGTTGCAATACCTTGGGCCGGCTGCCTCGCAGCCGGCCTGTTATTTCCAGTTTGTCATCGCCGGTTGCATTCCTTGCAACTACCATGTCTGGTGGTTATCGAACCCCGTAAAGGCATGTCTCGCAGGCCACAAAACACCTCGTTCCCCCTGCTGTAAACGTGCGCATCGCTTGCGTGCCCTAGAGCATGATGTTATGTTGAGACTCCGGGAAACCGTCTTTCCCTCGGCCAACTTACTCGCTGCTCACTATGCATTTTTCGGAACAATCTCAGCTCATGGCACCTGCGTTGAAAACCCTCACTGCGGCGATTGCCAGTGCAGTGTTCGTCACTTCCGCCGCCAGCGCGGCCGGGCTTGGAAAATTGACCGTGTTGTCGGCACTTGGCCAGCCACTGCGCGCCGAGATCGAACTGACGACCAGTGCGGGCGAAGACCCGGCCAGCATGGCCGTCAAGCTGGCCACGCCCGAAGCCTTCCGCAGTGCAAACATCGACTTCAATCCGGCGCTGCTGTCGCTGCGTTTCGCCGTCGAGCAGCGCGGTGGCCGCCAGATCATCCGGGTCAATTCCAGCCAGCCGCTGAACGAACCGTTCGTCGACATGCTGCTCGAGCTGACTTGGAATAACGGACGCCTGGTGCGCGAGTACACGTTCCTGCTCGATCCGGCCGAACTGCGCACGACGCAGCCGGCGCAGGTGGCCAGCACGCCGGCGCCGCGCACAACGTCGCAGCCGGCCGTTGCGGCGTCGGCCGCTGCCGCTGCTGCTGCTGCACCGGGCGCCGACGCGGCCGAGCGGGCCCGCATCGCCGCCGCGCGCGAAGGCGCCCAGCGCCAGGCCGCGCAGCGCGATGCGGCGGCGGCCGAGAGCACTTACCGCGTGCGTCGCGGCGATACGCTCAGTGGCATCGCGACCCGCGTGAAGCCGGCCGAGATCTCGCTCGACATGATGCTCGTGGCGCTGTACCGCGCCAATCCCGAGGCCTTCATCGGCAACAACATGAACCGCCTGAAGTCGGGCCAGATCCTGAGCGTGCCCGATAGCGACGCGCTGCGTGGCGGCGCGAGCCAGAGCGAAGCGCGCGGCGTGGTCGTGGCGCATGCGGCGGACTTCGACGCCTACCGCAACAAGCTTGCCGGGCAGGTCGCCGCCAGCACCCCGGCCAGCGCGCCGCAGGGCGGGCAGAGCGCAACCGGACGCGTGACTGCCCGCGTCGAAGAACAACCGACCGCCGCCAACGAGGCGCAGGACAAGCTGCGCCTGTCGAAGGCCACGGCAGGCGCCGCCGGCACGCCGCAGACCGGCACCGCCAGCGTCGAAGACACGCTGGCCAAGCAGCGCGAACTCGAACAGGCCGAGGCCCGCGTCAAGGAACTTGAAAAGAACGTCGGCGAACTGGAAAACCTGATGACGGTGCCGAGCCGCGCGGGCGCCGAAGCCGAGCAGGCCGCCGCCGCAGCGCCCGTCGTGGCGACGCCGGCCAAGCCGGTCACGCATCCGCGCCTGAAAAAGCCGGTGCCGGCGCCGGAGCCAGAAAAAGGCCTGGTCGACACGCTGCTGGACAATATGCTCTACATCGCCGCAGCGCTGCTGGTACTGCTCTTGATCCTGTTCGGCATCGCGCAGCGCCGCAAGCGCAATGCTGCGCCGGTAAAGCCCGTGCCGACCGAACCGTCGGTGCTGGGCGCACCGGGCGCCAGCGCCCAGTCGCTGTTCGCCGAGAGCGGTGGCCAGAGCGTCGACACCAACAACAGCGTCTTCAATTCGAGCTTCGCGCCATCGGCCAGCCAGCTCGATACGAATGAAGTCGATCCGGTCGCCGAAGCCGACGTGTACATCGCCTACGGGCGCGACGCGCAGGCCGAGGAAATCCTGAAGGAAGCGCTGCGCACGCATCCCGACCGTCATCCGGTGCGTCTAAAGCTGCTCGAAATCTACGCCACGCGCAAGGATGCCCGCGCGTTCGAACTGCAGGCGCGCGAGCTGCATGCACTCACGAACGGCCAGGGCGACGACTGGGCACACGCTGCGGCGCTGGGCCTGGGGATCGATCCGCAAAACCCGCTGTACGCGAACGCCGCGCCAGCCCCGGCGCACACGCCGTCGGCGCAGGAACGCAGCCAGCAGGCCATCCTGTCGCAGCAGTACCAGGATGCGCTGCGTGCTGACGAGCCGGCGGCGGGCACCGACAGCAGTGCAGGCGCCATCGCCGGCGCGGCCGCTGCCGGCGCCGTCGCCGGTGCGTCTGCGCTCTCGCTGTCGAAGGACGATGCGGACCGCACCGCGGCGCCGCAAGCCGAACCGGTGGCCGCGCCACGCAGCGACGACAACACGCTCGACTTCGACCTTGGCGGGCTGACGTTCGAGCCGGTGACCGACGCCGAACGCGCGGAGCCTACGCCGGCGCCTGCAAGCCGGCCAGACCCGAATGCGACGGCCGTGCCGGACCTCGACTTCGACATGCTGCCGCCGGCAGCGGCGGCAGGCAAGCCCGAATCCACGCTGTCGACCGACGTCAATGATCTCGAATTCGACATGGACTTCGATGCGCCGCCTGCCGGACAGCCGGTCCAGTCTACTGCAGCCACTCCGGCCGATGCGCGTGATGACTTCTCGCTTGACCTGACGCCACAGCCGCAAGTGCAGGCGACCCCGGTCGACATGGCGGGTCTGGCCAAGGACTTCGACGGTTTGCCGTCGCTGCCGGCCAGCCCGGCGCAATCGGCGGACGCCACTGCGGCGCCGAGCGATCCGCTGTTCGACCTTGACTCGATGGACTTTGGCGCACCGGTCACACCGGCCACGCCAGCACCCGTGAACGATCCGCTGCCTGCCGTGCGTGCTTCCTCGAACACGAATGTGTCTGAAGATCCGCTGTTCGATCTGGACGCGATGGACTTTGGTGTGCCGGCCGAGCCACGTGCATCGGGCGGCGCCGAACCGAAAGACTTCGCGGCACGTCAGGACGATCCGTTCGACATGTTCGATTTGCCGGATACCCCGGCACCCGTGCCGGCGCCCGAAGAATTGTCTGCGCCCCCGGTCAATGATGTACCGACGTTGCAGCGCAACTCGCTCGACACGCTCGACTTCGATCTGGATCTGCCGGCATCGGCGACGGCCGATGCGCCGACGCCAGCGGCGTTCGATGCTGACCCGGTCGACGACATGGCTGCAGCGCCGGCGCCGCTCTCGCCCGAGCACATGGAAATGGAAACCAAGCTCGATCTGGCCGTGGCCTACCAGGAGATCGGCGACAAGGAAGGCGCGCGCGAACTGCTCGATGAAGTCATCAAGGGCGGCAGCACCGAGCAGGTTGGCCGTGCCAGCGCGATGCGAGAGCTGCTGGCGTGACGCGGATTGTTCTGGGTGTCCAGTACATCGGCACCGGTTGGAACGGCTACCAAAAACAGCCGGAGCGCAATACGGTCCAGGACCGTCTTGAAATGGCGCTCGAGAAGTTCGCCTGCACGCCGCTGGCCACCACGTGTGCCGGCCGTACCGACACCGGCGTGCACGCGATCGAGCAGGTGGTCCATTTCGACACGGATCTGGTGCGCCCGACGCAAGCCTGGGTGCGCGGCGTGAATACCTTCCTGCCCGATTCCATCGTCGTGCGCTGGGCGAAAGAGGTGCCGCTGGGCGAAGACGGGCTGGAATTCCATGCCCGCTTTTCGGCCCGCTCGCGTACCTATCACTACGTGCTGTACAACCATCCGACGCCATCGGCGCTGCTGTCGAACCGCGCCGGCTGGATGTTCCGGCCGCTCGATGTCGAGCGCATGATCGACGCCGCCCGCCACCTGATCGGCACGCACGACTTTTCGGCGTTTCGCGCGTCGAGCTGTCAGGCCAAGACCCCGGTCAAGGACATGCACGAAGTGCGCATCGAGCGCCATGGCGACATCATCGTCTTCACGCTGCGCGCCAGCGCATTTCTGCATCACATGGTGCGCAATATCGTCGGCTCGCTCGTGTATGTCGGGCTGGGGCGGCAAGAGCCGGACTGGATGCACGAGGTGCTCGAGAGCCGCTCGCGCGACGTGGCCGCGCCAACCTTCATGCCCGACGGCCTGTATTTCGCGAAGATCGAGTACGATCCAAGCTGGAAGCTGCCGCAGGAGGCGGTCGCGCCTCTGCCCTGGCTGTAAGGAAGCATATGCAACGCACCCGTATCAAAATCTGCGGTATCACCCGCGAAGAAGACCTGAGCGCCGCTGTTGGCGTGGGCGCCGATGCTTTGGGCTTCGTGTTCTATCCGAAGAGCCCACGCTACGTGACGCCAGAGCGCGCCGGCGCCCTGTGCGCCGGCTTGCCGCCGTTTGTCAGCGGCGTCGCGCTGTTCGTCAATCCGACGCTCGCCGAGGTGCAGGAAGTCGCGGCGGCGATGCCACTCGCGCTGATCCAGTTCCATGGCGATGAGACGGTCGAGCAGTGCGCAGCGATTGCGGCGGCCGTCCAGCGCCCGTTCATGCGCGCGTTTCGGGTCAAGCCTGACACGATCCCTGGCACGCTGCTAGAATGTGAGCTTGCATACCGCACCGCCAGTCCATGGTTTTCAAGCCTTCTGCTTGACACCTACGTAGACGCTTATGGCGGCGCAGGAAAGGTCTTCGATTGGTCTCTCATCCCAAAAGAGCTCGCGCCTCGGGTCGTTTTGAGTGGTGGCTTGAACGTACACAACACCACTGACGGTGTCGTACGCGTTCGGCCTTTTGCCGTCGACATCAGCAGTGGTGTCGAAGCCGCAAAAGGTATCAAGGACGCCCGCAAGATGGCCGCGTTTGTCGCGGCCGTGCGGGCAGCCGATGCCACCATTCATAGCGAGACATACCATGCAGAACACCCCCTTCAAGGCAGCGCCTAACGCCGCCCCGCTGTTCAAGACCCCTGATTACGCCCTGCCAAACGCGCAGGGCCACTTCGGCCCCTACGGCGGCTCGTTCGTCGCCGAGACGCTGACCCACGCGCTGGCCGAGCTGAGCGAAGCCTACGCAAAGTATGCGCAAGACCCCGAGTTTCTCGAAGAGTACCGCTACGAGCTGGCCCACTTCGTCGGCCGCCCATCGCCCGTGTACCACGCGCGGCGCTGGTCCGAGATGGCCGGCGGCGCGCAGGTATACCTGAAGCGCGAAGACCTGAACCACACCGGTGCGCACAAGATCAACAACGTGATCGGCCAGGCGCTGCTGGCGCGGCGCATGGGCAAGCCACGCATCATCGCCGAAACCGGCGCCGGCCAGCACGGCGTGGCCACCGCCACCATCTGCGCGCGCTTCGGCCTGGAATGCGTGATCTACATGGGCAGCGAAGACGTCAAGCGCCAGGCCCAGAACGTGTACCGCATGAAGCTCCTGGGCGCGACCGTAGTGCCGGTGGAATCGGGCTCCAAAACGCTCAAGGATGCGCTGAACGAAGCGATGCGCGACTGGGTCACGAACATCGAAAACACGTTCTACATCATCGGCACCGTGGCCGGCCCGCACCCGTATCCGATGATGGTGCGCGACTTCCAGGCGGTGATCGGCGAAGAGTGCCGCGTGCAGATGCCTGCGATGACGGGTCGCCAGCCCGACTACGTCGTCGCCTGCATCGGTGGCGGCTCGAACGCGATGGGCATCTTCTATCCGTATATCGGCGAGCCTGGCGTCAAGCTGGTGGGCGTCGAAGCGGCGGGGGAGGGCCTGGACTCGGGCAAGCACTCCGCCTCGCTGACCTCCGGCCTGCCAGGTGTGTTGCACGGTAACCGCACCTATCTGCTGCAGGACGAGAACGGGCAGATCATCGAGACGCATTCGGTGTCGGCGGGCCTGGATTATCCGGGCGTCGGGCCGGAGCACGCGTGGCTGAAGGACACGCTGCGCGCCGAGTACGTGTCGATCACGGACGATGAAGCGCTGCAGGCGTTCCACGATTGCTGCCGCATCGAGGGCATCATTCCGGCGCTGGAATCGTCGCACGCGATCGCGTATGCGGTGAAGCTGGCGGCAACGCTGCCGAAGGACCAGATCATCCTGGTCAACCTGTCGGGCCGCGGCGACAAGGACATGCACACGGTGGCGCAGCGGATGGGGCTTGATTTCGGCTGATGCCGGCGTCAATCTTTCCATCGTGCCCCGGTCAGCCGGGGCAGTCGCCTTTTCCGATTCTCAGAGGAACCCAGCATGTCCCGCATCGCACAGACTTTTACCGCACTTAAAGCGGACAACAAGACCGCGCTCGTTACCTTCATCACGGCAGGTGATCCCGGCCCCGAACTGACCGTCCCGCTGATGCACGCACTGGTGGAGGGCGGCGCCAACGTCCTCGAACTGGGCGTGCCGTTTTCGGACCCGATGGCCGAAGGCCCGGTCATCCAGCGCGCCTGCGAGCGTGCATTGAAATTCAATGTCGGCCTGAAAGACGTGTTTGGCTTCGTGCGCGAATTTCGCAAGAACGACCCCGACACGCCGGTTGTCCTGATGGGCTACGCCAACCCGATCGAGCGCATCGGCCAGACCGAATTCATCCGCTGCGCAAAAGAGGCGGGTGCTGACGGCGCCATCGTCGTCGACTACCCGCCCGAAGAATGCGCCGCGTTCGCGACCGAGATGCGCGACAACGGCCTGGACCTGATCTTCCTGCTCGCGCCAACGTCGACCACGGAGCGCGTCAAGCAAGTGGCCCAGTATGGTGGCGGCTTCAGCTACTACGTCTCGCTGAAAGGCGTGACGGGCGCCGGCACCATCGACACCGCTGACGTCGCCCGCCGCGTGGCCGCGATCCGCGAGCACGTCAAACTGCCGATCGGCGTGGGCTTCGGCATCCGCGACGGCGCCACGGCGAGAGCCGTCGCCGAAGTAGCCGACGCCGTCGTGATCGGCAGCCGCATCATCCAGGAAATCGAAAACAGCCCACCAGACCAGGCCGTCGACGCCGTCCGCGCCTTCACCACCACCATCCGCACCGCCCTCGACGCGCGCTAATCCGCCACCGTCATTTCAATTAGGGTCAGAGTCGAATTATTGAGCAATTTCTTCGGAAAATGTTGTCACTTAATTCGACACTGCCCCTCATTGCGATTGCCTCCAAGCTCTTGCAATCCAATTAGGGTCAGAGTCGAATTGTTTGACAACTTTTCGTGATTGTCCGGTAAATCTTTTCAATGTCCGGTTCCGATGGTTATGGCCGCTGGATTTTTGACAGGCGTATTGCCAAATCTCTCCTGCTAGTTGCGCCAGCTTAAAGCTTTTTCATTTTTCCTCAGTAAATTGATCTCTCCGTAGCGCAATCTGAGGGAGTGTCCAATGAAAAAGCGTGTCAAGCATATTGCAGTTGCTCAATTTGGGAAAATGTTGGCAGCAATTTATTTCGTTATCTCGCTACCCGTCTTGGCGATCGTTCTCCTTGCCTTCCTGACGGGCTTGGATATGCCGTCCATAGGTGTCGGTGTAGTCCTTATGGTGGCCGTTGCGTATATCGTCATCGGGTACCTGTCCGGAATGCTCAGCGCCTGGATATACAACGTCGTCGCTGCCCGCCTCGGTGGTATTGAATACACGGTCAACGAAATCGCGTCGCCAGCAAAATAATCGCCAACATTGCCGCGTAAATAAATTAGGGTCAGAGTCGAATTGTTTGACAACTTTGAGGAATTGCCCAATAAGTCTACTCTGACCCTAATTGTTGAGAAATTGATTATTTAGCTCATCAGCTTGACTCTGTCCCTCATTTTGCTTCGGAGATCAAACTCGGCGTTCATTCAGCCGAGGATCGGTGCTATTTATTGGGAAATTGTCGAAAGTTGTCAAACAATTCGACTCTGACCCTCATTGTTTGGTGGTGGTCGCCGTGGGCGCAGGGTGCTGGCGGCGTGTGATGTTTTGTTGGCAATATTGGTGGCTTGCTACGATTCGACAAGCTGCCTCCGAGCGGCTACACTACGCCCCACTGTAAGATTTGCCGCAAAGGAGAGAATATGAGTTGGTTGGAAAAACTGCTGCCCCCTCGGATCCAGCGCTCCGATGCCGCTAACCGCAAGACCATGCCCGAGGGCCTCTGGGTCAAGTGTCCGTCGTGCGAGTCGGTGCTGTACCGGGCGGATATCGAGTCCAACCTGCACGTGTGCCCGAAGTGCTCGCATCACATGCGGATCCGCGCCCGTGCGCGTCTGGATGCGCTGCTCGATGAGGGCGGTCGCTACGACATTGGCCAGGAGACGTTGCCAGTCGATACCCTGAAGTTCAAGGACAGCAAGAAGTATCCGGACCGTCTCAAGGCTGCGATGGAAGCCACCGGCGAGACCGATGCGCTGATCGTCCAGGGTGGCTCGATCATGAGCTTGCCGGTCGTCGTGGCCTGCTTCGAATTCGAATTCATGGGTGGCTCGATGGGCTCGGTGGTCGGTGAGCGTTTCGTGCGTGGCGCGCAAGTCGCGCTGGAGCAGAAGGTGCCGTTCATTTGCATCACTGCCACTGGCGGCGCGCGCATGCAAGAGGGTTTGCTGTCGCTGATGCAGATGGCCAAGACCACGGCGATGCTGACCAAGCTGTCCGAAAAGAAGCTGCCGTTCATCAGCGTGCTGACCGATCCGACGATGGGCGGTGTCTCGGCCTCGTTCGCCTTCATGGGCGACGTCGTCATCGCCGAGCCGAAGGCCCTGATCGGCTTTGCCGGCCCGCGCGTCATCGAGAACACGGTGCGTGAGAAATTGCCGGAAGGCTTCCAGCGCGCCGAGTTCCTGGTCCAGAAGGGCGCTGTCGACATGATCGTCGACCGCCGCAAGATGCGCGAAGAAATTGCGCGCCTGCTGGCCCTGCTGCAAAACCAGGCGACTGAAGTCCTGGCCTGATCGATTCACAGGCCGCCGCGAGGGCAACCCGCGAGCATGATCGCCAGAGGCGACCGGCGCGGGCATGCCAGACGGCGGCCCCTGCGGTCGCCTTTTATATTCCCCGCACCGCCCGCCGATTTCCTCTTTTCTGAGCCCCATGTCCCCACTTCCGACTACCTTGCCCGACTGGCTGGCGCTGCTCGAATCGCGCCATGCCGAAACCCATATCGACATGGGCCTGGACCGCGTCCGCGCCGTCAAGGAGCGCCTGCAGCTCGCGTTCTCGTGTCCCGTGATCATGGTGGCCGGCACCAACGGCAAGGGCTCGACCTGCGCAATGCTCGAGTCGGTGTTGCTGCAGTCCGGTTACCGCGTCGGCCTCTACATCAAGCCGCACTTTCTCGACTTTAACGAGCGCGCCCGCATCAATGGCGAGATGGCCTCCGATGACGTTCTCATCGCCGCCTTCAACGCCGTGGAAGCCGCGCGCGGGGACACGGACCTCACGTACTTCGAATTCACCACGCTCGCCATCGCGCACCTTCTGTCGACGCGCGAGATCGACGTTGCCATCCTCGAAGTCGGTCTGGGCGGGCGACTCGATGCCGTCAACGTGATCGATGCCGACGTGTCGATCGTCACCAGCATCGACATCGACCACACGGCCTATCTGGGCGACACGCGCGAGAAAATCGGCTTCGAAAAAGCCGGCATCTTCCGCGCCGGAAAAACTGCGATCTGCAGCGACCCGGTGCCGCCCCAGTCGCTGATCGACCACGCGACCAGCATCGGCGCCGACCTGTGGCTGCTCGGCCGCGACTTCAACTACCAGGGCGACCAGCAGCAGTGGAGCTTTGCCGGCCGCACTGGCCGCCGCAATTCGCTGGCCTATCCGGCCTTGCGCGGCGCCAACCAGTTGCTCAATGCGTCCGCAGCGCTGGCCGCCCTCGAGGCGCTGCGCATGACCTTGCCGTGCGGCGCCCAGGAAACCCGCGCGGGCCTGGCGTTGGTCGAGCTGCCGGGGCGCTTCCAGGTGCTGGCCGGCCGCCCGACCCAGGTGCTGGACGTGGCCCACAATCCGCACGCCGCCGCGACGCTCGCACAGAACCTCGGCAATATGGGCTTTCACCGATTCACGTACGCGGTGTTCGGCATCATGGACGACAAGGACATCGACGCCGTCATCGCGCCAATGGCCTCGGTGATCGATCACTGGTGCGTCACGCGCCTCGATTCGCCGCGCTCGGCCGATCCTGTGGCGCTGGCCGAGAAGATCGCCCAGTTGAAGCCAGCAGGCGCGAAGGCGGGCGATTTTTCAGTGACTGTCTTCGATTCGCCCGCCGACGCTTACGCGAATGCGCTGAGCCGGGTTGAGGAGAATGATAGAATTGTGGTCTTTGGTTCGTTCTACACGGTTGCCGGCGTGATGGCGGCCCGTAAATCCTCACTACACTGATACCTCAATCGCATGGGCTTGTTCTCGTTCGGCACTAAAAACAAGCAAGAAACTGTTCGCGACAGCGGTCACTTCGTCAAGGACGACGAGGCCGCCTACACCGAGCGCGCACGCTCCAAGCGCGCCAGCTCGGCCGGTGAGGGCGGTCGCCGCTCCAGCCGTGGCGATCCGATCCTGCCCGAGAAAAAACGCGCGCGCCGCCGCCTGGTCGGCGCCATTGCGCTGGTCCTGGCCGCCGTCGTGGCCCTGCCGATGCTGCTCGATTCCGAGCCCAAGCCGCTGGCCACCGACATCGCGATCCACATCCCGGACAAGGACAAGGCTGCGCCGCTGCCGGTGCCGTCCGAGCAGGTCGCGCCAACCGCCAGCGTCGACAGCGACGAAGAGATCATCGATCCGGTCCCGGCGCCGCCGGCCGGCACGCGCACGCCGCCGGTCGCGGTGGCCGCAGCGCCAACCGCCAGCGAGGTGCCACCGATGCGCATGCTCGAGCCAGCCAAGCCAGTCGAGACCGTCAAGCCAGTCGAAACTGTCAAGCCGAAGCCTGAAACCAAGCCAAAGGCAGAACCCGAAGCCAAGCCGGTGACCAAGCCTGAACCCGTCAAGGCCGAGCGCAAGCCCGAGCCCGAGAAAAAGCCAGAGCCCGAGAAAAAGCCGGTCAAGGTCGCCGAGAAAGCCGCCGAGTCGCATCCGAAAGCCGAGCACGTCACCAAGCCGGCCCGTCCGGACGACGCTGCCCGCGCCATCGCGATCCTCGAAGACAAGCCGGCCGACAAGCCCGAGCCGAAAACGGTCAAGGCCGAAGGCCCGGCACCGCGCTTCGTGGTGCAGGTTGCCGCGCTGGCCAGCCAGGAAAAAGTCACCGAGTTGCAAAGCCGCCTGCGCGCTGCCGGCGTGGCATCGTTCACCCAGAAGTCTGGCGAACTCATCCGCGTGCGGGTCGGCCCGTTCAGCAAGGAAGAAGCAGAGAAAGTGCGCGCCAAACTGAGCGGCATCGGTCTGTCCGGCTCGATGGTGCCACTCTGATCCTTGCCGCCGCGTGACGATGTTCGATTACCTGGTGCTGTTCGTGCTGATCGCCTCCGTCGTGATCAGCACGCTGCGCGGCCTGGTGAAGGAAATCCTGTCGCTGGTGGGCTGGGTGGTCGCCTTCGTGGTGGCCAATGTCTACGGCGCCCAGCTCGCACCCTTGTTGCCCGAGGTCATTCCGGGCGGGTCCGCGCGCCTGATGGCGGCCTTCATCGTGCTGTTCCTGGGCGTACGAATCCTGATGGGCCTGCTGTCGATGGCGATCGGTGCGGTGGTTGCTGCCACCGGCCTGTCGCTGGCGGACCGGGGCCTGGGCGGCCTGTTCGGCCTGGCGCGGGGTATTGTGATCGTGCTGGCCGGCGTCATATTGTGCGGGATGACGGCAATTCCGCAGCAGGCATTCTGGCGCGAGGCGCTGTTGTCACCCATTGCCGAGACCGGCGCGCGTACCGTCAAACCATTCTTGCCAGCTGCCTTCGCGGAGCATATTAATTACTGAATCCGTATTACCAGACCCGTATTCGCTGTATTCGCAGTTTTCTGTCATTTTGCACCCAAGCTTTTAGGAGCACCTCATGTGTGGCATCGTCGGCGTCGTTTCGCAGTCTCCCGTCAACCAGCTTCTGTACGATGCATTGCTGCTCCTGCAGCACCGCGGCCAGGACGCTGCGGGCATTGCGACCAATCACAGCAGCATGTTCTCGATGTTCAAGGCCAACGGCCTGGTACGTGACGTTTTCCGTACCCGGAACATGCGTTCGCTGCAGGGCAACACCGGAATCGGCCACTGCCGCTATCCGACCGCAGGTTCGTCGAGCGAAGAAGAGGCGCAACCGTTCTACGTCAACGCGCCATTCGGCATCACGCTCGCGCACAACGGCAACCTGACCAATCAGGCCCAGCTCAGGGATGAGCTCTTCCGCAACGACCGCCGCCACATCAACACCGACTCCGATTCCGAGGTGCTGCTCAACGTGCTGGCCCACGAAATC
Organism: Telluria sp. AC161; assembly: GCF_979258535.1. Lineage (NCBI taxonomy): Bacteria > Pseudomonadati > Pseudomonadota > Betaproteobacteria > Burkholderiales > Oxalobacteraceae > Telluria > Telluria sp. AC161. The sequence continues at coordinate 3,028,480 of NZ_OZ409861.1, read as the reverse complement.
CAGGAAGCCGCCGATGGCTTCTCGCTCGACGCCGACGCGATCTTCAAGGCGGTTGCTGTTGTGCACCGCCGCGTGCGTGGCGCCTACGCTGTCGTTGCGCAGATCGCCGGCCATGGCATGCTGGCCTTCCGCGATCCGTTCGGCATCCGTCCGCTGTGCCTGGGCGTGAATGAAACCGAAAACGGCAACGAATACCTGGTGGCCAGCGAGTCGGTTGCCCTCGAGGGCCTGGGCTTCCGCTTCATGCGCGACATTGCGCCGGGCGAAGCGGTCTTCATTACCAACGATGGCAAGCTGTCCGAGCGCCAGTGCGCCGAGAACCCGTCGCTGAACCCGTGCGCGTTCGAATTCGTCTACCTGGCCCGTCCGGACTCGGTGATCGACGGCGCCTCGGTCTACGCCACGCGCCTGCGCATGGGTGAATACCTGGCCGACAAGGTGCTCAGTGAAATCCCGGTCGAAGACATCGACGTCGTCATGCCGATTCCCGATTCGTCGCGTCCGGCTGCCATCCAGCTGGCGTTGAAACTGGGCGTCGAATACCGTGAAGGCTTCATCAAGAACCGCTACATCGGCCGCACCTTCATCATGCCGGGCCAGGGCATGCGCAAGAAGTCGGTACGCCAGAAGCTCAACGCGATCATTTCCGAATTCAAGGACAAGAACGTGCTGCTGGTCGACGACTCGATCGTGCGCGGCACGACCAGCCGCGAGATCGTGCAGATGGCCCGTGAAGCCGGCGCGCGCAAGGTGTACTTCGCCTCGGCCGCGCCACCGGTGCTGTACCCGAACGTGTACGGCATCGACATGCCGACCCGCGACGAGCTGATCGCGTACGGCCGCACGACCGAAGAAGTCTGCCGCGAGATCACGGCCGATCGCGTGATCTACCAGGACATCGACGCCCTCAAGCGTTCGATTTCGGACGTTAATCCGGCACTGAAGAACTTCGAGGCATCGTGCTTCGACGGCATCTACGTGACGGGCGACGTGACCCCGGAATACCTCGATCGCCAGGAAACCGCGCGTCACAATCCTGCTGCCAAGGATGAAGACCAGGTCCGCACCCAACTGAATCTGAACCCTGCCGTTCCAGCCGAGTAAGCATGAGCGAGAAAAAGACCTACGGCTTTACCACGACGATCCTGCACAACGACCGGCACAAGCCGATCGAGCACGGTTCGCTGCACAAGCCGATCCACACGTCGGTCGCGTTCGGCTACACGGATGCGCGTCAGCTGGCCTCCGTGTTCCAGGGCAAGGAGCCGGGCTTCCGTTATGGTCGCCAGGGCAATCCCACCATCAGCGCGCTTGAGGACAAGGTCAGCAAGATGGAAGATGGCGTCGCCACGCTGTGCTTCGGCACCGGCATGGCAGCCATCGGCGCGCTGTTCCAGGCGCTGCTCAAAGCAGGCGACGCCATCGTTTCTTCGAGCTTCCTGTTTGGCAATACCAACAGCCTGTGGCAGACGGTGGCGGGGCAGGGCGTCGATGTTGCCTTTGTCGATCCCACCGACGTGGCGCAAGTCGAAGCGGCCCTGACACCGAACACGCGCATGGTGTTTGTCGAGACGATCGCCAATCCGCGCACGCAAGTGGCGGACCTGGCCCGCATCGGCGAGCTGTGCCGTGAGCGGGGCATCCTGTACGTGGTCGACAACACGATGACGTCGCCATGGCTGTTCCGCCCGAAAAGCGTGGGCGCCGGGCTCGTGGTCAATTCGCTGACCAAGTCGATTGGCGGCCATGGCATCGCGCTGGGCGGCGCGCTGACCGATACCGGCCTGTTCGACTGGAGCGCGTATCCGAACATCGCACCGAACTTCCGCAAGCAGCCGGCGCACGCCCAGGGCATGGCGCAGCTGCGCGCGAAAGCGCTGCGCGACTTCGGCGCGTCGCTCGGGCCGGAAGCGGCGCATCACATCGCTGTTGGCGCCGAGACGCTGGCGCTGCGCATGACCCGTACCTGCGCCAATGCACTGGCGCTGGCCACAATGCTCGAGGCGGACGAGCGTGTGGCAAAGGTCCACTACCCGGGCCTGGTGTCGCATCCACAGCACGGTATCGTCACGTCGCTGTTCCGCGCTGGCGGTTCGCTGCTCAGCTTTGAGCTGCACGAGTCCATCGATCCGTTCGATTACCTCAACCGCCTGCAGCTGGCGATTCCTGCCTCGAACCTGGGTGATAACCGCACGCTGGTCATCCCGGTGGCGCACACGATCTTCTTCGAGATGGGCGCCGAGCGCCGCGCCAGCATGGGCATTGCCGAGTCGCTGATTCGTGTGTCGGTGGGCATCGAGGATACCGATGACCTGGTCGAGGACTTCCGCCAGGCGCTGGACGCGTAAGGCGGCGTTACCGCGTGGCGTAACCGCGCGGCGTTACCGCGTGGCGTTACCGCGCGGCGTAAAGCCATGCAAAGAAGGCCGGCGCGATGCCGGCCTTGTCATTTTTACGGTTGAGTCCCGCTGTAAAAGGGGGCTATGATGCCCCATCGTCAGCTTGTCATTTTCTTCGGATGCCCATGAAACGTTTCCTGCTCTGCCTTTCTCTGACTATTGCCAGCACCGCCTATGCGGGCGAGCTGGAAGACGCCAATGCGCTGTTCGAAAAAAAGGATTACGCGGGCGCGCTCAAGCTGTACACCAAGCTGGCCAATGCCGGCAATCCGCAGGCGCAGCAGCAACTGGGCCAGATGTACTGGTATGGCGAAGCGGGCACCGTCGACGAAGCGGCGGCCAGGGCATTGTTCGAGAAGTCGGCAGCCAAGGGCAACAAGGTCGCGGCCGAATCGCTGGTCGTCATGCAGCAGCGCGTGACCAAACGCGCCGAGATCGATTACTGGATCAAGGGCTACGACGGCGCCGAGCTGCAGTCGGGCGAATACCGTTGCCCGTCACCGCGCATTCCGGCCGTGTCGAAGGTGAATGACGAGATCGATCGGGTCAACAAGCTGGTGACTGGCTGGCAGGATTGCTACAACAAGATGGTGACGAATTTGAACGCGCAGTCGCCGCTGACGAAGAAGATTCCGGCCGATATCGCCAAGCTGATGAACAAGCAGGAGGCGGACGCCTCGGCAGCCTACCTGGAACAGGTGCGGCAGAATATCGCGGAAGGCGCGAAGGTCAATTCAAAGATGATCCTGGCGGATTTTGCCGCGTGGCGCAATGCCACCGAGGCATTCATCAACCAGCACAATGCGGTGGTGAAGAAGGCGTCGAACTGAGAGGGGTAGGCAGGACAGGGCAGCGTAAAGCAGGCGCCGGCCGGGGAGGCCGGCGCCGTGACATCAGTTCCAGCTACGCATCAAGCCGACAGCCAGGCCTTCGAGCGCGAACTCTTCGTCCGGCGAGACGGCAATGATGTCGAAGTCAGGGTTCTCCGGCAGCAGTTCGACCAGATCGCCCGTCTTGCGATAGCGCTTGACCGTGACTTCGTCGCCCAGGCGCGCAACGACGATCTGCCCGTTCTTGGCGCTGTCGATTTTCTTGACCGCCAAAAAGTCGCCATCCATGATGCCAGCATCGCGCATCGACCAGCCTTTGACCTTCAGCAGAAAATCGGGCCGCGCCGCGAACATGGCCGCGTCGACGTTGTAGGTGGCTTCGACGTGCTCTTGCGCGAGGATTGGATTACCCGCCGCGACGCGCCCGACCAGCGGCAGCGACATGAACGATGGTGGCGGCATCGGGATCGCCTCGACGCTCGCGCCGATCAGGCGGATGCCGCGCGACGTGCCGGGCGAAATTTCGATGGCGCCCTTGCGCGCCAGTGCTTGCAGATGTTCTTCAGCCGCATTGGCCGAGCGGAAACCCAATTCAGAAGCGATTTCAGCCCGGGTTGGGGGGAAACCGGTGTTCTCGATCGCTTCCTTGATCAGGTTCAGGATCTGTTCTTGCCGTGCAGTGAGCTTTAGCATAAATGTGTTACAGCAACCGGTTATGTATGTAACCTGTATTTTTGTACAGTATTCTCGCGCGCGCAAGGGGAAACGCAAAAAATATCGCGAAAATCGCGATTCAGAGTGCAAACAGCCGTCAAAACCCTGGAATTGTCGAGTCAGATATGCCAAATGCGAGGTCAATCGAGGCGATAACGCATCATCGGGGGTTTCCAAGTCACCGATATTCAGGTTATAATTGCCGGCTTTCCCTTCCCACACTCGTCTTGACGCCGAGGTGGGCATTTGTTAAACGTCCTCAAGGAGTAATGCATGCGTCATTATGAAATCGTTTTTATCGTCCATCCGGACCAGAGCGAACAAGTCCCGGCGATGATCGAGCGTTACAAGACCACGGTGACCAGCCGCGGCGGTAACATCCATCGCGTTGAAGACTGGGGCCGCCGCCAGATGGCGTACCAGATCCAGAAGCTGCCAAAAGCACACTACATCTGCCTGAACATCGAATGCGACAACGAGACCCTGGTCGAGCTGGAAACTGCATTCAAGTTCAATGATGCGGTTCTGCGTCACCTGACCGTCAAGCTGAAAAAAGCTGAAACCGCACCGTCGCCGATGATGAAATCGGTGCAGCGCGAAGACGCAGCCAAGAGCCACCGTGCCGAAGCCGCTGCGCCAGCAGCCGCTCCAGCCGCTGCGCCAGCGCCTGCTGCTGCTTAAGTTTTTCCCAGTTATTCGTAGTAACCAGTAACACCGGGTGCATAACGCAAACCACCTCCAGCTCATGGCGACCATCGCCGAGCGCGACGTACTGCGTTACACCCCGGCCGGTGTGCCAATCGTTTCAGCCGTCCTGATGCACGAATCGCAGCAGGAAGAGGCCGGAGTCGAAAGGTCGGTCGCGTTCGAAGTCCCCGCGTTCGCCGCGGGCGAGATTTCGGGCAGGTTTGCCAGCGCCGAATTGGGCGCCAGCTACAGGTTCAACGGATTTCTTGCACGGAAAAATCGCAACAGCAAAGCCCTGGTGTTTCACATCATTGATTTCAGTGCCGCTTAACCCGGCAATTTAGATACAGGAGCCTCAAATGGCATTCGGTAAAAAGTTCGACAAAAACAAAGCGAAACTCAAAGAGAAGCGCAAACAGCAAAACCCGCTGTTCAAGCGCAAGAAATTCTGCCGCTTCACCGCCGCTGGCGTTGAGCAGGTGGACTACAAGGACGTCGACACCCTGAAGGACTTCGTCCAGGAAAACGGCAAGATCATGCCAGCACGTCTGACCGGCACCAAGGCGCACTACCAGCGTCAGGTCGACACCGCGATCAAGCGCGCACGCTACCTTGCGCTGCTGCCGTACACCGACCTGCACCACGGTTAATCGTCGGTCACGACAGTCAGACATCTGGAGATCACTATGCAAATCATTCTGTTGGAAAAAGTAGTCAACGTCGGCAACCTGGGCGACGTCGTCAAGGTCAAGGACGGTTACGCACGTAACTTCCTGATCCCACAAAAAATGGCCCGCCGCGCTACCGCCGGCGCCGTCGCCGAGTTCGAAGCCAAGCGCGCTGAACTGGAAAAAGCAGCAGCTGAAAAGCTGTCGGCTGCCCAGGCTGAAGGCGACAAGCTGAGCGGCATGACCGTCACCATCGGCCAGAAGGCCGGCGTTGATGGCCGTCTGTTCGGTTCGGTCACCAACTTCGACATCGCCGAAGCGCTGACCAAGCAAGGTTTCGCTGTCGAGAAGTCGCAAGTGCGCCTGCCGACCGGCCCTTTGAAAACCACCGGCGAATTCCCGGTTGCAGTCGCTCTGCACACCGACGTCGTGTCGGAAATCACCGTCGCTGTTGTGGGCGAAGCTGCCTAAGCACACGCTGTACATGTGCTGAGCACGCAGTTCTGAAAAAGCCGGGTTCGCCCGGCTTTTTTGCTTTTCGGCTTTCCAACCATGTCAGTCACAGGACTGGAAAAGGTATAATCCCGCCCATGAACGCAGCATCTCCAGATCCGCAACTCGACGCCCTGCGCATCCCCCCGCACTCCATCGAAGCCGAGCAATCCGTCATTGGCGGCCTGCTGCGCGATAACGCCGCGTGGGACCGTATCGCCGACTTCATGAATGCGGAAGACTTCTACCGCTACGACCACCGCATCATCTTCGAACAGATGGTGCGCCTGATCAACGGCGGCAAACCCGCCGACGTGATCACTGTCTACGAGGCCTGCAACCAGCTCGGCAAGGCCGATGACGTGGGCGGCCTGCAGTACCTGAACGCGATGGCGCAGAACACGCCGTCCGCCGCGAATATCCGGCGCTACGCCGAGATCGTGCGCGACCGCGGCATCCTGCGCAAGCTGATCACGGTGGCCGATGAAATCTCGGGCAATGCGTTCAACCCGCAGGGCAAGGAAGTCAAGCAGATGCTCGACGAAGCCGAGTCCAAGATCTTTGCGATTGCCGAATCCGGCTCGCGCGGCCAGCAGGGCTGGAATCCGATCCAGCCGCTGCTCACGCAGGTCGTCGAGCGCATCGACGAGCTCTACAGCCGCGAAAACCAGGGCGAAATCACCGGCGTGCCAACCGGCTTCATCGACCTCGACCGCATGACGTCGGGTCTGCAGCCGGGCGACCTCGTCATCGTTGCCGGCCGTCCGTCGATGGGCAAGACGGCGTTCTCGGTCAATATTGGCGAGAACGTTGCCATTGAAGCGGGTCTGCCGGTCGCGATCTTCTCGATGGAGATGGGTGGCACCCAGCTGGCGATGCGTATGCTGGGTTCGGTCGGCCAGCTCGACCAGCACCGCCTGCGTACGGGGCGCCTGAACGACGAGGACTGGCCGCGCCTGACGCACGCCATCCAGAAGATGAACGATGCCCAGCTGTACATCGACGAAACGCCGGCGCTGAACCCGATCGAGATGCGCGCACGCGCGCGGCGCCTGGCGCGCCAGTGCGGCAAGCTCGGCCTGATCATCGTCGACTACCTGCAGCTGATGCAAGGTAGCCAGCCGGGCGACAACCGCACCGCCGAAATCTCGGAAATTTCACGTTCGCTCAAGGGCCTGGCCAAAGAGCTGCAGTGCCCGGTGGTGGCCCTGTCGCAGCTGAACCGCTCGCTGGAACAACGGCCGAACAAGCGCCCCGTGATGTCCGACTTGCGCGAATCCGGCGCAATCGAGCAGGATGCCGACGTTATCATCTTCCTGTACCGCGACGAGGTCTACAATCCCGATTCGCCCGACAAGGGCACGGCCGAAATCATTATCGGCAAGCAGCGTAACGGCCCGATTGGCGCCATCCGTCTGACCTGGATCGGTCAGTACACCAAGTTCGGCAATTACAGCGGTAACCTGTCTGTGTATCAGGGTGACTAAATAACCATTTGTAGTAACACCAAGGCGGCCATTGATGTTTTAATGGCCGCCTTTACGCGTGGCCGCATTGTCGGCGCGACCGCGTAATCCCAGAGAGTCAATACGGAGAATCTATGTTTGGACGTTTCATGCCCACCGAGGGCAAGTTTTTCGATCTTTTCAATCAGCACGCCGCCTTGTGCGTCAAAGGGGCGCAGGAAATGGTCAGCCTGATGACCAATTTCGACGACCTCGAAACCCGCACCCATGCGATCGAGACGATCGAAAAGCAGGCTGACAAGATCACCTATGCCACGGTGGACCTGCTGCACAAGAGTTTCATCACGCCGATCGACCGCGACGACATCCACAAGCTGATCACGCGCATGGACGACATCCTGGACATGATGGAAGACGCGGCCCAGACGATTTCGCTGTACGACCTGCAGGCCGTGACGCCGGAAGCCAAACGCCTGGCCGAGCTGTGCCTGGCCTGCTGCCTGAAGGTGCAGGAAGCCGTCTCGCTGCTGCACAATATGGACAATGCCGCCAAGATGGTCGCGCTGTGCGAAGAGATCGACCGCCTGGAATCGGATGCCGACCACGTGATGCGCGCGGCGATGTCCAAGCTGTTCCGCGACGAGCCGGACGTGCGCAACCTGATCAAGATGAAGGCCATCTACGAGATTCTCGAGACCGTCACCGATCGCTGCGAAGACGTGGCCAACATCATCGAAGGCATCATCGTCGAGAACGCGTAAGCGTCGCGGCCTGCATAACCATGGATAATCTCAACATCAGCATCTACGTGCTGGGAATGCTCGTGCTCCTGGCACTGGTATTCGACTTCATGAACGGTTTTCACGATTCGGCAAACTCGATTGCCACCGTGGTCTCGACCGGGGTCCTGAAACCCCAGCACGCCGTCGCAATGGCGGCATTCTTCAACTTCATCGCGATCTTCGTGGTCAACATGAAGGTCGCCCAAACCATCGGCAAGGGCACGATCGACCCGCACGTGGTCGACCATTACGTGATCTTCGGCGCCCTGGTCGGGGCGATCTCGTGGAACGTCATCACCTGGTACTACGGCATTCCCTCGTCGTCGTCACACGCGCTGATCGGCGGCCTGGTGGGCGCGGCCGTGGCGAAAGCGGGCACCGGCTCGCTGATCTCGGGTGGCCTCATCAAGACCGTGGCGTTCATCGTCGTCGCACCACTGCTGGGCTTTGTACTGGGCTCGATCATCATGCTGATGGTGGCCTGGATCTTCGTGAAGTCCACGCCCAGAAAGGTCGATAACCTGTTCCGCAAGCTGCAACTGGTGTCGGCCGCGGCGTATTCGCTGGGCCACGGCGGCAACGACGCGCAAAAGACGATGGGCATCATCTGGATGCTCCTGATCGCCGCCGGTTATACCAGCGCGACGGCCGAGTATCCACCGGCCTGGGTGATCATCTCGTGCTACGCGGCGATCGCGTTCGGCACGCTGTTCGGCGGCTGGCGCATCGTCAAGACCATGGGCCAGAAGATCACCAAGCTCAAGCCGGTCGGCGGTTTCTGCGCCGAGACCGGTGGTGCGGTCACGCTGCTGCTGTCGAGCGCGTTCGGCATTCCGGTGTCGACGACGCACACGATCACCGGCGCCATCGTCGGCGTGGGCGCTGCGCGCAAGACTTCGGCCGTGCGCTGGGGCGTGGCCGGCAATATCGTGTGGGCATGGATCTTCACGATTCCCGCGTCGGCCTTCATGGCGGCGGTGGCCTGGTGGATCGGCACCAAGATCATGTAATCGTGGCTTGATCGCGATTGGAAACGGCGCCATTGGCGCCGTTTTCTTTTTAGTGCTGCGTCATCGCGCCCGTGCCGACGCTGGAATTTTTCATGTTCTCGCGCTCGACCTCGCTGACGGTGCCGGCGTTGTTGGCCGTCTGGCCTTTCTTGCGCGGCAGGTAGGTGCCAATCGGAGTGGTGCGTTCTTCGCGCACGCTCGCCGTCTTCGCGCCGTCAGGGGTGGGGCTGGTAGGGGCAGTGCTGGTGCAAGCGGCCAGCAACAGGGCGGCAGCGCACGAGGTGAGGAGTGATGTCAGCGGGAAGGGCATGGTAGCAGGCTCGGAAGAGTGGCTGTTCGGTATTGACAGCCGCACATCATTCTACGCCCGAACGAGCGCCCGCTATCCTGACAGAATTGACAGGTGAGCGTGCGCGTGACGTCGGCTAGCCGAGATCGACGGCGAGGCCTTCGTAAGCCAGCAGTACCTTCAGCTCGCCCAGGCAGCCGGCGTGGCGCGCCATCACGTCGGCAAACGCCGCCTCGAGTTCATCGTCGCTGCGGGTCGGTTCGTGGTGAGTGCAGTACAGCGTGCGCGCGCCAACCCGCAGCGCCATCGCGATGGCGCCGTCGAAGGTGCCATGACCCCAGCCCCGCTTGGAGGGGTATTCGTCGCGCGTGTACGAGCAATCGACGATCAGCGCGTCCACGCCCGCCATCACGGCGTCCATGCGGCGTTCGGCTTCGCGCATCTGCGTTTCGGCGACCGCGTGCTGGGGATGCCCGGCCGGATGCGGGTTGTACCAGGGTTCGTGGTCCCCCGTGAAAAACAGCGACTTGCCGTTGCAGTCGATGCGGTAGCCGAGGTTGGTGACCGGGTGGTTCGTCACCACGTTCGCGACCAGCGCATCGCCGAGCGCGAGTGGCGCATCGATCGTCAGCGTGCAGTACTCGATGGTGGCGCTCATGTCCGTTTCGCCGACCGGGAAATAGCTGTTTTGCAGCTGCACGCCCATCACGTGCTCGATGCCGCGGCCCGTTACCGGATCATGCGCACCGTGCAGGCGCACGCGGCTGCCCTTGACGAACAGTGGCGTGAAAAAGGGCAGGCCATGGATGTGATCCCAGTGGCTGTGCGTGATGAAGATATTGGCATGAACGGGCGGGCGGGCCAGCAGGTGCTGTGCCAGCGGGAACAGGCCGGTGCCGCCATCGAGCACGATCAGCGTGTCGTCATCGGTGCGCACTTCGATGCAGGTCGTGTTGCCGCCATAGCGCGCCGTGCGCGGCCCCGGGGACGGAATCGACCCGCGGACTCCCCAAAAACGAAATTTCATGATGCGTTTCCTGCCAGTGATCTCGGGACAATTCTATATAGCTTCGATCATAGCGGGTTTGTCATCCTTGGCGCACTGATGACCCCGAAATGCTGCTTCAAAAAAAACGCCCGCCGGTGAGGGCGGGCGTTCGGACACTGCGCCTGCACGAGGCAGGCGGCAAAACTTGTTACAGCACGTCGCTGGCGTGGTCGGCCAGGCGCGAGCGTTCGCCGCGTGCCAGCGTGACGTGGCCACCGTGGTTCCAGCCCTTGAAACGGTCGACCACATAGGTCAGGCCGCTCGAGCCTTCGGTGAGATACGGCGTGTCGATCTGCGCGATATTACCCAGGCACAGGATCTTGGTGCCAGGACCGGCGCGCGTGACCAGCGTCTTCATCTGCTTGGGCGTCAGGTTCTGCGCTTCGTCGATGATGAGGAACTTGTTGACGAAGGTGCGGCCGCGCATGAAGTTGAGCGACTTGATCTTGATGCGCGAGCGGATCAGGTCCTGCGTTGCCGCGCGGCCCCAGTCGCCGGCATCGCCGTCGGACTTCATCAGCACTTCGAGGTTGTCGTCGAATGCACCCATCCATGGCGACATTTTCTCTTCCTCGGTACCTGGCAGGAAACCGATGTCTTCACCGACCGGCACTGTCACGCGGGTGACGATGATCTCGTTGTAGAGCTTGGTTTCGAGCACTTGCGCCAGGCCGGCGGCCAGGGCCAGCAGGGTCTTGCCGGTACCGGCCTGACCCAGCAGCGTGACGAAGTCGCACTCCGGATTCATCAACAGGTTCAGTGCGAAGTTCTGCTCGCGGTTGCGCGCCGTGATGCCCCACACATTGTTCTTGTTGTGGCTATAGTCGCGCAGGGTTTGCAGCACGGCGGTCTTGCCGTCGATCTGCTTGACCTGGGCGTACAGCGGCGACTGGCCATCCTTCGGCTCCATATAGACGAACTGGTTCGCCAGGAGCGTCGGAATCAGCGGACCGGTGACGCGGTAATAGGTCGCCGAGTTGCCGTTCTTGTTTTCCTGCCACGATTCGACATCCTTGCCGTGCGTGTCCCAGAAGTTGTCCGGCAGCTGGACGATGCCCGAGTACAGCAGGTCGCTGTCTTCCAGCACGTGGTCGTTGAAGTAGTCTTCAGCCGGCAAGCCGATCGCGCGCGCCTTGATGCGCATATTGATGTCTTTCGACACCAGCACGATCGCGCGGCCCGCCTGCTGCTGCTCGAGTGCGCGCACGACGCCCAGGATCTGGTTGTCGGCTTTGCCTTCCGGCAGGCCTTCCGGCAGCGGCGCGCTCGTCAGACGGGTCTGGAACAAGAGGCGTCCCTTGGCATCCTTGTTGCCCAGCTTGGACAGCGGAATGCCGGACTCGATCGCGTCGTCGTCGACGTTGGCGATCAAGGCGTCAAGCGTGCGCGACACCTGGCGTGCATTGCGCGCCACTTCGGACATGCCCTTCTTGTGGTTGTCGAGTTCCTCGAGCGTCATCATCGGGAGATAGACGTCGTGTTCTTCGAAACGGAACAGCGAGCTTGGGTCATGCATCAGCACATTGGTATCGAGCACGAACACCTTGGTCAGGCCCGAACGGTCGGCCTTGCGGCTGGTGGACGACTTGACTGGCGCTTCCACGGGTTTCTGCTTGGTGGAATGCAGTTGCTCGGCATCCTGCTCGCGCAGCTTGGCCGAGATCGGGGCAACGTTCGGTGCCTGAGGTGCAGCTTTTGGTGCAGCTTCGGGAGCAGCCTGCGGCTTGACTTCGGCAACCGGCGCAGCACGCACGGGTGTTTGCGCGGCGGCGAGGGTGTCTTGCGCTTTGCGGCGTGCGCGCGACTTCGGCGTTGGCACGGCTTGGCCGCTGATCAGGTCATCGACTTCAGGATCTGGCTTGGCCAAGATCGAACGCACCGGCGAACGACCGGGTTCGGCCTTGGGATAATCTTTGACCAGCAGCATGGTTGCTGGTTCATTCGGTATTTTTGGCAGTGGCATCAGGTTCTCAATCTAAAAAAAGTCTGGAAGACCGTGCGCGCGCGGGCCACATGGCGCTGGCGCACGAGATGACGCGACTAAACAGGGATAAGGGGAATTGCGGTTGAACTGTTGCAACGCGGCCGAGCCGGGAAATGCGCCGGCCCGGCGGGCAACCGGGTGGGGATAGTGCAGGTGCAGGACAGGTTGAATTACAGGTCGACTCAAAATAAGTGGCAGCGATCCAGCAGGTTGAACAAACTGGAGCCATCCATTGTCACGGCTGGCTCTTCAGAAATTCCAGCACTTCAGTCACATGGTCACTGACCTTCACGCCACGCCATTCTTTCACCAATCGGCCTTGAGCGTCAATGACAAACGTACTGCGCTCGACCCCCCGTACTTTCTTGCCATACATGTTTTTCATCTTCATGACGTCGAACTGCGTGCACACGGCTTCATCGGCGTCCGAGATCAGCTCGAACGGCAGGCCGAGCTTGGATTTGAAGTTTTCGTGCGAGCGCAGTGAATCGCGGGACAAGCCATAGATGTCGGCGCCCAGTGCCTGGAACTCGGGATAGGCTTCACGAAAGGCGATGCTCTCGGTGGTGCAGCCAGGGGTATTGTCCTTGGGATAAAAGTACAGCACCGTGTACTTGGCGGGACGGCCGAGCAGTTCGAACGGTTTCTCGCCCGTCATCGGGGCGGTGAAGGGGGCAAAGGTTGCAAGTTGGCTCTCGGCCACGGGTTTCTCCTGACGGTCGCAGCGCAGCTGCAGGGTGACCCTCCCGGCGCGCCATGGCGGGGAGCGGCACCTCATGATAATCCGTCGGTGCTATCCGCCGCTAGTACTCTTGTGGGCAGAATCGCAATATTTACCCCGATTGAAACGTTTGCAGCCCTGTTGAACCGCCCTTGTAGCGATTCAGGCGGTGCGTTCGAGGATCAGGGCCAGCGTGACCTTGCGACCTTCGCCCATCAGTACGTTGTACGTGCGGCAGGCGGCGCCGTTGTCCATGCTTTCCACGCCGATGTGCCGGCTCGACAGGCTGGTGACCAGGCGCGGATGTACGAAGCGCTGGCGCGGGCCGGTGCCGAGGATCACGACGTCCGGCGCGTCCTGCGCCAGTTCATCGAAGTGGGCGGCGGTGAGCTGGTCGAAATCGGTCACGTTCCAGGGACGCGGCGGAACCTCCGGCAGCAGCGTCAGGCTGTAATCGTAACGCTGGGCATTGATCTCGACGCCGCTGGCATCGACGCCGGTAACGGTCTGGTATTGCTGGGTATTGTCGGAATGGAGCTTCATGGCGATAGGCGAAGTGGACGCTGGTTAGCGGTGACTGTGCGGATGCCCATTGTAACCGGATCGGCAAGGTTGCCTAAACCGTGCGCTTTGGGCAGAATGGTATTTTTGCGCACTGCAACAGTGCAGGCGATTTTCCAGGGGATACTGTGCGACCGATTGCCAAATCGAACAAGCTCGACGACGTCTGCTACGAGATCCGCGGACCGGCCCTGGAGCAGGCGCGCCAGATGGAAGAAGACGGCCAGAAGATCATCAAGCTCAATATCGGCAACCTCGCCGTGTTCGGCTTCGATGCGCCGGACGAGATCGTCAGCGACATGATCCGCAATATGCATGGCGCGGCCGGCTATACGGACAGCAAAGGCATGTTCGCGCCGCGCAAGGCGGTCATGCACTACACGCAAGAGAAAAACATCACCGGGGTGACGATCGACGACATCTACCTGGGCAACGGGGCGTCGGAACTGATCGTCATGTCGATGCAGGGTTTGCTCAACAATGGCGACGAAGTGCTGGTGCCGGCACCCGACTATCCGCTGTGGACCGCCGCCGTGAGCCTGGCCGGTGGGGCGCCGCGCCACTACATCTGCGACGAAGGCGCCGGCTGGATGCCCGACATCGCCGACATGCGCAGCAAGATCACGCCAAACACGCGCGCCATCGTCGTCATCAACCCGAACAATCCCACCGGCGCGCTGTATCCGCGAGAAGTGCTGCTCGAGATCATCGAGCTGGCGCGTCAGCACCAGCTGATCATCTACGCCGACGAAATCTACGACAAGACGCTGTACGACATGGCCGAGCACGTCTCGATGGCCTCGCTGGCCGACGATGTGCTGTTCGTGACGCTGAACGGCTTGTCGAAGAACTACCGCTCGTGCGGCTACCGCGCCGGCTGGATGGTGGTCTCGGGCGAGAAGCGCCATGCCAAGGGCTATATCGATGGCCTGAACATGCTGGCGTCGATGCGCCTGTGCGCCAACGCGCCGGGCCAGTTCGCGATCCAGACCGCGCTGGGCGGCCACCAGAGCATCAACGATCTGGTGGGCCCGGGCGGGCGTCTGCTCCGGCAGCGCGATCTTGCCTACAAATTGCTTACCGATATACCGGGCGTGTCCTGCGTGAAGCCAAAAGCTGCGCTTTACATGTTCCCGCGCCTCGATCCGAAGATGTACCCGATCACGGACGACCAGCAGTTCATTTGCGAACTGCTGACCGAGGAAAAAGTGCTGCTGGTGCAAGGCACCGGCTTCAACTGGATCGCCCCGGACCATTTCCGGCTGGTGTTCCTGCCTAATTCCGACGACCTGACCGACGCTTGCGGACGCATTGCGCGCTTCCTCGACGGTTACCGACGGCGCCACGCCTGATCCAGCGCGTCGCGCCCAGACCTCACGAGAAACAGATTTTATGAAACCGATTCAAGTTGGCCTGCTGGGCATCGGCACCGTTGGTGCCGGTACCTTTAATGTACTCAAGCGCAATCAGGAAGACATCCGCCGCCGCGCCGGCCGCGGCATCGAGGTGACGATGGTCGCCGCGCGCAATACCGAGCGCGCACGCACAGTCACCGGCGAGGGCGTGCAAGTCGTCAACGACCCGTTTGCCGTGGTGAACCATCCCGACATCGACATCGTCGTCGAGCTGATCGGTGGCTACGAACTGTCGCGCGAACTGGTGCTGCAAGCCATTGCCAACGGCAAGCATGTCGTCACCGCCAACAAGGCGCTGGTGGCGCTGCACGGCAACGAGATTTTCGCCGCCGCGCAAGAGAAGGGCGTGATCGTCGCGTTCGAGGCGGCCGTGGCCGGCGGCATCCCGATCATCAAGGCACTGCGCGAAGGCCTGACCGCCAACCGCATCGAATCGGTGGCCGGCATCATCAACGGCACCACCAACTTCATTCTGTCCGAGATGCGCGACAAGGGCCTGGACTTCGCCACCGTGCTGGCGCAGGCGCAGGCGCTGGGCTACGCCGAGGCCGATCCGACCTTCGACATCGAGGGCGTGGATGCCGCGCACAAGCTGACCATCATGTCGGCGATTGCCTTCGGCATCCCGGTGCAGTTCGACAAGGCCTACGTGGAAGGCATCAGCCAGTTGCAGGCAGTGGACATCCGCTACGCCGAACAGCTGGGCTACCGCATCAAGCTGCTGGGCATCACCCGCCGCACGACGACTGCCGCCGGCGAAGGCATCGAGCTGCGCGTGCACCCGACGCTGATTCCGGCCGCGCGCCTGATCGCCAATGTCGAGGGCGCGATGAACGCCGTGCTGGTGCATGCCGATGCCCTGGGCGTCACGCTGTACTACGGCAAGGGCGCGGGCGCAGAGCCGACCGCATCGGCCGTGATCGCCGACCTGGTCGACGTGACGCGCCTGGCCACCGTGGACCCGTCCGGCCGCGTGCCGCACCTGGCGTTCCAGCCAAACCAGATGAGCGACGTGGCGATCATGCCGATGGCCGAGATCACCACCAGCTATTACCTGCGCGTGCACGTGCAGGACCAGCTGGGCGTGATGGCCGACCTGACCCGCATCCTGGCCGACGGCAACATCTCGATCGACGCCGTGCTGCAGAAAGAGCCGGGCAACCAGACCGATATCGACATCATCATGCTCACGCACCAGACGCAGGAGAAGAGCATCGATGCGGCCATCGCCAGGATCGAGGCGATGCCGGCCGTGATTGGCAAGGTCACGCGGATTCGCCTGGAGTCGCTGGGCTAAGCACAGGGTGGCCGCAGGGCGGTCACCCGCATCATGCGGGCCGGGTAGTGCCGCGTGATTCGTGCCGCTTGATTCTTCAATGCTGTTTCGTATCGCTGGCCACGACCTCCGGTATCAGATGCGAATACGCAAGCATGAATATGAGAAACATGCTTTGTTCGGTCGAGCTTGCCGTTGTACATTACGGCATCCTAGTCACCCGAGCCCTCCAGCATGCGCCAACCGAGCCAATTCTCCCTGCTGACCCAGCGCCGTTTCGCCCCCTTTTTCTGGACCCAGTTCCTGGGCGCGTTCAACGACAATCTGTTCAAGACGGCACTCTTGGTCGTGATGACCTACGACGCGCTGAACTGGACCACGCTCGACCCCTCGCTCATCAACAACCTGATCCCCGGCCTGTTCATCCTGCCGTACGTGGTGTTCTCCGCCACGGCCGGCCAGCTGGCCGACAAGTTCGACAAGGCCAGGCTCGCGCGCATCGTCAAGATCGCCGAGATTGCGATCATGCTGGTGGCCGGTATCGGCTGGATGACACACAATCTGTGGCTCCTGATTGCAGCCGTGATCGGCATGGGCATGCATTCGACGCTGTTCGGTCCTGTCAAATATGCCTATCTGCCGCAAAACCTGAAGCCCGATGAACTGGTCGGCGGCAATGGCGTTGTCGAGATGGGGACATTTGTCGGCATCCTGCTGGGCGAAGTGGCCGGCGCAGTGCTGGTTGGCAGGCCGAACGGCATCATGCTGGTGGCCGGTGCGACGCTGTTCTTCGCCGTGCTGGGCCTGCTGGCCAGCTGGCGCATCCCGCCATCGCCGGCCCCGGTGCCCGAGCTGCGCATCAGCCGCAACATCATTGCCGAATCGTGGCGCAACCTGGCGTTCTCGCGCAAGAACCGCACCGTGTTCCTGTCGATGCTCGGCAACTCGTGGTTCTGGTTCTATGGCGCGCTGCTGCTGGCCCAGTTCCCCGTATTTTCCAAGGATTACCTGCACGGCGACCACAGTGTGTTCGTGCTGCTGCTGACCGTGTTTTCGCTTGGCATCGGCGCCGGCTCGCTGCTGTGCGAACGCCTGTCGGGCCACAAGGTCGAGATCGGCCTGGTGCCATTCGGCTCGATCGGCCTGTCGGTGTTTGGCATCGACCTGTATTTCGCCAGCTCGGGCTTCACGGCGGGCACGGCGATCGTCGACTGGCTGGTGCTGCTGGGCCAGCCGGGCGCTTTGCGCATCCTGTTCGACCTAGTGATGATCGGCGTGTTCGGGGGCCTGTTCATCGTGCCGCTGTTCGCGCTGATCCAGACGCGTTGCGACCAGAAACACGTCTCGCGCACGATTGCCGGCATGAACATTCTCAATGCGATCTTCATGGTGGCCTCGGCCGGTGTGGCGATCCTGCTGCTGGGGCAGGGCTTTTCGATTCCGGAACTGTTCCTGACCACGGCGCTGCTCAATGTGGTCGTCGCAATCTACATCTTCTCGCTGGTGCCGGAATTCCTGATGCGCTTTTTGGCCTGGATTCTGATCCACACCGTGTACCGGGTGCGCATGATCGACACCTCGCACATTCCGGCCGATGGCCCGGCGGTGCTGGTCTGCAACCACGTGAGCTATGTCGACGCGATCGTCATCAACGCGGCCAGCCCGCGCCCGATCCGCTTCGTGATGGACCACCGCATCTTCAAGACGCCGTTCCTGCGCTGGATTTTCCGCGCGGTCAATGCGATCCCGATCGCGCCAGCCAAGGAAGACCCGTGGACGATGGAAAAAGCCTTCGTCGACATTGCCCACGCGCTGCATGACGGCGAGCTGGTCTGCATCTTCCCGGAAGGGCGCCTGACCAAGACGGGCGAGATGAGCGAGTTCAGAAGCGGCATCACCAAGATCGTCGAGCGCAACAAGGTGCCGGTGATTCCGATGGCGCTGCGTGGCCTGTGGGGCAGCTGGTTCACGCGTGACCAGGGCAATCTGTTCGGCCGGCGCATCGCGCGCGGCATGCGCTCGCAACTGTCGCTGGCAGTGGGCACACCGGTGGCACCGGAGCTGGCGACGCCGGAATATCTGCAGCAGCAGGTCATGACGTTGCGCGGAGAGTGGAAGTAAGCGGAAGTCAGCGCCGGGCCATACCGCCGCGCTGGGTATGGCAAAATCGCAAGATTTTTTTTGTGGCTCTGATATAATTATTGACTAGTCGGGGCGTAGCGCAGCCTGGTAGCGTACGTGCATGGGGTGCACGGGGTCGGAGGTTCGAATCCTCTCGCCCCGACCAATAAATTCAAGTAGTTACGGCGAAAGCCGGAGAGAACAACAGCACCGGGATCAGATCTTTATCTGATCCCGGTGCTGTTTTTTTTACGCCCGCTACATGTGACGATTGCCGGCTGGACTTCAGGAAAAATGCATGGACCTGACCCCACGCGATCAAGCCGCAATGGCTTGCTGTGCCGGGACGTCCACCTGAGGCTGGAAAACCAGGCGCGCGGGTGCGCCCACTGCCGTACTGCCATCCGGCATATCCGTCAGGACGACTGACATGGCACCGATGCGGCAGTTGTTGCCAATTTTGACGCCACCCAATATTTGCGCGTACGCGCCGATCTCCACGTCATCACCAAGAACGGGCACGGGACCATCGACATGACGGTTACCGATCGTGACCCCTTGGCGCAGCGTACAATTTGCGCCGATCTTCGTATCGGGATGAATAAAGATACTGCCGAAGTGCCAGATCCGCAGGCCGGGACCAATGGTGGCAGATTTCGGCAGGCTGACACCCGTCATCGTTTCGACGACACGAAAGGCCAGCCAGTACAGCGTCGTCTGAATCTTTTTGCCGAGCCCTGCAGAGCGGAGGTCAATGCGGCGTCCTTGACGATACAGCCAGACCGCCCAAATCGACTGTTCCTTCAGAAATGGTCGCCGCATGCCGTACCGAGCCAAATCACATTGCCAATCATTCATTGCGTCCCCAGAATCATTATTCGTATTAGTTAAATTATAACTAACGGTGACTTCTGAGAATCTATCGAATTACATCAGCCGGGAATATCGTTTCAGTTTGTATAGCGATTGATAGGGTTTGGCGCCATTCACGGCGCCTTCACGACGCCATCCCCAAGCCAGTACCGGTCAATGTCCCGCAAACCCCACTCGGCAGCGTTCTCGCATCCGACAATGGCATCACGTGCGCCTGGCGCTCCCAGGTCGATCAACTCCGGCCGGATATATGCCCGCGCGCGAGTCGAGAAAAACACCTTGATCTTGGGTAGCAGCAGCGATTTGCCGCAGGGCTGTTCCACGACGACGCCGAGACGGCCCGATTGCAGGCGCACCAGCGTGCCCACAGGATAGATACCGAGGCATTTGACGAAGGCGGCAAACACGGCCTCGTCGAACTGCCCGGCGCGGGCCCATTCGGCCATGCGCCGCAGCGAATCGGCCGGGCACCAGCCCGCCTTGTAGGGGCGGTTCGACGTGATGGCGTCATACACATCGCAGACCGCGCCCATGCGCGCATACAGGCCCAGCTCGTCACCCGACAGCCGATGTGGGTAGCCCCGGCCATCCGGGCGCTCGTGGTGGTGCAGGCACACTTCCAGCGCAACCGGACCGACACCGGGCGAGGCCAGCAGCATGGCGTGGCCCTGCGCCGGGTGGCTGCGCACGACGCAAAATTCGTCTTCCGTCAGGCTGCCCGGTTTGTTGAGCACTTCGGCCGGGACGGCCATCTTGCCGACGTCATGCAGCAGTCCGGCCAGGCCCAGTTCGCGGGCGAGATGGTCGTCGAGTCCCAGCTGGCGCGCGAGCGCGATCATCAATGCGCAGACCGCCACCGAATGCATGTAGGTATAGTTGTCGGCGGTCTTCAGGCGCGCCAGGCCAATCAGCGCGCCCGGGTTGCGCAGCACCGAGGCGGCGATGGATTCGACCATCGGCATCGCGTCGCGCACCTCGACCGCGCAGCCCATGCGCGCCTCGTTGAACATGTCGAACAGGGCGCGCTTCGACTGGTCGAGCAGCACGGCGGCGCGGCCGAGTTCGTCGTCCATCGTGGCGCGCGGGGCGGGGCGGAAGCGAAACACCGTGTCGTCTGGAGCGCGCGCTGCGGCCGGCGCCGCGGCGCTCGCCTCTGGCGCGGAATCGACATCGAGTCCGCGCTCGGTGTCGATCCAGGCTTCGGCGGCGCGACTGGTCGCGATGCGCTCGAGTTGCGCCGCCGATTCGATCAGGAAGGACGATTGCCAGAATGGTGTGTCGATCCACGAGCAGCACAGTTGTTCTACATACATTCCTGGCCGTAACTGCTTGACGGCGACTTTTTTCAGCCCGGGACGCGCGACCGGCGGGGCTTGCCGACCGCTCCCGATCATGGCAGGGCCAGCTGCAGCGCAGCGGCGCGGTTGACGCCCGCAGAACGGCGGGGCGGCATCGCTGGCATGGACGCTGGCGCTGCACTGCGGGCCAGCTTGAACACGGCCAGCGCCTGGACGACCTTGAGCGTCTGTTCCTGCAGGGCGGCGGCAGCGGCGGCAGATTGCTCCACCAGCGCGGCATTCTGCTGCGTCACGCCATCCATTTGCGTGACGGCGTCATTGACCTGGCTAATGCCCGCCACCTGTTCGCGCGAGGCGGAGGCGATCTCGTTCATCAGGCCGCTGACCTTGCGCACCGCGGCCTGCACCTGCTGGGTGGTTTCCCCGGCGCGCACGGCCAGGGCGGCGCCGGCCTCGACCTTGCTGATCGAGGCGGCGATCAGCCGCTTGATCTCCTGCGCCGAGGTGTTGCTGCGCTGGGCCAGGTTGCGCACTTCGCTGGCGACGACGGCGAACCCGCGCCCCTCTTCGCCGGCACGGGCCGCTTCGACGGCGGCGTTCAGGGCCAGAATATTGGTCTGGAAAGCGATGCTTTCGATGATGCCGATGATGTCGCCGATCTTGCGCGACGCCTCGGAGATTTCGTCCATCGTGGCAATCACTTCGCCGACGATGAGGCCACCGCTGACGGCGGTGCCATCGGCCGCTTCGGCCATGGTGCTGGCCTGGCCGACGCTGGCGCTGTTCTGCTGCACGGTCGAGGCCAGCTCTTCCATGCTCGACGCGGTCTCTTCGAGCGCCGAGGCCTGGGACTCGGTGCGTCCCGACAGATCCATATTGCCGGTCGCGATCTCCGCAGTAGCCACGCTGATTTGCTGGAAGTTGGTGCGCACGTCGCCCACGATGGATTGCAGGTTGACGCGTAGCTGGTGCATCGCCCGCATCAGCTGACCCATTTCATCTTGCCGGTTGCTGCTGAAATTCACGCTCAGGTCGCCGCCCGCCATGGTCTGGCAAGCCTGGCGCGCCACTTCCATCGGCCGCAGCAGGGTTGCATGTAACGCGTACCAGAAGTACAGCAACGACACGCCAGCGGCCCCGGTCAAGATGCCGAGCGGGGTTTCCAGGTGGGGGAACCGGACTGCGCCGTCGAGCAGGTGAAAGCCCATCAGCAGCAGCAGCATCGCGCACTGGCCCGTCAGGTTCAGTGCGATGCGGCGGCGCAGCGTCATATGGGTTGCGGCCGCGAGCCAGCCGCGTAGTCCGGTCGCGCGCACCATGCCTTGCTGAAGACGGATATTACCGGCGGTACCCGCCTTGAGGTTGCGATACAGTTCGGCAGCCGCCGTGATCTGGGCGCGCGTCGGCTTCGTGCGCACCGACATGTAGCCAACGGCCTTGCCGTTTTCCATGACCGGGGTGGCGTTGGCCATCACCCAATAGGCGTCGCCGTTCTTGCAACGGTTCTTGACCATGCCTGTCCAGGACCGGCCCGAGCGGATCGTGGCCCACATATCGGCAAACGCCTCGACCGGCATATCGGGATGGCGCAGGATGTTCTGGGGCGCCCCGATCAGCTCTTCCTCGGTGTAGCCGCTGATGGCAATGAAGTACGTATTTGCATAGGTGATGTTGCCTTGCAAATCCGTGGTCGAGACGATCGTTTCGGTGTCGCTCAGTTCGATTTCGACATCGGTGACCGGAAAATTATTGCGCATGACAGACTCCTGCTGAAGGCGTGGCGGGCATGGCGCGCCACCTGTTTAATTCATACCAGCAACAATTTTATGTCATCGGAAAACGAATAACTCAAATAAAACGAATAAATCGATTTATTTTTACCGCAGTGTTGTGATTTGTCACGACGCATGTCGCTGGATGCCTTCCGTGATGCAACATGGAGGGATGATCGAGAGGCAGGCCTTTTTTGCTGCAATCCGCACACGTCGTTGTTGTACTTTTGCCAGCCAGGTGTAGCATGAGAAAAATGATCCGCCTACCCACCGGAACCACCATGCGGCGTCGATATGTCGAGTTCGCCATGCTGGCAACAGCGCTGGTCTTCCTCGGCGCCAGTCTCGCTTATCTGCAACTGACCGAGGTGGGGCGCCTCGAGAGCAGCGAGCGGGCCCGGTTGCTGTCGCTGACCACGCTATTGGCCAGCAATATCCAGACCGATCTCGTGGCCACCAATGTGGCGCTCGAGGGCGTGGTGCGCGATTACCTGAGCGCCCCGGATGGCACCGTTGCCGATGCAGAGCTGGCCGGTCGTCTGTCGGCGCTGGTCGGCGCGATACCGGGCCTGCGCACGATGATGGTGTTCGACCGCGACGGGCGGGTGCGCGCTGCCAGCCAACACGATTTGTATGGGCATGATTTTTCCCGGCGCGACTATGTGACGGCAGTGCGCCGTGCGCCCAGCAGCCGCACCCTGTACGTGGCCGAGCCGTTCCGCTCGATCCGCGGCGATCAGGTGGTGACGGTCGCGCGCATGGTGCCGGACGCCGCCGGGCGCTTCGCGGGCCTGGTGCTTGCCACGCTCGACCCTGAATATTTTACCGGCCAGTTCCGTACCGTCATGTATGCGCCCGACGTCTGGGCCGTGGTGGTCCACGGCGGCGGCCGGCAATTGCTGAACTACCCGCCGAAAGGAAAGATCGACGGCATCAACCTGGCGCGCCCGGGTACGTTCTACCAGCGCCACCGCAGCAGCGGCCGGGTGGCGGGTGTACTCGAAGGCCGGGTCTACACCACCGGCGAAGAGCGCGTGATGGCCATGGCCACGATCGCGCCAGCGGCGCTGGCGATGGACTATCCGCTCGTGATTGGCCTGAGCCGCGACGCCGCCGCCGTTGCCGCGCCGCTGCGGCGCCAGGCGATGACGCTGGCCGTGCTGTTCGGCGTGCTGGCAGTTGGCGCCTGCGGGGCGCTGGCGGTGGTGCAGCGCAGGCGTGCGCAGTGGGCGCGCCAGGATGCCGAGCAGGCGCGTGCGCGCGCCGCCATGCAGGGCGTGTATGACAGCGAAGCGCGGTTTCGAACGCTGATCGAGGATGCGCCGCTGGCCGTCGCCATCCTGCGGCACGGGCGCTTCATCTATTCCAACCCGCGTTACCGGGCCTTGCACGGCTATGGCGCGACGGACGACCTGACCGGGCTGCGCTGGCGCGCCATGATCGCTGCGCCGTCGCTGGCCGGGCTGGCGCAGCACGAGGCATTGATCGAGGCCGATACCCCGGCCGAACAGCACTTCGAGGCAATCGGCCTGGGCAAATGGGGCTCCTCCGTACCGGTCTACAAGACTACCGCGCAGGTAAAGCTGGCGGATGGCCCGGCGACCCTCGTCTTCGCGCAGGATATCTCGGCGCAAAAGAGCGCCGAGGCCGAGATGCTGCTGGCCCGCGATGCGGCCGAGGCGGCCAGCCGCAGCAAGGCTGAGTTCCTGGCCAATATGAGCCACGAGATCCGTTCGCCGCTCAACGCCGTGCTGGGTTTCGCCTATCTGCTCGAGCAGCGCGCGATCGACGCCGACGCCCGCAGCATGGTGCGCAATATCCGCGTGTCCGGCCAGTCGCTGCTGGCCATCGTCAATGACATCCTCGACGTGTCGAAGATCGAGGCCGGGCACATGCTGATCGAGACCGCGCCGTTCTGCCTGGGCGAGTTGCTGGAAAAAATCGCCACCAGCATGCGCATCAGTGCCGCGGGCAAGGACCTGCAACTGATCGTCGACACGCCGCCGCCCGGCGTCGGCATCCTGCTCGGGGACGCACTGCGGCTCGAGCAGGTCCTGCTCAATCTCACCGGCAATGCGGTCAAGTTCACACCCAATGGCCAGGTGGCGCTGCACTGCAGCTTGCTGCGGCGCGACGGCGACGAGCTGGTGCTCCAGTTCAGCGTGCATGACACCGGCATCGGCATCGACCCTGCCGCCCAGGAGTCGATCTTTTCGCCATTCACCCAGGCCGACAGTTCCACCACACGGCGCTTCGGTGGCACGGGCCTGGGGCTGACCATCTGCCGTCAACTGGTTGCACTGATGGGCGGTGCGCTGGTCGTGGACAGCGTGCCCGGACGCGGCAGCGTGTTCAGTTTCAGCCTGCCGCTGCAGGCGTCCACTGAAGCCAGTGCTACCGCCGTCTGCGCGGCTGCCACGCCCTCGGGCCAGACTCTGCGCGACGTCTGCGTGCTGGTTGTCGACGACAGCGATATCAACCGCGAGGTGGTCCAGCGCATCTTGCGCGACCAGGGCGCCGAGACCGTCTGCGTCGGCGATGGCAGGCAGGCACTGGACTGGTTGCTGGCGCATCCGGAACAGGCCGACGTCGTGTTGATGGACGTGCAGATGCCGGTCATGGACGGCATCGAGGCAACCCGGCAGCTGCGCCGCATGCCGCAGTTCGACGGCCTGCCGGTCATTGCACTGACTGCCGGGGCGTTCAAGGAACAGCAGGAGGCGGCGCTCGAGGCCGGCATGTGCCACGTGCTGAGCAAGCCATTCGATGTGCCGGCGATGCTCGCGCTGATTGGACGCTTGTGCGGAAGCGGAAGCGGAAGCGGAAGCGGAAGCGGAAGCGGAAGCGGAAGTGGCAGTGACGGCGAGGGCGGCGGTGCGGACGCCCTGACCGGCCCGCCGCCGGCACAGGTCGACGACGACGCGCTCGACGTGACTGCCGGACTCGCCCTGTGGCTGGACGGCGCGGCCTACCGCCAGTATCTGGCCCAGTTCCTCGAACTGCATGGCGACAGCGCGGCGCTGATCGGCGCCAGCCTGGCTGCCGGGCGGCCCGGCGAAGCCGCCGCGCTCGCCCACAAACTGGCCGGGGTGGCCGCCAGCCTGGCCCTGCCAGCCACGCGCGTTGCCGCGCACGAGGCCGAGCGGATGCTGTACGCCGCCATGCGCGATCCTGGCGCCGAAGGCGTCGGGGTCGACCTGGCGCCATTGACGCAGGTGCTGGCGCAGGCGCGGCGTGCGATCGGGCAGTACCTTGGACCGGCGCCGGCGCCGGCAGCCTCGCCCGTGGCAGCGTCGCCGGCGGTGCTGCACGCACACCTGACGAGTCTGCTCGAAGCGCTTGACGCCGAGGCGCTGGAACAGGCCGAAGCCTGCCTGGCCACACTGGCGCCGCTGCTGCCGGCGGTGACACTCGACCGTGTGTGGAACCCACTGCGGCGCTTCGATTTCCGCGCCGCCGAGGCCGCCGTGCGCCTGTTGATGGCGTCCGTGCCGGCAACCGCGTAATCGCCAGGCTGCTGGCCGTCGACAAGCCGGGCAGGGCGGGAAGCGTCTGACCGCGCCCCGTCAGCGCACCGGCTGCGTCCAGCGCCGCACGAGGTCGCCCAGCTGCTCTGCCGTGAAGGGCTTGCTCAGGTAATCGTCCATCCCGGCTGCGAGGCAGCGTTCACGGTCGCCGTCGATGGCGCTGGCGGTCAGCGCCACCACGGCCATGCGCGGGGCGCCGGTGGCGTGTTCGCGCTGGCGCAGCTGGCGGCAGGCTTCGTAGCCGTCGAGTACCGGCATCATGCAGTCCATCAGCACCAGGTCGTAGGCACTGGTTTCCAGCGCTGCCAGCGCGACCGCGCCATTGACTGCTTCGTCGACCCTGCAGCCGAGTTTCTCAAGCAGGATGCGCAGCAGTTCGCGGTTGATCTCGGTGTCTTCGACGACGAGCACGCGCGGTGTCCCCACGGTGGCCCGCAGTCCGGCTGCGCTGACGGTGTCGGGCGCCGGCGCTGGTGCCAGGCTGCACGGCACGACCAGGCGGAAGCACGCGCCGGGCCCGGTGCGCGGGACGAGGTCGATACTGCCACCCATCAGGTCGGCCAGGCGGCGGCAGATGGCCAGCCCCAGGCCGGTGCCGCCGTACACGCGGCTGATGGTGTTGTCGGCCTGGCTGAATGGCTGGAACAGGCGCGCCTGCGCAGCCGGCTCGATGCCGATGCCGTGATCGCTCACCTGGTACAGCAGCAGCCACCCGCCGCTCGTGTCGGGATCGCGCCGGGCCACCACGGTCAGTTCGATCGGGCCGCCGCCAGCAGGGGTGAACTTGATCGCGTTGCTGAGCAAATTGCCCAGTACCTGGCCGATGCGATCGGGGTCGGCCATGACGGCCGATGGCAGCACGCCCGGTCGCAGCACGATCGCCAGGCGCTTGCGCTCTGCGCTCATGCGGTACGAGTCGACCCGCTGCGCGGCGTGGCGCACCGGGTCGAACGCCTGCGGCAGCAGTTCCAAGTTGCCGGACTCGACCTTCGAGAAGTCGAGGATGTCGTTGATGGTGCGCAGCAGCTCGAGCACGCTCTGGTGCACGGTGCGCGCATACGTGTCCAGCGGCGCCGGCAATCCGGCGCCGAACAGCAGTTCGGACATGCCGACAATCCCGTTCATCGGGGTACGGATCTCGTGGCTCATCATCGCCAGGAAACGCGACTTGGCCTGGTTGGCCGCATCGGCCTGGGCCTTGAGCGCAAGTGCCTCGGCCGCATCGCGCTCGCGCTGGCGGACGATGCGCAGCACCGTGGCAAAGGCCAGCGCGACGCCCAGCATGCCGGTCATCGCAATGGCGCCCAGAGGCCGCAGATTGCGCCACCAATTGCTCGTCAACAGCGCTTCAGGCACGGATGCTTCGATCACCAGCGGGTAGTTGCGTACCGGACGCTGCGCGACCATGCGCGCCTCGTCGTTCGTGGCAGCGGCGGCTGGCGGCCGGCCAATGGAGGCGTCACGCTGCGGCCACGAGGCCAGCAGAACCTGGTCGCTCGACAACAGCGAGATCGCCGCCTGCTGCCCGGGGCTGACGGAACGAAAGAAGTCGGTGAACGACGCGCACGAGATGCCCACCACCGCCACGCCTGCGAAGTGGCCATCGGGCGTTTCGCGACGGCGGCTCAGGTAAAACGTCCAGGCCCCGTTGATCTTGTTGCGTACCGGACGGCTGACGTAGGGAGCGGGGTCGCGGTGCGCGCGGTGATAAACGAAATAATCGCGCTCGGCCAGGTTGATGACCGGCGTTGGCCAGGCGCGTGTGGAACTGAGCAGCGCGCCGTCGGCACCGATGATGCTGGCCACGGCCACCTGGGGCAGGCCGCTGATCTTGTCGCTCATGGTGCGATAGAGCGCCTCGCTCCCCAGCACCGGATTGCCGTCGCCGGCCGGGAGCGCGACAAGGATGCTGTCGAGCGCCAGGCTGGACGAGGCCATCGATTGCGCCGTGCTCTCGGCCAGCGCCAGCGTCAGGTTATCGAGATCGCTGGCCCAGTCGTCGATCTCGCGAAAGCGCAGCACCCAGGCCGAACTGGCCAGCGCCAGTGTGAGCAGCAGCACGAGGCCAGCGCAGATCAGGGCGCTGACGGTGCGTGTATCGAGACGCTGCAGGCGCTGCCACCGTGGCACGTTATTTATCGATGTATCCGCGCTCACCCACACCCTCCGTCGGAATTGGTCGGCAACCTGCGAGGAATCCGGCGCATGGCATGGAAACGGCGGATGACGCGCTCGTGCCGCCTCTCCTGGCAGACAATGAGTCTACATCAAAACCTTTAAATTCGTTAATCTAATTTATTTGAGTTTAAAGTAACGAATGTGGGGATTGTCGGACGGGCAGATGAGCGCTACACCGGCGCCGGTTTGCGCACACGCTGCGCGACGTTCGCGCGCAGATAGCCGCGCAGCTCGTCGTAGTTGATCGGTTTGGGGAAGAACACGACGCCTGCCGGCACGCCGCCACGGGCTGCCAGCTCGTCGGCAGGCAGCCCCGACAGGATGGCAATGCTGACGTCGGCCAGTTCCGGGTCGGTCATGACGGTGCGCACCACTTCGAAGCCGTCGATACCTTCCATGACGATGTCGGCCAGCAAGATGTCGGGCGGACGGCGGGCGATCTGCAGGAGCGCCTGGTAGCCGTTTTCGCAAAAGATGAAGTCCGCTGGCAAGTCCCAGGCCGCAAACTGGCGCTGGTACAGGGCGCGCTGAATGGCGTTGTCCTCGATCACGAGAATGGTCGCGCGCCCGCCGGCCTCGCGCCCCATGCTTCCGGCCAGCTTGTTTTTGTAGTCGAGTACGGCCTTGAGCGGAATCCGGCGGTGCCCGCCCTGGGTCTTCCAGGCATCCAGCACGCCTGTTTCCACCAGCTGCTGCACCAGCGACACCGAGATGCCGAGCATCTGCGCCGCCACCTGCGTGGTGCATACCTCGTCGGACGTTACCGCACTTTGCTTAGTTGCCACCTGAACCGCTCCCGCACTATCCATTGACTCAATGAGAATTCATTGAATTCGTTTTAATTGCTTGTATTGTATCGTACCGGCGCACGACCCATCAGCGCCCGCGCGCGCTGACAGGCGCGCAGTGCTTGTAGAAGAAGGTCGTTGCACACAGCGGGCCGTCGGGTAAACAGGCGAAGTCAGGGACGCTGCGACGCGCTGCCAGCCCGACCGTGCATACAGGCGTTCGGCCGTGCTGTCAGCCGTGTCGAGTACCAGCACGCTGCGCCCTTGCGTACGCGCGGCTTCTTCGACTGCCTCCATTAACCGTCGGCCGATGCCCACGCCGCGTGCCTGGCGCCGCACCAGCAGCTTGGCCACATCAGCCCGATGCTGCTGGTTGTCCGGCATGGCGGTAATCAGCTGGACGGTGCCGAGAATGCCAGCCCTGTCCTGCGCCACGATCAGCGTCCGCTCGCCGCGCTCCACGCCGCCTGCGATGTCGTGCCAGTAATCCAGCGCCGTCGTGCGCGACATTGGCAGCATGAAACTGACCGATGCGCCGCCTTCGACGCAATCGATCAGGACATCGGCCAGTTGCTCGCTGCAGGCGCGGGCGTCGGCATGCGAAAGGGTGCGCAGCGTGATGTCATGGGGCATGAGGGTTCTCCTGGAGATGGTTGTGACGTGCCGGCCAGGTCCGGCAGTGATTCAGTCGGCTTTCGTCGCTTCCGGCGCCTGTCCGGCAACCAGTGTACGTGACCCGGCATGGGGACGCCCATCAATCGGGATATTGATGAAGAACGTCGTCCCTCGGTCGCTGTTGCTGTCGAGGCCGATACTGCCGCCATGGCTTTCGGCCACGGCGCGCACATAGGGCAGGCCGATCCCCCAGCCTTGCGGATCGCCGCGCTGGGCCAGCTCGGCGCGGCGGTACATCTGGAAGATGCATTCCTGCTCGTGTGGCGGAATCGGCGGGCCGTCGTTGTGCACCGACACGAGCAGGCGTTCGTGGAGCTGGTCTACCTTGACGCTGATCGGCGTGGCAGGCGCCCCGTATTTCACGGCGTTGGACACCAGATTCTCGATCGCCCGCTTGAACACCTGGCGATCCCACCAGCCATCGACAGGATGCGCGTGCAGCTCGAAACGGGACCCGTGTGCGGTGCGAGCGTCGGCCAGCACTTCGGCCACGAGTTCGTCCATCGGAAAGGTCGTGATGGTCAGCGGAATGCTCTCGCCACTGTGAAACGCCATCGTATCGAGCAATTCGTCGACCATGCTGCTCATGCGCCGGGTATTGGCCAGCGCCTTGCCGGCCACCTTCTTGATCTGGTCCAGGTCGTTGCTGCGCAGGATGAGTTCAAGCGCAGTGACCGTGGCGCCCAGCGGGCCGCGCATATCGTGCGTCAGCGCTGCAGCGAAGCGTTCGCGAAAGCCGCTGTGCACCAGCGAGAACGCTTCGACGGCTTCCTGGATGCCCGAATCGATCGATGAATGGATCGTGTGGACTTCGCGGTGATCGAGCATGACCTGTTCGCGGTGAACCACATCGAAGATCGCCCAGCGGAAGATCTGGTATTCCTCGATCAGCGCATTGTGATCGTACGACGTGATGCGCGCGCGCTCGCCGCCATGCTCGGCCGCGACCGTGGTGCCGTCGACGGCGGACGTGCGCGGATAGTCGGGGCTGATGCTCTGGACGATGTTGTCGTAGAACACCGGCAGCGTATCGATCAGGATCGGATGCTGCACATTGCGCGCCTGTGCGACGCGTTCGCGCACGCGTGCTTCCCATGTCGCGAAAACGGCCCCGCGCAGGCCCAGCATCCGCTGTGCATTGGCCGACAGGTGGTCGGAACCGGCTTGCTGGTCGGTGGCGAAACTCACTGGATGCTGTCCCTTCGATGGTGGCGTGTGTCTTGACGTCCGGCCATCTTACGCCGGGGCACGGACGCACGCCGTACGATTGTGGTCAAGCCGGCATGGCTTCCGGGTCCGGCGCCAGTGTGTCGAGCAGCGCCAGCAGGTAAGGAATATCGACTGGCTTGACCAGATGCCGCGCAAACCCGGCAGCCTGCGACGCGGCCACGTCCTGCGGTTGTCCATAGCCGCTGAGCGCCACCATGACCGCGCCTGCCAGGCGTGGCGCGGCGCGCAGCCGGCGCGCAAGCTGGTAGCCGTCCATATCGGGCAGGCCGATATCGAGCAGGCAGACATCGAACGCCTCGGATTCGGCCCGCAGCAGCGCGCCATGGGGCGATTCCTCGACCTGCACCGCATGGCCCACGGCGGCGAGCACCATGCCCAGCGACTCGGCGGCGTCGCGGTTGTCGTCGACAATCATGATGCGCAGCGCCGTGTGCGAAGCCAGCGCGCTGTCATCGTGCGTGGCGGCAGCGGGACCGGCTCCGCCCGGGCCCAGCGGCAAGGTGACGGCGAAGCAGCTGCCGCGGCCGGGGCCGTCGCTGTGCGCCTCGACCCTGCCGCCGTGCAGCGTCACCATGCTGCGCACCAGAGCCAGCCCCAGGCCCAGCCCGCCCTGTGCCCGGTCCGGTGTGCGCCGGGCCTGCGTGAACAGCTCGAAGATGTCGGGCAGCAGGCCGGCCTCGATGCCGATCCCGTTGTCCCTGACCGACAGGGTCACGCAGCCGGTAGCAGTGTCGGCTTCGGCAAACACCGTGATCTCGCCGCCATCCGGCGTGTACTTGGCCGCGTTGCCCAGCAGGTTGGTCATCACCTGCACCAGCCGCTTGCGGTCGCCCGTGACAGTGACATTGGCCGCGCCTAGGCGCGTGGCGAGCGTGTGGCCCTTTTTTTCGATGAGCGGGCGCGCCTGCTCGATGGCGCTGTGGATGACAGTCTTGAGATCGACTGGCAGGCGCTCGAGTTCGACGAGGCCGCGCGTGACGCGCGAGACGTCGAGCAGATCGTCCACCAGCTCGACCATGTGCCGGACCTGGCGGCCGATCACGTCGGCCGCATGCGCCGTGCGCTTCGGATCGAGGCTCGAGAGCTTGAGCATCTGGGCAGCGGTGCTGATCGGGGCCAGCGGATTGCGCAGCTCATGCGCCAGCATCGCCAGGAACTCGTCCTTGCGGGCTTTGGCCGCCTTGAGCTCTTCGGCGGCCAGCCGGTGGTCGTGCATGTCGGTGACCGTGCCCATCCAGCGGATGATGGCGCCGGCCTCGTCGCGCACTGGCAGCGCGCGGTTGAGTACCCAGCGGTAGTCGCCGTTGTGGTGGCGCAGCCGGTGCTCGATCTCGAACAGCGCGCCGCTGGCCAGGCTGGCCATCCACTGCGTCCGCAGCGCCGACAAGTCGTCGGGATGGATGGCGCGGGTCCAGCCGCTGCCGGCCAGCGCCTGGCTCGTCATCCCCGTGAAGTCGCACCAGCGCCGGTTCGCGTAATCGTTGGTGCCATCGGGCAGGCCCGACCACACCATCTGCGGCATTGCTTCGGTCATCGTGCGGAACTTGTTTTCACTCTCGCGCAGCGCGCGCTGCACCTGCACCTGGGCCGTCAGGTCCATCGACGCGGCCACGGCGCCGGTGATGTTGCCGGCGTCGTCGCGAATCGGCGCGGCCCGGGTGAGCAGGAAGTGCCGCTCATGCGGCCGGCCGAACGGCTCGATTTCGACAAAGTCGGCGTCGACCTGCTCGCCGCGCAGCGCGCGTACCAGCGACCAGTCGCGGGCCTGGACCGGCTGGCCGTGGTGCTGCGAACCATCGGCCCACCAGCCGCGCCAGTCGCCATAGCCTTCCGGACTGGTGGTCATCGGGTGCTCGCCCCACAGCACGTGCATCATCGGGTTGGCCGACGAGAGGGCGCCCTGGGCGTCGGCGTAGACGATGCCCACGGGTGCCGAACTGAGCAGCGCATCAAGGCGCCGGCGATCGGCCTCGGCCTGGGCGAGGGCGGCGCGCGCGGCCGCTTCGCTCGCCTGCAGGGCGCGCTCGGCGTTCTTCTGGTTGCTGATGTCGGTAAATAGCAGTGCCACGCGGCGCCGGGTCGGGTGCGCGATGTGGCTGGCGTAGACGCTGAACCAGCGTCCCATCGCTTCGGAGCCTTGCTCGAAGCGGCGCGCCACGCCGCTGCGCGCGATATCGTCATAGATGTCGATCCAGCTCTGTTCGATGCCGGGCACCAGCTCGCGCGCCGTCTTGCCGACACTGTCGACCAGGCCCGTGTGGCGGGCAAAGGCGGGGTTGGCTTCCACGAACAGATAATCAACTGCCTTGCCGTTGGCATCGTCGATCATCTCGATCATGCCGAAGCCTTCGTCCATCGTGTCAAACAGCACGTGGTGAGTTTGCTCGAGGCGCTGGCGCAGCAAATGGTTGTGCGTAACGTCATTGACGATGACAAGCACGCCGCGCACGCCTTCCTCGTCCTCGATCGGGCTGCAGCCATAGTTCCACCAGAGGTCTTCGCGCCGGCCGTGGCGGGTGAGGGGGATCAGCCGGTCGTCATGCCAGGCGCCGGGGCCGCCGGCCATGATGTGCTCGATCTCGGTACCGATCAGGTCCCAGGCTTCCGCCCAGCAGACCCGGCCGGGTTGGCCCAGCGCGGACGGATGGCGTTCATGACCGAGGGTCTGACGGTAGCTGTCGTTGTAGAGCTGGATCAGCTCGTCGCCCCACCAGATGAGCATCGGGTGATTGCTCGACAACACGACCCGGACCATGGTCCTGAGCGTCATGGGCCAGGTGTCGGGCGACCCCAGCGGTGTGGCTTGCCAGTCGTGGGCGCGCATGAGGGCGCCCATCTCGCCGCCGCCGGCCAGGAAGCTGAAAGGTGAAGTCAAGGGGTTCGATGCTGGTATGTACGAACAGACAAGATACGGGCTGGCTGCGCCATGCGCAAGACCAATGTCGTGCGGCAATCAAGGCGCATTCACCGTTATCTGTTGATGACGCTGATTGCAATACATAGGAACTGTTCTGGGGAACTAACCCGTCCGCCGTCCAATGCCCAGCGCCAACCCAGATAATTGGGCAGATAGCGTGACGCAACACCCCGAAAGCCCGATAGCCAGTCCTTGAAGCGCTGGCGATAGGCATTCACGTTCTGTACGTGGATGGCGCGGCTGCCCGAATGGCGGGCCCTGACGCCGGCGCGCAGGTTGACGGCCTCGTGCGCAATCCCGTGCTTGCGTGCAAAGGCGCGATAGGCGGCATGGCCGTCGCTGACCAGCAGCGCTTGGGGATCGAGCCTGGGCAGCAGATCGCGCTCGAGTTGGGCCGCGGTCAGTGCGCCGCGCCCGGTGACGGCATCGACCGTGCGCCCGTTGCGGTCGCGCGCCACCAGGATGCAGTCGAGCTGCGTTGAAATGCCACGCTGGGTGGCGTGGCCGCCGCGCCGGCGTGGAGGGCGATCGAGCGTGCGCGATCCTTTTTGTGATTCGAGCAGGAACGTTTCGTCAGCCTCGACGATGCCATTCAGGGACGCAGGCCGGTCGAACTTGACCCAATCAAGAAAGCGGTGGCGCCACCGGAAGGCGGTATTGCGGTGCACGCCAACCCGGTCTGCACCCTTGCGCACCGACAGTGAGTCGAGCAGCACCTGGGAATACGCGAGCCACTTGGCCTTGAGCCTGAGCCGTGCCAGCGGTGTGCCGCTCAGGTCGTTGAATGTGCGCCCGCAGGCGCAGCAGCGAAAGCGCTGCAGATCGTTGGCAAAGCCATGCCGGTGGCAGCGCCCGTTGCCGCAACTGGGACAGCAGCGGCCAGGCGCTCTGGCCTGAGCGATCAGCGCCACCACCTGATCGAGGCCGGCCGCAGGATGCAAGGCATCGAGCACTTGCCGGCGCTGCGGCTGATTCAGCGATGGCAGCCTGGCGAACCAGCTCTTGAAACGTGGCGCTTTCATGATCGACTCCTGGCCTTGGGGACAGGGGTTGGACCATCGGGCTGCTCATCAGTTCAAAGCTTCCCTCTATTTAACGTTGACTGCGCCCAATCATGTGGTTCGTTGCAGGCGCAGCAGCAACCAGGCCGCCACCGTGGTGAAGGTCGCAATCAGGCCGCACACGATCCAGAAACCGTGGCCGTTTTCAGCCAGCGGCACGCCGCCCACGTTCATGCCGAGCAGGCCCGCGATCAGGTTGATCGGCAGCGCCATTACCGTCACGATCGTGAGCAGGTACAGGCTGCGCGCATTGTCTTCGTTGACACGCGCGGCGATTTCTTCCTGCAGCAGCTTGATGCGTTCCTGCAGCGCGGCCAGGTCGCTCAGCACCACGGTGAATTCTTCGGTAGCCTGGCGCAGGTCCTGGCGGTCTTCGCCGTCGACCCAGACGGGCGGGCGCTGCAGCAGGCGAAACAGCGCGGCCGGTTCCGGCGCCAGCAGACGCTGCAGCCGTACCAGCACGCGCCGCAAGGCGCCCAGGTCTTCCCGCTGGCGGGTCAGGCGTCCGGCCAGCAGGCGGTCTTCGATGGTGTCGACGCGTGCCACCGCGTCGCGCACGATGTTGACCAGCACGTCAGCCTGGTCGCGCAGCAGGTGCACCAGCAGCTCGCTCGACGAGCGCAGCGGCGCGCCCTGCAAGACATCCTGACGCAGGCGCTCGATCGATGCCAGCGGCTTGCGGCGCGCGCTGATGACGGCGTGCGGCGTGACGTGGGCCCACAGGGTCGAGATCTCGGCGCTGTCGAGCGAAAAGCCATGCAGCACATCGTTGACGACGGCGATCAGCGCGTTATCGGCAATTTCGATGCGGGTCGAGCGCGAGCCCTGGTGCAGCGTGGCGTAGAACTCCTCGGCCAGGCCGGCGTGCTGGTGCAACCAACGCTCGCTGGCCGTGTTCGACAGGTTGAAGTGCAGCCAGATGAACTGGCCCGGCTGTGGCGCGGCCATCCAGCGCAGGGCGTCGGCTGCGCCGATGGGGGTAGCAGTGGGCACAGCGCCAGGCGCGGCGGTTGCGCCCGGGTCGATCAGGAATCCCCACACCAGGCCCGACTTGTCGGAGCCGTAATTGAAGCCAGATGCCGCGCCGGATACTGCCATCTGCTGTCCAGGTTGAATCAACGATGGGCAATTGTAGAGCCATCGGCGTGCGCCATGTGCAACATCCGGCGCCATGCCGGCGCGATGTTGCGATGTCATCAAGCTGAAATACAGGGTCGCTAAGATCGGCGCTGTGTCTCTCTCTCGCGTGATCCCGAAGGATTTTGCGTTGTTCCGTCGGCGTCGGTGTCGACGGAGTTTTTTGTGCTGGTGCCCAACGAAAGAAATCAGATGCAAGCTTCACAGATTGATCGCCGCTACGCAGGCCTGCCGTACATGCAGTCGAACCCGTACGCGGACGCCACCCACATCGTGCGCCAGGGTATGCAGATCCAGGCCAGCCTGGGCACCCTCAGTGCCGTCGAATTTCTCAAGCAGCATGGCGTGCATGGCGCCGTGATCCACCGCGTGCTGATGGGCGAGCACGTGCGCATGGACGACCAGCTCGTGATCGAGGATCCACGCATGTAATTGACGATGGACGATGGACGGTGGCGACCGCCGGCGCCCTCTCAGGCGGGGTCGGTCAGTTCGCGCAGGATCGCGCACTGGCCAGCGGTCTGCACCGAGTCGCAGCGCGCGCGCACGGTCGACAGGGCAGTGCGCAGCTGCTGCAGCTCGGTGATCTGGCGATCGATTTCAGACAGCTGATGGTCGACCAGCGCATTGACGCCGCTGCATGAGCGCTCCGGCTGATCCTGGTAACCCAGCAGCGTGGCGATTTCCGCCAGAGACATGCCCAGCGCCCGGCAGCGCCGGATGAAATGCAGCCGGTCGGCGTGGCTCGCATCGTAGACCCGGTAGTTCGCCTGCGAACGCACCGGTGGCGGCAACAGACCCTTCAGTTCATAGAACCGCACCGTTTCGGACTGACACCCCGTCAGCTTCGCCAGTTCACCAATTCGCATCTTCATCCACCTCGACGTTTGCATTGACCTTGTAGTTACTACAGGGATTCTAATGCATCCATTGTCTTTGGAGGTGCGTATGTCGTCATGTTGTTCAGGATCGTGCAGTTCTGCTGCCCCGCCGCCCGACGGGCGCTACCGCAAGGTGCTGTGGGCGGCCCTTGTCATCAACTTCATCATGTTCGGCGTCGAGATTGTCAGCAGCCTGGCGGCCGGTTCTGTGTCGCTGCTGGCGGACTCGGTCGATTTTCTGGGCGATGCCGCCAACTACGGCGTCTCGCTGTTCGTGCTGGGCCTGGCGGTCGTGTGGCGCTCGCGCGCGGCGTACGCCAAGGGCCTCGTGATGGGCGCATTTGGCCTTCTGGTGCTGGGCCGGGCATTGTGGCTTGGCACGGGTGAACAAGTGCCACATGCCCAGACCATGGGCGTGGTCAGCGTGCTGGCATTCGCGGCCAATGGCGTGGTGGCGGCGTTGCTGTATGCGTTCCGCAACGGCGACGCGAACATGCGCTCGGTGTGGCTGTGCACACGCAACGACATGATCGGCAACGTGGCCGTCATGCTCGCAGCGCTTGGTGTGTTCGGCACCGGGGCTGGCTGGCCCGACATCGCAGTGGCGTCGATCATGGCGCTGCTGGGCCTGCATGCGGCGCGCGACATCATGGTGCAGGCGCGGGGCGAGTTGCGCCAGGGTGCGGACGCTGGCGCCGGCATACCCGCCCGTTAGCGCAGGTCGCCATGGCCGGCGATCAGCATGGCCGCGTGGTACAGGTCGGGCGCGATGCGCGTGGGCAGCCGGCGCGGGCCCAGGCGCCACTCGGTTTCGTTGCCATTGTCGATCAGCAGTGTGCGGCAGCCAGCACGGTTGCCGGCTTCGACATCGTGCAGGATGTCGCCGATCATCCAGGATGCGCGCAGGTCGATGTCATGCTCGTGCGCAGCGCGCAGCAGCATGCCCGGCGACGGCTTGCGACAGGTGCAGGCATGGGCATAGTTGCTGACGGTGCCCAGTGGATGATGCGGGCAATAATAAAAGCCGTCGAGCGTGAGCTGCTCGCGAAACAGCAGGTCGCGCAGGCGGTCGGACATCGGCGTCATCGCGTCTTCGCCAAAGCAGCCGTGCGCGATGCCGGACTGGTTGGCGACCACGAATAATCGGTAGTCCAGGCCGGACAGCAAGCGCAGCGCAGGCCCGGCGCCATTGACCAGGCGAATACGGCGAGGCTCTGCAGCAAAGGGCATGTCGTCGACCAGCGTGCCGTCGTTGTCGAGGAAGATGGCTTTCATGCGGGCGCCTTTCACGGTGCGGTGATGGTCATTGGAAGGCCGGCTTGTGTGTTGCCGGCAGGTCGGCAAGGTGCATGCAAGCGGCGTCGGCCGTTGCCAGTGCCTGGCCCGAAAGACGCTGGAGCCGGGCCAGGCACGCCGCCAGCGTCTCGGCATCATGTGGTGGGAGGCTGGCGCCGGTGCGGCCGCTGTATACCGCCTGGCACCCGTTGCCGACGGCGCTGCCGGCATCTGCCGCGCGCCACGGCGTGCTGACCAGCACATTGGCCGCCGCATGGCAGTCGTGCAGGATGTTCATCGACGCGGCAGTCAGGAAGCGCACGTGGGGTGTCATGGCCAGCACGCGCACCAGCTCGTGCAGCCGCGCCAGTTCGGCCTCAGCTACTGCATCGACATCGCCATCGCCATCGGCCACAGCGCCTGCGGCGACGAGCAGCATCGCATCGACACCATGCCGCTGGCGCAGCCTGGCAACGCCCCGGATCACGGTGTCAATGCCGACGCATGGCGTGAGGCGCCGCGCATCCAGCGTAAGGGCGAGCACAACAAAGCATGTGTCACGGATGGCCAACTGGCGCCGCGCGAGGTCACGGCCCGTGTGATTGTCAAAGGGATGCAGCGTCATGCGCGCGCCAAAGCGTGGCACGGCGGCAGGCAGGAATCGTCGTGCATCGCTGACATGACAGGTCTCCGCTGGTGGTGCGCCACCGCGCAAGGGCGGCGATGGCGAGCGGTTCGACTACCGTTTGGATGGCCGGTTCCAGCCGGGGAGGGTGGCTTGGAGCTGCATCAAGCGCGATGCAGAACGGGGCGCCATTGACGCCCCGCTGGGTGTTACTGACCTGCTTTCAAACGCTTACTGGCGCGATCACTGGCGCGAAAAGCCCGTGTCGTCATCCATCTTCCGGTCGCCAGCCAGCTTGTTGGCGCCGCCCGGGCTGCGGGGATAGCCGCCTTCCGCATCGTTCGATTCATGCACCGGATTCGGTTCGGCGTTCATGCTGCCACCGGTTTGATACCCCTCGTCCTCGGTGCGCGGGCCGCTGTTGCCGCCGCTGCGCGGCAGGCCGCCGGCCAGATCGTTGGACTGGTGGAACTCATCAGCCGGCACCTCGCGACGGGTCTCGCCCGTTTGCGAGCCCTGGCGGTCGGTGCTTTCCTGGATCTTGCTCGAGCTGGCGTCCTGGGTATCGGCGCGGTTTTCGCCGTTGGCATTGTCCACGCTCTGGCGGTTGCCATAGATGTCGCCATGCTGCACGCCCGGCACGCCGGCTTCGGTGCCGCGTGCATGACGATCTTCGGTGGCGGTGCCGGCGAGGATGCCGGTGTCCACGCCCGTGCCAATGGTGGTGCCGCCAGCATGCGCTGGCTGAACCGAAGCAGGCGCATTCACGTTATCGGCAGTGCGTGTCTCGCCCTGGCGATTGCCCACGGGTTCGTTCAACTGACCCCACTCGCCGGAATGCGCTTCCATCGCGCGCTGGTGGCTGTCGGTCGTACCCTGCTGTGCGCCGGTGCTGGCGAGCTGGCCTTGCGATGCGCTCGGCAGGTCAGGCTGCGCCATGCCGGTGCCCGATGGGGCGCGCTGTTCGCTGGCACCGTCGCGCGTGTTGCCTTTGGCGTCCGGATTCCATTTTTCGTTGGCGCCGTTATTGGTCTGGTTATTCACTTCGCTACGCTGGTTCGCATCCATGGTCGTCTCCTGTGCATTGGTGAACTGGCAGGTCGATGCCTGCCACATGGGTCCATCATGCGCGCATCGAACGCCGCATAGAATAGGAAGACGTAGGGGGTGCGTGTAGGACTGCTGCTGACCGTGAAATTTACTACCGAAACTTTAATTTCGTAACTGCACTAATTCTCACGTGTTGTCCTACAAAGTCATCTGGACTACTCCTATAGCGGTTGTCAGATTGCGTGCCTAATATGGGATTTGGGCTCATCGTCGTCGCCACTCTGGTGTCGGTAGGCCTCAGCCTGCCGCAGGACGCGGCGGTTTCCAACCGTGTAAGTATGGGAGCAACCTCATCATGGCCTCAAGCAATCAAGGGAACAAGCAATCGGGCGCGGCCGGCAATAGTCAGAGCGCCGGTGGTACGCGCAACCGTGGCTTCGCATCGATGGATCCGGCACGGCAGCGCGAAATCGCCAGCCAGGGCGGCAAAGCTGCCCATGCCAAAGGGACGGCGCACGAATTCACGTCCGAAGAAGCCCGCCGCGCAGGCAGCCTGAGCCATGGCAACCGCCAGTCGGCCAATGCCAGCGACATGGTGCGCAGCGCGGCGCGAAGCGACAACCGCCAGAGCGCCGGGAGCGGCAGCCGCAGCGGCGGCGCTAAGGAATAATCGGCAGGTTGCCGGCCGCGCGCCGGCGCAGTCATCGACGGGGAGCCTCATGCTCCCCGTTTTGCTGTCCGGTGGCGCAAACTGCCCAAAAGGCCGGGGGGATGCGGTAGAATCGCAGCGCCTTTTTCAACCTTCCCCCAAGGATCAACGTCGTGAAACCAGCGGTCATTCGTCAAGTCAAGAGCCTGTCCATGTCCTGCGACCGGGTTGGTAACCTGTTGCTGACCAAGTTCTCCACCATCGGTGCGAGCGATGTCGCCGTCCACATTCCGGCCAACGTCGTGTTCTGGCTGCTCAAACACCTGCCGGTCAACCAGGATCCGCAACTCAAGGCGCCGCCGGCCGGCCCGGTGATCGGTGAGGCCGACTGGCAAAACCCGAACACGCCGCGCGTCCAGTACGTCAATTGCAAAGAGCTGCCAGGCATGATCCGCATGACCTTTGCCCTCGAGACCAAGCCGGACCTGACTGTCGTGCTCGATCGCGGCAATGTCGAGCTGATGCGTCAGATCATGGCGATGTACACGAAGGACCTGATCGACCTCGACGCGCAGTAATCAACCATCTGTCCGGGGGGCTTGCCGGGCTGGTGCCCGGCGCTCCGTCACCCAGCGCCGCCTTCCACGGCGGGCCATGAAAGGATCACCATGTCCATCAAGATCAGCACGATGTTCGACGCCGGATCGATCGATGTCGTCAATGCCGAGCATCCGTCCCGGATCGACCTGAACCTGCGCGCCGACTCGCACGCCGACATCCACCAGTGGTTCCATT
The DNA here is from genome assembly GCF_979258535.1 of Telluria sp. AC161. NCBI lineage: Bacteria > Pseudomonadati > Pseudomonadota > Betaproteobacteria > Burkholderiales > Oxalobacteraceae > Telluria > Telluria sp. AC161. The sequence goes on along the minus strand of NZ_OZ409861.1, from coordinate 2,987,286 downwards.
TTCGCCTGCAGGGCGCGCGCGACCAGGCGGTGACGATGCGCTTTTTGAATGCCGGCCAGGCCACGTATCCGAAGGGGTTCGAGGATTACCAGGCGGTGGCCAGCTACGATCTCGACAACTGGTTCCGCGTGCCGACCACGTTCGATGGCCAGGTGATGACGATCGAGCACACGCCGGAAACGGACAGTATCTACTACGCCTACTTCGAGCCATACAGCTGGGAGCGCCACCTGCGCCTGCTGGGCGAAGTGGCCGAAAACCCGATCGCGCGCGTGGTCGACCTCGGCAGCACGGTCGAAGGGCGTGACATGAACCTGGTCGTGATCGGCAATCCGCAAGCGGAAAAGAAAATCTGGGTCATCGCGCGCCAGCACCCGGGCGAATCGATGGCCGAGTGGTTTGTCGAAGGCATGATGGATGCGCTGCTCGACAGCGCCAACCCGGTAGCGCGCACGCTGCTGCAGCGCGCCGTGTTCTACATCGTGCCGAACATGAACCCGGACGGCTCGGTGCGCGGCAACCTGCGCACGAATGCCGCCGGCGCCAACCTGAATCGCGAGTGGATGCACCCGTCGCTCGAGCGCAGCCCCGAGGTCCTGTGCGTGAAGCAGAAGATCGAAGAAGTCGGCATCGACATGTTCTTCGATATTCACGGCGACGAAGCGCTGCCGTACAACTTCGTGGCCGGCTGCGAAATGCTGGCCGATTTTACGGCCGAGCGGGCAATGGAGCAAACCGCCTTCATCGACCGCTACATCGCCTGCAGCCCGGACTTCCAGAAAGAGTTCGGCTACGCCGCCAGCAAGTACAACGACGAACTGCTTACGCTGGCGTCGAAGTATGTCGGCCACCACTACAAATGCCTGTCCCTGACGCTGGAAATGCCGTTCAAGGACAATGCCAACCTGCCCGACGCGCACACCGGCTGGAACGGCGCGCGCAGCGCGGGACTGGGCGCCGCCATGCTGCAGCCGATCCTGCAAGCGTTGGGCTGACGCGATGGGTATCGAGATCGAACGCAAGTTTTTGCTGGCGGGCGACGGCTGGCGCACGCTGGGCACGGCCACGCTGCTGCGCCAGGGCTATCTGTGCGCCGACCCGACGCGCACGGTACGCGTGCGTATCGAGGGCGAGCAGGGCGTCCTGACCATCAAGAGCAAGAGCGAAGGCGCCTCGCGCGGCGAGTGGGAGTATCCGATCCCACTAAGCGAGGCCGCCGAACTGCTCGAGCGCCTGTGCGAGCGCCCGCTGGTCGAAAAGACCCGGCGCCGCATCGAGCACGCCGGTTTCACCTGGGAAGTCGATGAATTCCTGGGCGAGAACGCGGGCCTGGTCGTGGCCGAAATCGAACTGCCGTCAGAAGACGCCATGTTCGACAAGCCCGACTGGATCGGCCAGGAAGTCACTGGCGAAAAACGCTATTACAACTCGAGCCTGATCAAGGCGCCATATTCCACCTGGACCGATACCCCGACATGACCCATCGCGCGCGCCGCAGCGTTCTCGCACTCTCCATTGTCACCGCATTGAGCCTTTCGCTGCCGGCCACGCTGGCGCTGGCAGCCGACGCCGCTTACTTCCCGCCGGCCGGGGAGTGGGCGCGCAAGGACCCGGCAGCGCTGGGAATGGATCCGGTGGCGCTCGCCGCCGCCATCGCGTTCGCACAATCGCGCGAGACCGAGCGGCCGCTCGACCTGTCCGACCAGGAAGCCATCTTTGGCACGCGCCTGGGCTCAATGCCGACCAGGCGCGCTGCAACCAACGGCGTGGTGATCTACAAGGGCTATGTCGTGGCCGAGTTCGGCGACACGCGCTTTGTCGATCCGACCTACTCGGTGGCCAAGAGCATGCTGGCCACCGTGGCGGGCGTGGCCGTGCGGGAAGGGCGCCTGCAGGTCGATGAGCCGGTGGCGCAGCGCGTCACCGACGGCGGCTACGCGACGCCGCACAACGCGGCCGTGACGTGGAAACAGCATCTGCAGCAAGAATCCGAATGGGAAGGCGAGCTGTGGGGCAAGCACAGCAACTTCATCGGCAAGGCCGCCTTCGGCAAGGGTGAAAAGAAGCCGCGCGCCATCAAGACGCCGGGCACCTTCTACGAATACAACGACACGCGCGTGAACCGCCTGGCGCTGTCGCTGCTGCGCGTGTTTGGGCAGTCGGTGCCGGACGTGTTCCAGCAGCAGGTCATGGACCCGATCGGCGCCTCGTCGACCTGGAAATGGGTCCCGTACCACAATAGCTACGTCGAACTGAACGGCAAGCAGGTGGCCTCGGTCAGCGGCGGCACGCGCTGGGGTGGCGGCATGTGGATCGACAGCTGGGACATGGCGCGCTTCGGTTACCTGTGGCTGCGCCAGGGTAACTGGGCCGGCAAGCAGATCCTGCCGCCTGCCTACGTCACGGCGGCGCTCACGCCGAGCGCGAATGGGCCAGATTATGGCTACCTGTGGTGGCTCAATACCAAGGGCAAGAACTTGCCGGGCATGCCGGCCACGACGTTTGCCGCGCTGGGCGCGGGCAGTAACGACATTGTCGTCTCGCCCGAGCACGATCTGGTCATCGTCTGGCGCTGGCATGCGGGCAATGCCGCCGAATTCGCCACGCGCGTGGTGGGGGCGATCCGCAAATAGACGTTTGGCCGGGTGCTGGCCAGCAGCAAATGAGCACAAAGTTTGTAATGAATCAGCAGTAATCCAGCAGTAACCCTGCAGCCATGCGAAGGTCCTTTAGCCGCATCGCTGCATCCCTCTTTTCGTACAAACACCGTTGTCCAATTGTGCGGGGCAAAAGGGGGTTTGAGTGATATTCTTTTGCCACTAATTACAATCGCGATGCGGCGACGCGTGTACCGGCTGTGATGTGAAGGCGATGATGTCATCTTCCGTTCCAGTCAAGCTCAAGCCTCCCCCCGGCATTGCCAATATCACCAGGACACAGGAATGAAAAAGAACATCGCCATCGTTGGCGCAGGCTTCTCCGGGGCAGTGATCGCCAACCAGCTGGCACAGGCCGGCTACACCGTCGACGTCTTCGAGTCGCGCCCGCACGTGGCCGGCAATTGCTATTCCGAGCGTGATGCCGAGACCGGCGTCATGGTGCACGTCTACGGCCCGCACATTTTCCACACCGACAATGAGCGCGCGTGGGAATTCGTCAACCGCTTCGCCGAATTCAAGCCATACGTCAATCGCGTCAAGGCCATCACCGACGGCAAAGTCTTCACCTTGCCAATCAACCTGTTGACCATCAACCAGTTCTTCAACAAGACGATGGGCCCGGCCGAAGCGCAGGAATTCCTCGCGAACCTGGGCGACAAGACGATCGAGAACCCGACTACCTTCGAAGAGCAGGCACTGCGCTTCGTGGGCCGCGACCTGTACGAAGCGTTCTTCAAGACGTACACGATCAAGCAGTGGGGCCTGGAGCCGAGCGAACTGCCGGCGAGCATCCTCAAGCGCCTGCCAGTGCGTTTCAACTACGACGACAACTACTTCAACCACAAATACCAGGGCATGCCGGCTGAAGGCTACACGCAGCTGGTGCAGAACATCATCGACACGCCGGGCGTGACGGTGCACCTGAACACCACGTTTGATCCGGCCACCAAGGGCGAGTACGAGCACGTGTTCTACAGCGGTCCAATCGACGCCTGGTTCAAGCACACCGAAGGCCGCCTGCCTTACCGCACGCTGGACTTCGAAGTCTTCCGCGCCGACGGCGACTTCCAGGGCAACGCTGTCATCAATTACTGCGACAACGAAAAGAAATACACCCGCATCACCGAGCACAAGCACTTCTCGCCGTGGGAAAAGCACGAAAAGACGATCTGCTACGCCGAGTACAGCCGTCAGTGCGAAGAAAAGGATATCCCGTACTATCCAATCCGCCAGAACCGCGAAAAGGCCATGCTCGAGCTGTACGTGAACAAGGCGCAGAACGAACCGAACGTCACGTTCGTCGGCCGCCTCGGCACTTACCGCTACCTGGACATGGACGTCACGATCGCCGAAGCACTGGCCACGTCCGACAAGTTCCTGGAAAGCGCCCGCACCAACGCGCGTATGCCAGCATTCACCATCGACCCAATGGCGTAATCCGCTAGTGCAGTCGTAAAAAAGGCCGGCCACGATCAACGTGGCCGGCCTTTCACATTAATGCGCCCGTGAACATCCCACCATCGTGAAAAAAGCGGGGGTCAGGTCTGACATTCGGACACGATCTCAACCAAAAAGCGAGGGTCAGGTCTGACATTCGGACACGATCTCGACAGTTGGGTAGTTGGAAGCAGGCATGCTAATACTGAGCACGGCACCATTGGCGGTGGATAAGCCTGAGGTCGTGTCCGAATGTCAGACCTGACCCCGGCTGTGGAAGTGGCTAGGGCTGAGGTCGTGTCCGAATGTCAGACCTGACCCCGGCTGTGGATGTTCAGTGGAAGTGCTCGCTGCCTGTCGGCGTGTCGTCCGGCATTTCGGCATGCACCAGTTCGCCGGTTGGGTCGGCGAACAGCGGGGAGCCGCAGTCGTCGCAGTACTCGGCGGCGTAGCGTTCGTTGATGCGCTTGATATGGGCGATGCCGGCTTCGTTCAGGTGCGCGACAATTTCGTTCAGCGGGCTGAGCGCATCGTGCGTGATGGCCAGCGGGCCCTCCACCGGCGTGCCGGACTCGTCTTCCTGCCCGTACAGCGGCCAGACGATGCCATACACGACATCGGCGCTCTGGCGCATCGTGAAGGCCACGCGGTATTCGTCGATCTGGATGTCCGGTGCTTCTTCGCCAAAGCCGGCGACGACGGCGCGCAGGTCGGACGGTTCCACGCCCAGCGTGTTCGTCAGGTAGTGCACGGCGGCGCGGATCGAGATTGGACGGATCAGCTTGTCGGCTTCGCGGCAGGCCACGTAATACGCTTCCGGCAGCAGCAGCTCGATGCCGCAGCCGGGCATCAGGCGCGCGACGTTGGCGGTGGCTTGCGTGCGCCACTGCTCCAGGCTGCGTTCGCGCTCTTGCACGACGTGCAGCTGGTGTTGCGGCTCTTGCCAGCGGAACAGCGGGTCGCCTGCCGGCGCGACGATCGTGATCAGCATGTAGCGCGTATCCGCCAGGAATGGTGCGGTTTCCTCTAACTGCGGCGCCGGCTTGATCGTGCCGCCCTTGTGCGCGGCAGCGGCCAGCTTGTGCGTCAGCGCGTAGGTTTCGGCGTGGGTGCGCGGCAGCTGGTCGATCGAGTACAGGGTCGGGGCGATGGCCATCTTCGTGCCACCTGCGAGCAGGTGCGCCGAGAAGTGCGCGCCGAGCGTGGCCAGCAGGTCGGCCGGAATCGTGCCGGTGGCGATCGAGAACCGGGTCCAGGCCAGGATCGGCGCAGCGATCAGGAGCGCCTGCCAGGTGACGTCGACGCCGTCTTTCTGCTCGACCATCATGGCCGATTCGCTGACCGCTTCTACAGTGTCCATCAGCACGTCATACGAGGCCAGATCGTCCCTGAACAGGGCGTTCAGGGCGCTGTCGATGCTGTCCTGGTGATTGGTCTTGAGCAGTTTTTGCAGTTGCGTGTCGAGCTGGCGTTCCCACGCCCGTTCTTCGGCACGGCTGGCAGCTTGCATGAGGGCTTGCGAGAGGCTGACGAGGCGCTGGCTTTCTGCGGAAAGTTTGGGTGTTGAATCTTTGGAAGGACGACGCATGGGGCGAGTGAGTCTCTTGTCAGTTAGTGAATCGAATGTCAGTGGAGCGGGCCGGAGCCGGATAATGATGATAATCCCTTATCCCCGGTATTGTAGTTGATTCGGCCATATGCCATGAACAATGGGGGCCTGGCGCGCCCGGTATGCACCGATTGCACCAAGACGCTTGCCAAGTCCGCCTACACCAACCATAATGAGAACAATTCTCATTCAAACATCAGTGAGAAGACGGAAGGAATGTTGGACCCTGCCGGCGACCGGGAAAGCGCTGGCAGATGCTCTTCACGGAGTACCACCCCCGCCGGGAGACCGGATTCGCCCCTCCTGGCTCTGCCAGGGGGGATTTTTTTGTTCGTTGCACCAACCACGATCTCATCATGATGCTGCATATCCCCGGCGTGCTGACGCCAGAACAGGTCTCGGCACTCCGCGCCCGGCTCGACCAGGCGCCGGAGTGGATCGACGGGCGCGAGAGCGTCGGCGCGCAGGGCGCGCAGGTCAAGCGCAACCGCCAGTTGGGCGAGGGCACGCCGCTGGCGCTCGAGCTGGGTCAGATCGTCAGCGGCGCGTTGATGGCCAACCCGCTGTTCTTCGCGGCCGTGCTGCCGCTGCGGGTGCTGGCGCCGTACTTCAATGCGTACGCAGGTGGCGAGCATTACGGGCTGCACGTGGACGGCGCCATCCGGGCCCAACGCGGTGGCTTGCCGGCGGTGCGGGCCGATGTATCGACGACCGTGTTCCTGAGCGAACCCGACGAATACGACGGCGGCGAGCTGGAAGTGGTGGACCTGTATGGCACGCACGAGGTCAAGCTGGCAGCGGGTGATGCGATCGTGTACCCGTCCGGCAGCGTGCACCAGGTGCGACCCGTGACGCGTGGCGAGCGGGTGGCATCGTTCCTGTGGACGCAGAGCATGGTCAGGGATGACGGCAAGCGGGCGATGCTGTTTGACCTGGACACGCATATCCAGGCGCTGCGGGGCGAACATGGCGATTCAGCCACGACGGTTGGGCTGACGGCGCATTATCACAATCTGCTCAGGATGTGGGCCGAGGTGTAATCGCGCCGCAGAAACCGCGACGAACAACAAAAAGGGCTGGAACCCGCGAGGATTCCAGCCCTTTTCGTTGGATGCAGCCCGCTTGCGCGGGCCTGGCCAAACCGCTTACGCCAGCAGCTGACGCAGCACGAACGGCAGGATACCGCCATGCTTGTAGTAGTCGACTTCGATCGGCGTATCGATACGCAGCAGAACGCGCACTTCCTGCGACTCGCCGTTTTCACGGTGGATCACGAGCGTGGCCAGCTGTTGCGGCTTGATCTCGCCTTCCAGGCCCTTCAGGTCGTACGTCTCTTTACCGGTGATGCCCAGGCTGTCGACGCTGTCGTTGCCGATGAATTGCAGTGGCAGCACGCCCATGCCCACCAGGTTCGAGCGGTGGATACGTTCGAACGAGCGCACGATCACGGCCTTCACGCCCAGCAGCTGGGTGCCCTTGGCCGCCCAGTCGCGCGACGAGCCGGTGCCGTACTCTTCGCCGCCGAAGATCATGGTCGGGGTGCCGTCGGCCACGTACTTCATGGCGGCGTCATAGATCGACATCTGTTCGCCGGTTGGCTGGAACTGCGTGATGCCGCCTTCGATTGCCGAACCGTCCGGACCGACCGGGATCATGCGGTTCTTGATCCGCACGTTGGCGAAGGTGCCGCGCATCATGATTTCGTGGTTACCGCGACGCGAGCCGTACGAGTTGAAGTCGGCTTTCAGGACGTTGTGTTCCTTGAGCCACTTGCCCGCTGGGCCGTCTTCCTTGATCGAACCGGCCGGGGAGATGTGGTCGGTGGTGATCGAGTCGCCGAACACGCCCAGTGCGCGTGCGCCGGTGATGCCGGTAGCGACCGCTTTCGGGGTCATCTCGAAGTCAGCGAAGAACGGTGGCTCGGCGATGTAGGTCGACTCAGGCCAGTTGTACACTTGACCTTCGGTCGTCGTGACGCGTTCCCATAGTTCGCCCGGGTTGCCCTTGACGTCGGCGTAGTTCGACTTGAACACTTCCGAATTCATCGCAAAGCGCATCAGCTCACCGATTTCTTGCGAGGTCGGCCAGATGTCGCCCAGGTACACGTCCACGCCGTTGCTGTCCTGGCCAACTGGCTCGGTCATCAGGTCGCGCGTCATGTTGCCGGCGATCGCGTAAGCGACGACCAGCGGTGGCGAGGCCAGGAAGTTCGAACGGATGTTCGGGTGGATCCGCGCTTCGAAGTTACGGTTGCCCGACAGGATGGCCGAGGCGACGATGTCGTTCTGGGTGATCGCGGCGTTCAGTTCCGGGGTCAGGTCACCGGCATTGCCGATGCAGGTCGTGCAACCGTAGGCGGTCACGCCGAAGCCCAGCTTTTCCAGGTATGGCAGCAGGCCGGCAGCGGTCAGGTAATTGGTGACCACGCGCGAGCCAGGGGCCAGCGACGACTTGATGTGCGGCGCCACGGTCAGGCCGCGCTCGACGGCTTTCTTGGCCAGCAGGCCCGCGGCCAGCAGCACGCTCGGGTTCGACGTATTGGTGCACGACGTGATGGCGGCGATCAGGATGTCGCCGTTCTTCACGTTCACGCCGTTGGTCGTGGTGTATTGCTTGTTCAGGTCGTCCGGGTTCTTGTTGAAGCCGTTCTGGGTCGTTGGCTTGCTGAACAGTTCGGTGAAGTTGTTCTTCACGTTGCCCAGTTCGATACGATCCTGCGGACGCTTCGGGCCTGCCAGCGATGGCGTGACGGTCGACAGATCCAGCTCGACGACGCGCGTGAAGTCGATTTCGCCTTCTTGCGGGATGCCGAACATGCCCTGGGCGCGGTAGTAGCCTTCGAACGCAGCCAGCTCTTCTTCGGTACGGCCGGTGCCGCGGAAGTAGTCGACAGTGGCTTCGTCAACAGGGAAGAAGCCCATGGTCGCGCCGTATTCAGGCGCCATATTGCCGATGGTTGCGCGGTCGGTGGTCGACAGCGAGCGGGTGCCGGCGCCGAAGAACTCGACGAACTTGCCGACGACTTTTTCTTTGCGCAGCAGTTCGGTGACGGTCAGCACCAGGTCGGTTGCGGTGCAGCCTTCGCGCAGCTTGCCTTTCAGGTTGACACCGATGACGTCCGGGGTCAGGAAGTACACTGGCTGGCCCAGCATGCCCGCTTCGGCTTCGATGCCGCCCACGCCCCAGCCGACGACGCCAACGCCGTTGATCATGGTAGTGTGCGAGTCGGTGCCGACCAGCGTGTCAGGGTAGTACACGTCGCCCTGCTTCATGACGCCGCGCGCCAGGTATTCCAGGTTAACCTGGTGGACGATGCCGAAGCCGGGTGGCACGACGCCGAAGGTGTCGAAGGCTTGCATGCCCCATTTCATGAACTGGTAGCGCTCGTTGTTGCGCGAGAATTCCAGCTTCATGTTCAGGTCGAGTGCGTTTGGCTCGCGGAAGTGGTCGATCGTGACCGAGTGGTCGACGACCAGGTCGACCGGCACCAGTGGCTCGATCTTCTTCGGATCGGCGCCCATCTTGGCGGCGACGTTGCGCATGGCGGCCAGGTCGGCCAGCAGCGGCACGCCGGTAAAATCTTGCAGCACGACGCGGGCCACGACGAACGGGATCTCGTCGGTGCGCTCGGCGTTGGCTTTCCAGCCGGCGACCTGCTTGACGTGCTCTTCGGTGACCTTCTTGCCGTCGCAGTTACGCAGCACGGATTCCAGGACGATACGAATCGACACCGGCAGGCGCGACAGGTTCACGCCGAGGGATTCCGCCAGCGCTGGCAGCGAGTGAAACTGGCCGCTCTGGCCTGCGCCGATCGGGAATTCCTTCAGTGTATTCAGGGTGTTGCGAGACATAATCTCTCCTTCAGTGGAATATTGTTATCAACAACGGTGTTATTTCAACGGCATTAAATAACATCAGGCGACAGGACGGTCTGGATCCGGGAAACCCAGGCCGCGGCTCAAGTCTTGCTCGCCTCCGGCGCCGCGGTCGCCACGATCGCGGACTGGGTGGCGTTCTTGCATTCATTGGCCAGCTGGCGGTTGAGCTTCGAGTCGAGCAGGATGCCCTTGGACGGAATGCCGATCCAGATCAGGCCATAGTGCGGATTTTCGAAGCGCAAAGCGCCGGTGGTGGTGCCGATGCGGGCCAGGCGGTGCAGCCGGGTCTTCCAGCGCAGCGCGATGTGGGCCGCATCGTTGTCGTTCGTGTAGATCGTGATCTTGTTGCCCAGTTCGCAATCGTACTCGGTGGTCTTGGTGTCGGTGATGTCCGGCTCGTTGACCTCGAGCGGGTCGGCGGCCACCGCGACGGCCGTGACGGCAGCGGCCGTGCCAGCCGCAGCGGCTTTCGCCTTCTTGCTCGATTTTTTGGACGCAGCCTTCGCCGGCTTTTTCGCCGCTTCGGCAGCGAGCACGGCGGAGGCTTTCGGATGCGCTACCGGTGTGGCGGCATTGGCCGGCGCACAGGCGGCGGCGGTGGCAAGGGCAAGTGCGCAGGCAGCAACGATTGGAGAGAGGAGGGTGGCCATGGTCGGGATTATCGGGAGTCGGAGAGGTTGACGATGGCTGCAGCTGCCTCGGGCAGTGCGAGGCCGGCCAGCTTGGCCCGCTGCAACACCGACCAATAGTATCGGTAGCTCGCACGGTCATGCAAGCGGCCGTGTTGCGCAATCGGTCCCCAACCCGCCGCCATGGCTTCGGTCAGGATATTCGTTGCTTCATTGACTTCAGACAAACGCGGCGTGAACGCCTTGAGGATCGGCTTGATCTGGTCCGGGTGGATGCTCCACATGCGGGTAAAGCCGAACTCGGCGCCGGCGCGCTGGGCGTCGTTCGCCACCGTCGCACTGTCCTTGATGTCGGTCGTTACATTGTGCGACGCCACCTTGCCATGGGCATGGCAGGCCGCCACCATCTCGAGCTTCGCGCGCACCACCAGCGGATGCGTGAACTGGCCCGGCGTGCGCATCGCGCTCGCTGGAATCGCACCGTAGTGGGCCGAGACAAAATCCATGATGCCGAACGACAGGCACTCGACCTGCGGCAGCGCCGCGATCGCGTAGGCGTCGCGCAGCGCGCCGTGCGTTTCGATCAGCACGTGGACGGGCAGGGCGGCGCGGCCGGCAGCGAGCGCATATTTATTGATCAGCTCAATGGCGCCGCGCACTTCGTCGACGCCGTCGACTTTTGGCAGCACGACATACGCCAGGCGCGCCGCGGCGCCGCCGACAATGAGGGCGACGTCGTTGGCAAAGTGGATGCTGGCCGGCTCGTGCAGACGCGCGCCAACACGGTTGAAGCGGTTCTCTTCGCTGTTCAGCAAGCCCGCGACCAGGACCGCGTGCTCGTGCTCGACGCCGGCCTGGGCGCCGTCTTCGCAGTCGAAGGTGATGTCAAACAAGGGGCCAAGCTCTTGTTGCAGGGTCATCGATTTGCGCATCAGTTTCTCTGAGCCGGCGTAGTGATCGCAGGCAGGGAGAAGCAGCGGTTGGCGTTTGCCCTGGAATAAAACCTCGGAAGGATGCATAGCTTTCAACGCTTGGTTGCATAAAACACCGCCGTGCCGGTTGAGCGGCACGGCGTGGTTGGCGCATGGCAATCGCCACGCGCCTTGTACTGATCAGCCCAGCAGGTGTGCGACGCCGGCTTTTTCTTCTTCCAGCTCTTTCAGGGTCAGGTTGATACGCTCTTGCGAGAACGAATCGATGTCCAGACCTTGCACGATCGTGTATTCGCCATTCTCGGTCGTGACCGGGAAGCCGAACATGGTGCCTTCAGGGATGCCGTACGAACCGTCCGACGGGATACCCATCGTGGTCCACTTGCCGTTGGTGCCCAGGACCCAGTCACGGACGTGGTCGATGGCTGCGTTGGCGGCCGAGGCTGCCGACGACAGGCCGCGCGCTTCGATGATCGCAGCGCCGCGCTTGCCGACGGTTGGCAGGAAGGTGTTGGCGTTCCATTCCTGGTCGTTGATCAGGTCCTTGACCTGCTCGCTGCCAGCGGTGGCGAAGCGGTAGTCGGCGTACATCGTTGGCGAGTGGTTGCCCCAGACGACCATTTTTTCGATGTCCTTGACCGCTTTGCCGGTCTTGGCCGCCACTTGCGACAGCGCGCGGTTGTGGTCCAGACGCAGCATTGCGGTGAAGTTTTTCGCTGGCAGGTTCGGTGCCGATTTCATCGCGATGTAGGCGTTGGTGTTGGCTGGATTGCCAACCACCAGCACCTTGACGTTGCGCGACGCGACGGCGTCGAGTGCCTTGCCCTGCACGGTGAAGATCTGGGCATTGGCTTCGAGCAGGTCCTTGCGTTCCATGCCTGGACCACGTGGACGGGCGCCGACCAGCAGGGCGACGTCGACATCCTTGAACGCGGTCATTGGATCGGAGTGCGCGGTCATGCCTTCGAGCAGCGGGAATGCGCAGTCGTCGATTTCCATCATGACGCCCTTGAGCGCCTTCTGTGCTTTTTCGTTGTCGATTTCGAGCAGCTGAAGGATGACCGGCTGGTCCTTGCCGAGCATGTCGCCGTTGGCGATGCGGAACAGCAGGGAATAGCCGATCTGGCCGGCAGCGCCGGTCACAGCGACGCGCATTGGGGTTTTAGCCATGATGAATCTCCAAAAGTGGGAATGAAAACGGTTTGCACCGAGGTCGACGCCGAGCATACGCTTGTAGGGCTCAGCTGCAATCAGACTTTAATCAGACTGCAATGATAACAAAAAGCGTCGGCCGGGCTATTCAAAAGTCAATCGCGGGTGTCGCGCGCGTACTCTGGCAAGAGTGCCACCGACTCCCGGTCGGGCATGAGTGTATGCCTGCCCCATGAACGCTGTCAATTCATATCTTATGTCTTATATAAGACAGATATCTGAATGCCTCAAAAGCTGGACGGTATGTCACTTTTGTGGTGAAATCCCGGTCTATGAATTCCACCTCGTCCAATCCGGCTGCCGACCCTGCCGCCAGCGGCTCGCCGTCCTTCCGGCCGCTGTACCAGCAGATCAAGGCCCTGATCACCAAAAGCCTGCAGGCCGGCGAGTGGAAACCGGGCGAGATGATGCCGAGCGAAGTCGAGCTGGCCGGTCGTTTCAAGGTCAGCCAGGGCACGGTGCGCAAGGCCATTGATGAGCTGGCGGCCGAGAACCTCGTCGTGCGCCGGCAGGGCAAGGGCACGTTTGTTGCCAGCCACGCCGAAGAGCGCGCGCATTTTCGCTTCCTGCGTCTGCGGCCCGACGAAGGCCTGCCGCACCATCCCGAAAACCGCTTCCTCGAAGTCAAGCGCATCCGGGCCCCGGCCGAGGTGGCGCGCCTGCTCGACCTGAAAGCGGGCGACGCCGTCGTCTACATCAAGCGGGTGCAGTCGTTCGAGGGCAAGCCGACCATTCTCGAAGAGCTGTGGCTGCCGGGCCAGTTGTTCAAGGGCCTGAGTGCCGAGCGCCTGGTGGAGTACAAGGGCCCGATGTACGGCCTGTTCGAAACAGAATTTGGCACCCGCATGATCCGCGCGACGGAAAAGATCCGCGCGGTCGCGGCCGATGCCGCCACGGCGGATTATCTGAAGGTACCCGAGGGCACGCCGCTGCTGTGTGGTGAGCGGGTCTCGTTCACCTACGGCGACAAGGCGGTCGAGCTGCGCCGCGGGATGTACTTGACGGAACAACATCACTATCAGAACGAGCTGTCCTGATAACTAACTCAGCAGTATAGAAATACTTTGCGGCGGTAAATATCGGCCGCAGCGAAAGTCGGCAAGAGCGACTAAAATAGTTTGGTTTTGGGTGTGCGGCGGACATGACCCGGTCCTACGCCCGCTGTCCCGCCCACCTGGCGTCGCGTGAACGGACCAGGACAGGGAAATCAGCGAAAATCCATAGGGCTCACATAAAAATTGTTGTCATAAGGGAGGTGTACCATCATGTCCGAAGCCGTGAGAGAAGCAAAGCAGAAGGGGCGGCCGGAGTTCCGCAATATCGGCATCACCGATATCACCAGCAAATATCGCATGCCGCCATCGGCGATCGTGTCGATCCTGCACCGCGTCAGCGGCGCCGGCATGTTCCTGGCCTTGCCTTTCCTGTTGTACCTGTTCCAGCAAAGCCTGTTGTCGGAATCGTCGTTCGGCTACTTTGCCGGCATCGTTTCGCACCCGCTCGCCAAGCTGATCCTGTTGGGCCTGTCGTGGGCTTACCTGCACCACTTTACCGCCGGCATCCGTCACCTGTTCATGGACAATCACCTGGCCCTGGACAAGGATGCAGCCCAGTCGACCGCCCGTTGGGTCCTGGTCATCAGCCTGGTGCTGACCGCGTTGGTCGGCCTGAAACTGTTCGGAGTGTTCTAAATCATGGCAACCAAGAATAATATCGGCCCGCGCCGCCTTGTCGTTGGCGCACACTACGGCGTCAAGGACTGGCTGGCGCAGCGCGTCACCGCCATCGTCATGGCGGTCTACACGGTCATCCTGCTGGTCGCTTTCCTGACCGGGCAGAATTTCACGTACGAAGGCTGGGCAGGCTTGTTCTCCCGCCAATGGTTCAAGCTGTTCTCGCTGGTGACCTTCCTCGCGTTGTACTACCACGCCTGGGTCGGCATCCGCGATATCTGGATGGACTATGTTAAATCGGCAGGCCTGCGTCTGTTCCTGATGCTGGCAACGATCTTCTGGCTGCTCGCTTGCGCCGCCTGGACCGTGCAAATTCTCTGGAGTGTGTAATCGTGGCAGCTATCAAAACTGCAATTCCTACCCGTCGTTTTGACGCGGTCATCGTGGGCGCCGGCGGTTCCGGCATGCGCGCATCCCTGCAACTGGCCGAAGCCGGCCTGAACGTTGCTGTCCTGTCGAAAGTCTTCCCGACCCGCTCGCACACCGTGGCAGCGCAGGGCGGCATCGGCGCGTCGCTCGGCAATATGAGCGAGGATGACTGGTACTGGCACATGTTCGACACCGTCAAGGGTGGCGACTACCTGGGCGACCAGGATGCGATCGAATTCATGTGCCGCGAAGCACCGAAGGTCGTCTACGAGCTGGAACACTTCGGCATGCCGTTCGACCGTAACCCTGACGGCACGATTTATCAGCGTCCGTTCGGCGGCCATACGGCCAACTTCGGCGAAAAGCCGGTCCAGCGCGCCTGCGCAGCGGCAGACCGTACCGGTCACGCGCTGCTGCACACGCTGTATCAGCGTAACGTCCGTGCCCGCACCCACTTCTTCGTCGAATGGATGGCGCTGGACGTGATCCGCGACGCCGAAGGCGACGTGGTCGGCGTGATGGCCCTGGAAATGGAAACCGGCGACGTGATGATCCTGGAAGCGAAGACCACCATCTTCGCCACCGGCGGCGCAGGCCGTATCTTCGCCGCATCGACCAATGCCTTCATCAACACCGGTGACGGCATGGGCATGGCGGCGCGTGCCGGCCTGCCGCTGCAGGACATGGAGTTCTGGCAGTTCCACCCCACCGGTGTGGCGGGTGCGGGCGTCCTGATCACCGAAGGCGTGCGCGGCGAGGGCGGTATCCTGATCAACAGTAACGGCGAACGCTTCATGGAGCGCTATGCGCCGACGCTGAAGGATCTGGCGCCACGCGACTTCGTGTCGCGCTCGATGGACCAGGAGATCAAGGAAGGCCGCGGCTGCGGTCCGAACAAGGACCACGTGCTGCTGGACCTGCGTCACATTGGCGCCGACACGATCAAGAAGCGTCTGCCTTCGATCCTCGAAATTGGCCACAAGTTCGCCAACGTCGATGCGACCAAGGAACCGATTCCTGTCGTGCCGACGATTCACTACCAGATGGGCGGCATCCCGACCAATATCCATGGTCAGGTCGTGGCACCGGACGGTACGGGCGGCCAGAAGATCGTGGGTGGTTTGTACGCGATCGGCGAATGCGCCTGCGTCTCGGTCCACGGCGCGAACCGCCTGGGCACGAATTCGCTGCTGGACCTGATCGTGTTCGGCCGCGCGGCCGGCAACCACGTCGTTGCGTCCGACCTGAAGAAGAAAGTCGCCAAGCCGATGCCGGCTGATGCTGCCGACTTCGCGCTGGACCGTCTGAACCGCCTCGAAACGTCGACCGGCACCGAAAAAGTGCAGCACGTCGCCAACGATATCCGCGCCACGATGCAGAAGTACTGCGGCGTGTTCCGCACCGACCAGCTGCTCACGCAGGGCGTCAAGGAAATCATGGTGCTCGACGAGCGTCGCAAGAACGTGTCGTTCAAGGACAAGTCGAAGGTGTTCAACACGGCCCGCGTCGAAGCGCTCGAGCTGGACAACCTGATCGAGACCGCGAAAGCGACCATCGTGTCGGCCCAGGCCCGCAAGGAATCGCGCGGCGCCCACGCCCACAGCGATTACGAAACCCGTGACGACGCGAACTGGATGAAGCACACGCTGTTCTTCTCCGAAGGCAACCGCCTCGAGTACAAGGGCGTTGTGCAAAAGCCGCTGACGGTCGAGACCTTCAAGCCGAAAGCACGCACTTTCTAAATATTTTGTGGCTACCGGGCGATTGTCGCCCGGCGGCCGTGATGAGATAGGTAAAAACATGGCACGCACTGTCCAACTGAAGATTTACCGCTACGATCCGGACAAGGATTCGAAGCCTTACATGCAAGACGTTTCGGTCGAGCTGCAAGACACCGACAAGATGCTGCTGGACGTCCTGCAGCGCATCAAGGCCGATGTCGATGACTCGCTGGCGCTGCGCCGCTCGTGCCGCGAAGGCGTGTGCGGTTCGGACGCAATGAACATCAACGGCAAGAACGGTCTGGCCTGCACGACCAACCTGAATGAGCTGACCCAGCCGATCGTGCTGCGTCCTCTGCCAGGCCTGCCGGTGGTGCGCGACCTGATCGTCGACATGACCAACTTCTTCAAGCAGTATCACTCGGTCAAGCCGTACCTGATCAACGAGTCGATCCGCCCTGAAAAAGAGCGTCTGCAATCGCCTGAAGAGCGCGAAGAGCTCGACGGTCTGTACGAGTGCATCCTGTGCGCCTGCTGCTCGACCTCGTGCCCGTCGTTCTGGTGGAACCCGGACAAGTTCGTCGGTCCGGCCGGCCTGCTGCAAGCGTACCGCTTCATCGCCGACTCGCGCGACGAAGCGACCAATGATCGCCTGGACAACCTGGAAGATCCGTACCGCCTGTTCCGCTGCCACTCGATCATGAACTGTACGGACGTGTGCCCGAAGGGCCTCAATCCGAACAAGGCGATTGGCAAGATCAAGGAACTGCTGGTGCGTCGCGCGATTTAAGCGATGTATGCGTGCGGCGCAGCAATTAGCGTCGCACGTGTTATCCGGTATTCAGACGTGCGTTGATCGGGTAGGGTGGACGGCTATGCCGTCCACGCGTTCAACGCACGTGTGCATACCCGCTCCGGCGAACAACACCGGCGCACTACCGTAAAAGTACCGTACTGCCGAATCATGGCAGCCGGAGTATGATGTCGAACCAACAACGGATTTTAATGTGATTACACATCAAGCCGATCCTGCCAACCGTTCGCGCCTGCGCTGGCGTGCACGTCGTGGCCTGCTCGAGAACGATCTGATCCTGACGCGCTTTCTCGACGCGCACGAACAGGAACTGACCGACGACGAGGTCGATGCGCTGACGCGCCTGCTTGATCTGGCTGACAACCCGTTGCTGGACCTGCTGCTGGGGCGCAATGAGCCCTCCGGCGAGCTCGACCTGCCGCACGTGCACGCCTTGCTGGCGAAGCTGCGGCTAGCGTAAGCGAACTATGGGCACCCGATTCGCCTACGCGGCACGTCGCGACGCCCCCCGGTTTCGTTTTATTTTGTAGACCCACTCCCACAAGAAGGAAGTGCCATGAACATCTCTGATACCAAAGCCACCCTGTCGTTCTCGGACGGCAGCCCGTCGATTGACATGCCGATCTACAAAGGCACCATCGGCCCGGACGTCGTCGACATCCGCAAGCTGTACGGCGCGACCGGCAAGTTCACGTACGATCCTGGCTTCATGTCGACCGCCGCCTGTAACTCGAGCATCACCTACATCGACGGTGACAAGGGCGAGTTGCTGTACCGCGGTTACCCGATCGAGCAACTGGCCGTCAACTGCGACTTCCTGGAAACCTGCTATCTGCTGCTGAACGGCGAACTGCCGAACGCAGAGCAAAAAGACCTGTTCACCGACACCGTGACCAAGCACACGATGATCCACGAGCAGATGAACTTCTTCTTCCGTGGCTTCCGCCGTGACGCGCACCCGATGTCGGTGCTGGTCGGTACGGTCGGCGCGCTGGCGTCGTTCTACCACGACTCGCTGGACATCAACGATGCCAAGCAGCGCGAAATCTCGGCAATCCGCCTGATCGCCAAGCTGCCGACCCTGGTCGCAATGGCCTACAAGTACAACGTCGGCCAGCCGTTCGTGTACCCACGCAACGACCTGTCGTACAGCGCCAACTTCATGTACATGATGTTCGCCAACCCGTGCGAAGAGTACAAGGTCAACGACGTGCTGGTGCGCGCTCTGGACCGCATCCTGATCCTGCACGCAGACCACGAGCAGAACGCATCGACTTCGACCGTCCGTCTGGCCGGTTCGTCGGGCGCCAACCCGTTCGCCTGTATCGCAGCCGGCATCGCCTGCCTGTGGGGCCCTGCCCACGGCGGCGCGAACGAAGCCGCCCTGAACATGCTGAAGGAAATCGGCAGCGTCGAGAACATCCCGGCCTTCATCGAGAAGGTCAAGGACAAGAACTCGGGCGTCAAGCTGATGGGCTTCGGTCACCGCGTGTACAAGAACTTCGACCCGCGTGCCAAGCTGATGCGCGAAACCTGCCACGAAGTGCTGGAAGAGCTGGGCCTGCAGGACGACCCGCTGTTCAAGCTGGCAATGGAACTGGAACGCATCGCCCTCGAAGACGAATACTTCGTGTCGCGTAAACTCTACCCGAACGTCGACTTCTACTCGGGTATCGTGCAATCGGCGCTGGGTATCCCGGTCACCATGTTCACCGGCATCTTCGCGATGGCCCGTACCATCGGCTGGATCGCGCAGTGGAACGAGATGATCGCCGATCCAGAGCAGAAGATCGGCCGTCCACGTCAGCTGTTCGTCGGCTCGCCGGCGCGTGACGTGCCGGAAATCGACAAGCGTTAATCCGCCCGTTCGATCGCTAAAAAGCGGGCTGCGGCCCGCTTTTTTCATGGGCGCATGCAGCGAAAATATTTCGTTGGCCGACCCCTGGCATTGCCGCTGAAGAGGTCTATACTGAGCTCATCAGTATAAATTGCCACGATGAAACATTCCATGTCTTCCCGATCAGGCGAACCCCTTGGTGCACGCACGCTGGCGCGGCTGGGATTACTCCGCGCAGCCCATGGCCGAGCGGCTTACGGCATCAGTTCGTAGCGCCGTAGCCAGGCGCCGCCACCGTAGCGGCAAGCCGGCTCTTTCAAAGTTGATCGTGGAGACTGAAATGAGTGATTCAATGGTTGTTTCATGGCTGGACCTCGAGCGCCTCGAGCGTGTACTCGACCGGCTTTCGCCAGCGCAGGCCAGGGCGCGCGACGCGCTGCTGGGTGAACTCGAACATGCGCAACTGGTCGAGCCGTGGGAGATGCCGCCCGACGTCGTGACCATGAATTCGCGCGTGCGCTTTCGCGTGGCCGGCGCCAGCGAAGAAGAAACGATGACGTTGAGTTACCCGAACGATATGCAGGACACCGCCGAGCGGTTATCGGTGCTCACACCGGCCGGTATGGCGCTCCTGGGCGTACGTGTCGGCGGGCGGATGTCGTGGCAGCAGCCTGACGGCCCGCATGAGGCCACGGTGCTCGGCATCGAGCATCAACCCGAACCGGCGAAGCGGTAGTGCCACGGCGTGTCGCGTGCATGTGTAGAATGTTTCGCTCATGACCGTCATCGAGGAAACCACCATGCAACGCTTTTTCGCCGCCTGTTTCCTGTGCCTTTCCTTGTCGCTGGGCTTGGGCGGTGCTGCGCACGCCGCCACCGATGCGACCCTCACGCGCGACGTCAATGCCTTCGTCGACGGCTGGCATGATGATGCCGCCAACGCACGCACGGCGTACTTCGACAAGATCGCCAGGGATGGCGTGTATATCGGCACCGACCGCACCGAGCTGTGGACGCGCGACGCCTTCAAGGCGTGGGCCAAGAAATATTTTGATGCCAAGTCGGCCTGGACCTTCAAGGCCACGCGCCGCAATGTCTATGCGTCGGCCGACAAATCGCTGATCTGGTTCGACGAGCTGCTCGATACGAAGAACATGGGGCCGGCGATGGCCAGTGGCGTGCTGCGCAAGACGAAGTCAGGCTTCGAGATCGTCCACTACCAGCTCTCGATGGCAGTGCCCAATGCCGTCAATGGCCAGGTCGCCGGCATCATCGCCGCCCACGAAAAGCAACCGAAGAAATAAGCAGCCGGCAGTGAGCAATCCTTACATCGGCCGCTTTGCGCCATCGCCTTCCGGGCCGCTGCATGCCGGTTCGCTGGTCGCGGCCATGGCCAGCTACCTCGATGCCCGCTGGCATGGCGGCACCTGGCTGATCCGCATCGAAGACATCGACGAAGGCCGCAGCGTGCCCGGCGTGGCCGAAGGCATCCTGCAATTGCTGGCCGCGCTGGGCATGCAGCATGACGGCGACATCGTCTGGCAAAGCCGACGCAAGCATTTATATGCGGCCGCTGCCGCCCGCATCGAGGGTGCCACCTATCCGTGCGGCTGCAACCGGCGCGAAATTGCCGATTCGCGGATCGGCGTGGCGCCCGACGGCAGTGCCATCTATCCCGGTACCTGCCGCCATGGCCTCGGCCCGGGCCGCACCATGCGCAGCTTGCGCGTACGCGTCCCGGCGGCGGGCGAGGATGCCATCACCTTTGTTGACCGTTTCGCCGGACCCGTCACGCAGCATCTGGCGCGTGATGCCGGCGACTTCGTGCTGAAGCGCGCGGACGGGTTCTGGGCCTATCAACTGGCCGTCGTGGTGGACGATATCGATCAGGGCGTGACCGACATCGTGCGCGGCGCAGATCTGCTCGATTCGACACCGCGCCAGATCCATCTGCAGCGGCTCATGAAAGCACCGACGCCGCGCTACCTGCACGTGCCGGTAGTACGCAACAGCAACGGAGAAAAATTGTCGAAGCAGACGGGCGCGCTCGCCGTCACGGCAGGCGATGCGCCTGCCGCAATCGGCGTGCTGATGGAGACTGCAGCGTTTCTGGGGCTTGCGCTCGACGGGCCAGCGCCAGATTCCATTGAGGCATTCTGGCGCGCCGCGATTCCCGCTTGGGGGCGGCTGCTGGCGGAGCGCGCCGCAAGCTGATCTACTGTGGATTCTGCATGATGCTGATGGAGCCGTTTGCTTCAAGGAACGCGCACTTCATCTTCGGGCGCGGACAGTCGGCACCGCGCAGCGCTTCTTCAACATCGTCCTGCGACAGCCGGCAGCGTTTCAACACCTCTTCGAAGAACACGCCATCGCGGCCGATCAATACGGGACTGCCTTCGACGAATTTCTCGAACTTGCGGCTGCGCGATGTGAGAAAGGCGATCAGCACGGTCAGCGCCACCAGCGTCGCGGCGATGACCAGCCCGCCGAGCAGTGATTCGTCGCCACCCGTCATCGAATTGGACACGGATTCGGACAACAGCATCACCACCAGCAGGTCGAACGGCGTGAATTGCCCGACCGTACGGCGGCCTGCAATGCGCATCATGGCGAGCAGCGCGCAGTAGACGATCGCGCCGCGCGCGATCAGCTCCCACCAGGGTAGATCGAAGTCGAACATGGCGCCTCCAGGGGCATGAAATAGGCGCTGATTGTAATCAATCTGCCAACATCATGACGCCCGTCTGCGCCACGATCTGATTAGTGCCCGGCCAGCATGCCTTCGGCGCCGTCCTTGTCGTGGATGGCAAACCGGGTCATCAAGGTGGCGCTGGCTTCGTTCAGGCCATGCACGACCACCTGCGCACCGGCGCGGCGCAGTTTCAGCACGACCTTGTCGAGCGCGCCGATGGCAGTGATGTCCCAGAAATGCGCATCGCTCAGGTCGATGTGCACGGTCGCGCGCGTCGGGCTGTAGTCGAACGCATGGACGAGCTGGTCGGACGACACGAAGAACACATGGCCACTGACCAGATAGTGGCGGACTTCGCCGCCGTTCTGGTCAGCCTCGACGCGCGAGGTGACGCCGAGCATCCGGCTGACTTTCTGCGCAAAGAACACGCCTGACAGCAGCACGCCCGCCAGCACACCCTTGGCCAGGTCGTGCGTGGCCACGGTGACGATGACGGTGGCGAGCATGACGATGCTGGAACTGGTCGGATGCGCGCGCAAGTTGCTGATCGAGCCCCAGCTGAACGTGCCGATGGCCACCATGATCATCACCGCAACCAGCGCCGCCATCGGGATCTGGCGCACCCAGTCGCCCAGGAACACGACCATGAGCAGCAGGACGACACCGGCTGCCAGCGACGACAGGCGTGTGCGGCCGCCGGATTTGATGTTGATCACCGATTGGCCGATCATCGCGCAGCCGGCCATGCCGCCGATGAAGCCGGTGGCGACGTTGGCGATGCCCTGGCCGATGCATTCACGGTTCTTGTTGCTGCGGGTATCGGTCAGGTCGTCGACGATCGTGGCGGTCATCAGGGATTCCAGCAGGCCCACGAGCATCAGCGTGGCCGAGTACGGCAAGATGATCTGCAGCGTCTCGAGACTGAACGGCACGTTCGGGATCAGGAACGATGGCAGGCTGTCCGGCAGCTGGCCCATGTCGCCGACGGTGCGGATGTCCAGGCCCAGCGCGATCGACGCGCCCGTCATGACGACAATCGCGACCAGCGGCGACGGCACGGCGCGCGTCAGGTACGGCAAGCCGTAGATGATGGCCAGCGCGGCCGCGGTGACGGCGTACACGTGCCACGTGACGTTCGTCAGTTCAGGCAACTGCGCGAGGAAAATCAGGATCGCCAGGGCGTTGACGAAGCCCGTGATCACCGAGCGCGAGACGAAGCGCATCAGCCGGCCGAGCTTGATCCAGCCGGCGACGATCTGCAGCACGCCGGTCAGGATGGTGGCGGCGAGCAGGTAATCGAGGCCGTGCTCCTTGACGAGCGAGACCATGATCAGCGCCATGGCGCCGGTGGCAGCGGAAATCATGCCCGGGCGCCCGCCGAAAAAGGCGATCAGTGTCGCGATCGAGAACGACGCGTACAGGCCGACCTTCGGGTCGACGCCGGCAATGATGGAAAACGTAATGGCCTCGGGGATGAGGGCCAGAGCGACGACGATACCTGCAAGCAGGTCGCCACGGACGTTGGAGAACCAGTCCTGGCGGATGTGTTGAAATACCATGAGGATACCTTCCCGGGCTGTAACAGCCGAGTGCAAGAAATGGGAGCGCCGTGCACGAAGCAGGGCGCAGCAAGACGAACGACAACGCACCGGCATCGTGATGACGGCGGTGCATGGACGTGCAATGGGGGAAGGTGTATTACGGGGGTGTTACTGAGCAGAAATAACCGCGTGGCAGTCCGCATCCCGGGAAGGATGCCGCAGCCAGCCGCAGTACGGCGCGACGCGTGCTGTGAGCACGTTGGGCGCGGCGGAGCTGGGTGGCGGGGAGGGACGATACGGTCATAGCCAGCTATTTTGCACCGCAACATAACATCAGTCAAGTCGCATGCTGCGGTGCGTCCGGTTACCTTGCTACCGGTTTGGGGACTGGTCCATCAGCCGGTGCGGGCGCTGGCGCGTCAGGCATCCCTGCGCTTGGCGGTGGCGGTGGCGGCGGTGGAGCGGTCCGCTTGCCGTTCGCCGGTGGCGCCGGTGGTGCTGGAGGTACCGGCGGCGCTGGCCTGTCTTTCAGTGCGTGACCACCCCGTGGTGGAGGTAGCGGCGGGGCGCCAACCGGCGGTGCCGGCGGCGCCGCCGGTGCCATTGCGCCCACTGGCGGTGCCGGTGGCGCAGGCGGCGGTGGTGGCGGCGCGCATTTGCTGCTGGTACCACGGCAGTCGGGTTGTTCGGCGGCGTGCGCCAGGCTGGCTGACAGTGGCAGGGTGATGGCAAGGCCGACGGCCAGGCTGGATCGGATGATGCGGTTCATGGTGTTCTCCTTGGTGGGCATGAAACACATCCTGCGCCCACAATGTGGAGAAATCATGGAGATGCCAGAGGGCGTGTACACACCATGAAAAATTCCTGGAGGCAAATTGTGCACTCGTCGTTTACTAAACGGCACTAAACTTCACGCAAACCGCCAAAGTTTGTTGAGGCTTCACACACTACTTGTATAAATTTGCGGTACCGGTTTGCACGACCCCTGCGACATGCAGAAGAGATGCCCGCCGTTTAGTAAATCTGCGACAGGCCGGCAGGCGACACCCTGAGAAGGTGTCGCGCTGGCGATGACATCGGACGCTTCACGTTGCGGTGCGCAAAGGCTGCCGGTTGACGGCCGCCCGGACCAGCTGCCGCCATAAAAGATAGCCCATACAGGGCACGACCAGGAGACACACATGCATTCACACACCCACCGCGCTTCACGGCAGCGCTGCAGCGTCACGCCCATCGCCATGGCCGTCAGCCTCGCGCTGCTGTCGCTGTCCACCGTGCACGCCCAGACCATGCCGGCCGACCAGCCGGTCCAGCCGCCGGCAGCCCAGCCAGGCGCAGTGCAGACGGCCCCGGCCGCAACCGCAGTTGCAACTGCTGGCACCGAGGCGCCGTCTGCCGACCAGCCAGCCGCTGCCAGCCCGTCGACGGTGGTGGTGACGGGCTTCCGCTACTCCATCGAGAAAAGCCTCGACCAGAAGCGCGAAGCCAATTCCATTGTCGAGGTGGTGACCGCCGAAGACGTGGGCAAATTCCCGGACAAGAACGTGGCCGATGCACTGCAGCGCGTGCCGGGCGTGGTCGTCACCCGCAGTGGCGGCGAAGGCAAGAACGTCAGCGTGCGCGGCCTGTCGTCCGACCTGACCCTGACCCAGCTGAACGGCAACTACGTCGCCACCGCCGAATCGAATGGCGATCCGTCGCGCTCGTTCAACTACATGCTGATGCCGTCGAACATGCTGGCCAGCGCCGAGCTGTACAAGACGTCCGAAGCGCGCTTCGACGAAGGCGGCATCGGCGGCACGGTGATCCTGCGCACGCGCCGGCCGCTCGACGTCAAGTCGGGCACGGGCTTCGTCAACGCCGAAGGCACCTGGGCCGATACCACCAAGAAGACCGACCCGCAGTTCTCCGGCCAGTACGCGTGGCACGACGAGAGCAACCGCTTCGGCGTGCTGGTCGGCTACACCCAGCAAAAGCGCACCACACGCACGATGGGCGCGAGCACCGAAAACTGGCAATGGTATGCCGACGACTACAAGGCGCAGCCGCCGGTGGGCGCCGATGGCCAGCCATCGAAACTCAATTCGTTCTGGTGGGGCCAGTCGGGCTTCTACGACCAGTCGGGCAAGTACTACACCAAGTTCGCGATGCCGACCGCCGTCGCGCTGGACGTGCGCACCACCGAGCGCGAGCGCAAGGGCGGGCAGGTCCCGCTGCAGTTCAAGCCGCTGCGTAACCTGAACATGACGGCCAACTACTTCCGCTTCGACCTGCAGCAGAATTCCCAGCTGAACCAGCTGAAGGTCCCGGAATGGAATATCGCGCGTTACGACGGCGACGGCAACTGGCCGGGCGGGCGCCTGCTCGACGGCCTCACGTTCGACCCGAGCGGCACCGTCGTCACCGGCGCGCAGTACAGCGCGCGCCCGGGCAAGGCGTACTACTGCAACAGCGCGCAGGCTGGCGCTGCCGGCCTCACCAACACCGGCGGCTTCGGTCCGGACGACTGCACGATCCCGACCCCGCAGATCGCCGGCGGCTACAGCCGCGAGAAGGCGCTGTCGCAGACGGCCGACTTCGAAGTCGAATGGAAGGGCGAGTCCGTCGACGCCACCTTCAAGGCTGGCCGCACCTGGGCCAAGGGTGGTCCGGAACTGCAATTCGGCATGCCGATCAAGCCACGCCGGCAGAATGCCGACGGCAGCTGGTCGCTGGGTAATACGGCCACCTCGTGGGACGTGAGCGGCAAGCCAACGATGACGTTCGCACCGGAGCTGATGCAGAACCTGCGCAATGGCATTGGTGAGATCGACCTGGGTTCGACCTCGTCGTCCTGGACCCGCAACAGCACCGAACAGAACTACGCGCAGGCCGACCTGACCTTGCACGCCGACAGCAACTGGCTCGACTCGGTCCAGTTCGGCGCCAAGTACCGCGATGGTGGCACCAGTCGCAGCACCGGCAACAACTACTGGGTCTGCAAGGGCGCCAATCCGGCCGACTACGACAGCCGCTACCAGAACGGCTGCGACGCATCGGCCAACCAGTTCCGTCCAGAATTCCTGTACGACGAATCGCTGGGCAACCTGACGGGCGGCCTGAAAGCCAGCGCTTTCCCGGGCATTAATTACCCGGCGTATATCTCGTACCTGAACCAGACGTATGGCGAGATGCAGACCCGCAACGAAGAAAACTTCATCTACAACGTGGATGAAAAGATCACGTCGATGTACTTGCAGGGCAATTTCAAGACCGACCGCCTGCGCGGCAACCTGGGCGTGCGCGTCGTGCGCACCCGCCAGCATGCCGATTCGACCGACAAGGTCGACTACTACAACGACTACTTCTTCGACGGTCCCGACGGCACGCCGGCGCCATGCCTGGCCGGTGGCCTGCCGGCCGCTGGCGCACCTGCCGGCTCGGGTTGCACGAGTGGCTTCACGGTCGTGCCGGACAGCGAAACCAATCCGGCCACCGGCCATGTGTCGACCTATGTCGTCAGCTCACTCGACCGCACCTACACCGACGTGCTGCCAAGCCTGAACGTTGCGTATGACCTGACCGACACGCTGCTGCTGCGCGGCGCCG
Organism: Telluria sp. AC161; assembly: GCF_979258535.1. Taxonomy (NCBI): domain Bacteria; kingdom Pseudomonadati; phylum Pseudomonadota; class Betaproteobacteria; order Burkholderiales; family Oxalobacteraceae; genus Telluria; species Telluria sp. AC161. The sequence continues at coordinate 2,960,634 of NZ_OZ409861.1, read as the reverse complement.
CCTCGAAGGTCGTGGCACGTCCGAGCTACAACGATATCGGCGCGCCGGGCGCCCTGAGCAACTACAGCCAGGAATACGTCAACGATCGCCGCCTGATCGGCGGGGGCGACCGCCAGGGCTGGTTCGGCTCGGGCAGCAACAAGGATCTCGAGCCGTACCAGGCCACGCAGTACGACCTGGGCCTGGAGTGGTACTTCCACCGCGGCTCGGTGCTCGGCGCCGGCATCTTCCGCAAGAACGTCCAGAACTTCGCGGTGCCGGTCGTGCGTGACGTCAACCTGAACCTCGGTGGCGAGGCGATCGCGGTGCAGAACTACGCGACCAGTGCCGGCGGGCGCGACGCAGTGTCGAAAGGCATCGAGTTGTATGCCCAGCACACGTTCGACAACGGGATCGGCTTCCAGGTCAACTACACGTACAACAAGACCAACCAGGCCGCGATCACGCTGGCCGACGGCACCGAGATCGGCACCTCGCCGCTCGTGGGCAGCGCCAAGAACCAGGCCAACGTGACGGTGTTCTATTCGACCGACCGGCTCATGCTGCGCGCGTCGTACAACCGCCGCGGCCTGGTGGTCAACGGCCTGATGAACGGCTTGAACGTGTATGAGGCGCCGTACAGCCAGGTCGACCTGAACGCGTCGTACAACTTCACGCCGCAGCTGAGCCTGACCGCATCGGTCCTGAACGCCACCGAGGAAGAGTCGCACTCGTACCTGGGCAACGACACCAAGTCGCGCTTCTACAGCAACAACTACGCCGGTCGTGTGGCGTATATGGGCCTGAACTACAAGTTCTAGTCCGTATCGATGCTCGCCGGGGTCACGCGTTCAACGAACCCCGGGTTTGCCACACAATCACGTTGGGTTGAACGCGTGGACGGCGTAGCCGTCCACCCTACCGCCCGCGGGACACGCGTCGAACGAATCCCGGGTTTGTCACACGCGTCCAACGACCCCGGGGTTTGCCGCACGCGTCCAACGAACCCGGGATTTGCCACACACGTAGGGTGGACGGGTTCCCCGTCCACGCGTCCAACGAACCCCGGGTTCGCCACACAATCAGGTTGGTTTGAACGCAGGACAGTGTCTCTTTTCCAGGATCACGCCATGAACGACCGGATCAACACGATCTCGACGGCCGGCGGCGGCTGGCGCGCGCTGTGCGCCGGCCTGCTTCTTTTCTTTTGCGCAGGCCTTGCCCTGGCCAACCCATCCGACAAGCTCGTCATCGACGGGGGCTGGCGCTTCCACCTGTTGCCGGGCGACGCGCGCGAAGCGGCGCATCCCGACCTCATGCCATGGCGCGCCGCCACGGTGCCGGGCACCGTGCACACCGACCTGCTGGCCCACGGCCTGATCCCCGATCCGTATGTCGGCGCGCCCGAAGCGGGCCTGCAGTGGATCGGCCTGGCCGACTGGGAATACCGCACCGCCTTCGACGTGCCGCGCGCGGTGCTGCAGCGCGCGCGCAGCGAACTGGTATTCGCCGGGATCGACACCTTTGCCGAAGTCTGGCTCAACGGCGTCAAGCTGCTCGATGCGAACAATGCGTTTCGCACCTGGCGCGTGCCGGTGGCAGGCCGCCTGCGCGAACACGGCAACATCCTGCGCATCGTATTTCGCTCACCGATCAACACGATGCTGCCGCAGGTCGCTGCGATGCCGCACAAGATCGCCGGCAACTACGCGTCGCCATATGGCGATGAACCCAAGGATGTCCTGAGCGCGAACTTCGTGCGCAAACCCGGCTACCACTATGGCTGGGACTGGGGCCCGCGCTACGTCACGGCCGGCATTGGCAAACCCGTCGTGCTGCACAGCTGGGATGCCGTGCGCATCGACGACCTGCAGCTGCGCCAGGACCGCGTCGACGCCATGCGCGCCGACGTCGCCGCCATCGCCTCGCTCGATGTGGTGCGCGCCGGGCGCTTCACGCTGCGCCTGTGGCAAACGGCACCCGGCGGCCAGCGCACGCTCGCCGCAACGAAGCAGATCGACCTGCGCGCAGGTGCCAACCGCATTGAAATGCCGGTGCGGATCGACGACCCGCAGCGCTGGTTCCCGAACGGCTACGGCAAGCAGCCGCTGTATCGCTACCAGCTCGAGGTAAGCCATGGCAACAACACGCTTGCCACGCACGCTACGCGCACGGGCCTGCGCAGCGTCGAACTGCGGCGCGACCACGACGCTGCTGGCCAGGGCTTCTACTTTGTCATCAATGGCATTCCCGTGTTTGCCAAGGGCGCCAACACGATCCCGTTCGACATGTTCCAGCCGCGCGTGCGCCGTGAGCAGCTACGGCGCGTGCTGCAATCGGCCGCCGACGCCAACATGAACTTGCTGAGGAGCTGGGGCGGCGGCTATTACGAGGACGAGGATTTCTACGACCTCGCCGATGAACTGGGCCTGATGGTCTGGCAGGATTTCATGTTCGGCGGCGGGATGCAGCCGGCGTACGATCCGGCGTTTCGCGCCAATGTCGTCCACGAGGCGCGCGACCAGGTGCGGCGCCTGCGCAACCGCCCGAGCGTCGTGCTCTGGTGCGGCAATAACGAGCAGGAGATCGCCTGGAAAAACTGGGGCCACCGCAAGACGCTCGAGCGCGCCGATCCGGTCTTTGCCAGCCAGGTCTGGGACGGGTATGTCGCGCTGTTCGGCGTCGACCTGCGCCGCGTGGTGGCCGAAGAGGGTGGCGGCATCGGCTACTGGTCGAGTTCGCCCGGCAACGATTTGCAGGAAGCGGCCAACACGCCTGGCAGCGGTGACATGCACTACTGGGAAGTGTGGGGCAACCCGGCGCATCCGGTGTCCAACTACCTCGACATCACGCCGCGTTTCATGTCCGAATACGGGCTGCAAGCGTGGCCGGTGCAGCGCACGATCGACGCGTTTGCGACGCGCACCGAGCAGGGCGTGGCCACGCCGGTTATCGAAGCGCACCAGAAATTCATGGCCGGCAAGGGCAACGAGCGCTTGACGAAGTACGTGCAGGAGCAGTTTGGCGAGCCGGTCGATTTTCCGGCGTTTGCCTACCTGAGCCAGGTGATGCAGGCCGACGGCATCGAGCTGGCCGCGCTGCACCATCGCCGCAGCCGGCCTCACACAATGGGCTCGCTGTACTGGCAGCTCAACGATGTGTGGCCGGGCGCATCGTGGTCGAGCATCGACTGGTTCGGTCGCCCAAAAGCGCTGCAATTTCATGCGCGCCGCTTCTTTGCACCGGTCGCCGTGGCGGCATTGCGCGATGCCCGCGGCGCCACGCGCGTCAGCCTCCTCAACGACCGCACACACGCCGTGCAGGGGACCTTGCGCACGCGCGTGATGTCACTCGATGGCGCCGTGCTGCGCGATGCGCGCGAGGCCGTCACCATCGCGCCGCTGTCGGCGCGCGATGTGGGCGCGTATGCTGACGCCGACTTGCTCGCGGGCGCCGATCCGGCATCGACCGTCGCCGTGTTCACGCTGCAGGTGGCCGATGAACCGGCATCGACCGGCGTCGTCTATTTCGTGCCGCCGAAGGACGTCGCCTGGCGCGATCCCGGCCTGCACACGACCGTGCACCGGGACAGTGACGGCTACCGCATCGAGATCACGGCAGCGACACTGGCGCGCGGCGTCTGGCTCGATGCCGGCGACGTCGACGCGCAGTTCCACGACAATGCTTTGACCGTGCTGCCGGGCGAACCCGTCACCGTGCACGTGACCTCCACCGCCAGCGACAGCGTGCTGCGCGCCGCCCTCCATGTCCGTTCGCTGCGTGACGCCATGCGCGCGACCAACCCAACTTCCTGGAAGATCACCCCATGAACAAGACCCACACCATCGGCGCCGCCGTGGCCATGCTGCTGGCCAGCATGGCCAATGCTGCCGAACCCCGCACTGCGAACGGTTTTGCCAGCTCGTTCGAAGCGAACGAACCCCTTCCTGCCACCGCCGCGGGCGAGGGCATCCGTGTCACGCCGGGCAGCGGTCCCGATAAACCGTATGCCGCCAAGGCGAAGGCCGGCTACACGGGCCTGCGCGCGCTGCAATATCGCGCGGACGGCAAGGGCGGACGCTTGCCGCTGTTCGCGGTCGATCTGGCGATCAAGGCCGACACGGTCCTGTCGTGGAACGTGCTGCCCGAGATCGTCGATGGCGACATCGCCACCTCCACCGGCGTGGCGCTGGACCTGGTGCTGGACGACGGCCGCCGCATCTCGAGCCTCGACCTGCGTGACAACCACGGCGTGCGCATCGACGCGGCGGCGCAGGCCAAGTCGAACACGCTGTATCCGCAGCAGTGGGCGCACAAGTCGGTGCGCTTGGGCAGCCTGGCGGGGCGCCGCATCAAGTCGATCGAGCTGGCGCTGCAACCCACCGCGGCCGCTGGCGCCAGCGGTTGGCTCGATGACATCGTCATCGGCGAACAGGCTCGCGCCGAAGCCAAGCGTCCGACGGATCACGTGCTGACGACGCGCGGCACGCAAGCCAACGGCACCTTCTCGCGCGGGAACAATATCCCGGCCACGGCGATGCCGCACGGTTTCAATTTCTGGACGCCCGCCACCGACGCCAGCACCCTGAGCTGGCTGTATCGCTGGAACGAACAGAACGACGAGAACAACCGGCCACGCCTGCAGGCGCTGTCGCTGAGCCACCAGCCGAGTCCCTGGATGGGCGACCGCCAGACCTTCCAGATCATGCCGTCGAACGCGAGCGGTCAGCCCGATCCCGACCGCAAGCGCCGCGCGCTGTCGTTCTCGCACGATAACGAAGTAGCGCGCGCGCATACGTATCGCGTGGACTTCGACAACGGCATCCGCGCCGAGATTGCACCAAGCGAGCGGGCGGCGATCTTCCGTTTCCGCTTCCCGCAAGGAGGTGACGCCAACCTGCTGTTCGATAACGTCGACGCGCGCGGCGGTCTGCGCCTGGACGCGGCCACGCAGACGCTGCGCGGCTACACCGACACGCGCAGCGGCCTGTCCAACGGCGCGACGCGCATGTTCGTGTTCGCCCGTTTCGACCAGCGCTGGCAGGCCAGCGGCCCCCTGGAGACGGGCCGCCCGACCGGCTACATCAAGTTCAGGGCCGACGGCGGCGAAGTGCGCATGCGCATCGCCACGTCGCTGATTTCGGTCGAGCAGGCGCAGAAAAACCTCGCGCTGGAAATCGGCGACGCCGGCTTCGACACCGTGCGTGAGCGCGCGCAGGCGGCATGGGACAAGGAACTGGGCCGGGTGAAAGTGGACGGCGCCAGCGACGACCAGCTGACCACGGTCTACTCGAACCTGTACCGCCTGTTCCTGTACCCGAACGTCGGCCACGAAAACGTCGGCAGCGCGCAGCAGCCCGACTGGCGCCACGCCGACCAGAGCGGCTGGTCGCAGGCCAAGACCGGTGGCGACGACGACACCACCTCGGCGCCCGTCGTCGCTGGCAAGGTGTATGTCAATAACGGCTTCTGGGACACCTTCCGCACCACCTGGCCCGCTTACGCGCTGCTGGCGCCAACCCGCGCCGGCGAAATGGTCGATGGCTTCCTGCAGCAGTACCGCGATGGCGGCTGGGTGGCGCGCTGGTCGTCGCCGGGCTACGCCGACCTGATGGTCGGCACCAGTTCCGACGTCGCCTTCGCCGATGCCTGGCTCAAGGGCGTGCGTGGCTTCGATGCGCACCAGGCCTATGAGGCGGCGCTGAAGAACGCGACCGTGGTACCGCCCGTGTCGAACGTCGGGCGCAAGGGCCTGGGCAAGTCGATGTACCGCGGCTATGCCGATGCGTCGGTTCATGAAGGCATGTCGTGGACGCTCGAAGGCGCACTGAACGACTTCGGGCTGGCGCAGATGGCCACCGCGCTGGCCGGCGGGGAAGGTGACACCGCGCGTGGCCGCCGCTACCGCGAAGAAGCCGCCTACTTCGGCGCGCGCGCCACCGATTACGTCCACCTGTACGATCCGGCCACGGGGTTCTTCCGCGGCCGCGACGCCAAGGGCGCGTGGCGCGAGCCGGCCAAGGCGTTCGACCCGCGCCGCTGGGGTGGCGACTACACGGAAGCCAATGCCTGGAACTTCGCGTTCACCGTGCCGCACGACGCCGAAGGACTGGCCAGCCTGATGGGCGGGCGCGCGGCGCTGGGCAAGCGCCTCGACACCTTCTTCGCCACGCCCGAAACGGCGCAGGCAGCGTTCTCGGGCAGCTACCGCCAGGTGATTCACGAAATGACGGAAGCGCGCGACGTGCGCATGGGGATGTACGCGCACAGCAACCAGCCGTCGCACCACATTCCATGGATGTACGCGGCCTCCGGCCAGCCGGCCAAGACGCAGAAGATCACGCGCGACATCCTGGCGCGCCTGTACCTGGGCAGCGAGATCGGGCAAGGCTATGCGGGCGACGAAGACAATGGCGAGATGTCGGCCTGGTACACGTTCGCGATGATGGGCCTGTATCCGCTGCGGATGGGCTCTCCCGAATACGTGATCGGCTCGCCGGCCTTCGCGCGCACCGACGTGCGCCTGGAAAACGGCCGCACGCTGTCCGTGATCGCGCATGGCAACAGCCCGGAGAACGTCTACGTGCAGTCGCTCACCGTCAATGGCAAGCCATGGACCAAACCATGGATCCGCCACGACGACATCGCTGGGGGCGCGACGCTGGAATTCACGATGGGCAGCACGCCATCGACCTGGGGCACCGGGGCAGGTGACTTGCCGGCATCGCTGACGCCTGTTGGCAAACGCCCTGCAGGCCTGGCCGACCGCAGCAAGGGCGCCACACTCACGCTGGACGGCAAGCGCGCCCCCGCGCCGCTGACCGACGACGACGCGGCCACCGCCGTGGAAGTGCCGGCGGCAGCGAACATCGGTGTCAACCTGACCAAGAGCGCGCGCATCACCCACTACACGCTTACCGGCGGCAAGGCGCCGCTGGGCAAGGTGTCGTGGACGCTGGAGGGCCGGGACGCCAAGGGCGGCTGGGTGGCGCTCGACACGCGCGAGAACGAAGTCTTTGCCTGGGAGCGTCAGCTGCGGCCATTCGGTATCCCCAAGCCAGGCGTGTACAAGGCGTACCGTTTGCGCTTTGCACAAGGCGCCGCGTTCGAGCTGGCCGAAGTGGAGCTGCTCGAAGCGCGGTAAACACACCGCACTCTGGGGTGCCCCTTGTTTACTAAAACGCGCTAAAACACGGGCAGTTTAGTCTGCCCGCGTTGACGCTCCAAAGGCGCGGCTGTTATAAAACGCACTGGAACAAGGCGCGCCGGATGCCATCCGGACGACGCAAAAAACGCCCGCAGAGGCGTTTATTAAACCAACGATTGGAGACCGATCATGTCCATGATCACGATGCCCGGCATGCCGGAGGCGCACCTGTGAGCCAGGTCACGCTGCGCCACATCGCTAGTGCCACCGGGCTGTCCATTGGCACCGTCTCGCGCGCGCTGAAGAACCAGGGCGGCATGACGGAGGCCACGCGCACGGCCGTGCGCGACGCGGCGCTGCGGCTGGGTTACGACTTTTCGCTGCTCAAGAAAGGCCGGATCCGCCGCATCGCCTTCCTGCTCCACAGCCAGCACAACACCCTCACGTCCAGCCCCTTCTTCACGCCCGTGCTGCACGGGGCCGAAGAAGCGTGCCGGCGCGAGGGCATTGCGCTGTCGCTGATCGTTGTCGGACCGGCCGAACCGGTGCTGGAGCAGATCCGCCTGCACCAGCCTGACGCGATCCTGTGCGCCGGCTTTTTTGAGCCGGAAATCCTCACCGCCCTGCAGCAGACCGGCAAGCCGATGGTGCTGGTCGACATGCACCGGCGCGGTTTCACGTCGATCAATCCGGACAATATCAGCGGCGGCTACCTCGCCACGCAGCACCTGCTGCGCGTCGGGCGCAAGCGCATCGCGATGCTGTCGGGGTCCCTGGCCCACTACAGCATCGGGCAGCGCAACCGCGGCTTTCGCCAGGCGCTGTTCGACGCCAAGATGCATGCCGATCCGAGCCTCGAAGTGAGCGTGCCCACCATGGGCGAGGGCGACGACGGCGTGATCGAGGCGATGCGCAGCCTGCTGGCGCTGCCCAAGCGGCCGGACGCGCTGTTCTGCTACAACGACAGCACGGCGCTGGTCGCGATGAAGTACTGCCTGGGCGAGGGCCTCAAGATTCCCTACGACCTCGCCATCGTCGGCTTCGACGACATCGCCGCCGCCGCTGCCGCCATCCCGCCACTGAGCACCGTGCGCGTGGACAAGGAAGCGCTGGGTCGCGCCGGCGTCGATGCGCTGCTCGCCAAGCCCGAGCTCCAACAGACCAACTCTCAACAGTCCGGCCTCCAGCAGAGCGACGTGGACGCCACCCAGATAACCCTGCCAGTCGAGATGATCGTGCGCGAGAGCAGCTACGACGACTAGCGAACAACCACCAGCCCCCACCATGACCACGTTCCCGAACTTTCGCAGCCCGGACCAGCTGCTCGACCACGCACGCCACACGATGCGTTTCTACCACCCGCGCGCGATCGATCCCGCCGGAGGCATGTTCCACTATTTCAAGGACGACGGCGCCGTCTACGACCCGCGCCACCGGCACCTGGTGAGCAGCACGCGCTTCGTGTTCACCTACGCGATGGCATACCGCCAGTTTGGCGATCCGGCCTACCTGGACGGCCTGCAGCACGCGGTGCGCTTCCTGCGTGACGCGCACCGCGCACCGGACGGCAGCGGCTACGCCTGGATGCTGGACGGCTGCGACGTCGAAGACGGCACCCAGCATGCCTATGGCCAGGCCTTCGTGCTGCTGGCGTATTCGCATGCGACGATGGCAGGGCTGGAAGAGACGCGCCCCTGGATCGGCGAGACGTTCGACCTGATGGAAGCGCGCTTCTGGAACGCGGCCGATGGCCTGTACGCTGACGAAGCAAGCCACGACTGGCGCACGCTGTCGACCTACCGCGGCCAGAACGCCAACATGCACGCGGTCGAGGCGCTGCTGGCGGCGCATCAAGCGACTGGCGAAGCACGCTACCTCGAGCGCGCCTATCTGGTGGCCAGCAACATCACGCAGCGCCAGGCCGCGCGCTGCGGTGGCCTGATCTGGGAACACTACGACGAACAGTGGCAGCCGGACTGGAAGTTCAACATCGACGACCCGGAAAACCTGTTTCGCCCGTGGGGCTACCAGCCAGGCCACTTCACCGAATGGGCCAAGCTGCTGGTGCAGCTCGAAGCGCGCGCCCCGGGCGTTCTGACGGATGACCTGAGCTGGCTGCTGCCGACCGCCGAGCGCCTGTTCAAGGTGGCGGTGGAGAAGGGCTGGGACAACGAGTTCGGCGGCGTGGCGTATTCGCTCGCGCCCGACCTGACCGTCTGCGACAGCCACAAGTACTTCTGGGTGCAGGCCGAAAGCGCCGCCGCAGCGGCGCTCTTGGGCACGCGCACCGGCAACGACGCCTACTGGACCTGGTACGAACGGCTCTGGCAATACAGCTGGAGCCACTTCGTCGACCACGAGCACGGCGCCTGGTACCGCATCCTGGACCGCGAGAACCGCAAGCTCAGTGACGAGAAAAGCCCGGCCGGCAAGGTCGATTACCACACGATGGGCGCCGTCTACGACATCGTCGCCGCGATGAAAGGAAACCGTCATGGTTGATGCGCCGTTCATGCTGTGCGCCGGCGAGGCGCTGACCGACATGATCCACCAGGGCGACGAACGCTGGGTCAGCCGCGTGGGCGGCTCGACCTGGAACGTGGCGCGTGCGCTGGCGGTGCTGGGCGAGCCGACGGCATTTGCCGGCGCGATCAGCCGCGACCGTTTTGGCGACGCGCTGTGGGCCGCCAGCGAAGCGGCCGGCCTGGACCTGCGCCTGCTGCAGCGCGTGGACCGCGCGCCGCTGCTGGCCGTGGTCGAGGGCGGCGAGCCGCCGCGCTACTTCTTCATCGGCGACGACAGCGCCGACCTGCATTTCGATCCGGCCGCGCTGCCGGCGGGCGCCTTCGACGGCCTGCGCTGGGCGCACTTCGGCGGCATCAGCCTGGCGCGCGAGCCGCTGGCTGCCACGCTGGTGGCGCTGGCGCGCACGCTGAAAGAGCGCGGCGTGTCGATCAGCTTCGATCCGAACTACCGCAACCTGATGGATGCGCGCTACACGCCGACGCTCGAAGCGATGGCTTCGCTGGCCGACCTGATCAAGGTGTCGGACGACGACCTGCGCGGCCTGTTCCCCGGCCTGGGTCTGGACGACGCCCTGGCGCGCCTGCGCGCATTCAACCCGGCCGCCTACTGCCTGCTCACGCGCGGCGGCCAGGGCGCGAGCCTGTTCCATGGCGACGAGCGCTGCCACGCGCTGGCGCCGAAAGTGGCGGTCGTGGATACGGTGGGCGCGGGCGATGCCAGCGCCGCTGGCCTCCTGCACAGCCTTGCACGCCATCCGCAGCGCACCTTGCAGGCGCACCTGCACGCCGCACTGGCGGCTGGCTCCGCCGCCTGCCTGCAGGCCGGCGCCACCCCACCGCCACCGGCGGCCATGCACCAACTGTTCGAACTGCTCGAAGGAGAAGCATCGTGATGCCGCATTTCCGTACCCGTTTCAGTGTCCCCACGCTGGTGCTGGCCTGCCTGCTGCCCCTGGGCGCTCCAGTCGCGCTGGCCGCCGACAGCATGCCGGTCAACACCTTCATCGGCACCCAGGATGAAGGCAATACCTTCCCCGGCGCCTCCGCGCCGTTCGGCATGATCCAGGTCAGCCCGATTGCCGACCACTACGCCGGCTACCGCTACAGCGACAAGCGAATCCGGGGTTTTGGCCACTCGTTCCTGTCCGGTGCCGGCTGCTGGGAGCAGGGCGGGCAGCTGTCGGTGCTGCCGGTCACCGGCACCATCGGCCCGGGCGGGGATTTCGACACCGCCAAGAAAGGCACGTTTGACCACAAGCGCTACGCCGCCGACTACACGCATGACGGCGAAGTGGGCCAGGCCGGCTACTACAAGGTCAAGCTGACCAGCTACGGCGGCATCACGGCCGAAGCGACCGCGCTGACCCGCGCCGCCGCCGAACGTTACACCTACGCGCCCGGCACCAAGACCGGCCACGTGCTGCTCAACGTGGCCCAGGCCAACGAGCGCCATGGCGTCATCGGCAGCGAAGTGCAGGTCGTTGGCGAGCGCGCCGTCGAAGGCAAGATCGTCACCCGCAGCTTCTGCGGCGGCGCCAAGTACACGACCTGGTTCCGCATGGAGTTCGACCAGCCGATCGCCGCCAAGGGCGTCTGGGACGACCGCGGCGGCTGGCCTGGCGCTGCCGGTCCAAGCCAGCAGGGCGAAGCCAAGCCGCATGGCGTGTGGCTGACCTTTGACCTGAAGAACGGCCAGGCCGTGACCGCCGTCAGCGCGATCTCGCACGTCGACGCCGAAGGCGCGCGCATCAACCTCGCGGCCGATGGCAAGGCCGGCGACAAGGCCCTGACTTTTGATGCCATGAAGACGAAAGCGCAGGCCACCTGGCAGCGTGAACTCAAGAGCGTGCGCATCAAGGGCGGCAGCAAGGATGACCGCACCGTGTTCTACACGGCGCTGTATCACGCGCTGCTGCAGCCGCTGACGGGCAACGACGCCGACGGCCGCTATCGCGGCTACGACGATGCGATCCATACCGCGAAGGACTGGACCTACTACGAATTCTTCTCGCTGTGGGACACCTACCGCGCGCAGAACCAGTTGCTGGCGCTGATCCGCCCCGAGCGCGCGCGCGATATCGCGACTTCGGTGCTGGCAATCCGCGACCAGGGCGGCTGGCTGCCACGCTGGGGCTACGCCAACTTCGAAACCAATATCATGACGGGTGACCCGGTCACGCCGTTCCTCGTTGACCTGTGGCGCTTCGGCGCGCTGAAGGGCCGTGAAGCCCAGGCCTACACCGCACTGCGCGAGAACGCATTCGGCGTGCCGGCCCACGGCATTCGTCCGCAAGGCCGTTCGGGCAATCCGAATTACATGAAGCAGGGCTTCGTGCAGTACGACCGCAGTTTTGTGTCGAAAGGGATGGACACCGACCCGCACCACGGCGCCTCGGCGACGCTCGAATACGCGCTGGCCGATGGCGCGCTGGCCGAGATGGCCAAGGCGCTTGGCCACGAGGACGATGCCCGTGTGCTGGCGCAGCGCGCGCTGAACTGGAAAACCATCTGGGACGCCAATGCTGTTGATGAACCGACCGGCCAGCGCGGCTTCCCGCGCCCACGCCTGATCGACGGCAGCTGGTTTGCCGACGTTGGCAGCGGGTTCGACCCGCGTGGCGACCATGGCTTCCATGAAGGCACGGCGTGGCAGTACCAGTGGCTGGCGCCGCAGGACGTGCCGGGCCTGGCGGCAGCGATGGGCGGCCACGCGCCGGCCCTCGGCCGCCTCGACCAGTTCTTCGATTACGACGCCGTGCTGGCCGACCCCAACGCCGTGCGCAAGTCGTGGGTGGTGGGGCCGTACAGCTACTACGCCCAGTTCCGCTACAACCCGAACAACGAGCCGGACCTGCACGCACCGTGGATGTACACGCTGATGGGCCAGCCGTGGAAGACGACGACCGTGCTGCGCGCTGCCGAGACGCTGTTCACGAATGGTCCGGGCGGCGTGACGGGCAACGATGACCTGGGCACGATGTCGGCCTGGTACCTGTTCAGCGCACTGGGCATCTATCCGGACATGCCGGGCAGCGGCCGCTTCCTGCTGCACGCGCCGCGCTTTGCCGGCGCCGAGATCGACCTGGCCCAGGGCCGCACGCTGCGCATCGACGCCGCGGGCGCCAAGCCGGGTCAGCGCGGCTTCGTCAAGTCGGTCAACTACGGCGGCCGCGCGGTGGAACGCGTCTGGCTCGACTGGGAGCAACTGCAGTCGGGCGGCGCGCTGAAGTATCAGCTGGCGCCACAGCCGGATGCGCAGGGCTGGGGCACACGTGCCCGCGACCTGCCACGTCCGCCCGCAGGCATGGCCCGCTAAGCACCCGACCACAATAACAATCATCAGGAGACAGCATGGCCAATATGGCAACGGGCGCGGCACCAGTCGCGCGGCAGGACGGTCCCCCCGGGACGCAACAAGGCAGTAACACGGGGGCGCTCGTCATCGTCACCATCCTGTTCTTCATGTGGGGCCTGATCACGTCGCTCAACGACGTGCTCATTCCGCACCTGAAGGCGGTCTACACGCTGACGTATGTGCAGGCGATGCTGGTGCAGTTCTGCTTCTTCGGCGCGTATGCGATCGTGTCGCTGCCGGCCGGCGCGCTGATTCGCCGCATCGGTTACCAGAAAGGCGCCGTGACGGGCCTGCTGGTGGCCGCAGGCGGCTGCACGCTGTTCTATCCGGCCGCTTCCGGTGGCTACGGCATGTTCCTGCTGGCGCTGTTCGTGCTGGCCTCGGGCATCACGGTGCTGCAGGTTGCGGCCAATCCGTATGTCGCGGTACTGGGGCCGGCGCGCACGGCGTCGAGCCGGTTGACGCTGACGCAGGCGTTCAATTCGCTTGGCACGACGATCGGTCCGGCCGTCGGTGGGGTGCTGATCCTGTCGGCAGCAGGCGCCGCGGCCGTAGCGGGTGCCGATCCGGCCGCCGAAGCGGCCAGCGTGCGCGGGCCGTACCTGATGCTGGCTGGCCTGCTGGTGGTGCTGGCCGTACTGTTCCTGATGGCGAAGCTGCCAAAGATTGTCGCGGCCGATGACGATGGCACGCCGGTGGCGGGTGCCGCCGGCTCGGTGCTGGCGCATCGCCACCTGGTGCTGGGTGCGATCGGTATCTTCCTGTACGTGGGCGCTGAAGTGAGCATCGGCAGCTTCCTGATCAACTTCATCGGCGAGCCGCAGATCGCCGGTCTGGCACACGCCGACGCCGCCCATTACGTCAGCATCTACTGGGGCGGCGCCATGGTGGGGCGCTTCATCGGCTTTGCCGTGATGCGTGTGGTCAGCCCTGGCAAGACGCTGGCGTTCAACTCGGTGGCGGCAATCGTGCTGGTACTGGTTGGCACGTTCGCGCAGGGTGACATCGCGATGTGGGCGATCCTGGCGGTTGGCCTGTGCAACTCGATCATGTTCCCGACGATCTTCAGCATGGCGCTGCACGGCCTGGGCAAGCACACGGGCCAGGGTTCCGGCATCCTGTGCATGGCCATCGTCGGCGGCGCACTGGTGCCGTTCGCGCAGGGCGCGCTGGCCGATTCGCTGGGCGTGCAGATCTCGTTCCTGCTGCCGGCCGCCTGCTATGCGTTCATCCTGTACTTCGGCGCCCGTTACGCGTCGATGTACGCGCCGAAGTAAGCTTCACATGTCGTAGCGGTAACCCAGGCCGTAGATCGAGCGGATCGGCTCCAGCCCCGGCGCCGCACCGTCGATCTTGCGCCGCAGGTTCTTGACATGGCTGTCGATCGCGCGGTCGGTGGCGTCGAGATTGTCGGCGCGGGCCGCGTCGAGCAGCTGGGCGCGTGACAGCACCTGGCCCGGCCGGCGCGCAAGCGCGGCCAGGATCGCGTATTCGCTTGGCGTCAGGTCGAGCGCGCGGCCGTGGATCCTGGCGCTGCGGGCGGCCTCGTCCAGCAGCAATGCCTCTGGCGTTGCCCCGGCACTCCCGGCGCGGCGCAGGATCGCCTTGATGCGCGCCATCAGTTCGCGCGGGCTGAACGGCTTGCACAGGTAGTCGTCGGCGCCCAGTTCCAGTCCCAGCAAGCGGTCGATTTCTTCGACCCGCGCCGTCACCATCACGATCGGCACCTCCGAAAACGCGCGCACCGCGCGGCATAGCGCCAGGCCATCCAGGCCAGGCAGCATCAGGTCGAGCACGATCAGATCCGGTGGCGCCGCGCGGATCGCGGCCAGGGCCTCTGCGCCGTCGCCATGCACGGTTGGGAGATAACCGGCCGCGCGTGCGTAGTCGGCGATCACGGCGGCCAGTTCCGGTTCGTCCTCGACGATCATGATTGTGCTGTTCATGGCATTTCCTGTTTAAGCAGCGGCAGCGGCAGCGACACGGTCACGCGCAGGCCACCCAGTGGCGAGTGGGCAAACGCCAGTGCGCCGCCTTGCGCGGCAAGCAGGCGCCGGCTCAAGGCCAGACCCAGGCCGGCGCCGCCATGCGCGCGGCTGCGCGATGCATCGACGCGGTAGAAGCGCTCGGCCAGGCGCGATAATGCCGCATCCGGCACGCCGGGCGCGCTGTCGTCGAGCGTCAGGTGCAACTGGCCGTCGTGCACCTGCGCGCTTAGCCGCACCGCGCCGCCGGGCGCCGTATAGCGCAGGCTGTTCTCGAACAGGTTGGCCAGTACCTGGCGCAGGCGGTCCGGGTCGCCCAGCACCTGTGATTGTGCTGGCGTCTGACCAGTTTCGAAGGTCAGGTTGGCCGCCTGGTAGCGCGCGCTGAAGGCCTGCGCTTCGGCGGTCGCCAGTTGCCACAGATCGAGCGGCACGCGCTGGCACGCCAGTTCGCCGACGTCGGCCCGCGCCAGCGCATACAGTTCGTCGATCAGCTTCGTCAGCGCGTGTACCTGTAACACCATCGCATCGACCGTGGCTGGTGTGGCCTGGCGCACGCCATCCTGGATCGCTTCGAGCTGTGCGCGCAGCACGGCCAGCGGCGTTCGCAGTTCGTGCGACGTATCGGCCACCCATTGACGACGCGCCGCTTCGGCCTGATCGAGCCGCTCTGCCAGCGCATTGAAGTGGCGTGCGAGGTCGCCCAGTTCATCGCTGCGCTGGACCGGCAGGCGCACGGTGTAGTCGCCCGCAGCCAGCGCGCCCGCGCCGCGCGCGAGACGGTCGATCGGGCGCCGGAAGTGGCGTGCCAAACCGATTGCCGCCAAAGCGCTGAGCACCAGGGCCAGCCCGCCGATCAGCCACAGGCTGCGCTGTAGCTGGTCGAGAAAGGCAAACGCCATCGCGTCGCTGGGCCGCGCGCTGCGCGCGACGCCGAGATAGCCGATCGTGCGGTCATCGACGGTGATCGCGCGCCGTGCCAGGGGCAGGTTGCCCGGCGGGCGGCCGGCGAGATACGCACCATTCGCATCGAGCAGGGTGATGCGTGTGTGCAGATCCGCGATGACGCCGGGTGGGGCGGGTGGGGGCGGTGGGAGCGGCGGCATGGGCGGGCCGGCTCGCGTGTGCAGGGGAGCGGCGGGTGCCGCAGGCGCTGCGGGGTCCACTGGCGGCACTGGTCTGACCGGCCCAACCGGCGGCACCGGCTTCCCGCGCACGGACTGCAGGCGCGTTAATTCGTCGCCGATCCAGTCGCGCCGGTCGTCACCGGACGGCAGGAACGTCCAGTCGCCATGCTGGCTGTACTGGCGCGCGACGGCGCCGGAGAGTTCATCGAGGCGATCCAGTTCAATCGCCACCGCATAGTCGCCGAAACTGCCCAGCACATTCTGGCGCAGCAGCAGCACGGCGGCGGCAGCCACCGTCAGCATGGCAAGGAGCACGGAAGCAAAGAGGCGGTGGCCGATGGCGATTTTCACGGGCGGGCAAGGAAGTGGTGACAGTGCATGGTAAGCCATCAGCATCGCGAGGCGGCATGTTGAGTGCGCACGAGGTTTTGCGACTACCTGGCCCAACGCCTTCCTGCGCGCACTCGTCGCACAAACATCCCCATCAACTTTCTCACGCAACCGGTGTAGACTGGTCCGCGCTTCAGATCCGAAGCGCTACCGGAGTGCATATGAAAGCAATATGGAATGGTGAAGTGCTGGCGCAGTCGAACGATACGGTCGTCGTCGAAGGGAACCACTATTTCCCCCCGCCTCTTTGAACCGCCAGTTTTTCAGCGACTCGAGTACGACAACCAACTGTCCCTGGAAGGGAACCGCGAGCTACTACAATGTCGAGGTGAACGGCAAGGTCAACAAGGATGCGGCGTGGGTGTATGCCACACCAAAATCGGCCGCGTCAAATATTACTGGCCACATCGCGTTCTGGAAGGGTGTGGATGTGCAGTCCTGACGCGATTCATTCGTTGTTTTGACAGGCAACTATCGACCCTTAGCAGACGTCGGTAAACAGTTCGGCTGTCCAATCGGCAAACGCGCGCATCGCCGGAGAGAGAAAGCGGCGGTGGGGGTAAAGTAGTGATACAGGAACAGGTGCTGGTCGCCAGTCGGCCAGCACCTCGACTAACTCTCCGTTCCGCAATTGTTCCGCCACCAGCATCTCTGCCAACTGAATCAGGCCGCGTCCGTCGATGCCAAGCTTGATGTAAAGCCCAGTCTCGTTGACTGCTACCTTGCCGGACACCGGAATGGCGACGCAATGCCCGTCTTCGACAAAATGCAGCTCACTTCCGCGCCGCGTCGTGCTGGAAAAGTAGTGGACAGCCTGGTGTGCTTGCAGATCCAGCAGCGTTTTGGGAGTCCCCTTTTCTTCCACATAGGACGGTGCCGCGCAAGTGACCCAGCGCAACGCCCCCAAACGACGCGAGACCAGCGTCGAGTCATTGAGGTTGCCGGTACGGATCACACAATCGACGCCATCCTGGATCAGGTCCACCTGGCGATCATTTATACCGATCATGAGATAGATATCGGGGTAGCGCTGCTCGAATTGCGCCAAACGCGGCAGGATCAAGGCATGCGCAATGCCCCCCGGCATATCCACCCGCAGCCGCCCATGCGGGCGCTCGGCAGAGCCGTTCAGGCTCGCTTCCGTGTCGTCAATCAGGTCGAGTATCTCGCGGCAACGGTAGAAGTACTGCTCGCCTTCCGGTGTCAAGCTGAGGTTTCTCGTTGAACGGTTGAGCAACCGAATTTGCAAATGTTTTTCAAGCCTTTTGATGATGCCGGTGACGGATGATGGCGGTAAGCCGAGCGTCTGCGCTGCGCGTACAAAGCTCTTGCCTTCGACGACCCGGACAAACACCTGCATGGCTTGTACGCGATCCATATGTTGTCCTGATAGCTATACAGAAAACGGCACTATAACCCACCATTGTTCGCATTTTCTGCACGGTGAAAACCTCCAGGACCACTTTTTCCGCATCGTTGCTCCCCCTATAGTGCAGGTATCAACGCTAGAGGAGAAATCAACATGTCCAACCAAGCCCGCCAATTATCGGTACCGCTAACGATGAACCAGGCAGACCCTGATGCAATGTCTAAAAAGATTCTTGTACTCGGTGCCGGGGAACTCGGGATGCCGGTACTGCGCAGTCTTGCGCAACGCGCGAAGGACGTCGATGGTGTGACCATCAGCGTGTTGCTGCGCGCAAGCGCCGCCGTGTCCAATGTGCCAGACAAGCAGCGTGATGTGGCCGAAATCCGAGGCCTTGGGATCGACATTACCATCGGCGATCTTGTAAAAAGCTCGAACGACGAGCTGGCCGTGGTGTTCGGCCAATATGACAAAGTCATAGGATGTGCTGGCTATGCAGCAGGCATCGACACGCCAATGAAATTGGCGCGGGCTGCCCTGCAAGCGCAAATTCCCAGGTATTTCCCATGGCAGTTCGGCGTCGATTTTGACGTCATCGGTCGCGGCAGTCCGCAGGACATCTTCGACGCACAGCTGGACGTGCGCGAATTGCTGCGGGGTCAGCACCAGACCGAGTGGGTCATCATCTCGACCGGTATGTTCATGAGCTACCTGTTTGAGCCAGAGTTCGGCGTCGTCGATCTTGAAAAACATGCGGTGCATGCTCTTGGCAGCCTCGACACTGCTGTCACACTGACCACGCCAGATGACATTGGCGTTCTGACTGCCGAGGTCGTTTTCACGCAACCCCGTATCCGCAACGACATCGTTTATTTGGCTGGCGACACTGTGACGTATGGAGAAGTGGCCGACAAGCTGCAAGCGGCGCTAGGCCAACCCTTCAGCCATTCGGCATGGAGCGAGGAATACTTGCTGGGCGAGTTGGCCCGCGACCCACATAACATGATGCGCAAGTATCGCGCCGCCTTTGCGCAGGGAAGGGGTGTTGCTTGGGATAAAAGTGACAGTTTCAATGCCCAGCGCGCTATTCCGGTGACCGACGTGGCATCGTGGATCAATGCAAACTTGATGTCTGGCCGTAGCAATTAAGCCAGAGGTGCGTAGCGCACTTTGGCAATCCAATAAAGTTGGACACCGCCTCCCAGTTTGCCTGGACCTGTCCGACCGGCAGCTGTCGATCCATCGCGAAACTTGGCGTTCAGTTTGCCAAATAGAACCCAAGAGCAAGAGCAATCTCAACGGTCACTGCCAGCAGAATGCCCGGACCAGCATGGCCAATAACGAGTTCAATGATGCCCAACAGGGCAAGCATGAGACAAGTGACCATGAGGCCCGACGATACGGCTGTGCGCGCGGGGCATGGTCCGACGTGCCTCAACTTGAATAACATCAGGCCCATGCCAGCGAACAGGGGCGAAGCGCGTCTGCTGACGAGCCCAACTGGCTCAGAAAACTCCACGGCCCATAGAGACAGTAAAAGTTTTGGCGTGAGCAGCCAGATGAACGCAAGTGCAATGCAGATAGATGCCGACAATAAAGCGATATGTTTGAATTCGATTTTCACGCAGTCCTGTCGTCCTGTGCATCAAAGCCCACATTGACTAAATCCGGCAGCAGTAATCGTACCGAACACCGCTCATCAGCCAGAGCTCTTGGCCGAATCCGGCTTCTCGAAGCACGATAGCAGCTTCCTGGGTGGAGAATTCCTCAGATTGTCACGAGTGACTGGTGAGTCCAAGGCCAAACCCGGTCGTTCACGTCAGATGAGCAGATTCTCGCATCGGGAAATTCATCAAGCATTCATTGGCGGTGTCAGACCTGACACCGGCACGTGTGACACCGGCACGTGCTGAGGATATCCGTTAACGCCCCGTGAACATCGCCACCACACTGTGAGGCGCTTCGTTACCAAAAAAGCGTAGGTGATTCTGCGCACTTTCCGTAGCAACAGCGGCGCTGCGTGAGAAGAGCGCTAGTTCGTACGTTGCCAATGCGGCCTCAATGTCATCGGGATGATTGCAAAGCGCATGCGCGAGTTCAGCACCGTCAAGGAGTGCGAGGTTTGCGCCTTCGCCTGCAAATGGCGACATTAGATGTGCAGCATCACCAATCAGCGTGATGCCACGGATCCGTTTCCATTGATGGTCTACCGGCAACGCATGGATGGGCCATACGACTGGCGCGGTATCGCTCGCAGTTACCAGCGCGAGAAGCTGCGCATCCCAGCCAGCAAACTCCATGGCGATTTGGTTGAGAGCCTCTGTTCTCCGACTAAAATCGATGGCATGGATCCATGATCCAGGCTTATTCAAAGCAATATAGGTGTGCAGCATGCCGTTCGCATGGTGATGCGCCAGGATTGCCCTGCCTGGTGCCACTGCCATCAACGTACCCGAGCCAATGGCCGCCGTGTTTTCGGGATGCCGGACCGGGCCATCAAACAGGCGGTTCTCGACGAAGAACGTGCCGGTATATTGTGGCGTGGCGGAGGAGACCAGGGGACGCACTCTCGACCATGCGCCATCTGCCCCAACGAGCAGGTCCGCCTCAACCGTAGTGCGGTCTGCAAACACGAGTTGATACCGCCCATTGGCAAGTGGAATAGCCTGGGTCAGCTTTCTTCCCCATTTTATGGCGCAGGCGGGCAAGGAAGCGACTAAAAGGTCTCGCAAGGCACCTCGCTCTACCTCGGGCCGTGCACCAGAGCCCGAGCTCGGCCTGTCAAATAATAGGGCGCCGTGTTTGTCAACGATACGCTTCGCATCTTCGCCAGGGAGTGCAAGGGCGAGAAATGCCTCGTAAAGGCCTGCCGCTTTCAGCCCTAACTGGCCGTTGTGCTCGTGAATATCGAGTAAGCCACCTTGGGTCCGCGCTGTGGGTGACGCTTCGCCCTCGTAAATGGTGGCCCGTATGCCGTTGACGTGCATAACACGCGCAAGCGTTAAACCGGCCAAGCCGGCCCCGACAATAGCGATACGCGGGGAGGCTGGATGAAGGGGACGTGCAGAGTAGGCCATTTGGATGCGTTCCGATCTGAGACGACGCGACGAAAGCGCGCAAGCTCGAAAATTTCCGACAAAGTCGGAGGAAACGCTGGCCTGCCTTGCAGAAGTGCAAAGCGGCGTGTCGGCGATTGGCTGGCTGCGTGACCATGGAGTCACGCAAAGTTAAGCCATCGTTTTTCGCATTGTTCGAGAATGGAGTTTGTCGCAGACAAGGCATTTCTGTCAAGAACCGCTTCTGGCCGGAAGCAGCGCGCCTTGTCTGCGCTCGCTTTTATTTCAGCGACCTGCACCATTTCAGCAAAGTTCGCAGACGCCGAGTTCGCTCCTTCGTCTGCTCCGCTCCACGTGCATTTACGTTTATGAACGCGATCGGCGCCCAGCACAGCTGCGTATTGAACTACGGGCATGCAAACTGTGCTTCCCAGTCGTCCGCTCCAAACTCCCACCAGGATTGATAAACACGCGCACGCCTTTCCATGAGCATCGCGTTTGTTCCAGAACGGCCAATATGTAGGTGCGGTAAGCTGGCTTAGCACTGGTTCAGAGCCTCCTTGAGATAATCAATCAAGGCTCGTACCTTGGGCGTGAGCGACGTATGGTCGGTTACACAGGCAAATATCTGCATTGGCTCGGGCATGGCTTGTCCGGCGGTTTGGTGGAGCTGGTCAAATAATGTTACAAGCAGGCCGCGTTCTATCAGTGGTTGCGCGACAAAGTCTGCCAAGCGCGTGATGCCTCCCCCATTGACCGCCATCTGCGCCAGCATATCGATATCGTCACTGATCATGGATGGATTAACTGGCGCATCAAAGTGCACTCCATCGCGTACGAATTCCCACGGGAGGAAGCGGCCATTGGTAGCGTAGCGCAGTACAAGGCATGAGTGAGATCGCAGCTCTTCAGGCGAGGTCGGTGTTCCGGCATCTTTCAGATATTCAGGTGAAGCACAGATTAGAAACGGGCGCGACGCAATAACCCGAGCCACAAGTCGGTCGTCGAGTTGCGCAGCAATACGTATACTGACGTCGATTTTTTCCCGTAGATGGTCGGCACGGTGATTGGCGCTTACCAGCTCGATTGCCAGGCGTGGATAGCGGCGGCCGAATGCCGGTAGCAAGGGCGCAAGGAGATGGCGGCCAACTGAGGACAGGGTTGCGATAGTGAGATGCTCCTGCAAGTCCAGCCCTTTGTCTACAGCCTGTTTTGCCAGATCGAGTTCGCGCGGAATATGACGAACCTTGTCGTAATAGACGCGACCGGCTTCGGTCAGTGCCATCTGCCGAGTGGTACGCGCCAGTAAACGGACACCGAGATGCTCTTCAAGGCGTGCGATGTTTTGGCTCACGGATGCCGCGCTGACGCCTAGAGAACGGGCGGCTGAGGCAAGAGTTCCGGATTCGACGACACAAGTGAAGTTGGTGATTGCGCCCACAATGTTCACGGCATTCCCTAAAAGCATTCATAAATTTTTCTTGGTGAAGACTTAAGCTACCGGCCTCTTCTTTTGGCCAGTGCTGAATGATAACCTGAATTATCACTTGCATCTTAGATAGGTCAATACCAATGAATCATTCAAATCGGTGGATTGCACAACGCAGGTTGCCAAAATTTCTTGCGCCCTATGTATTTGCACTATATATGGCAATAGTGATGTCATTTCTGATGTCCATGGTAATTACATTCACGGAATTCGGATACGACAGCAACTATTTGAGGAACGTGATGTCCGCCTACCGCGTTGCAATGCCGGCAGCCTTCATTTGCATCTTGATAGTGCGTCCGCTCGTTGCGCGACTTGTAATGCTGAGCGTAATTTCCGATGTTTGAATCTCAGCTGATAGTAAAGCTTCTTCAAGCGATCCGTGGCTGGGGTGGCGTGGGCTATTTCTATTATGAGAGCGATCACGTCGATAAAGCCGAAAAAACTCCGACGAGCTTTCGACATGAATCGTCGCCGTTATAGACAGCGATGCGAACCATAACAATGTTGGGAGTAGCATCCCCGGCACCAAAAGTGCGTGTGCGACTCCTGCAAGAGCATGGTCAGGTCTGACATTCAGAAACGAGCTTAACAAAAAGAGTGTTTATGGATGCTTTGGTGAAGGTGCTAAGGAAGAGTTCGTGTCCAAATGTCAGACCTGACCCTGGCCCTGGCTACTGGCTACGCTGTTGGCCGACCCGGCCGTTAAGGCCGGCATAGCGGGTTGCCAGGAGAAAATTCAGGGTGCCGCAACAGGCCGAAATCAAACTGAAGCGGACTCTCTATGTCAGCCAAGGTAGTTGTCAATCGATATTTCCCTGACTCTGAATCGCTGCGTACATCCGTCCGATATACTTTCGATTTGCACGTTCGGAAATCAAATAATCTACCTGCTGTAGCAGTATCTTCGCGTGCGGCCACGAGATGTGTAGTTCTTGTGGGGCATAAGGTCTTTCCACCACGACTGGCCGTGAGTACCCCATGATTTTGTCTCCATCTAAAATTACTGGAAGGACAAGCCAGTATATCGAGCCGTTCGCACCTTGAAACGCTGCACACAGAGATCCGCCATCCCTGAGCTCTTCAATTCCTAGTGCAAGGGCAATCGATGGCAACATAAGCTGATAGCCTTAATTGAGAATTGATAACCGCCACTGGTCAATATCGACCAGTGGCGGTCAGGCCGGACTCGACCCAGAGCGGACCAAACGATGCTCGCTATTCGTAGATCTTTCCCGAGAAGAGGAAAGTTGCGAACTTTCGCCAGGGGGATGCAAGTAAAAGGCCTTGTTGAGAGCCGAACCCTGAATCTTCTGCCCATGCACTAGCCCCTTCCAGAAAGTCTTCGATGGATTCATTTTCCCAGTGTTCAGCATTACCTCTACGATCCACGATCAACGCCTGAACAAAGGCGAGAAACGTTGCTTCATCAGTAACCCCCTCAAGCTGCTCATTCAATGGCGTCATATGGCTTGCTTTCGATGTTTGGCGGTCAATGGCAAAATCCGCTGTTGGCCGAAGGCGGAAGTTCCCGCGAGCATGTATGCCTCAGCCTCTTGTGTCAAACATTACTGTTTCGTTTCTGACCTTATCGTTCGTCCGCACTTATGCTCAGTCACCGCATGCTCAGTGCGTGCTAACTGAACAGAAGCCACCTGACGAGAAAATCGAACTTGATCGGGCATCAGTACACGTCGCGCCGGTAGCGGCCATTGGCCATCATGGCCTCAACCGTGGCCGCGCCCAGCACGTCGATCAGTGCATCATGCACGCCGCCAGCCATTCCCTGCAGGCTGCCGCAAACGTAAATCGCCGCGCCATCCTGCACCCACTGGCGCAAGAGGTCAGCTTGCGCGGCAACCAGGTGCTGGACATAACGCGCTGTGCTGCCGTCACGCGAAAATGCCAGGTCGAGGCGGGCGAGGGCGCCGCTGTCGCGCCATTCTTCGAGCTCGCCCCGGCACAGGAAATCGTGGGCCGCATTGCGTTCGCCGAACAGCAGCCAGTTGTCGTGGGTGCCGGCGTCGATGCGCGCTTTCAGCAGTGCGCGCAGGCCGGCCAGCCCGCTGCCGTTGCCGATCGCGATCAGGGGCCGCAGCGCATTCTCGCCCAGCCGGAAGCGTGCATGCGCGCGCACCCGCAGCCGGATCGTGTCTGTCGAAAGCGCATCCGTGCAGAGCCAGCCGGACGCTGCGCCCGGTGTCCCGTCGGCGCGCTGCTGCAATCGCACCAGCAACGTGAGCTGGCCTTCTGCGGGTACCGAGGCAATCGAGTACTCGCGCGGATGCGCCGGGTCAGCAGGCGCGCTCACTTGCGCCAGGTCGCCCGCTTCCCACGCCGGCAGCGCGCCATCCTGCGGCACCAACGCGAGGCGGTACAGCGGCGCACCGGCGCTGCCGGGATTGAGCAGCGTGCGTTCGGCGATGCGCCACGCGCCGTAGGCGGGCGCTTCCCAGTCCGGTGCATCGCTCGTACCGGCCAAGTGGCTCAGGTGGTGCTGCCATGCGGCCAGCGCTTCTGGCGCGCCGCGGTCGACGTCGATCCGCTCGAACAGGCTCGTTGCGCCGCGCTCACGCAGCCAGGCATCGAGCGCGCGGCCAAAGCCGCAGTAGTTGGTGTACGTGATGTCGCCCAGGGCCAGCATGCCGAAGTGCAACTGCGACAGGTCCGGCGCCGCGTCCATCGTCTGTGTGGCAAAGCGTGCGGCGGGATCGGGTGCGTCGCCTTCACCATAGGTGCTGCAGACGAACAGGATGCGGCTGGTGCTGGACAACGTGGCCAGATCGAGCGTCGAGATGCAGGCCGCGCGCGCGTCCAGCCCCCCGAGCGCCAGCGTGGCAGCCGTCCGCTCGGCCAGAAATTCTGCGCTGCCAGTCTGGCTCGCGTAGACCACGAGCCAGTCGGCTGCCACGCCGCTGGGCCGCGCCTTGGCCAGATGCATGCGCCACAGGCCCAGGCACATCGCAAGATAGGCGCCGGACAGCGCCAATGCGCTCCCCCAGCGCAGCGGTTCGATTGTCAACATCATTGCATCATCATTGAAGCATTATTGGAGCATGAGGCCCCAGGCGCCCGTCGTGGTTTCTTTCAAACCGGATCCGGCGCGCACGAGAAAGCGCGCCGCAATCCCGCGTTGTTCCGCAAACGCCAGCCCATCATCAGGCCCGAGCACGGTCAGGGCAGTGGACAGCGCGTCAGCCGCCATGCAGGTCGGCGCCAGCACGGTGACCGAGGCCAGGTCATGATCGACCGGATAGCCGCTGCGCGGGTCGAGCGTGTGCGCCATGCGCCGCATGCCATATTGAAAGCTGCGCCGGTAGTCGCCCGAGGTGGCAATTGCCAGCCCGTGCAGGGCAACGATCGTCTGCCCGACACCCTCGTAATCCGGCACGCCCTCGACCTCGACCCACCACGGCTGGCCATCCGGCTTGACCCCGGCGCCGCGCAATTCGCCACCCGCTTCGACGACGAAGTGGCGCACGCTCCGATCCTCGAGGCAGGCGGCCATGCGATCGACCGCATACCCCTTGGCGACCGATGAAAAATCCAGGATCGCGCCGCCCGGTTGCAGCAGGCGCCGCCCGGCATGGTCGAGCACCGGCTGGCGTTCAACCCGGCGCGCGATGACATCGGCAACCAGCTCAGCCTGCGGCGCCTGGAACCCCGGCTGGTCGTAACGCCCGCGGGCGCCGAAGCCCCACAGATCGACGAGCGCGCCAGCAGCCGGATCGTAGGCGCCGCCGCTGTCGGCCGCCACCTGCAGCGCATACTCGGCGACCGCAAAAAACTGCGGCGGCAGCGCGTGCCAGCTGCCGGCCGGCGCACGGTTGTAGCGCGACAGCAGGGAGCCTTCGTCCCAATGGCTCATTTGCGCAACGATCTCGTCCAGCTCGCCTTGCAGCGCGCGGGTGACTACGGCGCCATCGGCGCCCGGCGGCAGCATCAGCCGCGCCGACCAGGTCGTGCCCATCGACGTGCCGGATGTGGTGAACAGCGTGCTGCCGCCGGGCGGCATGGCCGCGTCGACGCTCAGGGGAACAAGAATGGTGCGCATCGAGCCTGTGCGCCCTTACTGCGGCAGGACGTCGAGCGTGGCCGTGTAGCTATAGCGCTTGGCGCCCGGCGCTGGCGGACCTTTTTGCGTCTCGAGCGGGAACTTGGCTGAGAGCCAGTACATATTCGCGTCCGGCACCGTGAACTTGACCTCGCCGTTGGCATCGGTGGTAAAGCGCAGCTCGCCCAGTGTGCCGCGGTACTTGACGGCGCCCGGCACCATGCTGAACGGGAAGTTCGGCAGCGGCTTGCCGTCGAGCTGGAAGCGGAAGGTGATCGGCTCGCCCGCGCGCAGGTCAGAAGGGTTGGTGACCGGGACCATTTCGAGGCCGACGCCGCTCGGCTTGAGCGCCGTGTCGTTCATGTCATTGGCCGAGACGAAGGTTTCCAGACGCGTGTGCGTGGTGCTGGTGGTCACGTCGGTGGCGCCGGCCGGCACTTGCGCGCCCGGTGTGCCTTCGACGCCGCGGAAGCGCTTGACCTCGCCGCCGAGCTTGTAGCTGCCCATCACGTTGTTGCTGACGATGGCCAGGCGGTAGGTGCCGTCCTTCGGCAGGCGGATGTCGATCGTGCTGCGAAACTTGCCGAGCACGGCGCCTTCGGCCTTGGTCGTCACGCCATCCGGGCCCGTGATCGTCAGGTTGTCCAGGCGCAGCGGCACGTGGTGGAATTCGAACAGGCCTTCCGAGATCGCGCCGTCGAGCGTGACCCACGGTTCCTTTGCTTCGACCATGGCCGTGCTGGGCAGCAGCCAGCCGCGGTGCGCCTGCGCGCTCATCGACATGCCGGCCAGGGCCAGGCCGAGCAGGGCGCCCTTGAGGATACGGTTGTGCATGGGATTCTCTCTTGATTGTTGTTATTGGAGCTCGAGGGCGACGGCGCCCAATTCTTCCTTGCCGGCCGCATTCGCCGCGACCTTGCCCTTGCCGGTCCACGTGAACGGCACTTTCACCAGTTCACGCCCGCCCGCTTCGCGCGATGCTTCCACGACCAGCTTGTAGTCGCCGGCCGGCAGTTTGTCGAGGCCGTGCTTGGCGCCGTCGAATTTCATCGTCTGGCTGCCGGCAGGACGTGTGGCGCCGCTGACGCCATCGAGCGGAAATTTGGCGTCACGCCCGGCCTTGCGCCACCACGTGCGCAGGTCCTTGACCCATTTGTCGCCGGCGGCGTCCTTTTTCAGGTCGTACAGCACGGCGAGATTGGCCGCGACGCTCTGGTCGGCGCGCTCAAGCCAGATCGCTACATACGGCTTGTGGTATTCGGCCACGTTCAGTTGCGGCAGGTCGAACTTGACGGACAGGTCGGCGGCCACGGCCCAGCCGGAAACGAGCGGCAGGGTCAGGACGAGCGAGTGGGACAGTTTCATTCTTGGTCTTCTCTCAGGTTGGAAATAGTTAGAACGCTCAGTTGGCAAACTTCAGTGGACAAACAACAACGCCAGCACGGCGGGCAGCACGATGCCGAAGCCGATCACCGGCCAGGTCGACGGCCGGTTGGCCGCGTGGTATTTCATGATCAAAAAGCCCGTGATGCAGAACACGATGCAGGCGACCGAAAAAATATCGATGAACCAGCTCCAGACGGCGCCCGTGTTGCGGCCCTTGTGCATGTCGTTGAGCCACGAAATCCAGCCGCGGTCGGTGCGCTCGAATTCGGCGCTGCCGTCGACGGCGATGCGCAGCCAGGCGTCGCCGCCGGGGCGGGGCAGGGCGATGTAGGCGTCTTCTTCGGTCCATTCGGCGCGCTGGCCGCGCACATCGACAGGAAACGCGCTGTTGGTCCAGTCGGCGATGCTGCTGGGCAGCGGCACCTTGGCGTCAGCGTGTTCTTCGGCCCACTGCTTGAATTCGGGAACCAGTGGCGCCGGTAACGTGGCTTTCAGGCGCGTGACCTCGGGCGTGGCCTTGATCAGCGCCGCGTTGTTCAGCGTCAGCCCCGTAAAGCTGAACAGCAGCATCGCCATCAGGCAGATCGCCGAACTGATCCAGTGCCATTGGTGCAACTGCTTGAGGAACATGGCGCGGCCCGCACCAGGGAGGCGCTGGGGCATGCCGCCAGTCGCGGGAGCGGGGGCGGGCGTGCTGGTTGCTTTGGCCGATGCAGGTAACACCGGCTGGACGACATCAGGGGACGGGGCGGAGGTGGACATGCGTTAAATGATAACGATTATCATTTACAAGGTCAACGTGGTATTGACGACAACCGCACATTTGCCGGTGTGGTGTGAGTGTTCAAAAACACATTTGGTAATAAATTATTCTAGGAATGTAATCTGCCCCGCATGGGATCATGCGTTACAATCATGAGCGCAAACAGGCAGGATTTTGCACATGTATCGGTACTGAAACAGTCCTTCCCCCACAACTTGATGTCTTGAAGTGCAATCCGCTAAACGGTCAGGCCGTGTCGCGGAAGGTTAAATAACCCGCCCAACCCTCGCGAAGCGCGAAAAGAAAGGTGAGCAAGAATGATGCAACAACAAAACGCCAACTCATACCTGTTCGGCGGCAATGCCCCGTACGTGGAAGAGTTGTACGAGGCCTATCTGGACAATCCGACGTCGGTGCCAGAAAACTGGCGCGCCTACTTCGACCAGATGCAGCACGTGCCGGCCGTCGATGGCTCGAACCGTCCTGACGTCGTCCATTCATCGGTCATTGCGTCGTTCGCCGAACGCGCCAAGCAGGGTCCGATCCGCACCGTGGTCGCCTCGGCTGACTCCGAACTGGGCCGCAAGCGCGTCGCCGTGACCCAGATCACCGCCGCCTACCGTTACCTCGGTTCGCGTTGGGCCAACCTGGATCCGCTGCAGCGCCAGGAACGTCCACTGCTGCCAGAACTCGATCCTGCGTTCTACGGCTTCACCGAGTCCGACATGGACACGGTCTTCAACATCACCAATACGTATTTCGGTCAAGAAACCGCGCCACTGCGCGATATCCTGAACATGCTGCGTGACACGTACACCCGCTCGATCGGTGCCGAGTTCATGTACATCAGCGACCCGACCGAAAAGCGCTGGCTGCAAGAACGTCTGGAATCGATCCGTTCGACCCCGACCTTCTCGGCTGAAAAGAAAAAACACATCCTCGAGCGCCTGACCGCGGCCGAAGGCCTCGAGCGCTACCTGCACACCAAGTACGTCGGCGCCAAGCGCTTCTCGCTCGAAGGTGGCGAATCGTTCATCGCGTCGATGGACGAAGTCATCCAGCGCGCTGGTGAAAAGGGCGTCCAGGAAATCGTTATCGGTATGGCCCACCGCGGCCGCCTGAACGTCCTGGTCAACACCCTGGGCAAGAGCCCGGCCGACCTGTTCGAAGAATTCGAAGGCAAGCACGCCGACGACCTGCCAGCCGGTGACGTCAAGTACCACCAGGGCTTCTCGAGCGACATCACCACGCCGGGCGGCCCTGTCCACCTGTCACTCGCGTTCAATCCATCGCACCTCGAGATCGTCAACCCGGTCGTCGAAGGTTCGGTCAAGGCGCGTATGGAACGCCGTGGCGACCGCAAGGGCAAGGAAGTGCTGCCGATCCTGGTGCACGGCGATGCAGCTTTCGCCGGCCAGGGCGTGGTCATGGAAACCCTGAACCTGGCGCAGACCCGCGGCTACGGTACGGGCGGTACGGTCCACATCGTCATCAACAACCAGATCGGTTTCACGACGTCGGATCCGCGCGATGCGCGCTCGACGCTGTACTGCTCGGACGTCGTCAAGATGATCGAAGCACCGGTGCTGCACGTGAACGCCGACGATCCTGAAGCCGTCGTGCTGGCCAGCCAGATCGCACTCGACTACCGCGCCGAATTCGGCAAGGACGTCGTCGTCGACATCATCTGCTACCGCAAGCTGGGCCACAACGAGCAGGATACGCCAGCGCTGACCCAGCCGCTGATGTACAAGAAGATCGCCAAGCACCCGGGCACCCGCAAGCTGTACGCCGAAAAGCTGGCAGCGCAGGGCACCATCGAAGCCGACGGTGGCGACAAGCTTGTCGCTGCGTTCCGCGATGCGATGGATGCCGGCAAGCACACGGTCGATCCGGTGCTGACCAACTTCAAGAACAAGTACGCCGTCGACTGGGCGCCGTTCCTGAACAAGAAGTGGACCGATGCGGCCGATACTGCCGTACCGCTGACCGAACTGAAGCGCCTGGCGCAACGCATCACCACCACGCCAGAAAACTTCAAGCCGCACTCGCTGGTCGACAAGGTGCTGGCCGACCGCGCCAATATGGGCCGCGGCGAAGTCAACCTCGACTGGGGCATGGGCGAACACCTGGCATACGCGTCGCTGTTGTCGTCGGGTTACGCCATCCGCCTGTCGGGCCAGGATGCCGGCCGCGGCACGTTCGTGCACCGTCACGCCGTGCTGCACGACCAGAACCGTGAGCGTTGGGACCAGGGCATCTACCTGCCACTGGCCAATGTGTCCGAGAACCAGGCCAACTTCACCGTGATCGACTCGGTGCTGTCCGAAGAAGCCGTGCTCGCCTTCGAGTATGGTTTCTCGACCGCCGAACCGAACACGCTGACGATCTGGGAAGCCCAGTTCGGCGACTTCGTCAACGGCGCGCAAGTCGTCATCGACCAGTTCATCGCCTCGGGCGAAGTGAAGTGGGGCCGCGCGTCGGGCCTGGTCATGATGCTGCCACACGGCTACGAAGGCCAGGGTCCGGAGCACTCGTCGGCACGTATCGAGCGTTTCCTGCAACTGTGCGCAGACAACAATATGCAAGTGGTCCAGCCAACGACCGCCGCTCAGATCTTCCACCTGCTGCGTCGCCAGATGGTGCGTCAGTTCCGCAAGCCTCTGGTCATCTTCACGCCGAAGTCGCTGCTGCGTAACAAGGATGCCGGTTCACCGCTGACCGACCTGGCCAAGGGCGGTTTCCAGACCGTGATCGGCGAATGCGACGAGAAGATCGACGCATCGAAGGTCAAGCGCGTGCTGGTCTGCTCGGGCAAGGTCTACTTCGACCTGGTCAATGCACGCAAGGCGCGCGCCGTGACCGACACTGCGATCATCCGCATGGAACAGATGTACCCGTTCCCGCACAAGTCGTTCGGCGCCGAACTGAAAAAGTTCCCGAACGCTGGCGAAGTGGTGTGGGTGCAGGACGAGCCGCAAAATCAGGGTCCTTGGTTCCAGATCCAGCACAACATCTTCGAAGGCATGGAAGATGGCCAGCGCCTGGCATACGCCGGTCGTCCCGCCTCGGCGTCGCCTGCGGTCGGTTATGCCGACAAGCACATCGCGCAGCAGAAAGAACTGCTGGAGACGGCGTTCTCGAAGCTCAAGGGCTTCATTCTGACGAAGTGATCACCAATAAGTAAGACCACGACCCCGGCGCAGCGCGTCGGGGTTTCTTGCAAAGAATAATTACTGGAGTTTTAAATGGCACAAATCGAAGTCAAGGTCCCTGTATTGTCGGAATCGGTTGCTGAAGCAACCCTGCTGTCCTGGCACAAGAAAGTCGGCGAGTCCGTCGAGCGCGACGAGAACATGATCGACATCGAGACCGACAAGGTGGTCCTGGAACTGCCAGCGCCAAGCGCTGGCGTGATCGTGCAACTGCTCAAGGCCGACGGCGCAACCGTCGTCGCCGGTGAAGTCATTGCCGTCATCGACACCGAAGCATCGGCGCAGACCAGCCCGCTGCCAGTGAAAGCCATCCCGTCGGCCGCGCCAAACGCACCGATCGCTGCCGCGCCATCGCAAGCAGCCCCGGAAGCTGCCTCGAACCAGTCGAAGGCTGGCGTCGCGATGCCTGCCGCTGCCAAGATCCTGGCTGACAACAACATGAACGCCGCCGGCGTCGATGGTTCGGGCCGTGACGGTCGCGTGACCAAGGGCGACGCCCTGGCCGCTGTCGCCAACAAGCCAGCCGCTGCACCAGCTGCAGCACCTGCACCTGCCAAGGCGCCGCTGCAGCAAGTCGCTGCCGCCGCACCTGCCAACCTGGGCGACCGTCCGGAAGAGCGCGTGCCGATGAGCCGCCTGCGCGCCCGTATCGCCGAGCGCCTGCTGCAATCGCAGTCGACCAACGCCATCCTGACCACGTTCAACGAAGTGAACATGGCGCCAGTCATGGACCTGCGTAACAAGTACAAGGACAAGTTCGAGAAAGAACACGGCGTCAAGCTGGGCTTCATGTCGTTCTTCGTCAAGGCCGCTGTTGCCGCACTGAAGAAGTATCCAGTGCTGAACGCGTCGGTCGACGGCAACGACATCGTCTACCACGGCTACTTCGACATCGGTATCGCTGTCGGTTCGCCACGTGGCCTGGTGGTGCCGATCCTGCGCAACGCCGACCAGATGTCGATCGCCGATATCGAAAAGAAAATCGGTGAATTCGGCCAGAAAGCCAAGGAAGGCAAGCTGACCCTGGACGATCTGAACGGCGGTACGTTCTCGATCTCGAACGGCGGCGTGTTCGGCTCGATGATGTCGACCCCGATCATCAACCCACCACAGTCGGCCATCCTGGGCGTGCACGCGACCAAGGACCGCGCGGTCGTCGAAAACGGTCAGATCGTGATCCGTCCGATGAACTACCTGGCCATGTCGTACGACCACCGCATCATCGACGGCCGCGAAGCCGTCCTGGGCCTGGTCGCGATGAAGGATGCGCTGGAAGATCCGGCCCGCCTGCTGCTGGACCTGTAAGTCTCAACCTGGCCGGCGCCCCGTGGCGTCGGTCATAGTTTGCCGGAGAACGACATGCTGTCAGACGAAATCAAGCGGCTGCACGAGCTGCACCAGGCCGGCGCGCTGACCGACGCCGAATTCGAGCAGGCCAAGGCGCGCATTCTCTCTGGCGCGTCCACCGTCAGCCTGACGAAGGAGAGCGTGTTCAAGAGCGGCTCGTCGTTCGACACGCACCGCGATGATCTGCTCAGCGGCCTGCGCCGCACGCGGCTCGATCGCTGGCTCGGCGGCGTGTGTGGCGGCCTGGCGCGCACCTATGGCCTCGAGTCATGGGTCTGGCGCCTGATCTTCGTGCTGTTCGTCCTGACGTTCGGCTTCGGCATCCTGATCTACCTGCTGCTGTGGGTATTTGTTCCGGAAGAATAAAAAAGGAATCATGTAATGAGCGATAAACAATTTGACGTCGTCGTCATCGGCGGCGGTCCTGGCGGTTACATTGCTGCCATCCGCGCAGCCCAGCTGGGCTTCAAGGTTGCCTGTATCGACGAATGGAGCAACGCCGCCGGCAAGCCTGCCCCGGGCGGCACCTGCACCAACGTTGGTTGCATCCCGTCGAAAGCACTGCTGCAGTCGTCCGAGCACTTCGAGCACGCCGGTCACGCGTTTGCCGACCACGGCATCAATGTCTCGGGCCTCGAACTCGACCTGGGCAAGATGCTGGGTCGCAAGGACACGATCGTCAAGCAGAACAACGACGGCATCCTGTTCCTGTTCAAGAAAAACAAGGTCAGCTTCTTCCACGGCCGCGGCGCGTTCGCCGGTACTGCCGAAGGCGGTTACACCATCAATGTCAGCGGCCCGACCACCGACACGCTGACCGCCAAGAACGTGGTCATCGCGACCGGTTCGAACGCACGCCAGCTGCCAGGCGCCGAATTCGACGAGAAACTGATCCTGTCGAACGCCGGTGCACTGGCCATCGACGCAGTCCCGGGCAAGCTGGGCGTGATCGGCGCCGGCGTCATCGGCCTGGAAATGGGCAGCGTCTGGCGCCGTGTCGGCGCTGACGTCACCGTGCTCGAAGGTCTGCCGACCTTCTTGGGCGCAGTCGATGAGCAGATCGCCAAAGAAGCGCACAAGCTGTTCGTCAAGCAGGGCCTCAAAATCAACCTCGGTTGCAAGATCGGCGCGATCACCAAGGGCGAGAACAACGTCACCGTGGCGTATGCCGACAGCACTGGCGCCGAACAGAGCACCACGTTCGACCGCCTCATCATCTCGATCGGTCGCGTGCCGAACACGATCGGCCTGAACGCCGAAGCCGTGGGCGTGCAGCTCGACGAGCGCGGTTTTGTCGTGGTCGACGACGAGTGCCGCACCAATCTGCCGGGCGTGTGGGCAGTGGGCGACGTCGTGCGCGGCCCGATGCTGGCGCACAAGGCCGAAGAAGAAGGCGTTGCCGTGGCCGAGCGTATCGCCGGCCAGCATGGTCACGTCAACTTCAACACGATTCCTTGGGTCATCTACACGTCGCCAGAGATCTCGTGGGTCGGCAAGACCGAGCAGCAGCTCAAGGCCGAAGGCATCGCCTACAAGGCCGGTACGTTCCCGTTCATGGCCAACGGCCGTGCGCGCGCACTGGGCGACACGTCGGGCATGGTCAAGTTCCTGGCCGATGCCACGACCGACGAAATCCTGGGCGTGCACATCGTGGGCCCAATGGCGTCCGAGCTGATTTCGGAAGCCGTCGTCGCGATGGAATTCAAGGCATCAAGCGAAGACATTGCCCGCATCTGCCACGCGCACCCGTCGCTGTCGGAAGCCACCAAGGAAGCCGCTCTGGCGGTGGACAAGCGTTCGCTGAACTTCTAAGCAGCAGAAACTTCGCCGGCATGCTTGCCGGCGCGTGAATTCCATGGGGTGGACGGCGTCGCCGTCCACCCCATGTTTTTATCGGTATCCCATGAACGTTCAAGAATATTATGTACACGAGCTTAACGCGCGTGGTTTCACGTCCGACCCCGCGCAGCAAATGGCGGTGGACCGCCTGCAGCAGGCGTACGACGACTGGGTCGCCTACAAGGCCCAGCGGTCGTCCGCTTTCAAGCGCCTGATCAACCGCCCCACGGTGCCCAAGGGCGTGTATATGTGGGGCGGGGTAGGGCGCGGCAAATCGTTCCTGATGGACTCGTTCTATTCGGTCGTGCCGGTGGTGCGCAAGACGCGCCTGCACTTCCACGAATTCATGCGCGCCGTCCACGGGCAACTGGATGAACTGAAAGGCGTGGCCGATCCGCTCGACGAAGTAGCCAAGCGTATCGCCAAAAAGTACCGGCTGATCTGCTTCGATGAATTTCACGTTTCGGACATCGCCGATGCGATGATCCTGTACAACCTGCTCAAGGCGCTGTTCGACAATGGCGTGAGCTTCGTGATGACGTCGAACTACGAACCGTCGACGCTCTACCCGGACGGCCTGCACCGCGACCGCATGCTGCCGACGATCGCGCTGCTGCAGGACAAGCTGGACGTGCTGAACGTCGATGCCGGCAACGATTACCGCAAGCGCGCGCTCGAGCAGGTCGAGGCGTATTACACGCCACTCAATGCCGCGTCCGACCGCGCCCTGCGCGACGCCTATGCCAAGGTGGCCGACATCGCCGACGAAGCGCCGATCGTGCACATCGAGAACCGCGAAATCCGCGCGCTGCGCCGTGCCGGGGGCGTGATCTGGTTCGACTTCGCCACGCTGTGCGGCGGCCCGCGCTCGCAAAACGATTACCTGGAACTGGCCAGCCAGTTCCACACGGTGGTGTTGTCCGGTATCCCGGCGATGTCGGCGGGGCAGTCGTCCGAAGCGCGCCGCTTCACCTGGCTGATCGACGTGTTCTACGATCACAAGGTCAAGCTGATCATGTCCGCGGCCGTCGAGCCCGAAGAGCTCTACACGCAGGGCCAGCTGGCCAATGAATTCCACCGGACCGTATCGCGTATCATCGAGATGCAGTCGCGCGAATACATGCTCTCCGAGCGGCGCGGCGCGGCCGACAAGATCGCCTGAACCGGCCAGGCACGACAACAAGGATCCACATGACACGCATTACCACGCTGCGCGCAGGCGCGCTGCTGGCCCTGGCAAGCCTGCTGGCGGCCTGCTCGACGACACAGCCGGCCGCGCCGGAGGTGCCACCTCCCGCATCGACCTCGACCGCGCAGGCCCAGGAGCGGCTGGCAGCCGTAGCCGCCGAGCGCCGCGCCATCGAAACCCGCTACGCCGAACGCGAAGTGGTCTGCTACGACAAATTCTTCGTCACCCGTTGCCTGGACGAGGCAAGCGAGCAGCAGCGCGTGGCCCTGCTCGAGCAGCGCGCCATCGAGATCGAAGCGTCGCGCTACCTGCGCCAGGCCAAGGTCGATGAGCGCGACCGCGCGCTGGCCGTGTCCGAGGCCGCTTTCCAGAAAGAAGAAGCCGAACTGGCGGCCAATCCACCGGCTGTCAAGGCGCCACCGAGCGCTGCCTTGCCAGCGCCGCGCACGACGCCGGCGGAATCGCGTGCAGCCCGTACCAAACGCGTGCAGGAGAATGCGGCCCGCACCCAGAATGCCCAGGCGAGGGCAGCCCAGAATGTGGCGGCGGCCGAAGCGCGGCGTGTGGAATCGATCGAGCGTCAGAAGCAGGTCGCGCGCCGCGTCGCCGAGCGCGAAGCAAAAGCCGCCAAGCGCGCCGCTGACGATGCGGCGAAAAAAGCAGGCCAACCGCCGGCAAAGAGCAACTAGGCGCCGGCGGGTTTGACCAGCTTGACGATGGCCATGGTGCAATTGCCACCTTTGCCCTGAGAGCGTTCGCCGGCCTTGCTGATGAGTTTTTCGGCAGCCTGTCGCGGCGTGGACTTGGCGGTCACGGCGGCCAGTTCGGCGTCGGTGAAGAAGTGCCACAGGCCATCGGAGCCGAGCAAAAAGCTGTCGCCAGCAACCAGGCCCGTGTGGCTGCCCGTCGTAACGAACGGCTCCTTGCGGCTGTTTCCCAGTACATTGAGCAGCAGCTTGGAGCGGCGGTGGTTGCGCGCCGCATCGGCTGGCAGGCGGTCGCTCGAGATCAGGTGCTCGACATAGGCGACGTCGCTCGTGCGCATCGCGCACTTGTCGTGCTCGAAGCGATACAGGCGCGAGTCGCCCACGTGGGCCCAGACCGCCTCGCCATGGGGACTGATCACCAGGCCGACGAAGCTGGCGTGGAGTTCGGTCTTGCCGGCGATGGCGTTCATCTTGATCACCGTGTGGGTTTCGCTGATGATCTCGTGCAGCAGCTGGGCGAGGCGCTCGATGTCCGGATGGTCGCCCGGCTTGAATTCGTCGAATACCTGGCGTGCCGTGTGCAGCACCTGTTCGGCCCCGGCCGGGCTGGCGATGCCGTCAGACAGCACCGCAAGCACATAGCCGGGCGCGCGCGCACCTGTAAACAGGGCGGCGCGATCGTTTTGTTGAGGGCGGTTACCGATGTGTTGCGCGGTACCCGCTTCGATCCTGTAGGAAGTCATAAATGCTTGTTTTCTTAGGCCTAACGCCAATCTTTGTTGGCGGCAATGACCGCGTGGATTAAACTATGCACCGAGAACCAACCAACAAGCAAGAAGATTTGCTTACGGCAATACTGGAAGGCCCGCTGCGCCAGCGCCGACCGGCTCCCATTCCCGCAATCCCATCTGTAAACACTGTTTGGAACAGACCATCATGATCGATGTCCAGGACATCCAGCGCCGTATTATTGAACTCGATGTGGAACACCGCGACCTCGATGCCGTCATCTCCATGTTGACGGCGGACGGCCACGCCGACGGGTTACAACTGCGCCGCCTCAAAAAGCGTAAACTGCAGCTCAAAGATCATATTACGCTGCTGAAGATGCAGCTGGTCCCCGATATCCCGGCCTGAGCCATTACTGCAAGCCACGTTTCTTCAAGATAAGTTACGACACATACATTGACCGACCATCTCCCTGTTCCCGGCCCTGCCGCAGAGCCGGTCGGGACGGCTGGGTCGGCCACTGGCGCCGTGGAAGCACATTCCGCCGCGTCGACCGACTCCGCCATCCCTGCCGGCAAGTACGATGCTGACCTCGACCGCCTGTTCGGTGCGGGCGGCCCGCTCGCGCCCGCCGTCGGCACCTTCAAGCCACGCCAGGCCCAGACCGAGATGGCCAAGGCCGTCGCCCACGCCATCGACAACCAGCAAGTGCTGATGGCCGAGGCCGGTACGGGCACCGGCAAGACCTTCGCCTACCTGGTCCCGGCGCTGCTGTGGGGCGGCAAGACGATCGTCTCGACCGGCACCAAGAACCTGCAGGACCAGTTGTTCATGCGCGACATCCCGACCATCCGCGCCGCCTTGCGCGCGCCGGTCTCGGTGGCGCTGCTCAAGGGCCGCTCGAACTATGTCTGCCATTTCCATCTCGAGCGCACGCTGCAGAACGGCCGCCTGACGTCGCGCGACGACGTCGGCCACCTGCGCGAAATCTCGCGCTTCATCAAAATGACCAACTCGGGCGACAAGGCCGAGCTGGCCAAGGTGCCGGAAACCGCCACGGTCTGGAACCTCGTCACCTCCACGCGCGATACCTGCATGGGCGCCGAGTGCCAGTATTACCAGGACTGTTTCGTCATGAAAGCCCGGCGCGAAGCGCAGCAGGCCGACATCGTCGTCGTCAACCACCACCTGTTCTTTGCCGACGTGGCCCTCAAGGACACCGGCGTGGCCGAGCTGCTGCCGTCGGCCAACACCATCATCTTCGACGAGGCGCACCAGCTGCCCGACACGGCGACGCTGTTCTTCGGTCAGTCGGTGTCGACCTCGCAAGTGCTCGAACTGTGCCGCGACGTCCTGGCCGAAGGCCTGGCGCATGCACGGGGCGGCCCGGACTGGGCCAAGGTCGTCACCGTTGTCGAGAAAGCGGCGCGCGACCTGCGCCTGGCGTTCGGCGAAGGCAATCTGCGCCTGTCGCTGCCGCAGATCATGCCGACGTCGCAGTTCTTCCCGGCGCTCGACAAGCTCAAGGCCGAGCTGGCGGGGATGATCACCGTGCTCGAAGAAAACGCCGCGCGCGCCGAAACGATCGAAGCCTGCCGTGTGCGCGCGCACGACCTGGCCGCCGCCATCGATGGCTGGAAGCCCGACGCCAAGGCGCCAGCTGCCGAGCAGGCGGTGCTGTGGGCCGAAGCCTTTGCGTCGTCGCTGCAGTTGCACAAGACGCCGCTGTCGATCGCGCCGATCTTTTCCAACCAGCGCGAAGGCACGCCGCGCAGCTGGATCTTCACGTCGGCAACGCTGGCCGTCAAAAACGACTTCAAGCATTTCTCCGATCAGCTTGGGTTGACGGGCGAGCCGGCCAAGACCTGGCCGAGCCCGTTCGACTACGTGAACCAGGGCTTGCTGTACGTGCCGACCGGCTTGCCGGAACCGCAGGCGGCCGTCTACACCGATGCCGTCGTCGATGCCGCGCTGCCGGTAATCAAGGCCGCTGGCGGGCGCACGTTCTTCCTGTGCACGACGATTCGCGCCGTGAACAAGGTGGCGGAGCGCCTGCGGGTCGAGTTTGCCGAGCGCGGCTGGGATTTCCCGCTGTTCGTCCAGGGCGAGCGGGGCCGCACCGAATTGCTCGATTCGTTCCGCACGGCCGGCAATGCCGTGCTGGTGGGCAGCCAGAGCTTCTGGGAAGGTGTCGACGTGCGCGGTGATGCGCTGTCGCTCGTGATCATCGACAAGCTGCCATTTGCGCCGCCGGACGACCCGGTGCTGGCCGCGCGCATCGAGGTCATGGAAAAGCAGGGCCTTAACGGCTTCATGCACCACCAGTTGCCCGAGGCGATCATCACGCTCAAGCAGGGGGCAGGGCGCCTGATCCGCGACGTCGACGACCGGGGCGTGTTGATGATCTGCGATCCGCGCCTCATCACCAAGCCGTACGGCCGCCGCATCTGGCAAAGCTTGCCATCGTTCAAGCGCACGCGGGTACAGGAAGACGTGCTGCGCTTCTTCGATCCGGCGGCGGCAGAGGGCGATGACAGCGACGCCGGCACGGACGCTTGAGCGCCAGATCGTGAGCGTGGTTGTTCGGCCGTTGCCGCTCTTGCCACGCTGCTTGTCAATCAGCTAAGTTATTGATCGTAGCGGCGTGTCAAAGCGGCATCCAGCGTCCCGGATCATGAAATCCGGGCGCATTTTTCCGCCACCAGGTGTCGATACAAGCGTTGCTTCAGGTAAAATCGCCTCCATGCGGATACTGATTAGCAACGACGATGGCTATCTCGCGCCCGGCATCCAGGCGCTGGCGGATGCGCTCGCGCCCATTGCCGAGATCGTCGTCGTCGCGCCCGACAGCAACCGCTCGGGCGCATCCAACTCCCTCACACTCGACCGTCCCTTGTCGGTCCACAAGGCGGCCAACGGCTTTTACTTCGCCAATGGCACGCCGACCGACTGCGTGCACATCGCGCTGACCGGGATGTCCGATGCGCTGCCCGACCTCGTGGTTTCCGGCATCAACAATGGCCAGAACATGGGCGACGACACGCTGTATTCCGGCACCGTGGCCGCTGCCACGGAAGCGTATCTGTTCGGCGTGCCGGCCATCGCGTTCTCGCAGGTCAACAGCGGCTGGGCCCATGTGGACGATGCGGCCCGCGTGGCGCGCGACATCGTGGAACGTTTCGCGGCGGGCGGTTTTGCCGCCTTGCCGTCGCCGTTCCTGCTCAACGTGAACATCCCGAACCTGCCGTACGAGCAGATCGGACCGCTGACGCCGGCCCGCCTTGGCCGCCGTCACCAGGCCGAGCCCGTCATCCGCGCGCAGGATCCGCGCGGGCGCGAAATCTTCTGGATCGGCGCGCCCGGTGCCTGCCTCGATGCGGGCGAGGGCACCGATTTCCACGCCACGGCGCAGGGCCGCGTGTCGATCACGCCGCTGCAGATCGATCTGACCCACAAGACCCAGCTCGATCTGCTGGCGGGAGCCTTGCCATGAAGGACGCGCGGCCGAACTTCCCATTGCCGCTGTCGTCGACGACGGGCGGCGCGCGCAAGCCTGGCACGCCGGCGCCGGTGTTCACGCCGCAGACCGCGACCCGCAACGCCGCCAGCGGCAGCAAGGCGCCGCTTGAAGCCGGGCCGGCTGCACGCGCGCCCGGCTATGTGCCGGCCGCGACCGGCGCGCCGACCGCCCAGCGCTCGGACCTGGCCGCCACCGAAGCGGTGCGCCGCGCGATGGTGACCCGCATCGCGCGCCAGGGCGTGAACGATCCGCAAGTGCTGCGCGCCATGGAAATCGTGCCGCGCCACTTGTTTCTGGAACCGGCGATGTCGGGCCAGGCATATGTCGATGCGTCGCTGCCGATCGGCCATCAGCAGACGATGTCGCAGCCGTATATCGTGGCGCGCATGATCGACATGATGTGCGCCGGCCGCAAGCTCGAGCGCGTGCTCGAGATCGGCACGGGCTGCGGCTACCAGGCCGCGGTGCTGTCGTTCGTCGCCAAGGATGTGTACTCGATCGAGCGCATCAAGGCCCTGCACGAGCTTGCCAAAACCAATCTGCGCCCGATGCGCATATCGAACCTGCGTTTGCAGTATGGCGATGGTATGTTAGGCTTGCCGCAGGTGGCGCCGTTCGACGGTATCATTCTCGCGGCCGCCGGCCTCGATGTGCCGCGCGCGCTGCTCGAGCAGCTGGCCATCGGTGCGCATCTGGTCGCGCCCGTTGGCGCCGAGGTGCAGCACCTGCACCGCATAACCCGCACCGGCAAGGCCGAGTGGACCAGCGAGACGCTGGAAGCGTGCCACTTTGTGCCCCTGCGCCCGGGCACCATCTAATTTCAATCTGGGCCGCCAGGCCCGCAGTACGCCGACAAGACTAAAGAATGCCAATGACACAAGCACCGCGTTTCGCCCTCCTGACGATCCTTATCGGCCTCGTTGCCGGCTGTTCCACCACGACCCGCCAGGCGCCCGTCGTCGAACGCGGTACCCCGCCCGCACAGACCCGCCCGGCGCCAGTGCGCGTCGACGAGACCCCCAAGCACGACGAGCGCGGCATGTACACCGTGCGCAAGGGCGACACGCTGCTGCGCATCGCCTTCGACTTCGGCCAGAACTACCGCGACCTGGTCGACTGGAACAAGCTGGCCAATCCGGATGACATCAAGGTCGGCCAGGTGCTGCGCGTGAGCCCGCCGGGCGGTGAGCGCACGGCCAATGTGCAGACCCAGCCGATTCCGATGCCGCCGGCCGCCAGCGCGCCGCGCAAGACCGAGCCGCGCGTCGACAAGAAGCCGGCCACCGAGACCACGGTGGCCGATACGCGCCCGAGCGTTCCGGCCGTCACGCCGGTCGTGCCGGCAGCGCCGGCGGCCCCGGCTGCCGGGGCCAGCGACGAAGCGCGCCTGAGCTGGATGTGGCCATCGGAAGGGCGCGTCATCGCCACCTTCGACGACGGCCGCAACAAGGGCCTGGACATCGCCGGTAAGGCCGGCCAGCCCGTGGTGGCCGCCGGTTCCGGCAAGGTCATGTACGCTGGCAGCGGGATTCGCGGTTATGGTAACCTCGTCATCGTCAAGCATAGCAACAGCCTGTTGTCGGCCTACGCGCACAATCGCAAGATCGTCGTGAAGGAAGGCGACAATGTGGCCAAGGGCCAGTTGATCGCCGAAATGGGCGATTCCGACGCCGATCTGGTCAAGCTGCACTTCGAAATCCGCCAGCAGGGCAAGCCGGTCGACCCGACGAGGTTCCTGCCCGTTCGATAGGATGGTATGACACAGCCGCCGCACTCGCTCGACCCGCAGGACACCGACGAGTTTCCGGATGACCCGGAAAGCGGGCCGGTGGCTGCTGCGGGTGATGGCGAGCCGCTGGCGGTTGCCGCCGTCGTCGATACGGTCGACGAGCTGCGCAAGGTCTTGCAGGCCGAGCTCGCGACCGACACCACCCAGCATTACCTGAACCAGATCGGCACCCGCGCGCTGCTCACGCACGCCGAGGAAGTCCATTTCTCCACGCTGGCCAAGGCCGGTGATTTCGGCGCGCGCCAGACGATGATCGAGCACAATCTGCGCCTGGTTGTCTCGATCGCCAAGCATTACATCAACCGCGGCGTGGTGCTGCTCGACCTGATCGAGGAAGGCAATATCGGCCTGATGCGCGCGATCGACAAATTCGAGCCCGAGCGCGGCTTTCGCTTTTCGACCTACGCCACCTGGTGGATCCGCCAGAGCATCGAGCGCGCGATCATGAACCAGGCGCGCACGGTGCGCCTGCCGGTGCACATGGTGCGCGAACTCAACGGCGTGCTGCGCGCCAAATACCACCTCGAAGCGCAAACCCACGACGGCAAGGAAGCCTCGAGCGAAGACATCGCCAGTCTGGTCGGCCGTCCGGTCGAAGAGGTGCAGGACATCCTGATGCTGTCCGAACATCCTACTTCGCTCGACGCGCCGCTCGACAACGACCCGCAATCGAGCCTGATGGACGTGCTGCCCGACGACGGCGAGAGCAGCCCAGACGCCCACGCCGAACAGCATGAGGCCGCGCTCTTGGTGCGCGACTGGCTGGCGCGCCTGCCGGACAAGCAGCGCCTGGTCGTTACGCGCCGCTTCGGCCTGGACAACGACGAGCCGGCCACGCTCGAGACACTGGCCGACGAGCTGGGCGTCACGCGCGAGCGGGTGCGTCAGATCCAGCAGGAAGCGCTGGTGAAACTCAAGCGGGCGATGGCCGCCCGTGGCGTGGTCCGCGACGCGCTGTTATGAACCATCGGGGCAGGTTGTAGCGCCTCATCGGTTTCCTTGCTATCATGCGCCGCCTGTGCGGCCGCGCCGCCAGCGCATCCTCTCCTCGACGCTCACTCCTTTCTGATCGCCCATGCACGACATTTTCATCGACATCAAATCCCTCGACATGGACGGGCGCGGCGTTGGCCACCTCGAGAACGCCGACGGCTCGCCCGGTAAAGTGGTCTTCGTCGAAGGCGCGCTGCCGGGCGAGCGCGTCAGCTACGAGACCCTCAAGAAAAAGAAGAACTGGGAAGCGGGCCGCATGGTCACGCTGCAGCGCGCATCGTCCATGCGGGTCGAGCCCAAATGCATCCACTTCGGTTACTGCGGCGGCTGCTCGATGCAGCACCTGGAGCCGGGCGCGCAGGTCGC
The DNA here is from genome assembly GCF_979258535.1 of Telluria sp. AC161. NCBI lineage: Bacteria > Pseudomonadati > Pseudomonadota > Betaproteobacteria > Burkholderiales > Oxalobacteraceae > Telluria > Telluria sp. AC161. Next base: position 2,916,318 of record NZ_OZ409861.1, on the reverse strand, counting down.
GATGAAGCAGCGCGTGCTCGAAGATAACCTCAAGCACATCGCCAAGGTGAAGGCCGAGACCATCCTGCGGCCGATGTACGGCCCGACCTGGGATTACCGCTACCGCGCGCGCCTGTCGGTGCGTAACGTGCCGAAGAAAAACACGGTGATGGTGGGCTTTCACGAGAAAGCCTCGGCGCTGGTGGCCGACATCGTCACCTGCGAAATCCTGCCCGACCATGTCGCGCGCCTGATCGTGCCGCTGCGCGAATTGATCGCCGCACTGTCGGTCATCGACCACGTGCCGCAGATCGAACTGGCAATCGGCGAAGAATCGACCGTGCTGGTGCTGCGTATCATGGCGCCACTGAGCCGCAAGGACGAAACGCTGCTCAAGGCATTCGCCGACACATGGAAGATCCACTGGTGGCTGCAGCCGAATGGCCCCGATTCGGCGCACCCGTACTATCCGCTGGGCACCGATCTGTACTACACGCTGCCCGAATTCGGCATCCGCATGCCGTTCAAGCCCACCGACTTTACCCAGGTCAACCACCAGATCAACCGCGTGCTGGTCTCGAAGGCGCTGCGCCTGCTGGACGTGCAGCCAACCGACCGCGTGGCCGACCTGTTCTGCGGCCTGGGCAACTTCACGCTGCCACTGGCAACCCAGGCGCGCGAGGTCGTCGGCATCGAGGGCAGCACCGCGCTGACCGAACGCGCACTGGAGAATGCCCGCGCCAATGGCCTGGCCGCCAAGACGTCATTCTCGACCCGCAACCTGTTCGACGTGACGAAAGAAGACCTGGTGGCGCTGGGCCGGTTCGACCGCATGCTGATCGATCCGCCCCGCGACGGCGCCATGGCGCTGGCGCAGGCGCTGGCCGAGCTGCGCACCACCCACGAGCACCTGATGCCGCAGCGGATCGTCTACGTATCGTGCAGCCCGTCGACGCTGGCGCGCGACGCCGGCATCCTCGTACACGAAGCCGGCTACGTGATGACGAAGGCAGGCGTCGTCAACATGTTCCCGCACACCTCGCACGTGGAATCGATCGGCGTGTTCGAGCTGGGCGACAAGCCAGCACCGGCAGAAGAGTGGACCTGAAAAGCGGGGGTCAGGTCTGACATTCGGACACGACCTCGACAAAAGCCGGGGTCAGGTCTGACATTCGGACACGATCTCAACAGTCGGGCAGTTGAAGCTGGCTGGCATCGGGCCATGCTGATGATCGGCTAGACACCGTTGGAAGTGGCTAACGCTGAGGTCGTGTCTAAATGTCAGACCTGACCCCCGCTGTGGGTGAGGAAATAATGAACGAAAAAAAACCGGCCAGTGGCCGGTTTTTTTATTGGGGCAGGGGACGATCAGTCGTCGCCGCCCACGATGCCCAGCAGGCGCAGCAGGCTGGAGAAGATGTTGAAGACGTTCAGGTAGATCGACAGCGTGGCGGTGACGTAGTTGGTTTCGCCGCCGTTGACGATGCGCTGCACGTCATACAGGATGAAGGCCGAGAAGATACCGATCGCCAGGATCGAGATCACGATCGACAGCACCGACATCTGCAGGAAGATGTTGGCGACGACGGCCAGCAGCAGTACGACGACGCCGGCCATCAGCCAGCTGCCCATGCCCGAGAAGTCGCGCTTGGTCGTGGTGGCGATGCTGGCCATCACGGCGAACACGATCGCGGTACCGCCGAAGGCGGTCATGATCAAGCTGCCGCCGTTCGAATAGTTCAGCGTGTGCGTCAGCAGCGGGGCCAGCATCAGGCCCATGAAGAACGTGAAGCCCAGCAGCAGGGCAACGCCCAGGCCCGAGTCCTTGTTCTTTTCAATCGCCCACATGAAGCCGAATGCGACGGCCATGAAGATCACGAAGCCGAGGATACCGCTGAACAGCGCGACACCCATGGACACGCCAAGGAAGGCGCCTGCCACGGTCGGGATCATCGACAGCGCCAGCAACCAGTAAGTATTGCGTAGCACTTTGTTACGCGAGGCCTGGCCACCTTTGGTCAGGTCGATGGTACTTTGGGTACTAGGATACATAGTGCCTCCGGAGAAATGAATAACTGCAGGTACTGTACAGCAACTACCTATCATCCTATAACACGTGACTTAAACGAGCATGAAGTTTGATCAAGAAGCTGGACGTAAGTTTGCCGCCACTGTACCACCTTGCCGACCGCCACCGCAATATGAGCTTTTCGGGTCGGATGTGGTAAAATTGAAGGTTAATTGAGTCCCAAAGTTTGTTTACATCGCTCAGTTCTAAACCTTTCATTTTATTGGAGTTTTCTCATGGCAATCGAACGCACCCTGTCCATCATCAAGCCTGACGCAGTCGCAAAAAACGTGATCGGCAAAATCTACAGCCGTTTCGAAGAAGCTGGCCTGAAGATCGTCGCTGCACGCATGGTGCAACTGTCGCGCGCTGAAGCCGAAGGCTTCTACGCTGTGCACGCTGCACGTCCATTCTTCAAGGACCTGGTCGAGTTCATGATCTCGGGCCCAGTCATGGTCACCGCCCTCGAAGGCGAAGGCGCGATCCTGAAAAACCGCGACCTGATGGGTGCAACCGATCCGAAGAAAGCTGACGCCGGCACCATTCGCGCTGACTTCGCTGATTCGATCGATGCCAACGCTGTTCACGGTTCGGACGCTGCCGAAACCGCTGCTGTGGAAATCGCTTACTACTTCCCGGCACTGAACGTCTACTCGCGTTAATTAGTAAGGGGGAGCGCAGTCCGGGCGCGCCCCGGAGCATTCTCCCCGGACTAATGCAATGAGTAACCCGCTCGCCTGCGGCCAAGGGCCGATGCGAGCGGGTGCTGAAACTGAGGAATTTTTGCCATGACGACGCTCACCAACCTGCTGGACCTCGATCCCGCGCAACTCGTCGCTTATTGCGCCGACTTGGGTGAGAAGCCGTTCCGCGCCAAGCAACTCCAACGCTGGATTCACCAGTTTGGCGCCGCGGACTTCGACAGCATGACCGACCTGGCCAAATCGCTGCGTGAAAAGCTGAGCACGCGCGCCGAAGTGCGCGCACCAGCCATCGTCAGCGACAACACGTCCACCGACGGCACGCGCAAGTGGCTGGTCGATGTCGGCAATGGCAATGCGGTCGAAACCGTGTTCATCCCGGAAGAAAACCGCGGCACGCTGTGCATCTCCACACAAGCCGGCTGCGCCGTCAACTGCCGCTTCTGCTCGACGGGCAAGCAGGGCTTCAACCGCAACCTCACAGTCGCCGAAATCATTGGCCAGCTGTGGATGGCCGAGTTCGAGCTGCGTCGCACCAAAGGCATCGAGCCAGGCCCAAAAGGCGAACGCCAGATCACCAATGTGGTGATGATGGGCATGGGCGAGCCGCTGCTGAACTACGAACCCACCGTTACCGCGCTCAAGCTGATGCTCGACGATAACGCCTACGGCCTGTCGCGCCGCCGCGTGACCTTGTCGACCTCGGGCGTGGTGCCGAACATCGACAAGCTGTCGCAGGACGTGCCGGTGGCCATGGCGGTGTCGCTGCACGCGTCGAACGATGCGCTGCGCGATATCCTGGTGCCGCTGAACAAGAAGTACCCGCTGCGCGAACTGATGGCCGCCTGCAAGCGCTATCTTGAGTTTGCGCCGCGCGACTTTATTACCTTCGAATACTGCATGCTCGACGGCTTCAACGACAGCGACGAGCACGCACGCGAACTGATCGCACTGGTCAACGACCCCGTGGTCGGCGTGAACTGCAAGTTCAACCTGATTCCGTTCAATCCGTTCCCCGAGTCCGGCCTGTTCCGCTCCAAGAATCCCCGCATCAAGGCGTTTGCCCAGGTGCTGATGGATGCCGGCATCGTCACCACCGTGCGCAAGACGCGCGGCGACGATATCGACGCCGCCTGCGGCCAGCTGGCCGGTGAGGTCAAGGACCGTACCCGGGTGGCCGAGCGCATGGAAAAAATGGCCGAGTACCAGAAAAAGTTCGGCGCCGACTTCGGGCGCATCGTGGAGATCCCGACCTGATGAAGCTTGCCGCCGCCGCGCTTGCACTCGCCTCGACCCTGACCCTGCTGGCCGGATGCGCCAGCAACGCGGGTGGCGGGTCGAGTAGCACCGGCGAGCTCAAGACGGCGTCGGACCAGACGGCGGGCGAGAAGCGTGCCTCGATCCGCATTCAACTGGCGGTCGGTTATTACCAGCAGGGCAAGTACGAGATCGCGCTCGACGAAATCAAGAAGGCGCTGGCGGCCGATGCGGCCTACGCCGATGCCTACGGCTTGCGCGCGCTGGTCTACACGTCGATGGGCCAGTATCCGCTGGCCGAAGAGAATTACCAGCAGGCGCTGCGCCTGCGCCCGAACGACCCCGAGTTTTCAAACAACTTCGGTTCGTTTTTGTGCCAGTCGGTCAACCGTCCGGCCGAGGCAATGCGTTATTTCGATGCCGCACTGAAGAACCCCACGTACCAGACGCCGCTCAGCGCGCTGGTGAATGCGGGCGTGTGCAGCATCAAGAACCGGAACAACGATGCGGCCGAGCGCTATCTGCTCGAAGCCTTGCGTCTGAACCCCGGTCTGCCGACGGTCAATACCGGATTGGCGCGGGTGTACTACGAGCGGCGCGACCTTGAGCGCGCCGGTTTTTTCATCAACCGTCTGCTCGAGACAGCCAAGCTCGAGACGCTGCCGGCTGATGCGCTGTGGCTTGCCATGCGCATCGGCCGCAAGGCGGGTGACCGGACCCATGAAGCGTCGCTCGCAGCCCAGCTGCGGCGCCGCTTCCCCGGTTCGCCCGAGTACGCAGCGTACGAGCGCGGGGCGTTTGGTGAGTAAAGAAGAACAAGGACAAGGACAAGGACAATGAACGAGCAAGCAGACCAGCCAGCCGCACCGGGCAACGCGTCCGGCATCCCTGGCAAGACCCTGCAATCCCAGCGCGAAACCATGGGCTGGAGCGTCGAGCAGGTTGCCGACCAGCTCAAGCTGGCGCCGCGCCAGGTGCTGGCGCTGGAAGCGGGCGATTACGCCTCGCTGCCCAGCCCGGCCGTCACGCGCGGCTTCGTGCGCGCCTACGCCAAGCTGCTGCGCATCGACGCGGCGCCCCTGGTGTCGATGATCGAACTGAACATGCCGCCGGAAGCCCGCGCTGGCGCCCAGTCGGCGATGGCAGCTGCCCGCCGCGAACAAAAACCGGCGGCGTTCTCGGAAACCCGGTTTCCGATCAATGGCAAGCGCCGCAGCCTGCCGCTGGGCTGGATCGCCGCCGTGGTCGTCGTGGCCGGCGCCGCCGTTGCGGCCTGGCAGTTCAACCTGATACCAAGTCTGAACCGCGATGTCGAATCGGGCGATACGATGGTGCTCGAGAATCCGGCTGCGGGTGTCGTGGCACCGGGTACCGCTGCGCCGGTCCAGCAGGGCCTGATCAATCCGTCGGTGCCGCTCATTTCGGTGCCGTCGCCATCGAGCCAGGGTACGGCCCCGGCGGGCGCGCCAACGACGGCGCCAACGACGCCGACCGCACCGGCTGCCGCGCCTGCCGCTGCGCCGGTCACTGCACCGGCGACGGCCACGCCGGCGCCAGTCGCGGCGGCGCCGGCTGCCGCAGCGCCGGCTGCCGCCGGCGCCAACACGCTGGTGCTGAACGTGCGCGCCGATTCGTGGATCGAAGTGCGCCCGAGCGGCGGCGGTCGTCCGCTGATTTCGCGCCTGGTCAAGGCTGGCAGCACCGAGTCGGTCGAGGTCGCCGGCCCCGTCAACCTGACCGTCGGCGTGCCGGGCGCCGTGACCGCGACGCTGCGCGGCGCCAATGTCCCGCTGCCACAGCAGCCGGGCAAGACCATCGCACGCGTGGCCCTGAAATAAGCTGATCACTCGCTGGAACCAACATGAATTCCTTGAACGAAGCCCCAATCCCCGAGTTCGCATCGGCCGCCGCCATTCCGTCGGGCCCGATGGCCCGCCGCGCCAGCCGCAAGGTCCTGGTCGCGAACGGCGCGCGCCAGGTGTGGGTCGGCGGCGATGCGCCCGTCGTCATCCAGTCGATGACCAATACCGATACCGCCGATGCGATCGGCACCGCGATCCAGATCAAGGAGCTGGCGCGTGCCGGTTCCGAGATCGTGCGCATCACCGTGAACACGCCGGAAGCAGCAGCGGCCGTGCCGGCGATCCGCGCCCAGCTCGACCGCATGGAAGTCGATGTGCCGCTGGTCGGCGACTTCCACTACAACGGCCATCTGCTGCTGCGCGACTATCCCGAGTGCGCACAGGCGCTGTCGAAATACCGCATCAATCCGGGCAATGTGGGGCAGGGCGCCAAGCGCGACACCCAGTTCGCCCAGATGATCGAGATCGCCGCCAAGTACGACAAGCCGGTGCGCATCGGCGTGAACTGGGGCAGCCTGGACCAGTCGCTGCTGGCGCGCATCATGGACGAGAACGCATTGCGCGCCAATCCATGGTCGGCCCAGGCCGTCATGTATGAAGCGTTGATCACGTCGGCCATCGAAAACGCCATCCGCGCCGAAGAAGTGGGCCTGGCGCGCGACAAGATCATCCTGTCGTGCAAGGTCTCGGGCGTACAGGACCTGATCGCCGTGTACCGCGAACTGGCCCGCCGCTGCGATTACCCGCTGCACCTGGGCCTGACCGAAGCGGGCATGGGCAGCAAGGGCATCGTCGCCTCGACCGCGGCGCTGTCGGTGCTGCTGCAAGAAGGCATCGGCGACACGATCCGCATTTCGCTGACGCCGGAGCCGGGCGGCGATCGCACCCGTGAAGTCATCGTCGGCCAGGAAATCCTGCAGACGATGGGCCTGCGCAAGTTCACGCCGATGGTCATTGCGTGCCCGGGTTGCGGCCGCACGACGTCGACCGTGTTCCAGGAGCTGGCAGACAATATCCAGACCTTCCTGCGCGACCAGATGCCGGAATGGAAAAAGACCTATCCGGGCGTGGAAGGCATGAACGTGGCCGTGATGGGTTGCATCGTCAACGGTCCGGGCGAATCGAAGCACGCGAACATCGGCATCAGCTTGCCGGGTACGGGCGAATCGACGGCGGCGCCGGTGTTTGTCGATGGCCAGAAGTTTGCCACGCTGCGCGGCGAGCGCATCGTCGAAGAATTCCAGGCGATCGTGCTCGATTACGTGAAGAAGAATTACAGCCGCGAGACCGCGGCGTCGTAAAATTCGGCCATCGGCCCCAGCACGTCGTTCCCGCGAAGGCGGGAACCCAAGGTTGTTTGCGCCATGTCGTCGCATGAGACGGCCGATGACGCCACGAAATGAGGTTCCCGCCTGCGCGGGAACGACGTCGAATCAACAGATAACACTTATGTCCAAACCAGAAAAAATCGTCGCCATCAAAGGCATGAACGACATCCTGCCCAGCGATGCACCGCTGTGGGAATTGTTCGAGAACACCACCGAAACAATCCTGAAAAGCTACGGCTACCAGAAGATCGTCACGCCGATCGTCGAGCAGACGAGCCTGTTCTCGCGCGCCATTGGCGCCGTGACCGACATCGTCGAAAAAGAAATGTACTCGTTCGAAGATTCGATGAACGGTGACCAGCTGACGCTGCGCCCGGAAGGCACCGCCAGCGTCGTGCGCGCCGTGCTCGAACACAATCTGGTCTATGACGGCCCGCGCCGCCTGTGGTACAAGGGCCCGATGTTCCGCCACGAGCGTCCGCAGCGCGGCCGCTATCGCCAGTTCTTCCAGTTCGGCGCCGAAGCCATCGGTTTTTCGGGCCCGGACATCGATGCCGAGCTGATCATGATGTGCCGCCGCCTGTGGGATGACCTGGGCATCGAGAACGTGCGTCTCGAACTGAATTCGATCGGCAACGCCGAAGAGCGCCAGCGCCACCGCGCCGATCTGATCGCCTACCTCGAGCAGCACGAAAGCATTCTGGACGCCGAAGCCAAGCGCCGCCTGCACAGCAATCCGCTGCGTATCCTCGACACCAAGAACCCGGCCATGCAGGAAATGGTCAACGCGGCCCCGCGCCTGCTTGATTACCTGGGCGAAGAATCGCTGGCGCACTTTAATGGCGTCAAATTCCTGCTGGACCAGAACGCGGTGCAGTACACCGTAAACCCGCGCCTCGTGCGTGGCCTGGACTATTACAACCGCACCGTGTTCGAGTGGGTCACCGATGCACTGGGCTCGCAAGGCACGATCTGCGCTGGCGGGCGCTACGATCCGCTGGTGGAAACCTTTGGCGGCAAGGCCACGCCGGCCGTTGGTTTCGCGATGGGCATGGAGCGCATCATCGAGCTGATGAAGGCGATGGGCGAGCCGGCCGAGCCGAACCAATGCGACGTCTACATGGTCCATCAGGGCGAGAAGGCGCAGTTGCAAGCCTTCATCCTGGCCGAGCGCATTCGGGATGCCGGGCTGGATGTTGTGTTACATTGCGCAACGCCAGCGGGCGCCGGCAGCTTCAAGAGCCAGATGAAGAAGGCCGACGGGTCCGGCGCAGCGTTCGCCGTGATCATTGGCGACGACGAAGTTGCCAATGAAACCGCGGCCGTGAAGACGATGCGCGGCGAGATCGGCGAGCAGCAGCAGAGCACCGTGCCATTCCTGGAAGTGGTCGATTACCTGGTCGACCAGATCACCGGCGCGCACGTGCATGACGAACACTGCGGTCACGATCACGATCACATCCACAAGCATTAACACCCGTCGCACGACGCATTCCATCCACTCACTACAAGAACACGCACATGGCATACGATCACCAAGAGCAGGAACAGCTTGATTCCTTCAAGGCGTTCTGGTCGAAATACGGCAACATCATCGTCTGGGTCCTGATCCTGGCGCTCGGCTCGTTCGCCGGCTGGAATTTCTGGAAGACCCACCAGGCCAACAAGTCGATCGAAGCCTCCGCGCTCTACGACGAACTGCAAACGTCGTTGCTGGCGAATGACAATGCCAAGGTGCAGCGTATCGCCGGCGACATCCGCGCCAAGTACGAAAGCTCGCCGTACACGCAGATGGCAGCCCTGGCCGCCGCCAAGACGGCGTTCGAAGCGAACGACCTCAAGACTGCTAAAGCCCAGCTGCAATGGGCGGCCGACAACGGCAACGACGAATACAAGTCGATCGCCAAGCTGCGTCTGGCTGGTGTGCTGCTCGATGAAAAAGCCTTCGACGAAGCACTGAAAGTCTTGAATGGCACGTTCCTGCCGCAGTTCACCGCCCAAGTGAACGACCGCAAGGGCGATGTGCTGGTCGGCCAGAACAAGCTGAACGAAGCGCGCGCTGCGTATGTCGCTGCACTGGCTGCGATGGATGCCGCCAGCCCGGCCCGTCAACTGGTGCAGGTCAAGCTCGAAGCCATCGGCGGCACGGTGCCGGCAGACAAGAACGGCCAAGCGCCAGCCGCAGACCAGAAAGCGGCTGCGTAAATTTTTCGCATGAGATGGCCCGCGTCCGCCTTCGAGCGGCCGCGGGCTTTGCGTCCTTTATAGTCCAGGAACAAGGTAGAACATAATGCGTATTAGCAGCAAGCTTGTTGGCGTCGGCGTACTGGCCCTGATGACGGGTTGCTCGACCCTCAATTCGCTCAATCCATTTGCATCCGACAAGAAGGGCGATCAACCCGCCAAGCTCGTCGAACTCAAGGGCAGCATGGCCGTGCGCACCGCATGGAAACTCGACATCGGCAAGGCCAAGGGCTACCAGTTCTCGCCTGCGCTGAGCGGCAACACGCTTGTCGTGGCCGCGGCCGATGGCGCCATTGCGCGCGTCGACGCCGCCACCGGCAAGCAGCTGTGGCGCGTCAAGGCCGACAGCGAGCTGTCGGCGGGCGTGGGCACGGATGGCAACCTGATCGTCGTCGGCGCCGAGAAGGGCATCCTGATGGGCTACGACATGGACGGCAAGCTGCTCTGGAAAACGCAGCTGTCGAGCGAGATCCTGTCGGCGCCGGTCGTGTCGCAAGGTATCGTCGTCGCCCGTTCGATCGACAACCGCATCGTCGGTGTCGACGCCACGGATGGCAGCAAGAAATGGACTGTGCAGAAGGTCGCGCCGCCGCTGACGCTGCGCAACGCGCCGGGCATGATCGTGGCCGGCACCGACGTCATCGTCGCGCAGCCGGGCGGCAAGCTGTCCGCACTGATCATCGCTACCGGCGCACCGCGCTGGGACGTCGAGGTCGGCATCTCGCGCGGCGCGACCGAACTGGAGCGCGTCACCGATATCGGCGGCGCCCCGGTGCTGTTCGAGAACGAGGTGTGCGCCGCTTCTTACCAAGGGCGCGTAGGCTGCTTTGACCTGGTAACCGGTTCGGCGCGCTGGACGCGCGACCTGTCCTCCAGCGTCGGCGTGGCCGTCGACCAATTGTTCGTGTTCGCACCGGACGACAAGGGAGCACTCAATGCATTCACCCGCGACACGGGCGCCAGCAGCTGGAAGAACGACAAACTGTCGTTCCGCCGCCTGTCGACCCCGCTGTCGTATGGCCGCGCCGTCGCGGTTGGCGACTACGAAGGCTATGTGCACTTCCTGTCGCGCGAAGATGGCTCTTTCCTGGCGCGCGCTGCAACCGACGGGAGCCCGATCGTGGGCACGCCGCTGGTGGCCGGCGCAAACCTGATTTTTCAAACACAAAACGGAACTGTGACCGCCATCGCGGTCGAATAAGAAAACATGAAGCCGGTAATCGCACTCGTAGGTCGACCCAACGTCGGGAAATCGACCTTATTTAACCGCATGACCCGTTCGCGCGACGCGTTGGTGGCCGACATGCCAGGCCTGACGCGCGACCGCCACTACGGCGAAGGCCGCATTGGCGAACGACCATTCCTGGTCATTGACACGGGCGGTTTCGAGCCGGTCGCCAAAGAAGGCATCATGCACGAAATGGCGCTGCAAACGCGCCAGGCCGTCGCCGAAGCCGACGTGGTCGTGTTCATCGTCGACGGCCGCCAGGGCCTGACCCCGCACGACAAGACCATCACCGATTTCCTGCGCAAGAGCGGTCGCAAGGTCATGCTCGTCGTGAACAAGTCCGAAGGCATGAAGTACACGGCCGTCACCGCCGACTTCTATGAGCTCGGCATGGGCGACCCATACGTCATCTCCGCCGCCCACGGCGACGGCGTGACCGACCTCGTGGTCGAGGCGCTCGACGCTGCGTTCGCCGCCCGCCCGGACGAGCCGGCCGAACTCGAGCACGTCGACCATGGCATCAAGATCGCCATCGTCGGCCGCCCGAACGTGGGCAAGTCGACCCTGATCAACACGCTGGTCGGCGAACAGCGCGTGATCGCGTTCGACATGCCGGGCACCACCCGCGACTCGATCGAAGTGCCGTTCGAGCGCGACGGCAAGAAGTTCACGCTGATCGACACCGCGGGTATCCGCCGTCGCGGCAAGATCTTTGAAGCCATCGAGAAGTTCTCGGTCGTCAAGACGATGCAGTCGATCGCCGACGCCAACGTCGTCGTGCTGCTGCTCGACGCCCAGCAGGACATCTCGGAGCAAGACGCGCACATCGCCGGCTTCATCCTGGAGTCGGGCAGGGCGCTGGTCGTGGCCGTCAACAAATGGGATGGCCTGAAAACCGACGAGCGCGACGAAGTCAAAATCGATCTCGACCGCAAACTCGATTTCCTGAGCTTTGCCAACACGCACTTTGTCTCGGCACTGCGCGGCACCGGCATCACGCAACTGATGAAATCGGTCGAGGCTGCTTACGCCGCCGCCACCGCCAACCTGTCGACGCCGCGCCTGACGCGCGCGCTGCAAGAGGCCGTGGAGAAGCAGGAGCCGAAACGCAAGGGCTCGGGTCGTCCAAAGATGCGCTACGCCCACCAGGGTGGCCAGAACCCGCCGATCATCGTCATCCACGGCAATGCCCTGGACGGGATCAGCGAGCCTTACAAGCGCTATCTCGAGAAGCATTTCCGCGAGACGTTCAGCCTGGTTGGCACCCCGCTGCGGATCGAGCTGCGCAGTGGCAAGAACCCGTTCGCGAAGCCGTAGCAGTACGACAAAAAGTGGCGAAACAGGTTACAGTAGTTCAGGGCCGCATTCGCTTTGGCAGAATATGGCCTCACCCATGTGGCATGACTACTTGAAAATCGGCAAATCGCCTCAAACTTTTAACTACAACAACATCACGGAGCTGTTATGAGCAACAAAGGGCAACTGTTACAAGACCCATTCCTCAACGCCTTGCGCAAGGAACACGTCCCTGTCTCGATCTACCTGGTCAACGGTATCAAGCTGCAGGGTCATATCGAATCCTTCGACCAATACGTCGTCCTGCTTCGCAACACCGTGACCCAGATGGTCTATAAACACGCCATCTCTACCGTCGTGCCGGCCCGCGCCGTCAACCTCAATCTTGACTCCAGCGAAGCCGAGTAAGGCCGATGGCTGACGCCCCCGGCACGCCGCTCATGCGCGCAGCCCTGGTCGGCATCGACTTCGGGACTGGCGACTTCAACGCCAGTCTCGAAGAGTTGTCCCTGCTTGCGAAGTCCGCTGGCGCCGAACCGATCACCACGATCACGGCCAAGCGCTCGAGTCCCGATCCCGCACTCTTCATCGGCAGCGGCAAGGCCGATGAAATCGCCCTCGACGCCAAGGCACTCGGCGTCGATATCGTTATCTTCAATCACGCACTCTCGCCTGCCCAGCAGCGTAATCTCGAGCGTCGTCTCGAGCTGCGCGTCGTCGACCGTACCAGCCTGATCCTCGATATCTTCGCGCAGCGCGCCAAGAGCCACGAGGGCAAGCTGCAGGTCGAGCTGGCCCAGTTGCAGCACCTGGCCACACGCCTGATCCGCGGCTGGACTCACCTTGAACGGCAAAAGGGCGGTATCGGCCTGCGCGGTCCGGGTGAAACCCAGCTCGAGACCGACCGCCGGCTCATTGGCGAACGCGTCAAGGCGCTGCGCGCGCGGCTGGCCAAGCTGCGCAAGCAGCACGAGACCCAGCGCCGTCAGCGCGGCCGCAACAACACGTTCTCCGTCTCGCTGGTTGGCTACACCAATGCCGGCAAGTCGACGCTGTTCAACTCGCTGACCAAGGCCGGCGTGTATGTGGCAAACCAGCTGTTCGCCACGCTGGACACAACCAGCCGCCGCATGTACCTGGGCGACGATGTCGGCAGTGTCGTCATTTCCGATACCGTCGGCTTCGTGCGCGACTTGCCGCACCAGCTGGTGGCGGCATTCCGTGCCACGCTCGAAGAGACGATCCACGCCGACCTGCTGCTGCACGTGGTCGACAGCGCGTCACCCACGCGCATGGAGCAGGTGGAGCAAGTCAACGAGGTATTGCGCGAGATCGGCGCCGATCATGTTCCCCAAATTCTGGTCTGGAACAAGATCGATGCTGCGGGCCTGGAGCCCGGAGTCGAGCGTGATGAGTATGATAAGATCAACCGGGTTTTCATCAGTGCCCATAGCGGCGCCGGCCTGGATCTGCTGCGTTCGGCGATCGCCGAAACTGCCAAGTTCGGACCTGGTCAAAGCTATCGAGCCACCCCGGAAAACGAAGAACAGGACGACGCTTTCGAGCTCGCCGAGGTCGATGCGTCGGTGGACGCGCTGCCTGACGCGCTACCCGAAGGTCCTGCCGATCATCTGCCAACTTCCACCCTTGTCGGGCCACGCTAAGCCTATGTTTGTTTCCATACTAAAAAGATTCGGCGTCAAACTGTCGCTGAACGACCCACGCTGGGGCCGCAACCCAGAAGATGACCGCAAAGCCCAGGACGGTCGCCGTCCGGGCGACGGTCCGCCCGACCTCGACCAGATGTGGCGCGATTTCAATGCGCGTCTCAACAAGATGTTCGGCAACCGTGGCAACAACAACGGTGGCGGCGACAGTGGCGGTCCGAACCGCGAAATGCGCGGCGCCGGCATCGGTGCGGGCGTGATTGCCATCATCGTCGGCTTCATCTGGCTGGCCTCCGGCGCGTTCATCGTGCAAGAGGGCAGGACCGCTGTCGTAACGACGTTCGGCCAGTTAAGCCATACGACGACGCCTGGTTTCAACTGGCGCTGGCCGTATCCGATCCAGGCACACGAGATCGTCGATGTCTCGACCATTCGTACGGCCGAGATCGGCTACCGTGGCACGGCAAGCAACAAGCAGCCGCTGGAATCGCTGATGCTGACCGACGACGAAAACATCGTCGACATTCAGTTTGCCGTGCAATACACGTTGAAAGACCCGGTCGCATGGGTGTTCAACAACCGCGATCAGGACGACACCGTGCGTCAGGCAGCCGAAACGGCGATCCGCGAAGTGGTCGGTCGCAGCAAGATGGACTTCGTCCTGTACGAAGGCCGCGAAAAAGTCGCAGCCGATGTGCAGACGCTGATCCAGACGATCACCGATCGCTACAAGTTGGGCGCCCTGATCAGCAACGTGACGATGCAGGGCGTGCAACCGCCGGAGCAGGTCCAGAGCGCGTTCGATGACGCGGTCCGCGCCAGCCAGGATCGTGCCCGCGCCCGCAACGAAGGTGAAGCGTATGCCAACCAGGTGATTCCGGCTGCGCGCGGCCAGGCGTTCCGCCTGCAGCAGGACGCCGAAGCATATCGCTCGATGGTGGTTGAAAACGCGACCGGTAACGCATCGCGCTTCGATCAGGTCGTCGCTGCCTACGCCAAGGCCCCGGGCGTGACCCGTGACCGCATGTATGTCGACACGATGCAGCAGATCTTCTCCAGCACCACCAAGGTGATGATCGACTCGCGTGCCAACAACAATATGCTGTACCTGCCGCTCGACAAGCTGATGCAACAGGTTGCAGCCAACGATGCCCAGGTCGGCAGCAAGTCGGGTCCGGTGCAAGTGCCAGGCACCGGCCAGCCGGCCGAAGTGACCCAGGCCCTGGAAGCGGTGCGCCAGCGTGATGAGCGCAGCCGTGATTCCTCACGTGATCGGGAGACCCGTTAATGAACCGCCTCGTTACCATCTTCGTGGCCGGCTTCATCGCACTGATGCTGCTGTCGTCCACCATTTTCGTTGTCGACCAGCGCCGCTTCGCGATCGTGTTCGCGCTTGGCCAGGTCAAGGAAGTGATCGACAAGCCGGGCCTGCATTTCAAATTGCCGCCACCGTTCCAGAACGTGGTCTATATGGACAAGCGCATCCTGACGCTTGACACGCCTGACGTGAACCGCTTCATCACGTCCGAGAAGAGCAATGTGCTGGTTGACTCGTTCATCAAGTGGCGCATCAGCGATCCGCGTCTGTACTACGTCAGTTTCGCGGGCGATGAAACGCGCGCGCAGAACCGGTTGTCGCAGGTCATCAAGGCGGCGCTGAGCGATGAGATCACCAAGCGCACCGTGCGTGAAGTGATTTCGGGCCAGCGCGCAGCCGTGATGGCAGCAGTGCAGGCCAAGCTCATTGCTGAGGCTGCCGAAGTCGGCATCGGCATCGTCGACGTACGCCTCAAGCGTGTCGAGTACACCGAGCAGAACATCAATTCGGTATACGAACGCATGCGCGCCGAGCGTGTTCGCGTCGCCAACGAATCGCGTTCGACCGGTGCTGCCGAATCCGAGCAGATCCGCGCCGACGCCGATCGCCAGCGCACCGTGATCATTGCCGAAGCATTCCGCGATGCCGAAAAAGTCAAGGGTGACGGCGATGCCAAAGCATCGGCCATCTACGCCGACGCCTTCGGCAAGAACCCGGAATTCGCGCGCTACTACCGTTCGCTCGAAGCCTACCGTGCGAGCTTTAAGGATCGCAGCGACGTCCTCGTCGTCGATCCGAACTCGGAGTTCTTCAAGTACTTCAAGGCGCCTGCAGGCGGCGGCAAATAACCCTGTTCCCGCCTCGCTGCGGGGGTAGTTGAACAAACTGGGGGAGCACTGCCATCGGCCTTGCTCCCCTAGTGTCGTCTGCGGCAGGCATTGCCCGTACTGTCCGGCATCGTGGCAGATTATCAACCTTGACCCCCGCCAGTCCCGCTTTCGCTGCCTCAATCTGGTGGTTTTCGGTTAAAATCACCGATTCGGCGTTCGCGTCGTGCGCTGGCACGCCTGTCGTACGACGCTTGCCATTGACTACCCCAAACCCATAACGTCGTTGCCCATGCCGAATTGGCTATTGCCTGAAAATATCGCCGATGTCTTGCCGTCCGAGGCGCGCAAGATCGAAGAGTTGCGCCGACTGATGCTCGACAACTTCCGGCTCTACGGTTACGAACTGGTCATGCCGCCGCTGCTCGAGTATCTCGACTCGCTGCTGGCCGGCGCCGGTGAAGACACCGACCTGAAAACCTTCAAGGTCATCGATCCGCTGTCCGGCCGCCTGCTGGGCCTGCGCGCCGACATGACCACGCAGGTCGCACGCATCGACGCGCATCTGCTCAACCGCGACTCGATCACGCGCCTGTGCTACGCCGGCAGCGTGCTGCATACCCGCCCGTCGGGCCTGCATGCCACGCGTGAGCCGATGCAGATCGGCGCCGAGATCTATGGCCACGCGGGCCTCGAAGCCGATGCCGAGATCCAGGAACTGGCGCTGGGTTCGCTGGCCCTGGCCGGTTTCACGAATGTGCGCCTGGATCTGGCCCACGTGGGCGTGCTGCGCGCACTGCTCGACGACGACCCGGCCGCCAAGCGCGACGAGAACCAGCTCTACAGCCTGCTGCGCGCCAAGGATGCGCCGGGCCTGGACGCCATCTCGCAGAATTACTACCCGCAGACGCGCAAGGCGCTGTTGGCCTTACCGCGCCTGTACGGCAATATCGACGTGCTGGCCGAAGCCCGCGACGCACTGCCGGCGCTGCCGGGCGTGCAGCGCGCGCTGGCCGAACTGGCGGCGCTGGCCGCCGGCGCGCTGGGCCGCGCCGAGATCGCGATCGATCTGGCCGACCTGCGTGGCTATCAGTATGAAAGTGGCGCCATGTTCGCGCTGTATGTGACGGGCTTGCCGAATGCGGTTGCGCGTGGCGGGCGCTACGACCATGTGGGCGAAGCGTTCGGCCGTGCGCGGCCCGCAACGGGCTTCTCGCTCGACCTGCGCGAACTGGCCCGGCTGCTGCCGATGGCCGAGCGCAAGCACTCCATTCGCGCGCCGTGGGGCAACGCCCCCGAGCTGAAGGAAAAAATCGCTGACCTGCGCAAGGCAGGCGAAGTCGTGATCCAGAGCATGCCGGGTCACGACAATGTTCAGGACGAGTTCGAGTGCGACCGCGTACTCGTCCTCGAAAGTGGAAATTGGATTCTCAAAAACTTAGGTTAAGTGATGTCAAATACTAACGTGGCAAAGAACGTCGTTGTCATCGGCACCCAGTGGGGCGATGAAGGCAAGGGCAAGATCGTCGACTGGCTCACCGACCACGCCGCTGGCGTGGTGCGTTTCCAGGGCGGCCATAACGCCGGTCACACCCTGGTGATCAAGGGCCAGAAAACCGCGCTGCAGCTGATCCCGTCGGGCATCATGCGCGAAGGCGTCGCCTGCTACATCGGCAACGGTGTCGTGGTTTCGGTGCCGGACGTCATGCGCGAAATCGACAAGCTGGCCGCGGCCGGCGTCGAAGTCGTCTCGCGCCTGATGATCTCGGAAGCCTGCCCAATCATCCTGCCGTACCACGTCGCCATCGACAAGGCACGCGAACTCAAGCGTGGCGAGAACAAGATCGGTACCACGGGCAAGGGCATCGGCCCGGCCTACGAAGACAAGGTCGCCCGCCGCGCCATCCGCATTGCCGACCTGCTCAACGCAGAGCGCTTTGCCGAGAAGCTCAAAGAGAACCTCGACTACCACAACCACGTGCTGGTGAACTACCTGGGCGCCGAAGCGATCGATTTCCAGACCACCTTCGACGACGCGATGGCCCTCGTGCCACGCCTGCGTCCAATGGTCGGCGACGTCTCGTCCGCGCTGTACGCGGCGCACAAAGCCGGCGGCAAGCTGCTGTTCGAAGGCGCACAGGGCTCGCTGCTGGACGTCGACCACGGCACCTATCCGTTCGTCACCTCGTCGAACTGCGTGGCCGGCAATGCCGCCGCCGGCGCCGGCGTCGGTCCGAACATGCTGCACTACATCCTGGGCATCACCAAGGCCTACACCACCCGCGTCGGTTCGGGCCCGTTCCCGGCCGAACTGCCAACCGACGCTGGCGTCGGCGAGCACCTGTCGCGCGTGGGCCACGAGTTCGGCACCGTCACGGGCCGCGCCCGTCGCTGTGGCTGGTTCGACGCTGCGCTGCTGCGCCGCTCGGTCCAGATCAACGGCGTGTCGGGCATGTGCCTGACCAAGCTCGACGTGTTGGACGGCATCGAGTCGCTCAAGCTGTGCACCGGCTACAAGATCGACGGCCGTGCGGTCGACATCTTCCCGGTCGGCGCTGAAGACGCAGCGCGCTGCGAGCCAGTGTACGAAGAGATGCCAGGCTGGACCGAAAGCACCGTCGGCGCCAAGTCGATGGAAGAGCTGCCGGCCAACGCCCGCGCCTACATCCAGCGCATCGAAGAACTGGTCGGCGTGCCGATCGACATGGTCTCGACCGGTCCTGACCGCGAAGAAACGATCGTGCTGCGCCACCCGTTCGCGGCCTAACGACAAAATCTGGAGTCAAAAAAGATGAATTCCCCTGTATCGACGGAAAAAGACCTGTGGGTCTCGTGGGACGAATACCACCGCCTGATCGAGCGCCTGGCGCTGCAAGTGTATGAATCGGGCTGGAAGTTCGACCAGGTGCTGTGCCTGGCGCGCGGCGGTGTGCGTCCGGGCGACGTGTTCTCGCGCATCTTCGACGTGCCACTGGCGATCCTGTCGACCAGCTCGTACCGCGAAGAAGCGGGCACCAAGCAAGGCGACCTGGACATCTCGAAGTACATGACGATGACCAAGGGCCCACTGGCCGGCCGCGTGCTGCTGGTCGACGATCTGGCCGACTCGGGCGTGACGCTGCGTAAAGTCAGCCAGCACCTGACCGAAAACTACCCGCAGGTCACCGAAGTCAAATCGGCGGTCATCTGGGTCAAGGGCACGTCGTCGATTCGTCCGGATTATTTCCTGGACGACCTGCCGCACAATCCATGGATTCATCAGCCGTTCGAGGAATACGACGGCCTGCGTCCGCACCAGCTGTCGGCCTGGCTGAAGAAGTTCGAGAAGTAATTCATCCGGTTAAACGGGCGATGAGCGGGGAAGGGCGGATGCCTTTCCCCGCTTTTTTATTGGCGCACCCACAGGGCAACCGAGCTCACCAACAGATAACGGTCACAGCGCCTTCTTTTTCTTCCTGGGCAGCGGCAGCTCCTGCGCGGTGATGCGCACCAGCTGGCTCAGCCATTCCCGGTCTTCGCACAGGTCGCCGTCAATCTGGAAACAGGGTTTCGCACCGGGGTAGGGCGGCGCTTCGACAGGGGTGCCGATATGGGATCGGCCGCCCTCCGTTGGCTTGATGAACAGGACATCGTCGCACACCAGTGCGACCATCTTCTCATCGAGATAGACGCCGTATTCGCCGAACATCTTCTTGGCGCTGACCGCCCCGGCAGCGCTCATCTGGTCGAGGATGAAGTCGACCGTGCCTTGTTGTGATCCCATGTCTGCTTTCGATGTAGAGGTGATCGGACTTGGTGCCAGATCGTCCGGCACCTTGATGCACTCTGGTAAGATTACGCCTTTACTGTCGTCGCGTCGTCCAAGAATAATAAGCCATGACCCAAAGCTTTTTCTCCACCTTCATTCTGCTCATCCTCGTGACCGACCCGTTCGGTAACGTCCCGCTGTTCGCAGCCGCCCTGAAAGACACGCCAATCGAGCGCCGCAACCGCATCGTGATCCGCGAGTGCGCGATTGCCTTCGTGCTGCTGCTGGTGTTCATGTTCTTCGGCAAGCACTTCCTGGAAGCACTGCACCTGAGCCCGATCGCGCTGCGCATCGGCGGCGCCGTGATCCTGTTGATGATCGCGATCCGCATGATTTTCCCGCACCCGGATGGCGTGCTGGGCAAGAGCGAGGGTGGCGAGCCGTTCATCGTGCCACTGGCAATTCCTGCGCTGGCCGGCCCGTCGGCGCTGGCCACCGTGCTGCTGCTCTCGGCCACCAGCTTTACTGAAACAATGGTGCACGTGGCCGCACTGGCGGCGGTCGGCATCGTCTGGCTGGCCGTGTTTCTCAGCGCCGAGAAGCTGCAGCAAAAGCTCGGTCCACAGGTCATGACGGCCTTCGAGCGCCTGATGGGCCTGATCCTGACGGCAATGGCGGTCGAGATGCTGCTGGGCGGTATCCGCGAGTTTGTGCGCACGCTGTAACGCTCGCGTCACGCTCGTTTTACGCTGGCGTGCGTGAGCGGCGCTGCAAATCTGGCACACTTCGCTTGCGCGATGTGCGCGGGTCAACACGAAGCATCATGGGTATGAATCAGGTAGTGGGAGCGCCGACGGACGTGCGGCAGGAACCGTCATTATTCCTCGGCGACGGCACGGTGCGTGCGCTGATGCGCGAACACGACTGGACTACCTCGCCACTCGGTCATCCGCGCGACTGGCCGCAGGCCTTGTGTACGACGGTTGCACTGATGCTCGACTCCAAGTTCCCGATGTTCGTCGCCTGGGGCGACGAGCTTGGCTTCCTGTACAACGACGCCTACAGCGTGATCCTGGGCGCCAAGCACCCGGCCTCGCTCGCCCAGCGCTTTCGCGACGTGTGGTCGGACATCTGGGACGACATCGCACCGCTGGTCGAGCGTACGATGGGCGGCGAGTCCATTTACCTCGAGCGCTTTCCACTGACCATGCGTCGCCATGGATATGATGAGGCAACCTGGTTCCGTTTTTCGTACTCGCCTGTGCGAGGCAATGACGGCATGGTCGCCGGCATGTTTTGCGCCTGCGTTGAAATTACCAACGAAGTCCTGGCGCAGCGTTATCGCGACGAAGAAAACACGCGCCTGGTGAACCTGTTCGAGGAAGCGCCCGGCATCATCGCCGTGTTGCGCGGCCCCGACCATGTATTTGAACTGACCAACCGCTCCTACCTGACGCTGGTCGGCCATCGCGATCTGATCGGCAAGCCGGTACGCGAGGCGTTGCCCGAGGTGCAGGGGCAGGGCTATTTCGAGCTGCTGGACGAGGTCTATACCAGCGGCCAGCCATTCGTCGGCCATGCCGTGCCGCTGCGCGTGCAACGCGAACCGGGCGGCCCGCTCGAAGAATGCTATCTCGATTTTGTCTACCAGCCGATCCGTGACCAGTTCGGCAAGGTGACGGGCATTTTCCTGGAAGGCAGCGACGTCACGGTGCGCAAGCGCATCGAGGACGAGCTGCGCGAAGCCAACCGCCAGAAGGATGATTTCCTGGCGATGCTTGCGCACGAACTGCGTAATCCGCTCGCGCCCATCACCACCGCCGCGCAACTGCTGCAGCGCGGCCAGATGGACGCGCCCGGCATCGCGCGGGCCAGTGCGATCATCGCGCGCCAGGCCGAGCACATGACGGCGCTCGTGAACGATTTGCTGGACGTCTCGCGCGTCACGCGCGGGCAAGTCACGATGGCGCAGGAAACCGTGGCGGTCGAGCCGCTCGTGCAGGAAGCGGTCGAGCAGGTGCGGCCGATGCTCGACAGCTGCCACCATGAGCTGTTCCTCGACATCGAGCCGGGCCTGTACGTGCTGGGCGACCGCACGCGCCTCATCCAGGTGCTGTCCAACATCCTGAACAACGCCGCCAAATACACGCCGGCCAGGGGCCGCATCGTGCTGAGCGTGCGCACGGACGGCGGCGACGTGCGCCTTGCCGTGCGCGACAACGGCCAGGGCATCGATCTGCCCGTGCTGCCGTATATCTTCGACCTGTTCACACAGGCCGAGCGCACGCCGGACCGCTCGCAGGGCGGGCTGGGTCTCGGACTGGCGCTCGTCAAGAGCCTGGTGCTGCTGCATGGCGGCCGCGTCGATGCGCTCAGCGACGGGCTGGGCGAGGGCAGTGAATTTGTCGTCTACCTGCCGTTGCAGGAACCGGTCATGGAGTCGCCAGGTCCGGCGCCGGCGACATCCGTGCCTGACGCATCAGGTTTGCGCGTGCTGGTGGTCGACGACAACGTCGATGCCGCCGAAATGCTGGCCACGCTGCTGGAGATGAATGGGTACGAAGTCCGGGTCGAATTCGATGGCGCTAGCGCGCTGGCCACGGCATTGCGCGAGCCGCCCGCAGTGGCGCTGCTCGATATCGGCTTGCCCGATATGGACGGCCACGAACTGGCCCGTCGCCTGCGCGCACAGCCTGCGACGGCGGAGGCCGTGCTGGTGGCGCTGACCGGGTACGGGCAGGCCGAAGATCAACAGCGCGCGCAGCAAGCCGGCTTCGATCATCACATGGTCAAGCCGGCCGATCTGGACCGGTTGCTGACGTTGCTGGCCAGCGTAGAACGCTAAGCCGGCAACGCACTGCTGGCCTTACTTGCCCAGCATCGAGACGACATTGTCGGCGCCCGGCGCGCCGAACGCCTGCTGCTTGAGCACATGCAGCTGGTCGCGTACCTGCGCGGCTTTCTCGAACTCCAGGTTCTTGGCGTGATCGACCATGAGTTTTTCGAGGCGCTTGATCTCCTTGCTGATCTGCTTCTCGCTCATCGACTCGATCTTCGCCGTTTCCTTGGCGTCTTGCTGCACCTCGCGCTCCGTATTCGGGTTGTACACGCCGTCGATCATTTCCTTGATCTTCTTGTGCACGCCTTTTGGAATGATGTTGTTCTCGAGGTTGAACGCAATCTGCTTGGCACGCCGGCGTTCGGTCTCGTCGATGGCGCGCCGCATCGAATCGGTGACGCGGTCCGCGTACAGGATCGCCACGCCGTTCAGGTTACGCGCCGCGCGGCCGATCGTCTGGATCAGCGAACGCTCGGAACGCAGGAAACCTTCCTTGTCGGCGTCGAGCACGGCTACCAGCGACACTTCCGGCAAATCGAGCCCCTCGCGCAGCAGGTTGATGCCCACCAGCACGTCAAAGGTGCCCAGGCGCAGGTCGCGCAGGATTTCCACGCGCTCGACCGTGTCGATATCGCTGTGCAGGTAGCGCACCTTGATGCCGTGGTCGCCCAGGTATTCGGTGAGCTGCTCGGACATGCGCTTGGTGAGCGTTGTCACCAGCACACGCTCATCCTTGGCGATGCGGTCGTTGATCTCGCCCATCAGGTCGTCCACCTGCGACAGGGCAGGGCGCACGATGATCATCGGATCGACCAGGCCCGTCGGGCGCACCACCTGCTCGACGACATTGTCGGCGCGGCCCTGTTCGTACTCGGCCGGCGTGGCCGAGACGAAAATCGTCTGGCGCATCTTGCCTTCGAACTCGACGAATTTGAGCGGCCGGTTATCCAGTGCCGATGGCAGGCGGAAGCCGTACTCGACCAGGTTTTCCTTGCGCGAACGGTCGCCGTTGTACATCGCGTTGAGCTGGCCGATCATCACGTGCGACTCGTCCATGAACATCAGCGCGTCTTTCGGCAGGTAGTCGATCAGCGTCGGCGGCGGCTCGCCCGGCATCGCGCCGGACAGGTGGCGCGAGTAGTTCTCGATGCCCTTCGTAAAGCCAATCTCGGCCATCATCTCGAGGTCGAAGCGGGTGCGCTGCTCGAGACGCTGCTCTTCGATCAGCTTGTTTTGCTGGCGGAACTCTTCGAGACGGTCGCGCAGCTCGGCCTTGATCGACTCGACCGCACGCAGCACCGTCGAGCGTGGCGTAACGTAGTGCGAACCCGGATACACGGTAAAGCGCGGGATCTTCTGGCGCACGCGGCCCGTCAGGGGATCAAACAACTGCAGCGATTCGATCTCGTCGTCGAACATCTCGACGCGGATTGCCAGCTCGGCGTGCTCGGCCGGGAAGATATCGATCGTGTCGCCGCGCACGCGGAACGAGCCGCGTGAGAAATCCATCTCGTTGCGCGTGTACTGCATCTGGATCAGGCGCGCGATGATGTCGCGCTGGGCCACTTTGTCCTTGTGGCGCAGCGTCAGAATCATCTTGTGGTATTCGTTCGGATTACCGATACCGTAGATCGCCGAGACGGTGGCCACGATGACGACGTCGCGCCGCTCCATCAGCGATTTGGTGCACGACAGGCGCATCTGCTCGATGTGCTCGTTGATCGACGAGTCCTTTTCGATGAACAGGTCGCGCTGCGGCACGTAGGCTTCAGGCTGGTAGTAATCGTAGTACGAGACGAAATACTCGACCGCGTTTTGCGGGAAGAATTCGCGGAACTCCGAATACAACTGGGCCGCCAGCGTTTTATTCGGCGCAAAAATGATCGCGGGCCGGCCGGCCTGCGCGATCACATTGGCCATCGTGTAGGTCTTGCCGGAGCCCGTGACGCCCAGCAGCGTCTGGTACATCAGGCCGTCGTCGATGCCTTCCATCAGCCCCTTGATCGCGGTGGGCTGGTCGCCCGCCGGCTCGAACGGCTGGTGCAGTTTGAACGGCGAATCCGGGAACGTGATGACGGTCGGTTCGGGAGAAGTTGCGATGGATAATTCAGCCATGCTTACAGACCTTTGTTAGAATGAGAATCCGCTCGCGGCCCTGCAGGTTCAGGGGCCGCTGTCTATACAATTGCAAACCCCGCCGCTGTCAATCCAGCCAACAAAACCGAGTTTATCAGATGACTTCCACTGCCTCCGCCAGCCTGTTCAGTGCCATTGAAATGGCCCCACGCGACCCGATCCTGGGCATCACCGAAGCCTTCAACGCCGACACGAACACCGCGAAAATCAACCTCGGCGTGGGTGTCTATTATGACGACAAGGGCAAAGTGCCGCTGCTCGAGTGCGTGCAGAAAGCGGAAGCGAAACTGATGGAGCAGCCAACGCCGCGGACCTACCTGCCGATCGAAGGTCTGGCAGCGTACGACAAAGCGGTGCAAGAGCTGGTATTTGGTGCCGACAGCCCGGTAATTCAAGAGAAACGCGCGCTGACCGTGCAAGCCATCGGCGGCACCGGCGCACTCAAGATCGGCGCCGACTTCCTCAAGCGCTTCCTGCCAGCGTCCGACGTGTACATCAGCGACCCGAGCTGGGAAAACCACCGCGCGCTGTTCGAGAGCGCCGGTTTCACCGTCCATAACTACGCCTATTACGACGCGGCCACCCGCGGCGTGAATTTCGACGGCATGCTGGCCGCCCTGAAGGCGATGCCGGCAGGTTCCATCGTCGTCCTGCACGCGTGCTGCCACAACCCGACCGGCGCCGACCTGACGCAAGACCAGTGGGATCAGGTGATTGCTGCCGTCCAGGAAGGCAATCTCGTGCCATTCCTCGACATGGCCTATCAGGGCTTTGCCAACGGCATCGATGAAGACGGCGCCGTCGTGCGTCGCTTCGCCGCCACCGGCATGGCGATGCTGGTGTCGAACTCGTTCTCCAAATCGTTCTCGCTCTACGGCGAGCGCGTCGGCGCGCTGTCGATCGTGGCCACCACGAGCGAAGAAGCCACGCGCGTGCTGTCGCAACTCAAGCGCGTCGTGCGCACCAACTACTCGAACCCGCCAACCCATGGCGGCAAGGTTGTCGCCACTGTGCTGGCAACGCCTGAGCTGCGCAAGCTGTGGGAAGAAGAACTGGCCGGCATGCGCGTGCGCATTCGCGAGATGCGCGGCGCGATGGTCGAAAAGCTCAAGGCCAAGGCGCCGGGCCACGACTTCGAATTCGTGCGCGAGCAGGTCGGCATGTTCTCGTACTCGGGCCTGAGCAAGGAGCAAGTGGGCAAGCTGCGCGACGAATCGATCTACGCCGTGGACACGGGCCGCATCTGCGTGGCGGCACTGAATTCGACGAACATCGATTGCGTCGTTGACGCCATCGCCAAAGTTCTCTAAAATCCTGGCTCTCTTGATCGCTGCAAGCGCGCAAGAGAGCAGCAGCAGATGGAAAACGAAACGCCTGTTCTGATTTGACAGAAACGTTTCATGAACCATATAATGCCAGCTTCAATTCCCTGATAGCTCAGTTGGTAGAGCGACGGACTGTTAATCCGCAGGTCCCTGGTTCGAGTCCAGGTCGGGGAGCCAGAATACAAGAAGGCCGCATCGAAGGATGCGGCCTTTTTCGTTATGCGGCGTTACGTCGTCTTTTTGGAGAGTTCGCGTGAAGCAACCACTCAAGAGCCACGCCACCCTGATCGAAGGACAGATGTTCCGCTTCGCACGAGCTGGGCAGGGGAGCCCCTCGATCGTGCTGATCGGCGGCGCCGGCGGCCCGCTCGACGGTTGGTTCAAGCTGTATCCCGAGATCGAGGCACTGGGTACCGTGTTCAGCTACGACCGGCCCGGTACGGGCGGCAGTCCGAAGCCGACCGAAGCGCAGTACGGCGAGACCGTCGTCGCGCAGCTGCGTCTGTTGCTGCAGTTCGCCAAGGTGCCGCCGCCGTTCGTGCTGGTGGCGCATTCGTTTGGCGGCCTGCACGCCAACCTGTTCGCGCGCGAGTTTGCCGACGAGGTGGCGGGCGTGCTGTTCATCGAGGCGACGGCGCCGCAGGACGTTGACAATCTCAAGCAATACCAGTCGGCGCTGCAGCGGGGCTTCGTTAAGCTGCTCGACCGCGTGTCGCCGCGCGATGCGTTCGACGAGCTGCGCAACGAGCGCGAGACCGTCAGGGATATCCTCGAGGCGCCGGCATTTCCGCCCGTGCCGGTGACGGTGCTGTCGGGGACGAAACGCTTGCCGCGCTGGCTGGTGCCGACGGCGCTGGTGCGTGAACGCGAACGTTCGCAGCTGGCGCTGGCAGCCCTGTCGCCGTTGGGTGAGCGGGTCGTGGCCGAGCGCAGTGCGCATTTTCCGCAGTTGTCCGAGCCGGAACTGGTGATCGATACGCTCAAACGCTTGCTGGCGCGAATCCCTCGCTAGATTTTTCTTTTCGAAAATTTTGCGAAATCGACACCAGCAGGTATAATGCGGCCTCAATTCCCTGATAGCTCAGTTGGTAGAGCGACGGACTGTTAATCCGCAGGTCCCTGGTTCGAGTCCAGGTCGGGGAGCCAGAATACGAAGGGCCGCATGCAAATGCGGCCCTTTTTGTATTGGGGCCTGTAGATGCTTACTTGCCTGATACCGGCTTAACCTTCGCCGCTGCCGCCAACGCACGTTCACGCGCCGTGGTGATATCGTCCGCCGTGGCCAATGCCACGCCCATGCGCCGCCGTGCAAACGACTCTGGCTTGCCAAACAGGCGCACATCGGCGCCCGGCACTTGCAGCGCCTCTGCCACGCCCTCGAACGCAATCCCCGTTTCATCGAGCTGGCCGTAGATCACGGCCGACGCGCCTGGCGCGTGCAGGGCCACGTTTACTGGCAAGCCGAGAATTGCCTTCGCATGCAGTTCGAACTCGCTCTGCACCTGGCTGGCCATCGTCACCATGCCCGTGTCGTGCGGGCGCGGGCTCACTTCCGAGAACCACACCATGTCGCCCTTGACGAACAACTCGACGCCGAACACGCCCAGTCCGCCCAGATTGCCGGTGACCTTGGCGGCGATCTCGCGCGAGCGCTCCAGTGCCAGCGGCTGCATCGGATGCGGCTGCCACGATTCGACGTAGTCGCCCTGGACCTGCTTGTGCCCGATCGGATCGCAGAAGCTCGTTACGACCTGGCCATCTGCGCCCAGCGAGCGCACCGTCAGCAGCGTGATCTCGTAATCGAAGTCGATGAAGCCTTCGGCAATCACGCGCCCGGCGTCGACACGCCCGCCGCTGGCAGCGTAAGCCCAGGCAGCGGCCACATCATCCGCGCTATCGAGCTTCGACTGGCCCTTGCCCGATGACGACATCACCGGCTTGACCACGCACGGAAAGCCCACGGCAGCGCAGGCAGCCTGCAGCTCGTCCAGGCTGCTGGCAAACTGGTAGGGCGACGTGGCCAGGCCCAGTTCTTCGGCAGCCAGGCGGCGGATGCCTTCGCGGTTCATCGTCAGTTGCGCCGCGCGTGCGGTCGGGATGCAGGTGATGACGCCGGCCGCTTCCAGTTCGGCCAGCTTGTCGGTGGCGATCGCTTCGATTTCCGGCACCACGAGGTGAGGGCGCTCCTGCGCGATCAGCGCTTCGAGCGCCGCGCCATCGGTCATGTCGATCACGTGCGCGCGGTGCGCGACCTGGTGGCCCGGGGCGTTCGGGTAGCGGTCGACCGCGATCACTTCGACGCCCAGTCGTTGCAGCGAGATGATCACTTCCTTGCCCAGTTCGCCCGAGCCGAGCAGCATGACGCGGGTTGCGGAAGGGGAGAGTGGGGTGCCGAGGGTGCGTGAAATGGTCATGGTCGTTCGGGGATCAAGGAGGTGGTGGGAAGCTGCGACTATAGCAAAAGCGCCCTTTGGCAGTGGCTGGCCAGCCGATTCACACACGGCTCTGGTCAAACCGCAAATGCCCGGCTATAATATTGCCTCAATTCCCTGATAGCTCAGTTGGTAGAGCGACGGACTGTTAATCCGCAGGTCCCTGGTTCGAGTCCAGGTCGGGGAGCCAGAACAAGAGAAGGGCCGCATGCGAATGCGGCCCTTTTTGCATTTCCGGCGCCGGTTATTCCGTCAGCGCCCCTTCTTCTTGTTCGCGGTGTACGTGCGCGTATAAAACCCCGCCGGCTTCTTCGCTACCCACGCGATGAACGCCGCGATATCCGCATGCCCGCGCAGCGATTCCCACGTGTGATAGGTCTGCAGCAGTTCGCGCTCGGTGAATGCCGAGTGGATCTTGCGGTGGCAAATCTTGTGGATCGGGTACTGGTCGCGCCCCTTGAACGTCTTCGGGATCAGGTGATGGCGGTCGACGTGCTCCGTTCCCAGCGGCCGTCCGCACAACGGGCAGGGATCATCGGGCGTGGTCGTGGCTTGGTGATGTGGCATGCGCGCTATATGCAGGGCGATTTTTTACCGCACAAGTCTTGACCCGTGTTTGCCAGAATGATACCAAGCGGGACGAACCCTTGTTAAATGGTATTAGTGTAGAATTAACCCCGAATTCTCGCGCAGCACGTTACCCCTCCAGCCCTGAAAGCGACGCAGTTTGTAATGATCGAAGACAACTCCACCGTTTGTTCCGTGCTGTTGATCGACGATGAGTCGTTTGCTCAGGACATCATCGCCCATGGCCTCAAAAGCTGTGTTGGTCATCAGCTCCGATATGAGTCCAGCCCGGCGCGTGCCGTCGAGGTTGCGCGCGATGTCGCCGCGACGGTGGTGATCGTCGATTTGCGCATGCCTGGCGGTCTGGATGGCTTTGATGTGATTGCCATGCTGCGCGCGCATCCGGACACGCATGACGTGCCGGTCATCCTGCTCTCTTCCGAAGACGACCCCGATACCAAGGCCAAGGCCTTTGCCATCGGCGCCAACGACTACATGGTCAAGTGGCCCGATCCGCGCGAGCTCGTGGCGCGTGTGCGGTATCACAGCGGCGCCTGCGTTGCGCGGCGCGAGCGCGACGAAGCCTTCGCATCGCTGCGCTTGAGCCAGGAGCAACTGGCGGCGAGCCAGCTGGCGCTGCACCAGGCGCAAAAAATGGAAGCGATCGGCCAGCTCACCGGCGGCGTGGCCCACGATTTCAACAACGTCCTGCAAATCATCGGCGGCAATCTGCAATTGCTGAAGATGGTTGGCAACCTGAATGACGCCGCGCGCACGCGCGTCGAGATGGCGCTGTCGGGCGTCGAGCGCGGCGCCAAGCTGGCCGCGCACCTGCTGGCCTTTGCACGGCGCCAGCCGCTGCAGTCAGTCGTCATCGATCCCACCCATCTGGTGCGTGAGCTCGACGACATGGCGCGCCGTGTTCTTGGCGCCGGCACCCGGGTCGAAACCGAGGTCGCACCCGAGCTGGGCAGCACCATGGTCGATCCCAACCAGCTCAACAACGTGCTGCTGAACCTGGTCATCAATGCGCGCGACGCAATGCCCGATGGCGGCACGCTGACCATCCGCGCCGTCAATGCTGCCGCCGACGACGATTTGCCGCCCGACGTGCCGCACAACGATTACGTGATGCTCGAGATCGCCGATACGGGCAAGGGCATGCCGCCCGACGTGCTGCGCCGGGCGTTCGAACCGTTCTTCACCACCAAGCCGACGGGCCAGGGCACGGGTCTGGGGCTGTCGATGGCGTATGGTTTCGTCAAGCAGTCGGGCGGCGAAATCGTGCTGCGCAGCGAGCCGGGCAAGGGCAGCAGCGTGCGCATCTATCTGCCACGTAGTACCGCGATCCCGGCCGAGCAAGCAGAGACAGCCGTGCACCCGTCGCTGACGGGCGGCCTGGAAACCATTCTGGTGGTCGAGGACGAAGACGACGTGCGCTCATCGACCTGCGGCATCCTGTCGGCGCTGGGCTACGACGTCTTGGAAGCGCGCGATGCGGCCAGCGCGGCGGCGCTGGTGGAAGAAGGCCGGCATATCGACCTGGTGTTTACCGACGTGATCATGCCGGGACCGCTGTCGAGCCTGCAACTGGGCGAGATCGTGCGCCGTCATCTGCCGGAGTGCGAAGTGTTGTACACGTCAGGCTACGCCGAAGGCGTGCTGACCCACGAAGGCAAGCTGGACGCGTCAGTCCACCTGCTGCAGAAACCTTACCATCCGGACGCGCTCAGTGCGCGCATCCGTCATTTGCTACGTCGCTCGCGGCGCGCCTCAGGCAAGCCGCAAACGGCCAGTCACTTCGGCTTGATGTAACGGTGCGAGCCTGGCGGCGGCTCGTTGAGCACCGCCCAGAAGATCCCCAGGTCGGCAATCGCGCGCACGAATTCATTAAAATCGACCGGCTTGACCACATACGCATTCACACCCAGCTCGTAGCTGCGGATCACGTCCTGTTCTTCCTTGGACGACGTCAGCATCACCACCGGCACCGACCGTAGCTCGGCCGTGGTGCGGATTTCCTTGAGCACTTCGAGTCCATCGACCTTCGGCAATTTCAGGTCGAGCAGGATCACGGCCGGATTGCCGAGCTGGCGACCGTCGAATTCGCCGCGCCGGTGCAGATAGTCGAGCGCCTCGGCGCCGTCGCGCGCGACCACGACTTCGTTGGCCAACTGGCTCTTCGACAGGGCGATGAGGGTGAGCTCCAGGTCGTGGGGATTGTCTTCTACCAGGAGGATGGGCTTAAGCATGGGTGCCTTGTTCTGTGATGGCTTGTTTGGGGAGGGTGAAGGAGAACGTTGCACCTTCACCCAGGATCGAGTCGGCCCAGACGCGGCCGTTGTGGCGTTCGATAATACGGCGCACATTGGCCAGGCCGATACCGGTGCCCTGGAAATCTTCCATCCGGTGCAGGCGCTGGAACACGCCGAACAGCTTGTGCACGTAGTCGCGGTTGAAGCCGGCGCCGTTGTCCGCCACATGGAACGCGATGTCGTCGCCGGCATCCTCGGCCCAGATCCGGATCACGGCCGGGTCGCGCCCGTTGGTGAACTTGACGGCATTGGACAGCAGGTTGAACATCGCCAGGTGCAGGAAGCTCGGGTCGCCCTGCACGACCGGCAGGCGGTCGATGTGCCAGTCGACGCGACGCTGGCCGATCTCGAGGCCCAGCTTGTCGATGCAACCCGACACCAGGTCGGTCATGTCGATGCTGGTGGGGCGCAGCGCGGCGCGGCCCATCTGCGAGAACGACAGCAGATCGTCGACCAGCTTGCCGGCCAGGCGCGCCGATTCCTTGATGTTCTTTAAAAAGCGCTGGCGCAGCGCCACGTCTTCGCTGCCGGCCGATTCGAGCAGCAGGTCGGAAAAGCCGGCGATGTGGCGCAGCGGCGCGCGCAGGTCGTGCGAGACCGAATACGAAAACGCTTCGAGTTCCTTGTTGGCGCGGCCCAGTTCTTCAGCCAGTTCGGCCATCTGCTCGGCGCGCTCGAGCGCGATGCCCAGCAGCGCCGTGCGGAACTCGGTGGTCATCTCGATTTCGGCGGCGTGCCACGGCAGGCTGTGGCCGTGGATGGTTTCGCGCCAGGTGGCAAAGCTCTGGCGCGGCGTCAGTTGTCCTGGCGTGCCGGCGCTGGCTTCCTTCTCGTGCGGATTGCCGGCCCATTCGACGGTCTGCACCAGCTCGGGCCGGAACCACAGCAGGTAATGCTGGTGGATGCGCGAGATCGGCAGCGCCAGCAAACCGCTGGCATTCTGGATGAATGCCTTGGCCGGCGGGTACACGGCGGCCAGTTCGTCGGTATGAAAGACTTCGGTGTGGCCATGCACGGCGAGCCACGTCGACAGGTCGCGGATGGCTGCTTCATCGGGCGTGTCGCCGTAGGTCAGGATGCGGTCGTCGACGACGACGGCCACGCCACCGGCACGCGCAAAGCGCAGCAGCTCGCCGAACACGCCGCTCAGGTTGTCGACGAAGTCGGTGCCTTTGGTGAGACGACCGAGCACCTCGACCATGATGCGGCGCACGTCGAGCCGGAACTGCAGCTCGGCGCTGTCTTCGCGGCTTTCGATGCACAGGGCCAGGATCTGGCCCAGCTGCTCGCAGGCCGTGCGTTTTTCAACGGACACCGGGCACGGCGTGGCGTTGTGGCATGCGATCAGGCCCCACAGCTTGCCCCGTACGATCAGCGAGACCGACATCGAGGCCAGTGTGCCCATATTGCGCATGTACTGCAGGTGCACGGGCGAGACGCTGCGCAGCGCGGCGAACGACAGGTCGTTGCGCGCGCCGCTGGCCGGATTCTCGGCCGGGACGAGTGCCTCGGCCTCGTAATTGGCGTCCTGGATCACGCGGATCGGCGAAAGCGTGTACAGCTCGCGCGCTTGCGACGGGATGTCACTGGCCGGGAATGCCTGGCCCAGGTATGACTTGTAGTCGGGTGCTTTGGCTTCGGCCACCACGCGGCCGTGGCCGCTCGGGTCGAACCGGTACACCATCACGCGGCCGTAGCCCGTGACCGAGCGCACGTGGCGTGCGGCCAGATCGGTCAGCGCGGTGATGGAGGCGTGTTCGCCGACCCTGGCGAGAAAGTCGGTAATGAGCGGGTACAGGTGGCGAAAGTCGGCCGGCTCGGCGCGCTCGACGGTTTCGAATTCGGCGATCACCAGGCCATCCCAGACGTGGCCGAGCACATCGAAATGGCGGCCATTGTCGAGCGTAACGGTACCGAGATACATCGGGCGCTGGCCGAGTGTGTCGCTGGCCAGTTCGCGTGCCATGCGCTCGCCACAGGCCTTGCCGATGACGGCCGCCACCGGCAGGCCAAGCGCTGCTTCCGGTGCCAGACCCGCCAGCGGGAGCAGGTTCGCGCTCGCCTGCAACACGTCGAGTGCAGGCGACAGCGTCAGCATGAAGCCGTGTGGCTGGATACTTCCGGGCGTGCGGATCGGTTCGCTGGCGCAGCTGGAAATGTCGAGTTGGTCGGGGGATGCCTGGGTCATGGGCCTTTGGGGTAATGCACAGGTGAGCAGGGCCATATTGTAACGTGAAAGTGTGTTGTCAAATCGCGATGTCACGATTTGTCCCCGCGTCGACGCGCGCTTGAAATGAGAATTGTTCTCATTTAAGATGGGTCCTGGTTCAGGAACAGGAGGCGCAGATGGCTGCATACCGGGAAGCCGACGGCTTGGCTGGCGAACACGTGACGTTGCTGCGGGCACATGCAGACGCGCAGGCGCGCTGCAGTGTGCTGCTGCAGGCGCAGGCCGCGCGCATCGCCGCCATGGAAGCGCAGCTGATCCGCGCGCGGGGCGCGACGATCCGCGCTGCGACGGCGCTTGCCTGGGAACGCGAAGACCGCGCCGCCCTTGATGCGGCGCTGCCGGGTCTCGGCCGGCGCGTCGCGCTGGGCCGCCAGGTGGCTGCGCTGCAGGCGCGCGTGCATGACCTGATGCGCACGCTGCAGCGCCGTGAGCTTGCCGTGCGGAAGGGCAGCGCGAGCCATCCGGGGCATACGCCAGCTGGCGTCGCGGCGGACCTGGAAGCGAGCTTGCAGGCCGCCGATCTGGTGATCTGCCAGACCGGCTGCATGAGCCACGGCGACTACTGGCGCGTGCAGGACCATTGCAAGCGCACCGGCAAGCTGTGCATGCTGGTGGACCAGCCCGACGGCTTGCAGATCGTGCGCATCCACCGGCCTGACGAGGTGCTTTCACCGTGACTCGCGTAGCAGTCTGCGATGGCAGGTTGAACGCGTGGGCGGGAAACCCGCCCACCCTACACAGGACAACTAGCCGCGGAGGTATTGTCATCCTGAGCTACAGCGCAAAGATAATGTCGCTGATCCGGTCGTACAGGGGATCAGCCGATGGCCCTTGATTGGGCCAGTTCAGGATGTCGAAGTGGTCGTATCCCGGGTAGTTGCCGAGAAAGTTCCACGCTCCGCGCAGCGCCGTGCCGTTGTAGTCGCGCACCGGATGCCCGCCAGGTGCGCGCATGCTGACCGTGTTGACGACGCCATCGCTCGGGAACCAGTCGCTGTCGATGCGCACCCGGTTTGGCACATTGACGGTGTAGCTGCCCATGCCGCGCTGGGCGGGCGAGGGCACGATCCACTCGCCGGCGAACGATTTGAAGTAGGGCATCATGTCGGTGCGCGCGTACTGGAACGCCGTCGTCTGGATCGGTGCGATCGCGCGGTCGGTGCCGTTGCAGCACCAGCTGCCGCTGGCGGTGGCGAGGGTAGCAACTGAAAAATAGTAGACGCTGGGCGAAGTGAGCGCCCACCGGTTGAATTCGCGGGCGCCGTCCGGCGCGAGCTCCCAGCTGGCAGCCCGGTTGCGCAGGATGTCGCGCAGCACGATGGGCACATTGGGCAGGATATTGAAGACCGCGTCACTGAGCGTGGTGCCATTGTGCGGCGCCGAGATGCTCGTCGCGCTGCGGATCCAGCCCGTCTTGCCGCCCTTGAACAGTGCGCCATCGCCTTCGTCCGTCATTGCGCCGTGCTCCAGCAGCTGGATCAGGGCGCGGATGGTTGTGCCGCCCTGGCTGTGGCCGATCATGTGGATCGGATGGTCACGGCCCCATTGCGGGTACAGCGCCGGCGGATACGCGTGCGGATTGTCGCGTGGGTCGGCCGCCCAGCATTTGCCGGGCGGCTTTTGCACCTGACCGGGCACGCCCTGTGCGGCAACGTGCGCCTTGCCGTAGTCGACGCAGCCGCCCTTGATCTGGGCATACAGCTCGGCGGCGCGGTCCCAGTTCGACGCGATGGGGCTGACGGCGGCGGCAACGACCGTGTGCGGGCCGCGGTAGACCTGCATGTGCGCCGCGATGTCGCCGTAGCCGCCCCAGTAGTTGAAGCCGCTCTTCTGGAATTCGTCGGGGCCGAAGCCCAGAAAGCCGTGTACCAGCACGACAGGATCGTTGTTCGCGGCTGTGGCGGCGGGGGCAGCCAGCAGGCCGAAGACGAATACGAGGAGTGCGGCAGCGCAGGCGTGGACGAGACGAACCATGGAGATGCTCCGGACAATGCGACAGCCGCATTGTCTGATGCATCACCAAGCAGCGGTTTGCGCTGGATCGACCCGACGCACAGTAAAGCGAACTCATGCAGGAAGAACTGCGCAGGCCGCTTGACAAGCCTGCGATCAGCGCGCGGTCGTACTGCCCACCGACGTCGTCGGATCGGAGTCGGCCATCGGGTTCGGCGCCGGCATCAGCGCCGCCGTGGCTGCCGCTTTCTCGGCCCGGTCGATGCGCTCGTCATGCCAGACCACATAGTCGTCGACCGAGTACAGCCGGCACGGCTCCTTGCTCTTGGCCGAGCAGGTCGCCAGTGCGCGTCCGTCCGGATCTTCGCCTTCTTCGGCCCAGGTCCAGCCGCCGCTGCTCGACACGGCAAACGCGCGCGGCGTCATCTTGGTCAGGTAATCGCGGTAGGCGCGGCGGCCGGTTTCGGACAGGAACGGTACGGCGGCGATATCGTCGACCCGTGCGTAATCGGTGCGCGCCGGGCTGGGCGGGGCAGGGATGTCGACCACGACGGCGGTCGGCATCCCGATCTCGCGCAGGAACTGTTCAGTATCTTGCAGCCAGACTTTTTCGCCGTCGCGGCTGGCCAGCATGCCGTGCGCGTCGCGCTTGAAGGCGGGGAATTCAACCAGGCGCCCACGGCCACCGGCCGCGGCATAGGCGGCGTGCATGCGGCTGGCCAGCTCCGGGCCGAACAGCGAATCGTTCTGGCCGTACATCCACAGGCTCGGGACTTTTGCTTTGGCGCCGTAGTCGGCAAAGGCCGCCACCAGTTGCGAACGCCACGCGCAGCGGTTGCTGTCGTCGCGCAAGCCGCCCGCAAAATTGATCAGGCCGCGCACGCCCGGCAGCGCCTCGGTGCCCAATGCGATGGCGGCCAGCCCGCCGTACGACTGGCCGGCCACGATCATGCGCCCGCCGTCGATCCACGGTTGCTGGCGGGCATAGGCGAGGGTGGCGCGGATGTCTTCGGCCTGGGTGTAGCCATTGGCCGTCATGTCGCAGCCGCGATCGCGGTAGCGTCCGCCCGACTTGGAAAAGCCCTGGCGCATCGGCACCATCACCGCGTAGCCGCGCTTCACGAACACGGACGCCATATGATAGAAGCGGTCGCGCGACTGCAGGCTCGGGCGGCCCGGGTCCTTGCCGTGGTTGATGACGATCAGCGGGAAGGGTCCGGCGCCATCGGGCTGAAAAACGGTGGTTTCGAGCAGCACGTCATCTGGCCCGGCCGGCACCTGGATGACGCGCTCGTTCATCCGGTAGTCGAGCATGCTGGTGACGGGCTTAGGTGCCGGCAGTGCCTGCGAGAAGCCGAGTGACGGCAGCATGGCCAGCGCGGCAAGCGAAGCGGAGATCAGGGTGCGAATGGCGTGGATGTTCGACATGGCTGACTCTGGAAATGCTGCCTTACGAAACTATTTCCGTACGGCACAATCTGAGTCTAGGGCCAATAAATCCGTAGGGCAATATCCGATTGGCCAACTTTTGCATTAAATGTTGCGGGTGTGGCGAAAGCGTCATCCGACGTGAAGTCGAGCAAAGGCGTAAGATAGCGAGCCTGACAATTACGGTGAAACAGCAGGATGAGCAAGTACGCGCCACGCGAATGGGCACCCGACGAAAAGCCGATGCTGCCCGGCTCTCCGTCCACGCCAGCGCACACGACAAAGCTGCGATTGGCCTATCTGGCGGTCGGCATCCTCGTCACGATCACGGGCGGCCTGGGCAACGCGCTGGTCGCCGTCAACCTGATCAATCTGCAGGGCGTGCTGGGCGCCTACCAGACCGAAACGGCCTGGCTGCCAGCCGCCTACGTGATGGCCAATGCGTCGATGAACCTGCTGCTGGTGAAATTCCGGCAACAGTTCGGCCTGCGCCTGTTCACCGAGTGCTTCCTGGTGCTGTACGCGCTGGTCACGCTGGCCCACCTGTTCGTCAACGATCTCGGCTCGGCCATCGCCGTGCGCGCCGCCCACGGCATGCTGGCCGCCGCCGTCAGTCCGCTTGGCCTGTATTACACGTTGCAGGGGTTTAAGAAGGAGTGGCGCCTGAAAGGCATCGCGATCTCGCTTGGCACCGCTCAGCTGGCGCTGCCGCTGGCCTATATTTTCTCGGGTGACCTGCTGCGCATTGCGGAGTGGCGCGGCCTGTACATGTTCGAGCTGGGCCTGGCGCTGGTGTCGCTGGGCGCCGTGCTGCTGCTCAAGTTGCCACCGGGCGACCGGATCAAGGCGTTCCGCCCCACCGACTTCGTCACGTTCGCGTTGTTTGCGCCGGGCATGGCGCTGCTGTGCATGGTGCTCACGTTCGGGCGCATCTTCTGGTGGACCGAGCAGGCGTGGATCGGCGTGGCGCTGGCGGTGTCGATCTTCCTGCTCGCGGCCGCGATGTGCGTCGAGCACAACCGGGCCAACCCGCTGCTGAATCTGCGCTGGCTGACCAACCGCAGCATCCTGCGCGTGGCGCTGTCGCTGCTGCTGGTGCGCATCGTGCTGTCCGAGCAGAGCGTGGGCGCAGTGGGTTTCCTGCGCGCCGTGGGACTGGACAATAACCAGATGCAGTCGCTGTTCCTGTGCGTGCTGGCGGCCACGGTCGCCGGCATCGTGGTGTCGGCCCTGACCGTCAACGTGAAGCACCTGATGGCGCCGCAGGTGATTGCGCTGGTGCTGATGGCGCTGGGCGCCTGGATGGATGCGCATGCCAATAACCAGACACGCGTCGAGCAGATGTACCTGAGCCAGAGTCTGCTGGCATTTGGCGGCACGCTGTTCATCGGGCCGTCGCTGATTTCGATGATCGTCACCGTGATCGGCAATCCCGGCGCCCTGATCAGTTTCTCGGTGCTGTTCGGCCTGACCCAGAATCTGGGCGGCCTGATCGGCTCGGCGCTGGTCGGCACGTTCCAGATCATGCGCGAGAAATTCCACTCGTCGTCGATCGTCGAGGGCTTGAGCTTGCTCGATCCGCTGGTGGCCGGGCGCATCCAGTCCGGCGCGGCGGCGGCCGGGCAATTGCTGGCCGACCCGGCGGCGCGCACGCGCCAGAGCCTGGCGTCGCTGGCTGCCAGCGCCACGCGCGAAGCCAACATCCTGGCCTACAACGACGTGTTCCTGATGATCGCCCTGATCGCCGCCGTGAGCGCGACCTGGATCTTCCTGCACGCTGTCTGGATGCATTACAACCCTCCGGCTACCGCGCCGGCTGCTGCACCCACACCCGCCGCACCTGTCAATAACATTCCCGCACCCATCACTGTGACCGATTGATATGTCAGAACCTGTTCCTACCCCCGCGCGCCCGACGCGCAAGATCATCCTCAGTGCGCTGGCCTTTGCCGCCATCGCGCTCGCCGGCATCCTGATCGTGCTGTACGCCTGGAACCTGCCGCCGTTTCGCAGCACGTTGCAGGCGACCGAGAACGCGCTGGTACGCGGCCAGGTGACGATCATCAGTCCCCAACTGAGCGGCTACGTGACCGAGGTCCGCGTGCAGGATTTCCAGACCGTCAAGAAGGGCGAGCTGCTGCTGCGCATCGATGACCGGATTCCGATCCAGCGCCTGGCGCAGGCACGGGCCGAATTGGCCAACCGCAAGGCGGCGCTGGCCAACTTCGCGCAGACGAACGCCAGTGCCCGCGCCACCATCGCGCAGAACCAGGCGCTGCTGGCCTCGAACGAAGCCCAGGCCCGGCGCAGCAGCGCCGACCTGCGCCGCGTGGAAGAGCTGGCGGCCGACGGTTCGCTGTCGGCGCGCGAACTCGACGCTGCGCGCGCTACCCGCGCCCAGTCAGCGGCCAGCCGCGACCAGGCGCGTGCCTCGGTCGAGATCGCCCGCCAGAACCTGGCGTCGGTCGGCGTCAACCGCGCTGCCCTTGAAGCGGCGGTCGCCAGCGCCGAAGCGGCCGTCAAGCTGGCCGAGATCGACCTGGCCAACACCAACATCACCGCGCCGCGCGACGGCCAGTTGGGGCAGGTGACCGTGCGCCAGGGTGCCTTCGTCAATGCGGGTGCGCAGCTGACTGCACTGGTGCCGAACCAGATGTGGATCATCGCCAACCTGAAGGAAACGCAGATGGCGGGCGTGGCCGTTGGCCAGCCGGTCAGTTTTAGTGTCGATGCACTGGGCGGCGCCAAGCTGCGCGGTCACGTCGAGCGCATCGCGCCGGCCACCGGCTCGGAGTTTTCGGTGATCGCACCGGACAACGCCACCGGTAACTATGTCAAGATCGCCCAGCGGATTCCGGTGCGCATCAGCATCGACCCGAACCAGCCGCTGGCCAACCGCCTGCGGCCCGGGATGTCGGTGGTGACGACGATCGATACGGCTGCTGCCACCACGGCGAACGCGGGGCAGCGGTGAAGCGGCGCTTGGTGGTTCTGGCGGCGCCACTCCTGTTGGCCGCCTGCGCAATGGCGCCGCAGCCGGCGCCGCCGTCCTCGGTGACGGTGCCGATGGCGTGGCGCACGACCTTGCCCGGCGCGAATGCCAGCGTCGAGCGCGACTGGTGGCGCGCATTCGGCGATCCGGCGCTGGACACCCTGGTGCAACAGGCGCAGGCGAACAATGGCGACCTCAAGGTCGCCCGCGCGCGGCTGCAGGAATACCAGGCGCGCATTCGCGTGGCCGACAGCGCGCGTCTGCCGGCACTGAACCTGTCGCTGGCGCCGACCCGGGCGCGCGCCATCGGCCCGCAGGGCACGCCGGTCGAATCGACGTCGCTCGTGGGCGCCGTGCAGGCCAGCTACGAGCTGGACCTGTTTGGCCGTGTAGCGAACACCGTCGAGGCGGCGCGGTTCGAAGCGCTGTCGCAGGAGGCGGCGCTGGAAGCAGCGGCGCTGGCGGTGGCGGCCAATACGGCGTCGGGCTACCTGAACTTGCTGGGCCTGGACGCCCAGCTGGCGCTGGCCAAGGCCACGCTGGCCTCGCGCGAGCGCTCGTACAACTTGGCGCGTCACCAGTTCGAGGTGGGCTACAGCTCGCGCCTGGAAATGTCGCAGGCCGAGGCCGAATTGCACGCGACGGCCGGCACCGTGCCGCAGCTGGAGCGGCAGGTAGCGCAGCAGGAGCAGGCATTGAATCTGCTGCTGGGCGCGAGCCCGGGCGCGATCGTCCGCGGTACCGATCTGCTGTCGCTGCGTGAACCGACCCCGGGCGCCGGCCTGCCATCCGAACTGCTGCGGCGCCGGCCCGACATCGCCCAGGCCGAGCAGGCCGTTGCGGCGGCCGATGCCAGCCTGGCGGTCGCGCGCGATGCGCTGCTGCCGTCGATCCGGCTGACGGCATCGCTCGGGGCAGGGGCGGGCGGTATCTCGCAATTGCTGCGCTCGCCGACGGAATTGTGGAGCATCGGCGGCAGCGTGCTTGCGCCCTTGTTCGACGCGGGCCGCCTGCGTGCCCAGGCCGAGATCGCCGGCACGGTGCGCGACCGCGCCATCTATGGCTATGAATCCGTGGTGCGCACCGCGTTTGCCGAGACCGAGAATGCCCTGGCGTCGATCGATGGCTTGCAGCGGCAACTGGTGGAAGCCGAGGCGCGCCGCGCGGCGGCCGGCGAAGTGCTGCGCGTGGCCCACAACCGCTACACGAACGGCTACGCGTCGTATCTGGAAGAGCTCGACGCGCAGCGTACGGCGTTCAGTGCCGATCTCGCCGCGCTGCAACTGCGCACGAGTTTGCTGGCTGCGCATGTCGATCTGTACCGGGCGCTGGGCGGTGGCTGGACGCCGGCACCGTGACAGATGTGGCTGGCTTGAAGCGCGCTGTCTGTGAGAGGTGCTTGCGGGCGCAGTCGGCCTGCATTTGTCGCTGGATCACACCGGTGCAGGCGCAGGCGCACTTGCTGATTCTGCAGCATCCGCTGGAAGTGGGCAACGCCAAGAACAGCGCGCGCTTGCTGCACCTGTGCGTCACCGGCAGCGTGATGGCGACCGGCGAAGCGTTCGATGCCGGGGTGCTCGACAGCCTGCTGCATGCGGATGGGCGCACGCCTGTGTTGCTGTATCCGGCCACGCCGGGCGACGCGGGCTTGCCGATGCCGCCGCCGATGCCGGCACTGCCTGCCGAGGCCCTGCGGCTGGTGCTGCTCGACGCCACCTGGCGCAAGAGCCGCAAGATGCTGTACCTGAACCCGGCGCTGCAACGGCTGCCGCGGCTGGGCCTGACGGACGTGGCGCCGTCGAACTACCGCATCCGCAAGGCGCACGCGCCGCATCAGCTGTCGAGCCTGGAAGCGGCTGCGCAGGCGCTGGGTCAGCTGGAAGGCGCGCCCGGGCGCTTCAGCCCGCTGCTCGACGCCTTCGACGGGTTTGTCGCACAACAGGCGGCCTACGTGCGTGCTTGAGCCACAGGATCACGCGCATGCAATGCAAGCAGATCTAATGAACAGGACGTGAACCGTTTAGCGGGGCATTAAACCGAAACACCCGTGACGGTGAACCGCATTTTGACCTGTTTCCTGTATGATCAAATCATGCAAGAACAATCCTCAACCTCCCCCACGGTGTACTACGACGGCGGCTGCCCGGTATGCACCCGCGAGATCGCCCTCTATCAGCGTCAGGACGGAGCCGACCAGGTGTGCTGGGTCGACGTCGCCCACTGCACACCCGAGGCGCTTGGCCCGGGACTGAACCGCGAGGCCGCTATGGCGCGCCTGCACATGCGCCGTCCCGATGGCACCCTGGCCAGCGGTGCGGAGGCATTCACCCTGCTGTGGCGTTCCCTGCCGCGCTGGGCCTGGCTTGGGCGCCTGCTGGGGTCCAGGCTCGCATTGGCGTTGCTGGAGCCGGCCTATCGCCTGTTCCTGGCCATGAGGCCGCTGTGGCGCGGCCGCGGCAGCAAGCGATGAGTGGTACGAGCCTACGGGTGGCGGTGGTCGGAGCCGGCATTGCCGGGGCCGCCTGTGCGCGCGCGCTGGCCGATGCCGGGCATGCGGTGCAGGTGTTCGACAAGTCGCGCGGCGTTGGCGGGCGCATGTCGACCAGGCGTGTAACGTCGGTCGCTGGCGCCGACGCCATGCTGGGTCTGGATCACGGGACGCCGTGCTTTGCTGCCACGGGCGCCGACTTCCTGGGTTTCGTCGAGCAGGGGCAGCGCGCCGGTCTGCTGGCGCGCTGGACGCCGCGGCTGGCGCATGCCGCAGCCCTGCCTGGCGGCGCGTTCTGGGTTGCCACGCCCGACATGCCGGCCCTGTGCCGCGCGTTGTTGAAGGACCTGCCGTTGCATACCCTGTGCACGGTGGATGGCGTGCGGCGCAGCGGCGCAACGTGGTCTCTGGAGAGTGCCGGTGTGACCTTGGCCGATGGCTTCGATGCCGTGGCGTTGGCCATCCCGCCGCAACAGGCGGCCGCGCTGCTGGGCGTGCATCGCCCGGATTGGGCCGCGAGCGCGCAGGCCGTGCCGATGTTGCCCGTCTGGGTCTTGATGGGCACAACCGATGCGCCCGCAACGGGCTGTGACTGGGACCTGGCGCTGCCCGCATCCGGCCCGTTGGCGCTGGTGGTGCGCAACGATGC
Organism: Telluria sp. AC161; assembly: GCF_979258535.1. Lineage (NCBI taxonomy): Bacteria > Pseudomonadati > Pseudomonadota > Betaproteobacteria > Burkholderiales > Oxalobacteraceae > Telluria > Telluria sp. AC161. The sequence goes on along the minus strand of NZ_OZ409861.1, from coordinate 2,873,441 downwards.
CAAGCCGGCGCGCACAGTGCTGGCGGGGCAGGCCCAGTGGGTGGTGCACGCAACGCCCGACTGGACCGGCGCGCATCTGGACACGCCGCCCGACCAGGTGCAGGCGATGCTGCAGGCGGCGCTTGCCGATTGTGTCGGTGGAGCCCTGGCCTGGCGCTTCGCGGCCGTGCATCGCTGGCTGTATGCAACGCTGGCAGCGGCGCCCGGTGACGGGCAGGCCGCTGGTGCCTGGTGGGACGCGGAAATGGGGCTTGGCGTGTGCGGCGATGCCCTTGCCGGCGGCGGTGTGGAAGGCGCCTGGCGCTCAGGCCGCGCGTTGGCCGCGCTGGTGACCGCTGCTGCGAAAGGGGACCGGACATGAGCGCGCTTGCAGACGAAATCGCCCGCTTCGACCGACTCGGCGCTACATGGTGGGACCCGAACGGACCGATGCGGCCGTTGCATGTCACGAATGCGCTGCGCCAGGCTTATCTGCTGGCGCGCATGGCCTCGCATTTCGGTCGCGCCGATATGTCGCTGGCGGGCCTGCGCATCCTCGACGTCGGCTGCGGCGGCGGGCTGCTGTCCGAACCGCTGGCGCTGCGTGGCGCGCAGGTGGTTGGCATCGATGCCTCTCCCGGCAACCTGGCGGCGGCGCAACGCCACGCCGACGCCAGCGGCGCAGTAGTCGAATATCGCCTGGGCGAACTGGAGACTGTCCTGCAGCCCGATGAACGCTTCGACGTCGTATTGGCGCTCGAAGTGGCCGAGCATGTGGCCGACCCCGACGCCTTTATCGAAGAGGTGGCTCGGCGCGTGGCGCCCGGTGGTCTGCTGCTGGCGTCGACGATCGACCGTACCTGGAAGAGCTATCTGTTGGCCATCGTGGCAGCGGAGTACGTGTTGCGCGTGCTGCCGCGCGGTACACACCAGTGGCACCGCTTCGTCAAACCCGCCGAGATGCTGGCTGCCGCCACCGGGGCCGGGCTGCAGCGGGTCGACTTGCGCGGCATGCGTTACCTGCCGGTGTTGCATCGGGCCTCATGGTGCAGCGATACGAGCGTGAACTATCTGGCGACCTTCGCCCGTCCGCACAACTAGCGGCTTGAATTTGGTGAGGCAGCGGCGTAATATACTGTATAAACATACAGTATGGAGCAGCGGCCATGATCGACACCGATGAGCCCATCCGCCGCGAGCGGATAGAAGAACACGTCATGCTGGTGCCGCCGCGCGTTGCACGCAAGGGGCGTGGTGCGGTGTCGAACCTGCAGGGGCGCTATGAGGTGAACGGCCGCGAGCGCTTTGACGACGGCTGGTCTGATGCCGATTCTGAATCGGCTGCCGGGTCGACCGGTGAATCGGCTGCGTTCAAGACGGTGGTCACCGACGAGTTCGCCAAGACGATCCTGTCGCGCAACACGTCGCCCGATATTCCGTTCAGCGTGTCGCTCAATCCCTACCGGGGTTGCGAGCACGGCTGCATTTATTGCTTCGCGCGGCCCACGCACAGCTATCTCGGCCTGTCGCCGGGCCTTGATTTTGAATCCCGGCTCTTCGCCAAGGTGAATGCTCCCGAACTGCTGCGGCGCGAACTCGCCAAGCCCGGCTACGTCCCCGAACACATCGCCATTGGCGTGAACACCGACGCCTACCAGCCTTGTGAGCGTGAGCGTCAGATCACGCGCCAGGTATTGGAGGTATTGTCCGAATGCCGCCACCCGCTTGGCCTGATCACCAAGGCGTCGCTGATCGAGCGCGACATCGACCTGCTCGCGCCGATGGCGGCCAACAACCTGGCCTGCGCGGCGGTGACGCTCACGACACTCGACGCGCAGATTTCGCGCACGCTCGAGCCGCGCGCGGCCGCGCCAATGCGCCGTCTGCGCACGATCCGCACGCTGACCGATGCCGGCATTCCCGTCAGTGTGAGTGTTGCGCCGATTATCCCGTTCGTGACCGAGCCCGAGATCGAACGCATCCTTGAAGCGGCGCGCGACGCCGGCGCGGTCGGCGCCCACTACACGGTGTTGCGGCTGCCACACGAAGTCAATCCGCTGTTCCAGGAGTGGCTGCAGGCGCATTTTCCGGACCGCGCGCAGCGGGTGATGAACCGCATTCGCGAAATGCGAGGCGGCAAGGATTACGATGCCGATTTTACACAGCGCATGCATGGTGACGGCGTGTGGGCCGACCTGATCCGTCAGCGCTTTGAAAAAGCAGTCGAGCGCCTTGGCTTCAAATCCTTGCGCGGGCGCTTCGGGCGGCTCGATCGCTCGCAATTCCGGCGACCGGTGGTCGTGCCCGCGACGACACGCCGTGGCGCTGCTCAGGGGGCAGGGCAGCTGGACCTGTTCTGAGAATGCCGCTGATGCGCCAGCGCTGAACGCAGATCTGCACAGCGCCTGCTTACACCTGCTTACAAGCGCTTAACCGCACACAACACCTGGTCAGCAGAGAATCGGTCGATCATCAAGGACACCGACGCATGAAACGACTTCACGCCACCATTCTTTGCCTTCTCTTTCCCCTTGTCGCCGCAAGCACTTGCCGGGCAGGCGAACCGGTCGTGGTTCCCGCTGCCGAATTCCAGGCCTTGCTCTCGGCCTATGCCCTGGTAAAAACCCGGTACGTCGAAGCGCCGGACGACAAGAAGCTGCTCGAAGGGGCGATCGCCGGCATGCTCGCCTCGCTCGACCCGCACTCGGGTTTTCTGGACAAGGACGAACTCGATGCCGTCCGCAAGGACGAGGCTGGCGAGTACACCGGCATCGGCATCAGTGTCGACTTCGCCGCCGCGGACATGGCGGTAACGGCGGTCACCGCAGGCTCACCGGCGTACCTGGCCGGCATCGAGCCGGGCGATACGATCGCCTCGATCGACGGTGCGACGCTCTCTGGCATGCGCTTGCCTGAGATTGCGCGCCGCATGCGCGGCGTGCCCGGCAGCGCGCTGGACATCGGGTACCGGCGGGGCGGCAGCGGCGCCGTTCGTACCGCCAGGCTGCACCGGGCCGCGTTGCTGGCGCAGACCGTCACGACACGTGCGATGCCAAACGGCGTCGCGTGGATCCAGGTGTCGGCATTCGAAGGGCGCACCGCGCACGACCTGGTTGCGGCCTTGAAAACGCTCGATGCAAGCGGGGCGCCGCGCGGCATTGTGCTCGACGTGCGCAATGATCCGGGCGGCCTGGTATCGGCCGCGGTCGGCGTGGCCGGGGCATTCCTGCCGGCGGGGACGCCATTATTTTCGGCGCGCGGGCGTGCCACCGCTGCTGATCCTGCTGCCGAAGCCGAAGCCGAAGCCGAAGCCGCTGCCGCTGCCGCTGCCGCTGCCGCTGCCGCTGCCGCTGCCGAAGCCACCGTCACGGTCAATCCGCGGTTCTACCAGCGGCCAGACGAGCCGGACGTACTGGCCGACCTGCCGACATGGGCGCGAACCGTGCCGCTGGTCGTGCTGGTCAACGGCGCGTCGGCGTCGTCCGCCGAATTGCTGGCCGGCGCATTGCAGGACCACCGCCGCGCCACCGTGCTTGGCTCACGCACGTTCGGCAAGGGCTCGATCCAGAGCATCTTTTCGCTGACCAGCGACAGTGCCGTCAAGATCACGGTGGCGCGCTACTTCACGCCCAATGGCCACGAAATCCAGGCGCGCGGGATCACGCCGGACGTGATCGTGGCACAGGATCCCGCTCGTAACGATACGTTGGGACTGGCGTTGCGCGAAGAAGATCTGGCGCAGCATCTCGCCGCGATCCTGCCTGCACCGGATGACACGTCGCCCCCAACACGCACCGGGGTGGAAAGCACGCGCATGTTCGGCACGCGCGACGACAAGGCACTGGCGGCCGCCGTCAGCTTGCTCGGGCCGGGGCAGACTTCCCGTATCGGCAACGTGCTGGGCGCACTGTCCCCAAGCCTGAAACAACTTGGCGCAGCGCTGAAACGATGGTGACGCGCCGGTTAAGTTTCGGTAAAGCAGCACGACAGCCATCTGCCTTGCGCTTATATTCGTGATCGTCCTTTCTGACCATGGGTATCGTATGCCATTTCCAAACACGTTCTTACGCTTGCCTTGCTGGCTGCGCATCTGCCTGCTGTCACTGGCCATGGCCGGCGCGGGCACGGCGCATGCGGTACCACTGACCGATCTGCGCGCCGAAGACCTGCTGCCGATGGCGGGCGACCTGAAACAGTCACTTGGCCTGAGTCCCAACCAGCAAACCCTGTGGAGCAAGGCCGAAGCGGCGTCGCGCACGATCCTGCGCGATCGCGCCCGGCGCCGCGCGGCATTCCAGGAATGGGCCAGGACCTTGCTGGCCAGCCAGGACGCCGACCTGCGCAAGCTGGACGCAGCCACCGACGCCGAAAGCGCGACGGCAAACGCCGAGGACCGGCAACTGCGCGCGCTGTGGCTCGACGTGAATGATGGGCTGGATGATCAGCAACGCCGCCAGGTCGCCGGTCGGCTGGGCGAGCAGCTAATGCGTGTGGTGCCCGAAGGCGGCGGGCGTGGGGCCGCTCCGGGCGGACCACGTGACGAGCAGAACCGGCGCGGCGGGCCTAGCAACGGGCGCGGCCCTGGCGCCGGTTCAGGACCGGGTGGGCCGGGCGGCGCCTCGCTGAACTTCGGCGGCTGATCACGCACCGGCAATGGGTAAAACGTCACTGATGAGCTCGTTTTATTCTAAGATGCGGCATTGACAGGCGCGCCGCTCCGCGCGCCGTCCAGTCGCCTCGATAAGAATCCATGACCACACCAGTGACACCAGGGCAGGCCGGCCTTTCCGGCAACGGCCCGAACGAGGCCGGCGTTGCCGCCGTGACGATGGAGCAGGGCTTGCAGGCCGCCGGGGTCGGCAAGTTCCAATACCGGATCTTCCTGATCTTCGGCCTGGTCTGGCTAGCCGATGCAATGCAGGTGCTGTCGATCGGCTTTTCTGCCCCATCGATCGCGAAGACCTTCGGGCTCTCGATGCCGCAGGCCTTGCAGACGGGGACCGTGTTCTTTGTCGGCATGCTGATCGGCGCGTTCGTCTTCGGGCGCCTGGCGGATCGCATCGGCCGCCGGCCCGTGCTGCTGATGGCGGTGGTGATCGATGCCTGCTTCGGCGTGGCCTCGGCGTTCGCGCCCGATTTCACGTGGCTGCTCGTGCTGCGCCTGATGACGGGCATCGGCGTGGGCGCAACGCTGCCCGTCGACTACACGATGATGGCCGAATTCCTGCCCAGCGACCGGCGCGGCCGCTGGCTGGTGCTGCTCGAATCGTTCTGGGCGCTCGGCACGATTGCCCTGGCCGTGCTGGCCCTGTGGGCGGTCGGTTGGGGCGACGATGCGTGGCGCGTGATCTTCTTGGTCACCGGGATCCCGGCGCTCATCGGCATCGTGCTGCGCTGGTATATCCCCGAGTCGCCCATGTACCTGCACCGCAGCGGCAAACCGGACGAGGCGCGCGCCGTGCTGGAACGCGTGGCCAGGACCAATGGCCGCACGCTGACGATGCCGCCGTTGCTGCCCGAGCCGCAAGTCAAAACGACACTGCTATCGCTGTTCTCGGGCGGACTGCGCCGGCGCAGCATCGCGCTGTTCGTGGCCTGGGGCCTGATTTCGATTGCCTACTACGGCGTGTTCGTCTACCTGCCGATCCGGCTGAGCGCGGAAGGCTTCGGCTTCATGCGCGGCCAGGAGTTCCTGATCGTGCTGGCGCTGGTCCAGTTGCCCGGCTTCGCGCTGGCCGCGTACGGCGTCGAACGCTGGGGCCGCAAGCCGACGCTGGTCGGTTTTCTGCTGTTGAGCAGTGTCGGATGCCTTGGTTACAGCCTGGGCAGCTCGACCGTGCTGGTCGTCGGTTCGACGCTGTTGATGAGCTTTGCGCTGCTGGGTACGTGGGGCGCGCTGTATGCGTTCACGCCCGAGGTCTATCCGACCCGCCTGCGCGCCAGCGGGATGGGCATGGCGGGGGCAGTTGCCCGCTTCGGCGGCCTGTTCGCGCCGGCGATCATTGCACCGGTGATGGCGACGCACTTCACGCTGGCGCTGATCATGCTCTCCGGCTTCCTGCTCATGGGCGCGATCGCCATCCTGTGCGTGGACACCGAGTCGCGCCAGCGCGCGCTCGACTGAACCGTTGAGTTGTCACGGCGGCTCGGCTAGGATGTCGCATCGATCGTTACGGGATGCAGGCATGGGTGAGCAAGAGGCGGGCAGTCGGCTGGTGGTGTTTGTCGGCGCCGAGTCGACGGGGAAATCGACTTTGGCCAGCATGCTGGCGCGCGAGCAGGGCGCGCAGTTCGTGCCCGAAATCGGCCGTTTTATCTGGGAAGAAAAGCAGGGCCAGCTGGTGGCCGCCGATTATGTCGACATCGCCGAGCGGCACCGCGCTGCCGAAGACGCCGCCGTTGCCAGGGCGGGGGGCGAGTACGTCTTCGTCGACACCAATGCACTGACCACGCTGCTGCTCGGCCTGCGCTTCGGCCAGGTCACCGAGCCGGTGCCACCGGCCTTGCTGCGCTACGCACTGGAATGCCGCACGCGCTACCTGCACCATTTCGTGTGCGCCGACGACATCCCGTACGAAGAAGAGCCAGGCGTGCGCGAAAACGCGGCGTGGCGCACGCAGATCCAGCAACTGGTGCTGGACGATCTGGATGGGCGCGGCATCGGCTATACGATCCTGACGGGTTCGCTCGAACAGCGTGCTGCGCGCGTGCTGGCCACGCTTGCAGCCATCGCGCCGCAGGGGAACTCAATTACGCGTACTGCTGCGTAACCCCCATGGCCGCCAGATGCCGCTCGATTTCGAACACGTGCGGATCGGGTTTGCCCAGCGCGCGCAGCGATTGGGCCAGGCCCAGCAGGTAGTCGCTGTTCGGGCCGCTCGGGCCACGCGCCGTGGCGATCTGGCGCGCGATGGCGTGTTCATCGGCCGGGCCCAAATACGCCGCGTTGTCGTGCGTGGCGATATACACGATGCCTTCGTCGCTGCTGCCGTCGTCAAATTGCATCTGCGTCGCTAGGCGCAGGTAGCCGTTCTTTTCGCGATGGTCGAGGTGCGCGAATTCTTCGGGCGTGACGAGAAACGCCATGCCGTGGCAGACCGCATCGGGATCCGGCACCAGCGTTACCACACGCCCCGGCGCCGTCTCGGTGCCGCGGTGATCGTGCGAGCCTTGCCAGAAGCGGCGCGTCCAGCCGCGGATGGACGCCGCGCGCTGCTGAAGAAACGGGAAATCGGGTTTGAAGATCAGGGAGCCGTAGCCAAACAGCCAGACGCTGGCATGGCCATCGAACTTGTTCATCTGGCGGTTGATAGCGATGGTATCGTGGGACATCGTGGGTCCGATTAAAAAAGACACGGCCCATTGTAGCGTGCCTTTTTGTGAGAATCAGCCTTCCGCTTGCGCCCGTTTTACATATCCAAAGAGGAATTCCACATAACTCTCGGCGGCCGGCGACAGCGACCGGCCAGGCCGCGTGTAGACGAAAAAGCGCCGCTGCAGCGTCGGCGCATCGAGCGGGCGCATCGTCAATCCATACAGCGTGGCCAGCGGCGCCGCGTAGGGCAGGCATACCGTGACGCCCAGGCCCGCACTGACCATGGCCAGCGCCGTCGTCATGAACGTGACCTCGTGCGCCGGCGTGAGTGCAACGCCCGTGCGCGACGGCTGCACCGCGTCGAGCAGCAATTCGGTGAACTGGCCCTGCAGCGAGATGAACGGGTAGGCCGCCGCATCCTGCCACGTCACGCGCTCGAGCGCGGCCAGCGGATGCTGGTGCGGAAATACCAGCGCGAATGGCATGGTGAACAGTTCGCGTGCCAGCAGCGGTGGCGCGGGCGTGCGTTCCGGACCGATGCCCACATCGGCCTCGCCCGACAGCACGCGCGTAATGACGCCCTCGACTTCGGTATCGGCCAGGCGCACGACAATCTCCGGGTGCTGCGCGCGGTAGGCGGCAATGCTGGGCGGCAGCAGGGTGCACGCCATCAGCTGTGGCGCCGCGATGCGCACGACGCCTTTCTTCAGGCGCGTATGGTCGGCCACGTTAGCCAGCGCACCGTCCAGGTCATCGATGATCTGGCTAAATAAGGGCAGCAATTCGCGGCCGATGTCGGTCAGGCCGATCCGGCGCGTGCTGCGGTCGACGACCCGGGCGTCCAGCGTCTGTTCGAGCTCCTTGATCAGGCCCGACAGTGCCGATTGCGTCACGTGCAGCGTCTGCGCGGCCAGCGTGAAATTGCCGGTGCGGGCCAGCGCAACGAAGGCGCGCATTTGTCGTAACGTTGGATTCATCGGATGGATTGATTAGATAAGCTGATATATCACGCTGAAAATATCGTTTGTATGATAGTGCGTTTTACCTTGTAATGGCGGCTACTCAGCAATAACAAAAGGACAGTCCATGAAACTCGCCACCCTCAAAGCCGGCGGCCGCGACGGCACCCTGGTCGTCGTCAGCCGCGATCTGGTCACCTGCCAGCAAGTTCCGACCATCGCGCGCACGCTGCAGGCCGCGCTCGACAACTGGGATGCGTGCAAGCCGCAGCTCGAAGACGTCTATGCCCAGCTCAATGACGGCAACGCCGAGGGGGCAGAATCGTTCATCGAAGCAGATTGTCATTCGCCGCTGCCGCGCGCCTATCAGTGGGCCGACGGCTCGGCCTACATCAACCACGTCGAGCTGGTGCGCAAGGCGCGCGGCGCCGAGGTGCCGGCGTCGTTCTATACCGATCCGCTGATGTACCAGGGCGGTGGCGACTCGTTCGTAGGTCCGATGGACCCGATCGCGGCCCTGACCGAAGACTGGGGCATCGATCTCGAAGCCGAGGTGGCGGTGGTCACGGGCGACGTGCCGATGGGCGCCGACGCAGCCGAGGCGGCCAGCGCCATCCGCCTCGTCATGCTGGTCAACGACGTGTCGCTGCGTAACCTGATCCCCAACGAGCTGGCCAAGGGCTTCGGCTTTTACCAGTCCAAGCCGGCCAGTGCGTTCTCGCCGGTGGCGGTCACGCCGGACGAGCTGGGCGACGCTTGGCAGGGCAACAAGCTGCATCTGCCGATCCTGGTCACGCTCAATGGCGCCGCGTTCGGCAAACCCAACGCCGGCGAAGACATGACCTTCAGCTTCGCCCAGCTGATCGCGCATGCAGCAACCACGCGCGAACTGTGCGCCGGCAGCATCATCGGCTCGGGCACCGTGTCGAACAAGCAGGGCGGGCTGTATGGCTCGAGTGTCGAGCATGGCGGTGTGGGCTATTGCTGCCTGGCCGAAGTGCGCATGTACGAAACCATCGAAGGCGGCGCCCCCAAAACGCCGTACCTGTCATTCGGCGACACGGTGCGCATCGAGATGCTGGATGCGAGCGGGGCCAGCATCTTTGGCGCCATCGATCAGGAAGTCGTCCGTTACCACGAGAGACAACCATGAAACTGTATACCTACTTTCGCAGCTCGGCCGCGTATCGAGTGCGCATTGCCCTGAACCTGAAAGGGCTGGCCTACGATGCCGTGCCGGTGCACCTGCTCAAGGATGGCGGGCAGCACCTGCAGGACGACTATCGCCAGATCAACCCGAGCGGCCTGGTGCCGGCGTTTCAGGATGACCGCATCACGCTGTCGCAGTCGCTGGCGATCATCGAGTATCTCGAAGAAGTGTATCCGGACGTGCCGCTGCTGCCGAAAGATGCACCGGGCCGGGCGCGCGTGCGCGAGCTGGCCCAGATCATCGGCTGCGATATTCACCCGATCACCAATCTGCGCGTGCTCAATTACCTGGCGCGCGAGATCGGTGTGCCCGACCAGGCAAAGAGCGAGTGGTACCGTCACTGGGTGATCGAGGGGCTGCAATCGCTCGAAGCGCACTTGGCGCGCGATCCGGGCGCGGGGCCGTTCTGCCACGGCGACCATCCGACCATCGCCGACTGCTACCTGGCGCCGCAGGTATTCAATGCGCAGCGTTTCAATATCGATGTGTCGGCGTACCCGAATATCGAGCGCATCAATGCGCTGTGCATCGCGTTGCCGGCGTTCCAGGCGGCGCACCCGTCGCGCCAGCCCGATTCCGAATAGCGCGCGGGTGGATGCGAAGGGCGGCGGCGCGCTACAATCGCCGCCTCCTTCCATTGCCATTTCGCCATGACCGCCACCGCCGCGCCTGCCTCCAGACCCATCGCCATCCCTGCACCGATCCTGCAGGCCCTCGACCTGGCCGACGCCTCGTGGCGCCCGATCCTCGAAGCGGGGTTGCAGGCGGTGGCCCGTGCCAATCCTGATTATTTGCCCGCGCTGGCGCAGGACGATTACGTCCCCACGGAGCACCGCATGTTCGCCGCCTTCGCCCAGCCGCTGGACAAGGTGCGCTACGTGCTGGTCGGGGAGGGGCCGTACCCGCGCGCCGCGAGCGCCACGGGTGTGAGCTTCATGGATGGCGCTGTTGGCGACTTGTGGAGCGATAACGGACTGTCCAAGCCCGTGAACCGGGCGACGTCACTGCGCAACTTCATGAAAATGCTGCTGGTGGCAAGCGGCCAGTTGCAGCCCGATGCGACGAGCGGGGAGGCGCTGGCGCCGATCGCCCAGGCCGCGCGCGCTGACGGCTCCATCCAGACCTTGGCGCAGTTGCAGGACAATCTGGTGCACGAGGGCTTCTTGCTGCTGAACGCTGCGCTGGTGTTTCGCAAGCATGTCAAGCCGGTCATCGATGCGCGCGCCTGGTTGCCGTTTTTGCAGACCGTGCTGGCGGCGCTGGCCGCCCAGCCGCAGGTGCCGACGCTGGTCCTGTGGGGCAAGATCGCCGAGCAATTGCAGAAGTTGCCAGAGACGGCTGCCTTCCCGCAGGAGGTGGCCGAACATCCCTACAACCTGAGCTTCATCGGGCATCCGGGCATGCAGGCGCTGTTCGGGCCGATGGCATTGTTGCGCGCCCGTTGAGGGGGCTTGACGACCGCGTATTCGTCATGAACATGACCCGCCGTTTTTGGGGTGGTCCAAGACAAGATCATTGCGATTTGCTATACTTGACTAAATCGTTCAACTAATCAGGTCTTTCCCCGCTCTCAGAGGGAAACGTGCTGCAGACTGCGGCGCCGACTTGGTACTTGGGCAAGAGAAATATTTTATCATTCACCGGGGTTGAAATGCGTCTGACCACCAAAGGCCGTTTTGCTGTCACTGCGATGATCGACCTTGCCATGCGTCAAGGCAATGGTCCGGTCACGCTGTCGGGCATCAGCCAGCGCCAGGCCATTTCGCTGTCGTACCTCGAGCAGCTGTTTGGCAAGCTGCGCCGCCACGAGATCGTCGAATCGATCCGTGGTCCGGGCGGCGGCTACAGCCTGGCGCGCGCGGCGGGCAAGGTGACGGTGGCGGACATCATCATCGCCGTCGACGAGCCGCTCGATGCAACCCAGTGCGGCGGTAAAGAGAACTGCCATGGCGCCCATACCGACGGCGCCCGGTGCATGACCCACGAACTGTGGACCACGCTGAACGAAAAAATGGTCGACTACCTCGATTCGGTCTCGTTGCAAGACCTGGTCGACCAGCAGCGCCAGAAAGAACAGAACGTCGTGCACGTGCACCGCGGCGCCCCCGCCGCAGTCGGACAAAACTAAAGTTACCGGAGTAAATCAGATGAACGCGCCAATGGACAAGACCACCGAGCAAAGCTTCGCGCCAGCTCCACATTTCCCGATCTACATGGATTACTCGGCCACGACGCCGGTCGATCCACGCGTCGCCGACAAGATGATCCCGTTCCTGCGCGAGCAGTTCGGTAATCCTGCGTCGCGCAGCCACGCCTACGGCTGGAATGCCGAAGCGGCCGTCGAAGAAGCACGCGGCCACGTTGCCGCGATCATCGGCGCCGACCCGCGCGAAATCGTCTGGACCTCCGGCGCGACCGAAAGCAACAACCTGGCGATCAAGGGCGCGGCCCAGTTCTACAAGACCAAGGGCAAGCACATCATCACGGTCAAGACCGAGCACAAGGCTGTGCTGGACACCGTGCGCGAACTCGAACGCGTCGGCTTCGAAGCGACCTACCTCGAGCCGCAAGCCAACGGCCTGATCACCGTCGAGCAGCTGGCAGCGGCGATCCGCCCTGACACGATCCTCGTCTCGGTCATGTTCGTGAACAACGAAATCGGCGTCGTGCAACCAATCGCCGAAATCGGCGAACTGCTGCGCTCGAAGGGCATCATCTTCCACTGCGACGCGGCCCAGGCCGTTGGCAAGGTCGAGATCAACCTTGAAGTGCTGAAGGTCGACCTGATGACCTTTACCGCGCACAAGGCCTATGGCCCGAAAGGCATCGGCGCGCTGTACGTGCGTCGCAAGCCGCGCGTGCGCCTCGAAGCGCAGATGCACGGTGGCGGTCACGAGCGCGGCATGCGTTCGGGCACGCTGCCGACGCACCAGATCGTCGGCATGGGCGAAGCATTCCGCCTGGCCAAGGTCGAGATGGACAGCGAGCTGGCGCGCGTGCGCGCACTGCGCGATCGCCTGGCCCGTGGCCTCATGGAGATCGAAGAAGTCTATATCAACGGCGACATGGACCACCGCGTGCCGCATAACCTGAACGTCTCGTTCAACTATGTCGAAGGCGAGTCGCTGATCATGGCGATCAAAGACCTGGCCGTGTCGTCCGGTTCGGCCTGCACCTCGGCCAGCCTGGAACCATCGTACGTGCTGCGCGCCCTGGGCCGCAGCGACGAGCTGGCGCACAGCTCGATCCGCTTCTCGATTGGCCGCTTCACGACCGAAGAAGAAATTGATTTTGCCGTCAACCTGCTCAAGAGCAAAGTTGGCAAGCTGCGTGAACTGTCGCCGCTGTGGGACATGTTCAAGGACGGGATCGACATCAGCTCGATCCAGTGGGCTGCACACTGATCTGCTCATACCGAGCGCGCATTTTCTAAACATACTGGAGCATCACCATGGCATATTCGGACAAAGTACTGGACCACTACGAAAACCCACGCAACGTCGGCGCCTTCGACAAGGGCGACGATGACATCGGCACCGGCATGGTCGGCGCGCCGGCCTGCGGCGACGTCATGAAGCTGCAGATCAAGGTCAACGACCAGGGCCTGATCGAGGACGCAAAGTTCAAGACGTATGGCTGCGGTTCGGCCATCGCATCGAGCTCGCTGATCACTGAATGGGTCAAGGGCAAGAGCCTGGACGAAGCACTGGCCATCAAGAACACGCAGATCGCCGAAGAGCTGGCGCTGCCGCCAGTCAAGATCCACTGCTCGATCCTGGCAGAAGACGCGATCAAGGCCGCTGTCGCCGATTACAAGGCAAAGCACGCCGATAAAGCAGTTGCAGCAGTCGCAGCGGCGTAATTCCTGGTAATAGAACTGAGCTGGAGAAGCACAACATGGCAATCACCCTGACCGAAAAAGCTGCAAAGCACGTCAACCGTTACCTCGAACGCCGGGGCAAGGGCATTGGCTTGCGTTTCGGTGTGCGCACCACCGGCTGCTCCGGCCTGGCCTACAAGCTCGAGTACGTCGATGAAAGCGCAAACGAAGACAGCGTCTTCGAATCGCATGGCGTGCAGGTATTCGTTGATCCGAAAAGCCTGCCGTACATCGACGGCACCGAGCTCGATTTCGCCCGCGAAGGCCTCAATGAGGGCTTCCGCTTCAATAATCCGAACGTCAAGGACAATTGCGGCTGCGGCGAGAGCTTCCGCATCTGATCGCACATGCAGAATCACTTCGAACTGTTTCAACTGCCGGCCCGTTTCGAGGTCGACCAGAACGCCCTGGATGCCGCCTACCGCGAGATCCAGGGCCGCGTCCATCCTGACCGGTTCGTCGGCAGCAGCGACGGCGAAAAACGCGTGGCCATGCAATGGGCCACGCGGGCCAATGACGCCTACCAGACCCTGCGCAATCCGCAAAAGCGCGCGCAGTATCTGTGCGAGCTGAACGGCGTCGATCTGCAGACCGAATCGAATACCGCGATGCCCACTGCGTTCCTGATGCAGCAGATGGAATGGCGCGAAGAACTTGGCGATGCGCGCGCTGGCAAGGATGCTAGCGCGCTCGACGCACTCGATGCGCAGGTGCGCGCCGAACGCAAGCAGATGCTGGTTACCGTTGGCCAGCAGCTCGATGCGGGCGACTACGCCGCTGCCGCGCAGGGTGTGCGCTCGCTGATGTTCCTCGACAAGTTCGGCGACGAAGTGCAGTACGCCTTCGAAGCGATCGAGGCATAACCTTCCTGCACTTCATCGTGGACAGCGGTGTCGTCCACGCCCCGCTATGCCGGTCGGACGCGTAAAATAGCGTCCGCACCGTCCCTGCACGCAAAAATAACACTGGTATCACGACTATGGCACTCCTCCAAATCGCCGAACCCGGCATGTCCACCGCCCCGCACCAGCACCGCCTGGCCGTGGGCATCGACCTGGGCACCACCAATTCGCTCGTTGCCACCGTTCGCAGCGGCAGCCCTGAAGTGCTCAGCGACGAGGAGGGCCGCTCGCTGCTGCCGTCGATCGTGCGCTACCTGGACAACGGCCACGCTCACATCGGCCACAAGGCGCGCGCGCACCAGACCACCGACCCGAAAAACACGATCGTCTCGGTCAAGCGCTTCATGGGCCGTGGCCTCAAAGACATCACGCATGCGGAGAACCTGCCGTACGACTTCGTCGATGGCGAGGGCATGGTCCAGTTGAATACAGTCGCCGGCGTGAAAAGCCCCGTCGAAATCTCGGCCCAGATCCTGGCCACGCTGCGCCAGCGCGCTGAAGATTCGCTAGGCGACGACCTGGTTGGCGCCGTGATCACGGTGCCGGCGTACTTCGACGATGCACAGCGCCAGGCAACCAAGGATGCGGCCCAGCTGGCGGGCCTGAATGTCCTGCGTCTGCTGTCCGAGCCGACCGCCGCCGCCATCGCCTATGGCCTCGACCAGGGCAAGGAAGGCGTGTACGCCGTCTACGACCTGGGCGGCGGCACGTTCGACATCTCGATCCTCAAGCTGTCCAAGGGCGTGTTCGAAGTGCTGTCGACCGGCGGCGATTCGGCCCTGGGCGGCGACGACTTCGACCATCGCCTGTTCTGCTGGATCATGGAAAAGGCGCGCCTGGCGCCGCTGTCGGACCAGGACACCGCAACGTTGATGGTCAAGGCCCGCCAGGCCAAGGAACTCTTGTCGACGAACGAAGAAACGACGATCGAGGCAATCCTGAAGTCGGGCGAGCTGGTGCAGGTGACGATCACGGCCACCGAATTTGTCGAGATCACGAAGCATCTGGTCGGCAAGACGATGAACGCGATCCGCAAGGCGATGCGCGACGCCGACACGAGCGTCGAGGACGTCGACGGCGTGGTGATGGTCGGCGGCGCGACGCGCATGCCGCACGTGCGCCGGGCAGTGTCGGAATTCTTCCAGACCATCCCGCACGCCAACATCGACCCGGACCGCGTGGTGGCGCTGGGCGCGGCGATCCAGGCCAATCTGCTGGCCGGCAACCGCGCCGATGGCGAAGACTGGCTGCTGCTGGACGTGACCCCGCTGTCGCTGGGCATCGAGACGATGGGCGGCCTGGTTGAGAAGATCATTCCGCGCAACTCGACGATTCCGGTCGCGCGCGCGCAGGAATTCACGACCTTCAAGGATGGCCAGACGGCACTGGCGGTGCACGTGGTGCAGGGCGAGCGCGAGCTGGTGTCGGACTGCCGCTCGCTGGCGCGCTTCGAGCTGCGCGGCATCCCGCCAATGGCGGCTGGCGCAGCGCGCATCCGCGTGACCTACCAGGTCGACGCCGATGGCTTGCTGGCAGTAGCCGCGCGCGAAATGCGCTCGGGCGTCGAGGCATCGATCACGGTCAAGCCGTCGTACGGTCTGGCGGACGACCAGGTGGCGCGCATGCTGCAGGATTCGTACACGTCGGCTTCGAGCGACATGCAGATGCGCGCACTGCGCGAAGAGCAGGTCGAGGCCGAGCGCATCCTGCTGGCGACGCAGTCGGCGCTGGACAGCGATACCGATCTGCTCTCGCCCGACGAGCAGGCCACCATTGCCGCGCAATTGCAAATGGTGCGCGACGCGGTCGCGATGTCGAACGACACGACGCTCGAACCGGGCCTGCGCCAGAACGTGGTGCACGATGCAGTCCAGGCGCTGGCGCATGGCACCGAAGAATTCGCGGCGCGCCGCATGGACAAGAGCGTGCGCAAGGCATTGTCGGGCAAGTCGCTGGACGAAATTTAAGACGCAACCCGGAAACGTCGTTCCCGCGGAGGCGGGAACCCAAGTTTGCCAGCGTTGCCATGACCATCAAACGTCGGCACGCAGCAAACTGGCTTGGGTTCCCGCCTTCGCGGGAACGACGGTCTTGAAAGCGCACAAATATAACAATCAAACGAGGTAACCCAAGTGCCACAAATCGTCATCCTCCCCCACCCAGTGCTGTGCCCAGAAGGCGCCGTGCTTGACGCGCCTAGCGGCAAATCGGTCTGCGACGTCCTGCTCGAGAACGACATCGACATCGAACACGCCTGCGACCGCGTCTGCGCCTGCACCACCTGCCACGTGATCGTGCGCGAAGGCTTCAACTCGCTGAACGAACAGCAGGAGCAGGAAGAAGACATGCTCGACAAGGCCTGGGGCCTGGAGCCCAATTCGCGCCTGTCGTGCCAGGCGATCGTCGCCGACGAAGACCTCGTCGTCGAGATCCCGAAGTACACGATCAACCACGCCGCCGAAAAGAACCACTGATCTTCATGAAGCGTGTCGAGAACGTCAAGAAAGCCCCGGCTGCTCCGGAGCTGCCACCCGAGGTTCGCCCGGGCCAGTCGATCGAGCTGCTCAAAGAGCTGCACATCCTGACCCGTGACGGCAAGTTGAATCAGGACAGCCGCCGCAAGCTCAAGCAGGTCTACCACCTGTACAACTTCATCGAGCCGTTGCTGCGCGATGTGCAGGGGGCGAAGGGCAGCGTGTCGCTGGTCGACCATGGCGCCGGCAAATCGTACCTCGGCTTCATCCTGTACGACCTGTTCGTCAAAGCCCAAGGCGAAGGCTCGCACATCTACGGTATCGAGACGCGCGAAGAGCTGGTCACCAAATCGACCGAGCTGGCTGCGCGCCTGGGGTTTAAAGGCATGTCGTTCCTGCCGCTGTCGGTGGCCGAATCGACCACCTCGAGCGCGCTCCCGGAATCGATCGACATCGTCACCGCGCTGCACGCCTGCAATACCGCCACCGATGACGCCATCGATTTCGCGCTCAAGAAGAATGCGAAGCACATGGTACTGGTGCCGTGCTGTCAGGCCGAAGTCGCCACCGTCCTGCGCAAGAACAAGGGCAAGGACGTCAAACGCAGCGCGCTGACCGAAATCTGGCGCCACCCGATCCACACGCGCGAATTCGGCAGCCAGATCACCAACGTGCTGCGCTGCCTGCAGCTCGAGGCGCATGGCTACCAGGTCACCGTGACCGAGCTGGTGGGCTGGGAGCACTCGATGAAGAATGAATTGATCATCGCCACCTACAAGAACCTGCCGCGCCGCCGCCCGACCGAACGCCTGCACGAGGTGCTGGGTGAACTGGGCCTGGCAGAGATGACCGAACGTTTCTACGCCCCACAAGCCGCCACCACGGAGTGACAACAAGCATGAGCGACAACACGCAAGGCTGGATCGACCTGCGCAGCGATACGGTGACGCAGCCAGGCGCCGCGATGCGCGCCACGATGGTGGCTGCCCACGTCGGCGACGATGTGTATGGCGACGACCCCACCGTCAACCGCCTGCAGGATTACGCGGCGGAGCTGTTCGGTTACGAGGCCGGCATGTTCGCCCCGAGCGGCACGCAGACCAATCTGATCGCCCTGATGACCCACTGCGGTCGCGGCGACGAATACCTGGTCGGCCAGGAAGCGCACACCTACAAGTACGAAGGCGGCGGCGCTGCGGTGCTGGGCAGCATCCAGCCGCAGCCGATCATCAATCAGCCGGATGGCTCGATCCTGCTGGCCGACATCGAGGCCTACATCAAGCCCGACGACATGCACTTCGCGCGTACCCGCCTGCTGGCGCTGGAAAACACGATTGGCGGCCGGGTGCTGAGCCAGGAGTACGTGGCTGCAGCCACGACGCTCGCGCACGAGAAGGGCCTGGCCACGCACCTGGACGGCGCGCGCATCTGCAATGCCGCCGTCAAGCAGGGCATCAGCCTGGCGGACGCCGTCAAGGGCTTCGACACGGTCTCGGTGTGCCTGTCCAAGGGTCTGGGCGCGCCGGTCGGTTCGGTGCTGCTGGGCCCGAAGGCCTTCATCGAGCAGGGCAAGCGCTGGCGCAAGATGCTGGGCGGCGGCATGCGCCAGGCCGGCGTGATCGCTGCTGCCGCGCATTACGCGCTCGAGCACAATGTCGCGCTGCTGGCGCAGGACCATGACAACGCCGCCGAACTGGCGCGCGGCCTGGCCCTGATCCCGGCGCTCACCGTCAGCACCCCGCAAACGAATATCTTCTGGATCGACGTGCCGGCTGCTGCCTGCGCACCGCTGCGCGCGGCGCTCGAACGGGCGCAGATCCGCGCCACGGTCGGCCCCAGAATGCGTCTCGTGACGCACCTCGATGTCTCCGCGCGCGATGTCCAGCGCACGGTCGACGTCTTCACCGCATTTTTTACTGATTGGCGTGCATGACAACTGAAGAAGCAATCCGCCTGGCCAAGCGCGTGGCCGACGTGGCAGGGTGCTCGCGCGCCGATGCCGAGCGTTATATCGCCGGCGGCTGGGTCAGCGTCGACGGCGCCGTAGCCGAAGATCCCGCCACCCGCGTCACGCCAGAGCAAAAAGTCGAGCTGCTGCCCGGCGCGACGCCGGTCGAACCGGACCCGGTGACGATCCTGATGCACAAGCCGGCCGGCATGGAAATCGAAGCGGCGCTCGCCAGCATCACCGCCGAGAACCAGGTGCTGGAACACGGACGCGGCAAGCCGTTCCTGCGCCGTCACCTGTTCAAGACCACGGCTGCCACGCCGCTCGAGACCATGGCCTCGGGCCTGATTGTGTTCAGCCAGGATTTCCGCGTGATCCGCAAGCTGGTCGACGATGCATCGCGCAACGAGTCCGAGTACGTCGTCGAGGTCGACGGCCAGATCGCCGACAATGGCATGGCCAAACTCGGGCGCATGTTCAAGGCCAGCTGGCAAAGCGAGCAGCGCCTGCGCATCGCCGGCAAGAACATCCAGCGCGGCCAGATCGAGCGCCTGTGCGGCGACGTGGGCCTGCGTGTGACGGCATTGCGCCGCCTGCGCATCGGCCGCATCTCGATGGGCCCGATGCCGGCCGGCGGCTGGCGCTTCCTGCGCGACACCGACCAGTTCTGATCCGGTGACGGGGAACGTGTTGATGACATGTCATGCTGCTGTCATCGACGCGTCCTATGCTGGCGGTTTTTCATCCCTGGAAAACCGACCATCATGCTGCGCCGCTCCCGTGCTACCACCCGCTACCTTCCGATGATTGCCACGATTGCGCTGGCCTGCACGCTTGCTGCCTGCGGCGGCGACCATGACGACGAACCGACGCCCACCACGCTGACGCTGGAAAAAATCGGCAGCTACAACGGCGGCGCCGTCGGCGCGGCCGAGATCACTGCCTACGATGCGGCCAGCAAGCGCCTGTTCGTCGTCAATGGCGCGAATGGCACGGTCGACGTGCTGGATCTGAGCGCGCCGGCTGCGCCCAAGCTGCTGGGCACGATCAGCGTCGCGGGCCTCGGCAAGGCCGTCAACAGCGTCGCCGTGCACGACGGCCTGGTGGCGCTGGCCATCGAAGCGGCGGTCAAGACCGACCCCGGCACCGTGGCGTTCTACAACGCGGCCGACCTCAAGCTGATCAACAGCGTCAAAGTCGGCGCGCTGCCCGACATGCTGGTGTTCACGCCGGACGGCAGCAAGGTACTGGTCGCGAACGAAGGCGAGCCAAGCGGCTACGGCGTGGCCGGCACCAGCGATCCGGAAGGCGCGGTCAGCATCATCACCGTGAACCGCGGCGGCGCGCCAAGCGTCGCCACCGCCGACTTCCGCAGCTTCAATGGCCAGGAAACGGCGCTGCGCGCGCAGGGCATCCGCATCTTTGGCCCCAACGCCACGGCGGCGCAGGACTTCGAGCCGGAATACATCACCGTCAGCGAAGACGGCAAGACGGCCTGGGTCACGCTGCAGGAAAACAATGCCATTGCCATCGTCGATGTGGCCAGTACGAAGGTCACGTCGATCAAGCCGCTCGGCTTCAAGGACCACAACGTTGCTGGTTTCGGTCTGGACGCGTCGGACGAAGATGGCGGCACCAATACCAACAGCGGCACGCCGGCCACGAAGATCGGCCCGCAGCCGGTGAAGGGCATGTACCTGCCGGACGCGATTGCCGGCTACACGGTCGACGGCAAGCATTACCTGCTGACCGCAAACGAAGGCGATGCCCGCGCCGACTGGCCGGGCTTCAATGAAGAGACGCGCATCCGTGCCCATTGCACGGCAGGGCTGGACCCGAGCGTGTTCCCCAACGCCGGCAACGCAACGTTCGATTCGAACCTGGGCCGGCTGCGCGTGACCACGACGCCCAACGGCGGTGGCATGACCGGCAAGAACGCAGCCGGCCAGTGCACCGAGCTGTACACGTTTGGCGGCCGTTCATTCTCGATCTGGGACTCGGACATCAAGCGCGTCTACGATTCGGGTGACGAGTTCGAGCGCCGCACCAGCGCGCTGCCGAACGCGCGCTTCAACGCCAGCAACGACAACAACAATCTGGAAGACCGCAGCGGCTCGAAAGGCCCGGAGCCGGAAGGCGTCGTGGTCGGCAAGTTCGGCGACAAGCAGTATGCGTTCGTCGGCCTGGAGCGCATCGGCGGCGTGATGGTCTACGACATCACGAAACCGGCGTCAGCGTCGTTCGTGACCTATCTGAACACGCGTGATGGCGACAAGGGCGACCTGGGACCGGAAGGCTTGACCTTCATCCCGGCGCACAAGTCACCCAACGGCAAGCCGTTGCTGATCGTCGGTAACGAGGTCAGCGGAACGACTGCCGTCATGCAGGTCCATCTGACGTATTAATTGTCAGAGCGTTTGCCCAGCAAGGAGAGGCCGACGGCGGCCGCGATCAGCACGGCGCCCACGGCAAGCGTGTTGTCATTCGATGGCACGCGAGGCTGCACGTCGCGCCGTGCTCTAGCAGGGGCACGGGCAGGGGCAGGGCGCTTCACCATGCCGCTGTGCACGCCACTGGCGCCCTGCTGGGGCTCGTACAGCGCGCCCACGGTGTCTTCGGTGGGGTCAGCACGTTTGGCCCAGGTTTCCATGAAGCGGTTCATGCCGGATGCCAGCAGGTCCGGCGCCAGTTGCGTGAGCTTCTTGGTCACGTCGGGCGCGCCCAACAGGGTGACTGAGCGCGGCTTGCGCACCAGAGCGACAACGGCGTTGGCCACTTTTTCAGGGGCCAGCACGCCCGGCGGATACGACAGCTTGGCACCCGTGTAGTTGGCGGCGTGCTTGAAGCCCGGCGTATCGACGAAGGACGGGTAGATGTCGCACACGTGGATGTCGCGCTTCTTGCCCAGTTCGGCGCGCAGCGCCTCGCTGAAGCCGCGCAGCCCGAATTTGCTGGCGCCGTAGGCCGCCGCGTACGGCGTGGCGACAAAGCCGCCCGACGAAATCATGTTCACCCAGATGCCGTAATCCTGTTCCAGGAAAATCGGGATCACGGCGTGCGCGTCGTTCATGTGGCTGATCAGGTTGGTCTCGATGACCTGGCGGTGGTGCGCGATCGGTACATCGGCGAACTTGCCGACCACGCCACTGCCCACATTGCTGAACCAGAGGTCGATCTGGCCGAGAAGGTCGCGTGCATCCTGTGCGAATGCGGCAACGGCGTCGGCATCGGTGGCGTCGACGACCAGCACGTCGGCATGGCCGCCGGCCTGGCGGCAGCGCCGGGCGACATCGTCGAGGCCTTCCTTGCCACGGGCGCCGAGCACGAGATGGGCGCCCTGGCGGGCGAAGGCGATGGCAGTAGCGGCGCCGATGCCGCTGGAGCCGCCCATGATGACGACGCGAAGATGTGATTGCTTCATGGAATACCCTTATTCAATGATTGACGAGTTCGTAGACCGTTCAATTATTGGGGTATTCCCGCGATGGCGTATTTCGAATTCCGCGTGACAAGTTAACGCTGTTGCAAGCGCAGCGCATCCGTGGCATCGACGGCGCCGGTGACGGTGTCGGCAATGGCAAGACGGACCGTGAACGTGCTGCCGCGGCCGATACCATCACTGGCGGCGATGACGTCGCCGCCATGCAGGTCGATGATGCTTCTGACCAGCGCCAGCCCGATGCCCAGGCCGCCCTGGGCCCGGTCCGGCGAGCGTTCGGCCTGGGTGAACAGATCGAACATGCGCGGCAACAGCGACGCATCGATGCCGACGCCGTTGTCGCGCACGGTGATGGCCACCGTGCCCGGTTCGCGCGTCGCCGTTACCTCGATGCGTCCGCCATGGGATGTGTACTTCGCTGCGTTGTTGAGCAGGTTGGCCAGCACCTGGACCAGGCGGTGCGCGTCGCCGGCGATGTGGGCACCGGCGGCGTCGCCCGTTACGCTCAGGGTATGGCCGCGCGCAATGATCAACGGCTGCGACTGCTCGACGGCATTGGCCACGAGCTGCATCGGGTCGAGCAGCGCCCGGTCCAGCTTGATCAGGCCGCGGGTGACGCGCGACACGTCGAGCAAATCATCAACCAGCGACGTCATGTGGCGTACCTGGCGGCTGATCACTTCGCTCGAGCGCCGGACCCGTTCTTCGTTGGCGGTGCCGAACTTGAGCATCTCCGCCGCTGCGGCGATCGGCGCCAGAGGGTTGCGCAATTCGTGCGCCAGCATGGCCAGGAACTCGTCCTTGCGACGGTCCTGATCCTGCAGCGAACCGTACAGCCGCGCATTCTCGAAACCGGTGGCGGCAATTGATGCCAGTTGCACGAGGATGGCTTCGTCCTCGTCGGTGAAGTCGCCCTCGAACCGGTCGGATGCCTGGATCAGGCCGATGTTCTTGCCCATGCGGTCGATCAGCGGCACGGCCAGCCAGCCGCGCAGCACCGGATGCTCGCCGGCATGCTCGCCAAAGCCGCGCCAGGCGGGATGCGCCTCGAGCTGCGCTTGTGTGAGGCGCATGACGCGGTTGTCGCGGCATACCTGCGCGTAGATCCCGGAGCCGTCCGTCCTGGCATCGTAACCACGGTAAGCGGCGTACTTGTCCGACAGCGAGACGGCGTTGATGGCCTGCGTCCAGCCGCCCGCTTCGGTCAGCGAAACAACTGCCTGGTGGGTCTGCAGGATGTCGCGCACGGCCGTCACCAGCGCCTGCGCGATGTCTTCGGCCGCCAGCACCGTGTGCAGGGTGCGGGCCGCCTGCGCGACCTTGGCCAGCAGGGCGCTGTTGCGTTTTTCGCGGTCGAGCCGCTGGGCCAGTTCGAGCTCGGCCGCGATCATGTCGTGGATGTCGGTGTTGGCGCCGATCCACTCGCGGATCGAGCCGTCGTCGGCCAGGATCGGGATGCCCTTGACCGCGGTCCAGCGGTAGCTGCCGTCGGCGCAGCGCAGCCGGTACTTTGTTTCGAACACCGAACGCGCGGCAACGCAGGCCAGCCACAGAGACTGGGCCGGTGCGCGGTCATCGGGGTGCAAGGCATCGACCCAGCCGAAATCCTTCCACTCGTCGTAGGTCTGGCCGGTATAGGCGCGCCAGGACGGCGAGTCTTCCAGCACGCGGCCGTCCGGCGTGTTTGACCAGACGATCTGCGACGTGGCCATCACGAGCGAGCGGAAGCGCTGCTCGCGCAGGCGCAGCGCGCTGTCGGCCGCCATGCGCTCGGTGATGTCCTCGTGCATCAGCATCACTTCGAGCGTATTGCCGTCCTTGTCCTTGATCGGCCGCGCCTTCGCGGTGACCCAGCGCTTCGGACCGTGACCATCGAGCGTGCTGACGTCGTACAGCGCCGCCGGCAATTCAACCGGCTCCCCCTGCAGCGCCCGCGCCAGCAGCGCGGCGATGCCGTTGTCGGCCAGTTGCGGGTCGTGCAGCACGTTGTAGTCGCCCAGCACGTACGCCATCAGCGGCGTGCCTTCGTGGATCTGCCACAGGTTTTCCCATGCCTTGTTGACACGCGTGGTGCGCCCCGATGGTGCGAGGATCTGGATGCTGATTGGCGCCTGTTCGAATAACGCCTGGAAACGGGTGTCGGGCATGCTTGCTGATTCTGATTCTAAAAACGTGAGGTGCGCGGTGGAAGACAAAGCAAACTCGCGCTGATTGGTATTTCGCGACCCGCATGATGTCACAGCCTGGCCACCTTGTTGCGACGATCATTGCGTTGGTGCGTGGATGCCACGCCGGTCATGCTGGATGCATGATGCCGGACGGCGCTGGTAAGCCGGCTTCACTGCTTGCCGTCGCGCCGTACCGGTTTGGGCAGGCCGATCTGGCGCGTGCCGGCCAGGCGGTCATGCAGGAACTGCCGGTCGCGGTCGAGCCAGGCCGTCGCTGCCCAGGCGGCAACGCCGAGTGCGAGCGCAATCGCGATGTCGGCTTTCGCATGCAGCCCGAAGACCGCGCAGACGATCAGCGCGGGCGCGAACCAGCCCCAGGCTGCCAGGTAGCGCACGACGGCGACGCGCCAGGGCAGGCGGGCATGGCCCGGCGTGACGAGCTTGATGCGCCAGGTCTTCATCGCCAGCGTGTGCCCGCTGTCGCGCCAGCACCAGGTGAAGTACAGGCCCGTGATCACGAACAGGTAGACCTTCAGGCCGTGCTGGAAGAGGGGATCCTGGCGGTTGCCGGTGACGAGCAGATACAGCAGGACGGCCAGCATCTCGACCGCGAACAGCAGAAAAAATTCATACACCATCACCGCCAGGCGCCGCTTGATCGTGGGCGTGCCCGGCAGCGCCAGCGCAGCCTCGGGCAGCACGACCGGCGGCTCAGTTGCTGGCATTGGCGGCTTGGTTGGCGGGCTGAGACGCGCCGGGCTGGGCACCCGACGTGGCGACAGCGCCGCCATTTGCGGGCGCTGCCGGGGCCGGCGCGAACGGCGGCGCGGTGGTCGGCGTGGGCGTGGGCGTGGACGCAGCGGGCGCCGGTACGACGGCAATCGCCGACGGCGGCGTATCGGGCGTGCCGATCAGCACGCACTCGGCGCCCCGGCGCGTCGTGTTCGCCGCGCACGGCATCGGCACGACCAGTTGCGGCGCATCCGGCAGCGCGATCGGCGCGCTCTTTTGCAGCGTGGCCGGCTTGCTGGCCAGCTTGCGCTTTTCCTCGGCCGACAGCTGCTTGTAGTTTTCCCAGTTGGCGGCCTTGTCGCCCTGCGCCAGCTTGTTGGTCTTGCTGAAGTTTTCGCGCGCCAGTTCACGCTGCTGGGGCGTGAGCTTCATCCACTGGCGCATGCGTTCCTGCACGCGTTGCTGCTCGGCCGGGCCCATCGAGGCAAAGCGGGCCGAGACCTCGATCCAGCGGCGCTTGCGCGCGCCTTCCATGCGGTCCCATTCCGGCGCGAGCGGCGCAAGCGCCACCTGTTGCGCACTGCTCAGGTCGCGCCACAGCGGCTTGTCGGGGGCCTTGCGCAGCGGGCGCACGCTCGCGATCGTTTCGGTGGCTGCCGGCAGGATGGACGGCGTCTCGAGGCGATCGACGATCGCCCAGGCCAGCGCAGCAGCGGCCACGACGCCGATGACGGTCTTCAGCACGGGGAAACGCGATCGCGAGACGTTCTTCTTGGTCATTGCTGGCGCTGCTGCGACTCCAGATAGGCGTTGAAACCCGGGTCGAGATAGGCCGTCAGCGGCAATTCGTCGGCCAGTACGGCGGCGTCGATGTCAGCCAGTGCAGCCAGTTGCTGCTGTTGTTCGTGCTGGTAGAAGCCACCCATGCCAATCACCAGCGCCATGAGCGGCACGGCGATGGCCAGGCGCGACACGGTCGGCCCGGCCAGGAATGCGCCAATGCCGCGCCAGCCGGCGCCAGAAGCAAAGCCGAAGCGGGCGGCGTCGGGTTTCT
Source organism: Telluria sp. AC161 (assembly GCF_979258535.1). Lineage (NCBI taxonomy): Bacteria > Pseudomonadati > Pseudomonadota > Betaproteobacteria > Burkholderiales > Oxalobacteraceae > Telluria > Telluria sp. AC161. Next base: position 2,847,381 of record NZ_OZ409861.1, on the reverse strand, counting down.
TGCGCGCCATGGCGGCAGCGCGTGCAGCGGCCAGCCGGTCGACGGTGGAAGCCGGCAGGTGGTCGAGCTGTTCATCCAGCGCGTGGCGTATCTTGTACGCCAGATTGATGTCGTCGGTGTTCATAGTGTGATTCCCTTGGCCTGGAGCGCTGCCGCGAGGGCGTGGGTGGCGCGCGAGCAATGCGTTTTGACGCTGCCCTCGGAACATCCCATTGCTGCCGCCGTCTCGGCGACGTCCATATCTTGCCAGTAACGCATGAGGAAGGCTTCCCGTTGACGCGTCGGGAGTTTTTGTACTTCGTCATCGATCAGGCGCAAGGTCTGGGTACGCTCGACCTGGTCTGCGCTCGACTCTGCGGCCGCCGAACCCTGCTCGGCCTCGAGTGAGGCGAGTATATCAAAGTCATCGTCGTCGTTGCCGTCGCCCCGCCCGAAGCCCGAAAACAGGCTGACCCAGGTATTGCGCACTTTTTCGCGGCGGAAGTAATCGAGGATCGTCGTCTGCAGGATGCGCTGGAACAGCATCGGCAGCTCGGCCGCCGGCTTGTCGCCGTATTTTTCGGCGAGCTTGATCATCGCGTCCTGCACGATGTCCAGCGCCGATTCGTCCTTGCGAACCGCATAGACCGCCTGCTTGAACGCGCGCCGTTCGACATTCTGCAGAAAGTCGTTAAGTTCTTTGTCTGTGGCCATGCAGGTTCAGGGGGAGGCGCGCAAGTGGGTCGTGCTTTAGGGAAAACTGTCGCATCCTAGCAAAAAACCATCCGGCCTGCATCGGAATCGCTCAGGGAGGGCTCCCGCCATGCCCGGTGCATGGGGCGCGAAAACCGCATGACGATAGCTGAAATCATTCGTTGTTGGGGCCGGTGGGCATGGCTATCGTAACAACACGATCATTCAGCCACGCCATCGCCATGCCACTCGATTCTGCCCGCCAGTCCTTTGCCATCCATCCGTTTCCCGGCGCGCCACTGGGTGCCGAAGTCATCGGCCTCGACCTGTCGCTGCCGCTGGCCACGGCCGATCTTGCGCGGCTGCACCGCGCGCACCTCGATTACCACGTGCTCGTGTTTCGCGACCAGCACATCACGCCCGCGCAGCAGGTGGACTTCAGCCGCCACTTCGGCGCCCTGCAGATCCACGTGCTGCGCAACTTTCAGCTGCCCGAGCAACCCGAGGTGCTCGTCATCTCTAATATCCAGCAGGACGGCAAGCCGGTCGGGCTGGGCGACGCCGGCCACTTCTGGCATTCCGACCTGTCCTATAAAGAGACGCCGAGTCTGGGCTCGATGCTCCATGCGCAGGAGCTGCCGGCCGAGGGCGGCGACACGCTGTTCGCCAACCAGCACGCGGCGTGGGACGCCTTGCCCGATGACCTCAAGCGCGAGGTCGAAGGATTGCAGGCCGAGCACTGGTATCTGGCGCGCTATGACGAACTGCGCCAGCGCAACCCGTACCGGCCGCAGCTGACCCAGACGCAGATCGACGAAGTCAGGCCGGTCAGCCACCCGGTCGTGCGCACGCATCCCGAGACGGGCCGCCGCGCGCTGTTCGTCAGCGAGCATTTCACGACCCGCATCCTGGGCGTGTCCGAACAGCGCAGCCGCGAACTGCTCGATTTACTGTTCGATTACGGCACGCGCGCCGAGTATGTCTACCGCCATCAATGGCAGCCACACGACATGGTGTTCTGGGACAACCGCTCGCTGATGCACCTGGCGGCAGGTTGCCCGGACCACCTGCGCCGCAAGCTGTACCGCACGACGATCGAAGGCGACGTGCCTTTCTGACCTCATTCCAGGACACCCATGAATCTCACTACAAAATTGTTGGCACTGGCCGCCGCGCTGACGTTGGCGCTGCCGTCAACGGCGCAGGCCGAAGGCAAGATCCGCGTGGCCGAGCAGTTTGGCGTGGTCTATCTGCTGCTGAATGTGGCGCAAGACCAGAAGCTCATCGAAAAGCATGGCAAGAAGCAGGGGATCGATGTCGACGTGGACTGGGTCAAGCTGTCGGGTGGCGCGGTCGTCAACGATGCGCTGCTCTCTGGCTCCATCGACGTGGCCGGCGCCGGCGTCGGCCCGTTGATGACGATCTGGGATCGCACGAAGGGCCGCCAGAACGTGCGCGGCATCGCGTCACTGGGGAGCTTTCCGTATTACCTCGTCAGCACCAATCCGGCCGTGAAGACGATTGCCGACTTCAGCGCGAAAGACCGGATTGCGTTACCGGCCGTGACGGTGTCGGTGCAGGCGCGCATCCTGCAGATGGCAGCGGCAAAACAGTGGGGCCTGGCCGAGTTCAAGAAGCTCGATCCGCTCACGCAGACGGTGCCGCATCCGGATGCGGCCGCTGCCCTCATCGCCGGCAAGACTGAGCTCAACGGGCATTTCGCCGCGCCGCCGTTCCAGCAACTCGAGCTGGCGGGCAACCCCAATGCGCACGTCGTGCTCGACTCGTACCAGGTGCTGGGAGGGCCGTCGTCGGCCACGGTGCTGTATGCCACCGAGAAGTACGTGAAGGACAATCCGAAGACCTACCGCGCCTTCATCGATGCGCTGGCTGAAGCTGCGCAATATATTGCCGCCAATCCGGAAGGCGCGGCCGATGCCTATCTGCGCGTGAACAAGGGGAGCGTCGACCGGGCGCTGCTGCTCAAGGTCATCAAGGACCCGAAGACGCAGTTCAGCGTGGCGCCGCAAAACACGCTGGGACTGGCGCAGTTCCTGCACCAGGTCGGCGCCATCAAGAACAAGCCGGCATCGTGGCGCGATTACTTCTTCGCGCATCCGGCCATCGCCAACGGAAGCTGATATGCGCGCCATTGCCCCCTTCAACCTGGTGCCGCCGGAACCGCTGCTGCGCGCCCAACATGTGACGCTGGAATACGCCAGCGAGCGCGGCGTCGTGCGCGCGACCGACGATGTGAGCTTCGACGTCTACCGGGGCGACCGCTTCGTGCTGCTGGGGCCGTCGGGCTGCGGCAAGTCGACGCTGCTCAAAGCCATCGGCGGCTTCATCGCGCCGCGCGCGGGCAGTCTGCACCTGGGCGGCACGCCCGTCACGGGGCCGGGCCCGGACCGCATCGTCGTGTTCCAGGAATTCGACCAGCTGCCGCCGTGGAAGACGGTCAAGCAGAACGTCCTGTTTCCGATGCTGGCCGGTGGCGTTGCGCGGGCCGAGGCCGAGGTGCGCGCCCGCCACTGGCTCGGCAAGGTCGGACTGGCGCGGTTTGCCGATGCCTATCCGCACACGCTGTCGGGAGGCATGAAGGCACGGGTGGCGATTGCCCGCGCGCTGGCGATGCAGCCGGCTGTGCTGCTGATGGACGAGCCGTTTGCCGCGCTCGATGCGCTGACCCGGCGCAGCATGCAGGAAGAGCTGCAGGCGCTATGGGACGAGATCGGCTTCACGATGCTGTTCGTGACGCACTCGATCGAAGAGGCGCTGGTGGTGGGCAACCGCATCCTGCTGCTCTCGCCGCACCCGGGCCGCGTGCGCGCCGAACTCAATAGTCACCAGTTCAGCCTGGCCAGTGCGGGCAGCCACGAGTTTCAGGCTGCCACACAGCGCATCCACGCGCTGCTGTTCGGTGCTGACGCCGATGCGCCCGCTGTCCAACCACAACCCGCGCTGGTGCAACCATGAACGCCGTGCACGAACCGCCGGTCCGGCCCGAGTACATCGCGCTGCAACGTGCAGCGCCCGACCCGGCCCTGGTCAGCACCGGGCCGGTCAACCGCTGGGGCTGGTTGAGCAAGCCCGCGATTCTGCTGGCGCTGGTCATCCTGTGGGAGTTGCTGGCGCGCTGGGTCGACAACGATTTACTGCTGCCAGGCGCGCTGCAGACGGCTCGCGCATTCATCGATGGCATCGCGTCGGGCGAATTGATCGGCTATGTAACGGTGTCGCTGGCCATCCTCGTGCAGGGATTCCTGTTGGGCGTGGCGATCGCGTTCCTGCTGACCTGGCTGGCCGTGTCGAACCGCTTCGGACGCGAGCTGATCGACACGCTGACGTCGATGTTCAACCCGCTGCCGGCCATTGCGCTGCTGCCGCTGGCGCTGCTGTGGTTCGGCCTGGGCAAGGGCAGCCTGCTGATGGTGCTGGTCCATTCGGTCGTGTGGCCGCTGACGCTCAATGCCAGTGCCGGCTTTCGTGCCGTGCCCGAGACACTGCGCATGGCCGGGCGTAACTATGGCCTGGGCGGCTTGCGCATGGTGCTGCAGATCCTGGTGCCGGCGGCACTGCCGTCGATCCTGTCGGGCCTGAAGATCGGCTGGGCCTTTGCCTGGCGCACGCTGATCGCGGCGGAGCTGGTCTTTGGCAGCACGTCGGGGCAGGGCGGTCTGGGCTGGTACATCTTCCAGAACCGCAACGAGCTGTTCACCGATAAAGTGTTCGCGGGCCTGGCCACGGTGATCCTGATTGGCCTGGCGATCGAGCGCTGCGTGTTCCAGACGCTGGAGCGCGTGACGGTGCGGCGCTGGGGCATGCAGCGCTGAAACGCAAGGCTGCCTGGCTCAGTTCGCCGCCTGCGGTGCGCCCAGTGTCGTAATCCGATAAGTGGCTTCCTGTCCGCCATCGTCGGTCGTGATGAACTCAGTGCCGTTGGCGCCCATGTTGAACATGCGCCCGGCCCCAGCAGGAATCAGCGACTGCACGCGGCGCACAATGTGGCCGGCCAGCCCGTGCGCGCCCTGCGCCACCAGTACCGTGCCATCCGCGCCATCCGCGCCATCCGTGCCTGGTGCCTCCCCACGCAGGTCGATCAGCGGGATCGCCGCGCCCTGCCAGGCCATGGTGGGGCCCTGCGGTACGTCCAGCGGCACGATCTGTTCGATTGCGGCGAGTGGCAGCGCCTGCAGGCCGGCGGCATCGAACACGATATAGGCTTCGGCATTGCCGGCGCCGGCGCTTGTGCTGGTGCTGGCGGCGGCCATGACGCCGTCGCCGCGCGCCAGCGCCGCTTCGGGATGCCGTGCCAGCAGACGCGTGACGTCGACCAGCAGCACCGTGGCGCCGCTGGCGTCAATGACGTTCTCGCCAACGCCATCCGTGCTGGGCACGCCGGGACCGAATTCCTCGAGCCGCAGCACGGCCTGCACCGGCACACCCAGCGCCAGGTCGGCGTGCTGCAACACGGCGAGCAGGGGCGCCGCAGCGACGCGCGTATCGACGCCAGGCGCCTGGAACAGCGCTGTGCTGGCAATCAGCGCGAGCTGGCTGTCGTGCCAGCGGCACCAGGCGCTGCTGCCGATATGCGTCAGCGCCGGCAAGGCAAGCACTTCGGCCAGCGCGGCTGGTGGGACACCGATCAGGCCGTGGCCGGTGTCGAGGAGCGCGTAGCAGGTACGTTGCAGGGTCTCGGCCAGGGGCGGGGCAGTGGACTCAGCGGGCGCAGCGGCCGTGGCGGCCGTCGGCGCCGTGCTCCAGCACTGTGCCAGATCGGCCAGCCGGGTCACTTCCAGCAGGCTCAGAAGCACGCCGTTCCCGGCCGGCACAGCGCTGTGGAACACGTCATCCGGATCGTCGCCGTGATGCAGGCGCTGCAGCGCTGCTGCCTCGACCTCGACCAGCTCCTCGAGCGCATCGACACGCAGGCCGACGGTACGGTCACCGTCGCGCAGTAACAGCAGTTGCGGGACGGCGCCCGCCGGCGCTGCGCCGACGTCGAGCCAGCGCGCCAGGTCGACCACCGGCACGGCCATGCCGTCGTGCTCGACCATGCCGAGCAGAGCGTGGGTGCGCAGGGGCAGGCGACCGAAGGTCTCTGGCAACGGCAGCGCCTGGAGCACGGCTTCGATCCGTATGCCGATCCCGACTTCACCGATCCGGATGCGCGCCAGCGTCAGCCGCGCGCTGGAAGTGGCCGGCATGGCCTAGCGCGCTCGCGCCACTGCCTCGAGCTCGGCCAGCAGGCGCGAAGCGTCGCGGGTGGAGTCGGCCTGATGGTGGGTTGCGCTGCCGATGCCGGCGATCGAACTGCTGGTGGCGGCGACCGACTCGAGGATGCGCTCGAACGCATCTTCCACATCGCCGGCCAGGCGGGTGCCTTCGTCGACGCGGCTGACCGTCTCGTTGATCAGCTTGGAAATCTCGCGCGCTGCAAGGGCCGATTTCTCGGCCAGCTTGCGCACCTCGTTGGCCACCACCGAAAAGCCGCGCCCATGCTCGCCCGCGCGCGCCGCCTCGATCGCAGCATTGAAGGCCAGTAAATGGGTCTGGCCGGCGATGCTGGTAATGGTGTCGATGATTTCGCGCACGTCGCCGGACGAGGTCTGGATGGCTTGCATGGCGCCCTTGGAGCGTTCCAGCAGGCGGCTGCCGCTGGCCGCACCGTCCTGGGTGCGCGCCGCCATCGCGGCCGACTCACGCGCGCCGTCGGCGATCGTGGTGATCGAGCGGCCCAGGCCGTCGAGTGCCGTACCGATGGCGTCAATCTTGGCGCTCACCAGTTCTTCGCGCCGCACCTGGTCCGTCACGTCCATCGCGAACTTGACGACCTTGTACGGTTTGCCGGTGGCATCGAGGATCGGATTGTAGGTGGCCTGGATCCAGATGTCGGCGTCGTGCTTGCCACGACGCTGGAAGCGTCCGGCCTGGAACCGGCCCTGGCCCAGGTCGGCCCAGAAGTGGCGGTATTCAGCGCTTTTGGCCAGTTCCGGGTCGCAGAACAGTGTGTGGTGAGAGCCGACGATCTCGTCTTCGGTATAGCCCATGGTGCGCAAGAAGTTTTCGTTAGCGGACAAGACATTGCCGCGCATATCGAATTCGATGACTGCCTGCGAGCGTCCGATCGCGTCGAGCTTGCCGCGCGATTCGGCGGCCAGCAGCTTCTGCTCGGTGATGTCGGTGGCGAACTTGACCACCTTGACCGGCTTGCCGTCGGCGTCGAAGATCGGGCTGTAGGTGGCCTGGATCCAGACCGGTGCGCCGTCGCTGCGGATGCGCTTGAATTCGCCGGTGTGGAACTCGCCCTTGGCCAGGCTGTGCCAGAACATCTTGTATTCGGGCGAGCGCTGGTAGGCGGGTTCACAGAACATCGCATGCTGGCGCCCGATGACCTGATCCTGCTCGTAACCGAGGGTGAGCAGGAAATTGCGGTTGGCATGCAGGATGCGGCCTTCGAGATCGAACTCGATCACCGCCTGTGCGCGGTCGATGGCCGTCATGGCGGCCATGGCCATTTCCTGGAGATTGTCTTGGGGCGCTTGCATAGCTGAATCCGGAACAGAGGGTGAGCAAAAAACCGAATCTTCGAAGAAATAATCTTAAGCGTTTTTTCTTTGAAGGTCGATTTCCGTGTGGCAATAAACTGGATTTTACTGCGGTGCGCCGGATTTACAACACACGCACTGTACGTGCACCAAAATCGAGCGGGTCAGAGCGTGCGCGCTACGACGCAGTGCGGTGCGTTGTCCCCAGCGCCTACCTGGCAGGCGCACCCTGCCAGCTAGATGCGCCAACAAAGGTCGCGTCTTGTCGAAAGACAAAGCTTGACCAGAATGGTGCGGCGCGGTATGGTGTTCCTCACGCTTTGCACCCTCAAAGCATCAACGTCATGCGGGAGTCGCCCACAACGCCCCGTCCGCCATGGCACGCTTTCATTTGTAGGCAGTTTGCTCCGACCCGTGCCACAAGCGCGAGAGATGCGTCCAACCGCTACAAACACTCAAGCCTAACGAGTTGCGCCCAGCGTCAATGCGTACGGTCCCTACGGCGACCCGAACCATCGACGTGCACGCAGAAAGAAGTGGAGCCTGAGGGTTGTAAGCGCAGCACGCATATCGCCAGGAACGAGCATCCGATCAATCAACCCTATGGGTTTTGAAAGGAATGGTTATGAGTTTCGATCCAACAGTCCCCATCACGGGCGCTGAAATCGTTGTCCGTTGTCTGGCAGAAGAGGGCGTCAAGCACGTTTTCGGTTATCCGGGCGGCGCGGTTCTGTATATCTACGACGCGATCTTCCAGCAAGATAAATTCCAGCACGTTCTCGTTCGCCACGAACAAGCCGCGGTGCATGCTGCCGATGCGTATTCGCGCAGCTCGAACACCGTGGGCGTCGCTCTCGTCACGTCCGGTCCGGGTGTCACCAATGCCGTCACCGGCTTGTCGACCGCCTATATGGACTCGATCCCGATGGTCGTGATTTCGGGCCAGGTGCCAAGTCACGCGATCGGCCAGGATGCGTTCCAGGAATGCGACACGGTCGGCATCACCCGCCCCGTGGTCAAGCACAACTTCCTGGTCAAGGACGTGCGCGACCTGGCCTCGACCATCAAGAAAGCCTTCTTCATCGCCCGCACCGGCCGGCCCGGTCCCGTGCTGGTCGATATCCCGAAGGACATCACGGTCAACAAATGCCTGTTCGAGTACCCGCGCGAAGTCGACATGCGCTCGTACCGTCCGGTCGACAAGGGCCACGCCGGCCAGATCCGCAAAGCGGTCGCGCTGCTGCAGAACGCCGAGCGGCCGATGATCTATGCGGGCGGCGGCGTCATCCTGGCCAATGCCTCCAATGAGCTCAACCGCATGGTCGAGACCACGGGCTTTCCGATCACGAATACGCTGATGGGCCTGGGCGCGTCGCGTTCGTCCGATCCGCATTTCGTCGGCATGCCAGGCATGCACGGCACCTATGAAGCGAACATGGCGATGCAGCATTGCGACGTGTTGATTGCCATCGGTGCCCGTTTCGACGACCGCGTGATCGGCAACCCGAAGCACTTTGCCTCGCATCCGCGCAAGATCATCCATATCGACATCGACCCGTCGTCGATTTCCAAGCGGGTGAAAGTGGATATCCCGATCGTCGGCAACGTCAAGGACGTGCTGATCGAACTGCTCACGCAGCTCGAGGCCGGCAATGGCCACGCGAATGCGCCTGCGCTGCAATCGTGGTGGAAGCAGATCGCCGAATGGCGTGGCCGCGATTGCCTGGCGTATGCGAGCTCCGACACGCTGATCAAGCCGCAGTCCGTGATCCAGCAGCTGCACAAGGTCACCGATGGCGACGCGTTCATCACGTCCGACGTCGGCCAGCACCAGATGTGGGCCGCGCAGTACTACCCGTTCGACAAGCCGCGCCGCTGGATCAATTCCGGTGGCCTGGGCACGATGGGCGTGGGCCTGCCATTCGCGATGGGCGTGCAGATGGCCAATCCGGATGCCACCGTGGCCTGTGTCACTGGCGAAGGCTCGATCCAGATGTGCATCCAGGAGCTTGCCACCTGCAAGCAATACCACCTGACGCCGAAGATCATCCTGCTCAATAACCGCTTTTTGGGCATGGTCCGCCAGTGGCAGCAGATCGACTACGGCTCGCGTTATTCCGAGTCGTACATGGATTCGCTGCCGGACTTCGAAAAGCTGGCCGAGGCCTATGGCCACGTGGGCATGCGCATCGAAAAACCGGGCGATGTCGACGGCGCGCTGCGCGACGCATTCGCCATGAAAGACCGCCTGGTGTTCATGAACTTCATCACCGACCAGAGTGAAAACGTGTGGCCGATGGTCAAGGCGGGCCGCGGCCTGAACGAAATGCTGCTTGGCTCGGAGGACCTGTAAATGCGCCATATTATTTCTGTCCTGCTGGAGAACGAAGCCGGCGCGCTCTCGCGCGTGGTCGGCCTGTTCTCGGCGCGCGGCTACAACATCGAAACGCTGACCGTGGCGCCGACCGAAGACGCGACGCTGTCGCGCATGACGATCGTGACGTCCGGGTCGGACGACATCATCGAGCAGATCACGAAGCACCTGAACCGCCTGATCGAGGTCGTCAAGGTAGTCGACCTGACCGAAGGCCAGCACATCGAGCGCGAGCTCATGCTGATCAAGGTGCGCGCGGTCGGCAAGGAGCGCGAAGAAATGAAGCGCACCGCCGATATCTTCCGTGGCCGCGTCATCGACGTCACCGAAAAGACCTACACGATCGAGCTGACCGGCGCCAAATCGAAGCTGGATGCCTTTATTGACGCCATCGACCGCGCCTCGATCCTCGAGACGGTGCGTACCGGTGGCTCGGGCATCGGCCGCGGCGAACGCATTCTGAAAGTTTGAGCAACGCTCAACATCACACAATTCAAATTAAATAACAGGATAAAAAAATGAACGTTTTCTACGACAAGGACTGCGACCTCTCCCTCATCAAGGGCAAGAACGTTGCCATCATCGGTTACGGCTCGCAAGGCCATGCGCACGCACAGAACCTGAGCGAATCGGGCGTCAATGTCACCGTCGGCCTGCGCCGCGGCGGCGCCTCGTGGGGTAAGGTCGAGCAAGCCGGCCTGAAAGTGGCGGAAGTCGATGAGGCAGTGAAGAACGCCGACGTCATCATGATCCTGCTGCCGGACGAAAACATCGCCGAAGTCTACAAGCAGAACATCGAGCCGAACGCCAAGCAGGGCGCGGTACTGGCATTCGCCCACGGCTTCAACGTGCACTATGGCCAGGTCGTTCCACGCGCCGACCTCGACGTGATCATGGTCGCGCCGAAAGCGCCAGGCCACACGGTGCGCGGCACCTACACGCAAGGTGGCGGCGTGCCGCACCTGATCGCCGTGTACCAGGACAAATCGGGCGCCGCCCGTGATATCGCCATGTCGTACGCAATGGCCAACGGCGGTGGCCGCGCCGGCATCATCGAAACCAACTTCCGCGAAGAAACCGAGACCGACCTGTTCGGCGAGCAGGCCGTGCTGTGCGGCGGCGCGGTCGAACTGATCAAGGCGGGCTTCGAGACGCTGACCGAAGCCGGTTACGCGCCGGAGATGGCGTACTTCGAGTGCCTGCACGAACTCAAGCTGATCGTCGACCTGATCTATGAAGGCGGCATCGCCAACATGAACTACTCGATCTCGAACAACGCGGAATATGGCGAATACGTCACCGGCCCGCGCGTCGTGACCGAAGACACCAAGAACGCGATGCGCCAGTGCCTGAAGGACATCCAGACCGGCGAATACGCCAAGAGCTTCATCCTGGAAAACAAGGCCGGCGCACCGACCCTGATCTCGCGTCGTCGCCTGACGGCCGAGCATCCGATCGAAGAAGTCGGCGCGAAGCTGCGCGCGATGATGCCGTGGATTGCGAAGAACAAGCTGGTGGATCAGTCGAAGAACTAAGTTCGTGGCCAGACCATCGCGTGCGGTGGTGTGGCGTTAGCGATCGACGCGTGGACGGCAGGGCCGTCCACCCTACGAACATGTGTGCGGTGGAAAAATCGGTCGCGCACACCTCGTAGGGTGGACGGCTCGCCGTCCACGCGTTCATCTGACGATTGCGAACACGTTTCAAAAGCTACTCATTTGCAACTGTCCATTACAAATTACCGATGTTTTCCCTGTGCACGGTATCGTATAACTACGCCGGACATACGTCGCAACTCACAGGAGAACAACAATGGCATTCACCAAATCCCTCGTCGCCGCCGCCCTCGTGCTGGCCTTCAGCGCTGCCCAGGCGCAGACCGCGCCGTCGACCGCGACCACCGGCACCATGGTCATTGTCCCGGCCTTTGGCGAAGTCAAGCACGTCAATGACGAAGCGACGATCACCTTCGCCGTCGAAGAGCACGACAAGGACAAGAACGCCGCCGCCGACCGCGTCAACCGCAAGATGAAAGAGGGCACCGAGATCGTGCGCCGCGCCGATCCGAAAGCCGAACTGAAAACCCAGGGCTATTACACGTACCCGGTGTACCCGGAAGTGCAGCCACAGCCGGTCGGTCGCGTGGTCGCGCCCGTCAAGCCGGTGCCGATCGCCTGGCGCGTCGGCCAGTACCTGGAAGTCAAGACCACGAATCTGGCCGCGTTGCCGAAAACGGCCGCCGCCGCGCAGAAGGTCCTGCAGATTAATAACATCAACTTCGGCCTGACCCCGGCGACCGAAAAGCGCCTCGACGACCAGCGCATCGCCGCCACGTACCAGAACCTGAACGAGCGCATTGTCTCGATCGCCAAGGCGATGGGCCGCCAGCCGGGCGACGCGGTGCTTGATACGGTCGACTTTGAAGGCTCGGGCAATTACGCACAGGCACAGCGGGTTGAAGTCAGTGGCAGCCGCGCCATGATGATGAAGGCCGACATGGGCGACCAGATGGCTGAACCGAGCTTCGAGCCAGGCGAAACCACGCTGCAGATGCGCCTGGTGGGCAAGGTCAAGTTCAAATAAGGCGCCATCCGGCACAGTCGTGTTCAAGTAGGCGCAGTCAGCGTTGTCTGTTGATGACGCCGATTGCGATGCAAAACAATTGTTCTGCTGAATTGACCCGCCCGCCGTCCAGTGCCCAGCGCCACCCCAGGTAGTTGGGCAGGTAGCGCGATGCCACCCCGCGAAAGCCCAGTAGCCAGGCCTTGAAGCGCCCGTGATACGCGTTCACGTTCTGTACGTGGATGGCGCGGCTACCCGAATGCCTGATGCGCACACCGGCGCGCAAATTGACCGTCTCGTGCGCAATCCTGTGCTTGCGTGCAAAGGCCCGGTACGCGGCGTGGCTGTCGCTGACCAACAGCGCCTGCGGGTCAAGTCTGGGCAGCAAATCGCGTTCGAGTTGCGCGGCCGTCAGTGCGCCACGGCCAGTGACGGCATCGATGGTGCGGCCATTCCGGTCGCGTGCTACCAGGATGCAATCGAGATGGCGGGAAATGCCCCGCGTGGGCGCGCGCCCACCCCGTCGGCGTGGCGGGCGGTCGAGCGTGCGTGATCCTTTTTGCGATTCGAGCAGGAATGTCTCATCGGCCTCCACGATGCCGTTGAGCGATACAGGCCGGTCGAGCTTGACCCATTCGAGAAAGCGGTGGCGCCAGCGGAATGCCGTGTTGCGGTGCACGCCGACCTGGTCTGCGCCTTTGCGCACGGACAATGAATCGAGCAGCACCTGCGAATACGCGAGCCATTTGGCCTTGTGCCTGAGCCGCGCCAGCGGCGTGCCGCTCAGGTCGTTGAACGTGCGGCCACAGGCGCAGCAGCGAAAACGCTGCAGGTCGTTGGCGAACCCGTGCCGATTGCAGCGTTGGTTGCCACAACTGGGGCAGCAGCGCGCTGGTGCTCTGGCTTGCGCGATCAGTGCGACCACCTGGTCGAGGCCAGCTGCGGGATGCAGGGCGTCGAGCACTTGCCGGCGCTGTGGCGGATTCAGCGCTGACAACCTGGCAAACCAGTTCTTGAAACGGGGCGCTTTCATGCGCGACTCCTGACGCTGGGGACAGGCGTTGGACCATGAAACTGCTCATCAGTTCATGGCTCAGCTCTATTTAATGTTGACTGCGCCTTCAAGTAGGCGACATGCAATTGCCAGCCGGGTTAGCGTAGTGTTTCGCTAACACGGGTCCCGCCTCTATAATGGTTGGGAACAGTCGCTCGGCGGCTCACTTGAATACGATTGCTTATGCCAACTTTTCCACGAAGAAGAAAGCCAGGGACCCCGCCCAAAGGTCCACGATTCTCCCGCCTGAAAAAGCGTTTTGCGCCCCGTACGCAAGCACGGGCGGCAGGTGAGCGCAGCCGCGGCATCTACCTGCTGCCCAATGCCTTCACCACGGCCGCGCTGTTCTGTGGCTTCTACGCCATCGTCATGGCGATGAACCAGCGGTTCGACCAGGCGTGCTGGGCCGTGTTCATCGCGATGATCCTCGACGGCCTGGACGGGCGCATCGCCCGCCTGACCAATACCCAAAGTGAATTCGGCGCCCAGTACGACAGCCTGGCCGACATGGTCTCGTTCGGCGCCGCGCCGGCGCTCGTGATGTACGAATGGTCGCTCAACGGCCTTGGCAAGGTCGGCTGGGTCGCCGCCTTCATCTACTGCGCCTGCGCCGCCTTGCGCCTGGCGCGCTTCAATACCAATATCGAGGTGGTCGACAAGCGCTTCTTCCAGGGCTTGCCCAGCCCGGCTGCTGCGGCGCTCGTGATCGGCTTTATCATGATGATGATCGATCCCGACATCAGCGTCATCCCGCGCAAGGTCGAGTGGGTGTCGTGGTGCATCACGGTCTTCGCCGGCCTGACGATGGTGTCGAACGTGCCGTTCTACAGCTTCAAGGACATCAATTTCCGCAAGTCGGTGCCGTTCATCGCCGTGTTCCTGATTGCGCTGGTGCTGGCGCTGCTGGCGATCGATCCGCCCAAGGTGCTGTGGCCGATCTTCGTGATCTACGGCCTGTCGGGTTACGCCGTGTATGTGTGGCAGCGTGCAAAAGGCAAGCGGGTCAGCATCATTCCGCTCGACGACGCCGACGACGACCTCCACCGCTGATCACAGGCTGCCCGAACCATGAGAGCTCCTTACTTCGCGGCCTGCGCCGCCACCGTCCTGCTGCTGTCGGGGCTGCTCGCGGCCTGCTCGCCGCTGTCGCTGGTCAATGCGGTCTCACCGAGCGGTGCCACGCGCACGGTGGCCTCGGCCGCCTACGGCACCAATCCACGTCACGTGCTGGATATCTACCGCCCTGAAAACTGGACCGGCCCGGCGCCCGTCATCGTGTTCTACTACGGTGGCAACTGGGTCAACGGCGAGCGCGGCGACTATGCTTTCGTCGGCCGCGCGCTGGCGGCGCGTGGTTTCGTGGTGGTCATTCCCGACTACCGCCTGTATCCGCAGGTGCGCTACCCGGACTTCCTGACCGACAGCGCCGAAGCACTGGCCTGGACGTCGCGCCGGATCAAGGCGTATGGCGGCGATCCGAAACGCATCTATGCGATGGGCCACAGTGCCGGCGCCTACAACGCGGCAATGCTGGCGCTCGATCCGCGCTGGCTGCGGGCGCAGGGCACGGCCCCGAGCATCCTGCGCGGCTGGATCGGCATGGCCGGCCCGTACAACTTCCTGCCTGTCGAAAATGAAACGACGCGCCCCGTGTTCCTGTACCCGAATACGCCGCGGGATTCGCAGCCGATCAACCACGTGACGGTCAATGCGCCGCCCGCGCTGTTGATCGCGGCGCGCAACGATTCGACGGTCGATCCCGAGCGCAACACGGGCGCGCTGGCGGACCGCATGCGCGCGACAGGTGTGCCGGTGCGCGAGGTGAGTTTTACCGGCGTGAACCACGTCACGCTGCTCGCCACGCTATCGAGCTCGCTGCGCCGCCTGGCGCCGTCGCTCGACGCGATCGAAGACTTCGTGCACAGCGACGGCGGGCGCAAGCTGCCGCCCGCGCGCTAAGCGACGCTATACCGCAGCCCCTACCAGGAGCTGCGGTCCCTCGGCTCGTACATCGGATCCGGCCCGTTCATCATCTGGCGCACGACGCCTCCCTCGTCGAAGTGCACGTGCATCAGCGAGTTCCAGACGCCAGCCTCCTTGTAGCGGTACGACCAGACCTCGTAGTTCTGCATCGCCACGCGCGAGCGTTCGGCAGGGCGTCCGATTGTGCGCAACACCTGCTCCTTGGTCGCCTGGTCGATCTTGATCGTGGCAAATTTCTCACCGGTCAGCACCTGCTCGTAGGCCGTCAAGCGGCCATCGGGGCCAAGGCGTGCCATCCACGTGTACTGGCCCATCGGCCCCGTCGCGTATTCGAGCGAGCGCGCCGCGCCATCGGGTTCGACATAGATGGATGTCGGCTTGCCGAGCTTGGCCTGGACCACATCGGCTGTTTCGCCCGGCAGCGGGGCAGGGCGCGTGGCGCACGCTGCCAGCAACAGCGTGGCAGCCAGCGTTGTTATTTTCATCATTGGTTGCATTATTTTGTCCTTTACTTGGCGGCAGGGCGGGCAAACGCTGGTCGGTACCCGCGTTTTGCACTATACTTGCCGGTCTGTCCGAATCCGGGCAGGCATTTTAATCAATCACGGTGCGCTGGGTTGCGACTCTTGCACCGCATGTGAAAGGTAACATCATGACCGTAGAAACTCTGAACAAAGCCGCGATTATCGCGGACAACGCACGCGGCGAAAAAGACACCGGTTCGCCAGAAGTGCAAGTTGCACTGCTGACCGCACGCATCAACGACCTGAACGGCCACTTCAAGGCCCACCAGAAAGATCACCACTCGCGTCGTGGTCTGATCATGATGGTCAACCGTCGCAAGAGCCTGCTGTCGTACCTGAAGAACAAGGATCTGAACCGTTACCGCGACCTGATCGCCAAACTGGGCCTGCGTAAGTAATTCGTTTGCGCCAGACGGTTTAAGTCTGAAGATGCCTGCGCCAGTTCTCTGTCGCGGGCATTTTTCGTTTTCGAGCGGTTTGTTTGTTGTTGCAAGGCTGTTCTGTTCGTGAACGGCCCGTGGTGAGAGGTGAACGACAGCACCTGAAAATCTGTCGGCAAAATGAAAGGGATACCCCATGTTTAACAAAGTTACGAAAACCTTCCAGTACGGTCAACACACTGTCACCCTGGAGACGGGCGAAATCGCGCGCCAGGCAAGCGGCGCCGTCGTGGTGTCGGTCGAAGATACCGTCGTGCTGGCAACCGTGGTCGCACGCAAGGATGCCAAGCCGGGCCAGGACTTCTTCCCGCTGACCGTCGACTACCTCGAGAAAACGTATGCTGCGGGTAAAATCCCGGGCGGTTTCTTCAAGCGCGAAGGCCGTCCTTCCGAAAAAGAAACGCTCACCTCGCGCCTGATCGACCGTCCAATCCGTCCGCTGTTCCCGGAAGGCTACCTGAACGAAGTCCAGGTCATCATCCACGTGCTGTCGGTCAACCCTGAAATCGATCCGGACATCCCTGCGATGATCGGCGCGTCGGCCGCCCTGTGCATCGCCGGCATCCCGTTCAGTGGCCCGATCGGCGCCGCGCGCGTCGGCTACGCGAATGGCCAGTACATCCTGAACCCGACCACCACCGAGCTGAAGACTTCGCAGATGGACCTGGTCGTGGCCGGTACCGAAACCGCCGTCCTGATGGTGGAATCCGAAGCCAAGCAACTGTCCGAAGAAATCATGCTGGGCGCCGTCGTGTTCGGTCATGACCAGATGAAAGTCGTGATCGATGCGATCCACGACCTGGTCGCCGAAGGCGGCAAGCCGGAAGTCGAATGGGCGCCAGCGCCAAAGAACGAAGAACTGATCGCCCGTATCGGCGAACTGGCCGGCGCGAAAGTGCGCGATGCGTACCAGACCCGCGAGAAATCGGCGCGCCAGCAAAAGCTGAAGTCGCTGTCGTCCGAAGTGATGGCTGACCTGAGCGCCGCTGGCGTGACGGCAGATGCTGGCGACGTCGGCAACATCCTGTTCGACATGGAAGCCAAGGTCGTGCGTTCGCAGATCCTGGAAGGCGAGCCACGCATCGACGGTCGCGACACCCGCACCGTGCGTCCGATCTCGATCCGTTCGAGCGTGCTGCCACGTACCCACGGTTCGGCCCTGTTCACGCGCGGTGAAACGCAGGCGCTGGTCGTTGCCACGCTGGGCACTGCACGCGACAGCCAGAAGATCGACGCGCTGATGGGCGAGTACACCGACTCGTTCATGATGCACTACAACATGCCTCCGTTCGCCACCGGCGAAACCGGCCGCGTCGGTACGCCGAAGCGCCGCGAAGTCGGCCACGGCCGTCTGGCCAAGCGCGCGCTGATCGCTGCGCTGCCGGATCCGGAAGACTTCAGCTACTCGGTGCGCCTGGTTTCGGAAATCACCGAATCGAACGGTTCGTCGTCGATGGCCTCGGTCTGCGGCGGCTGCCTGGCACTGATGGACGCCGGCGTGCCGATGAAATCGCACGTGGCCGGTATCGCCATGGGCCTGATCAAGGAAGGCGGCAAGTTCGCCGTGCTGTCGGACATCCTGGGCGATGAAGATCACCTGGGCGACATGGACTTCAAGGTGGCCGGTACCGCAGCAGGCATCACCGCGCTGCAGATGGACATCAAGATCCAGGGCATCACCAAGGAAATCATGCAGGTGGCACTGGCGCAAGCCAAAGAAGGCCGTCACCACATCCTGGGCGAAATGCAGAAGGCCATGCCAACCGTGAAGACCGAACTGTCGGACTTCGCGCCACGCCTGATCACCATCCGCATCAACCCAGAGAAGATCCGTGACGTCATCGGCAAGGGCGGCGCCGTCATCCGCGCGCTGACCGAAGAGACCGGCACCCAGATCGACATCAGCGACGAAGGCGTGGTCACGATCGCGTCGGTCGACGCTGCCGCCGGCCAGGAAGCCAAGCGCCGCATCGAAGAGCTGACCGCATCGGTCGAAGTGGGCAAGACCTACGACGGCACCGTGCTGAAACTGCTGGACTTCGGCGCGATCGTCCAGGTCATGCCAGGCAAGGATGGCCTGCTGCACATCTCGCAGATCGCCAACGAGCGTGTCAACGCTGTTGCCGACTACCTGAAAGAAGGCCAGCAAGTGCGCGTCAAGGTTCTCGAGACCGACGAGCGCGGCCGTCTGAAGCTGTCGATGAAGGCTGCCGATCCGGTCGAAGGCGCAGCGGTCTAATCACCCTGCAATATGAAAAAACCGCCAGTGCGTGAGCCTGGCGGTTTTTTTACGCCGGTGTGCGGGAGAAAATCGGACGGCGCTGCCAGCTTGACGCGCCGGATCGATGCGTTATGCAAGGCGATTCGACGCCGGTAATCCGGTACGCTACATTCGTGGATCACCACGATCAAGGCGCGCCATGCTGACACTATTACAATTCAAGCCATCCCTGAAAAAGTTCGCACAGGCGCTGATGGCGCATGCGCAGCGCAGCAGCTTTGCCCATCCGATGCACTTTGACGCGGACCGGGCCCGCATCCTCACCGGTACAAACGGCGACCGGATCGTCAATCTCACCAACCTGCATAAACAATATTGTGATGCTGCGCGCGCCGATCGCCCGCGCTTTCTCAAGATGTGCATGGCCATCTTGCGCGACACCTCGCTTCCGCAGCGCTTCGAGGATGTCAGGGCCAACCTGCTGCCGGCCGTTCGGGCGCGCTCGTACGCCGAGTCGCTACGTCTGTCGGCACGTTTTGCGGGAACGGCATTGCTTGGTACGTCTACGGCGCCACTTGGCGAGGATGTCGTGACCGTGATTGCCGTCGATGACGCCGATTCGATGAGCATCGTGACTGCAGCGCAGCTCGATACATGGGGTGTGTCGTTTGAGGCGGCATTGGATGTGGCGCTCGATAATCTGCGTACCATCCCGGGTGGCGGGTTCGTACGCAGCCCCGATGGCGTGATGGTCGGCGACTGGAACGATGCCTACGACTCGTCCCGCCTTCTGCTGTCGGACGTGATCCACCGCGCCGGCATCAGCGACCCGGTCGCGATGATTCCCACGCGCGACAGCATATTGCTGGCCCCGGCTGGAGATCGCCGTGCGTTACTAGCCATGCTTGCCCTGGCCAGTACTGCCAGTCAAGAGCAGGGCCGCACGGTATCGGCGGCGATGTACCATTTTCGGAACGGCAGCGCACAAACCTATATGCCTGAAGACGAGGAGGTTGCACGCGGCCTGGCCCAATTGCGCCAGCGCTATCTGGCCGAAGACTATGCGGACCAGAAAACACTTCTCGACGATCTGCATGAAAAACACGACATCGACTTGTTTGTCGCCAGCTTCATGCTGGCACAAGACAAGCATGCGCGCCATGAATTCAGCCTCTGCACCTGGTCCGAGGGGGTCGATGCGCTCCTGCCCAAGTCAGACAGGATCGCCCTGGTACGCTTCAATGACCAGGGGGAGGCGCAGCGTGCCGGTATGTATGACTGGGATACGGTGAGCGCGTTCGCGGGGCACCTCATGACGCCAGAACCGGACACCTACCCGATCCGCTACCGGGTGAGGCAGTTTCCTGACCTGACCCTGCTGGAAGCGCACTGACGGCACGCCCGTCGATCGGCTCGCCGCCTTTGATCGTGCTTCCTGTAAGGATTCCCTCAAGATAGTGTTGCTATGTCTGTTTCCGCACGGATTATTTGCTGACACGACCGTATGCTGCGTACGTGAACTGGGTAAATACAGTTCGCAGGTTTGCAGACATCGGCGATCATCGCTGCCGATGCCAGCACGAATCAACGTACCACCGGACGCGTTTTCGTGGTCGGACGCGCCGGGAACAGGCATTGCAGAATCATGACGGACCATACACAGACGCTTGACGAGGGAACGCCACGCGGCATTCCTGGCAACACGAAGAAAAAGCGCAGAGGCCCGCCCTTGTCGGTGGCGGCATGGAAACAGTTCGTCAGTGTCGCCAAGCCGTACTGGCTGGGCGATGAGCGCAAGCGGGCATGGCTGCTGCTCGCACTGTTGATCGTGCTGATGCTGGTGGAAACCAAGCTCGCTGTGATGCTGAACGACCAAGCTGGCGAGCTGACCTCGGCGCTGGCCGGCAAGGACCGCAACCGCTTCTGGGGCGCGGTCCAGGCCTGCCTGATTGTGTTGGCGTTCGCCGTGCCGATCTACGCGTTCTACTACTATATGCGCGACCTGTTCGCGAACAAGTGGCGGCGCTGGCTGACGCGGCGCTTCCTCGATGGTTACGTCGGCGGCCGCAAATACTATGAGCTGGGTTCGAACCAGGAGATCGACAATCCCGACCAGCGCATCTGCGAGGACGTGAACACGTTCACCGGCCGCTCGGTCCACTTCATGCTGATTTTCCTGGGGTCGCTGATGCAGCTGGTGGCGTTCAGCGCCGTGCTGTGGTCGATCTCGCACGTGCTGGTGGCCGTGCTGGTAGCCTATGCCGTGCTGGGTACGATGATCGCGCTGCTCGTCTTCGGCAATCCGCTGATTCACCTGAATTTCTGGCAGTTGCGACGCGAAGCCGATTTCCGTTTCAGCCTGATTCGCCTGCGCGAGAATGCCGAGTCGATCGCCTTCTATGGCGGCGAAGCGCAGGAGCGCGCGCACATCGACAGCAAATTCAACAAGGTCATCCATAATTTTTCGCGCCTGATCAAGAAGCAGCGCGCGCTCAACCTGTTCCAGCGTACCTTCAGTCAGCTCACGCTGGTGCTGCCGTTCGTGATCCTGGCCGATGCCGTCCTGTCGGGCGAGCTCGAAGTGGGGCGCGCGGTACAGGCGGCCGGCGCCTTCACGGCGGTGCTGACAGCGGTCGGCGTCATCGTCGACAACTTCGAAAGCCTGAGCCGCTTCGTCGCCGGCATTGGCCGCCTGCAGACCTTGTCCATGCATGTGATGCCCGAGCCGCCGGCCGGCAATCCGTGCGACGTGCAGGCTCGCATCACGCGTACCCCTGGCGACCGTCTGGCACTCGAGTCGCTGACCTTGTGCCCGCCACAGTCCGACCGCGTGCTGATCAAGGACCTGACGCTGTCGCTGAAGCCCGGCGACGCGCTGCTGATCAACGGCGACAGCGGCTGCGGCAAGAGCTCGCTGCTGCGCGCCATTGCCGGGCTCTGGAACAAGGGCAGTGGGGTGATTCATCATCCGCCGCGCGAGGATTTCTTCTTCCTGCCGCAGCAGCCGTATCTGCAGCCGGGCACGCTGCGCAGCCAGCTCATCTATCCAAGCACCCGCACCTCGCTGAGCGACGCGCAGTTGACCGCCATCCTCGAGCAGGTGCACCTGCCGTATCTGGCCGAGCGCGTCGGGGGCCTGGACGCCACGCTCGACTGGGAAAAGCTGCTGTCGATCGGTGAGCAGCAGCGCCTGGCGTTCGGCCGCGTGCTGGTGCACGAGCCAGCCATCGTGATCCTGGACGAAGCGACCAGCGCATTAGACTCTGCCAACGAGTCGTCGCTGTACAAGCGCCTGCGCGACAAGGGCACGACGCTGGTCAGCGTCGCGCACCGCGCCGGCGTGCTGCGCCACCATACGCACGTGCTGTGGCTGACGGGCGACGGCGGCTGGGAAGTGCATGCCGCGGCCGATTATCAGTTCGATGTGCCGGTGCCTGCACGCAGCGGTGCACAGGAAACGCAGCCTGTACCGCAGCCGCTTGCGAGCGTGCTGGTGGATTAGTCGGGGCCTGCCTGCAACGCGTATGGCGCGTCGCGACGATAATCCTTGACCCTCCAGCCGCTACAGGGTATTTAATGGCATCTGGCGCGCGATCATCCGGTCGCGCGCCATTCGACCACGACCGATCCGATGCGCCGTCTTTTCCTCATCCTGCTGCTGTTCGCCATGCCCTTCCAGGCCGCCTGGGCGGCGGGTGCTGCCTATTGCACGCACAATGAAAAGACCATGCACCCGGGCCACCACACCCACAAGCATTCATCCTCAACCGCGAGCGCGTCCGCGGCTGCAAGCCAGGACGACGCCAGCCCGGCCGACCCCTGCAACGACTGCGACGCCTGCCACCACCTGTCGGCCAGCGCAGTCCTGTCGTCGCAACCCAATCTGCCCCTGCCCAAGGGGGCGCCGCACTTGCGCGGCGAAACACGGCGCTACGTCTCGCACGTGCCCGATCTGATTCCGCCACCCGACCGCCTGCTGCGCATCTAGCGCGGCGAACCTCCATCGCCGGCCCGCCACGCGCGGCCGCCCGATTGCCTTCGCCGGACATTCACCCGTTCGGAGCACCATCATGAAACACCGTTTGACACCGCCGCTGGCGGCGTTCGCCATGGCGTGCGCGCTGGCCTCCATTGGCCTGCCGCCCGCAGTCCAGGCTGCGCCCATGGCCGCCGCCGTGGCTACCCCGCTGCAGCCCTTGACGCTCGACGCCGCCATCGCGCTGGCACTGCGTTTGAACCCGACGCTGCGCGCGGCCGGCCAGGAGGTCGCCGCGCAACAGGGCTCACTAGCCCAAGCCGGGGCGCGCCCCAATCCCGAACTCGAGCTGCTGCGCGAGGGCTCGCGCAGCGACAGTCGCACGACCACGGCGCTGTTGACCATTCCGGTGGAGCTGGGCGGCAAGCGCGCCGCGCGCATCGATGCGGCGCGCCAGGAAGGCCAGCTGGCGGCGCTGGCGCTGAACGCCGAGCAGGCGCGCGTGCGCGCCGACGTGATTGCCGCATTCCACGACGTCGTGGCCGCGCTGGCGCGCGAACGCATGGCGCAGGAACTGGTGCATCTCGCGGGCCGCGCGCTGGACGCTGCCGGCAAGCGGGTCGATGCGGGCACCTTGTCGCCCGTCGAGCAGACCCGCGCCCGCGTGGCGCAGGGGGGAGCGCGCATCGAGGCGCTGCAGGCAGCGCGCGTGCTGGAAGCCGCGCGGATCCAGCTCGCAGCGCTATGGGCGGGTGACGCGCGCGGGCTTGTGGTCGTCGAACCTGACGCCGTCACGCTGCCCGTGCTGCCGCCGCTCGACCGCTTGCTGGCACAACTGGACGCCGCACCCGGCATGCGCCAGGCCGGCGCACACGTCAAGCACCGCCAGGCGCTGGCCCGGCTCGAACAGGCGCGCCGCACGCCGGACGTGAACGTGATCGTCGGGGCCCAGCGCGAAGGGCCGGATGCCCGCAACCGCACCGTGCTGGGCCTGTCGGTGCCGCTGCCGCTGTTCAATCGCAACGACGGCGCCGTCCTCGATGCGCTGCGCCGCGTCGACAAGGCGCAGGACGAACAGGATGCACAAGCCGCGCGCCTGCGCGCCGAACTGGGTCAGGCGCATGCGCGCCTTGCTACAGCGCTGGCCGAATGCGCCCTGATCGCGAGTGACATCCTGCCGGGCGCGCAGGACGCGCAGCGCGCTGCCAGCCGCGGCTTCGAGCTTGGCAAGTTCGGCCTGATCGACGTGCTCGACGCCCAGCGCGTGCTGGCGCAATCTACCTACCAATACCTCAATGCCGTCGCCGAGAGCCATCGCGCGCAGGCCGATATCGCACGCCTGCTGGGACAAGCAGCCGTGCAGGAGAATCCATGAACAAGCAGCAAACCCGCATCATCGTCATCATGCTGGCTATCGCGCTGGCCCTTAGCGCCTTTGTCTTGCTGCGCGACCGCGCGCAGCCGGCAGGCGATGAGCATGACGAACACGCCGAACAGGGCGAACACGCCGAAGAAAAAGAAGCCGCGCACGCCGACGACGGCGTCATCCACTTCACGCCGGGCCAGATCACCGTGGCCGGCATCACGGTTGCCACGGCTGGCCCCAAGCACCTGGACACCTTCATCCGCATGCCGGGCCAGATCGCACTGAACGAAGACCGCACCGCCCACGTGACGCCGCGCGCGGCCGGCTCGGTGCGCGACGTCAGCGCCGACCTGGGCCAGCAGGTGCGCAAGGACCAGGTACTGGCCAGCATCGCCAGCGTCGACATCGCCGGCCAGCGCGGCGCGCTGACGGCGGCGCAAAAGCGCGTCGACTATGCGCGCAGGATTGTTGCGACCGAGCGCACGCTGTGGGAAGAAAAGATCACGGCGCGCCAGGATCTGCTGAAAGCCGAACAGGAACTGATCGAGGCCGAAGTCGCACGCGACACCGTGCGCCAGCAACTGCAGGCACTCGGTGCCGCCGGTGGTAGTGGTAGTGGCGGCTCGAACCTGCTCGCCATCCGCGCCCCGTTCGACGGCATCATCGTCGAAAAGCACATCACGCTGGGCGAAGTGGTGGGCGCCGATACGCGCGTGTTCACGCTGACCGACCTGTCGACCGTGTGGGCCGACGTGGTGGTGCCGGCGCGCGACCTGGACATCGTGCGCGTCGGCACGACCGCCGTGATCCGGTCGATTGCCTCGGACACGACGGCGCCCGGCAAGGTGAGCTTTGTCAGTTCGCTGGTGGGCGAGGCGTCGCGCTCGGCCAAGGCGCGCGTGGTGCTGGCCAATCCGGGCGCTGCGTGGCGGCCAGGCCTGGCCGTAAACGTCGACATCGTGACCGGTTCGAGCGACGTGCCGGTGGCCGTCGCACGCGAAGCGATCCAGACCGTCGATACCCGGCAGGTGGTCTACAAGCGCGTCAAGGAAGGCTTCATTGCGCAGCCAGTCAGCACCGGGCGCGCTGACGGCCGCTTCATCGAGATCACGGCCGGCCTGAATCCGGGCGACACCTACGCCGCCAGCGGCAGCTTCACGATCAAGGCCGAACAGGGCAAGGGTGAGGCCAGCCATGAACACTGACCTGCAAGCTTCCACCTGGTTCGACCGCCTCATTACGCTCAGTATCGAGCGGCGCTGGCTGGTGCTGCTGGCCGTGCTGGCGATGGCGGCCATCGGCATCTACAACTATGGCCGCCTGCCGATCGACGCCGTGCCCGACGTGACCAACGTCCAGGTGCAGATCAACACGGCGGTGCCAGGCTACTCGCCGCTCGAGGTCGAGCAGCGCATCACCTATCCGGTGGAGGCGGTGCTGGCCGGCCTGCCGCACCTGGAAACCTACCGCTCACTGTCGCGCTACGGCCTGTCGCAGGTGACAGTGGTATTCGACGAGGGCACCGACATCCATTTTGCGCGCCAGCTCGTGAGCCAGCGTCTGCAGGATGCGCGCGAGAATCTGCCGGCCGGCGTGGTGCCAGCGCTGGGCCCGATCGCCACGGGCCTGAGCGAAATCTACCAGTGGACCGTCGAGAGCGAGCCGGGGGCGAAGAAGCCCGATGGCACGCCTTACACGCCGACCGACCTGCGCGAGATCCAGGACTGGATCATCAAGCCGCAGCTGCGCACCGTGCCGGGCGTGACCGATATCAATTCCATCGGCGGCTTCGACAAGGAATACCTGGTGGCCCCGAACACAGCCACGCTGTCGTCGTACGGGCTGGAACTGATCGACATCGTGCACGCCCTCGAGCGCAACAACAGCAATGTCGGCGCCGGCTATATCGAGCGCGAGGGCGAGCAGTACCTGGTGCGCGCGCCGGGGCAGGCTGCGTCGATCGACGACATCGGCAATATCGTCGTCACCAGCGTCAATGGCATCCCGGTGCGCGTGCGCGACGTCGCCGAAGTGGGCATCGGGCGCGAGCTGCGTACCGGCGCGGCCACGGAGAACGGCGTCGAGGTGGTGCTGGGCACCGTCGTCATGCTGATCGGCGAGAACAGCCGCAAGGTCGCGCAAGCGGTCGATGCGCGCATGCTCGAGATCAACCGCAGCCTGCCCAAGGGCGTCAAGGCGGTCACCGTGTACGACCGCACGGTGCTGGTCGAGAAGGCGATTGCCACGGTGCGCAAGAACCTCATCGAGGGTGCAATCCTCGTCATCGCCGTGCTGTTTTTCTTTCTGGGGAATTTGCGCGCGGCGCTGCTCACCGCGCTGGTGATTCCACTGGCGATGCTGTTTACGTTCTCGGGCATGGTGGCCGGCGGCGTCAGCGCCAACCTGCTCAGCCTGGGCGCGCTGGACTTTGGCATCATCGTCGACGGCGCCGTCGTCATCGTCGAAAACTGCGTGCGCCGGCTGGCCGGCGCCCAGCACCGGCTCGGACGCCTCTTGAGCCGCGAAGAGCGCTTTGCTGAAGTCTTCGCGGCCGCGCGCGAAGCCAGGCGGCCCCTGATCTACGGGCAGCTGATCATCATGATCGTGTACCTGCCGATCTTTGCGCTCACCGGCATCGAGGGCAAGATGTTCCATCCGATGGCGTTTACGGTGGTGTTCGCGCTGCTGGGCGCGATGATCCTGTCGGTGACGTTCGTGCCGGCCGCCGTGGCGCTGTTCATCGGCAGCAAGGTCGACGAAAAGGACAGCCGCGTCATGCTGGCCGCGCGCCGCTGGTACGCGCCGGCGCTCGACTACGCGCTGGCCAACCGCGCCGTGGTGCTGGTGTTTGCCGGCCTGGTGATCGCTCTGGCGGTGCTCATGGCCACGCGCCTGGGCACCGAATTTGCGCCCAATCTCGACGAGGGCGACATGGCGGTGCTGACGGTGCGCGTGCCGGGCACGAGCCTGACCCAGTCGGTGAAGATGCAGCAGCAGATCGAGACGACGCTGATGCGCGAGGTGCCCGAGATCGCGCGCGTGTTCGCCCGCATCGGCACGGCCGAAATCGCGTCCGATCCGATGCCGCCGAGCGTGGCCGACAGCTTCATCATCTTCAAGCCCGAGTCGGCGTGGCCCAAGCCAAGGCGTTCCCGCGCCGCCGTGCAAGAGGCGATCCGCACGGCGCTCGAACGCCTGCCGGGCAACAGCTACGAATTCAGCCAGCCGATCCAGCTGCGCGTGAACGAGCTGATTTCGGGCGTGCGCAGCGACGTTGCCGTCAAGCTGTTCGGCGACGACCTGGCGGTGCTGGAAGCGACCGCCAGCCAGATCGCGGCGAGCCTGCGCGCAGTGCCTGGCGCGGCCGAGGTGCAGGTCGAGGCGACGTCCGGCCTGCCGATCCTGCAGATCCGGGTCGACCGCGAACGCGCCGCGCGCATGGGCCTGAACATCGGCGACGTGCAGGAAATGATCGCGACCGCCACCGCCGGGCGCGTGGCCGGCACCCTGTTCGAAGGCGACCGCCGCTTCGACATCGTCGTGCGCCTGCCGGAAGACAGGCGCTCCGACATCGACGCGCTGCGCCGGCTGCCGGTGGCCTTGCCTGGCACGAAGGAGGGAGGGCATAGCTTTATCACGCTGGGCGAAATCGCCACCTTCGACGTCGCGCCCGGCCCGAACCAGCTCAGTCGCGAAGAAGGCAAGCGCCGCGTGGTCATCACCGCCAACGTGCGCGGGCGCGACATCGGCTCGTTCGTCGCGGCAGCGCAGGCGCGCATCGCCGAAGACGTACGGATTGCCCCCGGCTACTGGACGGCCTGGGGCGGCCAGTTCGAGCACCTGACGGCCGCCGCCGAGCGCCTGCGCCTGATCGTGCCGGCCTCGCTGCTGCTGGTATTCGTGCTGCTGTACCTGGTCTTCAACAACCTGCGCGATGGCCTCCTGGTGTTCACCGGGATTCCGTTCGCGCTGGCCGGCGGCGTGGCCGCGCTGTGGGCGCGCGGCATCCCGCTGTCGATGTCGGCGGCGGTGGGCTTCATTGCGCTCTCCGGTGTGGCGGTGCTCAATGGCCTGGTGCTGATCGCGTTCATCCGCAGCCTGCGCGAGGAGGGGGTGAAGCTACCCGAGGCAGTGCGCGATGGCGCCCTGGCGCGCCTGCGGCCGGTGCTGATGACGGCGCTGGTAGCGTCGCTGGGCTTCGTGCCGATGGCGCTGGCGACGGGCACCGGCGCCGAGGTCCAGCGCCCGCTGGCCACGGTGGTCATCGGCGGGGTGTTGTCGTCGACCGTGCTGACCCTGTTATTGCTACCCGTGCTGTATGAATGGGCCCATCGCGCAGGCCTGCGCAGAGGGCGTAAAAATATCCTCTAGCCAATAGAACAAGGCGGATTGTCTACATCGGAAATGGTATAGTTGGATTTTTACCAGCACTCTGCCACAGCAGCCCGGGACCAGCGGGATTTTGTGCGGCGCCACCTACTATTTGAGGACACGACAGATGAGCATGAACGATTATGCGGACCGGATCAGCCAGGCGATTCTTGCAGAAGAATCGGGCATTGGCGCAGAATGGCTCGCCCAGCTGGAGTCGATCACGGTGCGCAGCAGCGGCGCGGCGCGCGAGCAGTTGCGCGCCCATTGCCAGCAGCTGCTCAAAGCGTTCGCTGTCGCGACCCGCAGCGGTGAACTCGAGAACATCGAGCACCGTTCGTGGGACGAAGTGCGCGACCTGCTCAGCGAAATCTCGGCCACCCGCGCCAAGGCCGGCTCCACCCCGGCCGAAACGGCAACGCTCGTGTTCTCGCTCAAGCAGCCGCTGTTCGCGCGCCTGCGCGACGTGTTCGAGACCGATGCCGATGGCCTGGCCGTCGCGTCCTGGACCGTCAACACGCTGATCGACAAGCTGGGCCTGTACACGATCGAAGTGTTCCAGAAAACGAAGGACCAGATCATCGTGCGCCAGCAGCAGGAGCTGCTCGAGCTGTCCACGCCCGTGGTCAAGCTGTGGAACGGCATCCTGGCGCTGCCGCTGATCGGCACCCTCGATTCGGCCCGCACCCAGGTGGTGATGGAAAACATCCTGCAAAAGATCGTCGACACCGGCGCCATCATCGCGATCATCGACATCACCGGTGTGCCGACCGTCGACACGCTCGTCGCCCAGCACCTGATGAAGACCATCGCGGCCGCGCGCCTGATGGGCGCCGACTGCATCATCAGCGGCATCCGGCCACAGATCGCGCAAACCATCGTGCACCTGGGCGTGAACCTGGAAGACGTGATCACCAAGGCCACGCTGGCCGATGCGTTCCTGGTCGCGCTCGAGCGCACCGGCGCGTCGATCATGATCAAGAACGCAGCCTGAGGCGATTGCTATGGAACGTATCCCGATCCTGCGCATGGGCGACCTGTTGCTGGTGACGATCCAGGTCGACATGCATGACCGCCTGGCGATGCAACTGCAGGACGACCTGACCCAGCGCATCGTCAGCGACAGCGCCAAGGGCGTCCTGATCGACATCTCGGCGCTCGACCTGGTCGACTCCTTTATCGGCCGCATGATCAGCAATACCGCCGCCATGGCGCGCGTGCTCGACGCACGCACCGTGGTGGTGGGCATGCAACCGGCGGTGGCGATCACGCTCGTCGAACTCGGATTGACTCTGCATGGCGTTCAAACGGCGCTCAATGTCGAGAAGGGCATGGCCCTGCTCGGAAAGAGCTATCGATAATGGTCGACGCGCAAACCCAGACGGTGCTGTTCGAGACGCCGCTGCTGGAGCATCGCCGCGCACAGCGCACCGGCCGCGTGACCTTGCGCCTGCGCTCGGATGAAGACGTGGTGGGCGTGCGAAAGCAGGTGCGCGAACGCGCAGTGGCGATCGGTCTCTCGCTGATCGACCAGACCAAGCTGGTGACGGCGGCCAGTGAACTCGCACGCAATACCATCAAATACGGCGGCGGCGGCGAGGTGCATCTCGATGCCTTCGACGACGGCGCGCGCCTTGGCATCGGGCTGTTGTTCGTCGACGCCGGCCAGGGTATCCCGAACATCGAGAGCGCACTGCGTGACGGTTTCACCACCGGCGGCGGCCTGGGCCTCGGCCTGGGCGGCTCCAAGCGGCTGGTCGACGAGTTCGACATCGACAGCCGTCCGAAGGAGGGCACCGCGGTGCTGATTATCAAATGGAAACGCTGATCAGTTCTCAGTCGTCGCACTTCGTCTTCAACCTCACCCATGCCAGCGATGTCGCGGCCGTGCGCCGCGCCGGCCAGAAGGTGGCCGACTCGCTGGGCTTCAATGAAGTCAAGGCCGGCCAGCTGGCCCTGATCATCACCGAAGCGGCCACCAACATCCTCAAGCACGCCGGCGAAGGCGCGATGCACGTCGGGCCGGCGCAGTCGCCGGCCGGCATTGGCGTGGACGTGCTGGCGCTCGACAAGGGCCCCGGCATCGCCGACATCGACAACTGCCTGCTCGATGGCGTCTCGAGCGCCGGCACCGCCGGCACCGGCCTGGGCGCGCTGCTGCGCCTGTCCGATGAGTTCGATGTGTACACGCGGCGCGGCGAGGGCACGGCGTTCTTCATGCGCCTGTGGCGCGACGAGCCGGCCCCGCATCCGAGCGGCGTGGAAGTGGGCGCACTGTGGGCACCCATCGCCGGCGAAGACGAATGCGGCGACGGCTGGGCCGTCTCGTGCGGCGACGATGGCGCCACCATCCTGGCGTGCGATGGCCTGGGCCACGGCCCGAATGCAGCGGCAGCCACGAATGCGGCGATCGATGCGCTGGCCGAGCGCGGCCCGGTCGGCGCCGGCGAGATGGTGCACGTGGCGCACGAAGCATTGCGCGGCACACGCGGCGCCGCGCTGGCGGCGGCGCGCGTCGACTTCTACAAGGATGAACTGAGTTTCGCCGGCGTGGGCAATATCGCTGGCGTCGTGATCGACGACGACCGGCGCGCGCTGGTGTCGCACAACGGCATCGTCGGCGCCAATATGCGCAAGGTGCAGGAGTTTTCGGTGCCGTTTCCCGCCGGGGCGCTGTGCATCCTGTGCTCGGATGGCATCCAGACCCAGTGGGATCTGCACAAGTATCCGGGCCTGCACGGGCGCGCGCCGGCGCTGATCGCCGCGGTGCTGATGCGTGACTTCATTCGCGGCCGCGACGACGCCTTGGTCGTCGTCGTGCGCCGGGTAGCAGGCCTCGCATGACATCCCTGCGCATCCTCAGCGTTGGCCTGGACAGCGAGCAGGATGTGGTGCTGGTGCGCCAGCGTGCGCGCCAGATCTCGGCCATGCTGGGCTTGTCGCAGCAGGACCAGGTGCGGGTCGGCACGGCGGTGTCCGAAGTGGCGCGCGGCGCGAGTTATCAGGGTCCCGGCGGGCGCGCCGTGTTCCAGCTGTGCGAACGCGACGGGCGCCAGCATCTCGAAGTGCTGGTCAGCGCCGGGCGGCCGCGCAACGGCCGTGCGGGCGACGCCACGTTCGGCGAAGTGGGCCCCGAGTCGCTGCGCGAACTGGCGATCGTTACCGCGCATCGCCTGATGGACGCGTGCGAGGTCGACCCTGGCGAAACCGGCGCAGCCAACGTCACGGTGCGCAAGGCGCTGCCGGCGCACGAGCGCATCACGCCGGCGCGGCTGGCTGAAATCGGCGCGCGCCTGGCCGACAGCCCGGACGCCAGCCCCCTGCACGAGCTGCAGATGCAGAACCAGGAGCTGCTCTCGACGCTGGCCGAGCTGCGCGAACGCCAGGAAGACCTGATGTCGCTCACGCGCGAGCTGGAGGACACCAACCGCGGCATCGTGGCGCTGTACGCCGAGATCGAGGACAAGGCCGAGCGCCTGCGCCGCGCCGACGAAATGAAGTCGCGCTTCCTATCCAACACGAGCCACGAGCTGCGCACGCCACTGTCATCGATCCGCGCGCTGGCCCAGTTGCTGCTCAACCGGATGGATGGCGACCTGACCGAAGAGCAGGAACGCCAGGTCAGCTTCATCGCCACCGCGGCCAACGATTTGTCCGAGCTGGTGAATGACTTGCTCGATCTGGCCAAGATCGAAGCGGGGCGGGTGCAGGTGCAGGTCGAGCCGGTGGTGGTCGAGAACCTGTTCCGCGCGCTCAAGGGCATGCTGCGCCCGCTGGTGGACGAGGCGCGCGTCGAACTGGTGTTCGAGCCGTCCGGCGTGAACGAGCCCCTGTATTCGGACGAAGGCAAGATTTCGCAGATCCTGCGCAACTTCATTTCGAACGCGCTGAAATTCACCGAGCAGGGCTCGGTACTGGTGTTTGCCGCGCATGATCCCGAGGCAGACACGATCGCATTTGCCGTGGCCGATACCGGCATCGGCATCAGCCACGACAACCTCCAACTCATTTTTGAAGAATTCAGCCAGATCGAGCATCCGCTGCAACGGCGCAGCAAGGGCACCGGTCTCGGTCTGCCCCTGTGCCGCAAGCTGGCCGAGCTGCTTGGCGGTCGGGTCGACGTGGCCAGCACCGTCGGTGTCGGTTCGACCTTCACCTTGACCCTGCCGCGCAGCCTGGCGCCGACGCCATCAGCATTTGATACCACAGGATCATGAACTCCCATCCGACCCAGATTCTCAACGTTGACGACAACGACGGCGCGCGCTACGCCAAGACCCGCATCCTGCAAAGCGCCGGCTTCGAGGTGCTGGAAGCGGCCAATGGCACCGACGCGCTGGAAATCGTGCGCAACACGTTGCCGGCGCTGGTGCTGCTCGACGTGAAGCTGCCCGACATCAACGGCATCGAAGTGTGCCGCCGCATCAAGGCCGAATCGGACAGCAGCACGGTGCTGGTGCTGCAGACGTCGGCCGCGCTGACGGGCCGCGCCGACAAGATCCGCGGCCTGGAAGGCGGCGCCGACAACTACCTGGCCGCGCCGATCGAGGCCGATGAACTGATCGCCAACGTCAACGCGCTGCTGCGCATGCGCCAGATCCAGGTCGACCTGCGTGACAGCGAGGAACGCTTCCGCCAGCTGACCGACAACATCGACGACGTGTTCTGGATGTTCTCGGTGCCGGCGCGCGAGGTCGTGTATGTCAGCCCGGCGTATGCCACCGTGTGGGGCCGCAGCGCCGAGGCGCTGGGCCAGCAGCCTGACGACTGGCTCGCCGCCGTGCACCAGGACGACCGCGCGCGCATGGCGGCGCGCTGGGAGCGCGTGGCATTTGAAGCCCATTACGATGACGAGTTCCGCATTGCTGGCGCCGACGGCCAGGTGCGCTGGGTACGCGACCGCGTGTTCCCGGTGCGCGATGCGCGCGGCCAGGTGGTACGGGTGGCGCGCGTCACCAGCGACATCACGGGCCGGCGCGAAATGGAGGCGCTGCTGCGCGCAGCCGACAGCAACAAGAACCAGTTCCTGGCGACGCTGGCGCACGAGCTGCGCAACCCCCTGAGCCCGATCCGCAACGCGGCCGCGCTGCTGGGCGCCATCGGCGAAGGGGCCGCCGAGCGCCAGGCGCATGCACGCGACGTGATCACGCGTCAGGTGGACCACCTGGCGCACCTGGTCGACGACCTGCTGGACGTGGCCCGCATCTCCGAAGGAAAAATCGTGCTGCGCAATGAAGAAGTCGACATCAACGGCGTGATCGCCCAGGCCATCGAGACGGCGGCGCCCCTGATCAACGCGCGCGGGCACCACCTGAGCGTCGAGCAGCCGGACCACCAGATCTGGGTCTCGGGCGACCCGGTACGCCTGGCCCAGTCGGTGGGCAACCTGCTGCACAACGCGGCCAAGTTCACGCCGACCGGTGGCGAGATCCACCTGGCCGTGCGCATTACCGACAGTGCGCGCGTGTGCATTTCGGTGCGCGACAACGGCATCGGCATCGCCAAGGACAACCTGCCGCGCATCTTCGGCATGTTCACCCAGGTCGAGGTGCCGCCTGACCGCGCGCCGGAAGGCCTGGGCATCGGCCTGTCGCTGGTGTCGCACCTGCTCGAACTGCACGGCGGCCACCTGTCGGCCACCAGCGAAGGCATCGGCCTTGGCAGCACGTTCACCGTCGACCTGCCACTGCTGCATGTCGGCGCTGGTGAGAGCGATGCGGCGGTGACGCAGGCGACCACCGGGACGGACAGCGGCGGCATGCGCGTGCTGCTGGTGGACGACAACGTCGATGCGATGGAGATGATGGGCTTCCTGCTGGCCGAGATGGGCTACGAGGCGCACACCACGGCCGACGCCAACGAGATCGAAGAGTTGGCCGCGCGCCACGAGCCGCACGTGATCGTGCTCGATATCGGCTTGCCGGGCGTGGATGGTTATCAGGTCGCGCGCCGCATCAAGAGCAATCCGCAACTGGCGCATATCCGGCTGGTGGCGCATACCGGCTACGGCTCGCCAGAAGACCGCCGCCGCGCGCACGAGGCCGGGTTCGATGCGCACCTGGTCAAGCCGGCCGAGTTGTCGGACCTGGAAGCGGCGCTGCGGGGCTAACTTGGTTCAGGTTCAGGCCAGCAAGGCCACGGCCTTGACTTGCGCCCACACCGCGCACCCCGGCGCGATTGCCAGTTCGCGCCGCGAACGCTCGGTGATCCGCGCCAGCAGCGCTGTCTCACCGACCAGCAGGCGCACCAGTACCTGGCCGGGCGTGCTGCTCGGGCCGACCGCATCCACCCGCGCCGGCAGGATATTCGTGATGCTGCTGCCGCGTGGCCGCTCCAGCGCCAGGCTCACATCGCGCGCATGGATGCGGCAGCGCACGCGGGTGCCGACGGCGGCGTTACGCTGGCCCACCAGCAGCACGCCGCCGCCAAATGCCAGGTGCGACAGGCCATCGGCATCGTGCGCTTGCAGCGTGGTCTCGATCATCACGCCGGCGTCGTCCTGAAAATTTGCCGCCAGGTCCAGCCGCGCGAGCGTCGCGGCCAACGGGCCGCTGGCCAGCACCCGGCCTTCTTCCAGCACCACCAGATGATCGGCCAGCCGCGCCACTTCGTCGGCCGCGTGGCTGACGTACACGACCGGCAACGCCAGTTCGTCGTGCAGGCGTTCGAGGTAGGGCAGGATCTCGAGTTTGCGCCGCATGTCGAGCGCGGCGAGCGGCTCGTCCATCAGCAGCAGGCGGGGCGAGGCAAGCAGCGTGCGCGCAATCGCCGCGCGCTGGCGCTCGCCGCCGGACAGCGTGGCGGGACTGGCATCGAGCAGGCGTTCGATGCCGAGCAGTTCGGCCACCGCCAGCAGGTCGAAGCGGCGCTCGGCGGGCTTGAGGCGCTTGCGTCCGAACTCGAGATTGGCGCGCACGGACAGGTGCGCGAACAGGCTCGCTTCCTGGAACACGTAGCCGATGCCGCGTTCGTGGGTCGGCACGAACACCTTGCGGGCGTCGTCCTGCCACACTTCGTCGCCCAGCGCGACGCGGGCGCCGGCCACGCGCTCCAGGCCCGCCAGCACGCGCAGCAGCGTGGTCTTGCCGGAGCCAGAGTGCCCGAACAGCGCGGTCACGCCGCGCCCGGGCAGGGCCAGGTCGACATCGAGATTGAACGCGCCGCGGTCGATCCGGCATGCGAGCGAGATGCGCGTCATCGCTGCGTCCCCCGCATCGATTGCGGATACAGCGTGTACAAGGTGAGCAGCACGACAAAGCTGAACACCAGCATGCCGCCGGCCAGCCAGTGGGCCTGCGCATATTCCATCGCTTCGACGTGATCGTAGATTTGGGTGGAAACGACGCGCGTCTTGTCGGGGATGTTCCCGCCGATCATGAGCACGACGCCGAATTCGCCGATCGTGTGCGCAAAGCCCAGGATCGCGCCGGTGACAAAGCCGGGGCGCGCCAGCGGCACGACTACCGACCAGAAGGTGTCCCATGGCCCGGCGCGCAGCGTGGCGGCCACTTCGAGCGGGCGTTCACCGATGGCTTCGAAGGCGTTCTGCAAGGGCTGCACGACGAACGGCAGCGAATAGAACACCGACGCGATCACGAGGCCCGTGAAGGTGAAGGCAAGCGTGCCCAGGCCCAGCGCGCCGGTCAGCTGCCCGAGCGGGCCGTTCGGCCCCATCGCCAGCAGCAGGTAAAAGCCGATCACGGTCGGCGGCAGCACGAGGGGCAGGGCGACGAGCGCGCCGACGACGCGCTTGGCGCGCGAGCGGGTGCGCGCCAGCCACCATGCCAGCGGCGTGCCAAACAGCAGCAACAGCAGCGTGACGAGGGTCGCGAGCTTGAGCGTCAGCCAGATCGCGGCGAAGTCGGACGCGTCCAGCATGTGCCTAGACTTCGTAGCCGTAGGCGCGGATCAGCGCTTTGGCCTTGTCGGTGCGCAGATAGTCCAGCAGCGCCTGCGCGGCCGGGTTCTTCGCGCCGCGGGTCAGCAGCGCGGCATCCTGGCGGATCGGCGCGTGCATCGTCGCGGGGACGATCCAACCCGAGCCGGCCGTGAATTTGCCATCGCGCCAGACCTGCGCCTGCGCCACGAAGCCCAGTTCGGCGTTGCCCGTGCTGGCGAACTGGAAGGATTGCGCGATGTTTTCGCCCTGGACCAGGCGTGGTTGGAGGCGCGCGGTCAAGCCCAGCTTGTCGATGACCGCGACTGCCGCCGCGCCGTACGGGGCCGTCTTCGGATTGGCGATGGCCAGGTGCGTGAAGTCGCCCGTCTTGAGCACGGCGCCGGTTGCGTCAACGTAGTTGGCCTTGGCCGACCACAGCACGAGGCGGCCAACTGCGTAGGTAAAGCGGCTTTTGGGGACGACCTGGCCTTCGGCTTCCAGCCGCGCCGGCGTTTCATCATCGGCCGACAGCAGCACTTCGAACGGCGCGCCGTTGCGGATCTGCGCATAGAACTTGCCGGTGGCGCCACTGGCGACGACGGCCTTGTGGCCCGTGTCTTTCTGAAATTGCGCGGCCAGCTTTTCCATCGGGCCCGCGAAATTGGCGGCCACCGCCACCTGGACTTCGCCAGCATGGACCGTTCCCAGGCAGGTCATCACGGCAAGCACACCGGCAAAGAATTTCATGTCGTCCTCGAGTCGTAAAAAGCGCTATAGTCGAAAGTATATAACGGATTCTGGAGCGCATATGGATGACAGGCACATCGCTCTCGAGGGCACCGTCTGGATGACGGTGGGTGGCGAGCAGCTCGGCGGCACGAACCGGGTCGGTTTGCTGGCGGCGCTTGCGCAATGCGGTTCGATCACGGCGGCCGCAAAACAGGTCGGCCTGAGCTACAAGGCGGCGTGGGAAGCGATCGACACGATGAACAACCTGGCCGGCGAACCGCTCGTGCAGCGCTCGACGGGCGGCAAGGGCGGCGGCGGCACGCGGCTGACGGCGCGCGGCGCGCAACTGGTCGAGAACTTCACCATGGTCGAGCAACTGCACCATGATTTTCTGGAACGACTCAATCGGCAGGCAGAGGGCGTGGCCGACGATGTTTCACTATTTTCGAGGTTCAGGATGCGAACAAGCGCGCGCAATCAGTTCTTCGGCACCGTGACGCGCGTGGTGCCAGGCGCGGTCAATGACGAGATCGAACTTGCCATCGCCGGCGGGCAGAAGATCGTCGCCATCGTCACGCGCGAAAGCACCGACAACCTGGCATTGGTGCCGGGCCGGCAGGTGTTTGCACTGATCAAATCGTCGTCGGTGATCGTCATGACGGCGGGCGAAGGCGTGCGGCTGTCGGCGCGCAACCAGCTGGCCGGTACTGTTGCGCGCCTGACGCGCGGCGCCGTCAATGCCGAGGTCGTAATTGCGCTTGGCGGTGGCGCCACGGTCGCCGCCACCGTGACGAACGAGAGTGTGGATACGCTGGCGCTGGCCGAAGGGCTGGCTGCAACCGCCTTGTTCAAGGCGTCGAGCGTGATTCTCGGGGTGCCCGAATAAACGGTGGTAATGTATCTTTTTTCTCACCACACAGGAAGGCGATCATGTTCAAGCGTATGGCGGCAGAAGCACTCGGCATCAGCGATATCGGCGTTATTGTCGGCCCGGCCGACTACGGCAATGTCGATGCGGATGACTACCTGTTCACCGAAGACGGCGAGCAGATCTTCTTTCTCATCAAAAGCAAGAAAGACGAATACTGCTTTACCAATCTTGGCCTGATTCATGTGGATGGCGACTCGGCCATGTCGTCGAAGCGCGCGATCAAGCGCTACGATTACGCGTCGCACCCAATTACCGACGTGACCATCGAAACAGCCGGCACGCTCGATATGGATATCGAGCTCAAATTCAATCTGGACGACACGGCGTTCTCCATCGACGTCAAGAAAGCGTTCATCGAACAGCTCAAGGACATCTATAAAGCCTTGATCTCGATCGGCAAGCAGCAGCAACGCGATGCGGTATGCCGCAACAACGCGCTGCGTACGCTGGACGCCACCGCATCGGTGCACAAGCTCAATATCGCACCGGGTGCCGGCGGCCTCGTCAGCCAGTTCGATGAATTGCTGACGGCGTTGAATACCGCGATGCTCGATACCTACACCAAGCGTGATTTCAGCGACGTGTACACCAAGTACATTCACAACTGATCAGGGGCTGACGCCCCTTCGATCCAACTGAAAGGGTGCACGGATGCCAGCAAAGAAACGCCTGACGAATATCGCCAATGGCCTGTGCGGTTCATTCATTAGCCGGAACAATGACCTGGATGGCCATTGGGCGATTGGCAAACTGCGTTCACTGGCCGATCAGCATGGCCAGACCACAGTCGTACTGAACTTGCTGACGTCATCCACGCAGCCTTCGTCTGCGCAATGTTCAGATGTGTTCGAGCGCTATTGCCGGCTCCTTGCGACGCTGGCGGAGCGCTCGCGTATCCCGTTCGCGGACATCACCGTCGCACGCATCGCGCTTGATTTTGCACCGCCACCCTGGCCCAGGGCCAGCTATTACAAGCTGCAATGGGGTGATCAGTTCACGGTGACCGTGACCATCGAGGCCGACGGGCGTGCAGCGGGTATCGCACACGACGCGGGTTATTGCCGGCCGCATGATGCGGCCAGAAAGAAAAACTTGCTGATATTCTGAGATCGGCCGTTTTGTGCGCGCCATGAGAGTAAGCTCGACTACTACTCATCAAGAAAGCCGATCCATGCGATGCTATGTCTTGATCGTCGAACGAGACCTTCTCATGCGCGAAACCATTCTCGATCTGCTGACGGCACTGGGCCACTCGGGTCTGGGCGCATCGTCACCCGTTCGAGGCCTCAAAATGCTTGAGGTGATGGTGTTTGACGCCATGATGATCAGCCCGGGCGCCACATTGCTTGGCGAGCCGAGCTATGCGATCGACGCAAAAAAGATCCAGCCTCATTTGAAAGTGATCATGGCCGCCGCAGTCGAGCTGCCCGAATATTCTGCGCCGCCAATCGACGCGTTCATTCAAAAACCATTTTCACTGCTGTCACTGGAAGCGACATTGCAAAAGATATTCATCGTGGGCGCGTCACCCGATAACTGACACCGGTGTGCGCTGACAAGGCTCATCCAGCCGCGATCGGTTTTCTTCCCGGCAAGCGAGCGCTGCTGTTCCGAATCGCGTGCGAGGATCCATTCCCTCTACGCGAAAGGAATCCTCATGAAGCACGATCAGCCGCCGCGCCGCGATTTTCTGCGCTATGTCGGTACCATGGCCGCCCTGTCCACGCCAGCGCTGCAGGCCGCAGCCAGCGAACAGAACCGGGTCAGCTTTCCGCCCATCTTCGACAAGTCCGAAAAGCCCGAGAAGACCGAGCCGCCGGGTGACTCGTGGGATGAGCGGGTGGGCGTTGCCGTGGTGGGCCTGGGCCGCATCGCCATCGACGAGATGCTGCCCGCCTTCCAGCGAAGCAAGCATGCGAAAGTCGTGGCGCTGGTCACAGGGGACCGTGACAAGGGGCTGAAGGTCGCCCGCCAGTACAACATTCCCGAGAGCGCAGTGCTCGATTACAAGGACTACGACAAGCTGGCCCAGATGCCGGACGTGAAAAGCGTCTACATCGCGCTGCCCAATCATCTGCATCTGGAGTACACCGTGCGCGCGGCGCGTGCCGGCAAACACGTGCTGTGCGAAAAGCCGATGGCCAACAGCGGCGCCGAGTGCCGCCAGATGATCGATGCTTGCCGCAAGGCCGGGCGCCAGTTGATGATTGCCTACCGCAGCCAGTACGAAGCGCTCGATCGCACGCTGATCAAAATGGTCCGCGACAAAAAGCTGGGCGCGCTGAAGGAATTCAACTCGGTCAACTCGCAGAATATGGGCGACCCGCAGCACTGGCGTCTCAAGAAGGCGATGGCGGGCGGTGGCGCGCTGCCGGACATCGGCATCTATTGCATCAATGCCGCGCGCTTTCTCAGCGGCGAAGAACCGACCGAGGTATTCGGCAGCATCTGGTCGACGCCAGGCGATGCGCGCTTTCGCGAAGTCGAGGAATCGTGCCAGTTCGTCCTGCGCTTTCCAAGCGGCTTTTCGGCCACCTGCAGCACCAACTATTCGGCGCACAAGTCGCAGATGTTCCGCCTGAACGGGTTTGAGGCGTGGGCCGACATGGATCCTGCTTACGCCTATCACGGCAACAAGCTGCGGATCACGCGCGTGGTCGATGGCAAGGACCAGACCACCGAGATCCCGGCCGGCAAAACCAACCAGTTCACGCTGATGATCGACCACTTCGCCAGCTGCATCCAGCAAAACAAGGACGTGCACACGCCGGGTGAGGAGGGGCTGCAGGACCAGCGCATCATGGATGCGATCTACGAATCGGCGCGTAGCGGCCGGGTGGTCAAGCTCAAGCCGCCGGCGGGCAAGACGCGCGGACCGGAGCCGGAGAGCGCCGCTTAACACGCTGTTTTGAAAGAGATGCTGAGATGAACAAACACCATCGCAACTTGCTGCTCGCAGGTGCCCTTGGCCTGGCTGGCGGCCTGGTCGCCACCAGATTGATGACGCGCGCGCGCGGCGCCCCAGGCACCCGCGAGGGCGAGCTGCCGACCGCCGGTGTGCTCGACACGCTGGCCCTGGCCGTGGACGTGCTGGCCCCGACGTTTGCCAAGGGCGTGATCATCCGCCGCCCGGCCGTGTTGGCGCTGGCCGAACGGCTGGAGCTCGACCGGCGCGCGATCGGGCGCATGCAAAAGCTGCGCAACAAATATGGCAGCGGCCCGCTGATGCTGCCGCTGCCGATCCGCAAGCAGGCGGTCATCCTGACGCCCGAACATGCGCGGCGTGTGCTGGACGAGTCGCCCGAACCGTTTTCTGCCGCCAGCAGCGAGAAGCGTGCGGCGTTGTCGCACTTTGAACCGCACGGTTCGCTGATCTCGCAATGTCCCGAGCGGACTGCACGGCGCCGCTTCAACGAAGACGTGCTCGAGCATGAACGCGCGGTGCACCACATGGTCGATAAATTCCTGCCGGTGGTCGACGACGAAGCAGGGCGCTTGCTGGCCAAGGCCCGTACCCAGGGCGAGCTCGACTGGGACACGTTCAACGCCGGCTGGACGCGCATGGTGCGGCGCGTTGTGTTCGGCGACGCTGCTGCCGGCGACCAGACCATCAGCGACATGATCATCGAGTTGCGCAAGGCGGCCAACTGGGCCTTCATGCATCCAAAGAAGACCGGTCTGCGATCACGCTTCCTGGCGCGCATCCAGGGTTATCTCGACCGTGCCGAGCCGGGCAGCCTGGCGGCCGTCGCGGCCAGCGTGCCCCAGAGCGGCGACACGATGGCCAACCATCAGGTGCCGCAGTGGCTGTTCGCGTTCGACGCTGCCGGCATGGCCACCTTCCGCGCGCTGGCGCTGCTGGCGGCGCATCCGGAACAAGCGGCGCGCGCCCGCGCCGAGTTGCGTAGCCATCCGGGCATCGAACGCCAGTACCTGCCATTTCTGCGCTCGACTGTTCTCGAATCGCTGCGCCTGTGGCCGACGACGCCGGCGATCCTGCGCCAGAGCACGCGCGCGACGCAGTGGGAAGGGGGCACGATGCCCGAGGGCACCGGCATCCTGCTGTTTACGCCGTTCTTCCACCGCGACGACGGGCGCATGGACTGCGCCGACCGGTTTGCGCCGGCGTTGTGGCTGAAGGATGACAAGGTACGCGATGTGCAGGACCGCGACTGGCCACTGGTGCCGTTCAGTAGCGGGCCGGTGATGTGCCCGGCGCGCAATCTGGTGCTGATGCTGACCAGCGTGATGCTGGGCGCGCTGATTGGCGAGGATGACGGGATCCACGGGCTGACGCCGTCGCAGCAAGGGCGGCTGGACCCGGCGCGCTTGCCGGGGACGCTGGACAATTACAGCTTGCGTTTTGTGGTCCGGGCAGATAACGACGTCGGTACCACCAAATCGTTTGATTGAGCCAGCCAGCAGCCGCTCCAAGCTTGTCGATGCGCTCCCGATTCGGTACGGCCGTCTGCAAGCGTGCGGTTGCCATGTCCATGCTATGTTGGGTTCCCATTTCCTTCCGGAGTACAAACACCATGATGTTCAATCTTAAATTTCTTGAGAATAACGTCGCGATCGACCAGGACACCTGGACCGCATTGGCGACGACAGGCAGTGATGCATCGCTGGAGAACGTGCGGGCCGCCATTCTCGGCGTGCTGGAAAGCGGCGGCACCTTCACGGTCGAAGACAGCAATGACCAGGTCGTGCGGCGCGTGGAAACGTCAGCCGAGTTCGAGGGCTATATGCAGGAAATCGCGATGCAGCGCGACCAGTTCCAGCAGGAGCAGGCATAAGTTTTCACACCGCTCGGTGTCGAATCACCCCCGATTTGCCAGGTAATCGTGCGCGGCAGCATGCAGGTAGAATGAATCGGAACTGCCTCTTCCCAACTTTCGAAGCGAGTCACGATGTCATTTTCACGCACCTTCCGCCGCACTATCCTCGCCGCCAGCCTGCTCGCTGGCCTGTCCCAGGTTGGCGCGCACGCCGCGTCGCTTCCGGCGCCGTTCGACACCCAGCTGGCGGCCGACTTTCCCAAGCTCGAAGCCTTCTACCGTGACCTGCACGCCAATCCCGAACTCGGCTTTGCGGAACACAAGACCGCGGCCAAGCTGGCCGAACGGGCCAAGGCGCTCGGCTTCGAGGTAACTACAGGCGTCGGTGGCACCGGCGTCGTGGCAATCCTCAAGAATGGTCCGGGGCCGACCGTGATGCTGCGCACCGAGATGGATGCGCTGCCGGTGCTGGAAAAGACCGGCCTGCCGTTTGCCAGCAAGGTCACGACGAAAAATGCCGCCGGCGACACCGTGCCGGTGGCGCACGCCTGCGGCCATGACCTGCACATGGCTGCCTGGTATGGCACGGCAAAATTGATGGCGGAGAACCGCAAGGCGTGGAGCGGCACGCTGATGCTGATCGGCCAGCCGTCCGAAGAAGCGTTGACCGGCGCCGCCGCCATGCTCAAGGACGGTCTCTTCACGCGCTTCCCGAAACCGGATTACGCGCTGTCGATGCATGACGACGCGTCGATGGCATCGGGTACGGTCATGTGGCACGCCGGGCCATTCCGCGCGTCGGCCGATACCGTCACCATCACGATGTTCGGGCAGGGTGGCCATGGCGCCGTGCCGCACGAGACGCGCGACCCGGTGGTGATGGCAGCGCGGCTGGTGATGGCGCTGCAGACCCTGATCTCGCGCGAAAACAATCCGCTCGACCCGGTCGTGATCACGGTCGGCAGCATCCAGGGCGGCACGCAGGCCAATATCGTGCCGGACCAGGTCAAGCTGGCGCTGACGGTGCGCACCTTCCGGCCCGAAGTGCGCCAGCGCGTGCTGGCCAGCATCGCCCGCGAAGCCAAGGGCGAAGCGCTCGCCGCCGGCGCGCCGAAGGAGCCGCTGGTGGAAGTCAAGACCGGCACCGATTCGGTGGTCAACGATCCGCAACTGGTGGCGCGCGCCGTCAAGGCGGTCGAGCAGGCCGTTGGCCCGGACTTTGTGAAAGAAATGCCGGCCAAGATGACGTCCGAAGACTTCGCCATGTATGGCCAGCAGCCCGGTGTCAAGGCGCTGCTGCTGCACGTGGGCGCGGTCGATGCCGGCCGTCTCGAGGCAGCGAAAAAGGCTGGCAAGCCCTTGCCGGGCACCCACTCGCCGCAATGGGCGCCGGATCTGAAGCCAACGCTCACCAATACCATCAAGGCCGAGACGGCGATCCTGCTCGACCTGATGGCGCCACAGCGCTAAGCGCATCTTCATAAGGCCCGTCATGCATTTCCCTGTCTTCGCCGCTGCATCCTCGCTTGTCCTTGCCGTTGTACCGCTTGCCCAGGCCCAGCCTGCAGGCAAGGTTGTGCAAGTCAAAATCGGTACGGTGTCGCCCCTGTCCGGCCCCAGCGCCCATGCGGGCAAGGACATCGAAAACGGCGCCCGCATGGCGATCGATGACCTCAACGCGAAAGGTATTGTGCTTGGTGGCAGCAAGGTCCAATGGGTCTTGCAGCCCGAGGACGACGGCGCCGATCCCCGCACTGGCACAACGGTCGCGCAAAAGCTGGTCGATGCGAAGGTGGCGGCCGTCGTGGGGCACCTTAATTCAGGCACGACCGTGCCGGCCTCGAAAATCTACGCCAATGCCGGCATCCCGCAGATTTCACCGGCGGCCACGACGCCCGTCTACACCAGCCAGGGGTTCAGGACGGCGTTTCGCGTTGTTGCCAATGACAACCTGATCG
The DNA here is from genome assembly GCF_979258535.1 of Telluria sp. AC161. NCBI lineage: Bacteria > Pseudomonadati > Pseudomonadota > Betaproteobacteria > Burkholderiales > Oxalobacteraceae > Telluria > Telluria sp. AC161. The sequence goes on along the minus strand of NZ_OZ409861.1, from coordinate 2,803,015 downwards.
GCCGCACGCTGGCCACGTATACGCTCAGCACGCTGAAAGCAAAAAAGATTGCCGTGATCGATGACCGCACGGCCTTCGGCCAGGGACTGGCGGACGAATTCGTCAAGGGCGTCAAGAAGGCGGGGGCGGGCACAAGCGTGGTCAGCCGCCAGTTCACCAGCGACAAGGCCACCGATTTCAGCGCCATCCTGACCCAGATCCGCGCGCGCGATCCGGACGTGATTTTTTATGGCGGCATGGACGCGGTGGCCGGGCCGATGCTCAAACAGATGAAGGCGCTCGGACTGCGCGCCAAGCTTATTTCGGGCGATGGCGTCTGCTCGGAAAAAATGCCGCTGCTGGCCGGCGACGCGCTGGTCGACGACAAGGTCTACTGCGTCGTGGCGGGCGGGGTTGGTGCCGCACAGGAAGCGGGCCTGAATGCGTTCACACAGCGTTACCAGCAGCGCTACAAGCTCCCGGTACAGTCATATGCGCCGTATGCCTACGATGCGGTGATGGTCTTCGCGAAAGCGATGCAGAGCGCAAATTCGAGCGATCCAGCCAAGTTCCTGCCGGCGCTGGCCGCCGTCAGGCACGAGGGCGTTACCGGCAGCATCGCCTTCGATCGGAAGGGCGATTTGCGTGACGCCGCGATGACGATCTATACCTTCCGCAAGGGCAAGAAAGTCAGGCTGGCCGTGCTGCGCTGACGTGCAGCGATCAACCGGAACCAGCCTGTTCCAGACTTGCAGCAACCGGGAATCCATCGGGATTCTTTACAGTCAGTATTTATGAAAATGTAAATACGATAGAAATCAAGCGCCTGGAATAACGGCACGGTAATTGCTCTGTAGCGTGTGCTCGATCAAGTTTCCCTTTGACACAACGCAAGCTTTTTACAGGACCTGCCATGACTATGTCTTACCGTTCTACTCTGGTGCGCCAGGCAACCAACGCCGCCATGCTGGCGATCGGCCTTTTCGGCGCGACGCTGGCGCAAGCCGGCCCGCTCACCTTCACCGACACGACGGTCGGTGGCCCGACATGGAACCGTCCGCTGAGTACCACCACGCTCAGTGGGGTAGGCACCAATGTCGCCTACGATGTCAACCGCATCCGGGTCGACCAGACCGGCAACTACACGTTCTTCAGTCAAAGCCTGGTGCCAGCCGGCTGGGACAACTATCTCGTGCTGTACGCCAATGCATTCGCTGCTTCCTCACCCTTGGCGAACCTGATCGCGCTGAATGACGATCTCACCACCGGCAGCTTCGGCCAGGCTGGATTCACGATTGCCTTGTCCGCCGGGATCGATTACTTTCTGGTCGAAACAGGATTCAGCAACGCCAGCGCTGGCAGCTACAGTACGGTCATCACGGGCCTGAACGGCGGGACTGCAACACTTGCCAACGTAACCGATGTGCCGGAACCGGCCACGATGCTCCTCCTTGGTCTTGGCATGGCCGGGCTCATGGCCGCCCGCCGCCGCACGTAGCACCGGTGTCGGCCGACCTGGCGCTGGTGGTAGGATGCTGCTTTCGTTCAGAAGTCCAGAGGAAGCAATGACCATATTCGCCATGTCCGTCTTCGATGCAACCGTGATTTACGACGGCAAGGAACTCTTCAAGGGGCAGGGCGCCGCCACTGGCTGGGCCGAGAAGCTTGCGAAGGAAATCGAGAGCCGCGTCACCGTCGAAAAGATCGGTACCGGCTGGGCGCTGGTGGGGCGGGTCGACGGCGTCGATTGCCGTTGGGGCATCATGGGGCAGCGCCTCAAGCGGCTGGACTAATCGCCATGCGCAGTTCGAACGGCGGTCTCGTCTATTCCACGGAAACGGGCCGCATGTGCCCGGCCTGTCGCCAGCCTGTGGCGCAGTGCACGTGCAAGACAGCTGCAAGTGCTGCGCCAGTCGGCGACGGCAATGTGCGTGTGTCGTTGCAAAGTAAGGGGCGGGGCGGCAAGAGCGTCACTCTCGTCAAGGGCGTGGCGCTCGATCCGATGGCCCTGGCTATGCTTGGCAAGCAGTTACGTACTGCCTGCGGCGCCGGCGGGACCGTCAAGGACGGCGTGATCGAAGTGCAGGGTGACCATTGCGACACCGTTCTGCAGGCACTCGCCAAACTCGGGCATCGGGCAAAGCGGGCCGGCGGCTGACGCCGGCCCAGGTACATCAGTAGTCGCGTGTGGCGCGCGTTGCCAGCGCCACCACGGCAATGCCTGCCGTGACGATCAGCGCATCTTCGATCAGGCCGCTGCGGGTCTGACCGATCTTGGCAATCGCCTGCTTGCGGGCGGCCAGCGTGGCATACGCGAGTGGCACGGCAGTTGCGACGGCAACCGCAGCGCCTGCCTTTTCACGACCTTCTGGCGCCAGCGCCGCACCGGCGATGCCGGCGCTGGCAATGCGTGCCAGCAGGCCAAGGAACACGGTGCGGTCCGGCGCCGACTTCATCTTGTCGCCGTACAGTTCGCCGGCGCCCATGGCCAGTGCGCCGTACTTGAACAGCGGGCGATCCAGCAGCATGAGGTTACCCGACGTGTTGCGGCCGGCAAGGCGTGCGGCGGCAAGCGTGGCCATCGGGGTCATCGAGCGGGCGCTGGCGACGGCGCCAATCAGGGCGGAAGAAAGCAGGCTGGTAGATTTCATGGTAATTCCTAGGCAAGTTGTGTTGTTCGATACATTGTTCAACTGAATGCAAAATTGATTCAGTTGCCTTGTTTTTAACACAAAATCGAAAAACAGCCTGTTCTGTAATGACGCTAGATCATCCGGCGCGGGGCCGCTGTAGCCAGGTCGCCGCTGTTGGGTGTACCAGTGCGCTCGATCAGCATGATCTGCGCTTCATGGGGCGCGCGGGGCCGGTGCCGCACGCCTTGCGGGACGACGTACAGCTGGCCCGGCCCCAGCGTCACGGTCGTGCCGTCGTCGAGATCGATCTCCAGACTACCGGCGAGCACCAGGAAAAAATCGTCCGAATCGTCGTGCACATGCCAGTGGTAGTCGCCACGCAATTTGGCGACCATGACGTCGTGACCGTTGAACAGGCTGACCGTGCGCGGTTGCCAGGCTTCGGTGAATGTGGTCAGTTTGCCGGCCAGGTCGATTGCAGCGCTCATGCGTTCTCCTTCAGTGAAAAAGTGAAAACGCCATGGTGCGCCTGCGGGCGGGCAGGGGTCTTGTACAATTGTCGCATGCACCCCGCACCCGCCCGGCCAGTGAACGACACCACCTTTTCGGCACTGGCCAGCGGCATTACGCTCATGCAGGCAAGCTTCACCGATCACGCATTCGAGCGCCACAGCCACGATGGTTTTGCGATTGGCGTGACCACCGCCGGGGTGCAGCGGTTTCGCTGCAAGGGCGCGCAGTACGACAGCCAGGTGGGCGACCTGGTCCTGTTCAATCCGGATGAAGACCATGATGGCAGCGCCGGCACCGCCGACGGGTTCCGCTATGCGATCTGGTATGTGCCGGATGCGTTCGTGGCAAGCTGCATCGCGCCCGAGGGCGAGCGCGCCGATGGACGGTATTTCACGCGGCCATGCGTAACTGACCACCAGATGGCGGCGACGTTTGCGCAGCTGTCCAGCAATTTGCTGGCAACGCCTGCCGAGTCGCTGCGGGCGGAAACGCTGCTGCGTGCGTTCCTTGGCACGATGCTGGCGCGCCATGGCGAGCGTCCCGGCGCACCGGTTGTCCGGGCCGGCGCATTCGCCGCCGATGCGCGCATGGCGCAGGTCAGGGACTATATCCGCATGTACTTCCAGCGCGATATCACGGTGGCCGACCTGGCCGCCGTGGCCAGCGTGTCGCGCGCACATCTCACGCGCGCGTTCAGCGCCGCGTATCACACGCCGCCGCACGTGTACCTCAATTCGGTGCGCGTCGCCCATGCCTGCACGCTGATCCGGGGCGGCATGCCGCTCGCGGCGGTGGCGCCCGAATGCGGCTTTGCGGACCAGAGCCACCTGACGCGGCGCTTCAAGGGCTGTGTCGGCGTCACCCCGTCAGGCTGGCGCGACAGGCTGCGGCGCTAGCGCGCCTGCTGCGTTATCAGCTACGTCGGTCGCCGCAGGCCGGATCGTCAGCGTCTGCGCAAAGTGCGCGATCAGCGCCGTTACCTTGGGCGCGTGCTGGCGGCTGCGCTGCCACACCAGATACAGCGGCAGGCCGGACGTGGCCAGCTCGGGCAGGATTCTCACCAGGCTGCCATCGCGCAGCTGCTGCTCGACGAGCCAGGTTGCCAGCTGCGCGATGCCCAGTCCCATCTCCACGGCCGTGACCTCGGCCTCGGCCTGTCCCAATATGATGCGCCCGTTCACGTGCTGGCGCGCCAGCGGCAGGGCGCCATCCTTGATCAGCCACGGACTCGTGCTGCCGTCGGCGCGGCCGTACAGAATCGCGTCGTGGCCCAGTAACGCTTCCAGCGTCTTTGGCGCGCCGTGCCGCGCCACGTAGGCGGGCGAGGCGCAGAAGACGAGCTCTTCGTCACCAAGATGCTGATAGCACAGCGCCGCCGGCCAGGTGTCCGAGCCGCCGATGCGCACCACCACGTCCAGGCCATCCTCGACCGGATCGACGAAGCGATCGGTGAACGACACGTGCGGTTGGACCTGCGGATACTGCTCGGCAAACGCCAGCAGCGACCGCACGGCGTGCATGCGCCCGAAGGTGGCCGGCATGTCCACGCGCAGCCGGCCCGACGGGGCGATATGGTCGTGCGCCAGCAGCCGCTCGGCCGCTTCAAGTTCGTCCAGCACGCGCACGCAGACCTTGTAGAAGACGTTGCCGGCATCCGTCATCTCGAGCTTGCGCGTGGTGCGGTCGAACAGCGGCCGTTTCAATCGCCCTTCGAGCCGGGCAATGGCCTTGCCGACGGCAGAGTTGGTCAGATTCAGCCGGTCGGCAGCCGCTGTGAAACTGCCGGCATCGGCCACGGCAACGAAGGTCTCAAGGCCTTTCAGGCGTTCTGCGGGTGTCATTGGCTTGCTCCTAGAAATTTATTCCACATGATGCGGGAATTCTTATCCAACACCGGAATTTTTATCTCTTATATCATGACAGTCAGATAATTACAGGAGTTTTCGCAATGCCCAATTCATCTACCACCACCGTCGATACGATGGCGGACAAGCCTCAGGCGACTGGCGGCACACTCTCCATCACGATTCTGGCCATCGCCGCGTTTGTCATCGTCACCACCGAATTCCTGATCGTCGGCTTGCTGCCGGCACTGGCGCGTGACCTGTCCATCACGGTGGCCACGGCGGGCCAGCTCGTGACGCTGTTTGCCGTGGTCGTCATGGTGTGCGGCCCATTCCTGACGGCGTGGCTAGCCAACGTCGACCGCAAGAAGCTGTTCGTCGCCGTGCTGGTGCTGTTTGCAGCAACCAATGCGCTGGCCGCCGTCGCGCAAAACATCTGGGTGCTGGCGCTGGCGCGCCTGCTGCCGGCACTGGCGCTGCCCGTGTTCTGGGGCACCGCCAGCGACACCGCAGCCCAGATTGCCGGTCCTGAAAAAGCCGGTCGCGCCGTGTCGACCGTGTATCTCGGCATTTCGGCCGCGATGCTGTTTGGTATTCCGCTCGGCACGCTGGCGGCAGACGCCATCGGCTGGCGTGGCGCGTTCGGCCTGCTGGCCGCGCTGTCGCTGCTGGTGGCCGTGCTGATGTTCTTCAGCATGCCGACGGTGCGCGCATCGCAGCCGGTTGCCATGCGCGAACAGGCAAAGATCCTGAAAAGCCCGTTCTTCATGGCCAACGTGGCGCTGTCGATCTTGGTGTTCACCGCCATGTTTACGGGTTACACCTACCTGGCCGAGATGCTGGAGAAATCGGCCGGCGTGGCGCCGGCGCAGGTTGGCTGGTGGCTGATGGGCTTTGGTGCAGTGGGCCTGATCGGTAACTGGCTGGGTGGCCTCTGGGTTGACCAGAAACCGCTGGCCACCACCGCCATCTTCAGCCTCGTGCTGGCAGCCGGCATGGCTGCGTCGATGCTGTTCGCCGGTCTGAGCATTGGCTTTGCCATCGCGCTGGGTGTGTGGGGTATTGCCAATACCGCGCTGTATCCGATTTGCCAGATCCGCGTGATGAAGGCGGCAACCGGCGCCCAGGCGCTGGCCGGCACAATCAATGTCTCGGCGGCCAACGGCGGCATCGCGCTGGGCGCCGTGATCGGCGGCCTTGCAGTGGCCAACTGGGGTGCGGGCAATGTCGGTTACGTGGCTGCGGGCATCGCCGTGCTGGCTGCGCTCGCGACCAGCCTGGTGGCACGCATGAATCCACCTACCAAGGCATAACATCATGGCACTCGCACCCATTGGACCGTTGCCGGCCGAACTGGCAAGCCATGCCGGCTACCAGCGTATCTTCAAGCCGGGCAAGCTGACCTTCGGCTTCATCATGCCGCTCGAAGGCTATCCGGATTCGCCGTTTCCGACACTGGCCAATCACCAGACGATGGCGCGCATGGCCGATGAGGCCGGTTTCTCGACCCTGTGGCTACGCGACGTGCCGTTCTACGATCCCAACTTCGGCGATACCGGCCAGGTGCTCGACCCGATGGTGTACATGGGCTTTCTGGCAGCGCACACGAGCCGCATCGCGCTGGGTACGGCCGGCATCGTGGCGACGCTGCGCGAGCCATTGATCGTGGCCAAGCAGGCCGTGTCGGTCGACCAGTTGCTGGGCGGGCGCCTGGTGCTGGGCTTGTCGACCGGCGACCGGCCCGTCGAGTATCCGGCGTTTGGCCTGGACTTCGATAACCGCGGCGAGCGTTTTCGCGAAGCGTTCGGCCTGATCAAAACGGTCACCGAACAGGACTTTCCACATGCGCGCACGGCGCACTACGGCAACCTCGATGGCGGCATCGACCTGGTGCCCAAGCCGGCGGCGCCGCGCCTGCCGATGATCGTTGTTGGCCGGGCGCGCCAGGACATGGCGTGGATTGCCCGGCACAGCGATGGCTGGATCTGGCATCTGAGCGACTTTACCCGCCTGCCGCAACTGATCGAGGCATGGCGCGCCAGCCACGAGCCGGGGCAGTGGGTGCGCCCGTACGGCTACGGCACGATGTTCGATCTGGCGGAAGACCCGGATGAGCCGATGCGCTTCGTGCGCAATGGCATTCGTAGCGGCCGCCATGCATTGGTCGAGCTGTTTTACCATCAGCAGGAACAAGGCGTGAGCCACGTGGCGCTGAACCTGAAGCCGCTGCGCCGGCCGGCGCACGATGCGCTGGCCGAACTGGCAGAGCACGTGCTGCCACTGTTTAACGCCGACTGATTTTTTACCATTGTCTTTTAACGCACGATCAAGAAAAAGGAATGTCATGACCATTGATTTCGACCGTAGCGACAACCTGCAACGCCCACCGATGGGCCAGACCCGCGATCCGATTACGCATCCACTGATCGTCACGGCGACCTTCGTCAGCCGCGTTGACAGCACGCCGCGCAGTGAGCGTCCGCAAGATGCCGGCTCAGCCAAAAGCAAGCACGGCAATGAGGTGCATCTGCCGAACTGGCGTCCCGGCGCGCTGGCGCTGGAAGGCAATGAAAACCTGGCGTTCGAGCACTGGGACGAATACTGGCGCAAGGTCCACGGCCCGAAATTCGCGTGGGATGAGCCGGGCAGTTCGTCCGAGCGCGTGCTGCGCTACGATCAGGTACACCGTATTGCCTCGGGCCCGTCGTCGTTCTTCCCGCCACCGTACCGCGCGATGATCGGCGACGATGGCAAGCTGCCGGCCGAGCCAGAAAAATGCGTGCCGCCGTATGGCCGCCCGCGCTGGGATGGCCTGGCCTACATCACGTATGCCGAACAGGACGATATCGAGCGCGTGCTGGGCCAGGAGAAATTTGCCGAGCGGATCATCGCCGATGAGCAAGTGGCGTTTCGCATGGTCACGCGTGAAATCACGCGCGAATACATCCTGATCCCGAGCGCGCGTCACCGCGATCCGATCAGCCTGGTCAAGATCCACATGCGCAACCCGGACCTGTCGCGCGAAGAATTCCAGCGCCGCCTGTTGGACGAGCACGCGCCGCTGGTCATGGGCCAGTCGGCAACGACCGAGTTCGTGAAGCGCTACGCGGTGCTGCTCAATATCGGCTCGACCCAGAAGGACCCCGAAGGCAGCAAGATCGATGCGGTCTCGATCCTGTCGTTCGCGTCACTGAACGATGTCGAGGATTACCTGGTCAGCAGCGACCATGAGGCGATCGCGCAATCCGAAGCGGCGCTGACCGGCGAAGGCTCGGAGTGGTGGACGGCGATTAACTACAGCGTCATGAATCGCCTGATGCCGGAAGTGGCCACCGAGCGCTGACCGGCTACGGTAGAATCACGCCAACGCCGGTCGCGCCGACCGGCGGTAACGTGATACGGGGATTTGCCATGGCCAAGAAGGAAGAAGAACTCGATGAAGAAACGCTGGCGTTCGTCAACTGGTGTATCGAGGTCGAGGGGTTTTTAGTCGCGGGCGGCGCGACCGTACGGCAGGCGCAAGACCATATCGAGGAAGAAATCGAATGGTTCACCGACCAGTTCTACGATTCGCTCACGCCTGAAGAGGCGGCCAAGGAAGCACTGGCGTAATAACAGTCGCATCATTGAAAACAGGCCTGCACCGCGTAACCGCGGTGCAGGCCTGTTTGCTTGTGGCCGTTGCTCGTTGCTCGTTGCTCGTTGCTGATTATGCGCGGGCGCCTGTGCGGCGGCGACGCAGTGCGGCAGCGCCCGCCAGGCCGGCGCCAAACAGCAGGACGCTGGCCGGTTCCGGCACGTCAACCGGTCCACCCGGGTCCGCGAGCACGACGCCCTGACCCGACAGCGCAGTCAAGCCGGCAATGTCATCGCCAACCGAATCGAGGAAGATCACGTCAGCGAACGACAGCGCGGACGTGCCCGCACCGATCGCTTCGAAGGTGATGCTGGCCAAGAGGCCGCTGCCCGAGGCGCCCGGGGTCGGGCCGAGCAGGCTGCCGTACACGAAGTCGATGAGCCCTGTGTCCATGCCGAGAACACCGCTGACCGTGCTGCCCGCCGTGCCAAGGAAGGCGCCTTCGGTCACGTTCAGCGCGCGCAGGTAGCGCGCATCGTAGTTGATCGAGAACTGGTACGAATACAGGTCGGCGATATCGTCGATCGCAATGTTATAGGTGACGGTCGAGCCGACTTGCGCGGCCGGGCCGGTGGAGAACGACAGGATGGGCGCGGCCCAGGCCTGGGTGCTGGCGCCCAGCAGGAGGGCGGCGATGAAGTGCTTCCATTTGCTCATGGTGTAATCCTAAAGTTGAGTAGGCAATCAATGGTTCTGGCGGGCCGAACAGAAGATCCGGCCCGCCGCTTGAATCAGTTACAGACCGTGCCGGCCGGCACGCGCTGGGTAACGACGTTCAGGTCGCGGATATTGACGATGCCGTCGCTATTCACGTCGGCGCGCGGATCGAATCCGGCCTGGCCGGTGCGCTTGTTCAGCGATGCACGCACCACTGCCACGTCGGCGCAATCGACCACGCCGTCGCCGGTCACGTCACCCACGACCGGCGCATTTGCCAGCGTGAAGTTGGCGTCCGAGACGTCGAAGAACACATTGCCTACCGCCTCGATCTTGATGCGGCCCTGCGTTGTCGCCACTGCCGGGAACGTGACGTTGGCGCTGCCCGTGTTCGGCACGTTGGCCGCCAGCAGGTGTGGCCAGGTCGCGCCGCCGTCGGTCGACAGCGTGATCTTCACGTTCGCGGTGCTCACTGGCGCCGCGTCGGTATTGGCCACGCTCCAGGTCACGGTCTGCGGACCGGCGTTGATGGTGGCCGCCGTGTTGGGCGACGTGACCAGGAACGGACCGGCAGCCGGCGCCAGCACCAGCGTCGTGGTGGCGCTGTTGACGCCGCCACGGCCGTCACGCGCCGTCAGCTTGAAATTCAGCGACGCCGGCGCGGCGTTGGTGCCGAAGCCCACGTAGGCAGCCGTCGGCAGGAACTCCGAGAAACAGTCGATCTCGGTTGCCGTTGGCGTGGTGCTGGCAGTCGGGCAGGCGCCGGTGACGGCATTGGTGTTGTTGGCCAGGATCTGCGCCATGTCCGGGAAGACACGGGTCGGATCGGTGGTCACCTGGTTCTGGCCTGGCGACGAGTACTCGAGCGTGCCGGCGCTGGTCACGATGGCACGCGTGCCGAACTGGCGGAACAGCGGGCCGTTGAGCTTGACGTTATTGATCAGCGAGGTACCGGTGCTGCCGCCCCGGTCGTTCTGCTCCCACATATACGTCACGGTGTCATCGTCGCCATCGACGGCGCTGCCGGTCAGGGCAAATGGCGTGCGTACCGGGATCGTGAAACTCGGTGGCACGGTGACGCTCGGCGGCGAATTGGTCGTGCCCGCGACGCTGCCGCCGCGATTGGTCAGGCCGCCGCGTGCGACTTCACCGATGAAGCCGGTTCCGGTGCCACTGACGTTGCTGACCGCCAGTGAGGGCACGTTGGTGCCGGCGAGCGTGCCGCCGAAGGTGACGGTGAAGCCGGTATCGGTCAGCGCGCTGACCGTGACCGTGGCACCTGCAGGCCAGCCAGCGATACCTTCGATGGCCGCCTTGACGCCCGCCGTGGTGTAGTTGACGCCGCGCACGATCGGGGCCGACAGGTTGCCGTTAAAGCTCAGCTGGAACTGCTGGTCAGCAGCGGTAAAGCCGGCCAGGGCGGCGACCTGTACTTCGTTGATCGCGATATCGGCGCCCGACGTGTAGGCCACGATCTCGTCGAAGCTGCGCTGCGACCAGTACGGATCGCTGTGCGGCTGCAGGTTGTCGGTGCCGCAGATGCCGGCATAGGCCATGATCGACGAGCCGCTGCCCGGTTCGACCGAGGTGGTGGCGCTGCGGTTGCCGCCGCTGCAGCTGCCTACCGTGCCATTGAAGGTATGGTTGCCCGAGAACTGGTGACCCAGTTCGTGCGCGACGTAGTCGACGGCGAAGAAGTCACCGGTCGGGGTCGGGATGCCGGTGCAACCCTGGGCCTTGGCACTGCCGCCCACGACGCCCAGGCTGGCGACGCCGCCGCCGTTCAGACCAAAGGCGATGTGGCCGACGTCGAAGTTGCTGGCGCCCGCCAGCAGGCCGGTGACGATCCGGTTGCGGGTCAGGGTGCCGCTCGTGCAGCCGGATGCCTGGGCCGGCGTGTAGCAGGCCGCGCCGCCGCACGGACCGTTGGTGCCGGTCATCTGCTCGGGCGTATTCAGGTTGAGCGCATCGGTGGCGTCGATCAGCACCAGGCTGATCGAGGTCTCGTCTTCGTAGACCTGGGTCACGCGGTTGATCAGCGTGACCTTGGCGGCGGTAACGTTGGCAGGGCCGAAGTAGGTCGCGTAGCTCGGGTCGGTCACCAGTGCCAGGCGGTAGGTGCGCAGTGCGCTGCCGACGACGGCATTGGCCGCCATGCTGGCATCGACCACGCGGTAGGGCGCGCTGGTGCTGTTGCGGCCGTCGGTGGCGGTGATGTCGAACGCGCCCTGACGTGCTGCGCCAGCCGGCAGCGTCACGCTGATCGCGCCGTTCTTGTCGGCGGTGGCTGTGGCATTGTGCAGCGCCACGCCATCGCCATCGGCAGCGATGTTCAGGCTGACGCTGGCGCCCGGAGCAAAGCCGGCACCGGTCACCACGACGCTGTCGCCTTCCTGGTAGAACGAGCGCGACAGGCTCAGTTGTGGTTCGATGGCACCTTCGATCAGCGGGCCACGCGGGTTGATCAGGTCGGCGCGCGTGTAGCTGGCGTAGACGCTGGTGTCATTGCGGTAGTACGGATCGACATACCAGCCGCCATCCGGCGAACGCACCGACGCGTGCAGGCCAAGCTGCGTGATGTCCATGCGCAGCGTGGCGCGCGGATCGTCGACGCCCTTGCCGCGGTAGGTCTTGATGTCGGGGTGCTTGGCAGCCAGGCCCGGCTCCATGATCGGCGACTCTTCGAGCGTGAAGCGCTGGTAGCCGCCGTCCGGATGTGGCAGCGAGATGGTCAGGCTGCTCGCCGACAGGTCGCCGCTGCGCGCCATCGGCGCTTCGCGGGCAACGCCCCGGATGCCGGCCAGGTCGAGGCTGGCAGCGCGCACACGGCGCAGTTGCAGCGCCGGTGTTTTGGCGCCGCTGCTGCGTGCCGTGGTCGATGCCGCCGGCACCGTCACGTCCTGCCAGAATGCGGCCGCGCGCTGGTTCTGCACCTGTACCGGGCCGACCTGCGCCGCCAGCACGGATGGGGTGCCCACAACCAGGGCCAGCGCGACGCAGAGCGCGAGCGAACCTTTTTTCAGGGGGGCGGTATGCAGCTGGCTTTGCTTGCCGTGGTACGGCGAGCTCGAAGGCTTCGTTCTCATGCGTAGTCCTTTCGCGACTGGTGGGCGTGGGTCGTTGTGGTAAGCGGTGATGCGTCTTCCGGGGGCTTCCTCGTGGTGCCAGCGATGCGTTGCACATCGAAATTCACGATGCAAATAATGCAATGCGAGCGCATTGATATTATTGCTGCATTGATATCCGACGCAAGTAAATACTTTCTTGTTGTAATCTTGTTGAAATAATTGGTTTGGCCAATTGTGGCGCTGGCTTATGGTCTTTTATCGTGCTAAATATGCACCGCCATTCCCTCTGCATACTTGTCGACAAATAAAGATCGAGACGAAAAAAATGCCCCGTGAGTGACACGGGGCATGCATGGGTACGACGCTGGTCGGGTTACTTGTCCTGGACCGTAAATTCACCATACGGCGCCAGCTGCGCATCGAGCTTGGAAGGGTCGCCGACGATCACGATCGACTGGTTCTCGGGCGCAAAATATTTCTGCGCCACCGTGCGCACCTGCTGCGGCGTGACCTTGCGCATCAGCGGCACATAGTCGCCCAGGAACTCGGGCGGCAAGCCCACCAGCCAGTTGGCGGCCAGCGTGTTGGCCACCGAACGCTGCAACTGGTTATTCAGCAGGTAGCCGCCGGCGACATAGCGCTTGTTCATGTCCATCTCGGCCGTCGTGACCAGCTCGCTTCCCAGGCGCTTGTACTCCTTGAAGTACTCGGCCAGCGCCGCGCCCGTCACCTCATTGCGCACATCGGCGCCGCCGACCATCATGCCGCCCGCGCGGCTCATGCGCGCCCCGGCCGAGGCGCCGTAGGTGTAGCCTTTTTCTTCGCGCAGATTGGTGTTGATCCGGCTCGAGAAGCCACCGCCGATGATGGTGCTGGTCAGGCGCAGTGGGATCTGGTCGGCGGCGCTGGCGGCGATGCCGGGGCTACCCACGCGCAGCGTCGACTGCACGCTGCCGTCGCGCTTGAGCAGGATGCGGGCCGGCTTCACGTTCGTGGCGACTGCGGGAGTCTCCGGCAAGGCGGCGCCGCTGGCCTTCCAGTCGCCAAACGCGGCTTGCGCCAGCTTCAGCGCTTCGGCTTCGGTGATGCGGCCGGTGATGACCAAGAGCGCGCGGTCCGGACGGAAGCGCTTTGCGTGCTCGGTGCGCAGCAGCGCGGCGCTCACGGCATTGATCGACTCGGCCGTCGGATCCGTGCGGCTGTACGGATGGTCGAGGTAGACCGCTTTCTTGATCGCGCGCTCGGCGCGGAAACCCGGCTGGGTTTCGGCCACGCGCAGCGCCTGCAGCGCATTGGCTTTCGCCAGCGCCACTTCGTTCTCGGGGAACGACGGCTGACGCGCGATTTCGGCCATCAGCTCCAGCATGCCGCCTGCCTGCGAGGCGACGGCGTTAGCCGACAGGATGATGCCGTCGGCGGCCGGGCTGGCGGCCACTTCACCGCCCATGCCTTGCGCTGCTTCGGCGATGGCGCGCGAATCGCGCTTGGCCGTGCCTTCGTTGAGCATCCCGGCGAGCATCGCCGCAAAGCCGCCCTGGGCCGGGGCATCGGCCGCAAAGCCGGCGCCGCGCAGCGCCAGCACGAAGTCCACGCGCGGCAAGCCCTGGCGCGGCACGACCCAGACGGTCAGGCCGTTGGCCAGCGTCTGCTTGGCGATCTTCGGTGCGGGAATCGATTTTTCTTGGCCATACGCAGGCATGCCGTTCGGCGCCCTGGTTTGTGCATGCAGCGTCGGCGCGAACGCCAGCGAGACGGCAAGCGCGAGCATCAATTTGTTCATGATGCGCTCCTTATTTGGTGACGCCGGCAGGCGCATTGTTGGCGGGGGCCGCAGCCGTCTTGGCGGCCTCGATCATCGCGGCCGGCTTGCGGTCGATGACGGTACGGTTGGTCGGCACGAGGTAGGTCTTGACGACGCGCTGGATGTCGCTCGAGGTCACGCCGTCGATCCAGCCCGGAATTTTGTTGACGACATTGGCGTCGCCCCACAGCACCTGCAGCTTGGCCATCGTGTCGGCGCGGTTGACGAAGCTTTCCAGCTTGTTGTTCCAGTCGGCCAGCATGCGCGTCTTGACGCGCTTGAGGGTGGCGTCGTCGACACCGTCCCTGGCCACCTTGGCGATCTCTTCATCCATGGCCTTGAGGATCGCGTCCGCGCTGCTGTCGGGCTTGTACAGCGCGTGCACGGTCATCAGGGTAGGGCCGTTGTATTCCCACGGGCTGGTCAGGCCAAACAGGATGTCGACATTCAGTGCAATCTCGCGGCCCTTGACCAGGCCCTGGTAGAACAGCGACGCATCGCCGCCGCCCAGCAGTTCGGCCAGCACGGCGACCGGCGCCTGATCGCGGCTGCCGCGCTCGGGCACCTTCCAGGCCGCGGCAATTGCCGGCACCTGGGCCAGTGCGTCGCTTTGCTGCAGGCGTTTTTCGGCCGTGTTGAGCGGCTCGCTGAAATCCGTGCCCTTCGGTACCGGCCGGGCAGGAATGGCGCCGAAGTATTTCTGGGCCAGCGTAAAGCCTTGCTGCGGCGTGATGTCGCCGGCGATGGCCAGCACCGCGTTGTTCGGGCCATAGTAGTCGCGGTGGAACGCGCGCACGTCGTCCAGGCTGGCGTTTTCCAGGTCTTCGAAGCTGCCGTAGCCGTCGTGGTTGTTTTCCCATTTCTGGAATGCGTGCTGGCTGATGTCGATCCACATGAAGCCGCCATACGGCTGGTTCTTCACGTTGACGCGGATTTCTTCCTTGACGACATCCTGCTGGTTCTTCAGCGTGGTGGCGCTGAAGTCGAGCGTCTTCATGCGGTCCGCTTCCAGCCACAGGATCGGCTCGAGCGCCGAGCTTGGCACGGTCTCGATGTAGTTGGTGAAGTCGGGGCGGGTCGAGCCGTTGTTCCAGCCGCCGCCGCCCGTGATCGTCGTATCGAAGACGCCCTTCGGCGCATTCGGCGTGCCCTGGAACATCAGGTGCTCGAACAGGTGCGCAAAGCCCGTGCGGTTCTTCGGCTCGAGGCGCATGCCGACGTGGTAGACGACCGAGACGCCGACGGTCGGCGAAGTACGGTCTTCCGACACGATCACGGTCAGGCCGTTGTCGAGTTTTTTCATGGTGACCGGCAGGGTCCACCCGTCAGCCGGTGCGGCAAATGCCGACATCGACAGGGTGAACCCGGCCAGCAGGGCGGGGTAGTGGCGCATGCGCATGGGGACCTCGAAATGGATCGCAATGAAATGGGTATGACCGGGACGCGGTGCGCCACCGGCGAAACATCTTAGCGCAATGGCATGCTTAAAAAGAATGTTTTTGTTGCGCTGGCGCAGGACGATGGGGGGTGATGCGTGCCGCATCGATCCCTGGCCGTTCTGCCCCAATCCGCCACCGCAGCGCAGCTGGGACGCCGTTTTTTGCAGTTCATCGCATGGGGTGCGGCGGCGCTTGACTTTCCGGCTATAGTTTCATCATGACAAGTCCCGGCATTGGCGCGGGCCGCAACACACTGGAGAACCTCGATGAATCACCTTTTCAAGCTGGGCGCCGTGGCGGCGTTGTTGGGCGCCACGGCCGGCCTCGTGCGCGCCGCGCCGGACACCGCCAGCGAGACGCGGCCCGTCGATGCGCAAGTCGTGCGCGTGACGCTCGAAGGGGTCGGGGATCTGGTGATCCGCCAGGGCGCGACGGCCACGCTGGTGCTGACGGGCGACGCGCGCCTGCTGTCGCGCACGACCACCACGCAGCGCGGCGACACGCTCAATATCGAGACCGAAGGCCGGCGCGGGGGCTTCAACTTCGGCCGGTCGTCGGGCATCCAGGCCGAACTCGTGCTGCCGAACCTGCGCGCCGTATCGTCCGAAAGTATCGGCGCCACCACGGTCAGCGGCTTTGCCGGCCAGTCGCTGGACATCAATCTCGATGGCGCCGGGTCAATGTCGGTATCATCATCGAATTATCGTTTCATTACCGCCAACCTGGGCGGCGTGGGCAATCTCAAGATCAATGGCATCGACAGCGAGGGCATCGACCTGAACCTGGGCGGCGCCGGCTTCGTGACACTGACCGGCCGCAGCAAGCGCCTGAAGGCGGAGCTGGGCGGCCTGGGCGGGCTCGATGCGCAGGGTTGCAGCGTCGACTCGGTCGCGCTCGATCTGTCGGGGCTGGGCAATGCCACCGTCAATGTGCGCCAGAGCATCAACGTGTCGCTGTCGGGCATGGGATCGGTGACGGTACTGGGCAAGCCGGTCAATCGCAAGGTGGCGCTCGACGGGCTGGGCAAGGTCAACTGGAAATGACGGACACGCGACAACCACGCTGGCCGGGGACACCCCGGCGGCATCGGCAACGACCTGGATTCTGTGTGCGAACCATGAAGACACCATTCTTTGCAGTTCTCGTGGCGCTGTGCCTGCAGTTCGGTCTGCACGGCAGCGCCCAGGCCGGTTTCCCCGAAGGCGCCAGTGCCTACAATGCCCGAAACTATGCGCTCGCCTTGAAAGAAGTCACGCCGCTGGCCAAGGCCGGCCACGCCGAAGCGCAGCATCTGCTGGGGCTCATGTATTACATGGGGCGGGGCGTGCCGCGCGACTACAAGCAGGCATTTGCCTGGCACCAGAAGGCCGCGCTCCAGGGCAAGGCCGACGCGCAGTACGTCGTCGGGGCCATGTATTACACGGGCAACTCGGTGCCGCAGGACCAGAAGCACGCCGTGACCTGGTTCCGCAAGGCGGCCGAGCAGGGGCATGCCGAGGCGCAGAATGCCCTCGGGCTGATGTACCGCTACCACGTGGCCGGCGTGCCGCAGGATGTCGTGCTGGCCTACATGCTGTATAACCTGGCCGCCGCCGGCGGCAATCGCAACGCCGTCGACCAGCGCGCCGCGATTGCCAAACGCATGACACAGGAGCAGATCGAAGAAGCGCAGGCGCTGTCGCGCACCTGGAAGCCGGGCACGCCGCTGCCGGCGACGTCGAAGACGGGCGGCGACGCGTAACGCGCCACTGTGCCCGGCGCAATCGCCTGGCAATCGTCCCGTTATGCGGGTTGGCGAACCGAGCCCGGGGGCAGGGCGGGCCATGATGGTGCGAACACACTGTCAAGGAGTCCCCCGATGGCCAAGGTAACACTGACGATGACGACGCACGTGCCGGTCTCGACCGGCGAAGCCTGGGCCTGGTCGACGTCGCTCGAAGGCGTGCGCACTGAAATGCGCCCGCTGCTCAAGGTCGTCTTTCCCAAGGCAATGACGCATATCGGTCCCGATACGGCGCTCAACACGGTCCTGGGCCGTTGCCAGTTCTTGCTGTTCGGTCTGTTTCCGATCGATATGTCCAAGCTGCGCTTTACCGAGATGGTGCCGGGGCACCGCTTTGTCGAGGAATCCGACCTGCTGTCGATGCGCTCGTGGCGCCATGAACGTGTGATCACACCATCCGCCGATGGCCGGGGCGCCCAGATCACCGATCATCTGGCGTTCACGCCACGCCTGGCCACACCCGTCGTGCGCTACCTCGTCAAGCTGTTCTTCGCGCACCGCCACAAGAAGCTGGCGCAGGCGCTGGGTGTTCGTGGGGCTACCGTTGCGGGCCGCGGCGCAGCCGGCAGAGCACGCTGAGACAGGCTGAGATGCGTCCCCGCATGGTAGGCTTCGGCTTTGACTCATTCGCGCGCCCGATGCATTCGCGGCGTTGCGGCAATTTGGAGCTTGTATGTTGATTGCCACTCACGGCGGCAAATTTCACGCAGATGATGCGTGGGCCGTCGCCGTCCTGAAGGTGCTGTTCCCCGACGCTGACGTCATCCGTACGCGCGAGCAGGCCAAAATCGATGCCGCCGACTTCGCGATCGACGTTGGCGGGGTCTGGGACCCGGCTACCGGCCGGTTCGACCACCACCAGAAAGAATTCAATGCCACCCGGCCGTCCGGCGTGCCGTACGCCAGCGCCGGCCTCGTCTGGCGTGACCACGGCGCACGCTGCGTTGCGGCGCTGGCGCTGCGCCACACGGGCGAGGCGTTATCCGACGATACCGCCCAGCAGATCGCGTACGCGATCGACGTCGATATCGTGCAATACCTCGATTTGTCGGACGTCGGCGTGGCCAAGAACGCGCCGGGCAGCTATGGCCTGTCGGCCGTGGTCTCGGGCTTCAATCCGGGCTGGCTCGACGAGCAGCGCCTGGGTTACGGCGAAGCGGTCGATGTGTATCGCATGGGCCAGTTCATGCGCGCCGTGGAATTCCTTACCGACATCATGGGCAATGCCGTGCGTTACCGCGTGGGCGCCATGCTGGCCGTCACGCAAGTGCGCCAGGCCGAGGTGCTCGAGGGCGGCAAGCTGCTGTTCCTGAAGAACGCCGCGCTGCCGTGGAGCAGCATCGTGCGCAAGGAAATGCCGAAGATCCTGTTCGTCATCAGCCATAGCCTGACCGAGAACCGCTACATCCTGCACACGGTGTCGGTCGACACGGAAAGCTTCGATGCGCGCGCCGACCTGCCTGAAACCTGGGCTGGCCTGCGCGAAGCGGATCTGGCGGCCGTGACGGGCGTGCCGGACGCCGTGTTCTGCCACACGGGCCGCTTCATCGCCGCTGCGCGCAGCTACGACGGTATCCGCACGATGGCGCGCCAGGCACTCGATGCGGTCGAGCAGGGCGTGACGGTCACGACGTATTCGTAGGCAACAAGCACGTTCACTGGCACCGTCACGGGCGGCGCGCACGATCGCCGGGTCGTCGGCAAGCCGCCGCCGACTCCCGTACAATTGCGGTTTTGCTAATGCGGGAGCTTTCCATGCGCGCCATCGAGATTACCAAGCCGGGGGAACCCGACGTCTTGCAACTGTGTGAACGGCCATTGCCGGTCCTGAAAACCGGCGAAGTCCTGATCAAGGTCCATGCTGCCGGGATCAACCGCCCCGATGTGTTCCAGCGTCTGGGCAAATACCCTGTGCCACCGGGCGCCTCCGACCTGCCAGGCCTCGAAGTGGCCGGCGAGATCGTCGACGGCGACCTTGGCGACAGCGGTTTTGCCAAAGGCGACCTCGTCTGCGCTCTGGTGCAGGGCGGCGGTTACGCCGAATACTGCGCCGCGCCACTCGAGCAATGCCTGCCGGTACCAGAAGGGTTGACCCCGCTGGAAGCGGCCACCTTGCCGGAAACCTATTTCACGGTCTGGAGCAATGTGTTTGACCGTGCCCGCCTCAGCGAAGGCGAGAGCCTGCTGGTGCAGGGCGGCAGCTCGGGTATCGGCGTGACCGCCACCCAGGTCGCCAGCGCACTGGGCCACCGCGTGTTCATCACGGCCGGTAGCGAAGACAAATGCCGCGCTGTCGAAGCACTGGGCGCCGAGCGCGGCATCAATTACCGCGATGAAGATTTTGTCGCCGTGGTCAAGGAACTCACGGACGGTCGTGGTGTCGATGTGATTCTGGATATGGTCGCCGGTGACTACGTGGCACGCGAGATCGAGTGCTTGGCCGACGATGGCCGCCTGGTCGTCATCGCGCTGCTGGGCGGGCCGCAGGCCAACCTGGACATGAACCACGTGCTGCGCCGCCGCCTGACGATCACCGGGTCGACGCTGCGTCCACGTCCGGTCGCGTTCAAGGCCGCCATTGCGCGCCAGTTGCGCGAGCAGGTCTGGCCACTGTTTGCGCAGAAAAAGATCAAGCCGGTGATCCACCACGTGTTCCCGCTGGCAGAAGCCGCGGCAGCGCACACGATGATGGAATCGAGCGCCCATGTGGGCAAGATCGTCCTGCAAGTGCTGGCCGACTGACCATAAAAACAACAGGCGCGCCGGCGGGGCCCACAAGCCCTGCGCGGCGCATCCACGGGCGGTTTCAGGCCGGTTGACGCTGTCAGCCATTGTTTGACCGCCACAATATCGACCGCTAGAATAGCGGGTTATTTGACATGGGGTAGTATGCGTCCCACACTCGTAGTAGGTAACTGGAAGATGAACGGCAGCCGGGCAGTCAATGCCGAGCTGCTGCAAGGCATTCTCGCGGGCCTGAGCCCGGACATTCAGGCGTCGTGCGCGGTGTGCGTCCCTGCGCCGTACCTGTTCCAGTGCGAGCAATTGTTGGCCGGTAGCAGCGTGGCCTGGGGCGCGCAGGATGTCGCGACCGAGCCGTGCGGCGCCTTCACCGGCGAAGTGTGCGTCTCGATGCTGCACGATTTCGGTTGCCGTTACGTGATCGTCGGCCACTCCGAGCGCCGCGGCTACCACGGCGAGTCGAACGAGCTGGTCGCGCGCAAGGCGAAAGCGGCGCTGGACGCCGGCCTGACCCCGATCGTGTGCATTGGCGAAACACTCGAGCAGCGCGAAGCGGGCGAGACCAACGACGTTGTCGGTGGCCAGCTGCACGCGGTGCTGGAACTGGTGGGCTTTGAAGATGTGTCGCGCCTGGTGCTGGCCTACGAGCCGGTATGGGCAATCGGTACCGGCAAGACGGCCACGCCCGAGATGGCGCAGCAAGTCCACGCCGACATGCGCGCGTTAGTGCGCAAGTGCAACGTTGATGCCGCGGAAACCGTACAAATCCTTTACGGCGGCAGCATGAAGCCGGAGAATGCACGCGAGCTGCTGGCGCAACCGGATATCGATGGCGGCCTGATCGGCGGGGCGGCACTGAAAGCCGACGACTTCCTCGCCATTCTGCGTGCTGCTTAAAGACTTAATCTCGCGCATTTAGTTTTGCGAAGATTTTGGAATTACAAAAAATTTGAAACGCTGTTAAACCTTGGAATGGAATTGCAATGATCTGGTCTAATCTTATTATCGTCGTGCAGGTTATCTCGGCCCTGTCCATTATTGGCCTGGTCCTGATGCAGCACGGCAAGGGCGCTGATATGGGTGCGGCCTTCGGTTCCGGCGCGTCGGGCAGCCTGTTCGGTGCATCCGGTTCGTCGAACTTCCTGTCCAAGGCAACGGCAGTGGCCGCCGCCGTGTTCTTCGGCACCACGCTGACGCTGGCCTACATCGGCAACAACCGCACCGGCAGCGACAACGCCGGCGTGATGGGCCGCGCCCAGGCGCCGGCAGCCGGCATCCCGGTCACGGCGCCAGTGCAGACCGCGCCAGCCGATGTGCCGACGCTGCCAGCGGGCAGTGCCGTCCCGGCAGCTCCGGCAGCGGGTGTCCCGGCCGCTCCGGCGACCCCGGCGCCAGCGACCAGGTAAGTTACGCAGTCCCGGCGCCATGTGCGCCAATGCTGTTCCAAAACAATGCGCCTTTTTATCGGGCGCATTGTCGTTTTTAGGCGTAGAATACTGCGGCGCGTGACAGGGTTGGACAGCCGGTCTGTGCAGCCTTGCAATATTGACGCTGTTGTCGCAACGAACTTTGTCATGCTCATGTCAGTAAATGAGCGTCCAATAGATTGTTCGGCGATATGATTCAATTAAATGGCAAATATCTTTGTGATTGCGCAATTTGAGCATTGAAAGATAGTGCTAAAGCAGGTTAAAATACTGTTCTCCAGCCGACGTGGTGAAATTGGTAGACACGCTATCTTGAGGGGGTAGTGGCGCAAGCTGTGCGAGTTCGAGTCTCGCCGTCGGCACCAAAATTTAGAAAGAAAGCCAGCAAGGGCGCACGAGTTTTTACCTCATGCCTGAGCTGGCTTTTTTACGAGGATCTGTCGTACGGTCCTGGCGGCAGGCTCGAAGCCAGGTTCGCACGATTCGGTGCTGCATCTCTGCAGCGTTCCATTAACCGATCGTTCAGAAGGCTTCATCGTGAACCTCGAAAGTTATCTCCCCGTTCTTCTCTTTATCCTGGTTGGCATCGGTGTCGGTGTCGCCCCTCAGGTGCTTGGTCGCCTGCTCGGGCCGCACAAACCCGACGATGCCAAACTGTCTCCGTATGAATGCGGCTTCGAAGCCTTCGAAGACGCGCGCATGAAGTTCGACGTCCGGTACTACCTGGTCGCGATCCTGTTTATTTTGTTTGATCTTGAAACGGCATTCTTCTTCCCATGGGGCGTCTCGATGCGCGAACTGGGGTTCACCGGTTTCATCACGATGATGGTGTTCATCGCCGAATTCGTCGTGGGCTTCTGGTACATCTGGAAGAAAGGTGCCCTTGATTGGGAATAAGCCATGGCTATTGAAGGCGTACTAAACGAAGGTTTCATCACCACCACAGCCGACAAGCTGGTCAACTGGGCACGTACCGGGTCGATGTTCCCGATGACGTTCGGTCTGGCCTGCTGCGCGGTCGAGATGATGCACGTGGGCGCGGCCCGCTACGACATGGACCGCTTCGGTATCGTGTTCCGCCCGTCGCCACGCCAGTCCGACGTCATGATCGTTGCCGGCACGCTGTGCAACAAGATGGCGCCGGCGCTGCGCAAGGTCTACGACCAGATGGCCGAGCCGCGCTGGGTCATCTCGATGGGCTCCTGTGCCAACGGTGGCGGCTACTACCACTACTCGTATTCGGTCGTCCGTGGCTGCGATCGCATCGTCCCGGTCGATGTCTACGTGCCAGGCTGTCCACCGACCGCCGAAGCTCTGCTGTACGGCATCATGCAGCTCCAGAACAAGATCAAGCGCACCAACACCATCGCGCGCTAAAAACGGACGGCGTACTCCATGACGACAAAACTCGAAACCCTTCAACTCGCCCTGCAGACTGCATTGGGCGAGGGCGCCGCGATCTCGGCGGCGCTGGGTGAAGTCACGGTGGTGGTCAAGGCCGCCGACTACATCCGCTCGATGACGGCCCTGCGCGATACCCCTGCGCTGGCGTTCGAGCAGATGATCGACCTGTGCGGCGTCGACTATTCGGAATATGGCGAAGGCACCTACGAAGGACCGCGCTTTGCGGTCGTCGTGCACCTGCTGTCGCTGACCCACAACTGGCGCGTGCGCGTGCGGGTGTTCTGCCCGGACGACGACATGCCGCTGGTCGAATCGATCACCCCGATCTGGCGCGCCGCCAACTGGTTCGAGCGCGAAGCGTTCGACCTGTTCGGCATCCTGTTCGATGGCCACGGCGACCTGCGCCGCATCCTGACCGACTACGGTTTCATCGGCCACCCGTTCCGCAAGGACTTCCCGATCTCGGGTTACGTCGAAATGCGCTACGACCCCGAGCAGAAACGCGTGATCTATCAACCCGTCACAATCGAACCGCGCGAGAACATTCCCCGCGTGATTCGCGAAGAGACTTACGGGACGAAATAATGGCTGAGCTTAAGAACTACACCCTGAACTTTGGTCCGCAGCACCCGGCAGCGCACGGCGTGCTGCGCCTCGTGCTCGAGCTCGACGGCGAGGTGATCCAGCGCGCCGACCCGCACATCGGCCTGCTGCACCGCGGTACCGAGAAGCTGGCCGAAACCCGCACCTACCTGCAATCGGTGCCGTACATGGACCGTCTCGACTACGTGTCGATGATGTGCAACGAACACGGCTACGTGCTGGCCATCGAAAAGCTGCTCGGCATCCAGGCGCCGATCCGCGCCCAGTACATCCGCACGATGTTCGACGAAGTCACCCGCATCCTGAACCACCTGATGTGGCTGGGCGCACACGCGCTGGACATCGGCGCCATGGGCCCGTTCCTGTATTGCTTCCGCGACCGCGAAGACCTGTTCGACGTCTATGAAGCGGTGTCGGGCGCGCGCATGCACGCGGCCTACTACCGCCCGGGCGGCGTGTACCGCGACCTGCCGGACACGATGCCACAGCACAAGGCTTCGCCAATCCGCAGCGCCAAGGCGATCGACGCACTGAACGAACACCGCCAGGGCTCCGTACTCGACTTCCTCGACGCGTTCACGAAGCGCTTCGATGGCTATGTCGACGAATACGAAACCCTGCTGACCGACAACCGTATCTGGAAGCAGCGTACGGTCGGCATCGGTGTCGTGACGCCCGAAGATGCGAAAGCGATGGGCTTCACGGGCGCCATGCTGCGCGGCTCGGGCATCGCCTGGGACCTGCGCAAGACGCAGCCGTATGCAGCGTATGACAAGGTCGAGTTCGATATTCCGGTCGGTACCAACGGCGACTCGTATGACCGCTACCTGGTGCGCGTGGAAGAGATGCGCCAGTCGAACCGCATCATCAAGCAATGCATCACCTGGCTGCGCGCGAACCCGGGCCCGGTCATGATCGACAATAACAAGATTGCGCCGCCGAACCGGATGGACATGAAGTCCAATATGGAATCGCTGATTCACCACTTCAAGCTGTTCACCGAAGGCTTCCACGTCCCAGAGGGCGAGGCGTACGCTGCGGTCGAGCATCCGAAAGGCGAATTCGGCATCTATATCGTCTCCGACGGCGCCAACAAGCCATACCGCCTGAAAATCCGCACGCCGGACTATGTCCACCTGCAGAGCCTCGACGAAATGGCACGCGGACACATGATCGCTGATGCCGTCGCCATCATCGGTACGCAAGACATCGTGTTCGGCAGTATTGACCGCTAGTCCGAAAGGCAGAGAAGAATATGTTATCCCCGCAGTGCTATCAAAAAATCGATCGGGAGCTGGCCAAGTACCCAGCCGATCAACGCCAGTCGGCCGTGATGGCCTCGCTCGCCCACGCCCAGGTCGAACTGGGCTGGCTGTCGCCAGAGACGATGCAGGAAATCGCCGACTACATCGAGATGCCGGCGATTGCCGTGCAAGAGGTGGCGACTTTCTACAATATGTTCAACGTCAAGCCGGTTGGCCAGCACAAGATCACCGTGTGCACCAACCTGCCTTGCGCATTGTCGGGCGGCGAACGCGCGGCCCAGCGCATCAAGGACGCCCTGAACATCGACTTCCGTGACACCACGGCGGACGGCAAGTTCACGCTGATGGAAGGCGAGTGCATGGGCGCCTGCGGCGACGCACCCGTCATGCTGGTGAACAACCACCGCATGTGTTCGTTCATGAGCGACGCCAAGATCGACGCCCTGCTTGAGGAACTGAACAAATGACCAGCCTGCACGATCGTCACATCAAGCCGCTGATCCTGAAGGATCTGAACGGCACCAACTGGCACCTGACCGACTACGTCAACCGTGGTGGTTACTCGGCGCTGCGCCGCATCATCGAAGAAAAGATCACGCCCGAGCAGATCATTGCCGACATGAAGGCGTCGGGCCTGCGCGGCCGCGGCGGCGCCGGTTTCCCGACCGGCCTGAAGTGGAGCTTCATGCCACGCCAGTTCCCGGGCCAGAAATACCTCGTCTGCAATACCGACGAAGGCGAGCCGGGCACGTTCAAGGACCGCGACATCATTCGCTACAATCCGCATGCGCTGATCGAAGGCATGGCCATCGGCGCCTACGCGATGGGCATCACCGTGGGCTACAACTACATCCACGGCGAGATCTTCGAAGACTACCTGCGCTTTGAAGAAGCGCTGGAAGAAGCACGCGCCGCGGGCTTCTTGGGTGACAACATCCTGGGCAGCACGTTCTCGTTCCAGCTGCACGCGCACCACGGTTACGGCGCCTACATCTGCGGCGAAGAAACCGCGCTGCTCGAGTCGCTCGAAGGCAAGAAGGGCCAGCCGCGCTTCAAGCCGCCGTTCCCGGCCTCGTTCGGCCTGTATGGCAAGCCGACGACGATCAACAACACCGAGACCTTCGCTGCGGTCCCGTTCATCCTGAACATCGGCGCCGAGAACTACATGGCGCTGGGCAAGCCGAACAACGGCGGCACCAAGATCTTCTCGATCTCGGGCGACGTCGAGCGGCCAGGCAACTACGAAGTTCCGCTGGGTACGCCATTTGCGACCCTGATGGAACTGGCCGGTGGCATGCGCGGTGGCAAGAAGATCAAGGCCGTGATTCCAGGCGGATCGTCGGCGCCAGTGGTGCCGGGCGAGCAGATGATGCAAACCGATCTCGACTACGATTCGATCGCCAAGGCCGGCTCGATGCTGGGTTCGGGCGCCGTGATCGTGATGGACGAGACGCGCTGCATGGTCAAGTCGCTGCTGCGCCTGTCGTACTTCTATTACGAAGAATCGTGCGGCCAGTGCACGCCATGCCGTGAAGGCACGGGCTGGATGTACCGCATGGTTCACCGCATCGAGCATGGCCAGGGCCGACCGGACGACATGGATCTGCTGAACAACATCGCTGACAACATCAAGGGCCGCACGATTTGCGCGCTCGGCGATGCGGCTGCGATGCCAGTGCAGGCCATGATCAAGCACTTCCGCGAAGAATTTGAATATCACATTGAGCACAAGCACTGCCTCGTGCCCTCATACCTTTAAACCAGGTCAGGTAACGATCCCATGGTTGAAATTGAATTAGACGGCAAGAAAGTTGAAGTCCCACCGGGTTCGATGGTGATGGACGCCGCAAACAAGCTCGGAACGTACATTCCGCACTTCTGCTATCACAAGAAATTGTCGATCGCTGCGAACTGCCGCATGTGCCTCGTCGAAGTGGAAAAGGCGCCGAAGCCTTTGCCAGCGTGCGCGACCCCGGTCTCGCCGGGCATGATCGTGCGCAGCCACAGCGACAAGGCCGTGCAGGCCCAGAAGTCGGTGATGGAATTTTTGCTCATCAACCACCCGCTCGACTGCCCGATCTGCGATCAGGGCGGCGAATGCCAGCTGCAGGATCTGGCTGTGGGCTACGGCAAGAGCGGTTCGCGCTACGAAGAAGAAAAGCGCGTGGTGGCCCCGAAAGAAGCGGGTCCGCTGATCTCGATGGAAGAGATGTCGCGTTGCATCCAGTGCACCCGTTGCGTGCGTTTCGGCCAGGAAGTGGCCGGCGTCATGGAATTCGGCATGCTGGGTCGCGGCGAGCATTCCGAAATCACGACGTTCGTCGGCAAGACCGTCGACTCGGAAGTCTCGGGCAACATGATCGACCTGTGCCCGGTCGGCGCGCTCACCAGCAAGCCATTCCGTTATTCGGCCCGTCCATGGGAACTGCAGCGCCGCAAGTCGGTCTCGCCGCACGATTCGCTGGGCGCGAACCTGATCGTCCAGGTCAAGGGTGGCCGTGTCATGCGCGTACTGCCGCTCGAGAACGAAGCGGTCAACGAGTGCTGGCTGTCGGACAAAGAGCGTTTCTCGTACGAAGCGCTGAACAACACCGACCGCCTGACCAAGCCAATGATCAAGCAGGGCGGCATGTGGCAGGAAGCCGAGTGGCAGACCGCCCTCGAATACGTCGCTCACGGCCTGCGCAATATCCGTCATGAACACGGCGCCGATGCGATCGCTGCCGTCGCGACTGCCCATTCGACCGTCGAAGAACTGCATCTGCTGAACAAGGCCGTGCGCGGCATGGGCTCCGACAACGTCGAGTTCCGCCTGCGCCAGAGCGATTTTTCGCTCGACGGCCAGGTCACGCCATGGCTCGGCATGCCGATCGCCCAGCTCAGCACGCTCAAGCGCGCGCTGGTCATCGGCTCGTTCCTGCGCAAGGATCACCCTTTGGCCTCGACCCGTCTGCGCGCTGCCACCAAGTCGGGCCTGCGCCTGTCGCTGGTTGCCGGCGCGGATGACGAACTGCTGATGAAAGTCGCGCACAAGCTGATCGCCGCACCGAGCGACTGGCTCGTCGCGCTGTCGGAAATCGTCGTTGCCATCGCTGCCGACAAGGGCATCGCGGCGCCAGCCGGTTTCGAACAGATCGAAGCGTCGGATATCGCCAAAGCGATTGCCGCATCGCTGGTCGTCGTCGGCGACGTTGAACTGCCAGGCGCGATCCTGCTGGGTAACGCTGCTGCACAACATCCACAAGCATCGAAAATCCACGCCGCCGCGCAGTGGATCGCCGAGCAGACCGGTTGCTCGTTCGGTTACCTGGTCGAATCGGCCAACACGATCGGCGGCCACCTGGTGGGCGCCACGTCGGGCAAGAACGAAGCACCGTTCGCCACGCCGAAAAAAGCCTACGTGCTGCTGAACGCCGAGCCGCAACTGGACGCCGCGAATCCGCAGCAAGCCAGCGCGGCACTGGCCGGCGCCGAGATGGTCGTCGTCATGTCGGCCTTCAAGCATGGCCTGGACTACGCCGACGTGCTGCTGCCAATCGCGCCGTTCTCGGAAACCTCGGGCACGTTCGTCAACTGCGAAGGCCGCGCACAGAGCTTCAACGGCACCGTGCGTCCGCTGGGCGACACCCGTCCAGCCTGGAAAGTGCTGCGCGTGCTGGGTAACCTCTTGGGCCTGCAAGGCTTCGACTACGACACGTCCGAATCGATCCGCGACGAGCTGTTCGGCAAGGGTGTCACCGACCTGTCGGGCAAGCTGAACAACAAAGCCACGCTGGCACCGACCGTTGGCGCCTATGCGCCAGCGGGCCAGCTCGAGCGCGTGACCGACGTGCCGGTGTACTTCACCGATGCGCTGGCACGCCGCGCCGAGCCGCTGCAGCGCACCGCCGACGCGAACGCGCCGCTGGTCACGCTGTCGAAAGCGGTGGCTGAATCGATCGGCGTCAAGGCCGGCGACAGCGTCACCGTCACGCAGGGCAGCGGTTCGGCCGTGCTGGTGGCCGATGTCGACGCCACGCTGCCATCGAACGCAGTGCGTGTCGCCGCCGGCCATCCGGCCGTGGCAGGCCTGGGCGCCATGTTCGGTTCCATCCAAGTTGCAAAAGCAGGGGAGAGCAAGTAATGGCCGCGCCCGGTTACATTGATTCATTCAACGCCGGCGGTGCAGACCTGCTCGGCCCGGTCTGGCCGATCGCCTGGACCCTGATCAAGATCATCGCGGTGCTGGCACCGTTGATGATCGCGATTGCCTACGCCACGCTGTGGGAACGCAAGTTCATCGGCTGGATCCAGATACCGCGTCGGTCCGAACCGCGTCGGTCCTGGCGGCCTACTGCAACCGATGGCCGACGGCCTGAAGCTCCTGATCAAAGAGATCGTGATCCCGGCCAAGGCCAGCAAGAGCCTGTTCGTGATCGGTCCGGTCATGACGATCATGCCGGCACTGGCTGCCTGGTCGGTCATTCCGTTCGGTCCGCAGTTTGCGCTGGCCAACGTGAACGCCGGCGTGCTGCTCTTGATGGCCATCACCTCGGTCGAGGTGTATGGCATCATCATCGCCGGCTGGGCGTCGAACTCGAAGTACTCGTTCATGGGCGCCATGCGCGCATCGGCCCAGATGATCTCGTACGAAATCCCGATGGGCTTCGTGCTGGTGGTCGTGCTGATGGTTACGGGCAGCCTGAACCTGTCGGACATTGTCGCCGGTCAGCAGATGGGCACGTTCGCCGGCTGGGGCGTGAACTTCCTGTCGTGGAACTGGCTGCCGCTGTTCCCGCTGTTCATCATCTACCTGATTTCGGGCCTGGCCGAGTGCGGCCGTCACCCGTTCGACGTGATCGAAGGTGAATCCGAGATCGTTGCCGGTCACATGGTCGAATACTCGGGCATGTCGTACGCGATGTTCATGCTGGCCGAATACGGCAACATGATCCTGATCGCCTGCCTGGCATCGCTGTTCTTCCTCGGCGGCTGGTCGGCACCATTCAGCTTCCTCGAAGTGGGCGGCACCCTGGGCGGCTTCATCGGCTTCTTCTGGCTGTTCCTGAAAACGTTCTGCCTGGTTACGTTCTTCATCTGGGTGCGCGGTACGTTCCCACGTTACCGTTACGACCAGATCATGCGTCTGGGCTGGAAAGTGTTCATTCCGATCACGCTGGTCTGGCTGGTGTTCATCGCCGCCTGGATGCAGACGTCGTGGAATATTTGGAAGTAAGGGGACGCACATGTCACGTATGAAAGAAATCCTCGGCAGCCTGATGCTGACCGAGTTGATCAAGGGCCTGGCCCTGACCGGCCGCTACGCTCTGTCGCGCTCGATCACGGTCCAGTACCCGGAAGAAAAGACCCCGATGTCGAACCGCTTCCGCGGTCTGCATGCGCTGCGTCGCTACCCCAACGGGGAAGAGCGCTGCATCGCCTGCAAACTGTGCGAAGCAGTCTGCCCGGCCATGGCGATCACGATCGAGTCGACCCAGCGCGAAGACGGCACCCGCCGCACCTCGCGTTACGACATCGACCTGACCAAGTGCATCTTCTGCGGCTTCTGCGAAGAATCGTGCCCGGTTGATTCGATCGTCGAAACGCACGTGCTGGAATACCACGGCGAAAAACGCGGCGACCTCTATTACACCAAAGAGATGCTGCTGGCCGTGGGTGACCGCTACGAAACCGAGATTGCCGCTGCCCGCGAGGCGGACGCCAAGTTCCGCTAAGTGTTAATTACAAGAGGCTCCTGGGTTAGTCATGACATTTACTGATATTTTGTTCTACGTGTTCGCGGCCGTGATGGTGCTGGCAGGCCTGCGCGTCATCACCGCCAAGAACCCGGTTCACGCCGCGCTGTTCCTGGTGCTGGCCTTTTTCAACGCCGCCGGTATCTGGCTGCTGCTGAAGGCCGAATTCCTCGCCATCGTGCTGGTGCTGGTCTATGTCGGCGCCGTCATGGTGCTGTTCCTGTTCGTCGTCATGATGCTCGATATTAATATCGACCGTATGCGCGAAGGTTTCTGGGGCTTCCTGCCACTGGCAGCCGGCGTCGGCGCTCTGATCGTGCTCGAAATGGGCGCGGTGCTGTGGCACGGCTACAGCAACTTCCAGCAAACGCCGGAAGCGGCTGCCCTGAACATCGGCGGCACCAAGGAACTGGGCCTGCAGATTTACACCCGCTATATCTACGGCTTTGAAATTGCCGCCGTGGTGCTGCTGGTGGCGATCATCGCCGCTGTGGCCCTGACGCTGCGCCGCCGCAAGGACAGCAAGGCCATCGATCCAGCCGACGCCGTGCGTGTGAAACGCAACGACCGTCTGAAGATCATCAAGGTCGCGACCGTGAACCAGCCGGCCATCGATGCCGCGAACGTGGCCAAGGCCGCTGCAGCCGCTGCTGCTGCCGCGCCAGCTGCTGCCGAACCGAAGGAAAGCAAATGACCGTCTCCCTCGCACACTATCTGATCCTGGGCGCGATCCTGTTCGCGATCTCGGTGGTCGGTATCTTCCTGAACCGGAAGAACATCATCATCTTGCTGATGGCCATCGAATTGATGCTGCTGGCGGTGAACCTGAACTTCATCGCGTTTTCCCACTACCTGGGCGACGCGGCGGGGCAGATCTTCGTGTTCTTCATTTTGACCGTCGCGGCCGCCGAAAGTGCAATCGGCCTGGCGATCCTGGTGGTCCTGTTCCGCAATCTGGACACGATCAACGTGGAAGACCTCGACAGCCTCAAGGGCTGATCGGTCTCGCTCGATAACTTATAACGAATAAGGTTCAACATGGCGGGGCAAATTTCAACCTCACTCTTACTGGCAGTGCCACTGGCACCGCTCGCAGGCTCGGCAATTGCCGGTCTGCTGGGTACCAAGTTCCTGGGCAATGTCGTCGGCCGCAAGGTGTCGCATACCGCGACCATCCTCGGCGTGGCGATCGCGCTGGTCATCTCGGTCATGACCCTGATGGCCGCGCTCGATGGCTTCACGCTCAACCAGGACCTGTACACCTGGATGACCGTCGGCACGCTCAAGCTGGCTGTCGGCTTCCAGATCGACACCCTGACCGCGATGATGATGTGCGTCGTCACGTCGGTGTCGCTGATGGTGCACATCTACACGATCGGCTACATGGCCGAGGATGACGGCTACAACCGCTTCTTCTCGTACATCTCGCTGTTCACGTTCGCCATGCTGATGCTGGTCATGTCCAACAATTTCCTGCAGCTGTTCTTTGGCTGGGAAGCAGTGGGCCTGGTCTCGTACCTGCTGATCGGCTTCTGGTACACGCGTCCAACGGCGATCTTCGCCAACATGAAGGCGTTCCTGGTCAACCGCGTCGGCGACTTTGGCTTCATCCTCGGTATCGGCCTGATCCTGGCCGCCGCCGGCACGATGAACTACGCCGAAGTCTTCGCGCAGGCCGACCAGCTGGCCCTGATGACCGTGCCGGGCACCGACTGGCCACTGCTGACCGCCGCCTGTATCTGCCTGTTCATCGGCGCGATGGGCAAGTCGGCGCAGTTCCCGCTGCACGTCTGGCTGCCTGACTCGATGGAAGGCCCGACCCCGATTTCGGCACTGATCCACGCTGCAACGATGGTTACCGCGGGCATCTTCATGGTGTCGCGCATGTCGCCGCTGTTCGAGCTGTCCGACGGCGCGCTGTCGTTCATCATCGTTATCGGTTCGATCACCGCGCTGTTCATGGGTTTCCTGGGCATCATCCAGAACGACATCAAGCGGGTGGTCGCTTACTCGACGCTGTCGCAGCTGGGCTACATGACGGTGGCACTGGGCGTGTCGGCCTACTCGGTCGCCGCATTCCACCTGATGACGCACGCGTTCTTCAAGGCGCTGCTGTTCCTTGGCGCCGGCTCGGTCATCATGGGCATGCACCACGACCAGGACATGCGCAACATGGGCGGCCTGCGCAAGTACATGCCGATCACCTGGATCACCTCGCTGATCGGTTCGCTGGCCCTGATCGGTACGCCGTTCTTCTCGGGCTTCTACTCGAAGGATTCGATCATCGAGGCAGTGCACGCAAGTAATCTGCCAGGTACGGGCTTTGCGAACTTCGCGGTGCTGGCCGGCGTGTTCGTTACGGCGTTCTACTCGTTCCGCATGTACTTCCTCGTGTTCCACGGCGAAGAGCGTTTCGGCAAAGCCCATGCACATGATCATCATGATGCGCACGCTGCTCATGACACGCACCACAAGGCGACCGCTGGCCACGAGCATGACGATCCGCATGCACTGCACGATTCCGGTTCGCACCACGAGGAAGACGCGCACGACGACCATGGCCACCACGGCCTGGCCCCGGGCCAGAAGCCACACGAGTCCCCATGGGTCGTGACGGTGCCGCTGGTCCTGCTGGCGATTCCATCGATGCTGATCGGTTTCTTCACGATCCAGCCGATGCTGCATGGCACGTTCTTCGATGGCGTCATCACCGTGAACCCGAACCACCCGGCCATGGCCGAACTGGGCGAAATGTTCCACGGCGCTGCCGCGATGGCCCTGCACGGTCTGCAGACCGCACCGTTCTGGCTGGCACTGGCTGGCGTCGTTGCCGCCTACTACTGCTACATGATCAACCCACGCGTGCCGGCCTGGTTCTATGCGAAGTTCAAGCCGCTGCACACCCTGCTGGACAACAAGTACTACATGGATGCGTTCAACCAGAAAGTCTTCGCCGGCGGCTCGCTGCTGCTGGGCGGCGGCCTGTGGAAAGTGGGCGACCGCGGCCTGATCGACGGCCTGGTCGTCAACGGCAGCGCCAAGGCAGTCGGCTGGTTCTCGACCATCACCCGTAAAGCACAGACCGGTTACATCTACCACTATGCGTTCGTGATGATCGTTGGCGTGCTGGCGGCCATGCTGTACTTCTTCCCGTTCTGGCGCGGTTAATCACAGGCAGAGATAACGAAAAATGATGCAGTCTACAATTTCAACATTTCCACCGTACCTGAGCCTGGCCATCTGGCTCCCGATCCTGTTCGGCGTGCTGGTCCTGGCCGTCGGCCGCGACAAGAACGCCGGCATGGTACGCATGCTCTCGCTCGTGGGCGCCATCGTCAGCCTGTTGCCGACGATTCCCCTGATCACGAACTTCGACAACGCCGCCCACGGCATGCAGTTCTTTGAAGAAGCGGCCTGGATCGAGCGCTTCAACATCTTCTACCGCCTGGGTGTCGATGGCCTGTCGCTGTGGTTCGTGCCGCTGACCGCCTTCATCACGATCATCGTCGTGCTGGCGGCCTGGGAAGTGATCCAGGAACGTGTCGCCCAGTACATGGGTTCGTTCCTGATCCTGTCGGGTCTGATGATCGGCGTGTTCTGCGCGCTGGACGGCCTGCTGTTCTACTTCTTCTTCGAAGCAACGCTGATCCCGATGTTCATCATCATCGGCGTGTTCGGCGGCCCGAACCGCGTGTATGCAGCGTTCAAGTTCTTCCTGTACACGTTCTTCGGTTCGCTGCTGACGCTGGTTGCGATCATCTACCTGTACAACGCGTCGGGGACGTTCAACATCCTCGACTGGCACCTGCTGCCACTGACGATGAAAGAGCAGATCCTGATCTTCTGCGCCTTCTTCATGGCATTTGCCGTCAAGGTGCCAATGTGGCCGGTGCACACGTGGCTGCCGGATGCCCACGTCGAAGCGCCAACCGGCGGCTCCGTCGTGCTGGCCGCGATCATGCTGAAGCTGGGCGCCTATGGTTTCCTGCGCTTCTCGCTGCCGATCACCCCGGACGCAAGCCAGTATCTGGCGCCGGTCGTCATCGTGCTGTCGCTGATCGCCGTGATCTATATCGGTCTGGTTGCACTGGTCCAGAAGGACATGAAGAAACTGGTGGCGTACTCGTCGATTGCTCACATGGGCTTCGTCACGCTGGGCTTCTTCATGTTCAACGACCTGGGCGTGCAGGGCGGCCTGATGCAGGCAATCTCGCACGGCTTCGTGTCGGGCGCGATGTTCCTGTGTATCGGCGTGCTGTACGACCGTGTGCACTCGCGTGAAATCGCTGCCTACGGCGGTGTCGTCAACACGATGCCGAAGTTCGCTGCCTTCGCCGTGCTGTTCTCGATGGCCAATGCCGGCCTGCCGGCGACGTCGGGCTTTATCGGCGAATTCATGGTCATCCTGGGCGCGGTCGAGTTCAACTTCTGGACCGGTCTTGCTTCGGGCACCGCGCTGATCCTGGGCGCCGCCTACTCGCTGTGGATGGTCAAGCGCGTCATCTTCGGCCCGGTCGCCAACAAGCATGTCGCCGAGCTGGTCGACCTGAACGGCCGCGAGTTCGCCATCCTGTCGGTGCTGGCCATCGCCACCCTGGCCATGGGCCTGTACCCGGCGCCGATCGCCGACACCCTGCAGGTGTCGGTCACCGATCTCCTGCAACATGTCGCAGTCAGCAAAGTGCCTCAATAAAACGCCATGAACGAGATGAACACAACCCTGTTATCGGCGGTCGACACCAATCTGGTGCCGGTCTACGCCGAGATCTTCCTCCTGATCGCCACCTCGGCGATCCTGCTGATCGACATGTATCTGAAGGCCGGCAAGCGCAACCTGACGTATGCGCTGTCGCTGCTGGCAATCGCCGGTTGCGCCGTGTTCTCCTTCGTCGATTTCAATGCCGGCACGACCGTCTTCACCTTCAACGGGATGTACGTGTCCGACCCGATGTCGAACCTGCTCAAGCTGTTCACCTATGCAGCCACGGCCATGACCCTGGTCTATTCGCGCCAGTACATTGGCGAGCGCGACATGATGTCGGGCAACCTGGGCGGTGAGTTCTACGTGCTCGCGCTGTTCGCGATGCTGGGCCAGATGATCATGATCTCCGGCAACAGCATGCTGTCGATCTACCTGGGCCTGGAACTGATGTCGTTGTCGACCTACGCCCTGGTGGCCCTGCGCCGCGATCACGCGATCTCGACCGAAGCGGCGATGAAGTACTTCGTCCTCGGCGCACTGGCCTCGGGCTTCCTGCTGTACGGCATGTCGATGATCTACGGTGCCACCGGTTCGCTGGACATCACCACGATCGGGCAGGTTACGACCGCCAATCAGGCGGATCCGATGATCCTGGTCTTTGGCCTGGTGTTCCTGGTGGCTGGCCTGGCGTTCAAGCTCGGCGTCGTGCCATTCCACATGTGGGTGCCGGACGTGGTGCAGGGCGCCCCGACGGCCGTCACGATCCTGCTGGGCGGCGCGCCGAAGCTGGCGACGTTCGCCATCATCATCCGCCTGCTGGTCGAAGCGCTGCCATCGATGGCCTTTGACTGGCAGCAGATGCTGATGGTCGTGGCCGTGCTGTCGCTGGCCTTCGGTAACATCACCGCGATCGCGCAGACCAATCTCAAGCGCATGCTGGCCTACTCGACCATTGCCCAGATGGGCTTTGTCGTGCTGGCCCTGGTGGTGGGCAATATCGGTGGCGATACGACCGATGCCGCCGCTGCCTACAGCGCCGGTATGTACTACACGATCATCTACGTGCTCACGACGGTCGGTACCTTCGGCCTGATCATGATGCTGGCCCGTGCCGGCCATGAAGCCGAGCTGATCAGCGACTTCAAGGGACTCGGCAAGCGCAGCCCATGGTTCGCGATCGTCATGACCATCCTGATGTTCTCGCTGGCTGGCGTGCCGCCGATGGTGGGCTTCATCGCCAAGTACGCAGTGCTGCAGGCCGTGGCCAATGCCGGCATGGTGTGGCTGGCCGTCGTCGCGGTGATGTTCTCGCTGATCGGTGCGTTCTACTACCTGCGCATCGTCAAGACCATCTGGTTCGACGAAGCCGTCGACACCTCGGCCATCTCGACCCCGCTGGACATGCGCATCATCATGTCGCTCAACGGCGTGGCGATCGTGGTGATGGGCGTGATTCCAGGCAGCCTGCTGGCCGTGTGCTACACCGCCATGCAAGCCACGCTGGCCAAGTAAGGCGTGGATCTGAACCTGGCCGCCTGGTTGGTGGTGCTGCTCGCACTGGCCGCCGCCAACCTGCCGTTCATCAACGAGCGCCTGTTCGGGCTCATGACGCTCCCCAGCCGCAAGCCGGCCGGGGAGCGCCGCACCAAGCCGTTCCCGGTGCGGCTGCTCGAGCTGATCGTGCTGTACTTCGTGGTGGGCTTCATCGCCCGCCTGCTCGAATCGCGCATCGGGTCGGTGGCCGTGCAGACCTGGGAGTTTCATGCCGTGACCGGGTGCCTGTTCCTGGTGCTGGCGTTTCCCGGCTTCGTGATGCGGTATCTGCACAAGCCACGCAGGTAGAGATCGAGCGGTTCGCTTATGATGCTTCGTATCGCAGCCTCAACGATAAGGAGCACATAGTGCCGGAACTGAAAGAAACCCGCCTCGACGGCAGCGTCGTCTACGATGGTCCCTTCCTGAAGGTCGAACGCGACCGCATTCGCCTGCCGGATGGCAAGGAAAGCCACCGCGAATTCATCCGCCACCCCGGCGCCGTCGTCATCCTCCCGCTATTGCCCGATGGGCGCATCCTGCTGGAACGCCAGTTCCGCTACCCGAATGGCAAGGTCTTCATCGAATTCCCGGCCGGTAAGATCGATCCGGGCGAAGACCACCTCGACTGCGCCAAACGCGAACTGGTCGAGGAGACCGGCTATACGGCCGCTAGGTGGCGCTTCGTCTGCACCATCCACAATGCCATTGCCTACTCGGACGAGCATCTCGAGATTTTCCTGGCCGAAGACCTGACGCACGGCGAGCAACAGCTCGACGCCGGCGAATTCCTCGAACTGTTCAGTGTCACGCTGCCCGAACTGCTGGAGCTCGTGCGCCGTGGCGAGATCACCGACGTCAAGACGATCATCGGCACGTTCTGGCTCGAGAAAATCCTGGCCGGCGACTGGACGCCCGCCTGAGCACGATGCAGCCCTGGTTGTTTGCAGCAGCGCTATCCCTGTTGGCGTCGGCGGCATCGGCGCAGACGCGCACGCCGCTGCAGGCGCGCTGCGAAGACACGATCGGCGAGAGCATCTCGGTGCTGTCGACGCGCGAGCAGGGCTATCGGATCGACAACACGCGCTCGTTCTACGACCTCACGCGCCTGATGCCCAGCGTGCGGCGCGGGTCGTGGGTGCTGGGCCTGACGCACACCGAAGCGCGCGTGCGCATCAAGGTCGACGGGCGCATGCTGGCCGACCCGGCAACGGGTTACGAATGCGTGGCGCCGCGCATTGACGTCAGTCTCGATTACGCGCCCATCGTCGTGTATGTCAGCCGCGAATTCCCGCCCGCGTCGTGCGCCTACCGCGAAGTGCTGGCCCATGAAATGCGCCACCTGACGACGTACCAGACCTTCATGCCGAAAGCCGAAGCCACCGTGCGCGCCCGGCTGGCTGCGCGCTTTGGCGGCAAGCCGCTGTATGCGCCCATCGGCCAGGCGCGGGCGCTGCTGCAGCGCGAAATCGACCGCAGCTGGATGCCCTACATTAAAGGCGAGATGGCCAAAGTTGAAGTGCTGCAGGCCGCGATCGACACGCCGCAGGAGTACGCCCGCCTG
This sequence comes from Telluria sp. AC161, assembly GCF_979258535.1. Classification (NCBI taxonomy): domain Bacteria; kingdom Pseudomonadati; phylum Pseudomonadota; class Betaproteobacteria; order Burkholderiales; family Oxalobacteraceae; genus Telluria; species Telluria sp. AC161. Next base: position 2,764,686 of record NZ_OZ409861.1, on the reverse strand, counting down.
GGCAAGGTTTGTGCAGGTGAGGTACAGTCGTTGCTGAGACCTGCACGTCGTAATGGATGAAAAAACGCAGTTAAAAAATGTAGTTGATAGGCAGTTGAGAACATGAACGAACAATCCGACCTGACCCGCCGCCACGTGGCCCTGATTCCGGCCGCCGGTGTCGGCGCCCGCATGGCTGCCGGCAGTCCCAAGCAATACCTGCCGATCGGCGCCAAGCCCATGCTGCGCCACACGGTCGACGCTTTTCTGTCCAGCCCGCTGATTGCGCACACCTATGTGGTGGTCAGCGCGGACGACCCGTTCATCGACGCCGTGCTGCCGGACGCCAGCGAGCGCGCGAGCCGCGTGACCGTCCTGCGCTGCGGCGGCGCGACACGCATGGAATCGATCCGCAATGGCTTGCACGCCGTGCGCGCCGCGCTGGCCGATACCGACCACGTTCTCGTGCACGACGCCGCGCGTCCCGGCCTGAACGCCGCGCTGATCGAACGCCTGATCACCGAGACAGGCGACCATCCGGCTGGCGGCCTGCTGGCCCTGCCGGTGGTCGACACCGTCAAGCGCAGGGGCGACGACGGCATCGCCACCGTCTCCCGCGCCAACCTGTGGCTGGCCCAGACGCCGCAGATGTTTTCCTACGCGCTGCTGTGCCGCGCGCTCGACGCGGCGACCGACCCGGCCGCGATCACCGACGACGCCAGCGCGGTGGAAGCCCTCGGCCTGGCCCCCAGGCTGGTCGAAGGGCACCCGCGCAACCTGAAAGTCACGCTGCCATCGGACATCCGCATCGCCGAGATGTACCTGGCCGCCGACGCCTCCATTTGACCAAGACAAGAAACGACCATCATGGCACTCGCATCCTACAATCCCACTCCACCGTTTCGCATCGGCACCGGCTATGACAACCACGCGCTCGTCGAAGGGCGCAAGCTCATCGTCGGTGGCGTGACCATCCCGCACCGCCTGGGCCTGCAAGGCCATTCGGATGCCGACGTGCTGCTGCACGCGATCATCGATTCGCTGCTGGGCGCGGCCGCGCTGGGCGACATCGGCAAGCACTTCCCGGACACCGACCCGATGTTCGCCGGCGCCGATTCGCGCACGCTGCTGCGCGAAGTAGGGCACCGCGTGCTGCAATCGGGCTACACGATCGGCAATATCGACGCGACCATCATCGCGCAGCAACCGAAGATGGCGCCGCACATCCCGCTGATGGTCTCGCGCATTGCCGAAGACCTGGGCGTGTCACCCCAGCAAGTCAACATCAAGGCCAAGACCAACGAGAAGCTCGGTTATCTTGGGCGCGAAGAAGGCATGGCCGCGCAATCGACCGCATTGCTGATCCGCGCGCCAGCCGACTGATCGGCCGGCTGATCGTCGCCCACGGCAGGGGCGCTGGCTCTATAATTGCCAAATGACAAACACCTCTGCCACCCTGTCGCCACGCGCGGCCTGGACACTGATCCTGGTCGCCAGCGCTGTCATGATGATCACGACGGGGACGCGCCTGACGAGCGGCCTGTTTTTGTCGCCGCTGAACACGGCCACCGGCCTGGGCGTGGCCACCATCAGCTTCGTGATGGCGGTGGCGCAGCTGATGTGGGGCGTGGCGCAGCCGGTGTTTGGCGCCGTGGCCGACAAATATGGCCCGGGCCGCGTGATTGCGCTGGGCGGCGTGATGCTGGCGGTCGGCACGGCCGCCACGCCGTTCGTCGGGTCCGAATGGGCGCTGCTGCTGACCATGGGCTTCCTGTCGGCGGCCGGGGCAGGGGCGGGCAGCTTCTCGATCCTGATCGGCGCCACGGCGCAGCGCCTGCCGCCGGAGCGCCGCGCGTTCGCGTCCGGCTTCATCAATGCCGGCGGTTCGTTCGGCCAGTTCGCACTCGCGCCGCTGATGGGCGCGATCATCGCCGGCGCGGGCTGGATCGTGGCGATGCTGACGCTGGCGGGGACTGCATTGCTCACCATTCCGCTGGCGTGGCCGCTGCGGCGAAAGCGCGCTGCCGCCGCCACCGCGCCAGTGACGTCATCCGCACCGGTAGCTCCAGCGGTACCACCCATCGCCCTCGGCCAGCAACTGCGCCAGGCACTGCGCGACCGCAGCTACCTGTGCCTGCATGCGGGCTTTTTCACCTGCGGCTTTCACATCGCCTTTCTCGTCACCCACTTGCCGGGCGAGGTTGCCATGTGCGGCTTGCCGACAACGGTGTCGGCCACGGCGCTCGCGCTGATTGGCCTGTTCAACATTGCAGGCAGCCTGTCGGCCGGCATGCTGGCCTCGCGTTACCGGATGAAGTCGCTGCTGTTCTGGATCTACGCGAGCCGCGTCGTCATCGTCGGGCTGTATCTGCTGGCGCCCAAGACCGCATGGACCTTTTATATTTTTGCTGGCGCGCTGGGCTTTACCTGGCTGGCCACGGTGCCGCCCACGGCGGGGTTGGTCGGCAAATTGTTCGGCGTGCGCTACCTTGCCACGCTGTTCGGCATGACCTTGCTGTCGCACCAGATCGGCGGGTTCTTCGGCGCCTGGCTGGGTGGGCTGGCCGTCGTCCACACGGGTGACTACAGCTGGATGTGGTACGCCGACATGGCCCTGGCGGCGGCTGCCGCGCTGATCAATCTGCCGATCCGCGAGGCGCACGTGGTCCGCGCGCCCGTGCTGGCAAAGGCGTAAGGATGGCGCGCGATGCATGGGCATACCGCGAGGTGGCGGTGGAATCAAGGCTGGACTGGCGTGGCCGGCCGTGCATTTCGCCCGTCTCGGGGCAGGCGTTTTCGACGGGCATGCGGGTGCAATGCTCGCGCCGCCTGCTCGACCTGGCGCAGTACCCGCTTGGCACGGCGTTCCTGCTGTCGGTGCGCATCAGCGACCGCCAGGGTGGCGCGCCGTTCCTGTACGCGTGGCATGGCGATCCGGTGGTGGTCTTGACCAAGGCACGGCGCAAGCGCTTCCTGCAGATGTACCGGCGCCTGCGGCTGTAACGGCCCAGCGTCGCCGTGAAAATGGGTATCATGAGAGATCGATAACACATCATGCATACTCAAAGGATCCCATGACCACCAAGAAAATCGCCGTCCTCGTCGGCAGCCTGCGCAAGGAATCGTTCACCCGCCGCGTTGCCAACAGCCTCATCGCCGTGGCCCCGGACGGGTTTGAACTGACGATCGTCGAATTGCGCGACCTGCCGCTGTACAACGAGGACGATGAGACCGACACGCCGCCGCCGGCGTTCACGGTGTTCCGCGAGGCGATCCAGAGCGCGGACGGCATCCTGTTCTGCACGCCCGAATACAACCGTTCGGTGCCGGGTTCGCTCAAGAACGCCATCGATGTCGGCTCGCGCCCGTATGGCAAGGCAGCGTTCGCCGACAAGCCGTGCGCCGTGGTCAGCGTTTCGCCCGGTGCCCTGGGCGGCTTCGGCGCCAACCACCATCTGCGCCAGATGCTGCCGTTCCTGAACATGCCGACGATGCCGGCGCCAGAGGCCTATATTGGCGGCGTCGCGAGCAAGTACGAAGGCGACCGGCTGATCGACGACAGCGCGCGCGCCTTCTTTGAAAAATTCATGGCCGCATTTGGCGCCTGGGTCACGCAGCACGCCCGATGAGCCGGGCGACCGACAACCACACCGTCCCAACCGCGCCGCGCGATATGCCAACCCTGCTGGGCCGCCCGCCAGGCGGCTGGCGCGCGCGCATGTTCGACGTCATCTTCGGCACCGACACGCCGGCCGGGCGCCGCTTCGACCTTGCGCTCGTCGCAATCATCCTGCTCAGCATTCTGACCGTGGTGCTCGACAGCGTGCCGGCCATCGGCCGGCGCTACGCAGCGCAGATGTCGGTGCTCGAATGGACGTTTACGATTTTCTTCACGCTCGAGTACATCGCGCGCCTGGTCTGCGTGCAGCGTCCGATGCGCTATGCGCGCAGCTTCTATGGCGTGATCGATCTGGTCTCGGTGCTGCCGACCTGGATTTCACTGCTGGTTCCGGGCAGCCAGGTATTTCTCGACGTGCGCATTCTGCGCCTGCTGCGCATCTTCCGCATCCTCAAGCTCACGCGCTACGTCGACGAGTACACGCGCCTCGGTGAGGCGCTGGTCGCCAGCAAGCGCAAGATCATGGTGTTCCTGTCGGTCGTGCTGATGCTGATCCTGATTCTCGGCACCGTCATGTACGTGGTCGAAGGGCCGGAGAGCGGCTTCACCAGCATCCCGATGGCGATGTACTGGGCCACTGTAACGATCACGACGGTCGGCTATGGCGACATCACGCCGCACACGCATCTGGGCAAGGCGATTGCATCGTTCATGATGCTGCTCGGCTGGGGCATCCTGGCGGTGCCGACTGGGATCGTCAGCGCCGAGATGACGTCGCAAAAACTGTCGCGCCATGCGCCGCGCGGCGAACCACGCAGCTGCAGCGCCTGCGGCAGCCCGGACCACGATCCGCGCGCGCAGTTCTGCAAGGATTGCGGCGCCGGTCTGGCAGTAGAAGCCTCCCGCACAAGCAACCCATCCTGAACCCTTCAAGAAAAAACCATCTCATGTCGATCCATTTCTATGAACCCCGTCAAGGCCACGGGCTGCCCCACGACCCCTTCAACGCCATCGTCGGGCCACGCCCGATCGGCTGGATCTCGTCGCTGAGCGGGGCGGGCGTGCGCAACCTGGCACCCTACAGCTTCTTCAACGCCTTCAACTACGTGCCGCCGATCGTCGGGTTTGCCAGCATCGGCGCCAAGGACACGCTGCGCAATGTGCAGGAAACGGGCGAATTCGTGTGGAATCTCGCAACCCGGCCGCTGGCCGAGGCAATGAACGCGTCGTGCGCTGCCGTCGGCCCGGAAGTCGATGAATTCGCGCTGGCCGGGCTGACGCCCACGCCGTCGCGCCTGGTGGCGGCGCCGCGCGTGGCCGAAAGCCCGGTCGCGTTCGAATGCAAGGTCACGCAGATCATCCAGCTGCAGCAGGCCAGCGGCGAGACTGTGCCGACCTGGCTGGTACTGGGCGAAGTGGTGGGCGTGCACATCGCTGCGGCGTCGCTGAAGGACGGCATTTACGACACGGCTGCTGCCGGCCATATTTTGCGTGGTGGCGGACCGGCCGATTACTTCTCGGTCGGGCCGGAACAGCTGTTCCAGATGCACCGGCCACGCTAGACGATTATCCGGTGCGCACCACGCTGGCGTGCGGCGCACCGGATTGGTGGCTCACGGCATGGCCGCGTGGTGGGCAACGCGTGGTGCAGCGCGGCCCGGCAATGGTGCACAAGGGCGCGTCAGCGTGACCGCTGGCGGGGCGGCGGCGTCGCGTTCGAGCCAGTAATTGAATTGGCCAAAGCTCGGCAAACCACCCGCATCCTGGCCCTCGAAGAAGTCGCCCAGCATCTGGCGATACGCTGCGCGGCGCGAAAAATCGTCATGGCTGGCGGCGTAGCGCGCCGCAGCGGCGCGAAAGATCGCGCGCATCCGCTCGTCCGCATTGGTGCCGGTGGCCTCGCCCTTGCGTGGCCGGCCGCGCTTGATGCCGGCGGTGACGGCGCGCGTGCGGCCCGGTGCGCCCGAGTTGCCATAGTCCGGCAGCAGTGCGTCCGGCGTCTGGCCCCGTTCCCAGTAGCGGCGCAGGTAGCGCAGGATGCTGGACTTCGAGATGCCATGCGCCGCAGCGTAACCGGCCATCAGGATGGCGCGTTCGCGCGGCTGGTACAAGGCCTGGCGGTCGGCGTGCAGGGCGCGCACGGCCGACCAGGCCTTGGCCTGCAGGGCCAGGTAGCCTTGCGGTACCGGCTCCTGCGGCGGCGCGGCCGCGAACGGATCGACCAGCAACCGGCGCACCCCACCGGCGCGCAGTGCTTTCTCGAGTTCGTGCAACAGCACCGGCTCGGGAAGGGCCGAGGGGCTGCCCAGGCGGTACGTCCAGGCCAGCGCCTGTGAACGGTCGATCCACAGCACGCGGATCATATGGCCTTGCATGCCCGTGTATTCGAGCACATCGTTTTGGGTAAACATCGACTTCTCCCGCAGTTCAGTGTGCTTTTCTACATGCAAGGATCGGGCCAGCCACTTCATCAGGCAACGCTCATGAAGGCGAACACGTTTGGTGCACCGCAAACGAGCAGTCCGCGCGCGACGTAGTCTCGTTAATTCGTGTCCGACACGGTCGATCAACCACGTAGCGAGAGGCATGCATGTTTTCGTTTATCGAGTGGTCGCAATGTTTGGCAGGCTATGTAATCCAGCCAATCGATTAAGGTAACGTGGTGCCAGAAGGGGCTGACAAACGTCGCGTCATGGGTGCTCACGAACCTTGGGGGTGATATGCGAAGTCTACTGATATTGTTGACTGCATGGGCAGGTACTTGGGGCGGTGCATGTGCCCAAGTCCCGATTTCCATAGACGACGCAATCAGCCAGGAGAAAGCGAACCTTGCAAGGCTGGCGCAGAGCGGGAGAACACCACAGCTTTGCATTCAGCAAGGCCTTTCCATCAAGTGCAATGTCGTGCCCGGGCCGCGGCTCGAGAGTTTTTTTTATCCAGCAGATTTATTGGATTCACAGGCCGTCTCCGGCCAATTGCCTCAAGCAAAATATGAGAGTCTGGCTCGACTTGTGTCGCTGCTGGAACAAAAAGCAGTGTTGCTTGAAATTTCCATGGCCTACCCGCCGCGAACGCTCTGGGAATTTCAGACGCTGCGTCAAGCGCATAATGCCCAACGTCTTCAGATATATACGCTTGAAAAACAGTTAGCTGGGTTGCAGTGCAAACAGGGACAGGAGATAGAGAATGCAAGGTCAGAATAAGCTCCCGTCCCTTGAATCACTAGATGCACAGATCGCTGCGATCAAACGTGAAACCTCACATCAGACGGGCATCCCAGCGCAGTGGTGGACAGCTGAGAGCGCAATGACTGTCAGCGCCGTTGTCCTCGCTTTCGGCGTGCTTGTGCTGATCGTGACGGTGCTGATGATCAAGTGGGGATCTTCCCCTGAATCGACGCTGCGTGTCATAGGGACGATCGTGATCCTTATCATGGCAGTCTTTCTGGTCGTCGCTGGGTACAGTGACAAGCAAATTGCGCCTGTAATGGGATTGTTAGGTACTGTCGCGGGGTACTTACTGGGAAAATCTTCAAAAGAAGCCTAACGGGCGCTTTACTGCCATTCAGTTGCTTTCCGAGCCATTCGCCGATTCCCGGAATCGCGCCATCAGCAAGCATTATCAGATCGACGACTCGGGCCAGCATACCGGCAACTTGGAAGACGATAGAGCGGAACGTCGTTCTACGAAGCCGCCTGCAGGGTAATCGTCTCAAAACCTCGATGCGCCTTCTCGTGGTGCCGTTCCATGGACCTCGGCAACTGCGGAAAAATTGCATCATCCAGGGGTCAATTGCCTACCGTCAATTAGAGTTCATGCGACAATCAAACCATGAGCGATCCGGGCCGACCTTCTTCCATGTCTTCCGACAATCGAGGCATGCGCGCGCGGGTGCGCAACCACGATTGGGCAGCAACCCCACTGGGCGATGCCGCAGGCTGGCCGCCCGAACTGCGGGTGGCCGTCGATCTGATGCTCGACGCGCGGCATCCGGCGCTGGTTGGCTGGCGTACGCCTGCATCGGACGCCATGCCGGTGCTGTTCAACGATGCCTACGCCAGCCTGCTGGGCGAACAACCCGCGCAAGCGCTGGGCCAGCCGTTGGCCGACATTCTGCCCGCCGCCTGGCCGCGCCTCGCGCCGCTGGTCGACAGCGCGCTTGCCGGTGCGCCGGCCTGGCTCGACGACGTGCTGCTCGGGCCTGGCGCGCGCCACTTCAATACTGCTTTTTCGCCGCTGCGCGATGCCGCCGGCACGGTGCATGGCTTCTTCCATACGGCCTTCGAAATCGACGCCGGCGAGCCCGGTCGCGTTGAAGCAGCGTTGCAACGCCAGGCCCACGAATCGGCCGAGGCCAGCCGCCACCGCAGCGAATTCCTGGCGGTGCTGGCGCATGAACTGCGCAACCCGATGGCCCCGATCCGCACTGGTCTGGAAATCATGCGCCTGCGCGCCGACAGTCCCGAGACGATCGAGCGTGTACGTGAAATGCTCGAACGCCAGACGCGCCAGATGACGCACCTGATCGACGACCTGCTCGACGTCGCCCGCGTCACCAGCGGCAAGATCGATATCCGCAAGCAGCTGGTCGACCTCAATCGCGTGGTGGCGAGCGCGGTCGAGACCAGCACGCCGATGATCCAGGGCGCGCGCCACGTGCTCGATGTGGCCATGTGGGGCGAGCCGCTGCTGCTCGATATCGATCCGACCCGCGTCGCGCAGGTGATCAACAACCTGCTGACCAATGCAGCCAAGTACACGCCGCCCGGCGGCAGCATCCGCCTCACGGTGCACAAGGACCGGAGCGATGGCGGACAGGCCGTGGTGGCAGTGACCGACAGCGGCGTGGGCATCCCGCCCGAGCACCACGACACGATCTTCGAGATGTTCAACCAGGTCGGCCGCAATAGGGGCCTGGCGCAGGGCGGGCTGGGCATCGGCCTGTCGCTGGTGCGCCAGCTGGTGGCGCTGCATGGCGGCAGCGTCAGCGCCGAGAGTCCCGGCGCCGGCCTTGGCAGCACGTTCACTGTGCGCCTGCCACTGGGCGCGCGGATGGCAGTGGCGGGCGACGACACAGCGCGCCAGGACCGCCGCACGGCGCAGCGCCGCACGTTCCGCATCCTGGTGGTCGACGACAACACCGACGCCGCCGAAAGCCTGTCGCTGCTGCTGCAACTGAATTCGCACGAGATCCGCACCGCCACCAATGGCCGCGATGCCCTGGCCCTGGCCGAGGCGTTCGTGCCGGACGTCGCGTTTCTCGATATCGGCATGCCCGGCATGACGGGCTTCGAGCTGGCCACGCGCCTGCGCGCGATGCCGGCGCTGGCGCGGATGACCATCGTCGCCGTGACCGGCTGGGGTTCGGAAGAAGACCAGGCACGCTCGCGCGAGGCCGGGTTCGACCAGCACTTTACCAAGCCGATCGCGGCCGAAACGGTGAGCCGCCTGCTGGCGGCGCTGGACTAGGTCGTTACCTTACTCGGCATTGCCACGGCGCTCGGCGTCGATCTCGCGCTTCATCGCGCCCACGCTGCCCATGTACTCGGCCACCGGCACAGCGGGACTGGCACGCAGCTCGGGCGGCAGCAGCACCGGCATGTACAGCTCATCGGCGGTGCGGCCATTGCGCTGCATGTTCCCGGCCAGGATCAGGAGCGAGACCAGCACCGCGATCCCGGCGCAGGACAGGCGCAGGCGGCGCCGGAACTGCGGCGTCACGGTGGCCAGGTGGAAGTAGATCATCATCGACACCGTCACGACGACCGCATGCGAGCCATAGCCGGTCAGCCATTCGAGCGACCACGCATAGGCCACCACGCTGGCCAGCAGGCGCACGCCGACCAGCGCCGCCAGCCCAAAGCCGACAATGAACAGGTGCCGCCCGAGGCGCGCACGGCGCCCGAACAGGCGGTTGGAAAACGCCCACATGCCGCTCCAGGCCAGGCCGGCGCCCACGGCCACCGCCGGGTACACCCCGTAGCGTTCGGGGTCGCCCCCGGCGTCGAGCAGCCATGCCACGAACAGCGCGGTCAACAGGCACAGGACGATGCCGGCGCCGCCCGGCAGCATGCCTTCCCAGCCGTGCATCGTGCGGTCGACCAGTTCGGGCGGCACCGGGTGCGCGGCCGGGCGGATACGCAGCGACGTGTGCCCCATGCGCACGACGGTGTCGCCACCCAGCGTCAGTTCCTTGACGCGCCGGCCCTTGTGGTTGATGCCGTTACGCGTATCGAGGTCGCGCAGCAGCAGGGCGCCATCGGCGCCAAGCTCGACCAGCGCATGGTGCGCGGCGGCGTACTCGTCGTCGACAATGAAGTCGTTGTCGTAGGCGCGGCCAAGGCGGATCGGCAGCGTGGTCACGCGATGCCGGTGCAGCACCTCGCCATTGCGCGCCAGCGTCTCGATGGTCCAGGGCCCGCTCATTTGCGCACCGGGCGCCCGAAGGCGCCAAGATAGGCGCGCGTGACGCGCATGCCGTTTTCGTACGACACGCCCGACACATCGAGCCGGCTTTGCAGGCTGGCCTGCGAGGCGTCGGTGCTGGCCGTGAGCAGCGTGAAGTTGTACAGCCCTTCGAACTTGCGGTAGGCGCGCACGCAGGTCACGGCGCGCAGCGGCAGCGTGCGCGTGTGCACGAAGCGCTCGGTGCAAAATGGCTTGGTCAGGCGCGGATCGCCCGTGCTGCCCAGGTTATCGACCTGGAAGATGTCGGTGGCCAGCGCGGCAAAGCGCATCGGGTCCATCGTCCCCGAGCGGATGTAGCGGTGGGTCATCGAGACATTACCGGTCTGCTGGACGTCCGAGACGAACACCGCTGACTGCATCACGCAGCTCATGGCGTCGACCGCATACGCAGCGCCGCGCGCATTGGAGCGCCCCCAGCAGCGCACCTGGCCCGACTCGCGCACCGGCACCAGGTACGGCCCCATGCCCTTGAGCGTCAGCGGTTCTTCGAGCAGCCGGTCGACCATGCCGGCCTGGTGCGCCAGTAGCTGCTTGCCGATCAGCGGATTGAAGTCGGGCGGCGGCGCGGCTTGCTGCGCCACCTTGCGCAGCAGCTCCTGCGCGTACATCACGGGCACCAGAAAACTGACCGATTCGCCATCGCGCCGGCGCGAGACGTTGATGCCGGCCACGGTGCCGCTGGCGGTCACGCTTGGGCCACCGCTCATGCCCGAGTTGATCGGGCCACTGAAGATCAGGCGATCGTAGAAGCTGCGCGTGAGCACGCCGTTGTAGGCGCCTTCGGAAATCGCGAAGCCCAGGTCGAGCGGATTGCCCAGCGAGTACAGGGGCTGGCCCTGGCGCAGTTTCACTTTCTGTTCGGGCACCTTGAAGAAGCCGCTGCCATTGCGGTTGATGCGCACGACCGCAAGATCGTGCAGCACGTCGACTGCCAGCAGTTCGACCGGGCCGGTATTGCCGTCGGTGTCGATGTATTCGGCCGTGTAGATGGCCGGATCGAGCGCCATTTGCGAGACCACGTGGTAATTGGTCAGCGCGAGATTGCTGGTGCCGACCAAAAAGCCCGAGCCGACCGTGGACTGGGTGCGGCCGTTCTTGAGCAGCATGCGGATCTGCAGCAGGTCGCTGCGCGCCGATTCGTACAGGTCCTGCGCGGCGGACGACGGCTGGGGCAGGGCGTCCTGGGTGTCGGCCTCGCCCGCAATCAGCTCGGTCGGCGTGGCGGCCGGCGGCGTATCGACGGCGATCTGCGGCACGGGCGCGGCGACCGGGGCGCCCGCCGGTGCCGCCAGCCCGGCGCGCGCGACGGCGCCAGCCCCCGTTTGCGCGCTCGCTGGCCGCGTGACGAGATCGAGCCCCGCGCCAAGCGCCAGGCAGATGGTCAGGAGTGCGGCCAGGCGTGCCACGACGGTCCGGTTCATGCGGTTACCAGGAAGCAGAGGGAAACCGCTATCTTGCCATCAGAGCGGCCAGCGCTGCGCGCGTTAGCGCGCCGACGCTCAGGCAACCGACGCAGGCGTGACCGGGGCGACCGGCTCGCCCTGCTCAAGCGAGGTCAGGGGCGCCATCATGTGACCCAGCTTGGCCTGCTTGGTATTGAGATAGCTGTTGTTGTGGGCGTTGCGGTTCACCAGCAGCGGAACGCGTTCGGTGACCGTGATGCCCAGGCGGGTCAGGGCGTCGATCTTGCGCGGGTTGTTGGTCATCAGGCGCACCGCCTTGATGCCGAACTGCGCCAGCATTGGCCGGCACAATTCATAGTTGCGGGCGTCGGCGTGAAAACCGAGTTGCAGATTGGCTTCCACCGTGTCGGCGCCGGCTTCCTGCAGGCGGTAGGCGCGGATCTTGTTGAGAAGGCCAATGCCGCGGCCTTCCTGGCGCAGGTAGAGCACGATGCCGCGGCCTTCTTCGGCGATGCGGCGCAGCGCGCCTTCCAGTTGTGCGCCGCAATCGCAGCGCTGTGAGAACATCACGTCACCGGTGAGGCATTCGGAATGGACGCGTGCCAGCACCGGCTCGCCGTTGCCCAGGTCGCCCAGTGCCATCGCGAGGTGTTCCTTGCCGGTGGAAGCCTCGACCCAGGCGTGCAGCGTGAACTCGGCCCACGGCGTCGGCAGCGCGCACGAAGTGGCGTAGTCGAGCAGGGCAGGCGGGACGTTGGCGGGAATGGCGGCGGCTTGCATGACGGTGTTTCCAATCGATGACGATAGACTTGTAAGGCGCAAGTTTATCGGAAATCGGGCGTGGCCGTGCGGAATCACCCCGGCCGCCGCTGCAACACCAAGGTTGCAGGCATGTTCGTACAAGGCGCTCTCGCAACACATTTAGGCAGAATGGGTAATTACTCGAGGTTTTCCTGTAACTATCGGTAGATTACCAAGTGTAGTATTGCCCTAGGCCATCATCTGCGTGCTACGCTCGGAGAATCGACACACTCACGTCTTCCATGCAGATTTCCCAATCCTTCTGGCATCGCCTGACCCCGCGCGGACTGGGCGCACGGCTTGCTCTCGCGTTTACGCTGATGAGCGGCATTCTCACGCTGCTGCTGGTCGAAGTGGTCGAACGCTCCGCGACGGCGCAGGTCAAGACCAGTATCGGCGGGGGGCTGGGCGAGATGGCGATGCAGACCGCCGACAAGCTCGATCGCGGCATGTATGAACGGTATCGCGAAGTGCGCCTGATGGCGCGCCGCAACGACCTGATTTCCCCCGCGACGAGCCAGGCCGAACGGCGCCGCATCCTGGCCGACATGCAATCTACCTACGGTTATTACGAATGGATCGGCCTGGCCGCCATGGACGGCACGGTGCTGGTGGAGGCGCGCGGGCTGCTCGAAGGCAAGAACGTCGCCAAGCGGCCCTGGTTCAGCAATGCCCTGGCAGGTAAGCATGTGGGCGACGTGCACGAGGCGGTGCTGCTGGCCAAGCTGCTGCCGGTGCAAAAAGGCGAGCCGCGCCGGTTTGTCGATGTTGCCTTTCCCTATCTGGATGCCAATGGGCAGCCGGCCGGCGTGATGGGCACGCACCTGTCGTGGGAATGGGCGCGCGAGGTCGAGCGCTCGATCATCGCGCCGGTCCAGACCCGCAACAAGGTGCAGGCGCTGATCGTCAGCGCCGAAGGCGTGGTGCTGCTCGGGCCGCAAGACCTGCTCGACACGACCATCAAACTGGGCAGCTTGAGCTCGGCGCGCGAAGGGCGTACCGGGTATGCAGTCGAGCACTGGCCGGACGGGCACGATTATCTGGTCGGCTACGCGTCGACCAAGGCCGTGGGCGACTACCCTGGCCTGGGCTGGCACGTGCTGGTGCGCCAGGATCTGGAGGACGCCTACGCGCCGGTACGGCAATTGCGTTCACGCGCCCTGTGGAGCGGCGGCGTGCTGGCGCTGCTGTTCTCGCTGGGCGGCTGGCTGCTGGCGCGCCGCATCACACGCCCGCTCGTGGCGCTGGCCCATTCGGCCGACGGCCTGCGCCGCGGCGACACGCACGAGCTGGTGCCGGCCGGGAGCAGCTATACCGAAGTCCATCAATTGTCGGGTGCGCTCAATGCGCTGGTGACGGCGCTGGTGCAGCGCCGCGCCGATCTGCAGACCCTCAACGATACGCTGGAACAGCGGGTCGACCGCCGCACCCGCGAACTGGAACGTGCGCTGGTCGCGGTGCGCGCCAGCGAGGGCCGCATCATCGCCATCGTCGAGGCAGCGCAGGATGCATTCATTGCGGTCGACCTGCGCGGCATGATCGTGGACTGGAATCCAGCCGCCGAGCGCATGTTCGGCTGGACCCGGCACGAGGCCGTGGGCTGGCCGCTGGCAGAAATGATCCTGCCCGAACGCTACCGCGACAGCATCGGCAAGGCCTTGCAGTCGTTCCGCCACAACGGCCAGTTCATGCTCGCGCGCCGCATGGAGCGCACCGTGATCAACCGCCAGGGCTTCGAGTTCACGATCGAGAGCACGGTCACGCTGGCCGGCGAGGGCGAGGATGCGTTCTTCTCGATCTTCCTGCACGATATCTCCGAGCGCAAGAAGGTCGAGCGCATGAAGAACGAATTCGTCTCGACCGTCTCGCACGAGCTGCGCACGCCGCTCACGTCGATCCACGCGTCGTTGTCGATGCTCGATGGCGGCATGGCCGGCAACCTGCCGCCCGATGCGGCGCGGCTGGTCGCAATTGCCAGCCAGAGCTGCGATCGCCTGATGCGGATGGTGAACGACCTGCTCGACATCCAGAAGATCGAAGCAGGCCATATGGAATACCAGCGCACCGCCCAGTTACTGGCGCCGCTGATGCACCACGTGGCCGATGCGATGGAAGGCCAGGCGCGCCAGGCGGGCGTGACGCTGCGCCTCGACATGCCGCCGGGCGCCGAATGGGTCCAGGCCGAGATCGATCACGACCGCATGGTGCAGGTGCTGACCAATCTGGTCTCGAACGCGATCAAGTTCACACCTGGCGGCAAGGATGTCATTCTGGGTCTGGCGCAGCGGCCGGGCTGGGCACGCTTGAGTGTGACCGACGAAGGGCCCGGCATTCCGCCAGCCTTCCAGAGCCGCGTGTTCGAACGCTTCGCGCAAGCCGACGCCGCCGACTCGCGCCAGCGCAGCGGCTCGGGCCTGGGCCTCAGTATCAGCAAGGCGATCGTCGAAGAACACGGCGGCTCGATCGGGTTCGAAACCCGCGCCGGCGCAGGGACGCGGTTTACGGTGGAGTTGCCACTGGCGTAACGGTGGCCTAGCGCAGGTCGTGCAAGGCCATGCCGCCAAAGCTTTCCCAGGCCCCGAACGTGCGTTCGAGCTGCGGCAACAGCCGCATTAGCGCGCCCTTGTCCGAATGGAAGCTGGCGTCGGCCGCGTCGATCTCCTGGCTGGCGGCCAGCGCGTAGGCCTGCGCCTTGTCGTGCGCCGCCGGCACCTGCTGCAGCAGCAGGATCTTCTGGCCACCCAGTGTGAACACGAGCAGGTCGCCGCGCGCCCCGGGTGGACGACGTTCATAACGGCGCTGGACACCGGCGCCGATCGGCCCTGCGTCGAGCGCCACGCGCACGGTCTTGCCATGCTCGATGCCCCAGTCGAGGAACGGCACGGCCAGGCGATAGATCTGCCCTGGATCGGTGCGCGGGCTCTTGACCGTCAGGATGTCGGCGTGCTTTGCCAGCCCGGTCAGCAGCGCGCTTTTGTCTGCCCACCAGTGGGGCACGACGAAGTCCAGCGTCAGCGGGCCGGCCGCCTGGCGCAGCTTTGCCGCCAGTTCAAGATAACGCCGGTCGCGCTGCGACTGCGGCAGCACGTGGGCCGGGACCAGATACGGTTCGATGTGGTACTGGACACCTTTCAGGCGCGCGCCCTCGGCAGCAGACGCGTTGTAGGCGGCGTAGGCACGCATGCGGGCGATGGCAGCATCCTGAGACGCAGGCAGCACCATCTCGGGCGCGCCTTCCATCGCACTGACGGCGATGCCGCGGCTGCCGGCCTGACGCACGAAGGCGCCCAGCTGGGCTGCGTCGTCGACACTGCCGTCCCGCAGCGGCACCGTGATGAAGACCGCGCCCATCTTTTGCTCGGCTGCCCAGTCGAGCAGCGCTGCGCCGCGTTCGCGCCATTCGTTCGGGCTCCAGGTCCAGGTCGCACGTGATGCCGCAGCCGCATCGGCGTCACCGACAGGCTGGAGCGTCAGCGCGGCGAGCGTGAGTTTGGCGGCGCCTTGCGGACAGGCCAGCGACAGCGAGCGCCAATTGGCACGGTCCAGTTTTTCGGGTAGGTCGAAGCGCGCTGTCTGCACCGCTTGACCGGCGTCCAGGCTGCCCAGGTCAAAAGTCTGGTCCGGCTTGCCCGGCGCGCCGCTGGCGAGCTGCAGCGCAAAGCGGCCTTCGCCGGAAAACGCGGCCTGCATGACGGCGCGTGCGCGGGGCATGAACCACGGGCCCAGCAGCGTGACGCTGGCGGGCTTGGCGCCGGCGCGGCAGGTCAGGTACAGCCGGCCGTCCTTGACGTCGGCGCCCATGCGCGCCGTATCGCCGTGGGTGCGGGTCTGCATCGCGCCCAGCAGGCTGGCGCCGAACGGCATCGGCGTCTGGGGGCGCGGGGCGGGCTGATCGCTGACCAGCGTGTGTTCGCTGACGCTGAACGACTTGCCCTTGTCGGCCTCGATCCCGCGCAGCAGGATGGTCTTGCCGGGGCTGGCGTCGGGGGGCAGGAAGTGCAGCGCCTGCACACCCATGACAGCCGTCGGCAATGGCAGCACGCGGCAGTTCGCCTGCTGCTTGCCCGGTTCTTCGGTCACGATGGCATGCAGGATGGTGCCGTCGGGCGCGGTGGTCTGCGCGGTGACGGCGCCGGGAGAGACGACCAGCGGACCCGGGCACAGCTGCAGGCTGGCAGCAAACGCGGGTGTGATCGACATCGAGACAACAAACAGGAGTGGGAGCGAACGGGACATGA
Organism: Telluria sp. AC161; assembly: GCF_979258535.1. Classification (NCBI taxonomy): domain Bacteria; kingdom Pseudomonadati; phylum Pseudomonadota; class Betaproteobacteria; order Burkholderiales; family Oxalobacteraceae; genus Telluria; species Telluria sp. AC161. The sequence continues at coordinate 2,748,178 of NZ_OZ409861.1, read as the reverse complement.
CTTGATTTTAAGTCAAGAGCCCGAATCGGCGCGTACGGTTCAGCCCCGTCAGGCGCTCTGGACCTGGGTCAGGCGCCGCACGCGCGCCAGCAGGGCATTGGGTTCGAACGGCTTGCTGACAAAATCGTTGGCGCCGGCGTCGAGCGCGCGCACCGTATCGCGCTCGGTATTTTTTGCCGTGAGCATCAGGATCGGCACCGCGTTCCAGTCGGGCCGTGCGCGCACCAGCGCGACCAGCTCGAAGCCGTCCAGATAGGGCAGCATCACGTCGAGCAGGATCAGGGCCGGCGCCTCGGCCGCGGAGGCGATGTGCGCGCTCGCGACACGGCCATCGGCCAGGTGGGTGACGCGATAGCCCTGGCGCTCGAGCATGAAGCGCAGTACCTGTGCGATGTGGTCATCGTCTTCGACAACCAGAACCAGTGGCGATGATGCTTGTTCGTTCGGCATGATGAACTCGTCAGTGAATGTACGATTATACCGATGCGCATCGGCGGTATGTCATATTAATTGCCAGAAAGTATCAATTATCCGCGCCGGTTTGACGGGCCGCGCAGCGGATCGAGCAGGCCGCGCAAATCGTTGTGATCGAGTTCGTACATCAGGGCCAGCAACTGGCCCAGTTCGCCCCGCGGGAAACCCTCGCGTGCGAGCCAGCCGAGATAATGGCCGGGGATATCGGCAATCTTGCGGCCTTTGTATTTACCGTAAGGCATTTCCCGAACCAACAGGAGGGCTAAATGGTCAGCATTCATTGTGCGGCACTTTAGCAAACAACGGCGACGTTGTAGCATTTCGATGACAAGGGAGGCCACCATGAACAATCACTTTGATCTCGACCGTTTTGTGCAGGCGCAGGATCCGGTATATGCCGCGGTGTTGACGGAGCTGCGCGCCGGCCACAAGCGCACGCACTGGATGTGGTTCGTGTTTCCGCAGATCGCCGGCCTGGGCACGAGCGCCATGGCGCAGCGTTACGCGATTGCGTCTGCCGACGAAGCGGCCGCGTATCTCGCGCATCTAGTGCTGGGAAAGCGCCTGCGCGAGTGCGCCGGCATCGTCGCCGCGCTGGACGCCGAATCGGCCGGCGCCATCTTCAGCCATCCGGATGAGCTGAAATTCCACTCGTCGATGACGCTGTTCGCGGACGTGGCGCCAGATGAAGCCGTGTTCCAGGCTTGCATCGACAAATACTTCGATGGCCAGGCCGACCCGGCGACGCTGGCCCGACTGTAAAGGGGAAGCTGCCGGGGCGCTCAGGCCTCGGCCAGTTGCGCCAGCAGTTCGTCCGGGCGTCCGCGCATGGCCACGTGCAAGATGACGGCCGTGTTCAGGCGCAGCGCCGGGTGGCTGGCGCGGTGGCGCGCGAACCAGAACACCTCGTCGAGGTCTTCGTCGGCGTGCTGCGACACCGTCACGACCTGCTCGGGTGGGATGTCGTCGTAGTCGAAGGCTTCGAGCGCGGCATCCTCGACGGCGTCGTGCCAGCTTTCGCACTCCTTGCCCCAGGCCAGCATGCTGCGGCAGCCCGATGCGACCAGCCAGCGCGCCACATCCCAGCGCCACATTTCGTCGCTGTCGTCATCGATGACGACGATGGCCATGAACGGCGCCAGGTGGGTCAGGTCGGGCAGGGCGTCGTGGGGCCGTAGTTGCAGGTAATGGGCTTTGGCTTGCATGGTGTCGTTGTCGGGTCGGTGATTCAAAGACATCATTATCGCAGGCTCAAGGTCGCAACATGCGGCAGCCTGCAGCTGATGCGGACGAACAATAAAGTCGGACAGAAATAATAAAGTGCGACACCAAATGATCATGTTTGACAGAAGAGGCCGAGACGGACATGCTCCCGTGAACTTGTGCTTTCGCCACGAGTCATCGTTTGGATCTGATGGCGTTATTCAATTTGGCTCATAAACATGCGACTTCAAGGAAGAATCATCGAGTGGAATGATGAGCGCGGATTTGGTTTCGTCGTTCAAAACGGGGCAAGCGCGCGGACGTTCCTGCACGTATCCGCATTTCGCAAGAGGGCAGAGCGACCACTTTTGGGGAGCTTGATAACCTATGAAGTTCGGCGTGATGAGAAAGGTCATCCCCGGGCCGCAACTGCTGAGTTCGTCGGCACTAAAACAGCCAGGAAAAGTTCTGCAGGAGCATTCTTATCTGCGATAGTTGGCTTGGCGCTTCTGCTAGTGCTTGGTTATGTGGGCCATGTTCGCTTCTCCAATCCGAATAGTACGATTTCTGCAAGCGCATACAAGATCGTTTCTGCCAGGGATGCGCTTAAGCCACAACCAGAGTTTCAGTGCACGCCGGAGAAGAACGCGTGTTCAAAGATGGCATCTTGTGCAGAAGCGCTATTTCACCAAGAACAATGCAATGTTCCTGATATGGACGGTGACCGCGATGGCATTCCGTGCGAGCAGCAATGGTGCAACTGAGCTTCAAACGGCAACGTTCATATCGACCACTTATCTGCCCGTAAGCCAGCTCCGGGGGCGACATTGGCACCTCAAGCCAGTCGGTGACTTTTCAGCCCCGTAAGTTACCAAGCTGAAGCCAAAGGCCGAGTTCTGCCAAAAGCCGTCGTTAACCTCACGATTGGCGCCTCTTGCTCATTGTGCACCTGGTAACTTAATGCATCATCCGATATCAACAGATTAGCTATGCCAAACCGAACTTTAGCTGCACTATTTCTTTGTGTCCTCAATTCCTTTTGTGGTGTAGTCGACGCGGAAGAAGTTTCATCAGATAAGTGTCGATTTGACCGTGCTCGTCTACTTGCCTTGGACGAAAACGAATTTGATCAGGATATTTCGGGAGGATGGCGAGCACTGGCATCGACACCTGGGTGCCTCTTGATTGCAGCCGACCTGCTTCGCGATTACCGGAACGCTCATCATAAAGAATCTGGCCTGTTGTTCTGGCATGAGGCGCAGGTGAGGGCTGATGCCGGGCAGTATCCCGAAGCGATCGCTTTGATGGAACATGCTTACAAGCCCACTGAAGACGATAAGGCTGGTTGGAATCCGTATGTCGATGCAACGATTGCCTTCCTCCGCAGGGACAGGCCTGCACTAAAGCGGGCACGGGAAAGGCTCACTGCAGTCCCACCGCCAGCAGGAGTGGGCGTGCCGCCTGTCATCGACGGCTACATGGAGGCAGACTTTGACGGTGGTTCAAAAAAGAGAATTCGTTGGCCCATAAATATCGATGCTGTCGAAGGACTCGAGAATTGCTTCGACAAGACCTATGCAGAAGCATACAAGGAAGTCTGTCGCCCGAAAAAGCAATGAGGTCATGCGGGCGTTGTTCGTCCGGGTCAGGTCGGCACCTGCCTGTGGATGCAGTCGGCGACTTTTTCAGTCCAGCAACCTGCTAAGCTGACGCGAATAGCCGGGCGGCAGTCGCCAAAAGCGGTTGTTAGCGATGTTTTTCACTGCTCAGTGGACGCATACACTTCAGCTAGCAAGCTGGAAAATCTGTAGGTACTGAATTGGATCGCCATGGTGATTGATTATTGTCCAGTTTGCGGCTACGGACCTGCTCTTGGAGGCCCTGCTCTTGGATTTGCCTCGACTGAAGACCTGCGATGCTCATTCGAGATCTGCGATTGCTGTGGCTGCGAGTACGGTTACAGTGACAATATGGCTAACTATCAGCGGTGGGTCGCAGATGGGTGTCCGTGGCGTTATCCCGAATTTCGCCCTCTGAACTGGTCGCTTGAAGACCAACTAATGTACACAATTCGGCCATGGCCGCCTGGACGGGAGTCGGTGACGAAAGTGACGATTGAACGATTCGTAGACGAGGACTTCCCGGGTCTAGTGGAATGTGCGCTTGTTGATTCAAAAGGTTACACACATCGTTTCATTGCGAAAGCTCCTGTCGTAAGCACTATGGACCTGTCGTCCGACAGCACGTTTCCTCGATCCGGTTACATCGCCTGCGTGGTTGAAAGCGAATGGACTGATGATCGAGGGCGGCAGCTGATACGCGTTGGCAATATTACGCCATGGGATTTCGAATCAAAAGCTGGTGAGATGACCTTTACCGTCTTACGCGACCAGATTGGGCCTGTGTAAGGCCGTCTACGTCGGGTCGATTCTGCCTGTCGCGGAAGTCACCGTATTTTTAACCTGGCAACCTACTAAGCTGGGTTGGTCGGATGGTTTCGGCCAAAAGCGGACGAAACAGGAGCCACTTACTCGCTAAACGTAGTCCGGCAACCGAAGAAGGAGTAACGTTTGAAGACAGTCATTTTGTACCCCGGCTTAGCGCGTTTTGCAGGAGCAGCGAGTTTCGACTGGGCTAGCCCAACAGTAGGTAGCACCCATCGTTTCATCCTGTTCCTCGCGCAGAGCGATAGCGCCCCAGATCACGACGCCGCTAAATGTGAAGTCGAGTCATTCGGGTTTTCTGAAATTGACTTGGGCGAAGGGCGGCAAATCGATGTCGAAAGCCTGAATGATCCAAGCATGGCAGCTTTTCGACGGCACTATGAAAGTGCATTCATCGAAGGAAGCTCGCTCGTCTGGTATCCGTAATGGCCAAGTTCTGCAATGGGGCGGTTGCGGCCTGTCACGGCCTGGTAAGGGATTTTCACATCTGCAACATGCTATGCTGAAACGAACGGCCGGATTGGGTCAAAGCGGACGTCAGCAGTTTCACGTCTTCGTAAAATTATCAAGGGCCACAAGCAAGAATGCGTGGTAGGGAAGACATCGTTCTAGCCTCCTATCGCGCGTCCATGCATGAAAAGCTGTATCTTGCGGCGGGCACTTTGCCTCAGGAAGTGCTGATTGCCGACTGTGGTGCATTTCTCGGCGCCATTCACGATTAAAGCTGGCAGGAACTTCCCCTTCGGGTCGAAACCGGACGGCCGTAGGGGTAGATGGTGGATAGTGTGTCTCACTTCATTGCTGCAAGCTATGAACCTTGAAGCTCCGGTATGCGATTGCGGCTGACTTTATTGTTACTAGACAGCCGATCGCGGCAGTGCGCTAGCCGGTGCCGTCCAGCAGCGTATACAGCTGCGCGATATCGATCGGCTTGACCAGATGATGGTCGAACCCGGCCTGCAGGATCTGCTGCCGGTCGCTGTCCTGGCCATAGCCGGTGATGGCGATCAGCAGCGCGTGGGCGGTGCCGGGGCGGGCGCGCAGGCGGCGCGCCAGTTCCAGGCCGTCGATGCCGGGCAGGCCGATATCGAGCAGGCATACCTGTGGCGGGTTGGCCAGCGTGGCGGCCAGCGCCTCGAGAGGATCGTGCTCAACCTGCACCTGGTGGCCGCTCGCTTCCAGCAGCATCGCCAGCATGACGGCCGCGTCGACATTGTCATCGACAACCAGCACGCGCAGCAGCGCCGTGTCCGCGCCCGGCTGCGTATCGGGCACTGGCGCAGCCGCGGCAGGTGCATGCAGCAGTGGCAGGTACACGGAGAACCGGCTGCCCTGGCCCGCGCCCGCGCTCTCGCAGGCGACCTCGCCGCCATGCAGCTCGATCAGGCTTTTCACCAGCGCCAGGCCCAGTCCCAGCCCGCCCGATGAGCGGTCCGAACTGCGTTCGGCCTGCGTGAACAGATCGAACGCGCGCGCCGCCAGCTCGGGCGCCATGCCGATCCCGTTGTCGAGGACATCGATGTGCAGCCGGTCGCCACGCGCGAAGGCGGTCACGGCCAGGCGCCCGCCCTCGGGCGTGTACTTGGCGGCGTTGCCCAGAAGGTTGGCGACCACCTGCACCAGGCGCTTGCGGTCGCCCAGCACCTGCGTGCCGGGCGGGGGCAGGTTTAGCGCCAGTGTGTGGCCGCGCGAATCGATCAGCGGCGTGACCTGTTCCACCGCTTCGTGCAGCACGGCGCCCACGTCCAGCACGGTCTGGTCGAGTTCCACCAGCCCGCGCGTGACGCGCGAGACGTCGAGCAGGTCGTCGATCAGCGCCGTCATGTGTTTCACTTGGCGCCCGATGATCTGGCTGGTACGCTTGAGCATGCCATCGTCGAGTTTCGTACGCTGCAGCAGTTCTGCCGCCGCGCCGATCGGCGCCAGCGGGTTGCGCAGCTCGTGCGACAGCATCGCGAGAAATTCGTCCTTGCGGCGGTCGGTTTCGCGCAGCTTGTCTTCCCAGGCCTTGCGCTCGCTGATGTCGCTGGCCGCGCCGATCCATTCATAGAGTTCGCCAGCCGCATCGAACATCGGCACGGCGCGCGACAGCGTCCAGCCGCAACTGCCGTCGTTGCGCCAGACCCGGTGTTCCAGTTCCAGGACCGCGCCGCTCTCCATCGCCCGTGCGATCCCGGCCCGGACCAGGGCATGGTCGCCAGGCGGAATGTAGTCGTCGAGCCAGTTGCCCGTGGGGGAGTCCGTGTCCTTCATGAAGCCGCGTCCTTCGAGGCGGCGCATCTCGGACCAGTCGGCGCTCATGCGGTAGATGACGTCGGCCGTCGCATTGGTCAGCGCGCGGAAGCGTTTCTCGCTTTCGCGCACGGCCGCTTCGGAATTGACCTGGTCGGTGACGTCGATATTGCTGTGTGAAATGCAGACCAGTTCACCATCGGCGCCGAAGATCGGCGTGCTGGTGGCGGTCCAGAAGCGTTCTTCGAACCCCGTTTCGCCATTCGGTAGCACAACCGGAATCGGATAGCGCAGGGCGGGCAGGGTGTCGGGATGTCTGCTGGCGCGCACGCGCGCCAGCGAGTCGCGCAGCAGCGCCTCGCCGAAGTCGGCCGGGTCGGCCGGATTGTTGGGGAATGCCGTGAACAGGCTGAGGCCCACGAGTTCGGTGCGCGTACGCGCCGAGGCCTTCAGGAACGCGTCGTTCACGGCCAGGATCGTCGCTTCGGGCGTAGGAGACAGCAGGTAATGCCCGAAGGGCGATCGGTTGAACACCGACTCGAACAGGTTGGTGGGCAGCATCGATGTTCGACAAATGGTTGCAAAAGGTTAAATAATTATAGGCCACATTTGACGGATGCTGCACCAATCCCAAATGTCAATTGTGGCCGTTGATCATGGCGCTTTTTTCGTTATCTGTTGATGACACCGATTGCAATGGTTAACAATTGTTCTGGGGAACTAACTCGCCCGCCGTCCAGTGCCCAGCGCCAACCCAGATAATTGGGCAGATAGCGTGACGCAACACCACGAAAACCTGATAGCCAGTCCTTGAAGCGCTGGTGATAGGCATTCACGTTCTGGACGTGGATGGCGCGGCTGCCCAAATGCCGGACCCTGACGCCGGCGCGCAGGTTGACGGCTTCATGCGCAATCCGGTGCTTGCGTGCAAAGGCGCGGTAGGCGCGGTGGCCGTCGCTGACCAGCAGCGCCTGCGGATCGAGCCTGGGGAGCAAATCGCGCTCGAGTTGGGCGGCGGTCAGTGCACCGCGGCCTGTGACGGCATCGACCGTGCGACCGTTGCGGTCGCGCGCGACCAGGATGCAGTCGAGCTCCGTTGAAATGCCCCGTTTTGCGGCGCGCCCGCCGCGCCGGCGTGGCGGGCGATCGAGCATGCGCGATCCTTTTTGTGATTCGAGCAGGAACGTTTCGTCAGCCTCGACGATGCCATTCAGGGACGCAGGCCGGTCGAACTTGACCCAATCAAGAAAGCGGTGACGCCACCGGAAGGCGGTATTGCGGTGCACGCCAACCCGGTCTGCACCCTTCCGCACCGACAGTGAGTCGAGCAGCACCTGGGAATACGCGAGCCACTTGGCCTTGAGCCTGAGCCGTGCCAGCGGTGTGCCGCTCAGGTCGTTGAATGTGCGCCCGCAAGCGCAGCAGCGAAAGCGCTGCAGATCGTTGGCGAAGCCATGCCGGTGGCAGCGCGCGTTGCCACAGCGGGGACAGCAACGGCCAGGTGCTCTCGCCTGCGCGATCAGCGCCACCACCTGATCGAGGCCGGCCGCAGGATGCAAGGCATCGAGCACTTGCCGGCGCTGCGGCTGATTCAACGATGGCAGCCTGGCAAACCAGCTCTTGAAGCGTGGCGCTTTCATGATCGACTCCTGGCGTTGGGGACAGGAGTTGGACCACCGGGCTGCTCATCAGTTCAAAGCTTCCCTCTATTTAACGTTGACTGCGCCTTGATCATTCTGCGACGCGCACCACCAGCTTGCCGAAATTCTTGCCGTCTAACAGGCCAATGAATGCCTCAGGCGCCTTGTCCAGCCCTTCGACGATGTCTTCACGGTAGCGCAGCGATCCATCCTTGATCCAGCCTGCGGCTTCTTTCAGGAAGGTCGGCTCGAGCCGCTCGACAAATTCGTTCTGCAGGAAGCCGCGTACGGTCAGGCTCTTGAACAGCGTGAGGCTCAGGTCGATCGACGCGCCCGCGCCGGCATCGTTGTAATGCGACACCAGGCCGCACACGGGAATGCGCGCGAAGTTGTTCAGCAGTGGCTTGACGGCTTCGAGCACCTGGCCGCCGACGTTCTCGAAATACACGTCGATGCCATCCGGGCAGGCCTTGGCCAGCTGCTCGGCGAAGTCCGGTGCGCGGTGGTCGACCACGGCGTCGAATTTCAGCTCGTCCTTGATGAACGCGCACTTCTCGGGCCCGCCGGCGATGCCCACGGCGCGCGCGCCCTTGATACGGGCGATCTGGCCAACGACCGAGCCGACGGCGCCGCTGGCAGCGGCCACGACGACGGTTTCACCGGCCTTCGGCTGGCCGATTTCGAGCAGGCCGGCATACGCCGTGAAGCCTGGCATGCCGAGCACGCCGACGGCGGTGGAGACGGGCGCGCTGTCCGGATCGACGCGGCGCAGGTTGCTGCCGTCCGAGATGGCGAACGACTGCCAGCCGGAGTAGGCCACGACGACGTCGCCTTCTTTCCAGTCCGGGTGGTTCGACTGCTTGACGCGGGCGACGGTGCCGCCGACCATCACGTCACCCAGCTCCAGTGCGGCGGCGTAAGTAGCGGTGCCGTTCATGCGCGTGCGCATGTACGGATCGAGCGACAGGAACAGCGTTTCAAGCAGCAGTTCGCCGTCGCCCGGCGTCGGGATCGGTGCATCCTCGATGCGGAAGTTCTCTGCGGTTGGCTTGCCCTTCGGGTGCGAGACGAGGACGATGCGGCGGTTGGTTGTTGCGGTCATGTGTTGAGCTCCTTCGAGTGGATCAGATGGCATAGCATAAAGAACCTTGGCCGATGCTGCCCACGCGCCACACCCAATCGCTGAAACTGGCCGCCAGGCAATGTCATACGGCGCGAAACGGAAGGGCGTGCGTATAATCGCCATACGTTTGCCCTATCACTACAGAAAAAACAACTCATGGCCTCTTCTTCCGACAACATCAGCATGGCGGTGTTCTGCGACTTTGAAAACGTCGCACTGGGCGTTCGCGACGCCAATTACGAAAAATTCGACATCAAGCCAGTGCTGGAACGCTTGCTGCTCAAGGGCAGCATCGTGGTCAAGAAGTCGTACTGCGACTGGGACCGCTACAAGGGCTTCAAGGCGGCGATGCATGAAGCGAACTTCGAGCTGATCGAGATCCCGCACGTGCGTCAGTCGGGCAAGAATTCGGCCGACATCCGCCTCGTCGTCGATGCACTCGATCTGTGCTACACGAAGTCGCACGTCAACACCTTCGTCATCATCAGCGGCGACTCCGACTTTTCGCCGCTGGTGTCGAAGCTGCGTGAAAATAACAAGCAGGTGATCGGCGTCGGCGTCAAGCAGTCCACCTCCGACCTGCTGGTGGCAAACTGCGACGAATTCATCTTTTACGATGACCTGGTGCGCGAACAGCGCCGCACCGCCGCCAAGCGCGACGAGCGCAAGGCCGCGCCGCAAACGCGCCGCTCGAACGCCAGCAACAACACCAACACGAATGTCGGCGACGACAAGCGCAAGGAAGAACTCGAAGCACGCAAGGTACAGGCGCTCGACATGGTGGTCGAGACGTTCGATGCGCTCACGTCCGAGCGTGGCGACACCGGCAAAATCTGGGCCTCGTTGCTGAAAGACACGCTCAAGCGCCGCCGTCCCGATTTCTCGGAAACCTATTACGGCTTCCGCACCTTCGGAAACCTGCTCGAAGAAGCGCAGACGCGCGGCCTGTTCGAATTCGGCCGCGACGAAAAATCCGGCACCTATGTGTTCCGCAGCGCGCATGCGGGCAATGCAGCAGCGGGCCAGGAAGCCCAGCAGGACGGCACGCAGGCGCCGGACGCCGTGGTGCAGGACATGCTCGACGCGGCAGCTCCGGTCGAGGGCAATGACGAACCGGTCAAGAACGATGGCCGTCGTGGCCGTGGCCGCGGTGGCCGCAAGGGCGGTAACCGCAATGAAGCGTCGAACGTGCCGGCGCTGATGGAGCCGGTGGCAGTCGAGCCGGAACCACAGGAAGAACTGTTCGAGGAACCGGCAGCGCAGCCAGAAGTGCAACCGGAAGCGCAACCGGCCAGGACCGACGGCCGTCGTGGCCGTGGCCAAGGTGGACGCAAGGGCGGCAACCGCAACGAGGCATCGAACGTGCCGGCGCTGCTGGAGCCGGTCGCTTTCGAGCCCGAAGCCCAGGACGAGACCTTCGACGAACCGGCATCGCAACCGACGCTGGTCGTGAGCGACGCCGAGCCGGTCGAAGCTGACGCAGCGCCGGCGCCGGTCGAGAAAGAACGTCGCCGCGCGCCACGCAAGCCATCGGCCAAGAAGCTGGCGGAGCAAGCTGCAGCTGCCCAAGCCGAAGCTGCTGCGGCAGCCGAAGCCGAAGCGCAGGCGGCTGCTGCCGCAGCGCAGGAAGACGTCGCGCCTGAGCCAGAAGCAGACGCGGATGCGGAAGCCGCCACGCCTGCACGCACCAAGGGCGCCCGTCCGGCGCGCAAGGCCGCGCCACGCAGCCGTCGCCCGGCCAAGCCGAAGGCCGGTTCCGACAACGGCTGATCACGGACTGCCGCGCGCCGCGCGTCCCTGCGCGATGCCATAATCACGACGCCTGTCCGGTTTTCGGGCAGGCGTTGTCGTTTGATGGAGCCTCGCATGCGCGCACGTGCCGTTCTGTTCCTGCTGTCCTGCCTGGGCGCGCCGGCGCTGGCCGCTGCGCCGGCGGTTGCATCGGCGGGCATTGCCGCCGGACATCCGCTCCTCGGCATCTGGCGGCTGACGGTGCCGGGCACCGAGTGCGCTGAAACCTACCGCTTTCGCGCCGACGGCACCACGTTCGTCACCAGCGCCGCCGAGGTTTCCGAAAGCGTCTATACCGTTTCCGCCCAGCCCGACAAGCAAGGCTTCTACCGCCTGCAAGACCGCATCGTCAAAGACAACGGCAAGCCCGATTGTTCGGGCAACGTGATGAAGCCGGGCGCGCAGGTCATCAACTTCATCCAGTTTCACCCGTCACGCACAATCTTCCTGATGTGCGCCGACCAGACCATGCAAACCTGTATCGGGCCATTCCGTCGGGTGCGCAGCGAAGAGGTTTGAGCGCCGGTTGCCCGGCAGTGTATATTGCTGGGCAAAACGATCATCCCCGGCTTTTCATGTCCCCGTTACTCCTGTTTTGCATCCTCATCGGCTACTTCGCCTTGCTGCTGGCCGTGGCCTGGGCCACCTCGCGCGGCGCCAACAACGACAGTTTCTTCATCGGTAACAAGAGCAGCAACTGGGTGCTGGTCGCCTTCGGCATGGTCGGCACCACGCTCTCGGGCGTGACCTTCGTCAGCGTGCCGGGCGCGGTTGGCGCCGATGGCTTTGGCTATGCGCAGATCCTGATCGGCTATGTAATCGGCTACCTTGCCGTCACCTGGCTGCTGCTGCCGCTGTACTACCGCCTGCAGCTGACCTCCATCTACCATTACCTCGACGTGCGCCTTGGCCGGCGTGCCTACCAGAGCGGGGCCGGCTTCTTCATCATCTCGCGCCTGCTGGGCGCCACCGCGCGCCTGTACCTGGTGGTCAACATCCTGCAGGCGGTCATCCTCGACAGCCTGGGCGTGCCGTTCTGGCTCAGTACTCTTGTTGTGCTGGGGATGATTCTGCTCTACACCTACCAGGGCGGCGTCAAGACGATCGTCTGGACCGACACGCTGCAAACGACCGGCATGCTGTTCGGTCTGTTCGCGTGCGCCTGGTTCCTGCTGGGCGAACTCAACCTGTCGGTGCCGGACAGCCTGGAGCAGATGCGCTCGAGCGGCCTGGCCAGCGTGTTCACGACAGACCTGAACAGCCCGAATTTCTGGCTCAAACAGATCGTGGCCGGCGCGCTGATCACCATCACCATGACGGGGATGGACCAGGAGATGATGCAAAAGACCATCTCGGTCAAGACGCTGGCCGATTCGCAAAAGAACCTGCTGGCGCTGACGGGGGTGCTGGTGGTCGTGTTGCTGTCGTTCCTGTTCCTGGGCGGCCTGCTGTACCTGTACGCGCCGACCGTGGGCGTGACCGCCACCGGCGACAAGATCTTCCCGGCCGTCGTCATGGGCCACCTGCCGCCGGCGCTGCAGATCATCTTCTTGATCGCGCTGATCTCGGCGCTGTTTCCCAGTGCCGACGGCGCGATCACGGCGCTGACGTCGTCGACCTGCATCGACCTGCTGGGCATCAAGCGCCGGACGGATCTGACCCAGGCGCAGGCCGAGGGGCTGCGCCGTCGCGTGCACCTGGGCTACGCGTTCCTGTTCCTGCTGCTGGTGATGGGCTTCAAGGCGGCCGACAATCCCAGCATGATCGGCGTGATCCTCAAGCTGGCGGCCTACACCTACGGCCCGCTGCTCGGCCTGTTCGCGTTCGGCATGTTCACGGCGCGCGTGCCGCGCAATCGCCTTGTACCGCTGGTCACGATCGGTGCGCCGGTCCTGTGCGCGATCCTTGAGTACAATCAGGCGTATCTGCTCGGCTCGTACCGGCTCGGGCTGGAACTCTTGATGATCAACGGCATGCTGGTGTTTGCGGGGCTGTACGCGATTTCGCTGCGCCACCAGGGCCGTCATTCCATGCAGTCTGCTTAACTTTGCAACAATCTTTTATGGAGTATCGATGGCCTTCAAGCCCCTGAGCGCCCTGCGGCGCGGGTTCGTCATGCTGTGGACCGCGCTCGACGTGACCCGCCGCACCTTCGTCAACCTGCTGTTCCTGCTGATCGTGATCATCGTCGTCTCGCTGTTCTTCAGCGGCGGCGTCAAGCCGCTCTCGAACAAGACGGCGCTGGTGCTCGAGATCCGGGGCGACCTGGTCGAGCAGTATGAAACCACGCTGCGCGACGCGGTGCTCGACAACGTCGGCGGCGATTCCAAGCGCACCGTGCGCCTGCGCGACGTGATCGTCGTACTCGATGCGGCGGCGCGCGATCCGAACATCTCGAGCGTCGTGCTGCTGCTCGACGAGATGCAGGGCGGCGGCATGGCCATGCTGCGCGAAATCGGCGCTGCGGTCGACCGCGTCAAGAAGAGCGGCAAGACGGTCGTCGCCTGGAGCGGCAGCTACGACCAGAAGCGTTACCTGGTCGCCTCGCACGCCAGCGAGGTCTATGTCCATCCGATGGGCATGGTCATGATCGAAGGCTTCGGCGGGCGCCGCAACTACTACCGCGACGCGCTCGACAAGGTCGGCGTTACGGTCAACCTGATCAAGGTCGGCACCTACAAGAGCGCCGCCGAGCCGTACATCGCCAATGGCCCGTCCGACGCTGCGCGCGAAGCCGACGCCTATCTGTACAACGCGCTGTGGTCCGGCTACACGGGCTTGGTCGAGAAAAACCGCAAGCTGCCCGATGGCGCGATCGCGGGCATGATCGAATCGCTCCCCGAGCGCATGGAGAATGCCGGCGGCAGCGCTGCGAAGGTGGCGCTGCAGGCCAAACTGGTCGATGGCCTGAAAACCCGCGACGAACTGCGCGACTTGATGATCAAGCGCGGCGCGCCGGACGACGACAACAAGTCGTTCCGCCAGATCGGCTTCTATGACTACCTGTCGCGCCATCCCCAGAAGCAGTTTGGCGATGCGGTTGGCGTCGTGGTTGCCGCCGGCTCCATCACCGATGGCGACGGCGGCCCCGGTGTGATCGGCGGGCGCAGCATGGCCAACCTGATCCGCCAGGCGCGCGAGGACGACAATATCAAGGCACTGGTGCTGCGCGTCGATTCGCCAGGCGGCAGTGCCTACGGTTCGGAACTGATCCGGCGCGAGCTGGAACTGACGCGCGCTGCCGGCAAGCCGGTGGTCGTGTCGATGGGCAGCGTGGCGGCATCCGGCGGCTACTGGATCTCGATGGCGTCCGATGAAGTGATTGCCGACCCGGCCACCATCACCGGTTCGATCGGCGTGTTTGCGCTGCTGCCGACGGCCGACAAGGTCGCCGCCAAGCTGGGCATCCACACCGATGGCGTGACCACCACCTGGCTGGCCGACGCCTACAATCCGCTGCGTCCGCTCGATCCGCGCTTCCAGCAACTGGTCCAGTCGAGCATCAACAACGTCTACAGCGACTTCACCACCAAGGCGGCGGCAGCGCGCAAGACCACGCCGGCCAGGATCGATGAAGTGGGGCAGGGTCGCGTCTGGACCGGTGTCCAGGCCAAGGAACGCGGCCTGGTCGATCGCCTGGGCGGCTACAACGATGCGCTGGCATCGGCTGCCGGTCGCGCCAAGCTGGGCAAGGATTACCGCGTCGTGTATGTCGAGCGGCCGGTGACGCGCGTCGAGCGTTTCCTGCAGATGGCGGGCGCTTCGGCGGTCCAGGCCATGACGATCCAGGTCAAGCTGGGCCTGATCGAGAACGCGATTCCGGCAGGCCCGGTGAACCAGGTCGCGGCCGACATGGCGTTCCTGTCGGAACTGACGACCGAGCGCAAGCCGTTTGCTGCCGTCACGCATTGCTTCTGCGGCAACTGGTAAATCGGGCGGCGCACGGGCGCCCGCTGCAGATGTAAGGACTTTGTAACTGATTTATACAAAGACGGGACGGGCGCAACACCCTGGTGTTGGGCCCGTTTGCCGTTTACTGCCGTCATTCCGGGGCTAACCGTGTAAATCGGCGTTAAGTGGGGTAGCAGAGCGGCGTTTCAAGGCCGGTTCGACCGGTATTCTATGTACGTTACGAAACATTCCATGTGAAACTCGCATGCTACAGTCGTCGTGAGTAGTAGTGCGTAGCGCGCATTGACAAAAAAATCGACAAGGACAAGCATGGACCAGCATTCTCCGATCCCTCCCGCCACCAGCCGCCCGCCGCGTAAAAAGCGCACCCGTGTCATCGGCGGCACCATCGCCGTGCTGTCGATGGCGGCCCTGGGCTACCTGGCCTGGACGCTGATCAACCCGGCACCTGCCAGCGGCCCGGGCGGACCGGGGATGTCGGCAGGTGGCCCCGGCGGCGGTGGTGGTGGTCGTGGCCCTGGCGGCCCGGGCGGCGGCCGGGGCGGCCCGGCGACGACGGTCGGTGTCGCGACCGCGACGGTGGCCAACATCCCGGTTACGCTCGAAGCGCTGGGCACCGTGGTGCCGGCCGCCATCGTGACGGTGCGCCCGCAGGTCTCAGGCGTGGTCCAGAAGATCCACTTTACCGAGGGCGAGCTGGTCAAGCCGGGCCAGGTGCTCGCGACGATCGATCCGCGCCCGTTCCAGATGGCGCTGCTGCAGGCGCGCGGCCAGCGCCAGCGTGACGAAGCGCAGCTCGACAGCGCGCGCGTCACGCTCAAGCGCTTCCAGACCCTGCTCGAACAGGATTCGATCGCGCGCCAGGAAGTCGACACGCAAGCGGCGCTGGTCAAGCAGCTCGAAGGCACGGCGACGATCGACCGCGCGGCCGAAGGCACGGCCCAGCTCAATCTGGATTACGCCACGGTGCGCGCACCGATCGGCGGGCGCGTTGGCCTGCGCACGGTCGACGTGGGTAACCTGGTGGGCAGCGGCGACACCGCCGGCATCGCCGTGATCACGCAACTGGCCCCGATCGACGTCGAATTCGCGGTGCCGCAGGATGGCTTGCCGGTGCTGCAGCAGCGCATCACGCAGGGCGCGAAGCTGCCGGCCACCGCGCTGGACCGCACCCGCACCGACGCACTGGCCACGGGCAGCTTCATCGCGCTGGACAACCAGGTCGATACGTCGACCGGCACCGTGCGCGCCAAGGCGCGCTTTACCAATACCGATGGCAAGCTGTTCCCGAGCCAGTTCGTCAACCTGCGCCTGACCGTCAACACGATCCAGAACGCGGTGCAGGTGCCCGTCACGGCGCTGCGCCACGGTACCGACGGCGACTTCGTCTATGTCCTCGACGCCGCCAAGCGCACCGTGTCGCTGCGCACCGTCAAGCGCGGGCAGGCGACCGTGGACAAGGTGCAGATCGCCAGCGGCCTGAAAGCGGGCGAGCAGGTGATTACCGAAGGCGCCGACCGCCTGCGCGATGGCGCCAGCGTCGTGCTGCCGGGCGACAAGCCGGGCGGCGCGCGTGGCGCGGGGCAGGGCGGGCGCGAGGGCGCAGGCCGGCCAGCGCGGGGAGCACCGCAATGATGGTTGGGAATTTCGTGCATAGCGCCAGCATGCGCATGGCCCGTGCCCAAGGCACGTCGTTCCCGCGCAGGCGGGAACCCAAGGGTGCCAGCGTCGCCAGAAGCGCATGCCGCGTCGACGGCGCCACGAACTTGGGTTCCCGCCTTCGCGGGAACGACGTTGGTATGCCAGCAGCCGGCCTGCGCTTGGCCCGCGCCCACGACAGTAGCGGGAGCAACGCGTGAGTCCCTCGACCCCCTTTATCCAGCGGCCGGTCGCCACGGCCCTCCTGATGCTGGCGATCGTGCTGTCCGGCCTGGTGGGCTACCGCTTCCTGCCGCTGGCCGCGCTGCCGCAGGTCGACTTCCCGACCATCCAGGTGCAGACGCTGTATCCGGGCGCCAGTCCCGAAGTCATGGCGCGCACCGTCACCGCGCCGCTTGAACGCCAGTTCGGCCAGATGTCCGGCCTGACCCGCATGAGTTCCACGAGCGCCGCCGGCGTGTCGATGGTCACGCTGCAGTTTGCGCTGGGCGAGACGCTCGACGTGGCCGAGCAGGAAGTCCAGGCCGCGATCAATGCCGGCGGCTCGCTGCTGCCGACCGACCTGCCGGCGCCGCCGGTGTACGCCAAGGTCAACCCGGCCGACGCGCCGGTGCTCACGCTCGCGATCACGTCCGACACACTGCCGCTGACCGAAGTCCAGAACCTCGTCAACACGCGCCTGGCCCTGAAGATCAGCCAGGTGTCCGGCGTGGGCCAGGTGTCGCTGTCGGGCGGCCAGCGGCCGGCCGTGCGCATCCAGGCCGATACCGACGCTCTCGCATCGTATGGCCTGGGCCTCGACACGCTGCGCACCGCGATCACCGCCGCCAATGCCAACAGCGCCAAGGGCAGCTTCGACGGCCCGACGCGCTCGTACGCCATCAATGCCAACGACCAGCTGGTCACGGTGCCCGACTACCAGAACCTGATCGTCGCCTACCGCAACGGCGCGCCGGTCAAGCTGCTCGAGGTGGCGAAGGTCGTCGACAGCGCCGAGAACGTGCGCCTGGGCGCCTGGGCCAATATGAAGCCGGCCATCATCCTGAACGTGCAGCGCCAGCCGGGCGCGAACGTGATCGCCACGGTTGACGCGATCAAAGCGCGTCTGCCCGAACTGCAGGCGGGCCTGCCGAGCGCGCTGCGCATGGACGTGCTGAGCGACCGCACCACGGGCATTCGCGCCTCGGTCAAGCACGTGCAGATCGAGCTGGTGCTGGCCGTGATCATGGTGGTGCTGGTGATCTTCGCGTTCCTGCACGACCTGCGCGCGACCGTGATTGCCAGCCTGGCCGTGCCGATCTCGCTGATCGGTAGCTTCGGCGTGATGTACCTGCTCGGCTACAGCCTGAACAACCTGTCGCTGATGGCGCTGACGATCGCCACCGGCTTTGTCGTCGACGATGCGATCGTCATGATCGAGAACATCGCACGCTACATCGAAAAAGGCGAGGCCCCGATGGCCGCCGCGATCAAGGGCGCCACGCAGATCGGCTTCACGATCATTTCGCTGACCGTCTCGCTGATTGCCGTGCTGATTCCGCTGCTGTTCATGGGCGACGTGGTCGGCCGCCTGTTCCGCGAATTTGCCGTCACGCTGGCCATCACGATCCTGATCTCGGGCGTGGTGTCGCTCACGCTCGTGCCGATGATGGCCGGGCGCTGGCTGCGCAGTCACGAAAATGAAAAGCCGAGCCGCTTTGCCGTCAAGTTCCAGGCCTTCTTCGACCGCGTGATCGCGCGCTACGACGTGATGCTGGGCTGGGTGCTCAAGCGCCAGGGCCTGACCCTGCTGGTGGCCCTGGCCACCGTGGTGCTGACCGCCGTCATGTGGACGATCATCCCGAAAGGCTTGTTCCCGACCCAGGACACCGGCCAGCTCCAGGCGCGCGTGCAGGCACGCCAGTCGATTTCGTACACGGACATGGCCAAGCTGCAGCAGGAAGCGGCGCGCCGCATCATGCAGGACGAGGCGGTCGAGTCGGTCGCGTCGTACGTGGGCGTCGACGCCGCCAACAACACGATGCTCCATACCGGCACCATGCTGATCAACCTGAAGGCCGATCGTGGCGACCAGTCTGAAACGATGGTGCGCCTGCGCGAACGCGTGGCGGGCGTGGCGGGCCTGCAGCTGTTCCTGCAGCCGACCCAGGACTTGACGATCGATGCCGAAAGCGGCCCGACCCAGTACCGCTTCTCGGTCGAAGGCGCCGATACGGAACTGGTCAACGCATGGGCGCGCAAGCTCACGACCAAGATCGGCACCTTGCCCGAGCTGCGCACGGCGGTGACCGATGCCGGCGCGACCGGCGCCGCCGCCTTCATCGACATCGACCGCGACACGGCGTCGCGCCTGTCGATCACGGCGGCGTCCATTGACGATGCGCTCTACAGCGCCTTCGGCCAGCGCATCGTCTCGACGATCTTCACCGAGACCAACCAGTACCGCGTGATTCTGGAGGCGCAGCGGGACGAGGCGATGTCGATTGCCGCGCTGGGCCGGCTGCAACTGCGTACCGGCTCGGGCCAGTCGACGCCCCTGTCGGCGGTGGCCACGATCACTGAACGCCAGGCGCCGCTGCAGGTGATCCACGTGGCGCAGTACCCGGCTGCCACGGTCGGTTTCGATACCGCAGCCGGCGCGTCGCTGGGCGATGCGGTGGCTGCAATTCGCGCTGCTGCCGTGGACATCGGCATGCCGGCCTCGGTCAGCATGACGTTCCTGGGCGCATCCGGCGCCTACGAGTCGTCGCTGTCGAACCAGCTGTGGCTGATCATGGCGGCCGTCGTCTGCGTCTACATCGTGCTGGGCGTGCTGTATGAAAGCTATATCCACCCGCTGACCATCCTGTCGACGCTGCCGTCGGCCGGCGTGGGCGCGCTGCTGGCGCTGTGGGTCAGCGGCCAGGGCCTGGGCGTGATCGGCATCATCGGCATGATCCTGTTGATCGGCATCGTCAAGAAGAACGCGATCATGATGATCGACTTCGCGATCGAGGCCGAGCGTGAAGAAGGCAAATCGCCACTGGACGCGATCCGCCAGGCGGCCTTGCTGCGCTTCCGCCCGATCCTGATGACGACGCTGGCGGCGCTGTTCGCGGCGGTGCCACTGATGCTGGGCACGGGCGAGGGCGCCGAACTGCGCCGCCCACTGGGCCTGGCGATGTTCGGTGGCCTGGTCCTGAGCCAGCTCCTGACGTTGTTCACCACGCCGGTGATCTACCTGGCGTTCGACCGCACCGCGCGCCGCCTGACCGGGAAAGCGCCGCACAAGACTGAGGGAGCGGGCGCATGAACCTGTCGCGCCCCTTCGTCGAACGGCCGATCGCCACGGTCCTGCTGACCATCGGCATCGCGCTGGCCGGCATTGCCGCCTTCTTCGTGCTGCCGGTGGCGCCGCTGCCCCAGGTCGACTATCCGACCATCTCGGTATCGGCTTCCCTGCCGGGCGCGAGTCCCGACACGATGGCATCGAGCGTGGCCACACCGCTCGAGCGGCGTCTCGGTGCGATTGCCGGCGTCAACGAAATGACGTCCAGCAGCGGCACCGGCTCGACCCGGATCAACCTGCAGTTCGAACTGAATCGCCAGATCGATTCCGCCGCGCGCGAAGTGCAGGCGGCGATCAGCGCCTCGCGCGCCGACCTGCCGGCCACCCTGCGCAGCAATCCGACCTACCGCAAAGCCAACCCGTCGGATGCACCGGTGCTGATCCTGGCACTGACGTCCAAGACCAAGGCGCCGGCCGAGATTTTTGAATCCGTCTCGAATCTCGTGCAGCAGCGCCTGGCGCAGGTCAAGGGCGTGGGCGAAGTCGAAATCGGCGGTGGCTCGCTGCCGGCCGTGCGCGTCGAGCTGGTACCGTATTCGCTGAACCGCTATGGCGTGTCGGCCGAGGACGTGCGCGCCGCGATCCAGGCCACCAACCCGAACCGCCCCAAGGGCGAGATCGACAGCCATGGCAACCGCCTGCAGATCTATTCGCAGCCGGCCGGGGGCGATGGCCGCAGCGCCGCCGATTACAAGGACCTCGTGGTCGCGTGGCGCAATGGCGCCGCCGTGCGCCTGTCCGACGTGGCGAGCGTGTTCGATGGCCCCGAGAACATCTACACGCTGGGCCTGTTCAATGGCCAGCCGGCCGTCATCGTGCTCGTCACGCGCCAGCCCGACGCCAACGTCATCGAAACCGTCGACGGCATCCGCGACCTGCTGCCGTCGCTGCAGGCGCAGCTGCCGGGCGACATCCAGCTGGCGATCGCATCGGACCGCACGAATTCGATCCGCGCCTCGCTGCACGAGATCGAATTTACGCTGGTGCTGTCGATCGTGCTGGTGGTGGCCGTTGTCAGCGTATTCCTGCGCAGCCTGCGCGCGACCGTGATTCCCGCGGTGGCGACGGTCGTCTCGTTACTGGGCACTTTCGGCGTCATGTATGCACTGGGCTTTTCGCTCAACAACCTGTCGCTGATGGCGCTGACGGTGGCCGCCGGCTTTGTCGTCGACGATGCCATCGTGGTGCTGGAAAATACGGCGCGCCATATCGAGAACGGCATGGACCGCATGGCTGCCGCATTGCTTGGCGCGCGCGAAGTGGGCTTCACCGTGCTGTCGATTTCGCTGTCGCTGGTGGCCGTGTTCATCCCGCTGCTGTTCATGGGCGGGCAGGTGGGGCGCCTGTTCCGCGAATTTGCCGTCACGCTGTCGGCCGCGGTGATGATCTCGCTCTTGATCTCGCTGACGACGACGCCGATGATGTGCGCCTGGCTGCTGCGCGCCGAAGACAAGGACAAGAAGCCGGGGCGTCTCGCACGCTGGTCGGAAGGCGGCTTTGCGCGCGTGCTGCGCGTCTACGAGCATGCGCTCGACTGGGCGCTGGCCAGCAAGCTGCTGGTCATGATCATCCTGCTGTTTACGGTCGGCCTGAACATCTATTTGTTCAGCAATGCGCCGAAGGGCTTCTTCCCGCAGCAGGATTCCGGCCAGATGAATGGCGGCATCCGCGCCGACCAGAGCATCTCGTCGCAGGCCATGCAGAAGAAGATTTACCAGCTGGTCGAGATCATCCGCAAGGATCCGGCCGTTGAAACGGTGGTCGCGTTCACGGGCGGCGGGCGGGCCGGTGGCGGCTTCATGTTCGTCAACCTGAAACCGGTGCGCGAGCGCGATGTCGCGGCGCAGGCCGTGATCGCGCGCCTGCGGCCGCAGCTGGCCAAGGTCACCGGCATCTCGATCTTCCTGAATCCGGTGCAGGACTTGCGCATGGGCGGGCGTTCGAGCAACTCGACCTACCAGTACACGCTCAAGAGCGACAACGCGGAAGACCTCAAGCAGTGGGCCGCCAAACTGGCCGAGGCCATGAAAGGGCAGCCCGCGCTGGTCGACGTCGACACCGACCAGGCCGAGAACGGCGTGGAAACCTATGTCACGATCGACAAGGAAAGCGCGGCGCGCATGGGCATCACCACGCGCGACGTGACCAACGCGCTGTACAACGCGTTCGGCCAGCGCCAGGTGGCGAACATCTACGATGAGCTGAACCAGTACCACGTGGTGATGGGCGTGGCGCAGAAGTATGCGCAGTCGCCCGAAGCGCTGAAGGACGTGTACGTGCCGGCGCGGGCCGCCGGCGGAAGCGAAAACGTGGTGTCGTCCAGTACCGGCACGGCCGCCGCTGCCGGCGCTGCCGGCGCGGCGACCTCGGCGACCGCGAGCCTGACGGCGGCGCGCGATCCGTCCGGTGGCCAGGCGCTGGCCGACAACGCCGCGACGATGGTGCCGCTGTCGGCGATTGCCAGCTTCGCCGAGAGCGCGACCGCAACCTCGGTCAGTCACCAGGATGGCGAACTGGCCACCACGGTGTCGTACAACCTGAACGAGGGCTTCACGCTGACCGACGGCGAAGCCGCCGTGCGCCAGGCCGAAGCCGACATCGGCATGCCGATCAATGTGCGCGGCAGCTTCCAGGGCACCGCCGCCGCGGCGCAGGCGTCGAGCCAGGAGCAGCCGCTGCTGATCCTGGCCGCGATCGTGGTCATCTACATCGTGCTTGGCATCCTGTACGAAAGCCTGATCCACCCGATCACCGTCCTGTCGACACTGCCGTCGGCCGGCGTGGGCGCGGTGCTGGCGCTGTTGATGTTCAAGATGGAGTTCTCGATCATCGCGCTGATCGGCGTGTTCCTGTTGATCGGCATCGTGAAGAAGAATGCGATCCTGATCATCGACTTCGCGCTGGAGGCCGAGCGTGCGCGCGGCCTCACCGCAATGGAAGCGGTGCGCGAGGCCTGCATGCTGCGTTTCCGCCCGATCCTGATGACGACGCTGGCCGCCGCGCTGGGCGCGTTGCCCCTGGCGATCGGCTTCGGCGAAGGCTCCGAATTGCGCCGGCCGCTGGGTATTGCCATCATCGGCGGCCTGGTCGCCAGCCAGCTCCTGACGCTCCTCACCACGCCGGTCGTGTATGTCTTGCTCGACAAGCTGCGCACCCGCAAACCCGATGAACACGCGTTGAGCCGCCACCCGCACAACGTCGATCCGACGCCGGGTACCGGTCCATCGCTCGCCAAACCATGATGCCCATGCAAATTTCTACCTCCCTGCGTCTGACCCTCCTTGCCATGGCTCTTGGCCTTGGCGGCTGCGCCGTCGGGCCGGCCTATGAACGGCCTGCCGCGCTGCCGGCCGGCCCGGTACCGGCATCGTACAAGGGCGTCAACGCGCCCTTGCCGGGCTGGGCGCCTGCCGCGCCCGCCGACGCGCTCGAGCGCGGTCCCTGGTGGCAGCTGTTCAACGACCCGGAACTCGATCGCCTGAGCCGCCAGGTGGAAACGGCCAACCAGAACATCGCTGTCGCCGTGGCCAACTATGCCCAGGCGCGCTCGATCGTCGCGCAGCAGCGCGCATCGCTGTTCCCGGTGGTGTCGCTTGGCGCCGGGGGCGACCGCGCCGGTGGTGGTAGCGGCGACAATAACCGCGGCGCCGCCAGCGCCTACCGCCTGCAGATCGGCGCGAGCTGGGAGCCGGACGTGTTCGGCCGCCTGCGCACGGCGGTCGATGCAGCCGAAGCCAGCGCCCAGGCCAGCGCCGCCGACCTGGCCAGTGTGCGGCTCGCGGCGCTTGGCGAACTGGCCATCAACTACTTCTCGCTGCGCCAGACCGACGCCCAGATCGGCATGCTCACGGCCACCATCGAGGGCTACGAACGGGTGCTGCAGATCACGTCGAACCGCTTCGCGGCCGGCGTCTCGGCGCGCTCGGACGTGCTGCAGGCGCAGACGCAACTGGCCACGGCGCGCAGCGACGCGCTTGGCCTGCAGCGCTCGCGCGCCGAACTCGAACATGCGATTGCGGTGCTGGTTGGCCAGAGTCCGTCGAGCTTCGCGCTGGCAAGCACGCCATGGCAGGTCGTGGTGCCGACCGTGCCGGTCGGCGTGCCGTCCACATTGCTGCAGCGCCGACCCGACATCGCCGCCGCCGAACGCGATGTGGCTGTGGCGAATGCCGACATCGGCATCGCCCGCTCGGCCTACTTCCCGACCTTTGGGCTGTCGGCTTCGTACGGCAACAACACGAGTCGCGTGGGCGACCTGTTCTCGCTGTCGAACGCGGCCTGGTCATTCGGCCTGTCGGCGGCGCAGACGCTGTTCAATGCCGGCGCCACGCGCGCCAGTGTCGAAGGCGCCGAGGCGCGCCAGCAGGCCACCGTGGCCAACTACCGCCAGGTCGTCCTGACGGCATTCGCCGATGTGGAGAACGGCCTGGCCGCCACCCGCGTGCTCGAGCAGCAGCAGCAGTTGCGGGTCGAGGCGGCCGAAGCGGCGGGCCTGGTCGAACAGCAGATCCTGAACCGCTACCAGGCAGGGCAGGTGAGCTATACCGAGGTGGTGCAGGCCCAGGTCACGGCGCTCAATGCGCGCCGCCAGCTGGTACAGGTGCAGGCCGACCGCCAGACGGCTGCGGTGGCGCTGATCCAGGCGCTGGGTGGTGGCTGGACCGACGCAGAGATGAACAACGCGCCGGCGATTGTCAATTAAGCCGCGCCAGGGCTTACAATGACGCATCCGAGGCCCGAGCGACTTTATGAAAAAATGGATTGACCGTATGCTGGGCGCCGACAAGGCGCCGGCCCCCGATGCCAGCGAAGCGCCGGCCGGCGAAGCGGCGCACGACCTCGCGGTGCAGGTCGATGCCGCGTATTACCGCTGGCTGACCGCTTCGGCCGGCTACGAAGCCACGCCCGAGGTCGAAGAGCACCTGCTGGACCTGGTGCGCACGCTGGCGCTCGATCCGGGCGCGGCCAGTGGCCTGGTGCCGCGCATCCCCGAACTGATCCCCGAACTGCTGCGCGACCTGGCCGACGACACCGTGTCGCAGGGCGCGCTCGCACGTTCGGTCGAGCGCGACACGGTGCTGGTGGCCGAGGTGATCCGCGAAGCCAACAGCGCGTATTACCGCCCGCTGCAGCCCATCAAGTCGCTCGATGCGGCGCTGTTGATGCTCGGCCAGAACGGTCTGCGCATGCTGCTGGCGCGGATCGCGTTCCGGCCACTGCTACGCATGGCCGACACCGGCTTTGCACGCCATGCCGCGCCGCTGGTGTGGCACCAGGCCGAGAAGTGCGCCCTGGCATCAAGCCTGATGGCGCCGGGCATGGCTGCCGGCGTCTTTGAGGCTTACCTCGCCGGCCTGATGCAGAACCTGGGCTTGCTGGTGGCCTTCCGCCTGGCCGAGCGCGCGGCCGAAGCGGGCAAGATTCCCGGTTCGAGCGAATTCGGCGCACGGCTGTTTGCGGTCAGCCGGGGGCTGTCGGCGGCGATCGCGGCGCACTGGGAGTTCCCGCCGGACGTCGTGCAGGCCATCGCCACGTCGGGCACCCCGGCCGCATCGGCGCTGGCCCGGGCGCTGGAGCGGGGCGACCAGATCGCCAAGCTGCGCCTGTTGATCGATGCGCACGTCGTCGCCGAGGACGACAGCCTCGTCACCGCTGGCCTGGACAGCTTCGAACGGCGCTGCCTGGGCAAGCTGGCCGACGGGCGCGCTTAAGCTCAGGGCGCCGGGCAAATCCGGTTGCGCCCATCCTGCTTGGCCGTGTAGAGCATCGCATCGGCCTGCACGAACAGTTCGTTTTCGCTGCGCTGCGCGGGAAACGCGGCCAGCCCGCCGCTGAACGAAAAGCGCCGCTGGTCGCCCGGCGCCACCTGGAACGCGATGGCGCCGAAGGCCATGCGCAGCGCATCGAGGCGGGGCCAGGCCTGCGCCAGCGTGCAATCCCAGAACACGACCACGAATTCTTCGCCGCCAAAGCGGCTGAGCAGATCGCGCTCGCCCATCTGCGGCGCCAGGCACAGGCATAGCCGCTTGATGACGATGTCGCCGAAATGGTGGCCCCAGGTGTCGTTGATGGTCTTGAACTTGTCGATGTCGATGACGCCAAACGCCAATGGCTTGTCTTCCAGCGTGGCCTGGCGGATCAGGTCCTGTGTTTTACGCCGCAGCCCGACCTTGTTGAGCAGGCCCGTGGCGCGGTCCTTGCCGATCAAATCCTTGTTGACGCGGATCTTGGCCGCGCGGTTGGCCAGTTGCGCTTCGAGCATGCCCGAGCCGGTGTCGGGCAACACCGCATCGAAGCCGTCGCCCAGTGCGCGCCGGGCCAGGGCGTCGTCCGGGCGGCGTTGCAGCAGCACGATTTCGCGCACCGGGTCGGCTTCGATATTCTTTTGCAGTACGCGCGCCAGGGCGTCCACCCGCAGGTAGTCACTGTCGGGGATCAAGACCAGATCGGGCTGCAATTCCTTGACGCGCAGGTGCAATGTCGATGGGTCGGCGTGGTAACTGACATCGATGCGCTGGTCGCGCAGCGCCGCGTCATCCAGGCTGCCGGGCAGGCCAAGCGTGACCAGTGTGACGGCGTCGCCCCGCTTGCTTTGCACGAACAGGTTGAACAGCTTGTCGACCAGCACATCGTTGGCGATCGGCTTTTCGGCATACGCCAGGCAATGGCTGTCGACCAGCCGTTGCTGCAGCAGGAAGCGGCTGCCCTGACGGCTCGATTGCAGGTACACATAGCTGTGACCGGGCGGCAGGCGGGCCAGCAATTCACCCAGCATCAGCGTCTTGCGCGCATCCTGCAGGTCGGCCTGCATATTGTGCAGGGTGTCGAGGTCGATCACGAACAGGCTGTTGCCGCGATCGGCGTCGACGGCCGCGACAAATTGCGCCAGTTCGCTGAAGAAGCGGATGTCGAAATCGTATTTGTGCGCGTGCAGCAGCAACTCTGCCCGGTTGTCCTTGATGAAGAAACTCTGGCAGAGATACAGAACAGTATGTCGGTACAGTGATGCCTCGCTTGTCATGTTTGCATGCCTTCCCTGGATGCCCGTCTTGCAAAACGACAATATTACATCCTGCCAGACCAATATGACGCAGTGTTGACGCGACCGGTGCGGCGGTCGCATCGCCATAAATCGACACGGTTGGGATACAACGGCGATATACTCCCGCATTGCTTTTTTCATCCAGGGTGTTGTCTTGTTCAAATCGATTTTCCTGCCTGTCGCCCTCCTGGGCGCCGCGACCGCCGCCTTCGCCGACGAAGGCCAGTGGCAACCGCACCAGCTGCCGCAGCTCTCGTCCGAACTGAAGCGCATCGGCATCACGATGCCGGCTTCGAAGCTGGCCGACCTGAGCAAGCATCCGATGAGCGCCATGGTGTCGCTCGGTGGCTGCTCGGCCTCGTTCGTTTCGCCCGATGGCCTGGTGGTCACGAACCACCACTGCGCCTACGGCGCGATCCAGCGCAATTCGACCCCGGAACAGAACTACATCGTCAATGGCTTTCTGGCCAAGACCCGCGCCGAAGAACTGCCGGGTGGCCCTAACACGCTGATCTACGTGACCGAAAAGGTCGAGAACGTCACCAAGCGCGTGCTGGATGGCTTGAGCCCCACGCTGTCGGGCAGCGAGCGCCATGCGCTGGTGGCCGCGCGCGTGAAGGCCTTGATCGCCGAATGCGAGACCGACAAATCGACGCGCTGCTCGGTGCCGGCGTTTCACCGCGGCCTGGAGTATTACCGCATCAAGCAGCTGATGATCCGGGACGTGCGCCTGGTGCACGCGCCGTCCGACCGCATCGGCAACTTCGGCGGTGATATCGACAACTACGAGTGGCCACGCCAGACGGGCGATTACTCGTTCCTGCGCGCCTATGTCGGCAAGGACGGACGGCCGGCCGACCCGTCGCCGGACAACGTGCCGTACCGCTCGAAGGACTTCCTGGTGGTGTCGGCCGAAGGCCTGAAGAACGGCGATCCGATCCTGCTGGCCGGCTATCCGGGCCGCACCAGCCGCTACAAGCTGCCAAGCGAGATCCGCTTCGCGCGCGACGTCGATTTTCCGGCCAAGGCAGCCACGATCACGGCCGACCTGGCCATCATCGCCGCTGCAACCAAGGACAATCCCGCCTGGGACGTGCGCTATGCGAGCGTGGCCAAGAGCCTGAACAACGTGCTGAAAAAGACGCAGGGCCTGATGGACGGCTTCGCGCGCAAGGACATCGCCGCCATCAAGGATGTGCAGGACGCCGAGTTCCGCACCTGGCAGCAAGCCCACGCCGGCGCCAACAAGAACCTGCTGACCGAACTGGACGCCGTGATCGCCCGCGACATGGCCCTGCAACGCCAGGAAGCCGCGTGGAATGAGGCGACCCACAGCGACCTGCTCAAGAGCGCGCGCACGCTGTACCGCCTGGCCCTTGAGCGCCAGAAGCCGGATGCAGAGCGCGAAGGCGGCTACCAGGAGCGCGACCTGTCGTTCATCAAGGCGCGCCTGACGCGGCTCGAGCAATCGTTCGTGCCGAGCGTGGACGAAGCGCGCTATAAGGCCGCGCTGGCCCGCTACGCGCGTATCGATGGCGCCGTGCGCCCGCAGGGCCTCGATGCGTTGCTGCCGACCGAAGCGGCGCTGCCGGCAATGTACCGCAGCAGCGAGCTGGCCGACACCGCCAAGCGCCTGGCGTGGATTGGCAAGGACCCGCAGGCATTCCGCGCCTCGAACGACCCGTTCATTGCGCTGGCCGTGCGCCTGCACGACGCCGGCATGGCGCTGGAAAACGGGCGCAACGAGATCGACGGCAACCTCGAACGCGTGATCCCGCAATACATGGCGGCCGTGATCGCATTCAAGACGTCGCAGGGCAAGCCGGTCTACCCGGACGCCAACTCGACGCTGCGCGTGACCTACGGCACGGTGTCGCCGTACGCACCGCGCGATGGCCTGCTGAAAGGGCCGTTCACGACTGTCGAAGGCATTCTTGAGAAGGAAACCGATAAGGATCCGTTCATCGTCCCGGCCGCGCTCAAGCAAGCCATCCAGGGCAAGCGCTACGGCGTGTTCAAGGACAAGGCACTGGGCACCGTGCCGGTCAACTTCCTGTCGAGCGCCGACACGACGGGCGGCAATTCGGGTTCGGCCGTCATGAACGGGCGGGGCGAGCTGGTGGGCCTGAACTTCGACTCGACCTATGAATCGATCACCAAGGACTGGTACTTCGACACCGCCATCACGCGCGCGATCCACGTGGATATCCGCTACATGCTGTGGGTGATGAAGGAGGTCGACCATGCCGACAACCTGCTCAAGGAAATGACGATCAAGTATCCGAAGAAGTAATCCGGGTACGTCCGCATGAACGAACCCCTTGTCCTTGCCGGCCTGGTGACGTCGCCACTCGAACTGATCTCGTTCGTGCTGGCCGTCATCACCGTCGTGCTCAACATCCGCCAGAAACACTGGGCCTGGCTGTTCTCGATCGCGTCGTCGGCCACCTACGCGGTGGTGTTCTTCGACGCGCGGCTGTATGGCGACATGGGGCTGCAGTTCGTGTTCATCATCGCGTCGATCTGGGGCTGGACCATGTGGCTGCGCGGCGCCGGCAATGGGCCGCTGGTCGTTAAGCGCCTCAATCCCGGCACCCGCGCCTGGGTGCTGGTCGCCTGGTTCGCCGGCTTCGTGGTGCTCTCGACCTTCCTCGATCATTTCACCGACACCGACGTGCCGCACGCCGATGGCTTCCTCACCGCCGGCAGCCTGATGGGGCAACTGCTCCTGGCGCGCAAGAAGCTCGAGAACTGGCACATCTGGATCGCGGTCGACATCCTGTATGTCGGCCTGTATGTCTACAAGGGCCTGATGCTCACGGCCGTGCTGTATGGCGTGTTCGTGCTGCTGGCCATTGCCGGGCTGCGTGCCTGGGCTGCGCATGTGGAGCAGCGGGCGTGAAGATGCCCGTTGCCGGTATTGATGGAGTAGCCCGGATTGCGATCCTGGGCGCGGAATCGTCGGGCAAGTCCACCTTGTCCGAAGCGCTGGCGCGCCGCTACAGCACAGTGTGGGTGCCCGAATACCTGCGCGAATTCGTCGACGTCCATGCGCGGGTGCCGCGTGAGGAAGACCAGTTCGGCATCGCGCGCACGCAACTGGCGCGCGAAGATGCGGCAGCCCGTGTCGCGCAGCGCTACCTGTTCTGCGACACGACCGCGTTGATGACGGCGCTGTACAGCCGCGTGTACTGGGACCGTGTGGACGCGCAACTGGTGCAGCTCGCCGCGGATCACGCCTACGCCATCACGCTGGTGACGGCGCCCGATGGTCCGTGGGAGCCGGACGGCCTGCAGCGCGAATCGGAGGAGGTGCGCCAGATGGTGCACCGGCTGCTGCTCGAGACGCTCGACGCGCGCGGCATCGCGTATACCTTGCTGGCAGGGGACCTGCCGCAACGCTTGCGGCAGGTGGAGCAGCTGCTCGGGCCACCGTAAGCGAGATCGTCGGCAGGCTTGCCACGACGTTTGATCGCCATCATGTGCTTGTCTCGCGCTGCGCCGATAGGACACAGACGGGCAGGGTGACGGTAAATAGTTTCATGGCGGCGTCATTTTGTT
Organism: Telluria sp. AC161; assembly: GCF_979258535.1. Taxonomy (NCBI): domain Bacteria; kingdom Pseudomonadati; phylum Pseudomonadota; class Betaproteobacteria; order Burkholderiales; family Oxalobacteraceae; genus Telluria; species Telluria sp. AC161. The sequence goes on along the minus strand of NZ_OZ409861.1, from coordinate 2,717,769 downwards.
TCTTTGTGGCATTACAATATGCCACTTTCTGAACATAGGGCGGGACGCGATGAAAAATTGGATTGGTCGCTTGCTGGGCGGCGCCGAGAAGGAAACCGCCGCGCCAGCACCGGTCAGCGCAACGCTGACGTTCGACGACGGTCAAGCCATGGCGACCGAGGTCCAGGCCACGTATTACCGCTGGTTGACGGGCACCAGCCGCTGCACGGCGTCCCCCGAACAAGAGGCGCAGATCTTGCGCGAAGTGCGCTCGCTGGCCGCTGATCCCGTCTGCGCATCCGGCCTGGTGCCACGCATCCCTGAACTCATTGCGCAGCTTCTAACTTCGCTGTCGGACGAGAACATCTCGACCGGCGCGCTGTCGGCCCAGGTGGGACGCGACCTGGTGCTGGTCGCTGAAGTCATCCGCGAAGCGAACAGCGCCTATTACCGCCCGGTGACGCCGATTGAAACGCTGGAAGGCGCGGTGACGATGCTGGGCCTGAACGGCCTGCGCATGCTGCTCGCACGCATCGCGTTCCGCCCGCTGCTGCGTGTGACGGTGCAGGGCGTGGCGCGCCAGGTCGCGCCGATCGTCTGGAAGCATGCCGAACGCTGCGCATTCGCCGCCAGCGTCATGGCGCCGGGGCTGTCGGCCGGTGTGTTCGAAGCCTACCTGTCCGGCTTGATGCAGAACCTTGGCTTGCAGGTGGCGTTTCAGGTGGCCGACCGCGTCTGTGAAGGCAAGGTGCCGAGTTCCGGCGAATTTGGCATCGCGTTCTTTGCCGCCAGCCGCGAGCTGTCATCGGTGATTGCCAGCCACTGGGATTTTCCGCCGGATGTCGTCAAGGCCATCGCGCACGCGCATGAGCCGCAAGGGTCGCATCCGGCGCAGGCGTTGGCTCTGGGTGACCGGATCGCGACGCTGCGCTTGCTGCTGGACGCGGGTGTGATCGGTGATGATGATCCGCTGGTGATGCAGGGGTTGAATGGGTTTGAGCGGCGGTGTTTGGGCAAGTTGTTGGAGTTATCGGATTAAAAGCGTATGACAAAACCGTCTGGTTGTTCGGCGGACAACAGCCGATTACACTGAGCTGTGCCGATTGTCACCAATCAGGCAGAGCCAGCCATTCAATATCTGCTTCCACCAGTCGATCATCTACTTGCATGAGACCACACTTCCACGAGGTAGCAGGACTATGGGAATGCGATGGATCGCTTCGGGATTTCTACGTACAGGATACCAGAGCCATGCATTGGGATCGCTTCGACCGACTGCTCTGCCAATACGAGTGCTTGTACACCTTTAACGGGGTAGAGGCTTTATTTCCGGGATCGCTCAGAGTTTTGGGAAATCGTGAAGGTTCGCATCTGTTGACCATGCTATTGGGTAGATCAATCAAAATTCGCTGCCACTTTTTCATTGCGGGCCAGTTGGAGCTCGACATCTCGCCCGAGGAAATTACTGGCCCATCAGAGCATGAGGAAGTGTTGTCATTTGTTGAGAACCTGGCGGATGCGCTAGAACTTTCTGCAGACATCACGCCCGAAAATGCGGAGAAAACACCGTTTCTGACGTACGTGCCGCAGAGCAGCGCGTGGCACATACACGATAATCCCAGGTAGCTGGCAACGTCTGGTTAGGGTCCATAATAACTAGGATCAGCTCTGAAATTTGGATACGGACTATTTCCTAGTGCCGTCAGTACGACATTCATCAATGTCATATTAAAAAAACGGTTATTTTTTTTCGTCGATAATTTTTCTTAATTCCGACAACCCTATTTTAAAGTCTCTGTTTAGTATGATCTCAAAAATATATGAAAGATTTCTTAACCTTAAATTTCTATCGTAGTTACTAAGGTTTCTGTTAAGGGAAAATTTTTCATACAGCTCGTTCGCAATTGAGGAAATATTATCAGCTCGTGCAATACTTTTTTCTCGATAACCTACGATACCGTTGCCGATGGAATAAGCCCCTCCAATATTGATTCCACTATATCCAATTTCCGACATGAAACCTGCTAAGCCATGATCGCTGGTTGCAATATACGGAATATTAAGAACAGAAGTAAAAGGAATCAATGGAAGATACGTTGCAAAAGTTATAACCGACAAATCAGAAGCCGCATTTTTAGCTTTTTTTAGATGGGTTGATGGTTGGCCTCTGTCCATGTCACTATGCCATTTTCTTTTAATCTTTTTTTCGAATAAATCCCCTCTTTGCTTTGCAAAAAGATATAACACCCCGGCCAAATACGTTGTTCTGAAAAAAGGAAGATAATCATGAATAAAAGATGCAAAAAGCTCACATTTTTCTTCGAACGCACCACCCAAGTGATAAAAATACTTTATGATAATTAAATAGCAAGTTTGTTCATCAATGTATTTGTCGAATTCCTCTGAGTGCACGTAACGATATTGGGCTTGCTTCATCCACATTTCATGGGGAACGTTCAAGCCAAATTTCATTCTCAAAGCCTTTGTGCATTCTTCGACTTTAGCAAGGCATTCATCAATAGATATAGATCTGGAAAGTTCCCAGATTGCTAAATCCAGATTGATATCCATTCCGCGCTCATTGGCCCAAGCTAATAACTCCTGAATATTCGGTTTTATATTTGTTGAGGCTGCTCTGAGCATAACATTGGTATCAAGCCATAATGAGGATTTGAATTGGGCTTGACATGTAGTTGCCAAATATGGGCTGACGCAATAAACAGAATCTTCTTTTTCTGTTTCAAAAACCTCGATCTCGATTGGCTCACCATCAAAATCAATTTCCATTGGCACTCCTTGATTTAAATTAAAACTGGACTACTGCCGCGTTTTAATAACTCATGAACGAGACAGTCGATAGTTATGCTGTGCTAAGCAAGCAGACTATGGTGATCAGGTTTCAGAATGGACTGCAGTTGTGCCTGCACGACGATTCTACCCTATACGAGCGCATTCAAATCTACTCAGAGCTTTTTTATATTTGAAGAACGAATGGCTGCTTCGTGTGCAAGTAGGCAGGGTCAGGTCTGACATTAGGACTCGGACTCTTCCTTAGCACCTTCACCAGGTCAAGTAGCCAGGGTCAGGTCTGATATTTCGACTCGGACTCTTCCCGAGCACCTTCACCACAGAATTAATAAATAGATTTTTTGTTGAGTTCGTGTCTGAATGTCAGACTTGACCCTGCTCACTTTTATGACCCTGCTCGCTTTTACAGGGACTGAACGGGTCTAAGCAGCGCTGTCTGGGAAAATTTTTGGAGCTGTTGGAATAGTGAAAAACTCGAACTGATCAACACCGATCTATCCCATACGGGCGAATCACGGGCGCACAGTGTTCTGGAAAAGTCATCAGGATTTGATATTTTTCCAACTCACCACTTTGCCCCATCCGACCTGCATGGACATGGGAGGGAACCTGCCGGTACTATTTTTCCTGCTATCGCAACCTCGCGCACCGGATTGGCCCATGGGACATCAGTGGAGACGGTATGTTCAAAAAACTTTTTGCCGCATTTGGCATGGTAGCCGCTACCAACGGCGCGGCGATTGCAGCCGGCAATGGCCTGCATCACCCGTACGAGCAAGCGCATGTCAACTACATGTACAACCTGCTGTTTTGCGATGATCCCGAGCTGTTTGCCAATCAGACTGATAAACCGGATGTTGGTGCATGGATTGTTCTCGCAGCCGAGCCGCCGGATGGCGCAGCATTGTTGAAGATCGCGCGGGACGAAAAGCAGGAGGGTAGGCTTCGTGCGCTTGCTTACAACCGGCTGCGCGCAAGCGGTAAGACGACGTCTTCTAAGGAACTGCTTGGCGTTATCGTCGAGGTTCCTCTCGAAGGCGGTCTGGATGTGCTCGCGGCGTTCAGCGAGGGCGGCGTCCGCTACCTGAACCAGTCAGGCAAAATACTGGTCATCGACGGGAGCAACACACCAGTTGCCGGACTTGTGAAAGAACTGCTGGCGGTTGCCCGACCGGTTGTCGCCAAGATCGGACCGTGGGAGGAGCAGCGCTTGCCCGCGCCGGCCCTCGGGAACATTCGCATCACGTTCCTCGTGGCCGATGGCCTGTATTTCGGCGAAGGACCCGCAGCAATCTTGCAGCAAGATGCAATGGCGGGCCCCGTGCTAGCCAAGGCCATGCAGTTGCTTCAGAAAGCAACCGCGCTGGCCGTCAAATAAGCGGTGATCGATTCTTGAACATCAAAAATCAATCTGCGCCGACACCCTGAACGTCCTCGGCGCCCCCGGCAGCAAATACCCACCCAGCGACTGCGTCACGTCGCGCCAGTAGAATTTGTCGAACGCATTGTCCATCCGCGCCCGGATGATCGTGTTCAACCCACCCGCGCGCAGCAGGTACGATGCGCCAAACCCCGCCACGTGATACCCCGGCACCTTGACCCGGTTGGCCGGATCGAACACCTTGTTGCCCGAATACTGCCACTGCGCGTCCAGCTTGAGCCCGGCCACCTGCGGCACCACGTATTCGACCCAGGCGGCCGTGCGCAGCTCCGGCACATTGGTCACGCGCTTGCCTTCGGTGCTGGCGTCGCCCGTGTCCTTCTGGTCCGTGTCGAGCGCCATCAGCGACAGGTTGTAGTTCAGGCCGGGCAGGGCGCGGCCCTGTGCTGACAGTTCAACACCGCGGTGCGTCTGCTCGCCCGCGCGCACGAAGACGTTGGCGGCGTTCGTGTACTCGAGGCCCTGCGTGATTTCAAACACGGCGCCCGACAATGCCAGCTGCTCGTTCACATTGCGCTTGACGCCAAACTCGAACTGCTTCGATCGGCTGGGCGAGAGCACGGTGTTCTGGTTGACCGTCTCCATCGGCGCGATGCCGCCGTATTGCAGGCCATGGCTGATCGAACCGTAGACGCGCCAGTCCGGCGCCGGCGCATAGACCAGCGCCACGTTCGGCAGTGCGAACGCGTCTTTCGATGTCACGCGCGCCTGGTCGATCTCTTCCAGCGCATCGAGCTTGAGCTGGACGTAGCGCACGCCGGCGTGCAGCGTCCAGGCCGGTGACAAGGTCAGGATGTCCTGCACGAACAGCGAGCGCTCTTCGGTCGCGCGCCGTTCCATCACCGGGCCGGTCACGCGGCTGCTGTCCACCGGCGGCACGATCTGGTTCTGCCAGATATTGCTCGAGCCGACGTAGTCATAGACATATTCGCCGAAGCTGTCGTGGCGTTCGGCGTAGGCGCTGCCGATCGTCAGTGCGTGGCGCACCGCGCCCGTGTCGAAGCGGCCCTGCAGCATCGCTTGCGCGCCCCACGGCGTCTTGCGCTCGCCGGTGCTCTGGAAGTCATACACGTCATAGTCGCCGTTCGAGCAGTAGCCCGGATAGTAGCCGTCGCCCTCATTGCTGCAGCCGTACGGGAAGGCGGTGAAGTCATCGCGCTTGAACCAGTGCTTGTTGGCGTTGACCGTCGCGGTCCAGGTGTCGCTGATGCGGTACTCGAAGCGCAGGCCAAGGTTGCTGCTGTCGGTGTCGACGGGACGCGTCCACGGCTGGTCGTTGAGCAGCGTTTTCGCCGAGATCCCGGTGGGCAGGACCTCGTTGCGCAGCAACTGGTAGCCGGGGGCGGTAACTTGCTCCTTGTGCTGGTGGTCGACGTCGATCTGGAACAGCGCGTCGGGCGACATCTGCCAGTCGAATGCCGCCGAGATGAACTGGCGCTTGCCGTCGGCGCCGCGCACGTAAGATTTCAGGTCTTCGGCAGCCGCGTTGATGCGGTAGCCGAAACGGCGGTCGGCAAAGCGTCCGCCAAGATCGACCGCGCCGTACACGGTGCCGCGTTCGCGCACTTCGACCGTGGCCGAGCGCAGCGGCGCATTGGTCGGACGCTTGGTGACGAAGTTGAGCATGCCGCCCGGTGCGGCGACGCCCGCCTGCAGGCCGGCCAGGCCGCGCAGGACTTCGATGCGCTCTTTGTTCTCGAGCGGGATCTGCGTGTCGCCCGAGATCGCGATCATGTCCTTGCGGTAGCTGGTCGCGTTGTCGAGCGTGAAGCCTCGCACCGAGAACTGCTCCGCGTAGCCGATGGCATTGTAGGCGTCGCCGATCGACGCGTCGTAGCGGCTCGCATCGCTGACGCTGCGGATCGACAGATCCTGCATCTGGCCCTGGCCGATCGAGGTGATCGATGCCGGCGCGTCGAGCAGCTGCGTTTCGGCGAAGCCGCCGACGCTGGCGCGGTCGAGCGCAATCCATTTGCTGCTGGTGACGACGACCGAGGGGATGGTGTCCTGCGCAACTGCAGCAGGCGTGACAACGAAGGCCTGCACGATGGCGCAGGCAAGAACAGGGTGCTTCAGAGTGAAGGTCATGGTGTGCTCGTGTTTGCGCGCCACGAGGACGCGCCGCTTAAATTCAAGCCGGAGCCAACGTGGGGGAAGGGCAAACGAACGGGAGGGCTGCTTTGCGCTTTCCTTCGCTGGCATTATCCAGATCAGGTACGAAGGGTATGTCTCACCCGGAACAACGTTCCAGGACCCCTAGCGAAGGCGCGAGTGTAGCACGGCGCTTGACGGCCGTGGTGAATCTGGCAAGCGTCGAGAAGGTTCAGGCTTGTGCGGTGGTGGGCGCTCTGGCCGCGGCAGCGGTCGTGGCAACGGGGGCCATATAGTGCAGCAGCGTGGTGCGCGCAGCTTCGCCAATTGCGCGCCACTGATCGCGGCGCTGGGCGGCGCGCTTGCGGTGCTTCGATGGCATGTCGGCCAGCGGCTTGAGGTAGAACGGCAGCGTGATCTGGTAGTGGCGCGCATCGTGTTCGGCGCCGCCTAGAATGCGCCAGAAACCATCGTAGCTGCTCTCGAAGGTCGCGTGCTGGTCTGCCTGGTAAGTCGGGTGCGCGGTGGCGCGCAGCGCGAGCACGCGGTCGATGCCCAGCGCCTGCGCCGCGCCCTGCAGGGCGGCAAACGCAAAGAAGCTGGGCGAGTTGTTCGGAAAGGCGCGCTCGAACGCATCGAAGGCCGGACCCGCATTGCGCCACAGGCCGGCGTTGTGGGTCACCAGCGGCACGCTCGCCACCGGAAGCGCGAGCTGCGCACCGTCGGCCCAGGTCCAGGACAGGCGATGCAGCACCGCGTCATTGGCGAGCAGCGTCAGGGTCAACCCATTCTGCGAATCGTCACGCTGCGCCGTGCGCAGTTGCAGCGCAAAGCGCCCATGCTCGCCATCGTGCTGCCACAGGATCATGCCGGCGCTGCCATGTACCGCATCGCGGTACGCCCGGGTGAAGGTCGTCTCCTCGAAGCGGGCATGGGAATCGGGGGACTGGTGCGCGCGCCAGTGGCGCAGGGCGTGCCAGCGTTGGGTCAATCGCGCGATGATCATGGGCGCTCCATTGGACAAAAAAGTGACGGGTGAACTTTATTAAATTAGTTCCTCAGTGCAATTATGTTCCCGATCGCCAACGTGTGCTTGGAGAAAGTGTAATGATTCGTCAGGAACCAACACGATCGGGGGCAGTCGCCCTGCTGACGGGGTTCGGACCCTCGAAAGGCGTTGCTCAATAGCCACAATCGGTCCATGTCTGTGGCGCGCTACGCCAGTCGCGTCACGTTGACCGCGGCGAATGCCCGCTTGCCATTGGGAGCAGGTCATAATGGCGGCACTTATTTATCAGCACGGAAGAACTTTATGACGCACAACCAGCCGCCGGAAGGCCCCCTCGCGCAGGGCCCTGTGACCGAGCAAGAATCTGTGAATGACACGCAGTCCCGCAGCATGCACCGCACGGCGTCCAGTCGCGTCGTCGGCCAGGCATCGCGTGCTGCGACCGCCAAGACGGCCAAGGGCAAGGACAAGGACAGCACGGCCAGTCCGCAAAGGCCGAACGCCAGCCAGGTTTCGGCATGGAAGAAAGAAAACAAGGCCTCGATTGCGGAAACGGCGAAGCATTTCAACCTGCCGCCAACGATCGCCAAACGGTGGTGCGCAGTCGCCTGACGACAGGCAAAGTCCGCACGACCGGCGTACCGTGCTTCCCGGCCTTGCTGTTCGGTCTACCATGACTTTTCTCCATCAACAGGAAAAGCAATCATGGTGCAACCCTACGAACTGTATTACTGGCCGTCGATCCAGGGCCGCGGCGAATTCGTACGACTGGCGCTGGAAGAAGCGGGCGCCGATTACGTCGACGTGGCGCGCCGCGATGGCGGTGTCGATCTGCTGATGGCCGCGCTCGAAGTCGGCGACCATCCTTCCTTTGCCCCGCCGTTCCTGAAAGCCGGCGAGCAGACCATCGGCCAGGTGGCCAACATCCTGCTGTATCTGGGCGAACAGCATGGCCTGGCGCCACGCACCGAACCTGGCCGGCTCTGGGTCCACCAGCTGCAATTGACGATCGCCGACCTGGTCACCGAGGCGCACGACACGCATCACCCGATCGCCTCGATGCTGTACTACGAAGACCAGAAGCCCGAAGCCAAGCGCCGCGCGGCCGATTTTGTCGAGACGCGCATCCCCAAGTTCATGGCCTATTTTGCGCGGCTGCTGGCCAATCCCGAGCCGCGCGACTACCTGCTGGGCGAGCGCGTGAGTTACGCCGACCTGTCCCTGTTCCAGGTGATCGAGGGCTTGCGCTACGCATTCCCCAATGCGATGAAGAAGATCGAGCAGGAGCATCCCGAGCTCACCGGCCTGCGTGACCGGGTGGCGGCGCGGCCGAAGATCGCGGCTTACCTGGCATCGCCGCGCCGTATTCCGTTCAACCAGGACGGCATCTTCCGTCGCTATCCCGAGCTGGACGCGTAAGCAGGTCAGTGCAGCGTGACCGTCGCGGCGGTCATGCCTTTTGCAGGCACGCCGTCGCGGCGATCGAGCCAGCCGGCCAGCGTCGTGAGCAGCAGGGCGCCCACGACCACCAGCGCGCCGATCCACGGCGTGGCCATCAGGCCGAGGTGCGCGACAATCAGACCACCGCCCCAGGCGCCCAGCGCGATGCCGACATTGAAGGCGGCGATGTTCAAGCCGGATGCCACATCGACCGCCTGCGGCGCATCGCGTTCGGCGCGCCGCACCACATACACTTGCAGGCCCGGCACGTTACCGAAGGCGACCGCGCCCCAGGCCAGGACCGTGATCAGCACCAGCGGTTTGCTCGGCGCCGTGAAGGCCAGCACGAACAGCACCAGCGCCAGCAGCGCGAACACGATCTGCAGCGCGCGCACCGGACCGAGGCGGTCGGCCAGCTTGCCGCCCCAGATATTCCCGGCCGCTACGGAGACCCCATACACCAGCATCACCAGGCTGACGGTCGACGCGGCGAAGCCGGCCACTTGCTGCAGGATCGGCGCCAGGTAGGTGAAGGCGATGAAGCTGCCGCCGTAGCCGAGCGTCGTGATCGCATACACCAGCAGCAGGCGCGGCTTCTTCAGCACCGCCAGTTGTATCAAGAGCGGCGCTGGCTTGCTGCCGGCGATATCGGATGGCACCAGGATAGCGCTGCCGATGACGGCAATCACGCCCAGCAGCGACACCGCGAGAAACGTCGCCTGCCAGCCAAAGTGCTGGCCGATGAAGGTCCCGAGTGGCACGCCGGTGACCAGCGCCACGGTCAGGCCGGTGAACATCAGCGCGATCGCACTGGCCGCTTTTTCCTTCGGCACGAGGCTCGTGGCGATGGTCGAACCGATCGAGAAGAACACGCCGTGCGCCAGGCCCGTGAGCACGCGCGCGGCCATCAGTGCCGTGTAGTCCGGCGCCATCCAGGCCACCAGATTCCCGATCGTAAACAGCACCATCAGGCCAAGCAGGAGCTGCTTGCGCGGCACGCGGCCCGTCATGGCCGTGAGCAGGGGCGCGCCGATGGCCACGCCCAATGCGTACAGGCTGACCAGGAGGCCCGCCGAGGGCACCGACACCTGCAGGCTGGCGGCGATGGTGGGGATCAGGCCGACGATGACAAATTCGGTTGTCCCGATGGCAAAAGCGCTCAATGCGAGCGCCCAGAGTGCGAGTGGCATGGTGTACTTTCTCAGAGATGGCAGGCATGCAGTGTGCCGTCTTTGCCAGCCCGGAAAAACAGGTCCGGCTACAATGGACTTTTGATTCGGAGTCATCAATGATCGACGTGGATGCGCTGATTGTGTTTTCGGCAGTCATGGATGCGGGCTCGTTTTCACGCGCTGCCGAGCGCCTGGGGCAGACGCCGTCGGGCGTCTCGCGCACCATCTCGCGCCTAGAGGGCAGCCTGGGCATGACGCTGATCCAGCGCACGACGCGGCGCCTGCAATTGACGGAAGAGGGCACCTGGCTGCTGGGCCGGGCGCGGACGATCCTGGCCGACCTGGCCAACACCGAGGCCGAAGCGGCTGCGCGCCGTTCGCAGCCGGCGGGCCTGGTGCGCGTGAATGCCGCCACGCCAGCGCTGGGCCACTTGCTTGCGCCGCTGGTCGCCGAATTCCTGGATGCGTATCCGCTGATCGCGCTGGAACTGGTCAGCGGCGAAACCTATGTCGACCTGATCGAAGAGCGGGCCGACCTGGCGATCCGCATCGGCGCGCTGCCCGATTCGACGCTCAATGCGCGCCGCCTGGGCGCGGCGCGGCTGCGCGTGCTGGCCTCACCTGCCTATCTCGAACGTCATGGTGCCCCGCCTGACACCGCGGCGCTGGCCGGGCATCGCACGCTGGGCTTCACGGCGCCGGCGTTATTGAATACCTGGCCGCTGCGCCATAAGGGCGGCGAAGGCTGGACGATCACGCCGCAGGTGGTGGCGTCGAGCGGCGAGACGCTGCGGCAGCTGGCGCTGCATGGCGCTGGGATTGCATCGCTGTCGGATTTTCTGACGCGCGCGGATGTCGCGGCGGGGCGGCTGGTGCCGGTGCTGGAAGAACACACCCTGCCGTGGACACAGCCCGTGTGGGCCGTGTTCTACAAGCAGGGTGCACTCGCGCCGCGGGTGGCGGCGCTGGTGGATTTCCTCGCCCACAGGCTGGGCGAGGTGCTGGAACGCTAGGTCAGAACGCGTAGGTGGCGCGGCCGTAGATATAGCGGCCCGCACGACCGAACGGCGCATACGTCGAGAACGGCGTATTGCCGGTGGTGTTGATGGATGGCGGCTGCGTCTCGGGATACTGGTCGAACACGTTGTCCGCGCCCAGCGCCAGGGTCAGCTTCGGCGTGACTGCCAGGCGGCCTTCCAGGTCGACCGTGGTCTTGGCGCCCATCTCGAAGTCGAACGCCGCCGTGGTGCCCGGCGAGAGCACTTCGCCGTAGCGCGTGGCGCGCAGCGTCGCGCCCCACTGGCCCAGCTTCCAGTTCACGTTGGCGCTGACCTTGTTCTTCGGCTGGCCTTTTTCAAGCGACAGCACGTTGAGGCGATCAAACAGCACGGGCGCCGGGCTCAGGCTCGAGAGCTGCGTCGTCGTCGGCGTCTTGGTCACTTTGGTGTCGGTGAAGTTGGCGGCCAGCGTGAAGTCCAGCTTGCCCGCATCGCCGGCGTTGTACGGCATGCTCAGCACGATGTCGACGCCCTTGGTGGTGGTGTCGACGCCGTTGATGAAGAAGCGCCCGCCGCCCACGCCGATGAAGCCCTGGCTGGCGATGTAGTTGCGCACGTTCGTCTGCGTCAGGTTTTCGGACAGGATGATGCGGTCGTCGATGTCGATGCGGTAGGCATCCACCGTCAGACTGACGGCGCCCAGGCGCATCACGGCGCCGAGCGACGCATTGATCGATTTCTCGGCGTCGAGCGGCTTGGCGCCCAGCGCGACGGCGACCGGATCGTCCGGGCGGAAGGTGGTGATCTCGAACGGCACGCCGTTGATGAAGTTGGTGGAGGTCGCGGTGAAGTTCTGCTGCTGCGGCGAGGGCGCGCGGAAGCCGTTCTGGATCGCGCCGCGCACGGCGAAGTTCGGGTTGAAGTCGTAGCGCAGCGCGAGCTTGCCAGCCAGGCTGTTGCCGAAGTCCGAATAGCGCTCGCCGCGCACGGCCACCGATGCCAGCAGCTCGGGCGTGACATTCGCTTCCAGATCGACAAAGGCGCCAATCGCGTTGCGGTGCGCGTCGACTTCATTCGATGGCCGGAAGCCCGGGAACACCTGGGCGCCCGGCGCCGTCGGCGTCCCGTTCGGCAGCAGCGCGCCGCCAAAGCTGTACGACTGCTCTTCGCCGGCAAACAGCTCATAGCCTTCGCGGCGCGCTTCGATACCCACGGCCACGTTCAGTGGCGACGAGAACGACGCCATCTCGACGCTGCGCACGCCGGTCAGGTTCAGCACCGCCTGGTCGTACGAATAGCCACCCGCATAAAACGCGGTCTTGCTGGTCGGCCCAAGGGAGCGGTTCAGCGTGTTCTCGATGGTGTACTCCATCTTGTTCTTGCCGTAGCCGAGCGAGGCATCCATGTCCCATGCGCCGGCAACCCAGGTCACGCCGCCGGTGGCCGAAAAATCTTTCACGGTCGGCGAGATCAATGGCAGGAAGCCGTCCGGGTAGATCGACTGGATGTTGCGCGCGTCCTGCGGAATGCGGGCATAGCCGGCCGATGTAGCATCGCGGTCCTGGTAACTCGCCCAGCCGTACACCTTGACGCCGCCGCCCATGTCGTTGCCCGCGTTGGCAAACAGCGTGGACTGCTTCATGTCGGGTTCACCGGTCCACGCATTGAAACGGTTGATCGTGTTCTCGCGCGGATCGAAGGCGCCGTTGACCAGCGCGTACTGCTGGCGCATGTCGTAGCCGGCACGCTCGGTGCGGTTCTGGTCGCGGAATTCGCCGGCGATCGTCAGGTAGCCGGTCTCGCCCAGCGCCAGGCCCTTCCAGATGCTGACCGTGGCAGTCTGGCCATCGGTGCGCTTGCGCGAGGCCGGGGCGGTCCAGGTGCCGCCGGCCGGCGGCGCTGCGTTGTACAGATCGTATTCGGTCTTGTTGGCGCCGTAATTGACGGTCGCTTCGCCGCCCGTACGGTCAGTGCGCAGGCGCATGTTGACGACGCCCGAGATCGCGTCTGAGCCATACTGGGCCGCAGCGCCGTCACGCAGCACCTCGACCGTTTTGACGATCGCGGTGGGGATGGTGTTCAGGTCGACCGCCGCCGAACCGCGGCCAATCGAGCCGTTCACGTTCACCAGCGACGAGGCATGGCGGCGCTTGGAGTTCACCAGCACCAGGGTCTGGTCAGGCGACATGCCGCGCAGGGTGGCAGGGCGGATCGTGTCGGTGCCGTCAGTCAGCGCCGGGCGCGGGAAGTTCAGCGAAGGCAGGGCCATCGACAGCGCCTGCGTCAGTTCGGTGCTGCCCGAGTTCTTCAGGGTCTCGGCCGAGATCACGTCGACCGGTGCAGTGGTATCGAGCACGGTGCGGTTGGCCACCCGGGTACCGGTGACGACGACCGTCGCGGACGCTGCGGTGGTCTCGGCTTGCGGCGCCTCCTGGGCGTGGGCAAAGCCTGCGCACAGCGCGGCAATGGCAAGGGCAACTGCTGTCTTTTCCGTCTTGGCTCTCTGCATGGTGCAATCCTTTGATATTCAAACGCGGGTGTTCCACTGGGAAGGGCGAGGCCGGGACCTCCATTCCATACTGCTCAGCGCTTGCCATGGTGTCAATTCGTGCTAATCGCGAATGACGTAATTACAACAATGGCGGGATGTCAGGTTCATGTAAGTGCGGTACGCAACGCGCGAGCGAGCGCATGCCGATGCCTGCTGCATAAGGTGATGGAGCGTGATTGCCAGCGCGCCGGATTCACGGCACGATGGCACCACGATCCAGCCCCTCCAAGCAATGAGCCAGCCAACATCAGCGCCCCGGGCCGAGCCCACATTTCCACCGGACCCCCAGCTTCATTCACTCCTCGGATGGGGATTTCTGCTCGCCGGCATGGCGATCAGCGTGTTCATGTGCGTGACCTTGTTCGACAAGTACGCGGCTTGGGACTGGCCAAAGGCGCGGGCGCAGATCACCAGCAGCACGCTCTACAAATCCACAGGCCGCTCGACCCAATGGTGCATACAGCTGCGCTATCGCTACACTGTGGGCGGCCGGGAATTTACCGGCAGGCGCCAGGCCACGTCGTGGTTGAGCGGTGTGCAGTGCGACCGCGCGCACGCCGTCATGCAGGCGCGTTTCGCCCACCAGCAGCCGGGTGATCCGATCACGGTCCGCTATCAGCCCGGCCAGCCCGGGCGCGCCGTCGTCTACGCGGATGGGATCAATCCCGCGGAGTGGTTGTTTGTGGCGCTGGCGATCATGCTGATTGCAGGCGGCATCGGGACGCTGCGCGTTGCGGCCCGGCTGCGCCGCGAGGCGCTGGCGCACGCAGCAGAACGCGCGGCAAGAATGCAGCGTGCCGCCGCACTGCAGGGGCACCGGCTTGTATAGTGGTGGCGCTACGAGACCCATCAAGCTTGCATAGCAACACGCCAGTAACGAGACGAATCACGAGACCAATCACGAGACACCATGACAGACCTGTTCCCCCATTTTCGCGCCCTGCAAGTCGAGATCGATCCGACCGTTACCATCAACGCCATCGTCGGTGGTTCCGGCCCGCCGCTTCTACTGCTGCACGGTCACCCGCAAACGCACGCCATCTGGCACCGCGTCGCGCCACGCCTGGCCGAGTACTTCACGGTCGTGGCCTGCGACCTGCGTGGCTACGGCGATTCGTCCAAACCGCAGGGTGCGCCGGACCACGCCAACTACAGCAAGCGTGCGATGGCGGCCGACATGGTGGCGGTGATGCAGTCACTGGGATTTGCCACCTTCCGCGTGCTGGCCCACGATCGCGGCGCGCGCGTTGCGCACCGGCTGGCGCTGGACCATCCGCAGGCCGTCGAGCGGATGGCGCTGCTGGACATCGCGCCGACACTCGCGATGTACGAGCAGACATCGGACACGTTTGCGCGCGCCTACTGGCACTGGTTCTTCCTGATCCAGCCGGCACCAATGCCCGAGCGTCTGATCGAGGCCGATCCGGCTGCGTACGTGCGGGACGTGATGGGCAAGCGCAGCGCTGGGCTGGCGCCGTTCGATCCGCGTGCGCTGGCCGAGTACCAGCGCTGCCTGGCGTTGCCGGGCGCCGCGCACGGCATCTGCGAAGATTACCGGGCTGCGGCGACGATCGACCTTGAGCACGACCGGCTTGACCGCGATGCCGGAAAGCACCTGGCGCTGCCGCTGATGGTGCTGTGGGGCGAGCAGGGCGTGGTCGGGCGTTGTTTTAATCCGCTTGCGGAGTGGCAGCGGGTGGCCGCCGATATGCAGGGTGGGGCGCTGCCGTGCGGGCACTACATTGCCGAAGAAGCGCCGGATATGCTGCTTGAACGGGTGTTGCCGTTTTTAGTGCAAGGCTGAATCGGAAACAATGTGAAATCATTGTTCTTTATAGCCACGCGGCACTCATGCGGATGAGCAATAAAGTTCGACAAAAAACACTAAAGTTTCACATAAGAGGCCAAGGCGGACATGCCCTGGCGAACTTCTGCTTTCGGCCAAAAGCGGTCCTAAATCCCCATGTAGCTTTTCGGACAATGAAACCATAGACGCACAGATGATCCAAGTCGATTTTTTCGGATGCAAAAGAGAGCAGATCGTTATTTGCAGCTTAGAAGAAGCATGTGATCGATTTGCCTGTACTGGCATTACAATGCCCGATGCTAGTGCGCTTATTTCGCTAGGTGAGGCACTCACGGGAACAGCTGAGTTTTCCGCTGAACCAGTACCGTTATCCCTTGAACCGTTCCGTGAACTCAGTGACTGTCTGCAGGTTACAGTTAGAGACGCTTCGGCTGAGGAATTGATGGATGCTGGCGCGCGTTGGGCACAGCTATTGCCATGGAAACCACTCGACACTAACCCAATTGATTTAGCAGGTTTTCTTCTCCATCTTCAGTCTTTAGCACATGGACCAGGGAGAGAGGGACACTCGATTTTCCTGTTGATGGAACCGGACAGTTTGCCAGCGTCCTGACGGTCGCCTATGTCTGCTTCGGGTCGAAACCGGCCTGACAGCGACCAGCCAATTTCGGCCAAAAGCGGACGATCCCAACCCAGTCGAGTGCTCGGTACATCCGGTACATTATATCGAGGAAAGCATCATGCAAACTTCCAAAGTATTCGCTGCTGAACTTGCCACGTGGAACAGCGGACGTGGCATAAGTTCATTAGATTGGATCATCAACACTGGTTCTTTTACACAGTTCACTGCATACGCTCGGCTCATCTTTCCAGAGTTTGTAGAGGTCCAAGACCGCCTCTATTTAGCGGATTTGTTCACGCAGGAGCGCCTCGACGAATTGAGGAAAGGATCCGATGACCGTAATGCTCAAGTGTTTATGAACGTCATCGATCTATCGACTATGTTCTGCGATGCTGACGAACAGTCGGGCGACGAAATTCGTGAGCTGGGCCGATTTCTTGAAAAGACATGGACAGCCAGCGCTGCTGCTTCCTTTCCTCACCGTCGAATTCATATCATTCTTGATGACAATCTTGAAGAGGAAGGTGTTGGGGAATTACTTATTTCACTGGTAGACGAGCATTAGTTGGGTAGCCGTGCAAGTGTCCGATTCGGGTCGGAACCAGCCGGTCGCGACAGGCAGGAATCGGCCAAGAGCAAACGGTGGCAATTGAGCCCAAAGTGAATGTCGCTGACCAGTGGAGAGGCATAATGAACCTTGATGATGCGAGAGAAATATTCGAACGTAAAGTGTTAGCATCGAGGCCTGATTGTTCCTTGATGGAAAGTGCATCGCGTGAGTACCCACGCTGCTTCATATTTTTCTACCAAAATAAAAAATTCATTGAGACTGGCAGGTTTGAAGACATTTTCGTAGGGAACGGCCCGGTTTTGATTAGCCGTGAAAGTGGTGAAATCTTCGAGACAGGTTCAGGTTTTTCGGTGGATCACTATTTAAAAGCATTCGACGCATGTGGCGATCCATATGGGGCGCCAACCGACAAGGTAAAGATTTTGGCCTGTAATCCAACAGTCGATAAGATACGCGCAATACGGTTGGTAAAAGAAAAATCTGGCCTAGGTCTATCGGAAGCAAAGGCAGCGATAGATAACGTTCTCTCAGGTAAAACTTCATTTTTTATAGCTCGGAATAAAAAATGTGCAGAAGAAGCAATTACAGCGCTTAAAGATTGCGGTTTTGAATCAGTACAAGTATGGAGTAGCCAGTGCTAGGAATGGCATACTCACTCCACAGCATGCTCGAATAAACCTGTGGCCGGTCTGAACCCAGGTGGGCCGTATGCACGTCTCAACTTCGCATGGGTATTAACCCGAAAGGTGGAATTTTTGAAGATGACATCGGCCAGCGGCATGGCGATGTTGGTAAATACTTGAAGTTGACGATCAAGATGGATACGTGCTGGCAGAACGTCGAGCAGCAGTAAGCATTGATTTAAGGAACAACCGATGAAGACAGATACATTACTCCAAGCTCTCCTTGAACGCGCAATGGCGATTGCAGAGAAACAGCACGCCGGTCAGGTAGACAAGGCAGGCCGTCCGTACATGGAGCACCCACTGCGTGTCATGCAGGCGATGTCCAACGACGCCGAGCGCATCGTCGCAATCCTACACGATGTGATCGAGGATACCGATCTCACCCTTGACCAGCTCGCGGCTGAAGGCTTTCCCGGCTACATTCTTGAGGCATTGGATTCTGTGACGCGGCGAGACGATGAAACATACGAGGCCTTTGTTGCGCGAGCAGCCAGGAACCCGATTGGCAGGCGCGTGAAACATGCGGACCTCCAGGACAATGCTGACCTGGCTCGCATCGCGGCGCCTACAGCTGCCGACATAGCGAGGACGGAGAAGTATCATCGCGCAATGGCCCAGCTGGGCGCTGCATGACTGTCTAGCGAAACTCAAGGTTGCAGCGCCAGCGTCCTGTGCAGCCGCAGCGCATCCATGCCGTCGTGGTAGTAAGCACGATGGCTTCCGAAAGCGACGTAGCCGCGCTTGTGAAACAGCGCGAGCGAGGCGGTGTTGTCGGACCGGACTTCGAGACGCACTTCCACGCAGCCGTGGGCCGCAGCCCAGCGCTCGGCCGCAGTCAGCAGGCGTGCGGCCACGCCGCAGCCCAAATGGGCCGGATGCGTGGCGATGGAATACACCCGCGCACCCCGCCAGTCATTCCGTAGCAACAGCAGGATATAGCCCCGCACGGCGGCGCCGTCCACGTCGACGAAGGTCACGCTGTTGGCCTGTCTGAGTAGGTAGCGAAAGCGGCGCCGGTCGAGCCGGTCGCCGGGAAAGCTGGCGTTTTCAATGGCCACCAAGGCCGCGATGTCGTGCGGTGTTGCCAGCCTGATGGCACTATCCGCGAAGGCTTGAGTGGTCACGTTTGCTGCGCGTCGCGTGGCCGGATCATTGGACGTTGCATGCCGCATGATCCATCTCCTTCGCGTTGCGGTATGGCGTATAAATAAACTGCAAATAGTGGCGCGCCGCGCGTAAACACGGTGTCAGCACCTTCAGCGCCAGAGCGCATGACCCGCGCCCATCTGCGCTTCCATCGAATGCGTCATCGTCGGCAGCGTGGCATAGACCTCGTCGTACAGCGCCTGCATTTCGGCGGCGGCGTCCGGGTCGCACGCCGCCGCATCCGACACGCAGCGCCCCAGGCCATAATCGAAGGTGGCCGGTGCGTGCAGGATGGTCGATGCCAGCGTGGCGTTCTGCACCCGACTCACGTGCGCGAGCACGGCGGCGCGCTCGTTGGCGTCCGGCCCGGCTTGTCCACTGACGGCGACGAACAGCACCCGCAGGCCAGGATTCAATACGCGCGCACCGTTCAACCGGGCCAGCAGGCGGTATTGCAGGTCGAGGTCGAGCGCGCCGCCTCGCACCGGGACCACCACCAGGCGGCTGGCTGCCAGCACGCAGCGGCAACCGTCGGTATCGCGCGCACCGGCGTCGATCAGGATGTCGTTGAACAGCGGGCGCAGCGCGGCCAGGCGCGTTTCGACGGCGCGACTGCCCACGTGGCGCGTGTCGATCCAGGGCCGCACGCCGCCGCTGCTGCGGTCATTGCACCAGTCGCTGTCCGCACCTGCGGCGGTGGTCATCAGGCATACGCGTCTGCCGCTGCGTGCGCGCAGAACCGCCAGGTTGCGCGCCACGACGGTGCGCTCCGGGGTGCCGTGCTGGTTGACGATGGCGATGATCATTGAAACCCTTCCGAAGTTGATGCGATGTTCGCCAGCATAGCGGGGCGCCCGTAAAAACAGGACAAAAGGGGCGGGCGCCTCCGTCAATGCCGTGTAAACGCGCCCTGTCGCGGCCTGCGGGGCAGGGCTAAGCTGCGCGCTTTTCCAATGCGAAGCGAGCCACGACATGACCCCGATCGACCCCACCAGCCTGGTGACACCGCGCCTCTGCCTGCGCGTGCCGACGGACGCCGACACCCACGGCTTGCTGGCGCTGTATGGCGACCGCGAAGTGATGCGCCACTGGAGCCACCCGGTGTGGACATGCCCCGAGCAAGCGCACGCGGCGATCGCCGAAGCGCAGACTGACCGCGCCAGGGGCGGCGGGCTACACATGGTCATCGTCAGCCGCAGCGACGGCGGCCTGGCAGGCAGTTGCGCGCTGTTCGACATCCATCCGCAGCATCGTCGCGCCACGCTCGGCTATCTGCTGGCGCGGCCGTACTGGGGGCAGGGCCTGGCCGGCGAAGCCGTGCGCGCGCTGATGGCGTACGGTTTCGATGCGCTCGGCCTGGTCCGCATCGAAGCTGAAGTCATCCCCGGCAACGACGCATCGACGGCGCTCCTGGCTCGTCTTGGATTTCGCTGCGAAGGGCTGCTGCGCGCGCGCTGGCGTGTCGATGAAAAAGCGATCGATGTTCAGTTGTGGGCCTTGCTGCGCCCCGACCGGCCTGCATGAAACCTGCGCGAGGTGATGAGCGCGTCATTTACGCGGGCTTGTCGCGTTGGGCCGCTTTCTTTACGCGGTTTTTACGGTCCAGTCGCTAGAGTCTGCACAGCGCCGGCCATCGAGCCAGGCGAGCGTTTCGATCCACCCCCGATCAACTCCGATACCGTCAATGACTACGCTTCGCATGATTTCCCCCGCCATCACGGCGACCCAGGCAGCGCCTGCCGAACCCGAACCCGAACCTGATGGGCCCACCTTCCTGATCATCGTCGACCGTGCCGGCGACTGGCGCGCCTCGCGCCCCGGTTGCACCGTCATCGAAGCCGATGACTTCCTGGCCAACCCTGTGCCGGACGCAGACATCCTGGTCATCAACCTGTGCCGCAGCTACAAATACCTGTCGGCCGGCTACTACTGCTCGCTGATGGCGCAGGCGCGCGGCCAGCAGGTGCTGCCGTCGGTGAAGACGATCAATGACTTGTCGCGCAAGGCGATCTATTCGCTTGATACGGGAGAACTCGATCGCGCCCTGAATGATGTGCTGGGCGCCGACGGCAGCGCCCCGATGCCGGTCGAGTTTTCAATGGACATCCGGTTCGGCCGCACCGACTACACGCCGCTGTCGGCGGTGGCGCGCAGCATTTTCGAGACCTTTCCGGCGCCGCTGATGCGGGTCGAATTTGCGCGCGGCGACGAGCGCGGCGAAGCGTGGCATATCGCGGCAATCCGCACCCAGGGACTCAAGGCACTGGGCGAGCATGGCCGCGCGGCTTGCGAGGCGGCCTTGGGTGCATTCACCGGCTTGCCGCAGCCGGCGCCTGGCGCGCGGCGCTACCGCTACCGCATCGCCGTGCTGCACGATCCCGATGAAGAGCTGGCGCCGAGTAACACCGGGGCGCTGGCCCGACTTGGCGCAGTAGGGCGCGAACTGGGCCTGACGGTTGAACTGATCGGGCGCCAGGACTTTGCGCGCCTGGCCGAGTTCGATGCGCTATTCATCCGCGAGACCACGGCTGTCAACCATCACACCTACCTGTTTGCCAAGAAGGCCGAGAGCGAAGGGCTGGTGGTCATCGACGACGCCGGATCGATCCTGCGTTGCACCAACAAAGTGTACCTGGCCGACCTGCTGCGCCTGCACGGGGTGCCCACACCGCGCACCTTCACGCTGCAGCACGCCGACGCCCAAGCGCTGGCCGCGATCGAGGCACAGATCGATTATCCGATGGTGGTGAAAATCCCCGATGGCGCGTTTTCGCGCGGCGTGATGAAGGTAAAGGATGCGGCTGAATTCGCCCGCGTGGCCGAAGAACTGCTGCAGCAATCGGCGCTGATCCTGGTGCAGGAATACATGTTCACCGAATTCGACTGGCGCATTGGCGTGCTCAATCGCCAGGTGATCTTCGCCAGCAAATACTGGATGTCCAAGGGCCACTGGCAGGTCGCCAAGCGCGATGCCAATGGCAAGGCTGAATTTGGCATGGCAAGCGCCGTGCCGCTGGACGAGGCACCGGCCGACTTGCTGGCCCACGCGCTGCACGCGGCGAACCTGATCGGCGACGGCCTGTATGGCGTGGACATGAAGATGACGTCGCGCGGGCCGGTGGTGATCGAAGTGAACGACAACCCGAATATCGACGCCGGCGCCGAAGACAGCGTGCTCGGGGACGAGTTGTACCGGATCGTGCTGCGCGAATTCGTGCGCCGGCTGGACCTGCTGCACCGTCCGGCGCAGGGAACGGAGTGCTGACAGTTTCACTCTATTTTTAACAAAATTTTTACGCGGCGCTGCGTAGAATCGCGGCCACGATCAATTTGCACGACGAGACTGCATGACTATCCGACGAGACATCGCCACAGGGCGCAACCCTGGCCTGCGCGCACTGCAGGAGCCGGTCCGTGAATGAAGTGGCCGCGCGCATCAACTGCACCGTGTATCGCAAGGGCGTCAAGCTGGAAGAGATCCGGATCGAGGACATCAGCGTCGCGCTGGAAGACGACGACACCTTTGTCTGGCTCGGCTTGTTCGAGCCAGACAAGGAACTGATGGGCATGGTGCAGGACGAATTCGACCTGCACGACCTGGCGGTGGAGGACGCGCGCAAGGCGCACCAGCGGCCCAAGATCGAAGAGTATGGCGAGAACCTGTTCGTCGTGCTGCATACGGTGTCGCTGGTCGAGCAGACGATCCATTTCGGCGAGACACACGTGTTTGTCGGGCCGCGCTTCGTGATGACGATCCGGCATGGCACGTCCAACGGGTATCGCGCGGTACGCGAACGCGCCGAGAGCGTGCCGGCCAAACTCGCGACGGGCCCCGGGTACGTGCTCTACACGATCATCGATTTCATCGTCGACCATTACCAGCCATGCATGGACATGCTGCAGGACCGCTTCCGCCAGGTGGAGAAGGCGTTGTTTCTGCCGAATCCATCGTCGGACAACCTGGAAGAGTTCTACAACCTGAAAAACGAGCTGCTGTCGGTGCATGGAGCGGCTGCGCCGTTGATCGATATCTGCAACGAATTGCTGCGTTTTCACGGCGACATCATCCCGGCCGGAAACCGCATCTATTACCGGGACATTCTCGACCATGTCGCGCGCGTGACGCAGACGGCAGACCGGATCGGCGAGATGATCAATGCCGCCATGCAGGTCTCGCTGGCGCAGGTGACGATCCGCCAGAATGACGTCGTCAAGCGCCTCGCCGGCTGGGGCGCGATCCTGGCGGTGCCGACGATGGTGTTCAGCCTGTATGGCATGAACTTCCAGCACATGCCGGAGCTGGCCTGGCGCTGGAGTTATCCGGCGGTACTATTCGGGATCGTCGCCGGTTGCGCGCTGCTGCACCGGCGCCTGAAGCGCGTTGGCTGGCTGTAGGCACCGCCCGGAAAATTACCCCACGGCGCCAGTGAACGTGATGGTCGCGCACACGCCGCGTCCATGCTCGCCATCTTCCAGCGAGATCGTGCCGCCGTTCCTTGCCGCGCCCCGTTCGGCAATCGCCAGCCCCAGCCCTGAACCCAGTTGCTCCTGCCCCGGCACCCGGTAGAACCGTTCGAACACCTTGTCGCGCAGATCCGGCGCAATCCCCGGCCCGCCGTCGCAGATCGCCAGCCGGTAGCCGGAAGGGGAGCGTGTCAGGCGCACGGTGATGCGGCCGTCGTGCGGCGAATACTTGATCGCGTTGCTGATTAAATTGTCGACCGCCGACGCCATGCTTTCCAGATGCAGCGGCAGCGCGCCGCCAGCGTCCGGCGCGGCGTCGAATTCGATCTCGATATTGCGTTGCACCGCCAGGTGCGCCGCGGTCGCCACGCGCTCGCGCACGAAGTCGGCCACACCCGTCAGCGGGCACGCCTGCGCCACCTGCGGTTCGGCCCGGGCCCGCTCGAGCGCCAGCAACTGATGCACCGTGTGCGTCGCGCGCGCAACACCACTGCGCAGGCCGGCCGCCGGCTCGGCGCAGCGCTCGGCCATCTCGGCGCCGGCGCGGCTCATCAAGACGTGGGCGTTGATCTGGATGGCCGCCAGCGGCGTCTTGAGTTCGTGCGCAGCGTCGGTCAGGAACTCGTGTTCGTGTTCGATGCGCTGAGAGAGGCGGTGCATCAGGCCGTTGATCGCTACCACCAGCGGCGAGAGTTCCTTGTACTTCGAGTCGGGCAGCGGCGTCAGGTCGGCATCCGTGCGCTGGGCGATGCTGGATGCGATCGAGCGCAGCGGGCGCAGGCCAATGCCGACGATCAGCCACGCCGGGATCAACAGCAGCGGCAGGCTGAAAAAGGTCGACGACAGTAAAAAGCTCACGCCCCATATAGTCAGCATCCACTCGTCGTCGACTTCGTGGCGGCGCTCGACGACGATGCGGTTGGCCGCGTCATGCGCCGTCCAGCGCACCCACGCGTAGGCGCCGCGCGCGGCCACCTCGGGCAGCACGTCCGGCAGCTGCGGCATCGAGTTGTAGAGCAGGCGGCCATCGAGCCAGACCCGCACGCGCACGCGCGAGTGGTAATCGAGCTCCCTGAACATGCGCTCGCGGTTCACCTCGATCGCGGCAAGCGCCGGCAGCATGCGCTCGGGCCGGGCGCCGGTGTCCACCAGATGCGACAGGATGTTGAGCGTATGCGCCTTGTTTTCACTGAAGGTGCGCGTGCGCTGCGTGACCTTGGCTTCGTAGAACATCCACAGCACGCCGATGATCGCGACACTGACGATCACGCCGGCAAAGCTGAACATCAGGCGCCGGAACAGCGAGGACTGTCTAAACGTCACGCTGCACCATGTAGCCGACGCCGCGCACGGTGCGGATCACGCCTTCGCCCACTTTCTTGCGCAGGTTGAAGATGTGCACGTCGAGCGTCTGGCTCTGGCCTTCGCCGGAGGGCAGGGCGCGCCGTTCGAGTTCGACGCGCGTGAGGACGCGGTTGGCCTGCTTCATGAGCGTGAGCAGCAGCGCGAATTCGGTTTTCGAGAGCGTGACGCTCTGGCCGGCGCGCGTGACCAGCATGCGGTTTTCGTCCAGCTCGATATCGCCCGCCACCCACAGGTTTTCTTCGAGCGCGCCGTGGCTGCGGCGCACGATCGCGCGCAGGCGCACCAGCAGTTCGGGAATCTCGAAGGGCTTGATCAGGTAGTCGTCGGCGCCCAGGTCGAATCCCTTGAGGCGGTCCTGCAGGCTGTCGCGCGCGCTGATGATCAGGACCGGCAGGCGCACGCCCTCATCGCGCAGCGCGCGCAGCACGTCGGTGCCGTCGCCATCGGGCAGGCCCAGGTCGAGCACCACGGCGTCGAACGATTCGCTGCGCATGCGCGCTGCCGCGCCCTGGGCCAGGCGCAGCCAGACCGCCGTGTGGCCTTCGTCCTGGAACACCGACAAGAGGGCCTGGCCGATCGCCAGATCGTCTTCGATCATCAGAATTTTCATGCCGGAAGTGTATCAGTGCGCCGCGCTTCGGGCGCCGCAGCGAATCTTCAGATTCGCTTCAGCCGCACATTGACCGCGCATCCCCGATGCCGGACTATCCGGGGCGACCGCTTTCAGGTTGAAAATGCAACAGAAAACAAGACGAGACAGGAGACGAAGGATGCGTACCAGTTTATTGAAGATGAGCCTCGTGGCGCTGGGCATGGTGATCAGTACCGGCGCGTTCGCCGCCGAAGACCTGATGGCCACCGTCGAGTCGCCCGGCAAGGTGCTCAAGGTGTCGTTGCAGGTCGCACCGGACGGGCGCCTGTCGTACCAGGTCGAGCGCAATGGCCAGCCGGTCATCGCGCCGTCGCGCCTGGGCTTCGTGCTGGCCAGCGACAAGCCGCTCGATGCCGGCTTCGCGATGGAACGTCACCTCGTCACGGCCCATGACAGCACCTGGGAGCAGCCGTGGGGCGAGCGTCGCATGGTGCGCAATCACTACAGCCAGCTGCGCGTGGACGTGCACCAGAAGAAGGATGGCCGGCGCCTGGCAATCGTGTTTCGCGTGTTCGACGATGGCGTGGGCTTCCGCTACGAATTCCCGAAGCAGGCCAATAACCGCGCCGTGCACATCGCTGACGAGCTGACCGAATTCGTGGTCGCGCAGCCGGCCACCGCCTGGTGGCAGCAGGCCGGCGAAGTCTGGGCGCTCGAATACCCGATCCAGAAAACGCCGCTGCGTGAAGTGGGCATGGCCAACACGCCGATGACGGTCAAGATGGAAAACGGTACGCACATCGCCTTCCACGAAGCGGCACTGGTCGACTACGCGTCGATGTGGCTGCGCCGGGTCGAAGGCCAGCGCCTGCGCGCGCACCTGACGCCGTCCGCCAGTGGCGCGCCGGTCGTGCGC
Organism: Telluria sp. AC161; assembly: GCF_979258535.1. Taxonomy (NCBI): domain Bacteria; kingdom Pseudomonadati; phylum Pseudomonadota; class Betaproteobacteria; order Burkholderiales; family Oxalobacteraceae; genus Telluria; species Telluria sp. AC161. Next base: position 2,692,111 of record NZ_OZ409861.1, on the reverse strand, counting down.
ACCGGGAGTTTCACGACGCCGTGGCGCACGATGCAGATCGCGGGCGACGCGGCGGGGCTGTATATGTCCGACCTCGTGCTGAACCTGAACGAGCCTAATAAACTGGGCGACGTCTCGTGGGTCAAGCCATCGAAGTATGTTGGCGTCTGGTGGGACATGCACCTCGAAACCAAAACCTGGGCCGCGGGCGACCGGCTCGGCGCGACCACTGACTACACGAAGCGCTACATCGACTTCGCGGCCAAGCACGGCTTCCGCGGTGTGCTGGTCGAAGGCTGGAATCCGGGCTGGGACAGCGACTGGGCCGGCAACGGCGCGGACATGGACTTTACCCGCTCGAACCCGCGCTTCGACCTGCCAGCACTGGCGGCGTATGGCAAAGCGCGCGGTGTCCACATCATCGGCCACCACGAGACCGGCGGCAATATCGCGCATTACGAGAAGCAGCTCGATGCAGCGCTGCGCCTGTATGCAAAGAACGGCGTGGACAGCATCAAGACCGGCTACGTGACCGACGGCGGCGCCGCGCAGTTCATGGGCAAGAACGGCAAGGTCCATTTCGGCTATACGGATTCGCAAGAGGGCGTGCGCCACTACCAGAAGGTGGTCGAGGATGCGGCGCGCTACAAGATCGCGATCAACACGCACGAGCCGGTGAAGGACACGGGCCTGCGCCGCACGTATCCGAACTGGATCTCGCGTGAAGGCGCGCGTGGCGTGGAGTACAACGCCTGGGGCAATCCGGTCAACAGCGTCGAGCACGAGGCCAATCTGGTGTTCACCCGCATGCTCAGCGGCCCGCTCGATTACACGCCGGGCATCCTGAGCCTGGAGGGCAAGGACAAGAAGCCGTTCAACTCGACCCAGGCCAAGCAGCTGGCCAACTTCGTGGTGATCTACTCGCCGGTGGTGATGGCGGCCGATCTGATCGAGCATTACGACCGGTATCCGGGTGCGTTCAAGTTCATCCGCGACGTGCCGACCGACTGGGACGATACGCGCGTGCTGCATGGCGCTGTCGGTGAATACGCGACCATCGCGCGCAAGGACCGCAACTCGAGCGCCTGGTATGTCGGCTCGGTCACCGATGGCAATGCGCGCACGCTCGATCTGCCGTTGTCGTTCCTCGATGCCGGCAAGTCGTATGTGGCCGAAATCTACCGCGATGGCGACAAGGCCGACTACCGCAGCGAGCGCCGTTTCGACCTGGTGATCGAGAAGCGCACCGTGAAGAGCACCGACACCATCAAGATGGTGCTGGCGCCGGGCGGCGGGCAGGCGATCCGGCTGGTGCCGGCGGGGTAGCACCTCGCCTGTAGCGGCAAGCCCCTCTCCGTCGTTCCCGCGGAGGCGGGAACCCAAGTCGTTTGCCTGGCCGCCAATACGCAAGCCGGTGGCTGCTCGTGCAAAACTGGGTTCCCGCCTGCGCGGGAACGACGTGCATATGGCAGTGGTGTATGCCAATGCGTCACACGTTATCAGGGTTTTTCGCATATCCTGTCGGACTGTTCTGTCCACCCGCGTCGTCCATGTCCACATCTTCCTCGCCGTCCAGCACCACCTCCGCCACCACCCCGGTCGTCCCGGGTGCGGTCATGCAAATCCTTCTCTCGGTTGCCTTCGTCCACCTGCTCAACGATTGCGTGCAGGCGGTGCTGCCGTCGATCTACCCGCTGCTCAAGCATGAATTCAACCTGACCTTTACCCAGGTCGGCCTGATCACGCTGACGTTTCAGTGCACCGCGTCGCTGCTGCAGCCGTGGATCGGCCTCTACACCGACAAGCGGCCGATCCCGTTCCTGCTGCCGGCCGGGATGTGCGTGACGCTGCTCGGCGTGGGGTTGCTGGCGTGGGCCAACAGCTATCCGATGCTGCTGGTTGCTGCCGGCATGATCGGCGTGGGCTCATCGACCTTCCATCCGGAAGCCTCGCGCGTGGCGCGCCTGGCGTCCGGCGGGCGCTTCGGGTTTGCACAGTCGGTGTTCCAGGTCGGCGGCAATGCCGGCTCGGCCCTGGGGCCATTGCTGGCGGCGGCAATCGTCGTCGGGCGCGGGCAAGCCGAGATTGCCTGGTTCATGCTGCTGGTGCTCGTTGCGGTGGCGGTGCTGGTGGGCGTGAGCCGCTGGTACAGCCACCACCTGATGAACATGGTCAAGAAAGCGGCGCTGCATGCCGGTCCGGCGCTGCCGCGCAAGAAGGTGATCCAGGCGCTGGCCGTCCTGGCGCTGCTGGTGTTCTCCAAATATATCTATATGGCGAGCCTGCAGACCTATTACACCTTCTTCCTGATCGAAAAATTCAAGCTGCCGGTGGGCACCGCGCAGATGTACCTGTTCCTGTTCCTGGCATCGGTGGCGCTGGGCACGTTCGCGGGCGGGCCGATTGGCGACAAGATCGGACGCAAGCGCGTGATCTGGTTCTCGATCCTGGGCGCGGCGCCGTTCACGATCGCGCTGCCGTACGCCGACCTGTTCTGGACCGGCGTGCTGTCGGTGATCATCGGGCTGGTGATGTCGTCGGCGTTTTCGGCCATCGTCGTGTTCGCGCAGGAGCTGGTGCCGGGCAAGGTCGGCCTGATCTCGGGCATTTTCTTCGGCCTGATGTTCGGCATCAGCGGCGTGGGCGCGGCCGCGATGGGCAGCATCGCCGACGTGCATGGCATCGCACAGGTGTATCAGATCGCCTCGTTCCTGCCACTGCTGGGCATCCTGGCCGTGCTGCTGCCGCGCATCGACGCCCGGCGCTAGCGGCCCGGCGCTATGATGGGTGTTTCCAACCTCTGAGGAAGCACCCATGCGCCAGGATATTGAACTTCTCGCCGCCTTCGACGACCACGGCCAGGGCGGTAATCCGGCCGGGGTCTGGATCGGCGCGGTCTTGCCGCCGGCCGCCGAGATGGCCGCGATGGCGCGCGACGTGGGGTTTTCCGAAACCGTGTTTGCCGCGCCTGAAGGCGAGGGGTGGCGCGTGCGCTATTTTTCGCCCGCTTCCGAGGTGCCGTTCTGTGGTCATGCGACCATTGCTCTGGGCGCCGCCCTGGCGCGCCGGCATGGCGCTGGCCGCTTTGCGCTGACGCTCAACGCCGCCGCCATCTCTGTCGAGGGACGGCAGGACGGCGCGCGCATGCAGGTGGCGTTGCAGTCGCCGCCCACCCGCAGCCATCCCGCACCGGTTGCTCTGCTCGACGCTGCGCTCGCGCTGTTCGGCTACGGGCACGCCGACCTCGATCCGCGCCTGCCGCCCGCGTGCATCCACGCCGGCGCTGACCACCTGTTCCTGGCGCTGTCCAGCCGAGCGGCGCTGGCGGCGATGGCGTACGCGCTCGACGCGGGCCGGGCCCTGATGGACGCCCACGGCCTCGTAACGATCGTGCTGGCGTGGTCCGAACACGATAATCTGTTTCATACGCGCAACGCTTTTGCCTCCGGTGGCGTGCTGGAAGATCCGGCGACAGGCGCTGCAACGGCCGCGCTGGCCGGCTATCTGCGCGATCTCGGCTGGCCCCATGGTGGCCGGATCGACATCGTGCAGGGCGAAGACATGGGCATGCGCTCACTCATTACTGCGGAATTCGGCGATGACATTGGCGGCCCGATCCGGGTCTCGGGCAGTGCACGGCTGCTGTGATAACGGCCGCCATTATGCAACGCACATTGTTCTCGTGACGCAGCCATTTTTCTCGGTTTCTCGCTCATTCAAACTGAAGGTGAAAAGTACACCTGCTCTGTAAATAGATTCTCCGTATGCGGATTGATAATTGAATCCAGTTAATTTCTGTTTCTCTCAATCAATCAAGGAGTTCCGCCATGGAGCAGTTCACCGCCGCCGTCATCCACCCAGCCACGCTGTCGCGACCACGTTCGGTGCGTCCCCCGGTCGCCGGCAGCGTGACCGAACGATTGCCGTTCACGATCCGCCGGGTACAGACCCAGGCCGACTTGCTCAAAGCCGTGAAAATCCGGCATGCTGCCTATGCGCGCCATGTGCCGGATTTCGCACGCACCCTGGCGCAGCCTGAAGCGGCTGACTTCGATGCCGACACGATCGTGCTGCTGGCCGAGTCCAAGCTCGACGGCACGGCGATCGGCAGTACCCGCATCCGCACCAACCTGCACCGGCCGCTGGGCGTGGAAGAATCGGTGGTGCTGCCTGACTGGTTGCAGGGCAAGCGGCTGGTCGAGGCTACCCGGCTGGCCGTCGATGAAGGGCGGGTGGGGCGCATGGTAAAAATTGCACTGGTCAAGGCGTGTTTCATGTATTGCGAAGACAACGCCATCGACTTCTCGGTGGCGACGGGCCGCCCGCCGGTTGACCGGCAATACGAGCAGATGCTGTTCGTCGATGTGTTCCCGGAAGATGGCCTAGTGCCGCTGCGCCATGTCGGCAATATCCCGCACCGCGTGATGGCCTTCGAGATCGCCACCTTCCAGCAACGGTGGACCGAGGCGCGGCATCCGATGCTCGACTTCTTCTTCAACACGGTGCACCCGGATATCGACATCGGCCCTGTTGTGGTTCCATCGGTAGCGGAATGGCCGGCGCAGGAACAACTGGCGGTCGCCTGAGGCCGCATTACACAGCGCGAAACCGACGATTGTTCAACTACGAAGGGCATGACGGCACTACGCTAAAGCTGTATCCTTGCGCTTTAGTGGCCGTCGTTGTCTGCGCGGTGGTCACGCGTATTACCAAGGCCGCTCATGCCCAAGCTTTCCCATCAGTTTCGTGCTTCGCTGCCAGCCGCGTTGCAAGCGGCGGTCGAACTGATTCTGAAGACATTTTCTTACTACCTCATCCCGATCGGGATCGCGGTGGTGTCGCTGATTGCGCTCGTTTTCTGGCACGACGAATACCGCACCAGCGGCGACGTGCCACTGACGATGCACGTGCTGGCCGACCCGGCCGGTACGCTCGATCCTGCCAGCGCACTCGGGCCGGTGCGCGAGCGTCCGCTGACCAACACCCATGATACCCACCTGTCCGAAGCGCCGGTCTGGCTCGTCGTCGAGCCGATGCCGCGCCCGGGCGCACAGGTGCTTGAATTCCCGTCGCGCCATGCGCTCGATATCGCCTGCTGGAATGCGGCCTCACTGGCCCCGCTGGGCACGGCCAGCCGCAGCGACAGCACCGGCCTGCTGAGTGCCGACAAGGCCGGCTTCGCGCTGAGCGTCGCGCCGCTGCCGCGACAGTTGCTGTGCCGCGGCACGTTCGCGGGCCCGGCGCGCCTGACGGTCGTGCAGTGGCCTATCGAGCAGTACGTGCTGTCGGTTAAGCAGTATCACCGCAAGTCGGGCCTGCTCGACGGCGGCATGATCGTGCTGGCGCTGTTCATCCTGATCACGGCACTGATCAACCGGCAGCCGGTGTACGTCATGTTTGCTGGCTGGCTGATCCTGAACCTGCGCGTGGGGGCGCTGTCGGCCGGCTGGGACATCCAGTGGCTCGGCCAGGCGGTGCCGTCCGACTGGCTGCTGCGCAGCCGCGCCGTCACGTTCACGATGTACGGCATCGCGACGCTGACGCTATACCAGGCGCTGCTGAAGGATCACCTGGCCGAGATGCGTTACGTGGTGCCGATGCGCGTCATGCAATGGCTGTGCATGCCGATGCTGGCCGCCGCCATCCTCGTCCCGTATGGCATGTACCTGCCGCTGATGTGGGGCATCCTTGCGTGCTGCTTCTCGTTGATGACGATCGGCCTGTTCAAGATCATCATCGAATCCCGTACGCGCGTTGCGGCCTGGTTCGCGGCCTCGTTCGCCGTCACCTTCATGGCGTCGCTGGCCGAAGTCGCGTCGGCCGCGTTCGGCATGCGCGAGCTGCTGGGCGTGATCAACAGCGTCACCGCGGCGCTCGCATCGAGCCTGCTGGCGGCGCTGGCCGTGGCTGAACAGATGCGCATGGAAACCGAGAAGCGTCAGGAAGCGCAGGAAGAACTCGAGCATGCGTACAAGGCGATGCCGGTCGGCCTGTTCACGCTCGATATCTACGGCCACTTTTTGAGCGTGAATCCGGCGCTGCAAAAAATGCTGGGCATGACCGACTTCATGGCGGGCCGTACGGCGTGGCGCCAGTACTTCACTGAAGCGAGCTGGGCCGCGCTGCACGAGCAGGTCCATGCAAAAGTCGAAGCCGAGATGGAACTGACCAGCCGCGAAGGCGGCCAGCGCTTCCAGGTCAGTGCCACGCTGGCCAGGTCGCGCATCGAGGGCGTGCTGCAGGACACCACCGAGAAACACAAGGCTACCGAGCAGCTGCGCTTCATGGCCAACAACGATCCATTGACCAAGGTCTTCAACCGGCGTGGCATCGAGCGCGAGTTCAGCAATGCCAGTGCAAGCCTGGCCGCCGGCCGGCCAATGGCGCTGGCGTATGTCGACCTCGACCGCTTCAAGCTGATTAACGACCTGTTCGGGCACGGCGCCGGCGACGAAGTGCTCAAGCAGGTCTGCGAACGCATGGGCGCGATGCTGGCCGGCGGCCAGCAACTGGGCCGCGTGGGCGGCGACGAATTCGTGATCGTGATGCCCGAGACAGCGATTCCGCTGGCCTCGATCATCATTCGCGGCATCGTCGACCGGCTTGGCAGCACGCCCTACCGTGTGGGGGACAAGGCGTTCCACGTGCGCGCGTCGGTCGGCCTGATCGAGGTCGTGCCGGGCATGCCGATGAAGGATGCCGTCTCCACCGCCGACCGCGCCTGCCGCGAAGCCAAGACCGGCACGGGCGACGGACTGGTCGTGTACGAGCGCGATGCCGATGCATTCCGCCAGCGCGCCGCCGAACTCGACATGGTCGAACGCCTGTCGGGCCCGGGCGCCACCGACGGCCTGCTGCTGGAAATGCAGCCGATCATGTCGCTGCGCACGCCGCTGGAATCCCTTAACTTCGAGGTGCTGCTGCGCATGCGCGAGCCCGATGGCCGCGTCGTGCCGGCCGGCGCCGTGATTGTCGCTGCCGAAAAAAGCGGGCGCGCGAGCATGATCGACCGCTGGGTACTCACGAGCACGCTGGCCTGGATCGCCGAGCACAACGACGAGCTGGTCAATACTCGTTTCGTCTGCATGAACCTGTCGGGCGCATCGCTCAACGACGAGCGCTTCGTGCAGGACACGTTCGACATTCTCGGCCGCTACGTGCACGTGGCCAGCCGCCTGTGCCTTGAAATCACCGAGAGCGTGGCCCTGCACGACCTGGACAACACGCGCCGCTTCATCGACCAGGTGCGCGGCTTCGGCGTGAAGGTCGCGCTGGATGATTTCGGCGCCGGCTACACGTCGTTCTCGTACCTGAAAGAGCTGCCTGCGGACGTGCTCAAGATCGATGGCAACTTCATCGTCAATATCAATGCGCATCCGGCCAACGTGGCGATCGTCGAGGCCATTGTCAGCCTGGCCGTGAACCTGGGGATGAAGACGATTGCGGAGTGGGCCGAGGATGCCGCCACGGTCCAGACGCTGCAGGAAATCGGTGTCGATTATGTGCAAGGGTTCGTCGTGGCGCGCTCGATGCCGCCCGAGCGCATCCTGGAAGGGCGCTCCAGCGCCAGCTTCATCCAGGATCCAGCGTTGCTGGCGCTGCTGAGCGAGTGGGACAAGCCGCCGACGTCACATCTGGCCAGCGTCACGCGCTTGCACTAGCGGGCAACGTCTGCTGAAGCTCGTTCAGTCAATAAAAAATGCCGTTCAGTTTGCGCTGAACGGCATCTCTCAATGCTGGGCGACTGGCTAGTCGAGGCAGGGTCGTTCAGGCTGCAGTCTTGATGGCGTTACGGCGGCGGCGGGCCGTATAGCCCATCAGCGCCAGGCCAGCGCCCATCAGCAGGCCGCTTGCCGGCTCCGGCACTTCACCGCCAGGTGGAACATCGACGGCATCCGTATTGAACGTGATGGTGCCAAAATTCCAGACGCCGTCAGGCGAAATGCCCGCATCATTGAAGTCTTCGTAAAATTCGATGCGCAGGATGCCATCGGCATCGACGCTGAAGCTCAGGTCTTCGGCAACCAGATCCACCACTTCCGCGAACGTCGCTGTACCTGCCTCGTCAAGGCCAAGACCCGGGTTCAGAAGGACGCCATCCGTAAACGCGCCATTGGTAAACGCGAAACCCATTTCTGACAACCAGCTAGGGGCAAAGGCGGTGATGTTGAGGTTATAGCTGATGCTGGTGATGGTCGCATTGGCGCCAACATTGATTTCGTACACGTCGTTTGCTGCGTTACCGAGCCCGCCGATACTCTGCGCGCCTGCAACGTTAAACGTAAATGGCGTGGCGAAGGCAGAGGCGCAGGCGAGAAGTGACAGGCCGACGAACAGTTGTTTGTATGAGCGCAGTGACAAGATAACCTCCGATAAGTGTGTGCTTATCAGTAGTGCAAGTAACGTGCCAACTCTCCAATAATTAATAGGTTATTGATTTAACGCTGTATTTTGATTGAGATCAGATTTATCAATGATTTAGTGTAAATTGTTTCGACAGTTTTCTGCGTTCAGGGTCAGTTCAGAACCGCCAATGCCGCCGTCGAGCGCACGTCGCTCAATACGAACTGGGCACGCGCCGCCTTCAGTGTGGCGACGTCGCTGGCCAGCAGTTTGGCAGCTGCACGCGGGGCCGGAACATAAGTACGTTGCATCGCGCGCGGTGGCGGCAGTACGCTGGCCTCGGTCACCAGGGGATGGGCGTGGGCACGGGTCACGCCGTCATTGGCGGGCTCGCTTGCCATGCGCACGGTGGTCGCGCCGGCTTCACAGGGCCGATCGGTCAATGTCACGCGTCCTTCGTCATCCACGCACTTGACGATGCTGGTCTCGGAGAACGCGACCGGCGCTGCCATCGTGGTGGCAGCCAGCAGCAACAGTTGGCAGAAATGACGCTTCATGATCGACTCCTCGATTTTGCTTTAATTTCAACAATTTTATTGTCTTATTTGCATCATTCTGCTTCTGTGCGTCAGTTCACACAGGCTTGTAGGCCTGCGCGCCGTCCTTTTGACAGCGTGCGACGGTATGACTGTCCTTATCGCGCGCTAGGGCGTATAAGAACTTGACCATCATCCAGCAGGAGAATCGTTTGAAAACAGCCGTATTCAGTGCACGTCGCTATGACAAGACCATGCTGGCGCAGGCCAACGACGGTGTCGGCCATGCGTTGCTGTTCATCGAAGAGCGCCTCACCGTGCAGACGGCGAGCCAGGCGGCCGGGTGCGTGGCGGTCTGCGTCTTCGTCAATGACACGGTCGACGCGGCCGTGCTGGAGATCCTCGCGCGGCAGGGCACGCGCCTCGTGGCCACGCGCTCGACCGGCTACAACCATATCGACGCCGCCGCCGCACGCCGGCTCGGCATCGAGGTGGTGCGCGTCACCGACTATTCACCCAATTCGGTCGCCGAGTTCGCGGTCGGCCTGTTGCTGGCCGTGAACCGCAAGATTGCGCGCGCCAGCGTGCGCACACGCGAAGGCAACTTCGACCTCGACGGGCTGATGGGCTTTGACTTGCACGGCAAGACGGTCGGTGTGATCGGCACCGGCAAGATCGGGCTGATCTTCGCCCGCATCATGGCCGGTTTCGGCTGCACGCTCGTGGGACACGATCTGTATCCGACGCCGGCATTCGAGGCGCTGGGCGGGCGCTACCTGGGCGTGGACGAGCTGCTGGCGTGCAGCGACGTCGTCTCGCTCCATTGCCCGCTGCTGGATGCGACGCACCACATCGTCGATGCGGCCGCGCTGGCGCGCGTCAAGCGCGGCTGCGTGCTGATCAACACCAGCCGCGGCGGGCTGGTCGATACCGATGCCGTGGTCCAGGCGCTCAAGACCGGCCAGCTGGGCGGGCTGGCAATCGACGTCTACGAGCAGGAGGCGAGCCTGTTCTTCCAGGACCTGTCGTCGACGATCATCCTCGACGACGTGATCCAGCGCCTGGTGTCGTTCCCGAACGTGATCGTCACCGGCCACCAGGCGTTCTTCACGGTCGAGGCGATCGGCCAGATCATGCGCACGACCATCGACAGCATCAGCGCCTTCGAGCGCGGCGAAGCGCTGGTCAACCGCATTCCCGGCTGACGAAAAGATACATGAATCGCCCTGCCTACTGGACAGCGCACCTCGCCTGCGTTACGGTGCAGTGAGCAGGCCAAACATGGGAGAACACACATGTACATTGAGACAGTCCGCTTCGAGCGGGTATTCGACGTCCAGTCGGGGACATTCAGTTTTGAGGCGGGCGGCAAATGCGAGTTCGCCGTCGTATTCGATCACGAACGCGCACCCACGGCAGGATCGACCTATGCCGTTGCGCTGAGCGAACCGGGTAACTGGCAGAAGGTATTGGGCTGGCGCGACCTGTCCAGGCCCACTGTCGGATTCACCTACAGCCCCTGGTTCCTGGCCCTCGATCTGGTGCTGGATCTGTACTTGCTCGGTATTGCAGTCCTTGCCGCGGCCTGGTTGTTCGGTGGCCCCTGGGCAGCGCTGGCGGCGTTCGTTGCGATGGTGCTGGGTTCGGTCGGCCGCGTCGTCTTCAGCGCCCTGCGCAACCGCCAGATCGAGCAGGCGCTGCTGGCCGTTTCGCCGGAGCAGACGCGTACGGTCACAATGTCGGACATGCAGTTGCGGCGCGCGGATTCCACGGCGCCTGCGCGCTGAGCAGGGCGCCCTTCGGTGCGCTGCCCGGTGGATCGAGCACGAAGCGCGGTATCCACAGCGTCAGGCCTGACTGCGGCAGCGGCACACCATACACGCCGCCCGACTGGCTGCGCCTGGCCGCGCCGCCGGTGCCGACCAGGGTGGCAAAGCCGAAGTCCTGCATCACATTGGCAAACAGCACGCTCGACGAGTAGGTCAGCGGACCGATCGCCACCTCAACCTTGCCGTTGAAGCGTGAGGGATGGTCAGGTTGCGGCTCGCGCCACGTGGCGATCTGCGTGTGGATGATCTGGCCGACCTGTTCGCCGCGCTCGGGGTTGGCACGCAACACGCGCTTGACGGCGCTCGAGCCGGTGCGGTAACGCGCCGTTGCCAGATACGGCATCAAGCCGTCGAGCCACATGACGTCGTCGCCGCCGGTGTTGGCGCGGATGTCGATGACGAGGTGCCTGATGTGTTCCTGCTGCATGCGCGTGAACGCGGCCTGGGTAAAAGCGACGAAATCTGCCAGGTGAGCGCTATCGAACGCGTTGACGGTCAGGACCGCCGAACAGCCGGGCACGGTGTCGAGCCGGTACAGGCGCGCGATGTCGACCTCGTCCTGTAGCATGCGCGGCTGGTCCGTGCTGCCGGGGACAGCAAGTTCGCTGCGCTGGCCATCGCGTTCGATCACGAGCCGGTACTGCTGCGCAGGGCCGAGCGTTTTCCAGTGGTACAGCCACCAGCGCTGCGCCAGCAGGGCCATGCGCATCGCGGGGGTATCGCCGTGGACGCGGGAGGCCAGGCTGGCCACGAGCGTGTCGACCGGCACGCCGTCGATGGCGACAATGCGCGCGCCGGCCAGGGGTGACGCTGCGCCTCCCAGTGCAGCATCGATGACGAGCCGGCCCTGCGGATCGAACGCCACGTCGAACGGAAACAGGGCGCCGCCGGCAGCACGGTGCGCTGCGGTATCGCCGCGCCAGTCGGTCAGCGTGATCGCAAGATGCCCGTCAGCCAGCAGCGGATTGATGCGGGCCAGCTGGCGCCACGCTTCATCGCGCGTCATCGACGCTGGCAGGTCGCGCCCGATCGCTTCCAGCGCAGCCGTCACGGCCGCATCGCTTGTCGAAAACCCCACGTCCGGATGTCGTTCGCGCACGGTCCTGAGCACGAGATCGATATCCTGTTGCAGCGCTTGTTTCGTGATGACGGGGGCGGCGTGGGCAGCTTGCCCCAACAGCAGAAAAGCGAACAAACTGGTGACGGCAAAATGCAACGGATACATATGCTTCCTCGGTGTGTGCAACGTGGCGTCTCTTGGGACGATCGGTTACTGTACCAACAATCACATCGTAAAACTATCTAATTGGCAACGTCTGCATACGATTGTTCCGCCACCTTGCCGGCGGGTTTGACGTTCGTCCGGGTGGCCGATAGACTGCGCCATCGCTCTCCTTACCCATGTCACTGAAAGGACCACCCGCATGACCATGCTCCAGCTTCCCACGTATGACGATGTCGTCCAGGCCGCCGAACGCATTGCCGGCGCCGCGCACCGCACGCCGGTGCTGACTTCGCGCACCGTCAACGAGGAGTTCGGCGCCGAGGTGTTCTTCAAATGTGAAAACATGCAGCGCATGGGCGCTTTCAAGTTCCGGGGCGGCTACAACGCGCTGGCCAGGTTCAGCTTGGCCCAGCGGCGCGCCGGCGTCGTGGCGTTCTCGTCGGGTAATCACGCGCAGGCGATCGCGCTGTCGGCGCGGCTGCTGGAGATCCCGGCCACGATCATCATGCCCGAGGACGCGCCAGCCGCAAAAGTCGCCGCCACGCGCGGCTATGGCGCCACCGTCGTCACCTATGATCGTTATACCGAGGACCGCGAGCAGATCGGCCGCGCGCTGGCCGAGCGCGATGGCCTGACGCTGATCCCGCCATACGACCATGCGGACGTGATTGCAGGGCAGGGCACCGCGGCCAAGGAACTGTTCGACGAGGTCGGTCCGCTCGACGCGTTCTTCGTGTGCCTGGGTGGCGGCGGCCTGCTGTCGGGTTCGGCGCTGGCCACGCGCGCCTTGTCGCCGGGGTGCCTGCTGTATGGCGTCGAGCCCGAAGCCGGCAACGATGGCCAGCAGTCGTTCCGTACCGGGCAGATCGTGCACATCGACACGCCGCGCACGATCGCCGATGGCGCGCAGACGCAGCACCTGGGGCAACTGACATTCCCGATCATCCAGCGCGACGTCGACGACATCCTGACCGTCAGTGACGACGAACTGGTGGCGTGCATGCGGTTCTTTGCCGAGCGCATGAAGATCGTCGTGGAGCCGACGGGGTGCCTGGGCTTTGCGGCAGCGCGCAAGATGAAGGACAGCTTGCGGGGTAAGCGGATCGGGGTTTTGGTCAGCGGCGGGAATATCGATCTGGCCCGCTTCGCGAGCCTGATCGGGGCCTGAACTTTCTAAGCGCTCAGGCCGCCAGCGGCAACGCCACCTGCAGCAGGAACCCGCCACCATCGCGGTTGCTCACCTCGAGTCCCGCATTGTGGCGCGTGAGTACCCGCTCGACGATGGCCAGGCCCAGCCCGGCGCCATTGGCCTGGCCCCGCGCGCTGTCGAGGCGTGTGAAGGGCTTCATCAGCTGCGCGATCTGGTCTGGCGGCACGCCGACGCCATGGTCGCCGATCTCGATCACGGCGCGCCGGCCGTGGCCCGTTGCTTTCACGCGCAGCACGATATCGATCTCGGTGTAGTCCTGCCCCGGCGTGACGCCGTAACGGCGGGCGTTCTCGATGATGTTGTTGATCACGCGCCGCAGGTCGGTCGCGTTGCCCTGCACATGCACGTCCGGCACCAGGTCGGTCCTGATACGCAGGCTCGGAATGCGGCCTGCGTGGTGGCCGATGTCCGCCAGCAGCTCGGACAGATCCACCGGCACGAACGTGGCCGCTTCAGTCGGCTTGGCATAGTCGAGGAACTGGCCGATGATGGCGTCCATCTGCGCGATGTCCGATTGCATGCCGTCGCGCGCTTCCTGCGACAGATTGGCCATCTCGACCTCGAGACCCATGCGCGCCAGCGGCGTGCGCAAATCGTGCGAAATGCCGGCCAGGATCACGGCGCGGTCCTTCTCGACCTGGGCCAGGTCTTCGACCATCTGGTTGAAGCTGCGATTGGCTTCGATGATCTCCTGCGAGCCTTTTTCGGGCAGCCGCGCCGGGCGCTCACCCTTGGCGATGGCGCGCGCGGCGGACGTCAGGCGCGCCAGCGGCCGGTTGACGAGGCTCGAGATCAGCGCTGCGCCCAGCACCGACAGCAGGCCGACCACCACCGCCCAGCCGAGCCACTGCACGCGCGTCAAGCCCGCCAGACGCTCGCGCTCGAGCATCAGCCAGTACTTGTCGTCCTCGATATCGAAGCTGATGTAAAAGCCGGGCACGCCGTTCACGCCGCTGGAAAAGCGGGTGTCGGCGCCAAGCCGCTCGCGCACGATGGCGGCAATCTCGGGCATCAGGGGATTGTGCGGCGGCGGGTCGATGATGTCCGTGTCTTCAAGCGTGAAGATGCGGATGCCTTCGTTCGAGGCCAGTTCGAGCAGCAGTTCGAGCCGCAGGTCGGGCGCCGAGTGCGTCAGCGCCGCCTTGGTGATGGTGACGACGGACACGACCGTTTCGGCCGTTTGCTGCACTTGCGGGCCGCGCTGGTAGACGTTGATCATGCCGATCCAGGCGCCCATCGAGACGGCGGTGAGCACCGACATCAGGAAGAACGTGCGCCAGAACAGGCCGCTCTTGAACCAGGCAAAGCGCACGGCGCGATGCGCCGCCGCGAGCGACGTAAATGCAGGAGGCTTCACTAGCGCGGCTGACCCTCAGGGATGAACACATAGCCCAGGCCCCAGACGGTCTGGATGTACAGCGGGCTGGACGGATCGGGTTCGATCAGCTTGCGCAGGCGCGAGATCTGGACGTCGAGCGAGCGGTCGAACACTTCGTATTCGCGGCCACGGGCCAGTTCCATCAGCTTTTCGCGCGACAGCGGCTGGCGTGCGTGGCGCGCAAACACCTTGAGCACCGAGAATTCGCCGGTGGTCAGCGGCACGGTCTCGCCGTTTTTCTTCAGTGTGCGCGTGCCGAGATCAAGGATGAAGTCGCCGAACTCGAAGGTTTGCGGGGTTTCCGATGGCGCACCCGGGATTTCGTCGGGGCCTTTGCGGCGCAGCACCGCGCCGATGCGGGCCACCAGTTCGCGCGGGTTGAACGGCTTGGGCAGGTAGTCGTCGGCGCCCATTTCGAGACCGACGATGCGATCGACGTCTTCGCCTTTTGCAGTGAGCATGATGATCGGGGTCTGGTCGCCGGCGCCGCGCAGGCGGCGGCAGATCGACAGGCCGTCTTCGCCCGGCAGCATCAGGTCGAGCACGAGCAGGTCATAGCGTTCACGCAGCCACAGCTTGTTCATGGCGGGCGCGCTTTCGGCGGTCACGACCTGAAAACCCTGTTCGGTGAGATAGCGGCGCAGCAGATCGCGCAGGCGCACGTCGTCATCCACGACCATGATCTTGGCGGAGTGGCCGCCCTGCGTGCCCGTACCCACGTTAATGTTCGAAGTCGATGAAGTCATGGAACTGTCCAGAATTGTCAGATGAATGTCGCTATGGTAACTTCTTATGGCTGCGCCGCAGGCACGACTCAGCTCAGCCATTACAATGTGTTACAAACTTTACCCAATTAGTCTTACCCCGCCTGCGCGATCAACCTACACTGGCGTCAAGTGATCAACACAGCTTATCCGTTTATCAGGCATCACGGAAGAGGAACACCATGAACCACGCGCTCAACGACAATCCAGCAGCACCCGGTACCGCTCGCGGCCGGTTGGCACGGCTTGTGCGCCTTGGTGTTGTCGCCTGCGCGCTTGCAGCAACTGGCGCCGGTGCATTGGCCCAGGACCAGGACCGCAACCGCCGCAGCGATGACGCCCAGGCGCGCGAGCGTTACGAGATGCAGGCCCAGCGCGACGCGCGCGCATTCGAAGTGCGCGAGCAGGGCCGCCGCAATGCCGAGGTCCAGCAGGACACGGTGCGTGAAGAGCGGCCTCGCGGGCGCCTGTCGCCGGACGAGCGGCGCGACTTGCGTCGCCAGATCAAGGAAGGTGCGGATCTGTATCCAAATTCGCGCCGCCGCTGATACGCGGCCGCTTCAGTAAGACAACGGCGCCTCTGGCGCCGTTGTCGTATCTGGCGTTGTACTGGTCTCAACGCATGGGGCGTTACCTGCGTTGACATCCCCTTGTTCAATCGTGTCTATTTTCTTTTTCGCAAATATTATTGCTATATGTTTATTTAATTAGCGCAACATGCTATGTTGGCGGGCGCCTTACTGTTGGTAAGGTTTTTCGCCAATAATATCCGTCACCTGGAGCGCAAACGTGTCCGATGTCGCCTTGTCTTCTGCAGCACGCTTTGCCTCTGACGGACCCGAGCATTGCATCGTCCAGCGCGAGGACGGCGTGTATGCCGACCCGGAAGCGCTCGGCACGACACTCGCGGCTGCGCTCGACAACTTGCTGCGCGCCGGCCACTATCTGGCGGGGCTTGATTACCCGGTACTGATCAAGGCCCTGTATGACCATGGCCCGGCGTTGCCACGCGATGCTACGGGCCGGGTGCAGGTCTGCATCGCCAATGACATCCTGCCGTTCACCCCGGCACGCCAGGCGCTGTACCGCTCAGCCAAAATCACGGACGGCGAGGCCGAATACTACTTCGAGCCGGTGCTCGAGCCTGATCCGGACGGCGGCGAGCGGCCAGCCGCGCTCGATGCCGACGAATTCGTCGCCGACCTGTGGATCAAGGGGATCCGCTTCGGCGCCGATGTCGCCGCCATCGCCGAGGCCATCGGCAAGGGCGCGGCTGGCCGCTGCGTGGTGGCGCGCCGCCTCGCGCCCGTCGATGGCGACGCCGCACGCGTCGAAGAAGTCACGACCGAACTGCACCGCAGCAATGCGCCGCTTCAGCTGGCCAATGGCAAGCTCGACCTCATGAGCTTCCAGAACCGCTTCCCGCAAGTGCGTATGGGCACGCGCCTGCTGCGCAAGGTGCCCCGCACGGCGGGCACCCCGGGTTTCGAGCTGACCGGCATCCCGCTTCTGGCCCAGATCGGGGCTGACCTCGACCTGGCCGCGTACGCCGCCGAAGGCACCGGCATCGACATCGTCCCCGCCGGCGAATTTTTGATTGCGCGCCGCGACGGCTTTTTAAATGTCGACCCGGATAGCAGCCGCATCGCCATCTCCGACAAGATCGTCAGCCGCGACGGCGTCAGCGCCAGGACCACGGGCAACCTGAACCTGAGCGGCGACTACGAAGAATTCGGTGAAGTCCAGGAGCAGCGCACCATCGAAGGCGGCAGCATCACCGTGCACGCGAACGTGTATGGCCACGTGCTCTCGCGCGGCGGCGCCATCCGCCTGGAGCGCAATCTGGTTGGCGGCAGCGCGCGCAATATGAATGGCGGCGTGCGCGTGCTGGGCGTGGCCTCCAGCGCGACGATCCAGGCGGCCCGGGGCGACGTGGTGCTGGGGCGGGCCGAGAACTGCGTGATTTCCGGTGCCCGTATCCGGGTCGATAGCGCGATCAACTGCGAGATCATGGGCGACGACGTCGAGGTCACGCACGCCGAGGGCAGTGCGATTGCCGGCCGGCGCGTCAGGATCGGCCGCGCCGCGCCATGGAAGCAGGGCGAGATGCTGGTGTATCTGCTGCGGCCCGATTGCGCGCGCATCGACGATGCGATGGCCCAGGTCCGCGAGCGGATCGGCCAGTTCGGCCAGCTCGCAGCGCGCCACCGCGCATCGATCGAGACGCTGACGGCCCAGCCGCACCTGAGCACCTACCTGAAGATCGCGCCGCGCATCCGCAGCGGCGACCTGGTGCTCAAGCCCGAGCAGATACCGCAATTCCAGCGCATGACCGATGCTGCGGGACCGGCGCTCAAGGAGCTTGGCCGCTTGTCGGACGAAGCAAAGAAGCTCGACGCCGAACGGCAGTCGGGGATGGCGGTGCTGGGCCGCCTGGAAGCGCAGCGCTACGATCGCGTCGGCGCGGCGCAGATCGCGCTCGAGGCAATCGCCGGCGAGGTGCAGGTACGCGCGTTGCCGTACGAGCCGGACCTTGGCTGCATCTGGGACCAGGTGCCGCGCGACATCCGGCTGCGCCTGCGCGACGCCATCGGCACCGAATTGCTGCATGCCGGCCGCGAGGGCGCCTGGGCCTGGGATTCCGCATCCGCGACCTTGTTGGGATGATCCTCCACGCCCGGGGAGCGGCCAGTCTGAATTGATGGTAGTCAACATCAGGCCGGGAGGCAGGCATACGATGGTGGTCGGACTGACGAAGGATCCACCATGCACACCACATCGCGCGCGCCACGGTCTGGCGCACCCCGGGATTACCTCAGCTTCATGCTCGACGGGCAGGAGTACGGACTCGATTGCGCGCGCGTGCAAGAACTCAAACTGCTCAAGTCCCTCGAACGCTTCGCGGAAGACGGCGACATCATCGGCGGCGTGGCGCTGTCGCATGGCGTGATCCTGCCAGTGATCGACATGCGCACCACTGCTACCCAAGTAGTGGACGCGCACGGCGGTGTGGTGCACCCCGATACCGACGTGATCATCCTGCGCCTGTCGAGCGGCCTGGTGGGAATGGTGGTGGAAGGGGTGACGGGCATCGTGCACGTGCGCCCGGAGGCCGTGCAAACCGTCCCGGGCGAAGCGGGCGCCAGTTACCTGATCGGCATCGCCCGCATCGACGGCCGGTGCGTCGTGTTGATCGACATCGATGGCCTGATGTCGTTGTCGCCGCGGCGGCCGCTCAGGGCCGCCTGACGGCGTCTTGCTCTACGGGCTTACGCCAGCGCTTCCAGCTGTTCCTGCAATTCCAGCCACTCCATCTCGAACGTTTCCAGATCCCGCGCCACGAATGCCTGGTCGGCCACCAGCGTCTTGAGACGATCCTTGTTCTGCGCATCGTAGATCGTCGGGTCGAGCAGGGCGGCATCGATCGTCGCCTTCTTTGCCTGCAGCTTGGCCATCTGCTCGTCCAGACGCTTGACCTTGTTCTCGATCGGTTTGCGCTGCGCGGCATTGCGCTGGCGTTCTTCGGCGCCCAGGCGCTTCTGTTCCTTGCGCTCGGCTGGCGTGGCGCTTGGCACCGGCGCGACGGGCGCAGCGGTCTTGGCCAGCGGCAGGATGTCGGTGCCTTTGCCCAGCTTGGTCTTGAACAGCCAGTCCTTGTAGTCGTCCAGGTCGCCGTCGAACGGTTGCAGGCGGCCGTCGGCGACGATGATGAATTCATCGGTCGTCGCGCGCAGCAGGTGGCGGTCGTGGGACACGACGATCAGCGTGCCTTCGAACTGCGCCAGCGCCATCGTCAGCGCTTCGCGCGTTTCCAGGTCCAGGTGGTTGGTCGGTTCATCGAGCAGCAGCAGGTTAGGACGCTGCCAGACGATCAGGGCCAGCGCCAGGCGCGCCTTCTCGCCGCCCGAGAACGGCTTGATCGAGCTGGTCACCATGTCGCCCGGGAAGTTGAAGCTGCCCAGGAAGTTGCGCAGTTCCTGCTCGCGCACTGTCGGCGCGATCTTGGCCAGGTGCCACAGGGGCGACTCGTCATGGCGCAGCATCTCGACCTGGTGCTGGGCGAAGTAGCCGATCGACAGGCCTTTACCAATGGTCGCTTCGCCGGTCAGCGGCATCAGCTCGCCGGCGATGGTCTTGATCAGCGTCGACTTGCCGGCGCCGTTCACACCCAGCAGGCCAATGCGCTGGCCGATGGTCAGCGAAAAGTCGATGTGGTTGACGATGGTTTTCTTGCCGACCTTGTCGCCATGCTCGTCGAGCAGGAAATAGCCGGCGTCG
Source organism: Telluria sp. AC161 (assembly GCF_979258535.1). Classification (NCBI taxonomy): domain Bacteria; kingdom Pseudomonadati; phylum Pseudomonadota; class Betaproteobacteria; order Burkholderiales; family Oxalobacteraceae; genus Telluria; species Telluria sp. AC161. The sequence goes on along the minus strand of NZ_OZ409861.1, from coordinate 2,672,569 downwards.
ACCTTGTCGAGCACCAGCAGCGGATTCGGCGCCGATAGCGGCTCGCGGAAGTCGAACGAGAACTCGGCTGCGGCGCGCAGCGGCGCCAGCTCTTCCATCTTGGCCAGGGCCTTCATGCGGCTCTGGGCCTGGCGCGCCTTGGAGGCCTGCGCCTTGAAGCGGTTGACGAACGACTCGAGGTGCGCGCGCTGGCGCTGCTGCTTCTCGAGTGCGCCGGCGGCCAGGATCATCTGGGCGGCGCGCTGGCGCTCGAAGCCCGAGTAGTTGGCCGTGTAGCGCTTCAGCTTGCGCTCGTCGATGTGCACGATCACGTTGACGACTTCGTCGAGGAAGTCGCGATCGTGGGAAATGATGATCAGGGTACCCGTGTAGCGCTTGAGCCAGTCTTCGAGCCAGATGATCGCATCCAGATCCAGGTGGTTGGTCGGTTCATCGAGCAGCAGCAGGTCAGAAGGGCACATCAGCGCCTGCGCCAGGTTCAGGCGCATGCGCCAACCACCCGAGAAACTCGCCACCGGCTGGTTCATCTGCGCCAGCGAAAAGCCCAGACCCAGCAGCAGCTGTTCGCCGCGCGACTGCACCGTGTAGCCGTCAGCGTCGGCCAGCATGCCGTGCAGCTCGCCCAGGCGCATGCCGTGGGCGTCGACGTCCGGGTGCGATTCCAGTTCTTCCAGCTCGGCCTGGAGCTTGCGCAGGCCGACGTCGCCGTCAATCGCGTAATCGAGTGCCGCGCGGTCGAGCGCTGGCGTCTCTTGCGCCACGTATGCCATGCGCCATTTGGCCGGGAAGTCGATCTGGCCCTGGTCCGGGTGCAGCTCGTTACGGAGCATGCCGAACAGGCTCGATTTGCCGGCGCCGTTGGCGCCGATCAGGCCGATCTTGTCGCCCGGGTTGAGGGTCAGGTCGGCATCGACGAGCAGCGGCTTGGTGCCGCGCATCAGGCTGACGTTCTGGATACGGATCATGGTGTCGCTTCGTGTAGGGTGGGCGGCTGTGCCGCCCACGCGGTGATAGTTAGAGGTGCCGGTCTAGGGCCGGATGGTCTTGCCGTGATGGTTATTGGTTCCGGTTTCGTGCCGGATGATCTTGCTGGTATCGATCACCGCGTGGTCGGCGTAGCCGACCACCCTACGATCAATGAGCGGCAGGAGTGTTGTTAAACGTTTTGCAGTTGTTCGGCCGTCAGCAGGAACACGGCATCGTCGCCAATGCTCGTGGTCAGCCAGGTCAGGCCCAGGTGGCCGAACGCGGCTTCGGCGTACTCGCGCTCGTTGCCGATTTCCACCACCAGGATGCCTTCCGGCGTCAGGCGCTCGGCGGCACCGGCGATGATCTTGCGCACCAGATCCATGCCGTCTTCGCCGCCGGCCAGCGCGATCTGCGGCTCGACCATGTATTCCTGTGGCAGCGTGCGCATCGATTCAGCGTTGACGTATGGCGGGTTGGTGATGATCAGGTCGTACTTCTTGAACGGCACGTTCTCGTACAGGTCGGACTCGATCGGGTTCACGCGCCCTTCAAGTTTGTATTCGCGGATGTTCGTCTCGGCCACGGCCAGCGCATCCTTCGAGATGTCGATCGCATCGACCACCGCGTTGGCAAACGTATCGGCCATCATGATCGCCAGGCAACCGCTGCCGGTGCACAGTTCGAGCACGTTTTCCACGCCATCCGGGTCCACCAGCCATGGGCTGAACTGCTGCGGAATCAGCTCGGCGATGAACGAGCGCGGCACCAGCACGCGTTCGTCGACATAGAAGCGGTATTCGCCGAGCCACGCTTCTTTGGTGATGTAGGCCGCCGGCACGCGCTCGGTCACGCGGCGCTCGATCACGGCCAGCACCTGCAGCACTTCGTCGTCCAGCAGCCTGGCGTCGAGGAACGGCTCCAGGCGGTCGAGCGGCAGCTTCAGGGTGTGCAGGATCAGGTAGGCGGCTTCGTCGAACGCTTCGACGCTGCCATGGCCGAAGAACAGCTTGGCACCGTTGAAACGGGTGATCGCATAGCGCAGCAGGTCGCGCGGCGTGGAGAATGAGGTGGTGGTCATGGCCTGGATGATGGGTTGTAAGACTTCAAGCGGCCAGCAGGCGCTGGAGCGTACGGCGATAGATATTCTTCAGGGGATCGATGTAGCGCAGTTCGATGTGCTCGTCGATTTTGTGAATGCTGGCGTTCGGTGGGCCGAATTCTATCACCTGAGGGCAGATGCGGGCGATGAAGCGGCCATCCGAGGTCCCTCCAGAGGTCGATAATTCGGTATGCACGCCCAGTTCGTCGCTGATCGCCGTGCAGACGGCGTCCGACAACGTGCCTTTCTCGGTCAGGAACGGCAGGCCCGACAAGGTCCAGTCCAGATCGTAGTCCAGGCCATGGCGATCCAGGATCGCATGCACGCGCGCCTGCAGGCCCTCGGCCGTGCTGGCGGTCGAGAAGCGGAAGTTGAACTCCAGGCTCACGCTGCCGGGGATCACGTTATTGGCACCGGTGCCGGCGGCGATGTTCGACACCTGCCAGCTGGTGGGCGCGTAGTACTCGTTACCCTCGTCCCAGACTTCCAGCGTCAGTTCGGCCAGTGCCGGCGCGGCCTGGTGGATCGGATTGCGCGCCAGTTGCGGGTAGGCGATGTGGCCCTGGATGCCCTTGACCGTCAGGTGGCCCGACAGCGACCCGCGGCGGCCATTCTTGATCGTGTCGCCCAGCACGTGGTTCGAGGTCGGCTCGCCGACCAGGCAGTAGTCAGGCGCGACGCCCCGTTCTTCGAGCAGGTCGCAGACGATGGCGGTGCCGTCGACCGCCGGGCCTTCTTCGTCGCTCGTGATCAACAACGCGATCGAGCCGCGGTGCTCAGGATAGGCGGCAATGAACTCTTCGCAGGCGACGACCATCGCCGCGATCGACGTCTTCATGTCGGAGGCGCCGCGCCCGTACAGCTTGCCGTCGCGTTGCGTCGGCATGAACGGCTCGGAGGTCCACTGGTGCAGTGGGCCGGCCGGCACCACATCGGTATGGCCGGCAAACACGAACAGCGGCGCGTTCTCGCCCTTGCGGGCCCACAGATTGGTCACGCCGTTCGAGACGATCGTCTCGCACACGAAGCCCAGCGGCGCCAGCAGTTCGATCAGGCGCTGCTGGCAGCCCTTGTCCTGTGGCGTGATCGAGTCGAGTGCGATCAGCTCTTCAGTGAGCAGCAGGGTGCGTGACGGCCTCATGCTGCCGCCCCGAATTTTTCTTCAAATGCGGCCGGCGAAAAACCGACCGTCACTGGTCCGGCGCCTTGAACGACCGGGCGCTTGATGACCGACGGGTTCTCGAGCATCAGCGCCAGCGCGCTGTCGGCATCGACGATCGATGCCTTGCGTTCCTCGGTCAGGTTGCGCCAGGTGGTGCCCTTGCGGTTGACCAGCGTAGTCCAGTCGAGGTCTTGCAGCCAGCTCTTCACCAGTTCAGGCGTAAGCCCCTGCTTCTTGAAGTCGTGGAAGGTGAAGTCAATGCCGTGATCCTGCAGCCAGGTGCGGGCTTTTTTCACGGTGTCGCAATTGGGGATGCCGTAGAGGGTAGTCGTCATGGGGGAAGTAAAAAAGCGGGCGGCAGCGCCGCCCGGGAACATCAGGTATTGAGCGTGAACTCGGTAAACGAGGCGCCGCCCTTGGGCTCGCTGGCCTTGTCGTCCAGCTGCTGCTGGACCTGGCTATCGGGCCCGTTGTTGAGCAGCCAGAGCAGGTTGGTGGCCGAGTCGGCGTTGGCCAGGCCTTCGTCCTGCGTCACATGGCCTTCCTTGATCAGGTGGAACAGGGCGCCTTCGAACGATTGCGAGCCGGCCGACAGGCTCTTGTCCATCGCTTCCTTGATCTGGCTGATTTCGCCCTGTTCGATCAGGTCGGCGATGTAGCGGGTATTGAGCATGACTTCGACCGCCGCGCGGCGCGCACCGCCGGCAGCGGCCTTGACGAGCCGCTGCGACACGATGGCCTTGATGCTCGAGGCCAGGTCCTGCAGCAGCGCGTTGCGATTTTCGAGCGGGTAGAAGCTGATGATGCGGTTAAGCGCGTTGTAGCTGTTGTTGGCGTGCAGCGTGGCCAGCACCAGGTGGCCGGACTGCGCATAGGCCAGCGCGGCCTGCATCGTTTCGCGGTCGCGGATTTCGCCGATCAGGATGCAGTCGGGCGCCTGGCGCATCGAGTTTTTCAGCGCGATGCCGAAGTCGTGCGTGTCGCTGCCGATCTCGCGCTGGTTGACGATCGATTTCTTGTTCTTGAACAGGTATTCGATCGGGTCTTCCAGCGTCAGGATATGCCCGGTGCGCAGGTCGTTGCGATGGTCGAGCATCGACGCGATGGTGGTCGACTTGCCCGAGCCCGTGGCGCCCACGATCAGCATCAGGCCGCGCTTTTCCATGATCAGTTCGGCCAGCACCGGCGGCAGGCCCAGCTCGGCCAGTGGCGGGATGGTCGCCGGGATGAAGCGGAACACGGCCGAGATCGAGCCGCGCTGGCGAAACGCCGACAGGCGGAACCGGCCCACGTTTGCGACCGACACGCCCATGTTCAATTCATTGTCGCGCTGGAGTTCGTCGATCTGCTCTGGCGTCGCGATTTCGGACAGCAGCGACAGGATGTTCTCGGGTTCGAGGCGATGCTGGTTGATGGGAATGAGCGCACCGTTGATCTTGATGTGCACCGGGGAGTTCACGGCGAAGAACATGTCGGACGCGTTCTTCTCTTTCATCAGCTGGAACAGGCGGTCCATGGCCATCGCATCGTCTCCGTCAATCGGGGAAATTACAAAAGCCGGTCGAACGGGTCGTGATGCAATCCCGTTCGACCGGCTGGTCCTGCTACCTGCGCAATCAGTCGCCGCGCAGCAGGTCGTTGATCGCCGTCTTCGAGCGCGTCTGTGCATCGACGCGCTTGACGATGACGGCGCAGTACAGGCTGTACTTGCCATCGGCGGACGGCAGGCTGCCCGAGACGACGACCGAACCCGATGGCACGCGGCCGTACGACACTTCGCCGGTGGCGCGGTCATAGATCTTGGTCGATTGGCCGATGTAGACGCCCATCGAGATCACCGAGTTTTCTTCGACGATGACGCCTTCGACGATCTCGGAACGGGCGCCGATGAAGCAGTTGTCTTCGATGATGGTCGGGTTGGCCTGCATTGGTTCGAGCACGCCGCCGATACCGACGCCACCCGACAGGTGGACGTTCTTGCCGATCTGCGCGCACGAACCGACCGTGGCCCAGGTATCGACCATCGTGCCTTCGTCGACGTAGGCGCCGATGTTGACGTACGACGGCATCAGGACGACGTTCTTGCCGATGAAGCTGCCGCGACGTGCGACGGCCGGCGGCACCACGCGGAAACCGCCGCGTGCGAAGTCTTCGGGCGTGTAGTCGGCGAACTTGGTCGGGACCTTGTCGTAGAACTGGATGTCGCCCGAGACGACCGGCACGTTGTTCTCGAGGCGGAACGACAGCAGCACGGCCTTTTTGAGCCACTGGTTCACGACCCAGGTGCCGGTGTCCTTCTGCGCGACGCGCAGGCTGCCGTCGTCGAGGCCGGCAAGCACGTGGGCAACTGCGTCACGCAGTTCGGCGCTGGCGCTGTTCGGGCTGATGTCGGCGCGCTGTTCCCAGGCGGTGTCGATGATGTTCTGGAGTTGTTGGGTCATGGTGCTGGTCTTGGTTGGAATGATTTCAGGGGTGCAGAGGCGTCAGGCGAGGCCCTGGCAGAACTGGACGATGCGGTTGGCCGCTTCCAGTCCTTCGTCGACGCTGGCCACCAGGGCCATGCGGATGCGGTCCTGGCCCGGGTTCTGCCCGTGCGCATCGCGCGCCAGGTAGCTGCCCGGAAGGACCGTGACATTATAGTCGGCGTACAGGCGCCGTGCGAACTCGACATCCGACAGCCCGGTACGGCGCACGTCGGCCCACAGATAGAAGCCGGCGTCGGGCAGTTCGACGTCCATCACCTGCTTGAGCAGCGGTGTGAGCAGATGGAATTTTTCTTTGTACAGCGTGCGGTTGTCCTGCACGTGCTGCTCGTCGTTCCAGGCCGCGATCGACGCTGCCTGCACGGGGGGCGACATCGCGCCGCCGCAGTAGGTGCGGTACAGCAGGAAGCGCTTCATCGCCACCGGGTCACCGGCCACAAAGCCCGAGCGCATGCCCGGCACGTTCGAGCGCTTCGACAGGCTCGAGAACACGATCAGGTTGCGGTAGGGCTGCTCGCCGCTGCTGCGGCCCAGCTGGTGCGCCGCTTCCAGCGCGCCCAGCGGGGGCGTGCTGCCCGTATAGATCTCGGAATAGCATTCGTCGGCCGCAATCAAGAAGCCCCAGCGGTCCGACAGCGCGAACAGGTCGCGCCAGTCGTCCAGCGTGAGCGTGGCGCCGGTCGGGTTGCCGGGCGAGCAGACATACATCAGCTGCACGCGCGGCCATACGTCATCTGGCACGCTTGCGTAGTCGGGGGCGAAATTGCGGCCCGGTTCCGAGTTGACGAACCACGGCGCGGCGCCGGCCAGGTAGGCCGCGCCCTCGTAGATCTGGTAGAACGGGTTCGGGCACACGACCAGCGGATCGGGCCTGGACGCGTCGATCACGCATTGCGCGATGGCAAACAACGCCTCGCGCGAGCCGTTCACTGGCAGCACCATCGTGGCCGCGTCGAGCGCCGGCAAGCCGTAGCGCCGTTCAAGCCAGGCGGCGATCGCGGTGCGCAGCGGCTCGCTGCCGATCGTGCTCGGATAACTGGCCAGGCCCGATACCGCATGCATCAGCGCTTTCTCGATGAACGCGGGCGTCGGATGTTTCGGCTCGCCGATGCCAAGACTGATGGGCGTGTAGTCCGGGTTCGGTGTGACGCCGGCAAACAACTGGCGCAGTTTTTCGAACGGGTAGGAATGGAGTTTGTCGAGATGGGGGTTCACGGCGATACCAGTGTGCGCTTTTGGCTAATTTTTCATTATAGCGCCAGGAATCGCCGCCACGGCGCATACACTTAAAGTGATTTGCGGTAACATCTGACGTCAATACCCACCTGTAATGTCCACGCCGAAAGTCGATTTTCCGTGCCGATCAATTACGCGCGCAGCCTGACCGGACACGCCCGCACGCCGGGCGCCAACCGCCACCTGGGCGTGGCGCTGGCCTTTGTTGCCGGCGCCATCAATGCAGGCGGCTTTCTTGCGGTGCGCGAGTACACGTCGCACATGACCGGCATCGTCTCGGGTGCGGCCGATCATCTGGTGCTCGGCCAGACCGACCTGGTGCTCGCGGCGCTGGGCGCCTTGTTCAGCTTCATGCTGGGCGCGGCCAGCACCGCGATTCTCGTCAATCTCGTGCGGCGTCATGGCCTGCACAGCGGTTTCGCGCTGCCGCTGGTGCTCGAGGCGATCCTGCTGCTGGTGTTCGGCATCCTGGGCGCACGGCTCAATGACATCGATGCGCTGTTCATCCCGCTGACCGTGATGCTGCTGTGTTTCATGATGGGCTTGCAAAACGCCGTCATCACCAAGGTCTCGCACGCCGAAATCCGCACCACCCACATGACCGGCATCGTGACCGACATCGGCATCGAGCTGGGCAAGCTGGCGTACTGGAACCGGGACGGCGGCCTGCGCCAGCCGAAGGTCTCAGCCAACCTGGGCCGCCTGGCCCTCATGGTGGCGCTGCTGGCCGCATTCTGCATCGGCGGCGTGGCCGGTGCGCTGGGCTTCAAGCACCTGGGCTACCTGTCGACGATTCCGCTGGCCGCGTTCCTGTGCGTGCTGGGCATCGTGCCGGTGATCGACGACACGCTGCGCGTGCTCGGGCGCGGCCGGCGGGCGGGGCACGACGCCTGAACGCAATTTACCGGCCGGCCTGATCCGTCAGGCAGCCTGTGCGCGCCATGCCCCTGGATTGACGCCGCTCCACTCGCGAAACGCGTGCGTGAACGCGCTCTGGTCCTGGAATCCCAACAAGAATGCGATATCGGCCAGGCCCAGTTCGCGCCGCCGCAAATAATCCTGCGCCAGAGCGAAGCGCACGTCATCGAGCACCTGCTGGAAGCTCGATCCGGCCTCGGCCAGCTTGCGCTGCAGCGTGCGCGCCGACAATCCCAGTTCTGCCGCCACCGGCGCCAGGCGTGCCTGGCCATCGGGCAGCCGCTGGGTCAGCGCCGTCGTCACCCGCGCCACGATGCCGTCGGCGACCAGGGCGCGCTGCGCCAGCAGCCCCTCGGCATGCTGGTGCAGCACCGGGTAGAGGCTGGGGTCGGCGTTCGGCACCGGCATGTCCAGCAGCGCCACGTCGAAGGCGGCGCAGTGGCGTGGCGCGTCGAAGGTGGGCGCCATGCCCAGCACGCGCCGGTATTCGTCGTGGCCGTGACCGGGATCGGCGTGCCGGAAGCGCATTGCCTGCGGTGTCAGCGGCCGGCCCGCCATCCAGCTGCCGAACACGGCAATGCCGGCATACACGCTTTCGGCCAGGTGACGCGTGGCGTCCGGATAGCGGCTGATCCATTCATATTGTGCATGCGCGCCCTCGATCCCCAGCCGGCTGCGGCCCAGGTCGTGCGCAAGCGATTCATAGCGCTGCGTCAGCGCCATCGCGTGACCGAAACTGCTGCAGGCCAGCAGCAGCAGGCCGTATGCGCTGTAGGTCGCGGGCCGCACCTGTTCGCCGACATGCAGGCCAAAAAACGGATCGTTCGCCAGTCGCGCGCCAGCATCGAGCAGGGCGATGTAGCGTGCTGTGGACAGGGTGGCGGGGAGCGGCTCGAGTGCATCAGCGGCAAGGCCAACGGCGTCAGCAAGCGCGTCGCGCGTGACACCGCGTGCGAGCGCAGCATCGAGCAGCGCCTGCAGGTAGGCGCCAGTCACGCGGGCGTGATGGGGCAAGTGTGGCGTGATGGAGCAAGGCGATGGCATGAATGCGCAATACAGTTGGCGGAGCCCTGACTAGTCTGGCAAAAAGGGCAACTTGTGCCCAGTATAACGGGAAGCGTATCAATGCGGCGTTGGAACGGCTGGAGTAACGAAGTAATGGCGATGCAACTGCAAGACCGGCCCCGGGCGCTGGATGCCCGGCGATGTGTCGTGTCGCGCCGGTCCGGCCCTGACGGCTGCATGCGCGCCAACGCGATGGAGCGGCCATGACGACGTTCCCGCCACCACGCGACTGGGACGTGCTCGTGATCGGCGGCGGCATCACGGGCGCCGGCGTCCTGCTCGAAGCGGCGCGCCGTGGCCTCAAAACGCTGCTGGTCGAGCAGGCCGACTTTGGCTGCGGCACCTCGAGCCGCTCGTCGAAACTGATGCACGGCGGCCTGCGCTATCTGGCTGCCGGCAGCCTGCGCCGCACGCGCGACGCGGTGGCCGAGCGCGAGGCGCTGCTGCGCGCAGCGCCCGGCCTGGTCGATGCGCAGCCGTTCGCGTTCGCCAACCATGGCGCCGACCTCACGCGTCGCCTTGGCCTGCTGTCGATGCTGCGCGTGGTCGACCTGCTCACGGGCCGGCGCGAACCGCAATGGCAGCGCCAGGACGCGCTGCGCAAGCCGGCCCCGGATGCGCCCGATCCGCGCAGCGCCGGCAGCATCCGCTACACCGACGCCAAGACCGACGATGCGCGCCTCGTGCTGCGCGTGCTGGGCGAGGCGCGCACCCATGGCGCGGTGGCCTGCAATTACGTGACCGTGCAATCGCTCGTGCGCGATGGCGGCAAGGTGCATGGCGCCTTGCTGCGCGACGAGCGCACCGGCGCCGAGACGGCCGTGCGCGCCCGCCTGGTGATCGACGCCACCGGCGCGCCGCCGGCGCCTGCCAACGCCGGCGCCAACGACACTGCGCCGCGCCTGCGCTGGCTGCGCGGCAGCCACCTGCTGCTGCCGGCCGACCGCCTGCCATTGACCGAAGCCGTCAGCCTGCTGCATCCGCTCGACGGTCGTCCCGTGTTTGCGTTTCCGTGGGAGGGCGTGACGCTGGTGGGCACGGCCGACATCGACCAGGCCGACGACGTCAACGCGCAGCCGAGCATCACGCGCCGCGAATTCAATTACCTGATGGCGGCCGTACAGGCGCAGTTTGCGCCGCTGGCGCTGGTCGAAGCCGACGTGCTGGCCACGTTTGCCGGCGTGCGCCTCGTGTTCGACAGCGGCAGCGACGGCGTATCGATCAGCGACAAGCGCGAGCATCTGGTGTGGTCCGAACCCGGCCTGGTGTCGGTTGCGGGCGGCACGTTGACCACGTTCCGCCTAGCCGCGCGCGACGTGCTGCGCGAAGCGGCGCGCCAGTTGCCGGGCTGGCAGATGCGCACCGAGCGCGGGGCCGTGTTCGCGCGCGCCAGTGCGCCGGCGCGGCGCGACCTGCCGCCCAATGTACTGCGCCGGCTGACGGGCCGGCATGGCGCACACGTCAAGGCGCTGCTCTCGGCCGCGCACGCGGGCGAGCTCGAATGCATTCCGGGCACGCACACACTGTGGGCCGAGCTGCGCTGGGCGGCGCGCGCCGAGCAGGTGTACCGCCTCGACGACCTGCTGCTGCGCCGCACGCGCCTGGGCATCCAGCTGACCGATGGCGGCGCCGCCCTCATGGGCCGGGTGCGCGCGATCTGCCAGAAGGAGCTGGGGTGGGACGATGCACAGTGGGATGCGCAGGAAAAACGGTATATCGCGGCCTGGCGGTTGCAGCACGCGGTGCCGCCTTCCTCGTAACGGGCAGGCTCAGGGCGCGCGGCCGCCGCGCACGGTATCCAGCGTCGTCCCCGCCTGCAGCATGACGACCTGATTGCGCCCGCGCGCCTTGGCCTCGTACATGGCCCGGTCGGCCGAGATGAACAGCGAACGCAGATCGTCGAACAGCGTCGGCACGATGCAGGCCACGCCCACGCTGACCGTGACGACGCCGGCGCACTCGGCGCGCGGATTCGGCATGGCCAGGTCCTCGATGTGGGCGCGGATCGTTTCACCGAGACTCGCGGCGTTTGCGGCGCTGGTATCGGCCAGCAGCACGACAAATTCCTCACCGCCATAGCGCGCCGCGAGATCGGTTGGGCGCATCGCATGCGATTGCAGCGCTTCGGCGATCGCCTGCAGGCAGGTGTCGCCGGCGGCGTGGCCCAGGCTGTCGTTGTAGCCCTTGAAATGGTCGACGTCGATCACGATCAGCGACAGCGGCTGGCCGTTCCTGATCGCGCGCTGCCATTCTTTTTCGAGGAAGGCGTCGAAGTGGCGGCGGTTGGCGATGCGCGTGAGCGGGTCGACCAGGGCGGCATGCTGCAGCGCCGTCTCGGACTGCTTGTGGTGCGTGATGTCGTGCAGCAGGATGACGAACAGGGTTTCGTCGCCGGCCATCGGCGAGAGCCCCATGTCGATCGCACGCAGTGCGCCGTCGGGCTGGCGCAGCAGCACTTCGCGCGTGCCCCGGCAGCGCGCAGCAGCATGCTCGTCCGACGGGTTGGCGAAGAAGGCGGCGTAGTCGTGGGCCGCCGGCGGCTCGAGCAGGTCATACAGCGGGCGCCCGACGAGCAGGTTGCGCGGCTGCGCCAGGAAGCCTTCGCTGGCCGGGTTGGCAAAGGCGATGCACCCGCTTGCATCGACGAGCATCAGGCCTTCGTCCATCCCGTCGACGACCAGCTGGAGGCGCTCGGCCTGCTGTTTCTGGCTGTCGCTGCTGCTGCGCAGGCGCAGCTGGGCACGCACACGCGCGCAAACTTCGGCCATGCGCACGGGCTTGGCGATGTAATCGGCGGCGCCGGTGTCGAAGCCGGCGACGACGTCATCGGTTTCGCCGCATTCGGTGACGAAGATGACGGGAATATGGGTGGTGTCGGGCGCGCGCTTGAGGCGGCGGCAGATTTCCAGACCGTCGAGGTCGGGCAGGCGGACGTCGAGCAGGATCAGGTCGGGCTGGACGCGCTGCGCGATGTCGAGCGCGCGCTTGCCGCTGCTGGCAACGAAGGTCTGGTAGCCCTGCTGTCGCATCATGTCTTGCAACAAGCCGACGCTGTCGGGGGCGTCGTCGACGATCAGAATGGCGGATTGGCGCGCCGGAGCTGCAAGCGCTAGAGCAGGGTGCATCATCAATTGCGGAAAGACCTCATCAGTGTGAGGAAATCATAACCGCAATCCAAGGTAATCAGACAACTGATCTTGCCAGAAACCCACCACGTGATACAGTTGTTGCAATAATGCAACTGAACCGTTGTTGGCCCGCGGATGACTCGCGGGCCAAACAGGCTGTTACAGCATGCCGGCGATGAGCTTGCCGAGGATGGCAATGCCTTCGCGAATGCGTTCCGGTGGCACCGTCACGAACGACAGGCGCAGCGTGTTCGATGCTGGATCATTGGCGTAGAACGGCGCGCCCGGCACGAACGCCACCTTGGCGGCGAGCGACTGTTCGAGCAGTTTCATCGCGTCGATCTGCTGTGGCAGCGTGACCCAGATGAACATGCCGCCTTCCGGTTCGGTCCAGCTGACGCTCGTCGGGAAGTGTTCTTTCATCGCGTCGAGCATGCACTGGCACTGGTCGCTGTACAACTTGCGGATGGTCGGGATGTGCTCGTCGAGGAAACCATCCTTGACGACTTCGTGCACGACCATCTGCGTGAGCTGCGCGGTGTGCAGGTCGGCGGCCTGCTTGGCCAGCTCTAGGCGGCGCACCAGCGGCAGCGGAGCGCACACGTAACCGAGGCGAATGCCTGGCGTGAGCACCTTCGAGAACGAACCCATGTAGATGACGCCGTCCGGGTTCATGGCGACCATCTTCGGCATCGGCTCGCCGCGGTACGACAGCGAACCGTACGGATCGTCCTCGATCAGCGGGATGGCCAGGCGCGCGCAGGTTTCCACCAGTTCGCGGCGGCGCTCGAGCGACAGGCTGCGGCCGGTCGGGTTCTGGAAGTTCGGCAGCGAGTACAGCATGCGCGCGCCCTTGGCGACGGCGTCGATCGAGGATGGCACCAGGCCGTGCTCGTCGGTGTCGACCGATTTGAATTCTGGGCGGTACACCGAGAACGCCTGCAGCGCACCCAGGTAGCTCGGGGTTTCGACCAGAACTCGGCTGCCTTCGTCGACCAGCACCTTGCCGAGCAGGTCGAGCGCCTGTTGCGAGCCGGACGTCATCAGGATCTGTTCCGGCAGGATGATCGAGCCTTCGGTCGACAACGAATTGGCAATCCATTCGCGCAGTGGCGCGTAGCCGTCGGTCGGGCCGTATTGCAGCGCTACCTTGCCGGCTTCGCTCAGCACCTTGTCGTAGGCCGCTTTCATGCGCTCGACCGGGAAGGTCGCAGGCGACGGCAGGCCGCCGGCGAACGAAATGATGTCCGGACGCTGGGTGATCTTCAGGATTTCGCGGATGAAGGAGCTTTGCAGCTGCGCGGCGCGTTCCGAGAACTGCCACTGGATAGGATTGGGGTTGTCGATTTTCATACTTGTCTCGCAGGAAGGGGCACGGTCGTGCCGGGCCATTATATAGAACACGCCGGGTAGGCGATCTCTTGTCGGCGGACGGCGCCGGGTCAGCGCCACCCGTGAATCACAGTAAAGGAAACACCGGCGAATGTGCGCCGGTTATTGCCACGCAAACGCTGTGTTTATGCCACTTCGACGATCATCTCGATCTCGACGCAGGTGCCGCGCGGCAGCGATGCAACGCCAAAGGCCGAACGCGCGTGCTTGCCGGCGTCGCCGAACACGTCGCCGATCAGTTCCGACGCGCCGTTCGTGACCAGGTGCTGTTCGTTGTAGTCCGGGGTCGATGCAACCAGGCTCATGAGCTTGACGATGCGCTTGACGCGGGTCAGGTCGCCGCCGACCGCCTCCTGCAGCGTCCCGATCAGGTCGATGGCGACCGAGCGTGCAGCGGCCTGGCCGTCTGCGGTGGTCTTGTCGCGGCCCAGGATGCCGGCGTTCGGCGAACCGTCGGCATTCTTGGCGATGTGGCCCGAGATGAACACGAGGTTGCCGGTCTGGACGTACATGACGTAGGCTGCGGCCGGGGTCGCTGGCGCTTCCAGCGTGATGTTCAGTTCTTTGAGTTTGTCGTAGACGGTCATGGAATTTCCAGGGTGCGTGAATGAATCCGGTATTGTACGTCGAGCGCAGGTTGTCGAGCGAACCATGCTGTCCGTTCTTCTGCCCGTCGTGCTGCCCGCTGTGCTGCCCGATCATGAGGCCTGACGGCATACCTGCAGCCGACGGCCGGCGCATACGACCCCAATCACGGCCAGTGCGAACAGGCAGTTGCTCAGCGCCAGCCGCTCGCCGAGCAGCACTGCCGCGCCGAGCAAGCTCATGAACGGCTGCAGCAGCTGCACCTGGCCGACTCGCGCGATTCCACCCAATGCCAGGCCGCGATACCAGAAAAAGAAGCCGACGAACATCGAGATCGCCGTGACATACGCCAGCCCGGCCCAGGCGGCGGGACCGACGGCGGCAACGTCGACCGGGTGGCGCGCGAGATGCCAGGCCAGCATCGGCGCGGCGAGCGGTACGGCCAGCAGCAGCGCCCAGCAAATCGTCCCGGGTCCACCCAGCGTGCGCGCCAGCTTGCCGCCTTCGGCATAGCCCATCGCGCCGGCGGCCAGTGCCGCAAACATCAAGAGGTCGGCCGAGTGCAGCACGCCGCCACCCTGGAACAACGCGAACGCCACCACGATCGCCGCGCCGAGCACGGCCATCAGCCAGAAGGCCGGTGAAGGCCGCTCGTCGCCGCGCAGCGCTGCATGGATCGTTGTCATCAGCGGCAGCAGGCCGGCCAGCACGGCGCCATGCGCGGCGGGCAGGGCGCGCAACGCCATCGAACTGAGCAGGGGAAAGCCGATTACCACGCCCAGCATCACAAGGCTAAGAGGCAACCAGGCGCCCCGTGGCGGCAGCGGGGCGCGGCGCCAGACAAGCCAGCCGGCAGCCAGCGCGGCCGCGCCCAGCGCCCGGGCCAGCGCCGCGAACAGCGGATCGAGATCCATGACCGCCATGCGGGTGAATGGCATGGTCAGGCTGAACATGGCCACACCTGCCAGCCCGAGCAGCATGCCGCGGGATTCGTCGCGGCTGGTGGACGACGCGGGGTGGGCGATGGCGGTCATGCGGCTCCTTTTGCAGGGGTTGTGTGAATGAAGTACTTCGGACTATCCTACGACCACCGACCAATACAGTCCCAGTACAGTTGTCCCGATAATTTACCCACTGTGGTGGAGCGATGACCAATACACCCGCCTTTGCCTTTACCCGTGCCGAGGGCGAGCCGCTGGCCGAGCAGATCGTGCGCGCCGTGGCCGCGCGCGTCGACGAGCGCCTGCTGCGGCCAGGTGCGCGCATGCCGTCGATTCGCCAGTTCGCTGCCAGCCACGGTGTCTCGCCATTCACCGTGGTGGCCAGCTACGACCGGCTGGTGGCGCAGGGTTATCTGGAATCGCGGCGTGGCGCCGGCTTCTTCGTACGAGAGCGGCAGCCTGTGCCGGCGCGGTTGGCGACGCAACCGGCCGCGGTGCCGGATTCGCTCGACATCGCCTGGCTGGTGCGCAGCATGTTCCGCCAGGCGCCGCTGGGTTTTCAGCCCGGTTCCGGGGTGTTGCCGGCCGGCTGGCTGGATGGTCCGGCGGTGGCCAATGCGCTGCGCGCGCTGAGTCGCCAGAATTGTGATGGCCTGCTGGGCTATGGCCCGCCGCACGGCTTTTTGCCGCTGCGCCAGCAACTTCAGCTGAAGCTGGCCGAGATGGAAATCGAGGCCGGGCCGGAGCAGCTCGTGACCACGCTCGGCGTGACCCAGGCGCTCGACCTGGTGGCGCGCGAATTCTGCCAGCCGGGCGACACGGTGCTGGTCGACGATCCGGCCTGGTTCCTGATGTTCGGGTCGTTCGCGGCACTGGGCCTGAAGGTGGTCGGCGTGCCGCGCCGGGCCGATGGGCCGGATCTGGCGCAGCTCGAGCACCTGGCCGCACTGCACCGGCCGCGCCTGTTCGTCATCAATTCGGTCTTGCACAATCCGACGTCGTCGTCGATATCGGCGGCCAAGGCATTCCAGGTGCTGCGCCTGGCCGAGCAACACGGGTTTCTGGTGGTCGAAGACGATATCTATTGCGACTTGCACCCGGGTGGCGCCACGCGCCTGGCTGCACTGGACGGCTTGCAGCGCGTGATCTACCTGGGCGGGTTTTCGAAGTCGATGGCGGCCAATCTGCGGGTGGGCTTCATCGCCACCTCGCGCGAGCGCGCGCTGCGATTGTCGGATCGCAAGATGCTCGCCACGCTCAGCACGAGCGACCTTGGCGAGCGGATCGTCTACAAGATCCTGAGCGAGGGCCACTACCGCAAGCATCTCGACCGCATCCGGGCGCGCCTGGACAAGGCACGGCCCGGGGCGCTGCGCCGGCTTGAAACGCTGGGTCTGGCGGTCGAGTCGGCACCGGCTGCCGGCATGTTCGTCTGGGTCGATGCCGGCTGCGATACCAATGCGTTGACGGCGCGGGCACTCGGGTTGGACATCTTGCTGGCACCGGGCAGCCTGTTCTCGCCCAACCAGCAGCCATCGACCCGCATGCGCCTGAACCTGGCGGCGCTGCAGGATCCGGCCGTCTGGCGCTTTCTGGAGACGCGCGGCGCCTGACGTCGGGATGTCTGGATATTGCTTATCAAAAATATCTCTTGAAATCCCCCGGCAGGGCCACATATGCGTCCGAGTCTGACCAACCCCTATTTGTCTTTAACGAGGAACAAGATGGCACACGCCGAAAAAGAAACCCTTGGATTTCAGGCTGAAGTAAAACAGCTGCTGCAACTGATGATTCACTCCTTGTACTCCAACAAGGAAATCTTCCTGCGCGAATTGATCTCGAACGCGTCGGATGCCTCCGACAAGCTGCGCTTCGAGGCGATCAACAACGACGCCCTGTACGGCAACGACCACGAACTGAAAATCAAGGTGGCGTTCGATGCCGCCGCCAAGACGATCACGATCTCGGACAACGGTATCGGCATGAACCGTGACGAAGTGATCTCGCACCTGGGCACCATCGCCAAGTCGGGCACCAAGGAATTCTTCAGCAAGCTCTCGGGCGACCAGCAGCAGGACGCGGCGCTGATCGGCCAGTTCGGCGTGGGCTTCTATTCGGGCTTCATCGTCGCCTCGAAAATCACCGTCGAGACCCGCCGCGCAGGCGCCGACGCGTCCGAAGGTGTGCGCTGGGAGTCCGCCGGCGAAGGCGATTACAGCATCGAGCAGATCGAAAAAGCCGGTCGCGGCACCGACGTGATCCTGCACCTGCGCGACGGCGAAGAAGAACTGCTGTCGGCATGGAAGCTCAAGTCGATCATCCGCAAATACTCCGACCACATCTCGCTGCCGATCGTGATGCAGAAAGAAGAGTGGGACGAAGAAAAGAAGGAAACCGTCCTGAAGGACGACGTCGAGACCGTGAACCAGGCCAGCGCGCTGTGGGCACGCTCGAAGAACGACATCACCGAAGAGCAGTACAACGAGTTCTACAAGCACGTCTCGCACGACTTCCAGGAACCGCTGACCTACACCCATAACCGGGTCGAGGGCCGCAGCGAATACACGCAACTGCTGTATGTGCCGGCGCACGCGCCGTTCGACCTGTGGGACCGCAACAAGCGCGGCGGCATCAAGCTGTACGTCAAGCGTGTCTTCATCATGGACGACGCCGAGCAGCTGATGCCAACCTACCTGCGTTTCATCAAGGGCGTGATCGACTCGAGCGACCTGCCACTGAACGTCTCGCGTGAAATCCTGCAGGAGTCGCGCGACGTGCGCGTGATCCGCGAAGGCTCGACCAAGCGCGTGCTGGGCATGCTGGAAGAAATGGCGAACTCGGAAGAGCAGGCCGGCAAGGACAAGTACGCGACCTTCTGGAAGGAATTCGGCCAGGTGCTCAAGGAAGGCGTAGGCGAGGATGCGACCAACAAGGACCGCATCGCCAAGCTGCTGCGCTTTGCCTCGACCGCCAATGACTCGGACGCCCAGACGGTCTCGTTCGCCGACTATATCGGCCGCATGAAAGAAGGCCAGGACAAGATCTATTACGTCACGGCCGATAACTACAACGCCGGCAAGAACAGCCCGCACCTGGAAATCTTCCGCAAGAAGGGCGTCGAAGTCATCCTGATGACCGACCGCGTCGACGAGTGGATGCTGTCGTTCTTCACCGAGTTCGAAGGCAAGGAACTGGTATCGGTTGCCAAGGGCGGCCTGGACCTGGGCGCGCTGGAAGACGAGACCGAGAAGAAGGAACATGCCGAGACCGAGGCCGGTTACAAGGAACTGGTCGAGAGCATGAAGGGCGCGCTGGGCGAGAAGGCCAAGGACGTGCGCGTGACGTTCCGCCTGACCGATTCGCCGGCCTGCCTGGTGGCGGACGACAACGAGCTGTCGGGCAACCTGCTGCGCATGCTCAAGGCCGCAGGCCAGGACGCGCCGGAATCCAAGCCGATCCTCGAGATCAACCCGGACCACCCGCTGGTGCAGCGCCTGAAGTACGAAGACACGACGAGCCCGCGCTTTGCCGACTGGTCGCACATCCTGTTCGATCAGGCAATGCTGGCCGAAGGCGGCAGCCTGAGCGATCCGGCGTCGTTCGTGAAGCGCTTGAACGAAATGCTGCTCTCTGGCGCGAAATAAGCGCTTGACCCGTTAGTGTAAAAGCCGCCGCTCCCGTTACCGGGAGTGGCGGCTTTCTGTTTTTGGGGCTTGCGGCCCTGCGCCGCAGCGCGAGTCAGAACACCTGTCGTTACGTCTTCTGGTGTTGCGCCGTCACGTCGGCACAAAACGCGTCCAGCAAACGCAAGCCTTCGGGCCAGTCGCCATAGCCTGAATCGGTCGTGACGTGGCCAGCGTCGCCGATCTCGACCAGTTTGCTGTCCCAGGCGTCGGCAAACGACTGGGTGCGCTCGAGGGTGGCATAGGGATCGTTCGTGCTGGCGACGATCATGCTGGGAAACGGTAGCGGCGTGCGGGGGACCGGCGCCCAGTTGCGGGCAGGGATTGGGAACGATGGCCGCTCGACGTCGCTGGGCGCTACCAGAAAGGCGCCGGCCACTTTCAGGGGCGAGCCGGACAGCGCCCAATGCGCGACCAGCATGCAGCCCAGGCTGTGCGCCACCAGCACCGGGGCGCCGCTGCAGCCGGCGATGGCTTCTTCCATCTCGGCCACCCACTCGTCGCGGTCGGGGTTGGTCCAGTCGCGGTGCTCCGCGCGGCGCCATGCCGGATGACGCTCGTGCCACAGCGATTGCCAGTGGCGGGGGCCGGAATTGAACAGACCGGGCAGGATCAGTACGTCACACGTCATCTTGTTTCTCCTTGATGGGGTTGGTCGGCGCCGGCGCCGGCGCCAGCGCCAGTGTGATGGGCTGGGCGCGGCGCATGGCGCCGCAGCGGGCGCAGCGCGCGCTCGAACAGGCGCTTGAACACGTCCTTGCGCTGCTCGGTCAGCATGCCGAGCAATGCAGTAGCGAGGG
Organism: Telluria sp. AC161; assembly: GCF_979258535.1. Classification (NCBI taxonomy): domain Bacteria; kingdom Pseudomonadati; phylum Pseudomonadota; class Betaproteobacteria; order Burkholderiales; family Oxalobacteraceae; genus Telluria; species Telluria sp. AC161. The sequence goes on along the minus strand of NZ_OZ409861.1, from coordinate 2,653,108 downwards.
CGACTGCAGCCGCCAGGACCAGTACGTCAGTCACGCTGGCGGGATCATGCGGATACACCTCGGCCCAGCCGATCAGTACCAGCGCATGGGACAGGTACAGCGTCAGCGTATAGGCGGCGAACAGCCGGATGGGCCGCGCCACGCGCAGCAGGCCGGTAAAGCCGGCGAAGCGGGCGCAGGCAAAGTTGAGCACGACGATCAGGCCGAAGGTATAGTCGGCCAGGAAACGGTCGGCGTTGCCGAGTGCGACGTACTGGCCGAGCCAGCTGGCGCGGCCGGCCCCGCGCAGCAGTTCCTCGACGCCGTATGCTTCGTAAGCTACCAGCAAGACCATGCTCAGCGCCCAGCCGGCGCGCGCCGCTGTGCGGCTCAGGCTGTAGCGCGCCTGCCAGTGGTACAGCGTGACGCCGGCCAGCCAGACGGGCAGCAGGAGCCACAGCTTGTAACCCATGACGGCCAGCAGCAGGGCAATTGCCGGCAGGCGCCATGGACGGCGCACGTAGCAGGCGACGCCGAACAGTACATAGAACCAGACCTCGTAATTGAGCGACCACCAGGGGCCAAGCCAGGGCGGATGCTCGGACAGTCGCCACAGGTCGCCCATGAACAGCAGGTGAAACGGGATATAGAACCACGGTTTGGCCACCTGGTAGCTCGCGTCCATGCCGGGAACGTGCGGGCCCTGGCTCAGGTAAGCGCACAGAAAGCCCAGCAGCAGCACGGGCAGGGCGACCGAATAGATCCGGGCCGCGCGCGCGACGGTGAAGTCGAGTGCATCGGGGCGGCGCATCTGCGTGGTGTAGGCGATGACAAAGCCGGACAACACGAAGAAGGCCATCACCGATTCGCGGCCGAGCAGCGTCCAGTGCTCGGAGCCGGGAATCGTCACCAGCCTGAACATGCGCATATGCATTAGCACCACGGCCAGCGCGGCAAGGAAGCGGACCAGGTCGAGGTACACCGAGAACGGCTGGTTGAGGGGAGTAGGGGTAGTGCGCATCTTGTTAATAATAAAGCAAAACGCGGATTGCACGATTTTTGGCCAGGCACCGATACGACGAAAAAAAGTTCAAAATTTTTTGCAGCGAACCCTAAAGTTCCCGCAGGGCCGTCCGATAACAGTCCCAGATAGGCAGCGAACCGCACCTATTTTTTAAAAATAGTGGCGAATCGCCCTAAAGTCGGCGGCGCGGCTGCCGTAAATGGAAGAGCAGGCAGGATGGCGCAGTTTGGGTGGTCGCGAAAATGTTGAAAATTTTTTCAATCCGACCCTAAAGTTGCCCCGCAAGCTGCCGTTAAAGAGATTAGCTGCTGTTGCCGAGTGGCAAAATTGCGACAAATGCGTTTTGTTGCTGCATATCATCAAGGTGCTTTACTGCACCAAACAGCCCTGTTTTTTCGCAGGGTTTCATAGGGAACCAGATGGGTTTGTCAGACAAACTCCTATGGGTCCGTCTCGTCGTTCACTGACTGAAAATACAGACTTTCTCCAATTTGTGAATAGTTTCCCCACGGTCAGAATCTATCTCATCGGCAACACAACGGCAGCCGACACAACGACTGGAGAGAGAAAATGACGATGAACGACATGATGGCTGAAATTCGCGACGCTAACCTGAGCTACCTGATGCTGGCACAGCAAATGATCCGTGCCGACAAGGTCACCGCCATTTTCCGTCTGGGCGTCTCGGCCGACATCGCCGACCTGATCGAAGGCATGAGCAATGCGCAAATCCTGAAGCTTGCTGGCGGCAACATGATGCTGGCCCGCTTCCGCTTCGACGACAGTGCGATCCTGTCGATGCTGACGAGCCATACGAAAGACCGCAGCCTGGCCCAGTCGCACGCCGCCATCCTGATGGCCGGCCAGCCAGTCGAAGAGATCGTATAATCGCTGTCAGCGGTCTTGCTGTAAGGCCGACAGTGCCGGGAGCCGTATCGCCATGAGTAAAAAGAGCGTTGTCACCGAGGCGCAGGAAATCCAGCTCGCCATTGAACTGATCAACCTGGGCGCACGCCTGCAACTGCTCGAGACTGAAGTCTCGCTGTCGCGCGAACGCCTGCTCAAGCTGTACAAGGAGCTCAAGGGTGTCTCTCCACCCAAGGGCATGCTGCCGTTCTCGACCGACTGGTTCCTGACCTGGCAACCGAATATCCATTCGTCGTTGTTCATCAATATCCACCAGTTCCTGGTGGAGCATGCCGGCGCCACCGGCATCCAGGCCGTCATGAAGGCCTACAAACTCTATCTCGAACAAATGCCGCCGGCGCCGAATGAAGAGCCGTTGCTCTCGCTCACACGCGCCTGGACGCTGGTACGCTTCTTCAACGGCGGCATGCTGCAACTGGCTCCCTGCAGCAAGTGCCAGGGCAAGTTCATCGTCAACGCCCTCGATCTCAACAGCGACTACCTGTGCGGGCTGTGCCACATGCCGTCACGCGCCGGCAAGACGCGCAAGGCCAAGGAAGCGCTCGACCAGGCGCGCGCCGACGAGGAGGCCGAGGGCAAGGCCGCCGGCCTGGACCCGGCCTGATCCAGCGCGCTGGCAGCCTGTCTTGCCCGCATCACCTTCTTCCCCGTCGCCCCGGCGCCTGCTGGGCGCGCCCGCGGTCCGGGCGCTGCTGCTGCAGCTCGCTGCCTTTCCCCTCACGCTCGCCGTCATCTATCTGCTCGCCACGGGCGGCCTGACCGTCTCGTACTGGCACGTGGCCCTGGTCCAGGGCCTGCTCGCGGCAGGCCTGACCTGGTGGCGCGGCCTGGCGATCTGGTGGCGCGCGATCCAGTTCGGTTTTCCGCTGGCCCTGCTGGCCACCAGCACGCTGGCGATACCGCCGCTGGCATTTCTCGTCATCTTCGTGTTCCTGTTGCTGCTGTACTGGTCCACCTACCGCACGCAGGTGCCGTATTACCCGTCCGGCCGCAAGGTGTGGGAGGCCGTCGATGCCGCGCTGCCGCAGGGCAGGGCGCTGCGCGTGATTGACATCGGCAGCGGCATCGGCGGGCTGGTGCTGGCGCTGCAGCGCCGCCGGCCAGACGCGCGCATCGAGGGCATCGAGCTCGCGCCGTTGCCATGGCTGGCCAGTTTCGTGCGCGCGAAACTGGCGCGCAGCCCGGCTGTCTTCATTCGTGGCGACTATGAACAACTCGACCTGGGCGACTACGACGCCGTGTTCGCCTACCTGTCTCCGGCCGCGATGACCGCGCTGTGGCGCAAGGCCGCGCGCGAGATGCGTCCCGGCTCGATGCTTTTCAGTTACGAATTCATCGTTGTCGGACAAACACCGACGCGTGTTGTGCATCCGTACACAGGTGGACCTGCTTTGTATATATGGGACTTTTAAGAGACAAACGGTGAGTTTCCAGGGTGGTTTTGCTTGCCGGACAGCACTTCTCCAGCTAAAGTAATTCCCTGAATAAACATTTTCTGAAATTACCGGTTCCGAGTCGACATGTCGCGACACGGCGCGGGTTTTCTGGAGCAAAATCCTTTGTTAGTTATTGTTGGTTACATCATCGTCTGTGCCTGCGTGTTTGGTGGCTTTGCCCTGGCGGGTGGTCACCTTGCGTCGCTGTGGCAGCCCATCGAGCTGTTGATGATCGGCGGCGCCGCGTTCGGCGCTCTGTTCGTCGGTAACAGTGGCAAGGCCATCAAGGCGACGCTGAAAGCGTTTCCCAGCATTTTCAAGGGCTCGAAGTACACGAAGGACATGTACATGGAACTCATGGCGCTGCAATTCGACGTGCTGTCCAAGGTCCGCAAGGAAGGCCTGATGTCGATCGAGGGCGATATCGAAGCTCCGGACGCGTCGCCGCTGTTTTCCAAGTACCCGGCTGTCGTGTCCGACCATCACATCATCGAATTCATGACCGATTACCTGCGCCTGATGGTGTCCGGGAACATGGACGCGATGCAGATCGAAAACCTGATGGACAACGAGATCGAGACGCACCACCACGAAGGCGCCATTCCGGCCCACGTGATCGCCAAGATCGGCGACGGCCTGCCGGCCTTCGGTATCGTGGCGGCGGTGATGGGCGTGGTCCACACGATGGAATCGGTCGGCTTGCCGCCGGCCGAGCTGGGCATCCTGATCGCCAAGGCGCTGGTCGGCACCTTCCTGGGCATCTTGCTGGCCTACGCGTTCGTCAGCCCGCTGGCCACCGTGCTGGAGCAGAAGCTGGAAGAGTCGACCAAGATGTTCCAGTGCGTGAAGGTGACACTGCTGGCGAGCCTGAACGGCTATGCGCCGGCGCTGGCCGTCGAATTCGGCCGCAAGGTGCTGTACTCGACCGAGCGCCCGACCTTCGCCGAGCTCGAAGAACACATCAAGAAGAAGAAGTAAGCCGCGATGACCGCATCCGATCTTTCGCCGCAGTACACCCGGGAGCATGAGCGTGGCTGACGACAACGCACGTCCCATTGTCATCAAGCGCATCAAGAAGGTGGCCGGCGGCCACCACGGCGGCGCCTGGAAAATCGCGTACGCCGACTTCGTGACCGCGATGATGGCGTTCTTCCTGCTCATGTGGCTGCTGGGCTCGACCGCCAAGGGCGACCTGGTGGGCATCTCGGAATACTTCAAGACCCCGCTGAAGGTGGCGATGCAGGGCGGCTCGGGCTCGGGCGATTCGTCGTCGGTGATCCAGGGCGGCGGCGAAGACCTGACGCGCACCGCCGGCCAGGTCAAGCGCGGCGACTCGGCGCCGGCCAACAAGAGCTACGACCTGCAGGCGGCCAAGGCTGCGCTGGCGCGTGAAGAAGGCGAGCGCCTGAAAAACCTGAAGGCGCGCATCGAGTCGGCCATCGAAGTCAATCCGATGCTCAAGAAGTACCAGAACCAGCTGCTGCTCGACATTACCAGCGAAGGTTTGCGCATCCAGATCGTCGACGAAAAGAACCGCCCGATGTTCGCGATGGCCAAGGCCGAGCTGCAGCCGTACACCAAGGAAATCCTGCACATCATCGGCATGGTCCTCAACGAGGTGCCGAACAAGCTGGGGATTTCAGGCCATACCGATTCGACGCCGTATCACAGCGACGCCGGCTACAGCAACTGGGAACTCTCGGCCGACCGCGCCAACGCATCGCGCCGCGAAATGGTGCTGGGCGGCCTGCAGGACGACAAGGTGCTGCGCGTGGTCGGGCTGGCCTCGGCGGCGCACCTGGATGCCAAGGACCCGTTCAGCCCCATCAACCGGCGCATCAGCATCATCGTCATGAACAAGCGCACCGAAGACGCGGTGCGGCGCGATGCGTCCACGCTGGACGTGCCGGCCGAGGACGCCGAGGCAGCCGCGACGGCAACGCTAAATGCGGTGAAACCGCGATGACCGACGCTGTGCGGGCAGGTTTGGAGAGAACACGATGACAAGAAAAAAGATACTCGGATCGCACGTCAAGCGCCTGCTCTCAGGCGTGTCGGTGCACGGCCGGCGCCACCTGACCGAAGTGGAAGCCGATCTGCTCCAGACCGAACTGCTGCTCGAAGAAGCCATCGACAAGCTCACCGGCAGCTTCGTTGCGGTGCACGCCGTCGTCGGCGCGCGCCAGGAAGCGATCGACCGCATGCTGGCCGGCGGCGCGCTGTCGCTTGAAGATCGCGCGCTGCTTGGCTCGATGTCGGATGATGTGAGCGAGCACGTGAACACGGCGATCACCAGCATGCAGTTCCAGGACCTGACGGCGCAACTGATCGAGCGCACGCTGCGCCGCGTGGCGGGCCTGCGCGACTTTCTGGGCACGTTGAACGACCATGGCGAAGGGATCACGCCAGACCACGGCAGCGACGAAATCGTCGACCGGCTGGGCCAGGTCAGCGTCGCGCTGGCGATCCAGTCGCTGCAACTACGCAGCAAGCTGCGCAGGTCGGTCGAACAGAAACACCTGGAAAGCGGCGACGTCGAGCTGTTCTGACCGCGCCGCCGTCCCGTAATCACCTAACAACCAATTCAACCCGGGTCCGCCCGGTGTAAAACAGCAGGAGCACAAGATGGCAAAAACGATTCTCGCAGTCGACGATTCCAGTTCACTACGCCAGATGGTGGCTTTCAGTCTGAAGGCAGCCGGCTACCATGTGGTGGAAGCCGTGGACGGCCAGGACGGCCTTGACAAGGCGAAGCTGCAGGCCGTCGACCTGGTGCTGACCGACCAGAACATGCCGAAGATGGACGGCCTGGCGCTGATCAAGTCGCTGCGCTCGCTGCCCGGCTACGCGAAGACGCCGATCCTGATGCTCACCACCGAGTCGTCGGACGAAATGAAATCCAAGGGCCGTGCTGCCGGCGCCAATGGCTGGCTGGTCAAGCCGTTCGATCCGCAGCGCCTGATCGAGGTGGTCAAAAAAGTGATCGGTTAAGCCATGAATTTTGGCTTAGGCAACCACGAGCGGACATCCCCATGAGCATCGACATCAGCCAGTTTTACCAGGTCTTTTTCGACGAAGCAGAAGAACTGCTCGCCGAAATGGAGCGCCTGCTGCTGGGCGTCGATCTGGCAGCGCCCGACGCCGAAGATCTGAACGCGATCTTCCGCACCGCGCACTCGGTCAAGGGCGGCGCATCGACCTTCGGCCTGACCGACATGTGCGACGTCACGCACGTGCTCGAGTCGCTGCTCGACCGTATCCGCAAGGGCGAGATGGCGCTGACCTCGAATCACGTGGACGCGTTTTTGGCAGCCAAGGACGCGCTCAAGATGCAGCTCGACGGCCATCGCCATGGCAAGCAGGTCGACCAGGAAGTCGTCGCCAATGTACGCATGGCGCTGCACGATCTGGCCGAAGGCGTCGTGCCGGTCGCGCCGGTCGTTGCACCGTCGTACCTGTCGGCGCCGGCACGCGTTGAAGTGCCCACCGAAGGCGCGCACCGCTACAAGATCGAGCTGCCGCAAGTGGCGCAGCGCGACATCGATGCGCTGGTCGACGAGCTGGGCCTGATGGGCCGGATCTCGGTCGCACCGCTCGATGGCGGGCGCACCGCTGTCATCATCACGACGCTGGAAAGCCTGGACGACATCATCGCCATCTGCTCGTTCGTGCTCAATCCGGATGACCTGAAAATCTTCGAAGCGCCGGCATTGACGCCCGAGCAGCGCCTGATCGAAGCGGCCGAGCGCAAGCGGATCGAAGACGACCAGGGCTACGGCTTCTTCGGTCCGGACGACGACGTGGCGCCGGCCGCGGGCGAGCCGTCCGAAGATGAACTGGGCTACGGCTTCTTCCAGCCGATCGAGCAGATCCGCGCTGCTGCCGGCATCGTCGAGAGCGCGCCTGAACCGGTTGTCGCGCTTGCCACGCAGGCCCAGAACGTCGTGGAGCACCTTGCCGAGCTGGCACTGGAAAAGAAAGCCGCGCGCAAGGACGCTCAGGGCGAGTCGTCGTCCATCCGCGTGTCGGTTGAAAAAGTCGACCAGCTGATCAACCTGATCGGCGAACTCGTCATCACCAATGCGATGCTCGAGCAGCGCAGCGCCGTGCTCGATCCGATCCTGCACGAGCGCCTGCTGTCGTCGGTCAGCCAGCTCGACCGCAACACGCGCGAGCTGCAAGAGGCGGTGATGTCGATCCGCATGATGCCAATGGACTTCGTGTTCTCGCGCTTCCCGCGCATGGTGCGCGACCTGGCTGGCAAGCTCGGCAAGAAGGTCGACTTCATCACCAATGGCGCGGCCACCGAACTCGATAAAGGCCTGATCGAGCGGATCGTCGATCCGCTGACGCACCTGGTGCGCAACTCCATTGACCATGGCGTCGAGATGCCGGCCGCGCGTATTGCTGCGGGCAAGAGTGAAGCAGGGCGCCTGTTCCTGTCGGCCGGGCACCAGGGCGGGCATATCGTCATCGAAGTGGCCGACGACGGCGCCGGCCTGAACCGCGAAAAAATCCTGGCCAAGGCGGCCCAGAACGGGCTGGCAGTATCCGACACGATGACCGACGCCGAAGTCTGGCAACTGATTTTCGCACCGGGCTTCTCGACCGCCGATACCGTGACCGACGTGTCGGGCCGCGGCGTGGGCATGGATGTCGTCAAGCGCAATATCACCGCGATGGGCGGCACGGTGGACATCCGCTCGGCAGCCGGTTTCGGCACGACGATCTCGATTTCGCTGCCGCTGACGCTGGCGATCCTGGACGGCATGTCGATCCGCAGCGGCGAAGAAATCTATATTTTGCCGCTGTCGTTCGTCGTCGAATCGCTGCAGCCGACGCCGCAGGACGTGCGCGAGATCGCCGGTCGCGGGCGCGTGCTGAAAGTGCGCGGCGAATACCTGCCGATGATCCCGCTGTACCAGATGTTCGATATCGAACCGGTGCACCGCGACCCGTCCGACGGCATCGTCGTGATCCTCGAAACCGAGGGCAAGAAGGCCGCGCTGTTCGTGGACGAACTGGTCGGGCAGCAGCAGGTGGTGGTCAAGAACCTGGAAGCGAATTACCGTAAAGTGGCCGGGATTTCCGGCGCAACCATCATGGGCGACGGTGGTGTCGCCCTGATTCTCGACGTGGCAGCGCTGGTGCGCTCGTCGCGCCAGCTGGCCGACGATCCCGTCGTTCAATAAATTTTTATTTTCACTGCAAACAAAGGAATACCATGTCCAACCTGGCAAACACCCTCTCGACCGACGGCACCGCGCACGACGGCGCCGGCAGCGAATTCCTTGCCTTCACCCTGGGTTCGGAAGAATACGGCATCGACATCCTGAAGGTGCAGGAAATCCGCGGCTACGAAGCCGTGACCCGCATCGCCAACGCCCCCGAATTCATCAAGGGCGTGATCAATCTGCGCGGCATCATCATTCCCGTGGTCGACATGCGCATCAAGTTCAAGCTGGGCACGCCGGTGTACGACCAGTTCACGGTCGTGATCATCCTGAACATTGGTGGCCGCATCATGGGCATGGTGGTCGACAGCGTGTCGGACGTCACCACGCTCACGCCAGACCAGATCAAGCCGGCCCCGGAAATGGGCAGCGCCTTCAATTCGGACTACATGATTGGCCTGGGCACCGTTGACGAGCGCATGCTGATCCTGGTCGACATCGACAAGCTGATGTCGTCGAGCGAAATGGGCCTGATCGACAAGCTGGCGGCGTAAGCCACCGTCTGCGTCGGCACCAAGCACAACCATCCGGCCGGCTCATGGAGCCCGCCATCGTATTCAAGAAAGTCACGCACAGTGCCGCAGCAGAAAACAGAAACCAATAAAGAGTTCGATTTCACCCGGCGTGATTTCGAACGGGTGCGCGCGCTGATTCACCAGCGCGCCGGCATCTCGCTGGCCGACAGCAAGCAGGAGATGGTCTACAGCCGCCTGGCCCGGCGCCTGCGCGCGACCGGTATCCAGTCGTTCACGCGTTACCTGGACGACCTCGAAGCAGGGCGCATGGACCGCGAGTGGGAGTCGTTTACCAACGCGCTGACCACCAACCTGACGTCGTTCTTCCGCGAGGCGCATCACTTCCCGCTGCTGCTCGATCATCTGGTGGCGCTGCACAAGAAGGATCCGCGCCCGCTGCGCATCTGGTGCTCGGCCGCGTCCACCGGCGAAGAGCCGTATTCGATTGCGATGACGGCCTGCGAAGCGTTCAACACGCTCACGCCCAAAGTCGAGATCATCGCCACCGACATCGACACCAATGTGCTGGCCACGGCCTCCAACGGCGTATACCCGATGGAGCGCATCGAGAAGGTGTCGCCGGAACGCCTGCGCCGCTTCTTCTTGCGTGGCAAGGGCGCCCACGAAGGCATGGTGCGCATCCGCCCCGAGCTGCGCTCGCTCGTGACGTTCAAGCCGCTCAACCTGCTGGCCGATGGCTGGCCGCTGGATGGGCAGTTTGACGCGATCTTTTGCCGCAACGTGATGATCTATTTCGACAAGCCGACCCAGCGCACCATCCTGAGCCGCTTCGTGCCGCTGATGAAGGGCCACGGCCTGCTGTTTGCCGGCCACTCCGAAAACTTCCTGTACGTGTCCGATTCCCTGCGCCTGCGCGGCAAGACTGTGTACGAACTCGACGCGCGCACGGCGTAAGAACGAAGGGCGACCATGAACAGCCAATTCGCAACCAATCTGTACCACGACCGCACGTTCGCGATCGATGCCGCCAAGATCCTGCCCGGCGAGTATTTTTATACCAAAGAGAACATGCTGATCTCGACCGTGCTCGGCTCGTGCGTGTCGGCCTGCATCCGCGACCGCGTCACGGGCCTGGGTGGCATGAACCATTTCATGCTGCCCGACGGCGCGGCCGAGCCCAACAATCCGGTATCGGCTTCGATGCGCTACGGCACGTTCGCCATGGAAATCCTGATCAACGATCTGCTCAAGGCCGGCGCGCGCCGTGAACACCTCGAAGCGAAGGTGTTTGGCGGCGGCGCCGTGCTGCGCGGCTTTACCGCGATGAATGTCGGCGAGCGCAATGCCGCGTTCGTGATGCAGTTTTTGAAGACCGAACGGATTCCGGTATTGGCCGAAGACCTGAATGACATCTACCCGCGCAAGGTGTTTTTCTTCCCGCGCACGGGCAAGGTGCTGGTCAAGAAGCTGATGCAGACCCATAACGATACGCTGGCCAAGCGCGAACTCGATTACGCCAAGCGACTCAAGGTCGAACCCGTCGGCGGCGCGATCGACCTGTTCTGAGCAACCACGGAGACACCATGAAAATCAAGGTCCTGATCGTCGACGACTCGGCATTGATCCGCAGCGTGATGAGCGAGATCGTCAATTCGCAACCCGATATGGAAGTGGTGGCCACGGCGCCCGACCCCCTTGTCGCGCGCGAGCTGATCAAGAAACACAATCCGGACGTGCTGACGCTCGACGTCGAGATGCCCAAGATGGATGGCCTCGACTTTCTCGAAAAACTGATGCGCCTGCGCCCGATGCCGGTGCTGATGGTGTCGTCGCTGACCGAGCGCGGTTCGGAAATCACGATGCGCGCGCTGGAACTTGGCGCAGTCGACTTCGTCACCAAGCCCAAGATATCGATCCAGAGCGGCATGCGCGAGTATGCCGACATGATCGCCGACAAGATCCGCGGCGCGGCACGGGCGCGTATCGCGCCGCGCAGCCGTACGCCCCAGGTAGCCAGCACGCAGCTGTCGGCGCTGAGGAGTCCTCTTATTTCTTCCGAAAAACTGATCATCATCGGCGCCTCGACCGGCGGCACCGAAGCGATCCGCGAATTCTTGATGCAGATGCCGTCCGATTGCCCGGGCATCCTGATTGCCCAGCACATGCCGGAAGGCTTTACCACCTCATTTGCCAAGCGCCTCGATTCGCTGTGCAAGATCAGCGTGGTCGAGTCGGCCGGCAACGAGCGGGTGCTGCCCGGTCACGCATACATCGCGCCCGGTCACTCGCACCTGTTGCTGGTGCGCTCCGGCGCGAATTACATGACGCGTATCGAGCAAAGTCCGCCCGTGAATCGTCACCGGCCATCGGTCGATGTGTTGTTTCGTTCCGCTGCGCAGGCGGCCGGTAAAAACGCCGTTGGTGTTATCCTGACCGGGATGGGCAAGGACGGCGCGGCGGGCATGCTCGAGATGCGCGAAGCCGGCGCCCACAACTTCGCGCAGGACGAAGCGAGCTGTGTCGTGTTTGGTATGCCGCGTGAAGCGATTGCCATCGGCGCAGCCCACGAAGTCGGTCCATTGCAGGCTTTACCGCGCCTCGTACTCGACCATCTGGCCGCCCAAGGCAGCCGGGCGTTGCGCGTTTGAACTGAATTCATCATCCTTCCATGCTTTGTGGGCTATTTTATCGCCGCAGAGCAACAAAAATGCTATTCTTGCGTCTGTAAAAGTAGCTTACCCAACAAACCAAATTAGTAGATTCAAACGGAGTAATTCATGGCTGATCCAAAGATGCGTTTTCTGGTTGTTGACGATTTCTCGACGATGCGACGCATCGTCCGGAATCTGTTGAAAGAACTGGGTTATGCCAACGTCGACGAAGCAGAAGATGGCGTCATGGCGCTGGCAAAACTGCGCAGTGAATCGTTCGACTTCGTCGTGTCGGACTGGAATATGCCGAACATGGACGGTCTGACGATGCTGCAGCACATTCGCGCCGATCCTGCACTGGCCAAGCTGCCGGTGCTGATGGTGACCGCCGAAGCGAAGAAGGAAAACATCATCGCTGCAGCACAGGCAGGCGCCAGCGGCTATGTCGTCAAGCCATTCACGGCGGCGACGCTGGACGAAAAGCTCAACAAGATTTTCGAGAAACTGGACAAAGCCGGAGCCTGAAATGGTTGAGCAGAACACCGCGCCTGTTGCCGGCGCGTCGTCGCACGATGAGGTGCTGAGCCGGGTCGGTCACATGACCCGCGCGCTGCACGAGAATCTGCGCGGCCTGGGCCTCGACAAGCTGATCGAGAAGGCTGCCAGCGACATCCCCGATGCGCGCGACCGGCTCGACTACGTGGCGCATCTGTCCGAACAGGCCGCCAAGAAGGTGCTGGACGCCACCGACGCGGCCGGTCCGCTGCAGGATGCCATCGAAACGCGTTCGACCGACCTCAAGGCAGGTTGGCAGGCGCTGCTCGATGCGCCTGCAACCGAGGCAACGGATGCGCAGTGGCGCGCGATGGCGCAGCGCACGATTGCCGGTCTGGACGAGTCGCGTGCAGGGGCGGTTGCCACCCGCAGCGAGCTGATGAGCATCATGATGGCCCAGGACTTCCAGGATCTCACGGGCCAGGTCATCGGCCGCATCACGGGCATTGCCCAGAACCTCGAAAAGCAGCTGGTTCAGGTCCTGATCGATTTCGCACCAAGCGAGATCAAGCGCGAACTGGACAATGGCCTGATGAACGGTCCGCAAATCAAGCCGACAGGTACCGAAGTTGTGGCAAACCAGGGGCAGGTCGACGACCTGCTCGACAGTCTCGGGTTTTGAGCTTGCGCCGAGCAATTTAAAACGGCGCCTCCATGCATCGCACCAACTTCATTGTCCGTGAACCGCTGCTCGATCCCCGGCAGCGCGTTCTCGGTTACGAGCTGTCGTGGCAACAGCACGACGGCCGTGTCCCCACCGGCCTCGATCTCGAGGGGCTGGTCGGCTTTGTCGCCGAGCACGTCAACCATGTCGACCAGGGTTGGCTGCTGCGCGACAAGATCCTGTTCTTGGACGCCGTGCCGGCCATGCTGTCGACCGACGCGCTCCATGCGCTGCCGCCGGAACGTACCGTCCTCGCCTTCGATATCCGCCAGTTGACCGACGTCGACGTGCGCTCGGCCGTGCAGGCCGTGCGCGCCGGTGGCGTGGGTGTGGCCATCCGCGGCTGCGACCTCACGCTGCTGGGGCGCAATCTGGCGCCGTACGCCTCCTACGTCGAAGTGCGCTTCACCGGGGGCGACGTGGCCGATCAGGCCCGTACTTATGCGAGCGCCAAGCATTCGTCGCTGCGCATGGTGGGGCGGCCGGTGGGCACGTGGGCCGACTTCGACGCCTGCGCCGCACTTGGCCTGGATGCCTTTGTCGGCAAGCTGCACCTGACCCCACGGCCCGGCAATCCCGTCAAGGGCATGAACCCGAGCCAGCAAATCATCCTGCAACTGATGCAGATGGTGCAGGCCAATGACGACGTGGGGCGCCTCGAAAGCGTGCTCAAACGCGATCCGGCGCTGACCTACAAGCTGCTGCGCTACATCAATACCGCTGGCTTTGGGGCAGGGCGTGAGGTCCAGTCGCTGCGCCAGGCCATCTCGCTGCTCGGTTATGCACCGTTGTACCGCTGGCTGGTGCTGTTGCTGGCCACGGCCAGTGCCAGCGGCTATTCGCCGGTGCTGATGGAAACGGCCGTCGTGCGCGGTCGCCTGGCTGAATTGCTGGGACAAAAAGCCCTGGGCCGGGGCGCCGGCGAACACCTGTTCGTCGCAGGCATGTTCTCGCTGCTCGACCGGCTGCTGGGCCTGTCGATGCAGGAAGTGCTCGACGCAATCCAGTTGCCCGACGAAGTCGTCAAGGCACTGACGAAGCGCGAAGGCAGTTACGGGCCGTATCTGGCGCTGGCCGAAGCGTGCGAGCTCAATTCGAACCTGGTGGCGTCGCTGGCGGCAACGCTGGGGCTGAGTCCGTCCGACGTCAATGAGGCGCATCTGTCGGCGCTGGCATGGGCGCAGAGCGTGGGGCTGGACGGCTAGTCTGTCGCCCCCTGTGCATACGTGGCGGCGTCCGTTTGGCGGCTCTGCTAGCATGCCGGATGAAAAATATTCTCCTGGTCGACGATCTGGGCATCGATGTCATGCTGACGCGATTGGCCCTGCAAGAGTTCGCATTCGACCACCAGCTGGTCGTGGCAAGCGATGGCGCAGAAGCGTTCGAGATCATGCGCGAGCAGCGCTTCGATCTGCTGCTTCTCGACATCAAGATGCCGCAGGTCGACGGGTTCGAGCTGCTGGCGCGCCTGCGCGCCGAGTCCCTCGCCGGAATGCCCGTCATCGTCGTGTCGGGCTCCGGCCTTGCGGCCGACCGTGAGCGTGCCCAGGCGCTGGGGGTCGACGACTATGTGCAGAAAGCCGTCGATTACACCGGGTTCAAGCGGGAGTTGAAAGCAGCGCTGGTGCGCCAGGGCTGCCCGGCCGGCTGATGAGGCCCGCGGCGCGGCCCAAACGATCAGATTTCCAGATTGTCTATCAGGCGCGTGTTGCCCAGCTTGGCTGCGGCAAGCACGACCAGCGGCGCGCCATTCGTCAGGTCGGCCGCGTCCGGCGCCTGCAGGTCGCCGCGCTTGCGCACCGAGATATAGTCGGGCTTCCAGCCACGCTCGGCCAGCGCCGCCATTGCGCGCGCTTCGACTTGCGCGATATCGCGCTCGCCGCCACGCACACTGTCGGCCACTGCATTCAGGTTCTGGTACAGGGTCGGCGCTTCAGCCCGCTCGGTCGCCGTCAGATACCCATTGCGCGACGACAGCGCCAGGCCATCTTCGGCGCGGTACGTTTCGGCGCCGATGATCTGGGTTGGCATGGCGAACTGGCGTGCCATGTTCCGCACGATCATCAGCTGCTGATAATCCTTTTTGCCGAACACGGCCACGCGCGGCTGCACGCACGAGAACAGCTTGGTGACCACGGTGCAGACACCTTCGAAGAAGCCGGGGCGGAATTCGCCTTCCAGCGTGCTGCCCAGGCCGTCAGGCGGGCGCACACGGTACTCTTGCGGCTCCGGGTACAGATCCTTCTCGGTCGGCGCGAACAGCACGTAGACGCCTTCTTTTTCCAGCTTGGCCACGTCTTCGTGGAATGTGCGCGGATACTTGTCAAAGTCTTCGTTGGGGCCGAATTGCAGGCGGTTGACGAAGATCGACGCGACGACCGGGTCGCCATGGCGGCGCGCCAGGCGCATCAGCGACAGGTGGCCTTCGTGCAGATTGCCCATCGTCGGCACGAAGGCCGTGCGCAGTTGGCCGCTGAGCTGGTCGCGCAGTTCGTCGATGGAAGAGATGATTTTCATGATGGATCGGGTCAGAAGAAGCCGGCGTTATGCCGGCGAATAGGCCAGTCGCACGTAGATCGGTGCAAACGGTTCGGCCTGGGTAATTTCAATCAAGGTTTCTTTGGCAAGTTCGAGCATCGCCACGAAGTGCACGACGACAATCGGCACCGTGTGCTGGCCCGCGAACAGGTCGCCGAACTCGACGAAGCGCTGCGACTGCAGCGTACGCAGGATGGCCGACATGTGCTCGCGCACCGACAGTTCCTGGCGCCCGATCCGGTGATGCTGGGTCAGCTTGGCGCGGCGCAGTACATCGAGCCAGGCGCGTTGCAGATCCCACGGGTCGACATCGGGCAGCGGCTGTACCAGGCCCTGTTCGACGAACAGCTCGGGCCGGACAAAGTCGCGGCCTTCCTGCGGTACATTGCCCAGAGCGACGGCGGCGGTCTTGATCTGCTCATAGTCCAGCAGACGGCGCACCAGCTCGGCGCGCGGGTCGCCTGCGTCTTCGATCAAGTCGTCCTGGCGCTTGGGCAGCAACATGCGCGACTTGATTTCGATCAGCATTGCCGCCATCAGCAGGTATTCCGCCGCCAGCTCGAGATTGCTCTTGCGGATCTGTTCGACATACACGAGGTATTGCAGGGTGACCTGCGCCATCGGGATGTCGAGAATATTGAAGTTTTGCCGCCGGATCAGGTACAGCAGCAGATCGAGCGGTCCTTCAAATGCGTCGAGAAAGATCTCGAGCGCATCGGGCGGGATATACAAGTCATTCGGCAAGCGCGTGAGCGGTTCGCCGTACAGGCGTGCCAGGGTAGCGTCGACGGGCGCAGGATGCGGGGTGTCGTTGGCGGGCTGGACAGGCACCTGGTGTCCGTCAGCCGCCCCGTCGGGCATCATGCGCGCGACCGTCTCAGACCTTGTTCTGGTACGGATAGGCTCGCTGGCGCAGGCGCGACTCTTCAGTGCGTGCCTGCTCATCGAGCGAGACGGGGGCCTTGTCCCACAGCAGCGCGCGACCGGCCACCTGGCCGGCATCCATCTCTGGATGCTGTTTCTTCAGTTCCGAGATGAACTTGGTATGCTCGGATTCGTAGTTCACGTGTTTTTTCGAGAAGATCATGATTGGCTTCGTGGATGCAATGGAACAGCGGCTTGACGACAATGGCAGCGGGGCAGATTCCTGCGCCCCGCGCCAGTCGCGTCAAGTATGACGATGTTGCGCTTACTTGTGCAGCGCGTTCAGCTGGCGCGCGATGATGTCGTGGTTCAGCCACACAACCGGGGCGATCTTTTCCGACGCGCCATGGAACATCAGCGGGCCGGCGCCTTCCAGCACCAGGCTCGACAGGTGATCGGTGATCAGCGCTTTCTTGTCCTTGTGCAGGGCCGTGATCGCTTCCGAGGTGCCGATCATCACATCGGCCAGGGCCGGCGTGTTGTCCATCGGCCAGGCCTCGAAATTGCGGAACTCGGCGCTGGTGGCGTCGTTGTTGTAGCCCTCGATGGTGTCGAGCAATTGCTGCAGCGATGTGTCGTCGCCCAGCAATTCTTCGCAGATACGCCACTGCTCATCAGCCCAGGTGCCGCCGCCTTCGCGCTTGAGCGCGACCAGCAACGGGAACAGCGACAGTTCCACGCCGACAAAGATGTCGGACGAATTCGTGCGGATTTCCGGGCAGTTGAACACGGTGGCAGTGATGCCGTTCTTCCACGCTGCTTCGGCCACCGACTCCAGGCGCATCTTGGCATAGCCCTGCGTGTAGTTGGTGTAGGTCTGCCAGTGGTAGTCGCCGCCGATCAGGATTTCGGTGCCATGGTAGCCATAGGCCGTGTAGCGCACTTCGCCGCCAGCCTGGGTCACGCGGTCGCGGATCGTGGCCGACGCGTCGATCAGGTACTTGAGCGTGTTGGCCGAAACTTCGTCGAAGTTCATCAAAATCAATTTGCCCAGATCGCTCTCGAGCAGGGCGCGTGAGGACATGAAGCGCTCGCCGCGGCCTTTGTAGATGCGATTGGCAATGGCCAGGAAGGCCTTGATCTTCGGGATGCCGCCCGCCATCGTGTGGGCGAAGAACACATTCGCGCCCTGTGGCACCAGCTTGTCGATCTCCTGCATGACCTGCGCGGCCGAGGTCGTGAAGCGGCGCACGCCGGCTTCGCGGCAACGCTCGATGTGTTCCCAGTCCAGCGTTTCTTCTTGCCAGGTTTTCAGCGTGATGCCGGACAGCATTTCGGTCGGGTTCTTTTCGCCCTCCGGTGCATCCATGTCGAAGCCGGCCATCAGCGGCACATTGATGATGCGGCCGCCCAGTTTTTCTTCGGCTTCGGCCAGTTCAGCGGCGTCCAGCGGGCGCAGTGCGCCGGTCTCGTCGCGGCGGCCCACGGTGATGCCGACGATCGTCATGCCAGCGGCGCGCGCTTCGTCGATCAGGCCATTCACGTAGCCGCGGCCGAACAGTTCACCGAACAGGACGAACACGTCGCCTTTGCGGAACACGTTGGCGGTCGGGATATGGCGCAGGGGAGTCAAATCGGTCATGGTTCTTGGCTACCTATCAAAAGAGTTTGTAGGGCGTCTTGTCATAGTTTAAACATGGCATTGTACACCCGGTACTGGGCCCGGAAATGGCGTCCGGGACCGTCCGGCGACTGGCCTGGCGGCCACATCATCGTGGCACGCCAGACCAGGCGCCGGCGTGAAGCATCAGCGGATGCGCATGCCTGGCGTCGCGCCCGGCATCGGGTCGAGCAGGTACAGGCCCGGATTGGTTTTCTCGTCAGCGCTTGATGCGCACAGCACCATGCCTTCGGACATGCCGAACTTCATCTTGCGCGGGGCCAGGTTGGCCACCAGCACCGTCAGCTTGCCGATCAGGTCTTCCGGCTGGTACGCCGACTTGATGCCCGAGAACACATTGCGGTGACGGCCTTCGCCCACGTCCAGCGTCAGGCGCAGCAGCTTGGTCGACCCTTCGACGTGTTCGCAGTTGACGATCTTTGCCACGCGCAGGTCGATCTTGGCGAAGTCATCGATTGTGATGGTCGGGGCCAGGGCTTCGATGTCGCTTTCGCCGTCGCCTTCGCTGGCATCGGTCGTCGGCGCTGCCGCCGGGGTAGCAGTAGCCGCGGCGGCGACCGCCGGAGCAGGTGCTGCCAAGACCGGCTTGTCGAACAGGTTCTCGACCATCTTGGCATCGACGCGCTGCATCAGGTGCGTGTAGGTGCCGATGGTGCGGCCGAGCATCGATTCGTAGACGGCGGCGCCATGGGTGTCAGCCCAGCTCAGTTCAGCGTCGCCCAGGAATTCGGCGACGCGCGCGGCAACTTGCGGCAGCACCGGTTGTAGCATGATCGTCAGTTGGCGGAACAGGATCAGCGCGGTCGTGCAGACGTCATGCAGTTCGGCCGTTTTGGTGTCGTCCTTGGCCAGGATCCATGGCTTGTGCTCGTCGACGTACTGATTGATGACGTCGGCGATCTCCATGATTTCGCGCAGTGCGCGGCCGTATTCGCGCGCTTCGAAGCTGGCGGCCACCGATGCCTGGCGCTCGGCGCCGTCGTGCATCAGTGCCTTGCAGATCCAGTCGCGGCCCAGCGGCGAGACGCTGTCGGCCAGCTTGCCGTCGAAGCGCTTGGCAATGAAGCCGGCACAGCGGCTGGCGATATTCACGTACTTGCCGATCAGGTCGCTGTTGACGCGGGCCACGAAGTCGTCGCCGTTGAAGTCCAGGTCTTCCACCTTGGCGTTGAGCTTGAAGGCCAGGTAGTAGCGCAGCCACTCCGGATTCATGCCCAGTTCCAGATAGCGCAGCGGCGAGATGCCGGTGCCGCGCGACTTGGACATTTTTTCATTGTTCACCGTCAAGTGGCCGTGGACGGCGACCTTCAGGTTGTCGATGATCGGGTGGCCCGAGAAATTGAGCATCGCAGGCCAGAACAGCAGGTGGAACGAGACAATATCTTTGCCGATGAAGTGCAATTGCTCGGCGGCCGGGTCGTTCAGGAACGTCTCGACATCCAGGCCCTGCTTGTCGAAGTAGTTTTTCAGGCTGGCCAGGTAGCCGACCGGCGCGTCCAGCCATACATAGAAGAACTTGCCCGGCGCATCGGGAATCGGGATGCCGAAGTAGGGCGCATCGCGCGAAATATCCCAGTCGGCCAGCTTTTCACCGGATTCGCCCAGCCACTCGGACACCTTGTTGACCATTTCCGGCTGCAGGCGGCCCGGGGTGTTGAGCCACTGTTTGAGGAACGCGAAGCAGCGCGGGTCGGACAGCTTGAAGAAGTACTGCTCCGACGGCTTGAGCACGGGCGTGGAGCCGGTAAACACCGAGAACGGGTTGATCAGTTCGGTTGGCTGGTAGGCAGCGCCGCAGACTTCGCAGTTGTCGCCGTACTGGTCCTTGGCGTGGCAGACCGGGCACTCGCCCTTGATGTTGCGGTCGGCCAGGAACATGCCCTTGACCGGATCGTAGAAGCGGTCGACGGTCTTGGTGACGATCAGGCCGGCATCGCGCAGCTTGCGGTAGATGCCTTGCGAGAGTTCGACGTTTTCGGGCGAATCGGTGGAATACCAGTTATCGAAGGCGATATGGAAGCCATCGAGATATTGCGCACGGCCGGCGGCGATCTTGGCCACGAATTCCTGTGGCGTGATGTTGTCTTTTTCGGCCGCGATCATGATCGGCGTGCCGTGCGTATCGTCGGCGCAGACGAAATGCACTTCGCGTTTCTGGCCGCCCTGCGCATTGCCTTCGCGCTGCATTCGCTGGAAGCGGACCCAGATGTCGGCCTGGATGTATTCCATCATGTGGCCGATATGGAAGGCAGCATTGGCGTAGGGCAGTGCGGTGGTGACGAACAGCTTGCGGGTCATGGTTGAAACGCTTCGGTTATATGAAAAGAAGCATTTTAACAGCGGATGGCCCTGTGCGCGCAGGGGGTATTCCCCGTGGTTTACGACCAACAGGCTGGCTGCCCTGCCGTTTTGCGCTACACTTCGCCCCAATATCAATCGGAGAACACCCGGAGAGCACCATGAGCATCACTGAAAGCGATATCAAGACGGCATTGGCGAGCGTGATCGACCCCAATACCACCAAGGATTTCATCACCACCAAGTCGATCAAGAACATCAATATCGACAATGGCCAGGTCACGTTCGAGCTGGAACTGGGCTACCCGGCCGCCAGCCAGGTCGAGATGCTGCGCCAGATGGCGGCCAGCGCCGTGCTGGCCCTGCCAGGCGTCGAAGGCGTGGCCATCCGCGCCTACAGCAAGATCGTCTCGCACACGGTCCAGCGCGGCATGAAGGTGATGCCAAACGTGAAGAACATCATCGCCGTTGCCTCCGGCAAGGGCGGTGTCGGCAAATCGACGACGGCCGTGAACCTGGCGCTGGCGCTGCACGCCGAAGGCGCCAGCGTCGGCATCCTGGATGCGGACATCTATGGTCCGTCGCAGCCGATGATGCTGGGCGTGAGCGGTCGCCCGCTGACCAACGACGGCAAGAGCATGGAGCCGCTGGAAAACCACGGCATCCAGGTGTCGTCGGTCGGCTTCATGATCGACCCGGACGAGCCGATGGTGTGGCGCGGTCCGATGGCCAGCGGCGCGCTGCAGCAACTGCTCGAACAGACCAACTGGCGCGACCTCGACTACCTGATCGTCGACATGCCGCCAGGCACGGGCGACATCCAGCTGACGCTGTCGCAGAAAGTGCCGGTCACGGGCGCCGTGATCGTCACCACGCCACAGGACATCGCCTTGCTCGACGCGCGCAAGGGCCTCAAGATGTTCGAAAAAGTCGGGATCCCGATCCTGGGCGTGGTCGAAAACATGAGCACCCACACCTGCACCAACTGCGGCCACACCGAAGCGATCTTCGGTCACGGCGGCGGTGAAAAGATGTGCGCCGATTTCGGCATCGAATTCCTCGGCGCGCTGCCGCTGACGATGTCGATCCGCGAGCAGGCCGATGCCGGTCGTCCGACCGTCGTCGCCGATCCGGATGGCGCCGTTGCCGCGGTCTACAAGCAGATCGCCCGCAAGGTCGCGATCAAGATCGCCGACAAGGCCAAGGACATGAGCAGCAAGTTCCCGAGCATCGTCGTCAGGAACGACTGATCTCGAGCCTGGCCGGGCCTGGTGTCCGGACTCGCTTCACAAAGCCCCTGCGCAACGCTGTTGTGCGGGGGCTTTGTTCATTTTGCAGGCCGATGTCGTGTGGGCGGGCGGCGGCGTTGTGCGTGCCTGTTCAGGCGCTGCCTGTGGCGCCACCACCGCGCTCATATGTGGGGCAGGTCGTTGCGCTTGCATCCGCCGATGGCCCCATCGCGCCGTTGTGCGCCGCCAGGCAGACTAGGCGAGGGGCGGTGGGGATGCATGCTGGCCGGCCGGACGTCGGGGTAGAATACGCCTTTTACCTGATTGCTTTCCGCCATGACTGTCCGCACCCGTTTTGCTCCCAGCCCGACCGGCTACCTCCACGTTGGTGGCGCGCGCACCGCGCTGTATTCGTGGGCCTACGCCCGCCACTTCGGCGGCACCTTCATCCTGCGCATCGAAGACACCGACCTCGAACGCTCGACGCCGGAAGCCGTGCAGGCCATCCTCGACGGCATGAAGTGGCTGGGCCTGGAGCACGACGAGGGCCCGTTCTATCAGATGCAGCGCATGGACCGCTACCGCGAAGTGGTCGCCGGCATGCTCGACGCCGGCACTGCGTACCTGTGCTACTCGTCGCCCGACGAAGTCGAGGCGATGCGCGAGCGCATGCGCGCAGCTGGCGAGAAGCCGCGCTACGACGGCACCTGGCGCCCGGAAGACGGCAAGGTCCTGCCAGCGGTGCCGGAAGGCGTCAAGCCGGTGGTGCGATTCAAGAATCCGCTCGATGGCGACGTGACCTGGACAGACGTGGTCAAGGGCACGATCACGATCGGCAACAAGGAACTCGACGACCTGGTCATTGCGCGCCCGGACGGCACGCCGACCTATAACTTCTGCGTCGCAGTTGACGACTGGGACATGAAGATCACGCACGTGCTGCGCGGCGACGATCACGTCAACAACACGCCACGCCAGATCAACATCCTGCGCGCGCTCGGCGCCGAACTGCCGCTGTACGGCCACCTGCCGATGATTCTCGGCACCGATGGCGCGAAGCTGTCCAAGCGCCACGGCGCCGTGAGCGTCATGGATTATCCGGAGCAGGGCTATCTGCCCGAAGCAATGCTCAATTACCTGGCGCGCCTGGGTTGGAGCCACGGCGACGATGAAGTGTTCTCGATGGCGCAGTTCACCGAGTGGTTCAACCTGGAGCACCTGACCGCATCGGCGGCCCAGTTCAATCCGGAAAAGCTGAACTGGCTGAACAACCACTATATCAAGGCGGCAGACAACGAGCGGTTGGCCGCACTGGCATTGCCGAAGCTCGAACGCGACGGCGCACGCTTCGATGGCGCACCGGCGCTGCCAACCGTGCTGGGCCTGATGAAGGAACGCGCGAACACGATCAACGAGCTGGCCGACGCCGCGATGCTGTTCTACCGCGATCCGCAGCCGGATGCCGAGCAACTGGCGCTGCACCTGACCGAAGCCGTGCGTGGGGCGCTGGCGCTGTTTGCCGAGCGCTGCGCCACGGTGGCGTGGGACAAGGCGTCGCTGGCAGCGATGATCAAGGAAGTACTGGCCGCCCACAGCCTCAAGATGCCGCAACTGGCCATGCCGCTGCGCCTGCTGTTGACGGGGCAATTGCAGACCCCGGCGATCGATGTGGTGCTGGAGTTGTTTGGCCGCGACGTCGTCCTGGCGCGTGTGCAGAAGGGGCTGTAACAGCCCGCATGGGACACCCCGCTTCGACGTCTCAAAACGTTGTTTGCGAAATGCAAGGGTGTCCTATATAATGCTCGCACTTCAGCGCTGCGGGGGTATAGCTCAGCTGGGAGAGCGCTTGCATGGCATGCAAGAGGTCAGCGGTTCGATCCCGCTTACCTCCACCAACTCTGAAGTGTGGCAGTGGTTTTGCCTCAGTTGTAATGTGACGCTGCGTAGCCGGCAGCAAAGCAGTAATGCAGTATCGGTTGTTCATGGTCCCCATCGTCTAGAGGCCTAGGACATCACCCTTTCACGGTGAGTACCGGGGTTCGAATCCCCGTGGGGACGCCAGCTTGCTGGTTAGAATGACCCGACACAGTATGCAAGCAGCATGCGCTACTGGTCGAAGCAGGTGCAGTGTAGTAAAATGTTGTTTTCCCGTGGGGGGTATAGCTCAGCTGGGAGAGCGCTTGCATGGCATGCAAGAGGTCAGCGGTTCGATCCCGCTTACCTCCACCACGTAAAAGAAAACGACATTCGGCAGTACCGCAGTAGTAGTAACGCAAGCGCAGTAAAAGTTTCAGCAAGTCCAGGGTCCCCATCGTCTAGAGGCCTAGGACATCACCCTTTCACGGTGAGTACCGGGGTTCGAATCCCCGTGGGGACGCCAAGAATTTGGCAGATGTGCCGCGCCAGCGGCGGCGCATCGAAGTCAGCAGCATCATGTAGTTGCAGTGCGCTCGTCAGAGCAAAACAGTTTTAGGTCCCCATCGTCTAGAGGCCTAGGACATCACCCTTTCACGGTGAGTACCGGGGTTCGAATCCCCGTGGGGACGCCAGTTTAAACCGGGGTAGACCAACGCGCTTGCGCGGAGAGGTGCTCCGGTTTTTCTATTGTGACGCCACATTTGTGCGCGCAATGGTTTGGTTGTAAAGTAGGATCGCAGAATCGTCGTTGTGACGGTGTGCGAAGGTTGCGACAGTGTTGTGATGTTTTGCGTTGCAGTCAGCAGCATCGGGCAACACGCAGTTGGTAATATGCAGCACCAGTTTTAGGTCCCCATCGTCTAGAGGCCTAGGACATCACCCTTTCACGGTGAGTACCGGGGTTCGAATCCCCGTGGGGACGCCAGACAGAAAGCCGGAGCCGGCCACGAGAGTGGGGCTCCGGTTTTTTTTCGTCTGCGACAGTCTCGCGCAGCGCTTCGTACTTCACCAACCGGACACCCGCAGCGTGCCGAACGGATAAGGCAACGTCGGGCCCTGATTCGGCATGCCCTGCTGTTGCATACCCTGCGGCTGCATACCCTGTGGCTGCATGCCCTGCGGCTGCATACCCTGCTGTTGCATGCCCTGATGCTGCATGCTGACCCCGGCCGCGCTGAGCCATCCACTATCGTGCGACGCCATCCCATGCATGCCAACCGGGGCACCGAACCCCACTGCCGAGCTTTGCCACGGCATCGTCTGCTGCGCCACAGGCAAGCCGAGCGCCACCAGCGCATCGGGCAAGCCATAGCCAATATGGTTGGGATCGCTCAGCGTGACAGGGCGGGCGCTCATCCGTAGAACCTGGAACAGCCGTTCGACCCGTTCCGGTGAGCGCGCCTGCACCATCGCCCCGAATTCGGGCCTGTGTGCCAGCACGAGTGCCGCCAGGCCTGTCACATGCGGCGCCGCCATCGACGTCCCGTCCCATGCGGCGAAATTATTTGGCGGCACCGACGACACGACGGCCACACCGGGCGCGCACACATCGACCTGGGGCCCGAAGCAGCTGAAGCGCGCGGTGAAGTAGCCATACATGTCGATGTCGGTGCCGATGGTTTCGGCATGGTAGCTGTCGGCCGGGAATTCGCCGATCTTGCCGATGGCCGCGACGGCCAGCACATGCGACGACGAGGCAGGGTATTGCACGGCAGCAGCCGAATTGCCGGCGGCGGCAATGCAGGCAATCCCGGCCTGTTTGGCGCGCACGATCTGGCGTTCGAGCGCTTCGGACGGCGCCGAGCCACCCAGGCTCATGTTGACGATGTCGATGCCCTGCTCGATGCAGTATTCGAGCGCGTCGATCAGCTGGCTGACCTGGCCGCCGGGGAACAGCTTGCAGACGTGGATCTCGGCCTCGGGCGCGAAGCCGCGGATGCCCCAGGCCGGATCGGTGGCGGCAATCACGCCGGTGCAATGCGAACCATGGCCGAGCGTATCGACATTCCAGGTGCTGCGGTCGGTACGCTTGTTAATGACGTCGAAACCTTCGTGGATTTCGTTCAGGTTGCCGTGCGTGGTAGCGGCCCCGGAATCGATGATGGCCACCTTGATGCCACGACCACGATAATGCTGGGGCACCTGATCGAGGCGCATGGCCCGCGCGCCCCAGCCCATTGCGTTTTGCTGCGGCAGGCCGCGCAGCGCCGGCCATTCGGACAAGGGGCGCAGCATGACGACGTTGGCCTCTTGCAGGCTCAGGTCGGGATCGCGCTGGTAGAAGCTCCAGTAATCGGCGCGCGGTTTGACATACAGGCCACTGATCATATGTGCGTCGTCGCCATACAGCTGCAGGCGCGCCACGCCGTCGGCGCCGGTGACGGCAGTGCTGGGCAGCACGCCGCCGAACAGCGAGACCTCGACCTCGGGTAGCGGCGCACCGTCGGTGCCCACGACCGCCAGCAACAGTTCGCACTGCGGGCCCTGGTAGGGCGTGAGCGAGCTGACCAGGTCGGGGCGGCGGAGCATGGGGTCGAGCAGAGCGAGGTGCTGGTCGCGTTCGACAAGCAACTGGCCCTGGCCGCGCTGCAGCAGTTCGCCCGCTTTTTGATCGGTCATGCGCGCCACGACGATGCCTTCGGCGCTGTCGCCCATCGACGATGGGCCGAAGCCGGCCGTGGTCAGTCCGGCGCGCGGTGTGATGGTGTCGACCACGTCGATATCGGGCATGGCGGTGAGCGCTTGCTGCACCGCTGACAGGCCCAGCGGCGTCATCCAGCTGCTGGTGCCAAATGCGCCGAGCACGGCACGTGGCGCTACCAGGTATTTTTTCTTGCGCTCGGTGACCGGGCGCCCGCGCAGCGGAGCAGGGCTGCTGCCGTTATCGGCGCGGGCGTCTGCTGCGCCGTCATGCAACTCGTTGGGCGTCTGCTGCGGATCGGCAGCACCGCCTTTTGCTTGTTTGGCCATAGTGGGTCCTTTGCCCGGCGCCGCTCAGTCGGACAGCGAGAGCGGTTGGTCGGGTTCGATCGTTAACTGGTCCAGAGTCTGCTGCCGCAGCCGCTCGGCAGTGGGCGCGTCGGTTTCAACGACCGCCGTGTGCGGCGGGCCGGACGACGGACCGATCAGGTCGACGACCTGCACGCCGGGCTCGGCGCTCAGTGTCGCCAGGAACCGGACCAGTTCGTTGTCGTCGCTCGCAGCGCGCACGATGTAACGGCCGGGAGAAGCAGGGGGCAGGGAAGCCGGCATGGCGGGAACTCCTCGGCGCCAGGTCACTGCAGGCAACTGCTGGCAGTGACCTGGCTGTGTGTCATGGTGTGGTATGGGTCATGGTTTAGTGCACGGTCTGCTGGCCGAATTGTCCAGACTGCCCGTATTGCGCCTGCTGACCGGTGAACGGCGCCCCGAGTGGCCCGCCAAACTGACTGCCGAACTGCTGCCCGTAAGGGTCAACGGATGCCGGTATGTAACGGCCGAGCTGCGCCGCCACGCCGCCGATCGCGGTACCCAGGCCCTGGTTGCCCAGTTGCTCGCCGATGAAGCCGCCGACTGGCCTTGCATACTGGGTGATCGCATTGCTGATCCAGCCCTGCGGCGCCAGTTGACCGCCTTGCTGCACGATCTGCTGTTGCAGCATCGCGGCCTGTTGCTGCACCTGCACGAGCAGTTGCTGCAGCTGCTGTTGCTGGGCTTGCAGTTGCTGCAGCTGGACCAGCGGATGTTGCACTGGTGTTTGCGGCTGTGCCTGTTGCTGCGCCTGCGGATCGGCGCCGAGTGGCAGCATCCGGCCATACCCGGAATAGTCGCTGATCATGTTGCCGAGGTGACGATTGCCGGTGACGTGCCCGACCAGGGCGCCGGCGGGCTTGCCGATCGTGCTGATCAGATTGCCGAAGAAGCCGCCCTGCGGTGTCAGCTGACCCTGTTGTTGCAACTGCTCCATCTGTTGCAGCTGCTGTTGCTGCTGAAGTTGTTGCAGTTGTTGCAGTTGTTGCAGTTGTTGCAGTTGTTGCAGTTGCTGGAGTTGTTGCAGCTGTTGCAACTGCTGCAGCTGTTGCGGGTCGACCTGCTGTTGCATGCCCATGCTGCTCGAAGGATCGGCCGCAAATGGCGACAGGTTCCCGAGGAAGTTGCCAGCCATTTCACCAATGCGCCCGCCCGCGCCGCTGTGGCCGACCCAGCCGCCGATACCGCGCCCGATGACACCGCCGAGCGCGCCGCCAAACATGCTGCCCAGGCCTTGTGGTGCGAACTGTGGTTGGCCAAATGGTTGTTGAAATTCGTTCATGGTGCTAGCCTCCGGTTGATCGGTCGCGCTGAGCCGGCTTTACATCAGGTGCCTGCCACAAACGACCGTGTTCATATGATTCGCGCCCCGGCATGACCGGTGGTGCGAGGGAAGGGCAGGATGGCGGCCTTTCGAGGCTGCTTTTCCTGCAGGTAGGCGTTCGACCGGTGCCTGGCGGTGAAGTTTTGTTCTTGTGGCGATGTGGGCAACGTTAAAATCGCGCCTTGCGGTAGCGCAGACGCGCGTCAAAAAGGCCCAACTTTCTTCGCAATGCGCACTGGGGCTTGAGAAAAATCACCCCGTAAAGTCGGGTAAAATGACGACCCCCGCTTCTGCGCGTTACGACGCCGCCCGCACCCATGTCCCTGTCTTCCTCCGCGCCGTCGCTGGCGATTTTCTGCAAAGTCATCGATAACTATGGGGATATCGGTATCTGCTGGCGCCTGGCGCGCCAGTTGTGCCACGAGCATGCGCTGGTGGTTACGCTGTGGGTCGACGACCTGGTCAGCTTCCGCCGCATCTGCCCCGAGGTGGATCCGGCAGCCGCGCAGCAAGCGATTCAGGGCATCACAGTGCGTCAATGGCAGGATCAGGATGGCCAGTTCGACGCGCGCGACATCCCCGACGTCGTCATCGAGTTCTTCGGTTGCGAGCTGCCGCCGGACTATCAGAGGGCGATGGCCGCCCGTACGCCGCGTCCCGTCTGGCTGAACTACGAGGGGTTGACGGCCGAGGACTGGGTCGAGGGCTGCCACCGCCTGCCGTCGATGCATCCGCGCCTGCCCCTGACCAAGCATTTCTATTTCCCGGGCTTTAATACGCGTACCGGCGGGCTGCTGCACGAAGCGGGGCTCGACGCGCGCCGTCGTGCATTCCAGCAGGATGGCGCTGCGGTGACCGATTTCCTGGCCCGGTTCGGCGTGACCGCGGCCGAGGCAGCAGGGCGCAAGGTGTCGCTGTTCTGCTACCTTGACGCGCCGGTGGCCGCACTGTTCGACACCTGGCGGGGCGGCGCCACCCCTACGCTGTGCCTGGTGCCGGAGGGCGTCGCGTCCGGGCAGGTCAGCGCCTTCCTGGGTACCGCGCCAGTGGCCGGTGCGCGCGCAACCCATGGCCAGTTGACCGTGCGCGTGCTGCCATTCCTGCCCCAGGCCGATTACGACCTGTTACTGTGGGCCTGCGACGTCAATTTCGTGCGTGGCGAAGATTCTTGGGTGCGGGCGCAATGGGCCGGTCGCCCGTTCGTCTGGCATATTTATCCGCAGGACGAGAATCTGCACCACAAGAAGCTGCGCGCGTTTCTTGCGCTGTACGCGCGAGGGGCGCCGGCACTGGCGGCGTACATGCTCGGCTGGAACGGTGCGCAGCCGATGGACGATCACCGTGCCGCCTGGAATGCCCTCGATGCCACGTTGCCCGACATCGCAGCGCAGGCCGATGCGTGGCGCCAGACGGTGCTCGCGCAGGGCGATCTGGTCACGCAACTGCTCGATTTCGTGCGCGATCTGCGGTTTGCCCAGGAAAACAGCGTATAATGCCCGGTTAGTTTCTAACGGATTCCGACGATCAAACGCAGGTCCGGGGCCTTCGGCCCACCAGCCGGCGATGATTTAATGCAACTATCTTTTTACGTAAAATATCTATGAAACCCGCAAAAGAAATTCGTGTTGGCAACATCATCATGGTTGATGAAAAGCCGTTCATCGTGCTGCGTTCCGACGTCAACGGCTCGAGCCGCACGGGCTTCACCTACAAGTGGAAGATGAAGAATCTTCTGACCAATGCACCGCTGGAAAACGTGTTCCGTGGCGATGACAAGTTCGACGTCGTCGTGCTGGACAAGAAGCCAGTGACCTACTCGTACTTCGCCGATCCGCTGTATGTCTTCATGGACGCCGACTACGAACAGTTCGAAATCGAAGAAGAGAACCTGGGCGACGCGCTGCACTACCTGAAAGACGGTATGGAATGCGAAGCCGTGTTCTATGACGGCAAGGCCATCTCGGTCGAACTGCCAACCACGATCGCACGCCAGATCGTGTACTCGGAGCCAGCAGTCAAGGGCAACACGTCGGGCAACGTCCTGAAAGAAGCCAAGATCGAAAACGCCATCGAAGGCAAGCAGCACACCGTGATGGTGCCGTTGTTCGTCAGCGGCGACGACATGATCGAAATCGACACCCGTACCAACGAGTACAAGAAAGTCGTGCGTAACTAAGCACGGGTTTCCCCATAAAAAAACGCTGCCTCGGCAGCG
This sequence comes from Telluria sp. AC161, assembly GCF_979258535.1. Taxonomy (NCBI): domain Bacteria; kingdom Pseudomonadati; phylum Pseudomonadota; class Betaproteobacteria; order Burkholderiales; family Oxalobacteraceae; genus Telluria; species Telluria sp. AC161. The sequence goes on along the minus strand of NZ_OZ409861.1, from coordinate 2,623,087 downwards.
TTTTTTTATGGGCGGGGCAAACCAATTCGTACCACATCGGATGATGCGGTGACGTAGCCAGCAGTACAACCCAACCTTACCTGCGGCGCAGCTGAGTCAGATCCCGCACCGCGCCGCGATCGGCCGACGTGGTCAGCGCTGCATACGCCTGCAGCGCCTGCGACACATAACGCTCGCGTCCCAGCGGCAGCCACGCATCCGCGCCCAGTGCGTCCATCGCTGCGCGGCGGTGCGCCAGTTCCTCGGTCGTCACGCGCAGGTTGATGGTGCGCTCGGGGATGTCGATGTCGACCATGTCGCCTTCCTGTACCAGCCCGATCGCGCCGCCTTCGGCCGCCTCTGGCGACGCATGCCCGATCACCAGGCCCGACGAACCGCCCGAGAACCGGCCATCGGTAAACAATGCGCACGCCTTGCCTAAACCCTTCGACTTGATGTACGAAGTCGGGTACAGCATCTCCTGCATGCCCGGTCCGCCTTTCGGGCCTTCATAGCGAATGATGACGACGTCGCCCGCTACCACGTTGTCGCCCAGGATCGCTTCGACCGCCGCATCCTGGCTCTCGAACACGCGCGCCTTGCCCGAGAACTTGAGGATGCTTTCGTCCACGCCGGCCGTTTTGACGATGCAGCCTTTTTCGGCGATATTGCCGTACAAGACCGCCAGGCCGCCGTCCTTCGAATACGAGTGTTCGCGGTCGCGGATGCAGCCCATGGCGCGGTCGAGGTCGTTCTTCTCGTAGCGCTCGGCCTGCGAAAACGCCACCTGGGTCGGCACGCCGCCCGGCGCCGCGCGGAACCACTGGTGCACGGCGTCGTCGGTGCTGACCGCGATATCGTACTTTTCAATAGCCGCCGCCATCGTCGGGCTGTGGATCGTCGGCAGCGATGTGTCGAACAGGCCGGCGCGCGCCAGTTCGCCCAGGATCGAGAAGATACCGCCAGCGCGGTGCACGTCTTCGATATGGTATTTGTCGGTCATCGGGGCCACCTTGCACAGGCATGGCACCAGGCGCGAGATGCGGTCGATGTCGGCCATCGTGAAGTCGACTTCGGCTTCGTGCGCGGCGGCCAGCAGGTGCAGTACGGTGTTGGTCGAGCCGCCCATCGACACGTCGAGCGCCATCGCGTTCTCGAACGCGGTCTTGGTCGCGATCGAGCGCGGCAGCACCGAGTAATCGTCTTGCTCGTAGTGGCGCTTGGCGGTCTCGACGATCAGGCGGCCGGCGCGCAGGAACAGTTCCTTGCGGTCGGCGTGGGTGGCGACGATCGTGCCGTTGCCCGGCAGCGCCAGACCCAGCGCCTCGGTCAGACAGTTCATGGAGTTGGCCGTGAACATGCCCGAGCACGACCCGCAGGTCGGACAGGCCGAGCGCTCGATCTCGGCCACATCGGCGTCCGACACAGAGGCATCGCCGGCCTTGATCATCGCGTCGATCAGGTCGAGCTTGATGACCTTGCGCTCGTTATTGACCACCTTGATGACCTTGCCGGCTTCCATCGGGCCGCCCGAGACGAACACGGTCGGAATATTCAGGCGCATCGCGGCCATCAGCATGCCGGGCGTGATCTTGTCGCAGTTCGAGATGCAGACCATCGCGTCGGCGCAGTGCGCGTTGACCATGTATTCGACCGAGTCGGCGATCAGGTCGCGCGAAGGCAGCGAATACAGCATGCCGCCGTGGCCCATGGCGATGCCGTCGTCGACGGCGATGGTGTTGAATTCCTTGGCCACGCCGCCGGCCGCTTCGATTTCGCGCGCGACCAGCTGGCCCAGGTCTTTCAGGTGGACGTGGCCCGGCACGAACTGGGTGAACGAGTTGACCACGGCAATGATCGGCTTGTCGAAATCGCCGTCTTTCATGCCGGTGGCGCGCCACAGGGCGCGGGCGCCTGCCATATTGCGACCCTGGGTCGTGGTGTGTGAACGGTAAGTCGGCATGGCAATCTCCCAGAATAATGCAAAAACAATGATTGGATCAGGGTGACGGCTGGCACTGGATTTGTCCAATATATGATCGGCTCGTCTGTGAGTCGTTTCACCTATCACAGCCGGGCAGTCCGCCGGTCACGTTGCTGCTATGCTATTGCTTGGCCATTTGACGGAGTACACAGGCATGGAGCGCAGGGATTTTGTACGAATGGGCGTGGCCGGGACAGTATCCGGCACCGTTGCTGGCACCAGCGTGCTGGCGCATGCCGCGCCATCAAGAACGGCGCCAGCCGCCATCCTCGAGGCCGGCGTCCACGCACAGGGGCAGGCGATGCGCGCTGGCAAGTTGACGGCGCACGAGCTGGCCTCGCGCTACCTGGTCCGCATCGCGGCCATCGACCGCGCCGGCCCACGCCTGCGCTCGGTCATCGAAATCAATCCCGATGCGCTCGAGATCGCCCGCGAGCGTGATCGCGAGCGCAAAGCCGGCAAGCTGCGCGGCCCGCTGCACGGCATCCCGGTCCTGCTGAAAGACAATATCGCCACCGCCGACAAGATGAGCACGACGGCCGGCTCGCTGGCGCTGGATGGCGTCAAGGCCCGGCGCGACGCCCACATCGTGGCGCGCCTGCGCAATGCCGGCGCGGTCATCCTTGGCAAGACCAATCTGTCGGAATGGGCGAACATGCGCTCGACCCGCTCGACCAGCGGCTGGAGCGGGCGCGGCGGTTTGACGCGCAATCCGTATGCGCTCGACCGCAACACGAGCGGCTCGAGTTCCGGCTCGGCCTCGGCAATGGCCGCCAGCCTGGCCACACTGGCCGTGGGCACCGAAACGGATGGCTCCATCGTCTCGCCCGCGTCAATCTGCGGCATCGTCGGCATCAAGCCGACGCTGGGTCTGGTCAGCCGCAGCGGCATCATTCCCATCGCGCATTCGCAGGACACGGCCGGGCCGATGACGCGCAGCGTCGCCGATGCGGCACTGCTGCTAGCGGCGCTGGCCGGCGCCGACCCGCAGGATGGCGCCACGGCGCGCGCTCCCGTCATCAACTATGCGAACGCGCTCAACAAGGACGGCTTGCGCGGCAAACGCATCGGCGTGGCGCGCGACTTCTTTGGCGGGCATGACGGCGTCAACGCGCTGATCGAGAAGGAACTGGGCGTGCTCAGGGCGCAGGGCGCGGTGCTGGTCGATGTCACGGTGCCCAATACCGACAAGTACGGCGCGTCCGAACTGACCGTGCTGCTGCACGAATTCCGGCCCGATCTCGAAGCGTGGCTGGCGACCTATGCGCCGCATGCGCCGGTCAAGACCATGGCCGACATTATTGCGTTCAACCTGCGCAACGCGGCGCGCGAGATGCCGTTTTTCGGCCAGGAACATCTGATCGCGGCGCAGGCGGCTGGCGGCCTGCAGGCGCGCGACTACGTGAAGGCACTGGCCAACAACCAGCGCTATTCGCGCGACAAGGGGATCGATCAGGTGCTGCGCGCCTACAAGCTCGACGCGCTGGTGGCGCCGACCGGCGGGCCGGCCTGGCTGACCGACACCGTCAACGGCGACCATTACGGCGCGAGTTTTTCGTCACCGGCAGCAGTGGCCGGCTATCCCCACATCACGTTGCCTGCGGGCTTCATCCACGGTTTGCCGGTCGGACTGTCGTTCGTTGGCACGGCGTGGAGCGAGCCGGCGCTGATCGGGATGGCGTACGCTTACGAGCAGGCCAGCCGGCGCCGCCGCGCGCCGACCTACCGGGCGCGCGTGGGCGTGTAGAAAATCAGCGGCGCGCCGCCGCCTTGGCCTGGCTGAACACCGGGCCCCACAGCGGATGGCCGTGCTCACCGGGGCTCAGGTCGAAAGCCGGATCGAGGCGGAAAGCGGCGTCGAACGTCTCGCGGCACAGCGCCTGGCGCCCGCTCACGCAATAGCTGAACGCCGTGTACTTGGCGGCCGACAGGCGTTCGCGCGGGGTGCCGCTTTTCATGTCGGCGCTGCTCAAGCGCCGGATGGCGCCGTTGTAATCGCCATCGTTGTACAGCGCGATGCCTTCGCGCAGCGCGACATCGCTGCGGTCGACGGTGCCGGCAGCAGGGCGGTTCGTGCGGTCTGCGCGCTGGGCACGTTCGGCCCGCGGGCGCGCATCGTCGGCGCGCGGGTGGGCGCGTGCGGCTTCCTTGCCGCCCAGTGCCGGGCCGAATTCGGCGCAGCCCGTCGCCATCACGGCGATCAGCGCCGCCGCCGGCAGGTGTTTCATGAAACGGGTACTCAAGGCGTTTTCTCCTCGGTGAAATCAAGTTCGATCGTGCCGCTCTGGCCCTCGACCGATTGCACGGTGACGGTGTGCTCGGGAAAGCCCGGGTTGACGATGCGGATCGTGTGCTCGCCCGGCGGCAGCGTGATGTGCTTCAGTGGTGGCGTGGCGCCACGCTCGACGCCATCGACGACGATCGTGCCCCACGGCTGGATCAGCAGTTTATAGGTGGTGCCGGCGATGGCCGCTTCGGGCGGCGTGCCTTGCGGCGCCAGACGCACCGCAGTAGGTGGCACGGCGACGTCCGGTTTGGCCGGCGGCGGGGTGGTCGTGGCTGCGCGCGGTTCGTTCTCGTCGATGACCGGCGTGTCGGGTTGCGCCGGTTCTTCGGCGAGCGTGACCAGCGGCGCCGGGGCAACTGCCGGCACGGGTGCCTCGGGCGCTGCCGGCAGCGCGGACCTGTCTTTCATGGCGCTCAGGTCAGCCTGGGGCATCAGTGCGAACAAGGCGGCCAGCGCAGCCAGGATCAGGATGATGGCGCCGATGATCAGCGGCCAGCGTGTCCTGGTGCGCCGGGCAGCGACCGGCGTTGGCACGGGCGCCATCGGCGTCGATGCATTGGCGGCAGCGCGCATCGGGAGCGGACCGGGGGCAGGGGTAGGGGTAGGGGCGGGCACTGCCGGCGCTGGCTTCGGCGCCGCCACTGGTTCAGGCGCGCGGACAGGTTCGGGCGTCGGCGGAGGGGTTGGCGTCGGTGCTGGCGTCGGGGCTGGCGTCAATGCAGGCGCTGGTGTTGGCAGCGGCATGACCGGCGTCACGGGCTCGTCGTCGATCGGCGGCAGCGACATGGCAGGCTTCGGCGCGATGACGGCAATGCCCAGCAGGCCGCGCATCTGCTCGATGGTTTGCGGCCGTACGGCTGGGTCAGGCGACAGGCAACGGTCGAGCGCCGCCAGGAAACCTTCGCTGTATTCAGTCAGGCCCAGCGTGCGCAGCTGCGCGACCGGTGCCAGTTCCTGCGAAATCGCGTAGTGCATCACGGCGGCCAGGTCGTACAGGTCGCGCGCTTCGTAGTCGGCCGGCACGGCGGTGTCGGGCAACTCGCTGTAGCCCGGCACCAGCATCGGGTCGCCAGCCTCGAGGATATGCAGGCTGTCGGGCGTGATGCGGCGGTGCGGCACGTTCATGCCGTACTGGACTTCGAGCGATTGCAGCACCTGACGGATGATGCGGCGGCACCATGGCTCGCTGACCATCTCGTGGTTGTACTCGACGATATCGCGGACTGTGCGGCCGTCGAGTTGCTGCGGGGGTGTGCTGGGGTTCATGGCATCTTGCCGGTCGCCGCTTGCGCGGGCCGAACGAATGTTTATTTATTGCAAATAATGCCAGATTTGTGGGGAAGACGGTACCCCCATCTTAAGCGTGCGCGGCAGATGGGGTTACAGATGCGCAGCTAGTGTGCTGCCGCGCGACCGTTCAGGCGTCGAGAAAACGCATCTTGAACCAGCGGCCCTTGATGACGCCAAAGCCCGGTCCCGGCGCGTCGCCTTCGCCCAGACGCTTGACGGCGGCCTGCGCCACGCTGCGCTCGAGCGCGACGTAGCTGTTGAATTCGCCGATATTGATCTTGCCGACCTGGTCTTTCGTCAGACCGGCGTCGCCCGTCAGCGCGCCCAGCAGGTCGCCCGGACGCAGCTTGGCCTTCTTGCCGCCGGCGATCACCAGCGTGACCATCGGCGCTGGCGCGGCCGGTTCGGCGTCGTCGCCCAGCGCAGCCAGGCTTTCCCAGACCGCCGGCTGGTCCTGGTACTGCTCGATCAGGCTAACCCATTTCTTTTCGTTCGGCGCGGACAAGGTGTGCGCCATGCCACTGCCGCCCGCGCGGCCGGTGCGGCCGATGCGGTGCACGTGGACCTCGGGGTCTTTCGACACGTCGACGTTGATCACGGTGTCCAGGTCGGCGATATCCAGGCCGCGCGCGGCGACGTCGGTGGCCACCAGGACCGAGCAGCTGCGGTTGGCGAACAGCACCAGGATTTCATCGCGTTCGCTCTGTTCGAGTTCGCCGTACAGCGCGCGCGCCGAAAAGCCTTGCGCCTGCAGTGCGTCGGCCAGTTCGCGGCAGCGCGCCTTGGTGTTGCAGAAGGCCAGCGCCGACACCGGACGGTGGTGCCGCAGCAGACGGCCGACGGCATCTTCGCGGCCTTCGAAGCCGATCTCGTAAAACCGCTGGTCGATCTGCTCGAAGCTGTGCTTGCCCTCGACCTTCACTTCCAGCGGATCGCGCAGGAAGCCTTGCGTGGCAAAGCGGATATCGTCCGGGTAGGTGGCCGAGAATAGCAGCGTCTGGCGATGCTTTGGCGTGGCCGACACGATGCCCGCGATCTCGTCGTAGAAGCCCATGTCGGTCATGCGGTCGGCTTCGTCCAGCACCAGCGTCTGCACGTTGGCCAGGTCGAGCGTCGCGCGGCCCAGGTGGTCGCGAATGCGGCCCGGCGTGCCGACGACAATGTGCGCGCCATGCTCGAGGGAGGCGATTTGCGGACGCATCGACACGCCGCCGGTCAGCGTCAGGATCTTGACATTGCCCACGCCGCGCGCCAGCCGGCGCAGTTCACCGGCGACCTGGTCGGCCAGTTCGCGCGTCGGGCACAGCACCAGGCCCTGAATGGCGAACCAGGCCGGATTTAGCTTGTGCAGGATGCCGATGCCAAATGCGGCGGTCTTGCCGCTGCCGGTCTTGGCCTGGGCGATCAGGTCGCTGCCAGCCAGGACGGACGGCAGCGTTTCCGCCTGCACCTGCGTCATGTGGTCGTAACCGAGGGTGGTCAGGTTGGCGAGAAATTGCGGCGTGAGGGCCAGCGAGGTAAACGAATCGGATTGCATGGAAGCCTCCAGCCGGCAGGGCCGACGCTATTGGGGATCGGGCGCCCAGACCGGCAGGCCGGTCAGGTCGAGCTTGTCGTCGCGGCGCCAGACAGGCAGGCCGGAGTTGTCGGTTTCGTCGATCAAGCAGAGTTGTTCTTGCTTGAGCGAGCTGCGGCGGGGACGAGGGCCGGTGCGTTTGGGTTCGGTGACCGTATCGAGCGGCGCTGCCGGCTCGAAACCAGGCAGGTCGAACGTTGCGTGGTCTTTCTTGTCTCTCATCCTCTGCCTTCGAGGTTGCATTTTGTTGCCATAGAAAACAAAAGCCCGGCTCTGTGAGTCGGGCTTTTGTATTGAATTGGTTGCGGGGACAGGATTTGAACCTGTGACCTTCGGGTTATGAGCCCGACGAGCTGCCAGACTGCTCCACCCCGCAGCGCAATTATAGCGCGCTGCGCAGCAATATGCAATGCGCGACGTGCAGAGAGAGTAAATCCCTCAGAGGGCGCCCTTGCGCAGGCGCCACAGCGACGTGACTTCCTGCGAGCGCGCCGCGTGCAGCGGATCGTCGGCATCGGTCGCGCGCGGGTGCACGGGCCGTGTGTCGTGACGCTCGATCACTTCCAGGCCGCCCGCCGCAATCCAAGCCAGTAACTGATCGCGGCTGCGCAGGCCCAGGTGCTCGGCAAAGTCCGACATGATCAGCCAGCCTTCGCCACCGGCCTCCAGATGCGCGCCGAGGCCTGCCAGGAACGCGCGCAGCATGCGGCTGTCCGGATCGTAGATCGCATACTCGATCGCCGAACTCGGCTTGCCCGGCAGCCACGGTGGATTGCAGACCACCAGCGGCGCGCGGCCTTCCGGGAACAGGTCGGTCTGCGCGATCTCGACCTGCGCCGTCAGGCCCAGGCGCGCGATGTTTTCGCGCGCGCAGCCCAGCGCCCGCGGATCGACCTCGGTGGCCAGCACGGCTAGGCCGCGCCGCGCCAGCACGGCCGACAGCACGCCGGTGCCGGCGCCGATGTCGAATGCGCGCCGGGCACCGGCAGGCAGTGGCGCCTGCGCGACCAGCTCCACGTATTCGCCGCGCACGGGCGAGAACACGCCGTACCACGGATGGATGCGGTCGTTCAGCGCCGGAATCATGACGCCCTTGCTGCGCCACTCATGCGCGCCGATCACGCCCAGCAGCTCGCGCAGTGAGGCGACATACGGCGCATCGACCGGGCCGTACGCTTCCAGGCAGGCCTGCTGCGCATCGGGCGCGCGGCGCAGGGGGATGCTGTGGTCGGCCTCGAACGGCAGCACCAGCATCGCCAGTGTGCGAGCGCGCTGCAACTGGGACAGGCGATGGCGGTGGAAGGCTTCGAGTGGCGTGGGCGCTGCCTTGCCGGCCTTGGCGCGGCGTGGCCGCTCGCCCTTGTGGTCGATCCGGCGCGCGAGCGCCTGCACCAGCTGGCGGGCGTTCTGGAAGTCGCCGCGCCACAGCAGCGCCGTGCCGTCCAGCGCGAGCCGGTACGCGGCGTCGGCGCTCATCGTGTCGTCGGCCAGCACGACTTTTTTCGGCGCAGGCCAGCCGCTCTCCGAGCGCCAGACGGCCGAGCGTTCGACGCCGTCCTCGACCCATTCGATGCGTGCCATCGCTTGATCCCTCTTATTGGTGATATTAGTGATGGTGGTTCCAGTTGCCGTCGCTCGAAGCAAGATACGACGCCACGGCGTCGGCATTGCCGGTGGCGTGGCGCTTGACTTCACCGCAGCCGCAGATGCCCTGGTAAGGCTGGATGTGCGAGCAGGCGGAGACTTTTTGCAGATAAACGGTGACTGGCTTGGTGCACTTTGCGCACTTGAATGTCAGGGTACGGGCTGGTTTCATCGAGAGTATTCTTTGTGACAAAATTTGACATTTTACACCGCTCCGAAACCATGTTAAAGAGGATTGTGAATGGTGCTGTGAGATTGCGGCGTCAAAATGTACAATGTCGGGTGTTACGGCTAGAAGGCCGCTGTCCTTTGAGTGAGTGGAGCCAGCTGGACCGATAATAGCATTACTTGATCAATGCTGAGTTAGTGCTCGTCGTTAAAAGTAATCGAAAATATGGAAATCGGGAAAAAAATGGCGCGTTTGCGAATCAAGAATTTTGGTCCTATCAAGAATGGTCTCCAGGAGAACGACGGATGGATCGAGTTCAGACGTATGACAGTGTTCATCGGCAATCAAGGATCTGGTAAGAGCACACTTGCTAAATTATTCGCAACTTTCTCATGGATTGAGAAAGCATTGGTCCGCGGAGATTACGATAAAAAATGGTTTGAACGAAAAAACAGACTGCGGAACCAATATCTGAAATATCACCGGCTTGAAAACTATATTTCCAGCCGTCCCGGGGAGTCGACTAAAATCGATTATGAGGGAAGTGCCTTTTCCATTGTTTACGAAAACGGGATGCTTAGCATTGAGCCCCGGTCGGATGTTGACTATCTGCTCCCTCAGATCATGTATGTGCCTGCTGAGAGAAATTTCATATCTTACGTTGACAATCCGAAGGATCTTCGTCTTTCATCAGATTCGCTGAAAGAGTTCTTGGCCGAATTCGATAATGCGAAGAATGCAATGAAAGGCGCAATTTCTCTCCCGATTAGCGATGCAGAAATCGAGTATGACAAGTTAAACGACGTACTGAATCTCAAGGACGCAGGCTATAAACTGAAACTCAAAGACGCTTCTAGCGGATTTCAATCATCTATTCCATTATTCCTTGTAACCAAACATCTGGCGGAAAGTGTTCAAAAAAGGGAAATCCCGGCAGAGCAGGGGATGAGTGTGAAAGAGACTGAACGTTTTAAAAGTATGATCGACGTCATAGCAAATCTCGACGTTTTTACGGAAGAGCAGAGACGAGCAGCGCTTTCAAAAATAGCTTCACGCTTCAACAAGGCTGCTTTTATCAACATTGTTGAAGAGCCCGAGCAAAACCTGTTCCCCTCTTCCCAATGGGAGATGTTGAAAAGTCTGATCATTTTTAATAACACCCTTGCGGGAAATCATTTGGTTGTTACAACACACAGCCCGTATATCGTGAATTTTTTGAGTATTTGTGTCGAGGGGTGGCGAGTCAGCAAGAAGATCGATGAAAACAAGAAGAATGAACTGCGAGCCAATTTGGAGAAATTGATACCTTCAGGTGCTCTGGTCAGACCAGATGATCTAATGATCTATCAGCTAGACGAAAAAAACGGCCTAATCACAAGGATCAGCAACGTTGATGGTATCCCTTCCGAAAAAAACTTCCTTAACGGTTTTTTACATAAAGGAAATGAGCTGTTCGATCAGTTGCTTTGTATCGAGGAGGAGTTGGAAAATTGAACTTTTTCGATTCGGCTTGCCAAAGCGGGCCGCATAGTGAAACGACGTTTGGCATCTGCGACCCGCAAGACTCTACCAAAGCGTATGTAGATGTCGATAACGAGGAGGATTGGATTGCCACCGTAGAAAATCCCGGTGCAAAGAATATTGTCTTCACCGCAATCGATAAATGCGTGATCAAGGATGATGAACACGTCGGCCGAGGTCGCTGCGATGCCATGTTGACGACCGATGAAATTCTATATCTCGTCGAACTGAAAAATCAGCGGGTGGCGCGCAAGGCTGACGCAATCGAGCAGTTGGAATCAACCGTCAAATTTTTACTGGAAAATCATGACGTAGCGCACTATCGACACAAGAAAGTTTTTCTATGCAATCGAAAAAGCAGACCTTTTGCTGTGATCGATAATGAAACACAGAGGAATTTTTTTCTTACTTATCGTTTCCGGATCGATGCACAGGCAACCGTGCTGATTGTTTCATAGCGTTAAATTTTCCTAAAAAGGCAAGCCTGAAAACGCTGGGAGCTGAAACTCGACACGAACGAATTTCACAATTCATTCCACCACCACGGCGCTGCTGCCGCCACCTGCCGGGCGCACCAGCACCTTGGTTGCGATGCGCTCGGTCATCTCCTGCACGTGCGAAATGACGCCCACCTTGCGGCCGAGCGATTGCAGCGCGTCCAGCGCATCCATCGCCACGCCCAGCGTTTCGCTGTCGAGGCTACCGAATCCCTCGTCGATGAAGAGCGATTCTACCCGCACCCGGTTGGACGACAGCGAGGCCAGCCCCAGCGCCAGCGCCAGCGAGACTAGGAACGATTCGCCGCCGGACAGCGAATTGACCGAGCGCACCTCGCCGCCCATATCCTGGTCGCGCACCATCAGCGCCAGCGACGGCATGCCCGCGTAGCTGACGCGTTCGAGGCGATAGCGTTTGGCGAGCTGCGCCAGGTGCGCGTTGGCATAGCCAAGCAGCACGTCGAGCGTGAACTGCTGCGCGTAGTTGCGGAACTTCTTGCCGTCGCTCGAACCGATCAGCTCCGACAGCTTGCCCCAGCGCTGTTCCTGCACCTGCTGCTGCTCGATCTCGCGCAGGCTCGACGCGGCGGCCACGCGCCGCTCGTCGTCCTGCAGGACGCGCAGGCGCGCCGAGGTCGACGCTTCGATCGCCGCATGGCGCTCGGCCTGGATCGCCTCGAACGCCGCCGTGACGGCCTCAACCGGCTGGCCGTCCGGCGGGGCCGAGGCCAGATGCGCCAGACGCTGGGCGCGCCGCTCGTTCAGGATCGCCGTGGCCTGGCCGACCTCGGTGTCGATCGCGTTCAGGGCCGTGCGTTCCTGCGCCAGCCAGGCGGTGCCCACTTGCAGCAGGCGGGCCAGCGCATCCAGATTGGCGATGTCGTCCACGCCGTCGGGATCCTTGCGGTAGTCCTCCAGCCAGTCGGCCAGGGCGGTGGCCGCCGCCGCGCCGGCGCTGTCGAGTTGCGCCACGCGCTCGACCAGGCCCGCAAGTGCGGTACGCGCCGTCGTTTCGCCCTGTGCCGCGTGCTGCGCCACCAGCTGGCGCGCCGCGAGCGCTTCGCGCGCGCTGGTCACGGCGGCGTTCAGTTCGTGCTCGACGTCGCGTGCCGGCCGGCCGGCCCACAGCGCGGCGCGCGCCGTGCGTTTCTGCGTGAGTTCGGCGTCGATGCGTTCGAAGTCGAGCGCACTGCGTGCGCTGGCTGCATCGATCTCGGCGATGCGCGTGGCCAGCGCCGTTGTTTCCACGTCCAGTGTGGCAATTGCCGCAGTGGCGCGGGCCAGTGCGTCGGTCTGTTCACGCCATGCGGCGGCTTCCTGCGCACGCGCCCCGCGCCAGGTGGCCGGATCGCGCCGCCATGCCGCTTGCCAGCCATCGCCATGCGCGTCGGCCAGCGGGGCGTCGAGTTCGGCCAGCAGCGCATCCAGCTGCGCGCTTGCTGCCTCGTGGCGCAGCGTGTGGGTCTTGAGCGCGGCCTGCAGCCCGGCTGCCGCCTCGCGCTCGGCTTCTGCTGCCGAGCGCCGGCGGGCCAGGTCGGACTGGGCAGCGTCGACCTCGTGCTGCGCCGCGTCGCGCGCGGCAGCAGCGGCGCGCCATTGTTGCTCTTGCCGCGCCAACGCGTCGACCGCGTCGCGTAGCGCGCTGCGCTGGGCGCTGAACCAGTCGGCGCGTTCGTCGGCCGGCGGCGCGGTCGCCGCCAGCGGGTCGGCGTGCCAGGCTTGTTCGAGGCTGGCGACGCGCTCGCCCAGCGTGCTGCGCTCGGCCGCCAGCGCCGCCAGCCGCTCGTGCGCCGCGCCTGCTGCCGCCGCGTGCTGCGCCTGCAGCGCGTTGTTGTCGCGCACGCGCAGGCGGCAGCCGTCGACTTCAGCGCGCAGGCTGGTCAGCATGTTCTTCAACGGCGCAGCCTGATGGGCATACGGGTGCTCATGCGCGCCGCAGACGGGGCAGGGCGCGTCATCTTCCAGGTTCGCGCGCAACTGTTCGACATCCGCTGCGCATGCGAGTTCCGCTGCCGCCAGCGAGCGTTCGGCCTGCGTCATGGCTGCTTCCAGCGCAGGGGCGGCAGCGCGAGCCTCTGCTAGTCCCTGTTCGGCGTTTGAGCGCGCCGTCTCGACGCGATCGACGTCGCGCGCGAGGCCAGCCAGCGTGGCGTGCGCGGCCGCCAGGTCGGTCCAGGTGCGCTCGGCCTGCGTCAGGCGTTCGCGGCGCACATCGAGAGCCTGGCGCTCTGCGCCGATCGCATCGGCATCCAAGCCGGCCAGCGCCGCCATCGCGACGCGGCGTGTCGTCTCCAGCGCATTGAGGCGTGCGATGCTGGCCGCCAGCGCGCTCGTGGCTTGCGCTTCGCGCTCGGCAGCGCCCAATGCCTGCGCCTGGATTGTCTCTGCCGCTGCCTGGTTGGCAGCCAGCGTGGCAAGCGTGTCTTCGCCCTGGCGCAGCAGGCGTTCCCATTGGCCCCAGGCGCCGGCCACCGCGTCCAGGCGCGACTGGGCTGCGAGCCAGGCGGCAGCGTTATCGCGGGCTTGCTGCGCACGTGCCAGTGCAGTCGATTTGGACTGGTGCTGCTCGCGGGCCTGGTGCGCCTGCGTGCGCGCGACGTCGAGCGCCGACTGCGCCTGCACATGGTTCGGCGCCAGTGTCGCCAGCGCGGCATCGAGGGCCTTGGCATCGTCCAGTTGCGGCGCTGCCGCGCGCAGTGCTGCTTCGGCGGCATCCAGCTGCGCGGTGGCCGCGTCGGTCTCGGCCACGCTGGTGCGCCGCACCTCGAGCGCCGCCGCCAGCTGGGCCTGCGTCGTGTCGATGGCCGAATGGGCTTGCCGGCGCTCGGCTTCGAGGCGCTGCACTTCCAGGCTCAAGGGCCGCGCCGCCTGCACCGCGTCGAGCGTGGCCAGGCGCTGGCGCCGCTCGCCGGCGTCCGCGCGCTGCGCGTTGGCCGCCGCCAGGACTTGCTCGGCCTGCGCTTCGCCGCGCGTGAGCTTGTCCAGTTCCTGGTGCCAGCGCAGTTGTCCCTCAAGCAGGGCGTGGCGATCGTCCAGCGCTTGCCGGGCCAGGTCGGCGTTCGTGCGTTCGGTGTCCAGCAGCGCGCGGTCTTCCGGCGACAGCGGGGCGGCATTGGCCAGCTTCGATTGCAGCACCTGGGTGCGGACCTGTTCGGTTTTGTAACGCTCGAACGCCCGGCGCGAGATGTCGCTGTAGATCGTCGTGCCGGTCAGCGTTTCGAGCAGTTCGCCGCGCTCGTTTTCATCGGTCTTCAAAAACGCCGAGAATTCATTCTGGGCCAGCAGTACGGCGCGCGTAAACTGTTCGAACGACAGGCCGATGCGTTGCACGATCTCTGCCGCGGCTTCCGTGTTGGTGCCACCCACCGGAATCAGTTCGGGCAGCCGGTTCAGCGAAATCTTGACCGGCTGTAGGGCCCCGTTCGGCTTGTTGCGCGAGCGCCGCACGGCCCAGCGGGCGCGGTAGCGGCGGTCATCACTCCCGACAAAGTCGACCTCGGCCCAGCCTTCGGCGGCGCCCCGGCGCAGCAGTGTGCGGGCATCCTGCGCGGTGACGGTTTCTTCGCCAACATCGGGCAGGCGCGTGCTCGAACGCTTCAGCAGGCGCGGCGTGTCGCCATAGAGCGCCAGGCACAGCGCATCGAGCAGGGTGCTCTTGCCGGCGCCGGTTGGGCCGCTGATGGCAAACAGGCCGGCGGAGGCGAGCGGTTCGGACTCGAAATCGATGGCGAACTCGCCCGCCAGCGAAGCGAGGTTCTTGCCGCTGATACGCAGGATCTTCATCGCGGCTCGCCCTCCACCGCGTGGAACAGCTCGGCAAACGACGCAATCTGCTCGGGCGGCGCTTCGGCGCCGTATTTCTGTAGCCACAGGCGGCGGAACACATCGTCCGGCTGCAGCTGCGCCAGTTGATCCAGACTCAGCGCGAGTTCGGTATCGTCGACGGCCACGTGCTTGCGCGTCGGTTCGATCTTGGCCAGGCGCACGGGCTTGCCGGCCAGTACCGCCTCGATGCGCGCGCGCAGGCCGGGTTCTGGCCCATCGAGGAGCACCCTGACTTCGAGAAAAGGCCAGGCGTGTTGCGGCAGGTCGGGATCGAGTTCGAGCGCCTCCAGGGCCGCCAGTGCCTCATTGAGCGGCGCAGGTTTGGCCGGCACCCGCAGCAAGGCCACCGCACGTGGCACGAACAGCGGCGTGATGTCCACGGCATGATCCCCTTCCAGGTCGATCCGCAGCACCTGGTGCTGGTAATTGACTTCCGAGAACGACAGCGGCAGCGGGCTGCCGCTGTAGCGCACGTTCTCGCGTCCACCGACCTTCTGGGCCAGGTGCAGGTGGCCCAACGCTGCATAGGCGATGCCCGGATCGAACATGCTGCTGGGCAGCGCCTCGGTGCCGCCGATGACGATGCGGCGCTCGGAGTCGAGCGACGCCTGGCCGTCGACCATATGGCAGTGGCCCATGGCGATGATGGCCTGGCCGTCCGTGGCGCGGGTACGCGCCAGCGCATATGCCTGGCGGTACAGCAGAGTTGTGCCCTGCAGATACGGATCGAGGCCAGGCTTATCGCTGGCTGCCTCGCTGGCCGCATCCCCCGCCACGGCGCGCAGGCGTGGCACGTCGCCGGGGCGCAGGAACGGCACGGCCAGGCACCAGGCGGCCACCTTGCCGGCGCGGTCATGCAGCGGCACCAGCAACCGGTCGAGGTCGACTTCGCCATCGCTGCTGCGCAATACATTGCCCACGACAATCGTGCCATAGGCTTCGAGCAGCGGCGTGGGCGCTTCCAGCCGGCCGGCGGAATCGTGGTTGCCCGCGATGACCACCACCTGCAGATGGGGCACGCGGCTGCGGGCCTGCTGCAGGAAGCGATACAGCTGGCGATGCGCGGCCGACGACGGATTGGCGTTATCGAAAATATCGCCCGCGATCAGCAGCACGTCGATGCGCTCGTCGTCCAGCGTCCCGACCAGCCAGTCGAGGAAACACCCGTGTTCGTGGATCCGGTCGAAATTGTGCAGGGTCTGGCCAAGATGCCAGTCGGAGGTGTGCAGCAGCCGCATGGGGGAGTTCTACCGTTGAGAAAGCCGAAATCGGGGCCTACTATAACGCAGCCGGCGACCCGTCGTGGCGCGCCGTGCAATACCATCTCGCAAGCATGTTGTGTGGGGAAATTCGTCGTGCCTGACCCCGCTCTTGTCGTCAAATCGCATTTGACGAACATCAAACCTGGCCAGGACCGTGTCTCTACACTAGCTAGTTCTTGTCGCCGGCTACTACTACAAAATCCATCGCCGGCTACCCCGATACCCGCATCCCCAGCCGCTCCGGCATGGCCTCGCCATGCGCGCTGGCGGCGCACTGAGAGGAGACATCATGCTCACTTCCACCTACACACTGGTGGCGTTGTCCGTTGAACAGGCGCGGGTACGCGTCGATTTGCAGGCGCTGCTCGAGCGCTGGCGGCCCGCCGCCTGGTGGGGCGAGCCGCCAGCGGCGCACCAGTACCAGGCGGCATGCGACGCGCTGCGCCAGGTCAGCGACGCGTGCCAGTGGCGCAAACTCGACAAGTTCGTCTTGCCGGCACTGCGCCGGCGTGGCGCCGATGCCGGCGCGCTGCTGGCCGAACTCGATGCGCTGAGCCGGCGCGCCAACGCGGCGCGCATTGCGGCCCAGGCCGCTGCTGCCGAAGGCGATCCCGGCTGCCTGGCAGCGCTCGAAGCATGTTGCGAACTGCTGCTCGAGCGCCTTGAACGCGAAGAGATCGAGTTGCTGCCGCTGGCGCGTACACTCATTCCTAGCGACCTCTGGTTCACGATCGCCAACCAGATGCTGGCCCACGACACGGTGCAGAACGAACACCGTGACGCGGGGCGCGGCATCGTGCGTGCCAGGCTTCCTACAGAAGTTTCAAGCAGGAAATCGCCCGCCTTGCCACCTGTCGTGCCCATCGTGAATTAGCCGCTAAGGCAGGGCGTGCGCGCCGGTTGATGCCATGTTCTTTGCTATGATGGCAGTTTTAGCGGTGCGAATTTCCTATGTTCGATTTTCTCTTCAAGCGGCAGGGCAGCAAGCCGGCCGCGTCCGGCGAGCAACAGGGCGCCGCCAAGCCGGCCCCGGCGAAATCGGGCGCTGCCCAGCCCGCCGTTAGCAAGACCGGTGGCAAGGCCGGTAGCAAAGCCGATAACAAGGCCAGGGCGGCCGCAGCCGCTGCTGCCGAGCAGGCGGCAAACCAGGCCGCAGCGCAGGCTGCCGAGGCACGCGCCGCCGTGGCCAGTGCCCGCGAGCGCCAGGCCGCGCAGCTCAAGGCGCTTGGCAACGACGAAGCCGCTGCTGCTGAGTTCATCCTGCAATCCCCGTTTTCCGAATTGCGCCTGGCCGCCGCCGAGCTGCTCCATGGCCGCGAGCACCTCGAGCGCGTATACGGCGCGATGCGCAATGTCGATCGCCGCGTTGCCAAGCTCGTGCATGGCCGGCTCGACGCGATCCGCCACCATGAAGCCGAACTGCGTCGTGGGGAAGACACGCTGGCGCAGGCGCGCGCCATGCTGGCCGATGCGTTGCTCACACCCAACCACGTTGGCGAACTCGACCGCAAATGGTCGGTCATCCGCGCGCCCGAACTCGCTGCCGACTTCGAGGCCGCGCGCGCCCAGCTTGGCGCCCGTCTCGAAGCGCAGGTGCAGTTGCAGCGCGCCATGATCGATCGCCTGACGGCGCTGCGCCAGCTCGACGGGCAGGGACTCGACGCCGCCGCGCTTGGCGAGACGCTGGCCCGCCTGCAGCAGGAACAAACAGCGGCACTGGCCGACCCTGGTCACCCATCGCTGCCGCGCGCACTGGTGGGCGAGGTGAGCAATGAACTGGCACGCCTGACGGCCAGCCTGGCCACCGCCGAGAAGGATGCCGCAGCGCTGGCCGCCCGTGATGCGGCACTGACCGCATGGGCGGCGCAGCCGCAAGAAGCATTGACGCCGGATGCACTGCGCCGCGACTGGCAACGGCTGCCGGCCATGCCTGCGAACACCGCCGCTACTGAAGCGTTGCAAGCGCGTTTCGACGCCTTGCTGGCGTCGTTCCCGCAAGCGATTCGCAAGCCGAAAGCAGTTCAGGCCGCAGCGCCAGCCGATAGCGGCACCGCGCCTGTTAAAGACAAGGGCGCCGACCAGGCCTTCCTCGACCAGATGGACGCGCTCGAAGCCGCCCTGCAGCAGGGCTCGCTTGGCACCGCCGCCGAAATCGACAAATCGCTGAAGGAAGCCAAGGACAAGGGCGTGCGCCTGACGGGCGCCCAGCTCGAGCACCTGACCCATCTGCGCGCCGACCTGAAACGTTTGTCGGACTGGGCACGCTGGGGCGGCAACGTGTCGCGCGAAGAATTGATCAAGACAGTTGAAACGCTGGCCACGCAGAACCTGGCGATGGGCGAACTGGCCAAGAAGGTCGGCAGCATGCGCGAGCGCTGGAAGGCGCTCGACACCTTGTCCGGCCCGGCGCCGCGCAGTCTGTGGGAGCGCTTCGACGCCGCCTGCAGCGCTGCCTACGCACCGGCCGCCGCACATTTCCGCCAACTGGCCGACGAGCGTCATGCGAATGCCGCGCGCGGCCAGGCGCTGGTCGACGAAGCCCAGGCCGAGATCGCCAACCTGCAGCAGGACAATGCCGACTGGAAGCACGTGTCGGCCACTGTCCAGCGCCTGCGTACGGCCTGGAGCCATCTGGGCGCGGTCGATCGCAAGGAAAAGAAACGTCTCGACGGTTTGTTCTCCGAGGCATTGACCACGCTGCAGCGCCCGCTGGAAAACCAGCGCAAGGTCGAAGTCGCCGTGCGCGAGCAACTGATCGAAGAAGTCCACAAGCTCGACCCGAACGAACGGCACGCCGTCGACATGCTGCGCGAGCTGCAGAGTCGCTGGCAAGACCATGCGCGCGCACTGCCGCTCGAACGCAAGGCCGAGCAGGCGCTGTGGCAGCGTTTCCGCGCCGCCTGCGACGCGCTGTTTGCGGCCCGCAAGGAGCATGCACACGCCGCCGACAGCGAGCGCCGCACCCACGAAGCGGCCAAGGAAGCGCTGTGCGCACGCCTCGAAGCGGCGGCGCCGGATGCCACGCCGTCCAACGTCGCCAGGATGCTGCGCGAAGCGGCCGCCGAATGGCAGGCGATCGGTCCGGTGCCCCGCGCCCACGAGGCGCGCATTGAGGGGCGTTACCAGGCCGCCGTGGCCCAGGTGCAGGCCCAGGTCGCGCAGGTGCGCCGCGCCGCCGACACGGTCCTGGCCGGCGTCGTGCGCGACAAGCTGCGCCTGATTCAGGCGCTCGAAACGGCGCTGGCCGATCCGGACAGCAATGCCGGCACCCACACGCGGGGTGACGACTGGCGTGCCCGCTGGGCGGCACTGGCCCCGGTCGATGGGGGTTACGAGCCGATCCTGCAAAAGCGCTTCGACGCGGCGCTGGCGGCGCTCGAAGGCGATCGCGCCGCGTATGCGCGTCAGCTCCAGGAAAACCGGCCGCGCCTGCTGAACGATCTGCTGCGTCTGGAGATCGCTGCTGGCATCGATAGCGGCGCCGATTTCGCCCGTGACCGCCTGCGCCTGCAGGTCGAGGTGCTGCAAAGCTCCCTCAAGTCGGGCCAGAAGCCGGGCGGCAATACGGCCGAACTTCGCGCATTGCTGGCGCTGCCAGCGCTGGCCGACGTGCGCACTGAAACGCGCATTGAGTGCCTGATGCTGCGCCAGCCCAAGGAGGCGTCATGAACAATGTCCGTGTGCAAACCGGCGACTTTGACCTCGGTATTGAGGTCGCGCGCCTGCGCGAAGGCGATGCCCGGGTCGGCGCCGTCGTGGCATTCGTCGGCACCGTACGCGACCTGAACGACGGCGCGCAGGTCGCGGCGATGGAGCTCGAGCACTATCCTGGCATGACTGAGAAAGCGCTCGACGACATCGCCGCGCAGGCTGCCGCGCGCTGGCCGCTGTTCGCCACGCTGGTCATCCACCGCGTGGGGCCGCTGCTGCCACTCGATCAGATCGTGCTCGTGGCCGTCACCGCGGCGCACCGGGGCGATGCGTTCGCAGCCTGCGAATTCATCATGGATTACCTGAAGACGGAAGCGCCGTTCTGGAAGAAGGAAGACACACCGGACGGCGCGCGCTGGGTCGATGCGCGCGTGACGGACGATACAGCGCGGGCGCGGTGGCAAGCCCGCTGAATTTTCTCGCGATCGGGCTCGGCGCCGCCATTGGCGCCTGGCTGCGCTGGGGCCTGGGCCTGTGGCTGGGCAGCCTGCACGGCTTTGTCCAGATCGGCACCCTGGCGGCCAACCTGCTCGGTGGCTTTTTGATCGGCTGCGCGCTCGCGTTCTTTGCCGACCAGCCCGGTCTGGCGCCGCACTGGCGCCTGTTCATCATTACCGGTTTCCTGGGTGGCTTGACGACCTTCTCCAGCTTTAGTGGTGAATCGATGACGCTGCTGCAGCGCGGCGACATTGGCTGGGCGCTGGCGCACACGGCCTTGCACGTGATCGGCTCGCTCCTGTGCTGCATGGCCGGTTTTGCCCTGCTGCGCACCCTGCGCGGGTAAAGTCGGCAGCGCAGGGAGGTTTTCCCTGACAACGCATATGTGGCCCGTTTGAAGCATGCTAGAGTTCCCGTCGAGTAATTACACAGGAGCTCGATCATGAATACCAACTACCGGCCGACCGCGGCCTTCGTCGGCGCCTCCTGGGGCGCGCTCATCATCGGCATGGCGGCCTATCTGATCGGCCTTTGGAACGCCCAGATGCAGCTCAATGAAAAAGGCTATTACCTCGTACTGCTGCTGTACGGCTTGTTCGCTGCAATTTCTCTGCAAAAGACCGTGCGTGACCGTGCGGAAGGCTTGCCGGTCACGGGCCTGTATGCGTCGCTGTGCTGGTTCTCGCTGATGGCATCGATCGGATTGCTGGGCATTGGCCTCGTCAACGCCACGCTGGCGCTGAGCGAAAAGGGTTTTTATGCGATGTCGTTTGCGCTGTCGCTGTTTGCCGTGGTCGCCGTGCAAAAGAACGTGCGCGATCTGCAAGCCGCCGGGCCAGCGCCCGAGTCCAAGTTGTCTGACAGCTAAGCGCTTTCCTGCTTGTAGGTGTTTTTCTTACGCGCGGCGCGATGCCGCGCTTGAAAAGCATCCCGTCATCCCAATCTTGTATCGCAACCAAGAACAAACTCAGGAGTCACACCATGCGACAAGATAAATTGACGACCAAGCTCCAGGAAGCGCTGGCAGATGCCCAGAGCCTGGCGGTCGGCAACGACAACCAATACATTGAAACGGTCCACCTGCTGGTGGCGCTGTTGAACCAGGACGACGGCAGTGCGCGTTCGCTGCTGCAGCGCGCCGGCGTGAACGTCGGCGCGCTGTCCAATGCGCTGAAGGCCTCGCTCGAGCGCCAGCCAAAGGTCACCGGTACCGGTGGCAACGTCCAGGTCGGGCGCGACCTGATGGGCCTGCTGAACCTGGCCGATCGCGAAGCGCAAAAGCGCGGCGACGGTTTCGTCTCGTCCGAGATGATCCTGCTGGCGCTGCTGGAAGACAAGTCCGACGCCGGCCGCCTGGCCCGTGAAAACGGCCTGGCGAAGAAGTCGCTCGAGGCGGCGATCCAGGCCGTGCGCGGCGGCGAAAGCGTCAATTCGCCCGAAGCCGAAGGCCAGCGCGAATCGCTCAAGAAGTACACGCTCGACCTGACCGAGCGGGCCCGCGCCGGCAAGCTCGATCCGGTGATCGGCCGCGACGATGAAATCCGCCGCGCGATCCAGGTGCTGCAGCGTCGCAGCAAGAACAATCCCGTGCTGATCGGTGAGCCGGGTGTGGGCAAGACCGCCATCGTCGAAGGCCTGGCGCAGCGCATCGTCAATGGCGAAGTACCCGATTCGCTCAAGGGCAAGCGCGTGCTGTCGCTGGACATGGCCTCGCTGCTGGCCGGCGCAAAGTTCCGCGGCGAATTCGAAGAGCGCCTGAAAAGCGTGCTGAAAGAGCTGGCGCAGGACGAAGGCCAGACGATCGTCTTTATCGACGAGCTGCACACGATGGTTGGCGCCGGCAAAGCCGAAGGCGCGATGGACGCCGGCAATATGCTCAAGCCAGCGCTGGCGCGCGGCGAGCTGCACTGCGTCGGTGCGACCACGCTCGACGAGTACCGCAAGTATGTCGAAAAGGACGCCGCGCTTGAGCGCCGCTTCCAGAAGATCATCGTCGACGAGCCAAGTGTCGAGGCGACGATTGCCATCCTGCGCGGGCTGCAGGAGAAATATGAGCTGCACCACCAGGTCGACATCACCGACGCGGCAATCATCGCGGCGGCCGAGCTGTCGCATCGCTACATCACCGACCGCTTCTTGCCCGACAAGGCCATCGACCTGATCGACGAAGCGGCGGCCAAAATCAAGATCGAGATCGATTCGAAGCCCGAAGTCATGGACCGCCTCGAGCGGCGCATGATTCAGCTGAAAATCGAGCGCGAAGCCGTGCGCCGCGAGACGGACGAGGCGTCGCAGCGCCGCCTCGAGCTGCTGGGCGAGGAAATCGTGCGCCTGGAGCGCGAGTACAACGACTTCGAAGAAATCCTGAAGGCCGAGAAGGCCGCGGTGCAGGGCACGACGCACATCAAGGAAGAGATCGAGCGCATCCGCTACCAGATGGAAGAAGCGCGCCGCCAGAGCAATTGGCAGCAGGCATCCGAGCTGCAATATGGCCGCCTGCCGGAACTCGAAGCGCAACTGCGCGACGCTGAAGCCAGCACCGCGCGCGCCGAACTCGACGGCCAGAAGCCCAAGCTCCTGCGCACGCAGGTTGGCGCTGAGGAAATTGCCGAAGTGGTCTCGCGCGCGACGGGCATCCCCGTCACCCGCATGCTGCAGGGCGAGCGCGACAAGCTGCTGCACATCGAGGACGAGCTGCACAAGCGCGTGGTGGGCCAGGACGAAGCCATTGAAGCGGTGTCGGATGCCATCCGTCGTTCGCGCGCGGGTCTGTCCGACCCGGATCGCCCGTATGGTTCGTTCATGTTCCTGGGGCCGACCGGTGTCGGTAAAACCGAGCTGTGCAAGGCGCTGGCCGGCTTCCTGTTCGATACGCAGGACGCCATGATCCGCATCGATATGAGCGAATTCATGGAGAAGCATTCGGTTGCGCGTCTGATCGGCGCGCCACCGGGCTACGTCGGCTATGAAGAGGGCGGTTACCTGACCGAAGCGGTGCGGCGCAAACCGTACAGCGTGATCCTGCTCGACGAGATCGAAAAGGCGCACCCGGACGTGTTCAATGTACTGCTGCAGGTGCTGGACGATGGCCGCATGACCGATGGCCAGGGCCGCACGGTCGACTTCAAGAACACGGTGATCGTGATGACGTCGAACCTCGGTTCGCACCGGATCCAGGCGATGGAGAGCGATGAGCCGGCCGTCGTGAAGATGGCGGTGATGGCCGAGGTACGCGGGCACTTCCGTCCAGAGTTCATCAACCGTATCGACGAGATCGTCGTGTTCCATGCGCTCGACGAGAAGAACATCGGCGCCATCGCCCGCATCCAGCTGCAGATCCTGGAAGCACGCCTGGCCAAGATGGACATGACGCTCGACATCGACGAAGAGGCGCTGCAGAAGATTGCCGAAGCAGGCTACGACCCGGTGTATGGCGCACGGCCGCTCAAGCGCGCGATCCAGCAACAGATCGAGAATCCGCTGTCGAAAGCGATCCTGTCGGGCCGCTTCGGACCGAAGGACGTGATTCCGGTGCGGGTGCGGGGTGGCGAGCTGACCTTCGGCGAGCAGACGGTCGAACTGGCGAAATAAGCCGGTTCGGTTGATATGAAAAGGGCGCGGCAATTGCCGCGCCCTTTGTCGTTTCTTGACAGCTCGTAGGGTGGACGGGGGCGCCGAGCCGGCTATGCCGTCCACGCGTTCAATTCAACCTCGCGCCGTGGTATGCGAAGGCAAGTTGAACGCGTGCGCGGGAAACCCGCGCACCCTACTTGGTGGCTAATTCGAGTCAGGAGCATTTGTCGCGCCCTTTGTCGTTTCTTGACGGGAAATAAGACGCCATATTTCAGGATGCGAAATGATCGTCGTGCGATGCGAAATGCGCAGCATGCCAGCGAGCGCTTTTCTTACCATCGTAAGAAATTTCATTCCGCATCATGATATGTGAAATACAAGCCATTGATATTGCTAGTAATTATTTTAGTCGTATGTCTTATAGAAGACTGATGGTGCCGCGCACAAACGGCTTTATGATTGTCTCAACGGAATCGCATGCTTGATCAAACGTCTTACCACCCTTCAGGAGAACACACCATGACTACCCGTGAACAGCAAATCGCCGAACTGCAGCAAGACTGGGACACCAATCCACGCTGGAAAGGCGTCGTGCGCAATTACACCGCTGCCGACGTCGTCCGTCTGCGTGGCTCGGTGCGCATCGAGCACACGCTGGCCAAGCGCGGCGCCGAGAAGCTGTGGAACCTGGTCAATGACGAGCCGTATGTGAACGCCCTGGGCGCGCTGACCGGCAACCAGGCCATGCAGCAGGTGAAAGCAGGCCTGAAGGCGATCTACCTGTCGGGCTGGCAAGTGGCGGGCGACGCCAACGCCGCTGGCGAAATGTACCCGGACCAGTCGCTGTATCCGGCCAACTCGGTGCCGCTGGTCGTGCGCCGCATCAACAATACGTTCCAGCGCGCTGACCAGATCCAATGGTCGGAAGGCAAGGATGACATCGATTACTTCGCCCCGATCGTGGCCGATGCCGAAGCCGGTTTTGGCGGCGTGCTCAATGCCTACGAGCTGATGAAGTCGATGATCGAAGCCGGCGCATCGGGCGTGCACTTCGAGGATCAGCTGGCGTCGGTCAAGAAGTGCGGCCACATGGGCGGCAAGGTGCTGGTGCCCACCCGCGAAGCCATCGAAAAACTCAACGCCGCCCGCCTGGCAGCCGACGTGATGGGCACCACGACGCTCGTGATCGCCCGCACCGACGCCGAAGCGGCCGACCTGCTCACGTCGGACGTCGACGCCAATGACAAGGAGTTCTGCACTGGCGAGCGCACGGTCGAGGGTTTCTTCCGCGTCCAGCCGGGCGTCGAGCAAGCGATTTCGCGCGGCCTGGCCTACGCACCGTTCGCCGACCTGGTCTGGTGCGAAACCGGCAAGCCCGACCTCGAGTTTGCCCGTCGCTTCGCCGATGCAATCCACGCCAAGTTCCCGGGCAAGATGCTGGCCTATAACTGCTCGCCGTCGTTCAACTGGAAAAAGAACCTGGACGACGCGACCATCGCCAAATTCCAGCGTGAGCTGGGCGCGATGGGCTACAAGTTCCAGTTCATCACGCTGGCCGGCTTCCACTCGCTCAATTACGGCATGTTCAACCTGGCCCACGGCTATGCACGCACCGGCATGTCGGCCTTTGTCGAGTTGCAAGAAGCCGAGTTCGCCGCCGCCGAAAAAGGGTTCACCGCTGTCAAGCACCAGCGCGAAGTGGGCACCGGCTACTTCGACGCCGTGACCCAGGCCATCCAGCAGGGCCAGAGCTCGACCACGGCGCTGCACGGCTCGACTGAGGACGAACAGTTCTTCGAAGAAAAGAAAGTCGCCTGACAAGCACATTGATGGTGCACTGGCCGCAACCTCACGAGGGTTGCGGCTTTTTTTATGTCGACCGCAGATCGCACCGATTCCCAGCCGGGCCCGGTTGTAGTGGATAATGGCGCCTAATATCGCCGCCAGTTTCGCGCGGCAACGTCACTTTTAGGAATTCCAGCTTATGTTGAGCTACCGCCACGCCTTCCACGCGGGTAACCACGCCGATGTCCTCAAGCACTTCATTCAGGTGCAACTGCACCAGTACATGAACCAGAAGGATGCCGCTTATACCTATATCGATACCCACTCGGGTGCCGGCGTGTATGCACTCGACAGTTTTCAGTCGACCAAGACCGCCGAATTCGATACCGGCATCGGCCCGCTGTGGGCGCTTACTGACGTTCCGGCACCGCTCAAGGAATACCTCGATCTGATCAAGGGCATGAACCCGAGCGGCAAGATGCGCTATTACCCGGGCTCGCCGTATGTCGCCGAGCAGATGGCGCGCGAGCAGGACCGCCTGCGCCTGTTCGAGCTGCACCCGGCCGATTGCAAGATCCTGGCCGATAACTTCCGCAAGCTCGACGCCCACAAGGCAGAGCAGGGCGAGCGCTCGCGCGGGCGCCGCGTGATGATCGACCGCGGCGACGGTTTCGACAGCATGAAGGCCCTGCTGCCGCCACCGTCGCGCCGCGCGCTGGTGCTGATCGACCCGCCGTACGAAGTCAAGGATGACTACAAGCGTGTGAAAGAAGCCCTTGACGATGCGCTGCTGCGCTTCCCGAGCGGCATCTATGCTGTCTGGTATCCGGTATTGCAGCGCATGGAATCGCGTCAGTTCGCCGATCGCCTGAAGCGCGTGCCGGCCAAGGAGTGGCTGAACGTCACACTGACGATCCAGACGCCGACCCCGGACGGCACGGGCCTGCACAGCTCCGGCATGTTCATCCTGAACCCGCCGTACACGCTCGAGCCGATCCTGCGCGAAGTGCTGCCGTATCTGGTGCGCGTGCTGGGCAAGGACGCCGGCGCACGCTTCACGATCGAGAAGGGCACCCAGGTTACGGGCACGGCACTCGGCCGCAGCGCCAGCCGCACCGACGGCGCCGCTGGTATGCCGCGCCAGCCGATCGGCAATGCGCGCCGCGCCAGCCCGTTGTCGGGCAAGGGCAGTCTTCGCCTGCCGGGCCAGGTCATGCCGCGCGAAGGTGACGAGCCGGTAGCGCCGGTCAAGCCATCGCGCACGGGTACCGGCACCGGCGCGGGCCGTCCGACGCAGGGCACAGGCCGTCCGACGCAGGACACGGGCCGGCCGGGCGCGCCACCGCGCTCGAGTGCGCCGAAGAGTGCCGCACCTCGCGCGCCCCGTGCGCCTGGCGCCCCATCGCGCGCGGCGTCGGATGCTGCCGCCCCACGTGCGCCCCGCACCGGTGGCGATCGCCCGGCGACGCCGGGTGCACCGCGCACCGGCCGCACCCGCCAGGGCGGCGGCCGCAGCTAGCGTTCGATTTGATGTCGAAATGCTAATATTGATGTTTTTGTAGTATAGTCGGTGCAGGTGGTGCGCGGGTGCGTGCTGCCAGCGCGCCGCGATCCGCCGCGACAGTTTCCAGGAGTAATATTTCAATGCATGCTGATGCAACGGCAGCGGTCTTGGTGCCGTCTGACGATTTTTTCCTCGCTCGGCAACCCATTCTCGGGCGCGACCAGCAATTGCTGGCGTTCGAACTGCTGTTTCGTGCTGCCGGCGAGGACGAAGACGCCAAGCTGACCGACGGCGCCGCAGCGACGGCGGCCGTCATTTCGCATGCGTCCCAGCTTGGCATGGAGCAGGTGGTGGGCGATCAGCTCGCTTTTGTGAATGTCGACGCTGTCGTCCTGATGAGCGACTTCGTGCGCTTCCTGCAGCCGCATAAAGTCATTCTCGAAATCCTGGAAACCGTCAAACCCACGCCCGAGTTGCTGGCGCGGGTGGACGAACTGAAAAACCTCGGCTTCAAGTTCGCCGTCGACGACGTCATTGAGCATTCGCCTGAACTCGATCAACTGATCTCGCTGATCGACATCATCAAGGTCGATATCAAGGGCGTGACCCCGGACGCATTGAGCGGTCTGGTCGCGTCGCTGAAAAAGACCGGCAAGCGCCTGCTGGCCGAAAAAGTCGAGACGATCGAAGAGTTCAAGCTGTGCATGGAACTCGGTTTCGAATACTTCCAGGGGTATTACTTTGCGCGGCCCGTGATCCTCAGCGGTCGCAAGATCGCCCCGACCGAAGTCGTGCTGCTGCGCCTGCTGGAGCTGGTTAATTCCAATGCCGACAACCAGACCATCGAGACGGCCGTCAAGCGCGACGCGCTGGTCAGCCTGAACCTGCTGCGCCTGGTCAACAGCCGCGCGGTGCCGGGTCCGCGCATCGAATCGCTGTCACAGGCGCTGGCGGTGCTGGGCCGGCGCCAGCTGGGTCGTTGGCTGCAGATCCTGCTATACACCGCGGCGGGCGCGCAGGTATCGCTCGACTCGCCGTTGCTGCAGCTGGCCACCACGCGCGGCAAGCTGCTCGAACTGATGACGCTGCGCGTGCGTCCCGGGGACACTGCCAGCGCCGACCGCGCCTTTACTGTCGGCATCATGTCGCTGGCTGAAGCGCTGTTCTCGGTGCGGATGGCCGACATCCTCGTGCACGTCGAGGTCGCGCATGACGTGCGCGATGCGCTGATCGACCGCGATGGCGACTTCGGCACGATGCTGCGCATCGCCGAGCTGTTGGAGACGGCCGTCGGTGGCCGCAAGCTCAATGCCGAACTCAAGAAGATCGGGTTGACGGTACCCGAGGTGCGCGAGATCGAACTGGCCGCGTTCGACTGGGTCCGTGAGCTGACCCACGACGTGCGCTGAGTCCGGCTGATTCTTTATTGACCCAGCAGCAGGAACACGGTCGGCTTCTTGTGGAAGTCCGGCCCCTTGTCCGACCCCAAGGCCGCTTTCCATTTTGCCGCCGTCATGGTGCGTACCGATTCGCTCGGCAGCGACAGATCGGTGGCCACGCACACCAGCGTGCCCGGCTGGCAACCCGCCACCAGTGCTTCGAGCATCGCGCCATTGCGGTACGGCGTTTCGATGAACAGCTGCGTCTGGCGCTCGCCCCGCGAACGTGTTTCCAGTTCGCGGATGCGTTTCGTGCGCAGCGCCGCGTCGGTCGGCAGATAGCCATTAAAAGCGAAGCTCTGGCCGTTCAAGCCGCTGGCCATGACGGCCAGCAGCAGCGACGACGGGCCGACCAGCGGCCGCACGGCAATCCCGTGCTGATGCGCCAGGCGCACGAGGTCGGCGCCGGGATCGGCGACCGCTGGTACGCCTGCCTCTGACACCAGGCCCGCATCGCGCCCCGCCAGCAGTGGCGCCAGCAATTGCGTCAGCGCGGCGGCCGGCGTGTTCACGTTCAGTTCGGCGATCTCGATTTCCTGTAGCGGCTTGGCCAGTGGATGGTCGATCGCGATCAGTTTCAGGAACGCGCGCGCGGTCTTGGCGTTTTCGGCCACAAAATAATCGAGCGAGCTGGTCAGTGCTTGCACTTGCGTCGGCAGCAGGCCGTTCAGGCAGCCGGGCGCAGCATCGAGTGGGCCGAGGGTATTGGGAATCAGGTACAGGGTGCCGGGCATGGGTCGTTTCAGGTAAAGGGTCAGGTGCCGAAGAAGCGCACGCCGGCGCGCCGCAGCATGCCGGTCAGGGCGATGAGCGGCAAGCCGGTGAGGGCGGTCGGATCAAGCGAGTGGATGTGGTCGATCAGGGCAATGCCCAGGCCTTCGTTCTTGGCGCTGCCAGCGCAGTCATACGGCTGTTCGATGCGCAGATAGGCGTCGAGTTCGGCGTCCGGCAGGTCGCGAAAGCGCACGCGGACCTGCACATTGTCGAGCTGGGCAGCGGCGGCGGGATTGGCCGCGCGCCCGTCCCACAGACACAGAGCCGTATGGAACACGACTTCACGGCCCCGCATCAATTGCAGCTGCGCCAGCGCCCGCGCATGGTCGCCCGGCTTGCCGATCTGCAGATCGTCGAGCGTGGCGACCTGGTCGGAGCCGATCACGAGCGCGCCCGGATGCAGGCGTGCCACAGCCTCGGCCTTGGCGCGCGCCAGGCGCAGCGCGGTTGCCGGTGGCGTTTCGCCTGGCAGCGGGGTTTCGTCGAGATCAGGCGCGATGGCCTCGAATGGCAGGCCGAGCCGGCCCAGTAATTCGCGCCGGTACGCCGAGCTCGAGGCGAGGATCAGACGGGGCGGGGTGGAACTTGGTAGCATGCGGCCCTCGGGATAAATCGACAGCGAAGCCACAGTTTCATGGCGCTGCGGTGAAAAGCCTGCTATTATCGCAGGTTTTCAGGGACGACTTTCTAAATGAGCGCTTTCATTATTGATGCCTTCGAGTTTTGCAAGAGCGATGGTTTTCGTGAAGGCAGCACGCCCCTGGTCGAGATGACCCGGCTGGCCGAAGAGAGTTCCGAAAAAGGCGGCGACATCCGCTGGACGATGCAAGGTGGTCAAACCCGTCACGGTTATCCGTCGCTGACCCTCGAGGTCGCCGGTCACGTGAAGCTGGAATGCCAGCGTTGCCTGCAACCCATGGATTACGAGATTGATTCGTCGACCATGCTGGTGCTGGGCAAGGATGACGAAGAAGCCGATGCCATCGAGATCGTTCTCGACGACGACAGCATCGATGTGATCGTTGGCAGCCATACCTGCGATATTCGTCAGTTGCTCGAAGACGAAGCGCTGCTGGCGTTGCCTCAGTCGCCAAAGCACGATGTCTGCCCAGAAAACAAGCTGCTGGACAGCCTGAAGAACGACAAGCCGTCGCCATTTGCCGGCCTCAAGAATCTCAAGACAGAATGATGTAGTACCAAATACAGCAGGATCGGTTTCGCAGTACGGTGGCGGCAGCGTAGAAAGAATGTCGCCCAAAATTTGCAAAAAGAATGTGTCAGACGCGTGCAGCGCTCGAGTATGGCATTGGTAGTAGAAGTAGACGGAAACGTGTCGGCAATCCCGGGGGACATCCTTGAAGATTGCTGCTGGGATACTCGATGCGCAAATCGTTGCACGTCGAATGTGTTAAAATTTTAGAACTTAGTATTAGGAGTTATCATGGCTGTTCAGCAGAATAAAAAATCCCCATCGAAGCGCGGTATGCACCGTTCGCACGACTTCCTGGTTGCACCAAACCTGGCAGTCGAGCCAACCACCGGCGAAACGCACCTGCGTCACCACATCAGCCCTAACGGTTTCTACCGTGGTCGCAAAGTTCTGAAGACCAAAAACGACGAGTAATCGACGTCCTGGCTTTTAGAACCATGAAAGCGGCGCAACGTATGTTATCTGCGTGGCGCCGCTTTTTCTTTGGCATCTGCTCAGGCATTGTTGGCATCACGGGCATGCGTTTCGCCCCGTCATGTTGAGCAGCGCGGATCCTGTACGCCTCCTGGCGACGAATCGATCCCATCTGGCCGCCAGTCCTGTGTGAGCCGCGGCATTCCCAATACATGACCATAAAAATTTCCATTGACTGCATGGGTGGCGATCACGGCCCGTCAGTAACCATTCCGGCAGCAATCTCGTTCCTCAAGAAGCAGGATGACGCCGAGCTTGTGCTCGTGGGCGTCGAAGAGGTGCTGCGCGCAGAACTCAAGAAACACCACGGCGACAAATTGCCGCGTCTCACGATCAAGAACGCGACCGAAGTTGTCGCGATGGACGATCCGATCGAGGTGGCCCTGCGCCGCAAGAAGGATTCGTCGATGCGCGTGGCGATCGAGCTGGTGAAAGACGGCAGCGCCAATGCCTGCGTCTCTGCCGGCAATACCGGCGCCCTGATGGCCGTCTCGCGCTACGTGCTCAAGACGATGCCCGGCGTCGACCGTCCGGCGATCTGCTCGATCATGCCGAACCAGAAGAACGGCCCGACCTACATCCTCGACCTGGGTGCGAACGTCGATTGCGAACCGCATCACCTGCACCAGTTCGCGATCATGGGCTCGGTGCTGTGCTCGGCAATCGAAGGCATTCCCCGCCCGACCATTGGCTTGTTGAACGTGGGCACCGAAGACATCAAGGGCAACGAGGTGGTCAAGGCCACCGGCGTGCTGCTGCGCGACGATGCGGCGCGCGGCAAGCTCAATTTCTATGGCAACGTCGAAGGCAATGACATTTTCAAGGGCACCGTCGACGTCGTCGTCTGCGACGGTTTCGTCGGAAACGTGATGCTCAAGGCGATCGAAGGCCTGTCGCGTTTCATGAAAACGACGTTCAAGGCCGACATCATGTCGATGGTCGGCGCCGTGTTCGCACGCAAGGCCCTGAAGAAACTCAATCCCGAGCGCTACAATGGCGCCGGTCTGCTGGGCCTGAAGGGCCTGGTGTTCAAGAGCCACGGCGGCGCCAACGCCTATTCGTTCGAATGGGCGATCAAGCGTGCCTACGAGGCCGCGCACAATAATGTGCAAGAACAGTTGTCGGCACTAATTACCGAGCTGATGCCGAATTCAACGGGCGCTGCCGAAGCGCCCATGCCGGTGCTCGAGCCCGTGTCCACGATCGAGCGCCAGGCGCAATAACCGAGCGGATGGTGAAGCAATGACCCTGTACAGCAAAATCACCGGCACCGGCAGCTACCTGCCGGCCAACCGTGTCACCAATGAAGCGCTGGCCACGCGGCTGGCTGCGCAAGGTGTCGAAACGTCGCACGAATGGATTGTTACCCGCAGCGGCATCGAGGCGCGCCACTTCGCCGCCGCCGATGAGCTTTCATCCGACCTGGCCGTGCACGCCGCGCGCCGGGCGCTCGAGATGGCTGGCCGCGAGGCGGGCGACATCGACCTCGTCATCGTCGCCAGTTCCACCCCCGACTTCCACGGCAGCTTCCCGAGTACCGCCTGCATCGTCCAGCAAAAGCTGGGGATGGCCAATGGCAGTGCCGCCTTCGACGTGCAGGCCGTCTGCAGCGGCTTCGTCTATGCGCTGTCGACGGCTGACGCGTTCATCCGCGCCGGCAACCACAAGCGCGTGCTCGTGATCGGTTCCGAGATTTTCTCGCGCATCGTCGACTTCAATGACCGCGGCACCTGCGTGCTGTTCGGCGATGGCGCCGGCGCGGTGCTGCTGGAAGTGTCGAACGAGCCGGGCATCCTGGCCACCAAACTGCACGCCGATGGCAGCCACGCCGACATCCTGTCGATCCCGGGCAACCTGGCGGGTGGCGCCGTTGCTGGCAGCGGTTTCCTGCACATGGACGGCCCGGCCGTGTTCAAGCTGGCCGTGTCGGTGCTCGAGAAAGTCGCGCACGAAGTGCTCGATACCGCCGGCGTCACGCCGGACCAGATCGACTGGCTGGTGCCGCATCAGGCCAATATCCGCATCATGAACGGCACCGCCAAGAAGCTCGGCCTGCCGCTGAACAAAATGGTCGTCACCGTCAATGAGCACGGCAATACCTCGGCCGCCTCGATCCCGCTGGCGCTCGACCAGGCGGTGCGCGATGGCCGCATCAAGCCAGGCCAGAACGTGCTGATGGAAGGCGTGGGCGGCGGCTTTACCTGGGGCGCCGTGCTGGCGCGCATGTAACGAGTCGCGCACCGCGTCGCACACCGCGCGGCACTTCCAAGAACCCATTACTACGGAACTATCACGATGAGCAACTTCGCATTCCTGTTTACCGGACAAGGCGCCCAGGCAGTGGGCATGTTGAACGGTTTCGCCGGCAACCCGGTTGTCGACCGCACCGTGCAAGAAGCCTCCGACGCCCTTGGCTTCGATCTGCAGCGCCTGATCGCTGACGGACCGAAAGAAGACCTCGATCTCACCACCAACACCCAACCCGTCATGCTGACCGCCGCTGTGGCCGTGTACCGCGCCTGGATCGCGGCCGGGGGTCCGATCCCGTCCGTTGTTGCTGGCCACAGCCTGGGCGAATACTCGGCGCTGGTCGCCGCTGGCGTGATCCCGTTTGCCGACGCCGTGCCGCTGGTGCGCTTTCGCGCGCAGTCGATGCAGGACGCGGTGCCGGTCGGGCAGGGCGGCATGGCCGTCATCCTCGGCCTGCAAGCCGACGACGTGCGCGCCGTCTGTGCCGAAGCAGCCCAGGGCGAGGTCGTCGAAGCGGTCAACTTCAACGAGCCGACCCAGATCGTGATCGCCGGCCACACGGCTGCGGTCGAGCGCGCCTGCGAGATCGCCAAGGCGAAGGGCGCCAAGCGCGCCATGAAGCTGTCGGTCTCGGCGCCGTTCCACTCGTCGCTGCTCAAGCCCGCATCGGACCGCCTGCGTGAGTACATGCGCACGCTGACCTTTGTCGTGCCACAGATCCCTGTCATCAACAACGTCGATGTCGTCGTGTTGAACGATCCGGAGCAGATCAAGGATGCGCTGGTGCGCCAGGCCGCCGGTCCGGTACGCTGGGTCGAGACGATGCAGAAGATGGCGCAGGACGGCGTCACGCAGGTCATCGAGTGCGCACCGAGCAAGACGCTCGTGGGCATGGCCAAACGCATCGACCCGGCGCTGGTCGGCGACGCGCTGGTCGACCAGGCCGCGCTCGAGCGCGTGCTGGCCACGTTCAACGCGTAACGCCGGCGCAGCACCAACAACCCCAACAAGAGGACCACCATGAATCTGGAAAACCAAGTCGCCCTGATCAGCGGCGCATCGCGCGGCATCGGCAAGGCCATCGCTCTCGAACTGGCCCGCCAGGGCGCGAAAGTCGTCGGCACGGCCACCAGCGACGCCGGCGCGCAGGCGATCTCGGACTACCTGGCGCCGTTCGGCGGCAAGGGCGTCGTCCTGAACGTGCTCGACAGCGAGCGCTGCACGGCCGTCGTGGCGGATGTGCAGAAGGAATTCGGCAGCCTGTCGATCCTCGTGAACAATGCCGGCATTACCCAGGACAACCTGGCCATGCGCATGAAAGACGAAGAGTGGGATGGCGTGATCGCCACCAACCTGACCGCGGTTGGCCGCCTGTCGCGCCTGGTGCTGCGCGGGATGATGAA
The DNA here is from genome assembly GCF_979258535.1 of Telluria sp. AC161. NCBI lineage: Bacteria > Pseudomonadati > Pseudomonadota > Betaproteobacteria > Burkholderiales > Oxalobacteraceae > Telluria > Telluria sp. AC161. Next base: position 2,588,492 of record NZ_OZ409861.1, on the reverse strand, counting down.
GGCCAAGGCCGGCCGCATCATCAACATCACGTCGGTGGTGGGCGCCTCGGGCAACCCGGGCCAGATGAACTATGCGGCGGCCAAGGCCGGCGTGGCCGGCATGACCCGCGCGCTGGCGCGCGAGATCGGCAGCCGCAACATCACCGTCAATTGCGTCGCGCCGGGCTTCATCGATACCGACATGACCAAGTCGCTGGGCGACGACCAGCACGCTGCACTGCTGACCCAGATTCCGCTGGGCCGCCTGGGCCAGCCGGAAGACATTGCCCATGCGGTGGCGTTCCTGGCCGGACCGCAAGCGGCCTATATCACGGGCACCGAGCTGCACGTGAACGGCGGCATGTACATGAATTAAGTATATTAAGCATCAAGCAGGAAATCAGCAGCAATAGAGGGAAGGATTGCACGATAATTGGCCCCGTTTGAACAGGACGATATCGGTGCAATCCCGACTTTTAGCAGGACTTTCCGGCGAGTTAGGCGCAGTCGCCGAAAATAGTTTTTCAGGTCGCAAACCTGATAAAATGCGCGCACTTTCCGCAACACATACCTTAATGGAGCTACAACATGTCGGATATCGAACAACGCGTTAAAAAAATCGTCGCTGAGCAACTGGGTGTTGCTGAAGCAGACATCAAAATCGAATCCTCGTTCGTTGACGACCTCGGTGCTGACTCGCTGGACACCGTCGAGCTGGTGATGGCTCTGGAAGATGAGTTCGAAATGGAAATCCCTGACGAACAGGCTGAGAAGATCACCACCGTCAAACAAGCCATCGACTACGCTACCGCGCACGTCAAAGCCTGAGTCGGGTCTGAGTAGTCGCTTTACAGTTTTTGGGAGAATCGCTTGAGTCGTTCACGCAACCGCCGTGTCGTCGTCACTGGCCTGGGTTGCATTTCACCAATCGGTAACACCGTTACCGAAGCGTGGGATGCAGCGCTGGCTGGCAAGTCGGGTATTGCCGCCATCACCAAGTTTGATGCGTCGCAATTCACGACCCACTTCGCTGGTGAAGTAAAGAACTTCGTCGTCGAGGATTACCTGCCGGGCAAAGAAGGCCGCCATATGGATAGCTTTATCCATTACGGTATGGCAGCCGGTATCCAGGCCCTGCAGGATTCGGGTCTGGTTGTCACCGAAGACAATGCGGACCGCATTGGCGTGGTGATCGGCTCTGGCATCGGCGGCTTGCCGCTGATCGAAGCCACCAAAGAGGAATACACGAACCGCGGCGCACGCCGTATTTCGCCATTCTTCGTGCCAGCCTCGATCATCAACATGATCTCGGGCGATCTCTCGATCAAGTTCGGCCTGCGTGGCCCGAACCTGGCCATCGTTACCGCTTGTACCACTGGCCTGCACAGTATTGGCGCGGCAGCGCGCCTGATCGAATACGGCGACGCCGATGTGATGATCGCGGGCGGCGCCGAGTCGACCGTGTCGCCACTGGGCCTGGGCGGTTTCGCCTCGGCACGTGCGCTGTCGACCCGCAACGATGATCCGGCCACGGCCTCGCGTCCCTGGGACCGCGACCGCGACGGCTTCGTGCTGGGCGAGGGCGCCGGTGTCATGGTCGTCGAAGAGTATGAACACGCTGTCGCGCGCGGCGCCCGCATCTATGCTGAAGTCATCGGCTTCGGCATGAGTGCGGATGCCAACCACATCACCTCGCCGGTCGAGGATGGCAGTGGCGCGGCACGTTGCATGGTCAATGCCCTCAACAACGCCGGCATCAATGCCGACCAGGTGCAGTACGTGAATGCGCACGGCACCTCGACGCCATTGGGCGATGCCGCAGAAGTGCGCGGCATCAAGCGCGTGTTTGGCGACCATGCCAAGAAGATTGTCGTGAATTCGACCAAGTCGATGACCGGTCACCTGCTCGGTGGCGCCGGCGGCCTGGAATCGGTGTTCACGGTACTGGCGATCCATAACCAGATCTCGCCGCCGACGATCAACATCTTCAACCAGGATCCCGAGTGCGACCTGGACTTCTGCGCCAACACGGCGCGTGAGATGAAGATCGATTACGCGGTAAAGAACTCGTTCGGTTTCGGCGGTACCAACGGTACGCTCGTTTTCGCGAAAATCTGAACTTGACCAGCCCCATCCCGGTCGAACGGGATGGGCGCTTTTGTAGCCCGGTGCATTGTCCGCTTGTTGTTCTACAGCGGTGATGTTCCGGTGCTTGCGGCAACGTCCGCAGCTTGCCCGCCGGGCCAGCCGATTCTTGTTATTCATGCTTCCCCCGTTGTATGAACTGTGCGGTGTCTGTCATCGTCCGGCCGTCGCCTTGCCTGTACTGGCTCTGCGCCGGGTTCGGCGGCGCCCTCATTGCGACCGCCCTGGTCATCGGCCTCGGCACGCCCCAACGCTTTGCGCTTGGCGGCCTCGTCGCCCTTGTGCCGCTGGCCGGCGCTGCGGCGCTGGGGTGGCCACTGGTCCTGGCACGTCATCGTCATCGTCATCGTCTACAGGCTTGCTCACAGGCTGATTCCCATGCACTTTTGCCCAAATTTGGAACGGCGCACCGCCTTGATATTTCTGGACTTGGGCAGCTACGCCTGACGGTACAACAAGAGATGCGTGCAGCCAGCGCGGCGGGCGCACCGCACGTAGCGGGTTCATCCGAACCCACGTCCGAAGGCGTTGCGGTGACGCTGCTGCCAGGGGCCACGGTCTGGCCGGGCTGCATCCTGCTGCGTCTGCGCACGGCGGCTGGCAAGACCGTAACGCTCGTCGTACTGCCCGACAGCATGTCGCCAGGCGACTTTCGTGCGCTGTCCGTGGCTGTACGGTCGTTGGCGCAGGATGCGCGGGCCGAAGCGACAAAAATACTTTGAACTTATTGCAGGGGATCAACTCTTAGGAGAGGGTCGCCAATGGGGCATGGTCCGTGACGACAGAACGCGAGAGTGATCAAGTGCTGGTGGAGCGCGTACAGGCAGGGGAGCAGAAGGCGTTCGATCTGCTCGTCTCCAAGTACCAGCGCCGCTTGATGCGTTTGGTGTCGCGTCTTGTTCACGATCCGGCGGAAGCCGAAGACGTCGTGCAGGAAACGTTCATCAAGGCCTATCGGGCACTGCGCCATTTTCGCGGTGATTCTGCATTTTATACCTGGCTGTATCGGATAGGCATCAACACGGCCAAGAATTACCTGGTGACCCAGGGCAGGCGTGCGCCGACCTCGACCGAGACCGACGCCGAAGGGGCCGAAGGCTTCGACGATGCGGACAGTCTGCGTGACATTAATACGCCAGAGTCAATGTTGGCCAGTAAGCAGATCGCTCACACGGTGAACGCGGCCATGGAAGCGCTACCCCTGGAACTACGCACGGCAATTGTCTTGCGCGAAATAGAAGGACTCAGCTACGAAGAAATATCCGAAGTCATGGCCTGTCCCATCGGTACGGTACGCAGCCGTATTTTTCGGGCGCGCGAAGTCATTGCCGACAAATTGCGGCCTTTGCTTGAATTTCCGGTTGACAAACGACGGTAGGTAGCGGGATCGTACGAACACAGCATTAAGATTGAACTTACCGTGAACACACCGACGTCGACGGACACTCCGATGGACACCAACGAGACACTACGCGCGCATATCTCCGCACTGGTCGACGGCGAATTGCCGCAGGCCGATGCCGAGCTGGCGTTCGCCGCACTTCAGGAAAGGGATGGCAGAACCGCGTGGGACCGGTATCACCTGATCAGGGACACGCTGCGCGCGACGCCGGCGCCAGCGTTGTCGCCCGGCTTTGCCGAACGGCTGGCGGCGCGTCTGGCGGCGGAGTCGGGAGCATTGGCACCCGAGAATGGCGGCAGCGCCGATGGCCACAATGGCAGTGCCAATGGCACCACCGAGTCAACACGCCAGGCCGCCATCCTCGCCAAGCCCGGCACTTCCTGAGCCGCGCTTCCTCCTCAGGTCAAGCTGTCACACAGTGCAGCCCTGGCCGTCCTGCACGCGACGCCTGGAGACGCGACAAAGCGCCGTTTTTGGCTTACCATTTGGCCAATCTTAGCCATTCAACAGCGAATCCATGACCAGTAAAACTGCCAGCCTGCTCTTGTCGGCACTGCTCGTGTCCGGCACCTCTGCACTCACCCTGTCGCCTGCGTATGCCGCTGGCGCCGCGCCTGTGTCCGCGCCCACCGTCACGGGCTTGCCCGACTTCACCGATGTGATCGACAAGGTCGGCCCGGCCGTCGTGAACATCCGCACCACCGAGCGCGTCAGCACGCGCGGCGGGGCACCCGGCGAAGAAGAAATGCAGGAATTCTTGCGCCGCTTCTTCGGTGGCCAGATGCCCCCACGTGGCGGCCGGCGCGGCCCGCCGCAAGCCGAAGAAGAACGTGAAGTCCAGCGCGGCGTCGGCTCCGGCTTCATCATTTCGGGCGACGGTTACGTGCTGACCAATGCCCACGTCGTCGAAGGCGCTGACGAAGTCACGGTCACGCTGACCGACCGGCGCGAGTTCAAGGCTAAGGTGCTGGGCGCCGACCGCCGCTCTGATGTTGCCCTGCTCAAGCTGACGGCCACCAACCTGCCGTACCTGCGCACGGGCGACTCCAGCAAGATCCGTGTCGGCGAATGGGTGCTGGCGATCGGCTCGCCATTCGGCCTCGAAAACACGGTCACGGCCGGCATCATTTCGGCCAAGTCGCGCGACACGGGCGAATACCTGCCGCTGATCCAGAGCGATGTGGCCGTCAATCCCGGCAACTCGGGTGGTCCGTTAATCAATATGCGCGGCGAAGTCATCGGCATCAATTCGCAGATCGCCACGCTGTCCGGCGCGTACAACGGCATCTCGTTCGCGGTACCGATCGATGAAGTCACGCGCGTTTCCGAGCAACTCAAGGCCACCGGCAAGGTCACACGGGGCCGCATCGGCGTGCAGATCAGCGAAGTCACGCGCGACGTGGCCGAATCGCTGGGCTTGGGCAAGGCGCGCGGCGCCGAAGTGTCGATGGTCGAGGCGGGCGGGCCGGCCGAGAAGGGCGGCATCAAGGTCGGCGACATCATCCTGGCCTTCAACAAGCAGCCGGTCGAGACCACGCGCGACCTGCCACGCCTGGTGGGCGCCGCCAAGGTCGGCAGCCGCGCCAGCGTCACCGTCTGGCGCCGCGGCGCGCAGGTCGAAGTGCCGGTCACGATCGTCGAGCTGCAGGACGAGAAATCGACGCCGGGCAAGCCCGCCGCCAAAAAGCCGGCACAGGGCGCGACGGCCAATGCGTTTGGCTTGACCTTGTCGGCCATCCCGCAGGCCGACCGCCGCCAGCTGGGCGTGGAGGGCGGCGTGCTGGTCGAGAGCGCGACGGGCGCTGCAGCCAGCGCCGGCATCGAGCCAGGCGACGTGCTCCTGCAGTGGAATAACACGCCGCTGACGAGCGTCGAACAGTTCGCGGGCCTGCTCGCCAAGCATGACAAGGCGAAGCCGGTGGCGTTGCTGGTGCAACGCGATGGCGCCACGCAATACCTGACCATCAAGCCGCGTCCCTGATGCGCCCAGTGCCCGCCGCGCCACCAGCATCGTTCACGCTGTATGCGCGCGGGTATTGCCACCTGTGCGACGACATGCTGGCAGCGCTGCAGGCTCTGGAAACACCTTCGCAGCCATTCGCCATCACTGTGGTCGACGTCGACGCCGATCCCGCGCTGGTGTCGCGCTTCGACGAGCTGGTGCCGGTGCTGTATGGCGCACTCGACCAGCCCGAGCTGTGCCATTACTTCCTCGACCGCGCCGCGGTGCTGGCCTACCTCGAGGGGCAGACCCGAAATCCCGTTGGGCGTCCCGAAATCCGGTAAAATGCCGGGTTGGCGTGTTTCAAGACGGCCCTCCCCAGAATTGTTTGCTTTGCCATGGCGCTCGCCTGGGGACCGGCACGGCCCCGGCGCGGCGCTTTTTCTGTTTGCCGCGCGCGGCACGTGCACCCTGATTCAGTCGTATCCGCCGCATTCGCGGTCTATTTGGTTTTGAGCTCTGTTAATGAACAACATACGTAACTTCTCCATCATCGCCCACATCGACCACGGTAAATCGACCCTGGCTGACCGCATCATTCAGCTGTGCGGCGGCTTGTCGGACCGTGAAATGGATGCCCAGGTGCTCGATTCGATGGACCTGGAACGCGAGCGCGGCATCACCATCAAGGCCCAGACCGCGGCCCTGCATTACAAGGCGCGCGATGGCCAGGTCTATAACCTGAACCTGATCGACACCCCGGGTCACGTCGACTTCTCGTACGAAGTAAGCCGCTCGCTGTCCGCCTGCGAAGGCGCGCTGCTGGTGGTCGACGCGTCGCAGGGCGTGGAAGCGCAGACGGTCGCCAACTGCTACACCGCACTCGACCTGGGCGTCGAAGTGGTGCCGATCCTGAACAAGATCGACCTGCCGCACGCCGACCCGGACAACGCGCGCAAGGAAATCGAAGACGTCATCGGCATCGACGCCAGCGACGCGACGATGTGCTCGGCCAAGACGGGCCTGGGGATCGAAGACGTGCTGGAAACGCTGATCGCCCGCGTGCCGCCACCGAAAGGCGACGCCGATGCGCCGCTGCAGGCGCTGATCGTCGACTCGTGGTACGACCCGTACGTCGGCGTCGTGATGCTGGTGCGCGTGATCAACGGCACGCTGCGCCCGAAAGACAAGATTCTCCTGATGGCGACCGGTTCGGTGAACCTGGTCGAAAGTATTGGTGTGTTCACGCCGCGTTCGGTCTCGCTGCCGTCGCTGTCGGCTGGCCAGGTGGGCTTCATCATCGCCGGCATCAAGGAACTGACCGCCGCGAAGGTCGGCGATACGGTGACCCTGGCCAACAAGCCCGCTGCTGAACCACTGCCGGGCTTCAAGGAAGTCCAGCCACAAGTGTTTGCCGGCCTGTTCCCGGTCGAAGCCAACCAGTACGACGCGCTGCGCGATTCGCTGGAAAAGCTCAAGCTGAATGACGCCGCTTTGATGTACGAGCCGGAAGTCTCGCAGGCGCTGGGCTTCGGCTTCCGCTGCGGCTTCCTGGGCCTGTTGCACATGGAAATCGTGCAGGAGCGCCTCGAGCGCGAATTCGACATGGACCTGATCACGACGGCCCCGACCGTGGTGTACGAAGTCGAAATGCGCGACGGCACCATGATCCGCGTCGACAATCCATCGAAGATGCCGGAACCGTCAAAAATCAACGAAGTGCGCGAGCCGATCGTCGACGTCAATCTGTACATGCCGCAAGAATACGTGGGCGCCGTGATGACGCTGTGTAACGGCAAGCGCGGCATCCAGATGGACATGGCCTACCACGGCCGCCAGGTGAAACTGCACTACGAAATCCCGATGGCCGAGATCGTGCTGGACTTCTTCGATCGCCTGAAGTCGACCTCGCGCGGTTACGCATCGATGGATTACGAGTTCAAGGAAAACCGCGCCGCCGACGTCGTCAAGGTCGATATGCTGATCAACAGCGAGAAGGTCGATGCGCTGGCGATCATCGTGCACCGTGCCAACGCGCCGTACCGTGGCCGTCAGGTGGCTGCGAAAATGCGCGAACTGATTCCGCGCCAGATGTTCGACGTGGCGATCCAGGCCGCTATTGGCGCGACGATCATTTCGCGTGAAAACGTGAAAGCGCTGCGCAAGAACGTGCTGGCCAAGTGCTACGGCGGCGACATTTCCCGTAAAAAGAAACTGCTCGAGAAGCAAAAGGCAGGCAAGAAGCGCATGAAGCAGGTCGGTTCGGTGGAGATTCCACAAGAAGCGTTCCTGGCGATCCTCCAGGTGGAAGACAAATAATGAACCTGCAACCCGTGTTGAGCAATTTCGCCCTGATCCTGTTCGTGCTGATGGTCATCACGGGCATCATCTGGTGCCTGGACCGGTTTGTGTTGGCAAAGCAACGCCGGCGTGCCGCCGATGCCGCGCTGCGTGAGTACGATGCGCGCAACGCCAAGCTGGTGGCCGAGGGCATCAAGGTCGACCACAACGGCAACCGCGCCGCGATCGAAGCGGCGCACGTGCGCCAGCCGACCTGGGTCGAGTATTCGGGCAGCTTCTTCCCGGTGATTGCGATGGTGTTCATCCTGCGTTCGTTCCTGTGGGAGCCGTTCAAGATCCCGTCGTCGTCGATGGTGCCGACGCTGCTGGTGGGCGACTTCATCCTGGTGAACAAGTACACCTACGGTATCCGCCTGCCGATCATCAACAAAAAAATTATCCAGATCAATGACCCGCAGCGGGGCGACGTGATGGTGTTTAAATATCCAAAGGACATGAGCCAGGATTACATCAAGCGCGTCGTCGGCGTGCCTGGTGATACCATCACCTACGAAGACAAGCGCTTGACCGTCAATGGCAAGGCCGTCGAGTACACGCCGCTGGACGATTACCTGGACGACCAGCATCCGGTCTACCACAAGCAGCTCGAAGAAAAACTGCCGAGCCCGGGCGGCTTCACGCAACACCGCATCCTGAACACGGCCGATCGTCGCAACTTTGACTTCCCCAGCGTCGAGCAGTTCCCACTGCGCGAAGCCTGCGACTACACGGAAGACAAATTCACCTGCGTCGTGCCGGCCGGCCAGTATTTCATGATGGGCGATAACCGCGACAATAGCGCCGATAGCCGCTACTGGGGCTTCGTGCCGGACCGGAATATCGTGGGCAAGGCATTCGTCGTCTGGATGAACTTTGGCAACTTCAAGCGCGTTGGCGGCATTCACTAAAGGGGTGCGTATGGTCCGGAGCAAACAGCAGGGCGTCACCTTGACCGGCCTGATCGTGGCCCTTGCGGTGATCGGCCTTGTGCTGGTCTTTGCAATGCGCATGATTCCGGCCTATATCGAGTACAACGCGATCAAGACTGCCATCGTCAAGACCAAGGCCGAAGGCGGCACCGTGCGCGCGATGCAGGCGGCGTTCGATCGCAATACCAGCATCAACGACGTCGAAGCCATCCGCGGCACCGACCTGATCTTCACACGCGACGATGGCGACCTCGAAATCAGCTTCGCCTACGAAAAACGCCTGCCCCTGGCCGGCAACGTCAGCATCCTCATCGATTTTTCCGGCACCACGGACCCGAGCGGCATTGTCGCCGAGGCCAGCACCGCCGCACCGTAACCGTACTTTCACGCCATATGGACTTCGTGGCAGGGCGCCTGGCGCCGGCCACGCACACGACACCGACAATGAATCATCAAGTATTGCAGACGCGCTTGGGCTATACATTCCGGGATGCCGGGCTGCTTCAGCAAGCCCTGACCCACCGTAGCCATAGCACGCTGCATAACGAGCGCCTCGAATTTCTGGGCGACTCGATCCTGAACTGCGTCGTCGCCTCGATCCTGTACGAACGCTATCGGGGCCTGGATGAGGGCGACCTGTCGCGCCTGCGCGCCAATCTCGTCAAGCAGCAGGCGCTGTTCGAGATTGCCCAGAAGCTCGACCTGTCGCAGTTCCTGCGGCTGGGCGAGGGCGAACTGAAATCGGGGGGCTTCCGCCGGCCGTCGATCCTGGCCGACACGCTCGAAGCCCTGCTGGGCGCGATCTTCCTCGATGCCGGCTTCGACAGCGCGCGCGATGTCATCCGCGCCTTCTATATTCCGCTGCTCGACACGGTTGACCCCGGTACGCTGGGCAAGGACGCCAAGACGCTGCTGCAGGAATTCCTGCAAGCCAAGCGGATCGCGCTGCCGACGTATAATGTGGTGGCCACGCACGGCGCCGCGCACAGCCAGGAATTCGAAGTCGAATGCCTGGTGCCCAAATTGAGTGTGCAAGTGTTCGGGCGCGGTGGCAGCCGCCGCGCCGCCGAACAGGCTGCGGCCAGCCTGGCCCTGGGCGCTGCCCAGAAAGCGCTGGCCAAGTCGCCCGTCAGCCGCAAGGCCAAGCCGCGCACGGCCCAGCTCAAGCTGGCCGGCATCGCCACCAATCAGGGCGGCGCCCCAGACCAATCCTTGGCGCCGGCTGCGGCAAAGCCAGAACAACCAGGAAGCAAAAAAGCATGAACGCCATCCCCGACAATTTCCGCTGCGGCTATATCGCCATCGTCGGCCGTCCAAACGTCGGCAAGTCGACGCTGATGAACGTCCTGATCGGCGCCAAGGTGTCGATCACGTCGCGCAAGGCGCAGACCACCCGCCACCGCATCACCGGCATCCAGACCCGCGACGATGCCCAGTTCATCTACGTCGACACGCCGGGCTTCCAGACCCGGCACGCCAACGCGCTGAACAAGACGCTCAACAAGACCGTCTCGAACACGCTGATCTCGGCCGACGTCGTGCTGTACCTGCTCGAAGCCGGCACCTTCGGCCCGGCCGACCAGCAAGTGCTGGAACTGTTGCCAAAGAACGTGCCAGTGATCCTGGTGCTGAACAAGTCCGACCACGTCAAGGACAAGGCCGTCTTGATGCCGTTCGCGCAAAAGATCGCCGCGATGCGCGAATTTGCCGCCGTCGTGCCAGTCTCTGCCAAACTGCGCTTCCAGATTGATGCGCTGGAAAACGAGATCAAGAACCACCTGCCGCAGAATGCGCCCGTGTTTGGTCCGGACGACATCACCGACCGCAGCGAAAAGTTCCTCGCCGCCGAGATCGTCCGTGAAAAAGTATTCCGCCTGTCGGGTGACGAATTGCCGTACACCAGCACCGTGTTGATCGAGCAGTTCCTGCAAGAGGGCAATCTGCGCCGCGTGTTCGCCGCCATCCTGGTCGAGCGCGACACCCATAAATCGATGATCATCGGTAACAAGGGTGCGCGCCTGAAAGAAATCTCGACGCAGTCGCGCCTCGATATGGAAAAACTGTTCGGCGGCCCCGTGTACCTGGAAATCTGGGTCAAGGTCAAATCGGGCTGGGCCGACAATGAAATGGGCCTGCGCGCCTACGGTTACGAATAAGTTCCCGGAGCGCGCCCACACAGCATGCCGAGCCACGATGACCTGATCGACGACGCGCCCGAGCAGGCGGCGCCACCGCCCGCCAAGCGGACCCGCGCGTCGGGCAGCGCATCGGCCAACGCATCTTCCAGGACCTCGGCGCGTGACGGCCGTGTAATCGGCCAGCCCGGCTTCGTGCTGCACAGCTATCCCTACAAAGAAACCAGCCTGATCATCGACATGTTCACGCGCGACCATGGTCGCGTGGGTGTCGTGGCCAAGGGTGCCAAGCGCCCGTTTTCCAAGCTGCGTGGCGTGCTGCAAACCTTCCAGCCGCTGTCCGTGTCGTGGAGCGGCAAATCCGAACTGCGCACGCTGATCGACGCCGAGTGGGTCGGCGGCATGCTCCCGCTGGAGCGCACGGCGCTGCTGTGCGGCTTTTACCTCAACGAACTCCTCGTCAAACTGCTGGCGCGCGACGACCGCCATCCGGCCCTGTTCGACCACTATGTCTCGACCTTGAACCAGTTGGCGCACGGCGAACCTGCGCAAATTGTCTTGCGAAAATTCGAACGGGCCTTACTTAAGGAGACAGGGGTTGCTGCCGACCTGAGCCGCTGTACGACCACGCGCAGTCGTGTGGAGGCGGGCGGTGACTATGTGGTGGACCCCGAACGCGGCGCGCGCGAGGCTGGTGCCGGCGAAGTCTGGCCGGTGGTGCTGGGCAAGACGCTGCTGGACATGGAGCGCGAAGACTATACTGACCCGGCCACGCAGGCGCAGAGCAAGCAATTGATGCGCTTCCTGCTGGCGCACCACCTGGGCGGCCAGCCGCTCAATACGCGCCAGATCCTGATCGACTTGATGCAACTGTAAAGCAGACCAAACACCATGAGCTTCCTGAATCCCGTTGGCCAGGTGATCGACCTGGGCGTGAACATCGACCACATCGCCACCGTGCGCAATGCGCGCGGCACGACCTACCCGGACCCGCTGCGCGGCGCGCTGCTGGCCGAGCAGGCCGGCGCCGACCTGATCACGCTGCACCTGCGTGAAGACCGCCGCCACATCCGCGACGCCGACGTGATCGCGCTGCGTCCGCTGCTGGCCACCCGCATGAACCTGGAAGCGGCCGTCACGCGCGAAATGGTCGACTTCGCCTGCCGCGTCAAGCCGCAGGACGTGTGCCTGGTGCCCGAGCGACGCGAAGAAGTCACGACCGAAGGCGGTCTCGATGTCGTGCGCTACTACAACGAGGTCGAGGCGGCCGTACAGCAGCTGAAGGCTGAAGGCATCCGCGTGTCGCTCTTCATCGATGCCGATGCGCGCCAGATCGAAGCCGCCGCCGCCGTCGGCGCAACTGTCATCGAGCTGCACACGGGCCGCTATGCCGAGGCTACGCCGGACGAAGTGGCGCACGAGCTCGAACGCATCCGGGTTGGCGCGCGCGAAGGCGTTCAGCGCGGCCTGCGCGTGAATGCCGGCCACGGCCTGCACTACACCAACGTCCAGCCGATCGCGGCCATCAAGGACCTCCACGAGCTGAACATCGGCCATGCCATCGTCGGCCACGCCTTGTTTGTGGGCTTTGAAAACGCCGTGCGCGAGATGAAAGCGATCATGGTCGCGGCGCGCCTGGGCACGGCCTATACGAGCGGGACCGGGCCGGCATGATCTACGGCATCGGCACCGACATCGTCCAGATTTCGCGCGTGGAAGCGGCGCTCGCACGCAGCGGTCCGCGCTTCGCCGAAAAAGTGCTGGGCCCGCAAGAGCTGGCCAAGTACCACGCCCGCAGCGCCAAGAACGCGGTGCGCGGCCTGCGTTTCCTGGCCACCCGTTTTTCGGCCAAGGAAGCGTTCTCGAAAGCCATCGGTACCGGGATCCGCATGCCGATGACGTGGCGCTCGATGCAGATGCTCAATGCTCCGAGCGGCAAGCCGATGATCGTCTGCAGCGGTGCGCTCGAAGCATTCATGCAAGAAAACCGGCTCAGCGCCCAGGTGTCGATCAGCGACGAGGCCGATTACGGCGTCGCATTTGTCATCGTTACCCAGGCTCCCGCGCCAACAGCCTGACCCCTTTTCAAGAGATTCATGTCCGAAGCAAAGCCCGTCGTACCAACCACGCTGACCGACAGCGGTGTCGAACTCACGCCCGAACTGACGGCGCGCCTGGGGCGCGAACGCCTGGCGGAGGCGCGTGATCAGTCGCGCGCCGAGGCCAACCGCGAACTGAGTCCGAAGGTCGAGCCCGACGTGCGCGCGCAGGTGCTCGCGACCGTCAATCGCCTGCCGGGCCTGCCTGGTGTGTATCGCTACTTCGATGCGGCCGAGAACGTGCTGTACGTGGGCAAGGCGCGCAACCTGAAGAACCGCGTTTCGAGCTATTTCCAGAAGAACCTGTCGAGCCCGCGCATCGCGATGATGGTGTCGCAGATTGCGCGCCTGGAAACGACGATCGTCAGCAGCGAGGCCGAAGCGCTGATCCTCGAAAACAACCTGATCAAGTCGCTCAAGCCGCGTTACAACATCCTGTTTCGCGACGATAAATCGTACCCGTACATCAAGATCACGGGCGGCGAAGCGCCGCGCATGGCGTATTACCGCGGCGCGCTCGACAAGCGCAACCAGTACTTCGGCCCGTTTCCGAGTGCGTGGGCAGCCAAGGAATCGATCCAGCTGCTGCAGCGCGTCTTCATGCTGCGTACCTGCGAAGACAGCGTGTATGCCAACCGCACGCGGCCGTGCCTGCTGCACCAGATCGGCCGCTGCAGCGCGCCGTGCGTCAAGCTGATCGAGCCGGAGCAGTACAAGCTCGACGTCGAGAACGCCGCGCGCTTCCTGCGCGGGCGCCAGAGCGAAGTCATGGCGGATCTGCAGAACAAGATGCAGACCTACGCGATGGACCTGAAGTTCGAACAGGCGGCCGGCGTGCGCAACCAGATCCAGGCGCTGTCGAAAGTGCTGCACGCGCAAAGCATGGAAACCGTGGGCGACGCCGATGTCGACGTTATTGCCGTGGTGCTGCAGGGCGGGCGCGCCTGCGTCAACCTGGCGATGGTGCGCGGCGGGCGGCACCTGGGCGACCGCGCCTACTTCCCGAGCCATGTCGGCGAGTCGCTGGGCGAATGCCCGCTCGACGTCGAGGTGCTGTGCGCGTTCCTGGCGCAGCACTATGCGGGCCAGTTCATCCCGGGCACGCTGATCCTGAACGTGGAGTTCGACCAGCCCGAGCTGATCCTGGCGCTTAGCGAGCAGTGCGGTCACCGAATCAACCTCGTGCTGCAGCCGGGCGGCCAGCGCCGCCAGTGGCTCGAGATGGCGCAGAAGGGCGGCGAGATCGCGCTGGCGCGCCTGCTGTCCGAGCAGGGCTCGCAGCAATTGCGCACGCGAGCGCTGGCCGACACGCTGGGGCTGGAGACCGACGATCTCGACTCACTAAGGATCGAATGCTTCGACATCAGCCACACGGCAGGCGAGGCGACGCAGGCGTCGTGCGTGGTGTTCCACCACCACGCGATGCAGAACGGCGAGTATCGGCGGTTCAACATCAACGGCATCACGCCGGGCGACGATTACGCAGCGATGCGGCAAGTGCTGATGCGCCGCTACGAAAAGGTAGCGGCCGAGGTGCTGGCCGGCGCCGGCGTGATGCCCGACATCGTGCTGGTCGACGGCGGCAAGGGCCAGGTCGAGATGGCGCGCCAGGTGTTTACCGAGCTGGGGCTGGACCTGTCGATGATCGTCGGCGTGGCCAAGGGGGAAGGGCGCCGCGTGGGCCTGGAAACCCTGATTTTCGCCGATGGCCGTCCGGCGCAGGAGCTGGGCAAGGAATCGGCAGCGCTGATGCTGGTGGCCCTGATCCGCGACGAGGCGCACCGCTTCGCCATCACCGGCATGCGCGCCAAGCGCGCCAAGGCGCGTCAGGCGTCGCGCCTGGAAGAGATCGAAGGTATCGGTGCCAAACGCCGCCAGCGCCTTCTGGCGCGCTTTGGTGGCCTGCGCGGGGTCATCGACGCCAGTGTCGAAGACCTGATGACGGTCGAGGGCATTTCGAGCGCGTTGGCCGAAGAAATTTACCGGCAATTGCACTGAAGGTTGGCAGAGAGACGCGGCGCTCTGCGGCGCCGCCAATCTCTGCAGCCGGTGTCAACCGGCACCGTGCCACAGCCGTTGAGCTTGCACGCACCGCAGCGTCCGCTGTTCGTCGACATTACCGACGAGTCAACTGGCCCAAACCCCCTTAGCCATGTAGACTTACGGCCAAGCATTTTCCACGGTAATCAGCTCCCCCATGCCTTTAAATATCCCGATTCTCCTGACCTGGTTACGTGTCGCCCTGATTCCGCTGGTGGTCGGATTGTTCTATCTTCCCTCTGACTGGATGAGCATGACGGACCGTAATCTGGCCGCCACGTCCGTCTTCATCGTGGCTGCCATCACCGACTGGTTCGACGGCTTCCTGGCCCGCCGCTGGAACGAAACCTCGGCCTTCGGCGCCTTCCTCGACCCGGTCGCCGACAAGCTGATGGTGGCCGTGGCGCTGCTCGTACTGGTCCAGCTCGACCGCGTCGACGCCATCATCGCCAGCATCATCATCGGCCGCGAAATCACGATCTCGGCACTGCGCGAATGGATGGCCCAGATCGGCGCGACGCGCTCGGTCGCGGTCAGCTCGATCGGCAAGATCAAGACGGCCGCCCAGATGACGGCGATCCCGATGCTGCTGTTCCACGACCGCCTGTTCGGCATCGATATCCACTTCTGGGGCGAGTACCTGCTGTGGATCGCGGGCGTGCTGACCGTGTGGTCGATGTTCTACTACCTGCGCCGCGCCTGGCCCCTGATCAAGGAAAAAGCGGGCCCGATTTAATTAGTTTCCGAGCATCCTTGACGTACGGAATAGAATCTCTATAATGCCTGCCTGTTGCGACAACAACGCGACAGATTGAAAGACGAAGCGGGAGTAGCTCAGTTGGTAGAGCGCAACCTTGCCAAGGTTGAGGTCGAGAGTTCGAGCCTCTTCTCCCGCTCCAAAGATTGCAAAGTTGGCACGCGATCTTGGAAAAACGTCTGAAACCTGTCATAATCGTTGTTCTGTACGCGGGAGTAGCTCAGTTGGTAGAGCGCAACCTTGCCAAGGTTGAGGTCGAGAGTTCGAGCCTCTTCTCCCGCTCCAGTTTCGGCTGGTTGTTGCAGAACGTAGCATTGGCGTAGTAAAGCAGTAGATGTGATCAGTAATTGCATGGCTCTAAGCGGGAGTAGCTCAGTTGGTAGAGCGCAACCTTGCCAAGGTTGAGGTCGAGAGTTCGAGCCTCTTCTCCCGCTCCAGTGTCTTGCAAATGGCGTAGTAACGTAGTACTCCCCAGCGGGAGTAGCTCAGTTGGTAGAGCGCAACCTTGCCAAGGTTGAGGTCGAGAGTTCGAGCCTCTTCTCCCGCTCCAGAATTCCAGGAAGATCCATTCTTCCCTTGTCGATGCGGTGCATAACCGCCCGCATCACGAGTGCATCAAATCCTCTGGCGAGGTAGCAAAGCGGTTATGCAGCGGCCTGCAAAGCCGTCTAGGTCGGTTCGACTCCGATCCTCGCCTCCAGAACGTATCGCACGGGCCCTTTCAGGGCCCGTTTTGCGTTTGCGCAGACGATACTGTCGATTTCGCCGCGACCCAGCGCTTCAGCCACAGAGCGGCGGCTGATACCCACGCAATTGCACGGCGGCCAGCGGCCGGATCCTGACGCCGCACCGGTGCGACGAGATGATGGCCGCCAGTGCCGATAACACCTCGCGCCCAATCCCGTGGTCACCGTCATCGACGCGCGGCGACACGTGATGCAACGCGCTGAGAATGCAGGCATTCTCGGCCCGGTGCTCCGCCAGTCCGGCATACCGGACCTCCTCCATCACACGCTCTTCATCCCGGAATGCCGTTTCGGTCCCTGCCACCAGGTCGGCCCAGCCAGCTGCGAAGCAGGCTTCCGGCTGCGCTGCCAGCGCATCGATCTGGCGGCACAATTGCGTGTGCGTGTGCCGAAGGGCAGTACCGAGGGCGTGCGCTGCTTCGTCGGCAGTGAGGGTGTGCATAAAGGCTCCTTGGCCGGGTGGAAACACGAAGAATGTCTGCGGGTGCGACTAGTCGCAAGCGACCAGCGCGACGCCGGTGCTGCTGCCGGGGACAGGGTGTGACTAGTGGCTTGTCAGCACGGGCACGACCGTACCGGCCAGCACGGTTTCGGTAACGCCGCCCAGCACCAGCTCGCGAAAGCGCGAATGCCCGAAGTTGCCCATGACGATCAGGTCGTGCGCGCCTGTGGCGGCCAGCCCAAGCAGCGCCTCGCCGATGTTGCCGGTTGGTGCTGGCGCTGGCACTAGAATCTCGACGTCGATGCCGTGACTGGCCAGGTAGGTGGCAAGCTGGTTGCCCGCCTGGACTTGAGAGCCACTGTATTTTTGCGGGTGAAAGCACACTGCCGTCACGCTGCCCGCGCGCCGCAGCAGCGGCAGGGCGGCGCGTACGGCCCGGCTCGCCTCCATGCTGCCGTCCCAGGCGATCAGGGGCCGGACGGGTACCCTGGTGACCGCGGTCGTGGACGGCACCACCATCACCGGACACGGCGCATGGATGAGGATAGTGCGTGCCAGCGAGTAATCGTCGGCCAGGATCGCATCGGGGTGGGTGACCTGGCCGATCAGCAGCAGATCGCAATAGCGCGCCTCCAGCGGCAAGGCGCGGATGGCCGATTCATCGCTGAGCTTGCTTTCCAGCGGCACGACGCCTGCAGCGCTTACCGCGGCTTCAAAGTCCGTCAACGTACGTTTCGCGTTGTCGGTCAGGAAGTTGTAGTCGTCCGGCCCGATGGGCGCCACAGTGGAGGCGGCGCTGCAACGGGCGATGAACTCGATCGCGCCCGAGAGGGCGATGCCGGTCAGGCGCGTTCCTTCAGCCAGCGCGATCGCCGCTGCCAGCCGGTAGCGTGCTTGCGCCAGTTCCGGCTGGCACGCGTGGACGAGAATCGATTGGTAGGACATGGCTTTCCCCTCGGTGGGTGACGTGGCGAACATGGTTGGGCGCGCCGGCCGTCAGGGCGTGATTGCCACCTTCAGCACGCCGTCGCGCCCGTTGGCAAACAGGTCGTACGCTTCTTCGATCTGCTCGAGCCGGAAGCGGTGCGTGATCATCGGCTGCAGGTCGAGGCGGCCGGAGGCGACGATGGCCATCAAACGGCGCATACGCTCCTTGCCGCCGGGGCACAGGGTGGTCACCAGCGACTGGTCGGCCAGCCCGGCCGCAAAGGCGTCGATCGGCAGCGATAGCTTGCCGGAGTACACGCCCAGGCTCGACAGGGTGCCGCCCGGCTTGAGGGCGCGCAGGCAATTTTCGAACGTCTGCTGGGTGCCGAGCGCCTCGATCGCCACATCGACGCCCTGGCCACCGGTCAGCCGCAGGATTTCGCCGACCGGGTCGGTTTCGCGGTAATCGATGGTGTGATCGGCCCCCAGTTGCCGGGCCATCTTCAGGCGCTCCGGGACAGCGTCGACAGCAATGATGCAACTGGCGCCGCGCAGCCGTGCGCCGGCGGTGGCGCACAGGCCGATGGGGCCCTGCGCGAAAATGGCGACCGTATCGCCGAGGCGGATGCCGCCGTGTTCGGCGCCGCCGAACCCGGTGCTCATGATGTCGGGGCACATCAGTACCTGCTCATCGGAGAGGCCATCGGGAATCGGCGCGAGGTTGGCCATCGCGAACGGCACCTTCAGGTACTCTGCCTGGCAGCCGTCGATCGTGTTGCCGAAGCGCCAGCCGCCGATCGCGTGGCCGCCGCACTGGGACTGGCGGCCGTCCAGGCAGGTATGGCACTGGCCACACGGCGTAATGGCGCCCACGACCACGCGCTGGCCAATCCGGTAACCGGTCACGCCGGGGCCCAGTTCGTGGATCGTGCCGACCGGCTCGTGCCCGATCGTCAGGCCCGGCTTGACGGGATATTCGCCTTTCAGGATGTGGACGTCGGTGCCGCAAATCGTCGTCAGCGTGATCTTGATGACGGCTTCGCCGGGCCCGGCGACCGGAACGGGTTTGCGGTCCAGGATGATGCGGCCGGGGCCGGTAAAGACTGCTGCGTTCATCATGTTCATGACAACCTCCGGTGTCTTCGTGCTTGCTGTCGCGTTGCCGGCAACGAGGTGCCGATCTGTCGTGCCGTCGCAAGGATGACGGGGAGGGGCTGCGAAATCCATGACGTGCATCAAAACCGTCAGCGTGCCATGGCGCTGCGGCCAGTTACACCATCGGACTGCAGGGCGAGAAACCGTTTGCCATCGCGGCGATCCGTTGTGGATCGGTCAGCACGACGGCGCGCTTGTCGACCGTGATCAGTCCCAGCTTGGTGAAGCGGCCCAGCAGGCGGCTGATGCTTTCGATGGTCAGGCCGAGATAGCTGCCGATGTCTTCGCGCGACATGCGCAGCTGAAATTGCGCGGGAGAATAGCCGCGGGCCGCGTAGGCCGCCCCCATGTCAACCAGGAACGTCGCCATCCGCTGCTCCGCCCGCATATGGCCAAGCAACAGCATCAGGTGCTGTTCGCGGCTGATTTCACAGCTCATCAAGCGGTAGAAGCGGCGATGCAGGCCGGGAATGTCCTCGAACAGGCGTTCGAGCGCCGCGAACGGCAGTTCGCACACGATGCTGTCTTCGAGTGCGATCGCGTCGGACTGGTGGATGCCCGTGCCCACGGCTTCGAGCCCCAGCAGTTCACCGGCCATCGGGAAGCCCGTGATCTGGTCGCCCGCAGGACCGGACCGGCGGATTTTGAAGAAGCCGCAGCGCAGCGCGTACAGGCTGCGCAGTGGCTGGCCGGTGCGGTACAGCGTGTCGCCGGCCGCAATGCGGCGATGCTGGCCAACCAGGCGATCGAACCGCATCTTGCTGCCCGAGTCCAGGCCGGTGGACAGACACAGGCCACCGGTGTTGCAGTCGCCGCACTGGCCCTTCATGACCGATACCAAGCCGGGTGGGGCCGGACCGAGGGACACGCGTAATGGCGCATTCATGGTGGTAAAACCTCATGTTGGTGATGCTTTCCACCTGCCGGGGGGGCGGCGGAACCAGGGACAGGGCGCGCGCCGCCGCGTGCTGCACGCTTGGCGGCGTACATTGCGGCGTCGGCATGGGCAATCAGTTGCGCCGGCGTGGTGCCATCGTGTGGAAACACGGCAACCCCGATACTGGCCGACAGGCAGACCGCCCTGCCATCGATGACGATCGGTGCGCGGGCGGCCACGGCCACGCGGGCGAGCAAGGCAGCCAGCAGCGCGTCGTCGTGCATGCCGGGCAGCGCGGCGACGAACTCGTCGCCGCCAAAGCGCGCCAGCGTGTCCGACCCGCGCAGTGCGGCGCGCAGGTTCTGGGCGATGCTGGCCAGCAGGCGGTCGCCGGCCGGATGGCCCATGCTGTCGTTGACCTGCTTGAAACCATCAAGGTCGATAAAGGCCAGCGCCACGCTGGACGAGGCTTCACGCGCGCATGCCAGCAGCTGTTCGAGCCGCTCGCCGAGCAGGACACGGTTGGGCAGGCCGGTCAGCGCGTCGTAGTTGGCGCGTTCTTCGAGACGGCGGCGCTGCAGGCTGGCGCTGGTCACATCGGCGAACATGGCGATGTAATGGTGCGGCTTGCCGTCGGCGCCCGGGACCGCAACGATTGTCAGGCGCTCGGCGAACAGGGTGCCATCCTTGCGCCGGTTCCAGGCTTCGCCCTGCCAGTAGCCTTCGCTGGTGATCGCTTGCCACATGCGGGCATAGAATGCGTGGTCTTGCACGCCCGACTTGAGGATGCGCGGATTCTTGCCGCACACGTCATCTTCGGTGTACCCGGTGATGGTGCAAAATGCGCGGTTGACCGCCAGGATCGCGCCATCCAGGGCCGTGATCATGATGGCGTCGCGGCTATGGTGAAACACGGACGCTGCCAGTTCCCCGGCAGTGCTGGCGCAAGCTGGTTGGATGGCTGGCGTGGATGTCATGACGTTCCGGCTTGGTGTGCTGAATGTATTGACAATAGGCCCATCAGGGCACCGCGTCGAGACCAAGCTGCCGAAGAGGTCACATATTTTATTGATTTTTGATTTGCATCAAAAAAATACCGACTGGCTATTGACCTAAATCTGTACTTTCAGCGAGCTGGTCAGTGCCCATGCCGCCGCATCAACAGCGCCGGCACCAGCGCGCTGGCCAGACCAACGACACCCGCACCAGCGACCAGTGCCGGCGCCAGCACCGCAAACTGAAACACCGCCGCCAGCCACGGTACGTACAGCGCCAGGGCCAGCAGGCCCAGGGCCGCCGCCACGACCAGCCAGAGGATCCGGTTGGGCTGGCGCAGCGAACCGATCAGGCTCGCACCGGCTGCGCGGTTGACCAGGATCAGCGACAGGTTGGCAAACACCAGCGTGGTAAAGCCAAAGGCGCGAGCCTGCGCCGGCGCCAGTGCGCCCAATGCCCAGCCATACGCCAGGGCCACCCCCAGCAGGGGACCGAGGCCCATGGCCAGCGTGCGGGCCAGGGCGCCGGGCGTAAACAGCGGCGCCTGCGCATCGCGGGGCGGGCGCTGCATCGCACCGGGCGCCGCCGGCTCGTTTTCGAACACCAGCGTGCAGGCGGGATCGATGATCAATTCCATGAACACGATGTGCATTGGAAACAGCAGGGGCGGCCAGCCTGCGAGGATCGGCAGGATGGCCATGCCGGCGATCGGCGCGTGCATCGAAATGACATAGCGGATCGACTTGCGCAGATTGTCGTGGATCCGGCGGCCGGCACCGATGGCATCGACGATCGACGCGAAGCGGTCGTCCAGCAGCACCAGCGCCGCTGCCTCGCGCGCCACGTCGGTACCGCGCCCTCCCATGGCGATGCCCACGTGGGCGGCCTTGAGTGCCGGCGCGTCATTGACGCCGTCACCCGTCATGCCGACCGTGGCGCCGCCCCGCGCGAATCCCTGGACCAGGCGCAGTTTCTGCGTCGGGGCAATGCGCGCGCAGATGGAAAGTTCAGCGATGCGCGCGTCCAGCGCCGCATCGCCCAGCGCATCGAGCGCCGCGCCGGTGAGCACCGGTGTGTCGGCCAGTCCTGCCTGCCGCGCAATGGCGCGCGCCGTGTCCGGATGGTCGCCCGTGATCATCACGACCCGGATGCCGGCCCCGGCGCAGCGGGCAACGCAGGCGGGGATCTCGGGCCGCAGCGGGTCAGCCAGGGCCAGCAGGCCGGTTGGCACGAACCGGATCTCGGCAGCGCGGGCTGGCCAGCTGGCGCCGGACAGGGTGGCCTGCGCCACCGCCAGCATGCGCAGGCCGTCCTGCGCCATGGACGACGCTGCAGCCAGCAGCCCGGCGCTGGCAGTGGCATCAACACCGGCATCAAGCTTGCACCACCCCAGAACGGTTTCCGGCGCGCCCTTGGCGGCAGCGATCAGGGCCCCGTCGGGCCGCCGCCACACCTGCACCAGTGCCCGTTGCTGCGCGCTCACACCGTATTCGTGCACCAGCGACCAGTCCGGATGGCGCTGCGCCGGCGCCAGGCACGCTGTGCCAAGTCGTTGCACGGCGCGGTCGATCGGGTCGGGCCCCGTCGCAGTACTGGCCAGCACGGCTGTTTCAAGCAGCGGCGCCAGCGCGGCCGGCAGGGGTTCGTCCATCACCGGATGGCGCGCACCGTGCGCGTACAGCGCCACGACGTCCATCCGGTTGGCTGTCAGGGTGCCGGTCTTGTCGACGCACAGGACCGAGATGGCGCCCAGTGTTTCGATCGCCGGCAGGCGCCGCACCAGGACCTGTTGCCGCGACAGGCGCCAGGCGCCGATCGCGGGGAACACGGTCATCACGATCGCGAGTTCTTCGGGCAGCATCGACATGGCCAGCGCGATGCCCGCCAGTACGGCTTGCAGCCAGTCGCCGCGCATGAGGCCATAGACCAGCACCAGGACGACGCTGAACGCCATGCCCAGCACGGCGAAGACGCGCGCCATCGCAGCGCTCTGGCGCTGCAGCGGGGAGGGCGCGGGGCGCAGCGACTGCAGTGACGCTGCAATCCGGCCCAGCTGGCTGCGCGCGCCGGTGGCGGCCACACGGGCGAGCGCGTGGCCCTGCAGTACCAGGGACCCGGCAAACAGCATGGCCGTTGCATCTTTATCGACCGGCATCGATTCGCCGGTCAGCAGCGATTCGTCGGTCTGCAGTCCCGTGCTGCTGAGCACGTGAGCATCGGCCGGCACCCGGTCGCCTTCGTGGACGGCGACGAGATCGCCGGCCACGATGCCGGCGCTGTCGATGACGTGCCAGCAGCCGTCGCGCAGCACGTGCGCGCGCGGACTGGCCAGATCGCGCAGCGCGGCCAGCGCGCGCTCGGTCTTGCCTTCCTGGTACAGGGCCAGGCCGAGACTGACGGCGACCATCAGGCACAGCAGCAGCCCTTCATCGAGCTGGCCCAGCACCAGGTATAGCAGGGCCGCGCCCACGAGCAGCAGGAACATCGGCTCGCGGGCGCTGTCGGCAAGAATGCGGCGCCAGGTGCGGCGCTCGGTCTCGGCCAGCGTGTTCGGCCCGTCCGTGGCGATGCGGTGTGCGGCCTCGGCGGCGCTCAAGCCGTCGGCCGTTAGGTCGGCGGCCATCAGTGCGCCATCAGTACCGGCACCGTCATGCGGTCCAGGAGCGTTTCCGTGACGCCCCCCAACACCAGCTCACGCAGGCGCGGCCGGCCGTAGGCGCCCATCACGATCAGGTCGGCGTCCAGGCAATCTGTGCAGGCCAGCAAGGCGGCGCCGTCGTCGATCGGCGACGGTTCGACGTGCACCTCGCAGCGCACGCCCTGGCGTGCCAGATACAGCGCGAGATCGGTGCCCGGCTCGCGCCCGATTGCCTCGAGTGGCTGGAACAGGACGATTGCCACCAGACCGGCATCGCGCAGCAGCGGCATCGCGCCGGCGACGGCGCGCGTGGCCTGCAGGCTGCCGTCCCATGCCAGCATGATGCGTCCACCGATCGTCTCGTGCCGGCGTACATGGGGAAGCACCAGCAGGGGGCGCGCGCTGCCCTGGACCACCTGCGCCGGCACTGGCCCGGCCAGATGCGCTGCCGCCGGATCGTCGAGGTCGGTCTGGCTGACGATGACCAGGTCGGCATAACGGCCTTGCAGCGCCAGTCCGCCGGCCGGATCGTCGTCGGCATAGCGCCGCTCGTGACTGGCAACGCCCTCGGCAGCGGCGATGGCGTCAAAGCGCGCCAGTGCGGCGTCGTGGTCGCCCCGGCGTTCGTGCTGATGCGCCAGCAGCATGGTGCTGCCGGCCTCGGCATAGCGCGAGATACCGGAAAAGGCGCTGCCGACCAGGTGCGCGCCGCAGCGCGCGGCCAGCTGCGCCGCGTACCGTATGCGCGCCCCGGCATGCAGCGAATGGTCGACGTGAACGACGATGGTCTTGTAGCACATGCTGCACCTCCGGATGGCCGTGACAGCCAGCGTACGGCGCGTCGTGGCGGTGAGTCCAGCGCGACGTTTGCGCTTGGCCCAACCGGTTTCACCGAATTTGACTTGCATCAAACTTGCCGGGCGAAGCAGAAGGCGAACGTCCGCCAGGCGACGGGTTGCCGCGATTTTTGATGCATGTCATAGCGATGTTCGGGCTTGCACGACTAGGATCAACCCGATGCCCGATGCCTGATGATCGGTCGACGGCAGGCGCAGACACCATCCTCCGGAGAATGACCATGTCCCATTCCATGACCCGTTTCGATCCCGTCGCACGCATGCTGCGTGCCGATCCGTTTCGCACCTTCGATGACTTCTTTGCCGACCTGGCGCCGCGCGTGCGCATCGACGTCACCGAGAACGGCGACGGCTATCGCGTCAAGGCCGACCTGCCGGGCGTGAAAAAAGAAGACATCAAGGTCAATATCGACGGCAACCACGTGTCGATCAGTGCCGACACGTCATCGCAGAACACGCACGAAGGTGCCACGACCATCTGCGCCGAACGCGCCTGGGGCCAGTTCTACCGCAGCTTCACACTGCCGCAAGCGGTCGATGACGCTGCCGCCCGGGCCGAATTCAAGGATGGCGTCCTGCAGCTGGAACTGCCCAAGAAAGCGGGCGGCAGCGGCACGCCGCTGGCGATCGCGTGACCACGGACGCCCTGCACGTGCCGACCTTGCCTGCGCATGCGGCGCCTGAACACCAGCCCATGTTCCGGCGCATCCTGTTACCGGTCGATGGCTCATTGTCGATGACGCCCCTGGCGCGCACCTGCCTGGCGTATGCCGCCGGCACCGGCGCGGCTGTGATCGCCGTGCATGTCGTGACGGATGCCGATGCTGCTGGCGCCGGCCGCATCCACGCCGGCCGCATCTTGCAGAACGTGGCCGAGACGGCGCGCACGCTGGGCGTGCCGTGCGAGTGCCAGGTCTTGACCGGCGCCGAACCGTGGCGTGAAATCGTGCGCGCCGCGCTCGACCATCACGCTGACCTGATCTGCATGAGCTCGCATGGCCGCCACGGCGCCAGCGAGCACATTCTGGCAAGCCAGACGGCGCGGGTGATCGAGCACGCGCATCTGCCTGTTCTACTGTTTCGCTGAGGGGAGGGTATGCGCATTGCGGATCTGCCATCCCAGCCTGTGACCGGGGCCGCCACCCCTGGCGAGACGCCGGTGCGCGAGCTCGACCGCGCACTGTACGCCCAGCTCGCCTGGTGGACGCAGGGCCTGTCCCCGGCGTCGCTGGCGGCGGCCGCCACGGACTGGCTGGTGCACCTGGCCGGCTCTCCCGACAAGCAGCGCGAACTGGTCATCAAGGCGCAGCGCAAGCTGCTGCGCCTGGCGGCAAGCGCCGCCGCAAGTGCGGATCAGAACGGCGTACCTTGCATCGCCCCGCTGCCGCAAGACCGCCGCTTCGCCGCGCCGGAATGGCAGGCGTGGCCGTTCAACCTGATCCACCAGGCATTCCTGTTCGAGCAGCAGTGGTGGTACAACGCCACCACCGGCGTACCCGGGGTGACGCGACATCACGAGCAGCTATGGACCTTTGCCGTGCGCCAGGCGCTGGACATGTTCTCGCCATCCAATTTCCTGCTGACGAATCCGGTCGTGCTCAAGGAAACCTGGCGTTCCGGCGGCATGAATCTGGTCATGGGTTGGCACAATGCGATCGAGGATGCGAGCGGCGCTGCCGCGACGGTGCCAACGGGGTTCGAGCCCGGCCGGGGCGTGGCCCTGACACCGGGCAAGGTGATATACCGCAACCGCCTTATCGAGCTGATCCAGTATGAGCCGGCGACCCCTACCGTCTGCGCCGAGCCGGTCCTGATGGTGCCGCCATGGATCATGAAATACTACATTCTCGACCTGTCGCCGGCCAATTCCCTGGTGCGCTACCTGGTCGGCCAAGGCCACACCGTCTTCATGATTTCCTGGAAAAATCCCGACGCGGCCGATCGCGATCTGGGGATGGGCGACTATCTGCAGTTGGGCGTGATGGCGGCCATCGACCAGGTCGCCGCGCGGCGCCCCGGGTACGCGATCCAGGCGCTCGGCTACTGCCTGGGCGGCACGCTGCTGGCGATTGCCGCAGCCGCCATGGCGCGCGAGGGCGACGAGCGCCTGGCCAGCCTGACGCTGCTGGCGGCGCAGGTCGACTTCACCGAGCCGGGCGAACTGGGCCTGTTCATCGACGAGAGCCAGCTGAACTTTCTCGACAACGTCATGGCCGGCAAAGGCTATCTCGACGGCACGCAGATGGAAGGCGCGTTTGCGCTGCTCAATGCGAAGGACATGGTCTGGTCGCGCATGGTGCAGAATTATCTGATGGGGAAGGGCCGGCGCGTCACCAGCGACCTGGCGGCCTGGAATGCCGATGCCACCCGGATGCCGTACCGCCAGCAAAGCGGGTACCTGCGCAGCCTGTATCTCGACAACGATCTGGCGCAGGGCCGCTACCGCGTGGGCGGCAGGCCGGTCGCGTTGTCCGACCTGCATTTGCCCATGTTCGTGCTCGGTACCCGGCGCGACACGGTCGCGCCCTGGCTGTCGGTCTACAAGCTGCACCTGCTGGCCGACGCTGACATCACGTTCTGTCTGACGGGCGGCGGGCACAATGCCGGTGTCGTCAACCCCCCGCTCGCAAGCGGCGGGTACGGCTACCAGATCGCCACGCGTGCCCGTGACGGCCGCTATCTCGATCCCGACGCCTGGTGCGCCGCGGCGCCGCAGCAGTCCGGCTCGTGGTGGCCGGCCTGGGAGCACTGGCTGCGCAGCCATGCCACAGCGCAGATCGCCGCCACGGCAGTGACGTCGGTCGATCCGGACGCGGTGCTGGACGATGCGCCGGGCCGTTACGTGCTGGTGCGGTAGGCATATTTCACCGATGTGCCACGGTGACGGCAGTTTTTGACGTGCATCATTCAAATTGCGTGCCCATCTCGGCACACTGCATGCCATGACTGCCAACCATATGGCGCTCATCCATCAATCAAGGAGCCCCCATGGATACCAAGAAAATGCGCCGCATGAACGCGGTCTTCTACGCGCTGCTGGCGCAGGCCGCTGCCGTCCACGGTGCTGCTGCGAAGGCGCCGGTGAACAGCACGTCGTCGTCCGTCAAGCAGGAGATTATTGACAGCGAACCCGTGAGCGACGCAGTCGCCGTGGTGTGACGGTGGTCAGGCGAAACAAGAAGGTGCAGGGCGCCGCGCCACGGCGGCGTGGCCCTTACTCCAGCTGCAGCGCCGCGATCAGCGCGGCGTCGCGCCCGTAGATGTCGGGTGCAAACAAGGCCCGGCCCTGACGATCGACCAGGGCCGTTGCATAGAACAGCACGACGGGCACCGGCGCGGCCAGCTTGACGAACCGGTTCTTGCCCGCACTCATGGCGGCCGTCACCTGTGCAGCACTCCACTGTTGCGCGTCGGCCAGCACGAATTGCGCGAGCTCGGCCGGTTGTTCGACGCGGATGCAGCCATGGCTCAGGTCACGGTGCGTGCGTTGGAACAGTTCCCTGGCCGACGTCGAATGCAAATAGATATTCATCGGATTGGGGAATGCAAACTTGACGTCGCCCAGCACATTGCGTGAGCCGGGGCGCTGCCTGACCCTGGCGCCACCGGCCCGCAGGCGGCTTGCCGCATCGCCGGCGCCAATCTGCAGCACGCGCCCGTCCGCCCCTACCAGTTCCATGTCATTCTGCTGCAGATAGGCAGGATTGCGCGCCAGCTTCGGGAGGATTTCATTCTTCTGGATGCTGGCTGGAACATTCCAGTAAGGCGCGAATTCCACGTAGCGCATTTCTCCGATGAACAGCGGCGTGGGCGTGCGACCGCGCGCGCCGACGATCACGCGCATTTCCAGCGCCGGCGCCGCAAAGTTGTCCCTGGCATCGAAGGTCCACAAGCGGTAAGTGGGCACGTTCACGACGACGACGCGCCCGTGCGCCGGCGGCGGTGGCAGCCAGCGCAGGCGTTCGAGCGTCAGCGCCAGCTGGGCGACGCGATGCGCGGGCGGCACCGACAGGGCCGTGACCGTCGCGGCGCCCAGTACGCCGTCTTCATCCAGCCCGTGCCGTGCCTGGAAACGCCGCACGGCGCCAGCCAGTGCCGGCGTATAGATGCCGTCGCTGCCCATGGGCGCCTGCGCGTCCAGATCGTCCAGCAACTGCAGCCGCGCCTGCAGCACGGCTGCGCCGGCGTAAGGCTCGCCGGGGTGGATGGCGGCCCGTGCGACCGGCGGCAGCGCGGGCCAGTCCGGTGTTGCCCGAGACAATTCGCGGTACTGTGCCAGCGCCGCCTTGACCCGGCCATACAGCGGAATGGCGGGCGCGGCGGCGTCGATGGCCTGCGCCAGCCCTTGCGCGTCGCGCACGGTGGCCAGGCGCTGGCGCGGGTCGAAGCCGGTGTCGGGCGCTGCGGAAACCCGGCTGGCCCAGGTCGCGCGGCCCCCGTGCAGATCGCACAGGTACTGCGTCATCGCGCGGTCGAGGTCGCGCACGAATGCTGCCGATGCGCCCTCCGGGCCGGCCAGCCGCCGGGTCAGCTCGTCCACCTGATAGCGGCGGACGTCAAGTCCGTGCTCGGGCGCCGCGCGCAGCAGTTGCAGTGCGAGCGGGGCCAGTTCCTGCGCGCCGGCCAGCCAGGATGCAGCGGGTGCGGCGCCCGGGGCACAAGGATCAACGGCAGGCGCCGGGACGTCGGCGCCCACGCCGGCATCACGGGCAAACGCGGCGGAACCCGTGGCAGCCTGAAGCAGCAACAGCAGGAGGAGATGCGCGGCGCCGCCATGTGCTTTGGCGGGCCAGGTCAGACGGGGAGCTACCATGGGGTGTGATGCATGCGCTGTGATGGAGGGGTAATGTGACAGGCATCAAAATTACACCCTGCGGCGCCTGGTAGTCGTTGATGTGCATCAATCGAGTGGGTCGCCGCAGCAATGACCGCGCCACCGTGGACGCGGTCTCTTCCAATCAGAAGTAGTAACGCAGAGACGCCCCGGCCGTGGCCTGCGGCACGGTCGTTACCAGTAAGCCACCGGCCGTGCCATACGCGATGTCGCTGGCGAATTCGTGCGGCTGCAGTGTGGCAAACAGCGAACCCTGGAACTTGCCCAGATCGTAGGTCGCCTTCATGTCGTAGCGCACATAGGTCGGCATGTCGCGCTCGTACAGCGGTGTGCCCATGTAATAGGGATTGCCGGCCGTGACATACACGTCGCCACTGAGCGACAGCCGGCCCGGGCCCATCTCCGTGCGGTACTGGACGCCGGCTTTCCACGTGTGTTCCGGCACCGACAGGCGCGGACCGGCGCCAGGCGCGGGGTTGTCCAGCTGCGCGCGCAGGATGCGGCCGTAGCTCAGGTAAGTGTTCAGCGCGCTGCTGAGCTGGTAGTGCAGGTCAAGTTCGAGACCGCGGCGCGTGGTCTGGCCGGACGCGACGAACACGTCCGGCGCCGTGTTGATGATCTCGTCGTCATTCTGGATAGAGTAGAACGCGCCGGACACGCTCAGGCCGTCCAGTGGCGCCGCCTTGAAACCGAGGTCATGCGAGCGCACCCGGCTCGGATCGATGCCGGGATTGCTGCGCCCGCCAAGCGCGCCCAGCGGGCCCAGGCTGCCACTGGTGCTGATCTGCTCGGCTGCCGGCGAGCGGAAGCCCTGGGCGATGTTCGCGTACAGCTCGACGGCAGGCAGGACGTTCCAGATCGCGCCGTATTTTGGCGTGACCACCGAGGCTTCGTAGCCGGTCGATGCGGCGGGCAGCTTGCGGTTGACGAGGTCGTAGTCGAAGCGGTCATAGCGCGCGCCGCCGTGCAGCTTGAGCGTGGGCAGGATACGGTACTGGGTCTGGATGAACGCGCCATAGGTCAGCAGGTCGAGGTCCTGGTTGTTGACGTAGCTGGCGGTCGGTTGGCGGTTGCGGTATTGCTGGCGGAACGCATCGCCCTTGTCCTGGCGAGCCTCAAAGCCGGCCGTCAGCACGCCGGCTGAGCCGAAGACCCAGGTATTGCCGCCGCGCGCGCCAAAGATGTCGCGCTCGTCATAGCCATAGGTGTGCAGCGTGGTGCTGGTCTGGATCGCGCGGCTGCGCGCAAAGTCTTCCGCATAGGCGGTGGCAAACCAGCCCGCGTCGCCCGATGCCGGACTGCGGTTGAACACGAGCGTCTTGCGGTGTGCATCGCCAAAGCCCGGCAGGTTGAACATGGTGTCGTGCGGATCGACCAGCCCGGCTTCCATGGCTGGCAGCGACAGGTAGCCGGCGCCGGCATAGTCCGACTTGTAATAGGTGGCGCGCAGGCTGTAGACACCGTCGCCGATATTGGTCGAAAGCTTCCAGAACAGGTTGTTGCGGTCGAGGCTGGCGCCGTGGCGGAAACCGTCGAGGCTGTAGCGGTCGGCCACCACCAGTGAGCGGATGCGCCCGAAGTCATTCGACAGCACGAGCGAGCCGCGCCGCCCGCCATAGCTTTCCACGGTCACCGTGGCGCTCGACGGCGTGGCCGCGCCGCCTTCGCGGGTGCGGATCGTCACCGCGCCAGCGCGGTTCTGGTCGCCGTACAGGGCCGAGACCGGGCCCTTGATGACGTCGAACGTGTCGATCATGTCGCCGGTCATCCATTCGAGGAAGGCCGGACCGTGGCCCGCGCCGCCCTGGCTTGATGGAATGTTCTGCGGCACGCCATCGATATAGATGGCGGTGTCGGCGCCGTGCGTGCCCTGGGTGGCGAAGCCGCGCATGCGAAAGCCGTTGCCGGTGTCGCCCTGGTCGATATTGTTGGCGACCACGCCCGGCACGCGGCGAAACACGTTCGAGATGTCGCGGCCAATGTCCAGCGTGGCCAGGTCTTCGGCTGTCACGGTGGTCACGCTGCCCGGCAGTGACCTGGCGCCCAGGCCAGGCGCCAGCCGTTCGTCATTGCCGCGCTGGCCCCGGACTTCGACGACCTGCGCCGAGGACTCGGCCAGCGGCGCGAGGTCGGGCGTCTCGTCATCAGCCACGGCAACGCCGCCAAACAGGCAGGTGAGCATGACGGCGCGGGGAATCGCACGCAGGCGGGTGAAACGGGTAGCGGATTGCACGATCAAGACTCCAGTGGGTGGCAAGGTGAGGGTGAGAGAAACAGATATCAGCGGCGCTGCCGGCTGCGCTCGCGCCACAGGGCGATGCAGGCCAGCACGGCGAAGGCGCAGGCCCAGGCCGGCAGCATCCAGGTGCGCGCCGGCATGGGCGCCGGGCGCGCCAGCGCAGGCGATGCGGCGTAGCGGGGCACCGCATCGAAGTCGCGGAACCCATAGCCGCCCAGACAGGTGCGGGCGCACGGCGCCTGTTCGTCGCCCAGTGCTGCGCGCTGAATGGCGGCCTGGAACCAGTCGCGCAAGCGGCCCTGGTGGCGCGCGACGTCCTCGATGAAGCGGCGATGGCGGGCGCGGTCGGTGCCGGCGGCGTCGGCGAAAGCTTCATTGGCGAGACTGACGGGACTGAGCACGCTCATGCGGGTAAAGAACGCAGCGCGCGCATGTTCGGCCAGCGCGAATTCGCGTTCGACGCCTGCCATGAGACGTTCGGTTTCCTCGGCCCGGTGCAGGCGTGACACGCTCGAAGCGACCTCGCCCGGCGCGGTGCGCCTGGGTTTCCATTCGGGATGGCTGTCATAGAAACGCGCCAGGCTGCCGGCCTGGCCGGCATTGACCTGATCAAGGGCATCGCGCATGGCTTGCACATAGCGTTCGCGCGGCGGCACCGGCGCCGCGATGCGGGTGACGGCGTCGAGGGCGGCCGGCAGCACGATCGCGAACAGCAGCCACAGCCCAAAGCCGGCAAAGGCGGCGCTCATGCGGTTCGCGCAGTAGGCGCAGACGGCGATGCCGACGCCGCTCCAGAACGCCGAGTACAGCAGCACCAGACCGGCCCACCGGGCAAGCGCGCCTGCCCCGGCGCCATCGAATGGCACGGCGCCGGACAGCAGCGCGGCGCCAACAACGCCCAGAATCAGCAGGATCGTCGCGAGCAGGGCGCGCACGCCGGCCTGGACAAACAGGATGTGCGCCGTGCCGATGCCCTGCAGCAGCAGGCTGCGCAGCCGCAGGCTCTCGCGGTCTTGCGTCAGCACCGACGCCGACAGCGTCAACAGGATCAGGGGCCACAGGTAGACCATGAAGAACATCAGGTCATAGCGGCCCGATGCCAGGCGGGCAGGGTGGTCGATATCGGTGGCAGTGCGCACCGACGCCATCGATTCGGCCCGCACCCGCACATAGGCCGGCTGGATGTCGGCCAGGCCGATCGCCAGCGCCGCACCCGGCAGCGCCGGCATGACGGCAAAGCCCACGTGCTCGCGAAACGCGTAGCCGCGCACGTCCACTGGCGTGCGGTAATACAGCAGGCCGGCAAATTCGGGCGCGTCCGGCTGCGCGAAGTAGCGCGCTGCGAGGTCCCTGGCCGCGGTGCGCACTGCGGCCTCCTGCGCGACTGCCGCCTGGCTCGCAGCCTGCGCGTGCTGCTGGAAGCGGGCGCCTTCAAACAGGCCATACCAGGCCAGCAACAGCGCCGCCGCGAGCAGCAGCAGCGTGCCGCGCTCGCGCAGCAGTGCGCGCAGATCGAAGCGAATCAGTGCCAGGGTGCGGATCAGTGCCAGGGTGGGGATCATTTGATGCTCCCAACGCTTCCGACACGAAGGCGCCGTAGCGCTGCCCAAGCGAGGCCAATGCTGGCAACGAGCAGCGTGAAGAGCGGCAGCAACCAGCGCACGGCCACTTCACGCAGATCGAGCGCCGCATAGCCAAACGTGAGCGGGGGAATGCTGCGCCACAGCGCCGCATCGGCCTGGTACTTGACACCATCGCGGTCGGGATGACGCGCCAGGTCGCTGTTGAGCAGGTTCTGCATCAGGCGGCGGTGGGTTTCGGCAGCGCGGATGAATTCGACGTGGCTGGCGCTGTCGCTGGTGGCCAGCCGGCTCGACAGCCCGGCGATCGCGGCGGCCGGCGACAACCAGCCCGCCAGCGCCATCGCCCGGTCCTGGCTTGCCAGCGCAGCGAACAGCGGGCCGTAATGGCGGTCGAAGACGATATTGCCATGTGCTTCACTGCGCAGCTGGCTGATGCCAGCCCAGTTGACCGGCAGGTCGGCCACCTTGTCGACGCCATACTGCTTGAGCAGTTGCTGCTTGTGGCGCTCGGCCTCCTGCGGATCGTCCGGCATGCCGAGGTCGTCGTCGACGGCTTGCCGGAATGCCTGCGCGGACGGCAGCGGCGCGGCCGATTGCGCCAGTTCGGCAGCGGCGCGCGGCAGCACGAGCGTGAGCGCCGTCCACAGGGTAACGAGCAGGGCCAGGCTGGCGCGCAGCGTGGCCGCATACGCCGACGCGGCCGTGATGATGGCAGCCCAGACAGTCAGGTAGACGAGGTAGCCGCCACCGAAGAGCAGTGCGCGCAGGCCCGGATCGGCAACCGGTTCGCCGCCGCCGGCCTGCCACTTCAGGGCGACGATGGCGACGATGGCGGGCAGCGACAGCGTCATGGCCAGGCACAGCAGGACCGCGCCACGTGCGACCGCGATTGCGCCCAGTGGCGCACCGTTCAGGCGCAGCGCCGGCAGCATCCCGCGTTCGCGCTCGCCGGCAAACATGCCGAAGCCCAGAAAGATCATCGCTGTCGGCGCCAGCACTTGCAGCACCAGCGCGGGGCTCAGGCGAAACTGGCGGTCGGCGCCCGCGCTGTCGGCGGCGGGGCGGTACACCATGTCGTTCTGCTTGTGCGCTTCGAGCCAGATGCTGGACCCCACATATTGTTCGATGCCGGGATCGATCGCCGCCAGTGTCGGCAGCGGCTTGAACGCGTACACGCCGTAGTGGGCGGCAGAATGGGGATTCTTGCTGCCCTGGTGCACCCAACGTTCGACCTCCGCCGCAGCCGCGACGGTGCGCGCGGCGCGGGTGCGTTCCAGGTCGAGCGAGGCCAGCAGCGCCGCGCCCGTAGCCAGCGCCAGCCCGAGGGCCAGTACCAGCGCCACACGCCAGTCGCGCCGGCGCTCGCGCCAGTCGGCTTGCCAAGCACCGATGAAGGCTTGTCGCCACACGTGATCAACCACGGGCCGCGAGACTGTCGAGGTAATTGCGTTCGAGTTCGCCGGCATGCAGTTCTCCAAGTTGCCATTCGCTGACCAGATGGCCGCCCACCAGGACGCCACAGCGGTCCGCCAGTTCCTGCGCGCGCAGCAGGTCGTGCGTGGCCATGATCACGGCCGCCCCGTCATTGGCGACGGTGCGGATCAGGTGGCCGAAGGCGACGCTTGCTTCCGGATCGAGGCCCGAGGTCGGCTCATCGAGCACCAGCACGCGCGCGCCCTTGGCCAGCGCCATGACGATGCCGACCTTCTGGCGCATGCCTTTCGAATAGCCGTGCGCCTGACGGTGCCAGGCGTGGCGGGGCAGGCCGACCCGCTCCAGCAAGGCTTCGATCCCGGTTGTGTCGAGCCGGCGCCCCAGCAGGCGCATGAAAAAGTCGACGTTCTCGACACCGGTCAGGCGCTCGTAGAGAGCCACGTTTTCGGCGATGTAGGCGGCGTGCCGGATCGCGGCCTCGGCCGGCATCAACGGCGAACCGGCCAGCGTGATGCGGCCGGCGTCGGGTTTGACGAAACCGAGCAGGCAACCGATCGTCGTGGATTTGCCGGCACCATTCGGGCCAAGCAATGCATAGACCTGGCCTGCTTCGACGTGCAGGTTGAGGTCGTTGACGACGACGCGTTCGCCGTAGCGTTTGGTCAGGTGGTCGATGCGGATCATGGCGTCTCGTGGAGTACAGGCGTGCAGGGTGGACCGGCTGGCACAGGATGTGCGCCTTATTGATAATGATATATCATTACTGACAAAGTGAATACTATTTCATGGTTGGCAAGAAAGGGGCATGGTTAGCTTGCACGGCGGTAATCTGACAGCAGCATGGTGGTATCAAATTTTTCTATTTCTTCATGGCCGGTATTGCTCTCTATGATGGTCGCAGAGCGCCATCGAGTCGCAGTACGCTGACCACCAACATCAAGAACCAAGGAGACCACATGGCTGACCACCAGCACCCGAGCCAGCTGCTCGCCAGCTTCGCCGCCACCCTGCGTTATGAGCAGATTCCCGACGCCGTGCGCATGCGCACCGAAGACCTGTTCCTCGACTGGATCGGTTCCGCGCTGGCCGGCCGCACGTCACGCGCCGTGCAAACCATCGACCGCTACGCGGAGACGATGGGGCCGGGCGGCGGCCCCTGCGAGGTGCTGATCTCGCGCCGCACAACGACGCCGCTGTTCGCGGCGATGGTCAACGCGGCTGCCTCGCACGTCGCCGAACAGGACGACGTGCACAACGGCTCGGTATTCCATCCCGGCGCGGTCGTGTTTCCGGCAGCGCTGGCCGTTGCCCAGTCGATCGGCGCCAGCGGGCGCGACCTGTTGGCGGCGGCCGTGGCCGGCTACGAAGTGGGCATCCGCGTCGGCGAATTTCTCGGCCGCTCGCATTACCGCATCTTCCACACGACGGGTACGGCCGGTACGCTGGCGGCTGCCGCTGCGGCGGGGCACCTGCTCAAGCTCACACCCGACCAGATGCTGCATGCCTTCGGCTCGGCCGGCACCCAGGCGGCGGGCTTGTGGGAATTCCTGCGCGACGCCGCCGACTCGAAGCAGTTGCATACGGCCGCCGCGGCCGCCAATGGCCTGACATCGGCCTACCTGGCGCAGGATGGCTTTACCGGTGCACGCCGCATTCTCGAGGGTGCGCAGGGCATGGCGGCGGGCATGTCGAGCGACGCCGATCCGGCCAAATTGACCGACCGTCTGGGCGAGCGCTGGGCGCTGGCCGAGACGTCCTTCAAATTCCACGCGTCGTGCCGGCACACGCATCCGGCCGCCGACGCCTTGCAGCAGGTGATGCGAACCCACGGCCTGCAACCGGAGCAGATCACGCGTGTCGTCGCGCACGTGCATCAGGGCGCCATTGACGTGCTGGGCGCGGTCGTCGATCCGCAGACGGTACACCAGGCCAAATTTTCGATGGGGACGGTGCTCGGGCTGATCGCGCATTACGATGTGGCCGGCCTGAGCCAGTTCGAAGACAATTTCAATGCAGCGCCGATCGCGGCGTTTCGTGGCAAGGTGGGCATGGAGTTCGACGACGAAGTTGACACCGCGTATCCGGCGCGCTGGATCGGCAAGGTCACGGTCGAGACGACCGATGGGCGGCGCCTCACCGGCCGGGTCGATGAACCGAAGGGCGACCCCGGCAACACCTTGTCGCGCGCTGAACTCGAACAGAAAGCGCTGCGGCTAGCCTTGTTTGGCGAAGCCGCGAGCGAGGCCGAGATGCATGCGCTGGCCGCGCGCATCTGGAACCTGGCGGACGCGCCCAGAGTGGGAAACCTGTTTGCCTGAACAGACCTGATACAGTCGTGACACTCTCGTCTCCCGCTGTATCAGCTTTTCCGATGGCACTGAACAATATCCTCAGAAGGCTGGACCTCACCAGCCTGCAGCTTTTCCTGGCAATCCACGAAGAAGGTTCACTCACCCGCGCCGCCGAGCGCGAAGCCATTGCCGTCTCGGCGGCCAGCAAGCGGCTGGCTGACATGGAGGGGGCGCTGGGCGTGGCGCTGATGGTGCGCGCGGCGCGCGGCATGACCTTGACCCCGGCCGGCGAATCGCTGCTGACGCATGCGCGCCGCATCCTGCAGAGCGTCGACAAGATCGGCCAGGAACTGGCAGAGCACGCCCAGGGCTTGCGCGGCTACGTGCGCATGGTGGCGAACTTGTCGGCCATCGTGGAATTTCTGCCGGAGGATTTGCGCGCCTTCCTGAACCTGCACGAGCAAATCCGGCTCGACCTGGAAGAGCGCCCCAGCGGCGACGTCGTCAAGGGCGTCGAGGACGGCTTCGCCGAGATTGGCATCTGCTCGGGCGATACCGATACCCGCGAGCTGCACAGCCACTTGTACCGGCGCGACCGCATCGTGCTCGTCATGCGCCACGACCATGCGCTGGCCGGGCGCGGCCGCGTCCCGTTCGCGGACACGCTCGACTTCGATCACGTGGGCCTGCACGCGGACAGTTCCATCAACAAGCGCACGCACCTGGCCTCGCGCGCCTCTGGCCGGCCATTGAAAACCCGCATCCACGTGCCAGGTTTTGACGCCGTGTGCCGCATGGC
Source organism: Telluria sp. AC161 (assembly GCF_979258535.1). Lineage (NCBI taxonomy): Bacteria > Pseudomonadati > Pseudomonadota > Betaproteobacteria > Burkholderiales > Oxalobacteraceae > Telluria > Telluria sp. AC161. Next base: position 2,550,906 of record NZ_OZ409861.1, on the reverse strand, counting down.
GCAGGTGGGCATGGGCCTGGGCGTGATTCCCCACGAAGTGTTTACTGCCATCGGCCAGCCGCTGGGGCTGGTGGCTGTCGAGATCGACGAGCCGTGGGCCGAGCGCGAGCTGCGCATCGTCGTGCGGGAAGAAAAGGGTTTGTCGCCGGTGACGCGGGCGCTGCTCGCGCATCTGGGAGCCGCCGAGGAGCGTTCGCGGTTGACGAAGGCTCGTTGAAAAGAAACGGTTGGACGGGCAGGGCCCGTTCTCTCTATGCTGGGTCGACAAGCTACAACCATCGACGAGACCAGCATGAACCTCAACAGCAGCATTCCCGACGGCGCCTTGCGCGGCGTGCGCGTCATCGAAATGGGTCAATTGATCGCCGGCCCGTTCGCCGGCAAGACCCTGGGCGAATTCGGCGCCGACGTCATCAAGATCGAGGCGCCCGGCAGTGGTGACCCGCTGCGCAACTGGCGCATGATCAAGGAAGGCACATCGGTCTGGTGGCAGGTGCAGTCGCGTAACAAGCGCTCGATCGCCCTCGATCTGCGCAGCGCTGAAGGCCAGGACATCGCCCGCAAGCTGATCGCGGAAGCCGATGTACTGATCGAGAACTTCCGCCCCGGCACCCTCGAAGGCTGGGGCATGGGTTGGGACGCGCTGTCCGCTCTCAACCCCGGCCTCGTCATGCTGCGCATCTCGGGCTACGGCCAGACCGGTCCGTACCGCGACCTGCCAGGCTTTGGTGCCATCGGCGAAGCGATGGGCGGCCTGCGCCATCTGACGGGCGAACCCGACCGCGTGCCGGTGCGCTGCGGCGTGTCGATCGGCGACACGCTGGCCGCGCTGCACGGCACGATCGGTGTGCTGACGGCGCTGTACCACCGCAAGGTCAATGGCGGTAAAGGCCAGGTGATCGACGTTGCCCTGCACGAGGCCGTGTTCAACGTCATGGAAAGCCTGCTGCCCGAATACAGCGCGTTCGGTGCCGTGCGCGAAGCGGCCGGCAGCGCGCTGCCCGGCATCGCGCCGTCGAACGCCTACCGCTGCAACGATGGGTACGTGCTCATCGCCGGTAACGGCGACAGCATCTTCAAGCGCCTGATGGCCGTGATCGGGCGCGACGACCTGGCGCACGACCCGGCGCTGGCCGACAATGCCGGCCGCGTCGTGCGCGTGGCCGAGATCGACGCCGCCATCAGCGTCTGGACGGCAACGCGCCCGATCACCGAGGTCCTCGACCTGCTGGGCGGCGCCCGTGTCCCGGCCGGCAAGGTCTATACGGCCAAAGACATCGCGGAGGATCCCCATTACCGGGCGCGCGACATGATCCTGGCCCAGTCCACGCGCGACGGCTACGACCTCGAGGTGCCCGGCGTCGTTCCCAAGTTGCTGGGCACCCCGGGCACCGTACGCAGCTCTGCCCCGGGCCTGGGTGACGATACCGATGGCGTGCTGCGCGAACTGGGCTTGAGTGAGCCGGACATCGCCGCCTTGCGCGACAAGGGAGTGGTCGCATGAACCGGTGGAACGGCGCTGGCCGCCGCATCCACATGCAGGAAGTCGGCACGCGCGATGGCTTGCAGGCCCAGTCGGTGTTCGTACCGACCGCCGACAAGATCGCCCTGGTCAACAGCTTGTCGCAGGCCGGCATGGCCAAGATCGAAGTGACCGCCTTTGTTTCGCCCAAAGCGATTCCGGCGCTGGCCGATGCGCAGCAAGTCATGCTCGGCATCGAGCGGATTCCGGGCGTGATCTACAGCGCGCTGGTGCCGAATGTACGTGGCGCCGAGCGCGCGATCGAGAGCCGCACCGACGAACTGAACCTGGTGATGTCGGCCAGCGAAACGCACAATCTGGCCAATCTGCGTATGACGCAGGCGCAATCGTTCCAGGGCTTGTGCGAGGTGGCGGCACTGGCGCGACAAGCGTCGCTGACCGTGAATATCTCGTTGTCGTGTTCGTTCGGCTGTCCGATGGAAGGCGACGTGCCGGAAGACACGGTGCTGGCCTGGTGCGCGCGCTTCATCGACGAAGCGGGCGCCGGCGGCATCACCCTGTGCGACACGACCGGCATGGCCTACCCGAGCCAGGTCGCCTCGCTGACGGCGCGTTTTCGCGCAGCCTGGCCGGATACCGAACTGAGCCTGCACTTTCACAATACCCGCGGCATGGGGCTGGCCAACGTGCTGGCCGGGATCGATGCGGGCGCTGACCGCTTCGACGCGTCGCTTGGCGGCATTGGTGGCTGTCCGTATGCACCCGGCGCCTCGGGCAATGTCTGCACTGAAGAGGTGGTGCACGCGCTGCAATTGATGGGTTATGACACGGGTGTCGATCTGGGCCGCTTACTGGACGCTTCGACACGGCTGCCGGCGCTGATCGGGCACGAGACGCCAAGCCAGATCGTCAAGGCGGGCCGGCGGCTCGATCTGCACCGGCCACCCGGGGATTTTGAAGCGATCAGGGAGCGCGCCGAAGCGCGCCCGGTTTGAACCCGGGCCATCGCCGGAATGCAAACAACTATTTTAATAATTCAGGAGACACCATGAAATCAATCCACTCGCTGCGCATGCGCGCCAGTATGCTCGCCGTCGGCGCTGCACTTGTCAGCACCGGCGCGCTCGCGCAGGACAATTATCCTGCGCGCGCCATCACGCTGATGGTCTCGGCCGCGCCGGGCGGCACAACCGACCTGGCTGCGCGCATGATTTCCGATCCGCTGTCCAAGGCATTGGGCAAACCGGTCGTCGTCGAGAACCGGCCGGGTGGGGCGGGCGCGATCGCTGCCTCGGCCGTCAAGCGGGCCAAGCCGGACGGCTATACCTTGCTGGTGCAGTACTCGGGCTTTCACGTCATCACACCGCACGTGGTCAAGGCCGGATTCGATCCGATCAAGGACTTCACCCCGGTTGCGAACCTGATCGTGGCGCCGCAAGTGTTTGTCGTGCGGCCCGATCTGCCGATCAAGACGCTGCCCGAGCTGGTCAGCTACGCCAAGGCACACCCCGGCAAGCTCAATTACGCATCGTCCGGGAATGGCTCGTTGCAGCACGTGACGGGCGAAATGCTAAATCAGATGAGCGGCACGAATATCGCCCACGTGCCGTACAAAGGCACGGGCCCGGCGATTACCGATCTGCTGGGCGGTAACGTCGAAATGACCTTTACGACAGCGCCGCCGTTGCTGGCTCACATCCGGTCCGGCAAGCTGCGCGCCATTGCGGTGACCGGCAACGTTGCGCTGCCGAGTCTGCCCAACGTGCCGACCACGGCGACGATCAAAGGGTACGAGAAGCTGGACGTGAGCTCGTGGTTTGCCGTGTACGCGCCCGCCAACACGCCCAAGCCGATCGTGGACAAGCTGACTGGCGAGATCAAGAAAATCATGGCAACCGACGCATTCAAGCGCAAGGCGCAGGAGCAGGGTGCGTACGCGGTCTACATGACGCCGCAGGAATTGGCAGCGCATACGAGCAAGGAATATCAGACGTGGGGCAAGTTTGTGAAGGATGCGAAGATCACGGGGGAGTGAGGACCGCCGGCCTTCCACGTTGGGAGAACCATCAGTGCGATTTCCACGATGTTTACATCACAGTCGTGAAATCCCAAGCAACCTGTTTCGGGTAGCTAGTGCGCAAACGTCGGTTCCGAAAACTCGATTTTTTGCTTTCCCTGCTGAAAGGTAAAGACCAGGCGATCAGATTTCTCGTCATATCGCGTGTGAAGCGTCGTTTGATTGGGAGGTGTTCCCATCTTTGGCGGACTTGTTTCTGCAGTGATCATTCCAGCTAACACCGGCGCACTGAACGGCGACCCATCGTCAGGGTTCGAGGATTTCTCTATCAGAGCAGACATCATTGAAGTCCATTTGGACTTGTCGCTGACAGGTTCTGCTGCGTATAGGTAGGCATATCCTCGAATACCCCTCATATGCGAACCAAACTCTTCATCCTTATGATACTTCTTGACTTCGCGCGGGAGATCAAGAGGGGAGATGTTTCTGACTTGATAGCAACATACTGGAATATAAGGCGGTTCCGTTCCGGCCATGCCAGTAAAAACGGTAGGGGAACTTAACTTCTTGTTTGTAAAGATATAGATGGGCCGTGCTATCACCTTGTAGTCTGCTCCCATCACGGGAATTTGTTCAAGCAAGCCCACAGCAGGAAACTCGGTTGCAAGGCAGCCAAGTGAAAGCGTTGAGCAGAGAAAGCCAGTGAAGAATTTTGTCATGTAACAGCGTTTTTCGTTTGATGGGTCAAATATTTTAAGCCGAGAACTATACAGACCAGTATTTGCACCATGGCTGAGATTCCTTCAGCTTTTTACTTCAGCTCAGTTTTTCAGCGCACCATGGATCTTTTCGACGTACATCCAGCGGCAGGGCCGAGTGGTAAATGCGTTTCGCGCCACAAGACTTGGAGCAATATCTTCATCAGAGATGCTGTCGTCAAAAAATGGGTCTTGCGTTAATCTTGGATCGTTCGCGTGACGTCGGGCAAATTCGAGCATGCGGCTTTTGTTGATCCATAAATCATCCCGTCCGATGGAAGCCAGTGCTTTCAGCCCAAGCTCATTGAAGGTATTACAGTCGAGAAGAACGCCTTGTGGATTACCGATCCAGCAGAACTGAGGCGTACCGTAGGGATCGTCGAGAGGGAGATACACCCCTGTACGAGCCGGCGTTGTACCACTCACACCAAGGATATCTGGGCGTAGCCGAAGTGGATCCGCTCGGTCGATGTCGTGCTTGCGCCCGGACGCAGCGAGCATCAGACTGAAATCATCCCAGCGCCCCGCCTGTTCATGCTGACTGACCGTGTTGTCGAGCTGACCGGCGTGCCATGAAATTGCTTGAAATTGATTGTCGAAATTATCCTGCTCATCAGGCGTCATCCAGGCCAGCGATATTTCTCTCAAGCTGCGCTCGCAGTCGTTCGCAATAGTGATTGAAAACGAATCCTTGGCACGTTCGGTCATCTGTCTTTCGACTGAACGTTCGAAATGCATAAGAATAGAGCAGGCATCATTGCGCCAATTCTCGGACATCTCACGTGTGCCACGCTGGGAAGCGGTGATCAATGAATTGCGGTGTTGCATTTTCGCGAGATCGAGTGTCGGATTGACTGCGATCATCGGCGCTTGCAACTTGAGGCGTAGTTCTTTAAGGTAATCAAACGACGCATAGAGGTAGAGCAGTGTGACTTGAATTTTTTGAGACTGACTTAACTCGAATGGAGCAGATTGCATACTGAATCCTTGCTTGTGCCAACGCGCTCGTTGTCCCAGTAAGGGAGGCCGGTTCCCGGTTCAAGGTCCATACCGGCAAATTGGCACGAAGCCGTTGTTTCGGGACCCGGGCGGCGATATTTGTAGCGCTGATCATCTCGCCTCTACCCAAAGAGGGGATTTCTTCGATCCTGTAGGGATTCTAGCCGATCTTGAAACTTGAGGGAGTCTATTGTTCAAACGACGTCGATGATCACCAGCGGTAGCATCGTCGTACCGCCACAGTCAATAATTCGTCTGAAATACGCTCCAGGCGCAAGGCGATGTGTACAAGGCCAGAGATGCGGCAATTATTTAGGTGGAACTCCATACTAGGTGCCTATGAGCGTACAACCCCCAGGAAAGAACATGACTACAGATCGGTCGGCTAGCTAGTCGCAAGAGGGCTGGAACACTGCCTGTATTAGTTTGGAAAACTCAATTATTGTTTTTCACGAAAAATATAAAGGTATCCGTCATTAGTTTTTTGTTTGATCAACGGGGTCGAAGCCTCCGAATCGCCGCCGTAATTCCCTGTGCACTGGCTCTCTGCTATTTTTCGTCCCGATCTCCACACCGACACAGATGCGCGTCCTTTAATTGGATCATTCACTATATATGTATGTCCGAGGTTTTTGAACCAGATGATGATGCTTTCAGAACTTGCGCCTATGACAGACGCCCTATTAAATTCATTAGATAAGTGTTTGCTGTCAGAGTGATAGGTGAAAGAAGGATTTTTGCTATTATTGGGATATCGGTACTCAACGTATTGTGAAGATGTGTCTTCTTGAATAGAACAGATTGACATTGTCTTCTTTCCTGAACTACATGTAAAAATAATTTTTTCGTCAGCAGCGCATTGAGAATTTTTCGCGGGAGCATGCGGCGCTAATGCGTACAGAAATACGACGACGTAAAATTTGTTTTTCATTTATATGAATGCTGGATGAAAAAAAGGAGGATTTACATCGCGACTCAAGCATATTTAGGAGCTGTTATTCTATTACTGTGCTAGTGCAGAGCATGGCGCGCAGTGGCAGTAACTTTTTTATACCTGTTCATGACTGCATTCACTATGACTGAATCAACAGCCTAAAAAATTACTCGATCTACTGGGAGTCAGACTGTAACAACAAATAAATTAAGTAGCGATTACCTGAAACACAAGCGATGCCATTTACCAATCTACCGCCTTTGGTCATCTTTGCGCTGTAGGGACTGCAATCTCCGATCTGCGATATTTCGATACGACTATTCTAATGTTTGGCCATCAGTGTTTTAAATTCTTTTGACAGCCAAGGTCTGGAAGCTTGAGGTACTATGTACTCCTCCTTCGCATCTACCGACGGGCGTGTTTGGAAGCTTCCATCCTTGATTTCAATTTCCGCGACAAGCGCGACGAAGTCGGATGGCCCCGGAATATTAGCGTACTCCGGCGATCTGAATATCTCCCATTTTGCAGAAAGTACCTCATTGGGTATCGCGACAACTTTCTTTAACGCTAAAAGCTCGTTGGAGTAAAGCTTATTTTCTGTATCTTTTGAGCACGCTGTTAAAGCAGTAAGCAGCGTCAGTGCCAGAATTCTTTTCAAATGGAATAAAAAAAACATCATGTTGAACCAATTCCAGTAAGCATTGAGACCGCCTTGATTCAATTTTTCTATGGAAGCTCAAAAGTTTCATTATTCGGCAACATTCTCGAAAAGCTAAAATTCGACGCTTTTGCCTTAGTAATGCTTTTTTTAAAGATTTCTAGCTCGTTATCTCGACGTTCCGTCAAGGAAACCATACATGAGTCATGGGCGACCCCGGTGCACATTCCATTGTCACAGTTAGCTTCGGTTTCCAAATCGTCACATGTTTCGTCTCGCCAGCTTATCCAACTTATTTGAATCTTCCGTAAATTTTCTTGCTCAGCCTTATTGAGCATTTTGCGTAGAGTCGAATAAGAATGAGTAAGCCTATTATCGTGATCTTTAAATTCTTCAAAATTCCCGCAGCGTATGAGTGGTGTGTTTTCGAGCGCACAATTCTGATCGCTAAGCGCGCTCATCAAGATGCAGTTCACTTCGCAGTGTCGCTTGTCATTAGCTTTGACAGAGCATGTCAGCGCTAATAAGATAGTTGCCATTTTGATTGTCTTAGTAAATTGACGTCTCATATCGGTCCGCGTTCAAAGATTTGACTTTTAAATAAGAATAGATATACTTATTAGTTAAGATAGTTTCCAGAGTTTCTTCAGTTGCCCCTGATCATGCTCGAAACGGCAGATGAGGCCTTCAGCCGCCAATGCGCGCTGCAGAAATTCCAGGGCGCTTTCGTGGTAATGGGTCCAGATCGGCCGCATGACAAGGGACTTTGTCACATCGAACGAACAGTGTAGCTGCGGATAACTCGCAAGCGCGCACAAACCCGAAAGATTGGATAAGAGATCAAGGATGTTCTGACTATTGCCCCGCATGCAGCACGATTTTTTCTTCGGCCTTGATCTCGATAACGTCATTGACCGACACTATGGTCAACGCCTGGTCCGCCAGAATTTCTAGCTGGTCCATATGTGCCTGCAGCGATATCGGCCCATTCGCCGCCACCGCCTGAATCCCGCAATGATGCGTCAATAACCCGGTCGCAGTCGCGGACACCGAGGCAACTATGTACGCCGTCATATGTAAATCCGCCTGTGTCGTCCACTGCAATTGCCCAACCGCGAACACCACGGTCGATACCGGCGTCGCCCAATTGATGCTGTTTGGCCCTTCCATTAGCACAAGAAGCGCAACAAATTTCACTCCCGAATGAATGCTAGACTGAGATATAGAAATCTCTATGTCCACTGTTAGGCGTCTTTATCCCGTAAGTGAGTGTGGCATCATGGTCGACATCTATGCCCTCAAGTAATAATTCAAACAAGATGAGATTAGGATTGATTTCCAATGCAAGCGAGGTCCTCTCCGATTAATGGAAATACTCCAGCATATATTCCAGATTTTTCATAGTTAGACAGACAGATCAGTCATCGCCAGAAACTATTGGGGGTTTTGGGTTCGTATATGTCTTGTCAATTTTTATACCGGTTTTTTCTAGCGAATTTTCTAGATGTCTGCGGCGCTCAGCAGAGTTTTTGAGTTCGCCGGGTAGCAGTAATTTCCATGGATCAGTCGCGCTGGGGTCAATAAATTCTTTAAAATATGCAACGTCCGATTTAATTGAGTATCGTACTATATAAGTCATGGATTTTTGGTCTTCTAATTCTGCTGCACTTCTAACAAAACTCACATCAAGAAAAACTTTTCCTTTTTCAAATTCCCATGATGTAAGGTTTTCTATTTTCATCCATTCATCAATATTTAGTTCATAATCTGCATCTAGCGTTGTTGGATTTCCGGACTCTAACAGATAGTTCAGCATATCCCTCCCCCTTAATCGGGGGGCAGTAAAAGGAATTATAGGTGACCAACCTGAATTTTTTATTTGCCTGAGTATTGAAAAGAATTCTTTTCTCGCATCCTCGTGAGAAATTTTATCAGCATCAGTAATGCTTGATGTAATAACTATCTGATAGATGCCCAAATTTTCTTCCTCATTGTTTTCGCTTCCGATCAGCCCTAGTACTCTGTCGAACGCGAAACTACTGTCATTCATATCTAGCTTGACTATTCCCTTCGCGTTTGCTTTCCAATTGATTTGATAAAATGTAAGACCAGCAGGTTGTCGCTCAACTCTTACAATTTCCGGATACTGATTTTTAAAATCTGCTCCCGGTTGATTAATTTTAACTGTTATTGGATTTTTTTTATCAACCATGTTTTCTCCGGTAAATTTTTTATCGCAGCTGCAGAGTGCTAAGCAAAATATTGCAACTAAAGTTATACGTTTCATATCGCATTATTTAATCAGATCTTTTGCGAACCTTCCAAGTTCACGAGATTTGTTTTTTATGATTTCCATATTGGTAGGAGTATCTGGTAAGTCTTTCCAATCTGCCATAATTTTCAACTCTGCTTCCATAAAAGACCGCTTGTTTAACATCAGTTGATGAAATTTTTCCGCAGCTAATAAAATCCAACTAATCCTGCTTGCCAAGTTTTCTAACTCTGTTTCATCCGGAGCAACAGATTTTAAGCTAGCTTCGTTACTTGAGCATAAGTGAGTAAAAATCAATTCAACTGTCGGGCTAGCCCAGTTCGCATACCATGCCCTCTGCAGTTTTATCCGATTAGAGAATGATTGATTTTTATAAATTAGCGGTTGTAATATGACGCCTTGTTCATGGTTTGCGATATCAATTAGATGGGCAAGCTGGATCCTTGGACGTTCTCTCGGCATAGCTCGTTCGTACTCTGCCACTTTCTTGAAAGCCGACAACACGTACTTGGACGGTGAAAAATTTTTTATTACCGGTAGTGCCTCTGATTGCCAAGGTAGATTTTTTATTTGCTCTTTTACCGGACCAACATATTTTTTTGCGTCTCTAGATGGTGCGCATTGGTCGAATGTCATGCGATGCATGTTGTGATACCAGTGCCAGCCGCTAATGTCGCAAAATAACCAAAAATTCCCCTTCCCCAACCCATCCCATACTGTACTGTCAAAAGGAGTCATGCCTCTGACCTGCCACGCATCAAACGTACATGCGACTGTCTTGCTGGCGAAAGCACCTAGTGCCATCCAATAATATCTCCCTTTATATTTTGTGTTTCCGCCGTCTTCGTTTTCCAGGTAAAATCTTGCATAGGTGGCAGCTATTCGTCTAGCTCTTACGGAATAGTTGCGAATCAGTTTCCCCTTGTGTTCTCCACTTAACGTGCATAAGCGTTTATTGCTAAACTGCTGTGCAAATGACCACATAGTATTGCAGTCGCAATTGACGTCGACATATGACTTTGGTGTTGTGTTTGTTGTCGCTGTAATATTAGTGGGGTCGTTCACTGATCACCTAATAAGGGTAAGTTGCTAGTTATCATTCCGGCTCAATTGTGAACCACTTAATAGAGAAATTCAGTTTGTCAATTGCAACGGTGGAAATTCTATCACTATGGCCTTCAGCAGCAGTTTTTGCCATATGCTTGCCATCGCGATTTTCAATGATATAATCGATGTAGGGAATTGGTACGCCGCTTGGATCTTTTAAAACAAATGCTTCATCAAAAATCTTGATTCGGGTGTCTGGCAGTTTGACGAAGTCGATATTCCGGTTTGAGCCGCCCTCGAAAACATGCTGCCCCCCCTTGACGCTGAAATTCCCCGGACAAGCAAACGTAATATTCCCGTCCTCCAGCGTTACCGACGATTGCCCCGCCTGCAGCACAATCTTCTCACTGGCCTTGATCTCGATAACATCATTGACCGAAACAATGGTGACAGCCTTATCCGCCAGAATCTCCAGCTGATCCGTATGCGCCTGCAGCGACACCGGCCCATTCGCCGCCACCGCCTGAATCCCGCCATCATGCGTAAACAACCCGGTCGCATTCGCCGACACTGAGGCGACCGTGTACGCCGCCACCATATGCAAATCTGCCTGCGTCGTCCACTGCAACTGCCCACCCGCGAACACCACGGTCGATGCCGGCGTCGCCCAATTGATGCTGCTCGGCGCTTCCATCAGAACCAGCGGCGCACCAAATTTTTCGACCGCCGCATCCGCATCCGCATCACGCGAACCAACCGCCGCCTTCAGCGCATCCTGCCCACCGACGCCGCCGCCGAACTTGCCTTTCTGCTGCGGATCGATCTGCTCGATCAATTCAACCTGCGCCTGCAACGCTTCTTTGCTCGACAGGGCCTTTTGCGCGGTTGCCGCATCGAGCAGGGTCGTTCCGAGCTCGCCCGCACCACGCAGCAATCCTATCGCCTCGTTACTATCCAGCTGCGTCGACGTCACACTGCTGCCTTGCTGCGCGCGCGCTGTCGCCGACAGCAGCACACCTTCGCCGCCGCGAACAACAGCCCACGCATCAGTGCGCAATTCAAACCCGGTCCCACGATACGCGCCGCGCTGCGCCGAGCCGGCCGCCTGCTGCACCAGATACCCGAGATTGAGCTGCGTTCCCGCGCTGCTGGTCGCCAGACGCGTGCGTAACTGCCCGCTCGTATCATCGAGCACCCACTGGTTGAATCCGCCGCCGTCGAAGTTATTGCTGTGCATGCCGGAAATCACACCGGCATGATTGATGTCGGTGTCGACGCCAGCCGAGAAGGGCGGCGTATCCGATCCGGTATATAACTGCGCGACGACCAGCGGCCGGTCCATGTCGCCTTCGATGAAATCGACCAGCACTTCGGTACCAAGGCGCGGCGTGAACTGCGAGCCCCAGTTCGGCCCGGCAAGCGCCTCGGCCACGCGCACCCAGGTACCGGATGCATCGTTGCCCGGCGCATTGCCTTTCTCGTCGGTGTCATGCGTCAACCCGCCCGAAATCGCGCCTATCCCGCGCTGCCAGGCAAACTGAATGCGCACCTGATGCTCGCGCGTGGTCGTATTGATCGTTTCCGGCAACCCGACCACAATGGCCGTCTGCGGCCCGAGCGACGCCCCCGCAAAGCGTGCAGCGGCCGCGCGCGGCACGATGGCAACTGCTTCGCGCACGCACCCGAACCGATTGCGGTAGGTGCCAGGTTCGAGCGCTTCATCGGAAAACTGCAGCAGGGTTGCCGCGCCGGCTTCGGCCAGCCCGATCAGGCGCGACAGGGCCTCACCCAGTGCCGGTTCGAGATTGTTGCGCGCCTCGTGCTCGACCCACAGTGTCTTGAAGCTGTTGTCGCCGTCGGCATAGCCGTCGTGCTGGGTCAATGTAAAACCGTGTCCGGCCGCCATGCGGCGTACGGCGCCAGCGCCTTCGAACTGTTTGTTGTCCAGCTCCAACGCCTGCAGCATGACGCGGCTGTGGGCGTCGGCCCCCGCTTTGTTGTCATGACGCCGCTCGGCGCTGCCGTCGTAAATCGACAGCGACGGCATCTCGCCGATATCCAGGCTGGTCAGCTGCTCGGCCGCGGGTGCCATCAGCTGCGCCGGATCCCAGCTGCTGATCGAAACAGCGTTGGCGGCCACGCGCCGCAGCGCGGCGAACCGGTCGATCGCGTCATCGGTGTCGCTGGCGCGCACGCCATGAAAGCGCAACGTGTCGCCGCCCGGCGTAGCGGGCAAGGCGGCTTGGCTGTTGAAGAACACGATGCTGTGCCGCGCTTGCGCTGCGCCGCCCTCGGCCGGTTCGTCGCCTTCCTGATCATGCTCGAAACGCCAGTTCAGGCCCTCGGCCGCCAGTACGCGCTGCAGAAATTCCAGGTCGCTTTCGCGGTACTGGGTCCAGATCGGCCGCACGGCCAGGGCCTGCGCCACATCGAACGAATGACGCACCTGTGGATAGTCGGCCAGCAGTTCGCCGATCAGGTCGCGCGCATCCTTGTCCTGGAAGATATAGCTGTCGCGCCGCAGCCCGAGCAGGGCCAGCGCCGGTTGCAGATGCAGCCGATAGCGGGCCAGGCCGCCGTCGGCGCCGAGCCAGGCGGCGTCGGTGCACAGGCCGTGCCAGGCGCGGCGGCTGCCGTCCGGTTGCAACAAGGTGATCGTCAGTTCTTCGCCGATGAAGCTCGCCAGGTCGAGATCGGTTGACGTCGATAATGCATCGACATCAAAACTGAACAGCTCATTGACCGCTTCGCGTCCCGTGAACCGCTCGGCCACCAGCGCCTGCGGCAACGAGGAATCCTGTGACGACGCGATCGTGATCAGGCGTGCATACTGGCTCAGCTTGACGCCAAACAGCGCATCGATCAGCGATGCGCCTGCCAGGTCGGACGGGGAGTTCACGGCAGCGTGATGGTCAGGTTGGCCTGCTTGGGCGCCAGTTTGACAACGTCGTTGTAGGCGCTCAAGGTCGTTTCGGTCGTGCTGCCCAGTGTGCCGCGCAGGGCCATGTAGCCCAGCGCGCAGATCAGTGCGAACACCGAGCACAGCACCCACAGCGGCACGTCATTGCGCAGCTTGTGGATGATCTGGTCGGGGCGCTCGGCACGCGGCGCGAAGCCGCCCGTGCGGCCTTTCATGTGGGCGATCTCGTCGCCCAGGCGCGAGGTCAGGTAATTGAGCTTTTCTTCGCCCTCGATCATGTAGCGGCCCTGGAATCCCAGCAGCAGGCACATGTGGAATACCTCGAGCGCCTGCAGGTGGGCGCTGCCGCGGGCGCGCAGGCCTTCCAGGCGGATGAAGAAATTCTCGCCGGCCAGCTGGTCACCGAACAGCACCAGTTGCAACGGGCGGCGGGCCCAGTCGTCACGGATCGCGAATGGGGAGCGCAGGATGATTTCATCGACCGCGGCGCAAAAAGCGTACTTGGCGTTGTCGATGTCGTCTGGCGTGGCGTTTTGTTTCTTGGCGCCGCGCGTGAAGTCGTCCAGGAACTGCGTGAGCTTGTTGCGGAAGTCGGCATCCGACTGCGGGCCATGGCCGTTCTTGAGCATGAACAGTGCGTAGAACCCGTCGTACATCAGGTCCATCAGCGTGTGTTCGGTACCGGGGCCGGCTGCGACGTTGGGTGAGAACGATGGCTGGCCGCCGGGGATAAGGGATGGTGCGCTGGTTGTCATAACAAGGTCTTCATGAGGTAACGGCGACGAGGTCGAGCTTCAGGTCGCGCAGGCCGGATGGGACGTAGATCGAAATCGATTGCGCCTGCAGCATGCGGTCATACATCTGACCCTTGGCATCCAGCGCAAAGTAATAGGTGTCCGGGCGCACCGGCACGGCCGCCGGTACCTGCGGTGCATGCGCCAGGCGCACGCCGGGCATGGCCGAGAGGACGAATTTTTCCACGTCGTCGGGTGCGCCGACCTTGAAGCGCAGCGGCACGATGTCCACCAGTTCCACGCCCGGCAGGTCGGCCGAGACGCCCAGGTAAAAACTGGTTTGGGCATCGATCTTGCCCGAGTCGAGCATCCCGTGGTGGTACGACGGCTTGACCTCGTTCAGGGCAATCGCGAAGTACTTCGACGAAATCACGGTATCGAGCAGTTCGCGGATGATCGCGTGCAGGCGCGCAAAGCCCGGGCCCGGATTGACGTGCTCGTACGGCGGCAGGTCGCTCAGCGACAGGCCTTTCGAGAACGTCATCAGGGCGCCGGCAAGGCTCAGCAGCGCCTCGTACAGGCGTTCCGGATGCAGCGTCGGATGATGGAAATAATGGCTCAGTGACGCGTGCGCCGAACTGGCCGTGTGCAGCAGCCAGAACGACGACATGTCGCCCGAGCGAAATTCAATGACGTTCTTGCTCGGCTCGCGGTGGTGGCCATACAGCGCGTCGACCTTCGCCTGCAGCGCATCGAGCAAGCGGCGCAGCTGCAGGAACATCAGCGGTGCGCTGCGGATCGACAGGCTCGGCGGAATGAAGGTCGGATCCTGCTCGAAGCCGCCGGTGGACAGGCGGCGCAGGCGCAGCAGCGGAATGCTCACGTATGAATCGCGCGGCTCGGCTTCCGAGATCAGGCGCAGCGATTTTTTCAGGTAGGCCAGTTGCGCGCTCGCGGCCTGCGTGTACAGGTCGGGCGTATCGGCATTGTGCTGCGCGAAGCGCGCTGCGTTGCTGGGCTGGCCGTCGGGCGCGAAATTGGCGCCGAAGTGTTTGAAGGCGGGCAGGGCGGCGTAGAACGTCAGCTCCTGCTGGTTGCGCGGAATGGCCGCCAGGTCGATCTCGGGCGGCAGGTCGTCGTCACCCGGTGCGGCGTAAATTTCGCCGTCCGGGAAGAACACCGTCAGCTCCAGCAGGCGCAGCGTGTCGTTCTGCAGCGCGTCGCGATCGACCTGCAGACCATTCACCCCCCAGCAGTACGGATGCAGTGCCCGCACGCTGTCGCGCAGGCGCGCCTCGTGGTAGCGATCCTGCTGCTGAAAGTGCTGGGGACGCAGAAAAAGTCCTTCGCCCCAAAGAAGTTTTCCAGAATTACTCATCGCACATCCTATAGACACAAAACCAATGCTCGGTTACAACTGACAAGACAATAACATTGAATATCGGGAAATTGCTATTCCGCTTCGTACCGTGCTGCACCCCCTTTACCTACGGTGCATAAGCGCTGTTCCATTTCCTGTTGTGAGCGCCGTTTCCATAATTTATGGTATTTTTTTGGAAATGACAGTAGAGCAATTGTTCGATACAACTTTGCATTAATAATTTTTTTGAGGACCGCATGACATCATCCGTACGCCTTCGCCGCCTGTTGGGCAGCGCCCTTTGTGTCATGGCACTGGGTGCCTGCAGCACCGCGCCAGTCAAGCCAGTCAAGCCATCGCTGGCCGACGTGATGGGTAAAGCCGCCGCCGCCGATGCGGCCGGCCAGAAGGAAGCCGCCATTGCCTTGTGGCGCGAAGCTGCCACCGCTTACCCCACCGACAAGACGCCATGGACGCGTATGGCGCAAACGCGCTACGACGCCGGCCGTTATGGCGAAGCCATCGTCAATGCCGAAGAAATCCTGGTGCGCGATCCCAACGACCAGGTCGCCAACAGCATCATCGCGGTCAGCGGGCTGCGCCTGTCGACGCGCGCGCTGGCTGACCTGAGCCGCCAGAACAATCTGTCCGGTTCGCTGCGCACCGAGTCGCAGGACCTGGCCAAGCTGCTGCGCGAAAGCCTGGGCGAGCAAGTGCTGGTGCCGCCGGCACCGCGTGCCCGCGCTGCCACGCCGGCCACCCGCACACCGGCGCGCAAGGGCGCCAAGCCAACCACGGATACGAGCGCCAATCCGTTCGATGCATTGAAATAATTCAGCTGTCGTCTCAAGCCATCGGCGCCGCCAACGCGCCGCCGTTCATGTGAAATGGGGAAGGTCATGTCAAAAAAAGAAAGTGTTCAGAAGCGCCTGCAAAAAGTGCGTCCACCGCGGGTCCAGATGACGTACGACGTCGAGATCGGTGATGCGATCGAGAACAAGGAGCTGCCATTCGTGATGGGTGTCGTCGGTGACTTCGGCGGCCAGTCTGAGATCGAGCAGAAGCGCCTCAAGGAACGCAAGTTCGTCAACATCGACCGCGATAACTTCGATGAAGTCATGAAAGGCGTCGAGCCGCGCGCGGCCTACCGCGTGTCCGATGAACTGGGCGACGGCACGGGCCAGTTCTCGGTCGACCTCAAGTTCAAGTCGATGGCCGACTTCCGCCCTGAAGCCGTCGTCGAGCAGGTCGAGCCGCTGCGCAAGCTGCTCGAAGCGCGCACCAAGCTTGCCGATCTGCGCAACAAGATGGCCGGCAACGACAAGCTGGAAGACATCCTCAGCGACGTGCTGAGCAGTACCGAAAAGCTGGCCGAACTGGGCCAGCAAACTCCTGCCAAGAAAGACTGAACCATGTCTCTCCAAACCTCGTCCCAGGCCGCCGGCGCGGCCACCACCGAACTCGCGCTGCTCGACCAGATCGTCGAGCAGAGCAAGGTGGCCAAGTCCAGTACCGAGCATGCGCGCGCCAAGGACATCATTTCCGAGCTGGTGTCCCAGGTCATGGAAGGCACCGTCGTGGTGTCGAACAACCTGGCGGCCACCATCGATGCCCGTGTGGCCGAACTCGACGCGATGATTTCGCGCCAGCTCAGCGCCATCATGCACGCGCCCGAGTTCCAGAAGCTCGAAGGCAGCTGGACCGGCCTGAACTACCTGGTCAAGAACACGGCCACGGGCCAGAACCTCAAGATCAAGATGCTCAACGCGACCAAGAAAGAACTGGTCAAGGATTTCCAGAGCGCGCTCGAATTCGATCAGTCGACGATGTTCAAGAAGGTCTACGAAGAAGAATTCGGCACCTTCGGCGGCGCCCCGTTCGGTGCGCTGCTGGGCGATTATGAAATTACCCGCCAGCCCGAAGACATGTACTTCATCGAGCAGATGTCGCACGTGGCCGCTGCCTCGCATGCACCGTTCATCTCGTCCGCTTCGCCGGAGCTGTTTGGCCTGGAAACCTACAGCGACCTGGGCAAGCCGCGCGACCTGTCGAAGGTGTTCGATACCGTCGAATACGCCAAATGGAAATCGTTCCGTGAGTCGGAAGACGCACGCTACGTTGGCCTGACGCTGCCACGCTTCCTGGGCCGCCTGCCGTTCCATCCGGCCGATGGCGCCACTGTCGACGGCTTCAATTTTGTCGAGGACGTCGACGGCACCGACCACGAAAAGTACCTGTGGTGCAATGCCTCGTACGCGTTCGGCGCACGCCTGACGACGGCGTTCGAGGACTTCGGCTGGTGCGCAGCGATCCGCGGCGTCGAAGGCGGTGGCCTGGTCGAAGACCTGCCGACCCACACCTTCAAGACCGACGAAGGCGAAGTGGCCCTGAAGTGCCCGACCGAAATCGCCATCACCGACCGCCGCGAGAAAGAGCTCAGCGACCTGGGCTTTATTTCACTCGTGCATTGCAAGAACACCGATTACGCGGCGTTCTTCGGCGCCCAGTCGGCGCAACGCGCCAAGAAATACAACAGCGATGCGGCCAATGCCAATGCGGTGCTGTCGGCCCAGCTGCAATACATTTTTGCCGTCTCGCGCATCGCCCACTACATGAAGGCGATGATGCGCGACAAAATCGGCAGCTTTGCATCGGCTGCCAATGTTGAAGATTTTCTGAATCGCTGGCTGACCCAGTACGTCCTTCTTGACGACAACGCCAGCCAGGAACAGAAAGCGCAGTTTCCGCTGCGTGAAGCATCGGTGCAGGTATCCGAGGTACCCGGCCGTCCCGGCGTGTACCGCGCGGTGTCGTTCCTGCGCCCGCATTTCCAGCTCGACGAGCTGTCCGTGTCACTCCGCCTGGTTGCGGAGCTGCCGCAATCGACCAAATCTTAATCACGAACATTCTGCGAAGGAACTAGCATGGCTATTGACGTATACCTGCAAATCGACGGCATCAAAGGCGAATCCACCGACACCTCCCACAAGGACTGGATCGAATGCCGTTCCGTCCAGTGGGAAGTGCTGCAGCCGAAATCGGCAACGGCATCGACCGGCGGCGGCCACACGGCCGAGCGTACCGAGCACAAGGACATCGTGATCGCCAAACTGGCCGATCTGGCGACCCCGCTGCTGCTGCAAAATTGCTCGTCGGGTAAAACGATCCCGAAAGCCAAGATCGAATTCCTGCGCGCCGATGGCCAGGGCGAGCGCATCAAGTATTTCGAGATCGAACTCGAAAACGTCCTGATCAGCAATGTGTCGCCACGCGTTGAAGCCGGCGACATCCTGTCGGAGAACCTGTCGCTGAAATACTCGAAGGTGAAGTGGAAGTACACCCAGCAAAAAGTGGGCGGCGGGTCGGGCGGCAATACCTCGGGCGGTTGGGATCTGTCGGCCAACAAAACGGCTTGATGATCCGGTAGTGCACTTTCGGCGCACCCGGGTGGCAGGCTTGCCGCCCGGGTGCGCCGTGCAGTTGATGTAGTCGTCATACCCACGCTATCCAGGAGCCACATGAAGGGTTTTTCGCCGGGACTGTTTGACCGCTTGATGGAGGGCAGCACGCGCAGCGCACCGCACGGCGCGCCGGCAGCCGTCACCCGACTGTCGATCGAGGAACTAAAGGACAGCGTTGCCCGCGACCTGGAAGCACTGTTGAATACCCGCGCCGCCATTGGCGACGACCGCATCCGCGCCTTTCCGGAATGCGCGCGCTCGATCATGACCTATGGCCTCAAGGATTTTGCTGGCCTGAGCCTGTCGAGCAGCGACGACCGCGCCTACATCTGCGCCTGCATCGAAAAGACGATCGGCCGCCACGAACCGCGACTGCGCAATGTGCGCGCTGCGCTCGTGGTGCAGGAGGGCACGATCAATCGCCTCAATTTCGCCATCACGGCGCTGCTCGTGCTGCATGCCGAGCAGGAACCGGTCAATTTCGACGCCGTACTGCAGCCATCGAGCTTGCACTACACGATCAGCAAGGCGCGCCGCCTGGCGCAAGGAACCTGAAGTGGAAGAACTGTTACCGTATTACGAACGCGAGCTGGGATTCCTGCGCCGCTATTCACGTGAATTCTCCGAGCGCTATCCGAAGATCGCCGGGAACCTGCTGATGGGCGGCGAGGTCTGCGAAGACCCGCACATCGAGCGCATGATCCAGTCTTTCGCATTGCTTAATTCGCGCGTGGCCAAACGCCTCGACGACGATTATCCCGAACTGACCGAAGCACTGTTTGAAGTGCTTTATCCGCATTACCTGCGGCCGTTTCCATCGTGCTCGATCGCGCGCATGGATTACAGTGCGAGCGCCGCCCAGCTCACCACCGCCAGCACGATGGCGCGCGGCACCGAGCTCGATACTCGCGCCGTCAAGGGCGTGGCCTGCACCTTCCGCACAGCCTATCCCGTCACCATCGCGCCGCTGGCGCTGAGCCACGCAGCGTTCCACCCGATCATCGACGCGCCGGAAGCCGTGATGCTGCCACCCGGCGTGAGCGCGAGCATCGCCATCGGCATCGAGACCACGGCGGCCCAGGTCACGCTCGGGCAACTGGGCGTGGGCGCGCTGCGCGTGTTCATCGATGGCGAGCCATCGTTCTGCGCCGCGCTGCGCGACACGCTGTTCATGCGCACCGTGAAAGCCTGGGTCGAGCCGGATGGCAGCGGGCGCTGGTCGCCGCTTGGCGCGATCCCGCTGGCGCCTGCCGGCTTTCGCGAAGACGAATCGCTGATTCCGTTCTCGGCGCGCTCGCATCCGGCCTACCGCCTGCTGACCGAATACTTTTGCTTCCCCGAGAAATTCAACTTTTTCGACATCGACCTGGCCGCCATCGTGGCGGCGCTGCCGGCCGGCTGCAAGCGCTTCACGCTGCATCTGGGCCTGTCGGGCCTGCGCACCGATTCCAACACGGCGCGCATGCTGGGCACGATGTCGACCAATAACCTGCTGCTGGGCTGCACGCCGGTCGTGAACCTGTTCCGCCAGCGCGGCGAGCCGATTCGCCTGACGCACGCGAGCGCCAGCTACCCGGTGCTGCCCGAAGCGCGCCGCGCGTATGCCTACGAGGTGCAATCGATCGATTCGGTCAAGCTCGTGCGCCAGACGCCGCAGGGCGAGTCGGTCACCGAGTTCCGCCCGTTCTACTCGCTGCGCCACGGCGAATCGCCGAGCAAGCATGGCCACTACTGGGTCATGCGGCGCGACGAACTGGTGGCGCTGAAAAGCCCGGGCTACGAAACCGAGATTTCCATTGTCGACATCGACTTCGATCCGGCCGTCATCGAGACCGACACGCTGAGCCTGGAGCTGACCTGCACCAACCGCGACATCCCGGCGTCACTCAGCTACGGCTTGCCGGGCGGGGACCTGTTTTTGGAAGGCGGATCGAGCGTGCGCAGCATCGCATTCCTGCGGCGGCCGACGCCGGCGCAGCGCTTCGAGCGCGGACGCGGCGCGCACTGGCGCCTGGTGTCGCACCTGGCCTTGAACCACCTGTCGCTGGCCGGTGCCGGCGTCGACGCGTTCCGCGAAATGCTGACGCTGTACGATTTGCCGCGCTCGGCGATCTCGCAGCGCCAGATCCGCGGCATCGCTGCGATCGATTCAAAAGCCGCCAACGCCTGGTTGCCGGGCAATCCGTTCGCCAGCCTGGTGCGCGGCATCGAAGTGCGCCTGACGATCGACGAAGAAGCCTTCATCGGCAGCGGCATTCACGCGTTTGCCCACGTTATCGAATGCTTCTTCGGCCTGTACGTGCACGCCAACAGCTTCGTGCAGCTGGCGATCGTTTCCAAGAAAACCGGAGAAGAGATTTGGCGATGCGCACCCCGCAGCGGCGATTTGAACCTAGTGTAATCGAGCGCCTGTTCGAGCAACCGTACCGCTTCCAGTTCTTCCAGGCGGTGCGGATGCTCGAGCTTTGGCTCAAGAAGCATGGCCTGCCGCGCGAGGGCGCGGTGGCCAGCTTTTTACGCTTTCAGAATTCACTGTCGCTCAACTTCCCGGCCAGCCAGCTCGAGGCGATGGACACCGAGCCGCGCGCGCTGGCCAAGGACAGCGCTGCCCTGGGCGAGGCGCTCCGGCGCGGCGAGCTGAAATACATCCGCATTACGCCCGCGTTCATGGGCTTTCTTGGTACCGCCGGCGCCTTGCCCGCCCATTACACCGAACGCATTGCGGCGCACGCGCTGTACGAACGCGATGACGGCCCGCGCGCATTTCTCGACACTTTCTCGAACCGCACGCTGGCGCTGTTCTACGAAGCCTGGCGCAAGTACCGGCTCGAGCTGCAGTACGAAATCGACGGCAAGGACCGCTTCCTCCCGCTGCTGCTCTCAATGGCCGGCCTGGGCAACCACGCGCTGCGCCATCGCCTGTCCGATGGGGGCGAGGGCGTGCTGGACGAATCGGTCGGCTACTTCGCCGCCGCGATGCGTCACCGGCCCGCGTCGGCTGCCATGATCGGCAAGGTCTTGAGCGACTATTTCGGCGAGCCGATCAACGTCACGCAATTCATCGGCGCCTGGTACGACGTCCCGCCCACGCAGCAAACGACGCTGGGCGGCACCAATGCGCAGCTGGGCATGAGCGCATTGGTCGGCGGGCGCGTCTGGCAGCGCGACCTGCGCATGCGCCTGACCGTCGGGCCGCTCGATCGTGCCGGCTTCGATGCCTTCTTGCCCGGCGGCCTGGCCGCGCGGGCGCTGGCGAAGATGCTCACCATGTTCACCGGCCTGACGCTGGAGTACGAAGTGCACATCGTGCTGCGCGCGCCGGACGTCGACGGCGTCACGCTCAGTGAAGAACGCCATGGCGGGCGCCTGGGCTGGGACAGTTTTCTCTGCACTGCGCCGGAAACGCGCGACCGCGACGACCTGCGCTACGAACTGGCAACCGTCTAGACACACACCGATTCTCTCACCCTCAACCACACCATCACATTACAGAAGGACTCGCGCGCAATGAGCATCAACCTGAAGACGCTGATCGGCAAGCTCAATGACACCAGCCGCACTGCCGCCACACGCGCCGCCAGCATCTGCGTGGGCTTAGGCCAGTTCGAGGTGGACCTCGAACACGTGTTCCTGGCGCTGCTCGAGCAGCCGCGCAGCGACCTGGCCGTCATCGCGCGCAAGAGCGGCATCAGCCTGCCGATGCTCGAAGCCGACCTGCACGCCGAAGTCGCGCGCCTGAAAACCGGTAACACGCGCACGCCCGTGTTCTCGGCGCGCCTGCCGAAGCTGTTCGAGAATGCCTGGCTGATTGCTTCGCTCGACGTGCGCGCTGGCCGCGAGAGCAGCATCCGCAGCGGCCACCTGCTGCAGGCGCTGCTGACCGACAGCGAACTGGCGCAGCTGGCCTACCGCAGCTCGGCGCTGTTCAACAAATTCAACGTCGATGAACTCAAGCACAAATTCGATGTGGTGACTGAGGGCTCTCAGGAGGCGATGGGCCCGGCGGCGGATGGCGAAGAGGATGCCGTCCCAGGCGCGGACCCGGTCGGCGAACTCGAAGGCCAGGGCGCTGGCAAGACGCCTGCGCTGGACCAGTTCACGACCAACCTGACCGCGCGCGCGCGCGACGGCAAGGTCGATCCGGTGATCGGCCGCGACATGGAAATCCGCCAGGCAGTCGACATCCTGATGCGCCGTCGGCAGAACAACCCGATCCTCACGGGTGAAGCAGGCGTCGGTAAAACCGCTGTCGTGGAAGGCCTCGCGCTGCGCATCGTCGAAGGCGACGTGCCTGATGTGCTCAAGGGCGTCGAGATCCACACGCTCGACATGGGCCTGCTGCAGGCCGGGGCCAGCGTGAAGGGCGAGTTCGAAAATCGCCTCAAGAACGTGATCGACGAGGTCAAAAAGAGCCCGCACGCGATCATCCTGTTCATCGACGAAGCGCACACGATGATCGGTGCCGGTGGCACGGCCGGCCAGAACGATGCTGCCAATCTGCTCAAACCCGCGCTGGCACGGGGCGAACTGCGCACGATCGCCGCGACCACCTGGGGTGAATACAAAAAGTATTTTGAGAAAGACCCGGCACTGGCGCGGCGCTTCCAGGTGATCAAGGTGGAAGAGCCGAGCGAGGAACTGGCCTGCGCCATGCTGCGCGCGATGGCGCCGCTGATGGAAAAGCACTTCAATGTGCGCGTCTATGATGAGGCAATTACTGAAGCAGTGCGCCTGTCGCACCGCTATATCAGCGGGCGCCAGCTGCCCGACAAGGCGATCAGCGTGCTCGATACCGCCTGCGCCAAGGTGGCGCTGGGCCAGAACGCCACGCCCGCGCTGCTCGACAACCTGGCCAAGCGCCTGGATCGCATCGATGCCGAGATCGCGTCGCTGGCGCGCGAAGAAAGCGGCGGCGCCAGTCATACCGCGCGCCTGGCCGAATTGCGCGCAGCGCGCGGCGCGGCCAGCGACGAACACGGCACGCTGGCAGCGCGCTGGGAGATCGAAAAAGGGCTGACCGAGAAAATCCAGGCCGCCCGCGGTGAACTGGAAGCGGGTGCGCAAGAGGGCGGCAAACCGGGCGACGCCGCCGGCGTACAGGCCCTGATGACCGAGCTGCGCGCGCTGCAGGGCGAGACCCCGATGGTACCGGTGCAGGTCGACGGTCACGTGGTGGCCGAAATCGTCGCCGGCTGGACCGGTATCCCGCTCGGCAAGATGGTCAAGGATGAAATCAAGACGGTCCTCAAATTGAAGGACCTGCTGGAAGAACGGGTGCTGGGCCAGTCGCATGCGATCGAAGCCGTGGCGCAGCGCGTGCGTACATCGCGCGCTAACCTGGACGATCCGGACAAGCCGAAGGGCGTGTTCCTGTTCGTCGGCCCGTCCGGCATCGGCAAGACCGAGACGGCGCTGGCGCTGGCTGACGTGCTGTATGGCGGCGAGCGCAAGCTGGTCACGATCAATATGAGCGAGTACCAGGAAGCGCACAGCGTGTCGGGCCTGAAAGGCTCGCCGCCAGGTTACGTCGGGTATGGCGAAGGGGGCGTGCTGACCGAAGCGGTGCGGCGCAACCCGTACAGTGTCGTGCTGCTCGACGAGGTCGAAAAGGCCCACCCGGACGTGCTCGAACTGTTCTTCCAGGTGTTTGACAAGGGAGTGATGGACGACGCTGAGGGCCGCGAAATCGACTTCCGCAACACGATCATCATCCTGACCTCGAACGTGGCGTCGAGCACGATGATGGCGGCGTGCCTGAACAAGACGGTGGAAGAATTGCCAAACCCCGAAGCGCTGGAACAGCAGATCCGCCCGCAGTTGATGAAGGCCTTCAAGCCGGCCTTCCTGGGCCGCCTGAAGGTGGTGCCGTACTACCCGATCCCGGACGATGTCCTGGTGCGCATCATCGAGCTGAAACTGGCCAAGATCGCGCGCCGCATCGCTGTCAATCACAAGGCCGAGCTGACCTGGGATGCGGCGCTGGTCGAAGCAGTGCTGGCGCGCTGCACCGAAGTCGATTCGGGCGCGCGCAATGTCGACAATATTCTGAACGGCAGCCTGCTGCCGGAGGTCGCCGAATCGGTCCTGGCCAATATGGCCGAGGGCAAGACGATCTCGAAGATCAAGGTGGGCGCTGACAAGAAGGGGCAGTTCAAGTACAGCGTGAAGTAAGCAAGCAAATAAGTAAGTAAATAAGTAAATAAGTAAGCGGGCCGGCGGTCAAGCCGGTCCGATTCGACCTGGATCGGAATTTCCATGACGTTGGCTTTATGACGAATGCATTCAACCCCTCGGCGGCGGCGCTGGCAAGCGCCGTCCAGACGGCCCTTGGCGGCACGTTCAGCCAGCACCAGCGGATCATGACGCTATCGACGGTGGCGGGTCCGGACGCGCTGCTGGCTGAAAGCCTGCGCGCGACCGAGGGACTGAGCGAAGGCTTCCGGCTCGACGTATCGGCGCTGTCGCTCGATGCGGCAATCCCGCTCAAATCACTGATCGGGCAGCCGGCGCTGGTCGAACTGGGCGCCGCCGGTTTCGGCGCGCCACGCGCCTTCCATGGCCACGTTACGGGCGCCGAGCAGGTAGGGTCGAACGGCGGCTTCGCGCGCTACCGCCTGACCATCGAACCCTGGACCCGCTTTCTGTCACTGGGCCGCGACAGCCGGCTGTTCCAGGACATGACGGTGTGCGACATCCTCGACGCGGTCATGAAAAGCTACGATGGTAAGGGCCGCCTGGCGCCGGCCTGGCGCTTCGACCTGCAAGACCGCGGCGCCTACCTGACGCGCAGCGTGACCACCCAGTATCAGGAAAGCGACCTGGCGTTCATCGAGCGCCTGATGTTCGAGGAAGGGCTGTTTTACTTTTTCGAGCACGTGGGCGACGCCGCCGACCCCGCCTTCGGCAGCCATACCCTGGTGATCGCGGACCACAACGGCGCGTTCAAGCCGAATGCGCAGGCCGATGTGCGCTTCACGCAGCCAGGCGCCGTCATGCGCGAAGACAGCATGGACCGCTGGCGCACCGAGTGGCGGCAGACAACCGACGCGATTGAACTGGCCAGCTGGGACTACCGCAGCCGGTCGGTGCGCGAGGTGGCCAGCAGCACTGGCGGCGACGCCGGCCTGACCAGCCGCGACTATCCAGGCGCGTATGCCTACCCGACGCGCAAAGATGGGTTGCGCATCGCCGACCGCCAGCTCGAAGCGATTCAGGCGCGCAAGCAGGTGCACATTGGCGCCGGCACCGTGCGCACGCTGGCGCCGGGCACCACATTCACGCTGCACGACCATGCGAGCGTCGATGGCGAGACCTTCACGATCATCCACGCCCGCCACATGGCGCACAACAATCTGGACGCCGACACCGGCAATGCGCTCGCGCGCCTGTTGGGCCAGTGCGCCTTGCGCCGCGAAAACGACGCCGAGCTGGCATCGAGCCTGCACACGCTTGGCCGCAACGCGGGCGAGCGCCCCGTGTACCGCAATCGCATCGACGCCATTCCCGCCAGCGTGCCATTCCGCGCCAGCGGCGAGGGCGGCGACGGCCAACTGCTGCATCCACGCCCGCTGGTGCGCGGCCAGCAGACCGGCATCGTCGTCGGCCCGCAGGGCGCCGCCGTTCACACCGACCGCGATCACCGCGTGAAGGTCCAGTTCCACTGGCAGCGCGGCGAGGCGAGCCACAGCCGCCTGACGCACCCGACGCCCGACGGTCACGCTGGCGCACCCGGCGACGACCGCGCCGGCACCTGGCTGCGCGTCGCCACGCCACTCGCGCCCACGGCAGGCGCCAACTGGGGCAGCAATGCGCTGCCGCGCATCGGCCAGGAGGTGCTGATCGATTTCCTGGACGGGAATATCGACCGGCCGGTGGTGATCGGCGCAGTCTACAACGGCGCCGGGGCGCAGGACGCCCAGCACAACCAGGTAGCGCAGGGTGGCGGGGCAGCCACGGGCAACGCGCCGATGTGGTTCCCCGGCCAGGGCGGCGCCCACGCCCATGCGGCGGCGCTGTCAGGCCTCAAGAGCCAGGCCCTGGGCGCGAGCGCAAGCGGCGCCGGCGCGTACAGCCAGCTCGTGTTCGATGACAGCCCGGGGCAAGCACGGGTGGCACTGCAGCGGCACGCGGCGCAGCACGCGGGCACCGATGAACTGAATCTGGGGCACTTGCGGCATCAGAGCGACAACGGCTTGATGGCGGCAGCCGGGTTTGGGGCCGAGCTCAAGACCGAACACTCGGCGGCCCTGCGGGCAGGGAGCGGCTTGCTGCTGTCGACGGATGCCACGTCGGGTGGCGGATCGCAGCTGGATTCAACGAAGGCGGAAATGCTGACCGAGCAGGCAGCGACGATGTCCACCGAATTGGCGGCGCTGGCGCACAAGCACAAGGCGTTGTTGAAAGATGAGACGACGCCGGAAGCGCTGGCGGCGGTGAAGGGGCTGCAACGCAGTATCGAGACGTTACAGGCGCGCGGGCAGGGCAGTGCGCCTGCCGGCGCCGAGGGGCCGGCCGCGCCAACAGCGTATGACCAGCCGCATCTGCAGCTGTCGAGTCCAGCGGGGATTGCCGCGCTGACACCGGCGAATGCGGTGCTCAGTGCCGGGGGCACGAGCACGTTCGCTGCGGATCAGGATATCAATGCGGCGTCGCAGGGAAATGCCTATCACGCGGTACGCAGCGGCATCGGGCTGTTCACGTACGGCAAACTGACCGGTGGCGACAAGCCGAATCAAGAAGTCGGGATCCGGCTGCATGCAGCCAGCGGCAAGGTGAGCAGCCAGAGCCAGAGCGACGAAACGCGGATCACGGCCGACAAGGCGCTGACGGTGGCCAGTGTGACCAAGAGCGTCAATGTGGCGGCCAAGACGCACGTCCAGCTTGTGGCGCAGGGCGCGGCGCTCAAATTATACGGCGGGAATATCGAGATTCATGGGCCGGGGACGATGGCGTTCAAGGCGAGTATGAAGGAGTTGGCGGGGCCTTCAAGCAGCAGTTCTGAACTCAGCTTTCCCACGAGCGCGGTCAAGGGTTGTGAACAGTCGACCAGGGATGCCAGCGCAGCGCAGGCGGGATCGCAAACCTTATGAGCATCGACCTCCAGCACGAAGCAGAACCGTGGCAGCCCCACCTTCAAACACTGCACCGTCAGTTCTACGAGCATGCCAATGATCGCTGCCTGCTGTGGGTGAATCCAGCCCAGGGCGACCCTTTCGCGGATGATCCGCTGGTCGATGAGCGCCGCGTACGCGTGCCGATCCAGCATGCCAATTTCGACGTGGTGTTCGCGCCATATCTCGTGCCGCTCGACCTTGGCAAAAGCGGCGATGCAGACGTCTTCAAGCGCAGTGTGGCGATCGGATGGAGCGCCTGGGAACTCGACAGCCTGCAGGCGTTCAATGGCCAAGCGATCGGTGGATGGATTGCCAGCGATCAGCCGCCGCCGGCCTTGGCTCCGCTCCTGGCGCAGCATTGGGCTGCGAATTGTCATCTCCATTATGTCAATGGATTGACAAAGCTCTTGCGCTTTCATGATCCCAGCGTCCGCGAATGGCTGTGGCGGACGTTGACGCCGCAACAGCAAGCGCGCTTGCTTGGCCCGCGCGCTGCATCGTGGCATTCAACCGGCAGCAAGCGCTGATAATGCATGGAGTCATCGCTGCTGCGCCGGAAGTACATGAGGGTCCTGGCAAGCTGCAGCTGACCCCTGCGCAGTGGGAGCAGGTCGACGATTACGCCGTCGTACACGCCGCATGGCTGCGTTGGCGCAGCAACGTGCAGGATGCCTCGCACGGTCTGGCAAGCCGTGAGGCTTGGGAGCAAGCGCTCTTTCATGCCCTGCGTGCTGCGAGCGTGTACGGGATTACCGATCGGCAGGACCGGGAGCTGTTTGCCGTCCACGCGCTGCAGATGGGCGCCGATTTCCATGAACACGCACGCATGCTTGCAGTGTGGGAGAAGACCAGGACGGGCGACTACTATGGCGCTGCATGTGAAGAAGTATCCGGTCAACCCGCGTACGCATTGCAAGACTACCTGCATGGCAACTAACACATTATCTCGTTAGGGAACGATGGCTTATACCAATCCGAAAAATCCTGATTGCCAAAACTGTAATAAATCCGGGCTGGCGATTTTGCCCGCGCGTTACGCAGTGGTGCCGAAAGACATCGATGCCGCATTACCTGCACCTTTGGGTAATAAAGTCACCCATCTGAAGCTCGCTCATTACAAATATGCGCTACGGACTCTACGCGCAGGATTTTTCTACCTGTTCCATGAAAAGCACGCGCGCGGCAGCCACATTACCTGGGAAGTGTATGGCGTAACGGAAGCCGGCACGGTATGGAAGCAGCCTTCGCCGGAAGCCATGAAACCGCAGACCGAACCCGCATGTTCGTCGGGTGGACATAATATCCCGGCGTCGGTGATCACCATCGAATCTCCTGAAAAATGCAAACGAGTCTGGATCGCGTTTTCCGAACACGCCTGGAGTCCCGAAACGCTCAAGGCGTTTGCGCAAGATGCGGCATTGCGGGACCGTCGAATGCAGACTTTCCTGCCCGCCACCTGGGTCAAAGCAGGCGGTTATCGGCACGGTCTGGTGGCGACAAAAGACAACATCGAAAAGATCATCGAGTACGCAACCGGCTTCGATGTGGCAAGTCTGAATGGTCGGGAAATGGTGCCGACTATCAGTGACGAAAGCGGCGGACACACGGCCGCGCGCTTGGCAACGCAGGCGACGCGCTACAAGGCTGTGAGCCGCAGCGGCCAGGGAGAATTGCTGGCAAAGGTGATGCTGAAAATAGGCGAAAACAGCAAAGGGCAAGCCCATCAGCCCATGGTAATGGCGGTATGGGATGCAGTCGGCATCACGCAGGAATTGAACGGCTACCGCAACGACGCGGCAGGGTGGATCCAGAAGTACGCGCAAGAACGCGAACTGGAAATTACCGCTTTGAATGCCATCAAGGGCGTAAAGAAGGCATTGGAGACGAAGGCGGTCGAGAACGAGACGCAACGGCAGCAAGACATCCGCAATAATGCGCCCAAGCTCAGCGCCACCACCGAGCGGCGCGCGCGCGCGCAAACGCTGAGCGCGGTCGAACGGCGCAACGAAATCGAGGTATGCGACATTGTGGATTACTGGGCGTCTCGCGACCTGCCCATCACCTCGGGTTTCGGTGGCCGGCTCAACGCCGCCAACCTGGATAAAGAACCGCAGCGCAGCGCGAAGATCGCTGCCTTGAAAGCGGAGGCAGCGCAACGGCTGGACGCGCGGGATGCCAACTCGCCAACCATGATTAAACAGGCGGAACGGTTCGGCTGGGAGAAATACGAAGAGAAGCTCACGCCCAATGCATATCAGAACTTTGAAAAGAAACATGATGCGTTCCTCGACGAAGCCGCAGTGTTGATCGACCATCGAACCGATGACTTGATTGTCTGGCTCAAATCGAAAGCCCTGTTTGATCAACTGATTGAATTCAATGAGCTTAGCAACGACGATGGCGTCATCTTCGATGATCAAGTCGGGAAGATGATACATGGGATCAATTCGAGCCCGAACGGGCGGATCTTGATCGACGCGTGGGTGAAGGAAATGAAGGCGAGCGAAGAGAACTTGTTATGGCGCTCAATCGCTCTCAATCAGCAAGAAGGCATCACTGCGGTTAATGAACTGCTGGCAAGCGCTGGCTCGCAGAGCGTGCCAGTAGGGACACTGGCGTTGGATTTCATAACTATGCACGTTAGAAAAATGGCTGATATCTATAAAAAAGCCAATACGATGCAAAATACGCTGATCAAAGCCCAGAATTCAGCTGAGGGTATCAACAAGGTCAAAGTCACGAACTTCGACAGGCTGTTTATGACGGTCGGAGACAAGTTATTCTTACCTTTCATCCAGCGTGGCTTCGACTCCCGCGCTGAATTCGGTGTACGGGGGCTGATGATGGCGCGCGCAGGCGTCGAACCGAATCGAATCCTCGAATCGCTGGCGACCCAGTCTAAACTGGAAGGAAAGGCCCGTAGCGAAATCGTCGCCAGGCTGCGAACAGCCAAAACCTTCCTCGGCACTGCGGACGATCTAAAAACCGCAAAATATACCGAGCTCAGCAAGAGCTGGGAGAAAATCAAAGCAGATCCGGACAAGGGACCTACTGCGCTCAAGGAAAATAGGCTGTCGTATCTCGTTGCCATCCTCGAGCTAGTCAATCTTATCAAGATATCCTGGGAGTTTAAGGATAACAAGCGGACATTTGGAGAACTGGGCGCTGCGGCCTGCTCGACGATTGCTGCACTGTCAGATATCGCTGCGAATGCTGCAAAGCACACTGTCGGCGACAAGGTTTCGAAGACATTCCAGTATCTCAAGGTTTATGGTGGTTTGATCGCTGCGAGTGCAGGCTACTATTACGCACTAAAAGAAGTGAATAATATGAAGTCCAGTTTCGCCAGAGAAGATTACGGGATGGCGGCCACGTATGCAATCAAGGCCGGCATTCAGGTATTGGCCGCGACCGCAGGCCTCTTGGCAGCGTTGTCATACGCGGCACCATTGATGCAAAAGAGTCAGATGCGAATCCTCATTCTGACCGGCACGCGTCTATTAGCTCGGCGGTTATTCTTCATGACATGGGCAGTCAGATTCAATATGGCAGGCTTGGCAATTACTGCGCTTATCTGGGTTTTTACGCCTGAGCCACTAAAGAAATGGTGCGAAGAATCGCCGTTCGGACCGGATAAGAAAAATGGACCAAAAACGCCTGCTCAGTTGATGGATAAACTGGGTATGGCATTAGAAGAAATATCTTAGGATACCGAATGTTAAATAGTCAATATGAAATTCTTGAGGGTGTCGTCGAAAGCCTGTTTGTGTACGACGCCGATGTAAACTATCTGGCGAACGCTGACAGAAATTCTCAAACGGCGGGCATCGTGTCAGTACTGCAAGCGGCAGTCGGCGCTCCCGGCGCGGTTCACAGTGCGCAGGCAGCAAGTGATTCTGGAGATCCGGTGGAAGCGTTCACGATGAACGTCGGAAACCAGGCAATTCAGGGCAGCTTTTGGAAAACGACGTTCAAGAATGGGGATAACGTGAAGGTCATCGGGTTCAGGGATGACGGGGTATTTATAGCGGTAGCAGTGACGTCGCCGGTAAATCGAATGATCTGGATGCAGCCACATTGCGAAAGAGGGATAGCAGCGCAGCGGAAATATCTACTGAGAAACTCCATTTTATTTGTTTTGGCAATATTCATTCTCTCAAGCTATCTATTTACTGTTCCAAAAATGACACTCTGGTTCTATCTTTTGTGCTCATCGTCATTAGCTGTGCTTTCCTTAATCCTCACAGTAGGTATGAGTTGGAAAGATTTGATGACGTTTGCCCATCAAATGACACAGGCTGGCTCAGCGCTTGGCATAGATTCTCCCGAAGATATAAATCTTGTTAAATCTACAAGTGCCATGGTGAAAAGTGGAAAGCCAGAATTGCCGATGGGTGTATATTATTACTGACTACCATCGACCCCGCTCGTTGTTCAAAGAGAAGATAAAATGAAAACATTGCCCATTTTTTTTGATTGCTCCCTTTTTGACCACAATTATGAAAATGAGTTCATATGAAATTATCGAAGGAGTTGTTGAAGATTTAAACATCTTTGACGCGGATGTTAATTATTTGGCTAACGCGGAGAGAAACTCTCGTACCGCTAGCATTGTTTCGACTCTACAAGCTGCGGTAGGATCTCCTGGAGCTGTGCATAGCGCGCAAGCCGCGAATAGCTCGGGCGATCCAGTGGAGGGGTTTTCCATGCGCGTAGGAGGACTGAAGGTTGAAGGCAGTTTTTGGAAAGTCACATTCAAAAATGGTGATTTCATCAAAGTCATCGGAGTAAAAAGCGGCAGCATTTTCAATGCGATCGCAGTAGTTATCCCAGAAAATCGAACCATTTGGATGCAGCCGCATTGTGAGAGAGGTGTTTCAGCACAGAGAAGATATATCTTTAGGAATTCGGTAATTTACGTTGCGGTAATATTTGCAATCTCAAGTTTTCTATTTACTTTACCGAACATGCAACTTTGGTTTTATTTGCTTGGGGCTTCTATATCCAGTGCGGTAATATTAATTGCGACGGTGGGAATGAGTTGGGGCGATTTTATGTTTTTTGCGAATCGGATGACTGGGGTGGCACCTGCGCTTAAAATGGATTTTCCAGAAAACGTTAACCTTACAAAATCTACGAAAGCGAGAATTAAAAGTGGGTCGCCTGAGTTGCCGATGGGGGTTTACTATTATTAACCCTCCTTTTGTATTTGTATTGCCATCTGCGTTGATTAATTATGTTAGCAGGATTTTTTTGAAGAGGTCCAAAAATTGAAGTTATTGGGTTTCATCCGTTTTAATTGTGAGAAGATTGGATAGTAAATTTCTTCGAATTACTTGGCTGTTCGAATAACGTCATAAAATTGAAGCTTAAATTTACGCGTAACAGCGCCGTCGACGATTTTTTTTGCAATGTCCGTTGCAAGCAGACGGTGGGCAACTGGTGTTAAATGGAGATGTGACGGTGTGCCACCATGTTTGGCATCAATAGCGCTGTTTGTACTGATGGACTTTCCAGTTTCGCTTATTATCGTTTTTCCCCTCACAGCGGCTCCTTTAGCTGATTCTTCGCGAAACTGGAGTAAATGGACTAAACTAGGCGATTCCGCAACCGAAAAAGGTTGAATACAATGTTGAAAACAAAACGATGTATCCAGTCGATCCTGTGTGGGCTAGCACTCGGATACTCGGCTGCCATTCAAGCGGTCGGCACCTACAAGACGTTCACAGATGAAATAAGTTGCGGCAAAGCCAAACTGTCCATACAGTCAACATGCGCCAAAGGCGACGACGATATGTCGCTGAATGTCTGCAAGCCGCAGAAAATGACAATATCTAGCGCTGGCATCGTACGCAGCGCGGTGTCACCTGAATTGAACCAAGGTGACATCAAGTCGATAAAAGAAGAAGAAGGTTCAGTTAGCGAATTGTACGTCATCAAAATGGGTTGCGCGCAGGTGGCGAATGCTAACTACGCGATTTTGTATTACTCCGTCGGCGGTGGCTCTGCGCCGTATTCCGAATTTTGGACTGCATACGATGAGAGCGGAAAGTTATTGGATTCTAAAAACTTTCCACTGCATGGTAACGCATTGGAAAAAATGTATAAGAAAATGAAAAAAGTAAATTCGATCATGCCTCAGTAAGATGCAACACTGCTGGCTGTTGGATATTGCTCTCAAAAGGTGATGCAGTCTTTTTGAAAAAACATTATCACGGAGGGGCTAGTGAGATTGAATTCAAACCAGAAATCCCGGCTTCCTGCGCTGTGCTGATCTGGCCGATCCAACGCCGACGGTTCATAAATGTAACCCCTTTTAAAAATGAATAAAATATTCTGTTTTTTGGCAAGTTTAGTATGCGCAAGTTGCTACGCTCAAGCTGACAAGAAAGCCGAGCAGTTTCAAAAGGTTTTTGACGTCATCAGTTCTGAGACAGTGTTTTCCACGCCATCCTCGGGCGTCTTGCGGCAATTGCAGGGCATGTGCATGTCGAGTACCGACACCGGTGATGACTTGCTGAAAAAGGGCAATGTCGCATGCAATAAAAGTGTTGGCGTGGTTAAGTTTGCAATGGCAAACACAGGCTCCGATCCAGTCACCATGATACAGAGCAGTTTTATCGGCGTCGATAAATGCCAGTACATGACTAGCATCCTAACTAGGCGCTATGGCAAGCCCGAATCCAAACAAGGCGTCTGCGAAATGCAATGGAAGGTAAAAGCGAATCGCGGCGGTCCGCTGCGTTATGTCGATATTGAAGCTGATTACAAGACCAACGTGGTTTATTTCGACCTGTACGAAGAGCAGGGTGCTCCCTGATCGCAGTCAAGTTGCGACTGAAGTGATTTGTTGTGATCGGGGCGTTGAGTATCGAAGCACGCTTAGTCATGGCTTAGGTCATGAAAGCAGGGCTAACGTTCAGAAAATATAATAAATCACCTAATCAGTAGAGGCCCTAACGATTACCGATGGATCGCATTTTGATAGATCTCGACAAAGCGAACCCGAAATTTGCCAGGCCGAATACCTTTTGCGCGAACACTGCGGTTCTTCCTTTTGCATTGTCGACGTGCAGCATGTTCTTGGCGGTTGGTGCAGCACCTGATGTTGAAGTGTTCAGAAATCCGCTTTTCCTCGTATGTTTGTTATATACATACTATCTGTATTTCTGTTCATCATTCCTCGAATTTTTAAATGGGACTGGAAAGCGGAGTATTTCGGTGTTTCTGTGATTTATCTGGGAAGTGTTGCATTGCTTGGTGCAATTCCTTGGGGAAGTATTCTTCTCTACAGTAAACTGCCCATAGTTTTAAGAGTAGTTGGATTTCTATTGTATCTTTTCATTCTAATCGGCTGGGCCTGGCGATTCGTAGTGGTTTATAGGTCAATTTCTGGCAATGCTATAAACAGGCAGCGTATCTACGTGGAATCTGAAGCGCTGATCTACTACCGACAGAAGACGGATGTAAGAATTTTAGAAAAGGAAATGCGCTTTCGTCAATTTCCTAATGCGCTTTTTGTCATCATCTTTATGTTTGGCGCCGTTTTGACGATTCCCAACGCGACATATCTGAAGTCGACAGTTGGTCTGCCTTTTACGCATCTATTCCTTGCTATTGCTGCTATACCTACCGATATGATGGCCATAGGGTTGGTAACATGCGGGTTCATCGTCTATTACGTGTATCCTCGGATGATATTTAAAGAGTCAGGCAAGAGAGTTTTCGTGGATTTGGTTTCCAAGTGAATTCTCGCATTCTCGTGATTAAATTATTGGGATGACATGACTTTGGAGCGATGTCCAAATTTCAGTCCTGACTGTTGAACCCGCTCCGGTCCTCAATAAAGAAAATATGAAAATATTTTTTAATTTACTGTTTTGGATTGCTGTTTGGTTGACGACCGGTCCAACGGTGTTAGCAAATGACCTGTTCATTTCCGGGAAGAATGAAATCTTCGACAATCCGTTTATCGCAACGGGATTCAATACGACCAGCAATGTTTTGACTGGATCGATTTCAGTTTCCAGAACTGCGCCAGGTGAAACGAATGAGTGCCGCATCTTATTTTCCAGCAACGCAAAGGACCAAAAAACACTGCAAGTGCGCTATTTTGTTGTCGGTGCTGAGGACGGTGTCAATAAATTCTCGGACATTGACAAGGAATCAGTCGTGTACGATGGGAAAAATATAAAAATAAAGTTAGACAGAAAGAAGCTGGAGGCCGGATGTGAATGGATATTATCTTTTGTTGGTGAGCCATCCGTCGCGCAGCAAGGTGATAATGTTTTCTTCGTAATTCCTGAACGTACACCCGGCACTTGGCGTAGTGTCCATATTATCAAATCAAAACGTGCTGCTTTTTACAAAGCTCCGGGTGGAAGTCCTGTTGAAGGAACATATCTGGTGCCCGGCGATACGATCTACGCCTACGAAGAACAACCTGACTGGTTGTACGTAAAATATCAGGGCAGGAAAAAACTGACTGTTGGATGGATGAAAAAAGCGGACACAGTCCCGTTCTAACGTCACGACACAATCTCGTGCGGCCAACAATCCAGCGTTCTTCGCTCGTTCTGACAGCGCGGAACATTCGCCAATCCAGCCTTAATCACATAAAGACTTATGGTTTGTATTTTCCATCACTCCACAGTGAGTGACTTCATCGATATCGATGTCGCCAGCGGCCATTGGCAGCCGTTGCCAGATGATCGCGACGACCTGTCCGTTGTCGGATGCGCCTCGATCGTACAGCGTGAGAATGCTTCGGTTCGTGGCAGCTACGCCATCGAGAACGGTCGCAGATACTGCCTGTTCTGGACCGACGAACCCGAACTGGTGTTCATGACACCTGACAGCCAATGTATTCGTCTGTTCAGGCGCGAGACCAATGGCGCGCTGACCGATCTGGCGCCGCAGCTACGCGTGCAGTTGGAACCCGCCACCGACGGTGACGGTCGCGACATGCCTGGCATGAACACGTTCACGCTGCACGATCTGGAAGGCGGCGTCACGCATGAGGTGACGTATGACGCGTCCGCGTATGTCCGGCAGTTCGGTATGGCCAGCATGATGAGCTTTATCCCGGACGAAGATCTGGGTGACTGGGATTTCTTTGTCGGGGCCAAGCAGGGGTTGGACGAACTGAAGGCGATCGCCCGCGCGGGCACTGTCGCGGTCGAAGATCGATGAAACGATGTGGATTTGTGTTCGCGTAGCTGACTGTATTGTCATGGCAGCACGCCACGCCACCTAGCGAGCGGGTCCGCATCAAGCAATACATCATGCAGCAGTGGGGAGGGGGCAATGCCACGACCTTCAATCGCTACCCGGATTGCCGGGCTCCGACATCGTCCCCCGCATGTCATTCGTTACGCGGCTGCACCCCCAGCAACTCCTCGATATGCGACATGGTCGCGCTATCCTTGACCACCGACTTGAGCCAGTCATGCAGATTCTGCTCGCCCGCATCGGCGGCCTTGTCCGCGTAGTACGACACGGGGCTGTGTGGCTCCGTGTGCCGGAAGAACTGCGCCACCGCGCGTAGTTGCGCCAGCGCCTGCGCGCGTGTCTGAATCGGCCCGGGCTGTCCAGCCGGCGCCACTGGCGTGGTGATCCCACCCACATGGACCGCAGCGCCAGTCGGCGCATCTGCCAACGCCGCAGCATCGGCGTCGCCCGGCACCGATGCTGCAGCCCCGCCAGCCGCCGGCACCATCCGCTGCAGATCGACCACGGCATTGCGCGCCGCCGAGAATCCCGGGCTATCCGGACCCAGACGCTCGTCGGCGACGGCTTCGAGCTCCGTCAACGCATCCAGGCACAACTGACTATCCGCGGCAAACGCCGCGACGAACGCAGCAGAATTATTGCGCCGCGCCGCTTCCAGGTCGGCCAGCTTGGGTCCGGTCACCGCGCCGCCATTGCTGGCCGCCGCTGCCGCCTTGCGCGCCGTCTCGAAGTCGATCGTCGAATAACTGCCTTGCCGGCCATCGGTCACCGGCACCTCGCGCAGCAGTGCCGGCATGCGCGCCAGGATCCAGCTCAGGTTGCCGATGCGCTGGTCATGGTCATCGCCATCCGATTCCGGATACAGGCCCACGTCCCAGTAGTCCTGGCACAGGCCGGCCAGCGTGCGCAGCGCTTCACCCAGGCCGCGCAAGCCGTCGGTCTTGACGGCCGCCTCGGCCAGCCACACCGCCAGGCGCAAGTCCTTGCTCGTGTCCTGCAGCAGGGTAGCGCAGCGGCGCACGACGAATGGCCAATCGGCTTCTTTCAGGTCGGTGATCCACTCGCCTTGGGCGAGCGACGGGTCGTCGAAGCGGCGCGCCTGCGAGATGGCGTCGAGCTCCGGCGAAAACGACAGGTCTTCGCCGCTGGGCGATTCGGGGCTGATCGGTTCGAGTAGTTGTTCTGCTGTAAACGTCATGGATGACCCTGTAAATTATTGCGCGATACGGAATTCGATGCGGCGGTTGCGTGCGCGTCCATCGGGCGTCGCGTTGTTGGCCACTGGCCGGTCCGAACCCTGGCCCAGCGTCGTGAACATGTCCGCGGCCATCCCCTTGCCGGTGAAGTAAGTCTTGACCGCGTCGGCGCGCGCCTGGCTCAGGCTCTGGTTCGCCGCTTTCAAGCCCTGGTTGTCGGTGTGGCCGATGATCTCGATCTTGCGGCCTTGCAGTTTCTGGATGGCGACGGCCATCTGGTCCAGGATCGCCTGGCCGGCCGGCGTCAGGGTGGCCTTGCCGCTGTCGAATTCGACGATGCGATTGGCCAGCGCGCCGTCGAGGATATTCTGTTCGGCCGCGGCCACGCGCAGGCCGTTGTTGACGACATAGGTCGGGTTCAGGCTGGTGGCAAAGTCGCTCGCGATGCGCTGGCGCTGCGCCTCGTTGGCCACTTCGCCGCGCACGCTCACCGTGCTGCCATCGATCTTGAGCTGGCCGCGCGTGATCTGCTTGAGCTGCGGCGTGATCAGCTTTTGCACGTAATTGTTCCAGTTGGCCGGCTGCGCCACCTGGCCCACGGCGATCTGGTCGACGACCTTGTCGGCGCCATACACTTCATACAGGCGCGCCAGCACGGCGGCCTTGGTCGATTCGTCCGGCACGGTGCCGCTGGCCAGCACCTGGCCGGGCTGCGGCGTCACGCCGGCGGGCACCGCCGTCTGGGCCGAAGCCGGGTTCAGGAGGGCGGCGCCAAGGACTAACAGGAGGGTCGGTACAACACGCATGATCAGGTTCCGATAAAGGCGGCGTGCAGCGATTCGCCGGCCGATTTGAGTGAGAGGGCGCCTTGCGCCAGGTAAGTCGAGACTTTCTTGATCGCGTAGTCGGCGCTGACCTGGTCTTCGACCCAGTCGAGCTGGTCGAAGCCGATGTGGTGTTCCAGCCCGACCTGCGGATCCATGATCGCCTGCAGTGTCTGCGCCGAGGCGCCGGAAAACCCCAGTACCAGCACCGGGCGCTCGTCCTGGCGCGTGACGAAGACTGACAGTTCGAAGTCGGCGCGCAGCAGGAATGGCGTGATCAGGTGCATCCAGAACGCTGCGACCTGCTGGCGCTGCAGGGCTTCTGCGGGCAGTGGCAATACCAGGCTTTTCTCGAGGCGGCTTGAGCTGGTCGCCATTACCGGCTGCAGCAGCAGGCCGAGCGCCAGCAGAATCTGGCGCGTCGAGACGTGAAAGCCGGCGCGCCGCAGCATCGTGTCGAGCGAGCCGACCGTCTGCTGTTCCAGGAACGTGTTCAGTTCGGCAGTACTGGCAGCGCTGTCCGGGTCAAAATCGACCGTGGTCGTCGCTGCGGTCTGCAGCGCGGGCGCCGGTTCCTGGGCGCGCATCACGTCGGCGCTGATCGTCTCGAGCCGGTTCCACAGCCGCGCCAGCATCAGCGGGCTGTTGGCCACGAAGGTGGCCGGCGTGGTGATCGCCATGGTGCTCATCAATAGAAACGGAAAGCGGCGGCCCGACTGATCGGTGCTGGCCACCAGGTGGCCAGCAACCGCGCGCCCGCGCCGGGGCCCGATGAAGGCGAAGTTGATCGGCGCCAGCGCATCGTAGTTGCGCTTCCAGCGCGCGTCGGCGCTGAGCAGGTCGATCGCCTGCGCCAGCCAGGCGTCGAGCATGCTGCTCAGCGCCGCATTCTCGCTCGCCTTGACGAAGTCTGCCCGGGTCGGGATCTTCCCGAAGTACCCGACCGGGATCGCGACCGGACGACTCATGGCTTGCTCCCGCCCGCTGCCGTTCCCGCGACCGCGCCGGTCACCGGCGCACCAACCGGGGCGGCGGCGCTCGTCGGCGCGAGCGGCGCCGAGACCGCGATCGTGTCCGGCAGGCGCATGCGGCGGAAGCCCGCTGCTGCGCCAGGCGCCGGTGCGGCAGCCTGGGTGGTCGCCACGATTTTCAGATTGGCGCGCACGATGACGCCGCTGTTTTCCCAGCTCAGCTCGAACACACCGTTGTCACGGCGCTGGCGCTTAGCGGCATCGATCATTTTCTTCAGGCCGAAGTGGCCCGGCTCATTCAGCAGCACGACGGTGCGGCCCTCGGGCGTCATGGCGCTGATGCGCGAGCCCGGCACGCCGCGCGGATTCGGCCACACCATCTGCACGAACGGTTGCGGCTGACCGCGCCAGCGCAGTGACTGGCCGTCGATCTCGACCGTGAACTCGGTTGCGCCAGTTGCGCCCAATGCCTGGACTTCAAAGCGCGTCTGCGCTTCGCCGGCGCCGGCACTGGCAGCCACGCCGCCGGCCGACAGCGGGGCGATCCAGCTTGGGAAGCTGCTCACCACGCCGGGCGCGAGGTTGATGCCCATATTGGCCCAAGTCTTGGCGCTGATCACGTCGCCACGGCGCACGACGAGCGGGCCGATGGTGGTGTTGAAGTACTTGGCGATCGCACCTTCCGGGCCGAATACCTGGCCGATTTCAGCGTCGCTGGCTTCCACGGCCGCATTCTGCGCGAACGGGTATTTCACGGCCAGCGTGCGGTTGAATGGTTCCAGTACCTGCGCGGCCCACACCTTGTTGATCTCGGCCTCGGTCGGGC
The DNA here is from genome assembly GCF_979258535.1 of Telluria sp. AC161. NCBI lineage: Bacteria > Pseudomonadati > Pseudomonadota > Betaproteobacteria > Burkholderiales > Oxalobacteraceae > Telluria > Telluria sp. AC161. The sequence goes on along the minus strand of NZ_OZ409861.1, from coordinate 2,510,102 downwards.
GCACGATCACGGCGAAGGTCTGCATCAGCGGCCGCACCAGCAGTGGCCGGATGGCGCTTTTCTGCGCGTCGGTCATCCCGATCAGCATCTGCTCGTCGACGTACTTCAATGCTTCGGCCAGTTCAGAGCCGGAACCATCGAGCGTCTGCTGCATGAACTGCTTGGCGCCGGGACCGGTGTCGCCCTGGTTCTTGATCTGGTTGAAGCGCGCGCGCAGCTTGGACAGCATGTCCATATAGCCCTTCATCAGCGTCGCGCCGTTGTCCTTGCTGACCACCAGGCGAGCCACGCCCGAGAACTCGCGGCCGACCGGACCCATCGGGATCGGCGCGGCGCCCGGCTTGCTGCTCGCGTCCAGATTCACGTTGATCGCCGACGGCTTCTGGCGCAGGATTGTTTCCTTGAACCAGCCCATGGCGCCGCGCTGAGCGCGTTGCAGGCCGGCGTCGATCAGCGACGGGTTGTCCCACGACGTTTCCGCATACACCGTCTTGATCAGCTTATCGATCGGCGAGGATTCCGGATCGCCCAGGCGGTTCATGGCGGTTGCAGCCTGGTCGAAGCCATTGAGTTCGCGAATGCTCACGCCCTGGATGAACTTCTGCCACTGTTGCGCATATTCGTTCTTGTACAGCGCGAGCAGGGCTTTCTGGATCTGCTCGGGGCTGCCTTCGAGCGTCAGGTCATCCTTGGCGGCCGTCTTGAGCACCCAGTCGGTGCTTTGCAGTTCGCGGTTGGCGGCGTCGCGGAACGCGCCCTGGATGTAGTTGTCCCAGGCGTCGCGCGTGAAGGTGCCCGGAATCGCATAGCTGCCGACGACCAGTTCCTTGTCACCGTCGCCGACCACGCGCGCTACCGTCATCGACGGGAAGCGTGTGGCAGCGCGGGCCTTGACGTCGGCATACACGCGCTCGCGCGCCGGCATGCCGCGCACCACGCGGCGCAGGTTGTCGCGGGTCTGGTCGACCAGCGCGAGCTTGCCGTCGATGGTCGGCCAGGCCGGATCGTTCAGCTGGCTCAGGTAGAACGAAATCATGCGTTCGGCGCTGCGGATCATCTGTTCGCGCGTCATCGTGCCGCGGTTGCTGTCGAGCCAGACGCGCCAGAAGCGGGTCAGCTGGTCATTCAGGTGGCTGGCTTCGGCGCGCGATTTGTCGCTCAGCATCAGGTACGTTTTTAGTGCGTTATAGGCATCTTCGACGTTTGCCGGATTAGCATCCTTGAACTGCAGCGCGCCGAAGTTGACGGCGGCGGCCGGCGCCAGTGGCGTGGCCGGCAGCGTCCCGGGCGCACCAGCAGCGGCTGCAGGTGCAGAACCCGTGCCAGGTGCAGCTGCAGCAGCAGAAGCCGCGACCGGCACGACCCCGCCGACTGCACCCGACTGCGGCGGCGCCGACATCGGCTGCAACTGCGCCGCGCCACTGTTGACTTCACCCAGGAAGGCTTCGAGCGACTGGCCCACCGGTTTGAGCATCACTTCCTTCATGCCCGCGAAGTATTCCTGGCGCAGCTTCTGCTCGAGGATTTCGCCCTGGTACAAGCCCAGGCTCAGCGCCAGCGGGCGCTTGTCGCGGTAGGCGTCAAGCTGTTCGATGCGGTCCTGCAGAATTTCCAGCGCCTCGAAGCGCGATGCCAGGTCGAGCCGCTTGTCCTGCACCTTGATGGCCTGGTCCAGATCGGCCTGCACATTGGCCACCAGCTGGCGGTTGGCCAGGTACGACCACGACCAGCCGCCGAGCGCCAGGCCGGACAGTGCCACGACGGCAAAGAACGTCACGTAGCGCGCACGGGTCTTGGCCGGACTGGCATATTGCGCCACCAGGTCCTTGTCGGCAAAGATCACCTTGCGGAACAGGTTCAGCAGGAAGTAACCGTGCTGCTCCTGTACTTCGGAGCGCGAGGCCGGCATCATCTGCAGGTCGAAGCGGTGCGCGACGCGTTCGGACGAGGCCGACACGGTCTCGCCTTCCTGCACGGCGCTGGTGAAGTAAAAGCCGCGGAACACGGGTTTGAACTGGAACGGGTTTTCTTCGAACAGCGTGGCGATGAAGGTGCGCAGCGGGCCCTTGATCGAGCTGAATTCGAGCGGGAACGTGAATACGCCCGGCGGCATCTGCTCGCGCCATTGCAGGGCCATATTTGCCATGCTCAGCTCTTTCAGGCCGTCATACAGTTCGTCGAAACGGGCATCGAACTGCTCCAGCACATCGGCTTTCGAGCTCGTCTGGCTGTAGGGCAGGGTAGCGCCCCAGACCTTGTCGCGGTCGCCTCGTTCGGCGTCCTGGAAGAATTCGTTGAAGCCCGTGATCAGGTCGGCCTTGGTGAACATCACGTAGACCGGCGCATGCACTTCGAGGCGCTCGGTCAGTTCCTGTACACGCTGGCGCAGGTTCTTGGCCAGGTTGATCGCGAACTCGGGCCGGTTGCCGGTCAGCTCGGCGATGCTGACGGCGATGATGATGCCGTTGATCGGCGCGCGCTTGCGGTATTTTTTCAGCAGGTCGAGAAAGCCCATCCACTCGCCGCGGTCTTCTTCATTGACCGAGTAGCGTCCGGCCGTGTCGAGCAGGATGCCGTCGGTGGTAAAGAACCAGTCGCAGTTGCGGGTGCCGCCGACGCCCTGCACGATCTTGCTGTCGGCGAACGGGAACTGCAGGCCCGAGCTGGCAATCGCGGTACTCTTGCCGGCCGCCGGGTTGCCGATCACCATATACCAGGGCAGTTCGTACAGGGCGGCATCGCCCGACAACTGGCCCAGCTTCGAGGTCTTGATCGTGCCGATCGCCTCGACCATGCGCTGGCGGATCGCTTCGTTCTCTTCGCGCTGCGCCGCGCTGGCCACTGGCGCGGCCGCCTGCTGTTCGAGCATGCCGCCGAAGGCCGCGCCGGAGCGCAGGCGCATCTGGCGCTTGTAGAGCCAGACGGCGCCGTACAGCAGCAGCGCCGCGAGCAGCGCGGCGCCGACCCAGACGTACGAGACGTCGAACACGGCGGCGGCGATCAACAGCGCCAGGGCAAAGGCTGCGAAGCCGATGGCGGCCAGGCTGAAGCGAGCGGTAAGGGTATGCCAGAATCGTTGCATCATAGAATGGGCGCGACGGACGTCAGTTGAAGGGAAAGGAGAAATTGGCTCATGCGGCGATTGAGGCAGGTTGCGGCGACAGTTGCGGTGCCGGTTGCGGCCCCAGCAACGCAACGCTGCGCTGGACCGGGTCGAGGTTGCTGACACACAGCGCGGCGCCGGCGCCGCTGCGCACGTGATGCTGGGCCAGCACGAGCGCCGCAAGCAGCGTGGCGTCGCCGGCATCGCCGCACGCCCCCGCCACGGTCACGACCTGGCTGGCCGGATCGAGCTCGGGCAGCAGGTTGGTTGCCATACCGAGAGTTTCGCCGACGCGGCTGGCGCGGGCGTCGCTGTCAGCGCTGACCAGCGTGACGCTGCTCGCAGCAATGCCGGCGCTGGCCAGCAGGTCAGTCGCCTGCTGCGTGATCAGGGTGCTGTCGATGCGGCCACGGCCGTCGGCCGAACTGGCGCGCACGCCACTGGCGGCCGGGTATAGCAGCGCCGCGTCGGGCGCGTCGAACAGGGCACCCTGGGCGCGATCGGCCAGCAGCAGGCCAGCTGCGCCTTCGCCGGGCACACGCCCGTTCGGGTGGCGACTGTCAAGCAGGATGAATTGATCGGCCCAGGTCTCGACGCTCCCTTCGCCAATGCGCGAACCGCACGCCAGCAGCATGCACAGGAACGGTTGTTCGGCCTGCTGCGCGTGTTTGGACAGCGAGTCCACCAGCGCGAGCGGCCCCATTGTGACGTTTGCGCTGGCATCGGCCAGCACGGTGGCCACGTGGGCTTGCGGCCAGCCATGCAGTTCAATGATATTGCGCAGCCAATCGGCGGCGACGGCGCGTTGTGGTGGATTCCATTCGGCGGGCAGAAGCAGCACCAGTTGCAGCGTGGGCAGGGGCGGGGTCGTCTTGCCGGCCTGAAGCGCATCGAGATAAGCCGGCAGCGCCGGGTGCGGGCCTAGCCCATACGCCAGTTCGGTCGCGACAACGCTGCCCAGCGAAAGCGCACGCCACTGTTCGTCGTCCAGCAAATGATCGGGATGGTGCTGTTGCAGCCATTCATCCATCGTCTCTTGCTGCGCCAGGCTATCGACGCTGGCCGCGCGGCCACTAAGGATCGGGTAGCCGCGCTCGTCCGTCAGCGTCGGGTCGAGCTGCAGATTGGCCTGGCGCGACCGTAACGCTCCGCTCAGCGCGTCGACGTTGTCGCCGTGCGGCATGTTCAGCGCACCAGCCAGGACCACCAGCGCGGTCGGCTGCGCGGCATCGGGCACAGGCGCTGCCGCGGCCTGCGCCGCCGTCGCGGCGGCCACGGCAGCGGCTGCAGCCGAACGCGCACTGACAGCCGCGATGATCTTGCGGCCTGCCCACAGCACGAGCAGCAGGAACAGCGGCATCAACACCAGCCAGATGACGATATCCCCGGTGTCCGGCATGCGTGTGGTGGAGCGCCAGTACCACAGGGCGCCCAGCCAGCAGGCGCTGAACGCAGCGGCAACGATCAGGGTTCGGCTCAGCCAGGGACGCATCGGTTCTGCCTTTGCAAGTAATCAGGTGGCATGGTCAGACCTGGTCCACGGTGCTTTGCTGGCTGGCGATCAGCGTCGCACCGCAGCTGGTCAGGTCGCCGTGGCGGGCCACTGGCTTGCCATCGACGATCATGGTCGGATCGCCGCTGACGATCAGGCACGGGGTGCTGGCGTGCAGCGGACAGACAACGGTATCGCCGATGCGCGCAATGGGCACGCCACCGCTGTCGCTGACCATCGATGCGCTCGCCACGACCCCGCCATGCGAGGTCTTGTCGCCCAAACGAATTACGGGACCTGCCATCATGTCTCCCTAAGACTTTCGTTTCATCACGCCGGGCACCCGCAATTCGGTGTGCCCGAAATCCATCATCTTCCAGCGGCCGCCCCAGGTGAGGCCCACCGACTCGGCCACCTGGCCGTACAACTCGTAGCCACGCATGGCCCACGGATCCTTTTCGGTGATCACCAGCTTGCCGTCGCGCAGAAAGGCGCAGTCGGCGGCCAGGCCGTGCTGGTGCCAGCTTTGCCAGGCGCCGGCATTGGTAACACTGGTGCCCATTGACGCCAGCGCATTCTGGCGCTCGGGGCTGCGATAGCCTTCGAGGATCGCCATGTCGTAACCGTGCTGCTCTTTCATGATCTTGAACACCAGCAGCAAGCGCTGCGTGAATTCGGGGTCCAGCAATGCCCAGTTGCGGCTGGCCGTGCGCAGCAGCGGCCGCTCCGCGGCCACGTCGGCGGTCGCAAACACGGCCGGCGGCAGCGTCGCCGGCGGCGCCAGTTGTTCGCCCTGCAGCAGCGACGCCACCTGCGTATTGACTTCGCGCGTCGATACCTCGTAGCCGTCCAGCATATGGCTGCCACCGGACAGGAACACCAGCGCCGGTGGCACCGCCAGCAGCGCTGCCGCCAGCAGCCAGGGCCAGTAACGAACTGCCGACTGGGCGGGGCGGCGCGGGGTGGCGGGCACTGCGCCCGCAGCCGACCGCGCAGCAGGCACGCGCATGCGCTTGACGCCCGCCAGCCATGCGCCCAGCTGCGATTCCAAACGCGCTGCGGCCTGCATCGCCATGCCTCGCCCTGCAGGGAAAAACACCAGCCAGCCAATCAGGCAGGCCAGAACAAAATACAGGGCAATGGCCAGTAACAACACTTTGACTCCGTGTTTGACCGTTCGTCGATCCCCGGCGCCAGACCGTTTGCCAGGTTCCCAACGAGCGGTATTTCTTCCAAGTACAACTTACTAGTCTGATAAGAACGGCTCATTCTACCCAACTGTGCAGTCTTCTGCGCAACTGACTGTTGGCAATTGTGTGCGGTATCGCGTTAGTCAATTTATTAGCGTAAAGTGTTGCAACAACGATCAGGAGCTTGAATTTTGCAACGAAAAGACAAGACTTTCAGCAATGGACCGCCCAGTTTGCTGACCCCTGCGCAGCAAGCCGAAGCCGAGCGCAACCGCATACTGTCGACGCTGGAGGCGTCCGGCGGCAAGCGCTCGGCGGCGTCCTCGCCCAAGGCAAGGCATGGTTCGCGCGCCCCCTGGATATGGGCGTTCTCGGGCTTGCTGGTGGCGGCCGTGGCTGGTGGCGCGGGGCTGTGGTATGGCCAGCAGCGCGAACCATCGGCGCCGGTGATCGTTGCTGCGGCGACACCAGAAGTCGTTGCGCAGACCGATGTGGCTGCCAATGGCGCCGTCGCGCCGGCAGCGGGTGAACCAGCGACGGCGATCATCGAGGAAGACCACCAGGCACATTCGGCACCACTGCCGGACGCGCAACCGAGCCTGAGCGAGATGCTCGCTGCCGAGCCGCCAGCGGCACCTGCGGCTGGCGCCACCGGCGACGTCCTGAGCCAGGCGCTGGAAGCACCGGCCGGTGCGCTTGCCGCGGCCGCGGCTGCGCCGGTTGCTGCCAAGGTTGCCGCCAGCAAGACAGACCGCGCAAGCGCACCGGCCAAGCCAAAGCCACCGGTCAAACGCGTGGCGGCCGCGAAACCTGCACCAAAGGCGGTGCCGAAACTTGCACCGGCGCCGGACGGCGACGTGATGCTGCTCTCTGCCCTGATCGCGCACGCCCAGGCGTCCGAGCCGGCCCCGCAGGCCAGGACCCGCGCCAGCCTCGAACAGGAACTGGCGTACTGCAAGAAGCAGCCGAAGGCCGAGCTGGCCGCGTGCCGCAAACGTGCCTGCGATGGCCGCGCCACGGCTGCCGCCTGCAAGGTGAAACGATGAGTGTGGCGCTGGTCGACGACGTGCTTGCCGCGCTGGCCGGCTTTTCCAGCCATACCAGGCTGTACGCTTTGCAACTGGGCGATGACGAGGGCGGTAGCGGCCTGATGGTCGAAGCGTTCGCCGCCGATGACGGCGTCCAGGCGATCGGCACGCGCGACGTGATCGTGCTCGCCACCGATGCCGCGCTCGACGTCGCGTCGTTGCTGGGCCAGTCGGCCGTACTGGAGACGAGCCTGGTCGACGGCACGCGTGCCCGCTTCACGGGCCTGGTCAGCGAAGCGGCAATGCTGGGTAGCTTTGGCGGCCTGGCACGCTACCGGCTGCGCTTGCAGCCGTGGCTGTGGCGCCTTGGCCAGGTGCGCAACAGCCGCGTATGGCAAGACAAGACGGTGATGGAAATCGTCGACATCGTGTTCCAGGAACACGCACCGCACGCCGAATGGCGCTGGAGCGATGAAACGGCAGCCTTCATGGCCGATGCCGGCGTGCGCAGCTATTGCTGCCAGTACCGCGAATCCGACCTCGATTTCGTCACACGGCTGCTGACCGAAGAAGGCCTAAGCTGGCGCATCGAAGAGACGGAGGAGGGCCACGGCGTGGTGCTGTTCGGCGACAGCAGCCAGGCCAGCGCGACCCCCGAGGACGCCAGCAGCAGCGCCGGCGGCGGCATTCGCTTCCATGGCGCGCGCGCCGGCGAAGCGCACGACAGCGTGCAATCGCTGCGGGCACGGCGCAGCCTGCGTGTGGGCCTCTCCACCGTACTCAGTTACGACTACAAGGCCAAGAAAGCCGTGGCCGCCAGCGTACCGACCGCGGGCGCCGTGGGTGGCCCCAACGCGCCGCTGCTGGAAAGCTTCGACACGCCCGGCCAGTATTTCTACGCCGACGGCGCCCAGGCGCGCCGCTACGCGCTGTTGCAGATGCAGGCCAACGAAGCGCGCCGCCATCTGTGGCAGGCCCGCTCGACGGTGCGCACGCTGCGCGCCGGCACCCGTTTCACCCTGACGCAGGGGCCGCTGCAGGCCGGCGCCGGCGCCGATGCTGATCCGGCGTATGTTGCACTGCGCGTCGTGAGCGTGGGTGTGAACAACTTGCCCAAGCCCGCCAGGGAGGGACTGGCCGAATTGTTCGGGCCGATCCCAGAATTGCTGGAGCAGACACTGCCCGAGCAGGATCCTGAACTGGCCGCCGTCATCGCCCAGGCCAGCACCAGCGGCTACGCCAACCTGGTCGATGCCATCGCCGCCGATACCCCGTGGCGTCCGGTGGTGGGCGAAAACGGCTTGCGCCACCACCCGAAGCCGACCGCCCACGGCAGCCAGAGCGCGATCGTGGTCGGGCCCGGCGGCGGCGCGAGCGCGAGCGGCGCCGATGAAATCCACTGCGACCGGCTCGGCCGAGTACGCATCCGCTTCCACTGGCAGGAAGACGCCAACGCGACCTGCTGGGTACGCGTTGCGCAGCGCTCGACCGGCGGCGGCATGGGCAGCCAGTTCCTGCCGCGCATCGGCCAGGAAGTACTGGTGCAGTTTCTCGAAAACGATATCGACCGACCGCTGATCGTCGGCGCGCTGTACAACGGCCAGGGCGAAGGCGGCACGCTACCGACGCCAGGCGGCAAGAGTGAACAGGACAGCGACACGGCGATCTTCGGCGCCGCCAACGATCACGCCGTCTCGGCGCAAGGCAACCTGGCGGGTGGCAACGAGCCGCTGTGGCACGGTGCAGCGGCGGCCAGCGTCGGTCACCGCAACAGCGCGGCGCAGTGGGGCATCCGCAGCAAAGAATTCGGTGGCAGCGGCTACAACCAGCTCGTGTTCGACGATACCGACAGCCAGGGCCGTATCCAGCTCAAGAGCACTCATGCTGCCAGTGAACTGAACCTGGGCCACCTGATTCACACGGCAGATAACTATCGCGGCAGCCTGCGCGGGCTGGGCGCCGAATTGCGCACGGACGGCTATGGCGCGGTGCGCGCCGCCACGGGCTTGCTGGTGACGAGTTACAAGATCACCCATGGTGCCGATGCGCGCGAGCCGGCCGGCGACAACGTGGCCGGGATTGCCATGCTGAAACAGGCGGTCAAGCTTGGCGAAACCTTCAGCGCGGCGGCGACGACGCATCAGACAGTGGCGTTCGCCAGCCATCTCGGCGCTGCGAAAGCCAATGCCAGCAAGCTCGACGACAAGGAAGCGCCGCTGCCGGCAATGCTGACGGCGGTCTCGGGCATGCTCAGTGGCGAGAGCGTGGATGCGGCGCGCGGCGAGATGTCTGCGAAACCGGTCGCGCCGGACGATGGCAAACTGCCCAACAGCAGTTCGGCGGTGATTGCGATTGCCGCCAAAGCTGGCCTTGGCGTGGTGGCAGGGCAGGATATCCAACTGGCCAATGGTGAAACCATTACCTTGATGAGCGGGCAGGACACGCAGTTCGTCACCGGTGGCCAGTTGCGCATCCATAGCGGACAGGCGATCGGCATGCTGGGCGGAGCGGTCAAGGCGGGCGACGATAACATCGGCCTGCAATTGATCGCGGCGCAGGGCGCGGTGGATCTGCAGGCGCAGGGCGATGTGCTCAATGTGCAGGCGCGCGATCAGGTGGACATCATCAGCGCCAATGCGCATGTCGACTGGGCGGCGGCCAAGAGCATCAGTCTGTCGACGGCGGGCGGGGCGAATATCACGATCGAAGGTGGGAATATCACCGTGCAGTGTCCGGGGAAGATCACGATCCACGCGGCGAAGAAAAGCTTTATGGCCAGCCAGGAAGTGAACTACAAGCTGCCGTTCCTGCCGCAGGGTGTGTGCGTGGAGTGCCTGGCCAAGCGGGCGGCGCAGCGCACGGCATTCATCAATAAAGGTACATAGGCTTTGGGTATGAAGATATCGTTAAAAAACACCACGCGGATTACCCGGCGCTGGCTGCTTGGCGCGCTGGGCAGCGTGTCTGTGCTGGCTGCTGCGGGCCGTACTTCAGCCTCGCCGGCCAAGCCGGCCGCACCGGCCAAGCCGCTGTGCGTCGAATGCCTGGCCAAGCGCGCCAAACAGCGCACGGCATTCGTCAGTAAATGGGTATGACGATGGTCACGCAACCCAATATCGCCGTGCTGGCCGCGCAGCATCCCGACTGGCGCTGGTATGCCATCGCCGACAGCGCGCAAGACGCCACGCTGCCCGGCGCCATCGACGGTCCCGGCGCCGCAGTGCGCTGCCTGTTGGGCGCAACGCAAGGCAGTCCGCTGGCGGCGCAGTCGCCGCACCTCGTACAACTGGCGCCACCAGGTCAGGGCGGCGTCGCCTGGCAATGGATCGCCCGCTGGCTCGGCCGACCAGCGCCGCTAGAGCCGAGCCTGACCGTCGTCGCCAGTCCTTTGGCGTTCGATGCCTTGTTCGTGCAGCTCAAGCAGTTCACCGAAATCCGCCTGCCGGACGACTACGACATGTTCTTCGGGTTTTGGGATTCTGCGATCCTCGGCACGCTGGTCGGGCAGCCAGATGACGCCACACTGCACGTCAAGGGACCGGTACTTGATGCGGGCCAGCGCGCACAGCTGTTTGGCGGACTGGCCGGCTGGTGGTACTGGGACCGCGACGGTCAGCAGCACGCGGTCGACGTCGGCGCCACGCCGGCAGTGCGCTTGCCGGCGCCGCTGCTCCTGACCCAGAATCAGGTCGACCAGCTGGTCGAAGCTGGCGTGCCGGATCATGTGTTGTATTTTGTCGATCTGAACCAGCCCAATCTGCTTCGGCATGTCCCGGAGGCCTCACGCTATGCCTATGTAAAAAAGGCATTGGCCGGCGCGCGCGCCATTGGCCTGACGTCGATGCGCGATCTGGTCAACTATGTCTGCATGACGCTGATATACCGCGAGCGCTGGTATAGCGATGCACAGATCATTGCGCTGATGGCGCGGGTCAAGCGTGGCGACATCAAGTTTGATGACGCGATGGGATTATTGCCGCCGTCCAAACCGGCTGAACCGTGACGATGTGGCACGCTCCGGTCAAAAGTTGAAAGATCAATATGAAAAACAGCAAAATTCCTTTTGCCGGAACGAACCGGCGTCATTTTCTCGGCGCCGTTGCCATTCTTCCCGTTGCAAATTTTTGTGAGGCGAAACCCATGAAAGTCGTACTGGATGTCGTGCTGTTCAGTTATCTCAACCGTCCCATCTTCGATGTGTTCATCGACGGCAAGGTTGGCGAAACCAGTGACGCCTATCCGTCCACCGGGGGCGGCATCTTTACCGGCGTGCCCTTTGCGCTTGGCCCGAAAAAAGTGACCTGGCGACTCGATGGTCCGAAGGGCACACCTCGCAATGGCGAAACGGTTTCCAACAAAAATCCGCTGCGTCTCGATAACGTGGTGCAGGGCGCCAAATTTCTGGGTGTGCATATTTATCCGGACGATACCGTCGAGTTGACGACCTCGGTGGGCGTGCCAGACCGCACACCGCGCGGTATCGCCATGGCACAGGAGCAGCGCCGTGGCTGATGACGCGGCCGTCGCTGCGGTTGCCACCAATCGTGACGTCCCGGACGGCCCGCCATCGCCGTTCCAGGACTGTCGGGATGTCGTCCATCTGTCCGTATTTTTCGATGGCACCGGCAATAACTGGGAAAACGACGCTGCCACTAAAAGCTGGAGCAATGTCGGGCGCATGTATGACGCTGCCATCAAGGATGATGCCAAGGCGACCTATGCGGTGTACGTGGCGGGCGTTGGCACACGCTTCAACGGCACGGCAACCGGCTGGCTCGATTCGACCGGTATCTGGCTCCAGGACAACGTGGGCGGTCTGGCGTTCGGCGCCGGTGGCGACCGGCGTCTGGGTCATGGCGACGATATGGTCAATGAGCGGCTCAAGGCGCTGTTGATCGCGAACGCACAAGCCGCAGGCGGCGAGTTGGCCACCTATGCAAAAACTGCCACGGCAAAAGGCTTCGCTGACGTGAACAAGGCGTTGAGCAAGCACCGCCTGATCAAAACCATCACGATGTCGCTGTTTGGTTTCTCGCGGGGCGCAGCGCTGTCGCGTGCGTTTTCCAATCGCGTGATCAGTCAGAGTGAGCAGCGTGGCGACGACCTGTATTTCCACAGCTACCCGTTGCGGATGCAATTCATGGGCGTGTTCGACACGGTTGCATCGTTTGGCGTGCCTTCAACCAATGCCCGCCTGCCATTCCAGGAGCGCGACCTGATCGTGTCACCGCGTGTCGAGCGCTGCGTGCATTACGTCGCCGCCCATGAAGTGCGCTTCGCTTTCCCGGTCGACCTGATCCGCAAAAACGGCAAGCTCGCGGGGGCATGGGAAGAAAAGGTCTACCCCGGCGTGCACTCGGACGTCGGCGGCGGCTACGGGCCGGACGATCAGAGTATTTCCGATAATTACTCGCGCATTCCGATGCGCGACATGATGCGTGAATCAGTCGTCAGCGGCGTGCGTATGCGCTCATACGACGAGATCGAAGCATGGCGCGAAGGATTATTCAACGAACGGTTCAAGTGCGATCCCGCTACTTTCGCTGCCTACCGCAAGTACATGGCCGCATGTGGCGCACTGTCAGGCACGGTGGAATCCCAGATCAAGCGGCATCTCGAGGTGTTCTACAGTGCCAATGGCACCATGCATCGTCAGGGTATGCAGTCACCGGGACAGCGCCGTCGCGAAGAGTCCTGGTCAAGGCGTATCGGTCCGGTGGGCATGGAAGAAGAAATTCGGCGTCATCGCACCGCAGTCAAACAAGGACAGGGTGTCCGCATGGGCGGCGATCATGTCAACGGCTACACACAATATGTGAAGCTCGAAGAGTGGCAGGTGTCAGCATGGGATACACCGGTTAGCACCGGCGTGGTTGGTTTCGTGTCGCACTTTATCCACGACTCGAAAGTGGACTTCGTTCTCAATGCCGAGCCATTCAGCTACTTCAAGCCGCGCGGCGTGCTTGAATCGACCGTCAGCGTCTGGACCGAATGGGGGGACTGGATCGGCGGCAAGGCCAGCGCCGCCAGCGACGCCGTCAGCAGCGCCTACGAGTCGGGCAAGCGGCAAGTGGGCCAGGCGATAGACACGACCACGCAGGCCGCCAAGGATGCCGCCGCCGAAGCGCAGCGCCGCGCCGATGCGCTGGTCGCGGCTGCCGAGCGCAAGGCCGAGGAGACCAAGCAGTATGCGCTGCAAAAGGCCGCGGAAGCACGCGCCGCAGCCAAACGTACCTACGATGCTGCCGCGAAAGCCGCCAGTGAAACGGCCGACGCCGCGCAGCGCCGTGCGCACGAGTTAGCCGAATACGCGCGGCGTCAGGCGCATGCAGCCGGCAACGCGATCGACCGCGGCGTGCATGCGACCACGGCTGCCGGCAGGGACGCCGCCGCAGCGGCAAGCAGAAAAGCTGCCGAGGTCGGAGACGATGCACATCGGCTGTATGACCGCGGGGTCAACTGGATCAAACGTCAGGCGAACGACTGGTTCTGAGAGGATCGCAGCGAATGCGATCTTCTCTCATGCTGCCTTGCGCAAGCTGCGCAGCGTCCTCAGTTCGTCATGGCAGGTAACGCGCCCTGCCGACGCAACGGCGCTACGAATTGAGCACGTTGACAAATCCCCCCAGTGGCATCGGCCGGTGAAACAAAAAGCCCTGCATCGTCGAACATCCGTGCGCGCGCAGATAGCGCGCCTGCACTTCGGTCTCCACGCCTTCGGCCACCAGGTCCAGATTCAGGCCACGTGAAATCGAGATGATCGCCAGCACGACCGGATAATGCCCGTCTTCGTCGCTGATCTGCTGCACGAAGGACTGGTCGATCTTGATGGTGTGGATCGGAAACCGGTGCAGATACGCGAGCGACGAATACCCGGTGCCAAAATCGTCAATGGCCACCGACACACCCAACTGCCCGAGCTTTTTCAGCTGCTCGATCGCATATTGCGGATTGCGGATGCAGATGTTTTCGGTGATCTCGACGGCGATCCGCCCGGGGCCGATGTCGTAGCGCTCCAGGGCATTGCGCATCGTTTCGAAGAATTTGCTGTGATCGAGATAATGTGGCGACAGATTCAGCGACAGCGTCAGCGGGTCTGCGCCGTCCGTGCCCCAGTGCGCCATGTCGCGGCACAGGGTGTCGATCATCCACTCCGAGATCGGCACGATCAGGCCGCTTTCTTCGGCGAACGGCAGGAACTCGCCGGGCATGATCAGGCCGCGCACCGGATGGTTCCAGCGCATCAGCGCCTCGGCGCCGATGATGCGGCCACTGGCGGCGTCGATCTGCGGCTGGTAGTACATCTCGAGTTCATTGCGTTCGAGCGCGCGGCGCAGATGCTGTTCGAGCGCGACGTTCTGGTGCAGCGCATCGTGCATCGACGGGTCGTAGAAGGCGTGCCCATTCTTGCCGAGGTCTTTCACACGGTACATTGCGATGTCGGCATTGCGCAGCAATTCATCGATCGATTCGCCGTGTTCGGGGTAGATGGCCACGCCGATCGACGCCGAAATATGCACCTCGTTGCCGCTCAGGTCGAACGGCTGTTGCAGCTGCTCGATGAACTTGTCGGCGACCACGTGCGCATCGTCGCGCGAGCGCAGGTCGGGCAGCACGATCGTGAATTCGTCGCCACCCTGGCGTGCCAGCGTGTCGCCCTTGCGCAGGCAATCCTTCAGGCGCAGCGCCACCTGCTGCAGCAATTTGTCGCCATGGCCGTGGCCGAGCGTGTCGTTGACGAGCTTGAAGCGGTCCAGGTCGATGAACATCACGGCCAGCTCGGTGCGCTTGCGCCGGGCCTGCAGCATTGCCAGGCCGAGTCGGTCCTTGAACAGCACGCGGTTAGGCAGGTCGGTCAGGATGTCGTGGTAGGCCTGGTGATGGATGACCGCCTCGGCACGCTTGCGCGCGCTCACGTCGCGCGCGATGCCGTAGGTGCCGACATAGGTCGGCGTGTGCGGATCGCGTTTTTCACGGTGCATGCCAATCGCGTTGAGCGAGATCGTCATCACGGACGTGTCAGCAGCGTCGTGTGTGTGCTGCTGGCCCGCGCGGCATGTCACGCGCAGCTCGACGTCGCGGGAGGCCCGCTCGCCAACGCGCCGCTCGTTGAATACATAGAGTGCGCGTTCATGGTCTTCGGCATGCAGCAGCGCCGTGTAGTGCTGGCCCAGCAGTTCTTCCCGTTCGTAGCCCAGCATCTGGCACGCGCGGTCATTGACGTAGGTGAAGCGGCCTTCATGACCGAGCATGTAGATCATGTCGGGTGAGGCGTCGACCAGGTAACGGTATTTTTTCTCGGACAGCGCAAGCGCTGCCACCATGCGACGGTTGATCTGCTGCAGGTCGCGCTGCCTGAGCGCGTTGTCCACCGTGCGCAGCAATTCTTCGCGGCTGAACGGCTTGCGCAGGTAATCGTGGGCGCCGCGCTTCAGCGCGCCGATGGCCGACTCGATGCCGACGGTGCCGCTCACAACGATGACGTCGGCCTTCATGTCTTGCTGATTGATGAAGTCCATGACCTGATGCCCGTCGACATCCATCATGAGCAGGTCAAGCAGCACCAGGTCGAAGCGCATCTCTGCCAGGCACGCCAGCGCGGCAGTGCCGCTGTCGGCCGTCGTGATGGCGTAGCCGCTGCCTTTGAGCATTTCCTGCAATGAAGCCAGCACGCGTGGCTCGTCGTCGACCAGAAGCAGGCGGGGGCGGTGGGAAGAAGGGGTGGCGGATGCGTCAAGATGAGTGGGCAACGTGCCCCGGATGCTGGCCGGGAGTCCGGTAGTTCGAAATCGATTCATCGTCATTCTGTCAGTGCCGTGCGATTTTCTATGCCTGGCGCCCGTGAGCGCTGCAGACGTTCATGTCTTATCTTCCACATAATGCCAGCTTATCCGTTGCATTTGATGCATGACAATGCAATCGTGTGCAGAAATGCGTCATGTCAGATGGGTTTCGTTCCTGTATGACGACAGAAATGCCGCAGGACGCATCATTTTTTCCTGGTGGCGCCTTAACGACCCGGGCACGGTCTTCGTCAACCAGGCCGATCGTGTTCAGAGCACTATTGCTCTTCTGATAAACTGGTGCGCAGGTTGCAAGGCACGCTGATCGGTCGGGTCATCGACCGGCGGTCAGCTTGATTGCGGCACGCCATTTCTGAAGGGATCGATCCGGGAGGTCAATGTGGGTGGTTTGAACAAGCTATTTGTTGCACTGCTGCTGATGGCAGCAGGCCATGGCCAGGCGGCTCAGTTGAACACCCAGTCGGATGCGCCCGCGACCACGTCGTCGAACGTTTGCCCGGCCCAGGACATTTCATTCTTCATTCAGCGATTTTCCAGCGACGAGGCGGTGCAACGGATCTACACCACGGTCCAGTCGGCTGAATTTCCCGTCATGCCCCTGGCCCAGGAGCGCAAGGACAATGCGCTTGTCATGCAACTGGAAGACGTCACCGTGTCGACGGCGCGGGTCAATCTGGCCAAGCCCGACACCGATTACCTGGTGTCGTATTACTTCAAGATGGACGATTGCTGGAGACTGGTCCGTATCGAGAACCAGTCTCTCTGAAGCAGCATGCAGGCGACTGCGCCAGGTGGCTGCTTACGCCGCCTTGCCGTTCGAGCGACGACGACGGGCAGTAAAGCCCATCAGCGCCAGACCAGCACCCATCAACATGCCCGTTGCCGGCTCAGGCACGTCGGTGCCCGGGTCGCCAGGCACGTTATCGCCCGTCACATCGAAGGTGATCGTGCCGAAGTTCCAGACACCGTCCGGCGATACTGCCGAATCATTGAAATCCTCGAAGAATTCCAGTCGCAGAAGGCCATCGGCGCCGACCGAAAAGTCCAGTCCGAAGTCGATCAGGTTGGCTGAATCGGCGTAGTTGCCGGTACCAGGATTTGGATTCTGAAACCCCGGAGTGAAATAGACGCCAGTGGACTGTGCCGAATCGCTGAAGTACAGACCGATTTCGGACAAATAGCTCGGGTTGAACGCCGTGATGTTGACGTCGTAAGCGATACCGGTAACCCGCGAGCCTGCTCCCACGTTGAGGGTAAATACCGTATTTCCGGCCGCTCCCGGCGCACCGAAACTCTGGACCCCCGCGACGTTGACCACAAATGGTACGGCAAATGCAGACGTGCAAACCAGCAACGACAGGCCGACAAGCAGGTTTTTAAGCGATCGCAGGGACATGGTTTTCTCCGGTTAGTGTGAGCCTTGTAACTAGCAGTAACCGTGCCATGCTTCCAGCTGGTGTCAACCATCTGATTCCAATAGGAATTTTAATCAACCCCTGCGACTTGTATTTACACGTGTAAGCTTTTTCGACATTGGCATTCGGGATTCTGCCGTTTGGCAGAATTCCGTAAAGACCGTTCAATCCTTATTTGAACGAATAATTCGCACTGGCATAAAAACGGCGCCCGCGCGGATCGGTATAGCTTGGGTCGTAACCCGATAAGAAGAAATACGCCTGGTTCGAATAAGGCGGACTCGTGTCGAACAGATTCTGGATACCCACGCGCAGTTTCAGGTTTGTATTGACCGCATACGCGCTCGACAAATCCCACAACGAATAACGCTTGACCCGGTTGGCCGCCACCACGCTGCCATTGTCGATATTGATTGCCGTATTCTGGTCTTCGTAGCCGCTCGAAAACGTATTTTGCAAGCTGGCCGAGAGCGGCCCGCGATCCCAGTCGACACTCACCGTATGACGCCAGCGCTGGACCACGCCGTCGGTCACAAAGCGGTTCAGATTGCTCACGAACGCATCGCCGGGCGCATTCTGGATTTTCGACGTCAGCACATAGGTGCCGTTCAGGCGCCCGCCAAAGCGGCCGATGGCCGTGTCGATACCGCGTACCGTCAGCGCCAGGTCGAGGCCGCGCGCCAGTTGCGCGCCGCGGTTGTCCTTGCGCAGTTCGATGTAGTCGATCAGCCCGTCCTCGTCGCGATAGACCAGGTCGCCGTATTTGGCCAGGTTGCCAAGGATGATGTCGTCGCCGATTTCGCTGATGAGGTTCGTGCGCTTGATGTTCCAGTAGTCGAGCGAAGCGCTGACATGCTTGCCGGCGGCGAACACGGCGCCCAGCGAGAACTGGCGACTCCGTTCGGGTTTCAGCGCGTCGTTGCTGTAGCGGCGCGTGTCCCAGTTGTCGGCGCAGTCCGAATAATTGTTCTCGACCGTGGCGCAGTAGACCGGATCGGGCAGGGTGGCCGTGCTGCTGTAGACGGTCGGACGGTACAGCTCTGTCATCGACGGCGCGCGGAAACCCCGGCCGGCCGAGCCGCGCAGCAGCAGCGCGTCGCTTGGCCGGTAGGTCAGGCCGATCTTGGGACTGGTCGCGCCGCCAACGTTTTCGTAATGGTCGTAGCGTGCCGACAGCTGTGCTTCCCACTGCTTCGCGAACGGCACCAGCACTTCGCCATAGACCGCCGCCACATCGCGGCTGTCGCTGGTGGCGCGGCCGCCTTCGGGCGCCGCGTCATTGTTGATGTTGTCGCTCAACAGCAGGGCCGATGGCGTGAACTGGTTTTTCTCGCGCCGTGCTTCACCGCCAATCGCCACCGCCAGGTCGCCGCCGGCCATCGGCATCAGGGCGCGCGACAACTTGACGTCGACGGCGTCGAGCGTGCCGCGCGCGCGGCGCACGACATCGTCGACCTGGATGCTGTCGATCAGCGCCCGGCCTTCCGGGCTCGATGGGCCGAACGGGTTGATGCGGCCGTCGGCGATCCCTTCGAGCAGCTCGTTGTAGAGCAGATAGCCATGGGTGTCGCGGTCCTTGACCGTGTTGACGCTGTGGTTGTACGCGGTGTCGTAATCCCAGCCGCCCACGGTGCCCGTGACGCCGACGACAAAACGCACGCCTTCGCTGGTGAGGGTGCTGGTGCGCTGGCCCGCTTCGTTCAGGCGCATGCGCAATTCCAGTTCGCCCGGGATGTCGTCGTCCAATTGATCCAGGCCGGTGCCGGCCAGTTGCGGCACCCGCGAATAATCGACGTAGCCCGCCACGCGCGCCGACGAGCCGGTGTAGTCGGTCTTGGCGCGGCTGAGTGCCACTTCGGCATAGGCCTGGTGCGAGCCACCCAGCTTGATGACAGCGCGGCTGAGCACGCTGGCTTTTTCGGACTTCGGATACAGCTCGGTGTCGCCCATATAGTTATAGGTGCAGGCATCGACGCCGCCCGTGCCATCCGGCAGGTACACATTGGCCGGCGGCGCGCAGCCCGGGACCGACAGGTTGATCAGGCGGTTCGTGATCGGCTTGCCATTGAGTGTGAAACCGATCTCCTGCAGATGGTCGCGCTGGGCCGACGTCAGGCGGATATTGGCCGGACTCGTGTAGCTCGACAGCAGGTGACCCAAGCGCTGCTCGACCTGCAGGCCCGGGATGAAGCTGCGCTGCGACGTGTTCAGGGGATTGGTGCGCTGGAAGTCGGCCACGGCGAAGATGTTGTAGCCATCGCGCTCGAGTACGCCCTTGCCGGCGCTGAGGCTGGCGGTGCGCTTGCCGGCGCCGCCTTCGTCGGTCGTGCCGACGTACACGTTCGCTTCCAGTCCCTGGAAGTCCTTGCGGGTGATGAAGTTGATGACGCCGCCGATGGCATCGGTGCCATACAGTGCCGATGCGCCGTCGAGCAGCACTTCGACGCGCTCGAGCGCTGCGGCCGGGATATTGTTCAGGTCAACGCCGCTGTCGTCGCCAGGCGAGGCGAAGTTGGCCATGCGCCGGCCATTGAGCAGCACCAGCGTGGACGAGGTGCCGATGCCACGCAGGTTGGCGCTGTTGAAACCACGCTGGTCGCCGCCGACGTTGATGCTGGCGCCGTCCGTCAGGCCATTGCTGTTGGCCGAAACGCGCCCCATCAATTCAGCAGCAGTGGTCACGCCTGTTTTCTCGATCTCGGCACGTGAAATCGTTTGCACCGGCAGCGCGGTTTCAGACTGCACGCGGCGGATTGCCGACCCCGTGACTTCGACGCGCGGCAACTCGGCTGCCGATACCGCCGGCAACGTCTGCGCGGCCAGGGGCAGGCTCGCCAGGGCGATGGTCGTTCCGGCGCATGCCAGGAGCACGCCACGCACGGCGCGGGCGCCTGGTTTCAAATTCGTATTCATCAAATCTCCGTTGTCACATAAAGCGCATTGATTGATATTAAACGTGCGCGAGGTTGAAGGGATGCAACAAATGGAGAGCGATGAATGGATGTTGTAAATATGGTACGCGTGTGCGTAAAAAAACCGCCGCGTCTTTCGACGAGCGGTTTATAGGGGCATCTTCCAGCGTTTAATTCGCGAACAATACCTGGGCAATAATACCGGTGGCGATCGCTGCCAGCACATAATCGTTACCGGTCTGGACCCAGTGATATCCACGGGGTGGCGCGCTCAGGTGGCGACCGCGCCAGTCATTGACCACATAGCGATCGTGGCGATATTCCTTGTGCAGCTTGCCGCCGCGGCGCATATCGTGGCGTGGACCGCCACCGCGGGAATCGTCACGGCGATAATACTGGGCGCTGTCGTTGCGATGCTTGTTATCGTTGGCGCGCGGGCCGTTGTGGCGGTCGTTGCGGTTGTCGTCGCGGCGATCATCGTCACGGCGGTCGTTGTGCTGTTGTTGCGAATAGCCGTTGCGGTCGTGATCGCGATCGTATCCGTGATCGCCGCGTTGTGCAAAAGCGCTGCCACTCGCGGTAAAGGTCAATGCAATCAGTGCTGCGATGAACTTGGTTTTCATTATTATTTCTCCTGGTGGCCGATCCGTTGAATCGATGAGTTCATTAGACTACGGGCGCCCCCTAACATGTTAAGAATTCCAGTAAGCAATGCTACAAAGTGTATCTGTGCCGGCTGTCGCCATAATGTGTGAGAAATAGCGTGCAGGCGCTGGCTATACTCGGTCCGATCGATGCATTTCACCGGGGAGGCGCTGTGATGGAAAAACGTCGGCAACAATGGCTGGTCGGCGCGCTCGTCGTCGCTGGCATTGGCGTGGCAGGGCTCATGTGGAACAGTTCGACACGTGACACGGTCGTCACCGTGGCGGGCGCACCGTCGCCGGCTGCGCCTCGTGCCGCCGTGCCCGTGCACGTGCCGGCGCAGGCGGTATCGGCAGCAGTGTCAGCGTCGGTGCTGGCTGCTGCCATTAGCCCGAACCTGAGTGCGCACGTGGCCGATCTGCTGGCCTCACACGATCCGCACGATGCCTACGCGGCCTACATGCTTGTCTCGAGCTGCGCGTCGTTCAACCGGCGGCAGGATCTCGAGATGCACGACAACAAGCTGGGCGCGAAACGCGCGCTGAACGCCGAGGAGCGCCGGAACATGACGCGCATGTGTGGCGCGATGACGGAGCGCGAGCGGCTGGCCCGTCTCGACTACTTGGCCACGGCCGTCAAGGCTGGCGTGCCGGGCGCGGCATGGATGCATGCCGTCGAAGGCCCGTTTGGCGATCCGAGCGCGTTGACGACGCGGCCCGACGACCCCCTGGTGCGCGAATGGAAGGCGACGGCGGCCACCCAGCTCGACACGGCGGCCGAGGCGGGGGACACGACCGCACTGATGTTGTGGGGATTGCAGAAGTTGGGTGGCTCGGACCTGACGGACAAGCGTCCGGTGCAGGGGTATGGCTATCTGGTTGCGGTTGGATTGATCGAGGCGGAGGTCGCGCAGCCTGGTGACCGGTCGCCGCAGATGTTCGCCGAGGGCAGCGGACTGCTGACCGCGCTGGGGGGCCAGCTGACGCCGGAACAGCGCGCGGCGGCCCTGATCGAAGCACGCCGCATCGCTGCGGCTGCAAAAGCACGGCGCGAGCGTAACGACAACAAGTCGGGCGTCGTGCCGGCCTCGATGCCGGGCGGCGGATTGTCGGCTATGCCGGCGGGGCGTCTGGGCTGACCGTCGGGCTCAACGTCGAACTCAGCGTCGGGCTCAACAACGACGACACATACAGCAGCAGCTTGTCTTCGCTCGCGCCGAGGTCCAGGCCCGTGAGCTCGCCGATGCGGCGCAGCCGGTAGTCGAGCGTGTTGCGGTGGATGCCCAGTGCCTTCGCGGTGGCGGCCGAATTCTCGTTCTGCTCGAACCATGCGGACAGCGTCGCGCGCAGCATGGCGCGGCTCTTGTCGTGTGCGAGCCGCGCGATCGGCATGCGCAGCTGGTGCGCCTGCCAGCCGCTGTCCAGGCCCGACAGCAGTACCGGCAAGGCCATCTCGTAATAGCTGAAAACCTGCTGCTGCGGATGGCGTGCGCGCCCGAGCCGGCTGGCGGTGCGCGCGCTCCCGTACGAGATCGCGGCGCCATCGATGCCGGGCAGTGCAATGCCCATCGACAGCGTGAACGGCAGCGTGCATTCCTCGCGCAATAGCTGGGCCAGGGCGTCGAGACGGCGCTGCGGCGGTGTCTCGAGTCCTTTGCGTGACGGCTCCCAGGCCTCGAGCAGCACCAGTTCGGCGGGGCCGACGGTGGCGGTGAGGGCATCGTCGCGGCGCGCCAGGAGCCGCATCTGCAGCAGCTGCACAGCGCTCGGCGCAT
Organism: Telluria sp. AC161; assembly: GCF_979258535.1. Taxonomy (NCBI): domain Bacteria; kingdom Pseudomonadati; phylum Pseudomonadota; class Betaproteobacteria; order Burkholderiales; family Oxalobacteraceae; genus Telluria; species Telluria sp. AC161. The sequence continues at coordinate 2,487,739 of NZ_OZ409861.1, read as the reverse complement.
GGTCCACCGCCGCCGGCACGCCCTGCAGTTCGACCAGAAACACAAGGTGCATGCGCTCGATGTCGATCCCGAGCCGCTGCGCCCAGCCTTCGAGTTCGGCGCGCGCGCCCGGCTCGTAGCGGATCAGGTTGAGCACGAACGCTTCGCGGTAGCGTGAATGGCTTTGCAGCGTTTGGGTCAGGGCAGCCTGCTCGAGGATCATCTCGGCGCTCAGGCGTACCAGCTCGCCGAACTGGCGCACGGCGTCGGGCGCACCGGACAAGCCCACCGCCCCGCAGATCTCGCCGCCGACGCACAGCGGCAGATTGATGCCCGGCTGGGCGCCATGCAGCTTGTGCGCGGCCGCCGCATCGATTTCGGTGGTGAGCTTCTTGGCCAGCGCCAACAGGGCGCCGGCATGCAGCTCGCCAACCCGCGCCGCGTTGCCACTGGCGAGGATCACGCCATGGGCATCCATCACGTTGACGTTGAACGGGATGATGCGCATGGTGCGGGCGACGATTTCCTGGGCGAGGCCGGTGTCGAGGATGTGCATGGTGGTTTCTGGTTGGAGGAGGGCGTTTGTGATTATGCACAATTATGCCGGGCGAGTGCGCGGTCCGGGCGCGTGGGGTTGGCATGCTGATAGGGTACGTGAACACGGATTTGGTCATCAACTTGTGCACTTGCCTGAAAAAAGGCGAGAATCAGGCGGCTTGAATTGTGCGTGTCGCCGACGCCTGGCAGCCCTTGTTTGGTTGATAATCTCGATGATTACATGACCATATATTCGGAGACAGCATGAGTACCATTGCCAGCACCCCCGGCGCGAGCTTGCTCGACGGCGCCTACCGCAAGGCCACATGGCGCCTGATCCCCTTCATCTTCGTCTGCTACTTCTTCAATTACCTGGATCGCGTCAACGTCGGTTTCGCCAAGCTCGAGATGCTCGACGCGCTGCAACTGAGCGAAACCGTGTATGGCCTGGGCGCTGGCATCTTCTTCATCGGCTACGTGACCTTCGGCGTGCCGAGTAACCTCATCCTGCACAAGCTCGGCGCGCGGCGCTGGATCGCGGTGATGATGATGACCTGGGGCGCGCTGTCGGCCTGCATGCTGTTCGTGAGCACCCCGGTCGAATTCTATGTGCTGCGCTTCTTCACCGGTGTGGCCGAAGCGGGCTTTTTCCCGGGCATGGTCCTGTACTTCACCAAGTGGTTCCCGGCGCACAAGCGCGGCCAGGTGATGGCGCTGTTCATGTCGGCCATTCCTGTCTCGGGCCTGATCGGTGGCCCGCTGTCGGGCTGGATGCTGAGTCACTTCTCGGCCGGCCAGGGCGGCATGGATGGCTGGCAGTGGCTGTTCCTGCTGCAGGGGATTCCGACCGTGCTGCTGGGTGTCGCGGTGCTGTTCTACCTGAACGACAGCCTGGCGCAGGCGCCTTGGCTGACGGCCGAGGAAAAAACGGCGATGCAGACGGCGCTCGACGAGGACGAAGCGCAGCGCTCGAGCGGCACGCATGCGGTGCACTCGTTCGGCGCCGTGCTGCGCGACTGGCATGTGTGGATGCTCGGCTTTATCTACTTCAGCATCCAGATGGGCGTGTATGCGATCAACTTCTGGCTGCCGTCGATCATCAAGTCGTTGGGCTTCGAAAGCGCCACGACGGTCGGCTGGCTCAGCGCGATTCCCTACCTGTTCGCCGGTGTCTTCATGGTGCTGGTGGGCCGCTCGGCCGACCGCCGGCGCGAACGCCGCTGGCACCTGTCGGCGCCACTGCTGATGGCGCTGGTGGGTCTGCTGCTGGCCGCGAACTTCTCGGATAACGTGGTGCTGGTGATGATCGGCCTGAGTCTGGCGACGATGGGCGCGCTGACCGGCTTGCCGATGTTCTGGCCGCTGCCGGCAGCGTTCCTGGGCAGCGCGGCCGCCGCCGCCGGCCTGGCGCTGATCAATTCGATGGGCCAGATTGCCGGTTTCCTCAGCCCGTTCCTGGTGGGCTGGATCAAGGACGCCACCGGCAGCACGGACATGGCGTTGTACATCCTGTCGACCGTGCTGTTCATCGGCGCGATGCTGGTGCTCGTGGTGCCAGCGCGCCTCGTCAATCGTTGATCGGAGCGCAGCATGCACATCGTGATCGCACCCGATTCATTCAAGGAAAGCCTGTCGGCGCTGGAAGCAGCCAGCGCCATCGAGGCGGGTTTCCGCGAGATCTTCCCTGACGCCAGCTACGTCAAGATTCCCGTCGCCGATGGTGGCGAAGGCACCGTCGAGGCGATGATTGCCGCGACGGCCGGCCGCCGCGTCGACCTGCGCGCCACCGGTCCGCTGGGAACGCCCGTCGATGCCTTCTACGGCCTGACGGGCGGCGACGTCATCGCCGTGATCGAGATGGCCGCCGCCAGCGGCCTGGAACTGGTCCCGCCGGCCGCGCGCGATCCGCTGAACGCGACCAGCCGTGGCACGGGCGAGTTGATCCTCGCCGCGCTCGACGCCGGCGCGCGCCGCTTCATCCTCGGCGTGGGCGGCAGCGCCACCAACGACGGCGGCGCCGGGATGCTGCAAGCACTGGGCGTGCGGCTGCTCGATGCGCAGGATGCACCACTGGCACCGGGTGGCGCAGCGCTGGCCAACCTCGCGCGCATCGACATCACGCAGCTCGACGCTCGCGTGCTGGAGTCGGTATTCGAGGTGGCGTGCGACGTCAGCAACCCGCTGGTTGGTGTGAATGGCGCCTCAGCCATCTTCGGCCCGCAAAAGGGCGCCACGCCGGCGATGGTCGCCCAGCTCGACGCCAACCTGCGCCACTACGCCGCCGTCATCGCGCGCGACCTGGGCCAGGACGTGGCCGACGTCCCGGGCGCCGGCGCCGGTGGTGGCATCGCCGCCGCGATGCTGGTCTTCCTCAAGGGTCGCCTACGGCCGGGCAGCGAAATCGTCGCCGACGCCGTCGGACTGGATGCCGCCGTCGCGCTGGCCGACCTGGTCATCACGGGCGAAGGCCGCATCGACAGCCAGACCGTCAACGGAAAAACCCCGATTGGCGTGGCCCGCGTCGCCGCGCGCCACGGCAAACCGGTGATCGCCATCGGCGGTTGCCTGGGCCACGACGCCAGCGCCCTCCACGCCCACGGCATCGACGCCACCTTCAGCACGATCATGAAAGCCGGCACAGTCGCCGAAGCCCTCGCCAACGCCGAATTCAACCTTCGCACCACCGCCCGCAACGTCGCCGCCACACTCAAACTCGGCCAATCCCTCTAACCCCACCTAATGAGGGTCAGAGTCGAATTATTGAGCAATTGATCCGATTTCTCCGCAATGAGGGTCGGAGTCGAATTATTGGGCAATTGCTCGGCCCCGCCAACAAGTAGGGTCAGAGTCGATTTATTGGGCAATTCCCAAAAGTTGTCAAACAATTCGACTCTGACCCTAATTGTTTCTTTGACTGTCGGGGCTGCTTAATAATTAGGGTCAGAGTCGAATTATTGTGCAATTGCTTTGGCAGCTAGCCAGCCAGTGGCTGCTGCTGGTGCGGTTAGCGGCCGATCCAGGCGGCGCCGGGCCAGGCGCCGCTCAGGACCATTTCTTTCATCAGGCCGACCAGTTCCGGGGCGGCTGCCACGCTGACGGGTGAAGCGCGGCGGGTGGCGGCGCGTGCCAGGACGATGCGGCGTGACAGGTCGGGGGTGCCGACCGGGGCGCCGGACAGCGTGCCGTCGCGCAGTTCGTCGAGGATCGCGGAGCTGGGCAGGATGCTGTAGCCGAAGCCTTTGTTGACCAGCGATTTTTGCAGGTCGAGCGCGTTGGTTTCGGCTACCACGTCGACGCTGATGCCGGCCACTGCCAGCGCGTGCTCGATGATGCTGCGCAGGCCATGCGGGGCGTTTGGCAGGATCATCGGGCGGTCGCGCAACTGTTTCAACGGAAACGGCGTCGACGCATCGATCTCGCCCGGTGGGCCGATCACGTACAGGCGCTCGTCGAGCAGCGCTTCGACCTGCAAGCCATTCGAGGCGCGCGTGTCGTACAGCAGCGCCAGTTCCACTTCACCGGCTTCCAGCCACTGCACGACATTGCCTGCATAACCGACATTGATGCCGACCGTGACCGCAGGGTGCTTCGCGCGCACACGCGCCACCAGCTCGGTTGCCAGCAGATTGCTGGTGCTGGCCAGCAGGCCAATCATGAGCCGGCCCGAGATCGCATTGGCGGCCGGGCCGATTTCCGCACGCGCCTTGTCCAGTTCACGCAGCGCGCGCCGGCCGTATTCAGCCAGCGTGCGGCCGGCGTCGGTCAGCACCATGCCGTGGCGCTCGCGCTCAAACAGCAGGGCGCCGCATTCTTCTTCGAGCATCCGGATATGGCGCGACACCGCCGGTTGCACCAGGTGCAGCAGTTCCGCCGCCTTGGTGGCGCTGCCCGTTTCGGCGATGGCGATGAGCGTGCGGATCTGCTTGATGTCCATGGTCGTCCTTCAAGTGGTCGTGCCATCAACATAAGCTATTCCTCGGCTGCCTGCAATACCAGGGCGTGATCCCTGCCAGCCATGCGCTCACGTGATCGTGGAATCACGTTTTTCTATTTCCGAGTCACCTGGATTCAAATTTATGATGGGTCTCGATCCCCCCACGCGACTGGTTCGTCATGCCTGCCATCCCCCGTTCTTACCTGTTCGTCCCTGGCAACCGCCCCGAGCGTTTTGTCCGCGCGTTGGATAGCGGCGCAGACGCCGTGATCGTCGACCTGGAAGATGCTGTCCCGCCCGCAGACAAGGACGCCGCGCGCATGCAGGTGGCAGCGATGCTTGACCCATCCATGCCAGTCGTCGTGCGCATCAACGCCGAAGACACCCCCTGGTTCGAGGATGACCTGGCCCTGTGCCGTCACGCGGGCGTGGCCGCCATCATGCTGCCGAAGGCGGAATCGGTCGACAACCTGCGGCGCGTTGCGCAGCTTGGCCTGCCCGTGCTGCCGCTGATCGAAACCGCCTGCGGCATGGCGGCCGTCGATGCGCTGGCGCGTGTGAAAGGCGTTGCGCGCCTGGCATTCGGCTCGATCGATTTCCAGTTTGACCTGGGCATCGAGGGGGATGACGAGGAGTTGCTGCACTTCCGCTCGATGCTGGTGCTGGCCTCGCGCGTGGCCGGCCTGGCGCCCCCCATAGACGGCGTGAGCGTGGCGCTGGACGACGACGCCCAGCTGCACGCGGACACCCTGCGCGCCCGCCGCTTCGGCTTCGGCGCCAAGCTGTGCATCCATCCGCGCCAGGTGGCGCCCGTCAATGCAGGCTTCCGGCCCACGGATGCCGAGCTGGCATGGGCCACGCGCGTACTGGCCGCAGCGCGCGAGGCCAACGGCGCCGCCGTCGCCGTGGACGGCAAGATGGTCGACCGCCCCGTGATCCTCCGGGCCCAGCGCATCGTCGACGAAGCATCCGACTAGAACAAGACAACGACAGGAGACACCCCATGGACAATCTGACCGCCTGGCAGGGCCGTACCGAAGAAGGGCTGGACGCCATCACCGCGGCGCCGCTCGCGGCGATGGCCGCGCTGCTCGATCGCGATGACCCGGCCCCGCACCCCGGCAGCGCCGTGCCGCCGCTATGGCACTGGCTGTACTTCTTGCCCGTGCACCGGCAGTCTCAACTCGGCCCGGACGGCCACGCACTGCGCGGGGGCTTCCTGCCGCCAGTCGATCTGCCGCGCCGCATGTGGGCTGGCGGACGCCTGCGCTTTTTGGCGCCGCTGCAGGTCGGCGACCAGGCGCGGCGCGTGTCGACCATCGCCGACATCACGAGCAAGGAAGGCCGCAGCGGCAAGCTGGTGTTCGTGCTGGTGCGTCACGTCATAGAAGGTGCGGCCGGCGTGGCGATCGAGGAAGAACACGACATCGTCTATCGCGCCAATCCACTGCCGGGCGATCCGGTGCCGGTCCCGGTGATGGCCGACCTTGACCACGACTGGATCCGCGACATCACGCCCGACCCGGTGCTGCTGTTTCGCTACTCGGCGCTGACCTTCAACGGCCACCGCATCCATTACGACCAGCCCTACGTGACGCAGGTCGAAGGCTATCCCGGCCTGATCGTGCATGGCCCGCTGATCGCGAGCCTGCTGCTCGACCTCGTGCGGCGCGAACGGCCGGCCGCCGCCGTCACCGCGTTTTCGTTCCGCGCCGTGCAGCCGCTGTTCGACATCCACCGCTTCAGCGTCTGCGGTCGCGTCGAGCCGGACGGCCACACGATCACGCTGTGGGCCAAGACCCACGATGGCCAGCTGGCCATGCGCGCCGAAGCGCTGCTGGCGTAATCCAACCATATAGATACCAGGAGACCGCATGCACACCGACCACGATTTTGAAGACATCCGCGACGCGCTGCGCGCCCTGTGCGCCGAATTTCCGGCCGAGTACTTCCGCAAGGTCGACGACGAGCGGGGCTACCCCGAAGCTTTCGTTACCGCGCTGACGCAAGCGGGTTGGCTCGCTGCGCTGATCCCGCAGGAATATGGCGGCTCGGGCCTGGGCCTGACGGAAGCGTCGGTCATCATGGAAGAGATCAACCGCTCGGGTGGCAACGCCGGCGCCTGCCACGGCCAGATGTACAATATGGGCACGCTGCTGCGCCACGGCTCCGAGGCGCAGAAGCGCCACTACCTGCCGCGCATCGCCAGCGGCGAACTGCGCCTGCAATCGATGGCCGTGACCGAGCCCACCACCGGCACCGACACCACCAAGATCAAGACGACGGCCGTGCGCAAGGGCGACCGCTACGTGATCAACGGGCAGAAGGTGTGGATCTCGCGCGTGCAGCATTCCGACCTGATGATCCTGCTGGCGCGCACCACGCCCCTTGCCGAGGTCACGAAGAAATCCGAGGGCATGTCGATCTTCCTGGTCGATATCAAGGACGCCATCCAGCAGGGCATGGTCGTGCAGCCGATCCAGAACATGGTCAATCACGAGACCAATGAGCTGTTCTTCGAAAACCTGGAAATCCCGGCCGAGAATCTGATCGGCGAAGAAGGCAAGGGCTTCAAGTACATCCTCGATGGCCTGAACGCCGAGCGCACGCTGATCGCCGCCGAATGCATCGGCGACGGCTACTGGTTCATCGACAAGATCAGCAAGTACGTCAACGAGCGCGTCGTGTTCGGGCGCCCCATCGGCCAGAACCAGGGCGTGCAATTTCCGATTGCGCGCGCGTACATCAACGTCGAAGCGGCGAACCTGATGCGCTTTAAAGCCTGCGCGCTGTTCGATGCGCACAAACCATGCGGCGCCGAGGCCAATATGGCCAAGATGCTGGCCGCTGAAGCCTCGTGGGAAGCGGCCAACGCCTGCCTGCAGTTCCACGGCGGCTTCGGTTTCGCGTCCGAATACGACGTCGAGCGCAAGTTCCGCGAAACGCGCCTGTACCAGGTGGCGCCGATCTCGACGAACCTGATCCTGTCATACGTCGCCGAGCATGTGCTTGGCCTGCCACGCTCGTTCTGAGGAGGCACGCTCATGACACCCATGAAACCCCTGCGACCTCTCGACGGCATCACCGTCGTCACGCTCGAACACGCGATCGCGGCGCCGTTCTGCACGCGCCAGCTGGCCGACCTGGGCGCGCGCGTCATCAAGGTCGAGCGACCCGGCAGCGGCGACTTCGCGCGCGGCTACGATGAACGCGTCAATGGCCTGGCCTCGCACTTCGTCTGGACCAATCGCTCGAAGGAAAGCCTCACGCTCGACGTCAAGCACGAACAGGCCGACGCCGTGCTGGCCGGCCTGCTGGCAGAAGCCGACGTGCTGGTGCAGAATCTCGCACCCGGCGCGGCCGAGCGCCTTGGCTTGTCCTATGAAGCGCTGAAAGAACGCCATCCACGCCTGATCGTCTGCGACATCTCCGGCTACGGCAGCGACGGTCCGTACCGCGACCGCAAGGCCTACGACCTGCTGATCCAGAGCGAATCGGGCTTCCTGTCGATCACCGGTACGCCGGACGAACCGTCGAAGGCAGGCTGCTCGATTGCCGATATTGCGGCCGGTATGTACGCATACACGAACATCCTGGCCGCGCTGCTGCAGCGCGGGCGCACGGGCGAGGGCTGCCGCATCGACGTGTCGATGTTGGAGAGCATGGCCGAGTGGATGAGTTATCCGCTGTATTACGCGTACGACGGCGCGCCACCGCCGCCGCGCACGGGCGCCTCGCACGCGACCATCTTCCCGTACGGGCCGTTCCTGGCCGGCGACGGCAAGTCGGTCATGCTGGGCATCCAGAACGAACGTGAGTGGGCGGCCTTCTGCGCCATCGTGCTGGAGGCGCCCGACCTGGCGACCGATCCGCGCTTCAACGCCAACGCACGCCGCGTCGCAGCGCGCGATGAACTGGCGGCGCTGATCGTGGCGGCGTTTTCGACGTTGACGGCGCAGCAGGTGCGCGAGCGGCTGGAGCTGGCGCACATCGCCAATGCCCAGGTCAACGACATGCACGAAGTCTGGGACCATCCGCAACTGAAGGCGCGCGGGCGCTGGACCGACGTCGACACCGCCAACGGTCGCGTGCCCGCCATGCTGCCGCCCGGGTTGCCGCACAACGTCACGCCGCGCATGGACCCGGTGCCGGCGCTCGGCCAGCATACGGATGCGATCCTGGCGGAGCTGGGCTACGACGCGGCGGCCATCGCGGCCATGCACGCGCAGGGCGCCGTCTAGCGAGCAGCGATAAAAAAAGCCCGCGCCGCCGTGATGGCTGCGCGGGCTTTTTGTGTGGTACCTATCAGTCGGCGAACGCGCCGTTCTTCTTGTAGATCGGGCCCCACTTGTCGATCTCGGCCTTCAGGTGCGTGCGCAAGCCTTCCGGCGTGGCCTTTGCATCCGACACCGGCTCGGCGCCCAGTTCGGCAAAGCGCGCCTTCACGTTCGGGTCATTGAGCGCCTCGCGCAGCGCCGTGCCAATGCGCGCCACCACCGCTGGCGGCGTGCCTTTCGGCGCGTACATGCCGTGCCACACATACATCTCGAAACCGGCCATGCCCTGCTCGGCCAGCGTTGGCAGGGCCGGCAGCGACGGAATGCGGGTCTTCGTCGTTGCGCCGTACACCTTGACGCGATTGGTGCGGATGTAGGACGTGGTCTGCGTCGTCTGGTCGCACAGCAGGTCGATCTGGCCACCCAGCATATCGCTCAACGCGGGCGCCGTGCCCTTGTAGGGAACGGTCGTCAGCGGCACGCCGATCGCGCTCAGGAACAGCATGCCGCACTGGTGCGACACGGCGCCCAGGCCCGCGTGGCCCATTGTCATCGCGTCCTTCTTCGACTTGATCATCGCAATCAGCTCGGGCAGCGTATTGGCCGCCAGGTCCTTGCGCGCCATGAGCACCATTGGCACGTCGGCCACCTGGCCGATGTACTCGAAGTCGGTCATGGGGTTGAAGGCGAGCTTGCGGTACAGCGTCGTGCTGGTGGCCATGCCGTTATGGTGCAGCAGCAGCGTGTAGCCATCTGGCGTGGCGCGCGCGATGCGGCCGGCGGCCAGCGTGCCGCCCGCGCCGAGGGCGTTTTCCACGATGATCGATTGCTTGAGCGACTTCGCCATGCTCTGCCCGAGGATCCGGGCCACGACGTCGGTGGGCCCGCCGGCCGAGAACGGGACGACGAGGGTGATGGTTTTTTCCGGATAGTCGGCGGCAAGCGCGGTGCTTGACGCGAGCAAGGCGATTGCGGTGGTCAGTACCCTGCGTGTGATTGCGTGTGTCGGCATGCGTGTCTCCTGTTATAGGCTTTTTTGCTCGAAGCTGCCCCGCGCGTGGCGTTTGATGCAGTCAAGTCATCATAGAATTGAATGACATGCACATGTAAATAGCGTTTTCTGATGCCTCCATCAAAAATGGCGATAGGTACGACCAATGCTCGGTGTGCATCTGCAGCAAGTCCAGGGATACCTGCAGCCGTCATTGAAAATGATTCTCATTCACGATAGAATCTCGGTTTGCTCCTCATCACTGCTTCTTCTCATGTCCTCGTCCCTTTCCCTGCGTCCGTCGCGTCTCGTTCTTGCCCTGTCCCTGGTGTTTCCTCAGGCGTTTCCAGCGGCAGCGATGGCGCAGGATGCCGATGGTGGCGCCATGCCGGCAGTGCGCGTGACGGCGGTGAAGGCGCAGGGCTTCATGCCCAACACGGTGGAAGCCGGGAGCTTTCGCGGCAGCGACGTGATGGACGTGCCGTCGACCGTCAACGTCATCACGCGCGACGTGCTCGACCTGCAGGGCGCAGCCGGTCTGTATGACGCAGTGCGCAATACGGCCGGCGTGACGCGCCAGCAGAACGGTGGCGACACGTGGGACCAGTTGGTCATCCGTGGCATCGCTGTCGAAAACCGCACCAACTACCGCCTCAATGGCTCGCTGCCGCTCATGAACTTCGGCCAGGTGTCGATGGAGAACAAGGAGCGCGTCGAGGTGCTCAAGGGCGCGACCGCGCTGTATTACGGCTTCACGTCGCCGGCCGGCGTCGTCAACTTCGTCACCAAGCGCGCCGGCAGCACGCCGCTGACGAACGTCGGCGCCCAGGCCGACAGCAACGGGACGGTCGTCGCCACGCTCGACGCTGCGCGCCGCTATGGTGTTGATGACGCATTCGGCGTGCGCATCAACGCAGCCGGTGGCACGCTCGGCTCGCACCTCGATGGCGTCGGCAACGGCAACCGCGGCTTCGTCTCCGGCGCGTTCGACTGGCGCGTCAATGCGCGTGTGCGCCTGCGGGCTGACCTGGAATACGACAAGCGTCGCGTGACCGAGCAGGCCGGGATCAACCTGCCGCCGACCGTGGGCGGCGTGATCACGCTGCCGCGCGCGGTCGATCCGCGCCGTCTCGTCGGCCCCGACTGGGCCAGGTTCGAAACGCATGCACGCAATGCACAGCTGCGCGCAGACATCGCGCTGAACGACGCCTGGGCACTGACGCTTGAAGCGGGCCACGCCGAAACGAAGCGCGATCGCTCGCTGCCGATCTTCCGCTTCAATAATGCGGCGAGCGTCGCGACCGGGGCAGGGCGCATCACCGGCAATCTGCAGCATGCCGACGTCGATTCGCGCATGCTGCGCGCCGAACTGGCGGGCCAGTTGCGCACGGGCTCCCTGACGCATGAAGTCACGCTCGGCGCGAGCGATACCGACAAGGGCCAGGCCCCGATCTATCAGGCGAACTACACGATCCCCGCGCAGAACCTGTATGCGCCGCTGCCGGTGACGAATTTCTCGGTCGGTGCGCGGCCGGCGACGCCCACGACCGCAGCCCTCGACTCGCGCGACCAGGGTCTGTACCTGGTCGATCGCATCAGCCTGGGCAGCTGGCAATTCATCGGTGGCGTGCGCCGCGTCGACTACCGCAGCACGCAGGGCGTGAACGATTACGACGCGAGCGAGACAACGCCGATGGCGGCGGTCGTCTACCGCTTGCGCGACGATCTCTCCGTGTATGCGTCGGCGGCAGAAGGCCTGGAAGAGGGCGAGGCCGCACCGGCCGGCACTGCGAATGAGGGCACGCGCTTGGCGCCTGGCGTGAGCAAGCAACGCGAAGTCGGCGCGCGCTGGCGTACGACCGGCGGCCTGTTGACGCAGGCGGCGCTGTTTGAAATCGAGCGCCCCGGTTACTACACCAACAGCGCCAATGTCTTCACTGCTGACGGCGAGCAGCGGTATCGCGGCCTGGAGCTGTCGTCGCAGGGCCGCATTCTGCGCAGTGTGGCTTGGCAGGCGTCGGCCCAGTGGCTCGATCCGGCTTTCCGCAATATCAACGCGGCGTATGACGGCAAGCCGCCCGAGAACGCGGCGCGCCGCACCGCCAGCACCTTCGTGGCCTGGGACCTCGATGCGGTGCCCGGCCTGGCGCTGACGGGCGGCGCGTACTACACGGGCCGGCGGCCAGTGAATGACCTGAACCAGGCCTGGCTGGGTGGCACGACGCTGCTCAGCGTGGGCGCCCGCTACATCGGCCAGTTCGCGGGAAAACGCACCACGTGGCAGCTCAATGTCGACAATGCCGCCGACAAGCGGTACTGGGCCGGCGCCGGCACGCGCCTGAGCGCCGGCTTGCCACGGCTGATCAAGCTGTCGATGAAGGTCGCGCTGTGAGCCGCTGGCGCCTGCCGTCGCTGCGCGCGGTCTGGTTCCAGCTGCACTGGTTCGTCGGCATCACGGCCGGCACGCTGCTGGCTGTCATCGGGCTGACCGGCGCCATCATGGCATTCGAGGACGAACTGCTGGACGTGCTCAATCCGGGCGTCATGACGGTCGACGCCGAAGCACGTCCGCGCCTGAAGCCCGCACAGCTGCTGCAGGCCGCGCAGCGCGTACGCCCAGGTGAGCGCGTGGTGAGCATCGTGCTGGAAGCGGATCCGCGCAGCACGGCGCTGGTGCGCTTTGCCGCGCCGCCGGGCGAGCGGCGCGGTCCGGACGTGCGGGTCCACCCGTACAGCGGCGCCGTGTTGCCGGCGCTTCGTTTCGAGGCCGCGTTCAACTGGGTCGAGGAGCTGCATCGCTGGCTGCTGCTGCCGCGCGCGCCGGGCCGCCTCGTGCTGGGCATCCTGGCACTGTCCCTCGTGGGGCTCGCGCTCAGCGGCCTGTATCTGCGCTGGCCGCGCAAACCCGCCAACTTGCGCACCTGGCTTACCTTCAATACCAGCCTGCGTGGCCGCTCGTTCCTGTGGGCGCTGCATGCGATTGCCGGCACCTGGGCGCTGGTGGCTTACCTGATCGTGGGTGGCACCGGCATTTACTGGAGCTTTGACGTCGTGCGCGACACGGTGCAGGGCTGGGCCGGCAACGAGCGCCGCGCCGCAGCCGAGACGATGTCGAAGCCACGCGAACGCAAGCGCGCAGCAACGCCGGATGGCTTGGCCGCACTCGATCCGGCCTGGAACACCTTCCTTGCGCATGCCCCGAACTGGGCCAGCGCGACGATCCGCCTGCCGGAACGCGGCAGCGGCGCCTACCAGCTGACGTGGATTGCGCAGGACGGCCCGCACGAGCGCGCCCGCAACCGCATGTCGCTGCGCGCCAGCGACGGCGCACTGCTCAAGAACGAACCCTACGGCGCGCAAACCGTCGGCCAGCGCGCCTTGACCACGATCCGGCCGCTGCACACGGGCAGCTATTTCGGCCTGCCGGGGCGGGTCATCATGATGCTCGCCAGCCTGGCCTTGCCCGGCTTTGCCATCACCGGCTGGCTGCTGTACCTGGGTCGTCGCCGCCAGCAGCGCGCACTGGCGCGCGAACGGGCGCTCGCCATGACGAGCGAACCCACCACGCCAGGCGCCGGCGCACCGATCCTGCTGGCGTTTGCAAGCCAGGGCGGCCAGGCCGAACGGATCGCGCTGCACAGCGCCGCCGCGCTGCGCGCCGGTGGCCGCGCGGTCGACCTGCGTGCGGTGTCTGCGCTCCGTCCGGGCGAACTGGCCGGTTACGACCACGCGCTGTTCGTGGCGGCGACCTTTGGCGACGGCGAGGCACCCGACGCGGCGCGCCGCTTCACGCGCGAGCTGCATGCAGGGCCACTGACGCTGGCTGGCTGCAAGTACGCGGTGCTGGCGCTGGGCGACCGCAATTACGCGCGCTACTGCGGCTATGGCATTGCGCTTGACGAGCGCCTCGGGGCGCTGGGCGCCACGGCGCTGTTCCCACGGATCGACGTCGATCAGGGCGACGCCGCGGCGCTGGGCCGCTGGATGCATGCGCTGGGCACACTGGGTGCGGCAGCCGGCACGCTGCCCGCCGCTGCCAATGACGCGGCACCGATGACCGACTGGCGGCTTGTCGCCCGTACCCACTTGAATCCCGGCAGCCTGGGCGCGCCGCTGTATGAAATCGTGCTGCAGACGACGGCAGATCAGCAGTGGCAAGCCGGCGACCTGCTTGACGTCGCCGCGTGCCACACGGCGGCGACCGTCGATGCCTGGCTGGCGGCCAGTCACCTGGATGGCGCGGCGCGTGTGACCTGGCAGGGCGAACCCCAGACGCTGCGCGACGCGCTGGCCTGGAGTGAGCTGCCCGGTGCCGGGCATGCGTTCGCATCGACCCAGGAATGCGCCGACGCACTCAAACCGCTGGCACCGCGCCGTTATTCGATTGCCGGCATCCCGCAGGATGGCGCACTGACGCTGCTCGTGCGCCAGCAGCGCCACGAGCAGGGCATGGGCCTGGCATCCGGCTGGCTGACTGCGCATCTCGCCGTCGGCGCGATGGTCCGCGCACGGCTGGCGACGAACCCGGGCTTCCACGGACCGCATGATGCGCGGCCCTGCATCTATATTGGTAATGGCTCGGGCATGGCCGGCCTGCGCGCGCACCTGCGCAGCCGCGTGCTGGCCAGGCAGCACCGCAACTGGCTGCTGTTCGGCGAACGCCAGCGCGCCTTCGACAGCTTGTGCGCGGGCGAAATCGCCGCGTGGCGCACCGCCGGCGCACTGCCGGAATGCGATCTGGTGTTTTCGCGCGACGACGCGCCCGAGTATGTTCAGGACCGCCTGCGCGCACGTGCCGATACGCTGCGCGACTGGGTCGAACGCGATGCGGTCATCCATGTCTGCGGCAGCCTGCAGGGCATGGCGGGGGAAGTCGATGCAGCGCTCGCGGCGATTCTGGGCAAGGCCGGGCGCGACCGCCTGATCGATGCGGGCCGTTACCGGCGCGACGTGTACTGAGCGTGCATTCACTGTGCACCGTCAGTTCGCCCACTCCGGCGAATCGGCGGCGCTGTCGCTATACTGGCGCCATGCATACCGAGTATCCGGCTGGCGCCGACGATTTCCTGACCATCCTGGCCGCGCGGCGCAACTACACGCTGCGCCGCCTCGTCGCGCCCGGCCCGGACGACGCGGCCCTGTTGCGCATTGTCGAAGCCGGCGCGCAGGCGCCCGACCATGGCCTGCTGCGGCCGTGGCGCTTCATCCTGATCCCGCTGCACAAGCGGCATCTGCTGGGCGACGTGTTTGCTGCTGCCGTGCTGGCGCGCGATCCGGCCTGCGGCGACGAGGCACTCGCCACCGCGCACGACAAGGCCCTGCGCGCGCCATGTCTGCTGGTGGCGGTGCTGCGTGACGAACCGGGCACCATCATCCCGGCGCACGAAAAACTGGTGTCGCTTGGCTGCGCCATCCAGAACATGCTGGTGGCAAGCCAGCTGCTGGGCTTTGCAAGTGGCCTTGCCAGCGGCGCGGCGATGGATTTCGCGGGCATGCGCACGTTGCTGGGATTGGAGGCGCACGAGCGGGCCATCTGCTTCATCGGTCTGGGTACCGCGTCGACCGTCAAGGCACCACGTGTGCGGCCAGATGTGAGCCAGTTCCTGAGTAGTTTGTAAGGTCGCGTTGAACGCCCAGACAGCAAAAAGCCCGCCGATTGGCGGGCTTTTCAATGTGCGCTGCGGCTGCGCCCACGCTATCTGCGTGGTGCGCGCTGCGGCGTCACGAGGGCAGCATCAGATCGCGCAGATGTTGCCGGCTTTTTCGCCTTTAGGGCCGGTCGAGCGCTCGAACGATACGCGCTGATTTTCGGCCAGGCTCTTGAAGCCTTCCGATTGGATGTCCTGGAAGTGCGCGAACAGATCGTCGCCGCCGCCATCAGGCGTGATGAAGCCGAAGCCTTTTGCGTCGTTGAACCATTTTACGGTGCCGGTTTGGGTAGTCATGTTGAATTCCTTTGCAGTGACATGGGCAAAATCGCCCAATACGCACGTTCAACCAAGAGAAGATAAAAGCGGGGGAATCAAACTGGACTGCCGGAAGAGGCGAGGCGGGAGAGAAAAGCCAACAATAACAACGACTTGATGTGGTGCAGCGTTGAAGATACACGGCTTTTCCAGAATGTCCTAACGATTTGTCGATTCATTTCCCGCATTGACCTCAGTGTGCAGAAACGAGCTTGAGTCCGACGATGCCCGCCGCGATCATGCCAATGCACGCCAGCCGCGCCGGTGACGCCGATTCCCCAAGCACGATGATGCCCACCAGGGCCGTGCCGACGGCACCGATCCCCGTCCAGATCGCGTAGGCGGTCCCGATTGGCAGCGTCTTGAGCACGTGGGCGAGCAGGCCGAAGCTGACGATCATGGCGGCGACCGTGCCGGCCGTAGGCCACAGGCGCGTGAAGCCTTCCGTGTATTTCAGGCCAACGGCCCAGACGATTTCAAACAGTCCTGCAAGGACCAGCAGTATCCAGACCATGTTGCCTCCGATTGTGTGAGGCCCGATACTATGTCGAATCTGGTGATGAAAAAAGTCAGCACCTATCAATGGAATTGAACGATGGCGTTTGACCTCGACAACGTGAAAGCCTTCCTGGCGGCGATCGACCATGGCTCGTTCTCCGCAGCCGCGCGTGCGCTCGGTCGCGTGCCGTCGGCCGTCAGCATGGCGATCGCAAATCTCGAAGCGCAGCTCGACGTGCAGCTGTTCGACCGTGCCGGTCGCAATCCGGTGCCGACAGCGCAGGCACTGGCGCTGCTGCCGCAGGCGCGCCTGCTGGCCGAGGGCTTGCAGCGCCTGAACGTGCATGCGCTGTCGTTGAACCGCGGTCTGGAAGCGTCGCTGACGCTGGCGCTCGTGCCCGAACTGCTGGGTACCGTGCCATGGAGCGCCGCGCTGCGCGCGCTGGCTCTCGAGCATCCGCTGCTGCAGGTCGAGGTGCTGACCGCGCCGCAGGCCGATGCGCTGGCGATGGTGCGCAGCGGGCGCGCCGACCTGGCGCTGGTGTTCGAACGTTACGGCGCGGCGCCCTATCAGGCATTCCAGGAAGTGGCCGAGGAGCGCCTGGTGGCGGTGGCGGCGCGCGCTCATCCGATGTTCAAGGGCGCCGAAGAGGCGCAGGTGCGTGATACCGATCTGCTGCTGCAGCGCCAGATCGTCGTGGCGGGGCGCGACACCGACCAGGTGGACCAGCGCATCGCAATGTCATCGCTCCAGTGGAAGACCGACAGCCCGATCGCGGCACTGGCGCTGGTCAAGGCGGGTCTGGGCTGGGCGTGGCTGCCAGCGAGCCAGGTGCGCGAGGCGGTGCAGGGCGGTGAGCTGGTCGAGATCCCTATCGCCAATCTGACCAACGTGCTGCGCTTTTTCGTCGACATCGTGTGGACCGAAGAACGACCGCTGGGCATGGCGGCGACGCGCTTCGTCGAACTGCTGAACGTGCAGAAAATGTGAACGATCGTGCGGGAACCGGTCGCGCACGCGATGGTGTCGGTTCGGCTAGAATGTTTGCCCAACAATGGGAGGATCGTTGCGCGCGCGCCTTGTGGCGGCCCCGCCTCCCACGCCGCATCACCCAATAAGCATAGGAAGAACATGAGCACCGACAGTACGCTGAACGAAGCACAGAACACCCAACTGCGGATCGACGCGCTGGAATACCACCGCAGCCCCACCCGCGGCAAGATCGAAGTCATCGCCACCAAACCGCTGTCGAACCAGCGCGACCTGTCGCTCGCGTATTCGCCGGGCGTGGCCTATGCCTGCGAAGAAATCGCTGCCGATCCGGCCACCGCGTTCGATTACACGTCGCGCGGCAACCTGGTGGCCGTGATCACCAACGGCACCGCGGTGCTCGGCCTGGGCAATATCGGTCCGCTGGCCGCCAAGCCGGTCATGGAAGGCAAGGGCTGCCTGTTCAAGAAATTCGCCGGTGTCGACGTGTTCGACCTGGAACTGGACGAACTCGATCCGGACAAGCTGATCGACGCCATCGCGATGCTCGAACCGACCGTCGGCGGCATCAACCTGGAAGACATCAAGGCGCCGGAATGCTTCTACATCGAGAAGAAGCTGCGCGAGCGCATGAACATCCCGGTCTTCCACGACGACCAGCACGGCACCGCGATCATCTCGACCGCCGCGCTGCTCAATGCGATGAAAGTCGTCGGCAAGGACATCGGCCAGATCAAGCTGGTCGCCTCCGGCGCCGGAGCGGCGGCGATTGCCTGCCTGGACATGATGGTGCTGCTGGGCGTGAAGCAAGAGAACATCTACGTCGTCGATTCGCGCGGCGTGATCTGGCAGGGCCGCGACGCCAATATGGAAGAGAACAAGGCGCGCTATGCGCAGGCAACCGATGCGCGCGTGCTGGCCGATGTCGTCAAGGATGCCGACGTGTTCCTGGGCTGCTCAACCGCCGGCGTGCTGACAGGCGAGATGGTCAAGACGATGGCTGACAAGCCGGTCATCCTGGCGCTGGCCAATCCAGAACCTGAGATCCGTCCTGAAGTGGCCAAGGCCGCGCGCCCGGACGTCATCATCGCCACGGGCCGTTCGGACTACCCGAACCAGGTCAACAACGTGCTGTGCTTCCCGTACATCTTCCGCGGCGCGCTCGATTGTGGCGCCACGCGCATCACCGACGAAATGAAGTTGGCCTGCGTAACGGCGATCGCCGAACTGGCCGAAGCCGAAGCGAGCGACGTGGTGGCGCTGGCCTACGAAGGCCAGGACCTGGCCTTTGGCCCCGAGTACATCATTCCGAAGCCGTTCGATCCGCGCCTGCTCGGCGCGATCGCACCGCGCGTGGCCGAAGCAGCCGCCGCATCGGGCGTGGCAACGCGCCCGATCACCGACATGGACGCCTACCGCGACAAGCTGGGCCAGATGATTTATCACACCGGTTTCTTCATGAAGCCGGTGTTCGACAAGGCGCGCGCCGACGTGCGCAAGGTGGCGTACGCAGAAGCGACCGAGCCACGCGTGTTGCGCGCGGTGCAGGCCGTGGTCGACGAGGGCATCGCCCATCCGGTGCTGATCGGCGACACGTCGGTCCTGCAACGCGCCATCAAGGACGCGGGCCTGCGCCTGCGTGAAGGCCTAGACTACACCGTTGTTGCGGCCGAAGCCGATACGACGCTGCAGGGCACGCGCCTGCTGGCGGCGGGTACGGTCGACGCGCTGATCTGCGGCATGACCGGCTGCTACGACGACCATCTGGAGCACGTGCGCAGCGAGATCGGCGTGGCGCCGGGCGCCGAAGTGCTGGCCGCGATGAACGCGCTGGTGCTCGACAAGTTCACGCTGTTCATCACCGACACGTACGTCAACGAGCAGCCGAGTGCCCAGGAACTGGCGGCCATCACGCGCCTGGCAGCCGAGACGCTGCAGCACTTCGGTCTCGAGCCGAAGGCCGCGCTGTTGTCGCACTCGTCGCAAGGTTCGTCCGAGCGCCCGTCCGCCAGGCGCATGCGCGAAGCACGCGCGCTGCTGGCCGAGCAATCGCCCGAGCTGGCGGTGGTCGGCGAGATCCATGGCGACGCTGCGCTGTCGGAAGAAATCCGTGACCTGTACAAGATCGACGCAGGCTACACGGGCAGCGCGAACCTGCTGGTGATGCCGTCGCTGGACGCGGCCAACATCCTGTTCAACGTGCTCAAGGTCGCAGCAGGCAAGGGCGTGACCGTGGGCCCGATCCTGCTGGGCGCGGCCAAGCCGGTGCACATCCTGAGCCCGAGCGCCACCGTGCGCCGCATCGTCAACATGACGGCGCTGGCAGCGGCAGGCGTCAAGTAATACCACTGGCGGAGACCGCCGGTCGTAGGGTGGACGGCTATGCCGTCCACGCGGCGATCGTGACTGGCGCCGTTTTCCCGCCAGATGATCTCGCCGTCAACCATCACCGCGTGGACGGGGAACCCGTCCACCCTACGTCATCCACGCGGCAATCGTGATTCTCGCCATTGTCGCGCCGGATGATCGCGCGGCATCATGCCCCGAACTGCTCCACCAAAAAATCAACAAACGCCCGTGCCCGCGCCGACTGCCGCCGCTTGTTCGGATAGACGACGAACAGGTCGGCCTCGGGCTGCGTGTACCCTGGCAGCACGATGCGCAGCCGGCCGCTGTCGACGTACTTTGCCAGATCCCACTCCGAGCGCACCAGGATGCCGTGGCCATCGAGCGCCCAGCCCAGCACGATGTCGCCATCGTTGCTCGACAGCGCACCCTGGACCTTGACCGACACGGCGCGGCCTTCATGTTCCAGGCGCCAGACGCCATGCGCCTCGTCGTTCTGCCGGTGCACGATGCAGCGGTGGCTGGCCAGATCGGCCAGGCTGGCCGGCGTGCCATGCCGTTCCAGATAGCGGGGCGACGCGCACAGGAGGCGCCGGTTCGACATGATGCGGCGCGCGACCAGGCGCTGGTCGGGCAGCTCGCCAAAGCGGATCGCCAGGTCGATGCCTTCCGCGACGAGGTCCACCGGCCGGTCGGTGACGTCGAGCTGCACCTCCACCTGCGGATAGCGCTGCGCGAAGGTGGATACCAGCGGCGCGATCGTCGTGCGCCCGAAACCGAGCGATGCATTCACGCGCAGCAGGCCGCGCGGCACGGCGCGCGTGCTCGATACCGCTTCTTCCATCTCGTGCAGGTCGGCCAGGATGCGCGTCGCGTAGTGCAGATAGGTTTCGCCCTCGGGCGTGAGGCTGCTGGTACGCGTGGTGCGGTTCACGAGCCGCACGCCGAGGCGCTCTTCGAGCTGCGCCAGGCGCTTGGTAGCAGCCGGCGGTGTGAGGTCGAGTGCGCGCGCAGCGGCGCTCAGGCTGCCGTGGCGGGCTAGCAGCACAAAGAATTCGAGATGCGAGGCGAGGTCATTGTTCACTTTGGGTGAAGAATCCTGTGAAAGAGATTCAATCATAACCGCCTCCGCAGCGAATAATCTGGTGACTCGTTCAACCAGCACACAAGAGACACCGCCATGAGAATCGTCGATATCCGCGAGCAGACCGTTCCAATCAGCTCCCCGATCCGCAACGCCTACATTGACTTCAGCAAGATGACGCTGAGCGTGGTCGCCGTGGTGACCGACGTGATCCGCGACGGCAAACCCGTGATCGGCTACGGCTTCAATTCCAACGGCCGCTATGGCCAGGGCACGCTGATGCGCGAGCGCTTCATCCCGCGCATCCTCGAGGCAGATCCGGCCGCGCTGCAGGACGACACGGGCGCGAACCTCGACCCGCACAAGATCTGGCAGACGATGTTCACCAACGAAAAGCCGGGTGGTCACGGCGAGCGCTCGGTGGCCATCGGCACCATCGACATGGCGGTGTGGGATGCGACGGCCAAGATCGCGGGCGTGCCGCTGTTCCAGTTGCTGGCCGACCGCTATGGCAATGGCCAGCCGGAGCGCCGCGTGTTCGTGTATGCAGCCGGTGGCTACTATTATCCGGGCCAGGACCACGGCAAGCTGAAAGACGAGATGCGCAGCTATCTCGATCGTGGCTACACGGTGGTCAAGAAAAAGATCGGCGGCGACTCGCTCGACGAAGACCTGCGCCGCATCGATTCGATCCTCAGTGTGCTGGGCGACGGGCAGAAGCTGGCGGTCGATGCGAACGGCCGCTTCGACCTGGATACGGCGATCCGCTACGCGAAGGCGCTGTCGCCGTACGATCTGTTCTGGTACGAGGAAGCAGGCGACCCGCTCGACTACGAGTTGCAGGCAACGCTGCGCAACTACTACGCCAATCCCATGGCCACGGGCGAGAACCTGTTCTCGATGCAGGATGCGCGCAACCTGATCCGCCACGGCGGCATGCGCGCTGATCGCGACTGGCTGCAATTCGATTGCGCGCTCAGTTATGGTCTGGTGGAGTATCTGCGTACGCTCGACATGCTCAAGGAGCACGGGTGGTCGGCCAAGCGCTGTATCCCGCATGGCGGGCACCAGATGTCATTGAATATCGCCGCCGGCCTGGGGCTGGGCGGGAACGAATCGTATCCCGACCTGTTCCAGCCTTACGGCGGCTTCCCGGATGGCGTGAAGGTCGAGGATGGCCACATCACGATGCCCGATCTGCCGGGGATTGGTTTTGAGGGCAAGGCCGATCTGATTGCGCAGATGCGGCGCCTGACCGAATGATCAGGCGCGGTTCGATGCGTCGAATTTGACGGGCTGCGTCGTGCCGCCCTTGCGCCGCACGACGACGGTGCCGGCCATCTTGTCGTGCCAGCCCTGCTTGCGCGCGTCGAAGCCGACCCAGAGAATGCCCAGAAACAGCGGGATCATCGAGACGTAGTAGCCCAAGTAGCGGATGATGAACTGGCGCGTGCTTGGCTTGCCGCCGGTACGCGCATCGACAATGATCGCGCCGACGGCCATCTTGCCCGGCGTGGCCGAGAGCTTGATCCATAGCGCGAGCACGAAGGCAGCCGGCAGGAGCCAGTTGATGACAAAATCCGCCGGACCGATGACCATCGCCGTGCTGTCCCAATACGCGGCGCCGTAGATGGCGTAGAGCAGTGGCAGCACGACGACCATCACCAGGATGCTGTCGATGAGCGCCGCGCCGGTGCGCGCCCAGAAACCAACGTATTCCAGTTCGGTCGATTCGTGCGGCTGCATGGTGGCTCCGGTTGATTGTGCTGTAAGGACCCCCACAATAGCACTGGCCAACCGGGGCGTGGCTTAAGTCTCGAGATAGCGCGTGACGGCCTGACCCACGTCAGTGGTGTTGGCCGTGCCACCCATGTCGGGCGTGCGCGGGCCCTCGACCAGGCAGCGCTCGATCGCGCCCAGCATGGCGTCATGCGCGGCCGTGTAGTTGGCGTCGCCCTGGCCCAGGAACTCGAGCATCATCGCGCCCGACCAGATCATCGCGATCGGGTTGGCGATGTTCTTGCCGTAGATGTCGGGGGCCGAACCGTGCACCGGCTCGAACAGCGACGGGAAGGTGCGGTCCGGGTTCAGGTTGGCCGACGGCGCGATGCCGATCGTGCCGGTGCAGGCCGGGCCGAGGTCCGACAGGATGTCGCCGAACAGGTTCGATGCGACGACGACGTCGAAGCGCTCGGGCGAGATCACGAAGCGCGCGCACAGGATGTCGATGTGGTACTTGTCCCATTTGACGTCGGCGTATTGTTCGCCCATGGCGGCCACGCGCTCGTCCCAGTACGGCATCGAGATCGAGATGCCGTTCGATTTGGTGGCGGCGGTCAGGTGTTTCTTGGGGCGGCTCTGCGCCAGGTCGAACGCGTACTTGAGGATGCGGTCGGTGCCGTGGCGCGTGAAGACCGATTCCTGCAGCACCAATTCGCGCTCGGTCCCTTCGAACATCTTGCCGCCGACCGACGAGTATTCGCCCTCGGTGTTTTCACGCACGACGTAGAAGTCGATGTCGCCAGGCTTCTTGTTGGCGAGGGGGCAGGGCACGCCGGGCATCAGGCGCACCGGGCGCAGATTCACATACTGGTCGAATTCGCGCCGGAACTTGAGCAGGGAGCCCCACAGCGAGATATGGTCGGGGACGATGTCGGGCATGCCGACGGCGCCAAAGAAAATGGCCTCGAAGCCGGAGAGCTGCGCACGCCAGTCGTCCGGCATCATCTTGCCGTGCTTGACGTAGTAGTCGCAGTCGGCCCATTCAAACGTGGTGAATTCGAGATGGATGCCGAAGCGTTTGGCGGTGGCGTCCAGGGCGCGCAGGCCTTCAGGCATGACTTCCTTGCCGATGCCGTCGCCGGCGATCACGGCGATCTTGTGGGTTTTCATGGGTGTCTCCTCTGAGCTGATCTGAATGGTTCAAGAATAATGCAAAACGCTGTGTTTATAATGCTGCTTCTTGTGGAGTCAAGGAACACGTAGCGTGAATAATCTCTTGGAGAATGCTGATCTGCGGGTGTTCGTGACCGTGGCGCGTCAGGGATCGTTTGCGGGCGCGGCGCAGGCGCTCGGCATGTCGGCCGCGTATGTCAGCAAACGGATCGGGGTGCTCGAGGCCGCGCTGGGCGTGCGGCTGTTCCAGCGCACGACGCGGCGCGTGGTCATCACGGAGGATGGCGCGCAGGCGTTTGAACGGGCGCAGGCGATCCTCGCCAGCCTGGATGACCTGATCGAGGAATCGGCCGAGCGGCGGCGGGCGCCCAGTGGCCAGCTGCGCGTGTGCAGCAGCTTCGGCTTCGGCCGCCAGGTCGTCGCACCGGCGATTGCCCGGCTGGCGCGCGCGTATCCGGCGCTGCAGATCCGGTTCGAGGTGTTCGACCGGCTGGTCGATCCGGTGGCTGAAGGGTTCGATCTGGATGTGCGGATCGGCGACGAGATCGCGCCGCAGCTGATCGCGCGGCGGCTGATGGTCAATCACCGCATCCTGTGCGCGGCGCCCGCGTATCTGGCGCAGCATGGCACGCCGCGCACGCTGCAGGATCTGGCGGGCCACCAGTGCCTGGTGATCAAGGAGCGCGACCATCCGTTTGGCGTGTGGCGGCTGCGCGCGAAAGGCGTTGAGGAGACGGTGAAGGTATCGGGCGCGCTGTCGACCAACCATGGCGAGATCGCGCTGCGCTGGGCGCTCGATGGCGCCGGGATCGTGCTGCGCTCGCGCTGGCACGCGCAGCCGCTGCTGGCGGCCGGGCAGCTGGTGCAGATCCTGCCCGAGTTTGCGCAGGAGGCCAATGTGTGGGCCGTGTATCCGCAGCGGCTGAGCAATTCGGCGAAGGTGCGGGTGTGCGTTGAATTCCTCGAGCGCGAACTGGCGGCGGATCTGGCGGCGGATCGGGCACCGGATGCTGGCGTGTAGCGCACCGCAGCGGCGCAAGAGCAGCTATTCGTGCACCGCCAAGGTGCAGCGCACCATCCATTCGCTCATTCGCGACATGGGCAGTTCGTGCGGCTCGACACTGCGCCGCAACATGGGCGATAATGGCGGGCTGTAGCGCGCCATAACCTGCGTGTTTGCGTGTTTGCGTCTTTCGACCAGACCTGCGCCGCCTGCAGCTTCTCTTACCCATCCGATCATCCGAGGACCATGAACTCTAGCCCGACGCTTGCCGATTCCGTGTGCGCAGCTCCGCGCCGCCACTTTCCCGCTTGCGTGGTGATAGCGCTCGCGCCGACGTGCGCATCGCGGTCTGGTCCTGCCTGCGCGATGGTGCGCGCGTGAGTCAGTCTGTCATGTATCCAGGCTCTCCCAGCAAGCCATCGCGTCCGATCATCGAGGTCAAGCCGCATTCGACGCTCGATGACGTCTACGGTATCGTCGTCGGCGTGCTGTTCGTCGTGATCGGCATCGTGCTGCTGCACGCAGCCGGCCTGCTCACCGGCGGTGTCGCCGGCATCGCCTTGTTGACGTCGTACTCCACCGGCGTGCCGGTCGGTACGCTGTTCATGATGATCAACGTGCCGTTCTTCCTGTTTGGTTACTTCTTCATGGGCGCGCGCTTCACGATCAAGTCGCTGGCCGGCAGCGCGATGATCATGGGCCTGCTCAAGATCATGCCGTTCGTGCTGGTCATCGACCGCGTGCATCCGGCCGTGGCAGCCCTGGGCGGCGGCACCTTCTGCGGCATGGGCATCCTCGCACTCGCGCGCCACGGCGCCGGCGTCGGCGGCACGGGCATCGTCACGCTGTGGCTGCAAAAGCAGTACAACATCAACGCCGGCCGCACCCAGATCATGATCGACAGCGTCATCCTGGCGCTGGCACTGCTGCTGGTCGCCCCCCACCAGGTCGCCTGGTCCGCCCTGAGCGCCATCGCCATGAGCGGCATGGTCATGGCCTGGCACCGCGCCGGCCGCTACTTCGGCAGCTAACCCCCAACAATTAGGGTCAGAGTCGAATTATTGGGTAATAGCCTTTAGCAAACGGCCATATTCGGGCTCTTAAAGATGAGCCCGTAAAAATTGTATAAAAATTAGGGTCAGAGTCGAATTGTTTTTCAATTGATTTATAAAAATTGACAAACAATTCGACTCTGACCCTAATTGTTTTGTACTGTTGTTAGCGCTACCTCGTACTAGGTAAATCCTCTCGCGCATTTAATGTCACAAGAGCATCCATAGACTCCTGCAAATCATCCTGAACAATCAGGGTCAGAGTCGAATTAATAAACAATTGATTTATTGAAGTTGGCAAACAATTCGACTCTGACCCTAATTTTTATTTGGGGTTATTGGGGTGGGGTGGGTTTTTGCGGGGTGGGGAGCATGTCGGTGCCGACCATGTCGAAAATGCTCAGTTGGCCGCCCAGGCGGATGAAGAGTTCCTGGTAGAGGGCGCCGGTGTTCATATTGCCCCATTCGACGGCGCGCTTGATCAGGTAGGGCGTGGGGCTGTGCGGCTCGAGGTGGGCGAGGTAGGTGGCGGCGGCGGCCAGGCAGGCGTAGGCGTCGGCGCGGTCGCGGAAGTGGTGGGGCTCGGCGGTGTTTGTCGCGGGCGCGGTGGCTGGTGTTTCGGACGGTTCTGCCGGCGCTTCGGTTGGCACGGCTACTGGCGCTGGTGCTGGGACTCGTGCCGTGCGTTCGTTGTGGAGTGCTGAGAGGATGGCGTGAACCTGGTCGGCCAGGGCCGTCAGGCACGGTGCGGTGGTGGTTTGCGGGGTGTTGACGGTGTTTTGGAGTTGGGCGATCGTGGCGTGCGCGTCTTCCAGTGCGGTGATGTGCCCGGTCAGGATTGCTGGTGGCATGGCTGCCAGCGTACTGCGGGTCGTGGCGTCGGCATCACGCTCGTGCGCGGTTTGTTCGCAGTCGGCCCACGTCGTGGCGCGACCGTCGTCCGTTGTGAATAGCGGCGACTGGCGCAGCGTCGGGGCCAGCTTCTGGTCCAGCCAGCGCAGGATGTTTGCGCGGGCTTCGGTGTCGTCGTGTTCCAGTTGCGGATGCAGGGCGGTCGGGTAACGCTCGCACAGCGTGTGCGTCAGCAGCAGGCAGGGAGCCAGCGCGCTTATGCCATGTTCGTGGACCTGGGACTCGCACAGCCACGCGGCCAGTTGCAGGTCCTTGCCCTGGGTGCGCAAGGCGCCGGCAGCCAGGTTGCTGACGTGCGGCCAGTCCGAGCGCTTTGGTTGCCGCTGCCAGACCCCGCGCGGCTGGATATCTTCGTCGCCCTGGCGCGCTTCGATGATGGCGCGGTAGACGCTCGTTGCACGGGCCGGCAGGCCTGTCGGATTGGCGGAATCTACCGGCGCCGCCAGCACCTCCAGGGTGATGCCGAGGTGGCGCAGGAAGTGGTCGTCGGCGCGTCTTGTCAGGTCGCCGTTGGGTGGAACTGGTTCAGGCATGGGGCTCTCCCGTAAATGCGGCCCGACAGAGTGGGGCGCCAATAAAGGCCACACTGTAGCGCAAATGCAGCCGGCAGGGCAGGTGCTGGAAACCCAAGCGGAAGCTTAATTCGACGCCGACGCCGACGTCGACGGCGTCATGGCGCCGATACGCAGCGTGGCCCGCAATCCCGGATGGTTGTCGTCCAGCGTCAGCGTGCCGCCATGCAGCCGCGCCACTGCCGAGACCACGCTCAGGCCCAGACCCACGCCGGGCGTGCCGCGGCTCGCGTCGACCCGGTAGAAGCGCTCGATGACGCGCGTGCGTTCGTGCACGGGGATGCCGGGACCATTGTCGGCCACGACGATCTGCACGGTGTCGGCATCGATGCGCTGCGCGGAGATCGCGATCGCGCCGCGCACCGGCGCATACTTCAGTGCATTGTCGACCATATTGCCCAGCGCCTGCGCCAGCAGCACGGGGTCGCCCACCACGTGCAGGTTGTCCGGGCCGTCAAAGCCCAGCGCGATGTCCTTCAGTTCGGCGACCGGCGCGTAGAACTCGGTCACTTCGGCGCCCAGCGCCGCCAGGTCGACATCGACAAAACCGGCGCGCCGGCTGCCGCTGTCGATTTCGGCCAGTCGCAGCAAGGCATTGAAGATGCCCATCACGCGGTCGACGTCATCGATCGCGGCGTCGATTTCGACGAAGGTTTCGTCCGGCGCTGGCCGCGCGACCGACAATTCTTCGAGCCGCGCGCGCAGCTCGGACAGCGGCGTGCGCAGGTCGTGCGCAATCGCGTTCGAGACATCCTGCACGCCGGTCACCAGATGCTCGATCTGGTCGAGCATGCGGTTCACGGTGCGCGTCAGTTGCTGCAGTTCGTCGCCATCGCCCGGTTCGACCAGGCGGTGCGACAGCTTGCCCTCGATGATCGACGCAGTGGTGTCGCTGATGCCCTGCATGCGGCCCAGCAGCGCGCGGCGAATCATCAAGCCGCCCAGCGCGGCGCTGAGCAGCACCGTGATCGCGCAGCCCAGCAAGCCATATGTGAACAGACGTTCGAGCTTCTGGAAGCGATTGAGGTTACTGGCCACGAGCAACCGGTAGCCGTCTTCCAGCGTCACCCGCACCAGTTCCACGTTGCGCGGCACGTCGTCGACCACGATCGTTACCCGGCACAGGCCATCGCGGTCGGGCACGCCCTCGGGCCACGCCTGCAGATTACCCGCCAGCTTGGCGCCGTCGGGCGCGACGAACAGCATGATCTTGCGCACGCCGTCGTTCACGCCGTGGACCTGGCTGTCGATCGCGGCGGCCAGCGCGGGCGGGCCCTGGCGGATGAACAGGTTGCTCAGGTGCTGTGCGTCGGATTTGAGCAACTGGCTGCGCACCTCGCCGATATTGGTATGCCACGCGTACCACAGCGGCCCGGCGAACATCGCCAGTACCAGCAGCGTCACAAGGCCATAACCGATAGCGATCGTGCGCGCGGAAAAGCTGGGGAGCCTGAGCATCGTGTGCGTCTCGCTCAAGGCTGGTCGGTCAGCATGTAGCCGGCATTACGCACCGTGCGCAGCAAGGCCACAGGGAAGCCGGCGTCGATCTTTTGCCGCAGCTTGCTGATGTGGACATCGATGACATTGGTCTGCGGGTCGAAGTGGTATTCCCACACGTTCTCGAGCAGCATCGTGCGCGTGACGACCTGGTTCGCATGGCGCAGCAAATAAGTCAGCAGCTTGAATTCGCGTGGTTGTAGCGCCAGTTGCTTGCCGGCGCGCGTGACGCGGTGCGCCAGCATGTCGACACTCAGGTCGCCCAGCGTCATGACGGTTTCGACGGCCTGGCTTTGCGAGCGGCGCAGCAGCGCATCCAGGCGCGCAAGCAGTTCGCCGAATGCGAACGGCTTGGTCAGATAGTCGTCGCCACCCGCGCGCAGACCGCGGATGCGATCGTCCACGCCATCGAGGGCGCTCAGTATCAGGATCGGCACCCGGTTGCCCTGCTGGCGCAGCGTCTCGATGAGTGCCAGGCCGTCGATCCCGCCGGGCAGCATGCGGTCCATGACGATGGCGTCATAGGGCTCGGTGACGGCGTAGACCATGCCATCGCGGCCATTGTCGGCATGGTCGACCGTGTGCCCGGCTTCGCTCAGGCCTTTGGTGACGAAGCGCGCGACGCGCTCGTTGTCTTCGATGAGGAGCAGTTTCACGGCGACCTCAATGCGCTTGCGGCTGCGGTTCAGACGTTTCCGCGGCCGCCTCGCCGCCGGCCGGCGTGTCATCGATATGCGTCGGCGTCTTGGCCCGCGACGCGACGATCACGTAGAACAGCGGGATCAGGAACGTGGCCAGGAACGTCGCCGTCAGCATGCCGCCGATGACGCCGATGCCCAGTGCGTTCTGGCTGCCCGAACCGGCGCCGCTCGACAAGGCCAGCGGCAGCACGCCCAGGATGAAGGCCATCGACGTCATGATGATCGGGCGCAGTCGCACCTTGGCCGATTCGAGCGCCGCTTCGACAATGCCCATCCCCTGCATCTGCAGTTCGCGTGCGAATTCGACGATCAGGATCGCGTTCTTGGCCGACAGGCCGATGGTGGTCAACAGGCCCACCTGGAAGAACACGTCGTTCTCCATGCCGAAGGCTGTCGCTGCGCTCAACGCACCCAGGATACCGACCGGCACCACCATGATGACCGAGATCGGGATCGCCCAGCTTTCATACAGCGCGGCCAGGCACAGGAACACGACCAGGATCGATAGCGCGTACAAAAGCGGCGCCTGCGAGCCGGCCTGCGACTCCTGCAGCGAGATGCCGCTCCATTCGAAGCCGATTCCTTCCGGGAGTTCGCCCACCAGGCGTTCCATGATCGCCATCGCCTCGCCGGAGCTGAAGCCCGGCGCCGGCTGACCCAGGATTTCGGCCGACTCGATGCCGTTGTAGCGCGCCATCGCTGGCGAACCCCAGGCCCAGCGCGCACTGGCGAAGCTCGAAAACGGCACCATCTCGCCGGCGCCGTTGCGCGCATACAGCAGCTTGATGTCGTCCGGGTTCATGCGGAACTGGGCGTCGGCCTGCACGTACACGCGCTTGATGCGGTTGTCCGTGTCGAGGAAGTTGTTGATGTAGCGCGAGCCCCAGGCCGTCGAGAAGGTCTGGTCGACTTCGGTCAGGTTCACGCCCAGCGCGGCGGCTTTTTCGCGGTCGATGTCGATCTTGTAGGTGGCGTTGTCGGCCTGGCCCGTGAAGCGCACGCGCTGCAGGTTCGGTTCCTTGCGCGCCAGCTCGAGCAACTGGTCGCGTGCCTTGGCCAGTGCGTCGTGCCCCAGGCCACCGCGATCCTGCAGCTGCAGCGAGAAGCCGTTGGCCGAGCCCAGGCCGCGGATCGATGGCGGTTCGACCGTGTTGATGGTCGCGCCCTGGTAGTTGGCGTAGCGCGCTGCGATGCGGTTGGCCAGCGCCGACACACCCAGCGCTTCGTCCTTGCGCTCGTCCCAGGTCTTCAGGCGCACGAACAGGCGGCCCTGGTTCTGGCCGCGCTGCGGCTGGCTCGCGCCATTGGTCATGAAGGTGGCTTCCACCACTGCCGATTCTTCTTTCAGCAGGTACTGGCTGATTTCTTCCAGCACGCGGCCCGTCGTTTCCTGCGTGCTGCCGGCCGGCGTTTGCACCTGGACGAACATATAACCCTGGTCTTCCTTCGGCAGGAAGCCGCCTGGCAGGCGCAGGAAGAGGGCGATCACGGCGCCGACCAGCACCAGGTACACCACCATCCACAGTGCGCGGCGGCCCAGGATGCGGGTCACGCCGCCCAGGTAGCGGTCGCGGGTTGCATCGAACGAGCGGTTGAACCAGCCGAAGAAGCCCTTCTTTTCATGGTGGTCCGGGTCGACCGGCTTGAGCATCGTGGCGCACAGCGCCGGCGTGAGCGTCAGCGCAATGAACGCCGACAGCAGCATCGAGGCCACGACCGTCAGCGAGAATTCGCGGTAGATCGCGCCCACTGTGCCGCTCGAGAAGGCCACGGGCACGAACACGGCCGACAGCACGAGGGCCACGCCGATCAGCGCGCTGGTGATCTGGCTCATGGCCTTGATCGTCGCTTCTTTCGGCGCCAAGCCATCTTCGTGCATCACGCGCTCGACGTTCTCCACCACCACGATCGCATCGTCGACCAAGAGGCCAATGGACAGCACGAGGCCGAACATCGACAGCGTATTGATGGTAAAGCCCAGCGCGGACATGATGCCGAACGTGCCCAGCAACACCACCGGCACCGTGATCGACGGGATCAGGGTGGCGCGGAAGTTTTGCAGGAACAGGTACATCACCAGGAACACCAGCACGATGCCCTCGATCAGCGTGTGGGTCACGCCCTTGATCGACGTTTCGATAAAGGGCGTGACGTCGTTCGGGTACACGGTGCGCAGGCCCGGCGGGAAGAATTCGCCCAGCTCTTTTAAGCGCGCACGTACGGCTTCTGCAGTGTCGAGTGCATTGGCGTTCGGCGCGAGCTGGATACCCAGGCCCGACGCCGACTTGCCGTTGTAGCGCACGTCGACGTTGTAGTTTTCGGGTCCCAGCGCCACGCGCGCGACGTCGCCGATGCGCACGGACGAGCCATCCGGCTGGACCTTGACCAGGATGCGCTTGAATTCCTCGGGCGTGCGCAGCATCGTCGCCTGGTTGATCGTGGCGCTCAGGGTCTGGCCCTGGACCGCCGGTGTGCCCCCCAGCTGGCCGCCCGAGATCTGCACGTTCTGCGCGCGGATCGCGTCCGTCACGTCGAGCGGCGTCAGAGCAAAACTCGTCAGCTTGACCGGGTCGAGCCAGATACGCATCGCGTACTGGGTGCCGAACAGGTTCATGCTGCCCACGCCCGGCATGCGCGAGAGCGGGTCCTGGATGTTCGAGGCGACGTAGTTGGCGATGTCGAACTTCGTCATGCTGTCGTCGTCGGAAACGAACGCCGCCACCATCAGGAAGTCGGACGTCGACTTGGTCACGCGCAGGCCCGATTGCTGGACCTCGCTCGGCAGGCGCGGGACCGCCGCCTGCAGCTTGTTCTGCACCTGGACCTGAGCGATGTCGGGATCGGTGCCAGCGGCGAACGTCAGCGACGTCGTCGACTGGCCCGTGTCATCGCTGGTTGACTGCATGTACAGCAGGTTGTCGATCGCCGTCATCTGCTGCTCGATCACCTGGATCACGGTGTTCTGCATGGTCTCGGCCGACGCGCCGGGGAAGGTCGCCTGGATCTGCACCGATGGCGGCGAGACGGGCGGATACTGCTCGATCGGCATCTTGAGCAGCGCGATGCCGCCGACCAGCATGATCAGCAGCGAGATGACGATCGCGAAGATCGGACGGTTGATGAAGTACTTTGGCATCTTGGATTATTCCTGACGCGCGGCGGTGGCCGCGGCAGGCGCCGTGGCTGCTGGTGCTGCTGTAGGCGCCGCCGGTGCTGCCGCAGCCGGCGCTGCGGCGACCTTGACGACGGTGCCGGGCCGCAGCTTCTGCACGCCGCTGACGATCACGCGCTCGCCGGCCTTCAGGCCGTCGTCGACGAGCCAGAAACCATCGACCAGCGCGCCGGTGCGCACGGTGCGCAGTGCGACCTTGTTGTCCTGGCCGACGACCATCACGGTGGCCGTGCCCTGCGGCGTGCGCGTCACGGCGGTCGCAGGCACGCGCATGACGCCCTGACGCACACCCTGGCTGACGCTCGCGCGCACGAACATGCCGGGCAACAGCAGCTTGTCGGGGTTCGGGAAGCGCGCGCGCAGCGTGACCGAGCCGGTGGCCTGGTCGACCGTCACGCCGGAAAACGCGAGCGTGCCGCTGCGGCTGTAGGTGCTGCCGTCTTCCAGTTGCAAGCTGACTTTGGCGGCGTCGGTGCCTTCCATGCGCACGCGGCCGGCGGCGATCTCGCGCCGCAGCGCCAGGCCTTCGCTGCTCGATTGCTGCAGGTCGACGTACATCGGATCGATCTGCTGGATCGTCGTCATCAGGGTGGCGGCGCTGCCTTGCACATACGCGCCCTGGGTCACGGCCGACACACTGCTGCGGCCCGCGATCGGTGCGGTCACGGTGGTGTAGCCAAGGTTGATGCGGGCCACCTCGAGGGCGGCCTTGGCGGCGGCGACATCGGCCGCCGCTTCGAGTTGCGCTGCTTCGGCGGTTTCGAATTCCTGCTTACTGACCGCATTTTCCTTCACCAGTACGCGGTTGCGATTCAGTTGCGACACATTGCTGGCCAGCGTCGCCTGCGCCCGTTGCAGCTCGGCTTCGGCGCTCTTGACGGCGGCGCGGTACGGCGCCGGATCGATCAGGTACAGCGGCTCGCCCTTGCGCACGTCGGCGCCTTCGGTAAAGCGGCGCTCCTGCACGATCCCGTCGACCCGGGCCCGGACCTCGGCCAGCAGGAACGGCGCCGTGCGGCCGGGCAGGGCGATGTTCAGCGCGACGTTCGTGGTGGCCATGGTCAGTATGGCGACTTCGGGCACCGCAGGCGGGGCAGGCTTGGGGTCTTTGCCGCAGGCGGAGAGCAGCGCGGCGGCCGTTATGGCGGTCGCCAGCGCCGGGCGGCGCGGAAGGGTCATCAAGGGCATGGGTGTCGGATCCGTTTGCAAGGTGGAGAGCGTATTGTTCCCTACCTTCGACTATGCCCGGCGCAGGCTTAAACGGGGGTGGTTAATTCGTTAAATATCGTTAATGTTGGCGCTGTCAGCGTTGAACAGGGCCGAGCTTTGAAGGTCTGCGCAGCTGTGGACGAACAATAACGTCGGACACAAAACAATAAAGTCGACACAGAACAGGAAAGTTTGACACAAGACGCCAGCGCGGACATGCTCTGGCAACTTGCGTTTTCGGCAAAAAGCAGACTATCCAGATCGACCAATAACTCAATAATCATGAAGCGAAGCATGAGGAAGCTATGCAGATACCCTTAGTTGGTCCGGTAACAAAAGATGTGCGTTTCGGCTGGCTTTACAGCATGCCTATGCCTCTCAACGTTTTCGGGAACAAGAAAATTCGTATGGTGCTGGAGGGTTACGAAGAGGATGGGAACCAACAAGATTTTCATTTGGCGATCAGCGCGTTCTTATCCATAGGCGAGGATGTACTAATAGCGGCTGAGCCTCACGTGTTCAACTATTATCGGGATATAAACGGATACCTGGCTCCCTCGGACGAAGGATACGTCGGCATCAACACACCGAGTGAGGTCTGGGATCACGTACAAGTGGGAGAAGAGGCATTCGTGGGGCGCCGACCATATGGGGACAAGGGAATATACGTGTCCATCGAGTGCAACTGCGATTGGGAGCCAGAACATGGTCTCCAAATCGTCTTCAAGGCTGGGAAATCAGTATGCAAAGTTGGGCCTTATGATGGTCACGTTACGAACGCTGATGCATACGCAGACGAACAACTCGAAAACGTTATCTATCGTCCGATTGGCTCTTGATAGGTAGGCACGTACTAACTTGATGGTGCTTCAACGAAGAACCGGATCAGGCAAGATAGGACGTTCAGCGCTTGAATCAGCAACCAAGAGACACTGACTTGCTTTTTCCTTTTTACTCGTTCTGCTATTCATGCTTTGCGCTGTCATCAGTCCGTTGGTAGCAGCGGGAGTCATCTGGGCGCGATGCACACCGCGGTGGCGTTACCTGGGAAGGCGGGCGAGCACAATGGGGATCATCCTGGCTGCGCTCTCCGTCGCCACGTATTTACGCTTTACGCGCTGCTGGGAGAAGACATTCCCCTTAAACCACTGACCGTTGCAATCGCTGGTGGCGCCGGTTTCACGGCTGGGGTATTCGGTATCTGCGCATGGATATGGGCGAGGCGCCGCAAAGGCTTGGCGACAGCCGACCGCGCACTGCGACAAGACTGAGGTCAATCAGCCATCGCAGGCCGGCCTGGCCATCGCCCACCAGAATCGGGTGCATCAGACTGCTGCTGCATCCCCAACACCAGCGCGTGCCGGCAACCACAACGCAACCTCAGTCCCATCCCCCGGCGCCGACACGATCTCGATCACGCCGCCGTGCGCGGTCACGATCTCGCGCACGATGGTCATGCCCAGGCCGTTGCCAGGCACGTCGGGCAGGGCGTTGGCGCGCCAGAAGGCGTCATACACCTGCTTGCGCTGCTCCGGCGTCATGCCCACGCCCTGGTCGCGCACCCGCACTGCGGCGCCGGCTTGCCCGGCGCGTTCCTGCTGCGAGATGCTGATATCGACAATGCTGTCCGGCGCCGAGTAGGCCAGCGCATTGTTCACGATATTGCCCAGCGCCTGCTGCACGCGCGCGGCGTCGGCCGTCACGGGCTGCAGGCCGGGCGCCACGGCCAGCGCGATCCGTGCGGCGTGCGCGTCGTTGGCCAGCGCGCCCTGGATCCTGGCCATCATGTCGGCCAGGTCGAGCAAGGTTGGCTGCAACTGCGCCGCGCCGCCCGCATCGATGCGCGCCAGGTCGAGCATCTGGTTCACCAGGCCGATCAGGCGCGTGGCCTGGCGGTGGATGATGTCGATCAGCTCGCGCCCGGTGGCCGGATCGAACTCGCGCTTGAGGAGCAGCTCCGAAAACCCGAGGATGCTGGCCATCGGCGTGCGCAATTCGTGGCTGGCGGTGCGGAAGTAGTCGTGACGCCGCTGGTTGGCGGCGCGCACCCGTTCGCGCTCCGCGCGCAGGCCGTCCATGTCGCGCACGGTGGCCACCAGGTGCACATGCCCGTCGAGCGTCATTTCGGCAATCGAGATTTCGGCCGCAAAGCTGCTGCCATCGACGCGGCGGGCAGTGCCCTCGTGGTGCGAGACGACCTGCGGCGCCATGCCGATCAGCAGGGCCGACGACTGGCCAGTCAGGACGGTGCAGGGCGAGCCGAACAACGCCTCGGCTGCCGGATTGCACGACAGGATACGGCCCACGGCGTCGAGCAGCAGCACGGCGTCGGGCAGGTGTTCGAGCAGCGTGCGCAGTGTGCGCGCGCTGCTGCGCTCACGCTCGCAGGCGGCGCGCAGCTCGATGGTGGCGATTTCGCCCGCCACCATGCCCGCCAGGTCGCGCAGCATGGCGCGGTCGGCGTCGGAAAATTCGCGGGGTACGCTGTCGATGATGCACAGCGTGCCGATCCGCATGCCGTCCCCGACGTCGATCGGCGAACCGGCGTAGAAGCGCGCCGCCGTCTCGCCGCGCACCAGCGGGTTGTTGGCAAAGCGCGCGTCGGCGCGGGCGTCGCGCACCACCATCACGTCGTCCTGCAGGATGGCGTGCGCGCAGAAGGACACCGAGCGCGGCGTCTCGGTCAGCGCCACGCCCACGCGCGACTTGAACCACTGGCGGTCGGTGTCGACCAGGCTCACGAGCGCGATCGGCACCTTGAACAGGTGCGTGGCCATGCGCGTGATGCGGTCGAACGACGCTTGTGGCGGCGTGTCGAGCAGATTCAGGTCGAGCAGCACCGCGTGGCGCCGCGCTTCATCCGGCGGCAGGGGGGCAGAACCAGGAGTGGGGTGGAGGTTTGTCGGCGTCTCGTTCATTATGGGGTCCTGCGGGATCGGTCTCAGGGCGCCGGTGGCAGCGCCGATGTCACTGCGGCGCGCAGGGCCGCGAGCGGCGCCGGCTTGGTCAGGTAAGGTACATCGTCGGGCAGGCCCATCGCCAGCACGGTCGGTTTGTCCATGCCGCTGATGACCACCATCGGCATCGACGCGGTGGCCGGATTGCCGCGCAGGCTGCGGATCATGCCGAAGCCGTCCATGCCCGGCATGCGCAGGTCGCTTACCAGGATATCGGGGCGCGCCTGGCCGATGCACATCATGGCTTCGAAGCCGTTGCTCGCCTTGCGCACGGCGAGATCCATGCCCCAGGTTTCGATTTCCAGTTCGTACAGGCGCAGCAGGGTCGCGTCGTCGTCGACAATCAGTACCGTGCGCGCGGGGCCCAGCGGCAGGATCGGGCGGGCACTGCTCGCCATGGCGGGCGGTGGAGCAAGAACGGCGCGACGCCCGTCGAGCAGGCGCTCGACCGAGGCATTGGTGATGCGGCGATGGCCGCCCGCCGTCTTCCATGCCTGCAGCGCGCCGTTCTCGACCCACATCTGCACCGTGCGGTGCGAGACGCCGATCCGCTCGGCCGCTAGCCGGGTGGTGCAGAAGGCCGACCGGTCACAGGCGGGCTCAGTATTTTCTTGACGGTCGGCAATTTTCATATTTGCTGATTTTACCGGTTCGAATTGGGCTGTCAAGGCAAACCGGACGGTCTCGTCGTCACTGATGGGCACTTGCAACACCAGCCTTACCGACCGGCCGATGCTGGCCCGTCACCGGTATTGGCCACCGGCAGATAGAGGGTGACTTCAGTGCCGACGCCGGCCTCGGATTCAAGCGCAATGCGCCCGCCGTGCAGATCGACGATCTCCTTCAGGATCGTCAACCCCAGGCCGCTGCCTGGCGCTGACGAATCGCTGTCCACGCGATAGAAAGCGTCGAAGACCTGGGCCTGCTGCTGGGGCGTCATGCCGATACCGCGGTCGCGCACGCGGATTGCCACCATCGGCCGTTCGCCCCACTGTTCGGGCGCGGCGCGCAGCGAAATCGGCGTGCCGGGGGCTGAATACTTGATGCTGTTGCTGACGATATTGGTCAGCGCCTGCTGCATCTTCTGGGCATCGGCCGCCAGTGGCGGCAGGCCGGGCGCGATGTCGGTGCTGACGCGGTGTGCCTGGCCGAGGCCCTCGAGGGATGCCAGCGTCCGGCTCACCAGATCGTCCACGGGGACAGCGTCGATCTTCAGTTCGTCCCGCCCGCCCGCTTCGATCCGCGCCAGGTCGAGCATCTGGTTGACCAGGCCGACCAGGCGGCCGGATTCGCGGTGGATGATTTCCACCAGCTCGCGGCTGACGACCGGGTCAAAGTCGCGCTTGAGCAGTAGTTCCGAAAAACCCAGCACGCTCGACATCGGCGTGCGCAGTTCGTGGGTTGCGGTGGCAAAGTGGCGACGGCGCCGTTCATCGATGGCGCGGTTGCGTTCTTCAGTAGCGCGCCGCTGCGAAATGTCGCGCACCGTCACGGCAAACTTCGGGCGCGCCGCCCACATCATGCGGCAATACGAAAACTCGACCGGGAAGCGGCTGCCGTCCAGACGCCGCGCCAGCGCCTCGTAGCGCGCGCCTTCGCGCAGGTGACCCGAGCGGCGCAGGCGCAGCAGGTCTTCGTCCATCAGTTCGCGCAGCGGGCGGCCGGCCAGCAGCGGGCCGGTCGCGCCGAACAGCTTCTCGGCTGCCGGGTTCGCAGCCACGATATTGCCTTGCGCATTGAGCATCAGGATGCCGTCGGGCAGGTGGGCGACCAGCGCCTTTTCCCAGCCTTCGGGCGCAGGGCGACCTGCCGGCCGCGCACGCAATTCGTCGCCGGCGATGGCGGCCAGGTCGCGCAGCGTGGCCATCTGCTCGTCATCGAAATGGCGTACCTCGCGGTCGATCACGCACAGCGCGCCAACCCGGCTGCCGTCCGGCGCGGCCAGCGGAATGCCGGCATAGAAGCGCACGTCCGGCGCACCGGTGACGAACGGGTTATGGGCAAAGCGGGGATCGAGGCGCGCGTCGTCGATCACCAGGCCATTTTCGTGCTCGATGGTGTGGGTGCAGAACGAGGTCACACGCGTGGTCTCGTGCAGGTCGATCCCTACGCGCGACTTGAACCACTGGCGGTCGGCGTCGACCAGCGCGATCAGCGAAATGGGCACGCCGAGCAGGCGGCAGGCCAGGCGCGTGATGCGGTCGAACCGTTCTTCGGGCGGGGTGTCGAGCAGGGCGAGTTCGTGCAGCGCGCGCACGCGGGCCTGGTCGGACTGGGGGATGGATTGCGGGGCAGGCAAAGTCGGGGCAACAAGGGGGTGTCGGTCCGGCTCGGAATGCATGATGTTGATCCTGTCAGGCGCGCGCAGCCGCCCCGTCGATGTCACTGAAGATGCGTTCGATCCGGGCGCGCAGTTCAGGGAAGCGCACCGGCTTGGCAAATACCGGGATGTCATCGGGCAGGCCCATCGACCTGATGGTTGCAGGGTCGAGGCCGCTGATGACGATGATTGCCATATTGCCATAGCGCGGGTCGGCGCGCAGTGTACGAACCATGCGGAAACCATCCATGCCCGGCATGTTCAAGTCGCTGATCAACAGGTCGGGCCGCGCTTCGCCGATCCGGATCAGCGCATCGAAGCCGTCGCGCGCCTTGATCAGCTGGGCGTCGAGGCCCCAGCCCGACATTTCCAGCTCGTACAGGCGCAGCAGCGTTGCGTCGTCGTCGGCCATCACGATGCGCCGGCCGGCAGGCGCTGACCGGGCAGGGGACGCCGGTGGAGGTTGACCGCCGGTTACTGCATGATTGCGTTGCGCAACCAGGCGGTGTACCGAGGTGAGCAGGATACGGCGGTGGCCACCGGCGGTTTTCCAGGCTTGCAGCACGCCGCTTTCGACCCAGAGTTGCACGGTCCGGTGCGACACGCCAAGCAGGCTCGCCGCCTCCTTGGTCGAGCAGACTTCTGCGGAAGCGGGGTCGGTCGGCGCCGACGCTGGGCTGCTGTGCGATATCATGAAATAGAATTGTGCAGGTGGTTAAAAGCCTCCCGACCGGGGGGCCGACGATCCACTCCGTTGCGTGTCGCAAGGGCGACAGCGCATCGGAAATTGCGGGATCCAGCCACCTGGATGCGTAACGAATACACATAGGCAAGTCAACAATCTATCAAA
This sequence comes from Telluria sp. AC161, assembly GCF_979258535.1. NCBI lineage: Bacteria > Pseudomonadati > Pseudomonadota > Betaproteobacteria > Burkholderiales > Oxalobacteraceae > Telluria > Telluria sp. AC161. The sequence continues at coordinate 2,447,996 of NZ_OZ409861.1, read as the reverse complement.
TTATCACAAATTACGATAGTGAAACGTGATAACTCGTTTCTATATTGTAACTTGCGGTCATGAACAGCGGTGCATTATTGTACTTTTACCGTCACTGTCACGGTGCCACTGGCCCCCGGCGCCAGCGTGCCGGTGATGCCCCATTCGATCTTGCCATTGGCGCCCACGTCGGGTTTGGCGGCCACCGCGCAGGCCAGGCCCGAGGGCAGGGTGCCGCAGCTGCTGTCGGCATAGGTCGTGAAGGCCGGCGTGGTGTCTTCGATCTTCAACTGCGTCAGCGTGGTGGTGCCGCTGTTTTCGAACGTGATCGTGTACAGGATCGTGCTGCCCGGCGTGGCGTTGGCCTTGTCCACTGCCTTGGTCAGCTTGAAGTCGTCGCAGGTCTGGCAAATGCCTTCGACTGTCACCACGATTTCGCCCAGGCCGATGCCGAGCAGCTTGAGCAGCGGATCGGCCACGCCCGTGAGCACCGGCGCGATCAGCGGGCTGACCACGTTCTTGACCAGCGTCTTGACGAGCGGTTCGACCGCGCCCTGCAACAGCCCCAGGGTCGGCATGCTGCGAATCTGCAGGTTCGTCGCCAGGCTGTTGGCCGCATTCGTGATGAAGGTCGTGCTCGAGGTCACGGTGCGCGTCTGCGGGAACGTGCCCGACATCGTCACGCTCGTCGAGAACGGCGCCTGGCCACGCACGATGCTCTTGATGTCGAGCGCAATATCGACCGGCAGCAGCCCCAGCGCGGCGGCCCGCAGCGATCCGATCGTGCCGAAGTCGACGTCCGAGTCGAGAATCGCGCGGCTGCGGTTGAAGAACACGCTGTCGTCGATCTTGCCGATGAAAATGTCCGACACGCCCGGCGCCACCTGCAGCGTGACGGCCTTGGTCGCGGCACTCACGGCGGAAAGGCTGCCCTGGCCGCGCGCGACTTCCACATACACGTCCAGCTTGCCGATGCCGACCGACGCGCTTTGCAGCAGTCCCGTACCGAGCAGCGAATCGGTGGCCGGCGTCAGTGACACCAGGTCCATCTTGAGCTTGAGGCGGATCGCGGCCGAATGGAAGGTCGAACCGGTCGGCCCGCACACGTACACCGGCGGCTCGATCACCTGCGCATACAGTTGCAGGTTGTTGACCACGCCAGTCGCGCCCAAGAGACCACCCGAAATCCCGACCGGCTGCGGCGTGGTCAGCACGTTGCGGCGGTTGTACAGCTGGACCAGTCCAGTGAACATGTCCAGCGCATTGATCGTGCTGGTGCCGAGCGACCCGGTGTCCGCCGTGACCTTGAGCAGGTCGCCCAGGCGCACGGTGCCGCCCACGCCATTGAGTTGCGAGGCCAGGCCGGACAACGCACCGGCCAGCTGCGGCTTGGCCTCGGCCTGCGCCTCGACTGCCAGCGCGTTGGCGATCTGCACCAGCGTGACGTTGGCGCTCAAAGCCTGCGCCGGGGTCGATACGCCCAGGTCGGTCTTGAGCACGTTCAGGAAATTGAGCAGGTTCAGGTTGCCGCCGGCCAGTGCGTTCCAGTCCACCGCATTGAGTGATGTACCGGTGCCGAGCATGCCGCCCAGTAGCGGGCCGAGCAGGGCGCTCTTGCCGGTGTCGACGCTGGCCAGGCGCGGGCCGGCGGTGATGCAGGCGCCGGTTACCGTGCAGTCGGCCTTGGCGGGCAGCGTGCCGAGCAGGCAGGCGAGGGCAACGAAGACGCTCAGCCAGGCGTGGCGCAGGCGGGACGGGAGCAGTGCGAAAGTCATGTCGGTATCCTTGATTACTTGAGCAGGTCGCCCGAGAGCAGGCCTTGCAGCGTGTTCTCGTCGAACTTCATGCGTACCCGGAAGTACACGCCCTTGGCAGTGGCGTCGGCGCCGGCCAGGTCGCGTTCCTTGAAGCCGAGCAGGTTGTAGCCGGCCGAGACCCACATATTGCGTTGCAGCTGGTAGCCCGCCTCGATGCCGGCGGCGTACTGGCGGCCGCGCGTGTCGCGGTCCATCAGCATCTGCGCGGTGGCGCCGATGTCCCAGTCGGCATTGATCTCGTGGGTCACGCGGCCGGCCACCAGGTGGCTGACCGTGCGGTTCGACAAGCCGCTCGACTGGTCCATTGCCATCTTGGCGGCGTAGCGGGCGCTGACCGTGGTGTCAGTGCGTAGCTGCCAGTTGGCGCCGACCGAGACGGCGTGCACGGCGCGCTTGAGGTCAGCCAGGCCGTCGTCGCGTTCGAGCTTGTACTCGTACTTGGCCAGGCCGTTCAGGCCGATCGACTGCAGCGCGCGGTAGGCCACGCCGCTTTGCAGCAGCTCGGTCACGCGCATCGTCTTGCTGGCATTCGAGCGGGTCGCGGCCAGCGTATTCTTGCCCAGGAAGGTCCAGCTGTCGTCGATCTTGTAGGCCAGGCCCAGCGTCGAGAGCAGGCCGTCGCTGTCGGCGCCGTGGCGCAGTTCGAGACGGGCGTTACCGGTCCAGGTCGGATGGCGGCTCACTTCGATGGCGCCGGTCAGCGCGATCGCTTCGTTGTTGTTGGCGCCCGAGAGCACCTTGACGCGTTCGAAGCTGGTGTTGGCGCGCACGCCGTCGCCCAGCGTCCACAGATTGCGCAAGCCCAGGGCTGCTTCGGCCTGGCGCTCGCCGGTCACGGTGCCCGCTGGCGAGGTGCCGCCGGCGCGGTATTCCGAGAACACGCGGCCGTCGTGCATGTAGTCGGTGTCGACGCCGAACACGGTGGCGTGGCGCTGCTGGCCCTGATTCAGCGCATAGGTTGACCCCAGGCTGCTGATCAGTTCATGGCGGCCGTACACGCGGCTGCCGCCGGCAAAACGGTAGTCGCCGCCCAGTGCCACCATGCGGCGGCCATTGTCGTGGATATCCTGTTCGCCTTCGACGAACACGCCGGCCTGCGGCAGGCCAGGGATCTGCATGCCCAGTTTGGCGCGCACGCTGGTCAGGTCGGGCTGGGCCACGATGACCCCGGCGCCGCCTTCTTCACGTGAATGGCGCATGCCCACTTCGGCTTGCAGGCCATTTTCGAACGCGTAGCCGGCGAAGAGCTGCACGCCGTTGCGGGTGGCGTCGGTGGTCAGGTCGGCCGTGTGCAGGCCTTCCAGGCCGACGCTGGTGCGCTCGGTGAAGCGGTAGCGCACATTGGCGCCGCCTTCGGTACGGCCTTTCGGCAGATTGGCCGATGGATTGTCGAAATTGGCGTCGGCGCGGCCCAGGAACAGACGGCTCTCGAGCTTGCCGTCGGTGCGGTTGGCCTCAAAGCGTGCGGCGCGGCCCGACAGGCCGGCTTTTTCCATCTGCGCCGCTTCGACGATGACGACAGTTTTTTCGTCCGGCTTGACGCTGGCGTTGACGCTCACCAGGCGGGTCGGGGCGGCCGGATTGCGGTCTTCGACGGCGCTGGCGCCGACCTCGACGTGGCTGCCGATCTGGTACTGGGCAGCGACTCCGCCGACCAGGAAGCGCGCACCGTTCTGGTCGACTTCGTATGCCAGACGCAGGCTGACCGGGTTCAGGTTCTCGTCCAGGCTCGGCACCGGGGCGCGCAGCAGGATACGGCCACTGAGCGGATCGATGTCGTAGTCGACGTAGCGCACCAGGGCGCGGCGCGACAGGATCACGCCGGTCTGGTCGCGGTCACGCACGATGATTTCGATGCGCTCGCTGTTGATGACCATCAGGCCGCCGCCGGTGAGGAACGGGCCCGAGGTGCCGTTGGCGGCAAATTCTTCGACCATCTGACGGGTGCTGTCGTAGCTGAGGAACGAGTCGACTGTCAGGCCATCCAGTTCGGCGTGCTGGCGCAGGCCCGTCAGGTTGCGGTTGTAGGCGCCCAGGTTGCGCGCCGCGGTGACGCCCGGCGGCACGAAGTCGCCGAACATCACGTACGAGCGGTTGCGCTCGGCCTTGACGTACAGGCGGCCGGCCGATTGCGCCTCGAAGCCGCGGCGCGCGTCGTCGCCGTAGGTCGGGTAGAACGCAAACGGGTTGATGTCGCGGAACATCTTCGGTTCGGTGTCCTTGTCCGAGTCATACGACATGGTCAGCAGCGTATCGGCGCCGATCTGGCCCTTGGCGAACATCGCGGCGCGGGCGCCGGCATTGACGGTCTCGCCCCCGGCCACATGGCGCAGGCGGTCTTCGAAGCCATCGAAATCGCGCAGCGGCGTCGCGGTATTGCCGCGGCTGCGGTTCAGGCTGAAGGCGCCTTCGACGACGCCGGCCGCCACCATCGGGCGCAGGGCTGGCAAAAAGCGCAGCGTGTTCTTCGCGCGCAGCAGGCCACTGGTGGCTTGCAGGCGGGCTTCGCCGGCGTCCGGCGCCGTGCGCAGGGCGAATTCGGCGCTGCCGCCTTCGACGAAGACCTGGTGGCCTGGCTCGCGTGGATCGAGGTCGGGCTGGTCCCACTGGCCGGCGCTGGCGTCCAGCGTGACCGGGGTGCGTTCGGCGATCAGCACGCCATGGGCGTCTTCGAGGCGCACGGCGACCATCGCCAGCGAGCGGCCGTCGGCCGGCGCCGATTCGGCGAGCGGGGCGACCGACAGGCGCGCCAGGGCGCCCGGCACGACCACGTCGACGACGCTGCTGCCGCGCGGGTTGCCGAAGCTGTCGGTTTCGCGCACTTCGATCAGGTTGTGGCCGGGCTTCAGGGTCACGCCGACATAGTCGCGCAGCTCGAGCGCCTGCGCCGCCACCGTGTCCTGCTTGCCGATATGGCTGTCGTCCACGGCCACGCCATCGACCAGCAGCGTGAAGCTCGAACCGGCGCCGCCCTTGACGCGGATGGTCGGCTGGGCGTGCGGCAGGATCGCGCCGTCGGTCAGGCCGACGAAGCCCAGGCGGTTGGTCACGGTGGCCAGGTCCAGCTCGGGCGCGGCTTTTGCTGCGGCCGGGCCTGGGGCGGTCAGCACGGCGGCCGAGGCCAGCACGGCGCGCAGGCGGGCGGCCCGGGCCTTGATCGCCTCGAGCACGTCGGGATTGCAGCCGCTCAGCGCGAAATCGGCGCGCGCCAGTTCGCCGTCCTTCAGGTCGACGAAGCGGCTGCCGGCGTCGCCCGCATTGCGGTTCGACAGCACGGCCAGCTGACCGGCCAGCATCGTGCTCAGGTCGACTTTCGCCACGTGGGTGCGCGGGGTAACGTCGGCGAAGCTGTAGCGGCCGTCGGCATCGGTCTGCGAGAAGCTGCCGTCTTCCAGGTAGATGCGCACGTCGGGAATGCCCGGCTCGCCCAGGTCGCGCTGGCCATTGACATTGCAGTCGGCGAACACGTCGCCCAGGATGAAGCCCTTGCTGCTGAAGATGCCGGCTTCGACCTTGACTTTGGCCGCGGCCACCGACGAGACCAGGGCCAGCGGGGCGCCGCTGGTGGCCTGGGCGCGGTTGATGCCGTCGCCCTGCAGCGCGCCGCCGCCGATGCGCACGCGGTAGCGCAGCACGCGGTTCGATTTCGCGGCCAGCGTATCGAGGGGAATGCGCAGCGTCGGGCCGCGGTTCTCGAACCGGTCGGTCACGAGCGCGCCATCGATGCGCAGCGTGCCTGGCACGAAAGAAAAGCCGGCCGGCAGGCGGTCTTCGACCACGACATCCACCAGCGCCTGTTCGGCGGTGTTGTGGACGCGCACCGTGTAATCGAGCACGTCGCCCACTTCGACGATGGCGCGCGACGCGTTCTTTTCCACGTACAGCACGCCCGGGATCGGGTCGAGCGGCACGTCGATCGTGACCACGCCCGAGGTTTCGCTGACGATGAACTCGCCGCCGAACGAACCATACAGGTTGGTCGTGCGGCCCGCGGGCAGTTCGCCGATGGCGCGTTTCGACGGGAAGCCGTAGTTCGACGGCGGGGTCACCTGCAGGCGGTACAGGCTCGGTGCCACCAGTGGAAACTGGTACATGCCGCCGCCATCGGTGATGACGGTGCTGGGCGCCGGCGTGACGCCATCCACGCCGAATACGCGGGCCGGTGCACCTGGCGCGCCGCCGTTGCCGGCGCCGCTGATGTCGATCAGGGTCACGGTCGCACCTGGTAGCGGCAGGTTGCTGCGGCTGTCGTAGACGATGCCGATCGGGTCGACCAGGATCGCGGTCTGGATCATGCCGCTGCCGCAGCCTTCGACGGTGGCGAGCAGGGTGTCGTTCTTCATGACTTCGATGATGCCGTCGTTAGCGTCGTCCTCGTGGTCGTCGTCGTCGTTGTGGCTCGCGGCGACGGCGCTGAAGCGGTATTCGCCGGTGTCGGCGCCCGTCTCGCGCGCCGGGAACGCTTGCCGGTCGCCAGTCAGCGTGGAGACCAGTGTCACGCTGACCTGCTCGGCAACATTTTTGTCGGTGTTGCACTCGGCGGCATCGACCTGGAGGAACAGGTTGCCGTTGAGCTCGGTCGCACGCGCCACGCGGCTGTAGGCGGCCGAGGTGAAATACGTGATCGAATCGGGGCGCACGGCGCGCACGGTATTCGATTCGATGGTGATGCTGGTGCCGGCCGCGCCGACGAAGGTCGCGCTGGCACGGTTGTTGATGGCGGCGCCCGCGTCGCAGGACAACCACAGGACAAAGCTCATGCAGAGAAATACGAGGTGTCGGAGGAAGGTCGTCATGGCGCGCGCGGGAGTCTGGGAATTCGAAGGCAGCGCCGCCGGAGCGGCGCTGCGTTGGTGTGGCAATGGTGTACGTTGGTGTACTTAGTCGATCTTCACGCCGAAGGCCATCGTGTTCGACTGGCCCGGGGCCAGATTGCCGACAGTCGCCGAAACGCTGCCGACCAGGCCGGCGGCCGGCGCCAGGATCGAACCCAGCAGCGTGTTGGCCGGGGCGCCGGCGTGGTAGGTCGTGTTGGCCGGGATCGTGTCGGTCATGACCATCGAGTTGATGACGGTCACGCCCTTGTTGGTGCCGACGATCTGGTAGCGGATGCAGGCACCCGGCACGGCGCCAGACGTGATCGGTGCATTGCTGAAGGCGGTATCGGCGGTGCCGTCGCAGTTGGCGTCCAGCGCCTGGGTCTTGACCAGTTCGACGAGCGAATCGGCAGCGGCGACCGTGACGGCTTCGTGGATGCGGTCGGCCACGCCGGTGGTGCCCGAGATGGCGCGGAAGTACAGGTCGGTCGTGCCTGGTGCGGTGCCGGCTGGCGGCGTCACTTCGGCGGTCACGCGCACATTGGCGCCGGCGGCAACGGTGGCGTTGGTGATGACCGCGCCGTTGGCGTCCTTGAACACCACGGTCCAGCCCGTTGGCAGGACTTGCGTGCCGAACGTGCCGTCGGTGCTCGCCTGCAGATTGAAGGTGTCGGGGCTGCCACCGGTGTTGTTCAGGAACAGGACGAACGAGGTCATCGTGCCTGCGGTCGTGGTCTTGGTTTCCACGGCAGCGGCTTCGACGCCCGGGCCTGCGCCCGGTGCACCGGCGCCGGCCGAGTTGGCGGTGATGTCGATCACGGCGCCGGCCGAGACGGTGGTGGTGTCGATGCTGGCGGCGGTGACCGCGCCGTTGAAGCCGCTGGTGGCACGGACGGTCAGCACGTTGGTGGTGCCGTTGGCGGCGCCGGCCGGCAGCGCGGCGACGGCCACGAAGCGGAAGGTGGCGCCGGCAGCCAGCGGGCCGGTGCTCGTGATCGGGATCGCATTGTCGGCCACGCCGTCACCATTGGCGTCGGCATAGAACACGACGCCGGTCATGTTCAGCGTGCCGGTGTTGGTTTGCGACAGGGCGAAGGTATCGCTGCCGTTACCGGTGTTGGTCACGCTGTGGGCGTAGGTGACCGAGGTGCCGGCGCCGGCGCTCTTGGCGGTACCGGCCGGCATCGTCAGGCTGGCGACCTGCTGCACGGTCGTGATCACGGTGTTCGACTGGACCGTCTTGGTGCCGGTGGAATCGTTATAGGTGGCGGTGGCCTGGTTGGTGATCTGGGTGCCGGCCGCAGTGGCGGCGTAGGCGCCGTTGGCGGTTGCCAGCAGCGCTGCTGCGGCGACGAGCTTGAGATGGGTTTTCATGGCTGCTTCCTTGTAATGGGACTTGCGTGAGTCAGAATCGAACAGGGTGATCTGGGTTTTTTGTTAATAAAAAGACAACTATTTGCACAGTGTTGCAGAGCGACGCCGAAACGTCAGGAAATCAACGGGTCAGGAGCGCGCGAGCCTGGCCGACGGCGGGACGGCGACACGCATGCGCGAAGTCACGGTTGCGGCCTTGCCGGGCGCGAGATCGCCCAGCTCCCAGCGCAGGAAGCGGTATTGCTCGGGCGGGACCGGCTCGACGGTGCGGCGACCGTTGCGCATCACTTCGCGGGTCAGGGGCAGGGGACTGAACTGCTTGCCATCGAGACTGGCCTGGACCGCTTTCGGGGCGGCGCTGCCGTCGAGGTAGACCATCGCGCCGTCCGGTACCGGCAGCGTTGCCGCCACCCCCTTTGCGGTCGACTTGCCGTGGTTCTGGTAGGTGACCTGGTATTCGATCGTGTCGCCAGGATTGGCCTCAATGGCAGGCACCAGCTTTTCGCCGCCCTTGTCCTGGGTGACGACCTGGAAGGCTTGCAGACGTACATCGACTGCCTGCGTATCGGCAGCAAACACCTTCGTACCGGCCAGCACCGTGATCCAGAACAGCAGGATCATCACGATGCGCATGGACAGGGGATGCGTTTCAGTCAAACGGAGAGGGTTGGAAGTGGTCATGGTTTCGTTTTTACTGGATTGTTGATGTGGGGAATTTTATCGTCTTTACTGAATTTCTCAAGAAAAATATTTCGTTTTGACTTATTTGGTTGCTCAGAGGGAACATGTAGAACACGGGCTTAAGGCGTCTGCTCGTCTAAAAAATGGGGCTTCTCACCTGTAACAGGGAAAGTTGTTGTTTTAAGGCAACAATAAATCAGGCAGAATCAATACTCTGACTTTGCTGGATTTACTGTTTGTGCGAAATGACGGATGATGCAGACATGCACCCGTTGCGTCGTCGCCCGCAGCGCCCTTATTCACCTATCTCACTGAATTTATGGAAACGATCTATCTGGAATCGCCTGACGCACTGCAAGACCTGCGTGCGATCTACTCGGCGCTCGACGGCGCCCAGGCCATCGTCGAATTCGATTTGAATGGCAACATCCTGCGCGCCAACGACAACTTCCTGAGCGTGACGGGTTACACGGACGCCGAGCTGGCAGGGCGCCATCACTCGATGTTCTGCGAGCGCGAGCTGATCGATTCGCCGGCCTATGCCCGTTTCTGGCAAGACCTGGGCGCCGGCAAGTCGGACCGCGCCGAATACAAGCGCATCGCCAAGGGCGGGCGCGAATTCTGGATCAACGCGTCCTACAATCCGGTCAAGGACAGCTCGGGGCGCGTCGCCAAGATCATCAAGTTCGCCACCGACATCACGGCCGAGAAAGTGCGCGCCGCCGAGACGACCGGCCTCGTGTCGGCCATCGGCCGCGCACAGGCCGTGGTCGAATTCGACATGAGCGGCGTGCTGCTCGACGCCAATGCCAACTTCCTCGACCTGCTCGACTACGCGCTGGAAGACGTGCGCGGCGAACACCACCGCGTGTTCTGCGACGACGAATATGCGTCGAGCGCGGCCTATCGCCGCTTCTGGGGCAAGCTCAACCGCGGCGAATTCGACGCCGGCCGCTACAAGCGCCACGGCAACAACGGCAAGACCGTGTGGATCCAGGCGACCTACAACCCGATCTTCGACGCCAACGGCAAGCCGGTCAAAGTCGTCAAGTTCGCCACCGACATCACCGCCCAGGTGATGCTCGAAGAAGCTGCCGTCCAGCGCGCCGAAGACGAGCGCCGCAAGGTCGGTCTGCTGCTGGAACAGGTGGCGCGCGCCTCGGCCGGCGACCTGACCGGCACGATCGACACCAGTGGCGCCGAGCCCCTCGACGAACTGGGCCGTGGCGTGATGAAGATGATCGGCGACCTGCGCGGCGTGATCGGCGACGCCGTCTCGGCCGCCGGCAAGCTCAATGTCTCGTCGCGCACGATTGCCGACCGCTCCAACACGGTGGCCGCCAGTGCCCAGGCGCTGGGCGCGACGGTCGAGCAGATGAACGCCTCGGTGGACGGCCTGACCGCCTCGATCAACACGATTGCCCGTAGCACGCAGGAAGCCAACAGCCTGGCCCAGTCGACCCGCGACGAAGCGGAAATCGGCGCCAAGGCGATTGCCCGCTCGATCGAAGCGATGGCGATGATCAACCAGTCGTCCGAAGACATTGGCGAGATTGTCAAGGTCATCGGCGAGATCGCCGGGCAGACCAATATGCTCGCCTTCAATGCGGCCATCGAAGCGGCGCGCGCCGGTGAGCACGGCCTGGGCTTCTCGGTCGTGGCCGACGAAGTGCGCAAGCTGGCAGAGCGCTCGTCGCAGGCGACCAAGGAAATCTCGAAGCTGATCAATGAATCGGTGCGCCGCGTGGCGCAGGGCAGCGAAATCTCGCGCCAGGCCAGCGAAGCGTTCGACCGCATCACCAGTGGCGTCGGCAAGACCTCGCTGGCGATCGCCGAGATCTCCGACAGCGCCAGCGAGCAGTCGCTCACGGCCAAGGAAGTCTCGGCCGCGATCCTCTACATCGCCCAGGAAACCGAGCGGTCGGCCGGTTCGTGCGACAGCATCGCCCGTTCGACCGAGGGCCTGAACGAGCACGCGACCCATCTGAACAACACTGTCGCCCGCTTCGTGGTCTGAAGCACGAGGAAACGGCCATGGAACTGCGCGACGACCATTTTTCCGCCCTGATCGCCCTGGTGCGCCAGCACACGGGCATCGCGATGAACGAGCACAAGCGCGTGCTGCTGCAGGGGCGCCTGCTCCCGCGCCTGCGCGCGCTGGGCATCGCCTCGTGGGCCGGCTATATCGAGCGCCTGGCCAGCGACCGCACCGAGGTCACGTCGTTCATCGACTCGGTCACCACCAACGACACGGTGTTCTTCCGCACGCCGGCCGTCTGGGCCTGGCTGTCGGAGACCTTCCTGCCGGCGTTCGCGGCGCAGGGCCGCGCTGCGCCGCTGCGCATCTGGTCGGCCGCTGCCGCCACCGGTGAAGAGGCCTATTCGCTGGCCATGAGCTGCCTCGAATTCCAGGCGCACGCACCCGGCCTGCGTTTCGAGATCCTCGGCACCGACATCTCGCATGCAGCGCTGGCCACGGCGCGCGCCGGCGCCTACCGCGGCCGCAGCGTGGCACGCTTCGAGGCCGATCGTCCGGCCCTGTTTCGCAAGTACCTGGTCGCGCATGGCGACGGCGTGCAAGTCGATCCAGCCGTCGCGCAGCACGTGCGCTTCGACCAGCACAACCTGCTGGGCCGCCCGCCACAGGGCGCCGCGTTCGACCTCGTCATGCTGCGCAATGTGCTGATCTATTTCGACGCCGAGCACCAGCAGCAGGTGCTGGCCGGCGCCCGGGCCGCGATGGGACCAAGTGCCCGCCTGGTCCTGGGCGAACAGGAATCCATCACCCGCCTGCAGACCGCGTTCGCGTTCGAGCAGGCCCATGTCTATCGTATCGGCGGAGAACCATCATGAGTATGCAAAGCCTGAGCCAGATGTCGCATGTACTGTCCGGCCAGATGCAGATCGGCCACGGCCACCAGGTCCTGACCGCGCTGCTCGGCTCCTGCGTCGGGATCGGCATGATCTGGCGCAAGCAGGGCCGCTGCGGCCTGGCGCACTGCTTCCTGCCCGATGGCGTGGAAGCCGGCGAGGGCTCGGCCCGTTACGTGAGCGCCGCCGTGCCGCGCCTGCTGGCGATGATGGGCGTGCGGCGCGAGCAGTACGACGAAGTCGACGTCGTCATCGCCGGCGGCGCGCGCATGCTGAACCTGCGCCCGGTGGGCGGCGCGGTCGGCACCCGCAATATCGAAGCGGCCCGTTCGCATTTGTCGCTGCGCGGTCTGCAGGTGAGCTTCCAGGACGTGGGCGGCTCGCAGGGCCGGCGCCTGTCGATCGATTGCGATCAACAGACATTCAGCGTGGTGCGCATCGCGCGCGAACAGGAGGCGCTGGCAGCATGAATATGGAGACTGCAACGATGACTGATGTTCACGCGGCCGTGACGGCCATCGAACAACAGATGGCCGGGGCTGCGCGCGTGCTGCGCGAAGCAGCCGGCATGGAAGTGATAGGGACGTTCTTCCTGGCCGGCCAGGAGTTCGCACTGCCGGCACTGAACGTGCGCGAAGTGGTGGGCATGCCGGCGCGGATCACGCCGATCCCATTGTCGCCACGCTGCCTGGAGGGCATCTTCACGCTGCGCGGCGCAGCGATCCCGCTGCTGAATCTGGGCCGCATCTTTGACGCGGCTGCACCCGGTGTGACGGGCGAGCAGCGCGTGGTGATCATCGACGTCGACGACATCCAGGTCGGCCTCGTGTTCGACGCCACCGGCGAAGTGCTGCGCGTGCGGCCCGAGCAGCGCGCTGGCCTGCACTGGCAACAGGACGCTGCGCGCGGCGTCATCGCCGGCACCATCACGCTGGCCGATGGCGCGCGCGTGCTGCAACTGCTGGACGCCGATGCGCTGGTACGGATCGATAACGTGCCGCAGGTGCGCGCCCATGCCAGCGTGGCGCGCGACGCCTGGCGCATGCGCTTTCTGCGCCAGGCGCAGGGCCGCAAGTGCATCTCGTTCACTGTCGGCGGCCTGCGCTTCGCGCTGGCGATGGAAGCGATCCAGGAAATCATGCGCGTGCCCGAACTGCTGCCATCGGTGATGGTGGGCCGCCTGTGCAAGGGCTGGCTGAACCTGCGCGGCGTGCCGGTTGGCGTGGTCGATTTCGGCGCGTTGCTTGGTTGCGGCCCGTCGCAGTCCGAGCCCCTCGATGCGCGCGTCCTGATCATGCGCGTCGGCGACGAGCAACTGGGCCTGCTGGTCGATGCGGTCGACGACATCCGTCCGTACTTCGACACCGACATCCTGCCCATCCCGCTGCTGGGCACCGCGCGCGGCGCGATGTACCGCGGCTGCCTGCCCAACGCCGAACTGGGCGACAGCCTGTTCCTGGCCCATGACCATCTATTCTCGGAGTCCGAAGTGAGCGACATCTGCGCCGGCCATCGCCGCCTGTATGCACAAGAAGCCGGCGCCGCCTGCGCTGCCCGCAAGATGACCGGTGCGCGCCAGGTGTACCTGGCATTTTCGCTCGACACCGGCTGGGCCGCCGACATCAGCCAGGTGCGCGAGATCGTCGACTTCAACGGCGCCGTCACCCGCCCGCCCGGCATGCCGGCCTGCGTGCACGGCATGCTGCAGGTGCGCCAGCAGATGGTGTGCGTGATCGACCTGCGCCTGTTGTACGGCATGGCGCCCTTGGCAGGCGCGCCGGCGACCGATGCCGCGCGCCGCATCCTGGTGCTCGAGCACGACGGCGAGCGGTTCGGCCTGATCGTCGACCGCGTCGACACCATCCTGTCGCTGCCGGACACCCAGCGGCGCCCATCGCCGCAACTGCTGCGCGTGAACGGCCCGCAAGACATGCGCCAGGACAGCGCCGAAGTGCTCGAAGTGCCCGGCATCGACGGGCGTGAGGATGTGTTGACGCTGTTCGACAAGGAGAAGTTCATCGTCACGTTGCGCGGGCAGTTGGGCGCGGTGCACTGAGCCACGCTGCCTCGTCATTACGTAGGGTGGACGGCTACGCCGTCCACGCGGTGAACGTTGACTTCAACGTCATCCGGTAAGCAATCAACACCGCGTCAGGCCAGCCGCTCCAGCAACGCCTGAAGCTGCTGCGCATCGTACGGCTTGGCCAGAATCGCATCGGCAACGCTGGACGCCTGACTGGCCCCGCTGGCAAACGCGATGCGCGTCTGCGGCAGGCGCGCCTTGACCTTCAGGGCCAGTTCATCGCCCTGCATCTTCGGCAGGTGCAGGTCGGTCAGCACGATGTCGGGCGCCTGGTCCAGCAAGTCCAGCGCGGCTTCGGCATCGGCCGCTTCCATCACCTCGTACCCCAGAAAACGCATCAGTTCAGCCGTGTTCTCGCGGATGGCGTCGTCGTCTTCCACCAGCAGCACGCGCGCCTTCGCCGTCACCGGCGCCGCCACAGTGGCCGGCAGACTGGCCGCCAGCAGCGCATTCTTCTGCTGCTGGTTCGACAGCACGTGCCGCACCTTGCGCGCCAGGTTGTCGCGTGTGTATGGCTTGCCGAGCAGTTCAACGCCGGCGTCGAGCCGGCCGCCGTGCACGATCGCGTTCTCGGTATAGCCCGACGTGAACAGCACCGCCACCTTCGGCAAGCGCTCGCGCGTCTTTTTGGCCAGCTCGGGGCTGCGCAGGGGCCCGGGCATCACGACGTCGGTAAACAGCAGGTCGATGTGGATGCCGCTGTCGACCACCGTCAGCGCCGCGCTGGCGTCGTTGGCGCGCAGCACGCGGTAACCCAGGTCGGTCAGCATGTCGACGACCGTCAGGCGCACCTGTTCGTCGTCCTCGACCACCAGCACCGTCTCGTGGCCGCCCGTGACGGGTTGCAGCAGCGGCTCGCCCGCGTGATCCTCGACCTGCAGGGAACGGGGCAGGTAGATCTTGATCGTGGTGCCTTCATCGACCTCGCTGTAGATCTTGACGTGACCGCCCGATTGCTTGACCAGGCCATACACCATCGACAGGCCCAGGCCCGTGCCTTTGCCTTCGGGTTTGGTGGAGAAGAACGGCTCGAAGGCCTGGTCGATCACGTCCTGCGGCATGCCGCTGCCGGTGTCGCTCACGGCCAGCATCACGTACTGGCCGGGCGTGACTTCCGGGTGTGCCAGGCAATAGGTGGCGTCCAGCGCCGCATTGGCCACTTCGAGCGTCAGGCGCCCGGCGCCTTCCATGGCGTCGCGCGCATTGATCGCCAGGTTCAGGATCGCGTTCTCGAGCTGGGCCGGGTCGACCTCGGTGGTCCACAGGCCGCCCGAGATCACCATCTCGATGTCGATCTCTTCACCCAGTGCGCGCCGCATCATGTCGTCCATATTGCCCAGCAGGCGCCCGATCTTGACCGCCTTGGGTTCGAGCGGCTGGCGCCGCGCGAACGACAGCAGGGAGCTGGCCAGCTTGGCGCCCCGTTCGACGCCGCTCATGGCGTTCTGGACGCGCTTCTGGATCTCGGGCAGGCCGTCGGCGCGGCGTGCGATGAGTTGCAGGTTGCCGCCGATGACTTGCAGCAGGTTGTTGAAGTCGTGCGCCACGCCGCCGGTGAGCTTGCCGATCGTTTCCATCTTCTGCGACTGCCGCAATGCCGCCTCGGTGCGGCGCATGACGTCCATCTGCGCCAGGTCGGCGCTGATGTCGCGGCCCACGGCGTGTACGTACTGCAGGTCGGGCGACGCGGTCCACGACAGGTTGCACCACGAGCCATTCTTGCGCTGCCAGCGATTCTCGAAGCGGTACACCTGGCCACCGGCCCGCAGCGCCTCCATCTGCTGCGCCGTCACGGCGCGGTCGTCGGGATGCACGAGCGCCAGCATCGGCGTGCCCAGCACCTCGGCCTCGGTCCAGCCGAGGATGGCCGTGAAGGCCGGATTGACGGCGAACAGCGTGGCATGCAGGTCGGCCACCAGCATGATGTCCTTCGACAGACGCCACATGCGGTCACGTTCGGCGGTGCGGCGTTCGACCCGCTCTTCCAGGCTTGCATTGGACAAGGCCAGTGCGTCGGACGCGCGCTTCTGGTCTTCGATGTCGATGCTGCTGCCGATCCAGAGCGACGCTTCGCCGGCCTCGCCCGGGGAGCGGTGGGCGCGCACCAGATGCCAGCGGTACTGGCCGTCGTGGCGGCGCAGGCGGATTTCGGCGTCGATCGGCGCGCCCGTCGCCACGCTGGCCTGCCACACGGCGCGGTAGCGTTCCATGTCGTCCCGATGCACGATCGCCTGCCAGCCCAGGCCCAGCGCATCGTCGGGCGACGTGCTGCAGCCGGCGTACTCGCGCACGCGGTCGTTGATCCAGTCGACA
Organism: Telluria sp. AC161; assembly: GCF_979258535.1. Lineage (NCBI taxonomy): Bacteria > Pseudomonadati > Pseudomonadota > Betaproteobacteria > Burkholderiales > Oxalobacteraceae > Telluria > Telluria sp. AC161. The sequence goes on along the minus strand of NZ_OZ409861.1, from coordinate 2,432,061 downwards.
CTGCCGTCATCGTGCGCCGCCCACACGTGGTTGGGCATCGCTTGCGCAAAGGTGCGAAAGCGCGTTTCGCTCGCGCGCAGCGCGCGCTCGGCGTGCACCCGCTCGGTGACGTCGTTGCCGAGCACGAAGGTGGCGAACAGGGCGCCATCGGCGTCGCGCAGCGGCTGCAGCACGACGTCGATGAAGGTGCTGGTCGGCCCGTCCTGGCCGGGATTGTTCAGTACCAGTTCGACACCTTCGGCGCGAAACGCCGCGCCATCGGCGAAACTGCGATCGAGCTGCTCGACCAGGCCATGCGAGGCCAGTTCGGGCAAGGCCTGTGCCACCGGCATGCCGAGCAGGGGCCGCCTGCCGGTCAGCGTGCGGTAGGCGTCGTTGGTGAGCGCGTAGTGGTGTTCGGGGCCGTCCAGCAGGCACATGAAGCCCGGCGCCTGCTCGAACATCGTGTGCAGGCGCGCGCGCTCGGCCTGGATATGACGTTCGGCCTTGACCTTGCTCGACGTCTCGACCACGACCGCCATGACGCCGGCGACGATGCCATCTCCGTCGCGGATCGGCGAATAGTCGAGGTTCATCCAGACCTGCTCGGGCGGCCCGCCGCGGTGCAGTGTGAGTTCCTGGTCGCGGTAGCTCAGCGTGCCGCCCGCCAGACCAACGCGCATCACGTTGTCGTTGAACGCGGCCACCTCCGGCCAGCCTTCGCGCACTTTCGAGCCCAGTAGCATTGGGTGGCGCCCGCCTGCGATCACCCCGTAAGCCTCGTTGTAGATCATGTAGCCGTCCGGGCCCCACAGTGTGGCGATCGGCGTCGGCGTGGCCATGATCAGTGCGACGGTTGTCTTGAGCACGCTTGGCCAGGCGTCGATCGGGCCGAGATCGGTGGCGTGCCAGGGGTAGGCCAGGACCAAACGCGAGGTTTCGTCGTTTTCGGGCAGGAAGGGCAGGCTGGCTGGCATCGTGGGTAGAATGCTAAAAAAAGGACGCTGGTATTTTACACTTGTACCGCTGAGCAGTGACGCATCATTACCGATAAGAAATATTTTTGGAGTGCAGCCATGTGCGTGAATTACCATCCTCCGACGCCCGAGATGTTCAACGGCCGCATTGGCGCGTTCAGCCAGTTGCCGCGCGACTGGCAGTGGCCCGAAGAAACGTGGAAGGATTACGATGCGCCGATCCTGTGCGCCGCGCCCGGGCTGGCGCCGCAGGCGCGCGTGGCGAGCTATGGCATGGTCCCGCGCCGCCACATCCCGCCTGACGTAAAACCGTTCGATACGATGAACGCGCGCGCCGAATCGCTCGTCGCGCGACGTTCGTTCGCGTCGGCCTGGCGCCGCCTGCAACTGTGCGCGGTGCCGATGCTGTGGTTTTACGAGCCGTGCTACGAAAGCGGCCGCGCCGAACGCACGGCGATCGGCATGCGCGACAAATCGTTGTTCTGGGTGGCCGGGCTGTGGCGCGAATGGCAGGAAGCCGACGGCAGCATGACCAGTGCCTTCACCCAGATCACGATCAACGCCGACACGCACCCCTTGATGCGCCGCATGCACCGGCCGGGCGACGAAAAGCGCTCGCTGGTGCTGCTGGGCGACGACGAGGTGCGCGACTGGCTGGGTAGCCGCGACCTCGACGTGGCGCACAGCTTCCTGCGACATTTCCCGGCCGAGGCGATGACGGCGTGGCCGGCGCCGCTGGCGCCCAGGCGCGCAGCGCCGACCGCGGCGCCGGTGCCTGTCAATGGTGAGCTGTTCTGATCAACGCAGCAAGCAAGGGCGCTTGTTGTCGAACTTCCAGTCGCGGATCAGGTACTGCATCGCCACCGCATCGTCACGTGCGCCCAGGCCGAGATTCTTGTAGGCCTGGTGCGCTGCTTCGAGCTTGTCGGCATCCAGTTCGATACCCAGGCCCGGGCGCGCCGGCACCTGCACCATGCCGCCTTCGATGCGCAGCGGCTCCCTGGTCAGGTGCTGGCCATCCTGCCAGATCCAGTGAGTGTCGATGGCCGTGACGCGCCCCGGCGCGGCGGCGCCCACGTGCGTGAACATCGCCAGTGAGATGTCGAAATGGTTGTTCGAGTGCGAGCCCCAGGTCAGGCCGAACATCTCGCACAACTGGGCCACCCGCACCGAGCCCTGCATGGTCCAGAAGTGCGGGTCGGCCAGCGGGATGTCGACCGACTGCAGCTGGATCGCATGGGCCATCTGGCGCCAGTCGGTCGCGATCATGTTGGTGGCCGTGCGCAGGCCCGTGGCGCGGCGAAACTCGGCCATCACTTCCCGGCCCGAGTACCCGTTCTCGGCGCCGCACGGGTCTTCGGCATAGGCCAGGATGTCGTGCTTGTCGCGGCACACGCGGATGGCGTCGGCCAGCAGCCAGCCGCCATTCGGGTCGAGCGTCACACGCGCCTGCGGGAAGCGCTCGTGCAGGGCGACGATCGCCTCCATCTCTTCGTCGGCCCCCAGCACGCCGCCCTTGAGCTTGAAGTCATTGAAGCCGTAGCGCTCACGCGCCGCTTCGGCCAGGCGCACGATCGCTTCCGGCGTGAGCGCCTGCTCGTTGCGCAGGCGCAGCCAGGGGTCAAACGCATCGGCTTCGCTGCGGTAGCCCAGCGGCGTCTTGCCGCTGTCGCCCACGTAGAACAGGTAGCCCAGCATCTCGACCGCCGTGCGCTGCTGGCCTTCACCCAGCAGCGCCGCCACCGGCACGCCCATGAACTGGCCGAGCAGGTCGAGCATCGACGATTCGACGGCCGTGACGGCGTGAATGGTCGTGCGCAGGTCGAACGTCTGCAGGCCGCGGCCGCCCAGGTCGCGGTCGGCGAACGCGCTGCGCATCGCGTTCAGCACCTTGTTGTAGTCGCCCAGCGTGGCGCCGATGACGAACGGGCCGGCATCCTCGATGGTCTGGCGGATCTTTTCGCCGCCTGGAACTTCGCCCAGGCCGGTATTGCCGGCGCTGTCGGTCAGGATCACGATATTGCGGGTGAACCAGGGGCCGTGCGCGCCGCTCAGGTTCAGGAGCATGCTGTCCTGGCCCGCAACGGGGACGACGCGCAGGCTGGTGATGACGGGGGCGTTTGCCGAAGTATTGGACATGATGGGCTGCTTGAAAATAAATGTTGAACGAATCTGGCGTCAGTCCAGCGTGATCTTGCCGTTGATGATCACCTCGCGCCAGCGGGCCAGCTCCTGCGCCTGGAACTTGGCGAATTGCTCGGGCGTCGAGGCCACGACCTCGAAACCCTGTTCGGTCAGTTTGGCGGCAATCTGCGGATCGTGCAGCGCGCCCGTAATCGTCGCGTGCAGCGTGGCCTTGACGTCCTTCGGCAAGCCCTTGGGCGCCGCAATGCCCTGCCACGAATAGACGTCGACTTCCTTGACGCCGGCTTCGCCCAGCGTCGGCACGTTTGGCAGCACCGCCGAGCGCTTGCTGCCCGTGACTGCCAGGGCCTTGAGTTTACCGGCCTTGATGTGGCTGAGCACGACGTTGATGTTCTGGAAGGACGCGTTGGCGTGGCCGCCCAGCAGGTCGGTGATCGCCGGTGCGCCGCCCTTGTAGGGCACGTGCAGGCCCGAGGTGCCCGTCTTTTGCCAGAACAGCGCCGTCGTCAGGTGGTCGGAACTGCCGGCACCGGACGTGGCGAACGTGATCTTGTCCGGATTTTTCTTCAGGTAGGCGACGAAGTCCGCGACCGTGGTGGCCGGCACGGTCGCATTCGTCACCAGCACGTTCGGGGCCTGCACGGCCACGGTCAGCAGGTCGAAGTCCTTTGATGGATCGTAGGGCAGCGTCTTTTGCAGCAGCGGGTTGACCGAATACACGCCAATAGAGGCGACCATCAGCGTGTAGCCATCGGGCGCCGCGCGCTTGACGTAGCCGCCGCCCAGCGCGCCCGTGGCGCCCGGACGGTTGTCGACCACCCATGGCTGGCCCAGTTTGGCGCTGACCTTCGGACCGATGGCGCGGGCGATGGCGTCAGTGGAGCCGCCGGCCGGGAACGGCACGACGACATTGATTGCCTTGTCAGGAAAACCGGCTGCCTGCACGCTGCTGGCGATTGCCAGTGTCATGAGCAGGGATGAAACCTTGGTACGGATCGTCATTGTGTCTCCTCGTTGTTATGGTGTCAGGACTCAGAAGCTGTGGCGCACGCCCAGGTTGTACGCGGTGTCGCCGCTGCCCGATTCGGTATTGTTCGCCACCGTGTAGCCGGCGCCGTTGCGGTTGTCGACATGGCCGTAGGCGGCGTAAAGGCCGGTGCGCTTGGACAGCGCGTACAGGTAGCCGATGCCCCAGGCATTGGCATCCTGATTGAAACGGGTGCGGTCATCCTTGTGCAGGACCGACGCCAGCAGCGTGCCGCCCATGACCGGCGCCGAGATGCCGAGCAGGTAGCTGCGTCCGTCCGTTGACGGCGTTGGCCGTACGCCGCCGTACGGGTTGTTGGCGTTGATCAGGGGCGCGGCGTTGTCGCCCTTGTCGCTGCTGATCCCCGAGTGGAGCTTGATCCAGCCGGCGTTGTACGACGCCGCGAGCAGGATGTTGCGGCCGATCGACCGGTCCACTGCAGGTGTTGCGCCGTTGGCGGCGACATCGGTGTTCTTGTTGTTGTAGACGAGGCGCACGGCCAGCGGGCCGGCCGCGTAGCCAATCGCGCCGCCGAACTGGCGCCCTGCGGCGGAGCGGCTTTGCTCGCCCACGCTGTAGGCCAGCTCGCCGTCGAAGCCGTTCTTCTTTGGCGTGGCGTAGGTGATCGTATTGCTGGTGCGGATATTGGTGCCGTTGTGGGGGAACAGGCTCTTGGCGCTGCCCGCATAGCCGGTGTTGAACGGGTCGACGATCGAGACCATCGCCGTGTGATACGGCGTGTACTGGCGCCCGAGGGCCACCGAGCCGAACCTGGTGCGCAAGCCGACGTAGGCCTGGCGATTGAAGATGGTCCCGGCGGCGTCGATTTCTCCGGTGTCGATCTTGGTGCCGCCTTCGAGCGTGAAGAAGGCGGCCATGCCGTCGCCCAGTTCTTCCACGCCGCGCAGGCCGAAGCGCGAGGCGGCGGCGGCGCCACTGGTGACCTTGGTGACGCGGCCGGCGGTACCGCCATCCTCGACGACGATGGCGGCGTCCACCAGACCGTAGAACGCGACCGACGTTTGGGCATGGGCCGTGCCGGCGCCCAGTAACAGGACAAGCGCTGCTGCTGTTTTCAAGACTGTCTCCTTTGTTATGTGGTCGGACCTTATGTGATCCGTACGCAGCCTTCAGCGGTCGCTCGCTGGGGCTGGGTCCATCATAGAGCGGAGATCAATGCCGAATCAATCCAAAGGCTGTCGCCACCAATACAGGAATTGAATCAATGCTACCGTCAGGCGGGATGGAACGATGCCAGTACCTGCTGCTTGAGCAGTGCCAGCACGGGATTGTCATTGTCGCGCCGGTAGGTGGCCACCAGGTGCACCGGGTCGGTGGCCACCTTGCGCAGGACGATGCCTTCGAACTTCAGCCGGGCCGCGCCTTCCGCGATCAGCGCCGCGCCCATGCCGGCACCGACCAGGGCCAGCATCGTGTGGACTTGGCCGATGTGCTCGACGATGTCGGGCACCACGCCAGCCCTGGCGAACCGTTCGCTCAGCATCTGGTAGAACGGCCGCGCCTCGTAGGGCGAGTACATGACGAACGGCTTGCCGTGAAAGCAGGCCAGCGTCGGGGCCTCGGGCCACAGGTGGGCGTCGCTTTCCTGGATCGCCAGCATCAGCGATTCGGTCACCATCAGGATGCTTTCCAGTTCGCTGTTGATGGTGTGGGGACGCATCAGGCCAAGGTCGATTTCACCGGCGTTCAGTGCTTCGACCTGCGCCGTGCTGACCAGCTCCTTGAGATTGAGGGCGACCTGGGGACAGGCCTGGCGGATGCCTCGTACGACCGCCGGCAACAGGCTATAGCCCGATGCGGCGCTGAAGCCGATCGTCAGCGAACCCTGTTCGCCGCTGGCGGTGCGGCGCGCCTTGACCGCCGCTTCCTGCGCCAGGCGCAGGATCCGGGTTGCTTCGGGCAGGAAGGCCGCGCCGTCAGCGGTCAGCGTGACGGAGCGGCTGGTGCGCTCGAGCAGGGCCACGCCCACGCTGTGTTCGAGCAGCCGGATCTGGCGGCTCAGGGGCGGCTGCGTCATGTTCAGGCGCTCGGCCGCGCGGCTGAAGTGCAGCTCCTCGGCGACCGCGACGAAGCAGCGCAGCTGGCTGATTTCAAACAAGGGTTACCTCTTCACCAGAATACGGCGGGTCGCCAGGCGAATAGTGTAACCCGTGAAGGATGGATCAAGCCCCGGCGTAGTGGCGGTGGAAACGGCTGCCCAGGCGCGTGAGTACCTCGTACCCGATCGTGCCGGCCTGCGCCGCCACATCGTCCACCGTCTGCTGCGCGCACAGCAGGTCGACGCTCTGGCCGGGTTGAATGCGCTCGTCCGGCACGCCGGTCACGTCCAGCGTGATGCTGTCCATCGACACGGTGCCGACGAACGGCACGGCCACGCCATCCACATACGCATACGAGCGGCCGCTCAATGTGCGCAGCCAGCCGTCAGCGTAGCCGATGGCAATCGTGGCGATGCGGCGCGGGCCGGGCGCCACGTAGCGCGCGCCGTAGCCGACGATGTCGCCCGCGTCGATGCTGCGCAACTGCACCACGCGCGCAGCGAGCGACACCGCCTGCGCCAGCGGATTGACGCCACCTGGCTGCGGGTGGATGCCGTACAGCGCCGCGCCCGGGCGCAGCAGGTCATGGTGAAAGGCCGGCCCGAGGAACACGCCCGACGAATTGGCCAGGCTGCCCGGCACGCCGGGAAACAGCGCGCGCACAGCGTCGAAACGCTGGCGCTGGTGCAGATTGATCGGATGCAGGGGTTCGTCGGCGCAGGCCAGGTGGCTCATGACCAGTTGCGGGCGCAGGCCGTCCAGCCAGGCGGGGTCCTGGCGCAGGCGCTCGACGTCCGCATGCGCCAGGCCCATACGGGCCATGCCCGTGTCGAACTGCAGCGCGGCCGGCAGCATGCGGCCGGTTTCCCGCGCCAGCGCGCGCCACTCGTCGAGCTGGCCCGGATCGTTCAGCACCGGCACCAGGTCGTGCGCCAGGCAATCGCGCGCCGCGCCGGGCATCGCGCCGTGCATCACATAGATGGTGGTCCCGGCCGGCAGGAGCGTGCGCAGGCGAATGCCTTCATCCAGGTGCGCCGTGAAGAACGTGCGGCAGCCTTCGGCCACCAGCGCGGCAGCCACCGGCGCCATGCCCAGGCCATACGCATCGGCCTTGAGTACGGCGCCGCATTCGACGCCACCGAGCGCGCGCAGATGGCGGTAGTTGGCCCGCACCGCGTGCAGGTCGACGGTGAGATACGCGCCAGCGCGCGTTGCGGAAGGCATTGCCTCAGTTCCGCGCCAGTTCGGCGTCAGGCGAAACGTCGCGCGCGCCGGCATAGCGGAACACGGCCAGGTCGTCGGCGCGGATCGCCGGCGTCTTGCCGCCGATCAGGTCGGCGATGACCGTCGCCGAACCGGCCGCCATGGTCCAGCCCAGCGTGCCGTGGCCCGTGTTCAAGAACAGGTTGCGCAGTGGCGTGGGGCCGACGATCGGCGTGCTGTCCGGCGTCATCGGCCGCAGGCCGGTCCAGAAGCTGGCCTGGGCCGTGTCGCCGGCGCCGGGGAACAGGTCGTTGACGACCAGTTCGAGCGTTTCGCGGCGGCGCGGATTGAGCTCCAGATTGAAGCCTGACAGCTCGGCCATGCCGCCCACGCGAATCCGGTCGTCAAAGCGCGTCACGGCGATCTTGTAGGTTTCGTCGAGGATCGTCGAGACAGGCGCGCGCGCGGCGTCGACGATCGGCACGGTCAGCGAATAGCCCTTCATCGGATACACGGGAACCGGGAACCAGCGTTGCAACAGGGCGCGCGTATGGCTGCCCGTGGCCAGCACATAGCGGTCGGCCGTCAATACGCCCTTGTCGGTGACGATGCCGGCGATCTCGCCGCCGGCTTGTTCCAGGCGTCGCACGGTGGTGTCGAATTCGAAGCGCACACCCAGGTCGCGCGCCATCGCGGTCAGACGGGTGGTAAACAGCTGGCAGTCGCCCGTTTCATCGTTCGGCAGGCGCAGGCCGCCCACCAGCTTGTGGGCGACGTTGGCCAGCGCCGGTTCGGCCGCGGCCAGCTGCGCGCCTTGCAGCACTTCGTACGCCACGCCGGCGTCGCGCAGCACGTTGATGTCCTTGGCGGCGCTGTCGAACTGCTGCTGCGTGCGGAACAGCTGCACGGTGCCTTGCTGGCGGCCTTCGTAGGCGATGCCGGTGTCGCGCCGCAGTTGGCGCATGCAATCGCGGCTGTATTCGGCCAGGCGCACCATGCGCTCCTTGTTGACGGCGTAGCGCGCCGGGTCGCAGTTGCGGTACATCTCCCACATCCACTGCAGCTGGAACAGCGTGCCGTCGGGCTTGATCGACAGCGGCGCGTGGCGCTGGAACAGCCACTTGGCCGCTTTCAGCGGAATGCCGGGCGCGGCCCACGGCGAAGCGTAGCCGGGCGAGATCTGGCCGGCATTGGCGAAACTGGTTTCGAGGGCGGGACCGGGCTGGCGGTCGATCACGGTGACTTCATGCCCGGCCAGGGCCAGGTAATACGCGGTGGTGACGCCGACCACGCCACTGCCCAATACGATGACACGCATAATTTCCTCGAAAAGAATCAGGATTTGGTAAAGCTTGCCATCGTACCGCCAGAAGGCTGATAATTGTTTCTGTTAATACGGCAGTTTTCAGAAAAAAATTACGGAGTTTCTCCATGCGCGTGCAAAAGGCCTCGAACCGCATCCTCGACCGCATCGACCTGCACATCCTGTCGGTGCTGCAGCAGGATGCGCGGATCGTCATGAAAGACTTGGCCGAGCAGGTCGGGCTGTCGCTGACACCCTGCATCGAGCGCGTCAAGCGCATGGAGCGCGACGGCGTGATCATGGGCTACTACGCGCGCGTCAATCCGCAGGCGCTGGGCATGCAGATCCTGGTATTCGTCGAGATCAACCTGCACCAGAAATCGGACAAGGCCTTTGAGCGCTTCCGGCGCGCGATGCTGGCCATTCCCGAGGTGCTCGAATGCCACCTGGTGTCGGGCGACTTCGATTACCTGATCAAGGCGCGTATCCCCGAGATGTCCGAGTACCGGCGCCTGCTGGGCGACATCCTGCACGTGGCCGATGCCGGCCAGTCGAAGAGCTATGTGGTGATGGAAGAACTGAAGGAAACGCTGGCGCTGTCGATTCCGCGCTAGCGCAGGGCAGCAGGCGACGCACCGGGTGACGCTCTATACTGGTGGACCAATCTCAACCGCCCATGGAGTGCCCGTGAACACCCTGACTTCGCTGCTCGGCATCCGCCATCCGATCATCCAGGCGCCGATGGCCGGTTTCGGCACACCGCAGCTGGCAGCGGCCGTCACCGATGCCGGCGGTCTGGGCTCGCTCGCGCTGGGCGCCGGCACGGCGGCCCAGGCCGAAGGCGCGATCACGGCGCTGCAGGCGCTGACGGGCGGCCCGTTCAACGTCAACCTGTTTACGCATGCGCCGGCGCAGCTTGACGCCGCGCGCGAGGCGCGCTGGCTCGATCATCTTGCGCCGCACTTCGCGCGCACGGGCCAGGCGCCACCGGCGACGCTGCGTGAAATCTACCGCAGCTTCCTGGCCGACCCCGACATGCTCGAGGTGCTGGTGCGCACGCGCCCGGCCGTGGTCAGCTTTCATTTCGGCTTGCCGACCGCGCAGCAGATCGACGCGCTGCACGGCGCCGGCTGCGTGCTGATGGCCACCGCCACCAACCCGTTTGAAGCGCGTGCCATCGAGGCAGCCGGCATCGACATCGTCGTCGCGCAAGGCTACGAGGCAGGCGGGCATCGGGGCATCTTCGATCCATCGGTGCCCGACCCGGCGCTCGGGACGTTCGCGCTGGTGCGCCTGCTGACAAAGGCGGTGCGGATTCCGGTGGTCGCGGCCGGTGGCATCATGGACGGGCAGGGGATTGCGGCCAGCCTGCATCTGGGCGCGGGTGGCGTGCAGATGGGGACGGCGTTCCTGGCGTGCCCGGAAGCGCAGACGTCAACGCATTACCGCGCGCTGTTGACGCAACCGGAGCTTGGCACGGCCGTCACCGCGACGATTTCCGGGCGGCCGGCGCGCGGCATCATCAACCACTTTGTCAACGAGATCGACACGCCCGGGCATCCGCCGGTGCCCGATTATCCGATCGCCTACGACGCTGCCAAGGCGCTGCATGCGGCCGCCAGCAGCATGGGGCTCGACGACTATTCGGTCAACTGGGCCGGGCAGGCATATGCGCTTGCGCGGCCGATGCCGGCGGCGCAGCTCGTGGCGCTGCTGGTCGAAGAAATGCGCACTGCGCACGAAGCCTGAGATGGCGCGCAAACCCGACCTGCCGCTGCACGAGGTGCGCCGTTTCCTGGAGCCGGGGCCGGTGGTGCTGGTCACGTCCGCCCACGCGGGCGAGTGCGACGTGATGGTGATGGGCTGGCACACGATCATGGAATTTAGCCCTTCCCTGATCGGCTGCGTGATCTCGTCCGCCAACCACAGTCACGGCCTGATCCGCGCCAGCGGCGAATGCGTGATCAACCTGCCGACCAGCAGCCAGCTCGAGGCAGTGCTGGGCGTGGGCTCGACGTCCGGTGTCGACACCGACAAGTTCGCCGCGTTCGGCCTGACGCCGGAGGCCAGCGAACTGGTGGCGGCGCCGTCCATTCGCGAATGCCATGCCCAGTTCGAGTGCCGGTTGCATGACGACAGCCTGGTCGGACGCTACGACTTTTTTATCTGGGAAGTGGTGGCGGCGCGCGCAGCGGCGCGGCCGCGGCATCCGGAAACGCTGCATTACAAGGGCGATGGCACGTTCATGGTGGCGGGCAAGGTGATCCGGCGTCAGCGCGACGGCTTGAAGTAGTCGCGTCGCTTCAATGCACCTGCGAGGTGGGTGCTTTGGTGGCCCGGGGGCAGGCGTGGCGTGGTGACCAGCGCGAGGTCGGTGCAGATGCGATGCAACGACAGCAGATCGAGCAGCGCCGCGACGAGCTGCCGGCCGAGCGCAGTATCGCCATCTTCGACCAGCGGCAACGCACGGTGCAGCGCCGCCAGGATGATGGCGTTGTCAGCCAGATGATCGTGCCGGCGCTCGTAGTCGAGTAATTCCATCACCGTTTCTTCGTGCCGGAATCCCGCTTCGACGAGCGCGACCAGGGCGGGAAATTCGCGCGCGAAGCTGGCGTCCGGTGTGCCGGCCGGATCGAGCGTGCCCGCCAGGCGCGCGCATAGGCGCCGCCGGGCGTGACGCATGGCAGCGCCGACGGCGCCTGTACCGCCGCCAGGGAAATGCCGAAAGCTCATTGGGCGCTCCACGATCAAGGGGCGATCATCGGGCGATCAGTGCGCAATCAGCAGCGGCACCGGCGCGCTGCCGAGCAGGTCGCGCGTGACCCCGCCCAGGAACCATTCTCGGTAGCGGCTGTGGCCGAAGGCACCGGCGACCATCAGGTCTGCGTGGCGGTGGCGCGCCAACGCCGTCAGTGCATCGCTCTCGCGTGTCCGGGTATGCTCGACAACGACATTGACCTTCACGCCGTGACGCGCCAGGTACAGCGCCATATCCGCACCCGGCTCTTCGCCGTGCAGTTCGGACTGGCGTTCGGGGTTGATCAGTGCGAGCGTGACGCTGCGGGCCTGCGCGAGCAGGGGCAGGGCAGCGCTGATGGCGCGCTGGGCCGGCATCGAGCCATCCCACCCAACCAGCACGTTGCCGGCGATTGGCGCGCCTTCGTAGCCGGCTGGCACCACCAGGACCGGGCGTGTGCCGCCCAGCGCCAGGGTCTGCGGCAGGCCGTGTTCGGCGCCGAAACGATCGTGCGGGTCTGGCTGACTGACGACGATCAGGTCGGCATAGCGCGACTGCAGCAGCAGGCCGTCGTGCGTGCTGCCCTCGAACAGGCGCGCTTCGGCGCCGACGATGTCGAGACGCTGCGCCTGCTCGAGAAACCCGTTGAGCCGGGTGCGGACGTCGTCGCGCAGCGCCTCGAATCCACGATCGGACAGCGGTGCCGCCATGCCGCCATTGAGCACCGCGTAATTGGGCAGGGAGATGCCGGTGGCGCCAGCGCCGACGAGGTGGGCACCGTGCGCGTCGGCCAGCATGGCCGCCGCGCGCAACCGGCTGGTCTGTTTTGCAGTGCCGTCGATGTGCACGAGGATGGTCTTGAACATGGTGGACTCCGTTCGTATGCGCGTGCAACGATGCACGACACGAAAAGCATACGCCCGGCGCGCGCCCATGTCAGGCGCGCGTTTGATGCAGGTCAACCAGTCAGCACAGCGGCCAGCACCATCACCAGGCCGGCCAGCGACACGAGCCACACGAGCGAGCGCACGTACGGAATCCCGGCCGCATACAGCGGGATATAGACGATGCGCGCGACCAGATACATCCAGCAACCCCACAGAGTCAGGTCGCCTTCGCTGCCCGACACGTGCGCGATCAGGACCGCGCCGATGAACAACGGCAGCGTCTCGAACAGATTGGCCTGGGCGCGCTGCAGACGCGCCGTGACGGGCCGAGGTGGCGGGGCTTCGCCGTCGCGGGCGCTGGCGTTGTACTGGATGCCGGTCTCGGCGGTGCGCAGGTTGGCCGTCAGCATGATCTGGACCAGCGCCAGCACGAGGGTCCAGGCCAGCAGAGTCAGTTCGGTCGTCATTGTTGTTTCCTTGTTATGTGGGTAGACGGGAGCAGTGTCGCGCCTTTCCCGTGTTCAGGCGCGCACTGCTGACCGGGCCGGCTGCAAGGTCAGTGGCGAGCCTGACCCTCGCCCAGCAGGTCGCCCCGCGGCCGTCCCCACTGGGGCACGGGCGCCGGACACGGCTGGCTGGTCATTGTCCCGTACGGCAGCGTCGAGAAATTGTCTTCGCCTGGCGTGGAAAAGCGGATGTCGGTGGCCTTGCCGCCAATCAGCGATGGCACGCGCGCAAAGCGCAGCCAGGCGTCGAACTGGCAATTGTCGCGCTGCAGCCCGCGCAAGCCGGCCAGGCTGCCGCCTTCACGATACTTCCAGGCGAAATCGGCAGGTGCGCTGCCCGGCATGCCGCCAAATCGCACGGGGCAGGCCGCCACCCCGGTCACGCCCGGCGCCAGGCTCAGCACACCAAGGCGGATGGCGTAACTGCCGGCGCCGCCATTGTCGGTCACGGTCGCGAACGACCAGCACAGCGGATTGGACGGGAACGCCGACAACGGCATGTCGAGCACGCGGCTGCCCGGTTCCACCTGAGCCAGTGCGCTGCGGATCTGTTCGCGCGCCAGGTGCCCGGCCACCCCCTGGATGGCGATGAAACCCATGCAGGCGACGATCGCCGTGACGAGGCCAGCGCCGCCGCCCCGGCGCGACGCCAGCGCGACCACACCGGCCAGCAGCAGCAAGCCAACGAGAGAGCCCCACTGCAGGAAGCCCATCGCGAAAAACAGCACCGGCGCGGCGAGCATCAGGCCGGTGAGCATCCAGCGCAGCACGCGCCCCGGCACCTGCAGCGCCAGCGCCACGCCCAGGGCGGTCCAGAACACGGGTTCGACGATGAACACGATGTCGCCATACAGCCAGCGCGCATCGAGCGGATAGAACGGGTGCACCCCGTACACGTTCAAAAAGTCGAATGACAGGTGCAGCACCATGCCGAGCGCAGCCGTGGCAAGGATCGCGTTGCGCGCCGTCCGGTCGCCCTGCATGAGCCGCCGCGCGCCCGGCCACAGCAGCCACATCAGGCCCAGCAGCAGGGCGATCTGCGGCAGCGCGAACAGCAGCGTGTGCGTGTGCCCCCGGTGATGCAGCAGATAGCCCAGCGGCGGAGCCAGCAGCGGCGTGAGCACCAGATCCAGGTCGGGGAAGTTGCTGGCGAGCGCGCCGGTGGCCAGCAGGACGCGGCGACGGGTGCGCCCGCGCTGCGGATCGGAGTGGGCAGGCAGGGCGCGGTTGACGAGTTCGCCCAGGGCCAGGCCGACGAGGGAGTGGGTCAGATTATCCATTTGCAAAGTTTATCCTGAAAAGCAACACCCTGGCCCCGCCCGGGATGACGCACGCACTACAGGGGATTGACCGGACCATTTTTGATCCACATCAAATTTTTTTCGGAAAGTCATCCGTACAATCTAAATATTGCATTAAGGAAACCCAAGGAGAGCGCAGTGCGTCACAACCAGCCCGTCACCACGACCGAATACCGGATACAACCAGGCCAGTCGATTGTTTCGAAGACCGATACCAAGGGCCGCATCACCTATGTAAATCCGACGTTTATCGAGGTCAGCGGCTTTTCTGAAGTCGAACTCCTGGGCAAGGCCCACAATCTGGTGCGTCATCCGGCCATGCCGCCCGAGGCCTTTGCCGATATGTGGCGCACGCTGCAGGGCGGCGAGCCATGGACCGGGCTGGTCAAGAACCGCTGCAAGAACGGCGACTTTTACTGGGTGGTGGCCAATGTGGCGCCGATCCGCGAACGCGGCCAGATAACAGGCTATATGTCGGTGCGCACCGCGCCCACGCGCGAACAGGTCGAGACCGCCAGCGCGCTGTACCGCAAGTTCACCGACAACGAAGCGCGTGGATTGGCCATCGTGCGCGGGCGCGTCGTGCGTACCGGCCTGGCGCCCGATCGTCTGCTGCGACTGCTGCGCGATGCGCCGCTCGGTCAGCGGCTCGGCTGGCTGATGGGCGGCCAGACGCTGCTGCTGGCGGCGCTGGGCCTGGCGGCCGCGGACGGCGTCTGGCGCGCGGCCGCCGGCGCCGGCGCGCTGGCCACGCTTGCGGCCTGGTACGGGCTGCAACGCAGCATCGTGCGGCCACTGCGCGACGCGATTGCAACCGTCAATGCACTGGCCGGCGGCGATCTGTCGCACCCGGCGCCGGCATCGGCGGCCGGCAGCGGCGAGATGGGCCGCCTGCAACTGGCGCTGCGCCAGTTGACCGTCAACCTGACGGCAATCATCGGCGACGTCCGTGACAACGTCAGCTCGATCGAGCACGCCACCCGTGCGATCGCTGCCGGCAATACCGATCTGGCCAGCCGCACCGAAGCGCAGGCCGCGAGCCTGGAGCAGACCGCGGGCAGCCTGGGCACGATCGCCGAGGCGGCGAGCCGCAACACGGACAGCGCGGTGCGCGCCGATACCATGGTGCTGGCCGCGACCACCGTCGCCGGGCATGGCGGTCAGGCCGTCGAA
Source organism: Telluria sp. AC161 (assembly GCF_979258535.1). Lineage (NCBI taxonomy): Bacteria > Pseudomonadati > Pseudomonadota > Betaproteobacteria > Burkholderiales > Oxalobacteraceae > Telluria > Telluria sp. AC161. The sequence goes on along the minus strand of NZ_OZ409861.1, from coordinate 2,416,763 downwards.
CGGGTCGGCGCGACGATGCAGGAAATCAGCGCCTCGTCGAACCGGATCGGCGACATCATCGGTCTGATCGATGGCATCGCATTCCAGACCAATCTGCTGGCGCTGAACGCCGCCGTGGAAGCGGCCCGCGCCGGCGAGCAGGGCCGGGGTTTTGCGGTCGTGGCCGGCGAAGTGCGCAGCCTGGCCCAGCGCACGGCTGGCGCCGCCCGCGAAATCACGGGACTGATCGAAGCGTCCCGGGCCCACGTGGGCCAGGGCGGCCAGCTGGTCGGCGCCGCCGGCCAGACGATGCGCGACGTGGTCGGCAAGGTGGCCGATGCGGCCGCAATCATGAGTGCAATCACGGCCGCGAGCCGCGAGCAGGCGCTGGAAATCGATGGCGTGAATGCGGCCATGGTGGAACTCGACGCGATCACGCGGCGCAATGCGGCCCAGGTCGAGGAATCGGCGGCGGCCTCGGGCAACGTGGCCGATGAGGCGGCGCGCCTGTCGCTGGCGCTGTCCGTCTTCAAATTTCGCAGTATGGCGAGGGCGAAGACAGCCGACTCGACCGCGTTTGATGCACCGCATGGATTCATCCCGCATGGCTCAATAAGCTGACCGCTGTTCAAACCGCGTTGCCTTCTGCCGCGCGGTCATTGCCGCAGTTGGCTGAAATCTTTTGCTGGAGTTTGTTCATCATGCCGGGTCACGCCGAAATCCCTTCCGCGGTACGTTCCGCCATTGTCTTTCCCGCTGCCCAGTTCGATGGCGCCTTGCTGGCCCGCCTGGGCAAGTCCGGACCGCGCTACACCTCGTATCCCACTGCCGACCGCTTCGGCGCCGACTTCGGCCCCGGCGACTATCTAAAAGCCGTCGCAGCGCGGCGCCAGCGCGGCGGGCGTCCGCTGTCGCTGTACGTGCACATTCCGTTTTGTGACACGGTCTGCTACTACTGCGCCTGCAACAAGATCGTCACGCGCAAACACGAGCGGGCGGCCACCTACCTCGATTACCTCAAGCGCGAAATCACGATGCAAAGCCAGCTGTTTGCCGGCATGAACGAGGTCGAGCAACTGCACTTCGGTGGCGGCACGCCGACCTTTCTGCTCGACGCCGAAATGGACGACCTGATGGCGCATCTGCAGGCCAGCTTCCGGTTTGCGCCGGATGCCCTTGGCGAGTACGGGATCGAGGTGGATCCGCGCACCGTGTCGCCCGAGCGGGTGCACAGCCTGCGCCAGCAGGGGTTCAATCGCATCAGCCTGGGCGTGCAGGATTTTGATCCGGACGTGCAGCGGGCCGTGAACCGTGTCCAGCCCGAAGCCGAAACAGTTGCCATCATCGACGCCGCGCGCGCCGCCGGTTTCCGCTCGGTGAGCATCGACCTGATCTACGGCTTGCCCAAGCAGACGCTGGTCAGCATGGCCCAGACGCTCGAGAAGGTCATCCAAGCGAGCCCGGACCGCATCTCGGTCTACCACTATGCCCATATGCCGCACCTGTTCAAGCCGCAGCGACGCATCCTGGAAGCCGACATGCCGGGCGCCGATACCAAGCTCGCGATGCTCCAGCTGTGCATCGAGCGCCTGGGCGCGGCGGGTTACGTGTATATCGGGATGGACCATTTCGCCAAGCCGGGCGACGACCTCGCCGTGGCCCAGCGCCAGGGCCGGCTGCACCGCAACTTCCAGGGCTATTCCACGCACGCCGACGCCGATCTGGTCGCGTGCGGCGTGTCGAGCATCGGCGCCGTCGGCGCGACCTACAGCCAGAACGCCAAGACGCTCGAGGATTACTACGCGCTGATCGACGCCGGCACGCTGCCGCTTCAGCGTGGCATCCGTCTTGGCATGGACGACCTGCTGCGCCGTGCGATCATCCAGAAGCTGATGTGCCAGTTCGAGTTGTCGATTGGCGCCATCGAACAGGCGTTTCCGATCGTGTTTGCCGAGCACTTCGCGGCCGAGCTGGCGGCGCTGCGCCCGATGCAGGCCGACGGCCTGGTGCAGGTGGACGATGCGTGGATCAGCGTCACGCCCAAGGGGCGTCTGTTGATCCGCAACCTGTGCATGGTGTTCGATCGCTACCTTGGCCAGCAAGCCGGTGGGCCGCGCTTTTCGCGCACGATCTAAGGAAGCACTGATTAATTCTGGGGGATGGAATTGGCAGTTGAAAAAGTCAGCCTGCAAGGCGCAAAATCGAAGCAATAGCGGGCTATTGCGAGAATTTGCAACGCCGCAGGGTGGCTCTTTTCAACGCCAAGTCCGCCGCCATGAATTAATCAGTGCTTCCCTAAGCGCTGCGTCAGCCCCGCACGACGCGTACCACGACCGCCACCATCACGACCAGCACCGCCAGCACGCCCAGCGCCGCCAGAATCACGCCGTACCACGGGCGGCGCGTGTAGGCGCCGCCCGTGATGACAGCGACATACCGTTCCTGCGCGCGGCCGCCCCAGACATGCCAGCCCGCCAGCAGGCCGATCGTCGCCGAGACGGGCGGCGCCAGATTGCGTCCGACGATGTCGCTCACGCCGAGCAGCACGCCGAACGCAACGAAGTAACCGAGCAGCATGCAGCACCAGGCCCGCGCTTCCAGAGACTGGTCGTCTTCGCCCAGCGTCGTCCAGTTGCACATATGGATGTAGGCGCTGAAGGCGGGCGAGAGCAGTACGCCCAGATACGTCGCCGCGCGCGGATTCCACAGCGGCAGGCTGGCGTCGAGCGTGCACGCTTTGCTGGGCGTCATGGGGGGCGCCTCCGGTGCGGCCTCAAGAAGGGTTTCCACGGCAGTCTCCATTGGTTTCCACTTGGAAACATCATGGGCGTGCGTCGATGGATCATCCTTGATGCCGGGCAGGCCACGCCAAGACACCGCACCGGGGTCTGCGCTGGCCCAAGCGTCAGTCGTTGTCGCCCGCGCCCAGGCGTGCAATGGCGCGCACGTAGACCAGTTCGGCGATCAGCTCGACCAGCGTCTGCGTCACGATGATCGCCGGCAGCAGCGGCAGCGCACCCGGCACGGCGAGCGCCAGCGGCAGGATCACGAGCGAGTTGCGGGTGGCGCCGCTGAAGGCGACGGCACGTGCGGCGGGCGCCGCCAGCCGGAACAAACGCGCGACAAGCCAGCCGGCCAGCGGCGCCAGCACTGCAAAGGCGAGGTAGACGGGGATGACGGCCAGCGCGGCTGCGCGCGACTGGCCCAGCTGCGGCAGCACGGACGCCACCACGACGAACAGCACGAGCGCCGTGGCGGGCACCGGCAGCACGCCAAGCACCGCGGCGGTCTGCGCGCCAGTGCGCGTGCGCGCTGCCCAATACTGCACCGCGCCCGCCAGCACCAGCGGCGCGGCGATCAGCCAGACGAAGGCATCGATGAAGGGCGCCGGCTGGATCAGGGCGGCGGCAGCGTCGCCCAGCAGGATGCGCAAATAGACCGGCAGCAGCGCCATCTGCGCCACCAGCAGTACCGGCGTTGCCGCCAGCAGAGCGCGCGCATCGGCGCGGCCCAGGTGCGAGAATGTGACGACGTAATCGATGCAGGGCGCGAGCAGCACGAGCAGGACACCGAGCCGGATGAGCGGATCGGCCGGCGCCAGCGGCAGCAGGCACGCGACCAGCAGCGGAATGACGAGAAAGTTGGTGAGCAGGAGCGCGGCCAGGAAGCGCAGGTGCGTGAAGGCGCGGCCCAAATGCGCGAGCGGCACCTGCAGAAAGGTCACGAACAGCATGAAGGCCAGCGCCGGATTGATGACGGGGCCCAAGCTGGACGTTGCCGGCATCGCGCCTGCCACGATGAGCGCCAGCGCAACGGCGCCGAAGTAGATGGCGATCTGCCGGTGTTCCAGCTTGTCGCGCAATGCCTGCATGGGTGTGTCGCCTCGTCGGATGAATGGTGCGGTATTGTAAGATGCCGCTGTCGATCGATCGGGAGAGCATGTGCAGTACCGGAACCTCATGTTGTACTGGCTGGCCCTTGGCCTTGGCGGGCTGCTGGCCTTTCGCGTGCCCGGTGTCGGCTTCGCGCTGGGCATCGGCGCGCTGCTGTACTTCGTCTACGCGATCGGCTACTGGCTGATGTTCGTCGTGTTCCTGCACACGCGCCCGCGCAGCCGCTTCGTCTTCGGCATGACCCGGCGCACGTTCGCGATGCGCCTCGCCATCGGTGCGGCCGTCGTGTGCATCGGCAGCCTGCTCCTGGGCTGGAAGGTGCTGGCCTGCATTGCGGCCGCGCTGCTGTGTTACTGCGGCGAGAGCGTCTTCAAGGACCGGATGTTGATGGCGGCGCGCGGCTACACCGATTGACGGACGTTTGCGTTCGGTAGCGCGGTACTTACGCCGCACCGCAACACCCATGTTGTCGATTTGTTTCCTTCCATGTTAGATTCTTCACGGCAAAAAGCAGCCACCGCCGCCGACAGACAATCACAAGGAAGCCCACGACATGCCATTGACCCGCCAGCGCAGCACGCGCGCCCTCATCGCCGCCCTGTTCGTTCCCGCCATGCTTGCCGGGGTGGCCTTGCCGGCAGCAGCCGCGCCAGCGCCCGTCGCGCAGGCGAGCGCCAGCAAACCGGACGCCGCGTTCAACGTCTGGGCCGACCGCTTCGCCGAAGACTGGGTGCGCCTGTCGCCACAGACGGCCACGTCGACCCAGTACTTCAGCGGCGCCGAGCAGGCACGCCTCGATCGCGAACTGACGCCGTTGACCGCCGCGCATCGCCAGAAGGCCGTGGCGCTGGCCCGCGAAGGCCTCAAGCGCCTGGATGGCTTCAAGAATGCCCCGCTGGATGCGACCCAGAAGATCTCTGCATCCGTCATGCGCTGGTCGCTCGACAACGTGATCGCCAACGAGCCGTTCGAAGACTACAACTTCGTGTTCTCGCAGTTCAGCGGCGTGCAGAATGGCCTGGTCAACTTCATGACCAACACGCACCCGATGCGCAACAAGCAGGACGTCGACAGCTATCTGGCGCGCCTGGACCAGGTAGGCATGCGCATGGACGAAGCCCTGGTGCGTGCACGGGGCGCCGCGGCCAAGAAGCTGATCCCGCCGCGCTTTATTCTCGAGCGTGCGCAGTTCCAGGTCGACCACTTCCTCAAGCCGTCGGCGGCCGAGAACGTGTTCGTGACGTCGCTGACCGAGCGCAGCGCCGAGCTGAAAGACCTGACCCCGGAAGCGCGCAGTGCTGCCATCGCCCGTGCCACCAGCATCGTCGAAACGAAGGTACGCCCGGCCTATGCGCGCGTGCAGGCCTTCATGGCCGAGATCCACCCGGCCACCACCGACGTGGCCGGCATCTCGCGCCTGCCGAACGGCGCCGCCGCGTATGCGCGCGCGCTGGAAAACTTCACCAGCACCAAGCTCACCGCCGACCAGATCCACACGATCGGCTTGCGCGAAGTGGCGCGCATCGAAGCGGAGATGGACAAGCATCTGAAGTCGCTGGGCCTGAGCGAAGGCGGCATCGAAGCGCGCATGAAGCAGCTCGACGCGCGCTTCCAGCCGAAAGGCGAGGGCGATCCACGCCCGGGTATCATCGCCAGCTACAACGAGATGGTGCGCGACGCCGAGCGTCGTAGCGCGCCGCTGTTCAACCTCAAGCCACGCGCACCCGTGGACGTGCGCCGCGTCCCGCCGATGACGGAGCCGTCGGCCGCCGCCCACTACAGCATGCCGGCGCCGGATGGCACGCGCCCTGGCATCTTCTGGGTGCCGCTGGTCGGCCCGACCTTCCCGATGATCCGCATGCGCAGCCTGTCGTACCACGAGGCCGTGCCGGGCCACCACTTCCAGCTCGCGATCCAGCAGGAGATGAAGGACCTGCCGAAGTTCCGCAGCCAGCGCATCTTCAGCGGCGGCAGTGCGCACTCGGAAGGCTGGGCGTTGTACACGGAGCGCCTGGCGGTGGAGCAGGGCTGGTATGAAGGCGACGTGCCGGGCCTGCTCGGCGCGCTGGGTTCGGAACTGTTCCGCGCCCGCCGCCTCGTGGCCGACACTGGCCTGCACACCAAGAACTGGACGCGCCAGCAGGCGATCGATTACGGCATGGGCGTGCAGGAAACCGAGCGCTACATCGTCTGGCCGGGCCAGGCCAATGCCTACATGATCGGCATGCTGCGCATCCTGGAACTGCGCCAGAAGGCGCAGACAGAACTGGGCGATAAATTCTCGCTGCCAGCGTTCCATGACCTGGTGCTGGGCGCCGGGTCGGTGCCGCTGGATGTACTCGGTAATCTGGTGGACAACTGGATTGCGGGGCAGAAGAAGGCGTGATGGCGGGCGCAGTGCGTTAGCGCGCTCGTTGTCGAGCCGGTGTGATGACGACATCCCCGCGCAGGCCTGGCCTGCGCGGGGATGTTTTTACAAAGCGCGCAGGTCCGCACGCATGTGGTCCGACCTGCAATTCTGGACCGGGACATGATGCGCATCCACCGGGCCGAACCAGTCATACACGCTGGCGAAACCGCCGGTGCGAAGGACCCACGCTTGCTTTGTTTTGGTGTTCATGACGATCGTGTGGCGAAAGCCATCTGCCACCTTGCTGTTGTCCCGAACCGCAACCCGAATGAACGATCCAGAATCCGTCATGTCCGGCGCTGTCGCTGCCGGAACTGGCGTTTTAAAACCTGAGAACGAGATGCCATAACGGGTTGATAATGCGTCGGACAAGGGGCATGCAACAGCCTGGAGTGAACACAGGATGAGCGCGGCTGCAGCAAGATTTTTCGTGGATTGGTTCATGGTGGTTTTAGGATCATAGCGTTAAGCAGCGTCAAACACGTTGCTTGCGTACCTGGACCGGACCCATTGGGGCAGGCCAAAGCTGGAGGTGGTAGTAGTCATTGCCCGCAAGCCCATTGCTTGACACGGAGTCAAGCCCTTCAAAGCTGGCACGAACACGGTAAGAAACTGCCGGTAGTTTGATGCGCACTGCATCGGGAAAATAATCCGTGCAGCCTGCCGCGACGATCGTTCCGCTTTCCACTGCGATAGAGCATTCGACGATGTGATCGAACTTGTCGGCGTCGAGTACCGGCTCTTGCTCCAGGACGGAGATCGTCACGGGCACGTCAACATTCCTGACTGTGCCGATTCCAACAGTACCTGGGGCAACCGCCAGAAGACGTTCGACAGCTGCATCGGTCCAGGCGTCAGAAAGATCGCCGTCGGCTTTCTCGTCCTGAATGTAGAACTGATGATAATCGGCAAATAACGTGAGCTCGTAACGACGCATTGGCACCTCGGTCTGATTGATCGACACATTGCAGTAAACGGGAAACCAGCGCATCTGAATCAAATGTTCGCTCTCGGCCGAACACGGTTGCTCGCGTCAGCGTGGCAAGCGGCCGGTTCGTCACCGCCACTGACTGACCGCACCGGCAACCGTCGTCCCTGGACGACGGTCAGGTGGTAGCGAAATCCTCATACGACCTGGGCAAGTAGCCCCAGATCCTGAGTACATCGCCGCGTACCTCGAATTCAAAGCCGATGGCTTGGACGACGTTTGAGTATCTCTTTTGTATGGTCGATTACGCTCGGCTCAAGAAGCCGTCCGCGCGCCGGCACGGGCTCGTGCAATCCGATATCGAACCACTCAACGGACGCGAAGGGAAACGGCAGATGGTAAAACCACTCAGCATCCCATCCAGAAATATAGCCTGTGACCGATTTTGACCTGTATGAAGGCCGCCATCCCGTTTGGGTACGGAAGTAGCTAATCAGCTCATCCCAGCGAGTGTTGCTCGAAGCACGTGCCAGATTTCCGGCAGACACTCCAGCGTTGATTCTTTTACGTGTTGCATCGTCATGCCCGGCGCCTGCGCTTGGCAGTTCGTCGATTTCACTCTCTGTAAATTTTGGTGTCATGCATTCTCCGTCGAAGTTCCGGTGTCAGGTCTAGCGCTCGGATACAAGCTCCGTATCAAGCTCATTCTATTCGGACGGATACTAGTTACCTGAAACAGAGGCAGTTTCTGAACATGAGACCTGACCTCGATCCTGACCACCAACCCGAACGATTGAACGAGCAACGACATGATCGAACAATCCACGTAAGGCCTAAAGTTAATTGTTCGCAATAAAAAATTACATATGTAAATGCATGTTGCTTTAGCGTAAGTAAAAAATCATACTTTTGTCTAAGACATTTAGATAAAAACCGAGGTTTCCATGTCGGATGTTTGCACGATTGCAGCAATTTCCCTTGATAGTGGCATTTCGAAAGAAGTGTTACGCAAGTGGGAGGAACGCTATGGTTTTCCTGTGCCAGAGCGAGATGCCAGCGGCCATCGGGTCTACGCGGCGCATCAAACGGCACGCCTCAAGCTGATCAAGCGTCTGATCGACAACGGCATGCGTCCGTCCCAGCTGGTGCCAATGAGCGAGGAGGCGTTGCAATCGTTGCTGCACGAACAGAGCATCGCGACCTCGGCGCCTGCTACAGAATCCCAGGTAGTGAACGAGTTGATGACGCTGCTTGAGGCGCGTGATCGCACCGCGCTGGAATCCCGATTCAGGCAGGAAGTCGTACGCCTCGGCCTGGAAAAATTTGTCCTGGAAGTGATGTGTTCGCTGAACGGCGCTGTGGGAACAGCCTGGGAAGAAGGAAAAATCGGCATTCGAGATGAGCATGTGTATTCAGAAATGATACAGAGCTTGATTCGAGAGGCGATATCGCAGGTAACCAAACCCGACGGCCGCCCCCGCATGTTGATCACGACGCCATCCGGCGAGCTGCATACGCTGGGCATTCTGATGGTGAATGGTTTGGCATCGCTACACGGTGCGTGCTGCATTTCGCTGGGCCCCGAGACGCCTGTTCAAGAGATACCGGTTGCCGCCGCCGATTATCGCGCGGATATCGTCTGTCTATGCTTTAGCGCAGCATTTCCAAAGCGACGGATTCTTCCTTATTTAAAAGAACTGCGCAGCGTGGTACCGCAGAGCATGGAAATCTGGGTAGGCGGTGCAGGTGCGACAGGATTGGACCGTTCGCCGAGAGGCATCAGGTTATTGCCGACCTTGCACGATGTGATCGACGCAGTGCGTAAGTATGGCCGGGCAAAATATTCGCAGCGATCAAGGCGGCCACCCAATCCGCTGCCGTCGAATGCTGAACGCTGATGTGCAGTATTGAATGGCAGCGGCGGCCAAAACGCGCCAATGACAATGTAATGCAGCTCGATTGAATGACAACGCACTATCCAGGGAGACAGCCATGCGAACCAATATGCCAGTTACCAATTCCGAATACATCTTGAAGGAGACGGAAACGGTTGTTTCCAAAACTGACTTGAACGGAAATATCACGTACGTCAACCATGATTTCTGCAAAATCAGCGGATTTTCGGAAGAAGAACTCATTGGCTCTCCGCAAAATATCGTGCGTCACCCGGATATGCCGGCCGAAGCGTTCAAGGACTTCTGGAGCACCATCAAGGCCGGGAAAGCATGGACTGGCATGGTGAAAAATCGCTGCAAGAACGGCGATTATTATTGGGTCGAAGCCAACGCCGCGCCCATGCTGGAAGACGGCAAAATGGTCGGCTCACATCGGTTCGCGTCAAGCCGAGCCGGGAGCAGGTAGCTGCCGCCGAGCAGGCCTATCGGGCGATCAAGAGTGGCAGCAACGAATTCGAGGTGCACGGCGGCTCGATCGTTGCCCGCTCATTCTTCCGGCGTTTCGACTTGCTGGCGATCCTGTCGATCAGGTCGAAAATCATGCTGTCGTCCGGTCTGCTGACGCTGTTGTTCATGGCAAACCTGCTGTTCTCGGCTTCGGGAAACCAGCAATTCGACGCATGGTCGATCGCCGCGTCCACCATCGGCATCGTCTTTGGTCTGGTGTCCGGATTCCTGCTGTACCGCGCGGTCGTCGTGCCGCTGCGAAACGTCAAACAGGATATCGAACGGATGAGCGCCGGCGACCTGAGCGCCAGGATCGACGCCAACGGCGACGACGAATTTGCGCAGATGATGCAAACGCTGCGCGTGCTGCAAACGAATGTGAAGCTGTTGGTCGGCCAGATCAAGGAAGCTACCGATGTCGTCAATATCGGTGCGGCGGAAATCGCAACTGGCAATGCCAACCTGTCGGCCCGCACTGAATCGCAGGCGAGTTCGCTGGAGGAAACCGCCTCGTCGATGGAAGAACTGACCAGCACCGTCAAACAGAACGCTGACAGTGCACGCGAGGCGAACCGACTGGTTGCGTCTGCCTCCGAAACGGCGATCAAAGGCGGCAAGGCGGTTGGCCAGGTGGTCGGCACGATGGGATCGATCAGGGAAAGCTCGCGCAGGATCGTCGATATCATCGGCGTCATCGACGGCATCGCATTCCAGACGAATATCTTGGCCCTGAACGCAGCAGTCGAGGCGGCGCGCGCCGGTGAACAGGGCCGCGGCTTCGCCGTGGTGGCCGCCGAGGTGCGCAATCTTGCGCAGCGCTCCGCAGGCGCCGCCAAAGAGATCAAGTCCCTGATCGGCGACTCAGTGGAAAAAGTCGAGGCTGGCAGCAAGCTGGTTGACGATGCGGGCAAGACGATGGATGAGATCGTTACACAGGTGCAGCAAGTCGCCGGCTACATGAGCGACATCACCTCGGCCAGCCAGGAGCAAAGTGAAGGCATCGAACAGGTCAACCATGCAATCACGCAAATGGACGAAGTGACGCAGCAAAATGCGGCGCTGGTCGAACAAGCGTCAGCCGCTGCGGAAAACATGCAGAGCCAGGCAGGAAAATTGACCCAGCTGGTCGACAGTTTCAAACTGGTTTCCGGCGCACAGCCAACGCGAGGTGGCAACGCGCAGCCTGTTGCCAGTGCATCGACCACCCCAGTCGCGCGCGAGCCTGTTGCCGCAATCCGGAAGGCAACCCCGAAAAACCCTGTTCTGACCCTCCGAGGGGCGGGAATGCAGGTGCCTGGCTAATTGATGTGTCAGGTCTGGCATTCGGATGCGAGCTCAATGCAACACGTATTCCAGTCAGACGGATACGGGTGCGTTACTGCCGAGGCGTGTCTGAATGTCAGATTTGATACCAATCCTTTCCCAGACCTAACGCCAATCCTTTCCCTTCGGGTCGTCCGGTCCGCTCCATACCTACGTGAATTTTGCGTCCCGGGCCGCGGCTGCTGCCAGACCCGGATGCGCAGCATGCGCTGCGTGATTGCAACCGTCTCCGTAAACTCCCCGCAAAGTCTGCTGACCTGCAGACAGATCAGCCCGACAGGGGCGCGCACGCTGCCCTGCAAGGGCGTTTCCCCATCTCTCATGGTTGCCGGTTGTTAGCCTGGCATGACCTGTCTCAATGGTGTCGTACGAATGCAAATGATAATGATTATCGTTTACATGTCCTTACATTCCCGGTAGAATCATTGTTTTTCAAGCAGTGTTTCCACCCACTCACAGCAAAGAGACCGTCTCGCCATGAAAGCAATAACAAGCCGCAAGCATTCGTCCACCCGCAACCAGGTCATGCGCACCGCGCTGGCTGCTGTCCTGCTGCCGCTCGGCGCGCAGGCTGCCGGCATCGATGCAGCGGCCCCCGTCGACGTCGTTCCTGAAACCAAGGTCGAAATCGTCGGCAAATACGAAAACGCGTTCCGCGCCGAACAGGCGTCGTCGCCCAAGTACACCGAGCGCCTCGTCGATACCGCGCAGACGCTCCAGGTCATCAAGAAGGAACTGTTCGAGCAGCAGGGCGCACTGACGCTCACCGAAGCGCTGCGCAACACGCCAGGCGTGGGCGCGTTCTTCCTCGGCGAGAACGGCAACACCACCACCGGCGACGCGATCTTCATGCGCGGCTTCGACACGTCGAGCTCCATTTTCGTCGACGGCGTGCGCGACATCGGCTCGATCTCGCGCGACGTTTTCAACCTCGAACAGATCGAAGTGCTCAAGGGCCCGGCGGGCACCGACAATGGCCGCGGTTCGCCGACCGGCTCGGTCAACCTGGTGTCGAAAAAAGCCAGCATGACCAACGCGATGTCGACCGCGATCACCGGCGGCAGCGGCTCGCAAAAGCGCGTGACGGCCGACGTCAACCAGGTGCTCGACGAAGAGCGCGGCATTGCAGTGCGTCTGAACGTGCTGGCCCAGGACGCGGGCAGCGCCTCGCGCGACGTGGTCGAAAACAAGCGCTGGGCAATCGCGCCGAGCATCGGCTTTGGCCTGAACGGCGCCACGCGCGTGCATCTGGACTACCTGCACGTCGACCAGAACAACATCCCCGACGGTGGCGTCTACGTCATTGGCCTGCCTGGGTACACGAGCCCGGACCGTACCCGTCCGTTCGTCACCGACGGCAAGAAGGTCGATCCGAAGAACTTCTACGGTTCGACCGGCGACTACGACGACGTGAAGGCCGACATGGCCACCGTGCGCATCGAGCATGACTTCTCGCCGACGATGAAGCTGCAAAACACGAGCCGCTACGGCAAGACGTCGCAGGATTACTTGCTCAGTGCATTCCTGACCAGCGCCGCCAACCTGGGCACCCCGAATCCGGCCGACCCGAACACGTGGACGCTGGCGCGCAGCATCCGCACCGGCAAGGACCAGGAAAATAAAATCCTGACCAACGTGACGACGCTGACGTCGCAGTTCGACACCGGCGCGGTCAAGCACACGCTGGTGAGCGGTCTCGAACTGACCAGCGAGCGCCAGACCACCTGGGGCCTGACGGGCCTGGGCACGCTGCCGGCCGCGAACATCTACAACCCGAACCCGAACGATGCCCCGACCACGCCCGTGAACGTGCGCCGCACCGGCGCCTACAACGAAGGCGAGGTCGATACCCAGAGCCTGTACGTGTTCGATACCGCCAAGATCGGCGAGCGCTGGATCATCAACGGCGGCGTGCGGGTCGACCATTTCCGCGCTGACTACTCGACCGTGGCACTGACCAACAACGTGCTCGTGGCGAACCGTTTCAAGGTCGGCGATAACCTGGTCAACGGCAAGCTGTCGGCCCTGTACAAGCCGACCGCCAACAGCAGCGTGTATGCGATGATCGCCAGCTCGAAGCAGCCGCCGGGCGGCAATTTCACCGTCTCGGGCAATGCCAACAGCGCGCAGAATCCGATCTACGATCCGCAAGAGTCGACCACCACCGAATTGGGCGGCAAGCTCGATCTGCTCAAGTCCAAGCTGTCGCTGTCGGGCGCGCTGTTCCGCACCGATGTCAAGAACGAGGTCGAGCAGGATCCGGTCAACCTGCAGTATTACCAGACGGGCGAGAAGCGTGTGCAGGGCATCGAGCTGGGCGCAACGGGCGAACTGGCGCCGCACTGGCTCGTCAGCGCCGGTTACGTCTACATGGACACGAGTGTCGAACGTGGCCGCAACGTGACTGCCTCGGGTGAGAACAGCCTGACCTACACGCCGAAGCAATCGTTCACCGCCTGGACCTCGTACGACCTGCCATGGGGCCTGCGGGTCGGCGGCGGCGCGCGCTTCTCGGACAAGCTCAAACGCGGCACCGACGGCGCCATCGGCACCCCGGCCTACACCGATTCGTACTGGGTGGTCGATGCGATGCTGGGTTACCGCTTGACGAAGAACATCGACCTGCGCCTGAACGTCTACAACCTGACCGACGAAAAATATGTCGTCGCGATCAACAAGAGCGGCTACCGCTACACGCCGGGCGTGGCGCGTTCGGCCAGCCTGACGGCCAATATCGGGTTCTAAAACCCGAGCGTTGCGGGCCGGCGAAGGGCGCTTGCGCTATACTCGCCGGCCATGCGCATACAGCTTTTTTCCGACCTCCACCTCGAACGGTACCCCGACTTCCAGCCGCAGCTCCTGCCCGGCACGGACGTCGTGGTGCTGGCCGGCGACATCGGCTCGTACCAACCCGGCTCGCGCCTGCTCACGCAGGACTTCGGGCTGGAGCGTTTTTCACCGCTCCTCGTGCCCGCCCTGGCGCAGGCGCAGGTGCTGTTCATCCCCGGCAACCACGAATTCGACGCGCTCGACTACGACGCTACCTACGCGCGCCTGCAAGAAACCTGCGCGCGCCTGGGCATCACCTGGCTCGATCGCGAAATCGTCACGCTCGATGGCGTGCGCTTCATCGGCACCACGCTGTGGAGCGACTTCGACGCACTGGTGGACGAGGGCGCGCCGCTGACGAAGCAGCTGCAGCAGCGCACCAAGGCCTTCCGCGCCGCGAACTACTACCTGAGCAAGAACACGACCATCAAGGATGGCGAGCCGGTGCTGGCCGAAGGCATCCGCGCGCTGGCGCTCGATTGCCAGGCCTGGCTGCGCGCGGCGCTGGCCACGCCGTTCGAGGGCAAGACCGTCGTCGTCACGCATTTTGCCCCGAGCCTCGACAGCGCCGACCCGCGCTACGGCAAGACACCCGGCACGGCCGGCTTCTGCAATTCGCTGGATGCTTTGTTCAAGCGCGCGCAGGTGTGGATGCATGGCCACCTGCACTGCGCGAACGATTACGTGGTCGAGGGCCGCGACGGCCCGCTGTCGTGGGGCTGCCGCGTCGTGGCCAATCCGCTCGGGTATCTGAGCAAGGGCGAGCAGGAAGGGTATCGTCCGGCGCTCGTGATCGAGCTGTAGCTACTGGCGCGGCGGGGCTTCCTGCGACAGGTTCTCCATCAGCGTGTCGATGCTGTCCACCGGCGGCGGTGGCGTTTCCAGCTGCTGCTGATCCGCATACTCCGCATACACCCAATCCCCAGCGACGTTCACGACACCCTCGGGCACCAGAGGCGCGCGTTCCGGGGATTTGGCCAGCGCAACGCGCATGTAGTCGACCCAGATCGGCAGCGCGAGCGTCGCGCCGAATTCGCGTCCGCCCAGCGATCGCGGTTCGTCGTAGCCCATCCACGCCACCGCCACCACCGGACCGCTGTAGCCGGCGAACCAGCCGTCGATCGCATTGCTCGTCGTGCCGGTCTTGCCGGCCAGGTCACTGCGCCCCAGCTGGCGTGACGCCGCTGCCGCCGTGCCCACGCGCGCCACGTCGCGCAGCATGCTGTCGGTGATGAAGGCGTTGCGCGCATCGAGTACGCGCACCGGTTCCTTGCGGGCGTGTTCGTAGACGACCTTGCCGTCGCCATCCTGGATGCGGGCGATCAGCCACGGTTCGACCCGGTAGCCACCGTTGGCCAGCACCGTGTAGGCGCCCGCCATCTGCAGCGGCGTGACGGCGCCCGTGCCAAGGCCCATGGTCAGGTTGCGCGGATGACGCGCGGCGTCGAAGCCGAACTGCGCCAGGTGCGCGCGCGTGTCGTCGACGCCGATCGCCTGCAGCATGCGCACGGTGGGCACGTTCCTCGAGTGCGTCAGCGCATGGCGCACCGTTACCAGGCCCTCGAACGTATTGTCGTCATTGCGCGGCGACCAGCCGGCAGCGCCGTTGTCGCCGCCAAGGTCGAGTGGCGCGTCGAGGATCGGCGTGCCAGGGAAGAACCCCCGTTCCAGGCCCGCCGAATACACGAACGGCTTGATGCTCGATCCCGGCTGGCGCCAGGCTTGGGTCACGTGATTGAATTTGTTCAGCCCGAAGTCGAAGCCGCCGACCAGCGCGCGGTAGGCGCCCGTCCCGGCATCGACCGCGACGAATGCGGCCGCCACTTCGGGCAGTTGCGTGATCGTCCAGTCGCCTTGCGATTTGCTCAGGCGGATGACGGCGCCGGGCGAGAGCTTGACGCCAGCTTTCGCTGCCGGTGCCAGCGCACCTGCAGCAAAACGAAGGCCAGCGCCGGTGATCTCGATCGTCTCGCCGCCCGTCGTGGCAGCCCGTACGCGTTTGGCCGAGGCGCTGACGATGACGGCGGGCACGAAGCCGTCCACGGCCGGGCGTTTCTGCAGCGCGGCGGCCACTGCATCGTCGCGCGCGTCGCCCGCAGCCGGTAGCACGATGCGCGCCTCCGGGCCGCGGTAGCCGTGGCGCCGGTCGTAGGCGACGACGTTGCGGCGTACTGCATCCCAGGCGGCTTCCTGTTCGGCGGCGATGACGGTCGTCGTTACCGTGATCCCCCGTTCGTAGGCCGCCGCGCCGAAGCGCGTGTGGACGGCCTGGCGCGCGATCTCGGCGACCCAGGCGGCGCGCCCGCCGTAGCCGGCGCCGTCACGCCTGAGCGTCAACGGCTCGGCCAGCGCGCGCCGGTACTGCGGCTCGGTGATTGCCTTTAACTCGAACATGCGGCGCAGGACCGTCTGCTGGCGCTTCTTTGCCGCCGCCGGATTCGTGACCGGATTGCTGCTGGACGGATTCTGCGGCAGGCCGGCCAGCATCGCCGTTTCAGCCAGCGTCAGGTCATTCAGCGATTTCCCAAAATAGGTGCGCGCCGCGCTGGAAAAGCCGTACGAGCGCTGACCCAGATAGATCTGGTTCAGGTAGACCTCGAGGATCTGGTCCTTGGTCAGCGCCTTTTCGATCTTGTAGGCCAGCGCAATTTCGGTGAGCTTGCGTGGCAGCGTCTTGTCGCGCGACAGAAAGAAGTTGCGCGCCACCTGCATCGTGATCGTCGAGGCGCCCTGGCTGCCGAAGTCGGTGATATTGGCCTTGGCCGCGCCCAGTGCCCGGATCCAGTCGATGCCGCCATGCTCGTAGAAACGCGTGTCTTCGATCGCCAGCACGGCGGTCTTCATCATGGCCGGCACCTTCGCGATCTGCACGAAGTCGCGCCGCTCGGCGCCGAATTCGCCGATCAGCACCTTGTCGGCGCTGTAGACGCGCAGCGGAATCTTCGGGCGGTAGTCGGTGACGGCGCTGATGTCCGGCACGTCCGGCAGGATCGATGCCGCCACCGGGGGCGGGGCACCGAGGATCAGTGCAGACAACAGCAAGGGCAGGAACGGACGGGCAGGGATCATGGCAATGGTCAGGTAGGTAGTCAGGGCGTATTGAATGAATCGTTACGACGATTCGGTGCCGATCTTACGTCCGCCTGGCTGCGCCTGCTGGCTTTGAAACCGGGTATTACAACTTGCGCCACCAGGGTGCGCCGGGCGCTACCTGCTTCGATCCCCGCGTCATTCCATCGGGCTGCACACATCCGTTCCCGCCGCCAGCGCCTTGAGCTTGGCCGGATCGAGCAGCGTGACCTCGCGCTTGTCGATGGCAAGCCAGCCCTGTTTCTTGAAGCGCGACAGCAGGCGGCTGATGCTCTCGATCGTCAGTCCCAGGTAATTGCCGATGTCTTCGCGCGACATGCGCAGCTGGAACTGCGTGCTTGAGTAGCCGCGCGCTGCATAGCGCGCCGACAGGTTGACCAGGAAGACCGCGAAGCGCTGCTCGGCGCGCATATTCCCCAGCAGGAGCATGACGTTCTGCTCGCGCGTGATTTCCTGGCTCATGATGCGGTGGAAGTGGCGCAGCAGCGCCGGCACTTCGCCGAACAGTTCTTCGAGGCGCACGAATGGGATCTCGCACACTTCGCTGTCTTCGAGCGCGACGGCGTCGCAGTGGTGGGTGCCGCTGATCGCGTCCATGCCCAGCAATTCACCGGCCATCTGGAAGCCCGTGATCTGGGCTTCGCCGGCAGCATTGATCTGGAAGGTCTTGAAGTGGCCGAAGCGCACCGCGTACAGATTGCGAAACGGCTCGCCGACCTGGTACAGGCGCTCGTCGCGCGCCAGCCGACGGCGCCGCCCGATGATCTGGTCGAGACGCACGATGTCGGCGTCTTCGAGGCCCATCGGAAGACACAGCTGGTGCATGCTGCAGGCAGCGCAGGACTTGAGCGCCTGGATGTTCACGAGCGGGGTGGACGTGGCGGGTGATGCAGACGGGGAGGATGAGGCGGGGATCATGGGGTAGGCCGGCAAAGGTTCAGCCCCGATTATAGTCCCGCCGTCAGCTTTCCCCGTCAGTATCGCTCTGGCCCTTTGGCTCGGCCAGTTTCACGCCACGCCGGGCCAGGCCTTCGCGCAGCAGGAATTCGATTTCCGCGTTTACGCTGCGCAGGTCGCGCGCGGCCAGGCGCTGCAGTTCATCCCACAGCGCCGGGTCGATCCGTAGCGCGAATGCTTTTTTTCCTGGACTTGCCATACTGGTCGGCCGCTAGTTGTACAGCGTGCCCGTGTTGATGATCGGTTGCGTTTCCTTGTCCGAGCACAGTACCACGAGCAGATTGCTGACCATCGCCGCCTTGCGCTCGTCGTCCAGTTCGACGATGCCGCGCTCCGACAACCCTTTCAGCGCCGCTTCGACCATGCTCACGGCGCCGTGCACAATCTTGCTGCGGGCGCTGATGATGGCTTCGGCCTGCTGGCGCCGCAGCATGACCTGGGCGATTTCGGCGGCATAGGCAAGGTGGGTCAGCTTGGCGTCGAGTACCTCGACACCGGCCGCTTCGAAGCGCGCCTGGAGCTCGGTCTTGAGGGCGTCGGCAACAACATCCATGCCGGCGCGCAGCGTGGTCTCGCCCTGCGGCAGATCTTCGCCTTCGTCGTACGCGTATTGCGAGGCCAGGTGCCGCAGCGCCGCTTCGGCCTGGATGGAGACGTAGCGCTCGAAATCGTCGACTTCGAACACGGCTTGCGCCGTATCGCGCACGCGCCAGACAACGGCTGCGCTGATTTCCACCGGGTTGCCGCGCTTGTCGTTGACCTTCAGCGTGGGCGCATTGAAGTTGCGGGCGCGCAGTGACAGGCGCCGCTTGACGTACAGCGGGAAGGCCCAGCGCAGGCCTTCGCTGCGGTCGGTGCCGATGTACTTGCCGAACAGGGTGAGGATCGCGCTCTCGTTCGGCTGCAGCATGAACAGGCCTGTCAGGCAGAGCAGGCCGGCGAGTCCCAGCGCGATGGCGCCCAGCAGAAACAGACCGTCGGGCGTCTCCATCCCGGTCTTGAACAGGTACACCGCAACCAGCAGGAAAACGATGCCGGCGCAGGCGGCCAGGTAGCCATTCGCGGACGAAAATGCCTTTTCGCGGCGGGTATGCGATGCATTCATGCTTGAACCTCTTCTGGGTGGGTGTGACATCAAAGTGATATCACTTTAGGATTGCCAGAAAGTATTGTCAAGCGATTTGGTGAACGCCCTGAGACTGCCAGTCAGCGTTAGTCGGCCAGGCCTTTTTGCAGCAGCTCGGCCACCAGCGCATTGAGTTCGACGCCGCGCTCCTTGCTCAGCGTTTGCAGCTGCGCCACCAGGTCGCCATTGAGCTTGACGGCGAACGGTATTAGTCCCAGCGCGCGGTCGCGTTCGCGCTGTTCGCGGCGATCCGGCGCCGCATCTTTTGCTGGCGCGCCGACGACGGCGCCCCGGGCAGCCATCTGGCCTTGAATCTTCTTGGCGTCGCCTTTTGCCATGTCAGTCTTTTTCATCACGTGCCTTTAGTTTGTTGGAGCCGAATTCTACTCTCGAAACGGGCCGCCAACGGGAATTGGCAAGCCGCGCGCGTTTGGTGGCATGATGGTGTGGCAGCACGACAGCAGGCGCGCTCTGGCGCAGCCTGCCCCCTGCAACCCCATCAGGAGACCACCATGACGCCCACCCAGCGCTTCGTGCAGGCGCGCAACTTCCTTCAGCAGCACCGGCTCGACTACGACACCGCTGTCCGCGACTACCAGCCCCCGCAACTGACCACCTTCAACTGGGCACTCGACTTCTTCGACCACCAGGCCCGGGACAACCACGGCATCGCGCTGTGGGTCGTCGACGAAGACGGCACCGAGCACAAGATCACGTTCGCCGACATGGCTGCCCGCTCCAGCCAGGTTGCCGAGTACCTGCGCAACTGCGGCGTGCGGCGCGGCGACCGGGTGCTGCTGATGCTGCCGAACCGGGTCGAACTATGGGAAGTCATGCTCGCGGGGATCAAGCTGGGCGCCGTGCTGGTGCCCACGACGATGCTGCTGTCCGGCGCCGACCTGGCCGACCGGATCGCACGCGGCGCCGTCAAGCACGTGATCGCGCAGGCGTCCGAGACGCACAAGTTCGCCGCGCTGCCGGGTTGTTTTACCCGGATCGCGGTGGGCGGCGCACACGAAGGCAGCAATGAAGGCTGGCATGACTACGCCGCCAGCCACGCCGTGATGAGCGTATTCGTGCCCGAGGGCGAGACACTGGCCACCGATCCGCTGCTGCTGTACTTCACGTCCGGCACCACGGCGCGGCCGAAACTCGTGCTGCACACGCACCAGAGCTATCCCGTCGGCCACCTGTCGACGATGTACTGGATCGGCCTGCAGGCAGGCGACATCCACTGGAATATCAGCTCGCCCGGCTGGGCCAAGCATGCCTGGAGCTGCTTCTTCGCGCCCTGGAACGCGGGCGCCACCGTGTTCGTCTACAACTACGAACGCTTCGTCGGCGCCGCGGTGCTGAACGTGATCGAGCGCTGCGGCGTGACCTCGCTGTGCGCGCCGCCCACGGTCTGGCGCATGCTGATCAAGGAAGACCTGGCGGCCTGCAAGCCGGCCCTGCGCGAACTGGTGGGGGCGGGCGAGCCGCTCAATCCCGAAGTCATCGAGCAGGTCGAGCGCGCCTGGGGCATCCGTATTCGCGATGGTTTCGGGCAGTCCGAGACCACCTGCCAGATCGGTAACTCCCCGGGCCAGCGCCTCAAGCCCGGCTCGATGGGCCGCGCGCTGCCGGGCTACCGCATCGCGCTGCTCGACATCGACGACGCGCCGGCCACCGAAGGCGAGATCGCGGTAGTGCTGGCGGCCAATCCGGTCGGCCTCATGGCGGGGTACGAGGGCGACGCTGACAAGACGCGCGACGTCATGCGCGCCGGCCACTACCACACGGGCGACACGGCGGCGATCGACAGCGACGGCTATTATTTTTATGTGGGCCGCAACGACGACGTGTTCAAGTCGGCCGATTACCGTATCAGCCCCTTCGAGCTCGAAAGTGTGCTGATCGAACACGAGAGCGTGCTAGAAGCGGCGATCGTACCCAGTCCCGATCCGCTCCGCTTGTCGGTACCGAAGGCCTTCGTCACGCTGCGCGCCGGGGTTGCGCCGAGCCGCGAGATGGCCGCCGCGCTGTTCGCGTTCAGCCGCGCGCGCCTCGCACCGTACCAGCGGATCCGGCGCATCACGTTCCGCGAGCTGCCCAAGACCATCTCGGGCAAGATCCGGCGCGTCGAGTTGCGGCGCGAAGAAGCAGGGCGGGGCGGCGGCGCGGGCGATGCGCTCGAATACCGCGAGGAAGATTTCCCCGTGTAGCCGCAAGTGCGTGGCGTTTTGGACGAATGCGGCCATAATGGACGCTCTCTTTTTCTCGTCCTTGCGCCACCCTGATGACCACCAAGCGAACCCCAGCCACGCCGGCTGACACCAGCACTGCCACGCTAGATAGCGGCCCGTCGTACGAAGTGCGCCAGTCGCCCATCCACGGTAACGGCGTCTTCGCCAGGAAGCCCATCGCCGCGGGCGAGCGCATCATCGAGTACCGCGGTGAGCGCATCAGCTGGGACCTCGCGACCGAGCGCGCCGAAAAGGCCGGCGGCCCGGTTAACCATACCTTCTATTTCAGCCTGGCCGACGGTCGCGTGATCGACGGCGGCCGGCGCGGCAACGAGGCGCGCTGGATCAACCACGCCTGCTCGCCGAACTGCGAAGCGTACGAAGACGAAGGCAAGGTCTATATCCACGCGCTGCACGACATCGACGCCGGTGAAGAGCTGAACTACAATTACGCCCTGATCTACGAAGAGCGCCATACGCCCAAGCTCAAGAAACTGTTTGCCTGCCGCTGCGGTACACCCGGCTGCACGGGCACGATGCTTGCGCCAAAACGCCGCACCCGCACGCCAGCCGCCGGCAAATGAACCAAGCCCTGGCTGGCCTGGTCAGGCCGGCCCGCCCCATCATCGACCTGGAGCAACGATGAAACCAGTAGTTCGCAGCCTGCTTGAAACCGATCTGTATAAATTCACGATGTGGCAGGCTTTGCTGCACAGCCACCCGGGCGCGACGGGCGAGTACGAATTCCGCTGCCGTAACGAGCCGGCTTATCCGCTGGCGGAGCTCAAGGAAGACATCGAACGCGAGCTCGATCACCTGTGCTCGATGATGTTTACCGAGCACGAAGTCGCCTACCTGCGCGGACTACGCTTCATCAAGGGCGACTTCGCCGACTTCCTCACGCTGTTTCGCTTCCAGCGCAAGTTCATCGAGGTCACGACCGACGGCCCGCACCTGCGCATCCGCGCCAGCGGGCCGCTGGTGCACGTGATGGGCTATGAAATCTTTGTGCTGTATATCGTCAACGAGCTGTATTTCCGCCGCTTCGACCAGGCCGAGGCCATGGACGTGGCGCGTGCGCGCCTGCGCCAGAAGATCGACGAGCTGCGCGCCTTCGGCGAAGAAGCCCCGCGCGCCAACCCGTTCGAGTTCTTCGACTTTGGCGTGCGCCGCCGCTTTTCGGGCGAGTGGCACGACGAAGTGGTGCAGACGCTGGCGCGCGAGCTGCCGGTGTACTTCAAGGGCACGTCGAACGTCTACCTGGCCTACAAGTTCAACCTGGTTCCGATCGGCACGATGGCGCATGAATATCTGCAGGCGCACCAGGCCTTCGGCACGCGCCTGGTCGACTTCCAGAGCGCCGCGCTCGAGAACTGGGTACAGGAATACCGGGGCGATTTGGGTACGGCGCTGACCGATGTCGTCGGCATGGATGCTTTTCTGGCCGACTTCGACCTGTACTTCGCCAAGCTGTTCGACGGCCTGCGCCACGACTCGGGCGATCCGGTCGTATGGGGCGAAAAGGCGCTGGCGCATTACGCGCGGCTGCGCATCAACGCGCGCACCAAGCGCCTCGTGTTCTCGGATGCGCTGACCATCCCCAAGGCCCTGAACCTGTACCGCCATTTCGCCGACCGCGTGATGACGGGCTTTGGCATCGGCACCAAGCTGACCAACGACACCCCTTTCCCGGCGATCAATATCGTCATGAAGCTCGTGCGCTGCAACGGCCAGCCGGTGGCCAAGCTGTCAGACGAGCCGGGCAAGTCGCAGTGCACCGACGTCACGTATATCGCCTATCTGCGCCAGGTGTTCAACCACCCGGTGTAGCCGGGTCGTTGACCACCTGATTTATGTTGCGACCGGCTCGCGACGTCGTGCCGGTTTTTTGGTCGCTGCTTTCGGCGCTGCTTTCTTGCGCGGCGCGGCTGCACGTGGCTTTTCTTCTTCGTGCCTGAGCCGCTGCTGCAGCATCGCCAGCACGGCCGCTTCTTCGGGCTGCAGCGCGTGCAGGTCTTCGGCCAGCTTTTCCTCGGTCCGTTCGCGCATCACGTCCAGTGGCGCGCCTTCGAGGTAGGCGTCCAGCACGGCCGGGTGCACGTAGCACTTGCGGCAGATCGTCGGCGTGTTGCCGAGCTTTTCGGCCACCGACTCGATCGCGCGCACGATGTTCTTCTTCGCCTGCGTCTCGGAGTCGAATTTTTCAAATTCCTGCAGGGCCAGCGCTGCCAGCACGGTGCCTGACCAGGTACGGAAATCCTTGGCCGTGTACTCTTCGCCCGTGATGTTGCGCAGGTAGTCGTTGACGTCGCTGGAGTCGACGCTGTGGGTTTCGCCATCTTCGTCGATGTACTGGAACAGTTCCTGGCCCGGCAGGTCGCGCGTACGCTTGACGATGCCGGCCAGGCGCCGGTCGTGCACCTTGACCTTGTGGTACACGCCGCTCTTGCCGCGGAAGCTGAATTGCACATCGCTGCCGTCGACTTTCACGTGGCGGTTGCGCAGCGTCGTCAGGCCGAACGATTTGTTGGTGCGCGCGTATTCCTCGTTCCCGACCCGCATCATCGTCGCTTCGAGCAGGTAGACGATCGTGGCCAGCACTTTTTCGCGCGGCAGGCCGGGTAGCTTGAGGGCGCGGTCGACTTCGTGCCGGATCGCCGGCAATGCGTCGCCGAACTTGAGCATGCGTTCGTACTTCACTTCATCGCGCGCTGTGCGCCACTTTGGGTGATAGCGGTATTGCTTGCGCCCGCGCGCATCGCGACCGGTGGCCTGCAGGTGGCCGTTGGCCTGCGCGCAGATCCAGACGTCCTGCCACGCGGGCGGAATCACCAGACCCTTGATGCGCGCCAGTGTGGTCTCGTCTTCCACCGGCGCGCCATGCGCGTCCAGGTAGCGAAAGCCGTCCTTGACGGCCTCGCGGTGGATACCGGCGCGGCCATCGTGCACGTAGCGCAGGCCGGCCGCGCGCGCGGCGCTGGTGGAGTCTTTGGTGTCGAGTGCGTCGACGGCATCAAGGGTCTGGCTGGGCATGGCGGTTTCGCGAATGGTGGATATCGCATCGATGCTACGCCCGGGCCAGGGCCCGCACTGTTCGCAAGATAACGGAGTGCGGGGCAGGCAGGTACGTCTTCGGGTCAGCGATAGCGCGCCTCGACCAGGTCGATCTCGCGCAGCAGCTTGCGCGCGACTTCGTCGGACAAGGTGTTGTTGCGCGCCATGCGCAGCAGGACAGCCCGTTCGTGCTCCAGCGCCGCCAGGCGGTAATGACGCTCGGCGTCTTCCGCGGCGCGCGCTTGCGCCGGACCGACGTCGCCCCCGCCGCCGCCAATCCCGCCATCCAGGCGATATTGGTACAGGCTGCGCACCTGGTCGATCGCGCTGGCATGCATCTCGACCGCGCCTTGCGCATCGCAGCCCGAGGTGGGCGGCGGTGGCGGTGCATTCGCGATGGCTTCGAGTGCGGCCAGCGCGGCGGCGTGGCGCGCGTTTGCTTCTTCGCTGTCATGCGCCGAATCGTGCGGCAGTTCGAGGCCGCGCAGCACGCGTGGCAGGCCGACACTGGCCAGCACGAGCGAGACGACAATCACGGCACTGGCCAAAAAAATCACGAGGTCGCGCCCCGGGAACGGCGCGCCGCCCGGCATCGCCAGCGGCAACGTGAGCACGCCGGCCAGCGTGATCGCGCCGCGCACGCCGGCCAGCGACGTGGCCAGGATCAGGCGTGGATTCGGGCGGTACTCTGGCAGCTTCTGGCGCCGCGCATTGAGCAGCGTCAGGCGCAGCGAGACCCAGACCCAGACGAAGCGCAGCATGATCAGTCCGAAGCTGATGGCCAGCGCGTTGGTGACCAGCCACCAGACATCGTTCGCGCGCGGCAGTTCGGGTGCGACCAGGGCTGCTTCGAGAATATCGGGGAGCTGTTCGCCCAGCAGCACGAACATGATGCCATTGAGCGCGAACTGCACCGTGTCCCACACCACCGCGCGCCGCACGCGCGTCGTGGCGGCCGCGCGCCCGCTCAATTCAACGTAGCTCATCGTCACGCCGGCTGCCACTGCCGCCAGGATGCCCGAGGCGCCCAGATGCTCGGCTGCCAGATAGGCGCCGAACGGCAGCAGCAGGTTGATCAGGATTGGCGAGCCGCTTTCTTCGCCAATGCGCGCGGCCAGCTGGCGCTGGGCCCAGCTCACGCCCACCGTGATGCCCGCGCCAATGGCCACGCCCGCCAGCGCGACCCACAGGAACGTCAGCGTGGCTTCGCCCAGCGAAAAGGTGCCGGTCAGGGCGGCGGCCACGGCGAAGCGGAAGCATACCAGGCCACTGGCGTCGTTCAGCAGCGATTCGCCCTCGAGGATGTGCATCAGGCGCGGCGGGATCGGCACGCGCGCGGCGATGGACGATACCGCGACCGGATCGGTGGGCGCCAGGATCGCGGCGAGGGCGAAACACACGGCCAGCGGCAGCGACGGAATCAGCCAGTGGATCAGGAAGCCCGCGCCCAGTACCGTAAACAACACCAGGCCCAGGGCCAGTTCGAGGATCGTGGAGCGGTCGCGGAACAGCCCGACCTTGGGGATGCGCCAGCCGTCGAGAAACAGCAGCGGCGGCAGGAACACGAGGAAGAAGATATGCGGTTCGAGCCGCACTCCGTGGCCGGTGCTGCCGGCAATGGCCGCGCCGAGCGCGATCTGCATCAGCGGCAGCGGCACCGCGAACGGCAGCATGCGCACCAGGTAGCCGCTGGCCACCACTGCCAGCAGCATGGCCAGCACGATTCCCACTTCATCCATCAACATCTCCCTGTTCAAGACAAGATGATAATGGATCGGCGCCGCCCGTGGCGACGCTGTTGGTCAGGCGGCGGACAAACTGGGCTGGGGCGCAGCCTGCAGTTCGGCCAGCAGCGCCTCGAGCGGCATCGGCCGGTGGAACAGGTAACCCTGCATGCACGCGTTGCCGTGCGCGGCCAGATACTCGGCCTGGGCCGATGTCTCGACGCCTTCGGCCACGACGCGCAGGCCCAGGTGGCCGGCCATCGCCAGGATCGACTGCACGATGGCGGTGCCGTTCTTGTCGTGCGGGGTGTCGCGGATGAAGCTCTTGTCGATTTTCAGTTCGTACAGCGGCATCCGGGTCAGGTACGACAGGCTCGAATAGCCGGTGCCGAAATCGTCGATGGAGATGCGGATCCCGAGTGCGGCCAGCGCATGCATCCGCTCGATGGTCTGGTCGAGGCGATCGATCAGCAAGCCTTCGGTGATTTCGAAGATCAGCTGGCCGGGCGGCACGCCCGTCTCGTGCAGGATCGCTTCGACGCGGGTGACGAAGTCGTGCTGGCGGAACTGCATCGGGCTGACGTTGACCGACAGCGGGAAGCGGTGGCCGGCGCGGTCCAGCACGTGCCAGGCCAGGCAGGCTTCGCGCAGCACCCAGTCGCCCAGCGCCACGATCAGGCCACTCGTTTCGGCCACCGGGATGAAGACATCGGGCGGCACGCTGCTGCCGTCCTTGCGGCGCCAGCGCATCAGCAGTTCGGCGCCGCTCGGCATGCGCGCGCCATCGACCTGCAGTTGCAGGTGCAGCGACAGCTCGCCGTTGTCGAGCGCCTGGCCCAGGTCGCGCTCGAGCGTCAGGCGGCCTTCGGCGTCGGACAGCATGCCCGGTTCGAACAGTGCCACGCCATTGCGGCCGCGCGACTTCGCGTGGTACATCGCGGTGTCGGCTTCGCGCAGCAGGTCGTGCACCGTGTGCTGCGCGTTGCCGGGTGCGGTGAGCGCAACGCCGATGCTGCTGGTGGCGTAGTAGCGCTGGGCATCGATGACGATCTTGTCGGCGAGCGCTGCCCGGATCCGCTCGGCCACGGCCAGCCCGCGGTCGGTGGCCCGGTCCGCATGCTGGCCCAGCGCGTCGAGCAAAACGACGAATTCATCCCCGCCCAGGCGCGCCACGCAGCCGTCGTCGCCCGTCATCGCCACCAGGCGATCGGCCACGTTCTTGAGCAGCTGGTCGCCGATGGCATGGCCGCGTGCATCGTTGACGGTCTTGAAGTTGTCGATGTCGACGTACAGCACGGCCGCCATCGATCCGCCCGCGCGGGCGCCGGCCACCGCCACATCGAGCCGCTCCATCAGCAGGCGCCGGTTCGGCAGGCCGGTCAGCACGTCGTAGAACGCAAGGCGGTGGATTGCGTCGGCAGCGTTGCGCCGCTCCGTCACGTCGCGGCTGACAATCAGCCAGTGCGTGATCGCGCCACTGTCGCCGGAGAACGGCACCATCTCGGCCTCTACCCAGTACGGCGTGCCATATTTCGTGTACAGGACCATTTCGGCACTGGCGGCTTCCTTGTGCATCACGGCGGTGATGACGCGCCTGACAGTCTCCTGGTCGGTGTCGGGCCCTTCGAGCATGCGCACGCTGCGCCCGATGATTTCTTCGCGCGCGTAACCGGTGTGGCGCAGCAGGGCGTCGTTGGCAAAAATGATCGGCTGTTCGGCGCCGGGTACGTCGACCATGCGCGCGATCATGACCATGTCGTTCAGGCGCGCGACCGCGGCCGACGTCAGGCGCAGCTCGTCGTTGACAGCGTGCAGGCGCAACTGGCCCGCTTCGAGTCCGGCGGCGGCCGTGCGCGCTTCGAGGAGTGACCGGTCCAGCCCCTTGAGCAGCGTGCCGCTGGTGATCGTGATCAGGACGCCGACGCAGCAGAAGTTGATGACAACGACGACCGCCGATGCCAGGCCATTCTGTTCCAGGCCGGGGACATACAGGTGCACCTGGCCGTTCAGTCCGAGCAGCAGCACGCAGGCAGCGCCCAGGGCCAGGCCGATGAGCGCCTGGCGCATGCCAAGCAGGAGGACGGCCAGCGCGGGCAGCGCCGTCATGTAGACCAGGCCAACCGGTCCCACCGCAAACAGCAGGCCGACGGACACCAGGAACAGCATGGCAATGAAATTGAGAACGCGGACCGTGTGCGCGACGCGGTCGAATCGCCAGATGGCCAGCAGCCATGCCATCGCCACCATGTCCATGACGATGACCGGCCATTTGCCTTTGCTGATGAGCAGCGGGATGCTGGGCACGGCTGCAACGAATCCCAGCGCGACGACGATCGGCAGGATGGTGGTAAAGACCTTGATGCGCCACTGCGCGATGTCATCTGGAGGAATTGGCATGAAGCATCCTGTTCGGCACGCCGCACGGAATTTCTCCGGAGCATATTAAATTTTATTGCAGCAAATTCTATGCAGGCGCAATGATACCTGTCACGCAATATTTGAGGCTCTGTTGTGCCAATGAAACGACCCCGCCCGAAAGGGCGGTTCAGTCACGGTGCCCGTTTCAGTGAGGGCTCGCCTGCGCCAGAAGATCGCCCAGTTGCAGCGTGTTGAGTGGCTTGACCAGATAGTGGTCGAACCCTGCCTGGCGCGCCTGTTCGCGGTCTTGCTGGCGGCCATAGCCGGTCGCCGCGATGAGCGTCGCGTTCTCCATGTCGGGCAAGGCGCGCAGGCGCCGCGCCAGCTCGTTGCCGTCGATGTCGGGCAGCCCGATGTCGAGCAGGCAGACTTGCGGCTTGAACACGGCAGCAACATCGATCGCATCCAGCGCGCAATACACCACTTCCACCGTGTGGCCGCTCGCGCGCAAGAACAGGCTCAGCGTGTGGGCAGCATCGAGATTGTCATCCACCACGAGAATACGCAGGGGCCCGACGGCGCTGGCGCTGCCAGCCAGCGGCGACGCCACCGGCGCGGTTGGGGCCACCTGCGCAAAGCACGGCAAGCGCACCGTGAACGTGCTGCCCAGGCCCGGGCCGGCGCTCATTGCGCCGACGCTGCCGCCGTGCAGTTCGACCAGGCTGCGGGCCAGCGCCAGGCCCAGGCCCAGGCCGCCCTGCGAGCGGTCCGGGGTGCGCTCGGCCTGGGTGAACAGATCGAACACGCGCTCGACCAGGCGCGCATCCATCCCGATGCCATCGTCGGTCACGTCAATGACCCACGCGTCGCCCTGCTGCGCCAGGTGCAGCGTGATGTGGCCGCCCTCGGGCGTGTACTTGGTTGCGTTGCCCAGCAGGTTGGCGACGACCTGCACCAGGCGCTTGTGGTCGCCCTTGACGCTGGCCGGCTCCGGCGGCATGTCCAGCACCACCTTGTGGCGGCGGGCGAGCATCAGCGGGCGAATCTGCTCGGCCGCATCGTCGACCACCTTGCGCAGGTCGAGGATCTGGGTCGACAGCGTCACCAGCCCGCGCGTCACGCGTGAGACGTCGAGCAGGTCGTCGACGAGGCTCGTCATGTGCTCGACCTGGCGCGCAATGATGGCGCAGGTCTGCGTGATCTGCGCATTGTCCGAATGGAGCAGCTTGAGCAGATGGGCGCCGGTGCTGATCGGCGCGAGCGGGTTGCGCAGTTCGTGCGCCAGCATCGCGAGAAATTCGTCCTTGCGCTGGTCGGCCGCGCGCAGTTCGCGCTCGGCCAGGCTGCGCTGGGCTTCTTTCTGTTGCAGATGCTCGGCCATCTCGTCCAGGGCAGCGGCCAGCCGGCCGATTTCCTCGCTGTTCGACCCGATGCCGGTGCGGGCGTCGAGTTCGCCGGCGGCGATCCGGCGCGCCACCGTCATCAGCTTGCGCACGCGCCGGACAATCAGCTTGTCGCCCGCCAGCCACGCCGCCAGCAGGGCCAGGATGGTCGTCAGCCCCAGGCCGAGCAGCGACATCAACTGCGCCTCGCGCGCCACGCGCGTGATGGTTTCGGTCGGCACGCCGATCGTCACGGTGTAATCGGACAGCGTTGGCGGCCCGACGCGCGCGAACGCGTGCAGGCGCTCGACGCCATCCTCGCCCTGGATCACGCGGGCGCTGTCGTGCGGGCCGCGCATCGCCGCAAACAGCGGGGCGGGCACACGCTTGCCGAACCAGCGCTCGGGATCGGGGCGGCGCGAAATCAGCTTGCCCGTGGCATCGGCCGTCTCGAGGATCGAACCGGCCGGGAGGCTGATGTCGTTGACGAAGGTGTCCAGGCCCGCCAGGTCCATTGCGGCAAACACGACCGCCACTACCTTGCCATCGCTGTCGGTGACGGGATAGGTCAGGTTGATCGTGTGGCGGCGGATCACGCGCCCGAACACATAGTCGCCGGCGATGAAGCGGCGTTCGGCGACGGCGCGCTTGAAGTGGCTGCGGTCGCCCAGGTTCACCGGATGCACCATCGGCACCGCGCTGCAACTGACGTCGCCATTGAGCTGGATGAGGCCAAAATTGACATACAGCTCATTGCGGTCGAGGACATTGGCCAGCAGCGCATTGCAGCCGGCCGTGTCGCCCATCAGGTCCGGCACGCTGGCCAGGTCGACCAGGATCTGGCGGGCGCGGTCGATCGACTGCGCTTCATTGGCGGCGGCCAGCGCCGTCAGGCGTTTGAGGTTGTCTTCCGTCGCGCGGATCGCGGCTTCGCGCTCGCGCAGGCCTCCCAGCACGGTGACGATGGCGATCGGTGTGATGGCCAGCAGTACCAGCAGCATCAGCCTGCTGCGCAGGCTGTTCAGGCGAAAACGGCCGGGTGACTTGTTCATCGCTGCGGCGCCGGTTGCGGCGTGGTGGTGACGATCGAAAGCGCAATCTGGCGGGCGATGTAGAACATGTGTGGCGGACGGTTGATCGATCGGACCCGCGACAGATGGCGGGAATACAGGCGTAACGTTTCCTGATTGTACTAAAAATTGGCTTATCCACAGCGAATGAGTCGCGTGTGCGCGACGCCTTGTTGACATGTCAAGCATCGGCGCAGGTAAGATAGGCCCATGTCGGTATCAGGAGAGACCATGAACATCGTCTGCGTCGGTGGCGGGCCGGCCGGTCTGTACGCCGGTCTGCTCATGAAACTGCGCGATCCGCGCCGCAGCGTCACGGTCGTCGAGCGCCACCGGGCCGGCGATACGTTCGGCTGGGGCGTCGTCTTTTCGGACCAGACACTGGGCAATCTGGCGTTGGCCGATGCGCCCAGCGCGCGCGCCATCGAACGCGCGTTCAACCGCTGGGATGCAATCGACGTGCAGATTGGCGGCGCCACCGTCACCTCGCATGGCCATGGTTTTTGCGGCATCGCGCGCAAACGCCTGCTCGGCATCCTGCAGGCGCGCTGCGAAGAAGCGGGCGTGGCGCTCGTGTTCGACACCGACGTGACGGACGAGGTGGCGCTGGCGCGCCGCCATGGCGCCGATCTGGTGGTGGCCGCTGACGGCGTGCACAGCGCGATCCGTACGCGCCATGCCGCCGTGTTCCAGCCTGACGTGCATGAGGGGCGCTGCCGCTACGTCTGGCTTGGCACCCGGCGCCGCTTCGCCGCGTTCACGTTCGCGTTCGAGCCGACCGAGCATGGCTGGTTCCAGGCCCACGCCTACCAATACGATGAGCAGAACGCGACCTTCATCGTCGAGACACTGGAGTCGACCTGGCGCGCCAGCGGCCTGGCTGACATGGACGCCGCAAGCACGCTGGCGTTTTGCGAGCGCCTGTTCGCCAGTCTTCTTGGCGGCGCGCCGCTCCTGACGCAGGCCAGCCGTGGCGGCGCCGCCATGTGGCATCGCTTTGCGCGTTTGACCTGCCGCGAGTGGGTCGGCGCGCTCGACGTCGACGGCCGGCGCGTGCCGCTGGTGCTGCTGGGCGACGCCGCGCACACGGCGCATTTCTCCATCGGCTCGGGCACCAAGCTGGCGCTGGAAGACGCCATCGCGCTGGCCGCCGAACTGCCGGCCGAGCCGAATGGTGGCATCGAGGCCGCGCTGGCACGCTACCAGGCCGCGCGCGTGACCGAAGTGAGCAAGCTGCAAAGCGCGGCGCGCAATTCGACCGAGTGGTTCGAGAACGTGGCTCGCTACAGCGCCATGCCACCCGAAACGTTCGCCTACTCGCTGCTCACGCGCAGCCAGCGCCTGTCGCACGAAAACCTGCGCCTGCGCGACCCTGCCTATATAGAAGGCTTCGAGCGCCGCTTTGCCGTGCAGGCGGCAGCGCAGGCCGGCGTGGCCGCGCCAACGACGTCCACGCCGCCGATGTTTACGCCATTGCGGGTGCGCGACGTGCTGCTCAAGAACCGCGTGGTCGTCTCGCCGATGGCGCAGTACGCGTGCATCGATGGCGTGGCGGGCGACTATCACCTGGCCCATCTGGGCGCACGCGCGCTGGGCGGGGCCGGCCTGGTGATCGCCGAGATGACCTGCGTGTCGGCCGACGCGCGCATCACCCCGCGCTGCCCGGGGCTGTACCTGCCAGAACACACGCAGGCCTGGGCCCGGATCGTCGACTTCGTGCACGCAGCGAGCGACGCGAAGATCGGCATCCAGCTGGGGCACGCGGGCGCCAAGGGCTCGACCCGGCCGATGTGGGAAGGCATCGACCAGCCGCTCGCGCGGGGCAACTGGCCGCTCGTGGCGGCGTCACCCCAGCAATACCTGGCCGGGGTGTCGCAGGTGGCGCGCGAGGCGAGCGAGGCCGACATGGCGCAGATCGAAGCCGATTTCGTGCGCGCCACGCTGGCCGCGAGCGAGGCGGGCTTCGACTGGCTCGAACTGCATTGCGCGCATGGTTATCTGCTCTCGAGTTTTATTTCGCCGCTGACCAACCGGCGCCTTGATGCTTACGGCGGCAGTCTCGAAAACCGCTGCCGCTTTCCGCTGCGCGTGTTTGGCGCCGTGCGCGCGGCCTGGCCGGCGCACCTGCCGATCAGCGTGCGCATCTCGAGCCACGACTGGGTCGATGGTGGCATCACCCCGATGGACGCCGTGGAGATCGCGCGGCTGCTGCGCGCCGCCGGCGCCGACATGATCGACTGTTCGTCGGGGCAGGTCAGCAAGGCCGAGCAACCGGTGTACGGCCGCATGTACCAAACACCGTTTTCGGACCGCATCCGCAACGAGGCCGGCATCGCGACGATCGCCGTCGGTGGCATCAGCGAAGCCGATCACGTCAACAGCATCATCGCCGCCGGCCGCGCCGACCTGTGCGCAGTGGGGCGCCCGCACCTGGCCAATCCCGCGTGGACGCTGAACGAGGCGGCGCGCATCGGCTACACTGGCGCCGCGTGGCCACGCCAGTACGCGCCCGGCAAGCAGCAACTCGAACGCACTCTGGCGCGCGGGCGGCCAGCTACGTGACGGGATCGTCCATTTTTAATGCGTCATCAGGAGCACTGTATGCATGATTTAGCGGGCAATCGAACGGACCTGACCGGCTACGCGGCGCAGCATGTCGGCTTGGCGCTGGATCCCGCGACGCGGGTGGCGACCGTGACGCTCGACCGGCCCGAGCGCAAGAACCCGCTCACGTTCGCCGCCTACGCCGAGCTGCGCGACCTGTTTCGCGCGCTGGCATATGTCGACGACGTCAAGGCGGTCGTGCTCACCGGCGCGGGCGAAAACTTCTGTTCGGGCGGCGACGTGCACGAGATCATCGGGCCGCTGACGCAACTGGACATGCCGGGCCTGCTGGCCTTCACGCGCATGACGGGCGACCTCGTGAAAGCGATGCGCGCCTGTCCGCAGCCGGTCGTCGCGGCGGTGGACGGCGTGTGCGCCGGCGCCGGTGCCATCCTGGCGCTGGCCTCGGACATCCGCTACGCCACGGCGCGCAGCCGCACGGCTTTTCTGTTTACGCGCGTGGGTCTGGCCGGCTGCGACATGGGCGCCTGCGCCTTGCTGCCGCGCGTGATCGGCCAGGGGCGCGCGGCCGAACTGCTCTACACCGGGCGCTCGATGGATGGCGAAGAAGGCGAGCGCTGGGGCTTCTTCAATCGCTTGTCCGCACCGGGCGAGGTGCTCGCAGAGGCACAGGCGTTTGCCGCACAGCTGGCCGCTGGCCCGACATTCGCGCATGGCATGACCAAGAAGATGCTGCAGCAGGAGTGGAATATGGGCGTCGATGAAGCCATCGAGGCCGAAGCGCAGGCGCAGGCCATCTGCATGATGACGCAGGATTTCCAGCGCGCCTACCAGGCGTTCGTGGGCAAACAGCGGCCGCAGTTCGAAGGCAATTGATGGAACCCGATGTTCTCGACTGGCCATTTTTCGATGCGCACCACGGCGTGCTGGCGCGTGAACTCGACGCCTGGGCCGCCGCGAACCT
The DNA here is from genome assembly GCF_979258535.1 of Telluria sp. AC161. Classification (NCBI taxonomy): domain Bacteria; kingdom Pseudomonadati; phylum Pseudomonadota; class Betaproteobacteria; order Burkholderiales; family Oxalobacteraceae; genus Telluria; species Telluria sp. AC161. The sequence continues at coordinate 2,382,484 of NZ_OZ409861.1, read as the reverse complement.
GGCCGATGCGCACGGGGCCGATGTCGACGCCGTCTGCCGCGCACTGGTCGCGCGCCTGGGGCAGGACGGATGGCTGCGCCACGCCGTGGCTGGCGTCGGGCATGGCGGCGCACAGGCCGTGATCGACACCCGCGCCATTTGCCTGATCCGCGAAACGCTGGCGCGCCATGCCGGCCTGGCCGATTTTGCGTTCGCGATGCAGGGCCTGGGCAGCGGCGCGATCTCGCTGTTCGGCAGCGCTGCGCAGCGCTGCACCTGGCTGCCGCGCGTGGCCGACGGCAGCGCGATCGCCGCCTTCGCGCTGTCCGAACCCGCGGCCGGCTCCGACGTCGCCGCCCTGCAATGCGCGGCGCGCCGCGACGGCGATGCCTGGGTGCTCGATGGTGAAAAGACGTGGATTTCGAATGGCGGCATCGCCGACTTCTACGTCGTGTTCGCGCGCACGGGCGAAGCGGCCAAACGCAGCGCGCGTGGCATCTCGGCCTTCATTGTCGATGCGACCACGCCTGGCCTCGAGGTCGCCGAGCGCATCGACGTGATCGCGCCGCATCCGCTGGCGCGCCTCTGCTTCAACGGTTGCCGGGTGCCAGCCGCCTGCGTGGTCGGCGTCGAAGGCGATGGTTTCAAGATCGCGATGGCCACGCTTGACGTGTTTCGCACGTCGGTGGCGGCAGCGGCGCTGGGCTTTGCGCGGCGCGCCATGGCCGAAGCACTGGCGCATGCGCAGGCGCGCCCGATGTTCGGCAAGCTGCTGGCCGACTTCCAGCTCACGCAGGCCCGGCTGGCGCAGATGGCGCTGGAGATCGACGCCGCCGCGCTGCTGACCTACCGCGCGGCGTGGCTGCGCGACAGCGGCAAACGCGTGACAAAAGAAGCGGCGATGGCCAAGCTGGCCGCAACCGAATCGGCGCAGCGCGTGATCGACGGCGCGGTGCAGCTGTTTGGCGGGCAGGGCGTGCAACGGGGCCAGATCGTCGAAGGGCTGTACCGCGAGATCCGCGCGCTGCGCATCTACGAGGGAGCCAGCGAAGTGCAGCTCCTGATCATCGCGCGCGAACTGCTCGCGCCGCAACACTGAGGCCACATGCCCGGAGATTTGATGGAATTCTTGCAACCGCCTGGCTGGCCGCGCCCGAAAGGGTATGCCAATGGCGTTGTCGCGCGTGGCCGGCAGGTGCATGTCAGCGGGATGGTCGGCTGGACGCCGGCAGGCCGGTTCGAGACCGACGATTTCGTCGGGCAGTCGCGCCAGGCGCTGGCCAATATCGTGGCTGTGCTGCAGGAAGCGGGCGCCGGCCCCGAGCACATCGTGCGCATGACCTGGTATGTACTCGACAAGCGCGAATATCTCGATGCCGGGCCGGCGCTGGGCGCAGCCTACCGCGACGTCATCGGGCGCCATTATCCGGCCATGACGGCCGTGCAGGTGGCGGGCCTGATGGAAGACCGCGCGCGCGTGGAGATCGAGATTACGGCGATCATTCCGGATTGAGCGCTGCCCGGACGAACGAATGGCCCCGCTTGGGGGCCATTCATGGTCTTGCGCCGTCGCGCCTGCCTAAACTGCGTAGGGTGGACGGCTATATGCCCTCCACGCGTTCAACCTGCGCCGCCTCAATGGGGTGCAAGAGGGAATTGAACGCGTGGGCGGGATACCCGCCCACCCTACAGTAGGGCAAGCCAGCACAGATCAGCGACGGTTTCCACCACGCGCACCACCGCGTTCGATGAACGCTTTCATCTCCGCCAGGTCGTCATCCATCTGACGCTGCGGATCGACGCCCAGCATGCGCGCCACGCCGTGGCCCAATACGCCTGCTGGTGGCGCATAGCTGATGCGCACCGTTGCGCGCGTGCCGCCATTGACCGACTCGAACGTGACGCTGCCGTCCTGTTCGATTTCCGAGCCCGGCTCGCTGCGCCACGACAGGCGATCCGGACGCGACTGCTCGGTCATGACTGCATTCCATGCGTATTCCATGCCGGCCGGGCCGCGCACGACCCAGTGCGAACGGCGGTGGCCGAGGTCACGTACTTCGGTCACGTGCGACATGAAGCGCGGGAAGTTTTCCACGTCGGCCCAGGCATCGAACACTTCGCGAGGCGAGGCGTCGATGAAGACGCTGTTCTCGACCTCGACCCGGCTTGCGTCGCCGCGGTGACGCAGCGAATCGACCAGATTGCGGCCACGGTCGCTGCGCAGCAGCACTGCGAGCGCGCCCAGACCCAGCAGGGCAACGGCCGGCGAACGGCGCGCCAGGCCGACGATGCTCAGCGCGCTGGTGCCCAGCAGCGCCGAGTTGGTCAGCGTCGGGCCGCGCGAGCCGAAGGCCTGCGTCAGGTGATCGGTCCATTCGCGTACCTGATTGCCCACCTCGTTGGCGCGGGCACGGGCGCCGTTGCCGGCGCTGTGCGCGGCATGCGCCAGGTTTTCACGGGCGATGTCGGCGCGTTCGCGTGCGCGGTCGGCGGCGTCATCGGCGCTGCTGCGGGCCTTGTCGGCAACGTCATTGGCGCTGCTGCGCGCCTTGTCGGCAGCATAGCTGGCGCGGTCGCGGGCATCGTTGGCGACGTGGTGCGCGCGCGAGCGGACGTCGTCCGCGTAATCGCGTGCATCGTCAGCAGCGCGGGCGGCGGTGCTGCGGGCCGAGTCGGCAGCGTGCGACACGCGGTCACGCGCGGTGTCGGCGGCGTGCGAAACACGGTCACGGGCGTAGTCCGCAGCGTGCGAGGCGCGGTCGCGCGCATCGTACGAGGCTTCAGCCAGGCGGCCGCGCGCGCGTTCGAGGCGGTCGCGCGTTTCGTGCGACGCCTCGGCCAGGCGGTCACCGGCAGCGTGGGCGGCGCCAGCCAGGCGCGCGCCGGCGCGCAGGTAGACCGATTCGGCACGCTCGCGCGCCGAATCGAAGCGCTCGCCGGCAGTGTGCAGCGCGTGTTCGAGTTTATCGGCGCCGCGGTGACGCGCGTCGCGCAGTGCGCCCTTGGCGCGTGCACGGCGTTTCGGGCCGCGGTCGGGGTCAAAGGCATACATCAGCAGGGCGCCAGCCACTGCGGCGCCAATCCATTTACCTGCGTTGTTTCCCTGATCGTTCGATTCGTTCATGTCGACTCCTCTCGGTTAGTTGTACTGTGTCGTGATGGACCTTGTTGCCCGGGCGGTGCCGCGGCATAGTCGGTCCATCACTGGTCTGTTACTGACGATTCATCGTGCTTTGCAGCGTCGCTTTGCAGCGTCACTTGCACGCATAAAAAAACGCACCGCTTCGCAGTCATGCGTTGCAGTGCGTTCCGGCGAACCATCACGCGATTCGGGCAAGGCCCGTTGCGCAGTAAATGGTCAGACGACGTGCTTTGTCAGCCTGCTTTTTGCAGGGTCAGTAGCAGTACGCCGTTCTCGAGCTTCACCGATGCGGGAGCGCCTGCGACGCCGTCGGTCTGGTGAAGCCGCGCAGGTATCTGCGTGCATTGCATTGAGCATACACCACGGTTTCGCGTTCCCGGCGTTCGTTTGCCGCGTGGCAATTGACTTGGATTGGGCTTGGCGACAAGCGTGTCACAGACTGTCAGTGGCCTGCGCCGTGCACCACGAGATTCTGGTACGGTGGTTGTAAATGAAACAAGGAGATAACATGAATCACCATATCGTTCGCATGCTGCCCAACTTCGAAGCGACCGAGGCAGCCCGCAATGGCTTGCTGGCCGAGGGCTTCGACGGTGACGGCATTAACGTCAATGTCACCACCGACGAGGCCGGTCCTGCCGAAAGCAATTTCTATGTGGGCGACTCGCCCGCTGTCAAAGGCGGCACCGACTACGAGGACGTCTTCAAGCCCGCCGTTCGCGGTGACCTGTGCATGATGACGGTGACCGTGGCAGAAGCCTTCCAGCTCGAACGGGCTGCCGCCATTCTGGAACACCACGGCGGGATCGACGTCGATCCGGCCCACGGCGCGGCCAGCAGCACCTTCTGACACCGGCAAGGCCAGTACCGCACGGGAGCCCGCGAGCTCTCGTGCGGTACTGGCCACACCGCTGTCAGCGCGCTGGCGGAAAGAACAACTGCTCGCCCGCTGGCTTGAACCCCGTGATCTGACGCTGCCCTTGCGGCGACGTGATCCATTCGATCAGCTGCTGCGCGCCCTTGTAGTTCACGCCCGGGTGCTTCGCAGGGTTGACTGCGATGATCCCGTACGGGTTGTACATCCGCTTGTCGCCTTCGACCACGACCGCCAGGCCCGTCCTGGCCTTGTACGCGCCGTAAGTGGCGCGGTCGGTCAGCGTGTAGGCCCGCATCTCGGCGGCCATATTGAGCACTTCGCCCATGCCCAGCCCGGCCGACACGTAGTTGCTTCCCTGCGGTTTGGCCCCCGCCTGCTGCCAGTAGGCTTTCTCCATCACGTCGGTTCCCGAATTGTCGCCGCGCGAGATGAAGCGCACGTTGGCAGCAGTGATGCGCCTGAAGGCGTCGATCACGTCTTTCGAGCCCTTGATGCGCGCCGGATCGGCCTCCGGTCCCACCACGATGAAGTCGTTGTACATGACGTCGCGCCGGTCCACGCCCCAGCCTTCGGCAACAAACTTGTCTTCCAGCGTGCGGGCATGGACCAGTGCCACGTCAACGTCGCCGTTCTTGGCCAGCTCAAGGGCCTTGCCGGTGCCGACCGCGATGACCTGCACGCGGGCGCCGGTGGCGGCCTCGAAGGCCGGCAGCACCTGCTTGAGCAGGCCCGAGTTTTCGGTGCTGGTGGTGGTCGACAGGCGAATCACGTCCTGCGCCATGGCAGCGGAGCTGGCGAGGGTGGGGATGAGCACGAGGGCGAGGACGACGCGGCGTTTCATGAGGTTCTCCAGGTGGTGGTTGGGATTATCTTGCTTCGAGGCGCCCGTCGCGCAGCTTCAGGCGCTGCACGCCGGGCAGGTTGATCAGATCGCGGTCATGGCAGGCCACGATCACGCTGGCGCCCTGGTCGATCAGGGTCGGGATCAGGGCGATGACCTGTTCGCGCGCCGCGCCATCGAGGTTCGCAGTCGGCTCGTCGAGCAGCAGCAGGCGTGGCTGCAGCACGCGGGCGCGCGCCAGCGCCACGCGCTGCTTTTCGCCGCCGGACAGGCGCGCCGGATCGTTGTCGCGCAGGTGGGTCACGCCGGCCCAGTCCATCGCTTCGTCGACCAAATCATGCAGCAGACGCCGGTCGCCGCCGCGCGCCAGCAGGCCATAGGCGATATTGTGGGCCACGCTGGTGGAAAACATGATCGGATGCTGGTGCACGTAGACGATCGCATTCCGCAATTGCCGCGGGTAAGGGGAGAGCGGCAGGTGCAGGCCATCGAACTCGACGCTGCAGGCAGCGCTGCGTTCCAGGCCACCGAGCATGCGCAGCAGCGTGCTCTTGCCCGATCCGTTGGCGCCGGTCAGCACGTAGGCAGCGCCGGCTGCGATGTCGAGGCGTCCGATATCGAACAGCAGGCGCTCGCCATGGCGCTTGTGCAGCGCGTGCACGGACAGGAGCGGCGTCACAGGCGCGCTCCCGGATTGTGCGCGTCGCCCTGCAACAGCACGAGCACGCCGTTCATTGCCAGCGCCAGCGTGACCAGCACGATGCCCAGCGCGATGCCCTGGGCAAAATCCCCCTTGCTGGTCTCGAGGGCGATGGCGGTCGTGATGGTGCGGGTATGGCCTTCGATATTGCCCCCAACCATCAGCGCGCAACCCACTTCCGAGATCACGCGCCCGAAGCCGCTGATCACGGCCGCCATCACGCCGTAGCGGGCTTCATGCAGGACCGAAAACATCACGCGCAGGCGCGAGGCGCCGTGGGCCAGTGCGGTTTCGGCATAGCGCGGATCGAGCGCCTGCACGGCCGCCAGCGTGAACGCCAGCAGCACCGGCAGGCCGATCAGGCACTGGCCGGCGACGATCCCCGGCTGCGAGAACAGCCATCCCAGATCGCCCAGCGGGCCGCGCCGCGACAGCATCAGGTAGAGCAGCAGGCCGATGAGCACCGTGGGCAGCGACAACGCGGCCTGCGCCAGCCAGACGGCGATGCGCCGCCCCGGAAACCTGTGCATCGCGATCAAGTAACCGAGCACGACGGCCGGGGGCGTGGCCAGGATCAGGCCCGACAACGTGGTCTTGACCGAGACCCACACGATATGCCACAGCGCCGCATCGCCGCGCAGCAGCAACGCGAAGGCGCCGCTCGTCGCCTCGAGCAGGCCCATTCAGGTGACAGGCTCGCCGGCCGGCCGCACCTGTGGCATATCCAGCAGGTGCGGCTCGAATACCAGCCGCTCGTGGCCCGCCACCAGCAGGAAGTGACGGCCGCTGCAGCGTGTCAGCAGGCTCATGCCGACCCGCCCGGCCACCATCTGGCCCATCTGCGTAGTGCCCGAACGCGACAGCAGGAACGGGATGCCCATCTGGGCGCCCTTGATCACCATTTCGGACGTCAGGCGGCCAGTGGTATAAAAAATCTTGTCGGCGCCATCCACGCCGTCCAGCCACATCAGGCCGGCGATCGCGTCCACCGCATTGTGGCGGCCCACGTCCTCGACGAAGTACAGCAACTCGCCATCGCGTGTAAACAGTGCGCAGCCGTGCACCGAGCCAGCCTGCTTGTAGACCGACTGCTGGGTGCGGATGGTCTCGACGATGCGGTACACGCTCGACTGGGTCAGGCGGGCATCCGGCGGCAGCACGATGCTGTCCACTTCATCCATCAGGCCGCCGAACACCGAGCCCTGGCCGCAACCGGTCGTGACGACTTTTTTTGCGGTGCGCTGTTCGATGTCGGCAATGCCGCTGCGGGTGACGACGGCCACCGCGTCGACCGACCAGTCGACCTGGATCGAGACGATGTCGGCCAGCTTGCGCACCAGGCGCTGGTTGCGCAGATAGCCAAGCGTAAGCATTTCGGGCGCGCTGCCCAGCGTCATCAGGGTGACGAGTTCGCGCTTGTCGACATATACCGTCAGGGGGCGCTCGGCGGGAATCGCCAGCACCTTGCGGCGCCCGCGTTCATCGACCGACAGTATGTCGCGGGTAAGGACCGCGCGCGCATCGGACAGCGCCGGCCGGCAGCCGGGCACGGCGTGCACGGTGAGGTCATCGATGGTCAAGCAGCGCCTCCTGTGTTGAATATTTTATAAAAGTATAAGCCGACCCGGCTCGCGCACGGAAGGGGCGGCTGACTTTTACGGATCTGCCATGTGCTGTGGCCAGCACATTCTCGCGGACGGAGATTGATATTCTCAATTGTGCGCCCCGATAATTTCCCGACAACTAAACTGCCGGTAACGTTCAGTTACACCTTGTACCGCGACTTACTCGTAATTACAGGCGACCGACCCTGCAATGCATGCCATCCAGCTCCCTGCCAGCCACGCGCTCCACGCGCCGCCCAGCCCAGATGACCAGGCCCGGGCCGATCTGTACGCCCTTCTGGCGCGCCTGTTGCTCGCACCGCCCGACACGGCGCTGCTCGATGCCCTTGCCAGCAGCACCCCGATCGTCGCACAGGGCGGCGACCCTGCACTCGAGCGCTGCTGGGAGCACCTGACCCTGGCGTCGAGCGTGATGGACGCGAGCGCTGTCGCCGCCGAGTTCGACACACTGTTCATCAGCATCGGCACGCCGCCGGTGGATCCATACGGTTCGCGCTACATCGCCGGCTTCATGAATGACACGCCGCTGGCCGAACTGCGCGCCGACCTGGCGCGTCTGGGTTTGCGCCGTGCGCGTGGCGTCGGCGAGTTCGAAGATCACCTGGGCGCGCTGTGCGAGACCATGCGTGTGCTGATCCTGGGCATGCCGGGCAGCGCGCGCGCATCGATCGAGCAGCAACAACACTTTTTCGAGCGCCATATCGCGCCATGGTGCGAACGTGCACTGGACGATATCGCCGCCGCCGAAGGCGCCAACTATTACCGCCTGGTAGCGCGCCTTGGCGCTGCCTTCCTGGCCATCGAGGCGCAAGCCTTTGAAGTAGGAGAACAAGTCAATGCCCAGAACAATCATGGACGATAAAGAACAGCCTGCCGTGCTGCCCGACCCGGCGCGGCGCAGCTTCCTGAAAGCCGCGCCACTGGGCGCGCTGGTGGTGGCTGGCGCGGCGACCGCCGCCGCGCCCGAGGTCGCGCCGGTTGCGGCCGACCCTGCGGAAAAGCGCGGCTACCACGAGACGGAGCACATCCGTCGCTACTATCAGACGGCTGCCTACTGGTAGCGACGACCCACTATCCAATAGGAACACCCCATGTCCCTGGTCAAGTCAACGCGCGACAGCGCCCTGAAACGGCGCCGCTTCCTCGCTGGTGCCGGCGTCATTGCCGGCGCCGGCGCACTGGGGCGCCATCTGCCCCTGGGCGTCATCGAGCAGGCGCAAGCCGATCCGCTGCCCAATACGCCCGTGCCAACCGAAGTCAAGCGCACGGTGTGCAGCCACTGCTCGGTCGGCTGCTCGGTCGACGCCGTGGTGGCCAACGGCGTCTGGGTACGCCAGGAAGCCGCCTTCGATTCGCCGATCAATATGGGCGCCCACTGCGCCAAGGGCGCCTCGGTCCGCGAGCATGCCTTTGGCGAGCATCGCCTGCGCTATCCGATGAAGCTGGTCAATGGCAAATATGTGCGCATGTCGTGGGACCAGGCCATCAACGAAATCGGCGACAAGCTCCTCAAACTGCGCGAGGAAGCCGGGCCCGATGCGCTGATGCTCATCGGCAGTTCGAAACACAATAACGAGCAAGCCTACCTGCTGCGCAAGTTCATGGCCTTCTGGGGCTCGAACAACTGCGATCACCAGGCGCGCATCTGCCACTCGACGACGGTGGCCGGCGTGGCCCAGACCTTCGGCTACGGGGCGATGACCAACTCGTTCAACGACCTGCACCACAGCAAGGCCGTCCTGTTCATCGGCTCCAATCCGGCCGAGGCGCACCCGATCTCGATGCTGCACTTCCTGCATGCCAAGGAACTGGGCGCCAAGATGATCGTCATCGATCCGCGTTTCACGCGCACGGCGCGCTTTGCTCACCATTACGTGCGGGTGCGGCCGGGCACCGATATCCCGCTGGTCTGGGGCATCCTGTGGCACATCTTCGAAAACGGCTGGGAAGACAAGAAATACATCAGCGAGCGCACGACCGGCATGGACGAAGTGCGCAAGGAAGTGGCCAAATGGACGCCGGACAAGGTGTCGGACATCACCGGCGTGCCCGAGTCGGCGGTGCGCCTGACGGCTGAAATGCTTGCCCTCAACCGCCCGTCATCGGTGGTCTGGTGCATGGGCATTACCCAGCACCACGTGGGTACCGCCAATGTGCGCGCACTCTCGATCCTGCAACTGGCGCTGGGCAATATCGGTGTCCCGGGTGGCGGGGCCAATATCTATCGCGGCCACGACAATGTGCAGGGCGCCACCGACGTGGGCCCGAACGGCGATTCGCTGCCTGGCTATTACGGCCTGGCCGAGGGCGCCTGGAAGCACTTTGCCGAGGTCTGGGGCGTCGACTACGAGTGGATCAAATCGCGCTTCGGCTCGAAAGAGCTGATGGAAAAGCCCGGCATCACGGTGTCGCGCTGGTTCGACGCCGTCAACGAGCAGAACCAGTTCATCGACCAGCCGAGCAATCTGCGCGCGGTGTTCTACTGGGGCCACGCGCCCAATAGCCAGACCCGCCTGCCCGACATGAAGGCGGCGATGCAAAAGCTCGACATGATGGTGGTCATCGATCCGTATCCGAGCATGACGGCGGCGATGCATGGCCGCACCGATGGCGTCTACCTGCTGCCGGCGGCCTCGCAGTTCGAGACGCAAGGTTCGTGCACGGCGTCGAACCGCTCGATCCAGTGGCGCGAACGCGTGATCATGCCGCTGTTCGAGTGCAAGACCGACCACGAAATCATGTACCTGTTCGCCCGCAAGCTGGGCTTTGCCGACCAGCTGTGCAAGACCATCAAGGTCGTGCACAACGAGCCGGTGGTCGAGGACATCCTGCGGGAAATCAACCGCTCGTGCTGGACCATCGGCTACTCGGGCTGTTCGCCCGAGCGGCTCAAGCTGCACATGGAAAACAAGCACACGTTCAACCCGACGACGCTGCGCGCCGATTCGGGACCGTGCAAGGGCGATTACTACGGCCTGCCGTGGCCGTGCTGGGGCACCCCCGAAATGAAGCATCCGGGCACGCCGATCCTGTATGACCTGAGCAAGAGCGTGGCCGAGGGCGGCCTGCCGTTCCGGGCCAACTGGGGCGTCGAGCACAATGGCGAGAGCCTGCTGGCGGCCGACGGTTCGGCCAACAAGGACAGTGAACTCGACGTTGGCTATCCCGAGTTCGACCACGTGTTCCTGAAGAAGCTGGGCTGGTGGGCCGAGCTCACGCCGCAAGAACAGGCCATGGCCGAAGGCAAGAACTGGAAGACCGACCTGTCCGGCGGCATTATCCGCGTCGTCATCGCGCACGGCTGCGCGCCGTTTGGCAATGCGCGCGCCCGCTGCAATGTCTGGAACTTCCCCGATCCGGTGCCGGTCCACCGTGAACCGCTGGCCTCGCCGCGGCGCGACCTGGTCGCGCAATACCCGACCTACGACGACAAGGCCAACCACTGGCGCCTGCCGACGCTGTACAAGTCGGTGCAGGCCGTCGATTTTTCCAAGGACTTCCCGCTGATCATGACGTCCGGCCGTCTGGTCGAATACGAGGGCGGGGGCGAGGAAACACGCTCGAATCCATGGCTGGCCGAACTGCAGCAGAACATGTTCGTCGAGATCAACCCGAGCGACGCGGTCCAGATCGGCGCCAAGATCGGCGAGTACGTCTGGCTCGAAACCCCGACCGGGGCGCGCATGAAGATGATGGCGATGGTGACCGAGCGCGTGCCGGTGGGCCTGGTGTGGGCGCCGTTCCACTTCGGCGGCTGGTGGATGGGCGACGACCTGAAAGACAACTACCCGGAAGGCGGCGCGCCGATCGTGCGCGGCGAGGCAATCAATACCGGCTGGACGTACGGCTACGACGCCGTGACGATGATGCAGGAGACCAAAGTGTCGCTGTGCCGCGTGGTACGGGCCTGACGCGACCATCAGGAGAAATACGATGAGCGCAAGAATGAAATTCATTTGCGACACCGAGCGTTGCATCGACTGCAACGGCTGCGTGACCGCCTGCAAGAACGAGCACGAACTGGCCTGGGGCATCAACCGGCGCCGCGTGGTGACGATCAATGACGGCATCCCGGGCGAGCGTTCGGTGTCGGTCGCCTGCATGCACTGCACCGATGCGCCGTGCCTGGCGGTGTGCCCGACCAACTGCATCTACCACACCGAAGACGGCATCGTGTTGCACAGCAAGGACCAGTGCATCGGTTGCGGCTACTGCTACTACGCCTGCCCGTTCGGCGCGCCGCAGTTTCCTGAAACGGGCCTGTTCAACCACCGCGGCAAGATGGACAAGTGCACGTTCTGCGCGGGCGGTCCCGAGCCCGACACGTCCGAAGCCGAATTCAAGAAGTATGGCCGCAACCGCATCGCCGAAGGCAAGCTGCCTGCCTGCGCCGAGCAGTGCGGCACCAAGGCGCTGCTGGGTGGCGAAGCCAACATCATTGCTGACATCTATCGCCAGCGGGTCGAAACGCGCGGCTACGGTCCCGAACTGTGGGGCTGGAAAATCGCTTACGGCAAGCCCAAGCGCGGTGGCCAGATCACGAACAAGGGCAATCTGCCACGCGTGAACCAGAAGGCCAACGATTCCCAGAACGATCCGGGGAGGTTCCCGACATGACCCATTGCATCCGCATCCTCAAGGCCTGCGCGCTGGCCGCGTCCCTGCTGCTGACCGGCTGCCTCGAAGTGGACCAGCACCCGCACTGGATCGCGGGCGAGTACGCCGGCAAGCCGGACGACCGCCATTTCCAGCGCCGCTTCCACAATGACCGGCTGGCATGGTGGGCCACGGTCGAGAACCGCAACGGCAAGCAGAACGAGTACAACCGCGCCAATCCCTGAGGAGACATCATGCGAGCCACTTCCAATGCGCTGCGCGCCATGCTCTGTCTGGGGCTGCTGGTACTGGGCGTACTGATGGCGCCTGGCGCCTGGGCCCAGGGCAAGAATGAACGCGCCACGCCCGCCTATGCCGAAGAGCAGACCATGTTGCAGATCGAGGCCGACTCCCGCGTGCCCGATCCGGGCCTGCTGTCGACCGATTCGGGCCGCGTGCACATGGACCGCCATTACCTGGGCCAGTACGGCACCAAGGAGGGCAATGTGATCGTCCAGCGCGGCGGCAATACCTGGCGCCACCTGCGCAACGGCCCGCTGGCCACCATCGCGGGCTTCATCCTGCTCGGCGTGCCGCTGGCGATCTTCGTGTTCTACAAGACGATCGGTCCGGCCGAACCGCAGCCCGAATCGGGCCGCAAGCTCCAGCGCTTCAACCGCTGGGAGCGCCAGGTGCACTGGGCCACGGCGTTTGCCTTCGTCGCGCTGGGCGTCACCGGCATCATCATCATGTATGGCAAGAACATCTTCCTGCCGTGGATGGGCCACAACCTGTTCTCCTGGGTCGCGATCCTCTCGAAGTACCTGCACAACTTCGTCGGCCCGCTGTTCGTGATTTGCTCGATCCTGATGTTTGCTACCTTCTTGAAGCGCAATTTCTATAACCGCGCCGACTGGCTGTGGATCAAGAAGGGTGGGGGGCTGATTACCCATGAGCACGTGCCAGCCGGTTTCTTCAATGCCGGCGAGAAGGCCTGGTTCTGGGGCGGTGTGGCCCTGCTGGGACTGATCGTGTCGGTCTCCGGCCTGGTGCTGGATTTTGCGGTGGGCCAGACGCGCTACGTGATGCAGGTGGCAAACGTGCTGCACGTGACGGGCGCGGCGCTGTACATGGCGTTCACGATGGGGCACGCATTCATCGGCACGGTCGGCACGCCCGGCGCCTACGAAGGGATGCGCCACGGCACCGTAGACGAGAACTGGGCCAAGGCGCACCACCGCTTGTGGTACGAGCAAATGAAAACCGGCGTGCCGCCCGGCCTGGACAAGGACGGCAACGTGATTCCTGGCGCAGGCGCGCCGGCGCAGGAGGGCCGTGTCGCTGGTCCCGGACCCCGTCCGCAACCGGGCCCGGCCCACTAAGGACTGCCATGAACCAACGTTCTCATTTGATACTTGCTGGCGTGGCCGCATGCTGCGCCTTGCTCACCGGTTGCCAGCGCGACCGGCCGGCCGCCTCGGACGGCGTCATCCAGACCGGCTACCCGGGCCAGGTGACTGCGGGCGGCGGCAGCAGCGGCCAGGTAATGGCGCGTACGGCGCGGCCTGAAACCGACGCGACCTACGCCGGCGGCACGCCAGGCATCGCCGGCGGATCGGGCGGCAATACCAGCGGCGCAGAAACGGGCGGCACGACGCAGGAGTCGGGCCAGGGACCATCGAGCGGCACGACCCAGCCCACCAGTGCCGGCCGGGCAGGAGCGAATCTGCAGTCGGGCGATACCGGTGGCGCCACGGCGCCTGCGGCAAACCAGCCGGCGCCCGCTGCCAGCAATGCGGCGCCGCAGGGGCCGGCAACGCGCCAGACGGAGGGGAAATGACGAACCAAGCCATCCTGAAGCTGATCCTGAAGCTCAAATTTGTGGCCGGCATGGGGCTGGCCGCGACCGCGATGGCGGCGCTGCCACCGCCATCGCCAAAGCAGGCGCAAGCGGCCGCAGCCAAGAAAGCCGAGGCCGACGCCAAGGCGGCCGAAGAGAAAGAACGGCTCGCGGCATCGATGGACAGGGTCAGCAAGCACTGGCGCGAGCGCGCCGCAAGCGAAGGGTTCCGGATCGTGCCGCCCACGGCGCTGGCCAGCGCCGCACCCGTACCGGCACGGGCAGCATCGGACGTCACGCCGCCCGGGGCCGGCATCCCGGCGCCAGCGCCGGCCAATGCTGCGCCCGGTACGGCGGCAGCGGCGCCGGCCACTGGCGCAGCGCCACGCAGCGTGTACGCCCTGCGCGCGGCGACGGTGCCGATCAAGAGTGAAAAACTGGGCACGGCGCGGCCAAGCGAGGACGTCAAGCGCGCACCGACGCCGAGCCTGCCGCGTGGCGCCGCGCCCACCGTCAACCGGCCCGGTGTACCAAACGACGCCCACAAACAATGAAAGCCTGGACCCCGTCATGAAAATGGGAAGCATGCCCGTTGCATTCATCATGCAACGCCGCGCCGTGATGCATAAATGGGGCGCGATGGACAGCTGGAGCGCCGTCGGCGTGGTGCCCGACCGCGGCGGCCTGGCCGCGTTGCAGATGCTCAGCAAAAGCCCCGAGCGCGACTATTACCTGGTGTCGGGGATCGAGCTCGAACTCTACACCGACGAAAACGAAGGCTATTACGAGAACATCATGGCGCCCGACTCGAAGGTGTTCGTGCTGTGGCGCATGGTGGACGGACGCGCCATGCCGGCGCGCGCCTCCGTCAGCTATGTCGAAGGCACGCGCATGTTCGATTCGGGCGAGGACGCCGACGGCGTGACCATGCCGGCCGAGATCTATCAGTGGGTGGCCAGCTACCTGCGTGACAATTTCACGCCGCGCCCGCGCAAGGGCCGGCAGCACGGATGAGCGATACCCCGATGCCCGAAGAAGGTTTTTTGCGGCGCTGGGCGCGCCTGAAAGCACAGCCTGAGCCGGCGCCTGCCGATGCGCCGCAGCCCCAGGCCGCCGCTGTTCCGCCTGCGTCGCAGCCGGTGCAGCAACCCCCGGCCACGCCGACCGGGGCGACCGAACGGTCGGCGCCGACGCTGGAAGACGTGGCACTTCTGACGCCCGAGTCGGATTACGCCGCGTTCGTCGCCAGCGGCGTCGACCCGGCCGTAAGGCGCCTGGCGCTCAAAAAACTGTTTGCCGACCCGAACTTCGCCGTCATGGACGGCCTGGATATTTATATCAGCGATTACACCAAGGCGTCGCCGCTCACCGACGCGATGCTCGCTTCGCTCAAGCATGCTCCCAATGTGCTCGACCGCCTGTTCGGCAAGAGCGACGAGCCGGATGAGGCCGCAGGCCCCGAGACACCGCCAGACGACACGCTTGCCGTATACGACGAGGCGCCTGCGCCATCCCCTGTAACGATGGACGCCGGCATGCACCAGGCTACTGAAGCCGATGCCGTGCCCGCGCCCATGCCCGTACAGCTTGCCGACATGCCGCAAAGTGCACCTGCATCACCACAAGGAACGAGATGACAATTCGACTCAGCGACGGTATGCCCGTCGCCCCTGTCCAGCAACAGCATGACGCGCTGGCGCGCCGCGCCGCGCTGCAGGTACTGCACGCATTTCCCGATGTTGAACCGGTCGCCACGGTCGAGTACCGCTCGACGGGCCGCACCCTCGTGGTCGGCGCCGCCCGCGATGCATTGCCACTGGCCGAACGCCTGGCGATGGTGCTGCCGGTCACCGTGCTACTGCTCGACGAACCCGATGGCGTGGCGCGTCTTTTTCCGGTGCACGCCGCGCGCACGGTGGCGCTGGCCGGCTGGCTGGGCGCATTCGAGGCGCGCTGGCAGGCGCCGGGCCAGCCGGTGGGCGAGGGCAGGTTCGATCTCGTGCTCGATTTGTGCCCGGTGCGCCTGATCGACAGCCACCAGCGACCACATGGCTATCAGGCGCCTGGGGCGGACGGGGAGGCGCGCCTGGCTGCCGTCGAGACACTGCTCGAGATGGTGGGCGACTTCGAGAAACCGACCTACTTCAGCTACAAGGAGCGTATCTGCGCGCACGGGCGCAATGGTATCAAGGCCTGCAGCGCCTGCGTCGACATCTGCTCGGCGCGCGCCATCGTCAGTGCTGGCGACAAGGTCCGGGTCAACCCTTACCTGTGCGCCGGCTGCGGCGCCTGCGGGACCGTGTGCCCGACGGGCGCGATGCGCTACGCGTATCCGCCGGTACCGGTGACTGGCAAGCAGATCCAGGCGCTGCTGCACGCGTATACCGATGCCGGCGGCGCGCAGCCCGTCCTGCTGCTGCACGATGCGTCCGGCCAGGCCGCGCTCGATGGGCTGGGCGATGCAATCCCGGGCCGGGTGCTCACGTATCCGCTGCACCACGTGGCTTCGACCGGCATTGACGTCTGGCTGGCCGCGCTGGCCTATGGCGCGGCCGGAATCTCGATCCTCTGTACGGGCGACGAGGCGTCGCAGTACGTCGAGGCCTTGAGCCACCAGATGCAGATCGCCCAGACCGTACTGGATGGCCTGGGTTACGCCGGGCCGCATTTCCAGCTGATCCGGGTCGACGCTGCAAACGGCGACACGGCGCAGGAGCTTGCGCTGGCGCTGCGGCATGCGCCGCGCGGCGATGCCCCGAGCGCGCCGGCCCTGTTCCACCTGTCACCGGAAAAGCGCACCACGCTCGATTACGCGCTCGACCACCTGCACCGGCACGCGCCGCTGCAGCCGCAGCATATCGGCCTGCCGGCAGGCGCGCCGTTCGGCGCGCTGGCGCTCGACCGCAAGGCGTGCAGCCTGTGCATGTCGTGCGTGGGCGTGTGTCCGTCCGCAGCGTTGCAGGACGGGCAGGGCACGCCGCAACTGCGCTTCATCGAGAAGAACTGTGTCCAGTGCGGGCTGTGCGCCAATACCTGTCCCGAGAATGCGATCACGCTGGCGCCGCGCATGTCGTTCGCGCCCGAGCGCATGCAGGCGGTGGTCATCAACGAGTCGCAGCCGTTTCACTGCATCCGCTGCAGCAAGGCCTTCGGCACGCTGCACATGGTCGAGAACATGCTGGGCCGGCTCGCGGCGCATCCTGCCTTCACGGGCAATCTGGATCGCCTGAAGATGTGCGGAGACTGCCGTGTGGTGGACATGATGACGCCGACCGACGAGATGCAGGTGACGACGCTCAGGCGCACCTTGTAGGTCAGTCAGCAACGTAGCCTGTGAAGGAAGGCAATGATGAAGCAATGGACGAAGCGCGCGGGTAGCCTGTTGACGATGGTGGCGCTCGCAGTGGCGCCGGCAATGGCGCCGGTCGCCCCTGCGCATGCCGGGGGGCAGCAGCCGACGGCGTTGCCGGCCACCGGGGCGGGCTTTTCGCTGACGCTGCCGGCCACCTCCACTGCGCCGGTCGCCGAGGAGGACGGCGTCCAGTTCATCGGCACGGCGACGGTGCTGATTCGCTACCGTGGCCTGACGATCCTGACCGATCCGAATTTCCTGCACAAGGGCGAGCACGTCCACCTTGGCTACGGCCTGACGTCCAAGCGCCTGACCAACCCCGCGATCGCGCTCGAGGATTTGCCGCCCATCGATCTGGTGGTCCTGTCGCATATGCACGAAGACCATTTCGACAAGCGGGTGCAGGAAAAGCTCGATAAGAACATCCCGATTGTGACGACGCCCGGCGCGGCCAAGGCGCTCAAAAACCTGGGCTTCGTGCGCACCATCGGCCTGGCGCACTGGGACCGGCTCGACGTCGAGAAAGGCGCCACGCGCGTGCGGATCACGTCAGCGCCGGGCAGGCATGGCAAGCTCGGCGCGCAGGCGCTGCTGCCCAGCGTCATGGGGGCGGTGTATGACTTCGGCGCCGACCCCGCGCAACCGGATTACCGGATGTACGTAACCGGCGATACCCTGATCCACGACGATCTCAAGGACATTCCGCAGCGCTTCCCCGGCATCGACCTGGCCTTGCTGCATCTTGGCGGGACCCGTATCCTGGGCGTGTTCAAGGTGACGATGGACGCACAGGACGGCATCCAGCTGCTGCAGATCGTGCAGCCGCGCCATGCCATCCCGATCCACTACAACGACTACGACGTCTTCAAGTCGCCGCTCGCCGATTTCGCGCGCGAGGTCAAGGCAGCAGGGTGGGGGGACCGCGTCAGTTTCCTGGCGCATGGCGAGCGATACCGGTTCGTGCTGCGCAAGCCGCCGGCGCAGTGACGGGGCGCTGATATGCGGTCACCGCCGTGCAGATATGCAGGGCGGTGACCGCGGCCGACGATCAGTTGTTGGCGCGTGAAGTCAGTGCAAGGCGAGGCGCCGTGCCCGGGTGAAGCTGACTTGCCGTCAGCTTGAACAGGCTGACCGCACCGGTCAGATTGTGCGCCTGCGTGTGCAGCGACGCGGACGCCGATGCTGCTTCCTCGACCAGCGCTGCGTTTTGCTGCATCGTGCTGTCCATGTCGAGAATGGTGTCGTTGATCTGTTTCAGTTCGACCTGCTGCGCTTGCCCGGCATCCGCGATTTCTCCGATGATATCCGTCACGCGCTTGACGCTCGCAACGATGTCATCCATCGTGCTGCCCGCTTCGCCGACCAGTTTGCTGCCTGCTTCGACCGTCGCAACCGAGTCGCTGATCAGCGTCTTGACGTCCCTGGCCGCTGCCGCCGAGCGCTGGGCCAGGTTGCGCACTTCAGCGGCCACGACCGCAAAGCCGCGGCCCTGTTCACCCGCCCGTGCTGCTTCGACGGCAGCGTTCAACGCCAGGATATTGGTCTGGAAGGCGATGCCATCGATGACGCTGATGATGTCGACGATCTTGGTCGATGAGGCATTGATCGACGCCATCGTCGTGACGACTTGAGAAACGATCGTGCCGCCGTGGGTTGCTACATCGGACGCCGACAGCGCCAGTGTGTTGGCCTGGCGCGCATACTCGCCGTTCTCGCGTACCGTGCCGGCCAGCGTTTCCATCGACGCGGTGGTCTTGTCGAGCGAAGCGACCTGCTGTTCGGTACGCGCCGACAGATCCAGATTGCCTTGCGCAATCTGCGATGAAGCGGCGGCGATGGCGTCCGTGCCCTGACGTACTTCGCTCACGACGTTGGCAAGGCCTTGCTGCATTCTGTCAAGCGACGACATCAGTTGCGCGATCTCGTCCTTGCCTTCGATCGTGATGCGATGGGTCAGGTCGCCGCCGGCCACGGCATCCGCTGCACTGACTGCCTGGCGGATCGAGCGTGTGATATTACGCAGTACCAGCAACACGATCGTGCTCAGGATCACACCGCAAATCGCCAGGAACACGACCGCGCGCCACAGGTCGCCAACAAACGCGTCATGCAGGTCATCCATGTAAAGACCCGTCATGAAGGTCCAGTCCCACGGCTTGTAGGTGAGCACATAGGCGCCTTTCGGGAACACCTGCTGCTGGTCCGGGTGGCCTGGCTTGGGCCAGACGTATTCAACCCATCCTTCTCCGCTGGCTTTGGCAATGGCCGCCACGTTGCGGTACAAGTAGGTGCCGTTGGTATCCTTGAAGTCGCTCAGGTCCTTGCCGATCAGCTCTGCCTTGACCGGGTGCATCAGCATTTTCGGGGCTGAATCGACGACCGTGTAATAGCCATCCTTCCCGTAACGCATGGACTTGAGACGTTTGAGGGCTTGCTGCTGTGCTTCGGCGACGGTCATCGCGCCAGATGACGCCAGTTCTGCGTATTCCTTGACGGTGGACATGCCGACATCGGTCGCAAATCTCAGCGCGATCTTGCGTTCCTCGAGACGCTGGGTGTTGCTTTCGTAGACATGGAGAATCGCCATCACTGACAGGCACAACCAGCTCAGAACGAGTGGCAGGTAGAGTTTGGTGCGGAAGCTGAGTTTCATCTTTGTATTGACGTGTTTGACGAACGTGAAGTAGGGATGTGCATCGTCGCGAGCCAGGCGAGCCGGGCAGGAGTGGTGGAGATGCAGATGGGGATTTTGAGAAAGCATTGTATCCTTGCGGAAACTTTGTGACTATGGCGATTGTCACTTGCCTTAAGATGATCTAAAGAATGACTGTCTTTGTTGCAGTTATCAGACAGTAATCATTGCGGACAGGTCGCGAGCGAACGGCACGACAACAGGAGGCGGGAGAGCGGAGAAGGGAGCGTACGGAAAAACGGCTTCAGCCTGGCTGAAGCCGCCAAGAATCAGCCGAGCTGACGTGCGTGGAAACGCAGATGGTCTTCGACGAAGGTCGAGATGAAGTAGTAGCCGTGGTCATAGCCTGGCTGGCGGCGCAGCGTGAGCGGCTGGCCGATGCGGGCGCAGGCGCCTTCGAAGGCTTCCGGCCGCAACTGCTCGGGCAGGAACTTGTCGCCCAGGCCCTGGTCAATCAGGATACCGTCCGGGAAGGGCGCCGTCTCTTGCTGCGCCATCAGGGCGCTGGCGTCATATTGTTGCCAGGTGCTTTCATCCGGGCCCAGATAGCCGCCAAAGGCTTTGACGCCCCACGGGCAGCGGCTTGGCGCGGCGATGGGCGCAAACGCAGATACCGAGCGGAACAGATCAGGGTGGCGCAGCGCCATGACAAGCGCGCCGTGGCCGCCCATCGAATGGCCGAAGATGCCCACGCGCGCCGGATCGGCCGGCAACAGATCGAGCACCAGCGCGTGCAGTTCGAGCAGGTAGCTGTGCATGCGGTAATGGGTCGACCATGGCGCTTCAGTGGCATCAAGGTAAAAGCCGGCGCCGACGCCAAAGTCCCAGCTGTCGGTTTCGCCCGGCACGTTGGCGCCGCGCGGGCTGGTGTCGGGCGCCACCAGGATGATGCCCAGTTCGCTCGCCACGCGCTGGGCGCCCGCCTTGGTCATGAACGTTTCTTCGGTACAGGTCAGGCCGGCCAGGTAGAACAGCACTGGCAGCTTCTTGCCGCTGGCCTCGGTGGCCTCAGGCGGCAGGTAGACCGAAAACTTCATCGGCAAGCCGATGGCGCTGGAATCGTGCTGGTAAAAACGCTGCTCGCCGCCGAAGCAGGCATGTTGGTTCAGGAGTTCGGACATCGTCATTTGGGGGCAGTGAAAGATGCGGCCAGTATGCCGCGTCCTGCGAAGGCATGCCAACTACACCAGCTGGAGTGCGCCGAGCACGGCGCCGGCCGCCAGCATCCACAGCAGGTGCAGGCGGGTACGCCAGATGACGATGCAGCTCACCGCCGACAGCAGCCACAGCGGCCAGTGCTCCAAACCGGTGGCGCCGCCCGAGGCCAGCAGCCAGGCCGTTGACAGCAGCATCGCAATGACGAGCGGGGCCATGCCCTGCTTGAACGCGCGCACGGCCCGCCGTCCGCGATTGCGATGCGCCCACTGCGCTACCTGATACGTAAACACGGTCGACGGCAGCATGATGCCGATCATCGCGATGACCACGCCGCAGAGCGCGGCCGCCGTGCTGCCATTGTTCAAACCGACGTTCCAGCCCAGCAGCGCCACAAACAGCACATTCGGCCCGGGCGACGATTGCGCGAGCGCCACCGAGTCGCCAAACTGCGCCGGTGTCAGCCAGCCCTGGCGCTCGACCAGATAGCGCTGCATCTCGGATGTGGTGGAGATCGCACCGCCGAGGGACATCAGCGACAACCCCAGAAAGTGCGTAAACAGGCTGACCCAGTCGTGCCACGTAAAGACGAGTTGTGGCGCGCTCATGGAGTGAGCCTGCGCCAGGCCAGTACGCAGCCCAGGCCGCCCAGTCCCAACACGACGGTCGCCAGCGGCACCCGCACCCAGGCCAGCAGCACGAAGGCAACGGCGGCGATAAGTACGCAGACGATGAGCGGCAGCACGTTCTTGCCCAGCGCGGCCGACATCTTCAGGCCGGTGGCCGCCACCAGGCCTGCGGCGACCGCCGCCATGCCGCGCAGCGCCCCCTGGACCTGCGGCACCTCGGCGAAGCGGGCATACACCAGGGCCAGCGCCAGCACCACGACCAGCGGCGCCGCCAGCAAGCCAGCCAGTGCGCTCATCGCGCCGGCCAGGCCGAAATGGCGCTGGCCGATCATCAGGGCCAGGTTGCACACGTTCGGCCCCGGCAGAATTTGCGCGACCGACCATTCTTCGATGAATTCTTCATTGCTCAGCCAGCGTTTGCGCTCGACCATTTCGCGCTGGATCACGGCCAGCACACCGCCAAAGCCCTGCAGGGCGATCAGCGTGAACGAGACGAACAGGTCGGTGCATGAGGTGGGCACCGGGTGGGCTGCTGCGGCGTCGTCCGGCGGCGCGTTTGGGGAGGGAAGGGGCGATTGGCTCATCCCGTTATTATCGCCGTTGCGCCGTGCTCGCGCTCGGCATGACCTTGTATTCGCGGACTGATACACGTTTGCCATTGACTTTGGATTTACTTCGCCAATAATCGTGGTGCATGACACATCCACCATTACCGGAGTTCAGCGATGAAACCACTGCACGCGCAAGACATCCATCCACGCGCTGCCAGCGTGGCCGAATTGCGATCCAATGCCGGCCAGCGCGATGTCGTCACCCGCGGCATTGCGACCCTGAGTGAACTCGGCGTCGTGCCGGCGGTCGAATACCTGAAGTCCAACGGTGTGCGGCCGAAGGTCATCGAGCGTGTTTTGCTCGAGCCCGAGCGGCGTCGCGCACTGGCGTAATCCGCACAGCGGCGCGGGCGCTGTCAAGGGTGCGGGCGCCTTTGTTTGGGACAAATCTGCAGTTGTCACCGTCGATGCCTCCCCAATAGGCAACTTGTTGAAAGCCGCCCCGCAGGCCATGTTCAACGTGTCAAGCCCCCGCTTTTCCACATAGTTATTCACAGACTTTGTGGATATCCAAAATCATTTATTTTTCCGTGGCCCGGCGCTCGCCCGCCAATGCATGCCTGGAATCGCCTTCGTGCCGTGCCCGCGGCGGCGCGATTTAGCGCTTGTGGTTTGGTACTGGATAAATGTACAGTATCGCTTTCTCCGTCTGCCACACCATGACCACCGCTACCGCCGAGCCTGCAATTGAGGACCCGTTCGCCAGCCTGAATCCAGAGCAGCGCGCTGCGGTCGAGCACGATATCGGCTCGGAGGCACCACGCCCGCTGCTGGTGGTGGCGGGCGCCGGCTCGGGCAAGACCAATACCCTGGCGCACCGTGTGGCGCGCCTGATCGGGGCGGGCGCCGATCCGCAGCGCATCCTGCTGCTGACCTTTTCGCGCCGCGCCGCGGGCGAGATGAGCCAGCGCGCCAGCGGTGTCCTGCACCGCCTGCTTGGCCGTGGCGCATCTACCCGCACGCAGGCGCCGGTATCGCTGCCATGGGCTGGCACCTTTCACAGCATCGGCGCACGCCTGCTGCGCGAATTCGCCGGGCGTATCGGGCTCGACCCGCAATTCACGATCCACGACCGGGGCGACGCCGAAGACCTGATGGGCATGGTGCGCCACGAGATCGGCCTGTCGCGCACCGAAAAACGCTTCCCCATGAAAGGCACCTGCCTGTCGATCTATTCGCGGGTGGTCAACAGCCGAGATCCGCTGGATCAGGTGTTGCAGGCATATTTCCCGTGGTGCGCCGAATGGGAAGCCCAGCTCAAGACGCTGTTCGGCGCGTACGTCGACGCCAAGCAGGAGCAGAACGTGCTCGACTACGACGACCTGCTGCTGTTCTGGGCCGAGATGGCCGCCGACCCGGTGCTGGGGGCCGAGCTGGGCAGCTGGTTCGACCACGTGCTGGTGGACGAGTATCAGGACACCAACCGCCTGCAGGCCGCGATCATCACCGGCATGAAGCCCGACGGCAGGGGCGTGATGGTGGTCGGCGACGACGCCCAGTCCATCTATGGATTTCGCGGCGCTACCGTCCGCAACATCCTTGATTTTGCCGGCCAGTTCACGCAGCCGGCGCACCTGATCACGCTCGAGCGCAATTACCGCTCGACGCAGCCGATCCTGGACGCCTCCAACGCCGTCATTGGCGCCGCGCTCGAGCGCCACGCCAAGACGCTGTGGACCGACAAGGCGTCATCGATTAAACCGCAGCTGGTCCTGATTCCCGACGAAGCCGAGCAGGCGCGCTGGGTCTGCAGCCGCATTCTCGAGCAGCGCGAAGAAGGCGTGCCCCTCAAGTCGCAGGCGGTGCTGTTTCGCGCGGCCAGTCACAGCGCTGCGCTCGAACTCGAACTCATGCGACGCAACGTCCCGTTCGTCAAGTTCGGCGGCCTGAAGTTTCTGGAGGCCTCGCATATCAAGGATGTGCTGGCGCTGCTGCGCTTTGCCCAGAATCCGAGCGGGCGCCTGGCCGGGTTCCGCGTGCTGCAACTGATTCCCGGAATCGGCCAGGCGACTGCCACGCGCGTGCTCGATGCGGTGGGCGAGAGCAGCGACGTCGCCGCTACGCTGGCGGCATTCCCGGTGCCGGCCCGCTGCAGCGTCGAGTGGCAAGCGTTTTGCGCGCTGTATGCGCGCCTGCGCACCCCTGGCCTGCGCTGGCCGCAAGACCTGGAAC
The DNA here is from genome assembly GCF_979258535.1 of Telluria sp. AC161. NCBI lineage: Bacteria > Pseudomonadati > Pseudomonadota > Betaproteobacteria > Burkholderiales > Oxalobacteraceae > Telluria > Telluria sp. AC161. Next base: position 2,358,273 of record NZ_OZ409861.1, on the reverse strand, counting down.
TGGCGCGCGACTGGTATGCGCCGCATCTGGAGCGCCTGCATGACGATTTCCAGGTGCGCGCCCTTGATCTCGACCAGCTCGTCGCCCTGTCGGGTGGCCATGCCAATCGCGAAAGTTTCCTGGCCGAGATCACGCTCGACCCGCCTGAAGCGACCAGTGACCGCGCCGGCCCGCCACTGCTCGACGACGATTACGTGATCCTGTCCACCATTCACTCGAGCAAGGGGCAAGAGTGGAAGTCGGTTCACGTGCTCAATGTGGTCGACGGCTGCATACCGTCGGACATGGCCACTGGCAACCAGGACGATATCGAGGAAGAGCGGCGCTTGCTGTACGTGGCCATGACCCGGGCCCGCGAGAACCTGCACCTGATCGTGCCCAACCGTTTCTTTATCAAGCAGCAGTCAACCATGGGCGACCGCCATGTGTATGCATCGCGTTCGCGCTTTGTCACGCCGGTCATGCTCAAGCATTTTGAAGAATCGGCGTGGCTGAGCGCCGACAAGCGCGAGCTGCGCACGCCCATGCCCGAGAGCGTTCGCATGCTCGTACGTGACCGGGCCCGCAGCGCCTGGAAATGATGGCAGATGGCGCCACGCCGGCCACTTATCCCCCATGTCATGCTTTTGTAGGAGTGGGCCGCATATAAACTTGTTGCTCCCATGTGGTGCACGTGCAAGTCGTTGATTTTATTGGAACAAAATTTTGCCTCTCGAACGGGCAATTTGTTGAAACCCGCATCCCGTCTGGCCTTGCGGCTTGTCAAGTGGCGCTTGTCCACACAGTTATCCACAATTCTTGTGGATAGCCTAAAACCCTGAACAAAATCAGCTAGTTAGCGTCTATTGATGCTTCCTGGCATGTTTCGCATGATGACGAATCTCGATTGAATATCGACAAGACGGTTGTTCTTTTGTTAGTACGCCACATTCACTAATATGTTTGCTATCGAACAGTCGTGTCATCTGCAGTTCTTTATCCTTTGCCAAGTAAACTACCTTGACGGGAGACGGTTATTGCGTTTGCCAACGCCGCCGTCGCCCGGACGGTGACGAAATGGCCCGCTGTTCCCTATCCTGTCCATTTCCAACAAAGGATCCGTATGTCTTCAGCAGTCCCCCCGGCGGACGCACCAGCGCCGCCCGATACCAAGGAAAGCCGCTTCGTCTTCAAGGTCGCCATCGTTGCCACGATGGGCGCGCTCGCGTTTGGGTACGATACCGGCGTGATCTCCGGCGCGCTGCCGTTCATGAGCGCGCCGCCATCGCAAGGTGGCCTCGGCTTGACCCCGCTGACCGAAGGCATCGTGACGTCCGCGCTCGTGTTCGGCGCCGCGGTCGGTTCGCTGATGGCGGGCACGCTGTCCGACCGGTTCGGTCGCCGCATGACGCTGATCTGGCTGTCGCTGGTATTCATGATCGGCGCGCTCGGCACAACGCTCGCGCCGTCGGTCGAGATCATGGTCGCCATGCGCTTCGTGCTGGGCCTGGCCGTGGGTGGCGCGTCGTCCACTGTGCCGGTGTTCATCGCCGAAATGGCGGGCCCCAGCAGGCGCGCCAGACTGGTCACGCAGAACGAGCTGATGATCGTGACCGGCCAGTTGATCGCCTACGTGCTCAATGCGGTGCTGGCGCATTACTCGAATTCGCCGGATGTCTGGCGCTACATGCTGGCCATCGCCGCCGTGCCCGCCTTGCTGCTGGGTGTGGGGATGATGTTCGTGCCACCGTCGCCGCGCTGGCTGGCCAGCAAGAACCGGATGGACGAAGCGCGCGCCGTGCTGCAGCAGATCCGCTCGAGCGACAAGCAGATCGAGACCGAAATGGCCGACATGACGAAGCTGAACGGGATCGAGCACGAGCAGGCCGGCTGGTCGGCCGTGCTGGGCACGCCATGGATCAGGAAACTCCTGTGGCTCGGCATCGGCCTGGGCTTCATGGCCCAGTTCACGGGCGTGAATGCCTTCATGTACTTCACCCCGATCATCCTGCAGTCGACGGGCCTGGGCACGAATGCGGCCCTGACCGCGACCATCGGCAACGGCGTCGTGGCAGTGATCGCCACGTTCATCGGTATCTGGCTGATCGGCAAGCACGGTCGCCGCTCGATGCTGATGTCGGGCCTGACCGGCGTAGTCATCATGCAGTTTGCACTGGGCGCCGTGCTGCTGTGGATGCCCGATGGCATCACGCGCAGCTATGCCGCACTGGCCTGCATCCTGTGCTTCCTGCTGTGCATGCAGATGCTGATTGCGCCCGTGTATTGGCTGTTGATGTCCGAGTTGTTCCCGATGCATCTGCGCGGCGTGCTGACCGGCACCGCCGTGGCGTGTCAGTGGATCTTCAACGCGATCGTGGCCTTGCTGTTCCCGCTGGCGCTGGCGCAGTTCGGCAGTGCAACGTTCTTCCTGTTCGCCGCCATCAATGTCGGCTCGCTGATTTTTGTTGCGCTGCGCCTGCCGGAAACACGTGGCCGCTCGCTCGAGGGCCTGGAAAAGTTTCTGGAAAAAGAACTGACCCCGCGCGCGAAAGCGTAAAGGGGAGGCCGGCGCTTCTCAGGGCGCCGGCTTGATCGACGTCGGCTTGACCGACGCCGTCCCGGCAGATTCCGTGAGCCGTTCGAGCTCACGCAAAAAACGTTCACAGGCCAGCGCCGGTGGCCACGGTTCCCATGGCGCGCAATCGTAGTAGCGCGCCAGCGGGTCTTCAGGCAGGATCGCCGCGCGAATTTTCAGCGTGCGCCGGACTTCTTCAGCCGACCAGCCTGCCACATGGACCGCTTCGCTGGCAGCGGCCAGCCGGTCGGCTTTCTTGTGCGCCGCATGCGACTTGGCATCCCAGGCCGGCAAGCCGTAGCGCAAGAACACCATGTGTTCCAGGCGCTGGGTCAGGGCGCGGAAGGCGTCGCCCAGAAACGGCTTGATGACCGAAATCGCATCGAATCCCAGCAAGCCTTCTTCGGCATCGTGCAGCAGCTCGCGCAGTTCGTCGAGCGGCGACAACGAGGGCGTTGCCGCGCGCCGCAGCAGCATCACGCTGATCGAATGCTGCGCGACCGACAGCGGCAACGGCCACGCCGAGTGGCCACCCCAGCGGTAGGTGCGGGCCAGGCCCAGCGCCAGGTCGGCGTCATCCCAATCAAACGGAGTGGGGTTGAGCAGGTCGAGGCGGCGGCCTGACGGCATGCGAACCCAGGCGCGTGTCGTGGTGTCCGGCGTTGCGCCCTGTGGAACCGGTGAAGAGGGAAAGTGCATGTGGCGATTTTACACACCGGCTCTGCCATTTTGCGCATGATTGACCGGGCCACGCCCCGCAGACGAGGCCCATGCGGGACGCGGCTGGACGGTCATCCGGTCCCGCAGGTGCCAACTCGCCCGTGGGATGATCTGCGACACCGGAAGAACGTTTCATTGATCTACGTCAAGACACAATTTTGTTGTCTAAGAACAAAAGCATAAACGCGCACTGCATGGGAAAAATTCGCAGCAAGTGACCCCTCACACGGCCTCCAAACGCAATCGGCAATGAAGAATAGACTGAAAATAGTTGTTGTCATTACACGACACGGGTGAAATAGGTGCGTGTAAATATCTCGATTGTTAATTTTCGAGGATTTTGAAGGGGTGTGAACCGACTAGGATAACGCTGATGCATATTCTTGTGACCCCATGATTGATACCGCCTTGCTGCTCGAGTTGATGGAAGCCAGGGATGCGACCCAGTGGAGCGCGTCCCTGTTCAATCTCGCGCGGACCCTGGGGTTCGATCAAGTGCTGTTCGGCCTGGTCGGTTCGCGCCATGCGCGTTTCGAGTCCGCCTTTTTGCGCAGTAACTATGCCAATAACTGGCGCGAGCGCTATGACCGCAATGGTTTTGCCTATGTCGATCCAACGGTGGCGCACTGCCTGACGAGCACGCTGCCGATGGTGTGGGAACCGGGCCTGTTCGCGTCGGGCACCCAGCAAGCGGGCCTGTACGAAGAAGCGAGCGCGCATGGCATCCGCAGCGGTGTGACGCTGCCGGTGCATGGCCCGCAGGGGGAATTCGGGGTGATCAGTTTTGCATCCGATGCGCGCCCGGACATCGCGGCGCAGCGCGCCGTGATGGAAGCGCTGCCGATGCTGGCGCTGGTACGCGATTACGCGTTCGCCTCATCGCAGCGCTTTCGCGAAGAAGGTGCGCGGCCCGAAGAAGGCCGGGGCGCGGCGCCGCGCCTGACCAAGCGTGAGCTGGAAGTCCTGCAGTGGGTCATGGCAGGCAAGTCCTCATGGGAAATTGCTCGCATCACCAACTGCTCGGAAGCGACCGTCAACTTCCATCTGGCGAATGTGCGTCAGAAGTTCGACGTCAACACCCGCCAGCAGGCCGTGGTCAAGGCCATCGGCCTTGGCTTGATTACCCCTGAAGATCACCATCGCTGAGCTTGCCATTGACATACATGCGCAGCAGGATCGACACGGGCGTCGGGATGGCCAGGCCAGTCTCGAAGCGGGAGCCGCTCGACTGGGTGACGCCAAAGCGGCCCCAGAATTTTTCCTGGCTTTCGCGCTTGGTGATGCGCAGACGGCGCAGTTCATGCGGCGCCATGCGTACAGCACCAGCTGCACCGATGACGTGGTTGGCGTGCATGTCGGCGGCGAGCGCGTCGGACATCATTTCGATTGCCATGATTATTCCTTTCGGGAAAGTGAAGACAGCACTTGGAAAACTGCATGAGCAAAAGTATTGCACTCCCGACATTGCTCGCCACCTAGCAGAGCTGATAGTACCCAGGCTACCCGACTTGCATAACGATTTTATGCGTCTTGCATTTTCCGATCGACCAGATGTCATTTCAGGGAGGGGTAATGAGCATGCATATCCGGATCGCGCCACGCCGCGCCATTCCATCGAACGAGTTGTGCGAAATGCACTTGCTGCGCGCCCGGGTGTTCCGCGGGCGGCTTGGCTGGGAAGTGCCGGTGTTGTCGGGCATGGAGATCGACGGCTACGACGCCCTCGAGCCGCGCTACATGCTGATGCGCGACGACGCCACGCTGCGCGGCTGCTGGCGCCTGCTGCCCACGGAAGGGCCGTACATGCTCAAGGATTCGTTCCCGCAACTGCTCGACGGGCAGGTGGCGCCGAGCGACCCGCAGATCTGGGAGCTGTCGCGCTTTGCGCTGGAGACGGATGGGGTGGCCGGCTACGGTTTCTCGGCCATGACGATGGAGTCGATTGCCGCCATCATCGACGACGCCCACGAGCGCGGGCTGTCGCGCTACATCACCGTGACCACGACGGCGATCGAGCGCATGCTGCGGCGCGCCGGCGTGGTCATCACCCGCATCGGCATGCCGCAGGCGGTCGGGATCGAGCAGGCGGTGGCGCTGTACGTCGAGATCGAGCCGACCTGGGACGCGTTGTTCGCCAAGCGCCTGGCTTCATAAGCAGGGGCCGCGGTGCTCCCGTGAGGGGCGACCTGTTGCTCGCGTGCCTCATCGGGATGGGGACCGTGGCCGCGCCATGCCGGTGCACCGATATACTCATCTCGATTCTTACCAATATGCGGGGCATGCATCGCCCGAGAGGGGAAGCATGAAGCGATCAGCCTTGCGTGGCGCCCGCGCCATCGAATTTGCCGCCGCGCGCGTGGGCCGGCCCATCGTGCTGTGGGGTGGCGGCGTGCTGTTGGCGCTGGCGATCGGCATGCTGCTGCATGCGGTCGCCAGTGCCGCCGTCGAGACCGACGCCCGGCGCCGCTTCGACAATCTGGCGCGCGGCGCCCAGGAACGGCTCGACAACGCCATCGCCTCGTATGCCCGCGCCGTGCGCGCGATGGCCGCCCTGCATGCGGCCGGCGGCGGTAGTGCGGTGCCCGACCGCGCATCGTTCCACCGTTACGCGGCGGCGCTCGACCTGCCAAATAATTATCCGGCCATCGAAGCCCTGACGTTTGCCACGCGCGTGCCCGACAACGAGCGCGATGCCTTCGTTGCCGCCATGCGCGCCGACCGCAGCGTCGATGTGCGCGGGTACCCGGATTTCCAGATCTTTCCGGCCGGGCGCCGTCCGTGGTACGAAGTGGTGACCTACCAGTACCCGGCCGACAAGCCGACCCGGCGGCTCGGCTTCGACATGGCGTCCCGTCCGCTGGTCGCGCGGGCGATATCCCAGGCGCGCGACAGTGGCACCATCGTCGCGTCGGGGCAGCCTGTATTCCTGCCCGACCCGGTGCCGCACAACGCGCTTGGCATGCGCCTGCCGGTGTACGTCGGGGGCGTGCTGCCGCTGGGGGTAGCCGAGCGCCGGGCCGCTTATCTGGGCTCGTTCGGAATTTTCTTTTCGGTGCAGGAGCTGGTGCGCAACGCGCTCGTCTCGCTCGAGGCGCAGCCGCTGCGTGTGAGCCTGTACGGCACCGGGCGCCGCTACACCGGCCTGCCGGGCGCGCCGGCGGCGGGGGATATCCTGTTGCATGGCGTGGACGTGCGCGGTAATCCGCCCGATCCGGCGCTGAACTTCGTGTCGGTACTGGGCGTGGACTACGTCGGCAACGGCTGGAAAGCCCACTTCTCGGCGCCCATGAACGAGATGCTGGTCGGCGTCGACCGCTTCGTGCCAATCGGCGCGCTGGCCGCCGGTTTCATTGGCACGCTGCTGATGTACGGGCTGTTCCTGGCCCAGTACCGGGCACGCCGCGCCGCCGTCGAACAGCGCCTGCTGCTCGACACGGTGCTCGACAACCTCGACGCCGAGGTGTACCTGAAGGATGGCGCGCGCCGCATCCGCTATCTGAATGCCAAGGGCGCCTCGCGTCTCGGGCGTCCGGCGACGGAGCTGATTGGCCGGCCCGATGTCGAGGCGATGGATGCCGGTCAGGCCGACGCCACCTGGGAGCTGGACCGCGCCGTGCTGCGGGCCGACCGCCAGAGCAGTGCGCAAGTGGCGCAGGCCGGCCCGGATGGTGCTACGCGCCAGTTGTGGAGCGTGCGCGTGCCGCTGCAGGTCGACGAAGAGCCGGCCGTGCTGTGCGTGTCGACCGACATCACCGAGCTGCACCGCTTGAAGGCGCGCGCCGACGCGGCCAGCAAGGCCAAGAGCGACTTCCTGTCGAACATGAGCCACGAGATCCGCACGCCGATGAACAGCATCATCGGCATGACGCACCTGGCGCTGCAGGCCGGGCCTGACCCGCGCCAGCGCGACTATCTCGAAAAGATCTACCACTCGGGCCAGCACCTGCTGGGCATCATCAACGACATCCTCGACTTTTCCAAGATCGAGGCCGGCATGCTCGAACTGGCCACCGAACGCTTCATGCCCGACGCCCTGATGCGCAACGTCGAGGCGCAGCTAAGCACGGCGGCTGCGGCCAAGGGCCTGGGCTTCGATATCGAGATCGCGCCCGAGCTGATGCGGCCCCTGTGCGGCGATTCGCTGCGCCTCGAACAGGTGCTGCTCAATTTCGCCGGCAACGCCGTCAAGTTCGCTGAGCGTGGCCGCATCACGATGCGCGCGCGCCTGGCGCATGCATTTGGCCCGGAAATCCTGGTGCGCTTCGAAGTCGAAGACCGCGGCATCGGCATCGCCCCCAACGCGCTGCAGCACCTGTTCACGCCGTTCCAGCAGGCCGACCAGTCGGCCACGCGCCGGCACGGCGGCACCGGCCTGGGCCTCGCGATCAGCCGCCAGCTGGCCGAGCTGATGGGCGGCGAGGTCGGCGTGACCAGCACCCCTGGCGTGGGTAGCATCTTCTGGTTCACGGCGCGCCTCGCGCTGGACGATGGCGCCGGCGCGCGGGTGGGGGCGGGCGCCAGTTCCGGCCTGGGCGCAGCGCCTGCGCCGGCCCAGGCGCGCCTGGACGGCTGCGCCGTGCTGCTGGTCGAGGACAACCCGTTCAACCAGCAGGTGGCGCGCGAACTGCTTGAACTGGCCGGGGCCGACGTCGTCGTGGCGGGCAATGGCGAAGAGGCGCTGGCGGCCATGGCCGAGGCGCGCTTCGACTGCGTGCTGATGGACGTGCAGATGCCGGTGATGGATGGCCTGGAGGCGACCCGCCGCATCCGGCGCGATCCGCGCCTGGCCGGCACGCTCGTGGTGGCGATGACGGCCAATGCCGGCGTGGACGACCGCGCGCGCTGCATGGCGGCCGGCATGAACGAATTTCTCGCCAAACCCGTGGTGCCGGAACTGCTGGCCGCCACTATCGCGCGCTGCCTTGGACGCACCACGGCGCCGGTGTCGGACGTCGCCGCCAACCTGCCCGCGGCCATGGCCCCGGGCAGTGCGGTGCTCGACGTGGCGCTGCTGGCTGCGACGGCCGGGGGCGACCTCGAACGGATGCGCAAATACGCGTTCCTGTTCCTGGACACCACACGTGAGAACCTGGCCGGCATCGACACGGCGCTGGCAGGGGGCGACCTGACCCATACCGCCAGCCTGGCGCACCAACTGAAGTCGGCCGCGCGCGCCGTCGGCGCCACTGCGTTTGCCACCATCTGCGAAGACCTGGAAGCGCAGCCGGTGCGCGAGCTGCGCGGGGGCGGCACGGCGCAGGCACGGGCATTGACGGCGCGCCTGCGGGCGCTGCTGGTGCGCATCGAGCGCGAGGTCTCGGCGCAGTTTGGCAGCCGCGCCAGCGATGGCCGCTGACCAGCCCTTTTGGCCCTACCGCGAGGGGGCCAAACGCGGTATGCTTTGGTCCCGATTGCCCACGCCCAGCGCATGTCTGCCCCGATCACTCCCGGTCTCTTGATCCTCCACGGTAACCAGATGGAGCTGCTGCGCAGCGCCGTCTTCGACTGGCTGCGCAATCATCCCCTGGGGCCACTCGAAGAAGAGATTTTTCTGGTCCAGTCGAATGGCGTGGCCGAGTGGCTCAAGATCGCTCTGGCTGAGGAAAACGGCGTCTGCGCCGCCACCCGCGTGGCGCTGCCCGCGCGCTTCATGTGGGAAGCCTACCGCGGCATGCTGGGGCGCGAGCGCGTGCCGCAGCGCGCACCGTTCGACAAGGATCCGCTGACCTGGCGCCTGATGCGCCTGTTACCCACGCTGCTGCAGGATGACGGCTACGCGCCACTGGCGCGCTTTCTCGCCGATGGCGACGCCGAGCGCCGCCTGCAACTGGCCGAACGCGTGGCCGATCTGTACGACCAGTACCAGGTGTATCGCGCCGACTGGCTGGCCGATTGGGCCGCCGGGCGCGACGTCCTGCGCCGCGCCGGTGGCGATGTGGTCCCGCTCGCGCCCGAGCAGCGCTGGCAAGCCTGCCTGTGGCGCGCCGTGCACGCGAGCCTGCCCGAAGCGCAGCGCCAGAGCGGCCGCGCCACCATCCACGACCAGTTCCTCGCCGCCGTCGCAGCTGATGCCACGCCGGCCAGCCGACTGCCGCGCCGCGTCGTGCTGTTCGGGATGTCGACGCTGCCGTACCAGACACTGCAAGCGATATCGGCACTGGCGCGCCACACGCAGGTGTTGTTCGCCGTGCCAAATCCGTGCCAGTTCTACTGGGGCGACATCATCGAAGGCAGCCAGCTGCTCAAGGCGGCGCGCCGCCGCCAGCCGCAGCGCGAGGGCGTCGACCTGGGCACGATCCCGATCGAGGAAATGCATGTCCACAGCCACCCGTTGCTGGCCAGCTGGGGCAGGCAAGGGCGTGATTTCGTGCGCATGCTCGATGAATTCGACCAGCAGCACGAAGCGAGCGAAGATGGTGAAGGTCAGCCGGCGCCGCTGCGCGTCGACCTGTTCACCGATGATGACGGCGGCACGCTTTTGTCGCAGGTCCAGGCTGCGGTGCGCGACCTGGTGCCGCTGTCCGAGCATCCGCACGTGCCGCCGATGCTGGACGACCGCTCGATCGAGTTCCACGTCACGCACAGCGTGCAGCGCGAGATCGAGGTGCTGCACGACCAGTTGCTGTCCTGGTTTGCGCAAGACCCGACGCTGCGCCCGCGCGACGTGGTGGTGATGGTGCCCGACATTGACGCGTTCTCGCCTGCGATTCATGCGGTGTTCGACCAGCACCGGCGCCACGACCCGCGCCACATTCCGTTCGAGATCGGCGACGTGCGCGACCGCAGCGTGAACCCGCTGCTGGTCTCGCTGGAGTGGCTGCTGCGCCTGCCCCAGCAGCGCTGCCGCCAGAGCGAAGTGCGCGACCTGCTCGACGTGCCTGCCGTCGCGCGCCGCTTTGGCGTGACGAGCGAGGATCTGCCGATCCTGGGCCGCTGGATCGACGGCGCCGGCGTGCGCTGGGGCCTGGACCACGACCACCGCGCGGGCCTGGGCCTGGGGATGACGGGCGAGCAGAATGCCTGGATCTTCGGCGTGCGCCGCATGCTGCTGGGTTACGCCAGTGGCGCCGGCGCCAGTTTCGGCGACATCGAGCCGTACGCCGAAGTCGGTGGCCTCGATGCCGCGCTGGCCGGCTCGCTCGCACAACTGGTCGAATGCCTGCTCACCTGGCGCGGCCGCCTCGATGCGTCGCTGCGGCCGGCCGAATGGGGCGAGGCGGCGCGCGAGATGCTGTCGTGCTTCTATGCGGCCGGTGACGAAGCCGATCGTCTGACGCTGTCGAACCTGGGCGAAGGCCTGCAATGCTGGCTCGAGACCTGCGCGGCGGCAGGCTTTGACGAACCGGTGCCGCTGGCGGTGCTGCGCGAAGCGTGGATGAACGAACTCGATGCGCCCACGCTGAATCACCAGTTCGTGTCGGGCGGCGTGACCTTCTGCACCCTGATGCCGATGCGCGCCGTGCCGTTTCGCGCCGTCTGCCTGCTGGGCATGAACGATGGCGACTTCCCGCGCCGCGCGCGCCCGTCCGACTTCGACCTGCTGGCGCTGCCCGGCATGGCGCGCCCCGGTGACCGCTCGCGCCGCGACGACGACCGCTACCTGATGCTCGAAGCCTTGCTGGCCGCGCGCGACAAGTTCTACGTGAGCTGGGTCGGCCGCAATGTGCGTGACAACAGCGAGCAGCCGCCCTCGGTGCTGGTGGCGCAGTTGCGCGACTATCTCAAGGCCGGCTGGGATATGGAAGACCTGGATCACATCACGACCGAGCATCCGCTGCAGCCGTTCAGCCGGCTCTACTTCCAGCGCGGCGGTCTGCTCACGTACGCGGGCGAATGGCGCACCGCGCACGGCGCCGATGACCATCCCGTCGACGATGCGTTGCCGGCTTACGAGCTCGAACCCGACTTTGTCCTCAAGCTGGACGAACTGGCCAGTTTCCTGCGCCAGCCGGCGCGCTTTTTCTTCCGCCGCCGCCTGGGTGTCGTGTTTGCCGATGCCGCGCACGTTGGCGATGACGAAGAGCCGTTTGGCCTCGATGCGCTGGAGCGTTACCAGATCGAAGACTACCTGCTGGACGACAGCGGCGAGGCCGAGGCCATCGGCGACGTGCGCGCCACGCTGGCGGTGCGCGCCGAACGCCTGGCGCGCGAAGGCGTGCTGCCGATTGGCCTGATGGGTCGCATGTGGCAGGAGCAGCTGGTCGAGAGCCTGGCGCCCGTGCGCACCGAGTGGCTGCGCCTGGGCGCGCGCTTCCCGCAAGCGGCGCCGAAATTCGCCGTCAGCCTGCTGCTGGGTGACATCCATCTGGACGACTGGATCGATCGCCTGCGTTCGAGCGGCGAGGGCAGTGCGTGGCTGATGCAGATCTCGTCGAAGGTGCTGGACCGCGCCGGCAATCCGCGCGGCGACAAACTGATTGCGCCATGGCTGCGCCAGCTGGCGGCCGCCGCTGCCGGCAATCCTGTGACGGGTTACCTGGTGGCGCGCGACGCGGTGCTCGAGATGGCGCCGCTGGCGCAGGATGCGGCGCTGGAAACACTGCGCGACCTGGTGCGCCTGTGGCGGGCCAATCTGGACAGCCCGCTGCCGGTGGCATGCAAGACGGCCCTGAGTCACCTGGCGCAGGGCGATCCGCGCGCGACTTACGACGGCGGCTTCGAGCTGCGCGGCGAGGTCGATGACCTGTGCCTGGCGCGCCTGTGGCCGGACTTCGACGCGTTGAAGAACGCCGGCGGCTGGCCCGATCTGGCCGAGGAACTGTATGGACCGCTGGCACGCTGGATGCAGGAATGCGTCAAGATCAGGCCGTTGCAGGAGTCGCCCACATGAGCACCAAACTTGAGCCAGTCGATTTCCCGCTGCATGGCTCGCGCCTGATCGAGGCCTCGGCCGGCACCGGCAAGACCTGGACCATCGCCGCGCTGTATGTGCGCCTGGTGCTGGGGCACGGCGGGCAGGATGCGTTCGTGCGGCCGCTGCTGCCGTCCGAGATCCTCGTGATGACATTCACGCGCGCCGCCACGCGCGAACTGGCCAACCGCGTACGCGAGCGGCTGGTGCAGGCCGCCGCCTACTTCCGTGGTGAACTCGACATGGTCGACCCCTACCTGCACGAGCTGGCCGCCAGCTACACGGCGGGCAGCGAGCGCCAGATCGCCGGGCACCGCCTGTTCATGGCCGCCGAGACGATGGACGAAGCAGCGATCTTCACGATCGACGCCTGGTGCCAGCGCATGCTGCGCGAGCACGCCTTCGACAGCGGCAGCCTGTTCGACGAAGAACTGGTCAGCGACGAGCGCGAACTGTTCGAGGACGCCGCGCACGACTACTGGCGCCAGCAGGTCTATCCGCTGGGCGCCGAGTCGCTGGCGGTCGTGATGGACAGCTGGCGCGATGTCGAGGCGCTCAAGACGAGCGTGCGCGAGCTGGTGCGGCGCGACGCCTTGCTCGGCGCGCCAGCGACCGAACCACTGAAGCAACTGGTGGCACGGCTGGCCAAGGCGCAGCGCGAAGAGCTGATCCGCCTGAAGGATGGCTGGTTCGAGCGCGCCCACGAGATGGAGCGCTGGATCGCCGGGCACCGCGAGCGCCAGCCCAAGTGCTTCAACGGCAACAAAATGCGCGCCGATTCGCTCGTCAAGTGGTTCGAAGCGCTGCGCGCGTGGGCCACGGACCCGGCGCGCCACATGCCGGACCTGACCGACACGGCGTGGCGCCGCCTGACGCCGGACGGCATCGCCGACGCGTTCAGTAAAGACTTTTCGACCGAGGTGCCGGGCTGTTTCGACGCCACCGCCGCGCTGCAGGCCAGCCTGGCTGCGCTCGACCCGATCGCCCACGCGCTGCTGCGCCACGCCGCCGGCCATATCGGCGCGCGCATGCAGGAGCTCAAACGGCGCAACCGCCAGTTCGGCTTTGCCGACATGCTTGAACGCCTGAAGGTCGCGCTCGAGGGCGAGAACGGCGCTGCGCTGCGTGCGCGTATCGTGGGCCAGTATCCGGTGGCGTTGGTCGATGAATTCCAGGACACGTCGCCCGACCAGTACCGCATCTTCGACCTGCTGTACCGGGTCGACGCGAACGATGCGGAGCACGGGTTGTTCCTGATTGGCGATCCGAAGCAGTCGATCTACGGCTTTCGCGGCGCCGACATCCACAGCTACCTGGCCGCGCGCCGCGCGACAGCGGGGCGCCACTACCAGCTCGACACCAATTACCGCTCGACCGCGCCGCTCGTGAGCGCCGTCAATGGCCTGTTCCTGCATGCCGAGGGCGCGCATCCGGGCGCCGCGTTCCGGTTCCGGCGCGGCGACGACAACCCGCTGCCGTTTGACGCGGTCAAGGCGCAGGGGCACCGCCGCCATCTCGTGGGCCTGGGCGATGCCACCGGCGCGCTGTCCGTGAACATCGTGGACCGAGATGACCTGAAGGCCGACGACTACCGCGATGTGTTTGCCCACCACTGCGCCGAGCACATTGTCGGCCTGCTCAACGATGCGCGCGTGGGCTTCGACGACGACAATGGGGAGACCGATGGATTCACGCGCCTGATGCCGGCCGATATCGCGATCCTCGTACGCGACCGGCGCGAAGCCGGTGCCATCCGGCGCGCGCTGATGCGGCGCAAGGTGGCCAGCGTCTACCTGTCCGACAAGGACTCGGTCGTCGAGAGCGACGAAGCGGCCGACGTGCTGCGCTGGCTGTACGCGGTGGCCAATCCGCTCGATGGTGCGCTGGCGCGGGCGGCGTTTGCCACCGCCACTGCCGGCCTGGGGTTGGCCGAACTTGCGCAGTTCTCGCACGACGAGATGGTCTGGGAAGCGCGCGTCGAGCAACTCAAGGCCCTGCACGGCAGCTGGCAGCGCCAGGGCGTGCTGGCGATGCTGCGCCGCTTCATCCACGAACTGGGCTTGCCGGCGCGCCTGCTGCGCGAGCCAGGCGGCGAGCGGCGCCTGACCAATCTGCTGCACCTGGCCGAACTGCTGCAGGAGGCCAGCAGCCAGCTCGAAGGCGAGCAGGCCCTGATCCGCTGGTTCGCCGAACAGATCGACGGGCTGGGTTCGAGCGGCGACGAGCGCGTGCTGCGTCTGGAGAGTGACGCCGAACTGGTCAAGGTCGTCACGGTCCACAAGTCGAAAGGCCTGGAATACCCGCTGGTGTACCTGCCGTTTGCCGTGACGGCGCGCGCCACCAACCGTCGCAACCGCGCGTTCTTCGAGTACGTGGACGATGCCGGCATGCGCCATCTCGACCTGGCCCTGACCGATGACGCGCTGGCGGCCGTTGACCGCGCGCGCATCGAAGAAGACCTGCGCCTGTTGTACGTGGCGCTCACGCGTGCGCGCCACTTCCTGTGGCTCGGCGCGGCGGCCGTCTCCGGCACGCGCAAGGGTGAGAACAAGCTGCACGAGTCGGCCCTTGGCTATTTGCTGGCCGGCGGCGAGCCAATAGCCGCCGAGGCGCTGCACGCGCACTTCGATGTCGTGGCAGGCAGCGCTGGCGGCATCTCGCTCCACGCGTTGGCCGAGCCGGAGGCGGTGACGATGCTGTCGCGCCAGGACATCCGCCCAGACCTGCTTGATGCGCCGCGCTACCGCGCCGAATTCGAGCGCGACTGGTCGGTCGGCTCGTTCACGTCGCTGACGCGCCATGCGATCGCGCCGCCCACGCCGATGCGCGCGCAGGACCAGACGCTGATGGAAGACGTGCCGCAGGCGGCCACGCCGCCCCGCATCGAGGACGCGCCGTGGCACCGCTTCCCGCGCGGCTCGGTGCCCGGCAACTTCATGCACGAGCGGCTCGAGTGGCTGGCGCGCGAAGGCTTCGGCTGCCTGGACGACCCGAACTGCGAGGCGCGCCTGGTGCAGCATATCGAGCGCGCGGGCTGGGGCCATCGTCTCGCCGATGCGCTGGCGTGGCTGCGCGAGATCGTTGATACACCGTTGCCGCCACTGAATGCGCGCCTGCGCGACCTGCACGGCGTGCTGCCCGAAATGGAGTTCTGGTTCCCGAGCGAGCACCTCGACCTGCAGCGCCTGGACGCGCTGTGCCGCACGCATCTGCTGGGCGGGCTCGAACGGCCGGTGCTGCCCGAGCGTGTGTTGCACGGCATGCTCAAGGGCTTCGCCGACCTGGTGTTCGAGCACGAAGGCCGCTACTGGGTGCTGGACTACAAGTCCAATGCGCTGGGGCCGGGCGACGCGTCGTACAGCCAGGCGGCGATGGCCGCCGGCATGGCCGAACACCGCTACGAGATCCAGGGCAGCATCTACCTGCTGGCCCTGCACCGGCTGCTGCGCGCGCGCCTGGGTGACGCCTACGAGCCCGAATACCAGCTGGGCGGCGCCGTCTTCATGTTCCTGCGCGGGATCGCCAACCCGGTCACGCGTGGCTGCTGGGTGCTGGCGCCCGACCTCGACCTGCTGGATGGACTGGAACGCTTGCTGGACAAGGATGCACATGGCGAAGCTTGATGCCGATATCGAAGGTTTGTGGCGCGAGATCGGTGCGCTGACCGAAGCGGGTGAGCTGCGTCGCCTGTCGGGCGCGTTCGCGCGCTTCATTGCGCAACTGGGCGACGCGCCGCCCGCGCTGATCCTGGCGGCGGCGGTGCTGTCCGAGCTCGAAGGCCATGGCCACAGCTGCCTGCAGCTGGACGACCTGGCCGCCGGGCCGGCGCTGCTGCTGGGCTGGAGCGACGACCTGTGGCGCCAGCTGGCGCAGGCGGCCGCGCCGTTGCCGCGCGGCGTGGCAGGGTGGAGCAAGCTGCTGGCGCATTGCCAGCAGGTCTGGATCCGGGGCGAATTCGATCTCGACCAGCCGCTGGTGCTCGATGGCCAGCGCCTGTACCTGCGGCGTTACTGGCGCGACGAGACGCTGGTGGCGCAGGCCGTGCGCGAGCGCGCGGCGGCCACGCATCCGGTGGATACACCGCTCGTGCGCAACTGGCTCGACAAGCTGTTCGCGGCGCAGGCTGGCGCGCAGGGACCCGACTGGCAAAAGCTCGCCTGCGCCGTGGCGCTGCGCAGTTCGGTGGCAATCATCACGGGCGGTCCCGGCACCGGCAAGACCTACACGGTGGCGCGCCTGCTGGCCCTGTTGTTCGCGACAGCGCCGGAAGCAGGGCGCCAGCGCGTCGCGCTGGCCGCACCGACCGGCAAGGCGGCGGCGCGCCTGAAACAGTCCATTGACAAGGCCCTCAATGAACTTGCGGACCGCGTCGGTGGCGACCTGCCGCTGCGCGAGCTGACAGCGCGCATGGGCGCCGCGCGCACGCTCCACAGCCTGCTCGGGGCGCGCCCCGATACGCGCGCATTCGCGCACCACCGCGGCAATCCGCTCGACGTCGACGTGCTGATCGTTGACGAGGCATCGATGGTGCACCTGGAAATGATGGCCAGCCTGCTCGATGCGCTGCCCGTTGGCGCGACGCTGATCCTGCTGGGAGACAAGGACCAGCTGGCGTCGGTGGAGGCAGGCGCCGTGCTGGGTGACCTGTGCCATGCGGCGCACGAAGGCCACTACAGCGCGGCGACGATTGACTACATCGAGGCTGCGAGCGGCGAAATCATCCCGGCCATCTATCGCGGCGACGGCGGTGCGCTGGCCCAGCAAACCGTGATGCTGCGCGACAGCCGCCGCTTCGGCGGGCCGATCGGCCAACTGGCGCTGGCGGTCAATGGTGGCGACACCGCCCGCGCCGAACAGGTCCTGCGGGCCGGGGAAGAGAGCGTGCGCTGGCTGGAACATGCGCAGCCGGCCCAGCTCCTGCAACTGGCGCATGCCGGGTATGCGCCGTACCTTCAGCTGCTGCGGGGCGGCGCCAGTGGCGAGCACGAAGACTGGGTGCGCCGGATCCTGCTCAGTTTCGAGACCTTCCGCATCCTGTGCGCGGTGCGCGATGGCGAGTGGGGCGTGACGGGCATGAACGAGGCCATCGAAAAGCGGCTCGCAGCGAGTCACTTGCTGCGCCATGGCGCCGAGTGGTATGTCGGCCGCCCGGTCATGGTCACGCGCAACGACTACTCGACGCGCGTGTTCAACGGCGATATCGGCGTCACGCTGCCCGATCCGGCGCGCGCCGGCGCGCTGCGCGTCTATTTCCTCGAAGGCGACGCCGTGCGCAGCGTGCTGGCCACGCGCCTGCGCAATGTCGAAACCGCGTTCGCGATGACCGTCCATAAATCGCAGGGCTCGGAGTTTCGCCACACGGTGCTGGCGCTGCCGCGCGAGCGCAACGCGGTGCTCACGCGCGAGCTGGTCTACACGGGCATCACGCGCGCCAGCGAGGTGTTTACGCTGGTGACGCCGGGCGGCGATGTGCTGCAGGAAGCGATTGCCAGCCGCACGCACCGCACGAGTGGCTTGCGCGATCTGGTGGCGTAATGGGGCAGCCATCCAGCGTCGTGAGAATGCGCGCATTTGATGATGTTGCCGTCCGCTAGAATGTTTTCTTCATACTGAAAAGGATCGATATGCGCGCCCTGCGACTTGCCCTCATCGCCGCCGCCCTGGTGGCCGGCCTTGCCAACGCGTCGCCAACCGCACCGCGCGATGGCGCCGATTTCACGACGCTGGCCACGCCGCAGCCTACCCAGGCCGAGGGCAAGAAGGTCGAGGTCATCGAATTCTTCGCGTATCACTGCGGCGCCTGCAATGCGTTCGAGCCGACCCTGAAGAACTGGGTCAGGCAGCAGGGTGACCGGATCGCGCTGCGCCGCGTGCCGCTGCCGTTCCAGGGCCCGGCCGATCCGGAAGCGCGTCTGTTCCTGACGCTCGAGGCGATGGGCAAGCTTGATGCCTATCACGGGCGCGTCTTCAATGCCGTGCACGTCGAGCGCAAGCGCCTGATGAAGGATGCCGACATCATCGTGTGGGCCGGCGAGAATGGTCTCGACAAGGCGGCGTTTGCCGATACGTGGAACTCGTTCGGCGTCCACACCAGGCTCAAACGCTTGAGCCAGATCGTCGACGCCTACAAGGTCACTGGCACCCCGACCATTGTCATCGATGGCACGTATGTCGTGTCGCCATCGCAGGTGCAGCAGGCGAACAGGATCCAGGATGCCGGTGACGTCATGGCGGCCACCGGGCAGGTGATGGATGCGCTGGTGGTGAAAGCGGCTGCGGCAAAGTAGGTCCCTGTGAATCAGAGCGCCGGTTGAACGCGTGGACGGGAAACCCGTCCACCCTACCTCTGTTGTGAGCATAAAAAAAGGGGCCTCGCGGCCCCTTGATCCTACCAATCATCTGATCAGTCGCGGCGCTTGCGCGTCGTCTTGACCTTGGCGACCTTGCGGTTCTTGCTCGCCTGGACCTTCGACTTGACCACCTTCGTGCGGGCTTTTGCTTTCACGCTACCGGCGCTGGCCTTGATGCGCGGGCCGCCGGTGGCGACGCGTGCAGCGCGCGCCACACGGGCCACCGGTGCGGCGTCGCCGGTCATGAAACGGCGGATGTTCAGCGCGTCGAGTACGCGGGCCGACGAGGCGCCGGCGTTGAGCAGCACAAGCGTTGCCTTCTTGCCGGCTGCCGTGATGTTCATGATCAGGCAGCGGCCGGCTTCGTTCGTGTAGCCGGTCTTCGACAGGCCGATGTCCCAGCCCTTGGCGCCGACGAGGCGGTTGGTGTTGTGGTACTCAACGCCGCGGCCGTTGATGTCGATGGTTTCCTTGGTCTCGGTGGTCATGCGCACGATATCCGGGTAGCGCACCGACGCAACGGCCATCTTGACCAGGTCGCCGGCGGTGGAGCGGTTGTGCGGCGACAGGCCGGTTGGCTCTTCGATCGTGGTCTGGGTCATGCCCAGCGCGCGGATCTTGCGGCGCACGGCCGCCTTGAAGGCTTCGTTGCCGCCCGGGTAGGTACGGGCCAGCGCGGCGGCGGCGCGGTTGTCCGAGGACATCAGCGCCAGGTGCAACACGTCGCTGCGCGAGATGCTGGCGCCGACCGGCACACGCGAGCTGCTGAACTTGACGCGGTCGACGTCGTCGCGGTCAATTTCGATCTGCTCGTTCATGTCGAGCTTGGCGTCGAGCACGACCATTGCCGTCATCAGCTTGGTCAGCGAGGCAATCGGGACGACGGTGTCAGCATTTTTTTCAAGGAGAATTTTGCCGGTGTCGTTTTCAACGACGAGCACGGACTGGGAGCCGAACGGCACGGCGAATGCCGCGGCCGACAACGTCATCAGGGCCGTGGCGAACAGGTGTTTGATCATGTCTGTCTGGAATCTGGGTTGAGGTTGATGGAGCTGGGCGCCGGGCGGCGCGGATCAACATCTGTTTCTAGGGCAACTAGAAGGCAGGCAAGATAGCATTCATCGGCTACGCATGTCTATGGTGCACAAGAAAAATCCCCTGTCTAAACCCAATTTTCTATCGAAATAGGGCATCGCAGGTGCATATTATTAATAGGGCATGTCGCACAGAAATGTCGACTGACGTGCTCGGTGTGCTGGAATGCAAAGGCGCAGTCAACGTTAAATAGAGACTAGCTTTGAACTGTCGAGTAGTTCAATGGTCCAACCCCTGTCCCCAGCGTCAGGAGTCGATCATGAAAGCGCCACGTTTCAAGGGCTGGTTCGCAAAACTGCCTTCGCTGAACCAGCCGCAGCGCCGGCAAGTGCTGGATGCCCCGCATCCTGCAGCCGGGCTCGATCAGGTGGTTGCGCTCATCAGTGAGGTCAGAGCGCCGGGCCGCTGCTGCCCCAGATGCGGCAACGAGCGCTGCTACCGGCACGGGTTCGCCAACGACTTGCAGCGCTATCGTTGCTGCGCCTGCGGCCGCACCTTTAATGACCTGACCGGCACGCCACTGGCGCGGCTGAGACTCAAATGCAAATGGCTCGCCTATTCGCAGGTGGTGCTCGATTCACTGACCGTGCGCAAGGCCGCAGACCGGGTCGGCGTACACCGCAACACCGCCTTTCGCTGGCGGCACCGCTTCCTGCATTGGGTCAAGCTCGACCGGCCCGTGCTCCTGAATGGCATCGTCGAGGCTGACGAAACATTTCTGCTCGAGTCACAAAAAGGTTCGCGTACGCTTGATCGGCCACCGCGCCACCGCGGCGGCCATGCTGCCAAAAAGGGCATTTCCAGCGAACTGGATTGCATCCTGGTCGCGCGCGACCGCGAAGGGCGCACCATTGATGCCGTCACTGGGCGCGGTGCGCTCAAGACTGCGCAACTCGAGCGTGACTTGCTACCCAGGCTCGCCAGGCAGGCCTTGCTGGTCAGTGACGGCCATCCCGCTTACCGCGCGTTTGCCCGCAAGCACAGGATCGCACACGAGGCGGTCAATGTGCGCGCCGGTGTGCGTGTAAGGCGTCTGGGCAGCCTTGCCATCCACGTGCAGAACGTGAACGCCTACCACCAGCGCTTCAAGGCCTGGCTACAAGGCTTTCGTGGCGTGGCATCGCGCTACCTGCCCAATTACCTGGGCTGGCGCTGGGCGCTGGATGGAGAGCGGGTTATTTCGGCGGAACAGTTGCTTCGCATTGCCATCAGCGTCATCAACAGATAACGCTGACTGAGCCAATGCAAACAGCCCTGCACGTGGCAGGGCTGTTGTGAGGTAGTGCAGATTACTTCGCGGTGTAGATCTTGTCGAACTCGCCGCCATCGTCAAAGTGGCGCTTTTGCGCTGCGCGCCAGCCGCCGAAGACTTCGTCGACCGTGAACAAGCTGATCGGCTTGTAGTTGGCCGCGTACTTCTTCATGACGGCTTCCGAGCGAACGCGCATAAAGTGCTTGGCGCCGATTTCCTGGCCCACCGGGCTGTACAGGAAGTTCAGGTAAGCCGTAGCAGGGTGACGCAGCTTCTGGCGATCGACGACCTTGTCGACGACGGCCACCGGCGACTCGGCCAGGATCGAGCTGGTCGGGTAGACGACTTCGAAGTCGTTACCGAACTCCTTGCGCACCATGCTCACTTCGTTTTCAAACGTCACGAGCACGTCGCCGATCTGGCGCTGGGTGAAGGTGGTGGTGGCGGCGCGGCCGCCGCCGTCCAGGATCGGCACGTTCTTGAAGATCTTCGACACCAGGTCGCGGGCAGCGGCTTCGTTGCCGCCTTTTTTGATCACGGAACCCCAGGCGCCCAGATAGGTGTAGCGGCCGTTGCCGGCGGTCTTCGGGTTGGGGATGATCACGGCCACGCCAGGACGCGCCAGGTCTTGCCAGTCGCGAACCTGCTTCGGGTTGCCCTTGCGGACCAGGAACACCATGGTCGAGTAGTAGGGCGCCGCATTGTTCGGGAACTTCTTGGCCCAGTCTTTTGCCACCAGGCCGCGGTCGGCCAGCATGTCGATGTCATTGGCCTGGTTCATGGTGACGACCGACGCGCCCAAGCCATCGGCCACGGCGCGCGCCTGCTTGCTCGAGCCGCCGTGCGACTGCTTGACTTCGACCGTCTGGCCGCTTTGCTGCTTGTAGGATGCGATGAACGCCGGGTTGATTTCTTTGTACAATTCACGGGCGACGTCGTACGACACGTTCAGCAGCTCGGGCCCGGCAGCGCTGGCGTGCAGCGGCACGGCGCCGCCGGCAGCCAGGACCAGCGCCAGGATCGAGCGGCGCAGCGTGTTCGGAGGGGTGGTGCGCATAGTGGGTCTCGCTTGCTTGAAGTTGGAGTGACAGCGTGCATGTTCCCCGATGCCACCGTCAAACGGAACAATACTTTCGTCATATGGTTATGCCGATCATGCGCTTGACCCTGCCGCCAGCAGGGTCGTTGGCTTTCAGTGTATAGTCGAGCCCGTGTTAAGCCGGGGGCGCCAACTGTCGCCACCTCACGTCTTTGTACCGTATTTATGTTGATGATCGATGTCCACGCGTATTGAAATCCGCAAGGCGGTTCCCGCCGACGCTGCGCCAGCCTGCAATCTGCTGCGTCGCTCCATTGAGGAAGGCTGCCGTGCCGACCACCATGGCCAGCCGGCATTACTCGACGCCTGGCTCGGCAACAAGACGCCGGCCACCGTTGCGGCCTGGTTTGCTGCACCCGCCAACTTTGCCGTCGTCGCCGAGAGCGAAGGGCGGATGGTGGGGTTGACGCTGCTGACCCCGGCCGGCAAGGTGGCGCTGTGCTACGTGCTGCCCGATGCGCTGCGCTGCGGCGTGGGCCGGGCGCTGCTGGCGGCGGTCGAGGAGCAGGCGCGTGCCTGGAACATCAGCAAGCTGCATCTGCACAGCCCGGCTGGCGCGAGTGCGTTCTTCGAGCGCCATGGCTACAGCAATGCAGGCAAGGAAAAATCCTGTTTCGGCCTCGATAGCGACCTGATGTGGAAGCGGCTCGACGGCGCCGGCGAAGGCAGCGCGCGCAAGCGCTTCTGCAACTGCAGCGACTGAGCGCGCGGCGCAGCGCAATCGGGCGCGCGCGCTGCACGCCCGCAGCACGCCACACAGCGCTATCCATGACGAATACGCTATAGTACGGCCCATCGATATTCACGAGTTAGACCAACGCATATATGGCTTCCCGCAGAGACTTCCTCCATCAGGGCGCGCGCCTTGCCGCCATCGGTGTCATCGGTTCGCCGCTGGCCGCTGCCGCAACTGACCTTCAACCGCCACCCGACCTGTTCGACTCGCAGGCACTCGACCTCGATTTCTGGGTCAAGCCGCGTACCTTGTCGGTCACGCGCCCGCAAAGCGGCGAGACGGCCAATGTGCTGTACTGGAAAGACGGCGAAGTCATCGAGTCGGCGTACCAGGAACTGTGCCATCTGCTGCGCGACGTGAACGGCAAGGCGTCCGCCCCCATCGATCCGAAGCTGTTTGAGATGCTGTGGAGCACCCAGGCCTTCATCGCCCGTTTCGGCATCATCAAGCCGCTCGAAATTTTGTCGGGCTACCGTTCGCCGGAATCGAATGCACGCCTGCGCGAGCAGGGCATCCCGGCAGCGCGCCAGTCGCTGCACCTCGTCGGCAAGGCGGCCGATATCCGGATCGCCAACCTGAACGAAGAAGTGCTCGGCGGCCTGATCAAGAGCTTCCGCGGCGGCGGCGTCGGCTACTACTACCGCAGCGGTCCGCGCGGTGGCTGGATCCATGCCGATACGGGCCTGGCGCGCACCTGGAAAGGCTGAGTTCGCGGCCGCAGCTCTGTGACGGGGCAGCGGTGTGCATGCGCTGCAACGGTGCGTGCGTGTTTGCTAACCTGGGCTAGTATGGACAGCAAGTGCCGGGGCGCCGCCCCGGTGGTGTCCACGTCACTTTTCCAGGAGGCTCTGATGTCAACAATCAATACCCCAACCATGGATCGCCGTTCGATTCCCGATCGCCGCGTGACGGCGCGTACGCATGGCCGTCCGGCCATGTCTGCACTGGATTACATTGCGATGGTGCTGTTGATTATTGGTGGCCTGAACTGGGGCATGGTCGGCCTGTTCGACATCGACATGGTCGGCGTGCTGTTTGCGCCGGGCTCGACACTCACCCGCGTTGTCTACGTGCTCGTTGGCCTGGCGGCGCTGTACTCGGTTGTCACGATGGCCAAGATGGCCGGCAGCAAGCGTTCGTAAGTGGTCATTCGCATTGGCCTGATCTCCGACACGCACGGCCTGCTGCGTCCGCAGGCGCTCGATTTCCTGCAGGGTAGCGATGCCATCCTGCATGCCGGCGACATTGTCGATCCGGCCACGCTCGAGCGCCTGGCCGAACTCGCCCCGCTCACGAGCGTACGCGGCAACAATGACAGCGGTGCCTGGGCCCGGGCGCTGCCTGAAACCGTCACGGTGACCTTTGGCGGCCTCGCCATCCACATGCTGCACGATCTGAAGGAACTTGCCATCGACCCGGTGGCAAGCGGCGTGCGCGTCGTTGTCACCGGTCACACGCACAAGCCGGCCTGCGTCGAGCGCGGCGGTGTGCTGTACGTCAATCCGGGAGCTGCGGGGCGGCGCCGGTTTACGCTGCCCGTGTCAGTCGGCGAACTCATCATCGATGATGGGCAGGCAAGCGTGCGGCTCGTAACGCTCGACATCCCATAATGTAAGCGCGACCCTGGCAAGCGTGGACCTGACCCGCGGCGATGGAAATTGCCGTAAGATACGCCCGTCCCCTTTTGCTTGCAGCACATGACCCTCCCGCCAGAACAACCACCCCGCTTCAAACCCCGTCCGTGGAACGCGCTCGAGACGCCGCAAGACGTCGAGCTCTGGATCGACGAGCACAACGCCGCCATGCAGGAACTGATCACGCCGCAGGAAACGGGCGTTGGCATCTGCTTCGCCCTGGCCGAAGGCGGCCTCGTGCACATGCAGACGACCGCCGACGCCATCCTGCTCGACGTCGACAGCGACGCTGCCTGGATCGCGCCCCTGATCATGGCCGCCACCGGCGCCGAGCAGCCGCGTGGCCAGATCTGGGTGCTGCCGGACGATAAGCTCGTCCAGCTGATCCTGGGCTTGTCGACGCTCGTGCAGAGCACCACGCTCGTCACGGGCCACAACTTCGGGCCAGGTTCGCGTCCCAGCTGGTAAGTAGTATCAGTAGGGAAGTCCCGTCACTTCCAGCGGCAATTGCCAGACGGCGCCGGCGCCCGTGATGTACAGCGTCTTGCCGTCGACCCCGCCGAAGGCGACATTGGTAACATTGGCGTCGACCCGGATCGTCGCCAGTTCGCGGCCCTGCGGCGAAAATACCCGCACGCGCTTGGGCGCATGTTCCGTTACATACAGGTTGCCGTGGCAGTCCAGCGTCATGCCGTCGCCATTCTCGATGCCCTTGATCAGGTCGCGCCCCCCCTGTGGCACGCCATTCTTGATCGGGTAGGCGCGCACCGCGCCATCGCTCGCATTCACGTACAGCGTCTTGCCGTCGAGTGACAGCGCGATTCCGTTCGGATTCTTGCGCGAGCCATCGACCAGCGTCACCGCGCCATCCGTCCCTACGCGATAGATGCCGGTCACCGGCTGGCCGCCGGGCGCCGCCGCTTTCTGGTAATCCGGATCGGTGAAGTAGATCGTGCCATCGGCCGCGATGGCGATATCGTTCGGTGAATTGAAGACCTGACCCTGGAACTGTGAGGCGACAGTCGTGCGCTTGCCGTCCGCCAGGTCGTAGCGCGACAGCGCCTTGTACTTGTGGGTGGCAGCGACCAGCGCACCCTTGGCGTCGACCGCCAGGCCATTGCTGCCCGCATCCTCGATCGCCGTGGTCACGTCGCCGCCCGGCGTGTACTTGCGCACGCGTGACGGAAAACCCTGGCTGAAGCTGAAGTCCGAAAAATACAGCGCGCCATTCGTCCATACCGCCCCCTCATACAAGCCCGGTTCGCCCCGCGATGGCGTGATCGCAGCGATGCGCTCGGCTTTCAGCTCGCCCGACGGGGCCTTGCCGCTGCAACTGGCGGCCGGCGCAGCCAATACTGCTGGCGACAGGATGGCAGCGACGCTGGCGGCAAGCATCAGGCGGACGAACGAAACACTACGGGTGGCACGATGGGGTGATACGGACATGGGCAACTCCTGGCAAAGTGAACGGTAGATGAAGGCGGTGATACCGCTATCATTTCATATGAATCAATTGTATCCTTCTCTCCACAAGACGATAACATTCCCGCAATCTTATTGGAGGAGACACGCATGATCGATTTACAACGACGCGGCCTGGTCATGGCTGCAGGTGGCGTTCTGGCGGCAAGCGCAGTGAACCCGGGCTGGGCTGCCAGCACCGGCCGCAAGCTCGGCTACGCGATCGTGGGCCTGGGTGGCTATGGCCTGGGCCGCATCATCCCGCAGTTCCAGAATTGCCAGCACAGCCGCCTCGTGGCGCTCGTCAGCGGCGACGCCGCCAAGGCAAGGAAGGTGGCGCAGGAATATGGCGTGCCCGAGCGCGGCATCTATTCGTACAGCGATTTCGATCGTATCCGTGACAATCCCGACATCGACATCGTGTATATCTGCCTGCCTGTGTTCATGCACGCCGAGTACACGATCCGCGCTGCGCAGGCCGGCAAGCACGTCATGTGCGAGAAGCCAATGGCCATCAATCCAGCCGAGTGCGAACAGATGGTTGCCGCCTGCCGCAAGGCCGGCAAGAAGCTGATGATCGGCTACCGCTCGCGCTTCGAGCCGCACAATGTCGAGGCCATCCGCCTGGCGCGCGCCGGCGCGATCGGCAATATCCGCTACTTCCGCTCGGAGCACGGCTTTGTCGTGGGTGACGCGAACACCTGGCGCATGAAGAAGGCGCAGTCGGGCGGCGGCTCGATGATGGACATTGGCATCTATGCGCTGCAGGCGGCGCGCTACATGACCGGCGAAGAGCCGGTGGCCGTATTCGCCAAGGAAACGACCAACCGCAGCGACCCGCGTTTCCGTGAAGTGGAAGACATGATCGACTTCCAGCTCGAGTTCCCGTCCGGCGCGATCGGCTCGTGCATGTCGATGTACAGCGCGAACCGCAACCAGTTCCTGCTGATGGGCGACAAGGGCCGTATCGAACTGGAACCGGCCACTGCCTACAGCGGCCAGCGCATGTGGGTGGGCCAGGAACGCAGCGACAAGACCGAGGTCAAACCCCCACCCGGACCGTACGCGAACCAGTGGGTTGGCCAGCTCGACCACATGGCGCAGTGCATCATGCAGAACCGCGAGCCGCTCGTGCCTGGCGAAGAAGGGCTGCGCGACATTCGTATTATCGAGGCCGTGTACCGCTCGGCGCGCGAACAGAAGCGGATCGTCGTGCAGTCCTGATCCTGGGCCATTCTGCTGCTTTTCGGTTATAACAGATCTTTGACCGTGCGGAGGCAAGGGGATGGCTGAAGGGATCGAAAACGGCGGGCGGCGCCGGGTGCTGGGGCAGTTGCTGGCGCTGCCGGCGTCTGCCGCACTGTGCCCGTCATGGGCGGACGCCTCGGGCCTGGCAGACAAGGCAGGCCAGGTAGATCCACCCCGCAGACGGGGCACATTGCGCATCGCACTCGAGGGCACCTATCCGCCATTCAATTTCACGGACCCGGCAAACGGGCAATTGACCGGCTACGATGTCGACGTGGCGCGAACGGTCGCCACGCGCATGGGCCTCGAGCCGCAATTCGTGCTGACCGAATGGAGCGCGATCCTGCCGGCGCTGCGCGCGGGCAGGGTGGATGTCGCCATCAGCCAGGTCATCATCACGCCGCAGCGCGCGAATGCATTCGATTTTTCAGCACCATACTGCTATTCGCAGTCCCAGCTCATCGTACGCGAGAACGAGCGCGCGACCTACCGCACGCTGGCCGATCTCAAGGGCCGCAAGCTTGGCGTGCACCAGAACAGCGTGTTCGAGGCGCAGGCCAGGGCGGTCCCGGGTATCGAGATCAAGCGCTATCCGGCCGTCCCCGAGAAGTTGCAGGACCTGGCATTTGGCCGGATCGACGCCGTGCTCGACGACAGCCTTCT
The DNA here is from genome assembly GCF_979258535.1 of Telluria sp. AC161. NCBI lineage: Bacteria > Pseudomonadati > Pseudomonadota > Betaproteobacteria > Burkholderiales > Oxalobacteraceae > Telluria > Telluria sp. AC161. The sequence continues at coordinate 2,330,610 of NZ_OZ409861.1, read as the reverse complement.
GGTCGGTTATCTGATCAATCAGACGCAGCTGCCGCTCAAGGCTGGCGCCCGCATCGGCCCGCCCGAGCGCGTGGGCATTGCCATGCGCAAGGGCCGTTCAGTGCTCAAGCTGGCGATCGACAAGGCGCTGCGCGAGGCGCGTTCGGATGGCACGCTGCGCGCGCTGTCGCTCAAGTGGTTCGGTCACGACGCGAGCAGCATGCCGCCATCCTGACGGGCACAAAAAAAGCGCGGCCCAGTCATGGCGCCGCGCTTTTGCGTGGACAGTGCCACGTCAGCGTTGTTTGTCCTGCTTGCCTTGCCAGTCGCTCTGCTGGTCCATTTGCCGGGACCCGCTGCCCGGCGAACCCTGGTCGCGGCTGGCGCGGTCGGCGTTCAGGTCGTCCAGCGCCGGGGTGCCGCCAGATGCATGCTGGCCACCATGTTGCTGGTTCTGCTGTTGGGCACCTGCGCCTTGCCGGCTACCGGTGTCAGGCTGCTTGCCCTCCTGCGTGCGGCCACCTTGCTGGCCGGTGGACTGCTTGTTACCAGCAGTATCCTGCTTGCCGCTGTGCAGATTGCTGTTTTGCTGCATGCCGGGGTTTGAGCGCCCCGATGATTGGTCATTGCTGCGTGTGGAATCACCCATCGCTGCCTCCTGCCACTGGTGTAGGAGCGCCCCATGCTACGCCGTTCCCGTACACCGCCAATCAGCAGATTGGCAGTGAGTTTGCAGGACGATTCTTACAAAGTCAGCAGTAAAAACGGAAGGTCAGGGCGATCACATATTCGGATAGTTCGGGCCGCCGCCACCCTCTGGCGTCACCCAGACGATGTTCTGCGTCGGGTCCTTGATATCGCATGTCTTGCAGTGCACGCAGTTCTGGGCGTTGATCTGCAGGCGGTCGCCCCCGTCTTCGCGCTTGACGTACTCGTACACCCCGGCCGGACAGTAACGCTGCTCAGGCCCGGCGTACTTGGCCAGATTGACGTCCACCGGCACGCTCGGGTTCTTCAGCGTCAGGTGGATCGGCTCGTCTTCGCGGTGGTTGGTGTTCGAGATGAACACTGACGACAGCTTGTCGAAGGTCAGCTTGCCGTCCGGCTTCGGATAGACGATCGGCTTGAAGTGCGAGGCGGGCTTCAAGCATTCATGGTCGGCGTGCTTGTGGTGCAGCGTCCAGGGTGCCTTGCCACGGAACACGATCTGGTCGATGCCCGTCATGATCGTGCCCAGCACCAGGCCCTTGCTCATCCACGGCTTGAAGTTACGCGCCACGTGCAGCTCTTCGTGCAGCCACGATTTTTCGAACGCGGCAGGGAAGCTCGTGAGCTCGTCGCTCGTGCGGCCTTCGCCCAGCGCGGCAAACGCTGCTTCGGCCGCCAGCATGCCGGTCTTGATTGCACCGTGGCTGCCCTTGATGCGGCTGGTGTTCAAAAAGCCCGCATCGCAGCCGATCAGCGCGCCGCCAGGGAAGACGGTCTTTGGCAAGGATTGCAACCCCCCTGCAGTGATGGAACGCGCGCCGTACGAGATGCGCTTGCCGCCTTCGAAGAAGCCGCGAATGGCCGGGTGCGTTTTATAGCGCTGGAATTCTTCGTATGGCGACAGATACGGATTCTGGTAAGACAGGCCGACCACGTAGCCGACCGCAACCTGGTTGTTTTCCAGGTGGTACAGGAACGAGCCACCATAGGTGTCGTTCGGCAGTGGCCAGCCGGCCGTGTGGATCACCAGGCCTGGCTGGTGCTTGGCCGGATCGATTTCCCACAACTCCTTGATGCCGATGCCGTAGGTCTGCGGATCCTTGCCCTTGTTCAGCTCGTACTTGGCCATCAGCTGGCGGCCCAGGTGGCCGCGCGAGCCTTCAGCAAAGAACGTGTATTTGGCATGCAGCTCCATGCCGAGCTGGAATTCCGGGCCCGGCTCGCCATCGCGTTTCATGCCCATATTGCCGGTGGCAACCCCCTTGACCGAGCCGTCTTCGTTGTACAGGATTTCAGCGGCCGGAAAGCCGGGGAAGATTTCCACGCCCATCGCTTCGGCTTGCTGGCCCAGCCAGCGCACCACATTGGCCAGCGAAATCACGTAGTTGCCGTGATTGGCCAGCGCCGGTGGGATGGCAAATGCCGGCGTCGCATACGATTTGGTTTCGCTCAGGAACAAAACACGGTCTTCGGTCACGGCCGTATTGAGCGGCGCGCCTTTTTCTTTCCAGTCAGGGATCAGTTCGTTGATCGCACGCGGGTCCATCACGGCGCCCGACAGGATGTGCGCGCCCAGCTCGCCGCCTTTTTCCAGCACGCAGACGGTGACTTCCTGGCCTTTTTCAGCAGCCAGCTGTTTCAGGCGGATCGCCGCCGACAGGCCGGCAGGGCCGCCGCCGACGACCACGACGTCGTATTCCATCGCTTCGCGTGGGCCGTATTGTTCGAGAAGATTCGTTGTCTCTGTCATGGTTTTTTTGGAAAGGAATGACGGTAATCAGAAAATAGCACGAGTGTGCGGGTTTTTGCTGTTCATTGCAATATCGCGGCCATTGTAAAGGCATTATTAGAAGGGACAATCGAATACCGGACATTTGTGGGATCATGATGCTTTCGCAACTCGTGATCGTACTTACATCGGGGAGTCGGACGTGGGCATTGAAGTCAATTTTGAAGGAAAGATCGCCATGGTCACCGGCGCATCGAGCGGTCTGGGCGCCCGTTTTGCCAAGGCCCTGGCCGGCGCTGGCGCGCAGGTCGTGCTGGCCTCGCGCCGCGTCGAGCGCCTCAAGGAGCTGCGCGCCGAAATCGAAGCCGACGGCGGCGCCGCCCACGTGGTGCGGCTCGATGTGACCGACCTCGGCAGCATCAAGGCGGCCATTGCCCATGCCGAGACCGAGGCGGGGCCGATCGATATCCTGATCAACAACTCGTCCGTCTCATCCACCCAGCGCCTGATCGACGTGGGCGAGGATGACTACACCTACATCATGGACACCAATTTGCGCGGCGCGTTCTTCGTCGCCCAGCAAACCGCCAAGCGCATGATCGCGCGCGCCAAGGGCGATCCGCGCAAGCAACATCGCATCGTCAACATCGCTTCGGTGGCCGGCCTGCGGGTGCTGCCGCAGATCGGCGTGTACTGCATGAGCAAGGCCGGCGTGGTGCAGATGACCAAGGCAATGGCGGTGGAGTGGGGCAAGTACGGCATCAACGTCAATGCCATCTGCCCCGGCTACATTGCCACCGATGCGAACGAAGATTATTTCGAGACCGAGCAGGGCCGCAAACTTGTCGAGATGTTGCCGCGCAAGCGCGCCGGCCGGCCCGAAGACCTCGACGGCCTGCTGCTGCTGCTGGCCGCCGAAGAAGCCCACTTCATCAACGGCGCCATCATCACGGCCGACGACGGCATGATGGCGCACTAAACGCCAGGAACCACAGAATGAGTAGTGAGAACATCGCACCGATGCTGGTGCACACCATGCGCATGCCAATCCGCTGGGGCGATATGGACGCCATGGGGCACGTCAACAATACCAATTACTTTCGCTACATCGAGTCGGCCCGCATCGCCTGGCTCGAGCAGGTGGGTGGCTTGCCCGATTCGCGCGACGAAGGCCCCGTCATCGTCAACGCGTCGATGAACTTCCTCAAGCAGCTGACCTATCCGGGCGAGATCGAGGTGCGTACCTTCATTGCGCCGCCCGGGCGCTCGAGCATCGAGGTGTCGCACGAAATCAGTTTGCTGGATGCTGACGGCGTGCCGGGTGAGTTGCACGCCAATGGGATGGCCAAGGTGGTGTGGGTCGATTTCAAGGTGGGCAAGTCGGCCCCGTTGCCGGCTGCACTGCGCAGCGTCTTCCCGGCTGCGTGACCGCCGTGGTCTGTGTCGACCGCAACCGCCTCGCGCTGGACGACATCGTCGCCATCGCGCGCGGCCCGGCCCGGCCGGTGCTCTCGCCCGACCCGGCCTTTCGCGCTTTTATTCAGCGCGGCGCCGACTTCCTCGACCGGCTCCTGCTTGAAGACGGCGCCATCTATGGTGTAACCACTGGCTACGGCGATTCGTGCACGGTGCCGGTACCGCTGGCGCTCGTGACCGAACTGCCGCACCACCTGTACACCTACCACGGCTGTGGCCTGGGCAGCTTTCTGAGCCCGGCCGAGACGCGCGCCGTGATGGCCGCGCGCCTGGCGTCGCTGGCGAAAGGCTTTTCGGGCGTCAGCATCGACCTGCTCGAGCAGATCGTGCGCCTGTTCGATGCCGACCTGCTGCCACTGATCCCCAGCGAAGGCTCGGTTGGCGCCAGCGGCGACCTGACACCGCTGTCCTATCTCGCAGCGGTACTGTGCGGCGAGCGTGAAGTGCTGCGCGGCGGCGTGCAGATGCCCGCTGCCGACGCGCTGCGCGAGGCCGGCATTGCGCCGCTGCGCCTGCGGCCGAAAGAGGGCCTGGCGATCATGAACGGCACCGCCGTCATGACGGGCCTGGCCTGCCTGGCCTGGGACCGCGCCGACTACCTGACGCGCCTCACCACACGCATCACGGCGATGGCCTCGTTCGCGCTGGACGGCAACGCCCATCACTTTGACGAAACGCTGTTCTCGGTCAAGCCGCATGCGGGCATGCAGGACGTGGCCGCCTGGCTGCGCGCCGATCTGGTGTACACGGGCCAGCAGGAGCGCAACGGCAAGCGCCTGCAGGACCGCTATTCGATCCGCTGCGCACCGCACGTGATCGGCGTGCTGGCCGACGCGTTGCCGTTCTTTCGCACCACGATCGAGAACGAACTCAATAGCGCCAACGACAATCCGATCATCGACGCCGAGGGCGAGCGCGTGCTGCATGGCGGGCACTTCTACGGCGGCCATATCGCGTTTGCGATGGACAGCATGAAGAATGCCGTCGCCAACCTGGCCGACCTGATCGACCGGCAGCTGGCGCTGCTGGTCGATCCGCGCTACAACGCCGGGCTGCCCGCCAACCTGTCAGGCATGGAGGGCGAGCGCGCTGCGATCAATCACGGCCTCAAGGCGCTGCAGATCAGCGCGTCGGCATGGACCGCCGAAGCGCTCAAGCTGACGATGCCGGCCTCGGTCTTTTCGCGCTCGACCGAATGCCACAACCAGGACAAGGTCAGCATGGGCACGATCGCCGCGCGCGACTGCCTGCGCGTGCTGGAACTGACGGAGCAGGTAGCCGCAGCGCTCTTGATCGCGGTGCGTCAGGGTGTCTGGCTGCGTTGCCGGCTCGAGCCGGACCGCGCGTTGCCGGCGCCGCTGGCGCAGATGCTGGCGCAGTTGGGGCAGGACATTGCACCGGTGCGTGAAGACCGCCGGCTTGATGGGGATCTGCGTTTGCTGCTCGAGCGCATGCGCGAACAGCACTGGCAGCTGTACCTGTAAGCGCGCGAAGGTGCATCGGGGCTTTGATTGGCCGTCAGCCCGCACCCACCAGCTTGTGCACCAACTCCACCGACGTCGATGCCGCAAACTTGCGCATCAGGCTGGCGCGGTGCATTTCGACGGTGCGCGGACTGAGGTCGGTTTCGCGCGCGATCACTTTGCTGGTCTTGCCCTCGACCAGCAGCGCGGCGATTTCGCGCTCGCGCGGCGTCAGTTGCGCCGTCACGGGCCGCTTCTCGCTGACATCCTCGAAGATCCAGACGCCGGCGCCCAGGGGCTCGAGCGGGGACAGCGCACGGCCCGTCACATGACACCAGAACAGCTCGCCATTGGCGCGGCGCATGATGCGCTCGTCCGAGTAGCGCCCCTTCGCATTCATGATGGGGATGATGCGGTCGCCCGTGCGCAGAAATTCGTCCATCGTCGGATACAGCACCGAGAACGACGAGCCCGTCAGGTGGCCGGCCGGATGGCCGAACATCGCCGCCAGCGCGCCATTGCAGGCCTCTATCACCCGGTCGCGCGAGATGCACATGCCCACTGGCGCATGCTGGAAAATCATCTCGTAGTCAATCGTGTGCGGCAGGTTCATGTGAGGCGGGTCAGGGCGTTGTTCGTTGGCGTGCAGGTGGCGCGGCATGGCGGTAGTTCTACGGTATTGTGCACGGGCTGCCGGTATTCTATGCTGAGACGGGTTCTCAAACTTATAAAAGGGACAGGTATGAACAAAGTGTATCCAGACGCGCGCTCGGCACTTGAAGGCGTCGTGCAGGACGGCCAGACCATCGCCGTGGGCGGGTTTGGCCTGTGCGGTATTCCGGAAGCCCTGATCGCGGCATTGCGCGACTCGGGCGTCAAGCAACTTACCGCCATCTCCAACAACGCGGGCGTCGATGGTTTCGGCCTGGGCCAGTTGCTCGAGACACGCCAGATCAAGAAAATGATCGCGTCGTACGTCGGCGAAAACAAGGAATTCGCGCGCCAGTTCCTGGCCGGCGAACTCGAACTCGAATTCACGCCGCAAGGCACGCTGGCCGAAAAGTTGCGCGCTGGCGGCGCCGGCATCCCGGCCTTCTTCACCAAGACCGGCTACGGCACCATCGTCGCCGAGGGCAAGGAAACGCGCGAATTCAATGGCGAGCATTATGTGATGGAGCATGCGCTGTTCCCCGATGTGTCGCTGGTCAAGGCCTATATGGCCGACCGCTCGGGCAACCTCGTGTTTCGCAAGACGGCCCGCAACTTCAACCCCAACGTGGCCACGGCCGGCAAGATCTGCATCGTCGAAGTCGAAAAGCTGGTCGAGGTTGGCGAGATCGATCCCGACCACGTGCACACCCCGGGCATCTTCGTGCACCGCATCGTCCACAACCCGTCGCCCGAGAAGCGCATCGAGCAGCGCACCGTGCGCACCTGAGCTTTAACCCGACGACAGAAACGGAGACAACAACATGGCATGGACTCGTGATGAAATGGCCGCGCGTGCGGCGCTGGAGCTGCAAGACGGCTTCTACGTGAACCTGGGCATTGGCTTGCCAACCCTGGTGGCAAACTATGTACCGAAGGATATCGAAGTCTCGCTGCAGTCCGAAAACGGCCTGCTCGGCATCGGCCCGTTCCCGACGGAGGATGCGGTCGACGCCGACCTGATCAACGCGGGCAAGCAGACCGTGACGGCGCTGCCGGGTTCGGCCTACTTCAGCTCGGCCGATTCGTTCGGCATGATCCGCGGCGGCAAGATCAACCTGGCGATCCTGGGCGCGATGCAGGTCTCGGAAGAAGGCGACCTGGCCAACTGGATGATCCCGGGGAAAATGGTCAAGGGCATGGGCGGTGCGATGGACCTGGTGGCCGGCGTCAAGCGCGTGGTCGTGGTGATGGAACATGTCGCCACCGCCAAGGATGGTTCCACCAGCCACAAGCTGCTGAAGAAGTGCGATCTGCCATTGACCGGGGTTGGCGTGGTCGATCGCATTATCACCGATCTGGGCGTGCTCGATGTAACGGCCACCGGTTTGAAGCTGGTCGAACTGGCGCCTGGCGTGGGTGTGGACGAGATCGTTGCCGCCACTGGTTGCGAGCTCGATACGTCGGCCGTCTGAGACGCAACGAGCAAGACATGAAGGGCGCCGCAGGTCGGCGCCCTTTGTCATTCTGCGCCTATGGCAGCGTCCACACGTACTGTACCGGCGCCCAGGCCGCTACCGGCTTGCCCTTGGCCATTGCCGGCTTGAAGATGCACAACGCCAGGGCAGCCCGTGCTGCCTCGTCAAGCGACGCGTCGCCGCTCGACTGGTACAGGCGGGTATTCTGCACCTTGCCGTCGGTCCCGATCAGTAAGCCGATGGTCGAGGTCCCCTCGATCTTGTTTGCCAGCGCTTGCGGCGGGTAGACCGGCCGGCTGCACGCCGTGGTGCCAGGCCCGTCTTTCGTGGCCGGCACAGCCGTCAGTTCCGTTGGGGCGGGCGGCGTCTGCGCACAGCCGCCAAGTACGACCATCAAGCTCAGGGCGGCGATCGAGGTACGGTGATGTTTCCACATGGCGTGTCCTCAGCTTGCGACCCAGACGTACTTCACTTCGGTCCACTGTTCCTTCGGTGCGCCATTCACCGTGCCCGGCTGGAAGCTGCATTTGGCAATCGCGGCGCGCGCTGCCTCGTCCAGCGATCCATTGCCGCTGGTCTGGCGCACCACAGCTTCGCGCACCTTGCCATCGGCTTTCACCAGCATCCCGAGCGTAACTGTTCCTTCGATCTTGGCCGCCAGCGCATCGGCCGGATAGACCGGCCGTGCGCACGAATTGAATTTCGCAATGGGCGACGTCGTGTCGTTATCGGGCATTGCGGCAAACGGATTGACCGGCGCCGTGCTCGTGCAGCCGGCGAGGGCCGCCAGGGCCAGGCCGAGCACCGGAAGCGCGGCTTTCCAGTTCAGTGCCTGCGTGTCGGGACGAACGAGTTGTTTGATGCGTTGCATGAGATTGCCTCCATTGGCCGCCTGGGCCAGATGCTGGGTTGAGAACTGGCGTCGTTCCAGTTCGGAGAGCGCAAGAGCCAGGCGCCGCGGTTCGCCCAGTTGTCTTGCTGCGATGGTGTCGGCAACCAGTTCCCGTTCGGCGCGGATGCGTCCCGAGATCCACCAGATTGCCGGGTGATAAAACAGCAGTGCCTCGACCACGTTCTGCAGCAGGTTGACGAGGTAATCGTGACGTCGGATATGCGCCAGTTCGTGCGCCAGCAGTGCTTCGAGCAAGTGGGGCGGCATGCCGGACACGAGCGATGCCGGCACCAGCACCACCGGCCGCCACCAGCCGAAGGTGACGGGGCTGGCCAGGCCCGCGACGATGCGCAACCGCACCGTGCGCGCAATGCCGGCGGCCTGCGCCATCCGGTCGAGTCGTGCTTGCCAGGCTGGATCGCTTGCCTCGACCGCCGCAGCGCGGTGCAGCCACAGCAACCCTGCGATCATGCGCAATGCGAGCACCACCGCGCAGACGCCCCACGTACCGACGACCCAGCCCAGGCTGCGTTCGAATACGGCGCGCCAGCTGTCGTCGAGCGGACCCGCCAGCAGGCTGCTGGCGAAGGCCGCCATCGGCTGGGCCGCCAGATCCTGCGGTCCGGCCAGACGCGCCGCTAGTTCGGCAGCGGGCCAGAGCAGGCACAGCAACAGTCCGGCACAGGCGACCGCATACCGGTGCTCGGCGCGCGCATTGCGCAGCAGGGTCATGGCCAGCGCCACGGCGCAGCCGATCAGCGCGCCTTGCCAGGTGAATTCGACGAGCGTCCAGCCGATGCTGGCGACCAGATGGGCTGCGGTCATTGGCCGTCCCCGTCCTTGAGCAGTTGCTCGATCTCGGCCCGTTCTTTCTTCGAGATGCCGCTCTTGAGCGCCGCCAGCACGAGTGCCTTGGCCGAGCCGGCAAAGGCCCGTTGCATCAGGTCATTGAGCAGATTACCCTGCAGCGCATCGCGCGCGTGGACCGGGCTGTAGACGTGCGAACGTTCGCTCTCGTCGCGGCCCAGCAAGCCCTTGGCGTGCATGACCTGCATCAGCCGCAGCACTGTTGCGTAGGTCACGTCGGGCCGCTGCGGCAGCATCGCTTCATGGACCTGCTTGGCAGTGGCAGCGCCCAGCGGCCACAGCACTTGTAACAGGTCGAGCTCGGCAGGCGTGGGCTTGGGCGCGGCGGGGGAGTGCGGCATGACATCCTCGAATAGGCAAGATGAAGCTAGATTATCTTGTCTAGATCGAGTTGTCTACGAAGATTTGTGCGTGCGGTGGCGAGCTCGGCCTATGTTTTTCCTGAGCGGCACATCGTTTCGATGGTCTCGAGAACCACCCTGGCGCGAAACGGCTTGAGGATCACGCGGCTGATCCGGCGTTCGCGCAGGTCGCTCAGGAGTTCGGGCGTGGCGGTTTCGGTCATGATCGCGATTGACAAGCCTTGCTTGTTGGCGGCGGCATCGGCGCGCAGGCGGTCGATCAGGCCCAGGTCGTAGCGGCTGTCCTTGCCGCTGCCCACGCAGTCGACGGCGATCACCGCGCCCTGGAAGGTGCGTACGCTCAGCAGGCGCAGTGCGGCCGCGCTCGTTGCCGCTTCATGGACCTGGCCCAGGTTCAGGCTGCGCGCCGTCATCGCGACGGTACGGCGCAGCATCGGTTCCGGTTCGACCAGCAGGATGTGCTTGGTTGCGTCAGGCATCGGCCACCTCGCTGATATTGCGCAGTTCCAGTACGACCAGATCGCGCAGCGTGCGCAGGATGCCCAGTTCCATCGCATCCAGCGTGCGTGGCTTGCGGTCGATCAGGCACAGGGTGCCCAGGCTCAGGCGTGACGGCATGGTCAATGGCGCGCCAGCATAGAAACGGATATGCGGCATCCCGGTGACGAGGGGATTGTCGGCAAAGCGCGCATCGAGCAGCGTGTCGTTCACGACCAGGATGTCCTGCTCGAGGATTGCATGGGAGCACAGCGAGATGTCGCGGCCGGTTTCGCACAGCTCGGTGCCGGTGCGGGCCTTGAACCATTGGCGATCCGTGTCGATCAGCGTGATGGTGACGATCGGCACATCGAACTCGGTGGCGGCAAAGGCCACGATCCGGTCGAAGCGCCCCTCGGCGGGCGTGTCCAGGAGCAGCAGGTCGTAAAGGGCGGCCAGGCGCGCAGCTTCGTTGTCGGGGGTAGCGGCAATCAGCATCGTGGAAGCACCGGCGCGGCCGGTCGTCAGTCGGGATGTTCAATATACCAGACGCTACCGGGCAGCATTCACACGATCAGGTACGCCAAAAAAAAACCGCACCCTGGAGGATGCGGCTTTCATGGACGGGCAAACGCAGGCGATTACGCCGCTTCGCGCACGGCCTTCATCGTGGTCTGGTCTTCGACGATCACGCGGTTATGCAGGACATCGTCCATGCGCTTGACGTCGAGTTCGTTTTCCCATTTCGACACGACGACCGTGGCCACACCGTTACCGATGAAGTTGGTCAGTGCGCGCGCTTCGCTCATGAAGCGGTCGATGCCCAGGATCAGTGCCATGCCGGCTACCGGAATCGTCGGCACCACGGCAAGCGTTGCGGCCAGCGTGATGAAGCCGGCGCCGGTGATGCCCGATGCGCCTTTCGAGGTCAGCATCGCCACCAGCAGGATGGTCAGTTCCTGGGTCAGCGTCAGGTCGGTGTTGGTCGCTTGCGCCACGAACAGGGCCGCCATCGTCATGTAGATGTTGGTGCCGTCCAGGTTGAACGAGTAACCGGTTGGCACCACCAGGCCGACGACCGGCTTGGCGCAGCCCAGGCTTTCCAGCTTGCGCATCAGGCTTGGCAGGGCGCTTTCCGACGACGACGTGCCCAGCACGATCAGCAGTTCTTCCTTGATGTAGCGGATGAACTTGAAGATCGAGAAGCCGGTGAAGCGGGCGATTGCGCCCAGCACGATGAAGATGAACAGGGCGCAGGTCAGATAGAACGAGCCCATCAGCTTGGCCAGCGGCAGCAGCGACGCGATGCCGTACTTGCCGATCGTGAACGCCATCGCGCCGAACGCGCCCAGCGGGGCGACCTTCATGATGATGTTGACGATGCCGAAGATCACGTGCGAGACGTCATCGATGAGCTTGGTGACCGGACGGCCGCGCTCGCCCATCATCGACAGTGCAAAGCCGAAGAGGATCGCGACCAGCAGCACTTGCAGGATGTTACCCGTAGCAAACGCATCCACGAACGTGGTCGGGATGATGTGCATGATGAACTCGGTCGTGGTCTGGGCATGCGCATTGGTCGTGTATTGCGCAATCGCGCTCGAATCGAGCGTGGCCGGATCGACGTTGAAGCCAGCGCCCGGCTTGGCGACGTTGGCCACGACCAGGCCGATGGCCAGCGCGAAGGTCGACACGACTTCGAAGTACAGCAGTGCCTTGCCGCCGACGCGGCCGATCTTCTTCATGTCCTGCATGCCGGCGATACCGGCGACGACGGTACAGAAGATCACGGGGGCAATGATCATTTTGATCAGTTTGATGAAGCCGTCTCCCAAGGGCTTCATCGCGGTGCCTACCTCTGGGTAAAATACGCCCAGCAACACGCCAAGAACAATGGCGAACAATACCTGGACGTACAGGATTTTATAAAACGGCTTCTTCATGGCAACTCTTCAACGAGGTTGGTAGTGATGCCATGGTCGCGCATTCAGCCGGTGCGGGCTATTGTGGAAATCCGCATGCTGCACCGCAGCAGTGCGGCGTGGAAATTTTTGCACCCGGAGTGTGCGTAGCCGGGCAACAAGCCCGGCTACGACGGGAGAATTGTTACTGAGCAGCCCAGCCGCCGTCCATATTCCAGGCCACGCCGCGCACCTGGTTTGCCGCCGGACTGCAGAAGAACACGGCCAGCGCGCCCAGTTCGTCGGGCGTGACGAATTCACCGGATGGCTGCTTCTCGAGCAGCAGCGCCTTGCGCGCAGCGTCGTTGTCGGTGCCTTCGCGCGCGGCGCGGTCGTCCACCTGCTTCTGGACCAGCGGCGTCAGCACGAAGCCGGGGCAGATCGCATTGCACGTTACGCCCGTCTGCGCCGTTTCCAGCGCGGTGACCTTGGTCAGGCCGACCAGCCCGTGCTTGGCCGCGACATACGCCGACTTCTGGCTCGAGCCCACCAGGCCATGCACCGAGGCCAGGTTGATGATGCGGCCCCAGTTCTTTTGCTTCATGCCAGGCAAGGCAAGGCGCGTCGTGTGGAACGCCGAGCTCAGGTTGATGGCGATGATCGCGTCCCAGCGTTCGGGCGGAAAATCCTCGAGCGCGGCCACGTGCTGGATGCCGGCGTTGTTGACCAGGATGTCGACGCCGCCGAACTTGTCGCTGGCATACTGCATCAACGCGGCGATCTCGTCGGGCTTGGACATGTCGGCATTGTGGTACGCCGTCTGCACGCCGAATTCGGCGCCGATATCGGTGTAGAGCTTTTCGATCTGCTGCGCGTCGCCGAAGCCGTTGAACACGATATTGGCCCCCTGTTCGGCCAGCGAGCGTGCGATCCCCAGGCCGATGCCCGAGGTCGATCCGGTGACGAGAGCCGTTTTACCGTTTAGCATGATCGATGTCATTGTGTCCTCATGGGTAAATGCCCGTTGGCGAGCGTATGGGGGGAACTCCCTCAGAATTGGTAGAATTCTAACCGTAACGCCTCCCGCGTGCGAAAGCAGCCAGGCGCCTTTCATGATTTTCTTATTCCGGAGTCGCGATGTCCGAGCCCAGATTCAAGAGCGTCCAGTGCATGTCGCCTGCCGGTTTGCACCGTGTCGCCTACAAGGAATGGGGCGCGGCGGACAATCCGAAGGTGCTCGTCTGCGTGCACGGCGTAACCCGCGTAGGGGATGACTTCGACCATATGGCGCAGGCGCTGTGCGATACGTGGCGTGTCGTGTGCCCGGATATCGTCGGGCGCGGGCGCTCCGACCGGCTGCGCGATCCGGCCGGCTACCAGGTGTCGCAATACGTGGCCGACATGGTCACGCTGATCGCCCGCGTGACTGCCGGCTCCGACAACGAGGATGTCGCCTGGTTCGGCACCTCGATGGGCGGCCTGATCGGCATGTCGCTCGCGGCACTGGAAAACTCGCCAATCTCGCGGCTCGTGATCAACGATATCGGCCCGGCACTGGGCGGCGAGGCGCTGCAGCGCATCGGCGAGTACATCGGCCAGGACGTGCGCTTTCCGAGCTTTGCGGCCGGCGCCGACTACATCAAGGCCGTCTCGGCCACGTTCGGGCCGCACGCCGACGCCGAGTGGCGCAAGCTGGCCAGCGATGTGCTGCGCCAGGATGCAGATGGCCAGTGGCGCCGCCACTACGACCTGAATCTGGCGCAGCCGTTTCGCAGCATGACGGTGGAACGCGCGGCCGAGGACGAAGCCGCGCTGTGGGCGGCCTGGGATGCGATCACGTGTCCCACGCTGCTGGTGCGTGGCGCACAGTCCGACCTGCTCTCGCGCGCCACGGCGCAGCAGATGACGACCCGCGGGCCGCGGGCGCGCCTGGTCGAGATCCCCGGCGTCGGTCATGCGCCAACGTTCGTGCACGCCGACCAGATCGCGCTTGCCCGCACATTTTTAAACGGCACGGGATCATGACGATCCGGCCTGAATCAACCTTTATCGAACAGAAAGAGACCATGGAAATCAAACGACTGCACGTAGGCAAACGACTGTCCGAAGTCGCGATCCACAACGAGACCGTGTACCTGGCCGGCCAGATCGCCGAAGACACTACCCAGGGCATCGATGGCCAGATGCGCGAAGTGCTGGGCCACGTCGACCGTTTGCTGGGCGAAGCCGGCAGCGACAAATCGTGCATCCTGTCCTGCAATATCTTCATCTCGGACATGGACAACTTCCCTGGCATGAACGATGTCTGGGACGAGTGGGTCGCCCAGGGCCACACGCCGCCGCGCGCCACCGTCGAAGCCAAGCTGGCCAACCCGGCCTGCCTGGTCGAGGTGTGCGTCATCGCCGCACTGCGCTGAGCGCATGGTCTCCACCGCACTGTTAGGAGATACCAAGACCGGCCTGGTACAGGGGCTGAGCCCTGAGGACTGCGTGCGCGTGCACGCTGCGCTCGACTACGCGTTCGGCGCCTACGGCGCGCGCCTGGCCGGCTCGGGCCAGAGCGCGTTCGAATTCTCGCTCGGCGCTGCCGGCACGCTGGCGTACCTGAATACCGATGCCGAAACGCGTATCGCCGGCCTGGTGTTCGAGCTGGCGCTGATGGACCCGGCCGTGTTCACCGACCTCGAAGAACGCTTCGGCGCCGGCGTCGTTGCGCTGGTACAGGGCGTGCATCAGCTGATCCGGCTGCGCGACCTGACCGCGGGCGGCGCGCCCGTGGGCAGCGGCAAGAACGCCGCGCAGCAGGCCGCAGCGCAAAACGAGACACTGCGCAAGATGCTGCTGGCGATGGCCACCGACATGCGCGTTGTGCTGATGCGCCTGGCCTCGTGCGCGGCCACGCTGCGCCACTTCGCCGAGCACAAACGGTTTGACGACGTCACGCGCGCCTACGGGCGCGAGGTGCTGGACTTCTATGCGCCGCTGGCCAACCGGCTCGGGATCTGGCAATTGAAGTGGGAGCTGGAAGACCTCGCGTTTCGCTTCATCGAGCCCGATACCTACAAGCGCATCGCCAAGATGCTCGAAGAAAAGCGCATGTCGCGCGAAAGCTTTGTCGCCTCGTCGATCGAGCGCCTGCAACGCGAGCTGGCGTCGGCCTCGATTCCCGCCGATGTGTCGGGCCGGCCGAAGCACATTTACAGCATCTGGAGCAAGATGCGCGGCAAGGAGCTCGATTTCACCGAGCTGTATGACGTGCGCGCGTTTCGCGTGATCGTCCCCGACATCAAGACCTGCTACACGGTGCTGGGCGTGATCCACAATATCTGGACGCCGGTGCCGAAGGAATTCGACGACTATATCTCGCGCCCGAAGCCCAATGGCTACCGCTCGCTGCACACGGTGGTCATGGCCGAAGACGGCCGGCCGCTCGAAGTGCAGATCCGCACGCAGGAGATGCACAACTTCGCCGAATACGGCATCGCTGCGCACTGGCGCTACAAAGAAGAAGGCGGCTCGAACTTCAAGAGCCAGCAATACGACGAAAAGATCGCCTGGCTGCGCCAGCTGCTGGCATGGAAGACCGACGTGTCCGATGCCGTGTCGGGCCAGGAAGAACTGCAGCGCGAATGGGTTGAAAAACTCAAGGCCACGACGCTCGACGACCGCATCTTCGTGCTGACGCCGCAGGCGCGGGTGCTCGAACTGCCGGTGGGCGCCACGCCGATCGACTTCGCGTACCACCTGCACAGCGATGTCGGCCACCGCTGCCGCGGCGCGCGCATTGATGGCGTGATGGTGCCACTGAATACGCAACTGAAAAACGGCCAGACCTGCGAAATCATCACGGCCAAGGGCTCCAGCGGCAACCAGGGGCCGTCGCGCGACTGGCTCAGTCCTGGCTACGCGGTCAGCAGCCGCACGCGCTCCAAGATCCGCGCCTGGTTCCACGCGCTGGACCAGGCCGAAACGCTGGCCCACGGCCGCGC
Organism: Telluria sp. AC161; assembly: GCF_979258535.1. NCBI lineage: Bacteria > Pseudomonadati > Pseudomonadota > Betaproteobacteria > Burkholderiales > Oxalobacteraceae > Telluria > Telluria sp. AC161. The sequence continues at coordinate 2,314,641 of NZ_OZ409861.1, read as the reverse complement.
GCTCGTCGAAAAGTCGCTCCAGCGCGAAGGCAAGACGGCCGTCAACCTGGAACTGCTGGCGCAGAAGCTGGGCTTTGCCAAGGTGGACGAACTGTTCATCGAAGTGGGCAAGGACAAGTTCAGCCTGCGCCACGTGGAAGCGGCACTGCACGATGGCGACGAACCGGCGCCGGTCGAGGAACCGAAGTTCGACAACAAGAGCCGCGCCTCGAGCGTGGAGCAGGGCGCCAAGTCGGGCGTGCTGGTACTGGGCACCGAGGGGCTCATGACCTTGCTCGCCAAGTGCTGCAAGCCGGCGCCGCCCGATCCGATCATCGGCTTCGTCACGCGTGGGAAGGGCGTCTCGATCCACCGGCTGACCTGCAAGAACTTCTCCGAGATGCAGGCCAAGTCGCCGGAACGCGTCATCCAGACCGAATGGGGTTCAGCGGGCAACGAAACCGTTTATCCGGTCGACCTGTTCATCCTGGCGCAGGACCGGCAAGGGCTGCTGCGCGATATCTCCGAAGTCTTCTCGCGTGAGAAGATCAATGTGATCGGGGTGAACACGCAAAGCGCCAAGGGCCAGGCGCGCATGATCTTCACGGCCGAAATCGGCTCGACGGCGCAGGCGCAGAAGGCGCTGGCGGCGATCATGGAGGTGGGCGGCGTGATGGAGGCGAAGCGGCAGTAGGGGCATGCCCGGTGCGCGGGTCGGTGACGTAATCATTTGTCACCGACCCGCGCAGCCTGCCGCAACCGCAGTATCATTCAGCCCATGCCGCGCTCGCTTCCTTCCACCGCCCATCCCGAACTCTGGTTCGCGCACGCCAAACGCTACCTGCGCAGCTGGTGGTACATGATTCACCTGGGCGCAATCGCCATCGTGCTCGCGTTCTCGCCGTCGACGTGGCAGCGCGAGCGCTTCCACGCCACCGCGCGCCACATCCACGCCAGCACCTGGCAGGTGCTGCCCTGGTTCACGCTGGCCGCGTGCCTGGTGAGCCTCGTCATCATCCGCATCGTGCTGGTCACCGCCAAGAGCTATGGCCTGTCGGGCTTTGCGCTCGAGATGGTGGTGCGGGTGCTGGTGCTCGAACTGATTCCGCTGTGCGCCGCGCTGTTCGTCGCGCTACGCGCCAGCATGGCGTTCGACGCATCGGCCCTCGGCCTTGCGCGCCGCGCGCTGCCCGCACGTGGCGCCAGCGACGACGCGCTGCGCCGCATGCGCAGCGACCTGGTGCCCCAGTTGTTCGCCAATGCCGTGGCGGTGCTGACGCTGGCGCTGGTCACCTCCATCGTCGTGCTGCTGCTGGCCTATCTGAACGTGTACGGTGTCTCGCCGTGGGGTCTGGGCGACTATACCCGCACAGTAGGGCGCGTGTTCGCACCAAGCGTCACGGCCGGCTTCGTGCTCAAGACGGTGCTGTTCGGCCTGGCCGTGGCGCTGATCCCGACGGCGGCCATCCTCGAATTGCAGCGCTATCCGCGCCGGCTGGTCTCGACCGTGCAGCCGGGCGCACTGCGCCTGCTGTTCGTGCTGATCGTGATCGAAGCGGCCTCGCTTGCACTGAAATACATCTGATTGACAGGACCAAGACTCACATGACGGACCAGATTCCCGATACCGCGCTTCCCGACGAGCCGAAGCACGTCGAAACCAAGGCCGTGATCCTCCTCGTTTTTCTGGGGTTGATGATCTGCGGCTTCGTGTTCTACGTGATGTACGCGCGCGGCGTGTTCGAGCCGACCCAGCGCCTGACGCTCGTGGCCGACGATTCGACCGGCGTCATTCCCGGAATGGACATGACCTTTGCCGGCTTTCCGATCGGGCGCGTGCGCCAGGTGGAGCTGGCCGATACCGGCAAGGTGAATATCCTGGTCGACGTCCAGAGCAAGGACGCCAAGTGGCTGCGCGCCTCGAGCGTCTTCACGCTGGAGTCGAGCATCGTCGGCGAAACGCGTCTGCGCGCCTATACGGGCGTGCTGACCGATGCGCCGCTGCCGGCCGGCTCGACCCGCACCGTGCTGCGCGGCGACGCCACGGCGGAGATTCCGCGCATCGTCGCCACGGCGCGCGGGCTGCTGGAAAACCTGGAAACGATGACCTCGTCCGGCTCGGACGTGAACACCAGCCTGTCGAACCTGTCGGCCGTCACGGGCCGCATGTCGGGGCGTTACGGCGTGCTCGGTGGCGCGCTCGGTGGCGACGAGGAAGCGAAGAAGCTGATGGAAGCGCTCGACCGCGTCAACCTGATCCTGGCCAAGGCCGACCAGCGCGTGTTCGGCCAGGCCGGCGTGATGGACGACGCCCAGGCGGCCGTGCGCCAGCTGGATGTCGTGCTCAAGGATGCGAGCGCCACCTTGAAGAAAGTCGACGCCGTGCTGGTCGAAGCGCAGGCCGTTGGCGCCAACACGCGAGAAGCGACCGAAGACCTGAGCGCACTGCGCGGCGACGTCGACGCGAGCCTGCGCAAGGTGAATCGCCTGGTCGAGGAAATCAACCGCAAGTGGCCGTTCGCGCGCACCAATCCGGAGATCAAGCTGCCATGAAAACCATTCCATTGTTGATGGCTGCGTTGCTGGCCGGCTGCGCGAGCAAGCCGTTGCTACCCGACTGGCAGGCAAATGCCAAGGGCGCGCTCGACGCATCGGTGGACGATTACCTGAAAGGCCACACGGCCGCATCGAATGCCGAGTTCCGCGAAGCGCGTGCCGAGACCACGGCCACCGGGCGGCTTGACCATGTAGCCCAGGTGGAGCTGGTGCGCTGCGCGGCGCAGGTGGCCAGTCTCGTGTTCGAGGATTGCCCGGGTTACGCGGCGCTGGCGACGGATGCGACACCGGCGCAGCGTGCCTACGCCGCCTATCTGGCGGGACAGTGGGATAGACTGGATGTGGCGCTGCTGCCCGAGCAGCATCGGGCCGTGGTTGGTGGCGGCTCGCTTGAGAGCATTGCCGATCCGCTGGCGCGGCTGGTTGCGGCTGGCGCGCAGTTCAAGGCGAGCCGCATCACGCCAGCGGGGATCACGCTGGCGGTCGACACGGCCTCAAACCAGGGCTGGCGCCGGCCGCTGCTGGCGTGGCTGGGCGTACAGGCGCAGCGCGCCGAGGCGGCGGGCGACACGGCCGCACAGGCGGCAATCGAGCGGCGCCGCAAGCTGGCCGGCGGCCAATAAAACTCAACCCGTCAGCGCAGCGCCCACGGCAGCGTGTTGTGAATGGTCGTTGCGGCAATGGCGGCCTGGCCGGTCGCTACGGTGATCTGGTTCAGCCCGCGCGTGACGTCGCCGATTGCGTACAGCCCGGGCACAGCCGTGCGGCAATGGTCGTCCACTGTCAGCGTGTCGCATTCGACCGTTTCGGCGCCCAGGTTGGCCGCCAGGGCAGAGCGGGCATTTTCACCCAGCATCGGGTAGAACACATCGCATTCGTAGGATTGCCCGTCGCGCGTGTGAAGCACGGGTTTCAGGTCGTCGGTCAGCGTGACGCCGGCCAGCGGTGAAGCGATGTGCTGGACGTTCGCCGCCTGCAGCTGCGCATGCTGGTCGGCGTCGACCACCGACTCGTCGGCCCGCTCGAACAGCAGCACGTCGCGGCTGAAGCTGCGCATGAAGAGCGCATGCCCGACTGGATTGACTTCGGCGGTGGCCACGGCGATGCGCTTGTCGATCACGTCGTAGCCGTCGCACACGGGGCACAGGCGCACCGCGCCGCTGGCCACGGCTTCGTCCCAGCGTTCGACCGGCATGCCCACGTCAGCCACGCCCGTGGCCAGCAGCACCGTGTAGGCGCGCATTTCGGTGACGTCGCCTTCCGGGCTCGTGCAGTCGGCGATGAACAGGCCGTCGTCGATGCGCAGGTTGCTGATTTCGCCGGGAATCACGTGGCCGCCGTACTTGCCGAGCTGGCAGCGCAACTGGTCGAGCAGCAGCTTGCCATTGATCCCGTCCGGAAAGCCAGGGTAGTTGTGCGAGACGGGAATCCAGGCCAGGCGGCTGTTGCCCTTGTCGACCAAGGCGACATTGCGGGTAAAGCGGCGCAGGTAGATGGCGGCGGTCAGGCCACCCGGCCCGCCGCCGATGATGAGAGTGTCGAATACGTTCGGTGTAAGGTCCATGGCAGCATTATGTCGCCGATTGCCGAACCGGGCTATCGGCGCACGCGCTCGCTTTGGGTGGGCCTGTGCTTACACGAACAGTGGCAAGTCGATGTTGACCGCCGGTTTCACAGCGATTTGCCGCCGGCCGCTTCGGGTTGCAACGTGACATGGTCGATGCCATGGCGCGCGCGCAGCATCGCGCGTACGGCTTCCAGCACGGCGGGCCACTGTTCCAGACTGCGGATCTCGATGTGGCCGATTAGTGCCGGGTGGCCGGGCGACATGTCCCAGACGTGCATGTCGTGCACGGCCAGTACGCCGTCGACGGCGGCCATGTCGGCGCCGACCTGCACGAAGTCGATCGCGTGCGGTACGGCTTCCATCAGAAAGTGGTACGACTCGCGCAGGATGCCGCTGGTCGAGCGCAGGATCAGCAGGGCGACGAAGATCGACAGGATCGGGTCAGCGCGCAGCCAGCCGGTGTAATAGATAATGGCGCCGGACGCGATCGCGGCCAGCGAACCGAGCAGGTCGCCCATCACATTGACGAGCGCGGCGCGCGTGTTGATGCTGTCGTTGTTGCGTGACAGGATCCATGCGACGAGCAGATTGATCGAGGCGCCCAGCGCGGCCACGACCAGCACGATGCCGCCCTTGACGGGCTCCGGATGGATCAGGCGCTGGATGGCTTCCCAGCCGATCCAGCCCACCAGGGCCAGCATCACCAGGCAGTTGACGAATGCGGCCAGGGCTTCGGCGCGTACGAAGCCGAACGAGTGGCGCGCCGATGGGGGGCGCTTGGCGATCATCTGTGCGAGCAGGGCCAGGCCGAGGGCGGCGGCGTCGGTGACCATATGGCCGGCGTCCGAGATCAGGGCCAGCGAGTTCGACAGGAAGCCGGTAATCACCTCGACCAGCGCGAACAGCAACGTCAGGCCCATCGCGAACGCCAGTGCCTTCTGGCTGCGCGCTTCAATGGAATGGGAATGGCTTGCGTCACCGTCGAGGTGGGCATGCAGGTGGGAGGGGTCGTGCGGCTTGTACGTCATCGCCATGCAATCAATATTCGGATGGGGCACCAGTGTAAATCATCGGCGCCCGTGCAGCATGGTGAGCTGGTCAGCAATAAATTTTGTGCGAGGGTTGCAGTTCCCGCATCGGGTCCCTATAATGGCGGCATCGGGCGGTTAGTTCAGCTGGTTAGAATACTTGGTCGACATCCAAGGGGTCGCAGATTCGAATTCTGCACCGCCCACCAGAATATCAGTAAGAGCGAGAAAGGCATCAACGGTTATGACACCGCGAACTACAACCAGGTTGTGGGGGAATCGCTAGGCGCGGTGTGGTGTTCTTTTGCTCGACACAAAGAAGAAAACGCGGCTAGCCCGCGTTTTTTTTCGTCCAGATTTTACTATCCTTGATTCTTGTTATTTAACGGCGCGCGGCGCCACGATTGGAGTACAGCATGTTGAACGTCCGACTTCCCGATGGTTCCAGCCGCCAGTTTGACGGTCCCGTGACGGTGGCGCAGGTAGCGCAGAGCATTGCCCCGAGCCTGGGCAAGGCGGCGCTGGCCGGCAAGGTCAACGGTAAAGTGGTCGACACGTCGTTCCTGATCGACGCCGACGCCGATCTCGCGATCGTTACCGACCGCGACCCTGAAGGCCTGGACGTGATCCGTCACTCGACCGCCCACCTGCTGGCGCACGCGGTCAAGGAGCTGTTCCCTGAAGCGCAGGTGACGATCGGCCCGGTCATCGAAAACGGCTTCTATTACGACTTCTCGTACAAGCGCCCGTTCACCCCGGACGACCTGACCGCCATCGAAAAGAAGATGACCGAGCTGGCCAAGAAGGACGAGCCGGTCACCCGCAAGGTGCTGCCACGTGACGAAGCCGTCGATTACTTCAAGTCGATCGGCGAGCACTACAAGGCGGAAATCATTGCCTCGATCCCGGCGAACGAGGATGTCTCGCTGTACACCGAGGGCAGCTTCACCGACCTGTGCCGCGGCCCGCACGTGCCATCGTCCGGCAAGCTGAAAGTCTTCAAGCTGATGAAGCTGGCGGGCGCCTACTGGCGCGGCGACTCCAAGAACGAGATGCTGCAGCGCGTGTACGGCACTGCCTGGACCAAGAAGGAAGACCAGGAGCAGTACCTGCACATGCTCGAAGAAGCCGAAAAGCGCGATCACCGTAAACTCGGCAAGTCGCTGGACCTGTTCCACTTCCAGGAGGAAGCCCCTGGCCTCGTGTTCTGGCATCCGAAGGGCTGGACCATCTGGCAGCAGGTCGAGCAGTACATGCGCCACAAGTACCAGGTCGCCGGCTACAGCGAAGTCAAGGCGCCGCAGATTCTCGACCGCACGCTGTGGGAAAAGACCGGTCACTGGGAAAACTACCGCGACAATATGTTCACGACCGAGTCGGAGAACCGTTCGTACGCATTGAAGCCGATGAATTGCCCGGGCCACGTGCAGATCTACAACTCGGGCATGCGCTCGTACCGCGATCTGCCGCTGCGCTTCGGCGAATTCGGCCAGTGCCACCGCAACGAGCCGTCCGGCGCGCTGCACGGCCTGATGCGCGTGCGCGGCTTTACCCAGGATGACGGCCACATCTTCTGTACCGAAGAGCAGGTCGAGCGCGAAGTCACGTCGTTCCACGCCCAGGCGATGGCCGTGTATGACGATTTCGGCTTTGCCAATATCGACGTCAAGCTGGCGCTGCGTCCCGACAGCCGCATCGGTTCGGACGAGGTCTGGGACCAGGCCGAAGAATCGCTGCGCTCGGCGCTGCGTGCCTGCGGCGTGACCTGGACCGAATTGCCGGGCGAGGGCGCGTTCTATGGTCCGAAGATCGAGTACCACCTGAAGGATAGTCTCGGCCGTCCATGGCAGGTCGGCACCGTGCAGGTCGACTTCTCGATGCCGGGCCGCCTCGGTTCCGAGTATGTCGCAGAAGACAACACCCGCCGCGTGCCGGTGATGCTGCACCGTGCGATCGTCGGTTCGATGGAGCGTTTCATCGGCATCCTGATCGAAAACTATGCCGGCGCGCTGCCGCTGTGGCTGGCGCCGGTGCAGGTAGCGGTGCTCAATATCTCGGATGCGCAGGGCGATTATGTGAAAGAAGTCGAGGCCAAGCTGCGCGCGGCAGGCCTGCGTGTTCACGCTGATTTGCGCAATGAGAAGATCACCTATAAAATACGTGAACATTCCGTCCAAAAACTGCCGTACATCCTCGTTGTTGGGGATAAAGAAAAAGACGCGAATACCGTGGCTGTGCGAGCCCGAGGCAATGTCGATCTGGGCGTGATGTCCGTCGATGCACTCGTGGAACGTCTGGTGGGCGAAGTCGCCGCCAAGACCAAGTAATCCCGGCCAAATTTCAATACGTTCAAAGGAAACAACATAGCTACTGACAAGAATAATCGCATCAATGGCGAGATCACCCATCCCGAAATGCGTTTGAACGGCGTAGAGAACGAGCCATTGGGCATCGTTAGTCTCGCCGACGCGTTCCGCATGGCCGAAGAACTGAACGTCGACCTGGTCGAGATCGCGCCAAACGCGGTCCCGCCGGTCTGCCGCCTGATGGACTACGGCAAGTTCAAGTATTCGGAACAAAAGAAAGCGCATGAGGCGAAGCTCAAGCAGAAGATTATCCAGGTCAAGGAAGTCAAATTCCGTCCGGGTACCGATGATGGCGACTACAACATCAAGTTGCGTAACCTCATCAAGTTCCTGGAAGAAGGCGACAAAGCCAAGATCACGCTGCGCTTCCGCGGTCGTGAAATGGCCCACCAGGATATCGGTATGCGTGTGCTCGAGCGTCTGCGCACGGATCTCGATGCAGTCGGTCAGGTGGAGCAGTTCCCGAAACTCGAAGGTCGCCAGATGATCATGGTGGTCGCGCCGAGGAAGAAGAAGTAATTCTTCGCCGGGAGCATCCAGAGCCGGGTCCGCGTTACAGACGTCGTCTGTAGCCCGGCCCGGCTTTATTGCGCCCGTACGCCTGGTGTTGCCCACTGCCTGTCTTTCTTGCAGTCAGCTATCCAAGCGTGAATAAGCTGTGCTACAATCTTCGATTCCTGTTTGCGACAAGCAGGTTGTAGCAGGCTCTGAGTCTGCTGCAAAACAAGTGAAAGTAGGCATCTAAGAGCAGCGTCGCTGCCACCTGCAATCCTGTTACATATGAGACTGTCCGCGAGGGCAGATGACTATGCCAAAAATGAAAACCAAAAGCAGCGCGAAGAAACGTTTTCGCGTGCGTCCAGGTGGTACTGTGAAATCGGGTATGGCGTTCAAGCGTCACATCCTGACCAAGAAGACCACCAAGAACAAGCGCCAACTGCGCGGCACCCGCAACATCAATGCAGCAGACGTCACGTCCGTCTACCGCATGATGCCATCTGCTTAATCTCACACTAAGGAGCTACTATGCCTAGAGTTAAACGTGGGGTTACAGCACGTGCCCGTCATAAGAAGGTTCTTGACCTTGCCAAAGGTTACCGCGGTCGTCGCAGCAAGGTATATCGTGTTGCCAAGCAAGCAGTCATGCGCGCTGGTCAATACGCATACCGTGACCGTCGCAACAAGAAGCGCGTCTTCCGCGCACTGTGGATCACCCGTATCAACGCGGCATCGCGTTCGCACGGCATGACCTACAGCGTGTTCATGAACGGCCTGAAGAAGTCCGCGATTGAACTGGACCGTAAAGTCCTGGCCGACATGGCTGTGCATGACAAGCCGGCATTCGCCGCGATTGTCAGCGCCGTCAAGGCCAAGCTGGCTGCTTGATTCGTTAAGTTGCTAAGCAAGTTGGTGCCGCGCCCCTCACGGGGTGTGGCGCACAAAGAAGCGGGGCAAGGTTCACACCTGTGCCCCGTTTTTGATTCTGGCGTCTCCCGCCAACGAAAAACAGGAAAAGAACAAGCATGAACCTGGAAGAACTCGTCGTCGCGGCCCGTGCCGATTTCGCGGAGGCGCCAGACGCCGCCGCGCTTGAAAATGCGAAAGCCAAGTACCTGGGCAAGACCGGCCAGGTCACCGACCTGATGAAGGGTCTGGGCAAGCTCGATCCCGATGCGCGCAAGGCGCAGGGCGCCCTGATCAATGCCGCCAAAGAACAAATCGAACAGGCATTGACCGCGCGCCGCGAGGCGCTCGCCGAGGCGCAGCTGCAGGCGCGTCTTTCCATGGAAGCCATCGACGTGACGCTGCCCGGCCGTGGCCGCTCGAAGGGTGGCATCCACCCGGTGATGCGCACCTGGGAACGTGTCGAACAGATCTTCCGCTCCATCGGTTTCGACGTGGCCGACGGCCCCGAGATCGAAAACGACTGGACCAATTTCACCGCACTGAATAGCCCCGAAAACCACCCGGCCCGTTCGATGCAGGACACCTTCTATATCGACGGCAACGACAGCACCGGCAAGCCGCTGCTGCTGCGCACGCACACGAGCCCGATGCAGGTACGCTATGCCCGCACGCACACGCCGCCGATCAAGGTCATCGCACCGGGGCGCACCTACCGCGTCGACAGCGACGCGACCCACTCGCCGATGTTCCACCAGGTCGAAGGCCTGTGGATCGGCGAGAACATCAGCTTCGCCGACCTCAAGGGCGTGTACCTGAACTTCGTCCAGGCCTTCTTCGAGACCGACGACCTGCAAGTGCGCTTCCGCCCGTCGTATTTCCCGTTCACCGAACCGTCGGCCGAGATCGACATCGCATTCGGCTCCGGTCCGCTCAAGGGCCGCTGGCTCGAAGTCTCGGGCGCCGGCCAGGTGCACCCGACGGTGGTGCGCAACTTCGGGCTCGACCCGGAAAAATTCATCGGCTTCGCGTTCGGCTCCGGCCTCGAGCGCCTGACGATGCTGCGTTATGGAATCAGCGATTTGCGCCTGTTCTACGAAGGCGACCTGCGCTTCCTGAAGCAGTTCAATTAATTCGACGCTGAGGCACAAAGATTATGCAATTCTCCGAAAACTGGCTCCGCTCGATCGTCAATCCTCAGATCGACTCCGGCGCGCTGTCGCACCTGCTCACCATGTCGGGCCTCGAAGTGGAAGAGGTCGAAGCGGTCGCGCCACCGTTCTCGAACGTGGTCGTGGCCGAGGTCAAGGAAGTGGTCAAGCACCCGAACGCCGACCGCCTGAACGTGTGCCAGGTCGATGTCGGCACTGGCACCTTGCTCAATATCGTGTGCGGTGCGCCGAATGTGCGCGCCGGCATGAAAGCCATCTGCGCGAAAGCCGGTGCCGTGCTGCCGCCAGGCGCCGATGGCAAGCCGTTTGAAATCAAGGTTGGCCAGCTGCGCGGCGTCGAGTCGCAGGGCATGATGTGCTCGAGCAAAGAGCTGGGGATCTCTGAAGAGAGCAATGGCTTGATGGAACTGCCGGCCGACGCGCCGGTGGGTCAGAGCATTCGCGACTACCTGGGCCTGGACGACCTGAAGTTCACGATCAAGCTCACGCCGAACAAGGCCGATTGCCTGTCCGTGCTGGGCGTGGCGCGCGAAGTGGCAGCGCTGACCGGTGCACCTTTGATGCTCGAGCCGACCCGTACGGTGGCCGTCAACAGCGACGAGATCCTGCCTGTGAAAGTGTCGGCGCCGGACCTGTGCGGCCGTTTCGCCGGCCGCGTGATCCGCGGCCTGAATGCGCGCGCGGCTACGCCAGAGTGGATGAAGCGCCGCCTGGAACGCAGCGGTCAGCGCTCGGTGTCGGCACTGGTCGACATCTCCAATTATGTGATGCTCGAAGTCGGCCGTCCGTCGCACGTGTTCGACCTGGCCAAGATCCACGGCAGCCTGGACGTGCGCTGGGGCAAGACTGGCGAATCGCTCAAGCTTTTGAATGGCAACACGGTTGCCGTCGACGAATGGGTCGGCGTGATCGCCGATGAACAGCAGATCGAATCGCTGGCCGGCATCATGGGCGGCGACTCCACCGCCGTATCGCTCGACACCACCGATATCTATCTGGAAGCGGCATTCTGGTGGCCGAACGCCATCCAGGGCCGTGCCCGCCGCTTCAATTTCTCGACCGATGCCGCGCACCGCTTCGAGCGTGGCGTCGACTATGCGACCGTGCCCGAGCATCTCGAACGCATCACGGCGCTCCTGATCGACATCTGCGGCACGCCCGACAGCAAGGTCGGCCCGATCGACGACCAGATCGTCAACCTGCCAGTGCGCACGCCCGTGGTGCTGCGCACGGCGCGCGCTGCGCAAGTCATCGGCGTGCCGTTGACCGATGCCGTGATTGCCGACATCTTCACGCGCCTGCATTTGGGCTTCGTGCAGGAAGAGGGCGTGTTCCACGTGACGGCGCCGACCTACCGCTTCGACATCGAGATCGAGGAAGACCTGATCGAAGAAGTCGCGCGCGTCTATGGCTTCGAGAACATCCCGACCCGGCCGCCAACGGCGCCGAGCGCGATGCTGATCGAGCCGGAAAACACCCGCTCGCTGTTCGCGATCCGCCACCAGCTGGCCGACCTGGGTTTCCAGGAAGTGGTGAACATGAGCTTTGTCGAAAGCACGTGGGAGCAGGATTTCGCCGGTAACCTCGAGCCGATCCGCCTGCAGAACCCGATCGCCAGCCAGCTCAGCGTGATGCGTTCGTCGCTGATCGGCAGCCTGGTCGCCAACGTGCGCTACAACATCAACCGCAAGGCGGGCCGCGTGCGCGCGTTCGAAGTCGGCGGCGTGTTCAAGCGCAACGCATCGATCATGGATGGCCCGCTGACGGTGGCCGGTTACGACCAGCCAAAGCGCGTCGCCGCGATTGCCTACGGCCCGGCGCTCGACGAGCAGTGGGATGTCGCCACGCGCGCCGTCGACTTCTTCGACCTGAAGGCCGATCTCGAAGCATTGTTCGCACCGCGTCAGCTGCGTTTCTCGACTGCGGAACACCCGGCGCTGCACCCGGGCCGCTCGGCCAACGTCATGCTCGACGACCAGCAGATCGGCGTGATCGGCGAGCTGCACCCGCGCTGGCTGCAAAAGTATGATCTGCCGCAAGCACCGGTTGTGTTCGAAGTCGATGCTGAAGCATTGCGCGGTCGTATCGTGCCCGTGTATGCGGAGATTTCCAAGTTCCCGGGCGCCACCCGAGACCTGGCGCTGGTGGTGAAACAGGACGTGCCGGCCCAATCCGTACTGGATGCATTTACTGCTGAAATCGCAGTAAATCCTATGGGAAAGATCGTGCAAGCCGTTGTTTTGTTTGATGAATATCGCGGCAAGGGTCTGGAAGCGGATGAAAAAAGCCTTGCTTTCCGCTTTAGCTTGCAAGATACTCAATCGACACTGCAGGACGATGCGGTCGACGCCATCATGGCGGCGGTGCTCGCCACTGCTTCAACCAAACTGAACGCGAAGCCGCGTGCATAATATGCATTTCCAGGCTGACAGCACACGGCTCCCAAGCCGTGTTGTTGTCGCCGCGGCATCGTTTGACTTACGGGCAGGGCCTCAAAATTAACAATAACGACGTTGATTCGACCGTGTTCCAGGAAGCCCTCGTGGCCGACCTGGATCGTGCAATGCTGGTGGCGCGCGTGCGTAAAGAGGCAGAGCAGTCATTGCCCACGCTCACCAAGGCCGAGCTGGCCGAACTGCTGTTCGAGCAGGTCGGGCTGAACAAGCGCGAAGCCAAAGACATGGTCGAGACCTTCTTCGACGAGATCCGCAATGCACTCGAGCGCGGCGAAGCCGTCAAGCTGTCGGGCTTTGGCAATTTCCAGTTGCGCGACAAGCCGCAGCGGCCCGGCCGCAATCCGAAAACCGGGGAAGAAATTCCCATTACGGCACGCCGCGTCGTGACGTTCCACGCCAGCCAGAAGCTCAAGGCCATGGTGGAAGAAGCCGGGCCAGGCAATTCGGGCTCGGGTTCGATGGCGCGCGCAGCCTGATAGACGATGAACGACCGACCAAACAAGACCGAACTGACCGTGCTGCCACCCATTCCGGCCAAACGTTATTTCACGATTGGGGAAGTCAGTGAGCTGTGCGGTGTCAAACCCCATGTGTTGCGCTACTGGGAGCAGGAATTCACCCAGCTCAAGCCCGTCAAGCGTCGTGGCAACCGCCGCTATTACCAGCACCACGAGGTCCTGCTGATCCGGCGTATCCGCGAATTGCTGTACGAGCAGGGCTTTACCATCAGCGGCGCGCGCAACCGGCTCGACCATCGCGCCACCGTAGTGGCCGAGCTCGATGAAGAGCGCCTGCGCGACACCTCACCGGCGATTGATGGCGATAAATTGCGCGCCGGCTTGCTGGATATCCTCGATCTGCTCAAGCACGGGTCGCAACCAGCGCCTTAGTGCAGGCCAGCATCTCACGCCAGCTGCAAGATTGCCGTACCAGATTGCGCCAATTTGTTGAGCGATTTTGCAGGCAGCGGGTCGTCGCCGGGTCAAGCACGGCGTTTGATCACTCATGCATTCGTACCGCTGTTGAAGGCAGGCCGCGGAGTGTTAAAATGTCACTCGCGCGATGCTGAATGACACGCATCAACCGGGCGGAGCAGATCCGGCACTTTCCTGCGCAAGGAAAATTTAAGGGAAGACAATGATACGCGTTGCCATTTGTGACGATCACCAGATAGTACGAGCAGGTTTCAAGCAGATTTTTTCGTCGTCGGGCGACTTTGAAGTCGTGGCCGAAGGCGCTACGGGCCGTGAGGCGCTGGACATCGCGCGCCGCGAGATTTGCGACGTGCTGCTGCTCGATATCGCTATGCCGGATCAAAGCGGCATCGATATCCTGCGCACGATCCGCCAGGGCCAGCCCAATCTGCCCGTGCTGATCCTGTCGGGTTATCCGGCGCAGCAATACGCGCTGAACCTGTTCAAGATGGGCGCGAATGGTTACCTGAACAAGGAATGCGAAGCGGACGAGCTCAAGACGGCCGTGCGCACCGTGTTCCAGGGCCGGCGTTACGTCTCGTCGACGGTCGGCGAATTGCTGGCCCAGAGTTTTGACCGCGATCCGAACACGGCGCTGCACACCGAACTGTCCGATCGCGAATTCCAGGTATTCCTGCGCTTGGCGAAGGGCGCAACCGTGTCCGATATCGGCAATGCGCTGTCGCTGTCGATCAAGACCGTGTCGACCTACCGCACCCGCATCATGGAAAAAATGGGCCTGCAGTCCAACTCCGACCTGACGTATTACGCCATGAAGAACAACCTGCTCGACTAAGAGCGCGCTGTTGTTAACATCGGATTGGTCCCATAACGCGCTTCGGCGCGTTTTTTCATTGGGCGGTTGTCATCCGGAGTCAGCAGAATCTACCAGCATCAACTGCAACAAATAGTTACGTCGGGCCATTTTGCGGCGCAACAATACGTCCTTACAGGTAGAATGCGAGGCCGCGTTGTCAGCGTGAAAGGATGTCTGGATGTATTTTTCTACCACCCGGGGGGAGCGCCCGGCCCGTCGTCTTCCTCTTCACAAGTCGGTGCTGTGCCTCTTCTGCGTGGTGCTGCTTGTGGTCAATGGCATATTTTTGCTGCGCAATCTCGATGATTTGCGTGACGCGAATCTACTGCAGGCGCAGACCGCCCAGGTTTCCGACGAGCTGCAATACCTGAACCTCCTCGTCACGGATGCCGAATCCAGCCTGCGTGGCTATTTCCTGTCGAACGATCCGGTGTATCTGAGCCCGCTACGCGGCGCGCCGCAGCAGATCGATGCCCAGTTGCGCGCACTTGGCGTGCTGCTTGCCGATAATCCTTCTCAAACCCGTAATCTGGCGCAATTGCGCGCGCTGGTCCAGCGCAAGCTGGCCTTGCTGAACCAGTCTCTGGACGTATTTCGCCACGGTGGTCTCGATGACATCGTCGCGAACGCTGCATTACCGGACGAGCGCGCGGAGATGGATGAAATCCGCCTGCAAGTGGTGATCATGGCCCGTGAACAGAACGAGTTGCTCAAGTCGCGGACTGCCGGGTTTTATCAGCAATACCGGCATGCGGCGCTGTTTGGCGTGAGCATTAATGTCGCGGCGATCATTATTCTGCTGCTCTTTTACAAGCTGGTGCAGCGCGCTTTTGGGGCGCGCCTGGATGCCGAGCACGCGTTGCAGCAGACGAACGACGGTCTCGAGCACATTGTCGCGGAACGTACTGCGCAATTGTCCGTCCTGTCGCGCCACCTGATTCGCGTGTCGGAAGAAGAAAAATCACGGCTTGCCCGCGAACTGCACGACGAGATGGGCGCCAACCTGACGGCAATCGGCATCGATCTGGCTACCGTCATCGATCGCTTGCGTGAGCACGAACCGGATCTGGCGGATAAGCTCGGCCGTGCACGCCGCACGCTGGTCGACACCGTGCAGCTCAAGCGCCGCATCGTCGAAAACCTGCGCCCGAGCCTGCTCGACAATATGGGTTTGTCGGCGGCGCTGCAGAGTTACTGCGTCGATTACGCGCGCGTCACGTCGCTCGATTGCGATGCGCTGATCGATGCCGACGTCGATGAGGCTGCTCCGACACAGGCCATTGCCTTGTTCCGCATCACACAGGAAGCGCTTAATAACATCGCCAAGTATGCGAAGGCGCGCAATGTCATCGTGAATCTGACGCGCGAGCCAACTGGATGGGGTCTGGAGATTACCGACGATGGCATCGGGATCCCCGATGGCATGTTGACCGGAACAAAATCCCACGGCTTGCTCGGCATGCGTGAGCGCGCCTTGCTATTGGGCGGGACATTGGTGGTGGAGCGGGGAGTGAATAACGTTGGAACGTGTGTTCGTGCCTTGATTCCGGCAGTGGCGCCGGGCGGCAATGAGGTGGCAGGTACCGGTTACACACCGCCGGCCCTGACGCAGAGTGCAGGGCCGGATTATCAGGATTCGCTGCCGCACAGGGCGGCGAATCCGGGTTGACTGCTTAGCGTGCGACGTCCGACAGCAGGCGGTCGTATTCCGACTTGGCGACCTTGTAGCATTCGCCAGCGTAGTCTTCCAGACCAGCACGGTCGAGCACGGTGATGTTACCGCGACGGTACTGGATCAGGCCTTCGTCTTGCAGCTTGCCGGCGGCAGCAGTGATGCTTTCGCGGCGCACACCCAGCATGATCGAGATCAGTTCCTGGGTCACTTTCAGTTCGTTGCTTGCTGAACGATCCAGACGGTCGAGCAACCAGCGGCACAGCTTCTGTTCGATCGAGCTGTGACGGCCACCGACAGCGTTCTGTGCCATCTGGGCGAACAGAGCGTTGGTGTAGCGCATCAGCAGTTGTGGCAGGGCGCCGCCGCGGTTGAAGGCGTCACGCAGGTACTGGGTGCGCAGGCGATAACCGTAACCGGCGCTTTGCACGACAGCCGAGCAGGTAGCGCGCTCGCCCATGAACAGCGACACACCGACTGCACCTTCGTGGCCGACAACCGCGATTTCGGTCGTGGCGCCATCTTCCATCACATACAGCAGCGACACGATTGCCGTTGTCGGGAAATACACGTATTCCAGTTTGCTGCCATACTCGAACAGTTCTTTACCGAATGGCATCGCCACCAGTTCGAGGTGGTCGAACATTTCTTCGAGATCCATGCGTGGCAGTGCTGCCAGCAATTCATTTTGTTGGGTGCCGCTGTAGCTGACGATCGGTTTAGACTGGGACTTCATTGCCTCACTCGTGGCAGGGGTCTGGCTTTTTGCTTTTTGTGTGATACCAGCAAGTTGAGTGTTGTTCATTTTATGTCCTCTTAGGTCTATCGTGCGTCGGGTGCAAGTCAGAAGGCGTATGGTGCTTGCCTCGTTGCGATGTGTGTACTTTACGTGCACCGTCTGTTGGCGCACATAAGACATGTAGTCGCCCCGGTGTAGGTTGCAAGCATCATCACGTGTCAGCCCAGTCCTACTGGGGAAAATGCCTGTTTTGGCTCAAAAAGGCGTTGTATTTTGTTACGGAAACGAAAAATAACGCATAATTCGGGGTGCCGGCGGTGATGTTCACCGTCCACAAAACAGGGTATTCCTACAAATGCTGCGCATTGAGCCGCGAATCGGACTACACACCGGGCTGCATATCTTGCTGGTTGAAGACGATGCCGTGCTTGCTGACGGTTTACTGCGCGCGCTCAATGCGCAGGCCATGACTGTTCGGCTGGTGCGCGATGGCCTCGCCGCTGACACCGCCTTGCAACGCACCGAGTCCGTCCCCACATTCGACGTCGCCGTGCTGGACATCGGCTTGCCCGGCATCGATGGTTTTGAAGTCGTACGCCGCCTGCGCGCCCGCGGTGGTGCTATGCCCGTTCTGCTGCTGACGGCCCGCGACGCCGTCGAAGACCGCGTCCGCGGCCTCGAAACCGGCGCCGACGACTATCTGGTCAAACCCTTTGCCACTGCCGAACTGGTCGCCCGCATCCGCGCGCTGGCGCGCCGTCATGCACCGCCGTCATCCGTCCTGACCCTGGGCCGCCTGAGCCTGGACAGTGCCACCCGCCGCGCGCGCATCGGCGAAGGCGCCATCGAGCTATCCGTGCGCGAGTGGGGCGTGCTCGAATACCTGCTGCAGCACGCGGGGCGCGTCGTCTCCAAGCAGCAGATCCTCGACGCCATCCTGCCCTGGGGCGACGATGTCACGCTCAATGCCGTGGAAGTCTACGTATCGCGCCTGCGCCTGAAGCTCGATGGCGCCGACGTGGCGATCCGCACCATCCGCGGCTTCGGCTACCTGCTCGAAGCGACCGCATGATCCCGTCCGGCCAATGAACAGCATTCGCCTGCGCCTGCTGAAATGGCTGCTCGGGCCGATCCTGCTCGTCAATCTCGTGCTCGCTGCGCTCGTCGCGGGCCTGGCCTGGACACCGGCCCAGGTGGCCTTCGATGCCGGCCTCATGGATACGGCCACCGCGTTGGCGGGCCGCGTGGCCGCCGGTGGCGCAGCCAGCCTGCCGCCTGTGGCCCCGGCTGCCACGGGCGAGCGCGCCTGGTTCGCCGTGCGCGACGTGCAAGGGCGGCATCTTGAGGGGAGCAAAGCTTTTCCGGCACTGCGGCCCGGCGCGCCGGCGTACGACGCCGACGTCAATGGTGAGCCGGTGCGCGTCGTCGCGCTGGCCGTGGCCACGCCGACCGGCATCCGGCACGTCGGCGTGGCCCACACACTGCGCCAGCGCCTCGAGGTGCGCGCCGCGATCGTGCGCTCGCTCGTCGTGCTGGTTTCGCTCGGCACGCTGACGCTGGTTGGCGTCGTCTGGCTCTCGGTCGGCAATGGCTTGCGGCCGCTTGCGCGCATCCGCGCCGAGCTGGCCAGGCGAGGACCGGGCGACCTCGCGCCCATCCCTAGTGACGGCGTGCCGTATGAAATCGCACCGGTGGTCAGCGGTTTCAACGACCTGCTGGACAAAGTCGAGGCCGGCGCGTGTGCACAGCGCGACTTCCTGGCCGACATGGCGCACCAGCTCCGCACGCCGCTGGCTGGCGTGCAATTGCAGCTCGAATGGCTGCATGCCCGTCACGCGCAGGATGCCGACACCGTGGCGTCGCTTGCCATGATGGGGCTGGCCAACGAGCGCATGATCCGCCAGGTGAATCAGTTGCTGGCGCTGGCGCGGGCAAGGGAAGGGCGCCCGGGCGACCATGTCGGCCCGCTCGACCTGGCGCTGCTGGTGCAGGAGTCGATCCAGTTCTTTGTCGACAAGGCGGCGCGCAAAGGGATTGACCTGGGCTTCGAGCTGGCGCCAGCGCCAGTGACGGGCGACGCTTTTCAATTGCGCGACTTGATCGACAACCTGGTCGACAATGCACTGCGCTATACGCCGGACGGCGGGCAGGTGACGATCGGTTGCGGGGTGGATGGCGGCGTGGCGCAGTTTTCCGTGATCGATTCCGGCCCCGGCATTCCCGCCGCCCGGCGCGCCGCCGTGTTCGAGCGCTTCGTGCGGCTCGATGACAAATCCACCGGCAGCGGCCTGGGGCTGGCGATCGTGCGCGACATTGCGCGCGCTCATGGCGCCGACGTGACGATCGGCGAGGCAGCAGGCGGCGGCACGCACGTCGTTGTGCGTTTTGGCGTGTCAAAATCCCCTGGCTGACAACCTGTCCATCGGCCGCTGCACACACGCGAATCCCTGAATAATGTGGTTGCGTCAAGCAGCAGCGCCTTTTTGCGCGGTTGTCAGGGATTTGTCAGCATTCCCTCAGGGAAATGACAGCTACATGATTTATGATTCCACCTGGAAATATGCCGCGCGACAAACGTAGCCCGGCCGTCAGCGCCCAGCGTCCAGGAGAATTACATGCAGCAACGTCAATCCGGTTTCACGCTCGTCGAGCTCATGGTCGTCGTGGCCATCATCGGCATCCTGAGCGCAATTGCCTTACCTTCTTACAATAGCTACATTCTGCGTGCCCGCCTGGCCGAAGCCCATGGCGACCTGGCGGCAACCCAGCCACGCCTCGAGCAGTACTGGTCCAACGAACGCACGTACGCTGGCTTCACGGGCAAGCCCGTCGACACCAAGAACTTCACCTACACCTTGACGAGCGCCACTGCGAGTGGCTACGTGCTGACGGCAACCGGCCGCGCCGGTGCCGCTGATTTCGTCTATACCATCAACCAGGCCGGCACCCGCGCCACCACCGGCGCACCGGCCGGCTGGACCAAGAAAACCACTTGCTGGGTCGACCGCAAGGATGGCGCATGTACCCAGTAAGCCCATGCCCGCGCGCTGCAGGCGGCTTCACGCTGATCGAGTCGATGGTCGGCCTGGTCGTGCTGGGCATCCTGCTGGCCGTGGGTGTGCCGCAAATGACGGGCTGGCTGGCCGGCACGCGCGCCACCGGTGCGGCGCAGTTCTATGCCGATGGTTTCGCGCAGGCGCGCAACCTGGCCATGACGCACAACAGCCAGAGCCGGCTGGTGTTTGCCCCTGGCGCCAATGGCCAGCCAGGCTGGCAGATCGACGTGTGCCTGCGCAGCAGCGACAACCCTTGCACCGATGGCAGCAACGACTGGTCGACCGCCACCACGGCGGCCAAGGGAGCGACGGGCCCGACGGCAGACTACCGCTCGCTCGTGCGCGGTGCCGACACGCTGCCCCCGACCACCATGCTGACCGTCACGCTCGATCCGGCCGACGATGACGCCGTGTATTTCACGCCGCTGGGCTGGATCGATGCCGGCCAGCAGAATCAGGTGCGCCGCGTCGATCTCGCGCCTGCCGGTGCGCTGGTGGGCAAATTCAAGCCGTCGGCCGTCATGCTGACCCTGGGCGGCATGGCGGTCACCTGTGTGCCGGGCGCCGTCGCCGGCGATTCGCGCAGGTGCCCGCAATGATCCGCGCTGCAATGATTCGCCGTGCCGAACACGGCGTCGCGCTGCTCGAATCCCTGCTCGCCGTGATGATCCTGGGTATCGCCCTGGTTGGCACGCTGGGTCTGCAGGCGCGTTCGATCGCGGCCTTGTCGGATGCCGGGATGCGGGCCGAGGCGACCGTCGCTGCCAACGAGCTGCTGGGCATCATGTACAGCGACATGCCGCACGCCGCCGACTATGCGCTGGCCGCCGGCGGCACCCCGGGTGCGCGCCTGGCCGCCTGGCATGCGGCCGTGCAGGAGCGGATTCCGGGCGCCGGCGTCGTGGTGGGCGTGGCCACCAATGCGGCTGTCGGCCGCACCGAAGTGAATATCGCGATCGGCTGGCAGCGCACCAGCGACAGCCAGCGCAATACCCATCGCATCAAATCCTACCTGACGGCATCGAAACCATGAGCGCCCCGTCTCCATCCCCGTCCATTGCCCGCGCCGGTGGCTTTTCGCTCGTCGAACTGATGGTCAGTGTCGTCATCGGCCTGCTGGCGGTGCTGTTTGCGACAAGGATCATGACCGACAGCGAGCGCAACAAGGACGCCGCGCTGGGTGGCTCTGACTCGATGCAGAACGGCATGCTGGCAATGTTCCAGATCAGCAGCGACGCCGAGCAGGCCGGGTTCGGCCTGAACGATCCGTTGATCACCGGCTGCAACACGATGTTCGCCGACAGCCAGGGCTACGAGCTGGCGCCGGCCAAGCGCGGCGCGGCCACGATCCGGCCGCTGGCTGCCGCCGTGATCGAGCCGGGCGGCACGGGCCCGGACCGCCTGACGCTGTACGCAGGCGGCGCCCCTGGCGGCACGTCGACGATGCGCGTGATCAAGAACTACATCGGCGGCACCAGCGTCGAGGTCGATCGCGATCCGTGGGGTTACTTCACGCTGGGCGACGTGATCGTCGTCGCACCCGAGAATATCGGGGCCGATTGCGCCCTGGCGCAGATATCGAAGGTTCCCGACAAGCCCGAACTCTCCTTCGGCACGACCAGCCAGCGCTTCAACCGCGGCGCGCTGGGTGCGAACTACACGGGCAATACGACCCGCCTGTTCAATCTCGGCTCCGGCGCGCGCCTGGCGTTTCATACCTGGTCGGTCGAGGATGGCTACCTGCGCCTGCGCGCCACCGACATGGCCAATGCGGCCAAGACTGCGCAGGCGGTCACGGGCAACATCGTCTCGCTCAAGGCGCAGTACGGTTTCGACCGGCGTACCGGCACTGCCTTTGCACTGGAGAAGGGCACCGCCATCAGCGCCTGGTCGTCCACCATGATCGATGCCGACGGCGATGGCGTGACCGGTAGCCCCGGCGACTACGGCCGCATCGTGGCGCTGCGCATCGCCGTGGTAGCGCGCAGTAAAAACCCCGAGCGGCCTGCCGCCGACGGCACGTGCAGCGCCACGACCACGGCGCCGACGCTGTTTGCGCGCGCGCAGCCGAGCGAGGCCACGGCGCAGGAAGTGGAGATCGACCTGGCGGTAACGAACGATCCAATCGACTGGAAATGCTATCGCTACCGCGTCTTCGACACCATTGTCCCGCTGAGGAATGCCGGATGGAGGCCATGATGGCGCAGCGTTCATACCCGTTGTTCCTGGCAGCCCAGCGCGGCATTGCGCTGCCGGTCATGCTGATCATGATGCTGGTGATGCTGGTGACGAGCATCTATCTGCTCAAGTCGAGCAACAGCACGACGCTCAGCGCATCGAGCCTCGCCTACGACGCCACGCTCAGCCGCGCCGCCGATTTCGGGCTGCACAAGGGCTTCGAGTGGATCGACCAGAAAGCCAAGAGCGACAAGGGCGCGCTGACGGCGCACCAGCCGGCGGAGGGTTACCGCGCCACCATGGCGCCAAACCTGTCGACCCGTGAAGAAGAATTCTGGAGCGACAGCAAGAAGGTCACGGATTCGGGCGGCACCGAGGTGGAATACGTGATCCACCGCCTGTGCAAGAGCACGGGCACGTTCGACGACAAGAACGCCTGCGTGCAGACCGCCGCCAACACGGCCGGCCTGGGCAACGCGACCGCCATCGGCGAGAGCATCCGCACCGATGGCGTCGTGTACGCCGCCAGCCCGCAGCTGCACTATGTGATTACCGCCCGCATCCACGGCGCACGCGGCGGTACCGTGGTGAACCAGATGGTAGTACTGATCGGCGTCTGATGGCGCCGTACAAACGAACGGATTGCCCATGAACTTCTTGACGACCCTCACGCGTGCCGCCGGCCGCATTTGCCCGCTGACACAGTTGGCACACCTGGTATTGCTGGCGCTGGTTGTAAGCGCGCCATCGGCGCAGGCAGAGCCCACCGCCATCGCCCAGCTGCCACTGCTCAATATCAGCGGAAGCGGCACCGTCAAGCCAAACCTGATGCTGCTGTACGATAACTCGGGGTCGATGAATTTCAATTACACGCCCGATTACATCAACGTCACCGACACCTGCCGCGCCGGCACCACGATGTCGGCCGGCACGCGCGCCTGCAAGATCGGCGATCCGCCATTTGCCAGTGCCGGCTTTAACCGCCAGTATTACGATCCGGCGGTGCGGTATGTCCCGCCGGTCAAGGCCGACGGCACGTCCTATCCCGATCTCGACGCCGGGCGCACGGGCGACTGGAAGCGCGTGCCGACCGATGTGTATGGCGTCAACAAGGCCGACTTTCTGGGCAATACGGCGGACTCCAGCAATCTGGTGGACGGCTACTACGATATCGAATGGTGCGACGCCAACCTGAACAATTGCGTACGCAACACGGGCGGCTATGCCTACCCAACCAATGCCCGCTATCGTGCGCGCTATGTCTACAGCACCCCGTACTACTACACCAACAATGTCGCCGAATACTGCACCAATACCAACCTGACCGATTGCCGCGCCGCGACCGCCAACGGCACGTCGCCGGCAACTGGCTACACCGTCGCTGCGCGCGTGCGCTGGTGTGACTCGAGAGCATTGACCAATTGCCAGGCCAAGTTTGTCGGCAATTTCAAGTATCCGCGTTTCGGCGCCGAGAATGTGGTGGCGCCGTGGTACGGCACGATCAGCATCGGCGCGTCCAGTACCGCCAGCACGCGCACGATCGCTGCGGTGACCGCCGTCGGTCCGCTGGGCACGCAGGTCATCACCAATGCCGCCGTGACTGCCGCCGCCGGCACCAACACCGCCGACAAGCAGGCCGCCCTGGCCCAGGCGCTGGCCGTGTCGATCAATACCAGGGTCGGCGACGCCGACAGTTACTTCGCCTGCGTGCGCTCCCCGAGGAACGGCGCGGTCCCGAGCTGCAGCAGCCTGGGCGTGGCCCTCGGCGCCGACAATGTGGTGGGGATCGTGCCGGTCGCGTGCCCTGCGGGTTCGACCACCAAGTCGCTCAGCGTGTGCAGCCTGGTGTCCGACAACAGCCGCGCCGGCACCGGCCTGATGGTCTCGAG
Organism: Telluria sp. AC161; assembly: GCF_979258535.1. NCBI lineage: Bacteria > Pseudomonadati > Pseudomonadota > Betaproteobacteria > Burkholderiales > Oxalobacteraceae > Telluria > Telluria sp. AC161. The sequence continues at coordinate 2,290,788 of NZ_OZ409861.1, read as the reverse complement.
CGGCACGGGCTCGACCGCCTTGCTGCGCGTGGGCGGCACCACCAACAACAGCACCATCAACCGCGACCGGCAAGTGATGAGCCGCCTGAACTTTGCCGGCGGCGGCATGCTGGGTGGCGACATCACCTTCAACCGCAGCACGGGCGCGAGTGGCGTCGTGGCGGCACTGCAAGCGCGTATCGGCACCCGGGGCAATGTGACCGCGTATGTCGGCGGTAACCCGAATTCGCCGCCGGTCTGTGCAAGCGAACCCAACACGACGTTGTGTCTGGTGGACAGCTCCGGCCAGGCCGAAGGGCTGGGCATCGACTTCACCATCCCGAGCAATAACACCTACGGCAACCGCACCTGGCTGACGATGGGCGCTGTCAACGCGGTCTCGGACATCGTGCCGACGTCGGCCACCGGCCTGGGTGGCTCGGTGTTCGTGCGCACCGACATCGTTCCGGGCCGCACCATCTACCCGCGCGCCAGCGGCCGCACCGATTGCACGAGCGGCTCCTGCAGCTATGCCGAGGAGATGACCAACTTCGCCAACTGGTATGGCTACTACCGCACCCGCAACCAGATGATGAAGACGGCCGTCGGCCAGGCGTTCTCGCCCGTCACCGACAAGTACAACGTCGGGCTGGTCGCGTTGTCGGTCGCTGCAGTCGAAGGCGCCATGAACAAGCCCAAGCCGTTTGCCGGCGCTGACCGCAACAGCTGGTACGACGCGCTGTATGCGATGGATACGGATGGCTCGACCCCGGTGCGCCAGGCCCTGCACGCGATCGGCAAGATGTACGCCAACCAGAGTCCCTACAACTACAGGGCGGGCGAAGAAGTCGTGAAGTACCCGTGCCAGCAGAACTTCACGTTCATCACTACCGATGGCTACTGGAATGGCAAGGCGCCGGTGGGGGTGGCCAGCAGCGACGAAGTCAACAATCCGGCGCGCTTCTGCCTGCAATCGAAGGGCTGCGTCGATCCGCGCGACCAGGGCAAGCCGTCGCTGGCCGACATCGCGCTGTACTGGTACAACGGCGGCTCGGCCGACAAGACGGTGTCGCTGCGCCCTACGCTCGAGGACTACACCAAACCCGGCGCGGTGCCGGCCAGCACCGGCGAGAATAACCGCCTGCACATGCGCACCTATGCGCTGGGCCTGGGCGTGGACGGCATCATGAATTACGAGAAGGACTACGACACCAAGCCGGATCCGAACGGCGACTTTTACAAGCTGGTCAGCGGCGCGCTCAACTGCCCCTGGAACAACAAGGGCCGCTATGTCTGGCCCGATCCGGTCGTCGACGAAGACAGCGGCTCGGCCGCCCTGCAGTCGCGCGTGGACGATCTGTGGCATGCCGCGATCAATGGCCATGGCAAGTACTTCTCGGCGTCCGATCCGATGCAGGTGGTGGAAGGGCTGCGCACGGCCCTGTCGAACATCGAAGTCAAGACCGGCGCAGCAGCGGCGGCAGCCACCTCGACCCCGAACATCTCGCAAAGCGACAACGACATCTTCTCGGCGACGTTCACCACCGTGCACTGGTACGGGCGCCTGTCCAAGCGCAAGGTCAATATCGTCACCGGCGACGTCGAGCCGACCGAGGACTGGAATACCTCGAGCCTGCTCGGCAAGCAGGTCGATGTGGGTGACGATGGCCTGGACGGCCGCTCGATCTACATGCTCAAGGATGGCGCGCTGGCCACGTTCAGCTACGACACGATGGACACGGGCACGCGCGCCTGGTTCGACAACAAGTGCAATGCGCTGACGCAGTGCGCAAATATGTCGGTGGCCAACCGCGCGCTGGTCAACGATGGCCGCAATATCGTCAACTGGCTGCGCGGTCGCCAGCAGTACGCCAATGACAACGTCCTGCGCGCGTTCTCGCGCCAGGAAGTGGGCACTGACAAGACGACGATCCCGATCGTGCTGGGCGATATCGCCTCGTCCAAGCCGGCATACCTGCGCGAGCCGCGCCGTAATTTCGACCGGCCCGGCTACGGCGCCTTCAAGGCCACCCATGCAGGCCGCAAGGCAACCGTGTTCGCCGCGGCCAACGACGGCATGCTGCACGCGTTCGACGCCAGTTCCGGCGAAGAATTGTGGGCGTATGTTCCGCGCATCACGATGAAGAAATTGCACCAGCTGGCCAGCACGACCTACGGCACCAACCACATCTTCTCGGTCGACGGCTCGCCCGAGATTGCGGACGTCCAGATCGGCACGGAATGGAAGTCGGTGCTGGTGGCGGGGCTGAACGCGGGCGGGCGCGGTTACTACGCGCTCGATGTCACGGACCCGGCCGCGCCGAAAGCGCTGTGGGAACTGTGCGCCGACGCCAGTGCCTGCGCCGGCAATGTCGATACGCGTCTGGGCCTCACGTTCGGCAACCCGCAGTTCGGCACCATCGTCGACAGCGCGGGCGTGGAAAAATGGGTCGTGTTCCTGACCTCGGGCTACAACAACATCCCGGGTGTCGACGGCGTCGATGCGGGCGATGGCAAGGGCTATCTGCTGGTGGTGGACGTTGCCACCGGCAAGGTGATCGAATCGCGTTCGGCGACGACCGGCGTGGGCAGCGTCGGCACGCCGTCCGGCCTGGCCAGGATCTCGGCGATCACGAATGACCCGAACAACGATCCGCGTGTGACGTATGTGTACGGCGGCGACAATACCGGCAAGATGTGGCGCTTTGACTTTACCGGCACCGGCGCACCGGCGCGCGTGCTGATGGGCGACGCCGGCGTGAACCAGCCGGTCACCACCCGGCCTGAAGTCACGCTGTGCCGGGTCGACACCACCGTCGACGACAAGACCGTCGCGTCGGCGCAGCGCGTGGTGCTGTTCGGCACCGGCCGCCTGCTCGACCTGGTCGACGTGACCAGCACCGAGATGCAGAGCGCGTATCTGCTCAAGGATGACGGCGAGGGCATCAGCACGGCCGCCTGGCGCCAGTCGTCGGCCATGGTCAAGCGCACGCTGGCGCGCGTGGCCGGCGACGATACGGGCAATGCGCCCTATACGATTGCCGGCGACGACGTGAACCTGGCCAGCAAGAAGGGCTGGTTCACGGACTTCAACCTCAATACCGGCGAGCGCGTCAACCTCGACCCGCAAGTGGTGGCCGGCACCATCAACGTGGTGACCAACTTGCCAAGTTCGTCGACCGACTGCAAGGTCGGCGGCACCAGCAATATCTACCAGCTCAATGTCTGCACCGGCCGCGCGGCTTCGCCGGACGGGCTGGCCGGGTATCCGCTGGCCAGTTCGGCCGCGGTGGGCTTCATCGTGATCCGCCTGCCGTCGGGCGCGCTCAAGACGATCACCACCACCGCCGACGGCACCATGGTGACCGGCAAGTTCCCGCCATCGGAAACGATCGAGGCACACCGCGCCGGCTGGCGCCGCGTGCGCGACTGACGCCAGGCATCGGGAGCGAAGACAGTTCACACGGCGCCTTGCGAAAACGGTAAAATCGAGGGTTTTCGACAAGGGCCGTTTGAAGGGCTCGACTATGGCCAACGATACCGACACCTCCGCCGCGCAGGCCACGCCTGACGCGCGCGATGACAGCACCACCACTACCACCAACTCGGCCGCGCAGGCCGGCGTGATCGCGCGCGAAGTGGGGCGCCGCCGCACCTTCGGCATCATTTCCCACCCGGATGCCGGTAAAACCACGCTGACCGAAAAACTGCTGCTGTTCTCGGGCGCCATCCAGCTGGCCGGTACCGTCAAGGGCCGCAAGAGCGGGCGCCATGCGACGTCCGACTGGATGGACATCGAAAAGCAGCGCGGCATTTCGGTTGCCTCATCGGTGATGCAGTTCGATTTCCGCGACCACGTCATCAACCTGCTCGACACCCCCGGCCACCAGGACTTCTCGGAAGACACCTACCGCGTGCTGACGGCGGTCGACTCGGCCCTGATGGTGATCGATGCGGCCAAGGGCGTCGAAGCGCAGACGATCAAGCTGCTCGAGGTGTGCCGCATGCGCGCCACGCCGATCGTCACGTTCATGAACAAGATGGACCGAGAAACGCGCGATCCGCTCGAACTGCTCGACGAAGTCGAATCGGTGCTCAAGATCGAGTGCGCGCCGGTGACCTGGCCGATCGGCATGGGCAAGAACTTCCGCGGTGTGTACCACCTGCTGAAGGACGAGATCATGCTGTTCAAGGCCGGCGAAGAAAAAGCCGATGGCGCCTTCGAGATCGTCAAGGGCATCGACAACCCGCGCCTGGCCGAGATGTTCCCGCTCGAGATCGAGCAGCTCAAGATGGAAGTCGAGCTGGTGCACGGCGCCTCGCACGTGTTCGACCTGGAGCGCTTCCTGTCCGGCGTCCAGACCCCGGTGTTCTTCGGTTCGGCGATCAACAACTTCGGCGTGCGCGAAATCCTGTCGGCGCTGGTCGACTGGGCGCCTGCGCCGCGCGAGCGCGACGCCACGGTGCGCTCGGTCCTGCCAAGCGAAGTGCCGTTCTCCGGCTTCGTCTTCAAGATCCAGGCCAATATGGACCCGGCCCACCGCGACCGCATCGCTTTCCTGCGCGTGTGCTCGGGCCGCTTCGAAAAAGGCATGAAGGTCAAGCACCTGCGCCTGGGCCGCGACGTCAAGCTGTCGTCGGTCGTGACGTTCATGGCATCCAGCCGCGAGCAGGTCGAAGAAGCCTTCGCCGGCGACATCATCGGCTTGCCGAACCACGGCAATATGCAGATCGGCGACAGCTTCACCGAAGGCGAAATGCTCAGCTTCACCGGCATTCCGTACTTCGCGCCAGAGCTGTTCCGCTCGGTGCGCATCCGCAATCCGCTCAAGATGAAGCAGTTGCACAAGGGCCTGCAGCAGCTGGGCGAAGAGGGCGCGGTGCAGGTCTTCAAGCCGGTACTGGGCAGTGAGCTGATCCTGGGCGCCGTCGGCGTGCTGCAGTTCGAGGTGGTCGCCAGCCGCCTGCTCAACGAGTACGGCGTCGACGCCGTGTTCGAAAGCGCCAGTATCAGCAGCGCGCGCTGGGTCTCGAGCGACGACAAGAAGGCGCTGGCCGACTTCGAAAACTCGCTCGGTCACAACGTGGCCTACGATGCGGCCGGCAATATGGCGTATCTGGCCACCTCGGGCGTCAACCTGCGCCTGACCCAGGAACGCTGGCCCAAGCTGACCTTCCATGCTACCCGCGAGCACGCGGTCAAGCTGGCCTGATTCAAGGCCTGAGCCCACGTCGTCCTGACGCGGGCTTTTTACTCCTGTAGTGTCGCGTTGGTGTCGATCGCAATCGATGCCAGCGTTTGTGTGCGCGAGGCGCCCAGCGCGTCGGTCACGCGCAGCTGCACCGGCAGCCAGGCATGCTGCGGCGCCAGCCACAGTTCCAGCACGGGCGCGCCCGGCTCGCCCAGGCGCACCAGCCGCACGGTCTCGAGCGGCCCGGCGGCCGTCGCGATCCGTTCCGGCCCCGTCACCTGGTAGCGCTCAATGCCGGCGCCGCCTACGCCGCCGACCCAGAATTCCAGCACGTCCTTGATCTGGCCTGCATCGCCCACGCCCATGCCCGCCAGTTGCAGCAAGACCGACGCCGTGTCCTGGCTTCCCGGCACGAGCGGGAAGGGCTGTCCCTGCGGCCCGGCGCCGATGGTGCCGCTGCCGCGGTCGAACACGGTGGTCAAGGCGCCAGTGCCCATCCCGGTCAATGCCCGTTGCGGTGCGATGCCGGCATCGTCGACCTGGCCTTCGCTGGAGATCGTACCCAGCACACCATCGAGTTCGACCGCATAGCGCGTGCCATCGCTGCGCCAGACCATGCGCGCGCTACCGCCGTCCTGTGACGGCGCGTCCAGGCTGCTGCGCGTGACGACGGTGTAGTCGATGCGGCCGGACGGCGGTGGCTTGACGCGGTAGGTGCCCGGCATCTGGATGGGGGCAGCACTGCCGCCGCTGGCGGCGGGGAGCGCGCTCTCGCCAGCGTCGGCGGGCGGCGCGGCGGACGGCATCGCAACGGGGTCGCCATCGGCCATGGCGATGGGAGCGGGCGCCACGGGCGGCGCCGGCGCGGGAGGTTCCGGAGGGGCAGGTGCAGCAGGTGTTTCGACCGCCCTGGATGGTGCATCCACGATGCCCCGTTCGGCCGAGGCCAGCCGCACCGTGAACTCCGGCATGCCGATGACGGCGGGGCGCTGCGTCAGGCGCGCGTCGATCCAGGCGATCACCAGTGCGTGCAGCAGAAGTGACAGCACGCACACCAGGAGCAGGCGCCGGTTTCGCTGCAGTGGAGCAAGAAAGATCATGCCGCTAGTGTAGCGCGCGCTTTGCGCCATCACAAAGGCTGGCTTGTTCTGCGGCGTACATTCAAGAGTGCATTCAAGAAATATTACGCTCTTCAAGGGGATATCATGACGATGAAACCGCCGCGCCGCTCTGTCGTTCCACCTGCCATGACGGCGGCCTGACATGCTGTCCCGCCTTCGTATCGGCCCCAAGCTCCTGCTGGCCCCGGGCGCTGTCCTCGTGCTGCTGCTGGTGCTGTCGTGCGCGGCCTATGTCGCGCTGGCGCGTCAGAATGCATCGCTCGAATCGATCGTCGGCCAGCGCGCCGCCAGCCTGCATGCTGCCGCCAGCCTGGGTACGCAATCGCACAAGGCGCATGCCGACATCTACCGTTACCTGAGCTGGATGGGCGGCAGCTTTCCGCCGGCCCGCACCGAGCCACTGCGGCGCGACATCCTGGCGCAGCATGGGCGCATCGCGGTTGGCCTCACGACGCTGTCGACCGGTCCGCTGACTGGCGCCGAGCTGCGTCACGTCGAGCAGGCCGCGCAGGCGCAGCGCCGCTACGCGCGCGCGGTGCGCGACGTCATCGAGCTCGCGCCACTGGACGGCTCGATTAGCGCCAACGCGATGCAGAAGGCCGAAGCCGCGTACGCGCTGGTCGACCAGCGCGTGGCGGGTCTGAGCGCACTGGAAGACACGCTGGCGCGCCAGGCCGCCGCGGGCGCCAAGGCCGACTTTCGCATGGTCTCGCTGCTGATGCCGGCCGTGCTGGTCCTGGCGATCGGGCTGTCGCTGGCCATCACGTTCGCCGTACGCCGCATCCTGCTCGGCGAGATCCGCGGCATCGGCCTGGCTGCCAGCGGCCTGGCCAGCGGCAACTTCACGGTGCAGGAGCGTGACTACGGCAGCGACGAAATCGCCGACACCTCGCGCCTGCTCGATGCGAGCATCCGCAATCTGAATGGCATGCTGTGCACGGTGGCCGAGGCCGCGCGCACGATCGGCGCAGCCTCGCGCGACATCAAGCTCGGGAGCCTGAGCCTGGGCAGCCGCGCCGTGTACCGCGCCAGCGCGCTGGCCGACACCGAGGGCACGCTGCAGGCGCTGGCGGCGAATGTGCGCGACACCGTCGACGATGCCCGCGCCGCCAACCGCCTCGCTGCCGGCGCCGGCGACGTCGCGCAGGACGGTGGCGGTGTCGTCGAGCGGCTCGTCAACACACTGGACGCGAGCCGGCGCAGCGCGCAGCAGGTGATGGCGATCGTCGATGCGCTGGAAGGGGCGGCAGGCGAAACGGGCACGCGGGTGTTGAATGCGGCGCTGGACGCCTCGCGTGCGCCAATGAGCGCCACGGATCTGGCAGCGGTGGCGACCGAGGTGCGCTTGCTGGCACGGCGCGTGGCCGCGGCCAGTCAGGAAATCCGCGCCGTGATCGCACAGTCGGTGGCGCAGATCGACGGCGGCACGGCGTGGGCGCTGCACGCCGGCAGCAATATGCAGCGCATCGCCAGTTCGGTGCGCGACGTCGAACATCTCGTCGGGCGGATCGGCTCGACCGGCGATGGCCAGGCGAAGAAGTTGCAGGGCGTCAGTCAGGCGATCGTGCAGATGGACCAGGTCACGCGCCAGAACTGCACGCTGGTCGAGGAAGCCGCCAGCGCCGCGTGCATGCTGCAGATGCAGGCGATTGCACTGGCGCGCACCGTGGCCGGGTTCAGGCTCGAAGAGGGAGAGGGCAGCCAGGAGGCGCCGGGAACAACGCCTGCGTTAGCGCCAGGCCCCAATGACAACAGCGGCGTCCCCGGCGAACCCACGCGCGAACGGCGTGGGTCAAACCGGGAACGCCGCCGTCACTCGGCATCGCATTTGCGGCTCGCATCGAGCCGCAAGTGATGCCGCTGCGGGAGCAGGTCAGTGATTACTCGTAATCGCTGATCGGCGCGCAGCCGCAGAACAGGTTGCGGTCACCGTACACATTGTCGGCGCGGCCGACCGGTGGCCAGTACTTCTTCTTGCGCAGGCTCGCGACCGGGAACGCCGCCACTTCACGCGTGTAGCCGTGGGCCCAGTCGTCGCTCGTGACCACTTCGGCCGTGTGCGGTGCACCCTTGAGCGGATTGTCCATGCGGTCGTACTCGCCGCGCTCGACCTTGACGATCTCGGCGTGGATCGTGATCATCGCCTCGATGAAGCGGTCGATCTCGGCTTTCGATTCCGATTCGGTCGGCTCGATCATCAGGGTGCCCGGGACCGGGAAGCTCATGGTCGGCGCATGGAAACCGAAGTCCATCAGGCGCTTGGCCACGTCTTCATTCGAGATGCCGGTCTTGTCCTGCAGCGGACGCAGGTCGATGATGCACTCGTGCGCCACCAGGCCGTCGTGGCCCGCGTACAGTACCGGATAGTGCGGCGCCAGGCGGCGTGCGATGTAGTTGGCGTTCAGGATCGCCACTTCGGTCGCTGCCGTCAGGCCATCCGCGCCCATCATCGCGATGTACATCCACGAAATCGGCAGGATCGAGGCCGAGCCGAAGGCGGCAGCGCTGACCGCGCCGATGCCTTGTTCGTCACGGACGTAGCCGGTCGAGAGCTGGTTGGGCAGGAATTTCGCCAGGTGCGCGCCGACGCCGATCGGGCCGACGCCCGGGCCGCCACCGCCGTGCGGGATGCAGAAGGTCTTGTGCAGGTTCAGGTGGCTGACGTCGCCGCCGAACGCGCCCGGCGAGGCCAGGCCCACCAGTGCATTCATGTTGGCGCCGTCGACGTACACCTGGCCGCCGTGCTGGTGCACGATCTCGCACAGTTCCTTGATGCCTTCTTCGAACACGCCGTGGGTCGACGGGTAGGTGACCATCACGCAGGCCAGATTCGCGCTGTGCTGCTCGGCCTTGGCTTTCAGGTCGGCCAGGTCGACGTTACCGTTTTCATCGCAGGCGGTGACGACGACCTTCATGCCGACCATGCTGGCCGACGCCGGGTTGGTGCCGTGGGCCGACGACGGGATCAGGCAGATGTTGCGGTGGCCTTCGCCACGCGCCTGGTGGTACTTCTGGATCACCAGCAAACCGGCGTACTCGCCCTGCGAACCGGCGTTCGGCTGCAGCGAGATCGCGGCGTAACCGGTGGCGGCGCACAGCATCGCCTCGAGCTGCGTGATCATTTCACGGTAGCCGACGGTCTGGTCATTCGGCGCCAGCGGGTGGATGTTCGAGAACTCGGGCCAGGTGACCGGCACCATCTCGGACGTCGCATTGAGCTTCATCGTGCACGAACCGAGCGGGATCATCGTGCGGTCCAGCGCCAGGTCCTTGTCGGCCAGTGCGCGCAGGTAGCGCAGCATTTCGTGCTCAGCGTGGTAGCGGTTGAAGGTCGGGTGGGTCAGGTAGGCGCTGGTACGGGCCAGGGCCGTTGGCAGCGCGTCGCTGGCGTCGGCGTCCAGGGCGTCCAGATCGACCGGCTTGCCGTCGCCGAAGATGGCCATCAACGTGGCCAGGTCGTCGCGGGTGACGGTTTCGTCCAGCGCGATGCCCACTTGCGTGGCGTCGATCTGGCGCAGGTTGATGCCGTGCGCGGTCGCTGCGGCGTGGATCGCGCCGGCATCCTTGACGCGCACGGTCAGCGTGTCGAAATAGGTCTGGTTGACCAGCTCGAAGCCCAGCTGCTGCAGGCCGGCGGCCAGGATGGCGGTCTGGCGGTGCACGCGGCGGGCAATGCGCTCGAGACCCTGCGGGCCGTGGTAGACCGTGTACATGCCGGCCATGACGGCCAGCAGCACTTGCGCGGTGCAGATGTTCGACGTCGCTTTTTCGCGGCGGATGTGCTGCTCGCGCGTCTGCAGCGCCAGGCGGTAGGCCTGGTTGCCCTGCGCGTCGATCGTCACGCCCACCAGGCGGCCCGACATGCTGCGCTTGAATTCGTCGCGCGTGGCCAGGTAGCCGGCGTGCGGACCGCCGAAACCGAGCGGCACGCCGAAGCGCTGGCTGTTACCGACGACGACGTCCGCGCCCCATTCGCCCGGAGGCGTCAGCAGGGTCAGGGCCAGCAGGTCGGCGGCCACGATCACCATGCTGCCGGCAGCGTGCAGTTTCTCGACGGCGGCGCGGTAGTCGCGCACTTCGCCATTCACGCCCGGGTATTGCAGCAGCACGCCGAAGCAGGTTTCGCCCAGCGACTCGACGTCGGCCGCGGCGATGGTGCGTACTTCAACGCCGATCGGCAGCGCGCGCGTTTCGATGATTTCGCGGGTCTGCGGCAGCACGTCGTCGGCGACGTAGAACACCTTCGATGCCGATTTGCCGACGCGCTGGATCAGCGTCATGGCTTCGGCAGCGGCGGTGCCTTCGTCGAGCATCGACGAGTTGGCGATGCCCATGCCGGTCAGGTCGGTTACGGCCTGCTGGAAGTTCAGGATCGCTTCCAGGCGGCCCTGCGAAATCTCTGGTTGGTACGGGGTGTAGGCGGTGTACCAGGCCGGGTTTTCGAAGATGTTGCGCAGGATGACCTTCGGCGTGAAGGTGCCGTAATAGCCCTGGCCGATCAGCGACTTGAGCACCTTGTTCTTCGAGGCCAGGCCCTTGAGGGTGGCCAGTGCTTCTTCTTCGGTGCGTGGCTCGGCGAACTGGCCCAGGTCGATCTTGTCCTTGCGGCGGATATTGGCTGGCACGACGGCGTCGATCAGCGCGGCGCGGGTCTCGTAGCCGAGGGCCGACAGCATCGCTGCCTGGTCGGCGTCGGACGGGCCGATGTGGCGCGGGATGAATGAATCACGTGCTTCGAGTTGGGTGAGGCTTGGTCGGGTCATGTTGGGGGACACAGTCTGCGGCGACGTTGAAGGAGAATGGCGGGTGGTGCAGGGCGGTGCGCCGCGGCAGGGCCGGCGGCGCACCTGGAGGCGGATCAGTGGTCGGTGGTCTTGCCGTAGGCGTCAGCGTCGAGCAGATTGTCGTACGAGCCGGCGTCGCTTGGCGCGAGCTTGAACAGCCAGCTGCCGTAGGCATCCTGGTTGATCGAGTCCGGCGCGTCGGCCACTGGCTGGTTCACGGCGGTGACGGTGCCGTCGACTGGCGCGTAGATGTCGCTGGCGGCTTTCACCGATTCCACGACGGCGGCGTCGCTGCCGGCGGTGAAGGCCTTGCCGACCTGCGGCAGTTCGACGAACACGATGTCGCCCAGCGCGTCCTGCGCGTACTCGGTGATGCCGACGGTCAGGGTGCCGTCTTCTTCGCGGCGAACCCACTCATGGGATTCGGTGTATTTCAGGTCGGTAGGGATGTTCATGGGGACTCCGGGTAGTTGGGTGGATAGCAGTATAGGTGTTCTGGATTCTAGGCAGCGCTCAGGCGGCCAGCACTTTGCCGTTGCGCACGAACGGCAGCTTGACGACGCTGGCGGCCAGGCGCTTGTCGCGGATGATCACGTGGACGGTGTCGCCGATGGCCACGTCCATCGGCACGCGTGCCAGGGCAATCGCCTGCTGCATGCTCGGGCTGAAGGTGCCGCTGGTGATCTCGCCTTCCAGGCCGGACGCCGCGACCACTTTCTGGTGCGCCCGCAGGATGCCGCCTTTTTCACGCAGGATCAGGCCGACGAACTGCGCGCCCTGGCCCTTGGCCTGGAGCGCCGCCTTGCCGATGAAGTCGCGCTCGGAGACCAGGTCGATGGTCCAGGCGAGGCCGGCGTCGAGCGGGTTGACCGCGTCGTCCATGTCCTGGCCGTACAGGTTCATGCCGGCTTCCAGGCGCAGCGTATCGCGCGCACCGAGACCGGCCGGCTTGATGCCGACGGCGACAAAGGCATTCCACAGCGCTTCGGCTTGCGATGCCGGCACGCCGATCTCGAAGCCGTCTTCGCCGGTGTAGCCGGTGCGGGCAATCATCGCTTCGCCAAACGCGGTATCGGGAACGATGACGGCGTTGAACGGCTTGAGGTTTTCCGATGGCGCCTGGGTGGTCGGCAGCACCTGCCACACCTTGGCGCGCGCGTTCGGGCCCTGCACGGCGATCAGCGCGATCGGATCGTTGCCGTCGCGGCGCGGGGTGATCGTCACGCCGCTGCTGGTAGCGGTGTTCTGCTGATTCATCCAGGCGACGTCTTTTTCGGCGGTGCCGGCGTTGACGACGATGCGGAACCATTCTTCGGACAGGAAATAGACGATCAAATCGTCGATGACGCCGCCTTCCGGATTGAGCATGCACGAGTACAGGGCCTTGCCCGGCACTTGCAGCTTGTCGACGTTATTGGCCAGGAGGCCGCGCAGGAACGTGCGCGCATTGGCGCCTTTGACGTCAACGACGCACATGTGGGACACGTCGAACATGCCGGCGTCGCTGCGCACCGCGTTGTGCTCTTCGATTTGCGAACCGTAGTTGACGGGCATGTCCCAGCCGCCGAAATCGACCATTTTGGCGTTGGCGGCGCGGTGAGCGGAATTGAGCGGTGTCGCTTTGAGCGTCATGGAATCCTCAGGCAGAAATAGGGGTACAGCACGGTCGTCGTGCGCTGTCGACCCCTCTGTCCTTGGTACCTGAGAGATAGCGGCTGTGCGCCGCTTGCCCCTTCGGTGGACCGCTACCGCGGCCGCTCTCCAGAGTTGAACCGCCGCGCGTCGCGCCGCCGTCCCTTGACCGGTCCTTTTGCCTGAGAGTTTATGGGTGAGTGCCCCTTCGGCGGCAGCATGCTGCGCTCTCCCGATCAAGACTGCGGAGGATATGTCACCCTTTGCCGACTGTCAACCGCCCACCCCCACCCATAATTAGGGTCAGAGTCGAATTGTTTGACAACTTTCGATAATTGCCCAATAAGTCGACTCCGACCCTCATTATTTTTGACCTTCGCGGCAATAAAAACGATGCACTTAGAAAACTAGATGACGAACAGAATCGAAACCAAATTTTGATAGCGCTAAATTAGCAAATAATAATGAGGGTCAGAGTCGAATTGTTTGACAACTTTGAGGAATTGCCCATTAAATCTACTCTGACCCTCATTGTGATTTGGCGTGGGATTGCCTTGAAACATTGCTTTGCACTATTGGTGATCGGTTGTGGAGGGCGTGCGAGGGGATTTGCTACACTTGGTTCACTTACTTTGTAGGCGGAACAGACTATGAATCAAGCCAAAGTGCCGCAGGAGAAAGAGGGGTGGTTCACGCTGTCTGGCGATGTCAACAGTGATATGGTGCACCGGATGTTCGAGGCGGTGGCCAATATGACGGAAGATGGCATCGATACTGCCCACGTGCTGCTGCAATCGAACGGTGGTTATGTCAGCGACGGGCTGTGCCTGTATAACTTCATGGCCAATTCGCCCATTAAATTTGTCATGTACAACGCCGGGGCGGTGGCCTCGATTGCCGTTGTCGTGTATCTGGCCGGGGCGCGTCGCTACGCCAGCGAGACGGCGCGGTTCATGATTCACAAGTCGCATGCGACGGCCTCGCCCGGTTCGCGACCGGACGCGCTCAATATCATCGTCGAGGGCCTGCGCGCCGACGATGCGCGCACCGAGGCAATCCTGCGCAAGGAGATCGAGCTCACGCCCGAGCAGTGGAGCGTGCATCAATATGGCGACCTGCACATGACGGCGCGCGACGCCAAGCTGGCCAGGATGATTCATGAAGTGAAGGACTTTGCGCCGCCCAAGGGCGCCATCTTGCGCAATATCTGACCGTCGCTTGAGCCTTCCTGGCGCGCAGCGTGACTGAGCGCCGCGTGGCGTTTCCGTCGTTCTAGTCGCTCTGACGCGCTGCGCCCTCGTGCTGCCCGGGCAAGCCGCCCTGGACGTCGGCAGCGGAGAGCGAGCCTGGCTCATGCGAATCATTCAGACGGGTATCCGGTTGCTGGACTGGTGTGGGCTGGCACTCCGATTGCACCGCTGCATCGGATGCCGGATCCGGTTGCTGATTCGACAAAGCATCGGACTGCCCGGCTGGATTACTCTCGCGACGCTGGCGTTCGGCGTCGCTATGCTGCGCCTGCGCGCTACCCCCATTGCCTGCACCCGGACCAGCGCTGTTTTTCTCGACCATGATGATTCCTTTCAAGAGTGTCGACAGATCGTACTCCAGCCGCCGGCATGGCGTTGTTCGGTTCCGTGCAGCGCCACCCGTCGAAGCCCGGCGCCGGACGCCAATCCGATGGCGGCCTCTGCCTCTGTAGACATGTGCCTGCCTGGAAGGCTACTATCGATCCAGGCAAGCGCCGCGCTGGCGCAGCCTGCGCAGTGGCGCTCTGCCTCTGGCCCGCTGTGTTTGCTCATTGCTGACTGGCAAGAGTGTGGCAAAATAGAGGCTCGCCTTACTTCGCCGAATCGTCATGGCCACCCCATCCGTCCAGACCAACGCCGCGCGCAATGCCGCCGCTCTGCAGGCAACGCTTGCCGAGCTGGTCGCCATCGCCTGCCGCCAGGCCGGGACGGACCTGGGCGACGTCGTGCGGCGCATCGTGTCCGTCCTGCTTGACCTTACCGCGGCCGGCCCGGATCCCCGCGCCGTCATGCGTCGGGTCAAATCCGGCAATCTCCTCAAGAGCAACGATTACGCCTTTGTCCACCTGGCCACCAGCGCGCTCGAAACGGCGCTGGAGACCGAGATCGCATTGCTGGCGCCGGGCGCCCCGGCTGCGCAGGCCGCCCCTGTGGCGCTAAGCCTGGTGCCACTCGAGCAGATCGACCAGCAGATGGCGCTGGACGCTGTCAGCCGCCCGTTCGACCTGCAGTACTCGGAGCAGCTGGCCACCCTCGGCGTGCGACTCGGATTGCTGCTGGGGCGTGATCTCGTGCGCGCCGCCCATAACCCGTTTCGGCCTGCCGTGTTCCTGGGCGCGCTGCACGCGGCGTGGTGCGAGTTCGAGCCCGACCCGGAAGCGCACGGCCTGCTGGCGCCACTGCTGCGTCCGGGCCTGATGATCGATCTCGGTCCGCTCTACGAAGCGTTGACCGAGGCGCTCAAGGCCGCGCGCAAGGGCAGGGGCGATGACACGCGCTTTGCCAAGACCGACGACCGCGCCGCGCGCCGCGCCGAACGTGCCCGGCGCGAAGCGTCGCTGTCGGACCAGCTGCGTCAGCTGTTCGACCCGGCGCTGGCCGTGCCGGAGATTCCGAATCTGCCGCAGGGCAGCGGTGGCTGGCGGCCCAGCACTGCCTCGGGTTTTGCGGTTGCGCCGCCGGCAGTGAGCATGCCAGTAACTCCCGAGGCTGGCGCCGAGGCCGGCGCGCCAGCCGGTGCCCAGGCTGCCTTCCACCCAGGCGCACCAGGCCACGCCATATCGACGCCGGCCCACGGATTCACCTATGGCGCCGCCAGCGGATCACCAGCGCCCGGCGCGCTGCCACTGATCGACCTGCTCGGCCGCCTCGGCACGGGCGCGGCCATTCCCGGCATGCCGGACCTGCCCCAGTTTGCCGGCAACGCTGGCGCCCCAGGGACCACCAGCACGGGTCACGGCAGTGCCAACAGCGTCCCGCACGGCGCCTTCTATCTCCCGCGCCTGCGCGCCAGCCTGCCACCGGGCGCACTCTCGCGCGGCGACGCCACCACGCTCGATCTGCTGGCGCGGGTGTTCGAAGGCGTGCTGCAGGACGATGGCGTCGCACCCGAAACACGTGAGCTGCTGGCGTTCCTGCAGGTGCCGGTGCTCAAGGCGGCCCTGCGCGACCGCAGCTTCTTCTACGAGGAAGCGCATCCCGCGCGGCGCCTGCTCGACCTGCTCTCGCAGACGGGCTGGGAGCAGCCGGCCGACCAGGACGATCCCGTCTACCGCGCCATGCGCCGCAGCGTCGAGCGGGTGCGCGATGCCGAGCAGCCCGAATTCGAGGCCGCCGTGGCCGAACTCGAAGCCGGCCTGGCCGCGCGCGAGGCCGCCGAGCAGGCGGCCATTGCCGGTCCGATCGCCAACGCCACGCGTCAGGAAAAGCGGGTCACCGCCGAGCGCTCGGCGCAGCGCGCGGTAGCCCGGCGCCTCGCCGGCGAGCAGCTCGTGCCGGCCGTAGCGGGTTTTCTCGAACAGCGCTGGAGCGCCGCGCTGGCGCTGGCCTACACGATCGAAGATACGCGCCCCGGCGCCATCGAGAATGCCACGCGCACGATGGAAGACCTGATCTGGAGCGTCAAGCCCAAGGCCACGCAAGAGCAGCGCAAGGCCCTGATCGCGCGCCTGCCGGCGCTGCTGGCAAGCCTGAACAAATGGCTCGACGCCACGCGCTGGCAGGACGCCGAGCGGCTGCAGTTCTTCGCCGAGCTGGCCGAGTGTCACGCGTCGATCGTGCGCGCGCCGATCGAGCTCGCACCCGAACGCCAGCTCGAACTGGCGGTGGAGGCGGCGCAGCAGGACGCACTGCGCCGCGTGGCGCAGGAGCAGGCGCAGGCCGAGGACGAAGCGCACGCCAGTCAGGGGCCGGAATCCGACACCCTGGCGGGCCTCGAGCGCGGCATGCGCCTCGAGCTGGCGGAAGGTGATCGCGTCCGCAAGGTGCGCCTGGCCTGGGTCAGTCCGCTGCGCACGCTGTATATCTTCTCCGGCGCCGCGCGCCAGGAAGCGTTCTCGTTGCCGGCCGGGCGCCTGGCCGACCTGCTGCGCGCTGGCGCGATCCGGGTCGTTCTGGCCGAAGGGGTCGTCGGCCGGATTCTTGGCGCCGCCGTCGGCAGCGCGGCAGTCAACGATGCAGGCCCGCCGGCGGACCATCGCGCCGCCGAGTAAGCGCGTGTTTGTCGGCCTCCCGGTCATGGCCTTCGCCATCCCGGCGATGGTATGATGATCGCTTCTTTGCTACCTTCCTCTCCCACGCAACGTGCGCCTCTCTTCCATCAAATTGTCGGGATTCAAATCGTTCGTCGATCCCACCAATTTTCAGGTGCCCGGCCAGCTGGTCGGCGTGGTCGGCCCCAATGGCTGCGGCAAGTCGAACATCATCGACGCCGTGCGCTGGGTGCTGGGCGAATCCAAGGCCTCCGAGCTGCGCGGCGAGTCGATGCAGGACGTGATCTTCAACGGTTCCACGCACAGGAAGCCCGCCGGGCGCTCGTCGGTCGAGCTGGTATTCGACAACAACGCCGGCAAGGCAGCCGGCCAGTGGGGCCAGTACGCCGAGATCGCGGTCAAGCGCACGCTTACGCGCGATGGCACCTCCACCTATTACATCAACGGCCAGCCGGTGCGCCGGCGCGACATCCAGGACATCTTCCTGGGCACGGGCCTGGGCCCGCGTGCCTACGCCATCATCGGCCAGGGCATGATTTCGCGGATCATCGAGTCGCGCCCCGAAGAACTGCGCGTGTTCCTCGAAGAAGCCGCCGGCGTCTCCAAGTACAAGGAGCGCCGCCGCGAAACCGAAAACCGCCTGTCCGATACGCGCGAGAACCTGCTGCGGGTCGAAGACATCCTGCGCGAACTGAACGCCAACCTGGAAAAACTCGAAGCCCAGGCGGCCGTCGCGCGGCGCTTCCAGCAGATGCAGTCCGACCAGGAGGAAAAGCAGAAGCTCCTCTGGCTGCTGCGCAAGAACGACGCCAACGCCGAGCAGGTCCGTTTTTTCCGCGAGATCGAAGACGCGCAGACCGGACTCGAAGCCCAGACCGCGCAACTGCGCGGCGTGGAGCTCGACCTCGAGCACCTGCGCCAGGCGCACTTCGCGGCGGGCGACCGCCTGCACACGGCGCAGGGTGCGCTCTACAGCGTGAACGCGGAGATCGGCAGTCTCGAAGCGCAGATCAAGTTCGTCGTCGAATCGCGCACGCGCCTGCAAAACCAGATCGCCACGCTGAGCGCCCAGCGCGACGGCTGGTCGACCCAGGCCGAAGAACACCGCGAAGGCCAGGAAGAAGCCGAGATGCAGCTCGAAGAACTGGCTGCCCGGGCCGAAGGCGCGCAGATCGCGGTTGAAGTGCATGGCGAGCGCCTTCCCGAACTCGAGGCGGCCTGGCGCGCCGGCCAGGATGCGGCCAATGCGGCGCGCGCGCGCATCATGGCGGTCCAGCAGCGCATCGAGCTGGCTTCCGCCCACGGACGCAACGCCGGCGGCATCCTGGCCAACCTGGTCGTGCGGCGCGAGCGCCTGCAGCAAGAGCGCAACACGCTGAACCTGCCCGACAGCGCCACGCTCGACAACCTGCGCCTGCAGCTCGAAGAAAAGCAGCTGGCGCTCGAAGAACAGACGCAGGCGCTGGACGACGCCACGGCGCGCCAGGACACCGTCGAAGCCGAGCGCCGCCAGGCCAACGGCGACGTCCAGCGCGAGAGCGCCGCCAACACGCAGCTCGAAGCGCGCCTGGCCGCGCTGCGCCAGATGCAGGACCGTGTGCAAACCAAAGGCAAGGTCCAGCCCTGGTTGCAGAAGCACGCGCTGGCCGACTTGCCGCGCCTGTGGCAACAGCTCGACGTCGAAGCGGGCTGGGAGACGGCGCTCGAAGCCGTGCTGCGCGAACGCGCCGGCGCGCTCGACGTGTCGGACCTCGACGCCACCAAGGCCTTTTTCAACGATCCGCCACCGGCGCGCCTGGCGCTGTACGCGCCGCAACCGGGCGCTGCGCGTGACCCGGCGCCGGCCGGCCTGACGCCGTTCGCGAGCCTCTTGCGCATCAACGACGCCGGCGTGCGCGGTGTGCTCGATGACTGGCTGCATGGCGTGTATATCGCGCAGGATGCGTCGGAAGCGTTTGACGCGCGCGCCCGCCTGCCGCATGGCGCCAGCTTCGTCACGCGCCAGGGCCACGTGATTACCCGTTCGAGCGTGCGCTTCCATGCGCCCGACGCCGAGCAGGATGGCATGCTGGCGCGCCAGCACGAGATCGACAACACCGACAAGCAGGTGCGCGCGCAGGCGCTGCTGGCGAATGAGGCGCGTGAGCACGCCGCCCGCGCCGACGCCGCCGTTCTCGATCTGGCGCGGCGCGTACAGGATGCGCGCGCCCGCGTCGCGACCCTGCAGCGCGAAGTACACGCGCTGCAGATCGAGGTGCTCAAGCAAAGCGAGATCGAAGCCCGCTTCAACCAGCGCAGTGGCCAGATCGCGGCCGACCTGACCGAGATTGCGGCGCAGGAAGCCGAGCAGCGCCAGGCGCAGGCGGAAGCGGAGCAAACCTTCGAAGAACTCGAGATGCAACTGGCCGAACTGCAGGAAGCGAGCGAAGACGACCAGGCCGCGTTCCAGGACCAGGAGCAGGCGCTGGCCCGCGCGCGCGAACACCTGCGCGACCTGGAGCGCGGCGCGCAGGAAGCGCAGTTCGCCGAGCGCGCCCAGCGCAGCCGCATCGATGAATTGCGCCGCACGATCGCCACCGCTGCGACGCAGGCCGAGCAGGTTGGGGCGAGCCTGGCGCAGGCGCGCGTGGAACTGGCCGCGCTCGAAAGCGGCAGCGCCCACGAAGGTCTGCAAGTGCTGCTGGACCAGCGCACGACGCAGGAAGCGGCATTATCAAGCGCCCGCCATGAACTCGACCAGGTTGCGCAGCAGCTGCGCACGGCCGAAGAATCGCGCATGCAGACCGAACGCAGCCTGCAGCCGCAGCGCGACCGCATCACCGAGCTGCAACTGAAGGAGCAGGCGGCGCGCCTGAACCAGGAGCAGTTTGCTGAAGCGCTGGCCGCCACCGGCGCCGACGAAGCCGAGTTGCAGGCCAAGCTTGTCCCCGACCTCAAGCCGCAATACCTGCAGGGC
Organism: Telluria sp. AC161; assembly: GCF_979258535.1. Classification (NCBI taxonomy): domain Bacteria; kingdom Pseudomonadati; phylum Pseudomonadota; class Betaproteobacteria; order Burkholderiales; family Oxalobacteraceae; genus Telluria; species Telluria sp. AC161. Next base: position 2,270,884 of record NZ_OZ409861.1, on the reverse strand, counting down.
GAGGTCACGCGGCTGACCAATGCCATCGCCGGCCTGGGCGCGGTCAACCTGGCGGCGGTGGACGAACTGGCGCAGGCCAGCGAGCGCAAGCACTTCCTCGATTCGCAGAATGCCGACCTGAGTGAAGCCATCGCCACGCTGGAAGACGCGATCGGGCGCATCGACCGCGAAACGCGCGACCTGCTGCAGGACACGTTCGACCGCGTGAACGGCCACTTCTCGGAACTGTTCCCAATCCTGTTCGGCGGGGGCAATGCGCGCCTGGTGATGACGGGCGACGAGATCCTCGACGCCGGCGTGCAGGTGATGGCCCAGCCGCCGGGCAAGAAGAACGCGACGATCCACCTGCTGTCGGGCGGCGAGAAAGCCCTGACCGCGACGGCGCTCGTGTTTTCGATGTTCCGCCTGAACCCGGCGCCATTCTGCCTGCTCGACGAAGTCGATGCGCCGCTGGACGACGCCAACACCGAGCGGTTCTGCCGCATGGTCAAGCGCATGTCGGAGCACACGCAGTTCCTGTTCATCTCGCATAACAAGATCGCGATGGAGATGGCCAGCCAGTTGATCGGCGTGACGATGCAGGAGCAGGGCGTCTCGCGCATCGTCGCGGTGGACATGGAAGCGGCCGCGGATCTCGTCGCCGCGTGAGCGTGCGGACTTCGCGTGCGGCCCGGCCCGTGTCAGAATGCTAATAAATGACATTCACGCGGGGGAGTTGGTATCATTGCATGCCTTCGCGTGGGGACTGCCCGCACACGTGGCATTTCGATTGAATCACCCAGTTCGCGGCAAGACCAGGACCGTGTGTCCGGCGCGACTTTCGCTATTGAGGCACAAGCAGCATGACTGATCTCCAAATGAGCCTGATCGCAGCCGGCGGCGTGTTCGTCGTCGGTGTCGTCACTTACAACAAATGGCAGGAGTACAAGGCCAGGAAAAGCGTCGAGCGCGCGTTTGCATCGGACCACGACGACGTGTTGATGCGCACCGGCGAAGGCGCGCCGGCGGCCGAACGCAGCGAGCCGATGTTCGACCTCGGCATGCCGTCTGCGACACTGCCAGCGACGCTGCCATCCAACCCGCCAGCGGCCTCTGTCACCGGCGCCGCCGCGCCCGTGAAGGACACCGAATTTACCTACACGCGCGTAAACGAGCCGACGCTCGATGCGGACGCGTTTACGGTCGCCGACACCAAGCCCGAGCCACAGCTCGATGCGCCGGTACTGGGCGACACGCCGGCGCCGGTTGCCGCGCCAGCAACTGAAGAAACGCCTGTGCCTGTAAAGACGCCGGCACCTGCACCGGTACCAACGCCGGCTGCACCAGTTGCCCCAACCGCACCAGCCGCACCCGTCGCGCCGCCGTCCTACCGCGCTGCCGGCGCCACCGCCGCGCAGGACGCCGTGGCCGCATCGCTCCCGGGCACGCGCCCTGGCATGCCGCCGGCCGAACTGGCCGAATGCCTGGTCGATCCGCTGATCGACTGCATGATCCCGCTGGCGCTGGAAGCACCGGTCCGTGGCGACAAGATCCTGCCGACGCTGCACGGCCTGCGCCGTGTGGGCAACAAGCCGATCCACTACATCGGCTTTGCCGTCAGCGGCGAGTGGGAAGCGATCGTCCATAGTGGCGTGTACACCAAGCTGCAGGCGGGTGTCCAGATGGCCACGCGCACCACGGCGCTGAACGAACTCGAATACTCCGAACTCGTCACGCGCCTGCGCGCGGTGGGCGACGACATCGGCGCCGAGCCCCACGTGCCGGACATGATCGAAGTGATGAGCGAAGCACGCACGCTTCACCGTTTCGTCGCCGGTCACGACGCGCAACTAAGCGTCAACCTGGCCGCCAACGGCGCGCCATGGGCGATGTCCACGCTGATCGGCGCGCTCGAGAATGCGGGCTTCGACGTGCGTCCAGATGGCCGCTTTGCGATGCCGGACCGTGATGGCGCTGGCAACAGCGTGCTGTTTACGCTGTCGACCAACGTCACGCTGGGCGCCGACACCACGTCGCGCCTGACGCTGCTGCTGGACGTGCCGTGCGTGTCGCCGGCGCGCGATCCTTTCGGCCGCATGGTCGATACCGCGCGCGCACTGACGCAGCGTCTGGACGCGACCATCGTCGACGACGGCAACCAGCCGCTCGAAGCCGAAGCGCTCGACGAAATCAAGGGCCAGGTGGTCGAGTTCTACGCCGAGATGGATGCGGCCGACATCGCCGCCGGTTCGACCCGGGCACTGCGCCTGTTCAGCTGAGGACCGTCCCGTGACCGAGCAACCCGATGCCCCGGCCCGGATGGCCTGGCTGGTCGCGGAACTGAACCGCGCCAGCTACAACTACCACGTGCTCGACGCCCCGACGATTCCGGACGCCGAGTACGATCGCCTGTACCACGAGCTGGCCGCGCTCGAGACGCTGCATCCGCAAGCGATCGCGCCCGATTCGCCGACCCAGCGCGTGGGCGATGCCCCGATCTCCGAATTCAATCAGGTCACGCATGCGGTGCCGATGCTGTCGCTGAATAACGGGTTCGCCGACGAGGATGTCGACAACTTCGACCGCCGTGTGCGCGAGGGTCTCGAGACGCGCGAAGTCGCCTACAACGCCGAACTCAAATTCGACGGCCTGGCCATCAGCCTGCGCTACGAGAACGGCCGCTTCGTGCAGGCCGCCACGCGCGGCGATGGCTACACGGGCGAAGACGTCACCGCCAATATCCGTACCGTGCGCGTGATCCCGATGCGGCTGCATGGCGACGCCGTGCCGGCCGTGCTTGAGGTGCGTGGTGAAGTGCTGATGTTCAAGCGCGATTTCGAAAGCCTGAACGAACGCCAGCGCGCCGCTGGCCACAAGGAATTCGCCAACCCGCGCAACGCCGCCGCCGGCAGCCTGCGCCAGTTAGACGCGCGCATTACCAGTGCACGCCGGCTGCGCTTTTTCGCCTATGGCGTCGGCCAGCTCGAAGGCGCGCCAGCGGCGCTGCCTGCATCGCATTCGACCATGCTCGACTGGCTCGATGCGCTTGGCCTGCCGGTGGCGAAGGAGCGCCAGGTGGTCACGGGGCGCGACGGCTTGCTGGCGTTCTACCGCGACATCGGCGAGCGCCGCGCGTCGCTTCCGTACGAAATCGACGGCGTCGTCTACAAGGTCGACCGGCTGGAGGACCAGCGCACGCTGGGCTTCGTCTCACGCGCGCCGCGGTTCGCGCTGGCGCATAAATTCCCGGCCGAAGAAGCCTTGACCACGGTCCAGGCGATCGAAGTCCAGGTCGGCCGCACCGGCGCCATCACGCCGGTGGCGCGCCTGGTGCCCGTATCGGTTGGCGGCGTGACCGTCACCAATGCCACGCTGCACAACGAAGACGAAGTGCGGCGCAAGGACGTGCGGGTGGGCGACACCGTCATCGTGCGCCGCGCCGGCGACGTGATTCCCGAGGTGCTGGGCGTGGTGCTCGAACGCCGCCCGACGCCAGAACCTGCGGTGTACACCTTGCCGGCGACCTGCCCGGTGTGCGGCTCGCACGTCGTGCGCGAAGAAGGCGAGATCGTCGCGCGCTGCTCCGGCGGCCTGACCTGCGCCGCGCAGCGCAAGGAGGCGATCCGCCACTTCGCCGGCCGGCGCATGATGGACATCGAAGGGTTGGGCGACCGCTACATTGACAGCCTGGTCGAAGCGAACCTGGTCACCGGTGTGGCCGACCTGTACAAGCTGACGCAGGACGACCTGCTCAAGATGAAGCGCCTGGCCGACGAGGCCGACGCCGCGACGCCGGAAACCGCCCGGCCGGGCAAGGTGCCGACCAAATGGGCCGACAATCTGCTCGCGGCGATTGCCGCCAGCAAGGCCCCGCCTCTTGAACGCCTGCTGTTCGCACTGGGCATCCGCCACGTGGGCGAGTCCACCGCCAAGACGCTGGCCGAGTATCTGGGCAGCCTCGCACTGGTGCGCCGCGCCCCGGCCGCGCTGCTGCGCGTGCTGCCCGATATCGGCGGCACGGTAGCGCAGTCGATCGCCGATTTCTTCGCCGAGGAAAAAAACCAGACTGCACTGGACGCCTTGCTGGCGGCCGGTGTGGCGCCCAAGGGCGAGCATCCGCCCAAGGCGCAGCTGCGCGAGAAGCTCGACGAGATCAAGCTGCTGGCGGCGCTGGACATCCCGAAACTGACCGAGCCGCGCGCGCGCCAGATCATCGCCGCAGGCCAGACGCTCGACGCCATCGCGGCGCGTACCGACTTCGGCATCTTCGGCTTGCCGGCCACGGTGGCGAGCGCACTCGAAGAATGGCTGGCCAACGCGGCCAACCGCGATCTGCTGACGGCGCTGGCGGCCATGCGGCGCGAACTGCTCGACGCGGTGCCCGAAGCTGCGCAGGTGCAGGAAGGCCCATTGACCGGCAAGACGTTCGTGCTGACCGGGACGCTGCCGACGATGAGCCGCGACGCGGCCGGCGCCCTGATCGAAGCGGCCGGCGGCAAGATCGCCGGCTCGGTGTCGAAGAAGACCTCGTACGTGGTGGCCGGTGCCGAGGCGGGCAGCAAGCTGGCCAAGGCCGAAGAACTGGGCGTCGCGATCCTGGACGAAGCGGCGCTGCTGGCGCTGCTCGAACAATCATCCCAACCTGACTGACTACGATGACCCTGATCCGCAAAGCCGTATTTCCTGTCGCCGGTCTTGGCAGCCGCTTCCTGCCCGCGACCAAGGCGCAGCCGAAGGAAATGCTGCCGATCGTCGACAAGCCGCTGATCCAGTACGCGGTCGAAGAGGCGGTCGCTGCCGGCATCACGGAGCTGATCTTCATCACGGGCCGCAACAAGCGCGCGATCGAAGACCATTTCGACACCGCCTACGAATTAGAGGCCGAACTCGAAGCGGCCGGCAAGCAGAAGCTGCTCGAGACGGTGCGCAATGTCATTCCGAAGAACGTCAACTGCATCTACATCCGCCAGTCCTCGCCCCTGGGCCTGGGCCACGCGGTGCTGTGCGCGCGCCCGGTGGTGGGCAACGATCCCTTCGCCGTCCTGCTGGCCGACGACTTCATGGACACGGCCGACGGCCACAAGCCGGTGCTGGCGCAGATGACTGACCTCTACACGTATGAGCGCAGCAGCATCCTGGCGGTGCAGGACGTGCCGCGCGAGCAGACGCGCCAGTACGGGATGGTCAGCGCCGCGCCATACCGCCCAAACCTCGAACTGGTGTCCGGCATCGTCGAAAAACCGCAGCCCGCCGATGCGCCGTCGACGTTGGCCGTCGTGGGCCGCTACGTGCTGTCGGCATCGATCTTCAGCTACCTCGAGACGATCGGCAAGGGCGCCGGCGGCGAAATCCAGCTCACCGACGGCATCGCCGCGCTGATGCAGGCCGAGCGCGTGCTGGCCTACCGCTACGCCGGCCAGCGCTACGACTGCGGCTCGAAACTCGGCTACCTGCAGGCGATGACGGCCATGGGCCTGAAACACCCCGAGACCGCCGAAGGTTTTCGCGCGTCCCTGACCGCGCTGCTGGCCGGGGAGGGAGCGCAATGACCGTACGAACCATCCTGCGCATGGGCGATCCGCGCCTGCTGCGCGTGGCCCCGCCGGTCACGCACTTTGATACGCCCGAGTTGCACACGCTGGTGGCGGACATGTTCGAGACCATGCATGCGGCCAAAGGCGTGGGCCTGGCCGCGCCGCAGATCGGCATCGACCTGCAACTGGTGGTCTTCGGCTTCGCCAGCAACCAGCGCTATCCGGACGCGCCGCCCGTGCCCGAGACCGTGTTGATCAATCCCGTGCTCACGCCGATCGGCGAGGCGATGGAAGAGGGCGTTGAAGGCTGCCTGTCAATACCGGGCCTGCGCGGCAGCGTACCCCGCTACACGCGCCTGCATTACGAAGGCTTCGACCAGTTCGGCAAGCGCATTGCCGTCGACGCCGAAGGATTCCATGCGCGCGTCGTGCAGCATGAAGTGGATCACCTTCTGGGCATCCTGTACCCATCGCGTATCCGCGACTTCAACCGCTTCGGTTTCACCGACGTGATGTTCCCCGACCTTGAAACGAAAGCGGCCACTTGATGCGCACCCTTTATTTGCTGGCGCTGCTGAGCGCAGCACCGCTGGCGCATGGCGCCGACTTCTTCACGAAGATCGACCCGGCACCAAAAAGCGAGTTGTGGATCGACACGGGCTTTTACACGGCCCACTTCGACGGCGACAAGGACCTGAACAATAACAACAAGGGCCTGGCGCTCGAGTACCGCTTCAGCGGCACGCTGGCCGCCACCGGCGGGCGCTTCTATAACAGCGACCGCGCCTGGTCGAACTACGCCGGCGTGATCTGGCAGCCGTACGCGGTGGGACCGGTGCGCGTGGGTCTGGCACTGGCGGCGTTCGACGGCTACCCGAAGACGCGCGACGGCGGCTGGTTCCCGGGCGTGATTCCCACGCTGACCTACGAGTACGAGCGCGTGGGCGTGAATGTCGGGATCATCCCGAACTACAAAGACCGCCTGTACGGCGGGATCTCGTTTCAGCTCAAATTCAAGCTGTTCCAGCGATAAATGCAAAAGCGGGGGTCAGGTCTGACATTCGGACACGATCTCGACAGTTAGGTAGCCGGAACTAGCTCGCCGGGTGATGCTAGCACCAGGCAAGACACTAATCGACGTGGCTAAAGCCGAGGCCGTGTCTGAATGTCAGACCTGACCCCGGCTGTGCCATTCACGCGTTCAATGCCAGAGCGGTCAGCTTTCCTTCGGATACGGACTCGGTCCGCCATCAGCGATGAACGCATCGATCCTCTGCTGCAGCACCGGCAGCGGCACCGATCCCATATGCAGCACGGTATCGTGGAAGTTGCGGATATCGAACTTCGGCCCCAGCGCCTTTTCGGCCCGCGCGCGTGCTTCCTGGATTGCCATCTGGCCCAGGTAGTACGACAGCGCCTGGCCCGGCCATGAGATGTAGCGATCGACCTCGGTCTCGACTTCGTGCTTCGACAGCGCCGTGTTCTCCATCAGGTAGGCCTGCGCCTGTTCGCGCGTCCAGCCCTTGGCATGCACGCCCGTGTCGACGACGAGGCGTGATGCGCGCCAGGCCTGGTAGCTGAGCATCCCGAAGACTTCATACGGCGTCTCGTAGATCCCCATTTCGGCGCCCAGGCGCTCGGTGTACAGCGCCCACCCTTCGCCATAGGCCGAGATGTACGCACGGCGGAACGGCGGCACGCCTTTCTGTTCCTGCGCCAGCGGAATCTGGAACGCGTGACCGGGCGCCGATTCATGCAGCGTCAAGGCCGGCAGGCTGTAGAGCGGGCGCGCCGGCAGGTTATACGTGTTCACCCAATACATGCCTGGACCGCCCCGGCCCGCCGTCCAGAACGGCGCCTGGTCGTCCGGCACCGGCACGATCGCAAAGCGCCGGCGCGGCAGGTGGCCGAAATACTGGTCGGCCTTGGCATCGAAGCGCTTGGCGGTCCACGCCGCACTCTTGAGCAGCTCGGCCGGCGTCTTGGCGTAGAACTGCGGATCGGTGCGCAGGAATTGCAGGAAGGCTTGCAGGTCGCCCTTGAACCCGACCTGCTGCATGATGGCGTGCATCTCGGCGCGGATCTTGGCCATCTCGGCCAGGCCGATTGCGTGAATCTGGTCAGCCGTCAGGCTGGTCGTCGTGAATTCGACGATCTTCGACTGGTAGTAATCCTTCCCGCCCGGCATGTCCTGGGCGGCCAGCGTGGTGCGTGCTTTCGGCACGTATTCGTCGCGGAAGAACGCAAGCGTCTTTGCGTGCGCCGGCTGCACCTTGTCGGCGATGATGGCGACGGCCTGGCGGCGCAGCGCTTCCTGCTCGGCCGCAGGCATGGTTGACGGCATCTCCTTGAACGGGCCGTAGAACACGGTGTCCTGCGGCGTCTTGGCCTCGGTCACCGACAGCAATGTGCTTTCACGGCCGGCCAGCGTGACTTTGGGCGGCGTGAAGCCGCGCGCGAGGCCCGCGCGCATATTGCCGATCTCTTCGTCGAAGTAGGCGGGGATGCCTTCAAGCTGATCGAGGTAGTTTCGATAGGCCTGCGTGGTCTTGAGCGGGCGGCGCGCGCCGTAGGTGACGCCGGTCCAGAATGCGCTGTCGGCATTGACCGGCTGCTCGAACTCGCGAAACACCTGGGCGTCGTGCAGCGACGCGATCTGCGCGCGGTAGACGGCGAAGTTGATGCGCTCGGCGGGCGACAGGCTGGCAGGCTTGATCGCATCGAGCTGTTTCAGGATGCCGGCCCAGTAGACGCGGCGCGCTTCCTGCGCCGGCGCATCGACCCGGGCGAAGCCGCGGCTGGCGTCCGGCGCGTCGTCATCGCGTTCGAGCTTTTCGGCGACGCGCCACTTCCATTCCCGCGTGTAGATGTCCTTGAAGCGCGCATCGGCTGGCGTGGCCTGCGCGGTTTTGCCCGCTGCCGGCGCTGCCGCAACCGACGCTGCTGGCGCCATGGCCAACCCCATTACCACGAAGGCCGTCGAGATGACGGCGCTGAGCTTCTTCTTTTCCATTGAATCCCAATCCATGAGTGTGCATGATGCTCGGGAGCAGGTTCGCCCGGCGCATGCCATCTTAGCGGGGATTGTCGCGCATGCCTACTGCGGACGGGGACGTCGCCACTGCGTAAACACGCGATATTGACTGCCTGTTCGTGTCGCTTTCTCCCCCTTATTTACTTCACACTTTCAAGAGAAATTGTGAAAAGCCACGATATAATGTTGCCAACCTAATGCCGGGCAAGCGCACGACGCAAGCGTACGACGACTCCGCACCACACCGCAGCGTGCATGGACCTTTCATGATGATAACGGCCGCAATTGCTTTTCGATCCAGACATGATGACGAGTAAGGGTGATCCCGGCCGCTCTGTCGAGCACCTGTTACTCATCCAATCCTGGCGGCGCCTTGCCGACCAGTTGGGGCCGCTTATTGGCGACAACGGTTTCTGCGCGCTGTACGGCCGGGCCCTGCGCCTTGTCGGCCCCGATTACACATGGCTGGCCATGACTGCGCCGTGCAAGACCCGCGCCGCCCAAATTGACGCGCTGGACGACATGCTCGCCAGCGTCGCACCCGATCTCGCACAAGTGGCCCACGCGGCCCTGCTCCAGACGTTTACCGACTTGCTGGCGTCGCTGATCGGGCACGCACTTGCGCGGCGCGTGCTCGACGCCGCGACGGTTGACGGAGAAGAGAAGAAAGTACAGGAGCACAAGTAATGAGCGACAAAGTATCACTTGGGAAATTGAGCACTGGTGTGCAAGGGCTCGACGTCCTGCTCGGAGGCGGGCTGAGCGAGTTTTCGTTCAACCTGATCGCCGGGCCACCAGGTTCGGGCAAGACCACGCTCGCCCACCAGATGATGTTCTCGATCGCAACGCCCGAGCGGCGCGCGCTGTTCTTCACCGTGCTGGGCGAGCCGCCGCTGAAGATGCTGCGTTACCAGCAGCAGTACAGTTTCTTCGACATGCAGAAGGTTGGCACTGCGGTGCGCTACGTGAACCTGGCCGAAGACTTGCGCGCAGGCGACTTCAGCACCGTGCTGGCGCGCGTGATGAAAGAAGTCGAAGACTTCGCGCCGAGCCTCGTGTTCGTCGATTCGTTCCGCTCGGTCGCGCAGACGGCGCGCAGCGGCAACGAAGGCGTGGCCGACCTGCAGCACTTTATCCAGGATCTCGGCACGCGCATGACGAGCTGGCAAGCGACCACGTTCCTGATCGGCGAATATGCCAACAGCGATGTCGAAGCCAGTCCGATCATGACGGTGGCCGATGGCATGATCTCGCTGACACCCGTGCATGACGACAATTCGGTGGTGCGCAAGATGCGCGTGGTGAAGATGCGCGGCCAGGCCCACATGAACGGCTCGCACACCTTCCGTATCACCAGCGACGGCATCCGCGTCTACCCACGCATGCTGCCGCCACTGGCGCAGGACCATCACGACGGCGCGCCGACCGATCGCCATCACAGGCGCATTCCGACCGGTACGCGCGACCTCGACGTGCTGCTGCATGGCGGCCTGCCGCAGGGGCATTCGCTGATGGTCACCGGCCCCAGCGGCTGCGGCAAGACCATCCTGGCCACGCGCTTCCTGCAAGAGGGCGTGCATCATGGCGAAAAGGGCGTGGCCCTCTCGTTCGAGAAAGGCACATCGCGCCTGCGCAATGCCGAACTGGCCGCGATGGTGGACGCGGGCGACGTGGTGGTGCTCGAAAGCCGGATGATCGACCTGACGGTCGACGAGCTGCTCGAGGCGCTCAATGAAGCGATCGATCGTACCGGCGCGCGCCGGGTGGTGGTCGATTCGCTGTCCGAGCTGTCGCTGTACCTGGCGCCGGAAGGGCGCAACCAGTTACGCGCCACCGTGTTCCAGATGCTCACGTCGCTGGCCAAGCGCAACGTCACCGTGCTGGTCACGATGGGAATGGACGATGACTTCACCCACCTGCGCTTCAGCCAGGCCGAAGTGGCCTACCTGACCGATGCGATCGTCCTGATGCGCTTTGGCGAAAGCGCCGGCCAGCTGCGCCGGTTCATTTCGGTGGTCAAGGTGCGCGGCAGCAGCCATAGTCACGACCTGCGTGAATTCCATATCGACGATGCCGGCATCCACATCGATGCGATCAGTACCGCGCACGAGGGCGTCCTGCACGGGTTGCCGACCACGCGCGGCGCCACCTGAATGACGTCCATGCCGGCGCATCCGGGTACTAGGCCAGCCACGCCCGACGGCCACCTCGCGCAGCTTGAACGCGACAATGCGCGGCTGCGGCGCGAGCTCGATGCCAGCACCACGCTGGCCTTGAGCCTGCGCGAAGCCAACGAACACCTGGTGCTGGCGGCGGTCGACGCGCAGACGTCCCGCGACGACGCCGAAGACACCAACCGGCGCCAGAACGAATTCCTGGCCATGCTGGCGCACGAACTGCGCAACCCTTTGGTGCCGATCAGCGTATCGGCGGGCTTGCTCGAGCGCGGCCCCGTCGCGTCGTTACCGCTGGGGCGTCTCACGGCCGTCATCCAGCGCCAGGTCGACCATATGGCGCGCCTGCTCGACGACCTGCTCGACGCCGCGCGCCTGAGCAGCGGCAAGATCACGCTGGCGATCGAGCCGCTGCGCCTGGCCGAAGTGCTCGAACACGCGGCCGAGACGATCATGCCGCGCGTGCGCGAGCGCAGTCAGCGCCTGACGATCAACCACGACGAGCGCGATCCCGTTGTCGACGGCGACCGCGTGCGCCTGACGCAGGTCTTCACCAATCTGCTCAACAACGCCTCGAAGTACACGCAGGATGGCGGCCAGGTCACGGTCAGTGTGCGCTGCGACGACGGCATCGCGGTCACGATTGCCGACAACGGCGCCGGCATGTCGGATGAGACCATCGGGCGCGCATTCGAGCTGTTCACGCAGGGACCGCGCACGCTGGCCCGCTCCGAGGGCGGGCTGGGCGTGGGCCTGAACGTCGTGCGCAATCTGGTGAGCATGCATGGCGGCGGCGTGACTGCCGGCAGCGACGGCCCGGGGCAGGGCAGCACGTTCATCGTGCGTCTGCCGCAATCGTCGGCCGATGCCCCGTGTGCCCCCACCGCTGCACCGGTGCATACGGCCAGCGCCACGCGCCGCATCCTGGTCATCGAAGACAATGGCGACGCCGCCGACGTGCTGCGCATGCTGCTCGAGCTCGAGGGCCATCAGGTCGAGATCGCGGCCGAGGGGCACGCCGGCCTGGCACTCGCACTCGAAGGACGTTTCGACGCCATCGTCTGCGACATCGGCCTGCCCGGCATCGATGGCCTGGAGCTGATGACGCGCCTGCGCGCCGCGCAACCGGTCCCGCGGCCGCTGACCGTGGCGCTGTCCGGCTATGGCCAACCGAGCGACCGCGCACGCGCACTGGCCGCCGGGTTCGATCGGTATCTGGTCAAGCCGGTGGCGTCGGCTGCGCTGGTCGAAGCACTGGCTGGCCCGACGGCCGCCGCAGCGTAGGTCGCCTCAACCCTCCTTGCCTCACGCCACAAGTCACGTCGGGATCCTGTACGCTTGACATGTACAACGATCGTTGTACACTCGGGCCATGGACAAGAAAACTGATATGGCAGCAGCCGCAGCGCAGCTGTTCGCACGCGAAGGCTTGCGCGGCATTGGCGTCGATCACATTGGCGCCAGCGTCGGCGCCTCCACCCGTACGCTGTACAAGCACTTCGGTTCGCGTGACGGGCTGGTCATGGCAGCGCTCGAATCGCGGCATGCGGCGTTCATGGCTGTCTTGCACCGTGACGATGGCGAGGTCGGCACTGTCGAATCGCTGTTCGATACGCTGGAACAATGGTCGACCGAGTTTGGCGCATCCGGCTGCCTGCTGCTGCGTGCCGGTAGTGAATACCGGGGTGCGAACGACGACATCGTGGCCCTGGTGCGCCGGCAGAAAGAGGTGTTCTTCCAGGAGGTCGCCAGGCGCGTCAGTCACGCGCTGGGGCATGACGATCCGCTGCTGTCTTCCCAGATCTGGATCCTGTTCGAAGGCGCCACGGCCATCGCCAGTCTGGACAATACAGCGGTAATTCACGCTGCCAGGGCTGCCGCCGCCGCCCTGATGGCCCATGCAGGCAAGCACAGTGAAGCGTAACGTCAACCTGCTGGCAGCGGCTTTTGCGCTCACTGCCGTCTCTTATGGGCTCGCGCGCTTTGCCTTCGGGTTGCTGCTGCCAGAGATACGCACTGAACTCTCACTCGACATCGCCACCACGGGCTGGATTGGCAGCAGCGCGTTCGTCGCGTATTGCATTGGCGTGTGCATCACCTTCGCGTTGAACCGTGCGTGCCCGCCACGGGCGCTTGCCTTTGCCGCCGGATTGGCGTCGACCCTCGGCATGGTCATCATCACGTTGTCCACGAGCGGGATAGCCCTGGGACTGGGCGTCGCGCTGGCCGGCCTGAGTACCGGCCTGACCTCGCCACCACTGGCGACGGCGGTGTCATTGCAGTTTGACGATGCCCACCGGCCGAAGGCCAATGCCATCATCAATGCGGGCACCGCAGCGGGCATCGTATTTTCAGGCCTCGCGAGCCTGCTCGCATTCGGTGGCTGGCGTGAACTGTATATCCTGTTCTCTGTCATCAGCTGCGCCGTAGCGGTGTGGGTGTTGTATGCCGTGCCAGCGACGCACGAACGCACCGCGAGCGAGCCGATGTCATTCGCCATCTCATTCGCCATCTTCAAGCGCCCCGGCATGCTGGCGCTCTGCACGGGCAGCATTTTGATGGGCTTGTCGAGTACTGCAATCTGGACATTCGGCGGCAGCCTGCTGCGCGATGAATTCGACTTCACGCAAACCGATATCGCCTGGATCTGGGTGACGCTTGGCCTGGCCGGCGTGACTGGCGCGATGACGGGCGTCTTCGTGCAGCGGTTCGGCCTCGTGCGGGTTCATTGGGTTTCGCTGGCCGGGATGGCGGCGGGGATTGTTGGTCTGTCCTTCACGTCGGTCTCGGTGGCATTCGCCTTTGTCAGCGTGGCGCTGTTCGGCGCCTCGTATATCACGTCATCAGGCGCGTTTCTGATCCAGGGCATCCGGCTGCTTCCGGATAGGCCCGACCTGGGACTGGGTATGCCATTTTTGATCCTGGCATCAGGCCAGAGCGCGGGATCGCCATTATTTGGCGCATTGTTGAGCGGGTGGGGCGTGAGTGTTGCGTTGGCGGTGTTTGCGGGGGTGGCATTGCTGTCGGGTTGTATTCGTCCACGGCACTCTGCGGATAAGGCATTTGTTGCGCCTTGACGTTCATTCCTACACCCGGTGTGTGCCAATTCTGCGCTGTGTCCACGCCGCGAGGCTATTCCAGCGAGACTCCCAGTTGCTTGATCAGCCCGTCGCGGTCCTGGTCGAGCGCTACCAGCACGGTCTCGTTCTCGAACAGGAAACGGTAGCGCGCTTGCTTGCCGTTTCCTTCGTTGCTGCGTGCCAGCACATCGACGTTGCGCAATGGGCCGTAATCACGGAACTCGGTGGCGATCTGCGCGACCCATCGCCCGTTGAAGCGGCCGCGTTCGCTTTCTGACAGCCCTGCGGGAATCTGCCCGGCGGCCAGTTCGCCAATCACCTTGCGCGCACGGGCGGTATCGGCAGGCGCGCGGTCTGCGATGGCCGGCGGGCGCGGCGTTGCCAGTGCGGGCACGTAGTGTGCGGCAATCAGGTCAGCGATCTTGCCCTGGCGTGCTGCGGCCGAATTGGCCAGCACCACCACGGTAAGGCGGTCATCGGGGTAGCGCGCAAGCGCAGCCTTGAAGCCTTGCCAGGCGCCGCCATGCTGGACAACGCGGTGGCCCTGCTGGCTGCCCACGTACCAACCGAGGCCGTAAGGCGCACTGCTGCCGTCGTTCAGGCGTGCCGGGGTCCAGCTGGCGGCCTTGGCACGGGCGTCGAGGATGCTATCGCCGTCGAGCGCCATGCTCCAGCGCGCCAGGTCGCGCGCGCTCAGCTGGATCGTGCCATCCGCAGTCCGGTTCAGGCTGGGGGCCACCCAGCGCTGGTTTTGCAGCTTGCCGTCGATCCGCTCGTAACCCGCGGCGCGAGCCGGAACGATGTCCGATTCGCTGATCACGCCGGCAGTCGTCATGCCGAGCGGCATGAAGATGCGTTCTTTGAGCTGGTCGCCGAAATATTTACCGCCAACCCGGTTGCAAATGAAGCCGAGCAGGTGGTAGCCGGCATTGCTATATGCGAAGCGCTCGCCGGGAGCCGACAACAGGGGCAGGGACGCCTCCAGCGCGATCAGTTCATCGTCGCTGTAATCCTTGCGCAGGTCGATGCTTGTGTAGGGGTCGCCGAGGCCCGACGTGTGCGTGAGCAGGTGGCGAATCGTGATGCCCTTCCAGGCAGCTGGCGTGTTGTCAAGGTAGCGCGAGATCGGGGCGTCGAGTGTCAGCTTGCCGTCTTTCTCGAGCAGCAGCACCAGCGCAGCCGTGAACGTTTTGCCGGTCGAAGCGGACTGGAAAACGGTGCTTGGCGTGACCGGCACGCTGTGCTCCACGTTGGCCAAGCCATAGCCCCGTTCGTGCACGATCTTGCCATCCTTGACGACGACCACCGCCAGACCCGGCACCTGGCGGGCCAGCATCATGCGTTCAATGGCAGCGTCGAGGGCGTCGGCATGGACTGTGCCGGCCGAGAAAGCGGCCAGCAGGGCGAGTGAAATCGACATGCGCATTGTGCATTTACCTCTCTGAGTGGAAACCGCTGGCATTACAAGCGGCATGGAATGACACCAATGGGACGCCTTTTGGAGATGGCATGATACGGGATGCACGTACCGGACTGCTGGCTTTATCAACGATGGCCGCGACTAATGCCGCGCCAGCGGCTGATGTAGTCGATTGTGTACCTGCCGGCGACGTCAGTGCACGTCGGGCTATTTTGCTGTTCAGGCTAACTGGCAGCTGTAATGTTCAGAAGCGGTTGCGTCAGTTCGATCAGGTTACCCCATGGATCGCTGAAAAACGCGAAACGCAGCGCCAGTCCGGACGCGTCCCGCGGTTCGCTGACAATCCTCACGTCACGACGTCTCAGTTCACCGATCGCGACATCGACATCCTCAACGCGCAGGCACAGATGGTGCCATCCGGCGACTGCATGGGTGTCGATCAGCTGGTCGTACTCGGGACGCGGTGCGCAGCCGGGACCGGCAATCAACTCGATGCGAAAACTGTCGTCAGCAGCAGGGGCAAGAAAAGCCAGTGTCTTTTCACCCAGTGCCATCGTGCAGATCAGGCGGAAGTCGAGCGTGCCGGTGTACCAGGCTGCAGCGGCTTCAAAGTCCGGCACGCGCAGTCCGACATGGTCGCCTCGCCATGAGGTGAACGGGCTGGTTGAGGTAGGCGACACGAGGTCGTTGTATGCTGGCATGGGGTTCTTTCAAAAGGTCGCAAGCAAATCGGCCAGAAGAACGGCACTACTTATGCGTTCTCTCCAGCGATCACTGGGCGCCTGGATACGCCGCCTGTCGAGTGGTCGTATCCGGCGCAAACCAGTGTAGAAGCGGCCAGCCAGTTTGATAAGACGGCAGTTTCAGAATAGACTGATCGCCATGAAGAACAATCGCGAGCCATCCCTGGACGATCTTGCCGTGTTTCTTGCGGTGTGCGATGCGAAGGGATTCCGGGCCGCCGCCAAACGCCTGGGACTGGCGCCGTCGAATGTCAGCGACACCATCACGCGTCTGGAAAAGCAGCTTGGCTTGCCCCTCCTGACCCGCAACACGCGCAGCGTGACGCCAACCGAAGCAGGGCGCGAACTGGAAGGCCGCCTGAGCCCCTTGTTGTCGCAGACGCGCGCCGCCCTGCAAGAGATCAGCACCGCGTCGACGTCAGTGACCGGATTACTGAAACTGAACGTGGCCGGTTCGGTCATGGTCGACATCCTGCCGCCGCTGATCGATCGCTTTCTTGCCGCGCACCCTGCCGTACGTGTCGAACTGGTCGTGGACGACCGGCTGACCGATACGATTGCGCAGGGTTGTGCTGCCGGCATCCGCTATCCCGAACATCTTGCAAAGGACATGATCGCGGTGCCCATCGGGCCGCGCTACCAGGAGCTGGCGCTGGCCGCGGCGCCATCGTATCTGCACGCGCACGGCTACCCCGCGCATCCCCGCGACGTCATGGCGCATCAGTGCGTGCGTCTGCGCTTTGCCAGCGGCGCGCTCACTGCCTGGGACTTCGAGCGCGACGGCGAAAAAATCACCGTCGATCCGGCGAGCCGGTTGATCATCGGCGTCGATGCAGCCGCTGCCGGTATCGAACTGGCACGCGCCGGGCATGGATTGATCTGCACTTTCAGGAACTGGCTCGAGCCATATTTCGAGAACGGCAGTCTCGAGCCTGTCCTGCCAACGTGGTGGCAACGATTCGACGGCCCCAAGCTGTATTTCCCGAGCAGGCGCATGCCGGCGCCGCTGCGTGCCTTCATCGACCTGGTCGCAGCATCGCCGGTGGCCGAGGATTGACGGTGCCGGGCCTTCAGCGCCCCAGCTGACGCGCCAGCCGCGCCACCGCTTCCTCGATCCGCTCATACTTCGTCGCATACGAAAAGCGGACATGCCGCGCAGGTGCAGCCACGCCGAAATCATCACCGGGCACGATCGCCACATGCGCGTCATTGAGCAGCGCCATGCTGAGCGCCGCGCTGTCGCTGCGCAGCGGATGATCGAGCGCGGTAATGTCGGCGTACACGTAGAACGCGCCGTCAGGCATCACCGGCACCCCGAACCCGAGCTCACGCAAGGCAGGCACCAGATAGTCGCGGCGGCGCTGGAATTCCTGGCGGCGTGCTTCGAAGATCGCCAGCGCTTCGGGCTGGAAGCAGGCCAGCGCCGCATGCTGGGCGATCGTCGGCGCGCAGATGAACAGGTTCTGGGCGAGCTTTTCGAACACGGGCACCAGGCTGTCGGGCACCACGAGCCAGCCCAGGCGCCAGCCCGTCATGTTGAAGTATTTCGAGAAGCTGTTCACCGTGATCACATCCGGATCCAGCGCCAGCGCGCTGACCGGCACGTGGTCGTACGACAGGCCCTGGTAGATCTCGTCGACGATGGCGAAGCCGCCGCGCGCGCGCACGGCGGCGAGCATGTCGCGCAGCTGCGCCGGGGTCATCGACGTGCCCGTAGGGTTGGAGGGCGAGGCCACCAGCACGCCGCGCGTGCGCGCCGTCCAGCGTTCGTGCACATGGTGCGCACCGAGCTGGTAGCGGTCCTCGAACGAGGCCGGCACCAGGATCGGTGTGCCGCCGAAGCTGGTCACGAAATGGCGGTTGCACGGGTACGACGGGTCGGGCATCAGGACCTCGTCGCCCTGGCCGACCAGTGCGGCGCAGGCCAGCAGCAGGCCGGCCGAGGCGCCGGCGGTGATGACGATACGGCGCGGGTCGATGTCCAGGCCCTGCGTGGCGGCGTAGTGGCTTGAGATCGCGGCGCGCAGCTCGGGCAGGCCAAGCGACTCGGTGTATTGGGTGATGCCGCCGCGGATTGCGGCGACGGCCGCGTCGGCGACGATGTCGGGCGCCGTGAAATCGGGCTCGCCGACGCTCATGCTGATGATGTCGTGGCCCGCGCGCCGCAGCAGCGCGGCGGCCTTGACCATCTCCATGACGCGAAACGGTTCGATGGCGTGCACGCGCTGTGCGACCTGCAGGTTGGTGTCGAGAGGATTAAAAGACATGATGGCCGGACCGAAAAAGAAGCAATCCGGCCATCTTACAAGAACCCTAGCGGTGCGTGTGGTGCTCGGCCGTCAGGCGGCGCATCAAAGGCAGTGCGGCCAGCGCGATCAGCGTGCAGGCGATGGCGGCCAGGCCCAGCTTGTTGAACAGGCTCGTGTAGATCGGGAGCGTCTGCAGCGGGTCGGTCATCCCTTGCGGCACGCTGGCCATCGTGGCCACCAGGCCGCCCAGGTATTGCGAAATGCCGACCGCCACGAAGTAGGCGCCCATCATGAAGCCGCCCATCCGCGCCGGCACGTAGCGCGCGATCATGGCCAGTCCGAGGCCGCTCACCAGCAATTCGCCCAGCGAATACAGGCCGTAGCCCGCGATCATGATCCACGACGAGGTCAGGCCATTGACCGCGAAGGCGCCGGCGAAGCCGTACGTGAAGAAGCCCGCCGCGACGACGGCAAAGCCCAGCGCAAACTTGGCGGCGATCGACAGGTCGCGGCCCGCGTTGCTGGCGCGCGTGTAGACCCAGGCCAGCACGGGACTGAGCAGCATGATCCAGATGGCGTTGAGCGCCTGGAACTGCGCCGGCGACCAGGTGAACAGGTGGTTGCCGAACAGGCTGAAGTCCAGGTCGACGTTACGCAGCGCGAACAGCGACAGCGACGTCGACATCTGCTGGTAGAAGATGAAGAAGAAGACCGTCTGCAGCGTCAGCACGAGCGCGGCGACGAGGCCCGAGCGTTCGCTGGCCTGGCTGGTGCGGATCAGGTGGATGAAGATGCCCAGCACGACGAGGCCCGCCAGGTACACGAACAGGCGCGCAAGCCAGCCGTATTCGAGGATGAAGGCCGATGCGATCACGGCCAGCACGCCACCGCCCAGCACCAGCGCAAGCTTGCCCCAGTTGAGCGGCAAGTTATCCGGCGGCGAACCGATATGCCCGATCGTGCGGCGCAACAGGCCCACCGTGATCAGGCCCACCCACAGGCCGACGCTGCAGAATGCGAACGCCACGTGCCAGCCCAGTTCCCCGGCGTAGTTGGCGTTGACGTAGTCCTTGATGGCCGGCGTGGCCAGCATCGAGACCGTGGAGCCGACGTTGACGGCCATGTAGTAGATGGTGAAGGCGCTGTCGATCTTCGAGTCGTTGCCTTCGTAAATCTTGCGCACCAGGTTGGCGGTATTGGGCTTGAACAGGCCATTGCCGACGACGATTACGCCCAGCGCCGAAAACGTCAGCCAGGTATTGGTCGTCGGGATGCCCATCAGCGCGTAGCCGAGCGACAGAATGATGGCGCCGATCACCATCGAGCGGCGCGTGCCGAGCACCTTATCGCCGATCCAGCCGCCGATCGCCGGCGCGACGTAGATCAGGGCGGCGGCCGCGCCCCACACCAGCGTGGCGCGGGTGTCGTCAAACCCCAGGCGCTGCACCATGAAGTAGACGATCAGCGCCTGCATGCCGTAGTAGCCGAAGCGCTCCCACAGCTCGATCAGCGCGATCGTGGCGAATGAGCGGGTCTGGCTGACCGGGCGCCCGAGTGTCGTGTCCATACAAATCCTCTGCGACTGCGCCCCGGCCAGGCCGGCGCGCAAAATCCGACGATTCTATGCCATTTGGATGAAAGACGCATCGTCCGGCGCACTGCGCCGTGCTTACAGTTTCACGACAGTCGACGGACAATAAACCCGCAAGCGAGCGCCGGTGATTGCCTAGAATCGCGCACTGACAATATCTACAAGAGCCGGAGACTCGCATGACTGACCACACCAGCCCCATGGCCGTTCGCATCGCCTGCGCAGTGCTGCTCGGCGCCCTCGTCACCGCCTGCGGCGGCTCCGATAACGCCGCAGTGCCGGTCCCGCCACCGGTGGCCGTCACGCCGGTCGCCACAAAGCTCGACCTGCTGTCGTCCACCGCGCGCGCGATGGACACCGTCGTGTTCCGGGGCGACAGCGCCTACCTGTCGCTGGCCAACAGCGCGACCGAAGGCTCGGCTGTCCTGCGCACGGCGCTGCCTCTGACTGCCGCCTCGACCTGGCGCCCGGTGGATCTGGGCGGGTGCGCGATGGCGCCGGTCGGCGACTTCATCGGGCGTTCGCCGAAGATCAAGCTGGTGGGGCAGGACGTGTGGCTGATGCAGCCGTGGGCCGATACGCCCGCCACCAGCAATGAGCACTCGACCTGCTCGTTGGGTCCAACCGCCACCAGCTTCGCGCCGCGCGACCAGGATCTGCGCACCTGCAACGACGACTTCTGCGAGACGCTGTCGATGCAGGACCTGAAACTGGCCGGCAACCGCCTCTACAGCAACGCGGGCGGCGGCAACAACCTGCTCACCTCAAGCGATGGCGGCGCGACCTGGCAAGTGATCCGGGGCTCGAAGGATTCGCAGATGTGCTACGCGACCAAGTTCCACGTGCTGGGCGAGCGTGTGCTGGTCGGCGGCGAGTGCCCGCTCGACATGGCCTTCGTCGAAGCGTATCGCCTCTCCGCAGACGGCGGCGCGCTGGCGGGCGACGCCAAGCTGCCATTGACCTTGCCCGAGCTGGAAAACCGCAATGTCCAGTTCATCGAACCGGTGCCGGGCACCGAGATCGTCTACGTCGGTGTCGAAGGCGGCCTGCTGCGCAGCCTGGACAATGGCCGCAGCTTCCGGTTCGTACTGCACGAGCCGCTGACCAGTGCCAAAAGCTATCCGTACATCGGCGCCTTCCTGCCGCTGCGCGACAAGCCGGGCACGCTGGTCATCGGCGGCTTCGACAAACTGCATGGCCGGCCGTATCTCGCCTGGTCGGACGACAGCGGCAACTCGTGGAAGGACATCTCGGCGCTGGTGCCGGGCTTCGACAAGAAGTCTGACGACGAATTCTCGACGCCGTCGGTGTCGGCGCTGAGCCAGGATCCGCAGGGCCGCATCATCGTCGTGACCAACGAGCGCGCCGATGGCCAGGGCCGCCTGATGCTGCTGACGCTCGGCATCCGCTAAGGGGCGAATGGTCTTCAGGTTTCATGTAGGGGGAGGCTGTTGGTGGCGGCCGAATTCTGTCATGCTTCGGCTGCAGCCGCACAACCTGACATAACGACAACCACGCCATGACAACAGCCACGATCGCCCGCCTTGCCCTGTGCATCACCGCACTCCCACTGGCCACCAGCACGTTCGCGTTCGCGCAGAACGCCGAGCGCCAGTTCAAGAGCGTCACGCAGAACGGCAACACGCTCGAGATCGCGACGGCCGACGGGCGCTACCTGATCAAGCCGTATTCGAGCGCGATCGTCGAGACCACCTTCATCCCGAACGGCGAACAGCTGGACCCGGCCTCGCATGCGGTGATCCTGGCCCCGGTCCAGGCCCCGGCGACCTTCAAGGACGACGGCGCGCGCATCACCTACGCCACTGACGGCATCGCAGTCACGATCGAGCGCAAGCCTTTTCGCATCGCATATACGTACAAGGGCAAGCCGCTGGTGGCCGAGAAACGTGGCTTTGGCCGCGTCGACGGCATGGACACCATCGAATTCGGGCTTGACGACGGCGAGGCGCTGTACGGCGGCGGGGCGCGTGCGCTCGGCATGAACCGGCGCGGCAACCGCCTGCGCCTGTACAACAAGGCCGACTATGGCTACGCCGAACGCTCCGAGCTGCTCAACTTCACGATTCCGGTGGCGCTGTCGTCAAAAAAATACGCGATCCACTTCGACAATCCGCAGGTCGGCTGGCTCGATTTCGACAGCCGCAAGGATGGCACGCTGCGCTATGAAGTCATCGGCGGGCGCAAAACGTACCAGGTCGTCGCGGGCGAGACCTGGGACGCCGTCATGACCGGCTACACCGACCTGACGGGCCGCCAGCCACTGCCACCGCGCTGGGCCTTCGGTAACTTCGCCAGCCGCTTCGGCTACAAGACCGAGGCCGAGACACGCGCCATCGTCGACAAGTTCGCGCAAGAGAAGATTCCGCTCGACGCCGTCGTGCTCGACCTGTACTGGTTCGGCAAGACGGTGCAGGGCACGATGGGCAATATGGACTGGGACCGCGACACGTTCCCGCACGCCGAAAAAATGATGGCCGACTTCAAGGCCAGGGGCGTCAAGACGGTCGTCATCACCGAACCGTTCGTGCTGACCACGTCCAAGCGCTGGCAGGAAGCGGTCGACAAGAACGTGCTGGCGCTGGACAGCGCCGGCAAGCCGGCCACGTATGACTTCTACTTCGGTAACACGGGCCTGATCGACCTGTACAAAAAGGAAGGGCGCGACTGGTGGTGGAACATCTACCGCGACCTGAAAAAGGGCGGCGTCACGGGCTGGTGGGGCGACCTGGGCGAGCCGGAACTGCATCCGTCGAACCTGGTGCACGGCACGGGCACGGCGGACCAGGTCCACAATATCTACGGTCACGACTGGGCGCGCCTGATCGCGGAAGGCTACGGGCGTGAATTCCCGGCCGAGCGCCCGTTCATCCTGATGCGCGCCGGTTACTCGGGCTCGCAGCGCTTCGGCATGATCCCGTGGTCGGGTGACGTCAGCCGCAGCTGGGGCGGCCTGCAGTCGCAGATGGAAATCTCGCTGCAGATGGGCATGCAGGGCCTGGCCTACATGCACTCGGACCTGGGCGGCTTTGCCGGTGCGGTGCTCGACGACGAACTGTACGTGCGCTGGCTGCAGTACGGCGTGTTCCAGCCGATCTTCCGCCCGCATGCGCAAGAGGCGGTGGCGTCCGAACCGGTGCTGCGCTCGGAACGCACCAAGGTGCTGGCGCGCGAAGCGGTATGGCTGCGCTACGCGATGCTGCCGTATAACTACACGATCGCCTTCGACAACCAGCAGACCGGCATGCCGTTGATGCGCCCCCTGATGTTCGTCGAGACCGATCCGGCCCAGCCGATCGAGCGCTCGTCGACCTATCTGTGGGGCCCGGATTTCCTCGTCACGCCGATCGTCAAGCCGGGCGCCACGCGCGCCGAGGTGTACTTCCCGACCACGGGCAGCGTGTGGTTCGACTTCCATACGGGCCAGGCGCACAAGGGCGGCATCCTGGAAACCGTGCGCCCGGTCGACGCCAATATCCCCGTCTATGTGCGTGCCGGCGCGTTCGTGCCGATGGCGAAGGTGGTCCAGACCACGCGCGACTACACGGGCCGTCAGATCGATCTGCACTACTACCACGATGCGTCGGTCAAGTCCTCCAGCGGCAAGCTGTATGACGACGATGGCGAGACGGCCGGCGCCTTCGCCGCGGGCAAGTACGAGATCGTGCGCTTTGCCAGCCGCCTGGGCGAAGCAGATGGCAAGGCGCAGCTCGAGATCGGCTTTGCCACTGAAACCGGTAAGGCGATGACCGCCGTCCCACGGGGCTTTTCGCTGAAGGTGCACAACGTGGCGGCTAAACCGCGGGCGGTGACCGTCGACGGACGCGCTGTGCGCTTCGTGTTCAACGCCCAGCAGCACCTGCTGGAAGTGCCTGTCGCGGCCAAAGCCGCCCAGGCGGCGCAGGTGATCGTCACGTTGTAACGGCGCGTGGTCGGGACGGTGCTCTGGCGAACATCGCGCATGGGCGAAGTTCGCTACATTGGAGGCTTCATTTCAGGAGCCCCCCATGACGACCACCGCACCAGCCAATCCCCTTGTATTTCGCAGCGAGTTCGAACACGTCGGCCTCGACGAATCCGAGACCATCCACGCGCTGCAAACCGTGTTTGCCAATATGGCCAAGAAGGTGGCGGATGCCGAAGGCCACGCCAGCCGCGCCGTCCACGCCAAGGGCCACGCCCTGGTGCGCGGCAAGCTGACCGTGCTGGACAACCTGCCGCCGCAACTGGCCCAGGGCCTGTTCGGCAAGGCCGGCACCTATGACGTGCTGCTGCGATGGTCATCGCCACCGGCCGAGCAGCTGCCAGATGGCGTTTCGACCCACCGCGCGGTGGCGATGAAAGTGCTGAACGTGCCGGGCGAGCGCTTCGACTCGGCCAAGAGCGGCAACTCGCAGGACTTCCTGATGGTGAATGGGCCGGTGTTCTCGGCGCCCGATCCGCAGGGTTTCCTCAAGAGCGTGAAGATGCTGGCAGCGACGACCAACGCGTCCGAGACCGGCAAAAAGATCATCTCGGCCGTGCTGCGCACCGCCGAAAACGCGCTGGAAGCGGTCGGTGGCGAGAGCGGCATGCTCAAGGCGCTGGGCGGCGAGCCGCAGCACCATCCGCTGGGCGAAACCTACTTCAGCCAGACGCCGTACCTGTACGGCCAGTACATGGCCAAGCTGTCGCTGGCGCCCGTGGCGCCTGAACTGCTGGCGCTCGATGGCGCATCGATCAAGACCGAGGACGACGCGCAGCGTCACGCGATTGGCTCGCACTTCGCATCGCAGGGCGGCGAGTGGGAACTGCGCGTGCAGTTGAACGTCGATGTCGAGAAGATGCCGATCGAGGATGCCTCGGTCGAATGGCCACAGGAACTGAGCCCGTTCATCGCCGTGGCGCGCGTGCGCCTGGCCCCGCAAACGAGCTGGGACGCGTCGCTGGAAAAGCTGGAAGACGAAATCGCCTACGACCAGTGGAACTGCCTCGTCGAGCACCGCCCGCTCGGGTCAGTCAACCGCGCGCGGCGCCAGGTGATGGCCACGTCGCGCGAATTCCGCTCGGAGTTCAACCGCTGCCCGATCCACGAGCCGTCGGCATAACGATGCTGTGACTACCGGGCCACGATCAAACGCAGCCCCAGTCCGATGAACACCGCCCCCGCGATCCGGTCGAGCCACATGCCGGCCGAGGGGGTGCGATTGAGCCACCCGCCGATCGTGCCCGAAAAGTAGCCGAGCAGGCCGAAGATCACGGCCGCCTGCAGCGTGAAGACCAGTCCCAGCACGCCGATCTGCAGATTGGCGTCGCCGCGCGCCGCAACGACGAATTGCGGCAGGAACGACAGGAAGAACAGCACCACCTTCGGATTGATCGCCGCCGCCACCAGGCCTTTGGCGAACAGGCGCCGTGCCGGTTCGTTCGACAATCCTTCGGCAGAGACGCGCGCACCGCCACGGCTGCGAATCGCGCCCCAGCCCATCCAGATCAGGTACAGACCACCGGCGACCTTGAGCGCCGTGAACGCCGTCGGCGACGCCGCGATCAGCGCACTCACGCCGATGACGGCCAGCAGCGTGTGACTCAGGCAACCGAAGGCGCAGCCAAGCCCGAAGGCCATGCCGCGCAGGCGCCCCTTGGCGATGCCGGTGCTGAGCACCATCAGATTGTCGGGCCCGGGAGAGAGCGTGATCAGGATGGCGGCGGCAAGAAAACCGAAGAGCTGTTCGGGCGAAAGCATGGTGGCGGCAAGATGAAGAAAGGGCGAACAGCATAGCGCATGTTCGCCCTTCGTCAAGCATCCCGCAGCGCGGGGTCAAGCAGACATTACGCCTTCTTGCAGCTCAGTTCCTTGGCGTTCTCGCCCCACTTGATGGTGACCTTGCCATTTTGTTCCTTGAACTGTTCGCCGCGGTTGCCGTAGGCGACGCCGTTGTCGCTTGGCTCGCCGCGCAGCAGCACGTGCTCCTTGTTGCGCGCTGCGACCATCGACGCTGGCGTGGTTTCGAGGAAGAACGCGGTGATCTTGCTCTTGTCGCTGCAGGTGTACTTCACCGGGCCCTTGGCCTTGGTGACCTTGTAGGCCGTCTGCAGCTGCATGGCGCGGGTGCCATAGGCATTGTTGATGCAGGTGGTCATGTCCTTGGCATCGGCGCACTGCTTGACGCCGTCCCACCACTTGGTGTGCTGTTCCTGCAGGGTCTTGCCGGCGCCGGCATCGATTTTTTCCAGCGCTGCGCGGTACATCGCGTAGATCAGGCCTTCCGATTCGGCGGAGCCGGGATGGCCGCAGACCTTGGCTTCGGCCGAGCCGATGCCCTTGGCGCAGAAGCCGGGCATCGAGACAGCTTGCGCGCCGATCGGCAGGGCGAGGGCGGCGGCGAGAATGAGCAGTTTTTTCATGAGGATTCCTTATGGTGGTGGTCGCGGCGCATGGATGGGGGCGCCGTCGTGAATTGGGTCAGGCGGATTTGTTCGGAATTTTGGTCAGGTCGAGCTCAATCCAGGTCGGCGTGTGGTCGCTGGGTTTCTCGCGCCCGCGCATGAATTTGTCCACGCCGGCCGCCTTGAGCGCCGGCGCCAGCGCAGGGCTGAGCAGCAGATGGTCGATGCGCAGGCCAGCGTCGCGGCCGAACGCGTTGCGGAAGTAATCCCAGAACGTATAGATCGTCTCGTCCGGATGCAGCGCGCGCAGCGAATCGAGCCAGCCCTGTTCCATCAGGCGCCCGAAGGCAGCGCGGGTCTCGTCCCGGAACAGCGCGTCGTCGACCCAGCGTTCGGGCTTGTAGACATCGCGCTCGGTCGGGATCACATTGAAGTCGCCGGCCAGCACGGCCGGCACGCCGGCCGCGAGCAGCTCCAGGCCGCGCAGGCGCAGGCGCTCCATCCAGGCCAGCTTGTAATCGTATTTGGGGCCAGGTGCCGGATTCCCGTTTGGCAGGTACAGGCAGGCGATCAGGATGCCCTGGTAGGCCACCTCGAGGTAGCGGCTTTGCTCGTCGGCGTCGTCGCCCGGCAAGCCGCGCTGCACTTCCTGGGCCGGTTCGCGCGTGACGATCGCGACGCCATTCCAGCTTTTCTGCCCCTGCCACAGCGCGTGGTAGCCGGCCGCTTCGATCGCCGCGATCGGAAATTTCTCCTGCGGCGCCTTGAGTTCTTGCAGACACACGACGTCCGGCTTGCGCTCCTCGAGATAGTGCAAGAGGGCGTCCAGCCTGCTGTTGATACTGTTGACGTTGTAGGTGGCGAGCAGCATGGGGTGTTCCGCATTTGTGACGGGTCATTATGACAATATTGCGTGAAATCAGTCGCACGCCTTATTGGACGCGCGTCGGTACATATACGCAAAACAGTATTATCTTATGGCGAATTGTTCGTTTTCTCATATAAGTGTTTGTTCTATACTACGATCATCGAATATTGTTGCTGGAGATTTTGCATGATCAACCGCCGTTCCCTCATCCTGTGCGCCGTTGCGCTGGGTAGTTCGCTCACCATGGGTATGGCGCACGCCGACCAGCTGGCCGACATCAAGAAAAAAGGCCAGATCGTGTTCGGGGTGCTCGGCACCGACGAGCCGAACAGCTTCATCGATCCGAAGACGCGCCAGCTGGTGGGCTACGAGATCGACGTCGCCACCGCCGTGGCCAAGAAAATCGGCGTCAAGCCGGTGTTCAAGCAGCTGGCCGTGTCGGCCCGCATCCCCGAGCTGCAGCAGGGCCACGTCGACATCCTGGCCGCCACGCTCACGCACAACAAGGAGCGCGAAGCGCAGGTCGATTTCGCGCTGACGCACTTCGTCACCGGTTCCAAGGTCATGGTGCGCAAGAGCAGTGGCATCACGGCGCTGCCGCAACTGGCGGGCAAGAAGGTCGTCACCGTTCGCGGCGGCACCCAGGAAACCAATATGAAAAAGGCCGTGCCGACGGCCAGTATCGTCACCTTCGAAAATACCCAGCAAGCGTTCCAGGCACTGCGCCAAGGCAAAGGCGCGGCCTACGTCAATGATGAGTCGTCGCTGCTGGCCGACTACGGCAAACTGGGTCCGGCTGCAAAGGACTTCGTGATCCTGCCGCAATCCATCGGCGTCGAGCCGATTGCCCTTGGCCTGCGCAAGGGCGAGGCGGGTCTCAAGACGGTCGTCGACCAGGCGCTGCGCGAGCTCGAAGCCAATGGCGCGGCCGAAGACCTGTTCGTCAAGTGGTATGGCCCCGGCACGCGTGCCAATATCGCCAAGCGCACCTTCAAGATCAGCACTGACAAGATCTGACCTTGGCGCTGTTCGATCCGACCATCCTGCAATCCGGTGAGTACCACGACTGGCTGGTGCAGGGCTTCATCCTGTCGATCCAGCTGACCGTGATCAGCTTCGCCTTCGCGCTGCCGTTCGGCGCGCTGGTGGCGGTGATGCGCACCTCGACGACCAGGCTGCTGCGCGCGGTCGGCACCACACTCGTCGAATCGATCCGCAATGTGCCGCTGCTGGCGCACCTGCTGTTCTGGTATTTTGCCTTCCCCGAGCTGCTGCCCGAGGGACTGCGCGAGATCCTGTACGCGAACAATCCCGAAGTGGTGTGCGCCGTCATCGCGCTCACGCTCTACAGCGGCGTGCACATGGCCGAGGATATCCGCAGCGGTATCCGCGCGGTCCCCGCGACCCAGCTCGAAGCAGCCCGTTCGCTGGGCCTGGGGCGCGCCGCGGCGGTGCGCCTCGTGCTGCTGCCGCAGGCACTGCGCGCTTCGGTGCCGCCGCTGCTGTCGCAAACGGTCAATCTGTGGAAGGACACCAGCGTGGCCACCGTGATCGGCGCAGCCGAGATGATGTACCAGGCCGCGCGCGTCGAGACGGCGAGCTTTCGCAGCCTCGAGGCGTTCACCTTCGCCACGCTGGCTTACCTGACCGTCTCGCTGCTCATTTCGGCGGCGGCCTACCTGTTCCAGCGCCGCTATCCGGTGCGCACGGCGGCCTGACCATGAAAGCGTCCCGATGCTGGAACTGATCGATACCTACTGGCTGTACTTCCTGGTCGGCCAATACCCGGACGGCCCGCTGGGCGGTCTGGTGCTGACCATCCTGCTGTCCGGCGCCGCGCTGGTGCTGGCCATGCCGCTTGGCCTGCTGCTCGGCATCGCGCGCGTCAGCCACCGCCGTGCCATCAGCCTGCCCGTGGGCGCGTTCGTGCAGCTCGTGCGCGCCGTGCCGCTGCTGCTGGTGCTGTTCTGGGTGTACTTCTTCCTGCCAGCGGTGACCGGCGTGAAGACCTCGCAGGCCGCGACGATGCTGATCGTGCTGGTAGTGTTCGATAGCGTGTACCTGGCCGAGATCGTGGCGGCAGGCATCCGCGCGCTGCCGAAAGGGCAGCTCGAAAGCGCCCGTTCGCTGGGCCTGGGCTACGGCCAGTCGTTGCGCCATGTCGTGCTGCCGCAGACCTTGCGTCACGGCCTGCCGTCGATCGTCAACCAGCTGGTCTCGACGATCAAGGCGACCTCGCTTGGCTACATCATCGGCCTGTCGGAAGTCTCGTTCATCGCCACCCAGATCAACACACTCGTGTTCACCCGATCGGTGGAGGTGTACCTGATCCTGGCGCTGACCTATTTTTTGCTGTGCTTCGGCCTGTCGCGCCTGGCCTTCCTGCTCGAACGGCGCCTGCAGCGGCGGCCCGTCGGGGCGCACTGAATTTCTGAAAGAAGCGAACGATGATCGTTCTCGATAACGTCAACAAGTATTACGGTGACTACCACGCGCTGGTGGGGATCACCGAGCGCGTGGAAAAAAACGAAGTCCTGGTCGTGTGCGGGCCATCGGGCTCGGGCAAGTCGACGCTGATCCGCACGCTCAACCGGCTTGAAGACATCGACGGTGGCCGTATCGCCATCGACGGGCGCGACATCCACGCCAAAGGCTTCGACGTGAACGCGCTGCGCGCCGGCATCGGCTTCGTGTTCCAGCAATTCAACCTGTTCCCGCACCTGACGGCGCTCGAGAACTGCATGCTGGCGCCGGTGCAGCTGGGGCGCGCCAGCAAGGCCGAAGCCAGGGAACAGGCGATGGCGCTGCTCGACCAGGTGGGTCTGGCCCACAAGGCCGATGCCTATCCGGACGCGCTGTCGGGCGGCCAGCAGCAGCGCGTGGCGATTGCCCGCGCGCTGGCCATGCGGCCGTCGATCATGCTGTTCGACGAGCCCACCAGCGCGCTCGATCCGGAGATGGTGGGCGAGGTGCTGCAGGTGATGCGCTCGCTGGCAAAACAAGGCATGACGATGGTCTGCGTGACCCACGAGATGGGGTTTGCGCGCGACGTGGCCGACCGCATCTGGTTCATGGCCGAAGGTAAAATCCTCGAGAAGGGCGCGCCCGGCGACTTCTTCGCCAACCCGCAGCATCCCCGCGCCATCCAGTTTCTCGCCGATCGCAACCGCAACTAGCGCCCCGCCACGGCGGGCATGCACAGTTTCGTGGACGCCATGCACATGCAGGACAGCGGTTTGGTACTTATAATGGCTGGCCGGCAGGCACGTCTGTGCCTGTCGATCATGCTTTTCCACTATGCCGATGCCGGCTTCCTTTTACCGTGCCACTTGAAGCTTTCCCGCGATGACGTCCAATTCTGCCAACTTCGATGAAGATGCACGCCTTGCCGTCCTCGATTCCTTCGGCATCCTCGATACGCCGCCGGAACGCTCGTTCGATGACGTGGTGCGCCTGGTCAGCCAGCTGCTCGACGCGCCGATTGCTGCCGTCAACCTGATCGCGCGCGGACGCCAGTGGTTCAAGTCGGAGATCGGCCTGGGCACGCGCGAAATGCCGCTCGATAACTCGATCTGCCGCCACGCGCTGCTGGAGCAAGAGCAGATGATCGTGCCCGACACCCAGGACGATCCCCGCTTCAGCTGCAATCCGCTCGTCACGGCCGATGGCGGCCTGCGCTTTTACGCCGGCGCCGTGCTGCGCACGCGCGACGGCGTACCGCTCGGCACCCTGTGCGTGCTCGACAAGAAACCGCGGCCGGAAGGGTTGACCGAGCAGCAGCAGTTCATGCTCACGACGATGGCGCACCAGGTCATGAGCCAGATCGAACTCCGTCGGGCGCTGACGGACCAGGAAGCGCTGAACGAAGCGCTGCGTCGCGCTGACCAGCGCAAGGACGAATTCCTGGCGATGCTTGCGCACGAACTGCGCAACCCGCTGGCGCCGATCGTCTCGGCGGCCACGATGCTGTCGAATTTCGAGCTGCAGCCAAGCATGGTGCAGCGCGCTGCCGACATCATCGCGCGCCAGGCGGGCCACATGACGTCCCTGATCGACGACCTGCTCGACGTATCGCGCGTCACGCGCGGCAAGGTGGAACTCGAATTCGTTGAACTCGACCTGAAGGATGTCCTGGCCGACGCGGTCGAACAGGTGCGGCCGCTGATCGAGAAGCACGGCCACCGGCTGGTGCTGGAGGCGATGCCGGCGCCAGCGCTGGTCGTTGGCGACCGCAAGCGCCTGGTACAGGTCATGACCAATTTGCTCAGTAACGCGGCCAAGTACACCCTTGAGGGCGGGCGCATCGAGGTGCGCCTGGCCACGCGCGGCGCGTCGATCGATGTGACGATCCGCGACGACGGCATCGGCATGTCGCCCGAACTGATCGCCAGCGCATTCGACCTGTTCTCGCAGGGCACGCGCGGGCTGGATCGCAGCCAGGGTGGCCTGGGCATCGGCCTGGCGCTCGTGCGCAGCCTGCTCAAGCTGCATGGCGGCGAAGTGACTGCCGCCAGCGACGGCCCGGGTTGCGGCAGCACGTTCCGGGTCACGCTGCCGCTGTCGGCGCGCGCGGCCGCCGCCGCGCCGGCTATCGGGACCGATGCGCCGCAGGGCAATCCGGCCGCGCTGCGCATCGGCGTGGTGGATGACAACGAAGACGCCGCCGTGACGCTGGCGCTGCTGCTCGAGACGCTGGGCCACACGGTGTCGGTTGCCCACTCGGCGCGCGCCGCGCTGGAAGCGTTGCCGGCGTTCGAGCCGGACGTGTGCCTGCTCGATATCGGCCTGCCCGAGATGAATGGGTTCGAGCTGGCGCGGGCGCTGCGCGCCAGGCCCGGGACCGACCATGCGATCCTGATCGCCGTCACCGGCTATGCGCAGGAGAAAGACCGCGCCGAAGCACGCGCCGCGGGCTTTCACGACCTGTTCGCCAAACCGGTCGACCTCGAGGTGCTGGGCGCGGCGCTGGTGCAGATCGAACGGCGCCGGCGCTAGCCTGCTGTGCGACGGCGTCCGAGTGCGTCAGGCAGAATTTGTGTCTGATTCACGCACAAAGGACACACCATGACGCAACGATATCAACCGATCACCCGCCTGGGCCTGGGCGGCACGGGCTTTGGCGACATGTACCACGCCACCAGCGACGAAGCAGCCCAGGCGACCGCCGACGCCGCATGGGACGCCGGCATCCGCTACTTCGACACTGCGCCGCACTACGGCGCCGGCCTGTCCGAACACCGCTTCGGGCACGCATTGCGCCGCCGCCCGCGCGCCGACTACACGCTCTCCACCAAGGTCGGGCGCCTGCTGGCCCCATCCAGCCCGGGCGAAATCGCCGCGCCGTTCGTCGGCGCCTTGCCATTCAAGCGAGTCATCGACTACACGGCCGACGGCGCGCGCCGCTCGGTGGAAGACAGCCTGCAGCGCATGGCCCTGGCGTCCATCGACATCGTCTACGTGCACGACCTGTCGCCCGACATGTTCGGCGACCAGTTCGACCACTACTACCGGATCGCGTCCGGTCCGGGCGGCGCCTTCGAAGGTTTGACGAAGCTGCGCGAAGAGGGCGTCATCAAGGCCTGGGGCCTGGGCGTCAACACGGTCGAACCATGCTTGCGCGCGCTGCGCGACGCCGATCCCGATATCTTCCTGCTGGCCGGGCGCTACACGCTGATGGAAACGACGCCGCTGGCCGAGCTGTTCCCACTGTGCGCCGAGCGCGGCGCGAAGGTTGTCATCGGCGGACCGTTCAACTCCGGCTTCCTGGCGGGCGGGCCGAATTACGATTACGGCCCGGCCGATGCGGACAAGCTGGCGCAGCGCGACCGCTTGCGCAAAGTAGCGGTCGACCACGGCGTCGACCTGGCTGCCGCCGCGCTGCAGTTCGGCCTGGCGCACCCGGTGGTGGCCGCGACCATTCCCGGCGCGAGCAGCCCGGAGCACCTGCGGCGCAATGCGGTGTTGATGGAAATGGCGATTCCGAAGGCGTTCTGGGAAGCGCTGCGCACCGAGGGACTGGTGGCCGAGGATGCGCCGCTACCATAACCTGCCTGCAGCAAAAAAAAGCCGGGGTCAGGTCTGACATTCGGACACGACCTCGGCAGCCGGGGAGCCGGGTTAGTCGGAAGTAGCTTCACATTGCAATGCTAATGCTGGTCATGCCACTATCGGACGTGACTAAGGCTGAGTTCGTGTCCGAATGTCAGACCTGACCCCGGCTGTGATTGGACGTGACTAAAGCTGAGTTCGTGTCCGAATGTCAGACCTGACCCCGGCTGTGATCTGATTGCGTAAGATCGGCCAACATTGCGTCTGAAGGCTTAAAACCCTTCTTCCGGCGTCAGATACCGCCACTGCCCAACTGGCAGGTCGCCCAGCTTGACGCGGCCGATCCGCACGCGCTTCAGGCCCAGTACCTTCAGGCCCACCATGTCGCACATGCGCCGGATCTGGCGTTTGCGGCCTTCCTTCAGCGTGAAGCTCAGCTGGTCTTCGTTCTGCCAGCGCACCTTGGCCGGCAGCAGCGGTTTGCCATCCATCCACAGGCCGTGCTTGAGCTTCTTGAGTTCACTGTCCGGCAGCGTGCCCGGCTTCGTGTACTCCACGCGCACCAGATATTCCTTTTCGATGGACGTCGTCTCGCCAATGAGCTGCTTGGCGATGCGGCCGTCCTGCGACAGCACCAGCAAGCCCACTGAGTCGATGTCCAGGCGCCCGCACGGCACGAGGCTGCGCAGCTGGGTCGGGTGGAACTGCTCTGTCGAAGGGTCGTCGGCCCAGCGGTTCTCGGGCCGGATCAGCGCCACGGCCGGCGTGTAGCCGTCTTCTGCCTGGCCGCTGACGTAGCCGACCGGTTTGTGGATCAGCACCGTGACGCGCTTGGACTGCTCGGCAGCGGCCTGGCGCTCGACCGTGATGCGCTGCGTCGGCAGCACCTTGCTGCCTAGCTCCGACACCACCTGGCCATCCACCCGCACCCAGCCGCGCGCGATCCATTCATCGGCCTCGCGGCGCGAGCACAGGCCCAGTTCGGACATTCGTTTGGAGAGGCGGAGCGGTTCGGTCATGGTCAAAGCTTTTCGGTGGAGGAGTAAATCAGATCTTGAGCGCGTCAAGCAGGTCCGTTTCGAGCTGGACCTGGATGCGCGGGTTGTTCAGGGCAGGGCCGTCGACGAGGAATACGTCTTCGACGCGCTCGCCCAGTGTCATGATCTTGGCGGTGTGCAGGTTGATGCGGTAGCGCGTCAGCACGCTCGATACCGCATACAGCAGGCCCATACGATCGTTGGCGGCGATCGACAGCACGTGGAACTGGCCCCGTTCGTCGGGCCGCACTTCGACCGTTGGCGTGATCGGGAACGTGCGCGACATGCGCGACAGGCGTCCGCGGCACGGCGGCGGCAGCGGTTCCTGCGACACCAGCAGCGCGCTCAGTTCGTGCTCGATCAGGTTGATGATGTCGCGGTAGCTGCCGGCGAAGTGTTCGTCGGCCACCATGAAGCTGTCGAGCGCGTAGCCGTGGCGCGTGGTGTGGATCTTGGCGTCGAGGATCGAGAAATCCTTGCGGTCGAAGTAGCTGCAGATGCGCGCGAACAGGTCGGGTTGATCCTTGATGTACACGGCCACCTGCAGGCCTTCGCCGATCGGCGCCAGGCGTACCCGCACTACGGGCTTGTCGCTGTCGACCTTGTCGTGCAGGGCGCGCGTCTGCCAGGCGATGTCGGAGGCGTCGTGGCGCAAGAAGTACGCGACGTCCAGCTGCTTCCACAACGCTTCGTGCGCATCGATTGGCAGGCCGAACAGGCGCAGCGTGGCCAGCGCCTCTTTCTGGCGTGCGCGCAGCTCGCGGTCGGCCGAATGCGGCTCGCCCCCCAGCACGCGCAGCGTCGTCTTGTACAGGTCTTCCAGCAGCTTGGCCTTCCACGCGTTCCAGACCTTCGGGCTGGTGCCTCGGATGTCGGCCACGGTCAGCAGATACAGCGCCGTCAGGTGCCGTTCGTCCTTGACGACCACGGCAAACGCCGCGATGACGTCGGGATCGGACAGGTCCTGCTTTTGCGCGACCTGCGACATCGTCAGGTGCTGCTCGACGAGGAATACCACCAGTTCGGTATCGGCCTCGGTCATGCCATGGCTGCTGCAGAACTGGCGCGCGTCGTCCATGCCGAGTTTGGAGTGGTCGCCCCCGCGCCCCTTGGCGATATCGTGGAACAGCGCGGCCACGTACAGCACCCAGCGGTCGCGGAAGTCGGCAATCAGCTGGCTGCAGAACGGGTATTCGTGCGCGTGTTCAGGCATCGTGAAGCGGCGCAGGTTACGTACCACCATCATGATGTGCTGGTCGACCGTGTAAGCGTGGAACAGGTCGTGCTGCATCTGCCCGACGATCTTGCGAAACGCCGGCAGGTAGCGGCCCAGGATGCCGAATTCGTTCATGCGGCGCAGCGCATGCACCATGCCGCGCGGCGCCTGCAGCACGCGCAGGAACAGCGCCTTGTTGACCGGATCGGCGCGATACGCGTCGTCGATCTGGGTGCGGGCATGCCACAGTGCGCGGGTGGCGCGCGCCGTCATGCCCTTGATGTCGTGGCGCTCGGTCATCACGACGAACAGTTCGAGGATCGCCGTGGGCGTCTGCTGGAACGTGTCGTCCTGCGCGATGTCGATCAGGTTCCCCATCTGTAAAAAGTGGGCGCTGATCGGGAAGGCGACGGCCGGCTGTGGGAATAGCTGGGCCTCGATATTCTGCAGCAGGATCGTGTTGAGCTGCGTGACGGTCTTGGCGGCCCAGTAGTAGCGCTGCATCAGCAATTCGCTCGGGCGGCGCACGTTCGGGCCATCGTCAGTCTCGACCAGGCCAAGCGTGTTGGCAATCGCCGTCTGCACGTCGAACACCAGCCGGTCTTCGCGGCGCTTGGTATGCAGGTGCAGGCGGATGCGGATGTCCTTGAAGGCGCTTTCCTTTTCCATCAGCTGGCGCGCTTCCATGCGCGTGATCAGCTCGCGCGTGGCGAGCTGGCCCCAGCTGTCGGCCAGGCCGGCGGCCTTGGCCACCCACATGATCACCTGCAGGTCGCGCAGCGCGCCAGGGCTTTCCTTGACGTTCGGTTCGAGCGCGAACGCCGTGTATTCGTGCTTGGCGTGACGCAGGCGCATCTCGGCCGTCTTGGCCCGGAAGAACGCCTGCGGGTCGAGCGCCTCGCGGTAGCGCTGCTGCAGCGTGTCGAACAGCGGCTCGTTGCCGGTGACCAGGCGCGCTTCGAGCAGGCTCGTTTGCACCGTGATGTCGGCCGCGGATTCGATCAGGCATTCGTCGACCGTGCGGATGCTGTGGCCGATCTCCAGACCCAGGTCCCACAGCAGCTGGACCAGGCCTTCGAGGCGCGCCTGCGTGATCGCGTCCGGCGGGGCGGCGAGCAGGATCAGGAGGTCGACGTCGGAGTACGGAAACAGCTCGCCGCGCCCGTAGCCGCCCACGCCTACCAGCGCGGTGCCGGCAGGCAGGCCGGCCGCCTGCCAGGCGTCGATCAGCACCGCATCGACGACCTGGCGCAGGTTGCGCAGCAGTTTTTCGGGCATGCCGTCTTCGTGGAACGCCTGGAACACGAGCTGGCGCTCATTCTTGAGGCGCTGGCGCAGCGTGGTGCGGACAGTGTCCAGGCGTTCGGCGTGACCCATGGCCGGCTCCTTATGCCGCCGCAGCGGCAGGGGCAAACGCGGCGAAATCCGGCCCGAGCAGCGGCAGGGCGATCGCCGGTGGCGGCGGGCTGCCGGCCGACAGCGTCAAGACTTCGACGCCGGTCTCGGTAACCAGCACCGTGTGTTCCCACTGCGCCGACAGGCTGCGGTCTTTCGTCTTGATGGTCCAGCCGTCCGGCATTTCCTTGATGTCGCGCTTGCCGGCATTGATCATCGGCTCGATCGTGAAGATCATGCCGGGTTGCAGGACTTCGAGCGTGCCCGGGCGGCCGTAGTGCAGCACTTGCGGCT
This sequence comes from Telluria sp. AC161, assembly GCF_979258535.1. NCBI lineage: Bacteria > Pseudomonadati > Pseudomonadota > Betaproteobacteria > Burkholderiales > Oxalobacteraceae > Telluria > Telluria sp. AC161. Next base: position 2,233,835 of record NZ_OZ409861.1, on the reverse strand, counting down.
CTTCATGGAACGAGCGCCCCACGCCATGGCCGCAGAATTCGCGCACGACGCTGTAGCCGTTCTTTTCGGCGTGCTGCTGGATCGCGTAACCGATGTCGCCCAGGTGCTTGCCCGGCTTGACGGCGGCGATGCCCAGCCACATGCACTCGAAGGTGACTTCGGACAGGCGGCGCGCCATGATCGACGGTTCGCCGACCAGGTACATGCGGCTGTTGTCGCCGTGGAAGCCTTCCTTGGTGATCGGCGTGATGTCGATGTTCAGCGCATCGCCGCTCTTGAGCACGCGGTCGCCCGGGATGCCGTGGCAGATGACGTCGTTGAGCGAGGCGCAGATCGAGCCCGGGAATGGCGGGTAGCCGGGCGGGGCGTAGTTGAGCGTGGCCGGGATCGTGCCTTGCACGTTGACCATGTATTCGTACGCCAGGCGGTCGAGCTCGCCGGTGGTGACGCCGGGCTTGACGAACGGAGTGATATAGTCCAGCACTTCCGAGCCGAGGCGGCAAGCGACGCGCATGCCGTCGATTTCTTCGAGGGTCTTGATGATGGTGGCCATAGGAGAGTCGTATCCTGCGTGATATCGGGTGAGCGCCCGGCGACCGGGGTGGCAATGGTCGGGGCAGTATGGCCGCCATTATAAGGGATGTCGCGCCGCTGCTGTAAGGCAGCGGGAGGCGCCTGCCTGGCCGGGCTGCGATTGCACGCTTGAATAATGCTGACAATTCCGCTAGAATCTCGGGTTGCTCGGATTCGCATCGTGCAACGTTGTAAAAATAAAGTTTTTTAATTGATAGAAATCGCGAATGTGGCCCTAAAAGGGTGCCTGCTTGGTGACTGGCCACATTCAAGACCCAACCCTGGAGAATTACATGTCCGTTACTATGCGCGAAATGCTGGAAGCCGGTATTCACTTCGGCCACCAGACCCGTTTCTGGAATCCAAAGATGGCACCGTTCATCTTCGGTCATCGCAACAAGATCCACATCATCAACCTGGAAAAAACCATGGCGATGTATCAGGATGCGATGAAAACCATCAAGCAGATCTCCGCCAACCGCGGCACGATCCTGATGGTCGGCACCAAGCGTCAGGCTCGCGACATCATCGCAGCTGAAGCGCAACGCGCCGGCGTCCCATACGTCGACCAGCGCTGGCTCGGCGGCATGCTGACCAACTTCAAGACCATCAAGACGTCGATCAAGCGCCTGAAGGAAATGGAAGTCCTGGTCGAAGACGGCTCGGTCGAGAAGATGTCGAAGAAAGAAGCGCTGATGTTCTCGCGCGAAATGATCAAGCTGCAAAAGTCGATCGGCGGTATCAAGGATCTGGGCGGCGTGCCAGACGCGATCTTCGTCGTTGACGTCGGCTACCACAAAGGTACGATCACCGAAGCCGGCAAGCTGGGCATCCCGGTCATCGGCATCGTCGATACCAACCACTCGCCAGAAGGCGTCACCCACATCATCCCGGGTAACGACGACTCGTCGAAAGCCATCAGCCTGTACGCACGCGGCGTTGCCGATGCGATCATCGAAGGCCGCGCCAGCGCGACCAACGAAGTGGCTGACATGGTCAAGGCAGCCGGCGGCGACGACTTCGTCGAAGTTTCCGAGCAGGCATAAGTGATAGCAGGCCATGTGCCTGCTGCCACATAGAAGGGGGCGCCGGACTGTCGAGCCCCCCTTTTTTTAAGCTAAATACTTGCAGGACGCACAATTTGAGCGGACTGCGCCCCTGGATACACATTTAGGAGAACACACTATGGCAGCTATTACTGCAGCAATGGTTGGCGAACTGCGCGCCAAGACCGATGCACCAATGATGGAATGCAAAAAAGCACTGACCGAAGCCGACGGCGACATGGGTCGTGCTGAAGAAATCCTGCGCGTCAAGCTGGGCGGCAAGGCATCGAAGGCATCGGCACGCGTGACTGCCGAAGGCGTCGTGGCTACCTATATTTCGGGCAACGTCGGCGCGCTCGTCGAAGTCAACAGCGAAACCGACTTCGTCGCGAAGAACGACGATTTCCTGGCCATGGTCAACCTGGCAGCACGCCTGGTCGCCGAAAACAACCCGGCTGACGTCGCTGCACTGGCAGCCCTGCCGCACGAAGGCGGTACTTTCGACGACGTCCGTACTGCCCTGATCGGCAAGATCGGCGAGAACATGACCGTGCGTCGTTTCCAGCGTTTCGAAACCACTGGCAAGCTGGCGTCGTACCTGCACGGCACCCGTATCGGCGTGATCGTCGATTTCGAAGGTGCGGACGAGCAAGTCGGCAAGGACCTGGCCATGCACATCGCTGCCATGAAGCCAGTCGCTCTGTCGTCGGAGCAAGTTCCAGCAGAAATGATCGAAAAAGAGCGTTCGGTCGCTGAACTGAAAGCCAAGGAAGATGCCGACAAGGCCGTCGCCGAAGGCAAGCAGCCACAATCGGCTGACATCGTCGCCAAGCGCGTCGACGGTTCGGTGCAGAAGTACCTGAAAGAAGTCTCGCTGCTGAACCAGGCGTTCGTCAAGAACGACAAGCAGTCGATCGAACAGATGATCAAGGCGGCAAACACCACCGTCAAGGGCTTCACCATGTACGTGGTGGGCGAGGGCATCGAGAAGAAGGTCGACGACTTCGCAGCTGAAGTCGCAGCACAGATGGCTGCCAACAAGCAGTAATCAAACAAACGGGCCGTGAGGCCCGTTTTTGTAGGGTGGATCGGGCCGCGCAGGTGGCTACGCCGTCCGCGCGGTGGTGGTTGGCAGCACGATGATGGGGCGGCGGTCGGAGCGGGTTTGGTTTGGTATCCGAACGTAAGTTTTGCAGGATGAATATTGCGTCTCCGTTATCATTCCGGATGAGTGCACGGCCAACGATCACCGCGTGGACGGCAAAGCCGTCCACCCTACGCAGCCAAACGCCATGCGTAGCGCGCCCCAAGCCGTACCCGCTTTACAATCCCATCCGTCCCGGCACGGATGAGACCCGCCCACGAGGCGCCGGTCAGCCCCGAATTCGAACCACAGAACCATCTTAAAGGAGCCGCTTCATCATGACAAAACCAGCTTACCAACGTGTCCTTCTGAAACTGTCTGGCGAAGCACTGATGGGCGACGATCAGTTCGGCATCAACCGCGCCACCATCGAACGCATGGTGGCCGACGTGGCCGAAGTGGCCAAGCTGGGCGTGCAGATCGCGGTCGTCATTGGCGGTGGCAACATCTTCCGCGGTGTCGCCCCCGGCGCCCAGGGCATGGACCGCGCGACCGCCGACTACATGGGCATGCTGGCCACCGTCATGAATGCGCTGGCACTGGCGGACGCGATGCGTCACGTCGGTATCACCGCCCGCGTCATGTCGGCCATCGCCATCGAGCAGGTCGTCGAGCCGTACGTGCGCCCGAAAGCGCTGCAATATCTGGAAGAAGGCAAGGTCGTCGTGTTTGCCGCCGGTACCGGCAACCCGTTCTTCACGACCGACACGGCTGCCGCCCTGCGCGGCGCCGAAATCTCGGCCGAGATCGTCCTGAAAGCCACCAAGGTCGACGGCGTCTACAGCGCCGATCCTAACAAGGATCCAAGCGCGACCCGCTACGAGAGCATCACGTTCGACGAAGCGATCTCGAAACACCTGCAAGTGATGGACGCCACCGCGTTCGCACTGTGCCGCGACCAGAAACTGCCGATCAAGGTGTTTTCCATCGTCAAGCCCGGCGCGCTCACGCGCGTGATCATGGGTGAAGACGAAGGTACACTGGTCCACGTCTAAATTAACTGAACAACAGGAGAGCAGCATGTCCTTAGCTGACGTCAAGAAAAACGCACAAGACCGCATGGTCAAGTCCATCGAAACCCTGCGCGCCGATCTGGCCAAGGTCCGTACCGGCCGCGCCCACACCGGCATTCTGGATCACGTCACGGTCGACTACTACGGTTCGCCAACGGCGCTGCCGATGGTCGCCAACCTGACGCTGGTCGATGCCCGCACGATTGGCGTCCAGCCATTCGAAAAGAAGATGCTGGCAGCCATCGAAAAAGCCATCCGCGATGCCGACCTGGGTCTGAACCCGTCGTCGCAGGGCGAAATGATCCGTGTGCCGACCCCGCCGCTGACCGAAGAGCGCCGCAAGGAAATGGTCAAGCTGACCAAGTCCGAAGGTGAAGACGCGAAAATTGCGGTGCGCAATATCCGTCGCGACGCCAACGAAGCGCTGAAGAAAATGGTCAAAGACAAGACCGCATCGGAAGACGACGAGCGCCGTTCGTCCGACGAAATCCAGAAGCTGACCGACAAGGCCGTGGCCGACATCGACAAGCTGCTGAGCGAGAAAGAAAAAGAAATCCTGACGGTGTAAGCAGGCATTTCATCGGCAAGCCTCCGGGCTTTCCTGCGGACCGGCCCCGGCAACTTGCCGCGGCCGGTCCGCGTGCCTTATGATTGGCCAATTGCGCAATGCCAGGTGCAATTCTGCAGCCTAGTTCTCTGGCGAAGTTTTATGGCGCAGTTTCATGGCGCAGTTTTATGGAAATATGATGTTCAAAAGCTCGACCACCGCCGTCCCCGTCACGTCCGCCGTGCCACGTCATATCGCCATCATCATGGACGGTAATGGCCGCTGGGCAACCAAACGCTTGCTGCCGCGCGTGGCCGGCCACGTCAAGGGCGTCGAAGCCGTGCGCGGTGTGGTCGAAGCCTGCGTCGAGCGCGGCGTCGAGTACCTGACGCTGTTCGCGTTCTCGTCCGAGAACTGGCGCCGGCCGGCCGACGAAGTCTCGCTGCTGATGCGCCTGTTCGTGACGGCGCTCGAGCGCGAAGTCGCCAAGATGCACGCCAATAATATCCGCCTGAAAGTGGTGGGTGACCTGAGCCGCTTCGATGCCAAGCTGCAAGACATGATCGCCAATGCCGAGCGCCGCACGGCCGGCAACACGCGCCTGACGGTCACCGTGTGCGCGAACTATGGCGGGCGCTGGGATATCATGCAGGCAACCGGCAAGATGGTGAAAGCCAACCCCGGCGTCACCGAGTTCAGTGAGGAGATGCTGGCGCCGCACCTGGCGATGGCGTATGCGCCTGAGCCCGACCTGTTCATCCGCACCGGCGGCGAAGAACGCATTTCGAATTTCCTGTTGTGGCAGCTGGCATATGCCGAGCTGCACTTTACCGACACCTTCTGGCCTGACTTCACGCCAAAGGCGCTGGACGAGGCGATTGGCTCCTACCAGGAGCGCGAACGGCGCTTTGGCCAGACCGGCGCCCAAGTAGCGAAGAAGACCAACTAAATGCTCAAGACCCGGATTCTCACCGCACTCGTCCTGCTGGCAGTCCTGCTGCCGGTTCTGTACTCCAACAATTACACGGCGTTTGCGGTGGTGGCCTGCGTCTTTTTCGGCGCCGCGATCTGGGAATGTTTTCGCTTGTTCAATCCCGGCGCCCGTAGCGCGATTTTGATTGCAGGCGCCTGGACGCTGGCCTTTGCCTATGCGTTCTTCGTGCGCGAGCAGGGCAATCCAACCTTCTGGTTCGGCATCGGCGTGCTGCTGTGGGCGCTGCGCTTTGCCCCCACGCTCAAGTTCGGCCTGCCGCCGCTGTCGAGCACGCCCAATACCTTGCTGAGCTTGCTGTACGCGATCTCGCTGGTGGCCTGTTTCGTGGCCATCGTGTACCTGTTTAATTATTCGGCCGTGCTGCTGCTGTCGGTGCTGGCGATCGTCTGGGCCGCCGACATCTTTGCCTATGTGTGCGGCAAGACCTTTGGCAAGCGCAAGCTGGCGCCGAGCATCTCGCCGGGCAAATCGTGGGAGGGCGCCATCGGTGGCGGACTCGTCACGCTGGTGCTGGCCGCCTGCACCGTCCTGTTCGGCGGCGAAGCCTTCGCCGGCACGTTCGCCGTGCGCGTGCAGGCGGGCCTGGGCTGGCTCGGCATGTTCGCCGTGATTGCCCTCATCGTGGTTGCCAGCGTCGTTGGCGACCTGTTCGAATCCCAGCTCAAACGCCGCGCCGGCGCCAAGGACAGCAGCAACCTGCTGCCGGGCCACGGCGGCGTGCTGGACCGGATCGACGCACTCGTGCCGGTCCTGCCACTGGCGGCGCTGATCGCCACCTGGCTCTAGAAGGAAGTTCACATGCAACGCATTACCATCCTGGGCGCCACCGGCTCGATCGGCGCCTCGACCCTCGACGTGCTGGCGCGCCATCCGGAGCAATACCAGGTGTACGCGCTGAGCGCCCATACCCGCGTCGAAGAACTGGCCGCTGCCTGCCGCAGCTGCCGCCCCGCGCGCGCTGTGGTCGGTAGCGCCGACGCAGCCGCACGGCTGGCGGTGCTGATCGCTGACCTGCCCACCAGTGTCGAATACGGCGAGCAGGCGCTGTGCGATATCGCGTCAAGCGCCGACACCGACACCGTGATGGCCGCCATCGTCGGCGCCGCCGGCCTGGCTCCAACGCTGGCTGCGGCCCGCGCCGGCAAGAAGGTTCTGCTGGCGAACAAGGAAGCGCTGGTCATGTCCGGCCAGCTGTTCATGGACGCCGTGCGCGAGCACAACGCCACGCTGCTGCCGATCGACAGCGAACACAATGCCATCTTCCAGTCGCTGCCTGCTGCTTTCGGCCGCGTGCCGGCAGCGGCCGGCGTGGCCAAGATTCTGCTCACCGCATCGGGCGGGCCGTTCCTGAACCGCGCCGTCGAGACGCTCGGCGACGTGACCCCGGACGAAGCCTGCAAGCACCCGAACTGGGTCATGGGCCGCAAGATCTCGGTGGATTCGGCGACCATGATGAACAAGGGCCTCGAAGTGATCGAAGCCCACTGGCTGTTCGGCGCGCCGGCCGACCAGATCGAGGTCGTGATCCACCCGCAAAGCGTGATCCACTCGATGGTGTCGTACGTCGACGGTTCGGTGCTGGCGCAACTGGGCAACCCGGACATGCGCACCCCGATCGCGCACGCGCTGGCATACCCGGACCGGATCGCATCGGGCGTGTCCCAGCTCGACCTGACGCAGATGGCGGCGCTGCAGTTCTTCCCGCCCGATTTCACGCGCTTCCCGTGCCTGGCTTTGGCCTTCGACGCGCTGCGCGCCGGCGGCACGGCCCCGGCACTGCTCAACGCTGCCAATGAAGTAGCGGTGGACGCGTTCCTCGAACGCCGCATTGGTTTTCGCGATATCGACCGCGTCATCCGCCATGCACTCGACGCCGTCGAGCACGGCCCGGCGCCGTCGATCGAGGCCGTGCTGGCCCAGGATGCGCGTGCCCGCGAGGCCGCGGCGCATGCGGTCGCCAGCCTGCACTGATTGACGGATACCGCCCAATGACCCTGCTTTACACCGTGCTGGCGTTCGCGCTGGCGCTTGGCCCCCTGATCGTGATCCACGAGCTGGGTCACTACCTGGTGGCGCGTGCCTGCGGCGTGAAGGTGCTGCGTTTTTCGATCGGCATGGGGCGCGTCGTCTGGTCGCGCCGCTTCGGGCGCGACCAGACCGAGTGGGCGGTGTCGCTGCTGCCGCTGGGCGGCTACGTCAAGTTCCTCGACAGCCGCGATCCCGACGCCGGCCCGATCGACAAGAGCGAGCTGTCGCGTGAATTCACGCGCCAGAATGTCTGGAAGCGCATTGCCATCGTCGCCGCCGGCCCGCTGTCGAACTTCGCGCTGGCGATCGTCCTGATGGCCGCACTCTTCATGCATGGCGTGGACGAGCCGTCGGCGCGCCTGCGCGCCGTGGCCGAAACGACGGACGCCTACCGCGCCGGCGTGCGCGGCGGCGAGACCGTGGTTGCCGTCAATGGCAGCGCCGTGCGCTCGTGGTCCGAATTGCGCTGGCAGATCATGCACGCGGCGGTCGACAAGACCGACGCGCGCCTGGATCTGCGCAGCACGGGCAGCGGCACGAGTGGCAGCACATACACCGTGGTGCTGCCCGCGTCCGTCATCGGCAAGCTCGATGTCGACAGCGACGTGATGGCCACGCTGGGCCTGGACTTATGGCGCCCGCAGCCGCGCATCGACAAGGTGATCGCCGACGGGGCAGGGCAGCGCGCTGGTCTGCAGGCCGGTGACCTCGTGCAGCGCCTGAACGGTGCGCCGGTGGTGGATGGCATCGCCTTCATTGAGGCGGTGCGCGCCGCGCCGGGCCGCGCGCTGCAGGTCGAGGTCCAGCGCGGCGGCGCGCCCGTCACGCTGTCGCTCACGCCCGAGGCGGACGCCAACGGCCGCGGCGTGATCAAGGCGATGGTGGCGCAGGCGCCCGAGATGGTGACTGTATCCTCCGGCCCGTTCGACGCCATCGCGCGCGGTGCCGAGCGCACCTGGGAAACGTCCACGATGACGCTGAAAATGATCGGCAAGATGATTACCGGCGAAGCGTCATTGAAAAATGTGACCGGTCCCATCACGATCGCCGATTACGCCGGACAGACCGCCCGCATTGGGCTCGTCAGCTATTTACAGTTTATTGCCTTTATTAGTATCAGCTTAGGCGTCATGAATTTGTTACCAATTCCCGTTCTGGATGGTGGCCATTTACTGTATTATTCGCTGGAAGTTTTGACCGGGCGTCCTGTTTCTGTGCGCGTCGTCGAGTTCGCACAGCGCGCCGGGGTCGGCCTGCTGTTCATGCTGATGGCGCTCGCCGTCTTCAACGACCTGGGACGCTTACTCTAGCCGCCCGCGGTTCGCTCCCCGGGAGCCCAGTCAAATCACCAAGCAATCGTTGTCCAAATGAGTGACCCTTTGATCCAGCCAATGAAATCACAACAAGATCGTTTCGCCTTGCCGTTCATTCGCCGCAGCCTGATCGGCTCCGCCGTCGTGGCGCTGTGCGCCACGCTGTACGCAAATAATGCCATGGCCGTCAACCCGTTCGTCGTCAAGGACATCCGGGTCGAGGGCATCCAGCGTACCGAGGCAGGCACCGTGTTCAGCTACCTGCCGGTGCGCGTGGGCGAAACCTTCGACGACGTCAAGGCCTCGAGCGCGATCAAGGCGTTGTACGCAACCGGCTTCTTCAAGGACATCCGCCTCGAAGAAGAAAACGGCGTGCTGGTCGTGCTGGTCGAAGAGCGTCCGGCGATTTCGTCGGTCGACTTCACGGGTACCAAGGAATTCGAAAAAGACATGCTGGTCAAGGCGCTGTCCGAAATCGGCGTGGCCCAGACCAAGATCTTCGACAAGGCGTCAGTCGACCGCGCCGAGCAGGAACTCAAGCGCCAGTACCTGTCGCATGGCCTGTACGGCGTCAAGATCACCACCACGGTGACCCCGATCGAACGCAACCGCGTGACGATCATGTTCAACGTGGACGAAGGCGATGTCGCCAAGATCAAGGGCATCAACATCATCGGCAACAAGGCGTTCAGCGACAAAGAGCTGCGCCAGTTGCTCGAACTGCGCCCGTCGGGCTGGTTCACCTGGTACTCGAAGGCCGACCAGTACTCCAAGCAGAAGCTGACCGGCGACCTGGAAAAGATCAAGTCGTGGTACCTGAATCACGGCTACCTCGAAGCCAACGTCGAATCGACGCAAGTGTCGATCACGCCCGATAAACGCGACATCTACCTGACGCTCAACATCACCGAAGGCGAGCAGTACACCGTCTCGAGCGTCAAGCTCGAAGGCGAAATGTTCGGCCGCGAAGAAGAGCTCAAGCAGCTGATCCTGCTCCAGCCGGGCAAGACCTACGTGGGCGACCTGCAAGAGGGCACCAACAAGCTGATCTCCGATCGCCTCGGCACCTTCGGCTACGCGTTCGCCAACGTCACGGCCAACCCTGAACTGAACCGCGAAAAGCGCGAAGTGGCCTTCACGTTCTTCGTCGATCCGGGCAAGCGCGCCTACGTGCGCCACATGAATATTTCCGGCAACACGGTGACCCGCGATGAAGTCATCCGGCGCGAATTCCGCCAGTTCGAGAGCTCGTGGTACGACGCCAACCGCGTCAAGCTCTCGCGTGACCGCGTCGACCGTCTCGGCTACTTCAAGGACGTCAAGGTCGAAACACCAGAGTCGCCAGGCACGTCCGACCAGGTCGACGTGAACATCGCCGTCGAAGAAAAACCGACCGGTAACTTCATGATCGGCGGCGCCTTCTCGCAGTCCGAGAAGTTCACGTTCACCGCGTCGATCTCGCAGGCCAACTTCGCCGGTAGCGGCAACACGGTCGGCATCGAACTCAATACCAGCAAGTACAACCGGACGATCGCGTTCTCGCAGACCAATCCGTACTTCACCGATGATGGCGTCTCGCGCGCATTCTCGCTGTACCTGCGCACGTCGCGCCCACCGGCGCTGAACGTCGGTTCGTACACGGTGCGTCAGACCGGCGGCAACATGACCTTCGGCGTGCCGTTCTCCGAGTCCGATACCGTCTACTTCGGTGCGGGCCTGGAACGCACCGAACTGGAAACGGACGAATCGTCTCCGACCATTTATCAGACGTTCGTGCGCCAGAACGGCGGCCCGGCCAGCGGTGTCGGTTCGGCCACCACCAACGCGATTCCATTGACAGTGGCGTGGGGCCGCGACACGCGCGACAGCGCCGTGACCCCGAGCCGCGGCCGCTTCCAGCGCGCCAACTTCGAAGTCGATGCGATCGGCGACGCCAAGTACTACCGCCTCGTGTACGAACACCAGTGGTGGAAGCCGGTTACGCGCTGGATGACGCTGGCCCTGCGCGGCGAGTTCGATTACGGCAAGGGCATCGGCGGCAGCGCTTACCCGGTCTTCAAGAACTTCTATGCCGGCGGCATCGGTTCGGTGCGCGGCTACGAAAGCTCGTCGCTGGGCGTGGTCGACCAGCGTTACTACGATGCGATCGGCGGCTCGAAACGCATCATCGTCAACGCTGAACTGCAGTTCCCGTTCCCGGGCAGCGGCACCGACCGCAGCCTGCGCTGGTTCACCTTCGCCGACGGCGGCCAGGTGTTCCAGGAGGACGCGAAGATCCGCGTCGGCGAGTTCCGCTACTCGGCCGGTATCGGTCTGTCCTGGATTTCCCCGGTCGGTCCGCTCAAGTTGAGTTATGCTAAACCGCTGAATTCGCTGCCGGGCGACCGCCTGGAGCGCTTCCAGTTCCAGATGGGTACTGGCTTCTGACCGGCCCACTGCGTCCTGAAGAACGATTGCGAGAGACTTTATGTTGAAAAATCTGATTGCCTCGCTGCCTGACGGCTTCAAGCCCACCGTGGCGCCAGCCTTGCTGCTGGCCGCGGTGTGCGCGTCGCCGCTGGCGCAGGCGCAGGCGCAGGTGGCGACGGGCCGCATCGGCTTTGTCTACACCGAGCGCCTGATGACCGACTCCAAGATGGCCAAGGCGGCCGACGCCAAGCTGGCGGCCGAATTCTCCAAGCGTCAGAAAGCCGTCGAAGAGATGGTCGGCAAGTTCAAGGGCGCATCCGAGAAGTTCGATGCCGAAGGGAGTAGCCTGGCCGAGCTGGAACGCACGCGCCGCGCGCGCGAGCTGTTCAACATGCAGAAAGACGTCGAACGCATGCAGCGCGAGTTCCAGGAAGACCTGCAGCAGCGCAAGAACGAAGAACGCGCCGCAATCGCGCAGAAGGCCTACAAGCTCGTGGAGCAGTATGCCGAAGCCGAAAAGCTTGACGCGGTGCTGGTCGAAGCGGCATGGGTGAATCCACGCGTGGACATCACCGACAAGATCCTCAAGCTGCTCGACAAGTAAGCTTGTTGGCAGTGTTTTTCTGCTTTACCGATTTTGACTCACACTGAAAGACCGAGATGGGCATTCGACTAGGCGATTTGGTCGAGCGCTTCGGCGGACAGCTGGTGGGCGACCCGAACCTCGAGGTTACGGCGATTGCCCCCCTGGACACGGCCGGCGCTTCGCACATCAGCTTCCTCTCCAACAGCAAGCTGCGCGCACTGGCGGCGCAAAGCGGGGCCGCGGCCCTGATCCTGTCGCCGCTGGACGACCCGACGGTGGCCGCGACCTATGAAGGCGCGCGCATCGTCACCACCAACCCTTACGCATACTTCGCCCGCGCGGCGCAGTATTTTGCATCGCTGACCGACCATGTGCCGGCTGCGGGCGTACACCCGAGCGCCGTCGTTGCCGACAGCGCCGTGATTGACCCAAGCGCCCACATCGGGCCGCACGTGACGATCGATGAAGGCGCAGTCATTCAGGCGCAGGCCGTGATCGACGCCGGCTGCTACGTCGGGCGCAACGCCGTCATCGGCGAAGGCACGCACCTGTTCGCGAACGTGACGTTCCACGCCGGCTGCGAGATCGGCAAGCGGGGCATTCTGCATTCGGGCGCCGTGATTGGCACCGACGGCTTCGGGTTTGCCAACGAAGGCGGCGTGTACATCAAGATTCCACAGACCGGCCGCGTGCTGATCGGCGACGACGTCGACATCGGCGCCAACACGACGATCGACCGCGGCGCGCTCGAAGACACGATCATCGAAGACGGCGTCAAGCTCGATAACCAGATCCAGATCGGCCACAACACCCGCATCGGCGCGCACACCGCGATGGCCGGCTGCGTCGGCGTGGCCGGCAGCGCCAAGATCGGCAGCCGCTGCACGTTTGGCGGCGCCGCCATGGTGCTGGGCCACCTCGAGATCGCCGATAACGTGCATATCTCATCGGGTAGCATGGTATCGCGCTCGGTGCTCCAGCCGGGCCAGTACACGGGCTTTTACCCGCTGGCCAAGAACGCCGAATGGGAACGCAGCGCAGCGATCGTGCGCAACCTGGGCTCGATGCGCGAAAAACTGCGCGCGCTCGAGAAAACCATCAAAACCCTCACAGAACAACAACAATGACTACGCCAGAACTCACCACCCTCGACATCAATCAGATCAAACAATACCTGCCGCACCGCTATCCGCTGCTGCTGGTTGACCGCGTGCTGGACGTCGAACTGGGCAAGCGCATCGTCGCGATCAAGAACGTCACCATCAACGAAGAATTCTTCAACGGCCACTTCCCGCACAAGCCGGTGATGCCGGGCGTGTTGATGATCGAAGCGATGGCGCAAACCGCGGCCATCCTGTCGTTCATGACGATGGGCGTCAAGCCGGACGAGAACTCGGTCGTGTACTTCGTCGGCATCGACAATGCGCGCTTCAAGCGGCCGGTGGAGCCGGGCGACCAACTGCGCATGGAAGTGGAAATCGTGCGCGTCTCGCGCGGCATCTGGAAGTACAAGGCCGTGGCCACGGTCGACGGCAAGGTCGCCGTCGAAGGCGACTTGATGTGCACGATCCGGGGCGCCGCCGAAGCGCCGATGAAAGGCGCCGAGGCGGCACCGGCTGCATCCACGCCCGAGTAAGGAGACGTGATGAGCAAGATTCATCCAACCGCGATCGTCGATCCGCAGGCGCAGCTCGACAGCTCGGTCGAAGTCGGGGCCTACTCGATCGTCGGACCGAACGTGCGCATCGATGCCGGTACCGTCATCGGGCCGCACGTCGTCATCGACGGCCACACGACGATCGGCAAGGACAACAAGTTCTTCCAGTTCTGCTCCATTGGCGCTGCGCCACAGGACAAGAAGTGGCAGGGCGAGCCGACCCGGCTGGAAGTGGGCGACCGCAACACGGTGCGCGAATTCGTCAGCTTCAACCTGGGCACGGTGCAGGATGAAGGTGTCACGCGCCTGGGCAACGACAACTGGATTTCGGCCTACGTCCACCTCGCGCACGATTGCCAGGTCGGCAGTAACACGATTTTCTCGAACAACGCGCAACTGGCGGGCCACGTGCACGTGGGCGACTGGGCGATCCTGTCCGGTTTCGTCGGCGTGCACCAGTTCTGCAAGATCGGCGCCCACGCGTTCATCGGCATGTACACGAGCCTGACGCAGGACGTGCCGCCGTACGTGCTGGTGTCGGGCAATCCGGCCGGTGCGCGCGGTGTCAACCTCGAAGGCCTCAAGCGCCGCGGCTTCACGCGCGAGCAGCTCGATGGCATCCGCAGCGCCTACAAGCTGCTGTACCGGAATGGCCTGACGCTCGAAGAATCGAAAGCCGCGCTGCAGGCTGAAGAAGAACGCCTGCCGGCAGCGGCAAACGACATTCGCCTGCTGCGCGATTTCCTCGGCACCGCGAGCCGTGGCATCGTTCGCTGACGGCGTGCCGTCCGCCGCGGCCAGCGACCTGTCGTTGGCCCTGGTGGCGGGCGAGGCGTCCGGCGACATGCTGGCGGCGCGCCTGCTGGCCGGGCTGCGCCCGCACCTGCCGGAAGCGCGCTTCCACGGCATCGGCGGGCCGCGCATGATCGAGCAGGGCATGGTCAGCGACGTCCCGATGGACCTGCTGACGGTGCGCGGCCTGTTCGAAGTCATTCCCCGCTACCGTGAACTCAAGGGTATCCAGAGCCGCCTGCGCGACCGGCTGATCGCGGAACGGCCGGCCGCTTTCATCGGCGCCGACTATCCTGGCTTCAACCTGGGGCTCGAAGAGCAGTTGCGCGCCGCTGGCATTCCGACGGTGCACTTCATCGGGCCGCAGATCTGGGCCTGGCGCGGTGGCCGCATCAAGAAGATCCAGCGCGCCGTGTCGCACATGCTCGTGATCTTCCCGTTCGAAGAAGCGATCTACCGCGCTGCGGGCGTGCCGGTGACGTATATCGGGCACCCGCTGGCCGAGACGATTCCGCTGGCGCCCGACGTGGCCGGTGCGCGCCGCGCAATGGGGTTACCAGATGATGCGCGCGTCGTCACCGTCATGCCGGGCAGCCGCATGGGCGAACTGAAATACCTTGCCGAGCCGTTCGTGCGCGCCGTGCAGCTGCTGGCGGCGCGCGATCCGGGCTTGCGCTTTGTCGTGCCAATGGTCGGCGAGCGCCAGCGGGCGTATTTCGACCAGATCGTCACCGCCGCCGGCCTGCAGGGCGTGGAGTTGATGGTGACTGCCGAAGGCTCGCACACGGCGATTGCCGCCGCCGATGCGGTGCTGGTCGCCTCCGGCACGGCCACGCTGGAAGTGGCGCTATTCAAGAAACCGATGGTCATCGCCTACAAAGTGATGCGCGCCTCTTGGGAAATCATGCGGCACATGGGTTACCAGCCGTGGATCGGCCTGCCGAACATCCTGGCGCGCGAATTCGTCGTGCCCGAGCTGCTGCAGCATGCGGCCACGCCCGAAGCAATGGCCGACGCTGTCTGGCGCCAGCTGGAAGACACGGCAGGGCGCGAGCGCCTGGCGCAGCGCTTCCTCGACATGCACCACAGCCTGCTGCGCAACAGCGCCGAAGAGAGCGCACAGGCGGTGCTGCAGATTATCGGGCGCACGGCGCCCGCACCACGTAGATGACAAAAACCAGAATCAATCTGTATCCCGGCCTGCCCACCAGGGGCCGGCCGTTCACCGCACTGGACATCGTGTGCGGCGTCGATGAAGCGGGCCGCGGCCCGCTGGCAGGGCCCGTGTTCGCGGCCGCCGTTATCCTCGATCCGCGCCGTCCGATCGATGGCCTGCGCGATTCAAAAAAGCTGACTGCCGCGCGGCGCGACGAACTCGCGCCGCTGATCCGCGAGCAAGCGCTGGCCTGGGCAGTGGCCGAATGCTCGTGCGAAGAAATCGACAGCATCAACATCCTGCAGGCGACCATGCTGGCGATGCGCCGCGCCGTGGAGGCGTTGCAGCATGCGCCGACCATCGCGCTCATCGACGGCAACCGCTGTCCCGAGCTGACGGTGCGCGCGCACGCGATCGTCAAGGGCGATGACAAGGTCAATGCGATTTCGGCCGCGTCGATCCTGGCCAAGACCGCGCGCGACGCGGCGCTGGTGCGGCTGCACGAACAGTATCCGCAATACGGCTTCGATCAGCACAAGGGCTACGGCACGGCGCTGCACCTGGAGCGCCTGGGCGCGCACGGGCCGTCGCCGGCGCACCGCCGCTCGTTCGCGCCCGTTCGCGGGATGCTGCAGACCGACCTGTTTGGCGCCATGGCTGGCAATGGGGTGAGCGCATGAAGACCATCACCTCGCGCGATAACGCGTTTTATAAAGAGATCAAGGGGCTCGCCACCAGCTCGCAGGCGCGGCGCAAGGCCGGCCATAGCCTGCTCGACGGCGTGCACCTGTGCCAGACCTGGCTCGACCTGCGCGGTGCGCCGCGCCACTGCGTGGTGTCCGAGGGCGCGCTGGGCAATCCCGAAGTGCAGGCCATCGTGGCGCGCTGCGGCGCCGTGAACGCTCCGGTGACGGCGCTGCCCGATGCGCTGTTCAACGCCGTCAGCCAGGTCGAGCATGGCGTGCATCTGCTGTTCGTGATCGATACGCCGCAACCGGCGACGGCGCCGGCGCTGGTGATGGCCAGCGTGCTGCTCGATGGCGTGCAGGACCCGGGCAACGTCGGCTCGATCCTGCGCAGCGCCGCTGCTGCCGGCATCAGGCAGGTATATTGCAGCCCCGGCACCGCCTTCTGCTGGTCGCCGAAGGTGCTGCGCGCGGCGATGGGCGCGCACTTCGTGCTCGAGATTTTCGAGCATGTCGAGCTGCCGGACCTGGTGCGCACGGCGCAGGTGCCGGTGCTGGCCACCAGCGGCTATGCGGCCGAAGGGCTGTACACGCTGGACCTGCGGCTACCTGTGGCGTGGGTGCTGGGGCACGAAGGGCAGGGCGTCTCGACCGAGGTGCTGGGCCTGGCCACGCACCGCGTCGCGGTGCCGCATCTGGGGCAGGTGGAGTCGCTCAATGTCGCGGCCTGCGCCGCCGTGTGCTTCTTTGAAGGCCTGCGCCAGCAGCAGGCATTGCAGGCATAGACGGCGCCAGCGCCATCCAGTAGGCTAGCGGCTTGTAACGTGGAGTAACGATGGATATCGCGCATTTGCATTTTCTGGTGGCGCAAGCCGACCTTTCCGAGCGCCGGGCGCTGGTGGCCTTGCTTGGCCAACTCGGCGCCGGCCAGGTCACCGACGTCGCCGACGGCCCCGCTGCGCTGCAGGCGCTGGACGCCGGGGCCACGCCCCGCGTCAACGTCGCGCTGATCGACCTCGACCTGCCTGGCATGGACGGCTTGACGCTGCTGCGGCGCCTGGGCGAGATCCAGTGCGCCGCGCGCCTGATCGTGACGGGCGCGCAGCCGGCCGATCTGCTGTTTTCCGTGGAGACGCTGGCCGAAGCCTTCGGCATCGAGCTGCTCGGCGCGATCGCCCGACCAGTCAGCGCAGTGAGCCTGAAGCCGGTGCTCGAGAACTACACGCCGCTGCCGCGTTTCACTCAAGTGCCAGCCGAGCCCCGTTTCACGTTCCAGCAAGTGGGCATCGGCCTGCAAAAGCGCCAGTTCGAGCCGTACTTTCAGCCCAAGATCGAGCTGGCGACGGGGCAGGTCAAAGGCCTTGAAGTCTTCGCACGCTGGAATCATCCGGAGCATGGCGTGCTGGGGCCAGCCTCGTTCGTCGATGCGCTGGGCGAGAGCGGCCGCATCGACTTCCTCGACTGGAGCATGATCGAGTTGTCGGTCGAGCGCCAGCGCTGGCTGCAGGACCAGGACATCGCGATCCCGATCTCGCTGAACATCGCGTCCGAAACGCTGGCCCATCCCGCGTTCGTGCGCCAGATGTCGGCGTGCCTGGAGCGCCACGGGGTCGCCGCGACCGACGTGACATTCGAGATCTCGGAATCGTCGGTGCTGAACACGGACCCCGACTTCATCGAGCGCCTGGTCCGGCTGCGGATGATGGGCTTTGGCCTCGCCATCGACGACTACGGCACCGGCCGCTCAAACCTGCAGCTGCTGGCGCGCATCCCGTTCACCGAACTGAAGATCGACCGCAGCTTCGTCGACGGCGCCTCACGCCGCCTGCCGCTGAGTACGCTGCTGCGCTCCTGCCTGAGCCTGGCCCACAGCCTGGACCGCAAATCGGTCGCCGTCGGCGTCGAAACCCGCCGCGACTGGGACTTCCTGCAAGCCCTCGGCTGCACCTACGCGCAGGGCTACCACATCGCCAACCCCATGCCCGCCACGGCCTTCCCCGCCTGGCTAAGCGACTGGCGCCAATACTTCTAACCCCCACGCAATAGCCCAACAATTAGGGTCAGAGTAGAATTGTTGGGCAATTTCTTTTTTTGAAGTGTTAATAATTAGGGTCAGAGTAGAATTGTTGGGCAATTTATCTTCAATTAAACAGCCTCATCTAATTGAGGCTGTTTAATTCAAGAAAGTTGTCAAACAATTCGACTCTGACCCTCATTATTTATTGCCGGCGTGCTCCAGTTTGAGTGCCGGGCCTAATGTATATTCCCTTCCTCAATAGCTGTTGTGCCTTTAAGTCTCGAGCGGGACATCAGATAGGTGACCCAAGGTCTTACATGCCAATTCTTAGTCTCTAGCCAATTAATCTGCAATTAGGGTTAGAGTCGATTTATTGAGCAATTTCTCATAAAAATAGCGGCCTCATCTTATTGAGGCCGCTCTGCTTTAAAAAGTTGTCAAACAATTCGACTCTGACCCTAATTGGGTTTCAAGGGTTTTTGGGCAAGTTGATGTCATCCCGGCCTGAAACCGCCTGGATGAAAAGAAATTGCTCAATAATTCGACTCTGACCCTAATTGTTCAGTATTCGCGGCGGTCGGGGGCGATTTCTTGGAGGATCGTTGTCGCGATTTCTTCGATGGATTTTGTCGTTGACGACAGCCAGCGGATGCCTTCGCGGCGCATCAGGAGTTCGGCTTCGTTGACTTCGTAGCGGCAGTTTTCGATGGACGCGTATTTACTGCCGGCGCGGCGTTCGTTGCGGATTTGCGAGAGCCGTTCGGGCGTGATCGTCAGGCCGAACAGCTTGGCCTTGTACGGCGGCAGGTTGCTCGGCAGGCGGCCGCGTTCGAAGTCGTCCGGGATCAATGGGTAGTTGGCGGCTTTCAGGCCGTATTGCATCGCCAGGTACAGGCTCGTTGGCGTCTTGCCCGAGCGTGACACCCCAACCAGAATGACATCGGCATCGGCCAGGTTCTTGTGCGACTGGCCGTCGTCGTGCGCCAGCGAGAAGTTGATGGCCTCGATGCGGTTCTTGTATTCTTCACTGTCGACCGCGTTGTGGATGCGGCCGATCGTGTGCGTCGACTTGACGTCCAGCTCTTGCTCAAGCGGGGCGACGAACGTCTGGAACAGGTCCATGTGCATGCCCTTGGCCGAGCGGATCACGCTCGACAGGTCGTGCTTGACCAGGGTCGAGAACACGATCGGGCGCTGGCCATGCAGCGCGAAGCTGTCGTTGATGCGGCGCGCGGCGTCGTGCGCTTTTTCGATGGAGTCGATGAAGGGCAGGCGGATCTGCCGGAAGCGCATCTCGAACTGGCTCAGGACCGCGTGACCGAACGTCTCCGCAGTGATGCCGGTGCCGTCGGAGACGAAGAACACGGTGCGGGAAGGGGCCGGCGCCAGTGCGGGCAGGGACTGGGGATCGTCGATCATGGTCGGTTTGTTAAGCTTTGCTGACAGAGTTGCATGTAAAGTGCGCTGCACATCCCCGTCTTGCGGGGTAGAATGCTCGGCAACGGATTTTGCATTGTGCTGCACGCGGGCCAGAATAACAAGAATACGCGAATCGCGCCCCCGCCCTGCACCGATGCGCCCACAGGTTTCCATCATCAAGTAAGGTGTTTTTTATCATGACCAATCCAGCTACTGCAGCGATCCAACCGGGGCAGGCCGACCGCGTCTACGTCGCATCGTTCGAAGACTTGCGCATGACCGACGTCGAGTCGGTCGGCGGCAAGAATGCGTCCCTCGGCGAAATGATCAGCCAACTGGCCGGCGCCGGCGTGCGCGTGCCGACCGGCTTTGCCACCACGGCCGATGCGTTCCGCGACTTCCTCGATCACAGCATCGACGGCGGCGCGTCGCTTGGCGAACGCATTGCGCGCCGCCTCGACAATCTCGACATCGACGACGTGCGCTCGCTGGCCGTCGCCGGCGCCGAGATCCGCGAATGGATCGTCGCCACGCCATTCCAGCCGCGTCTCGAACAAGAGATCCGCAATTTCTACGAGCGCCTGTTCGCCGACTCGGAAACCGAAGTCTCGTTCGCCGTGCGTTCTTCGGCCACCGCCGAAGATTTGCCGGATGCGTCGTTCGCGGGCCAGCAGGAATCGTTCCTGAACGTCGTCGGCATCGACAACGTGCTCGAGGCGATGAAGCACGTCTTCGCGTCGCTGTACAACGACCGCGCGATCTCGTACCGCGTGCACAAGGGCTTCACCCACGCCGAGGTCGCGCTGTCGGCGGGCGTGCAGCGCATGGTGCGCTCGGACACCGGTGCCGCCGGCGTCATGTTCACCATCGACACCGAATCGGGCTTCAAGGACGTCGTCTTCATCACGTCGAGCTACGGCCTGGGCGAGACCGTTGTACAGGGCGCCGTGAATCCGGACGAATTCTATGTCCACAAGCCGATGCTCGAGATGGGCAAGTCGGCCGTTATCCGCCGCAATATCGGCTCCAAGCTGATCAAGATGGAATTCACCGCCGAAGCCAAGGCCGGCCGTTCGGTCAAGACCGTCGACGTGCCGATCGAAATGCGCAACCGCTACTCGCTGGTCGAAGAAGAAATCATCGAGCTGGCCAAGTACGCCGTCATCATCGAAAACCACTACGGCCGTCCGATGGACATCGAGTGGGGCAAGGATGGCCGCGACGGCAAGCTGTACATCCTGCAGGCGCGTCCCGAGACCGTCAAGTCGCAGCAGAAGTCGACCGACGCGCAGCAGCGCTTCCACCTCAAGGGCACCGGCACCGTGCTGACCCATGGCCGCGCGATCGGCCAGAAGATCGGCGCCGGCCGCGTGCGCGTTATCACCGACCCGTCCGAAATGGACCGCGTCCAGCCGGGCGACGTGCTGGTGGCCGACATGACCGATCCGAACTGGGAACCGGTCATGAAGCGCGCCGCAGCGATCGTCACCAACCGTGGTGGCCGTACCTGCCACGCAGCGATCATCGCGCGTGAGCTGGGCGTGCCGGCCGTCGTCGGTTGCGGCGACGCGACCGACGTCCTCAAGGACGGCACCCTGGTCACCGTCTCGTGCGCCGAAGGCGACGAAGGCATGATCTATGACGGCTTGCTCGAAACCGAAGTGACCGAAGTCGCGCGTGGCGAACTGCCACCGATCAAGACCAAGATCATGCTCAACGTCGGCAACCCGCAACTGGCGTTCGACTTCCAGTCGGTGCCGAACAGCGGCGTGGGCCTGGCGCGCGTCGAGTTCATCATCAACAACAATATCGGCGTGCACCCGAAGGCGATCCTCGAGTACCCGAACATCGACGCCGACCTGAAAAAGGCCGTCGAATCGGTCGCCCGTGGCCACGCATCGCCACGCGCCTTCTACGTCGACAAGCTGGTCGAAGGTGTCTCGACGATCGCTGCCGCGTTCTGGCCAAAGCCGGTCATCGTGCGCCTGTCCGACTTCAAGTCGAACGAGTACAAGAAGCTGATCGGCGGTTCGCGCTACGAGCCGGACGAAGAAAACCCGATGCTGGGCTTCCGCGGCGCGGCGCGTTACCTGGCCGACGATTTCGCCGAATCGTTCGCGATGGAGTGCACGGCCATGAAGCGCGTGCGTAACGAGATGGGCCTGACCAACGTCGAGCTGATGATCCCGTTCGTGCGTACGCTCGGCCAGGCCGAGGCAGTCGTGAACCTGCTGGCCAAGAATGGCCTGGTGCGCGGCGAGAACGGCCTGCGCCTGATCATGATGTGCGAAGTGCCATCCAACGCCATCCTGGCCGAGCAGTTCCTCGAGTTCTTCGACGGCTTCTCGATCGGTTCGAACGACCTGACCCAGCTGACGCTGGGCCTGGACCGCGATTCCGGCATGGAGCTGCTGGCCAAGGACTTCGACGAGCGCGATCCGGCCGTCAAGGCGCTGCTGTCGATGGCGATCAAGGCCTGCCGCGCCAAGGGCAAGTACATCGGCATCTGCGGCCAGGGTCCATCGGACAATCCTGATTTCGCGCAGTGGCTGGTGGAAGAGGGCATCGAGTCGATGTCGCTCAATCCTGACTCGGTGATCGATACCTGGCAGAAGCTGGCGAAGATGTAAGCAAGGGCGGGCACCCGGTGCTCGCGAGGCCCTCGCTATCCATTCCGGGTAGCGAGGGTTTTTTTTCACCACAATAAAAAGGAGACACACATGGCCGACTGGACCTACTGGCTGATCGGAGCCGGCATATTGATCGTCGCGGAGCTGTTCATTGGCACGTTCTACCTCTTGATGATGGCGCTGGGCCTCGTGTTCGGCGCACTGGCTGCGTGGCTGGGCGCGAGCGGCGCGCTGCAGACGGTGATTGCGGCGGCGATTGGCATTGCCGCCACGCTGGTTCTGCGCCGCACGCGCTTTGCCCGCAGCGGCCGGCGTCCGGCCGCAAATGACCCGAGCATCAACCTCGACATCGGCCAGCGCGTCAGCGTGCCGCAGTGGCATGGTGGGCGCGCGCGCGTGATGTACCGCGGCGCGCTATGGGACGTCGAACTGCAGAGCGGCCAGGACGCGCAGCCGGGCGAGCATGAGATCGTCGAAGTGCAGGGCAATCGCCTCATCGTGGCGCGCCAGTAGGCGAGCCCCGTTTCAGCCAATCCGGATTCACACCAACCTCACAGGGAACCCCATGGAATCGACCCTCAGCATCGTCGCACTGATCATTTTCATCGTCGCGCTGGTCTTCGTCTTCAAGACCATCAACGTCGTGCCGCAGCAGAACGCCTGGGTCGTCGAGCGTCTCGGCAAATACCACGCCACGCTGGCGCCGGGCCTGAACATCGTGGTGCCGTTCGTCGACCGTGTCGCCTACAAGCACAGCCTCAAGGAAATCCCGCTCGATGTGCCCCCACAGGTCTGCATCACGCGCGACAACACGCAGTTGCAGGTCGACGGCATCCTGTACTTCCAGGTCACCGATGCGATGCGCGCATCGTACGGTTCATCGAACTATCTGCAGGCGATCACGCAACTGGCCCAGACCACGCTGCGCTCGGTGATCGGCAAGATGGAACTGGACAAGACGTTTGAGGAGCGTGACCATATCAACACCCACATCGTCAATGCGATCGACGAATCGGCCGCCAACTGGGGCGTGAAGGTGCTGCGTTACGAGATCAAGGACCTGACCCCGCCGGCCGAGATCCTGCATGCGATGCAGGCCCAGATCACGGCCGAACGCGAAAAGCGCGCGTTGATCGCGGCGTCGGAAGGCCGGCGCCAGGAGCAGATCAATATCGCCAGTGGTGAACGCGAGGCGTCGATTGCGCGCTCGGAAGGGGAAAAGCAGGCCGCCATCAACCGCGCGATGGGCGAGGCGACGGCGATTGTCGCGCTGGCCGAAGCCAGCGCATCGGCGCTGCGCCAGGTGGGTGATGCCATCCAGTCACCGGGCGGGATGGACGCCGTCAGCCTGCGTGTGGCCGAGCATTATGTGGACGCCTTTGCCAACCTGGCCAAGACCAACAACACGCTGATCGTGCCCGCGAATATGGGCGACATCAGCACCGCCATCGCCAGCGCCCTGCAGATCGTCAAGGCGCAGCGATGAACGTGCCGATGAACCTGTGTTAGAAGCCGACGGTTGCCGACACCGCCACGGTGCGCGGCGCCGCCAGCACCAGGTAGCCCGAACCCGGGTAGCCACCGGCCGAGGCCCAGTAGTTCTTGTCGGCGACGTTGTCCACGCGGGCGCGCAGCGTCAGGTCACGGTCCATGAAGCTCGTGCGGTAGGTTGCGCCCAGGTCGACGCGGGTCCACGACGGCAGCTTCTGGGTGTTGGCGCCATCGGCGTACTGGGTTGCCGTGTAGACGGTGCGGGCGTTCAGTGCCAGGCCTTGCACGCCCGGCACATCCCAGTCGGCGCCGATGTTCAGCTGCGTTTCCGGCACGCCGATCGCATCCTTGCCCTGGTTGATGCCGCCGGCCGTGATGCGCTGTTCGGCGTCGATCAGCGTCAGGCCACCCAGCACGCGCAGGCCGCGCACCGGATTGCCGAACACCGACAGCTCCAGGCCGCGGTTGCGCTGCTCGCCGAACACGCCGAACACGCGGTTCTGCACATAGGCGCTTGGCTGGCTGGTCGAGAACACGGCGGCGCTCAAACCATAGCGGCCGCTGTCGAACTTGACGCCCGCTTCACGCTGGCGCGAGACATACGGTGCGAAGACCTGGCCCTGGTTGACGATCTGGTCGCCGGAGGCAACCGCGCCGCGCTGCAAGCCTTCGCTGTAGTTGGCGTACACCGACAGGTCCTTGCGCAGCTTGTAGACGACGGCGGCGAATGGCGTGTTCTCGCTGGCCTCGTAGGCCGAGTTTTCCAGACCGGTGCCATAGTCGTAGCCGAAGTCCTTGATACGCTGATGGCGCAGGCCCAGATTGACCAGTACCTTGTCGTCCAGCAGCGACAGCGTGTCGGCAATGGCCAGGCTCGACAGGATTGCCTTGGACGTCACGAGTGGGTTGCCCATGTCGCCGCCGGTGAAGAACGATGACGATGGCGCTGCCACGTCACGCGGCATATAGACGTTCGACGCAAAGCCGGCGAAGTCGCTGAGGGCATAGGCGTTGCGCGACTCGCTGTGGAAGCCCGAGGCCGAGGCGCTGAGCATGTGCTTGATGAAGCCGGTGCGCAATGCGCCGCGCACGCCCACTTCGCCGGTGCGGACCTGGTCCTTGCGGATATTGTCGAAGCGGGTCATGGTGCCGTCGCCATTGGCGTTGTTGACCGTGATCGAGGACAGGATGTTGTATTCCTGGCCGCTGCGCGCGCCCAGCGCGGCCCAGGCGACGGCGCCGCCAGCCAGGTCGACTTCGGCGCGCACGGTGCCGAAGGTGTGACGCTCTTCCGAGATGGTCCATGGCTGCGCGAAGTTGCGGTCAGCACTTGGCGCGGCAATCATCGGGGTGGTGGCGCCCAGCGTCACGCTCGGGCGTGCATTGGTCAGTTCGTGGTCCTGCGCCCCGATGTCGGCCGACAGGCGGAAGCCCCGGCCGCGGTAATCGACGCCCAGCGAATACACGCTCAGTTCACGGCCTTCACGATCGACCGCGGTGTCGCCCTTGCGGTGCGCGACGTTGACGCGCACGCCAGCGCGGCCTTCCGGCCCGAAGCGGCGGCCCAGGTCGATGGCGCCGTAACCCTGGCCACCCGTCTCGACGCCGAGCGTGACTTCGCTCAGGTCTTGATTCGGGGCGCGCTTGGGCAGCAGGTTGATCGAGCCGCCGATGCTGCCGCCGGCAGGGGCCGCGCCGTTGATAAAGCTGTGGGCGCCGCGCAGGACTTCGACGCGTTCGACCAGTTCGGTCGCGACGAACTGGCGTGGCAGCAGGCCATACAGGCCGTTGTACGCGGTGTCGTCCGAACCGACCGCGAAGCCGCGGATCATGTACAGCTCCTGGTAGTTACCGAAACCGCGCGCCACGCGCACCGACGGATCGTTCTGGACGACGTCGGCCACGCTGCGCGCCTGCTGGTCCTGAATCAGCGCATGCGTGTAGTTGGTGCTGTTGAACGGCGTGTCCATGATGTCGACGTTGCCCAGCAGGCCCAGACGGCCGCCGCGCGCGACCTGGCCGCCAGCGTAGGCGGCCGGCAGGCCCTGGGCCGATGCGTCGGCCGACGCGCTGATGACGACGGTCGGGACGGCGCTGTCGTCCGTGGCCGGCGCGCCGTCCTGGGCGAATGCGGTACCTGCAACGAGGAGGGCGGCGGCGCATGCGGCCGGGGTCAGGGCGAAACGGCGAGTGGTCATGTGATGCAGTCTGGATAAATGGTGGGTAGCGCGCATTCTATCTCCACGACTTGCCAATGTAAATGAGAACGATTATTATTCTGGACTCATTGAATCTTGCCATAGGCACGCGCAACCATCATGTCACCCGTCTCCCTGCGCCGCTGGGGCTGGATCCACAAGTGGAGCAGCCTGATCTGCACCATCTTCATGCTGCTGCTGTGCCTGACCGGTCTGCCGCTGATCTACCACCACGAAATCGGCCACCTGCTGGGCACCGAGGTGGAGCCGCCCGTGCTGTCCACCCCGATGCCGCAGGGGAACGTCGACGCCGTGATCGCGTCGGCCAAGGAGCTGTACCCGGCCAAGAAGCCGATGTTTATCTCGCAGGAAGCCGACGTGCCCGAGATCTGGAACGTCACGCTGGCCGACCACATGCACGACCCGAACTACAAGCCGATCGCGGTCGATGCACGCACCACAAAAGTGATTACCGAGCCGGCCTTCGAGGGCGGCGTCTTCATGTCGACGATGCTGGCGCTGCACGTCGACCTGTTCATGGGCCTGCCCGGGATGCTGTTCCTGGGCTTCATGGCCTTGCTGCTGCTGGTGGCCATCGTCAGTGGCGTCGTGCTGTATGCGCCGTTCATGCGCAAGCTCGATTTCGGCACCGTGCGCAAGGAGCGCAGCGCGCGTCTGAAGTGGCTCGACATGCACAATATGCTGGGCATCGTCACGCTGGTCTGGCTGTTCGTCGTCGGCGGCACCGGGATGATCAATACCTGGGCCGACCTGATGTACAAGTACTACCAGAAGAACGAGCTGGCGCAGATCCTCAAGCAGTACGAGGGCAAGAAGCCGCTGCCGCACACCGCGTCGGTGCACGATGCGATCGAGACGGCCAGGGCGGCGTTGCCAGGCATGCGCGTGGCGTTTGTCGCGTTCCCGGGCACCGATTTCAGCAGCGAGCATCACTACGGCATCTACATGAATGGCAACGAGGCGTTCAGCTCGCGCATGTACCGGCCCGTGCTGATCGATGCGAACACGGGCCAGCTGACGGACGCGCCGGTACTGCCGTGGTATCTGAAAGCGCTGCTGGTCTCGCAGCCGCTGCACTTCGGCGACTACGGCGGGCAGGCGATGAAGCTGCTGTGGGCGCTGCTGGACATCGCCACCATCATCCTGCTGGGCACGGGCCTGTACCTGTGGCTCAAGCGCGGCAAGACGGGCAACGCCACCACCAAGGTGGCCGCGCATGCGCATCCGCACCCGCTACCCGCAACGCCAACACTCACCGGAGAACGACCATGATCCGCACACCATCACAAATCTGGGGCGCGCCGATCGTGCTCGGCATCCTCACCACGATCGGCCTGATCTCGGCGCTGCTGGGTGATGGCATCTGGGACGCCGTCTCGGCCGTCGCCCTCGGCATCCCGTGCCTGCTGGGCTTCTGGTTCGGCATGCGCCGTACGCCGGCCCAGCGCAGCGCGCTCTAGGCGCACACCGGCCCAGGCTGTATACTCGGTCGCATGAAGATACCTGGTCGGCGCCTTGCCCGCCCAGGCATCCGGTCATCATCGAAAGGGCCTCATGTTTGCAGCAGTCGACCTCGGGTCCAACAGCTTCCGCCTTCACATCGGCGAGCCCGCCGGTGGCCGCATCCACATCGTGCGCACCGCGCGCAATCCGATCCGCCTGGCGGCCGGTCTCGATGCCGACAATATGCTCAGCGAAGCGGCAATGCGCAGCGCGATTCACTGCCTGCAAGAGTTCCGCAAGATCCTCGACGAATACCAGCTCGACGCCATGCGCGTGGTCGCCACCAACACGATGCGCGTGGCGAAGAACGCCGACCTGCTGCTGCCGCTGGCCGAGAACGCGATCGGGCATCCGATCGACATCATCTCGGGCGAGGAAGAAGGGCGCCTGATCTACATGGGCGTGGCGCGCGCGATCGAGCGTCACGACGAGCGGCGCCTGGTGATCGACATCGGTGGCGGCTCGACCGAAGTCATCGCCGGCACCGGGGGCGACATTCAATTAGTCGAATCCTTCGGCATCGGCACCCAGCCGCAAACGCTGGCCTACTTCCCGGATGGCCGCATCACGGCGCACAATTTCGACGCCGCCGTCACCGCCGCGCGCGCCCGCTTCGAAGACGCCGCCTCGCTGTACCACGCCAAGGGCTGGGATACCGCCTACGGCTCGTCGGGCACGATGCGGGCGATTTCCGAAGTCATCTCGCGCAACGCCATCGGCGACGGCACGGTTTCGCAGCACAGCCTGCAGGCGCTGCGCGCGATCCTGCTCGACCTGGGTCACGTGGATGCCTTCGTGCTCCCGGGCGTCAAGCGCGAGCGCGTGCCCGTGATGGTCGGCGGCCTGACGGTGCTGATCGGCGCGATGCAAGAGCTGAAGGTCGAGCGGCTCACCGCCATCAATGCGGGCTTGCGCCTGGGCGTGCTGTCCGATCTCGAACTGCGCGCAAACCGGCGCGACCGGCGCGACGCCGCAATCCGTGCCTGCATGGGGCGCTTCCGCGTCGACAGCGGGCGCGCACTGCGCACCGTGGGCATCGCGACGCAGCTGTTCGAACGCCTGCAGCCGCAGGGCGAGACGCACCGGCCGTACCTGGCCTGGGCCGCGATGCTGCACGAAATCGGCCTGGCGATCTCGATGAGCGGCGCGCACAAGCATGGCGCCTACATCGTCGAACACGCCGATCTGGGCGGCTTCACGACGCGCGAGCAGCGCATGCTGTCCACGCTGGTGCTGGGCCAGAAAGGCAATCTGCGCAAGATCCGTGAAACGCTGGTGGAGGCCGACCTGGCCAAGGCCGTGCTGGCGCTGCGCCTGGCGATCGTGCTGATGCACGCACGCGCCGATGACGATATCGCCGGCCTGCGCCTGCGCATGCGCTCACGCATCGACCTGGATCTGCCGGCGGAGCTGATGCGCAAGCACCCGACGCTCGCGCCATGGCTCGAGAAAGAAGTGCAGGCCTGGAGTGAGGTCGGGGTGCCGTTCCAGGTGCGCCAAATTTAACGCAGCTTGCCGATCACATCCGGCCCGGCGACGAGCCGGATGTACGGCATGCCATCGCTGGCCTTGTGCTCGATCCAGAACACGCCGCCCTTGCGGATGCGCCAGTCCTGCTTTTGCCCGCACAGTAACAGCGAGGCCACGTCACCCAGCAGCGGCTGGTGACCCACGACCAGCACCGGCTGCCGGTGCGCCGGCCAGCCGCAGGCCTCGATGATCGCTTCCGCGCTCGACGCCGTGCTCAATGCTTCCACCACCTTGTAACGCCGCCCCAGCGCGTCGGCCGTCTGCACGCAGCGCGTGGCGGGGCTGACCAGGATGCGGCAGTCGGCCGGCAACTTACGCTCCAGCCACGCGCCCATGCGGGCGGCGTGGCGCTGGCCTTTCGGCGTGAGCGCGCGGTGTTCGTCGGCCAGTTCAAGCGAGCCTGGCTCGGCTTCAGCGTGGCGCCAGAGGATCAGTTCCATTGTCGATTTCCTTGTTCGGGACGCTCTCGGCGCCCAGCGTGTCCATCAATGCCTGCTGCGCGCTGTAGCCAACCTGCTTGCCGCGCGGCCGGCGGCGGCGGTAGCGCCCATCGCTGCCCAGTTCCCACGCATTCACGTTGTCCTTCAGGTAGGGCAGCAAGCCTTCGCGCATGATGCGGCGCTTGAGCAGCGGCGCGCGGATCGGGAATGCCACCTCGACCCGGCGGAACAGATTGCGGTTCATCCAGTCGGCGCTGCTCAGGTACGTGTCGTGTTTCAGGTCGTTGCGGAAGTAGTAGATCCGCGTGTGCTCCAAAAAGCGTCCGACGATCGAGCGCACCTTGATATTCTCGGACAGCCCTTCGACGCCCGGACGCAGCGCGCAGGCGCCGCGGATGATCAGGTCGATCTTCACGCCCACGCACGACGCGTCGTACAGCGCCTTGATCACCGATTCGTCGGTCAGGGAATTCATCTTGGCGATGATGCGCCCCGGTTTGCCCTGTTTCGCCAGCTCGGTCTCGTTGCGGATCGCGCGCACGATTTCCTTGTGCAGCGAGAACGGCGCCAGCCAGATGCTGGCCAGCTGCTTGGGCCGCGTCATGCTGGTCAGGTGGATGAAGACTTCGTTTACGTCCGACGTCAGGTCGTCGTCGGATGTGAGGATGCCGAAGTCGGTGTAGAACCGGGCGGTGGTCGGGTTGTAGTTGCCGGTGCCGAGGTGCGCATAGCGGCGCAGGCCACTCGGTTCGCGGCGCAGCACGAGTGCCATCTTGGCGTGCGTTTTCAATCCGACGACGCCATACACGACCTGGGCGCCTGCCTTCTCGAGCTTCTCCGCCCAGTTGATATTGGCCTCTTCGTCGAAGCGCGCCATCAGTTCGACGATGACGGTGACTTCCTTGCCTCGCTCCGCAGCCGTGATCAGCGCCTCGACCAGTTCGGAATTACTGCCCGCCCGGTAGATGGTCTGCTTGATCGCCACCACGTTGGGATCGGCCGCCGCGCACTGGATGAAGTTGATCACCGGCTGGAACGATTCGAACGGGTGGTGCAGCAGCACGTCTTGCTTCCTCAGTGCGGCGAACATGTCGGCGCCTGACAGCTTGCCCGGATAGCCCGACACATACGACGGGAATTTCAGGTCTGGCTGGTCGTGCTGGTTGACGATTTCGAGCAGGCGCCCCAGGTTCACCGGGCCATCGACGGTGAACAGGCGGCTGCGGTCGATGTGGAACTGGTTCAGCAAGAAATCGGCCAGGTGCGCCGGGCATGAGCGGCCCACTTCGAGGCGCACGGCAAAGCCGTACTGGCGGCCATGCAGCTCGCTTTGGAGCGCCTGGCGCAGGTTTTTCACTTCCTCTTCGTCTACCCACAGGTCGCTGTTGCGCGTGACGCGGAACTGCGAGTACGACACCACTTCGCGGCCGGTGAACAGATCGGCCATGTGCGACTGGATCACCGACGACAGCAGGCAGTACGAGCTGCCCGGCTTGTCCGACAGGTCGTCCGGCAGGCGGATCACGCGCGGCAGCACGCGTGGCGCCTTCATGATGGCGATGCCCGAACCGCGCCCGAACGCATCCTTGCCACTCAATTCAACGATGAAGTTCAGGCTCTTGTTGATCACGCGCGGGAACGGGTGCGCCGGATCGAGGCCAATGGGCGTGAGCAGCGGGCGCACTTCGCGGTCGAAATACTGCTTGACCCACGCGCGCTGGGCCGCATTGCGTTCGCTGCGGTGCAGGAGGTGGATGCCTTGCTCGGACAGCTGCGGCAGGATCTCCTGATTGAACAGCGCGTACTGGCGCGCGATCAGGTGGCGGCACTCGGCGCTCGCGCGCTCGAGGTCGGCGGCCAGGGTCTCGGGCAGTTCGCTGTCGTTGCGGTCGATCTGGTAGGTGGCGAGCAGGCTGGCCACGCGCACTTCGAAGAACTCGTCCAGGTTGCTCGCGACGATGCACAAAAAGCGCAGGCGCTCGAGCAGCGGTACGGTGGGGTCTTCCGCCTGTGCCAGCACGCGGCGGTTGAATTCAAGCAGCGACAGCTCGCGATTCAAATAGGCGCTGCCGTCGGAAAATTGTTTCAAGTCAGCCTCGGTGGCCTTTTTTTTCATATCCATGGTCTGCGGTCGTAGTCGTCCCGCAATCAGTCTAGTTGTCGAATATGACAGCGTAGTGACACTGCTGTCAGGATTGCGTTGTTAACGAAAGGCTAAGCATTGACCGTTGATCGACATTTACCATCCATGACTCCATCACCCAATCAGGAGCAGTCCGTGACCAAACTCATCCGCGCCAACAAGGGTTTTCTGCTGTTTCTGCTGCTGTTCGGCGTATTTCGCACCGCGGTCGCTGACTGGAGCCCGATTCCATCCGGGTCGATGCGGCCCAATCTGCTCGAGGGCGACGTGGTGTTCATCAACCGGCTGGCATACGACCTCAAGATACCACTGACTGAACGGCAAGTGGCGCACCTTGGCGATCCTGTCCGCGGCGACGTGGTCGTGTTTTATTCACCGCTCGATGGCACGCGCCTGATCAAGCGTGTGCTGGCGCTGCCGGGCGACCTGGTCGAGATGCGCAACGACCGCTTGAGCATCAACGGGAAAGGGGCCGCCTACACATTGGCCGGGACCGCACGTGAGCTGGCTGGCGGCCGCGAGGTCGACGCCGTCCGCCTCAGCGAATCCGTGGGCGGCACGCACCAGCGCGTACAACTGCTGCCTGGCGTGCCCGCGCTGAGAGACATCGCGCTGCTCCGCATACCGACTGGCCAGTACCTGATGCTCGGCGATAACCGCAACAACAGCGCCGACTCGCGCGTCATCGGCCTGGTGCCGCGTGCGAAGCTGCTTGGCCGCGCTGAACGCATCCTGGTCTCGGCTGACTATCAGCACGACTGGATGCCCCGTTTCGAGCGCTTCGGCATGGCGCTACGCGCCGATTGAAAACAGGGCAGCGGCAGATCGGGAAGGCCGAAATCGATTACAATCGCAGCCCTCCAATGCCCGTCATCCGGCTCCATGCAGCGTGCATCGTGCAGCGCCGGCAGGTTTTCCGAAAGCGCCGTCCATGCAAAAACTCCTCACCGTCATCCTCGCCTGCCTCGGCATGGTCGGGGCCCTGGCCATCGACACCTACCTGCCATCGATGCCGGCCATCGGCGCCGAATATGCAGTCGGCCCGGTCGCGGTGCAGCAGACGCTGAGCGTGTTCCTGTTTACGTTTGCGTTCATGATGCTGTTCTACGGGACGCTGTCCGATTCGTTCGGCCGCCGTCCCGTGATCCTGACTGCGCTGACGGTCTACACGCTGGCCTCGATTGGCGCGGCGTGGGCACCGAGCTTCGGCTGGCTGCTCGTGTTTCGCGCGTTGCAGGGCCTGTCGGCCGGCGCAGGCTCGGTGATCGGCCAGGCCATCGTGCAGGACCGCTTCTCGGGCGCGCAGGCGCAGCGCATGATGTCGCACATCATGATGGTATTCGGCCTCGCGCCGGCGATCGCCCCGGTCCTGGGCGGCTGGCTGCACGTGACCTTCGGCTGGCGCTCGTCGTTCGTGTTCCTGGCGGTGTTCGGCGCGCTGCTGATCCTCGTGTGCCTGAAGTTCCTGCCCGAGAGCCTGCCGCGTGACAAGCGCCAGGTCTTCCATCCGGGGACGATCGGCCGCAACTACGTCAAGGTGCTGCGCCATCCGCAGTTCGTGCTGCTGTCGCTCGCGCTGGGCCTCGCGTTTTCGGGTCTGTCGCTGTATATCGGTTCGGCATCGAATTTCGTGATGGTGATCCTCGGGCTGCCCGAGACGGCGTTCGCGTGGATGTTCATCCCGCTCGTTGGCGGCATGGTGGTTGGCTCGGCCTGGGGCGGCAAGCACGCGCACAAAAGCACGCCGACCCGCATGATGTGGCTGGGGTTCGGCGTGATGGCGCTGGGCGCGGCCTTTAACGTCGGCTATAACGCGGTGTTCACCGCCGCCGTGCCGTGGGCCGTGCTGCCGCTGTTCGTCTACACGTTCGGCCTGTCGGTCGCCATGCCGGCGATCCAGATCACCGCGCTGGGCCTGTTCCCGCATAATCGCGGCCTCGCCTCGTCGATGATTGGCTTCATCCAGATGATGTCATTCGCGCTGGTCTCTGGCCTGGTGGCGCCGCTGCTGTTCCACAGCGCGCTGCACCTGGCGCTGGGCGTGGCGGCCGGGCTGGCGCTGAGCTTTGCTGCCTGGCGCTTGTCGGTGCTCATGGCGGTCAAACCTGCCGGCGTTGCGGTCTGAGTGATGGCGGTGCGGCGCACGCTGTTGGCCGCGCCGATACTGCACTTCCGGCGTGATCCCGCGATCGGCATGCCGGCTTGACGGGGGAGGCGCAGGTCGTGCTGGTGGATGAGCAGAGCAGGTGAGGGCGCGGGCGCACGAACACCTGGTTCTGTTCTCGACCCATGACCGCGACCTGATCGCGCTGACCGGCGCCCGCGTGCTGGAGCTGTCGGCACGGGACGCGTAGAACGGCTTAGCGCCGGTTGGTCTTCATCGCCGCATCGACCTCGCGCTTGGCGTCGCGGTCTTTCTCGGTCGAACGCTTGTCGTGCTGCTTCTTGCCCTTGGCCAGGCCGATCTCGCACTTCACGTTGCCCTTCTTGAAGTGCAGATTGAGCGGCACCAGCGTGTAGCCGGAGCGCTCCACCTTGCCGATCAGCTTATCGATCTCGGCGCGGTGCAGCAGCAGCTTGCGCGAGCGCAGCGCCTCGGGATGGCTGAAGCTCGACGTGGTCGTCAATGCACTGACGTGCGCACCGAATAGGTACAGCTCGTTGTCACGGACGAGCACGTAGGCTTCCTTGATCTGCACCCGCCCTTCGCGGATGGCCTTGACTTCCCAACCCTCCAGCACGAGACCTGCCTCGTAGCGGTCTTCGATGAAGTAGTCAAAAAATGCTTTTTTATTGTCAGCGATGCTCATGAAAAGGCGAAAATTCGCGTGTCGGTTAAACTACTGCTATTGCGCCAACGGTGGCGCCACTTGCAAACGACCCCCATCATAACAAACGGTTGACCAATGGCAGTAGTGCACAAATCAGTTTTCCTTGGCTATAGCGCAGAACAGATGTTCGACCTCGTTGCCAAAGTCGAAGATTATCCCAAGTTTCTTCCGTGGTGCAGTGGCGTGAACATCGTCGAACGCACCGATGACAAGCTCGTCGCGGCCCTGCAAATTAATTTTCATGGCGTCAAGCAGAGTTTCACGACCTCGAACCACAACCAGCGCCCGACCCAGATGAAGATGCACCTGGTCGACGGCCCGTTCAAGCTGCTCGAAGCCACCTGGAGCTTCAAGTCGCTGCGCGCCGATGCCTGCAAGATCGAGTTCGACATGCAGTACGAGTTCTCCAGCATGATCCTGGCGCAGATCGTCGGCCCCGTGTTCGGCATGATCGCCAACAGCATGGTCGACTCGTTCTGCAAACGGGCCGAGGTCGTGTATGGCTGATGTCGCGCCCGCGCCGGCATTGCTGGGCATCTCGGTCTGCTATGCCAGCGACAAGGTCGAATGGCTGCGCGAGCTGCAGGTAGAACCCGGCACGACGATCGGCATGGCCATCGAGCGCAGCGGCGTGCTGGAGGCCTTCCCGGATATCAATCTGACGACGCAGCCGGTGGGCATCTACGCCAAGAAGAAGACGCTCGACACGGTGCTGCGCGAGCGCGACCGCATCGAGATCTACCGGCCGCTCGTGGCCGACCCGAAAGAGTCGCGCCGTAAGCGCGCGGCCAAGCGGGAAGGCGCTAGCGGCAGTCCTGCAGCGTCTGATTGACCTGCGCGCCCCGCGTGGCCCGCTCGGCGTCCGTCATATAAGTTTTCTGGCCATCCTGGCCGTAGCGCGCGATGCGTGTGCCGGACGCGAGCTGCGCCTGCGTTTCACGCGCGGCGTTGCAGCGCTCGGCCAGCTGGCGCACACGCTGCGCATCTTCCTGTGCTTTCAGATTGGCTTCGTCGCGTGCCTTGGTGCGTGCGCGGTAGGCGGCTTCCTGCTCGGCCAATGTGGGCGGGCCTTTCGGCGGCATCGGCTTGGCGGCTGGATCGGTGGCTGTCCCATCCGTTAGCGTGGCGGCAGGGGGCGCGGGTGCCAGTTCGGGGGGCGCGCGGCCCGGCGCCTTGACGATCTTGCTGGCCGGCGTGCCGGGCGGCGGCGGGCGATCCGAATACTGGCGCGTGCCGCCGGGGCCGATCCAGACATACTGGGCCTGTGCGGCCGTGGCGGCAAGAAAGAGCAGGGTGGCGCCGAGGGCGCGGTACGGCATCTGCGACATAGAAATTGCTCCTGAGAATTAACAGATTTCGCCATGCTTCGGTCCGGCTGTCAATCGCAAACCGTACCGCACCAACTAAATTTGGGCCAGGCCGGCGACGGAAATCACGGGTTTCTGTATAATTCGCTTTTGCGCCTATAGGAAATACTATGCGTCTCCTCCAAAAAGCACTCACCTTCGATGACGTGCTGCTCGTCCCGGCCTACTCCAACGTTCTTCCGGCCCAAACTTCCCTGCGCACCAAGCTCACCCGCAATATCACGCTGAACATTCCGCTGCTGTCCGCCGCGATGGACACCGTGACCGAAGCGAACCTGGC
The DNA here is from genome assembly GCF_979258535.1 of Telluria sp. AC161. NCBI lineage: Bacteria > Pseudomonadati > Pseudomonadota > Betaproteobacteria > Burkholderiales > Oxalobacteraceae > Telluria > Telluria sp. AC161. The sequence continues at coordinate 2,198,021 of NZ_OZ409861.1, read as the reverse complement.
GATCGCCATGGCGCAAGAGGGCGGTATCGGTATCATCCACAAGAATCTCCGTCCAGCCGACCAGGCGCGCGAAGTCGCGCGGGTCAAGCGCTTCGAAGCGGGCGTGCTGCGCGATCCGATCACGATTCCACCGACCATGAAGATCCGCGAAGTGCTGGCGCTGTCGCAACAGCACGGCATCAGCGGTTTCCCGGTGGTCGAGGGCAACCAGGTGGTCGGCATCATCACCAACCGCGACCTGCGTTTCGAGGAAGACCTGGAAGCCGAAGCGCGCGCGAAAATGACGCCACGCGACAAGCTCGTCACGGTCAAGGAAGACGCGGACACGGCCGAAGCCAAGCGCCTGATGAACAAGCACCGCCTCGAGCGCGTGGTCGTCATCAACGACAACTTCGAGCTGCGTGGCCTGATCACCGTCAAGGATATCCAGAAGTCGCACGAACACCCGCTGGCCTCGAAAGATTCGCAGGGCAAGCTGCTCGTGGGCGCCGCTGTCGGCGTCGGCGAGCGCGACGAAGAGCGCATTGAACTGCTGGTCGCGGCCGGCGTGGACGTGCTGGTGGTCGACACCGCCCACGGTCACTCGCAGGGCATCCTCGACCGCGTACGCTGGATCAAGGAACGTTACCCGCACGTGGACGTCATCGGCGGCAATATCGCTACCGCATCGGCCGCGCTGGCGCTGGTCGAAGCGGGCGCGGATGCGGTCAAGGTCGGCATTGGCCCTGGCTCGATCTGCACCACCCGCATCGTCGCCGGCGTGGGCGTGCCGCAGATCACCGCGATCTCCAATGTTTCCGAAGCGCTTGAAGGCACCGGCGTGCCGTGCATCGCCGACGGCGGCATCCGCTTCTCGGGCGACATCTCGAAAGCACTGGCTGCAGGCGCGCACACCGTGATGATGGGCAGCATGTTTGCCGGTACCGAAGAAGCACCGGGCGAAGTCATCCTGTACCAGGGCCGCAGCTACAAATCGTACCGCGGCATGGGCAGCCTGGGCGCGATGGCAGACGGTTCGGCCGACCGCTATTTCCAGGAAGCGTCGAGCAAGGCCGACAAGTTCGTGCCTGAAGGTATCGAAGGCCGCGTGGCCTACAAGGGCAGCGTGCTGGCGATCATCTTCCAGCTGATCGGCGGCGTGCGCCAGTCGATGGGTTACTGCGGTTGCAGCACCATCGAAGAGCTACGCTCGAAAGCCGAATTCGTCGAGATCACGTCGGCCGGCATGCGCGAATCGCACGTGCACGATGTGCAGATCACGAAAGAAGCGCCGAACTACCGTTCGGAGTAATCGACCTTCGACGCGGCCATTGATGGCCGCGTTTTCTATGGTGGGTGGCGATGCCAGCCACCATACGTTTCGCTCACCACCGACCACATTAAGCTTCCCTATGCATTCGAAAATCCTCATCCTCGATTTCGGTTCCCAGGTCACCCAGCTGATCGCCCGCCGCGTGCGCGATGCCGGCGTGTTCTCCGAAGTCTTCCCCTACGACGTCAGCGATGAATTCGTCCGCAACTACGGCGCCTCGGGCATCATCCTGTCGGGCAGCCACAATTCGACGCTCGAAGGCGACTCGCCACGCGCGCCGCAGGCCGTGTTCGAAGCCGGCGTGCCCGTGCTGGGCATCTGCTACGGCATGCAGACCATGGCGGCCCAGCTGGGCGGTAAAGTTGAAAACGGCCTGAAGCGCGAATTCGGCTACGCCGAAGTGCGCGCCCGTGGCCATACCGCGCTGCTCAACGGCATCAATGACTTCGTGACCGACGAAGGCCACGGCATGCTCAAGGTCTGGATGAGCCACGGCGACAAGGTCCTGGACATGCCCGAAGGCTTCAAGCTGATGGGCTCGACCGACAGCTGCCCGATCGCCGCGATGGCCGACGAAGAGCGTCGTTTCTATGCGCTGCAATTCCACCCCGAAGTGACGCACACGACGCAGGGCGAGGCCATCATCGGTCGCTTCGTGCACGAGATCTGCGGTTGCAAGTCGGACTGGAACATGCCGGACTACATCGGCGAAGCCGTCGAAAAGATCCGCGCACAGGTCGGCACCGACGACGTGATCCTGGGCCTGTCGGGCGGCGTCGACTCGAGCGTGGCTGCCGCGCTGATCCACCGGGCGATCGGTGACCAGCTGACCTGCGTGTTCGTCGACCACGGCCTGCTGCGCAAGGACGAAGGCAAGATGGTCATGAGCATGTTCGAAAAGAACCTGGGCGTGAAAGTGATCCGCATCGATGCCGAAGACCAGTTCATGGGCCACCTGGCCGGCGTGAACGATCCCGAGCAGAAGCGCAAGATCATCGGCCGCGAGTTCGTCGAAGTGTTCCAGGTCGAAGCGGGCAAGCTGACCAATGCCAAGTGGCTGGCGCAAGGCACGATCTACCCGGACGTCATCGAGTCGGCTGGTAAAGGTAAAAAGGGCCAGACGATCAAGAGCCACCACAACGTGGGCGGCCTGCCAGAGACCCTGAACCTGCAACTGCTCGAGCCGCTGCGCGAGCTGTTCAAGGATGAAGTGCGCAAACTCGGCGTCGCGCTGGGCCTGCCGCATGACATGGTCTACCGTCACCCGTTCCCGGGCCCAGGCCTGGGCGTGCGCATCCTGGGCGAAGTCAAGAAAGAGTTCGCTGACCTGCTGCGTGAAGCCGATGCGATCTTTATTGAAGAGCTGCGCAACACGCCATTCGAGGTGCCGCACGTGCCGGGCATCGATGCGGGCAAGGCGCCGCTGAACTGGTATGAGGCAACGAGCCAGGCGTTTGCCGTGTTCCTGCCGGTGAAATCGGTGGGCGTGATGGGCGATGGCCGCACGTATGAATATGTCGTTGCACTGCGCGCGGTGCAGACGCTGGACTTCATGACGGCGCAATGGGCGCATCTGCCGCATGCATTGATGGGCAAGGTGTCGAACCGCATCATCAATGAGGTGCGGGGGATTAACCGCGTTGTCTATGATATTTCGGGGAAGCCGCCGGCGACGATTGAGTGGGAGTGATTCCCGGCTCGGCGGGAGCTGGCAAGCTCCGGCGGTTGAAGTGAAAAAAGCCCCTGATTTCAGGGGCTTTTTTCTGTTTGGATGGCCGCCTCAGCCTTCTATTGCATTCACTGATGCTCGCGCTGAGCCGGTCCGATCATCCGATTTCGTAGTTGCCGATTGTCGAGATCAACTGCGCGCCACAACCAGTCTTGTGTCCCGCAAGCGCAACCGGTTTGCCCTCGACGATGTAATCAGCATCGCCTTCCATCACCTTGGTTACGCCATGTCCCGGAATTGGACAACTACACTGGTCGTCCACGCGCACAACGGCAATGCCGTCCACGAGGTAGTCGCTGGCACTGGCGGAGATGACCTTGCCGCCGTGGGAGGTTGGATCGCCGAGTCGGATGACGTTGGGCATGGTGGTCCTTTGATGTTGGTGGCGGGGATACGGGATGTCGTGGTGTCTGTTACGCCGGCTTGTCAGTGCTGCCACGCCCAAGCGCTTGTCCCGGACTGTCTTTCGCACCGTCGTCAATCCGGACGAATTCCCAGACGGTCGGTTTGCTTGTGAGGTCCGGTGAGCCTTTGAGTCGGTCCAGGAGTGACTGTTGTTTTTGCACGGACGCTTTCGGCAATATCTGGCCACGTTGAAACCACCGGGTATTGTCCTGCGCAAGCACATTGAGGCAATGCCACCAGCCGCTGGCAGGACACGCCATGCCGCTGTTGGCACGTGTGCCGATAGCTGCTTGGGTAGGCGCGACGGCGACCGGTTCCACGACCACCACGGGTCGCACACGCAACGAGGACAGCATCTTGTCCCATAGTGCCAGCGCTTGGGCGTCCGTCAGACTGGAATCGACGGTGGTGCCGGGTTGACTATTGCCGGTGCTCAGCTCGAATGACATGAGTGGAAAAAAAACGCTATCGGTTCGATTGTGGGCGGCTTCCCACATGAATTTGTGCCCATAATTGCCATTGAGTTCGTGTACGCGCTCAAGAAGTTCATCGCCCGCCTGGCCATTAAGCATACGCGTACCTCGTTTGAACAAATGGAAGCGCGAACGGAATTCGTCTCCAGCTGAGGTTCTATCGTGGCGTTCAAGCAATGTCTCTCCCGTAGAAATGCCTGCCGTCATGTCCAGCGCTATCGATACATCGGGGTGCCTATTGAGACCAACGAACATGGTGGTGCGTTCGCTCTGTTCTACCTGTAATGGTTCTGTGATAAACCCCCCGTCAAAACAGAAACCAGCCTCGGTTGGGATTTCGTTTTCTCCGCGCGATCTGAACTGACTGACCAGTTCGGCAAATTCTTTGAGATCCTTGTCGGCGACATATTTCCTACTGAGATTGAAACTGTGTTTTTGCACACGAATCATTGCCTCGGCCCTGACGACTTCGGTGATTGGTTCGTGTGGCAAGCCGGGAATCCACTCCCTGCCGAACACGCGAACCTTGCCGTGAACTCCATGTTTATCAAATGGACGAGCGCTTTCTAGGCTGGGCATCCCCCGTTCATTTTTCTCACCCCGTAACTGAATTTCCCTTTTCTCCAATCGCGCCGTGAATTGTTCATCCGTTTCGTCATAAGTAACGATGCTCCAGCCAGCGATCATCGCGCCCCGGTACGACACTTCCGCATCGGCAGGCATGTCGATCAGGAATCGGCCGACGCACATGGTTTTCGTCTTGAGGTTGTTCATTTCAGCCGTCATGGTTGTCACCTGGTAGTTGAGAAATGCTGCTTGCACCTTACGCGTGAGGGCGATGCAGGCATGGATGAGACAGCCAGCGATGATTAGCCTGGCCAACCACTTCCCGTGCTTGCGCGTAAGCACTTTGTTCATTTCGCGGCCAGTGCGATTCTGACGATTAGTTGCATGGTAAGGGCCAGCATCGACTCATTCGAGTAGCTGCCTTGGTGGTCGTAGCCCCTGGTGCGAAACAGTTGCTTGACGCCTTGCGCTGGTCCCATGCCCGATTGCTGTGGCACCGTACCGTCGCCGGGGCCATCCTGAACCGAATGTGTAAACTGCACAGTGCTGCCATTTGAAAATTTCACCGTGCGGCCGCCGGTCTCGGGGGTGCGGCTGATAAGCATCCCTGAAGCAAGCACGCTGTTTTCGGGCGCAGACGCTGTGTTGACTGCGTGCCAGCGGCAGGTGCCGAACGAAAGATGGCCAGGGTCGTCGCCGTAGAAGGCGTAGCTGTTGGGATGGTAGTAGTCACCGAGCAAAGTAGTATGAAAACGTTCAGCCTGCGCAATTGCACTCTTGATTTCAGCAGTAACTTTGTCAGGGCCTAAGAACTTGTTCGCCGGATCAGCCAGCGCCGGATCGATCATGCGATACCACGAGGCCATATCGCGGTACATGTCATAGACATTGCCGCTTGGCAAGCTCAAGTGGGTGAAGCGCTTTCCTTCGCCAGTTTCAAAGGTCGCGTAGAGCCACGGTTTCGGATATCGGTTGTTCGGCAGGAGTTCGAGTGGCCCTGGGGAAGTAGCCATGACAGGGGTCGTGTCCTCTTCTTTGCGCCCGGCAATATCGGCAAATTTACCGCCGACATAGCCATCAGCTTCAGTCCCGCAGGCGATGCGCCGGTAGCACACCGGCGCGCCGAGTGCGGGCATGACGCCGTGCACGATACCCAGAATCTTGTCAGGAATGCGCTTGGCGCATGCGCGGGCGACCAGCCCTCCCATCGAGTGGGTCACCAGGATGACCTGGCTGCACAGTTGCTTCCTGTCGCGCCAGAATTTGATGATCTCGTCGACACGTTTTTCCAGACGATCCGCCGATAGAGCATTCGACTGCAGCCAGTTGTAGCCCATGGCGTAGACCGGATAGTGGAACTGGGCAAACTGCTTTAATTGTTCTACGGTCAATTCGGCGGTTACGCCTCCGTCCCGTTGCACATTCCACAAATTCCGGTCCCATTTGCCGAGGGAAAACCATTTCGTCAAGAGCACAGGCTTCCCCAATACGGGGCGGAATACCGAATTAAGATGCAACTCAAGATTACTCAGCAGGGCGCCGTAGCTGCTGGCATGGACCTGCCCCCAGCCACGTTCCTTCAGTACTGCAGCGTCGAACGGCACATGTATATCCGGCGTCCCGGGCAATAATCCCGTATCGTCAACGTCCAGCGTCTCGGCATCAAGGATCTGCTGACGCAGTTTAGGTCCGCGCTCCTTCCATGTACTCGCTTCCTTGAGACCTTCCGTACCGCCATTGGGTGGCCGCCAGGCCGCTTCGCCGGGTTTCAACACCTTGTTGGCAGGCTTCGCCGGGTCTTTGGTGGCGCACAAGTTGCTGCCCATGATGCCAGGGATCACGATGACGGGAATCACCTTCGAGGAGGGAATCTTTAGAAGCGCGCGCGTCTTGCAGTCCATCGACGACAAGTGTGCAGTCGCGCGGAAGTTGCCGTCGCAATCCGGTTGCGCAGCGGGCAAAGGGCGGGTGGGTTCAGCTTGCGCATTATTGGCGGACATAATGACGGCCTTTCTAGATCAGTGATTGCGACTCGGGAAAAGATGGCGCGCACTCATGCAGGCGCATCCTCGGGGAAAATGCAAATGTCGATCTTGCCGTAGGAGTTACTAGTGGCCAGTGAGGTGCGGCCGAGTTCATCGGTCACCCCGCGGATGATCCTGCCGTTCTCCAACGTCAACTCGTAACGCCGGTGCGGCAAGGGCTCGCCGGTCGACTGGTGCTGCAGGATTACACGTTCATCTGTCACCAAGGTTGATGCCGGGAACGCCAGCTCGATGGGCACACCCGCTCCGCCCTTGACGAAGGCGTAGCTGGCTGCCTTGATCAGGTGCTTGCCCTTCGACTGCGCGCTGATGTTGCCGCTGCCATAATCGACCTGAACGCCGGTGGCAACGAGCCGGATGTCAGGCGCTGAGAGCGTGATGCGCACGCCGGCCGAGAGCGTGATCTCGCCGCTGGCGCTCAGTTTGATGTCGCCGTGCTGCGCTTCGCTGCGCATGTCACCGGTGGCAGCGACGAACTTCATGCCATCCTGGTGGGCAAACACGCTGACCTCGCGCGCACCGCGTAGGGCCAGCGCACCGCCGGTGGCGATATCGGTATTGCCGGCGCTGACGAGATCGATCTTTGACACGGCGCCCAATACCAAATTGGCCTCACTGGCCACGATGATACCGGCAGGCGCTGCAGCGGCGAGGATGGGTGAACCGCCAGTTGCACCAGGGGCGGTCCAGTGCCGCAGTTTGTCGAGCAGTTGCGGCAGTTCCATGCCGCTGTCAGCGTCCTTTGCGTGCAGGCTGGCGAATTTGGCCAACTGTTCCGCGACGCTCTGCAATACGTCGGCGACGCCCACCAGCCCTTCTCGGTCAAGTTGGCCGCCGGCCGCATCATGGCTCCCTGCAGCGCTGATCAGCACGCCCCTGGCGCCGCGCACGGCAACTGAAGCATCGCTGCGTAGTTCTGCCCCTTCACCACGAAATTCACCATGGCCATCGCAAAGCGGCTGGACCAGGTACCCGAGGTTTAACTGGGACGCCGCATGATCGCTTGCCAGTTGCGCGTTGATCTTGCCTGTCGTATCGTCAAACCGCAACTGGTTGCCGCGACTCCCCTTGATTTCCAGGCTTCTGATGCCGGACAAATATTTATTGCCGGGCAAGGCGCCAGCGCCCAGATAAGGCGGGCGGGCCAGCATGTTGTACAACTGACCGATAATGATGGGTTTGTCCGGGTCGCCGCCCAGAAAACCAATTAACACCTCGGTGCCGGGGCGGGGTAGCGCCAGAGCGCCAAAATGCATGCCGCTGCCAGTGCCGGCCCAACTGCTGGCCACGCGCACCCAGGCCGAGTCGCGGTCAGTGCCTGAAGCGCCGGCGCCCTCGGCGTGCGCATGGTCGGCCGCGCGCATGGCGGTAAACTGCACCTTGACGCGGCCCTGGGCGTCGCAATGGACGGCCTCGCCCGGGGCGCCGACGACAATGGCGCTTTGCAATTGCGCCTGCGGTACGTCGACGCGGGCGTCCCAGGCCGGCACGAAGGTGATGTCGCGCCGCACGCAGGTGAGGCGGCACTGGAAGCGAAACTGGCTTGAATCGAACCAGTTCTGCGCCGCCAGGGGCAGGTCGGCGGCATCGGTATGCCAGCGGTTGCGCGCAAACAGGCGCGCGACGCGTACATCGTATTCCTTGGGCAGGTTGTTCTGCGCGGTGATATGGGAGGACAGCACGATGAACTCGCGCTCGGCGTCCGGGTGGCGGTCGATCTCGGGGTGGCCGGCCAGGATGAAATATTCGCCGGCGGTGCAGTCGCGCACGCCGCCCTCGGCGTGGAAGCACCTGGCCTCGAAATTCGAGCGCTCCAGCGCCTGGCGGGCCAGCGCCTCGAGGTCCTCGTAGGTGTCGCGCACGTGCGGCGCCTCGGTGAGATAGTGGTCCAGCGTGGCGGCCAGCTTGTTTCCCTTGAAGCCCTGATCGTCGGCGCTGGCAAAGCTGGCGCTCATGAAATCGGTGCCGCGCGGATTGGCGTAGTCCCAGCTGTGACGGCTCACCCGGCCCGGGCGCAAGGCGCGCACTGCGCCGAACGCGGTGATCGAGTCGCGCTCTTCGGTGGCGCTGTCGCGATGAAAGCGGATGGTGCCGGCGCTACTTGGTTTGAGCCGCCTGGCGTCCTGGAACAGCACCATGGTGTGCGCTGGCGCCAAGGCCGATCCGTCGGCCGCCGCAGGTTCGCTTGCATCCCCGGCGCGACCTGGACGGAAAAACCACGAAACACCGCGGCGCCGGAGCAGGCGGCGCACGAAAGCGCCCGTGCCTTCGTTGTATTGCACGATCTGGCGGCGCACTGGAAAGTCGCGCATCGCCAGCGCCGTTTCGAGTTCGAACTCGAACATCGCGGCCAGGCCCGGATTGGCGCGGCGCGCCTCGCCGAGCACGGTTTTGACGACATCGAGCTCGGTCTGGTCGAGGAACACACGGGTGCCGACATCGAGGTCGAGGATGGCCAGCGCATCGCGCAACAGTAGTTGGTAGCTGGCCAGGCCGCCATCGCTTTCGCCGGCACTGGCTGTAGCGACGATGCCGCAAATGCTGCGCAGCTGTCCCTGGTCAGTCACAATCTGCACTTGCGCAGGTAGCCCGATCAGCGTGTCAAGTTGCAGGTGCGCGTCGAGCGCCAGGCAGTCAATGCGCATCTCGATGCCGTCGCAGATCGCCTCAACCCCTTCGATCCGCTGCGGCAGTAGCACGTCGCTGGCCACGCCGTCCGGAAAACCCAGCTGCATGCGCAGCGGGCGGTTGCTGGCGGTGAGGATTTTGTTGAGTTCGTCGGCAACGTCAAAATCGTTGTCATGGTCCACGGGTATCTCCATCCTGGCTGCAATTAAAAGGCGATCAGGTAGCGGGTGTCGGCATGGTCTTTCGTTCGCGGCGCGGTGAGCATGACCGAGGCTCGACCCAGCCGGGCGCGGTTGTCGAGGGCGATCGGGCGGACATCGGCGGCCCGTAGAATGAGGCGCACCTCGAATTCGACGGCAGGCATGGCGAACAGGGCCAGCATTTCCCTGAGCGCCGGGCCGGCGCTGCCCCCGGCAAGAAAACGGTCAAAGTCGAGGCGCGTGAGCGGGCCAACCCACAGGCGCACCAGGGCGTCGCGGCGCCAGTAGCGGGGGCCGAGCATATTGCCAAAGCCGAGCACATGGTTTTGCACACCGAGGACAGTGCGATTGTCTTGACCAGTATCGACCCAGCAACCCACCAGCGGCTCGGTGCGAAAGGGCACGCCAAAAAAGTCGGTCAGCACGCCGGCGATCATTTCGCCCTGCATGGGACGATGACGAATCAACGCAGCATAGCGGGCCAGGACTTCAGCGGGGATGACAGTGGTGGTCTTGCCTGCTGGTGCTGTTTGTGGGCGCCGGGGCCCGCCCGCCAGGGCCACTTGCGCCTCCAGAAAACGGTCGCGGCCGTCGGCGTCGGCGCCGGATTCAATGTGGCAGGCGGCCCAGGCCCGGTAGAACAAGACCATCATGCGGTGCGAAAAGGTATCAAAGAAAGCGCGGCCGGCGTGGTTTTTTTCAAAGGCAACCTGCGCAGCGATCGTGGCGGTGTAATCGTAGGGCAGCACGCCGTGCACGCCCAGAAAACCCATGAAGGCGGGCGTGAGGCGGACGTGGCGCAGGCGGCCCACCGGCGCTGCAACCGGTCCGTCTGGTGTCGCCGAAATCTCGGCGGCGTCGGCGTTAATGGCGAGTGCCTCGATCTGACTGGACGGAAAGCCCAGTGCGACGCTGTTTTTACAGCGCAGTATCGTCTCGAGTTTTTTGCCATGCGAAGCCGCATCGCGCTGCAGCCACAGCTCGATCAGGTGCACGGCCTGAAAAAAATGAAACCGGCATGGCTGCGTGATCAACCGGTCGATCAGACCAGCTTGCGCGCGCCGTTGCGTGGGTGGCATCGGATCAGCTCCTTTCCGCTCGCTTGCGAAAAAACCGTCAACTGTGTGAAGCTCTGGCAGTGCACATAGAGACCAAAAAAATGATCGAGCACTGATACGAACAAGTCGATGCCGGTGCCGGCGAAGGCGTCCTCATCGAGCGTAACGCGCACCGCAAGACCCCGCACCAGGGCGCTATGACCGTCGTCGCGCAGCCAGAGGCTTGTCTCACGCTGTTCCAGGGCAACGATGCCGGCGATCTGCCGTTGTGATACCGACGACTGTGGCAAGTCGTACAGCGTCAGCGTTTCTTGAAGAAGATGCAGGCCGTCGGCAGAGAGTGCGCAATGACTGAGCGACAGGTGGGCAATCAGGCGCCAATGGTCCTGCGCATTGAAGCGGTACTGGGGAGTTGGCCGGCGCAGGAAACGCAGCGGATAGCCATCAGTCGCCTGCTCAAGCTTGAGGTCGCCGCCTGTGGTGTCGTAGCAGAGTCGACTGGGTAAATCGCGGTTGGTGCAGGTGAGTTCTATCGACACGCTGGCGTCGGCTATATCCAGTGGATCAAGGTCCAGGTCAACAAGCGCGATGCGCGTGGCGTGACCGGGGTGGCGCAGCGCTGCCAGCTCGTCGCGGCGCACCACGTAGTAGCGGCCCTGGCGCCCGCCAGCCTCGCCATGCCGCAGCGAGTAATACGGCCGGAATTCTGTCAAAGACTGGCCGTGGCGCGATTTCTGCACTGTGGTCACCTTGTCGACGCTATAAATGTCGCAGACGTCGGCGTAGGCGCCATCGGCGAGCAATGCATAATCAGAAGTCATGTGCGTCAGTTCGATAGGGCAGGCCGGGTGCCTGAAGAGGTTCACCGCCGGTGTGCAGCCGGGCACGAAATTCTCGCTCGAGAGCTGGCTCAGGGCGCGGCCAGTGTGTGTATCGGCAGCTACGCCAGCTAGCCCCAAGTGCAGGGTGAGGCGCCGGCACGTGGCCGGCAGGTGGGGCGCCAGTGCATGCCAGTCAATGTCGAAAAAATTGAATTTTTCAGGATTGACAAAGTACTCGCTCAGCAACAGGTAGGCGGGATGCGACAAGTTGCTGCGCGGAAGAACTGCGTCGTGCGGATCGAATCCCACCGCTTTGAGCGGTACGGTGCGCAGAGCCAGCCAATTACCGTCGATCTCCAGGTACGCCGCCTTGGCATGCATGAACAGCAGGTCGCGTGTGGTCGCGCACAGAGACGGTTCGGCATCGATGAACAGGCGTAGTCTGTCCAACTGCACCAGCCCCAGGCTCAGGGTGGCCGCTTTTGATTCGATGTCGATGGAAAGCATTGTGGTGACAGCGGCTGGTCGCAGCATCGCTGGCGGCAAGTTGAAGTACGATTGAAAGGCCACCTTTGCCACAACCAGGGGGGTAATGTGCACGTCGAACACGGTGCGCAGCCGGCACGAGGGTCCGTCGGCCGAGCGTGCCACCAGCGTGGCGCCACGGGGGATCAGCCCTGGCGCCGTCATCGTCGCAAGACCGGCGCTGGGATCGACGCGCACGATGGCGGTGGATGGAAAAGGTTGCAAGTAATGAGGATAATTGAGCTGCAGCAGTGCCTCACTCACCTTGTAATCATTGTCATCGATCAGCTTGGCGATACGAGCGTTCGACAATGCCGTGGCCTGGATAAAACGTTCGATATGGGGATCGTTGCGTTGCCCGCCTTCCATACCAAGCTGACCGGCCTGGGCAGGAAATTCGGCGGCGAACTCGGCGTTGAAGGACTGCATGGTGGAGAGTTCGCGCTCGTAATACAGGCGAATCGCTTTCAGGAGTCTCTTCATCTGGCACTCCGGGGATCAGCGAATGGCGTACTGCAGACTCGAGGGTTCGAGCATGATGTCGAACTGCACGCGGTCGTCATTGGCCAGTGTGCGCAACTGGCCGGAGATGGCGAAACTGAGTCGGTTTACCTTGCCGGATTCTTCGACCAGCCGGGTACGTACCTGTGCCAGCCGCGGTTCGTTGCGCACGATGGCCGCGGTGAGCAGATCGCAAATTTTCTTGCGGTCGGTACTACTGGTAAGGCACAGCTGGGCGAAGTCAGCCAGGCCAAAATTGACGATGGATTCCCTGCAGGCAGGGTACGTCGCCAGCTCTTCCGGGGAAATGGCAACGCGGGTGTTGAGCAGGGCTTCGAGGTCGCGTGCAATCGCAAGCTTGTGTTGCGCCAGCGTTAGCTGAAGCGGTCGGCGCTCGGCGGCGCATGCGGGGATTGGCGCGATCAGCCGGTCCCACACACTGGAAGTGTACTTCACCATCTTTAAGCGCTCCCGTTATTCGTTCCCAGAACAGGACAGGACGGCATGGGCGTGGCATGCATGACCGCAGCGGGCAAGTCTGGATCGGATTTTTACTAAGGGAAATTATTGCGCCGACACGCGTCGCGAGTATGTGGTAACGCAAATAATTTGGATGTCGTGCGTCTGACTGGTACAACACAGGTCGATCGCTCCGTGGCGGGCACAGGAAGCAATCCATGGTGGCATGGCGCTTTTTTTGGGGCTGCCAATCGAGAAGTGGTGGTCTACAACCCGGCCCTCATCGAGACTTGCCGCAGCCGTAAATGCTGTCACTTGCCTGCATCCCGACGCGCTCCGTACGAGATCAGCTTGCTCGCTGTCTTGCCCATGAAGTCTGTGGGGCAGTTCAGGCCCGGCCATGGTTCTCTTAACGTCGCTTCCAGTGCGGCGTCGAGTCCTTTCATGGTCAGTGCGTCGAGCTTGCTCGGTGGTTTCGCCAACATTGCATCCAGCACCACTGTCTTGCAGCGGTCAATGGCCCAGGCAAGCGCACCGCGGTCCTGGCGAGGATACCAAAGGTACGGATCCGCACCCAGTGCCAGCAGCGCCAATGTCAGATTGTCGTCTTCGGGTCCCAGGCAACTGCTGCCATCGTACGACCAGGCCGGACATCCGTTTGCCTCGACGTTGAAGTCGTAGCTCTTGGCCTTGAGCTTTTCAAGAAATACCATGCGCCAGTGGTCGCGGTCAGCCGACGAATCTGTATCAGGTGATGGAGAATACGTCTTGTCGCAGTGATCGACAACCGCCGAGACGAGTGCGCCCGGGTCATCACCATCGGTGGGACGCATGGATGCCCCCTTGTCGAGAAGCCAACTTGCGAATTCGAGGTTGCAGATGGAAACTGCCCGCTTCATGCTGCGGTATCCATCTTCACCCCTGATCGCTTTCGCCATGCTTGGGTAGTGCTGGACCAGATCGGCAGCGATCGCCAGGTACTGCTGACGCACCGCCAGGGTAGCGGGATACGAACTGGCGCTCGCTAGCTCGAACAGTAGATCGTCCGCATGCTCGGGCTTGATGCCGTAGCCGAGCAGACGCGCCAGTACCTTCGGATGGCTGACCGCGTGTTCAAGGTAGTCACCCGCCAGCGCCGATCGTGGGTCCAGCTTTCTCGTCGACAGGAGAAATTCGAGTATCGCCGGTTGGCTACCGGACTCGTAGGCGTCGAATGAATCGCTAAACGGGGTGGTAATAATTGTTTCATGCACTGCTGTCCGTTCGAATGGTTCTGCTCCTGCCTTCACCAGCATTTCGACGACGTGCAGGTCCGCCGGGTTCGCTTTGATCGCGCGATTCAGTACCTCGTCCTGATCGTAGCGTCCGGCGCGCTTGTCGACCGCGCCGTTTCCGGCCACGTTCGCTCCCCGCTTGATCAGCGCCTCGACGATGCGGGCTTCTTGTACCTTGCCGAGAAATGCCATATCCAGCGGAGTCTGATCGCGGCTGCTCTTGGCGTTGACGTCGGTGCCGGGCACTGCCAGCAGCTTCTCCACCTGCGCGACGTCACCGTCACGCACCGCACGGTGCAGTGGCGAAAAGCTGGCCTCGTGCTCTTTCTCATAGAGGGCATCGCGTCGCTTTTTCGCTTCACCGGTAAACACACGCGCATAGGCCGGGGAAGAGCCGAGCGCGCAGGCGATCATCCGTTCGCCCAGCCGGACCTTGTCCGGGTCAGCGCTTTTCTTGAGGTCTTGCCCGACCTCGTATTGGGCTTGGTAGCTGTTGCGCAGCGCCGCGAATTCATCCATCGCAGTGGGGCCGTTTCCCGAGAGGCCATTGGTGATACCTGACGCCATGATCGCGTCGCCCACGAAGGCATACAGGGCGCCAAGCCTGCGCTTATGCATCCATTCAAGCAGCTGGATCATCCGTAGCTCCCCTACCAGATCCAACTGTTGCCGCTGGCTCATCAGGAAAAACAGGTTGGCGCGCGCAATCCAGTTGCCGGCACGGGCAGCCTGGTTCAGCCCATGCAACAGGGCATCATCGTCCTGGCTTTCCGGCAGTCCGTCGATATAGCGTTCCACCGCGTCCATCATCGGCACCGGGCCGACTTCGGCCGGCGTCTTGCAGGTGAAGGCTTTCAGGTCATGGTCGGCAGCCATCTCCTTCACTACAAGATCAAACACGGCGGTGCTGCGTTGGCCGACCTGATCCCGTGTCAGGCCGGGTGGCACCGGACCGAGCCAGGCCAGGAAGGCCGGGTTGTCCAGCCCACCCTGCAGCACGGGTGTTGCACCCTCTGGCGGCGCGGTTGAGTTAGTCCATTCGGCAGTGTAGGCCATACAGTTCGCACAGACGATGACAATGGCAAGGATTCCTTTCGTCGCGGCTTGATGTGCATGCAGCATTGATGCCCCCTCCTAGATGTTGATGGGTTGGATCGTCGAGCCTATCGGATTGCTGGAGAGCAGTATTGCTGGGTGACAAAGCCTCTGTAGGATGAGGAGTGGGTGCCTGCGGCCTCTCTCTGCTGAAGTCACAAATGTACGTCTACGGTTGGACCGTCCTGCTTTTCGCGGCGGTTGGCCTCGGCGGACGAGCATGTCTCCGCAGGATGGAAGATTCGAAGTCATTCCAATTGTTGCCAAATGCAAGATCAATAGCCTGGCATGGTGCGTCGATTACCGAGAGCAGGGCGGATGGCTCAGGAATGTCCTAAAGCGAGGCCACGCACAGTTGCGTGATCTCGAATGGGAAGCGTGCATGCTGCTTCAGGGTGGACTGGGCGGTTTTGTCCTTTCGTGTGCGAACGTCGGCGCCAATGCCGGCGATCCGGCGGCATTCGGTGATTCAAGCGGGAAGTACGAGATCCTGTTCGACCTGGCTCTGGCGATACGCCCAGGAATGATGCGCGCCTGCCCAAAGACCTCGTGACACACGATCCAACTGTGGTCTGCCGACAATCTAAATCATGGAGGGTGAGCGCGAATCGACGCGCAGGCACACGTGGAGTGATCAGGGAATCGACTGGAGTGGGCTGGAAACTAACGCAAAGCTGAGTAAACATGTAACTAACCAACATAGAGTGCGCCAAAAAACGGATAACTTCACAGCCAACACTTACAGTAATTTCTCAGCCAATCAACCAGGCTTGCAGGGACGGGGGCGCCTTAAATGACCAACTTCGCAGGACGCTCGGGCTGTGCAGCGTGCTGCCAGAACGGACCGGTTGCCTGGAGCTCGGCCTTCGCGGACAGCGCGCACGTGCGCGACGCAGCAAACACCTGGTAGTCGATGTGCGGATAGCTCCCCCGACTTTCGGTTTCGGCCCACTACGTTATCGACACGGGCGGGCAGCCTGACCGGGCGATCGGTGCAGCGCATCGCTTCGTTGGCGCCCATGCCGAACCGGGCGCGGGCCGGAACCTCGCTGGCTTTGGGATATCAGCGAACTGAGTCGTCGTGCAGGCCGCACGGGCATTGAGGCTGAGGCTTGCGACGTTCGGCAAGCCCCGTTCACCGCCCAGTCGCGCTGCAGATGCCGTAGCCGCTGTACGTTGGCGACCATGGTAGCCAGGCCCCCGAACTGCAGTAAACCTGCCGCGACACTTCCACCAGCCCGGTCTGGATCACGGAATTCTACTGGTGGCCCACGCAGGGCCGGGCAGCCGCCTTCAGGCCGAGAGCAACCACCGGCATCCCGACGGCACTACGCCATGACCGCAGCAACGTCACGGCGTCGCCGCCGCCCGCGCCTGCGCAATCCACCCATCAAATTCCTTCTGGTGAAACTTGATCCACCCCGACACATGACGCGCAATATCGGCCTGTGCATTCTCACCGCTACGCATGCGCGCATTCTGCGCGTCGATATCGGCAATCGGCAAGCGCATCACCTGGAACAGCTTCACGGCTGCCGGGTTCTTCTCGGCCCAGGCACGGTTCACGACAAAGCGCGTTGTGTTAATGGCAAAGCCGTAGTCGCTGCCATCGGGCAGGCGTGTATCGGGTTTGCCCGGATACGCCGTCTTCGGTGCCTGCAGCCACACGACATCCTTGCCCGGAATCAGGACGCCATTGACCCAGTAGGGCGTCCAGGCGTAGTACAGGATCGGGGCGCCGCGCTTAAAGCGGCCGATGGTATCGGCGATCAGTGCGGAGTAATTGCCCTGCACATGTGTAACCGTGCCGCGCAGCTTGAAGCCGTCCATATGCTGCTCGATCATCGCTTCGCAGCCCCAGCCCGGATTGCAACCGGCCATGTCCGCCTTGCCATCGCCATCGTTGTCAAACAGCTTTGCCAGGCGCGGCTCGCGCAGTTGGCCGATATTGGTGATGCCGTACTTGTCGGCGGTGGCCTTGTCGATCAGGTAGCCCTGGGCGGCCGGCCCGGCGTACTCGCCCATGCGCAGCAGTTTGGCATCGCCGCCGGCGTTGTCATAGAAATCCTTGTGCAAGGGATCCCAGTGCACCGCCAGGAACGTGGCGTCGCCGTTGGCAATGGCGATGTGGGCCGTGGGGTATTCCACTTCCTTGATGGGTTGCGGTGCGTAGCCCAGCGCTGCCAGCGCACGGTCGACCAGCATGGTCTGGAACGTCTCTTCGGCAACCGGGCTTTGCAGCGCTTGCACTTTCATTCCCTTGCCGGGAAGGGCGTCTGCCGGCGTTTGCGCCATGGCCAGGTGGGTCGTCAGCGCCAGGGCGCCCAGCGCGATGGTGGCGATCCAGCGAAACATGCGTCGTGACTGGTGTTTGATCGTAAATTTTTTCATGCGATGCATTCGTGGTCCTTTTATTATGATGGTTGCTTGCCGCGCGTCAGGCGCAGGATGAGGCCGGCCGGGCCAGTCTGGTACCAGTGGCGTACGCCACGACGCGGCTGTCCCATCGATTGCGTCAAGCGGTCCAGCGTGATTGCCAGCAGCACGATGCCCAGTCCGCCCACGGTTGCCAAGCCCATGTCCAGGCGGCCGATGCCGCGCAAGACCATCTGGCCCAGACCACCGACGGCGATCATCGAAGCGATCACGACCATCGACAGCGACAGCATCAGCGACTGGTTGATACCGGCCATGATCGACGGCATCGCCAGCGGAAACTGGACGCGGCTCAGCAACTGCCACGGCGAGGCGCCATAAGCGCGCGCTGCCTCGATCAGGTCGGGCCGCACCTGGCGGATGCCGAGATTGGTCAGGCGCACCAGCGGCGGCAGGGCAAAGATGATGGTCACGATCACGCCCGGGGCATTACCGATACCAAACAGCATCACCACCGGTACCAGGTAGACAAAGGCCGGCGTGGTCTGCATGGCGTCGAGCAGTGGACGCAGGAGGTTCTGGGCGCGGTCGCTGCTGGCCAGGAAAATCCCCAGCGGTAAACCGATCACCATGCAGAAAGCGAGCGAGGTCAGCACCAGCGACAGCGTGATCATGGCGTCGGACCAGATGCCCAGCATCGACACGATCAGCAGCGCCACCACGGTGCCAATGGCGAGCGTGCGGGTGGTGAATTGCCAGGCCAGCAGGCCGACGACGGCGATCACTGCGAGCGCTGGCGCAGCCAGCAGCAGGGCGCTGACGGCGTCGAGCGTGGCGTCGATGGGCGCGCGCACGATCTGGAAGAATGGGCGGAAGTGTTCGACTACCCAGCCCAAGGCGTCATTGATCCCGGACTGGAGCGACAGCGAGCCGTTCAGCAGGTCGGACAGCCCGACGCTGGCCTGATCGGGCGAGGCGGCCGGCGCGGCGTCGAGCCAGGAGGTATCGCGCGGTGGCGTCGGCAGCCATGGATTGATCTGCTCAGCTTGTGGGGCGACCGGTTGGGTCGCGGTCGCGATAGCGGTGCCGGAATTCATGCTTGTCCTTTCGGGTTGTTTGGTGCGGCGATGGGCGGCGTATCGCGGTCGAGGAACTTCAGCAGGGTGGTCTTGCTGATAGCCCCGCGGTATTTACCGTCGTTCGTCACAACGGGCACGCCATACGGCATCTGCGCGACCTGGCCGAACAGGCCGGCGACTGGTTCATCGGCGTCGATGGTGGTGACATCGGGCAGGTAGGCATGCGCCAGGCCCAGCGGGCCGACGTGGCCGTCGAGCGCGCTGCGCAGCGAGTCGGCCGAGACCACACCCAGGAATTTCTGCTGCGGGTCGACGACATAGGCGTAGGCGCGATCCTGCTCTTCCAGCATCGACAGCGCGGCGCGCGAACCGCGCGCCGGCGACTCCGCTACCACGATCTGGCTTTTACGGGCGATATCGCCAGCCTTGAACACGGCTGCGGCATCGACGCCGCGCACGAAGTTGCGTACGTAGTCGTTGGCAGGCTGGCGCAGGATGTCTTCGGGCGTGCCCACTTGCACCACATGGCCGTCCTTCATGATGGCAACCCGGTCGCCGATGCGCATCGCTTCGTCGAGGTCGTGCGAGATGAACACGATGGTGCGACGCTTGATCTGCTGCAGGCGCAGCAGCTCCGATTGCATCTCGGTACGCATGATCGGATCGAGCGCCGAAAACGCCTCATCCATCAGCAGGATGGCGGGATCGCATGCCAGCGCGCGGGCCAGGCCCACGCGTTGCTGCATGCCGCCCGATAGTTCGTCCGGATAGCTGGCGCCGTACCCGGCCAGGCCCACCTGGTCCAATGCCTGCAAGGCCAGCGCATGGCGCTCGGCCTTCGGCGTGCCGGCCAGTTCCATCCCGAACGCCGTGTTGTCGAGCACGGTGAGTTGTGGCAGCAGCGCGAACGACTGGAACACCATGCTGATGTCCTTGCGGCGCAGCGCGCGCAACTGGGCGTCAGGCAGGGTGTTGATATCATTGCCGTCGATCAGGATGCGCCCGGCGGTCGGCTCGATCAGGCGATTGAGCATGCGCACCATGGTCGACTTGCCCGACCCGGACAAACCCATGATGACGAAAATTTCGCCGGCTTCAATCGTGAAGCTGGCGTCGAATACGCCGATGGTGCAGGCGGTCTGGGCCAGGATGTCCTGCTTGCTGGCGCCCTGGCGAACCAGGTCCAGGGCGGCTTCCGGCTTGTCGCCGAAGACTTTGAAGACCTGGTCGATGATTATTTGTTTTGCCACGGTGTGGTTCTCCCTCGATCTGTCGAATGAAATGAAATCGCCGCAGGCATCGAGGCCCGCGGCGGAGATCGCGACATGGTGGTGATGCAGACAGCGGTGCCTGGCCTGTCGACGCGGCGACAATGCCAAAGGCGTGCCGGCGCTTGCGGTGTGCGCAACGCGTGCCGGGTGCTGTGTGCGTGTTAATGACGCTGAGTGCCGTTCAACCGCCATGCGGCGAACGTTGCTTGATGCGGGCGGTAGGCCCAAGGTTCGGTCCCCATGCACGGCATGGAAAGCGATCGATAGCAGGTGTGCTACCGGGGGTTTTGTTGTAAAAGGGCCGCAATTATAGCAGCAATCATGTCAAAGGACAATTGCTTTTTGCGATGAAACATGGTTGCTATATCAGTAGCAAGCCGGGGTCAGGTCTGACATTCGGACACGGACCCGGCTGTGAAAATGCGCGCGCTGCTGAACTCATTCTCTTCGAATGACAAATCGGACCAGCGCAACAACGTGCCTTCAAACTACCAACCTCCATAAATCGCCACCAGCACCGCAAAAATCACCACCGACCCAACCGCAAATCCGCGATCAACGCGGAACATCGACCGGTCGATCACCATGCGCTTGTGGCTGCCGTCACGCTGCGCCGTCGTGCTCAACAAAACCATGCCGATGACCACCATGACAAACACGATCAGCATCCGGTCAAGAAACGGAATTTCGTAACTACCGGCGCCGTTACTGACCGCAAAACCGATCGGCGCCAGAAACCCCAGGTCCATCACCATTGGCAAGAACTTGAGAAACACTGAGAACACCAGCCCGCCAATCGTCGCGAACATGGCCGCCGCGGCCGTGGTCTTGCGCCAGTAAAAGCCCAGCAAGAACATCGCCAGGATGCCGGGCGACACGAAGCCGGTGTATTCCTGGATGTACTGGAAGCCGCCTTTCTTGTCGATCCCTAGCAAGGGCGCGAGCAGCACGGCGATCGCCATCGCCGCCACCACCGAGATCCGGCCGATCCAGACCATGCGCTGCTCGCTGGCTCCGCGGTTGACATGCTTGTTGTAGACGTCGAGCGTGAAGATCGTCGCGACGCTGTTGGCCTTGCCGGCCAGCGACGCGACGACTGCCGCAACGAGGGCGGCGAATGCCAGCCCCTTGAGCCCGGCCGGCAGCAGTGCCAGCAGGGTGGGGTAAGCGCGGTCTGGATTGAGTTCGCCACCGGGTCGCATCGCGTCGCCAAGCGTGCCGGACTTGTCGAGCGCGTAGGCCGCAATGCCGGGCAAGACCACGATCACCGGCATCAGGAGCTTGAGGAACGCCGCGAACAGCAGGCCCTTGCGCGCCGTGTGCAGGTTGGCGCCCAGCGCGCGCTGGACGATGTACTGGTTGCAGCCCCAGTAGTTGAGGTTCACGATCAGCATGCCACCGATGATGGTCGACATGCCGGGCAGGTCCATGTAGTTGGGATCGTCGCGCCTGAGCACCATATTGAAATGCTCGCCGGCGCGCAGATACAGTTCGCTCAGGCCACGCACCGCACCCTGACCGCCGGCCAGCGCCGCCACCAGGTCGAGCGCAATCCAGGTCGTGACGAGCCCGCCGATCACCAGGCACAGCACCTGGATCACATCGGTGTAGCCGATCACCTTCATGCCGCCCAGCGTGATCACGGTCGCGAACACGGCCAGGAACAGCATGCAGGCCAGCACATTCAGGCCGGCGATGCTGCTGATCGCCAGTGCGCCCAGGTACAGGATGGCGGTGAGGTTGACCACCACGTAGAGGCCGAGCCAGAATACGGCCATCGTTGCCGCCACCGCCGGGCCGTAGCGCTGCTCGAGAAATTGCGGCATCGTATAGATACGGTTCTTCAGATAGATCGGCATGAAGAACACGGCGACGATGACCAGGGTCGCCGCAGCCATCAGCTCATACACCGCGATCGCCATGCCGATGCGAAAGCCCGCGCCGCTCATGCCGATGAACTGCTCGGCCGAGATGTTCGATGCGATCAGCGAGGCGCCGATGGCCCACCACGTGAGCGACCCTTCGGCCAGGAAGAAGTCGTGGGTGGCCTTGCCGGACGAGCGTTTCTTGCTCCAGTAGATCCAAATGCCGTAGGCCGAAATGGCCACGAAGTAGATGAGGAAGACGAGGGTATCGAGGCTGGTGAATGAGGTCATATCGTGTCGTGTCCCGGCACTCAGATGCGGTCGCTGCTAGAGGTTCGCGGACCCGGCACAGCGGCACCAGACTGCGTCAGCTGCACGTCGCCCCACGTCGCGACGACAGGCACCGCGTTGCCGGTTTTGGCATCCCGCACCACCAGTTCAATGACTTTCACGCCACGCACATCGGCCGTCAATGGCTGAACCTTCGATCCAAACTTTGCCGGCGCGCTTTCCGCCAGCAGTTTTCCATCCCCATACACGTAAAAGCGCACCAGCTCCTTGGTGTTTTCAGTCGAATCATCCACCCCAACTGACGCGGTCAAGCGCGCGTAGCGGGCATCGTTCTTCACCTGAAGGCGCGAATTGGACAGCACGCCAAGTCCCGACGTAAACACCTGGCCGGCCACCTGCAGGCTCTGGCCAAACGGCGTTGCATCCGGCTGCGCGCCGCCCCAGCCCGCATATTGTGGCCGTGAGCCGCCAGAGCGGGTGCTCGACCACGGATCGATCATGCGGTGCACGGTCGGATCGAGTTGCGGCTGGCGGGTCCCATCAACCGCCACATTGATCGACCCCGGGATCTCCGACAGATACACGCCGGTTTCGAGCTGGCGCTTTCCGTGCACTTCGAACACGAGCGTCTCGTGCGGCGCGAGCGTGAAGGCTTTCTCGCCGGTAAAGGTCAAGGTTTCCTTCGTCCACAGGTTGCGTAGCGTGACCGGCGCGCCATCCGCCAGTTTCAGGTGCATCGCCAGCAGCGTCACCGGTGCGGGCGATGCGCCGCGGTTGAACAGCGCCACTGCCTTGCGCTGCCCGTCGCCAAGCGTCTTGACGATGATCTGCGCATCGTTCGAATCATAGGCGACGATGCCCTGGTGGCCGGCCTTGTCCTGGTTCAGGCGAATCACGTCCGCATTGCCCAGGACCGCGAGCAGCGACGCCGGGCCATGCTGCAAGTCATAGCTGACCAGCAGCGGCGCATTGATCATCGCCCACAGCGAAAAATGCGAGCGCACTTCGACCGGGTTGTTGGCATCGAAGTCGCCATGGCCGATGTGCAGGATGTCGGGATCGTTCCAGTGGCCGGGGCCTGCGTACAGCGCGCGTTTGGCCGCGCTGTCGAAGTTGTGCAGCATGCTGGTCCAGCTCGGCGTGATGTCGGCGCTGGTGCGCCACAGGTTGCCGACATCCTTGCCCCAGCTGCGCACATTGGCCATGCCCCAGGCGCAGATCGACATCACATAATCACCCAGCGGGCGCGCGGCCTTGATTGCCGCAGCAACGGTTTCGTAGCGGGCACGCACGGCGCCGATATCCGTGCGGTTGATCGACCCGCGTTCGATCAGCGCCGCCATGCCGCGATAGCTCTGCTTCTTGACCAGGTCCGAGCCCGGTATGAAATCGGCCAGCCCGCAGGCGTCGATCTTCAGGTAGTCGAAGCCCCATTCCTTGAAATACAGGTTGATGTCCTGCGTGACGTGGCCATCCAGGCCCACTTCGCGTTCGGCGGTCGTGCCTTGTGGCAGGTTGGGCGAATGCAGGTCGTAGGCTTGCGAGCACGCATTGCGGCCGACGTCCGTGTAAATGCCCGCCTTGAAGCCCATCGCGTGCAGCTTGTCGGTGAACGGCTTGAAGCTGGTGCCGTCCGGCCCACCGGTGGCGGCAGACGGGAAGATGCCGGTGCGGATCTGCAGGCGGCCATCGCTGGCGCGGCGCTTCATCCACCAGCCATCGTCGAGGATGACATGGTTGTAGCCGAGCTTTGCAAGACCGCTGTCGGCAAGCACCTGCGCCGCGCCCATGACCTTGCCTTCGTCGACTTCCGTGCGAAACGCATTCCAGCTGTTCCAGCCCATCGGCGGCGTGCTGGCGCTGCCACTCGTGTTGCCTTCCCAGCGGCCTGCCGGAGCCAGGGGATCATCGGGAGATTTTGCATGCACCTGCATTACCGGCAGCGACAGCGCCAGGGCAGCAGCCAGACTGCCGCACACAACGGCCCAGGGTTTGGTTTCACGTGGCTTACTCCAGCGATGGTTCATGCAAATCTCCTGACGATGAATTTGTCTGCGGGCGGAAAAGGTCGGACGGCACGTACATCCGTTGTCCAGATGGTAATCGAAAGCAATCGAAAATAAAAGGCGCGATTTTGTCACTAAAAACACGCTATATCGAAAATATTTGGAAAGACTTTGCTTTTCGTTTGTCACTTCTTTACTATCACATCGATGGCAACGAAAACGTTTGAAACAAACGCACCTGGCGGAGGAAGACACGGATGAAAAGCACATCGAGCGATGGCGTTGCGTACTGCATGACCGGGCTGGCAGCATGGGTGGCCCTGTGAATCCCGCAGACACCCTGGAAAAGACGAGTTTGCCTGAACAAGCCGCCACCGGTGCTGCCAGGCCGCGCTGGCTTGGCTACGCGCTGGCAACAGCGCTGCTGTGGGGCGTGTGGGGCGCTTTCGCAGGCTTGCCAACCCAGAACGGTTTTCCTGAAACCCTCGTGTATGTGGTGTGGGCGCTGACGATGGTGCCGCCGGCGCTGTTCGTGCTGGCACGCTCCGGCTGGCGGATACGCCGCGACCGCACT
Organism: Telluria sp. AC161; assembly: GCF_979258535.1. NCBI lineage: Bacteria > Pseudomonadati > Pseudomonadota > Betaproteobacteria > Burkholderiales > Oxalobacteraceae > Telluria > Telluria sp. AC161. Next base: position 2,173,467 of record NZ_OZ409861.1, on the reverse strand, counting down.
GCGGTCGGCTACGGGCTGGCTATTGGCCTCTTGGGCGCGGGTGGTCAGATGGTGCTGTTCTACGCAGTCAAGGCCGGCCCGGCCTACCTGATTTTTCCGCTAATTTCGCTCTCTCCCGTCATCACGATCGTGCTCTCGCTGCTGTTCCTGCATGAGCGTACGGGCCGCATGGGCGTGGCCGGGATCGTGCTGGCCGTATGCGCGCTGCCGCTGTTTGACTTCAACCCGGGCGGCGCGCCGCAGCAGTACGGGCTGTGGTTCGTGCTGGCGATCGGCGTGCTGGTCGCATGGGGTCTGCAGGCGTACTTCATCAAGCTGGCCAATACGCGTATGGATGCCGAAAGCATCTTCTTCTACATGACCGCCAGTGCGCTGCTGTGCATTCCGGTGGCGCTGGCGATGACCGACTTCTCGCAGCCGATCAATTACGGGCCATCCGGGCCGCTGCTGGCCGCTGCTACCCAGGTGCTCAATGCCATCGGCGCACTGACGCTGGTGTATGCCTTCCGGCATGGCAAGGCACTGACGGTGTCGCCGCTGGTCAATGCCGGCGCGCCGCTGTTGACCACCGTGATCGCGATGGCGCTGGCCGGCGCGGTGCCGGGCGGCTACCGGCTGGCCGGCATCGGCCTGGCGCTGGCGGCCGCGCTGTTTCTTGCGCTGCAGGCGGACGATAGCGTCGCGCCTGCCGAATCAACCGAAGGAGCCTGACAAATGGACTACATGTTGAATCTGGTGCGCCGGCACAAGGCCGGCGAAGCGGTCGGGATCCACGCGGTGTGCTCGGCGCATCCGATCGTGATCGAGGCGGCGATGGAAGTCACACTGGCGGCAGGGCCGGCGCAGCCGGTGCTGATCGAAGCCACGTCGAATCAGGTGAACCAGGATGGCGGCTACACGGGCATGACCCCGAGCGCGTTCCGTGATTTCGTCTACGCCATCGCCGACCGGGTCGGCCTGGCGCACGAGCGCGTGCTGCTGGGTGGCGACCATCTGGGGCCCAATGCCTGGCAGGGCGAGCACGCGGATGCCGCCATGGCGAAGGCCGAGGTGCTGATCGAACAATACGTCACGGCGGGCTTTCGCAAGATCCATCTGGATTGCTCGATGTCGTGCGTTGGCGATCCGGTACCGCTGCAGGATGACGTGGTGGCTGCGCGGGCTGCGCGCCTGTGCGCCGTTGCCGAGCGGGCCTGGCAGGCGGCTGGCGGCGAAGCGCCCGTGTATGTGGTGGGCACCGAAGTGCCGGTGCCGGGTGGCGCGCATGAAGACCTGGCCGAACTGAGCGTCACCACGCCCGCCGCGGCGACGCAGACGATCGCGGCGCACCGCGCCGCATTCGCTGCCGCCGGACTGGATGGGGCGTGGCTGCGCGTGGTTGGCCTCGTGGTGCAGCCGGGCGTCGAATTCGACCACCACAAGGTGATCGACTTCCTGCCCGAGCGCGCCGTGGACCTCGGCCGCATGATCGAAGACGTGCCCACGCTGGTCTACGAAGCCCATTCGACCGACTACCAGACGGCGGCCAACCTGGCGGCGCTCGTCGCCGGCCATTTTGCGATCCTCAAGGTGGGCCCTGGCGCGACCTTCGCGCTGCGTGAAACGCTGTGGGCGCTGGCCGATATCGAAGCCGCGATGGCCGGCGATGGCAAGGGCTCCGGGTTCAAGGACACGGTGCTGGACGTGATGCGTGCCGAGCCGGCGCAGTGGCAAAAGTACTACGACAACGAGCCGCGCCGCGCCCGCTTCGACCAGCAATATAGCCTGAGTGACCGGATCCGCTACTACTGGCCGCATCCGGCCATCCAGGCCGCGCAGGCGCGCCTGCTGGCCAGTCTGGAGCGCACGCCGCCGCCGCTCACGCTGCTGAGCCAGTACCTGCCGTTCCAGTATGACGCCGTGCGTGAAGGACGGCTGAACAACCAGCCGGTCGATCTGCTCAAAGAGGGCGTGGCCAGGGTGCTGCGCCAATACATGGCGGCCTGCATGGCAGGCGCCGCAACGAAGGAGTTGGAAGCATGTTAGTCGCTGACAGGAATATTCTCGGCATTGGCGCGGAGCGGCTCGATGCCGCCGGCGCCGGTGCTACCGCGCGCGAAATCGCGCAGCAACCGGCCGTCTGGCCCGAGATCGAGGCACTGGTCGCCCATCAGCGCAGCGCGCTCGACGCGTTTCTCGGACCCTTGCTCGCGCGGCCCGACCTGCGCATCGTGCTGACGGGCGCCGGCACCTCGGCCTTCATCGGCGAATGCCTGGCGCCGGCGTTGTTGGGCGGCGGCTGGCGCGCAGACGCTGTGCCGACCACCGATCTGGTGTCGGGCCCGCGTCAGTTCCTGCAGCCAAAGGTGCCGACGCTGCTGGTATCGTTCGGCCGCTCGGGCAATAGCCCGGAAAGTGTTGCGGCGGTCGATCTGGCCGACGGGGTCGTGGACGAGATCTACCACCTGGTCATCACCTGCAATGCCGACGGCGCTCTGTGCCGGATGGCGCAGGGCCGCGCCAATGCGTATGCGATCCTGCTGCCCGACGCCACGCACGACCGCGGATTCGCCATGACCACCAGTTTCACCTCGATGCTGCTGGCTGCGGCGGGCGCGTTCGGCGTGCTGGCGCCGGGCGCCACCGCCGGGCCATCGTCTGCGGCTGCGCAGGTGCTGGCGTCGATGCTGCCGCTGCTGGACGGGCTGGTGGCCCAGAAGTTTAGCCGCGTGGTCTACCTTGGCAGCAATGCGCTGCGCGGGCTGGCCCGTGAAGCGTCGCTCAAGCTGCTGGAGCTGACCGATGGCCAGGTCGTTGCGCTGTTCGACTCGCCGCTGGGTTTTCGCCATGGCCCGAAGACGATCGTCAATGCCGACACGCTGGTCGTCGTGCTGTTGTCGAACGATGCCCGTGCCCGCCGCTATGACCTCGACCTGCTGCGCGAGCTGCGGAGTGATGGCCGTGCCGGCCGTGTGCTCGCGCTGAGCGGGCGCGACGAGCCGGCGCTGGGTGACGCCTGCATCACGCTCGATGGCGTCGGGCAGGCCCCGGATCTGGCGCTGGCGCTGCCGTACATCGTGTTCTGCCAGGCCTTCGCGCTGCTGCAGTCACTGGCGCTGGGCTTGCGTCCGGATACCCCGAGCGTGTCTGGCACTGTCAATCGCGTGGTGCAGGGCGTGACGATCTATCCACTGGCGGAGGACAGCGATGTTTCTCGGGGTTGACGGCGGCGGCACCAAGACGGCGTTCGCGCTGATCGACCGGCAGGGTCAGGTCCTGGCGCGCAATCAACAGAGCAGCGCGTATTACCTCGAAGTGGGCATGGAAGGTGCAGCCGGTGTGCTGGCTCGCGGGTGCTCCGAGTTGTTCGCGGCAGCCGGCGTCACCGCGACCGATGTCACATTCGCGTTCTTTGGTTTGCCCGCGTACGGCGAAGACCGCGTCGTGCAGGCGCAACTGGATGCGCTGCCACGCGCCGTGCTGGGCCACGCGCGCTACCTGTGCGACAACGACATGGTGTGCAGCTGGGCCGGCTCGCTGGCTTGCGCCGATGGCATCAGCGTCATCGCCGGTACTGGCTCGATGGCCTACGGGCGCATTGGCGGGCAGGGTGCGCGTGCCGGCGGGTGGGGCGAATTGTTCAGTGACGAAGGCTCGGCCTACTGGATTGCGCGGGCCGGTCTCGCGCTGTTCTCGCGCATGAGCGATGGCCGCGCGCCACGCGGGCCGCTGCATGGTTTGATGCGCACGCGCCTGGCGCTGCAGGACGACCTGGACCTGTGCCAAGTCGTCTATGGCGAGCTCAAAGGGGAGCGCAGCAAGGTGGCCGCGCTGTCGCGCCTCGTCTCCGAAGCGGCGGCGCTCGGCGATGCCCAGGCGGCAGCGATCCTCGAGTCGGCTGCGCTGGAGGTGGCTGCACTGGTCGACGCGGTACGGGGCCAGCTCGGGGTCGATCCAGGCACCGAGGTCACGGTCTCGTATTCGGGCGGGTTGTTCGGCGAGGATGGGCCATTACGCGCGCCTTTCGCGCGCGTGCTTGCGGCCAGCAGCGCTGGCGCTTACCGCTTGATGGCGCCGCGCCTGCCGCCCGTGCTCGGCGCCGCCGTGTACGCAGCGCACCAGGTGGGCATACCGCTGAACCCTGCAGCGCTCGACCGCCTGGCAGGCACGCAATGATGCGCCGGCAAGCAGATGGCGTGCCGGCGGTGCGCCAATCTGGTAAGCTGTTTTTTTATTAAATCTGCGTATCCAATCATGGGTCAAACCGGTCAGCGCCGCGACACCATTCTTAAAGCTCTTACCGAACAAGCCTCGGTCCAGGTCAGCGAACTCGTCAAGCAACTCAACGTCTCGGCGGTGACGATCCGCAGCGATCTGAGTGCACTCGAGGCGCAGGGCCTGGCCATCCGCAGCCACGGCGGCGCCACGCTGGCACGCATGCCGCCGACCGAACACACGGTGTCGCAAAAAGACGCACTGAATCACGAGCAGAAAGAGCGCATCGGCGCACTGGCTGCGCGCCTGGTCAAGCCGGGCGAAAACATCATTATCGATTCGGGCACCACGACGCTGTCGCTGGCGCGCCACCTGCGCGACGTGCAGAACGTGACGGTGCTGACCAATGGCCTGAATATCGCGTGGGAGCTGGTCAACGCAGCCGGCGTCGACCTCATTCTGACGGGTGGCCTGCTGCGCAAGCAGGCGCTGTCGATTCAGGGATTGCAGGCCGAAGCGTGCCTGCAGGCCTACAGTTTCGACAAGCTGTTCCTGGGCGTCGATGGCCTCGACCTGCAGTTCGGCGTGACGACCCACCACGAGGCGGAAGCGAGCCTGAACCACAAGATGGTCGAGCGCGCGAGGAAAGTCATCGTGCTCGCCGATTCCTCGAAGTTCGGGTTCATCAGCCTGCACCGTATCGTGCAGCTCGACCGCGTTCACACCGTCATCACCGACGGCGATATCAGTCCGCAATACCGGGATGGCCTGCGCGAGGCGGGCATCGAACTCCTGATCGCCGAGTAAGCCGGCCACGCGCCCACGGGGTGGCAGAACTTCAGAGAATAGTCAGCGTCGTCCCGGTACGGAATGCGCCCAGCGATGCATCCCAGCCCTGCGCTTTGGCGGCATCGTCGGCATTGGCAGGCCGCACGCTGTAGCGCACATCGCCGGCCAGCGACGCTGCGCCATCCGGCAAGGCCAGCAGTATGTCGTAAGCGCCAGTGGGCGTGCCGCCCGGGATCGCAACCCGCGCGGTGGCGGTGCTGGTCTGCCCCGGCAGCCAGGCACGGGGATCGATCGACGCCAGGGCCAGCCGCACGACCTGGCCAGTAGCGCGGTGCCGGAGCACCATCTGCACACTTCGCGGGTTGAAAGCGCGCGCCCATCCGCTGTTTCGCACGTTCAGCACCAGCTCGCCCGACTGGCCAGCCACGATGCGTGAACTGTGCCGTAACTTCGATAGTTCGAACCGGTAGCCCATGCTGCGCTTGACCTGCGCGAGGCAACCCTGCGCCTGCCAGCGCTGGTGAAACAGGTCGCGGTAGTAGCTGTCGTTCAGGTACGTCAGGCCGAAGCGCCGGCCTTCGCGCAGGATGTCCTCGCAGTTCGTGCGTGGCGTTGGATTGGCCGCATCGGCCGGATTGCAGGTTTCGGCGCCGAATGGCGCTGCCGTCGACAGCGCGGCCACGTAGGCGCGCTCGCGCTTCCGGGTCGCCGGGTTTTCACTGTAGGTGCCGACATCCGTGTTCGAGGCCAGGAAGCAGTCATTGTGCACACCGACCCGTGACGCGTTCAAACCGTCGCGCCAGCGCGGCGCTTGCGGCGCCCACGCCATCAGATAAGGTGGATAGCGCACTTGCAGGAAGCGGTCGGGTGGCAGCGCGGCCAGCAGCGCGTCGCGGATCTGCGTGCGCTGCGCCGGCAAGGTCAGGTTATTCGACGAGGTATGCCATTCGCCCCAGGCGCCGACAAAGCCAGCCTGCAGATACGCGATGACATCGGCATTGGCCGCCAGGACCGGCTTGATTTGCCCGATATGTTCCAGCACGCGATCTATGGGGGCATCCTGCGCCGCCCGGTAAGCAGTTTCGCCTGCCGGGAAGTTGTACATGAAACGCGGAATGACTTTCAGGCCCGCGCGGCGGGCGACCGCAAAGCCGTCGGTCAATTCGCCCAGCAGCGTCGCAGGCAGCGCGTGGCCGGCATGCGCGTCCAGCCGCACCGGCGCATAGACGATCCGGTAGCCGGCCGCAAACTGCACATCGGCTTGCGCCTGCGTCCACGCCGCCAGGTTGTCGGCCGCCCAGACATACATGCCGCGCTCGGGGTTGGCAATCTCGTCGGCCGACGCTTTGAACCTTGTTTCGACAGGATCGCCTGACTGGCGGTCTGCCGACTGCACGGCATGGGCGTGCGCCGACAGCATGACAAGTAGCGCGAGTGGACGCAGGCGCTGCAGCATCATGCGCCGATCAGCAACCGGCCGAACGCGCCTGGCACGTGGAAGTCGGGCGCGGCGGTGCGGGTCGGACTCCACGCCGAATGCACGCGGTTGTCGCCGGCAGCTTCGGGGCCTTCGATGCGGAACAGGTTCAGGCGCCAGCCATCTCCACCCTGCATCGGTATGGCCAGTTCGGCTGTCCAGACCTTGTTGCCCGTATCGACGTGCGCCCTGGCGCTGCTGCCGCCGTCGATGCGCCGCTTGCCCGACACCTCGATCGCGATTTCCTGCAGCAGTCCGTTGGGCGCGACCTGCACCTCGCGATAGCTTTTCAGTCCGGCGCGATCGGGCGCCTGCAGGAAGACTTCGACGACGTCGCGCTCCCACAGTGGCCAGATGGCGCCCGCCGGACCGGCCTGATCAAAGGTGGTGAGCGTCTCGTACTTGCAGATGAAGCGCAGGTACAGGTGGCCAGCGCCCCGCAACAGTTGGACACGGGTCGATTGCGGACCGGGGAGCGGCTTGCCTTGCCAGTCGTGGCGGAAGAAGGTCGTGGGTGCATCGGCCCATTGCGAGGCGTGGGGGAAGCCGTCCGCGCCCACGGCCTTGACGTTGCTGGCAAACGCAACAGGCAACTGGTCGGGAAGGTCGGGCCGCGCTTCGATCAGCAGGCTGTGCGTGAAGCGCAGCGGCAGCGTTGGCTTGTCGGTCGACACCTTGCCCAATACGCTGCCACTGAGCGAGTCGCGCACTGTCCAGGTGCCCGGGCCGAGGCCGCGCAATGCGACCACGCCATCCCAGCGATCGGCATAGAACGCGTAGTGCAACGCGCCAGCCTGCTCCACGACGTGGGTTTCCGGCTTGTCGAAACCCAGGTCGTACAGCTCGCCCCGGTAACGGCCTTCGGCCAGGCGTCCCTTGTTGTACAGGTCCACCCACTTGCGCCAGTGCGCTTCGCGCTCGGGTGTCAGCAGGAACGAGTCCTTGGGTTTCGGGTCCACCGGCCACGTGAACTTGGTAGCGACGACCGCGCCGATGCCGACGCTGGAAGCGAAGTCCTGCCCGCCCGTGCTCAGTTCCACGTGGTCGCCCGCGTAGGCGGACCACGGGCCCATCAGCGCCTTGAGCGTCTTGCCCTTGTGGCGCACCTGCCAGCTCGACAGCGGGTCGGACGACGGCGCCTGGTCCATGTACGGCATATTGTGAAAGGCGTAGCTGGTCCCGCACGGGCATACCTCAAGCACCGCTTCCGGATTGGCCGCATGCACCACGTCGTGCATGACCTTGTAGAAGTCGGCGACTGCCTCGACCGATTCCTCCGGGCGCTTGTGCTGGTGCTTGGGATTGAAGCACGGGGCCACGCCATTGAGGTGCTGGCCGTCGACCTTGAGGCCATCGAAGCCCCAGTCCGCAATGATCATGCGCAGCGTCGCAGCCAGGCGCGTCTGCGTCTTTTCGTAGGCCGGGCACAGGTAGAAGCAGTTCCACCAGGTCACGTCCTGGGCCGCGCCGGTCTCGTCGAGCAGCAGCAGGTCGGTATGTTCGTGCAGCTCGTCGCTGCCGGGCGCCACGGCAAGCGGCGCGATCCAGAGTCGCGCCTTCATGCCCCGTGCGTGGATGTCGGCCACCAGTGCCTTCATGTCCTCGCCACCACGCGGGAACTTGGCCAGGTCGGGCGTCCAGTCGCCGGTCTTGACCTGCCAGCCGTCGTCCAGCACGGCCCACTTGAAGCCCAGTTCCTGCACCTTGGGCAGCGTGGCGCGCACATAGTCGAGCGAAAAATCGCGTTCGTAGCCCCAGGCGCACCACTGCGCATCGTAGGCGCTTTGCGGTGGCTCGGGCGCGGCCAGGCCCTGCGCGGCCATCAGGCGGCGGTAGCGGTCCAGCGGCACATAGAAGTCGCCACGGTGCACGGCGATGAACGTGGGCGGGGTGGCAAGCGTGGCGCCTGGCGCCAGCGTCTGCGGGGCGTCGCCGCGCAGCGCGATGTCGACCGCATTGCCGACCGCCTTGACGGGCAGTGACACCAGCAGCGGCTGCAGCGCCAGGTGACCGACGGCCAGGCCAACGTCGCGGCGCCAGACATCCGCCACCGGCGTGCCGCCGCCGTAGTCCGACGCGTTCATGCCCAAAAAGTTGCCTTGCTCGAAACCGCGCTTGACGGGCTGCACCCAGTCGCGCCGGTCGGCGTGACTGGCGCCGGAATAGGTCCAGTAGCCGCCCGCGTGGCGCGGCGCGGCGGCCAGGCGGTGCGCGCCATTTACCCAGGCGTCGATCGTCAGCGGTTTGGCGCCGGTATTCATGTAGTGCACATCCAGCAACGCGACACCCGGATGCTCGTCGAGCAGCGTCACGGTAACGCGTTTCTCGATGCCCTCCGCAGAGCGGCCAACGAGGTGCAGCGCCTGCCCGGCGCCAAACGGCGTCGTGGCCGGGGCCGGCTCGGCCTTCTGCAGCGTGAAGCGGCCGAGCGGCTTGCCGCCGACGACCAGGTGCTCGCTGGTGTCGAAGCCCGTCAGTGCGACGGGCTGCTTGCCCAGCAGGCTGACGATACGGCAACGCAACTGCTCGTCGAACTGCAGTGACACGGCGGCGTCCTGCACACGTACATGGCCCTTGCCGGCGACGGAGGCGGAGGCAGGCGCTGCCTGGGCCAGCGGGAGTTGCGTTGCCAGCGGCGCCGCGCCGAGCCATCCGAGAAATGCCCGGCGCGCGGTCATGGCTGGCCTTTCCAGGCGTCGGGGAAGGCGCGCTCGGCATTCGTGCGGTAAATTTTGTCCACGACCTCGCGTGGCAGTGCCAGTCCCTGGACGGGCTTGTCCAGATCGGCGACCTTGAACGACTCTGCTGTATTGAAGTAACGCCAGTGCATGCGCCACACGCCTTCGGCCTCGCGTCCCAGTGCCGCCCCGTCCTGGCCAGGCTCTTGCGCCATGTCGCTGCCGTAGAGAATGCGGTCCTGGTACTTGATGAAGAAGTTGCGCACCTTTTCGCGGTCGCGCTGGCTCTGGTACTGCAGCTGGCCGATGCGCGCCGACGCGTCCACGACGGCGTTCGGGAACCGGTCCAGGAAGGCGGCCAGTTCGTCCACGTCACGCTCCAGCGACGCCAGGTGCACGCCGACGAAGTGCAGTGTCGGGTGCGCCGCCACCATGCGGTCGCGCGCGGCCATCTGCGCTTCCCAGCTCGGCATCTCGGGGTGCAGGTACATATGGTATTGCGGGTGGTTCTTGAAGTAGGTGCGGTCGTTGTTGACCGTCATGCGTTTTAACGGCAGCCAGCAGTTGTGCGGCTCGCCCTGGTGGCCCAGCAACGGGATGCCCTGGCGGGCCAGGTCGTCGAACAGCGGCGCAAAGCGCGCGTCGTCGATCATCACCAGTTGTTGATCGGCGCCGCGCAGGCTCATGCCGATGTTCTTCCAGACCTTCACGCCCACGGCGCCGGCTTCCATCGACGCGGCGATGCGGTGGCGGGTGGCGGCGAGCCACGCAGGTTGGGCGGACCCATCGACGGAGAAGCTCGCTGCCCATGCGACGTCCTGCGGGAATTGCTTTTTCAGCGCGATGGCGACGCGCTGCTGGTCATCGAGCGGTGGAAAGTCAGGGTAGTCGACGTTGATCGACAGGATCTTGAAGTTCTGGCGCCGGGCAGCTTCCATGAACGCCGGCGCCGCATTGTGCAGGTGCAGGTGGGCGTCGATCTTGGCAACGCTGGCATAGTCCGCCATCGTGTAGCTGGACTTGTCTACGGCGTACGCGGAAAAAGGGATGGCCCCGGCGAGCAGGACGGCAAGGGAAAAAACAGAAGTGTGCATCAGGATTCCAGTTCTCGGTGTTGCGGGCCGGTGAACTGCCAGGCCGGCCCGCGCTGGCGATGGGCTGTGCGGCGCCACGTACCATGGCGCCGCGTGCTGCATTAGAACCTCAGGCTGGCGCCCAGGGTCACGGAACGGCCGTAGCGGTAATAGCCGTTGGGCAGGCTGACGGTGCCATTGGTCAGGCGGGGCGCCTGCTCGGCATCGGTGAGGTTGTTGCCTTCGATGCTGATGCGCAGCGACTTGTTGACATCATAGGCGAGCTGGGCCGTGACCCAGGTCACCGAGTTGGTCACTTCGTTGAAGCCGGAACCGATCACGTTGGAGGCAGTGACGAAGGAGTCGGTGAAGTCAGCCGTAGTACTCATGCTCCAGGGGCCGCGCTCGTACAGAACGCCAAGCGACGCGCTCGCTGGCGCAACGCCCTCGAGCGGGCGTTCGACGCCGGCAACCCAACTGCTCGACAGGTTGCGCGTGTATTGCGCGCGCACGCCAAAGCCGTTGGCGAACAGGTGCTGCATGCCGATCTCCATGCCGCGCGCCTTGGCGCTGTCGCCATTGATCGGGCGCTGCACGTTGAACAGGCGTCCGCCCGGCGCACCGATGTCCTGGCCAGTCAGCCAGAGGTTGGTGATCTGGTTCTTGATGTTCTTCTGGTAGACGGCGAAGGTCATCGCGGAGCCTTTGGCGTAATACCATTCCAGCGACACATCGGCCTGGTGCGCCGTGTATGGCTTCAGATCGGCATTGCCGCCATAGATCTGCGTGAAGTCGCCCCACGAGATGCTGGCCGTGGTGCTCGACGGCGCGAGCTTGTCGACTGACGGGCGTGCCATCGTCTTGGCCGCGCCAACGCGCAGTTGCAGCTTGTCCGTGAGCGAATAGGTGAAGTTACCCGACGGCAGGGCGAAGCTGTAGGTGGCATCCTGGCGCACGACCGACGGGTCGGCGTAGATGGGCGTGAAGTTGAATGCGCCGTTCTGCACGATCTCGTTGATCTTGGCATCCCACGCTTGCGCGCTGGTCTTGGTGCGCACGAAGCGCACGCCGACGTCGGCAAACCAGCGTTCGCCCGCCAGGTCGGCCTGCACGAATGCGGTCGAGGTCTTTTCTTCGACGCGGTAGCTTTCCAGCGGGTTGAAAGCGGGCGCCGACAAGGTCGAGCTGTAGACGCCGCCGCCCGGCCGTGGCTTGCCGTCGTAGCCGGCCAGTGCCTGCGCGTAGCTGTCGACGTCAAAGCCGAGGAAGCTGCGCGGGAAGTTGCCGTTCACGCCCGACAAAAAGCCCTTGGGGCTCAAGGTCTGGTTGATCACGTTGCCGCCCAGGGCGCCCACGTTGATCGCGTTTTCGCCGGCATAGTGATCCTGGCCCGAGTTGAACGCGTTGTTGATCATGTCGCGTGACTTCTTGCGGTTGGTCTGGCTCAGACCGAACTTGAGGTAGTCGATGCTGTACCGGTCCACCTTCCAGTCGGCGTTGACCGTCGCGCCACCGATGCGGTCGTCGATATTGTCGCCGGCCCGGCTGTAGAAGTGGGTATTGAAGTCCTTGCCGCTGAACAGGCCCTGGGCCAGGCCGCTCTGCAGGTCGCGGCCATCGGCCAGTGTGGTCGTCACATCGGGCACGGCGCCGCCGTTGAGCCGGATGCGCGTCGTGTTCGGCTGGTTCATGCGCAGCACGACATAGCTGTCCTTGCCGCCGGAGTCACGCTTCGACGTCGACAGATAGACGTCGCCGGCCACGTTCAGCGTCGGGGAAATGCGCCATTCGGCTCGCGTGCCGTACATTGCGGTATCGACGACCCGGTATTCGGTCCGGTTCAGCACTTCGGGATTGAGGCGCAGCTCGGGGTCGCTGCTGTTCAAGGTCAGGTCGGTCACGACATTGTTGGTGACCTTCACGTCGGACCAGCGGCCCGGCGCATACAGCGGGTAGTACGACAGCTGGTAGCCCACCTGCGGCGAGTCGAGCCTGGTCTTGAAGCCGTCGAAGATGACCTTGACGTCGCTGCTGGGCCGCCACTCAACCTTGCCCGAGAGCGCGATGCGCTCCTTTTTCTCCATGATCGAGCCGAAGCGGAACTGGCCAGGCCCGATCAGGCCTTCTTCGTTGGGATCGAGTACGCCGTTGCCGTTCGGATCGATGGGGCCGCCCCAGGTATTGCCGGATTCCCAGAACTGGCTCGGGTCGCTCGGGATGGGGTTGCGCGACCAGCCGCCGTCGTTGCCGGCGGTGTCAGTGCGCACGTCGCGCTTGGCATAGACGAGGCCAAGCAGCACGCCGACCTTGTTGTCGAACGTGTTGCTGTAGGTGGCGGACAGCTTCTTGCCGTTCAGGCTGCTCATATCGTTGTGGTCAGCCTCGGCGCGCACCAGGCCACGCTGGCCTTTCTGATCGAACGGGCTGGCCGAACGCAGATTCACCAGGCCGCCGATGGCACCTTCGACGAGCTGCGCCTGGGTCGATTTGACGACGTCGGCGCCGCTGATCACATCGGCCGGCAGCACATCGAACGCGAAATAGCGGCCCGCGCTGTCGGTGCCCAGCAGGCGACCGTTGAAGGTAGTGAGCGTGTAGTCAGGACCCAGACCGCGGATGCTGACCCGCTGGCCTTCACCGCCGGCCGTGCGGGAAATCGAGACGCCGGTGATATGGCTGAGCGAGTCGGCCACGTTGTTATCGGGGAAGCGCCCGAGTTCCGTCGCGCTGATGCTGTCCTGTACGACAGCGGCGTTGCGCTTGAGTTCCAGCGACTGCTGCAGGCTGGCACGGGTGCCGGTCACGACGACTTGCTCCAGCTTGCCGGCATCGGCCGCAATGACCTCCTGTGCGCGGCCCGGTGTCGCAAGTGTGGCAAGCGCGAGCAGACAGGCAGACGTGAGCGGATTGAGCACAAACCGATCCTGACGATTGGCGCGCGAGCGGCACTGTGAAGGAGAATTCATGAAACGCTTCCTTTATAAGTTGTTGGAGCAGCGTGGCGATGGCTGGCAAACGAAAAGGCTGTTGAGTTGCGATCACTGCCTTCACGAGCCGGAGTGCAGACCAGCTGATGCGACTTGTCTCTATCTTTCGTTTTATTTCGTATTGCGTGAATCCTCAGCGTACAGGTTTCGGTTGAGAGATATCGAAAGTCTTTGACATTGCTCGAACCGTCGCTGTGACACCAAGTCTATAGCGAAATTACGTGTAATACAAAACATCTTTCGTTTTTTCGAATTTCCGTTGTGTTAACGTATTTCACGAAAATTCTTTCATTCGAAAGTAAGTTCGCTGGCGATTTTTGTTTCGTGAGGTGCGCCTGTGCACAGGCAGGTCGGCGGCGCGATCGAACAGTGCCGAACCGGTTGGATGCGCGAGGGGAGGGGTGTGAGAACGGGTGACCGGGGGCGAAGGGTTATCCCCGATGTGGCTTCGGGACGAGGCCGTGTTCAGCGGGGATGCGGATGGTCGTGAACGAATGCGAGAGTGCCAGGGACGGGGCAGGCCGCTGCGCATGGCATCGGGCTACCAGCCGCCCAACGCCCGCGCCAGCCTGTCCGGGATCAGCGGCTTGTCAGCCCGCCAGGTAGTCGTCGACCGACACCACCGACGCGTGGGCAAATGCCAGTGCCGACATGAACGCGGCGTGCACCTGCGCGGCCGGCACGGTCTGTCCGCCGAACTCGAGGTCGCGCGTGGCGCATGCATCGTGCACGACCGTGGTCTTGTACCCGAAGTCGCACGCTGCACGGGTCGTCGCATCGATGCACATATGACTCATGGCGCCAATGACTGTCACCTCATCGACGCCGTGGTCGTCCAGCAGTGCCTTGAGATGGGTCTTGAGAAAAGCATTCGGGAAGTTCTTGACGATGACCCGTTCGCCCTGCGCCGGCGCCACGGTGTCGTGGATCTGGACGGCATCCGTTCCCGGCGTGAAGACGGGCGCGTCCGGGTCCGTGGACTCGTGGCGAATATGGATGAGCAGGTCGCCTTTGTTACGGGCATCGGCGATCACGCGCGCTGCATTGGCCAATGCGTCATGGATGCCGGCCAGGGCCAGTTTTCCGGTAGGGAGATACTCGTTCTGGAGGTCGACGACGACGACGGCACGTTTGTTCATGGTGGTGTTCCTTTCATTGAAATGAGGCGCCCAACGACAATATCGTGCACGCGTCGGGCAAGCCAAAACACCGATTGTGCTCGCAACGGTCACCACCGAACATTGGCCCGCAGGCTAACTTTCGATATAATCGGGCCATGCCTGCTACGACACCTGCCGCACTTTGCAAAAAAGTCGCCGTCATCGCCTTCGAGGGCATCACGCCGTTTCACCTGTCGGTGCCTTGTCTGGTGTTCGGTAGCCGTGTGGTCGACACCGATGCGATGTCGTTCGCGATCACTGTCTGCGCGCCGCAGGCGGGCACATTGTCGACCTCTGCCGGATTCGCGATCGCAATCGATGCCGATCTCTCGGCAGTCGACGAGGCTGACATCATCGTCATGCCGTCCTGGCACGCAGACGGGCGCAGCGCACCGGACAACCTGCTTGACAGTGTGCGCCGCGGCCATGCGCGCGGCGCCACGGTCGTCGGCTTGTGCCTGGGCGCCTTTCCGCTGGCACAGGCCGGCTTGCTCAATGGGCGGACGGTGGCAACGCACTGGGAGGCGGCAGACATGCTCGCGCAACACTATCCCCGACTGGCCGTGGACCGGCACGTGCTGTACGTGGATGATGGCGACATACTGACGTCGGCGGGTGTTGCCGCCGGCCTCGATTGCTGCCTGCATCTGCTGCGGCGGCTGTGCGGCGCCGAGGTCGCCAATCGTGTCGCAAAGCACATCCTGGTCGCGCCGCACCGTGACGGCGGGCAGGCCCAGTTCATCGAGCGGCCGTTGCCGGACGACGCTGCGGCAGGGCGGTTCGCCCAGTTGCTCGAGTGGGTCGGTGAACATCTGCACGAGGAGCACAGCATCGACATGCTGGCCGAGCGTGCTGCCATGAGCCGGCGCAATTTCACACGTCATTTTCGTCTTGCGACCGGAACCTCTTTCAAGCAGTGGTTGCAGAATCAGAGACTGATCCATGCACAGCGACTGCTCGAGGCAGGGGACTTGTCAATCGAGCGCGTCGCGCACGCAGCCGGGTTCGGCACGGCGCTGTCGCTCCGGCAGCATTTCAAGGCAGCCCTGCGCACATCGCCGTCCGACTACCGCAAGCGCTTTCGGGCAAGTAGCGTTGAGCGGGCTGACACCTGATCACGGCAATCGCTGGTAAAGATGGCCCCCGATCAAGAGAGAAGGGGCAATCTGGCTATCATAAAATGTAACTAACCAACGTGTAAATTGACGAAAACATCAACCCCGCGTTAGCAGCGGGGCCGACTTCGGGGCACGTGGAACTGTGGCCAGATCACGTGATTATCACGTCCGCCAGCGACGATCTGGCACCGCAATAATGCTAGAATGGCGCGCTGCGTGCGTGGCACCGGCGACTGGCACCCCACCTGCAAGTGTGTGAATAATAATAAAGCCCTGTTTTTACAGGGCTTTATGTTTTTAAACGATTTTGAGCGTTACTGAGGAAATCTGCGATGGAAATTAAGGTCAACTTTCTCGACAAGCTTCGTCTCGAGGCGAAGTTCGATGACTTCACGGTGATTGCCGACCAACCCATCCGCTACAAGGGTGACGGTTCGGCGCCGGGCCCGTTCGATTATTTCCTGGCCTCGTCGGCCCTGTGCGCGGCGTACTTCGTCAAGCTGTACTGCGATACGCGCAACATCCCGACCGAAAATATCCGCCTGTCGCAAAATAATATCGTCGACCCGGAAAACCGTTACCAGCAGATTTTCAAGATCCAGGTCGAGCTGCCTGCCGATATCTCGGACAAGGACCGCCAAGGCATCCTGCGCTCGATCGACCGTTGTACGGTCAAGAAAGTGGTGCAGGCCGGCCCGGAGTTCGTCATCGAAGAAGTCGAGAATCTCGACGCCGATGCGCAGGCCTTGCTCACGCTGCAGCCATCGACCGACTCGCGCACCTATATCACCGGCAAGGACCTGCCGCTCGAACAGACCATCGCCAATATGTCCGGCATGCTGGCCGATTGGGGCATCAAGATCGAGATCGCCTCGTGGCGCAATATCGTGCCGAACGTGTGGTCGCTGCATATCCGCGATGCCCATTCGCCAATGTGCTTCACCAACGGCAAGGGCGCGACGAAAGAAAGCGCACTGGCCTCGGCACTGGGCGAATACATCGAACGTCTCAATTGCAATCACTTCTACGCCGGCGCGTTCTGGGGCGAAGACATCGCCAATGCGTCGTTCGTCCATTACCCGAACGAGCGCTGGTTCAAGCCGGGTCCGAACGACGCGTTGCCGGCTGAGATTCTCGACGCTTACAGCCTCGCCATCTACAACCCGGACGACGAATTGCGTGGCTCGCACCTGATCGATACCAATTCGGGCAATGCCGCGCGCGGCATCTGCGCGCTGCCGTACATGCGCCAGTCGGACAACGAGGTCGTGTACTTCCCGACCAATCTGATCGAGAACCTGTACGTCAGCAATGGCATGAGCGCCGGTAACACGCTGGCCGAAGCCCAGGTGCAGTGCCTGTCCGAGATTTTCGAACGCGCCGTCAAGCGCGAAATCCTCGAAGGCGAATTGGCGCTGCCGGATGTGCCGCAAGAAGTGCTGGCGAAATATCCGGGGATCGTGGCCGGCATCGCGGCGCTGGAAGAGCAGGGCTTCCCGGTGCTGGTGAAAGACGCGTCGATGGGCGGTACGTACCCCGTCATGTGCGTGACGCTGATGAACCGCAAGACGGGTGGCGTGTTCGCCTCGTTTGGCGCGCATCCGAGTTTCGAAGTGGCGCTCGAGCGCAGCCTGACCGAACTCCTGCAAGGCCGCAGCTTCGAAGGCTTGAACGATCTGCCGCAGCCGACCTTTGCCAGCAATGCAGTCACCGAGCCAAATAACTTCGTCGAACACTTCATCGATTCGAGCGGCATCGTCTCGTGGCGCTTCTTCAGCGCCAAAGCCGATTTTGATTTCGTGGAATGGGATTTCTCGAGCGAGGGCGAACACGCCAATGCCGAAGAAGCGGCGACGCTGCTGGCGATCCTCGCCGACATGGGCAAGGAAGTCTATACGGCCGTGTACGATCAGCTTGGCGCGACCGCGTGCCGCATCCTGGTGCCGGGTTATTCCGAAATCTATCCGGTCGAAGACCTGATCTGGGATAACACGAACAAGTCGCTGCTGTTCCGCAGCGATATCCTGAATCTGCATCGCCTCGACGACGACAGTCTCGAAGCGCTGATCGATCGCCTGGAAAACAGTGAGCTCGACGAGTACTCGGATATCGCCACGCTGATCGGTATCGAGTTTGACGAGAATACCGAGTGGGGCCAGCTGACCGTGCTCGAACTCAAGTTGCTGATTCATCTGGCGCTCGGCCAGCTCGAGGATGCGCATGAACTGGTCGGTGCGTTCTTGCAGTACAACGACAACACCGTCGAACGCCGCCTGTTCTATCAGGCGATGAACGTGGTGCTGGAAGTCTCGCTCGACGACGATCTGGAACTGGACGATTATGTTGCCAACTTCCGCCGCATGTATGGCGACGAGCGCATGGACGCCGTGCTCGGCTCGGTGGACGGCAGCGTGCGCTTCCATGGCTTGAGCCCGACCAGCATGGCGCTGGAGGGCCTCGACCGTCATCATCGCCTGATCGACAGCTACAAGAAGCTGCACGCAGCGCGCGCGAAGGCGGCAGCCCGCTGAGCTGGTGGCAGGGCGGTTCGCGTCGCTGTCTACAGCAAATAGGATTTGCGGAAATAGACGTGACGCGAAGTGCTGCGGTGCCGGGCTAAGCCTGGCTGATTTTGCCAATCGCTTCAACTGGCCTTGGGATCAGGATCGTGACCGGCAGCTTTCAACCCTGGGCGGGCCTCAGCCCAAAAACTGATGGCCGCCTCTGATTGCGCGGTTCCGTAGTTCGATTTTCCAATCGCTGTCTAGTTGTGCGAGGCAGTCTTTGAGCGGCCACCCAGGTGCCGTCTCGATCAGATGCATTAACGAGGAGGCAAGTCCAAAGCAGCCATCAGGGCCGAACAATTCGACGAGTACGCAGGCCTCGTTATCCGTTATTGGCTTTGCAATGGCTCGGTAAAGCGCTTCGAACCTGGCGAGCTGGGCAACTTCCGCTTCATCCTCCGATGGCAGGGGGCCAAGCTGTTCAAGCTCGGCTATCTCAGTTCGTACGCTCGTATTGGACATTTGATTCGTAGGTTGGTGCGGGTCAAGGGGCGAAAGGTGTGGTTTCGCACTAATTGCTTTTGCCGAACCCGACCGATCAAGCGAGCATAGCAGGTGGCCAAATTGAGATGTCACTGACTGTCTCGGCAAGCCGCTGTCGACCCACCCTGGCCGTTTCTGGCCAGTCTCTACTTGGCAGTCCACGGCAGCCCGTTCCTGAGAAGCTGACGCCGAAATCAACCGAAAGTGATCAAAAGGAACGGGCTACTCGGACAGATCGGCAGTGGCTGCGCGTTCGAGAGCATCAATGTCGCCGGCTTGAATCTGATTGAGATGCTCCGTGATCCACGCTGGGGAACGATTCCACCACGCAACCGATTGCAGACGCCGCACGCTGTCAGCATCGAAGCGCCGTCGCACGACCTGAGCAGGGTTTCCGCCAACGACCGTGTAAGGAGGGACATCGGTCGTGACCACCGAACGCGCAGCGATGATGGCGCCATCGCCGATTGTCACGCCAAACATGATCAATACATCGTAACCAATCCATACATCGTTGCCGATGATGGTATCGCCTTTGTACGGAAGTTCGCCCGCAGCTGGACGAGCAACTTCCCAACCGTTGCCAAAAATGAAGAACGGGAAGGTTGAGATATCACTCATCTGGTGATTGGCGCCATTCATGATGAATTTGACGCCACGCGCGATTGCGCAAAATCTACCGATGATTAGCCGATCCACAATGAAAGGGAAGTGATACAACACGTTATTTTCGAAGTTTTCTACGCCATTGGGATCATCGTAATACGTGAAGTCGCCGATTTCGATGTTCGGACGGGTAACGGCGTTTTTCAGGAAGCAGATCTGAGGAAAACCATCCATCGGATACACCGTGTCTGGGCTTGGGCCGTGCATGTGCAGTCTCCATTATTCATTTCTAGTTCTACAACTTGCAACGCAAGCGGTTGCAAGCGACTGTTACTGGCCGATCTTGGCCGCACAGTGTTCGGCAGCTTTCGACCCTTAGCGGACAGTCAATCAGAGACCGCTTGCCTTAATTGCTCGACAGTTTGAAAAGCACGGAGCGCTACGTTGAAGCTGTATTCCATGTCGATGGCACGTAGGTCTACCGCAAGCGCTCTCTGTAATTCAAGCGCAAAAGATAAGGCGCAAGTGTCGAGAGACTCAGCGGTGACGGTTTCCGCTTCTTTGCTCAGTCGGATGACCATGATCGTTCCTGCACAGCCGTACTCATACTCGAAGACCGCGCCGATGAAGTTTCCACGTTTGGCGTTTCTTACGCCATTCATGGCCACGATAGCGTTGATTGTAAGCTCAACGTCGAACCTCTGATTTTCCCTGATAAAGATCAGTAATTTGGTCAATTTTTCTCATGCTCGATGGTCCGCCTTTGGGCGAAAGCGGCCTGTCGCACTAGGTTAGCAGCTTGCAAAACGGAAAAATCTACGGATTGTCACAGACGCCGTTTTACTTGATGGCATCCTTCAGATCGGCGAACGTGAGCAAATTCCTGATCTGATATTCCGAAGGCGTGGCAACGAATGCCACGTGGTCCGGAACGGAAGTGAGCGTAGCAAAGTTTCCTTGCATGGCTGCGCGTACCTTCACTTCCATTGCCCCCTTGCGTCGAGCACTTTCTTCCTTTCCTTCCCCGCGCCGTCGAACCGGGTCGCCAAAACGGAGAGAATTTCGGCCGCTTCTTTGAGGATGCGCTGTTTTTTATCGTTCAGCCCGCCCACCGCTCAACCGGGCTCGTATGCCAGCCTCGTTGCACGCGACAACGATCTTGATGCTCAGCCAAAAGCCTCTACAGGAAGAGACGGAAATCGTACGATAAGGTGAATCGAGGCGGCGATGATCATTCCTGGCGATCCTCAACCCTTCTGCGCCGCCTTGGCGTCTGCCAGCTCGTCGGTGCTAACCATGTAGCCCTCATCGGCGGCCAGCTGCGCGTCCGGCTGCAACTGCTCGTGTTCGCGCGCGCGGGTGAGGAGCACTTGCACCGTGTCGATTTTATGGCGCACAGTCTCGGATAACGCGGCCAGGGTCAGCGGCTCCGGGAGCATCACTTCGCATTCCTCGGCGGCGCGCGCGGCCGGGTGCTCGCGCGCCAGTTCGCCGGATTGTCCCGTCTCGTCGCGCTCGATCAGGCGCAGCACGTTGCGCAAACCCTGCTCCAATTGTTCCAGCCGGCTCGATTCCATTCAAAACCTCCCGTGTTCGCGATAGAAAAAAGGCACTTCGGCCAACTGCACGCCGCAACGCCCTGCTAAGCATACACATTCTTCCTCGCCGACGACGCTTTGCTCGGAGCTAACGCCAGTGAGATGGATGCGGCGACATGTACCTCAACGTGAAACGCCGTGGCGGGGCCTGAAACTGGCTAGAACAGCTATCGCCGCGCGATTTACCGCTCTTCCTGCAGACGCTTTTAACTAAGTGTGCTGACCTGTGGCTTTAGCATCGAGGCCGGCACACTAGCCCGGTTGAGCAATGGGCGGGGCGCGGAGTTTGCGACACGTCTAGAGCGATTTATCCGGGTCTTGCGTCCCGAAGGGATGGCCGCTTGCAAGTGACGGACTGTCACGACAGGCAGCAATCGCCCCATTGCTTTCCGTTCTATTTCCTGTCCACTTAGGAGGCCGACCGCCTCAAGCCGCAAGGCATCCGAACTTCCGGTTTCGACCCATACCGGACCTTACCTGCAGCGGACCTTGCATTCATTTAGCCAGCACTTGTTCCAGCCACCTTGCAACTACTGGGTTCTCGCCTGCCTGCAGGTTGCTCGAAAAGGATAGTAGTTCCTGACTCGACTCGACGGCTCGCCCAAGGTACTCGACTTGTTTCAACGACCACCAACGGTCGAATACTGCTTCGGAAATATCTGCTAGTCCGAATATGTGAGCGCGCTTGTTTTCGTCTTGAAAGATTTCTAATGTCTGCGCAAGATAAGCAAGCTTCACAACCGCTCGTATGCTGGCCTCTGTCCAGGCGGACTTATCACCAAATTCGTGACTCATTACTTGAGACGAACAGCAAAGCAAAAGCTCATCTTCTGTAAGGCGCTGAGCAAGCTCGGCTGATGTCTCCTTACGAGGTTCGATCAAGAAAAACCAGTTATGCAACATTAAGTATCCAAGCCTATTTGTGCATCTTGTGAATGACCGCTTCTGGCCGAACCCGGCCTATCGGTCAAGCATAC
Source organism: Telluria sp. AC161 (assembly GCF_979258535.1). Lineage (NCBI taxonomy): Bacteria > Pseudomonadati > Pseudomonadota > Betaproteobacteria > Burkholderiales > Oxalobacteraceae > Telluria > Telluria sp. AC161. The sequence continues at coordinate 2,151,763 of NZ_OZ409861.1, read as the reverse complement.
CAGGTTGACAACATGAAAAGCAGGGACCGGCGCGGTACGCCGCATCCGACCCGGAGTGACCAGTCGGCATGCTTGAGCACGGCGCGTTACCGATCATGCGTCGTCCGCAGCCTTGAATGTTGGCGAGTGACTGGGAATGTCATCCGGGAATACGGTACAAACAAGCTTGCCACTAAGAACCTGCGATAGAAACGCTGTCATAGAAAGGTTGTACATTTCCCAATGCGGACCGCGCGCTTCATTCACGACCACCGGCCACAAGTCAGGCTCGCCGTCTGTCTTCCAGTAAAGGGAATCCCCATTGTCGGTCGATCCAAAAGGAAATAAACCGCCCGACGCTGGGAAATAGAGAAATGGGATCTGTTCACCGCATTGGGCCAACTGTGCAAGGACATCGCCAACGACCTCCAGTTTACGCTCCAGGTTGACATGCTGGTTGCGAGTAAACGGCGAAAAAATCCAGATGAAAGAATCAATTGATCCTAACCCGAACGCATCGATAAATGCTTTGTAATCGGCAGGGAGGCGGGTTCCCAGACGTTCTTCGACGCGGGCCCACGCCTGCCGGTCCTCCTCAGCGCAAATCGCAGGTGGCGAAAGTATTTCTTTTAGAGTTTTCATTAACAGTCAGATTCCTTGACGAGCGATTCGCCGGAAGCGCACCGTGAGCATGAATTTTTGCCAATCTCGACCGGCTGGTTTTGGCCGAAAGCAGAACTTAATCCGGCTAGTTAACATCAGCAAGGATTAGTTGCCTCCGCCATTCACAGCCAGTGGTTGCAGCAATTTCCAAAACGTCACATCTGTTTCGAAAAGTCACAGCAGGAACGCCGGCCCGCCGCCACCCGGCAGCACGTCATCCTGCGTCGTCTCGTCCTTGAGTGCCACGCCGCTCAACTGCCGTTGCTGCGCCTGCCCGAGCAAATAATGCAGCCGGGCGGCGGCTTGGGCATAACCCAACCCCGCAGGCCTGACGTTCGAGATGCAGTTACGGCGCTCGTCCGTCAGGCCGACGCGTGGCCCCCACGTCATGTAGATGCCCATGCTGTCCGGTGCACTCAGGCCCGGCCGTTCACCAATCAGCACGACGGCGATCTTCGCCCCCAGCAATTGACCGACTTCGTCGCCCACGGCCACGCGGCCTTGCTGGGCGATCGCCAGCGGACCCAGCGTCCACGCTTCGGCGGCAAGCTGCAAATGCAGTGCTGCCAGAAAGGGCGCGGCATTCTGCGCGATCGCGTGTGACGACAGGCCATCCGCCACAACGATCGCCAGGTCAACGGGGCGGTTGCCATCGTCGATATCAGCCAGGATCGCGCGTGATGGCGCATCGAGCCGCCGCCCCAGATCCGGCCGCTGCAGATAGACGTTGCGATTGGCAGCAGCACTGTGCAGCAGGAGGGGCGGGCCGGCGTGCGGCCACGCTGCCTGCAGTGCAGGCATGAGCGCATCAACGTCGAGGGGGAGGTGGACCGCGTCGCGCGCCCGCGCATGCGCGAGCTGGAAGTCGAGCTGTGCGGCTGTCGGCTGGCTGATGCCGGCGGCGCCCAGCGCAATGCGGGCGTCCGTGAATTTACGCAAGGCTTGCCAGGGTGCGGGGACGGCATCAAAGTCGTCGGTCGAATCGGACATAAAAGCAACCTCAGGATGACTGCAGCAGCGCGCGCTGGAATGCCGGGGGCACGGTCCGCCCCAGCTCGGCTTGACCCGCGCCCTTGAAAATACCCAGTGCGCGCAACCACGCATCGAATTCGGGCGCCGGTTGCAGGCCGAGCGCGCGGCGCGCATACAGCGCATCGTGGAACGACGTCGTCTGATAATTGAGCATGATGTCGTCCCCACCGGGAATGCCCATCACGAAGGTGCAGCCGGCCGCGCCCAGCATCGTCAGCAGCACGTCCATGTCGTCCTGGTCGGCTTCGGCGTGGTTGGTATAGCAGACGTCGCACCCCATCGGCAGGCCAAGGAGCTTCGCGCAGAAGTGGTCTTCCAGGCCGGCGCGGATGATCTGCTTGCCGTCGTACAGGTATTCCGGCCCCATGAAGCCCACCACGGTGTTGACCAGCAGCGGGTCGAACTCGCGCGCCACGGCATACGCGCGCGCTTCGCAGGTTTGCTGGTCGACGCCGTGGTTGGCGTTGGCCGACAGCGCGCTGCCCTGGCCGGTCTCGAAATACATGACGTTGTTGCCGACCGTGCCGCGGCCCAGCGACAGGGCAGCGGCGCGGGCTTCGCCGAGCAGCGCCAGGTCGATGCCGAAGCTGGCGTTGGCCGCCTGCGTGCCGGCGATCGACTGGAATACCAGGTCGACCGGCGCGCCGCGCCCGATCGCCTCGATCGTATTGGTCACGTGCGTCAATACGCACGACTGGGTGGGAATCTCGTAGCGGCTGATGACATCGTCCAGCATCGTGACGAGCTTGACCACCTGCGCGACATTGTCGGTGGCCGGGTTGATGCCGATGACCGCGTCGCCGCTGCCATGCATCAGGCCGTCGAACAGGCTGGCAGCGATGCCCGACAGGTCGTCGAGAGGATGGTTCGGCTGCAGACGCGTCGACAGCGTACCGGCCAGGCCGATCGTGTTGCGAAAGCGGGTGATCACGCGGCACTTGCGTGCTACCAGCACCAGATCCTGGATGCGCATGATTTTCGATACGGCTGCCGCCATCTCGGGTGTGATGCCAGGGGCGACGCGCGCCAGCACGGGCCCGTCGACCGCGTCACCCAGCAGCCACTCCCGGAAACTCCCCACGGTCAGGTGGCGAATCGGCGCGAACGCGGCAGCGTCGTGACTGTCGATGATCAGGCGCGTGACTTCATCGGCTTCGTACGGCACGACGGCGTCGTTCAGAAAGGTGCGCAAGGGCAGGTCGGCCAGCGCCATTTGCGCGGCGACGCGCTCTTCGGCGCTGCCTGCGGCAACACCGGCGAGATGGTCGCCCGAGCGCGCGGGCGTGGCCTTGGCCAGCAGGTCGCGCAGATCGGCGAACCAATACGTTTTGGTGCCGACGACGTGGGATATCCGGGGCATGAAGACGGTCCTTCGCTTTTAGGGGGCAATACCGGGCGATTGCGCCGCACTGCCGTGGCGTCAGCAGCGATAGTGCCACAGGTCGGTCGTGTTCAGGGCGCGTGGCGACGGCGTCAGCGGTGTGATAGCATCGCCGCTGATCTTGCACCATTGGCAACTCGCCTCCATCACGCCGACCCCGACCGATCCGACAATGTGAGAACCCCTTCCGACACGCCTGCTTTTTCCTGGCGAATGCGCCTGGCACTGCTAATATCCCTGGTGATCCACGCTCTGCTGCTGAGCATTCCGCTCGAGGGCGATGTGTTCGGGCTCCCAGGATTGCGCATGCCGTGGGAAGAGCGGCGCCTGGCCGCGACTGAATTGAATGTCAGGCTGGCGCCGGCGCCAGCCGCAGCACCAGCCGCAGCACCAGCGCCGCCGCCCGCACCCGTGGCGAAGGCTGAAGCACCGGTCGCCGCGAGCCAGCAGACGCCGCCAGCCGTTCCAGCAGCAACCGCGCCTGCGCCCTCGGTACCGCAAGCGCCGGTCACCAGGATCCAGCCAGCGCCAGCGCCGACACTACAGAACGACGACGCGGCGGGTGCACGCATCATTGCGCTCGATGACGACAAGCGGGAGACGGCGATCGAGGAAGAACGCGTGCGCCAGCAGGTTGTTCAGCGCGAGGCCGCGCGCGCAGCGGCAGCCGTAGCGGCTGAACAGCAGCGGACTGCCGACCTGGCAGCACGAGCGCAGGCACAAGCACAGGCACAGGCACAGGCACAGGCACAGGCACAGGCACAAGCACAAGCACAAGCACGCGAGCAAGCTGCGCGCGACGCGCTGGCCAGCGCCGAGGCGGCGCAACGCGACGCCGAACGTGCCGATGCACAGCGCCTCGAGGAAGCGAACCGCAATGCGGCGGCCCAGCGTGAGGCTGCCCGCGCAGAAGTCGCCCGGCAGGAACAGGCCAAACGGGAAGCGGCGCGTCAGGAACAAGCCCGTCTTGACGCTGCACGTGCTGAAGCGGCCCGACAGGAGCAAGCGCGACTGGCCCAACAGGAAGCAGCACGTCAGGAAGCAGCACGTCAGGAAGCAGCACGTCAGGAAGCAGCCCGCCAGGACGCGATCAAGCAGGAAGCAGGACGCCTCGCGCCGTTGTCGCAAACGCCGGCGGCACCGGTGCAAAGCGCGCAGGAAGCGCAGCGTGAAGAGCGCCTGCGCGCGATCGGCCGGCAGTTGAACCAGGAGGCCGCACAGCGTGACGCCGCCGGCGGGCAGCGTCGCGGGTGGTTGATGGGCCGTGCCGACGCCAACGCCGACCTCGTGGCGTACGCGGAAGCCATGGGCCGCAAGATCGAGCTGAACATGAGCCTGAACGCCGTGCGCGATATCGTCAGGCAGCCGCACCGGCAGCCGCTCGTGACCGTCGCCGTGCGCAGTGACGGTTCGGTGGAGCGGGTGACGTTCGTGACATCGAGCGGCGTGCCTGCCGTCGACGAGGCAATCCGTCAGATCGTTGCCAGTCACGCGCCCTATGGACCGTTCCCGCCGGCGCTGGCGCGCCAGTACGATGTGGTGGAAATTCGCCGAACGTGGCTGTTCGATGTGGCGGTTCGCCTGCAGTAGGAACGATGAGCAGCATCCGATCGGGTCGCCAACAGGTGGCCCGGCATGTTAGGGTGCTGTTTTCATCCACCTTAAAGCAACCTGCAACCATGCAAGACCTCTCCAAATATTCGCTGGCCAAACTTCGCGCACTTGAAGAACAGGTCAACGATGCGCTCAAAACCCACCATTTCCTCAGCATCAGCAAGGCGCGCGAACAGATCCTCCATATCGCCCGCAATGCCGGCCTGAGCGAGAAACAGGTACTGGCGATCAAAGCGCCGGCCTCAGGAAAGCCGGCCGCTACTGCCGTCAGCTACACCAATCCCGATGATCCTGCCCAGCAATGGAGCGGTCGCGGCCGTCAACCGGCCTGGGTCAAGGCATGGCTTGCCGCCGGCAAGTCGCTCGAGGACATCAAGACGTCGGGTTGACCCGCGGCCCGGTCAGCATCAATCGCGCGCGGTACGCCATTCCTGCGCATTGACAGGCTGCTCGTGTTCATGCCCGCAGTTCGTGATCCTCTGTTTGCCGAATTTTTCGATCATGTCGATGCTCGTGGCCGGGGAGCGCTCGGTGATGCAATAAATACCGCCAGCCGTGACAACGCGCGTGCGTCGCGCGCCGTCGCCGCCATCATTGACGAGTTCAACGATCTTGGGCGCTTCGTACCAGCGGCCCGGCGCGACTGCGGCCGCCTCGGCAAACCCGCGGGCCATGCGGATCTGCGGGCTGTCCGGTGGCGCGACGATATACGCCTTGCTGCTCTTGCGCAGCGTGCGCTCGATGGCGCCCGCTTCGCGCAGGGCTTGCTCGACGCTCAATCGCGCGCCCCCTTCGACACGCGTCACGTCAATACCACCGGCTGGCAGGGCGACGTCCGGCTCGGCGCTGGGCTGTTCGATGCCCAACGCTACCGCTTGGTTAGTCCGGGCGGCGGGTGCCTCGATAGTGACGTGCCTGCGTTCCGCGGGAGCGGGGACACCACGTGTGGCAGGCTGCGGCCTGCTGTCAGGCACCTGGATCCACTGGGTGAAGACCGCCTGTCGCTCGTCTTCGGGCGCTCGTTGGCGGCTTGCCTGCCATGCGGCCAGCAAGGCGGCGTGCAGCAGCATGGCCACGCCGATGCCCAGGACGCGATTCTCGGAAGATGACAACGATAGCGGACGTAAGTACATATCCGCCCAGTATAGTCAGCGCCGTGTGTCCGTTATTCGCACATTCTCACATTTCACCAGCGAATCAATCCGAGAGAAATTTTTCTGGTGTATTTATGTCAACTGGATGGCATCATGCTGCGTTATGAAGACACATTTCAGGCGCCGCCGGTCGCGGCGCGCCCGATCCATGCAGACTTCAGGAGAACGAATGCGCCGTTTGAACCTCACGCCGGTATGTGCCGCCATCATGCTGTTGTCTTCGTATGGCGCACCAGCCTTCGCGCAGGCCGTCACCGACTCGCCGGCCCCGGCACCACAGACGCCGGCCCCGCAAGCGCCGGAAGCACCTGCTGATGCAGCCCAGGCAGCGCCAGTCGCACCCACCGTCATCAAGGTCACGGGCCTGCGCCAGAGCCTGCGCTCGGCCGAGGACATCAAGCGCGATGCAGCGCAGGTGGTCGATGCGATCAACGCCGACGATATCGGCAAGTTCCCCGACCGCCATGCGGGCGACGCGCTGCAGCGCGTGGCGGGCGTGCAGGTCGGGCGCGATCGCGGCGAGACCAGCAACGTCACCATCCGCGGCCTGCCCGACGTCGCCACGACCCTCGACGGCAACGAGATCTTCACTGCGGCCGGGCGTCGTCTGGCGTACCAGGATTTGCCGGTGCAGTCGATCGGCGGCATGGAAGTCTACAAATCGGCCACCGCGAACCAGTTTGAAGGCGGCATCGCCGGCGCCGTGAATATCCGCCTGCGCGCACCGTTCGACGCCAAGGGCTTCGTGGCCACCGGCTACGTCGAAGACCGCGTCAACCAGATCAACGGCAGCGGCAATACGGCCGACAAGCACAGCCCGGGCGGCGGCTTTTTGGTCAGCAATCGCTGGGACACCGATTTTGGCGAGATGGGCGCGCTGTTCGACGTCGCCGTCAACCGCGACAACTGGGCCTATCCGGTGCAGTACAACGACCGCCCGTCGAACGTGTTCTCGGTGCGCCCCGACGGCAGCGCCACGCGCCTGGGCGAATCGGCGCCGTTTGCACCGCTCGCCCCTGGCGAGGTACTGGGCCAGCTGCCGCATATCGGCGGCACCTACAACGAAGGCGCGCGTGAACGCCAGAGCGTGCACGGCGCCTTCCAGTGGAAGATCAATCCGCGCACGACGGCCACCGCGCAATACCTGGGCATGGGTTACCAGGGGCGCAACGCCGTCAACTATGCGTTCTCGAATGTCGGTTCGGCCCCGCGCCTGAGCGGCGTGACGCTGGGCCAGCAGTCCAATGGCTGCGCGACGTCGCTGGGCGTCATCTGCCCGATCCTGTCGGCGACCGCGCCGGCCGCGCAGTTCGGCGGCGCCAACGACTGGGAGCCGTACACGGCCACCAGCACCTGGGGCCAGAACGAACGTACCGCCACGCACTACTTGAACCTGGGCCTGAAGTACCTCGAGGGCCCGCTGTCGGTTGAGTCGCAGGTGGGCTACACGCGCTCGAAATTCGTCAACGACACGCTGATCGTTGACCAGCAGGCGCCTGGCGTAAGCGCCAATGTGTACGCGTATGGCGCCGACGGCCATGGCGGCTTCAATGCCATCACCAAGGGCGGCAACGCCAACGTGCTGCAAGACCCGAACGCCTATGTGCTGCGCGGGATGGTGCAGAACTGGAACGAGCAGGCCGGCACCCAGCTGCAGTGGCGCACCGACGCGGTGTACCGCGTGCCCGGCGATGGCGCCTTCAAAGCATTGCTGGGCGGCGTGCGGCTGTCGACGCGCAAGGCGAGCTACCACGGCGCCGAAGGGCATGCCGACTTTACCGGCGCGCGGCCGACGCCGATCGGCGCCTTCGGCCCGGCCTTCCAGCATCTGGTGCCGGGGCTGGATCGCCTGGGTGGCGCCTGGAGTGCACCCTCGGCTGACTTCCTGATCGACCAGGCCGACGCGGTGCGCAGTGGCTATGGCCTGGCCAGCGGACGCATTGCCGAAGACCCGGCGCGCGCGTTCGACCAGAAAGAAAAGAACGTCACGCTGTATGCGGCGGGGCGCTGGGACCATGAGATCGCTGGCGTGGGCATCAAGAGCGAAGCCGGCGTGCGCGTCGTGCGCGTGAACCGCGACTTGCGCGGCCAGAGCCGCATTGGCGACGTGATCACCGACATCGACCAGTCGACGTCGGAAACCAATGTGTTGCCAAGCGCCACGGCGACAATCGGCTGGCGCGAGAACCTGCAGTCGCACCTGTCGGTCGGCAAGACGATCACGCGGCCCGAGTTCGGCGCGCTCAATCCGTCGCTGTCCCTGATTGCGCCGACGGTCAACGTGGCGGGCAGCGGCGGGGCCGGCAATCCGTTGCTGGAGCCGACCAAATCGACCAATCTCGACGCCACGCTCGAGTACTACTTCAAGAAAAACGGTTACGCGCAGATCGCGCTGTTCCACCGCGATATCGACGGCTACCAGCAAAGTTTCACGCAGGATGAAACGATTGACGGTCAGCTGTATCGCGTGACACGCCCGCAAAATTCGGGCAAGGGCCGCCTGCGCGGCGCTGAATTCGGCATCCAGAAGTTTGCCGACTTTTTGCCGGGCGCCTGGAGCGGCCTGGGTGCGCAGTTCAATGCCACGTACATCGATGGCGACAACCAGTCACGCACGGCGTTCGACAGCGACCAGTTCACGACAACGGCGCTCACCGGCGTTTCGCGCCAGAGCTACAACTTTGCGCTGCTGTACGAAGGCAGCGGCTTCACCGGCCGCCTGGCCGCCACGCGCCGGGGCGATTATGTCGAGCAGATCGCCGAAGCCCCGTTCGGCCAGGACCGCGTGGTCAAGGCTGCGACCTTCGTCGACCTGAGCATCGGCTACGAGATCAACGACAACGTGTCGCTGCAATTTGACGCCATCAACCTGACGCGCACGAAGTATGAAAGCTCGCTGGGGCAGTACCAGCCGCGCGATATCCGGTATAACCCGACGACGTATGGCGTGAGCCTGCGCTTCAGGATGTAAGGCAGGGCGGGCTGGCGGCAGGGCCGGCGCTTGAGGGATAATGGCCGTTTGCCGGCGAATACGCCGGAATTTTCGCAAACCGCCATGACCCTCATTCGCCGGCTTTTCGCCATTTCTGCTGCGCTGCTGCTCACTGCCTGCAGCACGCCTTCTCCCAACCTGCGCTTGATCGGCACCGCGCAACTGGCAGGTGACATGCGCGTCGGCGAGACGCGCGTCGGGGGCTTGTCCGGCATCGATTACGACAGCATGACCAGGCAATGGCTCATCATCAGCGACGATCGGGGCGTGCATGGCCCGACGCGTTTCTATCGCGCCCGCATCGACTACGACGCGCAACGCGTCGCGGGCGTGCAGATCACCGGCATGCAACCGCTGGTGCAGGCTGGCGGCGCGCCGTATGCGCGGCGCGGCGAGCCCGGGCAGGTGGCCGATCTGGAGACGCTGCGCATCGATCCGCTGGAGCGCAGTCTGTGGTTTGCCGGCGAAGGCGATCGCGCCGCACGCTCGCCGATGCTGCTGGCCCGCACCGGCATGGATGGCACTCCCCTGGGCGCGCCGCCATTTCCCCCAGCGCTGCAGATCCAGCCCGATGAAGAAGCCGGTGGGCGCAGCAATGCGGGCCCGGAGGGCCTGAGCTTCAGTGCCGATGGCCAGCACCTGTGGCTGGCGATGGAAGGTGCGCTGATCCAGGACGGCCAGGCGTCGGCGCCGGGCGAGGGCGCGTTGACGCGATTGAGTCTGCTGGACCGGCAGGGCCGCATCCTGGCGCAGTACGCATACCGGCTCGAGCCGGTGTTGCCGCCGGGCCGCCCGGGCGGTTACAGCGAAAACGGCATTGCCGAGATCCTGGCCATCGGGCCGCGCCGGTTGCTGGTGATCGAGCGCGCCGGGCGCCAGACGGCGCAGGATTTCATGTTCGATGTGCGCGTGTACGACGTCGACCTGCAGGGCGCCACCGTGCTCGACCCGGACGCGCCGATTGCCGCCGGCGTGCGGCCGGCCGTCAAACGCCGGTTGCTGGGCAACGCGCAGCTGCCGGCTGGGTGGTCCGACAATTACGAGGCGATGGCATGGGGGCCCAGGCTGGCCAACGGCCACCGTTCGCTGGTGATCGCCTCGGATAATAATTTCAGGGATGGGCCGTCGCGCTTTCTCGTCTTCGATGCGGGGGCCGACAGCACCTGGCGCTAAGCACCGGCCCCGGGCGCTGTCCCGCTGACCCTTCGCACTGCCAGCGTCGATTAATCTGGCCTTAATGTTGCCCCCATAAGTTTCGCCATGGGAACAACAAAAGGAGTGACCAGTGTCGACCACCATGCCATGCGCGACTCGCGCCAGCGCCACGCCACCCGCCGCAGCCGGGGCCGGGCGCACTCTTGAACTCGTGGCGCCGGACCATCCGGAACGCGCATCGCTCGAAGCCTTCATCGCTGCCGAGTTTGCCCGCGTCTACGGCGCCACGCTGCAGCATTTTTGCCATACGCTCGCCGGCTGCCGCGACAGCGCCGGGCGCTGGGTGGCAGCGCTCGGTTATTCGCTGGCGGGCGAAGGCCGGCTGTTTCTCGAACATTATCTGGACGGCCCGGTCGAGAACGAAATCGGCGTACGCACCGGCCGGCCGGTCGCACGCGGCAGCATCGTCGAAGTGGGCAATCTGGCCAGTACCGATGCGGGCGCCGCGCGCGCCCTGATCGTGGCCATGACGCACCAGCTGCATTGCCAGGGCCTGGTCTGGGTCACGTTCACCGCCACGCGCGCATTGCTCAATTCATTTGCGCGGCTGCGGCTGGCGCCGTCGGTGCTGGCGGACGCCGACCCGGCGCGCCTGGGGCAGGCGCAGGGGGCATGGGGCAGCTATTACGCCACCCATCCGCAAGTCATGTTCGGCAATATTGGATTCGGTCATGATCAACTGGCGCGCTAATCTCACCGCAAGCGGCGCCGTGCTGGAAGGCGCGCACGGCAGCTGGAGCGCCAGCGTGCTGATCGAGCGCGTCGAGGCGCTGGCGCAGATGCTGCGCGCGACGTTCCGCCCGGGCGCTGCGCTGGCGATCCTGGCCGACAACGGTCCCGAATGGATTGCCATCGACCTGGCGGTGCACGAGGCGGGCATGACGCTGGTGCCGCTGCCATCGTTCTTCACGCCGCCCCAGTGGCGCCACGCGCTGACGCAGGCCGCCGTCGATGGCCTGTTCTGCGTCGATGCGGCGCTGGCCGGCGCGCTGGGCTACACCATGGCGGTCGCCACCCCCGGCGCCTTGTCACTGTATGCGGGCGCCAGATTGCCGGGTACCGTGCCGCACGGCGTGCAGAAAGTGACGTTCACGTCGGGCACCACGGCCCAGCCAAAAGGCGTGTGCCTGGGTTCCAGCCAGCAGTGGGCGCTGGCGCAGGTGCTGGCCGACGCGCTGGCAGGCCTAGAAATCCGGCGCCATCTGAATCTGCTGCCGTTGTCGGTCCTGCTTGAAAACATCGCCGGTACCTACACGGCCATGCTGTCGGGCGCGCGCAATATCAGTCTGCCGCTGGCCATGACCGGTCTGCGCGGCGCGGCGTCGTTCGATCCCGGCGTCTGCCTTGCCGCCATTGCCGCCACGCGCGCCGAGAGCGTGATCCTGTTGCCGCAGATGCTGCAGGCGCTGGTGGCAGCGGTCCGGCCGGACGATCCACGCATTGCCAGTCTCAAGTTCATCGCCGTCGGCGGGGCAAGAACGCCCAAGGCGCTGATCGAGGCGGCGCAGGCCAGGGGTTTCCCCGTGTACGAAGGCTACGGCCTGTCGGAGTGCGGCTCGGTCGTGTCGCTCAATCTGCCGGGGCAGGCGCGGATCGGCAGCGCCGGCAAGCCGCTGCCCAATCGCAGCGTGCGCATCGCGCCGGACGGCGAGATCGAAGTCGGTGGTGGTGTCATGGCGGGCTATCTGGGCCAGGCTTCCGGAGACCACGCGCCTGGCCAGGACACCTGGCTGGGCACCGGCGACATCGGCCATCTCGATGCCGACGGCTACCTGCACATCGACGGGCGCAAGAACAATGTGCTGGTCACCGCCTACGGGCGCAACGTGTCGCCCGAGTGGCCCGAGTCGCTGTTGCTCGGCACGGGCGTCATGGCCCAGGCGATGGTGGTCGGCGACGCGCGCGCTTACCTGGCGGCGGCCATCGTGCCGCTGCAGGCGGATGCGCCGGATGCGGTGATCGACGCCGCCGTCGAACGGGTCAACCGGGAGTTGCCCGACTATGCGCGCATCGGCGCGTGGTTCCGCACCACGCCGTTCAGCGAAGCCGATGGCACCGCGACCGTCAACGGGCGCCTGCGGCGCGACACGGCGCGCTTGCGCTGCGCGGCGCACATCGAACAAATTTACCAGTCCTGAAGGAGCAATGTATGCAGTTCTACGACATCCTGTGTCAGCACACCGAACCCCAGCGCCAGCAACTGCTTGGCACGCCGCTGATACAGCAGGCACTGACGGGCGACATCGACCTGGCCCAGTACGTGGCCTTCCTGACGCAGGCGTATCACCACGTGAAGCACACGGTTCCTTTGATGATGGCATGCGGCAGCCGGCTGGGTGACGAGCAAGGGTGGCTGCGCCAGGCCATCGCCGAATACATCGAAGAAGAAATCGGCCACGAGGAGTGGATTCTGTCCGATATCGCTGCCTGTGGCGGCGACCCGACGCTGGCGCGCAATTCACGGCCGCTGCCGGCGACCGAACTGATGGTGGCCTACGCCTACCACGGGATCGACCGCGGCAACCCGATCGGCTTCTTCGGCATGGTGCACGTGCTGGAAGGCACCAGCACCGCGCTGGCGACGCAGGCCGCGCAGACCATCCAGCTGCGCCTGGATCTGCCGGATGCCGCGTTCAGCTACCTGACGTCGCACGGCAGTCTCGACCTGGCCCATGTCGCGTTCTTCGTGAGCCTGATGAACCGGGTCGAGCGGGCCGCCGACCGCGAGGCGATCATCCACAGCGCGCGCATGATGTATCGCCTGTACGGCGACATCTTCCGCAGCCTGCCGCAGCGCAGCGCCAGCCTGGCCGGGGTCTAGCATGGCGCACATGAAATGGCTGCTGGTCCTGACCGGCGCGAGCGGGGGCATTGGCCAGGCGCTTGCGGTGGCCCTGGCGCCGTATTGCACGTCGATGGTCCTCGTTGGCCGCAACCGCGGCGTGCTCGAGACGCTGCGTGCACGGCTTGGGCCGCACCTGGTGCGCATTGTTGTGGGCGACGCCACGCAAGCAGCGACGCTCGATGCCGTGGTCGCGGCAGCGAACGAGCTGGGTGGCGTCAATCTGTTGATCAACAACGCCGGCATCAATGACTTCCATGCGTTCCAGAGCCAGGATCCGGCGGCGCTGCGCAACCTGCTCGAGGTGAACCTGCTGGCGCCGATGCTGCTCACGCAGCGTCTGCTGCCCCAGCTGCGCAACGCATCGAGCGCGCAGGTCATCAATGTCGGCTCGCTGTTCGGCTATCTGGGCTACCCCGGGTTTGCCGGCTACTGCGCCAGCAAGGCCGGCCTGCGCGGTTTCACGCAGGCGCTGCGGCGCGAGCTGGCCGATACCGGCGTCGAGGTGCGGCACTTCATCCCGCGCGCGACCCGCACGCCGATCAATGCCGGCCCGGTCGAGGCGATGAATGCCGAGATGGGCGTGGCGCTGGACGAGCCGGCCGATGTGGCGCGCCAGCTATGCGCGTTCATCGAAGGCTCGGCGTGGGAGCACAAGCCGGGGCTGAAGGAAGCGCTGCTGGTCCTGCTCAACCACCTGCTGCCTGCCTTGCCCGACCGGGCCATCCGCGGCCAGTTACCTGTCATTCGCAAACACATGCCGGCGCCAGTCCGGCGCGCACAACCGAGGTCATCATGAAAATAGCGCATCGCACACTCACCACATTCGTCTTGGGCATGGCAGCCTTTAACGTTGCCCTGGCCGCAACCGCCGACGACGCCGTCAGTACGCTGCAACAACGTTGGGAACAAGTGAAGTACGGCGCGCCCGCCGGTGGGCAGGAGCGCGCATTCGAGGCGCTGAGCGCCGAAGCCGACACGGTGCTGTCGCGCTATCCCGACAGCGCCGGCGTGCTGATCTGGCATGGCATCGTTGTGGCCAGTCACGCCGGCGCCAAGGGCGGCCTGGGCGCGCTGGGCCTGGCCAAAACAGCGAAGAAGGATTTCGAAGCGGCGCTGCAGGCCGACCCGAAGGCGTTGGGCGGTTCTGCGTACACGAGCCTCGGGAGCCTGTATTATCAGGTGCCGGGGTGGCCGATCGGCTTTGGCGACAAGGACAAGGCGCGCGAGTACCTGCAGCAGGGGCTGGCGCTGAACCCGGACGGTATCGACGCCAACTACTTCCTGGGCGACTTTTTATACCGTCAGGGTGATTTTGCCGGCGCCGAGCGCTGCCTGCGCAAGGCGCTGCAGGCGCCGGCGCGGCCTGGCCGCAAGCTGGCCGATGCAGGCCGGCGTGCCGAAGCCGAAGCGTTGCTGGCGCAGGTCGCGGCCAAGCGCAAATAACAAGCTGCTGGAGACGCGCGGGATGCGAATACTACTTGTCGAAGATGACGAATCGCTGGCATCGGGCCTGAAGCTCGCCCTCGGGCGGGCCTGTTACACGGTCGAACACGTGGGCGATGGCGTGGCGGCGGTCGCCGCGCTGGAGCACAATGCGTTCGACCTGGCCATCCTCGACCTTGGCCTGCCGCGCCTGGACGGCATCGACGTCCTGGCACGGGTGCGGCGCGCCGGCAACGCCGTGCCGGTGCTGGTGCTGTCGGCGCGCGATGCGGTGCGCGACCGGATCGTCGCACTCGACCTGGGCGCCGACGATTACCTGATCAAGCCGTTCGATGTCGACGAATTGCTGGCGCGGGTGCGGGTGCTCGAGCGGCGCCGTGCCGGCCTGTCGGTCAACCAGCTGCGCTTTGGCGACCTGGCACTGGATCTCGCGGGCATGGCGGTCAGCTGGAAAAACCAGCCGATCGATCTGCAGCACCGCGAATTCATGCTGCTCAGGCGGCTCGTCGAGCAGCCCAACAAAGTGTTTACCCGCAGCGAACTCGAAGCGTCGCTGTACGGCTGGGGCGAGGGCGTGGCCAGCAATGCCATCGACGTCTACGTGCACCATGTGCGGCGCAAGACCGATCCTGAGCTGATCAAGACGGTGCGCGGGCTTGGCTACCGCATCGGCAATCCTGCCACATGAGCGGGCGCCGCTATTCGATCCGCCAGCGCCTGATCGTTCGCACGATGGCGTGCATGCTCCTGATCCTCGGGGGTATCTCGCTGGCCGCCCACTGGTTCGCCCGCTACGAGTCCGAAGAATTTTTCAGCGCGCGCCTGGCCAGTTCTGCGCGCGTGCTCGAGACTCTGGTGGCCCACCAGCTCGAGACCGCCACCATCGGCGCGCCCATCGTGGTCCCGATTCCGCGGCGGCTCGGCCACTCGGGCGGCTCAACGCCGTATGGTCATCCTTACGAACACAAGATCGCGTTCCAGGTCTGGAACGCCGAAGGGCACCTGCTGGCCCGCTCGGCGTCGGCGCCCGAAGCGCCGCTCGGGCCCCTGGCGGCAGGTTATACCAGCAAGCTGCTGGGCGAGACCCTGTGGCAGGTGTTCGCACTCAAATCGGGCCATGTGTGGGTGGTCGTGGCCGAGAAGGACGAGGTACGCGAAGAGATGGTCGAGCAGCTCGGCGCGTCGGTGCTGGCGCCCGTCATCATTGGCGGCATCCTGCTGGTGCTGGCGGTCAACCTGGTGCTGGCGACGAACCTGGCGCCGCTGCGCACGCTGGCCGACGCCATCGCCCGGCGCGAGCCGGAGTCGCTTGCGCCCGTCGAACTGCCCGACCTGCCACGCGAGCTGGCGCCGGTGGTCGATGAACTCAACAGCCTGTTGCAGCGGGTGGCTGCGGCGTTCGAGCGTGAGCAGCAATTCATCGATGCGGCGGCGCACGAGATCCGCACGCCGATCGCAGCGGTGCAGCTGCATGTGCAAAACGCGCTGCGTGCAGCCAATCAGGCCGAGTGCGAAGCGTCGCTTGGCGAGGCGGTGGGGGCGCTCGAGCGCACGACGCAGCTGGCCGAGCAGCTGCTGACGTTCAGCCGGCTGGCGTCCGGCACCGACATGCAGTTGCAGCGCCAGGTCTCGCTGGCCGAAGTCTGCCGCGACGTGATGGCGCTGCAGGAACCCTTGCTCGACCGGCGCGGCCAGTCACTCGGCTTGTCCGCAACGCACGATTGCAGCGTGCAGGGCGACCCGTACCGGCTGCAGCAACTGCTGCGCAACCTGATCGAGAACGCGTCCCGGCATGGCCTGGCGCGCGGCGACATCGACGTGGCCATCGACTGCAGCGAGGGCCAATGCCTGCTGCGCGTATCCAACGATGGCGACCCGGTGCCCGACGAAGAAACGGAAAACGTGTTCCGTCCCTACTACCGGCTACAGGCCGGTGGCAAGTCGGGCGCCGGCCTGGGCCTGAGCATCGTGCGCCAGATCGCCGATCAGCACGGGGCTACGGTCATGATTGCCCGGAAGGCAGATGGTCAAGGCTGTGTGGTAACGGTGGCGTTTCCTCGCTAAGCGCGTCACGTCCCCATTCGCGGTACTCAACCAGCAGCGGCGTGCGCGCCATGCCCCCGAGCGGCTCGATGCCCATCGCCGTCAGGCGCGCCAGCAGCTCGGCCAGGATCGTCGCGCGCTGCAGTGACCAGGTCGACGCAAAGCAGCGCCAGAAGGTCCAGCCGGCCCGTTCGAGCACGCGCTGGCGGCCCATGTCGGCCTGCCACCGGTCCGGCCCATGGAAGTCGTCGCCATCGAGCTCGATCGCCAGGCGCCGGTCGTGCGCGCCTTCCACCACCATATCGATGCGGTAGCCGGCCGCCGGCACTTGCGGAATGACGCGGTAGCCGCGCTCGAACAACTCCGTGTACACGTCGCGCTCGAAACCGGATTCGCACAGTTCGATCAGGCTCGTGGCTTCTTCATTGGCTTCGAGCGGCTTGGCAAAGTGTTCGACCAGCGTGCGGCGCAAATCGAGCGTGGACAGTTCTTCGAGCTTCACCGAGCGCACGAGGTACATGCGGTCGCGCGCGCGCGAGGCGGCGACGTTGAAGCGCTGGTCGAACTGCACGCCGGACAGCGCGTGGTGCTGCTTGCTGTCGGCGACCATCGACAGGAACATGATATCGCGCTCGCTGCCCTGGAACAGGCGCGCGTCGCCGCAGGCAAAGTTGCGCTTGACCAGTTCGGCCATGTCGCAGCGCGAGCGCACCATCTTGTCGATGAGCTGCGCCTGTTCGGGCCCCAGCAGCGACACCACGCCCAGCGTGCGCCCGGCATAGGCGGGATCGCGCAGGATGGCGTCGATTTCGGCCACGATGAATTCGGCCTCGGGGCGGTTCAAGCCCTTGTTTTCGCGGTAGCCGTTGGCCACGAACACGTCGATCAGCGGCGGATCGAGCCGCTCGGACGCCTTGGGAATGCGCAGCGGCTGGATGAAGCCCTTGTAGAACACGCGGTTGCTGTAGGCGATGATGGGCGCGACGCTGCGGAAATGCTCGCGCAGCATGACCTTCGAGGCGGCAAACACGGTCGAGGCGATGTCGTACAGCGACATGTCGGCCGTGAGCACCGCTTCGAATGGCTGGCCCGCCAGAAAGCGCCGGCGCAGGTCGGTGATCTTGGCAGCCGAAACAAAGCCCGCTTCGGGCGAGACCTGGCGGTCGTCGCCAACCACGAGGAGCTGCTTGCCGCGCAGGACCGCCGGCAGCGCCCACAGGTCGGACTGGCTGGCCTCGTCGACGATGACGAGGTCGAACGCACCAAGGTTGGCCGGCAGCGTTTCGGACACGCGGGCATGGCTCATGATCCAGCACGGCACGGCGGCCTGTGCATTGACCATCGCTTCCTGCGCGTCGCGTCGGTAGCGGCCCGCATTCACGCCCGTGCCCTTGCCCAGTTTGCGCATCGACGTGCGGTAGGTTTCCAGTGCGCTCAGCACGTTCTGGCCGGCCAGGCGGCGCGTGGCCAGCCAGGACGATTTCGACACCAGTTGCTCGTACAGGCGCGCCAGGCCCCGTTCGAGTTCGTGGCGGCGCTCGGCCAGGCCCAGCATCTCGTCGCGGGCATCGATGCCGTCGAGGTAACTCTTGAGGCGTGCCCAGGTCCAGGCATCGCGCCAGCGCGCCGGGAATACGGCGTCGTCGCCGTGGGCGTCGACCGGGATGGTGGTCAAGCGTGTCGCCAGCTGCGCCGCACCATGCTGCGCCACTTGCTCGGCGAGGTCGCGCACGGTGGCCAGGTCGGGCGCCAGCGCAGCGATGCGGCGCAGCTCCGCGAGCAGGGCGGCATAGTCGGCACTGACTGTGTCGGCCGCCAGGCCAGGTGTGCCCAGCGTCTGGCCGGCGAATTCACGCAGACGCACGCCGACCGGGCCATCGGCGCCGGCCAGCAAGCCATGCAGCGCGGCCATGGCGGTGCGGGCCTGTTCGAGATTGGCGCGTGCCAGGTGCCGCGCCAGGTAGTCGCGCACGCGCAGCAGATCGGCCTCGCGGCCCAGCAGATCGTTCGTCGGCGGCTGGCTGAACACGGCCTGGGCCAGGCTCGGTAACTGCACGTCGTGCGTGGTTGCCTGGGCATGCGCGGCGCGGGCCGTGGTCAGGATCTGCTCGATGGCGCGAAGTTGCGCCACGTCGGCCACCAGGACCGGCAGCGACAGGTCGGGCGCAAACGCATTCCAGCGCACGGCGAACGAGTGCAGGCGGTTCTGCAGCGCGGCGTAACGCTGCACGTGGGCCCAGTCGTCGCTGGAGGCTGGCGCCAGGCCGGCCACGCGGATCGCGGCAATTTGCTGTTTGACGTCGCCGCCGCCGAATGACAGCAGGCCGAACGGCTTGCCCGTATCGACCGCGCGGTTGATGGCGTCGACAGCTTTTGGATTGCCGAGTGCTTCGGTCGGCGCCGTGACGGGGCGCTGCATGAATTCGGCGCGTGCGCGCAGCAGCGCATCCATCTCGGGGAGCAGCGCCTCGAACGCGCCGCGCTCGGTGACGAACTGCGACTGGCGGGATTTCAGGCGCACGGCGTGCGCCCAGTCGACGCCCGAAGCCTCGACCTCGGCGGCGGTGGCAATCGCGCCGGTCAGTGCCGTCTGCAACGCCTGGGCGGCGGCAAACACGTCGGGCGTGGTCGCGCGCAGTGGCGGCAGGGCGCCACTGGCTTCGTCGCGCTCGATGTCGCGCATGGCCAGCAGCGTGTCGTGCAGACGGCCGATGGCCGGTGGCGTCGGCAGGGCATCGGCTGCGGGCAGCCGCGCATTGCAGTAGATTAGGTCAACGCCAAGCCGGCGCCGCGCCTCGCGCAGTCCCATCGCCTGTTCATCGCCGAACGGCGGCGCGTGGTGCGGTGCCAGTGACAAATCGTCGTCGAACCAGCCGAAACGCTCCCTGCCGTCGATGACCAGTTCGGCCATCTTCTGCGCGCGCATCTCGACGCCGTCGACGCTGACGGCGGCCAGCTGGGCATGCGCGATCTCGTCGATGCGGGTGTCGATGGCGGCGGTTTCGGCGTGCGCGCGGTCGAGCGCGACGCGGCACGCGGCAATCGCCTCGGTCTCGAGCTGCGGGTTCAGATGCGACAGCGTGTGAATGATGGCTTCGATCGATGCCTGGAACTGGCGCATGCCTTCCTTGTCGCCCGAGAGGAGGGCGACGGTCAGGGGCCGGATCGATTCGGGAATCTTCTCCTGCAGGACCTTCAGCGCCGGCTCGCCCTTGGATGTGACCAGGATGCGTTTGCCCGAGGCCAGGTAGTGGCTGATGATGTTGGCGATCGTGTGCGTCTTGCCGGTGCCGGGCGGGCCCTGGACCGTGACGCCGGGCGAACGTTCCAGTTGCTGGACGATGGTTTCCTGCTCGCGGTTGTATGGCAGCGGGAAGTACAGCTCGCGCGGCTCGCCGGCATTGACGGCGCCGCCGGACAGGCCGCGAAACGCGATCGGCTCGTGTTCGAGCACCGCGCTGCCGGGTGGCGTGACAAGGCTCAGCGGCCCGTCCGGCAATGCGTCGGCATCGTCCACGCGGTCTTTCAGGCGCGCGATGTCGTCGATCAGGAAGTGGGTCGCGCGCGGCCGGGCGAAGATCACCCAGCCATGCGTGACGACGAGGCGCTCGCCTGCGGGCGGCGCCTGCGTGGCGGCCATGTCGTAGCGCGCGTCGGCGCTGACCTGGCCGGCGATCAGCTTGAGGATCGGCTCGATCATCTCGGGTGCGAACGGCGAGAGCGTGCTGTCGCCGCGTGCGGCCAGCAGGCTGCGCGCGGCGCGTTCGACGTCGCCGATACCGGGCACGCCGCAGGCCGCGAATGCATCGAGTTCCAGGTGCGCGTCGAGCTGGCGGGGCCGCAGGCCGATGGCGTGCGAGGTCGGGTCGATGTCGATTTCCAGCGCCTGCGTGATGAGCGGGTAATGGAAGTCGACAGGCGCCGGGGTGCGCATCTGCCACGACGACAGGCCCATGCCCCAGACCAGTTCCAGCGGGCGCGCCGCTTCTTCGGATTCGAGCCGGGCCTTCAGCGCGAACAGGTCCGCATACAGCGTGATCACCTGGCGGCGCGGGCGCTCGCGCGCCGCCCACTCCTGCCAAGGCGGCAGGTAGGCAGCCAGCCCCTGCGCGGCGCGGGCGCGGCGCTCTGCATCGCGTTCTTCAACGCGCTGCTTCGCCTGGTCATCGGTGGCATGCGCGGCGTCTTCATGGCGGGCGTCTGCCAGCGTGGCGTCATTGAGCGCCGGCGGATTGCCGGACGGGTCGGCGCCGATCAGCAGATAGGGCGCCAGCGCCGGATCGGCCAGCAGCGGCGGCAATGTGGACTCGAGCCGATGCACGCGCAGCCACAGGTCATCCTGCTCGGTCTCGACGTTGAATTCGATCCACGGCAGCGTCGCCAGGTCGGTAAAGGTTTTCTTGAATTCGGTGACTTTCGCGAGTGTGAACGCGGAAGGGTCTATGTCTTTGGCCTGCTCGACGAGATAGTCGAGCAGCGCGCTCATGCGCTGGGCAGATGTGTGCATCGGGTGCTTCCCGGCAGGGCCGGTGGGTAAGGTGGCGGCCATTGTACAAGAGGGTTGCCGTGCGTGTGGCGCGCACGAATGGCGTGCGCGGGCCATGCTAGAATGAGCGGGTCATTGACTTCTCCGCTGCAGTTCCCTCCTATCTATGAGACGAGTATTCGTCATCTGCCTGATTCTGCTGCTCCCTCTGAACATGTTTGCCCTGGCCATGGCCGCATCCGCGATGCTGCCGCCCGCGCCAGCGCAGCGCGCTGCCGACGCCGCGCCAGTGGTGCAGCCGACGTCCGCACCCGTCTTCGCCGACGCCTACCTGCCCGATAATTACGACTGCCAGTCCAGCTGCGACATCGATCCCGATGAACCGCCGGCCGGCGCCGACGTGCACGACACCATCAACGAAGAGCTCTCGCTGCGCCTGGCCGATGTGCGCGGCGGCGCGCCCGCACCCCCATTCCTGTCCCATGCCAGCCGATCCTGGCACCCCTTGTTCAAGCCCCCGCGCGCGGTGTGACGGCCTGCCTGTGCCGCTTTTGCGGCATGTCCCTGCTGCGCGCCTTTGCGGCGTGATGCAGCTGCACGTTCATACTGATTCAAACAAGAGGTAATACATGGAATGGCTTTTCGACCCCACCATCTGGGCGGGTCTGCTCACGCTCGTTGTCCTGGAAATCGTCCTGGGCATCGACAACCTGATTTTCATCGCCATCCTGGCGGACAAACTGCCGCCGCACCAGCGCGACAAGGCGCGCCTGATCGGCCTGTCGCTCGCCATGCTGATGCGCCTTGGCCTGCTCACGATCGTCTCGTGGCTCGTCACGCTGACGACGCCGCTGTTTGCGCTCGGGTCAATGGCGTTTTCCGGCCGCGACCTGATCCTGCTGCTGGGCGGCGTCTTCTTGCTGTTCAAGGCCACCGTCGAACTGCATGAACGCATGGAAGGCGTCACGCACGTGCAGACCGAGTCGCGGGTGTATGCGAGCTTTGGCGCCGTGGTCGCGCAGATCGTCGTGCTCGACGCCGTGTTCTCGCTCGATGCCGTCATCACTGCCGTCGGCATGGTCGACAACCTGTACGTGATGATGGCCGCGGTGATCATTTCGATCGGCGTCATGATCCTGGCTTCCAAGCCGCTGACGCGTTTCGTCAATGCGCATCCCACCGTCGTCGTGCTGTGCCTGAGCTTCCTGCTCATGATCGGCCTGTCGCTGGTTGCCGAAGGCCTGGGCTTCCATATCCCGAAAGGCTATCTGTACGCGGCCATCGGTTTCTCGATCCTGATCGAGGCGCTGAACCAGTTTGCACGCCGTAACTTCCTGAAGCAGGAAGCGCGCGTGCCGCTGCGCGACCGCACTGCCGAATCGGTGCTGCGCCTGATGGGCGGCAAGAAGCGGGCGCACGTGGATGCCGATGCCGAACCGCAGGCCGAGCCGGTGACCGAGCCGGAAGCGTTCGGCGCCGAGGAGCGCAATATGGTCAGCGGCGTGCTGGCGCTGGCCGACCGGTCGATCCGCTCGATCATGACGCCTCGCTCCGAACTCACCTGGGTCGACCTGGACGACGATGCCGACACGATCCTGCGCCAGTTGCAGGCATCGCCCCACAGCGGCATGCCGGTCGCTCGCGGCCAGCTGGACCAGCTGGTGGGCATTGCGCGCACCAAGGACCTGGTCAGCGCGCTGATGCTGCACGGGCGCATCGACGCCGCGCCCGACGGCGGCATCTTGCGCGCGCCGATCCTGCTGCCCGACACAGCCGGTGTGCTGGGCGCGATGGAGACGCTCAAGCGCGCCCACGGCCAGCCGGTGCTGGTCACCGACGAATTCGGCATCGTCCAGGGCCTGCTGACGCCGGTGGACATCCTGGAGGCGATTGCCGGTGAGTTCCCGGACGAGGACGAACAACTGGCCATCCGGCCGCTGGGCCCTGACCTGTGGGAAGCCGATGGCGCGGCCGACCTTCACCAGCTGGAACAAGTGCTCGAGACCGATTCTCTGGTGGGCGATGACGATTACACGTCGCTGGCCGGCTTTCTGCTGGCGCGCTTCGCCTCGATGCCCGAACCGGGCCAGGCCATCGAGCTCGATGGCTGGCGCTATGAGGTCGTCGCGGTCGAGGAGCGCCGCATTGCGCGGGTCGCGATTTCCCGTGTGGCTGGCGCCACAGCGGCCGACGACCTGTAAGCGCTACCCGCCGCCGCCGCCGGCCGGCACTGGCACGCCGGGCGGCATCCCCAGGGTCTCCGCCCGGGCGATCGTGGTCGCACTGGGAAGGCCGAATGAAAACGGGACGAACGACGCCAGGGGCTGGTATGGCACTGGATCGCAGACATCGCTGGCGCCACCGGGCAAACAGATCCGCACCCGGACCAGCTGGATGCAGTTCGCTGCATTGGGATTGGACGTGCAGTTGATCCGGTTTTGCTGGGGACTTGCCGGCATTCCTGTCCCGATCGGGACGGGATTGGCCGTCGCCGGGATCTGCAGATAATCGATCTTGACGTGGGCGTCGGAGATGGGATCGGCAAATGCAAGCATGCCGGGTGTCGTGCGAAACACGGCCTGCGTGCGCACCCGCGCCATCGCCGCCGCATCGGTGAAGTCAGTATTGACGGCCAGCGCCGTCGCGCGCCGCGTCACCTCCTGCAGAATATTGCAGATATAGAGTGCGCGGATGATGTCGACAATGCCGAAAAAGAGCATGAAAAAAATCACGGCCACCACGGAGAACTCGACGGCGGCGACACCACGTTGCCGCGTTGGCGATTGGCGGGTCATGTCAGGTCCATCCGTCAAGGGTACAGGACAACGCGGGTGCCCAGGGACTGCTCGGTCGCCAGGCCTGCGAACTCGCCGTACAGGGAGGTCTGCGTGGCGGGAACGGTCATGAAGAATCGGCCGATGCCACGCACCGTGGCGTCGCTGCCAGTGACCGGGCAGGCGAGCAAGGGCAGGTGCAGAACCCGGCGCCTGGCGAGACTCTTGTTACTTCCCGATGGGTTTTTGAAGAATTGGGTGCCGGTCGTGTACGAGTAGGGCGTGGGCGTTTCCGCGGTCTCGGGATAGGGCGTGGTCGAGGAGGTGGTCGGCTGACCCGGTGTGTACAGGGTACTCCATGCAGTGACGCCATAGGTTGGATAGCCGGTTGCCGGTTCCGGCGCGCCCGCACTGACATATGCTGCATACGGAACCGCCTTTGCGTACGACCAGAGCGGGCCAAATTGTGCGGCCAGTGTGCCGGCCGGCGCCGTGTCGGGGCCGGCAACCGTCCACCGGCGGTCGGATGTATTCAACAGCGTGGCCGACTGCTGCGCGGGCGTCGCGCCCATCCAGGGGGTGCCGCCGTTGAAGGTGAATTCCTTGATATTGGTGTCGGCGGGCGCCGTGCGGGCATCGCATGCGGTAGCACCCGTCCCGTAGATGCCAAAGCGGGAATTGAGCTGCTGCCAGAGCTTGTCGATCGGGAACGATGGCGATACCTTGACCGTGCCACCGGACAGCCGTGACATGGCCAGCGTACCGGTGCAGGCGAACGGCGCCAGCGTCGCGACGTCGGTGATGGGCATGGCCTGCGCAACCGGATTGACGATGAAGGTCTGACCGGTGGTGGCGCCGGGCAGGTTCAGGTCCAGCAGGTTGTAGCTCACGCCCCGGCGAAACCCGAATTCCTCCAGTTCGCCTCCATGGTTGCGGTGGGCTTCGTCACGCATGGCGCAGATGCCAAGCGGCGTGACCTTGATGGCAGAGCGGCCGGCGACGGAGCGGGCGCTGGTGAAGGCGTCAGAAAGATCCGTGAACGTCGAGAGGAACAGGGTGGCGACCGTTCCGTATTCGGTATCCAGCCCTGCAGTATCGACCCGTACATACAGCAGATCGACAGGGTTTGTCATGGCGTCGCCGACCGGGCGCCACGGGCCGGACGGGCTGCGGGCGAATTCGATGGCAGTATCCGACCAGGTCATCGTCGCCTTGCCATAGCTGTAGGTGAATCGGTTGGCACCTTGCAGGAAGCGGTTCGACGCCATGTCCAGTGCTTTCGTGATGCCACTTGGGGTGCCGTCAAGTTCGTGGGCTGCCGACAACGCAGCGGTGTCGGCGACATTCTGAAGCTCCATTTTGCGGTGCGTGAGCAGGGACAGGTCGAGGGCCAGGGCGAGAAACCCAAAGATGATGATCAGGGCGGCAACGAACATCACACTGATTGAGCCGGTCTGTTTTGTGCGGTGCGACGCGCCTTTCAGGTACTGGCGTGTCGGGCAAGCGGCTTTAACGATCGACATAGCGCATCGTGACTTCGCTTGACAAGGTCATATTTGTAGAACCAAGGTAGTCCACCGTCAGGCTGCCGAGAAGATTATCTTGCAACCCGATACGCACGGCGGTGCGAACCCTGACAGGCGTCAGCAGACCGCAATTGTCGCCGTCGCATAGAATCGTGATGAGAATGCTATCGGTAAATGGCACAATTTCGCCCAGTTCCTGTTGGGCGATCCAGCGGGCAATCGCGGGAACGCGTGCTTCGTTGAAGCCCCCGCCACCGGTGCGCAGTTCGGCCTGCGTCGCGGTCGCGATATAGCGCGTCGCATCGTGCGCCGCTTTCTGCCCCACGCTGTAAAACCATGCAGCACGGGCGATGTACAGCGGCCCGGCGAGCAGGATCAGGAACAGCGGAAGGATCAGCGCCATCTCGACTGCGACGCTGCCTGTCGCCGACCTGCGCGATTGCTTGTAGTGCCCAGCCATGGTTGCCCCCTCGTCGCATTCGACCATGGTCGATACTAGTGGAAGCTTTCGGTCCTGATTTGACTTGCGGCAACTATTGCGAGAGCCAGCGCGGTAGCCTTCAGCGAATGCCGGGCACCCCGACACGGATCGCGTGCGAAAAATCGCTGCCATCGATATCGGCCTGGCGCGCCCGCGCGTTGATGTGGCCGCGCTGCTGCAGCACCGCGTACGGCACGTTCGGTGTCAGTGCGTCCTGGTCGTACGCGTATTCGGCAAAGTGGCCCGATGCCAGCAAACGGTAGTCGAGCGGCAGGTCGGGTGCAATGCGGTGCGCAAGTTCGTACAGGATCGTTGTGCAGTTGCTGGTGAGCGTGTTGTAGAACTCGGGCTGGCGGCGCAATGCGTCGGCGCGTTCGAGGTAAGCCAGCAGCACGGCCCGCAGCTGCCCGGGCGTGGCGCGCAGGCGGTACAGGTAGACCTGCTCGCCGCGTGCATTACTGCGCGTGCGAATCAGGTCGCGCTCGTCCGAGGCAATGATGACCTGTTCGAACTGGCGAAAGAAGCCGCCGACCGCCGAGAACGTTTCGGTGCGCTCCTTGCGGATTTCAAGCGAAAACACCAGCTGTTTGCCATCCTTGAAGCCGAACGTCACCAGCGTGTGGGCGATGTGTGGACCCATCCAGTATGACAGGATCAGGTCGGCCGACACGATGCCAGCCAGGTCATAGTCACGGGTCTCCCAGCGCGGCGTGTAGTCGGTTTCAGTGCGCCATTCAAAATTGCGCACGTTCTGCAGCACGAGGCGATCGCCATCGACATGCGAGACAAGCATGCGCGACACGTCGTCGGCCCACACGCGCTCGTGCGATGGCGTGAGCGAACACCACCAGCCGAGCAGCACGGCCAGCGCGACGGCGCCGGTGACCAGCGCCCTGGCGCCCGGCCACTTGCCCGGGTCGCGCGCGATGGCGATGGTGGCGGCCAGGCCGGCAAGCGACCACAGTGCGATCGCGGCGTAGCCGCCGGGCCTGGAGAGCTGGAACCACAGCGCCAGCGCGCCCCATGCGGTGACCAGCAACGCGCACACGGCAAGGAGGGCGCGGGGAACGGGGCGGCTCATGATCATCGGCTACTTTCGGAAACGCTGGGGTGGTGCAGTGTAGCGGGTCGGTTTGGCAACAACAAGCGCCGTCCCGAAGCGCGCCCTGTAGAATGCCGCCTCCAAAGGGGGACCAATGACGACGCCAGGCTTGATTATTTCGCGCATCCTGCATGCAGGGTACGTATTCGATTGCGAGGGCGCGACGATTGCCTTCGATACGATCTTCGAGAACCCGTTCAGCCGCAACTGCCATGCCTTTCCGGACGTGCGCTTCGATGTCGCGGCGATACGCCGCCAGCGGTTCGACGCCGTCTTCATCTCGCACTTCCATGATGATCACTGCTCGCTCGACAGCCTCGATCTGCTGGACCGCGCGACGCCCCTGTACATCTACTGCATCTTCGATGAACTGTTCGAGATGGTGCGCCAGCTGGGGTTCACGCACGTGCACCCGCTGCGCCTGAACACCCCGGTCACGGTCGGCCCGTTCACCGTGACCCCGCGCGAGGCGATGGACGCCGACGTCGATTCGATGTTCCAGGTGCAGGCGGCCGGGCAGAATGTGCTCAATGTCGTCGATTCATGGATCGACGACGACACGCTGGCCCAGCTGGTCGGACTGGGGCCGTGGGACATGGTGCTGTGGCCGTACCAGACGATGCGCGAAATCGAGGTGCTCACGCCGTCGCGCGCCGTAGCCGCGCCGCCCGAACTGCCGGCCGAATGGATCGCGCAGCTTCAGGCGCTGCAACCGCGCTACGTGGTGCCCAGTTCGTGCCAGTTCGTGCAGGAGCCGTGGTCGTGGTACAACCGCGCGTTCTTTCCGATCACCTATGCGCAGTTTACGCGCGAGGTGGGCGCGGCGTTACCAAAGGCATCGATCGTGCGGCTCGATCCCGGCACGGCCGTGCGGCTGGACGGCGCCGTGCTGCAGCCGGCGGCGCCGCTGGCGTGGCTCGAACCCGTGGGGCCGCAGGATGTCGATTACGTTTATGAAGGCAATGCGGCGCCGCCGTCAACGGCGTCGATCGCACAGCATTTTGCGGCCCTGAGCGAAGCGCAGATGGCGCGCGTCGTGGATTACTGCCGCGCGGGTGTACCTGCCAAATACGGTGAGGTCGAGGCAGCATCAAGCTACTTCGACGGCCCGCGCTACTGGCGGCTGTCGGTGTACGACCACCAGGGCCAGGCAAGCGTCTTCGATTACCTGCTCGATGGTGATGTGGCCACGCTCGTGACCGAGGCCGGCCCGCTTGGCTGGACGACGGAAATCCCGGCTGCCAGACTGTATGGCGCGCTCGAACAGGGCGAGTCGCTCACCACGATGTACATGCGCATCAACGATGCCCGTTTCGATGCCGACGCTGAGCGAGCGTTGCTGGACGTTGACGTCGTCGACGATCCGCTGATCCGCTGCCTGTTCAGCGATACCTTCGGCGCGTACCAGGCGGCGCAGCTGCGCCGCCTGCTGGCGCGCGCGTGACCTGATTTACTTGCCCAGCAGGCGCAGCGACTGGTCCCAGTCGTCTTCCCAGTCCAGCAGAAAATCGTGGGTCTGGAACGCGCGCCGTAACGGGCCCAGTGGCACGCGGTGGAGGTCATGCAGGCCGAGCGCCAGCGTCACCGGGTTCCACACCGCGTTGCGTTTGGACTTGCGCACGCTGGCCTTCACGCGCGCGCCATCGTCGCCAAAGATGCCGATGGCATGGTCGAGCGCCGCGCCCAGATCCATGCGCGCATGGGCGGCAAAGGCTTCCAGTACCTGCGCCTTGTTGATGCCGAAGGCCGATTCGGCCGGCGCTTTCGGTTCCGGTGGCGGCGCGGCCGCTGCAGCGATGGCCGCCTGGGCCTCGCGTTCCAGCCTGACCACCAGCTGCGTCAGGTCCTTCTTCTGGAACCGCAGCGCATCGAGTGGGCGTCTGAAACCCGGCGGCGGCAGGTGCGCCACGATCTTGTAGGCGTCCTTGGTCATCGTCATCAACACGTCGTCGCTGCCGGCAAGCAGGCGCGCGATGTCGTCCTGAAAGAAGATTGGCGCCGCGTAACCGCCATTCGCATCGCCGAACAAGTCGGCATGGGCCGGGTCGTAGTCGAGCCAGACATACGGCGTGACCGCGTGTTCGAGCAGGCGTGCCAGGGTCCAGGGTGATGCGGTCTGTTGTTCGAGCCAGGTGCAGGCTTCGAGCAGGGTGGCACGGTAGGGCAGGTCGGTGGCGCTCATGTCGATTCAGTGGGGGGGCGTGGCTGGCCCCCATTGTAGTGCATGCCTTTGCCGGGTTGGATTCAGCGGCCGTCGCGATTGTGGTCATTGGCGTCCGGCGGCTCGATCCCGCGCGCCGTCGGCAGATGCCAGCCATAGCGGATCGCGGCCAGGCGCAAGCCGAAGCAGAGGGCTGCGCCGACGCAGGCGGTGGGCGTCGTGGGCCACTGCAGGGCGTCGCCGATCACCACCACCGATGCACCCGCCAGCGCTGCGACCGCGTAGATATCCGAACGGAACACGGCCGGCACGTTCGACAGCAGTACGTCGCGCGCGACGCCGCCGCCGATACCGGTCAACATGCCCAGCAGCGCAGCCATCACGGGTTCCAGCCCGAACACGAGCGCCTTTTGCGCGCCCGCCACGCAAAACAGCGCGAGGCCCGCCCCGTCGAACAGCAGCACCGGATTGCGCGCGCGGTGGATGAATGGATGCCAGAAGAAGATCGTCACGCCCGCCAGCAGCGATACGCCAAGATAGCGCCAGTCGGAAAACGCGGCCGGCGGCGTGGCGCCGATCAAGAGGTCACGCACGATGCCGCCCGAGGTGGATGCCACGAACGACAGCACGAGCACGCCAAACAGGTCGAGATGGCGCCGCACGCCGGCGGTGGCGCCGGACAGCGCAAACACAAAGGTGCCCACCAGGTCGAGCGTGAGCACCAGCGTTTTCATGGCGGCCCCCATGTCGAGGGCAAGAACGGCAAACACGTGAATCCACCTTGCAAATGCTGGTGCGCGCGGCACCGAAGAGGGCGATTCTAGCGCATGGCCGCGCCTACTCCCGGATGAACGCCAGCAAATCGGCGTTGACCTGGTCCTTGTGGGTCTCGGTCAGGCCGTGCGGTGCGCCCGGATAGACGATCAGCGTGGCATGCGGCACCAGCGTTTTCGACGCCCGGCCGGCGGCGTCGATCGGCACCACCTGGTCGTCGTCGCCGTGGATGATCAGCGTGGGGATCGTGAACTGCTTCAGGTCTTCAGTAAAATCGGTTTCGGAAAACGCCTTGATCGAGTCGAAGGTGTTCTTGTGGCCGCCCATCATGCCCTGCATCCACCAGGTGTGGACCAGGCCTTGCGACACGGTCGCGCCTGGGCGGTTGAAATTATAGAAGGGACCACTCGGCAGATCCAGGTACAACTGCGAGCGGTTGGCCAGTTGTGCGGCGCGGATGCCGTCGAACACCTCCATCGGCAAGCCGCCGGGATTGGCGTCGGTCTTGAGCATCAGGGGCGGCACTGCCGAGACCAGGCTGGCCTTCGCGACGCGCTTTGTACCGTGCCGGCCGATATAGCGAGCCACTTCGCCGCCGCCCGTCGAAAAGCCGACCAGCACGGCGTTGGTCACGTCGAGATGATCGAGCAGCTCGGCCAGGTCGTCGGCGTAGTGGTCCATGTCGTTGCCGTCCCACGGCTGGCTCGAACGGCCGTGGCCGCGCCGGTCATGGGCGATGCAGCGGTAGCCGTGGTCGGCCAGGAAGATCATCTGCGACTCCCAGCTGTCCGCATTCAGGGGCCAGCCGTGGCAGAACACGATGGGCTGGCCACTGCCCCAGTCCTTGTAATAAAGTTCGACGCCGTCCCTGGTGGTGAATGTGCTCATGCGCGCTGCTCCCGGTGGTGAGTGGTGAGTGATGTTCGCTCAGTAGAACCGGAAATGCACTTGTGCGCATCGCACTGAAGGTGCGCGCGCGCACCCCACTTTCGATAAAGCGGGGTGCCGATGAGGCACCCTGCGTCTATTTGGTGATGCGCAGGATCGCCGAGGCCAGTCGCGAGAAGCAGGGCGTCAGGTCGTTGTCAGTCGCAGCGTAGCAGTACATGCCGACCGGCTGATTCGGGGTTTGGCAGCGCAGCGGCGCATCCACCGTGTTGGCCATGCACTTCAACACCATCTCACCGGTGTGCGCTGTATCGTGGGCGCTCGTGCTTTTCAGCGCTGCGCCCAGGCCGAGCGTGAAAACATAGATGCCTTCTTCACGCGCTTTGGCGGCGACGCTTTCTGCCAGATTGCGCGCCGCCCGGTCGACGTTGCGTGCATAGTTTCCGGACAGGTCGGCAGTCACTTCACGCGGCCCCTTGGTCACGACCGGAAACTCGCTTGTAAAGTTCACATCCGTTGCAGTCTTCCAGTCCGGTGCGTGGGCATTGTAGAAGTTCGGCAGCCGCCGCGCCGCGTAACTGTTATTCCGCACCAAGCGGCACTTGTCGCTGACGTAATTGAAGGACGCGCTGTTGAGGTCGCCGAGCGCATAGGTTGGGCTGACCGAATCGAGGGTGCCGGGTTCGATGCAGTCCTTGTCCTTGTTGTCGAAGATGAGGTAAGAGCCGAATGCCGTCGGCGCGCCGTCTGAAAAAAACACGATGACGCGCATGGTGGAGCGGCTACCCTGAGGTACCTTGTTGAGCTGGTCGCGCGCATTCCACATGCTTTCCACCGACGCGGTACCATCTTCAAAGGTGAAACTGTTGATCTTCGTGTTCATCGCGCTACGATTAAAGCCACGGGCTGACAGTGCGATTGGCGTATCGACAACTGCGCCGGATGCAAAATGGATGAGCGCCACACGGTCCTGCGTCACATTGAATTTGTTCAGGAACGATTTGGCTGACGCACGCACACCTGGCCCTGCAGCACCGATCGAGCCCGACGTATCGATCACCAGCGCCATATCCAGATCATTCCGAATCGTCTGCGCCGCCGCCACCGGCGTCAGCGTCGTGAAATTCATGATCTGCATGATCGACACCGGCATCGGCGCTTCGGCCTTGACATCGATCGTCGCCTCGCCGCCGTTGAAGGTCACGTTCGTGCTGGTGATCCGTGGCGACGACAACAGGTAATTGTTCGGGATATTGGCAGCGAAGAAGTCGGCCGCGGCGGCGCGCGCGCTGGCAATCTGCTCGGTCTGATTATTGCCGGTCGTGACCGCGCGTGCGCCGGCCAGCGCCGCCGAATCCACCGCCGCATTCAGGCGCGCCTTGACCAGATACGCCAGTCCGGCATCGACACACAGGCCCACGACCGCGAGCAGCACGAGCATCGACACGGCCACCATGATGGCGACCGCGCCGCGCTGACGGGAAAGATTCGGATTCATCTCAGAACACACTCATGGAATACAGGTCGGGCCCGAACGTGGGCAGGGTGTTGTTGCCGGTGGTGAAACCGCTGACCAGCATGTCGAAGCGATAGAACGTCTCGACCACGAAGACGACTTCGCCAGGATCGAGCTTGCCGGTCATGATCGTGGTCGCCGGGCGCGAGGCACTATTGACGCTCGAACATTTGCCAGTGCCGCTCCAGGCGCTGCAGCCATACACCTTGCTCTGCGGCGCGTAGCCGCTCCGGCGAAATCCTTGCGAACGCTCGGCATCGTCCCAGCGGTACTGGTCCAGCACGACACTGCGCGAGACACCATTGGTCACCACACCCATCACGCGGGTGATGTACATCATTCCCAGCTGGTTGACGTTCAGCGGCGGGGCACTGGCCATCAGCGCGTTGATGGTGTCCTGGCTGCTGTCGTCCAGATCGGCCCCGCTGCGCGACAGGATGTTCGCGCCTTCACGCGAGATATTGGTGATGATGATATTGGCCTGCAAGGCGCGCGCGCCGTCGATGGCGCACAGCAGCAGGACCACCAGCATCGGCAGCAGCAGGGCCAGCTCGACGGCGGCAACGCCACGCTGGCGGCGTGCATGGCGGACGACAGCAAACGATATGTGCCGCATCAGAAATACTCGTTTCGCATGGTGGCGCCGACGGCAAAGCTGTTCTTGCCACCGGTGAAGAATGTCGAGAGCAGCGGCGTCGTCACCGGCCAGGCACAGTTAAGCTGCAGCACCACCATGTCGCCCGCGCCGCCAAACATGGCGTTGCTGTAGCTGGTGCTCGCGTAGCTCTTGCCATTGACCGACACGACGCAGTTCATGCGCTCGTACATGCCGAGCGAGTTGTCGCGGATCTTCGCGATCACGGTGGCGTAGCGCTGCTGGGTGCTGGTCCCGCCGTCGTTTGCGCGGCCGGTAATGGCAAAGCGCGCGCCTTCACGCACCGCGTACTGCATCGTCAGCGTGGCAAAGAACATCATGCTGAGTTCGATAATCGCCACGAGCACGAGCATGAACACCGGCGCGATGATGGCCATCTCGACAAGTGTGGCGCCAGATTGACGCTGGAATCTCTTAAACAACATATTCGGGCAACTGTGAGGGGGTTCGGGCGTCGTATGCGATAAACTTCAAGGATTCTACAGGGCAACAATCACCACCTGTAACCGTTTTAGCGAGGAGTCAACGCGTTTGTCGGCGCGCAACAACATGAGTTGGAACCCGGATATCCGTCGTTTGATCGCCGCCGCACGGCGCACGCCCCCCGTCGCCGCACCATCGGCCGCCGCGCCCGAGGCAGAAGCCTGGATGGTGTTCGGCATGCGCGTGCTGCTGTCGATCTCGGCGCTGCTGACCCTGTACATCGGCCCTGGTGGCGTCGTCGCCTCCAGCCCGTGGACCTGGATCGTGCTCGGCGGCTATGTGCTGCACAGCCTGACACTGCTTGTCATCGCGAGCTACCGGGCAGGCTTCTGGCACGGTCCCAACATCTACTGGGTCGACATCGTCTGGTATGGGGCGATCGTGCTCGCCACCGGTGGCGGCACCAGTCCGTTCTTTTCGTTCTTCCTGTTCGCGATCCTGGCCACGTCGTTCCGCCACGGGTTCGATGCCGGCGCCAGGCTCACCCTGGGTGCGGTCGGCATCGTGACCCTGTCGGTGATGCTCGTGCAGGGCTTCCAGTCGTTTCACATCCTGCTGCTGCGCGCCACGTTCCTGCTCGCGCTGGGCTACATGATTGCGTTCTGGGGCGGCCTGTCGGTCGACCAGCGGCGCCGGCTGGCGCTGCTGCGCGATGTCAGCCGCCTGTCCAATCCGCGCTTCGGCGTGCAGCACACGCTCGATTCGCTGATGGACAAGATCCTGCGTTACTACGGCGCCACCACCTGCACCTTGCTGATGCAGGACAGCCACCAGCGCTGGATCCTAAATACGGCCCATCATCCCCGCGCGGGCCGCGCAATCAGTCGCAGCCGGCCCGATGCCGCCGACGTGCAGCCGTTACTGGCGCTGGCGCCAGGCGCGATCCTGTACCGCGGCCCCGGCGCCGGCTTGCTGCGCCTGCTGCCGGGCGGCGTGTGCGCGGTGCGCCTGGCCACCGGCGAAAAAGAGTGGTGCAAAACGGACATGGACGCCTGCGGCCACGTGGCCGACCTGCTCGATACCGACGGTTTCGTCAGCGTGTCGCTGCCGCTGCGCAAGGGCAGTGGGCGCATCTTCGTCACCGGCAGCCGACTGCGCCGTGGCGACGCCACGTTTTTGAAGCACATCGTGCAGCAAGCGTTTCCCGTCATCGAAACCATCGATCTCCTTGACCGGCTGGCGTCCGAAGCGGCGTTTCGCGAACGCCAGACCATCGCGCGCGACCTGCACGACAGCACGATCCAGCCGTATATCGGCCTGCGCCACGCGGTGGCGGCGATCCGCAACAGTGCCGGTGAAGACAGCGCGGTTGCGCCCGAGCTCGACCGCCTGCTGGCGATGTGCTCGGACGTGATCGGTGACATGCGCGACTTCGCCCAGCGTTTTCGCAGCGGGCGCCAGGAAGAACCCGAACTGCTGGTGGCGCTGCGCCGTCAGTTGCGCCAGGTGCAAACCTTCTATGGCCTGGACGTGATGCTCGAGGTGCAGGGCGAGGGCGTGGCCAATGACCGCATGGCGGCCGAGGTGTTCCAGATCGTAACCGAAGGCATCAGCAATATCTGCAAGCACACGCGAGCCCGCACGGCAGGCGTCGTGATCGAGGACGCCGCCGGCCAGCTGGCGATCGATATCTTCAACCCGGTGTCCGATGGCGCCCAGGCGCCGAAACCCTTCGTGCCGCGCTCGATCGCCGAGCGCGTGGCCGCGGTGGGTGGCACGCTCGACGTCGAGGCCGACGGGCGCCAGACGCTGCTGCGCGTCCGCATCCCGGTCTGATCACTACCCACACAACGTAATGGAGAAACCATGACGATCCGCATCCTGCTCGTGGATGACCACAAGACCATGCTGTGGGGTCTCGAGCGCCTGATCCAGGCCGAAGGCCCGTCGTTCACACTGGTGGGCAGCGCCAGTGACGGCGCTGAAGCGACGGCCCTGTGCGCTTCACTGCACCCGGACATCGTGCTGCTGGACCTCGACCTGAAAGGCAGCAGTTCCATCGATTTTCTGCCGATGCTGGTGGCCAATGGCAGCACGCGCGTCGTGATCCTGAGTGCGAACCGCGACCAGAGCACGCTGGCCGCTGCCGTCAAGGCCGGTGCACGCGGCGTGGTCAGCAAGGAAGCGCCGACCGACGACGTGCTGCTGGCCGTGCGCAAGGTGCACGGCGGCGAGTTGTGGCTCGACCAGTCGCTGATGCAGGCGCTGTTGGGCCAACTGGTGGCGCCGGCGCCGAAAGCCGATCCGGAGGCCGAGCGCATCGGCACGCTGACGGCGCGCGAGCGCGACGTGATCGGCATGATCGTGCAGGGCAAGGGCGCCCTGAACAAGGAACTGGCCGAACGCGCATTCATCTCGGAGCGCACGCTGCGCAACCACCTCACCACTATCTACCAGAAGCTGGACGTCGCCAACCGCCTCGAGTTGTACGTCTACGCCACCAAGCACGGTCTCTCCTGAGGCATCGCCTTTTTTCGCTCCGTCAGAATGCGCCGCAGGGCGACCCAGGACAAATGTACCGGGTTGCCATGGCGCAACGTACCTTTCAAAAAGGTAGTTTTGACGGATGGCAACAAAGTTGCTGGTCCGTAAGATTCAACTCATGCGCTGCGTATCGTGACATGCGGTACGGCGGCAAGCGAACAGGAGCGAACGGTGCACGACAGAGAAGACAACCCGGAACAGCAGTATGAAAGCAGCAGCAATCCGGCCATGTCGTATGTCGTTCTCTCGGTTCTGCTCGCAGTCGTCTGCTTCATCGCGGCAATGGCTGCATGGACGAGCGCATAAAGCCAACCTGCTAATGATTGAATACCGACCCTTGAAAGGCTCCACCATGAACTTCATCAAAAACCTGATCAAAGAAGAAGACGGCGTCACCGCCATCGAATACGCACTGATCGCATCGCTGATCGCCGGCGTCATCATCACCGCCGTGACCCTGCTGGGTGGCAACATCAGCAAGCTGTTCAACGACCTGGCCGCTCGCATCAAGACCCCGACCACGTAATTGCATACAGCACGGCCCGCCTCAAGCGGTCCTCATCCGGCGCGGATTGTCCGTCGCCGGATTTTTTTTACCCGGAGTGTATCCTTGACGATCTTGCCACTTATGATGTTGTGTTTGCTACTTGGCGCCGCCGTGTGGCATGACGTCAAAGCGCGCCGCATCCCGAACGCCGTCGTGTTCCCCGGTATGCTGGCGGCGTTCGTGCTGCACGCTGCACTGCCGGCCGGGCCGGGCTTGTTCGGCACGCCGATGGGCGGCCTCGGGCTGCTGTCGTCATTGGGCGGCTTCGGGCTGGGACTGGTGATCCTGCTGCCGATGTATGCGCTGCGCCTCATGGGTGCCGGCGACGTCAAGCTGCTGGCGATGGTCGGCGCTTTTGTCGGCGCCGGTCAGATCCTCACCGTCGGTCTGGTCACGCTGGTGGCTGGCGGCGTGCTGGCGCTGGTGTTTGCGGCCTGGCAGCGCAATCTGCGCCGCCTGGTCGCCAACGCGTATCACATGGCGCTGCACACGACCTACTCGGCGCTGGCCGGCGTGGTCGCCGCGCCGACCGTGCCGCCGGAAGCGGCCAGCGGCCGCCTGCCGTATGCGATCGCGATTGCGGTCGCCACTGTGGGCTGCGTGCTGTGGTTACGCGTACACGGGGCGTTGCCGCTGTGAGCCAGGTCCTGCCTGCACCAGCGAACGCGCCGGCCGATGCCAGGGCGCCGCGCACGGTCGACGAGACCGGGTTGCCATTCCTTTTTCTGGCTGAGTTGCTGGGCAAGATCCTGTTTCAGCGTGGCCAGTTGCGCCTGGCCGAACTGGCCGCGCACACCAAACTCAACGTCAGCGTCATCGATCCTTTGATCGCATTCCTGCGCAGTGAAAAACTGTGCGAAGTCGCGCGCATCGGCAACAGCGGCACCGATGCCGACCTGTGCTACATCCTCACCGAAGCCGGCCGCGCGCGTGCCCAGGCCGCTCTGGGCCGCAATGCCTACGCCGGCCCGGCGCCCGTCACGCTGGCAGCTTACGTGGCCCAGGTCGCGGCGCACAGCGTGGCCAATATGCAGGTAACGCGCGGTGCGATGGCCGCCACCTTCGATGGTGTCGTCGTCAACCCGGTCGTGCTCGACCAGATCGGCGCCGGCATGAATTCGGGCCGCGCGCTGTTTTTGCACGGCGCCGCCGGCAGCGGCAAGACCTACCTGGCCGAGCGCCTGCGCGACCTGCTGGTCGGCACGATCGCCGTGCCGCACGCGCTGATGGTCGATGGCGAAGTGATTCCGTTCTTCGACAACGTGCAGCACTGCGTGACCGAAGCGGCGGTGATGGAAGCACCGAGCCTGGACCGCGGCAGCGCGCCGGATGGGCGCTGGATCCGCGGCGTGCGTCGCCCGGCTGCGCTGGCCGGCGGCGAACTCACGCTGGACATGCTCGACCTGCGCTTCGATCCGCACACCCGCCTGTACCAGGCCCCGCCGCACCTCAAGTCGAACAACGGCATCTTCATCATCGACGACCTGGGGCGCCAGCGCTGCACGCCGGAAGCCCTGATGAACCGCTGGATCGTGCCGATGGACCGCAATGTCGATTACCTGACGCTGCACACGGGCCACACGTTCCAGGTGCCGTTCGACGTGATCGTTGTGTTCTCGTCAAACTTCGTGCCGCAGCGTTTGTCGGATGGCGCCTTCCTGCGCCGCCTCGGCTACAAGATCGAAGTGCCGGCAGCGTCAACCGACGAATACGCGCGCCTGTTCCGGCAGGCGTGCGACAGCGTCGGCGTGGCGTTCGACGCCGCGTCGTTCGACTACCTGCTGGCCTGCCACCGCGAGCGCGGCGTGCCGCTGCTGGCCTGCTACCCGCGCGACCTGATGCGCCAGTTGCGCGACCTGGCGCGCTACGAAGACCGCGCGCCGGAACTGTCGCGCCGCACCCTGGACTGGGCCTGGGATAACTATTTTGCCGCGGGCGCCCCAGGCCGGCCCGCATCACAAGAACGCCGCGAACGCGGCACGACGGAGTATGAGCATGCGTAATTCGAGAGCGATCCTGATCATCGGCGTGGCGCTGCTGCTGGCGCTGGGCGCCGTGGTACTGGCAGCCAAGTGGATGGGCGAGCAGGGCCCGGCCGGTGCCCGCGTGGTGGTGGCCGCCGCCGATATCGGGCAGGGCGCGCGCATCCTGCCGGCCAGCCTGCAACTGACCGACTGGCCCGCCGGCTCGATGCCGCCTGGCGCCATCACCGACATCAAACTGCTGGAAGGCCGCATCGCGCGTGGCGACATCGCACGCGGCGAGCCGGTGCTCGAATCGAAGCTGGCGCCGGCCGGCACGCTGGGCGGCCTGTCGGCGGTGGTGGCCAGTGGCAAGCGCGCCATGACCGTGCGCGTCAACGACGTCGTCGGCGTGGCCGGCTTTGCACTGCCGGGCAACTATGTCGACATCCTCGTGAACCTGGCGCCCACCAACAGCGACCTGGCGCAGAACGCCGGCTCGATTTCGAAGATTGTCCTCGAGCGCATCCTGGTGCTGGCCGTGGCGCAGGAATCGGCGGTCGACGACAGCAAGCCGCGCGTCGTCAATGCGGTCACGCTGGAACTGACCCCGAATGAAGTGGAAAAGCTCGACCTGGCCCGCTCGATCGGCTCCCTGTCGCTCGTGCTGCGCAACCAGATCGAAGCGCAACCGGCCAACACCACCGGCGCCACGCGCGAATCGGTGCTCGGCCTGCCGGCATTGTCGGCGAAGGCGCTGGCCCCAGTGCGTGATCCGGCGCCGCACGTTGCTCCTACAGCACCACGTCAGCCAAGCGCGCCGCGCGACGGTGTCCTGGTGATCCGCGGCCTGGACGCCGCTTCGCAAAGCTTTTGATTGAAGAATCCGTCATGACCACATTGACTCATAAAACCCTGCTGGCCTGCGCCGTTGCGCTGACGCTGGATGCCCATGCGGCCCCCGCCGGCAAGGTGGATGCCGCCGACACCAGCGCCGCAGCGGCTGACTGCATCGACCTGCGCGGCGGTGCGAATGGGCGGCTGCAGCTGATGCGCGGCAAATCCGTCCTCAAGCGCTTCTGCACGCCGGCCGGCGCCGTCATGGTGGGCGACCCGAAAGTCGCCAACGTCGTGGTCCCGGGCGCGAGCGAAGTCGTGATCGTCGCGCGCAGCGTCGGCAGCACGAACCTGATCGTGTCCGGGCGTGACAAGCGCTCGACCGTGATCGACCTGGACGTGGCGATCGACACGTCGGCGCTGCGTGCGCAGTTCGACACGCTGTTCCCGCGCGAGCGCGATATCCGCATCGGCGCCAGCGGCAATGCCGTGGTGTTGTCGGGCATGGTCAGCGATGTCGGCGTGGCCAGCCAGCTGGTGGATCTGGCCACAGCGTTCCAGGAAAGCGCCGCGCCTGCTGCGGGCGGCCAAGCCGACAGCGGCGCCGGCAGCCCGTCGCCCCTGTCCGTCGGTGCCCCGGCTGCGGCGCCTGCCGCGGGCTCGGCGACCGCCGCGAAAGTGCTCAACATGCTGTCGATCGCGGCGCCACAGCAGGTCATGCTGGAAGTGAAGATCGCCGAAATTTCGAAGTCGCTCGTCGACCAGCTTGGTGCCAAGGCGGGCTTTTCAAAGACCAACGGCAGCTGGACCTATGCCGCCGTATCGAGCCTGCTCAGTGGCGGCGCCGGCGCCGTCAGCGCCGTGGGTAACGGCATGAAGCAACTGACCATCGACGGTGAAAAGCGCGATGGCCTGGTCAAGATCCTGGCCGAGCCGAACGTCATGGCCATCAGCGGGCAGGAGGCGAGCTTTCTTGCCGGCGGCAAGATCTTCATCCCCGTCGCGCAGACTTCGTCCGGTGGTGCGGGCTTGATCACGCTCGAAGAAAAAGAGTATGGCGTGGCCGTGAAGTTCACGCCGACCGTGCTGGCGGGCGGGCGCATCAACCTGCGCGTGGCGCCAGAGGTATCGGAACTCAATCGCGAGGGCATCGGCATCACCACGCCCGGTTCGAGCAACAACAGCGCGACCGCGATCCTGCCATCGTTTACGACGCGGCGCGCGGCAACCACGGTGCAGCTGCAGGATGGCCAGAGCTTCGCGATCGGCGGCCTGATCCGCAATAACGTGACCAGCACCATCAAGCGCTTCCCGTTCCTGGGCGATGTCCCGGTACTCGGTGCGCTGTTCCGTAGCAGCGACTTCCAGAATGACCGCACCGAACTGGTGTTCATCGTGACGCCGCGCCTGGCCAAGCCGATGCAGTCGCAGCCCGGGTTGCCAACCGACGAGTATGTGCAGCCGACCCGCGCCGAGTTCCTGCTTGGCGGCCAGCTCGAAGGCCGCGCCGCTCCTGTCGCACAAGAGAAATGATCATGAAGACCATCACCACCGCCATCCTCGCCGCAGCCTGCATGCTCCTTCTGGGCGGCTGCGCGACCGATACGCCCGCCGGCACCGGCACCACCGTGCGCAGCATCATGGCCAGCCAGGTCATCGCGCCCCAGGCCACGCCGTCGGCGCCGGGCAGCGACGCCGGCACCGCGATCCTCGCCTACAAGAATTACCAGGGCTCGTTTGCCGCACCCGCGCCGCAGGTCGAGATCACGCTGTTCGGCGGGAACAAGTAAGAGGCCACCATGAAAATCGCAGTCCTTTCGCGCGACGAGCGCCACCTGATCGAGCTGTCGCGCCAATTGCGCGCACGCCCGGGCAGCGACGAAGTCGACATGATCGCCGGCACCCCGGCGCGCCTGTCGACGATGAGCGACGACGCCATTCCCGACCTGCTGGTGGTCGACCAGCCGCGCGCCGACGAGGGTGACCTCGACCAGCTCGAGCGGCTCGGTCACCTGTTTCCGCGCATGGCGTTCATCGTGCTGTCGGGTGACCTGTCGCAGGATTTTCTGCTGCGCGCGATGCGTGCCGGCGTGCGCGAAGTGCTGCCGGCGTCGCCCGCCGCCGCTGACCTGATCAAGGCCGTCGACCACATCGCCGAGAAGTTCGGCAGCCAGGGCGCGGCGCAGGGCAGGGTGCTGGCCTTCATTTCGTGCAAGGGCGGTAGTGGCGCGACCTTCCTGGCGACGAACCTGGCCTATGCGTTGTCCGCCGGCGGCACCAAGCGCGTGGCGATGATCGACATGAATCTGCAGTTCGGCGACGCGTCGCTGTTCGTTTCGGACAGCAAACCGCTGGCCACGCTGTCGG
This sequence comes from Telluria sp. AC161, assembly GCF_979258535.1. NCBI lineage: Bacteria > Pseudomonadati > Pseudomonadota > Betaproteobacteria > Burkholderiales > Oxalobacteraceae > Telluria > Telluria sp. AC161. The sequence goes on along the minus strand of NZ_OZ409861.1, from coordinate 2,110,360 downwards.
ATGTCGCGACCCAGATCCACCGGCTTGACCCGTCGTTTTTGTCGTCGAGCATGGTTGCCGTGACGCCCAACTTCAGCGTGCTGGCCGCGCCGTCCGATCCGGCGCACGCCAGCGACGTCAAGCCCGAACACATCGACGCGATCATCAAACTGGCGCGCCGCCAGTACGATTTCATCGTGCTCGACGTCGCGCGCAGCCTGGATCCGGTGACGATCCGCGCGCTCGACCATGCCGACACGATCTACCCGGTGCTGCAAACGACGCTGCCGTACATCCGCGACGGCAAGCGCCTGCTCGACGTGTTCCGCAACCTCGAATATGGCAGCGACAAAGTCGAAATCGTCGTGAACCGCCACGACAACAACAGCGACATCAAGCTCAAGGACCTCGAGCAGGCCTTCGACACGACGCACCTGCGCACGATGCCGAACCACTACGATGCGGCGGCCAAATCGGTCAACCAGGGCGTGCCAATCACGCGCCTGGCGCCCGACAGCCCGCTGAGCGCGGCCTTGATGACGATGGCGCGCAGCCAGACGGGCGAGGCGGCGCCGCAAGCCGCGGCCAGCGTGATGGCGCGCCTGTTCAAGCGCCGCAGAACTGACGCATGACCCGCGAACTGCTCAAGGAGTCCAACGACATGAACATGATCCCATCCGCTTCGCTGCGCGAACGCCTCGGCAGCGCCGCACTTGGCAGCAGCACCAGCACCAGCACGATAACGAGCGCACCGACGCGCGTGACCACCGGCACCGCGGTGCCGCGCGTTGGCGCCGTGCGCGGCGGGCCGATCGACAACCGCGCCTACCACCAGCTCAAGGCCCGCATCCACGAAGCACTGCTCGACCGCATCGACCTGGAAAGCATGCAGCGCCTGAACGGCGACCAGATCCGGCAAGAGCTGCGCCTGCTGGTCGAGCGCCTGCTCGAAGAAGAGATGGTCGTCATCAACGACGCCGAGCGCAAGATGCTCACGCGCGACATCCAGAACGAGATGCTGGGCTTCGGCCCGCTCGAGCCACTGCTGGAAGACCCGACCGTCTCGGACATCCTGGTCAACACGCACAAGCAGGTGTATGTCGAACGGCGCGGCAAGCTCGAACTGACCGACGTGACGTTCACCGATGAAGCCCACCTGATGAAGATCATCGACAAGATCGTCTCGCGCGTGGGTCGCCGCATCGACGAGTCGAGCCCGATGGTCGACGCGCGCCTGCCGGACGGCTCGCGCGTGAACGCGATCATCCCGCCGCTGGCGATCGATGGCGCCGTGATGTCGATCCGGCGCTTCTCGGCCGATCCGCTGCGCCTGGCCGACCTGGTTGCGTACGGCAGCATGACGGCCGACATGGCCGAAGTGCTGCAGGGCCTGGGCAAGGCCAAGGTCAATATCGTGATCTCGGGCGGCACGGGGTCGGGCAAGACGACGATGCTCAATGTGATCTCGGGCTTCATCAACCATAACGAGCGCATCGTGACGGTCGAAGACGCGGCCGAACTGCAGCTGCAGCAGCCGCACGTGGTGCGCCTGGAGACGCGCCCTGCCAACATCGAAGGCAAGGGCGAAGTGACGCAGCGCGCGCTGGTCAAGAATGCGCTGCGGATGCGCCCCGACCGCATCATCCTGGGCGAGGTGCGCGGCGAAGAAGCGATGGACATGCTGGGCGCGATGAACACCGGCCACGAAGGCTCGATGGCGACCCTGCACGCGAACACGCCGCGGGAAGCGCTCACGCGCCTGGAAAACATGATCAGCATGGCGGCGCCGAACCTGCCGCCAAAAGCTATGCGCCAGCAGATTGCGTCGGCCGTGGGCGTCGTGGTGCAGGTCTCGCGCCTGACCGACGGCAAGCGCAAGGTGCTGTCGATCACGGAAGTGACCGGCATGGAAGGCGACGTCATCACGATGCAGGAGATCTTCACGTTCCGCCAGACCGGCGTGGCCGACGATGGCACGGTGCTGGGGCAGGCGACCGCCACCGGCGTGCGGCCGCACTTCGCCGAGCGCCTGCGCACGTTTGGCGTGAACCTGGCGCCGCACATCTTCGAGCCGCGTTAGGACGCCTGGCATGGATACCACCTTCATCCTGTTCATCCTGCTGCTGTTCGTCGCCGTCCTGCTGCTGGTATGGGGCGTGTACACGGCCTGGCAGGCGAACAACAACCCAGAAGCCGAGCGCATCGCACGCCGGCTGCGCAGCGTGATCGGGCGCGAGACGCGCGAACTCGATGTCACCATCGTCAAGGAACGGCGCCTGTCCGACAACCCGGAGCTCGAGCCGCTGCTGGGGCGCCTGCCGGGCGTGTACCGGCTGGATCGCATGCTGCTGCAGGCGGGCAGCGCGCAGAAGGTGGCGTCGCTGCTGGCCGTGTGCGCAGCATGCGCGTTCGGCGGGCTCGTGGCCGCCTTGCTGCTGCGCCTGCCGTTACTGGGCCTGCTGGCCTGCATGCTCGTTGCCGGCTGGCTGCCGCTGCTGCGCCTGACGCGGGCGCGCGATGCGCGCATGGTGCGCTTCGAGCGCCAGTTGCCCGAGGCGCTCGACATGATGAGCCGCGCGATGCGCGCTGGCCACGCGTTTCCGACGGCCCTGAAGCTGGTGGCCGACGAAGTGGCAGCGCCTTTGGGGGAAGAATTCAAGACCGCGTTCGATGAAGTCAATTTTGGCGTCTCGATGGCCGATGCACTGAACAACCTGGCGCAGCGCGTGCCGAGCATGGACTTGCAGTACTTCGTTGTCGCGGTGCTGATCCAGCGCGAAAGCGGCGGCAACCTGACCGAATTGCTGACGTCGATTTCGAGCATCATCCGTGATCGCCACAAGCTGGCCGGCCAGGTGCGCGTGCTGTCGGCCGAGGGCCGCATCTCGGCCTGGGTGCTGGGCCTGCTGCCGTTTGGCGCCGGCGGCATGATGGCGCTGGCCAATCCCGAGACGATGAGCGTGCTGGTAAACGACCCGATCGGGCGCCAGCTGAGTGGCGCAGCGCTGGGCATGATGGCTTTTGGCGTGCTGGCGATCCGCAAGATCGTCCGCATCCGGATGTAACGACAGGACGACACGATGACCATGGCAAACATTCTCATGCTGGCAGCGATGTTCCTGCTGGTGTTCGGCATCGCAGTCGTCGCCTTGCTGCTGCTGACGCGCGATCCCGTCAAGGCGCGCCTGGTGGCGCTGGATGAACGCGATGTGCCCAAGACCCGGAGCGGGGACGGCTGGCGCGAGCGCCTGGCCGATTTCGCCGAGCCGCTGGCCAAGCTGTCGGTGCCGGCCGACGGCTGGGAATCGTCGCCATTGCGGCTGCGCTTTATTAATGCCGGCTGGCGCGCGCCGTCCGCCCCCGGGCTGTACCACGCCGGCAAGTCGGTGCTGACGCTCGGCCTGCCGCTGGTGGTCTGGATCGCGCTGCCGCACCATGCCAACCGACCGCTGGCGCTGACCTTCCTGTTGCTCGTCAGCGCGGCCAGCATCGGCTACTACCTGCCCGACTTCCTCCTCAAGCGCCGTGTCGCCAATCGCCAGCGCGACATCTTCGAGGGCTTTCCCGATGCGCTCGACCTGATGACGGTTTGCGTCGAAGCAGGCCTGGCGATGGACGCGGCGCTGGCGCGCGTGGGCAACGAGATCGGCCTGAAAAGTCCGGTGCTGGCCGACGAACTGCAACTGGTGACGCTGGAACTGCGCGCCGGCAGCGCCAAGGAAAAGGCGCTGCGCAACCTGGCGCTGCGCACCGGCGTGGAAGACGTCGATGCGCTGGTCAAGATGCTGATCCAGGCCGAGCGCTTCGGCACCAGCGTCGGTACGGCGCTGCGGGTGCAGTCGGAACAGCTGCGCACGCGGCGCCGGCAGCTGGTGGAAGAGAAGGCGGCGCAGATTGCCACCAAGCTGTTGTTTCCATTGATCTTCTGCATTTTTCCAGCATTGCTGGTCGTACTGCTGGGACCGGCCGTCATTCAGATTTTCCGCGCGATGAGCCCGGTTGCCGGCAGCTGAGAAGGCGGGGCAGACACACGTCTGCGCTCTCGTCAGCGCGGATGATCCGCGCTTGTTCCATGCATGGCGGATCGACCATGTTTGAGGTTGAAAGTACTTGCGTGAACTACACGCCGAATCAGTACTGTTGACCGAAGATGTTGGTCGTGTGCAACACACGACTTGCCCGCATGTGCGATCATATTTCTTTTGAGCATCTTTACCACGCGGCGTTCCTTGGCATACGCAGGGCGCCGTTTCTCACAACTTCCCGGATAACCGTTGATGAAAAACTTAAAAATAGGCACGCGCCTGGCGTTCAGCTACGCGGCCGTACTGATCCTGATGGCCATCGTGATTGTCGTTACCCTCGGTCGCATGGGCGACATGAAGGATGCGACCGATCGCGTGGTCAACACCAGCATGAAGAACCAGCGCAATGTGGCCGAGTGGGCCAAGATCATTGAAGTGAACCGCGCGCTGGTCGAGATGGCTTACCGTACGCCGGAGCCGGAGCAGGTCAAGCTCATTGGCGAGCGCATCGCAGCTGGTTCCGTACGCTCCACCGAATTGCAGCAGACCATCAAGGCCGGCTTGCGTAATCCGAAGTCGCAGGCGCAGCTCGAAGAGGTGGTGACGGCCCGCGTGCCGTACGCAGCGGCACGCAAGGCGCTGCTGGCGGCCAAGATGGCCGGCGACAACGAGGGCGCGCAGCGCATCTTCGAGAGCCAGATGCTCCCGACCAGCGTGGTCTACGTCGAATCGATCAGCAAGCTCGCCGCTGCGCAGCAAAAGTCAGCAGAAAAATTCGTGGCCGACGCGACCGCAGCGTATGACACGGCGCGCACGACCCTGATCGGCCTGGGGATTCTTGCCATCGGCTTGGGCGTGACCTTCGGGATCTTCATCACCCGTTCGATCGTACGACCGATCCAGGATGCCGTTGCCGTTGCCGACCGTGTGTCGTCGGGCGACCTGAGCAGCCAGTTCACCGTCACGACCCGCGACGAAACCGGCCAGTTGATGGCAGCACTGCAAAAAATGAACGATAACCTGCTCGGGATCGTGAGCCAGGTGCGCGCCGGCACCGAAACGATCGCCACCGCATCGGCAGAAATCGCCGCTGGCAATCTGGACCTGTCGCGCCGTACCGAACAGCAGGCCGGCTCGCTGGAAGAAACGGCTTCGTCGATGGAAGAACTGACCTCTACCGTGCGCCAGAATGCCGATAACGCCCGCCGCGCCAACACGATGGCCTCCGAAGCCGCCAGCATTGCCGGGCAGGGCGGCGCCGTGATTGCGCAAGTGGTCGGCACGATGAGCGAGATCAATGCATCTTCGCGCAAGATCGTCGACATCATCAGCGTCATCGACAGCATCGCTTTCCAGACCAATATCCTGGCCCTGAACGCTGCCGTGGAAGCGGCGCGTGCCGGTGAACAGGGCCGCGGCTTTGCCGTCGTTGCCAGCGAAGTGCGCAACCTGGCGCATCGCTCGGCGGCTGCAGCCAAGGAAATCAAAGGCCTCATCGACGACTCGGTGCAGAAAGTCGAAGCTGGTACCGGTCTGGTCGACAATGCGGGCACCACGATGACCAATATCGTGCAGAGCATTTCCCTCGTGACCGGCATCATGAGCGAGATTTCGCATGCCAGCGACGAGCAGAGCGCGGGCATCGAGCAGGTCAACGCCGCCATCACCGAGATGGACCAGGCGACGCAGCAGAACGCCGCGCTGGTCGAGCAAGCCGCCGCTGCCGCTGGCTCGATGCAGGAGCAGGCGGCGCACCTGGCCGACGTGGTCAGCGTGTTCAAGACCGGTGGCAGCACGGTCGCCGCCCACGCTGCACCTGCCCCGGCACGCAGCCAGGAAGCGCCGGTCGGACGCCTTGCGTTGGCTGGCGTCTAAGACGGGCTGGACGCAGTGGAATGAAGGTGCTCGCGTGACGCCGGCACCAACTGGTTTCCTGTTGTCGATCAAATATTGAATATTCAAGATAGTTGATTTGTGAATGACGACTATCATGGATCGCAATTTGATTTCTATCTGATAGAGCGCATACTAGCTTCATACCAGATCAAATACACAGGAAGAAAACCATGACCACCTTGTCCCTTCGCCCATCGTTCGCTGCCCAACTGGCCGCCGTGTTCAGCACCGCATTCGATTTCGTGCGTGAAGTCAAGGCAGCGCCAACCGCCGCAACCCGCACCACTGGCAGCGCCGATGTCTGGGCGCTGTACCGCATGACCCGCGGCGCCGATGCCGTCTCGCCAGCCATTGCCCGTCGCTTGGCAGCGCACGCCAAGTCGAACTGATTTCCGGGTTGGGCGCTTGCCCAACCCATATCCAGCGCCCCGCAGAATGCGGGGCGTTTGTCGTTTACAGGCTGCCTGCACGTCAACCTCCCACAAGCCCGGTAGTCGCTCTCCTACGCTGTGCAAATGTTGCAACCTCGATAATGTCGATTGAGACTTTGATAGCGGTGCTCTTTCCGCATTTGCACCATGAACAATGAGAACACGCCGCTCGACGGCGAATTTAGCGAGCTGGATAACGGGTGGCCCGAATCCTATGCGTGGGCCATCGAGCAAATGCCTTGCCCTGCGTACTGCTGCTCTCCCAATGGCACACTGGTCCACGTCAATGCAGCAGCGAAGCGGATCTGGGGTGATGCTTGCCCGCTGCTGCAAGACATGCGGTGGGATGGGTTCGAGACGCTGCGGTCCCTGGATGGTGAATTGCTGGACAAGACGGCAAGTCCGGCGGCGCAGGCAGCCGCCGGGGCGTCGCCATGTCCTACTGAGCTGCTCGCCGTGTGCCGTGATGGTCAGCCCCGCCGTATTGTCGTGCATGCCAAGCCGGTATTCCACGCGGATGGCGCCGTCGTGGGCGCCCTGTGCTGCCTGACCGACATCAGCGAGCAGCGCCGGCTGCAAGAGCGGGAGCGCGACGCCGCCCACGCGCGTGAAGAATTCCTGGCCATGCTGGCGCACGAGTTGCGCAACCCGCTGGCGCCCATCATGAGCATCGCTGGCCTGTTGCAGCGCGCGAACAAGGACCCGGGCGTGGCGAAAATGGCGGGTGTTGTCCAGCGCCAAACCAAGCAACTGGCGCGCTTCATTGCCGATCTGCTGGATGCGTCACGTGTTGACTGCGTCCACACGCTGCCGGTCGAACCACGCCGTTGCACGAAGCATGAGATCGTGAACTTGTCGCTCGACGCGGTGGAAACGCTGGTGCGCTCGCGCAACCAGCGCCTGATCGTCGAGGTCGACAATCCTGATGCCGAGTTGCGCTGCGACCCGGAGCGGGTGGCGCAGGCACTGGGCAACGTGCTGTGCAATGCCAGCGCGTTCACGCCTGATGGCGAGGAAATCTGCCTGCGGGTTTATATCGAGGGCAATGTACTGCGCGCCGAGGTCATCGACTGCGGGGCAGGCATTGCGGCGGAAGACTTGCAGCACATTTTCGAGCCATTCGAGCGCCGTGCACTGGCGCCGGGCCGCGCGCCCGTCGGTGCGGGCCTGGGCTTGACGATTGCCAAGGGCGTGTGCGAAGCCCATGGCGGATCGATCTTCGTGCGCAGCGCGGGGCCGGGGATGGGCACCACCGTGTCGATGGCCTTGCCAGTGGCCGTCTGCGCTGCCTGACCTTCTGGCCGGGGATATTCCCCGGCTTGGGTCGCGGCAAAGATGGTCAGGTCAGACTGGACCGCCCGCACGGCGCGCGCGGTGCCGTTCCATCAGCCAGGCCACGATGCCCGGCACCAGCGACAGCACGATGATGCCCATGATGACGGCTGTCAGGTTATCGTTGACCCACTTGATATTGCCAAAGATGTAGCCGGCAACCGTCAGCGACACGACCCACAAGGTGCCGCCAGCGATGTTGTACCCGAGGAAGGTGGCGTAGCGCATGCTGCCCAGCGCTGCCACGAACGGTGCGAGCGTACGCACGATCGGCACATAACGCGCCAGCACGATGGTCTTGGGGCCATGACGCTCGAAGAAGCGCTCGGTGTGCGCAATGTGTTCGTCCTTGATCAGGCGGAAGCGGTAGCCACGCTTCACGCGTTCACGAAACGCACTGCCAATGGCAAAGTTAAGAATATCGCCGGTCACCGCGGCGACAATCAGCAGCGGAATCAGTATTTCCAGTGACAGCATGCCCTTGGCGGCCAGTGCGCCGGTAACGAACAGCAGCGAGTCGCCAGGCAGGAACGGCATCACGACCACGCCCGTCTCGACGAAGATCACGGCAAACAGCAGCACATAGACGAGCAACTGGTATTCGGCAGCCAGTACGGCGAGGTGGCGGTCCAGGTGAAGGAACCAGTCGAGCAGGGTAGTCAGCATTGAATTTCTCGTTGAATCAGGTTGCGGCAGGACCCCGGCCGACGTCATGCTGGCCGGGGCAAAGCGCGTATCTTACCTTTAGTCTAACCCTTGCTGTTACTCTTCCTGGAACTCGTCCGAGCGGCAGAACAGATCCCACGCAGCAATGAACAGGGCGGCAATCACCGGCCCGATCACGAAACCGTTCAGGCCGAACAGCGCCATACCGCCCAGGGTGGAGAGCAGAATGACGTAATCAGGCAGCTTGGTATCCTTGCCGACCAGGATCGGGCGCAGGATATTGTCGACCAGACCGATGACCAGAACGCCATACGCGGCCAGCACCACGCCCTGCCAGATATCGCCCGTCACCAGGAAATAAATCGCCACCGGCCCCCAGACCAGTGCCGCGCCGATGGCCGGCAGCAGCGACAGGAAGGCCATCACCACGCCCCACAGCAGCGGGCCGGACACGTCCAGCATCCAGAAGATCAGGCCGCCCAGTGCGCCTTGCGCAACGGCCACCAGCACATTGCCCTTGACCGTGGCGCGGATGACGGTCGTGAAGTTCTGGAACAGGCGGCTCTTGTATTCGACGCTCAGCGGCACGGCGCGCTGGATGCGCGCTGCCAGGATGCGGCCGTCGCGCAGCAGGAAGAACAGCAGGTACAGCATGATCGTCATGCTGACGACGAAGTCGAGCGTGTTGCGACCGATATTGAGCGCATACGTGGCGGCTGCCTGGCTGATCTGCGCGGCAAATTCGGTGATCTTGGTCTGCAGCGAGGCCAGGTTGGTCAGTTCAAAGCGCTCCAGGATCGAAATGGCCCAGTTCGGCAAGGCGCGCATCACGACCTCGAAGTAGTGGGCGAAATCGATCTGCCCGCTGCTGACCATCGTGTAGATGCCGGCGACCTGATCGACCAGCGACGCCGTGATCATGGCCAGCGGCAGCAGCACCATCAGCACGATGACCAGCAGCGAGAGCAGGGCGGCAACGGTCGGCTTGCCCTTGGTTGCCCGCAGCAATTTCGATTGCAGCGGCGCGAAGATGATGGCGAACACGACGCCCCAGAACACGGCGCCGGAGTACGGCAGCAGAATCCAGAGGAAAGCGATGGTGACGATCGTCAGCAGGAGCAGAAAGGAATTCTGCGGAAGGGTAAATTGCTTCATTGGCTGCGTTTGTGAAAAGGTTAATGTTTCTGGATGATAAACCATGAGGCGCGCAGCACCGGGTGCGTTCGTGTAATGACGCGCCGCGGTGTGCCCAGTATGCAACTTGCATGCTGCCAAATATCGGTGTGGCTTAATGACCACAAAGTCAGTTCAATCGTGCGGGTTGGCAAACTAACATCTTGCGATAATTAATTGTTGCCGCGTCGAGACACAGTCTGGCGGGCACTTCTATCAATTGACTATCCGGAGAACCCATGTCCCGCCCTGCACCACGCATTGCTGCCCCGTCCATCCACACCACCCTTGTCCGCGCAATCAAGGGCGCCATTTTGCTGGGCGCCGCCGCAGCAGGCATGGCGCAGGCACAGCAGTCGCCAGCGCTCGATCGCGTCAGCATCTCGGCCGGCGCGTTCTACGCCGATCCTGAAATCCATCTGGGCGGCGATACCCGCTACGGCCGTGTCGACACGCCGGATGAAGAGATCAGCGACGTCACGCTGCCACGCGTCAAGGGCGAAGTCCTGATCGGTGACAGTCACGGCATCTCGTTCGACTATTTCCGCTTTGACGAAGGCTACGGCGCCGACCTGAAGGGCGACACCGTGTATGAGGGCCGTCCGGTCAGCGGCTCGCTGCGCGCCGACGCCAACCTGCGCATCGAGCTGGCGCGCCTGTCGTACAAGCTGTGGTTCGGCAAGGAAAAGAATGTCTTCGGTGTTGGCCTTGGCGCAGCCCACCTGCGCGCCAAGATTTCCGGCTCGGCGTCGGCCAATGTCAGCGCGACCGCACCCGTGGAAAATTACTCGTGGAGCGGTTCGGCGTCGGCCAGCGAAAGCGTCTGGGCCCCAACCGTCGAACTGGCATGGCGCCACGCGCTGAACGACCAGGTCCGCTTCTACGCGGAAGCCTCGGGCGTGAAGAAGAACGGCGGCAATGTCGAAGGTCACATCTACAACGGCGCGCTCGGCGTGGAATACTTCCCGCACAAGAACATCGGCCTGGTCCTCGACTACGGCATCCAGAAAATCGACCTGCACCGCAATGGCGAGCGCACCGCCGACATCGACCTCAAGCTGACCGGCCCGTCGGCCTACGTCAAGGTCCGCTTCTGATCGGGACTGCGCTCACGTTGGAACTGCACGTTCAGTTGCTCTCGGTCATAATACCTAGTGTGAAAGCACTGGTGTAAGGGGAGTGGGTGAAAACGGATCAACTGGTCGCGTGTCATGACTGTGGCAGCCTGTATCACTGGCGGCCGTTGGCCGCCTGCGAGCGCGCCAGCTGCCACCGCTGCCAGCACGAGTTGTACCGCTGGCACAAAGGCAGCCCGGCGCGTCAGGCCGAGGTGCTGGCCGCGCTGACGCTGGGCGCCGTGTTCGTGTTCCTGCTGGCGCAGTGGTTCCCCATCGTCACGCTCGAGATGGGCGGCATGCTCTCGGGCGCCACGCTGTACCAGGCCGTGGCTGTGCTGTGGGGGGCGGGCGACCAGGTCATTGCGGCCATGGTCTTCTTTTGCGCCATCATTTTTCCCGGCATCGAGCTCGGCTCCCTGTTTTATGTGGCGCTCGGTCTGACCCGGGGCGTGCGCGTACCCGGTTTCAATCTCGTGCTGCGCACCGTCCAGGGCGCACGCCACTGGGCAATGACCGAGGTGCTGATGATCGGCATCCTGATCACCGTAATCAAGATGACGAGTTTGGCGCGCGTGGAGCCGCATCCTGCGCTGTTTGCTTTTGGTGTGCTGACAATCCTGTGCGCGCTCGTCATGCGCTATGAACCGAAAGCGCTGTGGGCGCTGGCCGACCGGTTGGCGCCGCTGCGCAAGTCCGATCCGGCACGTCAGACCACCACGATTCCCGAAGCCGATTCGGTGCTGGTCTCGTGCAGCGCCTGCGGCCTCGTGAATCACACATGCCCGTCACGCGACGGCACCGATCGCTGCGCCCGCTGCAGCGCCGCGCTGCATCGCCGGATTCCCCACAGCGTCGGCTGGACCTGGACCATGCTCCTGGCCGCCACGCTGCTCTATATTCCCGCCAATATGCTGCCCGTGATGTACACCCGCTCGATCGGTGGCACGGAGGGCGACACGATCATGAGCGGCGTCGTGCTGTTCTGGAACACCGGCTCGAAGGGCCTGGCCATCATCATTTTCATTGCCAGTATCGTGGTGCCGGTGTCAAAGCTCGCCGCGCTGGCGTGGCTGAATGCCACCGCCCAGGCGCGCTCGCGCACGGCGCCGATGGCGCGCACACGCGCGTATCGCGCCATTGAATTCGTCGGCCGCTGGTCGATGCTGGATATTTTCGTGGTTGCCCTGACCGTCGCGCTGGTGCGCTTCGATGCGCTGGTGGTGATCACGGCCGGACCGGGCGCGATCGCGTTTGGCTGCGTGGTGATCGTGACGATGGTCGCGTCCCACCAGTTCGACCCGCGCCTGATCTGGGACCCTATTGAATCGAACGGAGAACCCCATGTCTGAACCGGACAGCGCGCACGCACCTGCCAACCCGCCGGCCCCGCCGGAACCACCCGTGGGCCCATCGGCGCCACTGGCCGCTTCACCCGCCGTCGACCGCCCCAGCCGCTGGCTGCCATCGCTGATCTGGATGATTCCCGTGCTCGCGGCGCTGATCGGCGCCTGGCAAGTGGTCAGCTGGGTCACCAACAAGGGTGCGACCGTCTACGTGTATTTCTCCAGCGGCGAAGGACTCGAGGCGGGCCAGACCAAGGTCAAGTACAAGGACGTGGACATCGGCCGCGTCGTCTCGGTTACGCTGGGCGAAGATGGTAACCGCGTCGTTGCCAAGATCGAGATGGCCAAGGAGGCCGACCGCTTTACCGCCATCGATTCGCGCTTCTGGGTCGTGAAGCCGCAGATCGGCGCCAGCGGCGTCTCGGGCCTGGGCACGCTGCTGTCCGGCCCTTATATCGGCGCGGCGCCCGGTGTGAAGGAAGACACGACAAACAGTTTCACGGGGCTGGAAACGGCGCCGCCGATTCCAATTGGCCTGAAGGGCCGCGAATACAAGCTGCATGCCGAAACGCTCGGCTCAGTGGCGCCCGGTTCGCCCGTCTACTTCAAGCGCGTGCGCGTGGGCCAGGTGGCCTCGGTGGCGCTGGACAAGGCCGGGCAGGGCATCGACATGTCGGTCTTCGTCGAGCAGCCGTATATTGGCCTGGTCGGTCAGGACACGCGCTGGTGGCACGCCAGCGGCGTCGACTTGCGCCTGGATGCGAGCGGCCTGAAACTCAATACCCAATCGCTGGCGGCACTGGCCACCGGCGGCATCGCCTTTGAATCGGCCGATGGGCGCAAGCCGGTTGCCCCGGCGCCGGTCGGCACGCGTTTCCTGCTGTCGGAAGACCGCAGCGCTGCGCTGCGCCCGCCTGACGGGCCGGCCGTCACGGCCATGCTGTACTTCGACCAGTCGCTGCGCGGGCTGTCGCCGGGCGCCGTCGTCGATTTTCGCGGCGTGGCGCTGGGCGAGGTGCGCGCCGTCGGCATCGAGTTCGACCGCGAACGCCAGAAATTCACGATGCCGATCACCGTTGACCTGTATCCGGGCCGTCTGGGCAAAGGCTTCATGGCGGCGATGGAGCGCGAAGACGGCGGCCAGCGCGCCCTGACCGCGATGGTGGGCCGCGGCCTGCGCGCACAGCTGCGCAACGGCAATCTGCTGACGGGCCAGCTGTATATCGCGCTGGACTTCTTCCCCAACGCACGCAAAGCCACGATCGCCGAACAGGGCGAGTTCCTGGTGTTGCCGACGGTGCCAGGCCAGCTCGATGAACTGCAAAGCCAGATTTCGCGCATCGCGGGCAAACTCGACAAGATTCCATTCGACGAGATCGGCGTGAACCTGAACCTGACGCTGAAGCAGGCGAATGCGACACTGGCACGGATCGATGGCAAGGTGCTGCCCGAGATGCAGCAGACGCTCAACGCCGCCAAGGCCACCTTCGCCAGCGCCGAAAGCGTGCTGGCGCAGGATGCGCCGCTGCAGTCCGATCTGCGCAAGGCGCTGCAGTCGGTGACCGACACGATGGCCAAGATCGATGCGCTGGCCGATTACCTCGAACGCAATCCGCAGTCGCTCATTCGCGGCAAACCTCAGGAGAAAAAAGAATGACGCTGTTTATCCAGGCGCGCCGCGCACTGACCGGGGCGGCGCTGGCAGCCCCGTTGCTGCTGGCGGGCTGCTCCAGCACGCCGACCGACCAGTTCTATACGCTCAGCGGCGGCGCCGCTACGGTCGTGCCGCCGGCAGCGGCCAGCGCACCGTTGTTTTTTGAAATGCGCCCCGTGACGATTCCCGCGCAGGTGCGCCGTCCGCAACTGATGGTGGCGGGCGAGGCCGGCAAGATCGAACTGATGGAGCACCATCGCTGGGCCGGTCCGCTGGCCGATGAAATCACCACCGGGCTGTCGCTGGGGATCGCGGCCAATCTGGGTGGTGTGGATGTGTACCGCAACCCGGCGCCGGCCGGCAGTACGCTGTACCGCATTGGCGCGAACGTCCAGCGTTTCGAGTCGAAGGAAGGCGGCTACGCCCTGATCGACGCGGTCTGGAACGTGCGCAAGGTCGATGGCGGCTCGGTGCAGACGTGCCGCAGCGTGTTCCAGGAAAACGTGGGACCGGGGTACGAGGCATTGGTGGCCGGACATCGCGCTGCGCTGGCCAAGCTCGCTGCGGCGATCTCGGCCGGCGTGCGCAGCCAGGTTGCCGGCGGCACGCTGGCCTGCGTGAACAACCCATAGCGCAACAGCGGGCACGCCCGCGTCACGCAGCTCTTGCTGGCTTACTTTTTCGGTGTCAGCATCAGGAGCTTGCCACGCGGGCCGTCCTCCAGCAGCCATACTGCGCCGTCCGGCCCGGCGCGAACGGCGCGGATGCGTTCGCCCATGTCCCAATGGTCGACCTTCTTCGCGTTCTCGCCGTCGAGCGCGATGCGGTCCAGCGACTTGCCTGAGAGGCCCGTGATGAAGAGGGAATTTTTCCACTTCGGGAACAGGTCCGCATCGTAATAGGCGAGGCCGCCCGGCGAAATGGCCGGATCCCAGAACACTTTCGGTGCTTCGAAACCGTCGCCTGGCTTGTGGTCGGGGATGTCGCGGCCGTCATAGTGGCTGCCATTCGATGCTTTCGGCCAGCCGTAGTTGAGGCCTGGCTTGATCAGGTTGATCTCGTCGCCATGGCGCGGCCCCATCTCCATTTCCCACAAGCGCCCCTGCTTGTCGAAGGCCACACCCAGCAGATTGCGGTGGCCATACGACCAGACAGCTGGGTTGAACCCCTTCGCCGCGAGCGGATTGCCAGATGCTGGCGTGCCGTCGAGGTTCAGGCGCAGCACCTTGCCGAGCGTCGACTTCGGGTCTTGCGCCGGGTCGAACAGCTGGCGATCGCCACTCGTAAAGAACAGGTACTTGCCATCCGGTGAGAAGCCGATACGACCCGAATAGTGCCCGCCCGTCGACGCATCCTGGCCGCGGAAAATGACCTTCGTATCCTTGAGTGAGCCGCCTGCCTGATCCAGTGTCGCGGTGGCGAGCATGACGCGGGTATCGGCGCCGCTACCCGCTTCCGAGTAGCTGAAGTAGAGCAGCTTGCTGGCCGCGAAGTCGGGGGCGGGCACGATGTCCATGAGCGCGCCCTGGCCCTTGCTGCTGACGGTGGGTGTGCCGGACACGGTCCGCTTGGTACCGGTAGCGGGATCGAACAGGATCAGCGTCCCTTCCTTCTGCGTCACCAGCACTTTGCCGTCAGGCAGAAATGCCATGGCCCATGGGTTGTTGAATGTGCCGACCGGCTTGACCTCGAAAGGCAGGCTGCTGGTCGCGGTTGCGCTGGCCTGCGCGTTTGCGGCCGCCGGGGCGGCGAACGCGAGCAGGGTGAGCGAGAAAGTGGTGGCAAGGCCGAGCATGCTTGAATTCATGTTGTCCAGATCTCCATTCGCGGTTTAATGCCAGGTTGTTGATGCGGTGCGCGCCTGTTGCTTACGCGCGCGAAGCAGGCGTTCGCGCTGTTGGTGCAAAAGGGCAGTTGGAAGTGTAGAGCAAAACGCCCATTGCAGACGCTGCGCTGGTCGCGGCACCCGGCTTTTCAACACGCTAGGTACGGCAATTTCTCAAAGTCGGGAATGTTAGAACGGCCCACGGAAACGCGTAGAGCAAGCGTTTCTACGCAGCCTTGGCCGGTTGCGACCTTTCGAGACCGTCGGCGTTCAGCACCGTCATATTATTGGCTGGAATGGTCTGCTTGTATAACGCCTGGCAACTTACCTGGTCATGGGATGATTTTCTTCTGCCTTAACTGGTGCAGTGCTGTTTGAATCCAGCGCTCATTGTCAGATGGCTCGACAAAGCCTGTACGGCGAATTTTTCCCATATCGGAAATGACGTCGAATTCGCAATTGAAAATAAAGTCGCCGAACCCCCAGCTGACCAGCTTCTGGAACGCTGGCCCTTGCAAGGCAAGGCGCGTGGCCAGTTTCTCCCATTCGCCTGCCAGCGACGGCATCTGTCGCGCCAGCGACATCGGCTGCGGCGCTGCCACGTCCATACCGAAGTTGTCAGCGACGTGCTGCCAGATGCGTTCCCAGCGAAATGGTTCTCCAACGAGATTGAACGCCTCGTTGCGCGCCGCTGGGGCCAGCGCTGCCCACAGGCTCGCACGCGCCAGCCAGCTTGCATCCGTTACTTGCGCCAGTACATCGCGATAGGTCACCGATGTGCCTGGAAACCGCAGCGGCAACCTGCGTGCCTGGCTCAAGGCGGCGTACACCGCCATCGTGACGGTGATATTCATTGGATTGCCGGCCGTACTGCCAACGACGACGTCCGGGCGCAATATGGACCAGTCGAAGCCATCGCGTTCAGCGCGGCTACACAGCAAGTCTTCCTGGGCATAATAGAAATTGGGGCCAAGATAGCGCGGATCGTTTTCGTAAAATGGCGCGTGAACCTTGCCCAAGTGGACCCCGTACACCTTGGCGCCCTGGTAGAGTACTACCCGCTGTACCGGTGCGCCTGTTACCTTGAGGCCATCGAGAAGATTTTCCAGCATGGCAAGGTTGACCACTTCCTCGTGACCCAGGTCAGAATGAGGCGCCAGCGCGGCATAAAATACATGGGTCGTGTCACTGGCATCACGCAGGGCTGCAGCAGTGGCTGCGGCGTCGTGCAAATCGGCATCGATCGTCGCGACACCCTGTACTTCCGTGTGTCGCAACGCCCGCACCGTCCAGTCGGGATGGGCAGCCAATGTTTCTACCAGCGCATTGCCGATAATTCCGCTTGCACCGACCACCAACGCGACATTTCCATTACTCATGCTTTATTCCTTATCTGGTAATCACGCTCGCCTTTGAATAGCGTTTGTGAGTGATAACCGCACATATTAATCGTCATCTGCCATCACATCGTTGGATGTCATTTTATTTTACCAGCATGCCAGAACACCAATGTTCGATACACCGGTTGTACTACTGGTTTGGGCGTCGATAGTGGCTCGCCGGCGTTCCATTCTGAATATCACAGTAAGCTGCAAATCTTTGTAAGGACAATCTTACATACCTGCTGCAGCACTTCCGATAGGTTTTATCTGCCTGGATTTGCATAATGCGCTCAATGAATTGACTGCATTCGCTGGTGTAGCAACTAAACCAAAGGACTGATGTAATGACGGGAGAATTAGACGACTTCGCCATCGTTACGCACGGCGGTGCAGGCGAGCCGCTGGAATTTACTGACGGCTGCGAGGCCGCTGCCAGGCGCGGCCGCGAGTGCATGCTTGAAACCGGCGACGCGCTTGCGGCGGCGATCGCTGCGGTCGTCGTCCTCGAAGAAGACGAACGCTTTAATGCGGGCACCGGTGCTGTACTGTGCCTGGACGGTACCACCATCGAGATGGATGCGTCCGTCATGGATACACGCGGTCGCCTCGCTGCCATCGCCGGCGTGCGTGACGTGCGCAATCCTGTCTTGCTGGCACGCGCGGTGGCTGATACGCCGCACGTTTTCCTGATTGGTGAAGGCGCCGACCGATTAGCCCGCGCGCTGGGTCACGAAAGAGCGCAGCCGATTCGCAGCAGTCAGCACGAAAAGCACACCAGGCTCCTGAGCGAACTTGCCGGTTCCGCGCCAGTGATGCCAGGCATTGAGAACCGGCTGTTCGAGCAATTCTGGAACTACAAGATCCCTTTGGCGCTGCCGTCTAGCCAGTCGCACGATACCGTGGGCGCAGTGGTACGTGGTCCCGATGGCCACTTCGCCGTAGCCGGCTCGACAGGCGGTTCGGCCCCTTCGCTCCTTGGCCGCGTTGGCGACACGGCCCTTGTCGGTAGCGGCTTTTATGCGGGTCCCTTGGGTGCAATCGCTGCCACTGGGGTGGGTGAGCACATCATACGTCACATGCTTGCCCGCACTGTCTATGGCTGGATCGAGCAAGGCATGCCATTGCAGGAGGCCCTTCAGCGTGGTATTGACTTGATCGACAACGATGTCGATACAGGCTTGATTGCCGTGACCAAAACCGAAGCAGCATCCTGCAGCAACACGCATATGCCAGTCGGGAAAATCTGCATTACAAAGGATTCGTAGTACGACCAGAGGTCAGCAGGTAATCCCGGTTGTTGAAGCACGCTGACACAGAGTTTAACTGGCAGGTATTGCCTATCCGGGCGCAGGCGCTCATTTACATCCCGTGGCGATCTCCTGGCCGCGTTAGCCGGCTACGACTTCCAGCTTCGTGAGGGCCTGCCGGGAAGCCGTCATGCGCTCAAGCAGATCGCACAGCGCCATTGGCCGGCAGAACAGGTAGCCTTGCATGCAGGGGCCGCCATGCTCGGTCAAAAAGTGCGCCTGTTCAGCGGTTTCGATGCCTTCGGCAACGACGCGCAGCTTCAGATGGCCGGCCATGGCCAGGATTGACTGGACAATGGCGGTGCCATTGATGTCGTGCGGCATATCGCGCATGAAACTCTTGTCGATCTTGAGTTCATACAGCGGCATGCGCCGCAGATAGGCCAGGTTCGAGTAACCGGTGCCGAAATCGTCGATTGAAAAGCGGATGCCGAACTGGGCCAGTTCGTCCATGCGCGCAATCGTCAGGTCCAGGTCGTCGACCAGCAGGCCTTCGGTCACTTCAAAGATCAGCTGCTGTGGCGGCACACCGGAGGCGCCAATGATCGCCTTGGCCTGTGACACAAAATCCGGCTCGCGGAACTGGCGCGGGCTGATGTTGATCGACAGCGGCAGTGCGTGGCCTACCCGGTCAAGCTCGCACCAGGTCAGGCAGGCCTGGCGCAACACCCAGGCGCCGAGCGCCACGATCTGACCGGATGCTTCGGCCACCGGGATGAACACGTCCGGCGGCACCAGCACGCCATCTGCCCGGCGCCAGCGCAGCAGGGCTTCGGCCCCGATGGGCGTGCCATCGTGGTCCACCTGCAGTTGCAGATGCAATGCCAGTTCATCGTTGGCGATGGCATGGGCGAGGTCGCGCTCCAGGATCAGTTTGTTCTCGGCTTCGGCCAGCATGCCAGGCTCGAACAGCGCCACACCATTGCGCCCGTTGTCCTTGGCGTGATACATCGCCGTGTCCGCTTCGCGGAGCAGGTCCGGCACCGTATGCCCGGGCCGCGTTGGCAGGGCGATACCGATACTGCCGGTGAGTTGATACAACTGGCCGTCGATGTGAACGCCTTCGGTCATGGCCGCGCGCACCCTGCCGGCAAGCGCCAGCGCGGCGTGGGTGGCGCTCCCCGTCGCGCAGTCGAGATGCTCGACCAGCACGACGAATTCGTCGCCACCGAGGCGCGCCACCGTATCCTTGGGATGCACGGCGCGTGACAGACATGCGGCGATATGGCGCAGAACGGCGTCGCCGGTCGCATGGCCGCGGGCGTCATTGACGTGCTTGAAATTGTCCAGGTCAATGTAGAGCACCGCGCCCATGCTGTCGCCCGCATGTGTGCGCGCCACCATCAGGTCCAGCCGTTCCATCAGCAAGCGCCGGTTCGGCAAACCGGTCAGCACGTCAAAAAATGCCAGCTGGTGAATGGCATCGGCCGAGCGGCGCCGCTCGGTGATGTCGCGACCCACGGCAACCCAGTGGGTGACCTCGCGGCTCTGATTGGCAAATGGCACCATCTCCACTTCGATCCAGCACGGTTCGCCGAACTTGGTGTAGTGGATGAGTTCGCCCGAGACCGGCTCTTGCCGGGCCATTGCCAGCGCGATCTTGTCGACGACCGCCGCTTCCGAATCGCGACCGTGCAGTATGCGCATGCTGCACCCGATGATTTCATCGGCACGGTAGCCACTGCGGCGCTCGAACGCTGCGTTGGCAAAAATGACCGGGTGCTTCGGGCTTCCGTCGGGGGCAACCCTGGCGATCAACACCATATCGTTCAGTCCGGCCAATGCTGCCGAGGTCAGGCGCAAATCATCGTTCGATTCACTCAAGGCAGCCTGCCGTTCGGCCAGGGCTTCGGCCACGAAGCGCTGGCCGTCCAGCGATGCGGACAATCCCTTTAACAGCTTGCCGCAGGTGAGTGTGATGAACCCGCCAACGCAGGCATAGTTCAATGTAAAGATCGCAACGGTGCCGAAGGAGTTGGCATCGGCGTTGTCTATCGGGAAATGGCTTAAGCCTGTGAGGCCAAGCACCATCATGGATGCCGCACCGAGTGCCACCATGATCAGCCCGGCGCGCACGCCCAATAAAATGACCGACATGACCGGTGCCGCCAGCAGGTACAACAACCCCAGCGGCCCGACGGTCATCATCGTGCATACCGCCGCGCTGAACAGCATGACCAGGTAATTCAGGGCACGCCACTTGTAGTCGAGCGTTTTGATGCGGCAGATGACGAGGATCCAGGCCAGTGCGACGGCATCCATCAGTGCAACGGCGAGTGCGCCCCGATACACAGCCAGCGCCGCACTGGGCACCACGCCGATGATTGCCAGTATCCGCAAGGTCGACATGAGGGAGGCAAAAATACGGACGCGCCATTGGGCGATATCGGCGAGATCGGTCATGAAAAGTAGAGATCAAAGATATTATTTTTTGATCATCTTTATTGTGCAAGGGAAATATTTTATCACTTTCAGCTAATTTCGGTCTGATCCAGCGGAATTTGTTGTTTCAAAATCGGTGGTCTTCGAGGGCGAGCTTGCATTGAAATTCAATGCTCGTGGACGCCTGGTAGGAGCACCGCGTTCCATCGTTCAATATGTTGTTTCACGGCAACAGTAAATACATTAAGCGCCTTGCATCGCCTTTGTTGAGAGGATTTTTACTGACATTAACGCTTGTCTAACTCAGTATTATGGTGACTAGCGGAAACTCTTTTAAGGCAAATTATGTATGCGTTCAAGAACATGAAAATCGGCACCCAACTCACGTTGGGGTTTGGCCTGGTCACCGCGCTGATGCTGTTACTTGGCGCGTTTTCTCTATTCGGCTTGACGGCGATTCACGGCGCAACGAAGGAACTTCACCGCGTTAACAAAGAACACCTCAAGCCGCTGTATGTTGCGCGTGAAGCGTTGGCCCAGACCGGGCTGGCAGCGCGCAATGCCTACGTCTTCACCAGCGACGCGCAGGCCAGAAACGAGCTCGATCTGGTCGATCAGCAGAAAAAGGTGTATCTCAGTGCGCTTGAAGGCATGTCGCCCGCATTTGCCGGCGATACCCAGTTCGACAAGGTGCGCGCAGGATTGCTGGCGATGGCCACTGCGCTGGAAAAACCGCGCAAGTTCCGTGAAGCGGGTCAGATGGAGGCGTTCGGAAAATTCCTGGTCGAAGAGTGCAGCCCGCTGCGCCGTCAGATCGTCAACGACATTGCGGTGCTCGTCGCCAATGCTGAACGGGAGCTGGCCGACGCTGACGCCTCGGCCGAACATGCCGAAGCTGCCGCGCGCAACTGGGTCATCGGGCTGACCATCGTCGCGTTTGTGCTAAGTGTTGTTATCTCGACCGCCATCAAGAACCTGCTGCTCAAACAGCTGGGTGGCGAGCCTGCTTATACCGCCCAGATCGCCAACCTGATTGCCTCCGGCGACCTTGCCACGAACGTGAATGTGCGCGCGGGCGATAGCACGAGCCTGCTGTTCTCGGTGAAGACCATGCGCGACAGCCTTGCATCCATCGTGGGCAAGGTACGCCATGGCACGGATGCAATTGCCAGTGCCTCGTCGGAAATCGCCCAGGGCAGCGGCGACTTGGCCGCACGCACCGAGGTACAGGCGTCGTCACTGGAGCGCATCGCATCTGCCATGGAAGAGCTGACCACGACCGTCCAGCAAAACGCCAACAATGCACAGCAGGCCAACACGTTCGCACAGTCGGCATCCTCCGTCTCGCAGGAAGGCGGTGCGGTCATGCTCCAGGTGACGGATACGATGGCGTCGATCAATGCGTCATCCAAGCGTATCGTCGACATCATTTCGGTGATCGACGGCATCGCGTTCCAGACGAATATCCTGGCGCTCAACGCGGCCGTGGAAGCAGCCCGCGCAGGAGAACAAGGGCGCGGGTTTGCCGTCGTGGCCAGTGAAGTACGCAACCTGGCGCAGCGCTCGGCGAGCGCCGCCAGGGAAATCAAGGTCCTGATCGAAGACTCGGTCGGCAAAGTGGACACGGGTTCCGAACTGGTCCAGCGCGCCGGCAGTACCATGCAGAACCTGATGGAAAGCGTGCAGCGCGTGACCGAAATCATGGGCGACATCTCAACTGCTAGTGCCGAGCAGAGCGTCGGCCTGGGCGAAGTGAGCAACGCGATCGGCGAAATGGATGGCATGACGCAGCAGAATACGGCGCTCGTTGAAGAAGCGTCCGCCGCATCGCAGGAACTGCAGGCGCAGGCATCGGGCCTGGCCAGCCTGGTGGGGCAGTTCCGGCTTGCCAACGTCAGTGGCGAGACAAGCCGGCAAGGGCGCACCGCGCCTGGCACTGCGCCGCTGCGACTTGCCGCTGTTGCTTGAACATGGCGTTACGGTGCGACTGCGATACGAGCGGTCGCACCTGCCGTGTTAATTACGGAATCAGACGTTCTGCGCGCAGGCGTTCAAACAGGTCGAAGAACGATGCATCGGTGGCCTGGTAGGCCGTGAAGCCAAGGCGGCGGCTATTGCTCATGTCGGTCATGACTTCCAGCGGCCGGCCCAGATCGAGGTCGGTATGCCAGGCCGAGGCCAGGCGATCCAGATCGGCTTCCACCAGGCCATGGCGCGCCGCGATGTCGCGCCACAGCGGCGCATCGTTTGCCATCGCCGCTTCGAGTGGCTGCACGGTGCCATTGAAACCGGCCGCCTCAACGCCGAAGAACGCGGCCAGCTTCGGCCACAACCAGCTCCAGCGGAACACGTCGCCATTGACGATGTTAAAAGCTTCGTTGCGCGATGCATCGGTGTCGGCGGCCCAGACCAGCTGCTTGGCCAGCATGCGGGCATCGGTCACATCGGACATGCCATTCCACTGCGCGGCTGAACCGGGGAACTGGAACGGGCGGCCCGTCTCCTTGCAGATCGTTGCATACACGGCCAGCGTGGTACCGAGGTTCATCGCATTGCCAACCGCCAGGCCGATGACGGTGTGCGGACGGTGAATGGTCCAGGTGAAGCGGTCGCGCTCGGCAGCAGCATAGACTTCGTCTTCCTGCGCGTAATAGAAATTCTCGAGCGCCAGGCGCGGCTGCGATTCGCGCAGCGGCGTGTCGGGCAGCGTCCCCGAACTGGCGTACGCTTCGAATGGCCCCAGGTAATGCTTCAGGCCCGTGACCAGGGCGACATGGCGCACGCTCTTGTGCGACGACAGCGCGTCCAGCAGATTGCGTACCAGTGCGGCGTTGACGCGGATATTCTCGGCTTCGGTATCCTGGCGCATCCAGGTCGTGATGAAGACGTGGGTCGGGGCGACGTCCTTCAGCGCAGCGCCCAGCGCAGCAGGGTCGAGCAGGTCGGCGGCGATGTGGCGCACCTGCGGCAGGTCGCGCGGTGCGCGGCGCGACAGGCCAATCACATCCCAGCCTTGCGCCAGCAATTCACGAGCAGTGTGATTGCCACCAATACCGGTAACACCAACGACGAGTGCGGTTCGTTTCATGTGTGACTCCTGATTTGACAATTGTCGTTCATTTTACTGCGCACGATTGATGTGCGTGCTGGCGAGCTGGGCTGCACTCGCTACAGTTGAATTCATTTCCAACTAGAAATAATTCAATCATGACGACGATTCGTAAGTGCCTGTTTTACCGGCTTGGCTGTATCGCTGCGCTCGTCGTACTGACGGGTTGTGCATCGACGACCGCGACCAGGATCGGGACGGCAGCGACCACGCCGCTCGCCGACCTGAACGTGACAAGAGAAGATGTTCCCGGCGTGCTGCTGGCAGCGCTGAAGAATCCCTACCAGCTTCCAGCCAGCCAGAACTGCGTGGCGCTGTCGCTGGAAATCCGCGCGCTGGACGAGGTACTGGGTGCGGACCTCGACGCGGCGGTGTCGCCAACCGATCTCTCGATGGTGCGCCGCGCTTCATCGCTGGCCCAGGACCAGGCGGTCGGCGTTCTCCAGCGTACGGCCGAAGGGTTGATTCCGTTTCGCGGCTGGGTGCGCAAGCTAAGCGGAGCAGAGCGCCATTCGAAGCACGTCTCGGCCTGCATCGCGGCGGGCTCGGTGCGGCGCGCGTTTCTGAAGGGGTTCGCTGCCGCGCAAAATTGCCCCTGGCGCGATGCGGTCGGGGCCGTGGCGACGCGCTGACTGCCTTACCCCATCAGAATCTGTAGCGCAGCGTCAGCGACGTGTTGCGCGGTGCGCCGTACGTGAACTGGTTGTAGGCGGCGAACATGGCGAAGGTTTTCTTGTCGGTCGCATTGTTGACGTTGAGCTGGGCCGACAACTGCTTGTTGAACTCGTAGCGCGCCATCAGGTTGACCAGCGCGTACGACTCCTGCTCCATGCGGCCGTCAATCCCAGGGGCGACGGTGCCGTCGACCGTGTAGGTGCTGCCTTCCCAGTTCACGCCGCCGCCGACGGTCAGCTTGTTCCATTGGCCCGGCAGGCGATAGCTGGCAAACGCGCGCAGCGTCTTGCGTGGGTAGATCGAGTTGAAGTCGACGCCGGTCGCATCCTTGGCGCGGAAAATCGCGTAGCCGACGCTGGCGTTCAGGCCCGAGACGATCTCGCCCGATACGTCCAGCTCGATTCCCTTGCTGGTGGCGCCCTGGGCGGCGCGGTAGTAGCTTTCTTCGAGCAGCGGCCCGGCCGCACCGTCGCGGTCGATGCGGCCCGCGGCCTGGCCAAGGTTATCCTGCTTCAGGTGGAATACGGCCAGCGAGGCGTTCACGCGGCGGTCGAAGAATTCGCCCTTGATGCCCGCTTCGTTGGCCTTGCCTTCGATCGGGTCGAGCATATTCCCCGCGAAGTCTTTCAGGTTCTGCGGCTCGAAGATGCTGGTGTGGCTGGCGTACAGCGAGTAGGTGTCGTTCAGGTCGAACACGAGGCCGGCGTACGGCGTGATCTCGTTGTCGTACTTGAGCGAGTAAGGCGCAGCACCAAAACCTTCTTTTTCATATTTGGTCACGCGTGCGCCGACGACGGCTTTCAGGCGGTCGGTCAACGTGAAACGCGCCATGCCGTACAGGCCTTGCTGGGTGGTTTCGCTGCCTTCATAGAACGCTTGCGGGCCGAAGGTTGGCGTCGGGTACGACGCCGGGTTCCAGTTGTTGATGTCGCTCACCACCTGGCTGGCGCCATCGTAGTTGGCAAGCCGGTTGTTCGAATTGAAGTCGGTTTTTGCATGCAGGTAGCCGAAGGCAGCTTCGTGCTGACGCTCACCCAGCGTGAACTTGCCGCTCGTGTGCACGCCGAAATCCTTCTGCTTGGTCTGGATCACGTACGAACCCGTGAAGGCATTGAGGCCCGAGCCCGTCACGCGATCCGGCACGCCCGACAGGTACAGCAGGTGCGAGTCGCCGTCGCGGGTGGCGTCGGTGTAGGTCAGTCGCAGCTTCCAGCCGTTGGCGAAGCGGTGCTCGTAGTCGCCGAAGAAGTTGTCGTACTGGTTTTCGTAGCCGGCCCACGGGGCGGCGGTGGTTTTTGAGCGGTCCCAGTCGATGATCGAGCCGTCGCTGTAGCGGTAGGGCAGGCCGCCCCACATCGAGCCGCGCGGGCTCATTTTCTGGCGCGAGAAGCCGGTCGAGAAGGTGCCGTTGCGGCCGATGTCGGCTTCGACGGTGGCGTAGATGGTGCGATCCTTGTTTTCCAGATACTGCACCCAGCTGTCGCCGGCGCTGTACTCGGCCACGGCGCGGCCACGGATGCTGCCCGATGCGTTCAAAGGCGTCGAGACATCGGCCATGATGCGGCGCTTGTCCCAGCGGCCGACGGTGGCCTCGATCGTGCCGTCCAGCTTCTTGCCGAAGGCGCGCTTGCGCACCAGGTTCAGCGCGGCCGATGGCGTGCCGGCGCCGGTCATCAGGCCGGTGGCGCCGCGCACGACTTCGACGCGGTCGTACAGGGCCAGGCTGCCCAGCACTTCGCCCGCGCTCCAGGCAGCATCCCAGGTGGTCGGGATATTGTCGATCTGCAGATTGGTCACTTCGAAACCACGGGCGGTGAAGCTGGCGCGGTGGGTTTCGTACTGGTTGACCGAGACGCCGGTGACGTTGTTGGCGACGTCGGTGATGGTGAGCAGGCCCTGGTCTTCGATGCGCTGCTGGGTAATGACCGACACCGATTGCGGCGTGTCGCGCAGCGACATGTCCAGTGGCGTGGCGGTGCGGGTACGGCCGATGGTGTAGGAGCCGACAGCATCGCCCAGCTTCTGGGCCTGCACCTGCACTTGCGGCATCGACGTGGTGCCCGCGTCGGTGGACTGGGCCTGGGCCAGTAGCGGCAGGGCAAGGCCCACGCAGACCGTCAGTGTCGTCAAGTGAAGATGCCCGACAGGGCGAACCAGCTTATCCATCGTTGTTTCCTGTTGTTCGTGATTGGTACGTAAGGCGACTACCCGGGATCCGGATGATCTGCGCCAGCCATGACCACATGACTGATCGCCCGGAATGATAACCATTCTCATCTGCGGGTGTCAACTTGTTATTGAACAACGGATGGGCAGGCCAGGAGGGAGGTAGCTCGAGGGATGACCGATGGCGCCACTGGAACAGGTGCCAGCGATACTCGTGGAGGTGGACAGGAAGCGGCCGCGGCGCAGAGCGCGCTGCGGCCCGCGGATCAGGCGCCTGACGCCGAGGGCGCGCCGAGCCAGTCAAAGATGGTGGGCCACAGCGTCGCATGGGCGTTGCGCCCGGCGAGCACGCCGACATGCTGCAGGTTCACGCCGATGTCGCCATGGTATTGCAGCACCTGCTTGCGCGCGCTCGAGGTCGCCTCGTGGAATGGCACCATGGCGGCCGGCGGAATCACCTTGCTGCGAAAATCGACGACGCTGATCAATGGCGAGCGCAGGTCGGCCGGGCCGATGGTGCGGCCATTAATGACGAGCCGGCCGGCCATGAAGTCATCGTTGCGATACAGCGACTCGACGATGTCGACGAACAGCTTGCCCGGCAGGGGGAATTCGTCATGGCTCCAGCGCTCGACCTGCATGTGCGTGGCCAGCGCTTTTGGGTCGAACAGCGACAGCCAGCGGTCGGTTGCGCGCTCCCAGCCAAAGGCCTGCGGCTCGGCCATCGCGCTCATCAGGTTGAGGAAGGCGCCCGGCACGTGACGGAAGGTGTCAGCAATCTGGCGCGCATCGGGCGTGGCCTTGACCAGCGGCGCAAAGCACGAGGCGCCGTGCCCGAAGCGCAGCGGCGATTCGAGCAGTACGGTCGCCGTCACGTGCTCGGGATGCATGGCGCTGTAGATCGCGGCGAGGATGCCGCCGAGCGAGTGGCCCACCACTGTCAGGCTGGCTTCGCCGCTATCGGCCTGGATGGCGCGCTGGCAGCTCGCCAGCATGCGGTCGCCATAGTCGGCCAGGCCGACGGCCGGGTCGCCATCGGGCATCGGCAGCCATTCGGCCAGATAGACGCGGTAGCCGCGCTCCTGCCAGCGCTGCACGACGCTGATGGCGGGCGCCAGGTCCCAGATGTAGGCGCGCTTGATCGGCGCCGGCACCAGCAGCACCGCCGGCCCGCCCGTGGCGGCAGGTTCGTAGCGGCGCAGTTGCAGGCCCGTTTCGGCCAGGATGACCGTGAACGGCGTTTCCTGCGGGCCGTGACCGGCCTGCTCGAGTTGCCGGCCGCGTTCCTGGCGGCTGCGGTCCATATTTCTGAGGGCTTGTACTTGCTGCGGCCCCAGGGTAGTCCAGTTGCTGGCGTACATGGCGATCCCATCGAAGTGACGACCCTCAAACTGTACCTGCTTCGGCGATCTGCGCCAATCGGGGCGTGCAGGAATCGCCATGGGGTTTGCGCTCGCTACCACCCGGGCCACGCCGGCAATGGCCATGCCGACATTGCAGCCAGTAGCTACAGGTACTTGACCCAGGCCTTGCCGCTCTCGCGCTTGTAGCGCCCGAATCGCTTTGTTGGCCAGTACAGCAGCAGCGCCAGCAGGACCGAGCCGAGCCAGACCTGCCAGACATGCCCGACATCGACGCGCGGCAGGTCCAGCACGAACGCGGCCACCCGCTGCGCCACCAGCAACAGATACAGATGCGCGATATAAAAGAACAGTGGCGCGCCGCCGAACACGGCCGCGACCCGTACCCAGCCAGCGTCGATGCGCTCGATCCAGGCCAGCACCAGCACGCCCACGCCGAGCGTGAGCAACAGAAAGTCCAGCGATGGCGGGTACTTCGTGAAATTCAGCCACGACATCGCGCTGCGCAGCAGCGTCTCGTGCGGCGTCCATGGCAGCGGCTCGCCATACACGTTCCAGGTGCGCAGCAGCGCGAGCACCAGCAGGCTGGCCACGCCGGCCAGCATCAGCCAGCGCCGGCGCTGCGCGGCGGGCATGCCGCGCGCATACAGCGGCCCGCAGGCGTAACCGAGCAGGATCACGCCAATCCACGCCAGCAGCGGATAGCTGATGCGCACCCGCACCGGGTCGTCCATCAGATTGCCGCGCTGCTCGAGGATCGTCCAGGCACTGGCGGCCAAGGTGTCCGGCGCGAACGCCACGCCGGCCAATGCATTGTGGCCGGCCACGATCGTCGCGCCGATGGCCGCCAGCAGCGGCAGCGGCAGGCGGTGCAGCAGGGCCAGCGCCAGCATTGACAGGCCGATCGCCCACATCACCTGCAGATAGACGGTGTGCGGCGTGAAGGTGCCGGTCCAGGCGAAGTTGATGACGATGATTTCGAGAAAGATCAAGAAGGCGCCGCGTGTGGCCAGAAAACCCGTGGCGCTCCTCGGTCCGCTCGCCGGATTGGCATACAGCCAGGCCGACAGGCCGGTCAGGAACACGAACATCGGCGCGCAGAAGTGCGCGGCAAGGCGCGAAAAGAACAGGGCCGGGTCGGTGCTCGCGACATCCATCGGGTCGCTGACCTGATGCTGCAGGTAGAAGGTTTCGCGGACGTGGTCGAGCGTCATGATCAGCATGACGAGGCCGCGCACGACGTCGATCGACGCGATACGCGGGTTTGGCGGGTTGACTGGGAAGCTGTGCACGGCGGCGTTCATGCAGTGGCAAAGCCCGGCATTCTACCCTGCGCCGCGCCCGGCAAGCCGCGCCTCTGTCATACTCGGGCCATCTTCCACGACGAAACGGCAGGATGTTGAACGATGAAACCGAGCATTCTCGTATTGGGCAGCGTCTGGTCGGACGACGTGCGCGAACAGGTGGCGCAAGCCTTCGACTGTCACTTCATGAAGGCGATTCCGCACGCGGGCGACGCCGCGTTCGACGCGATCGCCGGCAGCATCCGCGGCGTGCTCACCACCGGTACGGTTGGCGTCACGCCCGCGCTGGTGGCGCAGCTGCCGCGTCTTGAAATCGTGACGGTGCACGGCGTGGGTGTCGATGCCGTGCCGCTGTCGCTGCTGGCCGAAAAGGGCATCCACGTGACCAACACGCCCGACGTGCTGACCGACGACGTGGCCGATTTCGCCGTGTTGCTGCTGTTGTCGACAGTGCGCCGCCTGCCGGTGCTCGATCGCTACGTGCGCGCCGGCGACTGGCTGGCCAAGGCGCCGCTGGGGCACGTGCAGGCACGCGCTTTGAGGGGCAAGGTCGCCGGCATCGTCGGCTTCGGGCGCATCGGCCAGGCCGTTGCCGCGCGCCTGGAGGGGTTCGGGCTGCAGATCCGCTATTACCAGCGCAGCCCCGGGCCGGCGCCCGCGCAGCGCAGTGCGACGCTCCTCGCGCTGGCACAAGAGAGCGACATGCTCGTGCTGTGCATGCCGGGCGGCGCCGACACGCAGGGCATGATCGACCGCGCCATCATCGAGGCGCTGGGCCCGCAAGGTACCCTGATCAACATCGCGCGCGGCACCGTGGTCGACGAAGCGGCGCTGGTCGCGGCGTTGCAGGATGGCCGGCTGGGCGCCGCGGGCCTGGACGTGTTCGAGAACGAACCGCAGGTGCCGCAGGCGCTGCTGGCGCTGGACAATGTCGTGCTCACGCCGCATGTGGGCAGCTTCACGGTCGAAGCGCGGCGCGCGATGGGCGCGCTGGCGGTGGCCAATTTGGTCGCACACTTCAACGGCGAGCCGCTGCCCACGCCGGTGGACTGAGGCCGCTATTCAAGGGCAGTGAGGGGGCGCGATTGCTGTATCATCCCCGTCCTGCAAACGAAAGTCACACATGCTCATCATCACCATCAAGCAGGGCAAGGAAAAAGCCCTGCTCGCCGGCGACCCGTGGATTTACCTGTCGGCCGTCGAAAAAGTCGACGGCAAGGGCCACGAACGCAACAAGCCGGGCATCACCGCCATCGTGCAAACGTCGACCCGCCAGTTCATCGGCCGCGCCGCCTACAACGCCAAGTCGCAGATCGTCGGGCGCATGTGGTCGTTGCGCGAGGACGAGCCGGTCGACCATGCGATGATCAAGCGCCGCGTGCAGGCCGCCATCGACAAGCGCGCCGCTACGCTGCGCACTGCCGATCCGCAGGCGCTGATCGGGTTGATCGATGGTGAAAAGGATGGCTTGCCGGGCCTGCAGGTGCATCAGTATGGTGGCGCCGAGGGCTATCTGATCTGCCAATTCAACGCCGCCGGTGTCGACATGTGGAAGGTGCCGGTCGTGCAGGCGCTATTGAAAGCCACCGGTTGCCGCAACGTCTACGAACGCAGCGACCCGCTCGTGCGCCAGGGCGAAGGGCTGTTGAACACACCGGGCGCACTGGCCGGCGACGAGCCGCCCGACCGCCTGATGGTACGCGATGGCAAACGCCTGGTGCCGATGGATATCGCCACCGGGTTTACCTATCCGCGCTGAGCGGCTGCCCTGTCAGTCCAGGCGCTCGTGATGATCGGCCACGCCGCGTTTCCAGTAGGCCGATACTTTGGCGGCCTGGCGTGGCATGCCCGTCTCGACCAGCACCTGGCGCACACGCGCCATCAGCGCCGCTTCGCCGCCACCCCAGGCCAGCCCGGCGCCGGTCTGCAACGGCAGCGCCTTCAGCACCTGCAACAGCGCGTCGTCGCTGTCGACCCAGTGGATGCGGGCATCGGCGCGGGTCACAAACGCGCGGCGGTCCGCTGCATCCACCAGCAGCACCGCGACGACGCGCGCGCCTGCCGGCAATTCTTCGAGCCGGCGCGTCACGGCCGGCAGGGCGCTGTCGTCGCCGATCAAGAGGTGCCAGTCCATCGCCATCGGCAGGATCATCGAGCCGCGCGGCCCGCCGATGATCGCACGTTGACCGACGGTCGCATTGCGCGCCCACTCGGCCGCGCCGCCATGGCCGTGCAGTGCGAATTCAATGTCGATCTCGCGGGCGTGGGTGTCGACCCGGCGCGGTGTGTAATCCCGCCGTACCTGCTCGCCACTGGCGTCGTTGAACATGAACTTGACGTGGTCGTCGAACGATAGCGACGTGAAGTCCGCCAGCGCCTCGCCCTGGAAGGTGATGCTGGCAAAGCCGGGGCTGACGCGGTTGATGCGCGCCACGGTGACCTCACGCAGTTTCAGGTCGTGGCGCACGCGTTCGATCGTGGGGATGTCGGTTTCACTCATGCTACACTCCATCAATTAGTTGATAACGTCCACCATTATGCAAAAAGAAGTTGATAGAGTCAACCAAAAAAGCGGCGAAGATGCGCTCGAGGTGATGCACGCAATTGTGCACCTGTATCGTTCGCAGCAGATGCGCGGCCTGCGAGCCGATGTGCAGTCGGGTTCGCACGAACTGGCGCACATGGAAATCAAGGTGCTGCGGTTTTTCGGCCGTCATCCTGGCGCGACGCAGAGCGATCTGGTCGCGCATTCCGGCCGGGACAAGGCGCAGGTTGCACGCTTGATCAAGGGCTTGCGCGATGCGGGGATGCTCGATGCGACCGCCGACGAAACGGATCGGCGCAGTACCCGGCTGACACTGAGCAGTGCAGGGCAGGCGGTGTGTGAGGAACTGCGCCGGCAAAGCGGCGCATTGGGAAAGATTGCCCTGGCAGGGCTGGACAAGGACGAGCAGGCCCGCTTGATGGCGTTGCTGGCGCGCGTACGCGCCAACCTGGAAGCCGGCGCGGCCTGAGGCCGCGCCAGTGGGTGGTCGAGTCGCTTACTCGACCCAGCCAAACCCGTCGCGCGCCAGCAGCGCAAACGATTCCGGCGGCCCCCACGAACCGGCCGCGTACGCGTGCGGTTTTTCGCCCAGCGTCTCCCAGCCGTTGATGATCGGCTCGACCCATTCCCACGCCGCTTCGAGTTCGTCGCGGCGCATGAAGTGCGTCAGGCGACCCCGCACGACGTCGATCAGCAGGCGCTCATAGGCTTCGGCGCGGCGCTGCGCGAATGCCGATTGCAGATCGAGGTTCAGCGCGACCTGCTGCATCAGCATGCCGCTGCCCGGCTGCTTGGCGAAGATCTGCAGCTTGATCGCTTCTTCGGGCTGCAGCTCGATGACGAGGCGATTGGCCACCCCACCCGGGGTTTCGGGGAACAGCGGGAACGGCGGATTGGCGAACTCGATGACGATCTTCGACGAGCGGCGCGCCATGCGCTTGCCGGTGCGCAGATAGAACGGCACCTTCGACCAGCGCCAGGTATCGATGTGGGCGCGCAGGGCGACGAAGGTTTCGGTGTGGCTGTCGGCCGGCACGTTGCTTTCTTCGTGATAGCCCTTGGCTTCCTGGTTGCCGCTCACGCCACGCGAATATTGGCCGCGCACGGTGTCGCGCGCGATATCGGCCAGGCCCATGCGGCGCAGCGAGCGCAGCACCTTGAGCTTTTCATCGCGCACGGCGTCGGGCGAGAGCGAGGTTGGCGGTTCCATCGCCACGATGCACAACAGTTGCATCAGGTGGTTCTGCACCATGTCGCGCATCGCGCCGGCGCTGTCGTAGAAGCCCGCGCGGCTGCCCACGCCGACTTCTTCGGCCACCGTGATCTGCACGCTGGCGATGTTCGGCGCGCGCCACAGCGGTTCCAGGATCGAGTTCCCGAAGCGCAGCACCATCAGGTTCTGCACGGTCTCTTTGCCCAGATAGTGGTCGATGCGGTAGATCTGCGACTCGGCGAAATGCTTGCCGACCGCCTCGTTGATCTCGACCGCCGAGGCCAGGTCGCGGCCCAGCGGTTTCTCGAGCACGACGCGTGCGTTGGCGTCGACCAGGCCGGTGGCGGCGAGCTTGTCGCAGATCATCGTGAACAACGATGGCGCCGTCGCAAGATAGAACACGCGCTGGGCGCCATCGCGCGAGACGTCGCGCAGCGTGTCGAAGACCGGCGCCTCAGCGACGTCGACCTTCACGTAGACCAGCAGATCCAGGAAACCGGCCCAGCTTTTCTCGTTGAAGTTGTCGCCGCTGATGAACGAGCGCGAATGCTCTTCGATGAAGGCGAGATAGGCGGCGCGGTCATAGTCCTGGCGACCGGTCGACAGGATGCGGGTCGATGCCGGCAAGTTGCCGTGCAGGTAGGCCATGTACAGGGCGGGCAGCAGCTTGCGCATGGCAAGGTCGCCCATCCCGCCGAAGATGGTCATGTCGAGGGGGAGGCCGTTGTCAATCTCGGTCGAGGTGCTCATGGGTCTTTCGCTGGCAGGTTGAAGAAAATCGCGTGCGTCGCGGGCCGTAGATTGTAGCGTACCTGAAGCCAAGGGATGCCCCGGCGTGCCGCTGTGGCATGCGGGCGCGGGCGGGGGACGCTGGCAACATCGGTAGGGTG
Source organism: Telluria sp. AC161 (assembly GCF_979258535.1). Lineage (NCBI taxonomy): Bacteria > Pseudomonadati > Pseudomonadota > Betaproteobacteria > Burkholderiales > Oxalobacteraceae > Telluria > Telluria sp. AC161. The sequence goes on along the minus strand of NZ_OZ409861.1, from coordinate 2,076,584 downwards.
GGCGGCTACGCCGCCCACGCGTTCAACGCACCGCGGCATGCCTCGGTGCGACGTTGGTTTGGACGCGTGGGCGGGAAACCCGCCCACCCTACGGCATGCCCCGGTGCGTTGAACGGCTGGGCGCAGACGAAAAAAAGCCCGCGCAAGCGCGGGCCCAAGGACGCGAGGACGCGTTCGGTCAGAACTTGTAACGCAGCCCGAACAGATATTCGCGGCCCGTGACGTTGTTGACGACGACGCTGTTGCGCGCCCGGCTGATGAACTGGTCGCTTTCTTCGTTGGTCAGGTTGACGCCTTCGAGCGTGAACTCGAGCTGGTCGTTGACCTTGTACGAGAACGACAGGTCGACGTTGAGCGTTTCGTTCTTGCCTTCGACGTCGTTGTTGTTCTGGCCCGGCACGCGGGTCACGAAGCCCGAGCGCTGGGCGGCCGAGACGCGCGCGCTGAACTTGCCGTCGTCATAGAACAGCGTGGCGTTCCATGCTTTCGGCGACAGGTTCAGCAGGTCGTCCGTGATGCGCGCGTCGCTGGTCGGCGAGACCAGGTATTCGATCTTCGACGAGACCCGGGTGTAGTTCAGCAGCGTGCCGAAGTTCTTGCCCCAGCCAGGCAGGAACGTGAACGGCTGCTGGTAGTTGATCTCGAAGCCTTTCAGTTTGCCGCCGTCGGTATTGACCGGGGTGGTCAGCGCAAACACTTCTTCACCCGTGAAGTTCGCCGGCAGCAGCGACAATGGCAGGCCCGAATCGCGGAACGCCACGTTGGTGCGCAGGCTCTGGATGTAGGTATCGATGTTTTTCTGGAACAGGCCCACGCCGACGAACGCCTTGTTCTTGAAGTAGTACTCGAAGCTGGTGTCGAAGGTCTTGGCGCGGAACGGTTTCAGGAACGGGTTGCCCGTGTTGATCGACAGGTTGCCCGTGGTGGCGATGCTGCCGCCCGGCGACAGGAAGCCCAGTTGCGGGCGCGTCATGACCTTGGCGGCGCCGACGCGCACGATGAATTCGTCGGTGATGTTCGCAGCCAGGTTGAACGACGGCAGCGTGTCCTTGTAATCGTGATCGACCGTGACGGCGGTGCCGCCGCCGGCAGCCTGGTAGCCGGTCGTCGACAGATCCGTCTTCACGTGGCGCACGCCGACGTTGCCGCGCACCGGGATGTTCCACAGGTCGTAGCGGAATTCGCCCATCAGGTACAGGCCATCGCTTTTCTCGGTGACCGAGCGGTTGTTGCCGCGTGCGTTGCCGTTCTCGATCGACGACAGCCTGAAGTCGCCCGGGCCGCCGGCAGGGCCGCTCTTGATGCAGTTGCAGTAGATGTCGTAGGCAGCGGCGATCGCCTGCAGGTTCGGCACGACCCAGCCGCTCGCGTTCCCCGCTGGCAGGCCCAGGTTGCTGCCAAAGCCGGTCAGGTTGGACGTGAGGCCGGTGGCGCCTGCAGGCGGCGCGAAGATCGTGTCGTTCTGGTTCACGCGGCGGAATTCGTAGGTGTCGGAGCTGTACTTCTTGCTGTTGACGCCGCCCTTGATCGTGAAGATGTCACTGGCTTCCCACGCCAGATCGAACTGGCCGACGTTGTTGACGTTGTCGGTGCCTTGCGGACGGGTGCGGATCTCGCTGGTCGTGGTGTTGGGGACCGTGGACGGCTGGGTGCCGCTGGCCACCTGCGGCACGCCGACCAGGCCGAGCCGATTGCCCATCGGGTCGAACGGATAGCCGATGACCGGGCGACGGTCGTCGCCGCGAAAATCGAGCGTGTAGCCGTCGACGTTCAACGCGTCGAGCGTGACCGTGGTCTGCACCGGATTGCGGAACTTCGAATTGGCGCGGCCATAGCGGGCGCTCATGCTCAGGGTGTCGGTGAGCTTGTGTTCCAGTGTCAGCGTCGGCTGCGTGAAAGTGGTTTTCAGCTCGTCGAAGCGCTGCTCGGAGCGGATGTCGACGCCATTGTATTTGCCGTACAGCAGAGCGCCGTTCGGTGCGTACTCGGCCTGCACCACGCTCATTTGTGGCTTGCCGCCCTGGCTGGCGCTGCGGCTGAACGAGGTCGCTTCCAGGAAGTCTTCCTGGCGCGTGGCGTCCAGCTTCGAGTACAGCATGTCGAACGTGAGCAGGGTGCCGCGCTGCGGACGCCACTGCACCGAGGCGGTCAGCCCCAGGCGATCCTGGTCGTGGGTCAGGCGGCCATAACGTGGCAGGCGCGGATGGAAGTTGTCCGGGCTGCTGGCAGCGTTGTAGGCGGCCAGATTTGCCGGGGTGTTCGGCAGGCGCGCAACGCCCTGCGCGGCCGGGCCGCAGGTGGTCGCCGTCGAATTGGTGGGGTTGGCGGCAGCGCCTTGCGGTGCGCACCAGCCGCCCGACGATGGGCCGTTATCCCAGCGCACGGTGCTGAAACCGTCTTCCAGCACACGGCGTTTCGAGAACGCGCCCGAGACCAGTACGCCGACCTTGCGGTCGAAGAACGTATCCGAAATCATGAAGGCCGCGCGCGGATCGGTCTTCTCCGAGCCGTCGTTGTACTTGCCCTTGAGGGCGACGGTAGCGTTGAAGCCTTTCAGGTCGAACGGACGCAGCGTTTGCAGGTCGACGGTGGCGCCCAGCGAGCCTTCGTCGACGTCGGCCGAGGAGCTCTTGCGCACCGTCAGGGCGCTGAACAGTTCAGACGCAAACACGTTGAAGTCGAACCCGCGGCCACGGTTGGTGCCGCCCGAACTGTCGGTGCCGCCCGTGGTGGCCAGGCCCTCGATACCGTTGATGCGCACACGCGTAAAGTCCTGGCCCAGACCGCGCACCGTGATCGAACGGCCTTCACCGGCATCGCGGTCGATGACGACGCCCGGCACCCGCTGCAGCGATTCGGCCAGGTTCGTGTCGGGGAACTTGCCCATGTCTTCCGACTTGATGACGTCGACGATGCCGTTTTCCTGGCGCTTGGCGTTCAGGGCGCTTTCGAGCGAGGCGCGCAGGCCCGTGACGACCACCGTTTGCGCTGCGCCTGTGCCCGTCGGCGATGCGGCCACTTCCTGCGCGAACGCGGGGCCCAGCGACATGGCGGATACCGAGGCCGTGCCGAGCAGGCACAGGGTGAGTTTGCGCAGCGATGCGCGGTGCGGGTGTTGGTTCATGCTGTCTCCATGCGTTTTTATCGGGGTGGACACGAAAGGTCCACCGGCGCTGCATTTATTTATCTGGTCAGGCCAGTTTTTAGATTCTATGACACAACTTGCAATTTTGGTCAGGCCAATTAAAAAATATTTTAATTTGGACTGACCTGTTGCGAGTCAGGTCTTTTTATGCAGGACCTGCTTGTAGCGCTTGCCGCCGATGGTGACGTTGTCCAGCGTGATGTCCACGGCGTTGTGGACGAACCACGGTTGCGCGGTGTTGACGGGTGTGCCGAAGTCCGAGTCGCTGATACGCACGCGCGCGATCGGCGGGATCGCCGTGCCTGGCTTGCCGTTGAAGCTTGACGCCACGGGGCCGAGCAGCACGAACGCCTGGTAGCACGAGAACTGGCCCTTGCCCGTATCGACATTCTTCGTGCGGACGTTGCGGATATCGATGTCCGACACCTGCGGCGGGCGATTGCGTATCGCGTCGTCGCCCGGCACGTAATCGCAATCGATCGTGACGATGGCGCCGGCGCCAGAGGCGACCGGCTGCTTGATGTCGCGCGCGCCGGCGAGCGGCTTGTACAGGCCGGGTTCAAGCGCCACGCCATTGGGCAGCGTCACGTCGCGCACGTAAAGGTGGCGCAGAAAACCGCCGCGGTTCATGTTCGTCTTGAGCCGGATCGCCGTGTTCAGCGGATCGTCCTTCCAGTGCGTGTTACGAAAATCAAGCTGCTGCGCGTAGACGTGCTCGATCCCGCCGGCCATCTCGCTGCCAAGCGTGACGCCGCCATGGCCGCTGTTCATCACACAATTCTGGATGACGATGTTGCGCGTCGGGCCATGCTGCGTATCGCTGTTCTTGCCGGCCTTGATCGCAATGCAGTCGTCGCCATTATTGAACTGGCACTCGTCGACCAGCACGCCGTCGCAGGCTTCCGGATCGAAGCCGTCGCTGTTCGGACCCAGGCTTTCCATGTTCACGCGGCGAATCAGCAGGTCCTTGCAATCGACCGGGTGGTGCAGCCAGAACGGCGCGGCATTGACCTGGTAACCCTGCAGCAGCACCTTGCTGCAGCCAATCAGCTCGATCATGCACGGACGCAGAAAGTGGCCATGCCCGAACACGCGCCGTTCAACCGGCACGCCGGCCTCGGACAGCGCCGGCAGGTAGCGCGAGTCGGTCTGCCAGCGATTTCCCTCGCCCTGGATGCTCGCCTGCAGCCCCGCGTCGATGCCGGGAACGACGCGGTCGAGCTGGGCGTTGGCCGGGTTGGCGGCGACCTCGGTGCGGGTGCGTTTTGGTTGGCCGGACTGGGCGCGGCCCTTCCAGTCCCACCAGCATTCGGCTTGCTGCGCGAAGCCCGGCTCGAACGGCACGCCGCCCTGGCCGTTGAGAATGCTGGTCCAGTCTTCACCGGTGAGGGCGATATTCTGCTGGTCGATCGCATAGACCATCGGCGAATAGTTCAGGCAATCGTTGCCCTGCCAGCGCGAGAGCACCAGCTTGCCATTGACGCCGCAGTCATGCGCGCCGTGGCGCGCGTAGTGATCAGGGTTGGCCGAAAAGTGCACGCGCGCGCCGGCAGCCAGGTGCACGTGCACGTTCGAACGCAGCACGATCGGTCCGGCGCAGTACCAGTCGCCTTTCGGGATCACGACGCGCCCGCCCCCCTTGGCGTGGCAGGCGGCGATGGCGGCTGCGATGGCCGGATAGCTGTCGGGCGACCCGGGCGCCGGCGTGTCAAGCACGCCATCGACGAGCGAAGCAACCTGGCCCCGCACCTGCACCATCGATGCCGGCTTGGCGCCATAGGCCGTGACGTCGAAGTCTTCCTTGCGAAATACCAGTGGCGTGGCAAAGCGGGCGATGATTTCGTTGGCGCGCTGCCACGGGTCAGGTGACGTGGCAGCTTTGCGGGCGGTGGCGGCGGGGGCAGCCGCGGTGACGCCGGAGAACAGCAGTGAGGCTGCCGGCACGGTGCGCAGCAGGGCGCGGCGTTTCGGGTGAAATGGCATGGTCAGTTTCCTTTGGTCGGTGCGATGGTCACGCGCACCGGGCTGGCGTCGCGCGCTGCGACGGTTGCCGCCTCGCGTTGCCACAGTTCGCGGCTGGTGATCTCGCCCGCGCGGCGCCAGGCGCCGCCGGCGTAGTAGCGCAGCGGCGTGCCCGGCGTGGCCTTGGCCACGATCAGGTCGTTGAGCGCATCCTGGGCGAAGCCTTCGGCCGCTGGCAGCACGACCGCGGTACCGAACGCATCATTGGTAGATTGCTCGACCCACTGCAGCAGCACCTTGCCGTCGCGGGTGGTGGCGATTTTTGGGGACTGGCCCTTGTCGGCCGGCGTCTTGTTCAGGCCCACGGCCACCGTCAGCGGCCCGTCGCCGCTGGCGGTAAAGGTGCTGTCGATACGGTCGAACCATTGGCCGGCGTCGACCGTAAAGCGTTTGACTTCGCTGACCTGGCGCCCGTTCGCGTCCCACGGTGCGTAGTGCAGTTCGAACACGGTGCGGATGGGGCCATTGGCCAGGATCTTGAAGGTTGCGTAGTTCACGCCCGGGTACAAGGCCTCGCCGCTCCAGACGCCGATACCGCCGGCGCCGCGCGACTTGCCGACGTTGTACATGTCCATGCCTTCGCCCTCGTCCTTGTGATAATGGTCGTGGCCCTTGTTGTACCAGCGGTCGACGATCGGATACTCGACGCGCTTGAACCAGATATCCAGGCCGCTCGTCACCAGGACTTCCTTGACGACGCCGGGCGGTGCGGGCGCCGCCAGCGCCGGCCCGTAGGTGCGGTGGGCAATCTTGTCGTTTTCCCACGCGAAGTCGTCCAGCCGCTCGGGCACCTGACGCGCGAAGGTCTTGACCGGGAACGGCGGCGCGACGCCGTCGATGCGTTCGATGGTGAACCCCGCGCTTTTCTCGCCAGCGGCAAAGCTGTGCTGGAACAGCAGTTCACCGTAAGCGATGCCCTCATTCTTCGGGTCCTTCGCCTGTGGCGCGATATTCGTCACCTGGTGCGGCAGCACACGGCCACGCGCATCCTTCACCGCGATTTTCTGCACCATCGCGCCGGGCAGGGCAGCGTTCACATCCTTCCACGGGATCGAGATGGTTTCGGAGGGACGGGCGATTGCCAGGTCCTGCTGGACGGTCACGCGGATGCCATCCGCCTGGGCGTGCGCCAGCGGCGCGGCCACTGCGGGGATGAGCAGCGCGGCGAGTACGAGTCGGTTCATGATGTCACTCCAGGGTCAGTGGTGTTCGCGGTAGTCGGTCTGCCCACCCTTGGGCATGTAGTGGTAGGTGCGCACCTTGTGCTGCACCTCGAACGCGGGGTTCGTCACCAGGCGAATGATCTCGGCGCCGGCCAGCAGCATCGGGCCATAGCCGTGCAGCGCGTCCACGCTGGTCGGGCGGTTGTAGTAATAGACCATGTCGCCGGCCAGCGTCGTGCCGACGCACGTGCCTTCGACCTGGCCCAGCGCCGTAATGCGGGTCGACAGCGCGTTCCAGCCGGTTTGCGCGATCGAGCCGTAGGTCGTCGGGCTGACCCAGCCCTCGTTGACGGCATGCGCGAACACATACGTGAAGATCGCGCTGGCCGACGTTTCCAGATACGAGTCGTTACGGTCGATCATCTGGTGCCACAGGCCGCTACCGCTTTGCAGTTCGGCGATGCCCTTGAGCGATGCGCGCAGCTGCGCCAGCACTTTCGGGTAGCCAGGATGATCCTTCGGCAGCACGTCGAGCAGGTCGGACATCGCCAGCACCGCCCAGCCATTGGCGCGCGCCCAGTAAAAGCGCGGCGCGTCCGGATGGTTCGCGTGCCAGCCGTGCGTGTACAGGCCAAGCTGCGGATTGAACATGCGGCTCGACATGCCCATCACGTTAGCGACTGCATCGTCAAAGTACGCGCGCTCGCCCGTCAGGCGGCCCATCTCGGCCAGCGCCGGGATGCTCATGTACATGTCGTCGGCCCACAGCGAGACTTCCTGCGGGCGCTTGCGGGCCATCGTGCCGTCGTCCAGCCGGAACTGGCGCTTGGCGACCCAGTCGCTGCAGGTATCGATCATGGGTTTCAGATCCGGCCCGACCTTGGCGGCGCGCGCCCGCATCAGGGCCGCGCACATCGAGCCGGCGTCGTCGAGCGAGCGCGGATCGAGAAAGCGCGAGAAGCTGTTGGCGCGTTCGAGCTTGAACTGCTGTTCCTGCGCGCGGAAATACGGTAGCGTCTCGGCGAAGAAGGCGAAGTGGCGCCTGGTCATCGCGGTAAAGCCCGGGTCCTTGGTGACCTGGGCCGCCTTGAGCAGGCCCGAATGCACGACGCCCATCTCGTACACCTGGATGCCATAATCACCGGCGCTCTTTTCAAAGACGGCGTCCGCACTCGGCTTTTTCAGGTCAGTGATCGGCTGGCCGGTGCGCTTGCTGACGATGCGGGTTGGGGTTGCGCGGTCCATGAAGGCGCGGATCGCCTGCAACTGGGCGGTGACCTCGGCCACCACCGGCTTCTTGTAGGGGATCGGGTAGGTGCCTTCGCCGGCGTCGCCCAGGTTCGTGTTGTCGGTATTGCGGTATTGACTCTGGGCCAGCGCGGGCGAGGCTACCAGTGCGCAGCCCAGCAGGGCGGCAACGAAGTGCAGTTTCATTTGTCTCCAATCGGCATCGTGATATTCACTGTTGTATTACCTGTGTTGCTCCAGTGCAGGTAACGCTCTTTTGGTCGGCTCATTCTAATTTGGTCTGACCAAAATCGCAAGCTGGACTAGCCACTTTTCGATGTTGTATGGCATACTTTCCCCGGACAAGGTCGTGGCAGAATTTAATAGAACATATGAGGAGACGGGCATGACCCAAGCAGTACAGAAAGTCGGCAAACCATTCAAACGCATCCTGCTGACCGGCGCGGCCGGCGGCCTGGGCAAGGTGCTGCGCGATCGCATCAAGCCGTGGGCCGACGTGGTGCGGCTGTCGGATGTCGTCGACATGGGCGAGGCCGGCGAAGGCGAAGAGATCGTCCAGTGCGACCTGGCTGACAAGGACGCCGTCATCAAGCTGCTCGAGGGCGTGGACGCCGTGCTGCACTTTGGCGGCGTCTCCACCGAAAAGCCGTTCGAGCCGATCATGCAGGCCAATATCCTCGGCGTGGCCAATCTGTACGAGGCGCTGCACAAGGCCGGTACCAAGCGCGTGATCTTCGCCAGCTCGAACCACGCGATCGGCTACCACCGCACGACCGAGATGCTCGACGCGAATTCGCCGACGCGCCCGGACAGCTACTACGGCCTGTCGAAGGTATTCGGCGAGCAGATGTCGCGCTACTACTACGATCGTTTCGGCATCGAGACAGTGTGCGTGCGGATCGGCTCAAGCTTCCCGGAGCCGGCCAACAAGCGCATGATGAGCACTTATCTGTCGTATGACGATCTGACCGAACTGCTGCGCTGCGCGCTGTTTGCGCCACGCGTGGGCCACACGATCGTCTACGGCATGTCGGACAACGACAGCGTCTGGTGGGACAACCGCCTGGTCGCGCACCTGGGCTTCAAGCCGAAGGACAGCTCGCGCACGTTCGCGCACCTGTTCCCGGATTCGGCCGAGTTCCCGGCGCCGGATGATGTGACGACGATCTACCAGGGCGGCAAGTTCCTGCTCGACGGCCCGCAGTACTGATGCCGGCGGCGCGCCCCATGCTGCAACGCCTCGTGCTGCAAAACCGCAGCCTGGCGGCTGTCATCGTGCCGCAGATCGGCGGGAGCCTCGCGCGCCTGGACTGGCTGCGCGGCGCGGAGCCGGTGCCGCTGCTGCGTGGCCTGCCGGCCGATTTCACGGACGTGCCGCAACCGGGCCAGCTGGCCTGCTTCCCGCTGGTGCCGTGGTCGAACCGGATCGCGCCATCCGGCTTCGAGTACGGCGGTCAGCGGTATGTGCCGACGCCGAACCGTCCGGGCGAAAAGGTCGCGATTCACGGCGATGGCTGGCAGCAGGCGTGGGATGTGCAGTCGCTGACGTTCGATTCGATCCTGCTGCGCCTGACGCGCCACGCGTTTGCGCCGCTCGCATACGACGCCACGCTGCGCTACACGCTCGATGGCGACGCGCTGATCGTCGAACTCACCGTGCGCAATGCCGGCGCGGTGGCGCTGCCATTCGGACTGGGCCTGCATCCGTGGTTGCCCGATCCGGGCGGCGCGCAGCTCCAGGCGCGGGCCGATGCGGTCTGGTTGTCAGGCGCTGACAAGCTGCCGTCGAGCCGGCGCGCCGTGCCTGCGCACTGGGACTACCGTACGTTCGCGCCGCTGCCGAAGGAGGCGGTCGACAACGCGTTCGCCGGCTGGGACGGCGTGGCGCGTGTGCGCTGGCCGGGGCGGGGCGTGGGTCTCTCGATCGAGGCGGCGATGGATTACTTCATCCTGTATGCGCCACCGGGCCGCGACTTCTTCTGTTTCGAGCCGGTCGATCATCCGATCAATGCCCATAATATGCCGGGCTATCCCGGCTTGACCGTGCTGGCGCCCGGCGCCAGTGTGAGCCGCTCGGTGGTCTTCCGGGGCGAGTCGCTGTGACGCGCTGACCGCTGGCGATCGGGCTGCTGTTGCCGGTCGCTGGCGCCGCAACAGCGCGATCGCCCAGCGGTACAACGCCAGGCGCACGTACCGCAATCTTGTCTCCGGCGATCCCGATGTCCATGGCATTCACTTGGCCGGATCGCGATCGCGGGTGGGCTGGTTGCAGCGCTGGCCGGCATGGCGGGCAACGGCGCCGTGCAGGCAGTGATCAATATCGACCGCTGTCGGACTTCACGAGCGAGGAGACGCGGCGCCATGAGGAATATCTCGCGTACAGACCGTCTGCCACCTGCGCCTGGTTTGGCGGATGCCAAACCAGGCGCAGGTGGCCCCCGGCATCAAGCTTCGCCGATCAACCATGGGAGCAGGGCGAGTCTCCCGGTGTTTTTCATCGTGAGGAGCGGGTCGGGTTTCTTGGTCGGCCGCGAAGCGATCATGGCAACACTGCGCGAGCACGGTGTTAGTGCCGAGACGGTGGCGTTGTCCAGCACGCCGCATTCATTCTGGCTGTTCGGTCCGTGGTTGACGGCGACGGTCGACGCGATCGCCGATTTTCTCGGGCGCATGGTTTGTAGGTCCCCTGACGAGTGATGTCGTACGCGCCTGTGCAGTGTGTACAACGGTTGCTGGTCGGAGCGAAACTGATATGGACGAGCAATCAAGTCAAGCACAAAAACAATCAGGTTTGACAAGGGATGTTGAGGCGGACATGCTCTGGGCGACTTCCGCTTTCGGCCAAAAGCGGACATCTGCTCCAATCATTAACATGCTCCATTTCCTAATTCCGATGACAGTAGAGCAAACTTCAGTTGTAGACATTGCGTACATCGACCTGGCGACGGGAATCGTACATCTAAGCGTTACGGACCATCTCCAGTGGGAAGGCGAGCATCTGCTCGTTTTGCAGGAGAAGATCAACTGCTACTTGTCGTTTGTCGAAAGCGGTGAAGTCTTCGATACGCTTCCTGGAGCCGAAGGCAAGAACATACAGATTGAGCTGATTACGAAATACAAGCCAACTGAAGAAGCTCTTCACTTCTTTGGACATGTTGAGGCGTTTCTTAGACAGGAAGGCATTGGGTTCGCGCATAGAGCCGGGCCTGACGGATACGAGGCCGCTGAGCTATAAGGTCCGCTTCGGGTCGGGTCCGGCTTGTCGCGCCCACCGCTAGATTTTCAATCTGGCAACCTGCTATGCTGATCTGAACGGCCGGGTTCGGCCAAAAGCTGTCGTTGGGAACTAGGTTCTTTCTAAAGATGTTAAACCCAGATACGATGCATCGTAGTGGCATGTGCTCTATTAGCTGTTAGAAATGTCCGGTATAAAGAAGATCAGCCGGTACTGCAAGTAGCTTGTCAGATGACATTAACGGAGACGGCGGTCACCTGACAATCACGTTTAAAGGCTAGTCCACTGCTTTCTTGCCGATCTCTAGATTAACAATACAATTTTTTTGAAGGATTCGTCTATGCGAGCTGCGCATGCGTCTACTTGGATTGCAATGCTTTTTCTGAGCGCTTTAACACCTTTAGTTGTCAATGCTCAAGTTTTAAATATATCAGGAGTTTGGGAGCATGAAAGTGTAGATGAATTATTTGGCAGAGACTATACGGTCCTATATCGCTACATCGTATTCCAGAAGAAACAAAAAGTCTGCGGATGCCTATATCGTAGCGGCATTGGCAGCGATCGGATCGATCAGTCTTCATTTAGAGGAATTGCACATTCGAACCACGCGGACATTTGGCTAGATTCAGGATCCGCTTCTGATATAAATTACGTCCCAAAGTTCCCTTTTCAACACGATGAAATTGTGCGGCTACGTTTATATGGAAAGAAATTGGTAATGGGTATAATACAAGGTGACTCAAAAAGCCTCAGTAGACTCAATTCGGAGAAAGATATCTATTACGACATGAGCCACCGCTTAGCAAGAGTCCGCAGTCCGGCTAGAGCTGGAACTTGCGATACCGTTTCGGACGATAATTTTATGCCATTTTTGGCGCAATGTTTGAATGATAAAAATATGAATGAATAATGTGTAAATTTAACGAGTGCTAGTTGCTCTGGGTAAGCCAACCTACACTTAGCATGGTCGACCGTCCGCTATCGGCCAAAAGCGGCCGTTAGGAATGTCTGCCACTATTCAGCGGACGCGTGTCATTTTGGGTAGTGGGCTGGAAAATTCGTAGCTAAAAAATTGGATCGTCATGATGATTGATTATTGTCCGGTTTGCGGCTACGGCCCTGGTCTTGGATTTGATTCACCGGAGGACCTGCGACACTCATTCGAGATCTGCCGTTGCTGTGGCTGCGAGTACGGCTACGACGATAATGTGGCTCATTATGAGCGGTGGGTTGCAAAGGGTTGTCCTTGGTTTGTCTCCAAATGTTGCCCTCTGACCTGGTCGCTTGAAGACCAACTAAGGCACACGATTCGGCCATGGCCGCCTGACCAGGAGTCGGCGACGTAAGGCTGCAACATTGAGAGGTTGAAGTAGCCAGCGAGGTAATGTCCGCAAAGGGTCGGAAGCAGACGGTGCCGGCCTCTGTTGGTGGCGTTACAGCGTTGTTAGGTCATGGACGCAGCGAGTCGCAGCTATTTCGATATCCCTACAGGTCAGTTGCAGCTGTTCGGGAAAATTTGTCGCAGCTATTAGCAAATCTAGTGCGCGCAGCCCGGTGACGCAGTACCTTTCGTCGCGCCTGTTTCAGAAAATAACAGCTAACCCTCCCGTATATGGATTGGCGTCTCGAACGTAAGCAAATGACGCTGCTCTAGCGAGCGCACAGCAACTGGCCACCCTTCACGGGTAGCTTTTCTTGATCCTCACGAATAGCTCACGCAATGGCAATATAGAAAAACATGGCTACCTCGCCGCACCGCTGGATCGGATACGAATATGTGATGTTCGCTTCATGGCCCTTGCTGGTGCTGGTGGCGCCACCCTTGACGCCCAGATCGAGCTACCGGGCGGCGCCGCGCCAGCTGGCTGCCAGTCCTAGTAGGCGACGAGCGGGAAAGGCGTAACGCGGGTGCCTTCACCGGCGTAGACCGAATCCGGGACGGCAACACCGACGCCAAGGCCCCAGCGCGGCGCCTGCTGCGCGCTGTCGCTGATGAAGACTGTAAGGAAAGTAGCGAAGATAACGCGGAAGATCTGTGATTTCAATGGACGGCCCGTACGTTGGTCGATGCGCGACCCATTGTCGCGATGCGATTTCGCCCGCTTGTCGTAGTCCCTTTGTCGTTAGCTCCTGGTTTGCCAAGGCGATCTTGTATCCAGGCGTAACAAAATACATATAGTGCATCTCGCGCGAATTGTTGGCTTACTGTGCGCATCGGTACTGCAACGCCTGAATGTGCGACATGCAGCACGCCGACGGGCCATGGACCGTGGCGTTTCGTTACAAGTGCTTACGCATGCGCTGTTCGGACCAGGGCCGCCGCGATGTATCTTTTCGCTACGCAATTCATTGGGAACTGCGAACCAGACCAAGGAACAAGACCATGAACAAACTCCTGATCGCGCTCGCGGTCGGCTTGACCGCCATCGCCTCCGCCCAAGCCCAGACCACGACCAATGGGCTCGGCCCCGACTGGGCCTCGCGCACCTACCTGGGCGTGGCAGTAGCGGGTGCCGAGAACCGCGCCGCAGATGACGACTGGAAGGCCGGCGGCAAGGTATTCGCAGGCTATAACGTCGACCAGAACTGGGCCCTGGAAGCCGGCTATACCCGCTTCGGCAACGAAGATGTCAATGTCTTGTCGACGTCAGGTTTCGGGCACGGAGAAGTCAAGAGTTCCAGCAGCTATGTCGCTGCCAAGTATGCGGTGCCGCTGAACGAGCGCCTTTCGGCCTATGGCAAGCTGGGCGTGGCCCGTAACGAGCGCAAGGTCAACCTGCCGTCCAACGGCGCCAGCTATTCGGACAACGACAATGGCGTGTACGGCGCGGTCGGCCTGCAGTATGCGCTGGGCCAGAACCTGTCGCTGGTCGGCGAATATGAGCGCTATGGCAAGCAGCCGGAGATCGGCGCCAAGGCCGACGTGGTGTCGGTCGGCCTGAAGGTCGGCTTCTAACAGGCCGAACTCCACGCGGGTCAGCCGCGCGCTCAAGCGCGCGGCGTATCGCGTCCGGCAATCACGGTCGACAGATCGACCTGGCCGGTGGGCCAGGCGAGTACCATGTTCTGTTCGATCGCATCCAGGCTATCCAGCTGGTCATCGGCGAAGCCGAGCACGCCATATGCCCGGTTGCGGCCGTGCGACTTGCCATGTAGAGCGCTATGTCGACCAGGTCCACTACGCGTTCCCACGTCAGGTGCTGCTTGCCGACCGCCAGCGGGAAGGGCGCATAGCTGATCGGGACATGGACGCTCAGAGCCATGCGTAAGCGTTTAGCCGCTCCACCTTCACAGCCGGATCAAGCTGGCTAACCCGCCACCTTCAATAAAGAGCCGCTCCGGGTCGTATTGCACCTGTCGCGCCAGCAGCAGACCTGTCCTGCAGCAGCACGCAGAGCAGCCCCAGCGACCCGGTTCAGCCATCGGCAATCACGAGTTATCACACAAAACTGGTGTGCATTCGTTAGCAGCTAGTCTTGCGCTGTAAGGTCACGACGGCCTGATTGTCCGCGCTGGCCATCAGCTGCCCAGTGCCGCATGCCGCCGAGCCTGTGCCCTTACGCCAACTCGCTGCGGTCGCGACCGGCCGCCTTCGCGCGGTAGAGAGCGGTGTCAGCGCGCGCCATCAGGGCTTCCAGGCTCTCGTCGGGCGCCTGTTGGCTGGCGATGCCGATGCTGACCGTGTAGTCTGGCACGTCGCCGCGCGCCGCGAGCAGCAATGCCTGGATGCGTTGCGCCATCGCTTTCGCCCGCTCGGCCGTGGTCCCCGATAGCAGCACGATGAATTCCTCACCGCCGAAGCGCGCCACGTGGTCGATCTCGCGCAGGGCCGAGATCGTGGTGCGCGCCGCGTGCACCAGTACCTGGTCACCGACTGCGTGGCCGTGCTGGTCGTTGATGGCCTTGAAGTAATCGAGGTCGATGCTCAGTAGGGAGAATGGCGCGCCGTGGCGTTTCATGCGCGCGACCTCGCGGCGGTAGGCAGCGGCGAAACCGCGTCGGTTCAGCACCCCGGTCAGCGGGTCCGTGCAGGAACGGTGCTCCATCACGACCTGCAGGCGCCGGGTGGCGACGGTCATGAAACCGACTGCCATCATCAGCGTCATGAAGTTGGCACTCAACAGAAAAATGCCCTGTACCGCGCTGTTGCTGGCGTTGCTGGTGCCAACCGCGCCATTGAGCGCCGCGACCAACCGCAACAGCAGCACCAGCGACTGCACCAGCAACAGCGAGCCGAAGAACCAGCTGGAGAAGTGGCGTTCACCATGGCGCACCAGCAGCACCAGTTGCGCCGCGTAGAACGACAGCGTCAACAATGAAAACACTGCGACCCGCAACGCGTAATCCTGGGTGATCACATACCAGCCGACCAGACAGACCATGCCGGCCACCCACGTCAGCGCCAGCCACCACCAGCCCGGCTTACGGCCATAGAATAACTGGGTGCCGATCAGCATCAGCCCGGCGGCGCCCAGCATGGTGCTATTGGCCACGAACAGCAACAGCCCTTCGGGAATCAGTGGGGCCGCGCAGAATAGCACCCCGCTCGCCGTCAGCGACAACATGCCGAGCGCCTGATGGCCCAATCCCCGCACTTCGGCAGGGAAGCTACGGTACGCGGAAAACAGCACGACGGTCATCGCCGCCGCCATCAGGGTCGACGTAAGAATGACGGTGGCAGGATCGAGCAGTGGCACAGTGGTAAATCGGGAGAGGTCGTGATCCGCGAGGATACCAGCAACCTCGACCGTGCCGTAAGGACAGTCGCTTTTCCGGTCGTTTCTCCACAACACTGCTGGTTTTGCCCCTGTGTACGGAGCGCTCACTACCGCCACGCCTGTTTAATGCAACTGAATTGCAATTGTTGATGGTTGCTGTCGCAATCGGCTCCCATCACGTAGAATGCGCCGGTCAACCGTCATTCGCCGCGCATGCCACGCTCCATTCTCCATTGCCTGCTATCGCTGTTATTGCTCGTCTCGCAGCAGATGGCGCTGGCGCACGGGCTGTCGCACTGGCATGGCACGCAGCAACGCCAGGGTGTGCAGCAGGCGGGTGGCCAGCCGGATGCACCTGCACTGCAGGAGTTCTGCGCCGAATGCGCAGCCGGCGCCCAGCTCGATGTCGCGCTGCCGCTGCCGGAATATATTGGCCATCTACCGCAAGCCGCTCTGGCCGGCCCACTGGCGCTGGGCACCGAACGCGCGCGCGTGCAGCCGGTACGCGCGTGTCTCCCACGCGGTCCCCCTCGGGCGAACTGATTCGATTTGCTGTCATCGATGCATTGCCGCGGCGCCGCCGTGGCAATGCCGTTCGCACCCATTTTGCTCGAGGTTATATTCATGAATATTCAACGTACGCTGCTCGCCAGCGCCATCCTGCTTGCCTGGAATCTGCCCGCCCACGCCCAATCGGTACTCGGGGGCGACACCCCGCAGGTGATCGTCACTGCGTCACCGTTTCGCAACGGTGAAAACGACCAGATCCTGACCCCGGCGAAGGTGCTGGCCGGGGACGAACTGCGCGACAAGGCTGGCAGTTCGCTCGGCGAGACGCTGTCGCAGGAGCTCGGCGTGTCGGCCTCGGCCTTCGGCGCCGGCGCATCACGTCCCATCATTCGCGGCCTGGAAGGGTCGCGGGTAAAAATGCTGGAAAACGGCATGTCCGTATCCGACGTGTCGGGCCTGTCGAACGATCACGCGGTATCGGCCGAAGGCGCAGTCGCGCGCCAGATCGAAATCCTGCGCGGCCCGGCCGCCTTGCTGTACGGCTCTGGCGCGATCGGTGGCCTGGTCAACATCGTCAACGAGCGCATTCCGACCCACCTCGAAGCCACGCCGACCGGCCAGATCGAAACCCGCTACAGCACGGGCGACAATGGCAAGAACGTGTCTGGCACCGCGGACGCTGCCAGCGGCAAGATCGCCCTGCATGTCGACGGCAACTGGCGCGATACCGACGACTACCGTATTCCGGATCGCCGGGTCCTGCAGGACCCTGACTCGGCGATGCGCCGCCTGCCGCACTCGGACACGCGTGAAAAGAACCTTGGCGCCGGTGCCTCGTGGGTCGACGACTGGGGCTACGCCGGCGTGTCGGCGTCGCACCTGAGCAACCTGTACGGCATTCCAAGTGACGAGGGTTCGCGCATCGACCAGAAGCAGGATCGCTACGACTTCGACAGCATGCTCAGGCAGCCGTTGCGCGGCATCGAATCGCTGCGTTTCAAGGCCGGTTATACCGACTACGAGCACGCCGAGCTGGGCGAGGACGGTCCCGAGGTGATCTTCAATAACCGCTCGCTGGAAACGCGGCTGGAACTCACGCACGAAGCCATTGCCGGTCTGCGTGGCACGGTGGGCGCCCAGACCGAGAATACGCACTTCTCGGCGCTCAGCGCTGAAGGCGGGCCGGACACGGTGCCGCTGACGCACTCGAAGACGACGGCCTTGTTCATGGTGGAAGAGGGCGATGCCGGCCCGCTGCGCCTGAGCGCCGGCGCGCGCTACGAAAACGTCAAGCGCGAACCGGTAAGCGGCAGACAGCGCACCTTTGACCTCGGTTCCGGTTCGATCGGCGCGGCCTGGCCGTTCATGCCGGGCTACAGCGTCGGGGCGACGCTGTCCTATGCGCAGCGTGCACCTGCAATCGAAGAGCTGTACTCGGCCGGGCCGCACGACGCGACCGCCACGTTCGACATCGGCAATCCCGACTTCGACAAGGAAACCTCGCGCAATATCGAACTGACGCTGCAAAAGAACACGGGCCTGGTGCGCTGGAAAACCAACCTGTTCCGCAACAACATCGACAACTACATCTTCGGCCGTATCGGCAGCGATCTGGTCGACGAGGAAGGCAATCCGGGTGACGAGTTGCGTACCCGGACGTTCGAGCAGCGTCGTGCCCGCATTCATGGTGCGGAAGCCGAGCTGACCTACAACCAGACGGGCGCCGGCTGGTCGGGCCGGCTGTTCGGCGATATGTCGCGCGGCGAACTCGGCGACGGTGGGGGCAACCTGCCACTGCAGCCGGCGGACCGCATTGGCGCCAGCGTCGGTTACCGCGAGGGCGCGTGGCGCGGCGGCATGTCATTGGTGCATGCGCGCGGGCAGGATCGCCTGGCTGCCAACGAACTGCAGGACACGCCGGCCTACAACCAGCTTGATGCCAATCTGTCCTACACGCAGCGCGTGCAGGGCGTCGATCTGACGTGGTTCGCACTGGCAAAAAATCTGCTGAATGACGATATCCGCCTGTCGACCTCGGTGCTCAAGGACATCGCGCCGCTGCCTGGCAGGCGTTTCGTGGTGGGTGTCAGAACGAAATTCTGACAGACAGTCAGTACATGGAGGTGCCGCGCGGCTGCGACCCGTCGCAATCCGTCGGCACCGTGATTCGACCGCTTCAGGTCGTGTCAACTGGCCGCGCGCACGCTATACGCAAGCGTGCTGCCTGTCCACGCTGTACAGCAGCATGGACCTCTACTTGATGTAAATACTGGGGTAATTGAATTGCATTAATGCGTTAGAAGTTCACAACAAAATCACACATATTGAACAGGAAAAGTGACTTTTCGTGAATTTTCGTTGCGGCAACAGTTTCCGTCTGGATACAATTGTCTCAGCAAATGCGATGCGGCGCAGGCCCTGTCGCCGTTTTTGCATTCAATAAACTACTTCACCGTAATCCCCAGGAATTTATGAAAACACGTAACATCGTGGTGGCACTCGCTTTGCCATTCGCCGTCGCATCTGCCTTTGCCCAGGATAGTAACGCCGTTCGTATCAGCGGTTTCGGCACCGGCGCCCTCACGTTCTCCGACACCGATCAGGCCGAGTTTGGCCGTTCGAACCAGTCGTCGGGTGTCAAGAAGGATCCACGCACTGGCGTCGATTCGAATCTCGGCCTGCAGGCCGACTACACCGTCAACTCGTGGTTGTCGGTCACCGGCCAGGGCCTGGTGCGCAAGGATGGCGAAGACAGCTACGGCGCCGAACTGTCGTGGGCCTTCGTCAAGGCCAAGCTGTCGGACGACCTGAGCATCCGCGTTGGCCGCATGGCCATGCCGGCCTTCATGATTTCGGAATACCGCAACGTCGGCTACGCCAACACCTTCCTGCGTCCGCCGCAGGAACTGTATTCGCAGATGCCGCTCAATAACATCGATGGCGCCGACATCACCTGGCAGCAGCAGTACGCTGACACGACCGTCACGGCAACGGCCGCGTACGGCCGCAGCGAGTTCAAGACCTCGGGCGGCCCAACCGCCAAATCCCGCGACCAGTACGCGCTGAACCTGACGGCCGAACATGGCCCGTTCATCGTGCGCGTGGGCCGTAGCGGCACCAAGCTGTCGTCGGAAAACGCGCAACTGGACGCTGCCGTGATCACGTTCAACAACACTGCTGCCGCGTTCAATGTCCCGCAAGTGGCGGACATGGGCGTGCTGCTCAACACCAAGGACCGCAAGTACACGTTCACGTCGGCTGGCCTGTCCATGGACTGGAACAATATCGTCGTGCTGACCGAATACGCCAAGCGCAAGATGCCGGATTCGTTCCTGGGTTCGTCCAAGTCGTTTTACGTGATGGGCGGTTACCGCTTCGGCAAATTCCTGCCGTACTACACCCGCGCCAAGATCATGTCGAAGGGTGTGACCAACACCATTCCTGCGAACTGCCCAGCAGGTGCCTCGTTCGCATGCGCGCCAACGCTGGCGGCGCTGTCGGGTCTGATGAATACGCTGACCACGGCCATCGATGGCACGAGCCAGACCACCGACAGCATCGGTGTGCGCTGGGACTTCACGACCTCGGCCGCGCTCAAGGTCCAGGTCGATCGCATCAAGCCGCAAGGCAACGGCCAGTTCATCAACGTCCAGCCTGGCTTCAAGGGCCCGGTGACCGTCGGCGCCGTCGCGCTTGACTTCGTGTTCTAAGGATTTACCAATGAATCAATTGTTCAAAGCAAGCGTGACCCTGAGCGTTCTGTTGCTCGCACTGCCAGCTGCTGCCGAGGTCGTCGTCGTCGTCAATGCGAAAGCCGCCGAGTCGTCGCTGACCAAGGACCAGGTGTCCCAGTTCTTCCTGGGTAAATCGACCGCCATGACCCCGGTCGACCAGGCGGAAAATGCGCCGGCGCGCGCCGAGTTCTACAAGAAAGTCACGGACAAGGATCCGTCGCAGATCAAGGCCCTGTGGTCGAAGCTGGTGTTTACCGGCAAGGCCACGATGCCCAAGGAAGTCGGCGACAACGCCGGTGTCAAGAAAGCCGTTGCAGCCGACCCGAAAGCGATTGGCTACATCGACAAGAGCGCGGTCGACGCGTCAGTCAAAGTGGTCTATTCCGGTTCCTGATCATTTATCGGTACCCCGCCGCGCGTGCGGCGGGTTTTGACTTCAGGAGCAGGCAGCATGAGTATCAAACGCAGGATCTGGGCACTGCCGATCATTTCGGCCATCATTTTTACCCTCGGTGTCGCCGTCAGTGCCGGCATCGCCAATAAAGCACTCACGTCGATCCACACGACTGAAAGCGTGGATTATCCGGCGCTCGACATCAGCAAGGAACTGGCGGGCGACATCGAGTCGGTCACCAATGGCCTGCGCGACGCCGTCAGCGAAGGCGACAAGGCGCGCCTGACGCAGGTTGGCGAGCAGGCCAACAAGGTGCGGGCCAAACTGGCCAGCTTCGGCAAGATCGACGGCATGGGACCAACCGGCGAGCGCCTCAGCAAAGAATTCGAACAGTATTACGCACCGGCCGTTTCGGCGGCCAGGATCATGCTCGAGATGGAGCAGGGCGATCCGCAGGCGGTCGTCACGCGCATGCAGTCGATGCTCGCGACACTCAATACCGACGTCGCCAAGGTCAATGAACAAGCGCAGCAGCAATTCAAGGCCGGCATCACGCGCAGCGAAACCAGCGTGACGAATGTCGTGACGGTCACCATCGTCACCGGTTTGATCGTGATTGCCGTGCTGATCGCCGTCTCGTGGTTCATGGTGCGCACGATCTGGCAGCAACTGGGTGGTGAACCCGAATATGCGCGCGACATCGCCCGCATGGTCGCCGACGGCAATCTGTCGATGGCAATCCGCATCGAGCCGGGCGACAACAGCAGCCTGCTGTCTGCGCTGTCCGACATGCGCGATCGCCTGGCCAATATGGTCGCCGGCATCAAGACGTCGGCCGATACGATCGCGTCGGCCAGTGGCGATATCGCCAGCGGCAACGCCGACCTGGCCAGCCGCACCGAGCTGCAGGCCGGTCGCCTGGAAAATACGACGCGTGCGATGGAAGCCTTGACCGACACCGTGCGTACCAATGCCGCCAATGCCAACCAGGCCAAAGACCTGGTAGTAACGGCCAGCGACATCGCCACGCGCGGTGGCGAGGTAGTGGGCAACGTCGTGTTGACGATGAGCGCCATCAACACGTCGGCCACCAAGATCGTCGAGATCATTTCGGTGATCGATGGCATCGCGTTCCAGACCAATATCCTGGCGCTGAATGCGGCCGTCGAGGCGGCGCGGGCAGGCGAACAGGGCCGCGGTTTCGCAGTCGTGGCGTCCGAAGTGCGCAACCTGGCCCAGCGCAGCGCCACCGCCGCCAAGGAAATCAAGGAGCTGATTGGCGACTCGGTCTCCAAGGTCGACGCCGGCAGCGCGCTGGTGGACCAGGCAGGCAGCACGATGGAACAGATCGTGGCCGCGGTGCGCCGTGTGCAGACGATCATGGGCGACATCAGCGACGCTGGTCAGCGCCAGAGCGAAGGCATCGAGCAGATCGCCCTGGCAATCAGCGACATGGACCAGATGACGCAGCAAAACTCGGCGCTGGTCGAGGAAGCGTCCGCCGCGGCCACATCGCTGACGGACCAGACCGCGCAATTGTCGGAAGCCCTGGCGGTGTTCAAGCTGGATCACACGCAGGCGCTGACGGCGCTGGGCAACGGCCGTCCTGCGCCGTTGACGCTGGCGCATCACTGACACTAAAACGCAATGGACGCTGCCGCTTGCAGCGTCCATTGCGCCTGGTTCGTCGCCAGACGAATGAAGTCCAGGTCTTAGTAACCCCCTCATTTGACCCCTCCTGACGCTGACGCGGCGTTGCGCTATTGTGCTATTTTGGTCAGGCCATTCATATTTGGTCCGGCCAAAATAGAGATGTGGACTAGCCGCATTGGAACGTTTTATGGCATACTTAAAACGATCCTCCCAACTTCAGCCGTCAGGCAGACACGACACATGAACCACGACCTTCCGCGCACGATCCGCATGCAGCCAGGCGACAATGTTGCCATCGTCGTCAACGATGGCGGCCTGCCCGCCGGCACCGTGCTGCCCGGCGGGCTAGTGCTGCTCGAAGGCGTCCCCCAGGGCCACAAGGTCGCGCTGAGCGACCTGGCAGACGGCGAACCGGTGATCCGCTATGGCGTGACGATTGGCTATGCCAGTGGTCCGATCGCACGCGGCAGCTGGGTATCGGAGCGCGTGCTGCGCATGCCGGCGGCGCGCTCGCTCGACGACCTGCCGGTAGGCACCCACGCCATCGCGGCCGGCCCGCTGCTGGACGGGTACACGTTCGAGGGCTACCGCAACAAGGATGGCTCGGTCGGCACCCGCAACCTGCTGGCCATCACCAGCACCGTGCAGTGCGTCTCGGGCGTGATCGAGTACGCCGTGCGGCGCATCCGGGACGAACTGCTGCCGCGCTACCCGAACGTCGAAGACGTGGTCTCGCTTGAACACGTATATGGCTGCGGGGTGGCGATCGACGCACCCGGCGCTGACATTCCGATACGGACCATTCGCAACCTGTCGAAGAACCCGAATTTCGGCGACAAAGTGATGGTGGTAAGCCTGGGCTGCGAAAAGCTGCCACCGGCGCGCCTGTTCCCGGCTGGCTCGATCCCGATCGGCAATGGCGCACCGTCCGTGGTCACGCTGCAGGACCAGCAGCATGTGGGCTTCATGTCGATGATCGACGCGCTGATGGTCACCGCCGAACAGCACCTGCAGGAACTGAATGCGCGCCGCCGTGAAACCTGTCCGGCGTCCGACCTGGTGGTGGGCGTGCAGTGCGGCGGGAGCGACGCGTTTTCGGGCGTGACGGCCAATCCGGCCGTGGGCTACGCGACCGATCTGCTGGTGCGTGCCGGCGGCACCGTGATGTTTTCCGAAGTCACCGAGGTGCGTGACGGTATCGACCAGCTCACCGCACGCGCCGCAACGCCTGAAGTAGCGGCGGCCATGGTGCGCGAGATGCAGTGGTACGACGATTACCTGGTGCGCGGCAGTGTCGATCGCAGCGCCAACACCACGCCCGGCAACAAGAAGGGCGGGCTGTCGAACATCGTTGAAAAGGCGATGGGCTCGATCGTCAAGTCGGGCAGCACGGCCATCACCGGCGTGCTCTCGCCGGGTGACAAGCTGACGCAGAAGGGCCTGATCTACGCAGCGACGCCGGCCAGCGACTTCATTTGCGGCACGCTGCAGATGGCCGCCGGGATGAACGTCCACATCTTCACCACCGGGCGCGGCACCCCGTACGGCCTGGCCGCGGTCCCGGTCATCAAGGTGGCCACCCGCACCGAGCTGGCGCGCCGCTGGCATGACCTGATGGATCTGGACGCCGGCACCATCGCCAGCGGCGAAGCGAGCATTGAGGACGTGGGCTGGCAACTCTTCCGGCTGATCCTGGATGTGGCGAGCGGCCGCAAGACCTGGGCCGAGCACTGGAAGCTGCATAATTCGCTGGCGCTGTTCAATCCCGCACCCGTGACCTGAACGATGGCCGGGGCTGCAAAGGGCGCAGTGGGCAAACGCATCGTGCTGGCCTGCCTTGCGCTGGGCACGCTCGCGGCGTCGGCGTCGGCGTCGGCGTCGGCGCCGGCAGCAGCGCAGGCACGCTACGACGCCGACACCACCTATAAGAAGCTGGTGCGCGACTACCCGTTCATCCGGATTGCCAGCGCCGATGCGCCAGCGCCGGTGCAGGTGCGCAAGGACATCGTGTACGCGCGCAGGGGAGAACTCCCCCTGGCACTGGATCTGTATCTGCCGGCAGCGGGCGCCGCCCCGGCGCCGCTGGTGGTGCTGGTGCATGGCGGTGGCTGGGCCAGCGGCGAGCGCTCGAACATGGCGCCGCTGGCAGCGCGCCTGGCTGCGCGCGGTTATGCGGCGGCCACCGTCAGCTACCGGCTGTCGGGCCAGGCGCGCTATCCGGCGGCAATCGATGACGTCAAGGATGCGCTGGACTGGCTGCGCGCGCAGGCGCCCGGACTTGGCCTGGACCCTGCGCGCGTCGCCATCGCGGGCGGCTCGGCCGGCGGGCAGATCGCGGCGCTGGTGGGCATGACCCGGCCGGATGCGGTGCGGGCCGTGATCAATATCGACGGCCTGTCCGATTTCACGTCCGAACTGGCGCTGCGCTTCGAAGACGACCCGGCCAAGCGCCCGTCGGCAGCGGGCGCCTGGTTCGGCGGGCGCTATGCCGAGCAACCGGCACTGTGGCGCGACGCGTCGCCACTGACCCATGCCGGCAAGGACAGCCCGCCGGTGCAGTTCATCGTCGGCGCCGCGCCGCGCTTTTCGAGCGGACGCGAAGCGCTGGCGGCCACGCTGGCCAGCCACGGCATCCCGACCGATACCGTGGCGCTGGACGGGGCGCCGCATTCCTTCTGGCTGTTCGATCCCTGGCTGGCGCCGACCGTCGATGCGATGGACCGCTTCTTGCGCAAGACGCTCGGTCCAGTGCCTGTACGCGCGCCGTGGTCGCCGGATCTCGGCAACGGCCGCTATCGCAACCCGATCCTGCACGCCGATTATTCCGACCCCGATGCGATCCGCGTCGGCGAGCGCTACTACATGGTGTCATCGAGCTTTGCCAATGCACCCGGCCTGCCATTGCTCGCTTCGAGCGACATGGTGAACTGGGAGCTGGTGGGCCACGCGCTGCCACAACTCACGCCACCGGTCGCGTTCGCCGCGCCCCAGCCTGGCAAGGGCGTGTGGGCGCCCAGCCTGCGCCATCACGATGGGCGCTTCTGGATCTTTTATCCCGACCCGGACCACGGCGTCTACGTCACCACGGCCACCGACTTTGCCGGCCCGTGGAGCGCGCCGCACCTGCTCTTGCCCGGTAAAGGCATCATCGATCCAGCGCCGCTGTGGGATGACGATGGCCAGGCCTGGCTGATCCACGCGTGGGCCAAAAGCCGCGCCGGCATTAACAACGTGCTGACCCTGCGCCGCATGGCGCCCGACGGGCGCAGCCTGCTGGACGAAGGCCGCGTGATCATCGATGGCAACCGCCTGCCGGGCTACCGGACCCTCGAAGGGCCGAAGCTGTACAAGCGGAATAGCTGGTATTACGTGTTCGCGCCGGCCGGTGGGGTCGAGCAGGGCTGGCAATCGGTGTTTCGTTCGCCTCGCATTGAGGGGCCCTACGAAGACCGGATCGTCATGGCGCAGGGCGCAACGGGCATCAACGGCCCGCACCAGGGCGCCTGGGTCACGACCCCGCAGGGCGGGGACTGGTTCTTTCACTTCCAGGACCTGCGCGCCTACGGCCGCGTCGTGCATCTGCAGCCGCTGCGCTGGCTAGACGATTGGCCGCTGATCGGGGAAGCATCCGCCACGCCGGGCGTGGGCCAGCCTGTGCTAGAGCATGCCAAGCCGGTGCCGGGCGTGTTTGCCCGCCGCGAGCCGGCGACGAGCGACGAATTCGACGGCGCTGTGCTGGGCCGCCAGTGGCAATGGGCCGCCAACCCGCAATCCGGCTGGTATGCGCTTGATGCCCGTCCCGGCATGCTGCGCCTGTTCGCGCAGCCAGCAGCGCCGCTGCGCACGCTGGCGTCGGTGCTGACGCAGAAATTTCCGGCGCCTGTCTTTGGCGTGACGGCCAGTGTGGAGCTGCGCGCGGGGCGCGATGGTGATCAGGTTGGGCTGGGCATACTGGGACTGTCGAGCCAGTGGTTCGGGCTGCGCCGGGTCGACGGCAAGCCACGCATGGTGGCGGCGCGCTGCGAGGGGGCGGGCGAATGCATCGAGACGCTGGGGCCGGTGCTGGACGGTTACAAGGTGCTGCTGCGCGCGCATATGACGCATGGCGCGCGCGTGGCGTTCTCGTACAGCCAGGATGGGACAGTGTTCGCGCCGCTGGGCGAGCCGTTCGACGCGGCGATGGGGCGCTGGGTTGGCGCGCAGTTCGGCTTGTTTGCGACTGGCGCACCGGGCGCCTGGGCTGACATCGACAACGTGCGCGTTACGCCTTGACGGGCACGGCAGAGAGTACTGTTTCGAACATCTTGTCGTTGATGCGCACGTTGTTCATTCGCACGTCGCGCACTTTGTAGGGGCACCACTGCTGAGTCGCGTTGGCGCGTGCCGAAATCGCAGTCGTCTGGACGAACAATAGCGTTCGCCGCGAGCTATCCAGTGGGGCAGGTTTGTCACGCCATGCTGTGGCTACAGACACTGTCGATCACCCCGTCAGCAAAGCGTTTTGCACCAGTTGCTTCGCCCAATACAGTTTGCTATAGCCGGCAGGGCACGCGAGCGCGCGACAGTCTTTTTCGACCAGAAGCTATCACTCACGACAACTCGTGAGATTTCCTTGCGGAACTTGCTGTACTTGCAAGAAATATTCGGCTACATTATCGAACTTTCAACAAAGCGACAATCAACATGGCGTTTCGTCTGCTCATTTCGGACACCCGTCATGTCCTTTGATATCGCTTCAATCCTTGTCGCCATGACGCTCACGATGGTGACCATGGCGTTAGCGCTGTTTGCCGTTATGGATGGGGCCGACAGGGCGGCCAGGTTTGCACAGGTCAGCGCAGGCTCACAAGCATGCGGATGGTCGCTATTGCTTGCATCAGGCTCAGTTGCGCCGTACAGCATTCCCGATGTCATATTGTCGACCCTGTCGATGGCATGCATTTCCGGTAGTTTCGCTTGCAGCGCTGCCGCGTTCGAACTGTGGGCCGGTCGCGGGGCGATCGACAAAGCCCCTGCGGTTCTGGCGATATTCTTGACAGTGGGCTATGGAGTAGGGTTTGGCGACTATGCCTTCCGGGTAGGTTGGGCCAACGGACTGCTCGCCCTGCAGATGGCATTCATCGTTGTCACCCTGTTGAAAAAGCCGCATGCCGCAAGTGCGCGCTGGCGCTGGCTCCCGATCGTCGGACTCACTGTCCAGGGCCTGGTCACCGCTTGCCGGGCGGTTCTCGGAGCGTTCTATCCTGCTGATTTTCCTGCTTTCCTGACACCGCATCCAATCAACGTCGCGTTCGCATTTGCTGGCAACTGCACGGTCGTGTTGCTCATGATAGGCATGCTGCTGGCATATCGCGAGCAGGCAGCACAGGCGCTTGAGCGACTTGCGACGACCGATGGTCTAACTGGTGTTCTCAACAGGCGAGCGTGGCTTGCATTGGCAAACGCAAAGCTCGCAAGTACCGATGTCGCCAATCGACCACTCAGTGTATTGATCATGGATATCGATCACTTCAAGCAAATCAACGACACGCGCGGGCATGATGCCGGCGACCGCGCGCTTCAATTGTTCGCCAGGCTGATGCAGGAAGCCAGCCTTCCCGGTGACCTGGTCTGCCGGTACGGAGGAGAAGAGTTCTGTGTGCTGATGGCAGGCGAACAAAACGCAGTGCCGAACTTCGATCAACGACTGCGCGCTCGTCTGGCCGGTACGGTGTTCGAGGCGCTCGGGCACCAGATGACGTACAGCGCCGGCCTGGTGATGCGCAACTCGGCCGACAAGCAAATTTCCGAGTTGCTGTTACGTGCAGACCAGGCCCTCTACCACGCCAAAACTACCGGAAGAAATCGCACAATCAACGCTGCGGATTTGCGTTTGACTGAATTGGCGAGTTCGACACCAGTCGCGCAGTTGCAATCCCAAGGCTGAGCGGGAAGAGATATCACGCCCGCTAGCTTCTGGTCAATCGATCCATCGGATTGCTCAAGCACTTGGACGAGCACCGTTCACTATTAGCCGTGAGATGGCTGCTTATGCCCGTATGGTGTTCGGCAGTTTATGGTTTCAGCCAGTCTTCGCGGCTAAGAACATAAGTAGGACACATTTTGCCGTACCAGACCTCGTGGCCGCGGTATAGCATACCCAGTCGATCCATCACGCCTGCCGAAGCAGCGTTGTCGGGATGGCGCACAGCTATGATCTCTGGCGCCGCGAGACTTTCGAAGGCAAATGTGGCCATGCGCGCCGCAGCCTCGCTGGCAAACCCCTGGCGCCAGAAGTCGGGATGAAGACGCCAGCCGATTTCGAGCGGGTTAGACCGTACGCTTTCAAATTCAGCAGGGCGTTCTGCTTCGCGGCGCGCGTACTGGATACAACCAGCTCCAGCTACGCGACCACTGGCCGACTCGATAAAAGCCCACCAACCGGTGTCCCATGCAGCCCAGCAGCGCTGAATGATAGCTATACTCGCCTCAGTCTCGTTGCGTCTCTCGGGCTGACCGCTGATGTAACGCATGACCTCGATGTGGCTATTCATCGCGCAGAGGCCGTCGAGATGCTGAAGGGTAATCGGTTCCAGGCGCATGCGCGCTGTATTTAAAATGGCCAAGTCATCCCCGTCTTCAGTATTTAAGCCCAGCGACACACGTGTTGCAGTGTCAAGGTTTCTCGCTTCAAATGTACAGTGATATGGCTGCTTCGGCCGATTCCGGCTTGGCGAGTCAGCGTAGCAGTTTGCCGGGTTTAAAATCCAACGGTGACTGAGACGGCTTGGTACAGAGCCATTGCGGGGATTCGTGCCGAGCTGTCAGGCTGTCACATTGGTAACCGCCTCAATCCGATACCCCTCGGGATCGAAAACGAAGGCTGCATAGTAGCCTTCGCCATATTCAGGCCGAGGTCCTGGCGCGCCATTGCATCGTCCACCATGGCGTAGCGCGGCGGCATGGAATTCATGTACCTGACCCGGCGCAGCGGCTGTAAAGGCCAGATGAAAGCCTTCGCCAGGGACGATGACTTGCTGTGCACGTTTCAAGCACAGCTTATCGTCACCTCCCTCATACCCGTAGCCCACTGCGCCGTCGTCAGAAAAGACCTGGGTGTATCCCAATGGCCTCAACACCGCGTCATAGAAGGCAGAAGTCCGGTTTAAGTCGGAGACCGCGATAGACAAGTGATGCAGCATACTTTCCTTATTAATAACTCCGCTTTCGGCGGAACCTAGCCTATCGACTTAGCTTGGCAGGTTACCAAGCCGGAAAAGTCATGAACTGTTTCCACAGGCCGGGACCGACCCACAGCAGACGTTCACCCGCCTCCACATTACCGGAACAGACCAAGAAGGCCCGGAACGTCAAGCTCGTCAAAATCGCGCACCTCACTTAATCTGATTGGCTTCGAGAGCGTGAACTTTTTCCAGGTTTCCTTGAACTTTTCCTCACCACCGTCGTCATCCGGATTGACGTTATCTTGGAATCGCGCCCTCCCGGTGAAGAAATTGACACTGACCGTATTCTGCACGACCGGGCCCCGATCGGAACTGCTGTCGTAACCGATCAGCGCGAAATCGGCGTTATGGTAGCGGAACGAAAAAGTCCAGAAGCCGTATCGGCCGTGCGCATAATGAATTGTGAGGTTGCCTTTGTTGATGCCAACGTCGAGCTCCGGCGCAAAGTAGACGCCGCCGTCTTCGGTTTCGGATGAGAAGCAATTTCGATTCTCGAGAACTAACCGATACCCGTGTTGATCGTGAAGGGCGACAAGGATACCACGTCGGTTGCGGTCAAGTTTGCCGCGATACTCATCCTTGACGAATTTGCTGGGGTCCATGCCTTTAATGATGAGCACAATATCCGGGTCATGATCCTTGTTCAAGTCACCTTTAATCTCCTGCACCACGACGTAACCGCGCGGTACGAAATCGGCGGCGGATCGCGCGACTTTGGCGTTCGTCTGTGCATACACGTTCGAACCGATCGTCAAGAAAATGATCAATGCAAGTTTTCTCAAGGTGCACCTCGATTATTTCGAACGTCTGCGTCTGGCGGTAGGCGGCCGTTCAGCTCAGCATAGCAGGTCGCCTGGCTTGAAAAAGCACTGACTGTCACGACAGGCCGGAACCGACCCAAAGCGGCCATATGTTAAATGAAGCAGGCTGCGTATTTTTTTTAATTCTACAAATACATCGCGAGCGCCAAAAGTGGCGGTTTACCACGTTCGCAACATCGCCAATTCACAAAGGCAGCACACTCCACTAACGCGTCAAATATCGCTGGGCACCGCTGTTTGAGGGGCCGCGAATTTTCTATGACCAGCCCTAGAGTCTGCCCTGGCGCCACATGTACGGATGACATTTCCTCAGACGGGTCATCGAGGCATTCCATGCAATCAATCCACGCGTTCATGTTGCGGCCGTAGAAATTCGGAAAGCCAAATGCTTCTGAAAACACCGTGTGAAAAGACTCCTCGTCACTAATCAGGTTTGCATCGATTCGAAGAAGTGTCATGGGAAAAATATACGCTCTGTACGGATGATGATGTCCGCTTCTGGCCGGGCCCGGCCCGGCCCGGCCGTTCAGCTGAGCATATCAGGCCATCAAGGCGGAAAAATCGCGGACTGTCACAAAGGGCAGGATACGACCCTAAGCAGACCTTGCTTACGTGACGATACGAACCCTACGCGAATGCGTCCAACCGGGCGAAAACCGCTCGTTCATCATCACATCTGAAAATTGGGTGCGGGGCATCGCACCGTTCGCAGACCAATGAAATGTCCTGGTCTGGAAAGCTGGCGATCATTTCCGTCTCGACTACAAGCATGGCTTCGGCGTCGTCTTCACAAACAGGTCCGTCGAAGACAGTGCGAATCCTGATTTCGCTCGCATTCCATCGGCATAGGACTTTGCGCACATGAGGTCCAATCGCTCCTAGAAGCGCAACCTGCATCGTGAGTAATACGCTTATCCTAAAATCGTTGTCTTGCATCATCACCTCACTACGTTCCAAGTTGCACCTGATTGTTTGCGCCAACGTCTGCTCTTGGCCCATAGCGGAAGTTCCATCATCTGCAGTCTACCGGACAGAATTGCTCATTTGAAAATTTTTGTGTGCGGCCTAGGTGGCTGACTGTCCTGGCTCTGGCTAGTAGCCGCCAACCGGTCCAAGCACATCATTTCCTAGCCACCCGTTAGCTCCCGTCCCCACAAGGCAGCCTATCAAGCGGGAAATTATTGGCTCAAGAAAAACCGCCTCGGGATTCTAACGCCGTGTCACCCACAATCGCGCAGGGAAATCTTTAAATAATTTATGCGCCTTGATCGCTTCATATGGCATTACTAGTGCAACGTCTAGTCATATTCAGGCCCCGATTTCAGATGCTCCATGGCGATATTGATCGAATGGCCGCTAAAGCCCCGATAAGCCAGGAAGCGATAAACCTTCTGCCGCAGTTCTTGTGTCATCCCCGTCTGTGCAACGTCCTTGCGAAACTTCTCGACCACAACGACAACGCGCTCATCTTCCGGCTCCATTTGCTCGATGGTTGCCTTCGTAAGTTGCTCGTCGATACCCTTCTGTCGGAGAGTCAGGGCGACTCGCGCGTCGCCGACCCGTGGTTCGATCTGCCGGGTTTTCATCTCCGCATACCGTTCATCTGACTGGTAATTCAACCCCTGCAGCAGTATCAGTGCGTCATCTGCCTCCTGTTCGCTGTAGCCTCGCAGGACTAGCTTGCGCCGCAGTACGGCTGCCGAATACTCCCGTTTGGATAGGAGCCATCCGGCATACTGGTGCGCCGGTTGCTTCGGTTTTTGCTGTGGCTGAGCCGGGTCGCGCGCCTTGTACTTTGGCTTGTTGTCGGACGTCCTTGCATATTCTCCAGGAACAGGCTTTTTCGTCCCGAAACTGGTCTTGGCAACCTTCTTCTTGTAGTCGGAGCTGCGTGTGATTTTGGGCACACCATCCTGCGCCGGCGCCTCCTCTGTCTCAAAAGTACGTTGCGGAAGCTTGCTGGGCCGGTCGGTCTGGTCATCCTTGCTCTTCGGTCTCGCTCCGAAGCTTGATCGCTTCGGCTTTTCGCCACTCCCATACCCTTTAAGGTCGTCATCGGTGACCTCTACAGGTTTTCCGGTCTTCGAGTTGATCAGGTACATGGATAGGTCAGGGCCGCGGTATGATTAACGATGTCGGCGTCAGGCGAATCGCCTCGCCGGACCATTGTATTCCCTGCACAGGCGCATTGGCGGCTTGTGGCCGAATTCGGCCGTTCAGCTGAGCATATCAGGTCACCGAGATGGAAAAGTCGCAGACTGTCACGAAGGGCAGGAGACGACCCTTAGCGGAACCAAGATGGCTGCATTTGCTCAGTGTCGCCAGACAGGAAAGGCCATAGCAAAACCAAGCTCTTGGAGCCTGTCCATCATTGTGTTGACTTCGTGAGCACCGACCGATGCAGGAACGTCAATTGCATAGTATTTGAACTGAGAGAAAACCGCGATACTGAGGCCAAGATCTACTAGCTCATCTTTGTACGGATCGAGTTCGAGCCCCTCTTGCTCAGCAATCCAGACTAGCGAATGTCCTGATGGTTCTACCGTAGCGAACTCGAAAACGCATCCATTTACTGCGTCTGGCTCGGCAGAGAATTTATCGCCGAACGCGAGCCCCTTGATAAAAAAGGGAGCGTTTCTAATTTCGCAAATCGAGCCTGCTTTTTCACACCAAACATGTTCGGCCGCTACGGGCGGCCATCCATCGTCGACATCTAGCGCAAAAGCTACCTTTTCCACTTTCCCTCCCAATTTAATCTGCGAACTGACCTCCGCTCTTGCCGATAGCGGTCTGTCAGCCTGGTGTAGTGTATGTCGCTGTTGCCTCTTGGACAAGTCTTGAACGCACTGGTATCGTCCGGTTGCGATGAGGAACGTTGTTGCTTTTTAGGCTAACTTATTAGTGTGGTACCAACTGAGCACCATCATATTGCTGATCTGTAGGATCTAGGTGGAGTTGCTGCTCATGTAGTCAACGGAATGCGCGAACAAAGAATCTGGCGTCACGGCACTAGCACGGGGGACAGGGGGCCAGTTTGCCGGTCTCGTTGCGCAAGATTTGGATATGCGTGACTACCAGCGGACTAGTGCAGAGGCTGTCTGGGTGCGGCGCCCAATCGCGCTTGAATGTGACGATGTCTCGAGCAGCGGGCAGCAGGAATTTTAATGCGATCGCTGAGCACCGTTCGCACCGCAGTCATGCTTGTCGTAACGGGCAATATCGTCTCGGTCACTGCGCAAGCAGACACGTGCCCTCCGCCAGCCTGCTCGGTCCGCCGCCCCCGTACAAGCGGAAACGGCGGACCTTACCGACCGTCAGAACGTGTAGTCAGCCCGCACCGTGAACGCCCGACCAATCGGCTTGGCGATGTTCTGGGCGAACACCACACGCGAGGACAGGCGCTGGTTCGACAGCGGTGGATCGGTGTCGAACAGGTTGTTCACGCCCGCGCCGATCTTGAGCTGCTTCGAGACCTTATAGGTCGTCGACAGGTTGTAGACGCGGTACGGCTCGATCACGTTGTAGAACGGCTGCCCCGGCTGCTGGGTCGGCAGCGCATTCGTGTCTTCATAGCTCGAGCTGTACTGCTGCGTGAGCTGGGCGAAGAACGCACCGTACTGCCAGTTCACGCGCGCCTGGTGCTTCCACTTGAAGATGTAGGTGTTGGCCGAGGTCGAGCCGGTGGAGAGCGCGCCGATGCGTCCGACGCTGTCGACCCACGGGCTGCCCGTATCGTTCTGGCCTTCGTAGCGGTCGGTGTAGGTGCCGTCCATCGAGAACCCGAAGCGTCCCCAGCGCGCGGTCGGGAGCATGTAGTTCAGGCTCAGGTCGATGCCCTGGGTCTTGAGTCCGCCCATGTTCAGGCGCGTCTTCGTGATGTACTGCAGCGTGCCGTCCGGATTGCGCACGAACAGGTCCTGGTAGCGGTCCAGGTTATCGAAGATCGAATCTTCGCTGATCTGGGCGATCGTGCGCTTCATGTCGATCTTCCAGAAGTCGATCGTGGCGACGAAGTTCTTGACCGGCTCGATTACGAAGCCGACCGTATAGGTCTTCGATTTTTCCGGCTCCAGGTCCGGGTTGGCGCCGACGAGCGTGGTCAGGCGCGTGTTGCAGACGCGCTCGGCGTCCAGGCCCAGGCCGGCAAAGCGCGGGTCGGTGGTCAGGGTGCCGGAGCCGGCCACGTTCGGTGTCGGGCCAGGGCACAGCAGCGGATCGTCCCAGCTCGACGTCGATGGCGTCAAGGTGCGCGGTACGCCGTACAGTTCCGGCAGGGTCGGCGCGCGGAAGCCCGTGCTGACCGTACCGCGCACCATCAGCGCTTTGATCGGCTGGTAGCGGAAGCTTGCCTTCGGGTTGAAGGTCGAGCCGAAGTCGCTGAAGTGGTCACCGCGCACGGCGAAGTTCAGGTTCAGGTCCTTCGTCACGGGGGCGTCGAGCTCGGCATACAGACCGGCCACGCGGCGCTGGCCGCTCGGGTTGTTGCCAGGGGCGCCGCTGACGCGCCAGACCACCTCGTTGCCGATCATCGGCACGTTCTCGGCATACGTTTCACGGTGCCAGTCGCCGCCCACGGCAATCCCGAGGTCGCCGCCGGGCAGCGCCATCAGCGTGCGGCTCAGGTTGAAGTCGGCGCCGTAGTAGCGCACGTCAGCCTGACGGAACAGCTGACCGTCGGCCGAGATGTCCTCGAGGTAGG
This sequence comes from Telluria sp. AC161, assembly GCF_979258535.1. Lineage (NCBI taxonomy): Bacteria > Pseudomonadati > Pseudomonadota > Betaproteobacteria > Burkholderiales > Oxalobacteraceae > Telluria > Telluria sp. AC161. Next base: position 2,042,019 of record NZ_OZ409861.1, on the reverse strand, counting down.
CGCGGCCCGCTTCATCCTGCGCGCCGAACGGATTGAGGATGCCGTTGGCCACGCCGGCATACACGGCCGGGGTACGCACGAAGTTTTCCTTGAAGCCGGAGTCGCGGTGGCTGTAGCCGTAGGAGCCGCCGACGCGGTAGTCCCAGCCCTTGAACTCGCCTTCGTCGGCAATCACCAGACGGTGGTTGGTCTGCACGTCGTGCAGCTTGGCCGCGCCCAGTTCATCCAGGCTCCAGGTCAGGGCCAGGTCTTCGCCGTTCAGGCCGGCCACGGCCGGCACGCCGCCGCGACCGCCCGGGTAATACGGACTCGCCTTGGTAATCATCAGGGGCCGGCGCGACGCGGTGAGGCGGTCGTAGTCGGTGTTGTTGCCGAACGGCTGGGGCGGGCTGATCGCGTCGATGTACGAGCGCGACAGATTCAGTTCCACGGTCAGCATCTTGCCGTCGCCGTGCGCCAGGCTGCCCTTGGTGAACAAGGTCACTTGCTGGTTTTCCGGCAGCAGTTCCGGATAGATGCCCGGGTCGGTGATGCAGGTCCGGGCGCCATTGGCAGCGGTGCGGGTGGACGGCACCGTGGTCTGGGCCAGGCCAGGGGCCACGCAACCGGCGGCGAAGTACGGGTTACCGGTGATGTTGGCCGGGCGCCCGTTGCGGTAGATCGTGAAGTTGGCGGGCGACGCCGAGCCGCCCGAGGTGTTGGCCGTGAACGGCGTGCCGCCCAGCGACGCGAGTTTATCGGCGTCCCAGATCTGTGGCCGGTCGCGCTGCAGCAGCGAGCTGCGGCGCTGGGCGCTGAACGCCGTGTAGACGTTCCAGCCGTCAGTGGCGATATCGCCCTTGCCGGCGAGGATCGTCACGCGCTTCTGTTCGCCGCCGCCGGACTGCTCCGGCTGCACCGTGCTGGCGTGGATCGTGACCTCCTGCACCGTGCGCTTGGTGATGAAGTTGACGACACCCGCGATCGCATCGGTGCCGTACAGGGCCGAAGCACCGTCGCGCAAGACTTCGACGCGCTCGATGGCGGCCATCGGAATGACGTCGACGTTGACCGAGCTCGCGCCCAGCGCTTCGTTGGCCAGGCGCCGGCCGTTGAGCAGCACCAGCGTGCGGTTGGTGTTCAGGCCGCGCATATTGATCATGGTGCCGCCGCCACCGCCGCCAACCGGTTCGTTGGTCGCGGCCACGGTCAGGGCCACGGCCACCTCCGACATCGTGGTCAGGCCCTGGTTGACCAGTTCCTCGGCCTTGTAGGTGGTCAGGGGCAGGGCGTTTTCGGTCGCCAGGCGCTTGATGGATGAGCCCGTCACTTCAACGCGCTGCGGCTGCGCTTCCTGCGCTGCCGCGCCGTTGGCGAGGGTCATGGCGGCCAGTGCGACGGCCGAGAGCAGAAAGCCCGGGAATGGGGTGGTACGGTTGATGTTCACTGAGTGTCTCCTGCCTGTCATCGTGAGAGTGCGTCCGGATGTGTCTCGGGATCGCGTGCATGTCGGGCGGTTCGTGATTTCTGTGAATCGTGCGCAACCGGCGACTGGTATGTTCAATTTTACTTTGGTAAGACCACTTTAAGCAATCTGGACGTGCCGAAATATGTTCTGGTCTATACAGATGTTGTCTTATTGATGTCGGATGACGGAGAAGGCGGCAGGGCGCAGGGGCGGGGAAGGGCAGGCGTCGGGCGGGGCTGGCCCGTAAACTGGCCCGTAAAGCGGGCGCTGGCGCGGCCCGCTGTCGTGACGAGGCTGGTCAGCCGCGCGAGAAGGTGCGGGTGACGCGGTCGAGGTGGGCGCGCATTGCCTGGCGTGCGCCGGCGACATCGTGCGATGCGATGGCGGCGAAGATATTGCGGTGGTCGATCAGCGTTTGCTGGCGTAGTTCCTCGGTCTGGAAGTGCTCCTTGAGCTTGTGCCAGAGCGAGCCGCGCTGGCTCCACAGGTATTCGATCACGCCGACCATGGCGCTGTTGCCGGTCGCGCGCGCGATGGCCAGGTGAAAATTGCGGTCGGCCATTTCATTGGCGCTGCGGTCTTCATGGTGCTGTTCCATCTCCTCGACAGCGAGCAGGATGGCGTCGATTGCCGAATCATTGGCGTGCTTCGCCGCCAGCGCGGCGACTTCGACCTCGATCATGCGGCGCGCAGCCAGCACTTCGAACGGGCCCGGTCCGGCCGTGGGCACCACCGCCTGCGGCGCTGCCTGTTCGCTGACATAGACACCGGACCCGCCACGCACCTCGACCTTGCCACCCAGTTCGAGCGCGATCAGGCCTTCGCGCAGCGACGTGCGGCTGACCCCGAGCTTGGCCGCCAGCTCGCGCTCGGCCGGCAGGCGCTCGCCACCGCGGATGTTCTCGGCACGGATCAGTTCTTCGATCCTGGCCGCCACGACCCGGTACAGCCGCGGCTCGGTGGTGCCTGGTTCATTCGGCGCTGGAGTAATCTTCATCGGTCGGTTCGTCCTGGATAATTGGCAGCTCTGCCAAAACTAGCGAATCTTAGTTTGGCCGGCCTGATGTGGCAAGGGCGCGCAGCAAATAGTTATCGTGGTTACTACCCGCTCATGGCTGCGGATCCCAGCCGCTCCCGGCAAAGACAGCGGCGCGGGTGCGGTAGCGCGCCGCCTGCGTGGCGTCCAGCACCGCGCCGCCGTAGTGGCGCGGCTGGCCGTCCGGCGCGCGGTTGCCGTATTCGCGCCAGCCACCCTGCAGTGGATTGGGCGCCGGGCGGCGCAGCCAGCCGTCGGCTGCGATGTGCGGGCCGATGGTGCACTCGATGAAGGCGACGTGGTCCCAGGTGTTCGCCGTTCCCGGCGAGCGCGCCAGGTAGGCGCTGCCATCCGGGGGCAGGTTGCCCGCCGGTCCGGGACCGCGCGTCAGGCGCGAGCGCAGGAAGACAAATCCCGTCTCGACCGGGCCGACAGTGCGCGCCTGGACAATGTAGCCGCCGCTGTCGGGATTCGCGCTGTCGCCGACCGTCCGGATTTCGCTGTCCTCAAACAGCGTGGCCCGGTTGTTCCCCCAGACGAAGTCGACATTGCCCTCGACCAGCGATTTGTAGATCCACGCGTAGCCTTTCAGTTGCAGCGTGTCCTGCTCGCTCGAAAAATGCGCATTGCGCACCGAAAGGTGACCGTCCGGGCTGTTGAAGAACAGCGTCTCGGCCTGCGGCGAATGGCCATCGCTGCGTAGTGTGGTGTTGTGCAGGGCGATATCGCGGAGTTCGAGCAGGTCGCTGTCCTGGGCCAGGAGCAATGCGCGCCCGCCCAGCAGCCCTGGCTCCTGCGGCGCCTGGCCGCTGCCGGAGCCAGGATTGAGCGTGTCGCTGTTGGTGGCGCGGATAATCGTCGCTTCCCGGCTGGCGCCTCGCAGCGTCAGCCGGTCCTTGTCGCGCAGGTACAGCAGTTCGGGATAGACGCCGTCGCTCACATTCACCGTCAGCGCCAGGGCGCGGGGCAGGCTCATCGCGTAGTCGAGCGCACCTTGTACGGTGCGGAAGTGGGCGCGACCCGTGGCGGCCACCGTGATGCTGTCGCCCACTGGGCGGTGCGGCGTCGTGCGAAACGCCCAGCGTGCGCCGGCGAAGTCCGCGCCGCGCACCAGGCGTGCTTCTGCCGTCGCGACATACTCGGTATCGTACTGGAGCGCTTGCGGCAACTGGGCACGCAACTGGCCGTCGACCAGCCGCAGGCGATGTTCGCGCACCAGGCGCTGACGCGGCGCCGGGCCGATTCTGCTCACCGTCTCGCCGGGCCGGATCACGCCGACCAGCGCGCCATCGCGCTTGCGCCAGATGCGGATGCTGCCTTCGCCGGTCAGTTGTGCACCCGGTGCCAGCGTCAGGCGGAGCAGCGTGTCCGGCGGTACGCCGCGTGCGCCGCGCGCAGGGTCAAGGCCGGCGCTGGCCGTCGCGCCGGTCGGTTCGGTAAAGCGCGGGCCAACGGCCACGGCCAGATTCGCCTGTGCCCACGGGTCGCTCGCGCTGGTCAGTGCAACCGTGGTCTGACCGGGCGCCAGCGGCGTGATCTGCAGCGCGCCATCGACCACGGCAGCCGTTGCGATGCGCGCATCGACCACCACGGCGACCAGGTCGGCCGCGCCGCCGATGCCGACCGTCTCGGCCGGATCCCCGGCCTGCAGCGCGATCCGGTTGTCGGCGACCTGCGGGGTGACGCGTGCCGGCACCGTACCTTCCGGCCCGGTGCGCACGTCGAGCACCGTGTGTGCGCTTGCTTCCCAGTCGAGCGGCAGGGTTGTCGGCAGCGGCGTCTCCAGCGCACTCGTGACGCGTTCGCCATCGATCAGCGCAAACAGGACGCCGCCCTCGAAGGTCAGGCCCACGGTCAGCGGCGTGCGGGATGCCACGAAAGCTGGCGCAAGACGGCGCCGCACCTGCTTGAGGCGTTCCACCTTGCCGCTGCGCGATGCCACCAGTTCGACCTGCAGGGTTTTTCCTTCGTCAGCCAGCTGCACGCTCACGCCCTGCCAGTCGCCATTCGCCTGACGCCGCGCGCGCAGCACGAACGGGGCACCTGGCGCCAACGACAGGCGCGCCTCGGCGATGCCGTCTCCGCCCTGGGTCGGCCGCGGGCCGGCGTTGGTGCGCACGTGCTCGGGCACCAGCTGCGCCGGCAGGGCCGTATGGGTATAGGGCAGGGGCGCCATCGCAGGCCCGCCAAACGGACAGGCGCCGAGCGGCTGGCCATTGAGCAGCGAGCCGCTGTCGGCAAACACGCCGTGGCTCGACCCCGGGTCGCGCACCAGGTCCGCGCAGCCGCGAGCGCCGGTCACATCGAAGGCATTGGCGTCGGAGCGCACCAGTGCCTGGTGCCCCACGCCGATGCTGTAGCTATGACGGTAGACGGCTCGCTTGCGCTCGCCCACATAATAGTTATTGAAAAGGTGCACCTGGCCGTAGCGTACCCGCGGCGCGCGCTCGGCGACGTGCTCGAACAGATTGCCCTTGAGCGTGATGCGCAGCCGGTCCGCGTCGCCGGTGGCGCGGTCGCTGGCGCCGATCAGCATGTTCTTTTCGTGATCGGCAAAATGGTTGTAGGTAACGCTGACCAGGTCCGCGCCCTGCGAGATATCCAGTGCCCCGTCGTGGCATTGCTTGATCTTGCCATTCTCGACCGGCGCGCGGTCGTCCGTGTCGGGCGCATCGGTGAACCTGTTATGGTCGATCCAGACGTGGCGCGCGGCCCGCACCGTGATGCCGTCATAGTCCGAGTTCCAGTTGCCTTGCGGGCCGTCGTGTGCGTCCCATTGCGGCCGGATGTCGCACGGATTGCGGATCGCCAGGTGACGCACGATCACCTGTTCGACCCCGTCGATCGTCAAGCTGGCGTTGATGAAGCCGGCACCGGGCGTCACGCCCAGCAGCGTGGTATTGGAAGGAATGGTCACGGCGCCGCGCCGCGCCTGGTCGGCACTGTCGGTGAACGGCCGGCCTTCGGTCATGTCGATGGTTGCCGCCACCCGTACGATACGCGAAGGCGCAGATGCCTTAAGCGCCGCGACCAGTTCGGCGCGGTTGCGCACCGTGTAGACATGGGCAGGCAGCGCCAGTGCACCGCCGCGCGTGCCGCCTTCTTGCGCGGCCCAGCCGTCGGACGGTGCGTGCTGGCGCTCGGCGCTTGCCGGCGCCACGGTCTGTGCGTGGACGGGTTGCAGCGCCAATGCCAGTGCGACCGCCGCCAGCGCGGCGTTCATTGCGTGCCCCCGGCGCCGTCGGCAGTCATCAGGTCGTCAGCCAGCTGCGGCACCTTGCGTACGATCTCGCGCGCGACGATGTCCGCAAAGCGCCGGGCGCCCAGCGGTCCCACGTGCGTACGGTCGAAGTTCTCGCCGACGCGCGCCAGTTTGTCGGCCTCGTCCGGCCCCATGGCTTGCACGGCCGCCAGCGACAGCGCGTTCAGTTCGATCAGCGGGGTGGCAGTGGCCGCGGCAATGTTGCGCACGGTGGCCGCCCATGGCGCCAGGTCATCCTGTACATAGCCTCCCTTGAAGCTGCGCCGCGTGAGCGGCGTGACCAGCACCGGTATCGCTTTCAATGCGCGCGCCTCAATGACGTAGCGCTGCATATTGGCGGGGAATTCGGTGACGTAGTCGGTCGAGCGGCCCGGTTTGCCCGGCTGGTCGTTGTGGCCGAACTGGATCAGCACGAAGGTGCGCCGGTAGCCGCCATCGCGCAGCAGGCCGGTCACCTCGTCCCAGCGGCCCTCGGCCCGGAAGCTGCCCGAACTGCGCCCGCCCCGTGCCAGATTCAGGCAGGCCGTCTCGGGCGTGAACCGTTCGCACAGCGCGTCGCCGTAGCCGGTCGTGCTGGCCATCGTGGAGTCGCCCACCAGGATCACGCGGTCGTGGAGGGGTGGCGTGGCCGTGGCGGCGCCGCCCAGGAACCATAGCGGCAGGCATAGCAGGGTCAGGGCAGAAGGGCGGATGTTGGCCACGGTGTCTCCATATTTTTATGATCATCCGATTCTAGTTTGGTCGGACCAATTTTGCAACGTGGCTATACCGCAAATGTTGATCAGAGCCTCCGTAGTTATCGGACGTCATACGACTGAATCGTCGCGTATAATCTGCACCATCCCATTCATCGCGATTTCCCATCATGACGCTCCCGCAACGCAAGCACCGCAGTCTGTCCCAGGGAGTGGTCGAGCAGATCAGCGACACGATCCGCCGCGGCGCACTCAAGCCGGGCGACAAATTGCCCACGGAGTCTTCGTTGATGGCCCAGCACGGGGTGAGTCGCACGGTGGTGCGTGAAGCGATCACCCATCTTCAGGCAGCCGGGCTGGTCCAGACCCGCCACGGCATCGGCACCTTCGTGATCGAGCGCATGCAGGCGGGGCTGGGCCTGGAGTCCGAGAATATCGTGACACTGCGCGATGTGCTGGCCGTGCTGGAGTTGCGCATCGGCGTCGAGACCGAGACGGCAGGCCTCGCAGCCAGCCGTCGCACCCAGGAGCAGGCCGACGAGCTGGCCGCCGCGCTGCGCGAGATGCAGCAGGCGATGGCCGAGGGCAGGCCAGCGGTCGAGGCAGATAAACGCTTCCACCTGCTGATCGCGCAATCGACCGGCAACCGGTATTTCGTCGACATCCTGACCCGTCTGGGCAATGCCTTCATCCCGCGTGCGCGGCTCAACACGCCCGTGCTCGACCAGGACAAGCCCGCCGGCTTCCTCGAGCGCGTCAGCCGCGAACACGACGATATCTACCGCGCCATCGAGAGACGCGACCCGGAAGCCGCGCGCGCGGCGATGCGTACCCATCTGTCCAACAGCCGCGAACGCTTAGTGGAGGCGCAGCGCCGCCTGGAAAGCACGATGAACTGAATTTCCGCATTTTCTGCTTGCGGATGACCGCAGTCAGTTGTACGATGACTTACAACCTGCTCGATGGCAGGTATTTCGTCCAACAACCAGATAGCGGAGACAGCACGATGCAACCAAACGAACTCAAGCAAGTCCTTTCCCACGGCTTGCTGTCGTTCCCGATCACCGATTTCGATGCGCAGGGTGATTTCGATCCGAAAGGCTATGCCGCGCGCCTGGAATGGCTCGCCCCGTTCGGCGCCACCGCGCTGTTCGCCGCCGGCGGCACCGGTGAGTACTTCTCGCTGCACGGCGAAGAGTACGGCCAGATCATCAAGACGGCGGTCGACACCTGCGCCGGCGTCGTGCCGATCCTGGCCGGTTGCGGTGGCCCGACCCGCACCGCCATCGCGCACGCCCAGGAAGCCGAGCGCCAGGGCGCCAAGGGCCTGCTGCTGCTGCCGCACTACCTGACCGAAGCCAGCCAGGACGGCCTGGTTGCCCACGTCGAAGCGGTGTGCCGCTCGGTGAAGATCGGCGTCGTGGTCTACAACCGCGCGAACTGCCGCCTGACCCCTGATTCGCTGGAGAAGCTGGCCGATCGCTGCCCGAACCTGATCGGCTTCAAGGACGGCAACGGCGACATCGAACTGATGGTATCGATCTGGCGCCGCATGGGCGACCGCTTCAGCTACCTGGGCGGCCTGCCAACCGCCGAGATCTACGCCGGCGCCTACAAGGCGCTGGGCACCCCGGTGTATTCGTCGGCCGTGTTCAACTTCGTGCCGCAACTGGCGATGGACTTCTATCACGCCACCGTCGCCGACGATTTCGCCACCACCAACCGCCTGATCGACGATTTCTTCCTGCCGTACCTGGAGATCCGCAACCGCAAGGCCGGCTACGCAGTCAGCATCGTCAAGGCCGGCGCACGCCTGGTGGGCCATGGCGCAGGCCCGGTGCGTCCACCGCTGACCGACCTGACGGCCGAAGAAGACGCGATGCTGCTGGCCCTGCTCAAGAAGAACGGGGTGGTCTGATCATGGCGATTCTCGGTGAAATGATCATTGGCGCGCACAGCGTGCGCGGCGCCGGCGCGGAAGTCTTCGGCTTCAACCCGGCCACGCGGGAAGACCTGCAGCCTGGTTTCGGCCAGGCCACGGGCGACGATGTCGAGCGCGCCTGTGCGCTGGCCAGCGAAGCGTTCGACCCATATCGCGCGCTGCCGCTTGAAGGGCGCGCCGCGTTCCTCGAGATGGTGGCCGAAGAAATCTTGGGGATCGGCCCCGAGCTGATCGAGCGCGCGCAGCTTGAGACCGGCCTGCCGCAGGCGCGCCTGGAAGGAGAGCGCATGCGCACCGTGACCCAGCTGCGCCTGTTTGCCAAGGTCGTGCGCGACGGCTACTTCATGGACGCGACCATCGACAGCGCCTTGCCGGAGCGTGCGCCGCCGCGACCCGATCTGCGTCTGCGCAAGATCGGCCTCGGCCCGGTCGTCGTGTTCGGCGCCAGTAACTTCCCGCTCGCGTTCTCGGTCGCTGGCGGCGACACGGCATCGGCCCTGGCCGCCGGTTGCCCGGTCGTGGTCAAGGCGCACAGCGCCCACCCCGGCACGTCGGAACTGGTCGGACGCGCCGTGCAGCGCGCCGTCAAGGCGAGCGGCCTGCCGGAAGGCGTGTTCTCGATGCTGTTCGGCGATGGCCGCACGATCGGCCAGCAACTGGTGTCGCATCCGGCGGTCAAGGCCGTGGGCTTCACCGGTTCGCGTCAGGGCGGCCTGGCGCTGCTGCGCACGGCTGCTGCGCGCCCTGAACCGATTCCCGTGTACGCCGAGATGAGCAGCGTCAATCCCGTGTTCCTGCTGCCTGCGGCAGTGCAGGCCGGTGGCGCGACGCTGGCGCAGGGCTTCGTCGATTCGCTGACGCTGGGCGTCGGCCAGTTCTGCACAAACCCCGGCCTGGTGTTTGCCCTGGCCGGCGCCGAGCTCGACGCCTTTGTCGCCGCGAGTGCGCAGGCACTGGGCGCCAAGGGCGCCGGCACGATGCTCACCGCCGGCATCCACGACGCTTACACAAAAGGCGTGACGGCGTTCGACGCTGTCGATGGCCTGCAACTGGTCGCGCAAGGGACGACCGAAGGCAACGGCTGCGCTGCGCAGGCGGCGCTGTATGTGTGCGACGCGGCGACCTACATGGGCAACCCGGCACTGGAAGATGAAGTGTTCGGTCCGTGCGCGGTGCTGGTGCGCTTTACCGATGCTGCCCAGATGCTGCAGGCAGCCGAACACCTGCACGGTCAACTGACCGTCACGGTCCACGCGCGCGAAGGTGACCTCGACCTGGCCGCGAAGCTGTTGCCGATCGTCGAGCGCAAGGCGGGCCGGGTGCTGTTCAATGGCTTCCCGACCGGCGTCGAAGTGGCGCACGCGATGGTGCATGGCGGCCCGTTCCCGGCCACCAGCGACAGTCGCACGACATCGGTTGGCGCCAGCGCGATCGACCGCTTCCTGCGGCCGGTCTGCTACCAGAACGTGCCGGGCAGCCTGCTGCCGGAGGCGCTGCGTGACGACAATCCACTGGGCCTGGCGCGCCTGCAGGACGGCACGTTGCAAATGGGCGGAGGGAAGTAACCACCAACGCCTGAACGCAGTACCAGCCGGAGGAGACGCCGGCTGTCACCCAACTTGAAAAGAACTGATCACCATGAATCAGCAAGTCATCGACGTAACACCGGCGCAGTCGGTGGTGGGCAGGTATCGCTGGACGATCTGCGCGCTGCTGTTTTTCGCTACCACCATCAATTACCTGGACCGCCAGGTCCTGAGCCTGCTCGCACCAGTGCTCACCGAGCAGTTCAACTGGACCAATACCGACTACGCCAATATCACCGCGACCTTCCAGTTCGTCTACGCGATCTCGATGCTGTTCGCCGGCCGCGTAATCGACCGCATGGGCACCAAGCGCGCCTACGTGCTGGCGATCGTCATCTGGTCGCTGGGCGCCATCGGCCACGCCTACGCGATCGGCATCGGCGAAGCGGTCAACACGGTCTTTACCAGTATCGGCCTGGCCGTCGTGCCCGTGTCGGTGGCCGGCTTCATGATCGGCCGCGCGGTACTGGCGGTCGGTGAAGCCGGTAACTTCCCGGCCGCGATCAAGGCGACCGCCGAATACTTCCCGAAACGCGAGCGCTCGTTCGCCACCGGCATCTTCAATTCGGGCGCCAATGTCGGCGCGATCCTTGCGCCACTGACCGTGCCGCTGATCGCTGCGCACTGGGGCTGGCAGTCGGCGTTCATCGTCATCGGCGGCATCGGCTTCTTGTGGATGGGCCTCTGGATCTGGCTGTACGATGCGCCCGAACAGCAGCCGCGTTTGAAGGCAGCCGAACTGGCCTACATCAACAGCGACGCCGGTGTCATGGTGGCCCCCACCGGCACGCCCGTGAAAGGCTCGTGGTTCAAGCTGCTGGGCTACCGCCAGACCTGGGCCTTCGCCTTCGGTAAGTTCATGACCGACGGCGTCTGGTGGTTCTTCCTGTTCTGGCTCCCCAAATACATGTCGGCCCAATACGGCATGTCGGCCACCGACATGATCATCCCGCTCGCGGTGTTGTACAGCATGACGATGGTGGGCAGTATCGGTGGCGGCTGGCTGCCGACCTGGTTCCTGAACCGCGGCGCCGACATTTATCATGGCCGCATGAAGGCCATGCTCGTCATCGCCCTGTGCCCGCTGGTCGTGCTGCTGGCGCAACCGCTTGGCTACCTGGGCTTCTGGGTCCCCGTGATCCTGATCGGCATCGGCGCGTCGGCGCACCAGGCCTGGTCGGCCAACCTGTTCACGACCGTCTCGGACATGTTCCCGAAACACAGCGTGGGTTCGGTGGTTGGCATCGGTGGCATGGCCGGTGGCCTGGGCGGCGTGCTGCTCACCAAGCTCGGTGGCTGGCTGTTCGACCATTACGGCGCACTGGGCCAGTTGCAGACCGGGTATATGATCATGTTCTCGATCTGCGCCGTGGCCTACCTGGTGGCGTGGACGGTCATGAAAATGCTGGTGCCGCAGCACCGTGAAATCAAGGGGTTGTAACTGATGTCTGCTGACGTTGAACGCATCGCGGGCGTGCACTGCGCCACTGGCGAAAGCCCGCTGTGGCACGCGGGGCAGGCTGCCTGGTACTGGGTCGACATCCCTGCGCGCCGCATCTGGCGCAGGGACCATGCCAGCGGCGCGCTGCTGCACTGGACGGCGCCCGAGATGGTGGCCTGCATTGCGGCGAGCAGCGACGGCAGCCTGATTGCCGGGATGGAGACGGGTGTGTTTCGCCTGGCTCTGGGTGGCGATGGCGCGCTGGATGCCTCCTGGCTGGCTGCGCCGGCGGCTGCCGAACTGGGCGAGGGCATGCGTTTCAACGACGGGCGCTGCGACCGCCAGGGCCGGTTCTGGAGCGGCACCATGTTCATGGATATGGGCGCCGCGCGCCCGGTCGGCGGGCTGTATCGCTACAGCGCTGCCGGCGGCCTGCATGGGCCGGTGGTGCGCAATCTGCTGACGCAGAACGGTCTGGCCTGGTCGCCGGATGGCCGCACGATGTATCTGTCGGATTCGCATCCGCAGCGGCGGCTTGTGTGGGCGTACGATTACGATATCGATGCCGGCCTGCCGCACAACGAACGTGTGTTTCTGGACCTGACCGGGCAACTCGGCAGGCCGGACGGGGCGGCTGTCGATGCCGACGGTTGTTACTGGAGCTGTGCCAACGATGGCGGCATGGTGCAGCGTTTCACGCCGCAAGGAAAACTCGATCGGGAAATCGCGCTGCCGATGGCCAAGCCGTCGATGTGTGCGTTTGGCGGGCCTGATCTCGATCTGCTGCTCGTGACGTCGATCGATCCGGCGGGGTTGGGCAATGCTGGCGGTGACGCCGGGTCGGTCGTCATCCTGCGGCCCGGGGTAACAGGCATCGCAGAGACACCGTTCGCCTTTTAACCACGTAGGGTGGACGGCTATGCCGTCCACGCGTTCAGATGCATTCGATGATCGTTGAACGCGTGGACGGGGAACCCGTCCACGCTACGGTGACGTAATAATCGCGATGGTTAGAACGCCGCAATCCCAGTCTGTGCGCGGCCAAGAATCAGCGCATGGATATCATGCGTGCCCTCATAGGTATTGACCACTTCCAGATTGACCATGTGCCGGATGATGCCGAACTCATCCGAAATGCCATTCCCACCCAGCATGTCGCGGGCAACGCGGGCGATATCGAGCGACTTGCCGCACGAATTGCGCTTCATGATCGACGTGATTTCCGGCGCGGCCGTGCCTTCATCCTTCATGCGGCCCAGGCGCAGGCAGCCCTGCAGGCCGAGCGTGATCTCGGTCTGCATGTCGGCCAGCTTCTTTTGCACCAGCTGGTTTGCCGCGAGTGGCTTGCCGAACTGCTGGCGGTCCATCGTGTACTGGCGCGCCGTGTGCCAGCAATCTTCGGCCGCGCCCAGCGCGCCCCAGGCGATGCCGTAGCGGGCCGAATTCAGGCAGGTGAACGGACCCTTCAGACCGCGCACGTCGGGGAACGCGTTTTCTTCCGGGCAGAACACATTGTCCATGACGATCTCGCCGGTGACCGATGCGCGCAGACCGAATTTGCCGTGGATCGCCGGGGCCGACAAACCTTTCCAGCCTTTTTCGAGCACGAAGCCGCGGATCGCACCTTCGTCGTCCTTCGCCCACACGACGAACACGTCGGCCACGGGCGAATTGGTGATCCACATTTTCGCGCCGGAGAGGCTGTAGCCGCCCTCGACCTTGCGGGCACGTGAAATCATCGAGCCGGGATCGGAGCCGTGGTTTGGCTCGGTCAAGCCGAAGCAGCCGATCCATTCGCCAGTGGCCAGCTTCGGGAGGTATTTCTGCTTGGTCGCTTCATTGCCGAATTCAAAAATCGGCACCATGACGAGCGACGATTGCACGCTCATCATCGAGCGGTAGCCCGAATCGACGCGCTCGACTTCACGCGCGATCAGGCCGTAGGCGACGTAGTTCAGCGCCGGGCCACCATATTGTTCGGGAATGGTCGGGCCGAGCAGGCCCAGTTCACCCATCTCGCGGAAGATAGAGACATCCATCGACTCGTTACGGAATGCTTCGAGCACGCGCGGACGCAGCTTGTCCTGGCAATAGGCAGCGCTGGCGTCGCGCACCATGCGCTCTTCGTCCGTCAGCTGGCCGTTGATCAGCAGCGGGTCATCCCAGTGGAAAGCGGCTTTGGTTGTCATGTTGGTCTCTTTTATAAAATGGTCGTTACATATTCGGATAATTGGGGCCGCCGCCGCCTTCGGGCGTCACCCAGACGATGTTCTGGGTCGGATCCTTGATGTCGCAGGTTTTGCAGTGCACGCAGTTCTGGGCGTTGATCTGCAGGCGGTCGCCGCCGTCTTCGCGCTTGACGAACTCGTACACCCCGGCCGGACAGTAACGCTGCTCAGGCCCGGCGTACTTGGCCAGATTGACGTCGACCGGCACGCTCGGATTTTTGAGCGTCAGGTGGATCGGTTCGTCTTCGCGGTGGTTGGTGTTCGAGATGAACACTGACGACAGCTTGTCGAAGGTCAGCTTGCCGTCCGGCTTCGGATAGACCATCGGCTTGAAGTGCGAGGCGGGCTTCAAGCATTCATGGTCGGCGTGCTTGTGGTGCAGCGTCCAGGGTGCCTTGCCACGGAACACGATCTGGTCGATGCCCGTCATGATCGTGCCCAGCACCAGGCCCTTGCTCATCCACGGCTTGAAGTTACGCGCCACGTGCAGCTCTTCGTGCAGCCACGATTTTTCGAACGCGGCAGGGAAGCTCGTGAGCTCGTCGCTCGTGCGGCCTTCGCCCAGCGCGGCAAACGCCGCTTCGGCCGCCAGCATGCCGGTCTTGATTGCACCGTGGCTGCCCTTGATGCGGCTGGTGTTCAGGAAGCCCGCATCGCAGCCGATCAGCGCGCCGCCAGGGAAGACGGTCTTTGGCAAGGATTGCAACCCCCCTGCAGTGATGGAACGCGCGCCGTACGAGATGCGCTTGCCGCCTTCAAAGAAGCCGCGGATGGCCGGGTGCGTCTTATAACGCTGGAATTCTTCGTATGGCGACAGGTACGGATTCTGGTACGACAGGCCGACGACATAACCGACTGCGACCTGGTTGTTTTCCAGGTGGTACAGGAACGAGCCGCCGTAGGTATCGTTCGGCAGTGGCCAGCCGGCCGTGTGGATCACCAGGCCCGGCTGGTGCTTGGCGGGATCGATTTCCCACAACTCCTTGATGCCGATGCCGTAGGTCTGCGGATCCTTGCCCTTGTTCAGCTCATACTTGGCCATCAGCTGGCGGCCCAGATTACCGCGCGAGCCTTCGGCAAAGAACGTGTACTTCGCATGCAGCTCCATGCCGAGCTGGAATTCCGGGCCGGGCTCGCCGTCGCCATCGGCAGTGCGGCGCATGCCCATATTGCCGGTCGCTACACCCTTGACCGAGCCGTCTTCGTTGTACAGGATTTCTGCAGCCGGGAAGCCCGGGAAGATTTCCACGCCCAACGCTTCGGCCTGCTGGCCCAGCCAGCGCACCACATTGGCCAGCGAAATCACGTAGTTGCCGTGATTGGCCAGTGCTGGCGGGATGGCAAACGCCGGCGTGGCATACGATTTGGTTTCGGTCAGGAACAGGACGCGATCTTCGGTCACGGCGGTATTGAGGGGCGCGCCTTTTTCTTTCCAGTCAGGGATGAGCTCATTAATAGCGCGCGGATCCATCACGGCGCCGGACAGGATGTGCGCACCCAGCTCGCCGCCTTTTTCCAGCACGCAGACGGTGACCTCCTGGCCCTTTTCAGCAGCCAGCTGTTTCAGGCGGATCGCCGCCGACAGGCCGGCAGGCCCGCCGCCGACGATCACAACGTCGTATTCCATCGCCTCACGCGGGCCGTATTGTTCGATCAGATTCATGCCGCAGCCCCCGTGTCGCGTGCGAAATACAACCCGTGCAGATGCTCGAGACTCACTTCGCTTGCCGCCTGCGACAGCACAACCTTACCGCTCTGCATCAGGTAGACGTGGTCGGCCACGCCCACTGCGCGGTGGGTGTTCTGCTCGACCAGGATCATCGTGCGGCCGTCGTCCTTGAGGCGCTTCAGGATCGCAAACAGTTCGTTGACCATCACGGGCGCGAGGCCCAGCGATGGCTCATCGATGATCAGGACCTTCGGGTCGCTCATCAGGCCGCGCGCCATGGCCAGCATCTGCGCTTCACCGCCCGACAGCGAACCGGCCATCTGCCGGCGCCGCTCGCGCAGGCGCGGGAACATCTCGAACGAGCGTTCCAGATTGCGCGCGGCGTGCGCACGGTGCTGCGGTGCAAAGGCGCCCATCATCAGGTTTTCCTCGACGGTCATGTCGCGAAACACCATGCGGCCTTCGGGAATCATCGCCATCGAGACCTTGTGCATGTCCCAGGTCGGGGTGCCGTTGAGCGGCTTGCCGTCGAGCGTGATCGTCCCTTGCGACACGGGGATCAGCCCCATCATGGCGCGCAGCAGCGTGGTCTTGCCGGCGCCGTTCTGGCCGATGATCGTGGTCAGCTTGCCCGGTGCGATGCTGAGCGATAAATCCCACAGCACATTGATCGCGCCATAACCGGCGCGGACGTTCTGAATCTCAAGCATGGTCGACCTCGCCTCCGGTATAGCTCTTGATGACGGCCGGGTTGTTGAAGACCTCGGCCGGCGTGCCTTCGGCGATCATGCCGCCGAAGTTCAGCACCGCCACCCGCTGGCACAGATTGCTGATGGTGTCGATGTCATGCTCGATGATCAGGATGCCGACCGAGAACTTGGCGTGCAGGTCCTTGAGCATGTTCATGAAGTTGCGCTTGCCGCTGGTTTCCAGGCCGGCCAGCACTTCGTCGAGCAGCAGCAGTTTGGGGTTGGTGGAGAGCGCCTTGGCCACCTCAAGCGCCTTCAGCTCGGTCAGCGCCAGGCCGCTCGATGCGTCACGCCCAGCCTTGGCGGCCAGGTTGGTGAAGTCCAGGATCTCGTCGATGCGGCGCTTGTCGACCGAACCCGTGCCGAAGCGCTGCGCCACTTCCAGGTTCTGGCGCACGGTCAGCTCGTGCATAGGTTGCGGGATCTGGAAGGTACGGCCGATGCCCATGCGCGCACGCTGGTACATCGGTGCCTTGAGCACGTCCGCGCCATTGAACAGGATGCGGCCCGTGGTCGGGCGCACCAGCCCCGAAATCGCATTGAACAGTGTGGTCTTGCCGGCGCCGTTCGCGCCAACCAGACCGACCAGGTCGCCCGTGCCGACTGCCAGCGTGACATCGTTGACCGCCGTGAGGCCGCCGAAGCGGACGGTGACGTTTTCAAGTTGCAGCATGTTTTTTCCTTAGCGCCCTGCGGATCATGCCCAGCAGGCCATCCGGGCTGGCAATGATCATCACGACCAACACGACGCCGAGAACCAGCTGGTGTCCGGTCGGCATGAAGTTCTTGATGAATAACTGGTCGACCAGATACACCACGACGGCGCCGATCAGGGGACCCGTGATCGTGCGGTAGCCGCCGAAGATCGCCGCGACGATCGGGATCGTTACCCACACCGCGCTGAAGGCGTAATCCGGTTCGAGGAAGTTGATGTAGTGCGCATTGAAAGCGCCCACGGCGCCGCACATGAAGGCCGACACCAGCAGCATCAGGCCCTTGAGCAGCGTGTTGTTCACGCCCACCACGCGTGTCGCATCCTCGCTGTCGTGCATGGCGCGCAGGGCCAGGCCGTGCGGGCTGCGGCGGATGACGTCATAGGCCCAGGCAAACAGCAGCACCATCGTCAGGATCACGAGGTAATTGCCGGTGTGGCTGCCGAAATTGTAATCGAACACGGTCGGCAGGGCCGGGATCCTGGCAATGCCGCCGGCGCCGTTCGTGACCGAGGTCCATTCAGTGGCCACGATGCGGAAGATGTGCGCATACGCCAGGATCGCCAGCGCAAAGTAGGGACCGCGCAGGCGCAGCACGGGCAGCATCAGAACCGCCGACAGCACCGCACCGACGCCGCCGAGCATGAGGCCGATGAAGACCGGCACGTTGTACTGCATCGTCAGCACGGCCGACGTGTAGGCGCCCACGCCAAAGAACGCTGCATGGCCGAAGCTGACCATGCCGCCCAGGTTGCCCAGCAGCGCCCACGACAGCGCGACGCCGCCGATGATCAGCGAGGCGATCACCAGGCTCATGACATAGCTGTTGCCGCCCAGCGCGAATGGCACCACGAGATACGTCGCCACCAGCGTGGCGATCAGGAGTTTATTGAGTTTCATCCGCGCCTCCGTGCCACACCAAACAGGCCATTGGGCATCACGAACAGCACCACCAGGAACAGGCCCATGCCGGCCAGCTCTTGCAGCGCCGAACTGGCCAGCGTGATCGTCAGGGATTCGGCCACGCCCAGCAGGATTGCGCCGATCAGCACGCCGGGGATGGAGCCGAGGCCCGCCAGCACGGTGATGATGAAGGCTTTCACGGTCAGGACGCTGCCATAGCCCGGCGTCACGACGCCATAGCTGAACAGGGCGACGCCGGCGAAGGCGGCCAGGATGCCGGCCACGATGAACGACACCAGCTCGGTGCGGCCAGGGTTGATCCCCATCAGCTTGGCCGCGTCGCGGTTGCTCGACACGGCGCGCACGGCGCGGCCATACCAGCTGCGCGACAACCACCACCACAGCGCCACGATCAAAACGAGGCTGACGCCGAAGAACAGCACTTCGCTGCGCATGCTGTAGAGCTCGCCGACGATGAAAGCTTCCTGCATCCAGGTCGAGCTCGTGGTGCGCACGTCGGCGCTCCAGATCATCAGGACCAGGTTGGTGAGGATCACGCCGACACCGAAGGTCAGCGTCAGTGAATTGATTTCGCGGTGCACCGTCACCCGGCTGACCATGAAATACAGCAGGCTCGAGGTGATGGTCACGATGATCACGGCGGCGGGAATCGCGGCCAGCGGATTCCAGCCGAGTTGCGATTCGACCGTGTAGGCGATATAGGCCGCCAGCAATACCAGTTCACCGTGCGCCAGGTTGATCACGTTCATGGCGCCGAACACGAGCGCCAGTCCCAGTGCAATCAGGGCGTAGGAGCCGCCCTGCAACAACCCGGAATACACGGCTTGTAGAATCAAGTCCGTCATTTCTGCATCCAATCGATTATTCACGCGGGCAGGGGATCCTGCCCGTCTCGCTCATGTGCTCACAGCGTTACCAGGGCAGGCCCGGATACACCGGCTTGGCGGTGGCCGATTCTTTCGGCCACACCAGTTCGACTTTCTTGCCCTGGTGCTGGCCCATGCGCTGCGTGAAGTTCGGGTTGTCGCCCCTGGCATCGAACTGCACCCGGCCGATCAGGGTCTGGCGATCGGTCTTGCGCATTTCCTCGATCACGCCGCCTTTTTTCAGCGTGCCCTTGTCGGCCGCGCGCGCGATCGCTTCGAACAGCAGCATCGACTGGACGTAGCCGAACTGGCCCAGGTAATCCGGGTCCTTGTTCAGCAACGCCTTGTAGCCATCGGCAAAGCGCTTGCCTTCTTCGGTCGAGAACTGCACCGGGAATGGCAGCACGGCGGTGCCGTACACGTTCGGCATCAGGTCCGGGAAATCGGCGGCCATCTTCGGCGTTGCCAGCGACCACACACCGGCCACGCCCTTGATGCCTGGCTTGAGGACCCGCGCGGCGCGCAGGATGCCGACGTAGTCGTTTTCGTAGCCGACCATGACGATGAATTCGGAGCGGTCGCGCAGTTTCACCTTGTTGATGATCGGCTTGAAGTCGGTGATCAACGGGTCGAACGCGTGCGTGACGACTTTGACGCCCTTGGCTTTCAGGGTTTTCTCGACGTCTGCGGCCAGGCCGTGGGTCGCATCCTTGGTCGAATAGATGATCGACACCGACTTGACGCTCAGGTCGGTGAGCAGGCCGACGAGGGCCTTCTGGTAACCCTGGGTGTTATTGATGCGGAAGAAATTCTTGCGCCCGGCATTGACCAGGCCATCGTCAACGCCGCCCGACGTCACGTAGGCCAGGCCCAGTTTGCCGGCAGCATCCGAGGCAGGGGAGATATTGTTGGATGCGTAACCGCCCGTGATGGCCACCACGTTCTGGCTGGCCAGTTTTTCCACTGCCGCCACGGCCTTGGCCGGCGCCGATTCGTCGTCGACGGTGATCAGTTTGATCGTGTGCTTGCCGTTGGTCTTGTTGAAGACCTCGGCCGCGACGCGGATGCCTTCCTGGGTGCCCAGGCCGACGCGGGCCAGTGGTCCTGTCAGCGGAATCTGCACGCCGACCAGGAATTCTTCGGCACTTGCCAGGTTGATGCTGCCGACGGTGCCGAGCGCCAAAATGGCGAGGACGATCTTGTTTGCCTTCATCATGTCTCCGTTATTTTTTAGTGAATGTAGGAATAGTCAAAAACGACGGCAAGCCGGGGGCCTCACCGCATGGGGCGGCGTCGCTCCTTGATTGCCGGTACCACGGCACCGCTAGCCGATATGCCGGCCCATGCTGATTTCCACGTTGCGCACCAGTTGCACCAGACGCGGACCGAGGTCCTCGACCAGTTTTTCGTAGGGCAGCAAAAAGGCCGGGCCGCCGCAGTTGAATGCCATCGTCCGGGCGATATCCTGGTCGAGCAGCGGCACGCCCACTGCGCTGATGTTGGCGTCCCACAGGCCCGAGGACAGGACGAAGCCGCGGTCCTGGTAATCCTTGAAGCCCTGTTCGATGTCGGTCTTGATCTTGGGCCAGTTGGTGTCGGCCGTCAGGCGGATATGGTCCATCAAAAAATCGCGATCGGTTTGCGGCAGCCCGCACAGATACGCCTTGCCCATGGCGGTGGTGGCCAGCGGGATACGCGAACCGGCATCGCGCCGCAGCGTGACCGCAGCGCTGCCGCGGCAGGCCTCGACATACACCATGTGCAGCCGGTCGCGAATGCCGATCGCCACGCTGCACTGGGCGTATTCGGCCAGCTCCTGCATCGCCGGCCGGGCCAGTTTGCGTACGTCGAGGTTGGCGAGCAGTGTGTAGCCGAGCGCCAGCACCGGGGCGCCGAGCTGGTAACGGCCCTGGTCGGCCGAATAGGTCAGGTAGCCGAGTTTGGTCAGCGTATAGGTCAGGCGTGAAATCGTCGGCTTGGGCATGCCGGTGCGCTTGGCCATCTCGCTGTTGGTGAGGTATGCCTCGCCAGGACGGAAGCAGCGCAGGATTTCCAGGCCACGCGCCAGGGCCGTGACGAACTGGCGGTCCTTGCTGTTGTCTTCATCGGGTGCGTCGTCCTGCGGCGCTTGTGGTAACCCTTCCGGTAGCGCTTGCGCGGTGGCAGGTGTCGCCAGCAAAGGGTCTTCCAGTGACTGGATCGAGTCCATTCTTGTCTCCTATGCCCTGCATCTCCGGCTGGGCTTGAGTCGGATATTCACATACCGAAAACGAGGGTGTCAACAGTTTTTGTGAAATGGCCGTTCGCAGAGCGAAACACCTAGTATGGGTAATTACGCTAAATCGATGCATTTCGCACAGCGAATCACCTGATCCTCCGGTTTTTCCCGCAAAAGCGGCACCGCGAAGTCGTTTACATTTTCGCGAAAAATCGGTTATCGTTGATCGCAACAAGAAATGCAAAACACGGTTTCGCACAGCGAACCGATGTAGCATCCGACATAAAATCAAGGAGACAGCTCATGCACACCGGCGCAACTGGCCCGGTCGCTCGTGCCATGCACGGCGACATTCTTGTCGTCACCATCGACAATCCTCCCGTCAATGCACTTGGCGTCGACGTCCGACGCGGCCTGACTGCGGCGATCGACGCGGCCGGCGCCGACGCTGCGGTCAAGGCCGTGCTGATCGTCGGCGGCGGCAAGACCTTCATCGGCGGCGCCGATATCCGCGAATTTGGCAAGCCGCCAATGGCGCCGTTCCTGCCCGACGTCTGCAACGATATCGAAGCGTGCAGCAAGCCGGTCATCGCCGTCATCCACGGCGCTGCCCTTGGCGGCGGACTCGAGATCGCGCTGGCGGCGCACTACCGCCTGGCGCTTCCCGCAGCAAAACTGGGCTTGCCCGAAGTGGCGCTGGGTCTGCTGCCGGGCGCTGGGGGCACCCAGCGCACGCCGCGCCTGATCGGCGCCGCCGCAGCGCTCGACATGATGCTGAGCGGTCGCCACGTTGGCGCGGCCGAAGCGGCAAAACTGGGCCTGGTCGACCGGGTGGTGGATGGCGCCGACCCGCTCGCAGCAGGCCTGGCGTATGCGCAGGAGCTGGTGCAGGGCGGTGCGCCGGTGCGGCGCACCCGTGACGCCACGCAGCTCGCCGATACAGCAGCCCAGCGCGCCGCGATCGACAGCGCACGCGCCGAGACGGCCAAAAAATCACGCGGCCTGTTCTCGCCCCTGAAAATCGTGGACGCAGTGCAGGGCGCGCTCGAGCTGCCGTTCGACGAAGGCCAGGCGCTCGAGCGCAAGCTGTTCCTCGAATGCCTCGACAGCCCGCAGCGCGCCGGCTTGGTACACGCCTTCTTCGCCGAGCGCGAAACGGCCAGGGCGCCGGAGACGCGCAATGCCAAACCACGCCCGATCAGTAGCATCGGTGTCGTCGGCGGCGGCACGATGGGCGCCGGCATCGCCGTTGCCGTCCTCGATGCCGGCTTGCCGGTCACGATGATCGAGCGCGACGACGAGGCGCTGGCGCGCGGTCGCAAGCATGTCGAGAAGGTGTATGACGGCCTGATCGCCAAGGGTCGCATCACGCCGGACGCCAAAAACGCCACCATGGCGCGCTTCAATGGCAGTACGTCGTATGACGCGCTGGCCCAGGCCGATCTGGTGATCGAAGCCGTGTTCGAAGACATGGCCGTGAAACACGCCGTGTTTGCCGAACTCGATCGCGTCTGCAAACCCGGCGCGGTGCTGGCCACCAATACGTCCTACCTCGACATCGACGAAATCGCGGCGGCCATCTCG
The DNA here is from genome assembly GCF_979258535.1 of Telluria sp. AC161. NCBI lineage: Bacteria > Pseudomonadati > Pseudomonadota > Betaproteobacteria > Burkholderiales > Oxalobacteraceae > Telluria > Telluria sp. AC161. Next base: position 2,019,659 of record NZ_OZ409861.1, on the reverse strand, counting down.
CGCCCGCAGGATGTCGTCGGCCTGCACTTCTTCTCGCCGGCGAACATCATGAAGCTGCTCGAGATCGTCGTGCCGGCCAAGGTGTCTGACGACGTGGTCGCCACCGCCTTCGACCTGGCAAAGAAGCTGCGCAAGGTGCCCGTGCGTGCCGGCGTGTGCGACGGTTTCATCGGCAACCGCATCCTCGCGGTGTATGGCCAGGCCGCGCACGCGATGATGGAAGACGGCGCCTCGCCCTACCAGATCGACAAGGCACTGCGCGACTTCGGTTACCCGATGGGCCCGTTCCAGGTCTCCGACCTGGCCGGCGGCGACATCGGCTGGGCCACCCGCAAGCGGCGCGCGCCCACGCGTGACCCGCGCGCACGTTACGTGCAGATTGCCGACCGTCTGTGCGAACGGGGCTGGTTCGGCCAGAAAACCGGGCGTGGCTACTACCTGTATCCGGACGGCGCCCGCATCGGGACGCCGGACCCCGAAGTCGAAGCCATCATCGATGCCGAACGGGCCCGCGCAGAAACGCTGTCGGGTAAAGCGCCGCGCAGCTTCAGCGACGCCGAGATCGTGCGCCGCTACCTGGCTGCGATGATCAACGAGGGCGCCAATGTCGTGCACCAGAAGATCGCCCTGCGGCCACTCGATGTGGACGTGACATTCGTGCACGGCTACGGCTTCCCGCGCTACCGCGGCGGCCCGATGCACTATGCCGACACGGTCGGCCTGCCGACGATCCTGGCCGACATCCGCGAGTTTGCCAGGGAAGATCCGCTGTTCTGGCAGCCGTCGCCGCTGCTGGTCGAGCTGGTCGACAAGGGCGCCAATTTCGCCAGCCTGAATCAATCCGCATAGACCCTATCGTTCTCAATTTGTCAGGAGACTCGCCATGCGCGAAGCTGTCATCGTTTCAACCGCCCGCACCCCGCTGACCAAGGCGCACCGCGGCGAATTCAACATCACCCCCGGCGCCCAGCTGGCTGCCTTCGCAGTACGCGCCGCCGTCGAGCGCGCCGGCATCGATCCGGCCATGATCGAGGATGCGATTCTCGGTTGCGGTTATCCGGAAGGCACCACCGGCCGCAACGTCGCGCGCCAGAGCGTGATCCGCGCCGGCCTGCCGATCACGATCGCCGGCACGACTGTGAACCGCTTCTGCGCCTCGGGCCTGCAGGCGATCGCCATCGGCGCCGGCCGCATCATCGTCGATGGCGCACCGGCCATCATCGCCGGCGGCGTGGAGAGCATCTCGCACATCCGCAGCCGCGACAGCGGCGATTCGGGCATCGACCCGTGGATTCTCGAACACAAGCCGGACCTGTATCTGCCGATGATCGACACTGCCGACATCGTTGCCGCGCGCTACAACATCAGCCGCGAAGCGCAGGACCGCTTCTCGTTCGAGTCCCAGCGCAAGACCGAGGCGGCGCAGCTGGCTGGCCGCTACAACGACGAGATCGTCGCCTGCACCACGACCATGGCCGTCACCGACAAGGAGACGAAGGAAGTCAGCCAGCGCGAAGTCACGATCGCCGAAGACACCTGCAACCGGCGCGGCACAACGTATGAAGGCCTGGCCAAGCTGGCGCCGGTCATGGGCGAGGGCAAATTCGTCACCGCCGGCAATGCGTCGCAGCTGTCCGATGGCGCGTCGGCCTGCGTGATGATGGAAGCAAAAGAAGCCGAGCGCCTCGGCTTGACCCCGCTGGGCGCCTTCCGTGGCATGGCGGTGGCCGGCTGCGAGCCGGATGAAATGGGCATCGGCCCGGTGTTCGCGGTGCCCAAACTGCTCAAGCGCTTTGGCCTGACGGTGGACGACATCGACCTGTGGGAACTGAACGAAGCGTTTGCCTCGCAGGCGATCTACTGCCAGCAGCAACTCGGCATTCCCGACGAGCGCCTGAACGTCGACGGTGGCGCGATTTCGATCGGCCACCCGTTCGGCATGACGGGTGCGCGCTTGGCCGGCCACATTCTGATTGAAGGCCGGCGCCGCGGCGCGAAGTACGCCGTGGTCACGATGTGCATCGCCGGCGGCATGGGCGCTGCGGGCCTGTTCGAGATTTTCTAAAGGATCATCATGGATTTACATTTCACCCCTGAGCAAGAGCGCTTTCGCGACGAGGTACGGGCATTCCTGGCCGAGAAGCTGCCGCAGGATCTGTCGGACAAGGTCGCCAATGGCAAGCACCTGTCGAAGGCCGACATGGAGCGCTGGCACGCGATCCTGAATGAGCGCGGCTGGCTGGCCAATCACTGGCCGGAAGCATACGGCGGCCCGGGCTGGGACGCGATTGAAAAATTCATCTTCGAGACCGAGTGCGCGCTGGCCAATACGCCGCGCATCGTGCCGTTCGGCGTGAACATGCTGGGTCCGGTCCTGATCAAGTACGGCAACCAGGCGCAGAAGGATTACTGGCTGCCGCGCATCCTGGATGGCTCGGACTGGTGGTGCCAGGGGTATTCGGAACCGGGCGCCGGCTCGGACCTGGCGGCGGTCAAGTGCAGCGCCGTGCGCGGTGTGGACGCCGAGGGTGAGCATTACATCGTCAATGGCCAGAAGACCTGGACGACGCTCGGCCAGCACGCCAACATGATTTTCTGCCTGGTGCGCACCGATTCGGGCGCCAAGAAGCAGGAGGGCATCAGCTTCCTGCTGATCGACATGGGGTCACCGGGTGTCGACGTGCGCCCGATCACGCTGCTCGATGGCGAGCGCGAAGTCAACGAAGTGTTCTTCACCGACGTGCGGGTGCCGGTACAGAACCTGGTCGGCGAAGAACATCGCGGCTGGACCTGCGCCAAATACCTGCTGACGTACGAGCGCACAAATATCGCCGGGGTCGGCTTCTCGATGGCGGCGCTGGCTCGCCTGAAGCGTATCGCGCAGGAGCAGACGCGCGGCGGCAAGCCGCTCGCGGACGATCCGGGCTTTGCGCGCCGCCTGGCGCTTGTCGAAATCGACCTGGAAAACATGAAGACCACCAATCTGCGCGTGATCGCGGCGGTGGCTGGTGGCGGCGTGCCGGGCGCGGAGAGCTCGATGCTCAAGATTCGCGGCACCGAGATCCGCCAGGAGATCAATGCGCTGACGCGGCGCGCGATGGGCGTGTACGCGCGCCCGTTCACGCAGGACATGCTCGACGCGGCCAATGATGGCCCAAGTTTCGGCCCGGATTTTGCGGCCGCCGCCTCGGCGCAATACTTCAACAACCGCAAGCTGTCGATCTTCGGCGGCTCCAACGAGATCCAGAAAAACATCATCTCCAAGATGATCCTCGGACTGTAAGGGCAAGCGACATGAACTTCGAACATACAGAAGAACGGCGCATGCTGGCCGATAGCCTGAACCGCTTCATCGCCCAGCAATACCACATCGAAGCGCGGCACAAGATCGCCGCCTCGCCGGAAGGGTTTTCCAACGCCATGTGGCAGCAGTTCGCCGAACTGGGCGTGGTGGGCATGCTGCTGCGCGAAGAAGACGGCGGCTTTGGCGGGGCCGGATTCGACATCGCGGTCGTGTTCGAGGCGCTGGGCCGTGGCCTGGTGCTCGAGCCGCTGCTGGGCAGCGCCGTGCTGGCAGCCGAAGCCATCGCGGCAGCCGGCAGCGACGCGCAGAAAGAAGTGTTGGCCAGCATCGCCGATGCGTCAGTCATCGCCGCGTTTGCCCACGACGAACCGGGCGCGCATTACGAACTTGCGCGCGTGGCGACCTCTGCGCGCCGCGACGACGATGGCTGGGTGATCGACGGCGCCAAGGCCGTGGTGGCCAACGCCGAACACGCGCAGTGGATCGTCGTGTCGGCGCGCACCTCTAGCGCGATCGATGACGAAGCGGGCATTTCACTGTTCCTGGTCCCTGGCGATGCGGCCGGCCTGTCGATGGTGGGCACACCGACGATGGACGGCGGCCGTGTGGCCGAGCTGACCTTCAGCGGCGTGCGGGTCGGTGCCGACGCACTGCTCGGTGAGCCGGGTCACGGTTTTGCGGCGCTCGAGCGCGCCGTGGGCCGCGGCGTGCTGGCCCTGTGCGCGGAAGCCCTCGGCGCTATGGAAGCGGCCAAGGAAGCAACGCTGGACTACCTGCGCACGCGCAAGCAGTTTGGGGTCGTGATCGGCAGCTTCCAGGCGCTGCAGCATCGCATGGCCGACCTGTTGCTGGAGATCGAGCAGGCCCGCTCGGCGGTGATCAATGCCGCGTCTGCCCTGGACGCCGACCGCATCACGCGCGAGCGCAGCCTGTCGGCCGCCAAGGCCAGTATCGGCCGTATCGGCACGCTGGTGGCGGAAGAATGCATCCAGCTGCACGGCGGCATCGGCATGACCTGGGAGCTGCCGATGGCGCACTACGCCAAGCGCCTGGTCATGATCGACCATCAGCTGGGCGACGAAGACCATCACCTGGCGCGCTATATCGCACTGGGGCGCCAGTCCACTGAAACCAGCGAGACCGCAGCCGCATGACCGCCCCCGGCCTCATGATGCGCACCGACGGCGCGGTGCGCATTCTCGTCAACAGCAATCCGGCGGCGAAGAATGCGATCACCCCGGCGCTGTACGACGCGCTGCCGGCCGCGCTTGAACAGGCGGCGCAGGACCCGGCCATCGGCGCCATCGTGCTGGTCGGCGATGGCGACTTTTTCTGCGCCGGTGGCGATTTGCGCCAGCTGGCCACGCGCCGCGCGCTGGCGCCGGATGAGCGACGCAAAAAGGTCGAACGCCTGCACGATCTGGTGCGCGCGCTGCGCGCCTGCCCGAAGCCGGTCATTGCCGCGGTCGAGGGTGGGGCGGCCGGCGCCGGCCTGTCCCTGGCGCTGGCGTGCGATATGGTGGTCGCGGCTGACGATGCTTTCTTTTCGATGGCGTATGTCAAGGTTGGCCTGAGCCCGGATGGCGGCGCGACGGCGTTTCTGGCGCGCTGCATGTCGCGCCAGTTGCTGACCGAGCTCTGCCTGCTGGGCGAGCGCCTGCCGGCCCCGCGCCTCTATGCGCTGGGCGCGGTCAACCGCCTGGCCGCGCCGGGGCAGGCACTGGCGGAGGCGCTGGCGCTGGCTGCTCGCGTGGCCGCCGGGCCAGTCAATGCCAATGGGCGCATCAAGGTGCTGTGCGAGAATGCCGGGGCCGCAAGCCTGGCCGACCAGCTCGACCTGGAAGCCGCGCTGATGGTGCAGTCGCAGGGCGACGACGAAGCGCAGGAAGGCATTGCTGCCTTCTTCGAGAAACGCGCGCCCGCTTTCGCGGCGCTGCGGGGCGCTGCAGCCACGGGTCGGCCACAAGAATGATGTTTGCCGGCTCCCTGTAGAGCAGCCGGGTATCTGGAGTGTTATGACTGACAAATCTGCTTTGCCTCTGTCCGGCGTGCGCGTGCTGGACTTCTCCCGTGTGCTGGCCGGGCCTTGGTGCGCGATGGTGCTGGGCGACCTGGGCGCCGAAGTGATCAAGGTGGAGCATCCCGAGCGCGGCGACGATACGCGCGACTGGGGCATGCGCATCGGCGCCACCGAAACCGCGTACTTCAACAGCGTCAACCGCAACAAGCGTTCGGTGTGCCTCGACCTGAAAACCCCCGAAGGCCAGACCATCGCGCGGGATCTGATCCGCAAGAGCGACATCGTGATCCAGAACTTCAAGTTCGGCGACATCGAGCGGCTGGGCCTGGGCTACGACGCCCTGAAAGAAGAGCAGCCAGGCCTGATCTACTGCTCGATCACCGGGTACGACCGCACCGGCCCGGAAGCCGCGCGGCCCGGCTACGACCTGGTGATCCAGGGCGAATCAGGCCTGATGGCGCTGAATGGCGAGCCGACCCAGCCGCCGTTGAAATTCGGCGTGGCCGCAGTCGACATGATGACCGGGATGTACGCGGCGCAGGGCGTGCTGGCGGCGCTGTACGAGCGCGAAAAGACGGGCAAGGGCCGCCACATCGGCATGGCATTGTTCGACTGCGGCCTGATGATCACTGCCTACTACGGTCTGGAAGCGCTGCTGCGCGGGAACGATCCGCCGCGTTACGGCAATGCGCATCCATCGATCATGCCGTATGGCGTGTATGAGGCAAAGGATGGTCCACTGGTCGTTGCGGTGGGCAATAACAGCCAGTTCATACGCTTCTGCAACGACGTGATCGAGCGCCCCGACATCGCACTGGATGAGCGTTTCAAGACCAACCTGGCGCGCACGCAGCACCGCGATGAACTGATGCCCGAGATAAAACGCGAACTGGCGCAGCGCACACGCAGCGATCTGCTTGCGTACATGAGCCGGGTGGGTATCCCGTGTGGCGAGGTCGCCGGGCTGCATGAGGCATTGACGTCGACCCGTGCGCAGCAGGGCGGCCTGGTCAAGGACATGCCGCATCCCGTTGTGGGCACTGTTCCCGTGTTGGCCTCGCCCTATCGCTTCGATGGCGAACGCCTGCCGGTACGCAGCGCGCCGCCGTGCCTGGGCGAGGGGACGGATGACGTGCTGCAGGATTTGCTCGGTCTGTCGGCAGACACGCTGGCCGGCTTGCGGGAGCGTGGTGTCGTTTAACAACGTCAATACGCATTGTTAGTGCTTGCCGGTTTTGCATGGCGAAATGAACTGGATTAGAATGGAATTTGACCACCATTCTTATCCGGGGCTTTCCCATGCCAGTAAGCGACACCCTTCCTGATGATGTCCAGGCGCATGATGCGGCCGATGCACCGCGCGGCGCCGAAGAGCGCTACTTCATCACGGCATTGGCACGCGGTCTCGAGGTCCTGGCTTGCTTTCGCTCAGCCGACAAGGGACTGAGCAACCAGCAGATCGCCGAGCGCTGCGGCTTGCCTAAGTCCACCGTCACCCGGATTACCTACACGCTGACCACGCTCGGCTACCTGGCGCAGGAGCCGGGCGGGCGTTATACGCTCGGCAGCGCCACGCTGGGCCTGGGCAGCGCGATGCTGGCCCGGCTCGATATCCGCCAGCTGGCGCGCCCGATGATGCAGGAGCTGGCCGAATTTTCCGGCACCACCGTGTCGATCGCGATGCGCGACCGGCTGTCGATGATTTATGTGGAGGTGTGCCGCAGCAGCGCGGCGCTGGCGCTGGCGCTGCAGGTCGGCTCGCGCATGCCGCTGGCGACATCGGCGATCGGCCGCGCCTACCTCGCGCGGGCTGCCGAGAATGAACGCCGGGATATCCTCAGCCGGTCGCTGGAGCTGGACGAAACCGCGTTCGAGGCCATGCGCACGGGTCTGGCCAAGGGCTTGAGCGACTACGAGACGTATGGCTGCACGACCTCGTTCGGCGACTGGCAGAAGGACGTCAACGGGATCGCAGTCGGCTTCATGCCGATCGGCGGCAGCCAGATCATGTCGATCAATTGCGGCGGCCCCTCGTCGAGCGTATCGACCGCCTTCCTGCTCGATGAAGTGCGCCCGCGCCTGATCGAGGTCGCCCGGCGCCTCGAGTCGTAATCAGGCGACGCTCAGTACCCGGCTGCCAGCTGGTCGGGGTTCAACGCGTTCATCACCGCAAACACGCCGCTGGCGCGCAGGATGCGGCGCGCGCCGACCTGCAGGAAGCAGTTGGCGAACGCCATCCGCTTGCCCAGTTTCTGTACCTCGACATGCGCTTCGACCCAGTCGCCGGGCCTGGCCGCGTCGATGAAATCGGTGCTCAGGTTGACGGTCACGAATGACTGGCGTCCTTCGCAATACAGCGTCAAGCCGAGACCAAGCGCGGAATCGGCCAGACTGGCCAGCATCCCGCCATGGGCGATGCCGCGCATATTGGTGTGCTTGTCCTCGATGCGCATCGCGAACACGATCTCGCCTTCGCGCTCGGCCTCAACCTTGCGGCAATACAGCTCGCCCAGATTGGCCATATACGGCCCGCCGCGGTTGAGGCGTTCGAAGCCGGGTGGGGCGGAAGGTGGTACGGAATGCGCGTCGTCGTGTGTCGTCATCAGAACATGTGCATGATGCCCATCGTGAACCGGTTGGCCGAGTCGCTGCCGACCGCCACGAAGTTCTGGGCCAGGTTGATCTGGTCGGTCTGGACGATGCTGTCGGTCGCCGCGTGGCCCACCGAGACGTAGCCGGTCGTGCGCTTGCTCATCAGATAGCGGCCGATCAGGATGAATTGCTGTGCATCGTCCTTCAGGTCGCCCGAGCGCTTGACCTGGTAGGCCGCGGCCGTAAGCAGGAAGGCCGGCGCCACCGGCACATCGGCGCCAACGCCGAGCACCGCGATCTTGCGGCCGGTGCTGCGCAGTTCGTTCCACGAGTAGGTCGACTTGAGCGTCACCGCCGGGAACGCGTACTTGACGCCATACGCGTGCGACGTGAGCAGATCGGTGTCGGTGATGTTCTTCATGCGCGCGTAGGCGCCGGCAACGGCCAGCTTGCCGGTGTTGTAGAGCAGCGCGCCGCCCTGGTACGAGCTTTTCTGCGCATTGCCCGCCTGCTCGCCGAATGCGCGCATCAGGGCGAAACTCAAGCCTTTGAAGACGGGTGAGGTGTACTTGACCGAGTTGTTCTGGCGCAGGGCCGTGCCGCCATTGTTCGCGCCGTAGGGCGCATACACGGCGGCGTTGTTCATCGCCGAGAACAGCACGTTCGGGCTGCTGGAAGCAAAGCCCAGGCCCAGCGGATCGGCCATGCCGACCGACATGATGCCGACGATATTCTGGCGGCCGATGTCGATCGCGCCGTAGTTGGTGACGATGCCGACCGTGGCTTCGCGGTCGAACAGGCTCGTGCTGGACGGTGTGCCAAACGGGACGCCGGCGCCGCCCGTGTCATTGAGCAGCGTGCCCTCCAGGCCGAAGCGCGCCTTCATGCCGCCGCCCAGATCTTCCTGGCCCTTGATGCCCCAGCGCGACACCTGCATCTGGCCGGTGTCTACCTTGGTCTGGTCGCCTTGCGGGCCGTCGTTGGTCAGGCGGGTCAGGCCGGCATCGATGATGCCGTACAGGGTAATGGCCGATTGCGCGGACGCGCTTGGTGCAGCTGACACGCAGGCGCATAGCGCCGCCATTGCGATGATGTGTTTCTTCACTCGGTCTGTCTCCATTATTGTGATGGTGCCGGGTCGTCGCTGGCCACAACGATGGCCGGCATCCGATCCATGAAGCGGGTTTCTCTTTGCGGAACCAGATCTTCAATAATGAAACTGTAGGTTTTTCAGTTTGACAGTGTCAACAGGTATTCGAGTTCGGGCCACGACTTCGCTAACTCGGGCAAGAAACGTGTCGAAACCGGTACACAAGGTTTTGAGAGGCGAACCAACCAGTTTGCCTGGCGAAATTCGATACGCTAGTTGCGCTGTAGAATCCTGAATGTGAACAAGCCGCGACACCGGTTGCCCGGGTCGCGGCTTGCGCATGACAGGACTGCTGGTCGAACTAATTCGTGCGAATTACTTCGAAGCGTCCTGCATTTTTTCGCCAGCGCGCTCGACGCTACGGCCAGCAGCGGCGGTGGCGTTGCTGGTCGCTTCTTTAGCGGCAGCAGCAGCTTCGCGGCTTTCCTGACGCACTTCTGCGCCAGCAGCATCGATACGTGCGCCGGCGCGGTCAGTTGCGGCATCGATACGCTGACCAGCAGCGTCCATATTGGCTTCAGCCTTGTCAGCGGCAACTTCCATCTTGTCGCCAGCGCGTTCAGCAGCTGCATCGACCGAAGCAGCGGCTTCTTTCGATTCTTCGGCAACCTTGGCGCCTGCGTTGTCGACGGCAGCGCCGGCTTCTTGTGCAGGGCCCATATTGTCGTTCTTGTTGCAACCGGCCAGCATCGCGACGCTCAGCATCAGGGCGGAAATGGTAATCGTGGTTTTCATGGGGTGCTCCTTAAAATTAAATGTTGTCATTCAGCTTACACCAGCTGCCAATTTTTTGACTCACGCCCCGACCGCAATCGTGCGCGACAGAAGCATTAAAACATTTCCAGAATTCATCGGCTGTGCGCTAGATAACTTAACAACAATTTAGTTTTGCGTCCGGCCCAGGTCCCTGGTCCAAACGCGCGTCGAACAGGCCGCTGCCATCCCATCGCGCCAGCGGCGACGCGGCGCGTGCCGCAAGCGCTCTGCTCGCATACGCCGGACCAAGTGACGCCAAAAAGCGCGGGAAGGCGCGGCAGTATGTCGACTGGATCCCGGCCAGGCGCGCCAGTAGCGCGTACTCGATCACGGTGTCAGGCGGCATCGCGTCGATCACCTGCGCGACGCGTTCGTGCCAGTCGTCCGACCACGCCGGCAGCAATGGCCCCAGATCGCGTACCGTATCGCCGGTACGGATAGCGCCCCCTTGCACGACGCGCGCCAGCACGCCGCGCCGGGCGCCAATGCGGGCGGCGACGTGCGCGCCATGCAGGTCAAGCCGGCCGCACGCTTCGCACGCGAACATCAGGCGTACCTGCGCCCCGTCGCCGATCTGCAGCACGGTGCCGGAGGGCAGGGCGTCGATGGGCGTATCGAGCAGCAGGTTTTCGCGCAGCGCATACTGCGCAAGCCCCAGGTCGGCATAGGTCGCGCCGCTCGCCAGCAGCAGCTGGCGTGGCGATGCCGGATCGCGGTGGCGGTCGCCATCGATCCCCACGCCGGTTGTCAGCGTGAGTCGATCGACCGCCTGCGGCGCAGCGCTGCCGGGCGGGCGGAGCGCCAGGCTGGCCAGCATCATTGGGCTACCCTTACTTCGACGATTGCAGCGCGGCTGCCGCGGCGCGGTACTTGGCCGCGTTGGGCACGGCCGTCCACGCCGGCTTGACCGGATCGTTGGCGATGTCCCGCAACGCCACGGCGATCATGCGGTTCACGCTGGCCAGGTTGTCGTAGTCGACCTTGTCCCAGGTGTCGTCCTTCCCGTGGTAATCGGGGAAGCCGAACGCCACACACAGCGTGTGGGCCGGCACGCCGGCATCGGCCAGCGCCTGGTTATCGCTGCGCGCAAAATAACGGTCGCTGTTGGTTGGATGCTTCCAGAAGCGGATGCCGGTCTGCTCGCCCGCGCGTTGCAGCGTCGTGCCCACGGTCGAATAGTCAAAGCCGGTCATCGTGGCGGAGCGCAGTTGCGGGCCTTCGCTGTCGTCGGTGCGGCCAAGCTGCTCGAGGTTCAGGTTCATCACGGTGTCCTTCAGCGGGAACACGGGATGCTTTGCGTAGTAGCGCGAGCCGAGCAGGCCCAGTTCTTCGCCGAACAGTGCGACGAACACGATGCTGCGGCGCGGCCGTTCCTTTTGCGCCGCCATGCTCGCGGCGATCTCGATCACCGACACGGTGCCGCTGCCATCGTCGTTGGCGCCGTTGAAGATCTCGCCGTCGCGGATGCCCAGGTGGTCGTAGTGCGCGCTGAGCATCACGTAGGTGCTTTTCAGGGCCGGGTCCGAACCGCGCAGCACGCCGATCACGTTGCGCAGCTTGGTCGGAGCGATCCCGGGTGCGACGATCTTCGCAGCGACGGTCGCGCCGCCCTGTTCGAGCGCGGTCGCGGCATCGGCTGCATGCACCAGCACGACCGGCGCGCCACCTTTTGCCACTGCCACGCTCGGGTCGATCAGCCAGCCGCCCTGCGTGCGCGCCTGGCGCCGTTCGCGGTCGATCAGGACGATCAGCGCCGGCTTGCTTTTCAGTTTGGCTTGCAGCGCGGCGCCTGCGCCAGGGATCGCGGCGGCCGGCACGACCAGCACCTTGCCGTTGGCTTTATCCGGATCGTCCAGCGCCGCCTGCCAGGTCATGAAGACGGCAGGCGTGCGGGCCAGCGTGACCGGATCGACGAAGTTGGCCGATGCGCCCGTGCCGTCGAGGGTCATGGTCTTGCCGCCAGCCGTCACCGTCAACGCGATGTCCTGCGGGGTGCGCTTGGCGTATTGCCAGTTCGCGGTCTGGAAGTAGCCGTCGTCGCCCGCCGCCTCGAGCCCCGCGCGGCGGAACTGCGCCGCGATGTATTCGGCCGCCAGGTCAACGCCGCGCGACGGCGTGCCGCGCCCTTCGAGCAGGTCGGACGACAGGAACGACAGATGGCCACGCAGCGAGTCGGCCGAGATGCTGGAGGTCAGCGCATCGCGCCCAGAAGTCTGCGGCCCCTGGGCCGAGGTGGCGCACCCGGTCAGGGCGAGGGCGATGGAAATGGACAGCGCGGAGGCAAGGTGACGCATGCGAGGACTTCCGTGGATTGATGAGGATGGCAATATGACATGGTGGGACGAAGCGGGTCAACCGGGATATGTGCATCCACCCGGTGAGAGCGCCGTGCTGGCGCTTCCCGTTTCAGCCCACCCTGCGATCAGGCCTGCGCTGCGTACGGCGGGTAATCGATATAGCCCTTGGCATCGCCACCGTAGTAGGTGCTGCGGTCCGGCTCGGCCAGTGGCCAGCCGTTGCGCAGGCGCGCGACCAGGTCGGGGTTCGAGATGAACGGCTGGCCGAACGCGGCCAGGTCGATCACACCATCGTCGATCATCTTGTCGGCGCGCTCGCGCGTCATGCCGCCAGCCAGGATCAGTGCAGTTTCGGGCAGCGTGGGGCGGAAGGCGCGCAGCAAGTCCTGGATCTTGTCGGACACGGTCGGCCCGGACGCCTTGTCGCCCATGCCGTAGCCGGATTGGTCCATGATGTGGACATAGGCGATGCGGCGTTCGCCGAGCGCGGCGACCAGCGCCGTATAGGTGGCGTCGATGTCGTCGTACAGCGGCATGTCGAACAGGCGGCCGTAGGGCGACAGGCGGATGCCCACGCGTTCGCGACCAATGCGGGCGACGACAGCGTCGACGACTTCGAGTGCGAAGCGCAGGCGGTTGTCCATCGTGGCTGCGCCGTATTCGTCGTCGCGGTCATTGACCAGCGGGTTGAGGAACTGCTCCAGCAGATAGCCATTGGCGCCGTGGATCTCGACGCCGTCGAAACCGGCCTCGATGGCATTGGCAGAGGCGTTGGCAAAATCCTGCACCACGCGCGCCACCTCGTCGGTCGCAAGCTGGCGCGGCTGGGTGGTGGCCACCATGCCCGGCGTGCCATCATCCTTGACACCATAGGCCATGGCGCCTTGCGCGGTTTTCGCGCTGGCGCTGACCGGATCGATGCCATCGGTCTGGATGCTCGGGTGCGACACGCGGCCCACGTGCCAGAGCTGCGCGAACATCTTCGCGCCAATGGCATGCACGGATTGGGTCGTCAGGCGCCAGCCGGCGATCTGCGCCGGCGTGTAGATGCCGGGATTGAACAGGTAACCCTGGCCTTCGCGCGAGATGGGCGTGCCTTCGCTAACGATCAGGCCAGCGGTGGCGCGCTGGGTGTAATACAGCGCGACGGTTTCAGTGGCGACGTCGTCCGGCGCACGGGCCCGGGTCAGGGGCGCCATCACGACGCGGTTGACGAGAGGGAGAGAAGCGAGCTTGAATGGCGAGAATAACTGGTGCATGGCGTCCTTGTAGCGTTGTGAATGGATGCGGCCAGCATAAATGAATTCGGAGAATTTAATGATGGGCACGCTAGCGAATCGGGCCATCGCGCTCTTCGGGGCCGGGTTCACTCCCGCCTTTTGCCAATTCATCGCACCGTCCCTTGCCGCTGGCACGCCGGCTCGGCACAATGGATTGTCCCTGTCCTTATTACCGTGATTTTCTGAAGCGAGTCCACATGGCCAGCATCTCCCCGCCGATTCACCAGCAACGACGTGCGCGCCTGCGGCGCGTACTGACCGATTTTCCGCTGTCGATCGGCATCAGCGCGCTGCTGGCATGTTTCATCAGTCTGGTCACGGGACGCTTTCTCGAAAACATGCTGGTATCGGTCCTGATCGGCATCGTGGCCTTCACGATCGTGTACGGCGGGCGGCTGCTGTTCATCAAGCGGCCGGTCTGGCGTCTGCGCGAATGGGCCATGTTCGCTGCGCTGGCGGTGCTGGCGGCGCCGGTTGCCCACTTCACCGGCCTGTACACGGCCGGGCTGTTGCTCGGCATTCGTACGCCCACGCTGGCGGAATATCCTTCCGCAGACCGCATCAGCATGATCGTCTTCACCTTCCTGGGCACGACACTGATGGTCGTGCTGATCCGGAACCGCGAACGCATGCGGCGCGCCCAGGAAGAGCAGGCCGCGGCAGACCTGCGCGCGCAGGTCATCGAACGCCAGGCATTGCAGGCGCAGTTGCGCTTGTTGCAGGCCCAGATCGAGCCGCACATGCTGTTCAATACGCTGGCCAATCTGCAGGGGCTGATCGCGCTCGACCCGGCGCGGGCCAGCGACATGCTCGACCAGCTGATCCAGTATCTGCGCGCCACGCTGAGCGTATCGCGCAGCGAGACCACGACGCTCGAGCAGGAGTTCACGGCCATGGGGGCGTACCTGGGCCTGATGGGCGTGCGCATGGGCGAGCGGCTGCGTTACCGGCTCGACCTGCCGCCGGCGCTGCGCACCGCGCGCCTGCCCACGATGCTGTTGCAACCGCTGGTCGAGAATGCGATCGTGCACGGCGTGGAGCCGAAGATCGACGGTGGCGAGATCACCATCAGCGCGGCCATCGAAGGCGACAGCCTGGTGCTCGACGTCCGCGATACCGGTTTGGGTCTGGGTCCGGGTCTGGGCCAGGCGCCTGCGCGGCGTGGTGGTGGCGTCGGCGTGGCCACGTCGCGTGAACGGCTCGACGCCCTGTATGGTGAACGCGCATCGATGATTTTGAATTCGGCGCCGCCGCAAGGCACGCTGGCCCGATTGACCCTGCCTCTGGAGTTCGAACAATGACCCGTGCACTGATTGCCGAAGACGAACCGATCCTGGCCGCCACGCTGGCCAGGACACTGCAAGGCCTGTGGCCCGGCCTCGACATCGTCGCGACCGCACCCAACGGCGTGGTCGCCGTGGAGCAGGCGCTGGCGCTGCGACCGGACGTGCTGTTCCTGGACATCCGCATGCCGGGCCAGAGCGGTCTGGAAGTGGCCGAAGAACTGGCCGAGCGGTGGGACGGACCGGCGCCGTTTCCGCACATCGTGTTCGTTACCGCGTTTGATGACTACGCGGTGCAGGCGTTCGAGCACGCGGCGTTCGACTACGTGCTCAAGCCGGTCAGCAGCGCGCGGCTGGGCAAGACCGTCGAGCGCCTGCGTGGGGCGCTGGAGACGCGCACGGCGCTGGCGCCGGATGCGCTGGGCCAGCTGCTCGGGCAATTGCAGGCGCTGGCGCCACGCGCCGCACCAAGCGAGCGTTTGACGACGATCCGGGCGGCGGTCGGCAACGCGGTGCGCATGATCCCGGTGCCAGACGTCGTCTACTTCCAGGCGATCGACAAGTATGTCAATGTGGTCACGGCGGACGCCGAAGCGCTGATCCGGGTGCCGCTGAAGGAACTGCTGCCGCAGCTCGACAGCGCGCAGTTTCGTCAGGTAAGTCGCAGCACGGTGGTCAATATGGGATGCGTGACCAGCGCGGTGCGCGATGATCTGGGCAAGGTGATGCTGACACTGCGTGGCCGGCCGGAAAAGCCGCGTGTCAGTCCCGTATATGCGCATTTGTTCAGGCAGATGTAGCGAGATTAGCGCTGCGACATCACTCGACGTCCGGCACGAAGAATATGCGCTCTACCTTGCCGTTTTCCTTGTCGGTTTCAAACACCAGCAAATAGCCTTTTGTATACACGCTTTCGACGGTTGTTGGCCCGACGACGTACGCAGGATTGGTGTCATAGTCATAGTAGCCAGTAGGGCGGCCGAGCAGGGCCACGATGTCACTGCCGTTCGACCGCTTCAAATCATGTTTCTTTAGCAGCGATGCCGTCATCTCTCCCCGCTGCAAGTCTGAGGCCTTGGCCCAGACAACCGTTGTAAACTCACGGTCACCGAACTCCTTTGCCTGGTCTTCGACAGAATCGCGACAGCCGGCGAGCAAGGCTGCGATCAGGTAAATGTACAGACAGAAGCGCATATGTTGTAGATGTCCTGGCAGTTTCTCGATGTCGAGTATCCCAAGCCATGGTTGCGGATGAATTGGGAACCATCAACGATGGTAGATTGAGTAAAATGCTGCTCTCGATTTGCTAGGCCACACCATGGAACTCCGCGCCGCCGCGCTGCATGCACTGCTCGATGCCGACCCCGCCGCCAAAGCCAGGGCGGTCGCCGCGCTGTCTGCAGCGTGCAAGGCCGGTCAGGTCGCCATCGACACCCAGGCTGTCATGATGGCGCCGCCCGGCATCCCGGGCCGTCCGGCGCGCCCGGAACTAGTGCCACCGTTGCAGGTCGGGCGCCGCTCGATGGGCACGCCGGAAGGGCGTGCGATGCTGGTCCACGCGCTGGCGCACATCGAGTTCAATGCCGTCAATCTGGCGCTCGACGCCCTGTGGCGCTTCGATGGGATGCCCGAGCAATACTATCTCGACTGGTTGCTGGTGGCCGATGAAGAGGCGCTGCATTTCACGATGCTGAGCGATCATTTGGGCACACTCGGGTATGCGTACGGCGACTTCCCGGGCCACGACAGCCTGTGGGAGATGGTCGCCAAGACCAGTGACGACGTGCTGGCGCGCATGGCGCTGGTGCCGCGCACGCTCGAAGCGCGCGGCCTGGACGCGATTCCGCCGCTGCGCAAGAAGATCGCGCAGGCGGGCGACCTGGCTGCGGCGCTGATCCTCGACCGCCTGCTGGTCGACGAAGTGGGACACGTTGAAATCGGCAACCGCTGGTACCTCGAGCTGTGCCTGGCGCGCGGCCTCGAGCCGATCGCCACCTACGACGAACTCACGGTGCGCTACAAGGCGCCCGTGCTCAAGGGGCCTTTCAATATCGAAGGGCGCCGCGCCGCCGGTTTTTCCGAGGCCGAGCTGGAACGCTATCGCTGACATGGATGATGCGGCGTTGGACAGCACCGGCTTTCTGCTGACGCGCCACTGGCGCGACACGCCTGCCGGCTGCGAAGTCGAGTTCTGGCTCGCCACCGACGCCGGCCCGCGCTGCGTGCGCATCCCGGTGCAGACCCCGGTCGCCTTCATTCCCGAAGCGCAGCGCGGCACTGTCGAACAGCTGCTGCAGGATGAACGGGGCTGGGAATTGCGCCCGCTCGACCTGCTCGACTTCCAGCACCGGCCCGTCGCAGGGCTGTACTGCCGCAAATACCGTCAGCTGATGCAGATCGAACGGCGCCTGCGCCAGCATGGCCTGGACGTATTCGAGGCCGATGTGCGCCCGCCCGAGCGCTACCTGATGGAGCGTTTCATCACCGCGCCCGTCGTGTTTGCGGGACAGCCGGTCGAGGGCAATCCGCACCTGCTGGTCGATGGCGTGATGAAGCCCGCGCCCGGCTACCGGCCGACCATCCGCACCGTGTCGCTCGATATCGAGACCACGTTCCAGGGCGAGCTGCGCTCGATCGCGCTCGAAGGGTGCGGGCAGCGTCAGGTGTACATGCTGGGACCACCCAATGGCATTGATGGCCCGCGCGATTACGAGCTCGAATACTGTGCCACGCGGCGCGAGCTGCTCGATCGCATGGAAGCGTGGTTCGTGCAGCACGACCCGGACGCGATCATCGGCTGGAACGTGATCCAGTTCGACATGCGCGTGCTGCAGCGCCATGCCGAGGGCATGAAGCGTCCGCTGCGCCTGGGCCGCGACGGCAGCGCGATCGAGTGGCGCGAGGCCGGTGGCAAAGGCGGTGGCAATGGCGGTGGCAATGGCGGTGGCAATCGCGGCGGCCAGGAACACTACTTCATCTGCATCGCCGGGCGCCTCGTCATCGACGGCATCGACGCGCTGCATTCGGCCACCTGGACCTTCCCGTCGTTCAGTCTTGAAAACGTCTCGCGCACGCTGCTGGGCGTTGGCAAGGCGATCGACAATCCCCATGACCGCATGGCCGAAATCGACCGCATGTTCAACGAGGACAAGCCGGCGCTGGCTTATTACAACGTCATGGATTGCGAGCTGGTCACCCGCATCTTTGACAAGACCCGGCTGCTCGACTTCCTGCTCGAGCGGGCCAGCGTGACGGGGCTGGCGGCCGATCGCAGCGGCGGCTCGGTGGCCGCGTTTGAGCACCTGTACATGCCGCTGCTGCACCGTCAGGGCCGGGTGGCGCCGAATATCGGCGACGTCGAGGGCGCCGACAGCCCGGGCGGCTTCGTGATGGATTCACGCTCGGGCCTGTACGACTCGGTGCTGGTGCTGGACTACAAAAGCCTGTATCCGTCGATCATCCGCACCTTCCTGATCGACCCGCTGGGCCTGATCGAGGGCCTGCGCGAGCCCGAAGAGACCACGGTGCCTGGCTACCGGGGTGGGCGCTTTTCGCGCACCCGGCACTGCCTGCCGAACATCGTCACGCAAGTCTGGGCGGGCAGGGAAGCGGCCAAGAAGGCGCAGAATGCGCCGCTGTCGCAGGCCCTCAAGATCATCATGAATGCCTTCTACGGCGTGCTCGGTACGACGGGCTGCCGCTTTTTCGACCCGCGCCTGGCCTCGTCGATCACGATGCGCGGCCACGACATCATGCACCGCACGCGCGCGCTGATTGAAGAGCAGGGCTACCAGGTGATCTACGGCGACACCGATTCGACCTTCGTCTGGCTGGGCAGAGCGCATACCGAAGACGATGCGCGCCGCATCGGGAACACATTGGTCAATCATGTGAACGGCTGGTGGAAGACGCATCTGGCAGATGAACTGGGCATCGAGAGCGCGCTTGAACTGGAATACGACGTGCACTTCCGGCGCTTCCTGATGCCCACCGTGCGCGGCTCGGACGAGGGCAGCAAGAAGCGCTACGCCGGGCTAGCCACCACGCCTGAAGGCGGCGACGAGATGGTCTACAAGGGGCTGGAGACGGTGCGCAGCGACTGGACGCCCCTGGCGCAGCAGTTCCAGCAAGGCCTGTACGAGCGGATTTTCAAGGGTGAGCCGTACGAGGACTTCGTGCGCGAGCTGGTGGCGCGGATGCTGCGCGGCGACTGCGATGACGATCTGGTGTACCGCAAGCGGCTGCGGCGGGCGCTGGACGACTACGAACGCAACGTCCCGCCGCACGTGCGCGCCGCGCGCATGGCCGACGAACACCACCTGCGCAACGGCCGCCACGCGCTATACCGCAAGGGCGGCTGGATCCGCTACGTAATGACGCACGAGGGGCCCGAGCCGCTGGAGCTGCGCCGCTCGCCGATCGATTACGAGCATTACCTGACGCGCCAGCTCGAACCCATCGCGGACGCGATCCTGCCGTTTTTGGGCGACAGTTTCGCCAATCTCACCCGCCACATCACCAGTGGGCAGGGCGCATTGTTCTAGGCTGCGGCCCAGGCCTGGCGCAGGCAGCGGCGCGGCGCGGCAATGCTGCGGTACATGAGGTAGCGGCTGCCGGGGACCTTCAGCGCGCCGGCAAACAGCAGGTCGCGCCAAAATCCCTTGCCGTCAAACTGGAAGCATGGTGTGAGCGTCCGGCTCAGCGCCTGGTAGGCGCGTACGGTGCGCAGGCGGCTGGCCGAGTAGCGCAGTGCCCCGGCGGCCGCGCCATGCACTTCGACGCAACGGGCCAGCACCAGCGCATCCTGCACCGCCAGCGTCGTGCCCAGGCCCAGTTGTGGACTCATGGCGTGGCCGGCGTCGCCGACGATGCAGATCGGGCCGGATGCCAGCCGTGACGGCCGCGCGTGGTGGTAGCGGGCAAACGCCAGCTGGCTGTGCGAATGGAGGCGGTCCACGACCGGCTTCGATTCGGGCCAGAGCGCAAGCAGTTCGCGTTTCCAGTCATCCAGCGGTGCGGCGCGCCAGGCGTCATAGCGGTCGCTGCGCAGACTCCAGAACAGCGACACGCGCAGCGCGCCGTTCACACGCTCGGTCGGCATGATGCCGTACATGCGCTCGGTGCCGCCGTAGCGCTGCGCCAGCAGATGCGCATTGGGCCAGTCGTCCAGGTCGATCAGGGCCCACAGCGCGCCCCACTTGTACTGATGCGAGGCCACCGCCAGGCCGGTGGACGCCGGCAGCATCGACGAGGCGCCGTTGGCGATCACGACAAGGTCGAAGCGGTGCAACACGCCACCTGCATCGACGGTACCAGCGCCGTTCTCGACGCCGATGGCGCCCACGGCGCAGCCGAAGTGCAGGCGCACGCCCAGCGCGTGGGATTCCCGTTCCAGCACGCCGCCCAGCGCCGATCGGCTGACGGCGCGCGCCTGCAGGCCGGTATAGGGAATGTCGACCAGGGTCCAGCCACGCTCGCACTGGCCGACGAGGCGATCGATCGGCAGGCTGATGGCGTTGAACGCTGCGCCCACGCCCAGTTCATCGAGCGCGGCCACGCCCTGCGGCTGAATCAGCACACCGGCGCCAAGCGTTGCCAGCGCCGGGTGTTTTTCAAACACGTCGACCGTGTGTCCGGCACGGGCGAAGGCAATTGCCGTGGCCAGGCCGGCAGTGCCGGCGCCGATGACGCCGATGTGCAGGCGCTTGGCAGGTGATGCAGCCATAGGTATCCTTGTGGAAATAGTTGCACAAGTATACCTCGCTGCCGGCAGAGCACGTTCGGCCCCGGAGGGCGCCATCCTAGCAGGAGGCGCTGTACAACGTCAGCGGCAACGCCGATGACTGCCGATATCGGACAGGCTGTCGACGCGGCCATCCACCGTGATGGCCTGCAGGCACTGTCGGGTGCGGCCATTCCACCAGATCGTGCCTTTGCCATCGCCGCCCGACTGGAAACCATCGACGCGGATGAACCCGCGCGACTCGAGGCTGTTCTCTGCGCCCGAAGCGCGGGCACCGTTCAGGTCGGACACGTCGACTGACGGCGCATAACCGCCGCCCCAGCGGTGATCGTCGCGGTAGGTCGAATTGTGGCCCCGTTGCCGGACCCCGCTTTCGTAGCCGGAACTGTACGCATCCCGCCGTGCATAGTTGTGATACGGCTGGTTGTAGATGCCATCGTTGTAACCGCGCTCGTAATCGGCTTCCTGCTCCCGGTCCGAGTAGTGCTGGCCATTGTCGTGGTGACCTGACTTGTGTGACGCCAGCGCTGCGATGAGCGCAATGGCGCCGACGGCGCCGATCGCGACTGCCGCATTGTTGTTGTCACTTTTCTGGTTGCAATCGCCGTTGGCCACGTCAGAGATTGCCGCAAACCGGCCATCGCTCGTCCTGACCATCACGCACTGCTTGCGCGAGGCATTCCACCAATAGGTATACGAAGCGCTGCCCGACTGGTGGCCGGTGATCGACACCCAGCGCCGCGATTCGAGCTCGCTCTCGCCACCGGCGGCGCGGGCGCCTACCAGATCGCGCAAATCGTCGGCGCTGGCGGCAATGGACGCCGTTGGGGGTAAGGCAGTGGCCAGTGCCACGCATGCCACGACAAACTGCTGCATCGTTTTCGTCATTAGCGATCTCCCAGGAATCATCTTTCAAAGAAAGCCAGCGCATCGGGTAGTTCCCTGATCCGGTTCACCAGATCCGGTTCACCAGATTTTCACCCGTTTTTCCGGCGCGAGATAGAGCTTGTCGGCTGGCTTGATATTGAATGCCTTGTACCAGGCGTCGATATTGCGCACGATGCCATTGACCCGGAACTCGCCGGGGCTGTGCGGGTCGGCCAGCGTGCGGCGGCGTGTTTCGCCCTCGCTCGTGATGTTGCGCCAGAGCTGTGCCCAGGCCAGGAAAAAGCGCTGGTCGCCGGTGTAACCATCAAGAATCGGTGCATTGCCGCCTTGTTTCTCTTGCACGAAACTGCGGTAAGCCGCATAGGCAACCGACAGGCCACCCAGGTCGCCGATGTTCTCGCCAAGGTTCTGGCGGCCGTTGATCTTCAGGCCGGGAAGTACCTCGTACCCGTCGAACTGGACCACCAGGCCCTGCGTGCGCTTCTCGAATTCGCGGCGCGACCCTTTTGACCACAATTCGCGCAGCTTGCCGTCGCCGTCAGAGCGACTGCCCTGGTCGTCGAAACCGTGGCCGAATTCATGGCCGATGACGGCCGCGATCGAGCCGAAGTTCACCGCAGCGTCGGCGTTCGGATCGAAAAAGGGCGGCTGGAGTATCCCGGCAGGGAACGTGATCGAATTGGCCGATGGCGTGTAGCCCGCATTGATTTCCTGGGGGCTGTAGGGAACTCCCATTTTCGCGTTGGTTCATTCAGCTTTTGCAGGTCGTCGGCGCGCATCCAGTCGAACAGCCGGCGATAGTTTCCGACGAGGTCATCGGCGGCAATGCGGACGTTCGACCGGTCATGCCAGCGTTCGGGATAACCGATGTAGCGCGTGACCTTGTCGAGTTTATCCAGCGCCGCGGCGCGGGTTGGCGCATCCATCCAGTCGAGCTTGCTGATCCGGTCACGGTAGGTGGCGCGCAGATACGTCACCATCTCTTCGACCTGCGCGCGCTCCGCGGCCCCGAAATACCGGGCGACATAGATGCGGCCGATCTCTTCGCCCAGCGCCGACCCCACCGCCATGATGCTTTCGAGTTCGGCGGGGCGCCGCTGCGGCGTATCCTGCAGCCGCTTGCTGTGGAAGTCGAAATGCGCCTGCACCCAGGGTTCCGACAGCGAATCGGCCCAGGCATCGAGCGTCTTGAAGACGAGGAAGGTCTGGAGGTCGGCGGCCGGCGTGGCGGCAAACAGCCGGGCCAGGTCGCGCACTGCCGTATCGGTCGTGACCTTGAACTTCGGCTGCTTGTTGTACTGCAGTTCTGCCAGATAGACATCCCAGGGGAAGCCCGGCGCGTATTTCTTCAGTTCGCCTGGCGTCATGACACGGTTCATCCGGACCACGTCACGGCGTTGCGCCACGGTCCAGTGCCGCCTGGCGATCGCGGTTTCCAGCGCCAGCACCTTGCTGGCGCGGGCATCGGCATCGGCAAACCCGGCGCGGCGAAAGCTCGCTGCGATGTAGTCGAGCAGGGCCTTGCGGTGCCCGATGTACGGCTCGGCCTCGGTCAGGTAGTAGTCGCGCGACGGCATGGTCAGGCCACCGACGCCGAGCGCCGCAATCTGCCGCGTCGGGACGGCCGCATCGGTCGTGGGGCTGGCCGGGAAGAAGCCGTCGATCCAGGGGGAGGCCATGATCCGGGCCAGTTCCCGCTTGTCGGTGGTCCCTGCGATGATCGAGAGCGTGCTGGCAATCGGCGTGATGCCCAGCGCGTCGCGGCGCGCCCGGTCGGCATGCGAGCGGTGGAAGTCGCCGATCAGCTGCTCGGGGCTGCCGGGCGCCCCCGTCGTTTCGCGCGCCTGTGCGACGATGCCGGCCACGCGTTGTTCGGTGGACAGATAAACTTCGACGAAGGAGTCGATGGCCGGCAGACCGGGCGGCGCCGTGGCGGTTTTGAGCCACCCGGCATTCACATAGCGGTAGAAGTCGTCGCCTGGCCGCACCGTGGTGGACAGGCCGGCCGTGTCGACGCCCCATTGACCGATCGCCGCCTGTGCGGCGGGGGCGGCCAGCGCCCATGGCGCCATGCAGAACGTCAGCGTCAGGGCAAACAGAATACGGAGCACGTGTTTCATGTCGCTTCTCCCACATTGGTTGGCAGTCGCTGGCAGTGACTCAGTGAAGCACAATGAGGCACGGTATGACAGCAGGCTCGCTTACCCGCCGCCGACGAACGCGTCCGGGACCCGATAGACTTCGATGGTGCCAATCCGGATGATCTGGAGGTCATCCTGGCGCAACACCTCAAGGCCGGCCGCAGCATCGCTGCCCGTTACCTGCCCGTTCGTGAAGAAAATGCGCCGGTGGCCCCCGTCGGGCGTGGTGAGCTCGATGGTCGTGGTGCCTCCCGCTCGGCGAATGACACCCGCCTTGCAGGGACCAAGCCTGCCGCCCGCCGACGTCGTGCAGGTGATGTCGGCTGTCGCGTGGTAGCGGGTGCCGGGAACGAGCGCGTCGCCAACGGACGGCGCGCTGGCGGCTGACATGGTGGCGGCTGACATGGCGGGGGCTGACGTGTCGCGAAGATCGATGCGCAGCGTGTAACGGGCGACCTCGTTGCGGCGCGCGGCATTGCGCATCAGATAAACGAGCACACGGTAAGATCCCTCGACCGGCACCGGCGCGGCGAAGTGATTGCCGCTTGATGAGCCCACGAACAATGCTTCGCCGGTGCTGTCCGGCGCAATGACGTTGATATACGCCGATGCATTGGTTGGCTTGAAATCCACCGTCAGCATTTGTCCTGCGCGCGCAGCGACCAGGTAGCCGTGGTCGGCATCCCCCTTGATCGCGCCGCTCAGGGTGACGGTGTGGCGGCCAGGGGCGAACACGACATTGGTCTGTTGCTGGGCTGCGGCGGGCGCTGCCAGCAGCAGGGTGGTGGCGTACAGTGCGGCGAAAAGGGCATGCGACATGGGGCCTCCGGACACACGTGTCATGGGCGCAGCGGCACCGACACCAGCGTGATGCCGTCGACGGTTGCGATGACTTTGCTGCCGAGCTGCATCGCATCGCCTTGTGTCGGGCACCCGACGAGGAGGGCGGTGTGGTCGAGAAAGTCGATGGTGGCCGCGCTTTCACCGACGCGCCGACAGGGCGCACCGGCTGCGGGATACCCGTCGCCGAGGGGCGTCAACGTGTCTGGCCACGGTATGGGCCGTGCCGCCGGCTCGGCGACAGCTGCCGGTCGCTGGGCACATGAGGACAGCGTGAGCGTCGCGGCAAGTGCTGACACGGTGAATGTGCCATATAGATGCATGGGTTGTCCCTTCCACCAACGAGTTCGCTAATGGTGCTGCAATCGCCATCCCTGATCCGTCTCCAAACGATACTGGCGCTGTTCTAAATCTCCTGTCAATACTGCGCTATGCAGTGCGGGCAATCCGCCGGCCGGGTCCGGTTGCGCGGGATCGCAGGCGCGCTGACAGGGGGCGCATGCGCACAGGTTCGGGTGTATTCTTCGCCACATGGCCACCGGACGGCGAGCGACTGTATGGCAGTCCGGAACGGTAGGTGTGACAATTCGTGGTTTTTTTGCACCGACCGACGCTAAATCTGCGACGCTTTCGGTCTGTAATGACCCAAGGACCTGCAGCCCGTCTACAATGATTTCCGGACAGCATTACTTTTGACAGGATCAGCCATGAAATCGGTACAACAAGAAGTCGATGAGCGCAGCAATCTGACGGGAACCAACAAGTTCGAATTGCTGCTGTTCCGCCTCGGTGGCGACGCGCAGGGCAACCACAACGAACTGTTCGGGATCAACGTCTTCAAGATACGCGAGATCGTGGCGATGCCCGAAATCACCGCCGTCGCCGGCGCACCGCAGCACGTGCTGGGCGTGGTCAATCTGCGTGGCCACATCATCCAGGTGCTCGATCTGCCGGGCATCACCGGTGTCACGCCCAAGACGGGCCTGAACATCATGCTGGTGACCGAATTTGCGCGCACCACGCAGGCGTTTGCCGTCGAGAGCGTCGAAGAAATCGTGCGTCTCGACTGGAGCCAGGTCATGACGGCGGAGAACACCGCCGGCACCGGCATGGTCACCAGCATCGCCCGCCTGCCGGAAGCCGAGGGCCAGCCGGCCCGTCTGGCCCAGGTGCTCGACGTGGAAACCATCCTGCGCCGTCTGAACCCGGAGCAGGACCGCCAGGACCTGTCGCAGGCCGTGGGCAACAAGATCTCGATCAAGCCGGGCAGCGTCATCCTGGCGGCCGACGATTCGGTCGTCGCCCGAGCACTGATCGAACAGGGTCTGGACGCGATGGGCCTGCCGTTCATCATGACCAAGAGCGGCAAGGAAGCCTGGGACCAGCTGGGTTCGATCGCGGCCGCTGCCGAAGCCGAAGGCCGTACCGTGTACGACCGCGTCGCGATGGTGCTGACCGACCTCGAGATGCCGGAGATGGATGGCTTCACGCTGACCCGCAACATCAAGTCGAGCCAGCGCTTCGGCAACCTGCCGGTGGTGATCCATTCGTCGCTGTCGGGCACCACCAACGAGGAACACGTCAAGAACGTGCGCGCCGACGCCTACGTCGCCAAGTTCTCGGCCGAAGACCTGTCGCGCACACTGCGCAAGGTGCTGGGCGCGTAAGCCAGCTCAGGGGGAGGGATCACGCCGCGCAGGCCCGGTGCTATGATGCGGCCGTGATTTCCGACCTGTCCCAGTTACTGATCCTCGACAGCCTGCTGCGCGAGGGCAGCCTTACCCGCACCGCCGAACTGCTCGGCATGAGCCAGCCCACGGTCAGCCGCGCGCTGGCCCGCTTGCGTACCCACTTCGACGACCCGCTGTTCGTGCGTACCGGCCAGCGCGTGGTCGCGACCACCCGCGCGCTGGCGCTGGCAGGCCCGATCGCGGCCGTGCTCGACGCAGCGCGTGAACTCGACAGCGGTCCCGCTGTCTTCGATCCGCTCACTGCGCAGCGCTCGTTCGGCCTGTATATGGTCGACGGCGCCGTCGTGAACATTCTGCCGCAGTTGCTGGCTGGGCTGGCGCGCCTGGACGATGGCGCCAGCGGGCTGCAACTGCGCAGCGTCCACATCGACCCGGGCGCGATCGAGGCCCAGCTCGAGCGCGGTCACATCGACCTGGCCATCGGCCGCTTTCCGCAACTGGTCAACAATATCCGCCGGCGCAAGCTCTGGACCGACGAGTATGCGTGCGTGATGCGGGCCGGGCATCCGTGCGCCGGCCAGCTCGATCGCGATGCCTACCTGACGCACCGGCACGTGCTGATCGAGATGGAGCAGACGAGCCAGCACAACGGAGCCGTCACGCGCAAGCTGGAGACGCTGCTCGCGCCGTCGCGCATCCTGTGTCACGTGCCCAGTTACACGTCGGCGGCCCACATCGCGCTGCATACCGACGCCATCGCCACCATTCCGCTGCGCCTGGCCCGGCCGCTGGCGCGCGACCTGGGCCTCGTGCTGGCGCCCCTGCCGATCGACCTGCCACCCGTGCATCTGGCGCTGTACTGGCACGAGCGCAGTCATCGCGATCCGGCCAGTGTCTGGCTGCGCGCGTTCGTGCGTTCCACGCTGACCGCGTCGGACCCCGTATCCGTCGATCTTTGAGCCATCAGGTGCATGCAGGTCATGCAGAATCTGCATGACCTGCATGCGTTTGAGGGCATGGCCGGCACGGGCCGCGCCGCGTAAGCTTCGGCCTTCCCGAAAAACGCCGAGGCACACCATGCTTCAACCCACACGCACGCCGGGCCGGGGCGCATGCCGCCTGGCCCTGGGCGCTGCGATCCTGTTACTGACTGGCTGCGTGTCGATGGGACCGCAGCCCACGCCGGCCCGCCTGAACGTCGATGCGGCGGCGCATTCCACGCGCACGCTCTCGGCGCAGGCGCTGTCGACATCTGCACCTGCATCTGCGTCTGCACCTGCACCCTGGCCCGCGCAGGACTGGTGGCGCGCCTACGGCGACCCGCAGCTCGACCAACTGGTCGACGGGGCGCGCGAGGCCAGCCCCACGATTGCTGCCGCACTGGCGCGCGTGAGCCAGGCGGCCGCCCTTGAAGGCCTGGCGGCCGCCGCACTGGCGCCGCAGGCCAGCGCCACGGCGCACCCGGTGCGCCAGCGCTACAGCGACAACGGCAGCGTACCGAAACCCCTTGCAGGCAGCTGGCAGTGGGCAAACGATCTCGGGGTCAGCCTCGGTTACGAACTGGATTTCTGGGGCAAGAACGCGGCCGGCGTGGCCGCTGCTGCCGGGCGTGTGAATGCACGCCAGGCCGAAGCGCAGGCAGCGCGCCTGGCTGTGGCCGGCGCCGTCGTGCAAGCCTATCTGCAGCTGGACCACCTGTACACGCGGCGCGACCTGGCCGAACAGGAACTGCGCCAGCGTACCCGCATCGCCGACCTGGTACGCCAGCGCGTGGCGGCGCAACTGGATAGCAAGGCGGAACTCCGGCAGGCCGAGATTGGCGTTCCGTCGGCGCGCGGCGAAATCGCGGCGCTCGACGAAGCGCTGGCGCTGACGCGCGGCCAGCTCGCGGCCCTGAGCGGGCACGGACAGGATGCCGGTGCGACGATCGCGCGGCCGCACCTGGCGCCGGCCCGGCCACCGGGCGTGCCGGCAGACATTCCCGCCGCGCTGCTCGGGCGCCGGCCGGAGCTGGTGGCGCTGCGCTGGCAGGTCGAAGCGGCCAGCGGCGACATCGACGTCGCCAAAGCGCAGTTCTATCCGACCGTGAACCTGAGTGTCTCGGGTGGCCTGGCCAGCCTGGGCTTCGACCGGCTGGTGCAGGGTGGCAGCCGCACGTTTGCCGCCGGTCCGCTCGTGACCTTGCCGCTGCTCGATGGCGGGCGCCTGCGCAGCAATCTGGCGGCGCGTAACGCCGACTACGATCTCGCCGTCGCGCAGTACAACGGCGCCGTGCTCGAAGCGCTGCGTGACGTGGGTGCGCAACTGACGTCGCTGCGCTGGCTGGGCGAACGCCGGCGCGAGCAGGACGCGGCGCTCATTGCGGCCGAAGAAGCCTACGCGCTGGCCGAGCAGCGCTACCGCGCGGGCCTTGGCAATTTTGTGCAGGTCTTGATTGCCGAAACCCAGGTCGTCGCGCAGCGCCGGGGCCAGGCCGACCTCGCGGCCCGTGCTTACACGCTGGACGTGCATCTCGTGCGCGCGCTGGGTGGGGGCTTTCAGGCCGCCATCCATTGAGAACGTTGGAATCATCACATGACTGAACAAACGAATCACGCGCCGCAAAGCCGGCGCAAGCTGGCGCTTGGCTTGTCCGCCGCCGTGCTGGCCGCTGCCGCCGGCATTGCCTGGTCCTCGCCCGGGGTGCTGGGTATTGGCTGGAACAGCCAGCAGACCGAAGACGCTTACGTGGAGGGCAATCTGGTGCACGTCACGCCGCAGGTCGCGGGCACCGTCACGCGCATCGCGGCGGATAACACCGATTTCGTGAGGCCGGGCGAGGTGCTGGTCCAGCTCAACGACGTCGACGCCCGGCTGGCGCTGGACCGCGCCGAAGCGGCGCTGGCCAGGTCAGCGCGCCAGGTGCGCTCGCAACTGGCCGGCGTCGGGCAGCTGCGCTCAACTGTCGTGCAGCGTGAGTCCGACCTGGCCCGGGCAGAGAGCGATCTGGCGCGCCGCCGTCAGCTGGCCGATACGGGCGCCGTGTCGGGCGAAGACATCCGCCACGCTGACGATGCCGTGGGCGCCGCCCGCGCTGCCTTGAATGCGGCGCGCCAGCAGGTGGATGCGGCGCGCGCGCTGGTGGACGGCACGACGCTCGAGCAGCATCCGGACGTGCTGTCGTCGATTGCCGGCCTGCGCGACGCGTCACTGGGCCTGGCCCGCACGACGCTGGCCGCGCCGGTGGGCGGCATTGTCGCCCGGCGCAATGTGCAGATCGGCCAGCGCGTGGCGCAGGGCGCGCCGCTGATGGCGATCGTCCCGCTCGACCAGATGTGGGTCACGGCCAACCTGAAAGAGACGCAGCTGAAGGACGTGCGCATCGGCCAGCCGGTGGCCGTGACGTCGGACGTGTACGGCGCCGACGTCGTGTTTCACGGCCGCGTGGCCGGCCAGGAAGCCGGTACCGGTAGCGCGTTTGCCGCCGTGCCGGCGCAGAACGCGACTGGCAACTGGATCAAGGTCGTGCAGCGCGTGCCGGTGCGCATTGCACTCGACGCGCAGGAGCTGGCGCGCCATCCGCTGCGCCTGGGTCTGTCGATGAAGGTCGCGATCGATACCAGCCGCGCCGATGGTCCGAGCCTGATGCAGGCCGGCGCGGTACGCCATTCGTACGAGACGGTCGTGTTCGAGACGGAATCGCACGGCGCCGATGCAGCGATCCGCCGCGCGCTCGGCGCGCCAGCGGCCGTGGTGGCGCGTTGAACGCAGCCGCCATCGTCACGACGCCGCGCCCGGCGCTGCTGGGCGCCATCTTCGTGTTCAACCTGATCGAATTTCTGTCGACCGGGATGACGGTGCTGGCGGCGACCGCGATCATGGGCCATATCGGCGCCTCGCCCGAAGAATACGCGACGGTGTCGGCGCTGTATGCCGCCGTGGCGGTGCTGGCGATTTCGCAGATGACCGTGCTGCTGCAGCGCCTCGGCTGGCGCAACTACCTGCTGGGCGCCGTGCTGTTCTACCTGCTCGGCGCGTGGGTGTGCGCCACGAGCGCCAGCGTGGCCGGCTTTGCCTGCGGCCGCCTGCTGATGGCGCTGGGCGGCGGCGTGTTCATGACGGTCTCGCGCATGATGGTCAACCTGATCCCGCCATCGCCGCAGCGCCTGCAGGGCATCGCCGCGTATGGCGCCGCCTTGTCGGGCGGGCTGGCGCTCGGGCCGTGGGTGGCCGCAAAGATGCTGGGCCACGAGGCGTGGGGCGGGATGTTCCTGGTGCTGGCCGCGCTCGCGACGCTGGGCGCGCTGATCGCTGCGCGCTGGATGCCACAGGACGCCGTCACGCTCGATCGCGCCTCCGGCGGGTCACCGTCGCGCATGCATGCCATCGACGCGATGCTGCTGGCGGCCGGCGCGGCCATCACGCTGTACGCGTTGCAGCACCTGACATATGACTGGCATGGCGAACGCGGCGCGCTGCTGGCGCATCTGGTGCTGGGACTTGCGCTGCTGGCCGCGTTCGGGTTGCTGCATGCGCGCCGCAGCGCGCCGTTCCTGCAGCTGGGCGTGCTGCGCAGCCCGCGCTATCGGCTGGGCCTCGTCATCTTCAGCGTCTGTTACGCGATGCTCGGCATGGTCAACACGCTGCTGCCGCAGGTGGTGCAGAAGGGTCTAGGCGTCGGACTGGAGCAGGCTGGCGAACTGCAGGGGACAGGGTTGCTGGCCACGGTCATCGCGTTCTTCGTGATGCTCGAACTGGTCAAGCGGCGTCCGCATCCGACCAAGTTTTTCGTCACCGGCTTTCTGATGCTGGCCTTGCTCGGCTGGCGCTTTGCGACGCTGGACCCGCGCGCGTATGCGTGGGATGCGGTGATCTTCTGGCTTGGCCTGTTTGGCGGCTTTCTCACGCTGGGGATGGCGACGACGGCGATCCACGCGTTCAAGGAGCTGCAGGCGGACAATGTGGTGTTCTCGAATGCCCAGCAACTGAAAAACGTGCTGGGACAGGCCGGCCTCGCGCTGGGCGTGGGGATGACCAATATCGGGCTGCAGGAGCGCACGGCGCTGCATGCATCGCGCCTGGCCGAGAAATCGTCGCTGCTGTTTGACGGTGGCGCCGAACTGGCACGGCAAGCAGGCCTGCTGGCAGGCCAGGACCTGTTCTGGATCGTACTATGGGTGGGGCTGGGTGGCGCGGCGCTGCTGGTGTTGCAGCGCCGCTTCGACTAGGGACGCAGGACGTGTGCCGCGTCCAGCCAGATCAACGGCGGCGCGAAGGACCGGTCAGGCGATCAGCCAGCACGGCGGTGACAACGGCCTGCAGCACGTGGATCGCCCAGCGCTCGCCGGCCTTGCGCGGGCCGGCCGCCACTTCGCCTTCGGTGATGCCCAGGACCGGCGCGATGGCGCCGATATTCACGGCGTACAGCGCCGTGCCGTACAGCGTGCCGATGGCGGCCGGCGACAGGCTTGGGGCCAGTTCGCGCAGCTTCGGGACGGCGGCAGCAAAGGCGGCCGAGGCGCCCAGGTGATTGACGAATTCGACGGCGCTGGTACCGGCGTCGCCAATGACGGCGCGCGAGCCCGTCACATCGTCGATCCAGTCGACCGCATCACGGTCGAGCGTTTTGGTGAGCACACCCGACTTGCGGCCTGCGACCATGACGGCCGTCGTGACCACGCCTGCGATCAAGCCACCCACGATGGCTGCTGTGTATTTTTGCATGAACGTCTCGCTTGAAAAGTGAATCCGCGGCGGGCGCCCGTGCGCCCGCTGCAGATGGAGTCAATACGATACGTGGCGAGCTCCCCAGGCTCGGTGCGGTGCTGCACCAATAACTCAGTCGCCCTTGGCCATTTGCCCGAACACCTCGTCACGCCGGACCCACGCGTGGTACAGCGCCGCGCCCAGGTGCGCCAGGATCGTGAAGAACAGCACATACGCCAGCACGCCATGCAGCGGACGCAGGAAGCCGTACATGGCGGGGCTGTGCGGCAGGATTGCCGGCAGGTTCACGCCGTCGAACAGCACGATCGGATAGCCGCCGGCCGACAGCATGGCCCAGCCGATCAGCGGCATGGCCAGCATCAGCGCGTACAGCGCCCAGTGCGACGCGGTGGCCGCCCACACCTGGATGCGCGGCAGATCGGCTGGCAGCGGCGGTGGTGCGTTCAGCAGGCGATTCACGAGGCGCACGATCGCCAGCAGCAGGATCGCCAGGCCCAGCGGGCGGTGCAGGTCGAGCAGGAATTCGCGGTGGCGCAGCGACACCACCATGGCGGCGCCGACGAACAGCATCGCCAGGATCGCGACGGCCATCGACCAGTGGAGTACGCGGGCGAGCAGGTTGAAGTGGCGTGGACGGTTCATCGCACGCTCCCGGTGTGGAGGTTGCCCGTGCTGATTTCACGCTCGCGGCGGTTGAACGAGACCGAATAGATCGACGAACGCGCGTGCAGCACGGGATCGTCGGTGCCGGCAATGCCCTTCGGCAGGATCAGCGGATCGAAGTTCAAATCGAGGCACGGGCCTGTGACCTGCGGTTCGGCGCGCACCAGCGTCAGCGTGCCGGCGAGCGTCTCGGGGCGCGTATCGGGCCAGGCTTTGGATGGGTCTTCGATCGGGTCGCCCGGTTCGGCGAATTGCATGACCATGTCCCATTTCAGCGGGCCAGCCGCCAGACGGCGATCGAGGTCCGCCGCCAGGAAATCGCGGTCGGCGGTTTTCAGTTGCTCGGGATCGGCCGCCACGAACGGCGTGTGCGGGCGCATCGACCAGCGCACGGCGCGCGTCGCCCCGGCAGCATTTGTCAGGCGAAACGCATTCACGCCATTGAAGCGCGTATTGGCCAGGCTGTCGGGCGTCGGCGCACTCTTGGACCACGCCATGAACTTCTTGATCTCCGGATGGGCGGCCAGCACGGCGTCCATCTTCGCCGGATCCGGCTTGCCAGTGGCCGGGTCGGGCAGGCGGGCGGCGTTAAGCGCCTGGAAGGCTTCCGGGGTGGATGCGGCAAAGAACGGGAAGCTGTTCATCGCCATGCGCCATTCCTGGCCGTCGTCCGTTTTCAGCTGCAGCGCCATGCCGCGCACGGCCGCTTTGTTGTCGGGCGAATGCGGGTCGTTGCCAGGGCTGGAAAAGCGGCCGAGGACGGGCGTCGACGGCTGCGAAAACACGCGCGCGGTCGACAGTTGCGCAGCGGCGGGCGTCGGTGCAAAGGTGCCGACGATGCAGATGCCCTTGGCATGCGCACGGCGCACGCCCGGCTGCTGTGTGCCGGAGGCTTCGGCGGTATTGACCATCGTTTGGGGCGTGACGTTCTTGTTGCCGAACCAGCCGCCAATCCAGGCGAAGAGGACGGCCAGCGCGATGATGATCAGCGCGATCGGGAGCAATAACAGCGGGGAGCCGTGGCGGGGCTTGGGCGGTGACATGGGCGGCACTCTCTTGAAATGGTCTTGGTACATACAGCCGGAAATTCGGTGGCGAATTGTCGCATGATTAATAAATTGATGCGTGCCGTCCCCTGGGGCGCCGTTGCGCGGGCGGTACTGCTGAGCGTAACGGCCCAACGCGAACCGCCAAATTGTGCAAAAATTCCGGTGGTCATTGATGTCGCTTCACACTACATATTTACATGCGCCAACGTAATTACATGCTCGTCAACCGTCGCCCGGTGCCCCTCACCCTGTCACTCGTCACCGAGGAAGGGGCGTGAGCGAGGCGCACGCCGACATCGCGGCATTCGACTGGAGCGGGACCCCACTGGGTGCACGCGCAGCCTGGCCTGCGGCACTCGAAGCCGTCTTCGGCATGATGCTGGCAACGCCGGTGGCGATGTGCGCCACCTGGGGGCCAGAGCAGACGTTGCTCTACAACGCGGCGTACGTGCCGTTTCTCGGCAAACGCCATCCAGGCGCGCTGGGGCGACCATTGCCCGAAGTCTGGTGGGATGTATGGGCCGATATCGGTCCGCTGGTGGCGCGCGTGATGGCCGGCGAAGCGGTCAGTTTCACCGATCTGCCACTGGTCATGACGCGCAGTGGCTATGAAGAAGAGACGTGGTGGTCGTTTGCGTACAGCCCGCTGCGTGACAACGGCGACATTGCTGGCCTGCTCAATATCGCCACCGAAACGACGGCTGGTGTCATCGCCGCCAGAGAGCGCGACGCGGCGCAGACCCAGCTCATCAAGCGCAATATCGCGCTGGAGCAGGAGATTGTGGCGCGCAGGGAAGCGGCCAGCCGGCTCGCCACCGTCATCGAGCACCTGCCGGTGGGTATCTGCCTGTTTGACATGACTGGGCATGCCATCCTGAATAACCCGGTCTTCCAGACCTTTGTCCCCGATTTCTCGCCCGCGCATGGCCTGCAGCGCGCCTGGGAACATTGGCGCGGGTTCGATGCGCAGGGTCGGTTGCTGGCGCCCGACGACTATCCGAGTGCGCGCGCATTGCGCGGCGAACTCGTCGCGCCGGGCGACGAATTTCTGCGGCGCGCGGCGGACGGCACGGAAACCTGGGTCGCCGTCAGCGCCGTGCCGCTGATCGACAGTGCTGGCGCGCAGGCCGGCATCATTCTGGTATTCGACGACATCGACCAGCGCAAGCGGATACTGCTCGATCTCGAGCGCCAGGTGGCGGAGCGGGCGCAGGATCGCAATGCGCTGTGGACGCTGTCGTCGGACATCATGCTGCGCTGTACGTTCGATGGGGCGATCACGGCCACCAATCCGGCCTGGTCGGCCGTGCTGGGCTGGCGCGAGCACGAGTTGATCGGGTCGAACCTGTTCGACCTGATTCATCCGGACGATATCGCGCGTACGATTGCCGGCGCGCGTGAATTGTCGCAGGGGATCGGCCATCATCGGTTCGATAACCGCTACCGCCATCGGGATGGCAGTTATCGCTGGATCTCGTGGTCGACGCGTGCGCACGACGCGATGATCAATGCGGTGGGGCGCGACATCACGCGCGACCAGGAGCAACTGGCTGAACTCGAGGCAATGCAGAATGCGCTGCGTCAGAGCCAGAAGATGGAGGCGGTGGGCCAGCTGACTGGCGGCCTGGCGCACGATTTCAATAATCTGCTGGCCGGTATTTCGGGCGCCCTGCAGCTGATGCAGATGCGCATGCAGCAGGGGCGCTACAACGAGTTCGAGCGCTACATTGCGACGGCGCTGGGCGCGTCCAAGCGGGCCGCGGCCCTGACCCACCGCCTGCTCGCGTTCTCGCGCCAGCAAACCTTGATGCCCAAGCCGACGAACGTGAACCGGCTCGTCACCGACATGCAGGAGCTGGTCCAGCGCACGGTGGGGCCGGCCGTGCGGATCGAGGTGGTGTGCGTTGCCGATGCGTGGCCGGCGCTGGTCGATGCGTCGCAGCTCGAAAATGCGCTGCTGAATCTGTGCATCAATGCGCGCGACGCCATGCCCGATGGCGGCGCCATCACGGTCGAAACGGCCAACAAGTGGATCGACGAACGCGTCGCGCGCCAGCAGAATATGGCAGAGGGCCAGTACCTGGCCTTGTCCGTCAGCGATACCGGTGTGGGCATGGCGCCGGACGTCGTTGCGCGTGCGTTCGAGCCGTTCTTCACGACCAAGCCGATCGGCCAGGGGACGGGCCTCGGGCTGTCGATGATTTATGGCTTTGCCCAGCAGTCGGGCGGCCAGGTCCGCATCTATTCTGAAGTGGGGCAGGGCACGACCGTGAGCATCTATCTGCCGCGGCATTACGGCGCTGGCGCTGCTGACCTGGAACCCGATGTCGCGGTGCCGACCGCGCTGACGCAGTCGGGGCAGGTGGCGACCGTGCTGGTCGTCGACGACGAACCGACCGTGCGCATGCTTGTCATCGACATCCTGCAGGATCTCGGCTTCGGCTGGATCGAAGCAGCCGACAGCGCGACGGGTCTCAAGATGCTGCAATCGGACGCGCGGATCGACCTCTTGGTCACGGACGTGGGGCTACCTGGCGGCATGAATGGACGCCAGATGGCCGATGCCGGGCGCGCGGTCCGGCCCGGGCTGCAGGTCTTGTTCATCACTGGCTACGCGGAGAATGCGGTGCTGAACAATGGCTACCTCGATCCGGGGATGGCGGTGCTCACCAAGCCGTTTTCGATGGAGGCGATGGCGGCGCGCATCCGGTCGATGGCCGAAGCGGGCGCCGTCGAAGCGGAGGGGTCCTCTGCAGGGAGTCGCCATCCACGGTAAGATTGTCGTCCTTACCACAGGACCACTTACCATGACGACTTCCAGCTACCCCGATACCCGTCTCCTCATCGCCAACGAATGGCACGACGCCAGCGGCGGCAAGACCATCCCGGTGATCAATCCGGCCACCGGCCAGCCGATCGGCAAGGTTGCCCACGCCAGCATCGCTGACCTCGATCGCGCGCTGGCCGCCGCCCAGAAGGGCTTCGAGACCTGGCGCGCCGTGCCTGCCGCCGAACGCGCCGCGATCATGCGCCGCGCCGCGACGCTGCTGCGCGAGCGCGCCGGCGACATCGCGCGCCTGCTGACGCAGGAGCAGGGTAAACCGCTGGCCGAAGCCAAGGGCGAGGCCCTGGCTGGCGCCGAGATCATCGACTGGTTTGCCGCCGAGGGCATGCGCGTGTATGGCCGCATCGTCCCGTCGCGCAACCCGGCCGCGCAGCAGCTCGTGCTGAAAGAGCCGGTCGGCCCGGTCGCAGCGTTCACACCCTGGAACTTCCCGATCAACCAGATCGTGCGCAAACTCGCGGCAGCGCTCACCACCGGCTGCTCGTTCCTGTGCAAGGCGCCGGAAGAAACCCCGGCTTCGCCAGCGGCGCTGCTGCAGTGCTTCGTCGATGCCGGCCTGCCGCCGGGCGTCGTCGGCCTGGTGTTCGGTGACCCGGCCGAGATTTCGGGCTACCTGATTCCAAGCCCGATCATCCGCAAGGTGACGTTCACCGGCTCGACGCCAGTGGGCAAGCAACTGGCCGCGCTGGCCGGCGCCCACATGAAGCGCGCGACGATGGAGCTGGGTGGCCATGCGCCGGTCATCATCGCCGAGGATGCCGACGTGGCGCTGGCCGTCAAGGCGGCCGGCGCGGCCAAGTTCCGCAATGCCGGCCAGGTGTGCATCTCGCCGACCCGCTTCCTCGTGCACAACGCCGTCAAGGCAGAGTTCACGCGCGCACTCGTGCAGCACGCCGAAAGCCTCAAGCTGGGCGACGGTATGGCCGATGGCACGACGCTCGGGCCGCTGGCTAACGCACGCCGTCTGGATGCGATGGCCAAGGTGGTCGACGATGCGCGCACTCGCGGCGCCACGGTGGCAACGGGCGGTGAACGCGTGGGCACCAGCGGCAACTTCTTCGCACCGACCATCCTGGCCGACGTGCCACTGGACGCCAGCATGTTCAACGACGAGCCGTTCGGCCCGATCGCCGGCATCCGGGGTTTCGACAGCCTGGAAGACATGATCGCCGAAGCCAATCGCCTGCCGTATGGCCTGGCCGGTTATGCCTTCACGCGCTCGATCAAGAACGCGCAGTTGCTGATGAACCGTGTTGAAGTGGGCATGTTGTGGATCAACCAGCCGGCCACGCCAAGCGCCGAGCTGCCGTTTGGCGGCATCAAGGATTCCGGCTACGGCTCGGAGGGCGGACCGGAAGCGCTGGAATCGTATCTCAATACGAAGGCCGTCTCGATGGTGGGCGTGTAATTGGTAGTGTCGCGTTGCGGCGAGATCGCGTGTAACAATTTGTAGGACAATGCGCCATGGTGGCGGGGTATAATTCGGCCCGCCACCGGCTTCTGCGCTCTCCAGATGCCACTCATCTCTGTAGAGCGACACCATGATCTTTCCCCAGTGCGCATGACGCAGGCCATCCTGACGCTCAATGTCGATACCGAATTCGATGTGATCGCCGCGCGCCAGCGTGCGCGCCAGATCGCCGGCGCCTGCGGGTTCGGTTCGGTCGACCAGGCCCGTATCGGCACGGTCGTGTCCGAGCTGGCGCGCAACATCTTCAACTATGCCGGCGCCGGTTCGGTCTCATTCGTGGCCGAAGGCGTAGTAGCGCCGCAGCATCTTTCCATCACGTTTGCCGACCGCGGACCCGGCATCGCCGACGTCGGGCATGTCCTGTCGGGCGCGTACCGGTCGACATCCGGCATGGGTGTCGGCATCCTGTCGGCGCGCCGGCTGATGGACCAGTTTGACATCGCCAGCGGGCCATCCGGCACCCGGATCACGGTCGGCAAGCGTTTTCCGGCCAATACGGGTTTCATCAGCGCCGACGGGTTCGGCCCGCTCGTTGCGCAATTCGAGACGCTGCCCAACCACGCGGCATTGTCGGAAGCACGGCACCAGAACCGCGAATTGGCCGACGCCCTCGGCGCGCTGCAGGCGCGGCAGGAAGAACTGCAACTCGTCTCGACCCGCCTCGAAGAGCGCAACCGCAATATCGAAGCCCTGAATGACCTGCTGGACGACAAGGCTGCCGCGCTGCAGAAAGCCGATCGCAGCAAGGACGAATTTCTCGCCACACTGAGCCACGAACTGCGCGGGCCGCTGTCGGCGGCTTCCATGGCAGCGAGCATGTTGCTGCCCGAGGGCGTGACATCGCAGCGCGCCAACCAGATGGGTGAACTGATCCGGCGCCAGGTCACGCACATGAGCCGGCTGGTCGAGGATCTGCTGGACGTCTCGCGGGTGAGCCGCGGCCTGGTGCAACTGGAAAAAGCGCCGGTGGAGTTGGCCGACGTCATCGCCGCCGCACTCGAGCAGGTGCAGTCGGCGGCAAACCAGAAACGGCACCGCATCGAGCAGGCACCAGGCATGCCCAGCCTGCTGGTGCTGGGCGACCGCACGCGCCTGATCCAGGTCGTGAGCAATCTGCTGACCAATGCGATTCGCTACACGGACAGCGGCGGCATCATCCACGTCTTTCTTGAAAAACGGGGCACGATGGCAGCGCTGCGGGTCACCGACAACGGCATGGGCATCGCGCCCGACCTGATGCCGCGCCTGTTCGACCTTTACGTTCAGGCCGAACGTTCAGCCGACCGCACCGGCGGCGGCCTCGGCCTGGGCCTTGCCCTCGTCAAGAACCTGGTCGAAGCCCACGACGGCACCGTCACCGCCCACAGCCCCGGCAACGGCCACGGCAGCACCTTCACCGTCCTCCTCCCCCTGCACACCGAACGCCGCGAGTAACCGCCTGGCGCCGCCCGACCCGACCCTCCAATTAGGGTCAGAGTCGAATTATTGACCAATAAATCTCCATCAATGGCCTGTTTGCAATGCCCTCAGGCAGCATTCCGCGCGGCCATTGCTTTCCAATTGGGGTCAGAGTCGAATTGTTTGACAACATTGAGGAATTGCCCAATAAGTCGACTCTGACCCTGATTGTTCAGTATCTGGTGACGGGGGCGGGAGGAAGTGTGCTCTCGGGCGTAAACGGCGACCGCCCGGGCCGGCCTGGGGGCCGGCGCCGGGCGGCGCGGGTGGTGCGGGTTGACGCTGGCTTGGGCCTTAGTCTTCCTGGAAGGCTTCTTCGCGTTTCTTGCGCAGCGATGGCAGCAGCACGACGATCATTGCCGCAGCGGCCAGGCCCAGCATGACGCCCGAGATTGGGCGCTCGATGAATACCATCGGGTCGGCGCGCGAGAGCAGCAGGGCGCGGCGCAGGTATTCTTCCATCATCGGACCGATGATGAAGCCAAGCAGCATCGGCGCGGGCTCCAGTTCGAGCTTGGCACACAGGTAGCCGAGCAGGCCAAACAGCGCCATCAGGTAGACATCGAAGGTGCTGTTGTTCAGGCTGAATACACCGATCGCGCAGAACATCAGGATGGCCGGGTACAGCATCTGGTACGGCACCATGATCATGCGCACCCAGATACCGATCATCGGCAGGTTCAGCACGACGAGGAACAGGTTACCGACCCACATCGAGACGATCAGGCCCCAGAACAGGCCAGGCTGTTCGGTCATGACGGCAGGACCAGGCT
This sequence comes from Telluria sp. AC161, assembly GCF_979258535.1. NCBI lineage: Bacteria > Pseudomonadati > Pseudomonadota > Betaproteobacteria > Burkholderiales > Oxalobacteraceae > Telluria > Telluria sp. AC161. The sequence continues at coordinate 1,979,709 of NZ_OZ409861.1, read as the reverse complement.
GAATGCCCTGGATGATCATCGCGCCGATCATCAGCGCCATCACGGGATTCGACGGAATGCCCAGCGTCAGCATCGGGATGAACGAAGTCTGCGCACCGGCATTGTTGGCCGCTTCCGGCGCCGCAACACCTTCGATGGCGCCCTTGCCGAAGTTGGCCGAGTTCTTCGACACTTTCTTCTCGAGCGAGTACGACGCGAACGAGGCCAGCATGGCGCCACCGCCCGGCAGGATGCCCAGCAGCGAGCCCAGGCCCGTGCCGCGGATGACCGGCCACATGATGCGCTTGAAGTCTTCCTTGTTGAGCATCAGCCCGGTGACTTTCTTCATCACCAGATTGCGGTCTTCGTTGTGCTCGAGATTGCGGATGATTTCGCCGATACCGAACATGCCCATCGCGACGATGACGAAGTTGATGCCGTCAGCCAGTTCCGGCATGTCGAAGGTGTAGCGCGCCGAACCCGAGTTCACGTCGGTACCGACCACGCCCAGCAACAGGCCGAGCAGCACCATGCCGATGGCCTTGAGCAGCGAACCGCTGGCCAGCACGACCGAAGCCACCAGGCCCAGCACCATCAGCGAGAAGTATTCGGCCGGGCCGAATTCAAGCGCCAGGTCGGCCAGTGGTGGCGCGGCCACTGCCAGCAGGATCGTGGCGACGGTACCGGCAAAGAACGACGAGATTGCCGCGGTGGCCAGCGCCTTGCCGGCCTGGCCGTTGCGGGCCATCTGGTAGCCGTCCAGTGCCGTCACCACCGACGAGGATTCGCCCGGCAGGTTGACCAGAATGGCGGTGGTTGAGCCACCGTATTGCGCGCCGTAGTAGATACCGGCCAGCATGATCAGGGCCGACTCCGGTGGCAGGCCGAACGTGGCTGGCAGTAGCATCGCGATGGTGGCGATCGGACCCAGGCCCGGGAGGACGCCCACTGCAGTGCCGACGAATACGCCGACCAGGCAGTAGAACAGGTTTTGCATGGACAGGGCCGTCTCGAGGCCCAGTGCGAGGTTACTGAAAAGTTCCATATGATTTAATTCCCACCGAGCCAAGGGCCAATGATCGGCATCGGCAAGCCAAGCAGCTTGACGAACAGTCCAACTGCGAACAACGTCATGCCCGCGGCCAGCGCGAGTGACTTCTTCAATTCGAATTTATCGCTGGCGTACGAACTGATCAGGATCAGCAGGAAGCCTGCAGGCACCAGGCCGGCATTGCGCACCAGGAAGCCGAACAGCAGCACGGCGACCAGTACGATGGTCAGCTCGCGATAATAGATGCGGCCGATCGCCTCACCCGGACGGAAGAACGAGCGCACGAACGACGCCAGGCCGATCAGCGACAGCAGGATGCCCAGCGCGATCGGGAAGTAGGCCGGACCCATGCGGCCGGCACTGCCCAGCTCATACTCCTGGCCGATGATCACGGCGCTCAGACCGAAAATGAGAAAGACGATGCCGCTCCAAAAGTCTTTCGGATGGCGGATAAATGCTGGCACGGTGGTGGTCCCCTTTATGGTGATGCAGATGCGGTGATGCAGATGCAGTGGTTCGAAATGCGTGAATGCGGATCACGGATGCAGCCCCGCGCAACGACGATGACAACGACGATGACAACGACGGCGGCCGGGCTCCGGATGCGACAACGCCGCACCGCAGCCGGACAGGCCGGCGCGGCGCGAGGTCGTCAACAGGGCATCAGTCGGCGAAGGCGCCGGCTTTCTTGATGATCGGACCCCACAGGTCGATCTGCTGCTTCAGGTGCGTGCGCAGCGCTTCCGGCGTGGCTTGATTGGTCGGGACCGGTTCGGTACCCAGGTCGGCGAAGCGCTTGACGACGTTCGGATCGCGCAGCGCGGTGCGCAGCGCGTTCGACAGCGCGTCGACCGTTGGCTTCGGCGTGCCTTTCGGCGCGTACAGGCCGTGCCAGACACCGACTTCGAAGCCTGGCAGGCCAGCCTTGTCCAGCGTCGGCAGGTTCGGCAGCGAGGCGACCGGGGTCTTGGTCGTCACGCCGTAGGCCTTGATCTTGCCACCCTTGATCTGGCTGGTGGTGTTGGTGGTCTGGTCGCACATGAAGTCCACCTGGCCGCCCAGCAGGTCATTCATTGCCGGACCGGTGCCCTTGTACGGCACGGTGGTCAGCTCGACGCCCATCGCGGTCTGCAGCAGCATGCCGCACAGGTGCGATGCCGAACCCAGGCCGGCGTGCGCGTAGGTGACCTTGTCCTTGTTGGCTTTCACGTACGTGATCAGCTCTTTCATGTCCTTGGCCGGGAAGTTCGCCTTGGCGACGACAGTCATCGGCACGTCGGTGATCAGGCCGATCGGCTCGAAGCTGGTGATCGCGTCATACGGCAGCTTGCGGTACAGCGCTGGCGCGGTCGACTGGCCGATGTGGTGCAGGAACAGCGTGTAGCCGTCGGGTGCGGACTTGGCGGCGCGCGCCGCGCCGATGGTACCGCCGGCACCGCCAACGTTCTCGACGATGATCTGCTGCTTGAGCGTGGTGCCCATCGATTGCGCCACAAGGCGCGCGACGGTGTCGGTCGGGCCGCCGGCCGCGAACGGCACGATCATGGTGATGGTCTTGGTCGGATAGGCCTGGGCATGGGCCAAGCCCGTGCCGAAAGCGGTCAGGCAGGCGGCTGCGCACAGCATCTTGAGCTTCATGGTGTCGTCCTCGGATCTCATTTTTGGTTTAGTCTGGCAACCGGCACTATGACTGTGCCGTGCTCCCTTGTGGCGTTGTCTTACGCACCATATGTTTTACCAGCAAACATATTGTTATGCAACTACGTGGAAATACGTATGTGGTATGCATGACGCTCTTTTGGGCAAGAACGAATGGGCCGAAAACGCCCATCCGAAAACAAAAAACGCCATCCGAAGATGGCGTTTCTGGTCGCTGCAGCGCCGTATTGTCAGACCGGCGGCTGCACCGGGAGTTCCCGATCCCCGAGCAGCAATTTCGCTGGCGTCATCGGTGTCGTGCGCAGGCGCGTACCGGTGGCATGGAAGATGGCGTTCGAGACCGCCGCCGCCACACCCACGATGCCGATCTCGCCTACGCCCTTGGCGCCGAGCTGCTTGCTGACGATACGGTCGTCTTCTTCCACGAAGATCACGTCGATATCGTGGATGTCGGCATTGGCCGCCACGTGATACTCGGCGAAATTGTGGTTCATGAAACGCCCGTACTTGTGATCGGTATGGGTTTCTTCATGCAGTGCCTGGCTGATGCCCCAGACGACCGCGCCGCTGATCTGGCTGGCCGCCGTCTTGGCGCTGATGATGCGCCCGGCCGCAATCGCGCTGACCACGCGCGTGACGCGCACCATGCCGAGCTTTTCATTGACGCGCACTTCGCAGAACACGGCCGAGTGCACGGCGCGCGCGTACTTGCGCTGCTTGAGCATTTGCGGCGTCATGAAGTATTTCTCTTCGACCTGATCGACGCCCGCATTGGCCAGCACCTGCGTGAGTTCCACGCGGCGCGACGGGTCCGTTTTCAGGAAAATCGCGCCGTCGCCGAATTCGACGTCGCGCAGGCGCGCCTTGGCCAGCGGCGAATCGGCCATCTTCGTTGCCATCTTGAGCACCGACTTCTTGAGCTTTTCGCAGGCACCGAACACGCCCGAGCCCACCGTGGTCACGTGCGATGAGCCGCCTTCGATCGGCGCCATCGGCAGCGTCGAATCACCCAGTTGGAACGTCACCAGTTCCATCGGCAACCCCATGGCCTCGGCCGCAATCATCGACATCACGGTATAGGTACCGGTGCCAATATCGGTCGCTGCACTGCTCACGACCAGGCGGCCGTTGCTGTGCAACACGGCGCTGACGCGGGCGACCATCACCATCGCATCCCAGATGCCGGTTGCCATGCCCCAGCCCACCAGCTCGTCGCCGTCCTGCATCGAGCGTGGCTCGAGCGGACGCTTTTCCCAACCGAAGCGCTCGGCGCCCTGGCGATAGCACTCGCGCAGTTCCTTGCTCGAGAACGGCTTGTCCTCGATCGGCGAGATCTCGGTGTAGTTTTTCAGGCGCAGTGCCAGCGGATCCATTTTCAACTCGTAGGCCAGCTCGTCCATCGCCACTTCCATGGCGTGCACACCGTGGGCGGCGCCCGGGGCGCGCATGTCCAGCGGCGTGAAGCGATCGTTCGCGACCACCTGGTAGCCGAGCTTGATGTCGGTGCACGCATACAGCTGGCCCGACCAGTTGACGATCACTTCGACGTAATCCTCGAGACGCGAGGTTTCCTGGATCGCTTCGTGCCAGATCGCCTTGAGCGTGCCGTCCGGCGCAGCGCCCAGACGGATGCGGTGCCAGGTTTCCGGACGATGGCCGAAGCTGAACATCTGCTGGCGCGTCAGCACCACGCGCACCGAACGCTCCAGTTGCAACGCGCCCATCACGGCCAGCGGCAGCTGGTACTGCGGGCGCAGGCCGGAACCGAAGGCGCCGCCCACGTACGGGTTGCGCACGGTGACTTCGTCGCTCGACAGGCCGAAGCCGTGCGAGACATACCAGCGGCTGTTCTGCGAGCTTTGCGTCTTGTCGTAGATGGTCAGGTGGCCGTTTTCAGCGCGAATCACGGTCGAGGCGAACATCTCCATCGGATTGTGGTGCTCGACGCCGTTGTAGTACTGCGAGTCGACCCGTACTTCGGCCGCCTCGAATGCCTTTTCACCGTCGCCGATCGAGCTTGGCGGCACGAAACCGGCCTTCATCTTGCGTGGCTCGTAGGCCTGGTCAAGGCTTTCCAGCAGATTGGTTTCGTGCGCATCGACATCGTAGTGCACGCGCACCAGCGACGCAGCGTAGCGCGCGGCTTCGAACGTCTCGGCCAGCACCAGCGCCACCGGCTGGCCGCTGTAGAAGATCTCGTCCGAGAACAGGGGGCGGAACGGCGAGCCGGCCGGGGCCGTCATGTCTTTCCAGGCCAGGTCGAACGAGCGCATCTTGGGGCGGTTCTCGTGCGTCATCACGGACAGCACGCCCGCGACGCCCAGCGCCTCGGCCGTGTCGATGCCGGTGATGCGGCCCTTGGCCACGGTGCCGCTCACGACCACGCCGTAGGCCAGGTCGGGGGCAAAGTATTCGGCGGCGTATTGTGCTTCACCGGTGACCTTGGCGCGGCCGTCGATGCGCGAGACCGCCATGCCGCTTTTCACGCGGCCGGTGCCAGCCGGCGCGCTCGGCGCGCGCAGTTCAGGAATCAGGTCGGTCATGCTTGTTCTCCTTGTGCATCGAGTCCGCGCGCATGGTCGGTGCCACGCGCGGCGGTGGTCAAGGCTTGCACGATGGCGTTGCGCGCCAGCGGCAGCTTGAAGTCGTTTTGGCCGAAGCCCTGGGCGCCTTGCAGGATCGTCTCGGCGGCTTGCAGGAAGGCCGCTTCGCCCACTGCCTGGCCGACGAGCGCTTCTTCAGCCGCTTCGATGCGCCATGGCTTGTGGGCCACGCCGCCGAGCGCGATGCGCGCAGCGCGGATCGTGCCGTCGGCATCGAGGTCCAGCGCAGCAGCCACCGACACCAGCGCAAACGCGTACGACAGGCGGTCGCGCACCTTGATGTAGGCGCTGTGGTCGATGAAGCGGTCCGCTTCGGGCACGGTGATGTGGGTGATCATCTCGCCTGGCTGCAGCGTGTTGTCGATCTGGGGCGTATCGCCCGGCAGGCGGTGGAACTCGGCGAACGGGATGTCGCGCGCGCCGCTCATCGAGCGCACGTGCACCGTCGCGTCGAGCGCGCGCAGTGCAACGCACATGTCCGACGGATGGGTAGCGATGCAGCTTTCGCTGGTGCCCAGGATCGCCAGCTGGCGATTCAGGCCTTCGCGCGCCGGGCAGCCGGTGCCGGGTTCGCGCTTGTTGCAGGCGGTGCCGACGTCATAGAAGTAGACGCAGCGGGTGCGCTGCATCAGGTTGCCGCCGTTGGACGCCATATTGCGCAGTTGCGGCGAGGCGCCGGCCAGGATCGCCGACGACAGCAGCGGATAGCGCTCGCGCACCACCGGGTGGTAGGCCGTGTCCGCGTTGCGGGCAAGGGCGCCAAGCAGCAGGCCGCCGTCTTTTTCTTCAACCTGGTCCAGGCCGAGGTTGTTGATGTCGACCAGGCGTGACGGCTTCATCACGCTTTCCTTCATCAGGTCGAGCAGATTGGTGCCGCCGGCGATCGGGCGGGTGTCAGGGTCGAGCAGGGCGGCCAGCGCCGCGTCGACGTCCGTGGCTTGGGTAAAGGCGAACGGGTTCATGACAGCACCGCCCCGGTCGTGAAGCCCTCGGTGGTTTTTTTCGTCTCGCGCATGTCGAGAACCTTGATGACCGCATCGGCGATCTGCGGGTACGCGCCGCAGCGGCACAGGTTGCCGCTCATGAGTTCACGCACGTCGTCGCGCGACGTGGCCTGGCCTTCGTTGATCAGGCCCACGGCCGAACACAGCTGGCCCGGCGTACAGTAGCCGCACTGGAACGCGTCGCAGTCGATGAATGCCTGCTGCAGCGGGTGCAGGTCTTCGCCGGTGGCCAGGCCTTCGACGGTAGTGATCTCGCGGCCGTCCTGCATGACGGCCAGCGTCAGGCACGAGTTGATCCGTTTGCCGTCCACGAGCACGGTGCAGGCGCCGCACTGGCCCTGATCGCAACCCTTCTTGGTGCCGGTCATGCCTGCGCGCTCGCGCAGCAGGTCAAGCAGCGTTACCCACGATTCGACGTTGAATTCCCGGTCCTGGCCGTTGATGCGCAGGCGCACCGGATGCTGCTGTTGATGTTCCATGTTCTTCCCCTCTGTGAGAAGATATGAACATAACGTCCTGTTACATTTGCGACGGTTAGCTAACGCACCTACATTAAGTATAAGTCAACGTTGTTGTCAGTGTCATTACGGTCCGCGGAACACGACGGTCTTGTTGCCGTCCACGAACACACGGCGCTCGATATGGAACTTGACCGCCGTGGCCAGCGCCAGGCATTCGTTGTCGCGCCCCACGCGGGTCAGCTGGTCGACCCGGTAATTGTGGTCCACGCGCGTGAGCACCTGTTCGATGATCGGGCCTTCGTCCAGGTCGGGCGTGGCATAGTGGGCCGTTGCGCCGATCAGCTTGACGCCCCGGTCGAACGCCTGCTGGTACGGCTTGGCGCCCTTGAACCCGGGCAAAAATGAGTGGTGGATGTTGATGCACTTGCCGGCCAGGCGGCGCGCCAGCCCATCCGACAGGATCTGCATATAGCGCGCCAGGACCACGAGTTCGGAGTCGGTCTCGTCGACGATTTCCAGCAGGCGCGCCTCTTGCTGCGCCTTGTTGTCCTTGGTGACCGGCAGGAAGATGAAGCGGATGCCTTCGCGCTCGACCATCGGGCGCAGGTCGAGGTGGTTCGATACGACCGCCGTGATCGACAGATTGAGTTCGCCCGTACGGCGGCGGTACAGCAGGTCGTCCAGGCAGTGGTCGGTCTTCGAGACCATGATCACGGTGCGCACCGGGTCGAGTGGATCGTAGATTTTCCAGCCCATGTCCAGGCGCGTCGCGACCATGCTGTCGAATTCGGTGCGGATGGCGTCGATGGCCGGCGACTTGTCCTGCTGGCGGAATACGGCGCGCATGAAGAAGCGTGCGGTGGAATCATCGTCGAACTGCTCGAGCGCGCAGATATAGCAATCGCGTTCGGCCAGGAACGTCGCAACGGCCGCGACGATGCCGATGCCGGCCGGGCAGCTGGCGTGGAGAATGTATTCGGGGCGGGTTGACGGCGTGGCTTCGCTGGTGCTGCGCATGCTGGTTCCTGTCGGTGATGAGTCGATGTTGTCAAGACAGCTAGAATGCGCGATGCCAGGACGGGCGTCAAGCGCATGCTACGATGCGCGTTTTTTCGCCCTACCATCTCTCATGTCGATCTCCCTGCGCCCGATGCTGTCCACCGATCTCGATGCCGTGCTGCGCATCCAGGCCGCCTGTTATCCGGCCGCGATGCAGGAGCCTGCCGCGGTGGTGGCAAGCCGGATAGCGGCGGCGCACGGCACCTGTCTGGTTGGCCTTCACGAGGGCAGCGTGCGCGGCTATTTGTTCACCTATCCGTCGCGCCTGGGGCTGGTCACGGAGCTGAACGCCCCGTTCACCGTTTCGGACCAGCCGGACACCCTGTACCTGCACGACCTGGCAATCGAAGCGTGCGCACTGGGGCGTGGGATGGCGCGCGCGCTGGTGGACGACGCATTGCGTTGCGCGCGCACGCTCGGACTGGCACATGCGGCCCTGGTATCGGTGCAGGACAGCGCGCGATTCTGGCATGCGCTGGGCTGGCGCGCCGCCTCGACGCAGTGCGCCGGCCTGCACACCTATCCGCCCGGCGCGCTGTACATGGTGCGCACGCCCGCCTAGCGTTTATTTCACCCGGCGCACTTTGGCCGAGCTGTTACCGCCATCGACTTTCAGGAACAGCGTGCCAAATACGTTGCGCTCGATGGTCACCGCCGCATCCTTCGTGCGCGGCAGGACGGCGTCGCTGCCGTCGATGACGCGCCAGACCTGGCCATTGGCCAGGCGGATCTGCGAGCCGGGGCCCCAGCCATCGAAGTCGCCCACGACCGTGCTGCGGATGGACGCTGGCTGCGCCTCACGCTGCTTGACTGCTTCCAGCCCGAAGTTCTGTTCCGGCGTACGGGTCGGTGTAGTGGCAGCAGCAGTGGCAGCAGCAGCGCCCGGACCGGTGGCGCCGACAGGAATCGCGTCGTAGCACGCCACGCGCATGGCGGTGTCGCTCAGGGTCCGGCATTTGAGCAAGGCGGCATCGTCGGCAAGCGCAGTACTGCTGGCGGTCAGCAGGGCGAGCATGAGGACGGGCAGGGGCAGGGCTTTCATCGGGGTCCTTCGGGTAAGTGGAGTCGCGCCCCGGCGTCGGGGCGCCCACGATTATAGGGGATGCGCCGGACGGCGGTAGCTGCAGAACGGGCGCGGGTGATCCCAGCATTGACCATTGCGATTGTGACATCCTTTGTCGGATAATTTGACACGTTGACGCCGCAACCTACGCATCCGTCATAAATGTTGTTTAGAATCAAGGGGATGCTGGAACGGGATTCATGGGCGCGATTCTTGCTGAGGTACCGTAGGACCTTTCCGAGGAGATCACTGATGACGCGCATTGCCCTCATCGTCGCATTGCTGGCTGCCACTCTGGCACTGCCGGCCCAGGCCGCGGTTACCTACAGCTGGCAGCAAGTGAGCGCGTCCAGCTCGATGCCTACCGGCCTCAACCTGGAACTGGCGTTCTCCGACGAAGCCGTCGCCGCCGGTTCGCTGTACCTGAATATCCGTAACGAATGCGACATCGGTCCGCCATGCCTGGATCCGCAGTCGAGCCTATTGTCGCTGCGCTACTGGTTCGATCATCCGACCGTCAGCGGCCAGCACAACCTGATCGACTACGGCTACCTCACGCCGCCGCGCAATTATTACGACCGCATCGTCATGGACGTGACATTTCTGGCGGGTGGCCTGCTCGGCGGCAGCATCTTCGCCTCGGATGGCAATTCCGACTTTCGCATGGTGAGCCAGGGCGCGCTGTTCAGCGTGACCGACGCCAACAGCGATGAGCCGTTCGGGTGCGGTCTCCAGTATCCCGACTGCAGTGGCGCCAGCGGCATGCTGATGGCTGCGGCCCCGGAAGCGATCGCGGTGCCGGAACCGGCCACGGGCGCCATCGTCGGCCTCGGCCTGGTGGCGGCCTGGTGGGCGCGCCGGCGTCAGCGGTCGGCGCGCAGCAAAGCCTGATCAGCAGCGCCTGATCAGCAGCGCCTGATGCAGGGTCGGCGTCGTCAGTTCGCCGGCGCCAGCAAGGCCGCAGTGTCGGCCGCGCCCATCTTGATCGCTGCATCGTAGGCGGTCGTGCCGGCCCCATCACGCGCTGACGGGTCGGCGCCGCGTTCCATCAGCAGCTTGGCAATGGCGACGCGGTTGAACATTGCGGCGAACATCAGCGCCGTGCGGCCGGACGGGCCGGCAAAGTCCGGCAACGCGCCCTTGTCAAGCAACAGCGTCGTGACCGCCAGGTCGCCCTTGAACGCCGCGCCGTGCAACGGCGTTTGGCCAGCATCGTTGATCAGGTGCGGATCGGCGCCGTGCTCGAGCAATACCCGCGTCGCCTCCAGGTGGCAGTGGTAGCTGGCCAGCATCAGGAGGCTGTCGCCTTTTTCGTTGCGCAGGTTCGGCGGCAGGCCGCGCGACAGGAAGGCGGCGAGGTGATCGGCGTCGCCTGAGCGCGCGTACTGGAACATATTGCGCGCCATGTTCAGCGCGGCTTCGTCCAGTTCGGCTTTGGTCGGCGTCGCGCCTTGGTCGTTCGTGTGCATTGCGTGCTCCGGGTCAGGATAAAGGTTGATTAAAACACATCTTAATCCGGCGCGTGGTCTATGCACTCTGGCGTGCGGCCGCATGCCTGGTGGCTTCGTGGATCCAGACCGGCAGCGCCAGCGCTGGCAGCAGCATGCCGACCAGCAGCGCCGCGTGCCAGCCATACGACGCATATACCCAGCCGCCCAGCGCGGAACCGACCGCGCCGCCGGCAAAGAACAGCGCGAAGTACAGACCGTTCAGCCGGCTGCGCATGTCGGCGCCCAGCGCGAACAGCGCGCGCTGGCCCAGCACCAGGTTGGCGGCGACCGCAGCGTCCAGGGCGATGGCGGCCACGGCCAGCAAGCCGAGCGCGACCGGTTTTGACGCCGGTGCAAACAGGGGCAGCAGGAAGCTCAGCGCGCCGACAACCAGGGCAACGGCAGTGGCTTGCAGCGTGTGGCCGGCATCGGCCAGGCGCCCGGCAACAGGCGAGGCCACGGCGCCGGCCATGCCGACCAGGGCAAACAGCGCGATCCCGTTCTGTGTGAGGCCGAAGGCGGGGCCGGCCAGCGCTTGCGGGGCCACGGTCCAGAACAGGCTGAAGGCGCCGAACAGGCCAGCGTGATACAGCGCGCGCTGGCGCAGCACCACGGTTGTTGCCAGCAACGGCCACAGCGAGCCGATCAGGCGCCGGTACGGTTGTGTCGCCGTTGGCTGGCGCAGCGGCAACTTCAGCTGCAGGACCACGGCCAGCAGGGCAACCAGCGCGGCGGCGATCCCGAACACGGTTTGCCATCCGCCCAGGCCTGCGAGCACGCTCGCGACCGGCCGCGCCACCATGATGCCCAGCAGCAGGCCACTGACCACCTTGCCGACGATCTGGCCGCGCGTGGCTTCCGGCGCCAGGTGCGCGGCAAACGGCACCAGCACCTGGGCCACCACGGCACCGAGGCCGATGGTCAGCGCGGCCAGCAGGAATGCCCACGCGGTGGTGGCGGTGGCCGCGACCAGCAAGGCAGCGCTCGTGACGAGAAGACCGGTGACGATCAGGCGCCGGTTTTCCACCAGGTCGCCCAGCGGCACGATGAACAGAAGTCCCAGCGTGTAGCCGATCTGGGTCAGCGTGACGATCAGCCCGGCCGCTGCCGGCGGCAGGCCCAGCGCAGCGCCGATCGGGCCGACGAGCGGCTGCGCATAGTAGAGATTGGCGACGATGATGCCGGCGGCAGCTGCCAGTAGCATGACCATGCCGGACGAGATGGATGATGACCTGGGGGTGTTCATGGCGAACTCCATGGAATTGAGTGAGGGAATGACGCCATGGTAGCCAGTTCGCCCATAAAGATAATCAGGGCATAATGCGCTTATACCATTCACTTTATATGAACAATCATGGACAAGGTGAAAGCGATGCAGACGTTCGTGCGCATCGTCGAGGCGAACAGTTTTACGCGCGCGGCCGAGTCGCTGGACTTGCCACGTGCCTCGCTGACGGCGACGCTGCAAAATCTCGAACGCTATCTGGGCGCACAACTGCTGCAGCGCACGACGCGCCGGTTGTCACTGACGCCCGAGGGCGAGCGCTACTACGCCCACTGCAACGCCATCCTGGCTGCCATTGACGACGCCGAAGCCGACTTTCTGGGCGAGCACGCGGGCCGGATGCAGGGCCGGCTGCGCGTCGATCTGCCGGGCTCGCTGGGCCGCGCGATCGTGCTGCCGCGCATTGGCGAGTTTCGCCAGGCATATCCGGCGCTCGATCTCACCATCAGCCTGGGCGACCGCCTGGTCGACCTGACCGCCGAAGGAATCGATTGCGCGTTGCGCGTGGGCGACTTGCCCGATTCCAGCCTGGTCGCACGCCGGATCGGCCTGATGCGCTTTGTCATTGCTGCCACGCCCGGCTACTTGGCGAAACGGGGCACGCCTGCAACGGTCGATGCGTTGGCCCAGCACGATGCGATCGTGCATTTCTCCGGCCGCACCGGCCGCGCGTTCGAGTGGACGCTCGCGGGTGAAGAGAAAGAAGAGGGCACGGGGAGCGTAGTCCGGGTGGCCATCGATGGCGGCATCGCCGTGAACGATGCCGAGGCCAACTTGCTGTGCGCGCTGCAGGGACTGGGGCTGGCGCAACTGGCGCGCTACCAGGTGCGCACGCACGTGGCGCAGGGCGCGCTGGCCGTCGTGCTGCCCGCCATGTGCCCGACGCCGATGCCGGTGTCGCTGCTGTACCCGCGCGGGCGCATCGCCAATCCCCGCCTGCAGGCATTTGCCAGCTGGCTGGCCGGGGTGTTCGAGGCCGACCCCGATCTGCGCCTGGCGGATGCCTAGCGCCGCTTCATCCGCTGCTCAGAAGTCCACGTTCATCGACAGCCACAGGCGGCGCCCGTCAAGATTGTTGACGTAGACGCTGCTGTAGGTCGGCGCTGCCGCCGGCGTTGCGCGATACGGCCGGTAGTCGATGAAATCTTTATCCAGCAGATTGTAGATCGCGGCATTGAGCGTGATGGCCGGCGTGACCTGGTAGCTGGTGCCAAGGTGCAGCATCGTGTAGCCCTTAAAGTCGCCCAGTGCATCCCGCGCCGCGCGGGTGGCGGCCGACGTCCCCGGATCACGAAAACGCTCGCTGCGGTATTCGGCGCGCAGCCACGCATTCCAGTCGGGCGACACGTCCCACGTCAGGCGCGCATTGAACGCGTGCTTCGGTGTGTCGGACAGCGGTTTGCCGGCATTCTCGCCGCTTTCCTGTTCGCTGTCGGTGTACGTGTAGTTGGCGCTGGCGGCCCAGCCGGCCGCGAGCGGGAAGCGGGTGGCGAATTCAACGCCGCGCGTGACGGCCTCGTCGACATTGATCGACTGGCCGAAGGCGTCGACGTTCGGCCAGTTGCCGAAGCTGACGCAGCCCGGCCGGTTGGGCGCCGGGCGGTACGTGCAATTAATCAGGCCAGTACCGCTGGTGATCTTGTCCTTGAAATCGTTGTTGAACACGGTGGCGTTGGCGGTCCAGCCGACGCCATTGTCGAAATAGGCGCCCAGTTCGGTGGTGACACTGGTTTCAGGTTGCAGGTTCGGGCTGCCCACGAGCGGGATCGTGCCCTGGCCACCGAAGCCGTTGATGCCGGGGGTGAGCTGCTCGACGCGCGGGGTCTTGTAACCCTTGCTCACGCCGCCCTTGACGGTCCAGCGGGGCGAGGCGCTCCAGACCAGGTAGCCGCGGGGGCTCGTCTGGCCGCCGAAGATGCTGTGGTCGTCGTAGCGCGCACCGATCGTCAGCGACACCCGCTCATGCAGGCGCCACTCGTCTTCGACAAACAGGGCTTTCTGCGTGAAGGCGAATGCTTGCGGCGCGACGCCGTCGATCATCTCGGCATCCCAGTGCTGGGCGCCGATGGTGGTCAGGTGCGCGCCCCATGGCATTAGCAGCTTCGTATCGAACACCTTGCTCTCGACTTCCAGCGTGCGGGGCGTGCCCGGTACCGCGCCCGGCGTACCCGGCGTACCCGGCGTACCCGGCGGAATCGTGCGGCCGATGGTTTCCGTGTTGTTCACCATATAGCTGCTGTCCCAGGTACCGAACGGCAGGCGCGCCTTGTACGACAGCGTGGTTTGCTCGCGGTTGTATTTCTGCTGTGGCCCGTAGCCGCCCGTGCCCAGCGTACCAAGCTGGCCACGCGTGTTGTTATAGGTCTGACGCGTCCTGTCGGCGTCGAGCACCAGTTCATGGTTGCGATGCGGGGTGAACGCCAGCCGCGCGCCCACGTTGTCGATCTTCTGCTTGACGGGGTTCGCGTTCTGGACCAGCGGCCGGGCCGGATTGATCTCGTCGTACGAGATGCTGGCCTCGTCGCGGCGCAGGGTACTGCCGCGCAGCGAGAGCCCCAGCACGTCGGCCTTGAGCGGGCCGCTCAGGTAGAACCTGGCGCCCTTGACGTCGCCGAACTGGGCGTCCTCCTGCAGCGTGTAGTCGGCTGCCACCGAACCGGCCCAGCGCTTGCCGACCTTGCGCGTGATGATGTTGATCACGCCGCCCATGGCGTCCGAGCCATACAGCGTCGACATCGGACCGCGGATGACTTCGATGCGCTCGATGGCGCTGACAGGCGGCATGAAGCTGGTCGAGGTGCCGCCGAAGCCATTTGGCGTGACGTTGCCGGCCGCGTTCTGACGCCGGCCGTCGATCAGGATCAGCGTGTAGTCGCTCGGCATGCCCCGGATGCTGATGTTCATGCCGCCGGTCTTGTCACCGGCTGCGCCGACGTCGATGCCTTCCACGCTTTCAAGCGCCTGCGCCAGATTGCCGAATCGCTCTTTTTCGAGCTGTTCACGGGTCAGCACTGTGATCGAGGCAGGCGCTTCACGGATCGTCTGCTCGAAGCCGGCTGCCGTCACGACCACGGTCGGCATGGTTGCCGGCAAATCGTCAGCAGACAAGGTTGCGGCAAAACCGGCGAGCGGCATGGCGCCGATGGCCAGACTCAATAGGGTGCGGGCACACCGCGGGGCAGGCAAACGATCAGTCATTCTTCAGGCATCCTTTTTATCATTCGAAGCAAATTTCTGCGTAAACACGTAAAAACAGGTAAATTCCGCAGAACGGCGTCATTCTAATTGGTAATGCGAATCATTCCCATTCAAATTTAATGACGAGCGTGTCGGAGGCTGGTCATGCGGCGCCGTGCAGCCCATGCCGATGGGGTTTCCCGCTATGATGTCAGGTGGTGCCCGCCAGGGCGCCTGCGCCTTGCGATCAACCCAGCCACTGGAGCATCATGAAGAAATACCTGACCCTGACACTGGCAGCGACCTTTGCCGTCGCCGCCATCCCCGCCGCCCAGGCGAACCCCGACCTGGCCAAGGCCCGGGCCTGTATGGCTTGCCACGCCGTCGGCACCAAGCTCGTCGGGCCGGCCTACAAGGATGTCGCGGCCAAGTACGCAAAGGATGCCGGCGCCGAAGCGCGCCTCGTCCAGAAGATCCAGAAAGGCAGCAGCGGCACCTGGGGGCCGATCCCGATGCCGGCCAATCCGCAGGTGACGGACGCTGAAGCCAAAGTGCTGGCGAAATGGATCCTGGCGCAGAAATGATCTGTCGGCGGCCCCGACGCGGGCCGCCATGACCGTGCCTGGCGCGTTCTTTGCATATAAGCAATGAACTCAACGCCAGGAGCGGCCGATGTTCTTGCAGAACGATGTCCTTGAATACCGCGATCCCCCGGGCCATCTGGTGCGGATCCTGTGGATCGACGTCACGCAGTCCGTGGCCTATACCTTTGCACTGCGGCGCCCAAGCGCGACACCGCGCAGCACGCCGCTGCACGTGCTGGTAGCGGACGTGTCGACGCGGCGCGCCCGGTTGCTGCTCGCTGACCCTTGCCGCGCGCCGCGCGTCGATGCGCCATCCGGCAAACACCACCTGCTGCAGATGAAGGCGTGGGATGCCGTCACGGCCTTGCATCAAGACTTGCCGCAGCTCTATCTGCCGCGTCCGCGCGCAGCCCTGCTCAGCGCCTACAGTTGCGCCCACGGGATCTCCGTCGCCAGCCTCATGCGCTACCTGCGCCGCTACTGGGAGCGGGGCCAGACAATCGACGCGTTGCTGCCCGATTACGCCAACTCCGGCGCGCGTGGCAAGACGCGGGCGGCCAGCGCCGGCGTCAAGCGCGGCCGTCCGCGCAATGGTGCGACGAGCAGCGCCAATGCGGGGACGAATACCGACGCTGCGCTGCGGGCGCTGTTCCTGGCCGCTGCTGCACAGTTTGCCACCACCCATCCGCGCTTCTCGCGGCCGGCAGCGTACCGCCAGATGCTGCGCGAGCACTTCGCCGATTACCCCCGCGGCGCGATTCCTAGCTATGGCCAGTTCAACTACTGGCTGGAACGCGACGACATCGATCGCATCCAATGAAGTGCGTATTTACGCCACAATGGTGCAGTCACGATTTGGCATGCTCCCGGCACGTGCGTGGGGCCGATATGCTGGCTGAGCACGATCCTGGGCGGGTCAGGATAAATAAAGTATCGACGCGGTATGCGACGCGAATCCCGCCTGCTGCGTTACGTTTGTCAATACGACCGGAAAATCACCCTACCGGAATCTTGTTCGCAGGATTGCGCTTACGCCGGGCTTACGTTCGGCAGAAAAGGCGCTGTACTTTATTTTAATATCGTTGGTATTGACGATTTCATCAGTCACTTGGCACAGGTATTGCTGATAGGCCATTAGTTGTACGGTCTTTCAGTAACGCCAAGTGGAGGTAGCAATGAAACGTTTGACACCGTCGTTGACCCGACGTGAGTTTTTGTACCGCGCCGCTGCCGTTGGCGGTTCAGCGCTGTTGATGGGCTCGATGAATGCCTGGGGCATGGGGATTGCCTCCCGGACCACGACGCCGCCCGTGCTCGCTGGCTCTGGCAAAGCTAAAAAAGTCGTCGTGCTGGGCGCCGGTCTGGCCGGCCTGACGGCAGCCTACGAATTGGGCAAGCTGGGCTACGAAGTCCACGTACTCGAGGCGCGGCCCTATGCGGGCGGGCGCTGCCAGACGGCGCGCAAGGACTTCAAGCTGCACGAACTGGGCGGCGAGGCCCAGCAGTGCCGCTTCGACGCGGGCCAGTACATCAACCACGGCCCGTGGCGCATCCCGCTGGATCACCAGTCCACGCTCTACTACGCGCGCCAGTTCAAGGTGCCGCTCGAAGTGATGGTCAACGAGAATGACCATGCGTACGTGTATCTCGAGGATGGCGGGCCGCTGTCGAAGCAGCGCCTGCGCGGCGCCCAGATCAAGGCCGACATGCGCGGCCATGTCGCCGAACTGCTGGCCAAATCGGTCACCGGCCACGCGCTCGACACGCAACTGACCGGCGACGACCAGCGCCTGCTGCTCGATTACCTCAAGCACGAAGGGGCGCTGGACGCGGCCGACCTGGCCTACAAGGGCCGCAGCGGCCGTGGCTTTGCCACCAACCCCGGTGCGGGGCTGGTGCCCGGCGCCGGCACGCCGTCCGATCCGCTGGCGTTTCACGATCTGCTGGCCGCCCGGGTCGGCAAGGTCTACAGCGCCGTGCAGGAGTTCCCGATGCACGCCACGATGTTCCAGCCGGTCGGCGGCATGGACGCGATCCCACGCGCCTTCGCCAGCCGGCTGGGCGGCCGCATCCGCTACCACGCCGAAGTCCAGCGCATCCGCCAGGGCGACGACAAGGTCACGATCGACGTGCGCGACACGGCCAGCGGCGCGCTCTCGCGCGTCACGGCCGATTATTGCGTGTGCACGGTGCCGCTGTCGGTGCTGCGCATGATCGATACCGATTTCTCCGACGGATTCAAGGCCGCGATCAAGGCCGTCCCGTACGCGCCGGTCGGCAAGATCGGCCTGCAGATGGGACGGCGCTTCTGGGAAGAAGACGACCACATCTACGGCGGCCACGTGCTGACCGATCTGAAAGGGATCAACACGATCTCGTTGCCGTCCGGCGGCTGGCAGCAGAAAAAGGGTGTCGTGCTGGGCTACTACCACTACGCGCTCGACGCCATTGAAGTCAGCGGGATGACCCCTGGCGAGCGGACCGAGTTCGCCCTCGCAGCCGGCGAAAAGATCTTTCCTGCCTACCGTGCAAGCTACGAGAGCAGCTTCTCGGTTGCCTGGCACCGCGTGCAGTACAGCCTGGGCGGCTGGGCCGAATGGACCGACGCTGCGCGCAAGAGCGCCTACCCGATTTTGCTCGACGGCGAGCGCCGGGTGCTGCTGGCCGGCGAACACCTGAGCTACCTGACCGGCTGGCAAGCCGGCGCCATCGAATCGGCATGGCAGCAGGTCGAGACGCTGCACCGGAGGGCCAGCGCATGAAGAGTCCAAGCCTTGCACTCGTCATTGTCTGTTCATTGGCTGGCACGGTCCAGGCCCAGGCACCCGCGCCGGCCGACGGCAAGACCCTGTTCGCCAAAAATTGCGCGGCGTGCCACCAGGCCAATGGCCGCGGCATTCCCGGCGCGTTCCCGGCGCTCGTCGCCAGCCCGGTCGCCATCGGGCCGGCCGATGCGGCGGCCGAGGTGCTGCTCAAGGGGCGCGGCGGCATGCCCGATTTCAGCACCAGCCTGGATGACGCCGATATCGCCGCCGTGCTGACCTATGCGCGCAGCAGCTGGGGCAACCGTGCGCCGCCAATCACCGGCGCCGAGGTCACCATGCGGCGCGCGGCGCTGCAGGTCGCACCGGCGGGCGACAGCCGCTTCGGCAACAAGCACTGAGGCTCTTCCTTTCCTTTCTTTTCCTTCCCATGCCCATGAAAGACGATCCAATGACCTTTGCCGCTCTCCGCTCTACCTCGTGCCTGGCCGCTGCGCTGTTGCTGGCGCCGGCCATTGCCAGCGCCGCAGCCACGGACATCGTGCGCCACAAGATCCCGAACTCGGATTTCCCGATCGCCCTGGCCGTGTCGGTGCCGCCCGGCGCGACGATCCACTTCATCAGCGGTCAGGTGCCGCCCATCGTCGACAAGGCGGCTGGCCCCGACACCATCGCAGCCTTTGGCGACACCAAAACGCAGACGGTCGGCGTGCTCCAGAAGATCAAGGAGATCCTCGCCGGCATGGGGCTTGGCATGGGCGACGTCGTCAAGATGCAGGTGTTCCTGGTGGGGGATCCGGCGCAGAAAGGGCGCGCCGACGTCACCGGCTTCATGGCCAGCTACACCCAGTTCTTTGGCGGCGCCCAGCCCAACCTCCCGGCGCGCGCGGTGATGCAGGTGGCGGGCCTGAGTAATGCCGGCTGGCTCGTGGAAATCGAAGTCGTGGCAGCGAAGAAGTAAGCGGCGCGGCCCGCGCCGGGCCACGCCAACCAGACCAATAACAAACTAGGCCAACAGGGAACCACCATGTACAAGACCATCCTTCATACCAGTGTTGCAGCCGCCTTGCTGTCGTGGGGCGTGCCGGGCCACGCCGCCGACAAGGCGGTCGATCCCGCTGTCGACTCAGTTGTCGACACCGCGGCGGCGGCGGCCGTCGCGCCAGACGCCCCCGCGCTTGCCAGTACCGGCGTCGTGATCGTCACGGGCACGCGCGCCGCCGGTCTGACGGTCGAGGACAGCGCCTCGCCGATCCAGGTGCTCGACGCGTCGTCGCTCGCCCGCACCGGCCAGCCCGACCTGATCCAGGCCCTGGCCCAGAACCTGCCGTCGCTCAATGCCCAGGCCTTCGGCAGCGACATGGCGGCGATGACGCTGTCGGCACGCCTGCGCGGCCTGTCGCCGAACAACACGCTGGTGCTGGTCAACGGCAAGCGCCGCCACGGCACCGCCAACCTGGCCGTGCTGGCCGGCGCCTTCCAGGGCGGCGCCGCAGCCGACCTGAACTTCATTCCGGTAGCGGCGATCGAGCGCGTCGAAGTGCTGCAGGACGGCGCGGCCGCGCAGTACGGCACCGACGCCATTGCCGGCGTCATCAACATCATTCTCAAGTCCAATTACCGTGGCGGCAGCGCCAACGTGAGTGGCGGTGGCTACATGGACGGCGGCGGGCACACGGGCGACGGCATGGCCAATATCGGCCTGACCCCATTCACCAACGCTTACCTGTCGCTGACGGCGGAAACGAAGTACCACGGCTTTTCGGAGCGCGGCGGGATCGATCCGCGTGTCGTCGATCCGGCAACGATGGCGGCGATGCCGTCGCTCGTCAATGCGCCGGGCTACCCGTACCTGAACAAGATCCAGGGCGACGCCCAGTACCGCCAGCACATCTTCGCGGCCAATTTCGGCGTGGACCTGGGTGGCGACACCGAGTTGTACAGCTTTGCCACCTACGGCAAGAAGGAAGCGCGCGCCTTCGAGAACTACCGCATGCCCAACCGCCTGCCCGCGATCTACCCGCTGGGTTTCAGCCCGCAGGAGACGTTCGACGAAGAAGACTATGCGTTCACGTTCGGCATCAAGGGCAAGGTGTTCGGCAACTGGAACTGGGACTTATCCAGCACCTACGGCAAGGACGTGGCCAAGCTGGGTGTGGCCAATTCGGCCAATATCTCGCTGTTTGCCGATACGGGTGCGACACCGCTGTCCTTCAAGGCCGGGCAATTCCAGGCCAGCCAATGGACCAACAACCTCGACCTGCGGCGCGAGTTCGACGCCGGCATGGCTACGCCGCTGACGCTGGCGCTGGGCCTCGAGCACCGCCGCGACACCTACGCGATCGTTGCGGGCGACGCCGCATCGCGCTACAAGGAAGGCGCGCAATCGTTCCCGGGCTTTTCGCTGACCGACGCCGGAAAACACAGCCGCAACAACAAGGCGGTCTACGCGAATATTGCCGTGCAGCCCGTGGCTGGCTGGACGATCGACATCGCCGGACGCTTCGAGGATTTCAGCGACTTCGGCAACGCCAAGGTCGGCAAGCTCACGAGCCGTTACGACTTCACGCCGGACGTGGCCGTGCGCGCCACCTACAGCAATGGCTTTCGCGCGCCGACACTGGCCGAATCGTTCTATTCGGCCACCAACGTGTCGCCACGCAGCGCCTTTGTGCAACTGGCGCCGAATTCGCCGGGCGCCCGGCTGGTGGGGATCGACGGCCTGAAGCCGGAAGCGTCGACCAATATCAGCGCGGGCCTGGTGCTCAATCCGATGGCCGGCATGTCCGTCACGCTCGACGCCTACCAGATCACGATCCGCGACCGCATCGTCGGCAGCGGCTCGTTATACGGTTCGGGCGGCGCCATCAATTCGCCGGCCGTCACGGCGGCAATCCTGGCCAATGGCAATGTGCTCGATCCGACCGTCGTGCAGACCGGTATCAACATCTTCACCAATGCGGTCAACACCCGCAGCCGCGGCGCTGAACTCGTCGCCACCCTGAGCAGCAACTACGGCGCTTACGGCCGCGTGGACTGGTCGGCCGCGGCCAATTACAACAAGGTCGAGGTCATCAAGATCAACCAGGCGCCGACGCAGCTGGGCGCGCAGACGCTGCTCGACGCCACCGCGATCTCGCACCTGGAAACGGCTTCGCCAAAGGTGCGGTTGAATCTGGGCGGCCTGTGGCGCATGGGTGACTGGACCGTGAACCTGCGTGAGAACTACTTCGGCAAATCGTCCGAACAGTTCTCGACCGACGGCGCGGTGTATCGCGAAAACCGGATCAAGGCCAGCCTGCTGACTGACCTGGAAGTGAGCTACCAGATCAGCAAGGCCTGGAGCCTGTCGCTGGGCGCGAACAACCTGTTCAACGAGTACCCGGACAAGGTCAACGCACTGACGCTGGCCGAGCAGCGCGCCAATCTGGACAACGGTGCGGTGACGATCTACCCGGGCTTTTCGCCGTATGGCATCAACGGCGGTTACTACTATGCGCGCGCGGCCGTGAAGTTCTGAACCACGGCATGACGTATCTGGCGTCAAACGTCGAGTGGGTGGCCGAGGCGGGCCAGCCGCTCGAGCACCACGTCGCGCTCGATGTAGTTGCTGCTCTTGGTCAGCAAGGCCCGCTTGAGGAACGGGAAGCCGGCATCGAGCAGTTCCATCGGTTTGACGAGGGTGGGGTTGTGGACCCCGGTGGCGTCGCTGAACCACAGCGCGCCGACCGTCATCGAGCGCGCGGCCACGCGCGCCATGCGCGTCTCCTGCAGCGCAATGACGTCCTGCGGCGCGCTCAGGGCGCCGAACGGAAAGAACACCGTGGCCAGGCGCGCCATGCGTGCCGGCGTCACGTCGCGCAGGCAAAAGGCATACGACTGCACGTGGTTGGTCAGTTCGCTCGACGCCGTGAAGCCCGTGAGGTCCCAGCGACCGCTGTCCAGCACGGGCCGCAGCGGCGTGAACGGCCCGAACACCGAATCGTTCATGACGATGACGTCGGCGCCCGGCGAGCGGCGGCTGAGATGGCGCAGCGCCAGCGTGTACGCCGAAAAATCGTAGCCTGGCGTCGCTTTCCACAACAGCGCATCGCACAGGGCCGGCAAATCGGCCGGCATCCGGGATTTGTCCGCACAGCTGCACACCACGAGGATCGGCAAGCCTTCTTCGCGCAGCCGCGCCAGCGTAAAGCGGTGCGCCGACTGCAGGACGCCGTCCGGCGCAAACAGGAAGTACACGATCCACGCCTTCTGCGCGCTGGCCGGCACGACGACGTGCGAGGCCGGGCGCCGGTGGACGGCGCGCGCAAAGCGCTCCGCCATCTGACGCCGCTCCCAGCGCATGACGGGTGACGGCGTGAAGTCCCAGTCTGTGGTGACGCCATCGATGCTGGATGCGTCAGGGAGCTTGAACGCGGTGGAATAGGTGCTGTGCATGGTTGTAAATATGCTACCTGAGTACGCTGCGGCAGGCGAATGCGATTCAATCGTGCGCGGCTACCCGCACTGTATGTATCATCGAAAATATTGACGATAGCCTTGCAGATAACTCGTTTTTCAAGTGCGAAGGGGCGGTGCATAATGGCTCCATCGCATCGAGATCAGGGCAAGGACCGGTTGCTATCAGTAGGGGCAACCAGAGTCGAGCAGCTCGATGATCACCTCACAAAAGGAGCACATGATGTTGAACGTCCGTAAAAGCAATGAACGTGGTGGCGCCAGTTTTGGCTGGTTGAACTCGCAGCACTCGTTTTCGTTCGGTCATTATCACGATCCGAAACACATGGGGTTCGGCCCGCTGCGCGTCATCAATGATGACCATGTGGAAGCCGGTCGCGGGTTCGATTCGCACGGTCACCGTAATATGGAAATCATCTCGTACGTGCTCGAAGGCGCCCTGGCGCACAAGGACAGCATGGGCAACGGCTCGGTGCTGCGCTACGGCGATGTGCAGGTCATGAGCGCCGGTACGGGCGTCGTGCACAGTGAGTTCAATGGTTCGAAGACCGAAGGCGTGCACTTCCTGCAGGATCTGGATCGAGCCGAACGAAATCGGCGCCGAGCCGCGCTACGAAGAAAAGCACTTCGACACGGCCTCGAAGACCGGCAAGCTGCGCGTGGTGGCGTCGAACGATGGCCGCGATGGCTCAGTCTCGATCCGCCAGGATGCGTCGATTTATGCGGGCATCTTCAACGGCGCAGATGGGGCGACCCATGCGCTGGCCGATGGCCGCCAGGCCTATGTCCACGTGATTCGTGGCCAGATCACGGTCAACGGCGTGGCGCTCGGCGGTGGCGACGCGCTCAAAATCACCGGTGAACCGGCGGTGACGCTGGGCCAGGCCGAGGCAGCTGAAGTGCTGGTGTTCGATCTGCCGCAGTAAATATTTTCAGGCAGTAACGCCGCCCCGGGCCCGGGGCGGCTCGTCGTTTACGCGCTCGCACACGGATCGACGGCCATGCGCGCGAACGGTGAACTCGTGCGCATCCGGTCGATCCACCAGGTGAGCGCCGCGCCATCCTCGGTGCTGCGCCAGGCCAGATAAAAGGTTTCGTCGGGCTTGGGTTCCACCACCTGTTTTTCAATGAGCTGGCCGCGCGCGATGGCCGGCCTGGCCCAGGCCTCGGGCAGGAAGCCAAAGCCCAGCCCCTGCACCTGGAATTCATACTTGGTGCGCATGTCGGGCACGGCCAGCGTGGCCTGTCCGAACAGGATGCCTACGGTGCGCGCGCCCAGCACGCGCGCCGAATCCGACACCGTGATCGCCCGGTACGGCAGCAGATCGGCCTTGTCAAGCGCGTGGTCCAGCGCTGCCAGCGGATGGTGCGGCGCGACTGCGAACACGAAGCTGCTCGTGCCGATCGGTTCGGCCGTGTAGCCGCCGCCCGACGGCCCGTCGCCGGCAGCGCCCACGAGCAGGTCGACACGGCGGTCGAGCAACGCGTCCCAGGTGCCACCGAGCGACTCGCGCACGATACGCAGGCGCGTGTGGTCGGCCACTTCGTAGAACGCTTCGATGTCCTGCTGCAGGCCACCCGCGCCCAGCACCGAATCCATCCCGATCGCAAAATCCGTTTCCCAGCCCGAGGCCACGCGCCGCACGCGCGACTCCAGGTCGCCGGCGGCGCGCAGCAGGTAGCGGCCTTCCTTGAGCAATGCCTGGCCTGCCGGCGTCAGCGTGACCTTCGGCCCGAAGCGGTCGAACAGGCGCACGCCCAGGTCGTCCTCGAGCTTGGACACCGTGTACGAGATGGTGGACGGCACGCGAAACAATTCCTTGGCCGCGCCCGCGAACGAGCCGCGGCGGGCGATGGTGTCGATGATCTGAAGGGCGTCGAGGCTAAGCTTGAGCAAGTAGGCATCCTGGAATCGGTATCCAGCCATGGTAGCGGCAAGCGCCGGCGCCACCAAGCCCCGGGCGCGAAAAATAGCAGTCTGATTCTATCGCCACGGCGGGCGGGTAGCGATACTTCATCCCGTCAGGCGCCGCTTCCGGCCCGGTCACAACGCAATGTACGTCAAGGAGCAGGCCATGTACCTGATATCGCTGGGCGCCGGTGTGCTGGCCGGCTTGCTGTATGGCCTGATCAACGTGCGCTCGCCCGCGCCGCCCGCCATCGCGCTGATCGGCCTCTTGGGCATGCTGATCGGCGAGCAGATCGTGCCGGTCGCCAAGCGCCTGCTCGACGGCGCCCCGGTGACCGCCGGCTGGTTCGCCAGCGAGTGTACCCCGCGCATCACGGGCGTTGCGGCCAAGGCGCCCGCGCCAGGACTAGCGCCGACCCCTGCGCCGGGAGCCGACGAGCCGCCCGCCACGGGCCAGGGCTGAACCAGATTCGACGAACCATCCACCATCACAGGGAGACCACCATGACCAACCCGAAACTCGACGTTTTGACCCCGCAGAATTCGCAACTGATCTTCATCGACCACCAGCCGCAGATGGCCTTCGGCGTGCAGTCGATCGACCGCCAGGTCCTGAAGAACAATGTGGTCGGGCTGGCCAAGGCGGCCCGGGTCTTCAATATCCCGACCACGCTCACGACGGTCGAGACCACCTCGTTCTCGGGCCACACCTATCCCGAGCTGCTCGACGTGTTCCCGGGCCAGCCGATCCTCGAGCGCACCTCGATGAATTCGTGGGACGACCAGAAGGTGCGCGACGCCCTGGCGGCCAATGGCCGCAAGAAGGTCGTCGTGGCGGGCTTGTGGACCGAAGTGTGCAACACGACGTTCGCTCTGTGCGCGATGCTCGAAGGCGATTACGAGATCTACATGGTCTCGGACGCCTCGGGCGGCACCAGCAAGGAAGCGCACGACATGGCGATGCTGCGCATGGTGCAGGCCGGTGTGGTGCCGGTGACCTGGCAGCAGGTACTGCTCGAATGGCAGCGCGACTGGGCGCGCCGCGAGACCTACGACGCCGTCATCAAGATCGTCACCGAGCATTCGGGCGCCTATGGCATGGGCGTGGACTATGCCTACACGATGGTGCACAAGGCGCCCGCGCGGGCGGCGGGCACGCACGAGGTCCTGGCGCCCGTACCGGCGTAACGATCATGGCCACCCCACGCGCCGCGTCGCCGGCCCTTATCCTGATCAATGGCTGCTTTCACACGGTCGACCGTGAACAGCCGCAAGCCTCTGCCGTGGCGATTCGCGACGGGCGCTTCATCGCGGTGGGTGACATCGATGTCGTCATGCGCCACCGCGAAGAAGGCAGCCAGGTCATCGACCTGCGTGGCCGCACCGTCGTTCCAGGCCTGAACGACTCGCACCTGCACCTGATTCGCGGTGGCCTGAACTACAACCTCGAGCTGCGCTGGGAAGGCGTGCCGTCGCTGGCCGATGCCCTGCGCATGCTCAAGGCGCAGGCCGAGCGCACCCCCAATCCGCAGTGGGTGCGGGTGGTGGGCGGCTGGAACGAATTCCAGTTTGCCGAACGGCGCATGCCGACGCTGGACGAGATCAACACGGCGGCGCCGGACACGCCCGTGTTCATCCTGCACCTGTACGACCGCGCGCTGCTCAACCGGGCCGCACTGCGCGCCGTTGGCTACACGAAGGACACGCCCAATCCGCCGGGCGGCGAGATCGTGCGCGACAGCGCCGGCAATCCGACCGGCATGCTGATCGCGCGGCCCAACGCGATGATCCTGTATGCCACGCTGGCCAAGGGCCCCGTGCTGCCGCATGACCTGCAGGTTAACTCGACCCGCCAGTTCATGCGCGAACTCAATCGCCTGGGGATCACGAGCGCCATCGACGCCGGCGGTGGCTTTCAGAATTATCCCGAGGATTACGCCGTCGTCGAGCAACTCGACGCGGCGAACCAGCTGACGATCCGTATCGCCTACAACCTGTTCACGCAACACAAGGGAAGCGAGCTGGAAGACTTCCAGCGCTGGACCGGCATGGTGACGCCATGGCAGGGCAGCGACTACTACCGGCATAACGGCGCCGGCGAGATGCTGGTGTTCTCGGCGGCCGACTTCGAAGATTTTCTCGAGCCGCGTCCGGATCTCGATCCGGCCATGGAAGGCGAACTGGAACGCGTCGTGCGCCACCTGGTGGCGCAGCGCTGGCCGTTTCGCCTGCACGCAACGTACGACGAATCGATCTCGCGCATGCTCGACGTGTTCGAAAAAGTACACCGCGACATCCCGTTCGATGGCCTGCACTGGATGTTCGACCATTGCGAGACGATCACGCAGCGCAATATCGACCGCGTCGCGGCGCTGGGCGGCGGCATCGCGATCCAGCACCGCATGGCGTTCCAGGGCGAGTACTTTGTCGACCGTTACGGCAGCGAAGCAGCGGCCGCCACGCCGCCGATCAAGCAGATGCTGGCAACTGGCGTGCCGGTCGGCGCCGGCACCGATGCCACGCGCGTGGCCAGCTACAACCCGTGGACGGCGCTGTACTGGCTCGTCACCGGTCGCACCGTCGGCGGCCTGGCCCTGTACGGCAGCGCCGGCTACCTGCCACGCCAGGTCGCACTCGAACTGTGGACCGCCGGCAGCGCCTGGTTCTCGAACGAGCAGGACGGCAAGGGGCGCATCCGCGAAGGCATGTTTGCCGACCTGGCCGTGCTGTCGGCCGATTTCTTCACGGTCGATGCCGAAGACATCAAGGCGATCGAATCGGTGCTGACGGTGGTCGGTGGCCGGATCGTCTACGGCGCGGCCGAGTTCAGCGATCTTGGCTTGCCGCCGATTCCCGTGCTGCCCGACTGGTCGCCGGTGGCGAGCGTGCCGGGGCACTGGCGCAAGACGGCTGCACAGCCAAAGATGGCATTGCCGCACCAGTGCAGCGGCCCGTGCGGCGTGCATGCGCACAGCCACGATCATGCGCGTCAATCGACGATTCCCATATCGAGCTACAGCGGCTTCTGGGGCGCGCTCGGTTGCAGCTGCTTCGCGTTCTGACATGCCGCCGCCACATCCTTCCCGGCTGCATGGCTTCAATATGGGCTTGTTTGCCGGCTACGTCGACACGCTTGGTTTCATGGCGCTGTTTGGCCTGTTCACGGCGCACGTCACCGGCAACTTCGTGCTGCTGGGTGCGTCGCTGGCCGACCCGGGCCAGATTCCGTCGCTGCTGAAGATCCTGGCGTTCCCGGCCTTCATTGCCGGCATCGTTGCCGCACGGCTGCTGGTCGCGTCGTGCGAGCGGCGTGGCGCCAGCGCGCACCGGCCATCGTACCTGCTGCAACTGGCGCTGCTGACCGGCTTCATGGTATGCGGCATGCTGGCCGAGCCGGTGGCGCGCACGATGTCGGCGCTGGCGATGGCGGCCGGCCTGTTCGGCGCGGCGGCGATGGGCGCGCACAGCGCCGCCAGCAAGCTGCTGCTGGCGCATCTCGCGCCCACGTCCATGATGACCGGGAACGTCACGCAACTGGTGATCGATACGGTCGACCGCCTGCGCGGCGCGGGTGATGCCGCCACGGCAGCCCGCTGCAGCAAGTTCTTCTGGCCGCTGTGCGGGTTTGCCGCAGGGTGCGCCGGTGGCGCCTGGCTGTTCCTGGCGTTCGGCTTCGTCGCGCTGAGCGTGCCGCTGGCGATCCTGGTGCTGCACCTGTGCGTGCCGTCGCTTGAGGCCGTTGCATGAACAAAGCCCGGCTCGAAGCGTTCAGCGACGGCGTCATCGCCGTGATCATCACGATCATGGTGCTGGAGCTCGAGCCGCCGCACGGCACGACGCTGGCCGACGTGGCCGGCGTCATCCCGGGCTGGTTGCGCTATGCGCTGAGTTTCTTGTACGTGGGGATCTATTGGGTGAACCACCACGCGCTGCTGGAACGGGTCGGGCGCGTGGACTGGGCCGTGCTGTGGGCCAATCTGCACCTGCTGTTCTGGATGTCGCTGATTCCGTTCGTCACGGCCTGGGCCGGCGAACACCCGATGGCGCCGGCGCCGGTCGCGCTGTACGGTGTCGTGCTGCTGCTGTGCTCTTTGTCGTTTCTGCTGCTGTCGTGGCGGCTCGGTGCGAGCGATGGCGCGGCCCATGCGCCAGCCTGGCACGCGCGCAAAAACCAGGTGTCGGTGGGCTTGTACGGGCTGGCCATCGCGGTCTCGCCCTGGTCTGCGCCGCTCGCCGCCGTGCTGCATGTCGTGCTCGCGGCGATGTGGCTGGCACCGGACCGTACCGCGCCCCACACGCCATGACTGGACGCCCCCGCAGGGTGACGGCATCATCCAGGTGACCACAACCAGAAGAGGACCGCCGTGCATCAACGAACCGCCCCGATCACCATCCTGATCGCCGACGACCATCCGCTCATGCGCGAGGGGATCGCCGCCGTCATCCACAGCCAGGCCGACATGCAGGTGGTGGGCGAGGCGGCCGATGGCAATGAAGCCGTGGCGCTGTACCGCACGCTGCGCCCCGATGTGACGCTGATCGACCTGCAGATGCCGAACCTGAACGGCATGGAGGCGATTGTCGCGATCCGCGCCGAATTTCCGCAGGCGTGCCTGGCGATCCTGACCACGTTCCGCGGCGATGCGCGCGCCATGCAGGCGATCAAGAGCGGGGCGCAGGGCTATCTGCTCAAGAGCTCGCTGCGCAAGGAGCTCACCGATGCCATCCGGGTGCTGGCGGGCGGCCACCGCTATATTCCGGCCGAGATCGCCGGCGAGCTGGCGCGCCACCTGGGCCACGAAACGCTTACCGTGCGCGAGCTGCAGGTACTCGAGCTGACCGCGCGCGGCAATGGCAACAAGGAGATCGGGCGCCTGCTCACGCTGTCCGAGGACACCGTCAAGGGCCACCTGCGCAGCATCATGGACAAGCTGGGTGCGAACAACCGCACGCATGCGGTGACGATCGGCATCGAGCGCGGGTTTCTCGAGATATAGGCGCGGCACGGCAATCCTTTGTCGCACCCCCACTTTCGTGGGGGGCAGCAGCGCCCCATCGTGGTCTGTCGCCATCGACCACGCCATTGCACCATCCGGATCGTTACCGAACTTTCCGGAGGGATTCCATGCAGCTGTCTTCATCGCCGCCGCGCCAGCATGGCGGCTTGCCGCACTGGCAGATCCAGCGCGTCACCGACTACATCGACGCCAACCTCGCGGCCACGCTGCGCACCGAGCGTCTGGCCGCCACCCTTGGCCTGAGCGTGAGCCACTTCACGCGCGCGTTCAAGCACAGCGTCGGCGTGCCGCCGCGCGTGTACGTGCTGCGGCGCCGGCTGGCAGCCGCCTGCGACGCCATGGTTGCGTCCAGCACGCCACTGACGACGATCGCGCACGCGCACGGGTTTTGCGACCAGTCGCACTTTACCCGCAGCTTTCACGATGTCATCGGCCTGTCACCCCATGTCTGGCGCGCGCAGCAGAACAGATGTCTTTTTTGAAAGTGGTATCGTAGAGGCTGCCCAATGATATGGAGTACGTCCCGTGTTCGAGTTCATCACCGAGTTCATGCAAAAGAGCGGCTATCTGGGCGTCTTTGCCCTGATGGCGCTGGAAAACATCTTTCCGCCGATTCCGTCCGAGCTGATCATGCCGTTTGCCGGATTCGTCGCTGCGCGCGGTGACCTGAACGTGGTCGGCGTGCTGCTGGCCGGTACCGCCGGCTCGGTGGCCGGCGCCTTGCCCTGGTATTACGCCGGCAAGGTGTATGGCAAGGAGCGGCTCGAAGCCTTCGCCGACAAGCACGCGCGCTGGATGACCGTCACCCACGGCGACATCGAGCACGCGATGGCCGCGTTCGAAAAACATGGCAAGAAGGTGGTGCTGCTGGGGCGCCTGATTCCGGCGATCCGCACGCTGATTTCGGTGCCGGCAGGCCTGGCCAAGATGTCGATGGGCCAGTTCCTGTTGTTCTCGACGATCGGTTCGCTGATCTGGACAGGCATCCTGACCGGCGCCGGCTATGCACTCGAGAGCCAGTACGAGCGCGTGGCCGAGTATGTCGATCCGGTGTCGAAGGCGGTCTTGATCGGCCTGCTCGGCTGGTATCTGTACCGCGTGGTGACGTTCAAGTCGCGCAGCAAGACCTGAAACATCCAGGGCTGCCGTTCAGGCGAGCGGCAGCCCTTGCTTTTGGCGCTGTCAACGTTAAATAGAGACGAGCTTTGAACTCATGAGCGGTACTGTGGTCCTACCCCTGTCCCCAGCGTCAGGAGTCGATCATGAAAGCGCCGCGTTTCAAGAACTGGTTCGCAAAACTGCCGTTGCTCAACCAGCCGCAACGCCGGCAAGTGCTCGGTGCTTTGCACCCCTTGGCCGGGCTCGAGCAGGTGGTCGCGCTGATCACCGAGGTCAGGACGCCAGGCCGCTGCTGCCCCAGATGCGGCAATGAGCGCTACTACCGCCACGGCTTTGCCAATGACCTGCAGCGCTACCGATGCTGCGCCTGCGGCCGCACGTTCAACGACCTGACCGGCACGCCGCTCGCGCGGCTCAGGCTGAAGGCCAAATGGCTCACGTACTCGCAAGTGCTGCTCCAGTCACTCCCGGTGCGCAAGGCGGCAGACCGGGTTGGCGTGCACCGCAATACCGCTTTTCGATGGCGCCACCGCTTCCTGCACTGGAGCAAACTCGACCGGCCCGCAGCGCTGAATGGCATTGTTGAGGCCGACGAAACATTCCTGCTCGAATCGCAAAAAGGCTCCCGCACACTCGACCGCCCGGCGCGCCGCCGCGGCGGTCGTGCGACCAGGCCGGGCATTTCGCGCGAGCTCGACTGTATCCTGGTGGCTCGTGACCGCGAAGGACGCACTATCGATGCCGTTACCGGTCGTGGTGCGGTAACGGCGGCGCAACTCGAGCGCGATCTGCTGCCCAAGCTCGATCCCCGAGCGCTGCTGGTCAGCGACAGCCATCCGGCCTATCGGGCTTTTGCACGCAAGCACAAAATTGCCCACGCAGCGGTCAATCTGCGTGCAGGCGTGCGCGTCAGGCATCTCGGCAACAGTGCCATCCACGTGCAGAACGTGAACGCTTATCACCAGCGTTTCAAGGCCTGGCTGCTCGGCTTTCGTGGCGTGGCATCGCGCTATTTGCCTAACTACCTGGGCTGGCGCTGGGCGCTGGATGGCGACAGGGTCAGTTCGCCCGAGCACTTGTTTCACATCGCAATCAGAGTCATCAGTAGATAACGCTGACTGCGCCTTGCTTTTTATGCCACGCCAGCTATGATTGTGCGGTACGACCAATAACAAGAACGCACATCGACGAAAAGCCCGCATGGCCCCGCTTTGCCTACGTATCGTTGCATGGACGCTGGCCGCCACGTCGTTGGCGCATGCCCCCGTCAGTCATGCACATCAGTTTCAATCAAAGTCCCAGTCCCCAGCCGCCATCACTCCCTGGCGCACCGATCTGCAACACACCGGCTGGACCCGCAAGGATGGCGCGCCAGCAAACGTGTTTTCGATGGCCCAGGATGGCAATGGCCTGCTGTGGTTCGCTGCCACCGATGGCCTGTACAGCTTCGACGGCGCGCGCTTCGTGCGCAACCGCGCCGTGTATGGCCACCCCCTCCATTCGCCGGCCATTACCGCTGTCAAGGCGGTCGGCGACACAATCTGGGTCGGCTACCAATTCGGCGGCATCAGCCGCTTTACGCCCGGCGCCGTGCAGCACTACACGGGCAGCGGCGGGCCGCAGGGTGCGGTGTACTACTTTATCCATCTGCCCGACGGCAGCTTCTGGGCCACCGGCAGCCGCGGCCTGTTTGCGTTCGATGGAGAACACTGGCGTCTGGTGACGGCGGCCGAGGGCTTGCCCGAGGGTGCGCAACGGTTCCACACCGTCCTGCCCGACGGCAGCATGCTGGTGTATGGCGCCGATGGCGTCTACCGGAGCGAACGTCATGAGCAAAGCGGGCAAAGTGGGCAAAGCACGCCGGGCCGCGTCTACACGTTCAGGCGCGTGCTCGACCAGGCGGGCGTCGATGGGGGCGACCTCCTAACCGAGCGTCAGGTATTGATCAACAGCCGCGCTCGCGGCCTGCAACTGTTCGACCCGGATACCGGCAGCGTGACCCCGTTCACGCTGAACAACGGTGGCTTGCCGATGCTGACGTATGCCATCGATCGCCGCCACCGACTGTGGGTGAATGCGGGCGATGCGCTGCAGCTGCTCGACGAACAGAAGAAGCCCGTGCAACAGTTCATGCCGGCCAACGGTTTCTCGGGCAAGTCGATGACCAGCTCACTGACGGACCGTGAAGGCAATCTGTGGTTCGCCACCGAGAACGGCATCGACCGCGTACGCGAGCCGCGCCTGGCGACAATCACACTGCCGAAAGGCCAGACCGGGCTGCCGGGCGTGATTGCGGGCGACGACGGCGCCGTATGGGTCATCAACCGCCATCACGAAAACGCGTTCCCGGTGCCCACCTTCGTCGTCGACCGGCAGGGCGGACGCCGCAGCGTGCCGATCTACCGCGCCAGCGCGACGCACCGCCAGGCCGATGGCACGCTCTGGTTTGCCGCCGATGGTGGCTTGTGGCGCGTGGCGCAGGGCGCCACCACGCGTACGCCGCTGCCGCCCGACCTCGCGCCGCAGGTCGTCCAGGCGATCACCGTGGCGCCGGATGGCGCATTGTGGCTGTCGGTGACAGGCAAGGGGGTGCACGTGCTGCAGGACGGCGTCTGGCGCGCCGGTGGCGGGCATGCCGACCTGCGTATGCCAACCGCCATCACCCTCACCACTGACCGCGCCGGGCGCATCTGGTTCGGCTATGTCGATAACGGGATCGCCGTGCTGGACGCCGGCCAGGTACGCCGCTTCACTGACAAGGATGGCCTGGCCGTAGGCAATACGCTGGCCATCGTCCAGGGGCGCGACCGGACCTGGGTCGGCGGCGACCGTGGCCTGGCCTGGTTCGATGGCCGCCGCTTCGTACCGCTGGCCGAAACGGGGCGCGGCGCCTTCTACGGCGTCTCGGGCATCGTGGAACGTGCCGGCGGCGAACTGTGGCTGCACGACACGGGCGGGCTGGCGCGCATCGACGCGCGGGCGCTGGCGGATGCCACTGCCCGGCTGCGTCCGGACGTGGCTGCCGAACGGTTCGACCATCTCGATGGGCACCTGGGGATGCCGGCGCAGATCCGGCCGCTGCCATCGCTGGTCGAGGCAACCGACGGCCGCCTGTGGTACGCCACCTCGAACAGCGTCGGCCACATTGACCCGGCTGCCATCCCGCGCAATCCGCGCCCGCCGACCGTGCTGGTGGGCGCCATCCGCACGGACGAACGCAGCTATCCTGCCGGCGCGCCGGTGGTGCTGCCGGCCCGCACGCCGCGGCTGGAAATCGACTTTACCGCCACGGCGCTGTCGATGCCGGAGCGCGTGCGCTTTCGTTATCGCCTGCTGGGGCAAGACCGCGACTGGCGCGACGCCGGCAACGTGCGCCAGGCCGTGTACACGAACCTGGCGCCGGGCGCCTACACCTTCGAAGTCATCGCCGCCAACGAGGACGGCGTCTGGAGTCCCGCGCCGGCGCGCGCGGCGCTGCGCATCGAGGCCGCCTTCACGCAGACGCTCCCGTTCCAGCTGGCCTGCGGGTTCGTGCTGCTGGCCATTGGCTGGGCGCTGCACCGCTGGCGCTTGCGGCTGGTCGCGCGGCGCCTGCACCATGACGTCAAGGTGCGCATGCTCGAGCGCGAACGCATCGCCCGTACGCTGCACGACACGTTCCTGCAAAGCGTGCAGGCGCTGGTGCTGCGCATGCATGTCCTGATGGGCAAGCTGCCGGGCGAAGGCAGCTTGCGCGCCGATGTCGAGGATGTTCTGGTCCGGGCCGAAAACGTGATCGACGAAGGCCGCGAGCGGCTCACGCAATTGCGGCGGCTGGCGGTGCGCGACGGGATGCTGGCGCAGTCGCTGGCCGAGGCGGGCAAGCAGTTCGCGGCGCCGGCCGGCGTGCGCTTCGTCGTGCGCAGCAGCGGCGCGCTGCCCGTGCTGGCGCCGGACGTCGAAGAAGAACTGTTCACGATCGGCCGCGAAGCCCTGTCCAATGCGTTTCGCCACGCCGGCGCGCGCCAGGTGGTGCTTGAACTCACGTGCCAGGGTGGCAACCTGCGCCTGGCCGTGAGCGACGACGGGCAGGGGATCCCGCCCGACATCCTGGCCCGCGGCGCGCGCCAGGGGCACTGGGGCTTGCCCGGCATGCGCGAACGCGCGCGCCTGGCCGGTGGTGCGCTCACGATCGCCAGCACTTCGCGCGGTACGACGGTGGGCGTCGATCTGCTGCTTCCCACCGCCGACGCGCCGGTCCAGCTGCCAGCCGGCTAAGCGGACGCCGCCACCCGTTTCGGGCTGGCCTGCCGGGGCTGCTCCTGTCTCTGTTGCGCATATGGCAGGCGCCGGCATGTGTTCATGTGATCAGCGCCTGCTCGTGCGCCTGCCTGATCGCCGTGCGCTCTTTGCCCTACACGCCGATCGATTCGCTCCAGTCGCCTCTGGTCGTGAAATAGTCCTCCATCCTGTTCATCCACCGCGGCGCGTGACGGTCGCTGCTCCACTCCTCGAGCATGGCGTTGATCTCTCGTCTGGTACTTTCTGGCAGATCGATCGGGCTGGCGTCGTCGGTCAGGACGGCATGCACCAGTTTGTAGCCGGCTACTCTGAACAGGAAGCGGACCAGGGAAAACTCAGGGCTGAGCTTGCGGACGACGCGATCGATGAGCTTCGTCGTGCCCATGCCGGCGGCGAATACGCAGCGCGAGGCAAGCGATGCGCGCGCGTGAAAGCCCAGGTCGCGCGCGGTTGCTGCGCTGGTCAGGTGTTCGACCACCAGTGCGGCGGCCGGCTGCAACAGGGCATGCGGGATCGATTTCTCGATC
The DNA here is from genome assembly GCF_979258535.1 of Telluria sp. AC161. Classification (NCBI taxonomy): domain Bacteria; kingdom Pseudomonadati; phylum Pseudomonadota; class Betaproteobacteria; order Burkholderiales; family Oxalobacteraceae; genus Telluria; species Telluria sp. AC161. Next base: position 1,944,220 of record NZ_OZ409861.1, on the reverse strand, counting down.
GATCCCAGCAAGGCGCCGCCAAGTGCGCGGCGCGGGTCGTCCGCCAGTGGCTTGGCCCGCGCACGCGCCTGCAGACGCGCGAAAAGGATAGCGGCGTCGTCCATCGTATGCGCCATCATCTGCGCATCAATGCCCAGCAGATAGCCGACCACGTTCCACAGGTGGAGATAGGCTTCCTCGTCCGGCTTCGCAAAGCCGAGGCCGAGTCGGCGCAGGCCACGCAGGTAGACGAAGCCGAAGGTCAGCAGAGTGTACGAGAGTTCTTCCTGATTACACGGAAGCCCATCGTTAGCCGGTTTCCACCCGTGGGCAAGCGCCTGGCGAAAGGTGTTTTCAGTACGGGCGGCCTGTGCCAGCGGGGGCACTTCCTGCAGCTGGCCCTGGACGACACGCTCCTGCGGACTGCCGCGCAGAAACAGGTGGCGCATGACAGCGTGGATGAATCGCGCCTTCAGCACTTTCGGCCGGCCTGCACCAAGCTCCTTGCGCAGACCGCCGCTCATCAGGGCTGCCATGATCATGGCGGACGTTGCGCGGATGCGCTGGTCGGTCATTTTCTCCAGATTGCCGGTAGCACGCAGAACGGTCGAGATATCGGGAACGACATACACTTCCGGCAGGCAGGCGCAAAAGAACAGGATGCAGGAAACGACGCCACCTTCCCGAAACAGCCGTTCGGCCCGCTCGATCTGCTGGTGGTCGGCCCATTCCGGCAAGGCCGCGCATGACTCAACGAGGTTAGCGAGCTCATCGTGTTCGCCGTGGAGCGTGCGCCGCTCGGCGACCCCTGCAGCGATATCCTGATTGAGGGACAAGGGCCTCAGAAAGGCGAAAGCTTGCTGTAGCGCGTGTAGCTTGCCGTCTGCGCCTGTGTCGGGCTCGCTTTGGCTTGAGAGCAAGGCGGCCACGGCGCGGTCGGCTGTGGGGTCGCCGCAGTACTTGAAACCATCAATCAGTTTGTCGGTCCATTGCATGCGCGTCACCCTGTCAATCGGACGCAGCGTTGGGCCGGAAGGACCATTGCTGGTACGTCAGTAAAGCAGCAAGCAGGGGGATGCCCATCGCGAACAAGACGATCGTCCGCGTTTCAACGGGTTCGCCGTGCATCATCAGAAATACCATCAGGTCTGCATAGATCAGGACCGGCACTAGCGCATGCACTTTCCTGAACGGCTCAGCGACGGCCGGTGGCGGGGCAGAACGGGTCAGCAGATTGAACAGCGCGGCGATCACCGTCGAAATCGACATCCAGCCCACGAAGCCCTGCAGGGTTTCCCCGAACCAGTAGCCGTCGGTCTTGGTCATGATCCACGCCTTGGCGACAAAGACCATATACGGGTCCGCCCCGAGGTCGTAGGCCGTTACGAGCATGCCGCAGAATACGGAGGACGCGATGATCGTACCGACACCTCCGGCTGGCGCGACGGGCGTGCGAAACAGGATGATGTTGCCAAGAACGAGGCACATGTGTACCAGGTTGAACCACATGAGCGGAATCACGACTGGCACGCCCAGCAGCCGCAGTCCGAGTCCGTCGGTAAAATCGTAGTCGCCGAAGAACCAGCCGTAGTTTTCACCCATGTATTCGGCGAAGAAACCAATACTCACAGCCAGAACCATAAGCCGAAGGCCCATGCGCACGCCGTACAGGTGCACCGCGCTCGACACGCAGGTGACGAACATCAGCACCGAGACCACAAACATGGTTTCGACGCTCAAATGCAGCGCCGCGGCGCCCATTGCGCATAGCAGCAGGGCGAAAGCACCGAAGGTCAACAGCGTAAATCGATTATTCGTGAAACTCATCTACATCCTCAGCGGACGAAAGGGACAACCGAACCCGGACGATGTGGGAGAATCCCGGGGGTTCTGACTCCGGCGAAACATACTGCCAGGGTTCTTGCCGCCGGATGGAACGGGCTACACGAGCTCGAATTTCCAGGCAACAAACAATTACGGCTGTTATTATTATGCAGATGATTGCGGCAGGTCAACATTTATGCCCAGCATCGCCTCTGTTTATCCAAGAACACTGTATGGCTGTGTTGTTTGCTTCGCACCTGAACGGCGCCTTGCGGGATTGTCAATGGTGCTCACGCACGGGTCTTGCCACCGCGCGATCTTCCACGACGCCGTGCAGCCTGACCGACCAGGCCACACCGGCGATCAACAGCGCGATTGCCGCCAGTTCCAGTGGCCGTGGCCCGGCGCCGCGATAGATGCAGCCGTACAGCAGCGCGAACAATGTTTCGAACAGGATCAGCTGGCCCGTCAGCGTGACGGGCACACGGCGGCTGGCCACGTTCCAGAAATGGTTGCCAATGACCGACGCCCCCAGCGCCAGCAGGGCATTGCAGGCCCAGAACACGGTCCAGTCGCGCTCGCCCGCCACTGGTGCGCCGATGTCCCAGAACGCGAACGGTGCCAGCACCAGGGACAGCACGCCGGTGGCCAGGCCGTACAGCGCCGACCATTCGCCGCTGCCAAAGCGCGGGTTGTTCTTCAGGTAGCGCGCATTGTCGAGCGCGTACCAGCTCCAGCACAGCAAGGCGCCGGTGGCGCACAGCACGCCGCCGGCGATGGCGATGCCCGATGCATCGACCGGTGCATGCATGAAGGTGTCGATGTTGATGCAGGCGATGCCGGCCGCGACCAGCAGCAGAGGGGCCAGCATGCGCCGCAGCGGCACCGCGCCGTGGTCATGGCGACCGAGCAGCGTGACCACCAGCGGCACCATGCCGACGATCAGCGAGGTCGGCCCGACCCCCGCATACTGCACGCCATACGTCAGCAGCACGTAGTACACCAGGTTGCCGGCCAGCGCATGGCGCGCGAGCGCGTACAGGTCGGCCCGGCACAGGCTGGCGAGGAGGGCGCGCAGGCGCGGGCCCAGGAGCACGAGGGCGATGGCGCCGTAGGCCAGATAGCGCCCGACGGTCAGTTGCAGCGGGGTGAACGCGGCCAGATAGGCCGGCGCGATGAACACGATGCCCCACATGGCGCCAGCCAGCAAGCCGCACAACACACCGATCCCCATGCCTGTTCCTTCCCGTGATCCCGTCAGCCGGGCATTCTAGCAGCGGCTCAGGCTGCCAAAGCGAGACGGTCAACCTGCGCGCCGGTGTGCGTGCGAGACGACTGGGCAATCTCGCTATCCACGTGCAGAACGTCAACGCTTACCATCAGCGTTTCAAGGCCTGGCTACAGCGCTTTCGCGGCGTGGCGTCGCGCTACCTGCCCAATTACCTGGGCTGGCGCTGGGCGCTGGATGGAGAGCGAATTATTTTGCCAGGGCAATTGCTTCGCATTGCTATCAGCGTCATCAACAGATAACACTGACTGCGCCAGGCGGAACGTGGCCACGACCGACGCGAGCTGGCTGGCCTGCTCGCGCATCGCGTCGGCCGCCGCGGCGGCTTCTTCGACGAGGGCGGCGTTTTGCTGCGTGACGTGGTCCATCTCGACCAGCGCGGTGTTGACCTGCTCGATGCCGGCGCTTTGCTCTTCGCTGGCGGCGGCGATTTCGCTCACGATCACCGTGACCTGGCCGATGCTGTGCACGATCTGCTGCATGGTCGTGCCGGCCAGGTCGACCTGGCGCGTGCCTTCGCGTACCTGGGCCACCGAATCATCGATCAGTGCCTTGATTTCCCGGGCCGCGCCCGCCGAGCGCTGGGCCAGCGTACGCACTTCACCGGCAACCACGGCGAAGCCGCGGCCCTGCTCGCCGGCGCGCGCCGCTTCGACAGCGGCATTGAGCGCCAGGATATTCGTCTGGAACGCAATGCCGTCGATCACGCCGATGATGTCGACGATGCGCTGCGACGACGCGTCGATGCGGCCCATCGTGCCGATCACGTCGCCCACGATGCGCCCGCCGTCGCCGGCCACGCCGGCAGCCGTGGCGGCCAGGCTGTTGGCGCGGTGCGCGTGTTCGGTATTCTGGCGCACGGTCGACGTCAGTTCTTCCATCGAGGCGGCCGTTTCTTCGAGCGAGCCGGCCTGCTGCTCGGTGCGGGCCGACAGGTCCTGGTTGCCGCTGGCGATGTCGCCCGAGACGTGAGCAATGGTCGCGGTACCGTCGCGCACCTGGCCGACGATACCGGCCAGGTTCCCGTTCATGCGGCCCAGCGCGTCCAGCAACTGGCCGACTTCGTCGCGCCGGCCCGTTTCGATGCGGCTGGTCAGGTCGCCCGCGGCAACGCGCTCGGCCACTGCGACTGCGCTGCGCAGTGGCTGGGTGATCGAGCGGGTGATCCACCAGGCGCAGCCGATGCCCAGCAGCAGCGCAGCCCCGGACAGCGTGAACAGGATGACCCTGGTCCTGGCGTACGAATCAAGGATGGTGGTTGCAATGACGCCGGTGGCCGCGCTTTGCATGTCGGCGAACTTGCGTACCGTTGCCAGGTACGAATCCGTCTGCGGGGTCAGGCGGGTACGGTAGAGTTCCTCGAGCCGGGCCTGGTCGCCCGCGCGCTTGGCCGCAAACAGCGCATCGCGCGCGCCCATATACGCCTGGCGCTCTGCCTTGACGGTCTTGAACTGCTCACGCACGCCCGGGTTGGCAAGTGCCGCGTCAATCTCCTGTTGCAGGACGTCCGAGCGCGCCGTGATGGCAGCGCGGCGCTCTGCGATGACGTCCAGGATCGACGCATCCGGCGCGTGGTAGACGGTGTCGTTGATCGCGGTGTTGACTTCGATATTGCGACGCCATTCGGCAATATTGCGTTGGTTCTTCATGCTGGTGTTGACGAGGCGGTGCGTCTTGCTGCCTGCTTCGTCCATGCGGGTGAGGGCGGTCGCGCTCAGTGCGACGAGGAGCGTCAGCACAATGGCAAAGCCCAGCCCGAGGCGGGCGCCTAATGGCAGGTTCTTCATGGGGATGGTCCTGAAAATCAGTGGTGCAGCGCCGGCGACCGGGCTGCAGATGTTGAAATGCGCAAACGACGCTCGCACGGGCGGCGCCGGGCATGCGGTTGATCGGCAGTATAACGCGACAAATGGCATAAATGTTGCTCTTCGGCAAAGCCGCAACTCCGTAGTGGTGCTGATTGCCATGCGGTCTGGAAGATGCATGCAGTGCGCTCCCAGTCCTACAACAAACGGGCGCACACGCCTATGGCGGCGGCGCACGATCGGCATAAGATGGCGATATTCTTCACACATCAGGAGCACCGCATGCCAATCGATAACGACAACAAGGATCAGGACGTCAAGGGCCGTAACTGGGACCAGCTCACCACCGGCACGACAAGTGTGGCAACGATGGGCGCGGGTTCGACCGGCGACGTTGCCGGCAGCGGTAGCAAGCAGCCAGCGCCGGGAACGAATAGCGAGAGCGAGGACGAAACGGCTGGCGGCGGACTGCAACAGCTTGGTCGCACCGACGACCTGCTGGCCGGCGGCTCGACCGAAGAGCAGACCGATGAGGGTTTCCAGGGCAAGACCGACGAGAATGGCACGCAAGGTAGCCAGGTTGCCGCTGCCGGTACCAGCGACCGCGCTGGCAAAGGTGCGGACAACAAATAAGCAATGACCTGCTGCAGGACCGGGACGGCGGATCGCGTTACAGGATCCGCCGCCTCTCCGCTTGCTCTTTGTAAAGCCTCGCCGAAGTGGCATAGGTGGACTAGAATGAATCTGGTCACCTTGTCTGCCAGATAACGGTGTCTGTTCATCGCCGAGAGCATGATGCCAACTGTTGGCAGCTTCGGTCCGGTAGATTCAGATTCGCCCATCGGAGCTGTTGCCAATACCCTGTTTGCATAGAGAAATTGAACAGCAGGTCCGTCGATTACCTGCTGTCTGCGGGAGAAAATTCAATGCCCGGGGGAGTGTCACGCCCTTGACCCTGTTGCAATGACTGACATGGCAGATTGTCATCATTATTAGTGATAATGTGTCAGAATGTTGCAATGACTCAAGAGATATCAAACACTCGCTCCTATCGCGGACAGACGCCCGAGCAGCGTCGCGCTGACCGGCGTAACCGCCTCATTGCCGGCGCCATCAGCGTATATGGCGAGCGGGGCTATCACAACGCGACCGTCAAGGCTGTTTGCGACGCCGCGGGTCTCACGGAGCGCTACTTCTACGAATCATTCGCGAACAGCGAAATGCTCCTAATCGACAGCTACAATTTCATCACCGATCTGGTGCGTGAAAGAGTGCTGCTGGCCGGAGAATCGGCGCGCGGTGGCAGGGTTGCACGCTCGCGAGCCATGCTCTACGCTTATTTCTCTTCGATCCAGCGCGACCCCCGTTCGGCACGCGTATTCCTCGTCGAAATCCGTGGTGTGAGTGCTGCCGTGGATCGAACCTTCGACGAATCGCTGCGCGAATTTGGTCTGGCTGTCACGCGCCTGGTGGCGCCGGATCTGATGGACGACGAGTTGCTGCAGGCAGGCGTGATCGGTGGTGTGATTCATATTGCGATGCGCTGGATCGCATGCAACTACGAGCCGCCGATCGACGAGGCCGTCGCGGCGGCGCTGCGCCTTGGCACCGCGCTGTCAAAGCGGCCCCGCGTCGCGCCGGCCACCAGCGCGTAGCCGGTCAGCAGCAATAGAAGGAAAGCAGGGATGAAGCGCCGTCCCTGGATGGGACGGCGCCCTGCCTCAGATATGCAGTGCGTGGCCCAGCGCGCGCAGCGCTGCTTCCTGCACCGCTTCACCGAGGGTCGGATGGGCGTGGATCGTGCGCGCCACGTCTTCCAGTTGCGCGCCCAATTCGATCGACTGCGTGAAGCCCGCCGCCAGTTCGGCCACGCCGACGCCCACCGCCTGCCAGCCCAGGATCAGGTGGTTATCCTTGCGCGCGACGACGCGGACAAACCCATCGGTGCTCTCGATCGTCATCGCCCGCCCATTGGCGCTGAACGGGAAGCTGGCGCTGATGGCGTCGATGCCGGCCGCTGCCGCCTCGCCAGGGGACATGCCGGCCACCACGATCTCGGGATCGGTGTAGCAGACGGCTGGAATCGCCGCCGGATGGAACCAGCGCCGCTTGCCCGCGATGATCTCGGCCACCATCTCGCCCTGCGCCATCGCGCGGTGCGCCAGCATCGGTTCGCCCGTCAGGTCGCCAATCGCCCAGACATTGCGCATCGACGTGCGGCATTGCTCGTCGACCTTCACGGCGCGCCCGTTCATGTCGAGCATCAGGTGTTCGAGACCCCAGCCGGTGGTTGCCGGCTTGCGGCCGACGGCCACCAGCACGCGATCGGCCTCGAGATAGGCTTCCACGCCGGATGCGTCGCGCACCTTGACCCGCTCGCCCTCCATGCCCAGCACCGACGTGGCCAGGCGGACCTCGACGCCGAGGCGCTCAAGCGAACTGGCAACCGGTTTGACGAGATCCGCATCGTAGGCTGGCAGGATGCGCTCGGCCGCCTCGACGACCGTGACCTGGCTGCCCAGCTTGCGAAACGCCGTACCCAGTTCCAGCCCGATATAACCCGCGCCGACCACGACCATGCGGCGCGGCACCTCGCTCAGTGACAGCGCCTCGGTCGACGAAATCACCGGTCCGCCGAACGGCATGAACGGCAGTTCGACCGCGTGCGAGCCGCTGGCCAGCAGCAAATGTTCGCAGCGGATGCGCACCGGCTCTTGCCCGCTACCCTCGTGCGGCTGTACCTCGACCGTCTTGCCGTCGAGGACGCGGGCCCAGCCGCGTATCACGCGCACGCCCTGTTTTTTCAGCAGGGCGCCCACGCCGCCGGTCAGGCGCTTGACGATGCCGTCCTTCCAGGCCACCGTTTTTTCGAGGTCGATGCTGGGCGAATCCACCTTGATCCCCAGTGGTGACGTCTGCGCCGCGTAGTGCACGGTCTTGGCGTACTCGTCGGCCGCGTGGATCAGCGCCTTGGATGGAATGCAGCCGATGTTCAGGCAGGTGCCGCCCGGCTGCGCGCCTTCGACAAGCACGGTGGGGATGCCCAGCTGGCCGGCACGGATGCCCGCCACGTAGCCGGCCGGACCGCCGCCGATGATCAGGAGGGTCGTATTGATTGTCTCCATCGCTTACTCCACGAACAGGGTGGCAGGAAATTCGAGGTAGCCCCGGATCGACTGCACGAACTGGGCGGCCACCATGCCGTCGATGACGCGGTGGTCGAACGAAGACGACAGGTTCATCATCTTGCGCGCCACCATCGCGCCGTCACGGATGACGGGACGGTCGACGATGCGGTTCACACCGACGATGGCGACTTCGGGCCGGTTGATGACAGGCGTCGTGACGATGCCGCCCAGCGCACCCAGACTCGTGATCGTGATCGTCGAGCCAGTCAGCTCGTCGCGCGTGGCCTTGCCGCTGCGGGCCGCTTCGGCCAGGCGGGCAATTTCGGCGGCGCTCGACCAGGGGTCGCGCGATTCGGCGTGACGCACGACCGGCACCATCAGGCCCGATTCGGTCTGCGCAGCGATGCCGATGTGGGCCGCGTCATAGGTTGTCAGGGTGTTAGCCTCGTCGTCGTAGCGCGCGCTCATCATCGGATAGCTGCGCAGCGCCAGCACCACGGCGCGCATCAGGAGCGGCAGCAGCGTGAGCTTGCCGCGCTCCTGCCCGTAGCGGGCATTGAGTTGCAGGCGCAGCGCTTCGAGTTCGGTTACGTCGACTTCTTCGACGTAGGTGAAGTGCGGGATGTTGCGTTTGGCTTCCTGCATCTTCTCGGCGATCTTGCGGCGCAGGCCGATGATCTGCGTGGCGTGTTCGCCATGCTGTTCGGCATAGCGTTCGTCCATCGCGCCATTGGCCGCGCCGCCGCGACGGCCTGCCACGTGCGCATCCAGGTCGGCGTGCGTGATGCGGCCTGCGGGCCCGCTGCCGGGCACGAACTGCAGTTCGACGCCCAGGTCCCAGGCGCGCTGGCGCACGGCCGGCGGGGCCAGTGGCTTTTCGCCGTCGGCGCGCAGCGGCGCACCGGAGGTGGCCCTGGCTGGTGCTGGTTTGGCGGCCGGAGCGGGTGCCGGTTTTGCTGGTGCAGCAGCCGGCGCTAATGTTTCTGCGGCATGCGCCGCCACCGCCTCGAGCTGCGGTTCAGCGACTTCTTCGGCCGGCGCAGTCGCGGCGCCCGATTGGACGGGCTCCTTGCGCGCCTTGTCGGCGCTGACGTTGCCGGCGCCGGCGACTTCGAGGCGGATCAGTTCCGCGCCCACGGCCAGCGACTGGCCGATCGCGCCGCCCAGGCTCGTGATCGTCCCGGCGACGGGCGACGGAATTTCCACCGTCGCCTTGTCGGTCATGACGTCGGCCAGCACCTGGTCTTCGCGCACCGTATCGCCCGGCTGCACGTGCCACGCGACGACTTCCACTTCAGCAATGCCTTCGCCCAGGTCCGGCATCTTGATGACATGAATTCCCATGATCAACCCTCCATCACGCGTTTCAGGGCCGCGCCGACACGGTCGGGCCCTGGAAAGTAAGCCCATTCCTGCGCATGCGGATACGGGGTGTCCCAGCCGGCCACGCGCCCGATCGGCGCTTCCAGCTGATAGAAACAGTGTTCCTGAATCAGCGCGGCCAGTTCGGCGCCGAAGCCGCTCGTCTGCGTGGCCTCGTGGACGATCACGCAGCGGCCGGTCTTTTGCACCGACTTGACGAGCGTGTCCAGGTCGAGCGGCCAGATGCTGCGCAGGTCGATCACTTCGGCATCGACGCCCGATTCACGGGCCGCCGCTTCGGCCACCCAGACCATGGTGCCGTAGGCGATGACGGTGACGTCGTTGCCTGGGCGGACGATGGCCGCCTTGTCCAGCTCGACCGTGTAGTAGCCGGTCGGGACATCGCCTTTCGGGTGGCCCGACCATGGCACGACAGGCCGGTCGTGGTGGCCGTCGAACGGGCCGTTGTACAGGCGCTTCGGCTCCAGGAAGATCACCGGATCGTCGTTCTCGATCGACGCGATCAGCAGGCCCTTGGCGTCGTACGGGTTCGACGGCATCACGGTGCGCAGGCCGCAGACGTGGGTGAAGAACGCTTCCGGGCTCTGGCTGTGGGTCTGGCCGCCATAGATGCCGCCGCCGCAAGGCATGCGGATCACCATCGAGGCCGTGAATTCGCCGGCCGAGCGGTAGCGCAGGCGCGCCGCTTCGGACACGATCTGGTCGGTCGCCGGATAGAAATAGTCGGCGAACTGGATTTCGACCACGGGGCGCAGACCGTACGCGGCCATGCCGACCGCGGTGCCGACGATGCCGCCTTCGGAAATCGGCGCGTCGAACGCGCGCGATTTGCCGTACTTCGCCTGCAAGCCGTCAGTCACCCGGAACACGCCGCCGAAGTAGCCGACGTCCTGGCCGTAGACGACGACGTTGTCGTCGCGTTCCATCATCACGTCCATGGCCGAGCGCAGCGCCTGGATCATGGTCATCGGCACGGTGGCCGCATCTTTTGGTAAATCGTCGCGTGCCATGCTCATACCCCCAGCTGTTGACGCTGACGGCGCAAGTGCTCCGGCATGTCTTTATAAACGTCCTCGAACATCGTCGCGGCGCTCGGTGCGCGCTCGTCGCCCAGGATGCCGAAACTCTCCGCTTCTTTTTGCGCGGCCAGGATCTCGGCTTCGAGCGCCGTGTGCGTCGCGTCGTGCTCTTCGTCCGACCACCAGCCCAGATTCGTCAGGTACTGGCGCAGGCGGGCGATCGGGTCGCCCAGAGGGAAGCGGGCGTAATCGTCGGCCGGGCGGTAGCGCGCCGGATCGTCCGACGTCGAGTGCGGGCCGGCGCGGTAGGTGACCCATTCGATCAGCGTCGGGCCCAGATTGCTGCGCGCACGTTCGGCGGCCCAGCGCGAGGCGGCCAGCACGGCCAGGAAATCATTGCCATCGACGCGCAGCGACGCGATGCCACTGCCGACACCACGGGTGGCGAAGGTCACGCTCTCGCCGCCGGCAATCGCCTGGAAGCTCGAGATCGCCCACTGGTTGTTGACCACGTTGAGGATGACCGGCGCGCGGTACACGTGGGCAAAGGTGAGGGCGGTGGAGAAGTCGGATTCGGCGGTAGCGCCGTCGCCGATCCAGGCCGATGCGATCTTGGTGTCGCCCTTGATGGCCGAGGCCATGGCCCAGCCGACCGCTTGCGGGTACTGGGTAGCGAGGTTGCCCGAGATCGTGAAGAACCCGGCGCTGCGCACCGAGTACATCACCGGCAACTGGCGGCCCTTGAGAGGATCGCGTTCGTTCGACAGGAGCTGACAGATCATGTCGACCAGCGGCACTTCGCGCGCCATCAACAGGCTTTGCTGGCGGTAGGTCGGGAAATTCATGTCGCCGTCCTGCAGCGCGAGCGCATGGGCGGTGCCAATCGCTTCTTCGCCGAGGCTGATCATGTAGAACGACATTTTCTTCTGGCGCTGGGCGATGACCATGCGCGCATCAAAGATGCGGGTTTTCATCATCGTGCGCAGGCCAAAGCGCAGCAGCTCGCGGTCAGGCGCTTCGGCCCACGGGCCCACGGCGTTGCCGTGCTCGTCGAGCACGCGGATGAGTTGCTGGGCCATGTCGCTCGTCTCGAGCGGGGCCACATCGATGGGCGGGCGCCGGACAGCGCCGGCAGGGGTCAACTGGAGGTACGTAAAATCGGTCTTGCAGCCCGGACGGCCGGTAGGCTCCGGTACGTGCAGCGACAGAGGATTGCTCTGGCTCATATATGTGCTTTCCCTTGTGAGGTGGTGTGCAGCATGAAGATCATAGCGTGCTGATTGACGTTTACGTCAACTGCGGCGAACTATTTTCATATTGCTATGCACCATACGGGAGTGGCGTGCGCAGACGAATGGGCGGGCTTGTGCAGCGTCATGCTGTGTTTGTGGCCAGGTAGTGCGGGCAACGCGATGCAGCAATTTAATTTTCGGAGGAAAGACGCGCGGGTGAGAGAATCGAGTTTCCCCATGACCGGAGGCAGTATGCCGATCTGCGACGACATTCTTCTGCTGGCACGCTACAACGCGACGATGAACCGCCAGCTGTACGACGCGGCCGCGACCTTGCCGCATGAGCTCGTTACCGCCGACAGGGGGGCCTTCTTCGGATCATTGCTGGGAACGCTGAACCACCTGGTCGCAGCCGACAGCATCTGGCTGTCACGCTTTGCTGGCCATGCGAGCGACTATTGCGCGCTCGAGACGTTGCGCGGCGCGGCGATCCCAGTCGACTTGCGCCAGTCGTACGGGGACAGCCTGCCGCTGCTGCGCGTGCAGCGCGAGCGGATCGACGGGATCATCATGGCGCTGGCGGCCGAGGTAACGGCAGCCGATCTGGACCACGTGCTGGCTTATCGCAACACGCGTGGTGCCACGTTCTGCAAGCCGTTCGGCAGCTTGCTGCTGCACTTCTTCAATCACCAGACCCATCACCGTGGCCAGGCCAGCACCTTGCTGACGCAGGCCGGCGCCGATATCGGCGTGACCGACCTGCTGGTGCTGATCGGGGACCGGCCGCCGGCGTGACGCTGGCATGCCGTTCGCGCAGCCAGAACCCCAGGCCCGGCAGCGCCAACCTGCTGAAGCGGGAAGGTGGTGCTTAAATGCCATGCAGCAAAATCATCGAGCGAAGCAGGCCGCTGGAAGGCAGTTGGACGTGCCTCGGGCCGCTTAGAACAGATAGGTGATGCCGACATTGAGCGAAGCAGGTCGATATTTCGGCTTGCCGATCAATACATTGCCGGCATCAGAGGCCTTGAACGTGCCGTTCTCGACGCTCGTCCAGCGCGCATCGCCGCTCAGGCGCCAGCGGGGCGCGAGGATGTACTCGGCGCCCACGATCGCTTGTACCGCCACGCCGCCTTTGCGTGAATACTCTTGCTCAGACCCGTTTCGGTCAACGTCGATATCCACGGCGACCACGTAGCCCAGACCCGCGCCAATGAACGGTCGTAGCGCGCCCCGGGCCGGGAAGCGGTAGTACCCGTTCAACAGAACCAGTTCGGAAAAGATATTGCCATCGACTGAGACGCCACCGACGCGCCTGAGATAATTGCCGCGCTCGTCCCACGCCAGCTCGACGGCCCACCCATTGCCAAAGCGACGACCCACGGCGGCGCCGAAACCAAGACCGCCACCAAACTTGGCCGTGCCCCCAACACCTGGACCGGTAGGGCGGAACTCCGAAAAGCTGGTCGACGGCGCGGCGGGGACGCCCCCGTAGGCGCTGGCGTAGAAAGTTGCCTCGTCCTGGGCGACGGCCACCAACGGAGCGAGCAGCAGGACTGCGGTGAGATAGGTGACGGAGGTGACGTAGCGCGACTTGAAAGGCCGGTTCATGGCAGTCCTTTGGCAATGGAACTACAGAGCAGATCAGCCAATCACTGTACAGTTTTTCTGCGCACTGTAAATACCGTTTTCGCCACAGACCCGGTCATCCGAATCGCGTGCTGCGTCCGCACAACAGGCGTCGCTGCGCCCCTGAGAGCGCAGCGCACCCGGGTTTATCCCTTCCGAGCGGCGCTGCGCTCGCGCAGCCAGAACCCCAGGCCCAGCAGCGCCAGCCAGATCGGGATCAAGATCACCGAGATGCGCAGCCCTGGCGTGATCGCCATGATCACGAGCAGGATGGCGACGAACGCCAGGCATACGTAGTTCGACAGCGGGAACCACGGGCTGCGAAACAGCGTCGTCTCGCCCGCGTGGTCCTTGCTGCGCCGGAAGCGCAGGTGGCTCCACGAAATCATCGCCCAGTTGATGACGAGCGCAGCGACGGCCAGGCTCATCACCATGCCGAGCGCTTCTTCCGGCAGAAAGTAATTGATCAGGATCGCCGAACCGGTGGCCACGGCCGACACGGCCAGTGCATTGAGCGGCACGCCGCGTGCATTGGTGCGCATCAGCGCGCGTGGCGCATTGCCCTGTGCAGCCAGGCCGAACAGCATGCGACTGTTGGCGTACACGCAGCCGTTGTAGACCGACAGCGCGGCCGTCAGCACGACCAGGTTCAGGACGTTGGCGACCCAGCCGTTGTCGAGCGCGGCGAAGATCAGCACGAACGGGCTGCCGCCGGTGACGACCTTCTGCCACGGGAACAGCATCAACAGCACGGCCAGCGCGCCGATGTAGAAGATCAGGATGCGGTACAGCGCGTTATTGGTCGCGCGCGGGATCGTGCGCGACGGGTCGTCTGCTTCGGCGGCGGTGATGCCGATCAGTTCCAGACCGCCGAACGAAAACATGATCACCGCCATGGCCATGGCCAGACCGCCCACGCCATTGGGGAAGAAGCCGCCATGGCGCCACAGATTGGACACGCCCGCCTCGGGGCCGGCACCGCCGCCGATCAGCAGGTACAGGCCGAACACGATCATGCCGACCACGGCCGCCACCTTGATGACGGCGAACCAGAATTCCAGCTCGCCGAAGGCCTTCACGTTCAACAGGCTGAGCAGGTTGACGAGCACGAAGAAGCCCAGTGCCGAGACCCACGTCGGCAGCTCGGGGAACCAATACTGCATATAGATGCCCAGCGCTGTCAGCTCAGCCAGGCTGACCAGGATATACATGACCCAGTAATTCCAGCCCGAGACGAAGCCGGCGCGGCGCCCGCAATACTTGTCGGCGAAGTGGCTGAACGAGCCGGCCACCGGTTCAGCGACGATCATCTCGCCCAGCTGGCGCATGATCAGGAAGGCGACCGCGCCGGCAATGGCATACCCGAGCAGCACCGAGGGGCCGGCCATCTGAATGGTCGAGGCGATGCCGAGGAACAGGCCGGTGCCGATCGCGCCGCCCAGGGCGATCAGCTGGATGTGGCGGTTTTTCAGCCCGCGCTTGAGTTGGTGGTGCCCGTCGTCCATTATCGGTTTCTTGATCTTGCTATAAAGACAGGGATTCTACTGCATCGGCCGGACGCGGCAAACTCGCGCCACGGTTTTGACGGGCGCGCTATGCTTGTGGTGATGGCAATTCGCCGACACTCACTGGAGACAAGCATGCGTAAAATGATCATGATGGCCCTGGCGGGCCTGCTGTGGAAACAGTTTCAGACCAAGGTCATGAAACGTCCGGTCGCTCAAAAGAAGACCTGGCGTTACTGATAATGTCACAACCGTCACTCGACGGGTAGCAGTTTGATCGCGCGGCCTCGGCCGCGCTTTTTTTCGCCCGTGACAACTACACGCTGTGCGCCAGGCCCAGATTGCGATTGGCCGGCACGGCAACATCCATCAGGCCCGGGCGTGGCAAGTCGAGCGCTGCCATCAGTGCGATGAAGTCAGCGCGCTCGCGGCCGGCCAGGCGGGCATTGTGCGCGCGTTCCCAGCCGATGGTCGAGACCGACTGGCCCTTGTAGTCGTGGCCGGGCCAGACCCGCGTGGCCGCGTCTAGGGTGAACAATTTACCGGTGACGCTGTCGTACAGGTCGCCCGCGCTGCCGCCCTGGAAGTCGGTGCGGCCACACCCGCCGATCAGCAGCGTGTCACCGCTGAACAGGTTGCCGCGCCACAGGTAGCACATGCTGCCGGCCGTGTGGCCCGGCGTGTGGATCACCGCAAGTTCTTCGCCGTCGGCAAAGCCGATCCGGTCGCCGTCCTGCAGCTGGATTTCTGCAGGTGCGATGCCGCAGCCGCTCGGTGCGCAGGCTTTCGCGCCCGTGTGCGCGCGCAGGCGGCCGGCGGACGTGACGTGATCGGCATGCGCATGCGTTTCGAACACGTGCGTCAGGCGCAGGCCGAGACGTTCGAGGTGGGCCAGATCGCGCGCGAAGTGGCGGTCGACCGGATCGATGATGGCTGCATCGACAGCGCCGGGTGCGGCAAGGATATAGGTGAAGGTGGACGACTCGGCGTCGAACAGCTGGATCGGGTTCAGTTGCATGATGGGTTCCTCGGTAGCGCCATGTTGTACCACAAACGTGGCTCAGGGCCGGATCGCGGCCAGCTTGTCGGCCAGTGTCGCCGGCGAAAGTTCACCCACATGGCGCGTGCGCAGGCGGCCCGCCGGATCGTAGAACAGCGTCGTGGGCATGCCGGCCGCGCCAAGGCGCGCGGCGACCTGACTGCCCGGGTCCAGCACGATCGTGGCCGACTGCGTTGGCAAGCGCAGGCGCTCACGCTCGACGTAGGTGGTCACGGTGGCGGCCGATTCGCCCTGGTTGACCAGCACGAACGCGATCTCCGGGTGGGCCGCCTGCGCCGCCATCAGCGCCGGCATCTCGCGACGGCAGGGCGGACACCAGGTGGCCCACAGGTTCAGCACGACGGGGCGGTCGGCAAAGCTGCGCAGCGCGACTTCGCGGCCATCGAGTCGGCGCACCATCACGTCCGGCAGCGGCGTGTGCACCGGCGTGAGTGCCTGGTTCAGCAGCGTGCCGCCGAACCAGACCGCGCAGCCTGTCAGCAAGCAGGCCAGCACGGGCCGCCGCAGTGCTGCCTGGCGGCGCGTCAGCTCGGCCCCGACCACGCAGGCTGCGATCAGGCCGGCGACCGACGAGAAGCCGCCATCGCGGATGTCGAGCACGCTCAAAGGCGCGGCCAGGTAGATCGCATGGTGCTTCAGGACGAACGCGAGACGGGCCGAGACGAAGCCGGCCACGATCATGTTCCACAGCGCGCTGCCCGGATCGATGCCGCGCCGGCGCCGGAACCATTCGGCGACGAGCGTGGCCGCCAGCACCGCCGCCAGGGAAAGGACGACCGCGATCGGGAGGTACAGCGGGCCCAGCCGGATTGCGTCCATCTGCTTCAGCGCGCCTGGATCATTCTTCGGGCGCTGCCGGTTCGGGCGGCGCGGTCTGTTCGATCAGGAGCTTGTCGATGCGGTTGCCGTCCATGTCGACCACTTCGACGCGATAGCCATTCCACTCGAACGACTCGGACGCTTTCGGGATATACCCGAACTGGTACAGCACGAAGCCGGCCAGCGTGTGGTACGCGCCCAGTTCTTCGTCCGGAAAGCGCTCGGTGGTGTTGAACACGTCGCGGAAGCGGTCGAGATCCACGCCGCCATCGAGCAGCCAGCTGCCATCCTGGCGCTGGACGGCGTCGGGATCGGTTTCTTCACCGTTCACGGTGACGTCGCCTACCAGCGCGCTCATCACGTCCGACAGTGTGACCATGCCCTGGATGTCGCCGTACTCGTCGACGATCAGCGCCAGCTCGGCCCGGTTTTTCTTGAACAGCTCGAGCAGCACCATCGCGCCAACGGTCTCGGGCACGAACAGCACGTCCTGCACCGCATGCTCGATATTGACCGCCTCGAGCGAGCCGTGGCGCACCGACTGGGCCAGCAGGTCGCGCACCTTCACGAAGCCCAGGATCTGGGCGCGGTCGCCACGGTAGACCGGGAAGCGGCTGTAGGTGTGGCAGGCGATCAGTTCGAGCGTGTCGCGGCGTTCGGCGTCCAGGTCGATCATGATCAGGTCGACGCGCGGCGTCATCAGCGCTTTCAGGTGCCGGTCGTCCAGGCGCAGCGCGCGCGAGACGATGTCGTACTCGGTCTTTTCAAACAGGCCGGCGTCGGTGCCTTCCTTGAACATACCGGCGATGTCTTCTTCGGTCGGTGCTTCTTCCTTGGCATCATGGATGCCAAAGAGGCGCACGATCGCTTCGGTCGTCAGCGAGAGCACCTTGACGAACGGCGACATGATCAGCGACAGGGCCGACAGCGGGGGGGCAATCAGCGTTGCCATCGTCTCCGGATGGCGCATCGCGATGCGTTTCGGGACCAGTTCGCCCAGCACGATCGACACGAAGGTAATGGCCAGCACCACGATGAAGAGCGCGATTTCGTAGGCGTAGGGGGCAAGGAAGCCCACCATTTCGATCTGCGGCTGCAGGCGCGTGACGAGCGAGGCTTCACCGAACGCACCGGTAAAGATGCCGATCAGTGTGATGCCTACCTGAACGGTGGAAAGAAAATGACTCGGGTTGTCGGCCAGTGCGATGGCGCTGCGCGCGCCGCGGCTGCCTTCCTGCGCGCGCCGTTCGAGGCGCATGCGTTTTGCGGAGACGAGCGCCAGTTCGCTCATCGCGAACACCCCGTTCAGCAGGATCAGAACGAGGATGATCAATATATCGGACATGACAAGCAAAAGGCCTATGGCCGGGCATTCCGGGCCGTGGCCGGGTCCGCCACGATGGCGTACGGACGAATCATGGCATAAATGACAAAAATGTGGGGGAGCGTTGACGTACCGTAGGGTGGACGGCTGCGCCGTCCACGCGTTCAAATCAAGGAGGCTTCGCGTTGCTGTGGTGGACCCGCGAACGCGTGGACGGGGGAACCCGTCCACCCTACGATCGTTCTTGACTGGGACATTTTGTCCGGGTATGGACATTGCATTTAAGTAGTATGCTCAGAGACCGCCTTGCGGCCTCAGTCTCAATATCAGCTTGGAAATACCCAAAAAATGGAATGGTTCCCGATCGTTTTTTTCACGTTCAAAGCGCTCGTGCTTGGCACGGGCATGTTTTTCGCCATCAAATGGCACTATGACCAGGGCAAGAAAGAGAACGGCATGGACCGGCGCAGGCTGGTGATCGGCGTGGCCAAGGTCGTCATCATCTTCGTGGTCCTGCTCGCGGTGCTCGGCTACCTGACACTTCTGCTGGTCAGGAAGCTCGGCCTGGACTGGAACTTTTCGGGATAACGAGCGAGCGGCTCGCGCGCCATGATCATGGTGTCGTACGAAAGCGCTTGGTAATGCCGGCCCAGCACCGCTGATAATCCCCCTGCAATTGCGGTGACGCCAGCGCCTGTTCGGTCGGCACCAGCACATTGCGTGTCTCGAACATGAACGCCATCGTGTCGCCCACCTTGTGCGGCTGGCGCGTGTCTGCGCTGCTCGCCTTATCGAAGGTCGCAGCATCCGGGCCGTGCCCGCTCATGCAGTTGTGCACGCTGGAGCCGCCAGGCACGAAGCCGTCCGCCTTGGCGTCGTAGGCGCCGTGAATCAAGCCCATGAACTCGCTCGCCACATTGCGGTGGAACCATGGCGGCCGGAACGTGTCTTCGGCCACCAGCCAGCGCGGTGGGAAGATCACGAAGTCGAGCGTATCGACGCCCGGCGTATCCGATGGCGCTTGCAGCACGAGGAAGATCGATGGGTCCGGGTGGTCATAGCTGATCGAGCCGATGGCGTTGAAGTGGCGCAGGTCATATTTATAGGGCGCGTAGTTGCCGTGCCACGCCACCACGTCCAGCGGTGAGTGGCCGATCGGCGCGCGCCACAGCCGCCCGCCGAACTTGGTGACCAGCTCGAAATCGCCTTCAATATCTTCATACTGCGCGGTCGGCGTCAGAAAGTCGCGCGGGTTGGCCAGGCCATTCGAGCCGATCGGCCCCATGTCGGGCAATTGCAGCAGCGCGCCGAAGTTCTCGCACAGGTAGCCGCGCGCTTCGCCATCGGGCAGCGTCACCTGAAAGCGCACGCCCCGCGGAATTACGGCGATTTCCTGCGGCTCGACGTCCAGCACGCCCAGCTCGGTAGCGATGCGCAAGCGCCCCAGCTGGGGGACGATCAGCAGTTCGGCGTCCGCATTGTAGAAGTAGCGACCGGTCATCGACTGGTTGGCCGCGTACAGGTGCACGGCGCAGCCCGTCATCGCCTCGGCCGAGCCGTTGCCGGCCATCGTAACCCAGCCATCGATGAAATCGGTCGGGCTCGTCGGCATCGGCAGCGGGCTCCAGCGCAGCTGATTCGGCGGCGCGGCATTGTCGAAACGGCTCACCAGGCGCGGCGCTTCCAGCGGCACGAAGCTGCCATGCACGGCCGCCGGGCGGATCCGGTACAGCCACGAGCGCCGGTTATGGCTGCGCGGCGCGGTGAAGGCGGTGCCGGACAACTGCTCCGCATACAGACCATACGCCACTTGCTGCGGCGAATTGCGATGCTGCGGCAGCGCACCTGGCAGGGCTTCGGTGGCAAATTCGTTGCCGAAGCCGGACAGATAACCTGACGGGTGGGCCATGCGGTGTCTCCTGGGACTGGTGATGTGGTGCGATTGGTCGATGGCGTCACTCTAGAATAATCTGCCGAGTTTTACGAGATGAATAGAAAAATGTAGACTATTGATTCCATCAATACTGCTGGCCTCCACCACCACCGCGCATGGACAATGCGCCGGCAACCTTGAAAACCCATGATCGAACCGCGCACCATCGACCTGAACCTGCTGTCCGTGTTCCAGGAAGTCTATCGGGAGCGCCAGATTTCCAGCGCCGCCCGCCGCCTTGGCCTGAGCCAGTCAGCAGTGAGCAATGCGCTGGCACGATTGCGGCGCGCCTTTAACGACGAGCTGTTCGTGCGCACGGCCAGTGGCATGCAGCCCACGCCGCTGGCAACGCAGATGGCCGAACCGATCGGGGCGGCGATGGCGCAGGTGGCGCTGGCGCTGAACCAGCGCAGCCGGTTTGAACCCGGCACGAGCAGCCGCCGCTTCGTGCTGGCGATGACCGATGTCGGCGAGGTGTATTTCATGCCGACGCTGATCGAGCGCTGCCGGCAGGTGGCGCCGCACGTGGAACTCAGCTCGGTGCGCGTGGGCGCGGCGACGCTGAAAGAAGAGATGGAAGGCGGGCGGGTCGACCTGGTGGTGGGCCCGTTCGAGGATGTGTCCGATGCGCTGTATCAGCGGCACTTGTTTCGCCAGCCGTTCGTGACGATGTTCCGCAAGGGCCATCCACTGGGCAAGGGCGCGTTGACGCTGGCGCGCTTCGCGGCGGCCGAGCATTTGCTGGTGGACGCGGCCGACAGCCCGTACGACCGCGTCAACGCGGTGCTGGCCAGGTCCGGGATTGCGCCGGCGACGCGCTTTCGGGTGCCGCATTTCACGGCGGTGCCGTACATCGTCAGTTCGAGCGACCTGGTGGTGACGGTGCCGCAAAAACTGGCCGAACGGGCCGGCCTGCCGTTCGCACTCGAATGGGCAACGCCGCCGCTGGATCTGCCGCCGCTGCAAACGAATATTTTTTGGCACCGCCGCTTCAACCAGGATCCGGGCAATGTGTGGTTGCGTGGTTTGCTGGCCGACGTGTTCGCGGAATGACCGTCAACGTAGGACGAATAAAAGGAAGAGACAATGGCAGACCTGTTTGACAATCCCATGGGCCTGATGGGCTTCGAGTTCGTCGAGTTCGCTTCGCCAACCCCGGGCGTGCTCGAACCCGTGTTCGAGGCGCTGGGCTTTACCAAGGTGGCCGTGCACCGCTCGAAGGACGTCGCGCTGTATCGCCAGGGCGGCATCAACTTCATCATCAACAACGAGCCGAAAAGCTACGCCGCCTACTTCGCGGCCGAGCACGGCCCGTCGGCCTGCGGCATGGCGTTTCGCGTGCGCGATGCGCACAAGGCCTACGCCAGGGCGCTGGAACTGGGCGCGCAGGCGGTTGAGATCCCGACCGGCCCGATGGAGCTGCGCCTGCCGGCAATCCGCGGCATTGGCGGCGCGCCCCTGTACCTGATCGATCGCTTCGACGAAGGCGACACGATCGGCAAGTCGATCTATGACATCGACTTCAAGTTCATCGACGGCGCGCCGCGCAACCCCGAGGGCCACGGCCTGAAGATCATCGATCACCTGACGCACAATGTGTACCGCGGCCGCATGTCTTACTGGGCCGGCTTCTACGAGAAGCTGTTCAACTTCCGCGAAATCCGCTACTTCGACATCAAGGGCGAGTACACGGGCCTGACCTCGAAGGCAATGACCGCGCCGGACGGCATGATCCGCATTCCCCTGAACGAAGAGGGCAAGGCGGGCGGTGGCCAGATCGAGGAATTCCTGATGCAGTTCAACGGCGAAGGCATCCAGCACATCGCATTGCTGAGCGACGACCTGATCGCCACGGTCGACAGTCTGCGCGCGGCCGGCGTGCCATTGATGACGGCGCCGCCCGAGACGTATTATGAAATGCTCGACGAGCGCATCCCGGGCCACGGCGAAGACGCCGAGCAGCTCAAGGTGCGCGGCCTGCTGCTCGATGGCACAGTCACGGACGGCAAGGCGCGCCTGCTGGTGCAGATCTTCGGTGTGGCGCAACTGGGCCCGGTGTTCTTCGAATTCATCCAGCGCAAGGGTGACGACGGCTTCGGCGAAGGCAACTTCAAGGCGCTGTTCGAGTCGATCGAGCGTGACCAGGTCAAGCGTGGTGCGATTGGTGCCGCCAGCGAGGCAACCACCGCCGCCTGATCCGTAATTTGCTATCCTGCGTGTTTGCGGCGGCCTCTGGCCGCCGTCTTGCATCAAGGAGAAAGCATGCTGGCGGCGTTTGCGGTGTTGTTGTTATTTCAGTGCCTGGGGGAGGGCGTCGTGTTCGTGCTGCGCCTGCCGCTGCCCGGCCCCGTGGCTGGCATGCTGCTGCTCGTGGCTGCCCTGATCGTCTTTCCCAAATTGCAGGCGCTGGTCGAACAGGCGGCGAACGCGCTGCTTGCCCACCTGTCGCTGCTGTTCGTGCCGGCCGGCGTGGGCATCGTGGTCGCTGCCGCCAGCGGCAGTGGCCACTGGCTGGCGATTGTCGCGTCGGTTGTCGTCAGCACGCTGCTGGCGCTGGCCGTCACGGGCCTGCTGCTGCGCGGCATGAAAGGTGAACCGACGAAAGATCGCGATGCCTGATTTCGCCGGCCTGCACCAGTTCTGGGTCTATCTGGCGGCCTCACCCTTGCTGGGCTTGACCATGACGCTGTGCGCCTATCTGGCCGCGCAGCGCATCGGCGCCTGGTGCAAGGGCGCGCCGATCGCCAACCCCGTCGCCATCGCGATTGCCATCGTCGTGGGCATTCTCAGCTTGTCCGGCATGTCGTACGAGCGGTATTTTGCCGGCGCGCAGTTCGTCCACTTCCTGCTTGGCCCGGCGACGGTGGCGCTGGCCGTGCCGCTGGTGCGCCAGCTGCCGCGCCTGCGCCAGCACTGGCTGCCGCTCACGGCGGCGCTGCTTGCTGGCTGCGTAACAGCCATTGTCTCGGTGGTCGTCGTGGCGCAGTGGCTGGGCGCCACGCCTGCGCTGATCGCGACGCTCGCGCCCAAGTCGGTGACGTCGCCGATCGCGATGGCCGTGGCCCAGCGCCTGGGCGGCCTGCCTTCCCTGACCGCCGCGCTGGTGATTGGCACGGGCATCTTTGGCGCCATATTCTCGACCTGGCTGTTTCATGGGTTGCGCGTGCGCTCGGACGCGGCGCGCGGGTTCGCCATGGGGCTTGCCGCGCACGGGATCGGCACGGCTCGTGCGTTCCAGCTCAGTCCCGAGATGGGGGCGTTCGCCGGGCTGGCGATGGGGTTGAATGGCGCGTTGACGGCGCTGCTTGCTCCCTGGCTGGTGCCGCTCGTGACGCGCTGGTTGGGGTAGCACCTGCGCTGCGCCGCACAATCGGCGCACCGATTACGCTGACGTTTTGATGATTTTTCGGAGCAGAACGTGACCGACCACAAAACAATCAGTCTGGCCATCCAGGGCGGTGGCAGCTACGGCGCCTATGGGTGGGGTGTGCTCGACCGCCTGCTGCAGGAGCCCGGCTTGCAGATCGATGCGCTGAGCGGCTCAAGCGCCGGCGCGATCAATGCCGTCGTCGTTGCAGACGGCTATGCCCGCGGCGGTGGCCGTGAAGGTGCGAGGAAGGCACTCGACAAGTTCTGGCGCGCGATCGGCACGGCCGCAGCGATGAGCCCATTGCAGCGCACGCCGCTCGATCGCATGGCGCCGCACTTCACGATGGCGTTTTCGCCGGTGTACCACTTGCTGGAAATGGCCGGGGCCATGGCCGGCCCGACGCTCGAAGGCCCGCTGACGCTCAATCCGCTGCGCCACTTTCTCGCAGCCACCATCGACTTCGAACGGGTACGCGCCTGCGAAGAGCTGCAGCTGTTCATTGCCGCGACCAATGTGCGCACCGGCACGGGCAAGCTGTTCCGGCGCGACGAGATGGATGTCCAACGCCTGCTGGCCTCGGCCTGCCTCCCGACCGTGTTTGCCGCCGTCGAGGTCGATGGCGAGATGTACTGGGATGGCAGTTATGTCGCCAACCCACCGCTGGCACCGCTGATGGCGCACGGCGACGGAACGGATGTGGTGATCATCCAGAACAATCCCATTGCGCGCCCTGATATGCCACGCACGGTAGCCGACATCGCCAACCGTGCGAACGAGATCGCGTTCAATATCAGTTTCGTCCGTGAAGTCAGTGCGTTGCAATTCCTGGGAAGCGCGACGGATGAAATGCGCGGCGCCGGTGCGACACCTGCCGCCAAGTTCCTGCATCTGATCAGCGGTAACGAGCATCTGGCAGCGCATGGCATTTCCGCCAAATTCAGTGCCGAGATGCCATTCCTGCAGCACTTGCACGATCTTGGCGTGGCTTCGGCCGATACCTGGCTGAGGGAGAATGGCGCGCATCTCGGCGTGAAATCGACGCTTGACCCGATGCCCGTGTTTTATCCCGACCTGTAGAGCGCAAAAAAAACACCGTCGCCGTTGCCGGGGACGGTGCTCGAGAGCGCTGTTGCGTTACGTCGGCGGCGCGTTATGCGTCTGCCGATGTGTCTTTCCAGGTCTTTTTCGGCGTCAGCGCAAAGGCGGCAATCAGGGCGCCAACTACACCAACGGCCAGCGCCGCGCTGCTGCCCGAGAAACCGACCAGATGTTCTTTCGCCAGCTTGCCAGCCTTTGGCCCGACGAGCTGCAGACGCCGACGCGTCATCGCTGCGCCCAGTTCCGACAGACGCGCCTTGCCCAGGATATGTTCGGCATCGGGCAGCAGGCGGGTCTCTTCATCGGCCACGTGGTGGATCACGTCGCGCATCAGTTCCAACACCAGGTCGTCGTGGCGCGGATCGGCGCCGCTGGTGCGGCGCAACTGGGCGATCAGGCGGCGCATCTCGTCATGTTCCGGTTCAGCTTCGTGGATGAATGGCTGCTTTGCGTCTTCGCGTCGCATTACGGGATAGAAAATCTCTTCCTCCAGCGTTGCATGGATTTCCAGTGCATCGCAAATGGTATCGGCCAAGGCCTTCTTGACGGTTGGGCTCTTGTCGCTGGAATATTGATGGAAGGTCACCATGACGTGCGAGTGATCGAAGCGGATCATGTCGGTAATGGTTGGGCTCAGTTGTTTCAGGTTAAACATGGTACTACCCCCGTTCGTCGTTGTTTGATCAACATCGTGAGGGAGACCTTGTCAAATGGCTGTAGGCCTGTACGCCGAGGTCGTGTCAGTGCCAGTCCAGATCGGCCAGAATCGGAGGGCAATTTTTCCAGCTCTCCATTCATGTTGAATTGAAATAACTACTTGTCACATTAGTCCTACACGAACTCGGGATCACCCCTGACGAGCCACCAACAGTTGTCATGCGATCATGTGTTCACTGGCCTGCCGTTCTGGCACCGGCCCGTCCTGGATGGTCACGCACCACGCGTGCCGAAAGGATGAACAACCTTATCGAGGACACTATCCATGTTTGCTCATAATAAGCGTTTGCAGTACACCGTCCGCGTTAGCGGCCCCAATCCCGGCCTGGCGAACCTGATGCTTGAACAGTTCGGCGGCCCGCAGGGTGAGCTCGCCGCCGCCATGCGCTACTTTACCCAGGCTGTTGCCGAGGACGATCCAGGCCGCAAGGACCTGCTGTTCGATATCGCCACCGAAGAACTCAGCCACCTCGAAGTCATCGGCAACATCGTTGCGATGCTCAACAAGGGCGCCAAAGGCCGGCTGGCCGAAGGTGTCGATATGGAAGCCGATGCCTATCGCCGCATCACCGGCGCCGGCAATGACAGCCACATCACGCAAGTGCTGTATGGCGCGGGCGTGCCGCTGACCAACTCGGCCGGTGTGCCGTGGACCGCAGCCTACATCGACTCGATCTCCGAACCGACTGCCGATTTGCGCTCGAACATCGCCGCCGAAGCGCGTGCCAAGATCGTCTACGAGCGCCTGATTGCGCTGACCGATGACCCGGGCGTGAAAGAAGCCCTGGGCTTTTTGATGACGCGCGAAGTGGCGCACATGAAGTCGTTCGAGAAAGCCCTGTATTCGATGGAGCCAAACTTCCCGCCCGGGAAAATGCCCGTGGTGCCAGCGTTTGCCAGCGTCTACTACAATATGTCGCAGGGCGAGGGCGAAGTGCGCGGTGCATGGAACCAGGGCGCCGACTGGGACTTCATCAGCGACCGCGAGAAGCAGATGGCCGTCGATGGCGGTGCAGGCGATGCTGAAGTGGCGCTGCCAACCGAGGATATCGACGTGCTGGAAATGATGGCGGCGCGCACGCTGTCGGACCCGATGGCCACGCCCCGCACCGGTTCCGAACTGGGCATGATGCAATCTGCATCCGGTGGTACGATAGGTGGCAGTAGCGGAAATGCAATGGGCGAACCCACTGTGGCGTCGCGCGGCGGTCCGCTCGACGATACCGGTATTGCCAAGAAAAAGAAGGCCAGCGTCAAGAAGACGACGTAAGCAAGACGCACAGCGTATGCCCACGCCGCCTGCCACATGATCTGTGGCAGGCGGCATTCAGTTATCAGGAAGCCGCATGGATAGTCAAGTCGAAAAAGCCCCACCACACCGCGGCATGCCGAGCTGGCTCACCCCACGTCGCGTCATTATTGCTGGTATCTGCACCGTCGTCCTGTTTGTCCTGATCGGCAGCCTGATCGAGCAGTTCATGAATGCCAACCCGAAGATGCTGGCTGCCTTGCTCGGCGGCAGTGCGGCGGCAGCAGCCACTGCGCTTGGCACATTGCCCGTCTTGTTTGCACAGAATTTTTCCCGTCGTACTTACGATTCATTCCTTGGTTTCGGCGCCGGTGTCATGCTGGGCGCCACTGCGTTTTCGCTCGTCATTCCGGCACTGAACGCAGCCTCGTCGGCCGGGGCGGGCAGCTGGGAATCCAGCCTGATGGTGGGCGCGGGCATTCTGGCCGGCGCCGGCGCGATTCTCCTGATGAGCCGCGCGGTCCATACCGACGGCATCCTTTCTACCGATCCCGACCAGGTGTCGTTGCGGCGCGCATGGCTGTTCGTGTGGGCTGTCGCGCTGCATAACCTGCCGGAGGGCCTGGCCATCGGCGTTGCGTTTGCCGGCATCGACCTGGAAAAAGCCACATCACTGGCCACCGGGGTATCGATCCAGGATGTGCCAGAGGGCCTGGTCGTAGCGCTGGCGCTGCACTCCGTCGGCTACAGCCGCCTCGCCGCTGTCGGCATGGGCATCGTGTCGGGGCTGATCGAACCGATCGCTGCCGTGTTCGGCGTCGCGCTCATCGGTATTGCAGCCGGGCTGCTGCCGTATGCGCTGGCCGCCGCTGCCGGCGCCATGCTGCTCGTCATCGTCAATGACGTGATCCCCGAATCGCGCCAGTCGGGCAATGGCACCCAGGCCAGCATCGCGCTGGTCATCGGGTTCATCGTGATGACGGTGCTCGATACGGCGCTGGCCTGATCGGCTGGCCGACACCGGCCCGCGTTACATCGCCAGCGCGGTGTCGCGCTGCATCCCCAGCGGCGGCGCGCTGTCGGCCCGAATGAAACAGCGGGCCGGCGCCAAAGGCCGATCGACATAATAGCCCTGGATTTCGTCGCAGCCAAAGTGCTTCAGTTCGCACAACTGCTCGAGATTTTCCACCCCTTCTGCCACCACCTTCAGATTCAGGCTGTGCGCCAGATTGATGACGGCGCGTGTGATCGCCGCGTCGTCGCTGTCGTGCGGCAAATCGCGCACGAAGGTGCGGTCGATCTTGAGCGCATCGAGCGGGAAGCGCTTCAGGTACGCGAGGCTCGAATAGCCGGTACCGAAATCGTCGATGGACAGGCGCATGCCAAGCGCCTTGATGCGCCCCAGGATCGCGACGGCGGCGTCCGGGTTCACCATCAGCATCGATTCGGTCAGCTCGAACTCGAGCAGTGCCGGCGCGATGCCGCTGGCGGTCACGATCCGCTCGATCGTTGCGGCCAGGTCATCCTGCTCGAGCTGGCGCGCCGACAGGTTGATCGCGACCGGCACGATCGGGAAGCCATCGGCGCGCCAGGCGCCAAGCTGGCGGCAGACTTCCGCCACGACCCATTCGCCAACCGCGATGATGAGTCCCGTGTCTTCGAGGACCGAGATGAATTCGAGCGGCGGCACGAGGCCGCGCTGCGGGTGGTTCCAGCGCAGCAGCGCCTCGAAGCCGCTGGTCTGGCCAGTGACCAGATCGAGCTTCGGCTGGTAGTGCAGCAAAAACTCGCGCCGCTCCAGTGCCTGGTGCAGCTCGGCTTCGAGCTTGATGCGCTGGGTGGTCGCATCGTGCATGGCGGCGCTGAAGAACTGGAAATTGCCGCGGCCATTGTGTTTGGCCGCGTACATGGCCGTATCGGCGCTCTTGAGCAGCGCCTCCGCACTGGCGCCGTCTTCCGGATAGCGTGCGATGCCGATGCTGGCCGAGACGAACAATTGCTGGCCCTGCAGCAGGAATGGCGCGGCCAGCGCATCGATGATGCTGGTGCACAGCGCGCCGACGTCGCCGTCTTCCACGACGTCGGGCAGGATCAGGGCGAATTCGTCCCCGCCCAGCCGCGCGACCAGATCGCCCGGCCGCGCGCAGGCCTGCAGGCGCTTGGTGGCCAGCACCAGCAACTGGTCACCGACGCCATGCCCCAGCATGTCGTTGACTTTCTTGAAGTGGTCCAGGTCGATGAACATGACGCCGGTGCGGCGCCCCTGTGCGGCGGCTGCGCCGATGGCCAGGTCGAGCGACTCGGACAGGTAGCGCCGGTTCGGCAGGTCGGTCAAGGCGTCGTATTGCGCCAGATAGGTCAGGCGCTGCTGGGCCGTGTGGCGCTCGATCGTGGTGGCCAGGATGTGCGCGATGCTGCGCAGGAAGTTACGGTCGTCCGCGCCGAACTGGCGGGCGTCGTCCGAGAATACGCCCAGCACGCCAAACGGGCTTTCCGTACAAATCACGCAGGCATCGACGCTGCTGCGCACCTGGTAGGCAGCGCCGACGGTCGCGAACAGCGGCCGCAGCAGGTCGGCCGGCTCTTGCTGCGGCATCGGCCCCAGCGGGCAGTCAAGGGCGAACCCGGTGGCCGAGGCGAGGGCGCCGCTGCCCGCGCGGATCACCAGTGAGCGCCCGATCGGCGCCGGTTCGAGGGCAAACAGCGCCGCGCTCGGCGCATCCAGGCCCCCCGCTGCGGCCTGAATCGCCTCCCGGAATACGTGGTGCAGGTCGGTGGCCGTCAGGGCCACGCGGCCCAGCTCGGCGATCAGGTTTTCGCGGCGCGCCGTGGCCAGGATCGTGCGCTCGAAGGCCTTGCGCTCGGTGATGTCGATATCGATACAGATATAGCGTACCGTGCCGCCCGCATCGAACATCGGCACGATCGTGCGGTGCCATTGCAGCGTGCGGTCGCGCCCGGCGATCATGACGTCGCCTTTCCAGACGTTCGGCCCGGGTGCCCAGTCCGGCGCCGAACCCGGAATGGTCAGGTGCGCCAGGGGCTGGCCAACGACGGCGTCGCGCGACAGGCCGCTGTTGGCGATGAACTGGTCGTTGACGACGGCGATGCGGCCATCGACATCGATCTCGGACACGATCGCGGCCTGGTCCATCGCGCTCTTGTGCTGGACGAGCGAATTCATCAGGAGCTCGATACGCTCGCCATACTGCACGCGCAGGCTGGCGGTGCCGCGGTTGACAGCCAGGATCGCTTCCTGGATCTCGAGCGGCGCGTCGTCGTGCAGCGGCGCCTCGGCGGTGACCAGGCCGGCGGCGACATCGTGTTCAAAGTCGCGCAGGCCGCCAAGACGGTCCAGCCAGCGGCGCAGCAGCACGCGCATCATCAGCAGGCTGGCCGAGGCCAGTACCGAGGCCACCGCCGCTGTTTCGATGATGAGCTGCCACAGTTGGGCCGCCAGTTTGGTCACGTCGAACGACAGGCGCATGACGCCATAATCCTTGCCACCGACCGTGATGACCCGGTTGACATCGTAGAACCGCTCGACGATCAGCGCCGTGAACCAGGCGGGCGGCGCTGCGTGCTGGCTGTCCTGCGCATCCAGACTGATGGCGCCGCCACCGACCTCGAGGAACTGGGCGCGGTTGAAGGGCGATTTGACGAGCATCTTGCCCAGCGTGCGCTTGACCGTGTCGTAATCGCCGATGACCACGCTTTCTTCGATGGGCTGGATCACCGCCTCGACCAGCATCAGCGCATTGTCCTGCGTCTCTTCGATGTGCTGCAGGTACTGGTAGCGGTAGAACATGCCCAGGCCCGCCACCAGCAGAAGCAGCATCGTGGCCGCAAACACGCCGAATACGCGCCCCATCAGGGAACGCGGCAGGAAGACGCGCTTGAGCAGGCGCAGCGGAGCAAATATCATGGCAAGAAGTGTCACCGCAGGCTGGCCGGCGCGTCGGCGTAGAACGCGCGGTAGCTGGCGTAGTCGGCCTGGCTGGCCGCGACGAACGACAGCGGCACCGGCGCGTGGATCAGCGCGCCCGATTCGGCGAGCACGCGCTTGCCTTCCGGGTCGGTGTGCATCGTGAGGAAGGCATTGGCGACGGCGCGCACCTGGTCGGCCGGCACCCGTGGCGAGGCCATCAGCGCGAGATCATTGAATGGGGCCGAACTCCACAGCACGCGAAACGCGCTGCCTTCGCGGCCGCTCCAGTTCGCCACCAGCTGCGAATTTGCACCGACGGCCTTGACCATGCCTGCGAACAGCTGCGTGAACGCGGCGTCGTGATTGCCCGCGAACACGACGTTCACAGGAATGTCCGCGCGCAGCAACTGCGCATAGGTGACCTTGTAGGCAACCAGCGCTTCCGGGCCGGGAAAGCTGACGGCAGCGCCGGCAAGTTCACGGATATCCTTGATCGGCGAGTCGGCCGGCACGACGATCTGCCCATGCACGGGCGGCGAGTTGCGCCTTCCGAACACGGTCCACCGCATCTTGTCGCGCTCTGGACTGAACAGGTGATTGGTAAAAGCAAAATCCACCTCACGGGCCAGGACGAAGCTGGTCGTGTCTGCCGACGTACGGCCCAGCTTGAGCTTCATGCAGACCTTGCTGCGGGCCGACACGTAGCTGATGATCGGATTCCAGAAGCTGGCCGAGACCTGAACATTGAATTGGTTTACCGGTGAAAAGTTGTAGCAAGCCGGCGGTGCGGCGCTGGCCGATTGCGTGACGAGAAGGGCGCCAGCCAGCAGGGACAGATGCAGATTCATGGTTGTGCGATCGTGAGAACAGGATGAAATACGGCCACGTCCCGTGTACCGGGCTGGGCTCCGTGATGTCGTGCCATGCGGCAGACAAGCCGGGCGCGCGGTAGCGATCGGGGCAAGTGCCAGCGTCGCCATCCGTCGATGGATGCGCGAACTGGTCACTGTAGCGCGGGCCGTTGGGGCACACGCGTGTCGGCT
Source organism: Telluria sp. AC161 (assembly GCF_979258535.1). Taxonomy (NCBI): domain Bacteria; kingdom Pseudomonadati; phylum Pseudomonadota; class Betaproteobacteria; order Burkholderiales; family Oxalobacteraceae; genus Telluria; species Telluria sp. AC161. The sequence continues at coordinate 1,912,890 of NZ_OZ409861.1, read as the reverse complement.
GTAAAGATCATACCATCAGCAAAGATTGCTGGCTGGAATGCAATGTTGTATTCGGTAATGCGAACGGTTCATGGCCTGTGCAGGCTGCCAAAAACAACAACGGCCCCGAAGGGCCGTTGTGTTACTGCCAGCAAGTGCCGGGCAGATCAGTCACGAATTTCCAGCTTGCGGTTGAGGCTCAGCGCAGCCAGCGTGGCCACGGCTGCCGACAGAAGGTACAGGCTGACATAGCCAAGACCGAAGTTGGCCGACAGACCCAGGGCGACCAGCGGGGCGAACGCCGCGCCAACCAGCCATGCCAGATCCGACGTCAGCGCCGCACCGGTGTAGCGGAAGTGCTTCTGGAAGTTCGACGTCGTGGCGCCCGCTGCCTGGCCATACGACAGGCCCAGCAGGGTGAAGCCAACCAGGATGAAGGTGTTCTGGCCAGCGGTGCCGCCATCGATCAGCGATGGCACGAAGACCGAGAACAGCGCGATCAGTGCGGCCAGCGTGCCGAGCGTCGTGCGGCGACCGACCTTGTCGGCGATATAGCCCGAGGCCAGGATGCCCAGCGCGGCAAGCACAGCGCCGGCCATCTGGACCAGCAGGAACGACTCGACCGGACGGGTATCGTACAACTGGATCCACGACAGCGGGAACACGGTGACCAGGTGGAACAGCGCGTAGCTGGCCAGTGCGGTCATGGCGCCGATGACGATGTTGGTGCCCTGATTACGCATCAGTTCGCCGACCGGGGCAGGCGTCATGTGGTTGGTGTCGAGCAGGCGTGCATACTCGGTGGTCGAGACCAGACGCAGGCGGGCGAACAGGCCGACGACGTTGATGGCGAAGGCGACGAAGAACGGGAAGCGCCAGCCCCAGGTCAGGAAGTCTTCCTGCGACAGGTTGCCGATCAGATAAGCGAACACGCCGGCGGCGATGACGAAGCCAAGCGGCGCGCTCAGCTGACCCAGCATCGCGTACCAGCCGCGCTTGCCTTCAGGTGCCGACAGGGCCAGCAGCGATGGCAGGCCATCCCACGAACCGCCCTGGGCGATACCCTGGCCGATGCGCAGCAGCGCCAACATCACGATGGCGGCACCGCCGATTTCGCTGTAGCTCGGGAGCAGGGCGATGACAACGGTGCAGGTACCCATCATGAACAGGGCAATCAACAGTTTCATGTCGAGGCTCCAGCGTTTCTGGATCCACATGAAGAGCAGGGTGCCAAACGGACGCGCGATGAAAGCGAACGCAAAAATGACAAAGGCGTACAGTGTGCCTTCGAGGCGATCGGCAAACGGGAAGAAGATCGACGGGAACACCAGCACCGAAGCGATGGCATACACGAAGAATTCGAAGTACTCCGCCGAACGACCGACAATGACGCCGACGGCGATATCGCCGGGCGAGATGTGCTCGTCGCGGGCGTTGATGTTACGTGCGCCGCTGTTTGGGCTCGTGATTGGAGCGGCGTCGTCGCTGCCGTGGGTAGTGCTGTGCATGGTTAATTCTCCAAAAGTCGTGTCGCGGTCGCCACTATTGTGGGTAACACTATTGTTAAAATTGCATTATGGCAAAGGGTGGGACAAACTGTCCAATGTTCTTTGACGACCGTTGGCAGTACAGTAGCACGCTCTCCCTCCATGTAACGTTAGATACCTAGCATGATTCCACAAATTGTCCGCCGCGGACTGCCATTACTTCTTCTTGCAGCGCTTGCTGGCTGCAATACCGTCGTAATGAATCCCACCGGCGATATAGCAAAGCAGCAGGCCGATCTGATCGTCATATCGGTTCTATTAATGTTGATCATCATCATTCCGGTGATGCTGTTGGTCGTCTGGTTCGCCTGGCGCTACCGCAAGGGCGCCAACGCGGCCTACGAACCTGACTGGGACCATTCGACCAAGCTCGAACTGATCATCTGGGGCGCACCGCTCCTGATCATCATCGTGCTGGGCCTGATTACCTGGGTCAGTACCCACAAGCTCGACCCGTATCGTCCGCTCGACCGCATCGATGCCAACCGGCCGCTCGCCGCGTCGGTCAAGCCACTCGAAGTGCAAGTGGTGGCGCTGGACTGGAAATGGCTGTTCATTTATCCGGAACAGGGCATTGCATCGGTTAACCATCTGGTGACCCCGATCGACGTGCCGGTGCGCTTCAAGATCACGTCGTCGACCGTGATGAACACGTTCTACATCCCGACCCTGGCTGGCATGATCTACGCGATGCCGGGCATGGAGACGGAACTGAACGCGGTGCTGAACAAGACCGGCGATTATCGCGGCCTCTCGGCCAACTTCAGCGGCGACGGTTTCTCGCACATGAAGTTTGCCTACAAGGGCGTGACGCAGGCCGATTTCGACACCTGGGTCAAGGAAATGAAGACCGGTACCGAAGTGCTCGACCGCGCTGACTACATGGTGCTCGAAAAACCGACCGCCAAGGAGCCGGTGCGCCACTACGCACAGGTCGAGCCCGCGCTGTTCAACCGCATCCTGAACCGCTGCGTTGCTGAAGGCACCATGTGCATGAACCAGCAAATGCACGAGGATCACAAGCGCAACGAAATGGCCGCGGCCATCCGCCAGCTGCCGAAGGATGGCAAGTCCATGCTGGCTGAGGCGCTGGAAATGTGCGTCGCCCCTTTTAACACTGTGAAGAAGTAACCATGCAAGACACTTTCGACTTGACGAAGTTTATCTTCGGTCGGCTTGGCTGGGACGCGATTCCCTTCCATGAGCCGATCCTGCTTGCTACCTTCGCAGGTGTGATCGTAGGCGGTATTGCCCTCGTGGGCATCCTGACCTACTTCCGCCTGTGGGGCTCCTTGTGGAAAGACTGGATCACCAGTATCGACCACAAGAAAATCGGCATCATGTACATGATCCTCGGTCTGGTCATGCTGCTGCGCGGCTTTGCCGACGCCCTGATGATGCGTACCCAGCAGGCGCTCGCCTTTGGCGACAACGCCGGCTTCCTGCCGCCGCACCACTACGACCAGGTCTTCACCGCCCACGGCGTGATCATGATCTTCTTCGTGGCGATGCCGTTCGTGACGGGCCTGATGAACTACGTGGTGCCACTGCAGATCGGTGCGCGCGACGTGGCCTTCCCGTTCCTGAATAACTTCTCGTTCTGGATGACCACGATGGGCGCCGTGCTGATCATGGCATCCCTGTTCGTCGGTGAATTCGCACGTACCGGCTGGCTCGCGTATCCGCCGCTGTCGGGCATCCTGGCCAGTCCGGGGGTGGGCGTCGACTACTACATCTGGTCATTGCAGATCGCGGGTGTCGGTACCTTGCTGTCCGGCGTGAACCTGATCGTCACCATCATCAAGATGCGCGCACCGGGCATGGGCCTGATGAAGATGCCAGTCTTCGTCTGGACCTCGCTGTGCACCAACATCCTGATCGTCGTGACCTTCCCGATCCTGACCGCCGTGCTGGCGATGCTGGGCATGGACCGCCTGTTCGACACCGCGTTCTTCACGAACGACCGTGGCGGCAACGCGATGATGTACGTGAACCTGATCTGGATCTGGGGTCACCCTGAGGTCTACATCCTGATCCTGCCAGCGTTCGGTATCTTCTCCGAAGTGGTCTCGACCTTCTGCGGCAAGCGCCTGTTCGGCTACACCTCGATGGTCTACGCGACCTGCGTCATCATGGTGCTGTCGTACCTGGTCTGGCTGCACCACTTCTTCACGATGGGTTCGGGCGCCAGTGTCAATGCGTTCTTCGGTATCACGACGATGATCATCTCGATCCCGACCGGCGCGAAGCTCTTCAACTGGCTGTTTACCATGTACCGCGGCCAGATCCGCTTCGAACTGCCAATGATGTGGACGATTTCGTTCATGCTGACCTTCACCATCGGTGGCATGACCGGCGTGATGCTGGCGATTCCTGCGGCCGACTTCGTGCTGCACAACTCGCTGTTCCTGATCGCTCACTTCCACAACGTGATTATCGGTGGCGTGGTGTTCGGTATCTTCGCGGGTCTGAACTACTGGTTCCCGAAAGCGTTTGGCTACAAGCTCGACAAATTCTGGGGCACCGTGTCGTTCTGGCTCTGGTCGATCGGTTTCTGGGTTGCGTTCACGCCACCGTACATCCTGGGCTTCATGGGCTACACCCGCCGCGTGAGTCACTTCGATGACATGTCGGTCCAGTGGCTGTTCCAGATTTCGTTCCTGGGCACCCTGATGATCGCTGGTGGTATCGGCGCGCTGCTGATGCAACTGTATGTCAGCTTCCGTGACCGCAACACCGCACGTCTGCGCGATTTCACGGGCGATCCGTGGGATGGCCGTACGCTGGAATGGTCGACCTCGTCGCCACCGCCGGACTACAACTTCGCGTTCACGCCGGTGGTGCACGACAACGACACCTTCGCCGACATGAAGAAGAACGGTTACCAGCGTCCGCTCGCCGATTTCGTCGCGATCCACATGCCCAAGAACACCTGGGCCGGTTTCGTGATCTCGGCACTGGCGTGCGCGGTCGGCTTTGCCATCATCTGGCATATGTGGGCCCTGGTCATCGGTGCGTTCATCGTCCTGCTCGGTACGATCATTGCCCATACCTTCAACTACAAACGCGATTTCTACATTCCGGCCGAAGAAGTCCTGAAGACCGAAACCGCACGTACTCGTATGCTGGAAAGCCATGTCTGACATTAAAGCAACCATGACAGGCGGGATGACACCCGCCGAAGTGACCGCGCGCTACATGGCGCGGGAGCACCACCCGGAGCAGGGCACGTTGCTCGGCTTCTGGCTCTACCTGATGAGCGACTGCCTGCTGTTCGCATCGCTCTTCGCTGCCTACGCCGTGCTGGGCCGCAACTACGCGGGCGGCCCGACCGGCGCCGAGCTGTTCGAACTGCCGCTGATCGCGCTCAACACCGGCTTCCTGCTGGTGTCGTCGATCACCTTCGGCATGGCCATGATCTCGGCGCAAGCCAAGAACGTGGGCAAGACCAAGCTGTGGCTGGTCGTCACGGGCCTCCTGGGCGTGGCGTTCCTGTCGCTGGAAATCTATGAATTCCAGCACCTGATCCACCTGGGCGCCGGCCCACAGCGCTCGGGCTTCCTGACCGCGTTCTTCTCGCTGGTCGGTACCCACGGCCTGCACGTGCTGTTCGGTATCGTGTGGCTGGTGACCCTGTTCGTGCAGCTGTCCAAGCACGGCATGACGCCGGAAAACTTCCGTCGCCTGGCCTGCCTGTCGCTGTTCTGGCACTTCCTGGATCTGGTCTGGATCTTTGTGTTTACCTTTGTCTACCTGATGGGAGTGCTGCCATGAGCGATCATCATAACGAGCACGACCATGGTCATCATGGTCATGACAGCTACCAGATCCACTACAGTGGCAAGGATTATGCGATCGGCTTCGCGCTGTCGCTGATCCTCACCGCGATTCCGTTCTGGCTGGTGATGGGCAATGTGCTGGCCCCGGAAACGACCCGCTGGGTCATCCTCGGCTTCGCCGCAGTTCAGCTGGTGGTCCAGATGATCTACTTCCTTCACTTGAATTCGAAGGCAGAAGGCGGCTGGAACATGATGGCGCTGATCCTGACCCTCGTGCTGCTGGTCATTGTGATGTCGGGCTCGATCTGGGTCATGCACCACATGAACACCAACATGATGCCGGGCATGGGTGCTGAAAACACCTCCGACATGACCTGACCGTGGTAATGCACGTGCAGCAGCCGCCGACCCTGTCGGCGCAGGATCAGCCCCCGCCACGGCGTTCGCCCTTCGTGCGACGCCTGGTGGCGGTGCTGGCCTTGCTGCTGCTCGTGCTGTTTGCAGTTCTGGGGACCTGGCAGGTGTTTCGCCTGCAATGGAAACTGGACCTGATCGAACGCGTCGATGCACGTGTTCATGCGGCGCCTGCTGCGCTTCCTCCGGTAGCGCAGTGGCCGCAGATTTCCAAAGAATCCGACGAATACCGGGCCGTTGCCCTGTCGGGTCACTATCTCTACCAATACACTGCACCCGTCCAGGCGCTGTCCGAGCTGGGCGCGGGCTTCTGGCTGCTCACGCCGTTCTGCACGGACGAGGGCCACATCGTGTTTGTCAACCGCGGCTTCATCCCGTCGTCGGGCGATATCGCCACCCGCTTCCCTGCGCGCACGGCCGGGCCTGACGCCTGCGCAGCCCCGGGCGAGCCGGTGCAGCTGACCGGTTTGCTGCGTATCAGCGAACCCAAAGGCGGCTTCCTGCGCGACAACGACCCTGCCGGCAACCGCTGGTACTCGCGCGACGTCATCGCCTTGACCGCGGCGCGCGGGTTCGATCCGGCCCGCACGGCGCCGTTTTTCGTCGATGCCGGCAAGAACCAGGATCCGGCAGGCGCCCCCGAGCGCGCCGTCGGCGGCCTGACCGTCATTTCGTTCCCAAATAATCACCTCGTGTATGCGCTGACTTGGTATGCTCTCGCCCTCATGGTGGCCGCAGCCTGGTGGTGGGTGGCCCGCTACGAGGCGAAGCGCTCCCGCGACGCCAACGATTAACGTCCCGCCCGCGTTGCCGCGCACGGGGCACTGAACGGACGGGTTTCGATGCAATCTCCGCTGGATTTCTTCGCCCGGGCGGCGCGCACGTCGCCGTCGGCGGCGGCTGCGAACGTGGAATTCGCCGCCGGCCACAAGAACATGCTGCAGCTGATCGAGCTGCGCTGGATCGCCGTCATCGGCCAGGTCACCACCATCGCCGTCGCGATCCTGCTGTTCGGGATCGCGCTGCCGCTGGTGCACATGCTGCAGGTGCTCTCGTGCCTGATCGCCTTCAATATCGCCAGCCACCTGCGCTGGCACGAACGCCGGCCGGTCTCGAACGGCGAGATGTTCATGGCCATTCTGGTCGACGTCTCGAGCCTGACCGTGCTGCTGTACCTGTCCGGCGGCACCACCAATCCGTTTGCGTTTCTGTACCTGCTGCAGGTCATCGTCTCGGCCGTGCTGCTCGAGGTGCTGTGGACCTGGAGCATCGTCGTCATCACGATCACCTGCATGGCGGGACTGGCGGCGTTTGCCGAGCCGCTCCCGCTGCCGTTCGACCATGAGCGCGGCATCGGCAGCCTGTATGTCCAGGGCTTGCTGGTCTGCTTCGCGCTCAATGCCGGTCTGCTGGTGCTGTTCGTCTCGCGCATCTCGAACAATGTGCGCGACAAGGCGACCCAACTGGCGGCGCTGCGTCAGAGCGCAACCGAAGAAGAACACATCGTGCGCATGGGCCTGCTTGCCAGCGGCGCCGCGCATGAACTGGGCACGCCGCTGTCGACGGTGTCGGTGATCCTGGGCGACTGGAAGCGCATGCCCGCGTTTCGTGACGACGCCGAGCTGCTGGGCGAGCTGACCGAGATGCAGACCCAGCTCAAACGCTGCAAGTCGATCGTCAGTGGCATCCTGCTTTCGGCCGGCGAAGCGCGCGGCGAATCGGCCGAACGCACGACGGTGCGGGGCTTTCTCGATGGCCTGGTCGAACGCTGGCAGGCCAGCCGCCCGGTGCGCGCTTTCACGTACAATAACCGCATCGCCGACGACTGGCCGGTGGCAAGCGACTCGGCGCTGCGCCAGACGGTCGACAACCTGCTCGACAATGCGCTGGAAGCCTCGCCCGACTGGGTCTGCTTCGATGCGCACATCGACGAGCGTACGCTGGTGCTGTCCGTGCTCGACCGTGGTCCCGGCTTCGCGCCCAGCATGCTGGCGCAATTCGGCAAACCGTACCAGTCCACCAAGGGCAAGCCCGGCGGTGGTCTGGGGTTGTTTCTGGCCGTGAACGTCGTGCGCAAACTCGGCGGCACGGTGACGGCGACCAACCGGCCGGAGGGTGGCGCCGTGGTCAGGCTGCGGCTGCCGATGTCGGCCATTGAACTGGAAGAGGAACTGAACGATGCCGAACCCTGAGCCGCTGCTGCTCATCATCGAAGACGACGAAGCCTTCGCCCGCACGCTGAGCCGTTCATTCGAGCGGCGCGGTTACCGCGTGCTGGGCGCCACCGGCCACGATGAAGCCGCTGCCATCCTGGCGCAGCATAACCCCGGCTACGCCGTGGTCGACCTGAAACTCAAGGGCCAGACCTCGGGCCTGGCCTGCGTGCAACTGCTGCACGAGCACGACCCCGACATGCTCATCGTGGTGCTGACGGGCTTTGCCAGCATTGCCACGGCGGTCGAAGCGATCAAGCTGGGCGCCGTTCAGTACCTGGCCAAGCCATCGGATGCCGACGATATCGAAGCGGCGTTCGGGCACATTGCCGGCAGCGCCGAAATCGAGGTCACCAACCGCTCGACGTCGATCAAGACGCTGGAGTGGGAGCGCATCCACGCCGTGCTGGCCGAGACCGATTTCAATATTTCCGAGGCCGCGCGCCGGCTGGGCATGCACCGCCGCACACTGGCGCGCAAGCTCGAGAAGCAGCGGGTGAAGTGATCATGCGCGGGTTCATCATTGGTGTTGCGCTGTTGCTGGGAACGGGGGCCGAGACGCTGGCGGCACCCGCATCGGCACCGGCGCAGGCCCAGGTCGATGCCGGCCGCAGGCTGTTCGCGCGCTGTACCAACTGTCATGAGGTTGGCGCGGGCGCCCGCAATGGCTTCGGGCCGCAATTGAACGGGATCGTGGGCCGCAAGGCGGGCAGCGCCCCTGCGTATGCCTACTCGCCGGCGTTGAAGCAGGCCGGTTTTGTCTGGAACGAGCAGAAGCTGGTGGCGTTCATTCGCGACAGCGAAAAGGTCGTGCCAGGTAACAAGATGCGCTTTCTCAGCTTCATGAGCGAGAAGCAGGCGTCCGATATTGTGGCGTATCTGCGCACGCAGGGGGCGGTGGCTGCGTCGCCAGCGCCGAAAAGATAGCAAGGCTGGGTTTGGCGCAGCCTTGCCGGTACCACGATGATTACCTGGCCTGGCGCCGCTTGCGCGATGCCAGCAGAACACCCAGGCCGCCGAGCAGCAGTGCAGCGCTGGCTGGTTCCGGCACGTCGACGGGTGGTTCAGGCAAAGCGTCCAGATCCGTGACCGTCAGCGAATATCTGCCACTGCCCAGGTACTCGGTCAGTGCAAACGTGCCCAGGCGGAAGGTCGGGCTGTCTTCCGAACCCGTGTAGAGCTGGAAGCCATCTGTGCTCAACAGCAGGTTATTGCCGTAGAAGTCGAGGATTTCCATGCCGCCACCGATGGCCTCGTTATAAAAGGTCAAGTCCACGACGTCTTCAGACGAGCCGGGGAAATTACCCGCGACGTCCCACAGGATGAAGCCTTCACCGTCACCAAACAGATCCGACGAGACAGTCGAATTTAATTGCCAGCTCGCCGCGTAGTCGCCGGTCAGCTGGAACTGATACAGCGCTGCATTGGCCACGCCAGCGGAAAACAGCATGGCGGCAAGGGCGACATTCCTCAGGTTCTTGATCAGTTTCACAAAGCACTCCGTTCTATTAAAGGATGGATGAACATTCACGTGACATCGAATTCCGAACATTGCTGTTGCGATATCCAATAAGCACGGACCGTGCCTGTTCAAAATCTTCAATACCAACAAGTACTTAAGTCAATCTACCTCGAATCGTGTCACACACTTGTAAGATTGGTCGACAAGGTCCGCGCATCGAATAGGCTCAACAGCGCCTCCATCTGCACCGGCTTGTTCAGATGGTGGTCAATTCGCGCATCGACCGAGCGCTGGCGCGACTCGGCATCGCTCCAGCCCGTCAGCGCGACAATGAAAGTCGTGTCGTCGAGCAAGCCTTGCGCGCGTGCAGCGATGGCGACCTCGTAGCCGGACATGTCGGGTAAGCCAATGTCGAGCAACAAGACACGATAGCGATGCTGCGCCAGCGCGGCCAGGGCGGCGGCGCCGGTATGGGCGATGTGCACATCGAAACCGTGCAGTGCGAGCAGCGCCTGCAACAACTCGGCGGCATCCACGTTGTCGTCCACGACCAGCACCGACGGCGCCTGCCGGGGCGCTTCGACCTTTGCTGTCGTCGGCGCGGCAATAGCCGCCGCGTGTACTTCGGTACTCAGGGGCAGGGCGATCTCGAACGATGCGCCGCGGCCATGACCGTCGCTGTGCGCGGTGAGCGTGCCGCCGTGGCGCAGGACCAGGTCGCGCGTCAGCGCCAGGCCGATACCCAGGCCACTGTTGCCATCGTTACCACTGCGGCCTTCCTGCGTGAACATGTCGAACAGGCGCGGGAGCATGTCCGGCGAAATGCCGCGGCCCGTATCCGTGACCCGGATGCGGGCCATGCCGTCGGCCGCGGTGCTGATGTAGAGATGGATGTCGCCCTGATTGCCCGAGAACTTGAAGGCGTTGTGCAACAGGTTCGACACGCACTGGGCGATGCGGGTGCTGTCGACGTCCACGGGAATCGGTTGCGGCGGCAACGTCAACTGGAAGTTGGCGGCCGATTGTTCGATCATCGGCGCGCTCGTTTCCAGCGCGCTGGCGATCACGTCACGCAGGTCGGCTGGCGCGACCTGCAGTGTCAGCTTGGCGGAATGGATACGCGACGCGTCGAGCAGATCGTCGACCAGCCGCGTCAGTTGCAGCCCCTGGCGCGTGATGATGGCCGCGGCGCGGGCCAGCGGTTCGTCATTGCCCGCGCGCATGGCGATCAGCTGGGCTGCCGACAGGATCGGCGCCAGCGGATTGCGCAGCTCGTGCGCCAGCATTGCGATGAAGACGTCTTTTTGCCGGTTCGCTTCGCTCAGCTCGGCCTGGCGCGCCACCAGCGCATCTTCGCTTTCGCGCAAGCGGGTGCCGGTCGTGCGCAGCTTGCGCATGGCCAGGTTCATGCGCTCGATGACGAGGCAGTCCACGACCAGGATCGACGCGAAAAACACCAGCGCGATCAGGTCGCTGTGCGCCATGGCGGCCGGCGCCAGGCGCGGGCCCATGAAGAATGCCCAGGCCGCCCAGGTACTCAGGAACGCAGTCAGCAGGCCCGGCCCGAGACCGGCCAGGTAGGCCGCCAGCAGTACCGCAGGGAAGAACGACAGGAACGGGAACCCGCGCGCCGGCAGGATGTCCACCAGCATGAAGCGGGCGGCCAGCGCCACGACGAACAGGAACAGCGCGAACAGATAGCGCAGTGCGAGCGGCGCCGCGCCGTCACGCCAGGTGCCGCCGGAAAACTGGGGTTGCATAGTCAGGATGGAGTAGGGATTGCGACGCCGGGGAGGGGGCGTCGCTTGAAGGGGTGATTATAAACAGTAATGCACGGCAAGTTCACGAAGAAAGCTTGCTCAGTGTAAATGCAGCAAGAAAACCCGCGGCGACGATCAGACCGGCAAAATCGTGGGTTTCGTCGAAGGCCTCGGGGATCATCGTATCGACCACCATCGCCAGCACGCCCCCGGCCGCCACCGCCGTGGTTGCCGCCAGCATTTCAGGCGGAAACTGGTGAAACAGCGTGAAGCCCGCCGTGGCCGCCAGGCCCGAGGCGAGGGCAATCGCCGCCCAGATGCCCATAATGTACCCGGTCGAATGGCCGGCGCGCTTCATGCCCGCAGCGCTGGACAATCCTTCCGGCAGGTTCGACAGAAATACGGCCGCCACCATCGCCATGCTGACGCCCTGGCCGCCCAGCAGCGACAGGCCGATGACGATCGACTCGGGAATCCCGTCCAGCAGGGCGCCGATGGCAATGGCCGTGCCGCTGGCTTTGGCCTTGGGATCGGCGCCCTCCTGCGGTGTCGAGCGTTTGCGGTGCTTGGCGCCCTTGCGCGCCAGCAGCCAGTTGGCGCCCGTATAGATGCCTGCGCCGACCACGAACCCGGCGGCCGTCGAGGCAAGCCCGCCGGTCTCGAGCGCTTCATCCATTAGTTCGAACGACAGCGCCGAGATCAGCACGCCGCTGCCAAACGCCATGATGGCCGCGACCAGACGCTTGGGCACGGCATAGCGCACCCCGATCCCGGCGCCCAGCATCAGCGCGCCGCCTGCCAACAATCCCCATCCACCTGCCTGCAACCAGCCTGCTATTTCCATACCTGTTCCTGTCGTGTTCGCGTGTGCGGCGCCCTCCTGTGTCCATTGGCACAAATAAGGTTGCCTTGATTATACTTTTCGGGCAAGATAGGGACGTGGCAAGTGGGTCGTTCGACCACCTTGCCCCGATCAGCGAAGAGGCGGTCAGCGCCGCTTCTTTTCGTCCCCCGCATTCGTCGGGGGGCTTTTTTTTTCCCGTGTTTCTCGATTGGTCCTGTCAAGACTGGCCGAGCGGAATCTTGCCCGCCGCCTCATCGGCATCGAGTTGTGCAATCAATGTGCCCAAGTCCTGTTCAAGCCGCAGCAGCGTCGATTCATCGAGCGTGGCAAGGGCATTGGGCAGCACGCCGGCAAGGGGCGCCGGGGCGCGGCGCAGCACTTCCTGACCCGCCGGCAGCACGCGCAGCGCGACGCTGCGCCGGTCCGTACCTTCGCGCGCTGCAGTCACATAGCCGCGCTCGACCAGGCCGCGTACCAGATTGCTGGCAGTGGACTGGTGGATATCGAGCGCGCGGCTCAGGCTGGTGGCGCCGATGCCGGGCTGGCTGTCGATCACCGACAGCGCCCAGACCTGGGCGCCGCCCAGCCCCGATTCGTGTTCGAGCTGGCGAAAATGGGTCTTGACCGCATTGAAGACGATACGGAATTGACGCAGCACGCGTTGGGGCGGCGCGTCGGGCGGCAAGGGCTGGGAAGGGGCTTGGGGTTCGGACGACATGCGCGAGATGATAATGCAAGCGTTGTCAAAACACATCATCGCACGCAGATTCTTGTGCGGCAATGCCGTATCAACGCTGCGCCCGGGCCTCGCGTTCTGCGCTAGCATCCCCTGTATGTACAGCGTATCCGCCCGCCGCTCATTGGGTACCGGACGCGGCCTGTCGAAGGCCGCGGTGGTCACCTGTCTGCTCGGACTGATGCTGACCGCAGCGCTGTGCGGCGTCGTGCGCACGTTGGAGACCGAGCGCGCCAACGCCGAATTTGCACAGCGCGCCGGCGTGCGCGTGGCCGCAGTGACGCAGGCTTTTTCCAAAGCCGTCGATGCGGCGCGTGCCGTCAATCTGTTTTTCCGCGCGTCGCACCATATCTCGCGCGAGGAATTCGATGCGTTTGCGCTGCCGCTGGTAGCGAATCACGGTTACCTGAAGGCGATCGTGTTCCAGCGCTTCGTCAGCGCTGCCGAGCGCCCGGCATTCGAAGCCGAACGCCGGGCCTTCTGGCCAGACTTCCAGATCCGTGAACGCGTGGCGGGTGGCGCTGCAGGGCTGGTGCGGGCCGGCGAGCGCCCCCTTTATCTGGTCAACGATTACGTGACGCCCATCCTGGGCAACGCGATCGCGTTCGGCAGTGACGTATGGTCGCATCCGCCGCTGCGCCGTGTCAGCCAGGCGGCGATCGATGCAGGCGCACCGGTCGCCAGTCCGCTCGTCACGCTGCTGCAGGGCGGCGGTGGGCGCCGCGGCATCCTGATCACCGTGCCGGTCTACCGGGGCAACGAGCGCCCCGCGGACGTATTTGCGCGTCGTGCCGCCGTGATCGGCCATACCGAGGTCGTGATCGATGTCGCGCTGCTGGTGGGTGGCACACTGCATGCGGTACGCCTGCTGGATGACAATGCCGTGGGGCTGTCGCTGGAGGGGCCGGACGTCGATGGCCAGGTCGTGACGGCCTACCGGCATGGCCCCGCCGCGCGCACCGGCGGCTGGCTTTCCCGTATAGGCGACGGCGACACGCTGAGGCATGTCGAATCGGTCGACATCGCCGGCAGCCATTGGCAGGTCGTGGTCGAGGAGCAGTCGCAGGCGTTCGGGCGCCACGCGGGAGAGCTGGTGACGCTGGCGCTGGGCCTGATCCTGAGCGCGGCGACCGCGACTCTCGTGCAGCAGCGCGTGGCGCGCACGCGCCGCATCGAAGCGCTGGTCAGGCAGCGCACCGCCGCGCTCGAGCGGGCCACCGGCTCGCTGCGCGTCTACGAGCGGGCGATGGCGTCCAGCGCCAATCCGATCCTGCTGGTCGATGCGCGTGCACCGGGGTACCCGATCGGCTACGCCAATCCGGCCTGCGAGCGCACCTTCGGCTACGCGCCGCAGGAACTGGCCGGCCAGCCGCTCGCGCTCCTGCTCGGGCCGGACATCGAGCAGCCGTCGGTGCAGGTACTGTGCGCGTCGCTGCGCCAGCAGCGCGAAGAAAACGCGCACGTGACGATGCACGCGCGCGACGGCGCCGAACTGATCACCGATGTTTACGTCGCCCCTGTGCGCCGCGCAGACGGCAAGGTCGGCCATTTCGTCGTGACCGTCTACGATGTCACCACCGCCAAGCGCTACGAGGCCGAACTCGAGCGCCATGCCCGTTACGATACGTTGACGGGCCTGGCCAACCGCGCGCTGCTGGCCGACCGTATCGAGCGCGCGACTGCCGCCGCCGCGAGCGGCATGCCGGTGTGGGTCGTGCTGCTCGACGTCGACCACTTCAAGCTGATCAACGATACGCTGGGCCGCGCTGCCGGCGACGCGGCGCTGCGCCTGCTGGCCACGCGCATCAAGCGCACGCTGCCCCCGCTCGACACGGCGGCGCGTGTCGGTGGCGACGACTTCGTGCTGGTGCTGTGCGGCTGCAGCGATGAACGCCAGGCCGCCACGCGCATCCGGCAGGTGCGCGATGCGGTAGCCGAACCATTGCAACTCCGCGACCAGCACCTGGTGCTCGGCTGCAGCGCCGGTGTGGCGGCCTGGCCGGCCGATGGCGCCGACGCCGACACGCTGGTCAAGCATGCCGAAATCGCGATGTACCGCGCCAAGTCGGACGGCCGCAATGGGGTCCAGTTCTACGCACCGCACATGAATGCGCAGGCATTCGACCGGCTGGCGCTGGAAAGCGCGCTGCGGCGCGCGCTGCACGAGCAGCAGTTCACGCTGCATTTCCAGCCGCAGATCGACCTGGCCACCGGCCGCGTCGTGGGCACCGAGGCGCTGATCCGCTGGCGCCACCCGCTGCTGGGCACGATTCAGCCGGAGCGTTTCATCGGCCTGGCCGAAGAGACGGGCCTGATCGTGCCGATCGGCGCATGGGTGCTGCAGACGGCGTGCCGCCAGAACCGGCAGTGGCAACGCAGCGGGCTGGGGCCGCTGCGCATCGCCGTGAACCTGTCGGCGCGCCAGCTGGCCGAGCCCGGCCTGCTGGACAGCGTCGAGCGTGTGCTGCAGGACACCGGCCTGCCGCCGGCGTCGCTCGAGATCGAGCTGACCGAAAGCATGATGATGGGCGACATCGAGTCCGCCATCCACACGATGGCATGCTTCAAGCGCATGGGCGTGAAACTGTCGATCGACGATTTCGGCACCGGCTACTCCAGCCTGCAATACCTGAAGCGCCTGCCCGTCGACGTGCTCAAGATCGACCGCTCGTTCGTGCAGGACATGGTGGGCAGCGCCGACGGCGCGGCGCTGGTCGACGCCATTATCTCGCTGGCCCACGGCCTGCGCATGCACGTCATTGCCGAAGGCGTCGAGACGATTGCGCAGCTCGACTTTCTGCGCGGCGCCGGGTGCGACTCGGTGCAGGGCCACGTCTACAGCCGGCCGCAGACGGGGGAGCGGATCGAGGTGCTGCTGCGCGCCGGCCACATCGAGCCGAGGACCAGCACCGCGTGACGCCTGGTGCAACGGCGTGCCGGGTGCAGGCC
Organism: Telluria sp. AC161; assembly: GCF_979258535.1. Lineage (NCBI taxonomy): Bacteria > Pseudomonadati > Pseudomonadota > Betaproteobacteria > Burkholderiales > Oxalobacteraceae > Telluria > Telluria sp. AC161. Next base: position 1,897,207 of record NZ_OZ409861.1, on the reverse strand, counting down.
ATCGGTCGGCTATACTTGCCGAATTGACAGATTGAGCAGGCAGGGATAGCGCGTGGACCAACAGCAGAACGATGACAACACGGGCAGCACGCCTGCGCCGACCTTCCAGCAACGCTTGCAACGCCTCGTCCGGCGTGGTTTCACCGGGGCCCGGACCGGGGCCGGCGCGCTCAGGTCCGGCGCGCAGCAGCGCCTGCACGGGCGGCCGATGCCGGTCAAGCTGGCGCTGATCGCCTTGTGGACAATGGCGGCCGGGCTGATGGCGATCTTCGCCTGGCTGTTGGTGCTGATACCGCTGACGCCCGGCATCGACGACCTGGAACAGGCGAGCCAGGCGCGCCCGACCGTGATCCTCGATGCGGGCGGCAAGTCGCTCGGCACCTTTGAACAGGGGCTGCAGGAGCGCGTCAAGCTGTCGCAGGTCTCGCCCCATGTCGTCAAGGCACTGATCTCGACCGAAGACCACCGCTTCTACGATCACCACGGCATCGACTTCCGGCGCGTGGGCGGCGCCCTGTGGTCGAGCGTGAAAGGCACCCCGCAGGGCGGTTCGACGATCACGCAGCAACTGGCGCGCAATATGTTCCCGCAAGAGATCGGCCGGGCGCGCAGCATCAACCGCAAGATGAAGGAACTGATCACCGCGATCAAGATCGAGAACACCTACAGCAAGACGCAGATTCTCGAGGCCTACCTGAACACGGTGCCGTTCCTGTACAACGCCTACGGCATCGAAATGGCCGCGCGCACCTATTTCAACAAGCCGGCGTCCAAACTCGATGTGCTCGAGTCGGCCACGCTGGTGGGCATGCTCAAGGGCACGCATTACTACAACCCGGTCGCCAATCCGGTGCGCTCGCTGGCGCGCCGCAACGTCGTGCTGGGCCAGATGCGCAAGCACGGCGCGTTCGACGAGCGGCGCTATGCGGCGCTGATCAAACGCCCGCTGCGCCTGCGCTTTGCGCGCCTGCCGGACCGCAGCGGCAAGGACAACCATTTCAGCGCTTATGTGCGCAAGTGGCTGCTCGACTGGGCCGACGAAAACGATGTCAATCTGCAGCTCGACGGGCTGGTCGTGCGCACCACGCTCGACACCGCGCTGCAGGCGGACGCCGAGCGCGCCGTCAAGCGCCAGGCCGACATGCTGCAGGCCATTGCCGACGTCGAATGGGCGAACCCGAATGTGCCGCGCTCGACGTCCGGCGGCATGTACACGTCGATGCGGCGCAATGTCGATCCGTTCTCGTACTACTGGATCACGCACGGGCGCGAGCTCGACGCGTTCGTGCGCGAGACGGGCGCGTACCGTAATGCCGTCGAAGGCGGCGAAGCGCCGGCCGATGCACTCAAGCGCATCAAGGCCGACCGCAGTTTCATGGCCGACCTGAAAAGCGCCAAGTCGCGCCTGGAAGCTGGCTTTGTCGCAATCGATCCGGCCACCGGCGAGGTCAAAGCCTGGGTCGGCAGCCGCGACTTCGAGCATGATCAGTTCGACCACGTGGCCCAGGCCGCACGCCAGCCGGGCTCGACGTTCAAGCCGATCGTCTATGGCGCCGCGCTCGAACGGGGCATCCCGCAGGACCAGATGTACCGCGACGTCGTGCAGTCCTTCCGCGGCGCGAATGGCAGCGTCTGGAAACCGACCGACATGAGCGGCAACACGGGTCGCGCGATGTCGATGCGCGAGGGTCTGATCTTCTCGAAAAACACGATCACCGCGCAGGTGAGCCAGGAAGTGGGCCTGCAACCGATCATCGACCTGGCCCAGCGCCTGGGCATCCGTCAAAGCAAGCTCGAAGCCGTACCGGCGCTGGCGCTGGGCACCAGCCCGGTCACGCTGCTGGAAATGGTCAGCAGCTATGCGACCATCGCCGCGCAGGGCGAATACCGCAAGCCGATTTTTGTCCGCCGCATCGAAGACCGCGACGGCAACGTGATTGCCGATTTCGGCGGCAGCGCGCCCGAGCGCGCCATGTCGCAGCAGTCGGCCCTGACCCTGATCGACATGCTGCGCGGCGTCGTCACGCGCGGCACGGGCGCCGGCGTGCGCAGCCGTTTCGGTATCTATGGCGACGTTGCCGGCAAGACCGGCACCACCCAGAACAATACCGATGGCTGGTTCATCATGATGCATCCGAACCTGGTGGCGGGCGCCTGGGTGGGGTTCAACGACAACCGCGTGGCCATCCGCAGCACCTATTGGGGGCAGGGCGGCCACAACGCGGCGCTGCTGGTGGGCGACTTCTTCCGCGGCGCGTTCGATGCAAAACGCCTCGATGCGGCAGCCTTGCTCCCGGGTGGCAAACGGCCGGAGCCGCGCCGCTACGAAGAAGAAGCGCCAGAGGAAGAGATGTTCGAGGAAGCCCCGATCGAACTGGCGCCGGGATCGCGCGCCGATCAGCTGGATATCCTGCAGCAGCCGGTCCAGATCCAGCAGGAAGAGGCGATCGAGGTCACCGATCCGCCGCCGCAGCAGGAGCAGCAGCAGCCAGCGCCTAGCGGCCAGATACCGCCGGCGCCGATTCCTTAGCCGTCGTCTCGGCGGCTGGCTCGGCGCGCAGCAGCGGGTACGGGTTGATGGCGCCGCCCGTCTCATAGATGCCGTAGTGCAGGTGTGGCGGCGTGCCTTTCGCATTGCCTGTGTTGCCGACGTAGCCAAGCACGCGGCCGGCCTCGATGCGCATGCCAGCCTCAACGTCGGCATAACGGTCCAGGTGCGCATAATAATGGCGCTGGCCACCCGGCCCCGTGACCCAGACCACCAGGCCGCCAAGGCGGTTGGTGCCGACCTGCGCGACGATGCCTTCGGTGCTCGATAACACCGGCGTGCCGCGTTTGGCGAAGATGTCAATGCCCTCGTGCTTGCGGCCTTCGCTGCGCGCGCCGCCCCAGGTGTCACGCAGCGCGCGGACCGCAACGCCGTCAACGGGCACGGGCAGCGCCGTGGGCTTGGGCATCGACGCCAGGCGCATCGTGTACAGCGCCCGTTCGATGGTGGGTTCCAGCAGGGCGTAGCCCAGGATCAGGATGACGGCAACCACGAGGGCGCGCAGGAAGATTCGCATGGTGGTCTCGTATTGACAAGGTGATATCAATCAGGTGGGGACACTTTGGCAGATTCCCAGCCTGCAGGGCGGGTCATCCTTTGCAGATGCGATATTCTGGGCGCCTACAACCTCTGGAAAGAACCACTATGCGCGCAAGCCTTTGCCTCCTGTCCGTCAGCCTCGCCCTGGGCGCCTGCTCCAGCATGCCTTCAACTGCGCCTGCAAATTCTCCCTCGACCGCACCCGCGACGGCTATCGCAACACCCACGCTGGCCGGCACCAGCTGGCGCCTGGCGTCGTTCCAGGCGAACGACGATGGCAGCCAGGCGCTGCGGCCCGGTACCCCGGATGGCTTCACGCTGTCGTTCGGCCAGGATGGCCGCCTGGCCGTCAAGCTCGATTGCAATCGCGGCAACGGTCCGTGGCAGGCTGTGGCCACCGATGCGACGGGCGGCACCTTGAGCCTGGGGCCGGTCGCAACGACCCGCGCGATGTGTCCGCCCGATGCGGTGGGTTTGCGCCTGGCGCAGGATCTGCCGGCACTGCGCACGTGGCGCCTGCAGGACAATCGCCTGCACACGGGTTTGCCGGCCGACGCTGGTGTCTATGTGTGGGAACGCATCACGCCGTAGCCGGCACGCGCACGACGAAGCAACTGCCTTTGCCTGGCCCATCGCTATGCACGGCGACGGTGCCGCCGTGCAGGGCGGTGAGTTGCTTGACCAGCGCCAGGCCCAGGCCCAGGCCACCCTGGCCGCGGTCGATGCTCGTCGGCCCCTGCACCAGCACGTCGAAGATCAGCGGATGCAGTTCGGGAGCGATGCCCACGCCGGTGTCGCTGACGCTGATCGCTACCTGATCCCCGTCGCGCCAGACACGCACGTCGACGCGGCCGCCTTTCGGCGTGTACTTGATGGCGTTGTGCAGCAGGTTGTCGACCACCTGTTCCAGGCGCGTGCGGTCGCCATCGACCCAGGCGTCCGGTTCTGTCTCGATGCTCCAGGCGTGGGCGTCGGCATCGACCAGCGCCTTGGCTTCGGCACTGCTGCGCACGACCTGCGCGACATCGATGCGGGCACGGTGCAGCACGATCTTGCCTGACAGGATGCGCTGCACGTCGAGCAGGTCGTCGACAATGCAGGTCAGGTGGCGCATCTGGCGCCGGCTGATGTCGCGTGCATTGGCTGCGACCTGCGGCTTGAGGTTGGGCATGTCCAGCACCGACATCGCGCCCGAGATCGCCGCCAGCGGGTTGCGCAGTTCGTGGCCCAGCATGGCAAGAAAATCATCCTTGGCCCGGCTCTGGGCCTCGGCAAGGCGGCGCGCGCGCTGCTCGCTGACCAGCAACTGCTCGCGTTCGTCCTGCAGCGACTTGCGCACCTGGCTTTCACTGGACAGCGCTTCGCTGGTGCGGGCCAGGCCTTCGACCAATGCATCGACTTCCTCGACCCGGGTGCGGGCGGGCAGGGCGATGGCGCCGTCGGCCAAGAGCGTGACAGCCGCTGCTGCCTGGCTCAGCGCCCGCTCGAGGGTCCGCCCGAGGTACAAGACGATGGCAACGGCCAGGCCCAGCAGCAGTACCAGCACGAGCGCCGCATACCAGGTTGCCGTGCGCGCGGCGGCCTCGATCTGCGCCACCGGCACGCCGATGACGATGGTCCAGTCGCTGCTTTTTGAACGCGTGAACACGCCGTAGACATCGCGCCCATCCTGCGTCACATGGCGAAACACGCCGTGGTTCGCGGCGCGCGTGGCGGCCAGGAAGTCCGCGCCCATCGGCTGGCCGAGCGTGTCCGACCCGCGGTTGCGCATGATGGCCAGCCCGTTGCGATCGAAGATCCCGACCTTCCAGTCGGCGCCAATGGCATCGTGGCGCAGGATGCGCTCGAAGAAGCGCACGTCGAAGATCTGGCTGACGATGTTGTACTGGCCATCCTCCAGCGGCGCGGGCACGCTTACGGCTACCGCCGGGCGCCCTGAAAATTCGTCGATGAAATAGCCCGAAACCAGGGTGCCGCCGGCGGGCGATACCTGGCTTGCCCAGTCGCGGGTCTTCGACAGCATTCTGGTGTCGACCGGCGCTTGTGTGGTGAACAGTTCGCGGCCTTTGCTGTCGTACAGCACGGTCCAGGATTGGGAATTGTTGCTGTTCGTGCTCGAGGTCCAGCGATGCAGGCGGGCATAGTCTTGCTGGCGCATGCCTTCCGAATAGGCGACAGCGCGCAGCGACGCTTCGGCGGCGGCGATCTCGCGGTCGATCTGGAAGGCAGTGGCGCGGGCCATCTCGCGCACGCTGCGCAGGCGCGATTCGCGTTCCCAGTCAAGCAGCATGGACAGGCCGATCCATGAGGCGATTGCCACGGGTAGCAAGATCGCCCCTGCCATCAGGAACAGGTAAGTGCGGGTTTTCATCGATAGTCGGCGACGGGCGCGACAAGAAGGCGGGATGCAGCAGATGCTGTGCGCCGTGCCGGGTAAGCGCGTATTGTACTTAAGTTAATAGTTGGCTGCGTCAACGTGACGTGCGCGCACAGGCCGGGTTTGTTGGCCCGGCCTGCACGCGCACATGGGACAGTAATCAGAGAATCGGCGTGCCGCCGGTGACGGCGATCCGCGCGCCGGAGATATAGCTGGCTTCGTCCGAGGCCAGCATCACGAACACAGGGGCCACTTCCTTCGGCTGACCCGGGCGCTTCATCGGTGTTTCGTCACCGAAGCTTGCCACTTCGTCCGCCGGCATGGTCGACGGGATCAGCGGGGTCCAGATCGGGCCCGGCGCGACCGAGTTGACGCGAATGCCCTTGTCCGCCAGCAGCTGCGACAGGCCGCCCGTGAAGTTGGCGATCGCGCCCTTGGTGGTGGCGTAGGCCAGCAGCGTTGGCTTGGGCTTGTCCGAGTTGATCGACGTCGTGTTGATGATCGACGAGCCACGTGGCATGTGCTTCACTGCAGCTTTGCAGAGATGGAACATAGCGGTGATATTCACCTGGAACGTGTAGTCCCATTCGTCGTCCGGGATGTCTTCGATGGCCTCATGGCTCATCTGGAAGGCGGCATTGTTGACCAGCACGTCGATGCGGCCGAATTCGTTCACGGCGCGCTCGATGACCGCGCGGCAATGCGCCGGATCGGCCAGGTCACCCGGCACCAGGATCGCGCGACGACCGGCTTCTTCGACCAGGCGCGCCGTTTCCTTGGCGTCGTCGTGTTCATTCAGGTACGAAATCAGGACGTCGGCGCCTTCGCGCGCGTACGCCAGCGCCACGGCGCGGCCGATGCCGCTGTCGCCGCCGGTAATCACCGTGGCCTTGTCCTGCAGGCGACCGGAGCCGCGATATGAGGTTTCGCCGTGATCGGCTTTGGGGTGCAGGGCGGCTTCGCTGCCCGGTGGTGTTTGTTGTTGGGATGGCATGGTCATCGGTGGATCCTTTCAGAATTCAGGGCTGAGGGGGAGCCGACTTGAGCTGACTGTATTGAGAGCTGACTCGAGAGCAGACTGCATGAGACGTCAGCGTGACAGTGTCAGCCGCGACGGTCGGTTAGGTGACACACCCAGGGACGACCATGTTTCAGTAGCAACCACGATAGGCCGCAACCGGGTTTTCGGGTAGGCTTATGCTATTGACAAGGCCATACCAGGAGACCCGCATGTCCACAGCCTACGCAACCCACCAGCCCGAGCGCGCCGAGATCGATTCGGCGTCCGGCATTCTCGTCCTCGACTTCGGCACCGACTGGTGCGGCTATTGCCGCGCGGCTGCGCCGGCCATTGCCCAGGCTGTCGCCGGGCAACCAGCTGCCAGGCACGTCAAGGTCGAGGATGGGCCCGGCCGGCCGCTGGGCCGGTCGTTTCGCGTCAAGCTGTGGCCGACGGTGGTGGTGCTCAAGGATGGCCAGGAAGTTGCGCGCGTGGTGCGTCCGGCCGATGCCGATACCGTGACTGAAGCGCTGGCGCAGGCGGCTGCATGAGCGTCGTCACGGCCAACAAGCCCCGTACCGTCCTGTTTGCCAGCCTGATCGGCACGACGATCGAGTTCTACGATTTCTATATCTACGCGACGGCCGCCGTGCTGGTGTTTCCGCGGCTGTTCTTCCCGACGGCCGATCCGGGCGCCGCGATGCTGCAGTCGCTGGCGACATTCGCCATCGCCTTCTTTGCGCGCCCGGTGGGCTCGGCCGTGTTTGGCCACTTCGGTGACCGCGTGGGCCGCAAGGCGACCCTGGTTGCGGCGCTGCTGACGATGGGCCTGTCGACCATCCTGATCGGCCTCTTGCCCACCTATGCCCAGATCGGCGTGGCTGCGCCCCTGCTGCTGGCACTGTGCCGCTTCGGCCAGGGCCTTGGTCTGGGTGGCGAATGGGGCGGGGCGGTCCTGCTTGCCACCGAGAACGCGCCGCCCGGCAAGCGCGCCTGGTACGGCATGTTTCCCCAGCTGGGCGCGCCGATCGGCTTCTTCCTGTCGGGCGGCGTGTTCCTGCTGCTGGGCGAAGTGATGACCGATGCCGACTTCTTTGCCTGGGGCTGGCGCATTCCTTTCCTGGCCAGCGCTGTGCTGGTGGGCGTGGGCCTGTACATTCGCCTGAAAATCACCGAGACGCCGGACTTCCAGAAGGTGTTGGACAGCAAGGCGCGGGTCAAGGTGCCGGTCGTGACCGTCATGCGCGACCATCGCCGCGCGCTGGTGCTCGGCACGTTCATTGCGCTGGCCACCTTCGTCATCTTCTATCTGATGACGGTCTTTGCGCTGAGCTGGGGAACCGCGCAGCTCGGTTACACGCGCCAGCAATTCCTGTTGCTGCAATTGTTCGCGGTGCTGTTCTTTGCGCTGACCATCCCGCTGTCGGCGCTGCTGGCCGACCGGCGCGGGCGGCGCACCGCGATGATGCTGGTCAGCGGCGCGATCGCTCTCTTCGGCCTGCTGTACGGGCCGCTGTTCGGGGCGGGTGGCGCGTGGTCGGTCGGCGCCTTCATGGTGCTGGGCATGTGCCTGGTCGGCTTTACCTACGGGCCACTGGGCACGCTGCTGGCCGAGCTGTTCCCGGCCGAAGTGCGCTATACCGGCGCGTCGCTCACCTTCAACTTCGCCAGCATCCTGGGCGCGTCGGTCGCGCCGTATATCGCGCTGTGGCTGGGCACGAATTACGGGCTCGAGTATGTCGGTTATTACCTGAGCGGCGCGGCGCTGATCAGTCTGCTGGCGCTGATTCTTGCGCGTAGCCTGATACCGCACACGGCCAGGGCGTGAACGAACGCCGCTTCGGCGCGCTGACGGGACGTGCGCCGCAGGCATCCGACGCGGCGTTCCTGGCGGCGCTGTATCTTGCGACGCGGCCCGACCTGGGTGCGTTACCGGTGCCGCGCAGCGTGATCGAGGGCATCGCGCGGCACCAGCAGCAACTGCAGGTCGACGAGTACGCGCAGCGCTATCCCGCTGCCGAGACGTGGCTGCTGACCGATGGCAGAGAGGCGCTGGGACGGGTGGTGCTGGACTGGACGAGCGACACGCTGCGCGTGGTCGACCTGGCAGTGGCGCCCCACGCCCGCCGCCAGGGTGTCGCGCGCACGGTGCTGGGGGCGTTGCAGGACGCCTGCCTGGGTCAGCGCACGATGACGCTGCGTGTGCGCTGTGAGAATACCGCCGCACGCGCGCTGTACGCGGCCTGCGGCTTTGCCGTCGTGCGGGACGACGGCGCGACGCTGGAGCTGGCCTGGCGCTGAATGTCGAGAACGTCTAGAACGAATAGACCATCGTCAGCGAGGTCTGGGTATCCGTGTTCTTCTTGTCTTCAGGTACGCTGCTGTCGTTGCGGACGCTGAAGCCCGCCTTCATCTGCATGCTGCCGTTGATCTTGGTCGACAGGGATGTCTCGGCCACCGAATGGGTATTGGACGTACCTTTCTCGACGGCGAGCGTCTGCGAAAAGTACGCTGACGGGCTGACCTGCCAGCGGAACTGCGCCGCGCCGCGCACGGTCAGGCCGTCTTCTTCTTCGTCCGTCTCGCGCTTGCCATTGAAGTAGCCCGGACCAATTTCCACGTCGAGCGTCTTGTCCGGCGCCGTGTACCAGCGCGAACCGTAACCGACCGACAGCGACGAATAGCGCACGTAGGCGCCGAACTTGTCGTTCACATGCGAGCCGAGGATGAACGCGCGGCGCCCGTCGCCCAGCAGCTTGAAGGAGGCCTTGGCCGACGTCGCCCAGCGCTCGGCCGAGCGCGTTCGCTGCAGCTCACCTTCTTCGTTCTCGTACTCGTCTTCCTTGAAGTAGCCGCTGGCAATGAATTCATGGCTCCAGTCCGACGTTTCGTGGCGGGCGTCGATCTTGCCCGTCACCGATGTACCGCTCGTGTTGCCGGACGTGTTGATCGCGCCGAGCTCGGCCGAGGTGAACCAGCCACCATCGGGAATGGTCGGCATCATGACTTTGAGCGGCGCATGGACGTCGCCCACCTGAGGAAGATCGGGGGCCGCATTGGCCGCGCCGTGGACGCTGACAACGAGCAGCGCCAGGATCGGGGATAGTTTCATCAGCATCCGTTGAGAAGCATGGGCCGCACTGCACCAGACCTGCGCAGGGCAACCGGCCCATCGTTCGTGAATCGTTCATGAATCATGCGCGGCAAACAGGTTGCCGCGAGTTGGCCGATATTGTAACGCATAGGCTGCGCGATGCGGCGTGCAAGGCACCCGGATCGCGCCGCGTACTGGGAATCACGTCCCGACGTAGGCGATCTTGAACGCGAACAGTGCGGCGATCACCCAGACGACCGGTTTTACCTCGCGCGCGCGGCCCGTCAGCAGCTTGAGCACGGCGTAGCTGATGAAGCCGAACGCAATGCCTTCGGCGATCGAGTACGTGAATGGCATGCCCAGCGCGGTGACGGCCGCCGGGATGCTTTCGGTGGTGTCGCTCCAGTCGACTTCGCCCAGGTCGGCCAGCATCAGGCAGGCGACGAACAGCAGCGCCGGCGCGGTCGCGTAGGGCGGCACGACCGACGCCAGCGGCGCGATGAACAGGCAGGCGAGGAACAGCACCGCGACGGTCAGCGCCGTCAGGCCCGTACGGCCACCGACCTGCACGCCGGCTGCGCTTTCGATGTACGCGGTCGTGCTCGACGTGCCCAGCACGCTGCCGGCGACGATGGCGCCGCTGTCGACCAGCAGCGCCTTGTTCAGGCGCTCCATCTTGCCTTCGACCAGAAGGCCCGCGCGGCGCGCCACGCCCATCAGGGTGCCCGTCGCATCGAACAGCTCGACCAGAAAGAACACCAGCACGACATTGAGGATGCCAGCCGCCAGCGCGCCCGGGATATCCAGCGCGAACAGCGTCGGCGAGATGGGTGGTGGCAGCGAGAACACGCCCTGGTAAGTATTGCCACCGAAGAAAAAGCTGAGCACGGTCACCATCACGATGCCGATCAGGATCGCGCCGCGCACCCGCAGCCGGTCCAGCGCAACGATGACGAAAAAGCCCAGCACGGCCATCAACGCTGCCGGCTGGTGCAGGTCGCCCGCCTTGACGAGCGTGGCGTCGCTGGCGACGACGATGCCGGCATTCTTGAGAGCGATCAGGGCCAGGAACATGCCCAGCCCCACCGTGATGCCGACCCGCATCGAGCGTGGGATGCCGTCGACGATCATCGCCCGCAGCCCGACCATCGTGATAAGGATGAACAGGCACCCGGAGATGAACACGGCGCCCAGCGCCGCCTGCCACGGGATGCCCATGCCGAGCACGACGGCGTAGGCGAAGTAGGCGTTCAGGCCCATGCCGGGCGCCATGGCAATCGGGTAGTTGGCGTACAGGCCCATCAGGGCGGTGCCGCCGGCGGCGATCAGACAGGTTGCGACGAACACGGACGCCTTCGGCATGCCGGCGTCGCCCAGAATCGATGGATTGACAAAAATGATGTAGACCATCGTCAGGAACGTGGTCAGGCCCGCCATGAGTTCGGTGCGGACGGTGGTGTTATTGGCGCTGAGTTGGAAGAAACGGTCGAGCATGGTGATCCTGCAGATTACGGTAGGGCGAAGCATAGCATTGCGCGTCGGCGCAGCGGCGATGGATGGCAACTGTCAGGGTCCATGCCGGGGGTGTTACCATGCGGGCACGATCATTCTTTCACCTTCATCCCCTATTTCAGACATGCCAAAAAACAAGCGTCCGGTGCCCCGCACCTCGAACAACACACGCGAACCGGACACCAATGCCCAGGCCCAGGAAATGGCCGATCTGGCGCTCGAGATCGCCGAGCGCGAAGACCTGGAAACGGGTGAGCCCGACACCGTGCGCCGCGACCAGCTCGTGCTGGCCGTACGCAAGGCCGTGCGCAAGAAGCGCGACGAAGTCCTGTACGAGGCGATTGAACTGGCCCGCTACACCGATCCGCTGGCCTGCCGCGTGCTGCGCGGGTGTATCGAAGAAGAAGCAGCGACGCTGCGCGTGGGGCGCGAAGGCGGCCCTGAACACGAGATCGACGCCTTCATGGTGCCGCTGTTCGTGCGCAGCGAGGGCGGCTTGGTGGCGCAGGAATTGTTCCAGGACGAAGCGGCGTTCGAGGCGCTCGTGGCCAGCTTCCAGGATGGCGGCCTCGACAGCCCGGATGCGCGCGTGATCCTGCTCCAGCACGCGTTCGATCTGGGCGAGATCGACCATATTGCCTATGGCACGCTGCACGAGATGCTGCGCGAAGCAGCCGCCTCGCTGACGGAAAAGAAACTGCAGCCGGCCCCGACCATCGCAGCGAGCATGCGCGGCTGGACCGGCGAGCCGGTCGCGCCCGACGAAACGGCGCTCGAGCTGCGTTTCCTGCTCGGCTTTTCGTTCAAGCGCAGCGACGATGCGTTCTACCGGATTCCAAAGGACGAGGCCGGCAGCGATGCCTATTTCACGGCCCGCATGGATCGCTATCGTGACTGGACCGTGGCGGCGGCGCCATTGGTCGCGCGCTGCCTGGCGGCCGACCCTGCACGGCTCGACCTGAACTTTTTATACCAGGACCTGTTCTACGGCGCCAAGGAGCAGGGCGTGGCCGAGCTGGCAACGCTTGGCGTGCTGGCCGACATCAAGGGCCTGCTGCAGGCCAAGGACCTGGCGCCGGACGCCGTGCATGCGGCCGTCGCGCCGATCGATATGGGCGAACATATCCTGCTGCGCGCGAACCTGTATGCGCTGGATGGTGGCCAGCCGTGGGGCAGCGTCGAGAAGCCGGTCGACCTGGCCGCCGATCTGGTGCTTGAAGTCGATGAACTGTGCGACGCGCTGCTGTCGCTTGGTCTGGAAGGTGTGTCGATCGCCGTGGGCTTCAGCGACGATGGCCATGCTGAGGGCGCCGAGCCGTATCACCCGGGTTGAGCGTCGCCGCCCCGGGCGGCGCGCCGTCTGGCGCACCCGGACAGCTTGACGGTACTGGAATTGCCGACCCGTGGTGCGGCGCAACCTGCTTTTATCCCCCGATTCTACGGCGTGAATTTTGGTGAGTTTCGTCAAGTTTTTCACTTGTATTCGTAGTGGAACTTCTTGTCGCGCTGTAGGACGCCACTGACAGGAGATCATGTCAAAAACCGCTTCTCCCTATGAGGCGCGACAAGAACCATCAACAGTCCTGTTACATTTCCTGAAATATTGCTATGCACAAATCAAAAAATTAAGAAAATTGCATGTTACGATCCACTCGTCCGGCCAGGTTCCCGCGCGCAAGCAGCGGTGGTCCCGAGTAGAGAGAGAAGAACCGTCCGGCTGCACAATTACCAACAACTATAGCGCCACCAAGGCGAAAGGAAAATTCACATGCCGACCCTCATCGTGTTCTGCCATCTCCGCTGGGATTTCGTGTTTCAACGCCCCCAGCACCTGATGACACGTCTGGCTCAACACTACAAGATTCTCTTCGTCGAAGAGCCGATGCACACGGACGGCGAAGCGCGCCTGGAAAAGATGGAAGTTGCCGACAACATCACCGTCTGCCGTCCGCATACGCCGATTCATCAGTGGGGTTTCCACGATGACCAGTTGCCAACGCTGCAAAACCTGCTGGCCGACCTGGTGCCTGCCGGCGAAGAGCCAATCGTCTGGTTCTACACCCCGATGGCGCTGCCGCTGCTGCAAGGCCTGAAGCCATCGAAGGTGATCTACGACTGCATGGACGAACTGGCGATGTTCAAGAACGCGCCGAAGCAGCTGCTGCAGCGCGAAAGCGCCTTGCTCAATATCGCCGACGTGGTATTCACTGGCGGCCCGAGCCTGTACCAGTCCAAGCGCGACCGCCACGCCAACGCGCACTGCTTCTCGAGCAGCGTCGACGCCGGCCACTTCCGCCAGGCACAGGATGCCGCGATTTCACATCCTGACCAGAACCATATCGCCCATCCGCGCCTTGGCTTCTATGGCGTGATCGACGAGCGCTTCGACGTCGACCTGGTCTCGAGCATGGCCGATGCGCATCCGGAATGGCAAATCGTCCTGGTTGGTCCGGTCGTCAAGATTGATCCGGCAACGCTGCCAAAGCAGGCCAATGTGCACTACATGGGTCAGCGCACCTACAACGAGCTGCCACAATTCCTGGCCGGCTGGGATGTGTGCCTGCTGCCATTCGCGATCAACGACTCGACCAAGTTCATCAGCCCAACCAAGGTGCTGGAATACATGGCAGCTGAATTGCCATCGGTGTCCACGCCAATCACCGACGTCAAGGTGCCATACGGTGATGTGGTCGAGATCGCCGAATCGCACGCTGACTTCATCGCAGCCTGCGAGCGCCAGCTGGCGCTGACGCCCGAAGCCCGTGCAACGATGGCAGCGCGCATGCGTGAGGTCGTGGCCGGCACGTCGTGGGATCTGACCGCGCGCAGCATGCATGAGCTGATCGACAGCGCCGTGCGCAGCAACAAGGTCGAGCGCTTCTTCGCCAGCAACCAGGAAGCCGTGCCAAGCACGCCAGATCTGGTCGCGGTTGCCCAAGCGCGTTAAGCCAGTAGCAAGAGGAAATGAAAAGGCCGGTGTCGCAGGACACCGGCCTTTTTTATGTGGACATTGGGTATCTGCTACGTCATCTGCCGTAGCACGTCCTCGATGGCTTCCACGGTTGCCGGCTTCGTCAGGTGCGCATCGAAACCGGCCTGTGCAGTGCGTTCGCGGTCGGCTGCGCCGCCCCAGCCGGTCAGTGCCACCAGGCGCACGGCGGCGTAGCGGGCATCGGCGCGGATCGCGGTGGCGACTTCGTAGCCGGACATGCCCGGCATTCCCAGATCCAGAAACACGACATCCGGCATCAGCACTGGCAGCATCCGCAGCGCCTGATGGCCATCGTTGGCGACCGGCGCGCTGTGGCCCAGCATCGACAGCAGTGCGGCCAGGGTTTCGGCCGCGTCACGGTTATCGTCGACCACCAGCACGCTGCTGGGCGACACTGCACCGGCCGGGGCCGCCTGGGTTGCCGGCGGCGCTGTACCAACAGGCTCGCTGCCAAGGGGCAGGCGCACCGTGAAACGGCTGCCCGCATTCGTGCCGGCGCTGTCGGCGCGCACGCTGCCGCCATGCAGTTCGACCAGGCTGCGCACGAGCGACAAGCCGATGCCGAGGCCGCCGGAACCCGGCTGCTGCGCCTGCCCAACCTGCGTGAACATCCGGAACACTGCTTCCAGCGCCTCGGGTGCGATCCCAATGCCGTTGTCGGTCACGGTAATGATGGCCTCGTCGCCTTCGCGTTCGGCGCGCAGCGCGATGCGCCCGCCCTTGGGCGTGTAGCGCGCCGCGTTGTTCAGCAGATTGCTGATGACCTGGGTCAGGCGTGTGGGATCGGCCAGCAGCGGCAGGGGCAGGGCGGGCAGATGGAGATCGAAGCTGTGCCGCGCCGCCTGCAGCAGCGGCATGCTCGTCTCGATGGCTGCGTTCACGACCGTGGCCAGGTCGACCGGTTCGCAGCGCAGCTCGACCTGGCCGCGCTGGATGCGGGCGACGTCGAGCAGATCGTCGACCAGCAGCACCAGATGGTCAAGCTGGCGACCCATGATCTCGTGCACGCGGCTGACCGCAGCGGCGTCGCCCGGCGCGCGCCGGATGAATTGCAGCCCGCTGCGGATCGGCGCCAGCGGGTTACGCAGCTCGTGCGCCAGCGTGGCCAGAAATTCGGTCTTGAGCCGGTTGGCTTCGGACAGGTCGGCTGCCATCTGGCGCAGCGCGGCGTCCGAGCGGCGCCGTTCGGTCACATCGGTAAACAGCACCACGAGGCGGTGCGTGAGCGGTCCGCCCAGGCGCGTGGCGTACACGTCGTACCAGCGCGACAGGCCCTTTGCCTCGTTCTCGAAGCGCACGGGCTCGCCCGTGGTGGCGACCCGCCCGTAGATGTCGAACCAGTGCTGTTCGTGACCTGGCACCATGTCACGCATGGTCTTGCCAACCGCGTCGACAAGGCCCGTGTGCTTGATGAAGGCTGGATTGGTTTCAATGAAGCGAAAGTCGCATGGCGCGCCGTTGGCATCGAACAGGACGTCGATCACGCACAGGCCTTCGTCAATCGAGTTGAATACCGTACGGTAGCGTTCTTCACTCGCGTGCAGTTGCTGCTCCGCCTCGAGCTGGCGGGTAGCGTCGATGATAACGCCGCGCACAGTTGTGGGCAGTCCGTCGCCGTCGGTGTCGACATGGCCGCGTGCCATCACCCAGCGCCAGCCACCGCCCGGCAGCCGGATCCGGTAGGTGGCGCCATAGGCGCTGCGCGTTGCAATCGCGGCGCCGATCTCGGCGCTCGTGGATTCGACATCGTCGGGATGGATGGCGGCCAGGTAGCGCTCCAGCGGGGCGCTGCTGCGTTCGTGGCGGGGCACACCGAACAGATCGGCGACCCGCTCGTCAGCATCGACGCAATCGGCTTGAATATCCCACGACCAGATACCCAGTTCGGCAGCTTCAATGATGCGCGCGAGGCGCCGGCTGGTATCGTCGAGCGCCGCTTCGGCGCGCCGGCGCTCGATCTGCGTGTCGAAGGCAGCGGTGTAGAAGCGCGCCTTGGCGCGCAGGATCGTCGGTGAAAGCGGCTCGGTGAGCACGGCAATCACGCCGGCGTCATACAGCGCCTCGTGCGACATCGGCAGAGGCAGCGGCAAGCCCATCGCGACGATGGGGGTCAGGCTCGAGCGCGCATTGCTGCGCACGGCTGCCACGACGGCAAGCATGCCGTCGGGGTCATCCGCATAGCCAACCAGCACCAGGGCGAAATCGCGGTCCTGTACCTGCGTCAGGCCGTCCTGGAGGGAGGTTGCATGCACGACTGCTCTGCCGAGTTCGCGCGCGACTTCCGACACGACCGGATTGACGGTGGGGTGCGTGCAGACGAACAGGATGCAACTACTAATGAGACTGTCGGGGCAGTCGTTCGGATCGTTCAACATGCGCCTGGCTTGCGAGTGTGTTTACTCTGACAATCTAATGCGCTGATGAGCAAGTGTCAATGACAGACTTGCCCGCAAACAAGACGGCTGGCGCCACTGGCGCCGGCCGCGCCATCACGGTATTACGGTTTTTCGGGCACCTGCTGCGATGGTACCGGTGCTTTCAGTGCCTCTGGCAGGGAATCGGCGATGCCGTTACCCGGCGCCTGGCCGATGCGCCGCGCTTCGTCGGAGTGCTGGTCGAGACTGACTTCCTCGGCGACGTCGAAGCGGCCGTCCTCGAAACCTTCTTCGCCCGGCAGCAGGTTTTCGGAGCGTTGTTCCTGGCCACCGGCCGGCACCGGCGCGTCTGGCTTGCGGTCTGCTTGTTCTTGATCGGTCATGATAATCTCCAACGTTGGTTTGATATGCGCCAATTATGTCGCAGCGACCGGGGGCAGGGCGCACGTCAACACCGACTGCGTCATACTGCGCGGACGGTGCGTAGCCCACCGGTGCGGATGCGCTACGAGAATTTTATGCTCGGGAAATTGTCGCTCAGCTAGAATGCCCGCTGTTTCCCTCACTGTATCGTCATCATGTTCCGATTGTCTTTTGCCAGTATTGCCGCCCGGCTTGCATTCGCCGGCGCGCTGCTGGCTTCCGCCGCCGCCCAGGCCGCGAGTTGCCCTGTCCATTACCTCGACGGCCGTCCGCCGGAAATCCAGAACCAGAAGCTGGCCGTGTCCACGCGCGAGCTGTGCTATGGCGTGTTTGGCGTCGTGCATTCGGGCGTGACCCGCACGCCATTGTGGTCCGCCGAATATGTGCGCGCCGATAATCTCAAACGGGCGCAGGGGCTCGACCGGGACGATAAATTCCACGCCGAGTCGCGCCTGCCGCGCGGCCAGCGCGCCGAGTTGGCCGATTACGCCCGCAGCGGTTTCGACCGCGGCCACCTGGCGCCAAACGCCAACATGCCCGACCGCCGCACGCAGCGTGAGAGTTTTTCGCTGGCCAATATGGTCCCGCAGGACCGCGACCATAACCGCAAGATCTGGGCACCGATCGAAGGCGCCGTGCGCACGATGGCGAAGAAAGAAGGCGAGCTGTACGTGATCACGGGGCCGGCATTTCTGGGCACGAGCCTGAAAAAAGTCGGCAACGTGATCGTGCCGACCCATTTGTACAAGGTGGTGTACAGCCCGCGTCAACGCCTGGGCGCCGCCTGGCTGACCGAAAATCGGGCCGATGCCCCGATCAACGTCGTGCCCGTGGCGGAGCTTGAGCGGATCGTCGGCATCGAACTGCTGCCGTCGCTGAGCACGAAGCAAAAGGAGCGCATGCTGCGCCTGCCGACGGTCAAGCCATCCAAAAAACGTTCATAACACGGAGGATCCATGAGCAAGAAAAAACCCGTCAGCTTTGTCCCGTTTGCCAATGAAGCCGATGTCATCGGTATCGGCGACCTGACGCTGGAAAACCGGCTCGACCGCATCACGATTGCGGGCGACGTCGACCTGACTGCGGACGTCGCCGGCCTGGCGCACGCCCGCCGCCTGCACGCCGTGCTGGGCGAGATCGTCGCCGCACTGGAAGTGCGCGCGTCGGCTGGCGAATTGCCAGAGCAATTGCCGCCGCCTGAAGTCAAGACGATCGACAATCCATTCGCCTGAGAGGCAGGTCGAGACGAGGGCGGATACATGGGTCGGGCGGAACTAAATTTCCGCTCGTCAATGGTGTGCGAGTTCCACCGAGAATAGAGTAATGTTGACAACATAGCGCGAACGAAAGAGGCGGCGTCGCCGCCCGCGCAAGACCTACTATTTCGGAGGAACGTCCATGCAACATACCCTCGTCGCGGTGTTCGATAACCGCACTGATGCACAAAACGCCATGAACGAATTGCTGTCGTCGGGCTTTACCCGCACCGATGTGCGACTGTCGACCGCCGATGCAGACACGATTGTTCAGAGCGATAGCCTGAACGCATCGTCCGACCTCGACACGACCCGCAGCGCCGACGGCGACACGGGCATCACGGCCAGCATCAAGAATTTCTTCGGCGACCTGTTCGGTTCGGATAACGCTGAACACGCCAACCGCTACGAAGGCGCCGTCAACCGCGGTAGCCATGTGCTGACGCTGGTCGCCAATTCGCTGCCGGAAGTCGAGCGCGGCGCCGACATCGTCGAACGCTACGGCCCGACCGACATCGACGAAACCTCGAGCGGCACGCCGGATCTGGCATCGACCGGCTTCAGCAGCGGCGCAATGCACGCTGGCAGCACGATCGGCATGCAGCAGGCATCGTCGATGTCGGCACAATCGAGCTCGACCCCGTCCTCGACCTCGACTCCAACCTCGACTGGCGCCGGCTCGGTGCAAGCCGCGGCGATCCCGTCTTTGGACAATCCAGGCGACCGTCAGCTGTTCCAGCACCAGGAATCGCTGGGCACGTCCGATCTGACCAACTCGACGCACCAGGAATCACTGGGCCAGAGCGGCCTGACCGCCACCGGCGGCACGTCGCTGCAAGGTTCGACCCTGCGTGACACGGCGATCCAGGGTTCGGCACTGGACGGTTCGATCCGCCAGGGTTCGACGGCGGTTGACCGCGGTGACTCGCTGCAGCGTGATACGACAATGAGCAAGACCAGCAACGTCGGCACCACCGGCACCAAGTTCACCGACAAGCAGCGTAACGGCGTGCGCATCTTCTCGCGCGGCCAGTCCGATGCTGCACTGGGCACGGCAACCGGTTTTGAATCGGGTTCGGGCAGCAGCGCCATGGGTTCCCTGAGCGGCGACGACAGCTATTACCGCAATCATTTCGACACCACCTACGGCGCGAGCGGCGCATCGTACGACGAGTACGCGCCAGCCTACAGCTACGGTAGCGAAGCTGCCCGCAGCGGCCGTTACACCAACGGCGCCTGGGACGATATCGAAGCCGACCTGCGCAACGACTGGGACAGCCGTTATGCCACCGGTGGCGAGCCATCGACTTGGGAAAAGATGAAGGCCGCCGTACGTCATGGCTGGGAACGCATGACCGGTGACAACGACGACGACCAGTACCGCAGCCACTATGACAGCACCTACGCGTCGACCGGCGAAAAGTACGACGATCTGAAGCCGGCCTACTCGTACGGCACCGAAATGCGCCGCAACGAGCTGTACCGTAACCGTCCATGGGACGATGTCGAAACCGACCTGCGTACGGGCTGGGACAACCGCATCGACGGCACCCGCGATTTCAGCACCACCGGCAGCGACAGCAGCGAGCCATCGGCCTGGGACCGCGTCAAGAACGCCGTGCGTCACGGCTGGGACAAGATGACCGACGACAATGACGACGACATCTACTACCGCAACCACTGGAATTCGGTCTACGGCAGCACCGGCGGCGCCTACGACGAATTCCGTCCGGCCTACAACTACGGTACCGAGATGGCGCGCGAAGAAAAGTACCGTAACCGTCCATGGACCGAAGTCGAAGCCGATCTGCGCAGCGATTGGGACAACCGTTATCCGGGCGAGCAGTCGACCTGGGACAAGATGAAGTCGGCAGTGCGTCACGGCTGGGAACGCATGATGCGTTAAGCCTGTCGAGTAACTGACAGAAGTAAAAACGGCGCCTGTTGGCGCCGTTTTTTTTGTTTCATTCGCGGTATTCCGAAGGGTTGGCGTAGGGTGGACGGGTTTCCCGTCCACGCGTTCAGCCGACGCCGCAGGTTGAAAGCGTGGACAGCACGCTGTCAGGCCGCCTCAGTCATCGGCAGGCTGATCCGGTTACGCCCCAGGTGCTTGGCCCGGTACAAGGCCGCATCGGCAATCGCGACCAGCTGGTTCGCATGGTTGTCCGGCCCGGCGATGGCCGTGGCCGCGCCGATCGACACGGTGACGTGGCCGGCGGCAAAGCGGCACGGCAGCTGCAGTTGCTCTACCCGGCTGCGAATGCGTTCGGCCACGATGGCCGCGCCCTTGAGCGACTGGTTCGGCAGCACCACGGCGAATTCTTCGCCGCCGTAGCGCGCCACCAGGTCATTGGCCCGCATCTCGCTGGCCACGGCGCGCGCAACGCGCTTCAGGCATTCGTCGCCGCCCAGGTGGCCATGGGCATCGTTATAGGCTTTGAAGTTGTCGACGTCGACCATCAGCAGCGAGAGCGGCTGCACCTGGCGCAGCGCCCGCGCCCATTCCGCTTGCAGCGTGTCATCGAAGCAGCGCCGGTTGGCCAGGCCCGTCAGGCCGTCGCGGGTCGCCAGTTGCTCCAGTGCCGCCTGGGCCATTTTTTCATCGGTCAGGTCGCGCAGGGTCTCGACCACCGCCGACAGCTGGCCATTGGCGCCGAAGATCGGACTGGCGTCCGCCGCCAGGTAGCGCCGGCGGCCGGCGCGCGGCATGTCGCACCAGCTCTCGATGGACAGCCCCGGCGTGGCGCGCCCGGCATCGCCCTGGGCGGCGAGCGCCTCGCCTGCCTGTGCGGGATCGCCACCGGTACGCAGGACGAGATCGGCGAGCGTGGGCCGCTGGACGTCATAGAAGCTGCGCCAGTGGTCGCCCGTGCCCAGCACTTCGGGCGCCGGCACGCCGGTCAGCTGCTCACAGGCACGGTTCCAGATCGTCACGCGTGCATGGGTATCGAGCACGAAGACCGGTACCGACAGGCTTTCCATCAACTGACCGACGAAGGCGACGTCCTGGAGCAGGGCTGTCGGGTATGACGCGCTGCTGCTTGTGTTGATCATGAGCAGTCCTCTGCGAGTGGTAGCGCTTCGGTTTGCGGCAACCGGGTGGCTGCCGTCAGGAACCGATTCTGCTACTTGCATCAACACATGCTATTGATCTTGAGCAAGGAGGTTTCAGCGTTGTGTTTAACGTACACGGTTGTGCGGTCGCACGCTGGTCACGCAACCACGGCCATTTCCGCAGCAGGTGCAGCGGCAGAAGTCCTGACCGGCAGCGACAAGGACCAGCGCCCGGTACCCTCAGAGGCGGTGGCAACGACGCGCAGCACGCCGCCCATGGCGCGTATCTGCTCGATCAGCTCGGCCGGCAGGGAAGCGACTTCGCCCGGGGCGCTGGCGCAGCCATCGATTTCCAGGCCCAGCGAGCTGGCATTTTCCAGCAGGCGCACGTGCAGTTCGCCGTCCTGGACACGCGCAGCCGTGGCCAGGACATCCTGCAGTACACGAAAGACCGCCAGCCGCGCGGCGCGATCCTGGCTGGCGTGCGAGCTGGGATCGATGCCGGCCTCGAAGCGGTAGTGCATGCCGTACAGGTGCGCGTGCTCGGCCAGGCAGCGCTCCAGCGCATGGCGCAGGCCGTCGCCCGCACCGAAGCCGCGCAAGCCGCTGGCCACGGCGCGCACGGCGCCGATCGCACCGTCGATATGGGCGATGGCGCTGTCCAGGCGGCTGGCCAGGGCTGGCGCCTGGGCCGTGGTGGCGCTGTCATGCAGATTCGAGAGGTCGGTGCGCAGCGTCAGCAGGCGCCGGCCCAGCTCGCTCTGCAGTTCGCGCGCAATCCGCGTGCGTTCGCTGTCGCGGACATCTTCGTTCTGGCGCACCAGGCGATACACGACGTCGTGGTTGTCCGCCAATGCCTGCTCGGACTGCGCGCGCGACGCACGTTCGGCCGCCAGCTGACCGTGCAGGGCGCGGACGCGCTCTTCCAGGCCGACGCCGCGGCGCAGGCTCAGGCATGCCAGTACCAGCGCCGCCATCGTCACCAGAATGCACGCCAGCAGTTCCGGCGCGGCGCTGCGTAGTAGCATCGGCACCATGACATAGGCGTCACTGGCGCTGGCGCTGCTGGCGACGAAGGGCAAGGTCATCAGCAAAAAGTTCGGTTTGTTCATGATTGCCCTCGTGAAGGTGTCGGAAGTTTCCGTAAGAACTTACCGCTCCGCTCATGTAGGAATATTGTTCAGTCTCAAACTTGACGTTTCCGACACGCTCTCAGCGGTCCACGACATCCGCTGCGCCGGCGAATGCGCCGCGCTATAATGGAAGGTTGACGAGAGGCTTAACGTGACTTACAGCATTAAAGAGATCTTCTACACCTTGCAGGGAGAGGGCGCCCACGCTGGCCGGCCGGCCGTATTCTGCCGCTTTTCCGGCTGCAATCTGTGGACCGGCCGCGAGCAGGACCGCGCCACATCGATCTGCCAGTTCTGCGATACCGATTTCGTCGGCACCGATGGTGAGCGCGGCGGCAAATTCAAGGAAGCGGCGCTGCTCGCCGCCGAGATCGACGGCCTGTGGCCGGCTACCTATCCGGCCAGCAAATATGTCGTGTTCACAGGTGGCGAACCGCTGCTGCAGCTCGACCGCGCCCTGATCGACGCCATGCATGAGCGCGGCTTCACCATCGCCATTGAAACGAATGGCACGCTGCCAGTGCCGGAAGGCGTCGACTGGATCTGTGTCAGCCCCAAGATGGGCTCGACGCTGGTCGTGGAAAAAGGCAGCGAGATCAAGGTGGTCATCCCGCAAATCGGGCAAGACCTGGCGGCGTACGAGCGGCTCGACTTCGAGCACTTCTTCGTGCAGGCGATGGATGGGCCGCTTGCGGCGCAGAATATCCGCCTGGCCATCGAGACGTGCCGTGCCAATCCGAAATGGAAGCTGAGCCTGCAGACCCACAAGCTGCTCCAAATTCCCTGATTTATCCACTCCATTATCACTCCATTACCTAGTAAAGCAGCAATGTTGACCATTACCCGCAAGCTTGAATTCGATGCCGGACACCGGATTCCCGACCACAAGAGCCAGTGCCGCAACCTGCACGGGCATCGTTACACCCTTGAAATTACGCTGACCGGCGAAGTCATCGACGCTGACGGAAATTCCGACAACGGGATGATCATGGATTTCTCCGACGTCAAGGCACTGGCCAAGCAGCACCTGGTCGACGTGTGGGACCATGCCTTCATCGTGTACGAAAAGGATGACAAGGTGCTGGACTTCCTGTCGTCGCTGCCGGATCACAAGACCGTCGTGATTGACCGCATCCCCACCGTGGAAAACCTGGCACAAGTGGCGTTCACGATCCTCAAGACCGTGTTCATCGACCGTTTCGGCACGGGCCTGCGCCTGCACAAGCTCGTGCTGCACGAAACCCCGAACTGCTGGGCCGAGATCACCGATGCCTGATGTGTCGTCCGCAGTCGTGCATGACGATGCTGCGGATGCGGCGCACGCGCGTTTCATGGCCCTGGCCCTGGAACAGGCGCAACTAGCGTGGGATCGTGGCGAAGTGCCGGTCGGCGCCGTCGTGGTCAAGGACGGTGAAGTCATCGCGACAGGTTTCAACCAGCCGATCAGCGGGCACGATCCCACGGCGCATGCGGAAATCGTGGCGCTGCGCGCCGCCGCCGACAAGCTGGGCAACTACCGGCTGCCCGGCTGCGAGCTGTACGTGACGCTCGAGCCCTGCATCATGTGCTCGGGCGCGATGATGCATGCGCGCCTGGCGCGTGTCATCTATGCGGCGACGGACCCGAAGACCGGCGCCTGCGGCTCGGTCGTGAACCTGTTCGGCGAGCCATCGCTGAATCACCATACCGACGTGGTGGGTGGCGTGCTGGCGGATCAGGCGAGCAGCCTGCTGCGCGCATTTTTTGCCGAGCGGCGTGCATTGGCGAAAAAAGCCAGCGCAGTCTGACGTGGGTGAGTCGGCTGGCGCTGCCGGCCGACCTTGATCGGCACCGGTGGGCGCGGTAAGATGTTTCCAGACTCCACCTACCGTCTTCTCGCCACCCGTGATCACTTCCCGTCTCGGTATCGCCATCGTGGCGCCCGCCGGCTGCACCAACGATCCGCTCGCCGTCGAGCGTGCCATCGCACGCTTTGAAGCGCTGGGCTGCCTGGTCCGCAATTACTACGATCACAGCTGCACCCACCAGCGCTTCGGCGGCACCGACGATGCCCGCCTCGCGCAACTGCATGCGGCGGTGCGAGACCCCGACATCCATCTGATCATCGCGCTGCGCGGGGGCTACGGCATCAGCCGCCTGCTGCCGGCCATCGATTTCGACGCGATTGTCGCCAGCGGCAAGATCATTGTCGGCTTTTCCGATGTCACGGCGCTGCACATGGGCCTGATGGCCAGGACAGGCGCGCTCAGCTACGCCGGGCCGATGGTGGCCGGTGACTTCGGCGCCGAAGAGCCGGTGCCGTTCACGCTGGACGATTTCTGGGTCTGTCTGGCTGGCCCGACGCACACGATCCGCGAGACCGTCAGCGGCAACCCGCAGCTGGATGTGCGCGGGACGGTCTGGGGCGGCAATCTTGCGATGATCGGCTCGCTCATCGGCACGCCGTATTTTCCGCAGATCGACGGCGGCATCCTGTGGCTCGAGGACATCAGCGAACATCCGTACCGTGTCGAGAGACTGCTGCTGCAATTGATGCAGGCGGGTGTGCTCGAACGCCAGCAAGCGGTGGTGCTGGGCGATTTTTCCGGCTACCGCCTGGGGCCGCTCGACAATGGTTATGACTTTGATGCCATGCTCGACTATGTGCGTCGCACGTTGCCCGTGCCTGTGCTGACGGGGCTGAGTTTTGGCCATATTCCACGGCGCGTCACGATCCCGTTTGGCGCGCAAGGGCGCCTGCAGTCGGACGTTGACGGTTTCAGCCTGCTGCTGTCGGACTACCCGACCGTGCGCTGCACCTAAGCGCGCGTCAGCCAACGGCGCCCGCCAATCCAGCCCATTCGCCCTGCAGGGCATGCGATGGTAAAATAGCCGGTTAATCAAATACGCTTTTTGGGGTCATACAGTGCTATCCACAGCCAACATCACGATGCAATTCGGCGCCAAGCCGCTCTTCGAGAACATTTCCGTGCGCTTCGGCGACGGCAACCGCTACGGCCTGATCGGCGCCAACGGCTGCGGCAAGTCGACGTTCATGAAAATCCTGGGCGGCGACCTCGAGCCGTCCGCCGGTAACGTCAGCCTGGATCCGGGCGAGCGCCTGGGCAAGCTGCGCCAGGACCAGTTCGCCTACGAAGACACGCGCGTGCTCGACGTCGTCATGATGGGCCACACCGAGCTGTGGAATGCGATCGCCGAACGCGATGCGATCTACGCGAACCTCGAAGCCACGGACGACGACTACATGAAAGCCGCCGAGCTCGAAGGCAAGGTCGCCGAATACGACGGCTACTCGGCTGAAGCGCGCGCCGGCGAACTGCTGCTGGGCCTGGGCATCGGCACCGAGCTGCACCAGGGTCCGATGAGCGCCGTGGCGCCGGGCTGGAAGCTGCGCGTGCTGCTGGCGCAGGCGCTGTTCTCGAATCCTGACATCCTGCTGCTCGACGAGCCGACCAACAATCTGGACATCAACACGATCCGCTGGCTGGAAGACATGCTCAACGAGCGTAACTCCACGATGATCATCATTTCCCACGATCGCCACTTCCTGAACCAGGTCTGCACGCACGTGGCCGATATGGATTACGGCACGCTGAAGGTGTATCCGGGTAACTACGACGAATACATGCTGGCCTCGACCCAGGCACGCAACCAGCAGCTGTCGAACAACGCCAAGGCCAAAGAGAAGGTCGCGGAACTGCAGGACTTCGTGCGCCGCTTCTCGGCCAACAAGTCCAAGGCGCGCCAGGCCACGTCGCGCGCCAAGCAGATCGACAA
Source organism: Telluria sp. AC161 (assembly GCF_979258535.1). Lineage (NCBI taxonomy): Bacteria > Pseudomonadati > Pseudomonadota > Betaproteobacteria > Burkholderiales > Oxalobacteraceae > Telluria > Telluria sp. AC161. The sequence goes on along the minus strand of NZ_OZ409861.1, from coordinate 1,871,126 downwards.
GATCAAGATCGAAGAGTTCAAACCATCCTCGCGCGCCTATCCGTTCGTGCGCTTCGAAGGCGAGAAAAAGCTGCACCGCCTGGCGGTGGAAGCCGAGAACATCTCGAAAGCCTACGACCGTCAACTGTTCAAGAATTTCTCGATCATGGTCGAGGCCGGCGAGCGCATCGCGATCATCGGCGCCAACGGCGCCGGCAAGACCACGCTGCTGCGCACGATTGGCGGCGAGCTGTGCGGCCTGCAGCCGGATGGAGGCCGCGTCAAGTGGGCCGAGAACGCGAATCCCGGCTACATGCCGCAGGATCCGACCGAAGAGTTCGCAGTGGGCGACAACCTGACCGACTGGATGGGTCAGTGGACGCAAGAGGGTGACGACGATCAGGCCGTGCGCTCGATCCTGGGTCGCCTGCTGTTTGGCGGCGACGAAGTCAAGAAGTCGGTCAATGTGCTGTCCGGTGGTGAGAAGGGCCGCATGATGTACGGCAAGCTGATGCTGGGCCGTCACAATGTGCTGCTGCTGGACGAGCCGACCAACCACATGGACATGGAGTCGATCGAGTCGCTCAACATCGCGCTGGATAAATATGCCGGCACCCTGATCTTCGTCTCGCACGACCGCGAGTTTGTGTCGTCGCTGGCCACGCGCGTGCTGGAAATCCGTGAAAACGAGATCGTCGACTTCCGTGGCAACTACGAGGAATACCTGGCGAGCCAGGGCATCGACGCGTAATGTAGTACTGGCAGGGGCGCCGTGTTCGACGCGCCCCCTGCCAAGGAGACCGAGAAGAGTATGGACACCGTACCGATCAAGACGTATGAATATGACCGGCCCCAGGCCGGTCTGGCCTGCACCGCCGAGGCCTGGGCACGCATCCCCAGCGCGCCCGAACTGGCCGAACGCAACGCGCTCAAGGACAATATCCGGCGCCTGCTGAAAGAAAAAGGCGCGGTCCTTGTCGCCCACTACTATGTGGACGCCGACCTGCAGGACCTGGCCGAAGAAACGGGCGGCTGCGTGTCCGACTCGCTCGAGATGGCGCGCTTCGGCCGTGACCACGCCGCGCAAACGCTCGTCGTGGCCGGTGTGCGCTTCATGGGCGAGACGGCCAAGATCCTCAGCCCCGAAAAAACCATCCTGATGCCTGACCTCGACGCGACCTGTTCGCTCGACCTCGGCTGCCCGGCCGACGAGTTCGCAGCGTTCTGCGACCAGCATCCTGACCGCACTGTCGTCGTCTACGCCAACACCAGCGCCGCAGTCAAAGCGCGCGCCGACTGGATGGTGACGTCGTCCATTGGCCTGGACATCGTGGCCGAGCTGCACGCGCAGGGCAAGAAAATCCTGTGGGCGCCCGACCGCCACCTGGGCTCGTACATCCAGACCAAGACCGGCGCCGACATGCTGCTGTGGCAGGGTTCGTGCCTCGTGCACGACGAGTTCAAGGGCATCGAACTCGACCTGCTCAAGGCCGAGTACCCGCTGGCCAAGGTGCTCGTGCACCCCGAGTCGCCGGCGAACGTCGTGGCGCAGGCCGACGTGGTCGGCTCGACCACGCAGCTGATCAACGCTGCGCAGACGCTGGAAGCCACCCACTTCATCGTCGCCACCGACAACGGTATCCTGCACAAAATGAAGATGGCCGCGCCCGGCAAGACCTTCATCGAAGCACCGACCGCCGGCAACAGCGCGACTTGCAAGAGCTGCGCGCATTGCCCGTGGATGGCGATGAACGGTCTGCGCAATCTGGCCGAGGTGCTCGAATCGGGCGCCAATCAAGTGCATGTCGACCCTGCCGTCGGCCTGCAAGCCAAACGCGCCATCGACCGCATGCTCGATTTTGCGGCGGCCAAGCGCGCCAAGGCGCTGCCAACCGGCGCGCTCGAACAGAATGCCCCCATGTTTTCCGGAGTCGGCCCCGCATGACCAGTCTGCACAATCCCCACGCCCAGTTTGACGACAAGCTGCAGGCGGCATTTGAACAAAATATCCTGGCCGCGCTACTGGAAGACATCGGCAGCGGTGACCTGACCGGCAAACTCGTGCCCGACGACACCCGCGTTACGGCGCGCGTCATCGTGCGCGAGGCGGCCGTGCTGTGTGGCGCGCCATGGTTCGAGGGCGTCATGCTCGCGGTCGACCAGGACACCGACATCGCGTGGCAGTTTGCCGAAGGCGACCTGATGCCGGCCAACAGCACCGTCTGTACCATCACGGCGAACCCGCGCGCGCTGCTCACGGCCGAGCGCGCCGCGCTGAATTTTTTGCAACTGCTGTCGGGCGTGGCCACTGCCACCCGGCGCTACGTCAACGTCATCGCGGGCACGAACGCAGCGATTCTCGATACGCGCAAGACGTTGCCGGGCCTGCGCCAGGCGCAGAAGTACGCGGTGCGGGTCGGTGGTGGCAAGAACCAGCGCATGGCGCTGTATGACGGCATCCTGATCAAGGAAAATCACATTGCTACTGCCGGGGGCGTCACGCCCGCGCTGACGGCGGCCGCCAGCCTGAACGCTGGCGCGCCGGTGCAGATCGAAGTCGAAACCATCGTCCAGTTGGAAGAAGCGCTGGCGGCCGGCGTCAAGTCGGTATTGCTCGATAACTTCGACCTGGCCATGATGCGCGAGGCGGTGCAGGTCAATGCCGGCCGCGCGCTGCTGGAAGCCTCGGGCGGCATCAATCTGGACACCGTGCGCGCGATTGCCGAAACGGGCGTGGACCGCATTTCCATCGGCAGCCTGACCAAGGACGTGCACGCCACCGATTACTCGCTGCGCATCGTCTGATCGCACCGCTCAACTCTCAGACCACACTATGTCGATCACCACCAAACTGAAACGTTCGCTCGTGTTCCGCCTGTTCTGGCTCGGCTTCGGCCTGCTGCTGGGCGTGCCCCAGTTGATGGACGGGATTCTCTACAATATGAAGGGCGAACTGTTCTTCGGCATCGGCATGCTGCTGGTCGGTATTCGCGGTTTCCTGCGCCCGGTCGTGTTGAGCCGTGCGATGGCGATGCAACGTGACGCTGCGGCGTCGGATGCATCGATCGGTTCGCCCGTGTTGCATGGCGTGCTGTCGATCGCGATGGCGGCGGCGTTGATCACTGGTTTGGTGATCAAGTTCAGCAACAATTAAGCCGTAGGGTGGACGGATTCTCCGTCCACGCGTTCAACGATCCTCAATGCGCCACGAAATCAGCTTGATTTGAACGCGTGGACGGCACAGCCGTCCACCCTACGCTCCAAGCAACTCAGCTACCATCGGCAAGACCCGCTCAGCGGATGCTTCAATCTTCAGCGCAAGCATGTCGTCGGCGCGCGTGCGCCCCAGGTTCAGCGCCGCAATCGGTTTGCCGGCCGCTTCGGCAAGCCGACAGAATCGAAACCCCGAATACACCATCAGCGACGAGCCGACCACGAGCAGTGCGTCGGCCGCCTCCATCCGTGCCAGCGCAGCTGCCGTGCGCGCTGCCGGCACATTGTCGCCAAAGAACACGACGTCGGGCATCAGCATGCCGCCACAGTGCACGCATGCCGGCGCGGTAAAACCCGTCACCGCATCCGGATCGATTTCGGCGTCGCCATCGGGCAGCGGCTGCGCGAGCACCTGGCGCAGGCCCGGATTGTCCGCCTCGAGCTGCACCTGTAGCGCGGCCCGCGTGAAGTTCGCGCCGCAGCCGAGGCACGTCACATGGTGGATATTGCCATGCAATTCCAGCACGTCGCGACTGCCCGCCTGGGTATGCAGGCCATCGACGTTTTGCGTCAGGATCGAGCCGATGCGGTTGTCCGTACCGAGCGCGGCCAACGCACGATGGCCAGCATTGGGCGCGGCGCCCGACATCATCCGCCAGCCCACCATGCTGCGCGCCCAATAGCGGCGCTGGATCGCCGGGTCGCGCCGGAATTCCGGGCCTTGGATGGGAAGCCTGCCGCGCCGCACGCCATCCCGGTCGCGATAATCGGGAATGCCGGATGCCGTCGACAGCCCCGCGCCGGTGAGCACCAGCGCACGGGGATATTGTTCGAGAAACGCCGCCAGTTGCGTGGCCGCGTGGTGTTCGCCAAGTGAATTGCCAGGTTCGTCGTTCATGGGTGGAATCGTACCACCGCTCTGCATTTACCGCGCCGACACGACAATGCCGCCGACGATCAGGCCGAACGCCGCCACGTGGTACAACTGCGGCAGTTCGCCCAGGAAGGCGGCCGATAGCAGCGCCGTAAACAGCGGTGTCAGATTGATGAAGAACGCGCTGATCCCGGGCCCGGCGCGCTGTACGCCCGCGCCCCAGCAACGCATGGCGATGATCGCCGGCCCGATCGCCAGGTACAGCAGTGCGCCGGCGAGGGGCCAGCTCCAGACGATCTGAGGCGTACCCAGCGCCCACTCGCCGCCGGCCAGCGCGGCCGACCACAGCATGCCATACGCTACCTGGGCCAGCAGGAAGGCGGCCCAGTCCGCACGCAGCGCCGGCACATCGTCCTTCTGCAGCAGCGACCAGCTGTAGAACGACCAGACAATCGTCGCCACGATCATGATCAGGTCGCCCGCTACCAGGCGTAGCGCGGCCAGTTCGGCCAGGCTGCCCCGGCACATGACGACCAGCACGCCGGCAATCGACAGCACGGCGCCGCCGATCTGCCGCCCCTTGACCGGCACGTTGTAGAACAGCCGGCCGACCAGCAGCATCCAGACCGGCACGCCGGACGCGACGAGCGTCACGTTCAGCGGCGACGAGGTCGTCAGCGCCAGGTATTGCATCGAGTTGTACAGTCCGATGCCCAGGAGGCCAAGCAGGGCATAGCGGCGCCAGTTGCGCAGCACGCCGGTGCCTGGGCGTAGTGCGGCGCGGCCCAGCACCAGCAGGATGAGGAGGGCGATCGACCAGCGCAGCAGGTTGAGCGTCATCGGCGGCATGGCGTCGCGCACGAGGCGGCCAATGATGGCATTGCCCGCCCACAGTACGGGCGGGATGCTCAGCAGCAGGACGGTGGTGAGCGAAAGCCGCTGCCGTTCCATGCTAACGCCGGCGCGGCGTCAGCACGCTCGGCAGTGCCTTGGGCAAGGTGTCCGGGAAGTCGCGCGAATAGTGCAGGCCGCGGCTTTCGTGGCGCGACATGGCGCTTTTCACGATCAGGTGCGCGACTTCGACCAGGTTGCGCAGCTCGAGCAGGTCGGGCGTGATGCGGAAGTTGCGGTAGTACTCGTCGATCTCTTCCTTGAGCAGCTTGATCCGGTGCAGCGCGCGCTCGAGGCGCTTGGTCGTGCGCACGATGCCGACGTAATTCCACATGAAGCGGCGCAGCTCGTCCCAGTTGTGGGCGATCACCACTTCTTCGTCGGCGTTCGTGACACGGCTGGCATCCCAGTCCGGCAGCGCAGGGTTGGCAATCGCCGGGCTCGCGGCGATCTGCTGCGCACAGGCACGGCCGACGACGACGCATTCGAGCAGCGAATTGCTGGCCAGCCGGTTGGCGCCATGCAGGCCGGTGCAGGCGACTTCGCCCACCGCATACAGGCCGGGGATATCAGTGCGCCCGGCCAGGTCGGTGACCACGCCGCCGCAGGTAAAGTGCACGGCCGGCACAACGGGGATGGGCTGCTGCGTGATGTCGATGCCCAGTTCGAGGCAGCGCGCATAGATGGTCGGGAAGTGTTCCATCAAAAATTCGGGGGGCTGGTGGCTGATGTCGAGGTTGACGTAATCGAGGCCCCGTTTCTTCATCTCGAAGTCGATCGCGCGCGCCACGACATCGCGCGGCGCCAGTTCGCCACGCGCGTCATGCGCTGGCATGAAGCGCTCGCCGGCCTGTGCGCCCGCTTCGGGTGGCAACTTGAGCAGGCCGCCTTCGCCGCGGATCGCTTCGGTGATCAGGAATGATTTCGCATACGGGTGGTACAGGCAGGTCGGGTGGAACTGGATGAACTCCATGTTCGACACCCGGCAGCCGGCGCGCCAGGCCATCGCAATGCCATCGCCGGTGGCGGTGTCGGGGTTCGTCGTGTACAGATACACCTTGCCGGCGCCGCCCGTGGCCAGCACCGTGTGCTCCGCCTCGAACGTCAGCACGTCGCCACTATTCACATCCTGCACGTGCAAGCCGTAGCAGCGCGGCTGACTGCCATGCGCAACCTTTGGCCGCAGCTTGGCGGACGTGATGACGTCGATCGCGACATGGTGCTCGAACAGCGAAATATTCGGGTGGGCGCGGACCTTCTGTTCCAGCGTGACTTGCACGGCGTGCCCGGTGGCGTCGGCCGCATGGATGATCCGTCGCTGGCCGTGGCCACCTTCGCGCGTCAGGTGAAAGCCCATCTCGGCGGTAGCGTCACGCGTGAACGGCACGCCCTGATCGATCAGCCATTCGATCGCTTCGCGCCCGTGTTCGACGATGTAACGGGTGGCGGTCTCGTCGCACAGACCGGCGCCGGCAACCAGGGTATCGGCCACATGCTGCTCGTGGCTGTCGCCCGAATCGAGCACGGCCGCGATACCACCCTGGGCCCAGGCGCTGGCGCCGTCGAGCAGGGTGCGCTTGGAGATGATGGCAACCTTGCGGGTCTGGGCCAGGTGCAGGGCTACCGACAGGCCGGCCAGGCCGCTGCCGACGATCGCGACGTCGAATTTCATGGGATTGTTGAAATGTTTACAGAGGCAATACTATAAGCCATTTGTCACCGGCTGCGGGACAGCGTGACCAGGCCAAACTCATCCGCAGCGGGTCGCAAATGTACGCCTGCGCACCGAAAGGCGGCGTATGGCGCGTTAGGATGAGCTATTACTCACCCAATCAAGGATTCACCATGACAGCAGATCGCACCCACGTAGCAGCCCTCGAAGACCGTATCGGTTCCCTGCGCTTTGCCATGTTCACGTTCCGTGACGAGCACGATCACCTGGCCAGCCAGCCAATGACCAAGCAGGACGTCGATGCCGAAGGCGGCATCTGGTTCTTCGTGCACTCGGCCACCGCCCTGTGGGACAGCATCGCGCACCAGCCTGAAGTCAACATTAGTTTCTCGGATATCGATGACAGCACGTATGTCTCGGTCAGCGGCACGGCCGAACGCATCGTCGACCGCGACAAGATCCGCAGCATGTGGAACCCGATGGTGCAAGCCTGGTTCCCGGCCGGCCCGGAAGACCAGCACGCCGTGCTCGTGCGCGTGGTGCCGCACGCTGCCGAATACTGGGATTCGAACGACAGCAAGATGGTGCGCCTGTTTGCGGTCGCCAAGGCAGCCGTGACCGGCAAGCAGCCGGATCTGGATTCGGAGCACGGCACCATCAAGCTGTAAACATTCTTTTGCACTAACTTGCGGCGAGGCATGAGAGTGGCGTAGAGTAGCCGCTCTCATTCAAAGGACATTCACTATGTTCCCAGCCTGGCCCCGCCGCATCCGATGATATCTCCCCTCGAACTGGCCGCGAATCTCTTCACGGCTATTGCCATCTTCCTGGCAGGCCGCAATAACGTCCACACGTGGTGGACAGGGATTGTTGGCTGTACCCTGTTCGGTGTGCTATTCATGCAGTCGCAGTTGTATGCCGACGTCGTGCTGCAAGCATTCTTTGTCGTGACGGGTGTGCTGGGTTGGTGGCGCTGGTTGCATGGGAAGGGCGGCGCACCGCTGCCGATTACCCATGCGGGCTGGCGCACGATGGCCTGGATGACGCCGGTCGGTCTCATCGCCACTGGCGGGTATGGCGCTGCACTTCACTTCTATACCAATGCTTACGCGCCGTTCATCGATTCGGCGGTGCTTGTGTTTTCCGTCATCGCGCAGTTGCTGATGATGGGGCGGCGCATCGAGAGCTGGCCGGTCTGGCTGTTGGTGAACACCATTGCGGTGCCGCTGTATTTCAGCCGTGGCTTGTACCTGACGGCGTTCCTGTACATGTGCTTCTGGGTGAATGCGATCGTGTCGTGGATCTGGTGGCGCAAATTGGCGAAGCAGGAGCAGGTGGCGGCGCAGGCCTCAAGCGGTGCGTATGCCGCTTCAGGCGGCCCGCCATGAAGCCTTGACGTTCGCCTGGCCTGCGTGGATGGCTGGCCAGGCGAACATCGAAACGGCAGCTGCGGGCACAACTTACATCAGCGCGTGAATGGCGGCAGATCACCTGCAGTTTGATTGCCACCCGTTTCCGGCGCGCCCATGCCCGTCACTTTCGGGCCGGCCTGGCCTGGCCGCGTATCCTGCGCGCCTGGATTGGTGTGCGTTGCTGCCGTATCGAGCGGTACGGTGCTTGGCGCTTCTGGCTGCGGCGCTGCGCTGCCGTCAGTAATTGGCGGCTCATTGCCTTCGGCACCGTCGGGTGCGTTCACGTACGGCCCCGATTGATTTCGGGTCAGCCCCGGGCCGCCGTTGCCGCCAGTTTCTGTCTGCGACTCATGCGATGGCGTCGCGCCTTGCTGGCCGCTGGTCTGGCCGCCAATACCGACAGTGGCGCCGTCCTGGTTTGCAGTCGTCGATGCGGGTGCGTTGCTGTTCATGGTAGTCCCCTTCGTGAAATGGATGAACCATTGTCATGCAGGGCAGGGCGGCCACGTATCGGCGTGCAGGGCATGGCGCTGTAGGACGAGAGCGCCCGTTACGGGCAATCCAGCGAAAATTTGCGGCAGCAGCCCTTACGAAGCCCGGCAGCACAGTGCTATACTGTATATCTATACAGTTATCTATTCAGCGCTCATGCCTGTGTTTGTACCGATCAACCTCGACCCACTGCCACCAGCCGACCCTGATCGGGCGGCCGCCAGCCGGCTCGGTGCGGGCAGCTTCTCCAGCATGTACGACGAGCCGGTTACCTCCGCCACGAGCGACGCCGAACTGGCGCGCGAATACATCTCCCATGGCGAGCTCAGCCCCAAGTCGATCGCCAATCTGCAAAAGGAGCTGTATCGGTTCCTGACCTGGTGCCGCGAAGAAGCACGCAAGACGTTCCAGCAACTGAACGTCGGCGACCTCAATCTGTACAAGGAATTCATCCGGCAGCCGCCGCCCGCGTGGATCAGCACCACCAAATGGCCACGCAACGATCCGCGTTATCGGCCATTCACCGGGCCCCTATCCGACACCAGCCGCCGCCAGGCGATGATTGCAATCAAGGGCGTGCTGACGTTTGCCGAGCAGACCGGTTATCTGCGCCGCAATCCGGCGCGGCTCGTGCGCAATGTCCGCGCTGCACACGCGAGCCGCATCACCCGCTACCTGAGCCCGGCCGCCATTGCCTATGCGCTGGCTGCGGCTGAAGCACGGCCTGGGGACACCGAAGCGACAGCGCGTCAGCGCGCGCGTGATCGCTTCCTGTTGATTGCGTTTGCCCAGACCGGCGCGCGCCTGAACGAAATCGTCAGCGCGAATATGGGCGCCGTCTACAGCGAGGGCGACGGGCGCTGGTGGCTCGACGTGCTGGGCAAGGGCAATAAGCCACGCCGGCTGCCGGCGCCGCCAGCCACCATCGGCGCCTACCGCGACTATCGGCGTGCGTTCGGTCTGTTAGAGCAGACGAGCAGGGGCGATCGCATGCCTCTGGTGCTGTCGAGCCGCACGAAGGAGTACGTAGGGATCACCGACGAAGCCGCATCCGAAGCACTCAAGGCGATCTTCCAGCTTGCAGCAGATGACGCGGCAGCGAAAGGGGATGGCGATAGTGCTTCGATGCTGAGACTGGCGTCACCGCACTGGTTACGGCATAGCATGCTGACGAACCATGCCAATAGTGGAGTGCAGCTCAAGACGCTGCAGGACACGGCGGGGCACGCCAATATCGCGACGACGGCAGCCTATCTGCACAAGACCGACCATGAGCGACATGACGAGATTCTTCGTTCGAACGGTGACCGAGGCATCAACTAAAACGATAGAGAAGACGAGGTCTTCCATTTGTAAATGTAACTAACCAACACGTAAAACAACTCCAACCGAAAATTTTAAAGCTAACTACTCCGAAACCGACACCAAATATCAAACAAGTCTACAGAAAAGAGGCCGGCTCTGATTCGACGGTGATCACCACAGATCGGCAGGAGAGGCGTTGCCACTTCCCCTGTGCCATGACCGATTGCTTATACCGGGATGGACGACGTGCCGCCTTCAGCGCTGCCGTAATTCTGTAACTCGTCGAGTGTCAGACGACGTTCGTTCAAGGCCGTGATGATGGCCTCGAGCTGTTCATCATCGGGCTGGATATAGACGATGCGTTGTTCGAGCAGGTTATCCCAATACGGCGTGTAGGGAACGGCGGTCTCGGTCATGACTTCGGCAGCGAAGGTGCCATCGTGCATTTCGCCGACGAGCGTGATGCGGGTTGTTGCGGGGACAGTATTCTGGACGGTGATGTTCATGGTGTGCCTTTGAGTGATCGGTAAGTGTTATCGCATTGTCACGCAGTCATCGGTTACGTGCAAATCACCGGCTGCGTGCCGTGCGCGGCTGTGGTGGATTGCTGCTGCCTGGAATGGATGGGACGTGTGGATGCAGGCGGGCACACGGCAATTAGCGAGAGCAGGGGAGCATGTCGTCGTCCGATTTTCTTGCATGTTCAGCGCCCGCTGCAAGTAACCGGTTCCTGAGCGGCGTTGTATCTATCGGATCTTCAACCCAACACAACTCGGAACATAGATTGTCTGCTCGACGGCACGGCACGCAATCATGCTGCTCCTGCCGCCGTTACCATCGTCTTAGCGTAAGCGATGGCATCCTCAAGACGGTCATTCCCCCAGAACATCTCGTCGCCAACGAAAAACATGGGCGCGCCAAAGATACCGCGGGCCTGGGCATCGGCTGTGCGCGCACGCAGCGCGGCCTTGCACGCATCCGTTTTAGCTGCCGCGATGATCTCTGCACTGTCAGCACCAAGTCCGGCGAGAATCCCGGCCAGCACCGCCTCGTCGCCAACTTCTCGGTCGTCCGCGAAATTGGCCAGCATGACCTGTTCACAGAAATCTTCAAGCCAGGACGTGCCTTCGCCCTGTAGTGCGATGCGCGCGGCAAGCAGCCCATGACGGGGAAATAGGGAAGGGCGTTGCCAGCGCAAGCCGTATTTGACGCACTGGCGGCGCAAGTCATGCCATACGTAATCGCCTTTCAGCGTCTGCAGCACGAATGGCGACGTTTCCCACCCCAGCGACTTGAAGATCGGACCGAGCATGAACGGCTTCAGCTCGACACGCAGGTTGGCAGCGGCCGCTGCGCGCCGTATCCGCATCATGCTCAGGTAACTGTAATTGCTACCGAAATCGAACCAGAATTCGATGATGTTCATTGAGCGTGAATCCAGTCAATCGACGATGAGGAGGCAACGGATTTCAATACCTTCTCTGGGAGGAGCTTCAGGTGATCGTTCCGAGCGGCGTGCGCGCCAGCGGCTGCCGTTGGCGAACGGGTGCCAGGCAGGCGACCAGGAAGCCGGCACCGGCCAGGCCCCAAATGACGGCGCTGATGAGTTCAAAAGTAGTGCGCAGCTGCGGGTGATTGATCGCCAGCGGCACGAACACCGCAGCCCGCAACAGGCAGACCCCGGCCATGCCGGCCAGCATGAGGCGGGGTAGCGGTAGTCGCGGCAAGCGTCCCAATGCGGAGAAGGCGTAGGCCGCGCACACCGTCATGAGTAGTCCGATAATGCTGGTGCTCGATGGTGCCAACCAGGTTCCGGCACGCGATGACGCCACGACCTGCAGCGGTGCATTGAAGAATATAAACCAGCCGGTTCCGCCAGCAATGGCCAGCGAAGTGGATGACGGCGCCGATAGCGCTGATGATGCCAGCAAAATAGACAAGTCGGATGGCCAGGTTTTTCATCTGCGACTTTCAGCAAGGTGAGAGAAGATGACGGTGGTGGCAAGGTGCAGCCAAGACGTGTCAGACATCGAGAGGTGTGAGAGTGACTCAGCCTGCAATAATCTCAATCGACATTAGGGAATATATTGTCGAGTTAGGTTTTGAAGCAGGTGTATCTCCTTGTCCCCTGTGTTTGATAAGGGTAGAGTCCCAGCATGATCAAATATACGTTGCCTAATGAAAATTGAACATGTTTCTGCTGGTGCCAACCCCAATTCGCAACACAACGATGACCACATCGCAGTGTTCACATGCGCCGGCGTGAGCGACATTATCGTCATTGACGGTGGCTCATCCGTGGCGGAACGGGATCACATCGACGAAGTACACGGCGATGTCGCATGGTTCGTCCATGCATTTACCGATTCACTTCAAAAAATGCTGATACCAGGGCGAGATCAGCCTGATTGCGTCCGGATGGCGATCGTCGATGTCCGAGCGCAGTTTATGCACCTGACAGCCGGTCGCGACGTTCCAGTGCACGCGTGGCCAATTGCAGCAATGACCTGGTTGAGGATATCGCATCACGACGAGGCTGCACACGCGACGCTGTACTGCCTTGGTGACTGCAAGACGCTGCTGTACACGACCAGCGGACCCTGTATCGACCTGGATCCATTCGTGAATCCACAGGAAGCTGTTCTGCAGGATGTGATTGCGAAAATGACAGACGACGGTATCGCGGATCCGGCAAGTCGACGCGAACAGATGCTCCCGATGCTGCGAGCCCGCCGCGAATCACAAAACCTGGCGCCAGCGCCCGGTGTCCTGTGTCTTGATCCGAATGGGCCGTTTCAGGCGCGTCTACGCAGTGTGGAACTGACGGACGACGCCAGCATTCTGGTGATGACAGACGGCTTCTATCGGCTGATCGATCTCTACGGCTTGTACACTGACGCGGCGCTGGTGGAGGCGTGCATCGCCCACGGACTCAAGGCGCAACTCGACAAGTTGCGGAACTACGAAGCCACGAGTGGACGAACTGCAGAACGCGCTGTGAAAGCGTCTGACGATGCATCTGCAGCGATCTGGACCATATCGTAGATTGCGCTGAGAGGGAGGCGTGCCCGACGTTCTACCTGCAATCAGCAGCTAACACGCACAACGCATTTAACATAATATAGATTATGCGGTGTTTGTATTTTTGCTTGGATGCCTGCGGGCTGATCCAGATATGCGCCATGTCAGCCATGCGGTCAGTCTTTCCCAACCGAGTCCCCGGCCACCGGCAAAACAAACCCATGACCCAATTGCGCCATGTGCAGCGCCTGTTCCAAAGACTCGATACGGCGCAGCAGCGTCAATGCCAGTGCAAGACCGTTTCGGTCCAGCTCAAAGTCATCCCGTAGCCTGCGCGCCTGCCTGACGGTGAGGACGTGCACCGAATGGAAGCCGGCGCCCGGGTTCGACGCATCGGCTGGCACCATCACGCCATCCTCGACCAGATTGCTGATGTCATCGGGCGATAGTCCAGATACTTCAACCAGATGATCAATCGAGCACACTGCCGTCTCGTTAAGCCAGACCGCATGAGTCACTTGCATGGACATGAGTAAATCTCCTTAACCGAAGTTGGCACGGGCCTGAAACTTGGATGCCTCTGCCAGTTGCTGGTACAGCGCGCGCTCGGCATCGCTGACCTGCGATGGGACCTTGATGACGATGACCGCGTAAAGCGCACCGGCAACACCATCGGGCCCGCGCAAGCCACGCTTGGCCAGGCGCAGTTGCTGGCCCGCTGTCGATCCTGCCTTCACAGTCAGTTCGACGTGCCCGTCCAGTGTTGGAATCCGAACCGCTGCGCCCAGCACGGCTTCCCAGGGAGCAAGCGGCAGATCCATGTACAGATCGCGCCCGCTGAGGCGATATAACGGGTGCGGCGTCAATGCCAGCGCGACGTACAGGTCGCCGGGCTGACCACCATGGTGGCCGGGACCACCCTTGCCTGCCAGGCGCAGCCGCTGACCGTTGGCCGCGCCGGCTGGGATCGTGATGCGAAAGGTCCGGCTGACCAGATGTTGCACGCCGCGGGCGTCGGACTCGGGCAGATTCGCACGTACTTCAATCTCACCGCCGCCGTGAATCTGCTCGAGCGTGACGTCCGCGGAAATATCCACGTCCTGGCCCCGGACAGGCGCTGGCCGGCGTGCTTGACCACCCCTTGTTCCACGTCCGAATGCGGCGAACAGATCGGCAAGATCAGCCTCGTCGAAGCCTGCCCCAGCCGTGCTGAAGTTGTGCTGCCATCCGGGCGGCGGCGCAACGTCGGCGCCTTCCGGCGCCTTGCCAAGCGCATCGTAAGCAAGGCGCTTTTCAGGATCCTTCAAGACCGCATAGGCCTCGCCGATCGCCTGAAATTTCTCTTTGGCCGATGCATCCTTCGAGACATCAGGGTGAAATTTGCGTGCCAGCTTGCGGTACGCCTGCTTGATCTCGTCAGCACTGGCAGTGCGCGGAACGTCCATGGTCTGGTAGTAGTCTTTATATTTCACAAGAATCCTGGGGAATTTACGGTTAGTTGAGATAGCGAGAAAACAATACGTGGAGTCATTTGCATCGCGTTATCTTCGGCAACTTTGATCATTGGAGATCACTTTTCATGCTGAACTTTCGTGGTGCAATGACATCTGGCTGCAGGTTCAGTGGAGCTCACTCTTCAGAAGCTCATCTCAACTTCGATGCCGCTGCTTCTGCTTGCGCTGTTGTTTTTATTTTTGTCTTTTACATAAGTTGGTTAGTTACTTTAATATTTGGTGGTTAGTGATCTGTAAGTTTCCTTGCACACCTTCCGTACTCAAATAGCCAACTGCGTCGGTAGGAAAGCGCAATTGAGGCTATGGTTGGGCAAGAAATGCAATATCGATCGCATGCGAGCCAGGTCTTTCTCCAAGTGCCGTCCTTGTACCCAATCATTCTGGTCATTGTCATTGTCAGTGTCAGCCAGGCATCAGCGCAGCAAGCGCCCTCTTCAATGCCGTCAATCTTGCGTGCGAGCCATGTGCTCGGGCTGCGAATCTGCGAAAGACCACTTCCCAGGCCCTCATCGCCCGGCGTTTTGCACGAGAACGACTTGCTCTGCAGGAGTTTCTGTAATTCCTGGAGTTTCGTTTAAGCCCAGCCTTTCAGGTCCCTGCCTTCCCCGGAACAGCGCAAGCAAACGATCGCGTCCAAACCGAGACAACGATTCGTACAGAGTGATCAAATATTAGAGGACTCTCGCGAAATACCCAGGGCAACAACCTCGTATTCCATCAGCATAAACTGGACCAAAAACAAGGCAATCATCAGGTTTAATTCGATAAGAATCCCGACGTTGTAGCCGCCCGGCAGCGCTGACCCCAGGATCGCGCGAAGACACATATATGCGATAAGCAGGTAATTTGTCGGCTTGCGCTTGATACGCAGCGTCGTCCTGCATGTCGGGCATGTCGTCGTACCGTCGAGCGTCATGAATAATGTCGAAGAGTTGGAGAGAGAGAAATCCTGACATTGAGGACATTGGTACATGCTTCCCCCTGATTAGATAGAACGCGTGTTCCGATTTGATAGTAACTGAATAACCCCCTCATACGCTCATACAAAGTCACGCACAGTCAAATACTTCATTCGTCATCCCCTCCCCCGTCGCGGCATTCCCAGCTGGACTTGACTCGCCATGCCCATCAGTCGAACTGATTCGATTTGCCAATGATGTGGACCGTTAACCGACGAGGCACACTCAGACCTTCCTTCTGGTGGCTTATGTCGGAGCTGTTGTCCTGGAGATAGCCGAGCCCTCCGATAAATTCGTGTGTGGTTGTGTACATGTTGGTTAGTTACCTTCTTGTGCTACTCTAGTGCATCCCAACCTGATTCCATCCTCCATGTCCACACCAACCTCATGGGACCGTGATCCCATCAAAGCGTTCCGGGAATTCGTCACCACTACAGCTTTCGCCGAAACCGGCCGCCGCCTGCCCGCCGATGGCACGTTGCGCATTCCGTCTGCAGCGTCCGCGAAGATCTACAACTTCATGTTTGCCAACGTGGCGGGCTGGATGATTGAACAAGGCCTCACCTTCTCCATAGTCACCCACAACGACCTCGCCCGGTTCATCGGCCGCACCGTCAAGGGAAAGCTCATCCTCAACAGCAAGATCGCCTACCGCTATCTGCGTCTCCTCGAGCGCTGCTATGAGCACCTCGACGTCAACCCCAACCCGGCGCAGCTCGCCATCCTCAATATCGATCGTGCCCACATGACACGGGATGACGCCGGCCGCACCTTGTCTGAAGAACAGTTGGTACGGTTCTTCGCAGCCTTGCCAGCCGAAGCACCACAGCGCCGCACCAGTACCCCGTTCGAGGGCTGGAAGCGCCGGCGGGATCGTGCCATGCAGGTCGTCATGGCCCTGGCCGGTTTGCGCGTATCGGAAGCGATCGGCTTGCTGATGTCCGAGATCGGCCGCCAGCAGGCGCTCGACGGCTCGATCGTGCTGACCATCACGCCCGACGAAAAGCATGACACCAGCCACGAACATACGATTACCCTCCCCCGCGACGGCGCCGACGAGCTGCTGCCATGGCTCGCCGAGCGCGAGACGCTGGCCATCCCTGGCCAGTTCGTCTTTCCGGCCAATGCAGCCGGTGCCAGGATGACAAGAAAGACGGTCTATGTGCAGATGCGCGCCACCTTCGAGCGCGCCGGGATGGATCTGGCGCGCTCCGGCGGCCGCACGCTGCGTAACACGTTCGCCAAGCAGCAGCTCGACAACGGCGCAAGTCCTGACGACCTCAAGGATGTGCTCGGCCTGGCGCTCGAACGCTCTGCTGCCGATTACAAGCTCACGCGCGTCAAGCCGGACCCGGGCGAAAACATCGACGACAAGGGATGATCAGTCCGGCTTATTGACTCGGCGCCGGCGCAGCATCTCGACGAGCGCCCGGATCGCGCGCGACGATGGCGTCGATATCGATGGCATCGGCCATCTTCCGATAGCCGGCATCGCCCGGGTGCAGATGGTCGCCCGAATCAAATTGAACACGCATGCGCTGCGGCCGTGCCGGATCGCGCAGCACCGCGTCGAAGTCGACCACGGCATCGAAGATGCCGGCGCTCCGGATCCAGTCATTCAACCGCAGGCGCAATGCCTCTTTCTGCGGGTTGTAATGCCCGGCAAACGGCGTTCCCTCCAGCGCGCCCTCGAATGGCGGCAACGTCCCCACCGTGATCCGGATTTTTCTGGCATGCGCGGTGGCCGCAAGCTGGCGAAAGCCCGCCGTCAATTCGTTCAGCGTCACCATCGTTTCAGCCGGCGCGAATGGACTGCCAGGCCAGCCGATATCGTTGATCCCCAATAGGACAATCACGTCCGACACCCCGGGTTGACCCAGCACATCCTGCCCGAATCGCGCCAGCGCGCGCTCGCCCATGCCATCTTTCAGCAGCCGCGCACCGGAAATGCCGGCATTGGCCACGGCGATGCCATGCGGCGCCAGCCGGCGCGCGAGGAAATCGGGCCAGCGCCGATCTGCATCCGGCGTCGATCCATTGCCATCCGTGATGGAGTCGCCCAGCGCCACCACCGTGCGGCCTTCTGGCAGTGCATCGACCAGCACAGCGCTGAGAAACAAGCGCCCTTCCACCCGCGTCGCGTTCGAAAGCTCGGCTTCCCGGCTGGCATTGCCGGCAGCGATGCTGATACGTTGCGACGCACCCCAGTGAAACCCGGTGACCGGGGTACGCTGGGGGAGATAGGTCGTAACCTCCAGCTGCGATAACGGCGCGACCGATAGCGCAACCGGGTCGCTCGTGACGGTCGCGCCAGGTGCGATCACTACCTGCCGTGCGCCTGCGAACGTCACTTCGCGCATCATCACGCTGGCCGCGCCGATTGCCAGAGGCGCTTTGCCGTAGCGATTCGAGAACACCAGTTTGATGCGCTCGCCGCCGGCACTGATGCGAACGTATTCGCGCACCGTCTGATGATCCAGAACGGCAGGCACGTTCATCGGCAAAACGAATTGGCTATCCCATCCAGGCTGAGGCGCTGCGTACCAGGACGTCACCCAATCCGTACGTGCGTCCTCGGCCAGTGCGTTGCCTGCAAGGGTCATGGCGGTCCAGATCGCGGCGTTATGTAGGTAGTGGCGCATGGGAATCCTCAGTAATAAAGAACACACGATAGGTCATTCGATATTTTGCTGGAAGATGATAAAGTCGAACATCACTCATTCCATTCAAGAATATATCGATGGATACTCTGCGCGCCATTCGTACCTTCGTACGAACGCTGGAGCTGGGCAGCTTGTCGGCGGCAGCGCGTGAACTCGGGACGACGCAGCCGACGGTCAGCAAGCTCCTGGCCCAACTCGAGCAGCACCTGTCTGTGCGGCTGTTTCAGCGCAGTACCAGGGGCTTGTCGCCAACCGACCAGGGGCGGCAGTTCTACCTCGATGCCAAACTGGTGCTCGATGGCTTCGATGCTGCCGTCGGCACCGTCCAGGGAATGACAGGCCAGGTCTCGGGTCTTCTGCGGATCAATGCGCCCGTTGGCCTGGGGCAGTTGCGGATCAATGCGATCGTCGGGCGTTTTCTGGCAGCGCATCCGGCGGTGGAGATCGAACTGGTACTGGACGACCGCTACATCGACATGGTCGCTGAAGGCGTCGATATCGCTTTCCGGCTCGGTGGACCGCTGCCGCCGGATGTCACCGGCCGCCACCTGGCCACGATCCCGCGCTTTCTTGCGGCCTCGCCCACGTATCTGCAACAACGGGGCGAGCCAGAACAGCCGGCTGATCTGACCGGTCACGACTTCGTGCGCTTCGCATGGACACCCGGTACCACGATCGATCTGCACCGTGGCGATCAGGCGCTCCAGGTCCCGGTCCGCAGCCGCTATCGCGTCAACAATGCGCTGGCGATCCGGGAAGCGCTCGTGCTGGACAGCGGGATTGCCATTTGTCCCGACTGGCTGATCCACGATCTGTTGTGGAGCGGCGCACTGGTTCAGGTATTGCCAGACTGGATGGCCCGCAGTCAAGACTTGTACGTGCTGACGCCATCGCGCCACTATCAGCCGCTGCGCGTAAAAACCTTCATTGATTTCGCGGTCGATCAATTCAGCCAGATCGGCGGCTTTCATAACGCAGCGCCAGCGCAAGGCGTTCAAACGCTACCGTCAACCACGGTATGACGGCAGCGCGAGCTCGTGGGAAGCGCGTGCGAATCCGTTGTTGATCAGCTTTTTGACCAGTGACGAACCAGCCACGCGCATCGCGCGCTGCAGGAACGCCAGACCGAAACGCGTGTGCGGCCACAGGATGCGGGGCACAATTTTCGGCAGGCGCTGACCTTTCTTCACATACGGCCGCATGATGCGTTCGTAGGCGGCAAACGCGACTGCAGGCGCCGCGCCGTTTGCCAGTTCGCCGGCAATCACATAGCCGCCGATCATGGCCAGCGACGTGCCGATACCCGTCAGCGGCGTCGGGCACCAGGCTGCATCGCCCACCAGCGCCACGCGGTTGGCGCACCAGCGCGGCATGCGCACTTGCTGCAGCACGTCAAAGTAAAAGTCATCGGTCGTTTTCATGGCCTCGAGAATGCGTGGAAACTCCCAGCCATCGTGCGCAAACTGCTGCTCGATGAACTGGCGCTGCCGCGCGGCATCCCAGTGGTGCTCGCCCTCGGGCGTCTTGTGCACGCCCACGTAGGCGCCGAGCTTGTCGTCGCGGGCGGGTTTCAGCGTTGCGCCACGGCCGCCGATGGTGTTGTATTGCCGCGCATAAGGCCCGTCCTGTGGCGTGGCCGGGATACTGAAGTACGCGATCGTCAGGTTCATCCAGCGTGGCTTGTTTTCGCCCGGGAACACAAGCTCACGGGTGCTCGAGCCGACGCCTTCGGCAACGATCACGGCGGCGTAGCGGCCCGTGCGGCCGCTGTCGAAGGTGACGTCAACGCCGTCATCGTCCTGCACGACCTGTGCGATGTGGTCACCGAAGCGGACATTGACGCGTTCGCAGACGGCGTCATGGATGATGCGGGCCAGATCGCCGCGACGGATTTCCAGTTCGGCCGTGGGGCCATTGTCTGTGGTGGAATCGGCTGCCTCGAAGCGCGCGATCACGCGGTTGTCTTCGTCCACCCACTCCGTGCCCAATTCTTGCGTGCTGCACCGGAAGGCCGCCGCTTCGAGTCCCATCTTGCGCAGCACGTCGCGGGCATTGCCCCGCACATCGACGTTCTGGCCACCATCCCGGAAGGCGGGCGCCCGCTCGACCAGTTCTACCTCGACGCCGTAATACGCCAGCCACCAGGCGGCCGTGTTGCCAGCGACGCTCGCGCCGGTGATCAAGATGCGTTGTGACATGTCCTGCCCCCGCTGAAAAATTACATCATAGATGATATTAATTTTTCGCGGTGTTTTCCAGATTCGCAATGAGTCTGACCAACAGCCCAACCAGCTGCGCTGCCTCGGCGTCGCTGAATCCCGCCACGCCCATGGCATTGACCTCCAGCAGCACCGTGCGCCCAATGGCCGCGCCGGCACGACCCGCCTCGGTCAGGCTGACCGCCGAAGCGCGCTTGTCCGCCGCCATGACCTGACGCTCGATCATTCCCATCCCTTCGAGCTTGTCGAGCAGTGCGACCATTGCCGGCTGCTTGATGGCCGAGGCGCGCACCATGTCACGCTGCAGCATCGCCCCCTTCCATGACAGCAAAAGCAGCGGGCCGATCAGCGCCAGCGTCAGACCGTGCGGGCGCAGACCATCGTCGACCGCGCGGTTGAACACGCGCGCGGCGTGATTGGCCAGATAGCCGGGTGCGACCGCAGCTTCCGGATGGATCTCGATCTCCGTCGGCATGCGCGCCCCCTAGGTTGCCGACGGCGTGATGAAGGCCGACAGGCGCACCTGCCCGAATTCACGCAGCAGCGTGCCAGCTGCCTGGGCCATGGCCACCTCGAGTGCGCCATTGATCGCCTGTTCCTGCGGGCAGCCCGGGTGATCGACATTTGCGCCGATTGCAAAGATCACGGGTTCTTCGAGCGCCTGGTACACATCGAGCACCGTGATGGCGTCGGGGTCGACCGCCAATACCCAGCCGCCGTTGCGCCCGGACGTCGACGTCACATACCCTGCGGCGCGCAGTCCACCCATCATCCGGCGAACGAGCACAGGATTGGTATTGAGCATGACCGCGAGTTCCTCGGAACTCGTGGTATTGGTGCGGCCGTGAATGTGGCTCAGGACGTGCAGCATGCGCGCCAGTCTGAAATCTGCTCTCATCGTTGAAATCCTCCTGCCACCATGATACCGAAACTTCAGGAGTTTCGATATCATCGGGAGTTGAACGCAATTCGTCGAGTTTCAGTTTTGTCGACTGTGACAGGACGTGCGTGTGGTAGCGCACCCAGTCACCGCGGGACATGCGCTATGCTCAACCCACACTTCATTATGAAAGCAACCATGTCCCTGAATAACACCGTCGTCTGGCTCGACCACACCAAAGCCCAAGTCATCCACTTCGACAAGAATGCGTCGGAATCCGAGTCGATGAAAACCCATTCGACCCACCCGCATCCGCATCAGAAGCACGGCGACAACCACGTCAACGGTGACGACAACACGCTGTTCTACAAGGACATCGCTGCAGCGCTGAACGACAGCGAGCAGATTCTGGTCGTGGGCCCGGCCGAAGAGAAGACCGCATTCGTTTCCTACCTGACGAGCAAGATGCCGGCGATTGCCGACAAGATCAAATCTGTCGAAACCGTGGATCATCCATCGGAAGGCCAACTACTGGCCTACGCACGCGAGCATTTCATCAGCAGCGGCGGCATGCAGTAATTCGCTGACAGTCTTTTAGCGCCAGCGCGCCACTAACCCGCTTGCCGTCATGGCATAGCGGGTTTTTTAACGCCTGCGCAAAAACTGCAACTTCAGCAGTATCGATTACAACGCCTACGCTACAGGTCGGTTTCGCGCGCGAAACTGCGCTGCCTTATGCCGATTGCCACACAGCGCCATGCTGCACCAACGCCGCCGGTGCGATTTCGTGCGGTCGTAGAACCACAGGACGCACTCCGGATGCTCGCACTGTCTTACCAGTGTGAAATCACCCTCGGCCAGCAAGGTCGCGACAGCCTCGGCCAATACTCCCAACGCACGTGCTGGCGACGGCGCCTCGCCCTGACGCACCAGATGCGGCTGCACCTCGTCCCAGACAAGCGCCGGCGTCGACCCCACCGCCGCCAGATAACGGTTGAGCAGCGCAGGATCACCCTGTTTACCCTCCATGCGGCGCTTGATCAGATCACGCGCGGCGGCGCGCAATACCTTCGCGTCGCGCAGGAAGGCATCCGCCGCGGGTCCGGAAGGCTGTCCCGCATCGATACCGCAACGCGCCAGCCAGTCCAGCAGGGCGTGGCTGCTCCACCAGAAATCCTGCTGCGCGTCGCCGACGCCTGCCTCGGTGTTCAGCATGTCGAGCGCCAGATGATCAGCGATCAAAGGTGCTGCGCCAGCTTCGGACTGCAATGTGTCGGCCATGACTGCCTCCAATGTAATAACCATCAAGATTATACTTGAAGGGTTACTCCACCCATGCCACAATGCACCCATAACCTTCATTAGGCAGTTTTAGAGGTTATGTCAATCAATGTCATTCAGGAGAACATTCATGCAAGATCACCCTACCCCCTTGTCCACCACCGTAACGCCTGTCGTACGCTACGCCAGCATCGCCATCGATGGCACCGACGTGTTCTACCGCGAAGCCGGCCCGGCCGACGCGCCTGCCCTATTGCTGCTGCACGGCTTCGGCGCGTCGTCGCATATGTTTCGCGACCTGATCCCCGCGCTGGCCAAACACTATCGCGTGGTCGCGCCCGATCTGCCCGGCTTCGGCATGACGCGCACCGACCCGGCCTTCGAGTTCACGTTCGCGCATCTTGCGGACGTCATCGACGCCTTCACGGAGGCCGTGGGTCTGGATACCTATGCGATGTATGTGTTCGACTACGGCGCGCCAGTCGGCTGGCGTCTTGCGGTGCGCCATCCCGAGCGCATCACGGCCATCGTGACGCAGAACGGCAATGGCTACGAGGAAGGTCTGAGCCCGGGTTGGGCGCCGATGCGCGCCGCGTGGGCCGATCCGAGCGCTGCGAATCGCGAAGCACTGCGCACATTCAATTCATTCGAGATGACGAAGTGGCAGTACACGGAAGGCGTTCGCGATGTCTCGCGCGTCGCGCCCGATGGCTACGCGCTGGCGTTCGCCGCCACCGAACGCATCGGGGTCGATTCGCAACTGGACCTGCTGGTCGATTACGGACAGAACATCGCGCAGTACGCGCAGCTGCACGCGTATTTCCGTCAGTACCAGCCGCCGTTACTCGCAATCTGGGGCCAGAACGATCCGTTCTTTGTACCGGCGGGCGCCCACGCGTTCACACGCGACCTGCCGCAGGCCGAGGTGCGCTTCCTGGATACCGGTCACTTTGCGCTGGAGACGCATTGGCCCGAGATTGCTGAAGCAATGTGCGACTTCCTCGCCGGGCATGTCACGGGCAAGCGTGCCAACGAGCGGTAAAGCTCAGGCCGCGCGCCCCGCGCACATGGCCATCGCCACCAGTTGCTGCTCGCGCATCAGGCGATACGACATCGATACCTCGCGCATCAGGCAGATGAAGCCCGTCGTCAGGGCCAGCATCGCGCCAATGAAACTGGCAGCGATCAGATGGACAAGCGGCAGGCCGGTGGCGTCGCCGAGAAACAGCATCGCGATCACCAGGCAGACCAGCAGGCCGCACAGCGTGCTGGCGGCAATCGCGATATTGATCAGGCTGGAACGGCGGTGCAGACCGCTCAGCGCAGCCACACACTCGGCATCGACGCACTTGATGGCGCGATCTTCCAACAAGCGCATCTGATCAATGATGCGGCCAAGCCGGTTGGTCAGCAGGATCAGCAGGATGTTGACACCGGCAAGCAGGAACACGGGCGCGATCGCCAATTGGATGACCTGACCGATATCGCCGAGCTGGAAGTTCATTGCAACGCTGTCCGTGGAGGGAAGATGGCGGAGTGTAGCAGCATCGTTACGCAAAGCACGAGTGCCGGTTCATCATGACCCGCTCACATTGCCTACTTCTTTCCTGTGTGAAATGGCGTACAGCCAATATGCATGGACGCCTGTCAGCATCGAATCGTTGCAATAAAAACACGTCGATGCCATGCAGATTACCCCAACAGTCACACCTCCACTTACTACGCTGCACAGCGCGTTTGTGAGCCTCACTGGCCTGTCCCCGACCGAGGCGCTGGGCGAACTCGTGCGCGCTGGCCATGCAAGCCTTCCATTACCCGGTCACGGTGCGACGCTGGCCCGCTGGCAGGCACTCGCCGCCGTTGGCGCACATGATTTGCCGCTGGCGAAGGTGTTTGAAGGCCATACGGATGCGGTGGCCATCCTGCACGAAGCCCAGGCGCACGCGCTGGCCGACACCCCGCAAGCTACCTGGGGTACCTGGTGTGCGGAGCCACCCGATGCGCGCCTGGCCCTGGTAGCGGTCGATCACGGCCATGTTCTGCACGGCCGCAAGGCCTGGTGCTCGGGGGCGCGTGGCGTCACGCATGCGGTGGTGAGTTGCTGGGATGACGCTGGCGCCCCGATGCTGGCGGCGGTCAACCTGCGCCAGCCTGGCGTGCGCGTCACCGACGACGGCTGGAACGCGGTGGGCATGCGTGCCACCGCCAGCGTCGACGTCTGGTTCGATGATGTCGTGGCGACGCCGCTGGCTGGTCCGGGCTTCTATGTTGAACGCGCCGGCTTCTGGCAAGGCGGCGCAGGCGTGGCCGCATGCTGGTTCGGCGCCGCCACGCGTCTGGCCGATGCGCTGCGTGAACGACTGGCCGGGCGCAGCGACCCCCATCGCCTGGCGCAGCTGGGCGAGGTCTCGGTCGCACTGCAAGGCTGCGCCGCGCTGATCCGCGAGGCCGCAGCCGCCATCGACCGGGCACCAGGCGCGAACGCCATGCGCACGGCGATGACCGTACGCCTGAGCGTCGAAACGACCGCCAATACAGTCTTGCATGCGGTGGGCCGCGCATTGGGCGCCGGCCCGCTGTGCAAGGATGGGTCGCTCGCGCAGCTGTATGCGGACCTGCCGGTGTTCATGCGCCAGAGCCATGCGGAGCGCGATCTGGAAGCCGTCGGCAAGCTGGTCGCTGCCCTGGAGGACGCGCCATGGACCTTATAAACCGCTCGCGTCACATCGGCGGCACCGGCCCGGCAGCGGCCGACTGGGCGCGCGACGCCGCGCTGGCCGCCGTTCCCTCGACCACGCTGGATGCGCTGATCCCGCCCGGCACCCGCGTCGTCGTGGTCGCGCCCCATCCCGATGACGAAATCCTGACCTGCGGCGCCTTGCTGCACCTGGTCGCGGCGCGCGGCGACGCGCCGCTGATCGTGGCCGTCACGGATGGTGAAGCCAGCCATCCCGGCTCGCCGGCCTGGCCGCCGGAGCGCCTGCGCCAGGCACGGACCGACGAAACGGATGCCGCCCTGGCCCACCTGGGCATCGGCGCCGACCGCGTGCGTCGCCTGCATATTCCGGACGGCGGCGTCACCGCGGCCGCGCCTGAACTCGAGCGCCAGCTGGCCGCGCTCATCGCGCCGGGCGACATCGTCATCACCACCTGGCGCTTCGACGGCCACCCGGACCATGAATCGACGGCGCTGGCCTGCAGCGCCGTCGCCCGCCAGCGTGGCGCGCGCGTGCTGCAGGCGCCAGTCTGGGGCTGGCACTGGAGCGCGCCAGGCGACGGCGCAATGCCGATGAACCAGGCGCGTAAATTACCGGTGACAGCCGACGCGCTGGCGCGCAAACGCGCCGCCCTCGGGTGCTTCCACAGCCAGATCGAGGGCGACGCCAGCAGCGGCGCAGCGCCCATCCTGCCCGCGTTTGCGATGGAACGCGTCCTGCATCCTTTTGAACTCTATTTTCCCGACCATGCGTGACGCCCAACCCCTGGCCCATTTCGAAACCCTGTACGCCGCATCGGACGATCCGTGGGACGTGCGCGGCGCCTGGTATGAACAGCGCAAGCGCGCGATCCTGCTCGCCAGCCTTGGCAAGCCGCGCTACCGCAACGCGTTCGAGCCTGGCTGCGGCAATGGTGAAATGAGCGTGGCGCTGGCCGAACGGTGCGACCGCCTGCTGGCCTGCGACGGCGCCGCCAGTGCGCTGGATGCCGCACGGCGCCGCGTACCCGACGCCGCCACGCGTGGCATCCGTTTCGAGACGCGCCGCCTGCCGGCCGACTGGCCACTGGACGACACGTTCGACCTGATCGTGCTCAGCGAACTGCTGTATTACTTCGCCGAGGACGCGATCGCCGCGATGCTGGCGGGCGCTGCGGCCAACCTGGCGCCGGACGGCGAACTGGTGCTGTGCCACTACCTGCACGACTTCGACGACCGCATCACGCCGACGGCCACCGTGCACGCGATTGCCGACGCACTGCCCGGCCTGCGCCGCTCGCTGCACCATCGCGACGAAGCGTTCGTGCTCGACGTCTGGCGCCCGGTGGCGCCGCTGCAGGGAATACAGGGAGAACGCGCATGATCGGCGTTGCCATCCCCGCCCATAACGAAGAAGCGTGCCTCGGCGCCTGCCTGCAAGCCGTCCTGCGGGCAGCGACGCATCCGCAACTGTCAGGCGAACCGGTCATGGTGTGCGTTGTGCTCGATGCCTGCGACGACGGCACGGCAGCGATCGTGCGCGAATGGCAGACGGCATTCGCGCTGGCCGGTTGCCGGCTCGACGCACTGGAAATCTCAGCGCGCCAGGTTGGCAGCGCGCGTGCTGCCGGCGCCCTGCACCTGATCGCAGCCGAGGCGCGCTGGCTCGCGTTCACCGACGCCGACACGCGCGTCTCGCCGCAATGGCTGGCCGTGCAGGTCACACTGGGCGCAGACGTCGTCTGTGGCTCGGTGGCGGTCGATGACTGGTCACCCCACGCGGACAAGGCGCAACTGCTGCGCGAACATTTCGCCCGCACCTACCATGACCGGGAAGATCACCGTCACATTCACGGGGCGAACCTGGGCGTGTGCGCGCTGGCCTACCAGGCGGCCGGGGGTTTTGCGGCAGTGGCCTGCCATGAAGACGTGCTGCTGGTGCGGGCACTGGAACTGTCGGGCGCCCGCTTTGCCTGGAGCGCGCTGCCGCGCGTGTTCACCAGCGCCAGGCTGGATGCGCGGGCGCGCGGTGGCTTCGGGGATACGCTGCTGGCCGTAACGTGCGAGATGGAAGTGCCCCTGCCAACGACCTGAGTGTTGACAGGGGTGTATCGTTACCCGGTCAACGCGAATAAGCGTGTGTCGGGCCACACGTGACCCGGCGACTCGCCTCGATGCGCATCCCATCCACCAGCAACTGCGCCGCCCAACGGAACACCGTGTATTGACTGACGACGCCGCGCATCGCGCGCAGGCGCCGGGTCTGCTCGTCAAGCGGCATGTCCAGCGCACGTTCAATGGCGCGGGCCATGCCGGCGATGTCGCGCGGGTCGACGATCAGCGCCTGATGCAGTTCAGCGGCAGCGCCGGCCTGGCTGCTGAGCACCAGCGCACCGCGCAGGTCGGTGCGGGCCGCCACGAATTCCTTCGCCACCAGATTCATCCCGTCATGCAGGCTCGTCACCAGGCACACGTCGGCCGCGCGGTAGCACGCGGTAACGGTGGCTGCATCCGCGCTTTTCGCATGCAACACGACCGGCTGCCAGTCATCCTTGCCAAAGCGTGCGTTGATACGCTGCGTGAGCGCAACCACGTCGCGCGTGATCGTCTGGTACGCCGCCAGCGCCGAGCGGCATGGCGCGCCGATCTGCAAGAGCGTCACCTGCCCACGCAAGTCGGGCCGCCGCTCGAGCAGCAACTCGAACGCCTGCAGGCGCTCGCTCAAGCCTTTCGTGTAATCCATTCGATCGACACCAACCAGCAGCCGTATGCCTGGCGCGATGCCGAACTGGCTGCCCACCGCGTCACGGATGCCAGGCGTGGCCACATCATTCCTGGCCGGCCACGCAATCGAGATCGGATAGGCGCCGGCGTGCGCCGCGCCGCGGCCCTGGGCGCCGGGAATGGCAGCGCGCGCCAGGCTGAAGTTGGTCAGATCGGCCGGCGTTTGCAGACCCATCACGGTGCTGGCCAGCAAGCCCGCCATCATCTGCTGCGCCCATGGGAACGTGGCCAGCACCTGGGGCGTCGGGAACGGAATATGCCAGAACAGGATAATGACGGCGTCCGGCAACTGCTCGCGCACCATCTGCGGTACCAGCGCCAGGTGGTAGTCCTGCACCAGCACCACGGGACGCTCGCTCGCGGCTTCGGCAATCACGGCGTCGGCGAAGCGGCGGTTGACGGCCACGTAATGCGACCAGTCGTCAAGGCGGAACGTCGGCGCGACGCCGGTGCGGTGGCACAACGGCCACAGCGCCTCGTTGGCCAGGCCGTCGTAGTAGCCGGCCACTTCGGCATCGCTGAGCCACAGGCGGCGCAGCCGGTACGGCGCGTCCAGATGCTCGGGCAGGACGTGGTCGTTGGCATCGACCGTGGCGCGGTCGGCTGTGCCGCTGCCATGGGCGATCCAGCAGCCGCCTTCTTTGGACAGGACAGCTTCGAGCGCCGTCACCAGGCCGCCGGCGGGCCGCTGGGCAGTTACGCCGTCACCAGCCTGCGAATGCACGCATGGTGCGCGGTTGGACACGACGATCAGGTCGTCGCCGCAGCCAAGTTGGTCGATCAGGCGGGCCAGGTCGGCGCTGTCGCGCACGTCCTCGGGCAACAAGGCTGTGGGGCGCGCGATCTTGCGGCGCTCGCCCGGAAAGGTTGGAAGGGGTAGAGGCGCCGGATTGCTGCGCATCCTCGTTGTGGGGGCGGAGTAGTATCGAGCTGTCATGGGAACAGCTTAAGATGTTAGCGTTCTCCACATCTGTTCGATGACGAACCCAGCGTGGCTCAAACCGCCAATAGCAGCGTCAGGTAATGGTCGGCCAGCAGCGCGCCGAACAGCAGCGCCAGATACACGATCGACCAGGCGAATGCCTTGCGCGCGATCGCGTCGCTGTAGTGCTTGTGGACCAGCCAGCCATGGCGCAGGAACACGGCGTTCAGCGCGCACGCACACGCCAGATAGAACAGCCCGCTCATTCCCACCGCCCATGGCAGCGCGGTCCCGACCGCCAGCGCCACGCTGTAACGCCATACCTGCTGGCCCGTGTGGGCCATGCCGTGGGTGATCGGCAACATCGGCAGGCCGGAGCGCGCGTAGTCGTCGCGCCGCGCCATCGCCAGCGCCCAGAAATGCGGCGGCGTCCACAGAAAGATGATCAGCACCAGCAGCCACGCCTCGAGCGGCACGCCATTGGCCACCGCCGCCCAGCCGAGCGCCGGCGGCATGGCGCCGGCAAACCCGCCGATCACGATGTTCTGCGGCGTGGCCGGTTTCAGCAGCAAGGTATAAATGAAGGCGTAGCCGACAAACGTGGCCAGTGTCAGCCACATCGTCAGCGGATTGACCTGCGTGTACAGCAAGGCCGCACCGGCGCCCCCCAGCACGAGCGAAAACACGACCGTCTGGGCTGGCCCCAGGTCGCCGCGCGCGGTGGCCCGGCGCGCCGTGCGGGTCATGCGCGCATCGACCTGCGCTTCCAGCAGACAATTGACGGCGAAGGCGGCGCCGGCCAGCAGCCAGATGCCAGCGGCGCTGTAGAGCAACACGGACCAGGCGGGTGCGCCATCGGTGGCCAGCAGGCTGCCGATCACGGCGCAGAACACGGTCAGCAGCGTCACGCGCGGCTTGGTCAGCGCCCAGTACTGGCCGGCGCGCTGCGCCAGGCCACGGGCGGGCGAGGCGCCAGTAACGACGCCAGTAGCGACGCCAGTAGCGACATCAGAAATGGCCAGGGCGGCCGGCGGGATTTCGACAACTTTTGAATTCGACATGATCGGGCGACCGCTGCAGGCAGGTGGTCATTTCACAGAACCCATCATGCTAGAGGAAAATGGCGGCGCGACCAACGGGCAATTTGTCCTACTTGCCAAGCGAGCCACATGCGCGCCGCCAGCAAACTGGCGTCAGCGCACCCGTTTTGCGCGAGCATCGACGCCGTGCTCATGGCGCGGCCCCAGGGCCGGCACCCGGTGCTTCAGGACAACCGCTTGCAGACTGCACAGCGCCACGTAGGCCAGCAGTTCGACCAGCTCTTCGAAGACCTGTGCACGCGAGGCGACCAGATCGATATGGCACGACATATGCCCCTCGGCACAGGTCGACCCCACGGCCGCACCAAGCGCCACGAACAGCAGCAGCCACGGCGCGCTGCGCACGAACGCCAGGCGCACCACCTCGTCGATGCGGTAATGCCAGGCGCTGTACACGAGCCAGCCGATGAGCAGCACGGCGCCCGGCCACACCAGCGGCTGGAACCACAGCGGCTCGGGCGGCAGCGCCCTGCCCGCCGCATCGAACCCGGGCACGGCGCGCCAGGCGCGGCCCCAGCTCAGTTCGCGGCCCGCCAGCAGCAACCACACGGGCGCGGCCCACAGCGCCAGCATCGCCGTGCGTTCCGGACGACGCCGCATGAAGACGACGACCGCGACCACGAAGCCGCTCAGCAATACAACCACCTGCAGGTTTTCCAGAACGCCCGCTTCACGGCCCCACGACAGCGGCAGGAGCAGGCTCACGGGGTAACAGGCCACGAGCGCAGCCAGCAGCGCCCACTGCGCCGGGCGCGTCTTCGCCCACAAAAATAATCGCCCCATCGTCTCTCCGTTTACACAATTGTTGCCCATCTGAACGGGCTAATTCGCAATTGTACGAATTGGCAGGTCGCGCACGATTGGTTTTTGGAGAAATGCGACGGGCCTGGAGCGTATTTATTGGTGGTGGACGGGCTGCAAGTGTCACATCGGCGCAGATTCCTTGACACGTCTCCAACGGGTCGGTTACCTTATGGTTAACAATTGCCTTTGAGCAATTATAACGATCCCGGTCGGTATTCATGGTCGGGGCATGCGGAAAGTAGTGCTGAGGTTCACCCATCGACGTTCATACCTAGGAGTTTCACCATGGATCAACTGCCTTGCGGGCAGTCGTCACGCCGCATCCGCATGCCCGGCGCGCCGCTCGCACCCATCCTGCTGTTACCGCTGCTGTTGGCGGGTTGTGGTGGCGGCACTGCCGAGTCGCCTGTCGCCGTCATGCAGAACGCCAGCGCCAGCCTGTTCAGGACCGTCGCCGGCGTGTTCGCCAGCACGGAAACAGCGCTGACCCCGGTCAAGGCCCAGGCCAGCTCGGCCGAGCGGCCCGATCTCGATGGCCCGGCGGCGATCGACCATGACAATGCCACGCGCTGGGGCAGCCGCTTCACCGACGATGAATCGCTGACGCTCGACTACGGCGCGACCCAGACGATCACCCGTGTGCGGATCGACTGGGAAGCCGCCCATGCGAGCGCCTATCTGTTACAGGTGTCCGAAGACGGCAGCAGCTGGACCACGATCAAGAGCGTCACCGACAGCGTCGGCGGCACCGAGGATCTCACGGGCCTGAATGGCCAGGGCCGCTACCTGCGCATGAAAGGTGTCAAGCGGGCCGGCCAGTATGGCTATTCGATTCTCGAGATCCAGGCGTTTACCGGCACCCCGGCCGCGCCGACGCCGAGCCCCGACCTGCCGGCACCCGACCTGCCGATCGACCTGACCCGTCCCGGCGTGGCCGTCAAGCCGGTTGCTGCGACGTCGTCGACGCCGGAGAACGGCGGCATGGCGGCTGGCATGGCCATCGACGGCAAGCCCGGCACGCGCTGGTCGAGCCGACCCGAGGACGGCGCCTGGATCAACTTCGATTTCGGCGCACCCACCGCAATCGGCTACATGAAGCTGACCTGGGAACAGTCGTACGGCAAGGTCTACACGGTGCTCACGTCGAACGACGGCGTGACCTGGACGCAGTTGCGCCATGTCGGCACTGGCAAGGGTGGTGTCGAAGAATTCTTCAACCTGGGATTCCGCGCCCGCTACCTGCGCCTGCAGGGTGTCGCACGTGCGACGCAATACGGCTACTCGCTGTTTGAAGTCGAGTTCAAGTCGCCGGGCAGCGACAACACGCTGCCCGATGCGCCGACGTCGGCCGTGGCCTTCCCGGCTAATGGCTCTGCGCTAAGCCCGCTGCCGGGCACGGCTGAGCCAATCGAGTCGCTGCAATTTACCCTCGCGGACGGCACGCTGGTGACGCGCTTCGGCGCCCGTGGCCTGGCGCGCCATGGCCGCGAGCGCGGCGAAGAGTGGAACGAGATCGGCTACGGCCCGAACGACACGATCGACCCCGCCAGCGGCCTGCCCGTTGACAAGGGCCCGGGCAACTACCTGACGTTCGTGCCGCAGTATCACAAGAACCGTACTTGGGGCGTCGAGATCATCGACAACAGCCGCGTTGCCGGCGTTACGCAACCGATGCTGGTCGTGAACCAGTACACGACAGTCGACTTCCTCAAGGGCGGCGTCGCGTTCTTCCGCCAGTTCGACGAGCCGTATTCGACCGGCTACGGCTGGATGCGGCCCGGCGAGCTGGTCAATAACGATATCCCGATCTGTAAACCAACGCCCTATCCGCAGAACAACCGGCTGGCCAGCGCCAACGGCATCAATGGCGGCTGCACCTTGCTGGTCAAGGATTATCCGGGCCACAGCGAGCTCAACAGCGACGGCTTCAAGACCGGCCGCAGCGTGCCGGGCCGGCCGCTCGTCAAGGGCGACATCATCGAAGTCTCGCCGTCGTACTTCACCACGCGCGAGGCATTGGGCGCGCTGGGCGACACGGGCGGCATCCGCTACTACTCGCAGGAATGGAGCTATGTCGTCGGCCAGGGCCTGCGCCCGTGGTACGGCGTACAGCCGCGCCTGAACTCGGTGCCGCTGCCCGACGACGTGCTGTCCGGCGGCCTCGGCTCCGTGTCGTACAACTACAGCGACAATGGCCTGTTCATGTTCCAGCAGCCGCACAACAACGTCGGCATGCAGAACATGCAGCGCTTCGTCGAAGGCCGGCGCCTGCTGCACACCAACTTCACCACGGGCGAGCACAACGAAGCGGGCAACGACCGGTATGCGGCGGCAGTGGGTCTGCAGGGCGGCCGCTTCAACCAGTCGGCCTGTATCGCGTGCCACGTCGGCAACGGCCGCAGCCCGGCCCCGGCGGCGATCAACCAGCGCCTCGATGGGATGGCGGTGCGCGTGGCGCGCGTTGGTCCGCAAGGCCAGCAGCTGCCGCATCCGACCTACGGCACCACGGTGCAGATGAATGCAATCTCCAGCAACGGCACCCCGCAGAACTGGGGCACCGGCGTGCGCGTGACCGGCTTTGACACCCGCGTGGTCCAGCTGGCGGACGGCACGAACGTCGAACTGCGCAAGCCTAAAATTGCCTTTGACGGCCCGGTACCCGAGACCGTCTCGCTGCGCGCGGCCCAGCCGATGATCGGCAGCGGCCTCTTGGAGGCGATTCCTGAAGCCGACATCCTGGCGCGCGTGCGCTCGAGCCCGGACGGCGACGGCGTGCGCGGTACGGCCAACTTCGTGTTCGATCCCGAAACCGGTGCTGTACGCCTGGGCCGCTTTGGCTGGAAAGCGTCGAAGGCGACGCTGCGCCACCAGGCCGCGTCGGCGCTGCTGGCCGATATGGCGGTGACATCGCCCGTCTACCCGAGCCTCTCGTGCGACGCCAACCCGGCCGCATGCGCCACGGCGCCCCGCCAGCGCGGTATCTCGGAAGCGGAGCTGCAGTCGATCTCGAACTACCTGGCGCTGCTGGCCGTTCCGGCCCAGCGCAGCCTGGCCAGCGGCTTCCCGAAAGGCGTTGCGCCACTTGACGAGCACCGGGTCGACACGCGCCAGGTCGCGACGGGCCAGAAGCTGTTCGAAACGATGCGGTGCGTGGCCTGCCACACCGCGTCGATGAAGACCGGCGCGAACCACCAGTTCGCCGAACTGCGCGACCAGACCATCCGGCCATACACCGACCTGCTGCTGCACGATATGGGCCCGGGACTGGCCGACAACTACGTCGAAGGCCAGGCCACCGGCAGCATGTGGCGTACCGCGCCGCTGTGGGGCATCGGCTACAGCGACAAGGTGATGGGCAAGGATGGCAAGGTCGGCTACCTGCATGACGGCCGCGCACGCACCCTGAGCGAAGCGATCCTGTGGCACGACGGCGAAGCGGCCGCCGCGCGCAAACGCTTCGAGAAGCTGGCGACCGTTGAACGCGAGGCGCTGCTGGCGTTCCTGCGCTCGCTGTAACGTTCGTGCCGATGTGACAGAGGCGCCGGGTTCACAGCCCGGCGCTTTTTTTGGCTGGCGTATTCTGCACCGTGAAAGCCGGGGTCAGGTCTGACATTCGGACACGAACTCGACAGCCAGATAGTCGAAACGAGCTGACACCGGTCTATGCCAAGGCTGGTCGATGCACGATTGGACCTGGCTCAGGCTGAGGCCGTGTCCGAATGTCAGACCTGACCCCGGCTGTGTTATCTGAGCGAGAATCCTGGACGCGCAGGCTTAAAACACCAGCATGCGCCAGCCCGGCGCGCTGCCCTGCTCGACGAACGTCACCATGCCTTCGACGCCGGTGCACTGGGGAGCCAATGCGGTGAGGTCCGCGCCAAGAGCATTCAACGCCTGGCTGCAGGCGCGGATCTCGACACCCAGATCGACCGTCGCATCCAGGTGCCGCGCGACCGTCCAACGGTCGGCGCCGAAGCCGGTCAGGCGCGCGCTGTGTTGGCGCAGCAGCCAGGCGACGGACTGGTTAGTGAACAACATCTTGACCGGCATGTCGAGCGCCGCCGCGGCCTGCGCCGTCATGAACGGCGTCGTCAAGGCTTCGGGCCGCGTCAGGTCGCATGACCAGACCATGATCGCCAGACCGGCCTGCGCTGGAATCACGGTTTGATCCAGTCATCGACCGGCTCGAGCCGCATGCGCCGTTCGGCCTGTTCAACGAGGTCGGCACCATGCGCCAGCTGCGCGCGGTCGCGTTCCCAGTCGCTGGCCTGAATCACGGAAATCCAGCCGGCGCCGTACGGGTCCTGGTGAATCAGTTCGGGCGTTTCTTCGAGCGCCGTGTTGATCTCGACGATCGTCCCGGACACCGGCGTCTTGATCGTCACGACCGTTTTGCTCAGCTCCACGACACCCACCGTCTTGCCTTGCTCGACCTCGTTACCCACCGGTTTGGGGCGGCACATATAGAAATGGTTGCCGCTGATCTGGACACCAAACGCGCTCACGCCCACCTGCACGCGACCGTCATGCAGCGGACGGCACCACATATCATTGTCGAGGTCGAAATAGCAGTCGTCCGGATAGTCGAAGCCGAGGATAATCATAGGAATGTGAAGAACAGGAACAGCAACAGAAAGGATGGCGGAAGGATGCGGGAGTCGAACCCACCCGGCGACGCATGGCGCCACCAACTGGGTTTGAAGCCCAGCCGCCCCACCAGGGACGATTTCCTTCCGTTGAGCCGGGATTTTACCTTGTCCGGAAAAATTGCGTCAGGCTCACGGTGATTTCTCGGAAAACAGCAACGTTCCCGGCCGCAGCAGGTGCACGTCACCCACGCGGCGCAGCAATCCGATGCGGTCAAAGAACTCCAGGATCTGGATCGCGCGCTTCCGCCCCAGGCCCGTCAGGTCGCGGAACCGTGCCGCCGTGACCTGGCCACCCGCTTCTTCCGCGGCGAGCTTCCTCGCCAGCGCCGCCAGCTCATGCATCACGGCCGGATGATAAAACAGGTCCTTGACCACCTGATACACGTCGCCGCCGCGCGCCATGCGGCCCAGCACCTGGCGCACCTGTGCTTCGGGCAACCGTGCCTGCAGCGCGATATCGCGCACCCATGGTGGATCGAAGCGACCTTCGCGCAGCATCGGCAGTGCATGCTCGGCCACGATCTGCTCGGCGGCGCGCAAGGCCACGCCGTGTTCGGGCAAATGCAGGAAGCCATTGCGGCGCGCGAGCACGCCGGCCTCGATCATGTGGTTTGTGAGCTGCAGCCACAGCGCCTCGGGCATGCGCGGCGCGGCCAGGCGGCGGGCGCGCTGCACATCGGGGCCGATTTCATCCGGGTACTTGTCGTGGAAGTCGCGCAAGGCCGCCAGCAGGCCGGCCTGCGCTTCATCCAGACGCGCACGGGCGATCAGCCACTCGCCGCCAGCGCCGACGACGATATCTGGCACGCTGGCCAGGTCGAACGGCCAGCGCGCCAGGCCGCTGCTGCGCAACCAGGTGGCGCCATTGACGCCGTACTGCGCCTGCGCCAGCGCGCCCAGCAGGCGCGTCTGCGGATCGATGGCGCGCTGCGTTTCCAAGTAAGCCAGGCGCTCGGGCGTCTGGCGATAACGGATCGGCCCCAGCGGATCGAGCACCTGGCCACCGGCCACCGTGCGCACCGCCGACGCGTCGCGCAAGATAAAACGGTCGCCATGCCAGACATTGGCCGGCTTGTGCAGCACGAGCTGGGCCGGCGCGCCGGCGCCCGGGGCGATCGACGGCTGGCCCAGCACGGCCACCGTCGCCAGGCAATCCTGGGTCGCCGCGTGCAGGTGCACGAGTGTGCCCGAGCGCAGCGGCTTGTCTTCGGTAGCGGCCACCTGCAGCCAGACATCGATCCGCTGCGTGGTGAGCGCAATGGCCGGATCGCACAGCACCTGGCCGCGCAGTTCGTCGGTGCGTTCCAGGCCCGCCAGGCCAACGGCGCAGCGCTGGCCCGCTTCGGCAGCCTGGGCGGCGCGGCTGTGCACCTGCAGGCTGCGCACGCGGTACGGGTCGTCCGGCGAGGCCGCCAGCGATAACGTATCGCCAATCGTCACGCCGCCCGCCGAGACGCTGCCGGCCACCACGGTGCCGACGCCATCCAGCGTGAAGGCGCGGTCCAGGCCCATGCGGAAACCTGCGCCCTCCACGCCGTCGCCCGGCGCAGCGGCCAGTGCGTCGACCAGATCGGCGCGCAAGGCGTCGATGCCGTCGCCGCGCACGCTCGAGACGTGCAGCACCGGATACTCATCCAGCCCGCTGCCGGCCAGCAGCGCGCGTACGCGGGCTTCGGTCTCGGCGACGCGCGCCGGCTCCACGCGGTCGATCTTGGTGATCACGGCCGCGCCGCGCCGCACGCCCAGCAGCGACAGGATCGTCGCGTGCTCGATCGTCTGCGGCATCGGGCCATCGTCCGCGGCAATCAGCAGCAAGCCGAAGTCGATGCCGCTGGCGCCGGCGACCATCGTGCGCACGAGTTTCTCGTGGCCCGGCACATCGACGAAGCCGATGCGGCGCCCGTCCTCGAGCGGCATCCAGGCGTAACCGAGTTCGATGGTGATGCCACGGCGCTTTTCTTCCGGCAGCCGGTCGGCGTCGATGCCCGTCAGTGCGCGCACCAGCGCCGTCTTGCCGTGGTCGATGTGGCCTGCAGTGCCGACAATCATGGGGCTTCTCCGATGATGGCCAGGCGCAGGCCGGCCAATTGATTGATGACCTCGCTCGGATCGTCGACGCAGCGGCAATCGAGCAGCACGCGGTCGTCGGCAATCCGGCCGATGATCGGCGCCGGCAAGCTGCGCATGGCATCCGACAGCGCGTCGAGCGCCGTGCCCATACCGCGCTTGCCGGACAGGACCGGTGCGATCGCCAGACCGCACGACGGCAGGCGGTCGATCGGCAGCGAGCCCGAGCCGATCTGGCTGAGCATCGGTTCCAGCGCGACCGTATAGCGCGGCGCCAGCGCAGCGCGCAGCGGTTCCAGGATCGCGTTTGCGGCCACGGCCACCTGCTCCTGCGTACGGGTCAGCCAGCGCAGCGTCGGCAATTCGCGCACGAGGAGTTCAGGTTGCAGGTACAGCTGCAAGGTCGCTTCCAGCGCCGCCAGCGGCAGCTTGGACAGCCGCAGCGCGCGCTTCATCGGGAATTTGCGGATGCGCCCGATGTGTTCGCGCGTGCCGACGATCAGGCCCGCCTGCGGGCCACCCAGCAGTTTGTCGCCCGAGAACATGACCACGTCGCAGCCATCCGTCAGCATCTGCTGCGGCGTCGGTTCTTGCGGCAAGCCGTACTTGCCCATGTCGATCAGCGAGCCGCTGCCCAGGTCCGACACCAGGGCCACGCCGCGGGCGCGGGCCAGCGGCGCCAGTTCGGCCTCGCTCACCGCACTGGTAAAGCCCTGCACCATATAGTTGCTGGTGTGGACCTTGATCAGCATTGCGGTGCGCTCGGTGATGGCGCGCTCGTAGTCTGCCAGGTGCGTGCGGTTGGTGGTGCCTACCTCGACCATGCGCGCGCCGGCGCTGTCCATCACGTCCGGCATGCGGAAGGCGCCGCCGATTTCCACCAGTTCGCCGCGCGAGATGATCGCTTCGCGCCCGCCGCTCAGTGCGGCCAGCGACAGCAGCACCGCCGCGGCATTGTTGTTGACCACTGTCGCCGCTTCGGCGCCGGTGATTTCGCACAGCAAGCCTTCGACGATGCTGTCGCGATCGCCCCGTGAGCCAGTGTCGAGGTTGTATTCGAGATTGTTCGGGCCGGCCATCATGGCCATCAGGTGGCGTATCGCCACGTCTGGCAGCACGGAGCGGCCCAGATTGGTATGAATGACCGTGCCGGTCAGGTTGATCACGCGGCGCATGCGCGGCGCGATCCGCGCAGCGATGCGCTCGGCCAGCGCCCCGCCCAGCGCATCGGGCGTTACCGCGCTCGCCGCGAGCACGCCGGCCAGCGCCTGCGCGCGCAGGTCGTCGACCAGCGCGCGCGCCTGCCCGGCGACCAGCGTGTGGCCATGGGCGGACAGCTGCGCCTGCACCGATGGCAAACGCAGCAGTTTATCGATCGAAGGCAGTTCCTTGACTGTCGCCTTCGAGCCGTGGACCACGGACTCGCTGAGCGACATGATCAATTACTCCGGTTCGATGGTGGTGCGATGGCCGGTTCGCTTGGCGCTTCCTCGCCGCCCGACAACAGCAGCAGGTTCACGCCATGCGCTTCGTAGCCCGCTTCGGACACCAGGATGTCCAGCGTCAGCGACGCCAGGTCGTCCGCCACCGGATCGACATTGAGCTCGCGCTCCATGCGCACGATCTTGATGTAGTGATGGCACTCGTCGCACGTCTCGGCTTGCACCGACGCCTGCGACGCATCCTGCACCGCGCCATCCGTGGCCAGCGCCTCGAGTGAATGGTAGTGAATGCCCTTGGTGCTTTCGCAGTGGCTGCACTTGACCCGCACCATGTGCCACTGCGCGGAGCACAGCGAGCAATGCAGATAGCGGAAGTTGCTACCGGTCTGGTCGACCCGCGTGATCGACGCGGTCGGCAGACTACCGCAGCATGGGCAGGTCGTCATGTCGAGCGTGCGGCCGTACGGCTGCTGGCGCGCTGCGCCATACGCTTCCTGGATCGCCAGGACCATGTTCGTCCAGTACACCTGCAGACCGGCCGCTACCAAAGGTGCGGCGCTCATGTCCAGGCCCGCCGCGCCTTGCAGCAGCAGTTCGGCCTGGCCTTCGAGATGGTCGTCGCCCGCAGCCAGCAGGGCTTGCACGGCGGCTTGCGCCGGGCTGCCCGCCAGACGCGGAACCAGGAGCTCCAGCATGCGGCGCATCGCGCTGCGCCAAACCGGATCGCGGGGCCACAGCGGCGCCGGGACCGGTGCCTGGGCGGCGCGCGCGGCGGCGGCCAGGTCATCCAGCGTCGGCAGCGTGACAGTCGGGTAATCCTGCAGCACTTCGTGCTGGACGGCGGCCAGTTCGGCGGCAAACAGCAAGAAGTCGTGCATCGCGTGCCCCGGCGCCAATTGGCGCAGACGGGTGGCACGGGCGGAGAACAACTCGCGGCGCACCGGGAGTTGGATATACGGCATTTGCTCGCCAGCCCGGACAGCGATTTCTTCGGGGCTGAGCAGCTTTGAGGCTTTGGTAATGCTCATGGAAAGGATGCTTCCTATTGAATTCTTGCAACGGCAATACGGTTCAAGCTGCCAAAGAACGTCGTTCCCGCGGAGGCGGGAACCCAAGTGTGCCAGCGAATCGAACCGCATGCACACTGAGGTTCCCGCCTGCGCGGGAACGACGGTTTTGAAGCTGACTCAGAAGAGCAACAATACTACGTTAGCGCTTGTTGCGCTTGGCGTCCTCTGCCACTTCCTTGTACCACAGCGGGTGGTGCGACTTGGCCCAGTCCTCGTGCACCGTACCACGGGTCATGGCGCGGAACGAGCCCTTGACCCAGATGGCGGCGTACACGTGCATGATCACGCTCAGCACCAGTGCCAGGGCCGAAGCCGCGTGCACCAGCATCGCGAAACGACGCAGCGGAATCGGGAAGAAGTCCGCGAACCACGGTTGCCAGAACATGAAGCCAGTGATCAACAGCAGCACCAGGCTCACGGCAAAGATCCAGAACACGGCTTTCTGGCCCGCATTGTACTTGTGTACAGGCGGCATCGCGTGCTCGTTACCCTTGAGGAGTTCCGGCGCCTTCTTGACCCAGGCCGTATCGGTCTTGGTCCAGAAGTTGTCACGTACAACGGCGAAGAACAGGAACACGAAACCCAGCACCATCAGCAAGCCGAAGAACGGATGCAGGATACGGGTCCACTGTCCACCACCGAAGAACATGGAGAAGAAGAACATCGACGGATGGAACAAGGCAAGGCCAGTCAATCCGGCGCAGATGAACAACAGAGCCACGGCCCAGTGGTTCATGCGCGTCATGTCGCGATAGCGAGTGATAAACATGGTCTTCTCCTTATACCCGTTCGTCGTCGCGCTGGTCGGGACCAGGCGTCGGCTGAACATCGGGTTCGTCGTGGTGCGTCTCGATCGGGCCAACCTTCATGTAGTGGAAGAAGCCGGCAACAGCAGCACCGACCATTGCAGCCACACCCAGCGGCTTGGCGATACCCTTCCACAGCGCCACGGTCGGGCTGATGGTCGGGTTCTCGGGCAGGCCGGCGTACAGGTTCGGCTTGTCCGCGTGCTGCAGCACGTACATCACGTGCGTGCCGCCCACACCAGCCGGGTTGTACAGACCGGCGTTCTGGTAACCACGTTCCTTCAGGTCGACCACGCGGTCACCCGCGTACTCGATCATGTCTTCCTTGGTGCCGAAACGGATGGCGCCAGTTGGACAGATCTTCACGCAGGCCGGTTCCATGTTCACTGCAACGCGGTCGGCGCACAGTGAGCATTTGTAGGCCTTCGAGTCCACCTTGCTGATGCGTGGCACATCGAACGGGCAACCGGCGACGCAATAGCCGCAACCGATGCAGTTCTCGCTGATGAAGTCAACGATACCGTTCGTGTACTTGACGATCGCGCCCGGCGCCGGGCAGGCCTTCAGGCAGCCTGGCTCGTCGCAGTGCATGCAGCCGTCCTTGCGGATCAGCCACTCCAGACGATCGCCCTCGTCCGGGGACTTGGTCACGACTTCCGAGAACTTCATGACGGTCCACGACTGTGGCGTCAGGTCGATCGGGTTGTCGTACGTACCGTGGTTTTCGCCGATTTCATCGCGCAGATCGTTCCACTGCATGCACGCCACCTGGCACGCCTTGCAGCCGATGCAGCTGGACACGTCGATCAGTTTGGCAACTTCCGGCTTGTGCGTACGGGCCACCGGCGACTGCGTGGTGGTTGCCGAACGCGCCGCAATATCGAGAGATTGTAATGAAGACATTGTTTAGACCCTTTCGATATTGACCAGGAACGACTTGAATTCCGGGGTCTGGGTATTGGCGTCGCCCACGAATGGGGTCAGCGTGTTGACCAGGAAGCCCGGCTTGGCCACACCGACAAAGCCCCAGTGGTTCGGCAGACCCACTGTATCGACCTTCATGCCATCGCAATCGAGTTGCGGAATACGCTTGGTCACCAGGCACTTGGCCTTGATGAAGCCGCGCATCGACGACACCTTGACCATATCGCCGTTGGTGATGCCCTTGGCCTTGGCCAGCTCTTCACCGATTTCCACGAACTGCTGTGGCTGGATAATCGCGTTGGAGACAACGTTCTTGGTCCAGTAGTGGAAGTGCTCGGTCAAGCGGTAGCTGGTCGCGACGTACGGGAAGTCCTTGGCCGTACCGAACGCTTCCATGTCGCCCTTGAACACGCGGGCCGCCGGATTGGCGCGGGCAAGCGGGTTTTTCGGGTGCATCGGATTGACCGGGAACGGCGATTCGAACGGCTCGTAGTGCTCCGGCAGCGGACCTTCGGCCATGCCGGTCGGTGCGAACAGACGCGCCACACCTTCAGACGTCATGATGAACGGCTGCGTACGGTTCTCTTCGGCCGGATCGGCGTCAGGACGGATGTCCGGAATATCCGAACCAGTCCAGGCCGTACCGTTCCACGAGATCAGGTTCAGCGCAGGATTCCATGGCTTGCCCGTTTTAGGATCGGTCGAGGCTGCGTTGTACAGCACGCGGCGGTTCGCCGGCCAGGCCCAGGCCCAACCCAGCGTCTGCCCGATGTTGTACGGGTCCGCATTGTCGCGGCGCGCCATCTGGTTGCCTGCCTGCGTCCATGCGCCGGCATATACCCAGCAACCGCTCGCGGTGCTGCCATCGTCGCGCAGCACGCCGAAGCCCGGCACCTGCTCGCCTGCCTTCAGGATAAGCTTGGTCGGATCTTTCGCGTCATAGATATCGGCCAGCGCCTTGCCGTTGAATTCCTTGGCCAGCTCTTCAGCAGAAGGGCTATGCGGAATCTTGTACGGCCACGACAGCTTGGTGATCGGATCCGAGAATGCACCGCCATCTTTCAGATAGAGGTTCTTCATGCGCGAGAACAGATCAGCGATGATCTCGATGTCCGGCTTGCACTCGTACGGCGCTTCGGCGCCCTTCCAGTGCCACTGCAGCCAGCGGCTCGAGTTCGACAGCGAACCGTCTTCTTCGGCAAAGCACGTGGTCGGCAGACGGAACACGGTCGTCTGAATCTTGCTTGGATCGACGTCGTTCGACTCGCCGAAGTTCTTCCAGAACTCGGACGTTTCGGTGTTCAGCGGATCCATCGTCACCAGGAACTTGAGCTTCGACAGACCGGCGATGATCTTCTTCTTGTTCGGGAACGATCCGACCGGGTTGAAGCCCTGGCAGATGTAACCGTTCAATTTACCTTGACCCATCAATTCAAACGCCTGCAGCACGTCGTACAGCTTGTCGATTTTCGGCAAGTAGTCGAAGGCCCAGTTGTTTTCTTTGGTCGCGGCATCGCCCCACCAGGCTTTTTGCAGGCTGACGAAGAACTTGGGATAGTTCTGCCAGTAGCTCATCTGGTTCGGACGCAAAGGCTTCAGTGCGCGCGGCTTGTAGTACGTCTCGAGGTCCTGCTCTTTATCGGTTGCCAGCGACAGATAGCCCGGCAGCGAGTTTGACAGCAGACCCAGGTCGGTCAGACCCTGGATGTTGGAGTGACCGCGCAGTGCGTTCAGGCCACCGCCGGCGATACCGACGTTACCCAAGAGCAGCTGCATGATCGCGCCGGTACGGATGATCTGGCTACCCTGGCTGTGCTGGGTCCAGCCCAGTGCGTACAAAATCGTCATCGCACGGCCCGGCTGGGCAGTCGAGGCGATGTATTCGCAGACCTTCAGGAATTGCTTGACCGGGGTTCCGGTGATCTTGCTGACCTGCTCAGGCGTGTAGCGCGAATAGTGGCGCTTCATCACTTGCAGCACGCAACGCGGGTGTTCCATGGTCGGATCGACCTTGGCGTAACCGTCGTCACCCATTTCGTAGCCCCAGCTTTCATTGCTGTAGCGACGCTTGGCTTCGTCGTAACCCGAGAACAGGCCATCCTGGAAGTCAAAGCCTTCGTTCACGATGAACGGGGCGTTGGTGTAGCTCCGGACGTATTCGGTCTGGATCTTGTTGTTGGTCAGCAGATAGTTCAGGACGCCGCCCAGGAAGGCGATGTCCGAGCCAGCGCGGATCGGCGCGTAATAGTCGCTCATGGCGGCCGAACGCGTAAAGCGCGGGTCGACCACGACCAGCTTGGCTTTATTGTGATGCTTTGCTTCGATTACCCATTTAAAACCGCATGGGTGTGCTTCGGCGGCATTGCCGCCCATGATCAGTACAACATCGGCATTCTTGATGTCAACCCAATGGTTGGTCATCGCTCCTCGTCCGAACGTCGGGGCCAGACCGGCCACCGTAGGTCCGTGTCAAACGCGAGCCTGGTTATCGAATACGAGCATGCCCATCGAACGCATCGCTTTGTGCGTGATGTAGCCCGTTTCGTTGCTCGACGCGGACGCGCACAGCATACCCGTGCTCGTCCAGCGATTGACCAGCTGGCCTTCGGCGTTGGTCGGAATGAAGTTCGCATCGCGGTCAGCCTTCATCAGGCCGGCCAGGCGCGTCATTGCCTCATCCCAGGAAACACGTTTCCATTCGTTGGTGCCAGGTTCGCGGATTTCCGGGAACTTGAGACGGTTCGGCGAATGGATGAAGTCGAGC
The DNA here is from genome assembly GCF_979258535.1 of Telluria sp. AC161. NCBI lineage: Bacteria > Pseudomonadati > Pseudomonadota > Betaproteobacteria > Burkholderiales > Oxalobacteraceae > Telluria > Telluria sp. AC161. The sequence continues at coordinate 1,826,724 of NZ_OZ409861.1, read as the reverse complement.
AAGCCGGCGCCTTTCGGGCACAGCGTACCGCGATTGACCGGGTGATCCGGGTCGCCTTCAATGTGGATGATGTCCGAGGTAACGTTCTTTGCGCCGTCGCCCAGACTGTACATCAGCAGGCCGCAGCCCACCGAGCAGTATGGACACGTGTTGCGCGTCTCCTTGGCTTTCGCCAATTTATAGTGCCGCGTCTCTGCCATCGCCGGCAACGGCGAGAAGCCGAGCGCGACGATGGTGGAGGCGGCGAGTCCCGCACCGCTTGCGCGGAGGAACTGCCTTCTGTTCATGCCCATCTAGATTCTCCTGCTAGTAATGGATTGCGCACATCAGAATGGGGTCAGCCAGGGTCGTCGCCCTGGCTTTCTTTCCATCCTGACCGTTACCGGCGCCACCATGCGCCGGTGTGCGCGCCGTTGGACTCGCCAGCAATTATTTTGCTGGCGGCGTCGCTGCCTGCGTGGTGGCGCCATCGCCACCCGTTGGTTCTGAAGCACCGCTGTCGCGGGGTTTGTTCGAGTCTGCATCCTGGCCGGCAACCATGCCGCCGATCGCGGTGCCGCCTTCAGCAGGACCGGTTTCCGGCACGGCCGCAGGGGCAGTGGCCGATTCGGATTTCAGGCCTGCGTGCGGATCAATGGCTGCGCCATTCGGACCGGCAACGTCCGGCGTCTGCACCGGCGCGGTCGCTTCCTTTTTCTGGCACGCGGCCAGAGCGAATACGGCGGTCGCTACGATGGCTGCATTGCGCAGAGTCAGTGCTGTTTGTTTGATGTGAATCATTGCAATATCCATTGACTTAGAGATACAACTGAAAATATAGCGGAAATGCGGAACTACTTGAATAAGTATTTTACGCACAGCCGTTCGCAAAGGGTGACATTCCGTGAGTTTTGACCCGCTTTTATGACGAATATTTTCGTCAAAGGCGGATGTAAAGACTGTCTGGCCGCCAAATTGACGGTTTTATCGACATTTTTACTGTTTCCGCCCTGCTTTCTTGCGGCTAGCAACCACGAGGCGGCGTTAGTGTAGCCTGCCTTCGCGCGCGTTGCAGAAGTGCGTCAAATTTGCGATTTTCACGCTGGAAATCGCTGGCACGCATCGCGCCATTGCTCAGCGTCAGCCAGGCTTGCATCCACCGCGCTGCTTACCCTATTCACATCAAACGACGCGACCGCGTCAAGTGCTATGTAGCAAAAATGGTATTTACCAACAGGCCATCACAAAAAATGGTTGCGCCTAACATTTAGTGTTATATTATTTTACAGCTTGCATGGACGCCGCCCCTACGCCCCTGACGAGCACGGTATTTCCAGCAGAGAGTCCCGGCAGATGGGCTCTTCACAACAAAGACGGAGACAACAGAATGAAGCATCTGAATCGATCGGCGATTGCCGTGGGCGTGGCACACCTGTGCTGGTTGTCCGCAGCGTTTGCCCAGGAAGCCGCCCCGGCCCCTGCCGACGCACAGGTCGTGACCATTACCGGCCAGCGCGCCGCACTCAACAGCGCACAGCAACTCAAGAAGAACTCCGACGAGGTCGTCGATTCGATCGTCGCCGACGATATCGGCAAACTGCCCGATAAATCGATCACCGAAGTCCTGCAACGCATCCCTGGCGTCACCATCGACCGCACCATGTCGCGTTCCGACCCGGAACACTTCTCGGTTGAAGGCTCGGGCGTATCGATCCGTGGCCTGACCTGGGTGCGCTCGGAACTCAATGGCCGCGATTCGTTCTCGTCCAACGGCGGCCGCGCACTGAGCTTCGAGGACGTCCCGCCAGAACTGATGGCCGGCGTCGACGTCTACAAGAATCCGTCCGCCGAACAGATCGAAGGCGGCATCTCGGGCCTGGTCAACCTGCGCACGGCGCTGCCGTTCGATATCAAGGGCCAGCGCATTTCGGGCAGCGTCGAAGGCACGTACACCGAACTGAACAAGAAGAAGGACCCGGCCGGCTCGTTCATGTACTCGAACCGCTGGAAAACCGACATGGGCGAGTTCGGCGTGCTGGTCAACTACGCCAATTCCCGGAGCAATACCCGCACCGACGCCTTCCAGGTCGAGCCGTACTACCCGGTGGCCGATGCCGAGCCGGGCCGCACGGTATGGATTCCAAAAGGCGCGCAGTGGCGCACGCTGGACTTCGAGCGCAAGCGCCAGGGCGCCTACGCCGCACTGCAGTGGAAGCTGGACAACACGCTGCGCAGCCACCTGACCTATTTCAAGTCGAAGTACAAGATGCAGTGGGACGAGAACGCCCTGTTCTCGGCCGAAGGCAATCCCACCAATCTGCGCGTGACCAACGGCGTGTACGACGCCAACGGCGCGTTCATGAGCGGCATCCTGTCGAATCCAACCAATAACGGTATCGAGTTCGGCAACAATACCCGTACTTCGAACCGCGATTCGTCGACCACCGACGTCGCCTGGAATGTCGAGTGGAAGCCGGCAACCAACTGGACGCTGACCTCGGACATCCAGCACGTCAAGGCCGAATCGGAAGGTCTCGATTCGACCGTGGCGCTGGGCACGATCATGCAGCAGCAGAACCTGGACCTGACCGGCAGCTACCCGAAACTGATGTTCGATGCGGCCCAGACCGCCGGCCTGAGCGACCCGAACAACTACTTCTGGGCCTTCACCCAGGAGCACCGCGACCGCAGCGTCACCGAACAGACCGCATGGAAAGGCGACGTCAAGTATGACTTCGACCACCCTGTCCTGCGCGACATCCGCGTCGGCGTGCGCTTTACCGACCGCGATGCCAAGACCATCAATTCGAACCCGAACTACAACTGGTCGGCAGTCTCGCAGCGCTGGATGATGCCTTGGCAGATCAACCAGCTGGCAACGCTGAGCGACCCGCGCTTCAACGCGCCGACGACTGTCAACCAGTTCAAGAACTTCTTCAACGGCGACGCCAGCGTCCCGGCCGTCGTGTTCCCGGCGAAGTCGCTCGTGGCCGGCTATCCAGGCACCTACGCCCAGCTGCACAGCTACCACGACATCCTGTGTGCACAGGCCGGCAACAGCTGCGATCCATGGAAAGCGGCTGCCTTCGGCGAAGCCAACCCATCGGGCGACAACGAGCAGTCCGAGAAGACCAAGGCGATCTACACGCAGCTGCGCTTTGCGTTTGATGACATGAAGATGCCAATCGACGGTAACATCGGCGTGCGCTATGTGAAGACCGACAACAAGTCGTTCGGTTACACCGTGTACAACTCGACCTTCATCATTCCGCCAGGCGGCACCACCGGTCTGGGCGTGCCGACCATCGCGCCGTTCGCCGGTCGTCAGGATTACGAGAACAGCTATCACAACTGGCTGCCGAGTCTGAACCTGCGCATGAAAGCGACCGACCAGCTGCAGTTCCGCTTTGCACTGGGCAAGGGCATGTCGCGACCAGACTTCGGTCAGCTGCAGGCGTACACGACACTGGGCCAGAGCGTACAGAGCACGACCAGCGGCACCGGTGCTGATCAGGTCACCAATGTGACGTCGGTAGCCCATACCGGCGAATCCGTCGGCAATCCACTGCTGCGCCCGGTTACCTCGCGCAATATGGACCTGACCGCCGAGTGGTACTTCGCCCAGGCCGGTTCGCTGACCTTCGCCGTGTTCGACAAGCGCCTGAAGGACATCATCGTCAAGCAGAATTCGGCTTACCAGCTGACTGACTCGACTGGCCGTGTAATCGATTTCAATGTGGCGACGCCGGTCAACGGCGCACGTGGTTCGGCGCGCGGTATCGAGATGGCGTACCAGCAGTACTTCGACAAGCTGCCAGGCTGGATGTCGGGCTTCGGTGTGCAGGCCAACTACACGCACGTCAAGAGCAAGCGCGACCTGTACAGCCCGGTGTTCTCGCAGTACTGCTCGAACGTGAGCGGCGCAGCCAACCTGAACCTGAACCTGAACGGTTGCGACACCGATGGCCGTACCTTCGGCGACCTGCCGCTGGAATACCTGTCGCGCAACTCGTACAACCTGGCGCTGCTGTACGACAAGGGCCCATGGTCGGCGCGTCTGGCCTACAGCTGGCGCTCGAAGAGCCTGCTGGGTAACAACAACAACGGCACCAACGGCACCAACGGCGTCGACACCAATCCGGACAGCCCGACCCTCAATCAGAACGTGATTGCCTGGGGCTTGCCGATCTGGGCCGACGACTACGGTCAGCTCGATGGCGGCGTCAGCTACAAGTTCAACGAGAACTTCCGCCTCGACTTCCAGGGCACCAACCTGACGGACGCGAAGTACAAGCAGATCATGACGCACCACATCGGCGACAAGGGCCGTGCGTGGTTCGTCAGCGGTCCCCGCTACAGCGTGCGTCTGGGCGTGACGTTCTAAGTCGATGCCGATGTAAACACGACGCCCGCTGACCTGCCGCCCCGCGCGGCAGGTCAGCGGGCTGTTTGCTTTTCCAGGAAAACCCGACCAATGCAAAGCTCGACTTTCTCGTCGCTGGACACGTTCGTCTTTTTTGTCTACTTCATCATCGTGGCCGGCTACGGCTTCTGGGTCTACAAGCGCAAGCAGCGCTCCGCATCGGCCTCGCACGATTACTTTCTGGCCGAAGGCTCGCTGACCTGGTGGGCCATCGGCGCCTCGATGATCGCGTCGAACATCTCGGCCGAGCAGTTCATCGGCATGAGCGGCTCGGGCTTCAAGATGGGCATGGCAATCGCCGTCTATGAGCTGATGGGCGCGTTCACGCTGATCCTGGTGGCGGTGTTCTTCATGCCGATCTACCGCCGCAACCGCATCTACACGATGCCCCAGTTTCTCGAACAGCGTTACGGCAGCACCGTTGCCACCGTCATGGCGCTGTTCTGGCTGTCGCTGTACGTCATCGTGAACCTGACCTCGATCCTGTACCTGGGCGCGCTGGCCATCGGCGCCATCGCCGGCATCGACGTCTGGACCTGCATGGTATTCCTGGCTGTATTTGCCGTCATCATCACGCTGGGCGGCATGAAGGTCATCGGCTACACCGACGTGATCCAGGTCCTGTGCCTGGTGCTCGGCGGCCTGGTGACCACCTGGCTCGCGCTCGACCTGGTCGCGCAGAACAATGGCGGTGGCGGCGTGATGGCCGGCTTCAACCACCTGCTGGGCGTGGCGCCGGATCACTTCGACATGGTGCTCACGCGCGACAACCCGAACTACCTCGACCTGCCTGGTGTGTCGATCCTGATCGGCGGCATGCTGATCGTGAACCTGAACTACTGGGGCTGCAACCAGTACATCATCCAGCGCGCGCTGGGCGCCGACCTGCACACGGCGCGCAAGGGCATCCTGTTCGCGGCCGGCCTCAAGCTCCTGATGCCCGTGATCGTCGTCCTGCCGGGCATTGCCGCGTTCGTGCTGCACCAGCAGGGCGTGCTGGGCGCATCGATGGGCGTCGGCGCGGACGTCAACCCGGACCGCGCTTATCCGGTGCTGCTCACGCTGCTGCCGACGGGCCTGAAAGGCATCGCGTTTGCCGCGCTGACGGCGGCGGTGGTCGCCTCGCTGGCCGGCAAGGCCAACAGCATCGCCACCATCTACACGTTCGACATCCACAAGAAAGCCTTCAACAAGGGCATCTCCGAACAGCGCATGGTCTGGATCGGCCGCGTGACCGTGGTCGTGGCCATGCTCCTGGCCGTGCTGATTGCCCCATTCATGGGCATCGACAAGAAAGGCGGCTTCCAGTACATCCAGGAATACACGGGCTTCGTCTCGCCCGGCATCCTGGCCATGTTCCTGATGGGCTTCTTCTGGCGGCCGGCCACGGCGAGCGCAGCGATGTTTGCCACGGTCGGCGGCTTTATCGGCTCGATCGTCCTCAAATTTTTGCCCGGCCTGATGGACCTGTCGTTCCTGGCGCCCATCGGGTTTGCCGTGCCAAACAGCGCAGGTATTTACGAGATCCCGTTCGTGGACCGGATGGCGATCGTGTTCGTCGCCGTCATCATCGGCATGGTCATCATCAGCAAGCTGTGGCCAAAGGCCGGCCTCGAGCAGAGCAAGGGCGTCGAAGTCGAAGCGTCGATGTTCAAGGTGCAGCCGGGGTTCGCGTTCGGCGCGACCGTCATCTGCATCGCGCTGATCGCGATCTACAGTGCGTGGTGGTAAGGTCGCTGCGCTGCTAACACCATTATAAAAATTCAAGGAGACATACACATGCACCCAGCTTTGCCCTTCGGCCGTTCGGCCATCGCCCTTGCCGCCGCCCTCGCCTTTGGTGCCGCGCATGCAGCACCAGCCGCTGCGCCGACTGCTGCACTGGATGCAGCCCAACAGCGCGCTGCCAAACTGGTGAGCCAGATGACGCTCGATGAAAAGATCGGCATGGTGTTCGGCTACTTCGGCACCGAATTCAAGGGCCAGAAAGCGCCCGAGGGCGCCCTGCCCCAGTCAGCCGGTTTCATCAAGGGCATCGAGCGCCTGGGCATCACGCCGCAGTGGCTGACCGACGCCGGCATCGGCGTGGCCTCGCAACCCGGCAAGGATGCGCGCGAGCGCACGTCGCTGCCCGCCGGGATTGCGACGGCCGCCACCTGGAATCCGCAGCTGGCGTTCGAAGGCGCTGCGATGATCGGCAAGGAAGCGCGCCTGTCGGGCTTCAACGTGATGCTGGGCGGAAGCGTGAACCTGGCGCGCGAGCCGCGCAATGGCCGCAACTTCGAGTACACGGGCGAAGACCCGCTGCTGGCCGGGATCATGGCCGGCGAACAGATTCGCGGCGTGCAGTCCAACCATGTCGTCTCGACGCTCAAGCACTACGCGTATAACGATCAGGAAACGGGCCGCAACCACCTGAATGTCAAGATCAACGATGCCGCGGGCCGCATGTCCGACCTGCTGGCATTCCAGATCGCGATCGAACGGGGCGACCCGGGCTCGGTCATGTGTTCGTACAACCGCATCAACGGGCCGTATGGCTGCGAGAACGACCACCTGCTGAACAAGGTGCTCAAGGGCGACTGGGGCTACAAGGGATACGTGATGTCCGACTGGGGCGCGGCCCACTCGACGATTCCCGCTGCGCTGGCGGGCCTGGACCAGCAGTCGGGCTACCCGTTCGACAAGTCGCCCTACTTTGACGGCGCGCTGAAGGAAGCCGTCGAAAACGGCCATGTGCCGCAGGCCCGCCTGGACGACATGGTGGCCCGCATCCTGTGGGCGCTGGGCGCGCACGGCGCGCTGGATCATCCGGTCAAGGTCCAGGCCAAGGACATCGACTACACGGCGCACGGCAAGATTTCGCAGGCGGACGCAGAAGAAGCGATCGTGCTGCTCAAGAACAAGGACAACGTGCTGCCGCTGGCAAAGGACGTGCAGCGCATCGCCATCATTGGCGGGCACGCCAACAAGGGCGTGCTGTCGGGCGGCGGCTCGGCGCAGGTCTATCCGCGCGGCGGCATGGCCGTGCCGAACGAAGGCCCGGCCGCCTGGCCAGGTCCGATGGTCTACCTGCCAGGCTCGCCGATGAAGGCGCTGGCGGCGCGCACCAAGGCCAAAATTACCTGGCACGATGGCAAGGACGCCGCTGCAGCCGCGAAAGTCGCGGCGAATGCCGACATGGTGCTGGTGTTCGCGACGCAGTGGACATCCGAAGCGGCCGACGTGCCGACGCTGGCGCTGCCGAACAACCAGGACGCGCTGATCGCGGCGGTGGCCAAGGCCAATGCCCGCACCGTCGTCGTGCTGCAAACGGGCACGCCCGTCACGATGCCGTGGGTGAACGACGTGGCCGGCGTGGTGGAGGCCTGGTATCCGGGCACGAATGGCGGCGAAGCCATCGCGCGCGTGCTGACGGGCGAAGTCGATGCGTCGGGTCGCCTGCCACAGACCTTCCCGCTGGCAGAGAACCAGCTGCCGCGCCCGAAGATCGACGGCATCGACCTGCCGAAGGACACGCGCTTTGACGTCGACTACGACATCGAGGGCGCGGCCGTCGGCTACAAGTGGTTCGACCTGAAAGGCCACAAGCCGCTGTTCGCGTTCGGTCACGGCTTGTCGTACACGAGCTTCACCTACACGAACCTGAAGGCCGACGCGACGGGCGGCAGCATCCGCGTGCGCTTCAATGTGGCCAACAGCGGCGCGCGCGCCGGCAAGGCGGTGCCGCAGGTGTACGTGTCGAAAGTGGGCGCCGGCTGGGAAGCGCCCAAGCGCCTCGGTGGCTGGGACAAGCTGGCACTGGACGCAGGCGCAAGCCGCACCAGCGAAGTGACGATCGATCCGCGCACGCTGGCAGTCTTCGACGGCGCCAGCAACCGCTGGAAGATCGCCGCCGGCGATTACCGCGTGATCCTGTCGACGGCGGCCGATGCGCCGGTATCGACCGTGACGGTGCGCCTGCCGGCGCGCGAGTTTGCCGCCGGCGCGCGCTGATCGCAGACCTACACGCGACTACCGACTGAAAGACCGACCGCTCGTGCCCTGCCAGCAGCGCCTGCTTGACCCGCATCGGGACCGCGAAAAATCCGCGATCCTGCACGCCATCGCCAGCCGTTTCGCCGATGCGGAGCTCGAGCTGGGCGCGGTTGCGCATGGCGCTGGCGTGAACCGCAACAAGGTCAACGAGGTGCTCAAGGCCGAACTGGGTTGCACGTTCACCGGTTACCTGAACCGGCTGCGCCTGACCGAAGCAGCGCGACTGCTGGCCGAACGCGATTCGGCCAGCATCACCGACATCGCCTACACGGTCGGCTACAACCACGTCTCGTACTTCAACAAGCTGTTCAAACTCGATTATGGCTGCACGCCGAAGGCATTTCGGGCGCAAGCGCATCGCACGCCCATCTGCCCCTCGCCCACATCCGGAGAAAAGACCCCATGAAGCACACGATTACCACCATGACGCTGGCGACGCTGCTTGCCCTGCCAGCGGTGGCCCATGCGCAGCAACGTGTTATTGACGTCGACGTCACGCAGGTCAAGGGCCAGCTCGATCGCATGTTCAACCTGTCCGTCGGCGCCGGCCGCGCCAACGAGGGCTTGCGCGCCGACTGGCAGCAGCAACTGGCCGAACTGCGCAAGGACACGGGCTTTCGCTACATTCGCATGCACGGTCTGCTGAGCGACGACATGGCGGTCTTCCGCATCGATGCGCAGGGCAAGGAGCAGTACAACTTCCAGTACGTCGACGCCCTGTTCGACTATCTGCAGAGCGTCGGCATCAAGCCGTTCGTGGAACTGGGCTTCATGCCATCCGCCATGGCCAGTGGCACCAAGACCATCTTCTGGTGGCGCGGCAACGTCACGCCGCCGCGCGACTACGCGCAGTGGGAACGCCTGATCAAGGCGCTCACCACACACTGGACCGAGCGCTATGGCAAGGCGGAAGTGGCAAGCTGGTACTTCGAAGTCTGGAACGAACCGAATCTGGACGGCTTCTGGGCCGGCACGCAGGACGAATACTTCAAGCTGTACGCGCACGCCGCGCGCGCCGTCAAGAGCGTCGATGCGTCGTACCGCGTGGGCGGTCCGGCCACTGCGGGCGGCGACTGGATCCCCGAGATGATCGGCTACGCCAGCAAGAACAGTGTGCCGCTCGATTTCGTCTCCACCCACTCCTACGGCGTGAACCAGGGCTTTCTCGACGAATTCGGCACCACCGGCACGGTCCTGAGCACCGACCCGATGGCCGTGACCCACGACGTGCTCAAGAACCGCAAGGAAATCGAGGCCTCCAGCATGCCGAAGCTCGAGCTGCACTACACCGAATGGAGCTCGTCGTACACGCCGTCCGACCCGACCCACGACAGCTACCACCAGCCAGCCTACATCCTGAGAAAGCTCAAGCAGAGCACTGGCGCCGTGCAGTCGATGTCGTACTGGGTGTTTACCGACATCTTCGAGGAAGCCGGTCCGCGTTTCGAAGCCTTCCACGGCGGGTTCGGCTTGATGAACACGCAGGGGATCAAGAAGCCGGCTTATTTTGCTTACCAGTTCCTCAACCAGCTGGGCGATCGCGAACTGAAGAACGCGGACCAGGATTCGACGGCGACGCTCGACGACAAGGGCAACGCGCAGGTGCTGCTGTGGGATTACTCGCACACGCTGCCGGCGGGGATCAACAACCAGCAGTACTTCATCAAGGATCTGCCGCCAAAATCCAAAGGTCAGGTCAAGGTGGCGATGCGGGGCCTGAAGCCGGGGGCCTACACGATGACGGTGTCGCAGGTCGGCTACAAGCAGAACGATGCGTTCACTGCGTATATCGGCATGGGCTCGCCCAAGCAGCTGACGCGGCCGCAGGTCGCTGCATTGAAGGCGACGGCGACCGGGAAGCCGTTGAAGAAGCAGCCAGTGACGATCGGGCGCGATGGCATGTTTGCCACCGCCTTGCCGCTGCGTGAGAACGATGTCTATCTGCTGCAACTCGACGCGGCGCGTTAAGGCTCGCTGTCGCGTGGCGCCCCGAGGTTCAGCGCCACGCGCCGGGCCTCGAGACGCTCGATGACGCGCGCCGCGAGCAGGCGCAGCGCGTCAAGCTGATGGACGGTCAGCTTGCGCGGTTCGGTATCGATCACGCACAGCGTGCCCAGTGCCTGACCGGTTGACGTCACCAGCGGCGCGCCGGCATAAAAACGGATGCCGGGATCGCCCGTCACCAGGGGATTGCCGACGAAGCGTGCATCAAGTGTCGCGTCGACGACCTGCATGATCTGCTCCGGCTGCTCGATCGCGTAGGCGCAGAACGCGTGTTCGCGCGGTGTTTCACGGGCCTGCAGTCCCACGCGCGCCTTGAACCATTGACGCTCGTCGTCGACCAGCGAGACCAGCGCGATCGGCGTCTGGCAGAACGCGCTGGCCAGGTGCGTCAGCTCGTCATAGGCCGCTTCTTCTTCGGTATCCATGACGTGCAGGGCTGCCAGCTCCGCCAGCCGTACACGCTCGACCCCTTCGTCGGGCGTGTGCGCCGGCTGGCCAAAGACGGTTTCGACGAGGGTCATGGCATGGGTCGTACTGACCTTGGCAACGCTTGCAGCGCGGTCGCGCCGGCGCACGGCCTCGTGGAGAAGACGCGCAAGATCGTCCAGCGCGTAGGGCTTGGGCAGCAGCAGGAAACCGTGGTCCGTCTCCTGTGCCAGCACGTGGCTGTAACCACTGGTGAGCACGACGGGGATATCGATCTGCAGGCGCGCCAGCGCGCGCCCCAGGTCGATGCCGGTCATGCCCGGCAGGACAACATCGGAAAATACTGCCGCGTAGGGTTCGGCATCTTCGCGCAGCAGTGCCAGCGCTTGCTCCGCACTGGTCACGATGGTCGTTACGTAGCCAAGTTCATGCAGCGAGCTCTCGACCATCGCGCGCAAGTCGGGATTGTCCTCGACCGCCAGGATGCGCAGTCCTCCACCGCCGGGCAGCGTGTGCTGGACGCCTGGCGTGCTGCCGCCTGCAAGCGGTTGGTCTGCACACGGCAGGTATAGCGTGAAGGTCGTGCCTGCGCCTGGCGTACTCGCGACCCGCACATCGCCGCCTGACTGGCGCGCAAAGCCGAACACCTGAGACAGCCCAAGGCCGGTGCCGTGACCGACGCCCTTGGTCGTGAAAAACGGCTCGAAAATCTTGTCAAGATTTTCCGGCGCGATGCCAGCGCCGGTGTCGTGCAACGACACGGCCACAAACGTGCCGCTGATTGCCGGCTGCAGACCGTGCTGCGGCAAGCCGTCGACCGATTCGACCTTGACCGACAGCGTGCCGCGCGACTGCATCGCGTCGCGTGCATTGACGGCGAGATTGACCAGCGCGGTATCGAACTGGCTCTGATCCGCATTGACGAAACAGGCCTGGTCGGGCAAGTCGAGCACCACCTCGACCCCGACGCCGGTCAGGCTCCCGATCATTTCCCCGATCGCACGCGTGCTGTTCCCGACGTCGAACACGGCCGGCTGCAGAGCCTGCCGGCGTGCAAAGGCAAGCAGCTGACCGGTCAGGCGGGCGCCGCGCGTGACCGCGCTGGAAATCGAGTCCATGAAGCGCTGGCGGCGCTCGTCGCCGAGCTGCACCCGGCGCAGCAGCTCGATGCTCGACTTGATCACCGCCAGGACGTTGTTGAAGTCGTGCGCCACACCGCCCGTGAGCTGACCGATCGCTTCAAGCTTCTGGGACTGCCGCAGCGCCTCCTGCGTTTCCACCAGCGCTTGCTGCTGCACATGCCACTCGGTCACGTCCAGTGCCGTCATGAAGGCGCCGATTTGCTTGCCGTCCTGGTCCCGCAAGATCTCGAAACGCATTTCACAGGTGCGCTGCTCGGGCGTGGTCTCGCCGAACGTCTGCTGCAGCGAAAACGCCTCACCGCGCAGTACCCGGTCCCACAGCGCCAGTGCTGGCTGCAACTGCGCTGGCCGGTCGGCCAGCACGTCGGTCAGACGATCGCCGACCGCGACACGGCGCTGGAACATGCGCCAGTAGTCATCGATGCTGGCCTGGTTGATCGCCAGGAAGCGGTAGTCTGCATCGATCACCTGCAACAGCAGATCGGTGGCCTGGAACACCGCGGCCAGCACGTCACGTTCGCGCGTGCGGAGAATCAACGCTTCGCGCTGCATTTTTTCGTCGGTGACGTCGCGCGCGGCGCAGTACACCTTGCCATCCTCCGGCACGGCAACCCATGACAGCCAGCGCCAGACCCCGCCACTCGTGCGGTAGCGGTTTTCGAAACGCACGACCGCCTGCCCCCGCTCACTTGCCTTGATCCAGGCCGCCTCCGTCGCTGCGAGGTCGTCACGGTGCACGAAGGCCGTAAATGGCTGGCTGGACATCTCGGCTTCGGTCCAGCCGAGCACCGTCTGCCACGCCGGATTGGCCAACTCGACATAGCCATTGGCATCGATGATGCACAGTGGCTCCAGGCTCACGGCCCATGCACGGTCCGGCGCAAGGGCGCGCGGGGCGCAGCGCTGCTCGAGAGTGGCGACTCGTTCACGCAAGGCGTCGCTGGCGCGCGCCTGGCCAATGCGTGCCAGAGCCGCGCCGATGGCCACCCAGACGTGATGCGCAAGCGCGCGTTCGTGCGACGTGAATGCGTGCGTGTGGGTGGCAGCGCCGGTGCCCAGAGCCTGCTCGAGCTGTTGCACAGAGGGCGCATCCCGGCCAGGCTGGAGCAGCGTGTGAAAGATCGCGGCCAGTGCGGATGGGTCGATCGGCAGAATCGCGGGGATGCGGCTCAACGACAGCTGCACGACATCGTCGACACTGTCGAGGCCAGCCAGGGCAGTGACGACGTCGAGGACCTGTAGCAGGCGCTCTTGCGTGAAGGCGGCGTCCACCCGCTTACAGCCGGACCGGCGAACGGGCGCGCCCAGAGTGCTGCCCTGCAACACCTGGTGCAACTGCAATATGCGATTCGGGAGCCTTGACGTTTGCCATTCCACAACCATGTAAAGAGGTACAGGATGAGGCGCGCCTACTTGCTCGCACCCCATCAAACGTGGTCATATTAGCATGTTGTACCGGCCGCCTCGGCACGCTTGCACCGCTGTGCGCGGTCCGCCTCCCGCCCAACTTGCGGCGAATGAACGCCGTCCGCAGGGCTGCGCTGCCGCGGTCGTACCTGACGCGGAACAGCAACAGCAGGGTCAAGCAACCAACAGCGGGGTCACAACAGCGGGGTCACAGCCAACAGCGGGGTCAGGTCTGACATTTGGACACGAGCTCTTCCGTAGACCTTTCAAACAGTCATCCGTAAATAGACGTACTGTTAAGCTCGTGTCCAAATGTCAGACCTGACCCCGGCTATTTGACCCCGGCTATTCGACCCCGGCTATTTCAGCTATTCGCAATAATCTTTAGGCATGTGCTCGACGAAACTGTTATCAAGCTATTCCGGCCACATACTTTGATAAAACTCAATTGGAGCGCGGGCGGGCGGCGATTTAATCGAGGCTGGCGTTAGAAAAATCAGTCGATAGCCGATCGTTGGGTACTGAATTGATCGCACAATGATCGCCACCCAAGTCAAGCGCGGGAGTTTCTCATGACCACTATCCCTTTTACAGCGAAATCGGCAGCGGAAGAATTACAAGATAAGCTAGACCTTTGGCATTGGAACGGCGTCTGGTGGGAGCGGACACACTGGCTAGTGGGCATTCTTGGCATCGTGTTCTCGGCGCTTAGCGCTGCAACCAACGTCACCGGTGATCTCGCGCCCGTTTTCGCGGTCGCTGCAACAATTTGCCTTGGCACCATCACGTTCGCCAATCCGCAGGTCAGGTCAGGCCGGTTTTTCCGGTCGTACCGCATGATGGATACGGCGTTGCGTGCGTACCGGAACACGTTACTGCCGCTTGATGAATTGTTGAAGGTGCACACTCGCGCAGAAGAGCTTCTTAATGAAAAAGACGTTGCTTAGAACAACGCTTAGCAGGTGTCATCGACGCCCGTTTAACGTGCTAAAGTTGGTTATCACATCAGATAACCAGCGCCATGCCACATATTGCTGTCAACGTCAATAACGTGCGGATCGCGACGATCAACCTGGCGTCAATGCGCGTCATGGACGTATCCGTGCACGGCGCGCTCGACCGGGCGTCGAAAGCCGTCGTCGATGCGATGGGTGGTAATTACGACGAAGGCGGCTGCGGCCATCTGACCTGGCTGATGGACCATCCCCTGCAGCCGGAAGACATCGTGCGCGTCCACCTGAACCACGATGACGCGATGGGCGATGCAGGCAAGACGTTCGAGGACCTGTTCCCTGACGAGCCGCCATCGACCCAAACCGATTTTTCGATCACCGACACCATGGCCGCTGCAATTCGCGCCAGGCCACGCCTCCACGCGGCATTCGAGGTGCAGGCATCGACATCAGACGGGCAACAGGCGACTGCCACCAGCGACGAACGCAATACCGACTTCAGGTTCAGCGTGTTATGGGATCACTTCCGACCGGACCAGGCCCGCATCCACCTTGCAACCTACTGCCTCGATCATGTGCTGGCCCGCATGGCGGGAACGACGCATCTCCAAACGACGATCCGCGCTGGCGAGAGTGCGACGTTCTCGCTCGTGGCATGACAGGCACTGCGCCGTTATTCAGCCCGCGCCCAACCCATTTTCGATCGAATGAACGCGGTCAGCAGATCCGCGTTGGCCTGATGCTGCCTGACGCGCGGGTGCTGGCCATAGCCGGTGAACGGGAAGAACAGCGTATCGATGCGCGCGTCGCCTGATGCGCGCAGGTTCGCCACCGCCGACGTGACGTAGCCCGGCCACACGGAGCCGACGCGGGTCGCGTCCATGCTCCCCAGCGCGCAGACGATATAGGCGTTCGGATACAGCGCGCGCACGCGGGCAACGAACGCCTGGTACGCCGCGACGCGCTGCGCATCCGTCGGTTCCGGCTGCAGCTTGTGGTCGCGCCCGATCAGCCAACTGTCGTTCTGCATCAGGTTGATGACGACCACGTCGGGCGTCCAGCGCTTGAAGTCCCAGCGGCTGTCGTTGTCGCCGACGGCACTCATCTGGTCATAAAAATCCGGCATCGTGAACGGGAACCAGCTGATCATCACGCCGATGCCGCTTTGCGACGTGATGTGCGCTTCGGCACCGAGCTGGCGCGCCGCGATCGACGCATAGGATTGGTAGTTGTTCTTGTCCTTGCCCAGGTCGTCCCGCCCGTCGTCAGGCGCTTCATTGCCCATGCCGCTCGTGATCGAATCGCCAAAGAATTCGATCCTGCGCTTGGGCCGTGGGGGCGGCAGCGCCAGCGTCGCCTTGTCATCGAGCTCGATGCCCTTGAAGACGGTCGCGCCCTCCTCGCCCTCAGTGCGTTTGGTGAGCAGAAAACGGTGCGCGCCCGGTGCCAGGCCATTGGCAACCAGGTAGGTCTTGCTGCCCTTCTCCAGCTGCAGGATGACCGGCCGCGCGGTGTCGCCATCGACGAACACATTGAAGTAATTCTTGCCGTTCTGGTCGTCCAGCACGATCGCCAGCGAGGTCCCCGTGAAGTTGGCAGCAATCGACGTGCCGGGCCAGCTCAGGACCGGCGCCTTCGCATCGGCCATGTCGATGCGGCCCGTGTAGGCCAGATGCGGATGGTCCGCCGCAATCTGGTTGGCAGCGCCAGCTGGTCCCAAGTGCAGCAAGGCGGCCAGGGCGAATGAATACGCGAGATTTTTCATGGAGGTCAGTACGAAAAAAGCCGGGTACGCGCTCGCACCCGGCTGTTGGTAAGCGCCGTAGTGATTACAGCTTGATGGTCACCGGCTTGCCGTCATAGACCACGGTCTTGTCGGCCGCGTCCAGGTTCTCCGCCGTCGACACGCCCGGCTTGATGACGCGTACCTTGAACTCGCGCTTCATCGGCATGCCCTTGTACTGGCCGGCGCGCTCGCCGATCTGCACGACGCCGGTCTTGTCGTCGTAGGCGATGCGGATGCGGCTGGCTTCACCACGCTCGTAGGCATTGGTCACGCCGTCATCCTCGTACAGCGTGGCTTCGCCATTGGCGCCTGCATACACGAACAGCGTGACCGGCGCATCCGGCTTTTCATCCACGTACTGCGTCACCGGGCCCGCCGTAATGACCGAGCCGGCCTTGACGAACAGCGGCATACGCTCGCGCGGCGCCTGCACGGTGCGCGTGGCGCCGCCCTTGAAGCGCTCGCCCGTATGGAAGTCATACCAGTCCGCGCCCGCCGGCAGGTACACCTGGCGCGACGTGGCTTTGTACGCGTACACCGGCGCCACCAGGAACGATGGACCGAACATGTACTGGTCCTTGATGTTCTTGACCTTCTCGTCGTACGGGAAGTCCATCACCAGGCCACGCATCATCGTGCCCGAACCGTAGTGCGTGTCGGCCGCCATCGTGTAAATGTACGGCATCAGGCGATAGCGCAGCTTCAGGTACCACACCATATTGTCGCGCATGGTGTCGTCGCCATTGGCGATATTGTAGATCTCGCGCTTGACCACTTCACCGTGCGAGCGGAACAGCGGCGTGAAGGCGCCGAACTGGAACCAGCGCTGGTTCAGCTCACGCCATTCCTTCATGTCTTCGGGATTGGCTTCGGCGCGCGAGGTGACGCGGTTTTCCTGGGCCGAGCCCACGTCGCCCGTCTGGTAGCGCACTTCCTGCGCGTAGCCGCCGATATCGTGGGTCCAGTTCGGGATGCCCGACATCGACATGTTCGTGCCCGATGCGATCTGGTCGAACAGGTTGTTCCAGCGGCCGACCGTGTCGCCGCTCCACACGGCCACCGAATTGCGCTGGATGCCGGCAAAGCCCGAACGCGACAGGATGAACTGGCGCTTGTCCGGCTGGTCGCGCGCCAGGCCATCGGCCATCGCGCCCGTGCTCACCAGGCTGTACGGATTGAACGTGATTTCGCCGGCGCCATACACGGTCGGGCCAATCAGTTCCTTGAAGTCTTCCAGGCGGCTGTTGGACAGCACGTCAGGCTCGGTATTGTCCATCCACCAGGCGTCAAAGCCCAGGTCGACCAGCTTGGTCTTGAGCTGGCGGTAGTAGATGTCGCGCGCTTCCTTGGTATACGGATCGTAGTGGCTGTTCAGGTAACCCTTGCCGACCCAGTCACGCGAGCCATTCTCGACGTTCTTGGTCCACATATAGCCCTTGGACTCGAGCTCCTTGTAGTTGTCGGTATTGGCGTAGAACTTGCCCCACACGGACAGCATGATGCGCGCGTTCTGCTTGTGCACCGCGTCGACCATGCCCTTCGGGTTCGGGAAGCGCTTCTTGTCGAAATCGTGCGAACCCCAGCCGTCCTCGGGCCAGTAGAACCAGTCCTGCACGATGTTATCGAGCGGCCAGCCGCGCTTGCGGTATTCGGTGACCGTGTCGAGCAGCTGCTGCTGCGTCTCATAGCGCTGGCGCGATTGCCAGAAGCCGTACGACCACTTCGGCATCATCGGCTGCTGGCCGGTCAGGTGGCGGTAGCCGGCAATCGCACGGTCCATGTTCTCGCCGCTGATGACGTAGTAGTTGATCGCTTCGGCGATCTCGGACGACAGCGTCAGCGAATGGCGCTCCGGCGCCGGCAGCGGATTGTTGTGGGTGATCGCGACCATGCCGCCCGACGGCTTCCACTCCAGGTGCAGCTTGACCGGCTTGTTCCTGGCGAACTTGACTTCGAAGTTGTGGTACCACGGGTTCCAGCCCATGCGCCACACGTCCATGACCTGCTTACCGTCGACCGTCAGCGTCGCATAGTCCGACGAATACAGCTGCATCTTGTGCACGCCTGGCTTGTCGCTGCTCATCGTGCCTTCCCAGACCACGCGCACGTCCTTCAGGTCCTTGTGCGGGCCGAGTTCTTTCGGCCAGTTCTCGTCGAGGTCCTTCAGGTACTGATAATCGATGTCTTTCTCTTGCCGCGTGAGCGCCAGCTTGCCACCGATGTAGTAGCGGGCCGTCAGGCCTTCGCTCTTGCCATCGGCGCCGCGCAGCACCAGGTCGCGCGACATCAGATCGTACGGCGTCTGGTCGCCGAAGCGCGAGATCGAATTGTTGTCCCACAGGACACCATAGCCCTTGTCGGACACGACGAACGGCACCGCGGCGATCATATTGTGCTGCTGGAGCAGCACGTCTTCGCCGTTGTAGTTCATCTGGTTGTTCTGGTGCTGGCCCAGGCCGTAATACGCATCCTTCGTACCGTGGTTGAAGCCCTGCTTGATCGCCAGGAACGGCTTGCCGCCCACGTTTACGGGCTGCATCGATTCGGACGCCTGCGCCAGGAAGCGCTTGCCGTTCGCATCGAAGAAGGCGACCTGGCCATCCTTGAGCGACACGGTGGCGGCGATCTTGCCGGCCTTGAGCTGGACTGAGTCCTTGCCGGGCGTGACGGTGAAGGCGCAGCTGCTCGCGCACGGCTTGGCGACCGTCATCAGAGACGGCGTGAGCGTCTTGTCGGCCTGGTCGAGCTTGACCACCTGGACGATGTTGTCGCTCATGAGGTTCAGCCGCACCACCTTGGCGCCGCTGTCGGGCTTGACTTCGATACCGGTCGCGGTCTGTTGGAAGGTGCCGGCATCGGCCCCCGTTGCCGCCAGCATCAGAACTGCGGCCGCCACTTGTGTCATACGCATTTGTCGATCTCCTGTTGTGTACTTGTTATGCTTAGTACTTGTTATGCTTACTCGGTGTAGGTGCCCAGCCGGACCTTGAGGACGGTCGGCGTGGCCGGCAAATTCAAACCGTAGTCGGTCTGGTCGCCATTCCAGTTGCGCTCCATGACCCATTTGCCATTCGCGTCGAAGCGCCCTTCTTCCACGCGCGCCAGCATCGACGGCTTGCCGTCGTTGGCGCCGCTGCCGGAGAGTTTCACGCGCGCCTGCTGGCCGACGATGACGAATTCGTTGTCGCCGATCTGTGCGAACGCGACGCCGCCGCCTGGCTGCTCGGTGCCCGACTGGTACTCGTTCTTGTCCTTCAGGTACTGGCGCTCGCCGAACTGGAATTCGCGGAACGACACGTTCGCCGTCCACCCCTTCATGGCCACCGTCTGTGCGGCGCGGTCGTCGCCCTCGGCCACGCCGTAGGTACGGCCTTCGAACGCCCAGCGCGCCCACTGGCGCGTCATCGGTGCGAACACGCCATATACCTTGGCGAATGGCTCGACCATCCGCTTGTCGGTGTGCTTGGCGCCCAGCGGGTAGTTGCTGTAATCCGCGTAATCCAGGCCGAACGGGGCCACGCCGATTGCGCCCATGCCCAGCGCCTGGTACACATAGCGCGCGTAGCCGGGCGCATTGCCCATCTCCGGGATCATCAATGCGTTGTCGGGCCGCTGGAACGACTTGAGGATCGCCGTGACCTTTTTCGATTCGGGCATGTAGATGTCGGGCGCGGCGAAGTCGATGTGGGGCGCCGCCACCTTGTAGATATCGAGCACGTCGTAGGTTGGCCCGCCGCTGGCAAAGCCCCCGCCGTCCTTCCACAGCGCCGCAGGTTTGCCGTCCAGCGCCGGTTCGCGCAGCGCGTTATTGACGAACATCGGCAAGTCGTAGACCGCGCGGCCGGCCTTGGCGATCGACTCGATGTAGCTGGCGATCGCCCACGAATGGAAGTACTGGGCGGCGTAGTCGCCATAGACCTGAGTCCAGGTCCCGCTCGTGACACCCTGGACCTTCGGCGTCTGGCGCGCCACGACAGCGGCCGGCACGGGCTGCGCGAACGCGGCCTGCGCGCGCGCGCCGTAGTCGCGCTCCACGCCGTACGTGCCGACTTCGTTCTCGACCTGCACCAGGATGACGGTGCGGTGCGCGCTGTCGATCTTCTTGATGTGCTCCATCATGCGCACGAATGCGCGGCGATCCAGCGCCAGCGTCTCTTCGGCGAACGGCGAATGGCTGTAGACGGTCTTGCCGTCCTTGTCCTTCATGCGCGGAAAGCGCGCGTTGTCGAACTTGACCCATTCCGGCAGGTAGCCTGGTCCGGTATTTTTCCAGGTGCCGAACCAGACGATCACGAGGCGGATCTTGTTGTCGCGCGCCTGTTTCACCAGCGTGTCGAGGAAACTGAAGTCGAAGCTGCCCTCCTTCGGTTCGATCTGTTCCCACGCGATTGGCATCTCGAGCGTGTTGGCGCCTGCATCCTTCAGCGCGGCCCAGACCTTCGGCAAGGCCGCCGGGTAGTTGCTGGAGTTGTGGGCCTGGCCGGCCAGCATCGTAAACGGCGCGCCGTCGACGATCAGCGCGTGGCGGCCGTCCTTGCTCTCGAGGCGGGGCAGCTCGGGCGCAGCCAGCGCGCCATGCGCCGTCAAGGCCAGGCACAGCGGCGCGAGATGCGTCAGGCGGCGGGCGATCTGGTTCAGCTTCATGCGGGTTGTCTCCTTCGTGGTGTCGTTTTTTTATTTGAACAGCGAGGCAGACACGGTGCGGCTCTGCCCTTGTTTGAGCTCGACTTCGGTCACCCAGGCGCCGTAGCGCAGCTTGACCTTGCCGTCGTTCGACGGGGCGCGTACTGTGACGTTCTTCAGCAGTCCCTTGCGCCAGACGATGTCGACTTCGAAGCCGCCGCGTGCGCGCAAGCCCTTGACCGAGCCGGTGGCCCACGCTTTCGGCAACCCCGGCAAGACCTGGATTTCGCCTGCGTGCGATTGCACGAGCATTTCGGCCATCGCGGCGGTGGCGCCGAAATTGCCGTCGATCTGGAATGGTGGGTGCGCATCGAGCAAGTTCGGGTAGGTGCCGCCCGCATTGTTATGTTCCGAGAAGATACCGCCCTGTTCGGCGGCGCGGGCGCCCGGCGCGGCCAGCACGCCGCGCAGCATGCGGTGAGCGCGTTCGCCGTCATGCAGGCGGGCCCAGAACGCCATCTTCCACGCCATCGCCCAGCCAGTGCCGGCGTCGCCGCGCGCTTCGAGCGTGCGCTTGGCGGCCGCGGCCAGCTCCGGCGTTTTGACGGGCCCGATCTGGCGGCCCGGGAACAGCGCGAACAGGTGCGACACGTGGCGGTGCGTGTCATGGGGCGTATCGAGCACCGGGTCGTGCTTTTCGTCCAGCCACTCGAGCAGCTGGCCCCAGCTGCCGATGCGCGGGCCAGCCAGGCGGTCGCGCATGTTCGTCAGCTCGGCGCGCAGTTCGGGATCGACGTCCAGGATGCCAGCCGCTTCGACGGTATTGTTGAAGAGGTCCCAGACGATCTGCTGGTCGTAGGCGACGCCGTCTTCCACCGGGCCATGCTCGGGTGACCAGCCTTGCGGGGCCACCAGGCGTCCGTCGGGCAGCACCTTCAGGTAGTCCTGCCAGAACGCGGCGGCCTCTTTCATCATCGGATAGGCGGTCTCGCGCAGGAAGCGTTCGTCACGCGTGAACGCGTAATGCTCCCAGAAGTGCTGGGCGTACCAGGCGTTGCCCGTCTTGTTCCACAGGTAGCCCATCGCGCCGAACGGGTTCGACTCGGTACGCAGCGTCCAGCCACGTATTGGCTTGCCATCCTTGCCCTTGAATTCCTGCGCCGTCTGCTGACGCCAGACCGGCGCCAGGCCGTTCACGAAACCGAAGAACGGTTCGGCCAGCTCGGAGAGGTTGGTCACCTCGGCCGGCCAGTAATTCATCTGGACGTTGATGTTGGTGTGGTAGTCCGCATTCCATGGCGGCGCATAGCTGTTGTTCCACAGGCCCTGCAGATTGGCCGGCAGCGAGCCGCGCGAACTGGCGGTGAGAAGGTAGCGGCCATACTGGAAATACTGGGCTTCGAGTTCCGGGTCGCCGCCTTCGCGCGTATAGGCCAGGAGGCGCGCATCGGTTGGCAGCGCGCGGCGTTCGGCGAGCGTCGGGCCCAGGTCGAGCTCGACGCGCTTGAGCAGGCCGCCCAGATCGCGTTCGTGTTCGACGCGCAGCTCGTCGACAGGGCGCGCGGCGGCCGTGCTGACTTGCTGCGTCACGCGCGCCAGCGGGTGGCCGCCCTCGAAGCGGCGCGACGGATCCATCACGAAACTGGTGCCGGCGCCCAGCACCAGCGTCACCGAATTTGCATTCGCAAAGCCGATCCGCTTGCCGTCGACGGCCAGCTTGCCGCCGTCATTCTGCACCTGCACCTGGCTCGCATACGACATCACATTCGTGCTTGGCGCCTGGTCGGGCAACACAAAGCCGGCCAGCGTGCCGGCCGCGTACAGGCGGTTGCCGCTGACGGCCAGATTGGCGCCGTGGCGGTCGGTCAGCGCGACGCTGCCCGTGTAGCGGCCCGGCTTGTCGGCAGACAGGCGCAAGACGATCACCTGGGCTGGATAACTGGCCCAGGCTTCGCGCTTGTAGTTCACGCCATCGTGCGTGTAAGTGACCGTGTGCACGCCGCGTACCAGGTCGAGCGTGCGGCGGTAGTTGGTCACGCCGGTCGCATGGGCTGGCAGGTCGACCAGCACGTCACCAAACGGCTGGAATGCGCCCATCGTCTTGTCGTCGCCAGTCCAGAGCGTGATGTCGTTGAATTGCAGGTGTTCGCGGCCCGGCTGGCCGAACACCATGGCGCCGATGCGGCCATTGCCGATCGGGAGAGCTTCCTTCTCCCAGCCGGTGTCGTTGTCCTGCGCGGGCGCGTGGTAGCGCAAGACGAGGTCGGGTGCGGCCAGCGCGGCGCCGGCAAAGGTCAGGCCGAAGCCAAGGCTGGTGGCGGCAAGCGCCAGGCGCAGCGTGTGATTCAAGGTCATTGGGTAACAGGCTTTCCGTGCACGATGCCGCGTCCGGCAGTGCTCATGTAGACAACGCCGAAGCGGTTCATGTCACCGACGATGAAGTGGCCGTCGCCAGGACCGCCATACTGGTGCGCGTCATCGTTGATGCGCTGCCAGGTGGCGCCCGTGTCGAGCGAGCGGTAGATGCCGCGCACGCCCTTCACGCTGCCCCAGATGAACACCGTCGGATACGTTTTGCCCGGTGCAGCCTTGCCGAAGCCGACCGCGCCGCAATAGTCGATATCGAATACCGGCTTGAAGCTGGCGCCGCCATCGATCGAGCGCGCGAGGCCACCCTGCTTGAGCGGGGCCCACAAGTCGCCTTCACGTTCGGGCGCCGCGCGGATCAGGCGCGAGCCGCCCGAAGGCAGGCTGGCGCGCGCCGTGAACGTGGCGCCGCTGTCGCTGCTGGCCACCAGGGCCTTGTCATCATACGCGTAGAACACGTTCGCTCGCACCGGATCGGCCACGGCGCGCATCCGGTTGCCCGTCAGGCCTGCGACCGGGGTCCAGGTCGCGCCCGTGTCGCCGGAGCGGAACGAGGTCGTCGAGTCCTGCGGCGTGTGCACGAGCGTGGCGCCGTCGGCCGAGATGGCAATCTGGCCCCGCTTGCCCTGCATCGCCGGCGTCTTGTTCCAGGTGGCGCCGCCGTCGCGCGTGACCAGCATCGCGTCGCCAACCCGCACCAGGGTGCCGGGCCGGCGCGCCGCCGCGTCCAGGCCCGTGGTAGTGCCGATTTCAGGCTTGTGGATCCGGCCATGACGCGCCGGGTCGTCATGCACGAAGCCGTCGTAGTCGCCGATGGCGGACACCAGCGGCGCGCCCGGCATGCTGACCAGGCCAAGCGGCACCGTCTCTTCCAGCCCCTTGACCGTGAACGTCCAGGTGGCCGGGACGGCGTCGATATTTTCGGTGCGGAAGATGCCGTTGCCGGACGTGACCCAGACCGCGCGGGGATCGCGGGGATCGAATTCGACCGACCCGGCCCAGTGGATGGCGTGCCCTTCGAGCCATGGCACGCCGGCGGCGTCGCGCCGGAAGCCGCGCGCAATCACGTCGGTCCAGGTGGCACCGGCGTCGTTCGATACCAGGATGCGGTCGCCCTTGGCGTCGCCCTGGGGGATGAATGTGTTGATGGTCGAGACGACGAGCCGGCGCGGATTGGCCGGGTCGACGCTGATGCCGGCGAACGGGCGCGTCCAGCCGGCCGGCGTGATGTCGGTCCAGGCGCCAGTGGCGGTTTTGTAGCGCCAGACCTGGCCCCGTTGCATCGGCTCGGTACCGCTTTTGTCCGGATGCGGACCGGCGCCGTCGGCGTAGGCGATGTACAGGTTGCCCGCACCATCGAGCGCGGCGCGTTGTGGCATCAGGCCCGCCGGCCCGCCTGTCACCGGCTGGAAGCTCGCGCCGGCATCGTCGCTGCGGTACAGATTGGGACCGACGCTGCCAAAGCGCGAAACGCCGACGAACACCCGGCGCGCGTGGCCGGCCTGCACGCTGGCAGGATCGGGCAGCACGATGTTCAGGCCGACGTCGTTCGGCGTTGTCGTCACAGGCAGCGCGTCGTTTCTCTGCCAAGACTTGCCGGCGTCGTTGCTGGTGAACAGGCCGTTGCGGCGGGAGCCGAGGTACAGGCGTGTATTTGGTGACTGAGTTGATGCTTGAGTTGATGCTTGAGTTGATCCTTGCGCTGATCCCGGATCGACAGCGAGCCGTTCGCCATTCTGCCGGCCGAAGCCGTTGCCGTGGGTTTTGAACTGGGCGGTGACATCGACGACGTCGAAGGTCTTGCCGTAGTCGGTCGAGCGCAGGATGGCGGTACGGCCACCGTTCAGGTAAGCGATGCCGGCCAGCAGCCAGATATTGCCGGCGTTGTGCGGATCGACGGCGAGTGCATCGATGCCCAGGAAACCCGTCTGGTCTTCGCCAACCCAGTCGAGCAGCGGATACCAGCGACCCTCTTTTGCGCTCCAGCGATAGGCGCCGCCGACGTCGGTGCGCGCATAGGCGACTTCCGGCTCGCTGCGGCTTGGCACCACGGCCGTCACAAAACCGCCGCCGCCGATGGCGACGCTGTCCCAGACATAGGCGATGGTCGATGCAGTCGCTGCAGTCGCCGCTACGCCGGCGCCGGAGGATGGCGTCGTGGTCGCTGCAGTCGTTGCATTCGTGACGGTGGCCGTGGCCGTGGCGGCGGCCCCGACGACGATGGCCGCGACCGCGCCCACGAACACGCCAAGCTGGCGCGCGTACGTGGAAGGCATGGTGTCTCCTGATTGTTTTTATGTGTCGCGTGTGGGTGCGACTATTAGCTTGCTGCAAACCATGCTAAACAATCCAGCCGGTGCTGGCAAGCAGAATGTTCGCGCTAACAAATAAAATTCAGGATACGAACTTCGATGTCGGCCAACTTCTCCACGCAATGATGATTGCGTATAACATTGGCGACCTACACGAATTCAACACAGGAGATTGCATGAACATCAACGGAGAAATGATCATTGGCGGGCGCATCGTGCGCGGCGAAGCCGGCACCGTCCGTGCTTACAACCCGGGCACGAAGCAGGAACTTGAACCTGCGTTCGGTCTTGCCACGTCCGACGACCTGGCCCGTGCCTGCCTGCTGGCCGACGCTGCCGTCGAGCCGTACCGCGCGCTGAGCCTGGAAGAGCGCGCCAATTTTCTTGAAACGATCGCGCAGCGCATTATCGACCTGGGACCGGCGCTGATCGAGCGCGCCAGCCAGGAAAGCGGTTTGCCAACGGCGCGCCTCGAAGGCGAGCGTGGCCGCACCGTCGGTCAGCTGCGCCTGTTCGCCAAGGTCGTGCGTGACGGCTTGTTCCTCGAAGCGACGCTCGACTCGGCCCTGCCCGAACGCACGCCGCCACGCGCTGACCTGCGCATGCGCAAGATCCCCGTGGGCCCGGTCGCCGTGTTCGGGGCCAGCAACTTCCCGCTCGCGTTTTCCGTGGCCGGTGGCGACACCGCCTCGGCACTTGCGGCCGGCTGCCCGGTCGTCGTCAAGGCCCACAATGCGCACCTGGGCACGTCCGAGCTGGTCGGCAAGGCCGTGTTGCAGGCAGCGCTCGACTGCGGCATGCCCGAAGGCGTGTTCTCGCTGCTGATTGGCGAAGGCAACATGATCGGTGGCGACCTCGTGAGCCATCCGGCGATCCGCGCCGTCGGCTTTACCGGTTCGCGCGCAGGCGGGCTGGCGCTGGCGCAAATCGCCAGCCGCCGCAAGGAACCGATTCCCGTCTACGCCGAAATGAGCAGCATCAATCCGGTCTACCTGCTGCCGGGCGCCCTGGCAAGCGGCGGCGCCGCGCTGGCAGGCGCGTTCGTCGATTCGCTGACGATGGGCGTCGGCCAGTTCTGCACCAACCCGGGCCTGGTCATCGGCGTAGCCGGGCCACAGCTGGATGCGTTCCGCGCTGCGGCAACGGCAGCGCTGCAGCTCAAGCCGGCGGGCACGATGCTCACCGCGGGCATCCATACCGCCTATACGGACGCGGTCGGCATTCGCGCCGGCATCGCGGGTGTGACGCTCGTCGCGCACGGCAGCAGCGAGGGCGCGGGCTGCGCGGCGAAAGCGGCGCTGTACGAATGCGATGCTGCCACGTTCCTGGCCAATCCGGCGCTGGAAGAAGAAATCTTCGGCCCGGTCTCGCTGTTGATCGCGTGCCAGGATGAGGGAGAGCTACTGGCCGTCACGCGCCATCTGGAAGGCCAGCTGACGGCCACCGTGCATGCGGTCGCAAGCGACCATGCGCTGGCCGGCGCCCTGTTGCCGCTGCTGGAGCGCAAGGTCGGCCGCATCCTGTTTAATGGCTTCCCGACCGGCGTCGAGGTAGCGCATGCAATGGTGCACGGCGGCCCGTTCCCGGCCACGACCGATCCACGCAGCACATCTGTGGGCGCGACCGCCATCGAACGCTTCCTGCGCCCCGTGTGCTACCAGGACGTGCCGGCCGGCCTGCTGCCCGATGCACTGAAGGACGGCAATCCGCTGCGAATCGCCCGCCTGATCAATGGCGAGCTGAAGCTGCCTGCGTAAGCACCGCTGACGCAGGCCAGGGCCGCGAACCAACACCGCAGCCCTGATCTGCCTGGCCGTCTACAGATCAGCCCTGGTCTGCCTGGCCGTCTACAGATCAGCCCTGGTCTGCCTGGCCGTCTACAGATGCTGCCGTTCGATATCCTCGGCATCGCCTGACAACACATGCGCATCGTCCGGGGCGAACGCAAGTTCAACCCGGATCTCGTTGGCGAGGATCGCCTTCCCTGCCGGCGGACGATCGCCATCGACACGCACCCAGGACAACGCGAGCTCGCCGAAATTGACGCGGTCTTGTCGCGCCAGCAGATACGACACATCGAATTCGATCCGTGGCTTGCCGTGGTGCGCTGCGGCGGCGATCTGGAATGCGCCCAGCGTGCCAATGAGCGACGCCTCACGCTCCGCCTGCGACGCGACCATGGCCGGCATGTCGAGATACAGCGCATAGAAAAAGCCACCCTTCTTCGCCGCCGCGCCCACCGACAAGTTGTCAAACACCAGCTTGACCATCCCCGGCATCTGTCGAGAATCGACGCTGGAATCGATGCTGGAATCGACGCTGGAATCGTATTCACCACGATCACGGCACAGCGCAACCACCCGCGCCAGTTCTGCCGCATCGCTTTTCCCCAGCCGCAGCAGCACCGACACCGATTGCTCATCGAACGGCACTTGCGCTACGCCACTCACTGAGCGCCGTGTGCTCGACAGGCGGCGCCCCGCCACCGTCCTGAACGACTGGAACGGCGGCCGCTCCAACAGCGCAGCGCGGGCCGCCGCCGCGGCAGGGACCGGCGGCAGCGTCGTCGGCACCGCGTTGGACGCATAGCTCGTGCCCAGCCAGCCGGGGATTCTGGTCTTGTAGCGCTCGATGCTCAGACCGCTCGCATACGCATGGTTGCCCGCCCAGTAGACATCGCTGTTGGTCGACGAATACGGATTCGCTGACTTGGGCATGGTCTTGCCGGATAAAAGAGACCATGCATGGGTCAAGCGGTCGACGCTGGCGTGATGCAGGAAAAAAATGGGGTCGAGCGGCGACTGCATCGTGGTCATGACCCCGCCGATCAGATCATGGACGGGGTTGTGCACGTCTTCGATGCTCGGCTCGAACGCATTGCTTTTGCCGCGCTGAAAATTGCGCACCGTTGACGCGAATGGCGCCAGGCTCAGCGCACCGTACACGTTCGAACTCTGCCTGGGCATGTACAGCGGATTGCCCGGTGCCGGATCGGTAAATTCCGTCGGCAAGGTCGCGTACGAGTAATAGTCCCAATACGGCAGCGTCAGGTAGGGGTTGCCGGACACGCTGCGCAACTGCTGCTCGAAGTAGTACAGATAGCCGCGGTGCCACGAAATGAAATACGGCACGCCGTGCGGACATGTGTTGACATGCACATTGGACCAGTAAGACAGTGAACCCGGGCTGGCCTGATTGGCGTTGGCGCGCATCGTCGCAATCGCGTTGACGAAGGCGGGATACTGGCTGGTGGTCTTGAACTGCTTCCATTCGAGCCGTGGGCCGCTGCTTGCCTGCGCGGCGGCCAGGCCGGGGAAGCACTGTGCAACAGTGACCCCGATACCTGTTTTTAAAAACCTTCTCCTGGCACCAACGTGGGTTTTCATCGCATCCCCCGACTGAACAAAAAAGCTGTACATGTTCAGTCGAGTGTAGGAAAAGATCCGGCGGATGGCGCGCGCACGATTGCCCGATTTAAGGGCGATCAAAAACGCGCCAAAGTGCGTGGCTCACATCGGACAATTGGTGCGCTGGCAGCGGTAAATCCAATGAAGCTTATCGGGTGTTGCCGCGCGTCGCAACATCCAGCCACACGGCCAGGGTCAGGATCAGGCCCTTGACGATCATTTGCCAGTACGCATCCACGTCCAGCATCGACATGCCGTTGTCCAGGCTCGCCATCACGAGTGCGCCCACCAGTGCGCCATGCACGGTACCCGCGCCACCGCGCATCGACGTGCCGCCGATGAAGCAGGCAGCGATCACGTCCAGCTCGGCCGACACGCCGGCCGATGGCGAGCCGGCCGCCAGGCGCGCCGTGTTGATCAGCCCAGCCAATGCGCACATCAGGCCCATCAGGCCGAAGATCCACAGCTTTACCTTGCGTACGTCGATGCCGGACAGGCGCGTCGCTTCCATATTGCTGCCCACCGCGTAGATGCGGCGACCGAACACGGTCTGGCGCGCGATGTAGCTGAACACGCCCAGCAGCACCAGCAGGATCAGCACTGGCAGCGGAATGCCTTCGTAGCTGTTGAAGGTCGAGATCAGCCCGGCCAGCACCGCGCCAGCCACGACCACGCGCAGCGCCGAGCGCCACACCGGGATCACCGGCAGCTTGTGGCGCGCCTGGCTCGCGCGCTGGCGCCAGACCAGCACGCACGTCAGCACGAACAGGCCAATGCCCAGGATGCTGCCCCACAGCGGCGGCAGGTATGCCTGGCCCAGCTGCTCCATGCCCGGCGAGACCGGCGCCACGGTGGCGCCACCGGTCAGCCCCAGCACGACCCCGCGGTACGCCAGCATCCCGCCCAGGCCGACAATAAAGGACGGTATGCCCGCATACGCCGTCAGATACCCGTTGAGGAACCCGCACAACAGGCCCGCACCGAGCACGATGATGACCGACAGCGGCAACGGCAAGCCGTGCGTGACATCGAGCACGGCGGCCATGCCGCCCAGCAGACCCAGCAGCGAGCCGATGGACAGGTCGATTTCGCCGGCAATGATGACGAACACCATGCCGCAGGCGAGGATGCCGGTCACCGACATCTGGCGCATCAGGTTCGACAGGTTGCGCGCCGAGGTGAAGCCGCCATCGGTCTTCCAGCTGAAGAAGGCCCAGATCAGCGCGATCGCCACCAGCAGCGCCAGAATCTTGTACTGCGTGAAAATGCGTTTGAACGTCATCGTGGTCATTGTGTGATTGTGGTTGTCATGCGTGGTGAGGAATCGACGGCGCTGCCGCCGCCTGGCCCAGCGCGGCGGCCAGCACCGTTTCCTGGTTCAGGTTCTGGTTGACGAAGTCGCCGTTCAGGCGCCCTTCCTTCATCACCAGCACGCGGTCGGACACGCCCAGGACTTCGGCCAGTTCGGACGAAACCATGATGATCGCGATCCCCTGCGCCGCCAGTTCCAGCATCAGTTTGTAGATTTCGAACTTGGCGCCGACGTCCACGCCGCGCGTCGGTTCGTCCAGGATCAGCACTTTCGGGCCGGTCAGCAGCATCTTGGCCAGCACTGCCTTTTGCTGGTTGCCGCCCGACAGCGACGTGATGGCCAGCGCCGGCGTCGCGGTCTTCAGCGCCAGCCGGCTGATCTGCTCACTCACGGCGCCCGCTTCTTCGTGGTCGTCGATGCGGCTCGCGTGCGAAAAGCGCGGCAGGACCGACAGCGTGATGTTCTCGCCCACAGACAGGTCGCGCACGATGCCGTGGTGCTTGCGGTCTTCAGGCACCAGCGCAAAGCCGGCGCGGATGGCTTTCAGGGGTTCGGACGTATCGACCTTGCGGCCCTCGA
This sequence comes from Telluria sp. AC161, assembly GCF_979258535.1. Classification (NCBI taxonomy): domain Bacteria; kingdom Pseudomonadati; phylum Pseudomonadota; class Betaproteobacteria; order Burkholderiales; family Oxalobacteraceae; genus Telluria; species Telluria sp. AC161. Next base: position 1,795,966 of record NZ_OZ409861.1, on the reverse strand, counting down.
GCCAGACTTCGCCCTCGTGCTTGCCCGGATACGCGCCAAAGATGGCCGTCACGAGTTCGGTGCGCCCGGCGCCGACGATTCCGGCGATGCCGAGAATTTCGCCGCGCCGCACCTGGAACGAGACGTCGTCGACCTTCTTGCGGCCCGGCTGCTCCGGATCGTAGCAGGTGATATGGCGCGCCTCCATGACCACCTCGCCCACCGGATGCGGCAGCGACGGATACATCTGGCTCATCTCGCGGCCGCACATCTGGTTGATGATGCGCTCGACGCTCATCGCTTCCATCGGCGTGGTGGCAATGTGCTTGCCGTCGCGGATGACGACGACCGTGTCGCAGATGGCCGCGACTTCTTCGAGCTTGTGCGAGATGTAGACGCAGGCCACGCCACGGCTTTTCAGGTCGCGGATGATGTCCAGCAGGACCGCGATTTCCGACGCCGTCAGCGATGCCGACGGCTCGTCGAGAATCAACAGGCGCGCGTTCTTGTTCAGGGCCTTGCCGATCTCGATCAGCTGCTGGTGCCCGCCGCCGTAGTGCTTTACGGGCAGCACCACGTTCACGTCCGGCAGCTTCAGGCCGCGCAGGATCTCCGCTGCCTTCTGATTCATGGCCGGATAATCCATGCGCCCACCAGGCAGCGTGATCTCGTTACCCAGAAAGATGTTCTCGGCCACGCTCAGTTCGGGCACCAGCATCAGTTCCTGGTGGATGATGATGATGCCGGCGTCCTCGGTCTCGCGCACCGAGCGCGCCCGCAAAGGCTGGCCGTCCAGCACGATCTCGCCCTCCCAGCTCCCGTGCGGATAGACGGCCGACAGCACCTTCATCAGCGTCGATTTGCCGGCACCATTCTCGCCGCACAGGCCGATGCACTCGCCCGGGCGGATCGCCAGGTCGATGCCGTCGAGCGCGGGCACCCCGTTGAATCGCTTGGCGATTCCCTTCATTTCAAGCAGATAGCCGGCCATCGAAAGACTCGTTTCAAGACGTTGGACTACCGGCCGGCGGGGTTCGCCAGCCGGTTCGCCCGCAGGCGCGGGCGCTGTAGCAGGGTGACGCCGGCTTATTTACCAGCCAGCTGGCCTTGCGTATAGAAGCCGTCCTTGACCAGCATGTCGACGTTGGCCTTGTTCAGCAGGATTGGCTTGAGCAGGATGGTGTTGACGGGCTTGAAGCCGTTATTCAGTTGCGCGTTGTAGGCAGGCTTTTCGTTGCGCACCAGTTGCACGGCCAGCGTTGCGGCGCTGGTGGCGATATTGCGCAGCGGTTTGTAGACCGTCATCGACTGCGTGCCGGCGATCACGCGGCGCACGGCCGCCAGGTCGGCGTCCTGGCCCGAGACCGGGACCTTGCCGGCCAGCTTCTGCGACGACAGCGCCTGGATCGCGCCGCCGGCGGTGGCGTCGTTCGAGGCCACGACAGCGTCGATCTTGTTGCCGTTGGCGGTCAGCGCGTTTTCGATGATGGCCATCGCCTCGGACGGGCTCCAGTCCTTGACCCACTGGCGGCCGACGACCTTGATGTCGCCCTTGTCGATCAGCGGCTGCAGCACCTTCATCTGGCCTTCGCGCAGGATCTTGGCGTTGTTGTCGGTCGGCGCGCCGCCCAGCAGGTAGTAGCTGCCCTTCGGCTTGAGCGCGACAATCGACTGTGCCTGCAGTTCGCCGACGGCCTTGTTGTCAAACGAGATGTAAGCGTCGACATCGGCATTGAGGATCAGGCGGTCGTACGACAGCACCTTGATCTTGGCTTTCTTGGCTTCGCGGATCGCGTTGTTCAGCACCGTCGCGTTGTACGGCACGATGACCAGCACGTCCACGCCGCGCGAGATCAGGTTCTCGATCTGGGCGATCTGGCGCTGCTCGCTGGCGTCGGCCGACTGCACATACACCTTGGCGCCGAGCTTTTCGGCCGCGCCGATGAAGTAATCGCGGTCACGGGTCCAGCGCTCGAGGCGCAGGTCGTCGATCGAAAAACCGATCTTCGGGTTCTTGGCGTCGGCCATGGCGGGGGCGGATGCGAACAGCATTGCGCAACCGATACCGACTGCCGTGATGAGTTTTTTCATGCTTGTCTCCAGTGTATTTTCGACGCCTGGACGGTAGGGTCCGGGCGAAGTTCCGACATTCTGCTCAAGAATGGCTATTAATGCCACTTTTAGTCATCGTACAAACTGCGGTTTAGTGGTTATGCCGCGGCATCGCGCCGGCCACGGCCCGATAGGGCAAGGCCAGTTCCATGCAGGCGCCCGTGTGCAGCTGGCCCACCGTGGCGCGGTAGATCTCTTGCCACGGTGTCTGGCTTGGCGGGATCGCCGGCGGCGTGTCGAGCTTGCGCGCCTCGAGTTCGGCGTCGGACAGCAGCACGTCGCAGCGGCCGTGCACCAGGTCGACGCGCACGATGTCGCCCGTGTGCAGCAGCGCCAGATTGCCGCCGGCTGCGCTTTCAGGTGACGCATTCAGGATCGACGGGCTGTCCGAGGTGCCTGACTGGCGGCCATCGCCCAGCGTCGGCAGGTTGTTGATGCCGCGCTTGATCAGCGCATCGGGCGGCTGCATGTTGACGACTTCGGCCGAACCGGGCCAGCCAATCGGGCCCGCGCCGCGGATGACCAGCATCGTGTGCTCGTCGATGCCCAGTTCAGGGTCGTTGATGCGCGCATGGTAATCGTCGGAGCCGTCGAACACGACGACCTTGCACTCGAAGCAGTTCTCGGCGCCCGGCGTGGCCAGGTAGCGTTCACGGAAGCTCGGCGAAATCACGCTCGTCTTCATGATCGCGAAGTCGAACAAGTTGCCCTTCAGGACCAGGAAGCCTGCGTTTTCCTTGAGCGGATCGGCAAACGGGCGGATCATCTCGCGGTCCATCGTCTGGTGCATGTCGATGTTCTGCGCCAGCGTTTTGCCGGTCACCGTCAGGCGATCCGAACGCAACAGGCCCGCCTGATCGAGTTCCCACATCACGGCCGGCACGCCGCCCGCGCGGTGGAAGCGCTCGCCCAGATATTTGCCGGCGGGCTGCATGTTCAACAGCAGCGGCACTTCGTAACCGTAGGTCATCCAGTCTTCAGTGGTGATCTCCACACCGGCATGGCGCGCCATGGCCATGATGTGTGGCTGCGCATTGCTCGAGCCGCCGATGGCCGCATTGACGACGATCGCATCGAGGAACGCGTCGCGCGTCAGGATGTTCGACGGCCGCACGTCTTCCATCGCCAGGCCGACGATGCGCCGGCCCGTCTCGTACGCCATCTGGCCGCGCTCGCGGTACGGCGCGGGAATTGCGGCGCAACCGGTCAGCGACATGCCCAGCGCTTCGGCCACGGCGTTCATCGTCGACGCCGTGCCCATCGTGTTGCAATGGCCGGCCGACGGGGCCGAGGCAGTGGCGATGTTCATGAACTTCTGTTCGTCGATCGAGCCGGCCGCCAGCTGGCGGCGCGCCTTCCAGATCGCGGCGCCCGACCCCACCAGCTCACCGTCGAACCAGCCGTCGAGCATCGGGCCGCCCGACAGCACGATGGCCGGCATGTCGACGGTCGACACGGCCATCAACTGGGCCGGCGTGGTCTTGTCGCAGCCGGTCGTCAGCACCACGGCGTCGATCGGGTAGCCGTGCAGGATCTCGACCAGGCCCAGATACGCCAGGTTGCGGTCCAGTGCTGCGGTCGGGCGGCGGCAGTTTTCGAAAATCGGGTGCAGCGGGAATTCCATCGGGATGCCGCCGGCGTCGCGGATGCCGTCGCGCACGCGCTTGACAAGTTCCAGGTGGATGCGGTTGCACGGCGTGATGTCGCTGCCGCTCTGGGCGATGCCGATGATCGGTTTGCCCGAGCGCAGTTCGTCGGGCGTGATCCCGTAGTTCATGAAGCGCTCGAGGTACAGCGCCGTCATGTCGATCCGCTCCGGATTGTCGAACCAGTCCTGCGAGCGGAAACGGAAGGTGGATTGCTTGGTCATGCGGTGATTCTCCAGTGCGCGTTACAGGTGCAACGCATGTTGCGGCAGGCCCGGCGCATCGGCGCGGAACGTGAACAGGCCACCGGCCAGCGGCTGCGCCAGCAGATCGGCATCAACCAAACCCTTGCGCGCGGTGGTGGCATACACGGTGCGCAGATCGTCGCCGCCGAAGGCCGGCTTGGTGATGTTCGCGCACGGGAAGCGCACTTCACCGACCTTGCGTCCTTGCGGATCGTAGCGGTCGATGCGCCAGCCGCCGAAGACGGCGACCCACAGGTGGCCTTCTGCGTCGACTGCCATGCCGTCCGGATGGCCGCTGCCTTCGTGCGTGACGAACAGGCGCTTGCCTGTGAGCGTTCCGTCCGGGCCCAGGTCGAAGGCGTGGATCGTACGCGCCAGCGTGTCGGTGTGGTACAGCGTGGTCGCGTCCGGGCTGATGGCCGGACCGTTGGTGATGATGTAGCCGGCGTCCATCGCGCGTGCCGGCTGGCCGGCGCCGTCGAAGCGGTACAGCGTGCCGGTGGCCTCGCTCTCGCCATTGTCCATCGAGCCAAACCACAGGCGGCCCGCTGCATCGACGTGGCCATCGTTGAAGCGGTTGCCCGGCAAGTCGGCTTCGACGCGGGCCAGCGCGATGAACGCGCCATCGGTCTCAAGAAAGCGGTACAGGCCATCTTCGAGCCCGCACACCATGCCGCCATCGTCGCTCGGTGCGAGAAAGCCGATCTGCGACGGCGCATCCCAGCTCTGGCGCGCGCCGCCGTCTTCATCGCAGCAGTGGATGCGGCGGCCCTTGATGTCGACGAACCAGATCTTGCGCCGGACCGCATCCCACAAGGCGCCCTCGCCCAGCGTGGCCTTGACGTCCCACAGGCAGTGCACGGCGCCGGTCATGCGCCGTACCAGCCAGCGTCGACGAAGTATTCGCGGCCGCTGCAGCGGCGCGCGTTGTTCGAGGCCAGGAACAGTGACAACGCCGCCACGTCCTGCATCTCGACGCGCTGCGGCAGGCACTGGCCGGCCAGGATGCGCGCTTCTTCTTCCGGCGTATGCCACAGCGCCTGCTGGCGCGGCGTGCGCACGGCACCCGGAATCACAGTATTGACGCGGATATTCTCGGCGCCGAGATCGCGCGCCAGGCCGCGGCTCATCGCCTCGATCGCCGCCTTGGCCATCATGTACAGCGACAGCTGGTTCGACGCCAGGTACCACGAGATCGAGCCGAAATTGAGGATCACGCCGCTGCCCTGACGGCGCATCATCGCCACTGCCGCCTGGCTGCAGAAATAGGTGTGGCGCAGATTGACTGCCATCCGGCTTTCCCAATAGTCGGGCGTGACGTCGTCGATGCCATGGCGGTCGTCGTTGGCCGCGTTATTGAGAAGGATGTCGATGCCGCCAGCCTCCGCCTCGATGGCGGCAAAGGTCGCGGCCAGCGCATCGAGGTCGGTCAGGTCGCACGGCAAAAAACGCGGCTTGTGCGCGGAACCGGCCAGCGAATCGGCCAGCGCGGTCGATGCGTCCTTGGCGATGTCGAGGAACCAGACCTGCGCACCCTGGCCGGCAAATGCCGTCACCAGTTCGCTGCCGATGCCGGTGCCGCCACCGGTGATGACGACGCGCTTGTCGCGCAGGTCGGGATAGGTCGCGTAGACCAGTGCGGCGGGGGTGGAATCTGGTGTTGAATCGTGCATCGTGAACTCGTGGTTATCTTGAAGCGGATCGTGGGTCGAAACGTGTAGCGAAACGTGGGGCGCGCCGTCAGGAGGGGTCATGCTGGACGGCCTGCCAGCAGTTCGCGCCGCGCCAGGTTCTGGTACAGCGCGCGCACACCGAAGGTCCATGGCTCGATGGTGTCGCTGCGGCCGACCGTGTTGACCAGGGCGCCCAGCGCCGGGGTCGAGATGGTGACCTTGTCGCCCGGGTGGTGCGTGAAACCGCCACCGGCCGCGCCGCGGTCCTTGATCGGCGAGAACATCGTTCCCAAAAACAGCATGAAGCCGTCCGGATACTGGTGGTGCGCGCCGCAGGTCTGGGCCACCAGGTCAAGCGGGTCGCGGCTGATCTCGCGCATCCGGCTCGAACCCGCCAGCGTGAAGCCGTCGTCCGCGCCTTCGATCAGCATGCCGACTTCGCAGCTGCGCAGCGTGTCGAGCGTGAAGTCGCCGTCGAACACGCGCACGAACGGGCCGATGGCGCACGAGCCGTTGTTGTCCTTGGCCTTGCCCAGCAGGAGCGCGCTGCGTCCCTCGATGTCGCGCAGGTTGACGTCGTTGCCCAGTGCGGCGCCGACGATCTCGGCGCGGCTGTTCACGGCCAGCACGATCTCGGGTTCCGGGTTGTTCCAGTGCGACGACGGGTGCAGGCCAACGACGGCGCCATGGCCCAGCGACGACATCGGTTGCGATTTGGTGAAGACTTCGGCGTCGGGGCCGATGCCCACTTCCATGTATTGCGACCACAGGCCGCGCGCGCTCAGCTCCGTCTTCAGGCGCATGGCGGCGCTGGAACCCGGCACCATCTCGGCCAGGTTGGTGCCGATGGTGGCCTGCAGTTCCGTGCGCAGTGCAGAAGCGCGGGCAGGATCGCCCTTGGCCTGTTCTTCGATGACACGCTCGAGCAGGCTGACGGCAAAGGTCACGCCGGCCGCCTTGATGGCCTGCAGGTCGCATGGCGCGAGCAGCTGGACCCCGCCCTCGCCCAGGCCACCGTCCAGCGCCGCTTGCAGCAGGCTGGCGGCGTCGCCCAGATCCTCGCCCGCGGCGCTCCTGACGATCGCCAGCATGTCGGCGGCATCGCGCTCGAACAGGTCGGCCACAGTGGCCGCGTGGTGGGTGATGTCGATGATGCGGCCGGCGCGCACAGCGACGACTGCCGGGCCGTCGATCGGCGCCGGGCGCCAGACGCGGCCAACCAGCAGGGCCGACGCACTATCAGCGGGGAGCGCGTCGGGTAGCGCGCCGGGTAGCGCATTGACGGAAGATGCGGTCATGTTTTCTCTCGTTCGTGGTGACGGGTCCTGGCGGGCACGCTGAAAAATGCGAAGCAGCGTGGCTTGTGCAGCCGGGACAAACCGGTACTCAGAAGGTGTGACGGGAAGGCGCGCGGCTGAGCAGGGCTGCAGCCACGCCGGCGGGTAGCCGGGTGTGCGGGTCTTGCATGGTCGTCTCCTGATGCTTTCTGATTATTTTAATGTGCGTCACAACAATCCTTTAACAGAATTGTTAGCGCAACCATTGCAGTCTAAACTTCTGCTCGGACGGTTGTCAACGAATTATTGGAATGCTTGCAGGCAGGCGGGAACGGCGACGGATTCGGCGTTCGCAGCCGTGCCGGGAGATGGTCCCTGCCCCTCCCGAGGCCGGGACGGTACCTTTGTCAGAGGCTCCGCGCAGCAGCAGGCAGGCGTGCCGGCGGGCGCACGCGTGGCGCGGCATCAGACTGGCGCCGCACCAGGACAAAGTCCATGCGCGTCTGCTCCGGCTCGGCCGGTTCTTCTTCGCGCATCGCCCGCACGCGCCGCACGAGCGCCTGCACCGCTTCGCGCGCCATCTCGGCAATCGGCTGGCGCACCGTTGTCAGTTCGGGCCAGATGGTGGTGGCCAGCGCGGTATCGTCGAAGCCCGTGACCGTGAGATCGCCCGGCACGTCCAGCGCCAGCCGATGGGCGACGGCCACCGTAGCGGCAGCCATATCGTCGTTGCTGGCAAAGATCGCCGTCGGCCGCTCGGCGAGCGCGAGCAACTGCTCGGCCGCGTCCAGGCCCGAACGGTAGGTAAACATCCCCTGCACCACCAGTTCGTCGGCTGCGTCGGCGTTCATTTCCGCGATCGCGGCGCGGTAGCCGTCGAGACGGCGCGCGCTGGCGCTCTGGTTCGGGTGGCCGACGATGAAGCCGATGCGCTGGTGGCCCAGGGCGATCAGGTGGCGCGTCATGTAGTGGGCCGCATCATAGTCGTCGATGCTGACCGCGCCCAGGCCCGGTGCGGGCGAACCGCACGCGACGACGACGGCGGGAATACCGGCGCGTTCCACGCACCCCAGCACGGCTTCGCTGTCGCACAGCGGTGGCGGCAGGATGACGCCATCGAGGCCATTGTCGATCAGGCGCTGCGTGTGTTCGGTTTCGTGGTTGCCCGCCTCGCACTTCTCGACGAAGAGTTGGACATTGTTCAGGCCCGACTGGTTCAGCAGGCCCACGAGAAATTCGCTCAGGTACGCAGCGCTCGGGTTGCTGTACAAGAAACCGACGCGGATGGGCTTGGAACCGGCCAGATTGCGCGCCTCCTGGTTCGGCGTATAGTTCAGTGCAGCGACCGCATCGGCGACCTTGCGCCGGGTGCTTTCACGCACCAGGGTTTTCCCGTTCATGACGCGCGAGACCGTCATGGCGGAGACGCCGGCCAGCTTGGCGACGTCCACCATCGTTGGCTTGCCGTGTTCCATCGCTTCACGGATGCTGTCGAGCGTCACTTTACTCATGTCAGGATTGTTTTCAAGGCCAGGGAAATGGGCTTGATGTTAGCACAGCAACGCTTGGGATTGCGCTAACATCCTCCAGCTTCGGCGGGCGCCGCGACGTCGCGGCACATGACGGCAGCGCGCTGACTGGCTATAATCCCGGTCTTCGCATCGAAGGATTCCCCATGTCATTGCTAGCCCACGAACTTGAACTGCTCTCGCCCGCCAAAACCGCCGAGATCGGGCGCGAGGCGATCCTGCACGGCGCCGATGCCGTCTATATCGGCGGCCCGGCATTCGGGGCGCGGCACAATGCCAGCAACCCGCTCGAGGACATCGCCGGACTCGTGCAGTTCGCGCATGCCTACCGGACGCGCATCTTCGTGACGATGAACACGATCATGCACGACAGCGAACTCGAGCTGGCGCGCAAACAGATCTGGCAACTGTACGAGGCCGGTGTCGATGCGCTGATCATCCAGGACATGGGCTTGCTCGAGCTCGACCTGCCACCGATCCAGCTGCATGCCAGTACCCAGTGCGATATTCGTGGGCCAGAGAAAGCGAAATTCCTCGCTGACGTCGGTTTTTCGCAACTGGTGCTGGCGCGCGAACTGACGGTCGAGCAGATCCGCAAGATCCACCAGGTGACCGACACGCCGCTCGAATACTTCGTCCACGGCGCGCTGTGCGTGGCGTATTCGGGCCAGTGCTATATCTCGCACGCCGACAACGGCCGCTCGGCCAATCGTGGCGACTGCTCGCAGAATTGCCGCCTGCCCTACACGCTGAGCGATGGCCAGGGCCGCGTGGTTGCGTTCGACAAGCACCTGTTGTCGATGAAAGACAACGATCAGAGCCGCAACCTGGGCGCACTGGTCGATGCCGGCATCCGCTCGTTCAAGATCGAAGGCCGCTACAAGGACATGGGTTACGTGAAAAACATCACGGCCCATTACCGCCTGCTGCTCGACGAACTGCTGGACCAGCGGCCGGAATTCGTGCGCGCCTCGAGCGGCCGCACGCGCGTCATGTTCACGCCGGACGTCGACAAGAACTTCCACCGTGGCCATACCGAGTACTTCGCGCAGGGCCGCCTGACCGATATCGGCGCGTTCGATTCGCCGAAGTACGTGGGCGTGGAACTGGGCATCGTGGCGCGCCTGAACGGCGACAGCTTCGATGTCGTCACCAGTGCGCCAATGGCCAACGGCGACGGCCTGAACTATATGTACAAGCGCGACACGGTCGGCATCCAGGCCAACAAGGCAGACAAGCTGGGCGACGAGGCCGATGGCCAGCGCTGGCGCGTCTATCCGAACGAGCCGATGCAGACGCTGGCAGGCCTGAAGGTCGGTACCGTCATCCACCGCAACCGCGACCACGGTTGGGAAGCAACGCTCAACAAGAAATCGTCCGAGCGCAAAGTGGCGCTGGAACTGGTGCTCAGCGAACAAGCTGATGGGCTGCGCCTGGACATCATCGACGAGGACGGCATCGCGTCGCATGCAGCAGCGGCAATTGCCCTGCAACCGGCGACGCAGGCTGCGCAGGCGGATGCCTCGCTGCGTTCGAGCCTGGCCAAGCTGGGCAACACCATGTTCGAAGCCGGTCACGTCGAGCTCAAGCTGAGCCAGCCATGGTTCGTGCCGAGCGCGGCGATCAATGCGCTGCGCCGCGACGCCATTGCGGCACACGAAACGGCGCGCCTGGCAGCCTGGCAGCGGCCCGAGCGCAAGTCGGCGACCACGCCGCCGCCGGTGTATCCGGACGTGCAGCTGAGCTACCTGGCCAATGTCTACAACGACAAGGCCCGCGCGTTCTACCATAAGCATGGCGTGCAGCTGATCGATGCTGCGTACGAATCGCACGAGGAAGCCGGCGAAGTCTCGCTGATGATCACCAAGCACTGTCTGCGCTTCTCGTTCAACCTGTGCCCGAAGCAGGCCAAGGGCGTGCAAGGCGTGCAGGGCCAGGTGAAGGCCGAGCCGATGACGCTGGTCAGCGGCGAAGACCGCTACACACTGCGCTTTGATTGCAAACCGTGCGAAATGCACGTGGTGGGTGCCATGCGCACGAACATCCTGAAGCAGCCGCCGCCATCGGCCGTGTCGTACACGCCGTTGACGTTCCATCGCCAGCGGCCGCGGGCCTGACCGGCTGCTGCCGGCTGATTGTTGCCAACCAAACGGCGCCTGCGGGCGCCGTTGTTCATTTCCGGAGGATCGTGCAATCGATGCCGAGGTTTCGGCATGGGCAGCATCGCGGGTCCTGTCCATACTGACGCCACTGATCACACACCAGGGAGCACAGCATGGAACACGCATCGAAAGTCATCCTCATCACGGGCGCCAGCAGCGGCATCGGTGAAGCCACCGCCCGTTTTCTTGCCGCGCAAGGCCACCGCGTCATCCTCGGCGCGCGGCGCGTCGAACAACTGGTAACGCTGGCAAGCGCCATCCGCGCGGCCGGCGGCATTGCCGACGTCGCCCGGCTCGACGTCACCAGCATGGAGAGCATGACAGCGTTCGCCGACTTCGCGCTCGACTGCCATGGCCGGATCGACGTCCTCGTCAATAACGCCGGCGTCATGCCGCTGTCGAAGCTTGACGCATTGAAGATCGACGAGTGGAACCAGATGATCGACGTGAACATCCGCGGCGTGCTGCACGGTATCGCCGCCGTGCTGCCCGGCATGCAGGCGCGTGGCAGCGGTCAGATCATCAATATCGCGTCGATCGGCGCGTATGCGGTGAGCCCGACAGCGGCAGTGTATTGCGCCACCAAGTTTGCGGTGGCGGCCATCACCGAGGGTTTGCGGCAAGAGGTCGGCGGCGCGATCCGCGTCACGCTGGTGTCGCCTGGCGTCGTGGAGTCGGACCTGGCCGAGTCGATCTCGGATCCTGCTGCGCGCGAGGCGATGCGCGAGCTTCGCAAGGTGGCGATCAAGCCGGAGGCCATCGCGCGGGCGATCGGGTTCGCGATCGATCAGCCGGCGGACGTGGATGTCAGCGAGCTGATCGTGCGACCGACGGCCAGTCCTTACTGAGGCGGGTCTGCGGTCTTGCTCACGCCGGGATTTTGAGGCCTTTTTGTACGGACGGGCGCGCGAGGAATTTGGTGAGCGCGATCGACACGTGCGGGAAGTCCTTGATGCCGACCAGATCCCCTGCTTCGTAAAAATTCAGCAGGCCGTTGATCCAGGGGAAGATCGCGATATCGGCGATGGTGAAGTCGTTGCCCGCGATCCACGCGTGCTGCGCCAGCTGGCCCTCAATCACGCCAAGCAGGCGGCGTGACTCATCGACATAGCGGTCGCGGGGGCGCTTGTCCTCGTAGTCCTTGCCGGCGAACTTGTGGAAGAAGCCCAGCTGGCCAAACATCGGCCCCACGCTGCCGATCTGGAACATCACCCACTGGATGACCTGATAGCGCGCGGCCGGGTCTTGGGGCATGAGCTTGCCAGTCTTGTCCGCCAGGTAGATCAGGATGGCGCCCGACTCAAACAACGGCAGCGGCTGGCCGCCGGGGCCGTCCGGATCGATGATCGCCGGGATCTTGTTGTTCGGGTTGAGCGACAGGAACGCCGGCGAATGTTGGTCGTCCTTGGCGAAGTCGACCTTGTGCAGTTCGTACGGAAAGCCGATCTCTTCCAACATGATCGGAATCTTGACGCCGTTGGGCGTCGGCATCGAGTACAGCTGCAGCCGGTCCGGATGCTGCGCCGGCCATCGCTGCGTGATGGGGAATGCGGAGAGATCGGTCATGGTGATGGCGCCCGCCCGATCAGCCGAACAGCTTGGCGGCGGTCTCGGCGATCAGCTTGCCCTGGTGGCGTGCGCCGCCCAGGTCGATCTCGCTCGGCTGACGTTCACCCTTGCCGCCGGCAATCGTCGTCGCGCCGTACGGGCTGCCGCCGGCGACTTCGTCGAGCGTCATCTGCTGCTGGTAGCTGTATGGCAGGCCAACGATGGTCAAGCCGAGATTCATCAGATTCGTGATGATCGAAAACAGTGTGGTTTCCTGGCCGCCGTGCTGAGTAGCGGTGGACGTGAAGGCGCCGCCGACTTTGCCGTTCAGGGCGCCGCGTGCCCACAGGCCGCCGGTCTGGTCGAGGAACGCCGCCATCTGGCTCGGCATACGGCCATAGCGCGTCGGCGCGCCGATGATGATCGCGTCATAGTGCTCCAGCTCATCCACCTTGGCGATGGGCGCAGCCTGCTCGAGCTTGAAGTGGCCGTTCTTGGCGATGTCTTCAGGGACGGTTTCAGGGACGCGTTTCACGTCGACCGTTGCACCGGCGCCGCGCGCGCCTTCGGCCACTGCGTTGGCCATCGTTTCAATGTGACCGTAGGTCGAGTAATACAGAACCAGTACTTTTGCCATGGACTTCTCCGATAGGTGAAAACAGAAAAGCCATTGTAGCGAGATCGGTAAATATACCGGTTTCGCTACAATGGCTTGTCGTGTCGTCTCTGTCGTGTCGTCTGACTATCGGCGCGGTTGGCGTACGTCAGATCCAGTAAATGAATGCGGCCAGTGCGACGACCAGGGCCACGCGCGTGATGTTGTACGCCGTCTTGTTCCACGCCTTGAAGCGGCGGCGGTACTGGCCCATGTAGAACGAAATGCGGAACAGCTTGCTGACCAGACCGACCTGGTCGCCCGTTTCGTTGGGCGATGCCGCGGCGGTCATCAGGTTGCGGCCAAGCCAGCGGTTCACGCTCTGCATCCAGCGATAGCGCATCGGGCGCTCGACGTCGCAGAACAGGATGATGCGGTCGCTGTCGCTGCCGTTGATCGCCCAGTGGATATAGGTTTCGTCGAACACGACGCCCTGACCATCGCGCCAGCTGTGGCGTTCGCCATCGACCTCGATGAAGCAACGATCATCGTTTGGCGTGGCCAGACCCAGGTGATAGCGCATCGAGCCGGCAAACGGATCGCGATGCGGATTGAGCTTGCCGCCGGGCGGCAGCTCGGCAAACATCGCCGCCTTGACCGATGGGATCGACTGCAGCAGCGCATACGTCTGCGGGCACAGGCGCTCGGCCGACGGGTGGCTGGCGTCGTACCATTTCAGATAGAAACGCTTCCAGCCATTCTTGAAGAACGAGTTGAAGCCGGCATCGTCATTCTGCTCGGCGGCCTTGATCTTCTTGAGCGCGAGCATGCTTTCGGCTTCGGCGCGGATGATCGGCCAGTTTTCTTGCAGGCGGGCCAGTTCCGGGAATTCGGAGAGCGGCGTGAACGGCGTATTGGGTACGCGCGAAAACTTGTGCATGAAGATATTGATCGGTGCCATGAACGACGAGTGATCAAAAATCTGGCGACGAAACGGTAGACGGACGCGACCGCGGAAGTGGATGTGCAGGATCGATAACACGTAAAAACCGACGACAACCCACTTCATACCATCCTCCGTCCCAGTCCATCGCGTGGCTGGCTTGCTTGATCGAGGACGCAGAATACCACAACGGCTATGGGGCCGTTGCGGGCAGGCCAGGTTCTCAGGGAGAGATGCTGGCGCACCGGCAAGGCGCGAATTGCGCGCTTGCCGATGAAGAGATGCTGGCAGGCCTGAGGGCCTGCCGGGAAAATCTTAGTGCGTCACCGACGTGATTGCATACCCTTTTTCAGCGATCTGGTCGCTCAGGTGTTCGATGTCGAAATCCTTGATGGCATCGGCATTGTCTTCCACCTCATAGCCCTGTGCTTGGACTTCCCAATCGGTGTTGGTGGCTTCTTCAGGAATGCTTTTCGATTCCGGCACGGCCAGGTACGAAAACTTGCCATCATGTTCAGCTCGGCGGTAGATATCCAGGCGCATATTATTTCCTCTATTTAATGTTTGCTTTCGGATGAAAGCGAGCATCTTCACAGTAAAAGATCGCGCGCGAAACGTCTGTTAATTGCCCAACACTCAGTGATGCCATAACGTTATCAGTGGCCCGGGCGCTGCCCCAACACCCGTGCCGGCAGCATGACAATGCCTTTGAGCAGACTGAACACAGCATCAACACCGATCCCCAGCAGCCTGAACGGCAGCAGCAACAGCCACACAATGGGATAAACCAGCAGCGCCAGCAACGCAATCGGCCAGCACACCATCAACAGCAGCACCCACACCAGAAAACTCAGCATATTGCCTCCACATTGAACAGGAAGGCACTGTACCGGCCACCATCTTCAACAGGCCACCCTTATCCGACGCACGGTCATTTCGCCGCCACGGACGGTCGCCCATCCCGATAAACGGCGCAAGCAATAGCCACATGGCTCAATCCAAACAATTAGGGTCAGTGTCGAATTATTGAGCAACTGATTTACTGCAGTTGTCAAACAATTCGACACTGACCCTAATTATCCGGCGAGCAATGACCCATCAATTGGGGTCAGAGTCGAATTATTGAGCAATTGATTTACTGAAGTTGTCAAACAATTCGACACTGACCCTCATTGGGGGTTAGGCGTATTCGGGGATTTTTTCGGTGACGGATTGGGTGACGACGTCGGCCTGGATCGAGGCTTGCAGGGATGGGATCGAGCCGCCGGCGCGGTAGGCGAAGGACAGGCGCAGCAAGTCGCCGGCTTTGACGGTGATGGGCGTGTAGAGCGGCAGCGTCATGTAGTGGTTCAGCCAGTCAATTGTCGTTGCTTGCTCTTGTACGATGGCCAGGACGTTTTTCGTCACGAAGCGCATGGCGTTCAGGGTGCCAGACTGTTCGATCAGGACCGAGCCTTCCCAGGCGATCAGGCTGTCGACCGGTTGGCCGAAGTCGATGATGCTGTAGACAGCGGGTTGCGACAGCTCGATCGTGCCGGGTTGGACGACGCCCGTTTCCTGGAACTGGACGATCGGGGCGTAGAAGCCGTCGAAGTCGTATTCCTGCTGGAGTGGCTGCACAGCCATGATGACGGCTTCCGGCATGAACAGCGGCAGAGGGCCGCCGAATTTGGCCAGGTAGCGACGCTTGAACGACTCGATCACTTCGACCTGTTTTTCACGCAGCATGCCGACGTGGATCATTTCGCAGATGACGACATCGACCGGCTCGGGTGGCAGGTAGTCGAAGGCGTCGGCGTGGACGACTTCGACCTTGTGGCCGTTCGGATTCATCGCCAGGAAGCGGCGCGCTTCACGCACCATGTCCGGGTTGTATTCGACGCAATAGACTTTCGACGCTTTCTGCGCCGCGAAGAACGACAGCACGCCCGTGCCGCCGCCCAGTTCCAGCACCTTGGCGCCGGGGAAGACCGAGTAGTGGATGGCGGACTTGAAGCTGTGCATCCGGTTCTGGTCCATCAGCATATTGTGATGGTAGTGGACTGGAATGAACTGCCCCAGGTAGCAGCTTTCGATTTCGCGTTCGTTCAGCATGATTATCCTCGTCGTCCTGTGTAGTGGGACCGTAGGACTATTATGGATACTATTTCCTGCGCGCAATCTGTCGAGGTGAGGGGCAAATAACGTCCAATTCAATCCCGACGCCGTTCGCCCACCCCTATCAGCGATCGGACAGCAGCCCGGCCAGTTTGTCGTGCCCGGCCTGCTTCGCCAGCTGGGCGGCGGTGAAGCCTTCGGTGTTCTTCAGGGCCGGATTCGCGCCCTTGGCCAGCAACAGGCGCACGATCCCGTCCTGTCCCTCGCGCGCCGCCATCATCAACGGCGTCACGGCGCCGGACGGCCGTGGCGACAGTGCATCGAGCTGTGCTCCACGCTCGATCAGCAGTTGCGCGATCGCGGCGTCACCGCTGGCGGCTGCGTAATGCAGCGCGGTCCAGCCGGGCTGGTTAACCTTGGCACCCTTATCCAGCAGCGCGCGCACGGTGTCGCCATCGCGCTTGAACGCCGCCATCATCAGCGCCGTGTTGCCGTTGACCGCCTTGCGTTCCAGGTCGGTGCCCGGATGGGCCAGCAAATCCTGCACGACGGCCGTCGAGCCCTCGCGGATTGCCAGTACCAGCGCCGGCTCGCCGCCCAGTGGATTGAGTTCGTTGGCGTTGACGACCGTCCCGACCATCTTGCGCACGGTGTTCGCATCGTCCATCTGGACGGCGCGGAAGAACGACGACACCTGCTTTTCATTGGGCGCCTGGGCAGCGATGGCACCGACGGCCATCACGCTCAGCACACCCGCCGCGCACACGCGCGCCATCGAACGAACAATCCGCATGCGTCAGCTCCTGGCTGTCTGGAACAGGTTGAAGAAATTTTCGCTGGTCTGCGCCGCGACATCGCGCAGCGACACGCCCTTGAGCGTGGCGATGTACTCTGCCACGTGCGCCACATACCCGGGCTCGTTCATGCGCCCGCGGAACGGCACCGGCGCCAGATACGGCGAGTCGGTTTCGATCAGCATGCGTTCGAGCGGCACCGCCAGCGCGACGGCCTGCAAATCCTTGGCGCTCTTGAAGGTGACAATCCCCGAGAACGAGATATAGAAGCCCTGCTCCATGGCCGCCTGTGCCACCTCGAGCGACTCGGTGAAGCAATGCATGACGCCCGCCACGCCACCGGCGTCAGTGCCGGCGCCCTCTTCCTTCATCAGGCGGATCGTGTCTTCGCTGGCCGCGCGCGTATGGATGATCAGCGGTTTGCGCGTTTCGCGCGAGGCGCGGATGTGCACGCGAAAGCGTTCGCGCTGCCAGTCGAGGTCACCCTTGAGGCGGTAGTAGTCCAGGCCCGTCTCGCCGATGGCGACGATTTTCGGATGGTCCGCCAGGTCGACCAGCTGCTGCACGGTCGGTTCAAGCGTGTCCTCGTAGTCGGGATGCACACCGACCGAGGCGAAGATATGGGGATACTGCTCGGCCAGCGCGAGCACTTGCGGAAAGTCCGGCAGATCGACCGACACGCACAAGGCATGCGTGACCTGGTTCTCGGCCATCTTGGCCAGCACCTCGGGCATGCGGGCGGCCAGTTCCGGAAAATTGATGTGGCAGTGGGAATCGATAAACATCCCGCCATTGTACGCGAGGCGCTTGGCCGCAGCACGGGCGGAGCACGGGCACCACGGTCACAACTCAAGCCACGCGCTTGCCCAGAATGATCAGATCACGCTCGATGCCATCGAGGTTCGCCACGCGCGGGAAGTTGGCCCAGGTCTCGAATCCGTATTTACCGAACAGCGCCAGACTCGGCGCATTGTGGCCGAAGATGAAGCCCAAGAGCGTGTGCACCTTGACCTCGGGCGCGAACGCGATCGCCAGCTCCAGGCAGTAGCGTCCCAGGCCCTGGCCACGCGCGCTTTCAGCGATATAGATCGACACTTCCGCCGTGCCCGAATACGCCGGCCGGCCATAGAAGTTCGAGTACGACAGCCAGCCGATGACCGCCGGCTGTTCGCTCGTATCGAGCGCATCGTGGATGACCCACAGCGGGCGCCGGTCGGGCGTGTGCTCGTTGAACCAGGCTTCGCGCGACTGTACCGATACGGGCTCGGTATCTGCGGTCACGTCGCGCGAGGCGATGGTGGAATTATAGATATCGACGATGACCGGCAGGTCGTCGCGTCGTGCCAGGCGATGGACGTAGAAAGGCATGCAGCAGGAATGGGTTAGTTACGGAATTTGGTTAGTTACAGAGTGTGGGTAGCGCGCGAAGACCGCAGCGCGGCGCCGAGGATTTCTTCGATGCGCTGGCGGGCGCGCTGCCCTGATTCGTCGGCCGGGAAATGCACGCCGATGCCTTGCGCCTTGTTGTTGTTGGCGCCCGCCGGCGTGATCCAGGCGACGGTGCCGGCAATCGGGTATTTGTTCGGATCGTCCATCAGCGCCAGGATCAGGTAAATCTCGTCGCCGATCTGGTACGGCTTGCTGGTGGGGACGAACATGCCTCCATTACGCAGGAACGGCATGTAGGCCGCATAGAGCGCCGCTTTTTCCTTGATCGCCAGCGACAGCACGGACGGCCGCGGGGCCTGGGCTGCGGTTGCATCTGGCGGATTGGCGCTCATCGTGGTCCTCTCATGTACAGCAGCCAGTGTACTCAAGCAGCATGTCCTCGACAAATAATTTTGCCGACAGCGGATGATCGGCCACCGCGCGCCGTTCGTTCATGGCCTTGATCGCACGCAGCAGGTTGTTCGTCTGCGCCCTGCCGGCCAGCGCCGCCAGCTCTTTCTGATAGCGCGGGTAGTAACGGATCTTGCCCGACAATTTGTACGAGAATACATCGTACAGCCAGCGCTGGGTCCACGCCACCAATGCCGGCAGCTCGGCCTTGGCCAGCTTGTCAGCCGCCCGCAGCGCCGCATCCGGCGCCGGTCGCGCCAGAAACGCGAGCAGCACGTCGAGTTCTTCGCGGCTGCCGTGCGCCGACGCGGCCAGCGCCGCCAGTGGCGCGCCGCCCTGCTCGCGCAGCCAGCTGTCTGCATCCGGCACGCTCTGCGCGTTGAGCCACGCCAGCGCATCGTCGTGCGACGGCATCGGCAGCGCGAACTTGCGGCAGCGTGACAGGATCGTCGGCAGCAGCCGGTCCAGGCTATTGGACGACAGCAGGAACACGGTGCCCGGTGGCGGTTCTTCCAGCGTCTTGAGCAGCGCGTTCGACGCCGGTGTATTCAATGCCTCGGCCGGATACAGCACCACGACGCGCAAGCCCTGGCGGTGCGTCGAGATATTCATGAAGTCTGCCAGCGCCCGGATCTGCTCGATCTTGATTTCTTTCGACGGCGCCCTGGTCGACTTCGATTTACGATCGCCGTCGCCTTCTTCGTCACCCGCGCCCGGTTCGTCTTCGAGTGCTTCGGGCCGCACGCGGCGGTAATCGGGATGGTTGTGCTGGGCGAACCAGCCGCACGATGCGCAGACACCGCACGCCTGGCCGTCAGGCCGGGCGTTCTCGCACAGCAGCGCCTGGGCAAACGCTTCGATGAAATCGGCCTTGCCGGTGCCGGCCGGGCCGTGGAACAGGATCGCGTGCGGCATGCGCGCGCGCAGCGCCTGCAACTGGGTCCAGGCGGCGCCCTGCCACGGATACATCGTCACAGCAGGCGCTCCAGGACAGCTGCGAGTTCGCGCTGGATCGCCTCGATGCTGCGCGTCGAATCGACGACCACGAAGCGCTGCGGGAACTGCGCCGCGCGGCGCAGGTACTCGGCGCGGCACCGGGCAAAGAACTCGGCCTGCTCGCGCTCGAACTTGTCGAGCGTGCGCGAGGCCGCAAGCCGTTCGCGCGCTACTTCCAGCGGCACGTCGAACAGCAGCGTCAGGTCAGGCTGCAGCGCTGGGTGCACCCATGCCTCGAGCGCTTCCATCTTTTCGCGCGACAGGCCCCTGCCACCGCTCTGGTAGGCAAAACTGGCATCGGTAAACCGGTCCGACAACACCCAGTGACCCATCGCCAGCTGCGGCGCGATCACCTGCGCGATATGCTCGCGGCGGCTGGCGAACATCAGCAGCGCCTCGGTCTCCAGGTGCATGGTTTCGTGCAGCAGCACGTCGCGCAGCTTTTCGCCCAGCGGCGTGCCGCCCGGCTCGCGCGAGGCAAACACGGTCTTCCCGTGCGTTGCGAGAAAGTCGGTGACGAAACCGATATGGGTCGATTTTCCGGCGCCGTCGATGCCTTCGAACGTGATGAACTTGCCCTGCATGGAACAACCTTCTGTCATTGGGTGGTGATCCCGCGCTGGTAGCGATTCACGGCGCGGTTATGGTCCGGCAGATTGCTGGAGAACTGGCTGGTACCGTCGCCGCGCGAGACGAAATACAGCGCCGGCGTCTCGGCCGGCGCGAGCGCGGCCTGCAGCGACTGCAGGCCCGGCAGCGAGATCGGCGTGGGCGGCAAGCCGCCGCGCGTATAGGTATTGTACGGCGTGTCGGTCAGCAGGTCCTTCTTGGCGATCTTGCCGACGAACGCGTCGCCCATGCCGTAGATGACGGTCGGATCGGTCTGCAGCAGCATGCCGGTGCGCAGGCGGTTGACGAACACGCCGGCGATCATCGTGCGCTCGCTCTTCTGTCCCGTTTCCTTCTCGACGATCGAGGCCATGATCAGCGCTTCGTACGGCGTCTTGTACGGCAGTTCCTTGTTGCGCTTTTCCCAGGCCTCGTTCAGGTGGGCCAGCATCGCTTGGTGCGCGCGGCGGTAGATCTCGATCTCGGACGAGCCCTTCGCGAACAGATAGGTATCGGGGAAGAACAGGCCTTCCGGATCCTTGTACTCGGTCGAGATCTTCGCCATCAGTTCGGCGTCGGTCAGTTTGACGGTATCGTGCTTGAGGCGCGTGTGGCTGCTGATCGCCTGGCGCATCTGCTTGAAGCTCCAGCCTTCGATGATCGTTACCGCTTCTTGCGCGAACTCGCCGCGCACCAGTTGCGACAGCAGGCGGCGCGGCGACGTGTTCGGCTTGAGCTCATAACTGCCGGCCTTGATGCGGCCCGCATCACCCGTCAGTCGCGCCAGCAGCACGAACAGCGTCGGGTTGACGGGCACGCCGGCGGCGGCCATCTGCTGCGCGCTGGCAGCCACGCCGCTGCCGGGGTTGATCGAAAATTCAATGGGCGCGCCGGGGACGGGCAAGGCCTGCTTGGTCCACCAGGCAAAGCCGCTGGCGGCGGCGACGGAAACGATGACGCCGGTAACGAGTAATTTTTTTATCAGTGCCATGTCTTTGCGCGGTCAACGTGCGAAATGGACCGCGCCCGGCGCGATTTTCCACACAACTCTATAATGAGGCCGTAATGATAAAGCCTAATTGCCTAAATATAAGCGGATTTTGATGACGACCCAGACAGACATCCAGAACACGCCTTCGCCGGTACCGGCTCACGATGACCTAGCCGTACCTACGCAGGTCGCCGACACTGGCCCGCAGCTCACGCTCGACGACGTTACCGCAGGCTTCATCGCGACGGTACGCGACCAGGGCCTGATCGCCGTGAGCGGTGACGACGCTGCCAAATTCCTGCACACGCAACTGACCAACGACGTCGAGCACCTGACGGCGACGGACGTGCGCTTCGCGGGCTTCTGCACGCCGAAGGGGCGCCTGCAGGCGAGCTTCCTGATGTGGCGCGACAATGATGCCGTGTACCTGCAACTGCCGCGCGCCATCCAGGCGCCGCTGCAGAAACGGCTATCGATGTTCGTCATGCGTTCCAAGGCCAAACTCGTCGATGCAACCGATGCAGCGCCGTTCGCCACGGTGCTCGGCCTGGGCGGCGCTAAAGCGCAAGCGGCGCTTGGCCAGATCGTGCCAACGCTGCCGGCTATGCCGATGACCAAGACCGATGGTGCGTTCGGCACCGTGCTGCGCCTGAACGATGCGTTCGGCGCGCCGCGCTACCTGTGGCTCACGTCAGCCGAGACGGCCAGCGCTGCGCTGTCCGCGCTGGGCACGCAGCTCGCCGTCGGCGGCGACCAGGCCTGGCAACTGGCAACGATCCACGCGGCCGAGCCGCAGGTCGGCCCGGCCACGCAGGAACAGTTCGTCCCGCAGATGATCAATCTCGAGCTGCTGGGCGGCGTCAATTTCAAGAAAGGCTGCTATCCGGGCCAGGAAATCGTCGCGCGCACCAAGTACCTCGGCAAGATCAAGCGCCGCGCTGCGCTGGCCCGTATCGACGACGCGGGTGCACGCCCCGGCGACGAAGTCTTTTCGCCCCTCGACCCAAGCCAGCCATGCGGCATGGTCGTCAATGTTGCACCGAACGGGATCGGTGGCGCCGACGCGCTGGTCGAAATCAAGCTGGCGCAGCTGACGGAAGAAGTGCGCCTGGGTTCGGCCACCGGTGCACGCGTGAGCTTCCTGCCAATGCCGTACAGCCTCGACGCGATCGACGACTGACGATGGCCGATCTGTCCGTCTCCGACCTGTACGTGTATTACAAGGTGCGCGACGCCGACACCGCGCAACTGGCCCCGCTGGTGCGCGCGATGCAGGCGGCCCTCGTCGCCAGCGAAGGCGTGAGCGTACAGCTCAAGCGCCGGCCAGGTAACCAGGATGGCCTGCAAACCTGGATGGAAGTCTACCCGTCCGTCCCCGCCGGCTTTGACGCCACGCTCGCGCGCGCTGTCGACGAAGCCGGATTCGAATCCCTGCTGGCCGGCCCGCGCCGTGTCGAAGTCTTTACGGAGTTGCCGCCATGTGCCTGATCGTCTTTGCATGGCACGTCGTCCCTGGCGTGCCTGTTATTGCCGCCGCCAACCGCGATGAATTCTATGACCGCCCGGCCCTGCCCGCCGCGCCCTGGCCCGAGCATCCGCACGTGATCGCCGGGCGCGACCTGCAAGGCGGCGGCAGCTGGATGGGCGTGTCGCTCACGGGCGCCAACGGCCCGCGCTTTGCCGCGCTGACCAATATCCGCAGCCCGGGCGAGCGTCAGCCCGATGCGCCGACACGCGGCGCACTGGTGGCCGACTACCTGGCGGGCGAGCTCGATGCGGGCGCCTACGTCGCGCAGCTCGCGGCCCAGCCGGACCACTACAACGGCTATAACCTGGTGCTGGGCGACGGCGAGACGCTGTACTGGTACTCGAACCGCGGGCAACACGACCCGCGCAATGGCCAGCCGCTCGAGCGTGGCCGGATCTACGGCATCTCGAACGGTCTGCTCGACGAGCCGTGGCCGAAGGTGCTGCGCACGAAAGCGCAGTTCGCAAGCCTGTTGTGCCAGGGCGCGCCGGAAGACGCGTACTTTGAAATGCTGGCCGACACGACGCGCGCACCCGATTTGCGCCTGCCGGAAACGGGCGTGCCGCTCGAGATGGAGCGCATGCTGTCGTCGGTCTGCATCGAGTCGGAAGAATACGGCACGCGCACGTCGACGGTGGTCAAGCTGTACAGCAATGGCGCGCCCGACCTGCACGAGCGCGTCGTGGTGCCGGGCGAGCAAGCCGCGGCTTGATGCAGTAAAGGGTCGGCGCTCAGCGTCGGCCCTTGAGCCCCGCTTTCAGGATATCCCGCAGATGCGGCGTGGCCGCATACGGATCGGGCGGCTGCCGGCCATGTACCAGCGCATCGGCATGCTCGGCCACGGTGCCCAGCGCCTGCGGATGCGAGAACACATAGAAGCGCTCGGCGCGGATGGCGTCGAACGTCAGCTGTGCGACCTGCGCTGCGGACACCTTGCCCGAGCCGACAGCTTTTTCCGTCAGCGCTTGCGCCGCCATCTGGCTCGCCGTCATGATCTCGTCGGTGCGCAGTTCGTCCGGCCGGTGCCGGTGCGACTGCGCGATCTGCGTCGGGATGAAGTATGGACACAGTACCGACGTGCCGATCGGTGCATCGACCAGCTTGAGGTCGTGATACAGCGTTTCGGTCAGCGCCACCACCGCATGCTTGGACACGTTGTACAAGCCCAGCGCCGGTGAATTGATCAGCCCCGCCATCGACGCGGTGTTGACGACATAGCCCCGGTACGCGGGGTCCTTGGCTGCGCATTCGAGCATCACGGGGATGAACGCACGCACGCCGTTGACGACGCCGTACAGGTTCACGCCCAGCACCCACTCCCAGTCTTCCTTCGAATTTTCCCAGATCAGGCCACCAGCGCCAACGCCCGCGTTGTTGAACACCAGGTGCACTGCGCCGAAACGCGCCATCGCCGAATCGGCCAGCTCCTGCACGTGCGCGCTCTTGCGCACATCGCACACCATCGCGATGACCTCGGCGCCGCCGTCCATCAATTCCTCGGCAGCTTTCTCGAGTGGCTTGCGCTGCACATCGCCCAGCACCAGCTTCATGCCCAGGCTGGCGGCCATGGCGGCAAACTCGCGGCCCATGCCACTGGCCGCGCCGGTAATGACGGCGACCTTGCCTTTGAAATCATCCATCGTTTTGTCCTTTGACCATGCGTTCAGACAGCGCTCAGACGGCGCTCAGACAGCGGTGACGCCGCCATCGACCGCCAGTATTTGTCCCGTGATGTGCTTGCCGGCGTCGGAGGCGAACAGCACCACTGCGCCTTTCAGGTCTTCGTCGTCGCCCAGCCGTCCCAGCGGGGCTGCGGCTGCCAGGCCTTCGGCGCCGTAGGCAGCCAGCACGCCCTTGGTCATTTTGGATGGGAAGAAGCCCGGCGCGATCGCATTGACCGTGATGCCGTGGCGGCCCCATTCGCCGGCCAGCGTGCGCGTGAAGTTGATGACCGCACCCTTGGACGTGTTGTAGGCAATCGTCTGCATGGCATCCGGCGGGTTGCCCGACAGGCCGGCAATCGACGCGATATTGACGATGCGCCCGTAGCGCCGTGGGATCATCGACAGCTTGCCCACCGCCTGCGAAACCAGGAATACCGAGCGCACGTTCAGGTTCATCACCTTGTCCCACGCCTCGAGCGGATAATCCTCGGCCGGCGCGCCCCAGGTGGCGCCGGCATTGTTGATCAGGATATCGACATGGCCCAGACGCGCCAGCGCCGTCTCAACCAGGCTTGTTGCATGCGCCGGGTCGGACAAATCGCCCGCAAAGCAGCTCGCCTCGATGCCCAGATCATGCAGCCGGGCGACGGCAGCGTCGAGTTCTTCCTGCTTGCGCGAGGTGAGGATCAGGCGTGCGCCCTGCTCGCCCAGCGCCTGCGCCATCTGCAGTCCGAGCCCGCGCGAGCCGCCGGTGACGATCGCGGTCTTGCCCTTTAGTGAAAACAGTTCCTGCGTAGTGCGCATACGGCCTCCGGTCAGCACGGCGTGGTCAGATTTCGTAATCCATGCACTGGCGCCCTTCGCGGATCGCGCCGATGAATGGTACGACGGCCTGGTGCACCGGGTGCGCGATGTACGCGGCGAGCGCCGCGCGGTCGGCGAACTCGGAATACAGCGCGACGTCGTAGGTTGCTTCGAGGTCGGGCTGGGCCAGCGTGACTTCAAAGGTGATGATGCCTGGGACGATCGCGGCGCATTCGTCCAGCCGGCGTTTCATCTCGCGTGCATTGCTTGCGCGGTCCGCGCCTTCGGCCTCTTCTTTCAGCTTCCACATGACGATGTGCTTGATCATTCGCGCTCCTGTTGTCGGTGTTGTGGGCAGCGTTGCGTGCCCCTCACAGCCAGTATAGCGAGAGCACGATCGTTCGCCAAAACCATACGAAAAACATATTTACAACGCGGACCTGCAGCTACCCATTTTGCAAGATTCGCGTAAGGTTCGAGGCGCACATTGGGTTGGCTGACCAACAATCAGCCTTTCCGCTTAAACACAAAACAATGAACGGAGACAAGCCATGGCAATCACACCTGGCAACACTGTCGGCGCTGTACCACCCTCTACCACCACCGCTGGCCTGACCAAGGAAGAGCGCAAGGTCATTGCTGCTTCCTCGCTCGGCACCGTGTTCGAATGGTACGATTTCTACCTGTACGGTTCGCTCGCCACGATCATCGCCAAGCAGTTCTTCATCGGCGACCCCAACACCACCTTCATCTTTGCGCTGCTGGCCTTTGCCGCCGGCTTCATCGTGCGCCCGTTCGGCGCGCTCGTGTTCGGCCGTCTGGGCGACATGATCGGCCGCAAGTACACGTTCCTGATCACGATCCTGCTGATGGGCGCATCGACCTTCCTCGTCGGCATTCTGCCCAGTTATGCGCAGATCGGTATCGCCGCGCCAATCATCCTGGTCACGCTGCGCATCCTGCAGGGCCTGGCGCTGGGCGGCGAGTACGGCGGCGCGGCAACCTATGTGGCCGAGCATGCGCCGCACGGCAAGCGCGGCCTCTTCACGGCGTTCATCCAGACCACCGCGACGATCGGCCTGTTCCTGTCATTGCTGGTCATCCTGGGCACCCGCACGCTGATCGGTGAAGAAGAATTCCAGGCCTGGGGCTGGCGTATCCCGTTCCTGATCTCGGTCGTGCTGCTGGGGATTTCGGTGTGGATCCGGCTGTCGATGAACGAGTCGCCGGCATTTGCCAAGATGAAGGCCGAAGGCAAGACGTCGAAAGCGCCGCTGTCGGAAGCGTTTTTGAAACCGAAGAACGCCAAGATCGCCCTGCTGGCGCTGCTCGGCCTGACGATGGGCCAGGCCGTGGTCTGGTACACGGGCCAGTTCTACGCGCTGTTCTTCCTGACCAAGACGCTCAAGATTGCCGACCCGACGGCCAATATCCTGATCGCCATCGCCCTGCTGCTGGCCACGCCCTTCTTCATCATCTTTGGCGCGCTGTCGGACAAGATCGGCCGCAAGTGGATCATCCTGGGCGGCTGCGCGATTGCTGCGGCGACCTACTTCCCGATCTTCAAGGCGATCACGCACTACGGCAATCCGGCACTGGAAACGGCGCTGCGCACCGCGCCCGTGTTCGTCGTGGCCGACCCGGCCACCTGCAGCTTTCAGATCGATGCAACGGGCACCCGCAAGTTCCCGTCGTCGTGCGACATCGCCACGCGCATGCTGACGGCCGCCTCGGTCAGTTACAACCGGATCGATGCGCCAGCCGGCACCGTCGCCACGATCAAGATCGGCACGACCGAGTTCAAGTCGTTCAACGCCGTCATGACGCCGGATAACCTGAACTTCGACGATGCGTCGAAGGCCAGCGAAGCGGCGCTCAAGAAAGAGGTCAACGGGGCGCTGGCCAGCGCGGGTTATCCGGAGAAAGCCGATCCGGCCGCGATCAACAAGCCGATGCTGGTCGTGCTGCTGTTCATCCTCGTGCTGTATGTGACGATGGTGTATGGCCCGATCGCGGCGATGCTGGTCGAGATGTTCCCGACCCGGATCCGCTACACGTCGATGTCGCTGCCGTATCACATCGGGAATGGCTGGTTCGGCGGGCTGTTGCCGACGACGGCCTTCGCGCTGGTGGCGTTCAAGGGCGATATCTATTACGGCCTGTGGTACCCGATCATCATCGCCATGACCACGTTCGTGATCGGTGCGCTGTTCGTGCGGGAGACCAAGGACAACAATATTTACGCGAACGACTAGTGATTTTGTTGTGTGCTCGATGCGTGGAAGGCGGCGCCGTCCACGCATCAAGCCGTTTTATGTTCAGGCGTTGAACGCGCCATTCGCCGCGGCCAGCCGCACCAGCAGCGGCGCCGGCGTCCACGCCTCCCCATTGCGCCCGCGCGCAAAGCCCTCGATTGCTGCAAGCACGGCCGGCAAGCCCACCATGTCGGCATACAGCATCGGTCCGCCACGGTGCAGCGGGAAACCGTAGCCGCTCAGGTAGACCATGTCGATGTCGGACGCCCGCAGTGCGATGCCTTCTTCGAGGATTTTGGCGCCCTCGTTGACCAGCGCATACACGAGCCGCTCGACGATTTCAGCGTCCGCAATCGCGCGGCGCGCGACACCGATCTCGCCCGAGTACTGCGTCACCATCGCGTCGACGGTGCCTGAGGGCGTGGCCGCCCGCGCGCCCGCCTGGTAGTCGTACCAGCCGGCGCCCGTCTTTTGCCCGAAGCGGCCCTGTTCACACAACAGGTCCGGCAGCTTCGAATACGCAAAGTCTGGTGACTCGATCGCACGCCGCTTGCGGATATGCCAGCCGATGTCGTTGCCGGCCAGGTCGCTCATCCGGAATGGGCCCATCGCGAAACCGAACGCCTCGATTGCGCGGTCGACCTGTTCCGGCAGCGCGCCTTCTTCCAGCAAGTCGTACGCCTGGCGCAGATACTGCTCGAGCATGCGGTTGCCGATGAACCCATCGCAGACGCCGGAGACCACACCCGTTTTTTTGAGTTTTTTCGCCAGCGCCAGCGCGGTGACCAGCACATCGGCCCCGGTCTGTGCGCCGCGCACGATTTCGAGCAGCTTCATCACGTGCGCAGGGCTGAAGAAATGCAGGCCGATCACATCCTGCGGCCTCCCCGTGAACGCGGCGATGCGATTCACGTCGAGCGACGACGTATTGGTGGCCAGGATCGCACCCGGCTTCATCAGTTTGTCGAGCTCGCGAAACACCAGCTCCTTGACGTCCATGTCCTCGAACACCGCTTCGACGACGATGTCGGCCTGCGCCAGCGCGTCGTACGACAGCGTGCCGGTGATGGAGGCCATGCGCTGCGCCAGCTTGTCGGCCGTCAGCTTGCCCTTGGCGACGCTGCGTTGGTACACGGCGCGGATGCCGGCCAGGCCCTTGTCGAGCGCTTCCTGCTTCGTCTCGAGAATGATCACCGGAATGCCGGCATTGGCAAAGTTCATCGCGATGCCGGCGCCCATCGTGCCGGCGCCCACCACGGCCGCGCTGGCAATCGGGCGTGGCTGGGTGTCGGGAGGCACGCCCGGCACCTTGCCGGCGGCGCGCTCGGCAAAGAATGCATGGCGCAGCGCCTTCGATTCGGGCGTCGTTGTCAGGTACATGAAGCGTTCGCGCTCGAACTGCAAGCCGGCCTCGAATGAATCGGCGGTCACGGACGCGGCCACCGTTTCGACGCACTCGCGCGGCGCCGGGAATGGCCCGGCCATCCCATCGACGCGCGCACGGGCCTCAGCCAGAAAGCCGGCGGCATCCGGGTGCGCGACGGCGCGGTCGCGCACTTTGGGCAGCGGGCGGACGGCGGCAACCGATTCGGCAAACGCGACGGCGGCCGGCAGCAGGTCGACGTCCGCATCAAATACGCGGTCGAACAGCGCCGTGCCGGCCAGCTTGTCGGATACGACCGGCGCGCCGGTAAGGATCATGTCGAGAGCCTTTTCGAGGCCCAGCACGCGCGGCAGGCGCTGCGTGCCGCCCGCGCCGGGCAACAGGCCAAGCTTGACTTCGGGCAGCGCGATCTGCGCGCCGGGCGCCGCGACGCGGTAGTGGCAGCCCAGCGCCAGCTCCAGGCCGCCGCCCATGCACACGCTGTGAATGGCAGCGACGACCGGCTTGGCCGCGCCTTCGGCAGTGGCAATCAGCGTATGCAGCGTCGGCTCGGTGAGCGCCTTGGGCGACGTGAACTCACGGATATCGGCACCGCCCGAAAATGCCTTGCCGGCACCGGTGATCACGATGGCCGTGACGGCCGGGTCGGCTTCGGCCTGCCGGATGCCGGCAACGGCTGCCGTGCGGGTTGCCAGGCCAAGGCCATTGACGGGGGGATTGTTCAGCGTGATGACGGCAACGCTGCCGTGCACCTGGTAGTCGGCGCTCATGTCGATTTCGTCTCCTGAAAGTGGGAATGACCGAGCTGCCAACTATACCGCAAATAAACGAACGAACGTGTTATTCGGGCAAGCCAGGATGCTGCTTACCCACTCAGAATTGACCGCGCTGGCTGGCCTCGGCAATCTTCTTGTCGGTCTTGTACTCGTTCAGCGCGTACACGGCCCAGATTGCAGCTGGCAGCCAGCCAACCAGCGTGATTTGCAAAATCAGGCAGATGACGCCGGCAATCGGACGGCCGATCGTGAAGAACGTCAGCCAGGGAAGGATGAGGGCGATAAGCAGGCGCATGGGAATTCCTGTGAGTAGAAGATTGTTAAAAGTGACACAACTTTACCCGCCCGGCGTGAAATGCGGCGCACAGCTATGTTTCGGTCTCCTGTGCCGATGGCAAACGGTGCTGCGCATACGTTTCGCGCAAGCGGTTCTTCTGGATCTTGCCGGTGCCGCCGACGGGCAGGCTGTCGGCGAACACGACGTCGTCCGGCGTCCACCAGCGCGCCACCTTGCCGTCAAACCAGCCGATCAAGGCGTCGCGCGTGACGTCCATGCCGGGCCGGCGCACGACCACCAGCAATGGACGCTCATCCCATTTCGGGTGCGCCACGCCGATGCAAGCCGCCTGCAGCACGGCCGGATGCGCCATCGCCACGTTTTCCAGATCAATCGTGCCGATCCATTCGCCGCCGGACTTGATCACGTCCTTGCTGCGGTCCGTGATCGCCAGATAGCCGTCGGCGTCGATTGTGGCCACGTCGCCCGTCGGGAACCAGCCATCGACCAGCACGTTGCCACCTTCTTCGCGGAAGTAGCCGGACACGACCCACGGCCCCTTCACCAGCAGATGGCCGTACGTCACGCCATCCCAGGCCAGTTCGGTACCAGCATCGTCGACGATCTTCATATCCACACCGTAGATGGCGTGGCCCTGCTTGCGCAGTACGGCGCGCTGCGCCTCCGGCGACAGTGCCTGGTGCGCGCTGTTCAATGTGCAGGCCGTGCCCAGTGGGGACATCTCGGTCATGCCCCAGGCGTGCACGACCTCGATGCCGAAGCGGTCCATCAGCGTGTCCATCAGCGCCGGTGGGCAGGCAGAGCCACCGATCACGGTGCGGCGGAACGTGGAGAACGCCAGATCGTGTTCGATCACGTGGTTGACCAGGCCCAGCCAGACCGTGGGCACGCCCGCCGAGAACGTCACGCCCTCCCCTTCGAACAAATCGTACAGCGAGCGCCCGTCGAGCGCCGGGCCGGGAAACACGAGCTTGGCGCCCGACAGCGGCACCGAGTACGGCAAGCCCCACGCGTTCACATGGAACATCGGCACCACCGGCAGCACGACGTCGCGCGACGATACATTGAGCGCGTTCGGCATGGCCGATGCGTACGCATGCAGGACCGTCGAGCGGTGCGAATACAGCGCGCCTTTCGGATTGCCGGTCGTGCCGGACGTGTAGCACAGGCTGGCGGCAGAGCGTTCGTCGAACTGCGGCCACGCATAGACATCGTTGTGCGCGCCGATCAGGTCTTCGTAGCACAGCAAGGTATCGATACCGGAATCGCGTGGCAGCGCTGCGCGGTCGCACAGGGCTACCCAGGCCTTGACGCCCTTGCAGGTACGCGCCAGCGCGGCGACAATCGGCAGGAAGGTCAGGTCGAAGCACAGCACCTGGTCGTCGGCGTGGTTGACGATGTAGGCGATCTGTTCCGGGTGCAGGCGGGGATTGATCGTGTGCAGCACGGCGCCGGAGCCCGAGACGCCGTAATACAGTTCGAGGTGCCGGTAGCCGTTCCAGGCCAGTGTGGCCACCCGGTCGCCCATGGCGATGCCCAGGCTGTCCAGCGCATTGGCCAACTGGCGCGAGCGGGCGGCCGCATCGCGCCAGGTGTAGCGGTGCAGGTCGCCCTCGACGCGGCGTGAAACGATTTCGCCATCGCCATAATGGCGCGCGGCAAATTCGATGATGCCGGAGACCAGCAGCGGTGCATCCATCATCTGGCCTTGCAGGGGACTCATCGGGTAATCAGGCATGTGGGCTCCGGGATTCAAGGGTTATCAAGCTCAGCAGCAACGTCGAAAGTGTCATGTGCGATGCGGCGCGGCGTCAACGCAATTCGATGATGCAGCGCGTCATGACGCCTTTCTGAACCGGCGCGGTTACAGGGTGTAACGCGCGTGAACCGGCGTGCCCGATCACGCGTAATATCGCGGTCGGGTAAAATCGTTTCATTGCCGACCACGCCAACGAGGACTGCCATCACTGCCGACGAACTTGCACTGAACAATTCCTTCGCCGAATTGCCGCCAGCGTTTTACACGCGCCTGATGCCCACGCCATTGCCTGCGCCGCATTTCATCGCGGCCAGCCAACCTGCGGCCGCCCTGATCGGGCTGACCGTCGAGGATCTCGCGCGCCCTGATTTTGTCGAGCTCTTCACCGGCAACAAGGTGGCGCCACGCTCGCAACCGCTTGCCGCCGTGTATTCCGGCCACCAGTTCGGTGTCTGGGCCGGCCAACTGGGCGACGGCCGTGCGATCACGCTGGGCGACATCGCCACCCCGACCGGGCCGATGGAAATCCAGCTCAAGGGCGCCGGGCGCACGCCGTATTCCCGCATGGGCGACGGCCGCGCCGTGTTGCGCTCGTCGATCCGCGAATTCCTGTGTTCCGAAGCGATGGCCGCACTGGGCATCCCGACGACACGCGCGCTGTCCCTGACCGGTTCGCCGCAAGGCATCGCCCGCGAAACGCTTGAGACGGCCGCCGTCGTGGCGCGCATGGCGCCGACGTTTGTTCGCTTCGGCTCGTTCGAGCACTGGGCGTCGCAAGGCCGCGAGGACGAGCTACGCACGCTTGCCGATTACGTCATCGGGCAGTTCTATCCTGAACTCGCCGGCGAGGCCAATCCCTATGCGGCGCTGCTGGCCGAAGTCACGCGCCGCACCGCGCGCATGATTGCGCACTGGCAGGCCGTGGGCTTCATGCATGGCGTGATGAACACTGACAATATGTCGATCCTGGGCTTGACGCTCGACTATGGCCCGTTCGGCTTCATGGAAGCGTTCGACGCGCGCCACATCTGCAACCACACGGACCAGGGCGGGCGCTATTCTTATGCCAACCAGGTGCCGGTCGGGCACTGGAATTGCTATGCGTTGGGCAATGCTCTGCTGCCGCTGATCGGCGAACCCGAGGTAGCCGAGGAAGCCCTGGCTGTCTACCGGCCCGAATTCGGCCGCCAGATGGACATCCTGATGCACGGCAAGCTGGGCCTGCTGGATAGCCAGGATGGCGACGCCAAGCTGTTCGAAGACACGATCGAGCTGCTGCAGGCGAACCACGCCGATTTCACGTTGTTCTTCCGCCTGCTGGGCGACCTGCAGGTGGATGCGCCAGAGCATGATGAACCGTTGCGCGACCTGTTCATCGACCGCGCCTCGTTCGACGCCTGGGCCGCGATCTACCGCACCCGCCTGCGCAGCGAACACAGCATCGACGCGACCCGGCGCGCGGCGATGAACCTGGTCAATCCAAAGTACATACTGCGCAACTACCTGGCCCAGACGGCCATCGAACAGGCTCAGAACGGCGACTTCAGTGGCGTGCACAAGCTGCTGGCCGTGCTCGAGCGCCCGTTCGACGAGCAACCCGACAACGCCGCCTACGCCGAGCTGCCGCCCGACTGGGCCGCGCATCTCGAAGTAAGCTGCTCTTCATAAACACACCAACGAGACACGAGGAAACCACATCATGACCGACAAAGTCACCAAGACCGACGCCGAATGGCGTAACCAGCTCGACCCGATGGAATACGAAGTCACGCGCCACGCGGCCACCGAACGCGCCTTTACCGGCAAGTTCTGGGACCACCACGAGCATGGCATTTACAGCTGCGTCTGCTGCAACACGCCACTGTTCGAATCGGACACCAAGTTCGACTCGGGCTGCGGCTGGCCAAGCTACTTCCGTGCACTCGATCCGGCCAATGTGATCGAAAAGACCGACCGTACCCACGGCATGGTGCGCACCGAAGTCATTTGCGGCGTCTGCGACGCGCACCTGGGCCACGTGTTCCCGGACGGTCCGCCACCAACTGGCCTGCGCTATTGCATCAATTCCGCCTCGATGCGGTTCGACCCGGCCTGAGAGTGATTGCACGATGAAATTCCTGTTCGACTTTTTCCCGGTCCTGCTGTTCTTCGGCGTCTACAAGTATGGCGACAGCAACCAGGCATGGGCGCATCGCATGGCCGTTGAGTATCTGGGGCCATTGATTGCGGGCGGCGGCGTGCCGCCGTCACAGTCGGCGATCCTGCTGGCCACTGCCGTGGCCATCATCGCCACCGTGTGCCAGGTCGGTTACCTGCTGGCGCGCGGGCGCAAGGTCGACAATGCGATGTGGCTGACGCTGGGCGTGATCGTCGTCGCCGGCGGCGCCACGATCTATTTCCACGACGACCTGTTCATCAAATGGAAACCAACGATCCTGTACTGGGCATTCGCACTGGGTCTGTTCATCGCGCAAGTGTTTTATCGAAAGAACCTGATCCGCTCGGTGATGGAACCGAACATGAAGCTGCCCGAGCCGTTCTGGAACCGCATCGGCTACATCTGGATGGCGTTCTTCGTCGCGATGGGTTTGCTGAACCTGTTGATGGCCTTCGTGGTCTTCCATAACGACACCGGTGCCTGGGTCAGCTTCAAGCTGTTCGGCTTTACCGCCATATTCTTTGCCTTCATCATGATTCAAACGATGATGCTCTACAAATACATCAAGGAGGAAGACGCATGACCAACCTGAATGAACAAAGCGCAGACAAAAGCGATCGCGAACCACGCATGCGCGCCCAGCTCGAAGCCGAGTTGGCCCCTACCCTGCTCGAGATCAGCGACGACTCGCACCTGCACGCGGGTCATGCCGGCGCGGCCTCCGGCGGCAGCCATTATTCGGTCAAAATCGTGTCGTCGCGCTTCGAAGGCCTCAAGCTGGTCATGCGCCATCGTCTTGTGTATGATGCCGTGCACGATATGATCAACAAGGCGGAAATCCACGCTCTGGCCATCAACGCCATCGCGCCTTCCGAGCTGTCCTGAAAGCGGGTTTTCAGGCAGTTTTAAGAAATTTGCCCGACAATCGAACAGATAAGTACACCACCTGAACTTCTCTCGTCCAGTTAAAACCCGTCACAGGAATACACATGACCTTTAAGCCTGCTCGCCTGCTGTTAGCCCTCGTTGCCATCGCATCGGCCCCGGCCTTTGCCCAGAACATCGCAGTGGTCAACGGCAAGGCGATTCCTTCGGCACGCGCCGACGCCGTCGTCAAGCAGGTCGTTGCCCAGAACCAGGGCCAGGACACGCCACAGCTGCGCGAAGCCGTCAAGAACGACCTGATCGCCCGCGAAGTGCTGATGCAAGAAGCCGTCAAGCAAGGCTGGGACAAGAAGCCTGAAGTGCGCGAAGCCATGGACAGCGCCCGCCAGTCGATCGTCGTCAACGCACTGGCCCGCGACTACATCGCCAAGAACCCGGTGACCGATGCCGAGATCAAGGCAGCGTACGACAAGGTCAAGGCAGAGACGGGCGACAAGGAATACCACGTCCGCCACATCCTGATGACGACCGAAGCCGAAGCCAAGGCTGCGATTGCCAAGATCAAGGGCGGCGCCAAGTTCGAAGACGTCGCCAAGACGTCGAAGGACACCGGCACGGCCAACACCGGCGGCGATCTGGACTGGGTCACCCCGAACACGATGCCGCCAGAATTCGCGGCCGGCTTCACCAAGCTCGCCAAGGGCGCGATCACCGACGTGCCGGTCAAGACCAATGCCGGCTACCACGTGATCAAGCTGGACGACACCCGCGCGACCAAGCTGCCACCGATGGACCAGGTCAAGCCACAGATCTCCGAGACGCTCGCGCAAGAGAAGCTGCGTGACTTCCAGGAGCAAATGGTCAAGAAGGCAAAGGTGCAGTAAGATGTATTGTCGCCGGCGCGCGCTCTGCACGCCGGCATTCGTCGCCTGCGGCGATACTTTTCGAGTTTATATAGGATCTCAACGATGATTTTGAAGCCAGCCAGCCTGTTGTTCGCCATGATTGCAGTCGTTGCCGTGCCTGCCCTCGCGCAGAACGCCGCTACCGTCAATGGCAAGGCAATCCCGCAAGCTCGGGTCGACCAGCTGGTCAAGCAGGTCGTGGCCCAGGGCCGCGCTGCGGACTCCCCTGACCTGCGCGAAGCGATCAAGAAAGACCTGATCAGCCGTGAAGTATTGATCCAGGAAGCCGACAAGCAGAACATCGGCGCCCGCGCCGACGTCAAGTCGGCCATCGACAACGCCCGTCAAAGCATCATCATCAACGCGATGCTGGCGGACTACGTCAAGAAGAACCCGGTCAAGGATGCCGACGTCAAAGCCGAGTACGACAAGCAGAAAGCGCTGATCGGCGACAAGGAATACCACGCGCGCCACATCCTGGTCGACTCCGAAGCCGATGCCAAGGGCATCATCGCCAAGCTGAAAGCCGGCGGCAAGTTCGACGAACTGGCCAAGCAGTCGAAAGACGGCAGCGCACAGAACGGCGGCGATCTGGGCTGGGCCAGCGCGGCCACCTACGTGCCTGAGTTCTCGAAAGCCATGGTCGCCCTGCAAAAAGGCGCGATCACCGAAACGCCTGTGAAGTCGCAGTTCGGCTACCACGTCATCAAGCTGGAAGACGTCCGTGCAGCCAAGGTACCGGCGCTGGAAGAAGTCAAGCAGCAAGTCACCGAAGGCCTGCAGCAGCGTCAGCTGGCAGCCTATCGCGAGACCCTGGTCAAGAAAGCCAAAGTGCAGTAATTCTCTGCCTGGCTTGACCGCAAAGAGCGCACCCGAGGGTGCGCTCTTTTTATTTGGAGGCTGGTGTTTATGCATTCCGTATTTCGCAAGGCGGCAGTCGCCGATATACCGCAGATGACCCGCATTCGCCTGGCGGTGACCGAGAATGTTTTGCACGATCCGACACGGATCACGCCGCAGATGTATGCCGATTTTCTGGAGAAGGATGGGCGCGGCTGGGTGGCGCTTGTTGATGGCGACGTGGTCGCATTCAGCTACGCCAACTGGATCGACGGATCGATCTGGGCGCTGTTCGTCGATCCGCGCTTCGAAGGTCAAGGGCTGGGCAAGCAGCTGCTCTCGCTGGCAACGGACTGGCTGTTCTCGCTGGGGTTCAGGCGGGTGACACTCAGCACCGGAACGCACACCAGAGCCGCGCAGTTCTATATCCGCCTGGGATGGCGGCTCGCATCATCGAGCGCTGGCGACAGCGTCTTCGTGATCGACAGGCTGTAGGGTGGGCGGCTATGCCGCCCACGCGTTCAAACTGGCTTGATGTCGTGGCGCGGCGCGGTTCGTTGGACGCGTGGACGGCGGAGCCGTCCACCCTACGGCTGGGGTCGTGTCCGAATGTCAGACCTGACCCCGGCTGTGCTACGGCGCAAAAAAAACGCCTCCGAGGAGGCGTTTTTCATGTCAGTCAGCCGATCAGCCAACCCACTTGCGCGCGTTGCGGAACATTCGCATCCATGGCGACTCGTCGCCCCATGATTCCGGCGCCCACGAATGCACGGCGGCGCGGAAGACGCGCTCGGCGTGCGGCATCAGAACTGTGAAGCGTCCATCGGCCGTCGTCACCGACGTCAGCCCGCCCGGCGAGCCGTTTGGGTTAAACGGGTACGTTTCGGTCGCCTGACCACGGTTGTCGACGAAGCGCATCGCCTTGATCGAGGCGTCGTAGTCGCCCGTCAGCGAGAAATCGGCGAAGCCTTCGCCGTGCGCGATGGCGATTGGCGCGTGGGTGCCGGCCATGCCCTGGAAGAAGATCGATGGCGAGTCCAGCACTTCGACCATGCCGAAGCGCGCTTCGAACTGCTCCGACTTGTTGCGCGTGAACTTCGGCCATGCTTGCGCGCCCGGGATGATCGACTTCAGGTTGCTCATCATCTGGCAGCCGTTGCAGACGCCCAGGCCGAACGTGTCCTGGCGCGCAAAGAAGCGGGCGAACTGGTCCGAGAGCTGCGGGTTGAACAGGATGGTCTTGGCCCAGCCTTCGCCGGCGCCCAGCACGTCGCCGTACGAGAAGCCGCCCACGGCAATCACGCCATGGAAGTCGTCCAGCTTGGCGCGGCCGGCGATCAGGTCGCTCATGTGCACGTCGATGGCCGCGAAGCCCGCCTGGTGCATGACCCAGGCTGTCTCGATGTGCGAGTTGACGCCCTGCTCGCGCAGGATCGCCACGCGCGGGCGCTTGCCGGTCGCGATGAACGGCGCAGCGACATTCTCGTCCAGGTTGAAGCTGATCTTCGGCGTCATGCCGATATCGTGCTCGTCCAGCAGGCGGTCGTATTCGGCGTCCGCACATTCCGGATTGTCGCGCAGGCGCGCGATGCGCCAGCTGGTCTCGCTCCACAGGCGGTGCAGGCTGCTGCGCTTTTCGTTGTAGATGACCTTTGCGTCGCGCGTGAATTCGATCGCGCCACGGTCATTGAGCTTGCCGATGATATGGCTGCAAGCGCCCAGGTTCGCTTCGCGCAGCACGTTCATGACGGCCGTCTTGTCCTCCACGCGCACCTGGAATACGGCGCCCATTTCTTCGCTGAACAGCGCGCGCAGCGTCATTTCGTTGCGGCGCTCGGCCACCTGGCCGGCCCAGTTCTTGGCGTCGCCCCAGTCGGCGCCGTGCCCGCTCTCCATCGTCAGGATGTCGAGGTTGACCGACACGCCCGTGCGGCCGGCGAAGGCCATCTCGGCCAGCGTTGCAAACAGGCCGCCGTCCGAACGATCGTGGTAAGCCAGCAGCTTGCCGTCCTTGTTCAGTGCCTGGATCGCGCCGAACAGCGCTTTCAGGTCGTCCGGTGAATCGACGTCCGGCACCGAGTCACCCAGTTGCTGTGTGACTTGCGCCAGGATCGACGCGCCCAGGCGGTTCTTGCCACGGCCCAGGTCGACCAGGATCAGGGCCGTCTCCCCCGCATCGGTCCGCAGTTGGGGCGTGAGCGAGCGACGGATATCGGCCACCGGCGCGAACGCCGAGACGATCAGCGATACCGGCGAGATCACGGCCTTGGCGGCGCCGTCGTCGTTCCAGGTCGTGCGCATCGACAGCGAATCCTTGCCGACCGGGATCGACACGCCCAGCGCCGGGCACAGTTCCATGCCGACGGCTTTTACCGTGTCGAACAGTGCGGCGTCCTGGCCCGGCTGGCCGCAGGCCGCCATCCAGTTGGCCGACAGCTTGATGTCCGAGATGTCGTCGATCGCGGCGGCCGCGATATTCATGATCG
This sequence comes from Telluria sp. AC161, assembly GCF_979258535.1. Taxonomy (NCBI): domain Bacteria; kingdom Pseudomonadati; phylum Pseudomonadota; class Betaproteobacteria; order Burkholderiales; family Oxalobacteraceae; genus Telluria; species Telluria sp. AC161. The sequence continues at coordinate 1,757,189 of NZ_OZ409861.1, read as the reverse complement.
ACTCGGCCACGGCCATCCGGCCCGACGCGGCAGCGTCGATGACGGCCAGCGGCGTACGCTCACCCATTGCCATCGCTTCACCGAGGAAGCCGTCGTAGGCCATTGCCGTAACGGCGCAATCGGCCACCGGCACCTGCCACGGGCCGACCATCTGGTCGCGCACCGTCATGCCGCCAACCGTGCGGTCGCCGATCGTAATCAGGAACGATTTGTCGCCCACGGTTGGATTCTGCAGCACGCGGCGCGCTGCTTCGACCAGCTCGATGCCCGTCAGGTCGATTGGCGGGAACGTATTCTGCACATGCTGCACGTCGCGCGTCATCTTCGGCGGTTTACCGAGCAGGACGTCCATCGGCATGTCGACCGGCGACGCATTCGGGCCACCGGCCTGCTCTTCGTCGAGCAGGCGCAGCTGACGCTCTTCGGTCGCGGTGCCGACGACGGCAAACGGGCAACGCTCACGCTCGCACAGCGCGGCGAACTTCGCCAGGCTCTCGGGGGCGATCGCCAGCACGTAGCGCTCCTGCGATTCGTTGGACCAGATCTCTTTCGGCGCCAGGCCGCTTTCTTCGAGCGGCACCTTGCGCAGATTGAAGATCGCGCCGCGCTTGGCGTCGTTGACAATTTCCGGGAACGCATTCGACAAGCCGCCCGCGCCCACGTCGTGGATCGAGATGATCGGATTGTGCGCGCCCAGCTGCCAGCAGCCGTTGATGACTTCCTGCGCGCGGCGCTCCATCTCCGGATTGCCGCGCTGGACCGAGTCGAAGTCCAGGTCGGCCGTGTTGGTGCCGGTGGCCATCGACGACGCGGCGCTGCCGCCCATACCGATGCGCATGCCGGGGCCGCCCAGCTGGATCAGGAGGCTACCGACCGGGATTTCATCTTTGTGCGTGTGCGCGGCCGAGATGCTGCCGATGCCGCCTGCGATCATGATCGGCTTGTGATAGCCGTAGACCGCGCCGGCTGCGCCGACATTCTGTTCGTAGGTACGGAAGTAGCCGCCCAGGACCGGCCGGCCGAATTCATTACTGAACGCGGCGCCGCCGATCGGGCCTTCGATCATGATCTGCAGTGGCGAGGCAATACGTTCCGGCTTGCCGTACAGCGCATCCGAGCGCACCTGGCCCGTCACGTCCGACGCGTTTTCCCACGGCCGCACGGCATCGGGAATCACCAGGTTCGAGACCGTGAAGCCGGCCAGGCCCGCCTTCGGCTTGGCGCCGCGGCCCGTTGCGCCTTCGTCGCGGATTTCGCCGCCGGCGCCGGTGGAGGCGCCCGGGAATGGCGAGATCGCGGTCGGGTGATTGTGCGTTTCGACCTTCATCAGGGTGTGCACGAGCTCCGTCGACGGGCCGTACTCTTCGCCGTCGCGCGGGAAGAACCGGGTGACGGTCGCGCCTTCGATGATCGACGAGTTGTCGCTGTAGGCGACGACCGTGCCGCGCGGGTTCAGCTGGTGCGTGTTCTTGATCATGCCGAACAGCGAGATGCTCTGCTTCTCGCCGTCGATGACCCAGTCGGCATTGAAGATCTTGTGGCGGCAGTGCTCCGAGTTCGCCTGGGCGAACATCATCAGCTCGACGTCGGTCGGGTTGCGCTGCGCCTTCGTGAACGCGTCGTTCAGGTAATCGACTTCGTCGTCCGACATCGCCAGACCGAGTTCGGTGTTGGCGCGCACCAGTGCGGCGCGGCCAAGACCCAGCACGTCGATGCTCTCGAGCTGCTTGCCTTCGAGTTCATTGAACAGGTGCTGCGCGTCGTCGGCGTTGCGCAGGACGGTATCGGTCATGCGGTCGTGCAGCAGGCCGATGACCGCCTGCAGCTCGTCGTCTGCCAGCTTCTTGGGCGCGCCGAAGCTGCTGCCCAGGATGCCGGTCTTGAGCACGACGGTGTAGCCGATACCGCGCTCGATGCGGTGGACGTGGCCCATGCCGCAGTTGCGCGCGATATCGGTCGCTTTCGAGGCCCACGGTGAAATGGTGCCCAGGCGCGGGATGACGAAGAATGCTTCGGTCACGCCTTCGTACAGGGTCTCCGGCGCAGGCTCGCCATAGGTGAGCATGGCCGACAGGCGCGACGTATCGTCGATGGACAAAGGCGCGCTGGTGTCGATGAAATGGTAGAAACGGCCCTGGACGGCGGCGATCGACGGGGCGACAGCTTGCAGTTGGCTCAGGAGGCGTTGGCTACGGAAGGCGGACAGGGCATTGGAACCCGGCAGAATCAACATGGCTTGGACAGTCGGTTGATGCAGCGTCGCTGCTAGGGTGGAAGATAGGCCGGTATTATACAGCCTCCCCCCTCTGGCCGGGCCGCCATCGGCGACCGGCCGGAACCCCGCGCACGCAGCGAGTCGGTTTCCTTGATCGATTCGGCACTTGCCGGTATCTTAACGGTGGACAATCTTGCGATGTGCGCCGTCCGGCGTACGCGGCCAGAGCAGACGAGAGCGACGATGCAAGAAAACGCGAACCTGGCGGTGCTGGTGGTCGACCCCAATCCGGGCATGCGCACCAGCCTGCAAAACATGCTGGGCCTGGCCGGCATCACGAAGATCGAACACGCGGTCAATGCCAACACAGCGATCCGCCAGCTGCAGCAGCGCGCGTTCGACATCATCCTGTGCGAATACGACCTGGCCAGCGGTGCCGGCGAAGGCCAGGACGGCCAGCAACTGCTCGAAGACCTGCGCCAGCATCGCCTGATTACGCCCTCGACCATTTTCATCATGCTCACCTCCGAGGCCGAGCGCGACAAGGTCGTCAGCGCCGCCGAACTGGCCCCCACCGATTACCTGCTCAAGCCGTTCACGGTCGATTTGATCAGCACGCGCATCAAGCGCGCGCTCGATCGGCGTGGCGCCCTGCTTCCGGCCTGGCAGCTGGCCGCGCAAGGCAGGCTGCGCGAGGCGATCCTCGCGTGCGCCAACGGCGCCCAGGCGCAGCCGCGCTTCGCGGCCGACCTCGCACGCGTGCGCGCCGAACTGTACACGACGCTGGGCGAACATGCCGAGGCTGCCGCCGTCTACCGCGACGTACTGGCCGAACGCCCGCTGGGCTGGGCGGCGCTGGGCCTGGCGCGCACGCTGCTTGCGCTGGGCCAGGGTGATGACGCGCGCGCGATCCTCGAAGAACTGCTGGCGACCAACCCGCGCCTGATGGCCGGCTACGACCTGCTCGCGCGCTGCCTCGAAGCGGACGGCGAGCCGGCACTGGCCCAGGCCGTGCTGGCCGATGCGGTGGCCATCTCGCCGCACGTCGTGGGGCGCCTGCGCAAGCTGGGCGAGCTCGCACTGGCCACCGGCGACATGGCCGTGGCCGAGACGTCGTTCCGCCAGGTCGTGGGCAAGGCGCGCTACTCGGCGTTTCGCGATCCCGAAGACCACGTCAGCCTGGTCAAGACGCTGGTGGCACGCGGCGACCTGCTGCAGGCCAGCGGCGCGATCCGCGACCTCGAACGCACGCTGCGCGCGGCCCCGGGCTACGATGCCTGCCACGCGTATGCCAACGCGCTCCTGCACGACAAGACCGGCAACAGCGGCGCGGCCGTGGCCGGCCTGCAGAACGCCGTGTCGGCAGTGCGCGCCAACAATGCGCTGTCATCGAACCTGAAACTCGAACTGGCGCGCGCCTGCCTGGCGCATAGGCTCGACGAGCAGGCCGCCGGCGTGATGCTGACCGTGGTGAACGACACCAGCAGCGGGGTCTCGCCCGATCAGGCAATGACGGTCTTCGTGAACGCCGGCCGCACCGACCTGTTGGAGAACATGGACCAGCAGCTCAAGGCCCAGGCGCAGATCCTGCTGGGCGTGGCCGACGAAAAACGCAATATGGGGGACGTGCGCGGCGCGGTCCAGACGCTGCGCGAAGCGCTGCACCTGGCGCCGCGCAATCTGCAGGTGATGGCCGCCACCGCCGGCGGCATCCTGCGCCAGATCAATGAACTGGGTTGGGACCATCCACTGGGTCAGACCGCGGCCGGGCTGCTGGACGGCATCCGGGCCCAGGATGCGCAGCATCCACGGCTGGCCACGCTGACCGAGGAATACCAGGCGGCGCGGCGCAAGTACGGGATTGCGGCCGGCTGAACGAACGCGACCATAACCACCATCACCATTACAACAACCATGGCGCTACTCTCCCTTTTTCTCACGCTGCTGTCGGCGCTGACCTTTTGGCTCGCCATCACGGTCTTCATCCTGCCGCCGCTGGCCGCGTATGTCGGCTATCGGGCATATCGCACACAGCGGCAACGACAACCGTACATGAGCCGGACACAAAAACTGGTGTGGATGCTGCCCATGCTGCTGGCCATCGCCGCCATGCCTCTCGAGCTGTACGTGCTCAACGTCGGCTACCGCGCCTAGGCCTGCAAACTTGACGCACTGCACAAGTTACGGTCTACTGTCGATGTCATTGTTACTACAGCGGCCCGATCGCCTTTCATTTTGCTCGACCTAATCAACGCCCTTCCCCGCAACCTCTTCCTGCCTCCCACCAGCCTGTTCCTGATCATCGCGCTGGGTTTATTGCTGTGGCGTTTCCGGCCCAGAGCCGGGCGTATCGTCGCCGGTACCGGGCTCGCCTTGCTGACGTTCATGTCGAGTAATGCGGGATCGAGCTTCCTGGTCGGACCGCTGGAGCAGTTGACCAAGCCGCTGGCACGGCCCGAAAGCGCCGGCGCCCAGGCCATCGTCGTGCTGGCTGCAGGCCGGTTGCGTAGCGCAGGCGAATACGACAACCGCGACATCCCCGACCACACGGCACTGGCGCGCCTGCGCTACGGCGCGCACCTGCAGCGGCGCACAGGCCTGCCCATTCTGGTTACGGGTGGCAATGGCGGCAGCGGTGTCGATCCGGCCAGGATCGACATGGGATACACCAAGGCTGATGCGATGGCCAGGGCGCTGCGCGAGGATTTCGGGGTGCCGGTCAAGTGGATCGAGCGGCGCTCGCGCGACACCGGCGAGAATGCCATCTACAGCAATGTGCTGCTGCGCCCGGCGGGGATCAAACGGATTTTGCTCGTGACCGATGCGATGCACATGCACCGGGCGCGCAATGTGTTCGAGCGCGAGGGCCTCGAGGTGGTCGAGGCGCCAACGATGTTCGTCTACAACCCGAATTACGGATTCGATGCGTGGCTGCCAAGCGCAGAAGGCATGCGGCGCTCGTGGTATGCAACCTATGAGCTGCTAGGCCTTGCCTGGTACCGGATCCGGGATCGCGAAGCACCGGGAGCCAAGCAGGAAGCGGTGGCGAGTCCACCGCGCCGGACCACCGTGGCGCCGCCGTTGACGCCGGCGCCAGCGCTGCAGACAGCACCGGCGCCCGAAAAAACACCGGCGCCGGCAAAGGCACCGGCGCCGGCTGCGAATTAAAGCACGTCGAGCAGTTCGACCTCGAACACCAGCGTGGCGTTTGGCGGAATCGGACCCGCGCCGCCGGCGCCATAGCCCATGTCGGCCGGCACGATCAGCGTGCGCTTGCCGCCGACTTTCATGCCCTGCACGCCCACATCCCATCCCTTGATGACCTGGCCGGCGCCCAGCTGGAACTTGAACGGCTCGCGACCGATCGACGAATCGAACTCCTTGCCGCGCTGCTGCGGCGCCGCCGGCTCGTACAGCCAGCCGGTGTAGTTGACGACAGCGGTCGCGCCGGCAGTGGCTTCCTTGCCAGTGCCGACGACGGTGTCGATCTGTTGCGAGGCGACGGCCGGCGCGGCCGTCGCAGCCGTGCTGTCGGCGCTGGCAGCAGCAGGGGTGGCCGGTGCTTCGGCGCGCTTGCAGGCGGTCACCGTCAGCAGCATTGCCGCGACCAGGGCGGAGCAGGTCAGTACACGTTTCATGGTTTCTCTCGTAGGGTGAATAATGTGGTGAAAATCGGTGCTGGTGCAGCATACAGGGCGATCGGTCCGGCCACAATATGCCACCCCATCCTACGACTTGCCGTAACCGCCGCCGCCCGGCGTCTCGATGACGAACACGTCGCCGGCGGCCATGTCGATCTTGCCGATATGGCCCACCTGCTCGACGCGGCCGTCAGCGCGTTCGACGCTGTTCCGGCCACGCTCTGCGTCCGCGCCACCGGCCATGCCGAACGGCGCGTGAATCCGGTTGTTCGACAGGATCGCCGCCGTCATCGGCTCTAAAAAGCGCATGCGGCGCACGCCGCCATTCCCGCCATGCCAGCGCCCCGCCCCGCCTGAACCGGGCCGGATCTCGTACCGTTCGAGCCGCACGGGGAAGCGGAACTCGAGGATTTCGGGATCGGTCAGGCGCGAGTTGGTCATATTGGTCTGGACCACGTCGGTACCGTTGAAACCGTCGCCCGCGCCGGAGCCACCCGAGATGGTCTCGTAATACTGGTAGCGCTCGTTACCGAACGTGAAGTTGTTCATCGTGCCCTGCGCCGCCGCCATCACGCCCAGCGCGCCGTACAGCGCATTGGTGATGCAGGTCGAGGTTTCGACATTGCCCGACACGACCGATGCCGGATAGTGCGGATTGAGCATCGAGCCGGACGGAATGATCACCTTCAGTGGTTTCAGGCAGCCGGCGTTGAGCGGAATCTCATCGTCGACCAGCGTGCGGAACACGTACAGCACGGCCGCCATGCACACGGCCGACGGCGCGTTGAAATTGTTCGGCAGCTGGCCCGATGTACCGGTGAAGTCGATCTCCGCACTGCGCGCGGCAGCGTCCACGCGAATCGCGACGTCGATGTGCGCGCCGTTATCGAGCTGGTAGTGGAAGCTGCCATCCTTGAGCGCCGAGATCACGCGCCGCACCGCCTCTTCGGCGTTGTCCTGCACGTGGCCCATATAGGCGCGCACGACGTCCAGGCCAAAGTGGGCGACCATCTTGTGCAGCTCTTCGACGCCTTTCTGGTTGGCGGCCACCTGCGCGCGCAGGTCTGCCAGGTTCTGGTCGGGATTGCGGGCCGGGTAGCGCGCGCCCACCAGCAGCGCGCGCGCCGCGTCTTCGCGCAGCACGCCGTCCTGCCCGTCGATCAACTTGAAATTGTTGATCAGGACACCCTCCTGCTCGATGTGGCTCGAGTCGGGCGGCATCGAGCCGGGCGTGGTGCCGCCGATGTCGGCGTGGTGGCCGCGCGAGCCGACGTAGAACAGGATCTCGGCGCCCGCTTCGTCGAACACGGGCGAGATCACCGTCACGTCGGGCAGGTGCGTGCCGCCGTTGTACGGGTCGTTCAGGATGTAGACGTCGCCCGCATGCATGCGACCGGCGTTCTCGCGCATCACGGTCTTGATGCTCTCGCCCATCGAGCCCAGATGCACCGGCATGTGCGGCGCGTTGGCCACCAGGTTGCCGTCCTGGTCGAAGATCGCGCAGCTGAAGTCCAGCCGTTCCTTGATGTTGACCGAGTGCGCCGTGTTCTGCAGACGCAGGACCATCTGCTCGGCAATCGACATGAACAGGTTGTTGAAGATCTCGAGCATCACCGGATCGGCCGTGGTGCCAATCGCGCGCCGTTCGGGCAAGGCTTCCACGCGCTGCAGCACCAGATGGCCATACGGCGTCACGCGCGCTTCCCAGCCCGGCTCGACGACCGTGGTCGCATTGTCTTCGGCGATGATCGCCGGGCCGCGCACCGCGTGCCCCGGCAGCAGGGCGCCGCGCGCGTAGACACCGGTGTCGTGCCAGCGGCCAGCGCTGTACATGCGCAGGGTGTCCTGCGGGGCCGCTTCGCCGCTTGGGGCGGTCGTCGCCACCAGTTGCTCGGCCGGTGCATCGGCCTGGCCGATGGCCTCGACCGACACCGCTTCGACGATCAGCGCGCGTGCCGGCATCAGGAACGAATAGCGGCGTTTGTAGGCTTCTTCAAACTGCCCCGTCATCCCTGCCATGTCGCCCGCAAGCACCACGAGCGCCGAGTCGGTGCCCTCATAGCGCAGGTGCACGCGTTCGACGAGCGCGATGCGCTCGGGCGCCACGCCCTGCGCCTGCAACTGCGCGCGCGCAGCTTCGCCCAGCACGCCGAGACGTTCGGCCAGTGCCGGCAGTACCGCATCTGCCAGGCGCTCTTCGACGGCCTGCTCGCGCATCGCGCTCTGGTCGGCCAGGCCCATGCCATAGGCCGACAGCACGCCAGCGAGCGAGTGGATGAACACCGTCTGCATGCCAAGGGCATCGGCCACGAGGCACGCATGCTGGCCACCGGCGCCGCCGAAACTGGTGAGCACATAGTCGGTGACGTCGTGGCCGCGCTGCACCGAGATCTGCTTGATCGCATTGGCCATATTACCCACCGCGATCGCGATGAAGCCTTCGGCCACCGCTTCCGGTGCGGGTCGTTCACCGGTCGCCGCGCCGATTTCGTCGGCCAACGCGTCGAAGCGGCGGCGCACGGTGGCCACGTCCAGCGCTTCATCGCCACGCGCGCCGAACAGGCGCGGGAAATAATCGGCCTGCACCTTGCCGAGCATGACGTTGCAGTCGGTGACCGCGAGCGGGCCGCCGCGCCGGTAGCTGGCCGGGCCGGGATTGGCGCCGGCGCTGTCCGGCCCCACACGATAGCGGCTGCCGTCGAAGTGCAGGATCGAACCGCCGCCAGCGGCCACGGTGTGGATGCTCATCATCGGCGCGCGCATGCGCACGCCGGCAACCTGGGTTTCGAACACCCGCTCGAACTCGCCCGCGAAGTGCGAGACGTCGGTGGACGTGCCCCCCATGTCGAAGCCGATCACGCGCTCGAAGCCGGCCTGCCGGCTCGCGCGCACCATGCCGACGATGCCGCCGGCGGGGCCGGACAGGATGCTGTCCTTGCCCTGGAATGCGCGCGCATCCGTCAGGCCGCCATTGGACTGCATGAACTGCAGGTTCACACCGGGCAGTTCGTCAGCCACCTGGTCGACGTAGCGGCGCAGGATCGGCGACAGGTAGGCATCGACCACCGTGGTGTCGCCGCGCGCGACGAGCTTCATCATCGGGCTCACTTCGTGCGAGACCGACACTTGCGTGAAGCCGATCGCACGCGCGATCCTGGCCACGGCCGCTTCATGCGCCGTGTAGCGGTAGCCGTGCATGAAGACGATCGCCAGCGAGCGCAGGCCGGCGTCGAACGCCCCCTGCAGGCTGGCCCGCGTGGCCGCTTCATCGAGCGGCTGCACGACGTCGCCGTGCGCGCCGACGCGTTCATCGATCTCGATCACCTGCGCATACAGCAGCTCGGGCAGCACGATGTGGCGGTCGAACAGGCGTGGCCGGTTCTGATAGGCGATGCGCAGTGCGTCGCGGTAGCCGCGCGTGATGGCCAGCACGGTCGGCTCGCCCTTGCGCTCGAGCAGCGCGTTGGTGGCCACGGTCGTGCCCATCTTGACCGCCTCGATGCCGGCCGCCGGCAGCGGCGCACCTGCCGCGACGCCGAGCAGGTGACGGATGCCGGCAACCGCTGCGTCGCGGTACTGTTCGGGGTGCTCGGACAGGAGCTTGTGCGTGACGAGTTGCCCATCCGGGCGGCGCCCCACGATATCGGTGAATGTGCCGCCACGGTCGATCCAGAACTGCCAATCCATACTCACTCCCTGTGCTGACCAGATGATGGCAGCCATTGTAGTGCGGACGGCGCGCCAACGTTGGCGCGAATGCACGACAATGGTCGCATTCTCATTCACGCAAACAACCATGGCATACCCTCTCTACACCGTCGCGCAGCTGCGCACCATCGAACACGCGGCCAGCAGCACGCTGGCGCCGGGCACCTTGATGACCCGTGCCGGCAAGGCCGCCGCCGACTACGCGCTCGAGTTATTGCGCGCATCAGCGGGTGCATCTCCGGATGGCCTGCGTGGCGCGCCGGTGCTGGTGCTGGCCGGCCCTGGCAACAATGGCGGCGATGCACTCGAGGTGGCGGCCAACCTGGCCGAAGCCGGCGTCAACGCCACCGTACTGCACTTGCCGGGCGACGGCAACGACGACGCATCGAGCGAAACCGCTGTGGCTTACGAGCGCGCGCGTTCCGGCACGGTCGGCTGGCTCGACATGCTGCCGCCCGATGGCCAGTGGGCGCTCGTCGTCGACGGCTTGTTCGGCATCGGCCTGACGCGCGCGCTCGCCGGCGAGTACCGCGACGTGGTTGCGGGCCTGGACGGCCTGCGCTGTCCGGTCCTGGCGCTGGATGTGCCGAGCGGTCTGGACGCCGACACGGGCGCCGTCATCGGCCCGGACGGCATCGCGGTGCGCGCCACGCACACGATCACGTTCATCGCCGACAAGCCGGGCCTGCATACGGCCGACGGGCGCGATCACGCGGGTACGGTGCGCGTGGACACGCTCGGCGTGGATACGGGCGCGACGCCCACATCGGCATCGATGAACGGGCTGCCGGCGTTTGCGCACTGCTTCGCGGCGCGCCGCCAGAACTCGCACAAGGGCAGCTTTGGCGACGTCGCTGTGATCGGCGGCGCGCACGGCATGGCCGGTGCACCGGTGCTGGCCGCGCGCGGCGCGCTGTATGCCGGCGCGGGGCGCGTGTATGTTGCGGCGCTCAACACGCCGCCCGGCTACGACAGCAGCCAGCCCGAAATCATGTTCCGCGCGGCCGACGACCTGGATCTGTTTGGCCGCACGCTGGTGCTCGGGCCGGGCATGGGCGACTCGGTCGATGCAATGCGGCTGGTGGCCAAGGCGCTCGACAGCGACTGCCCGCTGGTGCTGGACGCCGACGCGCTGAACCTGGTCGGCGCCAGCCCCGACCTGCAGGCACGGCTGGCACAGCGGAGCGCCCCAAGCGTGCTCACGCCGCACCCGCTGGAAGCGGCGCGCATGCTGGGCATGACGGTGTCGGTGGTGCAGGCTGACCGCCTGGCCAGCGCCCGCGAACTGGCGCAGCGCATGGATGCAGTCGTGATTCTCAAGGGGTCGGGCACCGTGATCGCAGGACCCGATGGCGCGGTGCTAATCAACCCGACCGGCAACGCGGGTCTGGCCACGGCAGGCAGTGGCGACGTGCTGGCAGGGATCTGCGGCGCCCTGCTGGCGCAGGGCTGGCCGGGCAAGGAAGCCGCAGCAGCGGCGGCCTGGCTGCATGGCGCAGCAGCCGACGCGCTGGTGGAAGATGGCGTGGGGCCGATCGGCCTGACCGCCGGCGAGCTGCCGGCGGCGATGCGCAAGGTACTCAACGCGCAGGTGCGCGCAGGCAGCTGATTATTTATTTGACGAGGCGGCCGGCGGCGATCGTGATCGTCCGGCCGCAACGCGCGGCCATGCCAGGATCGTGCGTGACCAGCACCAGCGTCGAGCCGCGCTCGCGATTGAGTTCGAACATCAGTCCAATGATCGATTCGCCGGTGGCCGCATCGAGGCTGCCGGTGGGTTCGTCGGCAAACAGCAGCGGCGGCTGCGTGACAAAAGCACGCGCCAGCGCAACGCGCTGCTGCTCACCGCCTGACAGAAACTTGGGATAGTGCTTCAGGCGGCTGCCCAGGCCGACGCGGCCCAGCATGTCGGCCGCCTTTTCGCGTGCACCGGATTCGCCCCGCAATTCGAGTGGCAGCATCACGTTCTCGAGCGCGTTCAGGTGCGTGAGCAACTGGAACAACTGGAACACGAAGCCCAGCTTGGCCTTGCGAAACGCAGCGCGACCGTCTTCATCGAGCGCGAAGATGTCGGTGCCATCGAGGCGCACGGTGCCGGACGATGGCGTGTCCAGGCCTGCCAGCAGGCCAAGCAGCGTCGACTTGCCGGAGCCGGAAGCGCCGACGAGCGCGAGCGTCTCTGCCGGTTGCACGGTAAAATCAATCTCTTGCAGGATGGTCAGCTCGCCGCTGGCGTCTGCGACCTTCTTCGACAAGCCGCTGACTTCAATTGCGGGCGGCCGGCCTGTCATTACACCGACGTCAGTGACGTCATTTTTGAATGCCTCGGGATGATCACGCATGCTTGCTTTTCTTAAGAACGCAGTTCTCGGTAAATTAATTGTCGGCGCTGCACTGGGATTGAGTCTGTCCCTGGCGGCGACGGCGAACGCTTATTCTGCACCAAAAACCGTCCTCGTGGTGGGCGACAGCCTGTCGGCCGAATACGGCATCGCCCGTGGCGCCGGCTGGGTCGCGCTGCTCGAACAAAAAATGAAGAGCGAAAAAATCGACGCGAAGGTCGTCAACGCCAGCATCAGCGGCGAGACCACCAGCGGCGGCAAGGCGCGCCTGCCCGCCCTGCTGGGCCAGCACAAGCCGGACCTGGTCGTGATTGAACTGGGCGCCAACGACGGCCTGCGCGGCTTGCCCGTGCCGTCGGCCGAAGCGAACCTGCGCGCGATGATCGCCGCAGCGCAGGCGCAAAAAGCACGCGTGCTGCTGGTGGGCATGCGCATGCCGCCGAACTACGGGCGCGCCTACACCGAGCGCTTCTTCGGCATGTTCCAGACCGTGGCGACGTCGACGAAGTCGCCGCTGGTGCCGTTCATGCTTGAAGGCGTGGCCGACAAGCCGGCCCTGTTCCAGCAAGACCGCCTGCATCCGACCGCGCAGGCGCATCCGATCATCCTGAACAATATCTGGCCGACGTTCGAGAAAATGGTGAAGCAACCATGAAGTACCCGGAAGTCGCAGGGTTCGACGCCCTGCTCCCGCGCCTCGGTGAATTCGACGCCATCATCGACGTGCGCAGCGAAGCCGAATTCGCACTCGACCATATCCCCGGCGCGATCAACTGCCCGGTGCTGAACAACGACGAACGCATCCTGGTCGGGACGCTGTACAAGCAGACCAGCGCATTCGACGCCAAGAAGGCCGGCGCGCCGATCATCGCGCGCAATATCGCGCACCACATCGACACGCTGTTTCACGACAAGCCGCGCGACTGGCGCCCGCTGGTGTATTGCTGGCGCGGCGGCAACCGCAGTGGCGCGATGGCGCTGATCATGGCGCGCATCGGCTGGCCCGTGGCGCAGCTCGACGGCGGGTACAAGAATTACCGCGCGTGGGTCAGCGCGGCGCTGGCCGAGCCGCCTGCCGTCGATTTCCGCGTCGTCTGCGGCCCTACCGGCAGCGGCAAGAGCCGCCTGCTCGAAACGCTCGACGGCATCGGGGCGCAGGTGCTCGACCTGGAACAACTGGCCGCGCACCGCGGCTCGGTGCTGGGCCACTTGCCGAACGAACCACAGCCAAGCCAGAAGATGTTCGAGACGCGGGTGCTGGCCAAGCTGCGCAGCTTCGACCTGACCCGCCCCGTGTTCGTCGAAGCCGAGAGCAAGAAGGTCGGCAACCTGCGCGTGCCGGATGCGGTGATGGTGCGCATGCGCGCGGCGCCCTGCATCGACCTGCAACTGGCGCGCCCCGCGCGCGTGCGCCTGCTGATGGAAGACTACCAGCACTTCTGCGCCGATCCGTCCGTGCTGGCCGATCAGCTGACGCACCTGACGCTGGTGCATGGCCGCGCGAAGATCGGTGACTGGCAGGCGATGGCGCAAGGCGGCGCGCTGCCGGCGCTGGTCGATGAGCTGCTGGTGCAGCACTACGACCCGGCCTACCTGCGCTCGATCGACCGCAACTTCGTCCAGTATCCGCAGGCGCAGGTGGTGGAACTGGCCGATATTGGCACCGGCGATTTCCTGGCCGCGGCGCGGCGCCTGCACGACGCGACGGCCTGAGGCTACGGGGCGATGCGGCGGGCCTCGTCGATCGAGACATCCTGCCAGAGCGCGTCGTCGCCGGCGTGCTGCGCCGCCCACACACGGTAGTTGCCGGGCTCGATGACGAAGCCCGGCGCGTCGCCGCCCACACGGTAGCGTGCAAGGATGCGCGGCTCGAGGTCGATCTCGACGCTGGCGCGCTCTCCAGCTGCCAATACCGTTTTGGTGAACCCGGCCAGGCGCTTCACGAAGCCGTCGGGGCCGGGTTTGGCGACATAGATCTGCACGACGACCGCGCCCGTACGCGCGCCGGTATTGGCCACCGCAACGCTCGCGGTGTAACGCCCGTCGACATTCACGTGCAGACCGCTCAGTGCAAACGTCGTGTACGACAAGCCGAACCCGAACGGAAACAGCGGCTCGTGGCCTTCGCGCGCGAACCAGCGGTAGCCGACATCCGACCCGTCGATATCGTAGTCGAGCGCGATGATGCCGCCCTTGCGCGGCGTGGCCGGGTTGGACGTCGTCGTTTCCGGATCGATCTGCGCGGGGCGCGGCAACTGCGCCTCGCTGGCCGGGAACGTCACAGGTAACCGGCCCGAGGGATTGATGCGCCCGAACAGCACACCCGCCACGGCCGGCCCGCCGCCGGATCCCGGGTACCAGGCCGCCAGGATCGCGGCCACGCTGTCACGCCACGGCATCGTGACGGGGCCGCCCGACTGGATGACGACGATCGTTGCCGGGTTGACGCCGGCGATGGCCTCGATCAACGCATCCTGGTCGTCGGGCAGTGAGAGACCCACGGCATCGAGACCTTCCGAGCGCCACTCCTGCGCAAACACGATCACCGCATCGGCCTTGCGCGCTTCGTCCAGTACCTGCTGGCGATCGGTGCCGTCGACGAACACAACGTCGCGTGCGGCACTTTCCTCTTTGATTGCGGTGATAAGCGACGATGGCTGGACGACCTTGGCCACGTCCATCCCCATGATGCTGGTGCCAGGCAGCTGCAGGCTGCCGATGGGCGTCACGGCCGACGAACCACCGCCACACAGCACGCCATGGTCGGCATGCTCGCCGACGACGAGCAACCGGGCCAGGCGCTGCGGTAGCGGCAGCGTCGCGTTCCGGTTGGTGAGCAGCACGATGCCTTCTTCGGCCTGGCGCTGCGCGATCAGCTTGTGCTGACTGAAGTCGATCGGCTGCGTGCGGTCGTCAATTGACTCTGCGTCGAGTGCGCCGACGTCGATCAGGCTTGTCAGGATACGCGCCACCATATCGTCGATGCGCGACTGCGGCACCTGGCCGTCACGTACCGCATCGCGCAGGGCCTGGCCAAAATAATGTGCGTCGTCGAGATTGGCGCCTGATTGCACGTCAAGGCCTGCCAGCGCCGCCTTGACCGTCGAATGCGTGGCGCCCCAGTCCGACATGACCCAGCCAGCGTATCCCCATTCATCCTTGAGCACCTGCTGCAGCAGGAAGGCGTTTTCGGACGCATAGTGACCATTGACCAGGTTGTAGCCGGGCATGACGGCGCCGGGCTTGCCGATCGCTATCGCGATCTGGAACGCCAGCAGGTCGGATTCGCGCAGCGCCGCTTCGGCCAGGTTCGCGCTGACCATCACGCGGCCCGTTTCCTGGCCATTGGCGACGAAGTGCTTGACGGTCGAGACGACGCCCTGGGCCTGGATGCCGGCGACCGCGTGGCCGGCAAGTTCGCCGGTAAGCAGCGGGTCTTCGCTGATGTATTCGAAGTTGCGGCCGCCGCGCGGTTCGCGGATCAGGTTCGCGCCACCTGCGAGCTGTACATTGAAGCCCTTGGCCTTCGCCTCGCGTCCGACCAGCGCGCCGCTGTCGTGTGCCAGCTGGCGGTTGAAGGTCGCGCCCAACAGCAGCGAGCTGGGCAGGCCCGTCGCATGGTCGCCCGGGCGCACGCCGCCGATATTGCTGATCCCGAGACTGGCGTCGGCCTGCTGCATCGCGGGGATGCCCAGGCGCGGGATGCCAGGATAGAACGCGGCCGAGCCGATGGCACCCTGCGCTTTGAGCTCGTCCGTCAGAGGAATGGCCATCGGGCCGGACAGCCAGGCGAACTTCTCGTCCTCGGTCATGCGCGCAACCAGGTCCTGGGCGCGCTGACGGCTCGTGGTGGCGGTGGTCATTGGAACGGTCCCTTCATGAGTAAAAGTAGCTGATCCGTCCAGTGTTGCAGATGCCGTCCGCCGGGTCGGTTAAGCACATCGCAAAAAAGCCCGGCTGCTTGCGCAGCCGGGCTTTTTTCGATCGGGAACGAAGGGGCGACGACTTACTGCGCGTCGGTATTCGTGCCCAGCTGCGACGGCGTGGCCGTCACCTTGGCCTTGGCCTTGACCTTCAGCGCTTCGACATAATCGACCATCTGCTGCTGGCCCATCATGTTGCCGATCTGATCAGCTTCCTGCTTGCGGCGCGCCGCATCGAGCTGCGCAGGCTGCGAGACTTTGTTGATGCGGTAGACCGCGTAACCCTGGCCCGGCACATCGACACCGACATAGGCCGGCAGCTTGGTGGCATCAGCCTTGAGCACAGCAATCGCACCTGCCTGGTTGATCGTCGGCTTCGTGGTGCGCGAGACCGTTACAGGAGCGCCGAAACCGGTTGCGTCGCCCGCTGCCTTGGCTGCCGCCAGCTTGGCTTCGCCGGCCTGACGTGCCAGGCGCACCGCTTCCTCGATCGTCACGCGCTGACGAATCTGCGCCTCGACCTCGGCCAGCGGACGCTTGGCCGCCGGACGCAGTTCAACGACGCGACCTGCCACCAGCACGCTTGGCGCGACTTCGACGGCTTCGGTATTGCGCTTGTTCTTCAGTGCGTCGTTGCCGAACAGCGCAGTCAGGAACTTGGCGTTGTTGAACGGTGCATCGCCCAGCGCCGGATTCGGCGTGCGGGTCAGGTTGTCGACGGTCTGGATCTGCAGCTTGAGCTTGTCGGCCACCGGCTTCAGGCTGTCCGACTGGTCATACGCGGTCTCAGTGAACACGCCAGCCAGCTCGGTGTACTTGGAAGCCATCTTTTGCTTCTTGAGGTCGCCTGCAATCTGTTCACGCGCAGTGTCGAGCGACTTTTGCGTGGCCGGCTTGATCGAGTTCAGCTTGATGATGTGCCAGCCGAATTCGGACTGCACCAGGCCGCTCGTTTCGCCCTCTTTCAGCGCATAGATCGCGTCTTCGACCGACTTGACGAACAGACCCTTCTCGACCACGCCCAGATCGCCGCCAGCCTGGGCCGAGCCCGGGTCTTGCGAATTGGCCTTGGCAATCGCGGCGAAATTGGCCGGGGCTGCGCGCACTTGCGCCAGCACGGCTTCCGCTTTCGTCTTGGCCGCAGCCTGGTCGGCTGGCTTTGCATCCTTGGCCACCGTGATCAGGATGTGGCTGGCGCTGCGCTGCTCGGGCGTCGTGTAGTTCTTGAGGTTCTTGTTATAGAAGTCGCTGATTTCGGCGTCCGACACCTGCACCTGATTTTCGACGGTGGCAGCGTTAAAGACGACGTATTCGGCCTTGACCTGCTCCGGAATCTGGAACAGCGTTGCGTTCTTGTCGTAGTACGCCTTGACCATCGCATCGGTGACTTTCACCTGCGGCAGGTAGGTCGCGATCGGGAACACGATCTCCTGCACTTCACGCTCCTGGTCGTTGATGTTCGACAGGCGCGTTGCAACGCTGCGCGGTGCGAACGCGGTGGCCTGGATCGAGCCGGTCAGCTGCTGCACGGTGAGGTCGCGGCGCAGGCGCTGGTCGAACATCGCCGGCGTCATGCCTTGCGCTGCCAGAGCGGCCTTGTAGCCTTCCATGTCGAAGCCACCGTCCGGCTGGCGGAACTGCTGGATCTCCATGATGGTCTTTTGCAGCGTTGCATCGCTGACGTTCATGTGCGAGCGGGCGATCTCGGTGCTGATGGCGCGTTCGCCGACCAGATTATTCAGGATCGTTTTCTTCGCTTCGGCCGTTTCGAACATCTTCTGGTCGAACTGGGCACCCATCATCTGGCGTGCCTGGTCGATCTGGCGACGCTGCGCATCTTCCCACTCCTGGCGCGAGATCTTTTCGCCGCCAACGGTGGCGACGTGGGTGCCGGCATCGTTGCTCTGGTAACTCTCCAAACCGACAAACACGAACGATGGGACGATCAAAAGAAGCAGGATCCCGTACATCCAACGCTTGTTGTTCCGAATAAATTCAAACATGGTCAGCCATTCAAGGTTGAGAATGCAATAACAGCACAAGTTAAAAAAAAAAGGCGAACTCGCGTTCGCCTCTTCTAGCGGGATTGCCCCGTGAGGCATCCCATACTACTATATTCTGGCGGAGCGGACGGGACTCGAACCCGCGACCCCCGGCGTGACAGGCCGGTATTCTAACCAACTGAACTACCGCTCCAGACATGGTGTCTGTGCGTTTTTTGTGGCGGAGCGGACGGGACTCGAACCCGCGACCCCCGGCGTGACAGGCCGGTATTCTAACCAACTGAACTACCGCTCCAGCAAAAAACACACCAACGAACATCAGGGACTACACAACAACCCCTGCTGCTTTCCTTCGCTTGTCACCGCGAAGAAGGCATTAGTTTACAGCATCTTTCAGCGCTTTACCAGCCTTAAATTTCGGGACGCGTGCGGCCTTGATTTTGATGGGCTCCTTGGTGCGCGGATCGCGGCCAGTGCGTGCGGCGCGCTCGCCGACCGTGAAGGTGCCAAAGCCGACCAGGGTAACGCTGTCATTCTTTTTCAGGGTCTCGGTCACGGCGTCGATGACGGCGTCGAGGGCACGCGCTGCCGATGCCTTGGTAATGTCCGCGGACTTCGCGATTTCTTCGATCAGTTCTGTCTTGTTCACTCGTTCCCTCGTTTCCCGTTCGTGACGCACACGCGCCGCTGCTGCAAAAGTGCAGGCCGTATTAAACAAGGGCAACATGACGCTGTCAAGCGAGCCCGCGTCAACGCAGGTTCATCTGTGGCATAAGCCGCGCCATGGCGACAGCCAAAAAAAAGGCGCAGTCAGCGTTAAATAGAGACAAGCTTTGAACTGACGAGCGCTCCAGTGGTCCAACTCCTGTCCCCGGGTCAGGAGTCAATCATGAAAGCGCCGCGTTTCAAGGGCTGGTTCGCAAAACTGCCTTCGCTGAACCAGCCCCAGCGCCGGCAAGTGCTCGATGCTCTGCATCCTGCAGCCGGGCTCGATCAGGTGGTTGCACTCATCGATGAGGTCAGAGCACCAGGCCGCTGCTGCCCCAGATGCGGCAGCGCGCGTTGCTACCGGCACGGGTTCGCCAATGACTTGCAGCGCTACCGCTGCTGTGCCTGCGGCCGCACCTTTAACGACCTGACCGGCACGCCGCTGGCGCGGCTCAGGCACAAGGCCAAATGGCTCGCGTATTCGCAGGTGCTGCTCGATTCACTCCCCGTGCGTAAGGCCGCAGATCGGGTCGGCGTCCACCGCAACACCGCCTTTCGCTGGCGACACCGCTTCCTGCGTTGGGTCAAGCTCGACCGGCCCGCGCTCCTGAATGGCATCGTCGAGGCTGACGAAACATTTCTGCTCGAATCACAAAAAGGTTCGCGTACGCTCCATCGGCCAGCGCGTCGGCGCGGCGGCCGCGCTGCCGAACGGGGCATTTCCAGTGAACTGGACTGCATCCTGGTCGCGCGCGATCGCGAGGGGCGCACCATCGATGCCGTGACTGGCAGAGGTGCGCTCACGGCTGCGCAACTCGAACGCGACTTGCTGCCCAGGCTCGACCGGCAGGCCTTGCTGGTCAGTGACAGCCATGCTGCCTACCGCGCCTTTGCACGCAAGCATCGGATCGCGCACGAGACGGTCAATCTGCGCGCCGGGGTGCGTGCGAGGCGGCTAGGCAATCTTGCCATCCATGTACAGAACGTGAATGCCTACCACCAGCGTTTCAAGACCTGGCTGCAGGGCTTTCGTGGCGTCGCGTCGCGCTATCTACCCAATTATCTGGGCTGGCGCTGGGCGCTGGATGGTGCGCGAATTCTTTCGCCAAAACAATTGCTTAGTATTGCCATCAGTGTCATCAACAGATAACGCTGACTGAGCCAAAAAAACAGGCGCCACACGGGCGCCTGTTTCAGGAAGCTGCAAGCAGCTCGATACGATTTAATGCTTGACCACTTCGGGCTTGGCTTCCACCGGCGCTGGCGCGACGGCCACTGCAGGATCTTCCACCAGCGGCTGCGGCTGACGCTCCAGCGCGATCTCCAGCACTTTCTCGATCCAGCGCACCGGCACGATCTCGAGCTTGTTCTTGACGTTGTCCGGAATCTCGGCCAGGTCCTTCACGTTCTGCTCGGGAATCAAGACCGTCTTGATGCCACCGCGGTGCGCTGCCAGCAGTTTCTCTTTCAAACCACCGATCGGCAGGACTTCACCGCGCAGCGTGATCTCGCCCGTCATCGCCACATCGGCGCGCACCGGGATGCCGGTGAAGGCCGAGACCAGCGCCGTCGTCATACCGATACCGGCCGACGGACCATCCTTCGGCGTTGCGCCTTCCGGCACGTGGATGTGGATGTCGGCTTTCTCGAACGCCTCGTTCTTGATCCCGAGACGTGCGGCGCGGCTGCGCACCACGGTGCGGGCTGCCTCGATCGATTCCTTCATCACATCGCCCAGCGTACCGGTGCGGATGATGGCGCCCTTGCCTGGCACGTTGACGGCTTCGATCGTCAGCAGATCGCCACCGACTTCGGTCCACGCCAGACCGACCACCTGGCCGACCTGGTTGTCTTTCTCGGCCACACCAAAGTCATAGCGACGCACGCCCAGGAACTTGTCCAGGTTCTTGCCGTTGACGATGACGCGCTTGTCGGCGCCGGTACCCGGCTTTTTCAGCAGCAGCATCTTGACGACCTTGCGGCAGATTTTCGACACTTCGCGCTCGAGCGAACGTACGCCAGCTTCGCGGGTGTAGTAACGGATGATGTCGCGGATCGCGGTCTCTTCGACCTTGATTTCCTCTTCCTTCAGGCCGTTGTTCTTCAACTGCTTCGGCAACAGGTAGCGCAGCGCGATGCTGGTCTTTTCGTCTTCG
Source organism: Telluria sp. AC161 (assembly GCF_979258535.1). Classification (NCBI taxonomy): domain Bacteria; kingdom Pseudomonadati; phylum Pseudomonadota; class Betaproteobacteria; order Burkholderiales; family Oxalobacteraceae; genus Telluria; species Telluria sp. AC161. The sequence continues at coordinate 1,736,493 of NZ_OZ409861.1, read as the reverse complement.
GTGTAACCCGACAGACGAATGACTTCCATACGGTCCAGCAGCGCCGGCGGAATGTTGTACGAGTTCGAGGTCGCCACGAACATCACGTCCGACAGGTCGAAGTCCACTTCCAGGTAATGGTCCGAGAACGTGTGGTTCTGTTCCGGGTCCAGCACCTCGAGCAGGGCCGACGACGGATCGCCACGGAAATCGGCGCCCATCTTGTCGATCTCGTCGAGCAGGAACAGCGGGTTGCGCACGCCGACTTTCGCCAGCGATTGCAGCACCTTGCCCGGCATCGAACCGATATAAGTGCGGCGGTGGCCACGAATTTCGGCTTCGTCACGCACGCCACCCAGGGCCATGCGCACGAACTTGCGGTTCGTCGCGCGGGCGATGGACTGGCCGAGCGATGTCTTGCCGACGCCCGGAGGACCGACGAAGCACAGGATCGGCGCTTTCAGCTTGTCGACGCGCTGTTGCACTGCGAGGTATTCCAGGATGCGTTCCTTGATCTTGTCCAGGCCATAGTGATCCTGTTCAAGCACGGCTTCGGCGCTGGCCAGATCGATCGCGACCTTCGACTTCTTGCGCCATGGGAGCGACACCAGCGTATCGATGTAGTTGCGCACGACGGTGGCTTCGGCCGACATCGGCGACATCAGCTTGAGCTTGCGAATTTCGGCCTGGGCTTTTTCCATGGCTTCTTTCGGCATCTTGGCAGCGACGACTTTCTTTTCGAGTTCCTCGATGTCGGCACCCTCTTCGCCCTCGCCCAGCTCTTTCTGAATCGCCTTGACCTGCTCGTTCAGGTAGTACTCGCGCTGCGACTTTTCCATCTGGCGCTTGACGCGGCCACGGATACGCTTTTCGACCTGCAGGATGTCCAGCTCGCCTTCCAGCTGGCCGAGCAGGTGCTCGAGGCGCTTGGCGACGTTGAAGATCTCCAGGATCACCTGCTTCTGCTCGAGTTTGAGCGGCAGGTGCGCAGCGACGGTATCGGCCAGGCGGCCTGCGTCATCGATGCCGGCGAGCGAGGCCAGGATTTCTGGTGGAATCTTTTTGTTGAGTTTGACGTACTGGTCGAACTGCTGCACGATCGCGCGGCGCATCGCCTCGACCTCGGAGTCGTCGCCGATTTCCGATTCGACCGGCGTCAGTTGCGCCGTGAAGTGCGTGGCGCCGTCATTGATCGTATCGATACGTGCGCGCTGCGAACCCTCGACCAGGACCTTGACGGTGCCGTCGGGGAGTTTCAGCATCTGCAGAATATTGGCGACGCAGCCGATCTCGTAGATGTCTGCGGCGGACGGTTCGTCCTTGGCGGCGGCCTTCTGGGCGGCCAGCATGATGCTTTTGCCCTGCTCCATCGCGGCTTCCAGAGCCTTGATCGATTTAGGGCGGCCAACGAACAGAGGTATCACCATATGCGGGAACACAACCACATCGCGCAACGGCAGAAGTGGCAGCGTCGTTTGCTCGGTTAATTTCGAAGTTGTCATGGCATACCTTATAAAAAGCGTGTTCTGAACTTGGGCACTGGACAGCCAAAACACAAGACCGTCCGGCAAAAATATATTCTGTAAGTAAAAGAAAACCGACTTGTCAGAGCATATAGCCGTTCCAATAAAAGACTCTCGGAAAATGAAAAAGCCACCACACGGCGTACCGCGAGTGGCTTTTCGAATGAAGCCGGGATCTCTTATTGAGATTGATTGTACCGAGTTGAATCCGTGCGGCAAGCAATTTGTCGCTTGCGCCCGGATTTTTTTCAGTTTTCTCCCGAAGCTTTTGCCGTTTCGCTGTAAATCAGCAAAGGTTTCGCGCCGTTCGTGATCGTATTTTCATCGATCACGACTTTCACGACATTCGACTGGCCTGGCAATTCATACATTACATCAAGCAGCGCATGTTCGAGAATCGAACGCAGGCCACGTGCGCCGGTTTTACGGGCCAGTGCTTTCTTCGCAATTGCATGCAGCGCTGCCGGACGAATCTCCAGTTCTGCGCCTTCCATTTCCAGCAATTTCGAATATTGCTTGATCAGCGCATTCTTTGGTTCGATCAGAATCTGGATCAGCGCTTCTTCGGTCAGCTCGGACAAGGCAGCCACCACGGGCAGACGGCCGACCAGTTCGGGAATCAGGCCGAACTTGATCAGGTCTTCGGGTTCGGCTTCGAGCAGGATCTCGGCGTTGTAGCCGGAATCGAGACTCTTGACCGTGGCGCCAAAACCAATGCCGCTCTTGACTGAACGGTTCTGGATCACCTTGGCCAGGCCATCGAACGCACCGCCGCAGATGAACATGATGTTGGTCGTGTCGATCTGGACGAAGTCCTGGTTCGGGTGCTTGCGCCCGCCCTGCGGCGGCACCGACGCCATCGTGCCTTCGATCAGCTTGAGCAGCGCCTGCTGCACGCCTTCGCCCGACACGTCGCGCGTGATCGACGGGTTATCGGACTTGCGCGAGATCTTGTCGATCTCGTCGATGTAGACGATGCCGCGCTGCGCCTTTTCCACCTCATAGTTGCAGCTCTGCAGCAGCTTCTGGATGATGTTCTCGACGTCTTCGCCGACGTAGCCGGCTTCGGTCAGCGTGGTCGCATCGGCGATCACGAACGGCACGTTCAGCATGCGTGCGAGCGTCTGGGCCAGCAGCGTCTTGCCGGAGCCGGTGGGGCCCACCAGCAGGATGTTGCTCTTGGCCAGTTCGACTTCGTCTTTCTTGCCCAGGTGCTTGAGGCGCTTGTAGTGGTTGTACACCGCCACCGACAGGATGCGCTTGGCCGTTTGCTGACCGATCACATACTGGTCAAGCAGTTCGGTGATTTCAAGGGGCGTCGGCAGGTCGGACTTGGTGCCCGTGACCGTTTCGACGTTCGACGTTTCATCGCGGATGATGTCGTTGCACAAGTCGATGCATTCATCGCAGATGAACACGGACGGTCCTGCGATCAGCTTTTTGACTTCGTGCTGGCTCTTTCCACAGAACGAGCAGTACAACAGTTTTTCGCCGCTGGAGGATTTTTTCTCTGACATGGGGGCAGGACTCTATTGAATTGCTATGAATATAACGCTTAACCGGAAACGCAACAAGGGCGAATCCAAGGGCGCAACTGGCGCGCATGCGAACATGCTACCCGAAATAAAAAACAAACGCCCGAACGTGTTCGCGTCCGGGCGTTTTTTTCCAACATCGCGCTGGATGCTCGGGCAATTTCTTAACCGCGGTGCGTGAGGACCTTGTCGATCAGCCCATACTCCACCGACTCTTCGGCCGACATGAAGCGGTCACGGTCGGTGTCGCGGTGGATCTGCTCGATGCTCTGGCCGGTGTTGTCGGACATGATGCGGGCCAGACGCTCGCGCAGGTACAGGATTTCCTTGGCCTGGATTTCGATGTCCGAGGCCATGCCCTGTGAACCGCCCGATGGCTGGTGAATCATGACGCGCGAGTTCGGCAGCGAGAAACGCTTGCCCTTGGCGCCGGCGGCCAGCAGGAAGGCGCCCATCGAGGCCGCCAGACCCGTGCACAGCGTCGAGACGTCGGGCTTGATGAAGTTCATCGTGTCCAGGATCGCGAGGCCGGCCGAGACCGATCCGCCCGGCGAGTTGATGTAGAGCGAGATATCCTTGTCAGGATTTTCGCTTTCCAGGAACAGCATCTGGGCGACGATCAGGTTGGCCATCTGGTCGTTGACGGGACCGACCAGGAAAATCACGCGTTCTTTCAAGAGGCGCGAGTAAATGTCGTAGGCGCGTTCGCCGCGACCACTTTGCTCGACGACCATCGGCACCAAGCCGAGTGCCTGTGTATCCAGTGCTGGATTGTGCATCATACCTGTCTCGTTCCTTGTTAGGGGTTGGTCAAATGGGCCATTGAAAAAAGCCGGCCTCGAGGGGCCGGCCTGCTTTTCTTAAGCCTGTGGGACGCTGCCCATCAGTTCATCGAAAGCGACGGTCTTGTTCGAGACCTTGGCCTTGCCAAGTACGTAGTTGACGACGTTTTCTTCCAATACAAGGGCTTCGACTTCACCCAGACGACGACGATCACTGAAGTAGTACTTCAGGACTTCTTTCGGGTCTTCGTAGCTCTGCGAGAAATCTTCGATCTGGGCTTTCACCTGGTCTTGCGTGGCTTGCAGATCGTTGTCAGCAACCAGTTGCGACAGGATCAGACCCAGGCGGACGCGGCGCTCGGCCTTGTCCTTGAACATCTCGGACGGGAATGGCAGCTTGGCCACGTCCATGCCGCGCTGTGCCATGTCCTGGCGGGTCATTTCGGCCAGACGCTCCGAATCCTGCTCGACCATCACGGTCGGCACGTCCAGTTCGGTGGCCTTGACCAGAGCATCCATCACGGCTTCCTTGTTACGGGCCTTGACGCGGGCGCGCACTTCGCGCTCCAGGTTCACCTTGATGTCTTCGCGCATTTTCTCGATCGAGCCGTCTTCGATTCCCAGCGACTGGGCGAACTCGGTGTCGACGGCAGGCATGTGCGCCCACTCGAGTGCCTTGAGCGTGATGGTGAACTCGGCGGTTTTACCGGCGACGTCCTTGCCATGGTAGTCCTCAGGGAACGCCAGTGGGAAGGTCTTGGCTTCGCCGACTTTCAGGCCGATCGTTGCGGCTTCGAACTCGGGCAGCATGCGGCCTTCGCCCAGCACGAACGCGTAATCTTCGGCCTTGCCGCCGTCGAATTCGACGCCGTCCAGCGTGCCGACGAAGTCGACGGTGACGCGGTCACCCTCGGCTGCGACTGGCTCGCCGCCGGTGCCGTGTTCGCCCTGCTCGCCCTTGGTGTGATAGTGCACGCGCTGCTTGCGCAGGATGTCGATGGTCTTGTCGATTTCGGTGTCGGACACTTCGGTCACGACGGTTTCGACTTCAACGGCTGCCAGGTCGCCAATGACGACTTCTGGGTAGACTTCGAAGGTGGCGTTGAATTCGAGGACGCCTTCAGGGGCGTCGTCTTTTGGCTCGATTTTCGGGAAACCGGCAACGCGCAGTTCGTTGGCGACAGCGGCTTCGTTGAATGCGCGGCCAACTTTGTCGTTGAGCACGTCCGATTCGATCTGGTAGCCGTACTGGGCAGCGACCATCTTGAGCGGCACTTTGCCCGGACGGAAGCCAGGCGCCTTGGCGGTCTTGGCCTGCTGTTTCAGGCGCTTCTCGACTTCAGTGCGGACGTCAGCGACCGGAAAAGAGATCGTCAAGCGACGTTCGAGTTTACCCAGGGTTTCGACTGCAGTTGCCATTGTAAAAATCGTCCAAAAAAATAATTATTCGTGGTGCGAGGAGGGGGACTCGAACCCCCACACCATTGCTGGCGTCAGGACCTAAACCTGGTGCGTCTACCAATTTCGCCATCCTCGCTCAGGATTGCAATATCGCCTCAAAAACAAAGGGCGCCCGACAGTAGAACCCGGCCGCCCTGCACTCCATTGTTTAGGGGCTACAACTTCAATCGATTATTTTACTGGAATTTCTGACACTATTGGGCATCATTTTTTCCAGTGCGGGGGTAGGTGCATTCATTTGCCGCCCGCCCCTGCCGGCTTTTTCACGCGGAACCACGCCGCATACAAGGCCGGCAGGAATAACAGTGTCAATGCCGTCGCCACCATCAGGCCGCCCATGATGGCCACCGCCATCGGGCCCCAGAACGTCGAGCGGGACAACGGGATCATCGCCAGCGCCGCCGCGGCGGCCGTCAGCAGGATCGGTCGGCAGCGGCGCACGGCCGCTTCGATGATCGCATCCCACGGATGGCTGCCGGTGGCGATGTCCTGCTCGATCTGGTCGACCAGGATCACCGAATTGCGGATGATCATGCCGAACAGCGCGATCACACCCAGATTCGCGACAAAGCCGAACGGCCGGTCGAGGATCAGCAGCGCCATCGCGGCGCCTGCGACGCCAAGCGGGCCGGTCAGGAACACCAGCAGCGAACGCGAGAAGCTGTGCAATTGCAGCATCAGCAGCGCAAACACGATGAACAGCACCAGCGGGACATTGGCCGCGATGGACGCCTCGGCTTCGGAGCTGTCGGCGGCGGCGCCTTCGATCGTCAGGCGGTAGCCGGCCGGCAGCTTCGCGCGCAGCTCGGTCAATTGCTTGTCGACTTGCGCCGTCACGGTGGGCCCCTGAATGCCGTCGACCACGTCGGCCTGGACCATGATCGCCCACTCGCGGCCTTCGCGCCAGACGACGCCCGGCTCCCAGACGAAGCGCACGCGCGCCACCTGGCCAATCGTCACGGCCTGCCCGCCGGTGGTTGGCACCAGCGTTTCAGACAGGCGCGTGATGGTCGAGCGTTCTTCCAGTGGCTGGCGCACGACCATGTCGATCAGGCGGTTCGATTCGCGCAACTGCCCGACCGCTGTGCCGGTGAGCGTCGTGTTGACCGCGCGCCGCACGGCCTGCGACGTCACGCCCAGCGCGCGCAGCTTGTCCTGGTCGAGGTCCAGGCGCAGCACCTTGATCGATTCGTTCCAGTTGTCGTTCACGCCCAGCGTGTTCGGATTAGCCAGCAGCGTCGCCCTGACCTGGTCGGCGATCCCGCGCACGACGCCGATGTCCGGCCCCAGCACCTGGAACTGCACCGGGTACGGCACCGGCGGGCCATTGGCCAGCAGCCTGACGCGCCCGCGCACTTCGGGGAAATCGTGCTTGAAGATGTCGACGATCTTCAGGCGCAGCGCGTCGCGCGCCTTGGTATCGACCGGTAGCACGACCACCTGCGAGACGTTCGACTGCGGGAAGATCTGGTCCAGCGGCAGATAGAAACGCGGGCTGCCGGTGCCAACATAGCTCGTCACACTGCGCACGCCCTCCTGCTGCGCCAGAAACGCCTCGAAGCGCTTGACGGTTGCCTCGTTGGCGGCAAAACTCGTGCCCTCGGGCGACCAGAGTTCAACCATCAACTCGGGCCGGCTCGAATCCGGGAAGAACTGCTTCTCGATGAATTTGAAGCCGAAGATGCCCAGCGCGAACACGGCGAGCGTCAGCGCAATGGTGGTCTTGCGCCACTCGACGCACCAGGTCACGATGCGCCGGAAGCGCTGATACGCCGGGGAATCGAACACGTCGTGGCCGCTCTCGCCGTGGGCGTGCGGCTTGACCTTGAGCAGCATGAAACCGATGTACGGCGTGAACATCACCGCCACCACCCACGAGATCAGCAGCGCCAGCCCGTTGACCGAGAACATCGTGAACGTATACTCGCCGGCGGCCGATTCGGCCAGGCCAATCGGCAGGAAGCCTGCCGCCGTGATCAGGGTCCCGGTCAGCATCGGCATGGCGGTCGACGTGTAGGCGAAGGTCGCGGCTTCGAAGCGCGACAGGCCTTCTTCCATTTTGCGCACCATCATTTCGACGGCGATAATGGCGTCGTCCACCAGCAGGCCCAGCGCGATGATCAGCGCGCCCAGAGAAATCTTGTGCAGCGAGATGTCGAGCATGCGCATGGCCAGGAACGTGATGGCCAGCACCAGCGGGATCGACAGTGCCACCACCAGGCCCGGGTAGATATCGATGCGCCATTTGGGCTTCGTGTGCAGCCCCAGGGCCAGGAACGACACGACCAGCACGATCACGACCGCTTCGATCAGCACCTTGACGAATTCGCCGACCGACTCCTTGACGGCCTGCGGCTGGTCGGCCACCCGTTCGAGCTCGATCCCGACCGGCAGTTGGGCGCGGATGCGGGCCACCGTCTCGGCCAGCCCCTTGCCCATCGTGATGATATTGCCGCCCTTTTCCATCGACACGCCCAGGCCGATGACTTCCTTGCCATTGAAGCGCATCTTGTCGGCCGGCGGGTCCTGGTAGCCGCGCTTGACGGTGGCGAAGTCGCCGAGGCGGAACGTGGTGCCGCCGACGCGCAGCTGCAGCGCCTCGATCTGGTCGAGCGTGCCGAGCGCGCCCGTCACGCGCACCGACAGATTATCCGTCGGCGTGACCAGTACGCCGCTGGCCTCGACCGCGTTCTGTGTGGCGATCTGGTTCACGATCTGCTCGAACGGCACCCCGAGCTGGGCGAATTTTTTGCTGGAAAACTCGATATACACTTTTTCGTTCTGCACGCCGAACTGCTCGACCTTGGCCACCAGCGGCACGCGCAGCAGTTGCTGGCGCACGAAGTCGGCGTAGTCGCGCATTTCGCCATAGGTGAAGCCGTCGCCCGACAGCGCGAAGATCGACCCATATGTGTCGCCGAATTCGTCGTTGAAGAACGGGCCGATGACGCCCTGCGGTAGCGTTGCGGTAATGTCGCCAATTTTCTTGCGTACCTGGTACCACGCGGCGCTGGTCTCCTTGGGCGGCGTCGATTCCCGCAGCTCGATCAGGATCGTCGTTTCACCGGGCTTGGAAAAGCTGCGGATCGTGTTGACGTAAGGCGTTTCCTGCAGCTTGCGCTCGAGCGGGTCGGTGACCTGCTCGGCCATCTGCAGCGCCGTGGCGCCCGGCCACACGGCGCGCACGACCATCGCGCGGAAGGTGAACGGCGGGTCTTCGTCCTGGCCCAGCTCGAAGTAGCTCAGGATGCCGAACAGCAGGCACGCCGCGATCAGAAAGCGCGTGAGCGGGATATGTTCCAGCGCCCAGCGCGACAGGTTGAAGCCCTTCATCGTGCGGCCCCGCCGTTGGCCGTCATCGCGGCTTCGGCGTCCGCCCGGCGCGCGACATCGGCGGTGAGGATGCGCACCTTCTGGCCTGGCTTGAGCAGGTTCACGCCGGCCGTGACCACGCTCTGGCCGGCGCGCACGGCGCCGGATACCAGCACATCGTTATCGACCTGGCCCGCCACTTGCACCGGCACGAGCTTGACGGCGCCGTTGTCGACGACCCAGACGCTGCTCGCGCCCTTGTTGTTCACCAGCGCGGTCAACGGCACGCGCAGGCCGCCGGTGGTTGCCGCGCCCGTGGCCAGCTCCACCGTCGCGCTCATTCCCAGGCGCGCATCGGCGCGGGCGGGCAGCGCAACTTTCACGGTATAGGTGCGGGTCGCGGCATCGGCCATCGGCGCGATTTCGCGGATCTTGCCCGGAATGGTCTGCTCTGCATCGGCCCACAGGCGCACAACCACGTCGGCCGACTGGCGCAACTCGTCCACCTTGTTTTCGGGGATGCCGATGACGACTTCCTTTTCTGCAGTGCGGGCCACGCGCACCACCGGCGTGCCAGCCTGGACGACCTGCCCTACTTCGGCATCGATCGCCGTGACGACGCCATCGACGTCGGCAACAAGGGTCGTGTAATCGGCCTGGTTCGACTGGCCGCGCAAGCCGGCGCGCGCCGCATCGACATTGGCCTGGGCGGCCTTGAGCGCGCTTTGCTTGGCGTCGAGCACGGCCTGGCTGACGAAATTCTGGGAGCGCAGATTGACGTGCCGCTGGTAGTCGGCAGCGGCCAGTTCGCGCTCGGTGTCGGCGGCGCGCAGCGTGGCGCGTGCCTGGGTTTCGGCCAGCCGGATGTCTTGCGGGTCGAGTCGCATCAGCACCGTGCCGCGCTTGACGGTCGCGCCCACGTCCACCTTGCGTTCGATGATCTTGCCGCCAACCCGGAAGCCCAGTTGCGACTCGTAGCGCGGCCGCACGTCGCCTGAAAACTGCGACCGCTCGGCGCCCGCATCGGCCACCAGCTGGATCACCCGCACCGGACGGATATCTTCGACCGGCGGCGCCGGCTTGGAGCACGCGGCCAGGGCGCCGGCAGCGCAGAAGGCGACCACGGCCGCCCGCAAGGTTGGGGAAGAAAATCGGACAAACACGGTGGTGATCCTTTGACTGGGCATGCGGCGTCTCAAGCCGAAGCTGGCGGCGCGTGGAGTGCTTCGTTGGCGCCAGTTTGTAATTCAGCAATTATAATCATGCAAATAGACAATGTGACGACTTTAGCGTCTTCCCTCTAAACATGGCTGTTGATCACTACGAGAACTTTCCTGTTGCGTCGATTCTGATGCCGCGCCGCCTGGTGCCGGCGGTCGAGGCAATCTACGCCTTTGCGCGCAGTGCCGACGACCTGGCCGACGAAGGCGACGCCGCGCCCGGTGAACGGCTGGCGGCGCTGCGAGACTATGACCAGCAGTTGGACCGCATCGAGGCTGGCAGCGTTCCCGATGAGCCGATGTTCGCGCGGCTGGCCCATGTCGTGGCGCAGTACCGGCTGTCGGTCGAGCCCATGCGTGACCTGCTGTCGGCCTTCCGGCAGGATGTCGTCACGCCGCGCTACCAGGAATACGCGAGTCTGCTCGACTATTGCCGCCGCTCGGCGAATCCGGTCGGGCGCCTGATGCTGGCCCTGTACGAGGCCGATGACGCGGTCAATCTGCGCGACTCGGATGCGATCTGCAGCGCGCTGCAACTGATCAATTTCATCCAGGACGTCGCGATCGACCTGACCAAGGGCCGGATCTACCTGCCGCTGGAAGACCTCGCGCGCTTCAAAGTCAGCGAAACGGCCCTGAAGGCGGGCATCGTCGATGCGCCGTTCCAGGCCCTGATGCGCTTCGAGGTCGAGCGCGCCCGCGCCCTGATGCTGTCGGGCGCGCCACTGGCCAGGCGGCTGCCGGGCCGCATCGGCTGGGAGCTGCGCATGATCGTCCAGGGTGGCTTGCGCATCCTCGACCGGATCGAGCGCGCCGGTTACGATGTGCACCGGCGCCGCCCGACCCTGGGCCCCGCCGATTGGGTCGCCGTGGGCTGGGGCGCACTGCGCATGTAAAAGTCACGGCGCACATCGCCGGCTGCGCTGTCTACCCTGCTAGAATGCTCGCCTGACGGCACAGCCGTGCCGCAGCCGCCCAACCAGCACTCCACGACGATTTTCATGTCTCCAGACGAATACTGCCAGCAAAAGACCGTTCAAAGCGGCTCCAGTTTCTACTACAGCTTCCTGTTTTTGCCGCCCGAACGCCGGCGCGCGATCACGGCGTTGTACGCCTTTTGCCGCGAGGTGGACGACACGGTCGACGAAGCCACCGACGGTTCGGTCGCCCGCATCAAGCTGGCCTGGTGGCGCACCGAGGTCTCGAAGATGTATGCGGGCACCCCGACGCATCCGGTGATGCTGGCTCTGCAGCCCCATATCGCGGTCTACAAGCTGGAAGAACAACACCTGCAGGCCATCGTCAACGGCATGGAGATGGACCTCGACCAGAGCCGCTACCTCGATTACCCGGGGCTGCAGCGCTATTGCTGGCACGTGGCGGGCGTCGTGGGCATCCTGTCGGCCAGTATTTTCGGCTACACCAATCCGCAAGCGCTGGCGTATGCCGAAAAACTGGGCCTCGCGTTCCAGCTGACGAACATCATCCGCGACGTGGGCGACGACGCGCGCAAGGGCCGTATCTATCTGCCCGTGAACGAGCTCCAGCAGTTCGGCGTGACGGCGAACGACCTGCTCAAGCTCCAGCACAGCGAGAAATTCGAAGCACTGATGGCGTTCCAGGCCAAGCGCGCGCAAGCCATCTACGACGAAGCGCTGGCCCTGCTGCCAAAGGAAGACCGGCGCGCCCAGCGCCCGGGCCTCATGATGGCGTCGATCTACCGCACGCTGCTCGATGAAATCCAGCGCGACGGCTACCACGTGCTGAACCAGCGCATCTCGCTCACGCCGCTGCGCAAGCTGTGGCTGGCGTGGAAGACGTATGTCCGCACCTAGGCTGCGCGTTGCAGTCGCCGGCGCAGGCTGGGCCGGCTGCGCGGCGGCTGTGACGCTGGCGCGCAAGGGCGCGGATGTGATCCTGTTCGAAGCGGCGCGCACCCTTGGCGGGCGCGCCCGCGGGGTCGACGTGCGCGGTCTGGCGCTGGACAACGGCCAGCACATCCTGCTGGGCGCGTATGCCGAATCGCTGCGCATGCTGCGCCAGGTGGGCGTCGATCCCGATGCGGCGCTGCTGCGCCTGCCGGTGCAGATGCGCTATCCGCCCGGTGGCGCCGGCATGGATTTCGTCGCACCGCGCCTGCCAGCGCCGCTGCATCTGGCGTTCGCGCTGCTGCGCGCGAAGGGCCTGGCCCGCGCCGACAAGCTCGCGCTGGCCCGCTTCAACAGCGCCGGGCGCTGGATGGGCTGGGCGCTGGACGTCGATTGCACAGTGGCCGAACTGCTTGAACGCTTCGACCAGACCGAGCGACTCACGACACTGATGTGGCGCCCGCTGTGCATCGCGGCGCTCAATACGCCGCCCGAGCGCGCGTCAGCGAATGTCTTTTTGGCCGTGCTGCGCGACAGCCTGGGCGCCAGCCGGCGCGCGGCGTCCGACATGCTGTTGCCGCGCGTGGCGATGGGCGCGCTGTTTCCGGAGCCTGCCGGTGCCTGGCTGGCGCGTGAAGGTCACACAGTGCGCGCTGGCGTCAAGGTTGCGGCGCTTGCGCGCAACGTGGATGGCGATGGCTGGTGCCTGACGACGGGCGCGGGCGAAGAACGGGTCGATGCCGTCGTGCTGGCCACACCGGCAGCCGCCAGCGCTACGCTGCTGGCGCCGTTTGCCGACTGCGCCGCACTGAGCGCGCAACTGGATGGTTTCACGTACGAGCCGATCGCTACCTGCTACCTGCAATATGCGCCTAGCACGCGCCTGGATCTGCCGTTCTGCGCGCTGCTGGACGATCCGCAGGCGGGCCGCTGGGGCCAGTTCGTGTTCGACCGCGCCCAGCTCGATCCTGGTCAGGATGGCGTGTTTGCCGTCGTCGTCAGCGCCGCCGCCGAGGCCGCAGCGCTGCCGCGTGAGGCGCTCGCGGGCGCCATCGCGGCGCAACTGGCGCACGACTTCGGCCGGCCCGAACTGGCCATGCCAGTCTGGACCCAGCTGATCACGGAAAAGCGCGCGACGTTCACCTGCGCGCCCGGCCTGGTCCGGCCAGGCAACGTTACGCCGCTCCCCGGCGTCGTGCTGGCGGGCGACTACACGGCCAGCGATTACCCGGCGACGCTCGAAACAGCCGTGCGCAGCGGCCAAAGGGCGGCGACGGCCATCCTCGCCTACGGCGCCCTGCCCCGCGAAAAGCGCAGCCTGTCGCACGGCGATGGTGCAGCGGCGGCCGGCACCGTACAGTGACACCATCGAAACACCCCTGATGGACACCACCATGACACCCCGACTCGGACTGCGAACGGTCGCCCTGCTGCTTCTCGTGGCGGCCAGCACGCTCGTACTCGTCATGCCGGAACTGATCGGCGGCGGCGCCCCCGGCACGGCCAGCGCGATCGGTGCGATTCCGGTCCTCGGTCATCACTAGGCCGGCGCGGATCGTATGGCGTACTTTTTCTCCAAGCTCGACTACCTCGACGCGCTCAAGCGCGCGTTGATGGGGCTGCCGCCCGACGTGCAGGCCAAGACGCTCGCGTGGTACGAGCAGCGCTTCGTCGACGGCGCAGCAGTCGGACGATCCGAACAGGATGTGGCCAGGGAACTCGGCGACCCGCGCGACGTCGCGCTGACGCTGCGGACCAATGCCCATTTCGCGCAGCTGGCGCACAAGCCGGCGCCCCCGGCGAGCTCCGTGGCACGCACCGTCGTGTCGGGCTTTGGCCTGCTGGTGTTCAACCTGTTCATGCTGATTCCGGCGGCAGTGTTTGCGTCGCTGCTGATGGCGCTGTACATGTCGGCGTTTGGCGTCTATGTGTCGGGTATTGCCGTGACCGCCAGCGGCCTGGCTGGCTCGAACGAGCTGGTGCTGAGTGCCCCGCTGAGCCGCCTGGAGATGACGAACAACGACGGCGCGAGCGAAACGCAGACGCGCGTGTCGATCGGCGAGCATGGCATCCAGGTGTATGAAGAGCCGGTTTTGAGGCCGGATTTGCGCCCCGAGGCCGGTGACGGTGGATCGGCCGCCGACAGCGAGAACCGGCATCAGCGTTCGCGCGTGCTGCGCGGCGCCGAGGCGGTGGCCGAACGGCGCATCCAGATCACGACCGACCTCGATCCCGATTCGCGCACGACGCAGGTGGTACTCGGGTGCGGGCTGATCCTGGGGGGTATCGCGCTGTTCCTGCTGTCGCTGGTGTTCAGCAAGTACACGATCGCCGGCATCCGCCGCTACGTGAACATGAACATGTCATTGTTGAGGGGATAGCCGCCATGCGCTCATTGATGAAAGTGGGTTTCAGCCTGCTGCTGCTGGCAGCCGTGCTCGTGGCGCTCAGCTACAGCATGCTCAAGGCCAGCGGCACGGTCAGCGCCGCCGAAGGTCGCGCCGTCGCGCAGGATACGCGCCCGGTGCCGGCCGGCGTCGAGGTCGTCGAACTTGACGGCCCCATCGACCTGAACCTGCGCTACGGCGCCACGCCGATGCTGCGGGTCAGCGGCGAGCAGCGCATGCTGGGCAATGTCGAGGTCACGGGCGACGGCAAAGTCCTGCGCATCGGCATCCGCGGCATGGTGCTGCGTCACCGCGAACCGCTGGTGGTCGAACTGGTGCTGCCAGTGCTGACAGCGGTGACGATCGAAGGCAGCGGCGACAGCACGATCAACGGCTTCTCGGGCGATGCGATCGCCGTCCAGCTCAACGGTTCGGGCAGCGTGCGCTTCAATGGCCGCTACCGCGACGCCACGGTCGGCCTGACGGGCAGCGGCGACCTCGACGTGAATGGCGGCGCTGCGATGGACCGCGTCGAAACCCGCCTGATGGGCTCCGGCAGCATCACGGTCTCCGGCACCACCCGCGCGCTGGAAGCCGACACGACAGGCTCCGGCCGCCTCGACGCCGAACACCTGCGCGCCAGCGAAGTCACGCTAAGCCAGACCGGCTCCGGCGACAGCGTCGTCCAGGCTCGCGACACCATCCGCATCACCCTGAGCGGCAGCGGCGACGTCGAAGTCTACGGCAACCCCGCCGAACGCAGCACCAGCCGCACCGGCAGCGGCAGCGTCACCTACGAAGAATAACCCCCCACAAATAGGGTCAGTGTCGAATTGTTTGACAACTTCAGTAAATCAGTTGCTCAATAATTCGACTCTGACCCCAATTGTTGGGCAATTGTCTTTTGGATAATTAGGGTCAGAGTCGAATTGTTTGACAACTTCAGTGAATCAATTGCTCAATAAATCGACACTGACCCTACTTTTTGCTTAGCAGGCGGTGGGTTTCAGGCGCTCGACTTCGAGGCCGAAGAAGGGGCGCAGGCGGGTGCCGACGACGTTGCCGATGAAGGCGACGACCAGCCACAGCCAGCCATGCAGGCTGCCCGACAGGATGCCGCTGAAGTAGGCGCCGATATTGCAGCCGTAGGCCAGGCGGGCGCCGTAGCCCAGCAGCAGGCCGCCGACGATGGCGGCGATCAGCGAGCGCATTGGCAGGCGCCAGACTGGCGCGTAGCGGCCGGCCAGCGCCGCTGCCAGCATCGCGCCCAGCACGATGCCGATATCCATCACCGACGTCACGTCCTGCGAGATTGGCGAGGCCAGTGCGGCGGCGTTGGCTTTCGTGGACCAGTACGCCCAGCTGGCCGTATCGATGCCCATCACTGCAGCCGCTTTCGCACCCCACAGTGCGAACGCTGATGTGACGCCCCACGGGCGACCGGACAGCGCCAGCGTCGCGAAGTTGAGCACCACCAGCGCGAGCGCGCCGGCCAGCAGCGGCCACGGGCCATGCAGCCATGGCGAGCGATGCGGTGGCTGCACGTGTGCCGGGACCAGTTTGCCGTGACGGCGCTTTTCGACGACGATCGTGATGAACGCGATCAGCGCGAAGATGCCCCAGTTCAGCGCCAGCGCCGGCGCCAGGCCCAGTTCCTTGACGGCCGACAGCGGGGCCAGTTGCGGCATCGAGGTCCAGAACGGCATGTGCGCCGTGCCGATCAATGAGCCAATGATGAAGAACAGCAGCGTGACGATCATGCGCGTGCTGCCGCCACCGACCGTGTACAGCGTGCCGGACGCGCAACCGCCGCCCAGCTGCATGCCGATGCCGAAAATGAACGCGCCGAAGATGACCGACGTGCCGGCCGGCTGCACCAGGCCCGTCACCGGGGTGCCGAACAGCGTGCCGGCGGCCAGCGCAGGGAAGAACAGCGCCACGCCGACGGCCAGCATGACCATCTGCGCGCGCAGGCCGGCGCCGCGGCCGTCGGCAATGAACACGCGCCAGGCCGACGTGAAGCCAAAGGCTGCGTGGTACAGCGCCACGCCGAGCAGCGCGCCGACGATGTACAGCGCCGACTGGCGCCCGCTCACTGCCTGCGCGAGATACCACGCGCCAAGCACGAGCAGGAACAACGCCACGCCAAGCGGGCGCACATTGAGGTCGACGCGGGGCGCCATCGACAGAGTGGAAGAATTGGACATGACAGGGACCGTGCAAATGAAAGTAGGCCGGTATTGTCGTCGCTTTTGACAATCGTTGCAGGCCGCGCGCCCATTTTTCGCGTCGCGGACACGGCAGGCAGCAGGCCGGCGCGCCAGCGCTTACAATGCGCCTGCTGCTGCGAACCTGCACGGCGCATCCTGCAACCAGGACCAAACCAGGACCAAGATGGCCGCACTCACTCCCTATATCAATCCAGCCGAAGTCGAATTCAGCGCCATCCGGGCCCAGGGCCCGGGCGGGCAGAACGTCAACAAGGTCTCGTGCGCCGTGCATGCGCGCTTCGACATTCCGGCGTCGTCGCTGCCACAGCCGGTCAAGGAGCGGTTGCTGGCGCTGCGCGACACGCGCATCTCGCACGAAGGCGTGCTGGTACTGAAGGCGCAACAATCGCGCAGTCTGGAACAGAACAAGGAAGACGCGCTGCGGCGCCTGCAGGAGCTGGTCGACAAGGCGGCGATCGTGCCCGTCACGCGCCGCCCCACCCGGCCGACACGCGGCTCGCAATTGCGGCGGCTCGACGGCAAGACGCGCAGCAGCCAGACCAAGGCGCTGCGGGGCAAGGTCACCGACTGAACGTCACGCGGAAGCGTGCAAAGTCCCGGACTCCACGCCGTCCAGCCCCGCATACCACACCGCATACGGCGTATTGACCACCATGCGCCGGTTGTAATCGGGCGCGCCATCGGTCCACCAGACCGGCCCGCGCTCTCCCAGCGCCCGCTTGGCCTCGTCGACACCGGCGCGGGCCGCCCGCTCGGCCGCCTCATCGCGCGCCTTGAGCGCCGCCCCGACCTGCCGCCGTGCATCCATCAGCCCATTGACCAGCTGCTGCCGCTCGTCCGGCGCCAGATGCGGATTGCTGCTGCGCCAGAGGCGCCCCTTGACGACAAAATAGCGGCCGTCCGGCGTGTTCGGATAACGGGAAGAAGAAGGCATGGCATCGACTATACCCGCCGGCCCGGGATGCCAGCGCCCGGCTGCAGGATGCTCAAGGCATCACGCCATAGCGGTCGATGAAATACTTGACCCCACCCGGATTGGTGGCCATCCACGCCTGCAGCGCCGGCCGGTACGCCTGACGGAACATCAGCAGCAGGATCGCCGGTTCGAGCTGCCCTTCGCGCGCCAGCGCCCGCACCTGCAGCAGGCCCGGATCAAGGATGCCTTCGCCGCTATTGGCCTCGGCCTCGTCCGCGATCTTCAAGGCCTGGCGCCACGTTTCCAGCTCGATCTCGAACGCCGACTTGCGCTTACCCTTGTCGCCGGTGCGCAGCGCAACTTCGGTCATGCCCAGCGCCAGCCGGAACGCGTGATCAGGCGTCTTCTCGGCATCCGTTTGCGAATCGAGACTAATCACGTATTTCCCGTCCGCGTTTTGCGCCACGCGCACGCCGCGGCGCAGGCCCAGCGCCTTCAGTGGCAAGCCGGCGCCGGCCCGGTACCTGGCCAGCTTGCTCCAGTTGGGCCGCTGCGACGGATCGGCCTCGATGGCCTTGTACAGCATCGCCTCGGCTGCGCCCCGTTTGTCCTGGTAGAACAGCGCATCGGACAGGTAGCGCCAGGCCTGCGCATTGTGCGGCTCGATCAGAGTGGCCTGGCGAAAGAGCGCCTCGGCGCCGTTCCAGTCCCGTTGCACATAATGACAGTTGCCAGCGGCGACCCAGGCGCTGGAATACTGCGGATCGGCCAGCATCGTCGCCTCGTACTTTGCCAGCGCGGCCTTGATGTCCTGGCGCGCGAACGCCGCCTCACCTTCGGCCATCAGCTTCGCTGCCCTGGCGTTCGGCTGACGCAGCGGCGGTGGCGCCGGATCGTCCAGCATGCGCAGGACTTCCTGCGCCACCGGATCGTCGGCTGCCAGTAGCGTTGCCCGCTCGGCCAGCGCGCGCGCCATGTCGCGCAGCTGCGGTGCCTTGTCCTGCGGCGCCACCGTCGAGAGTTTCAGCACCAGGCCCGCCGCCAGCGACAGTGGGATCGAGGCAGTCGGATCGGCCTGTTCGGCCGCCTTGTACTTCGTCAGCGCTTCCTGGTAGCGGGCGCGCCCTTCCAGCGCCTGCGCTTCGAGCACCAGGCCACGACACGGCTGGCCACAGCCGACGTCTGCACGGGCGCTCGGGGCGCCGGCAACATGCGTAGCGGCGAGAAGGATTGCGAGCGTCAGCACGCGAAAAGAAGTCATGAAGGGGCCGTGGCGCGAAACGCTGATGAAGCGCTTATCTTACCAAGCATGCGCCCCGACTAATTCACGGAATGTCACCGCTGTGCAGCATCCAGCCAGGCCAGCACCTCCCGCCCCGCGGCACGTCCGCTGGCAAAGCAGGCAGTCAGCAGGTAGCCGCCGGTGGGCGCTTCCCAGTCCACCATTTCGCCGGCGACGAACACGCCGGGCAGCGCGCGCAGCATGGTGCCGGTCCCGTCCATCGCATCGAATTGCACACCGCCCGCGCTGCTGATCGCCTCGTCGATCGGGCGCGTGCGCAGCAGGGTCACCGGCAGCGCCTTGATCGCAGCGGCCAGCCGCGCCGGATCCGCATAGTCCTCTTTCGACAGGCACTCATGCAGCAGGCCCGCCTTGACGCCCTTGATCCCGAGCCGGCTTTGCAGATGGCTCGCCATCGAGCGCGAACCCCGCCCGCGCGTCACCTCATCGAACACCCGCTGCGCACTGTGATCCGGCGCCAGGTCGAGCCACAGCGTGGCCGTGCCATCACGCGCGATCGCGTCGCGTAGCGGTGCCGACAACGCGTACACCAGACTGCCTTCGACGCCGCCTGCCGTGACGACAAACTGGCCCTTGCGCCAGGCGATGGCACCGTCCGCACCGCGCACGCCGGCCGCCACCGTCAACAGCGGCGCGCCGGCAAAGCGGCTGCTGAAATGCGCGCTCCAGCCGGTGTCGAACCCGCAGTTCGCGGGGACCAGCGGCGCCACCTCGACCCCGCGCTCGCGCAGCAGTGGCACCCAGGCGCCGTCCGAGCCCAGACGCGCCCAACTCGCGCCGCCCAGCGCCAGGATCGTCGCGTCGGCCTCGACCAGCCGTTCGCCGTCCGGCGTGGCAAAGCGCAGCTGACCATCCTGCCAGCCGAACCAGCGCTGGCGCATGTGAAAGCGCACGCCGCTTTCCTTCAGGCGGTGCAGCCATGCACGCAGCAGCGGCGCGGCCTTCATCTCGAGCGGGAACACGCGGCCCGACGTGCCGACGAAGGTCTCGATGCCAAGATCATGGATCCAGGCGCGCACGGCGTCGGCATCGAACCCTTCGAGCCAGCCGTTCACGTGCACCTGGCGGTCGCGGTAGCGCCCCACGAAATCGGCATACGGTTCCGAGTGCGTGATGTTCATGCCGCCCCTCCCGGCCAGCAGGAACTTGCGCCCGACGCTGGCCATCGCGTCGTAAACGTCGACCTGCACGCCCGCTGCTGCCAGTGTCTCGGCCGCCATCAGGCCCGCAGGACCGCCGCCGATCACGACGACACGGGGCGAAACGGCAGAATTGGCGGGCTGAGTCATGATGACGAACGAGAAAAAGCGGGACCCGCATTGTAGTCGGTTTCCCGTCCCAAAAAACGCTGTAAAGGATGCTTGACATCACAAAATAACGGGCCTACGATGTAAAGCATCCTTTACTAACCAAGAGAGGCACCAGATGGCTGCGAGCAAGCACGAGAAGCGGGTCCACACGGCATACCTGCGCGAGATGGCCGGCGCGTTCCTGGTCTATGCCGTCCTGCTGATGGCCTCCATCCGCTTCGGCAGGCCAATGGACGAGGGCCTGCTGCGCATCCTGGTGCTGCTCTCGCCGATGATCGGCTTCTGCCTGGCGCTGTGGGCGATCGCGCGTCATCTGGGCCGCGTCGACGAATACCTGCGCCGCTTTTTGCTCGAATCGTTCGCGCTGGCCGCCGGCCTGACCGCCGGCCTCACCTTCAGCTACGGCTTCCTTGAAACCGCCGGCTATCCGCGCCTGTCGATGTTCTCGGTCTGGATGGTGCTGTGTGGCGCGACCATGCTCGTCTGCCTGGTACGCTCGGTGCACGAGAGGCTGCAGACGCGATGAAAAACCGTATCCGCGAACTGCGCGCCACGCAGGGCTGGAGCCAGGCCGACCTGGCCGAGCGCCTGGACGTCTCGCGCCAGAGCGTCAACGCGATCGAAACGGGCCGTTACGATCCCAGCCTGCCCCTTGCCTTTGCCATTTCCCGGCTGTTCGGCCTGCCGGTCGAAGCCATCTTCACACCTGATCAGGAGACCGCATGAAAGCTGCACTGTTGTTGACCCTGGCGCTTGGCGCCGCCCCCTTTGCCGCCGCCCAAGCACAGTCTGCGGCCCCGGCAACCCAGAGCGCGAACCGCTTTGCCGCCAGCATCAAGCCGGCCGAAACGTTCGAATCCGGCGCGCTGCTGGTCGAGCGCCATGGCAGCAAGGGCCGCCCGGTGATCCTGATTCCTGGGCTGGCCAGCGGCCCGTGGGTGTGGCAGGACGTGATCCGCCAGTTCAAGGACGAGTTCACGCTGTATGTCGTGACGCTGCCCGGCTTCGACGGCCGTCCCGCGCCCACTGGCGAACCCTTCGAAGGCGCACGCGCCGCGCTGGAGGGCTTGATCGCGCAGCGCAAGCTGAACAAGCCGATCCTCGTCGGCCACAGCCTCGGCGGAACGCTCGCCTACGCCGTGGCGCAGGACCTGGGCAACGGCATCGGCGGCGTCGTGGCGCTCGATGGCTTGCCGGTGTTCCCCGGCACTGAAAACATGCCGCCCGCACAGCGCCCGCAAGCGGCGCAGCGGGTGCGCGACACGATGGCCGTCGCCGACCCCAACGCCTGGGCCGCCCAGCAGCGCCAGTACATGCGCGGCCAGGGCGTGCTCGACATCGGCAAGGCCGACGACATCACGCCACTGCTGCTGCGCAGCGACCGCGCCGCCGTCGGCGCCTACGTGGCCGACGCGCTGGCGCTCGACCTGCGTCCGGGCCTGGAAAAGATCACCGCGCCGGTGCTGGTGGTGGCGCCGTTTTACCAGTACGATGGGGCGCAGGACACCATGACGGCCGACGACAAGGTCGCGCACTACCGCAGTCTGGTCGAGGGCATTCCCTCGGTCGAGGTGGTGCCGATCGCGCCGTCCCGGCACTTCCTGATGATTGACCAGCCACTGGCCCTGGCCGGCATCCTGCGCCGCTTTTTCGACCGTCGTTGATAAGGAGTTTTCCATGCGCCCTGTCACCTACTGGATTGGCCAGTTCCTGCTGGCCGCCGGCACCATGTTCCTGCTGCTCGCCGCCGTCGACCTGATGCGCGGCGACAGCCTGGCCGCCACTTGGCCCGCGACGCTGGCCTGGTCGGCCGCGGCAGCGGCGATCTTCGTCGGCTCGCGCTGGCGCCAGGCCAGCCGCGGGATCGGCTGCGCTGTCTGCAAGGATGAGCAGGCGCGCTGACGATTACCGGTCAGACTATTCCTCCAGCATGTTCGGTTTGTCAGATCTGCAATATTCTGCTTGACATGCCGCGCAGCAGGCATATTCTTGTCGTGGCCAGCTGCGAACGATGACGCCCGCACCGACGAGGCACGCCACGATTCGCCCGGCAGTCCGTTACAACATCTTGGAGGATGTATATGTCGGTAGAAATCGAATCGTTCGCTACGCGCAGGACAGTACTCGGTGCGCTCGCCACCAGCCCGCTCTGGATGAGCTCGGCGTGGGCCCAGCCCAACAATCTCAAGATCTCGCACCAGTTCCCCGGCGGCAGCATCGCGCGGGGTGACTTCCGCGACCGCCTGTGCCGCATGTTCGCTTCCGATGTTGAAAAGCGCACGCGCGGTGGCGTGAAGTTCTCGATCTATCCGGACTCGACCATGATGCAGCCGGGCGCGCAATTCGGCGCGCTGCGCAGCGGCAAGCTCGACATGGCACTGGTGCCGCTGTCGTATGCGGGCGCCGAGGCGCCGGAAGCCAATATCGGCCTGATGCCGGCACTGGTCACATCCTACGAACAGGGCTACGGCTGGCGCAATGCACCGGTCGGGCGTGAACTGTCGCGGATCCTTGGCGAACAGGGCCTGGTCATCGTCAGCTGGATCTGGCAGGCCGGTGGCGTCGCGTCGCGCGGCGACCCGATCATCGCCCCGGAAGACGCGCGTGGCCTGAAAGTACGCGGCGGCTCGCGCGAGATGGACATGCTGCTGCAAAACGCCGGCGCCACGGTCGTCAACATGCCATCCAATGAAATCTACAACGCCCTGCGCAGCGGCGCGCTCGACGCGGCACTGACGTCATCAACGTCGCTGATCTCGTTCCGCCTGCAAGAAACCGCCCGTTCGCTGACGACGGCGCGCGCCGGTTCGTACTGGTTCATGTTCGAGCCACTACTGATGTCGCGCACCGTGTTCGAGCGCCTGACCAAGGCGCAGCAGCAGGCGGTGATGACGGTGGGTGCCGATCTGGAAAAGTTCGCGATGAATTCGGCGCGCATGGACGATGCCGAAGTCGCCACCGTGTACCGCGGCGTTGGCGCGCGCGTGGTCGACCTGAACCCCGACGCGCTGCGCGGCTGGCAGGAAGTCGCCCGCAATACGGCGTGGAAGGATTTCGCGGCCCGCAACAGCAACTGCGCCAAACTGATGGCGCTGGCCGAGCAGTCGATCGCCGCGATCTGACCTTGTGAATGCTTACCCGCCCGTCACGGGCGGGAAGAACGCCACTTCAGCGCCGGCCGCCACGGGTGTGGTGCCGTCGCACATCACTTGCTGATGGGCCATGCGTACTGCACGCTCGGGCGCCAGCGCCTCGGCCCAGGCGCCACCGCGCGCGCGCAGCAATTCACGCACCGCGCCCACGGTCGCCACGTCAGGGGGCAGGTCCAGCTGTTCCTGCCCCGTACCGACTGCTTCGCGCAGCGCAGCAAAATACTTCACGTTGATCTTCATGACTATCCTAATGCTGGAGTTCGGCGAACGGGATGAAGCGCACCAGGTCGCCCGCGGCAATCGCATTGCCCGGCGGGTTATCGATCAGGCCATCGCCCCACACGGTCGACGTCAGCACGCCGGAACCCTGGTTCGCAAACAGTTCGAGCCCACCGCCGGCATTGAAGCGCGCGCGCAGGAATTCATTGCGGCGGTCGCCCTTGGGCAGGTCGAAATCGGCGCGCACCAAATAGCTGCGCGGCTCGACCTGGCCACGCACGCCCTGCAGGCGCAGCAGGAACGGCCGCACGAACAGCAGGAAGGTGACGAAGCTCGATACGGGATTGCCCGGCAAGCCGATGAAGAACGCGTCACCCGCGTTGGCCTCGACCTCACGGCGTACCTCGCCAAACGCCAGCGGTTTACCGGGCTTGACGGCGATCTGCCACATCGACAGGCGCCCTTCCGCCTCGACGGCCGGCTTGATATGGTCTTCTTCGCCCACCGACACACCGCCCGACGTGATGATCAGGTCATGCGCCTGCGCAGCGTCGCGCAAGGTGGCACGCGTCGCAGCCAGCGTGTCGGGCACGATGCCGAAGTCGGTGATCTCGCAGCCGACGTTTTCCAACAGCGCGCGCAGCGTAAAGCGGTTCGAGTTGTAGATCACGCCGGGCGCCAGATCCTGCGCTGCCACCTCGCCCGGCATCGCCAGTTCATCGCCCGTGAAGAACACGGCCACACGCAGGCGCCGGTGCACGGGCAGCGTCGCCAGGCCCACCGAAGCGGCAAGCCCCAGTTCCTGACTGCGCAAACGGGTGCCTGCCGTCAGGATCACGCTTCCGGTGCCGATGTCTTCGCCCTTGCGGCGAATCCACTCGCCGTCCGCGGGCGCGTGGCGCACGGTGACGTTATCGTCCGCGGCCTCGCATTGCTCCTGCATGACGACGGCGTCGGCACCCGGTGGAATCAGGGCGCCGGTAAAGATGCGTGCTGCCGTACCGGGTTCGAGTGGCTGGCCAACGTGGCCGGCCGGGATGCGCTGGGCCACGCGCAGCGTCGCCTCGCCGCTCGCGCAGTCGGCGGCGCGCACGGCGTAGCCATCCATCTGCGTGTTGTCGGCCGATGGCACGTCGATGGTGGCCAGCTGGACATCCGCCAGCACGCGGCCGTTGGCGTCCAGCGTGGGGATCGTCTCGATGTCCGTCACGGGGCGCGCGGCGGCGAGCAGCACGTCCAGCGCCTCGCGCACCGTCAGCATCGGCGGTCGTTGTCCTGGTGCGTTCATGCTACAGCCCCGTGTGGTCGGCGATGTACGCCTTCATTTGCGCGACATCGGCAGGCATCACGACGTAGCGCTGCGGCAGTGCCTCGATGTCGTCGAAACCGGCCGGACGCTCGGCATCGGTGCCCAGCGCTTCGAGGATCGTCTCGTTGAACTTGGCGGCCAGCGCGGTTTCCAGCACGATCATCGGCACGCGCGGCGCCATGTGCTCGCGCGCGACCTTGATGCCGTCGGCGGTGTGGGTGTCGATGGTGATGTCGTAGTCGTCGGCCACGTCGCGGATCGTGTCGAGGCGGTCGTTGTGCGTCGAGCGGCCCGAGGCGAAGCCGAAGCGCGCCACCTGCTTGAATTCATCGCCATCGCTGCCCGGCTTGCCGGACAGGTCGAAGCCCCCATGCGTGTCGACCTTGCGGAACAGCGCGTGCGTACGCTCGGCGTCGCGCCCGACCAGGTCGTACACGAAGCGCTCGAAGTTCGACGCCTTCGAGATATCCATCGACGGGCTGCTCGTGTGGAACGTCTCGGCTGCCTTGCGCACGCGGTACACGCCGGTGCGGAAGAATTCGTCGAGCACGTCGTTTTCGTTGGTGGCGGCCACCAGCTTGTCGATCGGCAGACCCATCATGCGGGCGATGTGACCGGCGCAGATATTGCCGAAGTTACCGGACGGGACCGTGAACGAGACCTTCTGGTCGTTGCTCGTGGTCGCCGCCAGGTAGCCGCGGAAGTAGTACACGACCTGCGCCACCACACGGGCCCAGTTGATCGAATTGACGGTGCCGATCTTCTGGCGCGCCTTGAACGTCAGGTCGTTCGACACGGCCTTGACCAGGTCCTGGCAATCGTCGAAGTTGCCTTTCACGGCGATATTGAAGATGTTCGGATCTTGCAGGCTGAACATCTGCGCGGTCTGGAATGCGCTCATGCGCCCGTGCGGCGACAGCATGAACACGCGCACGCCCTTCTTGCCGCGCATCGCGTATTCGGCGGCGCTGCCGGTGTCGCCCGAAGTCGCGCCGAAGATATTCAGTTCATCGCTGTTTTTGGCCAGTGCATACTCGAACAGGTTGCCGAGCAACTGCATCGCCATGTCCTTGAACGCCAGCGTCGGGCCGTTCGACAGCGCCTGCAGGATCAGCTTCCCATTGCGGCCGTCTTCCAGCACGCGCAGCGGGGTGATCTGGGCAGCGGACTCGCCGGCACGCGCGTTGCAGTACACGGCGGGCGTGTAGGTGCGCGTGGTGATGGCCTTGAGGTCGGCATCCGGGATATCGGTGGCAAACTTGCGCAGTATCTCGAAGGCCAGGTCGGCGTACGACAGCGTGCGCCATGCGTCAAGCTCGGCGCTCGTGACCTGCGGGTACTCGGCTGGCAGGTACAGGCCGCCGTCCGGGGCGAGGCCGCCGAGCAGGATGTCACAGAAGTTCTCGGGATTGCGTGCTGCGGACGCGCTCGTCGCGCGGGTGGACACATAGTGCATACGGTTGTAGATCCAGTTGGCTCGGGTGGATCGTCAATTATAGTGGGAGCCAGAGAAATTGTATGCTGTGCTGCAAAAAAGTCATATTACCTAATAAAATTGGGCGGCCGATACGCTGGCCGCCCAACGATTGCCGAGGCGCAGTCAACGTTAAATAGTGCCGAGCTGTGAACTGATGAGCACTTTCGTGGTCCAACCCCTGTCGTCAGCGCCAGGAGTCGAGCATGAAAGCACCCCGTTTCACGCGTTGGTTCGCCAACTTGCCATTGCTGAACGTCCCGCAGCGCCGGCAGGTGCTGGATGCCTTGCATCCTGCCGCCGGGCTCGACCAGGTCGTCGCACTCATCGCGCACGCCAGGTCGCCGGGCCGCTGTTGCCCCCGCTGTGGCAGCGTGCGCTGTAACCGCCACGGGTTCGCCAACGACCTGCAACGCTTCCGGTGCTGCGATTGCGGACGCACCTTCAATGACCTCACCGGCACGCCTCTGGCGAGGCTCAGGCACAAGGCCAAGTGGCTCGCGTATTCACAAGTTCTGCTCGACTCACTGCCTGTACGCAAGGCGGCAGACCGGGTTGGCGTGCACCGCAACACGGCGTTCCGCTGGCGCCACCGCTTCCTGCATTGGATCAAGCTCGACCGGCCGACGCGCCTAAATGGCATCGTCGAAGCCGATGAAACCTTTCTGCTCGAATCGCAGAAAGGTTCGCGCGCACTCGACCGGCCCGCGCGGCGGCGGGGTGGCCGCGCCGCCAGGCCCGGCATTTCCGGAGAACTCGACTGTATTCTGGTGGCGCGTGACCGCAACGGACGCACGATCGATGCCGTCACGGGCCGCGGCGCATTGACGGCCGCGCAGCTCGAACGCGATTTGCTGCCCAGACTCGATCCCCAGTCCTTTCTGGTCAGCGACAGCCATGTCGCCTACAGGGCTTTTGCACGCAAGCACGGGATCACGCACGAGACCGTCAATCTGCGTGCGGGCGTACGGGCCAGGCGCCTGGGCAGCCTGGCCATTCACGTGCAAAACGTGAATGCCTATCATCAGCGCTTCAAGGATTGGTTGCGGGGCTTTCGCGGTGTGGCGTCGCGCTATCTCGCCAACTATCTGGGTTGGCGCTGGGCTCTGGATGGCGAGAGAGTATGTTCACCAGAACAATTGCTGCATATCGCAATCAGAGTCATCAATACGTAATGCTGACTGCGCCATTGCCGAACCCATGTAAATCAGCAGGCGGCGTGATTGACCGTCACAACGTGGATGGCCAAGCCGCCCAGCGACGTTTCCTTGTACTTGACCTGCATGTCCGCACCCGTCTGGCGCATCGTCTCGATCACGCTGTCCAGGCTCACGAAGTGCACGCCATCGCCCTTGAGCGCCAGCGACGCCGCCGTGATCGCCTTGATCGCGCCCATGCCGTTGCGCTCGATGCACGGGATCTGCACCAGGCCGCCGATCGGGTCACAGGTCATGCCCAGATGGTGTTCGATGCCGATTTCGGCCGCGTTCTCGATCTGCTCGTTGGTGCCGCCCAGCGCCGCCACGAGGCCCGCCGCCGCCATCGCACACGCCACGCCGACCTCGCCCTGGCAGCCCACTTCGGCCCCCGAAATCGAGGCGTTCTTCTTGCACAGCATGCCGATGGCCGCTGACGTGAGCAAAAAGTCGCGCACGCCGCGCTGCGGATCGATCGGGCGGCAGTCCTCCGCGTAGTAGCGCAGCACGGCCGGGATGATGCCGGCCGCGCCGTTGGTCGGCGCCGTGACGACACGGCCACCGGCGGCGTTTTCTTCGTTGACGGCCATCGCGTACAGGCTGACCTGCTGCACGGCGTCGTGCGGCAAGGCATTCTGGGGCTGGGTTTCCTGCGCCTGCTTCCACAGCGCGGCCGCGCGGCGGCGCACATTGAGGCCACCCGGAAGGCGCCCTTCCGTCTTCAGGCCCTGGCAGATACAGTCGCGCATCACGCGCCACAGGCGATCCAGGCCGGCATCCAGATCAGCGTCGGTCATGCGCACGCGCTCGTTCGCGCGCAGCATGTGCGGGATCGTCAGGCCGTGCGTACGGCCATGCTCGAGCAATTGCACCATCGTGTCGAACGGGTACGGCACCGGCGTGCCGACGGGCTCAAGAGTGCGCGCCTGGGCTTCGCCGGCCGCCGTGATGAAGCCACCGCCGACCGAGTAATAGATGCGCTCGATGATGCTGCCGTCACGCAGTTGCAGCACGAAGCGCATGCCATTCGGGTGCTCGGGCAGCGTCGAGGCCTTGTGCCAAACCAGGTGGACACGGGCGTCGAATGGCACGGTCTTGATGCCCAGCAGTGCGATCTGTCCATCAAGCGCAGCGAGATCGAGCTTGTCGTCGACCGACGCTGGATCGAGCTCCTGCGGTGTCTCGCCCATCAGGCCCAGGATCACCGCCTTGTCGGTCGCGTGGCCGACGCCCGTCAGCGCCAGCGAACCGTACAGGTGCGCCTCGACGCCAACCGCCTCGTCCAGCATGCCGCTTTCAAGAAGAAAGCGGCGCGCCGCGACCATCGGGCCCACCGTGTGGGAACTCGACGGGCCGATGCCGATCTTGAACAAATCAAACACGCTCATGTCCATCTTGTGTCTCCTGCTTTTTTATTATTGAGGCGAGGTCTTACGCTGCCGCCTTGATGCCGACATCGATATTGGCCAGCATCGAATCGACCATTTCATCGATGCCGATGCGGGATTGCCAGCCCCAGTCCGCCGTCGCGCGGCTGTCGTCCAGGCTTTTCGGCCACGAATCGGCGATCTGCTGGCGGCTGTCCGGCGCGTAGGCGATGGCGAAATCAGGACGCGCCTTCTGGATCGCGGCGGCCAGTTCGCGCGGATTGAACGAAACGCCGGCCACGTTGTACGACGAACGGATCGCCACCTGTTCGGCGGGCGCTTCCATCAGTTCGATGGTGGCGCGGATCGCGTCGGGCATATAGATCATCGGCAGCGTGGTTTCGGGGCCGAGGAAGCATTCGTACGTCTCGCCGCGCAGCGCCGCGTGGAAAATCGCGATCGCGTAGTCGGTGGTGCCGCCGCCCGGTGGCGACTTGTAGCTGATGATGCCGGGATAGCGGATGCTGCGCACGTCCACGCCATACTTGCTGTGATAGTACTCGCACAGGCGCTCGCCGGCCAGCTTGCTGATGCCGTAGATCGTGGTCGGGTCCATGATCGTGAACTGCGGCGTCTGTTCGCCCGGCGTGTTCGGGCCGAAGGCCGCGATCGACGATGGCCAGAAGACTTTCAGTGGCTTGCCGGCCTCGCCCCGTTCACGCGCGATTTCGAGGATGTTGAGCAGGCCATCCATGTTCAGGCTCCAGGCCTTGAGCGGCGCTTTTTCGCCGGTGGCCGACAGCATGGCGGCCAGCTGGTAGACCTGGGTGATGTCTTCGGCGGCGATCAGGCTTGCCAGCGCATCGTTGTCCAGCACGTTCAGGCGGGTGTAGCGCGCGGCGCCGTACAGGTTGTTCTCGCCGATGTCCGACGCGATGACGTTCTGCGCGCCGTGGCGCTCGGCCAGCGCGCTGACCAGTTCACTGCCGATCTGGCCATTGGCGCCGATGATGAGGATGCGTTCCATGCTGTGATTCCTTGCCGGTTTACTTACTGATTATTTATTATTGTTGCTTGATGATGCCCAGCTCGCGGCCGGCTTGTTCGAATGCCTTGAGCACGATGTCCAGCTGTTCACGGGTGTGCGCAGCCGACAGCTGCACGCGCACGCGCGCCTGGCCCATCGGCACCACCGGATAGAAGAAGCCCGACAGCAGCACGCCCAGTTCGAACATGCGCGCGGCGAATTGCTGCGCGACCGGCGCGTCGAACAGCATCACCGGCACCACCGGGTGCGTGCCCGGCTTGATGGTAAAACCGATGCGCTCGATCTCGGCGCGGAAGTACGCCGTGTTCTCCATCAGGCGGTCGCGCAGTTCGGTCGACTTCGAGATGCGCTCGAGTACCGCGAGCGAGGCGCCGGCAATCATCGGTGCCAGCGTGTTCGAGAACAGGTACGGGCGCGATTTCTGGCGCAGCGTCTCAATCACTTCTTTCTTGCCCGACGTGAAGCCGCCCATCGCGCCGCCCAGGGCCTTGCCCAGCGTGCCGGTGATGATATCGATCTTGCCGATCACGCCGCAGTGTTCGTGCGTGCCGCGGCCGGTCGCGCCCATGAAGCCCGATGCGTGGCACTCGTCGATCATGGTCAGCGCGCCGTACTGCTCGGCCAGTGCGACGATCTTGTCCAGCTGGGCAATCGTGCCGTCCATCGAGAACACGCCGTCGGTGACGATGATCTTGTGACGCTTGCCCGCTTCGGTGGCGGCGATCAGCTGCTTTTCGAGGTCCGCCATGTCGTTGTTGGCGTAGCGGTAGCGCGCCGCCTTGCACAGGCGCACGCCGTCGATGATCGACGCGTGGTTCAGCGCGTCCGAGATGATCGCGTCGTTCTCGTCGAACAGCGGCTCGAACACACCGCCGTTGGCGTCGAACGCGGCGGCGTACAGGATCGTGTCTTCGGTGCCCAGAAATGTCGACAGCGCCGCTTCCAGTTCCTTGTGCACGGTTTGCGTACCGCAGATGAAGCGCACCGACGACAGGCCGTAACCATACTTTTCAAGCGCAGCGGCAGCGGCTTGCTGGGTTTGCGGGTCGCCCGCCAGGCCCAGGTAGTTGTTCGCGCACATATTGATCAGGGTGCGGCCATCCTGCGCGACCACTTCGGCGCCCTGGCGCGAAGCCAGCACGCGTTCTGGCTTGAACAAGCCGTCGCTACGCAAGGTGTCGAGTTTTTGCTGCAGGCCGCTGTAGAAAGTCTGGTCGCTCATGGTGTTTTTCCTGTTCCGTGGATGGTCCGGCTTGACCGGCAGTTGGCGGATGCTGTACCGTGGGTTTGTTCGATGTAGAAGACTTATCCTGTATATCGAACAAAGATTCAATATAGTGGATATTACCCGCGCCCAATGGACTTGGCAAGCCGGTCCTCAACACCTTATGCGGCAATGAATACAATTTCAACCAACAACGCGCCACCCGAAGTCGGCGCCACACTGCAACGCCTGCGCCTGGCCCGTGGCCTGACGCTCGAAGACCTGTCGCGCATTGCCGGCGTGTCGAAATCGATGCTGTCGCAGATCGAACGCGAGAAAGCCAACCCCACCATCGCCATCACCTGGCGCCTGGCCAATGCGCTGGGCGTGCAGATTGGCGAACTGCTGTCGTCCGAAGTGCGCCCGACGGAACTCATCCGGCTGGTGGATGCGCATGAAATCCCCACCCTGCCCGGCGCGCACGCCGGCTATTGCCTGCGCATCCTCGGTCCGATGGATTTGGCAGGCAAGTATGAATGGTATGAGCTGACGCTGGCGCCCGGTGGCGAACTGGCGTCGCAGGCGCACGATCCCGGGACGGGCGAGCACCTGACGGTGATCACCGGGACCGTGGAACTGGAAGTGGGACCGGAAAAGAAAAAGGTGAGGCATGGCGCGACAGCGCGCTACCCGGCCGACCAGAACCACGTGATCCGCAATACGGGCAAGACCGAGGCCAAGGCGGTCCTGGTGGTCGTGCACCGATAGAAACAGCTGCACAATACAACAAGGCCGCCGGATCGCTCCGGCGGCCTTGTTTGCATCTGCCCGGTGTTACTTGGCGCCGGCGCCCGTCACGGCGGCGTCATTCATGTGCAGCTCGCGCGACAGGAAGCCCCAGCGATCCGCGACTTCCTCGATCTGCTTGCTCGTCGGCTTGCCCGCACCGTGGCCCGCCTTGGTGTCGATGCGGATCAGGATCGGCGCGCTGCCGGCCTGCGCTGCCTGGGCTGCAGCGGCGTACTTGAAGCTGTGCGCCGGGACCACGCGGTCATCGTGGTCGGCCGTCGTCACCATCGTCGCCGGGTAGCAGGTGCCGGCTTTCAGGTTGTGCAGCGGCGAATACTTGACCAGCGCCTTGAATTCATCCGGGTTCTCGGACGAACCGTAGTCCGAGGTCCAGGCCCAGCCGATCGTGAACTTGTGAAAGCGCAGCATGTCCATCACGCCCACCGACGGAATCGCGGCTGCGAACAGGTCCGGGCGCTGCGTGGTGGCAGCGCCGACCAGGAGGCCCCCGTTGCTGCCGCCGCCAATGGCCAGCTTCTGCGGCGACGTGACCTTGTTCTCCACCAGCCACTCGGCCGCGCCGATGAAGTCGTCGAACACGTTCTGCTTCTGCAGCTTGGTGCCGGCCTGGTGCCAGGCTTCGCCGTATTCGCCACCGCCGCGCAGATTGGCCACGACATACACGCCGCCCATTTCCATCCACGCCAGGTTGGCCGGCGAGAAGGCGGGCGTCAGCGAGATGTTGAAGCCGCCATAGCCGTACAGGTAGGTCGGGTTCTGGCCGTTCATTTTCAGGCCCTTCTTCGACACGATGAACATCGGTACCTTGGTGCCGTCACGGCTCGTGTAGAACTGCTGGCGCGTTTCATAGTCGGCCGGATTGAACGCGACTTTCGGCTGACGGAACACGGTGCTCTGGCCGGTGGTCATGTTCAGGCGGTAGATCGTGGTCGGGCTGGTAAAGCTGGTATACGAATAGAAGGTCTCGGTGTCGCCACGCTTGCCCGACAGACCGGCGACGGTGCCGATCCCCGGCAGCGCGATCTCGCGCACCGGCTTGCCGTCGAGCGACACCACGCGCACGACGCTGCGGGCATCCTTCAGGTATTCGAGCACCAGCTGGTTGTTGACGATGTCGGCGCCGGCCAGCGTGTCGGCGCTTTCGGCGACGATCTCTTTCCAGTTGGACTCCGCCGGTTTGCTCACGTCGATCGCGATGATGCGCTTCTTGGGCGCCTTGCGGTCGGTGCTGAAGTAGAACACGCTGCCGACGTTGTCGATGAAGTCGTAGCCGGCGTCGAAGTTGTCGATCAGGTCGACCACTTTCGCGTCCGGCTTCGACAGGTCCTTGTACGACACGCGGTACTTCGGCGCCGTGCCCTTGGTGGTGGTGATGATCAGGTAACGGCCGTCGTCCGTGGTACGGCCGCCGAAGCCCCATTCCTTCTGGTCGGCGCGGTCATACACCAGCGTGTCGGCGCTTTGCGGGGTGCCGATGCGGTGGTAGTACAGCTTCTGGAAGTAGTTCACGTCGGCCAGCTTGGTCGCTTCCTTCGGCTCGTCGTAGCGGCTGTAGAAGAAGCCCTTGCCATCCTTGGTCCAGGCCGTGCTCGAGAACTTGACCCACTTGATGTGGTCCGGCAGGTCCTTGCCGGTCTCGATGTCGCGCAGCTTGATCTCGTTCCAGTCCGAGCCCGACGCGGCGATGCTGTACGCCAGCAGCTTGCCGTCGGGACTCACTTCGGTGCCGGCCAGGGCGACAGTGCCGTCGGCGGCCAGCTTGTTCGGGTCGAGCAGCAGGCGCGGCTCGTCATTCAGGTTTTTCAGCGTGTACAGGACCGCCTGGTTCTGCAGGCCATCGTTGCGCGTATAGAAGTAGCGGCCACCTTCCTTGCCCGGCACGCTGTAGCGCTCGTAGTTCCACAACTGCGTCAGGCGCTGGCGGATCGCTTCGCGTTGCGGGATCGCGGCCAGGTAGGCCTGGGTGACCTTGTTCTGGGCGTCGACCCACATCTTCGTTTCGGCGCTGTTGGCGTCTTCGAGCCAGCGGTACGGATCGGCGACGACGGTGCCGTGGTAATTGTCCGTCTGGTCGACTTTCTTCGTCACCGGATAGGTCGGCCCGGTGCCTTTGGTGGAACAGCTCTGTGCGAGCGCCGGATTGGCGCCGAAGCTCGTGGCCAACACGGCGGCAAGCGTGGCAAGTTTCATGTGCATGTTGTTCTCGGTCTGTGAATGATGAGGTCGGCTTGTGGCCGCAGGGCATCATAGCGCGAAACGGGAACAGTGCAAACCGCCCGCCAGCGACGGCTATATCAGGCCTAGGGCGCGCCTGGCCGAGGGATTGCCGGCGCCCGCTGCATGGCGGTACCAGTACAGGGCGCGCGCACTGCTGGCCGTCACGCCAAGACCCCGCGCGTACATATGCGCCAGCTGGACCTGCGCGGCAACATGCCCCTGCAAGGCGGCCTTGCGGTACCACGCCATCGCCAGCGGATGGCTGACCGTGACGCCCAGCCCGTGCAGATAGCCATGCGCCAGCTGCGCCTGCGCACGCGCCATGCCCTGCTCCGCCGCCCGGTAGAACCAGCTCAGTGCAGTGGGATGCGACAGCGTCACGCCACGCCCCTTGCGGTACAGCAGGCCGAGATTGTATTGCGCCGATCGATCGCCCTGCTGCGCTGCGCGGCGGAACCAGCGGGCAGCGAGCGCGTGGTCGGGCGGCACGCCCCGGCCGCTGTAGTGCAAGGCGCCGAGATGGTTCTGGGCATAGGCCAGGCCGTGCGAGGCGGCGCGCGCCAGCCAGACGGCAGCTTGCGTGTCGTCGCGCTCGACGCCGTGGCCGCGCAGGTAGAGCTGCGCCAGGTTGAACTGGGCGTACGGGTTGCCTTGCCAGGCAGCGCGGTGATACCAGGAGAACGTCGCGGCGCCGGCGCGGGCGGCATGGTCGGAGCTCATCCAGATCCTTTCGGCAAGTCGTGCGAACGGCCGCAGGCGCAGCCGATTCCATTGCCAAAAGTTTAAGTAGATCGGGGCTACGCGGTTTGCGAGCGCACAATCAGGATGTCAGGCAAGGTCAGTTGCCATCAGTTGCCATCAGTTGCAATGCGCCTCGACAGCCTTCCGGCGTTCGCGCACGGTGGCCGCGTATTTTTCAAGAAATACCGGGATCTTGGCGGCAGCGACCTTGTTGATCGAGACCAGCAGACTCGGCTCGACGCGCTCGATGCCGCAGGTACGCCCAAGATGCCGCGCAGCATGCAGCAACACGTCGGCCGCGACCTGGGCGTCGGCCTCGGCCCGGTGGGCGGTGCCGACAAAAGGAATGCCGAGCTGGCTCGACAGCTGGCCCAGCTTGTAGCTGACCAGGCCCGGGAACAGACGGCGCGACAGTTTCAGCGAGCACACGAGGCCCACGTGCTGCGTCGTGCGGCCCAGGCGCGCACCTTCGGCCTTCAAGAACTTTTCGTCGAAGCTGGCGTTGTGCGCCGACAGGACGTCGCCGCCGATGAAGTCGAGCAGCTCGGGCACGACCTGGTGCGAAGGCGGCGCGCTGTCGACCATCTGCTGGGTGATCCCGGTCAGGGCCGTGATGAACGACGGCACGCGCACGCCGCAATTGACGAGCGAGACATAACGCTCGGTCACCTCGCCGCCAACGATGCGCAGTGCCGCTACTTCCGTGATGCGGTCGCCCATGTCGGGCGACAGGCCGGTGGTCTCGAAGTCAAGCATCACCAGCGGTCGGTCGTACATACTCATCCTTGCTCCTTTGTGTGCGTTTCCAGCGGGGTGTCAGCCGAACTTGCGCAGCGCGTCGAGCGCCAGGCCGGTGCCGATGCTGCCGAACAGATCGCCCTCGACGCGGCGCGCATCCGGCACCATCGCACCAATCCGCGCGCGCAGCAAGCCCACGCCGCTCGAACCGCCGGTGAAAAAGACCGTGTCGACATCGCTAGGGCGCACGCCGGCATCGGCGAACAGCTTGCCGACGGTGGTGGCGACCTGCTCGACCAGCTGCGCAATCGCCGCTTCGAACTGCGCACGCGCGATGTCCAGCGACTCGGGTGGCGACAGGCGATCGAGCTGCAGTTTGACCATGTCGGCGTCGGACAGCGCAATCTTCGCGCCCTCGACCTGCATCGCTAGCCAGTGGCCGGCGCGGTCTTCGATCAGATTCTGCAGGCGCGCGATGCGGGCCGGTTCCGCCGCGTCGCGCGCCAGGTCGGCCAGTTGCGTCACGCTCTTGCGTGTGTAAGCCTGGTTGATCGTGTGCCAGGTGGCCAGATTGAAGTAGTAGCTCGACGGGATCTCGGCGCCCGAGCGCAGCTTGCTGCCGTAGCCGAGCAGCGGCATGACGCTCGCCAGGCTCAGGTACTTGTCGAAATCGGTGCCGCCGATGTGCACGCCGCCGTTGGCCAGGATGTCGTCGCGGCGATCGGGCCGGCCGGCGCGCTCGGGGCCCAGGCGCACCAGCGAAAAGTCGGACGTACCGCCGCCGATGTCAGCGATCAGGACCAGTTCTTCGCGGTCGATGCGCGATTCGTAATCGAAGGCGGCGGCGATCGGCTCGTACTGGAAGCCGATGTCGCGAAAGCCGACCGAGCGCGCCACGTCGAGCAGTGTATCTTCGGCCAGCTGGTCGGCCTGGGCGTCGTCGTCGATGAAGAACACGGGGCGGCCGAACACGGCGCTCTGGAACGGCTGGCCGGCCTGTGTTTCGGCGCGGTGCTTGACCTCGCCGATGAACTGGGCCAGCAGCGAACGAAACGAGACCGAACGGCCCGCGACCTCGGTCTGGCCATCGATCAGGCTCGTGCCCAGCAGGCTTTTCAGCGAGCGCATCAGGCGGCCTTCGTAGCCTTCGAGATATTCGGCAAGCGCGGCGCGGCCATAGCTGACGCGGTCGTCGTCGGCGTTGAAGAACACCACCGACGGCAGCGTGGGCTTGCCGTCCTCGAGGGTCAACAGCGCCGTCGGGGCGGATTGCATCATGCCGGGCCGATACCAGCCGACCGTGGAATTTGACGTGCCGAAGTCAACGCCGCAAGCGTGCACCATAGGAACCTTTATCTTGAAGGGGCGGTATGGTAACAGATTCCGTCAAGTATCGCTTCCCGCTTCCTGCTGTAAGCAAGCTCTTACAGGGAGGCGGCAGGCGTACCGATATGGCGTCATGGGTGAACACCGGATAATCGCCCGGCAATGCACTGCCGGTGCTGTACGCTGGCCACGACAACAATAAAGCAGAAAGATTGACCGCATGAGCAATACCCCCCACGCTGGCGCTGTCGTTGTTCACGGCGGGGCCGGCACGTCGCGCGACCATGAAGACGGTTGCGTGCTCGCCGCGCGCCGCGCCCTGGCGCAACTGGAAATCAATGGCGACGCACTCGACGCCGCCATCGGCGCCGTGACCACAATGGAAGACGATGGCCGCTTCAATGCCGGCAGCGGCTCGGTGCTGGGCCTGGATGGCGCCACAGTCGAAATGGACGCGGCAATCATGGACACGCGCGGCCGCCTTGGCGCCGTCGCCTGCGTGCAGTCGGTGAAGAACCCGGTGCGCCTGTCGCGCGCGGTGGCCGACACGCCGCACTGGCTGCTCGTAGGCGAAGGCGCCAGCCGCTTCGCGCGCACGATCGGCATGCCGGACGCCGCTCCGGTGACGGAACGCCAGCGCACGGCGCACCGCAAGCTGCTGGCGCAACTGGCCGGCTCGATGCCGGTGATGCCGGGCCTGGACCGCGACCTGATCGACCACTACTGGAATTACAATACGCCGGTGCGCTTGCCCGAAGGCGTGGCCTGCGACACCGTTGGCGCCGTCGTGCGCGGCGCCGACGGTCATTTTGCCGTGGCCTGTTCGAGCGGCGGCTCGGCGCCGGCCCTGCTGGGCCGCGTCGGCGATGCACCGATCATCGGCAGCGGCTTTTTTGCCGGCCCGGAAGGCGCCGTCGCCGCCACCGGCATCGGTGAGCAGATCGTGCGCCATCTGCTGGCGCGCACCGTGTACGGCTGGATTGCCGATGGCATCCCGCTTGGCGATGCGCTGCAGCGTGGCGTCGCGTTGTTCACCCCGGACATCAAGGTCGGCCTGATTGCGGTGAGCCGCACGGACGCCGGCGCCTTCAGCAACAGTGATATGCCCACTTCGAAAATGGTACAACGATGAATCCAACACAAAACGTACCGCGCAACGGCCACCTCGTCATCATCGGCGGCCATGAAGACCGCCAGCATGACATGCAGATCCTGTCGCG
Organism: Telluria sp. AC161; assembly: GCF_979258535.1. NCBI lineage: Bacteria > Pseudomonadati > Pseudomonadota > Betaproteobacteria > Burkholderiales > Oxalobacteraceae > Telluria > Telluria sp. AC161. The sequence goes on along the minus strand of NZ_OZ409861.1, from coordinate 1,698,645 downwards.
CTTTGTCGAGCTGGCCGGCGGCCCCGACGCGCGCATCGTCGTGATCACGGCCGCCAGCCAGATCGCCGACGAAATGTGGCACATCTACGATGATGCCTTCGGCGCACTGGGCGTGACCCGGCACAGCCACCTCGAAATCACGAGCCGCGACGACGCCAACGACGAGAACTTCGTGCGCCAGGTGGCGGAAGCCGATGGCATCTTCATGACGGGCGGCGACCAGAAGCGCCTGCTCGCGCTGATCGGCGGCACGGCGCTGGACGCCGAGATGCACGCGGCCCTCAAAGTGCGCGGCGCCACCATCGGCGGTACCAGCGCCGGTGCCTCGGCGATGTCGGGCCACATGCTCGCGCAAGGCCGCACCGACCTGCTGCCCGAAAAAGGCTCGGTCAGCCTGGGCGCAGGCCTGGGCTTTTTGCATCGCGTCGTCGTCGACCAGCATTTCTCGGAGCGCCAGCGTCTGTCGCGCCTGTTGTCGATCGTCGCGCAGAACCCGTACCTGCAAGGCATCGGCATCGATGAAGACACGGCGCTCGTGATCGAGCGGGGTGTGGGCATCGAGGTGCTGGGCGAAGGCGCGGTGACCGTCGTCGACGGCCGCTCGATGAGCAGCAACGTGGCCGAGATCAAGGACCGGGCGATTCCGGAACTGATTGACGTGCGCCTGCACCTGCTGCCGGCCGGCGCCAAGTATTCGCTGCCAATTGGCGATGAACAGGTGGGCAGGCGCATTCCCGCTTCGCTGCTGGACTTCCTGCAGATCGTCACGAAGCGCACGCCTCTCTCATGAAAGTGATCGAAAAGCGCCTGCTGCGGGGCCCGAACCTGTATGCCGAAACGCCGTGCCTGATGGCGGTCGTCGACAATCTGACTACGAAGGGCCGTGGCTTCGGTGCGCGCCTGCTGGCGCTGATGCCGGAGCTGCCCGCGGCGGCGGCTGTGCGGCTGTCTGACGATGCCCTGCCTGTCGACGCGCTCGAACCCGTGATCATGGAACTGCAGCGCCTTGCGGCCGCCCCCGGCGTGCAAGGTGCGACGCTGGCGGTCACGGGGCATGAACAGTGCCGGCGCATCGTGTGCGGCTACGGCGTCGAGCAGGTCGCGAGCGAAGCGCTGCGGGTTGGCGTCAAGCTGCTGACTGCGCTGACGCGCGATGAACCGTTCGACCTCGATGCCGCTGTGGCGGCGCTGCGCGAGATCGCTCTAGAGCATGTGATCGGCACCAGCACCGGCGCCGTGCTCGATGCGGCGCATCGGCGCGGCATTCCGTCGCGCCGGCTGACGGACGACGCGAACCTGTTCCAGCTGGGCTGGGGCAGCCGCCAGAAGCGCTTGCAGGCGACGATCACCGGCGCCACCAATTCGATCGCGGTGAGCATCGCCAGCGACAAGCACCTGACCAAGACGCTGCTCGCGCAGGCAGGCGTGCCGGTGCCGCGCGGCGAGGTCGTGACGACGAGCACGGCCGCCCAGCGCGTCGCACGCCGCCTGGGCTGCGCGGTGGTCGTCAAGCCACTGGACGCCAATCAGGGCAAGGGTGTGACGGTCGATTGCGCCACGCCGGACAGCGTCGAACGGGCCTTCGAGCACGCGCGGCGGCACGGTCGGCGCGTGATCGTCGAACAGTACTTGCGTGGACGCGACTACCGCGTGCTGGTCACGGGCGGTCGCATCGCCGCGGCATCGTGGCGGCGCCCGCCAGGCGTCACGGGCGATGGCCACTCGACGATCCGCGAGCTGGTTGAACTTGAAAACCGCAACCCGGCACGGGGCGACGGGCACACGAACATCCTGACCAAGATTCCGCTCGACGCATTGGCGCTCGAGACGCTGGCCCGCCAGGGCTACGAGCTTGATACGGTGCTCACGGCCGGCATCGGCGCCGACCTGCGGGGCAACGCCAACCTGTCCACTGGCGGTACCGCCGAAGACGTGACCGATCTGCTGCCGGAAGAAACGCGCGACATCTGCATCCGCGCCGCCCGCACCATCGGCCTGGACATCGCGGGCATCGACATCATCTGCGACGACATCGCCCTGCCCTTGCGCGATCAGCGCGGCGGCGTCATCGAAGTCAATGCCGCGCCGGGGATCCGCATGCACCAGTACCCGAGCCGCGGCGCGCCGCGCGATGCGGGTGACGCCATCGTCGAGGCTATGTTCGGTGCCGGCGACGGCCGCATTCCCGTGGTCGCTGTGACGGGCACCAACGGCAAGACCACCACGAGCCTGTTGATCGAGCACGTGGTGCGCCTCGCCGGCCTGCGCACCGGCGTCACGACGACCAGCGGCGTGTACCTGGACGGGCAGCTGGCGTATGAAGGCGACTGTACTGGCTACCATTCGGCGCGCAGTGTGCTTGGTTCGCCCCAGGTCGATTTCGCCGTGCTGGAAACGGCGCGCGGCGGCATCCTCAAGCGCGGCCTGGCGTACGACCGCTGCGACGTGGCGGTGGTGCTGAATGTCTCGGCCGATCACCTGGGGCTGGATGGCATCGACACGATCGAGGATCTGGCAAGGGTCAAGGCGGTCGTCGCGGCCAGGGCGACACGTGCGGTGGTGCTCAATGCCGAAGACGCCCTTTGCGTGAAGATGGCGGACACGCTGGCCGACGGCGTCGAGATCATCTATTTCGCGCTGGACGCAGAAGACCCGGTCCTGGTGCCGCACATCGAACATGGTGGCCGCGGCGTGTACCTGCAGGATTCGACGATCGTGCTGGCCGGGGGCATGCGGCACGAGGCCTTGCTCGACGTGCGCGACATGCCCGTGTCGCTGGGCGGTCGTGCGCGCTACAACATCGCCAACGCGATGGCAGCAGCGGCAGCGCTGATGGCCAGCGGCTTGGGCAACCGCGACATCGCCGCCGGCTTGCGCGGGTTCGTCTCCGACAGCAAGCACAATCCGCTGCGCTCGAACCTGTACGATGTCGACGGCGTGACGGTGGTTGTCGACTACGCCCACAACTGCGCTGCCTACGCCGCGCTGGCCGAGATGGCACGCGCCATGACGGCCGGCCGCCTGGTCGGCGTCGTAGCTGCACCGGGCGACCGCCGCGACGCCGACCTGATCGACATCGGCCGCACCTGCGCCGCTGGCTTCGACGAACTGGTCGTCTACGACAGCGAAGCGCGTGGCCGCGCCAAGGGCGAATCCGCACGACTCATCGCCCGTGGCGCCCAGTTGGCAAAGATTGCGCCAGACCACCTGCAGATCGAGCACGACGTCCACTGCGCCATCCGACTGGGCCTGGCACGCTGCGTCCCGGGCGACGTCCTGGTCTTCGGCTGCGGTTCATCGATCTCCGAACTTACGGAAGCCCTCCGCCCCACCCGCCCGGAACTGGCAAATAAAATCGAAGCCGCCGCAATCTGATCCCCAACGACAAACGGCCCCAAAAGGGTCGTTTTTTTTCGCACCGTCAGTGCCCCGAATCAATTACCCAACAATTCGACACTGACCCCAATTAATCATTGCAGTACGACTCTGACCAAAGAAACTGAACAATTAGGGTCAGTGTCGAATTGTTTGACAACTTTTTCGAATCAGCAAGCCTGCATAAGATGAGACTGCTAAATTTGGGAGAAATTGCTCAACAATTCTACTCTGACCCTAATTAAATCGTTTGCCGCAGATTTGCCATTAGAAAATGAACAATTAGGGTCAGGGTCGAATTGTTTGATAACTTTTCCAGATTGAACGGACTCGATTAGCTGAGTCTGTTTAAATCCGGAGCAATTGCTCAATAATTCTACTCTGACCCTAATTGTTCGGGATCTTTGGGTTAGGCCGTTTGGGCGGCGATCAGGGCGGCACTTTCGGGGTCGGTCATGCGGATGGCGTCGATAAACACTTGCAGGGATGAGCCGCAGGCGAAGATCAGGACGTCGCCCGGGTTGCACAAGCTCAGGCCGAGGCGGATCGCGTTGCCGACGTCCAGTTCGCGGTGCAGCGTATCGCTAATGCCGACCACTTCTTCGGCGCCGGACAGGATCAGGTCGACCGCTTCGCCGGGCTCGCGGCCGCGGCTTTGCGATTCGTAGACCACCAGCTCGTCGAAACGCTCGCCGCAGACGCGGCCAACCTGCTCGAGGTCCGTGTCGCGGCGGTCGCCGGGCGCTGTCACGATGCCGATCAATTGACCGGGCAGCATGCCCCGTGCCATATCGGCCATGGCGGCGTAGGCGGCCGGGTTGTGCGCGTAGTCGACGATGACCGTCACGCCGCGCACATCGAACATATTCGTGCGCAGCGGATTCGTGCGGCCGTTCGAGACGAACGTCGACAGGCCCGCGGCGATGTGCAGATGGTTGAAATTGGCGGCCATCAGGCCGGCGGCGGCCGCCAATGCATTGGCGATATTGAAGCGTGCCAGGCCGCCGAACGAGATCGGCATGCTTTCCACCCGCAGCAGCGCTTGCTGGCTGTGGCCATCGGCCAGCACCACCGCGCCATCTTGCAGATACGCGCCACGCCCGCCGTCTTCCAAGTGCTTGAGCATCACCGGGCTTTCCGGATCCATCGAGAAGAACAGCACTTCAGCGCCCGGCTTGATGCGGCGCGCCATCTGCACGCACAGCGCGTCTTCGGCGTTGAGCACGACCGCTTTCGAAGCCGACTGCGCCACCACGGCCTTCACTTGCGCCAGATCTTCGACCGTGTCCACGCCATCCAGACCGAGGTGATCGGCCGCGATGTTCAGCACGATCGCCACGTCGCAGCAATCGAACGCGAGGCCCCGTTTGAGGATGCCGCCACGCGCCGTTTCCAGCACGGCGACCTCGACTTCCGGTGCGCCCAGCACCGTGCGCGCCGACCAGTAGCCGGTGCAATCGCCCTTGACGACCTGCTTGCCGTCGATGAAGACGCCCTCGGTCGTCGTCACGCCCGTCACCTTGCCTGCCATGCGCGCAGCGTGCGCGACCAGCAAGGTGGTGGTGGTCTTGCCATTGGTGCCGGTCAGTGCGATGACGGGAATGCGCCCGTCCGTATTGCCCATCAAGCCTTCGACGATGGCGTCGCCAGCATCGCGCGGCTCACCGGCGCTCGGGTACTGGTGCATGCGGATGCCCGGTGCGGCGTTCACTTCAATGACGGCGCCCCGCTGCGCTGCGAGCGGCTGCGCGATGTCCTTGCAGACGATGTCGATGCCGGCCACGTCCAGGCCGATCTTGGCGGCGGCTCGCACGCACAGCAGGCGCGTCGATTCCGGCAACTGGTCGGTCACATCTTCGGCGGTGCCGCCGGTCGACAGGTTCGCATTGCCGCGCAATTCGGCGGTGACGCCCACCGGCAGCACGCTGTCCACATCAAAACCCTGGCGCGCCAGCATGTCGTTTGCGTGTTCATCGAGCGTGATGCGGGTCAGGATGGTCGCATGACCCGCGCCGCGCGCCGGGTTCGCGTTTTCGATCTCGACCAGCTGACGCACCGTCAGGTTGCCGTCCCCGACAACGTGCGCCGGGCGGCGGCACGAGGCGGCGGCCACGCGCCCGCAGGCCACGAGCACGCGGTAATCGCGTCCTTCGACATGGCGTTCGACGATCACGCGCCGGCCGAAACCACGGGCAAATTCGAAGGCCAGCGCCACGTCTTCGGGTGTCGCGCAAGCGACTGTGACGCCCTTGCCCTGGTTGCCGTCGAGCGGCTTGAGCGTGACCGGCACCGCCAGGCGCCGCGCCACGCGCTGCGCTGCTTCGACGGTCGTGACCACGTCGCCCTCGGGCACCGGCACGCCGGCTTCCTTCAGCAGCGCCTTCGTCAACTGCTTGTCGCTGGCGATCTTGACCGCGATGAAGCTGGTCTCGCCCGTCGTCGTTGCTTGCAGGCGCTTTTGCCGCACACCCCAGCCGAGCAGGAACAGGTTCGCTTCTTCGGTGATGCGCTGGGTCGGGATGCCTCGCTCGTGCGCCGCCGCCAGCACGGCCGCCGTGCTGGTGCCGATCGCATAGCGCCCGGCGATGCCGCGCAGTTCTTCCAGCCGTGGCTCGAGTGCAAACGCTTCGCCGCGCGCCAGCGCCGTCACCAGGTCCACCGCCAGATCGAATGCCGGCTCGGCCAGCTTTTCACAGGTGTACGCAACGACCACGCGGAACTGGCCTGGATGGCCATTCACCGGGCGCGTGCGGCCAAAGGTGGCGGGTGCGCCGGCCAGTGATTGCAGCTCGAGGGCGACGGTTTCGATCACGCGGCCCAGGTAGGTGCCGGCCGCGAGGCGCTGCGCGAAGCCGCCCGTGGCGCCATCGGACAAACGCTCGCCGCGCAGTGCCGGCAACAGGGTTAGCAATGCATCGTTGAAGCCGGGAATATCCCGGGTCGAGAGGCCGTACAGGTCTTCCAGATCGACGACGGACAGCAGGCAGGGTGAATCGGCGTGGACGTTCGGTCCGCGCAGAAAGCGTTGTTCCAGGATTTGCACGTTGGTGTTCCCTTGTTATCGTGTTGATGAAGCGACGGCCGGCACACGCTCTCTACGTGTACCGGCCGCTTTGTGCACTGTGCGGACGCCTCAAGCGTCGAACAGTTGCGTGTACATCCGGGTGGCCATCAGGCCCACCGTGGTGTGGTGCACTTCGGGCGACAGCAAACGCGACAGCAGCGCCATCGCTTCCTGCTTGCCGCTGCTGGAAGCAACCTGCTGTTCCAGCACGCGCAGTTCGTTGCCCGTGTCCTGCGCATCGGTGCCGGTATGGCGGCGGATCAGGCCACGCACCGGGAACGCAGTCCCGCGCTCCGTGCCCAGGCCATGCTGGTCGAGCGTGCGCTGGCGGGCGCGGGCGGTCAGCACGCGCGGGCCGGCAGCTTGCCCGCCGTCCGGGTGGCTCGTGATCCAGTCACGCAGCACTTGCAATTCGTAGGCATTGAAGACACCGAACATTTCGGCGCGCTCGCCTTCGACCAGGCGCCAGAAGCGGCTGTGCTCGACCGCTTCACCACGCTTGATCCAGCCGGCTTCTTCGAGCGCAGCCAGGAATGCGGGGATCTGTGCGGGTTCGGCCAGCCAGTCGTTGACCGAGCGTCCCGCCACACGGCAGTAGTCCGAGTGCATGTTCTTGCCGACGATGCTCTTGGCCGCCATGATGCTGACCAGTTCTTCCTGCAGATCGAATTCGCCGATCACCGATGTCGTGCTCGCGCCCAGCTCATTGAGGCGGTAGCCATTGACGACGCGCTGCCAGAAGGCATCGCGGTCGCCCACGCGCGGCATCAGATCGTGGACCGATTGCACGGCCTTGCGGGCATGGCCGCTGCCGGCATTGTCAACCGTCACGTGCAGCGTGAAGTAATACGGATCGATGCCCAGTTCGTTGAGCTCGTAGGACGTGATCAACAGGTGCAGCGGCAATTGTTCGTAGCCGAGGTTGTACCCGATGATCTCCGGCAGATAATGCTCAGCGTTATGACCCAGCGCCAGTTGCAGTGCGCCTTGCAGGAAGTGGCTGTCGCTCAAGCCTGCCCAGCTGTCGCAGCCGTGCGTGGCCAGTAGCTTGCGATAGAGCGTCACGTGGTTCTTGTCCGGCAAGCCGTCACCCAGCTCTTCGAGGTAGGTCTTGATCAGCGGGTGGAAAGCAACGTCATCCCACTGGCGCACCAGGCCATACAGCCAGGCGCCGTCGACCAGCTTGGTCGGGGCCACGCCCTTGATGAAGTACAGCGCATGGGCGCGGGTGCTGAAGTAGCGGCGCGGTGCACCGTTCTTGCGGGCAGCCAGGTATTCACGGTATTCCTGCCCGACGATGTCGGCGCGCTCTTCGATCCACGCTTGCAGGTCATTCATGTTCGATGGCAGGTCGACCGGCAGCTCGCGTGCGAGCGCGATCTGGTCGTCGATGAACGACTTGGCGGCATCAGGCTGCGCTGCCGGGTCGGCATACAGCGAGAAGTACAGATTCCTGGCACCGTGGCCGGTAGGCAGCGGGGCACTCTGGACGCCTGGCGCGTCGGCTAACAGCATTGGGCTCATGTCTCGATTCTTGAAATGCGTTCTATGGACGGTACCGCATTATCCGTGCTCAGGCATGTCGAGAGAATCGGTAGGCGTGCTGTCGGCCTGTAAGATAGGGATTACAAAAATATTATCGAGTGACGCAGGTCATTACGCTGCTGCGCCCAGCGCCTGCTCTGGAATCAGACCACTGTTGGACAGTTGTACCGGCATGGCACCGGCATCGAGCATGCGCGCTAGCGCACGCTCGCCATCCCCCGTATTGACGTTCACGGCGCGCATGGCCTCTGTTGCAAGCAACACCTCGAACCCCGCCGCCAACCCATCGACCACCGTATTGAGTACGCAATAATCCGTCGCCAACCCGCATACGACCAGGCGCCGGATGCCGCGCTCGCGCAGCGTGTCGGCCAGGCCGGTACCGTTGAACGCCGAATAGGCATCGACGTCAACCGTGGTGGCCTTGGAGACGACCACGGCGTCATCGAGCTGCAGCGCGTCGGCAAAGCGCGCACCATCGCTGCCCGCGACGCAGTGCACGGGCCACGGCCCGCCCTGGTCGGCAAACGAACAATGCAATGCAGGATGCCAGTCGCGCGACACATACACCGGCAGCGCATGCGCGCGGTACAGGTCGATCAGGCGATTGATCGGGGCCAGCACGGCGTCGCCTTGCGGGACGCCCAGGCTACCGCCGGGAAGGAAGTCGACCTGCGGGTCGACGATCAGGAGGGCGTCGCCCCCACCCAGCACGATGGCACTCATGATTGTTTCCTTTGCTGTTCGTTCACATGACGCCATGACAGCGTCGCCAACGAGAGCCTACCATGAAGCCCCCCGCGCTGGCAGGGGCGCAAAACAGCTTACTGTGGCGTGTTATTCAGCAACGAGTGCTTGCGCGCATAACCGAAGTAGACGATTGCGCCGATGGTCAGCCAGATCGCGAACGCGACCCAGGTATGCCAGCTCAGGAACGACATCAGCACCAGGCAGAAGATGATCGCCAGGATCGGGATCAAAGGCACGGCCGGGCAACGGAACGCACGTGGCAGGTCAGGACGCTTCTTGCGCAGCACGATCACGGCGATCGAGACCAGCGTGAACGCGGCCAGCGTGCCGATATTGACCAGCTCGGCCAGCACCGTCAGTGGCACCACGGCGGCGATCAGGCCAAAGATGATGCCCACCAGCCAGGTCGCGAAGAATGGCGTGCCGTATTTCGGGTGTACCTTCGACAGGCGCGCCGGCATCAGGCCGTCACGCGACATCGCGAACAGGATGCGGGTCTGGCCATACGCCATCACCAGCATCACGGTGCTCATGCCCAGAATCGCAGCCAGGTCGACGAAGCCGGCGACCCAGTCCTCACCGGCAACTTGCAGCGCCAGCGACACCGGATGGTCGACACCCTTGAAGTCCATGTGCGGCACGATGCCGGTCATGATCGCAGCGACCACGACATACAGGATGGTGCAGATGATCAGCGAACCGATGATGCCGATCGGCAGGTCGCGCGCCGGATTCTTGACTTCCTCGGCGGCCGACGTGACGGCGTCGAAGCCGATGAAGGCGAAGAACACCAGCGCGGCGGCGCTCATCACGCCCGTCATGCCGTATGGCATGTACGGCTGCCAGTTCTCCGGTTTGACGTGGCCCACACCGACCGCGATGAACAGCAGCACGACGCTGATCTTGATGATCACCATCACGTTGTTCAGGCGGGCCGACTCGCGCATGCCGAGCGACAGCAGGAACGTGATGGCCATCATGATCAGGAACGCTGGCAGGTTGAACAGGGTCTCGACGCCAGGGCGCGCGCCGGGGGCGGCGGTCAGCGCGTCAGGCAGCACCAGGCCGAAGCCCGACAGCAGCGACTGGAAATAACCCGACCAGCCGACCGCAACGGTCGAGGTGGCCAGGCCGTATTCGAGCAGCAAGTCCCAGCCGATCATCCAGGCGACGAATTCGCCCAGTGTGGCATAGCTGTAGGTATAGATGGAACCGGCGACCGGGACGGTCGAGGCGAATTCGGCGTAGCACAGCGCGGCGAAGCAGCACGCCATGGCCGCGATGACGAACGACAGCGACAGGCCGGGGCCGGCCGTGACGGCGCCGGTGCCGGTCAGCACGAAGATACCGGTGCCGACGATGGCGCCGATGCCGAGCAGGATCAGGTCGGTCGGGCCGAGCACTTTCTTGAGGCCGCCCGGCTTGGCGCTTGCGGCGATCATCGCATCCAGATTCTTGGTTCTAAAAATACTCACTACGTGTTCTCCAATCAAATAATGGTGTGGTCCCGCGTCTTGTCATTCCTGCGCCTGCCTGATGGGCGGGCGCACTCCCGGGATCCTGCCTGGTGGGCCGGCTTGCCTGACCTGAAACCGCCGCTGCTTGTACCTGTCGTCTCCAGCTTTTTCGCAGGTGTGCCAATATAACCAGAATGTTGTCTCGAATCAAAGCAATCTGCGGAAACAAGTGCAATTTACGTGCCCGCTGGCAAATCCAAACGAACGTTGCGTAAACAGCGCGCTGGCGTCGACCGTTCTTGATTTCCCAAGGGCAACATTCGATAATGGGTAGTAGTCACCGCCCCATCTCGTATGGGCCGCCTCCCGCCGCTTGGACACCGCTGCTCTCCCCGCCATGAATGTCACCCCAGGACACTTGATTACCGGACTGCCCGCGCACGCGTCGAGGTGGACTGGAATGCACCGTGCATTGGTGGCCTGCGGCTTCACACTGGTGCTGGGCGGCGCACTGGCAGCACCGCACCCGGCGTCGCGCCTCGACGACATTGCCGTCATCGCGGAACAACATCATGCGCAGGCCCGCACTCTCCTGGTGCAGGAAGGCCCGGCACTGATCGCCGGGGCGCCCTATGCGGTGCGGATCCGTTACCTGTTCCTGCTGCGCCGGGTGCAGGTCGATGGCGGCAATTACCGCGACGCATACGAGACCAACGAACAGATCATCAAGCTGGCCACGACTGCGCACGATCCGCGCAACCTGGCACTGGCCAGCCTGGGCCGCGTGTATCGGCTGATTGAAAACAATGATCCCGCCGCGGCGCTGGCCTTGCTGGAAACGCTGGGCGGCCGCTACCGTGATCTCGACAGTCTGGAATTCAAGGCCGGGTTCGATGCACTGCAAGGCGCCGCCTTCAGCGCCGTCGGCCAGTACGATCGCGCACTGCAGCGCTTTTTGCCCGCGCTCGAACTGGTCAACAACCATCCCGACCTGTGGAGCCCGCGCAAAGCCGACATCCTGCTGGCCATGGCGCGCATGTACGTCAATGCCCGCGATCCCGTGCGCGCGCTCGATACGCTGCGCGAAGTACGCGCCAGCAAGACCAGCCTGCCGCCGCGGCTGGATGCGGCGGCGTCGTTCTTCGAAGGCCGCGCGCTGATCACGCAAGACCAGCCCGCCGCCGGCCTGGTGGCGCTCGAGCGGGCGCTCGGGCTGGCGCAAACGCATCAACTGCTATCGGTGCAGGCCAATGTGCTGGGCAATATGGCCAACGCCTACCTCAAACTGGGCCGCTACGCCGAGGCTGAAACGGCCGCGCGCGCCGCCTTGATCCCTGCCAGGGACAGCGAAGACAGGATCAGCCTGCAGATGGCGACAGCGAACCTTGGCTTTGCGCTGTTCGGCCAGCGCCGCTATCAGGAAGGCATGCGCCTGGTCGACGAGGTCAGCGCCGCGATGCGCCGGGCCGGCGCCCTGTCCACGCTGGGGCGCCTGCTGGCCGAAAAAAGCCAGGCGCTGGAGCGGGCCGGCCGGTTCAAGGAGGCCCTCGCCACGCTGCGCGAGCGCGACGCCGTCATGCAGCAACTGGCCGTGAATGACCGCAACAAGGCGATCTCGGCGCTGCAAGAACAGTTCAAGTCGCGCGAGCGCGTTGCCCAGATCGACAGTCTGCGCCTGGAAAACGCCACCAAGGACGCCGAACTGCGTCACCGCACACTGGTGCAGACGGCCGCCTCGCTGGGGACCGCACTGGCGCTGTTGCTGTGCGCTGGCGTGCTGTGGCTGTACCGCAAATCGGAACGCACCGGCCAGCGCCTGTCCGAACTGAACGCCGAGCTGGCCCACCATTCGGCGCACGACCCGCTCACCGGCCTGCACAACCGGCGCTCGTTCCAGGACCGCATGCGCAGCCGTACCGGCGAAGCGGCGCCGCAGCCGGACGCCGCGGACTGCTTCACGCTGCTCGACATCGACCATTTCAAGCGCATCAACGACGACTATGGCCACGCGGCCGGCGACGCCGTGCTGGTCGAAGTGGGCAAGCGCCTGCGCGCCACGCTGCGCGAGTCGGACATGGTGCTGCGCTGGGGCGGTGAAGAATTCCTCGTGTATTCGCAGGGCGTCACAGCGGCGCAGCGGCCACTGCTGGTGCAGCGCATCCTCGATGCGCTGGCCAGCGCGCCGGTGCGGCTGACCGACGGCACGCTGCTGGCGATCAGTGCGACGGCCGGCGCCGTGGCGCTGCCGTTTGCGATCGGTGAAGACGAGACGCCGGCGCCGTCGATGGATTGGCAGCAAGCCATTGCCCTGGCCGATCGCGCCATGTACAAGGGCAAGGAAGCGGGCCGCAACCGTGCATATATCGTGGCGGGCCTGCGGCGTCCGGAAGGCGCCCTGCAACTCGACCTGGTGTTGCCGGGCGTGGCGGCCTGAAGGTAGACCTGGACTAGACCTGGGCCTGGACCTAGACCGGCAGCGGCGTGCGGCGTGCGTTGACGGCCGCCACGGTCTGCAGCAGCGCCGCCGGCACCAGTGGCTTGGCCAGAAATTCATCGAACCCTGCCGCCAGCACCTTCTGTTCGTCTTCCTTGCGCGAAAACGCGGTCAGCGCGATCACCGGCACGCTGGCGATCAGGCGGTCCGGCAAGGCGCGCACTTTGCGGATGAAGTCGAACCCGTCGATGACCGGCATGCCGATGTCGCTGATGATCAAGTCGGGCCGGTGCAGCGCGATCAGGTGCAGTGCTTCCTGGGCGCCGGTGGCGGTCAGGATCCTGGCCTGGCTGGGCGCCAGCACCGCCTGCACCAGTTCGAGCGAGTCGAGCGCGTCGTCGATCACCAGCACCGTCAGGCCCTGCAGTGCCAGCGCCGTCAGCGGCAAGCCTGGCGCAGGGGCTGCTACCGCGGACGCCGGCGCGCAACCGCTTGCCAGCGGCATGCGCAGCGTGAAGGCTGCCCCCTGCCCTTCGCCCGCGCTGGCCACGCTCAGCGTGCCGCCCTGCAAATCGATCAGCTGGCGCGCAATGGCCAGCCCCAGACCCAGGCCGCCGTGACGCCGTGAGGACGATCCATCGGCCTGGCGAAAACGGTCGAACACGAATGGCAGGAACGCGGCAGGGATGCCGGCGCCGGTATCCTGCACGGTGATCACGCTGGCGTCCTCAAGGGTGCGCAGTGTGACCGTCACGACACCGCCCGGCTCGCTGAACTTGATGGCATTGGACAGCAGGTTCACCATCACCTGCTGCATGCGGCCGCTGTCGCCGAGGATGCGTCCGGCCCCGGCGTCGAGATCGCCGACCAGCGTCACCTGGCGCGCCAGGGCTGCCGGCCGCGTCGTATCGAGCGCGGCGTTGATGAAGTCCGGGGGCGACAGTGGCACGTTGTCAATGCGCACCTTGCCGGCCAGCAGGCGGCTCATGTCGAGCATGTCTTCGATGAGTTCGGACTGCGCGCGCGCGTTGCGCTCGATCGTGGAGAGGCCCCGCTTGAGCGACGTGTCATCGCGCCCGCCCTGCAGCAGCAATTGCGACCAGCCGAGCATGGCATTGAGCGGCGTGCGCAGCTCGTGCGACAGCGTGGCCAGGAAATCATCCTTCATCTGGCTGACGTTTTCTGCGTCGAGGCGCGCCTGCTGCTCGATCAGGAACAGCTTCTGACGCTCGGCCGCTGCCACGAGCGAGGCCGCGATCGTCTGGTTGCGCTCCTCGAGACGCGCATCGAAAATCGTTGCCAGCAGCGTGATGCTCAATAGCGCCACTGTCGTGATCGTTACCAGCGCCGCCAGGTAATCCTGGTCGACGCCCACCAACGCCGCGCCACAGACACTGCCCGGCGCAAAGTGCGCGGCGGCCATGCCGGTGTAATGCATGCCGGCGATCGCGCCGCCCATGACGACGCTGGCCGCCAGTTGCAGCGTGCGGCGCGAACGAGCGCCCTCCTGCATGCGCATGCCGATCTGCAGCGCCAGCGCCGACGCGCCGATCGCGATCGCGACCGAGAGTGCGAACAGCCACGGCGAATAGGTGATCGAAGGATGCATTTGCATGCTGGCCATGCCGGTGTAGTGCATGGCATTGATGGCAAGGCCCATCAGCAGCGCGCTGGCGACAAGATGGCGCGGGCGCACCGTGCGGTATCGCAGTTGCCAGAGAGCGAGGCCGGACGCTACCACCGGCAACAGCCACGAGACAAAGGTCGTCGTGGTGTCGTAGCCGATCGGCAGCGGCAGGCGAAATGCCTGCATCCCGACGAAGTGCATGGCCCAGATGCCGCTGCCCATGGCCATGGCCCCGCCGGCCACCCAGACGTACCGTGCACGCCGCTGCGCCTGCCTGACGCGCATGGCCAGACTCAGTGCGGTGTACGACGCCAGTATGCCGACCAGAATCGAGACGGCGACCAGCCAGGGTTGGTAATGCCCATTCACCATGAAAGCTTCGTTACTTGAATGTTTCGGATGCCGGCACGTGCCTGAAGGCACAGCGCATGCCGCGTGGTTGTACGACAAGTGTACAGGGCGAAGCCACGGGCGCGGTTGAATTCCGGTCGTTATGCGGCCTGTTTGACCGCGTTTTTTTGACAATTACTCGTGTCAAAAAGATGCCTGAGAGTTGGCCGGATTGCGGGCGGGCTGGCTGGCCAGCGCAAAGCGGGAGGCAGAATGCAAAAAAGGCCTGCACAGTGAAGTGCAAGCCTTTTTTGGTCAACCATATTCGTTGGTGGGAAGTGCAAGTTTCGAACTTGCGACCCCTGCAGTGTGAATGCAGTGCTCTACCCCTGAGCTAACCTCCCAGCGAGGCCGTATTATGCCACAGCCGATAAATTATGCCAAATGGCAATCGACTGCGCGAATCCGCGCGGCGCACCGTAAAAAACCTGCGCAGAAACGAACAAGGCCAGCATTTCTGCTGGCCTTGAAAATTCTTGGTGGGAAGTGCAAGTTTCGAACTTGCGACCCCTGCAGTGTGAATGCAGTGCTCTACCCCTGAGCTAACCTCCCGAAGCGAGGCATATTATGGCACAAAATTTTCTTGGCGTCACCCCTGCACCGCGTAATCAGCGCACATCGTCTGCGCACATTATCAGGCAGCGTAAGTCCGCCAGACGCAGTTGCCCTTCACACTTTTGTCCAAGCCCGCCAGAACCGTATCGTGCTCGGCCAGTTCATCGCTGCTGGCCGCCACGACGATGATCTCGCCCAGCGGCACGATCTCGAGCGCCTCGCCATCGTTGCTCGTTTCTTCTTCGACATCCATGGTCAGCGAATTCTGGCCGCGCGTCATCGCTAGATACACATCGGCCAGCAACTCCGAGTCGAGCAGCGCGCCGTGCAGCTTGCGGTGCGCGTTCGAGATGTCGTAGCGATCGCACAATGCGTCAAGCGAGTTGCGCTTGCCGGGATGCAGCTCTTTCGCCTGCACCAGCGTGTCAATGACGCCGTCGCAATACTGGACGAACGGCGGCAGGCCCATGCGCGTGAACTCGGCGTTCAGGAAACCCAGGTCGAACGGCGCGTTGTGGATGATGACCTGCGCGCCCTGGATGAAGTCACGCAGTTCGTGCGCGATCTCGTGGAACTTCGGTTTGTCGCTCAGGAACTCGGTGGTCAGGCCGTGCACGGCCAGCGCGCCCTCGTCCGACTCGCGCTCGGGATTGATGTAGCAGTGGTAGTTATTACCGGTCAGCTTGCGGTTGAAAATTTCAACGCAGCCGACTTCGATGACGCGGTCGCCGGTGCGGGGGTTCAGGCCTGTGGTTTCGGTATCGAGAACGATCTGACGCATGGTGCAATTCTTCAAAGTGGGTGCGGGCGCAGTATAACAACTGCGGCGGCGGGATGCTCAGCAGCGGCTGCTCAGCGCCGTACCGATGCAGCGCCCTTGTTGGCCAGCACGTCGGCCCGCTCGTTGCCCGGGTGGCCATTGTGGCCGCGCACCCAGCGCCATTCGACGGCGTGCTGCTGCTGGGCCAGGTCGAGAGCCTTCCACAGGTCTTCGTTTTTGACGGGCTCTTTCGCCGCTGTCTTCCAGCCACGCGCCTTCCAGCCGTGGATCCACTCGGAGATGCCTTTCTGGACGTACTGGCTGTCGGTGTGCAGCACGACTTCGCATGGCCGGTTCAGCACGCCCAACGCTTCGATCACGGCGCGCAATTCCATGCGGTTGTTGGTGGTGTTGAGCTCGCCGCCGAAGATTTCCTTTTCGTGCCCGTTCGACACCAGGAGCGCACCCCAGCCGCCCGTGCCCGGATTGCCCTTGCAGGCACCGTCGCTGAAAATCTCGACCCGGGTCGGGCTGGTGTCGCTCTTTACTTCACTCGTTGTTGTGCTCGTTAAGTCGCTCATGCCCTGCTATTCACTTTCAATTCGTTCAATGCGGTTCGCTGCCGGCACTGCCGCCGGTCGCTTGCTGGTTTTCTTGTTCCATGCGGGGCCGATCAGATGCATCCCCTTGACGCGCTTGATCGCATGCACAACGTAGACGGCGCCAAGATACGGCCACCAGCGCCCGCCGGCCGATTCCATCATCGCAAAGCGGCTCAGCCAATGAGCGGTGCGACAAGGTGGCGCGTAACAGCCGAAGTGGCTGCGCGTGGCGCTCAGGTTGAGCAATTTTAGCCAGTCTTTCAGGCGCGGCATAGAAATGAATTCGCCCGTGTCCGGCAAGTAGCCATTGCGCGTGACACGCCCGATCCCCTGGCGCATGCCCCACAGGCTGGCCGGATTGAAGCCGCAGATGATCACCTGCCCTTCGGGAATCAGGATGCGCTCGACTTCGCGCAAGACCTGGTGCGGCTCGGCGGTGAACTCGAGCACGTGCGGCAGCACGACGAGGTCGATGCTGCTCGACGCAAACGGCAGCTCGGTGAAATCGGCCGCGGCCGCAATCTGGCGGCCGTTTGACGCGAACGCGAGCTCGTCGGCATTCGACGTGCGCGTGGCAACCTGCCACCGGTTGGGCATGCGGCTGGCGGCCAGCGCATCGAGTTGCGGCACGCCGATCTGCAGCGCGTTGTAGCCAAAAATATCCGCCGTCAATTCTTCGAGGCAGGCCTGCTCGAACGCGCGCACGTACGCGCCCGCTGGCGATTGCAGCCAGTTGTCGAGCGCTATAATGGATTTCTCGGCAGCGCTATCCATGCCACCTCTTGACCATACACATGACCATGACACCTCCACGGCAGCCGGCCCTGTCGGTACTGACAGTGCCGGCCTTCAAAGACAATTACCTCTGGCTGGTTCACGACGGCACGCATGCAGCCGTCGTCGACCCGGGCGACGCAGCACCGGTGCGCGCGGCGCTGGCCGCGCACGACCTGCGCCTGACTGCCATTCTACTCACCCATCATCATGCTGACCATATCGGTGGCGTGCCCGCCCTGCTGGCCGAATGGGATGTGCCGGTGTTCGGACCGAAGAACGATGGGATCGATCTGGTGACGCATCCGTTGATGCAGGGCGATCGCATCACCGTGCCGGGCATTGGTCTGGCACTCGACGTGCTGGACGTGCCAGGGCATACGCTGGGGCACATTGCCTATGTGCGGCGCGACGCAGATGCGCCCTGGCTGTTCTGCGGCGACACGCTGTTTGGCGCGGGCTGCGGGCGCCTTTTCGAAGGCACGCCGGCGCAGATGGCCGCGTCGCTGGCGCAACTGGCAGCGCTGCCCGACGAGACGCTGGTGTACTGCGCGCATGAATACACGATGTCGAACCTGGCGTTTGCGCAGGCGGTCGATGGCGCCAATACGGCACTGGCTGCGCGCGTGGAGGTTGATGGGGCCAGCCGCGCCGCTGGCCAGCCGACCATTCCTTCAACGATCGCTTTGGAAAAAGCCACCAACCCGTTTTTGCGCACGACGAGCGCGCCGATCGTGCGCAGCCTGGTCGCTGCCGGGCGTGTGGCTGAAGGTGCAGCGCCGCTCGAGGTCTTTACGGCGCTGCGGGAATGCAAGAATACGTTCTGATGGGGCGTCAGATTTCTTCGTACAGCGGCAGCGTCAAAAATTCCGCGAACGCATCCGCCGTGGACATCTCTTCAAATATGGTGGCGGCGCGCTCGTAACTCGCATGCGTGCCATCGGCCGCCACCTGCTTCACTTTTTCCAGCTCTTCCGGAATCATCGCCCGCACCATCTCGGCCGTGACCTTGCGCCCGTCTTCCAGCACGCCCTTGGCTGACCGGATCCACTGCCATACTTGCGAGCGGCTGATTTCGGCCGTCGCGGCGTCTTCCATCAGATTGTGGATCGGCACGCAGCCATTGCCGGCCAGCCAGGCGCCCAGATAGTGGATGCCGACGTTGATGTTGTAGCGCAGGCCCGCTTCGGTAATCGGCGCTTCCGGTTTGAAGTCGAGCAGTTGCGCGGCAGTCACGACGACATCGGGGCGCTGCTTGTCGAACTGGTTC
Source organism: Telluria sp. AC161 (assembly GCF_979258535.1). Lineage (NCBI taxonomy): Bacteria > Pseudomonadati > Pseudomonadota > Betaproteobacteria > Burkholderiales > Oxalobacteraceae > Telluria > Telluria sp. AC161. The sequence goes on along the minus strand of NZ_OZ409861.1, from coordinate 1,680,042 downwards.
GGCCGCTCGCCCAGCACCTTGGTGAATTCTTCCATCGCCAGGCCCACCAGCCCCGGATGCGCGACCCAGCCGCCGTCGTAGCCGTCGGTCGCATCGCGCGCCTTGTCGTTGCGCACGCCGCCCACCGCGATCTCGTTTTTCTCCGGGTCGTTCTTGATCGGAATCAGCGCGGCCATGCCGCCAATCGCTGGCGCGCCCCGTGCGTGGCAGGTCTTGAGCAGCAGCAGCGCGTAGGCGCGCATGAACGGCGCCGTCATCGTCACCTTCGCGCGATCGGCCAGGCAGAAATCGCTGTCGCGCTTGAACTTCTTGATGCACGAGAAAATGTAATCCCAGCGGCCCGCGTTCAGGCCGGCGCTGTGCTCGCGCAGCTCATACAGGATTTCGTCCATCTCGAACGCGGCCAGGATGGTCTCGATCAGCACCGTCGCCTTGATCGTGCCCTGCGGGATGCCGAGCAGGTCTTGCGTCATCACGAAGATGTCATTCCACAGCCGTGCTTCCAGATGCGACTCGAGCTTGGGCAGGTAGAAATACGGGCCTGCGCCCCGCGCCAGCAATTCTTTCGCGTTATGGACCATGAACAGCGCGAAATCGAAGATGCCGCCCGAGACGCGCTTGCCATCGACGAGTACGTGTTTTTCATCGAGATGCCAGCCGCGCGGGCGCACCAGCAGCGTGGCGACCTTGTCGTTCAGGCGGTACGACTTGCCGTTCTGTTCGAGCGAAATGGTCTTGCGGATCGCATCGAACAGATTGATCTGGCCGCTGATCTGGTTATCCCAGTTGGGCGTGTTCGAATCCTCGAAGTCGGTCATGTAGCTGTCGGCGCCGGAGTTCAGCGCGTTGATGACCATCTTGCGCTCGACCGGGCCCGTGATCTCGACGCGGCGGCAATGTAGCGCGGCGGGAATCGGCGCGATGCGCCAGTCACCGTCGCGAATCGCCGCGGTCTCGGGCAAAAAATCCGGGCGCTCGCCGGCGTCCAAACGCGCTGCCCGCTCGGCACGCGCGGCCAGCAAGGCCTGGCGCTGCGGCTCGAATGCGCGCGTCAGCGTGGCCACCAGCGCCAGCGCATCGGGCGTCAGGATCTGCTCGTAGGCCGGCTGGATCGTGCCGGAAATTTCCATGCCTTGGGGGATGCTGAGGGACATATCGACTCCTGAAGATGAATGAAAATCACGTGCGACGCTGCGCCGGGACGGGCCCTGCTTGGCGTTCCTGTTGGCATCCAGTATATTCACCCGCGTAACGCTAAACGAGACAAATACGCACTTCATCTGTGTGTTTTTGTATTAAATCAACGCCAGCAACAGGATCGTTTGCATGAGCAGGTTCACCCAGATGGCCACCTTTGTCGAGGTCGTGGCGCGCGGCAGCCTGTCGGGCGCGGCGCGCGCCGAGGGCATTGCACCGGCGATGATCGGGCGCCGGCTCGACGCGCTGGAGGCCCGGCTGGGCGTCAAGCTGCTGCGCCGGACGACGCGCAAGCTCGTCCTGACCGACGAGGGCGTGGCGTTTCTCGAAGATTGCCAGCGCATCCTGGCCGAGGTCAACGAGGCGGAGTCGGCGATCTCGGAGCGCAGCGGTCGGGCGTCGGGCCACCTGACGGTGTCGGCCCCGGCCGGCTTTGGCCGCCAGCACGTCGCGCCGCTGCTGCCCTCGTTCCTGGCCGAGCACCGCGACGTCACGGTCAACCTGAACCTGAACGACCGCGTCATCGACCTGGTTGGCGATGGCGTCGACGTCGCCATCCGGATCGCTCGCCTGGGCGACTCGAACCTGGTGGGCGTGAAGCTGGCCGACAACGGACGCGTGCTGGTTGCCGCGCCTGCTTACCTGAAGCGCCACGGGACGCCGCGCACACCAGCGGACCTGGCGCGCCACAACTGCCTGGCAATGAGCAGCGAAGGCAGCCAGCGCGGCTGGACCTTTCTCGAGAACGGCAAACCCGTCACGCACAAAGTCAGCGGGAATATGGTGTGCAACGACGGCGCCGTGCTGCACGCGTGGGCGCTGGCCGGCAAGGGCCTGGCGTGGCGCTCGATGTGGGAAGTGGGCGAGCAGATTGCGAGTGGCGAACTGTGCACGGTGCTGGACGCCTTCGCGGCGCCCGGCAACGACATCCACGCCGTGTTCGCGCAACGCCGCCATCTGCCACTGCGCATCCGCGCCTTTGTTGACTTTCTGCGTCGCAGTTATGCGGCGCCCGACTACTGGCGCCAACGCTGACGCGCGGCCCCAGGCAACAACACGCAAGGTACAGACGAAAAAAATCCCCGGCAGTTCCGGGGATTTTGGTCTCGCAACGCCTGTTAGGCGATTACAGAGGCTGGATGTTCGAGGCTTGCTTGCCCTTAGGGCCGGTGGTCACGTCGAACGAGACGCGCTGGTTTTCCTGCAGCGACTTGAAGCCGTTGCTCTGGATAGCCGAGAAGTGCGCGAACAGATCTTCGCCGCCTTCATCAGGGGTGATGAAGCCGAAGCCCTTCGAGTCATTGAACCATTTAACGATGCCAGTTGCCATTACAATTTCCTATTTCGGTTAGTTGGGCTTGCGCCCGTTTTAGATCGTTTGAAGAAGCAAGAAAGAAATGACAGACAGACTGCACTACTACCTCGAACCCAACGATCCCACATTATACCGAATATTTCTCGCGCATGCCCTGTTCGTTGAATAAAAATACGTAAGTAGCCCTACGATTCCTGATGCCAATAAATACGACAGCGGGATTTTTTAATTCGGTATGCAGCAAAGAATAGAGGCAAGGACGGTTAATTTGTTTGCGCTTGATCAAATTCCGGTGTGCTCGACAATTGCGCGCGCGGCTTGCGCTGCCGGTAGTTCAGGTCAGTGCCTTGGGGTCGCGTAGCACAGCGGCAATATAGTCGTCGAGCTCGGCGCGCCAGGCTTGCCACTCGCCAGCGGCGACGGCATCGAACGCCCGCAGTACGCGCAGCCGCTGTTCGAGCAGGCGCGCGTGATGACCGAGGCCGCGAAACCCGAAGGTCGCTGCCGAACCGGCCAGCGTGTGGAGCATCGCCTGCAGCTCACCGGCCGGCCCGGCCGGGTCGAACCCGGACGCGCCGGCTGGTGCGAGCTCTTGCGACAACTGCGCCAGACGCCCGAACGTGGATGGCAGGCGCGCCGCGAACTTGTCGTTCAGTTCGGCCAAGCGGGCGAAGAATTGCTGGTCAGCCGGCTGCGTCATGGTCATGCCGCCTACTTGGTGCCGAAGATACGGTCACCCGCATCGCCCAGGCCCGGGATGATGTAGGCGTGTTCGTTCAGGTGCGAGTCCAGCGACGCGACGTAGACCTTGACGTTCGGATGCGCGTCCTGCACCACCTGGATGCCTTCGGGCGCGGCGACCAGCGCCAGGAACAGGATCTGCTCGTCCGGCACGCCGCGCTTTTTCAGCACATCGATCGCATGCACCGCCGAGTTGCCAGTGGCAATCATCGGATCGCACAGGATGAAGGTGCGATCGGTCGTGTCCGGCAAGCGGACCATGTACTCGACCGGCTCATGCGTATCAGGATCGCGGAACACGCCGATGTGCCCGACGCGCGCCGATGGCACCAGCTCCAGCAGGCCATCGCTCATGCCGATACCGGCGCGCAGGATCGGCACCACGGCCAGCTTCTTGCCAGCGATTACCGGCGCATCGATCGTCACCAGCGGCGTGCGGATCTGGCGCGTCGTCAGCGGCAAGTCGCGCGTGATCTCGTAACCCATCAGCAGCGTGATCTCGCGCAGCAGCTCGCGGAACGTGCGCGTCGACGTGTCGTGCTCGCGCATGTGCGACAGCTTGTGCAGGATCAACGGGTGGTTCAGGATGAAGAGGTTCGGGAAGCGCGGATCTTGGTTCATGGCGGGGCTCGACGCAGTCGATGAAGCTTGTAAGCCAGCATTATCACAGGCACAACGTGGTTTGTCCCGGCTCCCGCCGAAATAATTCTGGGTCGACGCCCCCGGCGCGAAGCAGCTGACCGCCTGCACCGCCCTGCCCGTCAGCCGTTCTGCTGCCCCGTCCCTGTTGCCGGATGACGCCTGTCGTCTGGTCCAGCGCATGAATGTTTCACGATGACACAAATCTGGTTGCATTAAAGCATTAAATTAAGCGATAGATATTTTCTACTCAGCAATAATCAGCGACAATACGCAGATGACGGGCTTGCCTGCCAGCGTGCAGGCGCGCGCACGCGCGGTCGGGGCAGCGAACGCACCGTACGTTGCTCATTCTGATGCAGTACGGAATTTTTCAGTGATAGACTCGTCCCTGGTTTGTTGCCCGGCACGGATAACAAGATGATATCGGCATGGTTTGAGCATGCCGCGAAACGAGAGCCCTGACCGACCATGCTGACCCCACCTTCCGCAGCTTCCCATCCGCCAACGGCGCACCTGCCGCCGGCGACGCTGCTCGACGGTCTGCTGGAAAGCGCGGGCGACGCCGTATTCCGGGTGGCTTCAAGTGGGGTAATCCGTGCCGCAGGCACCCGTGCCCAGCGCCTGCACGGGTATGCGCCGGGCTGTTCGCTGGTCTCGCTCGTGCACGACGTCGACCAGGCGGCCTTGCGCCACGCACTGGACGGCGCCGCAACGGCGCACGAAGCCGCGCTGGTCGAAGCGCGCTTTCGCAGCGGCGAGCGTGACATCTGGTTCGAACTGCGCATTGCCCAGCTTACCACCGGCGACGATGCGCAAATCCTCGTGATCGGGCGCGACATGTCATCGCAGCACGCGACCGAAGAGCGGCTGCGCCACATGGCGACCCATGACGCACTGACCGAATTGCCGAACCGCCTGCTGCTGGCCGACCGCATCCGCGTCGTGATCTCGAATGCGCGCCGGTCCGGTCAGGGCTTTTCGGTCGTCGCGATCGGCATGGACGGCTTCAAGAAGGTCAACGACGGCCTGGGCCACCCGCTGGGCGACGCCGTGCTGCAAATGGCCGCCACGCGCCTGCGCCGGGTTCTGCGCGACAGCGATACGCTGGCGCGCGTCGGTGGCGACGAATTCGTGGCCGTGCTGCCGGGCACCTTCAGCGAGGCCCAGATCAAGCTCGTCACCGGGCGCCTGATGGCCACGCTGCAGTCGCCGTTCGAGACGGGTGGCCACACGATCTACCTGGGCGCCTCGATTGGCGTGACCGTGTACCCGGAGCACGCCGAAGACGAGGTGCGCCTGGTGACGCTGGCCGACGCCGCCCTGTCGCGCGCGAAGGAAACCGGCAAGGGCCGTACGGTGCTGTACAGCCCGCGCGACCAGGGCCCGCCCGAGCACGACATCTCGCTCGAGGCGGCCATGTTCAAGGCAGTGCGCGAAGGCGAGTTCCTGCTCTATTACCAGCCGATCGTCGACGCCCGCACGAAAGTCATCGAAGGCTTCGAGACGCTGATGCGCTGGAAGCACCCGACGCTTGGCATGGTGCCGCCGGTGCGCTTCATCCCGATTGCTGAAAACAATGGCCTGATCAACCTGCTGGGCGCCTGGGCACTGAAGGCGGCCTGCATGCAGATCCGCCAGTTTCAGGAAGTGGCGGGCCGCGAGCTGTATATCTCGGTCAACATCAGCCCGCGCCAGTTCCGCAGCGACCGGTTTCTGTCCGAGCTCGACGACGCGCTGGCGATGTCCGGCGCCGAAGGGCACCAGCTGGTGCTCGAAATTACCGAAGGCACGCTGATGGTCGATCCGGCCCACGCCGAGGCCGTCATGGAAAAAATGGTCGAGCGCAAGGTACGCATCGCGATTGACGATTTCGGGACCGGCTACTCGTCGCTGGCCTACCTGAAGCGCTTCCCGATTTCGGTGCTCAAGATCGACCGCGCATTCGTCAAGGACCTGCCCGGCTCTCACAAGGACGCCGCCATCTGCAAGGTCGTGCTCGACCTGGCCCGCCACCTGAGCCTGGCCGTCGTGGCCGAAGGCGTCGAAACCGAAGACCAGCTGGCCTGGCTGGACGAACAGGGTTGCCACTATGTCCAGGGCTACCTGACGGGCAAGCCGATGCCGGCCAACGTGGCCGTCACGGCCCTCAAGGAAAACCTTTATACCGCTCTTCTGCCGGCCGACACCCGGACAGGGAAACCATGACCACACCAATCACCACCGCGCGCTCGGCGAAAGCGCAAGCCACTCTCGCCCTGCTGTGGGAACGCATTCGCCGCCAGGGCGACATGCCCGGCTTTACCAAGGCCATCAATGCCATCCTGGCGTCGATGCGCGGCGAGGACGAGCGCGAATTCTCGATGACGCAGACCGTGTTGTCCGACCCCGTGCTGACCCAGAAGGTCCTGCGCCTGGCCAACAGCAGCATGTACGCGGCGTTCGGCCAGCACGTCAACACGATTTCCAGGGCCGTGCTGGTGCTGGGCACCGAAAGCATCGGCCATCTGGCGCTGGGGCTGAAACTGATCGAGGAACTCGGGCGCAGCACGCCGGACACCGAGATCGCGCACATCGAGATGGAAAAAGCCGTGCTGGCCGGGATGGTGGCGCAGCAACTGGCCACCGGCGCCCAGGTGCGCAATCCCGAAGAAGCCGTGGTCTGCTCGATCCTGCACTCGCTGGGCCGCATGATGATCACGTTCTACATGCCCGAGCGCTGGGCCCTGATCCAGGCCGGGGCGGCGGGCGGCGACGACACGGCGGCCGCCCATGACGTGCTCGGATTGCATCTCGAGGAACTGGGCCGCGCCACCGCGGCCCATTGGGGCCTGCCCGGCAACCTGGTGGCCGGCATGCGCCGGGTCGAACCGGGCGAACGGGGCGAAGCCTTCGACCACGATGACTGGCTGGCGGCGCTGGGCACGATGTCGACCCGCGCCGCCGATGCAATGTGGGCGGACGACGCGACCGGCGCCGACAAGGTGGCCGAACTGGCCGAGCAGTTCGCCCCGATGCTGGGCATTTCGCCGGCCGGCATCCTGGCCTCGATCGACCGGGCCCGGATCGAAGCGGCGGCTGATCTGTCGATCGCGCCGCTGGCCCGGCCGGCCGAGAAACGGGCGCGCCTGGCCGCGGCCACGCGCGAGCGCATCGCCGGCAACCAGATCCTGATGGGCGGCGTGGCCGACATGCGCGACGCGGGCCCGGACGCCACCGCCGGCCAGATGATGTCGCTGGCGCTGGAAACCATGCACGAGGGGCTGTCGTTCACCCGCTCGTTTGCCTTCCTGCGCAACCGGCGCGAGGGACGCTACGCGGCGCGCCTGGCGCTGGGCGAGAATGCCAAGGCGCTGCAGCCGGATCTGACCTTCGACGACACCTATGAGGCGAACGTCTTCCACGCGGCGCTGGCGAGCGACCGCGTGATCTTCATCGAGAATGCGCATGACGCCAAGTTCGCGGCCAAGCTGCCGGACTGGTGGAAGGACACGCTGTCGGAGGCGCGCTGCTTCATCGTGATTCCGCTGTGCGCGCACGGCCAGCCGGCCGGCTTCATTTATGGCGACTGGGATGGCACCTATCCCCAGGTGATCCTGAGCCAGACGGAGTTCGGGTTGCTCAACGAGCTGCGCACACTGGTTGTGCGCACGGTAGAGCGACGTCACCAGATCGACGCGAGCGCGACCCGCGTCTGAGCAACCGGGGGCCGTGCTGGCCACCCCGGCTACGGACGGTTACGTCAGGCGGGGCGTAGCGACCTTCACGTCGCCACACTGCGCGCGGTGCATCAGGGCGTGATCGATCAGCACCAGCGCCAGCATCGCTTCGGCAATTGGCGTTGCCCGGATGCCCACGCACGGGTCGTGGCGCCCGAAGGTTTCCACCAGCGCCGGATTGCCTTCCTTGTCGATCGAACGGCGTGGCACCCGGATCGACGAGGTCGGCTTGATCGCCAGCGACACCGTGATGTCCTGTCCCGTCGAGATCCCGCCCAGCACCCCACCGGCATGGTTGCCAATAAACCCTTCTTGCGTCAGCTCGTCGCCATGCTCGGAACCGCGCTGCGCCACCGAGGCAAAACCGGCGCCGATTTCCACGCCCTTGACGGCATTGATGCCCATCATCCCGTAGGCGATGTCGGCATCGAGCTTGTCATAGATCGGCTGACCCCAGCCCACCGGCACGCCACGCGCGATGACGTCGATGCGCGCGCCGATCGAGTCGCCGTCGCGGCGCAACTGATCCATTGCATCTTCCATGCGCGCCAGCAGCGCGGCGTCGCCCGTGGCGGCAAAGAAAGGATTGGCGTGCACGTGCTCCCAGCCGTCGAATGGCACGTCGATGTCGCCCAGCGCGCGCATGCAGCCCAGGAACTCGGTGCCGTACTGCTCGCGCAACCATTTTCTGGCGACGGCGCCCGCGCCCACCACCGGCGCCGTCAGGCGCGCCGATGAACGCCCGCCGCCGCGCGGATCGCGCACGCCGTACTTGTGCCAGTACGTATAGTCAGCGTGGCCGGGACGGAAGCTCTCGGCGATATTGCCGTAATCCTTGCTGCGCTGGTCTTCGTTGCGAATCAGCAGCGCGATCGGCGTGCCGGTCGTAACGCCCTGGTAGACGCCGGACAGGATCTCGACCCGGTCGGGTTCCTGGCGCTGCGTGACGTGGCGCGACGTGCCGGGCTTGCGGCGGTCAAGGTCAGCCTGGATATCGGCTTCGGTCAGCGCCATGCCGGGTGGGCAGCCATCGATGACGCAACCGATCGCGGGACCGTGCGATTCGCCAAAAGTGGTGACGGAAAACAGCTTGCCAAATGTATTGCCGGACATGGATATGAAGGGGTGCGGTTTGATCGAAAAAGCATTTTAACAGGCGATCCGGGGAGCAGAAACGGACAATCTGCAATCGACCCTCGCCAAAATGTTTCTATCAGGCTATATTTACCAAGATATATCACTGTTGAACAACCGCTGGCTTCCTTTCCTATTTACAAATGCCTATATACTTGACGTATACATGCCAAGCCTCCCTGGAGACGTAGCACATGCCAGCTTCGACGCCGACCGCCGACCCATTGCAGGACCCCATGATGGATGACCTCGTCTTTGCCGACGAAGTCGATGCCGTCGACACCGGCAGACGGGCACCGTGGCGCATCCTGATTGTCGACGACGATGCCGATGTGCATTCGACGACCACGTTCGCGCTGGACAACGTCGTCATGCAGGGCCGTGGATTGGCCTTCCTGCATGCCTACTCGGCCGCCGAGGCATTCGCACTGCTGGGCCGTGAAAACGACATCGCCGTCATCCTGCTGGACGTCGTGATGGAGCGCGCTGACGCCGGCCTGCAACTGGTGCGCCGCATCCGCGAAGAGCTGGACCTGCATGACGTGCGCATCATCCTGCGTACCGGCCAGCCTGGCTATGCGCCCGAAATGGAGGCGATCCGCGGCTATGACATCAACGATTACCGCACAAAGTCAGAACTGACCCGCACCAAGCTCTACACCGCTGTGGCCGCCGCCATCCGCTCGTACGAACAACTCTGCGCGCTCGAAGCCAACCGGATCGGCATGGAGCGCATCGTCGCCGCTTGCGCGCAGCTGATGGCACTGCACGGCGTGCGCGACGTGGCATACGGCATCCTGGCCCAGGCTGCCGGGCTGGTCGGGCAGCCGGTCGACGGCGTGCTCTGCACGCGGGAGTTCAGCGATGGCACTGGCGCAGTCGGCGCGCTATGCGTGGTGGCCGCCTGCGGCGACAGCCGCGACCTCGACGGCTGCGAACTCGGCGCGCAGTACGACGATCCGCACGTGACCCGGCTCGCGCTGGCCGCCGAGCGCACGATCGCGCAGCGCGGCTGCACGACCGACGACGGCATGCTGACCTTGTTCTTCCCCGGCAAGGCCGGACGCGATTTCGTGGCCTGCATGCCGCTTGAACGCCCGATCAGCGACGTCGAGACGCGCCTGCTGAAGGTCTTTTGCGGCATGGTGGCCGTCAGCCTCGACAATTGCGAACTGGTGACCGACCTGAACAAGTCGGCGTTCCACGATCCGCTCACCGGCCTGCCCAACCGCACGCGCATGATCGAGCTGATCGACGCCACGCTGGCCGCGGGCGCCGACAGCGACGCTGTGCTGGCGCTGGTCGACATCGACCACTTCGCAGAAACCAATGACGCACTCGGGCACCGCTTCGGCGACCTGCTGCTGGCCGCCGTCGCCCGGCGCCTGTGCACGCGCCTGGCGTCCCCAGTCGCGCCTGGTCTCGCACCGGCCCTGCATATCGGCCGCATCGGCGGCGACATCTTCTGCGTGCTGGGCGGTGCCGAGCTGGTCCAGCCGGCCGCGCTGCAGAAGCTGTTTCTCGACGCGTTCCACATCGATGGCCAGGACGTCCAGGTGTCGTCCACGCTGGGTCTCGTTTGCCTGCGCGAGCACGATGGCAGCGGTGCCGATGCCCTCAAGGATGGCGACATCGCGCTCAAGCGCGCCAAGCTGCAGCAGCGCGCCGGCCACTGTTATTTTTCGCGCAGCATGGGCGTCGAGATTCGCGAGCGGGTGCGCATGATGCATGCGCTGCGCAGCGGCTTCCAGCGCGGCGAACTGTTTCTGGATTATCAGCCGCAGATCGACCTGACCACCAACCGCGCCATTGGCGCCGAGGCGCTGCTGCGCTGGCGTCAGCCGGATGGCAAACTCGTCCCGCCCGACCGCTTCATCCCGATTGCCGAATACTCGGGCCTGATCGTGGAGATCGGCGAATGGGTGCTGCGCGAGGCCTGCACCGAGCTGCTGCGCCTGCGCGCCGCCGGTCACACGGCATTTACCATGTCGGTCAATGTCTCGCAGGTGCAGCTGCGGCATCCGCACTTTCTCGACATGCTGCGCCGCGCGCTTGCCGATACGGGCGCGCCGCCCGACTTCATCGAACTGGAGATCACGGAATCGATGGCCATGGAAGAGCCGGCCGCGCTCGTGGAAAAGCTCGCGCACGTCAAGCGCACCGGCGTGTCGATCGCGATCGACGATTTCGGCACCGGGTTTTCATCGCTGTCGCACCTGCAGCGGCTGCAAGTGGACCGGCTCAAGATCGACCGCACGTTCGTCACCGAGATTACCGGCTCGGCGCGCGGCAGCAGCATCGCGCAGATGGTGGTGCAGCTGGGCCGCAACCTGGGCTTGTCGGTGATTGCAGAAGGGGTGGAAGACGAGCGCCAGGCGCAGATCCTGCGCGAACTCGGTTGTCCGCTAGCCCAGGGCTACCTGTATTCGCGGCCGTTGTCGCCCGAGGCGCTGCTGGCCTGGCTGGCTGGTGAGCCGGTCACGCGCACGGCGTGACCGGTGACATGGTCAGTCCGGCGCGTTCTGCTCGGCTGGCCAGTCGCGGATATAGGCCTTGAGCATGCGGTTCTCAAAGCTTTGCGCTTCCAGCACGGCGCGCGCCACATCGTAGAACGAGATCACGCCCAGCAGCGTGCGTGCATCCATCACGGGCAGATAGCGTGCATGCTTTTCCAGCATGATGCGGCGTACCTCGTTGACTTCAGTCTCCGGTGTGACGGTGATCGGGCTGTCGTCCATGTGACGACGCACCGTGCCGGCGCCCACCGCGCCGCCATTGGCGTGCAGCGTCTTGAGCACTTCGCGGAACGTCAGCATGCCCACCAGATCGCCGTATTCCATGACGACGAGCGAACCGATATCGTTCTCGGACATCGTGGTTACGGCCTCGACCAGGGGCTGGTCGGGCGTCACGGTGTACAGGATATTGCCCTTCACTTGCAGGATTTCCGAAACTTTCATGCTGGCCACCCCCGCGCGGTCAATACTGCTGTTGGATAAATTTGTATAAGGCATAACGCCGACTGTAGCCTATGCCCGGTAAAAAATCCAGCATTGCGCCACCTCAAGGTGCGGGCACGGCCGCAGAATGGTGCAGTGCAGATTGCGCAAACGGCCAACGCTGCTAGGATGGCGCTCTTCCATCCAGACAGGCTATCTGACATGCAATTCACGATCGACGGGCATACCGCCTTTTGCCATACCGGCGACAACCCGTTCGACCCGGCGCTGCCCACGGTCGTGCTGGTGCACGGCGCCTTGAACGACCACGCGGTGTGGGCACAGCAAAGCCGGGCGCTCGCCGCGCGCGGCTTTGCCGTGCTGGCGCCCGATCTGCCCGGCCATGGGCGCAGTGACGGGCCGGCCTTGCGCTCGGTCGAGGCGCTGGCCGACTGGCTGATCGCCCTGCTCGATGCGGCGGGCGTCGAGCGTGCGCTGCTGGCCGGTCACAGCATGGGTGCGCTGGTCGCGCTGGAAGCGGCGTCCCGGGCGCCGCAGCGCGCCGCCGGCCTGGCCTTGCTGGGCGCCACGTTCCCGATAAAGGTGGCCGACGCCCTGCTCGCCACGGCGCTGGACGATCAGCAGGCCGCCATTGACATGGTCGTGACCTGGTCGCATGCGGCATCGAGCGACCCGTCAGTTGCCGACGCCGCACGCGACATGATGCAGCGCCTGGCAGCCGGTAGCAGTGAGCCGCTGCTGCACACCGATCTGGCCGCGTGCAATGCGTACGCCAACGGCATGACGGCCGCCACCGCAGTGACCTGTCCGGTCGTGTTCTTGCAGGGAACGCAGGACAAGATGACGCCGCCGCGCAAGGCTGGTGCACTGACTGACGCGATTACCCATGCAACCATCGTCACGGTCGATACGGGTCACGCGATGATGCAGGAAGCGCCCGAGGCGGTGTCGAACGCGCTGCTGGCGCAGGCTGAACGACTGATCAGCTGACCGGCGCAGCAGTCGCATCCACGTCGGCGTCGGCGTCGGCGTCCCCGGCATCGCCAGAGTCGCCGAAATGCTCGCGCAGCGTTTCGCCCAGCCCGGCCTCGACCGCCTCTTCGACCCGGCGCGCCAGCGCGCCGGTGTCGAGCGACAGGGCGGTATCGGGGCTGGCCTCTTCTTCGCGCTGCACGGCCTCCTCCACCGCGAAGTCGAACACAAACAGGCGATACACGTCGGCCAGGCGCAGCGTATCCGGGTCAGCCAGCAGCACCCAGTGCTCCTGACTGGCGCGCTTGGTGTGGCGCCAGCTGATCTTCGCCGGCGCCTGGTCGTGCACGCGCCCGACCCAGCCTTCGGCCACCATCCGGTGCAGCAGGCGCGCCAGTTCGTTGTAACCGATGCGCGTGTGATGGCGGATGGTGCTGCCGGACACGAGCGCCGTGCCACTCAACTTTGCACTGCCGTGCAGGACTTTCAGCACCGACATCGCGTCGACGAAGGCGCCGCCGGGTGCGGCCTGGTACCACCAGCGTTCGTATTTGACGACCGGCAGTGCCGCCGTTAGCAAGGCGCCCACCAGCGTGATCATCCAGGTGACATAGATCCAGACCAGGAACAGCGGCAGCGCGGCCAGCGCGCCGTAGATGATCGCGTAGGTCGGAAACTGGCGGATGAAGAGGCCAAACACGCGCTTGGCGACTTCGAACGCGATCGCGGCGGCGAGCGCGCCCCAGAACGCGTCGCGCCAGGCGACATGGCGATTCGGCACCGCCACGTACAGCAACGTGTAGCCACCCGTCGTCGCGGCAATCGATGCCAGCGTGAAGGCCAGCGTGGCCAGCACGCTGGCATCGCGCTCCAGCCCACCGGTGACGTCCACCAGCTGTGACGTGAAACTGAGCGAGGCGCCGAACAGGATCGGACCCAGCGTGATCAGGGCCCAGTACACCAGCAGGCGCTGGGTCCACGGACGGGGCTGGCGCACGCCCCAGATCTGGTTGAAGACCCGCTCGATCAGGCTCATGGTCGCGGCCGTCGTAAACAGCAGCGCTACGGCGCCCAGCGCCGACAGGCCCTTGGCCTTGCTGGCAAACTGCGTCAGGTTGCCGCTGATCGTGCTAGCGATGGCCGGCGGCATCAGGTTCTGCACGAACCAGGCGTCGACCATCGTGCGTACCTGGCCGAACGCCGGAAACATCGTGAAAATGGCCAGCACGATCGTGAGCAGCGGCACCAGCGCCAGCGTGGTCGTAAAGGTCAGGCTGCCGGCAACCTGCGGCAGGCGCTCTTCGCGCAGGCGGCGCAGCGCAAAGCGCACCAGATCCTTGGCCTCGGCCCGCGTCAGGCTGCGCTCGAGGCTGCCGTCGGCGCTGTCGGTAACGGTGTGGGAAGGATGCTGCGGCGATTGGTTCGGCATGGCCATGGAAATACCCGATTCAGGCCACGAATTGGGCGTCAACCCGGGCATGTCACTTCAACAAAGCGCACTATAATACCAAGGATGAACACGAACCCTTTGAGCATCCTGGTTTTGTACTACTCCCGCCACGGCGCCACGCGCAAGCTGGCAGAGCTGATCGCCCAGGGCATCGACAGCGTCCCCGGCGCCGAGGCGCGCCTGCGCACCGTGCCCGGTGTGTCATCGGTGGCAGAAGCGACTGCGCCGTCCATCCCCGAAGATGGCGCGCCGTATGTCGAAGCGGCCGACCTGGCCGAATGCGCGGGCCTCGCGCTGGGCTCGCCCACGCGCTTTGGCAATATGGCCTCGAGCATGAAGTACTTCCTCGACGGCACCGCCGCCGAGTGGGTCAATGGCACGCTGTCAGGCAAGCCGGCGGTCGTGTTCACGTCCACCGGCAGCCTGCACGGCGGGCAAGAGGCAACACTGCTGTCGATGATGATTCCCCTGCTGCACCACGGCATGCTCGTGATGGGCTTGCCGTACACGCATCCCGAACTGATGAACACCGCCAGCGGCGGCAGCCCGTACGGCGCCACCCACTGGGCCGGCGTCGATGGCAAACGCGCCATCACCGAGGACGAGCGCGCCTTGTCGATCGCGCTTGGTCGCCGCCTGGCAACCGCGGCGCTCAAACTGCACGAAGGTCAATAATGGGCAAAGGCAGAGTCTTTCATATCGGCGCGGTACTCAGCCTGGTCTGGCTGATCGGCTGGCTGGTGGCGTGGGAAGCGTTCGTCGCACCGCTCCAGCCGGGCAGCTGGCTGCTGGCACTGAAAGCGCTGCCGTTGCTGCTGCCGCTGCGCGGCGTCATCAAGCGCGACTTGTACACGCTGCAATGGTCGTCGATGCTGATCCTGATTTACTTTGCCGAAGGCGCCGTGCGGGCCTGGGCCGATACCAACCCGCTGTCGCGCCAGATGGCCATCGGTGAAGTCGTGCTGGTGGTCGTGTTCTACGTCTGCGCCCTGCTGTACCTGCGCCCGTTCAAGAAGGAAGCGCAGCGCATGGCCAAGGAATTGCTGGACAAGGTCAAAGTCCCGCATGGTTGACCAGTCAGCGGTCGCCTTCCTGCAAGGGCTGCGCTCCATCGTGGGCGTCGGCCATGTCATCACGGATCAGGCCGACATGGCGGGCTACCTGGCCGACTGGCGCGGCCGCTACAGTGGCCGCGCACGCGCTGTCGTACTGCCGCTGGACACCGATCAGGTCGCTGCAATCGTGCGCCTGTGCGCCAGCGCCGGTGCCCCCATCGTCCCGCAAGGCGGCCGCACGGGCCTGGTCATGGGCAGCGTGCCCGATACATCGGGCGACGCGATCGTGCTGTCGCTGCGCCGCCTGAACCGCATCCGCGCGATCGACCCGGCCAACCGTACCATGACGGTCGAAGCCGGCTGCATCCTGGCCGACATCCAGGCCGCCGCCGCCGGGGCCGGCATGCTGTATCCGCTGTCGCTGGCCGCCGAAGGCTCGTGCACGATTGGCGGCAACCTGTCGACCAATGCCGGCGGCACTGCCGTGCTGCGCTACGGGAATACGCGCGACCTGTGCCTGGGCCTCGAAGTCGTCAACGCCGAGGGCGCCGTCTGGGATGGCTTGCGCGGTCTGCGCAAGGACAACACGGGCTACGCGCTGCGCGACCTGTTCATCGGCGCCGAAGGCACGCTGGGCGTCATCACAGCCGCGGTGTTGAAACTGTTTCCGGCGCCGCGCGGCGTGCTCACAGCCCTTGTCGCGCTGGACTCGCCGCGCCAGGCGCTGGCACTACTGAATTTGCTGCAGGCGCGCTGCGGCGCGGCGCTCACCGGCTTCGAACTGATGTCGGCTGTGTGCCTGGACCTGGTCGCGCAACAGTTCCCTGCCCTGCCACAACCGTTCGCCACGCGCCACCCGCAGTATGCGCTCGTGGAATTGTCGAGCAATGAATCCGAGGCACATGCGCAGGCGCTGCTCGAATCCGGCATCGGCGCCGCGCTGGAAGACGGCATCGCCCGCGACGCCGTCGTGGCAACATCCAGCCAGCAAGCGCTTGGCCTGTGGCGCCTGCGGGAACACATCCCATTGGCGCAGGCGGCGGCCGGCAAGAACATCAAGCACGACATCTCGTTGCCGGTCTCGACGATTCCGGATTTCATCGCGCACACCGACGCTGCGCTCGACCGGGCGTTCCCGGGCTGCGTGCTGGTCACGTTCGGCCACCTGGGCGATGGCAACCTGCATTACAACGTGGCGCCGCCACCGGGCGTTGCGCACGACACCTTCCTGCTGCAGCAAGATGCCGTGAACCGCATCGTGCACGACGCGGTGGTGGCGTTTGCCGGCTCGATCTCGGCCGAGCACGGCATCGGCGCGCTGAAACGCGACGAACTGGCACGCACCAAGTCGCCGGTCGAACTTGGCATGATGCGTGCCATCAAAACCGCGCTCGACCCGCTGGGCATCATGAATCCGGGGAAAATACTATGACCGGGAGCCTGCCATGCGTTGCCCGTGGTGCCTATGTTGCCTTGTATTGTGTGCGGCGTGCTGCGCCGTGTGCCGGCTGGCCACGGCCGGCGCGGTCTATAAATGTCATGACGGAGCGCACGTGAGTTACGCTGACCACCCCTGCCGTGGCGCCGGCGCGCCGCTCGCGCTGCCGCCTGCCCCGCAGCCCGATCCCGTGCAGGCCGCGCGCCTGGCCGCTGCCCGCACCGCACTGGCAGCCATCGACCGGACACGCGCAGTGCAAGCTGAACGTGATGCCCATGAATTCGAGCGCACCGCGCGTGCCGCGCTGGCCCTGCGCAAGCGCTGCGACAAGCTGCGTCTGCAGGCACGCTGGGCCGACGAAGACCTGACGCGCAGCACCGATGCGGCAAAAGCCATCGCCCGCATCAAGGCGCGCCGCATGTCTGAAACACTGGCGGTCGAATGCCCGGGTTGAGCCGGCTCACGCGCTGGCTGCTGCTCGGCGAGTGGCGCGCGCACCCGGTCCGCGCGCTCGTCGCGATTGCCGCGATTGCCGTTGGCGTGTCGATGGGCTTTGCCATCCACCTGATCAACGCCGCAGCCTTCAATGAATTCTCGGCCGCCGTCAAGAGCCTGTCGGGCCAGGCGGATATCCAGGTTCAGGGGCGCGAGCTGCTGTTCGACGAAGCGGTGTACCCGCAGCTGGCCAGCCACCCGGACGTCGCGGTGGCCGCCCCCATTCTCGAGGTGCAGGCCGGCATGCCGGGCCAGGACACGCCGCTGCGCATCATCGGCATCGATGCCTTTCGCGCCGGCTTCATCTCGCCCGACCTGACCGGTGTGCCGGGCAACGGCCGTATGCTGGACGTGCTGGCCGACGATGCGCTGTTCCTGTCACCTGCCGCCGAAGCGTGGCTGGGCAAGCGGCGTGGCG
The DNA here is from genome assembly GCF_979258535.1 of Telluria sp. AC161. Lineage (NCBI taxonomy): Bacteria > Pseudomonadati > Pseudomonadota > Betaproteobacteria > Burkholderiales > Oxalobacteraceae > Telluria > Telluria sp. AC161. Next base: position 1,662,509 of record NZ_OZ409861.1, on the reverse strand, counting down.
ACTCACTGAATCTGCGCGCGGGCACCGGCGTCATCGCGCTGCGCGTGGCCGGCCCCGTGCAGCGGGCGCGCAGCGGCCAGCGCCTGGCCGTGATGGACATCGGCGCGCTGCAGTGGCGCCTCGAACGCGTCGGCAAGCTCTCGCGCGTGGACCTCAAGCTGCGCAGCGGCGTCGACCGCGCCGCGTTCCAGCGCGCGCTGGCGGCCGATCTCGAGCGCACCTGGCCGGGCCGCTTCACGGTCGGCCAGCCGAACGACGCTGACCAGGAAAGCCGCACGTCCAACATGAGCCGTGCCTACCGCGTCAATCTGACGGTGCTGGCTTTGGTGGCGCTGTTTACCGGCGCCTTCCTCGTATTCTCGACCCAGGCGCTGTCCGTCATGCGCCGGCGCAGCCAGTTCGCGCTGCTGCGCGTGCTGGGCTTCGAACGGGGCCAGTTGCTGCGTCAGGTGCTGCTCGAAGGCGCGAGCCTGGGCGTGGCCGGCAGCCTGCTGGGCATTGGCGCCGGCTACGCGCTGGCCGCCACCGCACTGCATTATTTTGGCGGCGACCTCGGCGCCGGCTATTTCCCCGGCATTCGCCCGCAGGTGGCGTTCACGCCGGGCGCCGCCGTCGTCTTCTTCGGGCTGGGCCTGGGTGTGGCCTTGCTTGGTTGCCTGGCGCCGGCATGGGAAGCGGCGCGCGCCCGGCCGGCCGTGGCAATCAAGTCCGGCGCCGACGAAGCGCCGCTATCGCGCCTGGCGCGCGTTTGGCCGTCGCTTGCCTGTCTGGCGATCGCCGCGCTGTTCGCCTTTGCGCCGCCCGTGTTCGAGCTGCCGCTGTTTGGCTACCTGGCGATCGCGTTGCTGCTCGTGGGCGGCATCGGCCTGATGCCGCGCTTTGCCGCCGTTACGTTCCGCGCGCTCGAAGGCTTGCTGGCAAAGAAGCGGCATCCGCTGCCCGTGCTGGCGCTGTCGCTCGGGCGCCTGGCCAATGCGCCAGGCCAGGCCTCGATTGCGCTGGGCGGCATCCTGGCCAGTTTCAGCCTGATGGTGGCGATGGGGATCATGGTCTCGAGCTTCCGGGTCTCGGTCGACGACTGGATGGGCCACATCCTGCCGGCCGACCTGTATGTGCGCACGCTGGATGCCGGCGGTACCGGTTACCTGAGCCCGGCGCAGCAGGCTGCCTTGACGGCGCTGCCTGGCGTGCAGCAGATCCAGTTCCTGCGCACGCGGCGCGTGTCGCTCGCGCCCGGGCGGCCACCGGTCGTCGTCATCGCGCGCGACATCGACGTGCGCGATCCGGCGCGCCTGTTGTATCTGGTGGGCGCCAGCGCGCCGATTCCTGCCGGCGCGCGGCCGGCCTGGGTGTCCGAGGCGCTGCTGGATCTGTATGGCGCGCGCGTCGGCCAGATGCTGCGCCTGCCGCTGGGAGGCGCCGAGACGCCGTTCTTTGTGGCCGGCGCCTGGCGCGATTACGCCAACCAGAGCGGCTCGGTCGTCATCCAGCTGGCCGACTACCGCAAGCTGACCGGCGAAGGCGATGTCACCGATGCGGCGCTGTGGACCGGCGACGGCGTCGACGCGGAAGCGCTGGAAACCCGTTTGCGCGCGCTGCCATTCGGCGCGGCGCTCACCTTCATGCGCCCGGGCGACATCCGCGCCGCGAGCCTGAAGATTTTCGACCGCAGTTTCGCAGTCACGTACTTGCTGGAGGCGATCGCGATCGCCATCGGGCTATCGGGCATCGCGGCCAGTTTTTCGGCCCAGACTTTGGCACGGGCGCGAGAATTCGGTATGCTGCGCCACGTCGGCGTCACGCGGCGCCAGGTCCTGCAGCTGCTCGCCTTCGAAGGCGGCCTGCTCACCGGCCTGGGCGTCATCGCCGGTTTCGTGCTCGGGCTGACCATCAGCCTGATCCTGGTATTCGTGATCAACCCGCAGTCGTTCCACTGGACCATGGGCCTGCACCTGCCATGGCCACTGCTGGGCAGCGTGGCCGCGGTGCTGGTGATCGCGTCCATCGCCACCGCGCTCGTGTCAGGCCGCCAGGCCTTATCAAGCGGTCCGGTGCGCGCTGTCAGAGAGGATTGGTAATGCGTTTCATCCTGGGTGTACTGCTGTCGCTGTTGACGTTGCTGGCGCTGCCAGCGCGCGCCGAACCGCCCGTGTTTGCCCCCGTCACGCCCGGCGCGGCGCTGACGTTCCCGCGCGACTACGGTGCCCATCCCGAGTTTCGCACCGAATGGTGGTACGTCACCGGCTGGGTCGAAACGCCCGACAAGCGCCCGCTGGGGTTCCAGGTCACGTTCTTTCGCAGCCGCACGGGCGTGGACGGCGCCAATCCGAGCCACTTCACGCCGCGCCAGCTGGTGATCGGCCACGCGGCGCTGTCCGACCCGGCGGTCGGGCGCCTCGTGCACGACCAGCGCAGCGCGCGCGAAGGCTTCGGCCTGGCCTGGGCCCGCCCCGGCAACACCGACCTGAAACTGGACGACTGGCGCATGGTGCGCGACCAGGATGGCACCTACCGCGTCACCATCCGCTCGAACCAGCTGACGCTGGAACTGCGTCTGCGCCCCACGCAACCGGTGCTGGCACAGGGCCAGGGCGGCTACTCGCGCAAGGGCCCGAGCGCGCAGCATGCCAGCTACTACTACAGCGAACCGCAACTGGCCGTCACGGGCAGCGTGGGCCGCGCCGGCATGGCCGCCACGGCCGTCACCGGGAGCGCCTGGCTCGATCACGAGTGGTCGAGCGAAGCCCTGCAGCCTGACGCCGTGGGCTGGAACTGGGTTGGTGCCAACCTCGACGACGGCGGCGCGCTGATGGCTTTCCAGATCCGCGACAAGCAAGGTGGTAAACTATGGGCGCACGCCACCCGGCGCGACAAGGCAGGCAAGGTCACGCATTACGCGCCGGAGCAGATCACGTTCACGCCGAAGACGCTGTGGACGTCCCCGCGCACGCAGGCGACTTACCCGATCGCCACCACGATCACCACCGGCGACCAGGTATGGCAGATCGTCCCGCTGCAGAACGACCAGGAACTCGATTCGCGCCGCTCGACGGGCGCCGTGTACTGGGAAGGCGCAGTCACGATCCAGCAGAACGGGCGCCGCGTCGGCCGCGGCTACCTCGAGATGACCGGCTATGTGCAGCCGATGAAATTATAAGAATCCCACGAAGACACGATGACGACGCGTACCACCAGCTCCACCGCCTCCCCCGACGCAGACATCCCGAGCAAGAGCAGCCTCTCGACCCTCAAGGGCTTGATCCCGTTCATGGCGCCCTACCGGCGCCAGTTCATCCTGGCCGGCATCGCCCTGCTGTTCGCGGCCGGCGCCACGCTGGCCATTCCGGCAGCGTTCAAGCAGATGATCGATCTGGGCTTCGGCGCCTCGGCCACCGCGCGCGGCATCGAGAACGTCAATGCGACCTTTCTGGCGCTGTTCGGCGTGGCCGCCGTGCTGGCAGTAGCCACGGCCGCGCGCTTCTACATGGTCTCGTGGCTCGGCGAGCGGGTGACGGCGGACATTCGCAGCGCCGTGTACCGGCACGTGGTGCGCCAGAGTCCCGAATTTTTCGAGACCACGCGCACCGGCGAAGTGCTGTCGCGCCTGACCACCGACACGACGCTGATCCAGGCGATCGTCGGCACCAGCATCTCGCTCGCGCTGCGCAACACGCTGCTGTTCATCGGTGGCCTGGTGATGCTGTTCATCACCAGCCCGCGCCTGACGTCGATCATTCTTGGCCTGCTGGTGCTGGTCGTGCTGCCGATCGTGCTGTTCGGCCGCCGCGTGCGCAAGCTGTCGCGCGATTCGCAGGACCGCATCGCCGATGCATCGGCCGTCGCCGGTGAAATCCTCAACGCCATGCCGACCGTGCAGGCCTTCACGCGTGAAGGCTACGAGGCCGGGCGCTTTGGCGTCGAAGTCGAAAGCGCCTTCACCACCGCCATGCGCCGCATCCGCGCACGCGCCACGCTCACGCTCCTGGCCATCGTGCTGATCTTCGGGGCGATCGTGTTCGTGCTGTGGCTGGGCGCGCACGCCGTGATTGCCGGAACCATGACTGGCGGCGAGCTGGGGCAGTTCATCCTGTACGCCGGCATCGTCGCCGGTTCGGTCGGCGCCTTGTCGGAAGTGATGGGCGACGCCCAGCGCGCCGCCGGCGCCACCGAGCGCCTGCTCGAACTGCTGGGCGCGCGCTCGGATATTCAGGATCCGCCCCACCCGGCTGCCCTGCCTGCGCGTACCGCCAATGGCGCGCGCGTGACGCTCGACAGCGTCACCTTCGCCTACCCATCGCGCCTGCAGGAAGCGGCGCTGTCGCACCTGGCGCTCGAGATCCAGCCAGGCGAAACGGTGGCGGTCGTCGGTCCGTCCGGCGCCGGCAAGACCACGCTGTTCCAGCTGCTGCTGCGCTTTTACGATCCGCAATCGGGCAGCATCCGCCTCGACGGCGTCGACGTGCGCGACCTGACGCTGCAGACGCTGCGGGGCGCGGTCGGCATCGTGCCGCAGGATACGGTCGTGTTCTCGCTCGACGCGATGGAAAACATCCGCTACGGCCGCCCCGACGCCACCGACGACGAAGTGATCGCGGCGGCGCGCATGGCGGCCGCGCACGAATTCATCGAGCGCCTGCCGGAAGGCTACCGCTCGTTCCTGGGCGAGCGCGGTGTGCGTTTGTCGGGCGGCCAGCGCCAGCGCATCGCGATTGCACGCGCACTGCTGAAGAACCCGCCGCTGCTGCTGCTCGACGAAGCCACCAGTGCGCTCGACGCCGAATCGGAACGCCTCGTGCAACGGGCACTCGAAGCGGCCATGATCGGGCGCACCACGATCATCATCGCCCACCGCCTGGCGACGGTGCAGCGCGCCGACCGTATCGTCGTACTTGATGGCGGCAGAATCGTCGAGATGGGCACGCACCACGAACTGGTCGCGCTGCGCGGCGTGTACGCGAACCTGGCTGCGCTGCAGTTTCAGGCGCATGCGCCCGTGGCGGCCTGACCGAAGCGCCAAGAGTATTGCAGGTGTTGGCAACGGAATCGTAACTTCTCGTCACATTCCGTTGCAGCGTTGTATCGACACAGCGCAAAAGACTGCTAAAACTCACTAAATATTGCCTTAGGAAAAGGTTGGGGCGTATGATCCGGGGTTATACCCTCCATCATCACTCGACTTCCATGAGCAACCAAAAATATAGTTTAGCCAGCTGGAGCGTAGGCACCCGCATCAGCGCCGTTACTTTCGCCCTAGCAGGCGTCATCATCGCCGTGCTGATCGGCACGATCACGCTGTCCACATCGAGCATGCTGGAACAGCGCGCCATGGAAAGCGTGACGAGCGAGCTCAAAGGCGTGGCCAACACGGTCGAACTGTTCAACAAGACCGTGTCGAGCCAGGCCGTCAGCTTCGGCCGCATCTTCAGCGCCGGCCTGCCGGGCGCATATGCGCTCGACGAGGCAACCACCGTGGACATCGGCGGCCGCCAGGTACCGACCCTGAGCCTGGACGGCAAGCCCCTGAACCTCGACTTCGCCGTCCCCGACAGTTTCACCGAACGCACCGGCGCCAACGCCACCGTATTCGCCGTCGCCGGTGACGACTTCGTGCGCGTGACCACGTCGGTCAAGAAGGAAAACGGCGACCGCGCCGTCGGTACGGCCCTGGACAAGAGCGCGCCGGCCTACGCCGCGCTGCGCGCAGGCCGCACCTATGTCGGCCTGGCCTCGCTGTTCGGCAAGCAGTTCATCACGCAGTACGAGCCGGTGCGCGACGCCGCCGGCAAGGTCGTCGGGGCACTCTACGTGGGCGTGAACATCAGCCAGGACATCGCCTTCCTGAAGGAACGCATTGGTGCGATCAAGGTCGGCGACAGCGGCTACTTCTACGTGCTGTCGGCAGCGCCTGGCAAGACCTACGGCGACCTGCTCGTGCACCCGAAGAGCGAAGGCAAGAATATCCTCGACAGCAAGTCGGCCAACGGCCACGAGTTCGTCAAGGAAATGCTGGAGAAGAAGGAAGGCACCGTCCGCTACGACTGGCAGAACCCGGGCGAGAGCGCCTCGCGCGAAAAATTCGCGGCCTACAGCTACATGAAAGACTGGAACTGGGTGATCGCCGGCGGCACCTATATCGACGAGATCACAGCTGCCGCCACGGAACTGCGCAACCGCTTCATCCTGCTGGGCCTGGGCGCACTGGGCGTGCTGGCCACCCTGCTCTACCTGCTGGTGCGTTCGACCGTGACGCGCCCCCTGGCCGCCGTCGAAGACATCGCACGCCGCATTGCCGGCGGCGACCTGACCGCCCGGATCGCGCCACGCAACAACGATGAAATCGGTCGCCTGACGGTGGCGATCAACGAGATCGGCGAGAACCTGTCGGGCGTGGTCGGCAAAGTGCGCGATGGCGCCGAGCACATTGCCGCCGCCTCGCAGCAGATTTCGACCGGCAACCTCGACCTGTGCAGCCGCACCGAAGAGCAAGCCGCCAGCCTGGCCACGACCGCGTCGTCAATGGACGAGCTGACCACGACCGTTCGCCAGAACGCGGACAATGCGCGTCAGGCGAATGACTTTGCCCGCAGCGCGTCAAGCGTGGCGCAGAAAGGCGGCGACACTGTCTCGCAAGTGGTCGCCCGCATGGATTCGATCACGGTTGCGTCGCGCAAGATTTCGGACATCACGAGCGTCATCGATGGCATCGCGTTCCAGACCAATATCCTGGCACTCAATGCCGCCGTCGAAGCAGCGCGCGCCGGTGAACAGGGTCGCGGATTTGCAGTCGTGGCATCCGAAGTGCGCAACCTGGCGCAGCGTTCGGCCGCAGCGGCCAAGGAAATCAAGGGCCTGATCGACGCGTCGAACCAGGAAGTGGGCGCCGGCAGCGCGCTGGTGGCGCAAGCCGGCACCACGATGCAGGAAGTGCTCACGAGCGTGCAGCGCGTCACCGACATCATGGCCGAGATCAGCAACGCCAGCCAGGAGCAGACCCAGGGCATCGAGGAAATCAACCGCGCCGTCGTCGAGATGGACACGACCACGCAGCAGAATGCGGCACTGGTCGAAGAAGCCAGCGCCGCGGCGCAGGCAATGCACGAGCAGGCCGACGCCCTCGCCCGCTCGGTGCGCAGCTTCCGCCTGGCCGAAGACGGCCCAAATCCCGGCCACGATGCGCTTGCATCGACGCCACGCCGCCCGGCGCTGGCCCACAGCTGATTGACCATGCGGCGCCCGGCATCCGGCCGGGCGCTTTCTGTGCCGGCCCGGCGCGGTGTAGAGTAGCGTTCCTGTTCCTTCGGAGTGCCCCTTGTCAGAATCCGCCCTGCAGCGCCGCTGCCACACCATCTTCCCCGGCCATCGCCAGCGCCGTCCTGCCGAACATTTTGCAGCGATGGCTGCCTGGTGCGAGCAGCACGACATCGATCACGACGTGTATGGCAATGGCGACCTGATCCAGTCCTTTGAAGCCAAGGTGGCGGCCACGCTCGGCTTCGAGGCCGCCGTGTTCTGCGTCAGCGGCACGATGGCGCAGATGACGGCGCTGCGCCTGGCCTGCCTCGAGCGCGCCAGCCGCCTGGTGGCGCTGCACCCGACCTCGCACATCTTCGTCCATGAACGGGCGAACTACCAGTTACTCGACCATTTCCAGGCACTGCCCGTGGGCGACCGGCACCGGCCATGGACGGCCACCGATCTGCTGGACGTGCCGGACCGCCTGGGCGCCGTGGGCCTGGAGATTCCGATGCGGGAGATTGGCGGGCAGCTCTCGCCCTGGGACGAACTCGAAGCGATCAAGCGCGGCTGCCGTGAGCGCGGCATCCATCTGCACATGGACGGTGCGCGCCTGTGGGAAGCGGCGGCTGGCTATGACCGCAGCGTGGCGCAGATCGCGGCTGGCTTCGATTCGGTGTACGTATCGCTGTACAAGGGCCTCGGTGGCCTGGGCGGCGCGATGCTGGCCGGCAGCAGCGAGTTTGTGGCGCGCTGCGCCGAATGGTTCCGGCGCCAGGGCGGCAATGTGATTCACCGCTCACCGTATGTGGTGGCCGCCGCGATGGACTTCGATGCACGCCTGGCGGCCATGCCCGATTATTTCAGGCGCACGCAGCAATTGTATGCCGCGCTGCGCGCGCACCCGGCGATTCGCGTGAACCCGGCCGCGCCCCAGGCGAATATGCTGCATCTTCACCTGCCCGTATCCCGCGAGGCCGCACTGGCAATCCGCGACGCGCTGGCGGCCGAGCATGGTATCTGGATGTACAACCGCGCCGCCCATGGCGCGCTGCCCGGCACCAGCGTCGTCGAAATCTACGTTGGTGACAACCTGCTGGCGATGCCCGATGACGCGCTGCGCCTGGCGTTGCAGCGTTTTGCCGATCGCCTGGCTGCGCCACCGGCTACCGGCCACGGCACCCCGAGCGACCCCGTTTGCACCGGATGATAGAATGACGGGTTGTTAGTTCCTTCATCACACAACCCGCAATGCGCCAATATCTCGACTTCATGCGCCATGTCCAGCAGCATGGCGCCACCAAAACCGACCGCACCGGCACCGGCACCCGCTCGGTATTCGGCTACCAGATGCGCTTCAATCTGCAGAAGGGCTTCCCGCTCCTGACGACCAAGAAAGTGCACCTGAAGTCGATCATCCATGAATTGATCTGGTTCCTGCAGGGCTCGACCAATATCGCGTACCTGAAAGAAAACGGCGTGTCGATCTGGGATGAATGGGCCGACGCCGATGGCAATCTGGGACCCGTGTACGGTTACCAGTGGCGTAACTGGCCAACGCCCACCGGCGAGCACATCGACCAGATCGCGCAGGTGCTCGAGCAGATCCGCACCACGCCCGATTCGCGCCGCATGATCGTCTCGGCCTGGAACGTGGCGGACGTGCCGTCGATGAAGCTGCCGCCCTGCCATGCGCTGTTCCAGTTCTACGTGGCCGACGGCAAGCTGTCGTGCCAGCTGTACCAGCGCAGCGCCGATATCTTCCTGGGCGTACCTTTCAATATCGCCTCGTATGCGATCCTGACCCACATGATGGCGCAGCAGGCGGGCCTGGAAGTCGGCGACTTCATCTGGACCGGGGGCGATTGCCACCTGTACGCCAACCACATGGAGCAGGTCGACCTGCAACTGTCGCGCGAGACGCGCGCGTTGCCGCAACTGGTCATCAAGCGCAAGCCGGACTCGCTGTTCGACTACCGCTTCGACGATTTCGAGATCACCGGGTACGACCCGCATCCTGGCATCAAGGCGCCGGTAGCAGTCTGACGGTGCCCGGCCTGACAGGCGGGCGCCATGGCGCCCGCCACCACAACCTGACGGGATCCCCATGATATTTCCACCCAATGCGCTGATGCTGCGCCTGCTTGCGCCCCTGGTCTGTACGGTGCTGGCTGCCTGCGACGGCGCCGGCCCCGCCACCAGCCGGCACGGCGGCCTGTCCGACGCAGCACCGGCAAGCGGCAACCTGCCCGTGCAGGGAAAAGCCGCCCCCCTCGGGGCATCCGTGCATGACGCCACCGTGGCGCACGCAAGCGCGGCAAAAGCATCCGCAGGTACGAGTGCAAGCGCAAGCGCTGCGCCGTTTGGCAGTTATCTGCGCCCTTACGCAGCCACGTCGTTATGGAATGCGCGGCCTGTCAATCCGACGTTCGGCACGTTCGTGATTCCCCGGTCGAGCTACTTCCCTACCGTCGCGTCGGGTGCCTATTCGACAGGCGTGTTCCTGGCGTCGACGACGGACAAGCCCATGACCATCGTCGGGCCTGGCTCCACCGACGCGCATACGGTGGGGGTTGCCGACCCGGACAATGGCGGCAACCGCGTCATCACCCTGCCCCGTTGGCCTGCGGGGGTGTTGCCTGCCTCGGGCACGGATGGCCATGCCGACATCGTCGACCCGGTGACGCAGACCATCCATTCGTTCTGGCAGTTGAAACAGAAGGATGGCCGCTGGACGGCAGCGCTGTACTCGTGGAGCAAGCTGTCCGGCAATGGCTGGGGCGATCCCGCGCACTATTACCAGGGCGCACGGGCAGTGGGCATCCCAGCGTCGGCTGGCCTGATTCGCAAGCATGAAATCAAGGATGGTCTGGCCGCCTACCCGCATGCGCTGGCGATGTCACTGACGAAAAATGGCCTGGCCAATGGCTTCAACAGCCCTGCCTATGTCTTTCCTGCGACCTCGGCCGACAACACGGCAGCGGCGAATACCGGCGCCATTCCCCAGGGCGCACTGATCATGCTGCCGCGCAGCTTCGACAGCAGCGAGATCACCAATCCCGACCTGAAGAAGATCGTCGAGACGCTCAAAATGTACGGGGCCTATGTGGTCGACTACAACACCGGCACGCCGTTCGTGATCTATGTTGAAAACGACGCCGGCTTCAACCTGATGCCTACTGGCTGGGATGGCAAGATCGCCAGCCAGCTCGACCAGATTCGCGCAAGCCTGCGCCAGGTGACGGCGGTCCAGGGTTGGACCGATGGCAACGGCAACGCGGCCAACGCGGCGATCAAGGCGCAGCAGAACATGAATATCCTGTCGATGCGGGGTCCGTGGTCGCGCCAGTCGGGTACCGGTACGGCCGCCTACGACACGGCCGGGCAGCGTCTCGTGTTCGAACCGGCGAGTGGCAAGACCGTGTATGTCAATGGGAGTAACGCGGGCCTGACCCGCGTCAACTGGGCGATACCAGCACAAGGCACCCACGTCGAACTGTCGGTCAGCGCGACGGGCGGCGCCACGTTGCGCCTGCGGGTCAGCAGCAATGGCGCCGTGACCGAAGAGACCAAGGACCTGCAGAACGGACAGTCCACACGGTTCGTATGGCCTGCCGATGCCAAGTTGACGCTGACTGCGACCAGCGGCGCTGGCGGCGCTGGCGGCGCATCGTCCGTCAAGGCATCGCTGGTCAAGGTGCCTTGAGATCGACTGCGGTTACAACCACAAGCCCGGCGCGATCGTTCGGGCGACCATACGCAGTTTCTCTTTTGCCCTGTAACTGGCACTGCGATAATTTGCGTTGGAATACCCGGAATACCCATCGATAATCGGCTGCACGCGAAAACGCGGAATGATCTGCTTATTCCGCTTTTCCAATTCTTCTTTCATGGTTTGAAAGAATTTCTTTTCAAGCACAAACGATTTGGAAAACTCGCCGCGGAAATAGCGGTCGTAGGCGTCGCGACGGAATGCAAACGTCCGCAATTCCATCCACAGATTGCCGCCCAACGACTCGCCAATGAACGGGACGTCCCTGAGATCGCAATACACTTCGTAGTCGGCTGGCGCCGAGCAGATCAATTGCTTGATATTTAAAATTTTCAAGCGCCCGGTCACCTTCCAGATGTGATCGTCCGCCTTGATGGATTCACTGGCGAGCAGGCCTTCATCGAACATTCTGAATTCGCCATAGCCTTTGCCTCGGGAAGGCGGATAATCCGAACTGACGCTGATGAATTCCACGTTCTTGTACGACTTGCGCTGCAGCGCGTTTTTCAGCGGTGTCAGGTCGGTGTCGGAGTTCTCCAGAAAGACAATCCGGTCGGCCACCTCGGGCGCTACGCCCTCATAGTACCGGAGCGCCTCGATATAGTCGTTCATGCGAATCGCCGGGTCCATCCGCGTCGAGCCGGGCATGTCCTTCGATGGTGTGATCGTTGCCGACATCAGGATCACATTGGGCTTGGTTGGGTTCGTCATCGTTTTCCTCACGCTCGGGCAGGCCTGGACCAGGCCATCGTCTTGCAATTTTCATATCTTAGCGTTTTGCACGCAGCACAGCCAACACGGTATCTGGCGCGCCCTCGCCAGCATGCCGGTAACCCCATTTAATTTAAGCTAACGTATTTAAATATTGACGCTCGTCAATACGACTGCCGCCGAATGTAATGACGATTCTATGATTGATGGCGAGGCGACAGTTCCCCACTCTCGCTTTATGAGAAACACAAGATCTTGAACGCGTTGTTTCAATTCGATCACATCATCCGGTAATACTTTTTTAATGCCCATAGCAAGACGGGCAATCTTCTGTTGCAAATCCCCAATAGTTTCCTATAAAAATCTTTTTTGCCGTGTGGAATTGCTTTCCGTAACGTAATATTGGCGTCATCTAACAGGCTGAGAGCGAAGAGCCTGATACCGCATCCGATACTCCCTGATATAGAAGATACCCATATGACACTATTTTCACGCACGGTGACCGTCAAGGTCGTCTCCACGCTACTTTGCACGTCGCTGGCCGCCTGCGGCGGCGGGGGCGCTGACACCGATTCGGCTACCGCAGCAATGACCGTGTCGAACATCGCCGCACCAGTCGCAGCCGTGACAACGCCAACCGCCGACAACGGCGACTCGGCCAAACTCGCACCCGTGAAGGCCGCCCCGGCGACCAGCGCCAGCCAACCCGTGTTCCAGTCAATCGGTTCGGTCGTCACCGCGCCCGTCGCCTCCACGGTGAGCCCGTCCGTACCAGCATCGACAGCGACCCCATCGGTCATACCGTCGGCCCAGACGTCCTCGGCGCAAACGACCCCTTCGAGCGCGCGCAACGACGTCTTTGGCACCTATCTGCGTCCTTATGCAGCAGATTCGCTGTGGAACTCGCGCCCGCTCAACCCGGTCTTCGGTACGTTCGAGATTCCGAAGTCCAGCTATTTCCCGACCGTTGCCTCCGGCGCCTATTCCACCGGCATGTTCCTCGCCTCCGCGACCGATGCACCGATGACCGTGGTCGGCCCGGGTTCGACCGCCACCAACACCGTCGGTGTCGCTGACCCGGACAGCGGGACCAACCGCGTCATCACCTTGCCGCGCTGGCCTGCAGCCGTGTTGCCGGCGTCCGGTACCGACGGCCACGCGGATATCGTCGATCCGATCACCAATATCGTCCATTCGTTCTGGCAGCTGAAGCAGCAGAACGGCCGCTGGACCGCGGCGATGTACTCCTGGAGCAAGCTGGGCGGCACTGGCTGGGGCGATCCGTCGCACTACTACCAGGGCGCACGCGCGGTGGGCATCCCTGCGTCGGCCGGTCTGATCCGCAAGCATGAAATCAAGGATGGTCTTGCGGCCTATCCGCACGCGCTGGCCATGTCGTTGACCTTCAATGGCCTGGCCAACGGCACCAGCAATCCCGCCTATATCTTCCCGGCGACGGCGGCGGACAATTCGGCAAACGCCAACACCGGCGCGATTCCGCAAGGCTCGCTGTTGATGCTGCCACCGAATTTCGACAGCAGCGCGATCGTCAACCCGGATTTGAGGAAGATCGTCGAAACGCTCAAGCTGTATGGCGCCTACGTCGTTGACCGGAATACAGGTACGCCGTTTGTGATCTATGTCGAAAACGATGCCGGTTTCAACCTGATGCCGAAGGGCTGGGACAACTCTGTGGCCGACCAGCTCGACAAAATCCGCGCTGCCCTGCGTCAGGTGACCTCGGCGCAAGCCTGGGTCGACGGCAACGGCGACGTCATGGCAGCAAGAAACGCACCGCAGCAGAACCTGAATATCGTGTCAATGCGCGGCGGTTGGTACCGTCAGTCGGGCACGAGCACGGCTGCCTACGATCCGATCACGCAGGATTTCTCGTTCGCTGCGACGACGACCAAGACCGTTTATGTGAATGCGAATAACACGGGTTTGACGCCGGTCAAGTGGGCCAAGCCGCAAGCCGGCACGTATGTCAACTTCACGGTGCGCGCCACCGGCGGCGCCCGGTTGCGACTGCAAGTGAAATCGGGCAACACGTTCACGCACGACACGTGGGATCTGGTCGATGGGAAATCGGTACGCATCCTGTGGCCAGCCAATGCGTCGATCGTGCTGATCGCGTCGAGCGGGACAAGTGGCCCGTCGTCGGTCAACGCGACACTCGTTCCGTCAACCTGATAGTTTGCTGTTGCGATGTCAAGCCGCGCCGGGTGCGCGGCTTTTTTTCGTGGCGCAGTCAACGTTAAATAGAGACTAGTTTTGAACTGAAGAGCACTTCAATGGTCTGACCCCTGTCCCAGCGTCAGGAGTCCATCATGAAAGCGCCACGTTTCAAAGGCTGGTTCGCAAAACTGCCTTCGCTGAATCAGCCCCAGCGCCGGCAAGTGCTCGATGCCCTGCATCCTGCAGCCGGGCTCGATCAGGTGGTTGCGCTCATCACTGAGGTCAGAGCGGCAGGCCGCTGCTGCCCCAGATGCGGCAACGAGCGTTGCTACCGGCATGGTTTCGCGAACGACTTGCAGCGCTACCGCTGCTGTGTCTGCGGCCGGACCTTTAACGACCTGACCGGTACGCCACTCGCGCGCCTCAGGCACAAAGCCAAATGGCTTGCGTATTCGCAGGTGCTGCTCGATTCGCTCCCCGTACGCAAGGCAGCAGATCGGATCGGGGTACACCGCAACACGGCCTTTCGTTGGCGCCACCGCTTCCTGCATTGGGTCAAGTTCGACCGGCCCGCGGCGCTTAACGGCATCGTCGAAGCTGACGAAACATTTCTGCTCGAATCGCAAAAAGGTTCGCGCACGCTCGATCGGCCACCGCGCCGCCGCGGCGGCTGCGCTGCCAAGCGGGGCATTTCCAGTGAACTGGACTGCATCCTGGTCGCGCGCGACCGCGAGGGGCGCACGATCGATGCCGTCACTGGGCGCGGTGCGCTCACGGCTACGCAACTCGAGCGTGACTTGCTGCCCAGGCTCGACCGGCAGGCGTTGCTTGTCAGTGACAGCCATGCTGCCTACCGCGCCTTCGCACGCAAGCACAGAATCGCGCACGAGACGGTCAACTTGCGCGCCGGAGTGCGTGCGAGGCGACTGGGCAACCTCGCCATCCATGTGCAGAACGTGAATGCCTACCACCAGCGTTTCAAGTCCTGGCTACAGGGCTTTCGTGGCGTGGCGTCGCGCTACCTGCCCAATTACCTGGGCTGGCGCTGGGCGCTGGATGGTGAGCGGGTTACATCTCCAGAACAATTGCTCAGTGTCGCTATCAGCGTCATCAACAGATAACGCTGACTGCGCCTTGATCGACACGTGCGTTCGTTACCATTCATGCATCTGAAATTTCGCTTATGATATTGCTATTGATCAAAATAGCGGTAAATAGCGCGTTCGGCCCTTATGGCTGTCAGTGTTACCACCCCCGTGGCGTTGCTATTGCAAGCCGCCGTGTCCAGCCTCACAGGCCCTGGCCATCCATTTTTTAGGAAAACAGTCCCTTGATTCACGCGTTTTCGATCGCCCTGCTGATGTTGCTGTGCATCATATTGGTGCCAGTGACGGTCCTGTTCGCTCAGGCGCTGCCGGCGTGGCGTCCTGTACGCAGCGCAGCACCCGTGCCCGGCCCGCGTCCGAGCATCGCCGTCCTGATCCCTGCCCACAACGAAGAGGGAGGCTTGCTCGCCACCCTGTCGAGTCTGCAACCGCAACTGGGCGCCAACGACCGTATCCTTGTCGTTGCCGACAATTGCTCCGATCGCACCGCCGACGTGGCCCGCCAGGCCGGCGCCCAGGTGATCGAGCGCAGCCACGCACAACTGCGCGGCAAGGGCTATGCGCTGGACTTCGGCGTGAACGCCCTGGCCGCCGCGCCGCCGGACGTCGTCGTGATTGTCGACGCCGACTGCATCGTTGGCGAAGGCGCGCTTGCGCGCCTGGCAACGCTGGCCGCCCACCATGGCCGGCCAGTGCAGGCGCTGTACCTGATGCACGCGCCGGCCGGTAGCGGACCGCTGAAAAAAATCGCCGAATTTGCCTGGCTGGTGAAAAACAAGGTCCGACCGCTGGGCTGGTTCCGGCTCGGCTGGCCATGCCAGTTGATGGGCACCGGCATGGCGTTCCCATGGCAAACGATCCGCAGTGCCAACCTCGCGACCGGCCACATCGTGGAAGACATGAAACTTGGCCTGGACCTGGCGCTGGCCGGCACCCCGCCGATGTTCTGTCCGCACGCGCTCGTGTACAGCCATTTCCCGAGCAGCGCCGAAGGCGTGCAAAGCCAGCGTACGCGCTGGGAGCACGGCCATCTGAGCGTCATTGCCAGCGCTGCCCCGGCTGCGCTGCTTGGCGCCATCCGTCGCCGTAGTGCCAGTCTGTTCGCATTTGGCCTCGACCTGTGCGTGCCGCCGCTGGCGCTGCTCGTGCTGCTGGTCTGCGCGCTCACTGGATTGAGCTTGCTGCTTGCCCTGGCCGGCGGCCCGGTTGCGCCGCTGCTGCTGGGCGTGCTGGCGGGCGCCGCGCTGGGCGTGGCGATCCTGCTGTCGTGGTGGCGTCACGGCCGCGCGGTGCTGAGCGGCAAAGAGCTGGCACTGGCTGTTGTGTATGTTCTGGCGAAAATACCGCTGTATTTCCGCTTTCTGTTCCGTCGTCAAGTTTCATGGGTAAGGTCAAAACGTGACAGTGAATAATCTTGTGCTGACCCCACACGACCGTGCGCCTGTCGTCACCGACTTCACGCGCCCCGTGTATTGCGTGCTGGGCCTGCCGTTCGACGCGCTGGACATGCAGCAAACCGTCGACTTGCTGCTGGCGCGCGCCGGCAGTGGCGAGCGCTGCTTCTTTTCCACGCCCAATCTGAACTTTTTGATCACCAGCCAGCAGGATCCGGTGTTCCGCGACTCGGTGCTGCGCTCGTCGCTGTCGCTTGCCGATGGCATGCCGGTCGTATGGCTGGCAAAGTTGCTGGGGTTGCCGTTCACCGACCGCGTTGCGGGGGCGACCGTCTTCGAACGCCTGCGTGACCAGCGCGCCATGCCGCTGGGTGTGTTTTTCTTTGGTGGACCGGATGGCGTCGCGCAGCAGGCCGCCGATGTGCTCAACGCCGGCGAGGGCCGCATGCGCTGTGTGGGGGCGTATTCGCCAGGCTTCGGGACGATCGACGACATGAGCACGCCGGCTATCATCGACCGCATCAACGCCAGCCATGCCGACCTGCTCGTCGTGTCGCTGGGCGCCAAGCGCGGGCAGGCCTGGATCGAACACAATCTGGCCGCACTGAACACGCCGCTCGTCAGTCATCTGGGCGCGGTGGTCAACTTTGTCGCAGGCACCGTCAGCCGCGCCCCTTCCCTCGTGGGCCGGCTGGGCCTGGAGTGGGTGTGGCGCATCAAGGAAGAACCGGCGCTCTGGCGGCGCTACTGGAGCGACGGCATGGCGCTCGTGCGCCTGCTCACCACGCGCGCACTGCCTGCGGCAATCGACGCGAGGCGTCTGCGCGCGGCCAGCGCTGCGCCTGTCCTGCAGGAAAGCGACGATGGCCAGCTGTACACATTGACGCTGGGCGGCGCCTGGCGTGACACAACGCTCGGCATACTGCGCACTACCCTCGCGCGCGCCACGGCGCAGCCACGCCGGATGCATGTCGTGTTGCGCGACGATTGCAGCCTCGATAGCGCTGCGCTTGGCCTGCTGCTGCTGTTGTACGGCCATCAGAGTAGAACGGGCATGGCCCTGAGCGTGGACGCTGGCAGCGCTTCGCTGCGCCGCACGATGCGCCTGCAGAATGTCGAGTTCCTGCTCCGTGGCCTTCCTGGCTCCGTGGGCTGACATCGGCAACCCTTGTTTTTCATTTGATTGGATCGTGCAGCATGGATTGGCTCGTATTGTCGCCGTTCGTTAAGACTACCTGGCCTGGCTGGTTGATGCCGTTCATCGACGCACGCCTGCACCGCACCCGGCAGGTGCCGGCCGATTACGATCACGACCGTTCACGCGCCGTATCGTCGCGCCGCGAATGGTTCGATTACCTGCGCCACGGCTGGCGGGGTTTCAGGCAAACGTTCGGCAAGCACCCGACCGGCATCGTCACGGCGTTCCCGCAGCTGGCCGTCATTGTCGCGCTGCTCAAAACGCTCAGTGGCCGCAAGAACGTGCCACTGATTGCGTGGTGCTTCAACCTGGCCCAGCCTTACGGCGGGATCAAGGGCAAGCTGGCCCGCTTCTGCCTGCCGGCGGTCGACCTGTTTGTCGTGCATTCGCGGGCCGAGATCGATATCTACAGCGCCTGGCTGGGGCTGCCGCGCGAGCGCTTTGTCTTCGTGCCGCTCAGCGCTGAATTGCCGGATACCGATATCTGGACGGACGAGCTTGATGACCCATATATCGTTGCGCTGGGCACAGCCAACCGCGATTACGCGCTGCTTGCCGAGGCTGCCGGGCAGCTGGGCTACAAGACGATCATCGTCGCCGGGACGCACGCCACCGCCCATATCCAGGCACCGCCCTGCGTGAGCTTTCGCTCCAACCTGACGCTGGCGCAATGCCACCAGCTGGCGCTGCACTCGCGCGTGAACGTCATTCCCATCGCGGACGTGAATGCGCCTTCGGGCCAGGTGACGGTCATCGAATCGATGATGCGCGGCGTGCCCATGGTGGCCACTGCCTGCGCCGGGACGGGTGATTATGTCGTCGACGGCGTCGATGGCTTGCTGGTGCCACCGAACGATGTACCGGCCATGGTGCGCGCGCTGCGCACGGTCTGGGAAGACGCCGCACTGCGGGGCGCGTTGTCGCGCAATGCACGCCAGGCGTCGCTCGACAAATTTACCTTCCCGGCGGCTGCGGCGCGCCTGACGGAATTGATGACGCAACTGGCCAACCGCCAGCCACGCCGCGATTGAGCCCATGCCGTCAGTTGAAACACGTGCCTGCGTCTGCGTCTGCGCCTTCGACGGGATGAACACTTCATCGTGGAATACACGGAGACAGAATTGATCGCTTATTTATTACTGGCGCATGGCAACCCCGCACACCTGCAGCGGTTGATCGCGCGCCTGCGCTCGGAGGGAACGGCGTTCTTCATCCATGTGGACAAGAAAGCCGATCAACGTGTATTTGCGCACCTGAAGGCGGATGACGTCACGCTATTGCCGGCGCCAGTTGCCGTGCACTGGGGCGACTTCTCCCAGGTGGAAGCGATTCTGCTGTTAATGAAAGCGGCACTCGCCGCAGGCCCCTTCACGCGCTTCGTTCTGCTCAGTGGCGTCGATTATCCGTTATGGCCGACAGCGTCCATCAACGCGTTCTTCGCCGACGAGCCGGCCGCCGAATACATCAATCTCGTGCCGATGCCCTCTGCAGCGGCCGGCAAACCACTCGCGCGCCTGACCACGTACACACTGCGCCCGACCTTGTCGCCCCTGCAGCGCCTGACCCTGCGCGTCTTGCTCAAAGCCCGCATCATCCCGCGCGTGCGCGATTACCAGCCTGCACTCGGCGCATTGACCCCTTATGGTGGCTCGACCTGGTGGGCGCTGACGCGAGCGGCGTGCGACTACCTCGTCGACTACACCGAGCGCAATCCGGCACTGGTCCGGTTTTTCAAGGGAACCCAATATGCGGACGAGACGTTCCTGCATACCATTCTGGGAAATTCACCGTTGATGGCCAACGTCAGGCGCAACCTGACCTATACCGACTGGAGCGCCGGCGGCGCCAGCCCGGCCAATATGTCGGCACGCCACGTGGACTACTTCCGCACCAAACCGCAATTTGGCGCCGACGATGTCTATGGCAGTGGGCCGATGCTATTCGCGCGCAAATTCAGCGACAGTGACGGCGCGCTGTTGCGCGCAATGGATTGTTGCGCTTGAACGCTGCAGACCGGATCAGGAGAAGATTGATTGAACACGAAGCACGCAATGGCTAACCGCGCCGAGAAATACGACCTCCCTGTCTTCGCGATGGGGAACGCCATTCCCAAGCAGATCCACCAATGCTTTTTCGGCGCGCGGACCTTTACCGAAGAGCTGGCGAACAACGTCGACTTCATCAAGCGGCTCAATCCCGATTGGACGCACACCCGGTACGACGAGCCCATGATGAAGCAATTCATTCTGGAGCACTACGGCGCGAAGATTCTGCGCTATTACGAGCGGATCAATCCAAACTACGGTGCAGCGCGCGCTGACCTGTTCCGCTATCTGCTGCTGTATAAAGTCGGCGGCGCCTACCTGGATATCAAGAGCACGATGACGCGCCCATTCGACGACTTCATTACGCCGTCGGATCGCTATCTGCTGGGGCAATGGGACGATCCAGATAACCTGGACCGCCTCGGCTGGGGCATCCACCGCGAGCTGGCGCATATCGACCGCGGCGAATACCAGCAGTGGCACATCATCTGCGCGCCGGGCCATCCATTCCTGCGCGCCGTGATCCTGTCGGTGCTGGCCAATATCGACCGTTATCTGCCGTGGCGCAATGACACCGGTGCGCATGGCACGTTCAGGTTGACCGGGCCGGTCGCCTATACACTGGCGATCCATCCTTTGATCGCGACCGAGCCGTACCGGCTGATCGATAGCCGCGAGAGTGGCCTCGTGTATTCGATCTTGAATCAGCGCAGCCACGCCAAGCTGTTCACGTCCCACTACTACCGGCTGACGGAATCGATCGTCAAGCTCAATACGTTCTGGACCGTCGTCGGCAAGCTGCGCCACTTCAAAGTACAAAGCAAGGCGCTCATCAAGCGCCAGCTGAAAAAACTGCTCGGTCGCCCCGCGTAGCGCCCGGCATCGATCAAGGGACAACCCGCTCCCCGGATTCAGGAAGCGGGCTTGAACAAGCCGGTTCAGTTGTCGACGTGGCCCGGGTAGAACACCCACAACACGATGATCTGCTTTTCACCATCGCGTACGGTTTCTCCGCCATGCAGCAGATGAGACGGGAACAGCAGTACGCGCCCGGTCCTGGGCACGCAGCGGTAATCGAGTGTGGGAAAGCTCGTTTCTCCTCCGGTGAAGCTGTCGTTGAGGTAGAGGATGACGCTGAACGCGCGGTACGGTTTGAGTTTGTTGGAGTCGGAATGCGGGATGAAAACGCCACCAGGCGGATAGCGCACGATTTCCGCCTCCCCGAATTGCTCGCTCGCCAACCCGTATTCCCCGTGGATGAATGGCAGCACCTGCTGGCGGACAAAGTCGAAAAACACGCCGGCAGCGGGGAAGTCGGCGAGATCGACATCGGCGAAATGTACCCGCTCGGCGATCCGCCTGGCCGGATCGAGCACCACCCGCATCTGTCCGGCACCAGTGGCTTCGTCATACTCATAGCGCGTGATCTTGGCCGCCTTCCACTGGTCATGGCCGCGGAACTCGTTGACGATGGCGGCGCAGCGCGCCGGTGAGAGCGCATCCGCGACGTAGACGCCGGAACCGACTGGTTCAAACGCGACCGTCGCGGATGGATGCTCGCACAATGTTTCCTGTGCAATCATCGCGGGCACCGCTCAGATAGTCCACTCGCCGTGCGGCGGGCGCACGCCCATCTTCTCCAGTTCGTCATACGAGCAGAAGCTGAGGCTGCCAAGTGCGCCGGCGCTCAGCGCCAGGTGTTCCTTGCCAAGCACCTCGCTGAGTGCGGAAGCAAGACGGAACTTCAACTGCGGCCGGTTATCAATTTCCCGGCGCAGACCGCAAATCGACAGTGGCTTGGTTACTTCGGCAATATCGCTCATTTTATTCTCCCGTTCGGTTGGATGTGGGTGTTGCCTGGGCTACCGTGGTGTGTATGGATTGTGCTGGTTGCACCTCCCGCGCATGGACAGCTAAGGGTTTGTCTTCGTGGCGACCAGCGCCAGCCGGGCGGCGCCGGCGTGGTAGGCATTGCCGCCGAAGCCGTCGTAATACTGCACGGCCGTGAAGCCGGCGGCGGCCAGCAGGCGGGCCAGTTCCTCCGTGTCATAGATGCGGCGGCCCCAGGCCAGCGACTGTCGCTCGTGGTCCCGCGCGACAATCACCTCTTTGGAAAGCCAGCCGTGCTCGTGGTCGAGCCGGGTGATCTCCTCGTAGCGAACGCCGTCGATGTCGCGCACCTTGTACGGATGGAACGATCTCGACAGCTGGTCGCGCGTGGTGATGTCGATCAGGATCTGCCCGTCGTTCTTCAATGACACGTACATGTTCTGCAATACCCGCAGGTTGTCGGCATCATCGCGAAAGTAGCCAAACGACGTGTTCAGGTTAAGAACAGCGTCGAACGCGCCGGCACGCCGGAAATCGCCCATGTCGGCAGCAACCCAGTCGACCGTCAGCCCGGCGCCCTGCGATCGCACCGCCGCTTCTGCCAGGTATTGCTCGCAGCGGTCCACCCCGGCAACCCGATGCCCGGCGGCCGCCAGCGCCATGCTGTGCCGTCCGGTACCACATGGCATGTCGAGCACGCTTGCGCCCGGTGCCAGCCGTAGCAGGCGCAGGATCGCCGCTACCTCACCCGGCGCAGCGGCCCAGCGCTCCGGACCGAAGATGAGGTCGCCGATGCTGGTCCACAGCGCATCGTCGAAACCGCGCGGCGCCGGCGTGCGTGCAGGTGCTGGCAAGGGGTGCTCGCCGGAGGCGTGCGCAGGATGGACGAGCATGGTGATGCGGCCCGGGCCGTGGGTTACTTCTTGCCGGTCCGCAGCGAACGCATGTGCGACCGGAAGGTCTGGATCGGCGCGATATTCACGTGGGTGCCGGTGGCGTGCATGATCGCGGCAATTGCCTTGCGGGCCTCGTCCTCGGTGTCTGCCTCGACGATGTCGATCGTCGTGTCAGCGTCGATCTTGTAGCTCGATACGATGTCGAACGACGGCGCTGCCTTGCGGTAGCCTTCGTGCGCGGCCTTTACCTTGCCAGCGAGTTCGGAACTGTGCAACAGGCCGTGCGGGAATTTCGTGGTAACCATGAAGAAGTTCATGCCAGATCTCCTCAAGTCGGGTTGTGTGTGCCAGCGAATTCAGGCTACGCGCGGCGCCCTGCCCTGGCAATTTGGGCGGCATAACACAACGATTGAATTTTTGGATGGTAGATCTGGCCGCCATAGCCGGCGTTGCAGCGCTGGGGCCGCAAGCGCCCGCCGATCTAGCGGATCGAATTGGCCAGCGACATCTTGAACTTGCCGGCCCTGATCTTCTTCAGCGCGAATTTGGCATGTTTTGAGCGCAGCATGACGCCCAGATCGCTGAGCGTCAGCCGGATCTGGTCGTACCCTGCCAGCGAATACAGCAAGCCGGCCCGGTCACCGGGCTGGCAGTGCTTTTCATAAAACAGGTGGGCAGCGCGAACGATTTTCTCGGACGACTTCTTGGTGATCCGCTCGAATTCGTGCGAGATATCCATGATGTAGGTATTGGCCTGAATGCTGTACGCCGGGCCGCCGGTCTTGATCAGCCGCACCCACATATCCCAGTCCTGCCACGCTGGCATCGCCGGATCGAAGGCGCCGGCGTCCTTCATGCGCTGCGGCGTGGTAAACACCTGGTTGCCGACAGCGTTCGACTGGACGATCTCTTCGGCCGAGACCGACGCTTGCGTGTCCCACAGCGCCACGCTGTCGCCGTCGTTGATGATGCGCCGGTCGAACAGGCACGAGAAGCGCACGCCGCTTTCCTGCTGGCGCCGCCAGGCGGCCAGAAAGGTCGCCAGTCGGTGCGGAAGAAAAATATCATCGTCGTCCAGACCGGTGATGAATTCGCCTCGCGCCACCTGAATGGCCAGATTGCGCGCCGCGCAGGCGCCCACCGACGTGTCGTTGTGAATCAGCGTGATCGCGATGTTTTCGTCCAGCCCGTTCACATAGTCGCACGTGCCATCGGTCGACCCATCCGACACGATAATGAGTTCGATCGGCCGGTGCGTCTGCGACAACACCGAATTGACGGCGCGCTTCAACAGATCGAGGCGGTTCTTGGTGGGTATATAAACGGTAATCAGGTTTTCCATATGCACGTCGTCGATCTCGATAAGGTGTAACAGCGCGGGATGGGCAGCATGCCGGGCACGATCACCCGGCCTTCATGCCGATCATTTGTTTGCAGCTCTGTACCACTGCTTTCGAAAACATCAGGGTCAATGCCCCGTAGATCACGGCGCCCGTCAGGGTAACGGTAATCAGGATCGTCTGCGGTGCATGACCGCCGTTCGACAGCATGTTGAACAGCGGATAAATGACCGCGACCATCACCATCGAGTACATGACGGGCTGCCAGATCACGCGCAGCAGGCTGGTCAGGCTCGTGTGCAATTCGCGCGTCGCGTAATAGAAGTGCGGCAGACCATTGAGGATATTGGCGACCAGATAGCAGGCCGCAACGCCCTCGATACCCCAATTCACACCGATGAAAAAGCTGCCGACCTGCAGCACGGAGCCCAGCAGGCCCAGTCGCATCATCAGATCGGTGCGGCCCGTCGACATGAAGACAGAACCCGTCGTCGAAATCAGCGATTGCAGAAAGCCCACCGGCGCCAGCCAGGCCAGAACGATCGGAACCTGCGCCCACTGCTTGCCCAGTGCGATGGCAACGAACGGCTCACGCAAGACCCACAAACCCGCCATCATCGGCGCCGTCAGGGTGGCGATCATGGCCAGCGCGCGGAAATACAGCCCTGCCATTTTGTCGCGCTCGGCCTGCTGCCGGCTCATCACCGGGAACAAGGCCCGGCCCGCGACATAGCTCATGCTTTGCAACGGGAACATCATGACCTTGTAGGCCTGGCCGTAAATGCCCAGCTGCACCGAGCCCAATACGCGGCCGATCACCATGCTGTCAGCGTTGCGCGCGAAAAAGTTAATGAAGTTAAAACCCGTCAGATTGCCGCTGAAGCCCCACAGGGACCGCAGTTCGGGCGCGCTCCAGATTTTCTTCGGCCGCCATGGGCTGGCCAGCCACAATTGCGTGGACGAGAGCGCCGCCGAGACCAGTGAATTCCACACCAGGCTGTACACGCCGTAGCCCATATAGGCCAGCGTGATGGCGACCGTGAGACCGACGACCGATGACACGATCTCGATGCGCGCGAGCGTCTTGAAGCCCGACCGGCGCTCCACCAGCGACTGGTGCACGGCACTGGCGCTGGTGATCGGGAACACGATCGACAGCAGGCACAGCACCGGTGCCAGCCGGTCGATACGGAAGTACGCTGCCAGAAATGGCGATGCGAGGACCAGGGCCAGCGTCAGGAACAAGCCCATCGCCATGTTCAGCCAGAACACGGTGCTCGTGGTCTGCTCGGTCAGGTTTTCCTTTTGCACGACGGCCGCGCCAGTGCCCATGTCGCGCAGCAGAAAGGCGAAATTGGTGGCGACGGTTGCCATCGCCAGCAAACCGTATTCGGAAGGCGGCAGCAGCCGCGAGAGAATGGTCAGCGAAATAAGCTGCAGGATGATTCTTGAAGCCTGCGACAGCGTCAGCCATCGCGCATTGGACATTGCAGACATTATGTTGTTTTTCTTTCTGTATCAAAGCCGTAGGCACCGATCATCGCCCGGATCTGGTTATCGTTCATCATGGCGCCCAGATTGTCTTTCCATAGCGCGACCTCCTGGGTGCCTTCCCAGGTATGGATCTCTTGTTGATGCGGCACGCGCTTGAAGGTGGCGCCGTTGGCACGCGCCATCCACCAGAACCAGATATCGTCACCGCGCGGGCAATGGGCCGTGAAGGCGTCGACATTCAGCACTTCAGAACCGAAGACATTCGGCGGATACAGCACGCCGCCGATCCCGGTCGGGAAATTCAATGTGCTCGATTCCGTATTGGCCGTCTCGAACTCCCATTCGTTGTAAGCGACAGGCAGCCCGTCGGCGCCCAGCTTCACGCGGTGCATCCGGTGGCAGATCACCTCGAGCCGCGCAGGATCACGCGCCGCCATCAGTTGCGCCAGCCAGTCCGGCCAGTAATGGACGTCGTCGTCGGCAATCACGATCGGCGCGTTGCAGCCCTGCTGCAGTAACGGGATCATTTTCTTGTACGACTTCAGGTCGTCGCACGGGACGATTTCCAGTCCGGCGGCGCGCAGCTTCGTCACTGCCGGTGGCAGCGCGGCCATGTCGCCGCGCGCGATCCACAAAATGGTGCGATCGGCCACATGGGACTGCGACAGCAACGATTTCAGGGTCAGGTGCAGCGTGCCAAAACGTGGCGGATACGACGTCAGCGATACGATCACGCCGGTGCCGGCACGCTGGCGGCGCGCATAGCGCCGGCCTTGTGTCAGCCAGTCCAGTTCGCGCCTGGTGTGCAGCGCCAGCATTTTCAAACGCCAGCGCAGCTTGAGGTAGATATCTCTTGTCCAGCTAATCATGAATCGTGTTCCCGGAGTGCGAAAAAATTGCGGTCGTGAGCGAGCGGCACCGGCGGGCCAACGGGCCCGCCAGCATGCGCGTCAAGCCCCGGTCTGGCGCATCAGTTGCGCCAGTTTCGCCGCTTCGGTGTCGACGGCGTGGCGCGCCAGCACGCGCCGATGGCCGGCTTCGCCCATCGCCTCGAGCTGTGCCGGCGTCGCCGCCAGGCACGCTTCCAGTGCGGCAGCGAGCGCCTCCACATCGCCAGCCGGGAACAGCCAGCCCGTCTCGCCATGGCGCACCAGTTCGGGAATGCCGGCGATATAGGTAGTCAATACCGGGCGCCGCAGCGCCATCGCTTCCATCACCACGACCGGCAGGCCCTCGGCAAAGCTCGGCAAGACCATGGCGCGCGCCGACAGCATTTCTTCGCGCACCTGGTCGCCGTTGATCCAGCCGGTGATGCTGATGTGGCTGCCCAGATTGTTGGCGGCAATGAGCGCCTCGATCTCGCCGCGCATTTCGCCGTCACCGGCCAGCACCAGATGGATCGGGATCCCTTTGGCCACCACGGCCTGGACCGCCCGCACCAGCAGCATCTGGCCCTTCTGCTCGCACAGGCGGCCTACGCACACCAGCCGCGGCGCAGCCGGGCTCGGGCGCGGCGCTACTGCGTGAAAGCCCGGGTCGATGCCGCAGTGAACCACCTGCACCTTGGCCCAGTCGGCGTAAGCCGCCCAGCGGAACAGCTGGCTGCGGCCAAACGAGCTGACGGCAACCACGAACGCCGAACGGCGGATCTTTTCACCCAGCCACAACAGTTCGGGCTTGTCGAATTCTTCCGGCCCGTGCACGGTGAAGCTGTAGGCCGGGCCACCGAGCATGCTCGCCAGCATCGCCACTTCGGTGGAATTGGTACCGAAGTGCGCGTGCAGGTGGCGCGCGCCATGCGCCGCCATCCACGGCACGATCCGGCAGGCTTCTGCCAGGTAGATCAGGTGCAGCGGCAACGGGCGATCGGCCCGCAAGCCGATCTTGCAGGCCAGGGCCAGCGCCTTAGCAAACCGGCCCGGCCGCTTGACGGCCATGCGCACGACGTCCATGGCCATGGCCAGCGCGCCGTCCTGGAGCACATAGCGCGTCACAGCGCGCTCACGGATGTCTTCCTCGTCGCGCAATTCATCTTTCCAGCCCCGCATGGCGAGGCGCTGCACGTTGTAGCCCTGGCGCTCGAGCGCCAGGATTTCGCGTCGGATGAAACTGTGGCTGATTTTGGGGTACTGGTTCACCAGGTACGCGATGTTCATACTTTTCCTTCATGATTGCCCGGCAGGCCAGACAGACCGGCCCCGTGGCGTGCTGCACCGGCCCTGGCCGTGCGCGCCTTGCTGACTGGATGCAGGTTCACCAGCGCGCACGCGCCGCCGACAATGAACCAGAGGTACCAGTTGAACACCAGGTAGCGGAACATATTGTCCGAGAACGACACGATCAGATACTGGATCACGATGGCCAGCATCAGGAACCCGGACACGGGATCGATGCGGGCCAGTGTGCGCAGCGTGCCCAGCACGCGGGCGTACAGCCACAGGTAGCACAGCAAGCCGACGGCACCCATCTCGAAGAAGAACTGCACATAGACATTGTGCGCATCCCACCGGATCGTGCGGTCCATCGGGAAGAACGTCCCCACGTGGTAACCAAAGCCGTCCAGTCCATAGCCGAGGAGCATGCGCTTGGTTTCCATCCAGCCGATGGCCGATTCCCACAGCATCACGCGCCACGCGAACGAGTTGAGCTGCGCGTTGCGCACCACTTCGTTGCCCTGCCCCAGGTCCATCAGGCGTTCGTTCACCGATGGCACGAACAGCAGCAACGGCAGCAGCAGCAGGTACAGCAGATAGCTGCGCTTGAAGATCAGTGCATACAGCACGAACACGAGGAAACACGCGAGCCAGGCGCTGCGCGTCTGCGTCAGCAGTAGCTGCACCATCAGCATCGGCATATACATACAGATGGCGATACGCCCACGCGGCGTGATGTTGTACAGCGGGCTCTTGAGCATGTACAGCCCCAGCACCAGCACCAGCGTCAGGTAGAACGCCAGCACGTTCGGATGCGAGAACGTCGACTGCAGGCGGAAGTCCCCGCCGCGCATATGCAGCGCGATATCGACGAGCGCATACAGCGTGGGCAGCAGCGACGAATACATCACCAGGCGGATGGCCTTGTTGAAGTCCTCGTTCGAGCGGACGATGTAAATCGCAATCATGAAGATCGCAAAGTTGGACACGATGCCCAGATACATTTTCAGCGCGTTGGTCTTTTCGTACGACAGCACCAGGCCCACGCTCATCATCACGACAAACGGCAACCAGAAACGCGCCAGCCGGCCAGGAAACGCCTTCGGCTTTTCCATCACCATCATGCACGCGATGATGATCACGAACAGGTTGATCAGGCCGCCGATACCCATGCGCACGCTGCCGATACCGAACTGCGTCGATTCCAGCACCATGTCGCCGACCGAGCGGAACAGCAGGATCAGCATCACCAGCTTTTTATAGTCGTAGATCAGCAGCACACCCAGCAGCAGCAAGGCAGGCAGCGCCGCCAGGCGGCCGAACTGGTACCCCATGCTGTCGCCAAACATGGGGATCACGGCGCCGACGGACAGGCTCAGGACGACCAGGGCCATGATGGTCCAGGTCGGAACGCCGAAGGGTTCCCTCAGCCAGTTAAGCAGTTGCACTGATCTCTTTACCATTCCCTACTGCCACTAGACCAGTTGCGGCGCGACGCGGATGCGGCGCTTGCCCGGATACCGGCGCACGAGCCAGCCACGCACCGCGTGCCACTCGCCCGTTTCGGTGATATCGCCGGAACGGAAGCGGTTGTAGCGCCACAGCAGCGAGGCCCAGTTGCGGGTCGAAATCGCCTTGCGATAGCGCAGCTCGCGTTCGATCTCGGGCGACGCGCCAAACACCTTGCGCACGCTGCGCGCCATGTTCTCGAATTCGGCGTCGAAGTTGCGCTGGCCACCGACGTCCATCAGGATGCCGCCGTGGTTGCAGAACGGCGCCGGATCGAACCACGGCAAGTTGTGCATCGTGCAGAACGAGCGCGTCAGCGAGCGCGAAATCGCCAGCGAGACTTCCATCTGTTCAGTGAAACTGGTGATGCTGACGTTCTTGCCGTGCCAGCGGTATTTCAGCAGTTTCTGCGGCAGATTGGTCACCTTACCCAGGATCGCGAGCTGGCCGAAAAGGAAATAGTCTTCCGCCAGCGACGGCACATCGATGCGCTCGTTCTCGGGCAGGATTTTCAGAATGTCGATACCGTAGCGCACACCCATCTTCTGGACCGGGTCGAAGCGCAACGTCGAGGCCGGATGCGACACCGGATTACGGAACAGGCTGGCCGCGCCGATGCGGGCCGTGCCCACCGGCAGGCGCAGATCGTCGAGCTTGTTACCGGCAGCGTCGATGACGTCGGCCTGGCCACTGACAACGATGCATTCCGGCTGCGCCTCGAACGCGGCCAGTGTCAGCGCCATGCGGTCCGGCAGGCAAATATCATCGGCGTCATGCCGCATGATGAATTCGCAGTCGGCAATGTCGATGCCGCAATTTAACAGGCCGGACAAGCCCTTCGCCTGCGGGAACGAATGCACCTCGATACGCGGGTCGCGCGCATGATACGCCTGGGCCATCTCGACGCTGCCATCGGTCGAACCGTGATCGAGCACCAGCAGGCGCCAGTCGGTGTAGGTCTGGGCGATGACACTGTCGATCGCTTCCGCCAGGTAGTCCTTGCCGTTTTTCACTGGCAATAAAATATCAATTCGGGCCATTCTTTACCTTATTTAGAGCTGATTTCTTCTTCGCCGCGCATGGCCGGCTGACGTCCTGCCGCCATGGCATCGATCGCGTCGAGCACGGGCGCAGATGCCGCGGAAAACTTGCGCGCAAATAGCACCTCGCGCCGTTCGCCAGGGCTGTTCTTGAACTCGGATGCGTGGATCACCGGCCCCGCAAACTGGGGCAGATAACTGGCATCGAGCATGTCCGGCCCCGTCTTGCCGGGCGACCAGCGGGTGAACGTCAGGCTGTGGCTGATGCTGGCTCTGAACGGCGAATTCCACAGGATGTACTGGAAATAGAATTCGTCGGGACAATCGACCAGCTTGCAGAACCGGTACACCTGCGGCGCGCGCGCCGTCACGTCCAGCACATACTTCACGGCGTCGCCGCTCAAGCACCACCACTGCGAACCGGTGACCAGCTCGCCTGTCAATACCTTGCGGTAATCGCGCAGCGGCAGCACCCTGTTCAGGAAATGCTGCAGCGGCCAGCGAAAGCGGCCCAGCGGCTTGCTCTTGCGGATCGACACGCGCGCGATGCGCTCGAGCGTCTTGCCATACCGGGTGTCAGGCAGCGCAAACGCCTCGATGAACTCGGTGCTGCGATGGCGCTCGAAAAACGCCTGAATATCCGCGGGCGTATACAGCGGATAGCAGGCGCCGCTCAGCAAGACATAACGGTCGAAGCCGCCTGGCGCGGCCGCTGCGCACCGCATCAATTCCAGCGTTGCCTTGACCAGGGAAATATCGCCCCAGGCACCATTGACGCGGCGCTTGCAGAACGTGACTGCCGGGGCCAGTGCGGCAAATGCGGCCAGGTCCGACTTCGCGTCGATGTGCACGAAGAATGCAGCACCGGGCGCGGCCAGGGCCGCGACCAGCCGCTGCAAATGCGCTGGCTGGTCGTGCGCGAGGATCAGGTACGCGATTCGCACAGTCAACCCTGCACCATGCCCTGGCAGGCGCAACCCAACAGGGGCAACGTCGGCGCCCCGGGGCGCACGCAGCAAATAAACAGGTGGGGCATCGTCATCATCGATCAGTACTCGTTGAGCACCGTTCCCACCAGGTGGACACGCGCGTCGGTCAACAGGTCGACCAGGTCGCGCATCTTCTTGTAGTGACTGTGGTTCTTGTGCGCCACCATCACGGCGGCGCCGGCGCGGCTGGCAACGACCTGGGCGTCGGCATACTCGGCGCCGGCCGGCGTGTCGATCAGGATCACGTCGTAATCGGCGCCCAGTTCGCGCAGCAGGCGGCCAAATGCCGGCGAGCCCAGCAGTTCGGACGGGTTCGGCGGCAGCGCGCCGGCCGTCAACACCGACAGGTCGACCAGCGCCGGTACGCGCTGGATCGCCTCGTGCCCGCTGCGGCCGGCCAGCACGGCCGACAGGCCGGCGCGGTTTTCCAGACCGAACAGTGCGTGCTGCCGCGGTGCGCGCAGGTCGGCATCGATCAGCAAGGTGCGCTGGTGCTGCTGCGAAAACACCACGGCCAGGTTGGCGGCAAGGAAGCTGCGGCCATCGCCCGATTCGGCGCTGGTGATCGCCAGTGCGCGGCGCTCGTCACCCGTTTCGAACCAGCGCCACAGCAACTGGTTGCGCAGCGCGCGCAGCGATTCGACGCGCGCGGTGAACGGTTCATAGGCGGCAACCACCTCATCGCTGATGGCGCTCTGGCCGGCCAGCAGGTAGGGATAATCGTACTGGCGCGACAGGGCCAGCTCGATGTCGGCAGCGGTCAACAGACCCATCTCGACAGCGGCGTCGCCAAAGCGCAGATTGCGTTCGATCGAGGCGCGCATCACCTTGTCGGCGTCGGTCACCGACAGGCGCCCGTTGCGGATCAGGATGGCGCCAATCGAATCGTGCGACTGGTGGCTGGCGGCGCGCTCGCCGCGTGCGGATTGGCCCGTCACTGCGACGGCTGGGGTAGTGGAATTCATCGTGGACGCTCCATGCTGATCATTATGCTGATGCGCCATTACGTTGGCAGCGTCATATTGCCCGTGCCCTTGGCGCCAGGCGGCTTCGAAAACGGCTTCTTGCCCTTGGAGGACACGCGCGGTTGCTGGATCACACCCAGCATCGGCAGGCCGAACGCGTCAACCAGGTGCGAGGCCGAACGGATCCGCTGGTCCAGCAATTCCAGCACCAGCACAGCGCCCAGACCCAGAATCGTCCCGGCAATGATGGCCAGCACGATGTTGAGCGAGACGCGCGGACCGGATGGCTGCAGCGGTGGCGTGGCAGCGCTCAGCACCGCGATGTCGGCCTGCTTGGACTCGCCTTCCAGGCTGATCGTGTTCAGGCGCTGGCTGGCCGACTCGTAGGCGCGACGGGCGTTTTCCGCTTCGTTGGTCAGCAGGTTGAATTCGTCACGGGCGCCGTTCAGCGACTGCACGCGGTCCTTTTGCGCTGCCACGGCTGCGCGCAGCTCGCCTTCGCGGCGCTCGCTGATGTCGGCCGAAGCCACCACGCTGCTGGACGAGTTACGCTTCTGCTGTTCGAGGTTCGAGCGCAGCTTGGCCACTTCGGACGCGGCCGCCATGTACTGGGGATGGTTGGACGCCAGGCGCTGCGAAATGTCGGCAAACTTGGCTTCGGCCAGCGACAGGCTCGTCTGCAGGTTCTGCACGACCGGGTTGTTCATCACGTCGGGCGAGCTGCTGCTGTTGCCCTGGGCCTGGCTGCGGCGCGAGGCGGCGTCCATGCTCTGGCTCTGCACAACGACCAGCTGGCTCGACAACTCGTTCAGGCGCGCGGTCTCGACGTCCAGGCGGTTGTCCGCACTATAGATGTTGTTGTCCTTCTGGTACTTCGACAGGCGCGATTGCGCCAGCTCGTAGCGGTTGCGCAGCGTCTTGATCTGGTCCGTGATGTAAGTGCTGGCGCGCTGCACCGGGTCGGTCTTGAGCTGGACACTGACGTCCAGATAGGCATTGGCGAACGCATTGGCCGCCTTCGACACGAACTGCGGGTCGGTGCCACGGAAGTTAATCGTCAGCACGCTGCTTTCGCGTGCCGGCACCACGTCGACATTGCCGCGCAGCGAATCGGCCAGCCACTCGCGCAGCGTGCCGCCGTTGCCGCCGGTGGCGTTCTGGAAGCGCGCCTGCGCGTCTGGCGCATTGGCCAGCCCCAGATCGTCGACGACCTTCAGCGCCACGCTCTTGCTCTTGATGATATCGACCTGGGTTGCAATGTAGCCAGGCATCAGCTGCGCGGGTGCGCTCAGGCCGGTGACCGGATCGACGCCCTTGTAATTGACGACCATCGCCACGGTGGCTTCGTACTTCTTGGGCTGCATCATGCTGAAGACGACGGCGGCGAGCACGGTCACGCCGAGCGCGAGCAGCACGATCTTGTAGCGCGCGCGCAGGGCGAGTAACAACAGGCTTGGGTTCATGGTTGGCTTTCAATAAGGTGCAATGGCGCGCGCACGTGCGCCGCTTTCTGGTCTGGGCAACGGCGCATGGTCAGAACAGGCTTTCCTTGACGTACACGACGTCGTCGGGCTGGAGCAGATCGTCGCCCTTGACACTAATGATCTGCATCTTGCCGCTCGCGTCGCGGCGCTTGACGCGCAGGCCGCGCTCGGTACCGCGCGCCGTCAGGCCGCCGCCGGCCGACAGGCCCTGCAGCACCGTCATCTGGCGCTCGAGGCGCAGCATGCCCGGCCGCTGCACTTCGCCGTAGATATAGAAACGGGGCGCGCGCTCGACGAAGATGACGTCGCCACCCTGCAGATCGAAGTTGCCCGCCATGTCAGCAGTGCGCATGACTTCGGCCGTATCCAGCGCGTCCTTCATGACCTTGCCGTTACGGGTACGCACGACGGTGACGATGTCGCCACCGTTGGTGTCGATACCGCCGGCCAGCGCCAGCATGTCCAGCACGCTGCGGCGACCGTCGATCGCGTAGCGCCCAGCCTTCTTGACCTGGCCCAGCACCGACACCTGCTGGCTCGTCAGCGCCGTGATCAACAGGTTCACCTGCGGCTTTTTCACGAAATTACCGCGCTCGAGCATGCTGGCAATTTTTGCCTCTGCCGCAGCGCTCGACAGACCGGCAACGGCGACCTGGCCGACCAGCGGCATCGTGATGAAGCCCGATTCGCTGACGCGCGTTTCCACGGCCAGATCGGGGTTGCCAAACACGGAGATCTTGACGACGTCTCCGCCGCCGAGCACCAGCTCATCGGCGTGCGCACTTCCCATGCTCCATGCCAGCAAGACGGCGAAGATACCAAGCAAGATTTGTTTCATGTTAAGTTCATTCCATTCACAAAGTGTCAATAGTGCGCATCAGATCGTTCATTGGTGCCGGCGAGAGCTGAACGTCGATACAGCGCGTTCGTCGCCATCAGTCAGTTAAATTGCAACGTGGCGTTGATGGATCCGCCATTTGCCTTGTAGCTATTGGTTCCTGCGGCCAGGCTACCCGAGCGCTGCTCCTGGAATGCCCGCGCCTTGATGGTGATATTGCGCAGCGGCTTATAGATAAGCGCAACTGACTTCGTGTCGCGGCTGTCGCTGGCCAGATCCGCCGCGACCACCGGCTCGGCGGCGCCACCGAACGGCTTGAATTCGCGCTCTTCGTGCCGCACGTCCAACTCGGCCTGGATCTTTGACGTGACTTCCCAGGTCACCAGGGCACTGGCGCCATTGGCCAATGCACTGCCGATCAGCGCGCCGTCGATGGCAGCAAATTCGCGCCAGGCCTGGCCGGTTACCTTCACCTTGCCTGCCGGCGTGTAGTTGACAATCAGCCGCGCATTGGTGCCGCTGTCGTCGCGCGTCGACTGGCCCATCTGCTTGCGCTGCACCCAGCCGCCAAGAAACAGCATTTGCGTGCTCCCCGTCGCCAGCCATAACACATTGAGTTTCGCTTCGTCCTGGTCATAGCCGTTGATCATCGTGCCCGTGTTGCCGAGCGTGAGCCAGTTCGGATACTTGCCTTCCAGCCGGCGCAGCTGAAAGCCGGCCGTGCTGCCGCTGCGTGCCAGATAGTCGAAGCCGGCAACCCAGGAATCCTCGGTCCGGTCGCTGGCGCGTTGCGATGCCAGTTCGTAGGCGTACTCTTCTTTCGACACCTCGCTGCGCAACTGCCAGCTCGGGTGAAACCGCCAACGGCCGTCTGCATACCGCTTCTTGCTTACGCGCAGGTTGCGCTGGACGACGTCGAAGTCGGCGAATGACGCCAGCTCTTGCCGGTAATAGCCGCCGACATGCCCATCGAAGCGCGAACCGACGAACCAGTGCCAGTCACCCCGGAGGTCCTTGCGCAGATAATCCAGCTGGCTGTTACGGTCAAATTTCACCGACGAAAAGTCGGCAAATGCGGTGATCAGCTGACGGCTGACCGGGCGCTCGAAGCGCGCACCTCCACCGGCACTGCGGTAGGTATCGCCACGCGCGGCCGAACGGGTCGCCTCGTCGTTTGATGCACGGAACAGGTTGTCGTCATGCTCGACGCCGGCGCTGACAAACGGCTGCAGCGTGCCGGCCAGCGCCGGCGTGCTGACCAGGGAACCGGCCAGCGCCACGCAGGCTGCTGCAGTGAGCTTCAGGCAAAGACGGCTGGCTGGCAGCCGGCTTTCCGACTGCGCAGCACTGGCGCCAACATGACGTTCGCAGGTTCGCAGTAAGTACAAGAAGAATCCCATCCCAAATAATATTTTTTCACGCTTCTTCCCGCTCGCTTGCAACACATGCACGCCATACACTTTTTCATCAGCGCAATAAAGACAGCATGGACCCAGCGGGCAAACATGTCTTTTAATCAGGATAAGTTGCAATTCTACTACATGACATCACGAACACGCGTTCGATACGCGTGCTCCAGACAGCCGGGTGTCAATATGCCGTTTTGTGGAACCACACCGAAAACGCTGTCATGACAAGAATCTTCATGTCGAGCATCAGCGACCAGTGTTCGATGTAGTGCAGATCGTGCTCGACGCGGCGCTGCATCTTGTCCAGCGTATCGGTCTCGCCCCGGAATCCATTTACCTGCGCCCAGCCCGTGATGCCTGGCTTCACGTTGTGACGGGCATAGTATTCCGAAATGATGGCGCCGAATTCCAGGTTGTGCTTGATCGCATGGGGCCGCGGACCGACGATCGACATATGGCCGAACAGCACATTGAAGAGCTGCGGCAACTCGTCCAGGCTGCTGCGGCGCAGGAAGCCACCCACCCGCGTGACCCGGCTGTCAAAGCGCGTCGCCTGCTTGACCTCGCCGCTGGCGCAGTCGCCCACCTTCATCGAGCGGAACTTCCAGACCTCGAATTCGTGGTTGTTGAAACCATGGCGCCGCTGCTTGAAGATCACCGGTCCAGGACTATCGAGCTTGACGGCAAGCGCAATGATTGCCAACACCGGGCTGACCAGGGCCAACAGGATGCTGGAGATCACCAGATCTTCGATCCGCTTCAGGCGCCCCATCTGCTCGCCGATGCGGCTGTTGGCGATCGTCAGGACCGGCACGCCCGCAAGGCGCTCCATATTAATGGACGGGAATTGCCAGACGACGTTGTTCGGCACCAGGTCAATCCGGACGGGCACGGTACGCAGCTTCTTGAGCAGAGCCTCGACACGCTCGGTCGCGAGCCAGGGTAGCGCTACCACGACACGGTCAACGGGATTACTGCGGATGTAATCGAGCATCGTGCACGTCGAACCCAGCATGTGCTGGCGCAGCGTCGCCGGAATGCCCCGCTCGACGCGGTCGTCGAACACGCCCAGCACGCGGATGTTCGCGTGGCTATTACGCTTGATGGCATTGACGATCAGCTCGGCGCGCTCGTTGGCACCGACGATGATGATCGACTCGTCGAGCATATTGGCCATGCGCGCACGGTAGATCATGCGGGTGAGGATGAGGCGGTTTGCCAGCAGCAGCACGAACCAGGCACAGGCACTGGTGGCGACCCAGACGCGCGAATATTCGGACAGGGTGCCGGACAGGTAACCGACGATCATGATCAGCGAAAGACCACCGAAGAAGCCCAGACCCAGTTTGCTCAGCAGCGCGTTGAGTGACAGGATTTCGCGCTCGCGATAGGCCTGCGCGCAGTGCAGCGACACGATGATGACGAGCGTGCTCAGATAGATAAAGAGGTGGCCGGCCGTCGACAGTTTGGCATCGAGACCAAAGCGCACGAAAAAGCCGCCGAAGCCGGCAAGCAGCAGGACGGCGATGTCGGAAATCTTGAGCAGATTGATGAAGAACGGCAGCCAGTATCGGGCGGACGACTGCGCACTGCCCTTTCTGAGCAGTGAACCAAGGTCGCCGGCAGCATCCGGAGAGCGATGTTTATCGTGTTCGCCGACAACGGCAGCAGGGTCGAAGTTTTTCATCGTGACAGATCCAATCATCATGAATTGAATAAGGTGCGCAAATTCCGCCAGCAAGCACGCCATCATGCGACCCACCGAGAACGCTTGCGACCACGACAAAGGCGCGATGGCCTTGTGGCGCCGGCAACCTCGCGGCCACCGAACACCGCCCCTAAGCGTGCCGCAGAAGCTGGATTTGCTTCCTTATCCAATTGTTTGCTGCAGCGCCGCGAAACGCGTACTACTCAAAAAGAAAAAAATGAAACCGACTTCATCAAGGATTAACGCAAAATTATGTTTGCATCATATGATGCACATCAATAACATAAATAGACTATATGCTAATTAAGCTCTAAAGTCATTAGTTTTGACGCGTCGCAGCAAAATATATTAATTACAACTAGCAATGCAAATTTCCCTTTTACAAGCAACTTGCATCGTCAAACCGGCTGCAGGACAGTGCAGGTGTTCCGAATAGTCGATCAGCGCTTGTTACTCTGGGTTCAGGTGGGGAACCGCGCGCATGACGCCGTGCCGTCCACCGTTGCCAACCTGGCGCTGACCTTACCCCGGCCACCGGGCACGGTACATACTGCTTACTTTTTATTACTGTTTCGCTTGGCGTGCAAAACCTGTTGTCAGTACAGCATATACGTTGCAGATTGCTGCACCTGCTGTCGATTAACCGTATAAATATTGGTATCATGCAAGGTCCCGATGCCTTCATCCCCTACAGGACACTCCGATGCCAGCTCTCTACGCCGCGACCGTCACGCGCCCCCTGTCATGACCGCGCACCTGACGCTGGTTGTTGCCATTGACCGTGACAATGGCATCGGCATCGATAACCGGATGCCGTGGCACCTGCCGCACGACCTGGCGCACTTTAAGCGCGTCACGCTCGGCAAACCGGTGATCATGGGCCGCAAGACCTTCGACTCGATCGGCCGCCCGCTGCCGGGCCGGCGCAATATTGTTATTACCCGCAACGCCGACTGGTCGCATGACGGCGCCGAGCGCGCCGCATCGCTGGACGCGGCCATCGCGCTCTTGGGGGGCGAGCCGGCCAGCATCATCGGTGGCGCGCAGATCTTCAATGTGGCGATCGACCTAGCCGATACCATGATCGTCACGCACATCGATCACCGCTTCACCTGCGACACGTTCTTCCCGCCGATCGACCCTGCCCTGTGGATAGAGACCGCGCGCGACACGCACCATCAGCCGCAGCGCGACGACCAGCCCGGGTTCGACTACGCCTACGTGACTTACGAGCGCAGCGCCAGCAAGGGCGCATCATGAGCAGGCCGCTTCGGCCCCCTGGTTCGCGCGGCGGCGACGGCTTTGCAAGCCGCGTCGCCGTCCTGATCGCCGTGCTGGCCACGATCGGCACGCTGTTTGCCTTTCTTGGCACCTCGTCGCACAACGACGCGAGCCTGTTCAAGACGACTGCAGCAATGGAAAAAACCAGCGCGGCCAACGCCTGGGCCCACTATCAGGCCAAATCCAGCCGCCAGAACCTGGCCGAACTGGCCGCCACACTGCCCGGCGTCGATGCTGGCCGCTACACCCAGGAGGTGGAGCGCTATCGCGTCGAGAAAGACATCATCCGCAAGGAAGCGGAGCGCTGGGAAGCCTCGTCGCGCGACTGGAACCGGCGCTCCGAAGAAGCGCTGCACCGCCAGCGCCAGTGGGCCGCCGCGTCGGTCGCGCAGCAGATCGCGATTTCACTGGCTGCGGTCACGCTGCTGGCGCGCCGCACGTGGCTGCTGACGCTGACCGGCGCAGTTGCCACCTTCGGCATCACGCTGGGGCTGTTCGCGTTTTTGGAAGGCAACACGACGGCGTTGTCGCCCGTGCCGCTGGGCGCGGCGCTGGCCGCCGCGCTGCTGACCGAGGGGGTCCGGCGCGCCGGGCGCCACCTGGACAGCTAGGGTGCGACACTGAACGGCACGAGTGGTTAATGTAGCAAACAAGCTGGCACACAGGCCGGCAAAAAAACCTGCACCGGAGCCCGCAATTTCTGCGAAAATCCGCTACTCATTTTCTACGGTGCCGTGCGCGGCGGCCTTCTGCCACTTCGGAATGATCCGGGCTGGCGCGGCTGCTCCCCACGGCGCTTCGCTTTGGAGCTGTCCATGAAATTTCGTTTCCCCATCGTCATCATCGACGAGGACTTCCGCTCGGAGAACACCTCCGGCCTTGGCATTCGCGCCCTCGCGGCGGCGATGGAACAAGAAGGCATGGAGGTCGTTGGCGTGACCAGCTATGGCGACCTGTCCCAGTTCGCCCAGCAGCAGTCGCGCGCATCGGCATTCGTGCTGTCGATCGATGACGAGGAATTCGGCAGCGGCTCGCTGGAAGACACCGACTCTGCGCTGGTCGGCCTGCGCGCCTTCGTCAAGGAAATCCGCCACAAGAACGCGGACATCCCGATCTACATCTATGGCGAAACCCGCACCAGCCGCCACATCCCGAACGATGTGCTCAAAGAGCTTCACGGCTTCATCCACATGTTCGAAGACACGCCCGAGTTCGTCGCGCGTCACATCATCCGCGAAGCCAAGGCGTATCTGGACAGCCTGGCGCCGCCGTTCTTC
Organism: Telluria sp. AC161; assembly: GCF_979258535.1. NCBI lineage: Bacteria > Pseudomonadati > Pseudomonadota > Betaproteobacteria > Burkholderiales > Oxalobacteraceae > Telluria > Telluria sp. AC161. The sequence goes on along the minus strand of NZ_OZ409861.1, from coordinate 1,622,659 downwards.
CGCGCGCTGGTGAACTACGCGTACGACGGTTCGTACTCGTGGCACTGCCCCGGCCACTCGGGCGGCGTCGCCTTTCTGAAGTCGCCGATCGGCCAGATGTTCCACCAGTTCTTCGGTGAGAACATGCTGCGCGCCGACGTCTGCAACGCGGTCGAAGAACTCGGCCAGCTGCTGGACCACACGGGCCCGATCGCCAAATCCGAACGCAACGCTGCGCGCATCTACGGCGCCGACCATTGCTACTTCGTGACCAACGGCACCTCGACCTCGAACAAGATGGTCTGGCACTCGACCGTCGCGCCGGGCGACATCGTCGTCGTCGACCGCAACTGCCACAAGTCGATCCTGCACTCGATCATCATGTGCGGCGCGATTCCCGTGTTCCTGATGCCGACCCGGAACAACCTGGGCATCATCGGCCCGATCCCGCTGTCCGAATTCACGCCCGAATCGATCGCCCGCAAGATCGAAGCCAATCCGTTCGCGCGCGAAGCCGTCAACAAGAAGCCGCGTATCCTGACCATCACCCAGTCGACCTACGACGGCGTGGTCTACAACGTCGAGACGCTGCGCGAAATGCTCGACGGTAAAATCGACACGCTGCACTTCGACGAAGCGTGGCTGCCGCACGCGACGTTCCACGACTTCTACAAGAACATGCACGCGATCGGCCAGAACCGCCCGCGCGCGAAAGAGTCGATGATCTTCTCGACCCAGTCGACGCACAAGCTGCTGGCCGGCCTGTCGCAGGCTTCGCAAGTGCTGGTGCGCGAATCGCAGTCGGTCAAGCTCGACCAGGACGCCTTCAATGAAGCGTACCTGATGCACACCTCGACCTCGCCGCAGTACTCGATCATCGCTTCGTGCGACGTCGCTGCCGCGATGATGGAAGCACCGGGCGGCACCGCGCTGGTCGAAGAATCGATCCTGGAAGCGCTGGACTTCCGCCGCGCGATGAAGAAGGTCGACCAGGACTTCGGCACCGACTGGTGGTTCCAGGTCTGGGGTCCGGACAAGTTCTCGGAAGAAGGCATCGGCACGCAGGACGACTGGATGATCCGCGCCGAAGAATCGTGGCACGGTTTTGGCGACCTGGCCCCGGGCTTCAATATGCTCGACCCGATCAAGGCGACCATCGTCACGCCGGGCCTGAACCTGTCGGGTCAGTTCGGCGAGACCGGCATCCCGGCCTCGATCGTCACCAAGTACCTGGCCGAACACGGCGTCATCATCGAGAAGTGCGGGCTGTACTCGTTCTTCATCATGTTTACGATCGGGATCACCAAGGGCCGCTGGAACACGCTGGTCACGGCGCTGCAGCAGTTCAAGGACGATTACGACCGCAACGCGCAGATGTGGCGTGCGATGCCGCAGTTCGCCGCGGCCAACCCGCGCTACGAAATGCACGGCCTGCGCGACCTGTGCACCGAGATCCACACGTTCTACAAGTCGCACGACGTCGCGCGCCTGACGACCGAGATGTACCTGTCGGACATGATCCCGGCGATGAAGCCGTCGGACGCATTCGCGCACATGGCGCACCGCAAGATCGAGCGCGTGGCGATCGACGAACTCGAAGGCCGCATCACCGCGATCCTGCTGACGCCCTACCCGCCGGGCATCCCGCTCCTGATCCCGGGCGAGCGCTTCAACCGCACGATCGTCGATTACCTGCGCTTTGCACGCGACTTCAACGAGCGCTTCCCGGGCTTCGAGACCGACGTGCACGGCTTGGTCAAGCGCGAAGTCGATGGCAAGCGCGGCTACTTCGTCGACTGCGTGCAGCAGGACGACTGATCCCGCAGGCTGCGCCATCAGGCCAGCCAGCTAGTAAACACAACGCCAGCCAACCGGCTGGCGTTGTTGCATCAAACGTGCATGCTCAGCGCGGCGCGCACTGCGGCAAGGCGGCCCGCGTGGCCAGCAACGCGCGGCTGTCATCCACTGACGGCGTGTTGTCGGTGAATTTGCAGCCGTACTGCGGATCGGCCACGATCGACGGCGTCAGCACGTCGTCGCCCTCCGGCTTGACGCCCTGCTGCTCCCACTTGACCATCGCGTCGAACGCGGACGCCTGTTCGGCGATCGTGAAGTCGCAGTGGGCGATCCCGCGGATGGCGCGCTGGACCAGCAGGTTCGACGTGCCGAGCGCATCGGCGCGGCGCTTGTAGATCTGCTCCATCTTGAACGGCACGTACAGGTCGCCCAGCGTGTGGATGGTCACCACCGGCACGGTGATCCGGGCGTTCGTCTTCGGCACCCAGCGCAAACCGTCGCGCCGCAGCCGGTTCGCGCCCGGCGTGGCAGGCACGCGGAAGATGCTCGCATTGTAAGCAACCTCGTCGGCGCTGATGGCCGGGTCGGCATCGAGCTGGAAGAAGATGTCATTGGTCGTCACGACGTCATCGAGAAGGATGCCCTGCATCTTGCCGTCGCGCCCGAACGTGCCCCAGACCGTGGCCTGATACGCGCTGGCATACGCGTAGTCGAACAGCGGACGGGTGCCACCGCTGAGGTTGGCAACGATTTGCTTGAGCCGCAGGCCCTGTTCGGTCGGCACGGCCGGCGCGTTGGGCGTGCTGCCACCCGGGAAGCTGGAGAACATCTTCGCCCTCACCTGCGGGCCGATGCTCGCCCAGTCGGCCGGTGGCCAGCGCGTGGCCGGCATGCCGGACTCCACCATGGCGGCCGTCTGGTAAGCGGCAAAGTAATCGTACAGCTCCGTGTCGCCCAGCACGCCGCACATCGGCACCGCACCTTGATAGCGGATCTTGTTGATGGCCGTCCCGATGTTTTCCTCGTCCACCGCGGCCGCCGTGACATGGCCACCCATCGAATTGCCAATGATGTAGGTCTTGGTCGGCGCTGCCAACGTGCGGCCGTTCTTGCCGGCGATGTCACGGAAGGCCAGCGCCAGCGCGTTCGTGTCTTCAACGCCAGCGCGCACGTCATAGTAGTTAGTGCTGTAGCTCGAGGCGGCCCACGCATAACCCTGGCTGATCAGGTGGCGACGGATCGCTGGCGGCGCCACTTCCAGCGCCGGACCCGTGCCGCCATAGCCATGGGCGTACATGACCAGCATGCCGTTCCAGTTTTTCGGCACTTCGATCTGGTAACCCGCCTTGTTCAGCACGCCCCACCAGCGGTCGGTCGCCGGCGCGCTGGCCATTGCGGCAAATGGCAGGTTGCTTTCGATGACGGCATAGGTGCGCCCGTCCTGCGGACGCAGGGGTTCGGGCTGGATGGCAACCGGCGGGGTGGTCGCCAGCGGCGGCGCGCCGACATCGTCATCGTCTCCGCCACAGGCGGACAACGCCAGGACGGCGATGAGTGACGGTACTACCCGCGCCGCGATGCGGCGGGACGTGCAGGGTGCAAGCTGCGTTTTCATCAACACGGTCTCCATGATTTTAGTTTTGCACAGCGAAACCAAAAATCACTGTGTGATTTATTGTAGATCGAAACGGTGTGCGCAGGCGTGCCGGGTCGCGCGGGGTGTTACAGGCAGATAGAGGATGCGGCTTGGAGGTAAGGAAGCGGAGGTGCAGGCCTGACAGGGTGTCAGGCCCGTGGTGCGCGTGGCAGGTCTGGCCGCCCTGCGGCGGTCAGACCTGCCCGGACTGAATGCAGAATGGTGGTGCCGTTGCTCAGGCTTTCGGCAGGGTCACGCCGACCTGGCCCTGGTACTTGCCGTCACGGTCCTTGTACGACGTTTCGCAGACTTCATCGCTTTCGAAGAACAGCACCTGCGCGCAGCCTTCGCCCGCGTAGATCTTCGCTGGCAGCGGCGTCGTGTTCGAGAACTCGAGCGTCACGTAGCCTTCCCATTCGGGTTCGAACGGCGTGACGTTGACGATGATGCCGCAGCGTGCATAGGTCGATTTGCCCAGGCAGATCGTCAGCACATTGCGCGGGATGCGGAAGTATTCGATCGTGCGCGCCAGCGCGAACGAGTTCGGCGGGATGATGCAGACGTCGCTCTTGATGTCGACGAACGAGTTCGAGTCGAAATTCTTCGGGTCGACGATCGTGCTGTTGATGTTGGTGAAGACCTTGAATTCATCGGCGCAGCGGATATCGTAGCCGTAGGACGAGGTGCCGAACGAGATGATCCGGCGGCCATCCTGCTCGCGCACCTGCTGCGGCTCGAAGGGTTCGATCATGCCGGTGCTGTGCGCCATGCGGCGGATCCAGTTGTCGCTCTTGATAGTCATTTGTGGGTTTCCAGCAGGGAGAAAATCACGCGATTTTACGCGAAAAGGCGCTGGCCGTGAGGCTTTGACAATGATTGATTCGCTACCCGTTCGCCTTGGCGCCGCCGAGCAGACGTTCGATCATCGCGTGGACCAGCTGCGCCGTCTCCGCCGGTTTTTCGAGTGGATACAGATGGCCGCCTTCGATCATGGCCAGGTGCTCGCCCACCAGCTTGCGCGTGAACGCGAGCCCTGCCTGCCGCATCTCTTCGGACTCGGTGCCGGCGATGAAGCCAACGGGCACCGGGAACGGCGCGCGGATCACGCCCCCCATGTGGTGCGGCAGCGTCTGGTAAATGGCGGATTCGACGTCGCGCCGGAAGCGCAGCGTGACGCCGTCGGGATGCGGCGCCAAGCCATGCTCCATGTAGTCGTCGAGCGCGCCCGGCGCCCAGGCCTGGAACATCGACTTGGCGTGGAAGTGGCGGTACGCGGCGTCGCGGTCCGGCCAGTGCTCGCGCCGCTTGTACGAGAAGCGTGCCGGGGACAGCCGTGCGCCCCACCCCGCCAGCTTGGCCAGGCGCCAGACCAGCGCGCGCCACCCGGCCACCACAGGGGAATCGAGCATCACGACGCAGCGCACCAGATCGGGCCGGCGCCGCGCCGCCATCGTCGACAGCGCGCCGCCCAGCGAATGGCCGACGAGGATCGCCGGCTGGCCGTAGCCTTCGAGGTGCGCGATCAGCTCGTCGGTCAGCGTGTTCCAGCCATCGCCGACCGGGTAGCGTGGATCGTGGCCGTGCATGTCCAGCGTACGCACGTCGTAGTGTTCGGCAAGCTGCGCCAGCAGGCGATTGTAGGTGCCAGCCGGGTAGCTGTTCCCGTGGGCGAAGTGCAGCAGCGGTTTGGGCATGGTCAGCGATGGTGGTCAAATTGTGCGGCCCATTGTAATGGCGTCTGTGGCCCCGGCCCCGATCTTGGGAGCACGTTTAGAACGAATTCACCAATTTACGCCGACTGTCAGCGCGGCGCTGTAGCCCTGGCTGGCCGTGCCCGTGACGCTTGCCATCTGCAGCGCCGTCCCGTCGCTGAACACGTTATCAAGCGCGAAGCTCATGCGCACCAGATTGCCGATGCTGCTCGCATAGCCGCTGCTGGTGTAGGCCTCGTTGGCGATCGCCAGCGGGAACGTGAACTGCGATGTCTTGACGCGGTTCGCAGCGCTCGTCGCCCTGGCCAGCGACGGATACACCTCGAAGTGCACGTGCGGCATGCGCCCGTCATAGCAGCCCGGGAAGATAGTCGTGAACGTGACGTAGCCGTCGCTATCGGCTTCCTGCACGCCGCGCAGGTAGTTCTCGCCAACGATGCCGCTGCTGTACATCGAATAGCCCCCTTCGCGCGTGCAGTGCCACAGATAGACCGTGGCGCCGGCGGCGGCCGCGCAACCCTGCGCCACGTTTTCGATCTTCAACCGGATGGTCAGCGGCACACCGGCCGCCACGCCGCTGGCGCCGGCCACGCTGCTCCGGATATCGCTGCGCACGATGCCGGACAGGACCAGCGCATTGGCCACGCCATTGGCATTGCGATTGGTGCCGTCGCCTGGATACGGGCCGCCTGTTTCTTCGGGAATCACCGAACAGACGGCACTGCCGCTGCCCGTGCTGGCGGCGCCCGTGGTCGTCGTGGAACTGGACAGGCCGAAGCCGTCATCGGCACTGACACCGCCGCCGCAACCGGCCAGCGGCAGGACCGCGCTGCCCGCGCCGACAAACAGCCAGCGCAGCGACTGGCGCCGGGTGGCCGACCGGGTCAGCAGGCGCGCGAGGTCGGCAGCCAGGCCACGGTGGTGGTCAACGTCGTGGTCGGGGCCTTGATCGGTCTCGTGGTGATGGTCCGCATCGTGGGCGGACTGGCCGTGGCGTGCTGCATTCATTTCGATGGCCCTCCCTGCGGGACGTTGTTTCGTTCGTCGTCCGCCTTGCGGCCCCTGTCATGCAGCGCATCGAGCTGTGCGCGCTGTTCCGAAGTCAGCACTGCCTTGAGCTGCGCACGCGTTTGCAGGCGCAGCAGTTCCTGGCCGGCGATGGCCTGGCCCAGTGCCTGCGCCGCGGTGGACGCGGCGGCCCCGTCAAGTGCTGGCGCCGCCGCCAACGCACGCAACGTCTCATCGGCCTTGCGCTCGGCGATATTGAGCGCGCGGCGTCGGGGTGCTTCGCTGTGCAGAATCGTGAATATCCGGTCGTTCTGCGCATCGCTCAAGCCCAGGTCGCGCAGGAATGGCGGCGTACCGAACGGACCCGGCTCGCCATCGGGTTCGTGCATCTGGCCAAACGGCGGACCGCCGTGCATCGGACCATGTGACAGTGGCATCGGCTCGGCCAGGACGGCGGACGCCGCCAGCAGGCAGATGGAAAACGCGGTCGCGGCGCGTAGGCGGCTCAATTTACTCGTCGGTGCAGCTGCTCGTGTCATCGAAGACCTCTCGTGTTGTCAGAGCGGGCATTGTGTGGCGGCGGCGTGTAAAGCGCGTCTAAGCCAGGTAAATCCGCGTAAAGCACCGCAGACGGCGCCGACCTGCTGCGCTATCCTGTCGACATGAATCACGTTTTGCTTATCGACGACGACGTCGAACTGGTCGGCATGTTTGCCGAATACCTCGAACAGGAAGGCTTTTCCGTCACCTGCATGCACAATGGCGAGGACGGCGCGCGCGCCGCGCTGACCGGCGGCTACGCCATCGCGGTCCTGGATGTCATGATGCCCGGCGCGGGCGGCATCGAAGCGCTGCGCCAGATCCGCGCCGGCAGCCGCATGCCGGTGCTGATGCTCACGGCGCGCGGTGACGACGCCGACCGTATCCTCGGCCTCGAACTGGGCGCCGACGATTACGTGGCCAAGCCCTGCACGCCACGCGAACTGACGGCGCGCGTGCGCGCCATCCTGCGCCGCACCCAGGCCGTGCCCGAAAGCGGCCCCGGGGTCGTGCTCAGCGTCGGCAAGCTGACGATGCTGCCCGAACAGCGCCGCGCCACTTGGGACGGCCAGCATCTTGACCTGACCAGTACCGAATTCAATCTGCTCGAAGTCCTGGTCCGCAATGCAGGCCGCCCGGTCAGCAAGAACGATTTGTCCGAGCAGGGCCTGGGCCGGCCGCTGGCGCGGTTCGACCGCAATATCGACGTCCACCTGAGCAGCCTGCGGCACAAGCTGGGGCCATTGGCCGATGGCCGCTCATGCCTGCAGACGATCTACCGCCAGGGCTACCAGTTGATCAAGGAGTAGCATGGGCCGGTTGTTCTGGAAGTTCTTCCTGTGCATCCTGCTGGCGCAAGTGGCCGCGACCATCGGCGTGGGCGGCGTGTTCTGGCTGCGCGACCAGGCGCGCCAGCGCGCGACGCCCGTGCTCGACAGCGGTCCGCCGGCAGCGATTGCGCTGGATGCCGCCGCCGCCACGCTGCGCCACGGCGGCTTGCCCGCCCTGCGCAGCCTGCTGCCCGACATGCGGCGCCCCCAACTGTTCGTGCTCGACGCAGCGCGCCACGAACTGCTGGGCCGCGCGGTGCCGGCCGAACTGATGCATGCAGTCGAACGCGAGCTGCGCGACGGCGCCCAGGGTGGCGACAGCGCCGTGTGGCGTGGCGCGCGGCGCCTGGTCGGCCCGGGCGGCGAGCAGTACATCGCCTTCGTGTCGCGTGACTTCGGGCGCCAGATCGGCCGTGTCGGCCGTGAAGCCGGCCGCCAGGACGGGCTGCGCGACGGCGCCGGCCCGGATACGCTGACGCCCGGCCTTGGGCCCGGTCCCGGCCCGCGCCGCCGTATCGGCCAGAGCGTCGTGATCGGCGCCACCGTGCTGGCCAGCCTGCTGTTCGCGGCGCTGCTGGCCTGGTATTTCTCACGCCCCATCCGCGCTCTGCGCAGCGCCTTCGAGGCCGCCGCCGCCGGTGACCTGGCGCCGCGCTTCGGTCCCGGCGCCAAGGGCGGCGACGAACTGGTCGACCTTGGCCGCGACTTCGACCGCATGAGCGCACGCCTGCGCGCGCTGATGGATGGCCAGCGCCGCCTGCTGCACGACGTGTCGCACGAACTGCGCTCGCCGCTGGCGCGGATGCAGGCGGCGCTGGGCCTGGCGCACCAGCAGCCGGACAAGATCGGCATCACGCTCGAACGCATCGAGCGCGAAAGCAACCGCATGGACAAGCTGATCGGCGAACTGTTGACGCTGTCGCGCCTGGAAGCGTCGCCCGACGTGCTGCGGCGCGAGCCGGTGGATCTGGTGGAGCTGGTCGACGGGCTGGTCGCCGATGCGCGCTTCGAGGCCGGTCAGGCCCGGGCCGCAGACGGTCAAGGCGCGCCACTGCGCGTCGACTTCGACGCCGACAACAGCGTCAACGTCAGCGGCGACCCGGACCTGCTCTGGAGCGCGCTCGAGAACGTCGTGCGCAATGCGGCCAGACACGGCGCGCCGGGCGGCGTCGTGGCGGTGTCCGTGCGCGCCGTGGATGGCGTGGCACGGCTCGACGTGTGCGACCGGGGGCCGGGCATCGCGCCCGGGGATCTTGCGGCGATTTTCCAGCCGTTCTTCCGTTCCGGCGCGTCGCGCACCGGTGTCGACGGGCACGGACTTGGACTGGCCATTGCGCAGCGCGTGGTGCAGGCGCATGACGGCGAGATCGTGGTGGCCAATCGCGATGGCGGGGGCTTGCAGGTGACGATCACACTGCCTGCGGCCGGACGATGACGTCTGCCGCTCAGCGTCCGTACCAATAGCGGGCGTGGGTTGCGCGGTAGGTCGTCACGTCCAGAACTGGCCCAAACGCCAGCGTGACGGCGCCCCGCTCATCGGTGCGAATGCGCTCGATGCCCATGGCGCCATAGCGCGCATAGACCAGCTTTTGCGGGTGGCGATACCGATTGCGATGGCCTACCTGGAAGATACCGACTGTCGGCGCGACTGCTTGCAGGAACGCCGCGCTCGACGAGGTGCCGCTGCCATGGTGCGGCGCGAGCAGCACGTCGGCGCGCAGACGGTCGGCGTCAAGGTCCAGCAGCGCGGCCTCCTGCGCCGCTTCGATATCGCCAGCCAGCAGGATCGCCTTGCCGCCGGCGCTGATGCGCAGCACGCAGCTGCGCGCATTGCTTTTGAGGCGCGGGTTGGCGTAGCTGGCGCCGTCGGGCGCGAGCATCTCGAAGCGCACGCCGTCCCAGTGCCAGGCCTGGCCGGCGCTGCAGCGGGCGGGGTGCTTGGTCTTGCCCAGCAACCGGTGGCCATCGGGCAGTGACGAGATCAACTCCCCTACCCGCACCGTCTGCAACACTGCCTCGGCGCCGCCGACGTGATCGAGGTCGCTGTGCGAAATCACCAGCGCATCGAGCCGGCCGATGCCCCGGCCGCGCAGGTATGGCAGGATCACGCGCGTGGCGCCGCTTGCGCCGGGCGCGTACAGCGGGCCGGTATCGTACAGCAGGCGATGGTGCTGCGTTTCGACCAGCAGCGCCATGCCCTGGCCGACATCGAAGGCCGTAATGTCGAACCGCCCTGCCGCCGGCGCCGCCGGCATGTGGGTCAGCAGCGGCGTCCATGCGGCCAGGCCCGCCCAACGTTGCGGCCAGCCGCGTGGCGCCAGCATCCACGCAGTGCCGGCCAGGGCCAGCACGAGGATCCACGGTGTCGGCGCGGGCGCAGTCCATACGGCCAGCGCGGGCGCGGACAACCACGTCAGGGGCCACACCAGGACGACGATCGCCAGGTGCGCGCTGCCCAGCACCAGATCGGCCAGCGGCGACGGCAGCACGCTGCCGGCCAGCGCCAGTGGCGTGACGAACAGGCTGATGACGGGAATGGCCACCGCGTTGGCGAGGGGGCTGACCAGCGACACCTGCCCGAACAGCAGCAGCGTGAGCGGCGCCAGGCCCAGCGTGACGGCCCACTGGGTACGCGCCGCCACCACGAGGCCGGCGCGCCAGCCGCGCGTGGGCACGCCGAGGCGGCCACTGCACGCATACAGGATTGCCGCCACCGCCCCGAACGACAGCCAGAAGCCGGGCCACAGCATCGCCCACGGATCGCGCAGCACGGCCACGCCCAGCGCGAGGCACAGCACGTGCGACATCGAGGCGATGCGACCGCACCACAGCGCCAGCGCGACCACTGCCAGCATGTAGAAGGTGCGCTGAGCCGGCACGCCGAAGCCGGCCAGCAGCACATACAGCAGCGCCACCAGAGCGCCCGCCAGCGCAGCGGCCTTCTGGGCCGGCAGGTGCAATGGCAGGTTTGCACCGGTGAAGAAGGAACGGCGCCACATCCATGATGTCGCCCACGCGGCCAGGCCCGCCAGCATCGTGATGTGCAGGCCGGAGATCGAGACGAGGTGGCTGATGCCGGTGCGGTTGAATACGTCCCACGACGCCTGGTCGATACCGCGCTGGTCACCGATCACCAGCGCGACGATCACACCCGCATACGGCTTGCCGTCCAGGACCGCCAGGATGCGGCCACGCAGCCAGCCCCGCGCCCGCTCCAGCGCGTAACCGGCGTCCGGCGTCCATGTCGTCAGGCGCGCATTGCGCGCGCCGGCCGGGCGGACGTAGCCCGTCGCGCGCACGCCCTGTTCCAGCAACCACGCCTCGTAATCGAAGCCGTACGGATTGGCATTGCCGTGCGGGCGCTGCAGGCGCACGACGAGGCGCCAGCGTTCACCCGGTTGCACAAAGGCCGGATCGGCGGTGCTGGCGCTGTACCAGGACAGGATGATAGTGGCCGGCACGGTAGCGCCGGGCGTGTCGACATGCGCTACGTCGAACTGGAAGCGCACGCCGCCATCGAAGCGGTGCGGGAGGCTCGCGACGACGCCGGTCACTGCGATATCGTTGCCTTCGTCTGCGCGCGGCAACGCATCGCTCAGCGCAATGTGGGCAAGAAGCGCTGCCCAGCAGGCGCCGAGCAGCAGGCCGGCCATCAACTGGCGGGGCAAGCCGCGCAGAATCACGCAAACGACGATGGCCGTGGCCACGCACGCTGCGAGGCTGGTTGGTTCCGGCAATGCGGGCCGGGTCTGCAGCCAGGCAGCGCCCGCGGTGAAGGCAAGGATGGCACTGCGCATGGGTTGGCGGACGAGCGTCGGTCAGGCGGCCGGGCGGCTGACGCCCGACTTGTGCCCGATCGGCATTGCAGCGACGACGAACCTGTCCGTCGCCACTGCGGTCGGGCTGACCTTCCAGTCTTTCTGGTGCGTCACTGGTCCGTCCATGACATCTCCTTCGTGTGTTCGCGTCAAGCGGCTGTCTGGATCGGATCGACGCACTCAAGGCTGGCTTGCAAGCCGCACCAGTGTCCAGCTGCTGTGCCGGCGAACGCGTTGTCCGAACGATGCACGTGGCAGCTGGCTGCCGGCAGCAAACCAGCGCGTGCCATCGAGCGCCTCGTCGTCGTCACAACGCCACCATCCGCTGGCCGGACAGGCTGCACTGCTCTGCGCGACGCTGCCGATCAGGGCATCGCCGTGGGGCATGAGGTCCGGGTCTGGCGCAAGACCGGACGCGAGATCAGGCGCAATGACGGGGGCAAGGTCAGGCTTAAGGACGGGGCCGAGGCTTGCATGACCCGGGATGGCTAACCCGGTCTCAGCAGGCGCTGGCATGATCTGAACCGGGGCGCGCGGACGGTAACGCTTGTCCGCCAGGCGCCAGCGGGTCGGGCTTCGGCTTTCATAGCTGGGCTGCAAACCCCTGACCCGCTGCCAGACGGTTGGTTGCGGCAGCAGCAGCGCTTGGGGCATGCGCTTGCCTTCGGCGATGAACTGGCGTTGCCCGTTGTAGACGCGCACGCGGGCGTTGACCTCAGTACATTGCCACCAGCCCGTGTGCGGACAGCTGTCACCGGCGAGCGCGATGGCGCCGAGCGCAGTGGCCGGCGGCTCGACAACCGCTGGCGCCTGGATTGCGGTTGGCCGTAGCCGAAGACTGCCGGCGATCCGGTCCCACAGATCGATCAGCGCCCCCTCGGACAACGTCGACTGCACCGGCTTGCCGCCACCCGCCGGATTGGTGCCGGCAGCCAGTTCCAGTGTCATGAACGGCGCGTTGATATCCGCCTGGCGCCCGGGCATTTCCCACTGAAACGAATAGCCGGTCGTGAAATTGGGCTCGCGCACCCGCATGACCAGTTCATCGCCATCGAGGCCATTGATGGCGCGCGCCGCTTCGCGCAGATGCGAGAACGCAAGCTGCATGAACAGCGGACGGCGGTCGACCGTGATCGCATGCCGTTCGAGCAGGCGCGGGGCGGGTGTCACCCCTGCCATCGACGAAAGCACGATACTCACGTCAGGATGACCCGGAAGGCCAGCGAACAGCACGACGCTTTCCGTGTCCGCGTCGTCATATGGGTCGAGCACGATGGCGTGGCCAAGGCAGAATCCTGGCTCGCGCGGAATCTCGCCGGGCTGCATCGCGCGAAACCGGCGCAGCACGCGTGCCAGGCCGTCCCCGCTGCCCGGCGCCATGCCCTGCGCCTGCGCATCGATGCTGACGTGGGGGAGTCTCAGCAGGCCATGCACGTCCACGTCTTCAATGGCCACAATGTGACCGTTTTCGATGGTCTGGGCCGGGCGCCGGTTGTGCACGAACACCTTGCCCTGCCCCGTCGCAGACAGCAAGTCCTTCGCCGACTCCAACTTGCCGTACTCGTCTTTCCCGTCACGCAGCGTGTTCTCCAGTGCGCCAAGACGTTCCGTGAAGTCGTCGTCCGTTTCACGGTCGCTGGCGACATCGTAACCGCCGACGAAGCCACGTCGCAGACGCACCGTCGCCTCGGCGGGAAGGTCGATCAGGAAACGGCCCACGCAGACGGTCTTCATCGTACCGGTCATCTTTGCCACCTTTTGCCTATCCTCGTCGGTCTGGAACGAGTTCGCGAGAAAGGACACCAGCGTCAGGGCTGACGCCATCGCTATACCGACCCAACGCACATGGCGGCTCTTCAGCCGCTTCATCGGACTTCCTGAACGATCTTGACGATGAGATGGCGCGTCAGCAGCAGCATGTCTTCGTGCTGGAAACTGTCCTGGTGCCGAAAACCCGTTGGTGCGAACGCGCCGCGCACGTGGGATGCGGCCCCTGCGCCGGATTGCAGCGGCACGGTTTCATCGCCTTGTTCATCCTGCGGCCACAAGACAAAGCGCAGCCGGACACCGTTCGCGGTTTCCACCTCGCGCGTGTCGGCACTGCCTTTCCCACCATCGGCGACCAGCTTTGCCGCCCGCACGTTTGCGGTCGTGAGCACTGCTGGCGACGTCGAGGGCATGCGCGCCACCCAGCGAATCTTGCCGTACGCTTTCAGCGTTTTGTCCGCGCCGTAAAAGGCGTAAGAGTGGCGGTGATAGTACGGCGTGCTCTTGCCGCCCTTGCCTTCGACGCCCAGAACCTGGCGGTGAAAGCGTTCCGCTTCGTTGATGGCGTCGAGAATTTTCTTGACCGGGCCTCCATGCAGCTTGGCGTAGCGCTGCGCCGGGTCCGCCAACCCCGGGTCGATCATCCGGTGCCACGACGTCATGTCCCGATACATATCGTAGGGATTGCCATCCGGTAGCGACACCATGTCGCGCATATCCTCATGCGCGCTCACGCCGCGCAACGTTTTGATCACCAGCCACGGCGCCGGATACAGATGATTCGGCAGCAGTTGCAGCAGGCCGGGCGATACCGCCATGACCGGCATCGTCTTGGCGCTCGTGTCACCGGCGATATCGGCGAACCCGGATGCGGCGAAATTGGCCAGTGGCCCGTTGGTGAAATTGCCTGCCTCGGTGCCGCAGGCCATACGCCGGTAGGCCACGGGCGCGCCCAGCGCCGGCATCACGGCGTGCACGATGCCGGCGATATCCGAGGCGCCACCGGCGCCCTCGCTCAGGCGCGCGCAGGCACGCGCGACCAGCCCGCCCATCGAGTGGGTCACCAGGATCACGTGGCGGCATGCATGCTTGCGCTCGGTCCAGAAGGCGCGTATTCCGTCGATCCGCGCGCGCAGGCTTCTTGCCGCCACGTCGCACGACGCCAGCCAGTTGTAGCCGAAGGCATACACCGGATACTGGTAGCCGGCGTAGTGTTCGAGTTCGGCTTCGGTGACATGCTCGATCTGCCGCACGCCCCAGCGTTGGGGGTCGCACTGCATGACCCGCTTCCAGTGCAGGCGCACCAGGCGTGCACCCTGGGGCGAGAGCTGGAACGTCTTGTCCAGGTTGCGTTGCAGGTCGACCAGCAGCGCGCCGTACGAGTCGGCGTGGATTTCTCCCCAGCCCCGCTCGCGCATGACGTCAGCCTCCAGGCCGCAGAGCGGGAAGTCGAGTTCGCCGTCAGGGTCCACCTCGAGGATAGCGGGATCGAGAATGCGCTGGCGCAGTGCAGGCGCGCGCGTTTCCCATACGTCGGCCTCGCGGTATTTGCCGGCGAGGTGATTCGGCGGGCGCCATGCGGGCTCGCCCGGGCGCAGCGCGTCATCGTCACGCTTGTTCAAATTGGCGCGCGCCCGCAGGTTCGAGCCCATGCTGCCCGGCACGAAAATGACGGGAATGACCTTGCGTGATCCAATCGTGACGCGGGCGCGCACCTTGAATGCAACTGGCGTGGCGACCGTGTGGGCCACCAGGCTGCCGTCGCGCTCGACGGTGGGCTGGTGAATGGGCCGGGTTGGCTCGCTCATGCTCTGTCCGTGCTGGTGGGCGTCGGATCGCTGGACTGGTCATCGGCCAGCAGGCGGATTTCGATGTCGCCCATGGCGTAGCTGTGCAGGATGCCCGTGCGGCCTTCATCGTCGGTGATGCCTTCGATGCTGGTGCCGTCCTCGTGCTGCGCGATATAGCGCTGCCCCCTGGCCGGCAGATTGGTCTGGCGGTCGATCACCACCACGCGCTCATCGGTTTCGAGGGCAGTGACCGGCAGTTGCAGGCCGGCCGGCATGCCGCCACCGCCCGTCAGGTAGTCGACGCTGGCGGCCTTGATGACGTGGTTGCCGCTGCTCTGGTGCGTGATCGCGCCGCCGTGCCAGTCGGTTTGCGTTCCCTGCGACACCACTTTGACCGACGGCGCTTCGAGCTCGATGCCAGTGGCGGCGATCAGGCGAATCCGGTTGGATGACTTGATCTCGATATCGCCCTTGTGCGTTTCGACGACGATGTCGCCCCGCGCCGCGATCAGCTTCATGCCAAGGTCATACGCGAACAGACTGAGCGCGCGCGATGCCCGCAAAAACAAGCTGCGTCCGGCCGCCAGTTCGGTGTCGCCGGTGGACACGATGTCGATTTTGGTGCGCGCGCCCAGCGCGATGGCGTCGTCGCTGGCCAGCACCACCCCGGCCGGCGCGCTCACGGCCACCATCGGCGCGCCGCCCTGCGCCAGGCCCGGGGCCAAGTTGGAACCGTCATGCCAGCGGCGCAGGCGCTCGGTGAGCTCGGCCAGGCGGGGGCTGGCCGCATGCTCTTCGCCGTGCGCGCCCGCCAGCCGGCCCAGTTCATCGAGCACGCCGTGCATCACCTCGGCAATGCCGACCAGCGCGCCGCGTTCGAGCTGGGCGCCACCATGGGCGTCGCTGCCACCGGCACTGAGCAGGATGCCTTCGCCGCCGCGCACGGCAACGGCCTTGCTGCTGCGCAGTTCGGCGCCTTCACCGCGGGCATCGGCGGTGCCATTCGAGCGCGGGTCGGACAGCCAGCCCAGATTGAGTTCGGCAGCCGCGTGGTCGCTGGCCAGCTGCACGCCGATCTGGCCCGGTGTATCGTCAAACAGCAACTGACCGCCGCGCGCGCCGCCAATTTCGCGGCTGCGCATGCCGGCCAGGTAGCGGTTGCCCGGCAAGCCACCCGCGCGGCTGAGCGCCGGGGGCTGCGAACGCTCGTTGTACAACTGCGACAGGATCACGGGCCGGTCAGGATCGCCGCCCATGAACGCCACCAGGACCTCGGTGCCCACGCGTGGCATCCCGAGCGTGCCCGATTGCTGCTGGCTGCTAGCGCCCGCCCCGGCCCAGTTGGATGCGACGCGCACCCAGGCCGAGTCTGCGGGCGTACCGGACGCCCCCGCCCCGTGTGCATGCCGATGGTCGTCCGTACGCATGCCGGGAAAGCGGATCTTGACGCGGCCCAGCGCATCGCAATGAACTTCTTCGCCGGGCGGACCGGTCACGATGGCGCTTTGCAGCTGCGGATGCGGCAGGTCGGTGCGCGGATCGAAACCGGGGGCGAGCGGGATGCCGCGCCGCACGGCGTCGAAGGTGACACGTACCCGCATGGCGCCGGATGCAAGCGAAGATGCGGGCGCGTGCGCCGGTGCGGGCCCAAGCACCGACGCCGCAAACGCGCCATCGGCGCCGGACAGCGCCGTGCCCATCAGCCGCCGGACGCGCTGCGCAACGTCAGCCGGCAGGTTGTTCTCGGCCTCGACCTGCAATGCGGTGATGACGAAGTCGCGTTCGGCGGCCGGGTGTGTGTCGATCTCGGGATGGCCGCTAAGGGTGAACCACTCGCCGGCGCGCAGGTCGCGCACGGTGCCCGCGCCATGAAAGCACTTGGTGTCCAGCTCGTGCCGGTTCATGCGCAGCTGGCCCAGGCGCCAGTGGTCTTCGACGTCATTGCCGGCATGGGGCATCTCGACCTGGTAGTCGTCCAGGCTGGCGGCCAGCCCGTTGCCGCTGGGACCCTGGTCGGCCATGCCGCGCGCAGTGGCCGTCATGAAGCTGGTGCCCAGTGGATTGCGATAATCCCAGCTGTGCCGCGTCGTGCTGCCGGCCTGCAGGCGGCGCGCGGCGCACCACGAGACGATCGTGTCGCGCTCTTCGCTGGCGCCGCCCTGGTGGTAGCGCACGGCGCCGGCGCTGTTACGGGGCAGCGTGTTGGCATCGTTGAACAGCACCAGCGTGTGGGCGGGCGATGTGTCGCGTTCGCTGGCCGTCGCCCTGGTACGCGCGTGGCCGGGGCGGAAGGTCCAGGCCACGCCACGCCGGCGCAGCAGGCGGCGCACGAACGCGGCGTCGGACTCGTTGTATTGCATGGTCTGCTCGCGCGGCGGAAACTGGCGCGGGTCGAACAGCGGATCGAGTTCGTAGTCGAAGGCGCTGGCCAGCACGCTGTTCGACAGGCGCCATTCGTCGAACAGCACCTGCACGATCTCGAGTTCGTTCTGGTAGCGAAATACGCGGCTGTTGATACGCTTTTCCATGATCGCCAGCGCGTCGCGGATCACCAGCTGGTACACACCCAGGCCGCCGTCGAAATCGCCGGCGCGTGCTTCGGCCACGATGCCGCACACGCCGCGCAAGCCGCCACGATCGGTGACGAGCCCGATCTCGGCCGGCAGCGCGATCAGTTCCTTGAGCGGCAGGCGCGGGGTGGACGCGACGCAGGTGACGGTGTACTCGAGGCCGCCGCAAATGGCTTCGCTGCCCGTAACACGCTGCGGCAACAGGACGGTGGCAAGTGGATGATCAACGTGGCCGAGACGCAGCCGGATGGGCCGGTGCGCCCCCGATAGCGAACGGTCGTTCTGAAGCATGCGCAGGAATTCGCTGGCGTTGTCCACGTGAATCTCCTGTCCATGCAATGCGCTCGTCGGGGAAGCACATCTTGGCACGCCATACTGATGGCGTTTTGTCAGGTGTCAGAAATGCCAGACGCCGTTTCGGGAACTTCGCCGGGCTCGCTGACTAGACGGCGGCGCACAAGCCGGCCAGGCGCGGAATGGCGGCCAGCGAGGCGCGATGGGCAGCGATGCGCACGACATCCGTGTCCACGCCGCGCAATTCGGCCAACGCCGCGCCAACGCCTGGCAGGTTCTCGGGGCTGTTGCGGCCCGGATGTATCCAGCTGGGGGCGATGTCGGGTGAGTCGGTTTCCAGCACGATCCAGTCGAGCGGCAACTCGGTGGCCAGGCGCCGGATCTGCAGCGCGCGGGTAAACGTCAGGTTGCCGCCGAAGCCCAGGTGCAGCCCGAGGTCGATGAAATTCTGCGCCTGCTGGAAGCTGCCATTGAACGCATGCGCGATGCCGCTCGGCGGGCGGATCTGGCGCAGGTGCTTGAGCACCTGGTCCTGCGAGCGGCGCACATGCGTCATTACTGGCAAGCCGAAGTCGCGCGCGATGCGCAACTGTTCGCGGAAGAACCGCGCCTGCTTCTCGCGCATTTCGGGCGTGGTGAGTTCGGGGATAAAGAAATCCAGGCCGATTTCACCGATGCCGACAAAACGCGGATCGTCCATCGCCGTTTCGACGCGTGTGCGCAAGTATGCCAGGTCGTCGTCGTGTGCCTGCGGCACGCACATCGGGTGGATGCCCAGCGCGTAGCAGGCGTTCGGGCTGCCCGCAGCCAGGGCCGCGACGGTATCGAAATTGCCCCGCTCGACCGCCATGATGACGATCATCGAGACGCCAGCCGCTTCGGCCCGGCGCGCCACGCCGGCGCCATCGCCGCCGTATTCGCGGGCATCGAGGTGAACGTGCGTATCGATCCACATGGCGTCAGCCCTCCGCTGCCTGCAACCCGTGCTCGGTCATGCGCAGCACGCGGTCGCAGCGGCGCGCCAGTTCCATGTCGTGCGTGACAATCACGAACGCGGTGCCGAGGGTGCGCGACAGTTCGAGCATCAGGTCGAAGATGATCTGCGCAGTCGTGTGATCGAGGTTGCCGGTCGGTTCATCGGCCAGCACGCAGGCCGGTTGCGTGACCAGCGCGCGCGCCAGCGCGACCCGTTGGCGCTCGCCGCCGGACAATTCACCCGGGCGGTGCATGACGCGTTTGCCCAGGCCCACGCGCTCGAGGATTGCCTGCGCCAGCGTCAGCGCCTCGGCGCGCGGCATGCGGCGGATCAGGAGCGGCATCATGACGTTGTCGAGCGCCGTGAATTCGGGCAGCAGGTGGTGGAACTGGTACACAAAGCCGAGCGCCGTGTTGCGCAGTTCGCCGCGGCGCGATTCGGACAGGCTCGCAAAATCCTCGCCGCGCAGGCTTACGGTGCCGCTGCTCGGCGTATCCAGGCCGCCGAGCAGGTGCAGCAGCGTCGACTTGCCCGAACCGGACGCGCCGACAATTGCCACGCGCTCGCCGCGATACACGGCAAAGTCGATGCCGTCGATGACGCGCACGATGGCGTCGCCCTGGTTGAAGGTCTTGCCCAGGCCACGGCAGGCCAGCACGGGTGCGTCGTTCGTTTTATTCACGTCGTTCATCGCAGCGTTCATCTCATTACTCTTCACATTATTCATAGCGCAGCGCCTCCGCCGGTTTCACCCGCGAGGCGGCCCAGCTTGGGTAGATCGTGGCCGCAAAGGCCAGCACCACCGACACGATGCCGATGGTGACGACGTCCGGCGTGTACAGCTCGGACGGCACGGTACTGATCAAATAGATATCCTTGGACAAGAACTCCACGCCCAGCAAACGTTCGATGAACGGGACGATGACACCGATATTCTTGCTCACGCCCACGCCCATGGCCACGCCCGCGAGCGTGCCGAGCACGCCGACGACTGCACCCTGCACCATGAAGATTTTCATGATCGAGCCGGGCGAGGCGCCCAGCGTGCGCAGGATTGCGATGTCGGCCTGCTTCTCGGTCACCGTCATCACCAGGCTCGAGACCAGGTTGAAGGCAGCCACCGCGATGATCAGCGTCAGAATAATGAACATCATCTTTTTTTCGGTCTGCACCGCAGCGTACCAGTTGGCGTTGAGCTTGGGCCAGTCGCGCACGACCAGGTCGCCTTTCATCGAGGCCTTCAATTCGGCCGCGACCTGCGGCGCTTCGCGCATGTTCGCGATGCGCAGGCGCAGGCCCGATGGCGCCTGCTGGCGTTCGAGGCGTTGCGCATCCTCGATGTGCACGAACGACAGCGCCGCATCGAAATCGAAGTGGCCGGCCTCGAAGATGCCGGCCACCGTGAAGCTGCGCGTGCGCGGCACCATGCCCGCCGGCGTGACCTGGCCCTGGGCCAGCACCATCGTGACCTTGTCGCCCATGCCCACGCCCAGCGCGCGCGCCAGTGCGTAACCGAGCACGATATTGAAGCTGCCGGGCTTCAAGGCATCGAAGCTGCCGGCGCGGATCTGCTTTGCTACCGTCGACACATTGTCTTCGACGCCCGGCAGCACGCCGCGCACGATCGACGGGCGCATGATCCCGTCGCGCACCAGGAGGCCCTGGGTCTCGACGAACGGCGCCGAGCCCAGTACCGCTGGATTCTGCGCCGCTTCCTTGGCCCTGGCCTGCCAGTCCGGCATGCTGCCCGACGCATCGAATACCTCGATGTGGGCCAGCACCGACAGCATGCGATCGGTGACCTGCTTCTGGAAGCCGTTCATCACCGACAGCACGATGATCAGCGCTGCCACGCCGAGCGCGATGCCGGCCACGGAAATGAGCGAGATGAACGAAATGAAGCTGCTACGACCGCTGCTCTTGCCAGCGCGCGTATAGCGCAGGCCGACCTGCCACTCGTACGGCAGTTTGTGGATGATGCTCATGAATTCTCGTGCTTCAGATTGGAATCGGGGCGGACGACACAGGCACGGTTACTCATAGCGCAGTGCCTCTGCCGGTTTCACGCGCGAGGCGGCCCAGCTTGGGTAGATCGTGGCCAGGAACGACAGCAGCACGGCCACGCCGCCGATCCAGCCGACGTCGGCCCACAGCAGCTCAGACGGCATCTCGCTGATCAGATACACCTCTTGCGACAGGAAATGCACGCCCGAGATGCGCTCGATGGCCGGCACGATGACGTCGACATTGAGCGCCACCAGCACGCCCAGCCCCACACCGAGCAGGCCGCCCAGCAGGCCGACCAGCGTACCCTGCACCATGAAGATTTTCATGATCGCGCGCGGCGAGGCGCCCAGCGTGCGCAGGATTGCGATGTCGGACTGCTTGTCCTTGACGGTCATGACGAGCGTCGAGACGAGGTTGAACGCGGCCACCGCCACGATCATCGTCAGGATAATGAACATCATGTTCTTTTGCGATTGCACGGCGGCGAACCAGACGGTGTTGACCTTGGTCCAGTCGCGCATGATCAATTCGCCCGGCATCGACGTTTGCAGTTCGTAGGCCACGCGTGGCGCCTGGTGCAGGTCTTGCAGGCGCAGGCGGATGCCGGCCGGCGCCGTGGCGCCCGTGGCCACCTGGGCGTCGTCGATATTGATCAGGGCGAGCGTGGAATCGAACTCGAAGTGGCCGGCCTCGAAAATGCCGGACACAGTCAGCGCGCGCGTGCGCGGCAGCGGGTTCTCGCCTGGCGTGCTGGCGCCGCCCAGGATCCCGCTGCTGGCCACGAGCAGCGTGACGCGGTCGCCCACATCGACGCCCAGCGATTTGGCTAGCGCGCGGCCCAGCACCACGTTGAACGAACCGGCGCGCAGCGATGCAAAGCTGCCGGCCTTCATCTGGCGCGTGATGTCCGATACCTGCGCTTCTTCGACGGGCGCCACGCCGCGCAGCAGCGCGGGCTTCATGACGCCGTCGACCAGCAGCATCGATTGCGCGTCGATGAACGGCGCGGCGGCCTTGACCTGCGGGTTGCGCAGCGCTTGCAGGCTGGTGGCGCGCCAGTCGAGCAGCGCGCCGCGGCTGTCAAAAATCTCGACGTGCGCCAGCATCGACAGCATGCGGTTGGTGACTTCCTTCTGGAAGCCATTCATCACGGACAGCACGACGATCAGCGCGGCCACGCCCAGGGCGATGCCGGCCACCGAGGCCATCGAAATGAAGGAGATAAAGCTGTTGCGGCCGCTGCGCTTGCCGGCGCGCGTGTAGCGCAGGCCGATCTGCCATTCGTAGGGGAGTTTGTGGGTGATGCTCATGCTGTCCGTGTCGACCGATCCGCTGTGTTTTTTTATTAATAGCGCAGCGCCGGGCTGCATCAGCCCGGCAGTTTGCCAGACAAACCGGGATTGTGGCGCAATTATCAAAAACTCACTAGGGCATTCCAGCAGGCATGCGGTTCGAGAATCGGGATCGTGATCCGCTGGCGGCGACGATTTGCCCTAGAATAGCGGGATGGCTCATATTACGCTCGTCCTGCCGTTCGCTCTGCCGCTTCCCGAATTTGCTCCCGACCTGATCCGCGCGATGAACACGCCGGCGCTGGCGCTGCTGCTCTCACGCACGTCGAGCGCCACCCGCACGCGCACGGCCGAACATACCCATGCCCTGCCCCACGAAACCTGGCTGGCGCGCGCGCTCGGTCTGGGCGCCGCGGGCCGGGTTGACGTGGCCGTTGCCGCCATGCGCGGCTTCGGGCTGGAGTCCGATGGCGGCAACTGGTACATCGTCAGTCCCGGTCACATCCAGATCGCCCGCACGCACCTGACGATGGCCGATACCCGCCAGGTACCGCTGGCCGATGACGACAGCCGCGCGCTGTTCGCGACGGCTGCCGAACTCTGCGAAAGCATTGGCCACGCGCTGCGCTACGGCGATGCGCAGACGTGGTTCCTGCGCGCGGACGACTGGACGGGTTTCGAGACCGCCACCCCGGACACGGTCGTCAATATGGATCTGACGGATTTCATGCCAAAAGGTCAGCCGGCGCTGGCCTACCGGCGCCTGCAGAACGAAGTGCAGATGGCGTGGCATGCGCATCCGGTGAACGCCGCGCGCGAAATGCGGCGGCTGCCGATCGTGAACGCGTTCTGGATGTGGGGCGCGGGCCGGACGGCGCCCGCACCGATGCAGCCGCTGGCCAGTATTGCGGTGCCGGGCTGGCTGGGGGCGCTCGGCGATCAACGGCTCGACACGCTCGAGCGGCTGGCCGATCTGCTGTCGACCGACCGCACGCTGGTCGTTGGTCCGCTGGCCGAAGCGGCGCAGGCCGCCGACTGGGGCGTCTGGCTGCAGGTGATGGGGCAACTGGAAGAAACACTGTTCGCGCCGCTGCTGGCTGCCGTCAAGGCGGGCCGCGTGAGCAAGCTGACGCTGGTGCTGAGCAGCCGCGAAGGCCTGCTCGAGACGACGACGGGCGCGCTGGCGCAGCGCAAATTCTGGCGCAGCCCGACGCTCGACGCACTGAAATGAGAACACTGGTGAGCGCACTGAAACAACTCGACCGAGACAGACATTGACCCTGAAGACACGACTTTCCACCCGTCCCTGCCCGTTCCGCACCTCCGAACTGCTGCGCCAGGATGGCGTGCACCCTGTATTGGCCCGCATCTACGCGTCGCGCGGCCTGCTCGACGCGCGTGAGCTTTCGAGCGAGCTGGCAGCCCTGTCGCCGCCGTCCGGCCTGAAGCACATCGACGCCGCGGCCGCGTTCCTGGCGGACGCCATCGGCGCCGGCAAGCGCATGACGATCGTCGCCGACTACGATTGCGACGGCGCCACCGCCTGCGCCGTCGCGCTGCGCGGCTTGCGCGCGATGGGGGCGCAGGTCGACTACATCGTACCGAACCGCTTCGAATACGGCTATGGCCTCACGCCCGAAATCGTGGCGCTCACCGCGCGCGAAAAGGCGCCCGACATCATCGTCACGGTCGACAACGGCATCGCCAGCGTCGACGGCGTACTCGCGGCAAATGGGTTGGGCATCGACGTCGTCGTCACCGACCACCACTTGCCAGGGGATGTGTTGCCGGCGGCGCGCGTGATCGTCAATCCGAACCAGCCCGAGTGCGGCTTTCCGAGCAAGAACCTGGCCGGCGTGGGCGTGGTGTTCTACGTGCTGCTGGCCCTGCGCGCCGAACTGCGCCGGCGCGGCGTGTTCGACGCACAAACGCAGCCCAAGCTCGACAGCCTGCTCGACCTGGTCGCGCTGGGCACGGTGGCCGACGTCGTCAAGCTCGACGCCAACAACCGCATCCTCGTCGCACAGGGCTTGAAGCGAATGCGCGCGGGCCGCATGCATGCCGGCGTGGCGGCGCTGTTCCGGGTGGCCGGGCGTGAAGCGCGGTGCGCCACGCCGTTTGACCTGGGCTTTGCCGTCGGCCCGCGCTTGAACGCCGCCGGGCGCCTGCAGGACATGGCGCTCGGCATCGAATGCCTGACCACCGACGACGAAGGCCGCGCCTGGGCCATCGCCCAGCAACTCAATGAGATCAACCTCAAGCGCCGCGAAATCGAAGCCGAGATGCAGGACACCGCGCTGCTGCACCTGGATACGTTCGAGCCGACCGGCGCCAGCACGATCACCGTGTTCGACGAAGGCTGGCACCAGGGCGTGATCGGCATCGTTGCCTCACGCCTGAAAGAAAAATTCTACCGCCCGACATTCACCTTCGCACCAGCGGGCGACGGCATGATCAAGGGCTCGGGCCGCTCAATTCCGGGCTTTCACTTGCGCGATGCGCTGGACCTGGTGTCCAAGCGCGTGCCGGGCCTGATCGACAAGTTCGGCGGCCACGCCATGGCCGCCGGCCTCTCGCTGCGCCACGACAATTTCGACACCTTCTGCCAGGCCTTCGAAGCCGTCGGTCAGGCCTGGCTGACGGATGCGCAGCTCGAACGCATCATCGAAACCGACGGGCCGCTCGAGGACGAGTTCTACTCGACCCAGTTCATCGAACTGATGGACGGCCAGGTCTGGGGCCAGGGCTTCGCGCCGCCGGTATTCTGCGATGAATTCCGCGTGGTCAGCCAGCGCATCCTGAAGGAGCGCCACCTGAAGCTGCAGCTGGAAAAGAACGGGCGCCGCTACGACGCCATCTGGTTCGGCCACACCGACAGCCTGAGCGACCGCGCCCGCGTCGCCTTCCGCCTCGACGCCAACGAATACAACGGCGTCACCAAAGTCCAGCTCCTGGTCGAGCACGCCGAATCCGCCTGACAGTACAGGCCAAGCCCCTGAGCAATTGCAAAACAATTCGACTCTGACCCCAATTGCAGGTCGGTCGAATTGAGGCAATTGCCCAATAATTCGACTCTGACCCTAATTGTCAGGCGGACTCTGCAGCAAACGTAACAATTAGGGTCAGAGTCGAATTGTTTGATAACTATTTGCGGGCGGGATACTTACAGGCGACATGATCCTGGCGTGTTCGCTATGATGAGCCGGTTTGTCCGTTGCCCCCCTCATTCCCTGTGCGCTGGCTGGCTGCTGGCGGGAGCATGCATGTTTTCGATCATTATCAATTTCGTTGGCTCGCTGATGCATTTTTATGTGGCGCATCGCCTGTATGCGCTGGGGCCGGTTCGTGCGCGCGTGCCGGCGCGGGTCTGGTGGGTGGGCGCCGTGGCGCTGTGGGCGTTCTATCTGTGGGGCGTGCAGCTCGGGGATGCGGCGCTCGACTGGCGCTGGTGGCCGGGGCAGTTCTCGATGACGTGGCTGGGCGTGCTGTTCTGCATGACGCAATATCTGCTGCTGGCCGATGTGATCACGGGCTTCGGCTTCTGGCTGCGCACCTGGGCGCCGCGCATTCTGGCCCTTGGCGCGATCGCGGGCGTCTCGGTCAGCGGTTTCGCGATCTTCCAGGCGATGCGCGCCCCGGCCATCGTTGAGCAGGAAGTCACGCTGCCCGGCCTGCCCAAGGCGCTCGACGGCACCGTGCTGGTGGCGATCAGCGATACGCACCTCGGGGCCCAGCGCCGCGCGGAATGGCTGGGCGCGCGGGTTGACCAGATCAATGCCCTCGATCCGGATGCCGTCGTGATGCTGGGCGACCAGGTTGAAGACGAGCCGATCAACGACGCCCAGCTTGCACCTGTCCTCAAGCGCCTGCGGCCCGCCATGGGTGTCTGGGCCATCACCGGCAACCATGAATACTATGGCGACGCCGGCGGGACGATTCACGAGTTCGCGGCCGGCGGCGTCAAGTGGCTGCGCGACCAGCACGTCGAAATCGCACCGGGCCTGCACCTGGCTGGCCTGGACGATATCGGGCGCGCCCGACGTGGTGGACGCGACGTGAATGCCGGCCTCGAACGCATGCTCCCCAAACGGCTGGACGGCGCGACGATCCTGCTCTCGCACATCCCCGACCCTGCACTGATTGAGCGCGCCGCGCAAAAGAACATCGACCTGATGCTCTCCGGGCACACCCACGGCGGCCAGGTCTGGCCATTCACCTATCTCGCCCAGCGCGAGTTCCCCTACCTGGTGGGCTGGTACCGCATCGGCCACATGCAGTTGGTGGTCAGCCGCGGCGCCGGCGGCTGGGGGCCACGCATGCGGCTCTGGCAACCGGGCGAGATCGTCAAGCTGACCCTGCGCGCCCAGCCTTGACCTGGGCGCACGAGCACCCCGCCGCCACTTATGGCGCGATGGGCGGCTTGTACGTTTGCCCATGCCGCATCACGAAGAACGCATCGTCCGCCACGCCCTGCGCCGCACGCGCCAGCGCCAGGTCGCGCGGCGCCTGGTCAAGGCGCTCCTGCCCCATCGGGTAGGTCCCCCAGTGCATGCCCACACTGCGCTTGACGCGCAGCTCGCGGTGGATCCGCACCGCCTCATCGGGACTCACATGCGAATTGCGGTACCACAGCGGCTGGTAGGCCCCGATGCCGATGGCCGCCAGGTCGAAGCCATCGAAGCGCGCGGCGATGTCGCCGATGTCCTTCGAATAGCCCAGGTCACCCGAGAAGAAGAACGCAAACCCGGGACGCGTGACCGCAAAGCCGCCCCATAACGTCGCATTGCGGTCCCACAGCGAGCGGGCCGACCAGTGGTGCACCGGCAGCAGGTGCAATTCCAGTCCCCGGTACACCGTCTTTTCCCACCAGTCGAGCTTGACGATGCGCGAGCGGTCGCCGCCCGTCACGTTCTTCGCGAGCCAGACGTCCACGCCCAGCGGCGCCACCAGCAGCGGCGGCCCGCCCGGCTGGCGGTACAGCGCGCGCAGCGACGCTTTCGACAAGTGATCGTAATGCGAGTGACTGAGCAGGACGACGTCGATGCGTGGCAAGTCGGCCAGTGCCACACCCGGCGCCTGATGGCGTTTGGGTCCCGCGAACGGCAGCGGCGAGGCACGCTCGTCGAACACGGGGTCGGTCAGGATATTCACGCCGGTCCCGCTCTGGAACAGGAACGTCGCGTGGCCGATCCAGGTCAGCGCCGGCTCGCTGCGGTTGGCATGAATGAAGGCCAGGTCGGGCGCCACCGGCGCGATCGGCGCCAGCGGCGCACGCACCGACTCGTCCTCGGTCCAGTTGGCGATCCGCGCCGCCCAGCCTTCAAAGAAACCGCGCGGCGGCCGTTGATACGCAGGGTTGGAGGGATAATTGTTCGCAAAACCTTCGACCCGATGATGGGATCTGGCGGCGTCGTAATACGGATTGCGGTGCGCGCAACCGCTCGCAAACAGCGCGCATGCAAGGACGGAAGCAGACAGCAAGGGAGTCAGTATGGTGCGCATGCGGCAATGCTAGAGGCGTCAAAAAAGCCAGTATAGGCGGTGTTCAGGCCGCGTTGCCGACGGCGCGTGGGATGCGAATCGCCGCGTCGCTTCGGCGCGTAATGACGCGTCTTTTATCAGCGGCCAATGTTCTTTCTCGCTGCTTTACGGTAGGATAGCGCCTTTTCCCGGTCACGATCGTACGCTGCCGGCCGCGACATTGGCATGACAGCACCGGTGAAAAATTCATTGCCCGAACCCCGTGCGCAACGCACTTGCCGGGTTCTTCGACTGGAAGCGAATGGAGAAGTCCGCGATCCCCCGGCCGCCTAGACATCATGCGATCCTTCTCGGCGGCCTGCTGCTTGCCGTGCTGGTGCTCGTGATCGCGGCGGAGGCGCTGCGCTGGCGCGGCGCGTCTGGCGCCGCCGCCATGGCAGCTGCCGTGCCGACTGTACCCACCGTGACCACGACCAGCCCGGGTCGCGTGACGCTCACCGAACTCTCGCACGCCCACATCCCCGCGCCGCGTGGCATGCCATCGGCCCACGCCAGCACGCTCGCCGCCCTGCCAGGCAATCGCATGCTCGCGTTCTGGTGGGCCGGCAGCCGTGAGAGCGGCCCGGATGTCAAAGTCTTTGCCTCGACCTGGGCCCATGGTGCATGGAGCGCGCCAAGGATGGTTGCCAGCCGCGATACGCTGGGCGCCGAACTGGGTTTCGGCGTGCGCCGCATCGGCAATCCTGTCGCCTGGACCGACCGCACCGGCAAGATCCACCTGTACGTGGTGGCCACGGGCCTGGGCGGCTGGGCCGCCGCGCGCATCGCGCACCTGGTGTCGAACGACCAGGGCGCCACCTTCCACGTGCGCCGCATCCTGCCAACCTCGCCCCTGTTCAATACGAGCGCGCTGGTGCGCACCGCGCCGCTGATGCTGAGCGATGGCGGCTGGTGGCTTCCCGTGTATTTCGAGATCGGCAACAAGTACCCGATGCTGATGGCGTTCGACGCCGACGGCAACCCGACCACGCTGGCGCGCATCGGCAACAGCACCACGACGCTGCAGCCGGCCCTCGTCGCCATCTCGAAGCACGAAGTGCGCGCCTTGATGCGCGACGACAGCGAGCAGCAACTGGTCCAGCATGCAGCGACTCTCGACGGTGGCGCCACCTGGCGCGATCTGCCGGCGCTCGACCTGCCCAACTACAGCACGTCGGTCGCCGCAATACGCCTTTCCAGCGGCCAGTTCCTGATGCTGCATAATCACGTCGAAGGCGGCGCATCGGCGCGCAGCATCCTGCGCCTGTCGATCTCGGACGACATGCGCAGCTGGCGCACGGTCGCCGATATCGCCAAGGGGCCGGCCGGCGACGAATTTTCGTACCCGTCGATGCAGCAGGTCGGCAACGAACTGCATATTACCTACACCTGGCAGCGCCAGGCGATTGCGCACCACCGCTACCGTATTCAACCGGAAGGTTCCACCTAGATGACACTGCCGGATCTCGCAAGCCAGATCGTGTACGGCCGCATTGGCTGGGCGATTGTTGTGGCCACCGTGGTCTGCGCGCTGTGGCGCGGCGCGGCGCCGCTCGCGCGCACCGGAGTCGCTGCGATCCTGGCCGGCGCACTGGCCCTGATGGCGCTGCCCGGCAACCTGTCGCCCGCCTGGTATCTGGGTCTGGCGTTCCAGTATCCCAGCGGCCTGCTGGTGGGCTGCTGCCTGGTGCGCCTGACGGAGCGCTGGAACGACGCCCGCCGCAGCGCGGCCATGCCGCCATCGCTGGCGGGCGTGCTGGCCGTGGCGGGGACGCTGCTGTACCTCGACGCAGTCGGCTTTCTCACGAGCGGTTACTATTACGCCGGTTTCGGCGGCGTCCTGGCGCCGCTCGTCGCGGTCATCCTGGCCGGCGCCTGTGCGCTGGCGATCGTGCGGCATCACGCGCGCGGGAGTGCGGCAGCGGTGCTGGGCGCGGTCGTCCTGTTCTCGGTGCTGCGTCTGCCAAGTGGCAACCTGTGGGACGCCCTGCTCGACCCGCTGCTGTTTGGCTGGGCCATTGCGGCGCTGCTGGCCGGCGCGCTGCGCCGTAGAGGGCGCCGCGCCGCTGAGCGCAGCACATCAAGTATTAGCGAGCCCGATTCCGCACCGGGCCCCGCGCTGCAGCCAATCGCGGCTGAACATTTTACGTCTCTGAAGGAGCAAGTTGGTGGTCAATAAGTTAGCAGTCAATCATCCCTGGTACAAACATCCGGTCATCATGTCGGCGACCATCATCAATGCATTCATCCTGCTGCTGGCGCTGGCTTGGTCAGGCAATCCGCACGAGCTCTCGCGCCTGCTGGTGGAAGATGGCATCGTCGAATGGATGCAGTTCCTGGCGTTCTCGCTCACGTCGGGCCTGCTCGGCTACGTGGCGGTGGACCGCTGGAAGAACGGCGGCATGCGGCTCGAAGTGCTGGTGCTGCTCGGCCTGACCGGCCTGGTAGCCGTGGCTGCGCTGGAAGAAATCAGCTGGTTCCAGCGCATCCTGCAGATCCAGTCGCCCGAGTTCTTCCTGCAGAACAACCGTCAGGCCGAAACCAATCTGCACAACCTGGGCTTTGGCAAGGAAAGCCTGCACAAGGCTGTGCTGCTCAAGCTCATCCTGATTACGGGCCTCATCCACAATCTGTTCCTGCCGCTGCTGGCGCGCAAGCGCCCTGCCGTGCGCACCTTCGTCGAGCGCTTTGGCCTGTACCTGCCGCCGCTGGCCGCCTCGATCCCGTACCTGGTGCTGGTGATCCTGTCGCACCTGCTGATCGACCATCCGCGCAAGGGCGAACTGGGCGAAACGTTCGGCGCCGTGCACTACCTGGCAACCGTGTTTGGCGCCTATTTCGTTGGCGTCGCCTATGACAAGAAGCCGCTGTTCGCCGGCCTGGACGCCCGCCGCGTCTCGGTGCTGTTTACGCTGCTGATGTTCTATCTGCTCATGACGGGCTGGATGCTCAGCGCCGGCGCTGGCGCGATCGTCACGGCGGTAGGCGCCGACTAAGTCGACCGGGTGCTAGCCACGGGGCTTGCGATTGATCCCGAATTGGAGTATAAATACTCCAAAACCGGAGGAATCATGAGCCTTGCCTATGCCTACCCCAAGAGCCGTTTCGAGCCGGCGACGCTGGTCGACCTGACATCCAAGGCCGAGCGCGAGCGTTTGTCGCGCTCGGCCCTGACCGGCTTTTTCCGGCTTGCCGCCGCCTGGGGCCTGCGCGACGACGATGCGCGCGAGCTGCTCGGCGGCCTGTCATCGTCGTCGTTCTACGACTGGAAGAAAAACCCCGACCGCGTGCTCGAAGTCGACCGCATCACGCGCATCTCGTACTTGCTCGGCATCTACAAAAGCCTGCACATCCTGTATGGCGACAAGCTCGCCGACGAATGGGTGCGCCTGCCCAACACCAACCCGATTTTCGCAGGCCGCACGCCGCTCGCCTTCATGCAGGCCGGCGGCCTGCTGGCGATGCAGACCGTGCGCAAGCTGCTCGACGCCAGGCGCGGCGGCCTGTGAGCTCGCCCGTCACGCCACGGCTGACGCTGCTGCGCCAGCTCGATACCTGCCGCCTGATCCCGTCGCGTTTCGCCGATGTCGAAGACTCGGTACTCGCGCCCCTGGCCGACAGCGACGACGCGCTGCGCGACCTGTTCGAGCTCGATAACGCCACCAATGAACGCCTGCGCGCCGAATCCGGCCAGGCCCCGGGCATCGGCATGGACGAACTGGTGTTCGGCGTGCCGAACTTTCGCATCATCAACGCCGCGTTCACCTATGCGCGCCCGGAAGGCAGCCGTTTCAACGATGGCGAGCGCGGCGCCTGGTACTGCGGGTTCGATGCGGCCACGTCGCTGGCCGAAGTCATCTTTCACAAGACCGTCGAATACGCCGAAATCAACCGTTTCGATGACAGCGTCAGCTACCAGTGCCTGCTGGCCGACTTCAGCGCGACCTTCCACGATCTGCGCGGCATCGCCGCCTTCGAGGCCTGCCTCGACCCGGCCAGCTATATCGCGTCGCAGGCGCTGGCGAACGACCTGCTGGGCGCCGGTTCGCTCGGCGTGATCTTCCCCAGCGTGCGACAGCCTGGCGGCACGTGCCTGGCGTGCTTCCGCCCGGCGCTGGTGGGCAACGTGCGCAAGGCGCACACCTATCGGTTAACATGGGCGGGTTCGCCGCAACCTGCGGTCGAGATTCTTTGACCAGATCACCATGCACATGAAGACCAAACCCGAGAACGACACCGAACTGCACGACAAGATCAACCGCGAGACCGGCCGCGTCGCATGGAGCGAGCTGCAACGCCACTTTGCCAGCGGCAGCGTGGTGTGGGTCTCCAGCACGCTCGACCTGATCGATGTCGCACTGCGCATCGCGCACGACGACCGTGACAGCATCACACGCTGGATGGGCGATGGCCAGGTGGCCAAGGTCAGCGACGAGCAGGCGCAAGCCTGGCTGGCAACGGATGCGACGCTGTGGGCGTCGGTGGTGAGCCCGTTCGTGCTGGTGCAGGACGAGAAAAAGCCGGTGCACTAAAAAAATGCCGGCCCCAGGGCCGGCATTCATCGCAATCGAATCGCTTACTTCGACAGATCGACCGCGTACAGCGCGGTCCCCTTGCCGCTGCCATCATCGGCCTTCACCTGGCTGACATTGCCCAGCCCCGCTTCGCGTGCCAGCCCTTCCAGGCCTGGCGCCGAATGAAACACCACCTGCCCCTTCGT
The DNA here is from genome assembly GCF_979258535.1 of Telluria sp. AC161. Classification (NCBI taxonomy): domain Bacteria; kingdom Pseudomonadati; phylum Pseudomonadota; class Betaproteobacteria; order Burkholderiales; family Oxalobacteraceae; genus Telluria; species Telluria sp. AC161. The sequence goes on along the minus strand of NZ_OZ409861.1, from coordinate 1,590,403 downwards.
CTCGACGCGCGCAAAACGCCAGCTGCGCGCCGCGCCATGCGATGCGCGCGTCAGCTCCTTGGCTGCGCGGATATGCGCAATGAGGATATCGCGGTTGTTGTCGGGCGACGCGATGACGACATTGCTGCCGTCGAGCCCCGGGAAGCCGCCACCGCCACTGGCGCGGTAGTTGTTCGTCGCGACCAGGAACGCCTGCGTCGGCGCCACCGGCTTGCCAAGATACGTCAGGTTCACGATGCGCTCACCGGGCTTCTTGGTCACGTCGATCTCGTAGCTGACATCCTTCGACGTGATCGTGTCGAAGTTAAAGCTCGGGAAGCGCGTGTTGACCAGCTCCTGCGGCGCGCTCACTGCCGGGTCGATCGTGTTGAAGCGCTGCGCCGCCGTCTCCAGCCACGCCTTCAGCCCTTCGCCATCGACCTTGACGGCATACAGCGAATTCGGAAACAGATACAAATCCGCCGCGTTGTTCAGCGCCAGGTCGCCAGCTGGGACGTCGGTGTAATCCGTCACGCTCGGAAAGCCCGCCTTGAACGGCGCCGACACCGACAGCACCGGCAAACTGGCGTACTGCGGCAGGTTGGTCTTGACGTAGTTGCTCACGTACTCGGCCTGCGCGCGGTTGACGACTTCGAGCGCCGACGGATCGCCCACGTCCGCGAAATAACTCGTCATGCGAAACGCCGAGCGCCCCACGGGCGTCTTCACGTACGCGATCGTCGCTTCGTGCTCGGCGCGCACCAGGGCGGCTACCTCGGCGTCCGGTTCGACGAAGGTCTTGGGTCCCGTCTGCGTGGCGCGCGCCTGCACGACGGTCTTGTCCTTGTCGACCGACCAGGTCTTGCCGTTGTAGGCCAGGTGCAGCTGGACCACGCCCAGGTGCTTGCCCCACTGGCTCGGCATCACGGTCGGCACGCCGTGCACCAGCCCGCGCGCCTTGTCCACGCCCGGCAGGTTGAATTGCGGGACCGTGCTGTCGGCATTCGGGAACAGCTGGTGCGCGTGCCCCATCAGCATGACGTCGATGCCCGGCACCTTGGCCAGGTGCCAGTTGGCGTTTTCCATGGCCGGCGAGTACGGCCCGTCATCCAGGCCGCCGTGCGACAGCGCCACGATCAGCTGCGCGCCTTTTTTGCGCATCTCGGGGATGTATTTTTCGGCCGTTTCGCGCACGCCGGCGGTGACCACGCGGCCTTCCAGCCAGCGCTTGTCCCACGCCATGATGTCCGGCGGCGTGAAGCCGATGATGCCGACCTTTACCAGCGTCTCGACCGGCTTGCCATCGGGGCCGCGCGCTGTGATCTTCTTGTCGATGATGCGGTATGGCGCGAATAGCGGCGCTTTCGTCTGCAGGCTGTTCACGTTGGCCAGCACGATCGGGAACGCCGGGCCGGCGCAGCGCGCGCCCTTGTCGACGCCCTTGACCTGGAACTGGCTGCCCGTGATCCGGTTCAGGAACGGCAGGCCGTAGTTGAATTCGTGGTTGCCGACCGTGCCGCCTTCGTAGCCCAGCGCATTCATGATCTTGTAGATGCCCAGCACCTCGTTGCAGGCGGGCGGCTTGACCAGCGCCTGGTAATCGGCGAACGCGGTGCCCTGGATCGTGTCGCCATTGTCGAGCAACAGCGTGTTGGCGAATTCCTTGCGCGCCGCCTTGATCAGCGTGGCGGTACGGTCGACGCCGATCGACGGCTCGGCGGCCAGTTTGTAATAGTCATAGCCGACGACGTTGGCGTGCAGGTCGGAGGTTTCCAGCACGGCCAGTACGGCGGTGGCGCCAGCGGGCGCTTTGGCCGCATAGACGGGAGCATTGAACAGCAATGGAGTGAAGGTGGCGACGAGCGTGGTGCTGATCTGGTGACGCAGGGAGCGGTTCATGGGGAATCCGGGTAACAAGACCGCGCGATGGTACCCCTTGCCCCGCCGCCGGGCAAGCCATACAGCCGCATTGGCGCCTGGTGTCGGGTATAATCCCCGGTTCGATTCAACCCACATTGAGACTGCCGATATCATGGAAGCCGAACGCATCAACGCCATTTCCGCCCTGCTGAACGACCTGACGGGTCGTGAGGCCGAACTTCGGAGGTATCTTTGACTTCGATAAGAAGTCAGAGAAACTAGAACAGGTCAACCAGGAGCTGGAAGACCCGGCGATCTGGAACGACCAGAAGCGCGCCCAGGAAATGGGCAAAGAGAAGAAGGCGCTCGAGGGCGTCGTGCTGACGCTCGAAAAAGCCAAGGCCGATCTCGCCGACGCCCTGGACCTGTTCCAGATGGCGCGCGAAGAAGGCGACGAAGACACGATGGAAGCCGTCGCGGGCGACGTCGAGGCGATCCAGAAGATCATCGAAGCCATGGAATTTCGCCGGATGTTCTCCAATCCGATGGACCACGCGAGCTGCTTCATCGACATCCAGGCCGGCGCCGGCGGCACCGAGGCGCAGGACTGGGCCTCGATGCTGCTGCGTCAATACCTGCGCTACTGCGAACGTAAGGGCTTCAAGGCCGAGATCCTCGAGCAGTCCGACGGCGAAGTCGCGGGCATCAAGACCGCTACCATCAAGGTCGACGGCGAATACGCGTACGGCCACCTGCGTACCGAAACCGGCGTGCACCGCCTCGTGCGCAAGTCGCCATTCGACTCGGCCAACGGCCGCCACACGTCGTTCACGTCGCTGTTCGTGTATCCGGAAGTCGACGATTCGATCGAGATCGAAATCAACCCGGCCGATGTGCGCATCGATACCTACCGCGCGTCCGGCGCCGGTGGTCAGCACATCAACAAGACCGACTCCGCAGTGCGCCTGACGCACGGCCCGTCGGGCATCGTGGTCCAGTGCCAGAACGACCGCTCGCAGCACCGCAACAAGGCCGAAGCCTGGGACATGCTGCGCGCCAAGCTGTACGAGCTCGAACTGCGCAACCGCATGAGCGAGCAGCAGAAGCTCGAAGACTCCAAGACCGACGTTGGCTGGGGCCATCAGATCCGCTCGTACGTGCTGGACCAGTCGCGCATCAAGGATTTGCGTACCGGTTTCGAGACCGGCAACACCAAGAACGTCCTGGATGGCGACCTCGATGATTTCATTTCGGCGTCCCTGAAGCAAAACGTATAAAGGCTTACCCCGCATGACGACACCCGCCCGCGCCCTGATCTTCGACATGGATGGCACCATCGTCGACAATATGGACTTCCACACCCGTGCGTGGATCACGTTCTTTGCGCGGCGGGGCCAAACCATCGAGCCCGATGCGTTCTTTCGCGACACAGCCGGCCGTCAGGGCAAGGAAATCCTGCGCCACTATCTGGGCGCAGATCTGGACGACGATGCGCTGGCCACGCTGAACCACGAAAAAGAAGTCCTGTACCGCGAGCTGTATGGCCCGCACCGGCGCACGATCGACGGCTTTGACGCCTTCATCGACCGCGCGCGCGAACAGGGCTGGGCCCTGGCGGTGGCCACGTCGGCCTCGCCAGGCAGCGCAAGTTTCATCCTCGACGAGATGGACCTGCACAGCAAGTTCGACGCCGTCGTTGTCGGTACCGTGGACGTCCCGCGCGGCAAACCGCACCCGGACGTGTTCCTCAAGGCCGCCGACCGCTGCAGCGTACTGCCGGCGCACTGCATCGTGTTCGAAGACGCGCCGCTGGGCGTGGAAGCGGCGCGTCGCGCCGGCATGCGCGCCGTGGTGCTGACCACCACGCTGCCAGCCGGGGCGTTTGCCGAATTCGACAACGTCATCGCGATCGTCGACGACTTCACGCAGCTGGACGTTGAAGCGCTGCTGTCGCTGTCTTAATTACTGCGCGCCGTAACGGCGGCATGCTCAACCAATATCAACAACCACCACTATGACCACCGAGAACCAAGAACAGGCACCGTTGCAAGGCGCCGACGAAAACAAGATCATGGCCGAGCGCCGCGTCAAGCTGGCGGCGATCCGCGAAAAAGGCGTCGCGTTCCCGAACGACTTCGTCCCCCAGCACAAGGCGGCCGACCTGGTCCAGGCGTATGGCGAAAAAACGCGCGAAGAACTCGAAGCCGAGCCGGTTCCGGTGGTGCTGGCCGGTCGCATGATGCTGCGCCGCGAAGCGGGCAAGAAGGCGGCGTTCGCGACGCTGCAGGACAGCTCGGGCCCGTCGGCCAGCGGCCGTATCCAGATCTACATCACGCTCGACAGCGCCGGCGAAGCCGCGATGGACGAATTGCGCAGCTATGATCTGGGCGACATTCTGGGTGTCGAAGGCACGCTGTTCAAGACCAAGGTCGACGAACTCACGGTGAAAGTCAGCCAGCTGCGCCTGATCACCAAGGCGATCCGCCCGCTGCCGGACAAGTTCCACGGCCTGGCCGACCAGGAAACGAAGTACCGCCAGCGTTACGTCGACCTGATCATGAACGAGGACACGCGCCGCACGTTCAAGGCGCGCACCGCCGCGATGTCGTCGATGCGCCGCTTCATGGAAGAAAACGGCTTCATGGAAGTCGAAACGCCGATGCTGCACCCGATCCCGGGTGGCGCCGCGGCCAAGCCGTTCGTCACGCACCACAATGCGCTGGACATGGAAATGTACCTGCGCATCGCACCGGAGCTGTACCTCAAGCGCCTGGTGGTCGGCGGGTTCGATCGCGTGTTCGAAGTGAACCGCAACTTCCGCAACGAAGGCGTCTCGGTCCGTCACAACCCTGAATTCACGATGATGGAATTCTATGCGGCGTACACCGACTACAAGTGGATCATGAACTTCACCGAACAGGTGATCCGCCAGGCCGCAGTCGATGCGCATGGCAGCGCCGTGCTGTCGTACGGTGGCCGTGAGCTGGACCTGTCCAAGCCGTTCCAGCGCCTGACGATCATCGAGGCGATCGACAAGTACGCGCCGGGCTACACGCCGGAGCAGCTGAACGACGCCGAGTTCATCAAGACCGAACTGAAGAAGTTTGGCGTGAAGCCATTCGCCACCGCCGGCCTGGGCGCGCTGCAACTGGCGCTGTTCGAAGAAACCGCCGAAGCGCAGCTGTGGGAGCCGACCTTCATCGTCGACTACCCGGCCGAAGTCTCGCCACTGGCGCGCGCATCGGACACCCGTGCCGGCGTGACCGAGCGTTTTGAATTGTTCATGGTCGGCCGCGAGATCGCCAACGGCTTCTCGGAGCTGAACGATCCGGAAGATCAGGCAGCGCGCTTCCTGGCGCAGGTCGAAGCCAAGGATGCAGGTGATGAAGAGGCGATGTTCTACGACGCCGACTACATCCGCGCGCTGGAATACGGCATGCCGCCGGCAGGTGGTTGCGGCATCGGCATCGACCGCCTGATGATGCTGATTACCGATTCGCCGAACATCCGCGACGTGCTGCTGTTCCCGCACCTGCGCAAGGAAGACTGAGTGTCGGGGTGTTGACGCTTGCATGAAAAAGGCCGCCTTCGGGCGGCCTTTTTTATTGTCCGCCGTGACCAGCGAACACTACCAGGCGCCTTGCACACGTCATTCCCGCGAAGGCGGGAATCCAAGGATGCCTGTTTGGCCGCTAACAATGAGCATGGTGGCGGCGCGACGCACTTGGGTTCCCGCCTTCGCGGGAACGACGTGCAAGGTTGCGCGGGCCGGTGGGATCAGGTCTATTGCACGATGGTGTAGCACGGCGTGTACGCCTTGCCCGGTAACTTCATGCGGCTTTGTTCGACGAACGACGCCAGCAGCGCATCCATCGGCCCCATGATCGCGGCCTCGCCACGGATCTCGTACTTGCCGAATTGATCGATCGCGCGGATCCCCTCTTCCTTCACGTTCCCGGCCACGACGCCCGAAAACGCCCGGCGCAAGTTTGCTGCCAGCAGGTGCGTCGGGATGCCCCGGTGCAGGTCGAGGTTGCGCATGTTCTCGTGCGTCGGGCGGAACGGCTTCTGGAATTCGTGATCGATCTTCAGGCGCCAGTTGTAATAGTAGGCATCGCTGTGCGCCTTGCGGAAGGCCCGCACTTCGCTGATGCCCTTGACCATCGCCACCGCCACCGCATCCGGATCGTCGATGATGATCTGGTAGCGCTTCTGCGCCGCCTCGCCCAGCGTCAGCGCCAGGAAGGCATCGATCTGCGTGAAGTAGTCGCGCGACGATGCCGGGCCGGTGAAGATCAGCGGGAACGGGATCTCGGCGTTATCGGGATGCAGCAGGATACCGAGGATGTACAGGATTTCTTCGGCCGTGCCCGCGCCGCCCGGGAACACGACGATGCCGTGGCCGGTGCGCACGAAGGCTTCGAGGCGCTTTTCGATATCCGGCATGATCACCAGGTCGTTGACGATCGGGTTCGGGGATTCGGCCGCGATGATGCCCGGCTCCGAGATGCCCAGATACCGCCCGCCCGACAGGCGCTGTTTCGAGTGGCCGATCGTGGCGCCCTTCATCGGCCCCTTCATCGCGCCCGGGCCGCAGCCGGTGCAGATATCGAGTTCGCGCAGGCCCAGCGCGTAGCCGACCTTCTTCGTGTAGTTGTACTCGATACGCGAGATCGAGTGGCCGCCCCAGCACACGACCAGGTTCGGATTGCGCTGCGCCTGCAGCACGTTGGCGTTGCGCAGGATGTGGAAGACGGCGTCGGTGATGCCGTCAGTGCGGGTCAGGTCGAACTTGGGGTTGTCGGTGACGTCGAAATTGACAAACACGATGTCGCGCAGTACGGCGAACAGGTGCTCGTGAATCCCGCGAATCATCTTGCCATCGACGAACGCGCTGGCCGGCGCGCCGCGAATATCGAGCTTGATGCCGCGCTCGCGCTGCAGGATGCTGATGTCAAAGCTCGCGTACCGCTCGAGCAGTTCCTTGCCGTCGTCGATGTCGCTGCCGCTATTGAGTACTGCAAGCGCACATTTGCGAAACACGTCGTACAGGCCGGTGCGGCCGGTGTCGAGCAGCTTGCTGACTTCGGATTTGGACAGCACTTCGAGCTGGCCTTCCGGCGAAATCAGCGTATCGACGACTTGCCGGCTTTCAGGGGACAGCTCGGTATCTACTACGGGTAATTCACTTGCTGCTTGCGTCATGGTCTGATGTCCTCGTTCGATTCTGTGATACGGACTGCCAATAATCTGACCGTCCTGTACAGCAATATACGCCAATCCGATGGCGCATGCGCGCCCCAAAACAGGGTGCAGTGCACCATGTTCGGGACCCGTTGGCGCACCGGCAAAAAAGCTTCGTATGATGCAGGATATGCACTAGAATGCGTGCCTATTGGAACGTTCGCCCGTCGAATAGCGCCATATAACAATTACCTTGTCATTACATTTTCGGGAGGAACCGCATGAGCGGTGCAGCTACTACCCCAGCTCGGGGACCTCTTCCAGAGTTCAAGCAGATCATGGGCCATCCAGCACCGCTGTGGATGTTGTTCATGACGGAATTCTGGGAGCGCTTCGCTTTCTATGGCATTCGTTGGGCACTCGTCCTCTACATCGTCGGCCAGTTCTATGCCGGTGACGCGGCAGGCCAGGCCAGTGCCAACCTCACCTACGGTTCCTACCTCGCGCTGGTGTATGCCGGCGCCGTCTTCGGCGGCTACGTGGCCGACCGCGTCATCGGTTATCAACGCTCGATCCTGGTTGGCGCCATCTTCATGGCGGCCGGCCTGTTCATGATTTCGATTCCGAACCAGGACGTGTTCAAGCTGGGTCTGGCCACCATCATCGTCGGTAACGGCATGTTCAAGCCGAACATCTCGGCCATGGTCGGCCAGCTGTACGCGCTGAACGACACGCGTCGCGATTCCGGCTTCACCATCTTCTACATGGGCATCAACGTCGGCGCATTCTTTGCACCGATCCTGACCCAGCTGCTGGCTGAAAAAGTGTTCGGCACCGCCGCCATGCCAGCGTACAAGATCGTGTTCCTGGCCTCGGGCATCGGCATGCTGATCTCGCTGGTCTGGTTCTTCATCGGCCGCAAGACGCTCCAGGGCATCGGCGCACCGGTCGGTGAACTGGCCAGCCCAAAGCGCCTGGCCGTCGTCATCGTCGGTTCGCTGATCGTGATCCCGATCGTCTACATGCTGCTGCAAGCGGGCGCCGCCAACCTGCAGATCCTGCTGACGGTCCTGTTCATCGGCCTGGCCGCGATGCTGATCATCGAAGGTATCCGCGAAGGCAAAGTCGCCCGCGACAAGACCTGGGCGATGATGATCATCTTCTTCTTCAACGTCCTGTTCTGGTGCTTCTTCGAGCAGGCCGGCAGCTCGTTCACCTTCCTGGCCGATAACATCGTCGACCGCGATCTGAACGGCTGGACCTTCCCTGTCGCCTGGTTCCAGTCGGTGAACTCGGTGGCCATCATCGTCTTCGCACCGATCATCGCCGCCGTCTGGGTCTGGCTGGGCAAGCGCAACGCCAACCCATCTATCCCGCGCAAGTTCGGCCTGGGCCTGATCTTCAACGGCATCGCGTTCGGCCTGCTGGTCTACGCCCTGTCGCAGCTGATCGACGGTAACGGCAAGATCCCGTTCTGGACGCTGTTCGCGGTCTACGTGATCCAGTCGGTCGGTGAGCTGTGCCTGTCGCCAATCGGCCTGTCGATGGTCACCAAGCTGGCCCCTACCCGCCTCGTCGGCCTGGGCATGGGCGGCTGGTTCCTGTCGACCGGTATCGGCAACAACCTGTCGGGCATCTTCGCCTCGCATGTCTCCGGTGAAACCGGCATGACGGTGGCATCGGCACTCGACGGCTACAACTTCGGCCTGATGTCTCTGCTGGGCGGCGGCATCCTGCTGGTGCTGCTGGCACCGGTGATCCAGAAGCTGATGCACGGCGTGAAGTAACAGCGCGCTACGCACCAACAAAAACGGCGGCCTGCGGGCCGCCGTTTTTGTTTTTCATCGTTGGGGTGGACGGGCAAAAGCCGGGGTCAGGTCTGACATTCGGACACGATCTCGACAGTCGGGTACTCGGGTAGCCGGAATTACTTGGCACAGAGCCGTGCTAATACTGGGCAAGATACGGTTGGAAGTGGCTAAGGCTGAGATCGTGTCCGAATGTCAGACCTGACCCCAGCTGTACCATTCACATCAAGGCGGCGTCGTGATGCGATGTTGGACTCGTGAACGCGTGGACGGCAGAGCCGTCCACCCTACCGTACGGCTTTTTCACGCGCTACCCAGAACAGCAGGCCTACGATTACCGCATATGGCAGCATGCTCAGCACGTTCGCGCTGGCGCCGGCGAAGAACGGGTTGTAGGCTTCGGCCCAGCGCGCAGCCGCAGCGTCGAAGTCCGTCAGCACGCCCGCTGTGATCGCGATGATGATCCCGGCCAGCGCGCCGCCGGCGATATAGCCCGATGCCAGCAGCACGCCCGAGCTGCGGTCGTTTGCGGCCTGGCGTTCTTCTTCGTTCAGGCCCACGTTCTGCGGCAGCTTGTTGTTGCGGCGGTCTGCCAGCCAGCGCACCGTGCCGCCAATGGCGATCGGCAGCGTCGCCACCAGAGGCAGGTAGACGCCCACCGAAAACGCCAGCGACGCGATCCCCGCCATTTCCAGCACGATCGCGATCATCACGCCGAACAGCACCAGCGTCCACGGCAGCTCGCGGTCCAGAATGCCCTTGATGATGTACGACATCAGCACGGCTTTCGGCGCATCGTATTTCTTCACTTCGGTGCCGTCGGGGCGCGTCTTGTGGTGGCCGTTGATGCCCGGGTCGACCAGGTACACGGCCTTGCCTGCGTTATCGACGAAGTACTTGCCGGCCGGGCCGCCGACCGTGTCGGTCTTGTGCCAGACTTTGTAGGTGTTCTTGTCGGTATCGGCCTGCGGGCCGTGCAGCGTGCCGGTGTCCGTCAGCTTCGACGCGTCGACCGTCAGTCCAGGGGCAACCTGCGCTGCCGGCACGTAGACGGTGCCAGCGTCGTTCAGCTTGAGCAGCACCGGTCCCAGGATCAGCGCCGACGCAAACGCGCCGCACAGGATCGCGTACTGCTGCATGCGCGGTGTGGAGCCGACCAGGTAGCCGGTCTTCAGATCCTGCGACGTCGTGCCGGCATTGCTGGCGGCGATGCAGACGATCGCGCCGACCGACAGCGCGGTCACGTAGTACTGGCCGCCCGTCCAGCCCATCAGCAGAAAGATCAGGCAGGTAAACAGCAGCGTGGCCACGGCCATGCCGGAGATCGGATTGGACGACGACCCGATCTCGCCCACGAGCCGTGACGACACGGTCGCGAACAGAAAGCCAAATACCAGGATCAGCACCGCGCCAAGCACATTCATGTGCAGCGGCGTGGCCAGCGAAATGACGGCGACGATCGCGAGGCAACCGATGACGACCCACTTCATCGGGATGTCGCGGTCGGTGCGCAAGGACGTATCAACTGAGGCGTTGCGACTGTTCTTCATGCCGGCCAGGCCGCCGCGCAAGCCGTTCCAGATCGTCGGCAGCGAGCGCGCCAGCGAGATCAGGCCACCCGTGGCGACAGCGCCGGCGCCGATGTAGAGAATATAGGCGCTGCGGATATCGTCGCCCGTCATGTCGCGGATCGGGATCGTGCCGGGCGAGAGTGGCGTGCTGGCCAGCTCGCCGAAGAACTTGATCATCGGGACCAGCATCAGCGACGCCAGCACGCCGCCGGCGGCCATCGTGAACGCGATGCGCGGCCCGATGATGTAGCCCACGCCCACCAGCTCGGGCGAGATCTCGGCGCCGATGCTGCCCGTCTTGAGCGGGGCGCCGAACTCGAAGTTGACCGTGTCGCGCCAGCCCTTGAACGACACGCTGAGCGTCTTGTACAGGATGCCGATGCCAAAGCCCCCAAAAATCAGCAGCGCGCGGCGCTTGGCGATGCGCACCGCGTCACTGCCGGCGATGCGCACTTCGCCCGCCGCGTCGCGCGAGACGTCGGTCGCCGCGGCCTTGAGCACTTCGGCGCAGGCCGTGCCTTCCGGGTATTTCAGTTCGCGGTGCTGGTCGACGATCAGCGTGCGGCGCAGCGGGATCATCATCAGGATGCCCAGCAGGCCACCGAGCACGCCCACCAGCAGCACGCGCGAGATTTCCAGGTCGAAGCCCAGGATCAGGATCGCCGGCATCGTCACGCCCAGACCGAAGGCCAGCGATTCGCCGGCCGAGCCGGCCGTCTGCGCGATGCTGTTTTCGAGGATCGTCGATTCGCGCGCGCCGAGCTGCTTCGCCACGCCGAACAGCGTGATGGCGATGACCGCCACCGGGATCGAGGCGCTGACGGTCAGGCCGACCTTCAGCACCAAATACAGCGACGACGCGCCGAAGATCATGCCGAGAATGACGCCCATGATCAGGGCGCGTGGCGTCATTTCCGCCAGCTGGGCATGGGCGGGAATATAGGGTTTGAAGCTTGAATCGGGCGGCATGGTGTCCTTGGTTGCGGGCGTAGCTCGCCGCTGCGGACGAACCGAAAGCAGGAATATCGCACATGCACGTACGGAAAGAAAGCGCGCGCTGAAAGCGGACTATAATCGCCCGATCCTGGCCCACCACGTGGCCTGCAGCAACATTTACAGTGAGAGTTCGGCAGTGAAAGCGACCAACCAACAGTCCGGAAAAACCCTGCTGGGCATGAAACGCGCGTATGCGTACGTGCTGATCTTTTTCGCTGCGCTGCTGCTGATTGCGGCCGGCCTGGCCATCGGCGTTTGGAGCGCCATCAGCCCCAAGGTGCCGGCGATCGACGCCGTCACCGACTACCGTCCCAAGATCCCGCTGCGCATCTACACGCAGGACAATGTGCTGATCGGCCAGTTCGGCGTCGAGCACCGCGACTTCGTTCCGATCGCGAAGATCCCGGCGATGATGAAAAGTGCCGTGCTGGCCATCGAGGACACGCGCTTCTATGAACACGGCGGCATCGACTTCATCCGCGCGATGGGCGCGGCCCGCGCCAACCTGCGCGGCGGTTTCCGCCAGGGCGCATCCACCATCACGATGCAGGTCGCCCGCAACTTCTTCCTCACCAACGAGAAGACGCTCTCGCGCAAGCTGACCGAAGTCGCCCTGGCCTACAAGATCGAAGGCTCGCTGACCAAGGACCAGATCCTCGAGCTGTACATGAACCAGATCTACCTGGGCCAGCGCTCGTATGGTTTTTCGAGCGTCGCACGCAGCTACTTCGGCAAGACGCTCGATCAGCTGTCGCTGGCCGAGACGGCGATGCTGGCCGGCCTGCCGCAGAATCCGGCGCGCACCAATCCCGTGTCGAACCCAAAACGCGCCGCAGCGCGCCAGCACGCCATCCTCAAGCGCCTGCTCGAACTGGGCACGATCACCCAGGCGCAGTACACCGCGGCCCTCGCCGAACCGCTGCGCGTCAAGCGCGACGCCGGCCAGAAGTTCGACACGCCGGCCCAGTATGTTGCGGAGCTGGCGCGCCAGGCAGTCTACGAACAGTTCGGCGAAGAAGCCTACACGCGCGGCATCGTGGTCACGACGACGATCCGCGCGGCCGAGCAAAAGGCCGCGTATGAATCGGTGCGCCGCAACGTGCTGGCCTACGATGGCCGCCATGGCTACCGCGGCCCCGAGGCGCGCGTCGAGCTGCCGACTGACCCCGAACAACGTGACGAAGCCATTGCCGATGCACTGCAGGCGCGCCGCTCCAGCGACGGCTTGCTGGCCGGCGTCGTGCTGGCGGCCAGCACGAGCCAGGTACGGGTGACGCTGCTGTCCGGCGAAGACGTCGTCATCAAGGGCGCCGGCCTGAAGTTCGCCAGCCCGGGCCTGCAGCCAGCAGCGCGCGAATCGCTGCGGATCACGCCGGGCGCCGTCATCCGCGTCAGCAAGGACAAGGCCGGAGAATGGGCCATCGTGCAGGTGCCGCAGGTCGAGGCGGCGTTCGTGGCAATCGATGCCGATACCGGCGCCTACCACGCGCTGGTCGGGGGCTTCGACTACAACCTGCAGAAGTTCAACCACGTGACGCAGGCGTGGCGCCAGCCGGGATCGAGCATCAAGCCGTTCGTGTATTCGGCCGCCCTTGAAAAAGGCTATTCGCCCACGACCCGCATTCTCGATGCGCCGATCGAACTGCCCGGCGCCAGCGAAGACCAGCCGTGGCGGCCGCAGAACGACGACGGCGTGTTCGATGGCGAAGTCACGCTGCGCCAGGCGCTCGTCAAATCCAAGAACGTGCCGACGGTGCGCGTGCTGCGCGCGGTGTCCGTCGATTTCGCGCACCAGTATCTCGAGCACTTCGGCTTCGACCTGGCGCGCCATCCCCGCAACTACACGATGGCGCTGGGCACGGGCGCCGTCACGCCGTTACAGCTGGCCGGCGCGTACTCGGTGTTTGCCAACGGCGGCTACCGCGTCAAGCCCTACCTGATCCAGCGCATCGTCGACGGCAATGGCACCGTGATTGCCGAGGTGCCGCCATCCCAGGGCCCGCAGGAAGCCAACCGCGTCATCACGGCGCGCAATGCCTTCGTCGTCGACAGCATGCTGCGCGACGTGGCCCGCTTCGGCACTGCCGCCGGCTCGGCCAAGCAATTGGGCCGCACCGACCTGGCCGGCAAGACCGGCACCACGAACGATGCGATCGATGGCTGGTTCGCCGGCTACGCGGGCAAGGTGGTGGCCGTATCGTGGATGGGCTACGACGAGCCGCGCTCGCTGGGCGGCCGTGAATTCGGCTCGACGCTGGCGATGCCGATCTGGATCGACTACATGCGCGTGGCACTGGCCAAGGTTCCACCGCAAGAGCGCACGCCACCGGACGACCTGGTCAACGATGGCCGCGACTGGATCTATCCCGAATACGCCGATGCGGTCGAGACCCGCACCATCGACATCGCAGTCGCGCCGCCAGCGGCGCCGGTCGACGAGTTCCAGCAACCGCTCGACGATGCGCCGCTTGAAGGACCGTCGCCGCTCGAGGCCCTGCCCAACGTTGCGCCCCCAACGCCCCCAACGCCGCCGGTGCAGCCGCCAGCACTGCCGCCGCAACAACCCCCGCAAGCACCACCACCCGACAACAGCCTGTGGTAGCCTGAGGTTCCCGACACCACCGTCGGGAACCTCGTGGGCCGTGTACTGGTGGGTCACAGACGCGCGCCGCGCATCCAACCGTCCAGGGAGATCCACATGGCATATGTCGATGGTTTTGTCCTTCCGCTTCCCACCTCCAGCATCGAAACGTACCGCGCTCAGGCGCAGCTGGCCGGCGCCGTCTGGCGCGAGCATGGCGCGCTCGAATACCGCGAATGGATCGCCGACGACGTTTCGTCCGGCGAACACACATCGTTCCCGCGAAGTGTACAACTGGAAGAAGGCGAAACGGTGATTCTCGCCTGGGCCGTCTACGAATCGCGCGCCCACCGCGATGCGGTCAATGAAAAAGTCATGAACGATCCGCGCCTGGCCGCGATGATGCAGCCGGGCGGCGTACCGTTCGACGTCAAGCGCATGTTCTTTGGTGGCTTCGAGAGCTTCGTCGCGCTGTAGCCGCGCTCTAGCCGCGTACTCGCCGCTAAACGTCGCTGTCGATGATCCAGTCGGCCAGCTTGCCGCTCGCCCCACGCGGCAGGCGCGGTCCGAACGAATAGGCCGCCGGGCACTCGGGCGCCGTCAGACGCTCGCTCAGCCAGGCGTGTAAATCCGCCTGCAGACCGGCATCAGCCGTAGCGACGTCCCTCACTACCACGAAGGCCTTGAGCCGCTCGCCTTCATCGGGCCGCATGCGGCGCACGCTGGCCTCCAGTACCGCCGGATGCATTCGCAGCACATCGGCCACATAAGCTGGAAACACATTGACGCCGCCGACCTGCACCGCCTGGTCGATGCGCCCGTCCGGCTGGAAACGTCCGTCGTCACGCCACGCCAGCCGGTCCTGCAACAGGGCTGGCTGGCGCGTCCCGTCCGGACACTGGCGCGCGAGGCCATCGCCCTGACCAGTGCGTGACCAATACGGAAACAGCGTATAGCCGCCTTCCGGTTCATCGCGCCAGCCGACGCCGGCGGTCTCGGAGCTGCCATACACCTGCACCAGCCGCGCCAACCCCGTGCCGAGCGCAGCGCGGGCCACATCTAGCGGACACGGCGCCGTCGACGTCACGCCGACGATGTCCGGCGCCAGCGGCCCCGCAGCCTGGCCGAACGCGCGCCACAGATCGGGATGCCCGATGACGAGGTCACCCGCCGTCAGCTGGGCCGCCAGCGCCGCCGGTGCATGGCCGCGCAGGTGGCACACGACGTCGATGCCCAGCCGGCGCGGCAGCAGGACGGTAAACAGGAAGCCATAGATGTGGTGCGCCGGCACCAGACTGACGATGCGCCGGCGGCCGGGCAGCAATTGGGCGAGCGCCTCGACCTCTTGCCACAGCAAGGCCAGCCGATGCGTGCATGGCTTGGGCGCGCCGCTGCTGCCCGAGGTACGAAACGTCAGCGCGCTGCCGTGGGCATCCAGGCCGGCGCGCGCCGCATTCAGCCAGTCACCCAGACGCGTGTGCTTCAACAACGGCGCGTCGGCCGTCCCCTGCAGGTGCAACTGGGTTTCGAGCGCCGACGCCAGTCCCATCAGCTCGAGGGAATCGGCGCCCAGGTCCACGCGCAGATCGAGCGACGCCGGCCAGGGTTGCGGCAGCGTCTGCCTGCCGGGCCGCAGCGCCGCCAGTTCTGCGCCCAGCAGGTCCGCGACCAGACGCTGCAAGCCGGCCCCGTCGCGCCACCAGCGGGCCGCATCATCCGGTTTGTTTGTCATGTAATGTGAGAAGATGAAGAGAAAGGCATGGTGACGTTGAAACAGGAGGCTGTCAATTTGCAGAGCTGTGTGCAGAAATGCGCATTCTCGCAGTAAAATCGTGAATTGTTGCAGATGGGCAATTGACACATGTTCATTGCACATGGCACCATCAAGCACCAATATTCACTGGCCGCGCGTCGGCACCCAATTCATGACTCTTGCCTTTGACTTTCCCGAGCTGGCCACCCGACTCGACGCGTGTTCTTCTGAAGAACTGGACCAGCTCGATTTCGGCGTCATCGGTTTCGACGCGAACACCGAGGTCAACCGGTACAACGCGTTCGAGTCGCAAGCCGCCGGCCTGTCGCCACAGCGCGTCCTGGGCCAGCCACTGTTTACCAACGTCGCACCCTGCATGAACAACTTCATGGTGGCGCAGCGTTTCGATGACGCGCTGGAACAAAACAGTGCGCTCGATGAAACCATCGACTACGTCCTGACGCTACGCATGCGTCCGGTCAAAGTCGCCCTGCGCCTGCTGTCCACCCCGGGCAGCGCCACGCGTTACGTTCTTGTCAAGCGGCAGCCAAAGTGACTGACGACCTCGCCCAGCTCAGCGCGGAATACGAGGCGCTGATCCAGTTCCTGTATCTCGCCCCGGTTGGGCTGGTACAGCTCGACGCCGATGGCGAAATCGCCATGATCAACCCGATCGCGGCCCAGCTCCTGATGCCGCACTCGCGCAATGGCGGACTGGACAATCTGTTCGTCGCGCTCGAGGACATCGCGCCCGACCTGCGCAACCTGTGCCAGCAAAGCACGGTCCAGAGCGGCAAGATCTGCGACGGCATGCACGTGCACCTGCATGCCGGTAGCGGCTGCAGCAAGCGCATGCCGCAGATCCTGTCGATCACGCTGCTCCGGCTCGACGCCAGCCGCATCATGGCCGTCATCGACGACATCACCGAGCAGGTGCGGCGCGAATGCCGCCAGCGGCAGAACGACGCCTGGCTCAATGCGGTCCTGACCGGCATCACCGATTACGCATTGGCCAGCCTGGATTCCCAGGGCCGCCTGTGCGAATGGAACCCGAGCATCGGTCGCGTGACCGGCTTCGGCCCCACCGCCGAGGGCCAGAGCTACACGATGTTCTATCCAGACGATGCGATCACGCCCGAGCGCGCGCTGGACCGCCTGCGCGAAGCCGACGCCGACGGCTGGGCGCTGGACGAAAGCCGCCTGCTGCGCGCCGACGGCAGCGCATTCTGGGGCAGCGTGATGATTGCGCCGCTGCCGGAAGCCGACCGCGAAGCCGCCGATGGCGCCCCGAGCCTGCCCTGCGAAGAGGGCCCCGCCTACTGCCTGATCCTGCGCGACGTGAGCGACAAGCGTGACATCGCCGAGCGCCGCCGGCGCGAGGCGTTCAGCGACCACCTGACTGGCCTGGCCAACCGCCGCGCGCTGTTCGACGCAGCCGGCCAGGAGTTCGAGCGCAGCCGCGCCGCGCCGCGGCCGACGGCGATGATCATCCTCGACGCCGACCACTTCAAGGCGATCAACGACCGCTACGGGCATCCGGGTGGCGACGCCGTGCTCCAGCACCTGGCGGCGATCCTGCTCGACTTCTTCCGCGAAGTCGATGTTGTCGCGCGCATCGGCGGCGAGGAGTTCGCCGTGCTGCTGCCGTCGACCGACCTTGCGCATGCGCTGGATCTGGCCGAGCGCCTGTGCGCACGCGTTGCGCTGGACGCCAAGAGCTTCGACGGCCAGGCGATCGTGTGCACGATCAGCGCTGGCGTGGCGGTCTCGGTCGACGGCCAGTGCGGCGTCGACCTGCTGATCAAGCAGGCCGACCAGGCCCTGTACACGGCCAAGCGCGCGGGCCGCAACCGCGCCCTGGCCTGGCAACCCGACGCCGTCGCTGCACCCCAGGAGGCGCTCGATGGAGTCTAAAGCGCAGCACGACGCAATCGACGCTTATGAAGCGCTGGTGCAGTTCCTGTACCGGGCGCCGATCGGCCTGGCCCAGACCTCGCTCGACGGCACGGTCGACATGCTCAACCCGATGGCGTCGCGGCTCCTGATGCCGCTGGCCACCGCGCAGGGCCTGGACAATCTGTTCGACGTGCTCGCGCCGGTGGCGCCGCATCTGGCGTCGATGGTCGAGGCATTTCTCGAACCGTCCGGCATGATCTGCGAAGGCCTGCGCCTGCCGGTGGGCGTGCCGCACGCCGCCAGCGGCAGCCTGCAGGTGCTGGCCCTTAACCTGATGAAGCTCGACCCCGAGCGCCTGATGGCGACCGTGGCCGACGCCACGTTCGAAGTGCAGCGCGAGCAAGAGGTGCTCTCGCGCCGCTTGCGCAGTGCTGCCCGCACCGATACCCTGACCCGCATGCCCAACCGCGAAGCAGTACGCGACGCGCTGCAGCACCTGCTGGCGCAGCCGGTGTCCGACGTCGGCTTTGCGGTGCTGACCCTCAATTGCGACCGCTTCCGCCAGCTCAATGACAGCCTGGGCCAGGCGGTCGGCGACCATCTGCTGATGCACATGGCCGACCGCCTGCGCGGCGCGCTGCGCCCGGCGCTGGGCCGGGTCGAACCGGGTACGCAGGCCGGCCAGCTGGCAGCCCGCACGGGCGGTGACGAATTCGTCGTGCTGCTGGACGGCCTGCGCGGACGCGCCGATGCCGAGCGCATCGCGCTGCGCCTGCTCGACGCGCTGGCCCACCCGTATCTGGTCGATGGCCACGACATCGTCTGCGGCGCCAGCGTCGGCCTGGCCTGGAGCCTGGACGACCCGGAAATTGCCCTGCGCGAGCCGGACGACGTGCTGCGCGACGCCGGCATCGCGATGGTCGAGGCCAAGCGGGCCGGCGGCAACCGCCACGTCGTGTTCGCGCCGAGCATGCGCGAACGCGCCGCGCGCCGCGCCGGCATCGAAGCCGAACTGCGCCAGGCCCTGGTCGAAGAACAGCTGTTCGTCGTGTACCAGCCAGTCGTGCGCCTGCTGCCGTGCGGCGGCGTCGATTACGCCGCCGGGGTCGAGGCGCTGGTGCGCTGGCGCCATCCGGTGCGCGGCATCGTGCCGCCGATCGACTTCATCGAAGTGGCCGAGGAATGCGGCCTGATTGGCATGCTGGGCGACTTCGTCCTCGAACGCGCCTGCCGCGACTTTCTTGACTGGCGCGCGCGCCTGGGCGAGCGCGCACCCGGCCTGATGGCTGTGAACCTGTCGCGCGCGCAGCTCGCGCAACCGGGCTGGATCGATGGCGTACGCCGGATCCTGCGCGACACCGGCATGCCGCCGGGCTGCCTGCAGCTGGAAGTGACCGAAAGCCTCGCCGCGCAGGACCAGGATATCCAGCAGCGCCTGCACGACCTGAAGGCCCTGGGCATCCAGCTTGCGCTCGACGATTTCGGCACCGGCTATTCGTCGCTGTCGAGCCTGCACCTGCTGCCCGTGGACACGGTCAAGATCGATCGCTCGTTTGTCTGCCAGGCCGATACCAGCGCCCATCATCGCGTGCTGATCGAAGCCACCGTCAAGGTTGCCCGCAGCCTGGGGATGACCACGGTAGCCGAGGGCATCGAAACGCAGTCGCAGCTGGACGTGGTGCGCAACCACCTGTGCGACAAGGTGCAGGGCTATTTCTACAGCAGGCCGTTACCAGCCCCTGAGTTGCTGGCCTGGCTGGCCACCCACGATGCGGAAGTTCATTGACCCTTGTACTGACGCCTGCGCTGACGTGCGCTGGGCGTGTCGTCCTACAAGAATGAACTCTCCGTTCCTATTCGTGTGAACCCGCGGTTGCTTGATGATAAGACAACTTAATCATCACGGAGACAACCATGACACGCACCCTCGGAACCGCACTGATCGCAGGCATGATGGCATTTGGCCTGGCAGCATGCGACACCCCAAGCAAGACGACCGACAGCATGTCGGGTTCGAGCAGCACGATGTCGACGACCGGCTCGGTGCAGACCCCAAGCACCACCGCAGGTCAGGGCAGCTGGAATTCGGGCGCCACCGGCGCTACTGGCGTGAACAGTGCTTCGGGCACCACCAGCAACAACGAGCCAGTCACCAACTCGGCCACCGGCCGCTGATCCACAGGCAGGAGCAACATCCCACGGCTGCGTACCGCACGCGTGGGTGGTCTATCGGTCGCCTCCGGGCGACCGTATCCGACCATGTCATTCAACTCTCTAGGAGCAATGCTATGAAAACTCTTCACACTGCACTCATTGGCGGCATCATGGCCTTCGCACTGACCGGTTGCAACACCACCGACACCATGGGCACCAGCAGCAGCGGTTCGTCCTCGATGGGCACCACGGCTGCCGGCTCGACCGGCAACGCGACGGTCGATGCGCAGATGGGCATCACCCCAACCGATGGTACCAACACCGGTGCGCCAATGGCCACTGGTACTGCCAACACGCCAACCAACACTGGTCACACGACGACCAGCTCGGACACGAAACAGTAATATGATTCACGCATGGCCGGGTCTCCGGTCGTGCGTCGGGCTGGCGCGGTAGAATTGCTCCATGCCCACACCTCTCCCGATGTCTTCCCCATGAAGCGCTGGCTCGCACGCCTGTTTGGCGCCGCGCCCGCAGGGCCTGTCGACCATCATCCCTCCCCGTCTACCTTGCCGCCGTCCGATGCGGTGACCACGCCAATCGGCGACGATCCGCCTGCACTCGATCTGGATCTCGCATTTTTTCACTGGCTGGCCGGTCCACACGTGACGGGCGCTGCGGGCGACGAAACCCTGGTGCTCGATGAATTGGCGCGCCTTGTGCGCGATCCGCACACCGCAAGCACGCTCGTGCCGCGCGTGCCGGCCGTCATTCCGCAAGTGCTGCGCAGCCTGCGCAGCGACGCTGCCTCATCGACCGACCTGGCGCGCCAGGTGGCGCAGGACGCCGTACTGGTGGCGGAAGTCCTCCGCGAAGTCAACAGCCCGTACTACCAGCCAAGTTCGCCCGTGCGCAACCTGGAAGGGGCGCTGCTGCTGCTTGGCCAGAACGGCCTGCGCATGCTGCTGGCGCGCGTGGCGTTTCGCCGCATTATCAGCCTGCAGACCAGCCGCCTGGCACGCCTTGTCGCGCCGCAGTTGTGGAACCAGTCCGAGAAATGCGCGCAGGCGGCCAGCCTGCTGGCCGCTAGCCACGGCGCCGATCCGTTCGAAGCTTATCTGGCGGGGCTGATGCACAATGTCGGGCTGGTTGTGGCCCTGCGCGTGATCGATGGCTTATTGCCCACCGGCGGCCTGCCCGACAGCGATGCCTTCGGCCTGCGCCTGGTGCACGCCGCGCGGCTCATCTCGGCCGGGATTGCCGGCGAGTGGGAACTGCCACCGGCCATCGGCCACGCCATTGCCCATCTGGGCGACGCCGCAACCGTGTCCACCAGTCTGCCCGCTGCGCTGGGCGAGGCCGACCGGCTGGCCAAGCTGCACATGCTGGCCGGGGGCGGCCAGCCGGCATTCGTGGGCGCCGTGGCCGCCTTGCCCGCAGGCCTTCGCCAGGTCTACGATACCTTCAACGACACCGACAACGCCAACCGGCAGGACGCCTGAATGCCCTTTCCCATCGAAGAAAAACTCGTGATCGGCGTCGCTTCCAGCGCGTTGTTTGATCTGTCCGACTCGCACCAGGTATATCTGGACGAGGGCCCGGAAGCCTACCGCAGCCATCAGGCGCGCCAGCGCGACGTGATCCTGGCGCGCGGCGTTGCGTTCCCGTTCATCCGGCGTTTCCTGAGCATCAACCGGTGCTTCCCGCAACAGGCGCCCGTTGAAGTGGTGCTGTTCTCGCGCAATTCGCCCGAGACGGGCCTGCGTGTGATGCGTTCGATCGCCCACTACGGCCTGGACATCTCGCGCGCCGTGTTCATGAGCGGCAAATCGCCCTACCCGTATCTGCCGGCATTCAACACCGCCCTGTTCCTGTCCGCGAACGAAGAGGACGTCAAGAGCGCCATCGCGGTCGATTATCCGGCCGGTCTCGTGCTGCCGTCCGCGATCGCCGACGAAGAAGACGACATCGAACTTCGGGTGGCGTTCGACTTCGATGGCGTGATCGCCGACGATGAGTCCGAAACGGTCTACAAGCGCAACAACGACCTGGGCGAGTTCCACGCCCACGAAACCCTGCACATGGCGCGCCCGCACCAGCCTGGCCCGCTGGCCGGGATGTTTCGCAAGCTGGCCATGCTGCAGCAGCTCGAGCACGATGCCCAGCAGGCCGACCCGGACTACCGCCGCATCGTGCGTATTGCCATCATCACGGCGCGCAGCGCGCCGGCGCACGAGCGCGTCGTCACCACGCTGGGCAGCTGGGGCGTCTCGGCCGACGAGACCTTCTTCTTGGGCGGGATGGACAAGGCGCGCGTGCTGTCCGTGTTCAAGCCGCACATCTTTTTCGATGACCAGCTCACGCATCTCAACTCCGGCCCGGGCGGCACGATCCCGATGGTGCACGTGCCGTTCGGCGTCGCGAACCGGCGCGTTGTCCAACGCACGGACACAATTCCCTAGAGCTGCGGCAGCGCCATCAGGCGATCCAGTTCAGGCTGCATCGCCTTCGCCCAGATCGCGTAGCCCGCTTCGTTCGGATGCAGCAGATCGGGCATGATCGTCTTGCTCAAGGTGCCGTCCGGCGTCAGGAATGCGCGGTTCACATCCAGGAACACGACCCGGTTGCCATCGGCCAGCGCCGGCAATTGCGCATTGATCGCTTCGTTGATGCGCCGCAGTGCGCTCTCGGGCGTCGCATCGCGCGGGAAGATCGCCACCAGCAAGATGCGCGTGCGCGGCAGCCGTTGCTTGATCTCGTCCAGATTGCGGCGGATGCCCGCCACGGTACTGGCCGGGAAATCGCCGCGCAAGCCCGTGTTGTTGGTGCCGATCATCAGCACCGCCACCTTCGGATCGAGTCCGTCGACGGCGCCGTTCTGCAATCGCCACAACACGTTTTCGGTGCGGTCGCCCCCAAAGCCGAGGTCCAGCGCATCGAACTTCGCATAGTGCGCCTGCCAGACGGGCGCCCCTTCCTTTTCCCAGCCCTGCGTGATCGAGTCGCCGATGAACACCAGTTGCGGGCTGCGGGCTGCGCGCACCATCTGCTGCGCTTCGTCGAGTTTCTGGCGATGGCGGGGCAGCCACCAGTCGATCGACCAGGCTTCGTCGAGCTTGGCCGGCGTGACGGCCACCGTGCGCCAGTCTGCGCATGCCGTGTTCGGCGTGCCGCCCGGTGCGATGGTCACGTTGGCGATGCTGACCTGTCCGCTGCCCGTGCCTTCCAGCGCGAACGGCCGGACCACCTGCGAGAAATCGTCGCCATCGCGCGCGAAGCACGACAGGGCCAGCACGACGCGCTGCCAGCCCATGCCCTGGGCGGCGCGCCCCGGAAGCACGAAGGGCACCTGACGTTCGCAGGACGGACCGCACCCGAGCTTGACCATGAGGCCACCGGCGTCGAGTGCATCGACCTTCAGGTCGAATGCCAGCGTGCCGCGTGCGAGGAATGGCCGCAGGTCCTGCGGGGCCGTCTGCAGCGCCACGCCGCTTTTCCAGATCTGGCGCCATTGCAGCGTGAGCGCCGCGCCGCCCTCAAGCCGCTTGCTACGCGCGAGTTCGATGGCGCTGTCGGGGAACGTCGTGCGCAGCGCGGCTTCAGCGGTGACTTTCTCGCCATCCAGCCGGTGCGTCGTATCGGGCGCCAGCGCCAGGATGGCGACACCGGGTCGCGGCGCATCGCCCAGCAGGACCACCGGCGCTGGCGGCGCCGCACTGGCTGCTGCGCTCAGCAGGCATGAAACAAGCAGTGGCAACATGTAAGCAGGGCGCATCGTGTCTCCATCATTTTTATGTTAGCGCAATCATGCCCGTGATTCGGCGTCGAGACAAGCTGCAGCTCTCCACGCTGCGCGGCGAGCAGGCACGCGTTCGACTATAATTGGCCACCACTTTCCAGCGCATTTTTCACGGATATTTCAAGCACGCGGCATGCCTTTCGACCTCGAGAAACACCTCCCCAAAGCAGGCCATCGTTTCGTCCTGCCGCTCCTCCACGGTTCGTCCGACGCCTACGCGCTGGCGGTAGCCGCCCTTGCTCTCAAGGCCCAGGGCCAGATGCTCACCGTCGTCGTGGCCAATGCCAGCGACGGCCAGCGGCTGCTTGATGAAATCCCGTGGTTCGCCGATGGCAAGCTGGCCTGCCACCTGCTGCCGGACTGGGAAACGCTGCCGTACGATGCGTTCTCGCCGCACCAGGACCTGGTGTCCGAACGCCTGGCCACGCTGCACGAAATCCGCAACGGCCAGTGCGATGTGCTGATGGTGCCGGCGACCACGGCGCTGGTGCGCCTGGCGCCGCCGTCGTTCCTGGCGGCCTACACGTTCTTCTTCCGCCAGGGCGAACGCCTCGACGAAGTGCGCCTGAAGGCGCAGCTCACACTGGCCGGCTACACGAACGTGTCGCAGGTGATGTCGCCGGGCGAGTACTCGGTGCGCGGCGGCCTGATCGACCTGTTCCCGATGGGCTCTGCCCTGCCCTACCGCCTTGACCTGTTCGGTGACGAGATCGAATCGATCCGCACGTTCGATGCCGACACCCAGCGCTCGCTGTACCCGGTGCGCGAAGTACGCCTGCTGCCGGGCCGCGAATTCCCGATGGACGAAGCGGCGAGAACAGGCTTTCGCGGCCGCTGGCGCGAACGCTTCGAGGGCGACCCGTCACGCTCGCCGATTTACCGCGACATCGGCAACGGCATCGCCGCAGCCGGTATCGAATACTACCTGCCGCTGTTCTTCGACTCGACCTCGACGCTGCTGGATTACCTGCCGGACGGCGCGTCGCTGGCACTGGTCGGCGATATCGAAGGCGCGATCAACCGCTTCTGGATGGACACCGAGTCGCGCTACCGCTTCCTGAAAAGCGACCGTGAGCGCCCTATCCTCGAGCCGACCGAACTGTTCCTGAGCGCCGAGCAGTTCTTCACCTGCATCAAGCCGCACGGCCGCTGGAACATCGCGCGTGACCCGCTGGCACCCGCATCAGAACTGTCGGCGCCGATTCCCGACGTCGCCGTCAATCGCCGCCTGGACGATCCGCTGGCCAGCCTGCGCACGTACCTCGAGCGCAGCGACACGCGCGTGATGATCTGCGCCGATTCGGCCGGCCGGCGCGAAACGCTGCAGCAGTACTTCAGCGAATACCGGCTCGATCTGACGCCGGTCGAAGGTTTCGAGGGCTTCCGCGCCAGCGACGCCCGCCTGGCGCTGGGCGTGGCGCCGCTGCAGGCCGGCTTCGAGCTGCTCGATGCGGGCGCCGGCCACTTGGTCTTCATCACCGAGACCGAGCTGTATGCCGGTTCGGGCCGGCGCGCCGGCAAGAAGAAGCAGGAAGCGACCAGCCAGGTCGAATCGATGGTGCGCGACCTGTCCGAGCTCAAGATCGGCGACCCGGTCGTGCACATCAACCATGGCATCGGGCGCTACATGGGCCTGACCAGCATGGACCTGGGCGAAGGCGAGACCGAGTTCCTGCACCTGGAATACGCAAAAGACACGAAGCTGTACGTGCCGGTATCGCAGCTGCACGTGATTGCACGCTACTCGGGCACGGCGGCCGAAGACGCGCCTCTGCACTCGCTCGGCTCGGGCCAGTGGGAAAAAGCCAAACGCAAGGCCGCCGAGCAGGTGCGCGATACCGCCGCCGAACTCCTGAATCTGTACGCACGGCGCGCACTGCGCCAGGGCCACGCGTTCGAATATTCGAATGTCGACTACGAAAACTTCTCGCAAAGCTTCGGCTTCGAAGAGACGCCCGACCAGGCCGAGGCAATCCACAACGTCATCAAGGATATGACGTCGGGCCGCCCGATGGACCGCCTGGTGTGCGGCGACGTCGGCTTCGGCAAGACCGAGGTCGCGCTGCGCGCCGCATTCATCGCCGTCATGGGCGGCAAGCAGGTCGCCATTCTGGCACCGACGACGCTGCTGGCTGAGCAACATGCGCAGACCTTCGCGGACCGCTTTGCCGACTGGCCCGTGAAGATCGCCGAGCTGTCGCGCTTCCGGACCGGCAAGGAGATCAACAACGCGATCAAGGGCATGGCCGACGGCACGCTCGACATCGTCATCGGCACCCACAAGCTGCTCTCGCCCGACGTGAAGTTCACGCGCCTGGGCCTCGTGATCATCGACGAAGAACACCGCTTCGGCGTGCGCCAGAAGGAGGCGCTGAAATCGCTGCGCGCCGAAGTCGATGTGCTCACGCTGACCGCCACGCCGATCCCGCGCACGCTGGGCATGGCACTGGAAGGCTTGCGCGACTTTTCGATCATCGCCACCGCGCCGCAAAAGCGCCTGGCGATCAAAACCTTCGTACGGAGCGAAGACGGCTCGATCATCCGCGAGGCGTGCCTGCGTGAACTCAAGCGTGGCGGCCAGATCTACTTCCTGCACAACGAAGTCGATACCATCGAAAACCGCCGCGCGATGCTGCAGGAGC
The DNA here is from genome assembly GCF_979258535.1 of Telluria sp. AC161. Taxonomy (NCBI): domain Bacteria; kingdom Pseudomonadati; phylum Pseudomonadota; class Betaproteobacteria; order Burkholderiales; family Oxalobacteraceae; genus Telluria; species Telluria sp. AC161. The sequence goes on along the minus strand of NZ_OZ409861.1, from coordinate 1,564,180 downwards.
TACTGCCCGAGGCCCGCATCGGCGTGGCGCACGGCCAGATGCACGAGCGCGACCTGGAAAAAGTCATGCGCGATTTCGTGGCGCAGCGCTTCAATATCCTGCTGTGCACGACCATCATCGAGACCGGCATCGACGTGCCGACCGCGAACACGATCATCATGCACCGCGCCGACAAGTTTGGCCTGGCGCAGCTGCATCAGCTGCGCGGGCGCGTGGGCCGCTCGCACCATCAGGCTTATGCGTATCTGCTGGTGAGCGACGTGCAGAACCTGACCAAGCAATCGCAGCGCCGCCTGGACGCCATCCAGCAAATGGAAGAACTGGGCAGCGGCTTCTACCTGGCGATGCACGACCTGGAAATCCGGGGCGCGGGCGAGGTGCTCGGCGAGAACCAGTCCGGCGAGATGCTGGAGATCGGCTTCCAGCTGTATTCCGACATGCTCAACGAGGCGGTGCGCTCGCTCAAGGCCGGCAAGGAACCCGATCTGGCCGCGCCGCTGTCGTCGACCACCGAGATCAATCTGCACGTGCCCGCCCTGCTCCCGGCCGACTACTGCGGCGACGTGCACGAGCGCCTGTCGATCTACAAGCGCCTGGCCAACTGCGAAAGCGCGGACCGGATCGACAGCATGCAGGAGGAACTGATCGACCGCTTCGGCAAGCTGCCCGAGCCCGTCAAGGCGCTGGTCGAGACGCACCGACTACGCATCGCCGCCAAGGCCGTGGGCATCGTCAAGATCGACGCCCATGGCGAAGCGGCCAGCCTGCAGTTCATGGAAAAGCCGCCGATCGATCCAATCAGGATCATCACGCTGATCCAGAAGAACCGCCACGTCAAGCTGGCCGGCCAGGACAAGCTGCGCATCACGGCCAGCATGCCCGACCTGTCGGCGCGCGTGAACCAGATCAAACAGACCATCAAACAACTACTCGCATGAACACGACGATGAATCTGGTGCTGCAAGGCCCGCGGGCCAATCCCGCCACACTGGCGCGCCTGGCGCAACTGGCCAGTCCGCAGCGCACCACGGATGTGGGCGCGCATGCGCTGCGCTGTGAAGGCGTGGCGTTTTCCGCCGAGCTGAAACAGCGCATCGATGCCGCTGCGTTCGAGGCTGGTGTGGACGCGACCTTCATCGCCGCCGGCCGTTCGCTGGCCGATGTGCGTCTGGTGGCGATGGACATGGATTCGACGCTGATCACGATCGAGTGCATCGACGAAATCGCCGACATGCAGGGCCTCAAGCCGCAAGTGTCCGAGATCACCGAAGCAGCAATGCGGGGCGAGCTCGATTTCTCGGAAAGCCTCAGGCGCCGCGTCGCCCTGCTGGCAGGCCTGGACGCGGGCGCGCTGCAGCGGGTGTATGACGAGCGCCTGCGCATCTCGCCAGGTGGCGAGGCAATGCTCAAGGCTGTGCAGGCGGCTGGCATCAGGACGCTGCTGGTGTCGGGTGGGTTCACGTTCTTCACCGAACGCCTGGGCGCGCGTTTGGGGCTCGATTACACACACGCGAACGTGCTCGAGATCGCGGATGGCAAGCTGACCGGGCGCGTTGTCGGCGGGATCGTCGATGCGGAAGAAAAGAAGCGCACCATCGAGCGCGTGTGCGCTGAACTGAGCATCTCGCCGTCTCAGGCGGTCGTGATGGGCGACGGCGCCAACGACCTCAAGATGATGAGTATTGCAGGGCTGTCAGTGGCGTTTCGCGCCAAACCGGTTGTACGCGCGCAGGCCGATGTGGCGTTGAACTTTACCGGGCTGGATGGGTTGCTGACAATTCTGGCTTGATGAGCGGCCACGCATGTGTAGCGGTTGTTTGCGCGCTGTAACAGCGTGTAAAACCGTGCGCCGCCTTGGCCGCAAGCTCGTATGATGGCTTGATCAGGAGGAGCGCCATGAAAAATCTTGCCATCATTATCGTGTCTCTGGGCGCGCTGGCCGGTTGCGCCGCGCCAGGCCCCTACTACAGCAATCAAGGCTACGCCCAACCGGCAGACCCGAGCCAGTGGCGTGTCGTGTCGGTGACGCCCGTGCCAATCGGTACCGGTGCGCGTGTGGCATCGTCGGGGGGCAGCACCGTTACATCGACGCCCGTGCCTGCGACCACCTATTCGACGCCGTACTACACGCCGCAGCAGCCGGTGTATGTCCAGCAGCAACCCGTGTACATCCAGCAGCAGCCCGTGTATGTGCCGCAGCCGGTGTATGTCGAGCAGCCAAACTACTGGTATCCGCCGATCTCGATCGGATTGGGCTTCGACTTTGGCCGCAGCAGCTGGGGCGGCCACCGCGGTCGTGGCTGGGGCGGACATATCGGGTCGCATTTCCCGTACCGCAGGTAATTCCCAACAAAGCCGGCCGATGCCGGCTTTTTTCATGTAGAAAAGCGGGGGTCAGGTCTGACATTCGGACACGGTCTGGACAGTTGGGTAGTCGGAACCGACTGGCACCGGGCCATCTTCATACTGTTAAGACGCCATTGCGCGTTCCTAACGCTGAGGTCGTGTCCGAATGTCAGACCTGACCCCGGCTTTGCCACAGTATTGCGGTTACGACAAATCATGCAGATCTTTTTGCAGTGCTGGCTGTACTGAGAACTTGCTAAAGAATACTTCCAGGCCACCACGCTGCGGCGTGCAGCACATAGGGCCGACGAGGTAACGATCCGCGACGGGAAACGGTGCCAGGCGTAGCATTGGCCACACGACGCCATCCACCGAATACTGCGCCCTGACAGTGCCAGAACCAACGGTCACGCGGATCCAGAAGCCGTCGCTGATGGACGGCGCCGGCATCACTGCCCAGTCGGACTTTTCATCGGTTAGCACGGTGCTGAGCATCAGCTGATCGTCCGAGTACTCCACACCGATCTTGATCCAGCGGGTCTCGTCGATTCTCACCATCAAGCCGGCTTGGTCGTACAAGGCCTGAAAGTCCGCGCGCACATGCAGTTGGGCAGTGAACGCGTGATCGACGGGCCTGCCAAAGAAGTGGCCGTTATCATGAATGAAATCGTATTGTGTGATGCGCCAGAAGTCCGTGTTCTCGCTGGTGATGACCTTTAACGTGTCCTGGTCGATCTGGCATTTGGGTGGCGTGTGAAGCCATGTGCATTCGTGGAACATCTCATCTCTCTTTCGTAGTGTGTCGCGGTTTCGCTTCAAAGCGCTGGATCCGGAAGCCGCGTACGGGCTCTTGCCGACGGATCAGGCGTCGCCAGTTCTTTCCATACTGAGAACAAGAACGCCGATGAGAATGATGGCGATGCCAGTCAGCTTCTGGAGCGAAGCCTGCTCTTGAAAGACCGCGATGCCGACGAGCGCTGTGATGGCCGTGCCACTGGCGGCCCACACCGCATACGTGACACCTATTTCCAACTGGCGCAAGGCAATCGCCATAAGCCAGACCGCTGCGATGTAGAACAAGCCTGCCAGCAGCGCCGGCCCGATCCTGGTGAAGCCAGCCGATTGCCTGAGCGCAATCGTGCCAGCAACTTCTGATATAACGCTGATGCCCAGAACGATCCAGGCCATGAAAATCGCGTTCATGGATTCCTCTCCATTTGTTCATGGACCACTTGTACCGAGTGGCGTGAACAATGTGATAGAGCGGTACCTTGAAGGCGTCAGTGTAGACCATTCACCAGAAAATTTGAACGTTCATGGCGAACGTCGCCTCCCGCCTAACGTCCAAACAGATCGTGCGCATCGAGAATCGCCCAGGCGATCTCGGGCCGCATGTTCAGGCAGCGCCGCACCGCCGCCGGCACAGATTGCCGCACCTTCTTGCACAGACCGGGCCGGTCTTCAAGCACGATCACGATGCCGCGCACGCTGCGCACTTCATTCGGCCCCGGCGCGATGTGCAGCGTCGCGCCGATGTTCTTGTGGATCAGTCCCTGCACGTGCTGCAGATCAACCAGACTATCGACCCGTTCGATCCGCTCGATCAGCTTGAGCTCTTGCTGGCGCGTGATCATCAACGGGCGCTGGTCCAGCAGCTGGTCGGCCAGCACGCGCGCCCGGTCGCAGACGCACGCGCCGGGCGGGCACTCGACGCGCAGGGGCACGACGGCGGGCTGCGGGCCTGCAGTCGGGCCCGGCTCTGACTGGACGGCGGTGGGTGAGTTCACTCGGATGGCGCAGTGACGTTTGGACCCGCTGATTCTACCCCGCCCCGGTCGCCCGTTGGACCTACTTCATGCCCCATCAGTTCGAGCGCATTGGGCACGGCCGCGCCCTCGGCTGTATTGTCGAAGATGCACCATACCGTGCGGCCCGCCGCGACCTCGCGATCGATGCGGCTGCGCCAGCGGACGATCTCGTCGGCCGGATACGCCGAGTAATAAATACGCGGCGCGCCGTGCAGGCGCACGTAGACGTGGGTATCGCTCGTCGGCGCGTGCTCCCCCGGCTGGCCGGCGGCAGGATCCGCGATGACGCGCACAATGCCGCACTCGCGCAGCGTCGCCGTGGCAGATTCCGAGAACCAGCTGGCGTGACGCGCTTCGAACGCAATGCTGCACCCGAAACGTTCACGCACTTTCCCGAAAAATGCATGCGCCAGCACGTCATCGAAACCAAAGCGCGGCGGCAGTTGCACCAGCAGGCAGCCCAGCTTGTCGCCCAGCATGCCGGCTTCGCCCTGGAAGCGGTCAAGCAGCGCATCAACATCCCGCAACCTGGCGTCATGCGTGATCGCGCGCGGCACCTTGACCGCGAAACGGAAATGTTCGGGCACGCTGGCGGCCCAGCGCGCGTAGGTTTCGGGTTTGTGCGGCCGGTAGAACGACGAATTGATTTCCACGGCCGGGAACACGGCGGCGTAGCGTTCGAGGTGGCTTCCCTCTGCCGGGAACGCGGCGAAGTCCTTGCTCCCAAGGCTCCAGCCGGCGCACCCGACCAGCAGGTTGCCAGGCGTATTTTGCGCAAGCATACGATCGTCTCATTTGTATTATTGCAACCATTTTAGCGAGCGGAGGCAGCGGGCGGCGCATGGCAGCGCAGGCGACGTCAGGGCCAGGCCCCGCTTACAATAAGAACATCGTATCGACCGGAGGAATTCAGCATGACCGAACCAACCCACATCGTTTGCCCGCACTGTGACGCCGTCAACCGCATGCCGCAGTCGCGCCTGCAGGACGCACCAACCTGCGGCAAATGCGCACAGCCCCTGTTCACGGGGCGTCCGCTGGACGTCGACAGCGCGCGTTTCGAGCGCCATATCAGCCGCAACGATATTCCCGTGCTGGTGGACTTCTGGGCCGAATGGTGCGGCCCGTGCAAGATGATGGCGCCGGCGTATGCGCAAGCCGCCGGGCAACTTGAGCCCGCCGTGCGCCTGTTGAAAGTGGACACCGAGCGCGCGCAGGATCTGTCGGCGCGCTTTGCGATCCGCAGCATCCCGACGCTGGCACTGTTCAAGGGCGGCCGCGAAATCGCGCGCCAGTCAGGCGCGATGGATGCGGTGCGCCTCTCCGCCTGGGTGCGCCAGCACACTGGGTAAATCGGCGTGGTAGCGACCGCTTATGGTGCTGCTACAATGGCAACAAAGGGGGTTGTCCCCGCACGAGGAGACGGTATGTCGCAAGAACTGATTCTGGAACGAGGCGTCGAAGACAACAAGCACTGGGCGCGCATCCTGTATGTGATCCATGCGCTGACGTTCTTCTTTTCGCTCGGCATGCTGTCAATCGTGCCGGTAATCGTCAACTACATCAAGCGCCCCGATACAGCCGGTACGATGGTCTACACCCACCACACGTGGATGATCCGCTCGTTCTGGTGGTACGTGGTGTGGATGGCGGTTGGCGCGGTGCTGTTCGCCACCATCATCGGTATTCCCGCGGCGTGGGTGGTGTGGCCCGTGGCATGGATCTGGAAAGCGTACCGCCTGATCCGCGGCTTCATCGATTTGAACAACAACCGCGCGATGCCGGTGTAAAGAAATGGGGCCAGTGGCCCCATTTTCATGTCACAACATGTTGAAGGCCCGTGCCAGATCGGCGATCAGGTCGGCCGGGTCTTCCAGGCCCACATTAAAGCGCACCAATACCCCGCCCTCCCACCGATCCCGCAAGCTGTTGATCCGGTATGGCATCACGAGACTGTTGGGTCCACCCCAGCTATAGCCGATGCCGAACAGCGTCAGCGCATCGACCATGCGATCGACCTGCGCCTCGTCGAAGCGTGCGTCGAACACCACCGAAAACAAGCCACCTGCCCCGGTGAAATCGCGCTGCCAGAACGCATGGCCCGGGCAATCCTCTGATGCCGGATGCAGCACCTTTGCGATCTCGGGCCGCGCCTTGAACCAGGTGGCCAGTTCGCGCGCGCTGGCGTCGTGCCGCTCGAAGCGCATCTTCATCGTCGGCAAGCCGCGTTGCACCAGATATGCATCGTCCGGGCTCACGCCCAGGCCCAGGCGCATGTGCGCCAGCGCCAGCCGATCGTTCAGCGCGCGGTCGCGCGTGATCACGGCGCCCATCAACAGGTCGGCGCCGCCCGACTGGTACTTGGTCAGCGCATGCATGACGATGTCGGCGCCGAGATCGAACCCGCGCAGCGCCAGGCCCGCCGACCACGTGTTATCGAGCGCTACCAGCACGCCCCGCTCATGCGCCGCATGGCACAGCGCCGGCAGATCGGGCACTTCCATCGACACCGAGCCGGGCGCTTCGGCCCACAGCAGCTTGGTGTTCGGCTGAATCAGCGCGGCGATGCCGGCGCCAATCATCGGATCGTAGTAGCGCGCGGTCACGCCAAAATCGGCGCTGAGCCAGCGACCCAGTTCACGGTTCGGGTTGTAGACGTTCTCGGGCAACAGCACATCGTCGCCGCTTTTGAGCAGCGCGAAGTCGACCATCGCGATCGCCGCCAGGCCCGACGGCGTGAGCAGGCAATGGTTGCCGCCTTCGATCTCGGCCAGCTTGCCTTCCAGCGTGAACGTGGTCGGCGTGCCGTGCAAGCCGTAGGTATAGGCGGTCTTGTCTTTCCACTGGCTCGCGCGCATCGCCGCCGTGTTCGCAAACAGCACGGTCGACGCGCGGTGCGTCGCCGGCGGGAAGGCATCGAACCCCGCCGGTGCGACATAGTCGCTATGGACCAGCGTGGTCTGGATCGACTTGGCGCTCATGGGCTCAGCCGCTTAGACGGGATTGGCCCACAGGTCGTGCGCATCGGCCTTCGTGATGACGACATCGGCGAACTGGCCGACGACCAGTTTGCTCTTGCCCGGCACGAGTGGCCGCTTGATGTGCACGACGCCGTCGATTTCCGGCGCATCGGCGCTCGAACGACCGATGGCTTCACGGGCGCCCACTTCGTCGATCAGTACGCGCAGCGTCTTGCCGACCTTGGCCTGCAGGCGCTTGGCCGAGATCTCTTCTTGCAGCAGCATGACGCGCGCGCGGCGCTCTTCACGCACTTCTTCCGGCACCGGGTTCTCGAGCAGGTTCGCGGTTGCGCCTTCGACCGGCGAATAGGCGAAGCAGCCCAGGCGATCGATCTGCGCTTCTTTCAGGAAGTCGAGCAGATACTCGAACTCGGCCTCGGTCTCGCCCGGGAAGCCGGCGATGAAGGTCGAACGGATCGTCAAATCCGGGTTCATCGAACGCCATTTCAGGATGCGCTCGAGGTTGCGCTCGCCGCTGGCCGGGCGCTTCATGCGCTTCAAGACATCCGGGTGCGCGTGCTGCATCGGAATATCGAGGTACGGCAGCACGTGGCCATCGCCCATGAACGGGATCGCGTGGTCGACGTGCGGGTACGGGTAGACGTAGTGCAGGCGCACCCAGGCGTCGTACTGGCGCGCGAGCTGGCCCAGCGCTTCGACCAGCTGCGTCATGTGCGTCTTGATCGGGCGGCCATTCCAGAAGCCGGTGCGGAACTTGACGTCCACGCCATAAGCACTGGTGTCCTGCGAAATCACGAGCAGTTCCTTGACGCCCGACTTGAACAGGTTCTCGGCTTCGACCAGCACTTCGTCGATGCGGCGCGACACGAGGTCGCCGCGCATCGACGGGATGATGCAGAAGCTGCAGCGGTGGTTGCAGCCTTCGGAAATCTTCAGGTAGGCGTAGTGCTTCGGCGTGAGCTTCACGCCGTGATCCGGCACCAGGTCGATGAACGGATCATGCGGCTTCGGCAGGTGCAGGTGGACCGAGTCCATCACTTCGGCCAGCGCATGCGGGCCGGTCACGGCCAGCACCTTCGGGTGCACCTTGGTGATGATGTCGTCGCCGGCAGCATCCTTCTTGGCGCCCAGGCAGCCGGTGACGATCACCTTGCCGTTTTCGGCCAGCGCTTCGCCGATGGCGTCAAGCGACTCCTGCACGGCGGCGTCGATGAAGCCGCAGGTGTTGACGATCACGAGGTCCGCCCCGTCGTACGAGTTGGCGGTTTGATAGCCTTCAGCGCGCAACTGGGTCAGGATCTGCTCGGAATCGACCAGCGCTTTCGGGCAGCCAAGCGAGACAAAGCCGACCTTCGGCGCGATCACGCCGGGCATGGGCGCCGGAATGATGACGCCAGGCGCCTTGGCTGCGGCAGCCAGGCTGCTAGAGTTGGCGGAAGGACTACGACGAAGTTCAGTCATGGGCAGCGGAAAAGTGTTTGGGCAATCCGCGATTGTACCTGAACCGGGCCTCGAAGGTGAGGCCCTGCTGCCCCAATACCGGGGGCTTTATTTCTTGTCGGTCGGCGGAGGCGTCATGCCCGGGAACGGAAACACGCCGAACATGGCCTTGCTCTGGCTTTGCATCTGTTCCTGCATCTGGATGAACAGGTTCTTGCTCTGGTCGATGTAGTTGTTCATCATGCCCTGCATCATCGGACCCTGGACGTTCATGAACTGGGTCCACATCTCGGGGCTGAATGGTTTGCCCTCGATGGCGCCGGCGGCGTTGCTGGTGAATTTGTGCTGGATGTCGGTGAAGGCCTGGACGTTCTTTTCCAGGTACGAGCCCATCATGCCCTGCATCGCGTGGCCGTAGTAGCGGATGATTTGCGAAAGCACCGAGCTCGAGAACATCGGCACGCCATTTGCCTCTTCTTCGAGGATGATCTGGAGCAGGATCGCGCGGGTCAGGTCTTCGCTGCTCTTGGCATCGACCACGGTGAAGTCGTCGGCGTCGAGCACCAATTGCTTGACGTCCGACAGCGTGATGTAGGAACTGGTCTGCGTGTCGTACAGACGACGGTTCGGGTATTTCTTGATCAGGCGTTCTGCACTCTTCTTCACACTGCTCATCTCTGGTTCCATGGTTTGCGGCGCTGCTTCGTGAGCCGCGCACTTATGATTATTCTGGCCAGCGTGGCCGGCCCGTCTCCACCCATCCCACGGCCGGACCGACCGTGGGGGATAACAGACACCTTACCATGCAATTGTGGCGGTTGCAGCAATTACCAGATGCATCACAAGTATGGCTTTTATGTCAATACATTGCATGGACTGCTAGTCGGCCCTGACTTGCACATAGCGCCCCGGCGCTGGCTCGGATGGTGGATAGTTGCTGCTGCCAGCGGCGGCTGGGGCCGGCACTTGCGCGCCGCCGTTCTCCGCCAGAAATTTTGCCCACTCAGGCCACCAACTGCCTTTGTGCTCTGCAGCACTCTCGAACCAGGCAGCATCCGTCTTGGGCCGCGACTTGCCGCCCTTGTCGTTGGCCCAATAACTGCGCTTGTTTTTCGAGGCCGGGTTGATGACGCCGGCGATATGGCCCGACGCACCCAGCACGAAGCGGTTCGCTTTCGGGTTGCCGGGATTGAGCAGCTGCATCGAGGCGAATGCCGCCGTCCACGGCACGATATGGTCTTCCTTCGAGCCGTAGACGAACACCGGCGCGTCGATGGCGCCCAGATTGATCGGCACGCCGCACACCGTCAGCGCGCCCGGTTGCTTCAGCTTGTTCTCCAGGTACATATTGCGCAAATACCAGCAGAACATCGGCCCCGGCAGATTGGTGCTGTCGGCGTTCCAGTACAGCAGATCGAACGCCGGCGGCTCCTTGCCCTTCAGGTAATTCTGCTGGACATAGTTCCAGACCAGATCGTTCGGGCGCAACGACGAGAACGTCGTCGCCAGGTCGCGGCCCGGCATCAAGCCGCCCGCGGCGAGCTTCTGCTCGCGCAGCGCCACCTGGGTTTCGTCGATGAAGACTTCAAGCACGCCCGCATCCGAAAAGTCCAGCAGCGTGGTCAGCAGCGACAGGCTGGCGGCCGGCTGGCGGCCGCGTGCGGCCAGCACGGCCAGCGCCGTGGCCGCGATGGTGCCGCCAACGCAAAAGCCGAATACGTGCGCTTTCTCTTGCTCGGTAATCTGCGCGACGACGTCGAGCGCGCGGATCGCGCCATCTTCGACGTAGTCGTCCCAGCGCAGGTGCGACTGGCTGCGGTCCGGATTGCGCCACGAGACCATGAACACGGTATGGCCCTGCTCCACCACGTAGCGCACCAGTGAATTTTCGGGCTGCAGGTCGAGGATGTAGAACTTGTTGATGCACGGCGGGATCATGACCAGCGGCACGCTGTGCACGTTCGCCGTGGTTGGCGTGTACTGGATCAACTGGAACAAATCGTTTTCGAACACGACTTGGCCGGCCGTGTTGCCGACATTGCGGCCTACTTCGAACGCCGTTTCATCCGATTGCGAAATGCGGCCCTTCTGCATGTCGGTCAGCATATTGGTGAGACCCTTGGTCAGGCTTTCGCCCTGGGTCTCGATCATTTGCTGCTGCGCTTCCGGGTTCGTCGCCAGGAAGTTGGCGGGCGACATCGCGTCGATCATCTGCTGGACCGAGAAGCGCAGCTTCTGGCGCTCGCGCGGGCCAACTTCGACCGCATCGGCCATGGCCATCATGCATTCGGCGTTGAGCAGGTACGACGCGGCCGAGAACGCCGACAGCGGATTGCCGCGCCATTCGGCTGCGGCGAAGCGCCGGTCGCTCAGCTCGGGCGTCTTGCCCAGCATGACGTCTTGCCACAGCTGAGTTGCTTTCTTGAGATAATCGTCACGGATCGCTTCCATGCGGGCCGTATCGATGCCGGCGCCGGCATCTTTGAGGAAGCCGGCCAGCGGACTGGCGCCACCCGGGGCGGGCATCGCTGGCATGGCAGGCATGGTGGACATCATCGTCATCCAGGGCTGCCAGGCGGCAGGATCGGACCATTGGGACAACCAGGCAGCGGCAAGCGCTTGTGGATCAGGCATGTTCATGTGGACATCCGTTGTTAGAATCGCGTCTCTTCAACCAGGAACTACAACAAGGAACTACTGCATGTGGATCGTTGCCATTGCCTGGATATACGTTGTGGTGCTCATGGCGGCGACCGAGCCGACCGTCGTGGCCGGCATCATGACGTTCGCGTTTTATTGCGCACTGCCATTATCCATACTTTTTTATATCACTGGCGCGAAACGGCGCCGGCAGCGCGGGCGAACACAGCAGTCCAGGCATCAGGTCAGACCACAGTGGGAGTCGCCGGCAGACGACATGGATGGCGACGACGGTGACGGCGACTGAGCCGCACCGCATCGCGCGCACGTTCTATTTAAGCCAGATGACGCTGGCCTGGCGGCCAGTCACGCCATCGCGGCGATAGGAGTAAAAGCGCTCCGGCGCACTGGCCGTGCACAGCCCGCCACCATGCACGCGTTCGACGCCATCATGCGCCAGCATCAAGCGTGCCAGCGTGAACATATCGGCGAGGTGCTTACCGGGCCGACCCGGATAGGCCATGAAGCAGTTGCGCGTCGCGTCGCCCGGCAGCGCCGCGGCAAATGCCGCCACCACGTCGTCGCCAACCTCGAACGCATCGGGACCGATAGCCGGCCCCATCCACGCCGTGATCTCGCCAGCACCGGCCGCGCGCATGGCGCGCACGGTGGCACCCAGCACGCCGCCAGCCAACCCGCGCCAGCCGGCGTGCGCCGCGCCCACCACCTTGCCATCCAGATCGGCAAACAGCACCGGCAGGCAATCGGCAGTCAGGATGGCGCAGACGACGCCAGGCATCGTGGCGATGCTGGCGTCGCCCGTGCGCACCGGCTGGTCGGCGCCCACGGTGCCGGCGTCGACGACGTCGGCGCCATGCACCTGGGCGATCCAGGCCGGACGGCCCGGCAACCAGTCTTGCAGCAAGGCGCGGTTGGCGGCAACGGCCTCAGGCGCGTCGTTCACGTGCAGGCCCAGATTCAGGCCCCCGCCACCCTTGCCGTCGTCGTAGGGACCGACGGAGACGCCGCCATCGCGGCTGGTCGCCAGTGCGCCGACGGTCGCCGGCAAGTCAGGCCAATCGGGCCAGACCAGAGCCGACCGTGCCAGCGTACTCATGCCCGGTAAGTGACGACGCCGTTGTCGTCGTCAGCGGCATCCTCGATCGCCGTGCCGAATTCGCCCAGCTCCGGCTCTTCGATGCCCGCACGCGCGATCAGCTCGGCGAAATCGTCGGCCAGTGGCACGGTCCATTCGCATTGCTCACCGGTGGCCGGATGCACGAGACCCAGACGGCGCGCCTGCAGCGCCTGGCGCGGAAACACCGGCGTCAGGTGGCGCTTGCCGTAGACAGCATCGCCGACGAGCGAAAAGCCCAGCGACTGCATGTGCACGCGAATCTGGTGGGTGCGGCCTGTTTCGAGGCGGCAGCGCACCAGCGTGACGGGACGCCGGTCGAGTTCGCCCGAAATGACGCGCTCGTAATGGGTGATCGCCGGCTTGGCAAACGGGCTGCTCGAGACCGCCATCTTGACGCGGTCTTTGGCATCGCGCCCCATCGGGCTGTCGATCGTGCCCGACAGGCGCGGCGTGCCCCACACCAGCGCAAAATATTCGCGCTTGACGGTGCGTGCCTGCAGCTGGCGCACGAGGTCGGTTTGCGCGGCGAGCGTTTTACCGACGACCATCAGGCCACTGGTATCCTTGTCGAGACGGTGGACGATGCCGGCGCGCGGCACGCCAACCAGTTGCGGGCAGTGATGCAGTAGGCCGTTGAGCAGCGTGCCGGTCCAGTTGCCCGAACCCGGGTGCACGACGAGGCCTGCCGGCTTGTTGACGACCATGATGTCGTCGTCTTCGTACACGATGGTGAGGTCCATCGCTTCCGGCGCGAACGCCGTGTCTTCAGGCGCAGCTTGTGGCACGACGACAATGGCTTCATCGCCATAGGCCGTGTCCTTGCCCCGGGCCGGTTTGCCGTCCACCGTGATGTGGCCGCTTTCGAACCATTGCTGCAGGCGGCTGCGCGAGAACTGGGGCACGAGGCCAGCCACTACCTTGTCGAGGCGCTGGCCGCAGTGTTCCTCTTGCAGCGCCAGGGTAATGGGCGACAGATCGGTGCCTGGCAACGGGACAAACCCGATCTCCAGTTCATCGTCAAAATCAGGGTCAATCGGTATATCCGCCGGATTCGGCGCAGGAGTTAATATCACGTGAGTCCCATCGGCTATAATCAGCCGTTCGTTGAATCTAGGTAAAACATTTCTTGCAAAAAGCTATGCAAAAAAAATTGTCTGTGTTGGTCGCTACTTGCGCCCTCGTCGGTCTGTCGGCATGCAGTATGCTGCCAAAGGCCAAGGACGAGTCCAAAAACTGGTCGGCGGAGAAATTATACGCTGAGGCGCGCGAAGAGATGGCAGGTGGGCACTACGAAGCCGCAATCCCGTTGTTCAACCGGCTCGAAACCAACTTCCCATTCGGCGTGTACGCAACACAAGCGCAGATGGAAGTGGCGTACGCCCACTACAAGTCGGCTGACCAGGCGCAAGCGCTGGCGGCGGTCGAGCGCTTCATCAAGCTGCACCCGAACCACCCCCAGGTCGACTACATGTACTACCTGCGTGGCCTGATCAATTTCAACGATCAGCTCGGGTTCTTCAGCTTTGTGTACTCGCAAGACCCGACCGAGCGCGATCCGCGTGCAACGCGTGAAGCGTTCGCGGCGTTCAAGGCGCTGGTCGACAAGTACCCGAACAGCAAGTACGCGGCCGACGCGACCGAACGCATGAGCTATCTGATCAATGCGATGGCTCAGTACGAAGTGCACGTGGCGAATTACTACTACCGCCGCGGCTCGTATTTGGCGGCGCTCAATCGTGCCCAGGATGCGGTGACCAACTACACCGACGCCCCGGCGCGCGAAGAAGCGCTGTTCATCATGATCCGCTCGTACGACAAGCTCGGCATGCCGCTGCTGCGCGACGATACGCAGCGTGTGTTCGCGCTGAACTATCCGGACAGCTACTTCCTGAACCCGAACGCCCGCGGCGATGCGCCGTGGTGGAAGTTCTGGTCCAAGGGTGGCGCCAAGGCGGCGCCGAAGGATGCGGTGCAGTAAATTTTGCTGCGGGCTGTGCGGCGAACTTGGGTTCCCGCCTCCGCGGGAGAGACGTGCTGCAGTTCGCGATGCAAACCAGCGGCAACGCTTCTCTGCGTCTGCATTAACACGTCGTTCCCGCGCAGGCGGGAACCCAAGTCAGCCAGCCAGGCCGTTACATCACACGTCGAGCCTGCGTCTGAACACCCACGCATTTGCACTCGACGCGCCCGGCTCGAATGCATAGCCATCGACATCGAAGTCCTTGAGCCCCTCGGGATCCGTGATGCCGTTCTCGGTCGCATAGCGCGCCATCATCCCCCTCGCCCGCTTGGCATAGAACGAAATAATCTTGTAGTTGCCGTTCTTCCAGTCCTGGAACACGGGTTCGATGACGGGCGCGGCCAGCAGCCTGGGCTTGACCGACTTGAAGTACTCGGTCGAGGCCAGGTTCACCAGCGCCGTCGAGCCGTTCTCGGCCAGTTGCCGGTTCAGGGCAGCGGTGATCGTCTCGCCCCAGAACGCATACAGGTCCTTGCCGCGCGGGGTGGCCAGCCGGGTGCCCATTTCCAGGCGATACGGATGCATCTGGTCGAGCGGGCGCAGCACGCCGTACAGGCCCGACAGGATGCGCACGTGGCGCTGGGCAAACGTCAGCGCCTCCGTGTTCAGCGTGCGCGCGTCGAAGCCCGTGTACACGTCGCCATTGAACGACATGATCGCCGGCCGCGCTTGTCCATGATCGGCGTCCCAGTGGGCATAGCGCCCTACGTTGAGCATCGACAGCGCGTCGGACAGGTCCATCAGTTCGCTGATCGATGCAGGCGAATGGCCGCGCAGGACCTCGATCAGTTCGCTTGCATGGGCAATGAAGTCGGGTGTGGACTGATGCGGCGTGGTCAGGGGCGATTCGAGATCGAGGGACTTGGCGGGAGACAGGACAATCAGCATGGCCGTACGAAACTTTTCCATAAATAAACAACCGACATGATAACCGCTCCAGCCCCAACCATCGTCATCGACACCAATGTGCTGCTCGACCTGTTCGTGTTCCACGATCCGCGCTGGGCTGACCTGCTTGCCGCCATCGAATCGAAGGAGATCGACGCCATCACACGCGCCGACTGCCGCGCCGAATACCTGGCCGTGCTGCACTACCAGCACCTGCCGCTGGACGACGACAGCCGCCTGGCCGCCGCCGCCCGCTTCGACGCCCTGCTGCGCCTGGTTGACGTCGATTCCAAAGCGATTCGCCTGCCCGTGTGCACCGACCGCGACGACCAGAAATTCATGGAGCTCGCGCGCGACGCCGGCGCGTCGATCCTGATCAGCAAGGACAAGGCGCTGCTCAAGCTGGGACGCAAGACGGCGCAGGCGGGGCTCTTCCGCATCATGCTGCCCGAGGTGTGGGTCGCCACGTGGCGCCAGGCCAGGGCCGAAGGCACGCTAGAATAAGGCTTCACCCCAACTGCTTTCGATCAGGATGCATTCATGAGCCTTCCACCGCTGGTCTCCCGCCTGCCGCACGTCGGCACCACCGTGTTCACCCGCATGTCGCAACTGGCCATCGACCATGGCGCCGTCAACCTGGGCCAGGGTTTCCCCGATTTCGCGTGCGATCCAGCGCTGGTCGACCTGGTGACCGACGCAATGCGTGCCGGCCATAACCAGTATCCGCCGATGACCGGCCTGCCGGCACTGCGCCAGGCGATTGCAGCCAAGATCGAGACCACCTACGGCCATCGTTACGACGCGAACACCGACATCACCGTCACTGCCGGCGCCAGTCAGGCCATCCAGTCGGCGATCCTGGCCGTCGTGCACCCGGACGACGAGGTGATCGTCATCGAGCCCGCCTACGATTGCTACGCGCCAGCCATTGCGCTGGCGGGCGGCGTCGTGGTGCCGGTGACGATGCGGCTGGACGCCGATGGCTACCGTGTGGAGTGGGCCGACGTGCGGGCCGCGGTCACGCCGCGCACACGCATGGTCGTCATCAACACGCCGCACAACCCAACGGGCACGATCCTGCGCCAGGCCGATCTCGATGCGCTGGTCGCGATCGTGCAGGACACGCAGATCCTGGTGCTGTCGGACGAAGTGTATGAACACATGGTGTTCGACGGCGAGCCGCATGCGTCGGTGGCGCGCCATCCGACGCTGGCCGAACGCGCGTTCGTCGTCTCGAGCTTCGGCAAGACCTTCCACGTCACCGGCTGGAAGATCGGCTACGTCGCCGCGCCAGCGGCATTGATGGTCGAGTTTCGCAAGGTCCACCAGTACAACGTCTTTTGCGTCAATGCGCCGATGCAGCATGCGATTGCCGCCTATCTGCAGGACCCGGCGCCATGGCGCGATTTACCAGCGTTCTACCAGGCCAAGCGCGACCTGTTCCGCGCCGGGCTGGCGGAATCGCGCTTCACGCTGCTGCCATCGGATGGTACCTACTTCCAGTGCGTGCGCTACGACGCGATCTCGGATTTGAGTGAAGCGGAATTCGCCGAATGGCTGACGCGCGAGATCAAGGTGGCCGCCATTCCCGTCTCGGCGTTCTACAGCCAGCCGAAAGAGTCGCACGTGGTGCGTTTCTGCTTCGCGAAAAAAGACGAGACGCTGCAGCTTGCGCTGGAGCGTCTCGCACAGTTATAAGCGCAGTTTCGCCGATACCTAGTGGGCGGCAGGCGTCGCCGCCCCGAGCGCCTTCTGCCCCGGGTCGAGGCGCTTGACCAGTATCTGGTCGATGCGGTGATGGTCGACGTCGAGCACCTCGAAGCGCATGCCTTCGTACTCGACGCTGTCGGTCTGCTTGGGCACCTTGCGCAGCATGAACATCATGAAGCCGGCCGCCGTCTCGTAGCGCTCTTCTTCCGGCAGCGACTGCAGGTCGATCACGCGCTTCATCTCCGCCACCGGCGTGCTGCCGTCGATCAGCCACGAGCCGTCTTCGCGCTGCATCGTTTGCTGGTCCGCTTCCAGCGGGCTACCCCAGCGCCCCATCACCGTCACCATGATGTCCGACAGCGTGATCACGCCGACGACAAACGCATATTCATTGATGACGACTGCAAAGGTCTCTTTACTCGAGCGGAAGCGGTCGAGCAGCTCGGACAGCGTCAGGCTATCCGGGATGATCAGGACCGTGCGGATCGTCGATTCGCTCAGGTGAAAGTGCGACTGGTTGTTCAAGAGGCGCACCAGGATGTCGCGCGTGTCGACATAGCCGACCACGCGGTCGATCACGCCATCGCAAACGGGGAATTTCGACAGCGAGTGCGCAGCGATCTTCTGGCGCACGCTCTCTTCGGGCTCGGTCAGGTCGAAGAACACGATGTTCTCGCGCGTCGTCATTGTCGACGTCACGGCGCGCGACTC
Organism: Telluria sp. AC161; assembly: GCF_979258535.1. Taxonomy (NCBI): domain Bacteria; kingdom Pseudomonadati; phylum Pseudomonadota; class Betaproteobacteria; order Burkholderiales; family Oxalobacteraceae; genus Telluria; species Telluria sp. AC161. Next base: position 1,546,498 of record NZ_OZ409861.1, on the reverse strand, counting down.
GAGTTCGAACACGTTCTCGATGAAGTGCTGCTCCTGCTTTTGCAGCACGCCGGCCTGCGCGCCCGCTTCGACCACGGCCGAGATTTCATCGAACGTGATGCGGTCTTCGCGCGTCATGTTGATGCCAAACAGCTTGAACAGGCCATTGGCGATCACGTTCAGTGTCCACGAAAACGGCTTGAACAGGCGGATGACGAACAGCACCGGCCGGATCACCGCCATCGCCGTCGTCTCGGGCGAGATCAAGGCCAGGCGCTTGGGCATCAGGTCCGAGAACAGCACGAACAGCGTGGTGACGAACACGAACGACAGCGTGAAGGCGATGTTTTCGCGGCCCGGCCCTGCGTAGAACACGGACAGCCACTCGAGGAAGAACGGGCGCAGCGCCCCTTCACCCAAGATACCGCCGAGGATCGCAATGGCGTTCAGGCCAAGCTGCGAGGCGGCGAAGAAGTCGGCCGAATGCGCCTGCAGCGCCATGACCTTGCGGGCACGGTCATCGCCCGCCTCGGCCAGCAATTTGAGTTTGATTTTGCGGGCACCTGCCAGCGAGATTTCGGTGAGCGACAGGAAGCCCGCCGCAAGCACCAGCACGGCCAGCAAGGCCAAATGTTCGAACAAGTTCATGGGACACCCGGGGTACTGTTATTGGGTCACGCTCGTTGACCGGGGAGCTGCGCAGGGGTACCTGCGCAGGCATGACACTTTACCATGCCCGCCCTCCCCGGCGGCGGCCTCAACGACCGAGTTGACCCAGCCGACGCTCGACGAAGGCCTGCAGTTCGGGCGACAGCGTCCCGCTGGCCTGCGCCTGCGTGAAGGCAGCGCGGCTTTCTGCGTCACGCTTGTCGGCCTGCAGCGCGATGCCCAGGCCCATCCACCACACGCCATTGCCGGGCGAGCGCTTGAGCGCGGCCTGATAATGGTCGGCCGCTTCATGCACACGGCCTTCACGCTGCAGCACGCCGGCCAGGAACGCGTGGTACTCGCCATTGCCCGCCGCATAGGGCAGCGTACGCGTCAACGTATCGATGGCCGGCCCGCCCCGTTCGAGCTGCAGGCGCGCCAGCAGCATCGCCAGCGCCGGCTGGCGCGCGTCGATCGCGAGCGCAGCCTGCAACTGGCGCATCGCATCGTCCGGACGGCCCGCTTCGATCAGCAGGCCCACCAGCGTCTGGCGCGCCGCCTCGTGACGCGGGTCGATCTGCAGGCCCGCCTGCAGCGTGGCGATGGCTTCCGTCACGCGGCCGTCCTCGAGCACGCCGAGTGCGCGCCGATAGGCGTTTTCGGCCCGTTGCGATGGCGTGTCGGTGCGACCGGCAGCAGGAACAGCCGGTGCTTTCTTCGCCACCGAAACCGTGCGTGGTGCGGGCTTGGCGGTTGGTGCCGGAGCGGCCGGCCTGACACGCTTGGGTGCCGGTGCCGGTGCCGGTGCCGGTGCCGGTGTTGGCTCCGGCGCTGGCTCTGGCTCCGGTGCTGGCTCCGGTGTCGGTGCTGGCGCAGCTGGCGCCACATCGACCACCTGCACCGGCGCTGCCGCCGGCATGTCCACCACCACCGTCGTGCGTGCCGGGACTGGCGCAGCGGCCAGCACCGAAGGCGCCGCAGCCGGCGCAGGCGCCGTCTGCATGATCTTCCAGCCGGCGACACCGGCGCCGACCGCCAGCAGCGCGCCACCGACCAGCGCCGCGCGCATCACCGGCCCGCGGCGCTCCGGTGCCGCCACGGGCCGCACGTCGGCCGGCAGCGGCGCCGCGCCGGGCTGGCCGGCGCGCGCATCGAGGTCCTTGAGCATCTTGTTAATGGGGCTCATGGCGCCACCACCCAGGCAAACACGCCAAGGGCGCCCATGACGATCGCGCCGCCCGTCAGCCACTGGCGGATCGCGCGCCCCACACCCACCGTGTCACGCGCAGCGATCGCGACATGGCCACCTGCGACCTGCTGCTTGCCCTGGCCATAACTGAGCATCATCGCCTTGTGCGCCATGATGTTGACCAGGCGCGGCACGCCGCCGCTGGCCTTGTACAGGCTGCGGATTGCGGCGCTGGAAAACAGCCGCGCGCCGGTGAAGCCGGCCACGCGCAGCCGGTGTGCCACATAAAAATCGATGTCGTCACGGTTCAACGGTCCCAGGTGGTAGTGGAACGTGATGCGCTGGGCCAGCTGGCGGATCGAGTCCAGCTGCAGCTTGCGATTGAGTTCGGGCTGGCCGAACAGGACAATCTGCAGCAGCTTGCGCTTTTCCGTTTCCAGGTTCGTCAGCAGCCGCAGGGCTTCCAGGCTATCGACGGGAATGGCTTGCGCTTCGTCCAGGCACAGCACCACGCGCAGGTCCTGCGCGGCAAGCGCCAGCAAGCGCAGGTTGATCGCCTTGAGCAGCTGATGCTGGTCGACATCGCGCTCGAGCACGATCTCCAGTTCGTCGGCCAGCGCCAGCATCAAGGTGCGCGGTTCAAGGTACGGGTTCGGGATGTAGGCCGTGACAAATCCTTTGCCGAGCGTCGCCATGAACTTGCGGCACAACAGCGTCTTGCCGGTGCCAACTTCGCCCGTGATCTTGATGAAGCCTTCGCCGCCGCGCGCCGCGACCAGCAGCGTGTTGAGGGCTTCCTGCGAGCGCGGGCTGCCGAAGAAGAAGCTGGTGTCCGGCGTGATCCCGAACGGCAGCTCGCGCAGGCCAAAATGCGCCGCGTACATCAGTCAACGCCCCAGCCAGGCGCACGGCTGCGCGGATCGAGCTGCTCGATGCGGCGGCTCGCGTCCATCATGTCTTCGCTCCAGTCGCTGGCGCCTTCGACGATGGTCGGCTTGATCAAGACGACCAGCTCGCGCTTCTGGTTGGTCCGGTTCTTGTTGCGAAACAGGTTGCCCAGGAGCGGGATCTTGTCCGCGCCCGGCAACTGGTCGGTGTCGCCGGTGGACGCCTGGCGCATCAAGCCGCCGATGGCCACCACTTGCCCGTTGCGGCCGCGCACGATGCTGTCGAGTTCCGACGTGCTCGATGCCGCCAGCGGCAGGCGCAGCGTGCCGCCCGAGCCCAGGTCGACATCCTTGTTGACGGTGGTGACTTGGCTGACCGATGGGTGCACGTGCAGCAGGATGTTGCCATTGGCGTCGATCTGCGGCGTCACGTCGAGCACGACGCCGGAGAAGAATGGCTGCACCGTTACGCTTGGGCTGACGATGCTGCCGTTGTCGCCGGTGGTGATGTTGTTGGTCACACCGGTGACGAAGAATTCATCGGTGCCGATCTTGAGCACGGCCTTCTGGTTGTTGACCGCCGCGATGCGGGGGCTCGACAGCACGTGCACGCTGCCCTGCGATTCGAGGAACGTGATCAGCGCTGCGAAGTTATTCGTCTGGAACGCGAAGCCGAACAGCGAGCCGGCTGCCGTCGCGGCATTCGACAGCGAGAAGCCGGTGCTGGCCGCGAGGCCCTGGCCGCTGTTGATGACAGGCGGCTGGCCGCCCGTGTACGGCAGCGGCGCCAGATTGGCACCGGGCGAGATCAGGCCGCCCGAGACGCGGTTGGGGTGCGAACCGCGGAACGACGCGAACGAGGCCCAGTTGATGCCGCTCTGGAAGCTGTCGTTCAGCTCCACCTCGAGGATCTTGGCTTCCAGGATCACCTGGCGGTCGACCGACAGCTGGGTGGCCTTCAGGTAAGCATCGACGTTGCGCAATTCGTCCGGCATCGCGCGGATCACGAGCACGCCCGATTGCGGGCTGACGACGACGCTGCGACCGCCTTCGGTCGAGCCGACGATGGCGGCGATCGACAGTTTCAGGTCGCCCCAGAAGTCGTTGTCCGAGTGCGTGCGCACGTCGGTGCTGTTGGTCTGGGTCTGGCCGTTGCTGCTGTTGTTGTTATTGTTATTGTTGTTATTGCCGTTCTGGTTGTTGTTGTTCTGGCTGCGGTTGTTGTTGCCGCTGCTGCCGTTGTTGTTATTGTTGTTGCCATTGCCGGCGTCGGCCACCGACGTCGATGACACACGCAGGTTGGAACTGCCGCTGCGCTGCGCCGTCAGGTAGTTCACATGGAACATGCGGGTCTGCATCGTCAGCGGGCGGATCGCGATGCGGGCGCCGTCGATCTTGTAGTCGTAGCCATACATGTCGCGCACCGCTTCCAGCGTTTCGACCAGCGTCACGTCCTTCAGGTTGGCGCTGATATTGCCCGTCACGTCCGGGTGCACCAGCATGTTGTAGCGGGTGCCGGCCACGATCGAGCGGAAGAACTGCTGCGCCGGGACGTTGTTGAAGGCGACGTTGAAGCGCTCTTCCAGCGCCGAACGCGCCTTGGGCAACTGACTGGCCAGCGTTGCCGCCGGCGGCAGCAGCGCATTGGTCACCGCGTCGTCCACCGCAGGACGGGCGCCCTGCTGGGTGCTGGCTTTCGTCAGCTCTTTCGTGATCGCGTCATAGGTGGCGTTCTGTGGCGCGCTCTGGCAGCCGCCAAGGAGCACGGTGACGGCAAGCGCCACGGCCAGCGCGCGCGGCGCCATTACAAACTTGGGTGTCATGGTGGGTACGTACTTCATCGGTTAGCGGGCAACCGGCGTCATGCCGGACAGCGGTGCATCCATGCGCAGCACCTGGCGCGCGTTGCCGCGCATGAGGATGACCTCGCCAGGCTTGATACTCGTGATCCGTGCGCCTTTGTAAAACTCGCCCAGGCGCAGCGTTTCGCCGTCGATGACGGCTACGTGGCGCCCGCCCGCATGCGGTGCGATCAGCACCGATTGCAGGCGCGGGACGTCGCGCTGCACAGCCGGATCGAGCGCGATCCGGTCCATGCCGGCCGGCGGGCGGGTCGGGTCCTGCAACGGCTGCGCGGCGGCAGGCAGCTGGCACAGCGCGAGGCAGGCCAGCACGGTCTTGGTCAGGTTCTTCACAGCTTCATCCATTGTCGGTCCAGGCTGAGCGTATGCAGCGTGAGCGTGAGGCGCGCGGTCGGATAGGTTTCGACGTCGAGCTGGGCGCGGCCCCAGAACATCCGCGTCGGCATCGCGTCGAGTGTGCTCATGTAGTCGACCATGTCGAGGTAGTTGCCGCGCACCGTAACTTCGACGCCGTGCCGGTACAGCAGGGGCACGTCGCCCCCCGCTGCAGGCGCAGGTGTTGCCGGCGCTGCCGGTGCTGCCGTGGCTGCAGTGGCGCCCGGTGCGGCCAGCGGTTCGGCCGGCAAGGTCCGCATCGAGACCAGCTTGAGGCGGCCGTTGGCGCGCAGGATGCCTTCGACCAGTGGTCCCATGCGCTCGGGCGGCACCAGGCCGTGTTCGAGCGCCAGCAGCTCGCTGCCCAGTTGCCCCATCTCCTGCTGCATCGTGTTCAGGCGCGTGCGGGACTGGGCGTCCGGGTCGATCCGCGACCCCTCCACACGCGCCGTGATCTCGCCATCGATGGCGGCGCTCGCGGCCTGCTGTTGCTCGATCTGGGTGCGCAGCGCTACCTGTTTTGCGTCCTGCGGCGCCAGCACGAGGGTATGCCCGGCGAACGCCAGCACGGCGATGGTGGCGCCGAACACCATGCCGCGTTCACGCAGCGACAGGGCGTCCATGCGCGCCGCTACCTCGAGCACGCGCTGCTTGATCGTTGCACTCATGGCTGAGGCTCCGTGGCGACCGACTGCAGGCTGAATTCGACATACGGCGCGGCGCGGGTGGCGGGCTGGCCATCCGCGCCGGGCACGGCTGCCGGCACTGGCAACGGCGCCGCTTCGCCGATCTGCAGGCTGGCGAACGACTTACCCTGCATCAGGGGCTCGCTCGTCAGGCGATTCAGGTAGCCAGGTACCATGGCGGGGTCCAGCGCGCGGCCGCGGATGCCGATCTGGGCGCCGCCCGCGCCCACCGTCACGCCGGTCAGCCACAATCCCGGCATGCTCTGACGCGCGAGCGCCTTGAAGTAGCCGCCAAAGCCGTTCGTGTCACCCAGTTCGCCCCGTGCCAGCGCGCCCGATACGTGGCGCATGGCGGCCAGCTTGCGGTCGGCGTCAAGGAGCTGGTCCGCCATCGTGGCGTCTTTCGCGCGCGGCACGAATTCGGTGTTGACCGAGGCCAGGCGTGCTTGCCGCTTGTCGAGCTGCACCGCACCGGCATCCGCCTGCTGCTGCAGCTCGGCCGTGCGCATGCTCCCCAGCAGTGCCAGGCCGGCGATGCCGACGACGATTACGCCGGCCGCCAGCGCCAGCTGCGCTGCCGACAGCACGTGCTTTTGCGGCTGGAACGCCGGATTGAACAGATTGATTTGCTGGCTCATGCGCCCTCCCCGTCGCGCAGCGCGGCGCCGATAACCAGGAAAAAGCGCTGCTGCTGCGCCAGGTCGGCCAGCTCGGGCGTGCGCGACAGGTCGAACAGGGTGGCCAGGTTCAGCGTTTCGACCGGCGTGTACAGATTGCTGGACAGGTATTCGTCGAGCCCCGTCACGGCCGATGGGCCAAGGATGAGCTTGGCGACGCTGATGAACGAATACTGGCGCTCGAAATGGTCGAGCGAGCGTTGCAGTTCGAGCGTGATCTTGTCGAAGCTCGCATGCTTGCGGTCGTGGTCGGGTTCGAGCAATTGCACCAGCGTGACATCGAAGCGGCGCGACAGGTACAGCTCGCCGCGATACGACACCGTCAGCAGGCCGCCATCGTCACCAAACGACAGCATGGCAATGCCGCGGCCTTCGGGCTCGAGCATGGCTGACACATTGCGTTGGGCCATTTCAGGAATATCGATCGCGGTCAGTTCGACCTTGGCGTCGAGGAACAATTTCTGACGCGGGGCGATGATGCTGTTTTTTGCCGCCACGACGAACACCGATTGCTGGGCGCGCGAGTTGGCGTCCAGCGCAATGTCGAGCACGTCGATGGTCGCTTCGGCGGCGGGAAAATCGAGAATGTCCTTCAGACGCCAGCGCACGGCTGTTTTCACTTCGTCGGATGGGACGTTCGGGGCTTCGACGTTGAGGATCTGGTAGTCGCCGCCGGTGAGCAGCGTGGTGCAGTAGCACCCGGCTGCCTGCGCGTCGCCTGCGAGCTTGTCGATCGTATCGCGCGATACACCGGCGGCCGCCTGGACGGCAAGCACGGTCGGCTGGGCGCCAGACGTCTTCGCCACGCTCGCAACGAACACATTGTCGCCGGCAATGGCAAAACTCAGCCAGCCAGTTTTTTTCTTGGATTTCTTAAACAAACGCATGCAGGCCGCAATCTGGTCGCACTATGGGTCGTCACCGACAATTTCTTGATTATAGACAAGAGTGATTGAGGGCAATTACAAAAAGACGCAGGAGGCGTGAAGTAATCGTCGGCGTGTGGCTGGCAAGCCACCGATTTCGCCACCGACGCGTTCCCGCATGGTGTCATCCACGGCTGACGAATACAGCGCCATAAAAAAAGCGCTGCCGCAGCAGCGCTTTCTTGATCAGCTCACAAGGATCATTCGCACTTGGTGCTGATCACCTGGATGACCGGTGCCGGGACAGCGGCGGTCGCTTCGGTGTAGCGCACGTTGCAGGTGTTATCCAGGGCTGCCGGCATGTTCAACGGCGTGAACGTCACGGTTTGACCAGCGATTGCCGACTTGTAGTCCTTGTCGCTCAGACCCGCTGCCGCGCCAATGGTGGCCACGCTCGGGTAGCCATTGACCATCTTGATGGTCTCGCCTTCGACAACGATGTCGGTGGCATTGGTAATCAGGAATTTGCCACGCAACATCGACGACGCTGCGCTCAGGGCACCGCGGGCGCCCTGCAGCGACGCTGCACGGGCATCGCCGCTCAGGCTGGCGAATTTCGGCAGCGCCGTTGCTGCCAGAATGCCCAGGATGACGATCACGACGATCAGTTCGATCAGGGTGAAACCGCCTTGCGCGCCTTTGTTGAAACCTTTGTTCATCGCTACTCTCCGTATGATTGAAAGGAAAAAATTCCTTTCGACTGGTTGATCGAGGACCGGTGCACCAAGGCACGCCGTGGACCGATCCTCCTGATATCTTCGCCCTCATCCAGGCCTGACGGCGGAGAGCGCATAAAGAATTCTACATTGACCCTAGGAAATTTCGATATCCAGGAAGAACTTTCCACAAAGTATTTTGAGCTAGTGCGACTTTTCCGCCCGGCAAGCCTTATTTTGGTGCCATTACGCAACACTCGGCTGCAACCCTGTGTTATTTCGGATGCAATGCCGCCTGTCCCAGATCCCAGATAGGCAGGAAAATACCCAGCGCCAGAATCAGCACCATGATGCCCAGGAAGGTGATCAGGATCGGCTCGATCTGGCTCGAGAGCGTCTTGAGTTCGTAATCGACTTCGCGCTCGTACATCAGGGCGATCTCGTCCATCAGGTCATCGATCGAACCGGTTTCCTCGCCCACTGCGATCATCTGCAGCACGATCGGCGTGAACACGTTCGCGGCGGTCGATGTGCGCAGGATGCTCTCCCCGCGTTCGACGCCGTCGCGCATCTGGTCAACGCGTGAACTGAGATAGGCGTTGTCCGCCGTTTGGGACACGACCGTCAGCGCTTGCACAATCGGTACGCCACTGCGCAGCGACAACGCAAAGCTGCGCGCAAACCGCGCCATCGTCCCTTTATGGATGATCTTGCCGGCAACTGGCAGGCGCAGCTTGATGCGGTCCCAGACCAACCGGCCATTCACCGTGCGGGCCCAGGCCTTGAAGCCAACGATGGACGCAACGGTCACGCCGGCCAGTGCCGGCCACCAGGCGATGGTGAACTGCGAAGTCGTCAGCAGCACACGCGTCATCAGCGGTAATTCGGCGCCAAACGACGCGAACACCGAGGCAAACTTGGGAATCACGAAAATATTCACGACGACCATCGCCAGCACCATCGCGATGACAACGAAGGTCGGATAGCGCAGCGCCGTCTTGACGCGCTCGCGCATATCGCGATCGAACTCGAGGTGGTCGAACAGGCGCAGGAACACTTCTTCCAGGCGCCCCGTCATTTCACCGACCTTCACCATCGACAGGTAGAACGGCGTGAACACGAGCGGGTGGCGGCCCATCGCGATGGACAGCTCGCGCCCGGCGTCGAGCGACTCGCGCAGGTCCTTGATGATGCGCGCGAACGCCGGGCTGATGGCCGATTCCTGCAGCCCGGCCAGCCCGCGCATGATCGGCACGCCCGATTTCAGCAGCGTATAGATCTGGCGGCTGAACAGCTGCACGTCCATCGACGTCACCTTTTTCTCGAACAGGCGCTCGCGCCAGCCCACGCTGCTGCCAGCGCCGCCGCTGGTCGCGCGGCGCTTGGTCACGCTGATCTCGAGCGGCGTCACGCCGCTGCCGAACAGCTGGTCGGCGACAGCGCCGCTGTCGGCGCCTTCGAGCACGCCCTGCAGCAACTCGCCGCGTCCGTCGCGGCCTTTGTAGGCAAAAAATGGCATCGTTTATCGGCCTTCGGCTCAGTCGTCGAACTGGTTACTGACCCGCATTGCCTCGGAGATCGTCGAGCGCCCCTGCACGGCCAGGCTCACTGCATGGCGGCGCAGTGTGTCGCCGCGCATTTCGGCCTGGGCCACTTTCAGGAAGTGCCCCGGATCGGGATGGTTGACGGCCTCGGTCACGGCGCGCGTCATCTCCAGCAATTCATAGACGCCGGTACGGCCCCGGTAGCCGGTGCCGTTGCAATGCGAGCAGCCCTTGCCGTGGAAGAAGCGCGTGGTCGCGGCCAGCTCCTTCAGTTCGGAGCGCAGCCACTCGACTTCGTTCGCGGCCGGCTGGTAGTCGACCGTGCAGCTTTCGCAGATCACGCGCACCAGGCGCTGGGCCAGCACGGCCTGCAGCGAGCCGCCGACCATGTAGCGCGGCACGCCCATGTCCATCAGGCGCAGCGGCGTGCTGGCCGCGTCGTTCGTGTGCAGCGTCGAGAGCACCAGGTGACCCGTCATGGCGGCGCGCAGACCGATCTGCGCCGTTTCCTGGTCGCGCATCTCGCCCACCAGCACGATGTCCGGGTCTTGCCGCAGCGCCGAGCGCAGCACGCGTGCAAAGGACAGTTCGATCTTGTCGTTGACCTGCACCTGGTTGATGCCCGAGAGGCGGTACTCGACCGGGTCTTCGACCGTGATCAGCTTTTTTTCGACCGAATTGAGTTCGGCCAGCGCGCTGTAGAGCGTCGTGGTCTTGCCGCTACCCGTCGGCCCGGTGACCAGCACCAGCCCGTTTGGACGCGCGACAATCGCGCGGAAGCGCTCGACCAGGCGCGCCGGCATGCCGATGGCGTCCAGCCGAAGATTCGTGCCGCCCTGGTTCAAGAGGCGCATGACGACCGATTCGCCGTACTGCGTCGGCATCGTCGAGATACGCACGTCGATGCGCTGGTTGCGCACCTTGACGGCGAAGCGGCCATCCTGCGGCAGGCGTTTTTCGGAGATGTCCAGGTCGGCCATGAGCTTGAGGCGCAGCGCCAGCGGTGTGGCCACCTTCAGGTCGGCCTCGGTCTGCAGGTGCAGCACGCCGTCGATACGAAAACGGATCTGCAGGCGTCCGTCCTGCGGCTCGATGTGAATGTCCGATGCGCGGACCTGGGCGGCATCGTCGAACACCGACTGCAGCAGCTTGACGATCGGCGCTTCTTCTAGGCCCGGGTTGGCCGCGAGCGCGCCGAAGTCGATGGACACGTCACCCAGGTCGGCCTCGACTTCGCGCGCCAGGCCCGTGATCTCGCCGGTGCGGCGGTAGATGCGGTCGATCGCGCCCAGCACTTCGGTCTCGTTGACCACGGCCAGCTCGACGCCCTTCTTGATCAGGCGCGCGATTTCATCGTAGGCGAACAAATCGGTCGGGTCGGACACGCCGACCAGCATGGCGTCGCCGCGGTCTTCCAGCACGAGGGCGCGAAAACGGCGTGCAGCCGTCTCGGGCAACAGCCGCACCAGGTCGGCATTGATGTTGTAGAACTTGAGGTTGATGTACGGGATGTCGAGCTGGCGCGCCAGTGCGCCGGAAATCTGGTCCTCGGTAACAAAGCCGTTCTCGACGAAAACCCGCCCGAGCTTGCGGCCAGTACGCTTCTGGTCCGCAAGGGCTTGCTGGAGTTGTTCTTCACTCAACAGCTTTTGCTGCATCAATACTTCGCCGAGACGCACTTTCTCTGGCCGTGCCATACCGTTCCTTGGTCAAATTCTTGCAGCGTAGATTCTATGCCAGAAAGAATAAAAATTGACTCAAGGAATTAAAATGTGTCGGCTTTTGGCCTCAAGCCTGCTGCCAGACAATGACGAAACACCATCAAAACGTGTGTTTGCGGCATTCAAGGCTGACAAATCCGGTACCGTTTCACCAGCACCAACATGCATATGGCGCCAGACCAGGCTGGCGCCATAGCGGTAGAGCAGCGTATAAAGCTGCCCTGCATCCCATGTCAAGAGACTTATTTGGCCTTGCGACGGCGACCGATCATGCCCACGCCAGCCAGACCTGCCAGCATCAAACCGATCGTGCCTGGTTCAGGAACTTCATTGATCTCGTTTGGCAGGATCAAGGCCGGATCGACGCCGGGCACCGCGGCGACTGGTTCCGTGGCTGGCTGGGTTGCACTGCCACCGCCTGTCTCGCCGGTGACAGGCGGCAGGCTCACGTCGACGCTGCCGCTGCCACCGGCAACTGGGGCGCTGCCACCGCTGGCGCCGCCGCCAGCCGAGCCGCCGGCCGAACCGGTGCCAGCGCCGCTACCACCGCCAACTGCCGCACCACCGCCAGCCGCGCTGCCAGCCGCTGGCGACGTTGCGCCGCTGCCGCTCTGGCCGGTTTGGCCTTGCACGATCTTGACGCCGTCGCCATCGTTGATGACGGCTGCCGAGTTACCAAAGCGTGCTGCCAGCAAGCCGTTACCGGCGCTCAGCACGTAGCTGGCGTCAATGCCTTGCTGCACAAACAGTTTCTGGGCTTCCGATTGCGACAGGCTGGCACTGGCCTTGCCGACCAGCACCGACGTCAGGTCCGTGTTCGCATTGTGGGCAATGCCGCCAACCAGGCTGACACCACTGCCGAGCACGCCGGAGCCAATAACACTGGAACCATTGCCCGAGGTCCAGCCGCTTTGGAACGCAGGCTGCGAAGCCGAAGACACGACATCAGCCTGGGCAACGCCGGCAGAGATCAGGAGCGAAGCAACAACAAGGTGGCGAATTGACATGAAAGTAACTCCTAGGAAAGTAAAAATTATTCTTTTTGCAAGCACGAAGCCATCCTAGCATGCGTTACGGAAAGCTAACTACTGGTCGGAATCAAACCGTGCGCACTATATTTCCACCACTAAACAGTTAATTCATTCCACTATTTATTTGAATTGAGCATATAGACCTAGATATCGAGCAATAAACGAAAACCGAATGTTCACGATCCATCAGGCAACCTAAATACTTTTATGACAATTCTCGTATTATTTTGTCACTATCAGTCTTGAACCCTGCGGTGGGAATGAAAAAAAGGCCGCACCCGGGAGGATGCAGCCTTTATTTGTATGACGCGACATCGTCGCGCCAGGAATGCAACGCTTACTTGACGTTGGTACTGACAGCACCGCCCGCTGGTGCGACGACCATGTACGGCATCACGCGCGATGCCATCCGTGTGTCCGTCTTGAGCATGCCCACCTCATCGGCGAGGATGTTGGCGGCTTCTTGCAGCATCACGTCCTTGGCATCCTTGGCCGCCTTCTCTGCTGCCAGCTCGGATTGCAGATTGCGCTCGTCTGCCTGCAGGCCATCATCCTGACGCGGCGTTCCGCGCACGGCAACCACTGATTTCTTGGCCTTGGTCGGATCCGGCGTTTCGGCGCGCTTTTCCTTGCTGCCCGGACCGCTGGCAGGTTCGTCCGGCGTCGCCGACGTGCCACCCAAACGGGCTTCACGCAGCTTCGAGCGGGCATCCTGCGTGTCACGCTCCTTGCGGCGCACGGCTTCGTTCAGCGAAATCACGTTTTCCTTGCGCAGCTTGAGCACTTCGGCAATGTCTTCTTGCAGGAACTGGAAGTCCTTGTCCTTGGCGATGCGCGCTTCATGACGTTGCTGCAGCGGCGCCACCAGTTCCTTCAGGTCGCCCGCCGGCATGTAATTGGCCGGCTTGATCGCCACCCATGGCAGCGCATTGTCGTACGACGATTCGCCAAAGCTGTCGAGGTCGGTCATGACCGGCAGCTTGATGTCCGGCGTCACGCCGCGCAACTGCGTGGTGCCGCCATTGATGCGGAAGAACTGGGCGATCGTCATCTTCAGCTCGCCGTAGCGGGCTTTTTCACCCGGTGCGAAGCGGTCGAGGTCGATCAACGTCTGAACCGTGCCCTTGCCGAAGCTTGGCTCGCCGATCACGATACCGCGACCGTAATCCTGGATCGCCGCCGCAAAAATCTCGGACGCCGAGGCCGAACCGCGGTTGATCAGCACGCCCATCGGGCCATCCCATGCCAGACCGGCCTTGACATCGCTTTCGACTTCGACGCGGCCTTCCGCCGTGCGCTGCATGACGACCGGGCCCTTGTCGATGAAGAGGCCCGTCAGTTCGACGGCCTCGGTCAGCGAGCCGCCGCCGTTGTTGCGCAAGTCGATCAGGACATTATCGACCTTGTCTTTCTTGAGCTCGACCAGGATGCGCTCGACGTCGCGCGTAGCGCTGCGGAAGTCTTTTTCACCCTTGCGACGGCCTTCGAAGTCTTGATAGAAGGTCGGCAGCGCGATCACGCCGATGCGGCGCTCGACGCCGTTTTCCTTGACCTTGATGATCGACTTCTTGGCGGCCTGCTCTTCCATGCTGATCTTGTTGCGGACCATCGAGACGCTCACGTGCTTGGCATCGACGCCGCCGTCGCCCGGAATCACGTCCAGGCGCACCGTGGTGCCCTTTTCGCCGCGCACCAGCGCGACCACGTCGTCCAGACGCCAGCCGAGCACGTCCGTGAACGGTGCATTGCCCTGTGCGACGCCGACGATACGATCGCCCACCTTGAGCTTGCCGGACTTTTCAGCCGGGCTGCCAGGCACGACTTCGCGGATGATCGTATAGTCGTCGCGCGACTGCAGCACGCAGCCGATGCCTTCGAGCGACAGGCGCATCGCGATATCGAAGTTGTCGGCCGAGCGCGGACCGAGGTAGTTGGTGTGCGGCTCGATGGCGGTGGCATACGCGTTCATGAACATCTGGAACACGTCTTCGTTGTTCAGCTTGCCGATGCGGTTGACGTAATTCTCGTAGCGCTTGTCGAGCGTTTCGCGGATCGATTTATCGTCCTTGCCGGCCAGCTTCAGGCGCAGCCAGTCGTTCTTGACGCGCTTGCGCCACAGATCGTGGATTTCGTCTTCGCTCTTGGCCCACGCTGCTTTTTCGCGGTCCAGCTGCATCGTCTCGTCGGTCGAGAAGTCAAAGTTACCCTTGAGCAGACTACGCGCGTACGCCATGCGTTCGCCGAAGCGCTTCTGGTACATGTTGTAGATCGAAAACGGCGCGCTCAGGTCTTCGTTATTAATGGCGTCGTCCATCTTCGTGCGCAGGGCGCCGAAGCTGTCGAGGTCAGCCTGCACGAAGTACAGTTTTTCGCTGTCGAGGCCTTCGAAGTATTTATCGAATATCTTGGCCGACATCGCGTCGTCGAGCGGGACCGGGCTGTAGTGGTAGCGGCCCAGAACGCGCGAGGCCCACAGCGCGGCCTGGGTCTGGGCGGCGATCGGCTTCATGTCAGCGGGAATGGCCGGGGTGGCGGATTTGCCGGCGGGCTTGGCAGCAGACTTCGCCGAATCGGCGGGCTTGGCCGGAACCGGTGGCGTTGCGACGGCAGCGGATTTCTCGGGCTGCGCGGTCACCACATGGGCGGACATGGCAAACGCCATGGCGGCGAGGAGCACGTGCTTCTTCATTCTGCGATTCTCCGAACGGGATTCCTGTTGCGGTTGCGGCATGGCGCAAGGCAAACCTGCCATACCGCGCTTTTCGGTTCATTCTACAGGTAGATCAGCGTGTTAGCGCCGGCCTGACCCGCTTGCGGCGCCGCAAAGGCTGACAATTAAGGTTGCCGTAAGCCTGCTCACACTCTTGTATTTACCCTTTGACAAGCGTCAATAGCGCGTCGCCGTAATACCAGACCAGACCGACCAGGATCAGCAGCGGCGCCCATGGCCACGAGCGGGCAGCAAGCTTCCAGTCAACGGGCGACGGCCAGAACGACAGGAACTGCGGCGCCAGAAACACCATCAGCGCCAGGTCTACCGGTTCAAAGGCCAGCCCGTGGCGCGTGCGCCACCAGGCCACGCCCAGCGGCACGAACAGCACCAGGAGCGGCGCCAGCGCGGCCGGCGCCGCGTTGTACCAGCGCAGATTGGCAAACGTGACCGAGCCAAGTTCCCAGTTGTGCCCGCCGGCCTTGCTGCCCTTGGCCCGCTTGATGCGGCGCGGCAGCACGCTCATCCCGACCGGCTCGGCATTGGTGAGAAGGCCCACCGAGAAATGCGCCAGTTCGTGGCACAGCGTGCCGGCAGCGGTAAACAAGAAAAAGACGGGGTGGGCGGCCGAGGCGATCCACAACAGGAAGGCCAGCGCCGCCGACGGAATCAGGTAGATCAGGATGTCGAGCGACGCGACTGCCATGGCGCAGGCGGCGGCGGGGAGCCAGGCGCTGCAGCCGCCGAGCATCGTGTCAGCGTGCGTAGAAGCAGCGCCCGCACGCCTGGCGGTAGCTTTCGTTGCCGCCGATACTGACCTGCTCGCCTTCGCGGATACGGCGGCCCTGCTCGTCGACGCGGATATTCATCGTCGCCTTCTTGCCGCAGGTGCAGATGTTCTTGATTTCCTCGATATCGTCGGCCAGCGCCAGCAGATAGGCCGAGCCGGGGAACGGTTCGCCGCGAAAATCGCTGCGCAGGCCGTAGCAGATCACGGGCACGCCGCGCAGCTGGGCCAGCTGGTGCAGCTGGCTGACCTGGGCCGCCGTCAAGAATTGCGACTCGTCCACCAGCAGGCAGGCGACGTTCTCGACCTGGTCGAGAAAGTTGGTGTCCGCGTGAAAGATTTCAGCGGGCCGCTGCGCGCCCAGGCGCGACGTGATCACGCCGACGCCGTAGCGGTTGTCGATGGCTGCCGTGTAGAGCTTGACCTGCTGGCCCTGCTCTTCGTAGTTGTGCGCGACCTGCAGCAGGGCCGTCGATTTGCCGGCGTTCATCGCCGAGTACCTGAAATAAAGTTTGGCCACTGCCCTGTCCTGCCTGTCTATCCGATGCGACGAAGGCTGCGATTATAGCGTGCCGGCAACCTGGATCGCCAGCGCCATCACCACCGGATTGTCACTTGCCCGGATGGTATCTCCGCTCGAGATTGCGCTCGATATCTTCCTTGTAGAACAGCACGTCCTTGAACTCGCCGCGCGCATACATGGCGGCCTGATCGTTGAAGTGCGGCGAGCGGGGATCGCTGCTCTGGCCGCCGGCCAGGATGCTCTTGGCGCGCACCTTCGGGCCGAACTCCACGGCAGCGACGAAGCTGTTGCCGCGGTCGCCGTAGATACGCTTCGTCGTTTGTTTGGCCGTCATGCCGAACGATGCCAGCGAGCCCCAGTTGGCCGATGTGAACGGCACCGGAATGCTCGGCTTGCTGTCGTCGTATTGCTGGTCGACCGCGCCCGAGAGGCGCTGGAAGCGGTTGATCTCGCCCCATGGCGTGCGCCAGTCGCCGAAGTCGGCCGTCAGTTTGTCCGACGCGCGCAGCAAGCCGTCGAGGCGGTCCGCCGGGGTCAAGCGCTGGGCGATGTAGTCGACCGGCGGGATCGCCTCGCCTTTTGCGCGCGCGCCATGCTGGGCCACCAGGTCCTGGCCCCAGTAGACGGCGAGCGACGTGGGGATCGAGTCGATGGCGTAGCGCATGTTCCAGCTGCGCAGTGCGTCGATCTGTTCGGCCAGCGCCGCCTTGCGCGGGTCTTCCGGCGGCAAGGCGTCGTAGTCGGCAATAACGGCCGGCACCAGCGGCTCGAATGCCTGCAGGCGCGTGTCGTACGAGGCCGCGATCAGGCCGTCGATATCCAGCCCCTTGGCATCCTTGAACACACGCGCGGCATTGCGGCCACGCGCATTCTCGGGCAGCGACCACATGTACGACGGGTAGTTCGCGCACTTGGGGCTGCTCGGGCCGGCCGCCGTGCAGGGCCAGTTGTTGGTGTTGAAGATGTAGCCGCTGGCCGGGTTGAACAGCGTAATCGTCTCGTCGATCTCGTGCAGGCGCTGCCATTCGTTGGCGGGATTGCTGCCGTCCACCGGGCGGGTCCAGTCCACGCGCGGGTCGCGTTTCGGGATGAAGTTCCCGTGGAAGTAAGCGATATTGCCCTTCGCATCGGCATACACGGTGTTGTTGGACGAATTGGTACGCAGCTCCATGGCTTTGTAAAAGGCGCTGTAGTCACGCGCCTTGGTGCGGGTGTACGACTGGGTCAGCGCATTGAGCGGGTCGTCCATCAGCTTGACCGACACCCACTTGCCGTTCTCGGCGCGCACGACCGGGCCGTGGTGCGTGAAGTAGGCAGTGACACTGCGGCTGGCCATCGTCCCATCGGGCATCCTGTACGGCAGCGCGATCGCGACCTTGCGCATCGGCGCCTCGTGCTTGCCGTATTTATAGAAGTACTCGCCGTTGCGGTCGACGACCGTTTCCAGGTATTCGTCGATGACGTCGCCCCCGCCGGACGTGTGCATCCAGCCCAGCTTGTCGTTGAAGCCCTGGTAGATGAAGAACTGGCCCCAGGTCACGGCGCCATAGGCATTCAGGCCCTCTTCGCTGACCATGTGTACTTCGGGCCGGAAGTAGAACGATGTATGCGGGTTGATCATCAGCAGCGCGTGACCATTGGCGCTCAGTTTTGGCGCGATGGCAAAGCCGTTCGAGCCCCGCGGTTCCGGCGCGAAGCCGCGCGAATCCTGGCGTTGCGTGTTCAGTTGCGCCACCGCCGGCCGCTTGCCATAGAACGCGGCCAGGTCGGCCAGCTCGATCGACTCGATATCACCGCCGATGCTGCCTTCGCTGAACGTGAGGGCCATCCACGGCTCGAAGTGGGTCAGGAGCTTCGGCTTGACCTCGGGATGCGTGTACAGGTAATAGTTCAGGCCATCGGCAAACGCCTTCATCAGGTTCTGCAGCCAGGCGGGACTGGCTGCATATTGCGCCTGCATGGCGGCCGGCTGGACGTACAGCTTCATGCGCAGGTCGCGCCAGATCTCGGCCTCGCCCTCGACTTCGGCCAGGCGCCCCATCGCATTGATGTAATTGAGCTCGATGCGGTTGAAATCGTCCTCGGCCTGCGCGTACAGCGTGCCGAACACGGTGTCGGCATCGGTGCGGCCGAACACGTGCGGAATGCCCCACTTGTCGCGCATGATCGTCACGCGCTCGGCCGTTGCTTTCCAGCGCGCGACCGTGGCCGCACTCGGCGCAGCTTGCGCGCTGGTGGCCGCGATCGGTGTCTTCCTGGGCGCGACGGCAAGCGATGGCGCGGCGGCGCCGATCAGGAGCAAGCCGAGCAATGCCGGCGTGAACGAACGTGACGTGGGCATGGGGGCTGGCTCCTTGAGGACGTGGCGAGGTTCAGTCGGCGCCGAGACCGGCGTTGACGAGGCGTTGTTTGAGGCGTTCGTTTTCGGTCAGCAGCGTGGCCAGGCGGTCTTTCATCGCTGCGCGTTCGCTGCGCAGCGTGGCCAGCTCGTCGGCCGGATCGACCACTTCTTTCTCTTTGCGCGGGCGGGCCGCACTTTTCTGTTCGCGCACCTGGCGCGCGGCCTGCTGCAATTCCTTGCGACCGCCGGCCACGGCGGCCAGTTGCGCCGATTCGGGCAACTGCGCCACGTTGGCGGCGGCATTGATCGAGATGGTGCCAGTGCGCACGGCTTCGCGCAGCTCGGGCGTCGCCGCTTTCTGGATGCGTTCGATCTGGCTGATCGTATTGCTCGACACGCGCGCCGCACGCGCGACGTCTTCGCGCGTGTTCCATGGCGGCGATGAGGCATCGGGCGCAGCATCGGCATCGGCTGCCTCATCGGCGGGACGCTCGGCCACGCGGGCCGAGACGATCTCTTTTTCTTCAGCGCCAGCACGCCGCGCTGGAAGTCCGAGACGCTGCGGCGCGCCAGGTGATTGTCGATCATCCACAGCATGACGTCCTCGATCGACTCGAAGGTGTTGTTGTGGACGGTGCGGAACGGAATGCCGTGCTTCTGACACAGTTCGTAGCGATTGTGGCCATCGATCAGCGTATCGCGCCAGAGTACCAATGCATCGCGGCAACCTTCGGCAAGCAGGCTGCGCTCGAGCGCGGCTTGTTCGATCGGGCTGAGTGGATCGACGAAAGAGCGCAATTCGTCGTTGATCGTGATATTCAATTCGGGTCCTTGCGAGTCGTACGGGGGAATATTGTGATGCGGCGGTATTGGTGCCGTGCCGAATGGCATGCTACACCATGCAGACGAGACCGCTGAGCTGCGCTTGCCCTACCTGGATGGTTGGGGGGTGCGCGCCAGGGTTCGTGCATCGGCGCTGTGAAGCGCCAGGATCATTCGTGGTGCGGGCAGCCGGAATCGAACCGGCACGCCTCACGGCGGCAGATTTTAAGTCTGATGCGTCTACCAATTTCGCCATGCCCGCGCCGCCCGGATTGTACTACGTGGAGCAACCCGGGTGTTAGTGGCTGAGCTGCGCCACTGGATTTAAACACGTACTCTCAACATGGCTATTAAACCAAAATGCTTCAGGTTTCAAGGGAGCGCGGCCTTCACGCGAGCTGACATAAAATCAATTCATTATCTTGTCATTTCTTTTCGCCTGGGCGGCGCCATCGTATCGACGCCAGCATCATGGTGAACAACGTACTGTATAGAAGGAACTTCCAAACATGGAACAATTCAGGGAAATCAAGCTGTCCCGGCGCGATGTATTGATCGCCGGCGCGGTATCGGCCTCGGCCGTTGCAATGCCGGGCGCAAACGCGCAGACGGCTGCCAACGCCCCGGCCGCCAACCCGGAGCCGGTCAAGGTCGGCGTCTCCTTCAACGTCAACGGCAAGGATGTCACGCTCGAACTCGACACGCGCACGACGCTGCTCGACGCGCTGCGTGAGCACCTCCACCTGACCGGCTCGAAAAAAGGCTGCGACCAGGGCCAGTGCGGCGCCTGCACCATCATCATGGATGGCCGCCGCATCAATTCGTGCCTGTCGCTGGCAATCATGCATGACGGCGCCAAGATCACGACGATCGAGGGCCTTGGCACGCCGGACAAACTGCACCCGATGCAGGCTGCCTTCGTCAAGCACGATGGCTACCAGTGCGGGTACTGTACCCCGGGCCAGATCTGTGCCAGCGTGTCGGTGATCGAAGAAATTCGCGCCGGCATGCCGAGCCACGTCACGGCCGACCTCAACGCCAAGCCACAGATGACCGTGGAAGAAATCCGTGAGCGCATGAGCGGCAATATCTGCCGATGCGGCGCCTACTCCAACATCATCGACGCCATCAAGGAAGTCGGAGGGGTCAAAGCATGAAGGTCTTTACTTACCAACGCGCCACCACGCCTGCACAGGCCGCGCAAACCGTGGCCCGCACGCCAGGCGCGCGTTTCATCGCCGGCGGCACCAACCTGCTCGACCTGATGAAGCTCGAGATCGAAACCCCGGGCGCCCTGGTCGACGTCAATAAACTGGGCTTCGACAAGATCGAGCCAACCGCCAACGGTGGCCTGCGCATCGGCGCCTTCGTGCGCAATACCGATCTGGCATCGGATCCGCGCGTGCGCAAGGATTACGCCGTGCTGTCGCGCGCCCTGCTGTCGGGCGCCTCGACCCAGTTGCGCAACAAGGCAACGACGTCGGGCAACCTGCTGCAGCGCACCCGCTGCTCGTACTTCTACGACACCGCGCAAAAGTGCAACAAGCGCGAGCCGGGCAGCGGTTGCGCCGCCATCGGCGGCTTCACGCGCAACCTGGCCGTCGTCGGCACCAGCGACGCCTGCATCGCCACGCACCCGAGCGACATGGCCGTGGCCATGCGCCTGCTGGACGCCGAAGTCGAAACCGTGCGCGCCGATGGCAGCAAGCGCACGATCCCGATCGCCGATTTCCACCGTTTGCCGGGCAACACCCCGCACATCGAAACGGTGCTCGAACCAGGTGAACTGATCACCTACGTGACCCTGCCAAAACCACTGGGCGGCGTGCACGCGTACAAGAAAGTGCGTGACCGCGCATCGTATGCGTTCGCGCTGGTGTCTGTTGCCACCGTGATACTGCCGGACGGCACCGGCCGCGTGGCCGTTGGCGGCGTGGCCCACAAGCCATGGCGCGTCGAGGCCGCCGAGCAGCAGATGGGCGCCGGCGCCAAGGCCGTGGCCGACCGCCTGATGGCCGGCGCGAAGACCACCGAAGAGAATGCCTTCAAGGTTCCTTTGGTACACCGTATTTTGGCCGCAGCAATGCAAGACGCAAAGAAAGCCTAAGCCATGAAATTCCTGACTCCAGCAACCACCAATCCGATTGACCGCATGCGCTATGTCGGTCAGCCGACCAACCGCATCGACGGCAAATTCAAGACCACCGGCACCGCGCCGTACGCGTACGAGCACCACAAGGAAGTACCGAACGCTGCCCAAGGCTTCGTAGTGGGCTCCGGCATCGCCAAGGGCCGCATCGCATCGATCGATATCGAGGCTGCGCGCCGCGCACCGGGCGTACTGGCCGTCGTCACGGCCGAGAACGCCGGCAAGCTGGGCAAGGGCGACATGAACACCGCCCACCTGCTGGCCGGCCCGAACATCCAGCACTATCACCAGGCCGTCGCGCTGGTGGTGGCGGAAACGTTCGAACAGGCGCGCGCTGCTGCGCACCTGGTCAAGGTCAAGTACACGGTCCAGAAGGGCCGCTTTGACCTGGACGCCGAAAAAGGCAATGCCGTGAAACCCGAGGGGGAATCGGATCCGCCGGATACCAAGACGGGCAACTTCGCGCGCGGTTTCGAAACCTCGCCCGTCAAGCTCGACGCCACCTACCACACGCCGGACCAGTCGCACGCGATGATGGAGCCGCATGCCTCGACCGCCTTTTGGGAAGGCGACAAGGTCACGGTCTACACGTCGAACCAGATGATCGCCTGGTGCCGCAGCGACCTGGCCAAGACGCTGGCCATCCCGAAAGAAAAAGTGCGCGTGGTCTCGCCATACGTTGGCGGCGGCTTCGGCTCGAAGCTGTTCCTGCGCGCCGATGCGCTGCTGGCAGCCCTGGGCGCGCGCGCGGCCAAGCGGCCGGTCAAGGTCTCGCTGCACCGCCACCTGATCTTCAATAACACGACGCACCGTCCTGCCACGATCCAGCGCATCCGCATCGGCGCCGGCCGTGACGGCCGCATCATGGCCATCGGCCACGAAACCTGGAACGGTAACCTGCCAAAAGGCAGCGCCGAAACGGCAACCGGGCAAACGCGCCTGCTGTACGCGGGTGCCGATCGCATGACCACCACCCGTGTGGCCGAGCTCGATCTGCCGGAAGGCAACGCGATGCGCGCACCGGGCGAAGCGCCGGGCATGATGGCGCTCGAAATCGCGATGGACGAGATGGCCGAAAAGCTGAACATGGACCCGGTTCAGTTCCGCATCCTGAACGACACCAAGGTCGATCCGGAAAAGCCGATCCGCAAGTTCTCGGAGCGCCGCTACATCGAGTGCATGCGCATGGGCGCCGACAAGTTCGGCTGGGCCAAGCGCAACGCCAAGCCAGGCCAGGTCCGTGAAGGCCGCTGGCTGATCGGCCACGGCGTGGCATCCGCCTTCCGTAACAGCCCGGTGATGAAATCGGGCGCCCGCGTCAAGCTGGGTACGGATGGCCGCGTGACAGTGCAAACCGACATGACCGATATCGGTACCGGCAGCTACACGATCATCGCGCAGACCACGGCTGAAATGCTGGGCGTGCCGCTCGATCGCATCGATGTGCGCCTGGGCGACTCGGACTTCCCGGCATCGGCCGGTTCGGGTGGCCAGTGGGGCGCGAACAGTTCGACCTCGGGCGTGTACGCAGCCTGCGTCAAGCTGCGCGAGCAGATTGCCGCCAAGCTGGGCGTGAACGAAGCCGACGCCGAATTCGTCGACGGCACCGTGCGCGTGGGCAGCAACAGTCAGCCCCTGATCAAGGCAGCGGCGGGCGGTGAGCTGGTTGGCGAAGACACGATCGAATTCTCCGGCGGCCTGGACAAGAAAAACCAGCTGTCGACATTCGGCGCGCACTTCGTCGAAGTCGCGGTCGATTCGGTCACCGGCGAAACGCGCGTGCGCCGCATGCTGGCCGTGTGCGCAGCAGGCCGTATCCTGAACCCGATGCAGGCACGCAGCCAGGTCATCGGCGGCATGACGATGGGTATCGGCGGCGCGCTGATGGAACACCTGGTGGTCGACAAGCGCCTGGGCTTCTTCGCCAACCACGACATGGCAACTTACGAGGTGCCGGTGCACGCGGACGTGCCGCACCAGGAAGTCATCTTCCTCAAGGAAGAAGACGAAATCTCGTCGCCCATGAAGGCCAAGGGCATCGGCGAGCTGGGTCTGTGCGGTGTTGCTGCGGCAGTTGCCAACGCAATCTACAACGCCACCGGCGTGCGTGTGCGCGAGTATCCGATCACGCTCGACAAGCTGATCGAAAAGATGCCGCTGTCGGTTTGATCGTCGTTTGACGTTCCAGTGGCGGCGGCATGATGCCGTTCGCCACCTTGCCCTCGTGGCCCCGTCCCTGGCGGCCATGAGGCGCTCCCCTCTTTTTCCGGTGCACCGAACCCCTCCCCCGCGCCATGCGGAGGCGAACAAAGGCCGAGCCCATGAAATTTACTACCCCCGCCACCACCAATCCCATCGACACGCTGCGCCACGTCGGCAAGCCGTACGACCGTGTCGATGGCCCGCTCAAGTGCACCGGCCAGGCACCGTATGCGTATGAACAACACGCCGCCGTACCGGACGCCGCCCACGGCGTGATGGTCGGCGCCACCATTGCCAAGGGCACGATCGTGAGTATTGACGATGCAGCCGCCCGCCGCGCGCCCGGTGTGCTGGCCGTCGTCACCGCCGCCAACGCCGGTGCACTGGGCAAGGGCCAGAAGAATACGGCCCGGCTCCTGGCTGGGCCCGAGGTCATGCACTACCACCAGGCCGTTGCCCTCGTGGTCGCCGAGACGTTCGAGCAGGCGCGCGCTGCCGCCCATCTGGTCAAGGTCAGCTACAACGAGGCCAAGGGCAGCTTCGATCTGGCCAGCGTGAAGGACAGCGCTACCCCGCCCAAGGGCGAACGCAACTCGCCGCCCGACACCCGCGTCGGCGACTTCGAGCACGCATTCGACAGCGCCCCGGTCAAGCTCGACGCCACCTACACGACACCCGACCAGGCGCACGCGATGATGGAGCCGCATGCGACCACCGCGCGCTGGGACGGCGACAAGCTCACGGTCTGGACCTCGACGCAGATGGTCGACTGGTGCCGCACCGATCTGGCCAGGACGCTGAACATCGGTAAAGACAAGGTGCGCGTCGTCGCGCCCTACATCGGCGGCGGCTTCGGTGGCAAGCTGTTCCTGCGCACCGATGCCGTGCTGGCCGCACTGGGCGCTCGCGCTGCCGGCCGTCCCGTCAAGGTAGCCCTGCAGCGCCACCAGATCTTCAACAACACGACGCACCGGCCCAAAACCATCCAGCGCCTGCGGATCGGCGTGGGCCGCGATGGACGTATCCAGGCCATCGGCCATGAAACATGGAACGGCAACCTGCCGGGCGGCCGGCCCGAGGTCGCCACGCAGCAAACGCGCCTGCTGTACGCGGGGGCGCACCGGATGACGGCGACCCGCGTGGCCGTGCTCGATCTGCCAGAGGGCAATTCGATGCGTGCACCAGGCGAGGCGCCGGGCATGATGGCGCTGGAAATCGCGATGGACGAACTGGCCGAGAAGCTCGGCATGGACCCCGTGCAGCTGCGCATCCTGAACGACACGAAGGTCGACCCGGAAAAGCCGAACCGTCCGTTTTCCGAACGGCGCCTGGTCGAATGCCTGCGCACCGGGGCCGAACGCTTCGGCTGGAAGGCGCGCAACGCCAAACCGGCCCAGGTCCGTGAAGGCCAGTGGCTGATCGGCCACGGCGTCGCGGCGGCCTTTCGCAACAGCCCCGTGGTCAAGTCGGCCGCCCGCGTGCGCCTTGGCACGGACGGCATCCTGACGGTGGAGACGGACATGACCGACATCGGTACCGGCAGCTACACGATCATTGCGCAGACGGCTGCCGAGATGCTCGGCTTGCCGCTCGATCGCGTGAAGGTGAAGCTGGGCGACTCGGACTTTCCCGTGTCCGCCGGCTCGGGCGGCCAGTTCGGCGCCAACAGTGCGACGGCCGGCGTGTACGCAGCCTGCGTCAAGCTGCGCGAGCAGGTCGCGGCCAAAATGAACATGACGGACCCGGTGTTCGCCGACGGCCTCGTGCGTGCTGGCGGCGCCAGCCAGCCGCTGGCCAAGGCAGCCGAAGGCGGTGAGCTGGTGGCCGAGGACGTCATCGAGTTCGGCGAGCTGGCGAAAAAGAACCAGCTCTCGACCTTTGGCGCGCATTTCGTCGAAGTCGCGGTCGATTCAAGCACGGGCGAGACGCGCGTGCGGCGCATGCTGGCCGTCTGCGCAGCGGGCCGCATCCTGAACCCGAAGTCGGCGCGCAGCCAGGTGATCGGCTCGATGACGATGGGTGTGGGCGGCGCGCTGATGGAGCACATGGTGGTCGACAAGCGCCTGGGCTTCTTTGCCAATCACGACCTGGCGACCTACGAGGTGCCCGTGCATGCCGACATCCCGCACCAGGACGTGATTTTCCTGGACGAGGAAGACGAGTATTCGTCGCCGATGAAGGCCAAGGGTGTGGGTGAACTGGGGCTGTGCGGCGTGGCGGCAGCGATTGCCAATGCGGTCTACAACGCCACTGGCGTGCGGGTGCGCGAGTATCCGGTCACGCTCGACAAGCTGCTGGAGAAGATGCCGCTGCCGGTGTAGTGCTCTGGGGCCGACGCTGCAGCCGGGTCCGGCGTCAGCGTCGGCGTCGTTACCCGGATCAGGCTTGCTGGCCGAGCATGTGCCAGGCCATGGCGCAGCAGAGGATCACGACGCAGCACAGCAGGCCGTAGACGAAAATGCGCATCGACGTGGCCAGGCCGGTCACGGCGCGGTTGGCGTTATCGCCGAGCTTGCCACGCTTGCGCGCGCTGTTCATCAGCATCGAAAAAAAGATGAACAACGTCGCGCAAATCAGGACGACTTTCATGACGGCCTTTGGTTGATTAGGTGCGAACGGCCACGAGCACGAGCGCCACGACCGACAGCAGGCCGGACAGCGCTGCGGTCGCGCCCATCCACGTCATCTTCTGGCGCTGGGCATCCATCTTGGCGATGAGCTGCGCATTCTGGTCGGCCAGGTTGGCGATGATTTCGGAGGCCGAACGCATCTGGTTGCGCAGATCGGTGATCTCGGCATCATTGCGCTCGACGCTGCGGATCAGGATATCGAACACGTCTTCTTCCTGCCCCGCCATCCCGGGCGCCACGCCCATCGGCTCATCGGGCATGCCTTGCCGGTTGCGGTTGACCGTGTCCCACAGCCGCCGCGCGCCATTGGCCACCTGCGGCGCTGCGCTGATTACGTCGCTCCAGGGAACGGTTCTTAATACTGTCCACCAACCTGCTGCCATACCTGCTCCTCATCAATCGTTGTATTCCTGAGCATACCATTGCGGCGTGCTGCGGCCAAATGCCACACGCGTCGCGCGCCCGCAGAACACGGTGCGACGCGTCCTGCCGCCTTGCGCTACCATTACCCCCATGTGTGGACGAATTGACCAAAGCCAAACGGCCCGTTACTACGCCAGCGTCATGGGCTGGCTCGACGCCGTGTATGACAGCGAATCCGAACCGGCTTATAACGTGCCGCCCGGCACGTATCGCCCTGTGCTGCATCTGCAGGACGGCGAACGGCGCGTGGACGACGTGTACTGGAGTTACCAGGCGCGCTGGGCCAAGGGCAAGGTCCCGGTGACCATCAACGCGCGTATGGACAAGCTGGACAACCGCTACTGGCGCGGCCTGCTCAAGTCGGGGCGCGCGCTCGTGCCTGCCTCGGGCTGGTACGAGTGGACAGGCGAAAAA
The DNA here is from genome assembly GCF_979258535.1 of Telluria sp. AC161. NCBI lineage: Bacteria > Pseudomonadati > Pseudomonadota > Betaproteobacteria > Burkholderiales > Oxalobacteraceae > Telluria > Telluria sp. AC161. Next base: position 1,519,316 of record NZ_OZ409861.1, on the reverse strand, counting down.
GGCAGCAAGCAGCCGTGGCATATCCACCGCAAGGATGGTGCGCCCCTGTTCATGCTGGCGCTGGCGAACTTTGGCAGTTTCACCGAAAACCGCGCCGAGGCCGGCTTCGTCATTGTGACCGACGACGCCTCGGGCGGCATGCTCGATATCCATGACCGGCGGCCGGTGGTACTCGACGCCCAGGACGCCGAGCGCTGGCTCGATCCGGCGCTCTCGAGCGAAGAAGCATTGGCGCTGGCCCGCTCGGCCGCCCTGCCCCCGGACGCATTCGTCTGGCACGAAGTCAGCACCCAAGTCAATCGGGCCGGCGCTGGTGGACCTGAGGTCGCGCAACCCATCGACAGCGACGCCTGAGCCATCCCGCCGCACAGTCCGGCGGTATGAATATCCTGGAACCCGCCCATTGTCTGATCTGGATCGAACCGGGGATGCAACCAAACGTCGTGTTCGCCAGTCTTACCGGATTGCTACCACACGTGAGGTGAATCCATGGGCGAATACATGCAAATCCGGGGCCTGCTGCAAGAGGGTGAAGAGTACGCTGGTCTCATCCTGGGCAAAGACGATCCCGACTACCACCTGGTCTTGCTGCCAGGCGACAGCGCGGACGTCAGCTGGCCCACGGCCGCCGACTGGGCCGCCAGCCAGGGCGGCGCCCTGCCCACGCGGCGCGAGCTGGCGCTGCTGTTTGCCAACCTGCGCGAATCGTTCCAGCGCGACTGGTACTGGTCCAGCGAGCCGCACGCCACGCGCGCCCAGCTGGTCTGGGGGCAGAATTTCGCCAGTGGCATCCAGACCATCTACGGCCGGCCGTACCGCGGGCATGCGCGCGCGGTACGGCGGATCAGTACGGCAGCCTGACCCGCGGCCTGACGCGCAAGCTGACCCGCGTCACGGCGCCGGCACGCTGGAGCGGCCAATTGGCTGCTCCATATTGGCCAGGTACCAGGCCGTCGCTGCCATTAGCGCAACGTTGCGGCGCAGGCTGTCGGGATCGACCTTGTCCAGCGTGTCGGCTGGCGTGTGGTGAATGTCGAAATAGTTCGCCGTATCGACGATCGGCGCGAAGCTTGGCACGCCTGCGCGTTCCAGCCCGGCCAGATCGCCCGTCGCCAGCACGTCCTGACGCTGGAAGACGCCGGCGCCAATCGGCTGCAGGGCCGCTTGCAGAGGCGCGAACAGCTTGACCGACTGCGGCGTCACGCTGGCACGCAGGCCGAACGGGCGGCCAACGCCATTGTCGCTCTCGATCGCGCCGAAGTGCCTGGCGGTGTTGGCCTGTTCAGCGGCAAGATAGGTGCTCGCGCCGCGCATGCCGTTTTCTTCGTTCATCCAGGCGATGAAGCGGATCGTGCGGCGCGGCCGGTAATCGAGTTTTTTCAGCACATCAAACACAGCCATCGCGCTGGCAACGGCGGCGGCGTCATCGTGCGCGCCGGGCGACAAGTCCCAGGAATCGAGGTGGCCCGAGACGATGACGATTTCTTCCGGCTTGTCCGTGCCCGGCAGGTCGGCGATCACGTTGAAGCTGTCGGCGTCGGGCAGGTTTTTCGGGGTCAGCACGAGTTTGAGCTTGACCGGGCCACGCTTGACCAGGCGCGCCATCAGCATCGCGTCTTCGGCCGTCACGGCCGCCGCCGGGATGCGCGCATCGTCCGACAGGCCGGAGGAGCCCGTGTGCGGCAATCGATAAGCAGCGCCACCGACCGAGCGCACCAGTGCGCCGACAGCGCCCAGCTCAGCCGCCAGGCGCGGGCCGTTACGGCGGTAGTTCGAGCCCGCACCGTAGGCCGGGCCGGCCAGGCCACGGTCGGCCATGTGCTGGTCGAAGGCGACATCGAACAGCACGATCTTGCCCTTCACTTCGGCAGAGCGCGCCTTGAGTTCCTCGAAACTATTGAGCACGAGCACAGGCGCGACGAGGCCTTCGACTGGCGTGGCGCCCGAGCCACCCAGCGCGGTCAGCACGATGCGCTGGGTGATGCCGGCTGGCCGGCCCGCGTAATCGACCAGTTCGCCCGTCTCGATCCCGCGCACCCAGTGCGGCACCTTTACCGGCTGCAGCGTCACCTTCGCGCCGAGTTTGCGCATGGCGTCGGCAACCTGGGTCACTGCTGCCGCTGCGCCGGGCGAACCCGACAAGCGCGGGCCGATCAGGTCGGTCATGTCTTCCGTGCGTTGCCAGGCGTAGTCGCTCGTCATTGCCGCGTCGCGGATCTTGACCAGCGCAGCAGGATCGTTGCCGGGGCTGGCGGCCAGGGCCGGGGTAGCGATCAGCGTGGCGGCGATGGCGCCCAACATGGGAAGACGGCGAAGATGGCGAACGGGAAAGTTCATGCGGGAATCCTTGCGGTATTGAAAGGATTCAAACAATAGCGCATCCGGCAAGGTTTTGCCCCGACTTTCCTGATGCCGGGGACTGGACCAGGCCCGGATATCAGGCCGCCACCAGGCGCACCAGCGTGATTTCCGACGGCGCGCCGAAGCGCTTTGGCGGCCCCCAGTAGCCGGTGCCACGGCTGGTGTATACCCACATCTCGCGCACTCGGTTCAAGCCAGCCACGAACGGCTGCTGTAGTGGCACGAACAAATTCCACGGGAAGAACTGACCGCCATGCGTATGGCCCGACAGTTGCAAATCGAACCCGGCTGCCGCTGCCGCCGTCGCGCTGCGTGGCTGGTGCGCGAGCAGCACGCGCGCACCAATCCCTGCCGGCGCACCCGCTGCGGCGCGTTGCGGATCGCTCTTGTGCTCGGGATGGAAATGATGGGCATGATAGTCGGCCACCCCCGCAATCATCAGGCGCGCGTCGCCCTTGTGCACGATCACGTGCTGGTTCATCAACACGTTCAGCCCCAGGCGCCGCACTTCGGTGATCCACTCGAGCGCGCCCGAGTAGTACTCGTGGTTGCCGGTCACGAAATACACGCCATCGCCCGCGCGCAGGCGGCCCAGTGGTTCCGTGTGCGGCGCCAGGCGCTGCACGCTGCCGTCGACCAGGTCGCCCGTGACGGCAATCGCGTCGGCGTCCAGCGCATTGACCTTGTCGACGATCGCATTCAGGTAGGCGCGTTTGATGGTCGGGCCCACGTGCACGTCCGAAATCTGCGCGATCGTGTAGCCGTGCAGTGCCTCCGGCAAGTCGCGAATCGGCACGTCCACCTTCACGACGCGCGCAACGCGGCGCGCGTTGGCATAGCCGATCAGCGTCACCGCCAGCGCGACCAGCGGCACTGCCAGCGCGCTGATGTGCAGCACCGGCACGGTAACCGCGCCAACGACCATCAGGATGAGCAGCACCATGTCGCGCAGCACGGTGGCGACCAGCAGCGATGAGAACAGGCCCATCGACAGCAAGCCGACCGAGGCAACGGCATCGGACCAGCGGCGCCGGCGCATCGAGGCCGACATCAACCCGACCGGCACCAGGATGCCTAGCAGGCACAACAATAATCCGGCGATGAGGTTACCGACCATGCCAAGGGCCAGGTCGGGCAGCAGGCGCATGCCGAGATACACCAGCAACATGACCATCAGGAACAGAACAACGAGGAAGCTTCGGCTTGGACGCATGAGGGGGATAGATGAAAAGCAATAGGAGCTACATGGGGCACATGGGCCGAGATGCAAGCGAGGATGTTACAGACCGGGCATGACTTGTAAAAATCTGTATTAGCAGATGGCACTATCAAGAAGCAAGAATATAGTGATTCCTACCCGGTGAGCGAGAACATCATTCCGATCTCCGCCGGGGTAAAAAGGAAAAAGCCATGTTGAAATCGAAGACCTTTGGTGCTGTGCTGCTGGCCGCCGTCGCCGTATCGCCGGCGGCAATGGCCGGCGATCGTGGTACGAATACGGCCATCGGCGCCGTGCTCGGTGCAGTCGTCGGCCACACGGTCGGCGGCACTGGCGGCGCAGTGGCGGGCGGTGTGATCGGCGCGGCAGTGGGCAACTCGGTCCACTCGCGCGACGACCGTCGCCACTACGGCGATCGCGGTAACTATTACGACAATCGCGGCGGGTATTACCAGTCGCAACCGGCCTACGTCCAGCAGCGTCCGGTCTATGTCCAGCAGCGCCCGGTGTACGTCCAGCCACGCCCGGTGTACGTGGAATCGCGTCCGGTGTACGTGCAACCGCGTCCCGTCTACGTCGAATACCGTGACGGTGGCCGCGGCTGGGACCGTCATGACCGCCGCGACCGTTATGACCGCCACGACCGCTGGGACCGCGATGACCGTCGCGGCTACGGCCGCTAACCCCGAAAGCCGCGCACCGCGCGGCTTTTTCTTTGCCGACAGCCGGCGTCACACAGCCTGCCCAAAGCCGGGGTCAGGTCTGACATTTGGACACGACCTCAGCCTTAACCACTCTCGACGGTGTCGTGCCCAGCATTAGCGCGGCCTTTTTTCCAGCCAGGTCCGAGGTCCGACTACGCAACTGTCGAGATCGTGTCCGAATGTCAGACCTGACCCCGGCTTTTCCAGCCCTTTCTGCTTCCCTCCGCTTTGCTTCCCCATCGGCGCGTTGCGCCATGCTCGGGGGACACCATGTACGACGCAGGCACCGTCATTTCGCTCACCGGCGGCCAATACCGCCTGCGCGAACCGCTGGCTGGGGCCGCCTATGGCGTCGTCTGGCGCGCCGACTGCCTGCACGCCACCGGCGCTGTTGCCCTCAAGCTCGTCAATCTCGACCAGATGGCGCGCGCGCCGGAAGCATTGCGCGTCCGCTGGCTGGACAGCGCCAACACCGAGATCGCGTTCCTGCGCAGCCTCGCGCCGTGGGATGGCCGCCACATCGTGCGCCTGCTCGACAGTGGCGAGCATCTCGGTTTGCCGGCACTGGCCCTGGAACTGCTCGATGGCGACCTGGCCGCTTACCTGGCGGAAGAAACCGCTGCCGGCCGGACGATCGCGCCGGCCCGCGCGCTGGCCTGGACCGGTCAGGTCAACCAGGCACTGGCCAAGGTGCACGCCAACGGCTGGCGCTACCTCGACCTGAAACCCGGCAACCTGCTGCTCGACCGCGCCGCCGACACGCTCAAGCTGGCCGATTTTGGCACTAACCGGCGCCTGGACGACCTGCGCGCCCATACCTATGCCGGTACCGCCAACTGGCAGGCGCCGGAACAGTTCTTCCCCGACGCCGACGGCTACGCCACCGAAGCGCGCACCGACTATTTCGCCCTGGGCGCCCTCTTCTATTACCTCGTCTGCGGCCGCCTTCTGCGTTACAGCAGCACCTGCGGCCAGGCCTGGCAAACGCATGGCCGCGATGGCGCAGCCGCGCTGCTGGCCACGCACCAGGCGCGCCCGCCCGTGCTGCAACTCGATGAAGCGACGCTGTTTGCCAACCACCTGGGCCCGGCTGCCGTGCCGGGCCTGGCGCTGCTGCGCCGCCTGCTGGCCGACAGCCCTGCCGAGCGGCCACAGCATGCGCTGGACATCAGCCGCCTGCTGGGTCAAACGACCAGCCTGCTCGGCCCCGCGCCAGCCAGGAGCGCAGCATGACACCCGGCCGCCAGCGCATGTCCTTTGGCGCCGCAACGGCCTCGGTCCTGCTCGCGCTGCTGTGCGCCGTGCAGCTGCTGGCCATCTTGCGCGCGCCTGCCGCCTGGCTCCCGCGCGAGATCGCGGTCACCCTGCAGCCGGGCACATCGATCGTACTGGGCCGCGCGGAACTGGGCGCGCCGCGCGCCGCCGCGCGCCAGCTGACGCTGCGCCGCGATGCCGCCGGCGCCTGGTGGCTGCGCAATCTGGAGCCGGTCCAGCCGATCGTGCTGCGCCGTAGCGACGCGCGCGTGCGCAGCAGCGACGTGCCGCTGGCGCGTGGCCAGCAGATCCAGGCCGGCGCCGCGCGCTTTGAGGTACTGGCGCAGGATGCCGGCAGCGTGACGCTGTCGAACGGCGAGCGCACCTGGCGCTACGACGGCGCCACGCTGCTGCAGGACGGCGCACTGCAGCCGGCCTGCCCCGATGCCCCCCTCGCCAGCCGCGCGCTCGCGCTGTGGAACCGGATCACGCCGTACCCGCTTGGCCTGGCGCGGCCCGTCAGCCTGGGCGGCCTGCTGTATTGCGGCAACCGGCTTGCCAGCAGCACGTTCGAGGCCGGTACGGCGTCACTGGGGCGTCTGCCGGATGGCCGTATCGCGCTCTCGGTGCGGGGTGACCAGCCGGTGCTCGTCTCGACTGAGAATGGCTGGGAAGACGCTGCCCAGCGCGACCAGCCGCTGGCGGCCACCGATGCGGTTGCCGTCGGCCGCACCGTCTTCACGCTGGTCCCGAATGGCGACATGCTGCACTTGAGGCCATCGGGCCAGATCGCGCTGTCGAACGCCCCGCAGGTCCAGTTGCCCGACGCTGTGCGCTGGCAGTGGCAGGAACGCACGCTGTTCGCGCTGCCTGCCCCCACGCCGCTGGCCTGGGCCGCCGCGATTGGCGTGCTGCTGCTGGGCGCGGTCAGCGTACTGCCACTGCTGCGCCAACGCGTCGCCAATGCACGCCTCGCCATGCCGCTGGTCGCGGCGCTGGTCGCGGCCACGGCCACCCTGCTGCTGATTGCTCAGCGCAGCAGCGGCGCGCCCGGTGTGGGCGTCTCGCTGCTGCTGGCCTGGGCCACGCTGTGGCTGACGCTGCGTTTTTACGCGCGCATCAGTTTGCTGCCTGCCATCGCCGTGCTGTTGCTGGGCGCCGGCCTGCTGGTGCAGCTCGAAATGGGCCTGGGTGCGAGCGATACCGCCTGGCTGCGCCATTTCCAGAACTCCACCGCGCTGCTGGGCCTGGGCTTGCCCGGCACGCTGCTGCTGCTGTCGTCCGTCGGCCGCAACAACCTGTCGCGCCCCGTCACTGAACGCGTGCTCCTGGTCCTGGCCGGGATCGCGCTCGTCGGCGTACTGCTGCAGGTCTGCTTCGGCAGCGAGACCGGTGTGTTCGACATCCAGCCGTTCGAGTTCGCCAAGTTCGCGCTGGCCGCACTCAGCGCGCACTGTCTGGCGCTGGTCGCAGGCGGTGCAACGCACCAGCAGCGCAACTGGCGCTTCTGGCTGCGCATGGCCGCGCCCGTGCTGCTGTTCGTGTTCCTGCTGGGCGTTGCGCTGGTGCGGGTCGACGATTATTCGCCGCTGGTGCTGCTGCTGGTCTGGAGCAGCGCGATGGCGCTGGTCTGGTGCGCGAGCCGTGGCCGGCGCGCGGCTCTCGTCACGGCCGCCGTTGCCATCTGCCTGCTGGTGGCCGGGGGCGCAGCCATGCGCAGCAGCGGCGCATTCCTCGGCGCGCTGGGCTTTTATCCCGAGCGGTTCCAGGTCTGGAGCGCACCGACCGTCCACCCGCACACGGGCCAGCAGATGCTGCTCGGCGCGCGCGCCATCGCCCAAGGTGGCTGGACGGGGGCCGACCGCGCGTTTGGTCTGGCGGCGCTGGGCGGCGCGGCCGGCGACGCGCTGGCGATCCCCGCGATCCAGGATGACTTCGCGCCCGCCTTCCTGCTGCAGCGTCATGGCCTGGCCGCCGGCCTGGCGCTGTGGACGCTGCAGGCGCTGTTCCTGGTGGCGCTGGTGCGTGTCGCCGCCGGCGCCTGGGGCCGGGCGCTGGCCGCCAACGATTTCCGGCGCGCCTGGCTGGGCCGCTTCCAGTGTTTTGCGCTGTGCGGCGGCGCGGCGTTCGTCGCCGGCCACCTGCTGCTGGCGTGGGGCACCAACCTGGCGATGTTCCCGATCATGGGCCAACCGATGAGCTTTCTGTCGGCCGGCGGCTCGCACCTGCTGTTTTTCATCTGCCCCCTGCTAGCGTTTGGCATGGCAAGCACCCCATTCAACGAGGAGATTCAATCATGCCGGTCTATGTCCAACACGAAGTCCTGGGCAAGGTAGAAGACGTGTTCAATGCCGACGCGCTGTGGCAGGCGCCCGGTCTGTCACTGTTCTCGCGCCGCGCGCTGCTGCGTGACCTGCTCGAACGCTCGCCGCGCGAACTGCGCGGCCGCGCCGCAACGCGCTGCTTCTCGCACGTGACGCTGGTGCTGCCGCAGGACGACGTCGACGACGACCGTCACCTGACCCGCGGCGCGCGAGTGCGCGACCTGGCGCAGTCGCTCGCCGCGCTGCACCAGAAGGACTTCGGCGACCTGCTCGGCGGCGATGAGGTGCGCTATTTCATTTCGGGCGACGAGCGCATCGCGCCGGGCGAAGTGCAGGTCAAGTTCGGCCACGCCGTCTACCTGCCGGCGCCGGGCGAACAGGTGCAGTACACGGTGACCGCCTCGCGCGACAGCGCCATCTGGCAGCCCGTGTGCGCGATCTACCCGAACCAGCGCCTGACCCTGGTGGGCATGGACCCAGCCAACGCCACGTTCGCCGTGCCGGGCTGGCCGTTTGGCCCGGACGGCGGCCTGCTCCTCGTGAACGATGGACCGGAAGCGCCCCTCGAACTGCAGGTGCGCCCGAAAGACAGTTTCGATTGCGTCTTCGACGCCGCCAATGGCTACTACGTACTGCGCGGAAAAGGCGCGAGCGCCCAGCGCCTGCTGCTCAAAATCAGCCGCGCTGGCGCAGCCGTTAAGCCGCCCGTCTCCGTGGCGGCTGCGCCTGCCGCCCCAGCCGCCCCAGCCACCGCACCCCAGCGCAGCCCCGCCGTCTGGAAGTCGCGCAGCAGCACGCCGCCAGCCGACCTGACCGCGATGCCGCTGGCAGCGCCAGCGCCCGTGGCCACCCCGGCGCTGGCACTGACACCGGAAGCCGACGCCACCTACGCGCCCGTCGCGCGCCATCGCATCACGCTGGCCGCGCTGGCCTTGCCGCGCCTGAGCCGCTACCGCGACACGGGCGCGCAGGCGCTCGAAGTGGGCCTCGACGCGCAACTGGTACCGGCCGCGCCGGGCAAGGACAACGTGATCCGCTTCGCGATCGACGATGCCGACGAGCTGCACGCGATTACGCCGGCCGGTCGCCAGCGCATTGCCGTGCCGTCGCAGTTCTCGCCGATGGACGGGGCCAGCATCGGTCTGCTCGCCGCACCGCAGTCGATGGCGGAGCGCTACAGCGCGCTCCTGGTGCTGCCACAAGGCCCGTCGCAACCGGCGGCCGGCGGCTCACGCCTGACGTTCGGCCGCGGCATGCCGTCACTGGCCGCGCTGCGCGTGCTCGATGCACCGCAGTTCGTGCGCCAGGCCGACGGCGCCGCCGCCAGCGCCGACCGGCTCGGCCTGTCGCGCAGCGCATTCAGCTGGGAAGCATCGAGCGATGGCCTGCGCGTCGTGCGCCTGTCGCCGAGCCAGGCGCTGTACCACCTTGACGCCGAGCTGGCCCTGGTGGCGCAGATCGACGCAGCCACGCAGGATGCGCCGTACCTGATCCCGCCGGGCCACCACCTGGTGGCGGGCCACTACGTGCTGCGCTTCGACGCCTGAGGCCAGCATGCCATCGTCGACCCACATCGCGGCGCATTTCGCCACGTACATCGGCGCGTTCGGCGCGGCCCTCGTGCTGACGCTGTGCGCCTGCGCGTGGCTCACGCCCCGCGCGTGGTGGCGCCGGCCCAACGCCCGCGCACTGGGCGTGCTGGCCGCCGGCACTGCGGCCGGCGGCGCGCTGCTGCTGGCATTGTTCGGCGTACCGGGCACGATCCCGCCGTCGGTCGAACTGGCCGAGGCGCCGCTGCCGGCAACCGGCGTGCCCGTGGCTGGCGCGCCCTACCGCGTGCGCGATGCGCTCAATCTGCGCGTCGCGGGCGGCATCGGCGCCGAGCGCCTGCTGGTGGTGCCGGGCGGTGCGCGCGTGATTGCGACGGGCCAGCGCGATGGCGACTGGTGGCAGGTGCGCGCCACGCTCGATGGCAAGGATGTCGAAGGCTGGGCGAGCAGCCTGTGGCTGAGGCGGGCGGACGAACGCTAACCGCCCAGGGCCAGGCATGTGGCCCCATCGTTCAAACAGACGCGGAAACAAGCAGCTCCTTCACTTATTGCCAACGCATAGCGGGGTTATGATTGCACATCATCAATTATTTCCCTAAGGCATGTTTTCCAGACTCGACCCCAGCCTTAAGGTATTCGGCGCCCTGATCATCATCATTGTTGCTTGCCTCGCCACACTGCCCTGTATCAGCAGCTACCAGGCGAACGCGACTTTGCGCGCACTGCAGGACGGCGCGAAAAAGGAGCGTGCATATAATCTCGCGCTCAGCCTGCTGAAGGATGCCGAGACCGGTCAACGCGGCTTCCTGATCGGCAGCGACGAAAGCTTCCTCGACCCCTACAACGTCGGCGTTGCGGGCATTCCCGCGGCGCTCGAGGATTTGCATCGTCTCGCCAGTTCGGACCAGGAACGAACCCTGGTGGCACGCATTGCCAGTCTCAGCCAGGCCAAGGTTCTCGAGATGGACAGCAGCATCCGCCTGAAAAGGGCGGGCAAGACCCAGGCGGCCATCGACGCCGTGGCGAGCCAGAAAGGCAAGCTCCTGATGGACGAGCTGCGCACCCAGTTCGGCCGCCAGATTTATGTCCTGGCCGAGCAGCGCAAGGTGCTGCGGGACGAACTGACGTCGACGCTAAGATACAACTCCGCGCTTGGTATCGGCGCCGCCCTGGCCAGCCTGGTCGTGATCGTGGCAACGGTGCTCATCGTGACCAGGAGCTTGAACAAGCAGGCGGAAGTGGCCAACCAGTCGCAGTTATTGGCCGAGAATAACGCGCTATTGGCGAAGCAGTCGGCCGTGCGCGCAGAGCGCCTGTCGGTGGCAGCGGAGATGTTGCACGCGCTGGACAGCGTCAAGGCGCCGTCCGAACTCGCCCGCATGCTGCCGGTATTCCTGCGCAAGCTATTACCGGACACGGCTGGCGCGGTATATCTCTACCGCAATTCGCGCGATGCACTCGAACTCAACGCGTCGTGGAATCTGACCGATACGGCGCCCCCTGCCATCGCCCGCGATGAATGCTGGTGTCTGCGGCTGGGCAAAATGCATGTCGCGACGGCGCAGCACGACCTGTTCTGCGATCACGGTACGCCCTGGATCGGCAAGTATGCATCCCAGACGTGCGTCCCGATGATCTCCCAAGGCGATGTCGTGGGTGTTCTGATGGTCCTGGACGACCGGCACGAAGACAACCAGAGCGACAGCATGCACATCATCGCGCTGGCCGAACAGCTGAGCCTGGCGATCAGCAACGTCTCGCTGCGCGACACGCTGCGCCACCAGTCAACGGTCGATCCGCTCACTGGCCTGTATAACCGGCGCTTCTTCGACGAATCGCTCAAGCGCGAGCTGGCGCGCGCCCAGCGCAGCCAGAGCGCCTGTTCGGTGGTAATGATCGACCTGGACCATTTCAAGCGCGTCAATGACACCTATGGCCATGAAGGCGGCGATCTGGTACTGAAGGCCGCCAGTCACGCCATCTTGCAACGGGTGCGCGCAAGCGACGTCGTGTGCCGCTACGGTGGAGAAGAACTGGTGCTGATGCTGCCGGACTGCAGTGCCGAGGAGGCGCAGAAGTGCGCCGAGGGCATCCGTTCGTCGATTGGCGGGATCGTCATCGAGCACGCGGGACAGACCATCTCGGGTATTTCAGCATCGTTCGGTGTGGCGCAGTGGCCCGGTCATGGCAATGGCGAACAGGCTCTGCTGTCTGCCGCCGACCGCGCCTTGTACGCGGCAAAAAAAGGTGGGCGCAACCAGGTGATGGTGGCTGACGTCGCCATGCCGGCGCTGGAAGACGCCTAATCGCCAACGAGCCGGGAAGCAGCGTTGCCGCTGACCGGCTCAATCACGCGCAGTGCGCCATTCCTGCTGCCGGGCCGGCTCTTCATCCTTCGGGCAGGTTGTGAAGCGCTGCTTGCCGTGCTTCTCGAACATCTCGACATCGGTGGTCGGCGCGCGGTCGGTCAGGCAGTAGGTGCCGTTTCCGGTAATCACGCGGGTGCGCCGCGCGCCATCTCCCGTGTTATTGACCAGTTCAACGACGCGCGGCGCCTCCCACAGGCGCGGGGGCGCCATCTCGCGCGCATGCTCGATGCCGCGGCGCAGGCGCAGTTGCGGGCTGTCCGGCGGCAGCACGATCGTCGGCTGGCGCTCCTTGCGCAATGCCCGATCGATGTCGCCGATGCTGCGGCGTGCGCTGTCCATGATGGCGGCCGTGCTGGGAATGGCCGATTCAACCGGTACTGGCGGCGCATCCGGCACTGCTGGCGGTACCGGAGTTTGCACAGGCGTCTCTGCCTGCACCACAGGCACAGACCGCAGCGGCATACCGGGCTTCGGCGTTGGCGCAGCCTCCGGTTGAACCGGCGGGACAACGACAATGCCCTGCGCTGACACCGGCGCCGGCACACGCAGCCACAGCATCGCGGCAGCGTCCCCCACGACCGGCGCCGGCAACGTGCGCGCCATCTGCCACGCCAGGATCAACAACGCATGCACGAGCAGCGTGGCCGCCAGGCCCGCGCTGCGGGGGTCATTCAAACGGTAACGCCAGGTGGCCCGGTTCATCTCCGCAGTATAGCCACCCCGACGGCGTCACTTACTCAACAATTCTCACCGCCGCCGGCCGCCTGCCGTCACGCGGCGGCGGACACCGGCACCTTGGCGGCGTGCAGCGCCATCAGCGACGTCACCAGGTGCGCCGGCAACGGCCGGCTGACCAGGTAGCCCTGGATCTGGTCGCACCCGTGCGCCAGCAGGAAGGCCTTCTGCGCCGGCATCTCGACGCCTTCGGCGACGACCTGCACGTTCAGGCTGTGCGCCATCGTGATGATCGCGTTGACGATGGCGGCGTCGTCGGCATTGGTCGTCACGTCGCGGATGAAGGCGATATCGATCTTGAGCTTGTCGATCGGAAAACGGCGCAGATACGCCAGGCTCGAATAACCGGTACCGAAATCGTCGACCGAAACCTGGATGCCGTGTGCGCGCAGATTGCTCAGGCATTGCATCGTGCGCTCGGTGTTGATCATCAGCGACGTCTCGGTCAGCTCCAGTTCCAGCAGTGCGGCCGGCACGTCATGCGCCGCCAGCGCGCGCAGCACGTCGCCTTCGAGGTCGCCCTCGGCGAACTGGCGCCCCGCGATATTGACCGACACCTGCATCGGCCCCGTTGCATGAAGCGTCCAGGCCTTGATCTGGCGGCAGGCCGTGTCGATCACCCAGCGGCCCACGCGCACGATCAGCCCCGTCTCTTCGAGCACCGGCACGAACAGGCCGGGCGACACCAACCCGTGACCGGGCCGGTCCCAGCGCAGCAGCGCTTCGACACCGACGATGGTGTCCGCGCCGAGCAGCAGCTTGGGCTGGTAATACAGCTCGAATTCCTCGTTCTCGACCGCCTTGCGCAGCGCGTGCTCGAGATCCTGGCGCTGCAGCGCATCGGCATTCATCTGGGCCGTGAAGAAGCGGTAGGTGTCGCGCCCGGCCTGCTTGGCCTCGTACATGGCGGTGTCGGCGTACTTGATCAGCACCTCGGGGTCGGCGCCATCCTGCGGATGGACCGTGATGCCCACGCTGGCCGTGACGATCACCTCGAAGCCGCGCAAATTAAACGGCGGATACAGCACCTCGGCGATCCGGCCGGCCACGGTGGCCGCGTGCGCCGGGTCCTGGTCGAGCATCAGGATCAGGCCGAATTCGTCGCCACCCAGGCGCGCAACGGTATCGCGCTCGCCCACGCAGGTGGCCAGGCGCGCGCTGAACTGCACCAGCAATTCGTCGCCCATGGCGTGACCGAGCGTGTCGTTGACGTTCTTGAAGCGATCCAGGTCCAGAAACACCACCGCCACACTGGGACTGGCACTGTGGGTTGCCCGGACCGTGCCGTGAAGCGCCTCGTAGAACCAGGCGCGGTTGGGCAGGCCGGTGAGCACGTCGTGGCTGGCCTGGTATTGCAGGATTTGCTGCGCGACCCGGCGTTCGGTGATGTCGCGCACCACACTGACGATGATCCAGTCATTGCCCGACAACAGGGCCTGGCGGTGGATTTCCACGTCCACCACCCCGCCATCCTTGCAGTGCAGCGTGACCTCGCTCAGCCTCGGCTTGATCCGGCCACCCGGCGTGGGCTCGAACATCGCCTCCAGTTCGTCGTGGGTCGCCGCGCCCAGGGCCACCGGGCCCAGGCTCAGCATCTCGGCGCGCGTGTAGCCCAGCATGGCGCAGGTGGTGTCGTTGACTTCGACGAAGCGCATCGTGTCGCGGCTGACCAGCATGAGGGCGTCCGGCGTCGCATTCATCGCCGTGCGAAAGCGCAGCAGGTCGGCGGTGCGGGCAGCGATTTTCTGCTCCAGTACGAGCACCTGGTCTTCCAGGTCGCCCATGTCCTTCAGGCGCAGCAGATTGCGCACCCGCAGTCCGAGCTCGGTAGGGTCGACGGGTTTGCTCAAAAATTCCTCGGCCCCCGCCTCCAGCCCCGCCTGGCGCATGCCCGTATCCTCCACGCCGGTGACCATGATGATCGGGATATTCTCGGTCGCCGGATCGGCCTTGAGGATGCTGGCCACCTGGCAGCCGTCGATGCCCGGCATCGTCTGCGCAATCAGGATCAGGTCGGGCGCTTCGGACGCGACCGAGGACAGTGCCTCTTCGCCGCTGGCAGCGCTCGTCGTCTCGTAGCCGCCGGGCGCCAGCAGGCAGGCGAGCCGGTCGCGGCTCTTGGCTTCATCGTCGACGATCAGGACAGTCGGGGCGGAGGTGCTCATGAGGTACTATCCTTGGAAAAAACGGGCATGCGATCAGACCTTCACCAGTCGCACCAGATCGCTGTGGGCGGTCCATTCGTCGATATACGTGGAATTCTTGCCGTAACTGTTGTCGATCACGGTGTGCTGCTTGTCCATCAGGCACGCCAGGATGTGGCCGTGCAGACGGTCGGTGACGATATGCTCATGGCGCGCGAACAGCGCCACGGCCCTGGACGAAAAGCGCTGTGCGACCGGTATCCAGTACCACGGTCCGATCAGCTTCTTGCAGGTTTGCCAGCCGCGCTTGATGAAGGCGGCCTGGATGCGCCAGGCAAAATCGATCAATCGCTTATCCTTGCCCACGACCTCGATCCAGTCGGTTCGGGTATCGAATTGCGCATCCTTCAGCGACGCCGGCACGACCGGCTTTTCCGTGTCCACGCGCTCGATGCGCAGCACGCCGCTGGCCTTGCCCCCGCTGGCGATCGGATACAGGTGATGCGCCATATCGGGCGCCAGATACACATTGTCGGAAAAGCGATTCGCAATCTGCTGCGACGCTTTATCTCGCACAAAAATGTGGACATCGGGATGGCGCCGGAACACGGCGACCGACCGGTCACGCGCCGTTTCATTCGCAAAGAACACGGTTTGCGGCAACATCACGATGCGGTTAGCGGGGAAGCGCGTGATGATCTCTTCGCGTATCTCGTTGATGTTCGCGTACAGGTCGCCGAAATTGCCGCCCCCGTGAAACACCAGGATATCGCCCGGCTTGACCCATGACGGATCGAATGCCCACGACGTCGATATCGTGCGCGGCGACAGGTGCTTTTTCTTGAAGAACGCCAGCGTGCCCTGCATGATGAGCAGATCGCCGATATTGTCATGCATCGGAATATCGATGTAATGAAAGTCTCTGCCCTTCAGCAAATCATGAATGGTGTCATGCTTGGTTAGCAGATCCTGCATCATCAAACGATGGTTACTCAAGGCTACTCCCAAAAAATCAAGTTACTTGGCGCGCGTCACTAGCCGGCGCAGGATGGCAAGGTCGCCGCGGGTCGGGATGAAATCGGGCATCGGCTCATTGAGCCGGCGCACCCCGAGAATGATCGTCGTGATCAGGCGCAGGCATGCCCCCGCCAGCATCAATCCCGCCAGCCAGACATACGTATTTTCCTGCGGCAGAAACGGGATGGCGATCAGCACCGGGACCACGGCGATGATCTGGCGCGCCAGCACTAGCCCCGGTTGTCCGGCAGCAGTGAAACGCTGCGCCAGCGTCCAGCTGGCGCCGCCGATCACGCATTCGAACAGCAAAATCGCAAACGGCATCGTCATCGCCGCAAAGAACTTGCCATAGATGAGGTTGAGCAGCCACGGCGACAGCGCACCGCCGATCGCGGCCAGCACCATCAGCGGCATGAACGTCACGCGGAAGGTATTGCGCACCGCCTGGCTCAGTGCTTGCTCATCCCGGCCGGCAAAGCGCGAAAACAGCGCGACCGACGCCGATTCCTGCACCGCCCCGATCAGGCGCGACGTCGTGAATGCCAGCGCATAGAAACCGTATTCGCGGATGGTGCCGCGATTGAGCAGAAACAGCTTGTCGAAATTGACCAGAAATAAGCTCAACAACCCAATGCCCTGCTGGTGAAAACCATAGCGCAAGACCACCCAGGGCTGTACCGGGTCCTTGACCTCGACCTTCAATTGCCAGACCCGGTGCTTGCGCGCCCACCACAGCCCCATGACCGTGACGCCAATCAGCATCAGCAATTGCGTGGCCAGGATCTGTTCAAAGCTCACCACGTCGAACCACAGCACCAGGGGCAGCATCAGGACCAGATTCCCGAATACTTGGGTGAAGCGCAGGATGTTGAAGAAATGCAGATCCGAATGCAGTTGGGTCAGCGTGAAGAGATACATCTGGCTTGCCATGAACGCGGCAAACGCCAGGATCAGCCACATGAACCGGTGCAGTTGCACCGCATCGCTCAATTGCAGCCCTGCGGCGGCCAGCGCAGTGGCAAAGATGCTGATGCTCAGCAGCGACAACAGAAGGAAGCGCAGATACGGAAACTGCCGCGCCGCGCCGAAGTGATACAGATAGCTGCTGCCCATGCCGCACTGCGCGATACCGGCGGACAGCGAACAGACCAGGATGGCCGCCGACAGCAGGCCGCGCCCTTCCGGGCCCAATATGCGGGCAGTGATGACGGATGAGATGAATCCCACCACGGTCATGCCCATGGTGGTCATCAGGGTTTTGCCGAACGCGCGCGAAATGGATGGCATCGACGGCGCTGTCGCGCTCATGCCCATGTCTCCCGTGCTGCCTTGGGCAGGACGGTTGCAGGAAGCTTGCGGATCAGGTTATGCAGAATCATCATCATCAAAACTTGTCGAGCACGGCGCGCCAATGCGCCGCTCATGTCCGATCGATACGGACGACCACCATTGTAACCTGCTGCCAAAACGAAAACTTTTGTCGAGAGGCAATAAATACTGAAAGTGCACATTACGTTACATGGCCGGGACGTAGGTCTGGCCCGGCTGGGTCAATCCCCCGCCCTGGCGAGGTGCATCGGATTGAACGACAGTCCCTTGACGCACTGGGTTGGTGCCACCCGCACAAAGCCGAGCCGTTCATACGCCGACACGGCGTAGTTCGACGCATTGACCGTGAAATTGCCGTCCCCGCCACGCGCGATGGCGGCGGCGCGCGCTGCGTGCCACAGGCGCCGCGCCAGTCCCTGCCGCTGCCAGGCCGTGCCGACGAACAGGTGAAACAGATGGCTGTTGTCGCGGATCGCGATGAAGCCGGCCAGCCGCTCGCCATCGAGCGCCACATGGCAGGCATACCCGCGCGCCAGGTAGCCGCGGATGCCATGCTCGTCATTCTCGGCCAGGAAGGTCGCGGCCCCGAGCGGGGTCGATTCGTGCACGATGAATTCCAGCGCCAGGCTGCGCAGCAGCGCGGCCATGGCCGGCGCCAGGACCGGCACGTCGGCAGAATCGAGGGGGCGGATGACCATGGCGCGTTCCGAAAAAGGCGGTGGTAGAAACGTCAACATACCATGACCGGTGTGCCGGCTTGCAAATTCATTGCCTTTGGGTGGCGCGAATAATGGCATCTGTTCAGCGCATGACTTGCCAACAAACAGTAGTACAGTGTCATCATCCCACCATACCCCCAGCCCATGCCTTCGACGCTTGCCGACTTTCGCTTTGCACCCTCCTTCGATGTCGCCGTCGCGAGCCGCGTGGGTGTGGGACCCGCCACCCGCAGCGAAAACCAGGACAATCTCGTCGTCATCGATTTCGACGGCCGCGCCTGCCATCTGCACGACCAGCTGCCGGTCATTACGACGATTGCCGGCTGGCCCGCAGGGCATGGCCGTCTGGCAGTCCTCGACGGGATGGGTGGCCATGGCCACGGGCGCGAAGCGGCCGAAGCGCTTGCCGCCGGTCTTCTTGCCATGCCGCCCTGCACGACACTCGCCGCGTTGACGGCCTACCTCGATGTCCTGCACGCCATGTTGCAGGCGCAATTTGCCGATGGTACCGGCGCGACGGGCCGGCCCGGCACCACGCTCACGCTGCTCGAACTGCCGCCCGGCGCCGCGCCGCTGCTGTACCACGTGGGCGACTCGCGGCTGTATGAACTCGATGCGCAGCAGGCCACGGCGCTGACGATCGACCACGTACCGGCCACCGGCGCCGCACTGGCCGGCCGGCTTGGCGAAGCCGACTGGTGGCGCGAAGTCCATGGCCGCCACGCGCCGCAGATTGCCCAGGCGTTCATTCTTGGCAACGCCTTTGCCGATCCATCGCGCCTGTCCGATGGCTTGTTTGCGCTCACGCCCGCCAACCTGCCATGCTGGCTGGCCCACCTGCCCGACCGCCGCGCACTGCAGTTGCGGGCCGACGCAGCGTATGTGCTGGCCACCGACGGCTTCTGGTCGTGCGCCCAGCCGGACATGTTTGTCGCGCGGTGGCCGGCGCTGCTGGCCGATGCGCCAGCGGCAGCGACGCTCGTCGAACGCCTGTTCGGACTGATGGAACACGAGCCGCCTGCTGGTCTGCAACCCGATAATCTGACGGCGCTCGTGCTGCGCCCGCTGCCCCGCCACGCCGACGAAACCGCATTGCCACTGGAAGACGACGGCGCAAGTAATTGAACGTTGGAAAGATGGCAAAAATAAATTGATGCCGTAAGTAAATAATGTTGATAATCAACGAGCTCGGTGCGCCGTGCCTGCTGAAAACAGCGTAAGCTTGCAATACCGTTTTCGAACTTTCTAAACTGATCAATCTGACATGAATCGCTGCCGCAATCCCGCGCATCCGCACTGCACCGTCTGGGTCGCCCCCGGCGAGGTGCGGTGCGCGCACGGGCATGCGCAGCCCGAGGCGGCGGCCGGTGCGTATCAGGCGCACGCTGCGCCGTTGCCGCCGTCGGCAAACCCGGTGGTCGATGGCTTGCCAGCCAGTTTCGATACGATCAGCGCGGTGCGCACGCGCCGGGACACGGTCGTCCCGGCACGGGCACCTGAGTCGACCGGCCTGCAGCGCCCGCAACTGCACATCAGCGGGTTCGATCCGCGCGCGGCTGGCGGTCGCCAGGCCCTGCGTCTCGAGCTGCGTGGCATGCCGATGGATTGCGCTCCCGACGTGCGCATGCTCGTGCATTCGGCGCTGCGCCTGCACGGCGGCGAAAGCTATTGCTTCCAGCGCACCTCGCGCGGCGACTGGCGGCCGCTGTTTCTCGAATTCTCGTCGCGCGGCCTCGAACACGGCCAGTACCGCATCGAGATCGAACTGCACAGCCGCCACGCCCATGCGCCCGACGCCAGCCGCACCTGGACCTGCTCGCCCGTGATCCTCGTGCCGCGCCAGGATGCCAGCCTGGGTGAAATCCACCAGACCTTCCTCGCCACGCACAAGAACGTGCGCGTCACGGCCGACGACGCCGGCATCGCCCGCGTCAATGCGCCGGGCGGCGGCCGGATCGATATCGACGTCGTGGCCCGCAACGCATCCATTGCCCACCTGAACCTGGACGGCGGCAACGGCACCGGCAAGATCGACATGGGCATGACCACCATTGCCTGGGACGAAGACCTGATCGAGATCGATCTGCCCGCCCAGCCGGCCGCGCACCCGTGCCTGACCGACAGCGCGTGCCTCGTGCACGCCGAAGCCGATTCGGCCACGCAGCGCCACGTGCGCCTGTTCGCGCTCGACGAATTCATGCTCGGCCGCTTCGAGCTCGATGCGCCCGACGCTGACGTGCTGCTGGCCCACCATGGCGAAACCGGCATGGACCTCGGTGGCCTGACGCGCCGGCTGTCCGGCCGCCACGCCGTTATCCGCCGCAGCCGCGCCGGGTTCGAGATCGAAGACGTGTCGCGCTACGGCCTGCTGCTCGACGGCGTCTGGCCCGGCAAGCACATGCCGGTGCAGCTGCGTCTGGGCATGCGCATGGAACTGACAGCCAGCATCAAGGGCATCGTCACGCTCGAGGTGACGGCGCTGCTGGCGCATGCGGTCGTGCTGCACCGGCTCGATGCGGGCGCACGCGCCGAGTGTTTTTACCTGATGGCGCCGGATGCGGTGCCGCCGGCTGGTCAGGCAGCGCTCAACGGGGCTGGCGCACAGTCGGTCGCAATGCCGCGTGCGATGGGCCTGCCGCTGCTGTTCCACCGTGACGGCGGCTTCTGGCAACGTGACCGCGCAAGCGGGCGCGACGCGCCGCTGGCGATCAGTGGCACGCTCGACCGCGTACAACAATCCGGCATGGGCATGGCGGCGCGCTTTGTCCCCACTGCCTATCCCGAGGCGCGCGCCGACCGGCGCAGCGTCGACCGCCGCAGTTTGCTTGCTGCCGCCCTCAGCGCCTGATCAGCCGTAGGTTGGCACCAGCACCAGAAAAACCAGCGCCGCACCCGCCAGCAACACGGCCTGCAGCGCGAACACGATCGCCGGCGCACGCAAGTGTTCAGGAATTTTCATGGCATCACCTCCCTCGTATTGACACGCACAGAGTGATGCCAGATTACGCCCGCCCGCACCGACCGGGCGCGCGTTAGCCGCGCGGCAAGGTCAGTCGCGGCGCCAGGTTGGCGGCCACTGCGGCAGCGGAATGCGTTCATTGTCGCCCGCCAATGGCACGAACCGATCGTTTTCCCAGTCGCGCGCCGCCTGTTCGATGCGCTCGCGGCTGCTCGAGACGAAGTTCCAGAAAATGAAGCGCTTGCCGTCGAGCGGCGCCCCGCCGATCACGACAAAGCGCGCGCCGGCAGCGGCGCTCACCCGCACCGCCGCCCCCGGCTCGAGCATCGCCATCGTGTTGGCGGGCACTGGCTCACCGTCGATCTCGATCGTGCCGAATGGCGCGTACAGCGCGGTTTCATCGGGCAAGTCATCCAGTTCGATGGCCGCCCCGGGCGCCAGTTGCACATCGAGATACAGCGTCTGACTGAAGGTCGGCACGGGCGACGTCTGACCGAACGCGCTGCCCACCAGCAGCCGCACCGTGGCGCCGGGCAGTGCAATCTCCGGAATCCGGTCGGCGGGCGTATGGCTGAACGCAGCAGGCGTTTCTTCGTGCTCGCGTGGCAGCGCCGCCCACAGTTGCAGGCCGTGCGTGCGGCGCGTGCGCTCGAGCAGATCTTCAGGCGTGCGCTCGGAATGCACGATGCCGCTGCCGGCTGTCATCCAGTTGACGGCGCCCGGCTCGATGCGCTGCTCGGTGCCCAGGCTGTCGCGGTGCATGATCGCGCCCTCGAACAGGTACGTGACCGTGGCCAGCCCGATGTGCGGGTGCGGCCGCACATCGTGGCGGGCGCCGGCCGGCGCTTCCACCGGTCCCATGTGGTCGAAAAACAGGAACGGCCCGATGGATTGGCGGGCCGCAGCGGGCAGCATGCGGCGCACGGTGAAACCGCCGCCCAGGTCTTTATCGTGGGATCGAAACAGGTGCGCGATGGCCATGGCAGGTGTCGTAAACAAGAAAGGGAATGCCTGACTGTACACCGGATCGCCCGGCGCTTTCTAGTCTTGCCTACATCAGCTCGCGCACCACGCGCAGGCCGACGATGTCGTTGGACAGCACGGCCGAGAAACCGTTGCGCAGCGCCGAGCGCAGATAGCGCGGGTTGTACAGCCACGAGCCGCCGCGCAGGATGCGGCGCACCTGGTCGCCGCCCGTTTCCCAGGCGCTGCCGTCACCCGGCGCGCCGTCGTAGTTCTCGTGCACGACGTCCTGCACCCATTCCCAGACATTGCCGTGCATGTCGTGCAGGCCCCAGGCATTCGGTGCGAAGGTATCGACCTTCGTGGTGCCGTGGCGGAATTCGCCGCGCGGCCCGCCGTTGTAGGTGAACGTGCCATCGAAATTGGCCTGCGTCGTGGCGATCGTGTCGCCCGTGTTGAACGCGGTTTTGGTGCCGGCGCGGCACGCGTATTCCCATTCGGCTTCGCTTGGCAGGCGATAGCGCTTGCCCGTCGCTGCGCTCAGCCACGCCACGTATTGCAGCGCGTCGAACCACGTCACGCCGACCACCGGATGGTCGTCGGTTTGCGGGAAGCCCGGCGCGGCCCAGTCGACCTCGCCGGCCGGCTGCCAGCTGCTTGCCTGCGCAAAAGCGCGCCACTCGCCCACCGTCACCGGATAGCGGCCCATCGCGAACGGACGCTCGATGCCGACCCAGTGCTGCGGGGTTTCACGCGCGATCCAGTTCTTTTGCGAACCGGCCGCCATCGCAATGCGGCGCTCGTGCTCGGGAGAACCCATCTGGAAGCGGCCTGTCTGGATCAGCACCATCGCCGGACCACTGCCGCTGCCATCGATGAAGGCGTCGCGCAGGATGCCGGTGTCGGCGACCGGCGCCGCCGCCGTCGGGACATCTGCCACCGCCACGGGCGCCACTGCGTCTGGCGTCCGTTCCTGGCTGACAGGCTCGCTTATAGTGTCCGCAGCGGCCTCCTCGCGCGCTTTTTTCTGCTGCGCCAGATAGGCTGCAGCGGCCTTGAGTTGCGCCGCCTTGCGCGCGGCTTCTTCCTTGGCCGCCTGGGTCTTGGCGACTTCTTCATCGCGCCGGGCCAGCAGTTGCTGGCGCAGCGATTCCTTGCGCGCCAGGCGTGCCTGTTCGGCCTCGAGCCGCTCGCGCCGCTGCTGTTCGCGCAGCTGGACGCGGCGCTGCTCGTCCTGCTGCGCCTTGATAACGGCGGCCGCCTCGGCCTCGATCGCACGCCGCGCAGCCAGTTCGCGCGCCACACGTTCCTGCTCGATGCGCTCGCGGGCGTCCTGCGCCGCCTGTTCGACGGCCGACGGCCCGGCCGCCGCGCGGATCGCTGCCAGCAGCGCGTGCACGCTGGCCGGGCGCGCCGCCGGATCGCGCCCGAAACCGCTGCGCAGCACCTCCCACTGGCGCGCACCCAGCGTCTGGGGCACCGTGCCGCCCGGTTCGCCGGGCAGCACGCCGGTGAGCAGCTGGTGGATCATGACGGCCACCGCATACACGTCCAGCGTGGGCTCTGGCGTGCGGCCTTCGATCACGGCTTCCGGCGCCCGGTAGCCGGCCGTGCCGGACGTGGCCGGGGCATCGAGCTTCGACGCCGGGCCGCTGGCCCGCGCGCGCGCCGCAATGCCGAAGTCGAGCAGCTTGACGTCGCCCTTGGTCGTGACGAACACATTGCCCGGCTTGATATCGCGGTGGACCAGGTGATGCCGGTCCCACGCATAGTCGAGCGCAGCGGCGACCGGGTCGAGCAAGGCCAGCACGCGGGCCAATGGCAGGCGACCTTCGCGCGCCAGCACGGCGTCGAGGTCCTCGCCTTCGAGGTATTCCATGATCAGGAAAAAGCTCGACGTGGCAGGGTCCTGCGCCCATTCGTAGACGCGCACGATGTGCTCGTGCGCCAGGCGCCGCGCGCGCGTGGCTTCCTGGATCAGAAGCTTGGCGTGGCTGGCGGCAGATGTCGCATGCGCCGGCAGGATCTTGAGCGCGACCTGGGCGCTGTGCCCCAGTTCGGCGTGCGTGGCGAGGTCGGTCGCCTGCCACACCTGGCCCATGCCGCCGTGCGCGATCAAGCGTTCGAGCCGGTAGCGCCGGTTTTGCGGGCCGATTTCCTGGCCCGTCATCAGGCCGATTTCGGTGCCCGGGCGCGCTGCAGGTGCAGCGGCGTCGTAGAGCGCATCCGGGTCCGCAGGCCGCTCGCCCGGCTGGTAGGCCGCGTCGAGGATCGCGTTCTTGCGCAGCTCGAACTCTTGCCGGCTCAGCAGGCCGTCGTCGTGCAGTGCGCGCAGTTCGCGGATCTTGTCGATGGCTGTTTGCATTGATCGATCAGGCAGACGGCGCCCCGCCGCAGGCGGCGCACACGCGATCGTCGCGTTGCAGGGCGTGGCCGTGCACGCACTGGCGCGCACCCGCCACACCGGCCTGCGCATGCAAGGCGGCCTTGTTCACGTCGTTCTGCAGTCGCAAGAGGTCGAGCTGATGGCGCCGGTCCTTGTCCACTTCACCTTCGCGGCGCGCCTGTTCATCGCGCACCAGCTGCGCCGCCGCGCGCGCTGCTTCGCCCGGCTCGACCTTGCCGGCGCCGACGACGCCGGCCAATGCTGTCAACTGGTCGGCATCCATGTCGGCATGCACGCGCGTTTTGAGGTAATCGGCCAGCACGACGGCATTGGCGGCGTCAGCCAGGGCCAGCTTGGCCGTGTCGCCCATCGCGCCCAGCGCCGCGGCGCGTTCCATCGCCAGGCGCGCGAGTGCGATCTCGTGCGCGCGCTCGCCCGCGCGGGCGGCCTCGCCCAGGTCGGCGCGGCGCTCGTCGGCATGCAGCGTCACGTCCTGCAGCGAGCGCGCCTGCAATGCTTCGAGCTCGATCGTGCGCTGCAGTTTGTCCTGCTGGGCCTCGGCATCGAGCTTGCCGGCGCCGCGCCGGGCGCCTTCGATGCGCTGGCGCGCCTGTTCGTCTTCCCATTCCTGCGTGCGGCCCGCCTCGCGCAGGCGCGCGTCGTTGGCCAGCTTCAGGGCCTGGTAGCGCGCCTGATACTCGGCTTCGTCGATGTCGCGCATGCGGCGCGCCGCTTCGGCCTCGCTCTCGCGCAGACGAATCAGTTCGTCACGCTGGCGCGTCGCGTCCTCGATGAGGCGCGCCTGGTCGATCTTGTGGCGGATCTGCTGCTGCAGCAGCTGCTGCGAGAAACGCTGCTGCGCCGACTGGCGCGCATGCTGCGCTTCCTGCTGGGCGCTGGCGACTTCGGCGCGCATGTGCACGCCGGCCAGCGCGCGCAGGTGCTGCCACTGCGCCGCTTCGTCCGCGCGCTGTGCGCCCTTTTGCGCGACCTCGTGCTGCAGTTCGGCCAGAACTTCACCGGCGCCCTGCGCCAGCGCCTGCTCGCGCGAGGTCGCTTCGAGGATGCGGCCATACAGTTCGATCTGGCGTGCACGCACGCCGTGTGCGCGGTCGGCGCCCTGGAGCGACATCTCGGCACGTGCGATCGCGTCGTCCTGGCGCAGCTCGGCGCGGCGGATGCGCAGGCGCGCTTCTTCTTCGCTGCGCTTGATGCCCTGCCATTCTTCGGCCGTGTACAGCTCGTCCAGGTGACGCTTGTGCGCCAGTTGCACGTGCTGCTCGTCGGCCGCGAGCCACATGCTGCCCACGCGCGCGCGGTTGGCGTCGTATTTGTCGTGGCGCAGCTCCACCGTCTGCACGCTCGTCACGGCCAGGCCGTAATCGGCCAGCAGGAGCTTGAGGCCGCCCTGCAGGCGTTCGTCGAGTTCTTCGCGCAGCGCGCCACCGGCCGCCATCTCGCGGATCGAGCGCGCGCCGATGAATTCGAGTGCCAGCTGGCGCACCGGATGCGCGAGCAGTTCGCGCAACTCGGGCGTGCCGATGGTGCCGGGCGTGGTCATGAAGTGGCGCGCAAAGGCCGGGACGTTTTCGATTTTGATGCTGACCGTGAAGCGCACCGAGATCGCAAGCTGCTCGCAGGTGGGGATGTCGTCGAACTCGAATGGCACCGGCAGCGCCGTCGTGCGCGTGATGAGGATTTCGGCGTGCTGGTCGCGCAGCAGATGGTTCAGGCGCGTGAAGAAGCCTTCGAGTTCGTATTCGCCCTGCGGCACTTCGGTCGCCTTGTCGCCCTGCAGGATGAAGCCACGCGCCGTGGCGGGCACGCGCAGCGTCTTGACGAACAGCCCGGACAATTCACGCAGGCCAAAGAACACGGCCAGTTCATCGGGCGCGGGCACCCAGCGGTTCTCGACCAGCACCGGCTTGCTGCGCGGCGCTCCCAGGATCACGCCGCAGCCCGCGCAGTAGCGCGCATCGGCCCCATTCTTGCGCTCGCACCGCGGGCAGCTGGCGCCGTTTACTCCGAACATGTGCAACATAGCTGACTCCGTTTTCTCTCTTGCCTTCTGCTTGCCAACCTGCCGTTCAACTCACCGATTCTAGCAGCGCACGATCTGCGGCCGCGGTGCGCTCGCGCACGCCCGCGAGGTCAAACCTGCGATCTCAAATGATGCCAATGCGTTCCACACACGCGAGGCTCGCGCCGCGCGCACGCAGCGCTTCGCGCATGCCCTGCGGCAGCGCGTTTTCCCACGCCTTGGGCAACAGGATGCGGTCGCCCGGCCCTGCTTCGCGCAGGATCAGCGCACACTTCGGCGCCACCGCATCCACGGTCTCGACCTTGCCCGCATGCCAGGCGCTCGACGTGCCGGTGGCGATCACCCGGCCCCGCGCCATGAATTCACGGCCGCGCGCGATGCGGTCGGCCATCACCAGCGCCAGGCCGTACGAGTCGCCCGAAAAGCCCGTCTCGCCAAAGCGCACTGTCGTTTTCCACTGGCCCTGGCCACGCCCGTCAAAATGCCGGGCGCCGGCCAGAGCAGCTCGCACCTGGCCCTGGCGCAGCGCGTCCAGGTCGGGCACGCTGATGGCATCGTCGTCAGCGTCAAGCGCACCGGCCAGCGGCCGCACGCTCACCTCGACCCAGCCGAGATCATCGTGGTCGCCGCCGCTGTGCAGCGGGAACCAGGCGCGCGCGCTGGCCGTGGCTGCGACGGGATCCGGCTGACCCGTCAGCGCGCCCAGGTGCGGCAAGGCGTCCGGGCCGCCCGCCAGCACGCCGTCGGGTACATTGACCAGGGCGCGGCCGTCGATCCGCCCGAGGTGCCAGGCGTCGGACCAGCCATTGGCCACCACGGGTCGCGCCGCCTGAAACACGCCACGCACGATGCGGTCGGCCAGCACGGCGGCCAGTTCCCAGTCGCGTGTGGCCGGATCCAACGCGCGATCTGCGCTGAGCACCACCTGGTCGCGGCTGTCGTAGCGCGGCTCGGTATGGCGCGCCAGGCGCACCACCTGCTGCATCCGTTCGGCCTGCGCCGGCGCGCCGGGCACGCTGCACTTGACGTCGGCGCGGCCCGCGCGCGGGCGGCGCGTCGCGGTGATGGTGAGCATGCTGCCGTCCGGCAGAATGCTGCGGCAGCTCGCCTCAAGCATAGGCGCCGTCATGCCGTCACCTCGTCCTGCACGTGCGTGAGACGGCGCGCGGCCGTCGCGGTCTCGAGATTGGCAACGATGCGGTCGGCTTCGTCGAACAGCACGTCGAGCGGGCCTTCGCCGGCAACCTTCATGCGCGCCAGCAGCGCCCAGGCTTCGTCGAGCGCAGCCGCGGCACGGCGGCTGTGGCGCGCGCGGCGCAGCTGCTCCTCGGGCGCCAGTGGCTGGCCGGGCGCGGCCAGTTCGAGCGCCGGCATCGTGCCGACCGACAGGCTCACCAGGTCGAGCCGGCGCAGCAACTCCTGGTGCTGGCGAAAGCGCACCTGGTCCGCCGGCAGCACGGCCATGCGCACCGCGCACATCAGGCACGGCAGTTCCAGGAACAGACGCCGCAATGCGCGGGCATCTTCGCAGGCCGGCACGAATGCTTCGGCGGGCATTGCCGTCAACGCAGCGGCCGGTTCAGCCGACGCTGCTGCCGTCGCAAGCACGGCCTGCGCCGCCAGGCGGGCTTCGAGCAGCGCCGGATAATCGTGCGCCGCGCCCAGGTCGACCGGCACGCAATCGTCGACCGTCACGCCAAAGCGCGTGTACATCAACTGGTTGAACCCGGACCGGAACGTGTTCCATTCTTCGAGCGTCGTGCAGGGCGGCAGGTCGAGATTGCCCTGGGCCAGCTCGCGCTGCAGCGCCGTTTGCGCCAGCGCGCCAAAGCCCGCGAGGTCGACTGCGCTACCCGCTTCGCTGGCCAGGAACAGATCGAAACGCTGGTGCGTGGCGCGCGGATCGCTGGCATCGACAGCAAAGCTCACGTGCAGGCCAATCTCGGGTGCGCCGGCAAACGGGACGAGGTCACAGGTGTACGGCCCCGGATGGACGCACCAGGCGGTTTCCCCATCGAGGGCTGCGATGCGGCTGCCGGCCGCCAGGCGACGGCTGCGGCCACCGCGGTCGACCAGCACGGCCGCGCACGGCGCAGGAATGGTGATCCCGGCTGGCGCCGGCAACGCGATTGCCACGCTGCCAAGCAGGGTCGCGTCGAACGCCTCCTGCCGTGGCGGGCGTCGCAGGGGATTCCTGAACAGTGAACCTAGCATCGTTATCCTTGAGCGAATTCGGGAACTGCACTATGTGGATGGGGGCACGGGCGTCGCAATGGGCACGACATCAAAGCGCGCGCCATGCCGTTGAAAATGGACCGACGGGGAAGCCGCAAACGGCCACGGGCCTTCGCACTCGCCGTCCGCGTCCAGGCTGCCCTGCACGATCACGCTGCCAGCACCGTCGCGCACGGCGATCGTCGCGCGCGTTGCCAGCAGTTGCGCCGCGCCAGGCGCGTCCGGATCGAGCTGCACCACCACGCCGGGCACGCCGCCCTGGTCGACGAAGTGCAGGCGCCACATCCGGTCATCCGTGCGCAGCACGTCCAGCGGTGCGCCGCTGTCGGCCGCGCGGAGCAGGCCCGCGCTGCCGGTCCAGGTCATGTGCTGCGTGCGGCGCACATCGGCCAGATGGCGCATGCGGCGCAGCGTCAGGGGCGACGCCTGCAACGCCGCGCGTTCGCCGTGCGTCAGCGGCCGGCTGCCATCCAGCGCCTGCAGCAGGATGGCGTCGGCCAGCATCAGGCCATCGCCTTCCACGCGGTGCGCCAGCAGCGCGCCGGCCTGCAGTTTGCGATCCAGGTTCGTCATGCCCATCGTTGTTCCTCCTGTAGTCCAGCCACCTCGTTCAGACGCAGTATCGCGGCATCGCGCCGCTTGCGCAGGGTTGGCAGCGAGACGCCGTCGAGCAGGGCCAGCTGGCCCATCGTCGGCAATTCGCCCGTGGCGGGGTCGCACCATTCGGAAGGATAACAGTCGTCGAATGGCCCGAGCAGCTTGAGGTACACCGCAAGGCGTACCGGCAAACTGTCCTGCGCCATCCGGCGCGCCGCCCAGCTGGCGCGGTCCTCGACCGTCGCTGCCACTACCAGGTAGTTGGGGGGCAGTGAAACGCAGGGCGCGATGCAGGTCCGTGGTGCAGTCATTGGCGCTTCGATGTCCGGCTCTGCATCCAGGTCGACGTCCAGCGCTTCCTGGCGTGCTTCCAGGATCTGGTCCGGGCCAGGCGTGCTGCCCTGTTCGGACTCGTTCAGCACGCGCCAGTAATCGTCGAGCCAGGCGTCGGCCGTGCTGGCGTCCTGCAACCAGTCGCTGTCGCGGTTGGCCGATAAAGAATCGTACTCGCCGATTTCGCGCAGCATCGCGCCGATCTTCTCGGGACTGGACTTCAGGCTGGCGAAGCGTTTCGAGCGCGTGTGCAGCGGCCCGGGCGCGCCCGTGTGCGCTTCCAGGCTTTCGCTCCAGCGCATGATCCATTCGGGCTTGCAGTCGCCGATCGAGCGCAGCTGCCGCACTTCGATCGGCATCGCCTCGACGCTGCGGTCCAGGATCGCGCCGACTTGCGGCGCGTGTTCGCGCCAGCTCTCGAACAGGCGCGCGATGTCGTGGTAGGCCGTGTCGAGCATCCTGTAGGCGTACATGCGGTTCGGGCTGCAGGGCCGGCCACACGCCACCTGATAGTGGTCGCTGTCGACCTTGTCGCGCAACACCGCATACAGGTCATTGAATTTCTTGCGCAGCAGCGCTTCGCCGCCAGGTTGCGTCCAGAACGGACCGATGCGCGCGTATTCGGTGGCCACGGCCGTGCACAGTGCGGCCCAGTCGGCGGGCCGCGCCTGCAATTCGTAGACGAGGCTCAGGGCCAGCTCGGCGGTCGTCTCGCCGTAGCTGTTGCCGGGGGCATGCGCCCGGCTGCCGCCCGCGTGCAGCATCGGCGCGACTGCCTCGACATACGCAGCGAGCGACGCGTCCGTATCGGCGCCCTGCAGACTGGCGGGGTCGATGCGGGCGAGCGCCTGCAGGGAACACTGACCCAGCAACTTGCGGACCTGCTCCCAGCCGTGCTCCTGATACCGGGTCCCCGGTAAACGCATACCTTCCTCGTCCTCGATTTCGCTGCGCACGTGTTGCACAGTGAAATAGATGATGCCATACAACTACAGCATTCAGGCGCGATGGAGACCCCTATTTGTGCCCCTTTTCCAACGACTGCCCGGCCATGGACGCCAGCAGGGCCGCCACGACCGGCGCCGCATGGCCGCCGCCCGTCAGCGCCGAGTGGCTCACAAAGGCGGCAAAGGCCAGCCGGCGGGTCTGTCCCGGCAAGCTGCCCGGCTCCAGGTAACCCATGAACCAGACCGTGGCCAGATCGTCCGTGCCGGCCGGCGCGGTGCCCGTCTTGCCATACAGGCCGGGGCGCAGCGCAGCGAATGCCGGGCTGCGGAATGCGCCGGCCGCCGTGCCGTAGTCGATCACGCCCTTCATCCCGGCGCGTACGCGGTCCAGCCGCACGCCAAGGGGCGCGCCCTGGCTAGAAGCCGCGTCGCGGCCGTCGAGGGCCAGCAGCAGGCGCGGCGTCACGCTGCGCCCTTCGCCGACGCTCGCGGCCACCAGCGCCATCTGCAGGGGCGTGGTCTGCATGCGCAGGCCAATTGCCATCTGGCGCAGCTCATGCCGGCTGTGGATCGGATCGAGCTGCGATGCGGACGCCGACAGCGCATCCCAGTCATTCCAGCGATAGTCCGGCGGCAGCAAGCCGCCATCGAGCCGCAACGGCTGGCCAAAGCCCAGGCGCGCCGCCATCGCCGCGACCGGTCGCGCGGCGTCGAGCGCCCCCGGCTCCAGCGCGGTGGCGCCCGGCATGCCGCCGTCTGGCTGGCCGAGCAGCGTGCGGTCGCTCAGCTCACCCGTCCAGGCGAACCACGTATTGACGCTGTGCGCCATCGCGCCGGCCAGGCCCAGGCGTCCGTCTGCGGCGCGCGCACCGGTGATCTGGTCGCGGAAATTGGTGATGCGGGCACGCGTTCCGTCAGCCGGGTAGCTGGGCGCATCGGTGCGAAAGTCGTAGCCGCCAGCGCCCGCGATGCGGTCGACCTGCGGCAACGGCAAGCCGCCCAGCAGCGCGTCGAGCTGTTTGTCGCCGCGCGCGGCCTGCTCGAGACCGAGCGCGGTGATCACCTTGAACGTCGAGCCGGGCGCGCGGTGGGCGCCGCCGTCGTGCTGGAATGCGGCGATCCGCAGCGGGCTGCGCGCCGGATCGGCGCGGTCGAAGTCGCGCACCTCTGGCCAGTTGTCCGGCGCAGCAGTATTTCCACCACTTGATGCGGCGGCCAGGATGTCGCCGGTGCCGGCGTCGAGCAGCACCAGGCCGGCGCGCCGCTCGGCGGGCGCGGGCTGGGCGCCACGGCAAACGCGCCCGTCCCACTGGCCGCCCTGCTGGCCTATGCAGTCGAGCAGCACCTGGGCGCGCGCTTGCAGCATCAGATCGAGCGTCAGGCTCGCCGCATGGTCGCTCCCGCCCAGGCGCGCCAGCATGCCGGCCACGCTGCCATCGTGCTGGCGGTGCACGCCCAGCAGCGGCGCCAGGCCGGCCAGCGTCGCGTGGACCGACGGCGCGCCATCCTGCCACAGGGCTTCGCCGTTGCGATCGGTCAGGCGTACCGCAGCGCCGGCGGGCCGCACGCTGCGGCTGCCAGCCGGCAGCGCCTGCCACGCGAGCGATCCCCGCTCGACCTTCAGATGGCGATAAGCCGCGTCGGCGCCGCCGGACAATCTCGCCAGGTCGAGCGGCTCGATCTCGACCTTGACCGATGTCGCGCCCGGCAGCGGCGACAGCAGCAGCTGCGCCACGGCGTCCGCATCCGGACAGGCGCGCCCGTCGCAGACGCCGCGGGCCACCACCGTGGCGCCCAGCACGCTGCGCACGCGGCCGGCAACCAGCAGCTCCAGCGGCTTGCCTTCTGCTCGTGTATTGAGGATTACGAGGCTGTCACGCCGCCCGCCCTCCCAGCCGCCCACACGGTTCCACGGCGCCCAGTCTTGCGGCAACTGCGCGAACAGGCGCATCGCCGCCAGCGGCAAGCCGGCCTCGCGCACGGCCGGGCTGCCTGCCACCGCTGCCTGCCAGAGTGCCGTTGCGCCGGGCCGCACGCGCCACGCGACCAGCCGCCGTTCACTGTTGAACACGCGCACCTGTTCCCGCACGAAGGCGCCGTCGGCCCGGTGATGCAGGCGTTCGAGCAGGCGCCGGTCGCCGGCGTCGAGTTGAAAATGCTGCCAGCCCGGCAGCGGCGCACGTACGGATTCGTCGGCCTGGAGCCAGGCCAGCAAATCGCGCGGCGCCAGTTCGATCAAGCCGTCGCGGCCAAGGCGCAGCAAGCCGCGCGCCCGCAGCGCCTCGAACAGCGCCTGGTCTTCCAGGCCAGCGCCCGCGACCAGCGGCACGGTCCAGACGCCGGGACGCAAGCGCAGCGACACCGGCGCACCGGATGCGGGGAAGGCCTGCACCAGCGCTTCCGCTGCCTTCTGTTCACCATGCTGAAAATGCTGCAGCACCAGTTCACCGGCCTGCGGGCAGGCGCCGCTCGGCTGGTGCGTGAACCGCAGCGCTTCGCCGCGCCATAGCAGCCAGCCGGCACTGCCCAGCGCGGCCTGGCCCTGGCGCGCATGCGTCGCGACCCCGCCTGTTGCGTCGCTGATCCAGCTCGCGGTTTCAAACCCTGCGTTCCAGGCGATGGCCAGGCCCGCGCCCGCGTTCCCCGTGATGTCAATGCGCGGCATGCTGGAGCCATCGCGCGCCAGCAGCACGCTGCGTGCTGGCCCATTGCTACTCCGCGCGAGTACGGCAGCTTCGCCAAACGGATAACCGACGCGCAGCGGCAGCAGTCGTCCGTTCGCCGGATCGAGCATCTGTGTGCACAGGTCAACCCTGACCGCCGGCCCCGCCTGCATGCCGCTCGCAATGACCAGCGCCAGCGCGCCGCGCTGCGTCAGCGACACGCCGCTGTCCGCCGGCACGACGAGCTCCAGGCCCGGCGCCAGCGGCTGCAGCACAGCCAGCGCCTGGGCGCCGGGGACGTCCTGCGCATCGTTCGGCAACGCGCGCGCGTGCAGCGCCAGCGCGACCGCGCCGCCCATCACGAGCGCCAGCGCGGCCCAGGCCCAGGCTGGGCCAAGGGAGATGGTCCAGCCCCGGCGCAGATTGCGGGCGCGCCGCCGCGCCGTGCGCGACGCGGCGATGTTGCGGGTCAGGGTGGCGAAGGGGCCGGTCATGCACGAGTCCAGTCGGTAGCGTGGCGCCCAAGCGCCCTTGCGCAGGACTAGCGGAGGGCTGGTGAAACCGCTGAGCGCTTCAAGGCTGCGCGCACAGGTCCGGGGCCGTCCTGATGCAGCTCACCCCCCGTTTTCTGCCACTCGTCGCACGCCGCTGGAAGCCGTGCGGGGACACGCCTACAGTACACACATCGACACACCACTCACCCACCAAGGAGAAGCAAAATGAACGTCCTCAAACACATGGAAGCCGTCTTCATCGCCGCCGCCCTGATCGCCGTTCCTGTCGGCTATCTGGCCAAGGTATCGGACGCCAATGCCAACGCCTTCACTGCAAGCAGCGCGGCCATCGCCAGCGGCGCCAAGGTCGCCACCGTGACCGTGAGCGCCAAGCGCCTGAGCAACGCCGAGAAGTCGCAACTGCTGGCACTGGACACCGTCACCGCAGCGAGCCGGCTGTGAGCACGGTCGGTCGTCGCGGCGCTGCCCACGGGCGGCGCGCGGCGGCCAGGTGGACCGATCATGCCACCAATCACGCCACCAATCTGTGTCAGATGTAATAACTTGCTTCAGGCTTCGCGTCACCGATCCCGGATTGCTATATTCCGCTTATCCGCTTACGGATCTGGAGACGACCATGAAATCCCCCCTTATTCTTGCAGCCCTGATCGCCATTGGCGCGGCTGCCACCATCCCGCTGTCTGCACAGGCCCAGCCGCATGTCTCGGTCGTGATCAGCAACGCCCCGCCCGCCCCCATCTACGAGCGCATTCCCGGCCCGCGTCGAGGCCACGTCTGGGCGCCCGGCTACTGGGAATGGCGCGGCCATCGCCATGACTGGGTGCCCGGCCACTACGTCGTGGCGCGCCCCGGTTACGTGTACGCGCCGCCGAGCTGGCACCATCGCGGCAACCGCTGGGTGATGGAACCGTCGCGCTGGAACCGCGGCCCGGGCCACCACTACGGCCCGCAGCCAGTGTATGTGCGCGGCCATGACGGCTATGACCGCGACCGCGGCTACCGGGACCACCA
This sequence comes from Telluria sp. AC161, assembly GCF_979258535.1. Lineage (NCBI taxonomy): Bacteria > Pseudomonadati > Pseudomonadota > Betaproteobacteria > Burkholderiales > Oxalobacteraceae > Telluria > Telluria sp. AC161. Next base: position 1,484,941 of record NZ_OZ409861.1, on the reverse strand, counting down.
CCGCGACCGTGATCGCCACCACGGTAATGGCCACGGGCGTGGCCCCGACTTCGACCGCGACGGCGTCCCGAACTACCGTGACCGCGATCGCGACAACGACGGCATCCGCAACCGCCATGACCGCGACCGCGACGGCGACGGCGTGCGCAACCGCCACGACAGCCGGCCGGACAATCCCTATCGCCGTTAATTCACGCGGTTAATTCACGGCCTGGCGTTTCAGGTGCTTGTCCAGAAACGCCAGGATCTTCGCGCTCGCTTCAGTCTGGTTTTTCTTCTTCGAGAAACCATGGCCTTCGTCGTCGAACACGACGTACTCGACGTCGACCTTGTTCTTGCGGACCGCTTCCACGATCTCGTCGCTCTCGGGCCGGATCACGCGCGGATCGTTCGCACCCTGGATCACCATCAGCGGCTTGATGATGCGGTGCGCGTGGAACAGCGGCGACGTCTCGACCAGAAATGCCTTGTCCTTGACCGGGTCGCCGATTTCGTCATACAGCGCCTTGCGCTGCGCTTCCCAATACGGCGGAATGCTCTCGAGCGTGCGCACCCAGTTGCTCACACCAAAGATGTCGATGCCGACCTTGAACGCCTCGGGCCGGAACGCCAGCGCTGCCAGCGTCATGTAGCCGCCGTAGCTGCCGCCCATGATGCCGATACGCTCGGCATCGATGTACGACTGGCTCGCCAGCCATGTCTTCGCTTCGATGCAATCCCACAGCGGCTCCATGCCGTGCTTGCGATCGTCCGCGCGGAAGAACGTCTTGCCGTACCCCGAGCTGCCCCGGTTGTTGATGCCCAGGACCGCGTACCCGTGATTGACCAGGTACTGGATCTGCGCGCTGTAGCCGCGCATCGTCTGTCCACCCGGCCCGCCGTGCACGTACACCACCGCCGGCACCTTCGCGTTCGGCGCCGCGCCCTTCGGCTTGTAGTAGATCGACGGGATCACCGTGCCGTCGAACGATTTGAAGCGCACGACTTCGGCTTCGACCAGGTCATTCGGATCGATGGCCGGGTTGAGGCTGCGCGTGAGCTGGGTGGTCTTCTTGCTGACAAAGTCGTGCACGTACAGATTGTTGGGCGAGCGGTCGCCATTCAGGTAGAACGCCATCAGGCGGCCACTGGCCGAAAACGTCACCTGGCGCATCTCACCGCCCGGCAGTTTCGGTAGCGTGACCGGTTTGCCGGCGGCGTCGAACACGCGCACGTCGATGCTGCCGTCGCGGTTGACGATGCTGACCCGGTTCGCGCCATTGCGCGAATAGCTGGTGTCGAGCAGGTCCCAGTCGGCTTTCTCGACATCGCTCGTCGCGCCACTGGCCAGATCGTATGCGGCGATACGCGTGAACTCGCCGCCGGCATTGGTGGTGAACAGCAGGCGCTTCGATTGCGGATCGAACGTAGCGGCCGAATGGCTGGCCGGCGCCGTGTGCGGCGTGATGTGCTTCATCGTGCGCGTCGGCAGGTGATACACGTAGACGTCGCTGTCGGACGTGGTGCTGGACTTGTCGAACGCGAGCCAGTTGCCATCGCGGCTGATGTCCGAGACGTTCATGCCGCTGTCGTTCTGGTACACCATCGTGCGGTCGTAGCTGCCCGCGTCGTACAGGTAGATGTCGAAGAACTTCGGATCGCGCTCGTTGGTGGCGACGTAGAAGCCGCTGCCGTCGGGTTTCCAGCCGGCGAACGATGCCTTCAGTTTGCCGGGTGTCAGGTCGCGCTCCTTGCCGCCCGGTTCGAGCACGTACAGGTGATTCTGCTCGTCGCCCCCGGTGTCGCGCGTGAACAGGATGCGGTCGTCGTTGTAGAAGTAGCCCACCGCGTAGGTCGAATCGCCGGTGGACGTGGTCAGCGCGCGCGGCGTGCCGCCGCCGACAGGCAGCGTGTATGCATTGAAGATGCCGGATGCGTTACTGCTGAACAGGATCTGCCGCTCGTCCTTGCTGAACGAGGCGCCGGTCACGGAGGTCGTCGCCATAAACTGCTCGATGGTGTAGCGCTTGACCTGCTTGCCCGGCTTGAGCGGTGCTTTCGCCAGCGGCTGCGCGCCGGGTTTTTCAACCTGCGCCGTGGCATGCAACGGCATCGATACGGCGCCGACCAGCACGGCGAACAGGGACAATCGGACTGCATGACGGGACGGACGCATCGCTTCTCCTCAGGTTGGACAGCATCGATCCAGTGTTTCAAAAGTCTTAACTTCTGTCAACGAATCAAGATCGGTTATGCTCTCGCCATGAACGACCTGAGCCTTTTGCGCGCCGCCGCATTCAAGACCGAACTGGCGGCCAGCCAGCGCCTGATGGCACGCGCCGGCCTGAGCGAACTTGAGGCCCTCACCCGCACGCTCACGTACAGCGCTGGCCTGGCTGGCCTCGCGCACCTGCTGGCCGAACGCGCGGCGTTGCGCAAGCATGCGGCGCAGCAGTCAGACCGGCGCGCGGCGCTGGCCAGCGTAGCGCGCACGCGGGGCGCGGGGGCCGGCAAGACAGCGTGGCGCGCCTGGTTCGACGGCTCGGCGCGTCCGAATCCCGGGCGCTGCGGCATCGGCGCCGTGCTCGAAGGCCCGGGCGGCCTACGCGTCGCGATCTCGCACGACGCCGGCTATGGCACCAGCAGCGAAGCGGAATACCTGGCCCTGATCGCCGTGCTGGACGCTGCCGTGGCGCATGGCGCGCACGATGTGCTGGTGGTTGGCGACAGCCAGGTCGTGATCGACGACGTGAACGGCCCCGCCAGCGCAAGTGCGCCCAGCCTGCGTGAGTACCGCGACCGGGCCTGCGCCCTGCTCGCCCGCCTGCCACAGGCGCAGCTGCGCTGGATCCCGCGTCACAAAAATGCACAGGCCGATGCGCTCTCGCAGCGCGCCGTGCCGCCTCTTTTACCGGAAACATCAACATGCTAGAACGTCCTTCGACCGATTTCGCCGCCTGGCGCACACAACTCATTGCGCTGGCGGCGCAGGATGCCGGCACCGACGGTGCCCACGATGGCGCCCACCTCGACCGCGTCTGGCGCAACGCCCAGGCCCTGCTCGCGCACCACCCGGAAGCCGACCGCCTGGTGGTGCTGGCGGCCAGCTATCTGCACGACCTGGTGAACCTGCCAAAGAACGACCCCGCGCGCAACCAGGCGTCGCGCCGCTCGGCCGAGCTGGCGCGCCAGTTGCTCGCGCCGCTGGGCTTCCCGCCCGAGAAGCTCGACGCGGTCGCGCATGCCATCGAGGCGCACAGCTTTTCGGCGGCGATTCCCGCCACCACAATCGAGGCAAAAATCGTGCAGGATGCCGACCGTCTCGACGGTCTGGGCCTGGTGGGACTCGCGCGCATGTTCTACATCGCGGGGCGCATGGAAAGCGGCCTGGCGCATCCGACCGATCCGCTGGGCGACGACCGCGCGCACGACGATCGCCGCTATGCGCTCGACCACATCGTCGTCAAGCTCGACAAGCTGCCGGACATGATGCAGACGGAGGCCGCGCGCGCCGTGGGCCGCGAACGCCTCGAACAGCTGATGACGTTCCGCGCGCAGTTCGCCGCCGAGTGGAGCGGCGCCTAGCGGTTGCTAACGTTTGCTAACGGCATGCAGGCGTTGCCGCAATGCTAAGATAGGCGACCGCCAACCGCCGAGGTGTCCATGACCAGTACGACCACCGTGCCGCAAGCGTCCAGCGGCAACCTCAATTTCGTGCTGGTCTGCGTGTTCATCGACATGCTCGGCATTGGCCTGATCGTGCCCGTGCTGCCGCTGCTGGTCGGGCAGTTTGTCGAAGGACCCGACATGCGCGCACTCTGGTATGGCGTGCTGGCCACCGTATTCGGCCTGCTGCAATTTCTGTTCATGCCGGCGCTGGGCGCGCTGAGCGACCGTGTCGGCCGCCGCCCCGTGCTGCTGTATTCGATGGGCGGCATGTGCCTGAACTTTCTCGTCACCGCCTGGGCGCCCAGCCTGGCCTGGCTATTTCTCGGACGCGTCATCGGCGGCATGTCGTCGGCCAGCATGTCGGTGGCGTCAGCCTACGCATCCGACATCTCGACCCGCGAGAACCGCGCCAAAAGCTTCGGCAAGATCGGCGCCGCCTTCGGCCTGGGCTTCATCTGCGGCCCGATGCTGGGCGGCGTGCTTGGCGAAACCAACCTGCACCTGCCGTTCTACGTCGCCGCCGCGCTCTCTGGCGCGAACCTGATATACGGCTACTTCTTCGTACCCGAGTCGCTGGCGCCCGGCGCGCGCCCGCCCTTCGCATGGGCGCGCCTGAACCCGTTCACGGCGCTGATGCGCCTCGTGCGGCGCCAGGACATCCGCGGCCTCGTCGTCGCGGTGTTCCTGGCGACCTTCGCCCAGATGATGCTGCAATCGACCTGGGTGCTGTACACCACCTTTCGCTTCGACTGGACGCCGCGCGACAACGGCATTGCCCTCTTCTGCGTGGGCCTGACGTCGGTCATCGTGCAGGCCGGGCTGCTGGGCATCCTGATCCGCCGCTTCGGCGAGCCACGCCTGGCCCTCCTGGGCCTGGGCTCGGGCGCCATGGCGTATGCCGCTTACGGCCTGGCGACCGAAGGCTGGATGATGTACGTCTTCATCATGTGCAATGTGCTCGCCTACGCCGCCGGCCCGGCGCTGCAGGGGCTCGTCTCGAAATCCTCGCCGCCCGAGCAGCAGGGCGAGCTGATGGGCTCCCTGCAGGCGATCGGCAGCCTCGCCGTGATCATCACCCCGCTGCTCGGCACAGGCATCCTCAGCGCCGTGAGCCACTTGCCGCAATCCGACTGGCGCGTCGGCAGCAGCTTCTACTTGTGCGCATTCATGCAACTGCTGGCACTGATCGTGGCCTGGCGCCACTTCCGCAGCCACAGAATGAACGAAAACCAGCACCCAGCCCAAAGCCGGGGTCAGGTCTGACATTTGGACACGACCTCAGCATTAGGCACTTGCCTGGATGATGATTGCGCAATTCCAACGTGGGTTTAGATACCAGTCCGGAAGTAATTGCCTTTGTTTGTGAACGTAGTGATGAGGTCGTGTCCGAATGTCAGACCTGACCCCGATGTTTAAAGCAATCAAAATGCCAGCTGATACGTAAGCGTGGCGCGCAGCGGGCCGGCGAAATAGAAGCGGCGTCTTTCCAGGCCTGTCACCGGGTCGGCGTACGACGGCTCGAAGCCTTCATTCTCGCGCAGCAGATTGGCCAGTGACAGTCGCAGCAGACGCTTGGCATCGATGCGCCAGGCAGCGTACGCATCCAGGTCGGTGCGCGGTGCCGTGTAATAGCCGCGATTGGCCGTCACCCTCACGAGACCATTGCGTTTGTGCGCCACGCTGCTGCCCAGCGTCAGCGCGCCCCGGCGGTAATCGATCCCCAGGTTGGCCGACAGCGGCGTTTGCCGTTCGAGACGATTATCGGGGCCGGGTACCGATTCGACGCGCGACCAGTGACGCGCCACGCCCGCCCGCACGTCGATTTCCGGCGCGTCCGCAAACAGGGACTTGAGCGGAAACTTCGTTTCCAGCTCCACTGAGCGGGTCTGGGCGCGGCCGTCGTTCACCGGCGTGAAGATCCAGCGGTAGCCGTCAAAGTAAATGCGGTTGCTCGTGTAGTCGTCAATGCGGCGCAGCGAGGTGGCGAGCGACACCATCGCGTTCTCGGCCCAGTAATGCTCGTACCCAGCGTCGACGCCCCACGCCAGTTCGGGCTTGAGGTTCGGATTGCCCTGGAAGTCGGCCTCGGTGGCGCTGTTGTTTTCGAACGCCTGGCGCCGCGGCAGCAGGTTCCACAAGTCCGGCTCCTTGTAGGTGCGCGTGAGTGCAAAGCGCATCTGGTCACCCTTGCGGCCCGGGATCTTCCACAAGGTCTGCATGACCGGGCTCCAGACGCCGGAGCCCGAGCGGGTCGAGGCAAACGAGTTGCCGGATGCGCGCGTGCGGATGCCCTCCCAGCGCAGCCCCAGGTACATCGACCAGTGCGGCGTGATGTCCCACTCGTCCTGCGCATACATGGCCAACCGGGTCACGCGCGCCTCGAACGTTTCGTCCAGCGCCAGCCCGGATGGGAAAGTGCGCACACGATCCTGCTCGACGCGCGTTTCATCGCGCCAGGTGACGCCGCCATCCCACCCGGCGGCCAGTGCATGACCGCTGCCGAGCTTGCGCATCGCCTTGCCGGTCGAATTGACGCCCCGGTCGCGCCGCGCGCCGTCGATGCGGCCATCCGTCTCGGGATTGCCGCCCGCGTCGCGCCCATCGCGCAAACTCACATTCTCGCTGCGCTCACCTGTCAGGCCAAGCTTGGCTTCGATGCTGGCGCCGGACGGGAAGCCCCTGCTCCAGCGCAGGTCGGTGCGCGCCGTTTCGTCATCGGCGCGGTAGTGCGTGACCAGGTCGGGCGCAGGTGCCGAGCCGCCGATCAGCGTGGTGACAAGGGCATGGCCACGGTGGCGAAACCGGGTCACGTTCACAAACGTTTCGGACGTGATCTTGTCGCCGCCAGCCAGTGTCCACTCCAGGCGCGGCGTCAGGTTCAGGCGTCGCATGCGGCCACGTTCGTCAGTGGCTGTCGTGCGCAGCAGGTCAACGGCGCCGTCGGTTCCCGTGTTTTCGAGCACCATGCCATTGACGCGATCGAACCGTTCGCTCACGCCGTCGCCGGCCAGCGACCAGGCGAAGCCCTCGCGCCGGTCACTCAGCTGCAGGGACGCATTCGGCCCCTTGAACACATCCGAACCGAGCATGCCCAGCTTGAGTTCGCGCTCCCGCGTCTTGGCCACGTGGCGCAGGACGATGTTGACCGTGCCGGCCACCGCCTGCGTCGACAGGTCTGCCGTCGCGGCGCGCAGCACCTCGATGCGCTCGACCACCTCGGGCGACAGTGTGTCGAAGCTGAAGTTGCCGGGCGCCCGTTCACCGTTGATCAGTACCTGCGTATAGCCAGCGCCCAGGCCACGCAGCTGGATCGTTCCGCCCTGACCACTGCTGCCGTCGATCGTTACACCAGGCACGCGCCGCAGCGCATCCAGGATCGACCGGTCGCCGTAGCGCGTGAGTTCGTCGCGTTTGATGATGATGCGGGTGGCCGTGTCGTCGCGACGCGGATCGTAGCCGGCAGCGCTGCCCCGGATGTCCACCTGCGAGATGCCAGGTTCAGTCTGGGCAGTTGCCGATATCGGCAGGCTTGCAGCGATCAACAGAGACACGGTGTAGTGCGTTGGCAGATTCGTCACGGCGGCTTCTCCAGGTTATTGAACAGGCCGGGCCAGAATATGCCACTTAGTAGCAAAATGTAAACGTAAATATAGAAATTATTTATTCTGCTGTAGCGCATCCCATATTGCTATCTCATGGAACTTATCAATAGCAAGACAGAGCACACTTGCGCTGTCCGCCATCCCCCGGCTACCTGCGGTACACTCGCCTCAACAGTGTTAAAAGCGGCAACAGAATTTCCGTCTGACATGCCCAGCTATAATGCGCACTTTTCCGCGAAAGGCGATCGACCGTGTCCAGACTCAAAGTCCTGCCCCAATATGTGATGCCGAAGCAGGCAATGACCAACCTCGCCGGCCGCGTTGCCGGCCATCGTGGCGGGTCGATGACGACTGGCCTGATCCGTTGGTTCGTGGGCAAATATGGGGTCGACATGAGCGAAGCGGCCAATCCGGACATCGCCAGCTACCCGAGCTTCAACGAGTTCTTCACCCGCGCCCTGCGCGATGGCGTGCGCCCACTGGCGCAGGCCGATTATGTGTGTCCGGTCGATGGCGCGATCAGCCAGTTCGGCGATATCGATGATCACCAGATCTTCCAGGCCAAGGGCCACAAGTTCACCACGGCCGAACTGGTCGGCGGCGACCAGACGCTGGCGGCGCACTTCCAGCACGGGCACTTCGCCAACGTCTACCTGAGCCCGAAGGATTACCACCGCATCCACATGCCGTGCGACGGCCGCCTGACGCGCATGATCTACGTGCCGGGCAAGCTGTTCTCGGTGAACCCGACGACCGCGCGCGGCGTGCCGGGGCTGTTCGCGCGCAACGAGCGCGTCGTGTGCGTATTCGACAGCGACGAATTCGGGCCATTCGTGATGACGCTCGTCGGTGCAACCATTGTCGGCAGCATGGCCACCGTCTGGCATGGCGTCGTCAATCCGCCGCGCATGGCGCGCATCTGCGATTGGCAATATGAACCGGGTCAGGTGACGCTGAAAAAAGGCGCCGAGATGGGCCGCTTCTTGCTCGGCTCCACCGTCGTGATGCTGTTCCAGAAAGGCGCCATCCGCTTCAATCCGGCCTGGGCGCCCGAGGGCAAAGTGCGCCTGGGCGACGTGATGGGCAATCGGCCGCTGCGCTGACCGGTCTCAGGCAGCGTCCGACGCCCCCTCCTCCAATGCAGCCTTCGCCCTGAAGGCCGCAGCGATCTGTTCCGGCCCATGACCATGGGCGGTACAGGTCTCTTCCATCATTGCCAGAAACGCGCGCGTCTTGGCCGGCATCAGCTTGCGGCTCGGGAACACGGCCCAGCCATTCGCGGTCGGCATTTCCCACTCCGGCAGCACCCGCACCAGTTCACCCGTCTGCATATACGGTTCGGCAAACAGCGTCGAGCTGAGCGCAATCCCGGCGCCACGTGCGGCAATGCGCGCCAGCAGGTCCGGTGAATTAGCCGTCAGCCGGCTTGGCAGCGCGCGCTGCCAGCGCACCTTCCCGCGAATCAGCGTCCATGGCATCGGGCCGCCGCTGCGGCTCAGGATGCACAGCACGTCGTGCGTGGCCAGGTCGTCCGGATGCTCGGGAATCCCGTGCCGCGCCAGGTAGGCCGGTGATGCGAACAAGCCAGGTTGCTCGAGGATGAACGGGCGCGCGCTGAGCGTGGCGTCGTCCGGCAAGTCGCCCATGCGGATGGCGATGTCGAAATTCTCGGCCACCAGGTCGACCCGGCGCGGCGTCAGGTCCATCTCGAGCGTGACGGCCGGGTAGCGCTCGAGAAAACGCGCGATCACGTGATTCAGCGTGCTGTTGGCGAAGTCGCCCGGCGCCGAGATGCGCAGCTTGCCGCTTGGCTCGCCCTGGCGGTGCTGGGCCAGTGCCCCGGCCGCCTCCACTTCGTCGGCCAGGCGCCGCGCGTGTTCATACAGGCTGGCGCCGAATTCCGTCACCACCAGCTTGCGTGTCGTACGCTGCAGCAGCCGCTCACCGAGGGTCGTCTCGAGCAGCGCCAGCCGGCGCGACACGGTCGACTTCGGCAAATTGACGCGGTCGGCTGCGCGCGTGAAGCTCCCCGCCTCGACGATGCGGGCGAACAGCAGCAGGTCATTCGGTTCGACGTCCATGATTGTCCCATCAGCAGAATAATGTTATCCATTTTACGGGCTTTCGCATTGTTTTTGGAAAGACTAAAGTAGACCCATCGCTACTCCAACCACGAAGGGACCACCACCATGAACATCCTGCACATCACCTCGAGCATCCGCGGCGACGCCTCCGAATCGACCCGCGTCACGCAACAGATCGTCGACAAGCTGGTCGCCGCCAACCCGGGCGCGACCATTGTGCGCCGCGACCTGGGCACGGCCCCGGTGCCGCTGCTCGACGGCGCTGCCCTGGGCGCGCTGTTCACGCCGGGCGAGCAGCGCACCGCCGCGCAACTGGCGCGCGTGGAGCAGGACGATGCGCTGATCCTCGAAGCGCAGGCGGCCGACGTGATCGTGCTGGGTGCCCCGATGTACAACTTCTCGATGCCAGTGCAGCTGAAAAGCTGGTTCGACGCCATTGCCCGCGCTGGCGTGACGTTCCGTTATACCGAGACCGGTCCGGAAGGCCTTCTCAAGAACAAGAAAGTCTACGTGGCGGCAGCGCGCGGCGGTGTGTACGAAGAGGCGCAGGATCCGCAAGTGCCGCAGATGCGCGCGCTGCTGGGCTTCCTGGGCCTGGTTGACCAGACCTATATCTACTCGTCGGGCATGGCAATGGGCCCTGATGCCGTGGCTGCGGGCCAGGCAGCGGCCAACGCCGCCATCGAAGCGGCGCTGGCGTAATACTGGTAAAACCCCGGTCGCCGTCAGGCGGCGCAACTAACAGGAGAACAGATTGACCACCACTGTCACGCAGCCGACCACCACGGCGCCCCTCGTCAAAAGCCGCGGCGTCGAGCGCATCATCAACGGGCAGTTCGTGATGGATGGCGCGGGCGTACGCATCAACCGTATCCTGACTGGTCCCCTGCAGCGCCGCCTGGACCCGTTCCTGATGCTTGACGCCTTCGGCAGCGACAAGCCGGGCGACTACATCGCCGGCTTTCCGGAGCACCCGCACCGGGGCTTCGAGACCATCACCTATATGCTGGCCGGGCGCATGCGCCACCGCGACAGCGCCGGCAACGAAGGCCTGGTCACCGATGGCGGCGTACAGTGGATGACGGCCGGGCGCGGCGTGATCCATTCCGAAATGCCGGAGCAGAATGCCGGCCTGATGGAAGGGTTCCAGCTGTGGCTCAACCTGCCCGCAAGCGACAAGATGACGGCGCCGTGGTACCGCGATATTCCGCTCGAGGAAGTGCCGCGCTTGAGGACCGACGACGGCGTGACCGTGCAGGTGATCGCCGGCCGCACGCATGGCGTCGACGGCGCGGTGCAGCGGGCGCATACCGAGCCGCTGTATCTCGACCTCGAGATCCCGGCCGGTGTGACGTTCGAGCAGCCGATTCCGGCCGGGCACAATGCGTTCGTCTACGTGTTTCGCGGGGAAGCCGTCATCGACGGCAAAGGCGTGCCGCAAACGCGCATGGCGATCCTCGACAATGCTGCCGGCGCCGACGGCGTGCGGATCAAGGCGATTGCACCGACGCGCCTGCTGGTACTGGCCGGGCGCCCTTTGAACGAACCGATCGCGCAGTACGGACCGTTCGTGATGAATACCCAGGCCGAGCTGCATCAGGCGGTCGAGGATTTTCGCGCCGGGCGTTTCGCGTAAGCGCTTCGTCAGCGGCCAGCCTACGGACCTGGCAGGCATGCGCTACACTCTCGGGATGACACAAGCGCAACACAGCCTGCCATGGCACTGCTAGACACTCTGGGCGACCTGCTCGCCCGCGCCAGCTACGCGCTGGGGCTGGAAAATGCCGACCGCTTCCCGCGCGGTCACGCTTCCCCGTACACCCGCTGGAACAAAGCCTACTTCGACATCCCTTCCGACCTTAAGGCCGAGCGGATGGAAACCATCGTCTGCGCGGCCATCACCAACACGCCCTATGTGTTCGGCGAGATCCGCAACCCCACGCCGCGCATGCAGCGTGCGCTGCTGGCCATCATCGAAGCGCGCCTGCGCCGCGCCGATGCGCCGGCCGATCTGGTGGCGCTGCTGATCAAGGCGTACCGTCAGCCGCACACGCCGGACATCGTGCCGGGCCTGCGCGCGACGATCGCGGCCAACGCGCAGTTCGATGCGAATATCCAGGCGCATGCGGTGCTGGCGTATCTGGGCGATGCGCCAGCCGGATTTGGCGTGATCGACGCACACAGATAATACGCAACCGGCGGCGCTAACCTTTCGAAGGCTGCGTCGCTGCCGGTGGCGGGCTGGCTGTGGCGACCGGCGGCGTGTCGGGTTGCACAGCCATGGCGCTCATGCCCGCCGCTGCACCTGCACGTGCCGCAGTACTCCCCCCTGCCCCTGCAGCATCGGCCGCCTTGCCCGCCTGCGGCTTGGTGGTCGAGACCGCAGCATTGACGAAGTTCTGCGTGTTTTCAAAGGTCTTGAGCAGGACCCTGAACAGTGGTTCGACGTTCTCGGGCTTGATCGCCCCTTTCAGGTAAAACTGACACAGCGCGAACACGCCCGTACGAAATGCATCGAGCGGCGCATTGCGCGATGCAAGGACCGTGACGGCGGTGCCGAAGTCATCTTTGAGCGTCGCACTTTTGCCTGGTAGCGTGACGGAGGCGTCGATGCTCGCCTTGATGCTCGTTGCCGTGTCCGGGGGCGGTTCGGCGCAGAAACGCGGTTGCGGATACGCTGGTGCAGCAACGATAACCGTGCGCCTGTCGGCTGATAGCGACACCGTTCGAACGACTTCGCCGATGTCGTCTTCGACCACGGGGCGATTGAAGAACGTGCCAGCCGTCGCGGCGCAACCGGCCAACGCAGAAAGAACGGCAAGCATGAAGGGGATGCGGAACATGGTGGCTCCCGGTGCGACCCCGGGCATCGCTCGGGTAGTCTGCCTGTCAGACTCGCGCGCCATGCGGGCGTGCCCCGAATTCCCCCGTCGCTTGCGCTTGCACAAACCTGTTGTCAGGCCAGGGTTTCCCGCTAGAATATCGCCACATTTCCTTTCCCGGCCCGACTTCATGACTTCGCCCCGCCAGTTCCAGTTCAAATCGATCAACTACACCGGCCTGCAGCCAGGCCCGCGCGTCATCATCATGGGCGCGACCCACGGCAACGAGGTGTGCGGCACCAAAGCCATCCGGCGCGTGATGGACGAGATCGACAGCGGCGCTCTGCATATCGCCGCCGGCAGCCTGACATTCGTCCCGATCGTCAATCCGCTGGCGTACCAGCAGGTCACGCGCAATGGCGACCGCAACCTGAACCGCGACCTGTTCCCGAAAGCCAATCCACAGGATTTTGAAGATCAGATCGCCAACTGGCTGTGCCCCCTGCTCGGCCAGCACGATGTGCTGCTCGATATCCACTCGTTCGCCGCCACGGGCGAACCGTTCGTGATGGTCGGTCCGCTCGACAATGACGGCACGCTGCAGCCGTTCCGCCACGCCGAAAAAGAGCGTGCCTGGGCGCGCCGCCTGGGCGTGCGCCGCTTTGTCGATGGCTGGCTGGCGACCTATGGCGATGGCGTGCAGCGCCGCAGCCGCAGTGCTGACGAACTGGAAACGGTGTTGCGCTACGGCGTGGGCACGACCGAATACATGCGCAGCACGGGCGGCTACGCGCTGACGCTCGAAGCCGGCCAGCACGACGATCCGGCCGCGCCCGACGTCGCTTACCGCGCCATCATGAATACGCTGGCGCACCTGGGCTTGATCGCCGCGCCCGACCCGGTGCCCGTTGACTTTGACGCCATGGAAGCGCTGTCGATGGTGGTCGTGCATGACAAGCTGCATGCAGATGATGCGTTCTCGCGTCCGTGGAAAAGCTTCGATCCGGTTGAAGAAGGTGAACTGATCGGCACCCGCGCCGACGGCACGCCGGTGACCGCCGAATTCGGCGGCCGCATCCTGTTCCCGGCCGCCAGCGCTGCCGCCAACACCGAGTGGTATTACCTGACCCGCCCGAATCCGGTGTTCGGACGCGAACAGAACTGATCTTCACGCCGGCGACAGCAGCTTGAGCATCACGATGCCGCTGATGATCAGCGCAATCGCCAGGAGGCGCAGCGCGCCGGTCGGTTCACCCAGCGTCAGCATGCCGAAGATCGCCGTGCCGACGGTGCCGATGCCGGTCCAGATGGCATAGGCAGTGCCCAGCGGCAGCTGGCGCAGCGCCAGGTCTCCACAGGCCTAAAGAGAAAATCGGGCCGCCACCAGCAGACTTTTTTTGAATATCGTAAGATGACGATATTCGGATCGAAAGATCCCGATATAAGGAACCAACCGATGGACATCGATGCGATCCACAAGGCCCTGGCCAACCCGGTGCGGCGCCAGATCCTGCACTGGCTGAACGATCCGCAGCTGCACTTCAGCGAGCAGGAACATCCGCTCGAGATGGGCGTGTGCTGCAAGCTGATCGATCAGCGCACCGGCCTGTCGCAGTCGACCGTGTCGGCGCACCTGGCCACGCTGCAGCGCGCGGGCCTGGTGGGCACGCGCCGCGTTGGCCAGTGGGTTTTTTATCATCGCAACGAGGAAGCCATCGCGGCCTTCCTCGCCCAATTGAACGACGCAATCTAGGAAAACAAGATGACTACCATGTTTGATCCGATCAAGGTCGGCGCCCTCGAATGGCCAAACCGCATTGTCATGGCGCCGCTGACCCGCTCGCGCGCCGATGCCGGCCGTGTTCCCAATGCCCTGATGGCCGAATACTATGTGCAGCGCGCGTCGGCAGGCCTGATCCTGTCCGAAGCCACCTCGGTCACCCCGATGGGCGTGGGCTACGCCGACACGCCGGGCATCTGGTCCGACGAACAGGTCGAAGGCTGGAAGCTCGTGACCGACGCCGTGCACGCCGCTGGCGGCCGCATCTTTTTGCAGCTGTGGCACGTCGGCCGCATCTCCGACCCGTCGTTCCTGGACGGCCAGCTGCCGGTGGCCCCATCGGCGATCAAGCCCGACGGGCACGTGAGCTTGCTGCGCCCGAAGCGTGAATACGTCACCCCGCGCGCGCTGGACATCGAAGAAATCCCGGGCATCGTGTCGGCCTACCGCAAGGGCGCCGAAAATGCCAAGCTGGCCGGTTTCGACGGCGTGGAAATCCATGGCGCCAATGGCTACCTGCTCGACCAGTTCCTGCAGGACTCGACCAACCAGCGCACCGACGCATACGGCGGCTCGATCGAGAACCGCGCACGCCTGCTGCTGGAAGTCACCGATGCCTGCATCGATGTCTGGGGCGCCGACCGTGTCGGCATGCACCTGGCGCCGGCACGCGACTCGCACGACATGGGCGACTCGACGCCGGCCGAAACCTTTGGCTACGTCGCGCGTGAACTGGGCCGCCGCAAGATCGCGTTCATCTTCACCCGCGAAGGCCAAAGCCCGGACGAACTGGGCCCGATGATCAAGAAAGAATTCGGCGGCGTGTGGATCGCGAACCAGCAGCTGAGCAAGGAAAAGGCCGAGGAACTGATCGCCAGCGGCACGGCCGATGCCGTCTCGTGGGGCCAGCTGTACATCGCCAACCCGGACCTGGTGGAACGCCTGCAACTGAACGCACCGCTCAACAAGCCGAACCCGGACACGTTCTACCATCCGGGCGCGACCGGCTACACCGACTATCCGGCACTGCCGGCCACGGTGTAAGCATCCCTTTCTCCGCGCCCTCGCCCGCTGTCGCCGGCGAGGGGCGGCGCTTCTTCGAACAGGACCTGCGGGTCCTGTTTTTTTTGGCGCAGTCAACGTTAAATAGAGCCGAGCTATGAACTGATCAGCGGTCCCATGGTCCAACGCCTGTCCCCGCGTCAGGAGTCGATCATGAAAGCGCGCCGCTTCAAGAACTGGTTTGCCAGGTTGCCAGCGCTGAATCAGCCACAGCGCCGGCAAGTGCTCGACGCCCTGCATCCCGCAGCTGGCCTCGACCAGGTAGTTGCACTGATCGCGCAAGCCAGAGCGCCAGCGCGCTGCTGCCCCAGTTGTGGCAACGAACGCTGCAATCGGCACGGATTCGCCAACGACCTGCAGCGCTTTCGCTGCTGCGCCTGTGGCCGCACGTTCAACGACCTGAGCGGCACGCCGCTGGCGCGGCTCAGGCACAAGGCCAAATGGCTCGCGTATTCGCAGGTGTTGCTCCATTCATTGTCCGTGCGCAAGGGCGCAGACCAGGTTGGGGTGCACCGCAACACGGCATTCCGGTGGCGCCACCGCTTTCTCGAATGGGTCAAGCTCGACCGGCCTGCATCGCTCAACGGCATCGTGGAGGCCGATGAAACATTCCTTCTCGAATCGCAAAAAGGATCACGCACGCTCGACCGCCCGCCACGCCGACGGGGCGGCCGCGCGCCCAAGCCTGGTATTTCCCGCCATCTCGATTGCATCCTGGTGGCGCGCGACCGGAATGGCCGCACCGTCGATGCCGTTACTGGCCGTGGCGCACTGACCACCACCCAACTCGAACGCGATTTGCTACCCAGGCTTGATCCGCAGGCGCTCCTGGTCACCGACAGCCACGCCGCGTACCGGGCCTTTGCACGCAAGCACAGTATTGCTCACGAGACCGTCAATCTGCGCGCCGGCGTGCACGTCAGGCATTCGGGAAGCCGCGCCATCCACGTACAGAACGTAAACGCGTACCACGGACGCTTCAAGGCTTGGCTACTGGGCTTTCGCGGGGTGGCATCGCGCTACTTGCCCAATTACCTGGATGGCGCTGGGCCTTGGACGGTGGGCGGCTCAGTTCCGCAGAACAGTTGTTCTGCATCGCAGTCGGCGTCATCAACAGATAAGGTTGACTGAGCCGTTTTTTTGTATTGACGCCGGATTGAAGCATATGCATGCCATATGCATGGCCAAAAAAGGTTAGCTGTGACGGGTGTCCAGCCACGAACGTTAGTGATATTCTTGCGCGATTGTTAGATTGTTACTGCGCGCACGTCTCGATGCGCCTACCGAGAGAGGATTTTCAGTGAACGTTCCAGCACACCGCGCCATGGCGCTTGCCATCGCTTCCGCCATCGCCTTGGGCGGCGCCGTCAATGCTGCGCCGGCGGCTCAGGGCGCGCGCGCCGAGACGCCGTTCCTGTCGCAGGTCGACGCCTTTGCCCGCTCTGCGCGCGTATCGAACGTGGACTATGTGCTGGACTTCACGCTGACCGGCAAGGAAACCTTTGCCGGCACCACGACCGTGACGTTCGACCTCAAGGACGTCGACGCGCCCGTCACGCTCGACCTGAAGGACGCCACTGTCAAATCGGTCAGCGTCAACGGCAAGCCGGTCGCCACGCGCTACAACAAATGGTTCGTCACGCTCGACGCCGCCAGCCTGGCCAAGGGCCGCAACACGGTCGTCATCGATTACGAGCGCCTGCACAGCACCAATGGCGAAGGCCTGCACCGCATGGTCGATCCGGCCGATGGCCGCGTCTACACCTATTCGCACTTCGAGCCGGTCGCGGCCCAGCAGATGTTCGCGGTGTTCGACCAACCCGACCTGAAGGCCAGCTACACGGTGTCGGTTACCGCGCCGCGCGACTGGCACGTGGTCACGACCACGCGCGAAACCAAGGTCGACGAGCGTGGCGCGAACCGCCACTGGACCTTCAAGACCACCAAGCGCCTCAGCCCGTACAACTTCTCGCTGCACGCCGGCCCGTACCAGGTCTGGGAAGACAACAGCGGCAAGTACCCGATGCGCCTGTTCGCGCGCCAGTCACTGGCCAAGCTGGTGGTGCCAGACGACTGGTTCCGCCAGACCAAGGCCGGCCTCGGCTTCTTCGAAGAATACTTCGGCGTCCCGTATCCGTTCGAAAAGTACGACCAGCTGATCGTGCCGGACTTCCTGTACGGCGCGATGGAAAACGCCGGCGCGATCACGTTTGCTGAAGCGCGCTACGGCGTGGCCAATATGACGGCCGAGCAGAAGCAGTCGCTGACCGAAGTGATCATGCACGAGATGGCGCATCAGTGGTTCGGTAACCTGGTGACCATGAAGTGGTGGAACGGCCTGTGGCTCAACGAAAGCTTCGCGTCCTTCATGGGCGTACTGGCGACGGTCGAATCGACCGAGTTCAAGGATTCGTGGCAGAAGTTCTACCAGAGCGGCAAGCAGCGCGCCTACATCCAGGACCAGACCGCGAGCACGCACCCGATCGAAGTGCCGGTGCCGTCGTCGAGCAATGCCTTCGACAACATCGATGCGATCACCTATTCCAAAGGCGGCTCGACGCTCAAGCAGCTGCGCCACCTGCTGGGCGAGGACGTGTTTCGCAAGGGCGTGCACAACTACCTGGTCAAGTACTCGTGGAAGAACGCGACGCTCGACGATTTCATCGGCAGCCTCGGTGAAGCGGCGGGCCGCGACCTGTCCGGCTGGACCAAACAGTGGCTGTACAACGCCGGCGTAAACACCATCGCCGCGAACTACAGCTGCAGCGGTGGCAAGATCCGCAACTTCACGCTGGCGCAGACCGCGCCATCGAAAGACCTGCCGACGCTGCGCGAACAGCGCGTGCAGATCGGCGCTTTCAAGCTCGACGGCGGCAAGCTGACACTGGTGAAGAACGTCCCTGTCACCTACACCGGCGCCAGGACCGCGGTGCCGGACATGAACGGCACAGCGTGCCCGGATCTGGTCTACCCAAACTACCAGGACTGGGGCTACGCCAAGGTCAAGCTGGACAAGCGCTCATTCGCCACCGCGCGCACCAGCCTGGCCAAGGTCGACGATCCACTGCTGCGCGCGATGCTGTGGCAGAGCCTGTGGGATGGCGTGCGCGACGCCGAGATGCCACTGAACGACTTCATCGCCGTGGCGCTGAACAATGCGCCGCTCGAGAAGGATTACACGCTGCTGGGCGATGTGCTGGGCAAGGTCAGCGAGTCGAAGGCCTACCTCGATGCGATGAACCTGGATAACGCCTACACGCGCCAGACCACGCTGGCACTGGAAAAGATGGCATGGGACGGCGTGCTCGCCAACAAGGGCAATGCCGACTTCCAGCGCCGCTGGTTCAACCAGTACGTCAGTGTTGCCAGCAGCCCGGACGCGCTGACGCGCCTGGCCGGCATCCTGGGCGGCCAGGTCGATGCTGCCGGCGTGCCGGTCGGCCAGCCGCAGCGCTGGTCGATCATCGCGCACCTGAACCGTTACAACTACCCGGGCGCGTTCGACCTGATCGCGCAGGAGTCCGCGCGCGACAAGTCGGACGCCGGCCAGATCGCGGCCGTGGCAGCCACGGTCGGCCGTCCCGATGCCGCCGTCAAGGCGGACTGGGTCAAGCAGATCGAAGACCAGAAGACGGCGTTGCCGTTCTCGCGCATCCGCACCGCGATGGGCAGCATCTTCCCGGCTGAACAGGGCGCGCTCAATGAGCGTGATGCCGATGCACGTCTGGCGCGCCTGCCGCAGGTGGACAAGACGGGTGGTCCGGTCTTCATGCGCGCGTATGCGGGCACGATGATCCCGGCGACCTGCACGCCGCAAAGCGTGGCGCGCCTGAGCCGCGCAGCAGCCACGATGACGGACCTGTCGGCGTTCACGCGCCGCACGCTGCTCGATACGCTGCAGGACGATCAGCGCTGCGTGGCGATCAAGGCGAAGCTGAGCGCACCGAAAGGCTGATCGCCACATGCTGGCTGCCGGGGTCCTGACGCCGCGCCGCACGCCCGGCTGGCCGCTCGCACTCACCCTCGGCCTGCACCTGCTGCTGGGCTGGTGGTGGTTGCAGGCGACGGGCCTGCGGGTGCTGCCGGCAGATCTGCCGGCGCCCCGTGAATTCATCGTGGTGGCAGTGCTGACGCCTGCGCCTTCTCGTTCTTCCGCTGCACCCGCTGCCGCAGCGTCACCACGACCGCGCGCAGCGCAAGCAGTTCCTGCGCGCGCTGCCCCACCGGCGCCGCCAGTAGCGCTACAACCGATCACACCAGCGCCTGCAGACACCGCACCGCCTGCAGCCACGAGCGAACCCGCCGCAGAAGCGTTCCCCACCCCACCCGGCTCAGCACAAGACACCACCGCCACAGGCGACGACAGCCTGGCCAGCCGCGGCAAACGCACGGCAGGCGCGGTCGATCACGAGCTGCGCAAGGGCAAACTGGCGCCGCTCGACCCAGGCGACAACAAGTGGCAGCGCTTTGCACAGGCCGTCGGCGACGCCCGCGTAGACACCTCGCGCACGCTGACATCGGAAAGTTATACAGCGCCGGATGGCGTCGTCGTGTACCGCTTCCGCCAGGGCGGGCGTACTTGGTGCCGCACTGGCGGCGGCATCAGGCCGAGCCCGTTCGGCGCCCAGGCTGGCGGCGCGGCGCTGTTCGACAAGGCCGGTGGTGGTGGCTTTGCTGGCACGGTCCGATGCCCGACCCGGGTGGAGTTCAAGCCCGACTGAACTGCCGGCACGCGTCGCGCGGTCGCCATCCACCGTCACGCGACCCTGCCGTAAAATGGCCGGACTTGCGGCCCCATGCCGCTCACGGAGACAACACATTGGACTGGGATTATCCGCAACCGTTCATCCTGGCGGTGACGCCACAGGCCGGCGACATCGATGGCCTGAACCACACCAACAATGCCGTGTACGTGCGCTGGTGCGAGCAGGCCGGCTGGGCGCACTCCGACAGCCTCGGCCTGTCACTCGACGACTACCGGCGCCTGGACCGGGCAATGGCGATCCGGCGCGGCGAATACGATTACCTGCTGCCCACGGTCGGTGGCGAAGCCCTGCGCCTGGCCACCTGGCTGGTGGGCGGCGATGGCAAGCTGTCGATGGAACGGCGCTTCCAGCTCGTGCGCGACAGCGATGGCGCGACGGTGCTGCGCGGCCGCTGGGACCTGGTCTGCATCGAACTCTCGAGCGGCCGGCCGCGCCGCATGCCTGCTGAGTTCCTGGACACGTACATGCCCGTGATCGTGGGCGGACCGCTTACAGGATCTCGCTGACGCGCGTAAACGGCCGGCATAGCCGCACGCCGTTGGGTGTCACGACAAACGGCCGCTCGATCAGGATCGGATGCGCGGCCATCGCGTCCAGCAGCGCAGCGTCGCTGGTGCCCGGCTGGTCCAGCCCCAATTCGGTGAAAACCGCTTCCTTGCTGCGCACGGCCTCCCGCACCGTGATGCCCGCATCGGCAATCAAGCGGGTCAGCGTGTCTCGTGTTGGCGGGTTGGCCAGGTAGTCGACGATCTGCGGTTCGTGACCGGCGTCGCGGATGGCGGCCAGCGTGTTGCGCGATGTGCCGCAGCGGGCATTGTGGTAAATCGTGATGGCCATGGTCATAGCAACGGTGTTTTTCTCATCATAATGTGGTGAATCGGACAACGACATGATAACCACAGCGCATACCCGCCACCACTATTTTGCTTGTGACCCCTTCCGGCGCGGGCTAGAATCGCACGCTTGATTTTATCGAGCGTGAGAACTGCAGCCCTTGCAGATGACTGACGCCACCCTCCGGAGACCCGATGACCGACTACCTGCTGCGCCCTGCAGCCCTGCCCACCCTGCGCCAGCGCGCGGCGCTGCGCGTACTGCAGTGTTTCGGCTGGAAGGTGTTCTTCAAACCGTTGCCAGGGCCGCACGGCGTCTGCGTCATCTATCCGCACACGTCGAACTGGGATTTCCCGATCGGCCTGCTGGCGACGTGGGCCATGGGCACGCAGTTCAAGTGGCTGGCCAAGGACACGCTGTTCCGGGGGCCGATGGGCCGCCTGATGCGCCACTGGGGTGGCGTCCCGGTCGACCGCCGCGCGCCGATGGGCGCAACGCGCCAGTTGGCCGACACCATGCTCGCTGCGCCATCGTTCTGGATCGGCATCACGCCCGAAGGCACGCGCGCCTACCGTCCCAACTGGAAAAGCGGCTTCTACCACCTGGCCGTTACGGCCAACGTGCCGATGGTGCTGGTGCGTTTTGACTATGGCAAGAAAGAGCTGAGCCTCGTCGACACGATGACGCCGACCGGCGACGTCGAGCGCGACATGGACGCCATCCGCGCCGTCTACGTGGGCAGCCAGGCGCTGTACCCGGAGAATGCCGCGCCGATCGTGCTGGCCCCGTCACGCGACGAGCAACCTGCGCAGCGCAAGCGGGCCTGACGCCGCTCAGTAGCGGTATTCAGTGGCGGTAAAAAGGTTCAGCCTTGTGGCGGGAACTGGCCAAGCTGCAGGAAGAGACCAAACCAGTCCTCCATGTGCCAGGTGGTGGTGATCAGGCCGCCTTCGAGCGTGTGAAACTCGTGCAACCGGAAGCTGACTTTCTTGCCGGTGGGCGCGATGCCGAACAGCTCGCCCAGATGCGTCCCGCTGATCTCTGCGCGTACGGCAACCTTCCCGGGCGCCTGAATCGTGTCATGGATGGTGATGTGCACGTCCGGAAATGCGGCCGCCAGCATACCAATGATCGGCTTGATGCCAGCAGGACCCGGGCCCTGACCCGGGGCCAGCGGAATATCCTCCCATGCCGGGGCGAGCACGGCATCGACAAGATCCGGATTCTGTTCGCTGAACGCGCGGTACAGCGTTTCCACGACGTTGAGTTCGGTACGTAGCTGGAGCGACAAGGCGGTCGTTGATATCGTCATCGGAAGGATCTGCTCGAAGTTGAATGAGGCGCCAGTGTGTTCTGCGCGGAGCAATCAGTCCAACAAATAAGCGATATACCGTATTATTCGCTCCATGGATTTTCATGGCCTGGATTTGAATTTGCTGGTCGCATTCGACGCGTTGATGAACGAACGCAATGTCACGCGTGCTGCAACCCAGGTGGGCGTCAGCCAGCCGGCGATGAGCGCTGCCCTGTCCCGGCTGCGTACCTTGTTGGGCGATCCCCTGTTCCAGCGCAGCAGTGCCGGCCTGGTTCCCACCGCACGCGCACGCGATCTGGCCTCGCCCGTGGCTGCGGCCCTGCGTCAGATCGAATTGGCGATGCTGACGCAGCCCGCGTTTGAACCCGCGACGGCGTCAGTGACGTTCAGACTGGGCCTGCAGGACTATCCCACGCTGGTCCTGCTACCAGCGCTTGTGGAAGCGCTCGAACGCGCCACGCCCGGCATATCGTTGAATGTGTTCGCGTATAACGACCGGGATACTGCGGTCGATCTGCTCGATGCCGGATCGATCGATGTCGCCATTGGCGTGGCGCCGACCGTGATGGATGCCCGCGTCATGACCCGACCGCTCATGCGCGATGCGTTTGTCACGATCGTGTCGACCGACCATCCGGCGGCCAGTGGCCCGATGGACTTGCGCACCTATCTCGACCTGCAGCACGTGCTCGTATCACCCGAAGGGCAGTTGCACGGTCTTGTCGATCAAACCCTCGCGCAGCACGGCAAGCAACGCAAGCTTGCCTTGACCTTGCCACAACTGTTTGCCGTGCCCGCGGTCATTGCGCGCACTAACATGGCTGCCACCATCCTCAAGCGTGTAGCGGATGATTCGCAGGCCAGCCATCGGCTTGTCATGTTCGCGCCACCCTTGGGCCTGCCGGAAATCACGTTTCACCTGATATGGCATCGCCGTAGCGACAGCAACCCCGCTCAACAATGGTTCAGGGAGTTCATCGCGCAGCAGTCAGCCGCCTTGTAATTATCCGTGGCATTGACGCCGCAGCGCATGCGAACGCCTACAGCTTACCCGCCGGCTGCGCGGCCGCGGCCGGCGTGCCGGCAGCACGCGATCCGGCCAGCTGGTCCCACGCAATGGCGGCGCTCAGGAACACCTGGCCGTTGAGCTTACCCAGCAGATCGCTTTCCTTGAGCCGGTCCATGACCGGCCCCTTCACTTCGGCCAGGTGCATCAGCACACCGCGCCGGTTCAGCGAGCTGTTCAACTCCTCCAGCCCGAACAGCGCCGACGTGTCGATCGCATTCACGGCCGACAGCACCAGCACCAGATGGCGCGTGCCCGCATGGGCGACGAGTTCTTCGTCGATCCGCTCGTTGACTGCATCCACATTGCCGAAGAACAGACCGGCATCGACCCGCAGCATCAGCAGACCCGGCGTCGTCTCGGCCGAATAGCGCTCGACATTGCGGAAGTGTTCGGTGCCATGGATGCGCCCCAGCACCGCGATATGCGGCCGGCTGGCGCGCCAGATCAGCACGACCATCGACAGCGCCACCCCCACCAGCACGCCCGCTTCGACGCCCAGCAGCAGCACCCCGCCGGCCGTGGCCAGCAGCGCCAGCGCATCGGCGCGGTCGTAATGCCAGGCGGTGCGCAGCGTCGACAGGTCGAGCATCCCGAGCACGGCCACGATGATCGTTGCGGCCAGCGTCGGCAGCGGCAGCAGCGCAAGCCAACCGGTGGGCAGCACGAGCGCCAGCGCCAGCAGGCCCGCCGTGATCATGCTGGCCAGTTGCGTGTTGGCGCCGGCCGCGAAATTGACGGCCGAACGCGACATGCTCCCGGTGACAGGAAAGCCGCCCGTCAGCGCGCTGCCGATATTCGCCG
Source organism: Telluria sp. AC161 (assembly GCF_979258535.1). NCBI lineage: Bacteria > Pseudomonadati > Pseudomonadota > Betaproteobacteria > Burkholderiales > Oxalobacteraceae > Telluria > Telluria sp. AC161. The sequence continues at coordinate 1,461,158 of NZ_OZ409861.1, read as the reverse complement.
CGCCCAGGCCGACCAGTTCGCGGTTGCTCACCAGTTTCTCGCCGCCCCGCTTGAGCGCCAGCGCCTGCGCGCCGGACATGCTGATCAAGAACACCATGAAGCCGATCAGGAGCGCCGGTTGCAGCAAGGCCTGCCAGTGCTGTGACGACGTCGCCAGGTTCAGGCCCGGCAAACCGGTCGGCACGGCGCCCGTCGTCGCCACCCCCATCTGCACGAGACCCAGCTGCTGCACGAGGGCCATCGCGCCCAGCACGACGGCAATCGGTGCCAGCTTGGCCCCGACGTCCGCCGCCGCTGCCGGCACGCGCAACCGGCGCAGCAGCGGTGCGAGGTGGCTGCGCGCGGCCAGCAGCAGCACGAGCGAGCCCACGCCCAGCAGGATGCTCGGCCAGTGCGGCGTCATGCCGATTTCGATGGAGCCGCCCACCAGCGTGCGCAGCTGGCCCCATGCGATGACGATCGCCGAGCCGATGGTGAAGCCGCTCATCACGGGCCGTGAAAAGAAGTTGGCAAGAAAGCCGATGCGCAGCAGCCCGCACAGCAGCAGGACCAGGCCGGATAGCAAAGCCAGTTGCGCGGCGAGCACGCCATACAGCGCGGTGCCGGGCGTGGCCAGCGGCGCCAGCGTGGACGCCGTCATCAGGGAAATGATCGCCATCGGCCCGACCGATTGCGTGGTGCTGGTGCCAAACAGCGCATACAGCAAGGGCGGGATGATGCTGGCGTAGATACCGACGGCCGGCGGCAGGCCCGCCACCAGTGCATAGGCCATGCCCTGCGGGATCATCATCATCGCCACCACGATGCCGGCGCTGATATCGCCCGGCAGCGCGGCGCGCCGGTACGGGCGCAACCACTCAAGCATGGAAAGTCCTGGCCGGGACGGCCGACGGTAAAAAGAGCGCTAGCGTAGCATAATTACCCGTACCGGCCGGGCATCAGCCGGCCAGCGCCACGAGCCAGATACCCGCCGCGCCGATGGCCGCAGCCAGTGGCCGGCGCAGGCGCTCGCCCGGGATCGCGCCCAGCAGCATCAGCACGGCGCTGGCCAGGATGAAGCCGGCGCCACTGGCCACGCCGGTCAGTTCATTGCCGTGCGCGAGTCCATGCACAAAGGCGCAGGCGCCGACGGTGAGTACCGCCATCTGCGGCGGCATCCGCGCATCCAGACGCGGCGCATATGCCGCCAACCCGCCCAGCAGCAGCACGGTCGCCGCGATTGACAGTTCGAGTGCCGGCAACGCGACGCCACCGCTGCTGGCCGCGCCCAGCGCCATCATCACGAGAAACGTCGGCGCGAGCAGGTAGCCGTGCTGCTGGCGGCTCCAGAGACCGACCGCGAGCAGCGCCAGCAAATGGTCGACGCCCGTTACCGGGTGCAGCAGACCGGCCACGAAGCCGCTGTCGGGCGCGTGCCCGGGATGCGCGGCCGCCGGCAGCGCCAGTGTCAGGGCGGTCACGGCCACGCCCGCGCGTGCCAGCTGATGGCGGAAGGCGTGGTGCAGCGAAGTCGGATGTATCGTCATGGTCGTCTCCCTGGTGTTATTGGTGGACTGCGTCGAGCAAGCCCTGCTCGCGGATGAACGCGACCACGTCCTGCACGCCCTCGCCCGTGCGCAGATTGGTAAACACGAAGGGCCGTTCGCCACGCTGGCGCCGTGCATCGCTCGCCATCACCGACAGGTCCGCCCCGACATGCGGCGCCAGATCGGTCTTGTTGATGATCAGGAGGTCCGAGCGCGTGATGCCCGGCCCGCCCTTGCGCGGGATCTTCTCGCCGCCCGCGACGTCGATCACGTACAGCGTCAGGTCGGACAGCTCCGGGCTGAAGGTCGCAGCCAGGTTGTCGCCACCCGATTCGACCAGCACCAGTTGCAGGTCCGGAAAATCGGCCTGCAGGCGCGCAATGGCTTCCAGGTTGATCGATGCGTCTTCGCGGATCGCCGTGTGCGGGCAGCCGCCCGTCTCGACGCCCATCAGGCGCTCGGGCGCGAGCGCGCCGGCGCGCAGCAGGATGTCCATGTCTTCGCGCGTGTAGATATCGTTGGTGATCACGGCCATGTCGTAGTCGTCGCGCATGTGGCGGCACAGCAGCTCGCACAGCGCGGTCTTGCCCGAGCCAACCGGCCCGCCAATGCCGACCCGCAGCGGATTGGATGTTGTCATGCTTCCTCCTTCATCAACAATGATCACGACCGGTACAGGCGGCCATGCTGCACTTCGTGGCGCATCGACAGCATCGACAGGCCGGGCGCCCAGTTCGACATTTCGTCGTCCGGCAAACCCCGCGCCAGTTCAACGGCGCGCTCGATCTCGGGCCGCAGCGACAGCAGCAGGCGCTGGCCGGCCACCTGCCCCAGCGGCACCGACTTGACGCACACCAGCACCTGGTTCTCGACCCACGCGAACACCATCGCCAGCAGCGCTTCTTCATGCGGAATATCGAGTCCGTCGACCGCGCAGGCAAACGCCAGCGGCAGCGTGACGTCCTCGCCCAGCGCGCGCGTGTCGGCCACGCCCAGCTCCGCGATCAGGCGACTCAGCGAATAGCCCATCTGGACCGATTCGGCGCGCAGTTCGGCCGTGTCGCGCGACGCCAGGAAGCACCCGCCCCACTGCGCGATCGCTTCGGCGTCGCGCGCCGCGAACGCTGTCAAAAGACGCCACAGCACAGGGGCATCCCAGCGCGCCACCACGTCATCGAGGTAGCGCACGATCCACGCGCGGGCGCTGTCGGCATCTGTGACCAGGCCTTCTTCGAGCGCCGCTTCAAGGCCCTGCGAATAGCTGTAGCCACCGATCGGCAAGGCCGGGCTGGCAAACTGCAGCAGGTGCAGCAGGCTGGCGGCGTTCATGTCGGATCCGGTGCTATTGGCGCAACGTCCGACGGGCGGTGAATCTTCTGGCGCAGCGGCACCGGCGCCAGCAAGCCGCCCGGCCCCTGTTCGTGATGGTGACCATGACCGCCACCATATGCCCCCGCCTCCGGCTCGAATTTCGCCAGTTCTTCACCAACGTCGGCGCCCAGCCCTGCGACCATCTCGCGCAGCACCGGATCGACACGGATGCGCAGCCAGCCGGGCCCCACCTGCGTCTGCGTATGCCGGTTCCCCAGGTGGAATGCGCAGCGGGCCAGCAGCGTCGCGTCGCTGCAGCGCACGACATACGTCGGCTCCAGCGCGGCCTCGACGCGCACGACACGCCCACCTTCGCCCAGCAGCAGATCGCCATCGCGCAGCACCGTGCCGCGCACGAGGAACAGCGCGACCTCTTCACCCGAGGCCAGGCGCGCGCGCTGGCGGCAGCGCTCCCGTTGTTCGAACGGTAGCACCAGCGTGTCATGCACGACGTCGGCGACAGCGATGCGGGTATGCAGTGAAATCATGGATGGCCTCTAGAACAGGAAGTAACGCTGCGCCAGCGGCAGCACGCTCGCCGCTTCGCACACCAGCAGGCGGCCGTCGGCGCGCACTTCATAGGTTTCGGGATCGACTTCCATGTGCGGCGTGGCGCCGTTGTGGATCATGTCGCGCTTGCGCAGGCCACGCGTGCCACGCACGGCAATGGTCGTTTTGTTCAGTCCCAGCGTGCCTGCGATGCCAGCGTCGAACGCACTCTGCGAAACAAAGGTGAACGACTTGCGCAGGCCGCCGCCAAAGGCGCCGAACATGGGCCGGTAATGCACCGGCTGCGGCGTCGGGATCGATGCATTCGGGTCGCCCATCAGGCTGGCGGCGATCATGCCGCCCTTGACCACCATCGACGGCTTGACGCCAAAGAAGGCCGGCCGCCACAGCACGATGTCGGCGATCTTGCCCACCTCGAGCGAGCCGACGACGTGCGCGATGCCGTGCGTGATGGCGGGATTGATCGTGTACTTGGCGATGTAGCGCTTGACGCGCACGTTGTCGTTGCGTGACGAGTCGCCTGCCAACGCGCCGCGCTGGGCCTTCATCTTGTGCGCCGTCTGCCAGGTGCGCATGATCGTCTCGCCCACGCGGCCCATCGCCTGCGAGTCCGACGACATCATCGAGATCGCGCCCAGGTCGTGCAGGATGTCCTCGGCGGCGATTGTCTCGCGCCGGATGCGCGACTCGGCAAACGCCACGTCTTCGGCAATCGCCGGGTCGAGGTGGTGGCAGACCATCAGCATGTCCAGATGCTCGTCGAGCGTATTGACCGTGAACGGGCGCGTGGGATTGGTCGACGAGGGCAGCACGTTGTCGTAACCCACGGCCGCGATGATATCCGGGGCGTGGCCACCGCCCGCGCCCTCGGTATGGAAGGTGTGGATCGTGCGGCCCTTGAACGCCGCCACGGTCGACTCCAGAAAGCCCGCCTCGTTGAGCGTGTCGGAGTGCAGCGCCACCTGCACGTCCAGCCGTTCGGCCACCGACAGGCAGTTGTCGATCGCCGCGGGCGTGCTGCCCCAGTCCTCGTGCAGCTTCAGGCCCACGGCGCCGGCATGGACCTGCTCTTCGAGCGGGCCGGGCTGGCTGACATTGCCCTTGCCGAAGAAGCCCAGGTTCATCGGGAACGCGTCGGCCGCCTGCAGCATCGAATGAATGTGCCAGGCGCCCGGCGTGCAGGTCGTGGCGGCCGTGCCGACCGCGGGTCCGGTGCCACCGCCCAGCATCGTCGTGATGCCCGAGTACAGCGCTTCATCGATCTGCTGCGGGCAGATGAAATGGATGTGCGTATCGACGCCGCCGGCCGTGACGATCATGCCTTCGCCGGCGATGATCTCGGTCGCCCCGCCGATGGCCATCGTGACATTCGGCTGGATATCCGGGTTGCCGGCCTTGCCGATGGCGGCAATCAGGCCATCCTTGATCCCGATATCCGCCTTGACGATGCCCCAGTGGTCGACGATGACGGCGTTGGTGATGACTGTGTCCATCACGCCCTCGCGCAGGCGCTGCGACTGGCCCATGCCGTCGCGGATCACTTTACCGCCGCCGAACTTGACCTCTTCGCCATAGGTTGCGAAGTCGCGCTCGATCTCGATCACGAGCTCGGTGTCCGCGAGGCGAATGCGGTCGCCCGTGGTCGGGCCATACATGTCGGCGTAGGCCTGGCGGCTGAGCGTGACCATCATCCCTCCCCTGGGATGAAAGGCACGGCCGCGGGCAGTGGCCCTGACACGCGGCCCTGGAAACCATGCACGATCCGCTCGCCCGCCAGGTCGACCAGTTCCACCGTGCGGCGCTGGCCCGGCTCGAAGCGCACCGCCGTGCCGGCCGCGATGTTCAGCCGCATGCCGAGCGTGCTGTCCCGCTCGAACTGCAGCGCCGGATTGACTTCATAAAAGTGGTAGTGCGAGCCGACCTGCACTGGCCGGTCGCCCGCATTGGCCACGACCACGGTCAGCGTGCGCCGACCGACGTTGAGTTCGATATCGCCGTCGTCTAGAAAGTATTCGCCTGGGATCACGCTGGGCTCCGGCTAGGGAATCGGATGGTGGACGGTCACGAGCTTGGTCCCGTCCGGGAACGTGGCCTCGACCTGGATATCGGGGATCATTTCGGGCACGCCTTCCATCACGTCGCCACGCGCGAGGATCGTCGTGCCTTCGCTCATCAGCTCGGCCACGCTGCGGCCATCGCGCGCGCCTTCCATGATGGCGGCCGTGATCAGGGCCACGGCTTCGGGGTAATTGAGCTTGAGGCCGCGCGCACGCCGGCGTTCGGCCAGCAGCGCAGCGGTAAAGATCAGCAGCTTGTCTTTTTCGCGGGGCGTCAGGTCCATGGGCGGGTCCGTATCAAGTGAGCCAGTCTAGGTGAGCCAGATGCGCGGCGGGCACGCCGGGCGCTCGAGCAGATAAGGCCGCAGCAACGCCCACACCTGCGCCATGACGGCGCGCGCCGCTTCGCCGTCGTGGCCGAGATAACGCGCGACGAACACCGACTTCACCTGGCTCGAGGCCAGCTGCGGGTCGAGCGCGCGTACGTGCGCCTGCAGCGCGGCGGGCACGGGCCGGCCGACAGCAAGCAAGGTCGCGCACACCGCATGGCCGCGCATGCCGAGGGGGCTGGCAATGCCGTCGGGAGTCAGGATGCCCTGCTCCCACCACAGCAGGCGGCCCTCCTGGCGAATGCGCGTGCGCTGGCTTATCCGTCCACGTGTGAACGCTTCGCCGGCGGCCACGCGGCCGAAGCACAGCACTTCGCTGCCGATATAGGTGCTGCCAGCAGCCAGATCGACCTCGTGGTCGAGATCGACGCTGGCCGCGTCATAGAAGATGGTTTCCTGCGGCAGCCATTCGATGGCGGCGCCCGCACCAACGCGCAGGCGCACCGCCTGCTGCGACACGCGGCCGTTGGCGCGGTACCACTTGGCCGCGCCGGGACTGGTGGCGAGCACGCTGCATGCGGGGCCGGCGTCGACATCGATCTCGAGCCGGTCGCCCCCGACCACGCCACCCGGCGGGTGTACGACGATGACGTGGCAGGCGCCCGGGCCTTCGGGATACAGCGCCTTCTGGACCCGCAGCGGCCCGCGGTGCGTGCGGCGCACGAGGCGCGTCGTGGCGCCATCGCGCACGAAGCCCAGCGCCAGGCTGGCTTGCCAGGCGGGGAAGACGGTGGGTGCATCGGTGGAGGTGCAATCGCGCATGCTTGATGAAACAGCACGATGCGTGCCAGCGTCCTTACGTGGCGTGGGACGCCTGTTTTGCCAGCGATGCGCACCGCGAAGGTGCGCGCTGCACCCGAACGCGTCAGGACATCGCCAGCTCGATGCAGTTGCGGCCGGCCCGTTTGGCGCGCGCCAATGCAGCGTGGGTACGTACTGCCATCGAGTCGCCGCTCTCGCCCTCGCCCAACTGGGCCACGCCGAGGCTGATCGTCACGTGGTCACACCCGGGTATTTCGACCTGCTCGATGGCCGCGCGCAGCTTCTCGGCCATCTTCAGCGCGTCAATCGCGCTTGTGTGCGATGCGATGACCTGGAATTCCTCACCACCAGAGCGCACCAGCACATCGCTCGCGCGCAGCAGCGCGCGCGCCGTATCAGCCACCGTACGCAGCACCAGGTCGCCCACCGGGTGACCGAACGTGTCGTTGATCTGGCTGAAGCGGTCGATGTCGAAGACGATCAGTGCCAGCGGCAACCGGTAGCGGCGTGCACGCTTGATTTCCTGTTCAAGTAAACCTTCGCCGTGGCGGCGGTTGGCCAGGTCGGTCAGGGCGTCGGTCGTGGCGAGATGCGTGATGCGCGCCAGCAGCGCCTCGTTCTCGCGCGTGACCTCGGCCATGCGCAGGCCATGCGCGGCCAGCCCGGCCAGATCGTCCAGTGCCTGCAACTGCGCGGGCGAAAAAGGCCGCGCGTCGCCAAACAGCAGGCACAGGGAACCCATCGGCTTGCCCGGCCCGGGTGCCGGGATCGGCACGCCGACGACCATGCGCGCGCCAAAGGTGTCCAGGCGCGCCGCCAGCGCCGGCTCTCCCGCCTTGTCGAGCGTATCGAGCAGCGTGAATTCGCCTGTCGCTGCCGCCAGCAGGCCGGGGAAGGCATGGCGCAGCGGCGAGTGCAGCAAGCGGCCATCGTGCGCGAGCAGAGCCATCAGGTGCAGCCCTTCCACACCCTGCTCGGCCTCGAGATGCAGGTCGCCATCGCGGTGCTGGAACAGCGCCGCATGCACGACGCCCGGCCAGCCGGCCAGCGCGGCGCACAGGTGCTCGGCAAAGCGCGCGCTGTCGTCGGCATCGGCCAGTGCCTGCTGACAGGCGCTGCGCACTGCCAGCAGTGTGCGCAGTTCGGTTTCCGATGGTGTGGGCAAGCCTGGGGCCGCGACACTGAAACCAGCGCGCATGCGCGCGGCCAGCAGCGCGCGGGTCTGCTGCGCGCGCAGCGGGCCGATGGCATAGTCGAGCGGACCGAAGGCCATCAGCGCCGGCAGCCAGCGCGCGTTCGTGAAAGGACACAGCACCAGCACCGGCGCGCCGGCGCGCTCGGCGACCAGGGCGCCCAGCGCCGCCAGGTCGATGGCGAGGTCGCAGCGTTCCAGGTCCAGCACGAGCAGGTCGGCCGGTTCGCGCGCCAGCAGCGCGCGCGCCTGCTCGGCCCCTGCCGCCACGCGCAGATTGGCGAACATGCCATCGCAGCCGTGCTGGAAATCGGCGCGGCGCTGGCCGACGGGATTGACGAAGACGCAGGTAAAGTCCTCGCGCGCGCCGTCTTCTTGATGCATGGTGATTCTCCAGAGGTAGGTCCAGCCGCGCCCTGTCGGCATGGCTGCACGGCAAGTTTGCCATAAGCGGGCGTGCCAAGCATAGCAATTGTCGTCCTGTGTGTGGGAGCGCACCGTCGCACCAGGGTGCGCGCCGAATACTCTTGCAAACGAAACCACACTCACGGGAGAACCACCATGGCACATCAAGACGACGTGGCAGCAAAGCAGCGCGCCATCCAGGAAGAACAGGACGCGCGCGACGCCAAGAAGAACGACTCCGAGAGCAAAGAAGCCGTCCAGACCGGGGTTGACCAGCCAGCGCCGCCAATGCCGGCGCAGCACCTGGCCAAGCCGGGGCTCGAAGCCGATATGGAAAGCAAGCCAAAATTCATGGCCGAGGGCTACAAGGGCAGCGGCAAGCTTGACGGCATGGCCGCCATCGTCACCGGCGCCGACTCGGGCATTGGACGCGCAGTCGCGGTGCTGTTCGCACGGGAAGGCGCCGATGTCGCGGTCATGTATCTGAACGAAGATGTCGATGCGGCAGAAACCAAGCGCTGCATCGAGGCCGAAGGCCGCCGCTGCATCACGATCGCGGGTGACGTCAAGGATCCGGCATTCTGCAACGACGCCGTGCAGCAGGTGGTCAAGGAGTTTGGCCGACTGGACGTCCTGGTCAACAACGCCGCATTCCAGGAACACGCCGATTCGATCCTCGATATCACCGAAGAGCGTTTCGAAGAAACCTTCCGCACCAATATCTTCGGCTACTTCCACATGGCCAAGGCCGTCGTGCCGCACCTCAAGCGCGGGGCGTCGATCATCAATACGGGCTCGGTCACCGGCCTGAAAGGCTCGGCCAAGCTGATCGACTATTCGTCGACCAAGGGCGCGATCCACGCATTCACGATGTCGCTGGCCGGCAGCCTGCTCGACCAGGGCATCCGCGTGAACGCGGTGGCGCCAGGCCCTGTCTGGACGCCGCTGAACCCGGCCGACAAGGGCCCTGACGACATCACCGAATTCGGCGCCAGCACCGACTACCGGCGCCCGGCCCAGCCTGAAGAACTCTCGCCCGCCTACGTGTTCCTGGCCTCGCCCGTGTGCTCGGGCTACATCACGGGCATCGTGTTGCCAGTGACCGGCGTCGTTGGCGAATAACGGACCCACAGCGAGGAGCAGGCAATGGCACGCAGCATGTGGAAGGGCGCGATCAGTTTCGGACTGGTCCACATTCCGGTCGATATGTACCCCGCGGTCGAGACCAAGGGGCTCGACCTGACGATGCTCGACCGGCGTGATTTTTCGCCGGTCGGGTTCAAACGCTACAACAAGGGCAATGGCAAGGAAGTCGTGTGGGACGACATCGTCAAGGGCTATGAGTACGAGGACGGCGAGTACGTCGTGCTGTCGGACGAAGACCTGCGCCGCGCCAACCCGGAAGCGACGCAGACGATCGACATCCAGGCCTTCGTCGATGCCGGCGACGTGCCGCTGATCTACTACGACCAGCCCTATTACCTGGCGCCCGGCAAAGGCGGCGCGAAAGTCTATGCGCTCTTGCGCGAGACGCTGCGCGAAGCGGGCAAGATCGGGATCGCGCACGTGGTCATCCGCGTCAAGCAGCATCTGGCGGCGCTGATCTGCGTGGGCGACACGATCGTGCTCAATACGCTGCGCTATCCGGACGAGATGCGCGACGCGGGTGAACTCAAGATCCCGTCGCCCAATTCCAAAACGGCTGCCGTCACCGTCAAGGAACTCAAGATGGCGATGGCCCTGGTCGAGGGCATGAGCGAAGACTGGGCGCCAGCACAGTACCACGACAGTTACCGCGAAGACGTGCTGGCCCTGGTCAAGAAGAAGATCAAGGCCAAGCAGACCAAGACCATCACGCAGCCCGAGCCTGAGAAGGAAAAGCGCACCACCGGCAAGGTCATCGACCTGGTCGCCCTGCTCCAGGCCAGCCTTGGCAAGAAGCCGGCCAAGGCGGCGCTGGCCGCCCTTGACGACGATGATGATGACGACGATCCGCCACCTCGCAAGTCGCGCAAGCCGGCCGACGACGAGGATAGCGACGATGACCAGCCGCCGCCACGTGCGCGCAAGGCGGCGGCGACATCAGGGGCCCGTGCCACTGCCACCAAGGCAGCGGCTAAACCGGCAGCCAAGCCAGCAGCGAAGAAGACGGCGGCCAAGTCAGTTAGCAAGGCGCCTGCGCGCAAGAAGGCGGCGTGAGGATGGACGGATTCATCGACTTTCTCCAATGGCCTGCGATGGCCGTCAGCCTGATTGCCGCCTACCTGGTCGGCGCCAAGCGCGCCGAGCGCCGTATCCTGGGCTTCTGGACCTTCATCTTCAGCAATGTGCTGTGGATCGTCTGGGGCCTGCACGACGAAGCGTGGGCGCTCATCGCGCTGCAGGTCGCGCTGCTGGCCATGAACGTGCGCGGCATCTTCCGGAACGAAGCCTAGCGCACCGCGCTCGCCCTACCCCTACGGCACGAACCCGAGCTGCTTCATCGCCTTGGTCAGTGTCCTGGCCGCCGTGGCGTAGTCCTGCCACGGCGTATTCCCCACATCGAGCCGCTCGTGCACATTGGCGATCGTCCACTGGTCGCTCGACGTCAGCGTGTCCAGCTCGTCCCAGCCCAGCGGCACCGAGATCCCCAGCCCCGGACGCGAACGCGCCGACCATGCGGCCACCGTCGTCGCGCCCTGCCCGTTGCGCAGGTAATCGATGAAGATTTTGCCGACCCGGTTTTTCGGGCCGCTCTTGAAGGCAAAGCGCTCGGGCAGCGTTTGCGCCATGTGGTGCACGATCGCCTGCGAGAAGCGCTTGACCGTGTCCCAGTCATGGTTGCCCTTGATTGGTACCACGACGTGCAAGCCCTTGCCGCCGCTGGTTTTCAGGAACGCCGGCAAACCCAGTTCATCCAGGAAGGCGTGCATCAGCTGCGCTGCTTCCTGCATCTCGGGCCACTTGATGCCGTCGCCCGGATCGAGGTCGAACACCATCCGGTTCGGTTTCTGGTAACTGCCCTTGAACGCATTCTGGGTATGTATCTCCACCACGTTCCACTGCGCCGACGACAGGATGCCCAGCGGCGTGGCCACTTCGAGCATCGGCGGATGCTCCGGGTCGAGCGCCTGGTCCAGGTCGCGCAGGCCAGTCATCTTGCGCACGTCGACGTGCTTCTGGAAAAACAGCTCGCCGCCCACGCCCTCGGGCGCACGCACGAGCGAGACCGGGCGCCCTTTCAGATGTTCCATCATCAGGTCACCCACCAGCGCGTAATAACGCACCAGCGCCAGCTTGGTGGCGCCCGACGCCTTGTCGATCACGCGCTCGCCATTGGTGATCTTCAGCGATGCCGGCAGCTTGCCCTGCGCGGCCACCGGTTCGTCAACCGCTGCCTCGTCGACGACAGCTTCCACCGGGAGCGCCTGCTCACGCGTGATGTTCCTGGCCGGCTTGTCCTTGCGCAGTCCCTGGAACACCGGATGGCGCACGGCGCCGCCGCTCGTCCAGTCCGAGAAACTCACTTCCGCCACCAGCACGGGCTTGACCCAGTGATGGGCGCGCCCCGGCACTGCGCGCGGCGGGAACGGGCTCGTGTCGGTGCGCAGCGCCTCGAGTTGTTCCGCGATACTGGTCAGGGTCGCATGGTTGAAGCCCGAGCCGACATTGCCGGCGTAGCGCAGCACACCATTTTCGTCATGGACGCCGAGCAGCAGCGCGCCGATGCCGGTGCGGGCGCCTTTCGGGTCGGTGAAGCCGCCGATAACGAATTCCTGGCGCCGGCCGCATTTGAGCTTGATCCAGTCGGGCGAACGGCGCGACACATAGCGCGCGTCGCGCCGCTTGCCGATCACGCCTTCGAGGCCAATCTTGCAGGCAGCAACAATCAGTTCATCCGGCTTGGCCCCGAATTCGGCAGAGAACCGCACCTTGTCGGACTTGGCGTTCTCGAGCACCTGTTCGAGCACCGTGCGGCGGTCGACCAGCGGCATCTCGCGCAGATCGTGGCCGTCGAAGTACGGAATATCGAACAGGAAGTAATCGATGTCGACGGCGCCGTTGCCGTCGAACGCTGCCTGCAGCAAGCCGAAGTCGGGCTTGCCGGCGGCGTCATGGACGACGATTTCGCCGTCGTACCAGCCGTCGGGCAGCGCCATGCGTTCCAGCTCTTCCTTCAGCGGCGTCAGTTTTTCGGTCCAGTCGTTGGCGTTGCGCGTGATGAGACGCACGGCGCCCTCCTCGATGCGTGCGAGCATCCGGTAGCCGTCAAATTTCACTTCAAACAGCCAGTTCTCGGGATCCGGCGGCGGTGCGTCGACAAGGGTGGCCAGTTCGGGCGAGAATTTCGCGGGTAGGGGCGACTTGGCGTCTTCCGTCGTGGCGCGCTTTGCCGGTGCCTTCTTTGCTGCCGCTTTTTTGGCGGGGGCTTTTTTGGCGGGCGCCTTCTTTGCAGGCGCCGCCTTCGCTTCTTCGCGCAGCGCCTCGACCTTCTGCGCGGCGCGCTTCGGCATCGGCAACGCCTTCACGCTGTCGGGCAGTTCGTCGACCAGCGAAAATTCGGCGGCCGGGCGTGCGTAATCGTCCTTCTCCTTGATCAGCAGCCACGGCGGCTGTTTTTCGCCACGACCTTTCATCCGCACCAGCGTCCAGCGGCCGTGCATCTTGTGACCGTGCAGCGCGAACTTGATGCTGCCCTTGGCAAAGCCCGCGCGCGGGTCTTCCAGCGGCTCCCAGGTACCCTTGTCCCAGATGATCACCTTGCCGGCGCCGTACTGCTTGGCGGGAATCGTGCCTTCGAAATCCGAGTACGAGATCGGATGGTCCTCGACCTCCACGGCCATGCGCTTGTCATGGGTATCGTAGCTGGGGCCTTTCGGCACGGCCCAGCTTTTCATCGTGCCGTCGAGCTCGAGCCGGAAATCGTAGTGCAGGCGGCTGGCCCAGTGCTTCTGGATCACGAAGGTGAGCACGTCCTGCCCCGCCTTCCCGCCGTCGGCTGGCTCGGTCGTGATATCGAAATTGCGTTTGGCTTTGTAGGCTTTGAGCGCGTCCGTCATGGCAACCTCTGGGAAATTCGATGATTGCCAGCGTAGCCCCGTGGCGCGCCGCGGACTGTACGGCAACTCACGCTGACAGGGGCTGTTATGATCACGGCAAGCCGCCAACCGCGAAAGGACACCATGCAGCGAATCGTTTTTCTCGACCGTGACAGCCTGCGCGCCAATGTCCGCATACCTGCCTTCGAGCATGCGTGGGAGGACCATGCCGCCACCGCCGTCGAGGATGTCGTGGCGCGCCTGGCCGGCGCCACCGTGGCCATCACCAACAAGGTGCCATTGCGGGCCGACGCCATCGCCCGCCTGCCCGACCTGAAGATGGTCGCCGTCGCCGCGACCGGCACCGACAATGTCGACCTGGCGGCCTGCCGCGCGGCCGGCATCGTGGTAGCCAACATCCGGAATTATTCGCTGGTGTCGGTGCCCGAGCATTGCTTCACGCTGATCCTGGCGCTGCGCCGCAACCTGCGCGCTTACGCCGCCGACGTCGAGGCAGGCAAGTGGGAAACCTCGAGCCGCTTTTGCCTGCTCGACCATCCGATCGGCGACCTGGCCGGCACGCGTTTGGGCATTGTCGGCTACGGCGCGCTGGGCCGGCAAGTGGCCAGCATCGCACGCGCTTTCGGCATGGAGGTCGTCGCCACCTCGCGCTCGCCGATCACGGACACGGACATTACGGAACTGCCGCTGGACGAATTGCTGGCCACCTCACAGGTCGTGAGCCTGCACCTGCCACTGACCGACGCCACGCGCCACATGATCGGCGCGCGCGAGCTCGCTCTGATGCAGCCCGGCGCGCTGTTGATCAACACGGCGCGCGGTGGCCTGGTCGACGAGGCGGCGCTGGCGAATGTGCTGATGGAAGGCCGCATCGCCGCCGGCTTCGACGTCCTGAGCGAAGAGCCGCCCGGTTCGAACAATCCGCTGCTGCGCCTGCGCCTGCCGCACTTCCTGCTCACGCCACACATCGCGTGGGCCAGTTTCGGTGCGATGCAGACGCTGGCCGACATGCTGGTCGATAATATCGAGGCGTGGCATGCCGGCACGCCGATCAACGTCGTCTAGGGCGCGGCGCTGACCGGGGACGCCAGGGCCTCGGGCGCTTTCTGCGGCAGTTCGAGCAAAAAGGCGGTGCCGGCGTCCGGCAGGCTCACGACGCGGATCGTCCCGCCCATCAGCGTGGTGACGATGTTGTAGACGATGTTCAGTCCCAGGCCGGTGCCGCCCTGGCCCATGCGGGTCGTGAAGAACGGATCGAAGATGCGGCCCAGGTGGGCCGGGTCGATGCCGCGGCCGTCGTCGCGGAACGTGAGCGCGACGCGGCCATCGGTTTCCAGCGCCGTCAGCGTCATGACGCCGCCGGGGCTGTCGAACGCATGCAGCATCGCGTTGTTGACGAAGTTGATGATCACCTGGCCCAGCGGGCCAGGAAAACTGTCCATGACAATCCCGGCCGGCACCTCGATGTCGAGCCGGTGCCCGGCGAGGCGCACCGTATTCATCAGGGTCGCGCCGATTTCATGGCAGGCCTGGGCCAGATCGAACCGGCGCCGCTGGGCACTGGCCTGGTCGACCGAGACCTGGCGGAAGCTGCTTACCAGTTCGGCCGCATTGTGCAGGCTGCGCACGATCAGCTGTGACGCGTCGCGCGCCGCGCCCATGTAGTCGGCCAGGTCGGACCGCTTGAGCGTGGTCGCCTCGAACTGCGCCGCCACCGCATGCGTACGTTCCTGCAGCGTGCTGGCCATCAGAAGGCTGTTGCCGATCGGCGTATTGAGTTCGTGCGCCACACCGGCCACGAGCGAGCCCAGTGATGCCAGGCGTTCCTGCGCTGCCAGCTGCACCTGGGTTTCCTTCAGGCGCGCATAGGCTTCGGCATTGTCCATGGCCACGCCGACGTAGGCGGCCAGCGTGCCGAGCATGTCGAGGTGGACCTGGCCGTAGGCGCTTGCCTCCAGGCTTTGCACCGTCAGCGCGCCCAGCACACGCTCGCCCGCCGTCACCGGCACGCACAGCAGCGAGCGCGGCATCGGCAGCGCAGTCGCCGGCGCGGTCAGCGCCACCCCGGCAGCCAGGTCGGGGGCGCCGGGCAGACATGCCGGCAATTCGGTGTCGACGTCCGCCAGCAGGAATGCCCGGTTCTCGGCCACGCAACGCGCCAGCAGGTGTCCGGCCGGATTGAAGGCCAACTCGCGCGGCGTCTCGCGCCGGCCGAACGCCATCGCGAACGGCAGCTCGAGCACGCCGCGCTCGCCCTGGCGCAGCGCGACGGCAAACAGCGGTGCATCCATCAGCGCCTTGACGTGCTGATACAGCGTCAGCATGATCGCCTCATGGTCGAGGTTCGTGGTCAGCATGCGTCCCATCTCGGACAGCAGCGCGATATTGCGGTGCGCGCGCTCGACCGATTCCTTCTGGCGTTCGACCTCGCGCTTGCCCCGTTCGGCCGCTTCCTTCTGCAGCAGCAGCTCGCCGGTGCGGGCGTCGACTTCGCGCGCGAGCAAGCCCTGGCGCGTCACGAGCGCGCCAATGCGCAGCCGATAGGCGAGGTACGACAGCGTCACCACCAGCACCACGGCCAGCGTACGGAACCACCATGTCTTCCAGTACGGCGGCGTGATCGTGATGGCGAGCGTGGCTGCCTCCTTGCTCCAGAGCCCATCCTTGTTGCTGGCCCGGACCCGGAACACATAATGGCCGGGATCGAGATTGGTGTAGGTGGCAAAGCGCCGTCCCGCGCCGGTATTGACCCAGTTGGCGTCGAAGCCTTCGAGCTGGTAGGCGTACAGATTGCCCATCGGGTCGGCGTAGTGCAGCGCCGCGAATTCGAGCGAGATCACGGTATCGCGGTGCGACAGCGTGATCGCCCGTTGCGCCGCCAGGTTGTGGATGCCGCGCGAGCGGTTCAGCACCTGCAGGTCGGTAATCGCCACCGTCGGCGGGAACGGATTGTCGCGTACATCGGCCGGATTGAACGACGTGACGCCGCTGACACCGCCGAAGTGCAGCTGCCCATCGGCGCCGCGTCGGCCCGCGCCCACGAAATAGGCGCCATCGATCAGGCCATCCTTGGCGTTATAACTCTTGGTCTGGCCGGTGACCGGATCGACGCGCGTGATGCCGGCCGTGGTGCTGACCCAGATGATGCCGTCGTTGTCTTCGAGGATGGCGCCGATCGACTGCGCGTCCAGGCTGCTGAACGGGTAGTAACGAAACGACGTGCGTCCGCCAGCCTGCACCATCCGGTGCAAGCCCCCTGCCGTGCCGACCCACAGGTCGCCTGCCCTGGATTCGAGCAGATGGTAGACGCGGCTGTGACGCAGGCTCGTACTGTCGTTCGGATCATGGCGAAAGCGGCTGAACGTGCCGCTGACGGGATCGAAGCGCTCCAGGCCCGATTCGGTGCCGATCCACAGCACGCCGCGCCGGTCCTCGACCAGGGTAAACCCGTAATTGTCGCCCAGGCTCGTCGCGTCGCCCGGCACGTTGCGCCAGTTGCGCGCGATCGTGGCGCCAGGCGCGACGGCCGACAGGCCATCGCGCGTCATCACCCACAGCGTGCCGTCGCGGCCCTCACGCAGTGCCTGTACATGGTTGGCGCCCGGGCTCTGGCCCAATTCGACCCGCCCCATGCGCCCGCGCGCATCGCGCCACGCCAGCCCGGTCGGTGTACCGATCCAGAGCCGCCCCCCGGCCTGCGTCAGCGCTGTGACGAACTTGCCCGTAAACGCATCGGTGCCGAAGCGCCGGGTCGTGCGCGCGGCCGGATCGAGCAGCATCAGGCCATCACCGCTGGTGCCCAGCCACAAACGTCCGGCAGGATCGTCGACGATGGCGCGCACCCTGGCGCGACCCATCCCTTCCGTTTCACCAAAGCGCGCGAAGCCCCCGCTGGCCAGGTCGGTGCGGTTGATCCCGCCGAAATACGTGCCGACCCACAGCGTCCCGGTGCGGTCGACCAGCAACGCCGACACCATATTGTCGGACAGGCTGTGCCGGTCCTGCGGCAAATGACGGTAGCCGGTAAACCGGCCGCTGGACGGATCGAGCCACTTCAGGCCATCGGCCGACGTGCCGACCCACAGCTGCGCACCGTTGTCGTGGTACAGCGTTCTGATGCGCGCGTCGCGCATCCCGTCCGCCGCGCCGATCCGGCGGCGCTGCGGCACATCGCCGTCGATGCGCCAGGCCTCGAGGCCCGCCGCGGTACCGATCCACAGCGTCTGGCGCGGGCCCATCGACAGCGCCAGCACGGCGTTACGGTCGGCGTCATCGGGCGGCGCCATCGTGAAACGCATGACCTGACCGCTCGCCGGGTCGAGCCGGTCCAGGCCGGCGGCGGTGCCTACCCACAGCGCCCCGCGGCCGTCGAAGGCGAGTGCGTTGACACGGTTGTCGCGCAGGCTCGCCGGGTTGTCGGGATCGGATACATGGTTGCGCTGCTGGCCCGTGTTCGGGTCGAAGCGCACCACGCCGTCATTGGTTGCGAGCCACAGCGCGCCATCGGGCCCCGGCACGATCGCCACCACCGAACGCTTGACGGTGCGGCCCGGCTGGGTGAGCGCAAACCGCTCGAACCGGCCGGTCGCCGGATCGTGCCGCGCCAGCCCACCTTTCGTGCCGAACCACAGGCCCCCGGCCGGATCTTCGTACGAGGCAGAGATGAAGTTGTCCGGGATGCTGGCAGGATCATTGGCGTCGTTGCGGAAGATGACGAGCCGATAGCCGTCGTAGCGGTGCAGGCCGGCCTGGGTGCCGAACCAGATGAAGCCCTGGCGGTCCTGCAGGATGCTCATCACCGAGTGCTGCGACAGGCCTTCTTCGACCGACAGGCGCTCGAAGCGCAGATTGCGCTGGCTGGCGTCGGCCGGCAAGGCAAGCGCCAGCAGCAGGAAGAAGGTGAAACGAAACAGGCTGCTACAGGCAGCCCAGGTAGAACCTGGCATGGTCATCCGATCGATTTGCGCTGCAACCAATCTACCAGAGGACTTTGTTGCCGTGAAATAATTTGAGTCTTCCAGAAATAAAATGTCGCTGCTATAATGCGTGCCTCGGGCGGCTGTAGCTCAGCTGGATAGAGTACTTGGCTACGAACCAAGGGGTCGTGGGTTCGATTCCTGCCAGCCGCACCAGAAAATACGAAGGGCCAGATCGCGAGATCTGGCCCTTTTTCTTGGCGCTGTCAACGTTATCTGTTGATGAGCCCGATGGCTGCTCAGCAGTTCAAAGCCCTCCTCTATTGAACATGACTGCGCCTTTTTCCGGGCGCCGGTTGCATCGGCGATGACGAATGAATAATCAGTCTTTGCAAGATGCTCCGCGCCCGCTATAATGCTCGCATTGGGCGGCTGTAGCTCAGCTGGATAGAGTACTTGGCTACGAACCAAGGGGTCGTGGGTTCGATTCCTGCCAGCCGCACCAAACCTTTTCAAGATAAGGGCACTTCGCAAGAAGTGCCCTTATTGCATTTGGGCCCGTGTCACACGCTATTCCCAATACACTCCCCAACAATGGCCACTTTCCATCCCCAACCCGATGAGCACGGTGCGCGGGTACGTATCGCACACCCGTCGACGCCAACAGCCACCGCCACCTGGGATGACCCGGCCAGCATTGCCACTGTGATCCCGCTCGGCGCCCTGCCTGCGTCACTGAACGACGTGCCGTTTGCGCCCTGGCTCGACATCCCGACCACAAACGCCGACTGGCAGATGGTCCCTGGCCAGGCCGTCATCGACGAGCCGCCCTTCGCCGTGCCCGCGGGATTCGCGCCTGCTGCAGGCGTCGTGATCGTGGAAGACGATGGCCGTGTGTGGGCCGTGGCGCCGTCGAACGCTTTTGGCGGCTATGACGCCACCTTCCCCAAGGGCCGTGTCGACCCGGACATCAGCCTGCAAGCGACGGCGATCCGCGAAGCGTTCGAGGAATCCGGCCTGCGCGTGCAGATCGTCCGGCACCTGATCGACTGCCGGCGCACGCAAACGCTCACGCGCTACTACCTGGCGCGGCGCCTGGGCGGCAATCCGGCGCTGATGGGCTGGGAAAGCCAGGCCGTGCACCTGGTGCCGATGGCGCTGCTGGAGACGGTGCTGGGCAATCCGAACGATGCGGTCATCATCGCCGCCCTGCGACGAATCTGAGGCCTCGCCGACGCCGGCAGAAACAAAGTCCCGATAGAAGTTTGCCAAGATCACTACACCCCGCTATAATGCGTGCCTCGGGCGGCTGTAGCTCAGCTGGATAGAGTACTTGGCTACGAACCAAGGGGTCGTGGGTTCGATTCCTGCCAGCCGCACCAAAGTTTCAAGAGAATGGCTCAGAAGAAATTCTGAGCCATTTTTCTTTGCGCGTCAGTTTCTGCTGCTTCCCGGTCGGTCGAGACGTCTCCCGGCACGCGAGCATATTGAAACACGGCAGACTTTGCCAATCCGGCACATGCTGCTATAATGCGTGCTTCGGGCGGCTGTAGCTCAGCTGGATAGAGTACTTGGCTACGAACCAAGGGGTCGTGGGTTCGATTCCTGCCAGCCGCACCAAAGTTTCAAGAGAATGGCTCAGAAGAAATTCTGAGCCATTTTTCTTTGCGCCCTGGTTTTTTACATCGTCCTCGACATCACCACGTCATCCAGAGGACAGGCTTGCCCTGCCCTGCTAGACGACGCATCACACTCAGGTGCGCAGCTTCTTGATGATGCTGCGGCTGCCCAGGATTTCCTCGATCTGCTCGAAGCGCACCGGCTTGACCATGTGATGGTCAAAGCCCGACTCGAATGCCAGCTGGCGGTCTTTTTCCTGACCCCAGCCCGTGACGGCGATCAGCACGGTCAGCGCGCCGGTGGGCAGCTTGCGGATCCCGCGCGCCAGGTCGTAACCGGACATGTGCGGCAGGCCGATATCCAGGAAGGCGTAGTCCGGACAGAAGCGCGCGGCGGCGGCCAGCGCATCGGGCCCGTTGTGCGTGATGACCACGCTGTGCCCCATGGCCGTGAGCAGCGCGCCGATGCTGTTGACGAAGTCGACGTTGTCGTCGGCCAGCAGGATGCGGTAGCTTTCGGCGCTGATGAAGGCGGCCGGGGTCGGCTTGGTCGGCGGTTCCGGTTCGACGACGATCGGCAGACGCACGACGAAGCGGCTGCCATGGCCGAGGCCTTCACTGTGCGCCGTGATCGTGCCGCCATGCAGCTCGACCAGTTTGCGCGCCAGCGACAGGCCCACGCCCAGGCCGGCATTGCTGCGTTCGAGCGTCGAATCGACCTGCACGAACATGTCGAACACCGAGTCGAGCATCTCGGACGCCAGGCCGATGCCGGTATCGGCCACTTCGAGGATCAGGGTGTTCTCGTCGACTTCGCCCTTGAGCACGACGCGTCCGCCCCGGTTGGTGTACTTGGCCGCATTGTTGAGCAGGTTCGACAGCACCTGGGCCAGGCGCGTCGCGTCGCCGTGCAGGAACACGGGGCGATCGGGCAATTCGAGCACCAGCTCATGCCCGTGCAGTTCGATGTAGGAGCGCACCACTTCGAGCGCGTCATTGACGACGGCCTTGAGTTCGACCCGGCCCATCTTGATCGTGAACTTGCCGGTATTGATGCGCGAGACGTCCAGCAGGTCGTCCACCAGCCGCACCATCTGGCGCAGCTGGCGTTCCATGATGTCGGTCGCGCGCTGGGTCGCCTGGGCGTCGCCGCTGCGGATGCGCAGGATATCCAGCCCCGTGCGGATCGGCGCCAGCGGATTGCGCAGTTCGTGCGCCAGCGTCGCCAGGAACTCATCCTTGCGGCGGTCGGCCAGGAGCAGCGCGCCCTCGGCCTTCTGGCGTACGTTCATCTCGTGTTCGAGCGTGCGGTTGGCCGTCTGCAACGCGTCCGAACGGCGACCGATCTCGGCCAGCATGTCGTTGAAGGCCTCGACCAGCACGCCGATTTCGCCTTTCTGGTGGCCCGGCACGCGCAGGCTGAAGTCGCGCCGCAGCATGACCTGGCGCGCGATATCGGTGACCGCTTCGAGCGGCCGCGTGATCGAGGCCTGCAGGCGCGAGGCGACGATCGCGGCGATCACCAGGGCGCCCAGCAGCACGCCGCCAAGGATCGCACCGTAGCTCAGAGCCCGGTCCAGTACGCCGTAGCGCGAACGCAGGTACACGGTCCCGACCCGGTCGCCATTTTCGACGATGTCGTGGTACATGACGACTTCGCCGCGCTCGATCCGGTAGCCGGCCGGCTCTGGCCGCTCGGGCAATCTGGCTTTGACGCCGCTGCGCACGTAGGTGGCAAAGCGCGTGCCATTGGCGGTAAACACGGCCGCGGCCACGATCTGCGGGCGCACGCGCAGCAGGGTCAGGCTCTGCGCCACGTCGGCCGGGTCGTTGAACGAGACGGCCGGTGCGGTCACACTGGCGACGATGTCGGCCTGGGTGGTCAGATCGTCGATCCAGTAGCGCTGGAAGGTGCGCAGGTCGAGCAACAGCATGGCGATACCCGCGCACAGCAACGCCACTGCGGTGGTGGACACCGCCATGAGGATCAATTTGCTGCGCACGGAGCCGGTATCGTGCATAGACATCACGTGGCTCCTTTTTGCACACGGTTCGCTACCGTCAGCAGGCGCGAACTGAGCTTCAAATTCTTCTTTTCCGCCGCATCGAGCGAGACGTCGAAACGCACCCGATCATCGACGATCGTAAAATTGATGACGCTGCCACTGCGCAGCCCCCCTTCGCATTCGGTCACGGTCAACTGCGCATTGGCGGCGCGCAGCAGGCGCGCGGCGCGCGCGTCATCCTGGCCGGCCACGAACAACACATGCAGCGGCTGCGCCAGATCCTGCTCGCGCAGCGCGCGCACCGTGATCATGCGCCCCGCCACCAGACGCCCGGCGGCAATCCGGGCCAGCTCGGCCGCCATGTCGTCGGCGCCTACCACGCCAATGCTGACCGGCGTCGTCGCATCGGCAAACGAGCCGGCCGGAAAATCGGCATACCCCAGAAACTTGTACAAAAAAGCGGCCTTGACGCGTCGTTCGAGTACGGGCGCAGCGTCGACCACGATCGCGTGCGCGGGCGCGCCGAGGCCGAGGCTGGCCAGCAGCGGCAGCATCAAGGCCAGGCACGCCCTGCGGCGCGGCAGACAAGCTGGTTGATTGATAGTCATGAAATCCATTCGCACGTCAAAAACGCAGCGTGGCGCTGGCAAACACCGTGCGCTCAAGCAACTGGCGGCTGCCTGCCGCGACAAATTCGGCGTGGCGGGCATGCAACAGATTGCGCCCGGCAAGGGCGAGCTCGAGATCGGGACGCACTTGCCACGCGATCCGCGCGTCGAGCTCATGATAACTTGGCACGGCCAGCTGCGGCAGTCGTGCGACGTAACGGAGTGAAAAATCTGCCCAGATGCGCTCGCTCAGATCGTGCGCACTGCGCAAGGTCCAGGTCAGGTTGGGATCATTCCCGCCCAGGCCGGACAACCCGGTGGTGTCGCGACTGGCCGGCTCGCGCCCCATGTCGACGTCCTGCAGCACGCCGCCGGCGTGCAGGCGCCAGCCGCGCGCGGCCTGCCAACTGGCCCAGAATTCGATGCCGCGCAAGTTGCCCTTGCCCAGGCTGCTGATGACATACGGCAACCGAACACCGGGCGTTGCCGGCTCCAGGGAACGCAGCCGCTCGAAGTCGGTATAGAACAGCGTGGCCGAATACGACAGGGTCGGCATGGGTTGGGCGCGGTATCCCAGTTCGGCCACGCGCGCCGTTTCCGCCACCGTGTCGGCGCCGCCGGCAATCAGGAACTGGCGCGGCGAGGCCGGATTGACGAGAAACAGATCACGGTCGATGCGCGACGGCGCACGCACCGTGCGCGACAGGGCTGCCCAGAGCGTTGCCTGATCGCTCGCGTCCCATGCCAGGCGCAGATTCGGCAGCAACTCACTGCCCGTATACACATTGTGTTCGACGCGCATGCCGGCCACGGCGCGCAGCGTCGGCGTCAGGGTCAATTCATCCTGCACGAACAGGTGCGACCAGCGCAGGTTGCGGCGCGCCGGCGTGAAACGCAGCACCGGCCCGCCGTCGATCTGGTCGCGGCTGTTGCGATAGCCGCCGCCCCACGTGATGCCATGTGCACCGAAGCGCACCAGGTGCTGGGCTTCGACATCGACCGTGTCGATCTGCTGCATTCCCACGCCCGGCTTGCTGCGGCGCGTCTGATCGAGCCACGCATGCAGGCGCACCTGGCCGGCATCAGCGAGGTCGCGCTGGACCTCTGCCCGCAGATTGGCGCCGGACATTGTCCCGCTCGATAACAGGGACGTGTTGCGCAGGCGTCCCTGGTACACATCGCCGCTGAGCGTGACATCCTGTTCGCTGCCTTCCCAGTCGAGACGGAAGCCCGCCTGCTCGCGCGCCATGCGATTGTCAGGGGTGTCAGCCGGCGCGCTGCGATCGGCCTCGATCCGCGTTTGCCTGGCATACACGCGCCAGTGCGGGCCGTTCTCGAACTGCCCGCCGTAGCGGACGCTGGCGCCATGCTCGTCCGGTCCAGCGTGCGCCGTGACGACGCCGCCGTGGGTCTCGGCCGCGCTGCGTGTGATGATATTGATGACGCCATTGACGGCGTTCGTGCCCCACACCGTGCCGCCCGGCCCGCTGACCACCTCGATGCGCGCGACGTCTTCCAGCCCCACATCCTGCATTTCCCAGACCACACCCGAGAACAACGGCGAATACACGCTGCGGCCATCGATCATCACGAGCAGCTTGTTGGCCTGGGGCGACAAGAATCCGCGGGCACTGATCGCGTATTCATGGGTATTGATGCGGGCGACCTGGAGATTCGGCGCCAGCCGCAGAACTTCGGGCAGCGTGGTCGCGCCCGAACGGGCGATGTCCGCCGCGCTGATGACGAACACCGACGCCGCCGCGCGCGCCAGCGGCTCGCTCTGGCGCGAGACGGACGTCACGGCGATATCGGATAATTGTTCGAGCGAATAATCGGCCCACGGCAGCGGGCCCGAGCCATCCTGCGCGCTTGCATCAAGGGAATAGGCGGTCGACAACAGTGCGGCAAAGGCACAAACGTACAACGAAAAAGGTGGCATAGTTGCCATCGTAGAACATTTTCTCGATCGCACCAAGTGCGCACACGCCACAACGCGGTTCTTGACAACATCCCCGGGATATTGATTAAACCAATGACGGTTATTGGAAATATAAATTGGACTGATTTGCCGCATTGCAGCATGATTGCACTGTCTCCTCTATTCTCCTCCCAGGAAATAGATTCAGCCCGCCTCTCACGAAGCGGGCTTTTTTTTTGCGCGCACGGTTGCCCAAGCAGTTGCATGCCGTTTGGTGTAGGATGCCGCCCATATTTTCGTTTTTACAACAATCCATGCCCGACCTCGACCTTTCCGCCCGGAGCACCGCTTCCTACGACTGGAGCACGACTGCCCTGGGCGACGCTGCCCGCTGGCCGTTGCCGCTGCGGTTGTGCAGCGATCTGTTGCTCAATTCGCCGCTCCCGACCCTGCTGGTATGGGGACCGGAAACGGTCCTGGTATTCAATGAGGCCTACGCCTCCCTGGCCGGTCCCGGCTATGGCCGCGTGCCGGGCGGCTCGGTCCCGCCGGTCATGCCGCCACCGCTGGCTGCGGCCGGTGCGGCGCTGGCTGCAGCCTGGCGCGGTGAGGCAGGTGTGCTGGCCGACACCGCCCTGCCCTTCCGCCGCCTCGACGGCAATGCAGACAATCGTTTCGACCTGCGCCTGTCCCCGGTGCGCGACGAAACCGGCACTGTGCGTGGCGTGCAGATCGCCCTGGCGCCGGCCACTGCGCAGCCGGCCCAGGAAGCGGTCGACGATGCAGGCCTGCGCATCCTGGTCGTCGAAGACAATGTCGACTCGCAATACCTGGTATGCGAGATGCTCAAGGCCTTCGGCCACGAAGCCGACGGCGTCGCACATCCCGACGATGCCCTGACGCTGCTGGCGAGCCGGCGCTACGACGTGCTGTTCTCCGACGTCAGCCTGCCCGGCATGTCCGGCGTCGAACTGGTGCAGCGCGCCATCAACGACGACCCGGCGTTGTCGATCATCTTCGCGTCGGGCTACGGCGACACGCTGCTGCGGCACCTCGAGTTCCCGTACCAGTCGCTGCAAAAACCGTATGAAATCGACCAGCTGCAGGATGCGCTGGCCAAGGTAGTGCGTCAGCCGGGCCGACGCTGACCGAGAGGCGAAACGGTCCGCATTCACAAAGTGTGAGTCGGACCCGCCCGGCTGGTCTACAATGAAACGCATCCTGCCCGGCTTCGGGCGCATGGCAACCCCGGCATGAACTCTTCATCACAACACGTCCGCCGCATCGCGCGCCACCTCCGGAGGCCGGCATGAGCACTGCCCGCGACGTGTCCGGCCAAGATCTGGTCGCTGCGCAAGAGGCGCTCCAGCGCGCCACCGAGCGCATGGAAAACATGCTCGAAAGCCTCACCGATGGCTTTTGCGCGGTGGACCGCGACTGGAACATCACCTATATCAATGGCCGCGCCCTGCAAATGGTCGAGCCACTCAACAAGCGACGTGGCGACCTGGTCGGGGCCAGGCTGTGGGATGAGTTCGAAGATCTGCACGGCACGACGGTCGCCCTCGATTGCGTGCGCGCGATGGAGCAGCGCGTTACCGTCAATCGCGAATTCTATTACCGCCGCCTGAATGCCTGGCTCGACATGCGGGTCTACCCGTCCCCCGAAGGCCTGACCCTGTATTTCCAGGACATCACGGCGCGCAAGCTCGACCAGCAGGCTTTAATCGACAACAACAACCGCCTGCAACTGGCGATCGCTGCCGGGCGCCTGGGCGACTGGCGCTGGGATGCGGCCACCGACCGCGTCACGTTCGGTGCGCGCGCGGCCGAGATCCTCGGCTTGCCCGCCGACGTGGCGCTGGCGTGGCCAAGCCTGCGCGAGCGGCTGCAACCCGAAGACCGCAAGGTCGTCCGGCGCGCCGTGCTGGCCGCGTTTTCGCAGGGCACCGACCTCGATCTCGAATGCCGCCTGCTCGCGCGCGGCAACCTGCCCGGCGGCGCGGCGCACTGCGTGGCCCTGGTCGGCCGCCCCGACTACGCCAGCGCCGTCGACGGCGGCGGCGTGCTGGGCATGACGGGCATGGCGCAGGACATCAGTGCCCGGCGCGCGGCCGACGACCACCTGCGCCAGAGCGAAGAAGAATTGCGCGCGCTGGCCAACACCATCCCCCAACTGGCCTGGATGGCCGATCCGGACGGCTCGATCGTCTGGTTCAACGAGCGCTGGTATGAATACACGGGCATCACGCCCGAAGAATCGACGGGCTGGGGCTGGCAAAAAGTGTATGACCCGGCGGTGTTGCCTGCCGTGCTCGAACATTGGGACGAATCGGTGCGCACCGGCACGGCGTTCGAGATGGAATTTCCCATTCGCGGCGCCGACGGCAATTTCCGCTGGTTCCTGACGCGGGTCGAAGCGGTGCACGACCGCGATGGCAACGTGGTGCGCTGGTTTGGCACCAATACCGACGTCGACCAGGTCAAGCGCGCCGAACAGGCGCTGCGCGACGAATCGCACGTACTTGAACTGCTCAACAGCACGGGCAGCATGCTGGCCTCGACGCGCGATCTGCGCGCCGTGATGCAGGCCGCCACCGATGTCGCCAGCGGCGTCTGCGGCGCGCGCTTTGCTGCCTTCGTCCATTACGGCCAGGGTGGCGCAGGCACGCTGTATTCGCTGTACACGCTGTCGGGCGCCACGTCGGCCCA
Source organism: Telluria sp. AC161 (assembly GCF_979258535.1). Taxonomy (NCBI): domain Bacteria; kingdom Pseudomonadati; phylum Pseudomonadota; class Betaproteobacteria; order Burkholderiales; family Oxalobacteraceae; genus Telluria; species Telluria sp. AC161. The sequence goes on along the minus strand of NZ_OZ409861.1, from coordinate 1,434,128 downwards.
GTTCCAGGACTTCGCCGAACCGGGTGCCAGTGCCCTGTTCGGCCCGGGCCTGCGCACCACCCGCCTGCAGCGCGTGGCCGACCTGGCGGCCGATCCGGTCCAGGCCAGCAGCGCGCTGCGATTCGGCCTGCCGGCTGGCCACCCGCCAGTGCGCAGCTACCTGACCGTGCCCGTCATGGCGCGCTCGGGTGAACTGCTTGGCACGATGTTCTTCGGGCACCCGGAAGCGAACGTCTTTACCGAACGCAGTGAACGCATCGTCAGCGGCATCGCGGCGCAGGCCGCCATCGCGGTCGACAATATCCGCCTGTACGAAGTGGCCAGCCGCGCGGCTGAAGAGCGCAAGGTACTGCTCGAGAACGAGCGCGAAGCGCGCGCCGAAGCCGAACGCACCAGCCAGATGAAGGACGAGTTCCTGGCCACACTGTCGCACGAGCTGCGCACGCCGCTGTCGGCCATTCTTGGCTGGTCGCAGGTGCTGCGCCGCGGCAGCCGCGATGGCGCCGACCTGCAGCGCGGCCTGTCGACGATCGAGCGCAATGCGCGCGCCCAGGCGCAGCTGATCGAAGACCTGCTCGACATGAGCCGCATCACGTCCGGCAAAGTGCTGCTCGACATGCAGACGCTGGCCCCGGGCGGCTTCATCGACGCCGCCATCGAGACGGTGCGCCCGGCGGCCGACGCCAAGGGCATCCGCATCGAGCGGCGCTACCCCGAAGGCGTTGCCATCCCGTCCGTCGCGGGCGACCCGGGGCGGCTCCAGCAAGTGGTCTGGAACCTGCTGTCGAACGCGATCAAGTTCACGCCGCGCGACGGGCTGGTCACGATCGAACTGGGCTATCACGACGGCCAGGTGGCCATCACGATCCGCGACACGGGCTCGGGCATCGCGCCAGAATTCATCACGCACGTGTTCGAGCGCTTCCGCCAGGGCGATGCCTCGATGACGCGCAGCCATGGCGGTCTGGGTCTGGGCTTGTCGATCGTGAAACACCTGATCGAGCAGCACGGCGGCACGGTACGCGCCGAGAGCGCCGGGCCTGGCCAGGGCGCGAGCTTCACGATTGAACTGCCGGCGGCGCTGTCGAGCATGCCACGCGCGTCCCGTCAGGCGGACCTTGGCGCTGGCGCGCTGCCCGAGATGGCGTCAGCCACCCTGGCTGCCGCGCAAGAGCCAGCACCCGAACCCATGGTGCGCGACATGCGCGGCATGTCGGTGCTGGTCGTGGACGATGACCGCGATGCGCGCGAGCTGATTGCGCGCATCCTGTCCGATTGCCATGCCAATGTGCGGCTGGCCGGCAGCGCGCAGGACGCCATGGCGCAGCTGCGCGCGAGCCCGCCCGACCTCCTGATCAGCGATCTCGGCATGCCCGACGTCAATGGCCTAGAGTTTCTCGCCTGGGTTCGCGCCCTGCCGCGCGACGCCGGTGGCCTGATTCCGGCCATCGCGTTGACGGCGTTTGCACGTTCCGAAGACCGCTTGAAGGCGCTCGAGGCCGGTTTCTCGGCCCATGTGTCCAAGCCGGTCGAACAGAGCGAATTGATGGCAGCCATCGGCATGGTCAGCACGCCTCCGGCTGTGCCAATGCTCGCCGAAAGCGGGCGCGGCCATAGTCGTTGATGTTCCTACCTGCGGACGCGGCGCTGTCCTACAAGAAATTTTATGGTCCTTGCTACACTAATTAGAGGTAAGGTATCGTTAGATTCCACCCCGAAATGGGGCGCCGCCCAGTTTCGATAAAGAGATAAGCATGCCGAGCAGACAAGACATTTTGAACGCCAAAATTCTGGTGGTAGACGATTCGCCCGACAATATCGAGCTGATGGAAGAGATATTGCGCGAAGAAGGCTACACCTGCGTCAGCTCGACCATGCTGCCGGAGCAGGTGTGCCCGCTCCATCGTGAACACAATTACGACCTCATTCTGCTCGACCTGCAAATGCCGGGTTTGAATGGCTTCCAGGTCATGAAGGGCCTCAAGGAAATTGAACAGGGTGGCTACCTGCCCGTGCTTGCCCTGACCGCCCAGCCAAGTTTCAAGATTGCCGCGCTCGAAGCCGGTGCCCGCGACTTCATCAGCAAGCCGTTCGACCTGCTCGAGGTGCACAAGCGCATCCACAATATGCTCGAAGTGCGCCTGTTGTACAAGGAGCTGGCCCAGTACTCGAAGGCCCAGCAGGAGCTCGCACTGCACGACGCCCTCACCGGCCTGCCGAACCGGCGCCTGCTTGAAGACCGCATCGAGACGGCGCTGCAGCACGCCAACCGTACCCACGCCAAGGCCGCGATCATGTATCTCGACCTGGATGGCTTCAAGGCAATCAATGACACCTATGGCCATGCCTACGGCGACGAGATCCTGAAAGCCGTGTCGCAACGGCTGCTGGCCAGCTCGCGCAAGGAAGACACCGTTGCCCGTCTGGGTGGCGATGAATTCATGGTCGTGCTGGGCGATATCCACGGTCTGGTCGACGCGCAGGGCCCGGCTGCCAAGCTGGTTGAATCCCTGTCCGAGCCATTCTTCATCAACGACCTGACGCTGCGCCTGTCGACCTCGATCGGCATCAGTATCTATCCGGACGACGCCGAATCGGTCGACGCCCTGATCAATATCGCCGATTACGCGCTGTACGAAGCCAAGCGCGCCGGCAAGAACCGTTTCTGCTCGCCGGCGGCCAATCGCCAGGCAGCGTCCAAGACCACCGGCGCGCCAGTGCTGGCGCCGACGCCCGAGCTGGCAACGCCGCATCGCTGACACACCATCCTCTTTCAGCTGACTAAAAGCCGGGGCCTCGCGCAAGCGAGCGCCCCGGTTTGCTTTTGCCTTGGCTGCGCCATAAAAAAGGCTCAGTTAGCGTTATCTGTTGATGACGCTGATGGCAATGCGAAGCAACTGTTCCGGCGAAATAACCCGCTCTCCATCCAACGCCCAGCGCCAGCCAAGGTAATTGGGCAGGTAGCGCGACGCCACGCCACGAAAGCCCTGCAGCCACACCTTGAAGCGCTGGTGGTAGGCGTTCACGTTCTGCACGTGGATGGCAAGGCTGCCCAGACGTCTTACACGCACACCGGCGCGCACATTGACCGCTTCGTGCGCGATCCTGTGCTTGTGTGCAAACGTGCGGTAAGCGGGATGGCCGTCACTGACAAGCAAGGCTTGCCTGTCAAGTCTGGGCAACAAGTCACGCTCGAGTTGCGCAGCCGTGAGAGCACCCCGGCCAGTGACGGCATCGACCGTGCGACCCTCGCGGTCGCGGCCGACCAGAATGCAATCGAGTTCGCTGGAAATGCCCCGTTTGGCAGCATGGCCGCCGCGGTGGCGCGGTGGCCGATCAAGCGTACGCGAACCTTTTTGTGATTCGAGCAGAAATGTTTCGTCAGCCTCGACGATGCCATTCAGGAGCGCGGGCCGGTCGAGCTTGATCCAATGCAGGAAGCGGTGTCGCCAGCGAAAGGCGGTGTTGCGGTGTACGCCGATTCGATCTGCTCCCTTGCGTACGGAGAGTGAATCGAGCAGCACCTGCGAATACGCGAGCCATTTGGCTTTGTGCCTGAGCCGCGCCAGTGGCGTGCCGGTGAGGTCGTTAAAGGTGCGGCCGCAGGCGCAGCAGCGGTAGCGCTGCAAGTCGTTGGCGAAACCATGCCGGTAGCAGTGCTCGTTGCTGCAACTGGGGCAGCAGCGGCCTGGCGTTCTGACCTCAGTGATGAGCGCAACAACCTGATCAAGCCCGGCTGCAGGATGCAGGGCATCCAGCACTTGCCGGCGCTGCGGCTGGTTCAGGGAAGGCAGTTTTGCGAACCAGCCCTTGAAACGTGGCGCTTTCATGATCGACTCCTGACGCTGGGGACAGGGGTTGGACCACTGGACTACTCGTCAGTTCAAAGCTAGTCTCTATTTAACGTTGACTGCGCCATAAAAAAGGCTCAGTTAGCGTTATCTGTTGATGACGCTGATGGCAATGCGAAGCAACTGTTCCGGCGAAATAACCCGCTCTCCATCCAACGCCCAGCGCCAGCCGAGGTAATTGGGCAGGTAGCGCGACGCCACGCCACGAAAGCCCTGTAGCCACGCCTTGAAGCGCTGGTGGTAGGCGTTCACGTTCTGCACGTGGATGGCAAGGCTGCCCAAACGTCTTACACGCACACCAGCGCGCGCATTGACCGCTTCGTGCGCGATCCTGTGCTTGTGTGCAAACGTGCGGTAAGCGGGGTGGCCGTCACTGACAAGCAAGGCTTGCCTGTCAAGTCTGGGCAACAAGTCACGCTCGATTTGCGCAGCCGTGAGAGCACCCCTGCCAGTGACGGCATCGACCGTGCGACCCTCGCGGTCGCGGCCGACCAGAATGCAATCGAGTTCGCTGGAAATGCCCCGTTTGGCAGCATGGCCGCCGCGGCGGCGCGGTGGCCGATCAAGCGTACGCGAACCTTTTTGTGATTCGAGCAGAAATGTTTCGTCAGCCTCGACGATGCCATTCAGGAGCGCGGGCCGGTCGAGCTTGATCCAATGCAGGAAGCGGTGTCGCCAGCGAAAGGCGGTGTTGCGGTGTACGCCGACCCGATCTGCGCCCTTGCGCACGGGGAGTGAATCGAGCAGCACCTGCGAATACGCGAGCCATTTGGCTTTGTGCCTGAGCCGCGCCAGTGGCGTGCCGGTGAGGTCGTTAAAGGTGCGGCCGCAGGCGCAGCAGCGGTAGCGCTGCAAGTCGTTGGCGAAACCATGCCGGTAGCAGTGCTCGTTGCTGCAACTGGGGCAGCAGCGGCCTGGCGTTCTGACCTCAGTGATGAGCGCAACAACCTGATCAAGCCCGGCTGCAGGATGCAGGGCATCCAGCACTTGCCGGCGCTGCGGCTGGTTCAGGGAAGGCAGTTTTGCGAACCAGCCCTTGAAACGTGGCGCTTTCATGATCGACTCCTGACGCTGGGGACAGGGGTTGGACCACTGGACTACTCGTCAGTTCAAAGCTAGTCTCTATTTAACGTTGACTGCGCCATAAAAAAACAGGCCACGGAACCTGCGTTCCGTGACCTGCCCCATCCTGCCCTGCCGTGTGCTTAACGCTTTTCGGCTGGCGGACAATCGCGGATGGTGCTCGTTTCTTCGATCGAACGCGCGTTCTGGTGATCGCGGCCTGCGTCGACCATCTCGGGCGGCACTTCGATGCGGGTGATACCGGCGTCGACCGAAATCGGATCGCTGGCCGGGAACGTCATTTCGACGGCATCATCGAGCAAGGTCTCTTCGGCCTGCTCTTTGCTCGACTGCGTCTCGCTGCCGGCCAGTGCCTTGATCGCGACGGCGAAGCTGACTGCCTGCAGGCTGGCCAGATCGCCAATGGTCTTCACGCCAAGCGTGTCAGCCAGCGCATTGGCTTGCTGCTCGCCGATGCCGCGCAGTGCCGACAATGGCGCGTCGGCCAGTTCACGGAAACTCTTGCCACGGAACTGCTCATTTACGATGTTATCGATATTCATGGTGTGTCCTCTCTTGTATAACGCTCCCGTCCGCGATGGAACCGGCTAGCTTTCACTATCGCATACCAGCAATAGCACGTATGTGCGGCAGCGAACGTCTTGACTGCCCGCACCGTCGAATTCTTGGCTAAATGGAACGGACGTAAAAAAGCCGGCCCCGGGGAGGCCGGCCAGCATGCCAACGATGCTTTAGACCGTGGCGAGAATTTCGTCGCGGCGAGCTGCCATTTCAGCGCCCATGGCTTCCAGGTCGAGGTCGAGCTTGCGCACTTTCGGGAACATTTCTTCCTCTTCCTCTTCGACGTGGTGCGACACGTATTCGCCCAGCACCTTCACTTTGGCATCGTAGTAATCGTCCTCCGGCTCCCCCTCTTGCACTTGTGCGATCAGGTCCTTGGCCGAAGCGTGTTCGACGAAGGCTTCGTCGAGCATGTCTTCCATTTCCTTGGACGTTTCACGCAGCGCCGGGTAGAAGATTTCTTCCTCGATCGACGTGTGCATGATCAGGGCTTCGCAGATCTCGTTAGCCAGCTTTTTCTTGCTGACATTGGCGCGCTCACCGAGTTCTTCGTACTTGTCGAACATGTCTTTCACTTCGTCATGCTGGCTTTTCAGCAGTTCCAGCGCATCCTGCGGGCCGCTCGTCTTTTTGGTCGTTGCTTTGGTCATGGTGTTACCCCCGTATTGTTGGTTGAATGATGACTCGTTGGCCACATCGCCAGAGTGCGCCTGCCGTGCGATCGGCACTGTTCGCGACCTCACACTCGGGAGAACAGAACGAACCGCTCTTGCTGCACCCAATGCGCGACGGATAAATGACAATTGTTGTATGATTTGGGAAACATTTAATTGAGACCCTGATGACTGAACCGGTCCCACCGCATCCCGACCCGGAGCTGGAACGCCTGGTCGCGGCGCGCACTGCTGAACTCTCCGACATGGTGTCCTGGCTGGCCAACAGCTGGGACCAGGAGCGTCGCCAGCTCGCGCGTCAGTTGCACGATAGTCTGGGTTCGTCGATGACGGCCCTGACGATGCACCTTGCCCTGCTCACCCAGCGCCTTCCGGCCGAAGACAAAGCGCTGCGCGACCGCGCCGCGCAAATGAAAGTCCTGCTCGGGGGCGTCATCGAGACCAACCGCCAGATGCAGCTCGCGCTGTGGAACGACAAGCTCGAGTTTCTCGGGTTGCGCACCGCACTCGCCGAGCTGGTGCCTGAATTCGGCGCCGAGCACGGCATCCAGGCGCAAGCCAGTCTGCCCGAGGAAGATGGCGCCTGGTCGCGCGAGCACGCCGTGCTGTTGCTGCGCTGCGCCGAGGAAGGTTTGCGCAACGCCGCAGCGCATGCGCAGGCCACACGCGTGGACGTGATCCTGGACGACGATGGCGACATGGCCATGCTGACCGTGCGCGACGACGGCGTCGGCCCCGGCGCCGATCCGCTGGCTGCGGATGAACGCCATGGCCTGCGGCTGCTGCGCGAACGCGCCCGCACGCTCGGTGGCAATCTGATCCTGGTGCGCACCGAGCAAGGTGGCGCCATGCTGCAGATGACGCTGCCGCGCGAATTGCCGGCCTAGACAGCGGTAGGGTCTTTAAAAACAACAACGGCGGCCACTGGCCGCCGTTGTTGTTTGTCGCCTGACGACAATCCCGTCAGTGCAGCTTGGTCAGTGCAGCTTGACCAGCGGCGTGCTGCGCCGGATCAGGAAGCGCGCCACGGCCAGCAGGCCCGTGCGGGTAATGCCCATCACGGCCCGGTGGTGCATCAGGTGCAGGCTGGCGTACATCAGGCGCGCGATGCCGCCCTGCACGAACCAGCTCGCGCCGCGAAGCGAACCCATCAGGCTACCGACACTGGTGTTCTGACCGACCGACACGAGCGACCCGTAATCGCGGTACTCGTAGGGCTCGGTCAAGGCCGGCTGGCCCTTGTCCATGCGCAGGAAGGTCGTGACCAGGTAATCGGCCTGCTGGTGCGCTGCCTGCGCGCGTGGCGGCACCGGCAAGCCGTTGCCATCGATGCAGACCGCGCAGTCGCCCAGCGACCAGATGGCTTTGGCGCCCTTGACGCGCAGATGCGAATCGACATCCAGGCCGCCGCCGCGCGCAGTCTGCAGGCCGAGCTTGCCAAGCATCTCGGGGGCGCGGATACCTGCCGCCCAGACGCACAGGTCGGCCGGATACACGTTGCCATTGGCGTCGAGCACCTTGTCGTTGTCGATCGCCGTGACGCGGCAATCGCTGACGACGCGGATGCCGCGCTTGTTCAGCAGGCCCAGCGCCGCATTCGACACGCGCTCGGGGAGCGGCGCCAGGATGCGCGGCGCGCCTTCGAGGATCGTGATGCGCACGTCGCGCTTGACGTCCATCCGTGCAAAACCGTAGCGCGCATACGCGCCCGACGCTTCGCGCAGTTCGGCCGCCAGCTCGACGCCGGTCGCGCCGCCACCGATGATGACGACGTCCAGGCCCGTTTCACGGCCCTCTTCGCGCTGCTGCTCGACCGCCAGCATCAGGCGCAACATGCGCAGGCGGAAGCGTTCGGCGTCTTCGGTCGCATTGAGCGAAATGGAATGTTCCTGCGCGCCCGGCACGCCGAAGTAGTTCGAGGTGCTGCCGATCGCGATCACGAGCGACGTGTACGCCAGGCGACGCGCCGGCAGCACTTCGTCGTGTTCGGTGGCCGAATACACGGCCCCGATCTCGATCGCCTGGCCGGCCTCGTCCAGCCCGGTCATCGGACCGAGCACGAAATTGAATCCATTGTCGTGCGCGAGCATCGCGTACGACAGACCTTCCTGGTGGATGTCCAGGGTGCCCGCCGCGACTTCATGCAGCGACGGTTTCCAGATGTGGTACAGGCGGCTGTCGACCAGCGTCACCTTTGTCGGGCCGAGTTTACGGCCCAGTTTGCATGCCAGCTCCAGACCGCCAGCGCCGCCACCCACGATCACGATATCGCTACGCAAGCTTGCCTCCTTCTTGATGCCCCAACCGGCAACAACGCCGGCCTGATGGCCATCTGAGATTTTACTACGGCAACGTCGCGAACGCTGGGCTGCGCTTACATGTGACGAAAGAGCGCCATGAACGGTTGACTGACTGTCAGCGTCTCGGGCCGGTTGCGCAGACGGATGACACCCTTGCCGCTGTCGTCGCGCGTGACGCCCGCCACGGCCCGCAGGTTGACGATCGTCGAGCGGTGCACCTGCCGGAACATGGCCGGGTCGAGCACCTCGAGCAGGTCGCGGATGGGCTTGCGCAGCAGTGACTCGCCCTCGGCCGTCATCACCACCGTGTACTTCGAATCGGACTGGAAATACGCCACGTCGTCGACCAGGATCAAACGCGTTTCGACGCCGCGGCTGGCCGTCAGCCAGACCAGCGGCTGGGCGCGCGGCGCCGGCGGCACAACAGTCTGCAAGCGCGCCAGCAGCGCCGCCAGCTGTGTCGTATCCGCCACACCGCGCGCCAACCGATCGCGCAGCCGGGCCACGGTCGCGGCCAGGCGTTCGCGCCCGATCGGCTTGAGCAGGTAATCGACGGCGCCCCGGTCAAAGGCGTCGAGCGCGTACTGGTCATACGCGGTCACGAACACGATCTCGGTGCGCAGTCCCGCCGCCAGCATGCTTGAGGCCACCTCGAGGCCCGACAGCCCCGGCATGCGGATATCGAGAAACGCGACCTCGGGCCGGTAGCTGGCAATGGCGTCGAGCGCACTGCCGCCATCGTCGCACGCGGCCACGATCTCGAGGTCCGGCCACACCTCGCCCAGCAGCTTGACCAGCTCTTCCTGCAGCAGGAGTTCGTCTTCGGCAATCACGCAGCGGGTCATGTGCGCACCCCCGCACCCTGCAGCGCCAGCGGCACCGTGATGGTGGCGGCCACGCCGCTCGGGAAATTGGCGACGATGGCAAAGCTCGCCATGCTGCCGTAACCGAGGCGCAGGCGCTCGCGCACGTTGCGCAGCCCGATGCCGGTGCCGGCCGTCTCGAGCGAGAAGCCGCGGCCGTCGTCGGCCACCGTGACGGCCGCAGCATTGTCGATGGCGCGCGCCAGGATCCAGACGGTGCCGCCACCCGGCTTGGGTTCGAGCCCGTGCTTGATGGCATTCTCGACCAGCGTCTGCAGCATCATCGGTGGAAACACCAGCCGGCGCAGGTCGTCCGGCACGTCGACCTGCAGCGCCAGGCGCGGCCCCATGCGGATGGCCAGGATATCGAGGTAGGCACGGGCCCGTTCCAGTTCTTCGCCCAGCGTCGACGGCGCATCCTCGGTGCGTGGCAGCGAGTGGCGCAGGTACTGGATCAGGTTACCCAGCATGGCGTCGGCGCGCGCCGGATCGGTGCGGGTGAGCACCTGTGCGCTGGCCAGCGTGTTGTATAAAAAATGTGGTTCCACCTGGGCGTGCAGCAGGTTCAGGCGCGCCACCGTCAATTCCTTCTCGGTCGCGCTTTCGCGCACGGCCTGTGTCTCGAGGCGGCGCCGCTCGGCAATGCGGCGCGTGATGGCGCGCACGATGGCGTCGGCGTTTTCCAGGTTGCTGCCCTGGTCGACCAGGAACCAGTCGATCCAGGCCGGGTCTTCGGGTTCGCAAATCAAGATCACGCTGCCGGCCGCGTCGCCATTTGGCGTGATCGTTGCGCGAATCTGGTTGCGCCAGGTGGACAGGCGGGCCAGCGCCGCGCCGGCCGACGCATTGCCGCCATACAGGTCGGTGCGCTCGACCTTGGCGCGCACCTGCAGACTGTCGCGGGCGCTGTCGACGGCGGTCACGCCGGGCAGCTCGCGGATCGCGGCGTCGATCATGTCGAACGCTTCGCCGGCCTCGAACGGGATCTCGATCTGACGCCGCTGGCGGTTTGCCAGCGTGGCCGCGTTCACGGTGCCGGCCAGCAGTCGCACGCGGCGGGTGTGCGAGAACGCGATCAGGAGGACCCAGCCGATCAGCGCAAAACCGAGCAGCGCCGCATAGCCGCCGAGGTTCAAATCAATATCCTGCAGCACGGTGTCGCTGATGAAGATACACAGCGCCAGGTACACCGCGCTCCAGGCAACGACCAGGCGACCGTGGTGGAAAAAACTCGACATCATGATGGGCTTTCAAGCGTTGAAGAATGGCGCCAGCATAGGCACGCCATGGTTCGCAAGACAGCATTATGCGACGAAGCCGCGGCTGGGCCGACGAAACCGGCCTTGGCGGCATTTCCCGTCGGGCGCAGACCAGTGTTGCCAACGCGCCGCATTACAAATTTGCTGAGTATGCACATGGGCCGTGGCCGTACAATCGCGCCTTTCCGTTTGTTGATAGAGAGGTCGTCGAGATGTCCATCCCACGTAACGCCATTGCCATTGCCGCAACCATTGCCGCCACTGTCGCCGCCGCATCCGCCCACGCCGAAATCGGCGTCGGTGTCACGGCCACGCTGGGCACCACCGGCGCCGGCGTCCATCTGGTGGTGCCGATGGAACGCACGCTCAATGGCCGTTTCGGCATCAACTACTACAAGCACGACTTCGACAAGCGTTCGGGCGGCATCGACTACGACGGCGACGCCAAGCTGCAAACGTTCGACGCCCTGTTCGACTGGTATGCATTCGCCGACACCGCGCTGCGCCTCACCGCCGGCGTGGTCTACAACGGCAACGAAGTGACGGCCACGGCGCGGCCGAACAGCAACGGCCGCTACCTCATCAATGGTCAGAGCTACAGCGCGGCAGACGTCGGCACGCTCGATGGCGACGTCGACTTCCGCAAGGCCGCGCCCTACTTCGGCATCGGCTGGGGCAACGCCCTCACGCCGAACCAGCGCTGGAACGTCAGCGCCGATCTCGGCGCCTTCTACCAGGGCAAGGGCCAGGTCGACCTGATCAGCCGCGGCTGCCGCACGTCGCAGGCCGTCTGCACCGTGCTGGCCCGTGACGTCGCCGTCGAAGAAGCCCGTTTGACGAACGAACTGGCCGACCACAAGTTTTTCCCCGTGCTGCGCGCCAGCGTGTCGTACCGCTTCTGACGCGCTCGCAACAACCTTTCCGCCCTAGGCGCTTGCCATCAACTATGACTTTCCAAAGTGATCACGAACTCGTACACTAGCCTGTATTGACAGCTCATCTTTAGCGAGCGAGCGTCAGACGTCGTTATCCAGAATTCTTGCAGAACATGATGCGCAGTGTGTGTGCTGCGCTCTTTTTGGAGAGCTTGCGCGATATGGCTGACGAAGCGAACAACGAGCATGCGTGGCTGGTGTCAGTACTGATTCCCGCAAAGGATGAAGCCGACAATATCGGCCATCTGGTGGACGAAATCCACCACGCCCTCGCCGGACATCTGACGCACGAGGTCGTGCTGGTGGACGATGGCAGCAGCGACGACACCGGCGCCGTTTTCCTGCAGCATTGCCAGCAATGGGGCATGCCGGCGCGGCTGATCCGCCACGCACACAGTGCCGGTCAAAGCACGGCCCTGTGGACCGCCGCACGGCACGCCACCGGACGTTTTCTCGTGACGATCGATGGCGACTGCCAGAACGACCCGGCCGACATTCCGGCGCTGGTGGCGCAGGGACTCACCTTAAGCGAAACGCACCGGCATTTTTGCATTGCCGGCTTTCGCGCCGACCGGCGCGACACGCGCTGGAAAAAAATCCAGTCGCGCATTGCCAACGCCGTGCGCCGCCGCATCCTCGACGACGGGGTGCCCGATACCGGCTGCGGCCTGAAGCTCGTGCCGCGCGCCACCTGGCTGTGCCTGCCCTATTTCGACCATATGCATCGGTTCGTGCCGGCGCTGGTCAAGCGGCTGGGCGGCATGATCGCCATCGTGCCGGTGCGCCATCGCCACCGTACAGCCGGCGTGTCGAAATACACGGCGTGGAACCGGCTGTGGGTGGGCATCGTCGACATGTGGGGCGTTACCTGGCTCATCCGCCGCAGCAAACTGCCGCTGATCGACCGCATGGAAGTGCGACAGTGAAACCCGCGCTGGCCCTGCTGGTCAAACCGCTGCTGTTAACTAGCGTGCTGACGCTCGGCTTCGTGTCGCTCCATTTCCAGTGGTGGGGGTCGTTTACCGAACTGGATCTGCTCAACCACCTGTTCGAGCGGCACTGGGCCGTTGCCTGGCCCGTGTTTGCGATCACCGGCATCGTCTATACCGCGCTCGGCGGCCCGCGCCAGGTGCTCGCCTTCGCCTGCGGCTGCGTTATCGGTGGCGTGCCGGGCGCGTTGCTGAGCACTCTGCTGACCGGCTTGGGCGCCCTGCTGGCAATCTGCTGCGTGCGCCACATCGGCACTGCCTGGGCCAGTACCCGCTATGGCGACTGGGTCACCATCATCCGCCAACTGCTGGCCCGCGACACCTGGCTGTGGATCTGCACGCTGAGGCTGATGCCGGTCGGCAGCAACCTGGCGACCAATATTGCCGTGGGACTGGCCCGGCTAAGCATACCGGCAGTGTTCTGGGGCAGCCTGCTGGGCTACCTGCCGCAAATGCTGCTGTTCAGCTTTGCCGGCGCGGGCCTGGCCTTGCACGACGAACAGCAGCTTTGGTTCGGTCTGCTGACGCTGGCGCTGTCCACGGCGCTCGCGCTCTACCTCTACCATCATGGCTTCAAGCAGCGTCTGCAGCACATCCGGGGACAAATGCATGCCACGCCCGCACACCGGCAACCTTGAGCAGGCCCCAAGCTGGTGGCCGTGGCTCGTCGGGCTGACGCTCATTGCGCTGTTCGCCGGCATCGGGCTACGCGCGCCCTGGCCAGCCGACGAGCCGCGCTTTGCCCAGGTCGCACGCGAAATGGTGGAATCGGGCCAGTGGCTGTTTCCCACGCGAGGCGGCGAATTCTATCCGGACAAGCCGCCTGTCTTCATGTGGCTGATCGCCCTCTTCTATCAGCTGACCGGACAACTGAAGATCGCGTTTCTGCTGCCCAGTGCGCTGGCTGGGCTAGGGACGCTGTGGCTGGTGTTCGACCTGGGGCACCGCTTATGGGGCGACCACGTCGCGCGCTCGGCCGTGCTGATCCTCGTGTTCACGCCGCAGTTTCTGTTGCAAGCCAAGGGCGCGCAGATCGATGCGGTACTGTGCTTCTGGATCACGCTCGGCTGCTATGGGCTGGTCCGCCACTTTCTGACCGGGCCCGCCTGGGGCTGGTATGCCGCCAGTTGGGTGGCGATGGCACTGGGCGTCATGACCAAGGGCGTCGGGTTTCTCCCGGCACTGATGCTGATCCCGCTGGCCATCTGGCGCCGCCGCTTTGATGAATCCGGGCACCAGACCTGGCGCCAGCGCGCGTGGTGGGGGCCCGCACTGATGCTGGCCACGCTCGCGCTGTGGCTGGCGCCGATGTGGCTCACGGTCGAGCGCGTGCACAGCCCCGAACTGCTGGCCTACCGCGACAATATCCTGTTCAGGCAAACCGCTGAGCGCTATGCCAATGCATGGCACCACATCCAGCCGTGGCACTACTACCTGACGACTGCCTTGCCGACGATGTGGTTTCCACTGGTCGTGCTGTTCGTACTGCGGCTACGCGGCATCATCGACCTCTGGTCGTCTGACGCAGCGCTGCGCATCCTGCTGAGCTGGGTTGCACTCGTGCTGCTGTTCTTTTCGCTCAGTCCAGGCAAGCGCGAGGTCTACATCCTGCCCGCGCTGCCGATGTGCGCGCTGGCGCTCGCCTGCGTCTGGGAACAGACGCCGGCCGCGAGTCGCCGCGCCGCGTCAGTGCTGTTGCGCGCAGTGCTCGTGCTGATGGGCGTGCTGCTGATGGCGCTGGCGGGCGTCGCGTGGCTGGCGCCCCACCGGCTGCCAGCCCGGGCGGCCGACTATGCCGACGCCGTCGCGGCACTGGCGCCCGCTGTGCTGCTGCTGGGGCTGGCGCTGGCCGGCATCCCCCTGCTGCTGCGCAAGCGCGCCTTGTTCGAGCAACTTGCGCTGGCCAGCCTGCTGACCTGGCTGTGCATCGCCTTCTGGCTGTGGCCGACCCTCGACCCGCATCGCACGCCGCGCGCCGTTTTGCAGGAACTCGAGCGCCAGATCAGGCCTGGGACGCAAGTCGGCATGCTCGAGTTCAAGGAACAGTTCCTGCTGTTTGCCGACCGGCCGCTGGTGCATTTCAGCTATCTGGCGCCGCTGACGCAGCAAGAGTCGAGCGCATGGCACTGGATGCGAGCCGATCCTGCGCGCGTGCTGCTGGTGCCCGACCACCTGACGCTGCGCTGCTTCGATCTGACGCGCCAACGCGTGCTTGGCCAGGCCCATCGGCGCGACTGGGTCATTCTCGATGCCACGGCGCTGCGTGAGCGCTGCGACGGGTCTGTCGGCCACGCACCGTATCGCTATGTTCCCGTCAGGGAGGACATCCTGTCATAGGCCGCCAAGGCGCGCCAGCGCGCGCCGGTACGGCGTATGATGATTGTCTGCTACCCGGAGGATTCATCATGCAACTACGCACTTATTCCGCCGCTGTACTGACCGTCGCCTGCCTGATGCTGGGCGGCTGCCGCGAACACAATGCGCCGGCCCAGCCGATCGCCCCGGCCGCGCAAACGGCCCCGCACACGCCAGCGTCGTCCTGATTCTGCACGAATAAGCTTGGCATGCCGCTCTGGCGGCGCGCCGATGATCGCCATGCCGGCGCCGGCAGGTTACACTGCGGCCTGTCCATTTTTCGTCGCAAGGTGTCCTGCCCATGTCGTTTGCTTCCCTCGGCCTGATCGAGCCGATCGTCCGCACCCTGGACGCCCTCGCCTACCACACGCCTACCGCCATCCAGGAGCAGGCAATTCCCGCCATCCTGGCCGGCAACGACGTGATGGCCGCCGCCCAGACCGGCACCGGCAAGACGGCCGGCTTCACGCTGCCGATCCTGCAGCGTCTTGTCATGGGCGGCAAGGTGGGCAACAACGCGGCGCGCGCGCTGATCCTGGTGCCGACCCGCGAACTGGCCGAGCAGGTGCACGAAAGCGTGCGCACTTATGCCGAAGGCTTGCCACTGCGTTCGATGGTGGCTTATGGCGGCGTCAGCATCAATCCGCAGATGATGACGCTGCGCAAGGGCGTGGACGTGCTCGTCGCCACGCCGGGCCGCCTGCTCGACCTGCATCGGCAGAACGCGGTGCACTTCAACGAAGTCAAAACGCTGGTGCTGGACGAAGCCGACCGCATGCTCGACCTGGGTTTTGCGCGTGAGCTCGACAACATTCTGAAACTGCTGCCGAAGAAGCGCCAGACGCTGCTGTTCTCGGCGACGTTCTCGGACCCGATCCGCGCACTGTCGAACCAGATGCTGCGCGAACCGGTGCGCATCGAGGCAACGCCGCGCAACACGACCGTCGCTGCGATCCGCCAGTGGGTGATCCCGGTCGACAAGAAGCGCAAGGCCGCGCTGTTCGTGCACCTGCTGGAAAAACGCGACTGGACGCAGGTGCTGGCCTTCGCCCGTACCCGCAAGGGGGTCGACGAGCTGCTCGGGCTGCTGGAATCCAAAGGCATTCCGGTCGACTCGATCCACGGCGACAAGCCGCAGCCGGCGCGCCTGCGCGCGCTCGACCGTTTCAAGGCCGGCGAAGTACGCGTGCTGATCGCTACCGACGTCGCCGCGCGCGGCATCGACATCGACGACCTGCCGGCCGTGATCAATGTGGATTTGCCGATCGTGGCCGAGGACTACGTGCACCGCACCGGGCGCACGGGCCGCAAGGGCGCGAGCGGCGAAGCGGTGTCGCTGGTGTGCGCGGACGAAGTCGAGCAATTGGCAGCGATCGAGGTGCTCACGCGCCAGACGCTCGAACGCGTGGAAGAGCCAGGCTATGCACCCGAGCACCGCGTGCCGCAGACCGATGCAAAGGGTCAGATCGTCAAGAAGCCAAAGAAACCGAAGAAGCCCAAGGGCAATGCGCCGGTGGTCAGCGAAGATGTGCGCTTTCGGCGTTAAGAGCGCCTGAGAACACCGTTGGACATACGCGAACAGATGAGCGAGCAGGCAAGTGAGAGAAACGCCTGGCGGATGTCTGCTCGTCGCTCATGTCGTGTGCGCAGTCTGCGAAAACGGTGTAGCCAACCCAAGGCGCGCGCGATTCGAGCTGCAATGCCCCGATGGCGCAACCAAGCCGGATGGACTCTCGGAGCATACGCTTGATCGGAATACAGCTTAACTGGGCGTTTTCTGGCACGGCCTGCGAATCCTTTTGCTGCCGAAACCCACCCTACCAGCGGGGTGGGTAAACGCGAGTCGTGTAGTTGCGCGCCTGAGATATGAGCTACTAGCGCAAGCTAACGCCCATCTATCAGCAGATGGGGTTTGCTTCCGAATTTGGCGCGATCGGCTGAGCCGCAGCCGAGTTCGCGCGGCAGGTGCTCCCACGGTATTCCAGTCTTGAGGACTAAACAGGATCCCCGCTGGGGCCACGCGATCATCGATATGTGGGCGTCCGCCTTTCGGCGATCGGTGATAGGCCAAAAGATGATCTCTTATAAGCGACCACAGATCTTCAGGAAGTAGTGCTTATGGCATTAGTCCGTCTACGAACGTGGCCGCTATGTTAGTGCCGGACTGACGCTGCGTCGGTCCGCTATCGACCCATATTGGACAGTGCAGCGATTGAAGCACTTCACATTGAGAACGGTACATGGGGCTGGTCCAGTGGCCGCCAATCAACTTTAGGCCAGTCGTCCTCAGAAAAATTCCGTGATCGAAAGTCTCGCAAGAAGCCTAGGAATGGCTCCATTACATCCACCCCACAGCAGGCAACAATTGACTGCTTTGAGGTCTCATCAGGCGATTGACAACGTTCGATATCTAGTCGAACGCCCCCTAATGTGTGCTTGAACCTCATGACGTACCACTCAGGCTCAAGATGCCACCAAACTGATGCATCCCGGCCTTCGCTCATCGCACTCACAGCAACTACCAACTGCTGAACTGGATCGTTAGGAACATCAGATGCGTCGATCTCGATCTCCTGGTCGAAAATCGTCAGGCGAAGTTTTATCCACCCGTGTGCCGGCGGTTCATAACTCAGTTCGAGGGGCGCAATAGGCATCGGTCAGAGATAGAAAGGAAGTATGCTTTGGCCGAATCCAGCCAGTCGAGCTAACATAGCAGGTTGCCCGATCGAAAATCCAGGGATAGCCCTGGCTGCCCGGTACCGCCCCAAAGCGGACGTTGACGCTGTCTTCCGTTGGTCTAGGAAGGCAGTCGGGCTAGCGATTCAAGGAACGCGTGGGGATCTGCTGAGTACCGCGCTGCACTTGATTTGCAGACAGCGTTGCTGAGGGCAGCCTCGTCCGCGCTAATTATCGAGCGGTCCCCTGGAAGAAACAGATAGCAGTCCATGGCCCGTGCGAGTCGAACGATCTTGGAGCACAAGTCCGATGTACTGTTTCGGGTATCGATGCGAATCTGTACCGACTCGACGGCAATGCCTTCATAGCAAACCTGGATATCGCTCGTTGTTTCATCACCCCAAATTCTGATTTCGTCACCCCACGATGCAGCGGCGGGCAATACTCGTGACATCAAGTCATCGATATCGAAATCGAGTTGCTCATCCCGCCATGCTACAGACATGGCAGTGTAACCGTCCGCGTCGTATAGCTTTGCAGGAACGCTTCCCTCAGCTTCCGCCCAGGCTCGTGGCACGAGCCCTACCGTGAACTGCCAGATAGCCATGCTTCTCCCGTAGTGTGTTGACCGGCAGCTTCTGGCCGATTCCTGTCTGTCGAAACCGGCCGGATGCGACTCAATGCAGGCGTAGGATCAAGCATCGTTGCCTATTACTGCGCTTTGCCGGCACGGATGTCAATCGCACTTTTTAGGCTCCTGACGTCATGGGTCCATTTCGGAAGGACTAGTGAAATCAAAATACCTTCCAGTTCCGACAGAAGGCCTACGAACAAGGAAATCCAGAGGAAGGGTCCCGCGTAATCGAACATCACAACCATACTGACTGCGACCAGCAGCGAAACCCCAAAAAGCTTTGCGCTCAGCGCATGGTAGCTCGCACCGCGCCCGAAACGCCACCAATCCAATGGATAACGAAGTAGCTCCAATGCGATCACGATGCCGATACCCCAGCGATGCGCGTAGATAATTTCAGGATGACTCACCCAAAGACTGATCGCGATCCCAAAGGTGTAGATCGTGTCCGCGATGCTGTCAGCCTGGCGCAAACCTGGTGTTGCAGTTCCCCAGCGGCGGGCCAGCTTCCCGTCAAACCAATCAGACATCGCGGCCACGACGAACTGCCCCATCCACAGCGCTGCAGGTAGTCCTGCAACTGCGATCCATATTGCGACCGGAGCGAGTAGTGCCCGGGCAATGACCAATAACCAAGGTATGAGTCGTTTCAGCGGATACACCAATAATCTGTGCAGCGGTTAACCGCACCCTCGGTAACTGTGGACAGGAACTCTCTCAGGTCGTTCGTATACCTTTGTCGCGTCCATCATGGCCGAACCCAGGCGGTGGGCTCAGCATAGCAGGCCGCCAAGGCTTAAAACCTCTGACCGTAACGAAGGACCGTTTTCGACCCATAGCGGACGTATGCAACGCAGCGATATGCTTTAGATAATCCGAGGAATTCCGGGGCGACGATCATCGTGACACTCGCCTCTCAGGATGGAGTCCAAGGTGAGCTTTATTGCGCTTGCCATTCGAAGCGCCTCTTGTTTGTCCGCAGTGGTTGGCATGTACGATGCCTCATCCTGAAGAATGGTCGCGGCTTGACTTAGCTGCAGCAAGATGTACCGAGGTAGCAGCTCTTGGCCCTTAAGCAGCGCAGTTAGTTGCTTGCTTAGCTGCTCGGTCCGTTCGAAAGCGGATCTTCTGATTTCCTTACCATCCTGGACACCGTTCACAACGTCGAGCATATGACGTTCCAGTTGCTCGAAGACCGGACGAATCTCTTCAATATTTCCCGACATAGATATCCTCAAGCTGAAATGGTTAACGACCGCTTTTGGCCGAAAGCAGACGGTCGGTACAGCTCACTGTACGACCATGTTGCCGCCAGAGCAAGTAACAGGTTTTTTCAGGCATCCTGAGCCGGCATTGCGCCGTGCCCAGATCAGACGCCGCTGCGCGCGGGCGCCAGGCCGCGCCGGCGCGCCAGGCCCCGTTCGCACAGCGCGCCGGCGGCATACAGCAGCACGAAGGCCGGCGTGACGAACAGGCCGTACGCGTCGGGCCACGACAGGAATTCAAGGGCGCGGCCAAGGCCCAGCGCCTGCACCATGACCAGCTGGGCGGCAATCGGCAGTTGCAGGAAGATCAACTGCGACGCATCGTCGCCAGCGCCGAGCGAGACAATGCCGACGCAGACCAGAATGAACACGGCGTACGGGGCGCACAACAACAAACCGAGTCGGGACATCGCAGGTGCAGGGTCGGACCCTGTTGACAAGAGGCGGTACAAATCGTCACGACGTGACAGGGCGACAAACACCGCCACCTTACCACCGCAAAACAACCCAAAATCCTCCGAATGTCACATGGCGCGCGAAACAGTTAACGTAATGCGAGACGCATGTTTCGAGTGCCGTCCTCACGGTCGATCGTCACGTCGAAGCCCAGTTTTTTGACCATCGCGACAATGCGCGAATTCTGCGGCAGCGCTTCGCCGACGATCTCGCCGGTGCCGCGCGCGCGGCAATACCGGATCAGCTTTTCCATCATGATGCGTCCCAGCCCCATGCCTTTGAGGTCCGAGCGCACGGTAACGGCGAATTCAGCGCTCGTGTTATCGGGATCGGCCACGACACGGGCGACCGCCAGCGTCTCGAATACGCCGTCCGCGTTTTTGCGGGTGGCGATGAAAGCCATCTCGCGGTCGTAGTCGATCTGCGTGAAGCGCGCCAGCTGCGACGGCTGCAGCTCGCGGATGCGCACGAACATCCGGTAGCGTACGTCGTCGGGCGTGAGCGCGTCGAAGAACGCCAGGTGCGCCGGGCCGTCTTCAGGGCGGATCGGGCGCAGCAGCAGCGGCGCGCCCTGCCACTCGATCGTCTCTTCAAGTTCGCGTGGGTAGGGCCGGATCGCCAACCGGTCGAGCGTGCTGCCCGAGCGGTCGGCCAGCGCCAGCCGCATGCGCGCGTCGAGCACGATCGCGCCGCGGCTGTCGACCACCAGCGGGTTGATGTCCAGCTCGACGATTTCCGGAATATCGGAGATCAGGCGCGAGACCTGGATCAGCACCGCCAGCACGGCGTCGAGATTGGCGGCCGGCCGGTTGCGGTAGCCGGCCAGGAGGCGCGCCACGCGCGTGCGGTCGACCAGGTCACGCGCCAGCACCAGGTTCAGCGGCGGCAGGCCGACCGAATAATCATCGAGCACCTCGACCGCCACGCCGCCCTGGCCGAACACCAGCACCGGCCCGAACACCGGGTCGAGCGCGGCGCCGACGATCAGTTCGTGGCCGTGCGTGCGGCGGCACATGGCCTGCACCGAAAAGCCGTCGAAGCGCGCCTGCGGGGACAGTTCGCCCAGCCGCGCGCGCATGCGCAACGCGGCGGCGCGCACGGCGTCTTCCGAATCGAGGTCGAGCGTCACGCCGCCCACATCGGACTTGTGCATCACGTCGGGCGTGAGGATCTTGACGGCCACCGGGAACCCGATCGCGCGCGCTGCCGCCACGGCCGCATCGGGGTCCACGGCGGCGCGCGTCTCGACGAGCGCCAGGCCGTACGCGCGCAGGATCGCCTTGGTCTCGGGATCCGACAGCAAGAGGCGCTTGGCGGCGATCGCCTCGCGTACCAGCGCGCGAGCTGCGCTGCGATCGGGCGCCATATGGCCCGCCATCGACGGCGGCACTTCCATCAGCAGGTTCTGGTTGCGCCGGTAGTTCACCAGTTGCAGGAAGCCGTTGACGCCGTCTTCGGGCGTGCGGTACGTGGGCATGCGCGCCTCGGCCGCAACGGCGCGCGCAGCCACGACCGAGGCGCCGCCCAGCCAGCACGACAGGATCGGGCGCGAAGCCGCGCGCGCCAGCGGCGCAATCGCATTGGCCACGTCCCGGCTGTCGACGGTCGCCGTCGGTGAATGCACGATCAGCACGGCGTCGACCTGGGGGTCGGCCAGCAGCACGTCGAGCGCCGCGGCGTAGCGCTCGGGCGGCGCGCCGCCCAGCAGGTTGACCGGGCTGGCACGCACTGGATTGCCGGGCTGCGCACCGTTCCAGCCGGCCGGCAGCACGGTATCGAGCCGCATGACCGATTCGGGCGACAGCGTCGCCGCCACGCCACCGCCATAACGCAGCGCGTCGCGCGCCAGCACGCCCGGCCCCAGGCCGTTGCTGACGATGGCCAGGCGCTCGCCATGCAGCACGCGCGCATAGGCCAGCGTCTCGACGGCCGCGAACAGCTGCTCGGTGGTGTGCACGCGCAGCATGCCGGCGCGCCGGATCGCGGCGTCGAACACGTCGTCCTCGGTGGCCAGCGCCCCGCTTTCGCTGGCCGCCGGCCGGGCGCCGTCGGTATCGCTGCGGGATTTGAGCACGATTACCGGTTTGCTGCGCGCGGCGGCGCGCGCCGCCGACATGAATTTACGCGCGTAGCGCAGCTGGTCGACATACAGCAGGATCGCGCCGGCATTGCCATCGCTGGCCAGGTGATCGAGCACGTCGCCCAGGTCGACGTCGGCCGAGTCGCCCAGCGAAATAAAGTGCGAAAAGCCGATGCCGCGCGTGCGCGCCCAATCGAGCACGCCCGTCATCAGTGACCCGGACTGCGAAACGAACGCGATCCGCCCCGGCAGTGCGCCGCTGTGGGCCACGCTGGCGTTCAGGCCCAGGCCCGGCACCAAGAGGCCCGCGCTGTTCGCGCCCAGAAGACGCAGCAGATAAGGGTGCGCCGCATCGAGCGTGGCCTGGCGCAGGCTGCGCCCACGGGCATCGCGCCCGCGCGCCAGGCCGCTGGTGAGCACCACGGCGGCGCGCGTGCCGCGCTCGCCCAGCTGGCGTACCAGTTGCGGCACAGTGGCTGCGGGCGTGCAGATGACGGCCAGGTCGGGCGCCTCGGGCAAGTCGGCCACGCCGGCGTAGCACGGCAAGTCGCCCAGCTGCGTGTATTTGGGATTGACGGCAAACAGCTTGCCCTTGAAGCTGCCGCCCTCAAGATTGGCCAACAGCGTGGCGCCCATGCTGCCCGGGCGCGCCGAGGCGCCGATCAGCGCCACCGACCGCGGCGCAAACAGGTGCTGCAGGTTACGGACGCTCATGAAAGCACCGGGAAGGTGCGCGGCATGGCCGGGCGGTTCAGGTAGCAGGCGGCATGCGACATGGATAGGACCTTTGCGTCAGTGGCGTCAAGGACCACCAGCATACCGCCATGGCGCGCTGCAGCGCGCACAAAATCCGTGCTGCGGCTAGCGGAACGCGAAGACGGCGCCGAGTCGCTGCTCGGGCAGCGCCCGCAGTTCGGCCGAACAGGCCAGCAATTCGCGCATCAGGCCATCGGCCAGACCCTGCGTGTGACACGCCACGACATCCGCATCGAAGGCAATGTCGGCCATGCAGCTGCGCATATGCTGCGCTTCAGGCAAATCGCACAGGGCGATGGCCGCCAGCATGTCGTCCGACGCCGGCGGCAGCACAGCGTAGAAACGCAGGCGGAACTGGCGATCGAGCAGCATGCTGCCGTTCAGGAAGCGGTCGACCCCGACGTCGAACAGGACGTGTGCAATGACTTCGGCCGCCCTGCCCGCCACTTCTTCCCGATTCTTCCTGCGCCGCAGAGCGAGCAGTCGCTCGATCAACACCATGCTTGCCCTTGCCATTGAATGATTACTGCATAAACGCGGCATGCTATCAGCCGCCCCCTTGCCCCGCAAGGTTTCCGGCCGTCATCATGACAGCAGTGTTGCGCGGACGCCATGCTAGAATTGGCGCGTGAATTCTACCCTCCATGTCTGCCTGCGCCGCGCGCTCGTGTGGCTGCTGCTGCTGGCGATTCCCTTCCAGGGCATCGCTTCGGCAGGCATGCTGGCGTGCACCCATGCTGCCATGCAGCACGGCGGCGTGACCGCCATGGCTGCCTCGCACCAGATGGACGCCGGAGCGGAGCACTGCCACGATACCGGCCCGCAGCTTGCCAAGGCCACCGACCATGCGCCGACGGACCACGACCAGGAGCGCTGCAGCGCCTGCGCCGCTTGTTGCATCGGGGCCGCCATGGCCGGCGCACCAACGGTCCCCGCCGCGCCGCAGACCTTGTCGACCCGGTTGATCGAGACAGCCACCGGCCGCCCCGAGGCCGTCGACCTCGCGTTACCCGAACGACCTCCCCGCCTCCCGCTCGCCTGAATCAGCACACCACCGCGCCACGCCGGCGCGGCATCACTGCATTTCACCGAACGAGGAACCATGTCGACCTTTACCCGACCACAGCTGCTGCTGGCCTGCATTCTGGCCGGCTCCCTGACGCCGGCCGCAGCCCAGAGCGGCCACCGGACCACGCCGGCCGCCAACGCCACCGACCCGGACGCCGCCGTCCCGGACACCCGCTACCAGCCGGCGTACATGCCCCCGGCACGCGCCGCCGCGACCACCACCCCTGATCGGACCTGGCAGGAACACAACCGCATCGTGGCGGCCCAGCCCGGCCACGACGCGCATGCCGGGCACGGCAAGCCGGCGCCCGATCCGCACGCGCACCACCACACCCCTGCCCCTGCCCAGCCAGACCACAAGGAGCACCACTGATGGCTAGTCCAATCTCATGGCATGCCGCGCTGGCCCCGAGCCTGGCCCCGAGCCTGGCCGTAAGCGTGGGCCTGTTGCTAGCTGGCTGCGCCAGCGTCGCACCCGAGCGCGCCTTCGAGGCCAGCGCTGCTGCGGCGCAGGCGCGCACGGGCGTCGACGCGCGGCTGCTGCGCAGCGATGCCGACCGCCAGGCCTTGCAGGCGCAGATCGACACGCTGCTGCAGGCGCCGCTGACGCAGGACGCGGCCGTGCAGATTGCTGTGCTGAACCACCCGGGCCTGCAGGCCACCTACTGGGAAGCCGGCATCGCGCAGGCCGACGTGGCCCAGGCCGCGCGCCTGCGCAATCCGGGCTTCGGGTTCTCGCGCATGGATGGCGGGGGCAACCGGGAAACCGAACGCTCGGTCTCGATCGATCTGGCGGGCCTGCTCACGATGCCGCTGCGACAGCGCATGGCCGCGCGGCGCCTTGACGAGACGACGCTGCGCGTGGCCGCCGCCATCGAGCATCACGTCAACGCCACCCGGCGCGCCTGGATCGAGGCCGTGGCGGCGCGCCAGGCCGTGGCCTACGCACGGCAGGTGGCCGACGCCGCCGACGCGTCAAGCGCACTGATGGCGCGCATGACCCAGGCCGGCAATGCCAGTGCGCTGGACCTGGCGCGCGAGTCGGCCTTCCACGCCGAAGCCGGCGCCGGCGTACTGCGCGCCGACCGCGTGGCCAACGCCGCGCGCGAACATCTGACGCGCCAGCTCGGCCTGTGGGGCGCGCAGGCGCTCTACACGTTGCCCGAGCGCTTGCCCGACCTGCCGGCGGCGCCCGCCGAACTGACCGGCATCGAGCGCACGGCGCTGAGCCAGCGCCTGGACGTGCAGGCCGCGCGCGCCGCCGCCAGCGGCACCGCCGCGGACCTGGGCCTCACGCGCACTACACGCTTCGTCAATGTGCTCGACCTGGGCTATGCGGACAAGCGCGAGACAGGCGAGCCAAAGAGTGATGGCTACGAGATCGGCCTGGAGCTGCCGCTGTTCGACTGGGGCGGCGCCCGCGTGGCACGCGCTGAAGCGGTGTACATGCAGTCGCTCGGCCAGGTCGCGGCCATCGCGGTCAACGCCCGCAGCGAGGCGCGCGCGGGCTACCTCGGCTACCGCGCCAGCTACGACGTGGCGCGCCACTACCGCGACCAGGTGATCCCGCTACGCAAGCAGATCGCGGACGAGACGCTGCTGCGCTACAACGGCATGCTGGCCAGCCCGTTCGAGCTGCTGGCCGACGCGCGCGAACAGGCTGGGGCGGTGCACGCCACCATCGAAGCGCTGAAGGATTTCTGGCTGGCCCAGGTCGACCTGGAAACCGCCATCGGTACGCGCCTGCCGGCGCCATCGACCACTGATATGAAGGACACCCCACCATGACCAACCGCAGATCGTTCCTGACCGGCGCCGGCATCACGGCACTGGGCGCCTCGCTCGTGAGCCGTGCCGGCGCGGCGTCGCTGCCGGAAGCCCCGACCCATACGTCAAGCGCCACCGCCGCGCCGCTGGTGCCGACGGGCGGGCGTCCGTACAACCCTGTCGTCACACTCAATGGCTGGACGCTGCCATGGCGCATGAAGGACGGCGTCAAGGAATTCCACCTGGTGGCCGAACCGGTCGTGCGCGAATTCGCGCCCGGCATGCAGGTCAACCTGTGGGGCTACAACGGCCAAAGTCCGGGCCCGACCATCGAAGTGGTCGAGGGTGACCGCGTGCGCATCTTTGTCACCAACAAGCTGCCCGAGCACACCAGCGTGCACTGGCACGGCCAGTTGCTGCCGTGCGGGATGGATGGCGTGACGGGTCTCACTCAGCCCGGCATCCAGCCCGGCAAGACCTTCGTCTACGAATTCGTCGCGCGCCATGCCGGCACCTTCATGTACCACCCGCACGCCGACGAAATGCAGCAGATGGCGATGGGGATGATGGGTTTCTGGGTCACGCACCCGAAGAACCCGCGCCAGCACGCCGTCGATCGCGATTACGTGATGCTGCTGTCCTCGTACGACATCGAACCGGGCAGCTATACGCCGCGCACCAACACGATGCTCGACTTTAATCTGTGGACCATCAACAGCCGCGTGTTCCCGGGCCTGGATCCGATGGTCGCGCGCCTGGGCGACAAGGTGCGCATCCGCGTCGGCAACCTGACGATGACGAACCACCCGATCCACCTGCACGGGCACCGCTTCGAGGTCGCTGGCACCGATGGCGGCTGGGTGCCGAAGTCGGCGCGCTGGCCCGAGGTGACGACCGACGTCGCCGTCGGCCAGATGCGCGCGATCGAGTTCGTCGCCGATGCGCCGGGCGACTGGGCCTTCCACTGCCACAAATCGCACCACACGATGAATGCGATGGGCCATGACGTGCCCACGCTGATCGGCGTCGACCATCGCGGCGTGGCCGAGAAGATCAACAAGCTGGTGCCGGGTTATATGGTCATGGGCGACAAGGGCGGCTCGATGGGCGACATGAAGATGCCGCTGCCGGCCAACACGCTGCCGATGATGAGCGGCGATGGCCCGTTCGGCAACCTGGAAATGGGCGGCATGTTCACGGTGCTCAAGGTGCGCGAAGGCCTCAAACGCGGCGACTACAGCGACCCTGGCTGGTACCGGCATCCGCCCGGCACGGTCGCGCGCGAATGGACGGGCGACGGCGCCGAGGCGCTACCGCCAGCGCCACGCGCGCCGGATGCCCGCCCGGCACCGGCGCCCGCCGGCCAGGCGATGGATGCGCGCAAACCCGGCGCGAACGACATGACGGGGCACGAGCACCACTAGCCCGCTGCCGGTGTCTCTGGTACCTCAGGTACCTTACGCAGCAGCGCGATCAGCTGTTGCGGCGCGACCGGCTTCGTGAAGTGCTCGTCGAAGCCAGCCGCCAGCGAGGCGGCCCGGTCTTCCTTTCTGCCGCGCCCCGTCACGGCCACCAGGTACGGGCGCGGCGCATCCTGGGCCAGCATGCCCGCCAGTTCCAGGCCATCCAGGTGCGGCATGCCCAGGTCGAGCACCGCGATCCGGGCCGGCCGTTCGCGGTGCAGGCGCAGCGCTTCTGCGCCATCGTGGGCCACCATGACGGTCGCGCCTTCGGAACGCAGCAGCCAGGCCAGCGATTCCGCTGCATCCACATTGTCGTCGGCGACCAGGATATGCTTGCCCAGCGCAGCGCCGTCAGGCACGGGGAGCACTTCGCCCGGCGCCATGGCCGGCTCCTCGCACAGGCGCAGACGCACGAGGAAGGTCGCTCCGCGGCCCGGCCCGTCGCTGTCGGCCCGGATGCTGCCGCCATGCAGTTCGACGAACCCCTTGGCCAGCGACAGCCCGATCCCCAGGCCGCCCTGCGCCAGGTGACTGGCGCTGCCGGCCTGCACGAACGGATCGAACACGCGTTCGAGCATGTCGGACGCCAGCCCCACACCGCTGTCGGCGACCCACGCCACGGCCTGGTTTTCTTCGCGCCGCAAACCCAGTTCGAGACCGCCGCCGGGCGGCGTGTACTTGGCCGCATTCGTGATCAGGTTGGCGAACACCTGCGTCAGGCGCAGCGGATCGGCGTCGACCCACAGCGGTTCGTCGGCCACCCGCAGCGCCACCTGATGGCGCCCGGCCTCGATCAGCGGCATGCTCGTTTGCAGGGTCTCGCGCAGCAAGCGGCCCAGGTCCACCCGCACGCGGCGCAGCTCGATCTTGCCGCGGCTGATGCGCGACACGTCCAGCAGGTCGTCCAGCAGGCGCGCCATCTGGTCGGTCTGGCGCGCCACCATGGCCGCGATCCATTCGATGCGTTCCGGCGCCAGCGCCTTGCTGCGCAGGAGCGAGGCCGCATTGGCGATCGGCGCGAGCGGATTGCGCAGCTCGTGCGCCAGCGTGGCGATATAGACGTCCTTGCGCCCGTCGGCCTCGCGCAGGCTGTGCATCGCCGCTTCGCGCTCGGACACGTCCAGCACCAGCGAGAACACGGTCTGGATCTCGCCTGCCTCGTCGACCAGCACCGAGTTGTACCATTCGCAGCACAGCGCGCGCCCGTCGCGGGTGCGGTTGCGGTTGGCCGACTTGGCGTAGCGCGTGCCGGAGTCGATCAGGCGCGCGATCATCGTGTCGACCTGGTTGGCATCGCCCTCGTGGATCATGCCCATGCCGTCGATCCGCTGGCCGATGGCCTCGCCTGCGGACCAGCCGAACAATTCTTCGGCGCGGCGGTTCCACAGCGTGATGACCAGGTCGCGGTCCCATTCGATCACGGCCAGCGGCGTGTTCTCGATCAGGTAGCGGGTCTGGTCGAGCGCCCGTGCCAGCGCCGCACTGGCCTCGGTGCGCTCGGTGATGTCGTCGATGACGATCACGGCGGCGGCCAGTTCGGCGGCGCTCTCGCGCAGCGGCGCGCCGCTGACGGCGTACACACGGCGCGCGCCGCCCTGCACGCTCTCGATCAAGGCGTCGTCAAAGGCCCGGCCGCCGATTGCGCGTGCGACCGGTTCGCAGATCAGGTCCAGCATGCCCTTGACGCCGTCGGCCCCGAAGTGGCGCGCCATTTGCGTGGCCTGGTCGTTCGCCATCACGCAGCGGCCCCGGGCATCGACGATCAGCACGCCGTCGGGCAACTGGCGCAACACGGTGCCGAGCAGGCTTTGCCACTGCGCGTGGGCGCGCGTTTCGATCATTTCCTGGAACGTTGCATGCAGACGCGCATGCAGCGCGATATTGTCGATCGCCAGCGCACCCAGCACGAACAGCGACGTCGATAGCCCGTACAAGCGCCCGGCATAGAACCCGAGGTCGTAGAGACCCGTATTGAACACGCAGGACAGGCCCACTTCGAATACCCACGCCGCCATCGCCACGGTCAGCCAGACATCGAGCACGGTGCGCGGGCGCTTTTGCACCGTGGCGTACAGCACGTAGACCGACAGCGCCAGTATTGCGACCGAGATGCCATGGTAGAGCGGCAAGGTGCGCGTGCCGTCGATCAGCCTGGGCAGATACGGCGCGCCGGTCGTGCCCACCAGCACCAGCAGCGACACGAACAGCGCGGTCAGCAGCGCGCCGATCCGCATGAAGTGTGGCGGCAGCGGCGCCCCGGCCAGGCGCCCGCGCGCGCTGCGCGAATAGCCGAGCACGAACAGCGGATACAGCGCGTGCCAGGCCGCGTGGAGCCAGGCGGCGGTCTGCGGGTTACCGCCGAGCACGCCCTCGTCGCCAAGCAGCCCGTGGAACGTGAGCATATGGGCGCCGGCGATCAGCGCCGTGAACAGGTAGCCGAGCGCAAGGATGCCCAGGGCGAGCGAGCGCCGCGTGTGGACATGGCCGAGCAGCAGGATGCCGGTGACGAAGTTGCTGGCGATCAGCGTCGACAGATAGATCGGCAGGAATTCCGGCGCGTGCGGCAAGGGCACGCCGGCTGCCGGCACCAGGACCGCAAACAGCAGCCCCAGCGCCGCCAGCACCATGACAACCCGGCGCAGCTGGGCCCTACCGGGCGGATGCTTGACCAGGTCGATAGGTTCTGCGAGCACACCATCTCTCATGAGGATTCCGCTGACGAGGTCGGTCGGGGATGCCAGTGTTCGGTATTGTTCTTTCTACAAAATATAGCCTAAATGAATATTGTTTGGGGGTGTATTTATCCGCTTATCGTCCAGGAAACATATTGGGCCGTGTGACCGGCCTGCTTCAGACGCCGGCCGTCACCGGATAGCCGGCGCCATCAATGGCCGCCGCCAGCGGGGCCACCTCAAGCGCGCTGTCGATGCGGACCTTGCCGCTGGCCAGATCGATGTTCACCGTGGCGGCCGGGTCGACGGCGTGGACGGCGGCCGTCACGCGGCCGACGCAGTGCTTGCAGGTCATGTCGGCAACAGTCAATTCATACATGGGAAGTTCTCCTTTGGTGGGGGGTGCAGGAATGGGGGCGGACTCGAGTGCAGGCACACCGGTGACAGGGGTGGCAGGGGTGGCATTCGGCGCGGCGCGCCAGCGGCGCAGCAGCAAGGCGTTGGCCACGACGCTGACCGAACTGAGCGCCATCGCGGCGCCGGCCAGCACCGGATTGAGCAGGCCAAAGGCGGCCAGCGGCACGCCGATCAGGTTATACACGAAGGCCCAGCCGAGGTTCTGGCGAATCTTGCGCCAGGTACGCTGCGAGACGTCGAGCGCGTCGGCCACCAGCATCGGATCGCCCCGCATCAGCGTGATGCCGGCGCTGTGCATCGCGACATCGGTCCCGGTCGCCATCGCCATGCCGACATCGGCGGCAGCCAGCGCCGGTGCATCGTTGATGCCGTCGCCGATCATGGCGACCGTGTGGCCAGCCTGGCGCAGCGCCGCGATGACGTCGGCCTTGTCGGCCGGCAGCACCTCGGCATGCACGCGCGTGATGCCGAGCGCGCGCGCCACGCCCTGCGCGGCGCCGGCGCTGTCGCCGGTCAGCAGCACAGGCGTGATGCCGCGCGCGACCAGCCTTGCGACCGCGTCCTGCGCGCCGGGTTTGAGCCGGTCGCCGAACGCGAGCAGGCCAAGCACAGTGACGGTGTCGCCACGCCGCTCGGCCAGCCAGGACACGGTGCGCCCGGCCGCCTCATGCGCCTCTGCCCCGCCCGCCACTACGCCGAGGTCGTTCATCAGGCGCCGGTTGCCAAGCAGGATCGTCGCGCCATCCACGTCGGCTTGCACGCCGCGGCCCGGCAGCGCGCGCCCGTCGGTCGCATCCGGCACGGGCAGCGCGCGCCGCGCCGCTTCGTCCAGCACGGCGCGCGCCAGCGGATGGGCGCTGGTTTGCTGGACTGCGGCGGCCAGCGTGAGCAGGCGCGTCGCGTCTCGCCCTTCCAACGCCAGCAATTGCGGGCGGCCCTCGGTCAGGGTGCCGGTCTTGTCGAACACGACGACATCGACGGCGTGCGCCGTTTCCAGTGCCTCGGCGTCCTTGATCAGGATGCCGTGACGGGCAGCCACGCCGGTACCGACCATGATCGCCGTCGGCGTGGCCAGGCCCAGCGCGCACGGACACGCAATCACCATCACGGCCACCGCGTTGAGCAGCGCGCCCTGCCAGTCCCCCGTGCCGACGCCCCAGGCCAATAGCGTGACGAGCGCAATGGCGAGCACCACCGGCACGAACACGGCGCTGACCCGGTCGACCAGGCGCTGGATCGGCGCCTTGGCCGCCTGCGCGTCTTCGACCATGCGGATGATCTGCGCCAGCGTCGTGGCGCTGCCGACGGCGCTGGCGCGCACCAGCAGCAGGCCCTCCGCGTTCACGGCGCCGCCCACGACCGCGTCAAGCGGTCCCTTGGGCAGTGGCAGGCTCTCGCCGGTCAGCAGCGATTCGTCGACGTGGCTCAGGCCCTCGAGCACGACGCCATCGGCCGGTACCCGCTCGCCAGGCTTGACCACCATGACGTCACCCACGCGCAAGGCCGCCAACGGCACGCGCACATCGGCGCCGTCGCGGCGCACGACGGCGTCGGCGGGCTGCAGGCGTTCCAGCGCGCCCAGTGCCTCGATCGTCTGGCGGCGGGCGCGGCCTTCCAGCCATTTACCCAGCAGCACCAGCGTGATGACGACGGCCGACGATTCGAAATACAGGTGGGATACAGCATGCCCGCTCTGCGTCAGCAGCAGGTACAGCGACAGGCCATAGGCGGCGCTCGTGCCGATCGCAACCAGCAAGTCCATATTGCCGGCGCCGGCGCGCAGCGCGCTCCAGCCGGCCCGGTAGAAGCGCGCGCCGAGCCAGAATTGCACGGGCGTGGCCAGCAGCCACTGCACCCAGCCGGGCAGCATCGCATCGATGCCGAACGGCGCCAGGAACATGGGCAACACCAGCGGGATGGACAAGAGCGCGCCGACAGCGACCGGCCACCAGGTGGCGGCGCCGGTCTTGGCGGGCGCGGCCGGCGCGTCAGCCGTCTCGATGCGGGCCGCGTAGCCGGCCGCTTCAACGGCGGCCAACAGGGCTGCCGGTGGCGCAGCGCCGTCAATCCGGGCCTTTTCGGTGGCCAGGTTGACACTGGCGCCCGTGACGCCAGGGACGTGTGCCAGGGCTTTTTCGACACGCGCCACGCAGGAGGCGCAGGTCATGCCATCGATTACCAGTGTGACCGGCGGC
This sequence comes from Telluria sp. AC161, assembly GCF_979258535.1. Lineage (NCBI taxonomy): Bacteria > Pseudomonadati > Pseudomonadota > Betaproteobacteria > Burkholderiales > Oxalobacteraceae > Telluria > Telluria sp. AC161. The sequence continues at coordinate 1,401,809 of NZ_OZ409861.1, read as the reverse complement.
TGTGCGGGAGAGAGTGTATTGGCATCCATCCGACAAGGATAAACCTTCCCACTACGGGAAGGTCAACACCTCGGTGAAGTGTGCCTGACTTTAGCTGCCGAATTTAGCTGCCAAAGTTGAACAGTACGCCCACCGCAAGCTCGACCCACAGTGCAGCAAACACCAGCGCCAGTGCGCCGATGACGGCGACGCGCTGCCACAGGACCAGGCGTGCGACGCGGCGGCCCGTGCGCAGACAGGTCCAGCCAGCACCGGCGAGCAGCACTGCGGCGACCGCGAAATCGAAGCCGGTCCACTGGACGCCATGCGCGAATTGCATCCCCGCCAGCGGCACCAGCAGGATCATCGCCGTTGCCAGCGCGACGCGCACGGCGTCAATGCCCATCGACGCGCGCAGGGCGACATCGTTCGAAGGGACGTTTCCGCCACCTGCCATCGTCATGAAATACTCCGGTGAGTCACCGGCCAAACGTGCCGGAGCCGCCAGTGTAGTCCTATTGTCGGCCCGATAACAACCACACCCGCACCAGGCGTGCAAAAACGGCCTTTTTCTGCAACATTCTGTTACATTCTTGGCATGCCAGACTTTATATACTGACATACAGCTTTAATGGACCAGTCATCATGCGCGCCCTGCCGTCCGCTCTATTCCTGTCATGCCTGCTTGCCTCAGGCGCTGCGACGGCGCACGTGCCGCTGCGGGGTGCCCCGCCCGGCCTCGCCGTCACGACCGCGCAGTCGCCACTGATGGTGGCGCTGCGCGACGCCGAACGGCACCTTGCCGAGGCCGTCGCCACACGCGATGTCGATGCCCTGCGCGACCTGATCGCCACCGACTACTATCACGTCGAAACCAATGGCCGCGTGCGCACCCGCAGTGAATTCATGCAGGTGCTGGCGCGCGACGAATACGAGTTTCGCTCGTACAGCAATGTGAGCATGGAAATCCAGTTGCTCGACAGCGGTCACACCGCCATCGTCCGCGGTCGCATGCAGGCCGATCTGCAGCCAGCCGGCGGGCCGCGCGAGTTTCGCGGGCGCTATGTCCGCGTCTGGCAGCTGCAGACCGACGGCTGGCGCAACACGATGATGCAGAGTACCGAGATCCGGCCGGCACGCTGATCATTGCCTTCGCGCTCACCCTGCGCGGCAGCCAATTGCAGATGCTGGTATTCTGGACAAGTCAGGGCACACGCTGAACAGGTTTCGGCGGGTGCCCCGGGGTGTGCGTTGCCCATCCCACCTTGACCAGCACATGCACGACGCCGGGCCGTGACGAACATGGCCCTGGTGCCTCGCTTCATACCGGAACAGTGTTCCCAACCATCTGAACGGAGAATGATCATGCCATACACATTGCCACCACTGCCTTACGCTTACGATGCCCTCGAGCCGCATTTCGATTCGCGCACGATGGAAATCCACCACACGAAGCACCATCAGGCCTACATCACCAACGTCAACAACGCGCTGGGCGAAGCCGGCGTCGCCGAGGTGCCAGTCGAGCAGCTGATCGCCGACATCGGCAGCCTGCCGCAAGCCGTCCAGGGCGCCGTGCGCAACAATGGCGGCGGTCACGCCAACCACTCGCTGTTCTGGACCGTGCTGACGCCTGAGGGCGGCCAGCCAACGGGCAAGGTCGCACAGGCGATCGAAGACGACCTGGGCGGCTACGAGAAGTTCAAGGATGCCTTCACCAAAGCCGCGCAGACCCGCTTCGGTAGCGGCTGGGCCTGGCTGACCGTCGGCAAGGACGGCAAACTGCTGGTCGAAAGCAGCGCCAATCAGGACAGCCCGCTGATGGGCCAGTTCGCCGGCATGTCGGGCGGCACGCCGATCCTGGGCCTGGACGTGTGGGAACACGCGTACTACCTGCAATACCAGAACAAGCGCCCTGACTACATCGCGGCCTTCTTCAACATCATCAACTGGGCGGAAGTCGAACGCCGTTACGAAGAAGCGCTGGCCAAATAAGCCGGTGCCCGGGCCTGCCTTGCAGGCCTTGCTTCACACGCGAGGCCGGCCATGACGCCGGCCTCGTGTCGTTTACGTTTGCGACGAAGGACACCCCATGAAATTGCTGCTGGTTGGATCGAGCGGACTGGTTGGAAGCCACGTGCTGGAGATGGCGCTGGCCGACCCGAAGGTCACGTCGGTGGTGGCGCCCACGCGGCGAGCGCTGCCGGTGCACCCGAAACTGCAGGCGCCCGTCGTCGACTTCGACGCCTTGCCGCCGGACGCGACCTGGTGGCAGGCCGACGCCGTCATCTGCACGCTGGGCACGACGATGCGCAGCGCCGGTTCGCAAGCTGCTTTCCGGCGCGTGGACCACGATTACCCTCTGGCCGTGGCCGTGCTGGCGCGCCAGCACGGCACGCCGTGCCACGTGCTGAACTCGGCCATCGGCGCCGATCCCGACGCACGTTTTTTCTACAACCGCGTCAAGGGCGAACTCGAACGCGATCTGGCCGGGCTGGGATTCGCATCGCTGACGCATGTGCGACCAGGCCTGATTGGCGGAAAGCGCCAGGAACAACGCCCCGGCGAACGGGTGTCCGGCGTCCTGCTAGGGCTGCTCGGGCCCGTACTACCACGCCGCTGGCGCATCAACCCTGCCCCGCGCATCGCGCACGCCCTGGTCGACGCCGCGCTGCAGGCGCGCCCGGGCGTGCACATCGTCCCCTCCGAGCAGCTGGTCTGAGCGCCCTATAATTTCACGTTCAGTGAAATATACGCAGCGCGGCCATTACCCGATGAGAACATCGGCTGCGCCTGGCTTGCCGGCCAGAAGAAGTTGTCGTACCACGCGTATTCGTACTGACGGTCCGCGATGTTCTTGACCTGGACATCGATGCTGGTGCGCGCCGAGATCGCGTAGCGCACATTGGCATCGAACAGTACGAAGCCACCGAACTTGCCCTGCTCGTTCGGATTATCGATGTAGTAGCTGCCCTGCGAACGGCCCTGCAGGCCGAAGCGCCAGTTGTCCGAATGCTTGTAGTCCAGGCTGACATTGGTGATGTGACGCGGCGTCGAGAATACTTCCTTGCCGGCCAGCGAGACGCCATTCGCGCCCAGCGCACTGATCACTTCCGCTTTCTGCAGCGAGTGCGACAGCGACAGTTCGAGCTTGTCGGTGACCTTGCCCGACAGCTGGAAATCGAGACCTTCGCGGCGCGTCTCGCCCAGCCCGACCGTGGTGCCGGTGGCCGGCATGTTCGCCACTTCGCCGGTCGCATCCTGGCGCCAGATGGCCAGGCGCAGGTCGCTGCGCGTGGTGGGCTTGAGCTTGACGCCAACTTCCTTGCCGGTATTGACCGACGCGTCGAACGGCGCCTGGCCCGGTACCAGGTAGGCAGGGCCCACGGAGCCCGTCAGGATCTGGAACGTGCGGCCCCAGTTGCCATACACGCTGATGTCCGCCGCCGGACTCCAGACCATGCTGAACTTGGGCTGCTTGATCCAGCCGTAATCCTGCAATCCTGCGCTCGTGCCGCCCGCCAGTGGCTGGTTGCCCGTGAAGCGGTCAACCCGGTACCCCGGTACGAGCTGGATGGTATCGGTCGCCTTGATCACCGCCTGCACATAGGCGCCAACATTGTTGAACTTGTAGCGGTCGTCGTTCTGGGTGCGGGCCGGCGTTGTGAAGTCCGTCGGGATTGCGAAGTTGTAGCGCAGGCGGCGGTAGCCATTGTCCTGGCGCTCGGTATTGACGCCGCCATCGACCGTGACGCGCTCGTTCGCGCGCCATGTCAGCGTGCTCATGAAACCAAGCTGTTCTTCGTCCCACAGCCGGCGCTGGCGCGGCGCATTGCCCTCGGGATTGCTGGTGAAGGTGACGCGGCGGTCGTCCTTGTATTCGTTGTAGTACAGCTTGTTGCTGAGGAACGCGTTCGGTGTGATGTGCCAGTCCAGGTGCGCGCTGGCATGGTGCATGTCGCGGTCGGTCTTGTCATTGGCGTTCTTGCGCGGCGACTGGCGGCGGTCGGCAGCCAGCTCGGTCGCAGTCAGAAAGCCCGGCTCGCCCGACGTGTGCTGGTAGGTGCGCACGACCAGGCCAGCCGTGACAGCCTTGTCGTTCGACGTGACGAACCACTTGCCGCCGACCGTGTATTTATTGGAGTCGCCGTTCGCGCGGTAACTGTCAGTCAATTGCCTGGCCACGAAATAGTTTTGCGCAAAACCATCGGCTTCGCGACCATATGCCGCCTGCACTTCGCGCGTGTTGAAGCTGCCGTAGGTGAATCGGCTGTCAAAATAATTGCCGCCCTGGCGCGTGCCGATGTTCAGGTTGCCACCGATATTGTGCAGGCCATAGCGCGGGTCGTTCGTGCCGCGTACCACTTCGATGTAGTCGACTTCGAGCGGGAAGATCATGTCGATGAAGCGCTGGTTGCCGCTGTTGACATTGCTCGGGATGCCGTCGATCAGCACCTTGATGCCATTGATATAGCCTTCACCGTTAAAGGCGCGAAAACTCGCCTTGCCCGATTCGGCGCCCATCCGCGTTTCGGTCAATTGCACACCCGGCAACTGGCCGACGAGCTCCCAGCTGTTGGTCACGTTCTTGTCTTCGATCTTGTCCGCCCCCAGCACGTCGACCGATGTCATGACGCGGCTCGAGCGCAAGGCACCGGCATCGCGCTGGGCGCTGACGCGCACCTCGCCCATGACGATTGCGGGATCGGCAGCATGGGCCAACGTGGAACCGAGGGTTGCCAGAGCAAGTGCATGGGCAACAGGAAGGAGCTTGGATGTCATCAGAAAGACCTTGTCATGGACAGCGCAAGCGGCAATGCTTGCTGAGTCAATAATGATAAACCATTATCAGTAGTGATGGCAATATGCACGGTGGGGCCAAGTCGGACAACACCCGCGGTGCCATTGGGTACGACAAAGCAGAAGGCGAAAAAAAGCCGCAGCGCGAATGACGCCAGGCCTGGCATCATCCGCGCTGCGGCGGTTGCTTCAAATGACGATCAGCGGTTCGGCGCCACGCGCCACACCGTATTGGCCAGGTCATCGGCTATGATCAGCGCCCCGCGCGGATCGACCGTCACACCGACCGGACGACCACGTGTCTTGCCATTGGCATCCCGGAAGCCGGTAGCGAAGTCGATTGCCGCGCCGGCCGGACGACCGTTGGCGAATGGCACGAAGATCACCTTGTAGCCCACCGGATTGTCGCGGTTCCAGCTGCCGTGTTCGCCAACAAACGCGCCATTGGCAAATTTTGCGCCCATCGTCGGCAGCGAGAAGTGCAGACCCAGCGCCGCGACGTGCGAGCCAAGGCCATAGTCCGGCTTGATGGCAGCCGCCACCTTTTTCGGGTTCGGCGGCATCACGCGCGGGTCGACGTTCTGGCCCCAGTAGCTGTACGGCCAGCCATAGAAGCCGCCCTCTTTCACCGACGTCAGGTAATCCGGCACCAGGTCCGGACCCAGCTCGTCGCGCTCGTTTACGACTGACCACAGCTGGCCCGTTTCCGGATTCATCGCCAGCGCCGTCGGGTTACGCAGGCCCGTGGCGTACGGCTTGTGGGCGCCCGTCGTCACGTCGATCTGCCAGACCATTGCGCGGTCGACTTCGGCTTCCATGCCGCGCTCGGTGATGTTGCTGTTGGAACCGATACCGACGTAGACATAGCGGCCATCGGGGCTGACGGTCATCGCTTTCGTCCAGTGGTGGTTGATCTCGGCGGGCAGCTGCGTGAGCGTGACCGGCGCTGCGGCAGCCTTGGTCTGACCCGGCTGGTAATCGAAGGTGACGACCGCATCCTGGTTCGCCACGTACAGCTTGTTATTGGCAAACGCCAGGCCGTACGGCGCATTCAGGTTCTCGGCGAACACGGTCTTGAGCTCGTACTGGCCGTCACCGTCCGCATCGCGCAGCAGCGTCAGGCGATTGCCGCCCTTGACCTTGGTATTGCCCTGCGCCTTGATGTAGCCGGCAATGACGTCTTTCGGTTTGAGCTTGGCCGCGCTGCCGCCACGCCCTTCCGCTACCAGGATATCGCCGTTCGGCAGCACCAGCATCTGGCGCGGGATCTTCAGGTCGGTCGCGATGGCCGTGATGCTATAGCCCTCTGGCACGGTCGGCTTCTGATCGCCCCATGCAGTCGGCTCGGCAATCTTCATGCTCGGAAACAGGCCGCGCTCGGGGGCTGGCAGTTTCGGATCGGGGCCACTGGCCAGGTTGGTATTGGCTTCGTTACTGCAGGCGCTGGCCAGCAGGGTCATGCTGAACAGGGCAAGTGCGCTCGAGCGATTCATTTCAGTCCTCCCGAACGTGGGTTAAGGCCTACGACAGCGGTAATGCAAATCAGGATAAAGACGATGGCCGACAGCACCAGGCCGGTCGGCATGAGCGCCCAGGCATCCTTGGCATGCTGGAAAGCGTTGACCAGGCCGATCACGAAGGTCAGCAGCAGCAGCACGAAGTAGTTCAACGGCTGACCGGCCATTGGCCTGGCGCGCAGCAGATTGACCAGCGCGAACACGAGCGCCAGTCCGGCGAACAGCAAGGCACCGGCGTTCAGCCACGAAGCAAAATTGCTCCACTGGATCTGGTAAGTGTTGTAGTAGGTGTAATCGCTGAGCAATGCGCCGAGGAACAGCGACACGCTGCCGGCAAGCAGGATCGTGTGGAGCACGCCTGGCGCGCGGACATAGCCTGCGCTGGCCGTGGTGACAGTAGACATGGGGTTGACCTTATTGGTAATTTTGATAACGCAGACTATAGCGGCTATGCCAACTGACTGTCGCATCGTTGAGCACGCCGCACATCGCGCGTCGTCGTCGTACCAATCGCCCCGTCCGTACATCGATGGTGAAGACGGTATTCGCCCGTAGCACCGGGCTTCAATAAACCTTCAATGAGGCCGCTTCGCCGCCAGTGCGATCCGGTACAGGACTCGGGCGCCGGCCGGTGGTCGATCTCGACCGTCAGCAAGGGGCGGCGGGAAGCGCCCGAGCCAGCCAGGGTCTCGGGCTGCATCTGCGCCTCCCCGGCAGCGCAGACATAGCGCAGTGGGCGCGCCACCGGCCAGTGGGTGCAGGATTCCAGCCGGGCGTTGCGCGTGAATACCTGGAACACCAGCGGCAGCACGACGACACACTGCGCTGCCGCCGACGCCTGCGCGGCATCGCACCACAGTTCGGCGCCATCGGGCGTATGGCGCAGCAGCAAGCCGTCGCGCAGCATCAGCGCCGTCGTCTCGAGGCTGGGGATGAAGCGCAGGTCGATGGCCCTGCCCACCAGATGCGGGTGGCTGACCACGATGGCCAGTATGGGTCGGTACCTGGCCATCGCCTCAGGGCGTTCGCAGGGAAAGGCAACGGGGCAGGTGTTCCTGCAACGCTGCCATGCAGCGCGCGGCCATCTGCTCCTGGTCGCCGATGGCGTTGTCGCTGTCCAGGTCGCTGTCATGGGCACGATCGAACTGCGCATACCACAGCACTGCCCCGCCTGCCCCCTGCCGCAGGATCAGGGAGACCCGCAGCAGCAAGGCATCCTGGCGCACGGCGCCCTCGAGCAGGTAGAGGGCGCGGGGCCGCTCGGCCGGCGGCGTCGCGCGGTCCGCGCTTGCCAGACTGAGCGAGTGAAGTTCACGGTACAGCCGGAATCCCAGTTCGTCGTTCAGGCCTGCAGTAAAGTGTGCGGCCTGCGCGTCGCCGCACAGGCAGATGAGTGGGCTGAACAGCAACAGCGGCGCGGCGGCGCGGCTTGCGGGGCCAGCCGGCTGGCTGTCGGCGAGTGCGATGCGGGCGTGGTAACGGCCTTGCGGCACCGTGATGCGCAAGGGATCGGCGGCGCCTTCGTCCGCGTAATACGCCGTCAAGCGCAGGCGCAGGCGTCCGGCCTGGACCCGGACGATGGGATCGTCTGCGGGGAGATACGATGCCGGATCGCGGCCGAACACGGCAACGCCGATTTCGTGCTCCGGCGGCGAGGCAGCCGTTTCGTCGCACAGCAGCACGCGCTCGACCAGATACCTGAGCAGCGCGGTGCAGCGGCGTGCCTTGGCAAATCGTTTGCTCGTCACCACACGTTGCAAGGCCTCGCGGACGACGTCATCGGAGCATGGCCGTGGCGCATTGGCGACGGCCGGCGTTCCGGTGATGAGTGACAATGCGGGGGGGTTCATCGTGCTCTCCTCTGGCGCGTGTCGTACGCACTGTGCCGACGCATCCTATGGCAAGCCGGGCGTCGCTGCCTTCCGGTTACCTTCCCGCGCCTGCACATACCGCAAGTACCTGATTCAACTGAGTAAAGTGGCTGCTTTAGCCTGCCCGCTCCCGCGCCTGCGGCCAGCGGCGCGGCGTCCATCCAGATAACCACAGTCAGTGCAACCGAAAGATTGTCAGGTTTACAAAACCATCTTTCACGTGAGATATTTACAGCCTACAAAGTCGGCGGGCCCTGCCCCGCCTGCCCCGGCCGACCGGGATGCGCTTCACCCACCCCCAGGGAGTGATCTTGAACTACGCATCACCACCGGAATTACGTGCGCTGCGCGCGGGCGACCCGCTGATCGACAATGGCCGCTTCCTGCTCGGCGACTGGACGATCGACGTGGCGGCGCACCGGATCGCGCGCGGCGACGACGTGATCGCACTGGAGCCGCGGCCGATGGCCGTGCTGGCCGAGCTGTGCCGCCGGAGCGGCGAGGTCGTGACGGCCGATACCCTGCTCGATGCGTGCTGGCCCGGCCAGGTGCAGGGCGACAACCAGGTGCACAAGGTCATCGCCGGCCTGCGCCGGGCGCTGCAGGACGCGGCCGCCAGCCCCCGCTACATCGAAACGATCCGCAAGCAGGGCTACCGGCTGATCGCCCCGATCCGCGTTTTGTCCGATGGCGGACCGCGCAGCCTGAGCGGCGCCTGGCGCGGCGCGTCGCCGTTTCGGGGACTGGAACCGTTCGGCACGGAGCATGCGGCCGTGTATTTCGGCCGTGATGAGGCCATCAAGCAACTGCATCGGCGTCTTGGTGAGCAGCAGGCGCGGGGCCATGCGCTGGTGGTGCTGCTGGGTCCGAGCGGCTCCGGCAAGACATCGCTGGTGCGGGCCGGCCTCATTCCCGCCATGCTGGCCGCGCCCGCGCCGGGCGATGCGCGCGTGCGGGCCTGCACCGCGACGGTGCTGGATCTGGGCGCGCTCGACGAGACCGGCCCCTGGCAGGCGCTGGCCGGCGCCCTGCTCGATTGGGAGATCGACAATGTCGCGCTGTTGTCGGGCCACAGCATTGCCTCGCTGGCGGCGCTGCTGCGCGCCGAACCGGACGACGTGCTCCGGCTGCTGCGGATCGGTTTGCAGGCGCAGCGCACGGGCAACCAGGGCCTGCCGCTGCTGGTTCTGGACCGCCTGGAAGGCTTGTTCGCCCCAACCATGACCGCGGACCTGCAGGCGTTTCTGGACTGTATTGGGCGGCTGGTACGCAGCAGTCTGGTGCTGGTGCTGGCCGTGTGCCGCAACGATGTCTATCCCAGCCTGTCGTCCCACCGCCTGTTCATGCACGACAAGGAGCACGGCGCGCACATGGACCTGGCCCCACCCGACGCCCAGGCCATCATGCAGATGATCCGCCTGCCCGCGCGCGCGGCCAACCTGGTCTATGGCAGCGATGCGAGCAGCCTGAACCGGCTTGACGACCGCCTGTGCGCCGATGCGATGCAGGCCGGCGACGCCCTGCCGCTGCTGCAATACACGTTGCAGGCCCTGTACCTGGCACGTGCGCCGGGCGACGAGCTGACCTGGGCCGCCTACGATGCATTGGGCGGCCTGGAAGGCGCCATCGGCAGCCGGGCCGAGGCGATCCTGGCGGCCTTGCCGGTCGTACAGCAAGCAGCGCTGACGCGCCTGCTGCCGCGTCTGGTCACCCTGTCGGCCGACGACGCGTCGCCCAGCAGTCGCTCTGTCACCGGCGCCAGCCTGGCTGACGTGCATGAGCGGGCATTGGTCGATGCACTGATCGAGGCGCGCCTGCTGGTGGCCGACCGCCTTGGCGGCGGCGAAATCGGCTTTCGCGTCGCGCACGAAGCGTTGCTGCGCCGCTGGCCACGGGTCACTGCCTGGATTGCGCAGCACCGGGCGACGCTGACCGCCCGCGCCGAGCTGGGACCGTGGGTGCGCCGCTGGCTGGACAGTGGCCGCGCCAGGGCATGCCTGTTGCCGCGGGTGCCGCTGCTGTGGCAATCACGGGATGCGGTGCGCGCCGCGCCGCAACTGTTCGGGCGCGACGAGCATGACTTCGTGACGCGCTCGCAGGCGCGTCTCACGGCGCTGGCCCGCTGGCGCGTGGGCGCGCTGGTCGGCGCACTGGCGCTGGCGTTGACCGCCGGCCTGGCGGCCGTGCACAACGCACAGCTGGCCGACACCGTGACCGCACGCGAGCGCCAGAGCCGGCGCCTGGCTACTTTCATGCTGGGTGAGCTTGCCGACCAGCTGCGGCCGATCGGCAAGCTCGATCTGCTCGGCAGCATCGGTGAACAGGGCTTGCAGGTGCTCAATCCGCAGGATGTCCGGGACGAGCTGCCGGCCGACACCCTGCAGCGCGCCAAGGCGCTCGTCGTGATCGGCGAAGTCAACAGCAGCCGGGGAACGCAGCAGCTCGCGCTGGCCGGCACGGCGCTGGCGCGCGCCTACGCCCTGCTCGCGGCCATGGGACCGGCGCCGGGCCTCGATCCTGGCGAGTACTACAAGACGCTGGGCGCCAGCGCATTCTGGCTGGGCCAGATCGCCTACGACGCCGGGCGCCTGGATGACGCCACGGTGCAGATGAACCGCTATCGGACGGCGAGCCAGGCCTGGCTGACCGCGGCACCGGCGCATCCCCAGGCCAGGGCCGAGCTCGGTTATGCGCTCGGCAGCCTGAGTTCGATTGCGATGCGGCGCGGCCGCTGGGCCGATGCGCAGCGCGGCTTCGAGGCCTCGCTCGCGCTCAAGTTGGCGGTGCTGGCCGACCATCCGGACGATATCGACGCCCAGGATGCGGTCGCCAGCGCGCGCGCCTGGCTGGGCCAGCTCGCGCATCTGAAAGGCGACAGCCGGCGCGCACTGGCGCTGTACGACACCGCGCGCACTGTGCAGCAGCGGCTGCAACAGGCACGCCCGGGCGAAGCGGTGCGGCTGCGCGACCTGGGCGTCATCGAAAGCCGGCGCGCCGAAGCCATGCAGGCGCTGGGCCGGCCCCTTGACGCCATCGCGGCCAGGCAGGCGGCTGGGCGCTGGATGCGCCAGGCGCTGGTCGCTGGCGCCAGCAACGCCTTCTGGCAGGCCGAAAGCCTGCTGGCCGACAGCGCCCTGCTGCTGGCGCAGTCGGATGCCGGCATGCCCATCGCCGCCGAGCTGGCCGCACTGCAGCGCCGCCTGGCGGGTCACGACCAGGCCGGCCAGGCCATGCGCGAGTGGCGCCAGGGCGCGGTGCAGGCGCGGCTCGTGCTCGCCGCGCAAGCGCTGCGGGCACGCGACCCGGCCAAAGGGCGCGCCGAGGCCAGCGCCGCGGCGCAGGATATCCGCGGCCTGATGACGCAGTATCCGTATCTGTGGCAGGGCCGGGAGCTGCAGGCACGGGCCGCCATGCTGCTGTTGCAGGCCGAGGCCGGCGAGGCGACTAGCCCCTATCCGGCCGCGCAGTGTAAGGCGGCGCGCAGCGCCTTGCAGCCGGCCATCGACACGGGCCAGGCGGGCTTCGTGCGCGAAGCCTGGCTGGTGGCACGTGCATGTGCAGGGGAAGGCGCCATCACCGGCGCCGATGTGCAAACGCTGACGCAGGGCGGCTACCGGCCGCAATCGCCAGCATTTCTTAAAGCAGTTTCAACCAGGATCGCACCATGACAACAGCAGCGCCGGTCTCCATTGCCGCATCCGTGCCAGGCAGTGCCCCCATCTTCTTCGTGGTGCCCGTCATTCCCGACGACGGCAGTGTGGAAAACGTGTTCTATTACGCGCAGGCTGGCAGCGACCAATACTGGGAAAAGATCTCGCCCAAGGACCTCGACGCCAGGCGTGACGGTGGCGATGCGAATGGCGTCATGCTGTTTCAGCCTGACATCGAGGCCATTCTGCAGCACACGCACCTGACGGGCGACCGGCTCGACCGCAGTGTCACCCTGTACGCGGGCGTGGCGCGCACCCTGTCGGTGAGCGCCGATCCCCTGCCGAGCGCCTGCCTGTTCGACGCCAACCGGTTCATGGTCATTCCGGTGGTTCCCCACACCACGCGCGGCGTGATCCTCGTGTTCAGCAAGCAGTCGACCGGCAAATCGCCCACGCCCGTGTTCGAGCTGATTGCCACCACCGATCCCGAAATCAAGAACGGCGTGGGCAAATAGAGCGGCAAGCAATTAGCCGGACTCGCCAGGGGCGCGCGCCGCGGCGCCCCGCCAGTAGAATTGCGCGCGGCTGCGCCAGATGATCAGCAGGGTTGCGCACAGCGTTGCCGTGGCAGCCCAGGCAAACGACCCCGCGCCGAAGTGGCCCAGCAACATGCCGCCCACCACGCTGCCGGCGAAGATCGCGAGATTCCAGACCGTCGTCATCATCGACTGCGCCACGTCCTGGCCCGGCCCCGATGCATTCGACAACGACGTCACGAACAAGGTCGCGGCGCCGCCGAATGCCAGTCCCCATACCGCAATCGCCACGTACACCACGGCTTGCACGCCGGGCCACAGCGCCAGCATGACGCAGGCCAGCAAGAACAGACCCGTGCTGGCCATGACTAGCTGGCGCAGCCAGCGGTCGACCAGCGTTCCTACCAGCAGCAGGCTCAGTAACGCGGCGCCGCCGAACAGCGCGAGCAGGAAATCCACGCGCGGCGCCAGCCCGGCCAGCGTCACGAGCGGCGCGATATACGTGTACAACAGGTTGTGCGTGACGACGTACAGCAACAGCACCGTCAGCACGGTGCGCACGCCGGGCAGCGCGAACACCTGCGCCACACTCTGACGTTGTTGGCCGGGAATGGCGCGCAGCGCCGGCAGCCGCAGCACGATCCACAGCATCAGCAGCGCCGCCAGCGCACTGAGCGCGCCGAACGCGATGCGCCAGCCAACCAGGTTGCCGACATAGGTGCCGAGCGGGATGCCGACCGTCAGCGCCAGCGGCGTGCCCGCCATCGCAATGGCGATCGCCCTGCCCTTGTGCTGCGGCGCGACCATGCGCGCCGCGTAGCCGACCAGCATGGCCCAGGCCAGGCCGGCCGCCACACCGCCCAGGAACCGGGCGACAAAGATCAGCGCCAGGCTGGTGGACAGCGCGGTGATCGTGTTGGCAATCACGAAGCCGGCCAGCGACGTGAGCAGCAAGGTGCGGCGGCCCACCCCTTGCGTGGCGGCCGCCAGCGGGATCGCGGCCAATACTGAACCCAGCGCGTAGATGCTGATCAGCTGGCCCATCACGGACTGCGAACTGTCCAGGCTGGCAGCAAGCTGCGGCAGCAGCCCGGCGGGCAGGACTTCGGTAAGGATGACGACAAAGCTGACCATCGTCAGCGCCAGCAATGAGGTCAGTGGCAGCTTCGGGACGGCGGGTTGATCGCGGAGTTTGTCGGGGTGCGTCAAGGTATCTGGTGTCATGGGTAATGCAATGGCGAACGCCGCAGCGGCGACGCATGGTTGACCCATGCAACGCTGCTGCGAACGCTGAAATCAGTGAAAAGGTGCAGGCTGGCGGATCAGACGTTCAGATCGACCCGGCTGCCGCTGCGGTCGGACGCGATGATCGCGTCGATCACCACATGCATCTTGACGGCATCAAGGAAGGTCGGCGCCAGCTGCGTGCCGTCCCGCACGTCACGCGCATAGGCCGCATACAGATGGGCGAGCTCGGCCACGCTGCCGCCGAGGGCATGCGCCGGCAGCCAGTCGTACTGCGCCGGCACGGGCAGCGCCTGCAACGGCTGGGCATCGCCGCGCGCGCCTTCGATCAGATTGACCGATGGGCCGAAGCTGGTCGCATTGGTGATGCGCAAATCGCCTTCGGTCCCCGTCAGGTCGATCTGCACGCCGGCATTGTTGCGCTTGCCCGCTTCGAGCTGCACGGTCAGCACGGCGCCGTTGGCGAAGGTGCCGGTCACGAGCACCTGGTCGGGATTGGTGCGCGGCAGCGTTTCGCCCGTGTCGACGATGGTCACTTGCTGGATCTGGTTGGCCGTCAACGCGCTCAACGTGCGCGGGAAGCCGAAATGCCTGAACAGGATGTCGAGGAAGTGGCCGCCGAAGATCGGCAGCAGATCCGAGAAATTCTCGGTCGGCACCGTATAGGCCAGATACCCCATGCGGCGCGCGCCGAACGCGTCGACGCTGACGTGCATCCGCACCGAACGCAGTTCACCGATATAGCCTTCGGCCAGCAGATCGCTCATGTAGCGATAGCTCGGCGACAGGCGGCGCTGCAGGCCCACGATGTGGCGCACACCGGCTTGCTCGGCCAGCGCTGCCAGTTCGGCCGATACGGCGGTGCTGGTGGTCAGCGGCCATTCCGAATACACGTCCTTGCCGGCCGCGATGGCGGCGCGGATGGCGGCCTCGTGCTGCGGCGCCTGGTTCAGCACGAGCACCAGATCCACCTCGGGATGCTCGACGAGCGCCTGCAGCGAGGTGACGGGATAGGCAATGCCATGGCGCGCGGCCAGTGCCTGGGCCTTGTCGGCACTGCGGCTGTAGACGGCAGTCAGGTCGAACTCGGGCAGCAGGGCTAGCGACGGAATGTGGCCATATTCGGCCCAGGTACCGGCGCCGACGATGCCGACGCGGATTTTATTGACGGACACTGCGGGAGTGGCTGAAACGGTCATGCGAGGACTCCCTAAAACTGTTGAACCAGCAATTGCTGCATCCGACATTTTAACGGCGTCGCGCCGATCCTGCTGCGCACTGCCCTGCAATCCTGGGACGCGCGATGCCCGGAAACGCCGTGCCACTGGCAGATCCGATTGCCGACAGTACATGTCAATAACAAATTACCGAGCACTTTGATATCAATCAATGTCAGTACTTTAAATAGCGAACATTCAACGGAAGTATTATTTGGACATACCATCAATTAAAAAATTCCGGCTTGCAGAATATTAACAAAGTACTGTTCAAAGATAATTTGGCGCAGACGCAACAATTAAAATTCAACGCGCAATATGCGCTGACCTTCCTGTAGAATTTTCCAAAAATAAAGCCGGAACCGCCGCACCACAGGCTGCGTCAAATCATTCTTGTATTGCGACTTCATTTCCACACAAGGAGACAGGATGTCCGATCAATATATGGGCGAGATCCGGATGTTTGCCGGCGGCTATGCGCCCCAGGGTTGGGCGTTGTGTAATGGCCAGCTGTTGCCGATCACGGACAACGAAGTGCTGTTCACCTTGATCGGCACGACCTATGGCGGCGACGGCGTGACCACGTTCGGGGTACCCGATATGCGCGGCCGGGTGCCAATCAGCGTGGGAAATGGTGGTGGAAGCAATTATATGCTGGGCCAGAAAAGCGGCGCTGAAAACGTGACCTTGCTGACGTCGCAGATGCCGGCCCATGGCCATCTTCCCGCCGCCCAGTCGGCATCAGGAGATCAGCCGCTTCCCACCAATAATGTATGGGCCGCAAAGCAGGTATTCGAAAAACCGGCCGCCGACACCCCTCTCGTTGCAATGTCCGCCGCCGCCGTTCTATCCGCGGGCGGTAACCAGTCCCACGATAACCTCATGCCGTTCATGGCGCTGACATTCATCATTGCGACCCAGGGAATTTTTCCGTCCCAGGCCTGATCGTCACAGCACACAACAGGAGAATCCTTCATGGCTGACCCCTTCCTGGGCGAAATCAGGTCATTTTCATTCGGCCTGATTCCCCGTGGCTGGCTTGCCTGTCAGGGCCAGATGTTGCCGGTCCAACAGAATCAAGCACTTTATTCGCTGCTCGGCATCGCCTACGGCGGCAATGGTGTCACCACATTCGGCTTGCCCGATTTGCGCGGCCGGGTCCCATTGCACCTGTCGCCGACGTATCCACTGGGCGCGGCGGGCGGCGAGGCCAACCATACCCTCACCGTCAACGAGCTGCCCACGCATACCCACGCGGTACAGGCATCCGGGGAGACAGCGACGCTGATCCCGCCGCAAGGCAATGTCTGGCCTCAAAGCGTCGATACCTATGCGGCGAGCGCCACCGACGTTCCGATGGGCGCGCGTGCCGTGAGCACGGCAGGCGGGTCACAAGCACACGACAATATGCAGCCCTACCTGACGATCAGTTTCTGCATCGCGATCCAGGGTATCTACCCACCGCGTTCATAAGGAGACATCCATGGATCCCTACATCGGAGAAGTACGCCTGTTCAGCGGCACGTATGTCCCTGAAGGTTGGGCCGACTGCAACGGCCAGCTCATGCCCATCCAGCAGAACACCGTGCTGTACAGCGTGATCGGGGCGGCCTATGGCGGCGATGGCAGCACGACATTCGCGCTGCCCGACCTGAGCGGGCGCGTGCCGATGCACCAGGGCGACGGGCCCGGCCTGACGTCAAGGCCGTTGGGCGCACAAGGGGGCGAGGCGGCCGTGACGCTGCTCGCGTCACAGATGCCAGCCCATACGCACGTTCCACAGGCGCTGGACAATCAGGGAACGCTGAGCGATCCGACCGGCGCCGTCTGGACCAAAACGCCGAAAGCAGGCCGCAACCCGATGGACACCAGGGGGTTTGCGCCCAAGCCCGACGTCACCATGCACCCAATGGCGCTGTCGGCTGCCGGCGGCGGCCAGGCACACAACAATATGCAGCCGTATCTGCCCGTGCGATGCATCATCGCCCTGGTGGGCGTGTATCCCCCGCGAACGTAGCCCCGGCACTGGCCAGCGGCGTCAGGGCCGCGGCTCCTTCTTTCGATGTTTCTCATGTCCACGCCATGAACCATCCAGACGCTTTCTCACCATCCCCGCCCGACGCCGCGTCGCCGCTGGCGCCCACGGTCATCGTCTTCGTCGAGGCCGACGTCGCCGACTATCAGTTGCTGCTGGCCGATCTGGCGCCCGGTGCCGAGGTGCATGTGCTCGATCCCGGGCTGGATGGCCTGGCCGGCATCGCGGCCGTGCTGAAGGGCCGCAGCGGGATCGACGCGCTCCATATCGTGTCGCACGGCAGCGAAGGCGCTGTATCGCTCGGTGCGCTGCAACTGCGCCGAGACAACCTGTCCGGTCACGTCGATGACCTGGCGACGATCCGCCAGGCCCTGCATGCCGACGCCGACATCCTGCTGTATGGCTGCTCGGTCGGCGCGGGCACGGCCGGCGCTGCATTCGTCGATGCAATGGCAGGCGCCACGGGCGCCGACGTTGCCGCATCCACCGATCTGACCGGTGCCACCGCGCTGGGCGGCAACTGGACCCTCGAGCGCTCGAGCGGTGCAATCGCTGCCGGCAATCCGCTGTCGACGCTATCGCTGGCCAGCTATTCCGGCATCCTGGCCGTCAATGGCCTGGCCGACGGCACCTACGATTTTGGCGGCGCCGACAGCCCGCCCAATTCGGGCGGCGCCGGTTTCGTCAGATTCTCTGACAAATTTGATATCAGCAACGGCATTGGCGTCGACGGCACCGTCATGTACACCGCCGACCAGTTTACGCCCGATACCAGCGGCAGCATCACGATCAAGGTCGGCGGCAGCGCAGGCGTCAGCACATTGACCTTCAAGGACCTGGCGTTCTCGTTCTTTGAAAATTTCCAGGGCTTCAGTGCGTTGTCGATCATCACCAAGGATCTCGCCAGCCAGACCATCGGCAGCCATGTCCTGAGTGGATCGTACATTCCCAACAGTACCAATGTATTTTCGGCGAGCTCCATCCTGAACGGCGGGGCCTCGTTTGCCGACAACGCGGTCGCATCGATCACCATCACCTGGAAAATCGTTGCCACCGGGCCCGATACGCAAATCAATGGGCCGGATAACCTCAACTTCCACAGCATCACCGTGGCCAATGTCAGCACCGCGCCGCCCCCGAATACCGCGCCGTCCTTCGTGGGCGCGAATACCCCGCTTGCGCTGACAACGAACGCGGCCGCCACCGATTTCTCCAGCCTGGTGCGCGTGAACGATACCGACAGCGCCCAGACGCTGACCTGGACCCAGACCAGCGGCCCCGCGAACGGGACGCTGGTCTTTACACCAAGCACACAAGCGAGCGGCGGCGCCAGCATCACGCCGGGCGGCACCCTGACCTATCAGCCGAATGCCGGCTTTGCCGGCAACGACACCTTCACCATCCAGGTCAGCGATGGCGCCGCCACGGCCAACCGCACCATCACCGTCAATGTCACGCCCTCCACGCCGGGCGCACCCGACCTCTCGGGCAGCGCCGCCGTCGACACCGGCGTCTCCCAGAACGACAACATCACCAACGCCGGCACGCTGAGCTTCAGCGGCACCAGCGCCGCCGGCGACAGCAGCAGCACGGTGCGGGTGTTCGTCGACAGCAACAGCAACGCAAGCTACGACGCCGGCACCGACGCCACGGGGACGGCAACGGTCAGCAATGGCGTCTGGACGGTCAACGGCATCAATGTCGCCAGCCTGGCCGACGGCAACTACAATGTGTATTCCACGGTCACGTCGGCCAGCGGTGGGCTGGTCAGCGCGCCCAGCACCGGCCTCGGCATCACGCTGGACCGTACCGCGCCCACGCTGGCGATCACCAGCAACAGCGCGGCGCTCAAGGCCGGTGAAACAGCCACCATCACGTTCACCTTCAGCGAAGACCCCGGCGCGACCTTCACCTGGGATGGCAGCGTTGGCGACGTGCAGGTCAGCGGCGGCACCCTGAGCGCCATCTCGGGCAGCGGCGCGATCCGCACTGCCACCTTCACGCCGACCGCCAGTACGAACAGCGGCGCGGCGGGCATCAGCGTCGCCGGCGCGGCCTGGACCGACACCGCCGGCAACAGCGGCGGCGCCGGCGCCACGCCTGCGCTGAGCTACGACACCCTGGCGCCCGCTGTGACCTCGATCAACCGCGTCGCCACTGCGGTCAGCAATGCCACCAGTGTCCAGTACGCGGTCACCTTCGACAGCAGCGTCACCGGCGTCAGTGTTGGCGACTTCCAGCTGACCGGCACGGGCGCCGCGGCCGGCACCATCACCAGCGTCGCCGGCAGCGGCACGACCTATACCGTCACCGTCAACAGCATCAGCGGCGACGGCACGCTGCGCCTGGATCTGAAGAACGCGGGCACCGGCATTGCCGACAGCGCCGGCAATGCCGCACCCGGCTATACGAGTGGCCAGAGCTATACCTTCGACTACACGTCCCCTTCCGTCACGTCGGTGTCGGTGCCGGCGTTGGCCACCTATGGCGCCGGCGATCCGCTGGAGTTCACCGTCAACTTCAATGAGGCGGTGACGGTCGACACCACCAACGGCACACCCTCGCTTCCGCTTACCCTCGACAATGGCGGCACGGTGCAGGCCGCTTACGTGAGCGGTTCGGGCGGCACTGCCCTCATCTTCCGCTACACGGTCGTTGCGGGTAATGCCGACGCCGACGGTATCGCCATGAATGGGCCGCTGTCGTTCAATGGTGGCACGATCCGTGACACGGCTGGCAATGCGGCGGCCACCACGCTCAACGCCGTCGGGGCAACCGCCGGCATCCTGGTCGACGCCCTTGCACCTGCCGTCACCGGCATCGTGCGCGTGGGCAGCGAACTGACCAATGCCACCAGCGTCGTGTATGCGGTCACGTTCTCGGACAGCGTCACCGGCGTTGACGCAAGCGACTTCACGCTTGTGGCAAGCGGTGGCGTCACCGCCAGCATCGGTGCAGTCTCCGGCAGCGGCGCGAACTGGAGCATCACCGTCAACAACATCGCCGGCGACGGCGTGCTGCGCCTGGACCTCAATGCCAGCGGCACCGGCATCCAGGGCGGCAGTGGCCAGCCCATCGCGGGCGGCTACAGCGCCGGGCAGAACTACACCGTCGACCAGACGGCGCCAACGCTGTCGGGAGCCATCGAGCTGACCGACACCGCGCTTGCGGCCGGCGACACGGCGACCGTCACGTTCCGTTTCAGCGAGGCCGTGCAGGACTTCACCGTAGCCGATGTGACGGTTGCCAACGGCGCCTTGTCAAACCTGATGTCGGCCGACGGCGGCCATATCTGGACCGCCGTTCTGACCCCGCTCGACAACGTCACCGATCCCACCAACACGCTGACGCTGAACTATGCCGGCGTGAGCGACCTGGCCGGCAATGCCGGCACCGGCAGCACGACCAGCGGCAACTACGGGGTCGACACGCTGGCGCCAACGGCGACTGTCACGCTCTCGGACGTCGACCTGCGCGCCGGCGAGACGGCGCAACTGACGATTGCCTTCAACGAGATCGTCAGCGGCTTCGACGCGTCAGCAGTCACGGCCCCCAACGGCGCCCTGGGCACGTTCACCACGCTCGATGCTGGCATGACCTGGCGCGCAACCTTCACGCCGGATGCCAACATCTTCGCGGCATCCAACGTCGTTGCGGTCAGTCTGGCCAACGTGGCCGATCTGGCTGGCAATCCTGGCGCTGGCAATGCCTCCTCGCCAAACTACACGGTACAAACCACGCCACCAGTCATTCCGCCGGCCGACCCGCCCGCATCGGACACGATCGACGGCGTCGCGGTGCAGACGGAAATCCTGCCGGTCGATCCAGTCACCGGGCTTGCCGGCCAGGCGCTGACAGTGCCCATCATTACCGGCACACGCAGCGACGATCCGGCCACCCCGAACGGCAACCTGGCCGATATCCCGCTGGGCCTGGGCACCGGCGCCGGTCCACGTACCGAACTGATGGTCAGCCTGCCAGTGGGCACCGGCATGCGGGCCGAAGGGCCGTCGAGTCTGCTCACCAGCCAGCAAGCCCTGCTCGACCTGATCCTTCGCATCGGGAACCAGACCGAAGACGGTTCCAGCGCCCAGTCGGGCATGACCGGCAACGGCGCCGGCTTCCTCGACAGCCTGGCGCCGGGCACGCTGCTGCAGAGCCAGACCATCGTGTTGTCCGCAGCACCCGACCTGGCGCCGCCGACCATCCTGATCAACGGAAATTCAATCACGCCGGTGGGCGGCGGCCAGAACGCCACCGCGATCGGCCTGGTCATTGACGCCACCGGCCTGCCTGCAGGCAGCACGCTGCAGCTGAACAACGTCGACTTCGCCGCCATCGTCGGCGAAGTCACCGTGCGCGGCGGTGCCGGGCGCAACTTTGTGACGGGCGACGATGCCATCCAAAACATCTTGCTGGGCGCCGACGACGACGTGCTCCTGGGCGGCGGTGGCAACGACATCGTCGGCAGCGCAGGCGGCGACGACCTGCTCGATGGCAGCTCCGGCAACGACATCCTGGTCGGCGGCATCGGCAACGACCGCCTCGCCGGCGGCGCCGGCAACAACGTGCTCCAGGGCGGGCGCAGTACGCAAGGCGGGTGGGAGTTCTACCTCAAAGCCGACGAGGCCCTGACAGCGCGCCATGAGACGGCGCTGTTCGCACCGGGCCAGACAGAACGGCTGACGTTGGCCGAACTGAACGCCTCGGCCACGGAACTGGCTTTTCTTGGCGCCGACAAGCCGATGCTGTCGTCCATCTCGCTGCTGTACCACGCCGCCCTGGGTCGCGCCCCCGACCTGGGCGGCCTGACCTTCTGGGCGCAGGACGGCGTCACGCCCGGTACCGTGGCCGCGGGCATCCTCGCATCGCCCGAATGGCTGGCCGCCAGCGGCAGCGCCTCCTCCGACGCCGGCTTCATCGAAGCGGTGTATGACAACGCCTTTGGCCGCACGCCCGATGGCGGGGGCCTCACCTACTGGCTCGGCCAGCTGACCGGCAGCGCTACTACCCCGGCCATCAGCCGCGCCGACGTGCTGGTGGCGATTGCGCAAAGCGCCGAGCACGAGCGTGCCTGGAACACGGCGGACGGCTACCTGATCGGCGCAGGCACGGTTGTGCGCGAGACGGACTGGATTGCCGACGACGGCGCCGATATCGGGGTCTATGCCGGCAAGACTGCTGACTACAAGTTCATCATCGATGAGGATGGCCGGTTGAATGTGGAGGACAAGGCCAGCGGCAATCTCGACCAACTCGCCGGCATCGATATCGGCGACTTCAGCGACGGCATGCTGGACCTCGGCTTCCTGCAAGACGGGCCGGCGAAGGTAAAGCAACTCGGCCTGTTGTACCAGACGGTGCTGGACCGCGCCGGCGACCTGGGCGGCTTCCAGTGGTGGCTCGCGCGTGACGTCGACGGGGCGCAGCTGGTACAGGACTTCATCGCCACCGCCGAATTCAAATTGCGTTACGACAGCATCAACGATGCTGCCTTTGTCCAGGCGCTGTACGACAACTCGGGCCTGAACGCGGGTGCGGCTGGCGGCCAGGCCAGCTGGGAGAACTACCTGACGAACCACACGCGGGCCGAGCTGATCGCCACCTGGCTGAACCAGGACGGCGTGGTCGGCGCCCAGTTTGCAGGTGCTGGCTTGTGGGTGGTGTGAGCGCAGGCGCGCACTGAGCACACCTGCTACCTGACGGGCAAGCCGCTGTCTGGCGACGGCCCGCCACCAATCTGAGCGCACCAGCGCAGCTCGAGGCGCATCGTGTCTTCGCTGTCCACGGCGAATCCCAGCGCCTCGTACAGATGGCGCGCGGCCACGTTATCCTGGCGCACCGACAGCGCCACCGCATGCCCTGCCCCCGCCGCCTGCGCCTGCAGGCGGCGCAAGGCGTCGGCCGCCACACCCATGCGGCGTGCAGAAGGCAACACCGCGATGTCCACCACCCGGATGACGCCATCGACGGCCGCCGTGACCAGACGGCCCACCGCCACGCCATCCCGTTCCAGCACCTGATACACGGCGTGCGGATAGCTGTTGCGGTAACCAGCCACTTGTTGCCGGTGCTGCATGGCGATCAGGCCATCGATCGTCGAAGGATCGGCTGGCAGCGCCAGCAAGTCGTCGCGTGTGCTCCGGTACAGGCTGGAGAAGAATGCCTCGTCGGCAGCGCCGGCGTCACGGATGTGCAGCGTGGCCAAGGTCATCGTGGATGGCGATCGGTTCTGTTACGGGAAAAACCGCGGGTCATAGTTCCACCGCCTTAAGGTCGTCGCCGCAATGGCACCGGCATCCCTGTGCTGTGGATTGATCAGAACGTTATATTCGTCAGGGACGATGACCGAGGGAACCAGCAGCAGCGCCGTGGCGTCTGACGCGATCCAGGCATCGCCAGCCTGCCTGGAAGCCATCCCGGCCGGAACGGCATCCCACCCGCCTGGAAGTGGGTCAAGAACCTGACGCACTGCCCACACCGTTTCCGGAATATCGATCCGTACCAAATAGCGGTTGAAAGGCAGAGCGCCGCTACTCAGGTAGTGAACGGTTTCCAGGGTCGCGAGCGCAATGCTGTCAGCGGCATAGACGATGGGCGTACCCTTGCTGTTCCAGCGCCCGCCCGTCATCTTCACGCCGGTTCCGCGCAAGTCGTTGGCGCTGTAGGCAGGCGCCTCGACGGCGATGCGCCAGACCTGCTTGTTCAAGCGTAGGCCCCGCTCTGGCTCATCGCCAGCAACTCTGCCACCAGCTTTTGCCCCTCGAACGTATCCATATAACTTGCAGGCGTCTCGCCGGCCAGGGCCGGCAATGGCTTCGTCAGCCAGTCCGATACCCAGCGCGCGGCATTGAAGCCGGCCGGATCGCCGGATTGCTCGACCATCGCCTGCACCATGCCGATCAGGGTTTCGACACCCAGGACGCGCTCGGATTCGTCCTTCGACAGCAAGGCAGCGTCTTTCTCCTTGCGACTGATGGTCGCCCGCGACAAACCCAGGCTGGACAACAGGGTTTCCTTGCTCATGCCCATCCGGGCCGAGAGGCTGCTGATCATTGCGGCAGGAATGCCGTGGCGGATGACGGCAATGCGCGCCTGGGGATCTGATCGGTAGAGGGGAATGCCCTCGGCGACATGGGTGCCGGCCCGCGCCGGTGAGGCTGTCCGCTTTGTGCCGATGAGCACGTTTTGCATTCCTGCGCGGGCAGGTTTGACTGTCTCTGCGTGGTGGTCTGTAGGGAGCTTTGCGGCTGCTTTAGCGTTCGACATGCTTTGCCTCCTTTGATACGGAAGTATAGTTCAAATGAGACAGATAGCAAGCCTTGGTTGCCAAGGTGAGTTCAGATTGCGAGACGTTAGCAAATCTGCGTGATCGGTTGCATATAGTCGCTGCTGATAGCGGGGTCTGGTCTGACATTGCGACACGGGCTCGGCTTGAGCAGATGGCTACGAACGCCGCGCTTTGCGCGAGCTGGGGCGTTGGGGCGCATGCTTTAATGCAAAAGTGTGAATGTGATGGCGGGGGTCTGGTCTGACATTGCGACACGGGCTCGGCTTAAGCAGATGGCTACGAACGCCGCGCTTTGCGCGAGCTGGGGCGTTGGGGCGCATGCTTTAATGCAAAAGTGTGAATGGGAAGCGCGCCCACGGCGCGCTGCGCTGTGCGCGTTGCGCACAGCAGATGGTCGATTCGGAGAGGGCTGCCCAAGTATGGGCAGCCCTTCGAATCCCACGCGGGGGCCATGCAGATGGCCCCCTCGTCTCCGGGAGGCGTTAACGGAAAAAGCTCCCTTGCGGGAGCTTTTTGCTTTTTTCTGGCGGAGACGGTGGGATTCGAACCCACGATACAGGTATAAGCCGTATGCATCCTTAGCAGGGATGTGCCTTCGGCCACTCGGCCACGTCTCCAATCAGTACCAACGTTTCCGTCAGCGCTGAGTGCAAGCATCTTAAGGGTTGGTGCTCATTTGGTCAAGAAAACACACCCAAAAAATTGCAAACTGGCTTAACTTTGTTCGAGATTAAATGACTTATGCAGGGCGCGCACGGCCAGTTCCATGTACTTCTCGTCGATCAGCACCGAAATCTTGATCTCCGACGTCGAGATCATCTGGATGTTGATGCCCTCTTCCGACAGCGTGCGGAACATGTCCGAGGCCACGCCAACGTGGCTGCGCATGCCCACGCCAACGGCCGAGACTTTCGAGACCTTGGCGTCGCCGACGATCTTGGCGGCGCCCAGGATGTCCTTCTGGTCTTCCAGCACCTTCATCGCCTGCACATAGTCGTTGCGCGAGACCGTGAAGGTGAAGTCGGTCTTGCCGTCCACCGACTGGTTCTGGATGATCATGTCGACTTCGATATTGGCTTCGGCGATCGGGCCCAGGATGTGGAACGCGACACCTGGCTTGTCCGGCACGCCCAGGACGGTGATCTTTGCTTCATCGCGATTGAAGGCGATGCCGGAGATGACGGCTTGTTCCATATTGCTTTCTTCCTCAAACGAAATCAGGGTGCCGGAGCTGGCTTCTTCGGCCAGGGGCATCAGGGGATCGGTCAGCGACGACAGCACGCGCGTCGGCACCTGGTAGTTGCCGGCAAACTCCACCGAGCGGGTTTGCAGCACTTTCGAGCCCAGCGAAGCCAGCTCGAGCATTTCTTCGAAGGTGATCTTCGACAGGCGGCGCGCCTCGTCGACCACGCGCGGGTCGGTCGTGTAGACGCCATCGACGTCGGTGTAGATCAGGCATTCGTCGGCCTTCAGCGCAGCCGCAATGGCAACCGCCGAGGTGTCCGAACCGCCACGGCCGAGGGTCGAGATATTGCCGTCCTCGTCCATGCCCTGGAAACCCGTGATGATGACGATCTTGCCGTTGGCCAGGTCGCGCAACACGCGCGTGTCGTCGATCGACTGGATGCGCGCCTTCGTGAACGACGAGTCGGTGCGGATGCCCGCCTGCCAGCCGGTGTACGAGACCGCGTCCTTGCCGATGGCCAGCAGCGCCATGGCCAGGAGGCCCACGGACACTTGCTCGCCGGTCGAGGCGATCATGTCCAGTTCGCGTGGATCGGGCTGGTCCATGATCTGCTTGGCCAGACCGATCAGGCGATTGGTTTCGCCCGACATGGCGGACGGCACGACGACGATTTGGTGACCTGCGTCGTGCCACTTGGCCACACGGGCCGCGACATTCTTGATACGGTCCGTCGATCCCATCGACGTACCGCCATATTTGTGGACAATTAAAGCCATATCAGGAAGGGTTCCAGCTAGGGGTAAGGATCAAAAAGGGACCCTCACTCTAGCATGGTGCAGCGCGGCATCACAAGGCTCGTTGGCGGAAAAGCTATACGAAAAGAACATAACCTAATGCTTTTCGCAACGCCACTGGCCGCGCTTGCTGCTCTACCTCAGGCCGTGCTCGCTTCCCAGCGCAATTCGATCGTGTTCTCGCCGCCTTCCAGCACATGCGCGCAATCCATCCCGATGCCGGCGGCGAACAACAGCTCGCGACCACGGCTGACGGTGGGCAGGCGCTCGCGCTCCCAGGCCGGCACGCCCAGCGCCTGGAAGTGCGCCTTCAGGCCACGCGTGGGCCGGTTGGCCGCTGTCTTGAGGCGCTCGCCGCCCTTGCGAAAATCGATCATCAACGGCAGCGCGCGCAGCCAGGCGGCGTCGAAGCCGCAGGCGGCCGGCACGAAGTGCAGCACGCCGCCGTAGGCCGGAAACGCCATCGACGCTTCGCCCTGCCAACGGAAGCGCTGCCCTTCCTTGACGAAGATGCCAAGGTCGTCCGGGTCGCGCATGCCTTCCAGTTCGGGCAAGTGCGGCGTCAGGAACAGCTTGCCGCGATGGCGGCGGATGTGGCAGTCGGGATGCGTAACCTTCAGCTGCGCATCCTCGCGCGCCGAGAACAATTGCCAGACCATCTCGGCGAGCCACGCCGTCGACGGCATTGCCAGCCCACGTACGGCAAACAGATGGCGCAGGCAATTGTCGATGCGATCGGCACTGAGCGCGCCGAGCACCGCGAGGTCGACCGCATCGCCATCCAGGCAGGCGGCCAGGTCCTGCGCCGCCAGTTCTTCGAGCATGCGCTGGGCCGACGCGACGTGCGCCGCGCCGCGCGCCAGGCGCGCCTGGAAGCCGGGAAAGTTCGCGGCCAGCGCCGGCATCACCTGATGGCGCAGCGCGTTGCGTGCATAGCGCGCATCCTGGTTGGATTCATCCTCGACCCAGGTCAAAGCATGCGTCGCGGCGTAGGCCTCGAGCGCCGCGCGGGGTTGCGTCAGCAGCGGCCGTGCCATCACGGTGACGTCATCGCCCAGCAAGCCGGGCGAGCGGTTGGCTGTTTCCATGCCGGACAAGCCAGCCGGCCCCGAGCCGCGCAGCAATTGCAGCAGCACGGTTTCGGCCTGATCGTCGAGGTGATGGGCGGTCAGTAGCAACGTCGCGCCATGCTCACGGCACATGGCGCCCAGCGCCGCATAACGGGGGCGGCGTGCGGCTGCTTCGACACCGGAACCGTCGACCGGGATTGTCACGCGGCGATGGTCGAACGGCACGCCCAGCGCGGCGCAACTGCGTTCGCAGTGCGCAAGCCAGGCGTCGGCATTCGGGCTCAGGCCGTGGTGGACATGGAAGGCATACAGCGGGATGCCCTGCTGCGCGCACCAGGCGTGGGCCAGGTGCAGCAAGACCATCGAATCGAGGCCGCCGCTGCAGGCGATCGCGATCGAGGTGGGCGTGTAGGTGGTGGACAGGCGCGCGAGCGCCTCATTGCATGCTGCCGGGACCGATCCGGCTGGATCGGTCCCGCGATTGGTTCTGCTCACTGTAGGGACTCGCTGCTGGGACTCGCTGCTGGGACTCGCTGATTAAAACTCGCTGGTCAGGCTTACTCTTCGCGCGGCGGCGTTTCCTTGAACTTGCCATATGCCATCAGCTTGGCGTGACGCGCTTCCAGCAGGTCCTTGGTCTTCATGCCCTGGAACTGGCGCAGCGTGTCGGCCAGTGCGCGCTTGAGCAATTGCGCCATCTGTTTCGGATCGCGGTGCGCGCCGCCCAGCGGCTCGTTGACGATCTTGTCGACCAGGCCCATCGCCTTCAGGCGGTGCGCGGTCAGGCCCAGTGCGTCGGCGGCGTCTGCCGCGCGCTCGGACGTCTTCCACAGGATCGATGCGCAGCCTTCCGGGGAAATCACCGAGTAGGTCGCGTATTGCAGGATCAGCACGGCGTCGCCGACAGCAATGGCCAGCGCGCCGCCCGAACCGCCTTCACCGATGATGGTGGCAATCAGTGGTACCTTCAGTTCGGCCATCACGTACAGGTTGTGACCGATGGCTTCGGACTGGCCGCGCTCTTCCGCTTCGATGCCCGGGAATGCGCCCGGGGTGTCGACGAACGTGAAGATCGGCAGGTCGAATTTTTCAGCCAGCTTCATCAGGCGCATGGCCTTGCGGTAGCCTTCGGGCTTGGGCATGCCGAAGTTGCGCATCGCGCGCTCTTTGGTGTCGCGGCCCTTCTGGTGGCCGATGACCATGCAGGGCTGGCCATTGAAGCGGGCCAGGCCGCCGATGATCGACTGGTCGTCGGCGAAGGTGCGGTCGCCGTGCAGTTCATGGAAATCGGTGAAGATCGAGTTCACATAGTCCATCGTGTACGGACGCTGCGGGTGACGCGAAATCTTCGACACTTGCCACGGAGTCAGCTTGGCGTAGATGTCTTTGGTGAGCTGCTGGCTTTTCTTGTCCAGGCGATCGATCTCCTCGGAGATATCGACGGCGGAATCATCTTGTACGAACCGCAGCTCTTCAATCTTGGAATCGAGCTCGGCAATCGGCTGCTCGAAATCGAGGAAAGTTAATTTAGTCATTGTCACTCCGGGGTAATGTCTTGGCCGTGCTCTGTGGCTGCACGGCGGATCAGGGCGCTATTCTACCGTAAGCCGGTGGCGTGTCGGGCGGATCGGGGCTCAGGCCGCAGGGGCGACCGGGTCCAGGCTGCGCCACAAATACCAGGTCGCCACCGTGCGCCAGGGTTCCCAGTTGGCCGACACCTCGCGCGCATCGCTGCGCGAAACCGGTTCGCCCGAGAAATAGTTTTGGCTGATGCCCTGGATCAGGCCGGGATCGTCCAGTGGCAGGACGTTCGGCCGCAGCAGATTAAATATCAAAAACATCTCGGCTGTCCAGCGGCTGATGCCGCGTATGCGGATCAGCTCGGCAATGACGGCCTCGTCATCCATTTCGGACCACAGGTCGGCGTGGACGCGCTTGGCCTTGAAGTGGTCGGCCAGGTCGAGGATGTATTCGGTCTTGCGCTTGGACAGACCGCAACCGGACAATTGGACTGCGCCCAGCTTGATGATCTGGCTGGGGCCCAGGGTCGGGCAGACGGCGAGCAGCTTGCCCCAGGCCAGGTCGGCCGCTTTCGGCGTGACTTGCTGGCCGACGATCGAGCGCGCCAGCGTCGTGAACGGGTCGGGCTGGCCACGCAGATGCAGGTCACCGAACTGCGGGATCAGCTTGTTCATGATGCGGTCGCGCTGCATCAGTTCGCGCTTGGCTTCGGCCCAGTAGATCGGCACGGCGAGCGCATCGTGCGCCGGCGACGTGCCTGCCAATGCAGCCACGCTGCCCGACTTGTCCTTGTTCGCTGGCATTATGTACGGCGCCAGGTCGTTCCGTCGGCCTTGTCTTCCAGGACGATGCCCGCCTCCGTCAACCCCTTGCGGATGGCGTCGGCGCCAGCGAAGTCGCGCGCGGCCTTGGCGGCTGCGCGGCGAGCGATCGCATCCTGGATCGCTGCTTCGTCCAGCCCACCCTCGCCCGCATCGGGGCTGCCCGCCTGCAGGAACGCCTGCGGTGCCCGTTCGAGCAGGCCGAGCACGGCGGCAAGCGCCTTGAGCTGGCGTGCAGCATCGACAGACCTGGTGCGGTTGATTTCGCCGGCCAGATCGAACAGCGCGGCCACTGCCAGCGGCGTGTTGAAGTCGTCGTCCATCGCATCGCGCACGCGCCGGGCGTGGGCTTCGTCCCAGTCGACCGCAACCGGCTCATTACCCAACTCGATGCCGTTCAGCGCCGTGTACAGGCGCGTCAGCGCTGCCTTCGCGTCGTCGATATGCACGTCGGAATAATTGAGCGGGCTGCGGTAGTGGGCGCGCAGGATGAAGAAGCGCACGACTTCGGCGTCGTACTTCTTGAGCACGTCGCGGATCGTGAAGAAATTGCCCAGCGACTTGGACATCTTTTCATTATCGACGCGCACGAACCCGTTGTGGATCCAGTAATTGACCATCGGCGCGCCGAACGCGCCTTCGGACTGGGCGATCTCGTTTTCGTGGTGCGGAAACTGCAGATCGGCGCCGCCGCCATGGATGTCGAAGTGTTCGCCCAGCGTCGCGCATGACATGGCCGAGCATTCAATGTGCCAGCCCGGCCGGCCCTGACCCCACTGCGAATCCCATTTGGCATCAAGCGGCTCGGATTGTTTGGCGGCTTTCCACAGCACGAAGTCGAGCGGATCGCGCTTGCCGGTGTTGACATCGACACGCTCGCCGGCGCGCAGGTCGTCAAGCGATTTGCCCGACAGCTTGCCGTAGCCGTCGAAGCCGCGCACGGCGTAATTGACGTCGCCGTCCGCGGTTTGATAGGCCAGGCCTTTCTGTTCGAGCTTGCCGATGATCGACAGCATCTGCGGAACATATTCGGTTGCGCGCGGCACGACGGTGGGCGGCAGGATGCCAAGCGCAGCCGTGTCTTCATCCATGTACTGGACAAAGCGGCCCGTCAGCGCACCGATGGTTTCGCCATTCTCGACGGCGCGCTTGATGATCTTGTCGTCGATGTCGGTAATGTTGCGCACGTACTGGACCTCATAGCCGGACGCGAGCAACCAGCGGTACACGACGTCGAACGCCATCATCATGCGTGCGTGGCCAACGTGGCAGTAATCGTAGACAGTCATGCCGCAGACATACATGCCGACCTTGCCGGCGACCTTCGGGACGAAAACCTGCTTGTCACGCGCCAGCGTGTTGTAAATCTTGAGTTGGCTCATTGAATTTTCGGTTCGCACGAGGATGGCAAACGCTCGCCGGCGCCGCAACGACCATCCCGGCGCGGCATTGCATGCGCGCCAGCCGGACGGGTGCGGCGTGGGGTTCGCCTGGGGCCTCGGTGTTATTCTTATTTGATAGAATGGGACGTTGTTTGTAAGCGCTTCTCTTGTGCGCTTCAAGGAAAGTATAGCATTGATAAAAACCCGGCTGGCCCCATACGGACCAGCTTTATTTTTGGGACAACCCTTGACAGCGCCACGTGCGCGGTCCATCAGAGGAAGCCAGATGTCATCGTCATTCAACCGCCGCTTCGCCCTCGTGCGCGTCGCTGGCGTCACCGCTGCCCTCGCCTGCGGCCTGCTGTTCTCCGGCAGCGCGCTGGCGGCCGACATGCCGCAGTATTCGATCAAGACCAGCATGGGCGAGATCGTCGTCGAACTCGATCAGGAGAAAGCCCCCAAGACCGTGGCCAACTTCGCGGCCTATGCCAAGTCCGGCGCCTACAACGGCACGATCTTCCATCGCGTGATCGACGGCTTCATGATCCAGGGCGGTGGCATGAACGAAAAGTTCGAGGGCCGCAAGACGCTCAAACCCATCAAGAACGAATCGAACAACGGCCTGTCGAACCAGCCGTACACGATTTCGATGGCGCGCGAAGACAATCCTGACAGCGCCACGTCGCAATGGTTCATCAACGTGGCCGACAATTCGGGCATCGATTTTCCGTTCGTCGGCGGCTCGGGTTACACGGTGTTCGGCAAGGTGGTCAAGGGCCAGGAGACGGTCGACAAGATCAAGGCCGTCGTGGTCGACGACGTGCGCGGCATGCAAAACGTGCCAGTCGTGCCGATCAAGATTACGTCCGTGACGCTGCTCAAGGGCGACAAGCTAGTAAAATAACGGTTCCGCCGCGCCTGCATCCGGCGCGCATGCCCATCAACCAATTACAAGGACACCACATGACGACGATTCTCATCACCACTAACCAAGGCAACATCACCGCTGAACTGGACGCTGAAAAAGCACCGAAGACCGTTGCCAACTTCATCGACTACGTCAACAAGGGCCACTTCAGCAACACGATCTTCCACCGCGTGATCAAGGACTTCATGATCCAGGGCGGCGGTTTCGAGCCAGGCATGAAGCAAAAGCCAACGCCGGCCACCGTCGAGAACGAAGCCAAGAACGGCCTGAAGAACGACAAGTACACGCTGGCCATGGCCCGTACGTCGGATCCGCATTCGGCATCGGCCCAGTTCTTCATCAACACCAAGAACAATACCTTCCTCGACTACCCGGGCCAGGACGGCTGGGGTTACGCCGTGTTCGGTAAAGTCACCGGTGGCCAGGAAGTCGTCGACGCGCTGAACAACGTCAAGACCAGCCGCGGCGGCATGCACTCCGACGTGCCGGTCGACCCAGTCATCATCGAGAAAATCGAAGTCCTGTAATGCGCGGCGCGCACCAGCATCAGTCGTCGTCTTGAGTACGCCAATGACGCTGCCTGCGCGCCCGTTCGCGCTGTTCATCTCCGACCTGCATCTGCAGGTCTCGCACCCGCGCACGCTGGAAGCATTTTTGCGCTTCCTGGCCGAGCGCGCGGTGCATGCCGAGCACCTGTACCTGCTCGGCGATATCTTCGAATACTGGGCCGGCGACGATGACGTTGCCGATCCGTTCCACCAGACCATCATCACGGCGATCCGCGCCGTCGCCGATGCCGGCGTGGCGGTCTTCTGGATTGCGGGCAATCGCGACTTTCTGGTCGGGGAAGGCTTCGCGCACGCCGCCCATCTGACCCTGCTGCAGGAACCCCATGTCATCGAGGCCGGCTCGCGCCGTATCGCGCTCGTACATGGCGACGCGCAGTGCACGCTCGACACCAAATACATGGCATTTCGCGCCCAGGTGCGCGCACCTGACTGGCAGGCGCAATTTCTCGGCATGCCGCTCGCGCAGCGCAAGGGCATCATCGCCGGACTGCGCGAAGGCTCGCGCGAAGCCCACACGGGCAAGTCATACGAGACGATGGACGTGACGCCCGATGCGGTAGCCGATGTGTTCGCCTCGCTCGATGCCGACGTCATCATTCACGGGCACACGCACCGGCCCGCCGTGCACGCGTACGGCGACAAGCTGCGCTATGTGCTGCCCGACTGGGAACTGGACGAGGTACCCGCCCGCGGCGGCTGGCTCGCGCTGCACCCCGATGGCAGCCTCATTCGTCACGATTTCGACGGCACCATCCTGACATCCCGGTAGAGTGGGCGGCTGTGCCGCCCACGCGTTCAACGTCACGTGGCATGCCTGGGTGTGCGAACGTCGCTCGAACGCGTGGGTGGGAAACCCGCCCACCCTACATCCCCATTGCATAATCGCGCGTCTGCATGTTGACCTTTGCGCGGCCACTGTTATACTCAACTACAACACCACTTCAACATATCACCATGAGGAGGCAGGCATGCGCAACTCCCTGACGCCGCACCGAACCACCACGGAGGCCCTAGATGACCGTCGGCTGGAACGATAAGACCCCGATTTACCACCAGCTCAAGGAGCGCGTCGTCGGCATGATGCTCGACGGCGATCTCAAGGCCGGCGACGCCCTGCCCTCGGTGCGCCAGATTGCCGCCGACTATCAACTCAACCCAATCACCGTCTCGAAGGCCTATCAGGAACTGGTCGACGAGAACCTGGTGGAAAAACGAAGGGGAATTGGCATGTATGTCACCGAAGGCGCCAGCGAGAAACTGCTGGCCAGCGAGCGCGCACGTTTCATCAGTGAAGAGTGGCCGGCGATGCTCGAGCGTATCCGCCGCCTGGGCCTGGACGTCAAAGAGCTGCTGGCCAACGCGGACCACGGAGGTGCGGCATGAGCAACGTCATTTCCGCGCGTGGCTTGACCAAACACTACGGCAAGCGGATCGCCGTCGACAGCATCGACATCGAGATCGCCGCCGGCCGCATCGTCGGCCTGATCGGCCCCAACGGCTCGGGCAAGACGACGACGCTCAAGGCAGCCCTTGGCCTGATCCAGTGTGAAGGCGAACTGTCGGTGCTGGGACTCGATCCGCGCACCCAGCGCGACGAGCTGATGAAGGACGTCTGCTTCATCGCCGACGTCGCCATTCTGCCGCGCTGGCTGCGCGTGAAGGATGCAATCGACTTCGTGGCGGGCGTGCACCCGCGCTTCGACCGCAGCAAGGCCGAACGCTATATCGCCAACACCAAGCTGACGCCAACCATGAAGGTCAAGGAAATGTCCAAGGGCATGATCGTGCAACTGCACCTGGCGCTCGTGATGGCGATCGACGCCAAGCTGCTGGTGCTGGACGAGCCGACGCTCGGGCTGGACATCATCTACCGCAAGGCGTTTTACCAGAACCTGCTCGAAGACTATTTTGATGAACACAAGACGATCGTCATCACGACGCACCAGGTCGAGGAAGTCGAGCACATCCTGACCGACCTGCTGTTCATCCGTGACGGCAAGATCGCGCTGGCCGCGTCAATGGAAGAAATCGGCGAACGCTACGTCGAAGTCATGGTGGGCAGCGACAAGGTGGCGGCGGCCAGAGCGCTGCAACCGATCGACGAGCGAACGGTGTTCGGCAAATCCGTGATGCTGTTCGACGCACTGCGCGCCGGCGGCCTCTCCCGCACGCAACTGGCTGCGCTCGGCGAAGTTCGCAACCCGAGCGTGGCCGACCTGTTCGTCGCCACCATGAAAGGAACCTACGCATGACTACGCCAATGAGCACCATGAAATGGCTGATCCGGCGCGAACTGTGGGAACACAAGGGCGCCTTCTTCTGGGCGCCGCTGGCCGTGGCCGCCGTGATCGTGCTGCTGTTCGGTGGCGGCTTCCTGTACGCCATCATCGCCAATCCGTCGTTCCACGTGCAGGTCAGTGGCGAACAGGTCATGACGGTCAATGGCCTGCCGCCGGCGGTGCTGGCCAAGCTGGCCACCGCCGCCGCGTCGAGCTACCTGGTGATCACGGCGCCGCTGTTCTTCGTGCTGCCGGTGGTCGTGTTCTTTTACTGCATGGCGACGCTGTACGACGACCGGCGCGACCGCAGCATCCTGTTCTGGAAATCGCTGCCGATGTCCGATGCCCAGACCGTGCTGTCGAAGGCGGTGACGGCGCTGCTGGTCGCGCCGCTGGCGACCATCGCGATCGGCATTGCCGCCTCGCTGATCCTGCTGGTGATCGGCCTGCTGGGCGGGGCCATCAAGGGCATCAACCTGATCGCACCGGTGCTGGCCAATGTCAACTTTTACCTGGCGCCCGTGTATCTGATCAGCTTCCTGCCGCTGTACATCCTGTGGGCGTTGCCGACAGTGGGCTGGCTGCTGCTGGTATCGAGCTGGGCGAAGTCGCGCGTGTTCCTGTGGGCCGTCGGTGCGCCGCTGGTGGCGCTCGCCATCCTGGCCTGGTTCGATTTCCTGGCCGGGCGTTTTGCCGGCGTGTCGATGAACGTCAAGTGGTTCGGCGAAGAGATCGTAGCGCGGGTGCTGCTGGGCGTGTTCCCCGGGATCTGGTTCGGCGAAGTCAATGGAGAGGCGCTGGCGCAGCAGCAACAGGCTGGGCTGGATGGGCCGCTGCTGTTGGGCACGTCGTATGCCACGCTACTCACGCCGGGTGTCTGGATCGCGGCCGCCGCTGGCTGCGCCATGATCTACGGCGCGATTCGCCTGCGCCGCTGGCGTGACGAGGGGTAAGCGCGATGCGACTTCATGTCATCTTGATGCTGGGCATGCTGGCGAGTATCAACGTCAGCGCCAGCGCTGCCGACACGCCACCGGACAGTCCCGAGACCATCCACGTCAACGCGATCCGCAAGCCGGAAGTGCGCAAGTACACGGCAATCGTCGCGGGCCTGGACGCATTCGAGCGCCATCACCGCATGGCACCAAACGCCGACGCCTTGCGCTTTCGCGTCGAGCGCCGTGCCTGGACCGACAAGACACCCAAGCCGGGCGAGGCGCCACTGGCGCTGCGCCTGGAAGGCAAGGACGACTTCGCGCTGCCGCTGCCCCTGAGCGATGCGTTCGAAACCATCGTGCCGCGCAGCAGCGCAGCGCTGGCAGCGGACAGCGAACTGGTCCTCAATCGCAAGCGGCGCATGTACCGCGTGACGCCTCTGGTACGCTCGCCTGGCTTGCCAGAGAACGTGCGGCGCCTGGGCGACCTGCGGCTTGAATGCCACGTGTTGGTCGCGATCGGCAAGGAAGAGCTTGGCCTGATGCGCACGCTGTTCGTCAACAGCGTGCTGCTGACGCCCAACTGGTGCAATTTCTTCAATGCCGAGCGCGAGGGCTTTCAATTCGACACCCCAGAGCGCCTCGCACGTGCGACCTTGCGTGAAGGTGATCGCACGAAAGACCTGCCGGTCGAGGGGCAGAGCTTTCGCACCGCCATGAACGATCCGGACTGGAGCGACGACGCGCTGATCGAACTGGCGTTCGAGCCGGTTACTGAAACTGCTGGCGAAACGCCTCGAACTGGCCCTTGAGGTCTTCCATCTCGCCGCGCAGCGCGGCGACTTCTTCTTCGAGCTGCGCGATGCGGCCGCCCTGCGTCAGGTTGCTCGCGCTGCTGGACGTCTGCTCGCTGCCGGCAACGATGGTGATCTCGCCGCCCAGCAGCTGGCCATAACGCGATTCCTTGGTACCCGGCGCGCGCTCGAGTTTCACGACCAGCGGCGGGTATTTGTCGATCAAAAATTGCAGCGCCGTTTCGACATCGGCCACGGTCTTGAATTCGTGCAGGCGCCCGCTGCGGGTGCGGATCTCGCCAGCGGTCTGCAGGCCGCGCAGCATCAGGATCGTGAGCACGGCCAGCTTGTCCTGCTCGAGCGTCCACTTGATGCGCATGCGGTGTTCGTACTTGACGACGCGCGCGCCGGCCTGCGAGATGGCGTTCACGAGCTTGCGCTCGGTCAGCCGCTGCAGCGTATCGAGCACGACCGCTTCGCTGATCTGCATGACCGGATCGCGGCTCGACAACTGGTTGCAGCCATTGACGATCGCGTTGAGCGACATCGGATAATTATCGGGCGTCAGGCCTTCTTTTTCGGCCAGCACGGCCAGCACGCGCAGCTCGACCGGATCGAGTACTGCCACCATTTCATTCGTCATGCGTTTCCTTGTTATGCCAAACGGTTCAGTTGTTCGAAACGAGTTTACCACCGTCGTTGGCGCAGGATGGCATGGCGTGTTTCGTCGCCGATTCGGGAAGAGCGTTATTGGGTGGGAATTTTGGTACTGCGGAGGGATGAAACTGCCCGGATTGCCGCGAGCGCGACAATCCGGACATGAAGAACAATCAGCTGTCGCGGCCGATACGCTGGCGGCGCGCTTCGTACAGGCAGACGCCCGAGGCCACCGACACGTTCAGGCTTTCGACCGAACCGAACATCGGGATGCTGACCAGCACATCGCAGGTCTCGCGCGTCAGGCGGCGCATGCCCTCGCCTTCCGAACCCATGACCAGTGCGGCCGGGCCCGAGAAGTCGGCTTCGTACAGACCCTTGTCGGCGTCGTCCGTGGTGCCGATCAGGAGAATGTCGCGTTCCTTCAGCTCGCGCATCGTGCGCGCCAGGTTGGTCACCGTGATGTACGGAACCGTCTCGGCGGCGCCGCTGGCGACCTTGGCGGCGGTGGCGTTCAGGCCGACCGCACGGTCCTTTGGCACGATGACCGCGTGCGCGCCGACACCGTCGGCCACGCGCAGGCAGGCGCCCAGGTTGTGCGGATCGGTGATGCCATCCAGGATCAGCAGCAATGGCGGACCTTCGATGGCGTCGAGCAGCTCATCGAGATTGCGCGCCAGCGCGAGCTGGCTGGCAAACGCGATCACGCCCTGGTGACGGCGGGTGCCGGTAATCTTGTCGAGGCGCGCGGCCTCGACCGGCATCACGCGCACGCCGGCCGCCTTGGCGTTGGCGATCAGGTCCTTCATGCGGCCGTCGTTGCGCTCGGCATCGACGAAGATTTCTTCCACTGACTGCGACTCGTGACGCAGTCGCGAGGTCACGGCGTGGAAGCCGAAAATCATTTTATTTTTCATTTGCTACTTTTCGAATACTTTCAGGGACTTACTTTTTGCTGGTTTTGGCTGCGGTCTTTGCTGCAGTTTTCACTGCGGGCTTGGTGGCGGCTTTGGCCGGCGCCTTGACTGCCTTCGGCGCTGCCGGCTCAGCGACAACCTTGGCTGCAGCCTTGCGTGGTGCAGCTGCCGCCTTTTTGGCTGGTGCTTTGGCAGCGACTGCCTCGGCCGGGGCCTTGGTAGCTGCTGCCTTGGCTGGCGCTTTGACCGCTGCTGCGTTGGCCGGGGCCTTGACTGCCGCTGCCTTGGCCGGTGCTTTCGCAGCAACGGTCTCGGCCGGCGCCTTGACTGCGACTGACTTGGCTGCTGCCTTTTTCGCTGGTGCCTTGACCGCTGCTGCTTTGGCCGGCACGTCGACTGGTGCTGCCTCGACTGGCGCTTTCACGGCAGCCGTCTTGACAGCAGCCTTTTTGGCTGGCGCCTTGACCGCTGGCGCTGCCACGACTGGTGCAGCTGCAGCTGGTGCAGCTGGTGCAGCAACAGCAGGCGCTTTTACAGCCGCTTTTTTGGCTGCGGCTTTCACAGGCTTGGCTTCGGCAACCGGCGCTGGCGCAGGGGTTGGTGCAGCCTCGACCACGTCGTTGACGACGGCCTTGGTTGCACGCAGCTTGCGCGCTGGCGCTGGGGCAGCGGCTGCTTCGGCAGGCTTTGGCTGCGCGACCGGTGCTGGTGCTGCTGCAACCGGTGCTGGTGCTGGTGCTGGTGCTGGTGCTGCAACCGGTGCCGGCGCTGGCTTCTGCGCCTGCACTGGCGCTGGTGCCGGCTTCGCTGCCTGCACTGGTGCCTGCGGCGTCGCTGTCGTCATTGGCGCTGCTGCTGCTGCCGCAGCGCGCTCGGCTGCCTTGGCCTTCTGACGGGCTTTGCGCGATTTCGGCTTCGCCTGTTGCGGCTCGATGCCATCCTGACCAAGCGGACGTGCAATCTCGAGTGGCGACTGCTGTGGACGACCCTGGTCGTTATTGCCGCCGTTGTTGCCTGGCTTCGGACCACGCGAACGACCACCGCGCGAACGCTTGCCGTTCCCGCCGTTGTTATTGCCGTTACCGCCGTTGTTGCTACCGTTACCACCGTTGTGATTGCCGTTGTTGCCGCCACCACCATTGCCGCCATTATTCTGACGACCATCGTTGGTGCGTGGCTCGTTGCTGCGCTGTTCCTTGTTGCGGCCGCCCTGATTGCGCTCGCGACCAGCATCATCACCCGACGACTCGGCGCCAGGCGCGGACGCCAGCGTCAGGTCGATCTTGCGCGATTCCAGATCGACGCGTGCCACCTTGACGGTGACCTTGTCGGTCAGGCCATAGCTTTGGCCGGTACGCTCGCCACGCAGCACATGGCGCGCTTCGTCGTACTGGAAGTAATCGGCGCCCAGCTCGGTGACGTGCACCAGGCCTTCGACGAACAGCTCATCGAGCTGCACGAAGATGCCGAAGGTGGTCACGCCGGCGATGGTGCCGGTGTACTCTTCGCCGATCTTGTCCTGCATGAAGAAGCACTTGAGCCAGTTCTCGACGTCGCGCGACGCTTCGTCGGCGCGGCGTTCGTTGGCCGAGCAGTGCACGCCCAGGGCGTCCCAGATGGTCAGGTCTTTTTCGTTCTTCGGCGCCTTGCCGTCGGCCTTGTCTTTCGCGGCCTGCTTGCGGGCCGAGTTGGACTGCGTCGTGTTCAGCTTGGCCAGGTCGATACCCTTCGGCTCGTACTTCTTGCCGAGCAGGATCGCCTTGATCGCGCGGTGCGTCAGCAGATCGGGATAGCGGCGGATCGGGCTGGTGAAGTGCGCGTAGGCTTCGAACGCCAGGCCGAAGTGGCCGACATTGTCCGGGCTGTAGACGGCCTGCTGCATCGAGCGCAGCATCATCGTCTGCAGCAGTTGCGCATCCGGCCGCTCCTTGATCTGCTGCATCACGGCGGCGTAGTCGCGCGCGCTCGGCTTGTTGCCGCCGGCCAGGTTCAGGCCCACCTGCTTGAGGAAGGTGCGCAGCTGGTTCAGCTTTTCCTCGGTCGGCGTCGCGTGAATACGGAACGTGCCCGGATGCTTGTGGCGCAGCAGGAAATCAGCGGCGCACACGTTGGCCGACAGCATGCACTCTTCGATCAGGCGGTGCGCGTCGTTGCGGGTGCGCGGGATGATCTTTTCGATCTTGCCCAGCGCATTGCAGACGATATAGGTTTCGGTGGTTTCGAAGTCGATCGCACCGCGCTCCTGGCGTGCCTTGAGCAGCGCGCGGAACACCTGGTTCAGGTGTTGCAGATGCGGCACGATGCCTGGACGCTTCTTGGCTTGCTCGCCGTTCTCGTCAGCCAGGATGTCGGCCACTTCGTTATAGGTCATGCGCGCAGCCGAGTGCATCACGGCCGGATAGAACTGGTACGCAGTGACTTCGCCATCCTGCGAGACCACCATGTCGCACACCAGCGTGCAGCGGTCGACCGTCGGGTTCAGCGAGCACAGGCCGTTCGACAGCTTCTCGGGCAGCATTGGGATCACGCGGCGCGGGAAGTAGACCGACGTTGAGCGTTCGATCGCGTCAGCGTCGAGCGAGTCGTTCGGCTTGACGTAATGGCTGACGTCGGCGATCGCGACCAGCAGGCGGAAACTGTTCACGCCCTTGATGGTCACAGGTTCGCAATAGACGGCATCGTCGAAGTCGCGTGCGTCTTCGCCGTCGATCGTCACGAGTGGCACGTCGCGCAGATCCACGCGGTTGGCCAGGTCGGCATCGACGACTTCGTTCGGCAGGCGCCCGGCCTGCTTGAGCGCGGCCGGCGAGAAAATGTGCGGCACGCCGAACTTGCGCACGGCGATTTCGATTTCCATGCCCGGGTCATCGAGCTCACCGAGCACTTCGACGATACGGCCAGTTGGCTTCTGGAAGCGGCCTGGCTGCTCCAGCAGTTCGACACTGACGATCTGCCCTGCACGGGCATTGCCGGTCGGGCCGGTGACGATCACGTCCTGGGCGATGCGCTGGTCTTCAGGCGAGACGATCCACGCGCCCTCTTCATTGAGCAGGCGCCCGATGATGTGCGTGTTCGCGCGCTGGACGACTTCGACGATCGAGCCTTCCGGACGGCCTCGGCGGTCCATGCCCGTCACGCGCGCCATGACGCGATCGCCGTGCAGAACTTTCTGCATTTCACGGTCGGACAGGAACAGGTCGGGACCCGGTTCATCGGGAATCACGAAGCCAAAACCGTCGCGATGCGCGCTGACTTTACCGGCCACGAAGGCGGAATGATCAGCCAGCATATAGGTGCCGCTGCGGTCGGAACGGATCTGGCCGTCACGCTCCATGGCGTTCAGGCGGCGGCCGAGGACTTCCTGCGCTGCGGGCTGAACATCAAGGGCATGTGCCAGGGCGGCTGCATCGAGCGATTCAGCGGCGTCGCGGAAGACAGCGAGGATTTCCTCGCGGCTTGGAATGGTATGAGTAGGTTGCTTCAAATCGATTCTTTTTTCTTTGGCCAGTAGAGCGCCGCACATCACATAAGGGCGGCAGCGTGGTTAATTGACACCATGACAGGCGTAGTGTAACGGAGGTCTATCCGATTCGCCTAACATGATGTGCGCCAACGACCTGCGCCCGTCACGGGATGCATGCGCGGAGAGCCTGCGCGGGGTACTTGCACGTGAGTCCTTGTCGAGAACTTCACCTTGGGTCTTTGACTATTGAAAATGATCCGCTATAATCTCGCTCTCTTCAGCAACGGCGACAACGCCGGGGCGATGAAAAGCAGTGGTAGCAGAGGATGTTTGATGTGCCGGTCAGAGATGTTTCACGAATAGTTGATCTGGCGGAAAATGACAAACCCTGCTATTGTAGCAGAGATGTTCTTGCAGTGCCCACGTGGCGGAATTGGTAGACGCGCATGGTTCAGGTCCATGTGCCGCGAGGTGTGGGGGTTCGAGTCCCTCCGTGGGCACCAAAAAGTTCATCGGTTGTAAAGTTCGTGTAGTTGCAGTGCCCACGTGGCGGAATTGGTAGACGCGCATGGTTCAGGTCCATGTGCCGCAAGGTGTGGGGGTTCGAGTCCCTCCGTGGGCACCAAAGGTTTTAAATAGCAGCAAGGTAGCAAGCAGTATCGTTGTTGAGTAGTCCCAGTGCCCACGTGGCGGAATTGGTAGACGCGCATGGTTCAGGTCCATGTGCCGCAAGGTGTGGGGGTTCGAGTCCCTCCGTGGGCACCAAAAGTCTATCTCGTAGTTAGTAGTCAGCAGTATCGTTGTCAGCAGTTGCA
Source organism: Telluria sp. AC161 (assembly GCF_979258535.1). NCBI lineage: Bacteria > Pseudomonadati > Pseudomonadota > Betaproteobacteria > Burkholderiales > Oxalobacteraceae > Telluria > Telluria sp. AC161. The sequence continues at coordinate 1,359,537 of NZ_OZ409861.1, read as the reverse complement.
GTGCCCACGTGGCGGAATTGGTAGACGCGCATGGTTCAGGTCCATGTGCCGCAAGGTGTGGGGGTTCGAGTCCCTCCGTGGGCACCAAAAAATGTAGTGAGTTTGTGGACCCTGTGTCCCGCAAAACGCCGTAGCCTTCGAAACAGGGTTACGGCGTTTTGCGTTGTACCCGCTGTTTTCTGACGCGAGTTCAGTGCGTCGCCAGATCGTCAAGAATCGGGCAGGCCGAGCGCGCATCGCCATGGCAGGATGCCGCCAGACTCACGAGGGTACGGCGCATCGCCGCCATCTCCGCGATCTTGCGATCCAGTTCTTCGATATGCGTCTGCGCCAGTGCGCGCACGTCGGCACTGGCCCGGCCCTTGTCTTCCCACAGCGCCAGCAGGTTCCTGATCTGGTCCAGCGAAAAGCCCAGTGCCCGCCCACGATGGATGAATTGCAGCACGCGCACCTCGCGCTCGCTGTAGAGGCGATAGCCGGCGCCGGTACGGCGTGGCGCCGGCACCAGGCCGATCGATTCGTAATGACGGATCATCTTGGCCGTGACGCCCGACGCGCGGGCGGCGTCGCCGATGTTCATACTGGATGGGGTCGCTTGCATGGTGCACTCCGGTCGTCGTTCATGCACCAGCTTACACCTTCCCACAGTGGGAAGGACAAGTGCATGCTTGACTTGCGCGCCGTAACGGTCGAGCATGGGCGGCATGCAGATTCTTCGCTCTGCCGTCCTCGGGACGGCGCTGGTTGTCGTTCTCTCTTCCAGCCTGGCTGCGCCGGCGCCGTATTACCAATGGCGCAGCAAGCTTACGGGCGCCCTGGCCTGTTCGCCAACGCCGCTGGGTGAAGGCTGGGTCAAGGCGACCGGTCCCTATCGTGACGCGCGTTGCGAAAAACCCATCGTTGTTAAATAATGAATCCGGCAGACGTCGTTCGTCTGTCATTGTTCAGCTTTCAAAAACAGCTTACCCACTGAGGAGACACCCCATGTTTACCAGCCCGGAACAGTTTGCCAACGCCACGAAAACCCTGTTCGACCTGCAGATGCAGACCTTCAATGCGCTGGCCGGCAAGACCGTCAAGGGCGTCGAGCAGGTCGTCGCCCTGAACATGAACGCCATCAAGAGCACGATGGACAGCACGATGCAGGCGAGCCGTGACATCGCCCAGGCCGGCAATCCGAAGGCCGCGTACGAGTCGCTCGCGGCGCGCATGCAGCCAGCCGCTGGCGTGACCAACGCAGCCGAGTACACGACGCAGTTGAAGGCCATCATCGACGACATGCACAACGAGTTCCGCGGCGCGGCCGATGCGCACGCCGTCGAAGCGAAGAACACGCTGTCGGCGCTGATCTATGACGTCACGCAGAACGTCAAGCCAGGGTCCGAGAACGCGGTCCAGATCATGAAGGCGGCGATCGACAATGCCTTCAAGGGTTACGAGCAGGTAACGGCTGCCACGCGCCAGGCGGTGCAGACGGTCGAAGCGCAGTTCGAACGTGCCAGCACCATCGTCACGCCGGGCGGCGGCAAGCAGGACAAACCCGAGTAAAGTCGTCCTTCATCAACCCGGCCCCTCAGGGCGCCGGGTGTTTCGCCGCCTGATCCGCCGGGTCGTCGATCCCCAGCAAGTCTTCCAGCCGCGCCAGCGACACCTCATCCTTGATTACCGAACGCAGCCAGGCGTGCAATGGCTGTTCGCCCCAGCGCGCCGCCTTTTCCGCCAGATACGCGACCGGGCTGTGCGGCTCCGTGCGGCGGAAGAAATCGGCGACCTGGCGCAGCTGCGCCAGCGCCTGGTCGCGGTGCCCGACCGGTCCGTCGATGTGCGCTGGCCGCGCCACGGCGATGGCGCCGCCCTGCCCTGCCGTGGATGACGCAGCGCTTGTCACCGCTACCGGCACCATTGGTGAGATCAGGTCGATGACGTCACGCAGCGCCGTGCGCGCCATGCTGTAGCTTGGGCCATCGTTGCCCAGTTGCGCGTCGACGACGCGTTCCAGTTCGCTCAGCGCCGCGACGCCCGCTTCGCAGTCAACCAGCAGCGCCTGCACGAACGCCGGCTTGCTGCGTGCACGCAGCGCCTCGAGTTCGGCCACCGCGTCCGGCCCCCGTGCGCGCGCCACTTCCCATGCCTGCAGAGTCAGCGCGCCGCTCTCGTCCAGCGCGACACCCTTGGCCAGTGGCGCCATGCGGCTGGCCAGCCAGGCCAGGATGCCGATGCGCCGCTCGACGCCGTCTTCGTCGGCCTGCGGGTGCACGCCGTCCCAGTAGCGCGCGCACAGTGCGGCCACCAGGCCCAGGCCATCGGCCAGGCCGCGCATGCCGCCGGTCCGGGTGCTTGCCTCGGCCAGCCAGACGGCCAGTTGCAAGTCCTTGCTGCGTGTTTCGAGCAGGGCGGCGCAGCGTTTGCCGACGAACTTCCAGTCGGCTTCCTTGAGCGCCGTGACCCAGGCGCCCTGCTCCAGCGACGGATCGTCGGCCAGGCGCGCGCGGGCGATCTCGTCGACTTCGGGCGCGAAGGCCAGGTCGGCGCCGCACGGATTGTCCGGCGTGATTGGTGTGAGCAACAGGTCGATAGCGAGCATGGTGTCTCCTTGGGGTCAAACCTGCAATCAAGCCTGGACCGGTTCGATCAGGTATTTGAACTTGCCGGCGCGGGTGGCGCCGACCTTCACGCGGGCGATGGCGCCGCCTTCCATCATCCGCGCCAGCACGTTGTCGGCGATCTCGGGCAGCAGCGTGCCGCCCAGGATGTTGTCGATATTGCGCGCACCGGAATCGACTTCGGTGCAGCGGCTGAGCACTGCCGCTACCAGGGCGTCGTCGTATTCGAAGCTGGCCTTGTGGTTCTCGAGCACGCGCGCACCGATGCGGGCAAGCTTCAGGCGGATGATATTGGCCATCACCTCGTCGCCGATCGGATAGAACGGCACCACGCTCAAGCGGCCCAGGAAGGCCGGCTTGAAATGCTTCATCAGGCTTGGGCGCAGCAGCTCGGCCAGCGCGCCGGGCGTGGGCAGGTCGGCCACCGGCTTGTTCAGGCAGGCGGCCATCAGTTGGCTGGCGCCGACGTTCGACGTCAGGATGATGATCGTGTTGCGAAAGTCGATGACGCGGCCTTCGGCATCGTCCATCACGCCCTTGTCGAAGACCTGGTAGAACAGTTCGAGCACGTCGGGGTGCGCTTTCTCGGCCTCGTCGAGCAGCACGACGCTGTACGGATTGCGCCGCACCGCTTCGGTCAGCACGCCGCCCTCGCCATAGCCGACATAACCGGGCGGCGAGCCTTTCAGGCCCGAGACGCTGTGCGCTTCCTGGTATTCGCTCATATTGATCGTGATGAGCTTGCGCTCGCCGCCGTACAGGATGTCGGCCAGCGCCAGCGCCGTTTCGGTCTTGCCCACGCCCGAAGTGCCGACAAACAAAAACACGCCCTTGGGCTTGTTCGGATCGTCGAGATTGGCACGCGCCGTGCGCACGCGCTGGGCCACGACGCTGCTCGCGTGGCGCTGGCCCAGGATGCGCTCGTCGAGCATCGCCTGAAGATTGACGACGGTGCGGATTTCATCCTTGACCATGCGCCCGAGTGGGATGCCGGTCCAGGCGGCGACGATGGCGGCGACCGTGTGCCCGTCGACCTGTACCGGCACCAGCGGCGCGTCGCCCTGCAGGCCACGCAGGCGCTCGCCGAGCGCGCGCAGTTGCGCGCTGCCGTCCCCCGCTGCGTTTGGTCCCGCGGCTTCGAGTTCCGTGCGGAGCGTGCCGATCTGGCCCGCCAGCACCTGCTCGTCGGTCCAACGACTTTGCAGCGCGACCTGCTCGGCCGCTGCACTGGCGCGCTCTTCGCCTAGCGACGCCAGCGCGGAAGCGTGATCTTCGCCGGCGCTCGTGTCGCGGCGCAGGGAACCCATGCGGGCGTCGACGCGCTCGATGCGGCGCCCGCAATCTTCCAGCAGCGCCGGCGTGGCGCTCTGGCCCAGCGCCACCCTGGCGCAGGCCGTGTCCAGCACGCTGATGGCCTTGTCCGGCAACTGGCGCCCGCTGATGTAGCGGTGCGACAGGCGCACTGCCTCGGTGATGGCCTCGTCGTAGATGCGCACGCCGAAGTGCTGCTCCATCAGCGGCGCCATCGCGCGCAGCATCGCCGCCGCCGTGTCTTCGTCGGGTTCCTCGACCTTGATCACCTGGAAGCGTCGTGCGAGCGCCGCATCCTTTTCGAAGTATTTTTTGTATTCGCCCCAGGTCGTCGCGGCGATCGTGCGCAGTTCGCCCCGCGCCAGCGCGGGCTTGAGCAGGTTGGCCGCATCGTTCTGGCCGGCCGCGCCGCCGGCGCCGATCATCGTGTGCGCTTCGTCGATGAACAGGATGATCGCGTGGGGGCTCTGCTTGATCTCGTGGATGACATTCTTGAGGCGGTTTTCGAACTCCCCCTTCACGCTGGCGCCGGCCTGCAGCAAGCCCATGTCGAGCGTGTGGATCTCGGCGCCCTCCAGCACGTCCGGCACGTCGCCCAGCGCAATGCGCAGCGCCAGGCCCTCGACGACGGCCGTTTTGCCAACGCCCGCCTCGCCCGTCAGGATCGGGTTGTTCTGGCGCCGCCGCATCAGGATGTCGATCGCCTGGCGAATTTCCATGTCGCGCCCGATGACCGGGTCGACCTTGCCGTCGCGCGCACGCGCCGTCAGGCAGGTCGTGTACTGATCGAGGGCCGGCGTGGCGCGGCCCGTAGACTGCGCCAGCTCGGACGCGGCGTCCGGCCCTGGCTCGCTGCTTTCCGCTACCAGGTCCGGTTGCTCTACCGAGCCACGCGTCAGGCGCTCGAGATCGTGCTTCAGGCGATCGAGCGGAAAACGGGCAAACAGCGGCGACGCACGCTGTGCCAGTTGCGCCAGCGATGGCTCGGTCAACAGCGCCAGTATCAGATGGCTGCTGCGGATTCGAGGGCCCCGCCCGTGCCGAGCGACGCGATCAGCCAGGCGTGCTCGAACAGCAGCGGCAGATGGCGTGAAAACACGGGCGTGCGCGCGCTGCCGGTGGCAAAGCGCGACACTTCGCGGCGCAGGTCCGCTTCGAGGCCGGTGAGGCTGATATCGCAGTGGCGCGCGATCGCGGCCAGGTCGCTGCCCGGCTGCTCGATCAGGCCAAGAAACAGGTGCTCGACGTCGACTTCGTACTGGCCCAGCCCGACGCAGATGCTGGCAGCGCGCGTGGCCGCTGCGCGGGTCGTGTCGTTGAGCTTCGAGATCAGCGTCTTGAGGTTGATGTCCATCGTGCCTCCTGGTCGGGTGGGGTCGCGGCCCTGGCAGGCCGGACGGTACGGCTGACGTCGTAGTGCAGCGACGACGGTTGCAGCACGGCGTTGAAGTTGATCGTCTCGTCCTGGCCGCCCAGCGCCAGGCGTGCGTGAATGACAAACTGCAGCCGATTGACGTCGCCCGCATTCGGCGCAAACACGGCGCGCACGTCGGACAGGCGCGGCTCATGCGAGGCGAGCGCTTCTTCGATGCTGGCGCAGACGGCGTCGCGATCGAGGCTGCTGGTCAGGCAAAAGCCGGCGAAGTCGATCAGGCCGTAATTGAGCAGCGACGCGCGCGCGTGCGGGTAGCCGGCCAGATGGGCGGGATCGAGCGCGAGGCGGGTATTGAGCAAGGCTTCGAGGTCGCGCGCGATGCTGTCCTTGACCCGTTCGATGCCGGGGGCCCCGGGCGCAAGATCGCGGCGCTCGTCCATCAGGCGGTCGAGCAGGCCAGGCGTGCAGCCTTTCATGGTGTCTCCGAGGGGGGTAATCACAACGAACACGCGGCGGCGCGTGGCCGCCGCGTGGCAAGCGGCGGGCGCCGCTCAGACGATCTTGTTGGCTGCCAGGTCCCAGCCGCCCGAGGTGTTGCCGCCGGCGCCGCCGGTCACCTTTTGCTGGGTGTATTTCCACTTGATCTTCGAGAACTTCAGGCCCACTGCTTCGTGGATGATGCTGCCTTCGGCAACGCTTGGCTGGACACCGCCGATCAGCACGTTTTCAAGCTCGATCTCGAAGTACTTGATGCGCTCGCCCTGGCCATCGGCGCGCATGAATTCCAGCTTGGCCTTGGGGATGGTTTTGCCTGCCGAGCAGGTTTGCAACAGGATGGGCGAAGCCAGGTCGGCGAGCTTGGTCAGCGCGATTTCCTGGTGCTCGCAGCGCTCGGCGGTGTGACCGCCGCCGGTGGATGCCGTGGCCGACCGGGGCTGGCTCACGCCCCAGTTCACCGAGGTGCACTCGATCCAGTCCTTGTGCCGGTCATCCTGCGACTCGCCTTTGATCCCGTCGATCTGCAGGTACACGTCAATTGCCATGTTCTACTCCAAGTGTGATTGAAACGTCGGTTGAATAACAGGTTAGTTACAGCAGTCAGTTCTTGGTCGATTGCGGCAACTCCGCGACCAAACGGAGCGAAACGGACAGCTCGTCGAGCTGGAAATGCGGTCGCAGGAAGGACACGGCGCGGTACACGCCGGGTCGGCCCGGCACCTCGGATACCTGCACGCTGGCTTCGCGCAGCGGGAACTGCGCTTTCTGGTCCTGGCTTGCGTTATCGTCGAGCAGGACGTATTGCGTGAGCCAGCGGTTCAGGTAATCCTCGACATTGGACGCTGCCGCGAAGCTGCCGATCTTGTCGCGCATCATGGATTTCATGTAATGCGCTATACGCGACACAGCAAAGATGTATTGAAGTTGCGACGACAGCACCGCATTCGCATTGGCCGCCTCGTTGTTGTACTTGCGCGCCTTCTGCGCCGACTGCGCCCCAAAAAAAGCGGCGTACGACGTGTTCTTGCAGTGCACGAGCGAGATGAAGCCCAGGTCCGACATTTCCTTCTCGCGCCGGTCGGTGATCGCCACTTCGGTCGGGCACTTGAGCGCCACCTCGCCCTCGTCGGTCTTGAACGTGTGGGTCGGCAGGTTCTCGACCAGCCCCCCGCCCTCGACGCCGCGGATCGCCGCGCACCAGCCGTAATCCTCGAACGCGCGCGTCAGGCGCGCGCCGAACGCATACGCCGCGTTGCACCACAGGTAGCGGGAATGGTCGCTGCCGTCGACATCTTCGACGTAATTGAAGCCTTCGGTCGTCATGCCATCGGCCGGGTGGTACGGCAGCCTGCCCAGAAAGCGCGGCAGCGTCAGGCCGACGTAGCGCGCGTCTTCCGACTCCCGGAATGCCTTCCACTTGGCGTATTCGGCGGTGTCAAACACCTTGGCCAGGTCGCGCGGCTTGCCCAGGTCGCCGAAGCTTTCGACGCCGAACAGTTCGGGACTGGAGGACGTGATGAACGGCGCATGGCTGGCGGCAGCCACGTGCGACATCTGTTCGAGAAAATAGATGTCTTCGGGCTGGCGCGTGATCTCGAAGTCGCCGATCAGCGTGCCGTACGGCGCGCCGCCGAAGGTGCCGAATTCTTCTTCGTAGATTTTCTTGAACATCGTGCTCTGGTCGAATTCCATCGCCGACTGGAAGTCTTTCACCAGCTCGCGCTTGGACGCGTTGAGCATGCGGATCTGCAGGTTCGCGCCCGTCGTGCTGTTCTTGACCAGGTATTGCAGGCCCGTCCAGCTGCGCTCGAGCTTCTGGAATTCGGGCGCGTGCATCACGCTGGATAACTGGTCGGAGATCATGCGATCGAGCTCCGCCAGCCGGGCGTCGATCGTGGCCGACAGGTTCGACGACATCACCATCGTGCCCTGCATGACCTGGCTGACCAGCTCCGAGATCAGGTCGCGCGCCCGCACATGCTCGCTGCTGGACGTGGCCACGCGGCTCTGTTCGACGATCTGGTCGAGCAGCGACGCATCCAGTTCGGGGGCGCCCGGCTGTGCGCCCGTTGATTCGAGGACTGCGGCCATCTCAACCCTCCTTGCCGGTGTCGCCCTGCTGCTTGCGCAGGCTGTCGAGCTTTTCGGTGTTGCCCAGCACGTCGGTCAGGATGTCTTCGAGCTTGTCGTTCCCGGCCAGCTTGTTGCGCAAATCGGCCAGCTTGGTGCGCGCCTCGAGCAGCCTGGCCAGCGGCGCCACCTGGCGCACCACGGATTCGGGCCGAAAATCGGCCATCTCGCGAAACTGCAGTTGCACGCCGAATTCGCCGCCTTCCGGCGACAGGTGGTTGTCCACCTTGAAGCTCGCCACCGGCGCCACGCCCCCGAGCACTTCATCGAAATTGGATGCATCGACATTGACGAACGTGCGGTCCTTCAGGCGTTTCTTGTCGACCTGCGGATCGGTCCCGAAATCACCCACCACGCCAACCACGAACGGCAGCTCCTTGTTTTCGGTTGCGTCGCCGATCTCGACGTCATACGTCATCTGCACGCGCGGCGGGCGCACTTTCTGCAACCGTTTTTGTACGCTTTCGTTCTTGGCCATGTCGACTCCAGTGGGGAAATGGGATGGCCGGCATGGCCGGCCACTGGTGAGAAATGCCGCGTTATTTCAGGACGTCGAACGGGCTGCCGCCCGCAGGCGCAGGTGCAGGCCGCGACGGCGCCGCCGCCGTCTGGGTGGACGGCTTGCGCACCGGGGCGCGTGCGGCCGGTCGCGTACTGACCAGCACTTCTTCGCCCAGACTGGTGCGCAGCAGCCTGGCCAGGTCCTGCGCCTCGCTGCGCACCGACCCCTGCAGATTGTTCTTGCGGGTCAGGTCGGCCAGCGCCTTGCTGGCCACGCGCAGGCCGCTGACGGCCAGAATGCTGTAGGCCAGCGTGTCGTTGGGGTCGCGCGCGAGGGCTTCCTGGGCATGGCTGATTGCCTCGCCATACTGGCTGGCGTCGAACCGGATCTGGGCCATGCGCACCCACGGTTTCTTGTCGACGGGATGGGCCACGCTGGCCGATTTGAGCAAAGCGATCGCTTTTTCGGGCTGGCGCGCCGCCAGCGCCGCATCGGCCTGCACGTAGAGGTTCCCGGACACGGCGGCGCGCGGCGCGTCCGCGCTCGTGCCGGTCCCGTCGGTGGCGCACCCGGCCAGGACGGCAACGCCGATCAGCATGGGTAACAGTCGTTGGCGAATCATGTTCGGCTCCGGTGGGTAAACAAGCCACCATTATTCGCATCGGCAGGTCCACGAAGTTGCGCACGGTCAACGGCAAGCGGATTCAGCAAGCAGGTGTGGGATCGGTGCGCGAACGGGCGACGCCTTGCGCTCGCGCAGCGTATGCGGGCGGGAAACGGATTCAATCCAACGCTGGCGTTCAAGAAAATGCACAGGAGAGCCGGATGACCCCAACCCACCGCTGCGCACTGTTGATGCTGGCCTTCACGTTCACCGCCGCGCTGGCCGGCTGCGGCAACGCCCCGCACGGTTCATTCGCCAGTGCGGCGTTGGGCGCCGTGGGCCTGCGCAAAGCGGCCGGACTGCCCGAATCGCAACAGCCGCCCCGTAACGTGCCGCTGCGGCTGCACGCAGCTACACGTCTGAACGTCAACGAGCGCGGCCAGCCGCTGGCGCTCGCGGTGCGCCTCTACAAGCTGCGCCAGAAGGACGCGTTCGAAGAAGCGCCCTACGCCGCCTTCCTCGACCCACAACAGGAACGCGAGCGGCTCGGCGCCGACCTGCTCGATGTCCGCGAAATCATGCTGGTGCCGGGGCAGCACTACGAAGTGACCGAGAAGGTGGCGCGCGAAGCCGGCCACGTCGGCATCGTGGCGCTGTTCCATAACCCTGCGGCCGGCCATTGGCGCACGACGGTCAGCAGCGCAGACGCCGAGCGTGACGGCGTCAACATCGGTCTGCATGCCTGTGCGATGAGTGTGGCCGGTGGCGCCGTCAGTGGCGCAAGCGCGCTGGGGTCTGTGCGCTGTCAATAAACGTCGAAAAATTTCCTGCAAGCTAAACATTTTCGGACACAAGCGAGGCCGCCGTGAGCATGCCATCCAAGGTCTTATGGGACGAAGGATTGTTCCTGCGGCCCCAGCATTTCCAGCAGCAGGAGCGCTACCACGATGCGCGCCTGAACCAGACCGCAGGCGCGCTGCATCCCTATTGCTGGGGCGTGCGCCGGATGACGATCGACCTGGACGCGCTCAGGAATGACGTGCTGCGCCTGGAGGCGCTGTCGCTGCTGTTTCCCGAGGGCGAGGTGTACCGGGCGCCGGATGGCGACATCCTGCCGCCCCAGGTGCGTCTGGCCGACCTGCCGCCCGATCTGCAGACCGTCACGTACCACGCCGCCCTGCCGGCGCTGCGCGCGCATGGCGAGAACTGCGAGAACAGCGCCGGCGTCGGCGACGGCGTGCACGAGCCGGAAGACACGCTGCGCTTTTCGCGCCATGAGCGCGATACGCATGACCTGTACAGCAGCGCCGCCGAAGCCCCGGTCACGTATCTGCGCAAAACGCTGCGGCTGGTGGCCGACAGCGACGCGCTCGAAGCCTACGAGAGCTTTCCGCTGCTGCGCCTGCGCCGCGTGGCCACCGGCGGCTTCGAGCCCGATCCCGGCTTCATTCCACCGAGCCTGTCGATCGATGCGGTGGCCGGCCCGGGCCTGGGCCTGCACGGGGCGCTGGCGCGGCTGATGGAAAAGCTGCTGGCCAAGGTGACCGCGCTGTATGGCGACCTGCGCGAACCGAGCCGCAACGTGGTCGAGATCCGCGGCGGCGACGTGTCGGCGTTCTGGCTGCTGCACACGGCCAGCGCCGGCTATGCGGCGCTGGCCCATTACCTGCACCACCGCGAGCTGCATCCCGAGCGCCTGTACGGCGCGCTGCTGCACCTGGCCGGCGGCCTGATGACCTATTCGCGCAGCTACCGGCTGGACGACCTGCCCGCGTATGTCCACGCCGATCCGGGGCCACCGTTCGCGCGCCTCGACGGCATCATCCGCGACCTCCTCGACACCGTGATCTCGTCGCGCTACTTCACCATCGCGCTGCACCACGACCGCCCGTCGTACTACCACGGCGCGCTCGATTCGGGCCGCATCACCCCGCAGACCACGCTGTACCTTGCCGTGGCCGCCGACCTGCCGGCGCTGCGCCTGGTCGAAACCGTGCCGCTGCAATTCAAGGTCGGCGCGCCCGAAGACGTCGACCGCTGCGTACTGTCCGCGCTGCCAGGCGTCAGGCTGCTGCACGCGCCGCAGGTGCCCAGCGCGATTCCCGTGCGGCCCGACATGGTCTACTTCGTCCTCGACATGCGCGGGGCGCTGTACGAGGCCATGCTCAAGTCGCAGGCGATGTCGGTGTACGTCCCCAACGGGCTGCGCGAACTGCGCCTCGAACTGATCGCGGTGTCGGCATGAGCGCGTTCATCGAGCGCCGCGCCGCGCCCAAAGGCGAAACGGGCGAGCGCGCCATCCGCACGCAACGCCTCAGCGACATCATGTACGAAGGGTTCTACGCGCTGTTCCTGCTCAAGACCGGGTGCGGGCCGCAGGACAAGGTCGCGTTTGCCGACAACATGACGAGCTTTCTGATGGACGTCGACCGCAATGCCAAGGCGCTCGGGATCGCGTCCGACGACATCCTGGCCGCCAAGTACGCATTTTGCTCGGCGGTCGACGAAATCATCCTGCGCTCGACCTTCGACGTGCGCGACGCGTGGGAGACCCGGCCCCTGCAACTGCGGGTGTTCGGCGACCAGCTCGCGGGCGAGCATTTCTTCCACCGGCTCGAGGACCTGCGCGCACGCGGGGCGCAGCAGGTCGAGGCGCTCGAGGTTTTCCATATGTGCCTGCTGCTGGGGTTTCAGGGCCGTTATGCGCTCGACGGCAAGGACAAGCTCGACTATCTGGTAGCCCGCCTGGGCGACGAGATCGCCCGCATGCGCGGCCGCACGCGGGGCTTCGCGCCGCATGCCGAGCGGCCGGACCAGGTGGTCAACCGCGTGCGCAGCGATCTGTCGCTGTGGGTGCTGGGGGCAGTGTTTACGGTGGCCGGACTGGGTGCATACGTGGGCTTCCGGACCGTGCTGGGCAACGACACCGGCTATGCGCTGGCGCATTACAACGATCTGGTGACGCTGCCGCCGAAAGCGGCGAACGTGACGATCACATTGCCGTGAAGCGTTGACCTGTACCGTTGATGGCCCCGGCCGAGAGGCCGGGGCGCTTTACTGGATCACCTTGAACTCGATGCGCCGGTTGCGCGCCTTCCCTTCCGGCGTGCGGTTGTCCGCCACCGGCCGGTCGGGCCCCTCGCCCGATACCGCGATCGAGTCGGCCGCAATGCCCTGGGCCACCACATACGCCTTGACCGCTTCGGCCCGCGCCTGGCTCAGTGACAGGTTGCCGGCGCGCGAACCGGCGTTGTCGGTGTGGCCGATGACGCCGACCTTGACGCCCTTGATCTTGCGCAGCGCGACCGTCATCCCGTCCAGCACGGCGATGCCGGTGGGCGTCAGTGTCGCCTTGCCCGATTCGAATTCGATGATGCGGTCGGCCAGCGCCGTATCGAGTACCACCTGCTGCGACACCTGCACCCGCAAGCCGTTGTTGACCGTATAGGTCGGATTCAGGCTCGCCGCGATATCGCCCGCGATCTTCTGGCGCTGCTCCTCGCTGGCCACGTCGCCGCGCAGGCTGACGCTGTTGCCGTCGATGTGCAGCTGGCCGCCTTTCACCAGGCGCAGATTGGGGCCGATCAGCCGGCCGACATACGTGTTCCAGTTGGCGGGCGTCGACACGGTGCCGACCGACAGCTGGTCGACCACGCGCGCGGCGCCGTAGACGCCGCGCAGGCGTTCCAGCAGCGCCGCCCTGGTTGCCTCGTCGGCCACGGTGCCGGTCACCAGCACCGGTGCGTCGGTCTGGGTCTGGGCCTGGGTCTGGGCCTTGGCTGCGCCCTGCTGCAGGCCCGTCAGGCACAGCATGACGATCAGTGTGCGAAGTATCACGTCAGGCTCCGATGAAGGTTGTCATGAACAGCGTGCGCGCCAGCGCCAGCGGCAGGTCGGGCTGGGCCAGCTGGCTGGCCAGCGCGCGCACGTCGGGCTCGAGCTGCAACTGCTCGTCGATCCAGGCCGTGTGCTGCAGGCGCACCTGCAGGTCGGCGCCCACCAGCGGATCGATCATCGCGCGCAGCGTGTCGGCCAGCGCGGCGCAAAAGCCCACCACCAGCACCGGGCGCCCATCCTGGTGCGTGATGAACAGCGCCAGGTCGAACCCGGCGCGCCGCAGGAATGGCGCGATCAATCCGAGCCAGAACGCCGCCACTGGGTAGCGCGCCGCCGGGTCGGCCGGCAGCGGCAGCACGAGACTCTTGTCAAGCGTGCGGGGTGGGCTGCGCATCACGGGCTGCAGCAGGAGACCAAGCGCCAGCACCAGTCGCGCGACACTGCAGTCGTCCAGCAGCGCGTCGAGCGAACCCACCGTGCCGGCGTCGATCCGGGCCGTGCAGGCGCCCACATCCCCCAGGCCGATCGCGCTGTCGGCGATCGCCTGCAACGACGCCGTGGGATCGGCAGCTGCCAGCACGTTCGGGCAGATCTCCTGCAAAAACGTCCACAGCGGGGCAAAAGCGACGGGACAATGCGCCACGAACGCGGCCGGGTCGGCCACCGTCAGCGTGCGCGTGGCCAGAAACGGAAAGCGCCGCCCCGACTGGTCGCGGCTGGCCAGGAGATGCCCGGCCACCGCGTGGTGGCGCGCCGGGCCGACGAGGGCGAAGCTCACCGGCGCCATGGCGTCGTAGTGTACGCGCCAGCGCGCATCGGACGGCAGCAGCGTCATCACCTGCGCCAGCCAGGCGTCGAGCATCCCGATCGTGGCCGGTTCGTGCGCCAGCTTGACGAAGTCGGCGCGCGCCGGCAGCTTGCCGAAGTAACCGATCCGGTCGGGGCGCATCACTGGCCTCCCGTACTGGCCAGTGCGGGCGTCGCCGCATCGAAGCGGCCAACGATCGCCGGCGGCAGACGCATGCCACGAAAACCCTGGCCCTGCGCCTGCCCGCCCCCGCCCCCGCCCCCGCCCGCCTGCGGGCTACTGACGATCTTCAGGTCAACCGCCACCGTCACATTGTTGCTGCTCCAGCGCAGCTCGAACACGCCGCCGTCCTTCTTCGTGCGCTGCGCCGACTCGAACAGGCGCTGCAGGCCGAACTGGCCGGGCTGGTTGAACAGTTCCACGGTGCGGCCATCGAACGTCACGGCCGAGACGCGCGCACCCGATACGCCCTGCGGCCCCGGATGCACCATATTGCTCCAGCTGGCCGGGGTGTTGCGGTAACGGAGTTGCTGGCCATCGATCTCGAGCGTGTATTCAAGCGTGCCGGGCGCCGTGAGCGGCAGCACCTGGAACACGGTCTGCGCCGCCGTGCCGGCCGCCACGCCATTGTTCGACAGCGGCGCGATCCAGGCCGGGAACGCCGCCACCGCCTGCGGCGCGAGCGAGATGCCGATGTCGGCCCAGGTGCGCGCGGCCAGCACGTCGCCGCGCCGCACCACCAGCGGGCCCATGGCCGTGCCCACGAATTTGGCCACCGCGCCGTCGGGCCCGAACACCTGGCCGATCTCGCCCGGCGTGGCCTCGATGCTTGCGCCTTGCGCGAACGGATACTTGGCTGCCAGCGTGCGCGTGAACGGCTCGACGACCTGCGCCTGCCAGGTCTTGTTGATCTCGGCCTCGGACGGCAGCACGATCATCGCAAAGGTCTGCGTCAGCGGCCGCACGAGCAGCGGCCGCAGCGCGCTTTTCTGGCTCTCGCTCATCCCGGTGAGCATCTGCTCGTCGACGTAGCGCAGCGCCTCGGCCAGTTCCGAGCCCGTCCCTTCGAGTGTCTGCTGCATGAACTGCTTGGCGCCCGGCCCCGGGTCGCCCTGGTTCTTCAGCGTATTCAGGCGCGTACGCAGGCGCGACAGCGCATCGAGGTAACCCGTCATCAGCGATGCCTCCTTCTCCCTGGCGCCGACCAGGCGCGCCACCCCGGCAAATTCGCGGCCGATCGGGCCCGCGTTTTGCGGCCCGCCGGTCAATTCGGCCGGGTCGATGGCATCGGCCAGCGTGCGTGCGTCGGACGGCGCCCGGCGCAGGATCTTCTGCTTGATCCACTCGGTGACGCCGCGTTCGGTCTTGCTCGCGGGCTGGCGCAACCCGCCCGGATTGTCCCAGGCAGTCTCTTCGTGGATCGTGCGCAGCAGCCTGGCGATGGGCGACGTCTGCGGGTCGCCCAGGCGATTCATCGCCTGCACGCTGGCGTCGAAGCCGCGCAGGTCCGTGATCGCCACGCCCTGCACAAACTTGACCCATTCGCGTGCATAGTCGGCCTTGTACAGGTCGATCAGCGCCTTCTGGATTTGCTCCGGGCTGCCCTCGAGCGTCAGGTCGTCACGCGCCGTGGTCTTGAGCACCCAGTCGATGGTATTGAGTTCGCGGTTCGAGGCTTCGCGGATCGCGCCCAGCACGAACTTGTCCCACGCCGCGCGCGTGAACGCGCCGCTGACCGCATGGCTGCCGGCGACCAGGGCGCTATCCTGTTCGCCGACGATGCGCGCCACCGTCACCGCCGGGAAGCGCGTGGCGGCGCGCGTGCGGATATCGGCGTACACGCGCTCGCGCGCCGGCGTGCCGCGCACCACGCGGCGCAGATGCTCGCGGGTAGTGTCGAGCAGGCCCAGCTTGAGCGTCATCTGCGGCCAGGCCGGGTCATTGATGTTGGCCAGGTGGAAGCTGAGCAGGCGTTCGGCGCTGCGGATCATCTGCTCGCGCGGCATCGCGCCGCGGTGCGCTTCCAGCCAGCCGCGCCAGTAGCGCGTGAGCTGGTCATTCAGGTGCCCCGGCTCGGCGTGGGCTTTATCGCCCAGCATCAGGTAGGTCTTGAGCGCGTTGTAGGCGTCGCCGACGCTGGTGGGCGACGCGTCCTGGTACGGCTGGCCGGGCCGGGCCGCCGGCGTGGCGGCCTGGCGCGCCGGATCGAGGCTGGCCGCATTGTTGTTCACTTCCGTCAGCATGGTCTCGAGCGCGCCCGTCACCGGTTCGACCATCACCGCGCGCACGCCGGCGAAGTATTCGTCGCGCAGCTTGCGCGACAGCTGCCCGCCCTGGTACAGGCCGAAGCCCAGCGCCCACGGCTTGTCCTGGCTGTAGCCATCGAGCAGCTCGATGCGGTCCTGCAGGATGTCGAGCGCTTCGAGCCGCGACTGCAGGTCGATGCGGCCGGCCTGCAGCCTGGTCACCTTGTCGAGGTCGGCCTGCACATTGGCCACCAGCTGGCGGTTGCCCATGTAGGCCCAGGACCAGCCGCCCATCGCGCAGCCCAGCAGGATCGTGGCCGCGAAAAACACACCCAGCTTCCAGCGCGCCGCTGCCGGATGCGTGTAGCGCCTGACCAGGTCGCGGTCGGCGAAGATCACCTTGCGAAACAGGTCCAGCAGAAAGTAGCCCGACTGCCCGGCTGCCGGCTCGGCCACCGCGCCTTCACGATTGCCGAGCGCCAGGTCGAAGCGGCTGGCCACGCGCTGGCTCGACAGGTCTTGCACGCTGCCTTCCTGCAGCGCGCTGGTGAAGTAAAAGCCGCGAAACACGGGCTTGAACTGGTAGGTGTTTTCGTCGAACAGCGTGGCCAGAAAGGCGCGCAGCGGCGTTCTGATCGCCGCGAATTCGAGGGGGAACGTGAACACGCCGGGGCGCATCAGGGTGCTGCGGTTGGCGCCCATGCCGGCCAGGCTCATCTCTTTCAGGCCATCGACGAGCGCCTCGAACTCATCGTCGAAAAAGGCCAGCACGTCCTGCGGCGCGCTGCGGCGGTTGTAGCGCAGCGTGGCGCCCCAGATGCGCTCGCGCTCGGCCTGTTCGCTGCCATGGAAAAAGTCCACGAAGCCTGCCACCAGATCGACCTTCGTGAACACGACATACACAGGCGGATGCACGCCCAGGCGCTCGGTCAGCTCCTGCATGCGGGTGCGCAGGTTCTTGGCCAGTTCATGCGATGCCGTGGCCGGGCCAGCCATCAGTTCGGCCACGCTCACGGCGATCAGGATGCCGTTGACCGGCGCACGGTGGCGATGGCGGCGCAGCAGGTCGAGGAAGCCGAACCACTCGTCACGGTCGTCTTCCTGCACCGAGTAGCGCCCGGCCGTATCGAGCAGGATGCCGTCGGTGGTGAAGAACCAGTCGCAATTGCGGGTGCCGCCCACGCCCTGCACTGCCTTGTTGCCGGGGATCGGAAACGTCAGCCCCGAGCGCACGATGGCGCTGCTCTTGCCCGCAGCCGGGTTGCCGATGACCATATACCACGGCAGTTCGTACAGCGCCGCCGCGCCGCGCGTCAGGCCCAGCTTGGACGTCTTGATGGTGCTGACCGCGTCTAACAGATTCTTGCGCAGCACGGCGACGTCGCCCTTGCCGTTGTCGTCCATCCCATCGTCCGTGGCGTGACCACCGCCCTCGCCCTCGGCCATGGCCGACGCCAGCCGGGCGCCTTCGCGCGCGCGCCAGGCGCGCCGGATCATCCAGCCGGCACCCCATAAGCCAAGCAAGGCCAGGCCGACGATGGCGGCCCAGACGATGGCGATGTCCAGCGCCACGGCGCCAAGCACCAGCAGCGCCGCAACGGCAACCACGCCGATCAGGATCAGCATGCGGCTGCTGGTCAGGAAGTTCCAGAATCGCGCCATGGCGGGGCCCAGGTCCGTTGAAAAAAGAGTCTCACAGGAAATGCTCGCACGCGCATGGCTGCCGCCGCTTGAGCGGGCGCAACACGGTGGACTTGGTGCAACGCCGGCTCAGCGCCGCATCACCCCGCGCAGGCGCAGCTCGGTGTGGCCAAAATCCATCATCTTCCACCGCCCGCCCCAGGTCAGGCCGAGCGATTCGGCCACCTGGCCGTAGGCCTGATAGCCGCGCATCGCCCACGGATCTTTTTCGGAAATCACCAGCTTGCCGTCGCGCAAAAATGCGCAGTCGCCCGCCAGGCCGTACTGGTGCCAGCTCTGGAACGCACGCGCATTGGTGACGTTGCTGCCGCTGGCGGCCAGCGCATCCTGGCGCGCCGGGCTGCGGTAGCCTTCGAGCAGCGCCATCTCGTAGCCGTGCTGCTCCTTCATGATCTTGAAGGCCAATAACAGGCGCGCGCTGAAGTCGGGGTGCAGCAAGCCCCAGTTGCGGCTCGCGCCCACCAGCATCGGCCGTATCAGCTCGACTTCGGCGGTCGTAAACACATCGGGCGGCAGCGCCACCGGCGGCGCCAGTTGTTCGCCGGCCAGCAGGGCCGCCACCTGTTCATCCGGCATGGCGGCGCTGCCCTGGTACACGGGCAGCATGGCGGGATTGCTCAGTGCCAGCGCCAGCAGCGATGGAATCAGGATCACCGGCGCGACAATGGCGAACACCACCCGATGCCGGCGCAGGAAGCGCAGCAGACGCTCGCGCAGCGTGAGCGCGGCCGCATCGCGCGCGGCGCCCAGCGCCCGCCCGCCCGCGTTCCCCCAGGCGCCGGCATGCCGCACCAGCGCGCGCAGGCGGCCGATGCCGCGTGTTGCCAATGCGCGACCTGTCGGGAACACGGCCAGCCAGATCAGGCCGGATGCGCCACAAACGTACAGAAGCGCGATAAAGATCAGCATCGGTACCTCCAGGATTGTTTCTAATCGGAACTGGAAAAACCCCATCTTAGGAGTGCTGCCGTGCGTTCATCAGACGAACATCAAGCGAACCCCACGCAACCGCATCTGCGGCCCGATCTGATGTCGTCGACGCGGCGCGGCGGCAACGAAGACAGCATCCTCGCCAGGCTCGAACGCGAGCCGGCGCGCCGCGCCACGTCCGGCGGCGTGGGCGTGCGGCTGGCCTGGTATGGCGGCGCCGTGCTGGTCGCGCTGGGGTTGACGGGCGCCCTGGCCTGGCTGGCGGCGGGGCAGGACGGCCCGCACCGGGTCGAGCCCGCGCACGCCGGGATGGCGGCGCGCGCAATCGTGGCCGACGAACCTGCTGCGCCGCCGGCGGCGGCCGTGATCGTCGACGCTGCGCCGGCGCTGGCGCCAGTGGCAACGCCCGTGTCAGCCCCAGTGACAACGCCAGCACCCGCAGTCAGCACAGCGCATGGCCTGCATGGTCTGCCACCGCCGGTGCCGCCGCTGCGCCTGTTGCGGCCAGCAGAAGGGGCGCGAGGACCCGTCAAGCCCACGCGCACGGCTGCTGCGCCCGAGCGCGGCACGGCCAAGACCCTGGACGCAGCGCCGGCCCCGTTCCAGGCGCACGCAACCGTGCCGCGCCAGGCGGCGCGGCCAGCGAAACATGCCGGACCGGTGCGGGCGACCGAACCGCCCGACAGCGATGTCGCCCTGATCTCGGCCGTCATCTATCACGCCAATGGCCATGCCCTGCCCGACCCCGAGATGAACCCGGATCGCTGCGCCGGTGACGCCTGTCGTCCACGGCCAACGCGCTAGCACTGCGCCGGACGATCGCGCCGAAACTGCTGGATTCCCTGTCCACCCGGGCTTATACTGTACATAAGAACAGTAACGCGGGCGGTCATGATCAGGTTGTTGGAAAACGAGTTTTATTATCTGGACAACTTTCAGCGCGTTCTCGACTGGATCGGTGAACGCTATGCCGACCTGCTCGACGCGCAGGAGCACGCGTTCCTCGCAGCCTTCCCTGCCCTGCCGCACGCGGCGCGCGCGCTGTTCGTGCGCATGGTCATGCGAAAAGGCACGCTGTTTCGCGCCAGTAAACTCCGCTATGCCGAGATCGGCTGCCCGGTCGAGGCTGCCGGCCACCTGCTGGGCACCGGCTGGATCGAAGCCGATCCCGAGCTCTCGCTCGACGAACTGTTCGACCTGCTCTCCAAGCCCGAAGTCGCCGAGGCCTTCCCGCACCTGCGCCAGAAAAGCGCGCGCAAGGGCGACCTGCTCGAGGCCTTGCGGGCCGACTGCGCCGACCCTCGCCGCTTCTCGGGCTGGTATGGCGACTGCCCCGACGTCGCCTGGCGCATTCACGTCAAGCCCCTGTGCGATCGCCTGCGCCTGGTCTTTTTCGGCAACCTGCGCCAGGGCTGGACCGACTTCGTGCTGTCCGACCTGGGTCTGTTCCGCTACGAGCAGGTCGACATTTCGCCGGCCTCGCGTGGTTTTCGCCAGCGCGCCGACATCGACCACTACATCCTGCTGCACGCATGCCGCGAGCGCTTCGCTGCCGGTGAAGCGGTCGAGGATGTCGTGCGCGACCTGCCCGAACATGCGTTCGACAACGACTGGCTGGCCAGCCGGCGCGAAAAGCTCGTGTTCCAGATCGGCCAGCACTACGAAAAGCAAAAGGACTGGGATGGCGCCTTTGCCGCCTACGCACGCTGCCGCTACCCCGGCGCGCGTGGCCGCGCGATCCGCGTGCTCGAAAAACACGAGCGCTTCGACGATGCCTGGGCCCTGCTGACCGAGGCCCAGGCCACCCCCGAGAACGACGCCGAGCGCCAGCACCTGGCGCGCATCGCGCCGCGCCTGGCGCGCCGCCTGGGCCACGCACGCCTGGGCCGGCTGCCGAAAACCGAGGTGCAGCGCATCGACCTGTGCCTGACGCCACCGAACGGCGAGCGCTGGGTCGAGGGCGCGGTGCGCGACCATCTGGCGCAAGACGGCGCGCCCGTGTTCTATGTCGAAAACGCGCTGGCCAACACGCTGTTTGGCCTGCTGTGCTGGCGCGCCATCTTTGCCGCCATTCCCGGCGCCTTCTTCCACCCGTTCCACCGCGGGCCGGCCGACCTGTACAGCGCCGACTTCCACGCGCGCCGTCTGGCCGAATTTTCCGCCTGCTTCGATGAACTCGATTCCGGCGCCTACCGCGACACCATCCGCGCGACCTACCGCGACAAGGCCGGCCTGCAATCGCCCTTCGTGCACTGGGACGGCATCAGCCTCGAGCTGGTCGAACTGGCCCTTGACTGCATCCCGGCCGCGCACCTGCGCAAGTGGTGCGAGCGGATCCTGGCCGATGTGCGTGAAAACCGCACGGGCTTTCCCGACCTGATCCAGTTCTTCCCCCTCGAAAACCGCTACACGATGATCGAAGTGAAAGGCCCGGGCGACCGCCTGCAGGACAACCAGCAGCGCTGGATCGAGTACTGCGCCGCGCATGCGATGCCGGTGGCCGTCTGCTACCTGGTCTGGGATCTGGCGCCCGAGATGGCGGCCTGATTTGACCGGTACCACGCAACCCGCTTACACGATCGCCGTGCGCGCTCTGTGCGAGTTCACCGCCAAGGCCGGTGACCTCGACCTGCGTTTCACGCCCTCGCCCAGCGCCCAGGAAGGCATCGCCGGCCACGCCGTCGTCGCCGCGCGCCGTGGCGATGGCTACCGCGCCGAGCTGCCGCTGTCCGGCGAATGGAACGGTTTACGCGTACGCGGCCGCGCCGACGGCTACGACGAAAACGAAAACCTGATCGAAGAGATCAAAACCCACCGCGGCCGCCCCGAGTCCATCCCCGACAACCACCGCCATCTGCACTGGGCACAGGTGCGCGTGTATGGCCACCTGCTGTGCCAGGAGCGCGGCCTGGACGCGGTCAACCTGGCCCTCGTCTATTACGACATCGGCAGCGGCGTCGAAACGGTGCTGCGCGAGCAGCGCGACAGCGCCTGGCTGCAGACCCATTTTGCAGGCCTGTGCGAACGCTTTTCGAGCTGGGCTGCACAGGAGAGCGCGCACCGCGCCGCGCGCAACGATGCGCTGACGCAGTTGCGCTTTCCGCATGCCGACTTCCGGCCCGGCCAGCGCCACCTGGCCGAGAGCATCTACCGCGCCAACACCAGCGGGCGCTGCCTGCTCGCGCAAGCGCCAACCGGCATCGGCAAGACAGTCGGCAGCCTGTTCCCGACGCTCAAAGCCATGCCGCAGCAAGGCATCGACAAGGTGTTCTTCCTGGCCGCGAAGACGCCGGGCCGGCGCCTGGCGCTCGATGGCGCGGCCAAACTGTGCGGCGCGAAGGGAACGGAAGCTGCGACGCCACTGCGCGTGCTGGAACTGACCGCGCGCGACAAGGCCTGCGAGCATCCGGATAAAGCGTGCCATGGCGAGGCGTGCCCACTGGCGCGCGGCTTCTACGACCGCCTGCCGGCCGCGCGCGCCGCTGCGGCCGACGTGCTGGTGCTCGACCGCGAAGCGCTGCGCACGGTCGCCCTCGAACACGACGTCTGCCCGTACTACCTGGGCAGCGAGATGACACGCTGGGTCGACATGATCGTCGGCGACTACAACTATTATTTCGACGGCGGCGCGATGCTGTACGCACTGGCCCAGGCCAACGGCTGGAAGGCCAGCGTGCTGGTCGACGAAGCGCACAACCTGGTCAACCGAGCGCGCTCGATGTACAGCGCCGAGATCGACCGCGAGCTGCTGCGCGCTGCGCGCGCCGTCGCGCCACCGGCGGTCAAGAAAGCGCTCGAGCGTGTCGGGCGCGCCTGGACCAATGTCGACAAGGGCGCGCCTGCACCGTACCAGTTGCTCGAGTCGATGCCGACGAAACTGGTCGACGCGCTGCAGGACGCCTCCAGCACCATCAACGAACACCTGGCCGCCTTCCCCGGTCCGCTCGACCCTGACCTGCAGCGCTTTCATTTCGATGCGCTGCAATTTGCGCGCCTGGCCGAGTCGTTCGGGCCGCACTCGCTGGTGGACCTGTCGCGCGACGCCGACCGCCCGACCTTGCGCGATTCGACCATCTGCATCCGCAACGTGGTGCCGGCGCCATTCCTCGGCCCGCGCTTTGCCGCGTCGCATTCGAGCACGCTGTTCTCCGGCACGCTCGGCACCTGGCAATACTGCACCGATACGCTCGGGCTACCGGCCGACACGGCCTGGGTCGAAGTGGATTCGCCGTTCACGGCCAGCCAGCTCGACGTGCATGTCGCCAAAGGTATTTCGACCCGCTACCAGGCGCGCGCCGCGTCGGTGCAGCCGATCGCCGAACTGATTGCCCGCCAGTTCCACGAACGTCCTGGCAACTACCTAGCGTTCTTCAGCAGCTTCGACTACATGGACCAGGTGGCCGGCGCGCTGGCGAAGCTGGACCCGGGCGTGACGGCCTGGCGCCAGGAACGCCGCATGAGCGAGACCGCGCGCCAGGGCTTCATCGACCGCTTCGCCATCGGTGGCGCGGGCGTGGGCTTTGCGGTGCTGGGCGGCGCGTTCGGCGAAGGGGTTGACCTGCCGGGCGAGCGCCTGATCGGCGCGTTTGTCGCCACGCTCGGCCTGCCGCAGGTGAACCCCGTCAACGAGCAGCTGCGCGAGCGAATGCAGACGCTGTTTGGCGCCGGCTACGACTACACCTACCTGTACCCCGGCATCCAGAAAGTGGTGCAGGCAGCCGGTCGCGTGATCCGCACCGAGCAGGATCGCGGCGTGGTGTGGCTGATCGACGACCGCTTCGCCCAGCCGGGCATCCGCGCGCTGATGCCGGCCTGGTGGGAGCTCGGCGCGCACAACTCGCGCTGAAGGTCTACGCCAGCAGCTCGCGGATGCGCTGATAGCCGCTGCGGCTGATAGGCAGCTTGACGCCGCTTTTCAGCACGGCGCAGTGATTGTCCTTGCTGACCGGTTCGATGCGCGCGATCGCGCCCAGGTTGACGATGTGCGAACGGTGGATGCGCACGAAGACGGCAGGATCGAGCTGCGCCTCGAGTTCGGCCAGGCTGCCAAGCTTGAGGTACTGCCTGCCGTCCGCGCAGACGGCCACATAATCGTCCTGCGCCTCGATGTAATCCACGCTCGCCGTTGGCACCACGTGCACGCGGGCGCCGTCGCGGATCAGGATGCGCTCGAGCGGCGTATGGCGCGCCGCTGCTTCCTTGACCACGGCTTCGATCTGCGCCGGCTGGGGCGTGCGCAGGCGCGCCTGCGCCAGCGCTTCGCCTAAGCGCGCGCACGAAAACGGCTTGAGCAGGTAGTCGATCGCATGCACCTCGAACGCGCGCAGCGCGAACTGGTCGTAGGCGGTCGCGAAAATGTAATGCGGCTTGCTGCCGGCCAGTTCGACCACCTCGAAGCCGTCGAGCTTGGGCATCTGGATGTCGAGGAACACCAGTTGAGGGTCGAGCTCCGCAATTGCCTTGACTGCCTCGAAGCCGTTGGCGCATTCGCCGACGATCTCGACGTCCGCATGCGTCGTCAGGTATTCGCGCAGCACGGCGCGCGCCAGGTGTTCATCGTCCACGATCAGAACCCGCATGCTGTCAGTCTCCCATGTCTGCGGGCAGGATCAGGTCCACCCGAAACCTTGCGCCGTCGCGTGTCGCGTGCACGCTCGCGTCGAAGCCGTACACGGCGTGCAGGCGCTGGCGCACGTTCGCCAGGCCCACGCCGCCGCCCTTGCCGGGCGCCCCGCCATCCGGATCGACGTCGTTCTCGACCCGCAGCTTCAGTTGCGAGCCGGCGCGCACCGCGTGCACGCGCACGACGCCGCCCTGCGGCAGCTGGCCGATACCGTGCTTGACCGCGTTCTCCACCAGCGGCTGCAGGATCATCGGCGGCAGCAGACAGCGCGCCGCATCATCCGCCATCTCGCACGCGAACGCCAGGCGCGGGCCGAAACGCACCTGCTCGATCGCCAGAAAGCGCTGCGTCAATTCGACTTCGTCCGACAGCAGAACCTTGCGGTGCGCCTCGAGTCCCAGCGTGTGGCGAAAGAAGCCGGCCAGTTGCAAGGTCATGTCGCGCGCGGCGTCGGCATCGATGCTGGTGAGCGCGCTGATCGAATTGAGGCTGTTGAACAGAAAGTGCGGGTCGATCTGCGTGCGCAGCATGCGCAGTTCGGCGTCCTGCGCCAGCAGTTTCAGTTCGAGCTCGCGCGTTTCCAGCCGGCGCGCGCGCTCGAACTCCAGCGCCAGATAATGCGCGCACGCCGTCATCCCGTACAGCAGCACGCCGACGCCGAACATGACCGCGGCGACGGGTGGCGAGAGCTGCACACCGCCCATCGACGGCGCCAGCCAGCGCCACAATGCCGCCCACGCCACCGCCGCGGCACACCACAGCAAGGCCGCGCTGGCGGCCGTGACAAAGAACACGACCAGCACCGAGCGCAGCGACTTGCTCGCCAGCGGATAGGCGCGGCACAGGTAGTAGCTCGAAAAGCCGCACACGCTCGCATACACCAGCATCAGCGGCAGCGCGAACAGCAGGCTGGCCACGATCCCTGCGCCGGTGGCCGCGTTCAGCAGGCCCGCAAGCATCAGCCCCAGCATCAGCCAGGCCGCCAGGTACAGCGCGGCGCTGCGCCCCGCCCAGAACATGCGGCCCATCAGTTGCGGATTTCCACACCGCCCATGATGGCGTAGCCGCGAATGACGAGGCGCTTGCTGCCATCGGGCGGCGCGATGGTCTTTTCTTCGAAGCCGCCCAGGATCGGCGTGCCAAGCAGGATCACGGTCCAGTCGGGCGGACACTTGATGGTCACGCCGCCCCAGAACGCGAACACGTTGATCACCGCCTCGCCCCGGATCGAGGCGCTGCGCATATCGAGTTCGCACCCGCCCATGACCGCCGTGATTTCACCGCCGCGAAAATCCTGCGTGGCCACACGGCGCTCGTAGCCGCCCAGGATCGCCGTGATGTCGACGGTTTCGCCGCTGCCCGTATCATCGAGCATCCCGGCGCCCGGGCTGCCGGCGACGCTGCCCGGCAGGCCGCGGCTGCGCAGCGCCTTGGCAACGAGAAAACCGCCCAGGCCAATCAGGATCAGCGGCCACAAGGTACGCACGCTGAAGTCGATGATGTCGAGCCGGTCGAGCATCATCAGGATGCCCACGCCGACCAGCGCCGCGCCGAGCAGCGTGCCACCCTGGCTGCGCGTGTCGCACAGCTTGACCGTGCCGACGATCACGAACAGCATTGGCCAGAACGAGACCGCGCGGTGCATGTCGATCAGGCCGAGGTTATCGAGCAGGAACAGGAGGCCCATGCCGATGACCAGCACGCCAAGCACGACCTGCCCCGTCACGCCCCTTGGCAGGCGATCATTTTTCATGGCGGCTCACCTTCTGGTTATTCAGGAAACGGCGGGCGATGAACGGATCGAGCACCAGCTTGATGCCCCACATCAGGATGAACAGCGGCCAGCTGTTACGGAACGTCAGGCCGAAGGCATTTTCGAGCACCGCAAACAGCCACAGGCCGGTAAACACCGTCCACAAGCCGTTGCCGAATTCCTTGGGACTCGGGTAGCCAATGGTCTGGCTGATACCGACGGCGACCAGCAGCAGCGGCGCGTAGTGCCAGTAGTCTTCGGCGTTGATGTAGTACAGGCGATCGAGCAGCACGACGGCGCCGACGACGATGAGCAGCAAGCCCCAGACTATTTGCTTGCGCCAGCGGTAGGATTCTTCGGATTGCATGGTGCGGACCTCCTTGTGATCGAATGGGGATCACGATAACAAGGGTGGGCACGGTGGGGAAAGTAGTTTTCGGCGAATGGCGAATTCATACCGGCGAACGGCGAATGGACGCCCGTGACAAACATACAGGCGAAAAAAACCCGCCGTAAAGGCGGGCTCGGCGTGCAGCGCAGGTGCTATCAGGCAGCGCTGGCGGCTTCCTGGCGCTTGATCAGGCCTTTTGGCACGTTGCGGTACTTGGCGCGTGCTTCGGCCTGGCGTACGGCTTCACGTGCGATGTTGGTACGCTTGATCTCGATGCGTTCTGCCTTGCCGCGATGTTGGGCGATGTGCTTGCTTCCGATTCTCTTGGTCATAACGGTCTCCTTGGTTGAACTATGCGCCGCGTCCTTGACAGGACGTCGACGCGAAAACGTGTGCGCAGGCTAGTTGCGGGTCGGGGCGATCTTGAGCGCCGCCGGGATCAACGTCGCCCAGCCAAGCTGGCGCCGGATTTCTTCTGGCGCCGGTGGCGGCTTCGGATCGCGCGAGCGGCGCGCGAGATATTCGCGCACCAGGTGCTTGGCTGGATGCTTGACATCGTACATGGCAACCTCCGCTTCCTTGCTGCCCGGTGCAGGCACAAGGCCCGCACCGGTCATGAAATTGGTGCCGATCCTCGAGGCGACCGGCTAACCTGTTGAGGTGTCGGATGGCTGCGAATTACTTCGCGCGTTCCTCACTCAGACAGGAGCATCTTAACGGCTGCGCCCAGGATTCACCGTTAGATGCCGCACACTTTAGGCGTCAATACGGCTGAGCTCGTTGAACGCGTCTGAGACGAACCGAGCCGTAGGGTGGACGGCTATGCCGTCCACGCGTTCAGTAGTCGGCGAGATCACGTTGAACGCGTGGACGGGGAACCCGTCCACCCTACCTCTCACGCCATCATGGCCGCAGCCCCCGTTTGCGCACCGTCCCCCGGTCAGAACTTGTAGCGCAGGTTCAGATAATACTGACGACCGCTGACATCGAGCTTTTGCTGCTCTTCTTCGCTGTAGCGATATTGCGCGCGTTTGGCGTTGGTCAGGTTGGTCGCGCTGAACGCGAGCTCCAGGTTGTCGGTGAAGTAGTAGTTGGCCGACAGCGCCAGCGTCGTCACCGCATCGGCATACGTTGGCGCGGTTGGCATCGCCACGCCGTTGATGACGGTCAGGCCCTGGCTGTTGGCCGTTGGCGCCGGCGCCGTCGTGCTGTTGACGTACTCGCCGCGGTAGTTTGCAACCAGACGCGCCGACAGCTTGCGGTCTTCATAGTACAGACCCAGGTTGCCCGTCCATTCAGAGGCGCCCACCATCGGCCGGCCATCGTCGACCTTCGTCTTGGCGCGGCTGATGTTCGACGTGAAGCCGAAGTTGGTCTGCCCGAACGGCTGCTCGTACTGCAGCTCGATGCCGTTGATCTTGGCGCCCTGTTGCGACGCTGTGTTGATGAAGAAGGACTTGACGGTCTGGTCGCGCGGATCCTGCAGGTCGATCGTGGTGCTGCCCACGGCGCCCGTCTTCGGATAGCCGTCGATCGACGAATGGAACACGCTCAGCGCGACGATCGAGCGCGGTGCGAAGTACCACGACCACGACAGGTCGACGTTGTCGGCCGTTTGCGGTTCGAGGTCCGGATTCGGGCCCGTCACGCGGCAGCCATTGGCGTCGCAACCCGGCGTGCCGAAGCCGCTGCCCAGCAGGTTGTAGTTCTGGCGCCCGATCGTGCGGCTCACGCCAAAGCGCGCCAGCATGTCGTTACCCATGTCGTAACGCACGTTCAGGCTTGGCAGCCAGTTGTCGAAGGTGCGCTTGGTTGGCGTCTTGTAGTAAATGACGCCGGCCAGTGGATTGAACGGCGTGCCATCGTAGAACGGGGTCGCGTCGCCGGCATCGGTGATCGCGCCCGGATACGCGGCGCAGGTCACGGGCGCCTGGCCCGGTGCGACGCGCTGGCAGGCGCCAACGGGAATCGGCGTGGCGATATTGGCTTTTACTTCAGTGCGCGAAAAGCGCACGCCAACATTACCCGACCAGCGATCGCGTTCCAGGTTGGCCATCAGGTAGGCGGCGCTCTGGCGTTCCTGCATGTCGATCTCGGAACTCACGCGGCGCTCGAACGCGTCGCTCGTGACCTTGGTATTGCCCGCGATATAGTCCTTGATCGCTTCCGGCGTGTAGGTGAAGCCGGTGTTGTCCCAGCCGGCCGGGCCATCCAGGCCATTGCCGAAGTCGCCCGGGAACGCTTGCCAGCCGGTGGTTGGCGTCGGCGTATTGGACGTGACGCGGCCCGTGACCGGATCGAGCGTGATGCCATTGCGGAACGCCGGGCCGCGGCGCGCGCTGGTGCGCTTGTGATCCGAGAAGCGCACGCCACTTTCCAGCGACTGGAAGATGCCGCGGTCGACGCGGTATTCGGCGTCGAATTGCGCGCTCCATTCCTTGTCGACGGTGCGCACGCCCGAGGCGGCGCGGTCGACGATGGTGTAGCCGCTGCCGTCCGCGTTCAGGCCGGGCTGGTTGCCGCCGGCGTTCTGGTACTGAACGAACGGCGCGTCATGCAGGCTGCCGAGCGCGTAAGAGATACCGGTGCCGTAGCGGGCCAGCGTCAGGCCCTGATCGAGTTCGGTCGTGCCCACCCCGCGCGTACTCGAGAGCAGCGTCTTGATCGTGAGGTCATCATTGACGCGGTACTTGGCGTCCAGGTCGAGGAATGAGCTCTCGGCCTTGGCGCCGTCGCGGTAGAAGCCTTCCGAGTTGCCGACGTACTGGGGCGTGGTCCCGTTCGGGAACACGATGTCGGCGGCCTTGAGTACCTTGAGCTGGTTGCCGTAGACGGTGGTTTCGTTGACGATGACCGGATTGCGGATCTGCGCAAATACCTGCTGGCCGTTCGAATTCGTGTTGGCGGCAGCGGCGACGGTGCTGCCCAGCGGTGCGTTCTTCCCGAGCAGCATGGAGTAGATGGCGCTCGATGTCAGGCGGCCGTGGTTGTCGGCATCCATCGATGAATGAAAGCCCGTGAGCGTCACGTCGAGGTCGCGGTTCGGCTTGAACTGCAGCGACAGCATGCCGCCCTTGCGGTCACGCACCGATTCGACGAACTCCGAGCTCATCGAGCCCGGCAGACGCACACCGTTCAGGTCTGCTGCCGTGTAGCCGGTGCCGGCAAGCGATGCATCGGTGATGCCTTTCATCGTGCTGGTGTTGATCACGTCCCAGCCGCTGTTGGTGCCGTAGGCGAACCGCGAGACCGAATCGCGCCGCACGTAGCGCTTTTCGGCAAACAGCGCGGCCAGCACGCCGAAGGTGCCGGCCTCGTTCTTCCAGTTGACCGAGCCGTTCATGTCCGGCGCGTAGCGGCCTGGCAGGTCGGCGTAGCTGGCGCCGACGCTGATCACGCCCGACAGATTTTCCTTGGCCGACAAGGGCTTACGCGTGGAGACATTGATGGTGCCCGCCAGGCCGCCATCGACGATATTGGCCTGGGACGTCTTGTAGACGACTGCCTGCTGCAGCACGTGCGATGGCATCAGCGACAGGCTGGTCGAGCGCGAGCTCGAGCCCTGGTCGGCCACGTACCAGTCGGCGCTGCTGACGGCGTGGCCATTGAAGATGATCAGCGACATGTCCGGGTTGGTGCCGCGCATCGAGACTTTCTCGGCCTCGTCATAGTCGGTGCGCACCGCCACGCCGGCCAGGCGCTGCAGCGAATCGGCCAGGTTCTTGTCCGGCATCTTGCCAACGTCTTCGGCGGTGATCACCTCGACGTTGGCCGACGCATCGCGCTTGACCGCCAGCGACCGGGCCAGCGAGGCGCGGATGCCCGTCACTTCCACGGTCTGCATCGGCACGGCGGCTGGGGTCTCCTGGTCCTGCGCTTGCGCCTGCGCCAGCACTGGCAACGTGGCAAGGCTCCAGACGGCCATCGATACGGCCGCAGCAAGCGGCTTCTGCTTGAACATCATCTCTCTCCTGGGAAGGGTGCGATTCTTGGTAAAGTAAGGCAAATTTTTAAATGCTTGTGGCGAGTATTGATGATGAATTGCCATGATGAATAATCACTTGTGTTCGCTTTCGTATAACTGGGAGGAATGCATGTTTCCGCCGGGTCGCTCAGGTTATGGGCACCTACGCAGAATTCATTATCCCCAGCGCACACGCCGGATTAGCGTGACACTTTCCCTTCTTCCGAGATGACCGCCATGCGCCTTGCCTGCCTGCTTCTTGCCAGCGCCGTCCTGACCGGCTGCGCCAGCCCCCCTGCCGCCACGCCGCCGATCCCGGGCGCGCCACCGCCACCCACGCCGCTGGCGGCTCTGCTGGACAAGCCGATCTACAAGATGACGCCGTTCGAGACCGGCCAGTACATTCCGCACATGCAGAGCGCGCAGCCCGACCTGCGCAAGCGCATCGCCGCGATCGGCCGCCAGAACATCGGCCAGCCGTATTCGCTGAACCTGCTGGGCGAGTTCCCGTTCGAGATCCACGACAGCTTGCCGATGTACAGTCTCGAACAGAGCGATTGCGTCGTCTTTGCGGAACACACGTATGCGATGGCGCTGTCGCAATCGTGGGAAGAATTCTTCTGGATGCTGCAGCGGATCCGCTACCGCGACGGCGTGATCGGCGTGGCCACGCGCAACCATTACACCGAGCTGGACTGGAACGTGGCCAACCGCTGGCTGGTCACCGATATCAGCGCCGACCTGGCCGGCCCGAACGGCCCTGGCTACGACATGCGGGTCGACCGCGCGCGCTTCCTGCGCACGCGCCACAACACGGTGCGCGACATCCCCGTTGAAACGAGCCGCCAGACCTACGTGCCGAAAGACGGCGTGGCCGCCATTCTCGATCAGTTGCAGGAAGGCGACTTCGTCAACGTGATCTCGACCCGCAATGGTGAATACTGGGCGTCGCACGTGGGCCTGGTGGTGCTGGGTCCGAACGGCGAGCGGCATTTCCTGCATTCGTCGGCGCCGAAGGTGCGCGAAGAAACGTTCGCGTCGTACATGGCGCGGGTGGCAGGACGCGAAGCGGACAATGCGCGCGCCGGCAAGCCCGGCCAGATGCTGGCCGGCTTCAAGTTCCTGCGCCTGAACGAGACGATCACGGTGCCGCCAATGGCGCCGCAGCCGCGGCCTGGCCGGCCCGGCGCCTAATACATTGCTTTGCGTTCCCGGCTTGCCGGGCCGGGAACGTTGTCCCCTTCCGTTTGAATCTTCATTCAAGAAATAGGGAATTAGAAATTTAATTCCCTGATTCTATTTCTATTTTCATCAAACCGTTTAAATAACGCTCCATCGCTACTATCCCTGAGCGCTGTTGAGTGATCTCAATTCCGTCATGCAGCCGGGGTCGGATAATCAATTCGCAAATAACGGGTCATCAAATTCGTGGTAATTCGATCCGTATATCGGCGCAATCGCGGCGCTTTTTTTCTGGCATTTTCTCGAATCAATTTCTTGGAGTGCAATGCGGCCTGACGGCTCCTCTGCCTATAGCGTGGTGTCACATTAAAACTGGCAACGACGTTCAACGCAGACGCCTCGCTTATTTTCAAACATCATTTTTTCTTTTCGATCGGGTTATTTATTTTCGCATTCTTTTTATTCGCTTTTTGCCGTGCTGTTATTCAGTTGATTCAAAGTCAGTCACGCCTTTGATATCCCAGGCAGTACAGCGGCAATAACACGCTGCTGCACGATCAGCCTGAGAAATTGCCGGTTTTGATTTACCTGTTGTTGCCACTGTCACTGTCGAGGAAACCATGCGAGACGAGATCAAATCAGTTCACCTGGAGCAGCTGTTGACCCGGCTGCGTGAGCGCCACGCCGTGATCGGCATCATTGGCCTTGGCTACGTCGGGCTGCCACTCGCGCTGCGCTATGCAGCCGAAGGCTTTCACGTACTGGGGATCGACATCGACGCCGCCAAGGTCGACCAGCTCAACCGGGGCGAGAGCTATATCGCCCACATCAAGGGGCAGACAATCGCTGCGGCGCGCGCCGCCGGGCTGGTCGCCAGCAGCGACTTTTCGCGCGTCGTCGAAGCCGATGCCCTGATCATCTGCGTCCCCACGCCCCTGACCGCCTACCGCGAGCCCGATCTGTCGTACGTGATCGGCACCGTCGAGTCGCTACTGCCCCATATGCGCCCCGGGCAGTTGCTGTCCCTCGAAAGCACCACCTATCCCGGCACCACCGAAGAAGAACTGCGGCCCCGCCTGGAAGCGCGCGGCCTGCGCGTCGGCCACGATGTGTTCCTCGTGTTCTCGCCCGAACGCGAAGACCCCGGCAACCCCGACTTCAACACCCGCACCATCCCCAAGATTTGCGGCGGCTCCACCGACGCCTGCCTGGAAGCCGGCCTGGCCCTGTACCGGCAGGCGATCGACACCGTTGTCCCGGTCAGCTCGACCCGCGCGGCCGAGCTGACCAAACTGCTGGAAAACATTCACCGCGCTGTCAATATCGGGTTGGTCAACGAGATGAAAATCATCGCCGACCGCATGGACATCGACATCCACGAAGTCATCCGGGCCGCCGCCACCAAGCCATTCGGCTTCACCGCCTATTATCCTGGTCCGGGCCTGGGCGGGCACTGCATTCCGATCGACCCGTTCTATCTCACCTGGAAGGCGCGCCAGTTCGGGCTGCACACCCGCTTCATCGAGCTGGCCGGCGAGATCAACAGCGACATGCCGGCGTGGGTAATCGCCAAGGTGGCCGACGCGCTGAACAGCCGCAGCCGCGCCGTCATGGGCAGCCGCATCCTGGTGCTGGGTATCGCGTACAAGAAAGACGTCGAAGACATGCGCGAGTCACCCTCGGTGGCGCTGATGGAACTGCTGCGCGCGCGTGGCGCCGTGGTCGAGTATTCCGACCCCCATGTGCCGGTCTTTCCGCGCATGCGCGAGCATCACTTCGACCTGTCCAGCGTTGAACTCACACCAGCATCGCTCGCGTCCTATGACGTCGTGCTGCTGGCCACTGGCCACAGCGCCTTCGACTATGAACTCGTGCGCCAGAACGCCAGCCTGATCGTGGATACGCGCGGTGTGTTCCCGACCCGCTCGCCCAACGTCGTGCAGGCTTGAGACCAGGGACAAAGCATGCAATCCATCGACCCGCGATCGCAGGACGAGACGTCGCGCAGCCTGATCAACAGCCGCATCCAGGCCGTTCTCGACCACGGCCAGACCATCATGGGGCCTGAAGTCGCCGAACTCGAGCAACGCCTGGCCGACTATACGGGCGCGCGCCATTGCATCACTGCGTCCTCTGGTACCACGGCACTGGCGATCGCCCTGATGGCGCTTGGCGTCGGGCCAGGTGACGACGTCATCACCACGCCGTTTGCCGCCAGTGCGGCGGCCAAAGCAATCGTGCTGGTCGGCGCCAGGCCCGTGTTTGCCGACATCGAGCGCGCCACCTGTACGCTCGATCCGCAGCTGATCGAAGGAGCGATCACGCCGGCCACGCGCGCGGTCATCCCGGTCTCGCTGTACGGCCAGCCTCCCGACATGGACGCCATCAACGGCGTCGCCGCCCGCCACGGGCTGGCCGTGATCGAAGACGGCGCACAGAGTTTCGGCGCCACCTACCGCGGGCGCCAGAGCGGCAATCTGTCCACGATCGGCTGCACGAGCTTTTTCCCGACCAACCCACTCGGATGCTATGGCGATGGCGGCGCCCTGTTCACGAACGACGATGCGCTCGCGGGCGCGATGCGCAACATCCGCGTGCACCGTCAGGCGCGGCGCCATGCGCATCTCCGTGTTGGCCACGACGCGTGCATGGAAACGCTCCAATGCGCGATCGTGCTGGCCAGGCTGGAGCGGTTCGATTGGGATATCAGGCAGCGCCGCCGCATCGCGGCTGCGTACGACGAGATGCTGCAGCCGCATTTGCGTGTCATTGGCTGCCGGTCCGACCGCACCAGCGCCTGTGCGGGGTATGCGGTGCTGGTCGAGCAACGCGAGCAGGTGCGCGCCATCCTGGAGCATGCCGGCGTCCCGACTGCCGTGCACTACCCGGTGCCGGTCCACCGGCAACCTGCCTACGCCCGGCTGGCAGCCGGTGCGTCGTGCCCCGTCGCTGATGCGATGGCAGCGTTCCTGCTGAGCTTACCGATCGGACCGCACCTGGCGGCGGCAAATGTCCGTCATGCCGTCCAGTGTCTGCTGCACGCGACGGGGCCGCTGCAAGCGCGGGTCGTGGAATCGGTCGAGCTGCAGGGGTGACGCAACGACGATCGACCGGATGGCGTCACCGCATCTCTTCGACGAGCTTGAGTCCCTCGGCAAAGCGCCAGATACGGCGGATCTCGATCACGTCAAAGTTCGCGGCGACGTTCGGCGGAAACGCGGCGTAGCGGGCGTTCAGGCGCACGAAGCGGCGCACGGCATCGTCCATATCGACGCGGCCGCTTGAACGCACGATCGTGATCTCGTCGATACTGCCGTCGCTGCGCAGCGAGACGCTCACCAGGGGATCGATGCGAACGTCGCGCAGCGACAGGCGCGCGCCGCCGAGCACCGCGTTGCGCTCGAGTTTCTGACGCACGCTGTCGACGTACAAGCGCAGCGGCGCATCGCGCTCGCCGCCGTCGGCCACCACGCGGCGGTTGCCGGCTGGCCGGTCGCGCGGCAAGCCGGAGGCGTCCACATTCGGGATCGTGACCCCGCGCAGCAACTCGCGTGCGCGATTGCCGGGCAAGCCAGCCATGACGCCCGGCCCAGCTTGCATGCCTGCCCCGCTGCCGGTGCCCACGCCAGCGCCGTCCGTGCGCGCGGTGCCGCCGGCAGCGGCTGGTCCTGCGCCTGCCCCCGCAGCCGGTCCGGAAGCTTGCGCCTGCACGCGCTGCGCCGCCTGACGGGCCGCTTCTTCGGCAGCGCCCCGTGCCAGCCGCTCGGCGTCCACACGCGCCTGCTCGGCCGCTTGCTGGCGTGCGCGCTCCTCGGCGAGCCTGCGCTGCGCCAGGTCCTCGACGCGCTGGCGTTCGGCCGCTTGTTGGCGCGCCAGTTCCTCGGCCAACCTGCGCTGTGCGATGTCCTCGTTGCGCTGGCGTTCGGCCGCTAGCTCGCGTGCGCGCTCCTCGATCAGCCTGCGCTGTCCCAGTTCCTCGCTGCGTTGCCGCTCAGCCGCTTCCTGCACCACGCGCTGCGCGGCATCGTCGGCGCGCTGGCGTGCCTGTAACCGGGCCTGTGCCAGGGCTTCCTGCGTCGCCGCTTCCTGCGCCGCGCGCTGTGCAGCCAGATCGCGCGCTGCGGCGGCCTGTTGTTCACGCTGCACCAGCGCTTCCTGATCGCGCAGCGCTTGCTGCTGCACTTGCTGTTGCTGCTGCTGCTCGGCGAGCCTGCTTGCCTCGGCGGCGTTGCGTTGCGCATCCACCTGTGCCTGTGCCTGTGCCTGTGCCTGTGCCTGTGCCTGTGCCAGCCGCGCCTGCTCCTGCTCTCGCTGCAAGGCAAGCTCTTGCTGCAGCGCCTGCTCACGCGCTGCGCGCTCCGCCTCGGCATCCACGACAGGTTCAGCGGGGATGGGTATGTCGCTGGCAGCCACCTCTTCGGGCGCCTCAAGCAGCTCGACAACCGTTGGCGGCGGACCCGCGTCAACCTCGGGTAATGGCACCGCGACAGCGAACTCGGATTCCGGGTTGGCTTCCATGGCAATCACGGGCGTCGCCACGTCGCGCAGAACACGCTTGGGCGCAACTGTCGCTGGCCGACGCGGGCGTGGCTTCGGCGCCGCTGCAATCTGCTTGACGGGCTGGGGCGACGGCGGCGACGGTGGGGGCGGCAGATCGACCAGCCGCAAGCCGCGCGCAGGCGCCGGAGCCGGCGCTGGCGGGACAGCGGCGACGGGCGGCGCAGGCGGCGGCTGAACAGGCGTTGCAACCGTTGGCGTCGGTACAGCAGCGACGGTTGGCGCCGGCTCAGGTACAAGTGCGGGCAGAGGAAGCGCCGCTGGCGCGAGCACAACGCTCAGCGGTCCCCCACCGCCGGCATCGCCGCCCGGCACGCCGAACTGCAGCGACAATAGCGAGGCATGCAACAGCACCGAAATGGCAATACCGCCAACCAGGCGCCGGTTGCTGCGGGCGTGGCCGGCCTGGCGCGTGCTGGCGGTCGCAGGATGCATGGCGTCGTTAGGAGGTATTGTCAGGCTTGCATCTTAGCGTTAACGCGGCCGTATGGCGATCATGCCGCCTTGCCGGGCGTCCGGCTATTCGACGTGCCCGGCATGCCACCTACCAGCGCCGCCAGGCTGGTGCGTGCCTGCCACCACGGCGTGCCTTCCAGTGTCTGACTGCAGCTCGGGCATTCCTCGAATGGATTGCAATCGTGATCAAGCGCCACGTAATTCACGCCAACCACCGTCTTGCCCTGATAGCTGTCCACCCGACCGGCGCCCGCCTTGGCGCCAGGCTTGGCCGCACCGCCAGCCGAGGCAGAGGGGGAAGTCGATGCAGAAGCCGATGCAGCATCGATCCACTTGGCAAACGGCTCGGTGGCGACACCATCGGCCACATACCAGCGGCGGCGGCTGGGATTCCAGCGGGCGCCGAGCGCCTTGGCGGCGTCCTTTTCGGCGTAGGGGACGGTGAGAAAAACCATGTGCGAACTGCTCCGGGATCGATGTGCTTGCGGATTGCTATTCTACCGCGCCGGGCTGGTCGCCGGACCGGGCGAAGGACGCCAACCAGCACGGTACTCAAGGCTCCTTCTGGCGCCGGGCACATGTCGCATCGCTGTCACGCTGCTCGCGCCGGTCCTTGCGCCATGTATAGAGCAAGTTGCCGATGGTGCTCAGCAAGGCGCTGAACATGCCGATCAGCGCGCCGAGATCTGTCAGCGTCAAGTCGGTGGCCAGTCCGGCCAGGTTGGCGTCCATCAGACGCTGCAATGTTTCAATAATCATCGTGTCTCCCCTGTGCTTGCGGCGTTACCTGCACCGGCAAGCCCATGCCTACCCTGCGCCACATCAATGCGATGGATGAAAGTATAGGAAAACTATACCACAGCAGTAAAGAAAAGCTATACTTCAATGTATAGATTTCCTTTACCATACGCATATGGACCTACAAACAATGATTGCTAACTGGGTGAAAGAAGCGCGCACTGCGGCCGGCTTGTCTGGCACGGCGCTGGGCGCTCGTCTTGCGCTCGAACTCGGTACCGACCGTGGCCATACCAAGGCCAATATCTCGCACTGGGAAAATGAAAAACACAGCCCCAACCTGAAGCAGTTGCTGGCGATCTCCAGGGTGACCGGCTGCCGCCTTCCGGCAGAGATCCTGGCACCGCTGGGCGGTGGCCCGGCACATGACGGTGGCGCCCTGCCCGTTCTGCCTGGACTGCCCAGCTTGCCCAACCTGCTTCGCGTGGTGGCCGAAGGCGACGACGATGCTTTCGTGCCCATTCCAATGGTTAAGCTGCGCCTGTCAGCCGGTATCACCGGGTACCGGGCCGAACCGGAAGCACGCGATGGCGGCACGCTCGGCATGCGCCGCACCTGGCTGGAACGCAACCAGTACAGTCCCTCGCATCTGATCGCGATCTATGTCAAGGGCGAAAGCATGGAACCGTCGCTGTACGCCGGCGACATCGTTGTCATCAACACGCTCGACACCAAGCCGGTCGCCGGCGCCGTGTTCGCATTCAATTATGAGGGCGAAGCCGTCGTCAAGCGCCTGGCGCGCGAGGCAGCCCAGTGGTGGCTCACCTCCGACAACCCGGACCAACGCACCTACCACCGCAAGCCATGCCAGGGCGACGAATGCATCGTGATCGGCCGTGTCGTGCGCAAGGAAAGCGACCGCATCTGACAAGCGCCGCCGGCTGTCAGGCAAACACCTGCGGCGCCCGTTCCAGGATGCGCCGTAGTGCCGGATGGTGGACCCGGCGCTCGACGGTCACGGCGTAGACCTGCTCGACAATCGCGTCGATCACACCCACCGGCACCAGCCCGTATTGCGCGCATAGTGAGTCCACGAGCACGGTCGGGGCCGCCATGAAGCCTGCACCCGCGCCGGCAAATGCCCCGAGCAGCGCCCCGTCGTCGAATTCGCCAACGACGATCGGGCGCAGGCCCTGCGCCTCGAGCCACGCCATCAGCTGGCTGTGCAGCGCCGCGCCCTGCCCCGGCATCAAAAATGGCGCGCCTTTCAGGCGCTGCGGAAAGTCGCCTGCCCAGCGCTGGGACACGTCCGGGTGCGCCACGACCGTCACAGTGCTCGATCCAAGCAGATGACTGTGGCCGCGCACGGCGCCGCCGGGCGGCAAACCCTGGTCCGAGATCAGCAGGTCGAGGCGGTGCGCGCTGAGGTCTTCCATCAGATCGCCAAATCGCCCTTCGCGACAAACCAGGTGCATGGCGAGCCCGGCATCATGGGCAGGTTGCAGTAGCCGGAAGGCCATCGTTTTGGCGATCACGTCGCACAGGCCCACCCGCAGTGTCTCGGTCTCGGTGAACAGGCCACGCCGCACCGCCTGCTCCAGTTCATTGCCGAGGCTGAAGATCTGGTCCGTATAGCGCAGGACGGTCTTGCCAGCTTCGGTCAGCACCAGCCCGCGTCCCTTCTTGCGCAGGAGTTCCTCGCCAAACTGGTCTTCCAGCAGCTGCAATTGCGTGCTGATCGCTTGCGCCGAGACGTGCAACTGCTCGGCCGCGCGCACGACGCTGCCGGCGCTGGCGACTGCATGAAAGTACTGCAGGTGCTTGTAGTTCATTCGCCGTTACCACCAAAAATATTGAGAATTGCTAAAGATTATTCGATTTTACTTTAGCATTGCGCAATCGTATATTGGTGACTCAGTTCACATGAAGCGAGGAAGCAATGAGAAATTACCCAACCGACAGTCCCAAGGCCATGAGCCGCCTGCTGGCCCTGGCGATGATCGCCGACGGCCGCCTGGCGCCCCAGGAGCTCAAGACGCTGCACCGCAGCGGTGTACTCGAGGTACTGGGCGTGAGCGAGGACACGTTCGACGATGCCGCCGGCGAGCTGACCCAGGATCTGCTGGCGCACAGCACGAACCACGCTGCCGGCATGGTCGAAATCGAACCGGCGACGATCGACGCGCTGCTGGACGAAGTGCAGGATCCGGCGCTGCGCGCGCTGATGCTCAAGGGCATGCTGGAGATCGTGCGGGCCGACCAGATGATCGATCACCGCGAGCGTCGCCTGCTGCGCCGCGCGCTGGCGGCCTGGGGGGACGGCACCGAGCCGTTCCCGGCCGCAGCGTGATGACCGCAGCGCAGCACGCTTACAAAGCGTAACCATGTCGGCGGATTGGCGGATATGGCCCAGCCTATAATCGGACATCCCAATGCCCGAGGCCTGCCATGTCCGCCTACCCCACGCTGGATTTTCTGGATGACCTGACCCGGTCAGAAATGAACTGGGCCTGGCGCCTCGACCTCGATCCCGTGCGGGATCCCGAACTCGGCCAGTTCTACGGCCGCACCGCGCGCTACAGCACGACCGATCCGTATGCGGGCGAGGACGATATCTTCGTGTTCCACGCCACCGCCGGCATGGGTTACACGGTGCAAAGCGGCAGCTACTACGATCCCTTCCAGCTGCGCATTTACGACGACGCCGGCAATGCGATTGCCGCCGACGACGGCAGCGGCGCTTACGGCTACGACTACGCAGCGTTTACGGCGCCCTATACCGGCTGGTACTACATCGACGCCTCATGGGATCAGGATTATTACGACACCTATGCCAGCGTGAACGTGTACGAGAGCCGGTTCCCCACGACCACCCGAATCATCGGCACGGACGCGCACGACACCTTGTACGGCACGCGCACGAATGACATCGTCGATGGCGGCGCCGGCATCGATACCTTCGTGCTGGAAGGCCGACGCAACGAATACACCGTCAGCCTGCGCGATGGCGCGGTTACCGTGACCGATCTGGTCGGCTACGACGGCACCGATATCCTGCGCAGCGTCGAGCGCCTGTCGTTCGACGATGGCGCCTTCATCTCGTATGAAACGCAGGGCTTTCCTGCCGAGGCTTACCGCCTGTACCAGGCCGCATTCGATCGCACGCCCGACGCGGGCGGGCTAGGTTACTGGATCGGGCAAATGGGTCAGGGCCAGTCATTGCGGTCAGTGGCGCAGGCGTTTGTCGACTCGCCCGAATTCAAGAGCCAGTACGGCGCCGCGCCCACGGACGCCGCGCTCGTTACGGCGCTCTACGCGAACGTGCTGGACCGCGCGCCGGACGCCGCCGGCTTCGCGCACTGGCTCGGCGCGCTGGAGCGCGATGCGATTACCAAGGCCGACCTGGTCGTGCAATTTAGCGAAAGCGCGGAAAACCAGGCGCAGGTCGTCGGATCGTTGCAGGCTGGGTATGAGTTCATTGTGACGTGACGGGGACGAAGGACAAAGGATTAATCTACTGCAGGATAATTGAACCGGTGGCTCATACCTAGCTCCTGATGCTCCATAACTGCCGTTTGCAACTATCGCAATCTCTCAGCGGACTCAACTTTGTGTACAGATGCATTGCTATCGGTTGGCAGCAATTGCTAGTACGCAGCGCATCCACACG
Source organism: Telluria sp. AC161 (assembly GCF_979258535.1). Classification (NCBI taxonomy): domain Bacteria; kingdom Pseudomonadati; phylum Pseudomonadota; class Betaproteobacteria; order Burkholderiales; family Oxalobacteraceae; genus Telluria; species Telluria sp. AC161. The sequence goes on along the minus strand of NZ_OZ409861.1, from coordinate 1,318,658 downwards.
GCCAGCAGTCTTCAAATACAGAATATGGGCATACTCCCGAGTCGCCTTCCGGGAGAGCCCTCCGTTTTATTAGTCACTTCTCTTGGACAATACATACCACGCTCGCAGCAGATCGTCCTTGCTACTTAACCAATCGCATTCTCATCGAATTGTAGCGATCATGGATGAAGTTGATCAGGTACTTAGTCCAGCCCTGAAGCCAAGGCTCTGCACGAGTGGCTATTAATCCAGTGAAGACAAAAATTACAATGCTAACAGTTGCAAGCGCAACCCATCGATCAGCGCCATTCAGCACCATCCACCCCATCATTGTGCCGCCTACTATTTGATGGAGCAAATATAACGGATAGGTCATCATGCCCGCGATCTGGATTGCTTTAACCGTAACGCCTGACAGCCTGTGCAACCTTGCATTTGCACGCACAGAAAGAACGATAATCGCGATCGACGCTAGCCAAACAGCGCAGGGTATCGCTGCAGAGTAGTGAGTATTAAACTCATGGTTCACAATATTAGATTCTGCAACAATTTGGGCGCATCCTGACATACAAAACAAAATGATCCAAAAAATGTTTTTAACATCATGCTTTTTTATCAGTTCGGACCAGAGGAATACACCAAGAGCGAAGAACATACCATGATTTATCAACAGCAATTTAGGCAACCTATCTTCCAGCACCCACTTCAGTTCAGGGCCAAAAGAATGCATCTGTTCAATTCCGGTCAAGGCATGAAGTGCCCAGAACATTGAACTGACAACGCCGATCACTATTGCCAAAATCTTGATATTTTCAAACTTGAAAAATTTAATGAGAAAAAGTACTGCCGCATAAAACGAAATCTCAATGCCAAGCGTCCAATAAGAGCCATCAATCCAAGGAGCCCAAGGCAAGAATGCCATGCTGTGTCTGAATGCACGATACATATCTTCATGTTGGCGGAATCCAACTAGTATCGTTGCCAGCAAGGTAATGGGCGCGCAGATCCACACGGCAGGCCCAAGTCGAACAATCCGGCTCCGAAGGAAAGAGAATGCATTGGATTTCTCACCCGAAAATGCGATCACAAATCCTGAAATGACAAAAAAAATCTGGACACCGACCCAGCCGAATTAGTCGATTCGTAGAGTTCAGGGAATTTTACGACTCCCCTGCTCGCATTTCCAACCAGACCTCCTGGATTGATGCCCATCAGAAAACAATAGTGGAAAGCGACCACCAAACAGGCTGCTACGAATCGCAATATATCTAGTCCGAGGATGTGCTTAGCGTTGACTGCAGGTGGCAATTTCAATTCTCCTGATAATATTTTGATATTATCATAAATTTCCTTTGAGAACTACAGCGAAGTAAAATCAACTCACGCCGCCCACACGCGGCGCCGATATGAAGTTGGTGACATTCGCGCTAACCTAAACAAGACGTAAGCCTGCACTGGCAAGTGAGACATCATCAAATGGTCAACTGAGCTTACGGACACGGCTGAGACAGCGAAGGTTGTCACACCAGTCAATATATCGACCTGGCTTTTTTTACGTGCAAGGTTGAAGAATATTGATGAAGAATAGCGCGAGGCTGATCAAACAGCGCGATGCCCGAAAGTAGGCCCCTGAAAAATAGCCAAGTACTTGATTGAACTGAAGATGTTGGCCCGCCCTGAGGGAATCGAACCCCCGACCCACAGCTTAGAAGGCTGTTGCTCTATCCGACTGAGCTAAGGGCGGTGCAAAACGATGAGACCGGAAAACAAAACAGGCCGTCGATGACGGCCTGTTCTGATGAATCTTGCTGGTCGGAGTACAAGGATTCGAACCTTGGACCCCCTGGTCCCAAACCAGGTGCGCTACCGGGCTGCGCTACACTCCGCCGTGGGCAACATTATATGCCAATCATTCGCGAAGCGCCAGCCCTTGTGGGGCTCAATTCCAGCGCACCGCTCGCACTATTTATGCCGACAACTTGGCCGCAATCCGGTGCGCCAGGCTGTCAGCAAGTTCCGCCTCTTTCGCCTCGACCATCACGCGGATCAATGGCTCGGTGCCCGATGCGCGGATCAGCACGCGGCCGTTGTCGCCCAGCTCGCGCTCGACCGCTTCCTTCTCGGCGACCATCGCCGCATCGGCGGTCCAGTCGAAGCCTGGTGCGACTTTCTTGTTGATCAGGGTTTGCGGGAACAACGTGAGTTCGTTGCAGCATTCGGCCAGCGACTTGTTGCCGCGCACCAGCGCGGACAGCACTTGCAGGGCCGAGACGATGCCGTCGCCGGTGGTGTGCTTGTCCAGTGCCAGCAGGTGGCCCGAACCTTCGCCGCCGAACAGCCAGCCACGCTCTCTCATGACTTCGAGCACGTAGCGGTCGCCGACCTTGGCGCGCGCAAAGCCGATGCCCATTTCCTTGAACGCCACTTCGAGCGCCATATTCGTCATCAGGGTGCCCACGGCGCCAGCCACGGGGCCGGTGCTCATGCGGTCGCGCACCATCACGTATAACAGCTCATCGCCGTTATAGACGCGGCCGGTGGCGTCGACCATGATCAGGCGATCAGCGTCGCCGTCGAGCGCGATGCCCAGGTCGGCCTTGTTGGCCACGACGGCTTCGGACAGCGCTTGCGGCGCGGTGGCGCCGAAGCCGGCGTTGATGTTGAAGCCGTCCGGCTGGGCGCCAATGGAAATGACTTCTGCGCCCAGTTCATGGAACACGTGCGGAGCGATGTTGTAGGCGGCGCCGTGGGCGCTGTCGACGACGATCTTCAGGCCGCGCAGGTCGAGCTCGTTCGGGAACGTGCTCTTGCAGAACTCGATGTAGCGGCCCTGGGCGTCGCGCAGGCGCGATACGCGGCCGAGCTTGTCCGACGACACGCAGCCCATCGGCTGGTCGATCGCATCTTCGATTTCCAGTTCCACTGCGTCCGGCAGCTTGGTGCCGTGGCCAGAGAAGAACTTGATGCCATTGTCCTGGAACGGGTTGTGCGAGGCCGAGATCACGACGCCGGCCTGCAGGCGCAGTGCACGCGTCAGGTAAGCGATGGCTGGGGTCGGCATCGGGCCGGCCAGCATGACGTCGACGCCGGCAGCCGAGAAGCCCGACTCCAGCGCGGCCTCGAGCATATAGCCCGAGATGCGGGTGTCCTTGCCGATCAGGACGACGGGGCGGCCGCTGCTCGATTTTTTGCCCTTTGCCAGCACGGTGCCGGCAGCGTAGCCAAGGCGCATGACGAAATCAGGGGTGATCGGTGCTGCGCCCACGAGGCCGCGAATGCCATCGGTGCCGAAATATTTCCGTGCCATCTAGTTCTCTTTTCTCTTATTAAAACGAATTTTTATGGATGCATGGCCGCGTGCCATACCTTCAGCGCATCGACCGTCTCCGCAACATCATGCACACGCACGATTCTAGCGCCCTGCGCTACCGCAGCCAATGCCGCGCCGACACTACCGGCAGTGCGCTGCTCGACCGGACGGCCAGTGACGGCGCCGATCATCGACTTGCGTGACATGCCGGCCAGCACGGGCAAGCCAAGTTCATCCCGGATGCGGCCCAGGCCGCGCAGCAACGCGTAGTTGTGCTCGACCGTCTTGCCAAAGCCGAAGCCCGGGTCGACGCAGATGCGGCTGCGCTCGATGCCGGCCGCCGTCATCGCGTCGACGCGTGCGTTCAGGAACGCAATCACGTCACCCACGACGTCATCATACCGGGGCGCCTGCTGCATGGTGGCTGGCGTGGCTTGCATGTGCATCACGCACAGGCCGCAGTCGCTGTCCTGCACCGCTTCCAGCGCGCCCGGTGTGCGAAAACCGTTGACGTCGTTGATCATGTCGGCGCCGGCGATCAGCGCCTCGCGCATCACTTCAGGCTTGGTGGTGTCGACCGATAAGGCGACGTCCAGCGTGCGCAGCGCGTACAGCGTCGGCATTACCCGGCGCAATTCTTCATCGAGGGGGACGCCAGGGGAGCCAGGGCGGGTCGACTCGCCGCCGATGTCAATCATCGTCGCGCCATCGCGGATCATCGCCTCGGCGTGCGTCAGCGCGAATTCCAGGCCCTGGTAGCGACCGCCGTCGGAAAACGAATCCGGCGTGATGTTCAGGATGCCCATTACGACAGGCTCGAGGGACGCGGCGCCATCGAGCGCGAAGCTGAACTGGCCGCATTGCAGTGTCTTGTTCATGGTGTCAGTAGTACGGGCGCCGCAGGCTGCTCAGTAAGTCAAAGCAGCAAGCGCGCCATCATGAAAAAAGGCACCCTTGCGGGTGCCTTCATGGGGTAGCGCGAGCGTCAGGCTGGTGCGGTGGCGTTTGGTGCCACACCGCCAGGGCCGCTGTCGCCTGGCGGCGTGCGCTTGGTCAGCACCGTCGTTGGCTTGCGTGGCTCCTGGCCGGCCATGATGTCGTTGATCTGGTCGGCATCGATGGTTTCCCAGTCGAGCAGCGCCTTCGTCATCATTTCGACCTTGTCGCGGTTCTCTTCCAGCAGGCGACGCGCCAGGGCGTACTGCGTGTCGAGAATCGCACGGATTTCGGCGTCGACCTTTTGCTGGGTCGCTTCCGAAATGGTTTTGGTAGCGCCGCCGAAGAAGCCTTCGTTCTCGCTGTCTTCGTAGACCATCACGCCCATGCTGTCGGACATGCCGAAGCGGGTCACCATCGAGCGCGCCAGCTTGGTCGCACGCGAAAAGTCATTCGATGCGCCGGTGGACATCTGACCGACGAAGATCTCTTCGGCGATACGGCCACCGAACAGAATCGAGATTTCCTCGAGCATCTTGTCTTTGTAGCCAGACAGGGCATCGTGCTCAGGCAGCTGCCAGGTCAGGCCCAGCGCATAACCGCGCGGCATGATCGTGACCTTATGCACTGGATCGGCCTTTGGCAACAGCTTGGCGATCACCGCGTGGCCCGACTCGTGGTAGGCCGTGTTACGGCGCTCTTCTTCACGGATGACCATCGACTTGCGCTCTGGACCCATGAAGATCTTGTCTTTTGCATCTTCGAAATCGATCATCTCGACCAGGCGCTTGCTGCGGCGGGCTGCGAACAGCGCGGCTTCATTGACCAGATTGGCCAGATCGGCGCCCGAGAATCCAGGCGTACCGCGGGCCAGGATGTCGGACTTGACGTCGGTGCCGATTGGCACTTTGCGCATGTGCACGTTCAGGATCTGTTCGCGGCCGCGGATATCCGGCAGGCCCACCATCACCTGACGGTCGAAACGGCCCGGACGCAGCAGCGCTTTGTCCAGCACATCGGCGCGGTTGGTGGCAGCGATGACGATCACGCCCGATTGCGCTTCAAAGCCATCCATCTCGACCAGCAGCTGGTTCAGCGTCTGTTCGCGCTCGTCGTTGCCGCCGCCCATGCCGGCGCCGCGGTGACGACCGACTGCGTCGATCTCATCGATGAAAATGATGCACGGCGAATGCTTCTTGGCATTCTCGAACATGTCACGGACACGGCTTGCACCAACGCCCACGAACATCTCGACGAAGTCGGAACCCGAGATCGAGAAGAACGGCACTTTGGCTTCGCCAGCGATGGCGCGGGCCAGCAGTGTCTTACCGGTACCCGGAGGACCGACCATCAGCACGCCGCGCGGGATACGGCCGCCCAGCTTCTGGAACTTGGTTGGATCGCGCAGGAAGTCGACGATTTCGGAGACTTCTTCTTTCGCTTCATCGCAACCGGCGACGTCCGAGAACGTCACGGTGTTGTTGGTTTCGTCGAGCATGCGGGCCTTCGACTTGCCGAAGGAGAACGCGCCGCCCTTGCCGCCACCCTGCATCTGACGCATGAAGAACACCCACACGCCGATCAAGAGAAGCATCGGGAACCACGAGATGAAGACCTGTTGCAGGAACGAAGGCTCTTCTGGTGGCTTGACGTCGAAGCGCACGCCGTATTCGCGCAGGTCGCCGATCAGGCCGCGGTCGAGACCGGTGGCGGTCGCGCGCACCTTGGTGTCATCAGCGCGCGTGGCGGTGATGTTGGTGCCCTCGATCAGGACTTCCTTGATGCGGCGCGACTTCACTTCATCGAGCAACTCGGAATAAGCGATGGTCTTGCTGCCGCCAGCGACGCTGTGGGTGTCAAACTGCTTGAACAGCATGAACAACAGCAGCGCGACGACCACCCAGATGGCGGATTTGGAAAACATATTATTCACGAGCACTCCTCCGATGCGTACGCATCTCTACCGATTTCAGTATTCTGATTTTACCCGCAATAGGCCAACGCTGCCACGCAACTCCGGCCTTAGTGTCGAAATACCATCGAATGACTGTCTTATTCATTCCCGACATCGCCGACTGCCCGAAACGCAGTCGCAATACAAGGGATCACGCGGCAGATGTGGTGGCCGCGCGGCTGAATTTCAAGGGGCGATCTGTCGCCACACGCCAATTACACGCTTGGATTTTTCAGACCTCTGCCCAGCAGGAAAATCTCGGACGATTTATCGCGGCTGGCCTTCGGTTTGATTTGCTTCACGGTCGTAAACTCAAGCCGGAATTTCTCCAGGATCTGGGTAAAACCCATGTCCTTGAAACACTTCACCAGGAGCGCGCCGCCCGGCTTCAGATGCGCCTGCGAGAATTCGATCGCCAGATCGATCAGATGTTCCATGCGGGCGGCGTCGGCATGGCCGATACCCGACAGGTTCGGCGCCATGTCCGACAGCACCACGTCGACCTTGCGATCGGCCAGCACGACGTCGAGCTGCGTCAGCACCTCTTCTTCGCGGAAGTCGCCCTGGATATATTGAACATCGGCGACCGGTTCCATTGGCAAAATATCCAGGCCAATGATGGTGCCGTGGATGCCGCCGCCGTCCTTGCCGGCCAGCTTGCGCCGCGTGTACTGGGCCCAGCTACCTGGCGTGCAGCCAAGGTCAACCACAACATTGCCCGACTTGATGAGTTTCTCGGCCTCGTCGATTTCTTTCAGTTTGTAGGCGGCACGGGCGCGGTAGCCCTCTTTTTGCGCGAGTTTGACATAGGGATCGTTAATATGGTCGTGTAACCAGTTTTTGTTTAATTTGTTCTTGGCCATTCGCGTAGAATACTGCTTTTATAGGTCCATCAAAAATTTATTATGCTTAAACTCACTCCGGCCGAGCGCAGTGCTCTGCGCGCAGAAGCCCACGGGCTCAATCCTGTTGTCATGATCGGCGCCGACGGCCTGACCGAATCCGTGATGAAGGAAGTCGCCAACAGCCTCGACTCGCACGGCCTGATCAAGGTGCGCGTGTTCGGTGACGACCGCGAAGCGCGCGTTGCCATGTACGACAAGATCAGCGCCGACCTCGACGCGGCCCAGGTCCAGCACATCGGCAAACTGCTGGTGCTGTACCGTCCGAAGGTCGAGACGGCCAAAGAACGCAGCAGCAAGGCCGGCCCGGGCATGCGCGAAGTCACGATCGTCAAGGCCAGCGCCAGCGGCACCAAGAAGCCGAGCGTCACCAAGGTCATGCTCAAGGGTAACGAGCGCGTCACGGCAGGCGGCAACATCAAGCGCGCCAAGCCGCGTCAGACCAGCTCCAAGAAGAGCTCGCTGAACAAGTAAAAAAAACCGGGGCAACCCGGTTTTTTTATGAGCGTAGGGTGGACGGCTCCGCCGTCCACGCGTTCAATCAAAGACAGCAAGCCGCCGCACCGAAACAGAAGCCAGCGTTAAAAATCACCGCAGCTTGACGAGCAACCACGCCCCCAGCACGCTCTGGATCATGTGAAACACCTGCGACACGCCATGCATGACGGCAAACTGCGTCCAGTACGGCGACGCACGCACCCCAGCCTCACCGGCCAGCACGCGCAAATGCGCCATCCCGGGCTGCAAGCCCACGAAGATCACCAGCGCGCACGCCAGCATCGCGATCACGAGCCAGCCCAGAAAGCGCCGGCGCGGCGCGGCAAGATCGGTCGAGCGCCACAGCAACAGCGCCAGCACGACCGCGCAGCCGATCGACAGCCACGCCTGACGCGTGAGCAGCACGGCAACCAGATCGCCGGCCTGGCCGCTTCCCAGCACCTTGAACGCCGCTGGCGCCGCGATATAGCCCAGCGCCCACAGGCTGCCGGTCCACAGCGCCGCCACCAGCAGGCGTGCCGCCGGCAAGCGCCCTGCCCGGCCCGGCACCTGACCTGCTGCGAGCCCCTGCGCGCCGCTGTCCATCAGATGTAGCGCACTTCCAGGATTTCGTATTCGCGCGGGCCGGACGGCGCCTGCACTTCAACGACGTCGCCGGCGTATTTGCCGATCAGCGCGCGCGCGATCGGCGACGTGATCGAAACCTTGTTCATCTTGAGGTCGGCCTCGTCCATGCCGACGATCTGGTACGTGACCTTCTGGCTCGAATCGAGGTCTTCCAGGTCGACGGTGGCGGCGAACACCACGCGGCCTTCGGCGTCGAGCGTGGTCGGGTCGATCACCTGCGAGGTGCTCAGCTTGCTTTCCAGCTCTGCGATGCGGCCTTCGACGAACGCCTGGCGTTCCTTGGCGGCGTCGTATTCGGCATTCTCGGACAGGTCGCCATGCGAACGCGCTTCGGCGATCGCGTCGATCACGCTGCGGCGTTCCTTCGTCTTGAGCTGGTGCAGCTCTTCTTTCAGGAGTTCTGCGCCGAATTTGGTCAGTGGTGTGGTCATGGTTCTCTGCTTGGTTTGTTTGACGGGTCCGCCGAGGCGGATAGTACCAACGCGACAAGAAAGCGAAAACCACAGAGGCACGCGGCGCCAAGGCCGCGCGAGCTCTGTGGTTGACTGGACTTCCAGTGTGACGGGTACTGCGTCTGCTTAGTTTAAGGTTTTATGCAGACCTTGTAAATCATACACACGCAGTTCGTCGATATGCGGCATGCCTTCGATGGCCGCTTCGGCGCCGGCGATCGTCGTGTAGGTCACCACGTGGGCGGCCAGCGCCGACGTACGGATCGCACGCGAGTCGACAATGGCGCTGCGCTTTTCTTCGACCGTGTTGACGACCATGACGATTTCGCGGTTCTTGATCATGTCGACGACGTGCGGACGGCCTTCCAGCACCTTGTTCACGGCGCGCACCGGAATCCCGGCGGCGGCAATCACGGCGGCCGTACCCTTGGTGGCGACCAGGTCGAAGCCCAGCGCCACCAGGTCACGCGCCACGCTCGTTGCGCGCGGCTTGTCGGACGATTTCACCGACAGGAACACGGTGCCCGAACGCGGCAGCTTGATGCCGGCGGCCAGCTGCGACTTGACGAAGGCTTCGCCGAAGGTCATGCCCACGCCCATCACTTCGCCGGTCGATTTCATCTCGGGGCCCAGGATGGTGTCGACGCCCGGGAATTTCACGAACGGGAACACGACTTCCTTCACGCTGAAGAATGGCGGGATCACTTCCTTCGTGATGCCCTGCTGCGCCAGCGTCTGGCCAACCATGCAGCGCGCGGCGATCTTCGCCAGCTGCAGGCCGGTGGCTTTCGACACGAACGGCACGGTGCGCGACGCACGCGGATTCACTTCCAGCACGAACACGGTATCGACGGTCTGGCCGTTTTCTTCCTTCTGCTGGATCGCGAACTGCACGTTCATCAGGCCGACCACGTTCAGGGCCTTGGCCATCAGCGAGGTCTGGCGCTTGAGCTCATCGATCGTCGCTTGCGTCAGCGAGTACGGTGGCAGCGAGCAGGCCGAGTCGCCCGAGTGCACGCCAGCCTGTTCGATGTGTTCCATCACGCCGCCGATGAAGGTGGCTTCGCCGTCCGAGATGCAGTCGACGTCGACTTCGATGGCGTCGTTCAGGAAGCGGTCGAGCAGCACCGGCGAATCGTGCGAGACCTTGACCGCTTCGCGCATGTAGCGCTCGAGGTCACGCTGCTCGTGGACGATTTCCATCGCGCGGCCACCCAGCACGTACGATGGACGCACGACCAGCGGGTACCCGATTTCTTCGGCCAGCGTCAAAGCGTCGGCCTCGGTGCGGGCGGTACGGTTTGGCGGCTGGCGCAGGCCCAGCTCTTGCAGCAGCTGCTGGAAGCGCTCGCGGTCTTCGGCGGCGTCGATCATGTCCGGCGAGGTGCCGATGATCGGCACGCCGTTGGCTTCCAGGTCGAGTGCCAGCTTCAACGGGGTCTGGCCGCCGTATTGCACGATCACGCCGACCGGCTTTTCCAGCTCGACGATTTCCAGCACGTCTTCGAGTGTCAGCGACTCGAAGTACAAGCGGTCGGACGTGTCGTAGTCGGTCGAGACGGTCTCTGGGTTGCAGTTGACCATGATGGTCTCGTAGCCGTCTTCGCGCATCGCGAGGGCCGCGTGGACGCAGCAGTAATCGAACTCGATGCCCTGGCCGATGCGGTTCGGACCGCCGCCCAGTACCATGATCTTTTTCTTGTCGGTCGGGTTCGACTCGCACTCTTCGTCGTACGTCGAGTACATGTACGCGGTGTCCGTCGAGAACTCGGCCGCGCAGGTGTCGACGCGCTTGTAGACCGGACGGATATTCAGCGCGTGACGGCGCGCGCGCACTTCTTCCGGCTTCACTTTCAGCAGGAACGCGAGGCGACGGTCAGCAAAACCTTTTTGCTTGAGCTTGTACAGCAGCGGCTTGTCCAGACCTTCGAGCGTCTGCGTCTCGAGCCACAGCTCGATGTCGACGATTTCCTTGATCTGCACGAGGAACCACGGATCGATCTTGGTCAGGTTGTGCACTTCCTCGAGCGTGAAGCCCTGGGCAAACGCGTCGCCCACATACCAGATGCGGTCCGGACCAGGCTCGCCCAGCTCTTCTTCGATCTTTTCGCGATCGCGCGTTTTTTCGTTCAGGCCATCGACGCCCACTTCGAGGCCGCGCAGCGCTTTCTGGAACGATTCCTGGAAGGTGCGGCCCATGGCCATCACTTCACCCACCGATTTCATCTGCGTGGTCAGGTGCTTGTCAGCGGTCGGGAATTTCTCGAACGTGAAGCGCGGGATCTTGACGACGACGTAGTCGATCGACGGTTCGAACGAGGCCGGCGTGGCGCCGCCCGTGATGTCGTTGCGCAGCTCGTCGAGCGTGTAGCCGACGGCCAGCTTGGCTGCGACCTTGGCGATCGGGAAACCGGTGGCTTTCGAGGCCAGTGCCGACGAACGCGAGACGCGCGGGTTCATCTCGATGACGATCATGCGGCCGTCTTTCGGGTTGATCGCGAACTGTACGTTCGAGCCGCCCGTGTCGACGCCGATTTCACGCAGCACGTCGATCGACGCGTTGCGCAGGATCTGGTATTCCTTGTCGGTCAGGGTCTGCGCCGGTGCGACGGTGATCGAGTCGCCCGTGTGCACGCCCATCGGATCGAGGTTCTCGATCGAGCAGATGATGATGCAGTTGTCGTTCTTGTCACGCACGACCTCCATCTCGTACTCTTTCCAGCCCAAGAGCGACTCTTCGATGAGCAGCTCCGAGGTTGGTGAGGCTTCCAGGCCGCGCTTGCAGATCGCTTCGAATTCTTCTTCGTTGTAGGCGATGCCGCCGCCGCTGCCACCCATCGTGAACGATGGACGGATGATGGTCGGGAAGCCCATCTCGCGCTGGACGACCCACGATTCTTCCATCGTGTGCGCCACGCCCGAACGCGCCGAACCCAGGCCGATCTTGGTCATCGCGTTCTTGAACTTCAGGCGGTCTTCAGCCTTGTCGATCGCTTCCGGCGTCGCGCCGATCAGCTCGACATTGTATTTTTCGAGCACGCCGTGGCGGTGCAGGTCGAGCGCGCAATTGAGCGCGGTCTGGCCGCCCATCGTCGGCAGGATCGCGTCCGGACGCTCTTTTTCGATAATGCGCTCGACAACCTTCCAGGTGATCGGCTCGATGTAGGTCACGTCCGCCGTTTCCGGGTCGGTCATGATCGTGGCCGGGTTCGAGTTCACCAGGATGACCTTGTAACCCTCTTCGCGCAGGGCCTTGCAGGCTTGCGCGCCGGAGTAGTCGAATTCGACGGCCTGGCCGATGACGATCGGGCCAGCGCCGATGATCAGGATGCTTTTAATGTCACTACGTTTTGGCATATTATTTTTTCTCCGCTGCTTGCATCAGGCCGATGAAGCGGTCAAACAGGTAGGCGACGTCGGTCGGCCCAGGCGAGGCTTCCGGGTGACCCTGGAAGCAGAACGCGGGTTTGTCGGTACGCTCGAAACCCTGCAGCGAGCCGTCGAACAGCGACACGTGCGTGACGCGGCAGTTGGCCGGCAAGGTGGTCGGATCGACCGCAAAGCCGTGGTTCTGCGACGTGATCAACACCTTCTTGGAATCGAGATCCTGCACCGGGTGGTTGGCGCCGTGGTGGCCGAACTTCATCTTCATGGTCTTGGCGCCGGAAGCCAGCGCCATGATCTGGTGACCGAGGCAGATGCCGAAGGTCGGGATGCCTTTTTCAATCAGCTCGCGCGAAGCGGCGATGGCGTAGTCGCATGGCTCGGGGTCGCCCGGGCCATTGGCCAGGAAGATACCGTCCGGGTTCAGCGCCAGCGCGTCAGCGGCGGTGGACTGCGCCGGCAGCACGGTGACCTTGCAACCACGCTCGGCCAGCATGCGCAGGATGTTGCGCTTGACGCCGTAGTCGAAAGCGACCACGTGGTACTGGGGATTGGTCTGCTTGCCGAAGCCTTCGCCCAGCTTCCATTCGGTTTCGGTGAATTCGTAGGCGTTCTTCACCGAGACGACCTTGGCCAGGTCCATGCCGGCCAGGCCCGGGAACGAGCGCGCCAGTTCGAGCGCTTGCGCGGTCGATGGCTCAGCGCCTTGCGCAGCGGTGAGGATCGCGCCGGCCTGGGCGCCCTTCTCGCGCAGGATGCGGGTCAGCTTGCGGGTGTCGATGCCGGCAATCGCGACAACGTTCTCGGCCTTCAGGTAGTCGCCGAGCGACTGCGTCGAGCGGAAGTTGGAGGCCAGGAGCGGCAGGTCGCGAATGATGAGGCCCGCGGCGTGCACTTTCGATGCTTCCACGTCGGTCGTGTTGACGCCATAGTTACCGATGTGCGGGTAGGTCAGCGTGACGATCTGACGCGAATAGCTCGGGTCGGTAAGGATTTCCTGGTAGCCGGTCATGGCGGTGTTGAACACCACTTCGCCGGTCGTGTGACCGACGGCGCCGATGGAATAACCTTTGAAGATGGTCCCGTCAGCAAGGGCCAGAATGGCCGGAACAGAGGGGCCGGAAAAGAATGGCGGCAAGGGCAACTCCCGTAAAAGTTGCCGTAGCTGCGCCACGTCAGACCGACATCCAGCAAACCCCGCTGCACTGCTTGCGCCGGGTGTTGGAGGTCATGTTGAATGAGGGTTGGTGGGTATGCGCTACGGCGAAGTTTGAATTAGATAAACTTCCGAATTATAGCGCGTACCACGGCATTCGGCAATGCGGCGTTGCAGCAAATACGGGCGCTGATGGTGCAAAAATCACGCGCCCGCACCCGCCATTTACGCCGCGCCCAGGGCGGCGATACCGGCTTTGGCGATTTGTACATCCTCGTTCGATTTCACGCCCGAGACACCGACGGCGCCGATCACGTGGCCATCGACGATGACGGGCACGCCGCCCTCGAGCATGCCTTCGAGCTTCGGTGCACTGAGGAACGACATGCGGCCGCCATTGATCACGTCTTCATACACCTTCGACTCGCGGCGGCCGAGCGCGGCCGTGTTGGCCTTGCTGGGGGCGATGTGGGACGAGATCGGCGGCGCGCCGTCCAGGCGTTGCTGCCACAGCAGGTGGCCGCCATCGTCGACGATGGCGATCGACACGGCCCAGCCGTTGGCGAGGGCTTCGGCTTCGGCGGCAGCGCCGATCTGTTTGGCGTCCGCCAGGGTCAGGTAAGGTTTGGTGTTCATCGTGGGCTTTCTCAGGGAACTTGCTGTTTGAATTTCAGTTTGGCCTTGATTTGCGGCATGACGGCGGCGGCGGCCTGCTCGCCCGCCAGGATGGCCAGGTTGCGGCCACCGAAATCGCTCGAGCCCATATTGCCCAGCGCGGGCGTGATGACGACGTCGGCATCCTTGAGCTCGAAGTGATTCAGGCGCTGGCCCATGATCGAGAAAGTCTGCATCAGCACGTCGAGCGAGCTGGCCGTGGCCGCGCCCTCGGTCGCGCTCGAGATATTGACCGCGATAATGAAATCGGCGCCCATGTCGCGCACGTAGCGCACCGGCACCGGCGCGACCAGGCCGCCATCGACATAGCTCTTGTTGCCGATGACGACGGGCTGGAACACGCTCGGCACGCTGGATGACGCGCGCACGGCCATGCCCGTATTGCCGCGGCTGAACAGGATCGGCTGGCCCGTTTTCAGGTCGGTCGCCACAGCGCCGAAGCGCAGCTTCAGCTTTTCAATGGGCACGTTGTTGACGGCCTTGTTCACATAGCTCTGCAGTGCCTCGCCTTTCAGCAGGCCCGTGGATTTGCTGAACAGCGGCAGCGCCCAGTCCGAGATGGTGGCTTCGTCCATGGTCATGGCCGTCTTTTGCAGCGCAAAGCCGTTCACGCCCGACGCATACAGGGCGCCGACGACCGAGCCGGCGCTGGTGCCGACGACGATTTCCGGGTAAATGCCCTGGGCTTCGAGCGCCTTGATGACGCCGATGTGGGCGAAGCCACGCGCAGCGCCGCCACCGAGGGCCAGGCCGATACGGATTTTCTTGGGAGGCAATGGCGCCGCCTTGGGGGCGGCAACGGGAGTGACGGGAGCCGGGGTCGGGGTGCTGCCGCAGGCGGCCAGCAACAGTGCGGCGCAGGCCACGAGGGAAGTACGTCGAGAGAGCATAGAGGGGGCCGATAAGAACGAGGCACGATTGTACATCGGCGCGTTCTTGATGGCATGCCTTGGCGGGCGCGACCGCGAGCGGTTATTCGGTCCGCTCGGCGCAGTTGCAAAAATGTTTTGAAATGAGAATGATTCGCATTATAATTCCTGTCGCATTACTGCCCGTCTGATCCGATCAACAACCACAAAGCGCTCACCATGACCAAAATTTTGCTCTCCTCCCTCGTCGCCATGCTGGTCGCAGCGCCTGCTGCACAGGCCCACCAAATCTGGTTCGAGCAGGACGGCAAGGCGGTCAAGCTGCAATTTGGCGAGTTTGCCCTGAACCAGCGTGAAACCACGCCGGGCCTGCTCGACAAGTTCGGCGCCCCGAGCGCGACGCTGCTGGGCGCCAAGGGCGAACGCACGCTCAAGCTGGACAAGACCGCCAAGGGCTATCTGGTCAGCGGCGCCACGCCAGCGGCGGGTGACGCGATCGTCGCTCAGGACAATGCCTACCCGAGCTGGGAAACGGTTGAGGCCGGCAAGAAGCTGAACCACATCTGGGTGCCGGCCGCGCGCATGGCCACCAGCTTCGCTGCGCAGCAGCCAAAACTGACGCTCGACCTGGTGCCGACCGGCAAGGCCGGCGAATTCAAGGTGTTCTACAAGGGCCAGCCGTTGCCAAAAGCAAAGGTCAATGCGATCGTCCAGAGCGGCTGGGCGAAAGAAGCAGAGTCGGATGACAGCGGCGTCGTCAAGTTCGACATGCCATGGAAAGGCCTGTATGTGCTCGAGACCGAGCACACCGACAAGACGGCAGGCGAGCGCGCCGGCCTGCAATACGCAACGTCCAGCTACACCACGTCGCTGAGCGTCGTGCAGCCAAAGGGCATCGCGGCCGTTGCGGCTGGCCCGGTCATGGCGCCAAGCGCCGAACACTGATCCGGCTCACCGTGTATCCAGTGCCGCCATCCGTCGTCTGAAGAAAGGCCCGGGCTCATGACCACGATCACCTGGCGCTACCGTGGCGGCGTCACCGCCCGCGCGGTGGCCGCGATCGGCGGCGGCTATGTGCTCGCAGCGCTTGCCGGCGCACTGATTGCGCTGGCGCTGCCGCTGCCGCGCGCCGATGCCGTGACCATCGCCACGCTGCTGGCGTTCGTCATCTATCCCTGCGTGATCCTGTGGGTGTTTGCCACGCGTAGCGCGCTGCGCGCCTGCGTTGGCGTGACCGGGACATGCGCGGTGCTGGGGATGGTGTTGTGGCTGGTCGGAGGAACGGCATGAAGGACGGCTTGCGGCAATCGATGGCGTGGGTGCATACGTGGGCTGGCCTGCTCGTGTGCTGGCTGCTGCTGCTGGTGTTCATGGGCGGCACGGCGGCATATTACCGGCACGAGATCACGTTCTGGATGAAGCCCGAGCTGCACGCGGCAGCCGCGGCGCCGGCCACGCTCTCCCCGGCGCAGTCGGCGCAACTGGCCTTGCGCGTGCTGCAGGAACGCGCGCCGAACGCGACGCGCTGGACGATCGACCTGCCCGACGAGCGCAATCCGCTGATCCAGGCCGCCTGGCAGAATCCGCCGAAAAAAGACATGACGCGCGCAGAGCGCCGCAATGCGCTGCGCGACCAGAATGTCACGCTGGACCCATCGACGGGCCTTGCGACCGCCAAACCGCGCGACACCCGTGGCGGCGACTTCCTGTACCGCCTGCACTTCGACCTGCACTACATGCCGGCGATCTGGGGCCGCTGGATTGTCGGCATTGGCGCGATGTTCATGCTGGTGGCGATCATCAGCGGCGTGATCACGCACAAACGCATCTTCAAGGACTTCTTCACGTTCCGGCCGAAGAAAGGCCAGCGCTCGTGGCTGGACGCGCACAACGCGACGGCCGTGCTGGCGCTGCCGTTTCATTTGATGATCACCTACACGGGCATCGTGACGCTGATGTTCATCTATATGCCCGCGCCCACCAAGGCGCTGTACGGCGACGAGCAGAACACGATGTTCAGCGACGTGTTTGGCAACTTTGAGCGCGGCAAGCCGGCGGACATCGCCGCGCCGCTGGCCGATATCACGCCGATGC
The DNA here is from genome assembly GCF_979258535.1 of Telluria sp. AC161. Taxonomy (NCBI): domain Bacteria; kingdom Pseudomonadati; phylum Pseudomonadota; class Betaproteobacteria; order Burkholderiales; family Oxalobacteraceae; genus Telluria; species Telluria sp. AC161. The sequence continues at coordinate 1,301,822 of NZ_OZ409861.1, read as the reverse complement.
TGCAACAGGCAGAGCGGGCGTGGAACGTGACGCCGTCACGCGTGGCGATCAGCCATCCAAACGATGCGGCCGCGCGCGTGGAACTGTATCGGCCTTCGGGGCAGCAGTTGTCGAATCTCGAGCCGGCGATGACGTTCGATGGCGTCAGTGGCGCTTTGCTGTCTGAAACCCCGCCGGTGAGCACGGCGCTCGCCACGCGCGCCGCGATCTACGGCATGCATGTGGCGCACTTTGCCGATCCGCTGCTGCGCGCACTGTTCTTCGTGTGCGGCCTGGCCGGCAGCGCGATGGTCGCCACCGGCGCGCTGCTGTGGGGGGTGCGCGAACGCCAGTCGTACGCCAAGATCGTGGCCAACGGCGGACGCGTCGGCTTCGGCGTGCGCCTGGTCGACGCACTGAACATCGGCGCCATTGCCGGCCTGCCAATCGCGTTCGCCGCCTTCTTCTGGGCCAACCGCCTGCTGCCGGTGGACATGGCCCAACGCGCCAGCGCCGAAGCCAACTGGTTCTTCATCGCCTGGGGCGCCGCCGCCCTCCTCGCGCAGATCCGGCCGACGCGGGCAATGTGGCGTTTCCAGCTAACGGTGGGCGCGGTGCTGCTGGCGGGCATCCCGCTGCTGAACGTGTTCACGACCAATTCGCACCTGGGCGTGTCGCTGTTCGGCGGGCCGGGCTTGCGACCGGTGGCGGCGTTCGACATCGTCGTCCTGGTGCTGGGCGCGTTGCTGGGCTGGGCCGCCTGGTGGCTGGGTCACAAGGCCAAACAGAAAGCAGCTTCAAAGCAGCCGGCGGCTAGCGCCGGAACAACTTCGACCATGGAGCCCGTATGAGCATGCTATTCCTCAGCAGCGTTTCCCTCGCCTTCAGTGCATTCGCCGCCAAAGGCATCGTGATGGACCGCCACTACGCCGACCTGCACGGCCGCGGCAAGGCGCCAGCGCCTGCGCTGAGAATGCGCATGCGCACACTGGCCTGGCTGGGCCTGGCACTCTCCTTCGCCGCCTGCATCGCTGCCCGCGGCTGGCACGTCGGCCCGGTGCTGTGGTGCGGCATCCTGTCAGTCGCCGCCTGGACGGTGGCCGCCATGCTCCAATACGCCCCCCGCAAAGTCGCCCAAGGCGCCTGGATCGGCATCCCGGCAGCCGCCCTGACCACCGCCCTCCTCCTGCTACCCTAACATCCGGAACAATTAGGGTCAGAGTAGAATTATTGGCCAATTTCCCACTCGCACCACGACGTTTTACCGAACCTCAATTTCCTAGCCTCAGCTTGCCCAAAAGACAATTAGGGTCAGAGTCGAATTGTTTGACAACTTTCGAAGTTGCTCATTAATTCGACTCTGACCCTCATGTTTCAGACGTCAAAATCGCCGAAAAAAGTCGCTCAGTAAATTGAGCGGCGCCTTTGTTTGCTTATGACCATCGTTACAGTCGAAATCAATAGTTCTTAGCGCTTAAACGCCGAAAAAACAATGAGGGTCAGAGTCGAATTGTTTGACAACTTTCGAAGTTGCTCATTAATTCGACTCTGACCCTCATTGTCCCAAACAAACGTTTCCGTGCAGTTTGTGGTGAACCGGAAGAATCTTCCCGGCATGTCACAAAGTTGTCAAACAATTCGACTCTGACCCCAATTGTAGGGCAATTGCTTTTGGGGTCGGATGTTACGCTGGCAGGGATGTGTTGGGGAGCGTGGCGGCGAAGGTGCTGCCTTTGCCGGGTTGGGAGGTGATCGTCAGCTTGCCCCCGTGGCGCAGCAGCACGTGCTTGACGATGGCCAGGCCGAGGCCCGTGCCCTGCGTTTCGCGCGAGCGGCTCTTGTCCACGCGGTAGAAACGCTCGGTCAGGCGCGGGATATGTTCCGGGTCGATGCCGATGCCGCAGTCGGTCACGGCAAACGCCAGCGCGTCGGGACCGCGTGACCAGGCCAGGCGGATCGTGCCGCCGTTGGGCGAGTAGCGCACGGCGTTCGACGCCAAGTTGGCGAAGGCGCTGCGCAGCTCTTCCATGCTGCCCATCACGTCCGGGCCGTCGACTGCCACCTCGATCGTGTGCCGGCCGCCCGACAATGCGCGCGCTTCGGCGGCGATCGATTCGACCAGAAGCTTGATATCCACCCGCTCGCGCTTGAGCGGGAATTCGTCCGATTCCAGCCGCGACAGGGTCAGCATGTCCTGGATCAGCCGCTGCATCCGCTGCGCCTGTTCCGTCATCAAGGTCAGGTGCGCCGTGCGCGTGGTGACGTCCAGGCCCGGGTCGGCCATCGCTATTTCGAGGAAGCCCACGATCACCGTCAGCGGCGTCCTCAGCTCGTGCGAGGCGTTGGCAATAAAGTCGCGCCGCATCGCTTCGATCCGCTCGGTGTCGGTCGCGTCGTGCGTGACCAGGATCTGGCGCCGGTTCTCGAACGGGATGATGCGGCACTCGATCTTGCGGCCCCGGAACGCCAGCGTCAGTGGCTGCTCGTAGCGGCCCAGGATGATGTAGTCGATGAAGTCGGGATGGCGCACCAGATTGGTCACGCGCAAGCCCTTGTCACGCTCCATCGTCAGACCCAGATGGCGCTCGAGCGCCGGGTTGCACCATTCCAGGAACAGCACGTCGTCCATGATCGCCACGCCTTCCGGCAGCAGGTGCATCGCCTGGCGGAAGCGGGCCAGCCATTCGGTCAGCTCAGCCTGGTGCTTCTTGTCGTCGCGCCGCAGGTGGTACAGGCGCGCAAACGCTTCCGTCCACGCGCCCCAGCCGTCCGGCAGGCGCGTCTCTTGCGGATGCTCCAGCCATTCGCCCAGCTTCTGCAGGTACGACAGCTGGACGATGATGGCCGTGACGGCGGCAGCCAGCGCCAGCGACAGCCCGGCCACCAGCCCCATCCACCACCAGACGAGGCCCGCAAAGGCAAACAACAGCCCCAGGCGCAACAGCGCCGGGACCCAGAACAGCAACTTGGGATTCATCGCGTCCTTCGACACAGACTATTTTTCGGACAGCATGTAGCCGACACTGCGCACCGTGCGGATCAGGCCATCAGCCGATTTCAGCGCCTTGCGCAGCCGCAGCACGTGCACGTCAACCGTGCGCTCTTCGATCACGGCATGGTCGCCCCACACCTTGTCGAGCAACTGGGCGCGCGAAAACACGCGCTCGCGGTGCGCCAGCAGGTACTTGAGCAGCTTGTATTCGGCATTGCCGATGTCGATCTGCTGGTTCTCGACCGTCACGGTACAGCTGTTCGGATCGAGCGTCACGCTGCCAGCGCGCAGCGGTGCTTCGGCCAGGTGCGGGCTCTTGCGGCGCAGCAGCGCGCGCGAACGGGCCAGCAGCTCGCGTGGCGAGAACGGCTTGGTAATGTAGTCGTCGGCGCCGCTGTTCAGGCCCGCCAGCTTGTCTTCTTCCATGCTCTTGGCCGTCAGCATGATCACCGGCAGTTCCTGGAAGTCACGGTCGGCGCGCAGGCGCGACAGCAAACGCAGGCCGCTCTGGTCGGGCAGCATCCAGTCCAGCAGCAGCAGGTCGGGCTTGCCCCGGCTGATGCTGTCCCAGGCGCCGGCCGCCGTATCGGCGGTGCGGATTTCCCAGCCTGCTTCGCGCAGCGAATAGGTCACCAGTTCGACGATCGCCGGCTCATCCTCGACCACGAGGACGGAGGTGGTGTCAGCCATGCTCACAGTACCGGCGGCTCACCGAGCGTCGGCTTGCTGTGGCGGATGTCGCGGCCTTCGACCACGTAGATCACGTATTCGGCGATGTTCTTGGCATGGTCGCCGATGCGCTCGATGGCTTTGGCCACCCACAGCGTGTCGAGCGCCGACGAAATCGTGCGCGGGTCTTCCATCATGAACGTGACCATCGTGCGCAGAATCACGCGGAACTCGTGGTCGACCACTTCGTCGCCCGCGATGATCTGCAAGGCCTGCTTGCCGTCCAGGCGCGCGAACGCGTCGAGCGAATCGTGCAGCAGTTCGGACGTCGCCTTGGCGATCGTGCGGATCATGTCGAAATGGGCAAAGCCCGTCGCGCCCCGCTCGTGCAGGCTTTTCGCCGTGCGCGCAACCTTGGTCGCTTCGTCGCCAATGCGCTCGAGGTCGGTGATCACCTTGATGGTGGCCATCACGGTGCGCAGGTCGTTCGCGGTCGGCTGGCGTTTCACGATCAGGTGGCTGCAGGCGTCGTCCAGCGCGACTTCAAGCTGGTTGACGGCCTGGTCTTCGGCCATCACGCGCTCGGCGCGCGCGATGTCGCCGATGCGGAAGCATTCCAGCGCTTCTTCGAACTGGGTTTCCACCATGCCGCCCATCAGCAAGACCTGGGAACGGATCCCTTCGAGTTCCTGGTCGTACTGCTTGGATGAATGCTCGCCTGTCATACAAACTCTCCGTCAATATTCTTGTGAAGCCGTCCGCAAGGACGGCCGAAAAAGGTCAGCCAGCTCGATCAGCCGAAGCGGCCGGTAATGTAATCCTGCGTTTCCTTGCGCGCCGGCTTCATGAAGATCTGGTCCGTCTCGCCGAATTCGACCAGCTCGCCCAGGTACATATAGGCGGTGTAGTCGGAGCAGCGCGCGGCCTGCTGCATATTGTGGGTCACGATCGTGATCGTGTAATCCTGCTTCAGTTCGCTGATCAGTTCTTCGATCTTGGCGGTCGAGATCGGGTCCAGCGCCGAGGTCGGCTCATCGAGCAACAAGACATCAGGCTTGACTGCCACACCGCGCGCGATGCATAGACGCTGCTGCTGGCCGCCCGACAGCGACAGGCCGCTCTTGGACAGCTTGTCCTTGGCTTCTTCCCACAGCGCCGCCTTTTTCAGGGCCCACTCGACGCGCTCGTCCATCTCGCCTTTCGACAGATTTTCGTACAGGCGCACGCCGAACGCGATGTTGTCGTAGATCGACATCGGGAACGGGGTCGGTTTCTGGAACACCATGCCAACCTTGGCGCGCAGCATGTTCACGTCGACGCCTGCGTCGAGGATATTGCCGCCGCGGTACATGATCTTGCCTTCGGCGCGTTGGCCCGGGTACAGGTCGTACATGCGGTTCAGGGTGCGCAGCAGTGTCGACTTGCCGCAGCCCGACGGGCCGATGAAGGCCGTGACCTGCTTGGCGTGGATGTCGAGGCTGACATTCTTCAGACTCTGCGTTTTACCGTAAAAGAAGTTCAGGCCTTCGATTTCGATCGTCTTGGCTTTGGCCGCAGCCGGGGTCGGAGTCGTATTGAGCATGGCTTGGTTCATCACTTTATCGTTTATCAGAGTGAATTAATTCGGGGTTTTTTGGCTGAACAGCGTACGCGACAGGATGTTCAGCAACAACACGGTCGTGGTCACCAGCAATGCACCGGCCCAGGCCAGCGAGCGCCAGTCGTCATACGGGCTCATGGCGTAGGTGTAGATCACCACCGGCAGGTTCGCCAGCGGCGCATTCATGTCGTGGCTGTAGAACTGGTTGTTCAGCGCAGTGAACAGCAGCGGCGCGGTTTCACCCGTAACGCGAGCCACGGCCAGCAGCACGCCGGTAACGACGCCGGCCTTCACGGCGCGCAGGCGCACGGTCAGGGCCACTTTCCAGTGCGGCGCGCCCAGCGCATACGCCGCTTCGAGCAGGCTGGGCGGTACCAGGCGCAGCATATTGTCGGTGGTGCGCACGACGACCGGAATCGCGATCAGCGACAGCGCGATCGTACCGGCGTAGCCCGAGAAGTGCTGGACCTTGGCAACGTAGATGGCATACACGAACAGGCCGATCACGATCGACGGGGCCGACAGCATGATGTCGGTCACGAAACGCGTGACTTGCGCGAACTTGTTGTTCTCGCCGTATTCAGCCAGATAGATGCCGGCCAGGATGCCGACCGGCGTGCTGATGAGCGTCGACAGGCCGACCATCATCACGCTGCCCAGAATCGCATTGCGCAAGCCGCCCCCAGGCGTGCCCGGGGCCGGCGTGTCCGCCGTGAACAGCGTGGCCGACAGGCCGCCCAGGCCGTTGTACAGCAGCGTGAACAGAATCCAGGCCAGGAAGGCCAGGCCGATGCCCATCGCGCACACCGACAGCGTGATGCCGATGCGGTGCGCCAGCAGGCGACGGCGATACACCGGGTTCTTGGTAGCAGTGTTCATCTTATTTCGTACCTTCGTTACGGGACATACCGAGCAGCATGATCTTGGCTGCCGACAGCACGATGAACGTGATGCCAAACAGGATCAGTGCCAGCGCAAACAGCGACGACGAATGCAGCGTGCTGGCCGCTTCGGCAAATTCGTTGGCGAGCGTCGACGAAATCGAGTTACCCGGCGAGAACAGCGACGCCGACAGCGAGTGCGCGTTACCGATCACGAACGTCACGGCCATCGTCTCGCCGAGTGCGCGGCCCAGGCCCAGCATGACGCCGCCCACCACACCGTTGCGGGTGTATGGCAGCACGACCTTGCGCACCACTTCCCAGCGGGTGCAGCCGAGGCCATACGCCGATTCCTTCAACACGGTCGGCACGATCTCGAACACGTCGCGCATCACCGAGGCGATGAACGGGATGATCATGATCGCCAGGATCAGGCCGGCGGTCATGATGCCGATGCCCATCGTCGGACCCTGGAAGATGACGCCGATGACCGGCAACTGGCCGATGGTTTCTTTCAGCAGCGGCTGCACGTGGTCGGCGAACATCGGCGCGAACACGAACAGGCCCCACATACCGTAGATGATCGACGGCACGCCGGCGAGCAGCTCGACAGCGGTGCCCAGCGGGCGACGCAGCCAGGCCGGGCAGATCTCGGTCAGGAACAGCGCGATGCCGAAGCTGATCGGAAAGGCCACGGCCAGCGCGATGATCGAGGTGGCCAGCGTGCCCCAGATGGCGATCATGGCGCCGAACTCGTCGTTCACCGGATCCCACTCGACGCGGGTGATGAAGCCCGGGCCAAACTGCGAGAACGCCGGCGCCGCGCCGATGGCCAGCGAGATGATGATCCCGATCAGCACCGCCAGGACCGTGGCAGCAAACAGCAGCGTGATTTTGTGGAAGAAGAAGTCCTGGATGCGCTGGTTGCGCATCGTCGTGCGCAAGGCGGCGTAACGACGGGCGTCTTCGGCTGCTGCCTGTTCAGGCAGGTCCTGCGCGGACAAGGATGGGTGGGCGCTCATATGTGTGGAAGACTCGCTATAAGACTCGTAATCAATATCGTTTTGTCAATATTGCTGGCATGCAGAAGGACCGGTCAAGCCGGTCCTTCGATGATGAAAACTAGTGGATTACCAGAGCGCCTTGCCGGTGGTGTCTTTCAGATTGGTGCGCCAGGCGTCCTGCACGAGCTTGATGACTGGCGCAGGCATTGGCACGTAGTCGAGTTCAGCAGCCGAGGCCGCGCCGTTCTTGTACGACCAGTCGAAGAACTTCAGCACTTCCTTGCCCTTGGCCGCGTCCTGGGCCTTGTGCACGAGGATGTACGACGCGCCCGTGACTGGCCAGCTGTCCTTGCCTGGCTGGTCGGTCAGGATGACCGCGAAGCCAGGGGTGCCCGACCAGTTGGCGCCAGCAGCAGCGGCCTTGAAGGCGTCGTCGCTTGGCTGCAGGAACACGCCATCCTTGTTCTGGAGCTGGGTGTGCGACATCTTGTTCTTCTTGGCATAGGCCCACTCGACGTAGCCGATACCGCCCTTGATGCGCTGCACGTTGGCGGCGACGCCTTCGTTGCCCTTGCCGCCCACGCCCACTGCCCACTTGACGGTGGTGCCGGCGCCGACTTTCGTCTTCCATTCCGGGCTCGACTTTGACAGGAAATCGGTCCACAGGAACGAGGTGCCCGAGCTGTCAGCGCGGCGCACGACGGTGATGTCGGCGTCCGGCAGTTTGACGCCCGGGTTCAGCGCGGCGATCTGCGGCGCGTTCCACTTGACGATCTTGCCCATGTAGATGTCGGCGATGACGGCGCCGCTCAGTTTCATCTGGCCAGGAGCGATGCCCGCCAGGTTGACGATCGGCACGACGCCGCCCATCACGGCCGGGAACTGGAACAGGCCAGCGGCATTGAGTTCAGCAGCTGCCAGCGGCATGTCGGACGCGCCGAAGTCGACGGTCTTGGCCTTGATCTGCTTGATGCCGGCGCCGGAACCGACCGACTGGTAATTCAGGCCATTGCCCGATGCTGCCTTGTACAGCTCGGCCCATTTGGCGTAGATCGGATAAGGGAACGTCGCGCCTGCGCCGGTGATGTTGGCGGCCTGGGCGGTTGCGGTGAATGCCGAAGCGGCAACGGCGATCGAAACGAAGAGATGCTTCATGCGCATATCTGATCCTCTGAAAATAGAACGACGGGACGATCCCGCTGACGATGAAGCGCAGTCTAGCGGGCGAATATGACAAGTTCATGACATATTCTGAAATGTGACACGAACATGACACGGCCGCAAGCATGGCATTGCCGGTGGGGACGCGGCGCGCGGCTGGGCGGTCACCGATATTTTTCGCGCGTCGCCAGCCTTGTAAATACCGCGTCAGCTGCTAACCTGAAGTGTCGTTGTCACATGGAGGGGATGCCCAACGGCGTTGATGATTGTATGCTGGACATGATGGTCATGGGGATTCTGGGCGGGCTGGCTGCACTGGTCGCGTTCGAGATCTACCAGGAAGTACGTGGAAGTTCCAGGCAACTCGAAGACCGCTATCACGAATAGCGACAAACCTGCTCAGCGGGTCAGACAGCAAGCGGTGAGGCCCCAGGGCGCTCGCCGCTTGTCGCATGGTGCATCGATGTCAGCATTACTGTCAGCGCAGAAAGCGCGCCAGCGCCGTCACGGCCGCCAGGTCGAGGCTCTGGAACTTGAACCCTACTTTGTACTCACCGCCGCTGAAAATGCAGTGCAGCGCTTTGGCATGGGCGTCGATCGTCGTGAAGCGGCCGTCGATCATCAGGTCGAAACGCAGCTGGCTGGCGAGCCCGACCGGCACCGGGTCGGGAATGTTGACACTGATGCCATTGGTGCTGACATCGACGCTCTTGCCGGTGAATGGCGCCCGGCCGTCGATGGCCAGCAAGACTTTGGTACGCAATACTTTGCGCGGGGACTGCCTCTGCTCTTGTAACACGTGTTTCCCATGATGCCTGATAAGAGACACTATTATAAGAACATCCACGGGTTCCGGCACGGCATTGTTGGCCGTGCCGGTTGGCCGGTTGACTGCGCGCCTAGTCGAGTTCGCGCAGTTTGTTGAACGCTTCTTCGATGCGTTCGACGGCGATGATCGTCATGCCCTCGATTTTCTGCTTCGGCGCATTCGCTTTCGGAATCACGGCAATCGAAAAGCCCAGCTTGGCCGCTTCGCGCAGGCGCTCCTGGCCACGCGGCGCCGGCCGGATTTCGCCGGCCAGACCCACTTCACCAAACACCACGAGCCCGCGCGGCAAGGGTTTGCTGCGCATCGATGAATTAATCGCGAGCAGCACGGCCAGGTCGGCCGCCGGTTCGGTGATCTTTACGCCGCCGACGGCGTTGATGAACACGTCCTGGTCGAACGCGGCAATACCGGCATGGCGGTGCAGCACCGCCAGCAGCATCGCCAGGCGGTTCTGCTCGAGGCCGACCGATAACCGGCGCGCATTGGGCAGGTGGCTCGTGTCGACCAGCGCCTGAATCTCGACCAGCAGCGGACGCGTGCCCTCCTGCGTGACCATGACGCAGGAGCCCGGCACGGGCGTGTCGTGCTGCGACAGGAACAGTGCGGACGGATTCGATACGCCTTTCAGGCCCTTTTCGGTCATCGCGAACACGCCCAGCTCGTTGACGGCGCCGAAGCGGTTCTTGATCGCCCGCACCAGGCGGAAGCTCGACTGCGTATCACCCTCGAAATACAGCACCGTGTCGACGATGTGTTCAAGCACGCGCGGGCCGGCCAGCGCGCCCTCTTTCGTCACGTGACCGACCAGAATGATCGTCACGCCGGTCTGCTTGGCCACGCGCGTCAGCTGGGCCGCGCATTCGCGCACCTGGGCCACCGAGCCGGGGGCCGATGTCAGGGCGTCGGAATAGACGGTCTGGATCGAGTCGATCACGGCCACTTCGGGCTTCAGGTCGGCGATCGTGCCGAGAATTTTCTCGAGCTGGATTTCGGCCTGCAATTTGAGGTCTTGCGCGTCGACCGCGAGCCGGCGCGCACGCAGCGCGATCTGGGCGCCGGATTCCTCACCGCTGACATATAACGTGGAGCGCGTTTTCGACAGGCTGGCCAGCGCCTGCAGCAGCAGCGTGGACTTGCCGATGCCCGGGTCGCCGCCAATCAGCACGACGCCGCCGGCCACCAGGCCGCCGCCCAGCACGCGGTCGAATTCCTCGATGCCGGTGCCAAAGCGCGGCACGTCGATCGCCTCGATATCGGCCAGCGACAGCACCGGCGCGGTCTGCGCCAGTGCGCGGTGCGGGGTTTGCGACATGCGGTTCACGCCGGGCGCCTCGACGACGGTTTCGACCATCGTGTTCCAGGCCTTGCAGTCGGCGCACTGGCCCATCCAGCGGGTGGCGATCGCGCCGCATTCGGAGCAGGTGTAATTGGTTTTTGCTTTTGCCATGTTCTCTATCGGTTATCCATCGGTGCCCAGGCGGCCTTCGGCAATGCGCACGCGCGGCGCGACGGCGCACATCAATTCGTAGCCGATCGTGCCGGCGGCGTGCGCCACGTCGTCGATCGGCAGACCATCGCCCCACAGCGTGACCTTGCTGCCGATGCGCGCATTGGGCACCGGCGAGAGGTCGACTGTCATCATGTCCATCGAGACGCGGCCGATCAGCCCGGTGCGCACGCCATCGACGATCACCGGCGTGCCATGCGGCGCACTGCGCGGGTAGCCATCGGCGTAGCCGCAGGCGACGACGCCGATCGTCATCGGGCCTTCGGCCACGAAACGGCTGCCATAGCCGACCGTGTCGCCGCGCTCGATGTGCTGGATGCCGATGATTTCCGAACGCAGCGTCATGGTCGGGCGCAGGCCGAAATCGCCCGCGCTGCGCCCGCCCGGCGTGCCGCCGTACAGCATGATGCCGGGGCGGACCCAGTCGTTGGACAAGTGTTCAGCAAGCTCAGCCTGATGCAGCACGCCGCCCGAATTGGACAGGCTGCGCTCGCCTGGCAGGTCGCCGGCGCCGATCTGGAAGCGGCGCACCTGCTCGGCGATGGTCAAGAGCGGATGCTCGAGTTCGTCAGCATTGGCGAAGTGGGTCATGTGCGTGATGTTGCGCACGTCAGGGATCGCGCGCAGCCGTTTGTAGGCGGCCGCGTACTCGTCCGGGCGCAGGCCCAGGCGGTTCATGCCGGTGTTCATTTTCAGGTAGACATCGATCGGGCGGTAGAGCTGGGTATATTCGAGCAACTTGATCTGTTCGACCGAGTGCACGGCCGTGACGATATTGTGTTCGGCCAGCAGGGGCACGTCGGCCGCTTCGAAGAATCCCTCTAATAACAGGATCGGCTTGATCCAGCCAAGTTCGCGCAGACGGATGGCGTTTTCAAGCTCGATCAGCGCCAGGCCATCGGCCGTGGCAAAGCCATGCATCGCGCGTTCGAGGCCGTGGCCGTAAGCATCGGCTTTGACGACCGCCCAGATCTTCGCCATAGGCGCGCAGGTGCGGGCCTGCGACAGATTGTGCTGCATCGAGTCCGGGTGAATGGTGGCAAAGAGTGGGCGCGGCATGGTCGGCGATCGGGATGAAACCGGTACGAAAAGTTGGAGTGGCTATTCTACCGGAGCAGGCCCGGGGGCGTTGCCGGGGCAGTCACGGTGCATCGTATTGGCTTCGCCACGCCAGCCATTCATGGTATAAAGCAACCCGGACCGAACTTTAGAATTTTAGAATGAACCGTGGTTTTTATACCATCATGGCGGCGCAGTTTTTCTCGTCGCTGGCAGATAACGCGCTCCTGTTTGTCGCGATCAGCCTGCTCGTCGCAATGGACGCCCCGGCATCGCTCACTCCGCTGCTGAAGCTGTCGTTCGTCCTGTTCTATGTATTGCTGGCCGCCTTCGTCGGCGCCTTCGCCGATGCGCTCAACAAAGGCCGCGTGATGTTCATCGCGAACATCATCAAGGTGTTCGGCTGCGCGCTGATGTTCTTCACGGTGCACCCACTGATTTCATACGCCGTCGTCGGCTTCGGCGCGGCCGTGTATTCGCCCGCCAAATACGGCATCCTGACCGAACTGCTGCCACCGGAAAAACTGGTGCCGGCCAATGGCTGGATCGAAGGCCTGACGGTGATGTCGATCATTCTCGGCACGGTGCTGGGCGGCACGCTGGTGAGTCCGCGCGGCTCAGGCTTCTTGCTCTCGTTCGACCTGCTGCCGCGCCTGGGCATCGATACACCGGCCGAGGCCGCAATGGCCGTCGTCGTCGCAATCTATATCCTGGCCGCCATCTTCAATCTGCGCATCCCGGACACCGGCGCGCGCTACGAGCACCAGGAACGCAATCCGATCAAGCTCATCACCGACTTCGCCAATTGCTCGGCCACACTGTGGCGTGACAAGCTGGGCCAGATTTCGCTGGCGGTGACGACCTTGTTCTGGGGCGCCGGGGCAACGCTGCAATTTATCGTGCTCAAGTGGGCCGAAGCATCGCTTGGCCTGCCGCTGGACCAGGCGACGAACCTGATCGGCGTGGTCGCGATCGGCGTCGCACTGGGCGCCGCGATGGCTGCCCGCATGATCCCGCTGCGCAAGTCGCTCACCGTGATCCCGATGGGCATCATCATGGGTCTGGTAGTGACGAGCATGGTGTTCGTGAAATCGGTCACGCTGGCCTACCCGCTGCTGGCCTTCATCGGCTTCCTGTCGGGCTTCTTCGTGGTCCCGATGAACGCACTGCTGCAGCACCGCGGCCACGTGCTGATGAGCGCCGGCCACTCGATCGCGGTGCAGAACTTCAACGAGAACCTGTCGATCCTGACGATGCTCGCCGCCTACGCCGTGATGATCACACTGAACCTCGACCTGAACATCATCATCGTCATCTTCGGCCTGTCCGTCGCCGGCATCATGCTGCTGATCCAACGCCGCCACCTGCTGAACCAGCGCGAACACGACTCCCTCGGCCTGATCGGCGAAGGCAAACACTAAAACTAGGGTCAGTGTCGAATTGTTTGACAACGTTTCGCCTGACCTCTTTCTCTGAAGCTTCCCCGGCTCGGCATGCCCAGCAGGCAATAGCTCACGACAGGCACTCTGTCCCCACTTTCTCCGCATTCGCGAGAAATTGCTCAATAATTCGACTCTGACCCTCATTGTTTGGCAGGCCTGAACTTGCCGCGCAATACGTCTTTGTCAGCGTTTTCCGAACCGGTTCAGTCATCGGCTGAATTTGATGCTGGCAGTCAAACTAAACGAGTCCAGCAAGCAAAAAAATAATTAGGGTCAGAGTCGAATTGTTTGACAACTTTGGGGAATTGCCCAATAAATCTACTCTGACCCTACTTTGTTTGGCGGACTCATCGGCGGGGTTCGAGGCAGGGTCGGGGGCTATTTATTGGGCAATTCGGGAAATTGCTCAATAAATCGACTCTGACCCTCATTGTGGTGAGGGGTAGGTGGTTTGGGCGCGGGTGCGCCAGTCGTTGGGGACGATGAAGCCGCGGTCGACTTCTTCCAGTGCGTTGTCTTGTGGGCGGACGCGCGCGATCAGCGCTGGGGTGTTTGAGGTGGCGAAGCGGTCGGTCAGTTCGGCTGCCAGTTGTGCGCGGGTCATTGGCCAAGTCGGTACAGCGGTGCGCAGTGGCGCCAGCCATTCGAGTTTTGGCAGGATGACGTAGGTGTCGTCGGGCAGATTGTCCAGCTCGCTCAGTGCGCACCAGAAGCCGCGGCAATGGCCTTGCGTGATGCCTTGCATTGCTGGCCAGCTGCCGGCGGGGTAGAACAGCCAGCCTTTGACCAGGGCGCCCGCTTTGTTGACGGGGCGTGGCAGTTGCGCTTGCGCGGCCGGGTGCTGGCCGAGCGCGAGCTGGCGTTCGAAAATCTTGCGCATCTTCAGGCCCAGCGTGTCGGCCAGGTTGGGGCCGACCAATGTGTCGAGGCCCCCTGCACCGCCTTCGCCCTGCAGATAGAACTTGGTTGCGAACTCGATGTGCTCCAGCGCATCCGGGCCATTTTCGAGCAGGAAATCGAATTCGCCGACCGTGTCGTTGCGGTTGGCGCGGATTTGCAGGCCGTGGGCAATCAGCCGCCCCTGCTGCGCGAAGTAGAACGCCATCAGCTTTTCGGCATACAGCCCCAGTCGCGTGTACGGTTTCTCGCCGAGCGCAGCGTTCAGGGCCGATGGGTCGGCGTCCAATTGCGCCAGCCACGTGGCGACCTCGTCCGTGACGGGCCCCAGCGTGGCCACACGTCCGGCCCATGCCGGTGCAGCGCCATCGAGCAGATCGGGCGAGTCGAGCAGCCAGGCCAGTGCGCGCACGGGTGGCAGCGTCAAGTGCCGCCAGCGCGCGTGGAACGCGGCCTGGTAACTAGGTGCGGGGTTCAAGCGAACGCGCCCGGCACAGGTCGGCCCAGGCCAGTGCCTTGTCGGCGCCGCGCAGCAGCAATTCGCCCGGATGCAGCGTGGCGACCAGCGGCACTTCGCCCAGCGCATGCACCTGACCACGTACGCCGGCCAGCGGCTCGTTCAGCGCGCGGCCCAGCAGGCCGTTGGCGGCGACCTGGCCCATCGTCAGCACCGTTGTTGCCCCCGTCAGCGCCAGCTCGCGTTCCAGGAACGGCCGGCACGCCGTGATTTCCTCAGGCGTCGGTGCGCGCTCGCCGCCCCTGGCGTTCACCGGGCGACACTTCACCAGCGGCGTGACATAGGCATCGCGCTCGCGCGACAGGCCGACCGCATGCAGCATATTGCCCAGCAGCTTGCCCGGATCGCCCGTCAGCGGTTGGCCAGCCTGCTCGTCGAGCGCGCTCGGCGTGCCGGCGGCGATCAGCCAGCGCGCCTGGCGCGGTCCGTCGCCATACACGGGCTTGCGCCCTTCCCCGCATGCGCAGTCCTTGCAACCGGCAATCGCCTGGCGCAAGCCCGCCCAGTCGAGCGTCGACACGTCGGGCGCGGCCGGCGCGGCGTCACTGCCGTCGTCCCACGCAGCGTCAGTGGCGACAGGCGGCGGATTGCGATACGGCGGTGCCGACAGCGGCGTCATCCCGCGCGCGACGGGCGCAGGATCGGGCACCGGCACCGGTGTAGAAGCAGGTGCAGCAACAGCAGGAGCAACAGAAGCAGACGCCGGCACCACCGCCGGCGCAGCATCGACTGCGGCACCAGCATCGCTGTCGACAACATCGTCACCAGCAGCATCCGTCGACGGCGCAGCCGCCGCCCGCAACTGCCACAACGGCCCGATCCCCATCTCGTTCAGGAACAGCGCATCGCGCCCACTCACGGTCTTCATAAATCCAGCCTCATCACGATGGCATCTTCACGGCCCGCGGCGCCGGCCGGATAGTAGCCCTTGCGGCGCCCGATATGGACATAGCCATGGCGCCGGTACACGTCCAGAGCGCGCTCGTTCGACGGCCGCACCTCGAGCAGGATCGACGTCATGCCCTGGGTACGTGCGCGCGCCGCGAGCACATCCAGCAAGCGCCGGCCCAGTCCCTGGCGCTGGCGATTTGCCGCCACCGCGACGTCGAGCAGGTGCGCTTCGTCGAGCGCATACATCAACAGGTAGTAGCCGGCCAGCTGGCCCGCATCATCGCGCACGGTCCAGCAATCGTAGCCGCTGTTGAGCGAGTCGATGAAGTTCCCGCGGCTCCAGGGAAACGGAAACACGCTCGCCTCCAGCGCGCACACCTCGCCCACGTCGGCCGCCGTCATCGGCGCCAGTTGCAGGCCAAGCTCTTGCAGGTCGCTCATGCGGCGGCCTTGGCGGCATTGATCACCAGGCGCTCGGCCGTGGTGAACGCGATCTTGTTGCGCAGGTAAATCGGCTGCGCCTGCGCTGCCGGCACACCCTGCCCGGCCGCCAGTGCGTCAACGGCAAGGGGCGCCATCTCACGCGCATGTGGCACGATGTCCGCCATGGCGCCGACCGCAAATGCCTGCCCGACGAAGGCATCGGCGTACGCCTCGAAGCCGTTGCCACACGCCTGCAGACCAGCCACCGCCAGCGGCGCCACGGCCTGCGGCGCGCTCAGCGTGGGCACCACCACCTCACGCCATGCGCCATCGAAGCGATACTGCGCCCAATAGACTTCGCCCATGCGCGCGTCGAGCACCGCCAGCACCTCGGTCGCGCCGCAGCGCGCCCGGCAGCTTTCAGCCATCGCGGCCAGCGTCACCATCGGCAGCACGGGCAGATTGGCGCCGTACGCCAATCCCTGCGCGACGCCGCAGGCCGTGCGCACACCCGTAAACGAGCCGGGACCGGCACCGAAGGCAATGGCGTCGCAGTCCGCCAGCGCAATGCCGGCTTCGCGCAGCAGTTCCTGCACCATCGGCAGGATCGATTGCGAGTGGCTGCGCACGCCGGCCGTAGCGCGGGCAATAACGGCGTCGTTAACCAGGAGCGCGCAAGACGCCAGCTCGGCCGAGGTTTCAATGGCAAGAATGGTAGGCATCCCGTATTTTAACCGCTTGGCCGGGCGCCATCCATGCCGCTCGGCCTTCCCCGCCACATTGCGGCGCAACACGGAGTAAAATGCGCTCCATGCATAGCCTGACCCTCGATTCTTCGACCCTCGACGCCGCCGTCGCCGCCGTCCATGACGACGCCTGGACGGTCGCCTGCCTGTGCGCCGCCTGGTGCGGCACCTGCGCGACCTACCGCGCCACGTTCGAGAACTTGGCCGCGCGCCACCCGGACAAGCACTTCATCTGGATCGACATCGAAGACCAGGCCGCCCTGGTCGGCGACCTTGATGTCGACAACTTCCCGACGCTGCTGCTGCAGCGCGGCGACACCGTGGCGTTCTTCGGCACGATGGTGCCCGATGGCGGCGTGGCCGATCGCCTGATCCAGGCCCAGGCCGAGATCGCGCCGGCCGAACTGGCGCGCCTGGCGCAATCGAGCGATGAGCGCCGCGAATGGCAGCGCGACTGCAATCTGCGGCTGCTGCTGGGCGGCGCCAACTAAACCTGCCCGCCCCAGCGCGCCAGAATCTCACCCGCCGCCACCGGCTTCCCATACAAATACCCCTGCGCCAGATTGCACCCATGGCGCAGCAAGAACGCCGCCTGATCCGCGCGCTCGACACCTTCAGCAATCACCGACAGGTTCATGCTCTTGCCAAGCTGGATGATGGCAACCGCGATGGCCTCGTCGTCCGGTCCCTGCGAGATATCCTTGATGAAGCTGCGGTCGATCTTGAGCGTGTGCACCGGTAACTGCTTCAGGTACGCCAGCGAAGAATAGCCGGTGCCGAAGTCGTCGATCGCCAGCCCCACGCCGATCGCATGCAGGTCCTTCACGTATTGCAGCGCGTCGCCCGTATTCATGATGATCGACTCGGTCACTTCCAGCTGCAGGCGATGCGGCGCGAGGCCAGTCGATTCCAGCACCTCGGTGACGATCGCCGCCATGCCGCCGCGCTCGAACTGGCGCACCGACAGGTTCACGGCGATCTTCGGCATGGTCAAACCCTGCGCTTCCCACGCCACCATCTGACGGCACGCTTCCTGCAGCACCCACTGGCCAAGCTGGCCGATAAAGCCGGTGTCTTCGGCCAGCGGGATGAATTGACACGGGCCGATCTGGCCCAACTCGGCACTGTGCCAGCGCACCAGCGCTTCGACGCCCGTCAGGCGGCCGGTGTCCATCTCGACCTGCGGCTGATACGCCAGATAGATCTCGTTCTTGTCGATCGCGCGGCGCAGCAGGCCTTCCATGCGCAGGCGCTCGACGCCGTCGCCACTCATCGACGCCGCATAGAACTGGTAGCCGTTGCGCCCGCGCGCCTTGGCCTGGTACATTGCCACGTCAGCATTGCGGATCAACATGTGCATGTCCTGCGCGTCCTGCGGATACAGGCTGATGCCCACGCTGCCGGTGACAAACAGCTCGTAGCCGGACACCATGAACGGCTGCTCGAACATCGCAATCAGCTTGGCCGCCACGCGGGTCGCGCCGGCGACGCCGCCGATATCCTCGAGCAGCACGATGAATTCGTCGCCGCCCAGGCGCGCCAGCGTGTCGCCTTCGCGCAGACAGCGGGCCAGCGCGCTGGCGGCCTGCTTGAGCAGTTCGTCGCCGACGTGGTGCCCCAGCGTGTCGTTGACGTTCTTGAAGCGATCGAGGTCGATGAACAGCACCGCGAGCTGCTGGCCGTCACGCTGCGCGCGCGTCATCGCGTGGCGCAGGCGGTCGTGGTACAGCAGGCGGTTAGGCAGCGCGGTCAGGGGATCGTGGTGCGCCAGGTGATCGAGCTGGTTCTGCGATTCGCGCGCGCGCGTGATGTCGCTGAAGACCGACACATAATGCGTGATCGCGCCGGCGTCGCCCCGCACTGCGGTGACGGTCAGTGACTCCAGATACGCTTCGCCATCGCGGCGCGTGTCCCAGATCTCGCCCCGCCAGAAGCCCGTCTCGTCCAGCTCGCGCCACAGCTTGTGATAGAAGGCGTCGTCCTGGAGCCGCCCACGCATCATGCTCGACTCGCGCCCCACCGCCTCTTCTTCGCTGTAGCCGGTGATGCAGGTGAAGGCCGGGTTGACGGCGACGATCCGGCCCGACACGTCCAGCACCATCACGCCATCGGCGATGTGCTCGAGCACCGTGGCCGACAGGCGCAGCTTTTCTTCGGCCAGCTTGCGCTCGGTGATGTCGGCGAACACCCAGATGCTGCCTTCGTCCGGGTACGCCGGGTCGAGCGCCGAACCGCTCACCAGGCACCAGAACAGGCTGCCGTCGCGATGGCGCAGCTGGTGCTCCTCGCCCAGGTCCATGCGCCGCGCCAGCAGCGGGTATTGCGTCATGGCGGTCTGCTCGTAATCCTCCCGCGTGGGGTACAGAATCTCGGTCGACTGGCCGACCATCTGGCCCTCGTCATAGCCGAACAGCGTTTCGCCCCGCCGGTTGCTCGAGACGATGCGGCGCTGGCGCACGAACAGCACGCCGAACATCACGTTGTCGAGGATCGCGCCCTGCTCGGTGAGCAGCGCTTCGATGCGCATCTCGTTGTGCTTGCGCTCGCTGATATCCGAGATGATGCCATCGATCCGCACTGCGCCGTCCAGCGCGGCCACGCCCGATAATCCCTGCGGCTGGCCGCTTTCCTGCACCCAGCGCTCCACGCCGTGGGCATCGATGATCCGGTATTCCAGCTGATACGCATCGCCAACACGCGCGGCGTGGCGCACCGTGTGGCTGTACCTGCGCCGGTCTTCCGGATGCACGATATCGCTCCAGTCGTCGGTCGTGGCGCGCATCAGATGCTCTGCCGAGTGGCCGGTGATGTCTTCGATCGCATCACTCACGAATTCGATGGCCCCGCCGGCGCGCACGCGAAACACGGCGCCGGGGACCTGATTCACGATGCTGCGAAATTGCTCTTCACGCCGCGCGATATCGGCGAACAGATCGCGAATGGCCAGGCGCATGTGCTCCATCTGCCGGCCCAGACGCCCCAGCTCGTCGGCCGCTGACAGTGCCAGCGGCGTATCGAAGTCGGCGCGCGCCAGCCGGTCGGAAAAACCCATCAGGCGGCGCAGCGGCGAGAGCAGCCGGCGCCGCAGCAGCAGCGCGATCAGCAGCAGCGAAACGGCAACCTGCCCCACGACCACCAGCGCGTAGTTGCGCTGCTTGCGGCGCAGCTCCTGCTGGCTGCGGTAGTCGTCCATCTCGAGACGCACGGTGCCGATCGTCTCGCCACGCACCACGACCGGCCGTTCGGCGCTGAGCACACGGCCAAGGGGACGCGTGGGCGAGCGCACCCGCAGCACGACCTCGCCCTGCGGACCATGCAGCTCAACCATGACGACGGCCGGATCGCGCAGCATCGCATCGAGCAGCGGCCGCGCCGTGTCGGGGTCCAGGTTCCAGAGCGGCTCCTGCACGCCGAGCGCGAGGATCTCTGCATTGCGCTGCAGGGAGTCGTCGAGCGCCGCGGCAACCGCAGCGCGCTCCTGCACCCCGATCAGAAGATAACTGCCCACGGCCGCCGGCCCCGCCAGCCCGACGAACACCACCAGCAACAAGGCGCGGTACAGCGAGCGGCCATACAGGCTGCCCAGGCGCGACAGGATGGTGGGAGTGGCGGATGACGATGTGGACATGGCGTTGGCGCCGCTGGCGCTGGTTTTACTGATTTGGTGTAAAAAACGCGATTATGCGCCGTCGCTTGCTAAGCGTCACTAGCTAACGGCGCATAACCAACCGTCGGCAACGCGCGACCAGACTTGCTATGATGGATTGTCATGAACGCGTTTCCAATCGAGGAGAATCTGATGAGTCATTCCCTGTACGCCGCTTCGGTGCCGGTGTTTCGCCAATTGCTCGACGCCCTGGCCGGCGTGCTCGAAAAAGCCGAGGCCCATGCGCTGGAGCGGCGCATCGAACCGGATGCCCTGCTACAGGCCCGGCTGTTTCCCGACATGTTCCCGCTGGCGCGCCAGATCCAGCTCGCCACGGATTTCGCCAAAGGCGCCGGGGCGCGCCTGGCCGGCATCGAATCGCCGCGCTATGAAGACGGCGAGCGCACCTTCACCGAACTGCAGCAGCGCATCACGCGTACCGTCGGTTTCCTGGACAGCCTGGAGCAAGCGGACATCGACGCCGGCGCAACCCGCCCGATCACCCATGGCAGCGGCGAACGCGCACGCCACTTCGACACCGGCGCGGTCTACCTGACCCACTTCGCGATGCCGCAGTTCTGCTTCCACGTGACGACCGCGTACGCGATCCTGCGCCACAACGGCGTGCCGATCGGCAAGCGCGACTTTATCGGCAGCTATTAAATAAGCGGCAGGCCGCGGTTACTTGTTCCGGCGCGGGTAACCCTGCGCCAGGATGCGCTGCCAGACGAGCTCCTTGGCGTCGGCGCTCATCGACACCCAGTGGGCGACCTCGGCCACAGTGCGGCCGCAGCCGCGGCAGACTTCGTCGAAGGTGGTCGAGCATACCGCCACGCACGGCGTGTCCGGCCGGCCGGCCGGGGTTCCGGGTGTTACCGGTGTTACTGATGCAGGGCTGGCCCCGCCCGCTTCACGCTGGTCCGACATGGAGCTTGTCCCAACCGTCGTGTCCAAGCTGTTCCATCGTCTCGATATTCTTTTCGAAGATGTCTTCCGCCTGCGGGAAGGCTGCCACCGCGCGCTCGATGCTCTCTTCGCGCAGCAAGTGCAGGATCGGGTATGGCGCGCGGTTCGTGTAATTCGAGATATCGTTGATGTCGGTGTCGGCAAACTGATATAAGGGATGGAAGCTGGCGACCTGCAGCTCGCCATCCAGCTGCATGTCCTCGAGCGCGGCATCGGCCACGTCCAAAAACTCGTTGTAATCCTCGAAATCGCCCAGCACGAACGGGTGAATGATCAGCGTGGTGTCGATCCTGGCGGCATCGGTGTCGGACAGGTGCTGCAGCTCGTCCATTAACGTTTCAAGCAATTGCTCGGGCGTGGTCGCGGTGGCAACGACATAGCGCACCTGCTCCTTGACGTACACGGCCTTGGCAAACGGGCACAGATTCAGGCCGATTACCGCGCGTTCGAGCCAGTTGCGGGTCGCGCCGATGATGGCGTCATCGTCGGCGTTGAGGTTGGGAGTGCTCATAGAAGACTTTCAATAGCAATGCAGACTGCAAAAGCCGGATTGTACGCACTCTTTGCGTGTGCTCATAGATCGACCCCGCCCCGGGGGTAAGGTTGGCCCGATGCGGTCGTATGCGCAGTGGATAACGCCGCCAAATCTTGGTGCTGCTGACCAAAAATACCAGCGGTTCATTAATTTCGATGATCCTGATGGCATCTTCTGTGTTCATGATGTCAACGTACGCGATTCTAGAGGGCATTTTTATTGTAACGAAGGCGTCATACATCTTGACGCGCTCGACAATCCCTACGTACTATGCCTCCTTGTCCTCGGTCCGTTCGTTCCTGAACGCAACACTGGAAAGCTATGCACAACACGAAACGTCCTACCTTCGCACTGGCTGCATTGGCCTTCCTGGCCGCGTCACCCCTCAGTTTCGCCATGGACGCAGCCTCGCTGCCCACAGTCCAGTCTGCCGCAATCGGCAGCCGCACCACCGCAGCACCCTCGCAAGTCCAGACCAAACTCGATGAATACCGCGAAACCGACGTCTGGGGCCGCATCCGCAGCGGCTACGCGATTCCCGATCTGAACAACGCGCTCGTCACCCGTCATACCCAGGCCTACGCCAATCACCCCGCCACGCTGTCACGCATCTCCGGCCGCGCCTCCCCTTACCTCTACCACGTGGTGTCCGAGCTCGAAAAGCGCGGCATGCCGACCGAGCTGGCACTGCTGCCGGTGATCGAATCGGCTTTCAACCCGCAAGCCATGTCGAGCGCGAACGCTGCCGGCCTGTGGCAGTTCGTGCCGGGCACGGGCAAGGATTTCGACCTCAAGCAGAACATGTTCAAGGATGAGCGGCGCGGCGTTGTGGCGTCCACCGATGCAGCGCTGAACTACCTGCAGCGCCTGTACACGATGTTCGGCGACTGGCCGCTGGCCCTGGCTGCGTATAACTGGGGCGAAGGCAATGTGCAGCGCGCCATCAAGAAAAACCAGGCCGAAGGCAAGCCGACCGATTTCGAAAGTCTGGCCGACCTGATGCCAGCAGAAACGCGCAACTACGTGCCAAAGCTGCAGGCGGTCAAGAACGTGATCGCCAATCCGGGCAACTATGGCGTCGTGCTGCCAGCCATCGACAACCAGCCGTATTTCACCACGGTCGACAAGACCAGTGACATCGATCTGGCAGTTGCCGCCCAGCTGGCCGAGATGTCGCTCGACGAATTCAAGGCGCTCAATCCGCAGTTCAAGAAACCGGTCATCATCGGCGGCGCCCAGACCCAGATCCTGCTGCCGAAAGAAAACGCCGAGAAATTCCACCTGAACCTCGCGCAATGGGGCCAGGCGCTGTCCACCTGGACCACGCACAAGATCACCGGTGCGCGCGTGAGCATCGCTTCGCTGGCCTCGAAGTTCGGCACCACACCAGAAGTCATCCGCCAGGCCAACAACATCCCGGCGCAGTCGCTCCTGAAAGTGGGCTCGACGATCCTGGTGCCGAAAATCTCGACCTCGAGCCATGGCGACATTGCCGAGAACATCATCGACAACGCCGTCGTCGCGTTCGAAGCCGACCGTGGCATCGTCAAGCGCACCACCAGCCGGTTCAAGACCAAGGCTGGCGTGAGCAAGGACAGCAAGCGCATTTCCCGCAATACGTCGTCCAAGCGCAAGCAGCGCTGATCCTTGGCCAGCATCCCCGCCACGGGGGTGCTGGCCGCTGTTTCGCACGCAGCCAGTTATACGATTTTCAAAGGGTCCGTGCACGAAGGCCGAAAAACCTGTATAGTTCGGTTTGTGCACTGCGACATCGCGCCCGTTTCTGAAAACATCCAGATGCGGCAGCAGCAAGGCAGTCATCCAAGCAGCACCGCAAACCCCAGGCAGCTCATTAGAGCGCCTTTCTAAAGCCCTCCCGCCCTGTGTGTCGCTTTCAGACACCGTCCCGGCGCAAAGCTTTTGTGCCGAAATTTCTTTCATTCTGAGTCATTTCGTTTGTTGGTTCGCGTTGCATTTTTTCGTTCGCGCCATCCGTGCGAGCGTATTTGATTTATTCCGAAAGTACAGATCACATGAGTTTTGAAGCCCTAGGCCTCCACGCGTCCCTCGTCCAGGCTGTTGCCGATACCGGTTACACCACCCCTACGCCAGTCCAGGCGCAAGCCATTCCTGCCGCCATCGCCGGCCGCGACCTGCTGGTCTCGTCGCAAACCGGTTCGGGCAAGACTGCCGCCTTCATGCTGCCAGCACTGAACAAGCTGGCCAACGCTGAAGAAACGCCAGCCAGCAAGACCGCTGCGCAAGAAGCCCAGGCTGCCCGCGCCAAAGGCGAGCGCGTCCGTTTCAAGGCTGCCCAGCCAAAAATGCTGGTGCTGACCCCGACCCGCGAACTGGCCCTGCAAGTCTCGGCTGCCACCGAACAGTACACGGCGCACATGCGCCGCCTGCGCTGCGTCTCGATCCTGGGCGGCATGCCGTACCCGAAACAGATGCAACTGCTGGCCAAAAATCCTGAAATTCTGGTTGCCACCCCAGGCCGCCTGATCGACCACATGGAATCGGGCAAGATCGACTTCTCGCAGCTCGAAATCCTCGTGCTTGACGAAGCTGACCGCATGCTGGACATGGGTTTCATCGACGACATCGAGAAAATCGTTGCCGCGACCCCATCGGCCCGTCAAACCATGCTGTTCTCGGCCACGCTGGATGGCGTCGTCGGCAACATGGCGCGTCGCATCACGACCGATCCGATGACGATCCAGATCGCCAGCGCGACCAACCGCCACGAGAACATCTCGCAGCGCGTTCACTTCGTCGACGACCTGTCGCACAAGAATCGCCTGCTGGACCACCTGCTGCGCGACGAATCGATGGACCAGGCCGTGGTCTTCACCGCCACCAAGCGTGACGCCGATACGATCGCCGACCGCCTGAACATCGCCGGTTTCGCTGCTGCCGCACTGCATGGCGACATGCACCAAGGCGCGCGTAACCGCACGCTGGACAGCATGCGTCGTGGCAGCATCAAGGTGCTGGTCGCAACCGACGTCGCCGCGCGCGGCATCGACGTGCCAAGCATCACCCACGTCGTCAACTACGACCTGCCGAAGTTCCCGGAAGACTACGTCCACCGCATCGGCCGTACCGGTCGCGCTGGCCGTAACGGTGTCGCCGTCTCGCTGGTGAACCACGCCGAAAGCATGAACGTGCGCCGCATCGAGCGCTTCACGCGCCAGCCGATCCCGGTCGCTGTCGTCGAAGGTTTCGAGCCAAAGCGCGCTGCAGCACCAGCCCGCGCCGGCTGGAAGCCAGGCGACGGCCGCAGCCCGTCGGCCAAGCCGGCATCGCGCGGTTTCTCGAAGCCATCCGGCGCGCGTGAAGGCTATGCCGACCGCGCACCGAGCGGCGCCCGTGGCGCCCCGTCGGAAAGCCGTTACGCTGACCGTGGCCCGCGTGAAGCCGGCCCGGCCCGCGCACCAGGCGCCGCACCACGTGCACCAAGCGCGCCACGTGACGGCAACCGTTTCAGCGCCCCGCGTGAAGGCCAGCCGGCCCGTCGCGAAGGCGGCTACAAGGGTGCCCACCCACGTTCGGCCGACGGCGTGCGTCGTTCGTTCGGCGAGTAATCACCCTGCGTGAATCAAGAAACGGCTGCTTCGGCAGCCGTTTTTTTATGCCCGCCGTCCGCGCGTTCGAACCAACTTGGCATGACGTAGGGTGGACGGCTATGCCGTCCACGCGTTCAAGCGAATGGTCGCTCGGCGGTATGCCAAGACGTGTTGAACGCGTGGGCGGGAAACCCGCCCACCCTACGCCGACAGGTATTTTTCGTGGGCCTCACAGGTGTATTGGCCCGTATGCCATGCACGTCCACGCCACATGGTGGATAATCCAAGACGATCAACGATTACCGGACATCCCATGAGCACCAGCGACCAACCCATCAAACTCACTTCGTTCTCGCACGGCGGCGGCTGCGGCTGCAAGATCGCGCCCGGCGTGCTGGCCGAGATCCTGAAGTCGTCGCATGGCTTCCCCGTGCCCAAGGAATTGATGGTTGGCATCGAGACGGCCGACGACGCCGCGGTCTACAAGCTCAACGATGAACAGGCCCTGATCGCCACCACCGATTTCTTCATGCCGATCGTCGACGACCCGTTCGACTTCGGCCGTATCGCCGCCACCAATGCGATCTCGGACGTGTATGCGATGGGCGGCACGCCGATCATGGCGCTGGCGCTGGTCGGCATGCCGATCAACAAGCTGCCGCTCGACACGATCGGCCAGATCCTGCGCGGCGGCGAGTCGATTTGCGCCGAAGCGGGCATTCCGATTGCGGGCGGCCACACGATCGATTCGGTCGAGCCGATCTATGGCCTGGTGGTACTGGGCCTCGTGCATCCATCGAAAGTCAAACGCAATGCCGATGCCCGCGATGGCGACGTGCTCATCCTCGGCAAGCCGCTGGGCGTGGGCGTGCTGTCGGCCGCGCTCAAGAAAGACAAGCTGGGCGCTGACGGCTATGCAGCGATGATCGCCAACACGACCAAACTGAACAAGCCCGGGCGCCTGCTGGCCGACATGCCGGGCGTGCACGCGCTGACCGACGTCACCGGCTTTGGCCTCCTGGGTCACCTGCTCGAACTGTCGCGGGGCGCAAAGCTGCATGCCACGCTGGACATGCCGAACATTCCGCTGCTGCCGGGCGTGCTGCAACTGGCGCAGGACGGCTATTTCACGGGTGCATCCGGGCGCAACTGGGAAGCGTATGGCAAGGACGTGCAGCTCGACGTGGCGATCCTGCCCGAGCAGCGCGCGCTGCTGACCGATCCACAGACCTCGGGCGGCCTGCTGGTGGCGTGCGACCCGGCAGCTGCCGACGAGGTGCTGGCGCTGTTCGCGCGTGAAGGCTTTGCCGACGCGGCGATCATTGGCCACATGGCTGCCGGCGTGCCGGGCATCAGCGTCAAGCCGTAACGACAGCCATGGCGCGCATCAAACGAACAGCTTGTCGCGCGCCAGCGTACTGATCGCCACCGTGGCCGGATGACTCATCCGGCGCTCGGTGGTGATCGCATACACCTGCTCCACCACCCCATCGATCTGGCCCAGCGCCACCACCTGGTATTGCTGGCTGACCTGCGCCGCAATCACCGTCGGCACGAAGAACACCCCTGCCCCTGACTGGCCGAAGGCATTCATCATCGCGCTGTCGTCGAATTCGCCGACGATGTGCGGATGCACCTCGGCCTGCTCCAGCCAGCGCAACAGGCGCTGGTGGATCGCGAAATCCTCGCCCGGCAATAACATCGGCGCATTGTGCAGGCAGGCCGGGAACGGCTGGTCGAACGTGGCCGCCAGCGCCTGCGTGCACAGTGCCGTCATCGGACTCTGGCCCAGCAGGTGGTTATAGGCGCGCACGCTGAAATGCCCGGGGATCGGCCGGTCGGCAATGACCAGGTCGAGCCGGTGCACGGCGAGGTCGCCGATCAGGCTGTCAAGGCGCCCTTCGCGGCAGATCAGCCGCACCGGCTCCTTCAGCTTCAACGCCGGCTCCACCAGCTGGCAGGCAATGAGTTTCGACACCGAATCGGCGCAGCCAATCCGAAACGACATCGTCGCAAAGCTTTTGTCGCGCACCAGTTCGAGGAGTTCATCGCCGGTGCTGAAGATCGTCTCGGCATAGCTGACGATGCGGCGGCCCGTGTCGGTCAGCTCGAGGCTGCGACCGGACTTGCGAAACAGCGCCACACCCAACACATCGGCAAATTCGGACAATTGCCCGGAGATCGAATGGGGCGTCAGGTTCAGTTGCGAGGCGGCCTTGGCGATGCTGCCGGTCTTGGCCACCATCCAGAAGTAACGCAGGTGCTTGTAGTTCAGCGCGGACATGGTCTCTCCAATAACATGGACTGTTCAATACATCGTTAAATTCGATGTTATATGAAATTATATTCGATTTGTACGATGCTTCACGGTCCCCTATAGTCGAGTCCTCACCACAAACTATAGGTGCCATACCAATGACACATCCTGTCCACCATTCCTGCGCACGGGCGCAGGACAACCGGCTGCACTCGCTGCGCCATGAAGGGAGCAACCCATGAACGGTCTGGAAACCATTGCAAGCCCCATGATGTGGGCTGGCTTCGTCGGCTTCGTGCTGGTGATGCTGGCGCTCGACCTGTTCGTCTTTGGCGGTAACAAGGCGCACAAGGTCAGCGTCAAGGAAGCGGGTATCTGGTCGCTGGTCTGGGTCAGCATGGCCCTGCTGTTCAATGCCGGCCTCTGGTGGTATCTGAAAGGCAGCGTCGGCTCGGAAATCGCGGACCAGAAAGCGCTGGAGTTCTTCTCCGGTTACCTGATCGAGAAAGCGCTGTCGGTCGATAACGTGTTCGTGTTCCTGCTGATCTTTACCGCGTTCCAGGTGCCGCAGCAGTACCAGCGCCGTGTCCTGATCTACGGTGTGCTCGGTGCGATCATCATGCGCGCCATCATGATCAGCGCCGGTGCGTGGGTCGTGAGTGAATTCAGCTGGGTGCTGTACCTGTTCGGCGCGTTCCTGCTGTTCACGGGTATCCGCATGCTGGTAGCCGTCGATGCAGAACCAGACGTGGTCAACAACCCGATCCTGAAGTTTGCCCGCAAACACCTGAAAGTGTCCGAAGGCGACCATGGCGAGAAGTTCTTTGTGCGGATCAACGGCGTGCGCTATGTCACCCCGCTGTTCCTGGTGCTGATCCTGATCGAAGTGACCGACCTGGTGTTCGCGGTCGACTCGATCCCGGCCATCTTCGCGATCACGACCGATCCGTTCATCGTGTTCACGTCGAACATGTTTGCAATCCTGGGTTTGCGTGCGCTGTACTTCCTGCTGGTGGACGTGGCTGACCGCTTCCACCTGCTCAAGTATGGCCTGGCAATGGTCCTGACCTTCATCGGTGTCAAGATGCTGATCATGCCGTGGTACCACGTGCCAGTGCAGGCTTCGCTGACCGTCGTGGCTGTGCTGATCGCCGGTAGCTGTATCGCCAGCGTGTTCATCACCAAGAAGGACGACAAGTAAGCTAGTCGCTGGCCAGTAGCGCCCCCAATGGCGCCAGGAGCACCCGGAACTTACCGGGCTGCGTCTGGCGCCGTTGTCATTGGGTCTTGCGCCGTATCGTCGGGCACCAGGCCGACCCGCTCGTACTCCGCGATTACCTGCGCGCCCAGGAGCAGCAGCGTGGCTGCGATCTCGAGCGAAAACATGACGACGATGGCAGTCGTCATCGAGCCATACACCAGGTTCACCTGCGACAGCGTCGAAAAATACCAGACCAGAATGTGACGCGCCGCTTCCCACAGCAGCGCTGCCGTCACGCCACCGATGGCGGCATGCCAGATCGACAGCCGGCCCACCGGCATCACCAGGTAGATCGACGTGAGCACGAGAATCTCGCCGATCAGCCCCAGCAGATACAGCAGCGCACCGGACACGCCGTTCAGCGACCATTCATAGTTGAACAGCCACACGCTTTCGCGCCCCATGACCTGCAGCGCGCCCGCCACGAGCGTGACGACCATGATGCCCACGCCCAGCGCGAGGATGTAGCAGTACGGCAGCACGGCTGACACCAGGTAATGCCGGCGCCGGATCGCCACGCGGTGCACGAAGATCACGCTCATCGCGTTTTCCAGCACCGTGAAGGCAAGCGAACTGAAGAACAGCATCGTCACCGCCAGTACCCAGGTGATGAGTTGCCGGTCGTCCAGGAAGTGCGCCACCTCGGCCACGATGGGCGCCGACTGCCCCGGCACCAGCAATTGCAGGTAGCGGCTGAGCGTTTCCAGCAACTCGGCCGGGTTGATGAAGTGCGACAGCACCACCATCACCAGCATCAAAAACGGCACGATCGACAGCAGCGCGTAATAGGCCACGGCGCCCGCCAGGAGCAAGCCCTGGTTGGCGCGGAACCCCTTCAGGACTTGCAGCGTGAACTTGAGCGGATGATTCAGGATGTAGACATTGGCGCGCTGATCTTTCAGGCGCGCCGTCCAGTCACGCCGACGACTCATCGGGCGAGGCGAATGCCGGAAAATTGCCAGCGCGCGCCTGTCGGGAAGAAGTTGCGGTAGCTGGGCCGTGCGTGACCGCCCGGCGTGGCGCAGGACGAGCCGCGCAAGACATACTGGTTGATCATGAACTTGCCGTTGTATTCACCGATCGCGCCCGGGGCCGGTGCGAAGCCGGGATACGGGGCGTAGCTGCTGCTGGTCCATTGCCAGCAGGCGCCGAACATCTGTTGCAAGCCGGCGCCGCTGGCAGCATCCGGATGATGCGCCGGGCCGCTGCCCAGGCAGGCCTGGCGCGCCGCAAATTCCCATTCAAATTCGGTCGGCAGGCGCGCTCCCGACCAGCGGGCAAAGGCATCCGCCTCGTACATCGAGATGTGCGTGACGGGCCGCTCGGGGTCGAGCGGTTGCAGGCCGTGCAGCGTGAATTCGTACCAGCCATCCGCTTGCTCCACCCAGTACAGCGGCTGGGTGATCTCGCCACTGTTGACGCGGTCCCAGCCTTCGGCCAGCCACAACGCCGGATCGCGGTAACCGCCGGCCTCGATGAACGCGCGGAATTCGCCGTTGGTCACCAGGCGCGAGGCCAGCGCAAACGGCGCGACATAGGTGCGGTGGCGCGGCAATTCGTTGTCGAAGCAAAAGCCCTTGCCGCCATAGCCAGCTTCGGCCAGGCCACCTTCGAAATCGAGCCAGGCCAATGGCTCGGCCGGTGAGGACGGCGCCATGGCGTCCGTCGCATACGCCGGGTACAGCGGATTCTGCGCCAGCAAATGCTTGACGTCGGTGAGCATCAGTTCCTGGTGCTGCTGTTCGTGCTGCAGGCCCAGTTCGATCAGCGTGGCCAGCGTCTCGTCGATGCCGCCAGCCAGCAAATCGGCGATACGGCGGTCGACATTCGCGCGGTAGTCCCTGACGACACGCATGCCAGGTCGCGTCAAGAGCCCGCGCTGCGCGCGCGGATGCTTGTTGCCCACGCCGTTGTAATACGAGTTGAAGAACACCCTGAATGCCGGATGAAACGGCGCAAAGTTGGCTTCGCGCGGTTCGAGGATAAAGGTTTCAAAAAACCACGTCGTGTGCGCCAGATGCCATTTCATCGGGCTCGCGTCCGGCATCGACTGCGCGACGCAGTCTTCGTCGGACAAACCCTCGGCCAGTTCCAGGGAACGGGTACGTACCTGCGCAAACGCGCGTGGCAAGCTGTCGTCGCGCATCATGTTCATGATGCGATCGCCTGTGCGTGAATGACGGCAAACCAGCTGTGCGGATCGGTCCAGACGTGCGTGGCCTCGAAACCGGAGCGCTCCAGCAGTCCGATCGCGTCGGCCTGCTGGTATTTATAGCTGTTCTCGGTGTGGATGCGCTCGCCGGCCGCGAAGCGGCGCTCGCCACCGCGCCAGTGCACAGTCTGCGCACTGCGCGCCTCCAGATGCATCTCGATGCGGCCCATGGCCGCGTTGTAGGCGCCCCGGTGCTGCCAGCCCTTGATGTCGAAGTCGGCGTCAATCAGGCGGTTCACGTGGCGCAGCAGGTTCAGGTTAAAGGCCGAGGTAACGCCCAGCGCGTCATCGTAGGCGGCGTCGAGCGTGGCGGCATCCTTGGCCAGGTCGATGCCGATCAGCACGCCGCCATCGTTGCCGCACTGCGCGCGCAGACGCGTCAGAAAACCCTGCGCTTCGTCCGGCGTGAAGTTGCCGATCGACGAGCCCGGATAAAAGAACAGGCGCCGGCCGGCATTGACCTGCGGCGGCAATTCGAAGCTTGACGAGAAATCCATCCCCAGCGCTTCCATCGCAATTTGCGGGAACCGCTGGCGCAGGCGCGCCAGGGCGTCGTGCACGAAGTCGGTGGAAATGTCGATCGCCACATACTGCGCTGGCTGCAACAGCGGGAACAGCGCCGCTGCCTTGGCGCAGTTACCGGCGCCGAGATCGATCAGGGTCGCGCCGGTGCCTGCGGAACGGGCGATTTCGGCGCCATAGCGCTCAAAGATCGACGCTTCGGTGCGCGTTGGGTAATACTCTGGCAGTTCGCAGATCGCTTCGAATAATTTCGAGCCAAGTGCGTCATACAGGTATTTGGGGGAGATCCAGGCGGCTGGCGCCTGCAGACCGGTGTGCAGTTCGTCGGCTTCGTGCGCGCTGTGACGGGGCGCCGCGACGTCTTCGGGTGTACAGGATGTCAGCATAGGGTTTATCATTCGTGCCGCCACGACGCACCATGCGAGATGGCCTGTGAGTTTTGCTTCGCGTAGTTCTGGTAGTTCTTTGTTTATTTCTCTGTGTATTGCTGTTTTAGCTATCATAGCGGATTCCCCGGATTCGCCTAGTCTGCCTCACGCCAAGCGTGCTGCCCCTCGGGTCAGCCTCGTTTCATTACTTTTTAGACAAGAGCCCCCATGACCCTGTCCTTCCGCCGCAACGTTCTCAAAACCCTGTGCGCCGCCGCTGCCGGCACGATGCTGATCGCGGGCGCCGCCCACGCGCAGAGCAACGGCGTGCTGCGTGTTTCGGCCATTCCCGACGAATCGCCGACCGAACTGCAGCGCAAGTTCAAGCCGCTGGGCGATTACCTGGCCAAGGCCACGGGTCTGAAGGTGGAATTCACCCCGGTGACCGACTACGCCGCGTCGGTGGAAGGCCTGGTCAACCGCAAGATCGACATGGTCTGGTTCGGCGGCTTTACGTTTGTCCAGGCGAATGTGCGCAGCAAGGGCCAGGTCACCCCGCTGGTGCAGCGCGTGGAAGACGAAAAATTCCGCTCGGTCTTCATCACCACCGTGCCGACCATCAACAAGCTGGAAGACCTGAAGGGCAAGACGCTGGCCTTCGGTTCGGAATCGTCGACCTCGGGTCACCTGATGCCGCGCTCGTTCCTGCTGGGCGCCAAGATCAATCCGGACACTGACCTCAAGCGCATCGCCTTCTCGGGCGCACATGACGCGACCGTGGCTGCTGTTGCCGGCGGCAAGGTCGATGCGGGCGCGCTGAACATCTCGGTCTGGGAAAAACTGGTCGAGGCGAAAAAGGTCGATCCGAAACAAGTGCGCGTGTTCTACACGACCCCTGGCTACTTCGACTACAACTGGACCGTGCGCACCGACATGGACCCGGCCCTCAAAAAGAAAATCACCGACGCCTTCCTGGCGCTGGACGATTCGACCCCGCAGGGCAAGGAAATCCTCGAACTGCAGCGCGCGACCCGCTTCGTGCCGACCAAGACCGCCAACTACGGCGCGATCGAAGCGGCGGCGAAAAACGCCGGTCTGCTGAAGTAATCGCACGATGGCGACCTTTCGCCTGCGCGGCGTGACCGTGCGCCACCTGACGGGCAGCCGCGCGGCTGCCCTGCACGCGCTCGACCTCACGATCGGCGCCGGTGAACAGGTTGCCCTGATCGGCCCGTCCGGGGCCGGCAAGACCACGCTACTCGCCACGCTGGCCAGCGCGCACCAACCGAGCGAAGGTACGCTGGAAATCCTGGGCCAGGAACCATGGCACCTGCCGCATGCCGCGCGCCACCGGCTGCGCGCGCGCCTGTTCCTGGCGCCGCAGACACCGCCACTGCCGGCGCGCCAGCGCGTCGTCACGGCCGTGCTGGCGGCGCGCTTGCCGCACTGGACGCTGTGGCAGGCATTGAAGTCGCTCATGCGCCCGCAAGACCCCGATGCAGCGCACGCCGCGCTGTCGCGCTTCTCGCTGGGCGACAAGCTGTATGCGCGCGTCGACCGCCTCTCGGGTGGCGAACGCCAGCGCTGCGGCCTGGCGCGCCTGCTGCTGTCCGATGCCGAAGCCCTGCTGGTGGACGAGCCGATCTCGGCGCTCGACCCGGCCCTTGCCCGCCACACGCTGGCCACGCTGCGCCAGGAAGCCGCCCAGCGCAACGCCACGCTGGTGTGCAGCCTGCACCAGGTGGATCTGGCGCGTGAACAGTTCGGCCGCCTGGTGGGCCTGCGCGACGGGCGCATCGTGTTCGACGCGCCGCGCGAGCAGGTCACCGACACCATGATCGCCGACCTGTACGCCAACGAACACGTCGAGCCGCACGTGGCGCCGCCACACGACACGCCCGCCCAAATCGCCGTCGGCGCCTGTTTCTAGGCATGACGAGCAAGACCGTGCTGCATCCCGACCCGGCCTGGCGCGCGCGCCTGATGGGCGCCGTCGTCTTCATCCTGCTGCTGTATCCGCTGCTGGTCGCGGCCGAATTCAAACCATGGCTGCTGTTCGACGCGCAAAGCCTGCGCGCGGCCGGCGGCTTCCTGCGCGATTTTCTGACGCCCGAAACCGATCCTGCTTTCCTGGCGATGGTGCTGCGCGAAACCTGGCAGACCGTGGCGATTGCCACTGCCGGCCTGACGCTGGCGCTGATCGTCGCCATTCCCGCCACCTTCGTCATCAGCGAGCGCCTGTCGATTTCGCGCCTGGGCACGGGGCGCATCCGTCCGCTCGCCGGCGTCGTGCGCCAGGTCCTGCGCTGGATCCTGATGGTGCTGCGCTCCGTGCCCGAGCTGGTATGGGCGCTGCTGTTCGTGCGCATCGTCGGCCTGGGCCCCACCGCCGGGGTGCTGGCGATCGCGCTGTCGTATTCGGGCATGCTGGCCAAGGTGTATGCCGAAATTCTCGAATCGTCCGACGCGCATGCGACCGATGTCCTGCTGGCCAATGGCAGCGCTCGCCTGCCGGCCCTGCTGTATGGCGCCCTGCCAGATGCCAGCGCCGAACTCGTGTCGTACACCGTGTACCGCTGGGAATGCGCGATTCGCGGCTCGGCCGTGATGGGCTTCGTCGGCGCCGGCGGCCTGGGCCAGCGGCTCGATGAATCGACCAAGATGATGGCCGGCGGCGAAGTGGCGACCATGCTCATCATGTTCGTGCTGCTGGTGGCCGGCGCCGACCTGGTGTCAAAACTGCTGCGCCGGAGGATCGGATGAAGGTGAATAACTCCTCGCGCACCGCGATCCCTGCCCCGCCGCCACGCCAGGCTGGCACCTGGCTCATCCTCGGCGGCCTGCTGGCGCTGATCGTCGCCAGCTTTGCCTCGCTGCCGCTGCAATGGAGCGCCTTCTTCACGCGCGAAGCGATCGATTCGGCATCCGAATTCCTTGCCGGCTTCGCGCCGCCCGACACCGCACCGGCGTTCCTGGCCAAGACACTCGTCGCGTTCTGGGAAACCCTGGCCATGTCGGCCATCGGCACCATCCTGGCGGCGCTCGTCGCCATGCCGCTGGCGCTGGCCGGCGCCGGGCGCATGGGCCGCGCGGCGCGCGCCGTGACGCGGCTGGTGCTCAATGTGCTGCGCTCGATTCCCGAACTCGTGTGGGCGGCAGTGCTGCTGGTGCTGGCGGGGCTGGGACCGCTGGCCGGCACGCTGGCGCTGGCCGCGCACACGGCCGGTGTGCTGGGGCGCCTGTTTGCCGATGCGCTGGAAAACATCGAGCCGCACGCCGAGCAAAGCCTGCGCACGAACGGCGTGCGGCCGCTGGCAGCGTTTTTGTACGCGACGCTGCCCCAGGCGCTGCCACAGATGCTGTCGTACACGCTGTACCGCTGGGAAAACAATATCCGCGCGGCGGCAGTACTGGGCGTGGTCGGGGCCGGGGGCCTGGGCCAGATGCTCAAGTACCACCTGTCGCTGTTCCAGATGCCCAGCGCCGCCACGGTCGTGATCGCGATGCTGGTGCTGGTGGCGCTGGTCGATGCAGCCAGTTATGCGCTGCGCCGCGCCCTGATGCGTTGATACTGACGCGCTAACCCTACTTGCGGACACCTTACCCGATGCTCGAACTCGACCAGCTCACCAAATCGTATGGCGGCCGCACCGTGCTGGCCGAACTCTCGCACGTGTTCAAGGCCGGCGAATTCGTCGCGATCATGGGTGAATCGGGCGTCGGCAAGTCAACGCTGCTGAACCTGATTGCGGGCCTGGACACGCCCGACGGCGGGCGCGTGATCATCGATGGTACGCCGATCTCGAACCTGGACGACGACGCCGCCACGCGCCTGCGCCGTACCCGCATGGGTTTCATCTTCCAGGCTTTCCACGTGCTGCCGCACCTGACGCTGCGCCAGAACGTTGCCCTGCCCCTGCTGCTGAACAAGGCGCCACTCGACCGCGCGGATGCGATGCTCGACGCAGTGGGGCTGCACGGACGCGGCGGCGACTTCCCGCGCCAGCTGTCGGGCGGCGAGATGCAGCGCGTGGCGATTGCCCGCGCGCTGGTGCACCGCCCGGCCCTGCTGCTGGCCGATGAACCAACCGGCAACCTCGATCCCGAAACCGCCGGCAGTATCCTGCAGCTGTTGCGTGACGAAACGCGCGCGCATGGCGCCGGCGCCATCATGGTCACCCACTCCCACGCCGCGGCCGCCATGGCCGACAAGGTCCTGCTGCTGACCCACTCAGGCCTGAAATTAGCGTAAGTTCCGAGAAGAAACGCTCGAATACGGCGAATTTAGTTAAATGAGCCGAAGCGTGCGCGACGCAATCGTAGTAATATCGCAACGACCTGCCACCAACAGTTATCAGAACAGGCAAGGAATCCAGAACCAGCGGTCTGTCTTGAATCATGTTTTCATCAGGGAGAATCGACATGACCGTACGACAGAAAAAACAGGAACTGCTCGAGGCGATGCAACGCGCACGCGAGCTGGAGCCGTCGAGCTTTGTGCCCAATATGCTGCTCGACACACTGATCGAGCGCATGCAGTTGAAGAATGACGCGGAGCTGTGCCGCGTGCTGGAAGTGCAACCACCGATCATCAGCAAGATCCGCCATCGCAAACTCAATGTCGGCGCGACGATCCTGCTGCGTATGCACGAAAAATCGAACATCCCGATCCGCGAGCTCAAGGAACTCAGCAGCGCCGCGGCGCTGCACTGACGGCGCGCGATGCCCTGGCCGTTACGCCTGCGCCGGTGGCCGTCCGGTCTTGAGCTGCGGCAGCGCCGCCAGCACGCCTTGCAAGGTTGCCACGTCGAGCTGGCCCAGCAGGGCCACGCCAATGCGCAACAGTTCGCTCTTCTTGACGTCGACACCGGCGCGCAGGCAAGCCTGTTTTACTTCCAGCAGCACTGCATACTCGTTTTCCGGCATCGTGAAGCTGTCGCGCACCAGTGCCGGGCGCGCTTCTACCGCGGGCGCACGTTCGACGATCGGCACCACCGGCGGCTTGGCGGCGGCGCGTGGTGCGGCAGGTTTGCGGGCCGGGCTGCTGGCCAGCGCCTTGGCGGCCGACTTGACCACCGCCTTCACGCTGGTTTTTGCGGCGGGCTTGGCGGGCTTGGCGACAGCCTTCACGGGCTTGGCGACCCTGGTGGGTTTCGCGGCCGCAGGCGCGGCGCGGGATGCTGATTTGGCGGCAGGTGTGCGGGGCATGGGCCGCTCCGTCGTTGAGAAGGCAAACAATATAAACGATTTGGCAGTATGCTGTCGGACAGGAATGCACGCTGGGTAAAGACGCCCCGCCGGCAACCGACGCCAATCCGGGTGACAATAGGGGCTTCATAGAGCGAGGTTTCTGTTTTTCCGAAGTAAAGCTTCGGCAAACTCCTCTTTTGCAGGAGGTACACCTGAATTATCCTGCCAAGGCGACGACTCTGCTGTAAACTTGTCGGCGCCGCGAGCTTTGTCTCGCTGGCCCCTGCGCACCCCAGTAATTTATGAACCCGACCCAGGCCAGTATGCGCACCAAGACTCAATGGATCCTGCCGGTGCTGTTTGCCACCGCGCTGGCCCTGCTGCTCCAGCACTTCCTCGGCTCGATCGCGTGGGCTGGCCTCCTGGCCGTGATCACGTGGCCGCTGCACCAGCGCATGCTGCGCCGCGGCTGGCCACCGCTGGCCAGCGCCGCCTTCATGCTGATTCTGCTGATCGTCAGCTTCGTGGGCCCGTCGGTCCTGCTGTTCCACACGCTCAGCAGCGAACTGGCCAGCCTGCAGCGCCTGCTCATCAGCTTCAACCAGACCGGCGTGCCGGTACCGGCCTGGCTGACCGGCCTGCCGCTGGTGGCCGAACCGGCCGTCACCTGGTGGCTCGAGCACCTGGCCGTGCCGGGCGGCCTGAACGCCCTCGTGCGCACCACCCTGGGCGACTTCATGCCGCATCTGACCGATACGGCGCGGGTCTGGGGCTCGACCATCCTGGCCAATGCGCTGTACCTGTTCCTGACGCTCCTGACGCTGTTCGTGCTGTACCTGCACGGCGCGGCCGTGATGCATTACATCGACGGCGCCGGCCAGCGCCTGGCGCCCGTCCAGTACGCAAAACTGCGCCGCGTGCTGCCGCTGTCGGTGCGCGGCACGGCGCTCGGCCTGGGCTCGATCGCGATCCTGGAAGGCATCGTGCTGGGCGTGGCCTACTGGATCGCCGGCGCGCCAGCGCCGGTGCTGCTGGGCGTGATCACCGGCTACCTGGCGCTGATCCCGGGCGGCGCGCCGCTGTCGTTCACGATGGTCTCCCTGCTGCTGTTCGGCCAGGGCAATTCGGCCGAGGCGCTGGGCCTGTTCACCTGGGGTGCGGTCGAGCTGTTCCTGGTCGATAAATTCATCCGCCCTAAACTGATCGGCAAGCGCGTGAACCTGCCATTCCTGGCGGTGCTGTTCGGCCTGCTGGGCGGCGTGTCGACGCTGGGCGTCATCGGCCTGTTCGTCGGCCCATTGATGATGGCGATCCTGTTCGGCTGGCTGCGTGACAGCACGCCGGCCGCGCCGCTGGTGCTGACACCGGTGGCGCTGGAACCTTTAAACGATCCCCAGGGGATCCGCTAGCGGCCCCACAGCGGCCCCGGCGCGCTGGCGCAGGTCCCACAGCGCGCCGACGCGCAGGCCGGCGGCCACCGGCGTGACTGCCGCAATCTCGAGTTCCTCCATCAAGCCACACAGCAGCGCCAGCCCGCCGGCAAGATGCATGTCCTGGCGGGTGGCGATGAAGGCATCGCGCAACCCTGCGAGATCGGCCCGTGTCAGCGGTGCGCCCGCGTTCCTGCCCCGGTGCGCGTGGCCAGCCAGCGCACGCACCGTGCCACACGCGCCATACGCCATATGCCAACCGCGCGCGCCGAAGCCTGCTTCAGCGAAGCGGCTGCGGCTTGAGCGCACAGCGGCGTCAAAGCCCGCCGCGTCAATCTGCCCATTCGCGAAGAACGTCAGGCTCTGGCGCACCGCGCCGAGCGCGAACGATTCGATGCGCCGGATCGTGGCGCCCTCCCCGATCACCAGCTCCGTCGAGATGCTGCCAATGTCGAGCACGAGACGCGGCGCAGGGTCGGCTGCGCCCAGCGTGTTGGCCACGCCCAGGTAGACCAGGCGCCCGGCTTCGTCGCCCGCGATGATATCGACCGGGTGACCGAGCGCGCGCCCGGCCGCCGGCAGGAACAAGGAAGCATTGCGCGCCATGCGCAGGGCCGCGGTGGCAACGACGCGCACGGCGTGTGGCTTCCATGCGTCCAGCGCGCCCCGGAACTGCGCCAGGCAGGCCAGGGCACGCCGCAGCGCCGCACTGTCGAGCATGCCGTCTTCGTCGAGGGACGCCGACAGCTCGACCTTCTCGCACATGGTCGCGACGAGCTCGAGCACGCCATCGTTGAAACGGCCGATGTGCAGGCGAAAACTGTCCGAGCCAAGCTCGACAGCGGCATAGATGGGTG
Source organism: Telluria sp. AC161 (assembly GCF_979258535.1). Taxonomy (NCBI): domain Bacteria; kingdom Pseudomonadati; phylum Pseudomonadota; class Betaproteobacteria; order Burkholderiales; family Oxalobacteraceae; genus Telluria; species Telluria sp. AC161. The sequence continues at coordinate 1,262,412 of NZ_OZ409861.1, read as the reverse complement.
ATTCCTGATCGATGGTCGGCATGGCTTATGAGCATAAGCGGCCACCGTGACGGGCTCATTACATGAGCCGGCTAGCTAAATATCGGCGACCGCTTCGCTGGCCGGCGCCACGCGGTTGCGGCCCGCTTGCTTGGCGCGCTGCATGGCTTCGTCAGCGCGCTGGAACAGCGACGTCGTGCTGTCTTCGGGCCGGATCGTCGTCACGCCAAAACTGGCCGTGAGCTTGATCATCGCCCGCTCGCTCTTGACCGGCGTCGTGTCGATCGCGGCGCGGATGCGCTCGGCCACCATCACGGCTTCATCGAGGCTGGTGCGCGGCAGTAGAACGGCAAATTCGACGCCCACCACACGCCCAAGCTGGTCGCTGTCGCGCAGCTGGCGCCGGCACAGCGCGACCATCTGGTGCAGCACGACGTCGCCAGCCGGATGGCCGTAGCTGTCGTTGATGCGCTTGAAGCCATCCAGGTCGAACACGATCAGCGCCGTCGGCAGGCCGGGCCGACGCGCCAGCGCCAGCCAGGGCGCGAGCAGCTGGAAGAAACCACGCCGGTTCGGCGCGTCGGTCAGCGGATCGATGGTTTCGAGCCGCTCGAGCGTGTCCTGCAGGCGTTCCCGGGTCAAGAGCAAGACGCCGAAGGCATTGCCAAGCAGGAGCAGGTACAGGGCGCCGCTGGAGAATTGGCTCAGCAGGTCGTTCGAAAGCCAGCCCCAGCCACGTGGCAGCAGCAGCACCGACAATCCGCGCGCCGCGACCACCAGCGCCAGCGCACCCGTGGCCAGCGACAGGAAGCGTTGCAGCAGGCTGGCATCACGCCAGCGCCAGCCAAGCGCCACCGCGCCCGACAGGTAGAACGCGCCCAGCAACAGCGATGCGGCCACGCTGCGCAAGCCTTCTTCGTCGATCAGGTAGCACAGGAAGAACAAGAGGACGGCCACGCCGCCCAGGATCAGGGTCGGGGTGCGCCAGGCCGGCCGGCGCGCCGCTTCCCACGAAGCACCCGACTCGATCGCCACGCCGGCAAACAGCAGCGCATAGCCACCGGGAATCGAGATGGGGGCCGGCACCACGCCAGAGTCACCCAATGCCAGCAGCAGCCAGGCGCCGCCCTGGATCTGTTTCGACAGGCTCCAGAACGTCATCGCAGGAGCGCGCACGGGCCCGTGATTGAAAAAGGTCAGCAGCGCGCACAGGGTCAGGTTGCCCAGCGCGAGCACCAGCACCATCGTCGACGCATCCAGCATAGGCATGTCATTACTCATGTTCGGCGTTCCGGGGTGCCGGCACCAGGCTGGCGGGCCTGGGTGCGGGGGGATTGATTCGCGCCTGGGAGCCGGCAGACGGCGCACGGGCGGCTGAGGGCCAGCTTATCAGAAAGAACTACCTTGCAACAAGCCAACAGTACCGTCAGCCAACGAAGCGGTTGACCAGTTCACGCACGGCCAGGCCACCACCCCCAATCAGCACGCCGAAATAGATGATCGTCACGACATTGCTGATGTGGCCCAGCAGGATGCAGACACCGTCGCGCTGCAGCAGGCCGATGGCCAGAAACAGGATCGCCACGGCCGGGAACGTGTTGCTGAATGGGATCAGGCCGAACGGCATCATCAGCAGCACGGCGCCCAGAATCAGGGCCGCGTTGTTGAAGAAGGCCACCGCACCGGCAGCGACCAGCCACTGGATACGATTCGGCTTGCTGACGCGCTCGAGTTTCTTGAGCCACGAGAGCGCCTTGCGCAGCAGCGGGCGCAGCTTGCGCGTGCCAATGACGCGGTGTTCGAGCTTCGACGGAATCCACAGGTCGCGCCCGATCAGGCGGCTGACGCTGATGAGCAGGATCGCGGCGCCGAACACGGTGCTCACGCCCGGAATCGAAATCGGGATCAGAAACACCAGCGTGAGCAGCGCTACCAGGATCAGCAGGCCGTCGTTGCCGACGCTGCGGATCAGTTCACTGAGGGTGATGCCAGTGCGCGGCATTGAGCGGACCAGCGCGCGCAGGCGCTGGGAAACGGGTGGTTCACTGTGCATGATGTGGTCGTGTAGTGCGTCCGGATAGCCAAACAGGGTGGCTTACTGGCCAACGCAAATGATTCGGGTCTCGTACTCGGCCGCTTTGTCTTTCTTGGTCGTGGCCCAGGCGATGACTTCGTCCGCCTGCGCGATCGTCATGATCGTCGCTTTCTCCTTGTTCTTGATGAAGGAGACGCCCTCGAACTTGCCTTCCTTGCTGCGCATGACCTTCGCGAAGACGGGTGGCTTTTTGCCGTCGTCCGACCGTTTGTCCTGGCGGACGAGATAACGCTGCTCTGCTGGTTCCATAAAAATAATCCGTGCTTGATCGATCAAACCGCTATTTTACGGTGCGCGCATTGCGGACACATGAAAAGTTCACCGCCCCACGACCCCGATCACTTGCACGAGCACGATCTTGAGCACCGTCATCGACGGGAAAATCATCGCATAACCGATATCGGGGCGGTCCGTCGGCGCGATCCGGTTGGCGAATGCAAGGATGGCCGGATTACCCGTGGTGCCGGCCACGATGCCGACGACGCTGTCGAATGGCAGGCGAAACACGAACAAGGCAATGACCATCGTGACGATGACGAGCGTGGCCGCAATCGCACTGCCCAGCAGCAGGTACAGCAAACCATCGTTGGCAATCGCGGCGGCAAACGTCGCGCCCGACGAAATGCCCACGACCGCCAGGAACAGCGTCAGGCCGAAATTGCGCAAGACCAGGTTGGCCGGGATCGGCATCGCCCACTGGAACATCCCGCTGCGACGACGCCAGCCAAGCACCAGCGCCACCAGCAGCAGCCCCGCAAACCCGAACGAGAACTGCCCGATCAGCGGCAACGGCCAGACGATCGCGCCGAACGCCAGCCCGAGCGTCACGCCGACGCCAATCCCGATATAGCTCACCTCCCCCGTGCTGCGCACCGAGTCGCCGAACAGCTTGCGTAGCGCGGGAAAGCTGCTGCGCGGCGCGAGCACGCCGACGCGGTCACCCATTTCGAGCAGCCGCCCCGGGTTCAAGACCAGATCGGCATCGCCACGCCGCAGGTGCAAAACGCGGGCATTGAGTCCGGCCGGCAGCGCCAGCGCGCTCAGCGGCAAGCCGGCCATGCTGGCAGCGGAGATGAAGAAGCGGTCATAGTCGAGGTCGCTCCTGTCGTGCAGCATGCCGCCCGGATGCGCCGGGCCAAAGCGCGTGGCGACTTCGTGCAGCACGCCCTGGTCATTGCCCGCGACGAGCAAGCGGTCGCCCGGTTCAATACGCATGGCGCTGTCGGCGACCAGATTATGCTCACCGCGCCGCAGCGCGACGATGGCAACACCGTCGGGCAAGCGCGCTGCGGCTTCAAGCAGGGTCATGCCCAGCACGGAAAATTCGGCCACGTCGATTTCTTCCAGATGCAGCGCGGACGATGCTGGCGCGGCGGTTTTAGGCTTGAATACGGCGTTGTACAGCCCGAGCAGCAGGATGGGCACGGCCACGCCGACCGGGTACGCAACCGAATACCCGGTCGCGGCCGACGTGCCGAACACGGCGAGCGCCGCCTGCAGCGCCGCCGTGCTGGTGCCGGCGCCGGCAAAGGCGCCGAGCGCTTCGGGCAAGGCAAAGACGGGGAACAGCCACGCCACGCCGACCGCCAGCGCCAATGCCGTGATGACGGCCAGCAGCGCCGCCAGATTGGCCTTGATGCCATCAGGCGTCGTCAAGCCGCGAAAGAACTGGGCGCCATAGGCAATGCCAACGCCGTACAGGAACAGCAGCAGACCCAGATTGCCGAGCATGCCGGGCAAAACCAGGTCAGGCACGGCCGCGCCGACGGCCAGGCCGACGAACAGTACCGCGCCGGAACCGAGTGACAACCCTTTCACGCTGACCGCCCCCAGCAAGTAGCCCGCAGCGATGGTGAAGAACAGCGCAAACATCGGCTGATGGCTGAAGAACGTGGTGATGGCGGTCATCGGCTTTGCCTGGTTGCATGTGTGTGATGCAGTCTACGGCATGGGGAGGTGGTTGCCTGGTGTAAATGCGAGATAAACCCAGGACTTCATGGCGATGATCGGCGCGGCGCTGAAGCATGGCCGCGTCGACAGGTCCGGTACAGACTTACGCTTGACGCTCGCCGCACTCGGTACAAAACTTTGTGCCTGGCTGCAGCGTCGTTGAGCAGGCGCGACAAGCAACCTGCTGGGCAGTTCGGTGGCCGCACTCCGGGCAAAACTTCGCGCCATGGGTTTCGGCCCGGCATTGCGTACACACCAGCTGCATGTTCTGCGTGACGTCCAGGCGCCCACCGCGCGTCTGGCCCTCGGCGTTTGCCTTTTCGGACGCGGCCGACACCTCGCCCTGGGCGCGTGCCTGCGTGATCTTCACCTTCACATTGGGTGCGCAGTTGAAGCAAAGGCCGTTCGCGTTGTCGAAGCACTGATTGCAGACATAGTCGTGACAGTTTCCGCACCGGTTGAAGTGCGTCTTGCCAGCGGCTAGTGCCTCAGTAAAGGCTTCGTCGCGTGCCGAATGCCAGCCCGCCTGGGCCATGCTATCGATCACGCTGCCGGCATTGCCGAGCAGGCCACCGAACATGCTTGCCCCCTTTTGTAGCCAGCCCGAAGCCTGGGCGCTGCGGTACGGTTTGAAGTGCGTGCGCCAGCGGTCACTGCAGCGCTCGCAGGAGAATTCAAACTGGAACCCTGCATCGACGCCTGTCGAGTTGCTCAGATCATGATAATTGTTAGCAAACTGCATTTCGGACATAGGCCGCCATTCCCAGGGTTATAAGATGTAGAGTTTATCTGGACTGAGGACGCGCAATATCACGCAATCTCACACCAAGCGCTTTTGGACAATCGATTTGCTGGCTGCTTCATTAAATACCGGCGCCTTTCGTGAAGCCGGCGAACAATCGCGTCGACACTATGCTTCGTTGTCGCAGAACCGGTCACGTCCTGCTGACTTCGCCTGATAAAGACGGCGATCAATCCGGTCGAGGAACACCTTGGCGTCATCCTGGGCACCTGGAACGATCGTGCCGATGCCCATGCTCACGGTTACGAGCCGGCCGACGCCAGAGCAGGCGTGCAAAATCTCTTGCGCCGCCAGCAGCTCACGGCAGCGCTCAGCCTTGCTCCATGCCGCCCCCCGGTCTGTGCCAGGCAGCAGCAAGACGAATTCCTCGCCACCGAGCCGGGCACACAGCTCGTCCGGATCGGATGCTGCTCCGTTGAGCACTTGGGCCACGCGTCGCAGGCACTCGTCACCCTGGACGTGACCATAGTGATCGTTGTACTGCTTGAAATGATCAATATCGATGATCACGAGAGACAGCGGGTGACCGCTTTCACGCGCTTTGACCCATTGCACGGGGTAGACAGTGTCGAACATGCGTCTGTTGGCAACACCCGTGAGGCTGTCGCGGTACGACAGAAGCTCGAGTTCGCGCTGCAACTGAACGATCTTGTCTTCGGCCTCTTTTCGCGCCGAGATGTCGAACATGAAGCCGACCAGTGACTCCACACTGCCGTCAGGGCGACGCACGACGTGAACCACATCCCGAATCCGGACATGGTGACCCTGGCGCGTGATGGCGCGGTAGTCAGCCTCGTGGTCAACGCCTTTTTGTGACTGCGCCACACAGAATTCGACCGTCTTCTGACGATCTTCCTCATGGATGCGCTCGGCCCAATCGTTCACGGTCAGCCAGCTTGCCTGGCTCCATCCCAGCAGTTCTTCGATCTGCGGACCAATGTAGGTAAACCGCATCGTCGCCCAGTCTATTCGCCATGGAATTGCCTTGGTGGATTCCAATAGCGTCCGGTACACGCCGGGGTCTTCGCAAACAACCGACGGCGGAATTACAGGTGGCAAAGTCATAAACAAGTGGGCTCACATGGTCTGTACTGGGTGTTGCGCATGCCGTCGTCCGTCAAAGAAAAACGATCAAAATAACGTTGATCTGATAGCAATCCGATTGATTGATGCGATATGGAGTACGTGCCCTCGAATTGGTCTTGAGGACGACTGACAACCCATCGCAGGCCTAGGACGCGCTGACGTCAGATGAACTGCCGTAGAAGACAAATAGCCGGGCACTGTCTTCGCTCATCCTCACACCATTCACGACCATCCCGTCCCCGTCGATACCGAGTGGGTAAAACTCTTGCTGCCCACTTGTTCCGTATACGGCCTCCTGAAGGAGAGATACAGCGAAATCGTACATTGCACGACGGGTTGAGAAATTGAGCGCGATGTCGCCGCTGCCAGAGTCAGTCTCCACACGCAAACAGTGGTGGTTTCCTTTCTGAACATCGAGCGAACTTACCTCTTCGCCGTCAGGAGTTACAACAATTGCCGGTGGCAGTTCCGCACGCATTGATATCCTTGAAGGTCGGTCCGCTGCTGGCCCGCACGAGGCCCCCATGCCAGTATGATAGGTTGCCGTTGTGAAAAAGTCACGTACTGTCAATACCGCCGGCTGCGGGACAGATGCGACCCTTCAACTGCCAGTGACAGACGTGATGACGGGCTGTGGCGCTGGCTGTGGAGCGGGCGGACGGCGCTGCGCACGCATCACTGCCGGAATCGTACTCAGGGGTATGAATACGTGAACGAGGATCAGCCACCACAGACTCTGTGTCGAGGCGTACGCAATGGTGAAAAAGAACGCCGAGATGATCGAGCCAATAAGTTGCTTCGGATTTTCAAAGCCATGCCCGATGCCGTAGGCAAGCGCGGATGCGGCAATCGCCAATGGCAGGCCAATGACAGGCGTCAGCACCAGCAGCAAGAACCCGCGATAAAGCACTTCCCACCCGCCCGTCACGATCAGCATGCTCGCGGCGAATGTGAACGCTTCAGCCAGGTTACGCGGCCATATTGACGAAGACGCCAGCATCTTGCGCTCGTCCTCCGCACGCGCCTGCGGTGTTTTACGGCGTTCGATCACGCTGCCAATTGCCCACAAGCCGCACAGCAGCAGGACTGCACACGCAAGGCCCCACGCGCCGGCGCTCGACAGCGGCATGTCAAAACCGAGCTGGCCCAACGTGTACCCTGCCTGCGATGAACCGGCCCACAAGACGCCCAGCAAGGCCAGCGAATGCAAGCTCATTGTCCAGTACTGGCGCAGTAGTGAACCCGGCGGCTTGCTACGCTCGGGACGCAAGCTGCGCCAGAAATTCCAAGCCGGGAAAATGATAAGCAGGTAGGCTGCAAGTAGATGATTCAGCATATGTGAACAGGTCAAGGCGGGCCAAGCGCCATCCTACGGTTCCCTTAACAACTTGAACTGCCTCGCCTGCCGGTGATACGTATCCACCGACTGCTTGACATAGCGCGTGAGCGCATCGCCCGTCAGCGCAAAAGGATACAACCCGGCCTGCGTGCGCATCTCCGCGAACGCAGGCGAGCTCTCGACCCCATCGAAGGCCTTGACCCAGCGCCGGTAATCCGCCTCGCGCACGTCCGGCCCCATCCAGACGCCGCGGATCACTGGCCAGACCACGTCATAGCCCTGCTCGCGCGCCGTGCGCACACCGGCCAGCGCGCCCGGCAAACGCTGTTCAGACAGCACCGCCAGCACGCGCACATTGCCGGCTCTGGCTGCCAGCAGTGCTTCGGACGTGTCACCCGACACCGCCTGCACATGCCCTGCCCCCATCGCAATGAATTGCTCGCCGCCCCCTTCGAGGGCGACAAAGCGCAGCTTGCGCGGGTCCACGCCCGCCATGCGCGCGAGCAGCGCCATCTTGATCCAGTCCTGGCTGCCGACCGTGCCGGACATGCCGATCAGGACCTGCTTCGGATTGCGCTTGATCGCGCCCAGCAGGTCGGACAGTGTCTTGTAGGGAGAATCGGCGCGCACGGCGACCATGCCGTAGTCGGCGCCGAAGGCCGCGACCCAGCGCACGTCGTCGACGTCGGCCTTGCCGAATTTGCCCAGCGCGAGATTCAGCACCGAGCCGCCCGAAAACGTGACGAGCGTATTGGCTTCGCTGCGGCGCTGCGAAACGACCGAGTGCCAGGCCACGGCGCCGACGCCCCCGGGCAGGTAGCTGAGCGTGAGTTCAGGCGCGCCCGGTTGATCGTGCAGCGCTTTTTGCGCCAGCTTGCAGGTGAGGTCCATGCCGCCGCCGGGTTTCGACGGGATCAGGCATTCGGCGGCGCCGGCGTGCGGCAGGCCGCCGAATGCCAGCATGGTCAACAGGAGAACGTGCGAGGTTTTCATGGCGCCCATGATACCGCCGCACGGTAAGGCGTGGAATCAGAAGCGGTGCTGCATGCCCACGGTGATGCCGCTCTGGGTCGACCCGAAGCCCGGATCGTCGCGCGACAGGCCGATCAGCTGGCCGTTGTCCGCCTTTGCGTGCGCCAGCGACAGGTACAGGTCCGTGCGCTTGGACAGCGCCAGCATGGCGCGCGCGACAAACATCGTCGGGTCGGCGTCCAGGTTGGCAGGCAGGTTCTTCGTGTTGATGTGATACACCGCGCCCGTCAGCGTGACCGCGTCGATCGTGCGCGTGATGCCGCCCCAGTAGGTGTCGCCGCGCAGGTCGGCCAGGTTGGTACGCCCCTGCGCCATCTTGTAGCCACGCTTGCCGGCCGTGTAGCGCCACGGGCCGCTGCGGTAGTCGACCGCCACGTGATACGCCGTCGTCTCGTCGAGCGCATTCGTGGCCACGCCTTCGATGGGCGTGCCGTCGATCCGCTCCCACGACGCCATCACGCCCAGGCCATCGCCGAACCACGAGCCGCCCAGCGCCAGCTTGCGGCCTTCGCGCGAGCTGCCCGACCGTTCGCCCAGGCCGACCGTGGCGCCGTAGGTGAAGCCGCCGGTGCGCCCCGTGTACTTGATCAGGTTATCGAACTGGGTCGTCATGCCGTAGCGCGATGGCCGGGTGGCGCTGCCGCCCGTCGCCCACGAATAGTTCGGCGCAAAGCCCAGCGGATCGAACTTGATCACCAGTTCGTACACGGTGGTAAACGAGCGGCCGATGACGATCCGGCCCAGGTCATTCTCCAGTCCCACGTAGGCCTGGCGCTTGAAGATCGCGCCGTCGCTGGCGCCCGTATCGAGCAGGATGCCGCCTTCGAGGTTGAAGACGGCTTTCAGGCCGCCGCCCAGGTCTTCGCTGCCGCGAAAGCCCCAGCGCGACGTGTTCTTGCCGCCCGAAATGACGCGCACTGCGTTGCCGCCGTCCTCGCCGGCATGGTTGACGAATTCCGCGCCAGCGTCGATCAGGCCATAGACCTGGACGTTGCTCTGGGCGAGGACGGGTGCGGAAAGGGACAGCGCTGCCAGGACGGCAAGCGCGAGGGCCGATTGTTTCATGTGTCTCCGAACGTTGTTATGGGTATCTGCTGCAGCTGGGTCGCTGCTTGTGGGCCGACTATATGTGCGCCAGCCTTTCAGTTCGCTTTCAGCGGCGCTTTTCCCAAAAGCCGCTTTGCGTTTACACTGGCGCGATGAGAATCCTGCTCGTTGAAGACCATGTCGAACTGTCCCACTGGGTATCCAAGGCCCTGCGCGACGCCAAGCTCACCGTCGAATGCGCCGCCACCGGCGCCGATGCCGACGCCCTGCTCCACACCCAGGACTACGCCCTGGTGATCCTGGACCTGACGCTGCCCAAGATGGACGGCCTGGACGTGCTGCGCCGGCTGCGTGCGCGCGGCGGCGCGCGGGGCGGCACGCCGGTGCTGATCCTGACCGCGCGCGGTGGCCTCGAAGACCGCGTGCAGGGCCTGAACCTGGGCGCCGACGATTACCTGCCCAAGCCGTTCGAGCTGGCCGAACTCGAAGCCCGTGTCAAGGCGCTGCTGCGCCGCCGCAGCGGCAACGAAGCACTGGTACACGAATGCGGGGGGCTGCGCTTCGACACCGTGTCGCGCATGTTTACCATTTGCGGCGAAGCGCTCGCACTCACGCCGCGCGAGCACGCCGTGCTCGAAGCACTGATTGCACGTCCGGGCCGCGCGCTGTCGAAAGAAAAGCTGTTCGACGAAGTGTTCGCGCTGGCCGACGACGTCAACCTCGACGCCATCGAGCTGTATATCCACCGCATCCGCAAGAAGCTCGACAAGTTCCCGGATGCCCGCGCGATGATCGTCACGCTGCGGGGCATCGGCTACCTGATGCAAGAGCGGCCCGATTGAAACGCCGCACGCGATGACCCTGCGCGCCTCCCTGCTCCAGATCACCGCAGGCCGCCCACTGGGCAGCCTGCGCGGGCAGCTGCTGCGCTGGCTGATCCTGCCGCTGGTGCTGCTGGTCGCGCTCAATGCGGTGTCGCTGTACCGCGATGCCCTCGAGGCGGCCGATGTGGCCTACGACCGCTCGCTGCTCTCGTCCACGCGCGCGCTGGCCGAGCGTGTTTCGGTCCAGGATGGCAAGGTCGTCGCCAACGTGCCCTACGTGGCGCTCGACAGCTTTGAAACCGACACGCTGGGCCGCATCTATTACAAGGTCACGGGGCTGCAGGGCGAAACCGTGTCGGGCTACGACGACCTGCCGCCGGTGCCGAAGAACGTGCCGCGCACCGACCTGTATCCGGCGCTGGTGCGGTTCTACCACGCCACCTACAACGGTGAGCGGGTGCGCATCGCCGCGCTGCTGCAGCCGGTGTACGACGATTCGATGCGCGGCATCGCGCTGATCCAGGTCGGCGAAACGCTCGACGCGCGCCAGGCCCTGTCGCGCGACATTCTGTTCAGTACCTTGCTGCGCCAGGCCCTGCTGGTGCTGGCGGTGGCGGCGATGGTGTGGTTCGCCGTGCGTCTGGTGTTGCGGCCCCTGATGATCCTGAAGAACGAGGTCGAAACGCGCGCGTTGTCCGACCTGTCGAACATCGACCCGGCGCTCGTGCACAAGGAAGTGCGGCCGCTGGTGGCGGCGATGAATGGCGCGATGGCGCGCACGCAGGACCTGATCGCCAGCCAGCGCCGCTTCATCGCCGACGCCTCGCACCAGTTGCGCACCCCGCTGGCGGTGCTGAAGACCCAGGCCGAACTGGCCCTGCGCGAAAACGATCCGGCCGCGATGCGCGCGATCGTCGGCTCGATTGCCGGCACCACCGACGGCGCAATTCACCTGGCCAACCGCCTGCTGACGCTCGCGCGCATCGAGCATGGCAGCGGTAGCACACCCAATGCGCCCGTCTCGCTGGCAGAGGTGGCGCGCCAGGTCGGACTGGAACTGGCGCTGCCGGCAGTCCAGAAAGGGATCGACCTGGCGCTCGAAGCCGATGCCGACGATCTCACCACGGTTCCGGGCCAGGGGTTGCTGCTGCACGAAATGGTGTCGAACCTGGTCGACAATGCGATCCGCTATACGCCCGCTGGCGGCAGCGTACTGCTGCAGGTCGGGCGCTACGGCGACGATGTCACGCTCGCCGTCAGCGACAGTGGACCGGGCATCGCCGCGGCCGACATGGACAAGGTGTTCATGCCGTTCTACCGCGCCCAGGCGACGCTCGAAGCCAATCCGGGCGGCACCGGACTGGGACTGGCCATCGTGCGCGATATCGCCAACCTGCATGGCGCCGGCATCACGCTGGGCCAATCCGGCGATGGCCATGGCCTGAGCGTGCGCGTGATATTTCCCGCGCTGGCAATCGTTGAAGCGTCAAGTGCACTGAAAGCCAATTGAAAGGCACGCACGCCTATAGTTGGTGCAAACAGCAGCACACCAACGACAACGATCGGAGACACCATGCACTTCCCTGCCCCCGCGCACGCCGCTCTGGCTGCGCTTTCCCGCCCTTGAACCGCGCCTGACAAACACGGCGCGCGATCGACCGTGCAACGGTCTGCATGAAGCAGCCCTGCACCACAACCCCACGCGCCACCTGCACCAACACCCCGGGCCTCAGCGGCCCACACACCGCGTGCGGCAAGCGCACCGGCAAGGAGAATGATGATGATGTTGACCATCCTGGCGTATTCCATGGTCGTCGTGTTCATGTACCTGATCATGACCAAGCGCCTGCCGGCGCTCGTGGCCCTGATCGTGGTGCCTATCGGGTTCGGCGTGATCGGCGGCTTCGGCCCGCAACTCGGCCCGATGATGCTCGACGGGATCCGCAACCTGGCCCCGACCGGCGTCATGCTGATGTTCGCCATCCTGTATTTCGGCATCATGATCGATTCGGGTTTGTTCGATCCGGTCGTGCGCCTGATCCTGAAGATCGTCGGCGGTGACCCGTTCAAGATCGTCGTCGGCACTGCCGTGCTGGCGATGTTCATCTCGCTCGACGGCGACGGCGCCACGACCTACATGATTACCGTTGCCGCCATGCTGCCGCTGTATGTGCGGCTCGGCATGAGCCGCCTGGTGCTGGCCTGCGTCATCATGCTGGCGGGTGGCGTCTTCAACATCCTGCCATGGGGCGGCCCGACGGCGCGCGCCGCCACCGCCCTGGGCGTGGACGTCAGCGACATCTTCGTGCCGATGATCCTGCCGATGGCCGTTACGTCCCTCTGGGTCGTGTTCGTGGCCTGCGTGCTGGGCATGAAGGAGCGCAAGCGCCTGGGCATCATGACACTGCCGACGCAGGCTGAAAAAGCGGAAAAAGCTGCTCAGGCAGCGCAGAACGTCGCCGTGCTGCAGCCGGCAGTGGCCGCCGAAATGAACGGCACCACCGGCCACTGGAGCCCTGCCGCCGCTGCCGCAGCGCGTGACGGCAATGTGCACCAGCTGGCGGGCGGCCGGGTCGAATCGACGGTGACGTCGTCGGCCGAACCGGCGCTGGCCACCGGCGGTGGTAACGGTGGTGGCGATGACAACGACGTCTCGAACGCCGCGATCAAGCGCCCACGGCTGATCTGGATCAACTTCGCGATGACGACCCTGTTGATGGCGTTTCTGATCAAGGGTGTACTGCCACTGCCCGTGCTGTTCATGATCTTCTTTGCCGTCGCGATCATGATCAACTACCCGGGCCTCGAAGAGCAGAAGGAGCGCATTGCGCACCATGCCGCGAACGTGTTGCCGGTGGTGTCGCTGATCTTTGCCGCCGGTATCTTCGTCGGCATCCTGCAAGGCACCAAGATGGTCGATGCGATTGCGCTGTCCGTTATCGCCGGTGTGCCCGACTGGATGGGTCCGTACCTGGCGGTCGTCACGGGCCTGCTCAGCATTCCGTTCACGTTCTTCATCTCGAACGACGCGTTCTACTTCGGCATCGTGCCGGTGCTGGCCAAGGCGGCCGAAGTGTACGGCATCACGGCGGCAGAAATCGGCCGCGCCTCGGTGATCGGCCAGCCGGTCCACCTGCTCAGCCCACTGGTCGCCTCGACCTATCTGCTGGTGGGCATGTGCAAGGTGGAGTTTGGCGACCACCAGCGCTTCACGCTGATCTGGTCGATCTCGGCGGCACTGGTCATGCTGGTGGCGGCGCTGGTGTTCGGCGTGGTCCCGCTGATGGGCAGCGCTGCCTAATCCGGCGGGGCGCGGCGGCATATACTTGCCGGATGTCCGCGCCCCACGATCTTCCTGAACCACCCGCCGCCGCCGCGCCTCTGGTGGTAAGCGACGGCAAGCGCCGCACCCTCGCATTCACACCCGACGACGTGCAAAGCGAGATGCTGCTGGCGCGGCCCGACGCTCTCGTTCTCGATTACACCCGCGCCATGATGTGCTTTGCGCTGTTCGCGCCGCGCCCGCGCCACATCGTGATGGTGGGCCTGGGCGGCGGCTCGCTCGCCAAGTTCTGCTACCGCCACTTTCCCCAGGCCCGCATCACGGTGCTCGAGATCCGTGCCGACGTGATCGCGCTGCGCGACCTGTTCTGCGTGCCGCCGGACGATGCGCGCCTACGGGTGCTGCATTGCGACGCGGCCGATTATCTGGCGCGCACACCGGGCAACGCTGATGTGCTGCTGGTCGATGGCTTCGACCGGGGCGGCTTGCCGCCGGCGCTGGCCAGCCGCGCGTTCTACGACGCCGGCCGCCGCGCGCTGCGGCCTGGCGGCGTATTAGTGGCCAATATCTTCACCTACGATCCCGATTATGTGTCTTTCTTACAACGGCTGCGGGATGCCTTCGAGGGGCATGTGGTCTGGTTTCGGGACATCGCCGGCAACAACCGGATTCTGTTCGCCGTGCGCCCCGGCACAACGCCTTTACGCGGAGAACGCCTGCTGGGACGCCTCGCACGGCGCGGCCGGGACCGCAGCGGCATCGGCTTCGGCTGGGCCAACCGGCTGCTTGCGCGGGGTGTGGTGGCCTGGCTGGCGTGGCGCCGGGGCTAACACGGTTTTACCCACGACGGGCAGATTGTCCCTCACAATACGATAAGTTTGCGGCGCCAGCCTCTTGTATGACACACTGGCGCGCATTCATGCTCGTCGGCAAGAACCGTCTGCCACGTGTGCTCCTGACTCATTTGTACGGATTGACCTGGACCTTTCGATAACATGCCGCGCCGACTGCCCCGTTCACTGACTCTCGCGGCAGCCCTCACGCTCGGGGGCGGCATGGCCGCTTCCATCGGCCTGTTCATCGGTGTCAGCCACCTCGAATATGACAATATGGCGCTCGCCTTCGGCCAGCGCGCCGACCAGCGCGTGGCGGCGGTGCGCCAGGGCATGGGCCAGGCGTTTGAAGTCCTGGCCGTCACCAACCAGCTGTTTTCCAGGGGCGAGCCCGTCAGCCGCGAACGGTTTGCCGACTTCACGTCGGCCCTGCTGGAGCGCCACCGCTTTATTCAGGCGTTCAATTTCCACCGCGTCGTGCCGGGCAATGAACGCGCGTTCATCGAAGCCGAGCTGCAGCATGTGCGGCCCGGCACGATCCTGACCGAGATGACGCCGGGTGGCCAGGTGCCCGCGCCGCTGCGCACCCGCTATCACGTCATCGAATACGTCGAACCGATGGCCGGCAACGAAGCGGCCCTGGGCCTGAACCTGTCCCACAACGCCGCCGTCATGGACGCACTCGAGCTGGCGCGCAGCACGGGCCAGCCGGCCGCCAGCAGCCTGTTCGCGCTGGCCCAGGCGCCGACAAGTCAGGCCAGCTTCGATCTGGTGCAGCCGGTAGTCGACAAGCAGGGCGTCATGCGGGGCAACACGGCCGTCGTCCTGCGGGGCAAGGAACTGGTGCGCGAATCGCTTGCCGCGGCCGGCCTGCTCGATGGCAGCGACATCTTCGTGTCGGTGTATGCGAGCGACCATGCCGATCCTGCCGCCCTGCTGTTCTCGAACGGCCCAACGTCCAGCGCCTCGCGCCACGAATTTGCCGGCTGGCTGCGCCCCGACCACGGCATGCAGAACACCATCCTGCACGCGGGCGGCCGGGCCTGGCGCGTTGAGGTCGCCGCGGCGCCCCGGCCGTTTCTGGCCGATCATCTCGCCTCGCTGTCGCTGCTGTTCGGGGGCATCCTCGTCACGCTGATGGGCGCCGCCTTTGTGCAATCGGCCGGCGAGCGGGCGCGCAAGGTCCAGCAACTGGTGCGCCAGCGCACGTCGGAGCTGCGCCGCAGCAACCGCCAGCTGATCGACGACATGATTGCGCGCGAGCGCGCCGAAAAAGCGCTGCTGCACAGCGAGCAGCGTTTCCGCCAGCTGGTGTCGATGTCGTCGGACTGGTACTGGGAACAGGATGCCGAGCTGCGCTTCACGATGATCACCGGCGGCTTCACCGAAAAATCGGGCGTCGCCGTGCAAGGCCTGATCGGCAAGACGCGCTGGGAATACGTGCCCGGCCTGCTCGACAGCGAAAGCGGCCGTACCCACCTGGCCAAGATGCAGGCGCGCGAAGCGTTCAACAACCTCGAGTACCAGATCGTCGATGACGACGGCAATGCGCGCTGGTTCTGCGTGAATGGCGAACCCGTGTTCGACGAGACGGGTGCACTCACCGGCTACCGCGGTACCGGCAGCGACATCACCGAGCGCAAGCTGACCGAGCAGCGCGTGCACCACGTGGCCCAGCATGACGTGCTCACCGGCCTGCCCAACCGCTCGCTGCTGCAGGACCGCCTGAGCCAGTCGATCGCGTTTGCCAGCCGCAGCGAGCGACCGGTGTGGGTCATGCTGATCGACCTGGACCGCTTCAAGTTCGTCAACGACAGCATGGGCCACAAGGCCGGCGACGTGCTGCTGGTGACCGTGGCGGCGCGCCTGCGCGCGGCGCTGCGCGATGCCGATACCGTGGCGCGCCTGTCGGGCGATGAGTTCGTCGTGATCCTCAACGAGCATGCCGACGAGCCGCTCTCCCCTGCCGTCGTGCAGCGGATCATGGATGCCGTTGCCCAGCCGGTCATGCTCGGCAACAAGGAATTCTTCGTGACCTGCTCGGTGGGCGTGGCTGTGTTCCCGACCGAAGGCACGCTGAGCGAAAACCTGATCGAGCACGCCGACATCGCGATGTACCGCGCCAAGAAGCTGGGGCGCAACAACTTCCAGTTCTTCACGCCGAGCATGAACGACGAGGCGATGGAACGGGTGCGCATCGAAGGCGCGCTGCGCAATGCGCTCGAACGCGACGAATTCGTGCTGCATTACCAGCCGCAGGTGGACATGAAGACGGGGCAGATCGTCGGCATGGAAGCACTGATCCGCTGGAACCATCCCGAACTGGGCATGGTGCCACCGGGGCGCTTTGTCGGCGTGGCCGAAGAGACCGGCCTGATCGTCCCGATCGGCGCCTGGGTTATGCGCACCGCCTGTGCGCAGAACAAGGCCTGGCAGGTTGCCGGCTACCCCCGCCTGCGGGTGGCAGTGAACCTGTCGGCGCGCCAGTTCGGCGCGGCCAACCTGATGGCCAGCCTGGAAGCGACACTGCAAGAGACCGGGCTCGATGCAGCCTGCCTGGAGATCGAGCTGACCGAAAGCCTGTTCATGAGCGACGTCACGCCGGCGGTGGAGTTACTGCACAGGATGAAGGCGCTCGGGGTCAATCTGTCCATCGACGACTTCGGCACCGGCTATTCGAGCTTCTCGTACCTGTCGCGTTTCCCGATCGACGTGCTCAAAATCGACCGCTCGTTCGTGGCCGACATCACGCACGACGCCAACGATGCCGCCATCGTCACGTCCATCATCGCGCTGGCCCACAACCTGAAGCTGGCCGTGATCGCCGAAGGCGTCGAGACGCTCGCGCAGCTCGACTACCTGCGCAGCCACGGCTGCGATGAAATGCAGGGCTATTACTTCAGCAAGCCGGTGCCGGCTGATCAATTCGAGGCACTGCTGGCCGAAGGCCGCTGCCTGCCAGCGCCAGCGCCTCCACCAGCGCCATCACCAGCGCCCGAGACCCTACCCGCCTAGCGTACGATCAGTTGCATGGCCGCCACGCGTGGTGGGACGACGCCGTCTCATTACTTAGCCGGCAAAACATTTGTATAGCTAAATAAACATTATTGGTCGTACAATCATCGGGCCAATGGCACAACCCCGAGACCTGGACCCCACAATGAACATGAATGACATGCCCGACCTGGCCATGACACCCAATACGACCACCACGCGCCACCAGCGCGTCGATGGCCGCACGTCCGATCTGGTCAACCAGGCGATCGCCTCGATTCCGACCCTCGGCCTGCAGCGCGCAGCGGAATTTCTCGCGACGATGAATGTACCGGCCGAAGTGGCCGTGCGGGCGCTGGTCTATCCGGCCCGCCGCCGCGCGCACTAAGCAGGCGCAATGCTGCAGCCGACTGCAGCTGAAAACACAGAAACAGTTGAGCAGGCAATACAGCGGCCGTCCGCGATGGACGGCCGGCGCGGTCAGCGGCGCTCTTCGTTCAGGGCGATATCGGCCAGCGATTCGCGGCCCTTGTCGCTCAGGCCATGGCCACCGCCTTCGAGCGGCACGATATGCGATTTGCGGTTCAGAAAACGCAGCACGTCGTCGTCAAGCACCACCTGCGGATCGGCCGCCAGGGCGCGCAGGCCCGTGACGCAGCGGCGCAGGAACAGCACTTCTTCACCCTTGTCCGTCAGCGTCAGCCGCTTGTCACGGCCGTAGGACATCAGCTTGATGCCACACAGGCGCTTCGAATTGCGCCCGACACAGGCACTGGCCATCTCTTGTTTACCGCCGCGCCGCACCATGTCGAGTGCGTCGTATTCGTCCGTCGTGAGCTTTTCGTTTTTCATTACCGCGTTTCGTTGACCAAAGGGCGCATGGTACGCGTCGCAGCGCGCCGGGGCAACCTTCAGCGCAGCGAACGCAGGATCAGCCAGCCCAGTCCGGCGCTGGCCAGTACGCCCAGCACGAGCGCGAGCTGCACGCTACGCGAGCCCAGCACCGAGCTGCGCCCCAGATAAATCTTGTTGTACAACGTCGAGCCCATGATCTCCTCCTGTTTTTCATGTTATCGACATTATAGAAAGCCCATTGTTGCCGTTCTGTGACAGGAAGCACACGTGCCCTGTACACGGACGAAAAAGCAACAGTTTTCACCATGGCCTGCCGCGCGACATGGCTACACCGGGGCTGTTAGGATCGTACAACATTGATAACGCTATTGGAGCCCAGCATGAATGACACACCCAACAACGTCGACCCGAAAAACAAGGATCGCGCCATTTTTGATGAAGCCGACATCGGCAGCGGCGAACGCTCGCCCGGTCAGCACGACACCGAACAAATGATTCGCGAGATTCCGGGACTGCCGCCGGCAGGCAGCGATGACAAGCAAGAAGACAAGGAAGGTCAGCGCCAGGGACCTGGCGCTTGATCAAGTAAGATTAGTTCAGTGGGCCCGGATCGGTGGTTCGGGCATGCTCGGCTCTTCGACCGGGGCATTGACAGGATCGGGCACGTCATCCGGCACCGGTGGCTGCGTCGGCGGCGCCAATGGGTCGTTCGGCGCATCCGGATCGGGTGTCGTGTGCGCATGCAGAATGATCGGTTCGCGCGAGGCGTTGTTGGCATGGAATTGAATCATGGTCGCCTTTCGGTAAGTGATGGAGTCATGGGCAGACTAGCATGGCTGTCACCCCGGGGCCGTACGATTGCCCCGCAGCCGTCAGCCTTCACTGCCGCATGCTGCTGCGGCGTGGCGACTCGGCTATAGTGATGTTTTCAACACCTTCACCGCCCCGCCATGCGCTTTTCCAGCCTGCTGTTTGCCCTCGCGCTTGGCGCCGCCTCGAGCGCCCACGCCGCCCCGATGAAACTCGACGACTACCTGGCCCTGCGCGGCCCTGCCCCGACCACCAAACTTGCCTATGGCCCCGCGCCGTCCCAGTACGCGGAACTGTTCGTGCCGCCCGGTGCCGGCCCGTTCCCCGTGGCAGTGCTCGTGCACGGCGGCTGCTGGAACAGCAAGTTCGGCGGCATTACCCAGTTTCGCAATATGGCCGGCGCGCTGGCCGCACGCGGCATCGCGGTCTGGAACGTCGAATACCGGCGCATCGATGAACCGGGCGGCGGCTATCCCGGCATGTACCTCGACATGCACGCCGCGCTCGACCTGCTGGCAGCGCATGCACCCGCGCACAAGCTCGACCTGGCCCGCATCGTCGCTGTCGGCCATTCTGCCGGCGGTCAATTGGTGCAATGGATCGCGGGCCGCGCGCGCATCCCGGCCGGCAGCCCGCTGCACCATGCCAATCCACTCAAGATCGACCGTATCGTGAGCCTGGGCGGCCTGGCCGACCTGCGCCACGAAGCGGCGCTGATCAAATCGAGTTGCGACCGCGATCTCACGCAGCTGGCCGGCACCCCAAGCGCTGCGCGGCCCGATGTGCTGGTCGATACCAATGCCGCCGACCTGATGCCCAATGGCAGCCGCACTTGGCTCGTGACGGGCGCGCTCGACACGATCTCGCCGCCGCGCGTGGCGCACGACTACGCGGCGCGCGCAGCCAAGCTGGGGGATGTGGCAGACGTCGTGATCCTGCCAGAGGCCAGCCATTACGATGAGGTCGCAACGAGTTCGCCGGCGTGGCCAACGGTGCTGAACGTGATCGAGGGAGCACTGGGCTTGAGTACAGAAACGCCGTAGGACAGGCGGTGCGCGTCGCCGGGAGGCGACGCGGTGATGCAGGTTCAAGCTGAGGTTATTGCGTGTGCTTTACTGCTGGTTTACTGCGGTCTTTACTGCTGGCGCGACTTTTCTTCTTTCTTGACCTTCTTGGCTTCCTTCTTTTCCTTCATGGTCTTGGCCGGTTCCTTCTTGGTCGTCTTCTTTGCATCCTGACTTTTGCTCATGGTGGTGCTCCATTCGTGGTGGTTGCTGCGGATGTCATCAGAACGTGCCGGACAGCGCGTCGGGCATCATGCGGATAGTACCACCATGCTAATCGCGCCCGGTAGCGATGCGCCGCGCCAGCGGGACGTCCAGCACCAGATCGTCGCGCGCCAGCGCCACGCAGGGCAGGATGTCGCCATCCCGCCGCTCATCGGCCGACAGGCCGGGCCACTCCACCGTGTACGCCACCTTGCCGGCGCGCAGACGGCACAGGCAGGTGCGGCAGGTTCCGTTGCGGCATGAGCTGGGCAGTTCGATGCCGGCAGCCTCGAGTGCGTGAAGCACGGTCGTGGCCGCGCCAACAACGACGCTGACGCCAAGCGGCATGACGGTAACGGTGTAGATAGGCTGATCCATAGTGCAATTGTAGCCTCAATGAAACAGTTGACCGGTTGTGAGTACGCTGACGCACAGACCCGGACGATGCATTTCACTACTCTACAGTTTTCCAGAAGCAAACCCGGAGACCGCATGAACAAGATAACCGCCCTGACCCTGATCGCCGCCCTTGGAGGCACGCTGACCCACGCCATCGCGCAACAGCCTGCCCCGCTGCCGCCAGCCGCCCAACCGGCGACGACAGCCCAGAATACGACGATGTCGACGGCGGTGACCGCTGCGCCGGGCGCTGTGCAGGATCCGGCCATTGCCGAGCAGGCAGAATTCGAAAAACTGCTGCGCGCCCAGGTGCTGCTCGAACGCGCCTACCTGTCGCCAGGCGAACTGGACGGTGCTTATGGCTCGAACATGCGTCAGGCCCTGAATACGTTCCAGGCCGTGCGCAAGCTGCCGGTCACCGGCAAGCTCGATGACGCGACCTGGAATGCCCTCGCCACCGACACCACGCCAACGCTGGCCGAATACGCGCTGATCGCCGAAGACGTCGAAGGCCCGTTCCAGCCAGTGCCCGACACGATGATGGAAAAGGCCAAGCTGGCTCAGCTGGGCTACGCCAACGTGCTCGAAGGCCTGGGCGAAAAATTCCACGCCAGCCCGGAACTGCTGCAGCGCCTCAATCCTGGCAAGACCTTTGCCCGCGCGGGCGAACGCATCATGGTGCCGAACGTGAGCGGCAAGGAACCACTGGCCCAGGCGACCAAGGTCGTCGTGCGCGATGGCGCCAAGACGCTGCAACTGTTTGACGCATCGGGCCGCCTGCTGGCCCAGTATCCGGCCTCGACCGGCAGCAGCCGCGATCCGCTGCCGATCGGCACCTGGAAAATCGAGGGCGTGCACGCCAATCCGGTCTATAACTACAACCCGAAACTGTTCTGGGACGCCAAGCCGGGCGACAAGGCAACCCCTGTCAAGCCAGGCCCGAACAACCCGGTCGGCGTGATGTGGATCGACCTGTCCAAGCCGCACTACGGCATCCACGGCACGCCAGTGCCGGGCCACGTGGGCAAGACCGAATCGCACGGCTGCATCCGCCTGACCAACTGGAGCGCCGCTGAAGTGGGCGCCGCCGTGTCGGCTGGCACCGAAGTGATCCTGCAAAAATAACGCGCGCCCCAGGCACACACGCGGCGCCCGTGGCGCCGCACGGAGAACAAGATGAAATGGTTGATCACGTTTGTCCTTGGCGTGCTGGTCGGCGCCGCGATCCTGTTCGTGGCATTGCAGGAGGTGCCTGACAAGCCGGCGACCGAGGTTGCAGCGACGGCGACGGTGCCGGCAGCACCCGGCATTCCGGCATCGCAGATCGAGGGCCAGCTGCCGCCGGCGCCGGTCGTCGTGCCGAATCTGGAAGATGCCGACCTGCCACTGCGTCCGACGCCTGACGCCAATGCCGCGGCAGGTTCGGCTGCCCCGACGACGATGCCGGGCAAGCTGCTGGTGCCGGTGCAAGGCATCAAGTCGGCCCAGCTGACCGATACCTTCTACCAGCCACGCGGTGAGCAGCGCCAGCACGAGGCGCTTGACATCATGGCCCCGACCGGCACGCCCGTCGTCGCCGTGGCCGATGGCAAGGTCGCCAAGCTGTTTCACAGCAAGCCGGGTGGCCTGACTGTGTATCAGTTCGATCCAACCGGCCAGTTCGCGTATTACTACGCCCACCTGGACCGCTACGCCGACGGCATCGCCGAAGGCATGGAGGTCAAGCGCGGCACGTTGATCGGTTATGTCGGCGTGACCGGCAATTCCGATCCGAACGCACCGCACCTGCACTTCGCCGTCGTCGCCCTGACGCCGGAGAAGCAGTGGTGGAAAGGCACGCCGCTCAATCCGTTTCCACTGATGAGCGATCAGTAATTACTGCAGTGAGCACTGCAGTGACCGCTGCGGCGGCCGGTCCGGCAACGGACGCGGTCGCCAGTTCGTCGATGTCAGCCCCGACATTGATTGCTGCATAGGCGCGCGTGACCGCCACCACTTCGCGGCTGCCCGTCCCGTACAACTCCCCCGCCGACTCGATCATCTTCGCCCGCGCATCGGCATAATTGGTGCTGGCCGTGAACTTGGTCGTGTTCGCACGGAACCAGATCCGGAACGCCTTGTCGATGCCAATACCCGTCATCGCCAGCGGGCGCCGCTTCAGGTAGCTGCTCCACGCATCGTTCGTCTTGTCGGCTGCTGAACCCCGCGCCAGGAAATAAAACATCCGGTTGTTCGGGCCGCTGCTGTAATGCACGTCCAGGCGCTTGAGGCTGGTGCTCCAGGCGTCGCGGCTGCTGCCATCCTTGCTCGGCTTGATCATCCAGCGCAGCGGCTTGCCGTCGCGGGCAATCTCGCTGCCCAGCATCCAGTCGTTGCCCAGTTCGGGCACGACGTCTCCCTTGCCGCCGGCGCGCGCATACGCTTCGACGACTTCGCCGGCGATGTCCGAACTCGACTCGTTCAGCCCGCCCGATTCGCCCGTGTAGACCAGGTTCGATGTGGCGGCCGTGACGCCGTGCCCCATTTCGTGGCCGATCACGTCGATCGCCGCCAGGTTCGTGAAGAAGGTGCCATCGCCAATGAACATGCAGTGACAGGTGTCGCTGTAGTAGGCGTTGTCGTAGCCGCGATTGACATGCACGGCAATGTGCGACGCCGTATCCTGGCCGTCGAGCGCGCGCCAGCCCAGCACGTTCAGGTGCAGGTCATACGTATTCATCAAGCCCCACATGGCGTTGACAGCGGCGGTCTGGCCGTTGGCGCCTGTCGTGCTGGCGCCTTCGACGAACTGCTTGCCGTCGCCCCAGGTGTTGCTGCTGTTGGTGTAGACGCGCCCGCTCGTGGTGCCGTGGTTGGCGTTGGTGATTGCCATCGCACCGAACGAACCGCCCTTGCCGCGCTGCGGGTCGAGCAATTGGTACACATTGCCATTGAATGTCGTGCTGAGCGGTACGTTGCCGCTGTACTGGCTCTGACCGACACCTTCGACCGTTTGCAGCGTGTTCCAGCGGTCGATGGTATCGCCCGTGCGTGCGTCGACAATGACGTCGTAGAAGATCGGCTGCTCGCCGCTGCGCATGCGCACGCGCACGTGCCAGGCCAGCGCGTAGCGGTCGACTGTTTCGACCAGGTCGAGCGCATTGAGTTCACTATCCGGTTTGGCGACAGCGCCAGGTGTGCGCTCGTCGCGCATCACGGGATAGATCACCAGCTCGGCAGTAGGAAGCTTGACGTTGACGGCGCGGGACGGACTGCCCTTGAGGGCGGCGCTGATGGCCGCCTTGCGCTTGATGACTGGTGTGGTGTCGAAGCCGGTGGTGACGGGGCTCAGCGCCCCGGCCGCGCCGCGCCCCAGCTGCAGGCGGCGGGGCGAGGCGCTTTCGGAGACGATCTGCTGGCGCGCATCGAGCACGACCACCGACTCGGAGCCGAAGATGCGCACGCCCTTGTACAGGTGCGCCGCTCGCACCACGTGCGTGCCCTGCACGCCGGGGTGCTGCGCGACGACGCGGTAGCCATGATCGGCATCAAGGCCGATCGCCGGCCGGCGCGCTGTCAGCTGGCTGATGACCTGCGTCTGCGCCTGCGTGTCCAACTTCAGTGGCGCGCTCATCATCGGCGCGCCGTGGACGCCGGGTGCCAGCGCGATGGCGGCACCCAGTAGAACTGCCCTGAACAACGGTTGAGAAATCATCTCGGCTCCATCCAGTATGCCGGGCCAGGTGGCGCCGGTCATCGACCATGATGGACGTGCAAATAAACGAGTATTTGCTTGAGAACAATATCTCCTACCTACGGCGCTTCATCAGATACACCGCCGTGCCAACAACAGCCACACCCAGCGCAACCTTCTTCGCCAGGCCCGCCTTGTTGTGCTGGAACTCGGCCTTGATGCCCATCTCGGCCAGCACGTTCGGGATCTTGCCGCTGGCAAGATCGTCGCCGATGCCTTCGACCATGTTCACGCGGTCGGCCACCAGCAACAGCAGCCAGTGGCGCACATCGTTCTCGGTCAGCTTGAAGGCCTGGCGCCGGATCATGCCAGAGAGCCCGGATGGTGGCTGAACCGTGCCGAACAGCGGCGTGCGGCCCGGCCGCTCGGTGGAGACGAGCACCTCGACGCGTTCCTCCTGCGGCACAGGATCGCCGTCCGGCACGTTGATGAAGCGCGGCGGCGTGCGTTCCATTGGCACGCCAGGCCGGTCTTTGCGGTCGAGGTCGGCGCCCCAGCCCTGGATGTGCGCCAGTTGCGCGCGGGTGGGGCGGCGTGGCGCAATCGCGCCGTGGACGTGGCCGACGTGGCCATCGTTGTCGTGTTCGCCTGGTGCGTGATCGCCGTCGTGCTGGTCGTTGGCGCTCACGATGTCGTTACGTGTCTGCATAATGTGTCCTCGTATTGATCTGCATTAGTGATCTGCATGTCGGTTACGCTGCGATGCTGGCCTTGACGGCGCGTACTTCGTTCGCGCGCGGCGGAATCAGGATCGTCTTGATGCAGTTGTCGAGCTTGCTCGAGAAGATGTGATACGCATCCGACACTTCTTCCAGCGGCACGCGGTGCGTGATGATGGCTTTCGGATCGATGCGGCCGGCGCGGATGTGCTCGATCAAGCGTGGCAGATGGCGACGCACGCTGGCCTGGTTCATGCGCAGTGTCAAGCCCTTGTTCAGCGCATTGCCGATCGGGACTGCATTGAAGGTTGGCCCGTACACGCCGACGATCGACACGTTGCCGCCCTTGCGCACCGAGTTGATGCACCAGTGCAGCACGGTCGCCGCGCCAGCCTGCATCATCGTGTAGACACCCGTGATGGTCTGCATCGTGTTGCCCGCTGCTTCGCAGCCGACCGCGTCGATGCAGACGTCGGCGCCCATCCAGTCGGTCATTTTCTTGATGTGCAGCGCCATGTCGCGCACTTCCTTGAAGTTCACGACTTCGCACTGCGCGTAGTTCTTGACGAATTCGAGGCGGTATTCGATCTCGTCGACGACGATCACGCGGCCCGCGCCCATCAGCCAGGCCGACTTGGCGGCGAAGATGCCGACCGGGCCCGCGCCGAACACGACAACCGTGTCGCCTTCCTTGATGTCGCCCATTTCGGCAGCCTGGTAACCGGTGGGCAGCGCGTCGGTGAGCAGCACGGCGTCATCGTCGTGGATGTCTTCCGGGATGATCATCGGGCCGACGTCGGCCATCGGCACGCGCACGTACTCGGCCTGGCCGCCGTCGTAGCCGCCGGCCGTGTGCGAGTAGCCATAGATCGCGCCCACGGCGGTTGCTTGCGCATTCGTATTGTGGCAATTGCCGTACAGCTCGTGCTGGCAAAAGAAGCAGGAGCCGCAAAAGACGTTGAACGGCACCAGGACCTTGTCGCCGACTTTCAGCTTGTGCACATCCGATCCGACTTCTTCGACGATGCCGATGAATTCGTGGCCAAAGGTGTGGCCCACGCGGGTATCGGGCACGAGGCCGTGGTACAGGTGCAGGTCGGAACCGCAGATGCAGGCGCGGGTTACGCGCACGATGGCGTCGCCGGGGTGCTCGATGACGGGTTCAGGCTTCTGGTCGGCGCGGACACGGTATGGCCCGCGGTAGTTCATGGCAAGCATAAGCACTCCTTGGCAAATTCAGTGAGGTTATGTCGGCGCGCTCTGAATAGCGTGCTGATCTAACACTAACTTAGGTCAAGTTACCAAGAATTGCCATACGCGCACGGTAACGAACATGCATTTTTACGCGCTTACGACGAATTAATGTCCGCCTTTATACCCGACAGGAAACTTTATCACGCCTTTTATAGATTTTTGGCATCAAAAGTATTGCACGAGGCCACTTCACCACTTTCCAGGCCACGCTCGAACCAACGGACGCGCTGCGCCGATGTGCCGTGCGTGAAGGAGTCTGGCACCACCACACCGCGCGACTGCTTTTGCAGCGCGTCGTCGCCGATGGCGCTGGCTGCGTTCAGAGCGGCTTCGACATCGCCCTGCTCCAGGATCTTCGCACGCTGATCGGTGCGCTTGGCCCAGACACCGGCGAAGCAGTCGGCTTGCAGCTCGAGCTTGACCGACAGGATATTGCCCTGTTTTTCCGACGCGTTCTGCTGGGCCGCATGTACCTTGTCGGAGATCCCGAGCAGGTTCTGGACATGGTGACCGACCTCGTGCGCGATCACGTACGCCTGGGCAAATTCGCCGCCGGCGTTAAAACGCTGCTGCATCGTGCGGAAGAAGTCGAGGTCGATATACACCGATGCATCGGCTGGGCAGTAGAACGGCCCGGTCGCGCTCTGGCCGACACCGCACGAGGTGTTCGTGCGGCCGTCGAACAGCACGAGTTTGGCCGGCTGGTATTGCGCATTCTGTTCGGTGAAGATCTGGGTCCATGCATCTTCGGTGTAGGCCAGCGTGGTGCGCACGAACTTGCTTTCGCGGTCGTCGGCTGGCGCCGCGCGTGGCTGCGACGATTGCTGCACCTGCGGCGCGCCGCCACCCGACAGCAGGCTCAGGATCGTGGCCGGCGAGACGCCCAAAAAGTAGGACCCCACCAGTGCGATGACGATGGTGCCGATGCCGATCGAGCGCCCGCCAATACCGAAGCCACCACCACCTCCCCCGCCACTGTCGCCCCGACGGTCTTCGACATTGCTGCTTTCACGGTCACCATCCCAACGCATATGTTCTCCTGGTCGTTCAGTTGTTGATTCAGCGGCTGTTGCGCTTGAGGTTGGAGGTATCGGCGCGCTCGCGCGCATCCTTGCCGCGCAGGTCATCGACGGGCGCCAGGCCCGCGCGCTGCTCGTCGTTCAGTGCGCGCTCACGGCGCTCGCGGGCGATTTCGCGGTCCATGCGGCCGCGCGGGACGTCGTCCATGTCAAAGCTCTTCATTTTGCGTGTTCTCTCTCGTTGTCGTTGTCGTTTGACTATGTTGATGAGTATGGTTGGTCGCCGTCATCCGGTATGTTCGAGTGATCACATAATGCATCAAATTCCATCGGCATATGACCCGATTCGTGCGCGCTGCTCCGCGCGATTCATGCGATCCTTGCGCCATGACACCTATCCAAGCCACTGCCCTGCTCACCCTTGGCACGACCCTGCGCCAGGCCGGTTACCGCTTCATGACGGTCACACCGTCGACACACCGGCGCATCAACGGTCGGCCCGGCAACGAACAGGCGCGCGACCTGCGCGACGTGTTCGGCTGGAGCCGGCCGTTTGCCCCCGCCGTGCTGCCGCCCGGCATGCTCGAACTGATGGCGGATGCCGGCGTACTGGCTGGCGAAGGCGACGCGCTGCGCTCGACCGTGCGCGCCTCGACGCTGGACGACCTGCTGTTGTTTCATTCGGCCTTTCCGACGCACGATGACGATGCGGTGTTCTTCGGGCCGGACACCTACCGCTTTATCGGCGCCATGCGGCGCGCATTCGCGTCGGCCGCCCCCGCGCCCATGCGCGCGATCGATGTCGGCTGCGGCAGTGGTGCCGGTGCGCTGACGATCGCGCGTGCCTTCCCGGCTGCCGAGGTCATCGGCGCCGATGTCAACATGGCCGCACTGGCGCTGTCCCGGGTGAATGCACAACTGAACGACGTGACGAAATTCACGGCCTGCGAAAGCGATCTGTTCAATGGTGTGGCGGGCGAGGTCGACCTGATCGTGTCGAATCCGCCGTTCGTTCTCGATCCGGACGCTCGCCGCTACCGCCACGGTGGCGGTGAACGTGGCGCCGAGCTGTCGCGCCGCATCGTCGAAGAAGGCCTGCCGCGCCTGCGCTCCGGCGGGCGGCTGCTGCTGTACACGGGCGTCGCGATCACGGGGGACAGTGACCATTTCCTCGAGAGCCTGCGCGCGCAGCTGGATGCGCAATGCGCATCGTGGTCGTACGAAGAGCTCGACCCCGACATCTTCGGCGGGCAGCTCGGCGAGCCCGGGTACGAAGAAGTCGAGCGGATTGCCGCAGTATGGTTGCAGGCGCGCAAGCGCTGAAAAGCCGCCGTAGGGTGGGCGGGTTTCCCGCCCACGCGTTTAACGTACCGTTGCGCCGTCGCACCGCGGAGCGAAGTCCGTTTGAACGCGTGGACGGGGACCCGTCCACCCTACGAGTTAGCAAGCCGCGGAATGAAAAAAGCCACCTTGCGGTGGCTTTTTTTTTGCTACTTGGCGGAGAGGGTGGGATTCGCCTACATGCCGCAGGCCGCGCCATCGCGAGTACGCGCTGGCCTTCTCATCCCACACGCAGGGCGCGCAGGCGCCCTGCTCCTCTGACACGCCGCGGAATGAAAAAAGCCACCTTGCGGTGGCTTTTTTTTGCTACTTGGCGGAGAGGGTGGGATTCGCCTACATGCCGCAGGCCGCGCCATCGCGAGTACGCGCTGGCCTTCTCATCCCACACGCAGGGCGCGCAGGCGCCCTGCTCCTCTGACACGCCGCGGAATGAAAAAAGCCACCTTGCGGTGGCTTTTTTTTGCTACTTGGCGGAGAGGGTGGGATTCGAACCCACGGTACGCTCGCGCGTACGCCTGATTTCGAGTCAGGTACATTCGACCACTCTGCCACCTCTCCAGATTCGGTCGTCTCGCATCGCTGCGAGAGGCCGCATTATACCGACAGCTTGGCGAATCTTGCAAGTAATGCCGTGCAACTTATTCTCATGGTGGCGACTTGCTGTCCAGGTTAGCTCATGCACGGATGGCCAGGGCGGTGATCGCCGGGCCGGCGAGACTGAAATCGAAGACGATACGCGCAGGGCTGCCGGGGAAGTTTCCCGTGACTTCGGCCTGGACGATACAACCGGGCGGCGTCATTTCGCACGATACCGGATGCGCTATCGCGCCGTAGCGGGCGCTGGTCGCGCGCTTCCAGGCGTGGATCGCGTCGTGCCCGCGATACGCGTGCCCCTCGTCGCGAACCTCGGCATCCTGGCTGAAGCACGCTGCCACCGCATCGGCGTCGTGTGCATTCGCGCGCAGAAAGTAGTCTGCGACCGGGGCGGGCATTGGGATTGTCATGGTATCTCCTGAAGGTCGATGGAAGTCCCCATCGTGCCAGCCCCGATTGCCTGGCGATACACATAGTTAGCCGATAGACTATCAACTCCAAGTTCATGATCGCGGCGATGAAACATACTTCCCTGGACGCCATCCGCATCTTTCTGGCCGTTGCCGAGATGAAGAGTTTTACCGCCGCCGCCATCCGCATCGGCGTGACACCTGCCGCCGCCAGCAAGGCCGTGAAACTGCTCGAAGCGCAGCACGGCGTCATCCTTCTGACGCGCAATACGCGCCGGGTCATGCTGACCGAGACGGGCAGCGCGCTGTACGCCGACCTGCTGGCGGCGACGTGCCAGATCGACGACGCCTTTTCGAGCCTGGCGCGCTTTCGGGACAAGCCGGCCGGCACCCTGCGGCTGACGGTCCCGCGCGCCCTGGGCGCGCTGGTGCTCAAGATATTGGCGCCGCAGTTCCGCCAGGCGCATCCCGACGTGGCGCTCGACATTTCGCTCGACGACGGCGAGGTCGATTTGCTGGAACGGGGGTACGATGCGGGCATTCGTCTCGGCCAGTCGGTCGCGCAAGGCATGGTGGCGGTGCGGTTGACGCCCGACCTGCGCTGGTCGGTCGTCGGCGCCCCTGTCTACTTCGCCGATGCCGGCCGGCCGCGTATACCGGAAGACCTCGTGCGCCACGCGACGATCCGCTACCGCTTCCACACCTCGAACATGCTGGCGCGCTGGCAGTTCACGCGCGATGGCGGCGCGTTTCACGTCGAGACCGGCCACACGCTCGTGGTCAACGACACGGGCCTGATTGCCGACTTTGCCCGCTCGGGCCTGGGCCTGGCCTACCTGCCCGACATCGAGATCGCGCACGACCTCGCCAACGGCCAGCTCGAACAGGTCCTTGCACCGTTCGTGCCGAACACGTCAGGCCTCTACCTGTACTTCGCCGCGAAAGCGCAAGGCCAGCCCAAGCTGCGTGCCTTCATCGACATGGCCACCGCGCTGCGCGACGCCGCCGCCTGATCGTCCGCTGTACATGCAATGCCGCGTTTACACGGCATTGACAGGTGCGCCCTGCTCTTTTGCCCTGTTTTTACAGCCGGATCGCTACGCTGGGCAGATCGAATCTGTTCAGGAAGCCAGCCATGATCATCGCCATCGTCAATCAACACAGCAGCCCTGAGCGCACGGTCGTGGCGCGCAACCTGGCGGTGCTGCGTGCGCGTGCGGGGCGTCGCGTATGCCTGATGACCACCGCAGGGAATGGCAACAGCCACTGGTCAGAGGAACGCAACCAGGCCGGCGTGCAGCCGTGGATCGAAACCCACCAGGTGGGCAGCCGCGCGATCAAGATGCGCCTGGCGGCGCTGCGCCCGTTGTTCGACGACATCCTGATCGACGCCGGCACGCGCGATACCGACAGCTGCCGCTGCGTGCTGGCCGAGAGCCGGCTGGTGGTGGTGCCGGTGCGCAGCGGCGCGCTCGAGCTTGACCTGCAATACCGCCTGCTGGCGCGCCTGCATGGCGCACGCACGTTCAACCCCGCCATGCGGGTGTTGTTTGTGGCTGTCAGTGGCGCTGCCGGCGCGGGCGTCAGCGAGCGCGCCGCCGTGCTCGCGCACGTGGCGCGGGTCGACGATGCCACACTGGCCGCGACGGTCCTGCATGCGCCGGCTGCGCGCGACTACGGGCCTGGCCGCTGCGTCTCGGACGCTACGACCTGCGATCCCGATGCGGCCGCCGAACTGCGCGCGCTGTACGACGAGGTGTATCCGGCGGCAGCGCCGATGGCATGGGTCGTGCAGGCGCAGATCAGTCGTCAGGAATCGTTGACACACCGGATGTCACGGTAACCGAAGGAGAAATCACGATGAAACACGTTACGCTTCACAGCCCCGCCCTGCGGCGCCAATCGCCGGCCGATCATACGATGCTCGTCTGGCTGCAGGTCGACACGGCATCGGCAACGAGCTTGCGCCAGGCAGTGATCCGCGCGGGTCTGGATGCAGTGCGATTTCTGCGCATCGATGCCTGCCCGAGCGGGTGCACGGTGCGCGCCTTGCTGTGCGTCGAGCGCGACGCCGCCCCGGCACTGCAGGCGCAGCTGTTGCAACGCCTGCCCGGCTGCCAGTGGCACGCCGCGCCACGGCGCCACGCTCAAGCGATATCGAGGCGCTCGTGCGGCGCGAACTCGTGATAGATGTCGGGCTGGTGGGTCGGGATGTATACGCTCAGGCGCTTGCCGCGATGGAAGACGCCGCGCAGGCTGTTGCAGGCCGCCCACGCGTGTTCGTACGAGTCGGCGATGTGCAGTACGGCCCAAGGGCTGTCAGGCGAACCTTCGCGGATCATGTCCACCTGCGTGATGTGAAAGTACGGGGTGAAGCTGTCGATGATGGCGCTTTCACAGGCATCGGCGTGCAGGCCCGACAGGATGACTTTCATGGGTGTTCTCCAGATTCAGGCAAGGGTGGATCGAGCAGTTCGCGCAGGTCATACGCATGACGCGCGATCATCAGTTCTTCATTGGCGGGCACCAGCCAGACGGCGACCCGGCTCGATGCCAGGCTGATACGGGCCGGGCCGGCCGGCGGCGCGGTGTTCGCGGCCGGGTCGAGCTCGACCCCGAGCCAGGCCGCATCACGGCATACCGCGGTGCGAAGCCGCTCACTGTTCTCGCCGATTCCGCCCGAGAACACCAGCGCATCGAGTCCGCCCAGGCTCGCCGCCAGCGAACCGAGTTCGCGGCCGATGCGGTACACCAGCAGATCGATCGCCAGTTGCGCGCGCGGCTCGCTGCTCGCTTCCAGCACGCGCATGTCGGACGACACGCCGGACACGCCCAGCAAGCCCGACTCGTTGTACATCATGCGCTGCACGCTCTCCACCGTCATGCCCAGTTCTTCGATCAGGTAGATGACCACGCCCGGATCGAGCGCGCCGCAGCGCGTGCCCATCGGCAGGCCGTCGACCGCCGTGAAACCCATCGTGCTGGCCATGCTGCGCCCGCCCCGCATCGCGCACATGCTGGCGCCGTTGCCCAGGTGCGCGGCGACCACGCGCGCGCCGGCCAGCGCCGGATCGCACAGCGGCAGCGTGGCCGCGATGTATTCGTAGGACAGCCCGTGAAAACCGTAGCGGCGGATACCCAGGTCGGTGATCGCCTGCGGTAGCGCGAACGCCTGCGCCAGCGCCGGCTGCGCCGTGTGGAACGCGGTGTCGAAGCAGCCAACCTGCAGCAGGCCGGGGCGCAGCGCCATCAAGGCGCGCACCGGCGCGAGATTGTGCGGCAGGTGCAGCGGCGCAAGCGGAATCAGGCCGGCCAGCCGGTCGAGCAAGGCATCGTCCAGCTGCACCGGTCCGCTGAAGTCGACCCCGCCGTGCACGATGCGGTGACCGCACGCGCACACGCGGTAGCCATCCAGGTGGCTCTCGGCAAAATCGATCAGGTACGCCATCCCGGCCTGATGGTCGAGCGGCGCCGTCCAGGCATGTTCACCGACCGTGTGACCGGCGGCGGCGCGGGCGATGAAGCGCGCGGCGCCCCGATACAGCCCGTCGATCTTGCCCGTGAAGAGCGGCGCCAGATCAGGCAGCGCATGCAGCGAAAACTTGATGCTCGACGAGCCGGCGTTGATGACCGCAATGCAGTCCTGCGTCGCCATCAGCGCCCCGCCACGCTGGCATTGGCGCTGGCGGTCGCGGTAGCCAGCTGATGCCGCGCCAGCAGCACGGCGACGGCGCACGACGCCAGGCGCGCGGCCACCGAATCGGCGCGGCTGGTCAGGATCAGCGGCACGCGGGCGCCGAGGACGATGCCGGCCGCCGCCGCCCCGGCCATGAAGGTCAGGCTCTTGGCCAGCATGTTGCCCGCTTCCAGATCGGGCGCGACGAGCACGTTGGCGCGTCCGGCCACGGGCGAATCGAGCCCCTTGACGGCGGCGGCCTGCGGATCGATCGCATTGTCCATCGCCAGCGGGCCATCGAGGATCGCGCCGGTGATCTGGCCGCGATCGGCCATCTTGCACAGCGCCGCCGCGTCGATCGTCGATGGCATCTTGTCGCTGACCGTTTCCACGGCGGCCAGGATCGCCACGCGTACACCCTCGAAGCGCAGCACGTGCGCCAGGTCGATCGCGTTCTGCACGATGTCGCGCTTCTCGGCCAGCGTCGGGATGATGTTGATGGCGGCGTCGGTGATGATGAGCGGTTCGCTGCGCCCCGGCACGTCCATCACGAAGCAATGGCTCAGGCGACGCGCCGTGCGCAGGCCGGTCGTGGCGGCCACCACCGCGCCCATCAGTTCATCGGTGTGCAGGCTGCCTTTCATCAGCGCGGCGGCCTTCCCTTCGCGCACCAGTTCGACGGCCCGTGCGGCCGAGGCGTGACTGTGCGCCGTGTCGACCAGGCGCAGCGCGCCGATGTCCAGGCCGGCGGCATCGGCCGCAGCGTGAATGCGCGCGGCCGGGCCGACCAGGAGCGGCGTGATCAGGCCGATGCGGGCTGCGTCGAGCGCCGCTTAGAGTGCATAGCGGTCGCACGGGTGCGCCACCGCCACCGTCACCGGGCCGTTGGCGCGGCCGGCCTCGATCAGGCGGTCGTAATACGGATGTGCGGTCGCAACTACTGTCGGCACTGCGGTCATCTATCTCTCCTTGAACGTGGGTACATCACCAGTACCCGAGCAACTTCCACCACAGGCCGCCGACGACGGCAAACACCGCCAGCTCGAACAGGCACATGATGAAGCCCACCTTCCACCACAGCCCCATGGTGACATACCCGCTGCCAAAGATGATCGGCGAGGTGCCGGTGGCGTAGTGGGTCAGCGTCATCATGATGCCCGACGCCGCCGTCATCATCAGCAGGAACAGAACGAGGTACTCGCTTGGCACCAGCGCGGCGCCCACCGACAGGAACGCGAACATCATCGCGCTGATGTGGGCCGTGGTGCTGGCAAACAGGTAGTGCGAGAACACGAAGGCCAGCACCAGCACGCTCGCTGCGGCGCCCCACCCCATGCCGCTGGCGACGATGGCGTCGCGCATGCCGTTCGAAGCCCAGGCGATCACGCCCATCTTGTTGAGCTGCTCGGCCAGCATGACGAGCGCGCCGAACCAGATCAAGGTATCCCACGCGCTTTTCTCGGACAGGATATCGTCCCAGTCGAGCGTGCCCGTGATGATCAGGATGAACAGGCCGACAAAGGCGACCACGGTCGGGTCGAGCGTGAACGCGCTGCCAAAGACCATGGCCGGCACGTTCGCCCACAGAACCAGCAGCAGGCCGAAGGTCCCAAGCATCACGCGCTCACTGGCTGACAAGGGACCCATGCGCGCGAGCTCGCCCCGCGCGAAACCGATCGCATCGGGCGTCTGCTTGAGCTCCGGCGGCGCCAGCAGGTAGATGATCAGGGGCATCAGGAACAGGCACACGAGGCCCGGCAGCACCATGCACAGCGCCCACGTGGTCCAGCTCAGCTGAAATGTCTGGCCGCTGGCGCGCGCGACGAAGTCGACCACCAGCGGATTGGGCGCGGTGGCGGTGACGAACATCGTCGAAGTGATCGGATTGGCGTGGTAGTTGACCAGCGCCAGGTACGTGCCCACCTTGCGCTCGGTGCCCTTGGCCGGGTCGGAATCGAACGACGCGGCGATCGACTTCATGATCGGATGGACGATGCCGCCACCGCGCGCGGTATTACTGGGCGTGAACGGCGCCAGGACCAGCTCGCACACGGCCAGCCCGTAGCCGATGCCGATCGTGCGCTTGCCAAGCAGCGCGATGAAGTTCAGCCCGATGCGGTTGCCCAGGCCCGTCTTTTTCAGGCCGCGCGAAATCAGCACGGCAACGACGATCAGCCAGATGAGCGGGCTGGAAAAGCTGCCCAGCGCGTCCGCCATTGCGCCCTTCGATGATCCGGACGTCACCTGCGACAGCGCCACGATCACGATCGCCATCAGCGCCATGACGCCGATTGGCATGACCTTCAGGATGATGGCAACGATGGTGGTCAGAAAAATCGCCACCAGCGTCCATGCGCCAGCGGTCAGGCCAGACGGGTGCGGAATGATCAGCAGCGTGAGCAGTACGGCGGTGGTGATCAGTGCAGGAATCAGGCGAAACGGCACGGCCTGATTGAAATAACGAAATGCAGCCTGCAAGCGCAACAGCATGAACTTCCTTCTACGTAACCGACCAGCCAACGAAAATATTGACTACTGGTCTGATAGTAACAGGGATATATTGCACCGCATCAATCATCGAGCGGTTTGGTCGGGTATTCACGCAGTTCGTGGCTTATGGATCAGCTTGTCCTATGATGCATCTTTACATGGCCTGGCACCCGACGATGACCACGATCCGCCCCGCATGCCCGCTTGACGCCGCCCGTATCTGCGCCATCTACAACCACTACGTCGACGGCACGACCATCTCGTTCAAGGAAGCGTCGGTGAGTGCCGACGACATGGCCGCGCGTATCACTGACGTCATTGACGGCGGCCTGCCCTGGCTGGTGCTGACAGACGGCGACGCCATCATCGGCTACGCCTACGCTACCAAATGGCGCGCCCGCCCCGCCTACCGCCACGCGGTCGAGAGCACGATCTATCTCGATGCCGCGCTGGCCGGCCAGGGCCATGGCATGCGCCTGTATGCCAGCTTGCTGGACGCGTTGCGCACGCGTGGCCTGCACACCGTCATTGCCGGCATCGCGCAGCCGAACGCGCGCAGTGTCCGGCTGCACGAACGCCTGGGTTTTGCCAAGGTCGCGCATTTTTCAGAAGTGGGTTTCAAGCTCGGGATGTGGCTCGATGTCGGGTACTGGCAGATGCGCCTGACGCCAGGCTAGACTTGCTCGGCGGGCTCAACCGGCCGCCGCGCATACCTGCCCGCGATGACCGCGCACACGATCAGCTGGATCTGATGAAACAGCATCAGCGGCAACACGACCATGCTGATGCTGGCGGCGGGAATCAGCACGTGGGCCAGCGGGATGCCGGTGGCCAGGCTTTTCTTGGAGCCGCAAAACACGATGGTGATTTCGTCGGGCTTTGAAAAACCGAAGCGCCGCGCCAGCCACGTCACCACCAGCATGACGACGGCCAGCAGGAGGATGCAGACCAGGATCAGGTTGCCCAGCATGGCGGGCGGCACGCGTGACCACAACCCTTCCACCACCGCCGCGCTGAACGCGGAAAACACCACCAGCAGGATCGAGCCCTGATCGACTCCCCTGACCAGGCTCTTGTGACGATCGACCCAGCCACCGATCCAGCGCCGCGCAATCTGGCCCGCAACGAATGGCAGCAACAGCTGGTAGACGATCATCAGGACCGAATCGAGCGACGCGCCGGCGCCGGACGAGGCCGGCATCGCCACGCTCACCAGCAGCGGCGTTAGGACGATACCGAGCAGGCTCGACACCGACGCGCTGCAGACTGCGGCCGGCACATTGCCGCGCGCTGCGGCCGTGAATGCAATCGACGACTGGACGGTCGAGGGCAGCAGGCACAGGAACAGGATGCCGAGATACAGCTCGGGCGTGAGCAGCAGCAGGATGGCGGGCTTGAACAGCAGCGCCAGCACGGGGAACAGCGCGAAGGTGCACAGCAGCACCAGCAGGTGCAGGCGCCAGTGGGTTGCACCGGCGATGATCGCGGCGCGCGACAGCTTGGCGCCGTGCAAAAAGAACAGCACGCCGATCATCACCATCGTGACAATCTTCAGCACGGCAGCGACGTCGCCCTGCGCCGGGAAGATGCTGGCGGCGGCCACGACAGCCAGCAGCATCAGGGTCATTCGGTCCGGCAAAAATCGGGATGACATTCGGGCGAGCATACGGGGATCCTGGCAGCGTTCGGGAATGAAAAAAGCCACCTTACGGTGGCTTGTTCCATGCTACTTGGCGGAGAGGGTGGGATTCGAACCCACGGTACGCTCGCGCGTACGCCTGATTTCGAGTCAGGTACATTCGACCACTCTGCCACCTCTCCTGATTCGGTCGATTCTTGCTGTGAGCTGCAAGAGACCGCCATTATAGCGGATTGATCGGAAAATGGAAGGGAGAAAATGCGCAGTGGCTGATTTCCCTTTCCATCACCCGTTTCAAGCTGCTGGCGTCAGGCGTTCCAGGCCACCCATGTACGGGCGCAGCACCTCGGGCACGATCACGCTGCCGTCGGCCTGCTGGTAGTTTTCGAGCACGGCCACCAGCGTCCGGCCCACGGCCAGACCCGAACCATTGAGCGTGTGCGCCAGCTCGGGCTTGCCCTGGGCATTGCGGAAGCGGGCCTGCATGCGGCGCGCCTGGAACGCTTCGCAGTTCGACAGCGACGAAATCTCACGGTAGGTGTTCTGCGCCGGCAGCCAGACTTCGATGTCAAAGGTCTTGGCGGCCGAGAAGCCCATATCGCCCGTGCACAGCAGCATGACGCGGTATGGCAGGCCAAGCGAAGTCAGGATGAACTCGGCATGGCCAACCATCTCGTCGAGCACCGCGTACGACTGCTCCGGATGCACCACCTGGACCAGCTCGACCTTGTCGAACTGGTGCTGGCGGATCATGCCGCGCGTGTCGCGGCCGTAGCTGCCGGCTTCGGAACGGAAGCATGGCGTGTGCGCCGTCATCTTCAGCGGCAGCGCGTCCAGCGCCAGGATCTCGTCGCGCACGACGTTGGTCAGCGAGACTTCGGACGTCGGGATCAGGTAGAAGGTTTCGCCCTCGCCTTCGACGCCGCCCTTTTTCACCGAGAACAGGTCGGCTTCGAATTTCGGCAGCTGGCCGGTGCCGCGCAGCGAATCGGCATTGACCATGTACGGCGTGTAGCACTCGGTATAGCCGTGGCGTTCGGTGTGCGTGTCGAGCATGAACTGCGCCAGCGCGCGGTGCAGGCGCGCCATGCCGCCCTTCATCATCGAGAAACGCGAGCCGGTGATCTTGGTGGCGGTTTCGAAGTCCAGGCCCAGGCGCTCGCCGATGTCGACGTGGTCGCGCACGGCGAAGTCGAATGCTGGCACATCGCCGACCTTGCGCACTTCGACGTTGCCGCTTTCATCCAGGCCCTGCGGGGCGCTCTCGTGCGGCAGATTCGGCACGGCCGCCATGAACTGGGCCATGCTCTCCTGCACCTTCGCCAGCGCTGCTTCATTGGCCTTGAGCTCGTCGGCCAGGCCCGCTACTTCGGCCATCACGGCGGTCGTGTCTTCGCCTTTGCCCTTGAGCATGCCGATCTGCTTGGACAGCGCATTGCGCTTGCCCTGCAGTTCTTCGGTGCGCGTCTGGATGGCCTTGCGTTCGGCCTCCAGTGCACTGAAGGCGGACACATCGAGCTGGTATTTGCGGGTCGCCAGGCGGGCGGCAGCGGTGTCGATGTCTTTGCGGAGAAGTTGGATGTCAATCATGTCGGGTTGGACCAGGCTGTGTGTATCGAAACCACAATTGTACCAAGCCGACTGGCATTCCTAGCGAGATTTGGCAGTGACTCTGCCGGGCCCTCGCCTGCCCACCGGTTGGCGGCGAGTTACAGCGTGGCGGCCAGGCGCGGCGCGCTCACGACGACGGTCTGGATGCTGGCCATGTCGAGCTTTGGCGCGGTCGATGCGGTCGATGCGGTCGATGCGGTCGATGCAGCGATCGTGATTGGCCGTTCGCTGGCGGTGACGTAGCTGCCAATCAGGCCCAGTGCAACAACGGCCAGGAACAGGGCTTCGAAGTTTTTACGGATGTGCATGATGGCTCCTCGGTGGTGGTTTCAGGGTCGCAGACTTGCTGCGGTATGGTGGTACTGTAGCCACCGACACCCTGCACCACCATCGACTTGCGACGAAGCGCACGAACCGCGGCGCAGAATGCGCCGCCATGCGACCGACGGCAGCCCCGCCCGTCAATCAGCAGCGGCGCGTCACGGGCTTGGGCCAGAACACGTGCAGGGCAAGCCTGGCGCCATACAGCACGATGAGCGTGCCGGCCAGGTCACCAATGACCATGACGACGAAGCTGTGCCACAAATCCTGTCCGCCTGTCAGCGCGAACCAGGCGTGGTGCATGGCAGGACTCATGACAGAAAACAGCAGCGCAAAGCAGAACAATCGCTGACCGCTCATGCCACGCAGCGATGCGCCAATGCCCGACGCCAGCAACACGCGGTAAGCAAGAAATGGCGCCAGCGCAGACAAGATGCCGCCGATGAACGAGCGCAGCGGATCATCCGGAAACAGGTAGAAGAAGCAGATGCCCCAGGATGCCAGCAGCAGGCCGATGGCGCCGGCTTCGGCAAACAACAGGACGCTCAGCAGGCGCACGCCGGCAGGCAGGTAGATCATATTGATCCCGGGCGCAAACTCGAGATGCGTGAACAGCAGTTCGTTCAGCAGGATCGTGGCCAGGAACAGGGCTGCGGTGCCCGCCACCAAGGCAAGTTTAAGCTGCAAATGACGCATGGATGAGACGCTTTGGATACAATGTAAAGACCACGGATGGCCGCCGGATTATAAACAAAGCGGATGTTATCCGAGATGCAACAATTTACTGAGCGTGGCAGCACTGCAACAAGCTGCCCTGACAGGGCATGGGAACTCGATGAGTCAAGAAAAACTGCCGACGCGGCCGGCCGATATCTACCTGCGCTTCCTGAATCTGGTCGATGCACTGCGCACGCTGCCCACCCTGGGGCCGCTTGACGCGCGCGAAGAGCGCGTGCTGACGGTGGTCGCTTGCGCAGCGCAGGCGCACCAGCGGCTCTCCGTGCGCGACCTGATGGCGCAGGAACACCTCGGTGCGCCTGCCACCATTCATGCGCGGGTCACGGCGATGCGCAAGAAAGGCTGGCTCACGCTCACCGACACCGAAGACACGCGGCGCAAGCAGGTCGACCTGACACCGGCGGCGCTGGCGTATTTCGATGAGTTATCCGGTCTGCTGGTGAAGGCGGCCGAGGGCCGCTAGCGGCGCGCCTCGTCGTCCAGCCCCGTGACATGATGAATTACGTAGTAGATGAACTGTTTTCACAGCTTATAAGAATAGGATCAATCATTGCGGTAGCAAATATAATGATACTTTTCCTAAAAGACAAAATAAACTCGCCTGAAGAGGTAAATTCGATCACGGAATCGGGTGGGTTTGGACTAGCACTATGAATTCTTGCGGCTGCGATGATTTGGCTAAATCCAAAAAAATCAAAAATAGCTCAGTCCGACGATCAAAAAAACGACACCGCACAGAACAAGCATGTCTAGATAAGTAAGTTCGTATTTTTTCATCTCAACTCCCGTTTATATAAATAGTTACACATCGATAGGAGCGAATGTCAACAATACATTGGTCATAACCATATAGTAAATTTAATAATCCAATTTAACCAAATGTTCAGTAAAATATTTAGCAAAGCTACACGTTGTTTAAATTACCGAGAGATTTCCACTGTAGAGGAATTTGACTTCATCATTGGTCGTTGCACCGCAGAAGCGCAAGATGGTCATTTTTCAGAAATGTT
This sequence comes from Telluria sp. AC161, assembly GCF_979258535.1. Taxonomy (NCBI): domain Bacteria; kingdom Pseudomonadati; phylum Pseudomonadota; class Betaproteobacteria; order Burkholderiales; family Oxalobacteraceae; genus Telluria; species Telluria sp. AC161. The sequence continues at coordinate 1,221,321 of NZ_OZ409861.1, read as the reverse complement.
CAGCACAGCGGACGCGGATATCTTAGATGGACTCAAACACCAAATGGCGTGCGCTGTTAACGATCTGCCGTACCCATTTGAGCCAGGCAATCCACGTCATGGAACTGGTGCAAAGATGCTGCTGATCGAGAAAGGGAACGAACGTGTTGGGTTTGTACTGCTACTAGAGGACATGCCTGGCTCATGGAACCAAAAAGTGGAAATTCACCTAGTTTCCATCCTGCCCAGCTTCAGAAGAATGGGCATTGGGAAGCAGCTTGTCAGCGATATAACAAAGATCACGCCAGCCAAAGAAATATACGCACGCTGTTATCCACAATCAGTAGCCATGATGCAGATATTAAAGAGTTCTGGCTTCCAGGCAACCAAAATTTCTTATCAAGGAACAACTACCTTGACACTTAAAAGATAATCCAAAAAACCTATATTGGTCAGAAAAATCAAGTCATGAACTCTATAATCAGAAGCATACTTGCTCCTTTCGCAAGCGCCGCCAGTGGCGCAATCATAGCAATAATCGTGGCAATTTTCTTATTTGGCGTACAAGATCGTGGCTTTCTAAAATTATTTGCTCTTATTGGTGCATTCTTCGGCGCAGTTCCTGAAATCCTGCGGCTAATTTCAGATTTTTCAAAATCAGTACACGCCCTGGAAAGTTTTCCAACAAGTAAGCAACCAGCCCTGTTACGAACTGAGCAAAGTGGCACAGAGAAAGAGCGCACAAAAAAGGCTGATCTACAGAGAGAAGAGAAGTCCAAGTTACTCGCTCAAGAGCAAGACGCGCGTCGCCCGATCTGTGCACATTGCAGCAATAAGACAGACCCTATATATACCTATAAAAAAGCCAACGGCGCGCCAGACCTGCGCTACAAAAACAACCCACTTCTATGTAATAAATGTTTCAAGCCATACGCTCGAGTGCGAGCTTGGAAGCTTCATCAGCTTCCCTCTGACACCTAAAAATCATAACCACCTTTGAAAATATCATTAAAATGCTCTTCTAAGTAACTAGCTTGCTCATTCGTTGGTTCTTTACGAAGAGTATGTGGCACTCCTTTTAGCAGCTCTTTGTCACTAAGTTCTTTTGAGACAAGCATTTTCCCATCGTTATCGAAGCCGATTAGACCAGTGTCAAACAAAGCATCAAGATTGGCAACAAGAATAAGACCATTATTCGGATCAAGACGTTCTTCGTTGTTGGAATTTTTCCATGGCTTCGCGTGTGAAGCCCTTAACACTGGCAAGACAGAACACCCAGTAACTGCACACTTTCCATCCCACAGTTTCAAAAGTTCCTTACGATATATTCCTTGGCCTATCCGTGCCAAGATTAAAGTTTGTCGCTCAGTCAAAGTACAATTAGTATCCGCTTCGATATCTTCAATGTCTTGTAGTGCTGTGGCACTCTCCCCAATGTCTTGGACTTTCGACACAACTAAGCCTTTAGGAACGACCTGAAACCCAAGACCTCTCAACATATCATGCCAAGGCCCCCTACGTGCGCCCTTGAAACTTGAGGGCTTCATGTCCGCAATCCCTGAAATCTCATGAGCAATAGAAACTATCGCTTTAGGTGGATAAGGCGCACCCTCTATGATCACATCATAGTGCTGGCTATTTTTAAAGCCCCTGTGACCTTGATTTTCACTCCAGAACTTAGCAGCTTTTTTAATATGCTTTGCGCTTAATTTTTTTATAGGCATTCAAGACTATCTTTTTTAAAAATTCATTTATTCTGTGAAAATGAGGAAAACCGACAAGAATTTTCAATAACAAAAAAGCACCAGGAGGTGCTTTCTTAATTCAGCCAAGATTATTTTTATTAGAACTCTTAAGGATAGCTTGCTTGACCTTTTCATCCACCAGATCAATGATGTTGGAATACTCATGCAGAATTCTTGCCCAATCATCAATTAGTACTACAGAGTAGACTAAGTCCATAGTCAAAGACAGCTCATCATCTAACGCTCGGTCGTACGGTATTGTCAGCCATGCTCCATCAATTTTGACTGCAATAGCTACCTTAGTGCCATCAGACGTTTTCAGAACATAGGCGTGGGTCAGCCTGGTTGTGTCAATTTTCTTGGTATCCTCTTTACGAGGAATGAAACTCAGATCAGACATACATTTCCCAATCTTTCTAATGATCCTGTTGAATAAATTTTTCCACCGCACCATAGGTTAATCTCCTTTTGAAAATCAATCTATAAAAATTTTCGGTGAAGTCAACACGGGTCACGCCAGTGAAAGCTGGACCAGCTCGCCTGTGTCCTACTAAGACATTCAAGAAGACTGTAGTGGTCTAGTGTTGTTGGACGCCTTGATAGGTGGGTAATTCACCTTCGAAGGAGTTTATATGACCAGGCAGCGCCGCAATTTTGACCCTAGCTTCAAGCTTGAGGTCGTTCGAATGATCCCAGAACAAGGCCTCAGCATCTCGCACGTCAGCCAGACGATGAACATTAGCGTTACTGCGATCCGTCGCTGGATGGATCAGTACGAGGCCGAGCAATAAGGACAGCCAGGCATTGGCAAACCGTTGACGGCTGAGCAGCAGCGAATCCGTCAATTGGAGAAGGAAAACCGTCAACTTAGTAGTGATGTGGACGCCTTAAAAAAGGCATCGGCCTTCTTTGCCCGCGAGCTCAAATGACCTATCGGCTCATCGACGAGCTGCAAACGAAGGCCGTACCTGTAGCACAAACCTGTCGTCTCCTTGGTGTTAGCCGGGCTGGATTTTACGAAGCCAAGCGTCGTGCAGCTGCGCCGATGTTTTGCAAAGCGAGCGTGCATTTGCGTGCCGCGTTCATGAGCAGCGGCCAATGTTACGGCAGCCGTGGGCTTGTCACGGCACTGGCCAACAGAGGCCTGTAGGTCGGGCGTTACAAGGTGCGCCGCCTGATGCAACAGGCCTGCCTGATGCCAGTCTGGGAGCGCAAATTCGTACACACGACCGACAGCAAGCACGCCCAGCCGGTTGCGCCGAACGCCCTTGCCCGACAGTTCAACCCGGCAGCGCCGAATCAGGCCTATGCCTTGGATATCACGTACATCCGTACCGGCGCAGGCTCGCTTTACTTGGCTGTCGTGCTCGACCTGTTCTCGCGCAGAGTCGTGGGCTGGGCAATGGCGCCGAGCATGCCAGCTGCCTTGGTTCGCGCTGGCTCGCGCACGGCGATCCAAGCGCGGCGACCAGCGGCCGGACTGGTCGTCCACTCCGATCGCGGCAGCCAATATGCAAGCGACCAGTACCAGGCTTTGTTGACCGAGCATGGCTTCGTTTGCAGCATGAGCCGCAAAATCAACTGCTGGGATAACGCCATCGCTGAACGCTTCTTCTTAAATTTAAAGATGGAGCGTGTCTGGCAGCGCAATTATGCGAACCAAGCCGAAGCTAAGCTTGATGTCGCCAACTACATCGTCGGCCTCTACAACTGCAAGCGCTTGCATTCTGTATTGGGCAATCTGCCGCCCAGCGTCTATTAACGCGCAATGGTAGAGAAAGAACTTATTGTCGTGTCCGAAATTACTTGACCACTACAAATTGAGGTTCGCGTGTTCCATCCGACCCCAAAGGAATTCTTGGAAAATTCCGTTGGATAATTTCTCAGTCATATTTGCAATATTGATTGTCTCTGCCATTCCCAGTCCTAATACGATTTTTTAGGTCGTTCCCGCCTCCTCATCCCACTTCCTGAGTACCGCGAGCTTTTCACTAATCTTGATCTCCAAGCCCCTTGGCACAGGTTGGTACCAACCTGGCTCCCCTATACCATCAGGCAAATAAGTTTCTCCCGCTGCATAGGCATTAGGTTCGTCATGAGCATACCGATACTCATGCCCATAGCCAAGTTCTTTCATCAATTTTGTCGGCGCATTTCTGAGGTGGCCTGGCACCTCGCGGCTCTTGTCCTGCTTCACGAAAGCTCTGGCCTGGTTGTAAGCGTTGTATCCAGCATTGCTCTTGGCAGCTATCGCCAGATAAATCACAGCCTGCCCCAAGGCCAACTCCCCTTCTGGACTGCCAAGCCGCTCATAGGTCAACGCTGCGTCGTTGGCGATTTGCATGGCTCTTGGATCGGCCAAGCCAATGTCTTCCCAAGCCATACGAACAATGCGCCGTGCCAGATACCGCGCATCTGCACCACCGTCCAACATACGAGTTAGCCAATACAAAGCAGCGTCAGGATGGGAACCACGAACAGACTTGTGCAGCGCTGAAATCTGGTCATAGAAGTTGTCGCCTCCTTTGTCAAAGCGCCGACTATTCAACGTCAAGGCGTTCTGCAAAAAGTCAGCGGTAATCTCTGTGATACCCGAAGTATTGGCAGCGGTGCTGGTTTGTTCCAGCAGGTTCAAGAACCGCCTTGCATCACCGTCTGCATAGCCAATGATCGTATCGGTAGCCAAGCCATCAAACACCAGATGGCCAAGCGCAATTTCTTGGGCGCGCTTTAAGAGCAGCCTGAGTTCTTCATCAGTGAGCGACTTGAGAACATAGACCTGCGCCCGCGACAACAACGCTGAATTGACTTCAAACGAAGGGTTCTCTGTGGTGGCCCCGATAAAGGTAACAAGGCCACTTTCAGCATAAGGAAGAAGAGCGTCTTGTTGAGATTTATTGAACCTGTGAATCTCATCAACGAACAAGATAGTGTGCTTGCCCATAGCCAGATTCTGCTGGGCCTGTTCCATTGCGGCCCTAATGTCTTTGACGCCAGAGAACACAGCCGACAAAGCAATGAATTCGCACTCGAAGGCGGTTGCCGTGAGCCGTGCCAAGGTCGTTTTGCCGACACCAGGCGGCCCCCAAAAAATCATGGAATGCGGTCTACCAGACTGAAACGCCAGCCTCAACGGTTTACCCTCACCGAGCAGATGAGACTGCCCAACCACCTCGTCCAAGGTCTTGGGGCGGAGCTCTTCTGCCAATGGTGCTTGAGGCTTTTGTGAGAACAAATCAGCCATGATTACCTCCCGCTAAACAATGGGGAAGTCCAAATATTTGCATAACTACTTTTCTAAGTCTCTGTTTTAAAAAGGAGTCGACAGCTTTGTTGAAACGGTGGATTTCGTCGATGAACAGGATCGTGTGCTTGCCGCGCGCCAGATACTGCTCGGCCTGGTCGATCGACGCGCGGATATCCTTCACGCCCGACAGCACCGCCGACAACGCGATGAATTCGCAGTCGAACGCATACGCGGACAGGCGCGCCAGCGTGGTTTTGCCCACGCCCGGCGGACCCCACAGAATCATCGAATGGGGCTTGCCCGACTTGAAGACCAGGTTCAGCGGCTTGCCGGGTCCCAGCAGGTGGCTCTGCCCCACGACCTCATCGATGGTGCGCGGGCGCAGGGCTTCGGCCAGCGGCGCCGCCGGTTCGGTCTTGAACAGGTCATCCACGGCAGGCTCCGGTGCGGCTTACTGGTTGACGACGTCGGCGCCCTTGGGCGTCTCGAACTTGAATTGCTGCGCGCCTAGGGCCGGGTTGCGCTGGAAGTTGGTGAACGTCAGGCGCGAGGTCTGGCCAAACGTGTCCTTCAGTTCCATCGCCAGCGGCACCCCCCCCTTCAGGCCGATGCTGATCTGCTCGAACGACGTGTCCTTGGCTTTCGGTACGGCGTTGAGCCATTCCATGCCATCGCGCTCGCCAGCTTCGCTGAGCGTGAAGTTTTCTTCGAGCTTGTTGCTGCCGAACAGGATCGCGGCCGGGGATGAACCCAGCGCGTTACCGAGTTTGCGCACGGTGACCTGGTTCAGGTCCTTGTCGTAGATATACAGCTGGTCGCCGTCGGCTTGCAGGACTTGCTCGTACGGCTTCTGGTAGGTCCAGATGAACTTCCCGGGACGGGCGAAGACAAAGCTGCCGCTCGATGCGGGGCTGGCCTTGCCGCTTTTGGATTTGCCCAGCTGTTGCTGGGTGAATTCGCCCTTGGCCGATTTGGTGCTGGCGACGAAGGATTTGAATTGGTCGAGTGCGGCGGCGTGCGCGATGTTTGAAACGGCAAAGACGCTAGTGGCAAACAATGCGGCGATCGTGAATTTGGTTGCTTGCATGCGGAGGTCCTGTTCTTGTTTTTGGGCCTGCTTGGGCAGGTTGAACGCGTGGACGGCTGAGCCGTCCACCCTACAGCCGACGAAGGCACATGACCCGCCCACGTAACGAAAGCGGATGGGCGGCGCGCTGTTATTCCGCGCTGGCTGCCGGCACCAGGATGTCGCGGTTGCCGTTCGACTGCATCGGCGAGACGACACCGCTGTTTTCCATCTGTTCCAGCAGGCGCGCGGCGCGGTTGTAGCCGATGCGCAGATGACGCTGGACCAGCGAGATCGATGCGCGGCGGTTCTTGAGCACCACCTGCACCGCCTGGTCGTACAACGCGTCGGCCTCGCCACCGCCCTCGCCTGCTGCGGCCCCGTCGGCGGCGCCGCCTTCTTCCAGCGTGCCCCCTTCGAGGATGCCTTCAATATAGTTCGGCTCGCCCAGCGATTGCAGATGTTTTACAACTCGATGCACTTCCTCATCGGACACAAAGGCCCCGTGCACGCGCACCGGCAGGCCGGTACCCGGCGGCATGTACAGCATGTCACCCATGCCCAGCAGCGCCTCGGCGCCCATCTGGTCGAGAATCGTGCGCGAGTCGATCTTCGACGACACCTGGAATGCAATGCGGGTCGGGATGTTGGCCTTGATCAGGCCCGTGATGACGTCGACCGACGGGCGCTGCGTCGCCAGGATCAGGTGAATGCCGGCCGCGCGCGCCTTCTGGGCAATACGGGCAATCAGCTCTTCGACCTTCTTACCGACGACCATCATCAGGTCGGCCAGCTCGTCGATGATGATGACGATGGTTGGCAGCTTTTCGAGTGGCTCCGGGTTGTCCGGCATGATCGAGAACGGATTCGGGATGTGTTCTTCGCGCTTGTCGGCCTCGAGGATCTTGTTGTTGTAGCCGGCCAGATTACGCACGCCGAGCTTACTCATCAGCTTGTAGCGGCGCTCCATCTCGTTGACGGCCCAGTTCAGCGCGTGCCCTGCCTGGCGCATGTCGGTCACGACCGGCGCGAGCAGGTGCGGAATGCCTTCGTACACCGACATTTCCAGCATCTTCGGGTCGATCAGGATCAGGCGCACGTCGGCCGGGTCGGACTTGTAGAGCAGCGACAGGATGGTGGCGTTGATGCCGACCGATTTACCGGAACCCGTCGTACCGGCCACCAGCAGGTGCGGCATCTTGGCCAGGTCGGCCACCACCGGCTTGCCGGCGATGTCCTTGCCCAGCGCCACGGTCAGGCTCGACGCACTGTCGCCATACACCTTGGAGCCGACGATTTCGGACAGGCGCACGATCTGGCGCTTCGGGTTTGGCAGCTCGAGCGCCATGTAGTTCTTGCCGGGGATGGTTTCCACGACACGGATCGAGGTCAGCGACAGCGAACGCGCCAGGTCGCGCGCCAGGTTGACGATCTGGCTACCTTTTACGCCGGTGGCCGGTTCGATCTCGTAGCGCGTGACGACCGGGCCCGGGTAGGCGGCCACGACCTTGGCATCGACCCCGAAGTCGGACAGTTTCTTTTCGATGAGGCGGCTGGTGAATTCCAGCGTCTCGACGCTGACCGTTTCGGTCACGGGCGGTGCTTCATCGAGCAGCGCCAGCGGCGGCAGGCCGGTATCGCCCCGGTGATCGGCAAACAACGGCGTCTGGCGTTCTTTTTCGGCGCGCTCGGACTTGGGCACGCTGACCATCTGCGGCTCGATCTTGATCGGCTGCAGCGTCGGCTGCGCATTTGGCACGACACTTGCCGTACCAACTGGCGCCACCGTCGGGGCTGACGCCGCCGTCGACTTGGCCATGGAAACCGGCGCCGGCGCTGGCGCCATGTCGAGCGACGGCTCGGCCTTGACGACCGGAATCGGCTCGTTCGAATGCTTTTCGGTGAACTTGGCGCGGCCATGATCGACCACCTCGTCCCGCTTGACGGCCGCGACTTCGCCCTGCTTGCGGTCTTCGATGTCTTCCATGCGCAGGCGGAACCAGTCGAACGCGTCGTCGAACACGCCGCCGATGCGCTCGGCCACGGCCAGCCACGACACCTGGAAGAACAGCGAGAAGCCCAGGCCGAACAGCAGCAACAGCAGCAATGTGGCGCCGGTGGCGCCGAACGTGACCTGGCTGGCGTGCCCGATCAGTTGCCCCAGCACGCCACCCGGTGCGCGCGGCAGTTCAACATCCCACGACCACATGCGCAGGTATTCCAGGCCGACACTGCCGGCAAACATCAGCGCAAAGCCGATCCAGCGCACGTAGATTTCACCGTGGTGCACGGGCTCGGCGGCCGCAGCCGTGCCGAGCTTGTCGGTCAGGCGCCGCCAGCCGCGCCAGACCTGGCGCAGGAAGATGACGCTCCACCACCAGGCCGAAAAGCCGAAGATGAACAGCAGCAGGTCGGACAGCCAGGCGCCGGCAGCGCCGCCCAGATTGTCGATGCGCGGTACTGAATTGGCATGCGACCAGCCGGGATCACCCTTGCTGTAGCTGAGCAAAATCAGGACGAAATAAAGGAACGCGACGGCGCCGGCGATCCAGCGCGCTTCGGACAGCAGGCGCGACAGGCGGCCTGGCAGCGGCGCGCGGGCCGTTTGCTTGGTGCGGGTATATCCGGAGGTGGCGGCTGGACTATTCTTGCTCATTGCAGGCACTGCGTGGTAACTACGAATCGACGATCCGGTCATTCTAAGCGATATATGGTCGCGCTGGCCCCACGATTCATGCCCGCGCGCCGCATCGTCTATAATCTGCCCTCTTTCGCACAGCCCGACCGGCGCCCGCGTGGGCCTTGATTCTTCTCAAGGCGCCCCCAATTGCCGTGTGTCTATTAACAATCATTGAAGCGCCGCCATGACTACATCTAAACACGCCAAAGTCCTCATTCTCGGTTCCGGTCCTGCCGGCTACAGCGCCGCTGTGTACGCCGCGCGCGCCAACCTCAAGCCGATGCTGGTGACGGGCGTCGAGCAAGGCGGCCAGCTGATGACCACCACCGATGTCGAGAACTGGCCGGGCGATCCGCTGGGCGTGCAGGGTCCGGAGCTGATGCAGCGCCTGCTGCAGCACGCCGAGCGCTTCAATACCGAGATCGTGTTCGACCAGATCCACACGACCTACCTGAACGAAAAGCCGATCCGCCTGGTGGGCGACAGCTTCACGTTCACCTGCGACGCCCTGATCATCGCCACCGGCGCCTCGGCCCAGTACCTGGGCCTGCCGTCCGAGCAGGCGTTCATGGGCAAGGGCGTCTCGGCCTGCGCCACCTGCGACGGCTTCTTCTACCGCAACCAGGAAGTCGCGGTCATCGGCGGCGGCAATACCGCTGTCGAAGAAGCGCTGTACCTGGCCGGCATCGCCTCGAAGGTCACGCTGATTCACCGTCGCGACCGCTTCCGCGCCGAGCCGATCCTGGTCGACCGCCTGATGCACAAGGTCTCCGAAGGCAAGATCGTGCTGGAATATAACCAGACGCTCGATGAAGTCCTGGGCGACAACAGCGGTGTGACCGGCCTGCGCCTGAAGTCGTCCCAGACGGGCGAGTTCAAGGACCTGACCGTGCACGGCCTGTTCGTGGCGATCGGCCACAAGCCGAACACGGGCATCTTCGACGGTCAGCTCGAGATGCACAACGGTGGCTATCTGGTGACGAAGTCGGGCCTCGAAGGCATGGCGACCGCCACCAGCGTGCCGGGCGTGTTTGCTGCCGGCGACGTGCAGGATCACATCTATCGCCAGGCCATCACCAGCTCGGGCTCGGGCTGCATGGCCGCGCTCGACGCACAGCGCTACCTCGAAGCGCTGGAAGACGACCCACAGTAAATCCTCACCAGGGACCGCATTCGATGGCAGGCATGAAAGACTTCGCTGAACTCAAGGGCCTGCGCGACCAGCTCAAGGAAAACGAGCGCGTGCGCGCCATCGAACAGGCCGAGCGTGAACAACGCGAACGCCTGGCGCGCGAACGGGCCGTGGAATTTCGCAGCTCGATGCAGGGCGTGCGCAAGCTGCCCGAGTCCGACCGCTACGTGCACCGCCCGGTGTATGTGGCGCCGAACCGCCCCATTCAGCGCGGCCCGGTGCTCTCCGCCGAAGAGGAAACCGAAGCCGTTCTGCGCGAATCGCTGTCGGACCAGTTCGATGTCGAAGGCATGCTCGACGAAGACCCGGCCCTGAGTTACTCGCGCGACGGCGTCGGCCCGGATGTCGTGCGCAAGTTGCGCAAACGTCACTGGCCGATCCAGGATGAACTCGACCTGCATGGCCTGAACCGCGACGCTGCGCGCGACGCCCTCACCGACTTCTTGCACCGCGCCAACCGGCGCGGCGTGCGCTGCGTGCGCATCATCCACGGCATCGGTTACGGCTCACCGGGTGGAGAACCGGTGCTGCGCGGGATCGTGCACAGCTGGCTCGTGCAAAAAAACGAGGTGATTGCCTTTTGCGCGGCCGGCCGGTCCGACGGCGGCCATGGCGCACTGATCGCCCTGCTGCGCGCTGCACTACTGGAATAACACGCGTCTGTATGGGTAATGCAACATGGTTGTGTAACAATTGCAATGTTCGTGTTTGCAGTTTCCACGCCTTTTGCCGGTTGATTGTAGAATTCCTCTCGGCCGGTCTTTTGCCGGTCATTCGATTAGGGGTGGTGTGATTTGAAGGCAATGCAAGCGGTCATCATGGAGCATGGGCAGCAGGTCGATTTGTCGTCCTGCGCCGACGAGCCGATTCATATCCCAGGCTCGATCCAGCCCCATGGCGCAGTCCTGTTCTTTTCCGAAGATGCACGTCTGGCCGGCTGGAGCGAAAACGCGCCTGCCATGCTCGGTGTCACCCCGCAACTGGGCCTGTCGCTGGACGCGCTGGCCCTGCCGGTGGCTGCTTTCGACGCCATTACCGACTGCATCGACGCCCTGCACGACGACGATGCCGGCCCGATCGTGGCCGGCCTGTCCATCGGCGCGGCGGAATACGATTGTGTCGTGCACGCCGCCCATGGGCGCGTCACTGCCGAATTCGAACTGCGCGAAGCCTCGACCGAAGAAGTATCGCAGTTCGCCGTCAAGGCGCACAGCTCGATCGATCGCCTGCGCCGCCAGAAAACCATCGAAGGGCTGCTCAGCGTGGCCGTGGCCCAGGTGCGCGAGTTCACCGGGTTCGACCGCGTGATGGCCTACCGCTTCCGCGCTGACGACAGCGGCGACGTGGTGGCCGAAAGCCGCCGCGACGACCTGGTGCCGTACATCGGCCAGCGCTATCCGGCCGGCGACATCCCGGCCCAGGCCCGCCGGCTGTACACGCTCAATACGCTGCGCATGATCGGCGACATGGACTACACCGCCGTGCCGCTGTGCGGCGCACCGGGCGCCCTGCCGCTGGACATGAGTTTCGCGGTGCTGCGCAGCGTCTCGCCGGTCCATATCGAGTACCTGAAGAACATGCACGTGATGGCGTCGATGAGCGTGTCCATCGTCATCAACGGCCGTCTGTGGGGCCTGATCGCCTGCCACCACATGTCGAAGAAGCTGGTGCCGTACGCGGTGCGCCTGGCGGCCGACGTGCTGGCACAGGTAATGGCCTCGACCATCCTCAGCATCGAAGCGCGCGCCGACGCCACGCTGGCCGAGCAGTCGGCCCGCGTGCGCACGAGCATCGTCGAATCGCTGCTGCTCGACGACGACCCGATCGACGCGCTGGGCGAGCACAGCAAATCACTGATGGCGGCTGCCGGCGCCCAGGCGATGATCGTTGCCCAGCATGGCAAGGTCGTCGTGCATGGTGAACTGGCGCCCGAACTGGCCAAGGCCGTCATTGCGTCGCTGCCGGACAACCAGCATGACTTGCTGGTGCGCGAAGGCAAGCACGAATGGCCGGAGGCGCTTCAGGAACAATTGGGGAAGTGGGTCGGCATGCTGGCCCTGCCCTTCGATCCGATGGGCCAGGGCTGGTGCGTGCTGCTGCGCGTCGAACAGATCGAAACCGTGGCCTGGGGCGGTCGCCCCGAAAAGATTGCCATCTTCGGCCCGCTGGGCGAACGCCTGACGCCACGCGGCTCGTTCGACGCCTGGCATGAAACAGTGCGCGGCTGCGCGCACCCGTGGGAACCCACCGTATTGGGCAACGCCCGCCTGACGCTGGCCGAACTGGTGCGCGCGATGAACTCGCACCGCTCGCAAACCGAAGCAACCCGCGCGCAGTTGCTGGCGATGCTCGGGCACGACCTGCGCGATCCGCTGCACTCGATCAATATGGCCGGCATGGTGCTGGAACGCACCGGTAACGGCGGCGGCAACGGCCAGCCGACGCTGGGCAAGCGCATCCAGTCGTCGACCAACCGCATGCAGCGCATGATCAGCCAGGTGCTGGACATGAGCCGCATCGACAGCGGCATGGGGCTGGGTGTCTCGCTGATACCGGTCGACCTGAAGGAATTGCTGATCGACCTGATGGACGAGGCGCGCATGGCGTACCCGTCGATCCCGCTCGACCTGATCTGCGACGACGAGGCCACCGTCAAGGCCGACAGCGGCCGGCTGGGCCAGGTGTTATCCAACCTGATGAGCAATGCGCGCCATCATGGCGAGCCAGGCACGCCGGTGACTGTGTGCCTGCGCGCCAACGAGCGCGACGCATCGGTCGAAGTCGCCAACGCCGGTCAGGCGATCCCACCCGAGACGGTGGCCACGCTCTTCAACCCGTTCAAGCGCGCATCGATGAACAACCCGCGCAACCGCACCGGCATGGGCCTGGGCCTGTACATCGCGCAACAGATCGTGCGCGAGCACCAGGGCGAACTGGCCTACCGGTATGCGGACGGGCGGGTCATCTTTACGCTGCGGCTGCCACTGCTGACAAAGTAACCCCCGGGGCGATCGGCACATCGGTCACGTCGTTGGGTGGGTAGTTGAAGTAACCGTTGCCCACCCAGTCGTTGTCGGTCACAAAGAACGCGCTGAACGGTATCTCCATGGTGCCGATCGCCGGCGGTTTGAGCGTCGTGAAGATCGTCCCTTTCAGTGCCAGCGCCTGCGTTGCCGGGCCAAACCCCATCGAGCGCACCTGGCCGGTGATGTTGGACACGCGCAGTTCGCCATACGGTGGCGCCACTGCCTGGGAAATCTCGCCCTTGCCCTGCACGGTGCCATCGGCCCCGTCGATCAACAGTGCCATCGTCAGGATCGGGGCGCCGGGCATACCCTGGTTGCCGGCGGTCAGCGTGATCACTCTGACAGAATCGAATGTATTGGCCATCATGTACTCCTTCATCTGGGTTGGCTTGCAGGATGCCCCGGCGCTCGCGCTGCCCGGGTCATGGCTACTCTAGGCAAACCCGGCTGCAGTAACCTTCCGGTTGCCTTCCGGCCTGTCAGATGGACGGTCGCCCATGGCGCAGGGTGCGCATAATTCTCTTATGCAAGCGTCGTGCCCGTGGTAATCTCACAACAACATTCCCTGACCTCTGCTGCATGACGCTCATCAAGTTCATCGAAATCATGGCGATCCTGGTCGGTGCGTTTTCCGGCTTCATCGAAGCGCGGCGCAAGCGCATGGACCTGGTGGGCGTCTTTACCGTCGCGTTCATCACGGCATTCGGCGGCGGCACGCTGCGCGACATCCTGCTCGACAAGCGTCCGCTGTTCTGGGTGACGCACCAGGAATACGCGATCGCGATCTTCGTGCTGGCACTGGTTGCCTCTCCCCTCATCCGCACGCTGCGCCAGATCGTCTCTGAGCGCCTGATCGTAATTGCCGATGCGGTGGGCCTGGGCCTGTTCTCGATCGCGGGCGTGTCAGCCGCGCTGGCAGCGGACATGCCGATCTTCATCGCCTCGATGATGGGCGTCATTACGGGGATTTTCGGAGGCGTACTGCGCGATATCGTCTGCAACGAGGTGCCGATGGTGTTTCGGGATGGCAAACCGTATGCGATCTGCGCCTTCATCGGCAACTGGCTGTTCCTGCTCATGGGCAAGTACGGCGTGCCGGACGATTTTGCGCTGTGGTCGAGCTGCCTGTTCATCAGCGGCCTGCGGCTGCTGACGTGGAAGTTCGATATGCGGATGGGGCGGTAACGACGCACCGCCCCGGGGGCTGCTTAGACGGCGTCGGGGCCGGTCTCGCCGGTACGGATCCGGATGACCTGCTCGATGTTCTGTACAAAAATCTTGCCGTCACCGATCTTGCCGGTGCGCGCTGCCTTGATGATGGCGTCGACGACGCTGTCGGCCATCGGATCGTCGACCACCACTTCGATCTTCACTTTCGGCAGGAAATCCACGACGTATTCGGCGCCGCGGTACAGCTCGGTGTGCCCTTTCTGGCGGCCGAAGCCTTTTACTTCGGTGACGGTCAGGCCGGTGACATTGACTTCGGCCAGCGCTTCACGCACTTCGTCGAGCTTGAACGGCTTGATCACGCAGGTAATCTGTTTCATGGTGGTAGTCCTTTCGATGAGTCGGGGATATTCGCCAGGTCGTCGAGCCAGACGGTGGCCTCGGAGTCGGACGGTGCGCGCCAGTCGCCGCGCGGCGAGAGGGAGCCGCCGTTGCCGACCTTCGGTCCGTTCGGTACGCACGAGCGCTTGAACTGGCTGGTCTTGAAGAAGCGGAACAAAAAGATCGACAGGTTGCGCTTGATGGCGTCCAGGTCGTATTGGTTGCGCGTGCCGGTCTCGTCCGGCCAGCGCCCCGCTGCGCTGTCGTGCCAGGCCGAATACGCCATGAACGCGACCTTGCTCGGCTTGAAGCCGTAGCGCAGCGTGTAGAACAGGTTGAAGTCTTGCAGCTCGTAGGGGCCGATGCGCTCCTGCGTGCTTTGCGCGGGCTTGGCATCAGTGCCGTGACTGACTGCGCCGCCGGGAACCAGCTCGGGGCTGATCTCGGTATCGAGAATGTCGATCAGCACTTGCGACTGGCCTTCGGCAACCACGGTGCCCGTCTCGGCCACCCAGCGCACCAGGTACGAGATCAGCGTCTTGGGTACGCTGGCATTGACGTTGTAGTGCGACATATGGTCGCCCACGCCGTAGGTGCACCAGCCCAGCGCCAGCTCGGACAAATCGCCCGTGCCGATCACGATCCCGTTGTGGAAGTTCGCCAGCCGGAACAAGTGGTTGGTGCGCTCGCCCGCCTGCACGTTCTCGAACGTGATGTCGTAATCTAGCGTGCCCTCGCTGTACGGGTGGCCGAGGTCCTTGAGCATCTGGATGCAGCTCGGACGGATATCGATCTCTTGCGCGCTGCAGCCCACGGCCGCCATCAGGTCGCGCGCCTGTTTGAGCGTGCGCTCGCTGGTGGCAAAGCCCGGCATCGTGTAGGCCAGGATGTTCGTGCGTGGCAGCTTCAGGCGGTCCATGACCTTTGCGCAGACGAGCAGCGCGTGGGTCGAGTCCAGGCCACCCGAGACGCCAATGACCACCTTCTGGATGCCGCTCGAGGCCAGGCGCTGGATCAGGGCCTGCACCTGGATGTTGTAGACCTCGGTGCAGCGCTCGTCGCGCCGGGCGCGGTCGGCCGGCACGTACGGGAAGCGCTCGATGCCGCGCGCCAGCGGCATCGTGTGCTCCACGGGCAGCGCGAGGTCGAAGCGCACGATGCGAAACGCCGCCACTTCGGCCGCATGGCGCCGGGCCGACTGTGCGAAGGTGGTGGCCTTCATGCGCTCGGTCGACAGGCGCTCGAGGTCGACGTCGGCGAAGATGATGTGCGATTCGTCGGAAAAACGTTCGGATTCGGACAGCAGCTCGCCCTTTTCGTAGATCAGCGACTGGCCGTCCCACGCCATGTCGGTGGTCGACTCGCCCCGCCCGGCCGACGTGTACAGGTAAGCGGCCATGCAGCGCGCCGATTGCTGGGCGACCAGCTGGTGGCGGTAGCCGCTCTTGCCGACGACGACGTTCGAGGCCGACAGGTTGACCAGCACCGTGGCGCCGGCCAGTGCCGCGAACGACGACGGCGGCACCGGCACCCAGACGTCTTCGCAGATTTCGAGGTGAAAGCGCAGCAGCGGCAGGTTGGCGACCTCGAACAGCAGGTTCACGCCGAACGGCACGGTCTCGCCAAACAGGTCGATCCCGTCGACCGGCGCGCAATCGGCGGGCGTGAACTGCCGGGATTCATAAAACTCGCCATAATTAGGCAAATAACTTTTCGGCACCACGCCCAGCACACGGCCACTGGCGATGGCGACGGCGCAGTTGAACAGCATGTGGTTGACCCGCAGCGGCATGCCGATGACGATGGCCAGCGGCAGGCTGCGCGAGGCATCGAGAACGGTTTGCAAGCCATCAAGGCAGGCGTCGAGCAGCGCGCGCTGGTGGAACAGGTCGTCGCAGGTGTAGGCGGACAGGCCCAGCTCGGGAAACGCGACCAGTGCCGCGCCTTCGCTTGCTGCCTGCTGCGCCAGTTTGATCGTCTGTTCGACGTTGTAGGCCGGGTCGGCCACACGGATGCGCGGGATGGCGACCGCAACGCGTGCAAAATGGTGCGAATAGAGATTGAAGAATCGGCTGGTCATAAGGGTCTCTCGCAGTGCCGACGCGGCGAATCGCTGCCCGTGGCACTCACTTCTTGGAATTGGAAGCAATGTTGAAAGCAATGACAGATTATCGCACGCATATCGTCTCGAGCCTGTCCGAAGTCGGGCAAGCGCCGTGGGACGCACTGGTCCAGGCCCAGGCAGCGCCGACGCCGTTTCTCTCGTACGCCTTCCTGCACGCGCTGCACGCGTCGGGCAGCGCGGCGCCCGAGAGCGGCTGGCAGCCGCAATTTCTGCTGCTGTACGACGCGGCCGATGTGCTGGCGGCCGCCCTGCCCCTGTACGTCAAGGGCCACTCGTATGGCGAGTATGTATTCGACTGGGCCTGGGCCGACGCTTACGCCCGCAATGGACTCGACTATTACCCGAAGCTGCTGTCGGCGATTCCGTTCACGCCCGTGGCCGGCTCACGCCTGCTGGCGGTCGACGCCGCTGCGCGCGCCGCGCTGATCGACGTGCTGACGGCCACGCAGTCGGCCACCGAGGTCTCGTCGACCCACATCCTGTTCCCGCCCGAAGACGAAGCACAGGCGCTCAAGGATGCTGGCTTCCTGCTGCGCAGTGGCGTGCAGTTTCACTGGCTGAACCGGGGTTATGCAAGTTTCGATGACTTTCTGGCCACGCTCGAGCCAAAGAAGCGCAAGAACATCCGCGCCGAGCGGCGCAAGGTGGTCGAGGCTGGAGTGAAGATGCGGCGCGTGCGGGGCGCAGACGCCACGCGCGAGGACTGGGTGCTGTTCAACCGCTGCTACCGCAACACCTATAAAGACCACCACTCGACGCCGTATCTGAATCTGGACTTTTTCCTGCGCATCGGTGCGACGATGCCGGACAATATCCTGCTCGTGATCGCCGAACTGGAAGGCCGCGCGGTCGCCGCATCGCTCGTCATTCATGATGCCGACACGCTGTACGGCCGTTACTGGGGCGCACTCGAACACGTGCCGTGCCTGCATTTCGAGGCTGCGTATTACCAGCCGCTGGAATTCTGCATCGAACAGGGCATCGGCACGTTCGAGGGCGGCGCGCAGGGCGAGCACAAGATGGCACGCGGCTTCCTGCCGACCAAGACCTGGTCGGCGCACTGGCTGGCGCATCCGTCGTTTGCCAATGCGGTGGAAAATTTTCTGCAGCGTGAGGCCGGCGGAATCGATGACTATCTCGATGAGTTGAACGAACGCAGTCCGTTCCGCAGTCAGCCATAACACGACGCTGCCAGACGTAAAAAAAGGCCGGCCCGCAAGTACGGGCCCAGCCTTTTCATCAGTCCGCCATGGGATGGCGGTGCGTACTGCTTAGTTCCAGCCGCCGGCGTTCAGGCGGTAGTCAACCTTCGATGGCTTGATGGCTTCAGCGCGCTTGCGCAGGGCATATTTGGCGCGGCTGCCGGCAGCGGCGACCAGTGCGTGGACAATCTTTTTCACGTAAAGCTCCTTCGATTGCATTGCCCAGATGGACAACGCCTATGGTTTCAGTTGGTGTACCACTGTTATATAGGCGACTCAGCGTGTTTTCCAATTCTGAGTTGCAATATCAGACATCAGCTTCGTGAATGTCAGTCGAGCTGTCTCTCTAGCCAGGCGCGTATCCCGTCGAGCGACCGGAATTCCGTCACCGAGCGGCAAGCGATGTTTGGGTTGCGTGACTGCAACATACGGGACAGCGCGGCACCAGGCCCCAATTCCAGTGCCACAGTGACGCCAGCCTCGCCCAACGCGTCCATGCAGTCACGCCAGCGGATCGGCTCGGCGATCTGGCGCGGCAGTTCTGCCAACGCCTTGGCCGTATTGAACACCGGTTCAGCCGTGATGCCGGACAGCACCGGGAATGCGTGCGCGCGCCATTGCGCATCGGCCAGCAAGGCCGCGAACGGTGCGACCGCGCCTGCCAGCAGCGGCGTATGCGATGCGACCGCGACCGGCAGCACCGTGGCGTGGCCACCGGCGGCGATCGCGGCGCTGGCCAGCGCGTCACGCTGCGCGGCCGGGCCGCCGGCCACCAGCGCATCGTCGCCGGTTACGATGGCCGGATAGAATCCGGCGCCCGCCAGCAAGCCGTCAACCGTCCCGGACGGCATGCCGGACAGCGCCACCATGCCCTGCGCCGCACCCTCGACAACACAAGCATCCATCAGCCGTGCCCGTTCGATGGCCAGCTTGATCACGTCCTCCGGTGCCAGCGCTCCGGCCACGCCATAGGCCGACAACTCCCCGATGCTGTAGCCGGCCACCAGCGCCGGCGTCGCGATCGAGTCCTGCAACGCCCGCCACATGGCCAGCGTGGCAGCGACGACGGCCGGTTGCGCGATGCGGTTCGTGAAGCGCTCTTCGCCAAGGCCGGCGTGCAGCGTCGCACCCAGTGCGGGATCGGCGCACCATTCCTCCAGCAGCCGGCTGGCCGCAGGATCGCCGCGTGCCATGTCGAACATGGCCGGATGCTGCGCGCCCTGCCCCGGGCACAGGATGGCCAGGCGCCCCGCCATCAGCGCGTCGTCACGGCGTGCACGAGGCACACAGCGCCCAGCAGATCGGCCGCGCCGCCCGGCGACAGGCGCGCCGCGACGAAGCTGCGGTGGCTCGCCAGCGCACGCGCTTCCCAGTCTGGCGCAGCCGTCCCACCGCGTGCGACGAAGGCGCGTGCCTGGCGCCGCACCGTCAACGCGCCTTCGACGCCGCCGCGATGGTAGACATTCGTGTCGCTGATATGGGCCATCAGCGCAAACAGCGCGTCGATGCGGGCTTCGCGCATACCGCGCCCCGCTGCCAATGCCCGATTCAGCGCCGGCAGGCCGACATCGAACACCGACGGAAAACCAAGCGCCCCTTCTTCACGCGCGCCGCTCGCTGCGTAGCGCAGCACGGCGCGGGCGCCGTGCGAAACAGGCGCGCCGTCGACAACGCTGTGCGCGCCCAGCGCCTGGCCCCAGCATGCGCGCAGCAGTTCGCCAATGCGCGCCGGGGTCAAGGTCTCACCACGCGCCCGGCAGCGGCCGATCGCCGCGCACAGCATGCCCAGGCAAAAGATCGCACCGCGGTGGGTGTTGATGCCGCCGGTGGCGCGCAGCATCCGTGCTTCGGCGTCGATGCCAAGTTGTTTTAGTGTGTGGAATGGCGCATCCAGCATGCCGGCGCGGGTGATGTCGGCAAAGTAGCGCCGCAGCGCAAACAGGCTGCGCACGAAGGTGGCGGCCGTCATGTCGGTATGGCTGCCGTTGTCGATCTTCGAGACCAGGCCCGGCTTCGGGTACAGCACCAGTTCCGCATACAGGCTGCGCACGGCCACGCGCGCGATGCGCTGGCAAAAGGCGCGCTCGCTGGCCTCGCCCTGCTCGGGCCGGCCAGGCGCGCGTACTGTCTGCAGCGGGTTCAGGTCATCCATGTTCTTCCTCCAGCGTGGCCATCAAGGCTTCGGGCAGGACCAGCGCGATGCGGTCCAGCCCTTTCGTCAACACGCGCGTGCCCGGCGCACCGGCAAACGCCGCGCGCAATTCTTTCCAAGCGACCGCGCGGCCATCGGGAAACACCACTTCGCCATCGAGCGGCAGGATGCCCGCATGCCACGACAGCAGATCGAGCCCGATCATCAGCTGGCGCCGCGTCTGCGGCTGCAGCAGCACGTCAATATCGGACAGCGGCGTCAGGTAATACTGGCCCGTGAGTGCGGCCAGCGCCACCGAGCCATACACGGAGAGGCTTACGCCGGCATTGGCCGCCTGGCGCTCGAGCGCTTCCAGGCCTTCGCGCCACTGCGCCGGCACGGCGTCAAGTGCGCCGACCAGCGGCAAGGCGCGCGTGCGCCGGCCGATGTCGGACATCTCGACGGCGCAGCCGAATTTGAGTTTGCCGCCGTCTTCAGGGCGCGGCGGCAGCGGGAACCCGATCGCCACCTCGCCCGGCAGCATGCCGGCTTCGGTGCGCCGCACGACCGCTGGCCAGCCGCCATCACGCCAGCGGTCCAGCGCAGACAGGGCGGCCTGCGGCGCGCCGTCGCGCACGCGCTGCCAGCCGCGGCTCGTCAGCCAGACCAGGTCATGCCGGGCGAACATCGCTGCCCACCCTGACCGCCTGCGCCACCGGGTGCGCCATCAGGCGGCCGCCCCGCGCCAGGCCCAGCGCCATGCGCCCATCCTCGGCCTTGGCATCGGCCAGTGCGCGGATCAACTCGCCGGCCAGATCGCCATCCCAGATGCCGTGCAGGCCACCCATGCGCAGGTAGTTTTCCGGCCCTGGTGCGAACACCGGATTGTCCTTGGCCAGTTCGGTCAGGCGTTCCTCGGGCACCTTCGTGATGCGCGCCATCGCCGGCAAGCCCATCACGCGGATGGTGGCCTCGGGCAGCGCGTAACAGGCGCTCGCAATCAGGCCACTGGTGATGAAGCCACCCGACAGCGCCTGGTCGTACACGAGGCCGATCACCGTGTGGCCTTCGCGCCGCGCCAGGTCGACGCATTTGCCAAGATGGGCCATGTAGCTGTTGATGCCCAACATCTCGTCGCGGTGGCGCAGGCGCTGGCCTTGCGTGTCGACCAGGATCAGGATCGGCCGGCCCGGATGATCGCGCACCGTCCGCAGGATTGCCTGGGCCTGGGCCAGCGCGATCTCGATGCCGATCGGCGTATGGTCGGTGGTGCCGATGACGGCCACCGGCTTGCCGTCGACCTGCGCGCTGCCACTTAAAAAGTTGTCGGCTTCGGTGATGGTATGCCCGCCCGGGAAAAGTTGTGCTGCTACCGTCTGCCAATCCATCATCGTTCTCCCAGCGTGGGCGTGGCGCGGTGCTGCGCGGCCAGTGTGAGGAAGGCGTCGGGCTCCAGCATCGGCACCCGTGCCGGCTCTGGCATGCCCAGTCCCTTCCAGATATCCATCGGTTCGACCAGGCCCTGCGTGTCACGCAGGCGCCGTTCGAGCATCGCCTGCTCGGCCAGCAGGCCATCGAGCGTCAACGGCGCGCCCCCTGACGGGATGTCCGCGATGGCCTCAAGCGCCGCAGCGCGCAGCGCCTCGGTGTCGTCTTCCACCAGCACCTGGCAGTCGCCCAGCAGGTAGCGGTGCTTGCCGCCCGTCGTGCGCCACACCAGCGCGCGGTCGCGCGAATCGAATTCTTCAACGCCGTTGGCAGTCTCGATGACTTCGGGGCCCGACATCGCCAGGCGCCCTTCTTCGGACATGATGACCGTGTTGGCGCAGCGCGCCGCGATGCCCATGCCGCCGAAACACCCGTTGGCGCCACCGACCACCGCGATCACGGGGATGCCGGCCGCGCGCACGTCGAGGATCGCGCGCATGACTTCCGACACGGCGATCAGGCCCGCATTGGCTTCATGCAGCCGCACGCCGCCCGATTCGAGCAGCAGCACGACGGCGTGCGCCCGCTCATCGATCGCGCGCTGCAGCATGCCCACCAGCTTGGCGCCATGGACTTCGCCCACCGCGCCGCCCATGAAGCCGCCCTCCTGCGCCGCGCCAAACACGACCTGGCCACCGAGCTTGCCGCGTCCGACGACGACGCCATCGTCGAACGAGACCGCCGCATCGAGCTGCGCCAGGTGCGGACTGACGATGCGCATTGACGGCGGCAAGAATTCTTCGAAACTGCCGGCGTCGAACATGGCCGGAATGCGCTGGCGCGCCGTGAGTTCCTGGTAGCTGCTCATGGCGCGCCTCCGGGCAGAGCGGCGATCGACTCGACCGCCTGGTCCAGGCGCAGGCTCACGACGGCCGGCGTGGCGCCCATGTCGTTGACGCTCACGCGCGCATCGGCCAGGCTCCAGCGCGCATGAAAGTCGGCCATGACGGCCTGCCACGTGGCGCCGAAACCGACGGCCGCCGTGCGCACTTCGATCTCGCACGCGCCCTTCAGGTGCGCCGGTTCGATCAGGATTTCGAGATTGCCCGAGCCGACCACGCCCACTAGCTGCGGCATGCCGCTCAACGGGCGCTGGCCGCCTTCGAAACGATAGTTCAGCGTTTCCATGATGTTGTTCCTTACCAGTTCCTGAAGCGCTTCGGCGGGTCGTACAGCCCGCCCGATGCGCGCACCAGGCCCTTCATGTTCTTGGCGGCCAGCAGGTCGCGGGTCGCCATGCGTTTGTCGATGCCGAGATCTTCCGGCCGGCGGATGATGCCCCGGTCGCGCAGGTTCTCGACCATGCGCTTGTCGCGCGCCATGCCCACCGGCGTATAGCCGGCCACGCCGCGGATCGCCTGTTCGCGCTCTTCGTCCGTGCGGCACAGCAGCAGGTTGGCGATGCCTTCCTCGGTCAGGATGTGGCTGACGTCGTCACCATAGATCATCACGGGCGGAATCGCCATCCCGGCCTGCTCGGCCAGTTGCCACGCGTCGAGCTTGTCGACGAACGCCGGCGCCATATGTTCGCGGAAGGTCTCGACCATCTGCACCACCAGCTTCTGCCCACGCGGGATCACGTTGCGGCCCGCGCGCGCCTCTTCGCCGGCCTTCAGCCAGGCCTTGCTCGGATGGCGCCGGCCTCGCGCATCGGCGCCCATGTTCGGCGCGCCGCCGAAGCCCGCGATGCGCCCCAGCGTGGCGGTCGACGAATTGCCCTGCAAGTCGATCTGCAGCGTCGAGCCGATGAACAGATCGCACGCGTAGTGCCCGGCCGCCTGTGAAAAGGCGCGGTTGCTGCGCATCGAACCATCCGGCCCCACGAAGAACACATCGGGCCGCGCGCGGATATAGTTTTCCATCCCCAGCTCCGAGCCGAACGAGTGCACCGATTCGACGAAGCCCGCTTCGATGGCCGGAATCAGAGCCGGATGCGGATTCAATGCCCAGTGACGGGCGATCTTGCCTTTCAGGCCCAGGCTGGCGGCGTAGGTTGGCAGCAGCAGTTCGATGGCAGCCGTGTCGAAGCCGATGCCGTGGTTCAGGCGCTCGATCTCGTACTCGGCATAGATGCCCTTGATGGCCATCATCGCCATCAACACTTGGATCTCCGAAATCAGGGCCGGGTCACGCGTAAACAGCGGCTCGATGTAGTACGGCGTGGGCGACTGCACGACGTAGCCGACCCAGTCGCCGGGAATGTCGATGCGGGGCAGCTTGTCGACGATCTGGTTCACCTGCGCAATCACGATGCCGCTCTTGAAGGCCGTCGCTTCAACAATGGCCGGCGTGTCTTCGGTGTTCGGGCCGGTGTACAGATTGCCCTCGCGATCGGCCATTTCGGCGGCCACCAGCGCCACGCGCGGCGTCAGGTCGATGAAGTAGCGCGCGAACAGCTCGAGGTAGGTGTGGATCGCGCCGATATTGAGCTTGCCCGACTGCGCCAGCTTGGCCAGGCGCCCGGCCTGCGGACCCGAGAACGAAAAGTCGAGTTTGGAGGCGATCCCCTTCTCGAACACGTCCAGGTGTTCCGGGAGCGAGAGCACCGACAGCAGCATGTGCAGGTCATGCACGCGCGCCGTATCGACGCGCGTCAGGGCTTTACCGAGAAAGTCGGCCTGCTTCTGATTGTTGCCTTCGAGGCAGACACGGTCGCCCGGTTCGAGCACCGCGTGCAGCAGCTCGACGATGTGCGAGGCCTGGACGACCTTGCCGTCGAGCGCCCCGCCAAGGGCGGCGCCAGCGCGGGCCAGGCGCTCGCTGCGGTTACGTTGCTGGCCGGTCCAGCGGCCTTCAGCATGATTCATGATAGTTCCTAAAATTTGCGTGGCCTTACAACACCACGAACAGCAGCCACACGACGATCGGTGCGACCAGCGTCACGATACCGCCATAGATCATCAACTGGCGCAGGAATACGTCGCGGTCGATGCCCTGGGCACTGGCCAGCACAAGTGCGCCATTGGTCGAGAACGGGCTGACGTCGACGATCGTCGAGGCGACGGCCATGGCGGCGATGAAGCCAATGGCGTCGACACCGGTGCCCGATGCCAGGAATGGCACGGCCAGCGGAATGAGCGAACCCAATACGGCGGTCGACGAGGCAAAGGCCGAAACGATGGCGCCGACGAACAGCAGCAGCAAGGCCACCGTCAGCGGCGAGGTCAGGCTGGCGACGCTTTCGCCAACCCAGCTGATGGTGCCCATCTTCTGCATGACGCCGACATATGTGCTCACACCGACGATCAGCATGATCTCGGGCCACGACACCTGGCCGATGGCGCGCTTTTGCACCTGCGGCGACAGGATCGAAATCAACAGGCCGATGGTCAGGGCAACGAAGCCGATATCGAGTTTGTACAGCAGCGTGAGCACGGCCAGCGCGACCAGGCCGACAACGGTAAACATCTGGTGAAAGGTCGGCCCGGCATGCAGGTCGATGTCGCCGGTGCCCAGGCCCGAACCGGGGCCACCGTTGCCAACGGCGCCGACGGCAGCGCTGGAACGCTGCGCGGTGAGGCGCTCTTCGCTGCCGGTTTCATTTTCGGCGTCGCCGTAGATCTGCTGGGCCCTGCGCTGCGACTGCCACTGGTGGCGTAAACGGCGTCATCGGACGGATGCCGGCGCCGGCCTTCGGCATTTCCTGGCGCATCAGCTTGGCGCCGCCGAACACGAAGAACAGGATGATCGACACAGCCAGGTTCACGCCCAGGCTGGTGAACGCGGTGGTCAGCGGCGAAATCGGCAGGCCGGCTTCCATGACGACCTTGTTGGTGATGCCGCCATAGATGCTGATCGGCGAGAAACCGCCGCCCTGCGCGCCGTGGATGACCAGCAGGCCCATCATCAGGGGATTGATCTTGTACTTGGCGGCAAAGCCCAGCGCGATCGGGGCGATGATCGCCACTGCGGCCGGGCTGACGGCGCCGACGGAGGTCAGGAGCGCAGTGACTGCGAACATGACCCACGGGATGGCGGCGATGCGCCCGCCGACGGCGCGCACGGCCAGTCTGACGAGCCAGTCGATGGTGCCATTGTTCTGGGCCTGGGCGAACAGGAAGGTGATGCCGACCAGGGTCAGGAACAGCTCGGCCGGGTAGCCGGACATGATGGCCTTGGTCTCCATACTGAAGACAAGAGTGCCGACCAGGAAGGCGCCGACAAACGCGATGACGCCCATATTGATGGGCATGGCGGTGGCGACGATGAACATGAGCGCCAGAACGCAGATTGCAATGACATGAGAGGACACAGGGTGGCTCCTACGAGGTGCGAAGGCCGGTTCCACCCGGCGCGTCGCTGGTGATACGTCTCCAATGCATGGCCTGTCGCCATCGCCTCCTCGGACCGTGGTCTCGGGACACTGCGGGGCCGGCCATGCTCTTTTGTTATGCAGGTTGTGCGGCAAAGGTAAACCTGATCGCTGTCGAGATCAATTACGCTGGGGTACTAACGTTTACTGTCAGCGGAAGTGTTACATTCCTGTCTTGGCAGAATTGCGAACAAAGAACCGGAGAACAAGTTGACAACGAGTGCGACACCGACATCCAACAAGGCACCGATCGTGTTCGACAAGGTCGCCCGCTGCGTGCTGGTCACCGGCGCCACGGGCTTCGTCGGCCAGCACCTGGTACGCGCGCTGCTGCAGGACGGCCATCAGGTGATTGCGCTGACCCGCGACGTGGGGCGCGCTGCCGGGCTGCTCGGTGCGCAGGTGCGCACCATCGCCTCGATGGACGATCTGCCGCCCGGCCACCAGGTCGACATCGTCGTCAATCTGGCCGGCGCCCGGATCCTCGGCCAGCGCTGGACCGACGCGCGCAAGGCGACGCTGCGCCAGAGCCGCGTCGCACTGACCGAGAACGTGGTCGACTGGATCGGCCGCGCCAGCCACAAGCCGCGGCTGCTGCTGTCGGCGTCGGCGATCGGCTACTACGGCATCCAGCGGATCGGCGACGACACCAAGCTCGACGAAGCAGCGCCGCCCCAGCCGATGTTCATGTCGGACCTGTGCCGCGAGTGGGAAGCCGCCGCGGCCGGCGCGGTGCGCCACGGCGTACAGGTCGAGTGCATGCGCTTCGGCCTGGTGCTGGGCGAGCAAGGCGCGCTGCCGATGATGCTGCTGCCGATCCGGCTGGGCATCGGCGGCCGGCTGGGGAGCGGCCGCCAGTGGCTGTCGTGGATTCACATCGACGATCTGATCGGGGGCATCGCGCACCGCTGGAAGCAGGCGCTCAGCGATCCGTCTGCGCCGACGTTTGGCGCAACCAACTTCACCGCGCCGATCGCGGTGTCGCAACTGGAATTCAGCCAGGCGGCCGCGCGCGTCTGGAAACGGCCATGCGTGATCCCGACACCCGGTTGGCCGATGCGCCTGGCGCTGGGCGAGCAGGCCGATTTGCTGCTCGAAGGCCAGCGCGTGGTGCCGTTGCGGTTCGCCCGCGAAGGATTCGAGTTCACCTATCCGGCGCTGGAAGCAGCGCTGCGCAGCCTGAAGTAACGGCGGCGCCAGGGGTCCCGGGACCTGTCGGTCCGGTCCCGAATCCGGTATCATTCGGCATGCTCAGTTTTCCTTTTCAACCGTTTATTATTGGCGTCGCGGGCGGTAGCGGCAGTGGCAAGTCCACGGTGTCCAGGCAAGTGCTGTCCACATTCGGCACCGAGATGGTCTCGGTCGTGATGCAGGACGATTATTACTGCGACCAGACGCATCTCAGCCCTGAAGTGCGCACCCAGCAGAATTACGATCATCCGCAGGCGTTCGAGTGGTCGCTGCTGGTGCAGCACGTCCAGGCGCTGCGCCGGGGCGAATCGATCGACATGCCCGAGTACGACTTCACGCTGCACAACCGCTCCGACCGCACCATCCGGGTCAAGCCCGCCCCGGTCATCGTCATCGAAGGCCTGTTTGCCCTGTATGACCCGGCCTTGTGCGACATGATGTCGCTGAAAATCTTTGTCGATACGGCGTCCGACATCCGCTTCATCCGCCGCATGCAGCGCGATATCACGGAACGGGGCCGCTCGGTGGAAAGCGTCATCAGCCAGTACCTGGACACCGTGCGCCCGATGCACAAGCAGTTCATCGAGCCGACCAAGCGCAACGCCGACGTCATCATCCCGCACGGGGCGAACAATCCCGCGGTCGACATGATCACCACCAAGGTCGCCAGCGTGATCAACCAGCTGAAGCGCTCGTAAAGATGGCTGGGCGCTGATCCTTACCGGCACCAGCCAGCGCCACGGCATTCAGCCCGCCGGCGTGCGGTGTTTCAGCATCCGGCACACCGCTGCCA
The DNA here is from genome assembly GCF_979258535.1 of Telluria sp. AC161. NCBI lineage: Bacteria > Pseudomonadati > Pseudomonadota > Betaproteobacteria > Burkholderiales > Oxalobacteraceae > Telluria > Telluria sp. AC161. The sequence continues at coordinate 1,193,596 of NZ_OZ409861.1, read as the reverse complement.
GCGCCAGCAGGTTCGGATCCCGCTCACGCACCCGCAGGAAACTCAGGCCGATTGTCTGACGCATCAGATAATCGTTCTTCAGCGGGATCAGCTGGACCTTGTCGCCAAACGCATGGCGCACGCGGCCAGGCAGCAGCGTGTAGCCGATCCCTGCCCCCACCAGATTCATCAGCGAGAAGATATCGCCCACGCGCGTGACGATGCTCGGCGCATACCCGGCGATGCGGAACGCTTCCTGGAACCCGTTGAAGGTCACGAAACCATCCTTCAGGCAGACGAACTTTTCGTCCGCACAGGCGCGCAGATCCACCTCGGCCATCCCCGCATAGGGTGAGCCGGCCGGTGCCGCAAAGAAAATCTCGTCCTCGAACAGCGCGATCGATTCGATGTCCGGATCGGGTTCGGGCACCGCCATCAGCGCTGCATCGATCGCATTCTGCTTGAGCTTGTGCAGCAGATCCGCATTTGAACCCAGCACCAGTTCGGTTTCCAGTTCCTGCTTGCGCAGCTTGATGCCGATGATGACGTCGGGAATCGTGCCGGTCGTCAGCGAATACAGCGAGCCGATCTTCAAGTGATCGGCTGAATAGCCGGCGGCCGAGCGCGTCGCGGCAATCCCGTCCGCCATCAGCCGCACCACGTCGCGGCTCACGTCCGCCAGCACCTGCGCGGCGTCGTTGGGAATCAGGTTGCGGCCCTGCAGACTGAACAGCTGACAACTCATTCCATCTTCCAGCGAATGCAGCGCGCGGTGCACGCTGACGGCGCTGATGTCGAGCATGCGGGCGGCGGCGTTCAGGTTGCCGCCTTCCATGTACGCCAGCAGGATCTCGAGTTTGCGGAAGGTGATGTCGTCGCTGATCTGGCTGCGCATGGGGGCCCTCGTGAAATGGATACATGACGAGGATACATCAACCGTCCACACGGGGCCTCAATCGCCAGGCACCGGCACGCTTGGTGATGCAACGCGCATGGGTTCGACCATCTGTTGCAACGCCGCTATTCGAACTGCGTATTCATGGGAGCGCTTGTTAATACGCAAGGCGACGCATGGTGCGCTCGGGCACATTCCCCCTTTGAGCGACACATCCACCGTGGCGACGAACAATAAGGAGACATCCATGCGTCCGATCAGAAAGATGAAGCTGCTGCATCCGTCCACATGCGCCCTGCTGGCCGCGTGCAGCGGCGCCATCGGCGCCGTCCATGCCCAGGAAGCAACGGGCGCCCCGGCCGCGGTGAGCACCGAAGAAAACATGTCCAGGGTGGTCGTCACCGCGCGCCGGCGCGAAGAGTCGCTGCAGGACGTGCCGGTGTCGGTCACCGCGTTCTCCGCCGACCAGCTCTCCAAGCAGGCGCTGCCCGACGTGACTGCCCTGGCGCTGTCGCTGCCCAACACGATGCTCAAGGCGTCGCGCGCCACCAACAGCACGCTCACGGCGTTCATCCGTGGCGTCGGCCAGGCCGACCCGCTGGCCGGCTTCGAATCGGGCGTGGGCATCTATGTCGACGACATTTACCTGGCCCGGCCGCAGGCCGCCGTGGCGGATATCTATGACGTCGAGCGCATCGAGGTGCTGCGCGGCCCGCAGGGCACGCTGTACGGCCGCAACACGATCGGCGGCGCGCTCAAGTACGTCACGCGCAAGCTTGGCCCCCAGCGCGACGTGCGCGTGCGCGCCACGCTCGGCGACTACGGCCAGCGAGACGGCGTGCTCACGGCCAGCACGCCGCTGACCGACACCGCGCGCATTGGCGGCACATTCGCGCGCTTCACGCGCGGCGGCTTTGGCGACAACCTGACCACCGGCAAGGGCAACTACGACAAGGACGTCACCGCCGGCAGGGTCTCAATTGAACTCGTGCCGAACCAGGACCTGTTCGTCCGCCTTGCCGGCGACTTCACGCAGGACGATTCCAATCCGAAGAATGGCCATCGCCTGATCGTCGGGCGCACGAGCCGCGCGCCCATCCTGAACGACGTGTTCGACACGCGCGGCAACCTCACCAAAGTGCTGGGCCGCGACCAGGAAGTGCGCTCGTATGGCGGCTCGGTCACGGTCGAATACACCGTCGACAGCGCGTGGCGCCTGAAATCGATCACGGCCGCGCGGCGCGACAAGTCATGGGCGCCGATCGACTTCGACGCCCTGCCCGTCGTCGACATGGAAGTGCCGGCGCTGTATACCAACCGCCAGTTCAGCCAGGAGCTGCAAGCGACCTACAGCGGCGCGCGCCTGCAGGGCGTGGCCGGCGTGTACTACATGAACGCCAACGCCTTCAACCAGTTCGACACCATCCTGGCCGGCGCGGTGCCCACGTCGACCTTCACGCTGGGCGACATCGACACGAAGGCCTGGGCCGCTTACTTTGACGGCAGCTATACGCTCGCCGAGGGCCTGAGCCTGTCGCTGGGCGGACGCTACACGGTCGACCAGCGCGAAGCCGACGTGCTGCGCCAGATTTATTTCGGCCTGGCCGGCTCGCCCCGGATGGGCAATCCGAACGCGATCCTGTTTCGCACCGACACGGACCTAGCAGGCGGCCTGCTCGAGCGCAAGGACAAGAAATTCACGCCGCGCGTGGCACTGAGCTGGAAGATGAACGATGCCCACAACCTGTACGCGTCATACTCCGAAGGCTTCAAGGGTGGCGGGTTCGATCCACGCGTAAACGTGGTCGGCACTCGGCTCCCGATCGCCACCGCGCGCGCCGGCTATGCGCCGGAAACGATCGAGACGACCGAACTGGGTCTCAAGTCGGCCTTCAATGGCGGGCGCATCACGACCAACCTGGCCGTGTTCCACAGCGACTACCAGGACGTGCAGATCCCGGGTTCGATCGCCATCGACACCAATGGCGACGGGCGCGACGACAGCTTCGCCGGCGTGACCACCAACGCCGGCAAGGCACGGATCAAGGGCGTCGAACTCGAGGCGGTCGCCAACATCACGCCCAACTTCATGGTCGCCGGAATGTACAGCTACATCGACGCCAGCTACCGGGAATACATCGTGGCCGGTGTGAACGTGGCCGGCCAGCGTACGTTCCAGAACACGCCGAAGAATTCGGCCAACCTGCGCGCCAATTACGACATCCCGCTGCCGGTCATGGGCCACAACGGGCGCGTCTCGCTGATCGGCAGCTATGCATTCAAGGGCGCCACCAGCCAGTTCGAAACCGCATCGATCCTCGACCAGGACTCGTACAGGATTTGGGACGCGAGCATCGTCTGGACCCGCGCCGATGGCAAGGTACGCGCCGGCCTGCACGGCAAGAACCTGGGCGACGAACACTATAAAACGGCCGGCTACCTGTTCCCGACGCTGGGCAACGAAGGCACGCTGACCGCCTTCTACGGCAACCCGCGCACGGTGTCGGCGACGATCGAACTGCGCTTCTAAAAACATCACGAGGAGACCGCATGCGCCATTCGATCAGATCCTTCGCCCTGCTGCTTCAGGCCGCATTGGCCGCATGTGCACTGGGCGCCGCGCCCCACGCGGGTGCACAGGGCAAGGACTTTAAAGTTGCCCTCATCGCCGGCAAGACGGGCGCACTGGAGACCTACGCGCGTGAGACCGAGACCGGCTTCATGCTGGGCCTCGAGTACCTGACCAGGGGCAGGATGAGCATCAATGGCCGCGCCATCAAGGTCATCGTCAAGGACGACCAGAGCAAGCCCGATCTGGGCCGTACGCTGCTGGCCGAAGCGTATGGCGACGACCGCGTCGACATTGCGGTCGGCACCACCTCGTCCGCCTCGGCGCTGGCCATGCTGCCGGTGGCGAAGGAGTATAAAAAAATTCTGATCATCGAGCCGGCCGTGGCCGATGCGATCACGGGCGACAAGTGGAACAAGTACATTTTTCGCACCGCGCGCAGTTCGATGCAGGATGCACTGGCCGCCGCCAGCACCCTGAAAAGCGGCAGCGTGGGCTTCCTGACCCAGGATTATGCGTTCGGCCGCGATGCGATCAAGGCCGGCAAGGAAGCCTTGATCGCCACCGGCAGCAAGGCCAGCGTCGTCCATGAAGAATACGCGCCGCTCGCGACGACCGACTTCACCGCATCGGCGCAGCGCCTGTTCGATGCCCTGAAAGACAAGCCGCAGCCGCGCGTGCTGGCCATCGTCTGGGCCGGTCCGAGCCCCATGAACAAGATCGCCGCCATGAAACCCGAACGCTACGGCATCGCGCTGGCCCCGGGCGGCAATATCCTGCCCGTGATGCAGACCTGGAAGGCCCATGCCGGCACCGAAGGCACCATCTATTACTACTACGGTTTTCCGAGAAATCCGATGAACGACTGGCTGGTGGCAGAGCACACGAAGCGCTACAAGACCCCGCCCGACATGTTCACGGCCGGTGGCATGGCCGCCGCAAGCGCGGTCGTGACGGCGCTGAGCAGGGTGCCGGACGGCGATGGCGACAAGATGGCCGCCGCGATGGAAGGCATGCGCTTCGGGACGCCAAAAGGCGCCATGGTCTTTCGCAAGGACGACCACCAGGCGATCCAGCCGTTGTACCACTTTCGCATCAAGAAGGACCAGAAAAACGAATGGGATCTGCTCGAACTGGTGCGCGACATCCCGGCGGACGAGATGCCGCTGCCAGTGCGGAACAAGCGCTGACATGGCTGACATGGCTGCCGCCAGCGCGCGCGCCGCGCCGTCCCTGTCCACGCACGGCCTGACGATCCGCTTCGGCGGGCACGTTGCCGTCAACGCCGTCACGGCCGATTTTTATCCCGGCACGCTCACCGTCATCGTCGGGCCCAACGGCGCCGGCAAGACCACGTGGTTCAACCTGATCTCGGGCCAGTTGCGCGCGAGCGCCGGCAGCGTGCACCTGCATGGCCGCGACATCACGCGTCTGGGCGCCGCGCGCCGCACGCGCCTTGGCATCGGCCGCGCCTTCCAGCTTACCAACCTGTTCCCGTTGCTGTCAGTGGTCGAGAACGTGCGGCTGGCAGTGCAGAGCCGCGCCGGCATTGGCCTGGACTTCCTGTCGGTCTGGTCAAGCCACCGGGACCTCATCGAACGCGCCGACTATTACCTCGAGCGCGTGACGCTGGCGGCGCGGCGCGACATGCTGGTGGGCGCGCTGTCGCACGGCGACCAGCGCAAGCTCGAAGTCGCGATCCTGCTGGCGCTGCAGCCGTCCGTGATGATGTTCGACGAACCCACCGCCGGCATGAGCGCCGACGACGTGCCGGTCGTGCTCGACCTGATCCGCGAAGTCAAGGGCGACGCGGCCCGCACCGTGCTGCTGGTCGAACACAAGATGGACGTCGTGCGCCAGCTGGCCGACCGCATCGTCGTGCTGCACAACGGCGCGCTGGTAGCCGATGGCGAACCGCGCGACGTCATGGCATCCGCCATCGTTCAGGAGGCTTATCTTGGAACGTCCGACACCGAACATGCTCGCGCCTGATCCGGCGACGCGCCAGCCGCTGCTGCGCCTGGCCGGCGTGCACACGCACATCGGTCAGTACCACATCCTGCACGGGGTCGACCTGCAGGTGGCGCGCGGCGAACTGGCCGTCCTGCTGGGGCGCAACGGGGCCGGCAAGACGACGACGCTACGTACGATCATGGGCCTGTGGCGCGCCAGCAGTGGCAGCATTCACTTCGACGGCGCCGACATCACCAGGCTGGCCACATCCGCCATCGCGCGCGCCGGCATCGCGTACGTGCCCGAGAACATGGCCGTGTTTTCCGACCTGACGGTACGCGAAAACCTGGTGCTGGCCGCGCGCAACGGCCCGCTCGACACCGCGCGTGTCGACTGGATCTGCGGCTTCTTCCCGGCGCTGCGCACGTTCTGGCACCGCCCGGCCGGCAACCTGTCCGGTGGCCAGAAACAGATGGTGGCGATCGCGCGCGCCATCGTCGAACCGCGCAAGCTGCTGCTGGTCGACGAGCCGACCAAGGGCCTGGCGCCCGCCATCGTGCACAGCCTGATGGCGGCGTTTCGCGAGCTGAAGGCGCAAGGCGCGACGATCCTGCTGGTCGAACAGAACGTGCAGGTCGTGCGCGCGCTGGGCGACACGGCCAGCGTGATGGACGGCGGCCGCGTGGTCCATGCCGGGCCGATGGCCGTGCTGGCGGGCGACGCCGCGCTCCAGCAGCGCCTGCTTGGCCTGTCCCTCGACACCCAACCCTAGGAACGCCCATGCCCATCTCCCCCGCCATCCCGTCGGCCGACGCCCAGCTGCCGGCCACCCGCCGCGACATCGCGCCACTGCTGCTGGTGCCGGCGCTGATGCTGGTCACCCTGCCGCTGGTGGGCAGCTGGTCCACCTGGGTCACTCTCACCGTCGCGGGCCTCGCGATGGGCATGATGATCTTCATCATGGCCAGCGGGCTGACCCTCGTATTCGGGCTGATGAACGTGATCAATTTCGGCCATGGCGCGTTCATCGCGGTCGGCGCGTTTTCCGCCACGCTCGTGCTGCTGCCGCTGCGCCGCTGGCTCGAGATGGATTCCCTGCCCGCCAACCTGGCTGTGCTGGCGCTGGCGATCGTGGTGGCGATGCTTGTTACGGCGCTGCTCGGCTGGGCCTTCGAGCGGCTGCTCATCCAGCCCGTCTACGGCCAGCACCTCAAGCAGATCCTGGTCACGATGGGCGGCATGATCGTGGCCGAACAGCTGATCCACGTTGCCTGGGGCGCCGGGACGATCGCCGTGCCGCTGCCCACGGCCCTGCGCGGTGCATTCCTGCTGGGCGACGCGGCCATCGACAAGTACCGCCTGGTGGCGGTGGCAGTGGGACTGGTGGTGTTCGTCGCGATGTACCTGATCCTGAACCGCACGAAGATCGGCCTGCTGGTACGCGCCGGTGTCGAACATGGCGAGATGGTCGAAGCGCTCGGCTACCGCATCCGGCGCCTGTTCGTGCTGGTGTTCGCGGCCGGCGCGGGCCTGGCCGGTCTGGGCGGCGTGATGTGGGGTCTGTACAAGGAGACGCTGACGGCGGCGATGGGCGGCGAGATCATGGTGATGCTGTTTATCGTCATCATCATCGGCGGCCTGGGATCGGTCGGCGGCTGCTTCATCGGCGCGCTGCTCATCGCCCTGGTGGCCAACTACACGAGCTTTCTGGCGCCCGGGATCGCGCTGGTGTCGGGCATCGTCCTGATGATCTCGGTCCTGCTGTGGCGGCCCGCCGGGCTGTATGCGACGGGACGGGGCTGACCATGCTGCAGCAACTGTTATCGGGCGACCTGCCGCGCAGCCGCAGCCTGACGGCGCTGCTGGTCGTGATCCTGCTCGGGCTCGCGCTGGCGCCGTTCCTGACCTCCGGTGCGCGGCCGCTCAACACGGCAGCCACGATCTGCGTCTACATCGTGCTGGTGGCGTCCTACGACCTGCTGCTGGGTTACACAGGCATCGTTTCGTTCGCTCACACGATGTTCTATGGAATCGGGGCGTATGGCATCGGGCTGGCGCTGGCGCGCGTCGATGAGCCGACCTGGGGCGTCGCCATGACGGGCCTTGGCCTGGCGCTGCTGCTTGCGCTCGCCCTGGCGCTCGTGGTGGGGCTGTTCGCGCTGCGCGTGCAAGCCATCTTCTACGCGATGATCACGCTGGCCGTGGCCTCGTCGTTTGCCGTGCTGGCGTCGCAACTGTCCGATTTCACCGGTGGCGAGGATGGCGTCACGTTCAGCGTGCCGCACGTGCTTTCTCCTGCCTATCGGCTGGTCGAGCACGAGGTGTTCGGCCGTCATCTCGATGGCCGGGTGCTGACCTATTACGTCGTGTTCTTCGGCTGCCTGCTGCTGTTCCTGTTCCTGCTGCGGCTGGTCAATTCGCCGTTCGGGCGGGTACTGCAGGCGATCCGCGAAAACGCATTTCGCGCCGAAGCCCTTGGGTATCGCACGATGGTGTACCGGATCTGGGCCAATGTCCTGGCGGCGCTGACGGCAAGCCTGGCCGGCGCCCTGATGGCGCTGTGGCTGCGCTACGTCGGTCCGAAGACGTCGCTCGGCTTCGATGTCATGACCGACATCCTGCTGATCGTCGTGATCGGCGGGATGGGCACGATGTATGGCGCGGTCGTGGGCGCGACGCTGTTCATCCTGGCCCAGAACTATCTGAAGGAGTGGATGGCTCACGGCAGCGCCGCACTGGACGGCGTGCCGCTGCTGGCCGCCGCCCTGCACCCGGATCGCTGGATGCTGTGGCTGGGGCTGCTGTTCATCCTGTCCATTTACTGGTTTCCGGTCGGGATCGTTGGCAAGCTGCGGCTGCGGGCGTGGCTGGCGCAGCGACCGACGCGCTCTTGAAGCAATAGGTAGGGTGGACGGGTTTCCCGTCCACGCGTTCAACCCGACGTCGCATGCGACGGAGCGGGGTTGGTTTGGACGCGTGGACGGCAGAGCCGTCCACCCTACGACCTCGGCGACTTTTTTTGGTTCCCCCTCCCCCTTTGCGTCGGGCCGGGCACGTGACCCGACAGCCCCAACGCACCGCAATACCGCGGCGCCCGCCGTTTCTATGATGAAGCCTCGATCCACGACGCGACGCCTCATCATGCAACGACTCAATTACATGCTCGCCACACCAGAGAGCCCAGCCGCCTGCGCGCCGCACACCACCCAGGCAGCCGGAACCGAGGTACTCAGCGAAGATTTCGGCACCCTGGCCGATGCCCCCGGCTGGGTCCGCATCAACCGCAGCATCCCGATAGGCGCGCCATGGTGCCAGGGCAATCCCGAAGTCTTCCCGGCCCAGGCCGGCGCACCGGGCGCGTACGCCGCCGCGAGCTGCCGCAGCGCCGCTCACAGCGCTGGCCGCGTCGACAACTGGCTGATCACGCCGACATTGACGCTCGGCGGCCTCACCACGCTGTCATTCTTCACCAGCCGGGAACGCGTCGACGGCTTCGACGACCTGCTCGAAGTGCGCTACGGCAGCGGCCGCGGCAGCGACACCGATGCAGCGTCGTTCGACACGCTGCTGTCCAGCATCGGCGGCGCCGCCGACTTCCCCGCACAATGGCAGCCATGGCACCTCGACCTGACGGTGGACGGCACAGGCCGCTTCGCGTTTCGCTACCTGGGCGATGCGGCCAGGCTGAGCCATGTCGGGCTCGACACGCTGCGCGTGGTCACGCGCCTGCCGGAACCCACCAGCCGGCTGCTGCTGGCCGATGGCCTGGGCGTGCTCGGCCTGCTGCGCCGCCACGAGCGCCACTGACGTAAAAAAGCCGGCGGTCCTCACGGACCGCCGGCTTTCGGATATTGCCTGCGCGCTGGCTTATGCCTGGGCGCCCTTGTTGAACGCTGCCACGCCGGCAACGATCTCGGCCTTGGCTTCATCGATGCCAGCCCAGCCTTCAATCTTGACCCATTTGCCGGCTTCCAGATCCTTGTAGTGCTCGAAGAAGTGCTGGATCTGCTTCAGGCGCAGCTCTTCCACGTCGTCCAGCGACTGGATTTTCTTGTACATCGGCAGCACTTTTTCGATCGGCACTGCGATGACTTTGGCGTCGCCGCCGCCGTCGTCGGTCATCTTCAGCACGCCCAGCGCGCGGCAACGGACCACGACGCCTGGTGGCAGCGGGAACGGGGTGATGACCAGCACGTCGCATGGATCGCCGTCGTCGGCGATGGTTTGCGGCACGTAGCCGTAGTTGCACGGATAGTGCATGGCCGTACCCATGAAACGATCGACGAAGATCGCGCCCGTGTCCTTGTCGACTTCATACTTGACCGGATCGGAGTTCATCGGGATTTCAATGATGACGTTGAAGTCGTTCGGCACGTCTTTGCCGGCTGGGACGTTGTTCAGGCTCATGATGGGATCCTTGGTTGCTAAAGAGTCAAAATTAGTCCGCCATTATAGCGAAAGGCACGCGTTACAACACAGTCGCCAGTGCGCACTGCCGGTAATGCTTGGCGGCCAGCTCGTCCTGCCCCAGCGCTTCATGCATCTGGGCCAGTTTCAGATGCGCTTCGCGCACCATCGCCGCTTCGGTCGCGTCCGACAGGGCTTGCTCCAGATAGCGCTGGGCCTTGCCCCACAGCTTCTGTTTCAGGCACAGCGTGCCAAGCGTGAGCGCCAGTTCGGCGTCCTGCGGCCGTTCACGGCGCCAGGTTTCGCAGGCTTCGATCTGGGCCAGCAGCGATGGCGAACCGGCCGGGCTGGCCGCATCGCGGTAGGCACGCACGACGCGCTCGTCCCAGTTGGCCTTGAGCGACTCTTCGGCGATCGCGCGCGCTTCGTCGTGCAGGCCGCGCGCATTGAAGGCGCCGGCGGCGCGCGCCGCGACGTACGGCACCGTGCGGTCTTGCGGGGGCACCGTGGCCCAGGTCCAGCGGATCGATTCGGCGTCGTGGTCTTCGCCGCCCAGCAGCGCTTCGTAGGCCATTTCGCGCAGGCGCCGGGCCAGGGCCGGATGCAGCGCGTTGCGCTTGTCGAGAATGCGCACCAGGCGCAGCACCTCGGGCCAGTTGCGCGCCTGCTGGTTGGCCTTCATCGCCCATTGCAGCGCGTGGATGTGGCGCTGGCCGCTGGCATTGAGTTCGGCCACTGCTTCAAGCGCCGCCTCGGGGCGGTGGTCGTCGACCAGCAGTTCGGTCAGCGTCATCAGGCGCGCCGTCTTGAGCGTGGTGTCATGCGAGATGCCGGCCAGCCAGGCGTCGCGCCGCGCCGGTTCGCGCATGCGGTGCGCGGCGCGCGCGCCGATCAGCGCTGCCAGGCCCGTGTTCTCGGGCAGGTCGGCAGCGCGCATCGCGGCTTTTTCGGCGTGGCCGAAGCGACCTTCGAACAGTGCCTTGAGCGCGTCGCGCAAGCCCTTGTTGCCATCGCGCTCGCGGCGGCGCTGGCGGTACGCCGCCACCCGCTGTGGCATGCGCGCCGTCGCATAGAAGGTGCGCACCAGCACGTACAGCGTGGCGAACAGCAGCATCAGCACGACGACGAACAGATTGAGCGACATGTCGATCCGGTGCGGCGGATAGAACAGCACCACATTGCCCGGATTGAAGCGCGCCGTCACCGCGATGCCGATGGCTGCGGCCATCAGCGTAACCAGCCAGATGAGTAAGCGCATGGTTATTGCTTCGCTTTGTAGTTGCGCACCGCGCCCAGGCTCTCGGCCAGCGTCGGCAATTCGATCGTCAGGTCATTGGCCTGCACCTGGCGCAGTGCTGCCTGGGCCGATTGCGTCGTGCGGGCGCGCGTGTCGAAGTACTTGGCCAGCATGGTCTGGGCCGTGGCCAGGTCGTCGCGGAACGTGGCTTCGTTACGCGACAACAGGGCCAGGCGCGCATTGAGCAGGCGCAGTTTCAGGTTTTCGCGCACAAAGAACGACTCGCTCGGCGACAGCATCAGCGCTTCGGGATCGTCGACGCTGCGCACGCGGATCAGCTGGCGCACGTCGTCCCACATCTCCTGGCTCCACATGCTCCAGGTCTGCAGCAGGCGCTGGCCCACGCCGAGCGACTCGGGTGGCACGGCCGGCGCGGCATTCTTGGCCGGCGCGGCCGCGGCTGCGGCCTCGAGCCGGCGCGTCGTGCGCACCGGGGCCACCGGCAGCAGCGGCTTTTCATCGGCCAGCATCGGCAGCGTCTCGACCTGGACGATCACATTGTCCAGACGCAGCGCGACACCGGCAAGATCGACGGCCGGCAAGGCCTTGAGCCGGTCGATGTCGGCCGCGATTGCGCGGCGGATGGTCAGGAATTGCGGGGCGTTCGAGCTCGAGACTGCGCGGTCGGCGTTCTGCAGCGCGATCAGGGCGCCCTGCACATTGCCGGCCAGTTGCAGCTGCTGGCTCGCGGTCGCGAGCACCTGCTCGATTTCGGACAGCGCCCATTCGTCACGGTTCTGCGAAAGATCCTTGTAGAGCTGCTCGAGCGCGACCTGCTGGCTCTGCGCTTCGCTCTGGCGGCTTTCCAGCACGCCGACCTTGATCTGCAGCTCTTTCGACTGGTCGGCCACGTCGCGCGCGAGCGCCGCCGTCTCGGCATTGACCGCATTGCCCTTCTGCAGGCTGCGCGCCATGTCCTGACGCAGCGAATTGATGCGGCTGTGCGACGAGAACGTCTGCACGGCCAGCAGCACGGCCAGCGCGATGACGGCCAGCGGCAACGGCCGCGCCACGCGATCAAACAGGCCGCGCGCGGCCGGACCGCTCATGCGCGGCGCAGCAGGCGGCACCTGCGTCTCCTCCGGCTTGGCAAGGCTGGGGGCGGGCACGCTGGCCTGGGGCTGGTCTGGGTTGTTCGGCAATTCGTTCATTCTTGTGATTGTAACGCTGCTAATAGGCGTGCATCGCCGGAACCGGTGAGGCGCACGTGTTCCAGGCCCAGATCGCGGGCCGTCTGTGCAATCCGCGCATGGGGCACGATCAGGCGCTGCTGCTGTAATCGCGCCATCAGCGCATCGTCGTCGATGGCTTGCACCAGCCCGGCCAGGCCACGCAGGGCTTCCGAGCTCGTGATTATCCAGTCGTTTGGCTGCGCCAGCAAGGCGCGCAATCGTGTGGCCAGTTCCGCCGTCAATACCGGCGTCGCGCGGCGATACGCGGCCACCGGCTCGACCCGGGCACCAGCGGCGCGCAAGGCCTCGGCCAGCAGCTCGCGGCCACCGTCGCCACGCACGATCAGCACCCTTTTGCCGGCGTACGCCGCCAGGTCGAGGCGCTGCAGCAAGTGCTCGGAATCGCTGTGCGCGCTGTCAGCCGGGCTGAAAATCGTACACGCGTCACCCGTCAGGCCGTGGCGCGCCAGCGCCGCGCGGCTGCCGTCGCCGACGATCGCCACCGGCACGCCCACTGGCCAGGCGTCGATGTGCGCGAACGCGGCGTCGATGGCATTGGGCGAGACGAACGCCACCAGCGCAAACCGGTCGAGCTCAGCCAGCGCCGCGCGCAGCGGCGCAGCATCGTCGACCGGGCTGATCTCGAGCAGCGGCAGCAGCACGGCCGTGCGGCCGCTGGCGGACACCGCCTGGGCCAGTGCATCGGCCTGCGCGCGCGGGCGCGTGACGACGACGACGCGCGCCGTCTCAGGCAGGTCAGGCATCCTGGTTTGCAGCGGCATCGAGACGGCACGCCGCCAGGATCGCATTCGCATCCTGCTGGGCCAGCAACTCGGACACCTGCTCGCCCAGATATTCGGGCTGCTCGACCGGGCCGCTCACTTCGGCGTGCGCGCTGCGCTTGCCGTCCGGCGTGGCGACCATCGCGCGCAGGCGCAGTTGGCCGCCCTGCACGGTGGCGAACGCCGCCAGCGGGATCTGGCAGCTGCCGCCAAAGATGCGCGAGACCTTGCGCTCGGCCAGCACGGCGCTGGCCGTGTCGTCGTGGTTCAGCGGTGCCAGCACGGCGCGCAGGTCGACGCCGTCGCTGCGCGCGCTGCTCAGGATCTCGATCGCCATCGCGCCCTGCCCGGCCGCCGGCAAGCTCATTTCGGGTTCGAGCAAAGCGCGGATGCGCTGCGGCAGGCCGAGGCGCTTGAGGCCCGCGGCGGCCAGGATGATGGCGGCATATTCGCCCCGATCGAGCTTGCCCAGCCGCGTATCGAGATTACCGCGCAGCGGCAGGATGACCAGGTGCGGATAGCGCGCCGCAATCAGCGACTGGCGGCGCAGGCTGCTGGTGCCGACGATGGCGCCAGCCGGTAGCGCATCGAGGCTGGCGTAATCGTTTGACACGAACGCGTCGCGCGGGTCTTCGCGTTCGAGCACGGCGGTCAGCTCGAAGCCTTCGGGCAGCTCCATCGGCACGTCCTTGAGCGAGTGCACGGCCAGGTCGGCGCGGCCTTCGGCCATCGCGACTTCGAGCTCCTTGACGAACAGGCCCTTGCCGCCGACGGCCGACAGCGTGCGGTCGAGAATCTGGTCGCCCCGTGTCGTCATGCCGAGAATCTCGACGCGGCACTGTGGATATAATGCGACGAGCCGGTCGCGTACGTGCTCCGCCTGCCACATGGCCAGGCGGCTCTCGCGGGATGCGATAATGAGTTTTGACGGCATCGTTGGCGCCACTGGCGCCGAAGTACCCTGCTGAATAGCTGCTAACACACGAATTCTTTCACTGTCATTGGGCCGATCCGGCCGATGCCGGTAACCGCTCCCTGCATAAGATCACAAATTTTATCATGGGGGCCTCTTGCAGACCGTGGCCAACCGCCCTCGCACAACGCTTACTTGTGGTCGATATGAACAATCCTGCTCTCCCTGACGTATCCACCGGCGCCGACAAGGACGCGCCGCTCAAAGAAGACATCCGCCTGCTTGGCCGCCTGCTGGGCGACGTATTGCGCGACCAGGAAGGCGCCGAGGTCTTCGACCTGGTCGAAACCATCCGCCAGACCGCCGTGCGCTTCAGGCGCGACGACGATCCCGACGCCAGCAAGGAACTCACGACGATGCTGCACGGGCTCACGCGCGACCAGACCATTTCGGTCGTGCGCGCGTTCTCGTATTTTTCGCACCTGGCCAATATCGCCGAAGACCAGCACCACAACCGCCGTCGCCGCGCGCACCTGCTGGGCGGCTCGGCGCCGCGTGCCGGCAGCATCGGCTACGCGCTGGACAAGCTCGCTGGCGCCGGCATCGGCCGCGACGAAGTGCAGGCATTCTTCAACGAGGCGCTGATTTCGCCCGTACTGACGGCGCACCCGACCGAGGTACAGCGCAAAAGCATCCTGGACGCCGAACACGATATCGCCCGCCTGCTGGCCGAGCGCGACACGCCGCTCACGCCGCGCGAGCGCCAGCGCAACGAGCAGATGCTGCATGCGCGCATCGCCACGCTGTGGCAGACGCGCATGCTGCGCTACTCGAAGCTGACGGTGGCCGACGAAATTGACAACGCGCTGTCCTACTACCGCATCACGTTCCTGCGCGAACTGCCGGCGCTGTACGACGACATCGAGTTCGAGATCGCCGAACAATACGGGCCTGACGACGGTGCACCAGATGATGCGCCCAAACCGCACGCATCGTACCTGCAGATGGGCAGCTGGATCGGCGGCGACCGTGACGGCAACCCGAACGTCAACGCCGACACGATGCGCCACGCGCTGACGCGCCAGTCGACGACGATCCTCGACTTCTATCTCGATGAAGTGCATGCGCTGGGCGCCGAACTGTCGGCCTCCACGCTGCTGGTGGACGTCACGCCGGCGCTGGAGCTGCTGGCCCAGAACTCGCCCGACGCCTCGCCGCACCGCAGCGATGAGCCTTACCGGCGCGCACTGATCGGCATCTATGCACGCCTGGCCGCCACCGCGCGCGAACTGGGCGTGGGCCACATCCTGCGCAAGGAAGTCGGCCACGCCGCGCCCTACCTCGACCCCGAACTGTTTGCGGCCGACCTCGAAACACTGGCTGACTCGCTGCGCCAGAACCACGGCGCGATGCTGACGATGCCACGCCTGGCCGGCTTGCTGCGCGCGGCGCGCATCTTCGGCTTTCACCTGGCCTCGCTCGACATGCGCCAGAGCTCGGACATCCACGAGCGCGTGCTGGCCGAACTGCTGGCCCGCGCTGGCGTCGAGGCTGACTACGCTGCGCTCGACGAAGACGCGAAGGTTGCGCTGCTGCTGCGCGAACTCGACAGCGCCCGGCCATTGATTTCGCCATGGGACACCTACGGCGAAGAAACGACGTCCGAGCTGGCGATCCTGCGCTGCGCGCGCGAGATCCGCCTGCGCTACGGCCCGCGCGCGATCCGCAACTACATCATCTCGCACACCGAGACGGTGTCCGACCTGCTCGAAGTGCTGCTGCTGCAAAAAGAAACCGGGCTGCTGCGCGCCAGCAGCACGACCGGCGAAGTGATGGTGATTCCGCTGTTCGAAACCATCCCCGACCTGCAACGCGCGGCGGGCATCATGGATGCCTGGATGGCGCTGCCGTTCGTCGCCAGCGTGATCGCAAAACAGGGCCACCTGCAGGAAGTCATGCTGGGCTACTCCGACTCCAACAAGGATGGTGGTTTCCTGACATCGAACTGGGAGCTGTATCAGGCCGAGCTGAAGCTGGTCGAGGTGTTCGCGCAGCAGAAGGTCAAGCTGCGCCTGTTCCACGGCCGCGGCGGCACGGTTGGCCGTGGCGGTGGGCCGAGCTACGATGCGATCCGCGCCCAGCCGCCGGGCACCGTCAATGGCCAGATCCGCCTGACCGAACAGGGCGAAATCATCGCGTCCAAGTTCTCGAATGCCGAAATCGGCCGGCGCAACCTGGAGCTGCTGGTCTCGGCCACGCTGGAAGCGAGCCTGACGCCCAACACCGCAAGCGAAGCGCAGACCGGTCGCCTGCACCGCTTCGAGTCGGTGATGGCCGAGCTGTCCAACCGCGCCTACAAGGCCTATCGTGACCTGGTCTACGACACGCCCGGCTTTACCGACTACTTCTTTGCGGCCACGCCGATCGCCGAGATCGCCGAGCTGAACCTCGGTTCGCGTCCCGCTTCGCGCAAGTCGACCCGCCGCATCGAAGATCTGCGCGCGATTCCGTGGGGCTTCTCGTGGGGCCAGTGCCGCCTGCTGCTGCCGGGCTGGTTCGGGTTTGCGTCGGCGGTCCATGGCTGGCTTGGTGACGGTGAGCGCGAGGCGAAACTGGCCGAGCTGCGCACGATGTTCCAGGAGTGGCCGTTCTTTGCCACGCTGCTGTCGAACATGGACATGGTGCTGGCCAAGACCGATCTGCCGATCGCCCGGCGTTATGCCGAACTGGTGGCCGATGTCGAACTGCGCGAGCGGATCTTCAAGCGCATCACAGCCGAACACGCGCTCACGCTGACCATCCTGGAAGACATCACCGGCACGGGCGAGCGCCTGCAGGGCAATCCGCTGCTCGCGCGTTCGATCCAGAACCGGTTTGCCTACCTGGACCCGCTGAATCACCTGCAGGTAGAGCTGATCGGCCGGCACCGGGCACTGGCGCTCGATCCGGCGAGCCAGGTCGATGCGCGCGTGCACCGGGGCATCCACCTGTCGATCAACGGCGTTGCGGCCGGTCTGCGCAATACGGGCTAACGGTTTAGGCCAGCTGCAACACGCCGGTCTGCCGGCGCCGTTCCACCGGCGCCAGCTGTACCGGCGCCGCCTGCCCCAGCTTGAAATTCCCGACCAGCGCACTGAGGTTGGCGGTCTGCTCCTGCATCGAGGCCGCCGCGGCGGCGGCCTGCTCGACGAGCGCAGCATTCTGCTGCGTGACGGCGTCGATTTCCCCGATCGCGCTGTTGACCTGCGCGATGCCCTGTCCCTGCCGCTGGCTGGCAGTCGCAATCTCGGCCACGATATCGGTCACGCGCCGCACGCTGGCCACGATCTCGTCCATCGTGCCGCCGGCCGCCGCAACGAGGGAGATCCCGTTGTCGGCGTGCCGCACCGACTCGTCGATGAGCACCTTGATTTCGCCGGCCGCCGCATTGGCGCGCTGGGCCAGGTTGCGTACCTCGGACGCCACCACGGCAAAACCGCGCCCCTGCTCGCCAGCGCGCGCCGCCTCCACCGCTGCGTTGAGCGCCAGGATATTGGTCTGGAACGCGATCGATTCGATCGTGCCGGTGATGTCGACGATACGGCGCGACGACGTGTGGATCGCGCCCATCGTGTCGACCACGCGCGCCACCGCTTCGCCGCCCTTGACAGCCACCTGGGACGCCGATGCCGTCAGCGTGTTGGCCTGCAAGGCGCTGTCGGCATTCTGCTTGACCGTCGCCGCCAGTTCTTCGATCGATGCCGCCGTTTCCTCGAGCGCGCCGGCCTGCTGTTCGGTGCGGCGTGACAGGTCCAGGTTGCCGCTGGCGATTTCACCGGACGCCGTTTCAATGGCGTCGGTGCTGCCGCGCACCTGGCTGACCACCCCGTGCAGATTGGCGCGCATGCGCTGCAGCGCCACCTTCAGGCGCCCGGTTTCGGTCCGGTCGTCGGCGTTGCAGTCGAGCGTGGCGCCAAGGTCGCCGTCGGCGATGCGGCCGGCGAACGCCACCGCTTCCTCAAGCGGGCGCCGGATGGCGCGTGCAGACAGCTGGCCCACGACCACCATCAGCATCACGGAGATCACGGACGCCAGCAGCAGCAGGCGTTCGGAGCGCTCGACCAGTGCGTGGCCGCCAACGCGTGTGGCCTCGGCGCTGCCCCCGATGGTGTCGCTCAGTTCGCCCATGCTCGTTTCGAGCTTGCGGAAATGCCCCATGAAATCCGCCTGCGCCTGGCGCGCCGCGACCGGGTCGGTGAACGCCAGGTCGATCATCCGCGCCACGCTCTTGAGGTAAGCGTCGACGTCGGCGCGCACGGCAGGAATGGCGCTTTGCAGCGCCGCGTCGGGATGCTCCTTGGCCAGCGTGTCGATCAAACCGGCCAGCGTGGCCGCGTGCTGCGCATGGTCGCGCCGGACGTCGGCCTGCTTGCCTGCACCATCCGGTCCGGCAATCAGCGCGGCCAGTACATCGGCGCGCAGAGCGTCGTGCGCCATGTCGGCCTGGAGTTGTTGCTTCAGCGCGTTGCCGTTGACGGTGATGGCGTTCATCGCCGTTTCGAGCGACAGCATTGCGCTATAGGCGATGCAGGCCACCACGGCAGCCAGAAAGACCGCTGCCAGGTTCGATAGAAACAGCCGGTGCCGGATGGTCAGATTCATCGTGATTTCTCCCTACAGTTTGAACGATAGTCCGACCGTGAGCGCGGCATCGGGCGTGCGCCGGTTCAGGCCCAGCGCGAGCATGGTGTCGAGCTGGCAGCGGTCCGACAGCAGCCACGCCATGCCCGTATCGAACGTGGCCACGGTGCCGCCGTTGGCGCTGCGGGCGATCTGCGGGGCCGCCACTTCGACGAACGCGCGCCAGGTCGGCGTCAGCTCCTTGCCAAGCACCACGCCGAGGATGCCGTAGCCATAGCGCTTGCCATCCTCGGTGCGCTCACGGCCGATGCCAGGCATCACGCCCAGCGACAGGTCGCCCGGCAATTCCCATTCAGCGGCCACGCGCAGCGACGGGCGCACGCCCTGGCCGCGCCAGGTCCGCGATCCGCTGTCCAGGTCGGCATGCAGCAGCACGCCGACCGAAGGCCGGCCCGGCGCCTCATCCTGCACGTGCCACTTCACGCCGAGCGCGGTGTCAGCGTAGCCGGCTGAGGTGCCCTCGCCGCCGGCATGCTGGACCGTACGGCCGTCGGTCTCGAGCCGCAGTTCGAGCACGTCGCCCACGCCATAGCGCAGCAGCGTGGGCATGCTGTAGGTCCGCGCGCGGACGCCATCGGACTTGTCCCGCTCGGCCAGCACACTGGTCTCGATCTGGAACCGGCCACGGCCGACCACATTGCTGGACTCGACGAAATCGGGCCGGTCGGTAACGATCCCGTCATCGCCAGCGACAGCGGACAGCGGGGCCAGCAGCGCGAGGCTGGCGAGACAGGATTTGGCAAGGCGTGGGTATTGGGTGGAAGGCATGTTGCGGTCTTTCAAGGAAGGAAATCAAGGCCTGAAGTGCAGGTCAAGTATTGCAAAAATCGGCGGACGTAGAACATCTGTCCGAATTTATTTCTGCTGTTCAATAAAACGTGTGTATTGACAACCACGGTTTACTTGGGAGAGTGACAAAGAATCGTGTCCGGCGCATGTCGATGATTTATTCTGGAAGGTGGCGCGTACATGGCGTCGACCGCCGGTGACAGGCCAGCACAAAAAAAGCCGCCCGGTGCGAACCGGGCGGCTTTTTCACGTCGAGACTGCCGACGCTGCATGACGAATTACTGGTTGTGCAAGAAGGTCTTGAGCTTGTCCGAGCGCGATGGCTGGCGCAGTTTGCTCATTGCCTTGGCTTCGATCTGACGAATCCGCTCGCGGGTCACGTCGAACTGCTTGCCCACTTCTTCCAGCGTGTGGTCGTTCGACATTTCGACGCCGTAACGCATGCGCAGCACCTTGGCTTCGCGCGGCGTCAGCGAGTCCAGCACTTCCTTGATCACGTTGCGCATCGAGGCGTGCAGCGCGGCGTCCAGCGGGGCCAGCGTGGCGTTGTCTTCGATGAAGTCGCCCAGCTGCGAATCGCCGTCCTCGCCCATCGGCGTTTCCATCGAAATCGGCTCTTTCGCGATCTTCATGATCTCGCGAACCTTGTTCTCTGGCATTTCCATCTTCAGGGCCAGCGTCGGCAGATCCGGCTCGCTGCCCGTTTCCTGCATGATCTGGCGCGAGATGCGGTTCATCTTGTTGATCGTCTCGATCATGTGCACCGGCACGCGGATCGTGCGCGCCATGTCGGCGATCGAACGCGTGATCGCCTGGCGGATCCACCACGTCGCATACGTCGAGAACTTGTAGCCGCGACGGTACTCGAACTTGTCGACCGCTTTCAGCAGGCCGATATTGCCTTCCTGGATCAGATCCAGGAACTGCAGGCCGCGGTTGATGTATTTCTTGGCAATCGAGATCACCAGGCGCAGGTTGGCCACGGTCATTTCGCGCTTGGCCTGGCGTGCACGCTTTTCGCCCGCTGCCATCTGCTTGTTGATCTTGCGCAGGTCGGCCAGTGGCAGCGCCACGCGCGCCTGCAGGTCGATCATGCGCTGTTGCAGTTCCTTGATCGCCGGCAGGTTACGGCTCAGCACTGCGCTGTACGGATAGGCGCAGTCGACTTCGCGGTCGCCCCATTGCAGATCGGTTTCGTTGCCCGGGAAGACCTTGATGAAGTGCGCGCGCGGCATGCCGCAGCGGTTCACGCAGATGTCCAGCACGGCGCGCTCGATCGAACGCACTTCGTCCATCTGGCCACGCAGCGTGTCGCACAGCTTCTCGACGACCTTGGCGGTAAAGCGGATGCCCAGCAGCTCGTACGAGATGACGGCTTGCGCATCTTCGTATGCCGGCGAGCCATAGCCCTTGTTCTTGAACGCGTGGCCCATCAGGTCGAACTGCTGCTCGATCAGCGCGAATTTCTCGAGCGCGCTCTTCTTCAGTTGCGCGAGTTGCTCGGGCGAGTAGCCGGCGGCGGCGCCGCTGTTGACGTCGCCCTCTTCTTCTTCGACTTCTTCCTCTTCTTCTTCGTCATCCTCTTCGCTGATCGCAGCGGCGTGGGCGACCGAGGCAGCCGGTGCCGGGGTGTCGTTCATGTCGACGAAGCCATCGACCACGTCGTCGATTTTGAGTTCATCGTTGGCGATCTTGTGCGACAGCGCGATGATTTCCGAGATCGTCGTCGGGCAGGCCGAGATCGCCTGGACCATGTCCTTCAGGCCCTGCTCGATGCGCTTGGCGATTTCGATTTCGCCTTCGCGCGTCAGCAGCGACACGGCGCCCATTTCACGCATGTACATGCGAACCGGATCGGTCGTGCGGCCGAAGTCCGAGTCGGCGGTCGACAGCGCGGTCGCGGCAGCCGCTTCCACTTCGTCTTCGCTCGTCGGCGTCACGGCCTGGTCCGACAACAGCATCATTTCCGCTTCCGGTGCACGCTCGTAGACGGCGATGCCCATGTCGTTGAAGGTCGCGATGATGCCTTCGATCGCTTCCGGATCGATGATGTTTTCCGGCAAATGGTCGTTGATCTCGGCGTGGGTCAGGAAGCCCCGCTCCTTGCCCATATTGATCAGGTTCTTCAGCTGCTGGCGACGGCGCTCGAGTTCGGTTTCCGAGAAGCCTTCTTCCTTCAGCAGCGCAATGCCCTTGGCCTTGCGCTCACGCACTTTCGATGCGGCCTTCATTTCGGCGCGCTCGACAGCGTTCAGCGCCGCGACTTCGTCGTTCTCCGGCACGAATTCGCTTGGCTTGCGGCCACGGCGGCCAGGCACCTTCACCTGCGGCAGCAGGTAGCCCGACGTGTCGATCGCGGCCAGCGCAGCGGCGTCGGTGGTCTTGCTGACGGTGCCGACGGCATTGGTCTGGGCAACGGCGACGGAAGCCGGGCTGGCGTCGACGCGGCGCGCGGTGCGGGTGCGCACGACTTTCGGCGCTTCCTCGGCCACCGCGGCAGTCTCGGCAACGGCGGGGGCCACGGCCTCGGCTGGTGCAGCTTCGGCGGCGACGTCGCTTTCCGACTCGGCGTTTTTCAGTGCTGCCAGACGGCCGCGCTTGCGCACGATGACCGGTGGCGCGGCTGGCTTGGCCTGCGTTGGCATGTAGTCGTCGGCGGGATCGTGCGCGTCAAGCGCAGCGGCTGCGTTGTCGGCTGCAGTAGCGACAGGCTCAGGTGCGCTGACCTCGACGGGCGCGGCAGCTTCCACTGGCGCGGCGGCCACTGGCGCCACCGCTGCGGGTGCGGCTTCAGCGACGGCTGGGGCGGCAACCGGCTCGGCTGCGGGGCCACCGGCGGCCAGGATCGCGTCGGCCTGGGCTTTGAGCGTCGCCAGGCGCGAACGGGTCTTGACCACCGTGACCTTGGCCGCCGCTTCCGTTTCGAGGAAGTAGGAAGTGGCGGTTTTAGGCACTGCCAGCGGGGCCGATGCTTTGGCCGGGGCTTTTTTCGCTGTCAGTGTCAATGTCTTGGCGGTGTTTTTCATAGCTTAAAACTCTCCAGTCGAGGCGAGTAGCGCGCCTGCGAAGTCAATAATCCAGCTGGGCCCCGCGTACGGGACCTGGGAATGGGGAACGGAAGTGGCCCTACCTTAGGGCGGACATGCCAGACTTCAAGCTCGACCTGCCCTTCGGTGCGCGCGCCGGCGTAATATCGGGGCTGCGGGCAGGTGGCGTTGGTCGCTGTTCAAAATCGTGCTGTGCATGTCGGAACGAAAAAAAGCCCGCTAACACGGGCTTGCATCTATTTTTCTAGAAGAATAGGAGATGGGGCCATTACGCCCCAATGCAAGTTTTGGTGATCATTGCTCGATCCGGTGAGGGATCTGCACGTGTCACCGGGTGCATTGCCCCGGCATGATGACCTTCTTGCTGGTCTGCGCCGGCGCAAGCCGGACTCAAGGCAAGAGGCGGATCATACACGATTTCGCGTTTCAATGCTTCATCGCAGTGCGTCTTTCTCAACATTTATTAGTGGAACTAGTACAATGCGGCTTTTAGCGCCGTGCTATCCTTCGCAATCCTGTTCTTACCATGAAGTCAATGAATACCAATACCCCTGCAGAGTCCGTCGACACCACCGCCGCGCCAGCCACCCCGGATGCACAGCAGCCAACGCAGTCGCCAGCCGAGCCGGCAGCGCCAGCAGCCCCGGCTGCAGCCCCTGCCCCTGCTCCGGCGTCAGGCCAGTCGGCGCGCTCGCTGCTCAAGCAACTCCAGCAGGAGTATCCCGCCTTCCGTGACTGCCTGCCACTGTCGATCGGTATCGACAAGCAGTTGCAGGCACGCATGCCGGGCCTGGACAAGAAAACGATGCGCGCCGCCCTCGGCATCCACACCGGCTCGATGCGCTACCTGCGCGCGATGGAAAAAGCCAAGGTTCGCTTTGACCTCGACGGTACCGCCGGCGCCGAAGTGCCTGAGGCGCACCGCCTGCACGCGAAAGAGCAGCTGCAGCAGCGCTTCAAGAAAGAAGCCGACCGCAAGAAGGCCGAGCGCGACGCCGCCCTCGAAGAAGAAAACAACCGCAAGCGCCAGGAAAAACTGCAGGCGCTGGCGTCCAAGTTCTCGAAGACTTGAATTCGGGCGACGCCTTGAAAGACGCGGCAGCAGAAGGCATGCAAGCCGGCTCGCAAGCTGGTCTGCCACCCGAGCTGCCCGCCTACATCGGCATCGACCCTGCCCATGTGCGGCTGGTACGGTCCGACGCCGACGCGCAGCAGGCGCTCGCGGCGCTGCTCGCGGCCGACGTCATCGGCTTCGACACCGAATCCAAGCCAACGTTCGCCAAGGGCGAAGTCTCGACCGGGCCGCACTTGGTGCAGCTGGCCACCGACGAGTTCGCTTTTCTGTTCCAGACCGCCACGCCGGCTGGCAACGCCCTCGCCTTCACCGTGCTGGAACCGGTGCTGGCCTCTGGCAGCATCCTCAAGGTGGGTTTCGGCCTGGGTGACGACGTCAAGCGGCTGAAGTCCAAGTTCGGCATCGAGCTGCGCCACGTGCTCGATCTGTCGACGGCGCTGCGCCGGCGCGGTGAAAAGAATCCGCTGGGCGCAAAGAGCGCCGTGGAACGCTTCTTCGGCCAGCGCCTGCAAAAATCCAAGCGCATCACGACCACCAACTGGTCGCTGCCACACCTGTCGGACAAGCAGCTGCAGTACGCGGCCGACGATGCGCATGCGGCGCTGCGGATCTACCGGCGCTGGAAGACCGAAATCCCGGCAGTGTAAATCCCGCGCGGCGTTCAATATTCGCGCTATCATCGTCAGCGTCCATGCTGCCGGTGAATCCATGCCATCTCGACGCTTCCGTTGGCCCGCTGCCGCGCTTCTCTGCACGCTCCTGTGCACCATCGCGCTCGTGGCCAACGCCGCGCCCCAACCCGTTCCCGACACCCTCACCCAGCGCCTGCTCGCCTGCGCCACCTGCCACGCGCGCGTCGATGCGCGCGGCAATCCCGTCAACGACAGCTTCTATCCGCGCATCGGCGGCAAGCCGGCCGGCTACCTGTACCACCAGCTGCGCAACTTCCAGGACGGTCGGCGCCACTATCCCGTGATGACGTACCTCACCGAGCACCTGCCCGACGCCTACCTGCGCGAAATCGCCGCGCACTTTGCCGCGCAAGCGCCGACCGTGCTGCCGCCCACGCCGGTCAACCTGTCGCCCGCGCAGCGTTACCGGGGCCGGCAACTGGTGCACGAGGGCGACCCGGGACGTGGCATCCCGGCCTGCATCGCCTGCCACGACGCGCGCCTGACCGGCGTGCAGCCCGCGATCCCGGGCCTGCTTGGCCTGCCGCGCGATTACATCAACGCGCAGTTCGGCGCCTGGCGCAACGGCGTGCGGCGCGCCCATGCACCCGATTGCATGGGCCAGGTGGCCGCGCGCCTGTCGCCCGACGATGTCGCCGCCGTCTCGGGCTGGCTGGCAGCGCAGCCAATGCCGGTCGACCCAAAGCCCGCTGATGCCATCGCACGGCCGCTGCCCATACTCTGCGGTAGCGCGCCATGATGAAGACCGTGCGCATCGTCCTGCTGGCGGTGGTCGCCGCCGTCGGCGTCGCAATCGCCCTGGCATGGCCACGCGCCGACTTCGTGCCGGCCAGTTCGCCCGCCGCCTGGGCATCCACGCCCGCCAACATCGCGCGCGGCGCGTATCTGGCGCGGGCCGGCGACTGCATCGCCTGCCACACGGCGCGTGGCGGCGTGGCGTATGGGGGCGGCCGTCCGCTCGATACGCCATTCGGGCGCTTTTACGGCCCGAACCTCACGCCCGACCGTGACACCGGCATCGGCGCCTGGAGCGCCGACGACTTCTGGAATGCGCTGCACAATGGCATCGCACCAAGCGGCCGCCTGCTGTATCCGGCCTTCCCCTACACGAACTACACGAAGGTCACGCGCGCCGATGCGGATGCGCTGTTTGCGTACTTTCGCAGCCTGCCGCCGCAGCGCCAGGCGAACCGGCCGCACGATATCCGCTTCCCGTACGACCAGCAGGCGTTACTGGCCGGCTGGCGCCTGCTGTACTTCCGGCCTGCCCAATATGCCGCGCAAGCGGCGCGCAGCGCCAGCTGGAACCGGGGCGCCTACCTCGTCGAAGGTCTGGGCCACTGCAGCGCCTGCCACAGCACCCGCAACAGCCTGGGCGCGGCGGATGGGGCGCTGGCTGGCGGCATGATCCCGACCCTCGGCTGGTATGCCCCATCGCTGACGGCCAACCACGAGGCGGGCCTGGGTGACTGGCGCGAGGCGGATATCGTGGCGTTGCTGGGTACCGGCATCTCGCCGCGCGGCGCGGCGACCGGGCCGATGGCCGAAGTGGTGGCACGCAGCCTGCAGTACCTGACACCGGACGATCTGGGCGCGATGGCGGGCTACCTGAAGTCGCTCGCCGCCACGCCCGTGAGCGCGCAGCCGACGCCGGCATTGCTGCCTGCCGCTGAACAGGTACTGGCCGAAGGTGGCCGGATCTACGGGGCGCAGTGCGCGGCATGTCATGGCGACGATGGCAAGGGACGCATGCCGGCCTACCCGCCGCTGGCCGGCAACCGCGCCGTGACCATGACGCCGGCCGTGAACGCCATCCGGATGACGGTCAACGGCGGCTTCCCGCCCGGCACGCGCGGCAACCCACGGCCGTACGGGATGCCGCCGTTCGGGCATGAACTCGACGATGCGCAGGTAGCGGCGGTGCTGACCTGGGTCCGGGCCAGCTGGGGCAATGCCGGCGCGCCGGTGACGGCGACCGAGGTCAATCGCTACCGGGCGGTGTCACTGGACTGAGTCGCGGACGACTCACACCATATCGGCAAACGCCACCCGATCGGTGGTGGCGTTGCGTGCATCTTCGACCCGCACCTTGTGCGACGCCAGCAACCCTTCGAGCGACGCATTCATCGTGTGGCAGCCGGCATCGATACCGCGATTCATGTGCGCGCGGATGCTGCCCAGGTCCCCTGCTTCGAGCATGCGCACGACGGCCGGACTGGGGGTCAGGCATTCGGTGGCCAGGTGATAGCGGTTGCCTTCGACAGACGGCAGCAGCGCCTGGCACAGCACGCCGCGCAGCGCGTGCGCCAGCGCTTGTGCCTGCGCGTCCGTGTTGCCCAGCAGGCGCAGAATTTTTTGCAGGCCCAGCTCGGTCGAGCGCGCATGCAGCGACGCCAGCACCAGCGGGCCGGATTCGGCCAGCGCCAGTGCTTCCTGCGCCGTCTCGGCGTCGCGGATCTCGCCGATGACGATCACGTCCGGGCGCTCGCGCAGCGCATCCAGCGCGCCCAGGTAATAACTGTCGACGTCGCCGTCCTCGCCCACTTCGCGCTGCGTGATGATGCACTTGCGCTGCGGGATCAGCGTTTCGACCGGGTCTTCGATGGTGATGATGTGGCCCGAGCGGTGGCGGTTGATCTCGTCGAGGATCGACGCGATCGTCGTCGACTTGCCCTGGCAGGTGTCGCCGATGATCAGGACCAGGCCACTGGTCAGGCTCGCGAATTCGCGCTCGTCGTCCCACAGGCCCAGGTCGGCCAGCGGGATCGGCTCTTTCGGAAAGCGGCGGATCACGCAGCCAATCCGCTTGCCGCCCTGGAAGCGGAAGCAGTTGGCGCGGATGCGCGCCGTGTGCAGGTCAATGGAGCGGTCGAACGCACGCGAAGCGATGCGCTGCGTCCAGTTCGGCTCGATGACGTCGAAGAATTCTTCCAGCTCTTCCTTGGTGATCGGCGAATCGGTCACGGCCACCAGGCCCTTTGGCTGGCGCAGCATCAAGGGGCTGTTCTGGTGGATGATGATGTCCGAAAACACCAGCTTCGAGTTCAGCAGATGCAAAATCTGCTGGACCAGCGTTTCGAATACCGGATGGTCTTCGTTCTCGATATACGACAGGGTGGGAATCTGCGAGGACTGGTGATGTTCCATCTGGCCGATGCTGGTAAAAGATCAAGTGTCGACCATTATAGAACTCAAATATTGCAGAAAAGAAAAAAATCTTCAGCGTGACATACTAGCAACAATGCGCTCGCCGAACACCGTGATCGTCACCCCGACCACGACCACCAGCGCACCAGCAATGCGCACGCCGGACACCTTGCGCGTCGCCATATTGATCAGGCCAAAATGATCGATCGCCATCGAGCTGAGCAGTTGCCCGGCGATCACCAGCACGATCAGGCTGAGCAGCCCGATGCGCGGCGCGAGGAACACGGTCCCGAACACGAATGCCGCACCGAGAAAGCCGCCCAGGAATTTCCAGGCCGGCTGCGACGGCAACGCTGCCAGCGTCGCGCCCAGGCCACCGACGCCGCTCTTGGCCAGCGCCACCGCCAGCAACACCGCCGTACCGCAGCTGAACGACACCAGCGCCGCCATCATCGAATTGGCCCCGATCGAATGGGCCAGCTGGCTGTTGATCGCCGCCTGCACCGACATGGCCATGCCCACACAGAAGGCCATCGCCAATAAAATCACGTTCATCGCACTACTCCGTTGCAAAAAGCGCACTATCTTAGTGCATCTTGCGTGGGCGTGCTGGATCGTCGGAGCGCGCGGCTTAATCCGCACAGTTGCATTTCACACCACGGCGCGCGCAGTCTGTCGCAAACGGCTCGGCAGCACGGGGCCGTCCTGCCAGGATGTGCAGCATTCCCACCGCCTTTCAAGGAGCCCCACCATGTCGCGTCACGCCTATTCCACCCCTGCCCTGCGCGCCCTGATGCTCGCCGCCGTCCTCGCCTGCAGCGTAGCGCCCCCTGCGGCCATGGCCTGGCCATTCGGCAGCGAACAAGTCGAAGGCAATGGCAACATCACGCGCCAGGCGCGCAAAGTCGAGTCGTTCAATGGCATCGCGCTGGGTTTGCCGGGCCGGCTGGAACTGCGTACTGGCAACGTCGACAGCGTCACGGTCGAGACCGACGACAATCTGCAGGCCCTGGTCGAGACGCGCGTCGAAGACGGCATGCTGCGCATCCGTCCCGCCAAGCGCAACCTGAACCTGCGCACCCGCAATCTCAAGATTGTCGTGACGGCGCGCCAGATCGAGCGCCTGTCGCTGGGCGGCTCGGGCACCATCGATGCGGATGTCCTGCGTGGCAAGCGCCTGGACCTGGACGTCGGCGGCTCGGGCAAGATCCAGATCGCGCGTCTCGAAGCCGACACGGTCTCCGCCAGCGTGGCCGGCAGCGGCGACCTGCGCGCCGATGGCGGCGCCGTACGCGAACTGTCGGTGTCGATCGGTGGTTCAGGCGATGTCGACCTGGGCAAGATCGCCGCCGATTCGGCGCGCGTGAGCATCGCCGGATCCGGCGACGCGACAGTGTGGGCAAAGAATGACCTGCGCGCGAGCATCGCCGGGTCGGGCGATGTCGGCTATTACGGCGATCCCAAGGTGAGCCGCAGCGTGGCGGGCTCGGGAGAAGTGCGGCGCATCGGCAACGCGCCGCGCTGATGGTGCAGTGAGCCGCTGCGCTCAGCGGCTCAGCAGATCAGTGACCGGCGTGGCCCGCGTGCGCATCCTGCGCTGCCGGCTTGCCACTGTGCGTCAGCGGCATGACGGGCAGCGACACTTTCACTTCCTGACGCTTGGCGGCGGCGTCCTGCACCACCAGGGTCAGCTCGACGTTCTCGCCTTCCTTCAGCTGGCGCTTCAGGTCCAGCAGCATCACGTGGTAGCCACCCGAGGCCAGCACGACCGGCTTGCCGGCCGGCAGATCGATGCCCTTCACCTGACGCATGCGCATCACCTGGCCTTCCATCGCCATCTCGTGGATCTCGGCGCGGCCAGCCACCGGCGTACGCACTTCGAGCAGGCGCGCAGGCGTGGCCGATTGCAGCTGCATGAAGGCGCCCGTGCTTTTCTGGGCAGGCACGGTGGCGCGTACCCAGGGTTCGGTGACGGTGACCTGGGCCAGCGCGGAGACGGAAAACAGGCCCGCGGCAAGCGCGGCGATCAGGTGACGGGTCATGGCAATCCTTGGCTAGTTGATGTCAGTGAAAAACACAATCTTACACTGCGCCGCGCAAGGCTTCACGCTCGACCAGCACGGTGTCGGTGCCGTCGGTCAGCCACACCTGGCCATCCTGGATCGTGCACTGCAGCGCCATTGAGCGCGACGCCATTTTCTCGAGCTGGGCGCTGATCTCGGCCGGGATGTTGATCACGCTGACGTTCTTGGCGCGCTCGATCTTGTTGGCGATGCCCTTGAACCAGATGCTGCTCGTTGCGCTGTAGCTGTAGACGATTACTTTCTCGGCGCGGCCGGCTGCTTTCAGCAGGCGCTTTTCGTCGGGCTGGCCCACTTCGATCCACAGGTCGATGGCGCCGGTGAGGTCCTTGAGCCACAGGGCCGGCTCGTCGACGTCGAACAGGTCTTTCGTAAACGCGAGCGCCGGATCGGCGTGCAGCGCGTAGGCCAGCACGCGGATCATCACGCGCTCCTCGGTCTCGGACGGATGCCGGGCGATCGTCAGGCTGTGTTCCTGGTAATAGTTGCGGTCCATGTCGGCAATCGACAGGTCAGCCTTGTAGATGGTCGCTTTGATAGCCATTGGTGCGGTGCTTTGAACGGGATTGATCGGTAGAGGAACCCGCTATTGTCGCATGCGCAGCGCGCGCCGGGCGACGGCGCGGTATAGACTTCCTGGCACAGATCATTCATCCAGCCAGGGAGACCCGCATGACCGACACCTTTCCACCCAATCAGCAATTCCTGCTCGCTGCCCGCCCGGTCGGGCTGCCGCAGGCCCACGACTGGCAACTGCACGAACAGCCGGTGCCGGCGCCCGCCGAGGGCGAGATCGTGGTCAAAGTGCTGTACCTCTCGCTCGACCCGGCCATGCGCGGCTGGATGAACGAAGGCAAATCGTATATCCGCCCGGTCGCCATCGGCGAAGTCATGCGCGCCGGCGGGCTGGGCGTCGTGGTGGCGTCGCGCTCGCCGCGCTTTGCGGTGGGCGACCATGTCGCCGGCGGCACCGGCGTGCAGCGCTACTGGTCCGGCCCGGCCGATGACAAGAACGCCGGCTTCGTCAAAATCGATCCACGCATCGGCAACCTGACTGCGTGGCTCAACCTGCTCGGCATGCCTGGCATGACGGCGTACTTCGGCCTGCGCGAGGTCGGCCAGGCCAAGGCCGGCGACACGGTCGTGGTCTCGGGCGCGGCCGGCGCCGTCGGCATGACCGTGGGCCAGGTCGCCAAGCGCATGGGCTGCCGCGTGGTCGGCATTGCGGGCGGCGCCGAAAAATGCCGCTTCGTCGTCGAGCAACTGGGCTTTGATGCCTGCATCGACTACAAGGCCGGTGGCCTGCATGCGGCGCTCAAACAGCATTGCCCGCAGGGCGTGGACGTCTATTTCGACAATGTCGGCGGCGACATCCTCGACGCCGTCCTCACGCGCATCAACATGAAGGCGCGGATCGTGATCTGCGGGGCGATTTCGCAATACAACGCCACCGCGCCCGTCAAGGGCCCGGCGAACTACCTGGCGTTGCTGGTGAACCGCGCGCGGATGGAAGGCATGGTGGTGTTCGACTATGCCTCGCGCTACCACGAGGCCGTGGCCGAACTGGGCGCATGGCTGGCGGCGGGCGAGATCGCCAGTCACGAGCACGTGGTCGACGGCTTCGAGCAATTCCCGCAGGCGCTCCTGATGCTGTTTGAAGGGCGCAATCTGGGCAAGCTGGTACTCAAGGTGGCCGACGCCTAGTCGCACCGATACCGTCTCTGGCCGCGCTCTGGCGTGAAAACGGCGGAACTAACGCTCACCACGTTTCTCTAAACACGAGAGCGCAACCTGTGTGCGCTCGTGGCATCGGGCACGACCTCTTCCACTGACAGCCCCACGGGCACAAGGAGATCGACATGGCGACGAGCAAAGAGAACGGCAGCAAAGAGACGGCGACCGGCAGTGCCCAGAAGAGCGGGCAACCGGCCAAGCGGGGTTTCGCGGCAATGGACCAGAACCAGCAACGTGAAATCGCCAGCAAGGGTGGCCAGGCGGCGCATCAAAAAGGGACGGCGCACGAATTCGATTCCGAAGAAGCGCGCCGCGCCGGCCAGAAAGGCGGCGAAGCCGTCAGCCGCAACCGCGCGCACATGGCCGACATCGGCCGCAAGGGTGGCGAAAGCCGGCAGTCGGCGCAGCGCGCGGCGGCAGCGGCCATGGCCGACAAAGGCAATCGCCAGAGCAGCAAGGACAGCTAGGGAAGCACTGATTTATTCTGGGGGATGGAATTGGCTTTGAAAAAGTCAGCCTGCAAGGCGCAAAATCGAAGCAATAGCGGGCTATTGCGAGAATTTGCAACGCCGCAGGGTGGCTCTTTTCAGCGCCAAGTCCGCCGCCATGAATTAATCAGTGCTTCCCTGGCCCTGGCAGCGTCGTTCCCAGACGGTGCGGGAACGACGCTTTTCTGCGGCGTCGGCTGTATCGGCTGCCCCGGTCGCAGTTGGCTGCTCTGTTGGCTGCTCTATTACCCGCCAGGCACGGTGCCACCCCCTGTGGTACATTGCGCGGCTTATGCACACCCTGAAATACCTGACAGCCTACCCCGAGCAACTGCGCACGCAGGTCAGCGGCCTGATCGCGCAAGACCGTCTTGGCGACACGCTGCGCCAGCGCTATCCGGCGCCGCACGGCATCCGCACCGACCGCGCCCTGTACGACTACGTCCAGGACCTGAAGGACGAATACCTGCGCCAGGCGGCGCCGGTCTCGAAGGTCGCCTTCGACAGCAAGATCCAGGTGGTCCAGCATGCACTGGGCCTGCACACGGCCATCTCGCGCGTCCAGGGCGGACGCCTCAAGGCCAAGCACGAGATTC
This sequence comes from Telluria sp. AC161, assembly GCF_979258535.1. Classification (NCBI taxonomy): domain Bacteria; kingdom Pseudomonadati; phylum Pseudomonadota; class Betaproteobacteria; order Burkholderiales; family Oxalobacteraceae; genus Telluria; species Telluria sp. AC161. The sequence goes on along the minus strand of NZ_OZ409861.1, from coordinate 1,161,300 downwards.
GCATCGCCAGCCTGTTCCGTGATGCGCCGCTGCCATTCCTGCGCATGATTGCCGTGCACGAACTGGCGCACCTGAAAGAAAAAGAACACGACAAGGCGTTCTACAAGCTGTGCTGCTGGATGGAGCCGGCCTATCACCAGCTGGAATTCGATGTGCGGCTGTATCTGACGTGGCTCGATCTGGCGGGCGCACGCCTGTGGAACGCCGAACCGGCACCGCTTCCGCGTTGATGTTACCATGTGCAACTGTCGTTGCGCATACGCAACAAAAACGATCATCAGTTGCTTGTCTTGTCGTGCTCCGCTCGACTTTGCAGGGGCGCTTCGCTAGAGTCGTCAGGTTCTGGCCCGGCGTCACCCGACACCGCTCAGGCCCATGGCGCCAACATCACATCACATGCTTTCGCACTATTTTCCCGGCACGCTATTGCCTGCCGCATTTGCCACTTGTGTGCTCGCCTGCACGCCGTTGTATGCACAGGCGCAGACACAAGGACAGGCACAGGCCGCCGACCCGGCGCCTGACACCGCTGCAGGTCCCACGTGGAAGCTGTCCGGCTTCGGCACGCTCGGCGTCGTCCATTCGAACAACCGCGAGGCCGATTTCAGCTCGTCCATCCTGCGCGCGAGCGGTGCCGGCGTGTCCGGCTCGTGGAGCCCGGACGTCGATAGCCGCCTCGCCGCCCAGCTCGACGTGGGCCAGGGCGCCTGGTCGGGCGTGCTGCAGGTAATCAGCGAGCAGCGCCTGAATGGCAGTTACCACCCGCGCGTTGAATGGGCCAATATCAAGTACCAGATGACGCCCGACCTCGCCGTACGCGTCGGTCGCATCGCACTGCCCGTCTTTCTTGGCGCCGAATCGCGCAAGGTCGGCTACACCATTCCGTGGGTCCGCACGCCGGTCGAAGTCTATGGCGCATTGCCGATTTCAAGCAGCGACGGGGTCGACGCGACCTGGCGCTGGAACGCCGGCGCCGTGCGTCACGCAACGCAGGTGTTTTCGGGCAGCACCGACCAGGACCTGGGCTTTGGCCTGCAAATCGACGCCGAAAACATCCTGGGCCTGTCGCACAGCATCGACTATGGTCCCCTGACCGTACGCCTGTCGGCCGCGCGCGCGCGCCTGAACACCGACATCGCTGCCGACCTGTTCGCCGGCCTGCGCATGTTCGGCCCGCAGGGCCAGATGCTGGCCGAGCGCTACGCCATCGTCAACAAGCGCGTGTCGATGATCAGCGCGGGCGCCAGCTATGACCCCGGTGCGTGGTTCGTCACCGCCGAAACGGGACGTACCCGCACCGACTCCCTGCTCGGCGGCGGCACGTCGGTGTATGTCGGCGCCGGCTGGCGCCAGGGCGCATTCACGCCCTACATCGGCTATGCGCAGATCCGCGCCGATGTGGCCACGTCCGACCCCGGCCTGTCACTGCAAGGCCTGCCACCGCCGGTCGCCGCCGGCGCCGCCCAGATCAATGGCGCGCTGAACACGCTGCTGGCGACGATTCCGATCCAGACCACCTGGAGCACCGGCGTACGCTGGGACGTCGCCACCAACGTCGCCCTCAAGCTGCAGTTCGAGAGCGTGCGGCCGCGCGGCGGTTCGCGCGGCACCCTGATCAATTCCACGCCTGCGTTTCGTTCGAACCGCACGACTAACGTGACCAGCATTGCGCTGGACTTTGTCTTTTGACGCCGATGAAAACACGCCTCGGTAACTATTCCCGCCACCTGCTGGCCCTGTGCACGCTGTGCTTCGTCGCCACGAGCGCGTCGGCCGAACTGGTCGTCATCGTCTCGAGCCGCAACCCGAACCCGGTCCTCAACGCCGAGCAAGTCAGCGCCATCTTCCTCGGCCAGACGGGCAGCTTCCCGGATGGCGCGGCCGCTGTCGCCATCGACCAGGGGCTGGGCGCAGCGCAGCGCGACCTGTTCTATCGCCAGCTCACCGGCAAGACCCCTGCGCTGCTCAAGGCCCACTGGTCCAAGATGGTGTTCACGGGCCGCGGCCAGCCGCCGCGCGAAGCGGCGAGCGACGCCGCCGTGCGCCGCATGGTGGCCGACAACCCGTCGATGATCGGCTACATCGAGCGCACCGCGCTCGACCCGTCGGTGCGCCCGGTGCTGGTGCTGCAGTGAGCACGCCATGAACATGCTCGCGCGTTCCAGCGGGCCGTCGCTCACGGGCGACGGCGCGCCGTCGGCAGGCTCGCCGCGCACGCGCGGCCTGCTGGCGCGCTGGCTTGGCCTGGCGCTCGAGACGCACATCTCGCTGCCGCTGTTCGCGCTGGCACTGCTGGGCGCCATGTGGTTCGGCACGCTGCACGTGATCGAATCGGAGCGCCGCGCCGCTGTCGTGGCCACACGCGACGCGACCCAGGAACTGCTCGACACGTATGAAGCGCAACTGGCGCGCAGCCTGAGCGCGATCGACCAGACCCTGCGCGTGCTGAAGTACGCGGTCGAGCAGAATGGCCCGACCGGCGCCCTGCCCGCCCTCGAAGCCAAGGGCCTGCTGCCGCCCGGCCTCGTGTTCCAGGTCGAGATCAGCGACGCCAGCGGACACATCGTCGCCAGCAATCCCGCGTCGAAGCGGCATGACCTGGCACGCACCGCGTGGTTCGAATTTCATCGCCAGACCAGCGACGACGTGCCGTTCGTCAGCCTGACCAGCCTGAGCGAGTACTCAAGGGAACCGACCGTCCACTTTTCGCGCCGCATCAACGATGCGGCCGGGCGCTTCTCCGGCGTGGCCGTCGTTGCCCTCGACCCGGCCTATTTCACCAGCGGCTACGAACGCTCGCGCCAGGGCGATCGCGGCCTGCTCGGTATGGCGGGCACCGACGGCATGCTGCGCGCGCTGCGCGTGGGCGAAACGGTCTCGTGGGGCCAGCGCTTCGTGCCGGGCGCAAACGGCGGCGTCGCGGCCGGCACGACCGCGCGCGGCGCACCGGTGCTCGAATCCGAGGCACGCACTGTCGCCAGCCGGCCGATGAACAGCTTCCCGCTGGTCGCGGTGGCCGGCTTGTCCGAAGCCGAACAGATGGCCGATTTCTATCAGGGCCGGCGCGCGTGGCTGCTTGGCGCGGGCGCGGCCAGCGCGCTCTTGATTGCCGTCGTGATCCTGGTGAGCGCGTGGTCGTGGCAGCTGGCCAAGGCGCGCCGGCGCGAACGGCTGGCGCAGGAAACCTACGCCGCTGCATCCGAAGCCAGCCCCGACGCTTTCTTCGTGTTGCGCACCGTGTTCGGTCCGCGCGGCGAGGTGCGTGATTTCGTGGTTGCCACCACCAACAGCCGCGCCGAGCGCTTCACCAGCCTGACCAAGCAGCAGATGGCAGCCAAGCCGATCTCGGGCCTGCTGCCGCCGTCGATCAGTCAATCCGTCTTCGACGACCTGTCGGCGGTGGCGCGCGACGGCATTGCGCGCGAAACCGAATGGCAGGCGCAGACCCTGCCCCAGCCCGGCGTCTGGCTGCACCGCCAGGCGGTGGCGGTCGAGGATGGCGTCGTCGTGATCGTGCGCGACATCACCGAGCGCAAGATGGGTGAGCAGCGCATCCGCCATCTGGCGCACCACGACGACCTGACCGGCCTGCCCAACCGCAGCCTGCTGCGCGAGCGCCTGGGCCAGGCGATCGTCACCGCTGCCGAAGCGGGTCGCGCGGTTGGCCTCGCGTTCATCGACCTCGATGGCTTCAAGCTGGTCAACGACACGCTGGGCCACAACGCCGGCGACGAACTGCTCAAGGTGGTCGGCGCGCGCATGCATCGCTGCCTGCGCAGCGACGATACGCTGGCGCGCTTTGGCGGCGATGAATTCGTGATCCTGCTGCCGGACCTCGCGGGCGACCCGATGGCGATCGCGCCGCTGCTCGAGCGGGTGCGCGAAGCCGTTACCGAACCGGTGCTGGTCGAGGGCCAGGAAGTGCAAGTGAGCTGCAGCGTCGGGGTGACGTTCTACCCGCGCGACGGCGCCAGCGCCAATGCCCTGATGATGCACGCCGACGTGGCCATGTACCGCGCCAAGGAACTGGGCAGCAACAACGTGCAGTACTACGTCAGCGAAATGAACGAGAGCGTCGACGAAAAGCTCGTGCTGCTCGAAGGCCTGCGCGCAGCAATCGATACCTGCGCCGAAGACTATCCGGGCCCGTGCCAGTTCCAGCTGCTGTACCAGCCGAAGATCGATTTGCGCACGAATTGCCTGTTCGGCGTCGAGGCGCTGATTCGCTGGCACCACCCCGAGCAGGGCCTGGTCTCGCCGCTGCGCTTCATTGGCCTCGCCGAAGAGAGTGGCCTGATCGTACAGATCGGCGACTGGGTGCTGCGCACCGCCTGCGCCCAGGCCCAGGCCTGGCGCACGGCTGGCCTGCCCCCGGTCAGCGTGTCGGTCAATGTCTCGGCGCGCCAGTTCGAAGACAAGCGCCTCGTCGAACGCGTCGCCGATGCCCTGCGCGCCAGCGGCCTGCCGGCCGACGGCCTCGAAGTCGAGGTCACCGAAAGTCTGATCATGCGCGACCTGGGCCGCTCGATCGACAAGATGCGCGAACTTGAAGCAATGGGCGTGGCGCTGTCGATCGACGACTTCGGCACCGGGTACTCGAGCCTGTCGGCGCTCAAGTCGTTCCCGATCAGCCGCCTCAAGATCGACAAGTCATTTGTCGCCGACCTGGCCGACTCGCCCGACGACCAGGCGATCGCGATGGCCGTGATCTCGCTGGGCCACAAGCTCGACCTGCGCGTGATTGCCGAAGGCGTCGAGACCGAACAGCAGCGCGACTTCCTGCGTGCCAACGACTGCGACGAAATGCAGGGTTACCTGTTCAGCCGGCCGCTCCCGGCGAGCGACATCGCACGCCTGCTCGCAGGCAGCGCAGGAGATGCCCATGACCCCTGCGCCGAGTAGCACCGATAGCAAGGGGATGACCGCCGCGCCGGCCCATACGGCGCCCATGCTGCGCCGCATGCGCAACTACTGGATCGCCACTGCCATGCTGTATCTGGCTACCATGGGCCTGCTGGCGGCGCAGGTCGGGGCCGGCTACACACCGCGCGGCCCCGCTCTGTTGCTGAGCGTCGTCGCCGCATGCGGCACGCTCGCGTTCTACGCCCTGATCCATTTCAGCGCGCGACTGAAGATCGCGCCCGACATGCTCGCTGCGCTGCAATCGCTGTTCGCGATCGGCTGCACCATTGCGGGCTATGCGATCGCCGGCCCGCTGCGCTCCTCGCTCCTGAGCATGCTGGTGGTGGCCATCGCCTTCTGCACGTTCGCCATGCATCCGCGCCGCGCACTGCTGCTGGCCGGCGCCGCCCTGGCCGGCATGGCCTGCATCATGTGGTATTTGCAGGCAATCGATCCCCGGGGCCACCCGCCCGCCGTCGAGGCGATGAGCTTCGGCTATCTGGCGGCGGCTTTGCTGGCGACGACGCTGCTGGCCAGCGAAATGACCAAGCTGCGCCGGCGCATGAAGGCCAGCAAGCAGGAGCTGCTTGCGGCCCTCGAGACCATCCGCCTGCTTGCCACGGTCGACGAACTGACGTCGCTGGCCAACCGCCGCCACATGAACGAGTTGCTGGGCGCCGAAGAGCGGCGCTCGGCGCCCGCCACCAGCTGCGTGGCGCTGCTCGACCTCGACCTGTTCAAGCAAGTCAACGACCAATATGGCCACGCCGTAGGCGACGCCGTGCTGCGCGGGTTTGCCGGCGCGGCGCACGGCGCGCTGCGCGAGCACGACACGCTGGCGCGCTGGGGCGGCGAAGAATTTCTGTTGCTGCTGCCGGACGCCACGCCACAGGCGGCGCGCCAGGTGCTCGAGCGCATCGTCACGCGCGTGCACGCGCTGCAGATCGACGGCATGACGCCGGCGCGGCGGATCAGCTTTTCGGCCGGCCTGGCCGAACGGCGCGATGGCGAACCGTTCACGGAAGCGATCAGCCGCGCCGACAAGGCGCTGTACCGGGCCAAGGCGGCCGGACGCGACCGGATCGAGGTCGCCTAGCGTTTCAGCGCTAGCCTTTCAGCGCTAGCCTTTCAATTCGTCGGCCGCCGCCGCTGGCAGGCTCGACTCCAGCACGACCGGTACTGCCGCGCGCAGACGCTGGATCAGCTGGTCGGGATCGCTGTCGGCGATCATCAGGTCTTCGTGTTCGGGCCGCACGAATCCTTCGGCCACCTGATGGCCCACGAAGGCGCGCAGGCCGTCATAGAAACCGTTGACGTTCAGGAGGCCAATCGGCTTGGCGTGGATGCCCAGCTGGGCCCAGGTCACCATCTCGAACAGCTCTTCCAGCGTGCCCATCCCGCCCGGCATGGCGATGAAGCCTTCGGACAGGTCGGCCATCATGGCTTTGCGCTCGTGCATGTCCTTGACGACAAACAGGCGCGTGAGGCCCGCGTGGCCGACTTCGCGCTCGACGAGGGCGCGCGGGATGACGCCGGTGGCTTCGCCGCCCAGGCGCAGCACTTCATCGGCGATCACGCCCATCAGGCCGACCTTGCCGCCGCCGTAGACGAGGCTGATATTGTGGTCGACCATCGCGCGCGCCAGCAGGCGCGCCGCATCGGCGTGGACAGGGTTGACGCCTTGCGCGGCGCCGCAGTAGACAGCAAGGGTTTTCATCGTGTGCATTTTCAAAGGAAGTCGGCGCCAGGCCTGGCGTCGGCCGACAGTTTTTTAAGATAGTCGTCAGACAGCTTTTCGAACAGGACGCGCGTCTCGCCATTCAGGTAGGGCCCGACCATCGACAGTACCTGGTAGCAGCCGCGCGCGAGTGCATCGGCAATCGCCTGCTGCTCGCTGTATTTGCGGGGGTTGCGCACGTACTCGAACGAGAGCCAGTAGGTCGCCACGACCACCATATTGGTCGCCATGGCGCCGATCTGCTGGTCGGACGCGTCAAGCGAGCCTTCGCTGCGCAAGTCTTCGCACAGCTGGCGCGCGACCTTGATCTTGTGCGCGTGGATCGCCTTGAAGTGCAGTTCGAGCTTGCGGTTGCGCGACAGCAGATCGTTCAGGTCGCGGTAGAAGAAGCGGTAGCGCCAGATCAGCTTGAACATATGGTGCAGGTACAGCCACACGTCTTCCATGTTCGAGCGGCGCCCGGCCGGCACCGTCAGGATGCGCTCGATCTCCGCCTCGAACTGGACGAAGATCGAGTTGACGATGTCGTCCTTGTTGCGGAAATGGTAGTACAGATTGCCGGGCGAGATGTTCATCTCTTCGGCAATGACGGTGGTCGTGATATTGGGCTCGCCGAACTCGTTGAACAGCCTGAGCGAGAGCTCGAGGATGCGTTCACGGGTCCGGCGCGGTGCTTTTTGTTGCATGTAGGCCGCTGTTCGTGTTTGTTCCCGCAAGGATATCATCGAACCGTCGTTCTATCGAGCAATCGACCGGCTGACCGGGCGCGGGCTCGCCTTATCGGGTGCCGCGCGCGCTCTGCAGACGGAAGGCTTCGTCGAGCTGCTCGCGCAGCGCCCGCGCGCCGAGCGGCTTGATGTAATGGCCATCAGCCACCCCGCTCTTGATGGCCGCTTCGATATCGGTCAGGTCGGGCTGGCCCGACAGCATCAGGCGCACCGTCTTCGGATAGCGCGCTGCCGCCTCGGCCAGCACCTCGGTGCCGCGCATGCCGGGCATGGCCTGGTCGCACAGAATCACCTCGACTGGCTCGTGCGACAGCACCTGCAGCGCTTCTTCCCCCGAGCAGGCGCTGAGCACCCGGTACGGCTGGCCGACCAGCATGTCGTTGAGCACCCCGAGCATGAAGCGGTCGTCGTCGACCAGCAGCAGCGTGCGTGCGCCGGTGGCCGGCGTGGCCGTGGCGTCATTGGCCGCCATGGCTGTGACCGGAGGAGTCGCTGCAGCTGCAGGCGCTGCGGGTGCTGATGCTGTCGCTGGCGTGCTGGTCAGGAAGGCTTCGAGTTCGGCCACGAAACTTTCGGGTTCGATCGGCTTGCTGATATAGCCATCGAAGCCGGCGGCCAGCACTTTTTCACGATCGCCCGTCATGGCCAGCGCGGTCACGGCCAGGATCGGCACACCGGCCAGCGCCGGGTCGCCTTTCAGTTCGGCCAGCACGGCAAAGCCATCCATGCCGGGCAGGTTGACGTCACAGGCAATCAGGTCGGGGCGCTCGCTGCGCGCAGCGGCCACGCCGCGGGGGCCGTCGGCCGCACTCAATGGCGCGTGGCCGTAGGCGCTGAGCAGGAACGACATCAGTTCGATGTTCGCCGGGTTGTCTTCGATGATCAGGATGCGCGCCACTGGGTGCTCCAAAGGATGCGTTATTGACATGACTGTACCACGCTCGGGCGCGGGGTGGATTCACGCAGCGCCGTGCAAAACAGGGGGTGCCGGACAAGCCGTCGGCACACGCCCGATCTCGTCCATGACAAGCGCCAGCACGCGCCGGTTGCGGCCCAGCGCCACGTGGCCGACGCCGCCCAGTTCGAGGTTGCGCGCCCCCTCCAGGTGCCCCGATGTCTGGGGCGCCACGATATTGTCGTGGTGCGTGTAGATCGACGTGATGCGCGCGCGCGTGGCAGCGTCTTCGTGCGCGGCGAGCTCGCTCAGCCACGCGCAGGCGGGCCCGTCGACACCCGCGCGCTGCATCTGCATGGCGTTGATGCCGATCCCGAACGTTGCCAGGCACGTGCCGTGGTGCGGCGTGCCAAGCGTGATGACGCGCGCCGCCTGCGCGCTGCCATGCCGGCGCAGCCAGGCGCGCGCGGCCAGCCCGCCCATGCTGTGGCCGACGACGATGACCTGCTGCGCGCCGGCCGCGCGCAGCAGCCGTGTTGCGCCCTCTTCGATCGCATCGGCAAAGCCGTCGATGTCACCGGTCAGCGGTTCGAGGTCGAGCGTGGCGTGGCTGATGCCGGCCGCGTCGAGCCGCGGCGCCAGGTGTGCCCAGTAGCCGCTGTTGCAACCGTAGCCGTGCAGCAGCAGGACCGGCGGCGTACGGCAATCAGGATGAATGCGTGTATAGGGCCGTGCGCGCGGCATGTGCCAGGAACTGGCCAGCATGCTGGCGCCGAATTCTTCGCCGAGCATGCGCACCGCGGCGACTGGCCCGAGCTGGTGCCGGGGCGGCGTGGGACTGGCGACGCGCCGGCTCATCACAAAATTGTTTGCATTGATCGCCAGGCGCACCAGCACCACACTCATGACGCCGATGGCAACGGCTTGCCAGGGTCCGGCGCCAGCCCGGGCGGCGCCTGCAGCGATGGCACAGGCGATCAGCGCCTGCACGAGCAGGACCAGGCCCAATAGCAGGCGCGAACTCATGCCGGCAACCTGTTCAAAGGGCGGGCGCCGCGCAGGATGGGGGCGATGCGGTCGGTGTCCATGACGCGAGTATAGGCTTGGGTTTGGGCTTGCTGCGGCAAGCCCATCAACGGGGTGGCGCGTCCTTCAGGATCGCGCGGGCGATGCCGCGCAGGATGTTGACTTCTTCGAGTTCCAGACCACCGCGCGCGAACATGCGCTTGATGCGCGGCATGAGCTTTTTCGGGTTGTCGGCATTCAGAAACCCGATGGCGACCAGGGCCTGCTCGAGGTGCGCATACATGCCGTCGATCTGGGTCACGCTGGCAGCGTCGCCCTGGAAGCCAACGCCACGCGTATCGGGCGCGCCGCTGACGGAAGCTATGCGTGCCTCGTAGGCCAGCACCTGGGCCGCCTGCGACAGGTTCAGCGACGAGTAATCGGGATTGGCCGGGATGTTGATCAACACATTGCAGCGCTCGACGATGTCGTTTGGCAGCCCGACGCGCTCGTTACCAAACACGATGGCGGCCCTCAGCTCGGGCGCGGCGCCAGCGTGTTCGGCGAACGCGCGCGGGGTCCAGACGGGGGGCGAGAATTCACGCAATCTGGCCGAGACCGCGGCGGCGAAGTTGCAGCCATCAAGGGCCGCGCCAATATCGGGCACGACCCGCGCGTTGTTCAGGACATCGCCCGCGCCGCTGGCAAAGGCGATTGCCTCGGGATCGTTGACGAAGTCGGCGCACTTCGGCGTGACCAGCACCAGATCGGTAAAGCCCATCGTTTTCATCGCACGCGCGACCGAGCCGATGTTGCCGGCGCGGCTCGTTTCGACGAGGACGAAACGCAAACGGCCGAACAGCGGCTGCGCTCTGAAAGAAGAAGTGTCGGTTTGGGTCGGGTTCATTTACAATAGCGACCATCGCGTGGTGCGGACGGTTTTACGGTAGCGGGGGCAAGCCCCGGATTGTAACGGGTTCCGGCGCCACCCTGCTCTTTAATCACTCTTCAATAGCTGATCGTTCACGGCGCCCCATCGGTGCGTGAGTGGGCGTTCGCGTTCTTACGGAAAAGCCTCCATGCACCCAATGCTCAACACGGCCATCAAGGCCGCCCGCCGCGCCGCCACCGTCATCAACCGTGCGTCCTTCGACATCGACCGCATCGTCGTTTCGGAAAAGCAACACAACGATTTCGTCACCGACGTCGACCAGGCGGCGGAGCATGAGATCGTCGAAACGCTGCTCAAGGCATATCCGGGCCATGCCATCCTGGCCGAAGAAAGCGGTGCATCAGCCAATCTGAACGACGAGAGTGAAAACGTGTGGATCATCGACCCGATCGATGGCACCACCAACTTCCTGCACGGCTACCCCAACTACTGCATCTCGATCGCGCTCAAGCAGCGCGGCGTGATCACGAACGGCCTGGTCTACGACCCGGTCCGCAACGACCTGTTCACCGCCACCAAGGGCGGCGGCGCCTACCTGAACGACAAACGTATCCGCGTGCGCAGCACCGAGCGCATCGGCCGCGCCCTGCTGTCGTCGGGCCACGGTCCGGACCCACGCGCCCTGGCCGAATACCTTCGCATGTACGAAGTCGTCGCCTCGCGCAGCCATGGCGTGCGCAGCGGCGGTTCGGCAGCGCTGGAACTGGCCAACGTGGCCGCCGGCCGTATCGACGGCTTCTTTGAGAAAAACCTGAAGATCTGGGACATCGCCGCCGGCGCCCTTCTCGTGACCGAAGCTGGCGGCATCGTCGGCGAGTTCAGCGGCGAGTCCGATTACCTGAACAAAGGCGACGTGATCGCCGCCGGCCCGAAGGTTTTCGGCGCGCTTGTCCCGCTGTTGTCGCCTTTCGCGTAAAATACAAGTTGTAACAGTCAGGCCACTCGCAGGCGGTGCTTGCCAGTGGCCTGTGTTTTTGTACAATACGTTACAGAGTTCTGCATCAAATACTTTCTACAGTGAAATACACTTCACTATAATCCCTGCCAGCCGCCTTTGCGGCAGCGTCCGGGCGCCCGCTAGCTTGCGCGCATGCATCGATCAATCCGATTCCAGGACTGCCGCCAAGCATGGCGACGGGCCGCTTTTTTACTGAAAAAATCTATGTCATTTTCTTCACTTGGTCTTTCTGACGCGATCGTGCGCGCGGTAACCGAACAAGGCTATACCGCCCCGACCCCGATCCAGAGCCAGGCCATTCCAACCGTGCTGAACGGCGGCGACCTGCTCGCCGGTGCCCAGACCGGTACCGGCAAGACGGCTGGCTTCACGTTGCCGATCCTGCATCGCCTGTCGACCGACACGATCGGCGCAGCACAGAAAAACAAGACCTCGCCACGCGTGATCCGCGCGCTGGTGCTGACCCCGACCCGCGAACTCGCGGCCCAGGTCGAGGAAAGCGTGCGCCTGTATGGCACGTACACGAACCTGAACTCGGCCGTCATCTTCGGCGGCGTCGGCATCAATCCACAGATCAAGCTGCTCAAGCATGGCGTCGACATCCTCGTCGCCACGCCGGGCCGCCTGCTGGACCACGCTGGCCAGGGCACCGTCGACCTGTCGAAGGTCGAAATCCTGATCCTGGACGAAGCCGACCGCATGCTGGACATGGGCTTCATCCACGACATCCGCAAAGTGCTGGCGCTGCTGCCGGCCAAGCGCCAGAACCTGCTGTTCTCGGCCACGTTCTCGGAAGAAATCAAGACGCTGGCCGATCGCCTGCTGAACAACCCGCAGATGATCGAAGTGGCGCGCCGCAACTCGACCGTCGAAGTCATCGCACAGAAGATCCACCCGGTCGACCGCGACAAGAAGCACCCGCTGCTGTCGCACCTGATCAAGTCCAACAACTGGACGCAGGTGCTGGTCTTCACGCGCACCAAGCACGGCGCCAACAAGCTGGTCGAGCAGCTGGGCAAGGACAGCATCGGCGCGATGGCGATCCACGGCAACAAGAGCCAGTCGGCACGTACCAAGGCGCTGGCTGAATTCAAGGACGGCAGCCTGCAAGTGCTGGTGGCCACCGACATCGCCGCGCGCGGCATCGACATCGACCAGTTGCCACACGTGGTGAACTACGACCTGCCGAATATCCCGGAAGACTACGTCCACCGCATCGGCCGTACGGGCCGTGCCGGCGCGACGGGTGAAGCAGTGTCGCTGGTGTGCGTCGACGAACACCAGATGTTGAAAGACATCGAAAAGCTGATCAAGCAAACGCTGCCACGCGAAGTCATCGAAGGCTTCGAGCCAGACATGAACGCCAAGCCACAGCCAATCCAGCTGCGCAGCGGCGCCCCAGGCCACACCGGCCGCGGCGGTCGTCCGGGCGGCGGCAACGGCGGTGGCCGTGGTAACGGCGGCGGTGGTGGTGGTAACGGCGGCGGCGGCAACAAGCCCCGCGCCCCCGGCGGCGCCCCCGCAGCCGCAAAACGCAGCGGCCCACGCCCCGCCTCGGCAGTACGCCGCGACCGCTAACCCAATCAGGGTCCCAATTAGGGTCAGAGTCGAATTATCGAGAAACTTTGTCACACCACTCGCTGATTCGATGTCACCTGAAGGTTAATATCGCCAAAGCTCTTACCCAACAATGAGGGTCAGAGTCGAATTGTTTGACAACTTTAAAAGTTGTCATTTAATTCGACTCTGACCCTCATTATTTTTGTTGCCGCTGATCCCTAAAACTCCAAGAACTTCGCCGATCAATGCTCGTTAGAACATTGATTACTCGTCTCGCGTCGTTTTATTTCCGCCTGGATGTTTTTGGCCTTGTATTTAATGAGGGTCAGAGTCGAATTATTGAGTAACATCCGGGAGTCAATTCACCAGGAGATTGTTGCATTATCGACTTCCTCAAAATCAATTACTAATCAATTAGGGTCAGAGTCGAATTGTTTGATAACTTTTAAAGTTGTCAAACAATTCGACTCTGACCCTCATGTTTATTTTGGTGATGTTAATGGGTGGATATTGAGGAATAACAAAGTTGTGTGGCAGGTGGGTGGGAAGAATGGGATTTTGGGGTGCGGGAGGTCGTATGGCGCGCAGGGTGCTGGTGCTCGTGGGGCTGTTGGTGGCCGGGTGTGCTTCGACGGGGCAGGTCAGCCTGGGTGAGGTGCGGGAGTTTGCGGATGCGTCGGCCAGGCTGGGCGGGTATGCGGAGTTATCGCGGCGGTATCGGGATACGTATGATCGCGAGTCGCCGTATCTGTCGCCGCAGGCCGAGCGTGTGGCGCGTGATACCGATGCGCGGCGGCGGGCGGTGTTTGATGATTTTGTCGCGATTCAGAAGACGCTCGTGTTGTATATGCAGACACTGAGCTCGCTGGCGGGCGATGGCCGGTATGACTTGTCCGGGCGCATCGATGATCTAGGAAGCGGTCTCAAGGCGATGACGGATTCGGGCTTGCAGCAGCGGCATGTGGCCGCCTATACAGGGATGACCCGACTGCTGACGCGGGTGATCACGTCCCGCTACCAGAACCGCAGCGTCGACACGATGGTGCGCGATGGAAATGCCGATGTGCAGACGCTGATCGACGCCATGATCGTCCTCACCCGCATCTATGAAAAGGCCAACGAGAATGAACGCAAGACCGTGATGGGTCTTTTCAATGCTGAAATCCCGATGGCCAACCGCAATACCGATCGCATGCTGGTGACGCTGGCCAAGGTGCACCTGCAAAACAAGACAGCCGAATACAAGCTGATCGACCGTCGTTACAAGCTGGCCCAGCAGGGCCTGACCAAGGTGGCACTGGGCCACCAGAAAATGCGTGAGAACATGGATAAGCTCAGCAGCGAGGAAACGCGCCACATGCTGGCGGGCTATGTTCACGACCTGAATCTGATCCGCGACGCTCTCAGCGGCGAATAATGGGGAATATCATGGCGACATCTTCACACAGCAATCCCGACCCGGCATCCGACGACACCAGCCCGACGCCAACGTCGGCCACTTCGCGCCAGCAGGCGGCATCGCCTCTGCCGAACCAGCCACCCATGCCCGAGGCCATCGTCACCACAGTGACGCCTGGCATGCCGCCAGCAGCCGCAGACCGGCTCGATGTGGACAGTGCCACTCGCGCCAATGCATTATCGACCATGCAGTGCGTCGTTGATCTGGCCGACAGCGTGGTCTGTATCGCCGATGACCTGCACGAACGTATTCTGCAAGAGATTGCCGGCTACAACGATCGCACCATGCCGGATGCGCAAAAGGCCCTGATGCGCGCATTGACCGACGATGAGCGGTTGCTGCGCCAGTACGCCCATGCGCTGTACGCCGACGCGGCCACATTCGTGATCCAGGATCTAAAAGAGCCACAACATCGGCTGATGGCCCTGACGGCAGAGGCGGCCGAAAAAATCCGGCGCATCGGTGTCATCGGTGAAGTCACCGGGCTGGTTGGCGGGATTCTGTTACTGGTCGGCAGCATCGCCAGGGGCCAGTTTTCGACAGTGGGCGCTGCGCTGGAGAAAATACAGCTCCATAACGCCACACTCAAGACGCTCAAGTCGGGCTCAACAGCCAAGACCTGAATCCTGCTGGGTGAAGATGCACAAAGGCCGTCAGCCGAACCGCACTGACACGCTCAGGCAATCACGTCCGGCAGGCTCGACGGATCGAAATCGGCCCAGTCCCCAGCGACTATATTGCCCTGCGCACGCTCGATATGATGTGCACCGAGCCCGCGCAACAGGTCAACGGCGCGGGCTTCCAACGCGGGGTCGGTGAACGCGACCGCCACCAGCATGCCGGCCGTGCGTGGCGCGACTGCGTTTTCACCACCCTCTTCCGCTTCGCCCCGGTCTTTCATTTTCGAAAAACTGAACAGCGAACCGATATGCCCGCCCACGAGCCCGCCGACGATCGGCCCGATCGGCCCGGTAACAGGCGACGTTGCCGCGCCAACGGCCACGCCCACCGCACCACCCGTCGCCATGCCCTGGACGACACCTTCGGGCGTGTCCTTCGCGCCGGGCGACTGCAAATTGTCGCCGCCGATAGGCGTCATATCGTGCTGACCCGGCTGGCTCAGATAGAAGCCGCTGATGCGATCGGCTTCAAAACCAGCGTCGACCAGTGCGCTGCGCGCGCGGTCCACCTCGTCCTGAAGCTGGAAACGTCCTGCGATGATCATAGACATGGGCAAGTTCTCCTGGATAGAGAGGCCAGCATGCGCCCGCGGCAGCGACCCATCTGTACGGCGCCGCACGCACCCTGTCACAGGCGGTCGCCATCAATGTGACGACGTCAGGATTCAGCGCCACTGCCCATAGACCACGCCATACTGCGGCGGTTCCTCCAAGGGCGCAGGTGGGGTGCTTTGCCATTGACGTGGATCGATCCTGTAATACTTGAGGAATTCGTCGTACAACGCGGGATGGCGCGCAGCGAGCTGGTGCGGTTTCTCAAAGAAGCTTTCCGTGGCGACGGCGAAAAATTCGGCGGGATTGGTGGCGCCGTAATGGTCCAGCACACCCTGCTTCCCCCACATGGCATCGTGCTGCAAGTTCGCGTAATCGCGCGACAGCACTTCAGACCAACTACGGTAGCGCTCGCTACTGCCCAGATACGGCGCACCATTGGTGTTGCCGGACTCGCTGTCGAGCTGATGCGCAAACTCGTGCAGCACGACATTGTGGCCAGGCGCATTGGCAGTATCGCCGCGCCGCACGTGATCCCACGACAGGATGACGCGCCCATCGCCCCACGATTCACCCAGCAAGTCCTGCCGCTCTTCAGTCACCACGCCGGAGACATCGATCTGCCTGCGCGGCGCCAGAAACGCCCCCGGATACACCAGAACCATCTCGAGCGTCGGATAACTGACCGGCTTTTCGTGGCTGCCAACACGGCCCAGTAACAGCAAGCACGCCTGGCCCGCGATAGTCACGCGCATCTCGTCGGTCAGTTCCAGCCCGGCGCAGCCGACAAACTTCTTTTGATGCAGAAAGTGCTGGACCATCCGCGCCAGTTGCTGCCGCTGCAGGTCGTCCATGCCACTGTATTGCATGACATTGCGCGCCAGGATTGCAACATGCTGAGGCGGCAGCGGCCGGGAGACAGCGCGGCGCAGACGCCATTTGGGCACCAGCCAGGCGGCCAGGATGACGACGCCCAGCAACCCGACAGCAAGCGCTTCCATCATCAGGTCCGGTTGGCGAGCCAGGCCTGCACGTCGTCGGCGCCGCCGATCAATTCACCACCAACGAATACTTGTGGCCATGTCATGCGGCCCGTGATGCCGCGCAAGACGATCGAATTGATCTTCTGGTCTTCGGAAATGTCGGTGAAATGGATATCCTGTTCCTGCAACGCTTGCCGTGCGCGCGCGCAATGCGGGCAGCCGGGTCGCGAAAACATCACCACCGGCTCGGGCACCTGGGCCTGCGGCGCAACGTAGTCAAGCATCGTGTCGGCGTCGGATACCTCGAACGGATCGCCTTCCTTGTCGGCCTCGATGAAGATCTTGTCGATCACGCCGTCGCGCACGAGCATCGAATAACGCCACGAGCGGCTGCCAAAACCAAGGTCGCGCTTGTCGACCAGCATGCCCATCCCGGTCGTGAAGTCACCATTGCCGTCCGGGATGACCGTGATATTGGCCGCGTCCTGCCCTGCTTTCCATTGGTTCATGACGAAGGCGTCATTGACCGAAATACAGAGGACCTCATCGACACCGTGCGAGCGCAGCACGGGCGCCAGTTCATTGTAGCGAGGCAGATGTGTTGAAGAACAGGTTGGTGTGAACGCCCCGGGCAGCGAAAAGACCACGACGGTGCGGCCCTTGAACAATTCATCGGACGTCACATCGCGCCATTGATCGTCGGGGCGCGCCTTGAACGTCACCTTGGGTACGGGTTTGCCTTCCAGCGATTCGGCACTCGGTAACATCGATACTCCTATCTGGTTGAATGTGCGTCGCGCAAACACAGCGACATGGCACGTCAGTTGAGGACTATTGATTTGTTTTCAACACACGCAATGCAAAAAACGCGGCCCAAAAAACAAAACCGCGCAAAATGCGCGGCGAAGGACGACAGCGTTCGTCAGGACCGTGGCCAGTGCGGGTCTCGACCGCACCAGCCCGGGGGCGCAACTACGGCGCCTTACTTGACTGCAGGTTGGCCTGGTGGCGGGCCGAACAGTGCTGCAACGAGTGGATCGCGTGCCACAGGGCTGCGATTGACGCGGATGGCGTAGTGGGTGTCATCGGCCAGAATGTGGAAGTGACGACCGCTGCCAGCCATGTTCTGCTCGCGCAGGCCTGGACGCTCCTTGCGTGGGGCGACGCCTTCGCGCTTTGGCTGGCAGATCGCTGCCAGGAACGCCTTGACGCGGTCTGGGTCTGGCGAAATCTGGTACACGGCCTTGCCCAGGTAGGTAGCGGTGCCTTCGATGTAGCGGGCCAGCTCGATCACGCCAGCTTCACGCAGGTCGCGGATGTACTTGCGGGCGCCGGACGGCGAAAACTTGAGGAACCAGGCGATTTCATCAGCCAGCATTTCATGGCTCGAGAGCTCATTGATCAGCTTTTGCATATTTTCAATGCGGCGCTGGGTGGCAGACGTCGAACGCACGCGCTCGATCGGGGCCAAAGAAATCGGTGCGCGCTCGGTTGGCTGTGGTGGGACGCGTTCGATCAGCGCCGAATTGCCGGAGGTGTGCACTGCGCTGGTCTCGCTATGTACCGCGTTGTGCTGTGTCGTTGCATGCATATTGATTAGCTCCAATAGAGAGTGAGACTGTGTGGTCCGGGTCGCTGTGTGTCGTGTGACACCCTGACAACATCTCGGTTCCGCTTAACTAGCCTCAAGATTGCCTGCATCAGACACCATGGTCTGTGCGCCATCCAACATTCGACAAGATTCCTGAAAGCACCATGGTGCAGAGCACAAAACGCGTTGTTTTGGCGCCGCTGGTGGAACTCTTTGCAATCTTGTAAACTCTCTAAGACATGACGACGCTGCCGTATCATGTCATCTGCACAAGCAACACTATACCTGCATGACTGCAACATGACATTCTGCAGTGTGCACTCTTTTCATCTGCAACATGACAGCGTCGTTACAGTTCGTTTCACCTTAGAAATGTGCGAATTTGACCACTGTTGTAAAATCGCACAGCGTTTTTGCATTAGGTGCGGTAGCGCACCGAGGATTCGGAACTGGCACTGTTAAGCTTTATCCAACTTAGCTGCTGACGCATGCTTTGTCATCAATTTTAACCAACGGGAGTTACCTGTGAACAACACCAAGAAAATCGCCCTGGCTGCTGCACTGCTGTGCGCATCCGGCGCCACCCTCGCTCAAGAGATCAACCCATCGTGGTATATCCAGCCTAGCGTGAACCACGTTAAGCCAGATGCAGACTTCGGCGTTGATGACCGCGACACGGGTGGCGGCCTGAAGTTCGGTAAGGCGGTCAGTCAGAACTGGGACATCCAGGTCGGCGCCAGCCAGACCCGTTTCGAACAGGGTCGCAGCGAATACCGCCAGACCCTGCTGGGCGCGGATGCTCTGCTGATGCTGAGCCGTGAGCGTTTCCGTCCATTCATCCTGTTCGGTCTGGGCGTCGAGCGTGACAAGGTCAACAACCCACTGCGTAACGTCGAGAAAAACTCGCCGTACGGCACCGTTGGTATCGGTTTCCAGGCAAGCCTGACCCCGCAATGGTCGCTGCAAGCTGACCTGCGCACCGTGCGTGGCTTCCTGCGTGATGACGAACTGTTCGGCTTCAAGCGCAGCAACAACAAAATGCTGACCGTCGGCGTGAACTACGCGTTCAACCCACCACCAGCAGCACCAATGCCAGCACCGGCACCAGTGGTCGAAGCACCAGCTCCAGCACCTGAGCCAGTCGCACCGCCACCACCACCAGCACCACGCTTCCAGAAAGTCACCCTCGAAGCGACCAAGATGTTCGCCTTCGACAAGGCTGTCGTGATCACCCCAGCACCTAAGCTGGACGAAATCGCTGCTGCCCTGCAAGCTGACACCAGCGTGACCAACGTCGAAATCACCGGTTACACCGACCGTCTGGGTTCGGAGACCTACAACCAGAAGCTGTCGGAGCGTCGCGCCATGGCCGTGCGTGAGTATCTGATCGGCAAAGGCATCGACGGCAACCGTCTGCGCGCTATCGGCAAGGGCGAAGCTAACCCAGTCGTCGAGTGCAACCAGAAAGGCCGCGCTCAGCTGATCGCTTGCCTGGAACCTAACCGTCGCGTCGAAGTCGACCAGATCACGGTTGAAGTCCCAGTCCAGCGTTAATACCTGAAGCTGTCACTGCCGCATGTCGGCGGTGACCATGCGAGATCGAGGGGGCTTCGGCCCCCTTTTCTTTTGGAGAAGCGGTTATGGCAGTGAATAAATGGTTCCCGTACACGCACCAGATCTACCAGGTGCTGCGCGCTGCAGTGATGGACTGGATCGATCACCGGGCGTCCAGCAAAGGCGCTGCGCTGGCGTTCTACACGTTATTTTCGCTGGCGCCGATCCTGGTGCTGGTGATTGCCGTTGCCGGTTTTTTCTACGGTGCGGAAGCAGCTCAAGGGCAATTGCTCAATGAATTGCGCGGTCTTGTCGGTGCTCAGGGCGCCGATACCATCCAGGCCATCCTGGCCGGCGCGCAAAACAAGGAAACGGGCATGTTTGCCACAATCGTGGCCACATTGCTGCTGATCGTCGGCGCAACGACGGTATTTTCAGAACTCAAGGACAGCCTGGATGAAATCTGGAACCTGCCGGCACCACCGAATGGCGGCATCTGGAACCTGATCCGCACGCGTCTGCTGTCGTTTGGCGTGATTCTGGTACTGGGTTTCCTGCTGATGGTGTCACTGGTGATCAGCGCCGCCACAACGGTGGCTGAGAAATTTATCAGTGGTATGTGGCAAGACGCCGCAATCGTCATGGGCTGGATTGCCTCGGGCCTGGGCTTCCTGGTTATCGCCACCCTGTTCGGCGTGATCTACAAGCTGCTGCCGCGCGTCAAACTGTCGTGGAAAGACGTGGCCATCGGCGCGCTTGGCACGGCGGCGATGTTCACGCTGGGTAAGTTCGGGATTGGCCTGTACATCGGCAACAGCGGCACCACCGACAGCTTCGGCGCCGCCGGTTCGCTGATCGCCTTGCTGCTGTGGGTATATTACTCGGCGCAGATCTTTTTCCTGGGCGCAGAATTCGCGCGCCAGTATGCGTTGCAGATGGGTAGCTTGCGTAACAAGCCGAAGTCGGTAACGGGCGTGGACCCGAAACCGAAGGCGGAATAACGTTGTAAATCGAAGGTCGGCGGCCTGGCTGCCGACCTTATTCTCCCAGCAGTTCCGACACCACTTCCATCCCCTCGACGCGCTCGGCCACGACCTTGAGCACCATCACGAGCGGCACCCCCAGCAGCAAGCCCCAGACGCCCCAGAGCCAGCCCCAGAACAGCAGGCTGACAAAGACTGCCGCCGGATTCATGCGCGCGATCTTTCCAGTCATCCAGGTTGCCACGACCATGCCGACCAGCGTAGCAATGCCCAGCGATGCGCCCGCCACCAGTGTGACCATGCCCACGGTTTCGAATTGCAGGAACGCGGCCATGCCAGTGGCAACCGTGATTACGAGTGGACCAAAATAAGGCATCAGGTGCGCCACGCCGGCAAAGGCCGCCCATGCGCCGGCGTTTTCCAGACCGATCGCGCGCAGCGTGCCCCACATCAGCAGCGCCAGCAGGACATTGGTCACCAGCAGCATGAACATATAGCTCTGGATGGATGTGTTGATGTCGTCCAGGATATGGACCGTGACTTTCTTGCGCGAGAGCGAAGGCCCCGTCAGCTTGACGAGCTTGCGCTTGAACGTGTCGCCCGCCAGCAGCAGGAAGAACACGAGGAAGATCACCATCGTGGCCTGCGACATGAACGCCGCCAGGCTCATCGAGCCGGCCAGCACCCAATCCATCACGCGAATTGGCGAGCTCGACGATGCATCACCGGCATTCTGGCGCCGCTGCTGCGTGACGCGGCGGGCATCCGAGCCAACATTGCTGGCGGCGCGCTCGATCTCGGCCGCGGCCGCTTGCATCTGCTGCAGCGTCGAGCGCTCGCCCGTCGTGTTCGACAGGATGCGCGTGACTTTCGATGTCAGCGTCGGCAGATCGTCGATGATGTTGAAGAATTCACCCTGCAGCCGGTACACGGTGCCGGCCATCGCGCCCACGATCACGACGGTGACCAGCGTGGCGCCGACGATGCGGCGGATATGCCAGCGCTCGAGCCAGCGCACGACAGGATTGAGGGTATACGCGATGAGAATGCCGAGCAGAAGCGGCACGAAGAATTTTTGCGCCCATTGGAGCGCGAAGACGAAAGCGATGGTAGCGAGGACGCCGAGCGCGAGGCCGCGGGCGTTGACGTGCAGTGGCACGCGTAGGGCACCGATGTGGAGTGCGAGATCGTCGCCGGTGGAACGCACCTCGGGATGGAGGGCGTCACCGTTACTGCTTGGGGGCAAAGCCCCCGGGGCGGCAGTATCAGGCGGGGTTGCCGGCATGGCCGGATCAGATTGAGCTAGCTGCATATGTGTGCCTGAACAAGTGACCGGGCCGCCCCGGCGATCCGACTATTACTTCACGCGGATGTCGTTCTTGACCGCGGTCACGCCTTTGACGCCACGTGCGATCTCGACAGCGCGCTGTGCATCGCGTGCATCAGCAACAAAGCCCGACAGCTGAACGTCGCCCTTGAAGGTTTCGACGTTGACTTCGCGTGCTTTCACGTTAGGGTCATTGATCAGGGCAGCCTTGACCTTGGTGGTGATCACTGCGTCGTCGACGTATTCGCCGGTGCTGGCTTGCTTGTTGGTCGACGAGCAACCGACAGCGGTGATAGCGACGGTAGCGAAGATGGCAGCGGAGATGATGCTTTTAGCGATTTTCATGATGGCTCCTAATAATGATCATGTTTAAAACTTACCCTTGCGGGCGGATTGCGCGGCGCCGGCAAGCCGGCCCGCAGGTTTATTTGCCGTATGCCGTCCGGGCGGTGCTCACGCACCCGTCCTTGACGGCGCCGGCGAAAGCATCGCACTTCTGCAGTGCGACGCGATATTCGGCTTCGATCTTGACGTCATTGGCATCCAGACGCGCTTCGATCGCCTTGCGGTCGGCCCGGGCATCAGCCTGGAGCGCAACCAGTGTCGCCTTGGCCTGGGCCAGGCAGACTTCGCGGTCATTCCCTACCAATGCGCCGCAGCGCGTCTTGTCGCGTTCATGGAACGCGGTCGCAATGCGCATGCGTGCCTGGGTATAGGCCGCGAGCGTGTTCTTCTGGGCTGCCGTCGCCTCTTCTTCGATCCGGACCCGTGCTGCACGAGCATCGGCAACGCAGATCTCGTGCGGCACACCGGCCAGGGTGTCGCACCTGGCCTTGGCCGCATCATAGCCGGCTTCGGCAGTGTCCATCGCGTATTGATAAGCGGCCTTCGCATCCTGCCCTGCGCCTTGCGCCAGAGCCGGAGCAGTCCAGGCCATGGCAACAGCGATCAGGAACATCACATGCGGAGTCTTCATTATTTTTGTTCACCATTTGTCAACACTGGCGCTATCTTTACATGCGCCACACCCGCCTTCTGTACGCTGGCGAACACAAGACGCAGAGTGTTAGGCTGTGTCACGCAAACAACGCTCATTGCCTGACATACCTACACTCCCCTGACGACATGTCGGACCCCAAAGCAAAACAAGGTGGGTGCGGCAACGCACAGACCCCCATCTCCGGCGTGTCTATTCTGAGTAAAACCTTTTGTCAGGAGAACAATATGAATGCAAACCGTAAACTTATCGCTGTCGTCCTTGCCACCGGCGCCCTGCTCACCGGTTGCGCCAGCAACAGCCAGCAGCCATTCGGCGGCGGCTACAACAATGCCAGCAGCAGCGCCTCGGCCGGCTACGGCGTGATCGATTCGATCCAGGTCGCACAAGGTGAAAACCGCACGAGCGGCGCCGGCGCCATCCTGGGCGGTGTGGTCGGTGCACTGGCCGGCAACCAGATCGGTAGCGGCGGCGGCCGCACTGCAGCCACCGTGGCTGCCGGTGTCGCCGGTGCAGCAATTGGTAACAATGTGGAAAAGAACCGCAATGCACAGGGTCCTGAGCAGTACCAGATCAATGTCCGCATGGATAACGGCGAATACCGCGCCGTGATGCAGGACAGCGTCTACGATCTGCGCGTGGGCAACCGCGTTCGCATCGTCGATGGCCGCGTGTACCGTTACTGATCCACAGATCGACCCGGCACCACCGGAGCAGGAGCGGAGATCGGGCATACGCCCGCTTCCGCTTCCGCTCCCACCTCGTCAGAACGACCCTCTTTTGCACCGCTTCTGGAGACCATCATGGCCCACGTCATTCGCTCCGCCACCGCTTGCCTGCTCGCGCTCGCAACGTCCCTCACCTGCTTGAGCGCTGCGTCCCAAGCGACGCCGGCCACCGGTGGCGACGCCAATGTCAGTCAGGTCGCTGCCCGTCAGCAAGCGCAGGAAATTGCCAATGGCGATCCGGCGCGCTGGTACCGCAACGATTCCGAGCAACAGACGCTGCGCAAGGAACTGCGCGCCGCATTGCAGGAAGCGCAGAACGCTTGCAAGCAACAGCCTGCCGCCGATCGCAAGGCCTGCGTGGCCGAAGCACGTGCAACGTTCCAGCGCGATTCGGCGCTGCTGACCAAGGCGCCATCGAACTGAGGCAGAAGTTCGCCAGCGCCAACTGGCTTTAGCGCTTTTTCTTGCGCGACGGTAGCGGATACACGTCCGCCACCAGCGTACTCTCCCCGATCTGCCGGCTCGGCGACGCCGAATCGTGCACCACCAGCAAACCCTCATCGGCCCCGTCGCGACTGGCAAACAGCGCGATGCCTTCCGGATGATCCACGCCCTGCCCGAACGGCAGGTTGAGCACGTGCTCCAGTACCTCGGCAGAGACGACCGTTTCGCCATCCGGCTCGGCGCCGCCAACCCATCTGAACAGCGTCACGGGACCGTCGAGATCCATCGTCGGCCCGGCCAGGATCAGCAGATCCCTGCCCTGCTTGCACAGGTCGCGAATGCCCAGTCCGCCCAGGTCGAGGAAGTGCTTGCGGTATAGATTGCCATCCGCATCGAGCGGCGCCAGGCGCAGCGAACCCGGCGTCTCGTCATCGATCGGGGCCACTTCGATGATGGTGGCCCAGCCCCGCAGCACCGGCCCGCGCAGGCCCAGCAGTACGTGCTTACCCGCCAGCGCGATGCCCTCGATATCAAAACCGTTGTCCTTGCCTGGGATGGCCAGGAACGGGCCGAGGTGTTCATCCTGCTTCAGCTGCGCCGTCAGTTCGTTGCCGTGCGCATCGCCGCGCAGGAGCGCAGCAGTGCGGCGCTTGCCCTTGTGCTCGACCTCCTTGAGCAAGGTGGGCACGCCATCCTGTTCGCCCATCGGAATGCGGCCCAACAGATAGCGGTTGCCGTCGGCGCTGACTGTCGCCAGGCGCTTGTGCGTGCGCTTGTTGCCATCGAGCGGATCGGGCTTCTTGCGGCGCAGGCTGTGCGAGCCGGTGACCCACATATATTTGCCGTCGCAGGCCAGCCCTTCGACATCGGCCTCATTGATGCGGCCTTTCTCGGCATCGAACGCCGGCAGCGGCAGGTCGAAGAAATCGTGCAGCGCGAACTGGTGGTGCTCGCGTGCAAAGCTGCTCTGGCCGCGGCTGTCTTCTTCCACCAGCGTCAGGCGCTCGATGCTGACGGACTCATCATTTGCCAGCCATAGCGTCTTGCCCATGCGCAGTGCTACCGACAAGCCATTGCGCAACTCCTTGTCGGGACTGAGGTCATCGCGTTCCGGATGGAATTCGAGCAGGACAATATTTGAGGGATGCATGGGGTTCTCGCGGTGAAGGGACGGGTGCAGCATACTGGATCGGTGGGAAGCAGACAGACAAAAAAAGACGGCGTCCAACTTGCGATTGGAACGCCGTTCAAGCCCCACCAAAGCCGGTACAGCGTACTACCCTGCAGCGTCATTCGTGATCGTCAGTTCGTGTGCCGGCGCGCGAAGGCGCCAGCACCGGTTCATGCTCATCTTCATGCTTCCTTGGCTGCCTTGGCCTTGCGCGTGCGGCGGCGATTCAGGTACCAGCCCAGAATGCCCACGCCGACCGCGGCGCCCGCTGCCTGCTTGCCCATGCGACGCTGGCGCACAAAGTTCACCGCCGTCATGGCATACGGCAGCAGCATCGACACATTGGTGCCCGTCGGCTTGAGCAGCGCGTCGGCCCTGGTGCGCAGCGCCACGGTGGTATGGTCGAACGCCGAACGCAGCATGACCTCAGGCTTCATGCCGTGCTGGATGCTGGCCTTGGCATGCGCCACGCCAGCGCGGAAGAACTCGCCTTCACGCAGCAGTTCCTGCTTGCGGATTGCCGGGTCCAGGCTGTGTTGATGACCGGCCAACCCGGTCGTCTTGTCGTGTTTGTGCATGTTGGCCTC
Organism: Telluria sp. AC161; assembly: GCF_979258535.1. NCBI lineage: Bacteria > Pseudomonadati > Pseudomonadota > Betaproteobacteria > Burkholderiales > Oxalobacteraceae > Telluria > Telluria sp. AC161. Next base: position 1,135,506 of record NZ_OZ409861.1, on the reverse strand, counting down.
TTTGGGTGCGCCGCTCACAGCAGCATCTCGCGGTCGTTTTTCAGTTCTTTCATCGTCGCCGGGAAGCCCAGCTTGTTCTGCTTGATCAGCGCCATGCCCTTGGCCACGAGAATGGCCGTGATGAGTGCAAACACCGCAAACATGATCAGCAGGATGGTCCAGCCCATCGATTCCCATGCCAGCGCGACGATCGTCATTGCACCGAAGGCGATGGCAAACCAGACCGCCAGCGCAGCCACGGCAAAAATGGCCACCAGCTCGATGATGTGATTGCGGATGTCGGCCAGCTCCAGCGCGGCGAGTTCGACGCGCGAGACGGCCAGGCCGAACAGACTCTTGAACAGACTGGAAATGCCGGCGAATACGCCGGGGTTATGCACGACTGCTTCTTCTTTATCCACGTAGCCCCCAACCTTAATGTTTGCGGCTAATTAGCACGCCAATGAGCACGCCGACACCTGCCGCTACTGCCACGATGCGCCACGGGTTGTCCTTGACGTAGACATCAGCGGTATGAACCAGTTCCTTGCCCTTGACCACGGCCTGGGTCGGGACCAGGCTGGCGCCGCCCAGGACGGTGTCGAGCAGCGCCATGCCACGCTCGCGCAGCTCTTCGGCTTTCTCGCCGGTGAGCGATGCGGCGGCGGTCAGCATCGACTGCGCGTCACGTACGAGGGCCTTCATGTCGGACTGGGTGGCATAGGTGCTGCCGCTGATCGGGTGCATGCTGCCGTTGCTGTTGCGGGAAGTGTCTAGCATGTTCTACTCCTGTCACTAATCAATCGTTGAAACTGACCCGCACGGGGCGGGTCACGGTCAAGCTCAGGCCATCAGGTCGCGCATGTCGTCGGCATGTTCTTCTTCGACGGCCATGATTTCAATCAGCATGTTGCGGGTGGTCGGATCCTTGTCACCGATCGCCACGATCATCTGGCGGTACGATTCGATCGCCACGCGCTCGGCGATCAGGTCGGCGCGGACCATGTCCTGGGCTTCGAGCGATTCGTCGTATTCAGCGTGGCTGCGGGCAGCGAAGGTGGCCGGGTTGAAGTTTGGCGAACCATTCAGTTGCACGATGCGTTCGGCGATGCGGTCAGCGTGCTCCTGCTCTTGCTGCGCGTGCTCGAGGAACTCGGCCTTGATCTGGCCGGTGCCTGGACCGCTGACGGTGTAGTAATGGCGCTTGTAGCGCATCACGCACAGCAGTTCGGTGGCCAGTGCATCGTTCAGCATCGCGATGACCGCTTCACGGTCGGCCTGGTAGCCCTCGGTCACGGCGCCGTCGTCGAGGTTGGCGGCTGCCTTGCGGATTGCCGAGACATCAAAGCCGTGGCCGAGGTTGTTGGTTTGTTCCATTGTCATTCCTTAATTCAGAGTCGGTTCAAAAACAGGTTCAACGCGCTGCTGCACGTGGCGGAATGGCGGCGCCTTCGTTCGACAGAACGATTTCGACGCGACGATTCTGCTGACGGCTTGCTGCGCTGTCATTCGATGCAACAGGGAAGGCTTCACCGTAGGCGCGCATGGCAATGCGTTCGCGTGGCACGCCCTGGCCGGCCAGCGCGGTTGCGACAGCGCTGGCGCGACGTTCCGACAGTTGCTGGTTGTGGCTCTCGCTGCCGGTACTGTCGGTGAAGCCTTCGATCAGCACGGTGCGGTTCGGGTTCTGGGCCATGACGTCGGCCAGTTTGCGCAGCGTCGAGACGCCATTTGCATTCAGCACGGCCTGGTCGGTAGCAAACAGGACGTCGCCGATCGTGACGACAAAGCCGCGCTCGGTTTTCACGGCCTGCAGGTCAACCAGCAGCGCTTCGAGTTTGGCAGCACGTTCGGCCATGGCAGCCGTTTCAGCCTGGGCTGCCTGTGCCTGCATCTGGGCTTGCTGCGCCTGACCCTGGGCCTGCTGGGCAGCAGCCTGGGCGGCTTCAGCGTCACGCTTGGCGCGATCGGCTTCGGCGGTGCGGGCATCCAGGCGAACCATATCGCGCTGGCGCGTTGCGTCTGCGATATTCGCTTCGGCGGCCTTGCCCTTGGCGACTTCTTGCGCCGTGGCGATGCGCTGCTTGGCCACATAGGCCAGGCGGTCGATGTCGCTCAGGCTTTCGCGGCGGGCTGCGGCCTGGTTGGCCTGGTCGAGGGCTTCGCTGGCTTGCTTGAATTCGAGAGGTGCGTAAGTCGAGACCTGCGAATTATTGTTGGCGCTGACAAAGTCGGCGCGCGCCTGGTCAAGCGTTGGCGTGGTCATCGGTGCGCTGGCGCAGGCGGCGGCCAGCACGGCGGCGGCCAGGATCGATACGGCGGATTTGCGGTTTTTCATGTTGTTATTCCTTTTATTTTCCATATGCGCCGGATCGTCGGCGCGAACTCCTGTCTGTATCAGACAGGAAGCAGTGCAATTGCTTGCCTGGTATTAGTTGGTGTTGGCGCGGTCGACTTCTTCACGCAGCACGCGCAAGTCTTCATTCAGCTGGGTCGATGCGGCAGTTGCCTTGCTCGACACGGCCTTGCTTTGCGCCAGCTTGGCGTCGGCCTGGGCCTGGACTGCCAGTTCGCGAGCCAGCTTGTAGTCGCGCGCGGCCAGGGCCTGATTGGCCTTGCCCATCTTTTCGCGTGCCGCGGTAATCTCCGCCGGCGCCAGGTCAGCTGCACCTGCCGACACGGCGTTTTCGATCGCGTTGCGCGAGACAGCCACGTCCGCCGTCGCAGGCGCCTTGTCAGGACTTGCGCAGGCCGTCAGTGCCAGCAGAGCGGCAACGCAGCCAAGGCGGGCAAACCCGGTCATCGATTGATGTTTATTCATTACATTTTCTCCTCGGAAGTGGTGTAGATAACGTTATAAACCTGTTATGGAATGCGCTCAGTTCGGTGACGCACATTGCCTGCAGCGATGCGCACCCCGGCTGCATACGGCGCTTATCGCCGGCACTGGGTGCGCCATCGCACGTTGACACAGACCAGCGTAGGCTACCCTCGCCGCACGCATCACATCCACTACTGATAAAGGACGTTCATGGCCGAGACAATGCCGCTGCCGGCGCAGCGCCCACCGGGGCCGCGCCGCAGCAAGAAGAAGATCGGCTTGTGGATCCTTGCCGTGCTGATCGCGCTGCCCGTCATCGCCATCATCGTCATTGCGACCTTCGACTGGAACCGCGCCCGGCCATGGATCAACAGCAAGGTCAGCGACGCCATTGATCGCCCGTTTGCCATCCAGGGCGACCTGACCGTGTCGTGGGAGCGTCCCGGGGCGCGCATGGCGCCGGCCGAACGCACATGGCGCGACCACATCCCGTGGCCCTACCTCGTGGCGCGCAACACCACGATTGGCAACCCGGCCGGCATGGCGACCGGGAACATGGCCAGCGTGGGCCAGTTTTCCTTCTCGCTCGATCCGCTCGCGCTGCTGGACAAGCGGATCGGCATCCCGCTGCTGCGCTTCGACGCGCCCCGCGTCGACCTGCTGCGCCTGAACGCGGCCACGAATAACTGGACCTTCCAGCGCAACGAGCAACCGTCGCGCTGGAATCTTGACCTCGAGCGTGTCGTGCTGACCGACGGCGTCATCCACGTCAAGGATGCAGTCACGAAGGCCGATGTAACGGCCCGGGTGCGCACGCTCGAGCGCGATCCGGTCTATGGCGTGGCGTTCACGCTCGACGGCACGTATAACGGCGCGAAAGTGGGCGGCGGCGGCAAGCTCGGCTCGGTGTTTTCCCTGAAGGACGCCACCGCGCCTTACCCGATCCAGGGTGAATTCAAATCGGGCAAGACGCGCATCGCCATTGCCGGCACCGTCACCAATCCGGCCCGGCTCGCCGCGCTGGACGTGCAACTCGAGCTGGCCGGCGCCAGCATGGCCCGCCTGTATCACTTTACCGGTGTGCTATTGCCGGAAACGCCGGCGTTTTCCACGTCGGGCCGCCTGACCGGCCGCCTGGCCAAGGGTGCCAGTCGCTGGGTGTACGACGGGTTTGCCGGCAAGGTTGGCGCGAGCGATATCGGCGGGCGCCTCGAGTACGCGACCGGTGGCGCGCGTCCGGTGTTGTCAGGCAATGTGCGCTCGCGCCAGCTCGTGTTTGCCGATCTGGCGCCACTCGTCGGCGCCGATTCGAACGCCAGCAAGGCAGCACGCGGTGTCGAGACGAAGCAGCCGAGCGGCAAGGTATTGCCAGTAGAAGAATTCCACACCGAACGCTGGACAGCGCTGGATGCCGACGTGCGCTTTGCCGCCGACAATATCGTGCGTGACAAGGCGCTGCCGATCAGCAAACTCAGCAGCCACATCAAGATGGACAACGGCGTGCTTCGGCTCGACCCGCTCGAATTTGGCATGGCTGGTGGTACCGTGCGCACCACCATTCGCCTCGATGGCAGCGGGCGCAGCGGCAAGAACGCCATCAAGGCGATGGCAGACGTGCGGGCGCGCAAGATCGGCATCAAGCAATTGTTCCCGAAGATCGAGCAGATGCAGGCAACCGCTGGCCAGATCAATGCGGACGCCAAGCTGTCGGCCACCGGCAACTCGGTCGCATCACTGCTGGCGACATCGAATGGTGAACTCAAGGCACTCGTCAGCGAAGGCACGGTGAGCAAGATGTTGCTGGAAATGGCGGGCTTGAACGTGGCGAACATCGTCGTCACCAAGCTGTTCGGCGACAAGCAGGTCGAGCTCAACTGCGTGGCGGCCGACTTTGCCGTTCAGGATGGCGTCGCGCGCACGCGCAGCTTCATCGTCGACACCGAGGAAGCCATCATCACCGTCGACGGCGCCATCAACCTGGCGGGCGAGCAGATGGAACTGCGCATCCGGCCCGAGACCAAGGCGCTGCGCATCTTTTCGCTGCGCGCGCCACTGTATGTGCGCGGCCCGTTCAGCAAGCCAGACGTCGCCATCGACAAAGGTGTACTGGCAATGAAGGCGGGCGGCGCTGCAGCACTGGCCGTCGTGGCCGCGCCACTGGCCGCCCTGCTCCCATTGATCAATACGGGGCCGGGCGAAGACAGCGATTGCGCGCGCCTCTTGGCCCAGGCACGGCAGGCGCCCAGTGCGCCGCCACCAGGCCGACGCCAGCGTCGCTGAAATAGCCTCACGGATACAACCTGTAACAACCTGGCACGGGCTCTGTGTGTTGCCGAACAGATCAATTTGGCAATCCTGACTATGATCGTGCCCAAGTCATCAAGAAAAGAAACACCCGCATGAACGGATCGAGCATCAAGCGTTTTGGCAGCATCCCCGTTTTACTGGTCGCACTGGCTGGTGGAGCATTGACGGGATGCACGTCCGGATTACCCGGTTTCGGCAAGGTCGAAGCGGTCCAGGACGATGTCATCACTGCCGGGGTGCACAGCGCCATCAGGCGCGATCCCGACCTGAAGGTGTCCGATCTGGATGTCAATACGTACCAAGGCATTGTCCGGTTGCAGGGATTCGTCTCTTCGGCCGACAGCGTCGCCGCAGCGGCTTCGGCCGCGCGAACCGTCAACGGCGTGAAATCGGTCAGGAATGACCTGCGCCTGAAATAACCCCATCAAAGGAGAACTTCATGAAACTCATCAAAAACCTGGTAGTGACGGCAACCCTGGCGACCGCCGCTTTCGGTATGGTCGGCTGCTCGAACATGTCGAAGCAAGACCGTAACACCGCAGTCGGCGCTGGCGCCGGTGCTGTGATCGGTGGCGTTCTGACCGGCGGCAGCGCAGTCGGCACCGTTGGCGGCGCAGCTGTCGGCGGCGTGGTCGGCAACCAAGTCAAGACCACCAACTGATTTCCGTTCGCTGGCAGCGATGCCAGCGAACTGTCAGTGAATGCAAAACGCCCGGCTTGCCGGGCGTTTTGTTTTGGTGCGCCGTGTTACCGCCGGGACCAATCAGACGGTATCTGTGGCCGGCGCAGACCCGGCTTCACGCACGATCTGGTAGCAGGAGCACGCCGCTGCCGCCAGGCGCTCCGGGTCAAGGATCTCGATATTGCCCCGGCTGTAGTTGATCAGGCCCTGCTGCTGCAGCGCGCTGGCCGCCTTGGTCACGCCGACCCTGCGCACGCCCAATGCATGCGCGAGAAACTCGTGCGTCAGATGAAATTTATCCGATTGCAGGCGGTCGCGCGTGACGAGCAGCGACCGGGCCAGGCGCGCCTCGAGCACGTGAAAGCGGCTGCACACGGCGATCTGGATCGCCTGGGCCAGCAAGGAATCGGTGTAGCGATACAGCACGCGCTGCAACGCCGGATTGCGCGAGACTTCGAGGCGAAAACGGCCACCCTCCATCCGGCTCGCGCTACCGGCGCGCTGCACGACTGCACGCACTTGCGTGATGTCGTGGCCCAGCGCCGTGGTGGCGCCGAGCATGCCTTCGCGCCCGACCTGGCCAACCTCGAGCGTCATGCGCCCTTCGGCCACGCCCAGCAGCGATACCAGGCAATCGTGGGGGAAATAGATATGAAGAATGGGATCGCCCGCTTCGCACAAGACCTGGCCAGCTTCCACCCTGACCTCATCGAGCTGCGGCAGCATCTGGGCGAGATCGTGCGGGGGAAGTGCTGCGAGTAACAAATTACTGTTGGGCTCGAAGACAGGCGGGTGGACGGCAGAATTCATTATTTCCTCACAGGTTGGTACGTGGGCCAGCCGGGACCGCTACGACCAGTTACATTTACACACAATGTGATGGAGCCTAATCGCACAGGGTGCGCAGGTATGTACGGTGACGCACGGAAGCATTAGTTGTTCCTGAGGACAATCATTGGACATCCGGCTTAATGCCTATACGAAAGGAACAAAAGATGACAACCCCTCCAACCATGCCGGTCAAGAACCGCACCCACCCGCTGCTGCTCCTGGCCGCCGCCGCTGTCGTGCTGTTCTCGCTGGTCGGCACCGCCGCCATCATGGGCTGGCTGCCATCGTCGGTCGGCGGCCCGGCCAACCGTCAACTGACCGAAGCCGATCGCCTGGCGCTCGCCTCGACCCTGCCACAAGGTGCGCCGCAACCCGGCTACGCCTACCCTGCAGACGCCCAGGCGCCAGCGCAAGCCTATGCCCCTGCGCCGGTTCCCGTACCTGCACCGGCACCTGTCAAACAAGCTGCGCCTGTGACGCAGATCAAGGAAAGCGAGCCGACCCAGTTGGCAGCAAAGAGCAACTGGTGTGAAAACTGCGGCAACGTGGAATCGGTGCGTGCGATCAAGCAACGTGCCGAAGGCAGCGGCCTGGGCGCAGCCGGTGGCGCTGTGCTTGGCGGCTTGCTGGGTAACCAGATCGGTGGCGGCAATGGCAAGACGCTGGCCACCGCGGCGGGCGCCATCGGCGGCGCTGTCGTGGGCAACCAGGTCGAGGGCAACGTGAAAGCAACGACCAGCTATGAAATCCGGGTGCGCCTGGACGACGGCACGCTGCGTACCTTCCGCCAGACCAGCCAGCCACAATGGGGCAGCGGCGACCGCGTGCGCATCGTCAAGGGCCGTCTGCGCTCGGTCGCATAACCAGGAATCAGCTTTTTTTACAGCAACACCAATGGCCGGGATCGCGCAAGCATCCCGGCCAAATTTTTTTTCCTAATTGCAATGTGTGCCATCGCACGGAATTATTGATGAGCTAAGGCGACAATTGTTCCCATGCTGAATCGATTGGCGAACAGCATTCATAGGGAGCCGCGCATGAACACATTGACCTGGATCGGCATCATCATTTGGGGAATGGTACTGACTCTTTTCGGCCTGCTGTCGGCCGGCCCGGCGCCTGCCGTGCAAGGGCTGGTCGAGGCGCATGACGTGCTCTTCCTGATCGCTGGCGGCCTGTTGACGTGTCTGATCGGCTTTACTGGCCTGATCGGGATGATGGGCTGGATCCCTGGCGTGCAAAAACAAAAAAGTTGCGTTTAATGTACGCCATCGTACGGTAGTCGCTTTCAGGAAACAACATACTGGTCACACAGCGCAACCGGCGCACCCCTTCTAGGAGATTCATCATGCTGTACACAATTGCTGTCGTTCTCGTTATCCTCTGGCTGCTCGGCTTGGTCACTTCGTACACCATCGGCGGTTTCATCCACATCCTGCTCGTCGTCGCCGTCATCATGATCCTGGTTCGCCTGATCAGCGGTCGCGGTATATAGCATTTTTATGGCAAGTCTCTGCTTGTCGTAAAATCCAATCCGTTTCGCGGTCGCGCCTTTTGATGGCGTGACAGCGAAACGGATTTCTTACTTTTAAGGAGTTCCACCATGAACAAAAACTTCATCAAAACCACCGCAGCAGTTGCCATCGTCGTCATGACGGCCACCGGTTGCGCAGACATGACCGGCACCCAGCGCGGTACCGCAACCGGCGCCGGCATTGGCGCGGGCCTTGGCGGCCTGATCGGCGGCACGACCAGCGGCGGTGGCGGCGGCCGTGTGGCAGGCGGCGCAGCAATTGGCGCAGCAGCCGGCGCCGTGATCGGCAACATCTGGTCCAAGCGCATGGAACAGCAAAAACAAGCCATGGAACAAGCGACGCAGGGCACCGGCGTGCAAGTCACCCAGACCTCGGACAACCGCCTGAAGCTGGAAATCCCGAGCGACATCTCGTTCGACACGGGCCGCTCGGACATCAAGGGCAACTTCCAGCCAGTGCTGCAGCGCTTCGCTTCGACGCTGCAAGAAAACCCGAACACCAACGTCGTGATCATCGGCCACACCGACAGCACCGGCAGCGACAGCATCAACCAGCCATTGTCGGTTGACCGCGCATCGCGCACCCGTGACTACCTGGCAGGCCGCGGCGTGAACCCGAACCGCATCACCATCGAAGGCCGCGGTTCGCGCGAGCCAATCGCGTCGAACAACGACAACGCAGGCAAGGCGCGCAACCGTCGCGTCGAGATCTATGTCGCGGAACCAGCACGCGGCTAATCGCCACGTAGCGTAGCAATACAAAAGGCCGGCAATTGCCGGCCTTTGTCATTGGCACAGACCAGGACCGCTTACGCGGCCTGCGTGAACGCCAGATACAGTTCGCGCGCCTGGCTTGCGACCGGCCCGACTTCCAGCACGTGCTCTTCGTAGCGGGTACATGGCGTGACCTTGCCATAGTTACCGGTGCTGAAGATTTCACGCGCGGTGCGCAGCTCGGCTTCGTCGACCGTGCGTTCTTCGACCTCGATGCCGACACCGGCCAGCAGTGCCATCACGCGCGCACGCGTAATGCCCGCGAGGAACGTGCCGTTCAAGCGGGGCGTGACCACCTTGCCGTCGGCCGTGACCAGGAACAGGTTCGAGGCGCCAAATTCGGCGACATGGCCTTCGCCGTCAAGCATGATCGCCTGCTCGAAGCCGCGCGCCTTCACTTCGCGCATGGCGCGGGTCGAGTTGGCGTACAGGGCCGACGCCTTGGCATCCGTTGGCGCCATGCTCGGCTGGGGACGCCGCATGGTCGACAGGCCGGCCGAAAACCCGACAAACGGCGGCAGCGGCGCATCGAACAGCGTCAGCGCGAACTGGCTTTTCTCGGCAACCGGAATCAGAAAGCCTTCCGTGCCGAATACGAGCGGGCGCACGTACAGCTCGGCATCCGGTGCAAACTTCGCGACGCCTTCGTGCACCAGCGCTTCCATCTCGTCCACGCTCAGGGGGCAGGCCAGGCCCAGTTTCTCGGCGGAGCTGATGACGCGCTCAAGGTGCGGCCGCAGATCGGGCAGCTTGCCGGCCAGCGAACGCGCGCCGTCGAAGACGGACGAACCCAGCCACAGGCTGTGGTCCATCGCGCCATACAAAGGCACATTGCCCTCGGCCCATTGGCCGTTGAAATACGTGAGGTACATGGTTTCCTTCGTCACTGCAACATTGCAAATCCAGTTCAGTGTAGCGGGATTGCCCTGCCCTCGTCCAGCCGCCAGCGCCAGGGTGCAGGTCTGAACCGTGCTACGGGATACTTCCACGAGGTTACTGTTCGTTGCCACACCATATTGCCCCGAGTCCTCGCGTACACTGGCGCTTTTCTGTACAGATTTTTTTTCATGCTTGCAACACTTGAACGGATTGATCCCCACAGCGACAAGATCGACTTACTGGTCGAGCTCGTCTGCCATTTACGCCCGCGCCAGCGCTGGGTGTGGCAAACGGCCGATGACCCGGCGCAGGCGGTCCGTACGCTGACCCAGCTTCTCAAGGGCAATCCCGACCAGGCCTGGGCGCTGCGCCGCTACATCACCACGCTGCTCGAAAAACGCCGCCACACCAGCCTGTACAGTGACATCGGCATCCTGTCGAACGATGGTTTCGTCACCGAGCTGAAAAGCCGCATCACGTACCGTTTCCTGCCGCCGGCACTGGAGGACCTGTACCTGTCCGATGCACTCGACCAGGTGCTGTATCGCCAGGATGATTTCGAGTGGATCCGCGCGGTGCCCGACACCGACTGGATGGCGCTGTTCCATGTGATCGAAGGCGCGCCGGTCCCGGCCGATGCGAACCCTGGCCGCGCGCGCGTGGTCACGCTCAAGGGCCTGCTCGATGCGATCCGCACATTGTCGTGCCGCGTCTGCGCGCTGGGCCTGGAGCCGCGCCTGGTGCACAGCTACAGTCAGATCGAGAACTTCGATTCGCCGTTCCTGATGCAGAACATCGAGGTCAACCGGTATCTCGATGAATACGCGCGCTACCTGAACGGCGACATCCCGCGTCCGGACGACGCGCGCCACCTGCTCGTGATGCTCGACCAGTGCGAAGACGTGGTGCTCAAGATCCGGCGCCTGGCGCTGAGCAGCGGCACCAGCATCGCCCTGACCTACCTGCTGGTCGCGCTGCAGCAAAGTATCGACCGCCTGCAAAAGCTGCTGTTTCTGGTGGACGTGCCCGAGGTTGCCACAAACGCCGACACGGCGGCTGACACAGAGGCTGCAACCCAGGGCGTGCTGAGCGCCATGGCAGCCGGGACCCCGCAGCTGGCCGGCGCGGGGGCATCGGCCGTCACGCTGACACCGCAAGGCAATATCGCCGTCGCGACTGACCAGCCGCCGCTCGTACTGACTGCACGCGAGCGCGCCGTCATCGAGCTGGCCGAAGAACTCATCGAAGCGCACAACACCAAGTACCAAGTGACGAACCTGGTACGCGACAACGTCGACCTACTGGCGCGCAACGTCACCGAAAACGCCAGCCGCACCGGCGAGCACTACATCGCCGAAGACCGCAAGGGCTTGCGCAAGATGCTGTGGTCGTCGTCCGGCGCCGGCTTCATCGTCGGCTTCATGGCGCTGCTCAAGATTCTGCTGGGCTATCTGCACTCGCCGCCGCTGGTCCAGGCCTTCTTGTTCAGCATGAATTACTCGTTCGGCTTCGTGCTGATCCACATGCTGCACTTTACCGTGGCGACCAAGCAGCCGGCCATGACGGCCCAGCGCATCGCAGCTTCATTGCATCGTTCGGCGACCGGGCGTGGCCTCGACGTCGACCGGCTTGCTGAGCTCGTCAACAAAGTGTTCCGCACCCAGATGGTGGCGGTGCTCGGCAACGTGCTGGTCGCGTTCCCGGTGGCCTGGGCCATCGCCGAAGGCGTGCGCTGGTACCGGGGCGAGCATCTGGTCGACCCGATCAAGGCGCTGCACCTGCTCAACGAGATCGATCCCGTCAACAGCCCTGCGCTGTTCTATGCGGCGGTGGCCGGTGTCTGGCTGTTCGTGGCCGGCCTGGTGTCGGGCTACTACGACAACAAGGCCCTGTACACCCGCATGGGCCAGCGCGTCCAGCAATTGCGCGGCCTGCGCACGCTGCTCGGTCCCGCACGGCTGGCGCGCCTGGGCGCGTATGTCGAGAACAATCTGGGCGGCCTGATGGGTAACTTCTTCTTCGGCATTCTGCTGGGCACCACGGGCACAGTGGGCTTCCTGCTGGGCCTGCCGATCGACATTCGCCACATCACGTTCTCGGCCGCCAATTTCGCGACCGCACTGGTGGCGCTTGACTACCAGATGACATTGCCGCAGATTCTCAACGCGACCGCTGGCGTGCTGCTGATCGGCACGGTCAACCTGTTGGTCAGCTTCGGCCTGGCGCTGTGGGTTGCCCTGCGCGCACGCAAGATCCGCTTCAAGCGCGGCATCCTGCTGGTGCAGGCACTGGGCCGCCGCTTTGCGTATTCGCCGGTGGAGTTCTTCCTCGGCCCCAAGCACCGCCAACTGGCGCCCCCCGATGCAGAACCCGTACGAGGATCAAAATGATCAAACAGCGCTTCGCCGCCTGGTGTGCCATCGCCGCTCTCGCCTGCGCGGTGACGGCCTGCAAGTCACTGCCCGATGCCAGCACGATGACCGGGGCGCCTGGTCAGTCGACGCCGACGGTCACGACGCAGCATGGCGAACTCAAGCAGAAACAGGCGGCGGCGCTGCTCAAGCGGCGCTGGGCGCGCGCGTCGACCGATCTCAAGGGGCTGGCGGTGCTGGAAGAACAGGCTACCGGCGTGCCGATGATCGCCGGCAATGCCGTCACGCTGCTGTTCGACGGCCCGGCGACGATGCGCGCGATGATGGAAGCGGCGCGCGGGGCCAAAAAATCGATCAACCTGGAAACCTATATCTTCGACCACGACGAGATTGGCGGGCAGTTTGCCGAGATCCTGATGCAGAAACGCAGCGAAGGCGTCGTGGTCAATATCATGGTCGACGGGGTCGGCACGCTGGCCACACCGAAGGAATTCTTCGACCGGCTGCGCCAGGCGGGCGTGAACGTGCTGGTCTTCAATCCGGTCGACCCCACCAAGCGGCCCGGCAAATGGGCGCTGAACAACCGCGATCACCGCAAGATCATGATCGTCGATGGCCTCGTGGCATTCACCGGCGGCATCAACATCAGCAGCACCTATGCCAACAGCTCGCTGTTCCGGTCCAAAAAGCGCCCGGACGACGTGAGCCAGGACAAGGTCGGCTGGCGCGACACGCACATCAAGATCCAGGGGCCGGCCGTCGGCGCGCTGCAGTGGGCCTTCATCGACAACTGGGTGCACCAGGACGCCGGTGAATTGCCGCAGATCGATTATTTCCCGCAACTGGCGCCTGCGGGCGACAAGGTGGTGCGCGTGCTGGCCACATCCCCGGACCACGATTCGTCCATCTACAAGTCACTCGTCGTCGCCATCGGCGAATCGAAGAAATCGATCTACCTGACGGCCGCCTACTTCGTGCCGGACCGCCAGATCGTCGACGGCCTGATCGCTGCTGCCAAACGCGGCGTGGACGTGCAGCTCGTGCTGCCGGGCGTGTCCGATCACGGCTTCATCCGGCATGCGGGCGAATCGTTCTACGAAGAGCTGCTCGCGGGCGGCGTGCGCATCCACCAGTTGCAGGTGGCGGTCCTGCATGCCAAGACTACAGTGATCGATGGCATGTGGTCCTCCATCGGCTCGGCCAATATCGACCGCCGCAGTTTCATTCACAACTATGAAGTCAATGTGGTCGTGCTGGACCCGGCCTTCGGGCGCGAGATGGAAGCGGCGTTCAAGGAAGACGTCGTGCATTCGAAGGAAATCAAGCTCGACGCGTGGAAGCGGCGGCCATGGTCCGACCGCCTGCGCGAAGCGATGGCGCGCCTGACCGAATACTGGATCTGAGCGCGCCTGGCGGGGCCTCAGAGCCCCGCTGCCAGCATGCCGTCGGTGTGCGGCGACCAGACGCTGCCGGCCTGCATGAACTTTTCGGTATTGACCAGCTCAAACTTGCCGCCCACCGCATCCCAGCCATAGCGGTCGATCTCGACCCGCTGCGCATCGACCCGTACCACATTGAACGAATTGACTTCCCCGCGCCCACGCGTCGAGGTCGCCGTGCCGGCCTGGATCACCAGCGCCGCATAGGCATCGATCTGGTAGCGCGCCGCCGTGCTGCCGGCGTGGCTGGCGTGCATGTGCCCGGCCATCAGGATATCGACGCCGGTTTCGGCAAACACTTCCATCGCCAGCGGCGCGCGCACGACCAGGTCGCGCTTTTCGAAATGATCGGGCAAGTCGAACGGGTGGTGCGTGACCACGATGCGCGTGACGTCGGGGCTCAGGCCGCTCAGGCGCTCGCGCAGTGCGGCGATCTGCTCGTGGCTGACGCGCCCGTCCTTGATGGTCAGTGAACGGGCCGTGTTGACGCCCACGACGGCGATCTCGTCATCGATGAAGACCGGCTCGAGATCGTCGGTGATGTAGCGGCGATAGCGCGACAGCGGCCGGGCAAACCGGCGCAGTACGTTGTACAACGAAATATCGTGGTTGCCCGGCACGACGATCTGCGGCCCGGGCAGCGAATCGAGAAACGCGCGCGCCTCTTCGAATTCTTCCACCTTGGCACGCTGGGTCAGGTCGCCCGAGATGACGACGACGTCGGCCGCGATGCTGTGCACCAGCTCGCGCAACGGACCGAGCAGGGCCTGGTCGACGCGGCCAAAGTGCAGGTCGGACAAGTGAACGAGAGTGCGCATCGAAAAATTCCTTACATGTCTTGGGGTGAGGTCGCGCCGGACTGGCGCTGTTCACGGGCCCTGCGGCGGCGATTGAGGGTAGCGGTGCCGCCGATGCAGATTGCGAGCCAGCCGCAGCCCTCCGTCAGTGCGGCGAGGATGTCGGTGAGATAGTGCGCGCCGAGATACATGCGCGAAAACGCCACGGCGCCAATCATCAGGGCCGCCAGCACGAACGGCAGCACCCTGCCCGGCCATGTATGGGCGCGCCGCGCGAAGTAGCAGGCCAGCACGCCATACAGCACGGTGGCGGCCATCGTGTGCCCGCTGGGGAAACTGTAGGTGGTCAAGGTGACGATCGGCTCGTCGAAGTGCGGCCGGGCACGCTCGAATGTGTGTTTGAGCGCGACGTTGAGCAGCATGCCGCCCGGCACGCTGGCGATGACCGCCATCGTCCAGTAACGGTGACCGCTGCGATACAGCCACAGCGCGGCGCAGAACGCCATGATGAGGATGCCCGGCGTGCTGTGAATGTGGGTGATGAGCAGGAGCACGTCACGCAAGAGGCCGCCCTGGCGCGCGTGCAGGTGCAGCCAGTAGGCGATCTCGGCATCGAACTGGGTAATCGGCGCGCCGGCCACGACGGCGCCGGCAAGCTGGGCGAACACCGCCATCGCAGCGAGCAGCAGCGCCACGCCAATGGTCAGGTGCAGCCCGTATTCGCCCTCGGCGGAAAAGCGGTTGGCGGCAAAGCGTTGGAGACGAGGCAGTGTTTTGGTCATGATGACGCGATTATGACTGACTTGGCGAAAATACCACACACAGCAAAAACTACTGTATGCCCGAACAGTAACTGTTGATTCATACAGTAGTTATGGTATTCTTACCTCACTGCATAACCACTCGATACGAGGAAACGAACATGACCACGCTCAATAGCTCTTTTGGTATGGAACACGCCCCGACCCCTTTCATGGTCCGCATTGGCCGTCGCGAAATTTTGGTGACCCGCGACTTCCGCAAGCGTTTCTACGCCGTGAATCCAGTCATCGAGTGCGATACGGGCGTCGAAGCCGGCCACGTCGAGATCCTGCTGTTCCGCCGCTGGCTGGTCATCCTGTCCAAGGCAAACTGAGCCCACCTGTGCCGGCGCAGAAATCGTATAAGGTTGCTTGAATTTATTCGTTTTCTTTCTACAGGCCGAGACCGTACTCTACCGTCTCTAACCTGAAGAAAGACACTCGATGCTTCGCAAAACCTTCATCAGCTCGCTGGCAGCCCTGACCCTTCTGGCGCACGCGCCTGCATTTGCCGCCGACATCAGCCTGCTCAACGTATCGTATGATCCGACGCGCGAGCTGTACCACGAGTTCGATGCGGCATTTGCCAAGCACTGGAAAGCAAAGACCGGCGACAACGTCACGATCAAGCAATCGCACGGCGGCTCGGGCAAGCAGGCACGCTCGGTGATCGACGGCCTGCAGGCCGATGTCGTCACCCTCGCGCTGGGGTATGACATCGACGCCATCCGCGACAAGGGCCTGATCAATCCGGGCTGGGAACAAAAACTCAAATACCGCAGCGCGCCGTACACGTCGACCATCGTATTCCTGGTGCGCAAGGGCAATCCAAAACAGATCCGCGACTGGGGCGACCTCGTCAAGCCGGGCGTTTCGGTGATCACGCCGAAT
This sequence comes from Telluria sp. AC161, assembly GCF_979258535.1. NCBI lineage: Bacteria > Pseudomonadati > Pseudomonadota > Betaproteobacteria > Burkholderiales > Oxalobacteraceae > Telluria > Telluria sp. AC161. Next base: position 1,119,400 of record NZ_OZ409861.1, on the reverse strand, counting down.
CCGAAGACGTCCGGCGGCGCACGCTGGAACCACCTGGCGGCCTACGGCTACGCGCTGCGCCAGCCAGGCGGCACCGACGCCAAAGCGCGTGATTACCTGGCGCGCCTGTACAAGAACGTGCCGGTACTCGATTCCGGCGCCCGCGGCGCCACCACGACCTTCGTCGAGCGTGGCATCGGCGACGTGCTGCTGGCCTGGGAAAACGAGGCGCTGCTGGCACTGCGTGAACTCGGCCCGGACAAGTTCGAGATCGTCGCACCGTCGGTCAGCATCCTGGCCGAGCCACCGGTGGCCGTGGTCGACAAGACCGTCGACAAGCGCGGTACGCGGCCAGTGGCGCAGGCTTACCTCGAATTTTTGTACGGCGACCAGGGCCAGGACATCATCGCCAAGAACTACTACCGCCCTTCGGTCGAGAAATTCGCCAAGAAATACGCGTCGCAGTTCCCGCAGATCAAGCTGTTCCAGATCAGCGATTTCGGCGGCTGGACCGCGGCGCAGAAAACCCACTTTGCCGATGGCGGTGTGTTCGATCAGATTTATTCCAAGAAATAACCTGTCGCCTGTCCGCGCCTGCGCCCGCGCAGTTCTCGTAAAACGCCGTTCCCGCATCGTGTGGGAACGGCGTTTTTCGTTATCCGGCGACTACCTGCCCCGTCACGTCACCCGCGCGCCACGTTTTCTCTTGAAATATCACTATGCAACACGAAGTGATCATTTCAATAACTCCCTCCTCGACCAAATCAAAGAAAAAAGGATCATCCATGTCAGTCAAACTGAAGAAAATCAATGAGCAAGTCATCGTCATCACGGGCGCCACCAGCGGCATCGGCCTGACCACCGCCCGCATGGCCGCCGAACGCGGCGCCAAATTGGTGCTGGCGGCACGCGCCGACGACGCCCTCGCCCACCTGGCTGAAGAACTGACCACGATCGGCGCCGAGGTCGTCACTGTCACGGCGGACGTGGGCAATATCGACGATGTGGCGCGCATTGGCGACGCCGCGATCGAGCGCTTCGGCCGTATCGACACCTGGATCAATAACGCGGGCATCTCGATCTTCGGCCGGATGGAAGATGTGGCGCCCGAAGACCACCACCGCCTGTTCCAGACCAACTTCTGGGGCGTGGTCAATGGCTCGATGGAAGCGGTCAAGCGCATGAAGCTGCGCGGCGGCGGCGCGCTGATCAACCTGGGCAGCGAGCTGTCGGACCACGCCATCCCGCTGCAAGGCATGTACGCGGCGTCCAAGCACGCCGTGAAGGGCTTTACGGATTCGCTGCGCATCGAACTGGACAAAGAAGGCGCACCGATGTCGGTCACGCTGATCAAGCCAACCGGGATCGACACCATGTTTGCGGTGCACGCAAAAAACTATATGGACAAGGAACCGAAGCTGCCGGCGCCGGTCTATGCGCCAGAAATCGTTGCTGATGCAATCTTGTATGCGGCCCAGCATCCGAAACGCGACGTGTTCGTCGGCGGTGCGGCCAAGATGAATTCGACGGGAGCGCGCTTGCTGCCACGCGTGTTCGATAAATTCCTGCAGGCGACAATGTTTGTGAACCAGAAGCTGGACGTCGACACCGACCCAAGCCGGCGCGACGCCCTGCACAAGCCCGACTACACACGTGAATTGCGTGAGCGCCAGGGCTCGCCACATCACGTCATCGAGCACAGCGAATACACGGCGGCAGCGCTGCGCTCGAAGTACATCAACGCCGCCCTGCTGGGCAGCGGCGCCTTGTTAGCGGCTTACGTCCTGACCCGGCGGAAGACTCGTTAAGAAGTCGGTGTCATCCTCGGTCAGTGGCAGATCGGGGATGGATTCAATGCGGTCGGTGTCGATATCGGCGCCATCCCTGACAACGGCGTCGCGCCCGGCTGCGGCGCGTTCGCCCGTACCGCTGCGGTCGCTGTCGCCCGAGAAATCGGCGTCGCCGACATCAGGCCCGGCCGTTTCACCTGCATGACCGGCTTCGAGGTCGGACGTGGTGCCGCCGTCGAAGTCGAGCGTCTGCTCAGGATCGATATTGCTGGCAAAGCCAGGACCGCCCACGACATCGCTGCCGGTGTCCGACAAGTCGCTCGGGCCGAGTGCGTCGACGCCATGGCCCTTGCCCAGGCTGCGGTCTGGTGCTTCAGGGAAGTTATCCGGATCAAGTGTGCTGGTACCAGTCATAAGGTCTCCTCAATAGTTAATGAACCATGGAGACACATTACTGAATTTCGCCGATTCCTGTCGCAACGCAGGACCGGCGCACGAACGGGCACGGCGCGATCAGAATGCGCGCCGCATCCCGACGTTGAGCGACGAGCCACTGCCCGGCTTGACGCCCGCGTGCACGCCGGCCAGATGCTGGATGCGCGAATAGGCGGCATAGAAATCCATGCGGCGCGAGACGGCGTAGCTGGCGCCAACGGCGACCTGGCGCGCATCGCGGTTGGACAGGTCGCGGTCGTTGCGCCGGATGTAGGAGGCCAGCAGCGTGGTCGAGTGGCTCATGGGCACCGCCACACCGGCCAGCACGTCGCGGCTGTTGGTGGAACGCGTGGCGGCCACGCCGGCGCTGTAGGGATTATCGGGATTGAACAGCGGCGAGTTGCCCCAGCCGCGGCTGGCACTGTAGGCGGCGTACGCCGTGCCCCAGTCGAAGCGCATATTGGCGGCAACGATGGAATTCTTGGCCGCCATCGTGATGTCGATCTGGTCGTAGCGCGTGACCTTGGCCACGTTGCGGTTCTGGTGGGCCGCGCGAATGGTCAGTGGCCCGAGATTGACGCCGACCGACATGCCCCAAGCGCGGCCCGAGGGCGAACCGTCGACATCGCCCTTGCCCCACTTGGCGCCGGTCGACACGCCAGCAAGCTTGCCTTCGTAAGCGACGCTGTCGTCGGCGCGTGCGCCGCGTGGCGCAGCCTGGGCGGCCAGGCCGCCGTGAAACGGATCGCCCACGTCATTGAGCGTTGTGTAGTCGATATTGAATTGCCGGCCCACGGTCAGCGTGCCGGCACCGATGTGCGCGGGGGTTGGCTCGGGCTCGGCGGCAGACTCACGGGTGAAGACGGCATTGCCCGCGGGCGCATTCACGCCATCGGCGCGCGCGCCCAACTGGAGCTGGACCAGACAATCATGCGCGCACACGGTTTCAGGGATCGCAACATTGCCGGCGTCCCTTGCGGTGGCCACCGATTCCTGCGCCGAAGCACATACCGTACTTGAACCCAGCACGGCCATAGCGATGAAAGACATTTTCATGGCGTCACACTCTCCCTGACACCTACTATCCGCGAAATGCCGCGAATCCATCTGTCTATTACTTCACATTACTTTACAGAAGCGCCTGCTTCCAATCCGGCACTGTGCAGTACGTGCAACCGATCATACGCTACCGGCGCAGCGCCGCAAAGCCTGCTGGCTCCCATTCGCGCAGTGCAAGCAGCAAGCCGGTACCACGCCGCTGCGCCAGCGGCGCGGCCAGGCTTTCGTCGTGCAATTGCGCAAAGCGGCTGCGCAACTGGCGCAGCTCCTGCTGCAGCTTGGCGCGCGCGCTCTCGGTCAGCATCCCATGCGCAAAATCGAGCGACTCGCCCACCCCGCCGAACGCACCGGCCACGAATTCGGGCAAGCCCTGCTCGCGGAAGTACGCCCGGATCGGCCCGTCAGGCAACCAGTCGAAATCGCGCGCCACGTTCACGCGGATGCGGTTGCCGGGCAAGAGCGAGATCAGTTGCAGGCGGTCGAGATGGAGCAGGTGCTGCACGCATTGCGCTTCGGTCAGGGCATAGGCGCCGAGGATGTCGAGCATGCGCCAGTGATTCAGCGCGCATACGGCGACGAGCAGCAGCTTCGGATCCGACACCAGCTCGGCTTCCTGCCCGGCGCTGAGCGTGCGCAGGCGGCGCTGGCCGGCCTGGGCTTCCTGCGTGATCTCGGCCAGCGTGAAGCCGAGCAGGCTGCAGATTTCGACGATCCGGTCGAGGGTAAATTGCTCGCTGGCGAACAGGCGCTTGACGCTCGGCTCGGACAAGTCGAGCGCGACGGCAACGTCACGGTAGGTCAGCCCCTGCAGTTTCAGCTGACGCTTGATGGTGGCAATGATCTGACTGATCTGGTTCATGGAGGCTACTGGCAATCGCAAAGGACAACTTGGGGCGTGAAGGCCAGCCTGCGCCTCAAATCGGTACGGCAGCCAGCGCCACCGCATTCTTGCCGCCGCGCTTGGCGGCGTACATGGCATGGTCGGCGCGCGCCAGCCAAGCATCGAGATCGGGCTTATCGCCCGGCGCAAACACCGCGACGCCAATGCTGGCGCCCACGGTGACGTCGGTGGTGCTGAGCGCATATGGCTCGCGCAGGCGGTCGAGCAGCTTCCAGGCAGTTTCCTCGGCATCGGTGCGCGAGGTCAGCATTTCCAGCACGACGACAAATTCGTCACCCGCCAGGCGCGCGACCATATCGGTCATGCGGATCGACTCGGCAAGGCGCGCGCCAAACTGGCGCAGCAGCTCGTCGCCTTCTTCGTGGCCGTGGTTGTCATTGACCGCCTTGAAGCCATCCATGTCGATGAACAGCAGCGCCGCCGGACGCCCACCCCGGCTGGCGCGGCCCATCGCTTCGGGCAACGTTTCGAGCAGCGCCCGCCGGTTCGGCAAGCCCGTGAGCACGTCGCGCAGCAGCAGCGCCTGCAGTTCCGCCGTACGCTGCGCCACCTTCGATTCCAGGTGTTCATTCATCTGCTGCAGGGCGCGCCGGTATTGTTCTTCGCTCTCGACCAGGTTGCGCATCGTGCGCGACAGCATATTGGCTTCGTAGAAGCCCTGGATATGCGGAATCGTCGGCAACTCGTGACCGCTGGCAGTGGCTTCCGTCACCCGCTCGATCGCTTCGCCCAAGCGCGTCATCGGACGCGCCAGGCGCTGCGCCAGCAAGGCCGCGACGACGGCGAGCACCACGCCCAGCAAGCCGCTCCACATCAGCATCCGGTGCTGCAGCAGCTTGGCACTCTGTAACGCCTTGTCTTCGTCCTGGCGCACCAGCACCGCCCAGTTCAGCGACGCCTCGTTGCCGATCTGGCCCGTCTGGCTATAGCCGGTGAGATAGGTACGCCCATCGGGCCACGCTTCACGCAGCGCGCCCGTGTCGCCGAGCCTGGCGCGGCGCAGGCTTTCCGTTGAAATCTTTTTCTCGACCAGTTCTTGCGGGCCAAGCATGACGGTCCCGTCATTGCGCACGACCAGGATCTCGGCGCCGTACTCGCGCAGCGCCGGCGTCAGGAGCTTGCGCGCCTGGCGCCGTGCCCAGTCCCAGCTCAGGTGCAGGCCGAGCACGGCAAACATCTCGCCGTCGTGGCTGAACACGGGCGTGGAGACATCGACAAATCGCCACGGATCGGTACCGTGGGGCATGAGCTTTTCAAGCATGACGGCAGGATGGTAATCGGTGGCGCGCACGCCGACCTGGCCCGACTTGAACCAGGGCCGGGCGCTGACGTCGGCGCCTTCGAGCTGGCCTTTGGTCGAGGCAGTGACCTTGCCATCGATGTCGGCCAGGCCGATCCAGGCGTAATCGGGGAAGGTTTGCTGCAGGCTTTCCAGCGCAACGCGCGCGGACGCCGGGCTGCGCGCGTTGCGCACTTGCGGCAAGGCGGCCAGCAGGCGGGCGTCGCCCGTGGCCTGCTCGACCACGCGGTTGAGCGAATCGCGCATCTGCCATGACAACTGTTGCAGCCGAAGCTGCGCTTCAGCATTGGCCTGGCGCACCGCAAAATGGTTGACCACCGCCAGCAGCAGAGCGACCGTCAGTGCCACCGTGGCGCACACGGCCAGGGTCATCAGGGTGGACAGTCGAAATCTACAGAGCAAACCTTGCATGTGCGGTATTAGCAAACGGGTAATAGCTCATCATGATAGCGCCGAAACCGGGAGTGAATTCGGATTAATTCAGATGCGCCGTGGAAATACATTTCCAGGCCGCTATTTTGGATGAATTGCAACACTGTAACGGAGATAGGGGGCACTGACTATCTTTACGCTGCGATGGCACCCGAACCCTGGCTGCGCTCGGGTACCGCCGGTGCGCTGGCTGCTCGCGTACTATTACCGACAACCGTTCAACCACCGATCAAGAGGCCCATTCATGTTGCATCGTTCCCTTCCTCCCCTGCTTGCCATGTCGCTCATCGTGGCCGCCTCTGGCGCAACCGCATCGCCAGACGCACCGGTGATTACCGTCGACACGGGCAAGGTGGCAGGCTCGAGCGATGCAGGCATCGCCAGCTGGAAAGGGATCCCGTTCGCCGCCCCGCCGGTGGGCACGCTGCGCTGGCGCCCGCCAGTACCCGCCAAGCCGTGGCCGGGCGTGCGGCAGGCCACCGCCTACGCGGCCGATTGCATGCAAGTGCCCTTCCCCAGCGACGCCGCACCGCTGGGCACAACGCCAAGCGAAGACTGCCTGTACTTGAACGTCTGGAAGCCGGCCGATGCCAAGGGCCCACTTCCCGTGATCGTCTGGATCTATGGCGGCGGCTTCGTCAACGGGGGCGCGTCGCCCCCAACCTATTCCGGCGCTGAACTCGCGAAACAGGGCGCGCTTGTCGTCAGCTTCAATTACCGCATCGGGCGCTTTGGTTTCTTTGCCCATCCACAGCTGACGCGCGAGACGGGCACCAGCGGCACTAAAGGCGTGGTTGGCAACTACGGCTTCATGGACCAACTCGCGGCGCTGGAATGGGTCAAGCGCAATGTGGCGGCGTTTGGCGGCGATCCGGCGAATGTCACGATCGCCGGTGAATCGGCGGGCGGCATGTCGGTCAATACGCTGCTGACTTCGCCAATGAGCAAGAGCTTGTTTGCCAAGGCAGTGGTCATGTCGGGCGGCGATGGCGGGACGGCGCCGACGCCGCTGGCGGACATCGAACGCATTGGCGTGAATTTCGCCGCCGGCAAGGGCATCGCGGCGGACGATCCAAAAGCGCTGGAGAAACTGCGGGCGCTGCCGGCAGACGCAATCGCCGACGGTTTGAACCTGGCCAACTTCATGCAGCGCGACAAGCCGACGTACCACGGGCCATATGTCGACGGCAAGCTGGCCATCGATTCACGCGCCGCGTTTGCCGAAGGCCGCATGCACAAGGTGCCGGTGATGATCGGTGCGACCAGCGCCGATATCGGCGGCAAGACCGGGTATATGGTGGCCGGTGCGCGCAGCCTTGCAGCGACGCTGGCCGGGCACGGCGCGCCCGTGTATGCGTACCGCTTTTCGTACGTGCACCAGGCAAATGAAAAACCGGGCGCTGGCGCCGGGCATGCGACCGATATTCCGTTCTTCTTCGACACAGTGGCGATCAAGTACGGCGCGCAGGCGACGGCCCGCGATCTTGGCATGGGCAAGACGATGAGTACGTATATGGTGAATTTTGCGAAGCGCGGGGATCCGAACGGGGCCGGACTGCCAACGTGGGAACGCTATGCGCGTGCGGCCGACGCCATCATGGACTTCACCGCCAACGGAACCGCAGTGATGGGCAAGGATGCCTGGGGCGCCGACATCGATGCGGCGCAAACGACGCCCGCCAAGGCTGGCGAGCGTCGCTGAAGCGCCAGTTTCTGGCGCTCGGATTTACATCAGGCCAGTTGCGCCTGGAACGTAATCGCGTTCGGGCGGCGCGTCGTCACGGCTTGCACCGGGGCTGACACGGCGGCCGGCGCGACCTTGAACACACTGACGCGATCGGCCAGCCCGGCAGCGCTTTCCTGCAACGAGGTGGCAGCGCTGGCAGCTTCCTCGACGAGGGCGGCGTTCTGCTGCGTCACCTGATCCATCTGGCTGATCGCGTGGTGAATCTGCTCGATGCCCGAGCTCTGCTCGGCGCTGGCCACACTGATCTCACCCATGATGCCCGCCACCCGGCGCACGCTCTGCAAAATTTCTTCCATCGTTGCACCGGCCTGGTCGACCAGGCGCGTGCCCGCATCCACCTTGCTGACCGAGTCGCCGATGAGTTCCTTGATTTCCTTGGCGGCGCTGGCCGAACGCTGCGCCAGATTGCGCACTTCGCTCGCAACGACGGCAAAGCCGCGGCCCTGTTCACCGGCACGCGCTGCTTCGACTGCTGCATTGAGCGCCAGGATATTGGTCTGGAACGCGATGCCATCGATGACGCCGATGATATCGACGATCTTGCGTGCCGACGCATTGATCTCGCCCATGGTACCCACGACTTCGGTCACGACTGAACCACCACGGGTGGCGATCTGCGTGGCCGATGCCGCCAGCTCATTGGCCTGACGTGCATTTTCTGCATTCTGGCGCACGGTGCTGGTCAGCTCTTCGACGGATGCAGCCGTCTCTTCGATCGCGCTGGCCTGCTGCTCGGTACGCGCCGACAGGTCCATATTGCCGGCAGCGATCTGGGTCGACGCCGTGGCAATCACTTCACTTTCACTGCGCACATCCTTGACGATGCCGGCCAGCGATGCGGTCATGTCACGCAAGGCAGCCAGCAGCTGGCCGAATTCATTGGTCGACTTGACCGGCGCCTGGACACTCAGGTCGCCATCGGCAACACGGCGTGCCACGGCCACGGCCTGCATCAGCGGCGTATTGATCGCACTGACCAGGTAGAACGCGGCGCCGATGCTAAGCAGGATCGCCACGACGATGGCGGCAATCACGACCGTGTTGAGCACGGCGAGTTCCTGGTGCAGTTCCTTGCCCTGGCGGATGTTGCGCTCGCTCATCAGCTTCTGCAGTGCCGCAAATGCCTCGGTCGACTTGTTGTAGGTCGGGTTGATCTGCTTGCCGAGCATCAGGTTGGCGTCATCCCACTGACCGGATTGAATCGCGCGCATGGCATTGCCGATCATGTCGATGCCCAGATTGTCGCTGGCCGTCATCCATGCAGCAAAACGCTCGCGCGTTTCGGGGAAGCGCAAACTCGCCTGCAGCTCCTGCTGCTCCTTGCGCATCTCTTCGCTGTTCTTGGCGATGAAATCGCTGTGGAACGTCAACGGGTGGTTGTGCAGCGACGCGTGCTTGTTTTCAGGATTGTGCTGCAGCGCCTGCAGGATATGGCTGCGGTTGGTTTCCATGCGCATTTTCAGGTCGGACATGCCGATCTGCTGGTTGGCCGTGGTGAGCGCGAGGTTTTCGAGGAGGTCAACGGAGCGCTGCGTGGCGTGGTAGCCAAGGGCGCCGACGGTGATCACGGCAAGGATAAGCAAGCCGATGACGGCGGCGATCACGTACTTGATGCTGAAGTTTTTCATGATGGATGGGAAGTGGGGCGCAAGCGATGTCGCTGAGGGGGTCGATTATCCACGCACTTCAGCCAGATTTCGAAAAAGAAACATGGCTTTTCGTCTGACAATATTTACAGTTGTTGTTTGGGCAAGAGGCCAAACAACAACTTAGGATTGGAAGTCGTCGAAGGCAGTGCTCCAACAGGACTCGCCTTGGTGACAGAATTATTTTTTCAGATTTGCAGGTGCCAAATTCTATCAAACGCTTAGTTAGAAGATATCGACCTATACTGATTCCAGTGTAGCCCGATTTGCGTCGGGGGACACTTGTCTAAAGTTCAAGTCCGATGCCTAGCAACTTTTGTACAATCGAACGACGTCATGGCCTCGTCCAACAGCTATAAATTTCAAACTGCATCACTTCAAGGTATTTCGCCTATAAGTAAGATTATCTGATTAAACCCAGATTAGATGATGCTAGCTATATGCTGCGGGATCCAAAAGAATGACGACTGTCCGCACATGAGTGCCTTGATTAAATATTTTTTCACTTACCCAATCGCGCTATCTGCATCCAAACCGTACAATAATTTTCGAAAATTACTCAGTTAATAAATTATTTACTTCTATTTCGATCAAGCGCTCTCATAGGTACAAACTATTTCCAGACAGCTTAATTGCGTACGCATTCCCATCAGGCGAATTGTTATTCAATCGAATACCCGTACTGTATTCTGGGTGATAATAAGATGGATGTGCAAAATATGCTTCAGCACCGGTCCTCAAGGCTTGGAGGCACATCGCGACCGAATGCGCCTTAGGTCCGAACGGAGCATATACAGCAGGAGAACTTCCATTTGATGTAATTAAGTTAATTCGATCAAAGCAACCAGATATATCATACGCTGCAACCCGCGATATCTGACGATCATCATTCAAACTTACATTGGCATCTACCCGTCTAACAAATTCCCAACCTTTTCTCACGTTGTCGGGATTTGATGGAAACGGAAATATTAGTGATATCCTCGATCTGGGGTTGGAATAAGTTTTCTTGAGCCAATCAGGCAAACTGAATGGCAGAAAACCAACTCCAACAATTACCTGTTTTATAGTTTTTTCCGTTTGTGCTGGATCATTCGCAAATGTAGGTAAATGACTGGCATCTTGGGCATCGAATGCTAGATCCTCATGAGTATATTTCTCAGGAATCATACAGGTTACTACTAGATTTTCGACAACTTGGGAGGCTATTAGCCAGCGCAATATCGGGAAAAGAAATCTCTCTGGCAATGTAGATACATCCAAAATTACGTTTCCGGCTTTGCCACTTGCCAACCAACTATCAACCAGCCGCTTTAGCGATCTTATCGGATCAAAAATCCCAAACACATGATTTTCTCGGGCTAAAAAATTAGTTTCTATCTCAAAAATTCTTCTATTTTGATCGCGACGAATTTCACTCAGATTCGAAAACTGAGATGGCTCGTCGACAATTTCCAAAAACGCCGCATGACAGAGCTTAAAGGTTGAGTTTCCATGGCGCAAAGTCGACAGACAACGATCTTGCGTTGAGATGACACCAATGAGAAACCATTCCAGATTCTGCAGGGACGGGGAACCGAGAAGCCATTGCAGCTTACCCCAAGGCCGAAAAGCTCCATTGATCATAAAATATTGTCGTCCCACAAACTTTTTTGTTTATTCTCTTGCACTTCGTCAATCTTGAGAGCTTTCCGCTCGATTTGTTTGGCGGTCAGTGCAGCCGAGGTTCCTTGCATCCAACCTGATATTTCTTTTGCGGTAACATATTCTGGCTCTTTAGTGTGAACACTAGGAATACGAAAATACGGACTCAATATTGGCGTCAGATAATATTTTGTACGGCGTTCACCTTTCTTTTTTGACGTGTGTTCCGCTTGCACTAGGTCTCCATAACTAACCGCATCCATCAAAAAGTCCCTGATCTCTACGTTGGCCAATAGGTCGCCATTTTCAATCGAAAACCCGTTTGCACCGGGATTTGACATGGACTTATCATTGGTCAAACTGACATACAGACGCTCACCCAAGGCATCGACAAAAGTTTTTCTTTTAAATGCGTTCGGTCCTTCAGTCTGTTTCGAACGCCATTCGCTACTGGCTTCTCGAACGCCTTGGCTCTGCACCTCTTGCCTAATTGGAAAACTGAAGTCATTGAATTTTCCGCCCCGTCGTTCGCGAAGCCAAGCATCCCATATATGTTGGACAATAAACAGAAATAGTAAAATTTGTCCATCGCTTAAACTTAATACATCCCCCTCTCCGCTCCACATTGGCGCTTGCCGATTAGCTGATGCCAACTGCATTAAAGCAAGTTGAACACGCTCTTTCTGCCAATATGGTTTGTCGGTCCAAGGTAAAGAACCATCACTTGGAGGCTGCACATTTGATATTGCGCCTTTTTTTGGAACAATCTTTTGCCTAATCCAAGCACTAGCGAGCCAAGCTGAAAGTATGTCTTCTGCTGATAATCGCTTCACATATTCGATCCAATTCCCGGGTGTTTCGGACGGCAAACCCAAAACTGCAACTTCAATCAATCGACGTCGACTTTCGGGATTAGAGACATACGCGTCAGCACGCGAAGTCGCGGTCAGACTTTTACCAAGAACGATACCCATTGAAGGAACAACACCTCCTTCCATATACTCGCTGCCCTTAATTCTTCGGAGAAAAATATCCTGAGCAAACTCAGGAAATCGCCATGTGGCCCGATTCTCACGACGTCGGAAAATTTCGTCCATATCGTGAATGTCGAAGTCACGCTTGCGTTCTAGCACATCATTTGTGCGATAAATCGCAGGCCTCTCGTCCCACCCATGCGTACGAGTACCAATCCGATAGGATACTCTACCATCACGCGCGCCTAACGCTTTATGGATAAGCTCCTGACAGATAGTTCCATATTGAGTTCCTAGAACGTTAAGGGTCGTTAATTGTTCATATTGATCAATACGAACAAAAATTTTTGTCTTTTCATCGATAACGTCCGTTTGGCGAAGGGCATCTACTGCTTTAAGTATTGGGTCGCCGATTACTGTTTTCGTCTCGGTAATCGACAACGGCAACTCATCGACATTAAGATTTAAATATCTGCGATAATTTGCAATTCTTTCGCTAATTTTTGATTTGAGAGAATTCAAATCATCTACGCCATCTAACGCTCCGAACCAACAATCATCGGTAGAAAGCTTTCGCGCGAAGTCATCTAACCTTTCGTAACTACCTTTAAGTCCAATCTCACTTTTTAAGTCTGCGTCCCCTGCTTCATAAAAGAGGCAAATTGAATCAATAAGATCAGAAACCACCCAATAATTGAAAAAATCAGCAAATAGAAGAGCCAGCTCCTGAAACTCTTTAGGTGTTATTCCTTTGTCTATTAACTGAGCAAATTCAAGGATTCCGCATTTTCTTAAATTAATCCCTGCTCCGATGAACTGAGAAGCACGCGGAGGCACAGGAAATTGTACATTCGCACGCCTGTATGCCAATCGTAACTCAGGGCGCAGCAGATTTAGCAACATCGTCTTCCCGGTCCCTTGTAGACCACGGATGATTACATTGCCAGACTCGAATACCACTCCTGAATGCTCTACAATAATTGGGCTAAAAAAACGCACCAAATCATCTTCAGAAATAGCTTCGCTTAGATAAAGATCATGAAAAGGATTACTCGCCATATATACCTCTAGTCGCGGCTGTGCCTCGGAAACAATGGACTCCAAGATTTACTCTTGGGACGCCAATGAATTATTGGCAGAGTATTATCAGGAGTGTTGCTGTACATAACTACCAATCCACCAGTAGGTTTGTGATGAGGATATCCATAGGGATGATATGGCTTTAGAGGACCTGGAAGTAGCCCACCACCAACCTGCGGATACGTATCATTCAGTAACTTCCGAACTGCGTCTGTAAATGGACCGTTATTGGTGAATGGACTTTGACTGGGCGTTAAGAAAGCTGTAGATGGAAGCTCCATAACAGCTTCGTACTTAAAGGCTCCGGGACGCGCGTAACATATATTTTCTTCGGTAACTCGCATTCGTGATACTCCATCAGGGCATATCACAAGTGGGACAAATAATACCTGCAATCCGGGTATCTTCGTTGCGAATTCAACAGCCTCGATGGCTTGTGAACCACCGCCAACAAAATCTTCCAACAATACTAGCCTTGTAATGCCACTACGCCTTACGTACTCAGCTATCTTTTTTGGATCGCCAAGTTCGTATAGCGAGCGCCAATCAGGTCGCAGACTCGCTCCTGCGGCCAAATTGTTTATATGAAAAAATGCATTCACTCTGAAGCTGTCAGATACTGGGCAGAACCATGTTCTACTTGCGGCTTCAATAAGTCGAAGATGGGAATCTACTGAACTGATGTCAATGGCTTCCACGTCAATTAACCAACGGGCTATAGGTCCTTGATATGCACACCTGTAAAGTTCTTCAAACTCTACTGGCCCAATATAGAAAATTTCGGTAATAAGTTTGAAAAGCGTCCGCCTCTCATCATCGGACGCAACATTATTAATCCAACGCTCTAAGCGCTGCTCAAAATCACCATCTCCGAATTTGTCAGGCTCATATGTGTGATAAAGCCACTTTTCGAGATTGGTAATTCTTAATCGCAAAGCTGCAGATTCGTTATCTCCCCAGCCTTGAACAAGAGATTCAATTGATATACTCATTTATTCAAAAACGACGTGACTAGTTGTGCGACGCTGTAAGCAAGGGGAGGCGGAACTGCATTTCCGATCATCCTAAATTGTTGAGTGAGACTACCGGCGAACGAGAAATTATCTGGAAAACCTTGAATTCTTGCTGCTTCACGGACCGTAAAACCCCTATTTTCCAGTGGGTGTAGAAACAATCTGAAGTCACCAAATCTGGTATCTACAGTTCGGCTCGGACTTTGAAGCTCAAGACGCCGAAATTTTCCATTAAATGTGTTCGTTAAGTCATGATAATCCCCCACCTGCCGAAGATAGTTTTTATGAACTAGACTTTGAACTACATCCCCCCCATATATACTTGTTAGCAATTTTGTACAAACTGGGTCGGCATCCCCAAAATCACGACGGCGAACCTGTCGACGCAGTTTTAGAACGTTGCATAATAAAACACGTTCCATCACAGTTGTAATTCCAAAGACTTCAGGAATGTCCCACGTGTGTATAACTCGATCACCACCTCTCGAATTGGTCAGCTTTTGACCCTGGCCAATTCTTCTCGCAATTTTATAGTCGTCCGAATTTTTATCGAGAAGTATTGGCTGATGATTCGCAAGACCGGTCAAATTACCAAGAACATCCCCAAGAGATATAGGAGGCAGCTTTTTCATTTGAAAATCACTTACGACACCAGTACGCCAGGCAATAAGGAAGATACGTTTACGTCGTTGTGCAACCCCAAAGTCGGCGCTATTCACATGCAGATTCTTGGGTGCTATACCCTTGTGCCCTAAGTTGCTCATGCAATGCTGTCCAGTATTTTTTATGTTCCCCTGATAAAGCACCTGGCACATTTTCAGCAACAACGACTTTTGGCTTCATCTTGGACGAAACTTGAGCAGCCACAAAAAGCAATGAATTCCTTGGGTCATCGACCTTTCGCAATCCTGCTGTCGAGAAACCTTGGCATGGCGATCCTGCCAATAGAACGTCTATCTCGACCGCAGGATCTAAACGGGGTAGTTCTTTTGTAAGGTCAAGTTTGCTTACTGGATGTTTGAAATTGGCTGAATGAACCAGTAGCGCAGCGTCATCAATATCAACACTAAGGACACCTTCAAATCCTGCGTCTGAGAAACCCAAGTCAAGTCCGCCACAACCTGAAAATAGACTTAGATATTTGGGAGCCGAGTTGTAAAACATTTTAATTTACAGTAAACCTGTATCTATTTCGGGGTCGAGGACACTAACTGCAGTCAGAATATGGGAAGATAAAAGTTTTTTTACTCAATATTTTACCTCAATTTCTCGATCTCTGTACCCATTGCAACTCCTCTACAACCGTAATATTAGCTCCTAGAAGAGTGTAGGGTCGACTTTCATAATCTCCCCACTGTTTCCAGATACGGTCTCATGACATTCGCTACCCGGCAGATCTCGGCATAGCGCCACAGGTCGTCCATCTTCGCACGCTTATCGTTCCAGGCTTCGCGCAAGGCCTCGAGCGCTACGTCGAGGCCGATCTTGTTGCGGAATTTGAAGCAATCAGCAACCGTCTTCGCGACGTTGAATACGCGTACCTCGGCACCACCAACGTCTACAATCTCGACGCCCTCGGTCATTGCCAACCCCGACATGCGGATGATCCGGAGCGGCGGATAATCGAAGCGCGGAGCACGAGCCTTGTGTGGGATGGCGAGCCAGATGTCGGACGACTGCTGCGTGGTCAAATCATGAAAACGCAGCGCGGAAAGCAGGCACAGCACCCCGCTTTCGCTGCGTGCAGCTACTTCAGCAAAGCTTTCGTGCTCCGACGCAGCCCGGTCGGGCAGCGTATACAGCCCGCGGCCGAGTTTGAGCAACCGCCCGTCGTCGGCCAGCGAGGCGAGCAGCGCGCGCGGTGCACCGGCAATGTCGACATCTCGTGTACGCAGTATGCCTTTGGACTTTGCAAGTGCAAGAATTCGTTCAGCTGATTCGCTCATGTGGCCAGTCTATACAAAAGATCGGCACTTATCCATATTTGCCGACATATTGTGCATTGCTTCTCAATATGATTACTCGACTGGACAGGAGGACTGCGAACTGCAACGTTGAAATTCCCTCGATGAGAAGACGAAAAAAAGCCCCAGCATGTGGGGCTATTGCTTAGTATCCTTGGCGGAAGCGGTGAGATTCGAACTCACGAACGGCTCACACCGTCGGCAGTTTTCAAGACTGCTGCCTTCAACCACTCGGCCACGCTTCCTGTTGCACGGCATTATACATAATCATAGGCCGGATGAGGGAGTTCTGAGCCAGGCAAGACAGTGGCGCTCACGCACGATCTCCCTCTCACCCTACCAATGCCCAGTTCTCCCGCAACGCCTTCTCGAACGCATACGCCGGCAACGGCGCCGCATACAAATACCCCTGCACCTCGTCACATCCAGCGCCGCGCAAGAACGCCAGCTGATCCAGCGTCTCGACACCCTCCGCAATCACACGCAAACACAACTGCCTTGCCATGCTGATGATCGTCCCCGCAATCGCGCAGTCACTCCCATCCGCCGGTATCCCCATCGTAAACGACCGGTCGATCTTCAAAGTATGAATCGGGAACCGCTTCAGATACGACAGGCTCGAGAACCCGGTCCCAAAATCGTCCAGCGACAGCGACACGCCCAGCGCCGTGATCTGGTCCATGATCGCCGTCACGCGATCCACGTCGTGCATCAGCGTGCTCTCGGTGATCTCCAGCTCCAGCCACGACGGATCGAGCTGATAGCGCCGCAGCGTGGTGGCCACGCGCTCCGGCAGCGATGGCGTGAATTCGCGGGCCGACACGTTCACCGCGACGCGGAACGGGGCGATGCCCGAACGTTGCCAGATCGACGCCTGCGCGCAGGCTTCTTCCAGCACCCACTCGCCCACCTGCACGATCAGGCCCGTGGTTTCGGCCAGCGGGATGAATTCGCCGGGTGGCACGATGCCGCGCTCGGGATGCATCCAGCGCACCAGCGCTTCCGCGCCCACCAGGCGACCGCTGGCGATTTCGAACTTCGGCTGGTAGTACAGCACCAGCTCGCCATTGCCCAGCGCATGGCGCAGGCCGGATTCGATGCGCATGCGCTCCTGCATGCCCTTGTTCATGTCCTGGCTGTAGAACGCGACGCTGCGGTCCGGGTTGGCGTCGTCGCCCTTGGCCCGTTCCATTGCGATGTCGGCTAGCGCCAGCAGCGTTTCGGCGTCGTTGCCATCCTGCGGGTAGACGCTGATGCCGATGCTGGCGCCCACGCGCAGGTCGTGGCCGGCAATCATGAAAGGCGCGTCGAGCGCGGCCTGGAGCTTTTGCGCCACCGTGGTGGCTTCGAAGTGCTGGCGCACGTCGGCCAGGCCCACTGCGTATTCGTCGCCCGACAGGCGCGCCACCAGATCTTCGTCGCGCAGCGTGGCCTTGAAGCGCTGGCCGACCTGCTTGAGCAGTTCGTCGCCGATGCGCCGGCCCAGCGTGTCGTTGATGCGCTTGAAGCGGTTCAGGTCGATGAACAGGATGCAGCCGGCCGTCTCGTTGCGCTGCGCCACCATCAGGGCCTGGTCGACCAGGCGCGCGAACAGCGTGCGGTTCGGCAGGCCGGTCAGTTCGTCGTAGTAGGCCAGATGGTGCAGCTGCTCTTCGGCCTGCTTGCGCTCGGTGATGTCGGTCAGGTAGGCGATCAGGCCGTTCGGGCGGCCGGCCAGGTCGCGCAGTGGCGAGAGCGACAGGCTGGCCCAGAAGATGTCGCCCGACTTCTTGCGACGTTTCACCTCCATCATGCGCCCGCCGTGCTCGGCGAACAGGTCAGGCAGCGCGCCGCCCTCCTCGTCGCCCAGGTCTTCATCGGCGTACAAGAACAGGATGTTGCGGCCTACCGCTTCGAACGATGTGTACCCGAACAGGCGTTCAGCGCCCCGGTTCCAGCTGGTGATGTAGCCCATCTGGTCCATCGTCAGCACCGACTCGTGGATCTGGTCGAGGATCTGCGACTGGTGCGCCAGTTGCGCTTCCATCTGGGCGTAGGCGTGGGTCGAGCGCTGCGCCAGCGAGTGCATCTGCATCAGGCTTGCCGTCAGTTGCGCGAGCGCGGCGAGCGCGTGCGCGCTGGCCTCGGCATGGTCGTTAAAGCCGCTCACTTCATACCAGCCGAATTGCTCGAGGCCCACGGCCACCGCATGGCGCAGCACGCGCCCGCCGGGCACGCCCGGATCGACCAGGCCCGGGCCGGGGACAAAGCGGCCCTGCGCGCTGCCCGTCAGGGTGCGCACCAGGCGGCTCAGTTCCAGCACCAGCGCGTCGCCGCGCAGGCGCAGGACGGCGTCGCAGACGGCGCTCGTGCCCTGGACGAAAGCGGTCGGGGCCAGTTCGCGTACGTCAGACATTGCGGCCCACCTCGATTGCCCAGTGGTAGGCGTGCAGCTGGCTGCTCCACCAGTGCTCCAGGCTCACGCCGGCGGCCTGCAGCACCGTCTCGGTCGGATTGGCGTCGACCAGTTCGAGCCACGCGCCCAGCTGGCCGCTGTGGTTGACGAGTGCGCCATAGACGTCCTCGGGCAAGTACAGGTCGCCCGCGATCTCGGACATCGGCATGTGCAGCAGCCGGTCAAGCAACGAGAACACGCCGGTCATGAAGGCGAGGTCCTGCGCATCGCGGTCGTCGCCCTGCAGGCGTGCGAGCGCTTCGAGCTGGGCGCCGCGGCGCGCGGCCAGCGGTAGCAGCAGGTTGGGCAAGCCATCCGGTTGCTGGCGCGCGTACAGCAGCAGTTGCAGCCAGCGCTGCAACTGGCGCCGGCCGAGCACCGTGATCGCTTGCGCGAAGCTGGTTATTTGCGTGGTGACGGTGAACGCGGCCGAATTGACCAGTTTGAGAAGGTTGTAGGCCAGTGCCGGATCCTGCTTGACTTGTTCTTCGAGCTCGCACGAGTCGGCGTCGCGCGCCAGCAGACCGAGCAGCGTGAGGATGCGGCGGCGCGAACTGCCGTCGTCGTCGGGCGACGGCGCGATGTCCGGATCGTAGGCATAGTCGCCGATGAACCAGTCAAAGCCCGCGATCTCGCAACCGAAGAAGCGGCGCGCGCTGTCGACGCCGTAAGCGATGTGCGGGGCGAACAGGGCCACCAGGCGGCCGGGCGGCAATGGGGCGACGCGGCAGTTGCGCGCGACCGAGCGCAGCGCGGGCGGCGCGGTGACGCCGTCGGGAATGTCGCCGTCCAGCCAGATACGGTAACCACAGGCATGCAGTTCGACGAGCTTTTGCGCCACACCATCGGTGGCCAGCGCGTTCGCGTCGACCACGAAACCGACGCGATCGGCGGGCAACAGCACCAGCACCTCGGCGGTCAAATGGAGCGGGTCGTCCAGCGTCAGCAGGCAGTCGAGCGGCGCGACAGCGGCCAACAGGTCGGGTGTGCCGAACACCGTGTGCAGGCGCTGCGGCAGGTCAGCGCCCGGCGCCAGGCGCACGTTGAGCGCGACCCATTCATTTTGCGCATTCGCGACCGGCTCGATTGCCACCAGCGGATATGTTTCCTGCTCTGCCATGGAAAGTTTCAAAGTAGTATCCAGGCAATCTTATTGCACCGAATGCCATAAAGCAAATCGAAGTTTCCTACCGGACAGCCCGTATTGACCATCAGTTACCACCGGCGCGCTGGACCGCGAACCGGATCAGCTCTGCCTGGCCTTCGATACCCAGCTTGCGCTTGATATTCAGACGGTGCGTTTCGACCGTGCGCACCGACAGATCGAGGTCGCGCGCGATCTGCTTGTTCGACTGGCCGGCGGCGATATGCCCCAGTACTTCGTGCTCGCGCGCCGTGAGCTGATCACTCGGGGCGGCCGGATTGGCCAGCTGGCGCGCCAGTGCAGCGCTGTAATAAATGCCGCCGCCCATGACGGTGTCGATGGCCAGCACGATGTCCTTGCCCGGCGCATCCTTGAGCACGTAACCGCGGGCACCGGCGCCCATCGCCTGGCTGACGTATTCCGGTTTGTCGTGCATTGACAACATCAGGACCGCAATGCCGGGAAAACGCGCCGTAAGCTGGAACGTGGCTTCGATACCACTGCCGCCGCGCATGTTCACGTCCATTAGTACCAAATCGGGATGGTATTCGCCGGCGCGCTCGAGCGCCTCGGCGCTCGAACCGGCTTCGGCCACGACGTTCAGGTGCGGCGCCGACTCGAGCCGCGCGCGCAGACCGTCGCGCACTAAAGGGTGGTCGTCCACCAGCAGAATCTTCACTTCTTTCGTTTCACCGTTCACTGCCCTACTCCTTCAAGTCGATGCTGGCCACCACGCTGGTGCCGCTGGACGTCGAATCGACCGACAGGCGTCCGCCGATCGCTTCCATCCGTTCCATCATATTCCTCAAGCCGATGCCCCGCTTCGGGTGCACGGCCACGTCGTCGGTGTCGAAGCCCACGCCATCGTCGGCAATCGACAGGCTGACGCGGTTGGCCACGCGCTCGAGCGAGAGCTCGATGGTGCCCGCCTGGGCGTGGCGCTCGACATTGGTCAGCGCCTCTTGCGCGATGCGAAACAGCACCGTGCCGACCATGTCGGGCAACGCATCCACGGCGCCGACGGCGCGAAAGCGCACCGGCGTGCCGGCGTCCTCGCCGAATTCGCGGGCCAGGTATTCCAACGCCGGCGCCAGGCCCATGTCGTCGAGCAGCGTCGGGCGCAGGTCGTGCGAGATGCGGCGCACTTCGCCCAGCACCGTGTTGACCTGGTCGACGGTGCGTTCCAGGCCGGCGCGCGCCTGCTCGCGCTTGCCGGCATCGCCGTCGAGGCGGATGATGCCCGCCTCCAGCTGCAGCTTGACCGACACCAGCGCCTGGCTGATCCCGTCGTGCAGGTCGCGCGACAGGCGCGCCCGTTCTTCTTCCTGCGACTCCACCACGCGCTGGGCCAGCGCGCGCAGCTTGGCGTCGGCCAGGCGCCCTTCGCTGATGTTCAGCGCCAGCCCGCCACCGGCCACGCCGATTGTCGCCAGCGTGGCCAGCACGGCCATCCACAGCAGCGTCTGGTCGCTGTTGCGCGACTGCTGGGCCTCGACCAGTTCGAGCGCCGCCTCGACATCGTCGAGATAAATGCCGGTGCCCATGACCCAGCCCCAGTGCGCGACCGGCACCACGTAGCCGAGCTTGGGCGCCGCCGTCTTGCTCGACGGCTTGGCCCACGTGTAGCGCAGGAAGCCGCCACCGCCTTGGGCCAGTCCGATCAGGCGCTGGATGGTGAGTGAGCCGGTCGAGTCGCGCCAGTTCCACATGTCGGTGCCGACCAGTTCGGGCTGGCGCGGATGCGCGAGGTTCTTGCCGCGCGTGTCATACACAAAAAAGTAACCGTCGCCGCCGTAGCTCAGCGACGACAGGATGCGGATTGCCTCGGCCTGCGTGGCCGGGTCGCTGCGCCCGCTCTGGGTCAGGTGCGCAATCGAGCGCGTGGCGAGTTCGACGTAGTGGCGCAGCTCGGCCTCCTTGCTGGCCAGGTAGGCGCTGCCGATCGTGTCGCGCTGCTGTTGCGCGAGAGTGACAGCTTGCTGGCGGACATAGAGGGTAATCGCGCACAGGGCCACGACCAGCGGCGCGACCGCCAGCATGATGACTTTTTGCTTGAGCCGCATGGGCCGACTGCCTTCTGATGGGGAAAGCAAGGCATTTTACGTGCGTTACGGGCATGCGTCCTACGTAGTGGTACGTAGCTTCTGCGTAATAGTTGCGCTTGCAGTCCTGATATTTGTGCAAGATACTCATTGCCATGCTGTAAAGAATCGCGCCGGCATGTACTGGCGTACGAAGCATCAATCCATATCGGAGGAGTCACCAATGAAGAAAATGACGAGCATGCTCGGATGGATCGCCTTGTCCATCCTGGGCGCGTTTTCGCTCGGCTACATCGCGCTTAAACGCGGTGAAACCATCAATGCCATCTGGATCGTCGCGGCCGCCGGCTGCGTCTATCTCATCGCTTACCGCTTCTACTCGAAGTTCATCGCCAACAAGGTGCTGGGGCTCGACGCCACTCGCCAGACACCCGCCCACAAGTTCAACGACGGCCTTGATTACGTGCCGACCAACAAGAACGTTTTGTTCGGTCACCACTTCGCCGCGATTGCCGGCGCCGGCCCGCTGGTCGGCCCCGTGCTTGCTGCGCAGATGGGTTACCTGCCCGGCATGATGTGGATTCTGGCCGGCGTCGTGTTCGCCGGCGCGGTGCAGGATTTCATCGTCCTGTTCATGTCCACGCGCCGCGACGGCCGTTCGCTCGGTGACCTGATCAAATCCGAAATGGGCGAAATCCCCGGCATGATCGCGCTGCTCGGCACCTTCATGATCATGGTGATCATTCTGGCCGTGCTGGCGCTGATCGTCGTGAAAGCGCTCACCGGTTCGCCGTGGGGCACCTTCACCGTGATGGCCACGATCCCGATCGCGCTGTTCATGGGCATCTACTCGCGCTATGTGCGGGTCGGGCGCATCGGCGAGATTTCGCTGATCGGCTTCGTGTTGCTGATGCTCGCCATCATCGGCGGCCAGTGGGTGCACGATTCGCCAGTCTGGGGCCCGATGTTCACCTTCACCGGCACCGAACTGACCTGGATGCTGATCGGCTACGGCTTTGTCGCCGCCGTGATTCCCGTGTGGCTGCTGCTGGCGCCACGCGACTACCTGTCGACCTTCCTCAAGATTGGCACCATCCTCGCGCTGGCAATCGGTATCCTGGTCGTTGCACCGGACCTGCGCATGCCAGCGGTGACGAAGTTCGTCGATGGTTCGGGCCCGGTCTGGTCGGGCGGCATCTTCCCGTTCCTGTTCATCACGATTGCCTGCGGCGCCGTGTCGGGCTTCCACGCGCTGATCGCCTCGGGCACCACGCCGAAGATGCTGGAAAATGAAACGCAGGCGCGCTTCATCGGCTACGGCGGCATGCTGATGGAAAGTTTTGTCGCCATGATGGCGCTGATCGCCGCGTCGACCATCGACCCGGGCGTCTACTTCGCCATGAACAGCCCGGCCGCCCTGCTGGGCACCACGGCGCAATCGGCCGCCGCTGCCGTCTCGCAGATGGGCTTCGTGATCACGCCGGAAGCGCTGGAGCAAATGGCCCGTGACGTCGGCGAGCACACGATCATCTCGCGCGCTGGTGGCGCACCGACGCTGGCAGTGGGCATGGCCCACATCCTGTCGAACCTGGTCGGTGGCCAGACCATGATGGCGTTCTGGTACCACTTCGCGATCCTGTTCGAGGCACTGTTCATTCTGACCGCGGTGGATGCGGGCACCCGCGCCGGCCGCTTCATGCTGCAAGATTTGCTGGGCGCGTTCGCACCATCGCTCAAGCGCACCGATTCGCTGCCGGCCAACCTGCTGGCCACCGGCCTGTGCGTCGCGGCCTGGGGTTACTTCCTGTACCAGGGCGTGGTCGATCCGCTGGGCGGCATCAACACCTTGTGGCCGCTGTTCGGCATCGCCAACCAGATGCTGGCCGGTATTGCGCTGATGCTCGGCACCTGCGTCCTGTTCAAGATGAAGCGCGGCCAGTACGCGTGGGTCACTGCGCTGCCGACCGTGTGGCTGCTGGCCTGTACGCTGACGGCGGGCTACCAGAAGATCTTCCACGACGACCCGCGCATCGGCTTCGTGGCGCACGCCAACAAGTACCAGGCCGCGCACGACGCTGGCACGATCCTGGCACCGGCCAAGTCGATCGTCGAGATGGAACGGATCATCTTCAACGACTACGTCAACGCCAGCCTGGCCGGCTTCTTCATCTTCGTCGTGCTGGCCGTGCTGTTCTATGGCCTGCGCACGGTGATGGATGCCCGCAAGGCGAATGGCGCGACCGCAAAAGAGTCGCCGTACGTCGCCATGCCCGCATCGCAGGTGACCTGATGTTCGGCACCCTGAAGCAGGCCGGCAGTTACCTCGGGCAGTCGCTGCGCCTGATGGTCGGCCTGCCCGAGTACGACACGTACCTGGCGCATATGGAGCGTACGCATCCGGACGAGCCGGCGATGACGTACGAGGAATTCTTCCGTGAGCGCCAGGAGGCGCGGTACGGGGGGAGTCGGGCTTCGTGCTGCTGAGCCTGTAGCAGCTGGGCGTCGTCAAGACGACGCCGCGTGAACTGAAAACCCCAAAAGTTGAATGTCAACTTTTGGGGTTTTTTCATGACCGAGGGGGTGCTACCAAGAACCCGGTCAAGCCTTGCGAACCAGCGCTGGCAGAACGCGAGAGGTCTGAGGCTCCCTCAGTTGAGCAGGCCAAGGTTGTACGCTACAAAGGCTTCTTCGCGTACCCAGCCAGTTTCCTGATACAGCGCCTGTGCGGTTTCATTGGCTGTTGCGGTGGATAAGCCCAAGCGGATCGCACCGGTCGCCTTGCCGTGCCGTATCGCAGCGTCGATCAGCGCCTTGCCGACACCGCGGCGGCGAGCATTTTCTGCGACAAACAGATCGTTGAGTATAAAAGTTCGGGCCATTGATACGGATGAAAAGCTCGGATACAGCTGAGTAAATCCAAGCGCCTCCTCGCCATCCTGCGCGAGAAACAAGACCGAATCACCATTCGTTAAACGCTCTGCCAGGAACGTTCGCACTGCGGCGAGGCTGCTGTCCCGGTCGTAAAACTGACGATATTGGTCAAACATCGGAACGAGCAAATCAAGATCCGCGAGGCTGGCCTGACGGACCCGGACGCTGGAAGATGTAGCGGGTAATTCGTTATGCACATTTGCTCCAGTATTTGAGAATGAATGTTGCCGCTTGGCCTGACCAGCAACCAGAATCACAGCCGGGGTCAGGTCTGACATTCGGACACGAGTTCAACAATAGCCTGTTTATGAAAGACGTTGTGAACGGACTAAGGAAGAGTCCGTGTCCGAATGTCAGACCTGACCCTGGCTATGAACGGACTAAAGAAGAGCCCGTGTCCAAATGTCAGACCTGACCCCGGCTTTTTGAACGGTCGTGCGCTGCCACCAGCATGTCGATCAGCGCACGTGATGCTGCCGACAGGCCCCGGTGGGCCGGGTAGACGACCGAGAATGCGCGTGTGCGGCCACTTAGCTGCGGCAATATCTCCACCAGCTGTCCCGCTGCCAGGCTGGTTTCGGCAAACAGGCGCGGACACAATGCGATCCCCATCCCCTGCTCGGCCAGCCAGATGACGCCCATCGCGTCGGTTGAGACCATCACCGACGCCGGCGGGATCCAGTCGATGTCGCGCCCGCCGTCCCGCAGCTGCCAGGGGAATACTCGTCCGGTGTTGGGCCGGACAAAGGCGATGCACTGCTGGCGCGCCAGATCCTCGAGCGTTGCCAGCGATCCGGCGGTCTCCAGATAGGCCGGGGATGCCAGCAGGCACAGGGGCGATGCTTCCAGCTGACGCGACGCCATCGTGCTGCTGGGCAGCGGGCCGGAGCGGATCGCCAGGTCGAATCCCTCGGCCACCAGATCCACATTGCGGTTGGTGATATCGACGTCCAGCTCGACCAGCGGATAGGCGCGCGCGTAGGCCGCCAGTATCGGTGGCAGGCGCTGCTGGCCGTAGCCGGTGGACACGCTCATGCGGACCTTGCCGCTCAGTTGCGCCGTCGTGCTGCGCATCGCCTGCTCTGCCTGCCCGAGGCGGGCGAAGGCGTCGCGTGCCTCGTTGGCGTAGCGCTGGCCGGCGTCGGTGAGGCTGAGGCTGCGCGTGGTCCGGCGCAAGAGCTGTGTGCCGAGCCGTGCTTCGAGTCGCGACAGGGCCCGGCTCAGCACCGACGGCGTGGTCGACAGCACGACCGCCGCTGCGCTGAATGAACCGTGTTCCACGACGCTCAGAAACACCTCCACATCAGCCAGGTGATCAAACTTTCTCGCCATCTTGCTTCCTCAAGAACAAATCATTTGCCAGAATCGTAGTTTATCTATCTGCTGAGAAAAAATACAATGGTGAATCTTTTATCTGAAAGGATTCACATGGAATTGCTCGACAAACTGAACTGGCGCTATGCCACCAAGGCGATGGACCCGACCCGTCAGGTGCCGCAGGAGAAGATCGATCGGATCATCGAAGCGGCGCGCCTGGCGCCGACGTCGTCCGGCCTGCAGCCCTATGAAATCCTGATCGTGAAGAATCAGGCGCTGCGCGCCAAGATCAAGGACGTCGCCTGGAACCAGGCGCAGGTGGTCGATGCCTCGCACCTGATGGTGTTTGCGGCCTGGGACAACTACACGCCCGAGCGCATTAACCACATGTTCGACCTGACCAACGAAGTGCGCGGTTTCCGCAACGAAGGCTGGGAAGCCTATCGCCAGCAACTGCTGTCAACCTACCCAGGCCGCGATGCACAGGTGAACTTCGAGCACGCGGCGCGCCAGGCCTACATCGGCTTCAGTGCGGCGATGATCGCCGCAGCCTTCGAGGAAGTCGATTGCACGCCGATGGAAGGCTTCGATCCGGCCGCTGTCGACAGCATCCTGAACCTCGGCGAACGCCACCTGCGTAGCGTGGTCATTCTGCCGCTGGGCTACCGCAAGGCCGAAGATGACTGGCTGGCAGGCCTGGCGAAAGTGCGACGCCCGCTCGACCAGTTCGTCAGCGAAATCGACTGATTCCCGTTTTGCCGTAACCTCCCGGGCGGCGTCGATCTCCGCACGCCGCCCTTCTCCCCAGTCATGATCAGGGGAATGACTCACTATCCCAGCATCGCCTCTGCCCTCTGCGTCCGACCATGAGGCGCCATGGGCAGGGCCCGGCCCTGATCGCCGCTTTTCGCTGGTCACGATCATCACCGTTGGTTAGTTACATTTTTGCCGAATGGGGCTTAGACGTCGCTGTCCGGATCAGTCCATCCAGCCTTCAGCACCCAATCTACGCGCTCCCTTTCAAGTTGGGCGTGTTTGCAACACGAACCCGGTTCGCCCGCCCCCTTTGCGTTCACGCAAAGCCGCGCACGCCCCTACCCCGTATATTTTTTTCCTGCGGGCTCTTGCCCGCGCGGAGGATCCGCGTCGTGCAGGTCCATGCCGCTGTGCCCACTGCGGGAATTGCGATGCCGAACTTCGAGCGCTCGAGCCTGAACCGGAAGCTGACCATCATCTCGCTGCTCTCGACCGCGACGGCGTTGCTGTTCGTGTTCGGCGCGTTTGCCGTCACCTCCATCCACAATCACCGGCGTGCCGAAGCCGCGCAACTGACGGCGTTCGCGCGCGTCATCGGCGCGGCCTGCGCCGGCGACCTCATGCTGGTCGACCGCAAGCAGGCCGGCGCGACGCTCTCGGCCCTCGAAGCCCGCCAGAGCGTCTCGGCCGCCGTGCTGTACGACCGTTTCGGCCAGCCCATCGCCACCTACCATACGCCTGGGCGCCAGGCCGCCGCCCTCGCGCCGCTGGACGACATCGAGGCCGGCACGCTCGAGCGGATCAACCGCGGCGGCCAGGCGCTGCTGGCGCGCCACATGCGCGTGGTGCAGGCAGTGCGGCACGGCGAACTGGTGGTGGGCGCGGTGATGATCGAAGCCGACCTGTTGCCGATGTGGCTCGACATCGCCACCAGCCTTGGCGTGATCGGGCTGGCGATGGGCGCGGCGCTGCTTGTGTCGCTGGTACTGGCCGGGCGCCTCAAGCACAGCATCGCCGAGCCGATCACCAAGCTGATCCAGGCCGCGCACAAGGTCTCGGCCAGCCAGAACTACGGCCTGCGCATCCCGCACACGCGCAGCGATGAACTGGGCGTGCTGATCGACAGCTTCAACGGCATGCTGGCACAGATCGAAGAGCGCGGCGCCGCCCTGCTGCACCACCGCGACGAGCTCGAACGCCAGGTCGGCGTGCGCACCGAGCAGCTCGAGAAAGCCAAGAATGCGGCCGAAGCGGCCAGCCGCGCCAAGAGCGGCTTTCTGGCCACGATGAGCCACGAGATCCGCACCCCGATGAACGGCGTGCTGGGCATGACCGACATGCTGCTGGCCACGTCGCTGACCGACGCCCAGCGCAACTACACGCAGCTGGTGAAACGCTCAGGCGAGCACCTTCTGGTGATCATCAACGACATCCTCGATTTTTCCAAGATCGAAGCCGGCAAGCTCACGATCGAGTACATCAACTTCAACCTGTGGGACCTGCTCGACGAGATCCACAAGGTCTACACGCCGCAAGCCGCGGCCAAGGGCCTGGCGTGCGACTTCGACATCGCCAATGATATCCCGGTGGCGATCTGCGGCGATCCGAACCGGCTGCGCCAGATCCTGGCCAACCTGCTGGGCAACGCGCTCAAGTTCACCGACGATGGCCGCATCCTGGCGCGCGTGCGCGTGGCGGGAGAAGACCCGCAACAGGTCGTGCTGCGCTTCGAGGTGCACGACACCGGCATCGGCATTTCGCGCGAAGCACGGGCGCGCCTGTTCAATGCCTTCTCGCAGGCCGACGACTCCACCACCCGCAAGTACGGCGGCACCGGTCTGGGGCTGGCGATTTCAAAGCAGATCGTCGAACTGATGAACGGCGCCATCGGCGTCGAGAATGCACAGCAGCGCGGCTCGGTCTTCTGGTTCACGGTCAGCTTCGACAAGCACCGCGTCGACCCGGACGCGCCCGGCCATCACCTCAACACACTCGATGGCCTGCGCGTGCTGGTCGTCGACGAGCAGGATGCCAGCCGCAAGGCGCTGGTGCAGCAGCTGACCGCGTGGCATGCGCAGTGCGACGACGTCGGTGGCGCGCTCGCGTTCGAGCGGCTGGTCAACGCGGCCCGCGCTGGCCGGCCCTACGATGCCGCGGTGCTGGACATGGAACTGCGCGGGACCAGCGGCCTGGCCCTGGCCGCCGCAGTGCGCGCCGAACCGCTTGCGCGCGACACGCACCTGGTGCTGCTCAGCCCCGAACGGCTGGCCGCCGATCCGGTACAGCGGCGCGAAGCGGGCGTGGCGTACCAGCTGGTCAAACCGGCGCGCGCGGCCGATCTGTATGCGTGCCTGGCAGTGCGCGCGGCGCGCCTGCAAAGGCCGGCCGCGCCGCCGGCCGAAGGCAGCGCCCAGGAGCACACGCAGCATCCGGTCAAACGCGCGCGGCGCGTGCTGCTGGCTGAGGACAACCCGGTCAACGTCGAAGTCGCCCGCGCGATGCTGGAAAGCCTGGGCCTCGAAACGGGCTGCGCGAAAAACGGCCAGGAAGCGCTGCGCGCGGTGCACGAAGGCCGCTGGGATGCGGTGCTGATGGATTGCCAGATGCCGGTGATGGACGGCTTTGCGGCCACCGGCGAGATCCGGCGCCACGAGCGCGAAATGGGCCGCCAGCGTGGCCTGCCCGTGATTGCGATCACCGCCAACGCGCTGCAGGGCGACCGCGAAGCCTGCCTGGCGGCGGGCATGGACGATTACCTGTCCAAGCCCTTCACCCAGCAGCAGCTGGCCACCGTCATCGGCCGCTGGATCGCGATGCCGCTGCTGTCGGCGCGCGAGCATGGCGACGAGCCGGTCGTCGAGATCGCGCCGGCGACGCCGCTGCCGCTGCCATCAGCCCGGCCTGAGCCGGCGACCGCACCTGCACCCACGCGAATCGAACCAGGCGCCGACCCGATCAACCGCGCCGCCCTGGAGAATATCCGCGCGCTGAGCCGCGATGACGGCGACGCGCTGGTGCATAAGGTGATCGCCGCCTATGTCGGCGACACACCGCGCCACTTGCATGCGCTACGCCAGGCGCTGGGCGAAGGCGATGCCGAGAGCGTGCGGCGCGTGGCCCACGGCCTGAAATCGGCCAGCGCCAATATCGGCGCCACGCACCTCTCGAGCCTGTGCCGCGAACTCGAACAATTGGGACGCAGCGGCAATGTGGACAGCGGCGGCCCGCTGCTGGCCGACCTGGCACGCGAATTTCGCGCGGTAAGACTGTCGCTTCATGCAGCGCTTGAAAAGGAATCCTGACATGCCTTCCGTTCCCACCCAGCGCGTGACGGTCCTGGTTGCCGACGACGATCCGGTCATGCGGATGCTGATGCTCGAAATGCTGGCACAGGTTGGCCTGGACGGGATCCAGGCCGGCGACGGCATCGAGGCCCTCGACCAGGCCCGCACCGGCCAGCCCGACCTGATCCTGATGGACGTCGACATGCCGCGCATGGACGGTTTCGCTGCCTGCCGCGCCATCCGCGCTGCCGAACGCGATGGCGTCTGCGTGCCGGTCATCATGGTGACCGGCAGCGACGACATTGAAGCCGTCACCCACGCCTACGAAGTGGGCGCGACCGATTTCGTCTCCAAGCCGATCAACTGGCAGATCCTCGGGCACCGCGTGCTGTACGTGCTGCGCGCCAGCGACGCCATCGCCCGCCTGCGCATCGCCGACGCCCAGAACCGCGCCGTGCTGGCAGCGATTCCCGATACCTTCTTTCGCCTGAATGCCGATGGCTTCTATCTGGATTACGAGCAGGGGCACGAACGTCCGGGGCCAGGAGGACCCAGCCGCCCGGACCTGCCCGACAGCACCGGCGCCCGCTTCATCGGCAAACACCTGACCGCGACGCTGCCGCCCGACATCGCCGGGCGCATGCTGGAGCAGATGAAAGCCGTGCTCACCACGCACCAGGTGCGCTCGGTCGAGTACGAGCTGGTCGACGCCGGCGTGGCCCAGCATTTCGAGGCGCGGCTGGTGGCTACCAGTTCGTCCGAAGTGCTGGGTCTCGTGCGCGACATCAGCGAGCGCAAACGCACCGAAGAACAGATCCGGCGCCTGGCCTATTGCGACGGCCTGACGGGGATCCCGAACCGCCAGGCGTTCCTGGAAACGCTCGAACGCGAGCTGCATCGCTCACGGATCGGCAACAAGAAGTTCGCGGTGCTGTTCATGGACCTCGACGCGTTCAAGCGCATCAACGACACGCTTGGCCACAATGCGGGCGACCAGCTGCTCAAGATGGTGTCCGAGCGCCTGCGCGACACCACGCGCCCGAGCGACCTGGTCTCGCGCGGCGATGGCGGCGACATGAACGAAGACGGCGCCAGCAACCTGGCGCGCCTGGGCGGCGACGAATTCACGATCCTGATCCCGGACCTGGAGCGGGTCGAGCATGCGCTCAACGTCGCGCACCGGGTGAAGGAAGCGATGCGGCGCTCGTTCATCATCGAAGGCAACGAGATCTTCGTCACGGCCAGCATCGGCATCTCGCTGTTTCCGGAAGACGGCGACGATTGCGTCTCGCTTCTCAAGTTTGCCGATACCGCGATGTACCACGCCAAGAGCTGCGGCAAGAACAACGCCAAGTTGTACAGCTCCTCGCTAACGATGCAGATCATGAGCCACGTGAAGCTCGAAGTCGGCCTGCGCCGCGCGCTGCAGAACGACGAGCTGTATCTGGTGTACCAGCCGCAGCGCGACGTGCGCAGCGCAGAGATCGTCGGCGTCGAAGCGCTGGTGCGCTGGCGCCACCCCGAACGGGGCCTGATCGCGCCGACCGAATTCATTCCGCTGGCCGAAGAAACGGGCCTGATCGTGCCGATCGGCGAATGGGTGCTGCGCACCGCCTGCCGCCAGGCGCGCACCTGGCAGCGCCTGACGCAGCGCACGCTGCGCATCGCGGTGAACCTGTCAGCCAAGCAGTTCAAGGACGAGAACCTGTCGCAGATCGTGCTCTCGGCGCTGCTCGACACGGGGCTCGAGCCGCGCCTGCTCGAACTCGAGCTCACCGAGGGCACGCTGATGGACGATGCGCGCGCCACGATGGTCACGCTCGAACGCCTGCGCAATATCGGCGTGCACCTGTCGATCGACGACTTCGGGACCGGGTATTCGTCGATGAATTACCTGAAGCGCTTCGACGTGCGCGCATTGAAAATCGACCGCAGCTTCATCTCTGGGCTGCCGCAGGATTCCGAAAACGCGGCTATCACGCGCGCGATCATCGCGATGGCGCATGGCCTCAAAATGGTCGTGGTGGCCGAAGGCGTCGAGACGGGCGAACAGCTCCTGCTGCTAGAAGAATATGGCTGCGATATGGTGCAGGGCTATTATCTCGGCCACCCGTCGGGCGCCGAGACGATCACCGAGTTGCTGCAGGTCGTGCAACAACTGGTGCTGCCGGCCAGGTAAGGCCGGCAGCACCAGCTGATTCACGGATGCAGGCGCAGCGTGTAGCGCGCCGCGCCTGGCAACAACGGCGTCGGCGTGCCATCGACCCAGGCCCCATGCCCGGTCAGGAAAAACGGCGACAGCGGATGCCCGCTCTGCCCGCCCGGCATATTGTACAAACCCTCCTCTTCGCGCCCCGGCGACACGACCAGGCGTTCGGACTGGCCGAACTTCGGCCCCGCCACGCGCGGCATGTGCGCGTCGCCGGCCAGCTGGTCGGCCGGTGCGGCAAGCCAGGGCCGCAGCGCCGGCACCGCCATGCTGATCGGATGCGCAACGCCTGCCGTGTTGCGCTGGCCCCAGGTGGCTTGCGCCAGCGGCGTGCCGGCGTCCTGCAGCGCGGCGATCGCGCGGTCCACCGCGGCCAGTTGCAGCGCCTGCCAATCGGCGTGGCCCGGCGGCAGCCAGCCGGCCGGCCGTGTGTCGAGCAGGCGCGCCACGACGGCTGGCCAGCGCGCGCTGGCGCCGGCGGCGCTGGCCTTCGGGTCGATGTCCTTCAGCGCCAGGTTGGCG
The DNA here is from genome assembly GCF_979258535.1 of Telluria sp. AC161. Taxonomy (NCBI): domain Bacteria; kingdom Pseudomonadati; phylum Pseudomonadota; class Betaproteobacteria; order Burkholderiales; family Oxalobacteraceae; genus Telluria; species Telluria sp. AC161. The sequence goes on along the minus strand of NZ_OZ409861.1, from coordinate 1,086,797 downwards.
CCGCCGTACAGCAGGTCGTGCAGCGCCCACAGAAAATCGCGCGCGAGGCGGTAGCCGACCGAATTCACACTGGCGCGGCCATCCCAGCTGGTCTCGAGCAGGCGCCGGAACTCGGCGCGCGCCGGATGCCCTGCCAGCGCCCCGGCGTCGAGCGCGGCCAGTGCGCGGTCGCGCCAGGCGCCGATCAGGATCGCGCGATCGTCCAGCGCGGCGTCGAATGCGCGCCGCACGTCGGTCTGTGCGCCCAGCGCCGCCAGGCCATCGTGCAGCTGATGGTTGCGCATGCCCAGGTCGTAGCCGCCGTCGCCCAGCAGCGCGTAACCGGCGCCCATCAACTGGCGGCTGTTGGCGGTGGTCAGCTGGCCGTTGGCGGGATTGACCACACGCGGATGCGCGGCATAAGGTAGCGCGCCCGTCCAGGTGGGCGTTGCGCTGTCCGTCATCAGTGGAAACGTCGTGTCGCTCGGCGCGGTCGTGCGCTGCGGCAGCAGGCCGGCGATCGTCCAGCCGATATTCCCCTGCGCGTCGCCGGCCACGAAGTTCTGCGCCGGGATGCCATCAGTGGCCGCCGTCGCCAGCGCGGCATCGAGCGTGGCGCTGGACTCGAGTTTCAGATGCTGCATGTTCAGCGCCGCCGGATCGTGCGCGATCCAGTGCACGGCGTAGCTGCGGCCGGCGACCTCGCGGATCGGGCCGAGCGAGGTCTCGCGAACCACCATCCGTTCGGCCGGCGCGCCTTTTACCAGGATCGACTCGACGTGTTCCTGCGGCGTTTCCCACTGGCCCGCTACCTTGACCTGCCCCGGGCGCGCGGCATCGACGCCCAGTTCGACCAGGTCCAGCGCATCGGCGTAGCTGTTGGTGAAGGCCCACGCCACCTGGCCATTGCTGCCAACGATGACGGAAGGCGGCGCGCCGGGCAGGCTCACGCCGACGAGACGCCGCTGACCACCGGGCGCCGCCGGATCGGGAAAGCGCAGCGCCAGCCGGTACCAGATGTTGGGCAGTTGCAGGCCCAGGTGCATGTCGTCGGCGACGATCGCCGCGCCGTTCGTGCTGCGGCTGCCGGCCAGTGCGTAGTTGTTGCTGCCGACGGAATCGGTGACGTCGAGGCCGGCCAGTTTGACAGGGGCATCCGCTGCGGCGGGCGCCCCACCCCACCAGGCTGGCGCATGCGCCGGAATCGGGGCCGGCGCTGGCGGCGCGCCGCCATCGAGCGTGGTGTCGAACGCGGTCGCCTCGGGCAACAGAAAAGCCAGTTGCGCGGCGTCGCTGTGCTCGCGCAGCCAGCCGCGCGCCAGTTCGCGCGACGCCTGCATGCCTTGCAGGTCGATGTACATGGCCCAGACGACGAGCAGCGAATCGGCGCCATGCCACGGCCGCTGCGCCGCGCCGGTCAGCGCGTACTCAAATGGCCGCGCACCCAGCGCCGCCAGGCCGGCATTCACGCCAGCCGCATAGCGTTCGAGCAGCGCCCGCTCGGCCGGCGCCAGGCGCGCGAACGTGGCCTGGGCGCGGGAAGCGAAACGGTGCAGCCGGTTGGCGCGATCGAGGGGAACGGCGCGTGGCCCGAACAACTCGGCCAGCTCGCCGGATGCCGTGCGGCGCAGCAGGTCCATCTGGAAGAAGCGTTCCTGGGCATGCACGAAGCCGGTCGCATAGGCCACGTCTAGCCGTGTGGCGCCGGTGATCATGGGCACGCCGCTCGCATCACGCTCGATGCGCACTTCGGCCGACAGGCCGGGGCCCTGATGCGCGCCATCGAGCTGCGGCAGGCTGGCGCGCAGGAATAGCCAGGCGCCCAGCAGCACCAGCAGCACGAGGCCCAGCAACGCGGCCAGGCCGCGCAACGTCCATTTCTTCCATCCCTGCATGGTGTCTCCCTGAGAGCTGCGCTAGTGCTGTGTATGTTGCCAGAAAACTGTGCCACAAAGAAACGAGGCCCGCGTCAACGGGCCTCGTCGGGAGATTGGTGACAATGCCAGCTACGTGCTGCGCCGATCGAGCATCGCGCGCGCAATGGTGCCCGCGTCGACGTACTCGAGTTCGCCGCCAACGGGAACGCCCCGTGCGAGACGGCTGACCTTGAGTCCGCGCGCCTTGAGCATTTCGCTGATGTAGTGCGCGGTGGCTTCGCCCTCGTTGGTGAAATTGGTGGCCAGTACCACTTCGCCCACCACCTCGTCGGTGGCGCGCGTCACCAGCTTTTCCAGATGCAGGTCGCGCGGCCCGATATTGTCCAGCGGCGACAGGCGCCCCATCAGCACGAAGTACAAGCCGCGCCACGTCAGCGTCTGCTCGACCATCAACTGGTCGGCCGGCGTTTCGACCACGCACAAGAGCGTGTGGTCGCGCTCGGGATCGGCGCACAGGTCGCAGATCTCGATGTCCGAGAAGGTATTGCACTTGATGCAGTGGTGCACGGTGTCGACCGCCTGGTACAGCGCGCGCGACAGTTGCGCGGCGCCCTCGCGGTCATGCTGGAGCAGGTGAAACGCCATGCGCTGGGCGGACTTGGGGCCCACGCCAGGCAGGCGCCGGAGCGATTCGATGAGAAATTCGAGGGATGTCGACATGGATGGGTAAATAAAGCGGCCCGCCGGCATGGCGCCGGCAGTGCCGCATCATCCCTGGATCAGAAAGGCATCTTGAAGCCAGGCGGCAGGCCTGGCATGCCGGCGGTCACGCCGCTCATTTTTTCGGCGGCGGTGGCTTCGGCCTTGCGCGACGCGTCGTTGAACGCGGCGGCCACCAGGTCTTCCAGCATGTCACGGTCGTCGCCGAGCAGCGACGGATCGATCGTGACGCGCTTGACGTCGTTCTTGCAAGTCATGACGACCTTGACGAGGCCGGCGCCCGACTGGCCTTCGACTTCGACCAGGGCCAGCGCTTCCTGCGCCTTTTTCATGTTGTCCTGCATGGCTTGCGCCTGTTTCATCAAGCCTGCGAGCTGGTTCTTCATCATGGTGTGGTTCTCCAAATGGGGGTTATCTGTAGTGATTGGATCAGGCGATCTTGACCGAGCCGGGCACGACGAACGCATCGAAGCGTTGCTCGAGTTCCTGTACGAACGGGTCGGCCGCGACCAGGGCCTCGGCCTCGCGCTGGCGCGCCTCGCGCGCCGCTTTCTGTTCGGCGCCGGCGGTGTACCAGACCGGGCCGATATCGGACTCCACGCAGACGCGCAGGTTCGGGAAATGTTCTTGCAGCGCCGCCGCCAGCTTTTCGCTGTTGCCGCTGGCGCGCAGCGTGTCGACCGGCACGCGCAGGCGGAACGTGACTGCGTTGTCGCGCGCTTCGCACGCAACCAGTTCGGTCTGCAACGCCAGTTGCTGGGCCACACCGCGCAGCGGCAGGCTGCCGGCCAGCGCCGGCCAGTTGCCGTCCCAATCGATCTCGGGAACTGGCGTGATGACGTAGGCATGCGGCGCCACGCGCGGTGCACGCACAGCCGCGGCCGGAGCCGGGGCAACGACGACGGCTGGCGCGGCCTCGGTGGTGACGGTGGCCACGGCCGTGTCGTCCGAGAACTCGGTGACCCAGGACGGCACATCATCATCAGGTGGCTGCTGGGCGCGCAGCGCGGGCTGCGGCGGTGCAATTGCTTGCGCCTGCGCCGGTGCAACGGATTGCGCGACGGCCTGCTGGCCGCCGCCATCCCATGGCGGCGCAGACCGGCCTTGCGGCGCCGAAGACGCCGCGTGCATCGTGGCGCCCGGACCCGGCGCGGCCGGTGCTGAAGGCCGCGGTGGCGGTGGTGCAGGGTCGGCAGCCGGCGCCGGTGCGGACTCGGGACGCTTGTTGCCGCCCGAGCGCATGCCAGCGCCGGCGCGTGCTGCTTCCAGCGCCGCATTGATGGCGGCGCGGGCCGACGTCATCGGCGGCGCGCCGGGTGCCGAGGCGCCCGTCGGCGCTGCAGGTATTGGGGGCGGTGGCGCTGGTGCTGGCACTGCCGGACGTGGCGCAGCTGCCGGCGGTGTCGCCGCAACCGGTGCATTCGTCGATGCAGGAGCCGACGCAGCCGCGCGCGGCGTCACCGCTGCATGGCTGGCGGCAGCGGCGGCAGCGGCGCGGGCGCCGGGCACGTTGATCGGTGCGGCGGCGGGCGGGGCCTGGACCTCGGCGCCGCCCTGCCCGGGGCGAAACGCCAGCATGCGCAGCAGCGTCATGGTGAAGCCCGCGTATTCGTCCGGCGCAAGGCCGATTTCGTTACGGCCATGCACGGCGATCTGGTAATACAGCTGTACTTCTTGCGGCTCGAACAAGCCGGCCAGGCGCATGATGTCGGCCAGCTCGGGCAAGTCCTGCGGCACCGCGCCCGGCACCGATTGCGCCAGCGCGATGCGGTGCAGCAGCGTGCCCAGGTCTTGCAGCGCGCCGTTGTACGACAGGCTGCGGCTGGCCATTTCATCGGCCACCGCCATCAGGTCGGCGCCGTCCTGCGCGGCGAGCGCATCGAGCAGGCGCACCAGGTACGACTGGTCGAGCGCGCCGAGCATGCCCTGCACCGATTCGAGCGTGACCTGGCCGGCGGCGTAGGCGATGGCCTGGTCGGTCAGCGACAACGCATCGCGCATCGAGCCGTGCGCGCCCTGCGCCAGCAGGCGCAGCGCGGGCTGTTCGAACGTGACGCCCTCTTGCCCCAGGATGTCTTCGAGGTGGCCGACGATGTGCCCCGGCGGCATCTGCTTGAGGTTGAACTGCAGGCAGCGCGACAGCACCGTCACGGGAATCTTTTGCGGATCGGTGGTGGCAAGGATGAACTTGACGTGCGGCGGCGGTTCTTCGAGCGTCTTGAGCATCGAATTGAACGCGTGGTTCGTCAGCATGTGCACCTCGTCGATCATGTAGACCTTGAAGCGCGCATTGCTTGGCGCGTAGACCGCCTGTTCGAGCAATTGGGCCATCTCGTCGACGCCGCGGTTGGACGCCGCATCCATCTCGATGTAATCGACAAAGCGGCCGGCATCGATGGCAACGCAGGCTTCGCAGACACCGCATGGCTGCTCGGTGATGCCGCCCTGCCCGTCCGGGCCGATGCAATTGAGCGACTTGGCCAGGATGCGCGACAGCGTGGTCTTGCCGACCCCGCGCGTGCCCGTGAACAGATAGGCGTGGTGCAGCCGCCCGGTGCGCAGGGCGTGGCTCAGTGCACGGACAACGTGCTCCTGGCCGACCAGCGTATCGAAATTCTTGGGACGGTATTTGCGGGCGAGGACTTGATAGGACATGCCACGATTTTACCGCAGATGACGCCCGCCGCGGACATTCGGCGGATGCGCTGGCATACAAGACGGCATGCGGCGCTGACGACAGACGTCACGACAGACGTGACAGCGCCGTGCTGGCGAACGTGATGCAAACAGGGGGACAAAAAGAAAATACAGACGCGTAATGACGCGGGAAACAACGAAAGAGGCGAGCCTGATCTGCGGCACTTGCGGTGAACGGCTTTGGCTGCTTCGTTCCCGACCTGACCAGGTAAACCATGCCGCAATGCGCAGGGGCCCGCCAGCGCGAATTATACCGCACGCAGGCGGTTTGGGGAAATGGCCGGCAACATCCATCGCCGGCCACTGTCATCAGATCCCCAGCTCTTGCCAGATCGCATCCACGCGCGCCTTGACGTCCGGCGCCATCACGATCGGCGTGCCCCACTCGCGGTTGGTTTCGCCCGGCCATTTATTGGTCGCATCGATGCCCATCTTGCTGCCCAGGCCACTGATCGGCGACGCAAAGTCCAGGTAATCGATGGGCGTATTGTCGACCAGCACCGTGTCGCGGGTCGGATCGACGCGCGTCGTGATCGCCCAGATGACTTCTTTCCAGTCGCGCACATTGACGTCTTCGTCGACCACCACGATGAACTTGGTATACATGAACTGGCGCAGGAAACTCCAGACACCGAACATCACGCGCTTGGCGTGGCCCGCGTACTGCTTCTTCATCTGCACGACTGCCATGCGGTAGCTGCAACCTTCCGGTGGCAGATAGAAGTCGGTGATCTCGGTGAACTGTTTCTGCAGCAACGGGATGAACACTTCATTGAGCGCCACGCCCAGCACGGCCGGCTCGTCCGGCGGTTTGCCCGTATAGGTCGAGTGGTAGATCGGGTCGCGCCGCATCGTGATCCGGTCAATGGTAAACACCGGGAAACTGTCCTGCTCATTATAGTAGCCAGTATGGTCGCCATATGGCCCCTCGAGCGCATGCTCGAAACCGGTCGGGTGGTTCGCATCCGGATAGATATGGCCTTCCAACACAATCTCGGCGTACGCTGGCACGCGCAGTTCGCTGCCGATCGCCTTGGTCAGCGTCGTGCGGCTGCCGCGCAACAAGCCGGCAAACTGGTATTCGGACAGCGAATCGGGCACCGGCGTCACGGCGCCCAGGATCGTGGCGGGATCGGCGCCCAGCGCCACGGCGATCGGATACGGTTTGCCTGGATTGGTCAGCGCGTGCTCGCGGAAGTCGAGCGCGCCACCCCGGTGCGCCAGCCAGCGCATGATGACCTTGTTCCGGCCCAGCACCTGCTGGCGGTAGATGCCCAGATTCTGGCGCTTCTTGTTCGGCCCCTTGGTGATCACCAGGCCCCAGGTAATCAATGGTGCGACGTCGCCTGGCCAGCAATGCTGGATCGGCAGGCGGGCCAGGTCAACGTCCTGCCCTTCCCAGACGATCTCCTGGCAGGACGCGCCTTTGACTTCCTTGGGCGCCATGTCCCACACTGCTTTGACCAAGGACCCCATGCCCATGATGTCGGCAAAACCCTTCGGTGGCTCGGGTTCCTTCAGGCGCGCCAGCACGTGGCCGATACGGCGCAGCTCGCTTACATCGCTCGCGCCCATCCCCAGCGCTACCCGCTTTGGCGTGCCGAACAGATTGGCCAGGACCGGGATCGTGTGCCCGGTCGGCTTGGAAAACAGCAGCGCGGGACCCTCGGCGCGCAACGTGCGGTCGCACACTTCGGTCATTTCAAGGTGCGTCGAGACAGGGAAATCGACACGTTTGAGCTCACCCATGCGCTCCAATTGGGCCATAAAATCACGCAGATCTGTATATTTCATCAAGTTTTAAGCTTTTCTTCGGTTGCAGAACATTAGTGAAGCGACGCCGCCAAGTGATTGATTCGACAAGTGTTTCACGCTCATCAGTACGTTCTTAATAACTGGAAGTTATATAGAACAGTCGTGCTAGGGTTGACTTGATATAAGCTCGCCCATACAATCCGTCCTACTTGATGAGGCAGCGATACTTTTTTTGACACGATTTTAGCTGTTCTCATGCATTCACGGGGTCGGGGCCCCACATGACATTGTAGGAGTGTTTTCAACGGGCGTCTGCCCACTCCCCCGAGACAGTTGTTGAGCCACTGGCACCAGTCCCCATGTTGGACGGCAGCCAGCTGAAGCAAGGCAATGACGGCGTTAGTCGGCCGCGTCGCGGCGACAAACGATTTTCTGATGCACGGTCCAGAGCACCCCCACGTAACGCCTTTGGCGCGACGACGGGCTTCTTTTTGCCGCGACAAGGGGAAATTCGATGTTTCATCGTTTTATCATGAGCGCAAAGTTCATGCATTCCATGGCCAGCCAGCCCATCACGGTGTCATCCGTGACCAAAACGGCACGCAGTGTTGTACAAACTGCGCGTTCTACCCTGACCGTATTCGGTCTTAGCGCTGTGGCCCTGATGGCCCTGATCTACTCCAACGACAGCGTCGCCAAGCGCGTCTCCGAGATGCTGCATCCGGAACCGGTCGTCGCCGTCAATATGCCGGCAGCACCTGTCGCCACCGTCATGCCCGCAATGCAGGCCACGGCGCAGACGGTTGCGGTGGAAACGACCCACATGGGCACGTCGTCCGCCACGCTTGGCAACACCAAGCAGCAGCAGTACGTGACCAAGTGGCTGTCGAAGCGTTACCGCGTCGCCAGCGACGCCGCCAATATGCTGGTATCGACCGCCTACCTGACGGCGCACGATCTGAAACTCGATCCGCTGCTGATCCTGGCGGTAATGGCCATCGAATCCGGCCTGAACCCGTTCGCCGAAAGCGCGATGGGCGCCAAGGGCCTGATGCAAGTGATGGCCAAGGTGCACCATGACAAGTTCGAGAAAGTCGGCGGCCAGCAGGCAGCCCTCAATCCAGTTGCCAACATCCGTGTCGGCGCCTTGATCCTGAAAGACTACGTCAAGCGCACCGGTTCGGTCGAAGGCGGCCTGAAGACCTATGTCGGTGCCGCCGACATGGACAGCGACCAGGGTTACGGCGCGAAGGTCATCAACGAGTACCGCCTGCTGAACCAGGTCGCGAAAGGCCAGAACGTGCCGGCAATGAAGCGCAATACGCCAGCACCGACGTCGGCGCCAGTCGTCGTCAGCAAGCAGCCCGAGGCAGACAGCGTCAAGCCGGAAGCAAAGCCAGTACCTGAAGCGACCACTGCTGCCACCGCACCGGTGGTTGCCTCGGACGCGTTGGCCGGTCTGTAATTCGACGGCCCATCAGAAAACCACCGCTGCGGCGGTGGTTTTTTTACGCCGGTTACGCGGGCAACGACCAACAAAAAAGCCACCGGCTCGCGCACGGTGGCTTTTATATAGTGCAGCCAAACGATCAGCGGCGCTGATCGCCTGCCGCTTCGTCCGGACGCAGGCGCTGGGCCAGCTTGTCCAGCACGCCGTTGACATATTTGTGGCCGTCGATACCGCCAAACGACTTGGTCAGCTCGACTGCTTCGTTGATCACGACGCGGTATGGCACTTCGGGATGGTTCTTCAGCTCGTACGCGCCCAGCAGCAGGACCGCGTGCTCGATCGGCGACAGCTCGGCGATCGAACGGTCGATCAGCGGGGCGATCGACTCGCGCAGCTCGACCGAGGTGCTGATCGCGCCATTGAGCAGCGCCGAGAAGAACTCGCTGTCGGCTTTGTCGAAACCATGGGCGCTGCGGATATTGGCAGCCACGATGCGTGCCGGTTCATTGTTCAGCAGCCATTGGTACAGACCCTGGAGCGCGAACTCGCGCGCGCGGTGGCGCGGCGTGCGGTTCTTGCTCGGGTTGGCGTGCATATTCTTGTCGGTCATTGTTCTCTTGCCTTTAGTGTTATTCGTCTTCTGGCACCAGCTCGTCCAGCGCCATCAGCAGGTTGGCCATTTCGACGGCGACACGCGCGGCGTCGGCGCCTTTTTCGGCCATGCGCACTTCTGCCTGCGCATCGTTCTCGGTGGTCAGGATCGCGTTGGCGACCGGGATGCCGTAATCGAGGCCGATGCGGGTGATGCCCGCGCCCGATTCATTCGACACCAGCTCGAAGTGGTAGGTTTCACCGCGGATGACGGCGCCCAGCGCGATCAGTGCGTCGAACTGTTCGGTCACAGCCATGCGCTGCAGCGCCAGCGGCACTTCAAGTGCACCCGGCACGGTCACGTGCAGGATGTCCTCATCGGCCACGCCCAGGCGCTTGAGCTCAGCCAGGCACGACGACAGCAGGCCATTGCCCACGGTCTCGTTGAAGCGGGCCTGCACGATACCGATGCGCAGGTCTTCGCCCTGCATATTGCTTTCAAAAGTTCCTACCGTCATGACTGACCTCTTGTATTAGTTGGATGGGATGATTCAGGCGTCGGGACGCGGCACGTAACCGGTCACTTCCAGGTCGAACCCGGTCATCGACGGCATCTTGCGGGGATTGGCCAGCAGCTGCATCTTGCGCACGCCCAGCGCGCGCAGGATCTGGGCGCCGATGCCATAGGTGCGCAGGTCCATCGACGCGGCGCGTGCGCCGGCGCGGTTGCCGCGTGCATCCTGCGGCGCCAGCTGCGCAAACAATTGCTCGGCCGTTTCGCCGCAATTGAGCAGCACGATCACGCCGGCATCGCTGGCCTTGATCGTGCGCATCGCCGAAGCCATGTCCCACGAGTGGGTGGTAGCGCGGTTTTCCAGCAGGTCGAGGATCGACACCGGCTGGTGCACGCGCACGAGTGCTTCTTTATCCGGCGACAGCTCGCCGTGCACGAGCGCCAGGTGGGCCGAGCCGCTTGGTGCGTCGCGAAACGCCACCAGCTTGAATTCGCCCGACTCGGTTGACAGCGCGCGTTCGGCAATACGCTCGACCAGGCATTCGTTCTGGCTGCGGTAATGGATCAGGTCGGCGATGGTGCCGATCTTGAGATTGTGCTCTTTGGCGAACTCGATCAGGTCGGGCAGGCGCGCCATCGTGCCGTCTTCCTTGATGATCTCGCAGATCACCGACGCAGGCGACAGCCCGGCCATCTGCGTCAGGTCGCAACCGGCTTCGGTATGGCCAGCGCGCATCAGGACGCCGCCCTTCTGGGCGCGCAGCGGGAAGATGTGGCCCGGCTGGACCAGATCGTCCGGCACGGTGCCCTTGTGGACGGCCACCTGGATGGTGCGCGCGCGGTCGGCCGCCGAGATACCGGTGGTCACGCCTTCTGCCGCTTCGATCGAGACGGTGAAATTGGTGCCGAACGAGGTGCCGTTCTTGGACGTCATCATTGGCAGCGCCAACTGATCGCAGCGTTCTTCGGTCAGGGTCAGGCACACCAGGCCGCGGGCGTGGCGGATCATGAAATTGATCGCCTCCGGGGTGACGAAATCGGCTGCAAGCACGAGGTCGCCTTCGTTTTCGCGATCTTCTTCGTCGACCAGAATGACCATGCGGCCAGCGCGCAGTTCGGCGACGATTTCCTCAGTGCTGGAAATGGACATACAGATTCCTTGAAACAGGGGTTTTGCGTAATCCGCTATTTTAAAGGATTTACAGACGCCCAACGGCATTCCCGATGGCCAGAGCGCCAAATTGCCAGCACGATGTGCCCTTGTCGTCAACCATGCGTTGCCAATAGACAACCACAGGTGACCGCGTGTCGGTTAATTGTTAAGCTAGTTCATTCGCGTGGCAAGCCCGCGGCACGACTGTCACCAACTGGATTATGATTAACATATTATTGCCGTATTTACCCTTCCACCGCGGCAGTCTTTCCGACGGAGTTGCCATGCCGCTAGTTCATCCTGTTCGCTCTTCAGGCGCCACTGCCAGCGGCAGGCTTTGCTGATGGCGACGATCCTGATTGTCGACGACCGGCCCAGCAACCGCAGTTATCTGAGCGCCCTGCTCGGCCTGAGCGGGCACCGCATCCTCGAAGCCGAAAACGGCGCCTGCGCGTTGGCGATTACGCGCGCCGAGCTGCCTGACCTCATCATCACCGACATCCTGATGCCGACGATGGATGGCTACGAGTTCGTCCAGCAACTGCGCGCCGAGCCGGCGCTGCAAAACACGCGCGTCATCTTCTTCTCGGCCGTGTATTCCGAGCGCGAAACGGTGGCGATGGCGGCGCGCTGCGGCGTGACCACGGTGCTGGGCAAGCCGGCCGACCCGCACCGGATCCTCGAGGCTGTCGACGCCGAACTGGGCGTGGCCGGCGGCGCGCCGGCGCCCTGCCCTGTCGCCGAGCCAGAGCATGAGCATGAGCGCGCCCTGCCGTTCGACCTGGGCGCACGCCTCGGCGAACTCGAACGCATGTGCATGATGCTCGTCGGCGAGCGCCGGGTCGAGGCGCTGGCTGCGGCATTCGTCGACGCCGTGCGCCGCGTGCTCGACGCCGATTGCGTTGCCCTGTGCCTGCTGGGCAGCTCGGAAAGCAGCGTGCGCCACCTGGGCACGTATGGTGTCGACGCCGCCCTGCTGTTGCCGTCGGCGCTGGATGAACACGACCTGCCGGGCGTGCTGCTGCGCGCCCGGGCGCCATTGCGCCTCGATGCGGAAGATACGCTGCTGACCACGCTGCCCGTCGGCCATCCGCGCGTCGTGCACCTGCTCGGCCTGCAGGTGCACGACCTGCAGCATCCACTGGGCTGGCTGTATTGCACGCGCGCCGACAACGCTGCGCCCTTCACCGACGAAGAAGAGCGCTGGGCGACGGCGCTCGCCGCGCAACTGGCGGTGGCCTACGAAAACCTGAATTTGTACGAAGTGGTGCAGCACCACGCGGCGCAGCTGCAGCTCGAGGCCATCGCCCGCGCCGATGCCGACGCCGCCCTGCGCGACAGCGAACACCGGCTGGAACTGGCGCGCCAGGTGTTCGACAGCACCCAGGAAGCGATCCTGATGACCGACGCCGACGCCAACATCGTCGCCGCCAATCCGGCCTTCGAGACGATCACCGGGTTCCATGAAGCCGACGTCATGGGGACCAACCCGCGCTTCATGCGCTCGGGCCGGCACGACGCCGCGTTCTACGCCAGCATGTGGAACTGCCTCGAACAAGACGGCCAGTGGCGCGGCGAAATCTGGAACCGCCGCAAGAATGGCGAAATCTACCCGGCCAGCATGAGCATCAGCGCGGTGCGCGACGATGCCGGCAACCTGACGGCCTATGTGTCGGTGTCGACCGACCTGTCAGCGCTGAAAGCGGCGCACCACCAGCTTGATTTTTTATCGAATCACGACGCGCTGACCCAATTGCCGAACCGCTCGCTGTTCAACGACCGCGTGGGCCAGGCCCTGGCCGCAGCGCGCCAGGATGCCAGCCAGGTCGCGCTGCTGCTGTTCAACGTCGACCGGCTCTCGCGCATCAACGATAGCCTGGGCCACTCTGCCGGGGACACCGTGCTGCGCGAAGTCGCGCGCCGCGTCAGCGCGCTGGCTGGCCCCACCGACACCGTGGCGCGCCTGTCGGGCGATGAATTCGTGCTCTTGATGACCGATTTCGACGACACCGATGACGTGATCTACTGCGCCCAGAAGCTGATCGACGCTGTCGCCGAGCCGCATGGCGTGGGCGGTCACGACCTGGTGGTGACGGGCAGCGTGGGCATCAGCATCTACCCGCGCGATGGCGATGCGCCGGGCGACCTGCTCAAGGCGGCCGACGCGGCGCTCACGCACGTCAAGGAATCGGGGCGCAATGGCTTCCGCTTCTTCAAGGGCGAAATGAATGCCGAGGCGCTGCGCTGGCTGGCGCTGGAGACGCGCCTGCGGCGCGCGATCGAACGCGACGAACTGGCGCTGCACTACCAGCCGCAAGTGTCCCATCTGGACGGCACACTGGTCGGCATGGAAGCCCTGCTGCGCTGGAACAGCGGCGAGATCGGCAATGTCTCGCCGGCCGACTTCATCCCGCTGGCCGAAGACACGGGCCTGATCCATCCGATCGGAGAATGGGTCATCCGCCAGGCCTGCTTCCAGAACCAGGCCTGGCAGGATGCCGGCCTGGCGCCGGTGCGCGTGGCCGTCAATGTCTCGGCCCACCAGTTCAAGGCCGGCGCCGTCGTGTCGGTCGTGCGCAGCGCGCTGCGCGACAGCGGCCTTGCACCGCGCTGGCTCGAAGTCGAACTGACCGAAAGCGTGATGCTGGGCGACAGCAGCGCAGCCGAAGCCCAGATGGCCGAACTGCGCGCGCTGGGCGTCTCGCTTTCGCTGGACGACTTCGGCACCGGCTACTCATCGCTGGGCTATCTGTCGCGCTTCCCGCTCGACAAACTCAAGATCGACCAGACCTTCGTGCGCAACATCACCAGCGAGCAGCGCAGCGCCGCGATTGCCCAGGCCACCATCGCGCTGGCCAAGGGCCTGTCGCTGGCCGTCGTGGCTGAAGGCGTCGAGACGATCGGCCAGCGCGATTTTCTCGGTTCGCTCGGCTGCGACGTGATGCAGGGGTATCTGTATGGGCGGCCGATCCCGGCGCTCGAGATGGCGGGGTTGCTGGCGCTGGGCAGCGTGATGCTGTAAGCGCTGCGGCGTCACGGCACGGTACCTGTACGGCCCCTGCAGCGTTCGTTAGCGCAGCCTTAAGCCCAGCCGTGCACGGGCACGCGCCCTGTAAAATGCACCGATCAAGTCACCGGGAACCCCCAATGAGCAACAAATTCGTACGCGGCGCCTGCCTGGCCGCGTTGGTGTGCGTGTCCTCGCTGGCGCACAGTGCGCCCCAGGTCAGCGCGCCAAAGGCAGCCGTCTCGAAAATGGACGCGCTGCAGCTCGACGCCGTGATCCCGGTCGGCCCGCAGGTCAAGGTCGGCAAGCTGGCCAATGGCCTGACCTACTACATCCAGCGCAATGCGCGCCCCGAACACAAGCTCGAACTGCGCCTGGTCGTCAAGGCCGGCTCGATCCTGGAAGACGACGACCAGCGCGGCCTGGCGCACTTCGTCGAGCACATGGCGTTCAATGGCTCGACCAATTTCCGCAAGCACGAGCTGGTGTCGTACCTGCAATCGATCGGCGTGGGCTTTGGCGCCGACCTGAATGCCTACACCTCGTTCGACGAGACCGTGTACATCCTGCCGATTCCGACCGACAAACCGCAGAACGTCACCCGCGCCTTCCAGGTGCTGGAAGACTGGGCCCACGGCGTGAGCTTCGATACTGACGCCATCGACAAGGAGCGCGGCATCATCCTCGAAGAAGCGCGCCTGGGCAAAGGCGCCGCCGACCGCATGGGCAAGCAGATCTATCCGCGCCTGTTCAACGGCTCGCGCTACGCCGAGCGCCTGCCGATCGGCCGCGAAGACGTGCTGCGCAATTTCAAGCCCGAGACCCTCAAGCGCTTCTACAAGGACTGGTACCGGCCCGACCTGATGGCGGTTGTCGTCGTCGGCGACATCGATCCGGCGCAGGCCGAGAAGCTCGTCAAGCAGCACTTCACGCGCCTGAAGAATCCGGCCACGCCGCGCCCGCGCGACTACGCCGCGATTCCGGCGCGCGCCGACACCGAGGCGCTGGTCGTGACGGACCCCGAGGCCGATGGCAATGCGGTGCTGATCCGCTATCCGGTGCAACCGGTGCGCGACCTGGGCACCGTGCGCGCCTACCGCGAAGAGCTGGTGCAGGGCCTGTTCGCGTCGATGCTCAGCGCGCGCCTGGCCGAGATCTCGCAACTGCCCGATGCGCCGTGGCTGGGCGCCAGCAGCTCGCTGGGCAAACTGACCCCGCGCTACCGTGCCTACAATGCGTCGGCCGCCATCGGCCCGCGTGGCGCGCAGCCCGCCATTGCAGCGCTGGTGCAGGAAAACGAACGCGCACGCCAGCACGGCTTCGGTGTGCAGGAACTCGAACGCGCCAAGAAAAACCTGATGCGCACCTACGAGCAGGCCTGGAACGAGCGCGCCAAGAGCGATTCGGGCACGTATGCTGCCGAATACATCCGCAACTTCCTGCAGGCCGAAGCCATTCCCGGCATCGAGACCGAATACCGCTACGTGCAGAACCTGGTGCCCGGCATCACGCAGGCCGAGATGAACGCCTATGCGCGCAGCACGATCCCGCAAGACTCGGGCAAGCTGGTACTGTACACGGGCGTGGCCAAGCCCGACACGCCTACCGGCCCGCAGTTGCTGGCGGCGGTGAGCGAGGCCGCGCGCCTGCCGGTCGAAGCGTACGATGAAAAACTGCTGGCGGCGCGCCTGATGGAACGCCCGGCGCAACCCGGCACGATCACGCACGAAGAGCACGACAAGGCGCTGGGGCTGACGCGCTTGACGCTGTCGAACGGCGTGAAGGTAATCCTGAAACCCACCGATTTCCTGAATGACCAGGTGGTGCTGAGCGCGGCGCGCCCCGGCGGGCAAAGCCTGTTTCCCGATCAGGACATCCTGAATGCGCGCTTTTCCAACGCGATCGTGGCCAGCATGGGTGTGAAGAACTTCACGCCGCTGGACATGCGCAAGATCCTGGCCGGCAAGGCGGCCGGCGTGACCGTGGGCCTGGGCAGCTACACCGACGTGATCGCGGGCGCCTCGGGCGCCACCGACATCGAAACGATGCTGCAGCTATTGTGGCTGAAGTTCGCGGGCGTGCGCCGTGACGAAGACCTGTTCCACGCGTATATCGACAAGCAGGCCGAGATTGCGCGCAACGCCAGCGGCCAGCCGGGGCGGCGCTTTGGCGACGCCGTGGTGTCGGCGCTGTTTGGCAATCACCCGCGCGCGCCACGCTCGCTCGAGGCCGACGAATACGCCAAGATCGACCTCGATCGCAGCATCGCCATTTTCCGCCAGCGTTTCTCGAGCGCGAAGGACATGACGTTCATCCTGGTGGGCAGCTTCGACGAAAAAGCGATCCGGCCGCTGTTGACCAGCTATCTGGGCACCCTGCCCACGCCCGCGCTGCCGGTGGCGTACCGCGACGTGGGGCTGCGCCCGGTGACGGGCGTGGTCAAGCGCGAAGTACGCAGCGGCACTGAGCCCAAGAGCAGTATCTCGATCAACTTCACGGGTCCGGCTGAATTCTCGGAGGCCGAGCAGCTGCGCCTGTCGGCGCTGATCGAAGTGACCAATCTGCGCATCATCGAGGTACTGCGCGAAAAGATGGCAATGATCTACGGCGGCGGCGCCAGCGGCGCGCTCAGCAAGATCCCGTACGGGAACTACTCGATCGGCATCAATCTGCCGACCGGGCCGGAAAATGTCGACAAGGTGGTGGCCGCGACGTTTGCCGAAATCAAGCGCCTGCAAGAGAACGGGCCGGACGCCGCCGAGCTGGAAAAAGTGAAATCCGGCTGGATCCAGAACCACCGCCGATCGCTGCGTGAGAACGGTTACTGGGTGGCGAACCTGCAATCGAGCCTGACCGAAGGCACCGATCCGGCGTCGATCCTGAAGGTCGAGCAGCAGGTGGCCGCACTGACGGCGCAGGACGTACAGGCGGCGGCGCGGCGTTACTTCGATACGAAGAACTATGTGCAGGTGGTGCTCAATCCCGAGGCGGCCGCCAAGGCAGCCAACGTGGCCAAGACGCTGCCCGCAGTGCAGCCGGGGCATCCGGGTCAGCCGGGTCAGTCGATACTGCCGGGAACCTGATGGGCCACGCGCGCCGGCCTGGCCTTTCCGGCTGCCGGCGCGCATCGTCTATACTATGCGTGCCCGCAGCGGGCATTCGCCCCCGTACACATTAACGCCGGCGCCAGGCACCATTGGCGCTCTACTGGTAACAACCCATGAGCATGCCCGATCACCCGGTTCACCTGGCCAGCGCCCTGTTGCAGGGCGCCCAAGCACACCACCGCGTGATGCCAGCGCACTGAGTCGGCAGCCGCATGCATTCACCCGACGAGTACCGCGCCGAAATCGACCGCCTGCGCAAGACCACGCGCGATCTGGTTGCCATGACCACCCTGCCGGCCATCTGGGGCGACATGCCGCCGGAAGGCGTCATCGACAGCCTGGCGAGCGTCCTGCTCACGACGCTGGACCTGGACCTGGTCGGTATCCACCTGCCGGGCAAGGGCGAGATCGATCCCCTGGACGCGATTCGCCTGCGGCGCAACGATGACGCTGACGGCGCCATGCTGCCGGCCGCGCGCGCGGCGCTCGACGCCGCCATCGGGTCGGCCGACCTGCATGACCTGTGGCCCGCCACCCTGCACGCTGACGGTGACAATGACGCGGCGCTGCAATTCGGCACGGCGCGCTTCGGCATTGGCAGCGAGCCAGGCGTCGTGGTCATCGGCGCGCGGCGCGCCGGCTTTCCGTCCGAACACGAGCGCCTGCTGCTGGGCGTGGCTGCCAACCAGGCCGCCGCCATCCTGCAGCGCCGCCTGGCAGAACGTGCGCTGGCGCGCAGCGAATCGCGCTTCCTGGACCTGGCCGACGCCGCGCCGGCCATGCTGTGGGTGACTGAGCCCGATGGCAAGCTCTCGTTCCTGTCGCGCGCCTGGCACGAATTCACGGCCCAGGACCGGGAGACGAGCCTGGCGTTCGGCTGGACGGCCGCCGTGCATCCCGACGAGCGCGACGCGGCGCTGCACGCCGTCGTCGATGCCAATGCGCGCCGCGTGCCATTCAGCATGGAGCATCGGCTGCGGCATGTCGTCGATGGCTACCGCTGGGTGATTGCGACCGGACAGCCGCGCTTTGCGGCGAACGGCGACTTCCTGGGTTTTGTCGGCAATGTGCTCGACATCAGCGACCGCAAGCGAACCGAACAGGCATTGCACGAGACGCGCGACACGCTCGTGACGATGTTCGACGCCCTGCCGGTGGGCGTGGCCGTGGCCGGCCAGGACGGCAAGCTGCTGCTGTCGAACCAGGCAATGCACCGCTACCTGCCCACCGGCGTGCTACCGTCACTGGACGAAGAGCGCTACATGCGCTGGACCGCGTTCGATGCAGATGGCCGGCCGCTGGCGCGCCGTGATTTCGCAGGTGCGCGCGCATCGCGCGGCGAACGCGTCGTGCCGGGCATCGAAGCGCGCTACCTGGGCGACGATGGTGTCGAGATCTGGACGCAGGTGGCGGCCGTGCCGCTCAAGGGCCGCGACGATGTCATGCGCGGCCATGTGGCGATCGTCACCGACATCGATGCCTTCAAACGCACCGAAGCCGCGCTGCGCCTGGCTGAGTCGCGCCAGCGCGAGCTGTTCGACGAAGTAGCCCGGTCCAACCGCAACCTGAGCGAATTCCTCGCCGTGCTGGCGCACGAACTGCGCAATCCGCTGGCCCCTTTGATGACGGGCCTGGAATTACTGCGCGTGGGGCCTCGCGACCCCGCCGTGGCGGCCAATGTGCGCGACATGATGGAGCGCCAGGTACGGCAACTGGCGCACCTGATCGACGACCTGCTCGACATCGCGCGCGTCACCAATGGCAAGGTGGAGATACGCAAGACCCGCGTCGACCTCAACGCCATCGTGACCAATGCGGTCGAGACCAGCCTGCCGCTGATCGACAAGCACCGCCATGCGTTCGACCTGCAGCTGCACGCTGCGCCTCTGCCGGTACAGGCCGACGCCACCCGCATCGCGCAGGTCATCGGCAACCTGTTGACCAATGCGGCCAAGTACACGCCGCCAGGCGGCGTGCTGTCGCTGCGCGTGACGCAGGATGGCGCCCACGCCGTCATCACCGTCACCGACAACGGCGTCGGCATTTCCGCCGCCTCGCTGGAATTGGTGTTCGAGATGTTCAGCCAGGTGGGCAGCAACCGCCAGCACGCACAGGGCGGCCTGGGCATCGGCCTGTCGCTGGTACGCCAGCTGGTCGACCTGCATGGCGGCGCGGTCAGTGCGTACAGCGAGGGCATCGGCAAGGGCAGCACCTTCGTGGTCAGGCTCGCGCTGGACGACGCGCCGGCGCCGGCGCCCCTTGAAGAAGTCGCCGCGCAGGGCACGCCGGCTACGCAGGCATTGCGCATTCTCGTCACGGACGACAATGTCGATGCGGCGGTGACGCTATCGATGCTGCTTGAGATGGCGGGCCACGACGTCACGCTCGCGCATGACGGCCAGCAGGCGCTGCAGATGGCCGCGCAATGCGTACCGGACGTGGTGTTTCTCGATATCGGCCTGCCGGACATGTCGGGCCACGACGTGGCGCGCGGCTTGCGGCAGATCGCCGGGCTCGAACGCTGCACCATCGTCGCGGTATCGGGCTGGGGCGCGCAGGACGACCTGGCGCGCTCGAGCGCCGCCGGCTTTGACGCGCACTTCACCAAGCCGGTGGACTCGAGCCGGGTGCTCGATTACCTCGCGGTGGTCGCTGCCAGCATGCGCTCGACGTAGCGCGCAATCAGGTCGATCTCGAGATTGACGCGCGAACCGGCGGCCAGGTGGCGCAGCGTGGTGACCTCGATCGTGTGCGGAATCAGGTTGATCGAGAAGCGGCAGACTTTCTGGCCGCCTTCTTCCAGGTCGTGCACACGGTTGACGGTCAGCGACACGCCATTGACGACGATCGATCCTTTATAGGCCAGGAACTTGCCCAGCTCGTGCGGCGCATCGATGATCAGTTCGCGCGATTCGCCAACCGGCTCGAAGCTGTGCACAACGCCCAGGCCGTCGACGTGGCCCGACACCAGGTGCCCGCCAAGGCGCTCGGCCAGCGTCAGGGCTTTCTCGAGATTGACTTCGCCGGGCGCGTCGAGGCCCACGGTCTTGTTCAGGCTTTCGCGCGAGACGTCGACCGTGAACCCGGTGGCGCTCTTTTCGGTGACGGTCATGCAGGCGCCGTTGATGGCGATCGAGTCGCCCAGGCCGACGTCGGCCAGCGGCAACGGGCCGGCATCGATGGCAAGACGCACGCCGGCGTCCAGGCCGCCGGCCAGCGGCGCGACGGAAGTGATGGTGCCGACAGCGGCGACGATTCCAGTAAACATACGACGTTATTCCTTGTTGGGGGTAGCAGAGGATGGGGGAGCAGCTTCGGCGAAGCGGGCCAGGATGCGCAGGTCGTCGCCCACGCGCGTGACGTCGTGGAAGCGCAACTGGCGCCGCTCGGTCAGTTGCGTGAGCGGCGGCAGGTCGAACATGCCCTGCCCCGGGCCGATCAGGCTCGGCGCCAGGTAGACCAGCAATTCGTCGACGCAGCCTTCGCGCACGAGCGAGGCATTGAGCTTGCTGCCCGCTTCGACGTGCACTTCATTGACTTCGCGGCGGCCCAGTTCGCGCATCAACGCCGGCAGGTCGACCTTGCCGTGGGCGTTCGGCAGGTACAGCACCTCGTGCCCGGCGGCACGCAGGGCGGCGGCTTTCTCGTCGCCCGGTTGTTCGGCCGCGGCGACGAGCCAGCACGGTTCGCCCTGCAGAATGTGCGCATCGAGATCGATCTCGAGGCGGCTGTCGACGATCACGCGGCGCGGCTGCATCGGCGTGGCCAGGCCGCGCACGGTGAGCTGCGGATTGTCGGCCTTGACGGTGCCGATGCCGGTGACGATCGCGCTGGCGCGGGCGCGCCAGGCATGGCCGTCGGCGCGCGCATCCGGCCCGGTGATCCACTGGCTTTCGCCGCCGGCCAGGGCCGTGGCGCCATCCAGGCTGGCGGCCACTTTCAGGCGCACCCACGGCAGGCCGCGCACCATGCGCGAGAAGAAGCCGATGTTCAATTCCTGCGCTTCGCGCGCCATGATCCCGGAACGCACCGCGATGCCCGCCGCTTCCAGCTGCGCCAGGCCGCGCCCCGCCACGAGTGGATTGGGATCGACCATGGCCGCCACCACGCGCCCCAGGCCGGCAGCGATCAGCGCATCCGAACAAGGCGGCGTGCGGCCGTGGTGGCTGCAGGGTTCGAGCGTGACGTAGGCGGTGGCGCCACGCACATCGTTGCCGCGCGCGGCGGCGTCGCGCAGCGCCTGGATTTCAGCGTGCGCCTGGCCGGCCGGCTGCGTGTGGCCGGCGCCGATGACGACGTCGTCCTTGACGATCACGCAGCCGATGCGCGGATTGGGCGCCGTGATGAACATGCCGCGCGCGGCCCAGGCCAGCGCCGCGGCCATGCCTTCGGTGTCGTTGAGAATGGGTTGGCTGTCGTGCGTCACGTGGTCTCTCATCGGTGCGCATCGTGCAATGCGCTTGTTTTCAGTCTTACTTTAGGGCGGTGCGGCGACGCCATCGCAGCCGGCGTCACGCGCCGGGTTGCACAGGCGCGGGCGGCCAAGCATGTTGATTTTAATACGGCGTACCCCACCGCCGTGGAACAGCGACAGCGTGCCGGGCCGTGCCGCGGCGCTGCTCGTATCGCTGCAACTGCGTCCCGCGCCATTGTAGGCGATGTATTGCGGGGCTGCAGGGCTGGCAAAGGAATAGCTCACCCGCACGCCCTGCGGCAGCGTGGCGCGCACGGCCAGGATCTCGTCGCCCGCGCCGGCCTGGCGGTTGTGGTCGCGATCGACGTACACGGTCCAGCCACGCGACCAGTCGATGCCGGCCGCGTCGTTCGATGTCAGGATCACGGGCTCGTTGCGGGCGATCGCCATCGAGCGGGTGAGCTGGACCGCACTGTAAAGGTCGGCTGCGGCCACGCGCAGTTCCTGACCCTGCACGATCCGGTGCAGGCCGGGCGCCGCCAGCGACGACGTGATCGCCACCATGCCCAGCACCACGGCCAGTTCGGCCATCGACAGGCCGGTGCAGTGGCGGCGCAGGATGGCGCGGGCCAGCGTGGTCTCAAGGCGGGTGGTCATGGCCAGCAGCGTGTGGACTGGCCGCTTGCGCCACTTGGGTCACCTGCGCCACTTGCACCCTGCGCGCCGGTACTGGCCAGCGTCAGCGTGCCGCATTCCGGATCGGCAAATGCCGCGTTGACATTGGCCGTACCGGGTCGCGCACGCAGCACGATGCAGGCGGCAATCGTCTGCTCCGGACATGCCTCGCCGTCGAGCTCATAGGCGCTGGCGGCGGCGCTGTTGCCAAGCCAGGTGCGGAACTGATGCGTGTCGGCAGCGCCGGTGGCCATCGAGAACGCGATATAGCTGTGATGCTGCGCACGGTATTGTTCCTGGCGCTGCATCAGGTCGAGCAGCGCCAGCTGGGCTTCGACCCGGCGCGCTTTGACGATCTGGCGCGCATACGAGGGATAGGCCACCGATGTCAGGATGCCGACGATTGCCAGCACCATCAGCAGTTCGATCAGCGTGAAGCCGTTGCGGTGTCGTGTCATGAACTTGCTCCTGTTTGCCCGGTTGCGTCATTCGGATGCGGCGATGACGATCGCGGACCAGTTGCCGATCTCGCGCCAGCCAACCCGCCGGCCATGCCCGCCGCCGGATGGCAGGCGGTAATAGGCCTGCACGGCAGCCCCGGCGCCCGGCATGCTGCCGGCGCCGCGCGCGGCGATGCGGTAGAGCTGGCCATCGGCGGACGCCGGCATCAGCTCGATCAGGTAGCGTGGCGTCTCGAGCGGCAAGCCGCCCTCCCCGGTCGGCAGCGTGGCGCCGGTGAACGTGCCGAACGCGATGGCCGGGCCATCGTCAAGCGCCAGCCGGGCCAGTTGGCCATCGGCGTCGGCGTCGTAAGCGCACAAGCCGTTGTACGGCCGGGCGCCCAGACACGCGCCGACGAAGGCATCCCCACTGCCGCCGCGGATTGCGTTGGCGCGCGCCGAGCCTGGCTCCGCGCCGCCGTCGATATCGTGTTCGGCATCGAGCAAGGCGGCTTCGGCCATGTGCAGGGCCAGCGCGCGATCGCGTTCGTACGCAGCGGCGCGGGTGCTTTGCAGCGCGCCGCGCGCCGAGGCGATTCCCGTCATCAGCACGGCCAGCATCAGCACGAGTGCGGTGATGAGCGCGATGCCATCCTGGCGTCGCGGCGTGGGTGGGAGTCGGTGGCGCATAGGCAGCTCAACGCGCGGCCAGCGGCGGCGCAGAAGGTGGCACGCTGGGTGGAGCGACAGGCACCGCGAGTGGCACCACATTTGGCACCGCAATTGGCACCGCAATGACCGCCCCATACACCTTGCGCATGCGCGCTTCGCCGCCCCGATCGAGGTCGGCCGCCGCCAGCCGGACGCCGGGATCGGCAGCCGCCAGCGCACCGTCATACCCCGGACCGAACAGCCAATGCACGAGGCCCGCGCCCACGGCAGGCGCCTGGCGCGGCCCATGCAGCAGCAAGCCGACCCGCACGCTCGCAACGTGCTTCCAGTGGCTGCGCGTGCGCAGATCGGCGTCACGCTCACCGAGAGTCGAGCCGGCCAGCACCAGCGCCGCGTCGAGCGCCCGGATCGCGCTGGCGTTCACGTACCGGTTGGGCGCACCATCGCCATCGGTATCGAGGCCATACAGCACCTGGAAGCTGTCGACACGCCCTGCCACGGCATCGGACGACCAGCTGCCGGCGCCCCGGTATTTGCAGCGCAGTTCGGCGTCGCCCTGCGCATTGCGCGCAACATAAAAAATGCTCCAGCCTTCCTGATCGCGGTGCACGGGGAACCCGGCGCAATCGAGCGTGCCGCCGTCGCCGGCCGGCGGCGCGCCGGTGCCGGCAAAGCGCAGCGCCAGCACGTCGCTGCCGTTGACCGTCGCCGGAAGCGGCGCATCGATGCCAGCGCCGGCATGGGTCAGCGACGACGCATCCAGTCCGGCAATGGCAGCCGGTAGCGCGGGATCGATCACCGGATGCGCGGCCCAGTCGACGTGGCCCGCCAGGTGCACGGCGCGCGCCAGCGCATCGAGCGCGTAACGGCCGGCGTCGTCCATCTCGGCCGCTTCGAGCAGCGCCGCATGCGCACGCGTCGCGCCAATCAGCAGCGAACCAGCCGCCAGCAGCACGGCCAGGCCAAGTGCCATCGCGACCATGAATTCGGCGATGGTGAAGCCTGCCTGACGTACGAACCAATGACGATGAATACTCATCGCGCCACCATCAGCACGAACGCCGGCAAGTCATCGTTGCCGTGCCAGCCGATCTTGATCGCCACGGCGGCATGCGCCCCGCCGCTGCATGCCCACCGATAGCGGTGGCTGGCGGCATCCCACGGGGCCGCATCGCGGCATACGGCAATGCGTCCCCCGGGAAAGCGCCGGTGCACGAGCAGGCGTGTCTCATCCAGGTCGAAAGCCGCCAGCGCCAGCGGATCGCATGCGGCAGTGCCGAAGCATGGGGCGGCGGCGACAGGCGGGCCATCGGCGACCGCGTCGTAGTCGAGCGACAGATAGGGATTGCTCCCATCGGGCAGGCTGGCCAGCGGCAGATTGGCGCCGATGCGCGCCGCCAGCGAACTTGCCAGCTGGCCCGCTTCGGCCATCAGCGCCGCCTGCTGGTGCGTGCGCTGGGCCGCCAGCTGGGCCGCCCCGGCGCCGACGATGCCGATGGCGAGCACGAACAGCGCCACCAGTACTTCGATGAGCGTAAAACCGTGGTGTGAATGGTTGCGCATGCAAGCCTCCCGATAACGAGCTACGACGTTATCAGGCCGGCTTTACGCGCCCGTGCGTCGGCGCAAGCGCAGGCCGCGCGGATCGGGGAACCTTGGAAAGGAATTAGTTGTCGAGCTTGCGCTGATGCCCGACTTCGGCCAGCGCCGCCTGGAACGAATCCAGGTCTTCGAAATTCTTGTAGACCGAGGCGAAGCGGATGTACGCGATCTTGTCGAGGCCCTTGAGCTCTTGCATCACGAGCTCGCCCACATGGCCGGTGTCGACTTCGCGCAGGCCGCTGGTGAGCAGCTTTTCTTCGATCGAGGCAACGGCCTTGTCGATGGCTTCGGCCGCCACGGGCCGCTTGCGCAATGCCAGCATCAGGCTGCCGCGCAGCTTCGACGAGGCAAACTCGGTACGGCTGCCGTTCTTCTTGACGATGATCGGCATCGACAGTTCGATGCGCTCATAGGTGGTGAAGCGCTTGTCGCACTTGCCGCAGCGGCGCCGGCGCCGGATGGCGTCCCCCTCCTCCGATACGCGGGTATCGAGGACTTGTGTATCTTCATGCTGGCAAAAGGGACATTTCATGGCGCCGGGGCTGCAATACTACGTGGAGACTATCGGGCCAGCGAACCGGCCCGGATAGACAGAGTCAGCCAGATCAGGCGGCGTAAACCGGGTACTTGCTGGTGAGTTTCTTGACTTCGCCCTTGACGCGCTCGATGGTCGCGGCGTCGTGCGGGTTGTCCAGCACGTCGGCGATCAGATTGCCCACGGTAACGGCGTCTTCTTCGACAAAGCCACGCGTCGTGAACGCCGGGCTGCCCAGGCGGATGCCCGACGTGACGAACGGCTTTTGCGGGTCGTTCGGGATGCCGTTCTTGTTGCAGGTCATGTGCGCCTGGCCCAGGATGGCTTCGGCTTCCTTGCCGGTCAGGTTCTTGGCGCGCAGGTCGACCAGCATCACGTGCGATTCGGTGCGACCCGACACGATGCGCAGGCCACGCGCGGTCAGCGTGTCGGCCAGTGCCTTGGCGTTCTTGACGACCTGCTGCTGGTAGGTCTTGAACTCAGGCGTCAGCGCTTCTTTGAACGCGACGGCCTTGCCGGCGATCACGTGCATCAGCGGGCCGCCCTGGATACCAGGGAAGATCGCCGAGTTGATGATTTTCTCGTGCTCGGCCTTCATCAGGATGATGCCGCCGCGCGGGCCGCGCAGCGACTTGTGCGTGGTCGAGGTGACGAAGTCGGCGAACGGCACCGGGTTCGGGTACTCGCCTGCAGCGATCAGGCCGGCGTAGTGGGCCATGTCGACCATGAAGTAGGCGCCGACGGCCTTGGCGACCTTGGCGATGCGCTCGAAGTCGATCTTCAGCGAGAACGCCGATGCGCCGGCGATGATCATCTTCGGCTTGTGCTCGTGCGCCTGGCGCTCGAGGGCTTCGTAGTCGATGTCTTCGTCAGCGGTCAGGCCGTACGAGACGACGTTGAACCACTTGCCCGACATGTTCAGCGGCATGCCGTGGGTCAGGTGGCCGCCTTCGGCCAGCGACATGCCCATGATCGTGTCGCCTGGTTTCAACACGGCGAAGAACACGCCTTGGTTTGCCTGCGAACCCGAGTTTGGCTGCACGTTGGCTGCTTCCGCGCCAAACAATTGCTTCAGGCGGTCGATCGCCAGTTGCTCGACGACGTCGACGTATTCGCAGCCGCCGTAGTAGCGCTTGCCCGGATAGCCTTCGGCATACTTGTTGGTCAGTTGCGAGCCCTGCGCTTCCATGACGGCTGGCGAGGTGTAGTTTTCGGACGCGATCAGCTCGATGTGGTCTTGCTGACGGACGTTTTCCTTCTGAATGGCATTCCACAGATCCGGATCGACATTGGCCAGCGTATGGTCTTTAGCAAACATGTAAAACTCCAATCGATAGTATTCCAGGCAACGAGCGGCGCTGTGTGCGGGTGCGGGAGCCAAAGGGCGCGGGCAGCCGCGATCGAACGCGTACCGGTTGATGGCTGCCCAGGCGAACGGCGTATGGCGTCTCACGTTCCCCGGTGGGTACCCACCTTTGCCGCGCCGCGCACCAATCGGTGGCGCTTGTGCGGTGTTTCGCCAGTTACGTGAGACGTAAAGTCCGCAAATTGTACTGAACTCCCCATTGAAGGGCAAGGAAAGCGCCGTTCTGGTGACCAGCCGGGTCGTAATCGCCTGCCCGCCACGGCGGCCTGATCATTTCGGCTACAATTTTGCCAGCCTGCATTTGCCTTCTTATATTCCCCTCACTGCCCTTTTCAAGGATTCATCATGATCGTCCTCATCACCGGCGCATCGGCCGGCTTCGGCGCCGAAATGGCGCGCACCTTCGTTTCGAACGGCCACCGCGTGATCCTGGCAGCCCGCCGCACCGACCGCATTGCCGAGCTGGCGACCGAACTGGGCGACGCCGCCCTGCCGGTAACGCTCGACGTCACCAGCCGCGCATCGATCGAGGCAGCGCTGGCCGGCTTGCCAGCTGACTGGAAAGGGATCGATGTGCTGATCAACAATGCTGGCCTGGCCCTCAACACGGTGCCGGCGCACGAAGTGCCGCTGGAAGACTGGGAAACCATGATCGCCACCAATTGCAAAGGCCTGGTGACGATGACCCGTCTCGTGCTGCCCGACATGGTTGCGCGCGGTAGCGGACTGGTGATCAATATCGGCTCGACTGCCGGTCACTACCCTTACCCTGGCGGGAATGTGTACGGCGCCACCAAGGCGTTCGTGGAACAGTTCACGCTCAATCTGCGCGCCGATCTGGTCGGCACCGGCGTGCGCGCCACCAATCTGGCGCCGGGCCTGTCCGGCGGCACGGAATTCTCCAATGTGCGCTTCAAGGGCGACGATTCGGCCGCAGCCAAGGTCTACGAAGGCACGACGCCACTGAGCGCAAAAGATATTGCCGACACCGCGTACTGGATCGCGACGCTGCCACCGCACGTGAACGTCAACAGCATTGAACTGATGCCGACCTGCCAGGGCTTTTCGCCATTCACGATCAAGCGCGCCTGAGCGCTGGCCTGCCCGCGCGTTCACTTGCACGGGCAGGCCCAATGGCCACCGATAGCACGGTCGCCATTTGTGAGAAAATGTTACAGTGATTGGTCTTTTTGCCAAGTTTCAAGTCTACTACCGCTCAAAAGCACAATTTTGTGCGAAGGGTACGTAAGTAATTTCCACGATCGAAAGCCGGAAACGGTGATATCGAGAAGGAAACTCGCGTAGAATGTTTCTCATGTTCATGTATCGGCAGTAACAATGTCTTCAGTATTTAACTGGCCAGTCAGGGTGTATTACGAAGATACCGACGCTGGCGGCATTGTGTTCTATGCCAACTACCTGAAATTCTTTGAACGCGCCCGCACCGAATGGCTTCGGTCACTCGGCGTACAGCAACAAGCCCTGCTCGATGCGGACAACACCGCATTCGTTGTCAAGAATGTGACCCTCGACTACCACGCGGCGGCGCGCCTCGACGACCAGTTGACGATCCAGACCAGTATTGCCAGGCTGGGCCGCGCCTCGGTCCAGTTCCTGCAGCAGGCCTGGTGCGGTGAAACCCTGCTCAATACGGCGAGCGTGACCGTGTGTTGTGTCGATATTGCCACAATGCGCCCGCGCCCCTTGCCCGACCACGTGGCTGCTAAAATGCGTGCCGCCTGAATACATACCTAAATAAATAGCCCATGACCGTCACCCCAGACCTTTCATTCGTCGCCCTGATCGGCAATGCCCACGTGCTGGTGCAATTGATTATGGCCTTGCTGTTACTGCTGTCGATCGTGAGCTGGACCTACATCTTCCGCAAGGTATTCGCGATCCGCGCCGCCCGTGCGCAGACCGAGCAGTTCGAGCGCAGTTTCTGGGCCGGCGGCAACCTGCACACGCTGCACCAGAGCGCCAGCAGCCAGCGCGACCAGAGCGGCGCACTGGCCCGCATCTTCGAGTCCGGCATGGGTGAATTCATTAAAGGCAAGCAAGCCTCGCGCGAAACGCTCGACATGAACTCGGTGCTCGACGGGGCCCGCCGCGCCATGCGCGCATCGTTCCAGCGCGAACTCGATGCACTGGAATCGCACCTGAACTTCCTGGCATCGGTCGGCTCGGTCTCGCCGTACATCGGTCTGCTGGGTACCGTCTGGGGCATCATGAACGCGTTCCGCGGGCTGGCCAGCGTCGAGCAAGCCACGCTGGCGATCGTCGCGCCCGGCATTGCCGAAGCACTGATCGCGACCGCGATCGGCCTGTTTGCCGCGATCCCGGCCGTGGTGGCGTACAACCGCTTCACGCACGATATCGACCGCCTGGCCAACCGCTTCGAGAGCTTCGTCGAAGAATTCTCGAACATTCTCCAGCGCCAGTCGCGCTGATCGAGGGAGCCTGACCATGGCCTTTTCCAGCAGCATGCGCGGCGGACGTCGCCGCAAGTTCAAATCCGAGATCAACGTCGTGCCGTACATCGACGTGATGCTGGTGCTGCTCATTATCTTCATGGCAGTGCCGGCCAACCAGGCGCCGAGCGTGGTCAACCTGCCGCGCGCCGAGAAATCGGCGCTGCCGCCGGACACCTATATCCAGGTGTCGATCGAGCCCGAGAATCGCCTGTCGATCGGCGTACAGGGCAAGGGCCGCGTGGCCCAGGAAGACGTGGCCGACCGCTCTGCCCTGCTGCAGCGCCTGCGCGCGCTGCATGAAGAACATCCCGACTATCCGGTGCTGATCGCGGGCGACCGCGAGAGCAAGTACGACGACGTCATCCAACTGATCTCGGAAGCCAAGAAGATGGGTATCAACCGGGTTGGCCTGGCCACCCAGTGATGTCGATGCATTGATGCCTAGAATATGCCCGAAATAAAGCCAGACAACGCCGGCGTGCCGTACCACGTGCCGCCTGAACCGAGCCGCCTGCCATCGTTCCTGCTGGCAGTGGCCGTGCACGCCGCGTTGCTGGCGTTTCTGTGGATCGGCGTGAGCTGGACGGCCAAGACGCCGATTACGGTCGAGGCCGAAGTGTGGGACATGTCGGTGCAGACCGCCGCCGCCCCCGAGTTGCCGCCCGAGCCAGCCCCGGAGCCCGAGCCGACGCCTGAACCGGAACCCGCGCCCGAGCCGACGCCAGAACCTGTGCGCACCCCACCACCGCCGCCACCGCCGGTGGTCGAAGAGCCGGCGCCGAAGCCGGCGCCGGACATCGCATTGCAGCGCGAAAAGGAACGCAAGGCCGAGGAAGCGAAGAAGAAAGCGCTGGCCGAGAAACGCGACGCGGAAAAACGCGAGCGTGAAGAAAAGCTCGCCGAGCAAAAGAAGAAGGACGAGGCCGAGCGCAAGCAGAAAGAGAAAGAAAAAGAGCTGCTCGCCAAGAAGGAAGCAGACGAAAAGAAAAAAGAAGCCGAAAAGGAAGCCGAGAAAAAAGCGGCAGCGCTGGCCGCGGCGGAAAAGAAAAAAGAAGCGGACGAGAAAAAGAAAGCCGATCAGGTCGCAGCGGCTGCCGAGAAGAAGAAAGCGGACGCAGCCAAAGCCAAGGCAGCTGCTGCCGAAGACGCCAAGCTCGCGAAGCTGCGTGCCGACGAGCTCAAGCGCATGGCCGGCGCCATGGGCAGCGGCGGCAGCGCCGCAAAGTCGACGGGGCCGAAGTCGGACGGCGGTTATATCGCCGCGATCACGGCAGCCATCAAGAGCAGCACGGCCTATCCGGGTAACACCGATGTATCGGGAAATCCACGCGCCACGTTCCGTGTCGAGCAGTTGCCGACCGGTGAAATCATGTCGGTCAGGTTGGTGAAAAGCAGCGGTGTGCCAGAATTTGACAGGGCAGTGGAAAATGGTATCAAGAAAGCATCGCCACTGCCCAAAAAGAAGGACGGGACCGTGGAGCGCACGCTTGACGTGAATTTCTCGATGCGCGATTACGATTGATTCGGTTCGAACCAGTTTTACAAGAGAAACTATGAAAAAAATCCATTTCCTGCTGTTTAGCGCTTCCCTCGCCATGGGATCGGCAGCCAATGCGCAGCTGCAAATCGAAATCGCCGGTGTCGGCAGCAACCAGATCCCGGTCGCCATTGCGGCCTTCGCCGACGAATCCGTCGCACCCGATAAAGTCTCGGCCGTCATCCGCGCCGACCTCGAGCGTAGTGGCGTGTTCAAGGTCATCGACGCCGGCCAGGTCATCAGCGACCGTGACGCCGGCAGCATCAATCTGGCTGCCTTCAAGGCCAGCGGCGCCGACGCGCTCGTGGTCGGCAGCGTGTCGAAACAAGCCGACGGCCGGTTCGCCATCCGCTACAAGCTGATGGACACCGTCAAGGGCGGCGAAATCTCGCAGATGGGCGGCGAAGTCCAGCCCCGCTACACGCGCCTGCAGGCGCACCGCATCGCCGACGATGTCTATGAAAAGCTGACCGGCGTGCGCGGCATCTTCTCGACCCGCATCGCCTACGTGAAGGCCGACAGCGGCGCCAAGCGCTATGTGCTGGCCGTGTCGGACGCCGATGGCGAGAACGAAGTCATCGCCACCCAGGGTAAGGAGCCGATCATTTCGCCATCCTGGTCGCCGGACGGCTCGAAAGTCGCCTACGTCTCGATGGAAGACCGCAAGCCGGTCGTGTATCTGCAAGACCTGATGACGGGTCGCCGCAACGTGATCTCGAACCAGAAGGGCAACAACTCGGCGCCATCGTGGTCGCCGGACGGCTCGACGCTGGCCGTGGCCCTGTCGAAGGATGGCAATACCGAGATCTACTCGGTCAATTCAAGCGGCACCGGCCACAAGCGCCTGACCAACAACCCGGCGATCGATACCGAGCCGCAGTTCTCGGCCGACGGCCGGACCATTTATTTCACGAGCGACCGCAGCGGTGGCCCGCAAATCTACAAGATGAGCGCAGCCGGCGGCAACGCCACCCGCGTGACGTTCAATGGCAGCTACAACATCAGCCCACGCGTGTCGTCCGACGGCAAGACGCTGGCCTGGATTTCGCAGCGCGGCGGCGCTTACTCCTTATATGCGATGGACCTGGCCAGCGGCCAGGAACTGCGCCTGGCCGATGGGGCCACCGAACCGAGTTTTTCGCCTAACGGCAAGTACATCATGTATGCAACCAAGGGTGGCGGTCGCACCTCGCTGGCCGTGGTGTCTGTGGATGGACGAGTCAAGCAACGCTTGACGACCAAAGCGGGAAACATTCGGGAGCCCAGCTGGGGTCCCTTCATGAAGTAAGAAGTAAAACCTCAACATAACAGGAGAAAATCCATGCGCAACTTCAAGAGTGTAGCTTTCATCGTTTCCACCGCAGCCCTGCTGGCCGCTTGCTCGTCGCCAACCAAGCTGAACGAAACGCCAGTCGTCGAGAAATCGCCAACGCCGGCAGCGCCAGCTGCTGCCGATCCACGTGACATCAACCCGGTTCAGACCGGCAGCGTCGATCCGCTGAACGACCCACAAGGCGTTCTGGCCAAGCGCAGCATCTACTTCGACTACGACAGCTTCGTCGTGCGCGCTGACGGCCAGCCAGTGGTCCAGAACCACTCGGCTTTCCTGACCAAGAACACCTCGCGTAAAGTCCTGATCCAGGGCAATACCGATGAACGCGGCGGCACCGAGTACAACCTGGCCCTGGGCCAGAAGCGTGCTGAAGCCGTCCGTCGTTCGATGGCATCGCTGGGCGTGTCGGAAGGCCAGATCGAAGCCGTGTCGCTGGGCGAAGAAAAGCCAAAAGCCACCGGCAGCAACGAAGAATCGTGGGCTGAAAACCGCCGCGCAGACATCGTCTATCAATAATCGATTCGGCTGAACAAGCCGGACAGGTTCGATTGACAGGGGGCGGGACGCAGTGCAGACTGCTACCCGCCCCTTGTTTTATCTCAGCAACCGCCGAAGTCACCGGCTTAGTAGAAAGAACACAACGCTTATGCTCAAACTGTCCAAGTCCCGCCTCGCATGTCTCGTGCTGGCCCTGTCGATGCCGCTGCACGCCGTCGCCGGCCCGTTCGACGACGAAGAAGCGCGCAAGGCCATCCTGGACCTGCGCACCAAGGTCGACAACATCACGCGCGACCTGACCGCACGCATCGACAGCAAATCGGACAAGACGGTGCAGATCGAGATGCTCAACCAGCACGAGCAGACGATGCAGGAAATTGCCCGCCTGCGCGGCCAGATCGAAGTGCTGGCCAACGAAGTCGCCAAGGCCCAGAACAGCCAGAAGCAGCTGTACGCCGACCTCGATGCGCGCCTGAAGAAGGTCGAGCCACGCGCCGAAGTGATCGACGGGCAGACTGCCGAAGTGCTGCCAACCGAAAAGACCGCGTACGAAGCCGCCACCGCCCAGTTCCAGGCAGGCGACTACAAGGGCGCGTCGGTCGCGCTGCAGGAATTCGTTCGCCAGTATCCGCAGTCACCGTACGCATCGAATGCGCAGTACTGGCTCGGCAACACCTTCTACGCGCTGGGCGACTACAAGAAAGCCATCGCCGCGCAGCAGGTCGTCACGACCACCTATGCCACGAGCCCGAAGGTGCCGGACGCGATGCTCAATATCGCCAGCAGCTACACCCTGCTCAAGGACAACAAGAACGCGAAGAAGTCGCTCCAGACGCTGGTGGCGAAGTACCCGGATTCGAGCGCCGCGCAGACCGCGCGCGATCGCCTGGCGTCGCTGAAGTAACGGCAAAGGGGCACCACACACCGGGCGCAGCATTTGACAGCGCCCGTGTCGCCCCCTATAATCTTGCTTCTTCGGGTCGTTAGCTCAGCTGGTAGAGCAGCGGACTTTTAATCCGTTGGTCGCAGGTTCGAATCCCGCACGGCCTACCAAAGATTCAGCAAAAAAGCCAACCTTCGGGTTGGCTTTTTTGTATTCCGCTCACATTAGGATGATCGCACCATGACTTATGAAGATTTTCTCGACGAGGTGACCACGCTCCTCACGGAGATGTATGACCTCACCGACGAAGCGGCGATCAAGCTGGTGGTCGACGCGCAAGCCAACGATTACTTCGTCGCGCACGACGACAAGGAAGAACTGCGCACCGCCGAGCAAGCCAAGCTGGACGCCACCGCGCTCCACGAAGGCAAGCAGAACCGCAACCAGACGCAGCGCAAGCAGCAGCAGCGTCAGGTGCAGAAGAAAAAAGCCGTTTAAGCAGGCATTGCCGCTCACTGAAGAACCGTAGGGTGGACGGCTATGCCGTCCACGCGTCCAACATGCGCGTGAATTCTCGGCAATTCGGCGATCGTTGAACGCGTGGACGGGAAACCCGTCCACCCTACGACGCTGGAAATGTCAGGCCGCCACGGCAGGATGCGCCTGCTTGCGGTACAAGAACTCCAGCACCTGCCGGCGATGCTCGGTATAGCGCGCATCCTGTGCCAGCGCCACCCGGTCACGGGGCCGCTCGAGTTCCACGGCGACGATCTCGCTGATCGTGGCTGCCGGCCCATTGGTCAGCATGACGATCCGGTCCGATAACAGCACCGCCTCGTCCACATCGTGCGTCACCATCACCACGGTGGATTTCGTGGCCGCCACGATCTTGAGCAGCTCGTCCTGCAAGTGCGCGCGCGTGAGCGCGTCGAGTGCGCCGAACGGCTCGTCCATTAGCAGCACCTTCGGCTGCATCGCCAGCGCCCGCGCGATACCGACGCGCTGCTTCATGCCGCCCGATATTTCATGCGGCCGCTTGGTTTCGGCGCTCGTCAGGCCCACCAGCGCCAGCGCGTCCATCGTCCGCTCGCGCAACTGCGCGCGGGATTCCGCCCCGCCGAATACGCGCTCGACGCCCAGGTGGATGTTCTCGTAGCACGTCAGCCATGGCAGCAGCGAGTGATTCTGGAATACGACCGCGCGCTCCGGTGACGGGCCGCCGATCTCGCGGCCCGCGCAGATGAGCAGACCCGCCGTCGGTTTGAGCAGCCCGGCGACCAGGTTCAGCAGCGTCGACTTGCCGCAGCCCGAGTGGCCGATCAGCGTGATGAATTCGCCCTTGCTGACCGTCAGGTCGATCCCCTGCAACGCCGGGAACACGCCCTTCTTCGTGTGAAACGCCATCTCGACGCCGGTGATGTCGATGAATTTCTTTTGCAGTTCGTCCATGATCGAAACCCTTTCAGTTAGCCACTTGTTCGTGGGTCAGTGCGCGTGCCAGCGACACCAGCGCCAGTTCGAGCAGCAGGCCGACCACGCCGATGATGGCAATCGCGATGATGATGTGGGCCACGTTCAGGTTGTTCCACTCGTCCCATACCCAGAAGCCAATGCCCACGCCGCCGGTCAGCATTTCGGCTGCGACGATGACGAGCCATGCGGTGCCGATCGCCAGGCGTACGCCAGTCAGGATGTACGGCAGCGCCGATGGCAGCAGGATCTTGGTGAGAATCTTCCACTCCGACAGGTTCAGCACGCGCGCCACGTTCATGTAGTCCTGTGGCACGCGCTGCACGCCCACGGCTGTGTTGATGATCATCGGCCAGATCGAGCAGATGAAGATCGACCAGATCGCCGCCGGGTCCGCCGACTTGAATACCAGGAGGCCAATCGGCAGCCAGGCCAGCGGCGAGACCGGTTTGAGCAGGCTGATGATCGGACCGAACATGCGGCTGACAAATTGCACGCGCCCGATCACGAAGCCCAGCGGAATCCCGATCAGTGCCGCCAGGCCGAAGCCGATCGCCACGCGCTGCAGCGACGCCAGCACGTTCCAGCCGATGCCCTGGTCGTTGGGGCTGTTGCGGTAGAACGGATCGGCAAACAGTTCGAGCGCTGCCTGCCACGTGACCAGCGGCGACGGAAACGCCTCGTTCTGCGCGGCGATCACTTGCCAGACCAGCAGCACGAGCGCGATGCCGGTCAGCGGCGGCGCCACACGCCGGACCGCCGTGGCGAACGGCTGTGCGCGGCGCGCAGCGACGGCGGCGGCCGGCTTGCGCGGCGTGACCATGCGCGCCGGGCCGCTGACGGCCACCGGCACTGGCGCCGGCTCGTTGGGAACGGATTTCAACAGGGCATTCATGACGGCTCCTCGCAGTACGGGTGAATGGTCAAGCCTTGACCTTGAACGACGCGGCATACGCCTGTGGGTTCTTGCCATCCCACACGGTGCCGTCCATCAGCTTCGATGTGCGCAGCAAGCCCGCCGGGACCGGCGTCTTCGTCATCGTCGCCGCGTCCTTGTACAGCTGGACCTGGTTGACCGCCGTGGCCACCGCCAGATAATCCGGATCGGTCTTGAGCAGGCCCCAGCGACGGTGCTGCGTCATGAACCACATGCCATCGGACAGGTACGGGAAGTTGACCAGGCCGTCGTTGTAGAACTTCATGTGGTTCGCGTCGTCCCAGGTCTTGCCCATGCCGTTCTGGTAGCGGCCCATGATGCGCTGGTCGATCGCATCCTTGCTGGTGTTGACGTACGACTTGGCGGCGATCACTTCGGCCATCTTGTTCTTGTTGGCCAGCGACGCATCGATCCACTTGCCCGCCTCCAGAATGGCGGCCATCATCGCGCGGCACGTGTTCGGATTGGCTTTCGCAAACGCCAGCGTCGAGCCCAGCACTTTCTCGGGGTGGTCACGCCAGATGTCCTGGGTCGTCGTGGCCGTGATGCCGATGCCGTCCATGATGGCGCGGTGGCCCCACGGCTCGCCGACGCAGAAGCCGTCCATATTCCCGATGCGCATATTGGCCACCATCTGCGGCGGCGGCACGGTGATGACCTTGGCATCCTTCATCGGATTGATGCCGTTGGCGGCGAGCCAGTAATACAGCCACATCGCGTGGGTGCCGGTCGGGAAAGTTTGTGCGAACGTGTAGTCGCGCTTTTCGGTGCGCATCAGTTTGGCGAGCGAAGCGCCGTCGACCGCACCCTTGGTGGCCAGTTGCTTGGACAGCGTGATGGCCTGGCCGTTGTTGTTCAGCCCCATCAGCACGGCCATGTCCTTCTTCTGGCCGCCAATGCCCATCTGGACGCCATACAGCAGGCCGTACAACACGTGGGCGGCATCCAGGTCGCCATTGGCGAGCTTGTCGCGCACGCCGGCCCACGAGGCCTCCTTGCTCAGCACGAACTTGACGCCGTATTTCTTGTCAAAGCCCAGCACCGACGCCATCACGACCGATGCGCAATCGGTCAATGGAATGAAACCGATTTTGATCTCGGTCTTTTCGGGTTTGTCTGACCCCGCCGCCCATGCCCCACCCCCGGTCAGCCCCAGCAGGCCGCCGGCCGCTGCCAGCGAAGCACCCTGGATGATGTTCCGGCGTGTTCCATCGACGTTCGTGCCGGTGGACGAGTTGCCTTGCGCTTGACGCTGTTGATTTTCCATTGCAAATCCCAAAAAGTGATCAGGCAAAAAAAAACGGCTACCCCACATGAACGTGTTCATGCGTTGGTAGACGTCGTTGTCCGGGGAGGCTGGGCCAGCGTTGGCATTCACCTCGTGCGCTCCGTTGCGCATTAACCATTACGCAAGCTTCGTGCCAGTGGCCGCCGCAGAGTGAGCGCGAGAATGGTCGCCGCTGCGGTGCACCGCAGCATGGCGCGCGCGGCGCACTACGATCGCGCAGCGCCTCTTTTTGGACGGCGTTGCAGGCTGGTGTGCTGGCTGTCCGTACGCGCGCACGGTTGACAACGCGGCCTTCCACAAGTGAATGCGTGCATGCTAGGATTGTTTATTGCCTCAAACACAAGCACAAGCACATTACTACCACTACTGACCTTGCACCGCCGGGGCCTGCAACTGGAGCCATTTATGCACACCGAACAAGTCCAGCGTCACCGCACGCCGATCCATACGGCGACCGCCGTCGACCGCAGCAATCCAAAAAAGCCACGCCGTCATATCGCGAAAGACATCGTCGCGAGCAGTCGCCGCCTGCGCCAGCGCATTGGCGTGGTCGCCGTCGTCTGCATCAGCCTGGCCACGCTGCTGGTGGCGTTCGAGTAAGCCGGCCATCCTGATGCCTTGCCCGCGCCATCATGGCCGGACTATACTGCGCCGTCACCCGTTCAACCAGGATTGCATGTCGCTGTTGCACACCTTACGCGTCACCCACACCAGCACGGCACTGCGCCGGCTGCTCATGTGTGCGTGCGCGCTGATCCTGGCACTGCAACTCATCGGCAGCTCGTTCCACGAGCATGACCTGGCCGAGCAGCTGTCCGACTGCGTCAGCTGTCAGGTTGCCGCCCATGCCACGGCGGACCTGCCGGCCGTATCGCCACAACTGCTGGCCGTCTTCCTGGCGGTCGCCTACCTTCTCGCGCGCCTGCCGCGCCCCGCGCCGTTCTATCGGCGCCAGTACCTGATCCCGTCCCCCCAGGCGCCACCACGCCACCAGTCCGTCCACTGATTCGTCCTTGCGCCGACGCAGTCACTAACGTGACCTGACGGCGTAGCGGCGCGAGTCATCTCCAGCCCGTTTGCCGGCGCCGCTTCTGCGCGCACGTCTGCATCGAGCGTGCACGCTGCATGCGTGCGCCGGCATCCCTTGTTGACTTTGAAAGAACACGATGACCATGACCACTCCTGCCATGGAGGCGACCGGCGTGACCGTCGCCTATGGCGCCACGACCGTGCTGAGCGACCTGAACCTGCGCGTTGCGCGCGGTGAAATCTATGCCCTGCTGGGCGGCAACGGCGCCGGCAAATCGACGACGCTCAACGCCTTCCTCGGCTTTCTCGCACCGCAGACTGGCAGCGTGCGTGTGTGCGGCATCGACGTCGCCGCCGACCCGCTCGCCGCGCGCGGCCAGCTAGCCTACGTGCCCGAAAACGTCGCCCTCTACGAACACCTGAGCGCCCGCGAAAACATCGACTACTTCCTGCGCCTGGCCGGCAGCGATCGGACCGGTGCAGCGCTGGATGGCACCATCGACGACGCGTTGCATGCCGTGCGGCTCGATCCGGCCGCATGGACGCGTCGCCTCGGCGGCTACTCGAAAGGCATGCGCCAGAAGGTCGCGATCGCGCTCGCCGTGGCGCGCCAGGTGCCGCTGCTGCTGCTCGACGAACCGACCACGGGTCTGGATCCGCAGGCCACCAGCGAATTCAACACGCTGTTGCAGGACCTGCGCGCGCGGGGCAGCGCCGTCTTCATGGTCACGCACGATCTGCTGGGCGCAGCCGAAGTGGCCGACCGCATCGGCTTTCTGGAGCGCGGCCACATCGGCCATGAAGTGGCTGCCAGCGGCGCCGAACACTATGACGTGCGCGACCTGTACCGGCGCTACGCCGGTGCCACGAACGCTGCCGCCAGACCGGAGGCCGCATGAGCGTTTCCCGAGCACTGCCTGCGGTCGCCGTGGGCGAGTGGCGCGCGATGCTGCGCAACCAGGTGGCCGTCGCCGCCGGCATCCTGATGCTGGCCCTCACGCTCGTGGCCATCGTCGTCAGCCATGAGCGCGTCACCGCTGTCAATGCCGAGCGGGCGCGCTTCCAGAGCACGGTCGATGCCCAGTGGGCCAACCAGCCGGACCGCCACCCGCACCGTGTCGTCCATTACGGACACTATGTGTTCCGGCCCCTCAGTCCCCTCGCCTTCTTCGATTTCGGCGTCGATCCGTTCACCGGCAGCACGCTGTTTTTGGAAGGCCACCGCCAGAACAGCGCCAACTTCAGCGACGCCGCCCAGTCGTCGGTGCTGCTGCGCTTTGGCCAGCTGACGCCGGCCTTCGTGCTGCAGGTGCTCACGCCGCTGCTGATCGTGTTCCTCGCCTTTGGCAGCGTCGCGCGCGAACGCGAGCGCGGCCAGTTGCGGTTGCAGATCGTCCAGGGTGTGCGCGGCGCGACCCTGTTGCTTGGCAAGCTCGCGGCCCATGCGGGCGTGGCACTGCTGCTGGGAGCACCGGCGTTCATCGCGCTGGTGGCAATCGCCGTCGTGCACCCCGCCGTCGCCTACGAGGCGATCGCGCTGCTGGCCGGGTATGCGCTGTACCTGCTGGTATGGGTCGTGGCGGCCGTGCTGGTATCGGCATCGCTGCCCCGGGCGCGCGATGCGCTGCTGGCGCTGGTGGCCGGCTGGATCGTCACGGCAATTCTGCTGCCGCGCGTGATGCCCGATATCGCGGCCGGCAACGTGGGCCGCCCGAGCCGTATCGAAACCGAGGTCGCCATCCACGAGCGCCTGGCCAAGATCGGCGATACCCACAATCCGGACGACCCGTACTTCAAGGCGTTCCGGGCGCGCACGCTGGCGCATTACGGCGTGGCGCGCGTGGAAGACCTGCCGGTCAACTACAGCGGCCTGTTGATGGCCGAGGGCGAACGCATGACCAGCGCCCTGTTCGATGAATTCATGCGCGCCGATCATGCGCGCCAGACCGAGGAAAGTGCGATCGTGCATTCGGCCAGCGTGGCCAGTCCGCTGGTCGCGCTGCGCCGCATGTCGACCGCGCTGTCCGGCACCAACCTCGACAGCCACGCGCGCTTCCTGCTCGAAGGTGAACGCTACCGCTACGCCTTCGTGCAGCGCCTCAACGGCCTGCACGTCAACGTCGTCACGCCCACCGGCGCCGGCGACGAGCGCATCGACAAGCACCACTGGGAAGACACGCCGCGCTTCGGCTACGCCCCTGCCCCGTTCGCCGACGTCGCCGTGCGCCACGCCTGGCCCGCGTTCTCCCTGCTGGGCGGCTGGCTGCTGGCGTTATGCGCCATCGGTGGCTGGATCGCCAAACGCCTCGAAAGGAATCCGGCATGAAAACGTTAATCCTAGAACTGCGCCAGATCGCGTACTCGCGCCTGGCCGTCGGCGCTGTCGTGCTGCTGGCGCTGCTGTCCGCGCTGTCGGTCTGGACCGGCCTGCACGCCGTGAGCCAGCAGCGCGCCACGCTCGAACGCATCGCCGCGAGCCATGCCCACGACCACGCGGCCATCTTGGCCACGCAGTTACGCGCTGTCAGTAAAACCGGCGGCGCCGAAGCCGGCGCGGTCGGCTACTACCTGCCGCACCTGACCGTCAATCCGCCGTCGCCGCTGGCGTTTGCCGCCATCGGCGGGCGCGATCTGCAGCCATCCGCGCTGCGCGTGCGCATCCTGGGGCTGCACGCGCAGCTGTACGAATCGGAGTCGATCAATCCCGAGCTGGCCATGCCAGGTCGCTTCGATTTTGCGTTCGTGCTGGTGTACCTGACACCGCTGTTCGTCATCGCGCTGATGCACGATCTGGTGTCGAGCGAGCGCGAAGCCGGCCGCCTGCGCCTGCTGGCATCCCTGCCGAAAGGCGCGGCCAATACCTGGCGCCGCCGCGTCGGCTTGCGCTACGGGTTGCTGTGGCTCGCTGCGCTGCTGCCGCTGGCCGTGGGCGCCTTCATCGCCGGCGCTGGCGTGACTGGCTTCGCCCAGATTGCGCTGGTAGCGACGCTGTACCTGGCGTTCTGGTTCGGCCTGGCAGCCTGGGTGGCGGCGCGTGCGCGCACGTCGGCCGGCAGCGCCGCGATCCTGCTGGCGAGCCTGGTGGGGCTGACGATGATCCTGCCGACGCTGGCCGATGCCGGCATCGCGCGCCTGTCGCCGGTGTCGAAAGGCGTCGAGCTGGCGCTGGCGCAACGCCAGGCCGTGCACTCGGCGTGGGACGTGCCCAAGCCTGAGACGTTCCAGAAATTCTTCCGCACGCATCCCGAATGGAAGGACACGGCGCCGGTCACCGGGCGCTTCCACTGGAAATGGTATTACGCGATGCACCAGGCGGGCGACGATGCGGTGGCGCCCAGCGTGGCGCAGTACCGCGCCAGCATGATGGCGCGCGAAGACTGGACGGCGCGCGCCGGGCTGCTGCTGGCGTCGGTGAACGTGCAGGTGCTGCTGCACCGGCTGGCCGATACCGACCTGGCCTCGCAACTGGCCTACCACGACCGGATCGGGGCGTATCACACGCAGCTGCGGCAGTTCTTCTATCCGTACCTGTTCGACGAGCGGCCGTTCACACCAAGCGATGCGGCGAAGCTGCCCGTGTATGACGGCCGTGCGATGAAGGGGACGCTGGCGCTCGGGCAGTTGCTGGCGCTGGCCGTGCTTGCCTTATTGCTGCTGGCGGCGGGGCTGCGCACATTGCGCACGGTGCGGTAGGGTTGGCGGCCTGGCCGCCAACCCCGGACTGCGTCAGAACTCTTCCCAGCCGTCGCCGGTGCTGGCGTTGGCGGTCTCTGCCTTCGCTGGCTTCGCCGGCTTCGCGGCTGGCGCGGCATCGGCGCGGGCTTTTGTCACGACCGGTTTTACCGGCGCTTTCGCTACCGGCTTCAGCGCAGGTTTGGCCACCATAGGCGGCGCCGCTTTGGCCACTGCATTGGCCACCATCTTCGGCGCACTGGCAACCACGCGCGGCTTGGCCACGACTGCGCGCACGCCCGACGGCGTCACGAGCTTGAACTCGCCCACGGTCTGCGCCAGCTTGGCCGCTTCTTCCTGCAGCGAGGTCGCCGCCGCCGACGCCTGTTCGACCAGCGCCGCATTCTGCGTCGTCACCTGATCCATCTGCGCGATAGCGCCGTTGATCTGCTCGATGCCGGCTGTCTGCTCCTGGCTGGCGGCGGTGATCTCGGACATGATGTCGGTCACGCGGTTCACGCTTTGCACGATCTCGGCCATCGTCGTGCCGGCGCGGTCCACCAGTTCCGAGCCGTGGTGCACCTTCTCGACCGAATCGTCGATCAGCACCTTGATTTCCTTGGCCGCCGCCGCGCTGCGCTGCGCCAGGCTGCGCACCTCGCCCGCCACGACGGCAAAGCCGCGGCCCTGCTCGCCGGCGCGCGCTGCTTCGACGGCCGCATTCAGGGCCAGGATATTGGTCTGGAACGCGATGCCGTCGATCACGGCGATGATGTCGACGATGCGCGTGGCCGACGTATTGATCGCGCCCATCGTCTGCACCACCTCGGCCACCACGGCGCCGCCCTTGCCCGCCACTTCCGACGCCGACGTGGCCAGCGCATTGGCCTGGCGCGCATTGTCGGCGTTCTGCTTGACGGTCGATGTCAGTTCTTCCATCGACGAAGCGGTTTCTTCCAGCGAGCCGGCTTGCTGCTCGGTACGCGACGACAGATCCAGGTTGCCGGCCGCAATTTCGCTGGAAGCGGTGGCGATATTGTCGGTGCCCGTGCGGACCTGGCCGACGATGCGCACCAGTGAATCGTTCATGTCCTTGAGCGCCTGCAGCAGGCGCCCGGTTTCGTCGGTCGACGTGACATCGATGGTCTGGGTCAGGTCGCCCTGGGCGACGGCGCCGGCGATCTTCACGGCCTGCTCGATCGGACGCACGATCGCGCGCACCAGCAGATAGCCCACCAGCGCGGCCATGATGAGACCAAAGGCCAGGCCGGCCAGGCATACCGCGCGCACCAGTTCGAAGGTTGCCTGCGACGCCTGGTATTCGGCCAGTGCTGCGGCCTGCTGCTCGTTGATCAGCTGGATACCCAGCGCATTGAGCGATGCATACAACTGCGTCATCGGCCCGTTCAGCAGCTGGATCGCCTGCGCATTGTCATTGGCGCGGATCGCGGCCACTGCCGGCAACAGGCCGCCGTCGACGAACGCCTTGCGCGACGCTGCGATCTGACTGACCAGGGCGCGCTCTTTTTCGCTCATCGGGACCTGCGTGTACTGGCCCCAGAGCTTGCTGATCGTGGCGATATTCGCATCGACGGCGTCCATCGAAGCGCGGCGCTGACCGGCATCCTCCAGGTT
The DNA here is from genome assembly GCF_979258535.1 of Telluria sp. AC161. Classification (NCBI taxonomy): domain Bacteria; kingdom Pseudomonadati; phylum Pseudomonadota; class Betaproteobacteria; order Burkholderiales; family Oxalobacteraceae; genus Telluria; species Telluria sp. AC161. The sequence continues at coordinate 1,043,487 of NZ_OZ409861.1, read as the reverse complement.
GACGGCCTTGGCCACGGCCAGCTGGTTTGCCGTGATCAGCTGCGTGACTTCCCCGGCCTGGCTCAATCCGACCAGGCGGCGATCGTACATCTGCTTGAGCTCAGCGTTGGCCGTACCAAGGTTGTAGATGCCGATGACGGCGCCGGCGATGAGTTCGACCGCGAGGAACGCGATGACGAAAATGAGGCGCGACTTGATGCTGAGATGTTTGAACATGTTCGCTGGGCTGACGTGAGGAGAAATAAGAAGATACTTTATTGGATTATAGAAACTTATCCTTACCCATGGGAAGTATTGAACGCGAGATTGACGGGTTCCCTACACAAGACGGGCCGGGCGTCGCTGGTCCGCAACAATCCGTTAGTCCCCAGTCAATGCTGCGCCTTGGCAAAAATGACAAGCGCACTGTGAACAGGCAACTTTGTCGATAAAATGACATGATTGTCCACGCCGCCCATCGAAGCCCCAATGACACTTCCCGTCCTGCTCAACCTGGCCATTGCCCTGGCCGTCTGCTTCTTCCTGTACCGGTTGCAGGCCAACCATGTTTCATTCACCAAGCGCGTGTTCGCTGGCCTTGGCCTTGGCGTCGTGCTCGGCGCTGCGCTGCAGGTGATGTATGACGTGGGTGGGCCGGAAATCAAGGCCACCAATGAATGGCTGAATGTGATCGGCAGCGGCTATGTCCAACTGCTGCAGATGATCATCATTCCATTGATCATGGTCTCGATCATCCAGGCGATCCTGAAGCTGCGCGACGCCTCGTCGCTTGGCAAGATCAGCACGCTCACGATCGGCATCCTGCTCATCACGACCATCGTGGCGGCCTCGATCGGCATCCTGATGGCCAAGCTGTTCGGCCTGACGGCGGTCGGCCTGACCTCCACCGCCGCCGAAGTCGCACGCGGCGAATACATGCAGGGCAACCTGGCCGCGGCCAAGGAACTGTCGCTGCCGTCACTGCTGCTGTCCTTCATCCCGGCGAATCCGTTCCTCGACATGACGGGCGCGCGCAAGACCTCGACTATCGCCGTGGTGGTATTCGCGATCTTCATCGGCGTCTCCGCCACCGGCATCGCCGGCAAGAAGCCGGAAGTCTTCACGTCGTTCAGCAGCTTCGTGCACGTGGCGCACGTCATCGTGATGCGCATGGTTACGCTCGTGCTGCGCCTGACGCCGTACGGCGTGTTCGCGCTGATGGCCAAGGTGGTCTCGAGCTCGAGCTGGCAAGATATTCTTGGCCTGCTCAACTTCGTGGTCGCCTCGTATGCCGCGCTGGCGCTGATGTTCTGCGTCCACCTGGCGATGGTCGCAGCCAGTGGCCTGAAGCCCTGGCGCTACGTGAAAAAGATTTTCCCGGTGCTGGTCTTTGCCTTCACGTCGCGCACCAGCGCGGGTTCGATCCCGATGAGCGTGGCCACGCAGACCGCGCGCCTGGGCACGCCGGAAGGCACGGCCAATTTCGCTGCCTCGTTCGGCGCCACGATCGGTCAGAATGGCTGCGCCGGCATCTATCCGGCCATGCTGGCGGTGATGATTGCGCCGACGGTCGGCGTCGATCCGTTCACCGCCGCGTTCCTGCTGCCACTGCTGGCGATCATCGCGTTCGGCTCGATCGGCGTGGCCGGCGTCGGCGGCGGCGCCACCTTCGCCGCGCTGATCGTGCTGTCGGCGATGGACCTGCCAGTCGCACTCGCGGGCCTGTTGATCTCGGTCGAACCGCTGATCGACATGGGCCGCACGGCGCTGAATGTCAGCGGCTCGATCGCTGCCGGCACGGTGACCAGCCGGGTCATGGGCCAGACCGACATGCGCGTGTTCAACGACGACGCCGACATCAACCTGGACAGCGAGGCGCGGGCCGTCTGACGCCACAGGGCGGTTTCCGTGCACGGAACAATCGTGCGCTGAAGCCGTCATGAAACCTTCTATGATGACGCCAAGATAACTTTTTGGCGGACTTCATGGAACAAAAATGGCCACAGGAAATTTGGGTCGTGCGGCACGGACAAAGCGCCGGCAATGTCGCCCGCGACCTGGCTGAAGCAGCAGCAGGACACCGCATCGACATCGCCGAGCGCGACGTCGACGTGCCATTGTCCGACCTTGGCGAGCGCCAGTCCGACGCCCTCGGCGCCTGGTTCGCATCGCTCCCCCCAGCGCAGCGCCCGACCGTCGTGCTGCATTCGCCGTACGTGCGCGCCGCCGAAACGGCCAACCTCGTGATGCGCCACCTCGACCGCGACGACCTGTGCGTGCGCGAAGACGAGCGCCTGCGCGAAAAGGAATTTGGCGTCCTTGACCGCCTGACGACGCATGGCATCGCGCACGACTTCCCCGACCTCTACGAGCAGCGCCACCACGTCGGCAAGTTCTATTTCCGCCCGCCCGGCGGCGAGAGCTGGTGCGACGTCATCCTGCGCCTGCGCAGTGTCATGGATACGCTCGAACGGGAATTTGCTGGCGAGCGCGTGCTGATCGTCGCCCACCAGGTCACGGTCAATTGCTTCCGTTACCTGTTCGAGCACCTCACCGAAGCGCAGATCCTCGAATTCGACCGCAATGGCGATGTCCCGAACTGTTCCGTCACATCGTACGAATTCGATCCCGAGGCCGGCAAGCGCGGCGATCTGGCACTGCGCCTGGTCAATTTCGTCGCGCCGCTGGAGCAGACCGGCACACCGGTCACCGTGGCCAAGGACGTCGCATCGGCCCCCAACGCATAAGGTCACCCAGCATGGACAAGAACCAGGTACACGATGTCGACGCCGCCATGCTGGCCGCCTGGCCGCTGCCGCAGCCGGGCACCGGCGGCGACAAGGAAATGCGCGGCCACATCCTGATCATCGGCGGCTCGCGCGAAATGCCGGGCGCCATCATCCTGGCGGCCACGGCCGCACTGCGCGCCGGGGCCGGCAAGCTCACGATCGCGACCGGCGCCAGTGTCGCCCAGCTGGTGGCGCTGGCGATGCCCGAGGCGCGCGTGATTGGCCTGACCGAGCACGATACCGATGGCTTCAGCCTCGACGCGGTGGCGAGCCTCGATCCGCTGGCCGATCGCGTGAATGCGGTGCTGATCGGTCCCGGTATGCGCGACGAAGCGAGCACGGCGCGCCTGGTGCATGCGTTGCTGCCCCGCCTGGTTGAAGCGGACGTCGGGCTGGTGCTCGACGCCTGTGCGATGGACGTCCTGCTCTATCCGCCAGAGCACTGGCCCGAAGGCAAGCCGATGCGCTTCGAGCGTCCCGTGATCATGACGCCGCACTGCGGCGAAATGGCGCACCTGACAGGCATCGACAAGGATTGCATCGTCGGCCTGCCCGACGCGCCGGCCCTGGCCGCGGCGCGCGACTGGAATGCCGTCATCGCGCTCAAGGGCGCGCGCACCGTGATCGCCGCGCCGGACGGCACGCTGTGGCAGCACGAAGGCGCCGGCAATATCGGGCTGGCCAGTTCCGGCTCGGGCGACGTCCTGGCAGGCATCATTGGCGGCCTGCTGGCGCGCGGCGCGACCGAAGCGCAGGCAGCCTGCTGGGGCGTGGCGCTGCATGCACGCGCCGGCGACCGGCTCGCCCAGCGCCTGGGGACGCTCGGCTATCTGGCGCGTGAACTTGCCGCCGAGGTACCGGTTCTACTGGAACAGTTTGGCCAGAAAGACAAGCCAGCGGTAAAGGATGCCGTGCCCGTGGCAGGCGATGTACACCTGGGAACCTAGAACACCGGCGGTCACACGATGTGTGTAAAAAATGTTACCGATTTCCGTAAGTGTGCGGTATCTAACGAACCAGCTGTCGGGCTTGCGGTCTAATTGACACAGATGCATTGAAACACATTGAAGTCGAAACAGATTCACAGAAGTACGCACTGGGGCCGCGTATTGCGTCGGTACCCTCACCGTTTCACCAGTGGCCATCGGGTCGCAGTGGAACTGATCTGGCGCCGTAATGTCCCAACAAGTAGTCCGGGATCTGCGGCACACAAATAGACGTCAATCGAGGAGTGAAAAATGAATGCAATGACCAAGGCACCAAAAATCCTGCTGACCGCCGCTGTGCTGGCAACCCTGCTGGGCGCATGCAAGAAAGATGAAGCAGCGACCACGACCGTTCCAGCCGACACCTCGGCAACCATGCCAAGCAGCACCTCGGGCGCCACCGGCACCATGGGTGACACCGGCACTGGCGCAACGGGCACCGGCACCACCGGTACGGGCGATATGGGCACCGGCGCTGCTGCCGGCACCACCGGCACCACGACCGACACGTCGGGCGCAGCAGGCACCACGGGCACGACTGGCGCCACCGGCACCACGGGCATGACCGGCACTGCAGAAGGCGCCACCAGCCCACAGACCACCGACCCACAAAGCACCACCACGCCAGCAACTGGCACGACCGGCAAGTAATCGCGGTCAACCAGCCGAACAGCGCCCTGCAGGTTGGGGCGGGTTTGGCGCACCATCGCAGCCCGGCTTTTTAGCCGGGCTGTTTGTTTTGGGCCTGCGCGCTCTCCGCCACGTCGCGGATCAACTGCTCCACAATCAAGAAGTCGGCTGGTTTTGTCAGGTGATGATCGAACCCTGCCTGGCTCGAGCGCTTGCGGTCCTGTTCCGCGCCCCACCCCGTCAGCGCAATCAGCGTCGATGTTTCCATGCCGGCGATGCGCCGCATCGCCTCGGCCGCATCGTACCCGGTCATGTCCGGCAACCCGATATCGAGAAACACGACTTGCGGCAACAGCGCCGCCGCCTGCAGCAGTGCCGAGGCGCCATCGTGCACGGCCGTCACCGCGTGCCCGTTCATCTCCAGCAGCGCCTGCAGCGTCTGGGCCGCATCGACATTGTCGTCGACCACCAGGATACGCAGCATGCCCGGGTCAGTGAGCGCTGCCTGCAGCGCCGCATCGGCTACAACTGGCAGCGGCGTGGCGCTGTCGGCCGGCAGCGGCAGCCAGACCGTGAACTGGCTGCCCTGCCCGGCCCCGGCGCTGGTAGCGGCCACCCGGCCGCCATGCAGCTTCACCAGGCGCTGCACGAGGTTCAGGCCCACACCCAGACCGCCCTGCGCCATCTCGGCGCCCGCATGGGCCTGTGCATACATGTCGAAAACGCCCTCGAGCGCATCGGCGGCGATGCCGATGCCGTTGTCCAGCACCGAGATCGCGACTTCATCGCCCTCGATCTGCGCCCGGATTTCCAGCGCGCCACCGGGCGGCGTGTATTTGGCCGCGTTGTTGAGAAGGTTGCTCAGGATCTGGGCCACGCGGTGGCGGTCGGCGTGCAGGCCGACATAACCATCCGGCAGGTGCACGGCCAGTGTGTGGCGGCCACGTTCGACCAGCGGCATGCTCATGTCGACGGCTTCGCGCACCGCGTCGGCCAGCAGCACACGTTCGCAGCGCAGCGTGACCTTGCCTTCTGCCAGGCGCGCCATGTCGAGCAGGTCGTCCACCAGGTGCACCATGTGATCGACCTGGCGCCGCATGATGGCCTGCACGTCGCCGCTGGCCGCGCCGATGCGCATCAGCTCCAGCCCCGAGCGGATCGGCGCCAGCGGATTGCGCAGTTCGTGAGCAAGCGTAAACAGGAAGTCGCTTTGCGCGCGGTTTTTCGCGCCCAGTTCGCGCGCCAGGCGATGCAGTTCCTGCTCGGCGTGTTTCTGGCTGTCGATGTCGAGCGTGACGCCGTCGAAGCGCTCGGGCTGGCCATTCTTGTCCAGGCCACACCAGCCGATGGCGCGCAACCAGCGCGGCGCGCCGTCGCCACCGTCCGCTGCGGCGACACGGGTGCGGAATTCGAGGTCCAGCGGCGCACCGGCGCGTACCGCGTGCTCGACGCTCTCGGCCAGCCGTTCGCGGTCTTCCGGATCGACCGCCGCCAGCAGTTCGCTCACCGAAGCGGCGCGCCCCATGTCGACGCCGAAGTGCAGCGCCATCTCGGCGTTGATCTGGAAATGCGTGAACGGCACGTCGGCGTACCAGACGCCGATATCGCCTGCCTCGGACACGCGCTCGAAGCGCTCCTGCAACAGCTTGCGCGCATGGACGTCGATCACGGTGCCGACATAGCCGTCCGGCTCCCCGGCGGCGTTCACGCGCGGCAGGCCGGCATCGATGAACCAGCGGTAGCTGCCGTCATGGCTGCGCAGGCGGTAGTCGAACGAGAACGGCTCGCGCGCCGCGCTGGCGGCCAGGAAGATCTCGCCTGAGCGCGCGGCGTCGTCGGGGTGCACGTTCTCGAGCCAGCCCATGCCCAGGTCCTGCTCGGGCGTGCGGCCCGTGTAGTCGTACCAGCGCTGGCTCAGGTAGGTGCAGAGGCTGTCGTTGTCGGTGGTCCAGAGCATCGCGGGCGAAGCGTCGATCAGCGCCCGCACATGCGCTTCGCGCGCCTGTGCATCGCGTGCGTTCTGGCGCCGCTCGCGTCCCAGCGCTACCTGGGTGCCGATGCGCGCCAGCAGCTCGTTGGCCGAAAACGGCTTGACCAGGTAGTCGTCGGCGCCGGCCTGCAGGCCCTCGACCTTGGCCTCTTCGCCGGCGCGCGCTGACAGCAGCATCACCGGCAGATGGCGCAGAACTTCGCTGGCGCGCACCTTGGCGATCAGGCGGAAACCGTCCAGGCGCGGCATCATCACGTCCGACAGCAACAGGTCGGGCGGGTCCAGCAGCGCCATTTCATAGGCCGCCTGGCCGTCGGCCACCGCGCGCACGTCGGCATGCGGTTCGAGCAGCGATTTCAGGTAGGCGCGCATGTCGTTATTGTCGTCGGCGACCAGGATGCGCGGCCGCGCGTCAGGCTGCACGGGCGCGCTCGTGTCCATGTCCATATCCGGCGTCGGTTCCGGCGCCGGCGCAGCGCCTTCCTGCGTGTCGGGCAGCCAGCGCAGTGCTTCTTCGACGAACGCCGCGCCCATGCGCTGGCGGTCGGCCATCGCCTCCGGCGCCTGCACGATGCGATCCGGCGGCAGGTGGGCGTCACCAAACGGCAGGTCGACATCGAAGCGCGTGCCTTCGCCGAAGGTGCTCGACACCGCGATCGTCCCGCCATGCAGGCGCACCAGTTCCTGGATCAGCGCCAGGCCGATGCCGGTGCCTTCGTAGGTTCGCCCTGGGGCGCCCTCGATGCGGTGGAAACGCTCGAACATGCGCGGCAGTTCGTGCTCGGGAATGCCGGTACCGGTGTCCTGCACCGACAGGCGCGCCATGCCGGCATGTTCGCGCAGCGTCACCGTCACGCCGCCGTGCAGCGTGAACTTGAAGGCGTTCGACAGCAGGTTGAAGACGATCTTTTCCCACATGTCGCGATCGACAAACACCGGCTGGGTCAATGGCTGCAGATCGACGGTGTAATGCAGGCCGCCCTTGGCCATGGCCGACTCGAACACGCCGGCAAGATCGACCGTCAGGCGCGTGAGATCGACCGGGACGTAGCTGGCCTGCACGCGGCCAGCCTCGATGCGCGAAAAGTCGAGCAACGAATTGACCAGCTTGAGCAGGCGCAGCGAATTGCGGTGCGTAAGCTCGACGCGCTGGCGCTGGACTGCATTCATCGACTCGGGCGCATCGGCCAGTGCATCGTCGAGCGGGCCGAGAATCAGCGTCAGCGGCGTGCGAAATTCATGCGAGACGTTCGAGAAAAATGCGGTCTTGGCGCGGTCGATCTGGGCCAGTTCTTCGGCGCGGCGCTGTTCCTGCTCGTAGGCGACGACGTTGCCCACCGCAGTATTGACGGCCGCCCCGAGCAACGCATAGAAATTGCGGTAATCGGCGTCGAGCGCGCGGCGCACGCTGACGCCGGCCACGACAAAGCCGAACAGCTCCTGCTGCCCTGGCAAGGTCAGTGGCAGCACCAGCGCCGAGCGCGGCGCGTCATCGTAGGGCCCGCAAGCGACCTCCCCGAGGCGCGCGGCAACGTCGTCGGCCTGTTCGACCGTATGCGAGCTGCTGCTGCGGGCAAACGGCCAGATGCTGTCATCCAACGCGGTTGCCACCGGGGCCAGTGCACTGCCCGCCGCCAGGCCCGCGCTGCCACGCAACGCCAGCGTGCCGGTCCCGGCATCGATCTGGTAGAACAGCACGAACGGCACGTCTGCCGTCATGTGCGCGCAGTGGCTTGCCAGCTGCGTACCGATGTCACCGATCGAGCGCACGCCTGCCAGGCTGGCGGTCAGGTCACGCAAACCCTTGCTGCGGCGCGCGCTGAGCACCTGGACCGTGGTTTCGGTAATTGGGTGGAAGATCCCGCCGATCGCGCCCGACTCGTCGCGGATCGGCGAGAACGAGAACGTCATATTGGCTTCTTCAAGGTAGCCACTGCGATCAAGGAACATCTGCTGGTCGCGGATGTACGCACCCGAGCCCTGGTGCGCGAGTTCGAAGGCCTCGCCCACGACCGGCAGGGCCGTGGCCCAGACCACCTTGAATGGCGCGCCCATGGCGGCAGGATGCAGGTCGCCGCAGATCGGGCGATAGGCGTCGTTGTAGATCTGGATGTCGTCCGGGCCCCAGCAGACCAGGATCGGGAACGTCGACGACAGGCACAGGCTGACCGATGTGCGCAGGCTTTGCGGCCAGCCAGACAGCGGTCCGAGCGGCGTGGCCGACCAGTCCATGCTGCGGATCAGTTCGCCCATTTCACCCCCACCGGCGAGCCAGTTCATGTCGTCGTTCACGAACAGGGCAATGGGCTGGGCTGCGGGCATGGGGCTGGACCTTACGGAGGAAAATAGAGATGCGGCGTGGCGTCATGCGAAGGCACGCCACCGTTGCACATGCTGCCTAATGGCAAGGTGCATGGCAAAACAGCCGCTATTAGACCATAAGCCGTCGTCCGTCGGTTGCCGAGGTGCTATTTTACAACCCCGGTAAAGCAACCATTAGTCACGCATAAAAAAACACGGCCAGTCGAGACTGGCCGTGTCCGGTAAATCCGGCAAGGCGCGCGCAGCGCCCTGCCCTGGCGAATCAGACCGGCGCGACCTTGGTACGGCCGCGGCCCGTCACCATCTGCACGAGGCGCATGATCACCCGATACACCAGGCGTACCAGCGTCAGCGCCAGGATGGCTTCGACAAACGTCATCAGGAACGCCACCAGCGCATTGCGATGCTCGGCGCGGCGGCCATACTTGGCCACCATGCGGTCGCGGGCGATCTCGATGCTGTCATAGAAGGTTGGCACCACCAGCAGCGTCAGGATGGTCGAGGTGATCGTGCCGCCGATGATTGCAATGGCCAGTGGCTGGTAGAACTCGCCCGAGTCGCCCAGGGCCAGCGCCACCGGCAGCATGCCGGCGATCAGCGCGAAGGTGGTCATCAGGATCGGCCGCAGGCGCTTGCGCCCGGCCGCCATCAGCGCTTCTTCGCGGTCCATGCCTTCGTCCTCGAGCGCCCTGGCCGCGTCGAGCAGCAGGATCGCGTTTTTGGCCACCAGTCCCATCAGCATCAGGATGCCGATCATGCTCATCAGGTTGAGCGTGTTGCCGGTCATGATCAGGGCCAGCACGACGCCGATCAGTGACAGCGGCAGCGACAGCATCACGCCGATCGGTGCCGTGAACGAACCGAACTGCATCACCAGGATCAGGTACATCAGCGCGATGCCTGAGAACAGCGCAATGAGCATCTGGGTGAACAGCTCCTGCTGGTCTTCACCCGAACCGCCCAGCGCCAGGCCATAACCCGGCGGGAAGTCGAAGGTGCGCGCCAGCTTCATGGCGTCGGTCGTGACTTCGCCCGCCGAACGGCCTTGGGCATTGGCCGACACGGTGATCATGCGCTCGCCGTTCTTGTGGCGGATCGCCGACGGGCCCTTGCCCATCGTGATCGAGGCAATCTGCTCGAGCGGCACCATCATGCCGGTGCCGGTGACCGGAATCGGCAGACGCTCGATGCTGTCGGTATTGACGCGGTCGTCCGGATGCAGGCGCACGGCGACGTCGCGGGTTTCGCTCGTCGGATCGACCCAGTCACCCACTTCGATGCCGGCAAACGCCACCCGCAGCGACTGCGCCGCATCGCCCACCGAAATGCCCAGGGCATTGGCAAGACCCCGGTCGAGCACGATCTGCAGCTCGTTCTTCGGATCCTGCTCGGACAGCGCGACGTCGACCGCACCCGGCACTTCACGCAGCTTTTCCATGTAGGCGGTGGTCAGCTCCATGAGTTTGCGCGAATCGGGACCGGTGAATTCCACCTGCACCGGTTTGCCGCCGCCGGACAGGTCATCGATGACCGTGTATTCGGCGCCCACCAGGCTGGCAATCTTGGCGCGCAGCTCGACGGCGACTTCGGACGCGGTGCGCTTGCGTTCGCTGCGCTTGCCGATGTCGACGTAGATCGTGCCGCCGCTGGTCTTGACGTTGCTGTTGGTGTCTTTCGTTTCAGGCAGGGTACGGGCCAGTACGGCTGCCGCTTCGAGCTTGCGGCGCGCATACTCGATCGACGACGAAGCTGGCGTGCGCACCTCGATCTGCAGGTTGCCCGAGTCCTGCTTGGGCAGGAAGCTCGACCCGCCAAAGAAATGGTGCATGGCCAGCGCGCCGATCAGGCTGAGAACTGCCAGGCACGCCATCGCGCGGCGGTGATGCAGCGCCCAGGCGATCACGCGGCCGTAGCGGTCGGCCTGGTGGTCGAACCAGTGATTGAAGCGATCCAGCACGGCGCCGATGCCGGTCTTCGGGCGGCTGTGGTGATCCGGCGGATCGCCCCAGAAGGCCGACATCATCGGGTCGAGCGTGAACGAGATGAACAGCGACACGATCACCGAGCAGGTCACGGTCAGCGCGAACGGGCGGAACCACTCGCCGGACACGCCCGGCATGAAGGCCACTGGCACGAACACGGCCATGATCGAGAACGTGGTCGCGGCCACCGCCATGCCGATCTCGGCGGTGCCTTCGAGCGCGGCGGTGCGGCGGTCGGACCCCATCTCCATATGGCGCACGATGTTTTCACGCACCACGATCGCATCGTCGATCAGCACGCCAATCGCCAGCGACAGACCCAGCAGCGTCATGAAGTTCAGCGTGAAGCCGCACAGCCAGACCGCGATGAACGCGGCCAGCACCGACGTCGGCAGCGCCAGCGCGGTGATCAGCGTCGAGCGCCACGAATTGAGAAACGCATAGACGACGAACACGGTCAGGACCGCACCCAGCACCAGCGCTTCGATCACGTTGTTCAGACTCGACTGCGCATCCTTGCCGCCGTCGCGCACGACTTCGAGTTCGGTGCCGGCCGGCAGCAGCTTGCTCTGCGCCGCCACCACTTCGTGCACGCGCTTGGCCAGCGATACGGTCGAGGCATCGCGTGAACGCGAGATCTGCAGGCCCACATTCGGCTTGCCGCTGCGCACCGACAGCGTGTTCACGTCGGCGAAGCCATCGCGGATCTCGGCCACCTGGCTCAGGCGCACGATCTGGTCGCCATTGCGCTTGACGACGATCTGCGAAAAGTCTTCCGGCCGCTCGATGCGCCCGACCAGGCGAATGCCTTTTTCGTCGAGTTCGCTGCGCAGCTTGCCCACCGGCGCATTGGTATTGCCGTTACGCAGCGCATTGGTGACATCGGACGCCGAGACATTGAATTCACTTAGCTTCTCGGCGCGCAGCAGCACCGACAGCTCGCGCCGCAGCGCGCCGTTGACGACCACGGTCGAGACGCCATCGATGCCGCGGAACTCGTCGGCCAGCACGTCTTCGGCGTAGCGCGAGATTTCGGCGTGGCTCTGGGTGCTCGACGACAGCGCCAGCGACATGATCGGCTGGGCCGAGGGATCGATCCGGCGCAGCACCGGCTCGCGCATTTCGATCGGCAGCTTGTAGCGCACGGCGGCAATCGCGTTGCGCACGTCGTCCGATGCTTCGATCAGGTCGCGGTCGAAGTCGAATTCCATCCAGATCGAGGCGCCGCCTTCGTAGGAGTTGGAATTGACGTCCTTGACGCCCTGGATCGCCTGCATCTGCTTTTCGAGGCGGTTGGTGATCTCGCGCTCGGCAGTCTCGGGCGATGCGCCCGGATAGGGAATGTCGACCACGATGATCGGAATCTCGACGTCCGGCTCCTGGTTGACCTTCAGCTTGGACAGGGCCAGCAGGCCGATGGCCATCATCGCGACGATGATGACAATCGTCGCGACCGGTTTCTTGACACTAAAATTGGACAGGAACATGGTGGGTTTTCCTTTGGTGTTCCTGGGCTTACTTGCCCTGGACCGCGCCGGCGCCCGCACCCGCGCCATTGGCGCTGGCCACACGGGCGTTCGGCATGTCGACCTTCTGGCCGTCCTTCAGGTTCGACGTCGGCGCACGCAGCACCACGTCGCCGGCCGCGAGGCCCTGCTTGATCTCGACATTGCCGGTGCGGGCGTCGCGCGCGCCGACCACCAGCTTGACCTTCGACAGCGTCTTGTCCTTGATGCGCCAGGTGTGGCTGGCGTCGCCCACGCGCACCAGCGCGCTCTCGGGCAGCATCAGCGCATCGGTCGCGGCTGCGTCGACGCGCCCTTCGGCGTACAGGCCGGCCACGCGCGGCTGCGCATTGTCGACAAAGCCCACCAGCACTTCGACCTGGCGCGTCACCGGATTGGCAGCCGGATCGATGCGTCTGACGACGCCGGCAAACGTCTGGTCCGCGTAGCCATTGACGCGGAAGTTGACCTTCTGGCCGATCTTGACGGTACTGACCGAGTCGGCCGAGACCGCGCCTTCGAAACGCATGCTGGTCGGGTCGATGACCTTGACGAGTTCCTTGCCGATGGTGGCGGTGTCGCCATTGGAGACCTTGCGCTCGGAAACGATGCCGTCGAACGGCGCGCGCACGGTGGTGCGGGCCAGCTGCTGGCGCGCGGTGGCCACGCGGCTGCGCGAGCTCGACAGTTCACTCATGGCGTTGTTGCGCGCCATTTCGGCGTCGTCCAGCGCCTTGGCCGACGTCATGCCCGACGCCGTCAGGGTTTTCAGGCGTTCGAGCTGGCGGTTGGCCTGGTCGACGGCCAGCGAGGCGGCGCGCTGCATGTCTTCGGCCGACATCAGGGTGTCGCGGATCGAGGTCTCGTCGAGGCGCACCAGCACGTCGCCGCGCTTGACCGGTTCACCGTTTTCCTTGAGCACCTGCAGCACGATGGCCGAGACTTCGGCGCGCAGGTCGGCGCGGCGCTCGGGCTCGATCGAGCCGGTAATCACGGGGCCCGACGACACCGACGCGCTCTGGATCGTCAAGACATCCTCCTGCGCCACGGTCAGCTGGGTCGGCTTGTTGTCCTTGCCCTCGGGGGCTTTGGAATCTTTGCCGCAAGCGACTAAGCTTGATGCGATGGCTAGAACGAGGAGTGTTTTGCGCAGCATGGTGGTTCTCCGGAAATGGACTCGGTGTTTTTATAAAAATAAGTTCAGATACATCCAGCGCGCAGTATTCAGGAGGTCTCCAGCAGCGTCAATTGACGAACCTGTGTAGTGCGGAAATGGATGGATGAAGTGCGGAATCTGGCGATGAGCTGCATTCCGTCCGGGATGAAATGCAGTAAAAAACGGACAACCAATGAACAACCAACGGACAACCGGAGGTCTGGCGGGATGCGCGGCGGGATGCGCGGCGCACGCATCCCGTACGTACATCAGAACCCGCCCAGCACGGTGTAGATCAGAAAGCCCATGCCGATGCCGGTCAGGATGCCACCGGCGATCTCGAACCGGGTGTGGCCCATGCGCTCGCGCAGGATCACATAGTCTTGCTTGCCCTCATTCAGGCGATTCAGCGTGACCGCGTGACGCCCGACGTGCTGGCGCAGGCTGTTGGCGTCGATCATGACGATAAAAGCGAGCGTGACCGCCACGCCGAACGCCGGATGGCCCATGCCTTCGCGTAGCGCGATCAGCGTGGCCATGCTGGAGACGACGGCGCTGTGGTTGCTGGGAAAGCCGCCATTGCCGACCAGGTCGAAGGCCCAGCGCCGGTAGCGCACACTGGATATGAGGAACTTGATCGGGCCGACTACCATCCAGGTCAGTACCGGTGTGATGAGATAAATGATTTCCATGATGTCTTAGAGTGAAAAATGCTGGGCAGAATTATCTCAGAAGCAAGGCTCGGCGGGCGACTTTCGGTACTGCCCATTTTGGCAGGGACACGGTAATATTGTCCCAACAGATACCTGCACACAAGAGGCGCATATGCGGCATTTCCGGTGGTCGTTCGTCGTAACGGCAGTGCTCATGGTGCTCGCCGGCTGGTGGGGCTACGCGCACCGGGGCTGGCCGGGGCTGCTGCAAGCCTTGTGGATCACCGCCATCCTCGGCGTGCTCGAAGTGTCGCTTTCTTTCGACAATGCCGTCGTCAACGCATCGGTGCTCAAGCACTGGAACGAATTCTGGCGCAAGTTGTTCCTCACCGTCGGCATCCTGGTGGCGGTATTCGGAATGCGCCTGCTGTTTCCGCTGGTGATCGTGGCAGCCGCGACCGGCCTGGGGCTGCCGGACGTCTGGCACATGGCGCTCGACAATCCCGCCGAGTATTCACGCAACCTGACCGCGCACCACGCCGAGGTCGCCGCTTTCGGCGGCGCCTTCCTGATGCTGGTGTTCCTGAACTTTTTGTTCGATGAAGAAAAAGAGCTGCACTGGTTCGACTGGTTCGAAGCGAAGGTCGGCAAGTACGGCACCGAAGGCCTGGCCGTGCTGCTCACGCTGCTGTGCGTGGTCGCCGCCATGCGCCTGATGCCAGAGGCGCGCAAGCTGGCAGTGCTGATCGCCGGCGTCACGGGCGTGCTGATCTATATAGCGGTGAAATGGCTCAGCAACCTGCTCGAAGCGAAGGAACACGACCCGTCGGTGGGCGCGATGATCTCGCAGGGCAGCATCGGGGGCTTCCTGTACCTCGAGGTGCTCGATGCGTCGTTCAGCTTCGACGGCGTGATCGGCGCGTTTGCCATCACCTACGATGTCGTCATCATCATGCTGGGGCTGGCCATCGGGGCCATGTTCGTGCGCTCGATGACCGTGTTCCTGGTCTACAAGGGCACGCTGCAGGAATTCGTGTACCTCGAACACGGCGCGCACTACGCCATCGGCATCCTGGCGCTGATCATGTTCGCCAGCGTCCACTATCACATTCCCGAATGGTTCACGGGGCTGTCCGGGCTGGCGTTCATTCTCGTCTCGCTATGGTCATCGATCCGGCATCGCCGGCGGCTGGCCGCAGAAGACGCCCTAGGCGCCAGCCAGACGGGCTGAATCCTTCGTTGTCAGCAATCCCGGTTTGCGATTAAGGCAAGGCATGGCAGAATGGGCGCGCACCGCGTTTGCGCTGCCTGTTTGCCAACTCCGTCCACTTTCTTGATCGACCAGCCACCCAACCATGCCGACCACCATGCCCAAGCGCACTTCCGCCATCCTGCTCATCCTCATCGCCATCGTTGCTGTCCTGGCTGCAGGCTATACTTGGTTCACGCTGACCTGGTCGTATTCGGAAGGTGAACGGGCCGGCTACCTGCAGAAATTCTCCAAGCGTGGCTGGCTGTGCAAAACGTGGGAAGGCGAGATTCTGCTGTCGAGCATGCCGGGCGCGATTCCCGAGCGCTTTGTATTTACGGTGCGCGACGAAACCGTGGTGCCGGCCCTCCTGGCCAGCATGGGCAAGCGCGTGCAGCTGACGTATGACCAGCACAAGGGTGTGCCGACCACCTGCTTTGGCGAGACCGAGTATTTCGTGTCGAAAGTGGCCGGCGGCCCGGACAATCCGCTGTCGCCAAGCCAGGCGCCGGGTTTGCCTGAACAGGCGCCGGCCCAGTAAGCACACCACCGTCGTTCCCGCGCAGGCGGAAACCCAAGGCTGCATGCCGTACGTGTGACGTCAAACGCTGCCGCTACGCGGCGAACTTGGGTTCCCGCCTTCGCAGGAACGACGTGCGTAGAGCATCGGGGCATTTACATGCCCTCCCCGATCAGTCCGGATCGCCCTTGCGGTGTCCATCCAGCTCGCGCTGGGTCGCAATCACTTCTGCCAGCCTGGCGGCCGCCTGCGCCGCCGATGTATCGCCGGCCCGCGCCTGCGACTGCTTGAACCGGCCCAGCACCTCGCGGGTCAGATCGGCCGAGACCGAGCGCTGCCCTGCTTCGACCTTGCGCTCGCCGATGGCGCGCTGCGTCGCTGCCAGCTCGACCGCATCGTCGTCCTGACGCCGGCTTTCCAGATTGACCAGCTGCTTGCGCGCGTTGGCCATCTGCTGCGTCGCGTGCGCTGCCTTGCGCTGCATTTCGGCGTGCTCTTGCGCGTGTTCGAGCAGCGCCCGCTGCGCTTCGCGTTTTTCAAGCGCGGCCTGCACCGCGGCCAGCTCGGCCAGTTCGCGCTGGCGTGCCAGTTCGGCCTGCGCCTGCTCGGCGTCGGCGCGCGACACGGCCGCCTGCGCCGCAGCCTGTTCGGATGCCAGCCGCGCCGCCTGCGCCTCGTTGGCGCGGGTGTCGGCGGCAGCCTGCTCGCGCTGCGCGGCCAGCTTGCGCTCGACCAGCACGAGTGCCTCGCGCGCGGCGCGGGTTGCATCGCGCTCGGCGGCGATAGCCGCTTCGGTCAGGGTCACCTGCTGCTGCTCGACCTCGGCCCGTTCGGCCTGCGCCTGCGCCAGCTCGGCGGCGCGGCGCGCGTGCGCCTGCTGGGCGGCGGCTGCCGCCTCGGCCTGCGATGCTTCTTCGATGGCCGCATCGGCCTGCGCCTGCTGCGCTTCCCAGGCGGCGCGCTGCGCGTCCTCGATGCGCCGCTCGGCCTCGACCTTCGCCTGCAGGGCTGCGGCAGCCGCCGCTTCGGCCTCGCTGCGCGCCTGCGCCGCCAGCGTCAGCTCATGCTCGGCCGCGATTTTCTGTTCCAGTGCTGCCAGGGCCTCGGCCTCGGCGGTCTTGCGTTCCTGCTCGGCCTGCACCAGGTGTTCAGCCTGTTCGCGGCGCTGCGCCGCCAGCTGCGCGGCCTCTTGCTGCAACTGCACCTGCGACGCTTCTAGCGCCAGCGCTGCCGCGTCGTCATCGTTCACTGCTGCCTGCGCGTCGGCTGCCGCCTGCGCCAGTGCGGCCCGCTCGTCGGCCAGCGCGCGTTCGCGCCGGTGTTCCTCGGCCTCGCGCTGCGCCGCGACCGTAGCCGCTTCATCGGCCGCCATGCGCGCGCGCGCGTCAAGCGCGGCCTGGGCTTCGGCTTCCAGCCGCGCCTGCACCTGCTCGCCCGCTTCTTCTTCGGCGCGGGCGCGGTCTTCGGCCACCAGACGCAGCTTGCGGTCGGCTTCGATGCGCGCTTCGGTCGCGGCCAGGATGCGTGTTTCGGCGTCGCGCCGTGCGGCGGCGCTCGAGGCCGCCATCTGTTCTTGCCGCTCGCGGTGCACGGCGGCGTCGCGGATGTCTTTTTCGGTTTGCAGGCGCATGCGCAGCGACTGACCGGCCACGCGTTCGGACTCGGCCTGGGCCAGCGCGATCGCCTCGCGTTCCTGCTCGATGTGGGCGTAGGCGCGTGCTTCTTCGAGTGCGCGCGCTTCGGCTGCCGCGCGGGCAAAGGCCGACGTCAGCGCGATCTGGTCGGCGCGCTCGCGCTGCTGGGTCAGTTCAAGGGCTTCGGCTTCGGCGTCGGCCAGTTTCTCGGCCGTCTGACGCGCGGAACGTTCGGCCCGCTCGCGCTCGCGCGCCAGGATGGCGATGCGGGCGTCGGCGCTGGCGTTGTGCTGCACTTCTTCGCGCGCCGCCTCGACAGCAGCCATGCGTTCGACCGCCTGCAGGCGCGCCTGCTCGGTGTGCACGACCAGTTCGTCGGCCGCACGGGCGGCCTTGGCAGCCAGTTCGGCCTCGGCTTCGATCTGGGCCGTGGCGCGGCGGCGCGCCTCTTCTTCGAGGCGGGCACGCGCTTCGGTGGCGACCCGCACTTCGGTATCGCTTTTTACGCGCGCGCGCAGCTCGGCAGTTTCTTGACGGATCGCGTCCAGGCGTTCGCTGGAGGCCTGCGCGGCGGCGCGCAGCGAGTCGAGGCGTTCGCGGTTGGCGGCGATGGCGTCTTCGGAGGCCTGGGAATTGGCTTGCGCCGCCGCAGCGGCAGCGGCGTCGATGGAGGCGCGCTCGTCGGCCAGCGAGCGGGCACGTGCCTCGGCGTGGTGGCGGCTCTCGGCCGCCATATTCGCTTTCGCCTCAGCTTCGACACGGGCGATCGCTTCCTGGATTTCGCGCATTTCGAGTGGTTTGCGACCCGGACCGGCAAATTCGGCAGGTTCTACCGCAGCGGGCAGCACCGGCGTGACCGGCACCACCGGCTGCGCGAACGCGGCAGCCATCGGCGTCGGCACTGGCACTGGCACCGCATCGGTCGGCGCCAGCGCGCCGGCGGCCGGCGACAGGTCGATCGTGAAGTCGGTGTCGTCTTGTTGGGCTGGGTTCGGTTCCATGCGGAGTCTCTGTGGCGGCAGTCGGGTTGATTATCCGGCAAATCCGGTTCTCGTGCTATGCCGAACTGGGTGGCAATTGTGCATCAGCTTGGCGTTTCGCCACGCCCCTCTGCATTCTTACATCTGCCACAGCGGCGGCTCATCCATCAACGCGACCTGCTCGCGCAGTTCGAGGATGCGGTCCTGCCAGTAACGCTGGGTATTGAACCAGGGGAAAGCAGCCGGAAATGCCGGATCGGTCCAGCGCATTGCCAGCCACGCCGAGTAATGGATCAGGCGCAGCGTGCGCAAGGCTTCGACCAGATACAGCTGGCGCGGGTGGAAATCGCAGAAATCCTCGTAACCGGCCAGCACGTCGGCCATCTGGCCCACCATCTCCTGCCGCTCACCGGACAGCAGCATCCACAGATCCTGCACCGCCGGGCCCATGCGGCTGTCGTCGAAGTCGACGAAGTGCGGCCCGTCGGGCGTCCATAGCACGTTGCCGCCGTGGCAATCGCCATGCAGGCGCACGAGCGGCAATTCACCGGCGCGCTCGTAGCAGCGTGCCACGCCTTCAAGCGCCTGTTCCATCACGCTCGACCAGGCCGGCATCAGTTCGGGTGGCACGAAGTCGTGGCTGCGCAGCCAGTCGAACGGTTCGCGACCGAACGTGACCGGGTCGAGCGCCGGGCGCAGCAGGAAGGGCTTGACGGCGCCCTGTGCATGGATGCGACCGATGAAACGGCCAATCCATTCCAGTACGGCGGGGTCGCCCAGCTCGGGCGCGCGCCCGCCGCGGCTCTCGAACACCGCAAAACGGAAACCGTCGAACGTGTGCAGCGTGCGCCCGTCGATCTCGATGGCCGGCACCACGGGGAGTTCCTGCGCCACCAGCTCGGCAACGAAACCGTGTTCTTCCAGGATGGCCTCATCGCTCCAGCGTTCTGGCCGGTAAAACTTGACCACCACCGGCTCGCCCTCTTCACGACCCACGCGGTAGACGCGGTTCTCGTAGCTGTTGAGCGCCAGCAGGCGCCCGTCACCATGCAAGCCGACGCTGTCGAGCGCATCGAGCACAGTCGCGGGATCGAGGCGCGCGTACGGGTGGTCAGGCGTGGCGTCGGCGGTGGCAGGGTTGAGGTTATCCATGCCCCATTGTACGGCGGCGCACGGTCGCGTGGTGATTGCGAACATTTCACTACTGCTGTGTTCGTTCTCGCACAGAGTGTGACAATCTAACAAGGTCTCATGTCATGTATGTACCCGCGCATCGTGCAGCGGACAAATAACCGCATAGGACTGACCATGAAAAAACTGACTTTGACCGTCATCGCTCTCGCCGCTGGCCTGCTGGCCGGCACCGCCATCGCACAAACTGCTGCCCAGCCGCCAAAGGCCGAGCCGAACATGCAGAAAGTGCTGGACGCGATGGCGGCCCTGAAGCCAAAGCCGATCGAAACCCTGAGCCCGGAAGAAGCGCGCAAGCAGCCAACCCCGAGCGACGCTGTCAAGAAAGTGCTGACCGACGCCGGCAAGAGCACCGCACCGGAACCAGGCGTCACGATGAAGACGCAATCGATCCAGGGCAAGGGCGGTAGCTTCCCGATCCACATCTTCACGCCTGAAGGCGCGGGTCCGTTCCCGGTCGTCGTGTACTTCCACGGCGGCGGCTTCGTGATTGCCGACACCAAGGTGTATGAAGCATCGGTGCGTGGCCTGGCCAAGAAGGCCAAGGCGATCGTGATCTCGGCCGACTATCGCCGTGCACCGGAGCACAAGTTCCCGACCCAGACCGAAGACGCATTCGCGGCTTACCAGTGGGCACTGGCCAATGCCAAGAGCATCAATGGCGATCCGATGCGCGTCGCAGTGGCGGGCGAATCGGCCGGCGGCAACCTGGCAACCGTGGTGTCGATGATGGCAATGGAAAAGAAAATCCAGATGCCGGTGCACCAGCTGCTGGTCTACCCAGTGGTCAACGACGACATGAACAACGAGTCGTACAAGAAGAACGCCAACGCCAAGCCACTGAACAAGGCGATGATGACGTGGTTCTTCAAGCACTATGGCGCCGATCCAAAGAGCCCGTACGCTCTGCCGATGAAGGCCGCCTCGCTCAAGGGCCTGCCAGCCGCAACCGTGATCACCGCGGAAATCGATCCGCTCATGACCGAGGGTAAGGCTTACGCCGACCGCCTCAAGAAGGAAGGCGTGACCGTCAACTACCGCCACTTCACCGGCGTGACCCACGAGTTCTTCGGCATGGACGCCGTGGTGCCGAAGGCCAAGGAAGCCCAGCAGTTCGCAGCGGACGAGCTGACCAAGGCCTTCAACGCCAAGCGTTAATCTTGCTGTACTACCGTTCGACACTGAAGTAAACGTTGCAAGCAGCGCCTCGCCGGCAGGTTTTTCGTGCCCGGCGACGGCGCAGGCGTTACACTGGCGCCTTTGACGCAACAGGCGCGCTCGCGCCACAGACCACCTACCCCATGCACCTCGAACAGCCCCTCTCCGAAAAAGAATTCGACGAACTCGACCAGTTCCTGCTCTCCGACCGTTGTTCCGACGACGCGATGACGATGGACACCCTGCACGGCTACCTGACCGCCATCGCGATCGGTCCGGAATCGATCATGCCGGCCGAATGGCTGCCAATGGTCTGGGGCGAAGACGAGGCCGCGGCGCCGAAATGGAAGAACAAGCGCGACGAAGAACGCATCGTCAACCTGATCATGCGCTTCATGAACGAAGTCCTGATCACGTTCGAGGTTGCGCCAAAGGATTTCGAGCCGCTGTTCTGCGAGCACGATGTCGACGGCAAGGTGCTGATCGATCCGGAAGCCTGGTGCTGGGGTTTCTGGGAAGGCGTCGAACTGCGCGCCGGCTCGTGGGATGCGATCTGGGACAGCGACGTCGCTGAACTGATCCGCCCGATCTACCTGCTGGGCGCGGACGAAATCGAAGAAGCCGAACTGGCCGAGGTCGACGATCCGGTCAAGGTGCACGCACTGGCGCTGCAGATCGAGGCCAACGTGCCAGCGATCTACCGCCACTGGCTGCCACTGCGCAAGCCGGCCGTGGAAACCATCGTGCGCGACGAGCCGAAGGTTGGCCGCAACGACGACTGCACCTGCGGCAGCGGCAAGAAATTCAAGAAGTGCTGCGGCGCTGAATAATAAACTGCAGGATTGACGGCCTGGCTGTCAATCCTGCCCGACCTGTTCCCGTACGTTTTCGTGAACCTGCTGCCCGGGCCCCCTGCCCGGCACGCCAGCCAGCACCTCCAGCAATACCTCCACATCGAGCGGCTTGACCAGGTGGTGCGCAAATCCTGCCGCCAGCGCCGCATCGCGGTCCTGCGGCTGCCCGTAACCCGTCACCGCCACCAGCACCGAATCGGCCATCCCGGGATCCTGCTGCAAGCGCCGCGCCAGTTCATGCCCATCGATTTCAGGCAGGCCGATATCGAGCAGGCAGACATCGGGCCGCATGCTGCGCGCCCGCGCCAGCGCCCCCAGCGCCCCGTGCTCGATCGCCACGTCATGTCCCTGCGCCGCCAGCAGCAAACCAAGCATTTCCGCAGCATCGGTATTGTCATCGACCACCAGCACCTTGAGGCGCGCGACGCCGGCTGGCGCCGCGACGACCGGCTCTGGCAGGTCCGGCACTTCTTCGAGCAGCAGCGGCAGCGTGATGACGAACGTGCTGCCCTTGCCCAGGCCCGGACTGGAACAGCCCACCGTGCCCCCGTGCAGCTCGACCAGATGCTTGACCAGCGCCAGCCCGAGCCCCAGCCCGCCCTGGGCGCGGTCCGATGAGCGCTCGGCCTGCGTGAACAGGTCGAACACGCGCCCGGTCAGTTCGACGTCCATGCCGATGCCTTCGTCGCGCACGCTCAGCACCAGCCGGTTGCCGTGCAGGTCAGCGCGCAGGTCGATGCAGCGCCCGGCCGGCGTGTACTTGGCCGCATTGGCCAGCACGTTGGCCACCACCTGCACCAGGCGCGCCTTGTCACCGAGCACCGCGACGCCGGCCGACGGCAGGCGCACGGTGAGCGTCTGCGCGCGCGTGTCGACCGTCGGGCGCACCTGCTCGATCGCTTCTTCGATGACGGTACGCGCCGCCACGCGCGCCTGGCCCAGCGTGATCAGGCCGCGCGTCACGCGCGAGACGTCGAGCAGATCGTCCACCAGCCGCGTCATGTGGCGCACCTGGCGGCTGATGATGGTGCTGCTCTGGTGCACCCGGCGCGCATCGACGTTGCCGAGCCGGAGCAGCTCGGCGGCGGCGCTGATCGGCGCGAGCGGATTGCGCAGCTCGTGCGCGAGCATCGCCAGGAATTCATCCTTGCGGCGATCGGCCTCCACCAGCTTTTCTTCAACCAGCTTGCGGTCGGTGATGTCGCGGAAGAACGTCGCGATACCGCCGTCCTGGGTCGGATAGGCGCGCAGATCGATCCAGACGCGGCGGCCATCGGGAAAGGCGCGGCACTGTTCGGCGCTGCCGGCCTTGCGGGTCGTCATCACGCTGTGGTACATGCGACCGGCCTCACAGTCGAGCATGGCCGGGAACACATCCCAGTGATTGCGCCCGATGACCTCGTCGCTCGTGACGGCGCAGATGCGCAAACCTTCGGCGTTCATGTGCTGCATCACCCAGTTGCGGTCGAACAGCACGAAGCCTTCGGAGATATTGGCAAAGATCTCGCGGCCCCGGTCACGCTCCTCGCGCAGCAGGACGTGCGCACGCGCGGTGCCCGCCGCGATCCAGGTGCGCTCGGCCACATCGCGCGCCAGCCGGATATCGTGGTCGGTCCATGAGCGCGGCGTCGGTGCATCCACACGCAGGCACGCGGCCAACCGGCCCGCTGCCATCAAAGGCACGACCAGCATGGCGCCCACGCGCTCATGGAACGGCAACTGCAGCGAGAGCGGATCGTTGGCGGCATCGTGGATGCAGACGACGGCGCCCTGCTGCAGGGTTGCCATCAGGGCCGGACCGAGGCGATCCGCTTGTGCCCGTGGCGCAGCGCCATCCTGCAGCCAGACGGATGGCGCGGCCAGCGCCCCGCTGAGCGCATCGGCTTCGGCATACAGCACGCGCGCTGCGCCCAGTTTTGTCCCCAGCAGCGCACTGGCGGTGGCAATCACCTTCCCCGGATCGGCCAGCGGTGCGAGCGCATCGGACAGCGTGAGCCGGAACGCAGCACGGCGCTCGCCCAGCACGCGGGCCGTGGTTTCCATCGCGGTGCAGAACAGGCCGCCGACACTGCCGTCAGCGACGTGCAGCGGCGCATACGAGAAGGTGAACCAGGTGCGTTCGGGATAACCGTTACGCAGCAGGCACAGCGGGTAATCGTCGAAAAAGACCGGCTTGCCGCCCATGACATGTTCGACCTGCGGCTGCAGCTCGGGCCAGACCTCGGGCCACAAGGCCGCGAACGGCTGGCCGAGCGCGCCGGCATGGCGTTCGCCAAGGATCGGGATATACGCGTCGTTGTACAGGATGATGTGCTGTGGCCCCCACGCAACAGACATCGGGAACGCGGAATGCAGCATCATGTCGACCGCCGTCCGCAGGGACGGCGGCCAGGTGTCGGGTGCGCCGAGCGGGCACTGGCGCCAGTCGTGGCTGCGCATCTGCGCAGCCATCACACTGTCACCCGAAAAAGCGGTAGCGGAGAGCGAGTCCATGCCCGGGATTGTCGCATAACTTGCTTGCCGGATTGCAGCTTTTTCCGGTTTGACAGTGGCCCTTGCGCAACTTTACAACTCGCGCATTACCGTTAAGGCATCACAGCTTGCGCATTACAGCTTAATGAAGTGCTCACGGTAGTAGCGCAGCTCTTCGATCGACTCGACGATGTCGGCCAGCGCCGTGTGCTTCTGGTGCTTCTTGAAGCCGGATGCCAGCTCGGGCTTCCAGCGGCGGCACAGTTCCTTCAGCGTCGACACGTCGAGGTTGCGGTAGTGGAAGAACGCTTCGAGCTTCGGCATGCCGCGCGCCATGAAGCGGCGGTCCTGGCAGATCGAATTGCCGCACATCGGCGACTTGTTCTTCGGCACGTACTGCTTGAGAAATTCGATCAGCTCGACTTCGGCCTGGGCTTCCGTCACGGTCGACGCCTTCACGCGGTCGATCAGGCCCGACTTGCCGTGGGTGCCCTTGTTCCAGTTGTCCATCTTGTCGAGTGTTTCATCCGACTGGTGGATCGCGAACACCGGGCCTTCGGCGATGATGTTCAGGTCGGGATCGGTGACGACGACGGCGACCTCGATGATGCGGTCATTGTCCGGGTCGAGACCCGTCATTTCCATGTCGAGCCAGACGAGGTTGAATTCATTGGGCCGCTGGGGCGTACCCGGCACTGCGGAAGGTGTCGCTTGTGACATAATTCTCTCTTTGCCTAATCAATCCTGCATTTTCTCACAGGCACAGAATGTCTTCATTCGCGTTTTCGGTTTTGTTCGTCGTTTTCCTGCTGCTCACCTTGTCGCTGCGCACCTGGCTGGCCGCGCGCCATATCCGGCACATCGCGCGCCATCGCGCCAGCGTGCCGGCCGAGTTTGCGCCGAAAGTGCCGCTCGCGGCGCACCAGAAAGCGGCCGACTACACCGTCGCCAAAACCCGGCTTGGCCTGATCGGCACGCTGTGGGGCGCCATCGTCCTGATCGGCTTCACGCTGATGGGCGGCCTGCAACTGCTGTCGCTGGCAATCCTGCCATTCACCGGCCCCGGCCTGATGCACCAGCTGGTGCTGGTCGTCGCGTTTGCCGTGATCGCCAGTGTGCTCGACCTGCCGCTCGACTGGTATCGTCAGTTTGTCCTCGAGCAGCGTTTCGGCTTCAACAAGATGACGCCAGGCCTGTGGTGGGGCGACCTGGTCAAGAGCACGTTCGTGGGCGCGCTGATCGGCCTGCCGCTGCTGTGGGTCGTGCTCAAGCTGATGGAAGCCAGTGGCCAGCTGTGGTGGTTGTACACGTGGTTCGTCTGGAGCGGCTTCCAACTACTGATGATCGCGTTCTACCCGACCGTGATTGCGCCGCTGTTCAACAAATTCACGCCACTGGCCGACGTCAGCCTCAAGGAGCGCATCGATGGCTTGATGACGCGCGTGGGCTTTGCGTCGCGCGGCCTGTTCGTCATGGATGGCAGCAAGCGCAGCGCCCACGGCAACGCGTATTTCTCGGGCTTTGGCCGGGCCAAGCGCATCGTGTTCTTCGACACGCTGCTGTCGCGCCTGGAGCCACAGGAAATCGAAGCGGTGCTGGCGCACGAACTGGGCCACTTCAAGCTGCGCCACATCGTCAAGCGCGTGGCGACGATGTTCGCGATCTCGCTGGCCTTCCTCGCCCTGCTCGGCTACCTGAAAGGCCAGGCCTGGTTCTACACGGGCCTGGGCGTGCTGCCGTTCATGAATGCGTCGAACGACGGCATGGCGCTGATCCTGTTCATCCTCGTGCTGCCGGTGTTCACCTTTGTGCTCGCGCCACTGAGTTCCATCACGTCGCGCAAGCACGAATTCGAGGCCGATGCCTTCGCTGCGCAGCACACCGATCACCGCGATCTGGTGTCGGCGCTGGTGAAGATGTATGAAGACAATGCGTCGACGCTGACGCCCGATCCGCTGCACTCGGCGTTCTACGATTCGCACCCGCCGGCGTCGGTCCGGGTCAAGCGCCTGACGATGGCGGCCGCATGAGCCTGACGCCACCACTCACGTCGCGCCATTGCACGCGCAAGGCGGCCGCGCTTGACGGGGCGGCCATCGCCACGCTGCTGCACGAAGTGCCCGGCTGGGAAGTGGCCGACAGCGTCCTGGCGCGCACTTTCACGCTACCGGACTACCGCGCCACGATCGCATTCGTCAACGCGGTGGCAACGCTGGCCGAGCACGAAGACCATCATCCCGAGATGACGGTCGGCTACACCACCTGCCGCGTCAGCTGGACCACCCATTCCGCGGGCAGCATGCTGTCCGACAACGACTTTATCTGCGCCGCGAAAGCCAATGCGCTGTACCTCAACCAGGAAACCGCATGAGCGCATCCCCTACTGAACTGACCGGCACCATCATCGCGGCCCACGGCCGCCACTACCTGGCCGACATCGACGGCGAGAAACTGCAGTGCGTCACGCGCGGCAAGAAGACCAATGTGGCTGTGGGCGACGTCGTGCACGTAGTCCGGACGTCCGAGAACCAGGCCGTGATCGAGCGCATCGCCGAGCGCACCACGCTGCTGTACCGCTCCGACCAGTACAAATCCAAGCTGCTGGCGGCCAACATCTCGCGCCTGTTCGTCGTGATCGCCACCGAGCCCGGCTTTGCCGACGACCTGGTGTCGCGCTCGCTGGTGGCATGCGAGGCGGCCGGCATCGAGGCGCACCTGATCCTCAACAAGACCGACGTGACGGACCTGCTGCCCCGCGCGCGCGAACGCGCTGCGCAGTATTCGCGCCTCGGCTACCCGGTGCACGAGGTCTCGGCCCAGGCGCATCCTGAAGAAACGGTCGAGATCCTCAAGCCGCTGCTGGCCGGCCAGTCGTCGATCTTCATCGGCCAGTCGGGCATGGGCAAGTCGTCGCTGATCAACCTGTTGATCCCGGACGCCGACATCGCCGTGCGCGAAATCTCGGCTGCGCTCGATACCGGCAAGCACACGACGACGTTCACGCGCCTGTACTGGCTGCCCGAAGTCGATGGCAAGGCCGGGGCGATCATCGATTCGCCAGGCTTCCAGGAATTTGGCCTGTACCACCTGAGTGAAGGCATGCTCGAGCGCGCCTTTGTCGAGTTCAAGCCGTACCTGGGCGGCTGCAAGTACTACAACTGCCGCCACCTGGCCGAGCCGTTCTGCGCCATTCTCGATGCCGTGGCAGCGGGCAAGATCTGGAAGCACCGCCATGAACTCTACGGGCAATTGCTGCACGAATCGGCGCAGACCCTGTATTGAGACCCTGACTACTTTCCCTAACGGAAAGAAATTCCCCTTATAATTCAAGGGACAAACATAGCAGCAGACACGAGCAGACTTATGATGACGAGTACCCCACCGATCAAGCACTTCCTGCAGTTTTCCGACTTCACGCTCGATGAGTTTGAATACGTCATCAAGCGCGCGGCCATCATCAAGCGCAAATTCAAGGCCTACGAGGTGTACCACCCGCTGGTCGACCGCACGCTGGTGATGGTGTTCGAGAAAAGCTCGACGCGCACGCGCCTGTCGTTTGAAGCCGGCATGCACCAGCTGGGCGGCGCCGCCATCTACCTCAACACGCGCGACAGCCAGCTCGGCCGTGGCGAACCGGTGGAAGACGCCGGCCAGGTGATGAGCCGCATGTGCGACATCATCATGATCCGCACCTTTGGCCAGGACATCATCGACCGCTTCGCCGCCAATTCGCGCGTGCCGGTCATCAATGGCCTGACCAATGAACACCACCCGTGCCAGGTGCTGGCGGACGTGTTCACGTTCCACGAACACCGCGGCTCCATCGCCGGCAAGACGGTCGCCTGGATCGGCGATGCCAACAATATGCTCTACTCGTGGCTGCAGGCAGCCGAAGTGTTCGGCTTCCACCTGAACGTCGCCACGCCGAAAGGCTACGAGATGGATCCGAGCCTGGTCTCGACCACGCGCTACACACGGTTCGACAACCCGTCGGACGCCTGCGAAGGCGCGCACCTGGTCAATACCGACGTCTGGACCAGCATGGGCTACGAGAAGGAAAACGCCGAGCGCATGAAAGCGTTTGACGGCTTCATCGTTGACGAAGCCAAGATGGCCCGCGCCGCGAGCGACGCGCTGTTCATGCACTGCCTGCCAGCACACCGCGGCGAAGAAGTGGCCGCCGAGGTCATCGACGGTCCGCAATCGGTCGTCTGGGACGAAGCCGAAAACCGCCTGCACGTGCAAAAAGCCCTGATCGAGTACCTGCTGCTCGGCCGCATCGAAGATTGATTTTTACCCCTGAAGCTTGATCGTTGGCCGTCAATCCCGGCGCTTGCCGGGCTGGATTTGCGAGCCAGCTGACCATTACTCCTCTACCCTCCCTCCATCACTGGAACATCCCATGAGCGACATCAAGAAAGTAGTACTGGCCTATTCTGGCGGCCTCGACACCTCCGTCATCCTGAAATGGCTGCAAGACAATTACGGCTGCGAAATCGTCACCTTCACCGCCGACCTCGGCCAGGGTGAAGAACTGGAACCGGCACGCGCCAAGGCCATTAAATTCGGCATCAAGCCAGAGAACATCTACATCGACGACGTGCGCGAAGAATTCGTGCGCGACTTCGTCTACCCGATGTTCCGCGCGAACACCGTGTACGAAGGCGAATACCTGCTGGGCACGTCGATCGCGCGTCCGCTGATCGCCAAGCGCCTGATCGAGATCGCCAACGAAACCGGCGCCGACGCCGTCTCGCACGGCGCGACCGGCAAGGGCAACGACCAGGTGCGTTTCGAGCTGGGTGCGTACGCACTGAAGCCGGACGTCAAGATCATCGCGCCATGGCGTGAATGGGACCTGCTGTCGCGCGAAAAACTGCTGAAGTACGCGGAAGACGCGGGCATCGCGGTGGACATGAAGCACAAGAACGGCGGCGCGCCGTATTCGATGGACGCCAACCTGCTGCACATCAGCTTTGAAGGCCGTCACCTGGAAAACCCGAGCGCCGAAGCCGAGGAATCGATGTGGCGCTGGACCGTCTCGCCAGAAGCGGCGCCGGACGAAGCGGAATACCTGGACGTCGAATTCGAGCGCGGCGACATCGTCGGCCTGAACGGCAAGCGCCTGTCGCCAGCCGCCGTCCTGACCGAGCTGAACCGCCTGGGCGGCAAGCACGGCATCGGCCGCCTGGACCTGGTGGAAAACCGCTACGTCGGCATGAAGTCGCGCGGCTGCTACGAAACCCCGGGCGGCACGATCATGCTGCGCGCGCACCGCGCGATCGAATCGATCACGCTGGACCGCGAAGTGGCGCACCTGAAGGACGACCTGATGCCGCGTTACGCGTCGCTGATCTATAACGGCTACTGGTGGGCGCCGGAACGCGTCGCACTGCAGACGCTGATCGACCACACGCAAGCCACCGTCAACGGCTGGGTGCGCATCAAGCTGTACAAGGGCAATGTGATTGTCGTGTCGCGCGACTCGAAGACCGATTCGCTGTTCGACATGAACATCGCGACGTTCGATGAAGATGGCGGCGCGTACAACCAGGCTGACGCGGGCGGCTTCATCAAGCTCAATGCGCTGCGCATGCGGATTGCGGCCAAAGCACGCGCCAAGCGCGGGCAGTAAGAAGGGAAGCCGCCCAAGGGCGGCTTTTTTTGGCAATTGCGATGTGCATGCTTGCTTGGGTTCCCGCCTTCGCGGGAACGACGGCTGATGTTGCAGAGAACCTGCAAACCGTCGTTCCCGCGCAGGCGGGAACCCAAGTTACTCTGAGCGGCCACAAACTCGAATAACGCCGTGAACGCACAGTAGACGCCATGGACAAACCATCGTACGTCTACATCCTGGCCAGCCGCCCCTACGGCACCCTCTACATCGGCGTTACCTCTGACCTAATCAGACGCATCTGGCAACACCGCGAAGCAGCTGCCGCCAGCTTCACAAAAAGGTACTGCATCAACCGCCTTGTCTGGTACGAGATCCACACCGATATCCACGAAGCCATCACGCGCGAAAAACGCCTCAAATCCTGGAACCGCAACTGGAAAGTCAACCTGATCCAGTCCGCTAATCCAATGTGGCGCGACCTGTACCAAGATATCGCCTAGAACACGTGGCGCAATCCCAGCGCCACGCTGTTGCCGCCGTCAAACCTCGTCAGCTTATCGCACATACAGCTGGGGTCACGCGCATACAGCTGGAATCAGGTCTGACATTCAGACACAACCTCAGCTTTAACGATTTCCAATGGTGTCTGGCCCAGCATTAACATCGCGCAGCGCCACCTTATTTCGACTACCCTACTGTCGAGATCGTGCCCGAATATCAGACCTGATCCCGGCTTTTCTTCGACCAGACGTGGCGCTATAACAGCCCTAATGACTGCAGCGCCGCTTTCGCCAGCGACACGCGCTTGTCGGGCGCCCCGTCCGGGATGTCGATGTTCAGCGCGAACGTGTAGAGCTTGCCATCCTTTTTGATCCAGCCGACCCACCAGCCGATATCGGGCTGGCCGGGGCGCTTGCCCCAGCCGGTTTTTGCATACAGTTCGGCCGGGCCATCCTGGCGCGCGATGGCGCGCACGGCGTCCATGTGCACATTCTCGAACGGCAGCTGGCCCTGCGCCAGCCGGGCCAGGAACACCGTCTGCTCGAGCGCGCTGATTTCAAGGGGGCCATCGAGCCAGAAGCGGTCGACCACCGTGCCCGTGTCCATATTCCCGTAATTCATGCGCACGAGCGCGCTGCGCATGCGTTCCAGCCCAATGCGCCGCGCCATTTCCTGGTAGACAGGCACGTTCGAGATTTTGATCGCTTCGCGCAGGCCCATGTCCCGTGCCCACTCGGGGCGCGCGACCGGCTTGCCGCCGTACGGCACGATCTCATCGACCGAGGCGACGGCGCCCGTGCTCAGTGCGATCAGCGAGTTCGGGAGCTTGAAGGTCGACGCCGGGATGAACCGTTTTGCGGCGCGCTGGCGGTCGTGGCCCGTGTTGGTGTCCTGGGCCACGTCGTGCACGACGAACGTTCCCGTCACACCCTCTTTCTTGAACAGCTGTGTGATGGCCGGGCTGTCGCGCCATTCGGTGGCCTGGGCGACGGCGCCGAACGCCATCAGGACGAGTGCAACAACATGCTTGATCATTGGTCTGTTTCCTTGCTCAGTTGTGCGGCCAGACGCGCGCGCGCCTTGTCGGCATACGTGCGGCAGGCGTTGGTGTCGATGAAGGCGGCATTGCCCCGCGCAGCGCGCCGGGCGTAGCGCTGCCACAGATCGCTGCCTTCCGGGTGCGCCGAAACCAGCACGTCACACGGCAGGCCGGCGAGCGTCGCGATCGAGCGTTCGAGGTCCGCGCGCGCCGTTGGGTAGGCTGGATGGCCACGGTAGCGGAATGGTCCGGCGGCCATGGCGTTCAGGCTGTCGGCGTACACCATGTGCGCCGTCCGGCCGCCTACGACGGCGTCCCAGGTCCAGCTCGCGCCGCCCTGCGTGTGGCCGGGCGTGGCGTGCATCGTCACGGCCAGCGGGCCGAGCTTGACGACGTCACCGTTGGCCACGCCCCGCACGCGCCCGATCGGCGCCATGGGTGGCAGGTTGGTGTACTGCGGGTCGCCCTTGCTGGCCTGGCCGCTGCGCAATACGGGGACGGCGGCGCTGCCGGCCAGGACCTCGGCGCCCGACAGGCGCTGCAGCTCGGCGATGCCGCCGGCGTGGTCGATATGCTCGTGCGAACTGAGGATCAGGCGGATGTCCTCGACCTTGAAACCGAGCTGGCGGATATTGCGCACGATCTGCGCGGGCGACTTGTCGCTGCCGCCGTCAATAAGGATATGTCCCTCCTTCGACGTGATCAGGACTGCCGACAGCCCATGCGTGCCGACATAATAGGTGTTGCCGTACAGGGCAAACGGTTTCTGCGGCGTGTTCCAGTCGTTGGCTGCAGCAGGCTGCAGGCACGCGACGAGGCCAGCCGCAGCAAGTGCCAGGCTTGTGTGTTTCATCATGACGATTCCTTATGTGGACGGTGACAGCGTGGCGAGTCTTCCCGGCAGTGCGTGCAGGAAGCGTTCTTTCAGGTGCGGTCCGGCCGTGAGGTTCGGGTGGCCCGGGCCAAGGTTCTGGCGTGCAAAGACAATGGTGCGCCCATCCTTCGTGGCCCAGCCGGCGAACCAGCCAAGCGCGCGGCCCGTGTCCCCGGCCCCATCACCAGAGGCAGTGCCGGTCTTGCCGTACACCTGCCAGCCATTGTCTAGCATGGGCAAGTGCAGCAGCTGCGCCGTCATGTCGAAGGCGTGCGCGGTGACGGGCAGTTCGCGGTTGGCGACCTTGCGCAGAAAAGCGACCTGCTCGCGCGGCGAGACCTGCAGCGACGACGAGATCCAGGCCCTGTCGACGCCGCCGGTGAGGTCCTGGTTGCCGTAGTCGAAGCGACCCACGTAATCCTGTACGCGGCGTTCGCCC
The DNA here is from genome assembly GCF_979258535.1 of Telluria sp. AC161. NCBI lineage: Bacteria > Pseudomonadati > Pseudomonadota > Betaproteobacteria > Burkholderiales > Oxalobacteraceae > Telluria > Telluria sp. AC161. The sequence goes on along the minus strand of NZ_OZ409861.1, from coordinate 1,010,967 downwards.
AGCCGGCTGGTGACCTGCTGCGCATACCAGACGGTCGAATTGCGGATCCAGCTCGTCGGGTCGGTAGTGGCGCGCCACGACGGCTGCCAGTCGATGTAACCCGCCTTGAACGGCAGCGCCGGCGTGTGGGCGTCCTGCAGGATGCCGGCATCGAAACCCATCAGGCTCACGGCGATATTGAAGGTCGACGCCGGCGTGGTGCGTACGTCGCAGCGCCCTTCCTCGACCAGCACCGCCCCTGTGGCAGCATCGAGCATCAGCGTGCAGTCGAGCGTTTCCGGTGCATCGCCCCAGGCCAGCGCTGGCTGCAGGGCCAGATTGGCGCCGAACACCAGCGCCAGTGCAGCCAGGCCGGCGCAGCGGGCACGGCCAGCATTCCGGGCGAGGACCGGCGTACGAATCAACGCGACGCGCGCGGTCAGCGTGTCCGGCGCGACGCCGCCGAAGGCCAGGGCATTGGCTGGCGCGGCCCCATACTGGAAGCGCAGTTGCGCGACCAGCGCGGCCGCGTAGGCCTTGCGCTGGACCTGCGGCCGGCCGCGCAGCACGTCGCGGTCGCAGCCCAACTCCTGGGCCCAGACCAGGCGCGCGCGCAGCAGACGCATCGCCGGATTGAACCAGCACAGCGCCTGGAGCAGCGCGCAGGCGGCGAGCCACCACAGATCGCCCCGGCGCCAGTGCGTCAGTTCGTGGGCAACGATCAGCTCGCGCTGCAACGGATCGATCGTGCGCAGGGCCAGCGGCAACAGCAGACGCGGCCGGAACGGGCCGACCAGCATCGGGGAGATGGGGGCATCGACTTCGATCATGGGTGGCAGCGCCCCATCCGCTGGCAGGTGCGCACCGGCGCGCAGCAACTGCGCCAGCGCGCGCTGGCCATGGAACAGGCGCGCAAGCATCCACAGCAGACCGCCCATGTAAGCCAGCGCCCATGCCCACGCGGTCCAGCTCAGCCACGAGCGGGGTTCTGCCAACGTGCTGATGGGCCCGAGAGTCTGGGGGGACGTGGCGACCGTGGCGGCCGTCATGGGCGACAGGTCGACGTCGAACACAGGCAGCATGTGAAGTTGCTGCGCCTGCGGCAGCATCAGGATAATGAAGGTGGCCGCAAGCGCGACCTGCCCCAGCATCCACGGGGTGCGCTGCATGCCGAGCGCCGGCAGGTTCCGCTGCGCCAGCGCCAGCACGCCCCACACAGCCAGACCGGCGGCCAGGCAGCCGATGCTGGCAAACAGGAAGCGGATGAGCGTTGCGTCGAGCAGGCTCATGGCGCCGCGTCCTTGTCGACCGGCCAGTCGTTGAGCAATTGCTCCAGCCGCGCGAGCTCGTCGTCGTCAACCAGCTTGCTGCCGGTGAACATATTGACCGGCAGCGGCGTATCGATCTCCATCACGCGCTTGCCAAAGTCATGGGCGAACGCGGCCAGCGTATCGACCTTGTCGCTGACTGCGGCATACACCTGCACGCCGTGGCGCAGCTCCTGGCGCACCATGCCTTTGTCGAGCATGCGTTCGAGCGTCTTGCGGGTGGATGAGTACGACCAGCCCAGTTCGGCCTCGACCGCGTCGTGGATTTCACGGGCGCTGAGCGGCTGCTGGCGCCACAGCGCCTTGAGCAGGCTCAGTTCGGAAATCGAGGGTACGGCCATGGCAACAGTCCTTGACGTGAGGCTTGACGTGACGCCTAATGTGACGCTTGCCGCAATGATGCGACAAGTGTCGCACCGGCGTCAACAAGAACTTGCGATGACCGTCAGTTGCGCAGATCGTCGACCGCTTCGCGGCCAAAGCCAGGTGCGAGCAGATAGTCGGCCAGGTTGCGCGCGCAGTCCTCGGGCGAGGTCAGGCCGCCCGTGTCCTTCAGCTCGACGAAGCGCTCGCGCAGCGGGAAGTTGGCGTCCGGCGTCGCGCGGATCGCTGCCTGCATGTCGGTGTCGATGACGCCCGGCGCCAGGCTGACCGCCAGCACGCGCGGATCGCCATCAAGCTGGATGGCGCGCGCATGCTGGTCGAGCGCGGCCTTCGTCGCGCAGTACACGGCCCAGCCGGGATACGCATTGCGCCCTGCCCCGCTGGACACGTGCAGGATGCGCCGCGCGGCTTCGGGCGCGGCCTGCACGAATGCGGCAGCCAGCGCCAGAGGCGCGCCAACGTTGAGCATCACCGCCTGCAGCACGGCCGCCGGCGCCTGCGCGGCCAGCGCGCCCACCGGCGTGACGACGCCGGCGTTGTTGACGAGGTATGCCGCATCGGCGCCCGCGAGAAAATCGCGCAGCGCCGGGCCGGCGAGCCAGGCCTGCAATGCAGCCGGATCGGCCATGTCGACCTCGGCCTGTTCGATCCCGGCCAGCGCAGAGCGCCCGCGCGCCAGGCCCAGTACGGCCAGGCCGCGCGATTGCAGTTCGGCCGCGATGGCGGCCCCGAGGCCACGGGTGTGGCCGGTGACGATGACTTTTTTCATGAAGCGTTCCTTAGATGAAGACGGGTTCGGGTTCCAGCATCACGCCGTAGCGCGCCGCGACATCGGCCTGAATCGCGGCGGCCAGCCGGACAACATCCTGCCCCGTGGCCCCGCCGAGGTTGACGAGCACCAGCGCCTGCTTGTGGTACACGCCGGCCGCGCCCAGGTGGCGGCCCTTCCAGCCGCACTGGTCGATCAGCCAGCCAGCGGCCAGCTTGAATGTGCCGTCCGGCTGGGCGTGGTGCACCAGGGTTGGAAACTGCGCGAGCAGGCGCGTGCATTCCGCGTTTGACACCACCGGGTTCTTGAAGAAGCTGCCGGCGTTGCCGATTTCGCGCGGATCGGGCAGCTTGCGGCGCCGGATCGCTTCGACCATCAGGCCGATGTCGTTCGGTGTAGGCGCCGTCAACCCGGCGTCGCGCACCGCATTGCCCAGCTCTGCGTAGCGCAGGTTCGGCTGCCACGCGCGCGGCAGGGCAAACGTCACGTCCAGCACGACGAGATTGGCGCCGTCGGGATGCTTGAAGATGCTGTCGCGGTAGCCGAAGCGGCAGGCAGCCGCGTCCAGCGTGCGCGTGGCGCCGCTGGCCATGTCGTAGGCAGTGAGGCTATGGAATACGTCCTTGGTTTCGACGCCATATGCCCCCACATTCTGGATAGGCGCGGCGCCCACGGTACCGGGTATCAGCGAGAGGTTTTCCAGCCCGCCGATGCCCTGCTCGAGCGTGAAGCGCACGAAGCCGTGCCAGTTTTCGCCGGCCTGGGCGCGCACGAGGATCTTGCCGGCCTCGTCGCCCAGCACCTCGCGGCCCTGCCCTGTCATGTGCAGCACCAGGCCCTCGACGTCGCGCGTGAACAGCAGATTGCTGCCCCCGCCAAGCACCAGGCGCGGCAAGGCAGCCAGCGCCGGATCGGCACGCACCGCGGCCAGTTGCTCGGCGCCATCCACGCGCAGGTAGTGGCGCGCGCGGGCGGGAATGCGGAAGGTATTGAACGTGTCGAGCGGCTGGTCGTGAATGAGAGGCATGATGTAACGGCGTAAAAGTGTCGTTTCATTATAGTGGTTCGTGCATTGCCGGCTTTCCACACGGGTGAAACGGTCGCGATTCGGCCCGCCGTCCGCTAAAATAGAGGGATTCATCTACATGCAAGACAAAACAAGGACACCCCATGCCATCATTTGATGTCGTCTGCGAAGCAGACATGGTCGAAGTAAAGAACGCGGTTGAACAATCGAACAAAGAAATCACGACCCGTTTCGATTTCAAGGGCAGCTCGGCCAATGTCGAGCAAAAAGACAAGGAGCTGACGCTGTTTGCCGATTCCGATTTCCAGCTGACGCAGGTCAAGGACGTCCTGATCAACAAGATGGCCAAGCGCAAGGTCGACGTGCGTTTTCTCGACGAAGGCAAGGTCGAGAAAATCGGCGGCGACAAGGTCAAGCTGGTGATCAAGGTGCGCAACGGTATCGAAACCGACGACGCGAAAAAGATCACCAAGCTGGTCAAGGAAAGCAAGATGAAGGTGCAGGCGAGCATCCAGGGCGAATCGGTGCGCATCACCGGCGCCAAGCGCGACGACCTGCAGACGGCCATGGCCATGCTGCGCAAGGACGTACAAGACCTGCCGCTGGCCTTCAACAACTTCCGCGACTGATCGGCATCAGCGCGTTGCAACGGGCCGGTATGACCGGCGCTGGCACAGGGCGATCCGTGGACAATGTGTCCGCTGAAGCCTTGTAACGCTTGGAGTAAAATGGCGCCGTGCGTCGACCAGGGGTCGAATACCACGCACCGCAGCCACTCCGGGCAGATTAGGTAGTCTAAGGATAGCAATGAAACGTGTTGATGATTTCCGCCTGCGCATGGGCAATAAGGAATACGTGCCCATCATGATCGGCGGAATGGGTGTGGACATTTCGACGTCCGAGCTGGCGCTGGAAGCAGCCCGCCTGGGCGGAATCGGCCATATCTCCGATGCAATGTCGCAAGACGTGTCCGACCGCAAGTTCGACACCACGTACGTCAAGGAAAAAACCAAGACCTACAAGTTCAACATCAACAACATGAACAAGGCCGTGGTCCAGTTCGATCTGGATCACCTGGCCGAGGCCACGCGCCGTCATGTCAGCTCCACCATGGAAGCGAAGAAAGGCGATGGCCTGATCTACGTGAACTGCATGGAAAAGCTGACCATGAACGCGCCCAAGGAAACGCTGCGCGTGCGCCTGGCGTCGGCGCTGGACGGCGGCATCGACGGCATCACGCTGTCGGCCGGCCTGCACCTGGGTTCGTTCGAGCTGATCAAGGATCACCCGCGTTTCCGCGATGCGCACCTGGGCATCATCGTTTCGTCCGTGCGCGCGCTGCAACTGTTCCTGCGTAAAGTCTCGCGCCTGGACCGCAAGCCCGACTTCATCATCGTCGAAGGTCCGCTGGCCGGTGGCCACCTGGGCTTCGGCATGGATGACTGGAAGCAATACGACCTGCACACGATCATGGACGAGATCCATGCGTTCGTGAAGGCCGAGCAGCTGGGCATCCCGGTGATTGCCGCCGGTGGCGTGTTTACCGGTTCGGATGCCGTCAGCTTCCTCGAAAAAGGCGCAGGCGCCGTTCAGGTCGCCACGCGCTTTACCGTGACCACCGAATGCGGCCTGCCAGACGACGTCAAGCAGGAATACTTCCGCGCCAGCGAAGAAGACATCGAAGTCAACGGCATCTCGCCGACCGGCTATCCGATGCGCATGCTCAAGAATACGCCGGCCATCGGCTCGGGCATTCGCCCGGGCTGCGAATCGTATGGCTATCTACTTGATGCGACCGGCAATTGCTCGTACATCAATGCCTACAACCGCGAGGTGCAGGCGCATCCGGAACTGAAAAAAGTCACGGTGATGGACAAGACCTGCCTGTGCACGCACATGCGCAACTTTAATTGCTGGACCTGCGGACACTACACGTATCGCCTGAAGGACACGTCGCATTTGCTGGCAGATGGCAATTACCAGATCCTGAGCGCCGAGCACGTGTTCAAGGATTACCAGTTCAGCGTCAACAACGAAATCGCCCTGCCCGAAAAGCAGGAGATTGTCGCGGCGTAATCACGCGACGTTATCTCGGCTGTTGCTGTTGCCGCTTCGCACGGCAACCACTAAAACGTCACTCCTGCACCCGCGGGAATGACGTTTTTGCGTTTACGCCCGAATGAACCGCCTTGTCCCGCCCCTGCCCCGTGATCGCCGCTGAATGTGCGCAGGCGCACCGAAGCCGTCTTGCATGAACGTTACGGTAATCACTCCATCAGCGGGAGTGAGCAATGAGCGAAGAGAAGAAGCAGGTCCGTATTACCAAGGCGACGATGCCGGCCGGTGGCTGGGGTTCCGTTGGCGACGTCAGCACGATCCTGACCGACCAGAACGTCGTCGTCAAAGACACGGGCTTGCTGCTCAAGCAAAACAAGACCGATGGCTTCGCCTGCGTCAGCTGCGCCTGGGCCAAGCCGGCCAATCCGCACCCGTTCGAATTCTGTTCCAGCGGCGCCAAGGCCACCGCATGGGAGACCACGAGCAAGTCCATCGGCGCCGACTTTTTCCAGCGCCACACGCTGACCGAGCTCGAAGCCTGGAGCGATCATCAACTGGAAGACCACGGCCGCCTGACCACACCGCTGCGCTACGACGCCGCCAGCGATAAATACCTGCCGGTCGACTGGGACGTGGCCTTCAACGAGATCGGCGCCGCGCTGCGCGGCTTCGATCCGAAGCAGGTCGTGTTCTACGCATCGGGCCGCGCCTCGCTGGAAACGTCCTACATGTACCAGCTGCTGGCGCGCATGTACGGCAACAACAACCTGCCGGACAGCTCGAACATGTGCCACGAAAGCACGTCGGTCGGCTTGCAAAAGACGATCGGCATTGCCGTGGGCACGGTCCAGCTGAGCGACTTCGAGGACACCGATTGCATCCTGTTCTTCGGCCAGAACGTGGGCGTGAACAGCCCGCGCATGCTGCACCAGCTGCAAGAAGCGCGCAAGCGCGACGTGCCGATCATCACCTTCAACCCGCTGCGCGAGCGCGGTTTGGTGAGCTTCACCAATCCCCAGTCGCCGCTGGAAATGCTGACCAGGCAAGAGACGGCGATTTCGACGCAATACCACCAGGTCAAGCCGGGTGGCGACACGGCCGTCATCATGGGCATGTGCAAGGCGATCTTCGCGCTTGACGATGCGGCGCTGGCGGCCGGTGAACAGCGCGTGATCGACATCGCATTCATCCAGGAACACACCAACGGTTTCAGCGACTTCGAGCAGGCCGTGCGCGCCTGCTCGTGGGAAGCCATCGAGCGCGAAGCGGGCCTGTCGCAAGCGGCGCTCGAAGAGGCAGCGGGCGTGTATGCGAAATCAAGCGCCGTGCTGGGCGTGTACGGTATGGGCCTGACCCAGCACCGCAATGGCGTGCAGAACGTGACGATGCTGGTCAACCTGCTGCTCTTGCGCGGCAATATCGGCAAGCCGGGCGCCGGCATCTGCCCGGTGCGTGGCCACTCGAACGTGCAGGGCCAGCGCACGGTGGGCATCACCGAAAAACCCGAACTGGCGCCGCTCGACAAGCTCAAGGAACAATTCAACTTCGAGCCGCCACGCGATATGGGCCTGACAACGGTGGACGCCTGCGAAGCCATCATCAAGCGTGACCTGCAGGGCTTCATCGGCCTGGGCGGCAATTTCCTGCGCGCCGTGCCGGAAACGGTGCTGATGGAAGCGGCCTGGCGCGAACTGCCGCTGACCGTGCAGATCGCTACCAAGCTCAATCGTAATCACGTCATCCACGGCAAGGCGGCTTACCTGCTGCCTTGCCTGGGCCGGATCGAGATTGATCGCCAGGGTTCGGGCGACCAGTCGGTGTCGGTCGAAGACAGCACGTCGCACATGCACGGCTCGCGCGGGATGACCGAGCCAGCCGCGCCCGGGTTGCTGTCTGAACCGGCGATCGTGGCCGGCATCGCCAAGGCGACGCTGGCGCCCAACCCGAATGTCAACTGGGATGCCTGGGTGGCCGACTACCGCGTCATCCGCAAAGCGATGGGTGTGACCTTCCCCGAAATCTTCAAGGACTTGAACGAGCGCATGTGGACGCCGGGCGGCTACCGCAAGCCACTGGCCGCCGCCGAGCGCATCTGGAAAACCGAGAGCGGCAAGGCTGAATTCACGGTGCCCGAAGAGCTGCCGGGCAACCCGAACATGCCGGGCGGCCCCGACATCCTGCGCCTGTTTACGATCCGCAGCGACGGCCAGTTCAACACGACCATTTACAGCAATGACGACCGCTTCCGCGGCGTGCACGGCAGCCGCATGGTGCTGTTCATGAACGCGGCGGACATGGAACGCTATGGCCTTGGCAAGGGCGACGTCGTGGCGCTGCGTACGCATGCGGACGATGGCGTGAATCGCCGCGTCGAAGGCTTGCAGATCGTGCCCTACGATGTGCCAACGGGCTGCATCGCCGGTTATTACCCGGAATGCAATCCGCTGATTCCGCTGTGGCACCACGCAAAGGAGAGCAAGGTGCCGGCGGCAAAAGCCATCGATGTGCTGCTCGAGCGCAGCACCCGTGGGGCAACCAGCGCAGCAACGAGCATTGCATGAACGCGCGCACGTCCTTCCCCGGTGACGGCGGGCCGGACTATCCGGTCGCCAGCAGCGTGCCGGCGGCCTGCTGGCAGGCTGGCGCGAGCGAGGCGCTGGCCGAGGTACTGGCCGAGGAAGTGCCGGTAGCACTTGTCTATAACGGCATCAGTCACGCCGTCATGCTGGCTTCGCCGCAAGACCTGGAAGACTTCGCACTGGGGTTTTCACTGTCCGAACGCATCGTGCGCCAGGCGGCAGATATCCGCGACATCGCCATCGAGACGGGCCCGCACGGCATCACGCTGGCGATGGAGATTGCCCCCGGCGCCATGGCGCGCCTGAAGGAAACGCGGCGTGCACGCACCGGCAAGACCGGCTGCGGCCTGTGCGGCGTGGACAGCCTGGCCTGGTTCGAGCGCGAAACGGGCCTGATCGATGCACGCGATGGCGGCGCGCATGGCGTGACGGCGCAGTTTGCGCCCGATGCACTGCACCGCGCGATGGCCGCGATGGCGGCGCGCCAGCACCTGCACCTGGCAACCGGCGCCGTGCACGCGGCGGGCTGGGCCGATCGCGATGGCGTGCTGCGCACCGTGCGCGAAGACGTCGGCCGCCACAATGCGCTCGACAAACTGATCGGCGCGGTGGCGCACGATGGCGTACCAGCCGACAGCGGCTTCGTCGTCGTGACCAGCCGCGCCAGTTTCGAGATGGTGCAAAAGACCGCGCGCGCCGGGATCGCCGTACTGGCGGCCATTTCGGCGCCGACGGCCATGGCCGTGCGCCTGGCCGATGCGGCCGGCGTGACGCTGGCCGGCTTCGTGCGCGCCGGGCGCCACGTCGTCTACAGCCATCCGCAGCGCCTGACCTGAGCGTCTGACCTGAGCGTCTGATGCAGGGATCTGATGCACACCCGCGCACGTCTCAAGCGCGGCGCGCGACAACGATGTTGAACGGGTATAAGCTGAAAGCATGCGCGCAACCAACGCGACGCGATGCGAGAGAGGCGGCCCGACATGTCAACGTTTGCCCCTGCCGAGCAGGTCAGTTTCCTGACTGATCAAGCGGGCACCATCACCAGTTGGAACCCGGCGTGCGCCGCGCTGTTCGGCCCTGCTGCAGCCGACATCATCGGCCAGCCGGTCGCCAGCCTGCTCGACGGCGACAGCTGGGCAGTGTTGCAAAGCGCCGCCCAGAGCCAGACCACATTGGCGACAAGCGCCGGCCCCCGCCCTGCCAGCCTCCACCTCATGTTGCAGACTGGCCGCGACGGCGCCCCGCTCGGCTACAGCATCACGATTACCCCAGCCGTGATTGGCGTATCGGAAGGCGAGCGGCTCGGCGCGACACCACTGTCCGCCGTCGTTGACCTGCTGCCGGGCACCTTCTACATCATGAACCGTGAAGGCCGGGTCCTGCTGTGGAACCACAATCTCGAGCGGCTGTGCGAGATGATGCCGGACGAGATCGCCGCCGCCAACGGCATCGCCATGCTCGACCCGCGCGACCGGCCCGGCGCGCTCAGGCAGGTCGAGGCCATGTTCGACAACAACACCGAGATCGCCCTGGAAACCGACTACGTCTCGCGCAGTGGCCGCGAAACGCCCATGCTGCTGCGTGGCGCGCGCATCGATTGCAATGGCGGCCAGTACATCTTCGGCATGGGCATCGACATTTCCCGCCAGCGCGCACGCGAGCGCCAGCTGGCCTTGTACCGGCGCGCGCTCAATGCGGCGCGCAACGGCGTGATCATCGCCCACGATACGGGGCCCGACCACCTGATCGAGTACGTCAACCCGGCGTTCGAGCGCATCACCGGCTACAGCGCCGAAGAAGTCATCGGACGCGATTCGCGCTTCATGACGGCGCCTGGCCTGGACGCCGACGAGCGCAGCCGCATGCGGCGGGCGCTGCGCGAACATCGCTCGGTGCACGTCGTGCTGCGTAACCTGCGCAAGAATGGCGAGTTGTTCTGGAACGACCTGCACATTACGCCCGTGCACGACGACAATGGCAAGGTCACGCATTTTATCGGCATCATCAATGACGTCACGGCCAGCAAGCAGCGCGCCGAGCATGTCGAGGCTGACGTCAACCACGACAGCCTGACGGGCCTTGCCAGCCGTACGCTGTTGCGAGACCGGCTCGACCATGCCCTGCACCTGGCCCAGCGCCACCAGACGCTGGTGGCGGCGGTGCTGATCGACCTGGACGGTTTCAAGGCCATCAACGATACCTTCGGTCACGATGCGGGCGACGCCGTACTCAAGGTCGTGGCGCGGCGCTTGCAGGCAGCCGTGCGCGACAGCGATACGGTGGCGCGCATGGCAGGCGATGAGTTTGCGATGGTGCTGGTCGACCAGCCGACCTTGCGCTTCACGCTGCGCATGGTTGAACGGTTACGGCGCGCATTGATCATGCCGGTCTCGTTTGGCGGCAACGACATCGCCGTGGGCGCAAGCCTGGGCGTGGCGGCCTACCCGCACGATGGCGCGACGACGGCTGACCTGATCCGCGCCGCCGACATGGCGATGCACCGCGCCAAGCGCCATGGCGGCGGCGTGCACTTTCATTCCCGCGAAATGCACGACGTCAGCGCAGCGCGCACCGCACTGGCCGACAGCATGCGCAGTGCGCTCGAGGACGATCAGTTGTTCCTGTTGTTTCAGCCACGGATGGAAGCCCGCAGCGGCAAGGTGCGGGGGTTCGAGGCCCTGCTGCGCTGGCGCCATCCCGAGCATGGCGTGATGCTGCCGGCATCCTTCCTGGCCGAAGCCGAAGAGAGCGGGCAAATCGTCGAGATCGGCGGCTGGGTGCTGGACCAGGCCTGCGCCTTCGCGCGCGACCTGCGCAGCGCCGGTTACGCGGGCCTGCCGGTGGCGGTGAACGTGACGCACCGCGAATACAGCCGGCCCGATTTCATCGGCGGCATCGCCCGCCGCATGCAAGAGGCCGGGTTACCGCCCGGGAGCCTCGAAATCGAGATACCCGAAGCTGACCTGATCCGCAACCCCGGCCTGGGGCGCGACCTCTCGGTGCAACTGCGCGCGACAGGCGCGATGCTGTCGGTCGACCAGTTCGGGCAAGGCATGTCCGATCTCGCGTTCCTGCAGCAGTTATCGGTGCGCCAGGTGAAACTGTCACGCAAGGCCGTGCACGACATCGCCGACCACGGCCGCAAGGGCGCGCTCGCCCGGACCCTGATCGACATCGGCCACAACCTCGATATCACCGTGGTGGGCGAGGCGGTGGAAACCGAGGCGCAGGTCGACTTTTTGCGCAGCCACGGCTGCGACCAGATGCAGGGGCAATGGTTCAGCGCGCCGTTGTCGGCCGCCGCCGCGCGCGCTTTCCTCAAGGACCGCCAACATACCTTGTAGGGTGGACGGGTTCCCCGTCCACGCGTTCAACGAACGGCGGCGCCGCCACATCGTCAACGTGATGAGAACGCCCGCCCCGTCCATTCCCCGATTTGTGCAGGCTGTCGCAGGAAACTGGCCCTGGCGCGCCCGGCGCGTTAAAGTTGCATCATTCCAACGGCCGCCGCTTCGGGCCGATGCAACATCCTCCGACGATCGACGACGCCATGCAAGCACGCAGCACGACACAGCACCATCTGGCCGGCACCCTGTCCTGGCTCTACCGCGCCTTCGACGGCGTGGCGACCTGGGTCACCCAGCTGTCATGGTGGAAGTTTCTTCTTTTTGCCGGCCTGACGCTGACCGCTGCCGGCATCCTGCAGGAAGAACTGTTCAACGGCCCGGCCGAAGAAGAAATCGCCCGCGCCGAGCGCGAATCCGGCCGTCGCAGCGACGCCAGCATTCTGATCGACGAGAGCGGCATCCGCTTCAATCCCCGCACCCGGACCCGCGCGGCCGAGCCGGTCCCGGCAACGACACCGGAAACGCCCGAAGTCCCCGCCGTGCCGGACACACCCGATGCACCGCCGGGCCCGCCAGTGACGGCGACAGCGCCCTCCTCGACCGCTGGCGCCGTGAACATTTCGCCGAACAGTGACTCGGTCCACATCGAACTGCCGCCGCAAATCGGCGAAGAATTGTCAAACGCCATCGAGGCCGCCGTCGAAGACGCCGCCGAGCAAAAAGTGTCGCGCTATCACAAGCAGGCATCCACCTGGTTCATGAACTTCGTCGTGCTGTTGCTGCTGGCGCTGTTTGGCACCAAGGCACTGGTGGGTGGCAAGAAGCGCGCCGATGCCGAAGCCCAGGTGGCCAACGCGGCCGCCGAACGCGAGGCGATGCAGCGCCAGCTGATGGAAACCAAAATGCAGATGATGCAGGCGCAGGTCGAGCCGCACTTTTTATTCAACACGCTGGCGTCGGTCGAGCACCTGATCCGCGTCGACCCGCCACGCGCGTCGGCCATGCAGCGCAGCCTGATCCAGTATCTGCGCGCGGTGCTGCCGCAGATGCGCGACAACGCCGTCGTGACGGGCCTGGGGCGTGAGGTCGACATGGTCAATGCCTATCTGGACCTGCTCAAGATGCGGATGGAAGAACGCTTGAGCGTTAACCTGCGCGTGCCGGACGGCCTGCGCAGCGCGGCCTTCCCGCCGATGATGCTGCAATCGATGGTCGAAAATGCCATCAAGCACGGGCTGGAGTGCAAGCCCGAAGGCGGCACGCTGAACATCGTCGCCGAGGTCGTCGACAGCCGCCTGCGCGTGACCGTGGCCGACGACGGCGTGGGCTTTGGCGTGATGCCGAGCGACGGCACCGGCCTCGGCCTGCAGACGATCCGCGAACGCCTGAAGCTGCTGCATGGCGAGGCCGGCTGGCTGCACATCGGCGCCAACAGCCCGACGGGCGTGATCGCGACGATCGAAGTGCCGTACCAGTTGTCCAAGTAATCAGCTGGCGGGCAGCGGCGATCGATCGCTTGCCTGTAAATCAGTTTCATTGAATAATCATTCAATCATATTTTCATAACAACACGCTCAAGAGACCACCATGCCCACCGCAATCATTGCCGATGACGAAAGACTGATGCGCGACCAGCTGCGCATGCGCCTGCAGGACGCCTGGCCCGAACTGCAGATCGTCGGCGAAGCGAAGAATGGTGACGAGGCGGTGCAACTGGTGGGCGAACTCAAGCCTGACCTGACGTTTCTGGACATCCGCATGCCGGGCAAGACCGGCATGGAAGCGGCGCGCGACATCGGCGACACGAGCCTGGTCGTGTTCGTCACGGCCTACGACCAGTACGCGGTGGAAGCGTTCGAGCGCGGCGCCATCGACTACGTCCTCAAGCCGACCGAGCCGGACCGCTTGCGGGTGACGGTCGACCGCCTGAAGGAGCGCCTTGAGCGGCCACAGGCCAATGTGAACGACAGCGTCAGCGCCATGCTGAGCCAGCTGGCCGAAAAGATCGCCTCGCCCAAGCCGAAGCATCTGCAATGGATCCAGGCCAGCATCGGCCAGGATCTGCGCATGATTCCCGTCGAAGACATCCTGTTCTTCCGCTCCGACGAAAAATACACCAGCGTGCAGACGAGCGGCTTCGAGGCGCTGATCCGCAAGCCGGTGCGTGACCTGGCTGATGAGCTCGATCCGTCGCTGTTCTGGCAAATCCACCGCGCGACGCTGGTCAACGTCAATGCCATCGAAGGCGTGACGCGCGATATCCGTGGCCGCCACCTCGTGATGGTCAAGGGGCGGCCCGAAAAGCTCGAAGTCAGCCGCAGTTTTTTGCACCTGTTCAAGCAGATGTGACAGCGTTGCGGGGCGCGCGTGCCAGTGCGCGCCTTGTGACCTCTCAAGGCCCCGCCGGAGCGGGCGCGTAATGTAGAAGGTCCGGCCCACGCCCGTGGCCTTCTCGCCCCTGCCCGCATGAAACTCCAGCGCACGATGCACCTGCGGCGCAACCGCAGCCTCGACCAGCGCGCCGCGCGCGCCTGCGACAGCCGGCGCATCCTGCACAGCGCCAGCGACGCCATCCTGTCAGTCGGCCAGGACAGCACGATCCTGCTGGCCAACCCGGCGGCGGCGCGCATGTTCGATACGGGCGTGGCCAGCCTGCAGGGCAGCCCGCTGGCGCGCTTCATCGTCGCACCCGGCGCCGATGCCCGCACCCCGCCCGATTATTTTCCCGCCGGCCTCGGTCGCGCCGGCCGGCGCGCCACCGACTACGCCGTCACGGGCATTCGCAGCGATGGCGAACGCTTTCCCATCGAAGGGTCGATCTCGAGCGTCGAGCACGAAGGCCGGCCGATCTACACGGTGATCCTGCGCGATGTGTCCGAGCGCCACCTGGTCCAGCAGACGCTGGCGCGCTCGCACGACCAGTTGCGCCAATTGTCGTCGGCGCTGCAAAGCATCCGCGAAGAAGAGCGCACGCATATCGCGCGCGAGCTGCACGACGATCTCGGGCAACTGCTGGCCTCGCTGCGGATGGACCTGACGCTGCTGGCGCGTGTCGAGCGCTTGCCAGAGGCCAGCACACCCCTGCTCGGCGGCATGGAAACCAATCTGCTGACGGCCATCGCGGCGCTGCGCCGGATTGCCACCAACCTGCGCCCGCGCGCCCTCGACGAAGGCGGACTGTACTTCGCACTGCAGGGCTTGCGCGACGAATTTACCGAGCGTCACGGCATCGCCTGCACCCTCCTTGCCGACGAAGCCGAATTGCGGCTGGACGATGCGGCCAGCACCGCTATCTTTCGCATCGTGCAAGAGGCGCTGACCAATATCGCGCGCCATGCGGGTGCGCAGCACGTGTGCGTGACCCTGTACCGCACCAATGGCGACCTGCTGCTGACGATCCAGGACGACGGCCGCGGCATCCGTGCGCAAGATATGGGCAAGGCCGAATCGCTGGGGCTGATCGGCATGCGCGAGCGGGTCTGGGCCATGCAGGGTGACATCACGATCGGCGCCGACGAGCCACCGGGAACGCGCATCGATATCGTGCTGCCCATTGCGGGCCATGTCGTCTGACGCCCCAGAATTCGGGCGTGCCAAGCGTCCTATTGCATAAAAACAACAGTGCCAAGCTGTCATGAACTCGACACATAGTCTCGATAAGATCGCTGTCGATCTGAGTTGATTACAAACTCAACATCTTGTCGAAACCACACTGGAGAATCTTCATGAAGTATAAGTTCCTGGCCGCCGCCGTGCTGTCATCCCTGCCACTGTTCGCATCCGCCCAAACCAACGTCCAGATCTATGGCGTGATGGACGCGGCCGTCGCTCTCGAGGACACCGATGTGCCGGGTGAAGACCGTCGTACCACCATCAGCTCGGGCAACCAGTCGAGCAGCCGTCTGGGCTTCCGCGGTACCGAAGATCTCGGCAATGGCCTGAAAGCCCTGTTCAACATCGAAGCCGGCGTCGCGCTGGACACCGGTGCCACCGACACGCAAACCTTCGGCCGCCGCGCCGTGGTCGGCCTGCAAGGCAACTTCGGTACCGTGACCCTGGGCCGCGAATACTCGCCAATCGCTGCTGTCGCCGCCGCATCGGACATCAACGGTCAGGGCATGTACGGCAGCAACCTGTCGGCCTTCGGTACCAACCGTCTGACCCGTCGTCTGTCGAACTCGATCAACTACAAATCGAACGACCTGTCGGGCTTCGTCGTCAATGCCGCGTACTCGACCGCCGAAAAAACCGTCGACCCATCGGGCGACCTGCTGGGCATCGCGCTGGAATACAAGATCGGCGGCCTGTACCTGGGCGCCGGTTACCACACCATCGAGCGCCTTGCTTCGGGCGACGACAAGGAAATGGCATTCGGTGCCGGCTACAAATTCGGCGACTTCGAAATCAAGGGTAACTACCTGGAAGCCGAACTGGAAGGCACCACCGCCAGCAATGGCGTCGAGTACAAGAACGCCAACATCGGCGCATCGTACGCAATGGGCGCGAACAAGTTCTTCCTGAACTTCCAGCAGCAAAAGCTGAACAACGGCGCCAAGGGCAACACCGTGGCCGTGTCGTACACCTACACGCTGTCGAAGCGCACCAACTTCTACGGCACCTACGCCCAGCTGAGCAACAACAACCGCGCTGCGTTCGGCATCAACGCATCGTCGAACAACGTGACTCCGGTCTCGACCAACCCGGCCATCAGCGCCCTGAGCGCCGATCCATCGGTGCTGACCGTCGGTATCCGTCACGCGTTCTAAGCATGGCGCCGCACATGCTGCCAACGGCAGCGTGTGACGGTCGCTCTCAGTTCCTGCGTTCGTGGGAATTTTTAATGCCGGCGCTGCCGGCATTTTTCATGGCGCAGTCAGCGTTATCTGTTGATGACACTGATAGCAATGCAAAGCAATTGTTCTGGCAAAATGATCCGCTCTCCATCCAGCGCCCAACGCCAGCCCAGATAATTGGGCAGGTAGCGCGACGCCACACCACGAAAGCCCTGTAGCCAGGCCTTGAAGCGCTGGTGGTAGGCATTCACGTTCTGCACGTGGATGGCAAGGCTGCCCAGACGCCTTACACGCACACCCGCGCTCACATTGACCGCCTGGTGCGCGATCCTGTGCCTGCGTGCAAAGGCGCGGTAAGCAGGATGGCCGTCACTGACCAGCAAGGCCTGCCTGTCGAGCCTGGGTAGCAAGTCACGCTCGAGTTGCGCAGTTTTGAGTACACCGCGTCCAGTGACGGCGTCGATGGTGCGCCCTTCGCGGTCGCGCGCGACCAGGATGCAATCGAGTTCACCGGAAATGCCCCGTTTGGCAGCATGCCCGCCGCGGTGGCGCGGTGGCCGATCAAGCGTACGCGAACCTTTTTGTGACTCGAGCAGAAATGTTTCGTCAGCCTCGACGATGCCATTCAGGAGCGCGGGCCGGTCGAGCTTGATCCAATGCAGGAAGCGGTGTCGCCAGCGAAAGGCGGTGTTGCGGTGTACGCCGACCCGATCTGCGCCCTTGCGCACGGGGAGTGAATCGAGCAGCACCTGCGAATACGCGAGCCATTTGGCTTTGTGCCTGAGCCGCGCCAGTGGCGTGCCGCTGAGGTCGTTAAAGGTGCGGCCGCAGGAGCAGCAACGATAGCGTTGCAAGTCGTTGGCGAAACCATGCCGGTAGCAGTGCTCGTTGCCGCACCTGGGGCAGCAGCGGCCTGGCGTTCTGACCTCAGTGATGAGCGCAACCACCTGATCGAGTCCGGCTGCAGGATGCAGGGCATCCTGCACTTGCCAGCGCTGCGGCTGGCTCAGGGAAGGCAGTTTTGCGAACCAGCCCTTGAAACGTGGCGCTTTCATGGTCGACTCCTGACGCTGGGGACAGGGGTTGGACCATCGGATTACTCATCAGTTCAAAGCTAGTCTCTATTTAACGTTGACTGCGCCTTTTTCATTGTCTGGTCGTTGCCATCTGATCTGGTGCCTGCCTCGCCTTTGCGCGAGGTTACCGCTCGGCTCTCTGGATTTGATACGAATCTGAAAACGACCAGACGAATCGCGTGTCATGTCGTTTGCATCTGACTTTTTGAGCCAATAGTCAATTTAGTCAGGATCATGGTTTTACGCTTGCCGTTCAAAGCACCCGACCTAAACTCCACTCTGACTCACGACAGCCTCAGACGTGGTCAATGTTTTCCCGACGACAAGGCATCACGCCCTTTTTGCGCAAACGCCAGAACAGGCGCCTCTGCCTATATTTCATAAGGAGATATCATGCGCATTTCATCTGTTTTGCTTCCCGCAACCCTGCTTCTTCTCGCTTCAACTTCTGGCGCGCAGTCCTGGCCTTATCCACAAAGTGACACGGCGCCAGTTACGTCCGTGGTTGTCAGCGCAGCAGCAAAGCCGGTTCGGATCCACGAAGAACAAGCCCGGCAAATTGCCGGAACCTACGATCTCGCAAATGGCTGGCGCCTGAAAGTACGGCCAGGCACCCGCACGATCGAGACTAAAATCGATAAACAGCAACCAATGCGTCTTCTTGCTGTCGCCCCCTATAAATTCGTGTCGGGAGATGGCCGGGTCACCATGGAATTCAATCGTGGCGAATTCGGCGACGACATGCTCATGACCTACGCGCCAGACCCGCGCTTCGCTGATATGGTGGTGATCTCATCGGCTGTTGCGCAGCGCTAGTGAAGGACCATGACTGGCCACTGCCCAGCCAACGCCTCTCTGCGGATCAATCACAATGCGGCTTCTCAATACAGCGGGTTGCCGCGTTATTCCCAACCAGACGTTCCGGCCAATCTGCGATATTCAGCAGGGCTGCGCAGGCGCTGCCACGCTGGTAACCGGAAACAAACGGTCATAGGCAAGATTGAACAGAAAGCCGTAAACCAGATAAAACGTCACGATAGCAATATCCATCAGTAGCGCAGCCCACAGGCCAATCCCCAGATACCAGGCGATCAGCGGGATCAGCATGGCAACCAGGCCGGCTTCGAACAGAAAAGTATGCATGACCCGGATCGCCATCGTCTTTTCGACGCTGCCGCGCAGTCGCAGCATGGCGCGGTCAAATCCAACGTTGAACACGAAATTCCAGAGTGTGGCGATGGTGGCCGAGAAAATGCCGATGACGCCCATGTCCTGCACGGGCTGGTCGAACAGGACGGCAGATCCTGGGATAAAGATAGCCAGAGCTACTCCCTCGAAAAGAAGCGCGTGGCGCACGCGATCGGCGAATGTACGCATGTAAATCCTTGTTATTGTTGGTGGGGCTGACGGCAGGCAGACATCGAGCAGTACGTTCAAACGCTGGACCGGCAAAGCAAGGCAAGATCATCCCATAGTCTATAAATGCACACATAGCCAAGAAACTGAGGCATCATGGTGCAAATATGAAACACTTGAACTGGGACGACCTGCGCTTGCTGGCACTCATCGCGCAAGAAGGCACGTTGCGCGGTGCTGCGCGCCGGGCGGGATTAAGCCCTGCGACATTGTCGCGAAGGCTTGACCAGCTCGAAGAAGCGGTCGGCCAGAAGCTGGTCGAGCGCCATCAAGGTGGCTGCGTTCCAACGACGTTTGGCGTGGACATGTTCTCACTGGCCGAACAGATGAGCGATATTGCCCTGGAAGTCGAGCATGCACAGGCCCGGCAGAATGCAAGTTCCGCGTCGGGCGTGGTACGCATCAATACCGACGAATGGCTCTCTTACTTCCTCACCACCCGCTTCGCACCGTTTCATGACGCCTATCCGGATGTGGAGGTCGAGATCGTTACCTCCCACCGGCCCTATAACCTGGCACGGCGTGAAGCCGATATCGCGATTCGGCCTTACCGGCCCGAACAGCTCGACCTGGTCGCGCGCCAGGTCGGCACACTGTCGTTCGGACTGTATGGCAGTCAGGCGATCGCAACGCGTTACGCTGCCGCCATAGTGAACGAGGACTGGACCGGCGTGCCATTCGTCGGCTTCGACGAGCCACGTGCCGAGTTCCAGTCCGACCAGTGGCTACGGGCGCTGCCCGGTGCCCCTGCACCCTGGATGCGCTGCAGCTATGGCCTTGGCATCCTTGATGGTGTGACGCATGGTGCCGGCCTGGGTGTGCTGGCCTCGTTTCTGGCAAGCGAAGCCCATGGCCTCGTCACGGCAATCCCGCATATTCCCGAATTGGACCAGGCCATCTGGCTCTCGATGCATCGCACGGTGCGAACGACTGCGCGCATCAGGGCGGTCGTCGATTTCGTGGGGCTGCTGTTCGCGCAGTACCACGAGGGCGAAGGTTGATGCGTAAAAAAACCCGCGACATTCGCGGGTTTCTTCATGCGGCCAAACGATGATCCGGTCTTGCCGCCTCTGATACAGATGTTGCATGGGTCCCGGTTTGCACCGCTCCCCGCGCCCTTACTTTGCCTTGACGTCGTCCTTGCTCTCGGCTTTCGCCGTTGCTTTGGCTTCCTTGTCGGCTTGCGCTACCGCTTTCGCATCGGCCTTGCTGACCTTCTTGACCAGCTTGCCGTCGGTTTGCGTGCTGCCCTTCAGATTCTCGTTAGGTACAAATGCGGCTTTCGGGGTCTTGGTGTCCGTCGTGGCGTGTGCTTCTGGCGTTGCTGACGACGAATGCGTGGATGGCGTCTGGGCGAAGGCAGCGGTGGCAAACAGACCGGCGATCAGGGTAGAAGTAATTTTTTTCATGGTGCAGCTCCTCAGTTGGTTGTTTGGAAGTGCATGTTTTTCCATGCTACTAACCAATCAACGATGAGCTCGCCAAGCTGTTGACCGACTTAACAAATGCTTACATTTATTGGGTACGATCATAGCCCGTATATTTGCCGGCACGGCGACGCAAGCGCTGCAGTTCGTCGCGAACCCGTCATCGGCAAGATGGGATTTATTTCCGCTTCGCCAGCGCGCGATCGAGCGCATTGGCAAAATTGCGGCTGTCGGTCTGGCTGAACGCCGCCGGTCCACCGGTATCGACGCCGCTGCCACGCAGTTCTTCCATGAAGGCGCGCATCGTCAGTTGCTGCGCGATCGTGTCCTTCGTGTACCAGTCGCCACGCGGATTGAGCGGCAGGCCACCCTTTTCCAGCACCAGCGCCGCCAGCGGAATGTCACCGGTGACGACGATGTCGCCCGGACTCACGCGCTCGACGATCTCGGCATCGGCCACATCGGCGCCGGCGGGCACCTGCAGCGCACGGATAAAGCGCGAGCCCGGCACGCGCATCAACTGATTCGCCACCAGTGTGACGGGCAACTGGGTGCGCTCCGCTACGCGAAACAGAATGTCCTTGATGACGCCAGGACAGGCATCGGCATCGACCCAGATATGCATGCTTACTTCAACCGGCAGGTCAGCACCCAGTAAAACTCCCAGCGCGCCACGCGGATCTCGCGTCCGGCCACGCCCACGCGCTTGCGCAGCGCGCTGTCGGTCGGGTAGTTCTTGACGAGTTCATGCTGCTTGCCGTCGGCGTCGAGCTGGAATTCGTGGGTGTTGCCCAGCAAGTCGGTGCGCACGGTGACGGCGCTCTCGCCTTCGACGTAGTTGTCGTCGAACAGCACCAGCAGCACATCCTTGCCCAGACGCTTTTTCAGTGATTGCAGCAGGTCGTCCTGCTGCTTGCGGGTCAGGTGCGCCCACAGGCCGCCCAGGAATACGGCCGTGAACTTGTCCTCACCCGTGCCCAAGTCATCCGGGAGCGCCAGTGCATCCATCAGGCGGTATTCGACATTGTCCAGGTCCTCGCCATGCATTTGCGCAAGCTCAAGCATTGCGGCGCTGGCGTCGGTGGCGACGATCGACTCGGCGGTTTCGGCCAGCACCTCGGTCCAGGCGCCGCTGCCGCAGCCCAGCTCCAGGATGCGGTGGCCGGCCAGCAGCGTGGAAATTTGCTCGCGCGCTTCATCCAGGTCTTCCAGCTGCTCGTCGGCCACCTCGGCGGCGGCGTTGTCATAGTGGGCGGCAATGCTGTCGTAGTAGGCGATAACCGGATTCTTGTCCATCGGTGTTTCCATTGAAATGTCGTTGTGCATCAAAGTTCGTAATTGTCCCCACCGCGCATGGCCGATTCGACCATCTTGCGATTCAGTGTCGGCGTCAGCAGTTCGATGAAGGTGTACACATAGCTGCGCAGGTAGGCGCCCTGCTTGATCGCCACGCGCGACGTGTTCATGCCGAACAGGTGGCCGACCGGGATCGCGCGCAGGCCGCGGTCGCGCTCGGGGTCGAACGCCATGCCGGCGATGATGCCGATGCCCATGCCCAGTTCGACGTAGGTCTTGATCACGTCGGCGTCGATCGCCTCCAGCAGGACGTCCGGGCTCAGGGCGCGCAGGCCGAAGGCGTGGTCGATCTTGCTGCGCCCGGCGAAGGCGGCATCATACGTGATGATCGGGTAGCTGGCGATTTCTTCGAGCGAGATCGCCCGCGACTTGAACAGCGGGTGCTCGGGCGGGGCCACCACCACGTGTTCCCACTGGTAGGCCGGCAGCGTGATCAGGCCGTCGATCGTCGTGATCGCCTCGGTGGCGATGGCCAGGTCGGCCTGGTCGCTCTTGACCATGTCGGCGATCTGCTTCGGATTGCCCTGCAGCAGCGAGAGGCGCACCTTCGGGTACTTCTGCATGAAGGCCTGCACCACTTTCGGCAGCATGTAGCGCGCCTGCGTGTGCGTGGTGGCAATGGTGAAGCTGCCGCTGTCGTGGGCGGCGTACTCCTTGCCGATGCGCTTGAGGCTTTCGATCTCCTGCATGATCAGCTCGACCGACTGCAGCACCAGCCGGCCCGGCTCGGTCAGGCCGCGAATGCGCTTGCCGTGGCGCGTGAAGATGTCGACGCCCAGCTCTTCTTCCAGCTCGATGATCGCCTTCGAGACCCCCGGCTGCGAGGTAAACAGCGATTTGGCGGCGTCGGTCAGGTTGTAGTTCTGGCGTACGGCCTCGCGCACGAAGCGCAGCTGGTGGAGGTTCATTCTGTAAATATTCTTGTTGGCTCTGCGAACAGCATTTTAAGATGCTTATTCGGGTTACGTATATAAGCAAATAAATTATCCGTAGTTTGGAATATAAGCCGATCTCCGTATCATCGGAACATTATTGAATGGGCGTGCACTATCCGCCCTTACCGGAACAAGCCCATGTATCGTTACGACCAGTACGACCACCTCATCGTGCGCGAGCGCATCGCCCAGTACCGTGACCAGGTGGCGCGCCGCCTGAGCGGTGAGTTGCTCGAAGAAGAATTCATCCCGCTGCGCCTGCAGAACGGCCTGTACATGCAGCGCCACGCCTACATGCTGCGCGTCGCCGTGCCCTACGGCCTGCTGTCGAGCGCCCAGGTGCGCATGTTCGGCCACATCGCGCGCACCTATGACCGCGGCTACGGCCACTTCACCACGCGCCAGAACATCCAGTACAACTGGATCGAGCTGGAGCAGACCCCGGACATCCTGACCGACCTGGCGTCGGTCGAGATGCACGCCATCCAGACCTCGGGCAATTGCATCCGCAACATCACCACCGACGAATTCGCCGGTGTGGCGGCCGACGAGATCATCGATCCGCGCCCGTTCGCCGAGATCCTGCGCCAGTGGAGCACCTTCCACCCGGAATTTGCCGCCCTGCCCCGCAAGTTCAAGGTCGCGATCAATGGCGCAGTCGAAGACCGCGCGGCGATCGCCGTGCACGACATCGGCCTGACGGTCGTGCATAACGAGGCCGGCGAAGTCGGCTTCAAGTTCATGGCCGGTGGCGGCATGGGCCGTACGCCGATCCTGGGCAGCGTCATCCGCGAGTTCCTGCCATGGCAGCACCTGCTGACCTACACCGAAGCCGTGATGCGCGTGTACAACCAGAACGGTCGTCGTGACAACAAGTACAAGGCACGCATCAAGATTTTGCTCAAGGCCATGGGCGTCGAGGAATTCACGCGCCAGGTCGAAGCCGAATGGGCCGACCTGAAGGATGGCCCTGAAACGCTGACGCAGGAAGAATTCGACCGCGTTGCCAAGTGGTTCCAGCCGCACGCCTACCGCACGCTCGAGACGATCGACGTGGCTGCGTCGCAGCCCGACAACAAGCCGTTCGCCAACTGGCTCGATCGCAACGTCAAGCCACACAAGGTGCCGGGTTACGCCGCCGTGCTGCTGTCGCTGAAGAAAACCGGCGTGCCGCCGGGCGACGCCACCGACGGGCAACTCGATTTCGTGGCCGACCTGGCCGACCAGTTCAGTTTTGGCGAAGTGCGCGTGACGCACGAGCAGAACCTGGTGCTGGCCGATGTCGAGCAGAGCCAGTTGTTCGCGCTGTGGCAATTGCTCAAGTCGCAGGGCCTGGCAACGCCGAACATTGGCCTCCTGACCGACATCATCGCCTGCCCTGGCGGCGACTACTGCTCGCTGGCCAATGCCAAGTCGTTGCCGATTGCCGCGGCGATTGCCGAGCGCTTCGACGACCTGGATTTCCAGCACGACATCGGCGACATCGAACTGAATATCTCGGGCTGCATCAATGCCTGCGGCCACCACCACGTCGGCAATATCGGCATCCTGGGCGTGGACAAGGATGGCAGCGAGTGGTACCAGGTGTCGGTCGGCGGTGCGCAGGGCAACACCTCGGCCATCGGCAAGATCATCGGACCGTCGTTCTCGGCGCCGCAAATGCCGGAAGTCATCGGGCGCCTGCTCGAGACGTATGTCCAGTGTCGGATCGAGGGTGAGCGCTTCGTCGACACCGTGGGCCGCCTCGGCATCGCCCCATTCAAGGAACATGTGTATGCCACGCCGATTCCGGCCGGCGAAGCCGCGAAGGAAGATCAGTATGCTTGACGCTCACCCACAGATCATCAAGGGCCGCGACGTCGTCGCCGACGACTGGAGCGTGCTGCGTCTTGCCGAAACCGATGCAGCCGAGACGATCGAGGTCCCGGCCGGCAAGATCATCGTGCCGCTGACCGTCTGGCTGGCGCAGCGTGCTGTGCTGGAGGCGCGCGCCGAGCTCGGCGTATGGCTGGCACCCGACGAGCGTGCGGAGAGCATCAAGGACGATCTGGGCCGCTTTGCGGTCATCGCGATCGACTTCCCGAAGTTCACCGATGGCCGTGGCTACTCGACCGCCTTCAACCTGCGCCGGC
Source organism: Telluria sp. AC161 (assembly GCF_979258535.1). NCBI lineage: Bacteria > Pseudomonadati > Pseudomonadota > Betaproteobacteria > Burkholderiales > Oxalobacteraceae > Telluria > Telluria sp. AC161. The sequence continues at coordinate 986,361 of NZ_OZ409861.1, read as the reverse complement.
GCCTTGGCTGGACGGGCGAACTGCGCGCCATCGGCGACGTGCTGCGCGACCAGCTGTTCCAGATGCAGCGCTGCGGTTTCGACGCCTATGCCACCCGCCAGGACCGCAGCATTCACGATGCGCTCAAGGGCTTGTCGGTGTTTTCGGAAACCTACCAGGCCTCGATCGACAATCCGGTGCCGTTGTTCCGCCGCGTGCCGCGCGAAACCCCGGCGCCGCCCGCCGACGTCGTTAGCCAGGGATAACCCATGAGCGATCTGCATCGTCGCGTGGCCGAGACCAGCGCGATTCTGGAACGTATTGCCCGTGATTTCACGCCGGCCGTGTTCGCATCGAGCCTGGCAGCCGAAGACATGGTGCTGACCGACCTGATCCTGAAGGCAGACTTGCCGATTGCGATTTTTTCGCTCGAGACGGGCCGGCTGCATGCCGAGACGCTGGCGATGATCGATCGCGTCAGGGACACCTACGACTACGATATCGCCCTGTTCCGCCCCGACCCGCTGGCGGTCGAGCGCTACGTCACGCAGAACGGCCTGAACGCGTTCTACGAGAGCGTGGACATGCGCAAGGAATGCTGCCGCATCCGCAAGGTCGAGCCGCTTGGTCGCGCACTGGCCGGCAAGCGCGCCTGGATCACGGGCCAGCGCCGCGCGCAAGCGGCCACCCGCGCCGAACTGGCGGTGCAGGAAGACGATCTGAGCCACGCCATGCAGAAGTTCAATCCGTTGACGGACTGGAGCGAAGAGAACGTCTGGGACTATCTGCGCTCGAACAATGTGCCGTACAACGCGCTGCACGACCGGGGCTTCCCGTCGATCGGCTGCGATCCCTGCACCCGCGCTGTGCAGCCCGGCGAAGACGTGCGCGCCGGCCGCTGGTGGTGGGAAAACCCGGAATCGAAGGAATGCGGGCTGCACGTGGTTGACGGCAAACTTATCCGCATCAAATCCGTGGCTGCCTAAGCCACAACAACAACAGGCACCGCCATGACATCTGTTACCGAGAAACTCTTTAACGAAGTAAACGCCGCCCACCTGGACGCGCTGGAGTCCGAAGCGATCCACATCCTGCGCGAAGTGGCCGCCGAATGCAGCAACCCCGCCCTGCTGTTCTCGGGCGGCAAGGACTCGGTTGTCCTGCTGCGCCTGGCCGAAAAAGCCTTCCGCCCGGGCAGTTTTCCGTTCCCGCTCGTGCACATCGACACCGGCCACAACTTCGACGAAGTGATCGCCTTCCGCGACGCCCGCGCCGCTGAACTGGGCGAGCGCCTGATCGTCGGCAGCGTCGAGGAATCGATCCGCCGCGGCACGGTGCGCCTGCGCAACCCGGCCACCGATTCGCGCAATGCGGCCCAGGCGGTTACGCTGCTGGAAACCATCGCCGAACACGGCTTCGACGCCTGCATCGGCGGCGCGCGCCGCGACGAAGAAAAAGCCCGCGCCAAGGAACGCATCTTTTCGTTCCGCGACGAATTCGGCCAGTGGGATCCGAAAGCCCAGCGCCCCGAACTGTGGGACCTGTATAACACCCGCGTCCATCCGGGCGAAAACATGCGCGTGTTCCCGATCTCGAACTGGACCGAGCTCGATGTGTGGCAATACATCGCCCGCGAACAACTGGCGCTGCCATCGATCTATTTCGCGCACCAGCGCGACGTCATCGAGCGCAATGGCCTCCTGGTGCCGCTCACGCCCTTGACCCCGGCGCGCGAGGGCGAGACGGTCGAGAACCGCACCGTGCGCTTCCGGACCGTGGGCGACATCTCGTGCACCTGCCCGGTGGCCTCCAGCGCCGATTCGCTGGCCGACATCATTGCCGAAACGGCGATTACCGACATCACCGAACGGGGCGCCACGCGCATGGATGACCAGACTTCCGAAGCCTCGATGGAAAAACGCAAGAAAGCAGGATACTTCTGATGAACGCCATGACTGACCTCAACGCCAACGGCGACACCAAAGCCAACCGCTCACTGCTGCGCTTCATCACTGCCGGCTCGGTCGACGATGGCAAAAGCACGCTGATCGGCCGCCTGCTGTTTGACAGCAAGGGCATCTTCGCCGACCAGCTGGCCGCCGTCTCGCGCGCCAAGCACAAGCGCACCGTGGGTGACACGATCGACCTGTCGCTGCTGACCGACGGCCTCGAAGCCGAGCGCGAACAGGGCATCACGATCGACGTGGCCTACCGCTACTTCGCCACGCCCAAGCGCAAGTTCATCATCGCCGATACACCGGGCCACGAGCAGTACACCCGCAATATGGTCACGGGCGCATCGACCGCCGACGCCGTCATCATCCTGATCGACGTGTCGAAGGTCACGCTGCGCGAAGACGGCGGCGTCGACCTGCTCACGCAAACGAAACGCCATTCGACGATCGCGAAACTGCTGCAGATCGAGCACGTCGTGGTGGCCGTCAACAAGATGGACCTGATCGGGTACGACCAGGCGATCTACGACCGCATCGTGGCCGAGTACCAGAGTTTTGCGACGTCGCTGGGCCTGAAGGACATCACGGCGATTCCCCTGTCGGCGCTCACCGGCGACAACGTGGTGGAAAAATCGGCGAACACGCCGTGGTACAGCGGCCCGACGCTGATCGACCTGCTCGAATCGCTGTCGGTCTACGACGAAGCGCACAGCGCCCCCTTCCGCTTCCCGGTGCAGCTGGTGGCGCGCCACAATGGCCACGCGGCCAAGGACTTCCGTGGCTATATGGGCCGCATCGAATCGGGCGTCGTGAACGTGGGCGATACGCTCGTCGTGCAGCCGTCCGGCCAGAGCGCGACGGTGAAAGAGATCGTCACGTTCGACGGCTCGCTGCAGTCGGCAACGGCCGGCCAGTCGGTCACGCTGGTGCTGAACGAATACGTGGATGTCTCGCGCGGCGACATGCTGGCCGGTAGCGCGCAGCCGGCGACCTTGCTCAAGCAAGTCACGGCCGATGTCTGCTGGATGGCCGATGAGCCGCTCGACCTGCGCCGCAAGTACTGGCTCAAGCACGGCACGCGCCAGACGGCGGCCAAGTTCGCGCGCATCGACACGCTGCTGGACGTGAACACGCAACAGCGCCATCCGGCCGAGGGCCTCAAGCTCAACGACATCGCACGCGTGCAACTGACCGTCCAGCAGCCACTGGCGGCCGATGCCTACGACGCGATCCGCGCGACTGGCGCGTTCATCCTGATCGACGAAGTCACCCACCAGACCGTGGCCGCAGGTATGATCCGCATCGACGCATAACAACGAAGGGGCGGTATGGCGGCACTGGGCAAAGTCTATCTGGTGGGAGCAGGCCCCGGCGCGGCCGACCTGATCACGGTGCGCGGCGCGCGCCTGCTGGCAGCCGCCGACGTGGTGCTGTACGACGCACTGGTCACGCCCGAGATGCTGGCGTTGTGCGAGCGGGCCGAAAAAATCTCGGTCGGCAAACGCTCGGGCCAGCGCTCGATGGCGCAGACCGTGATCAACGGCCAGATCGTCGAATGCGCGCACAAGTATGCGCTGGTCGTGCGCCTCAAAGGCGGCGACCCGATGCTGTTTGGCCGCGCCGATGAAGAATTGCGGGCACTCGAAGCCGAAGGCATCGAGGTCGAAGTCGTACCGGGGATTACCACGGCCGTCGCTGCCGCGGCAGCCACCAAGCAGCCGCTGACGAAGCGTGGTGTGGCGCGCAGCGTGGCGTTCTTCACGTCGAGTACCGCGCCGGATGAACCGGACCATCCTGCCCTGCCCGAAACCGATACGCTGGTCCAGTACATGGGTGGGCGTGAGGCCGCTGCGACCGCAGAACGGTTATTGGCTGAAGGCCGGCGTGCCGATCTGCCGGTGGTCGTGGTGGAAAATTGCAGTCGCGTCGATCAACGCATTCTGCGTTTGACGCTGACGGACCTGGCACGTGGCCTGGAGCCGGGTCATGGGCCCGTTCTGGTCATGATGGGTGAAGCGCTGGCGCGGCGCGAGCACCAGCCGGATTGATGTCGTTGAACGCGTGGACGGAGAATCCGTCCACCCTACGGTGTCAAGACAACAGGTAGGGTGGACGGGTATCCCGTCCACGCGTTCAGCCACCCAACGAATTGACGCAATAATCCGTCATCGCCCGCTGCACGCCCGGGTCTTCGCCGATGGCGCCGGCGACATTGAGCGTCAACGCCGGATGCGCCGCGCGCACTTCATCGCACAGCGCGGGCAAGTCACGCAGCAGGTGCCCGCCCTTCCCCAGGAACACCGGCACTACCGTGATGTCGTCGATGCCCTGCGCGCGCATGGCGTCGATGGTGTCTGGAAGACTCGGCGTCATCAGTTCCAGGAATGCCAGCTCCACGACCGCACCGGCCACACGCTCGCGCGTCTGGTCGCGCAGGCGCTCGAAAGGGACTGCCCAGGAAGCGGCGCGCGCGCCGTGGGCAAACAGGATCAGGCCACGTTTCATTGTCGTCATGCTCGTCATGCTTAATGTCGCTCCACCCACCACAGCGCACCAAGCGCCATGAGCAGGAATAACAGGCTGGGCGCCAGCGCCGTGAAGAACGCGGGCAGGATGGTCAGCACACCGAGGTGCGAGAACAGGGAATTGATGAGCAGGAAGCTCACGCCGATCATGATCCCGATGAAAATCTTGAGGCTCACGCCGCCGCTGCGCGTGTGCAGATAGGCAAACGGCAGCGCCAGCGCCATCAGGACAAAAATCGAAAACGGATCGATGACCTTCTTCCAGAACGCGACCTTGAAGCGCTCGGTCTCCTGCTTGTTCTCGGCCAGGTGGCGCGTATAGACGGCCAGTTCGGCCGCCGACATGCGCTCGGGATCCGAGCGCGACACCGACAGGATCTTCGGCGTGATCTCGGAGGCCAGCGTGTAGGTGGCCAGCTTGCGCGTCGCGATCGCCGCGGTTTCCTGGCCATACGTGCTCTGGATGGCCTGGCCTTCCGGCACGGCCGAACCGGGCGCCGGCAACTCGCGGCTGTTGGTGAACATCGTTTCCGTCACGTCCGTCAGGCGCCACGTGTTGTTGCCGCCATAGGTGCCGCGCGCCGCCGTCACGAGCGAGCGCATGCGCATATTGTTGTCGAACTCGTAGAGCCGCACGTCTTCGAGCTGGCCGTCGCCCGCGATACGGCGCACGTTGAAGAAGCGCGAGCCGGTGATGGTGCCGCGCACGCCGTTTTCGTGGACGCTGTCCTTGGTCCACATGCCCGAGCGGAACTCGGCCGAGACCGAGCCGCCCTTGGCCGTCAGGCGCATGCGCTCGGCGATCGGCGCCGTGCGCGGGGTGATCAGCTCGCCGAAAATGAACGTCACCACGACGAAGATGGCGCCGATCTTGAACAGCATCCAGGCCGCATGCCGGGTCGACATCGACGAGGCGCGCATGATGGTGAACTCGGAGCTCGAGGCAAACTGCGCCATCGTGTAGATGGTGCCGATCAGCGCGGCCACCGGCATCACCTGGTACACATTGCCCGGCACGAGCAGCAGCACGTACAGAAACGCGTGCTGCATGCCGAAGTCGTTCTTGCCGACCGACGGCAGGATGCTGGTCAGGTCCATGAAGGCGACGAGCGCCAGGAAGGCAGCCAGCACGAAGGCCACCGCCTGGAAGATATTGATTGCGAAGTAACGCTGGAGGATTTTCATTCGACGGCTGCCTCGTCACGCTTGTGCAGCGGCTGCGGCTTGCGCAGGCGGCGCTTGAAGGCGCTCAGCATGACCAGCGGGTGGTACGGGTGGTTCACGTTCAGGCGCCAGGCGAACAGGCCCGCGACGCACAGCAGCGCGAACAGGTGCAGCGGCCACCAGCCGGTCGCGAAGGCGACCTTGCCCTGCTTGACGCTGGCTTCGGACAGCCGCACCAGATTGTTATAGGTGAAGAAGATCAGCAGCGCCAGGATCATGTTGGCCGACGACCCCGCGCGCGGATTGACGAAGCCGAGCGGGATCGCCAGCAGCATCAGGATCAGGCAGGTGATCGGCGCGGCGATGCGCGCCAGCAGTTCGGCCTGCGTAAAGCGGTTGGGCGCGAGCAGCAGCGCGGGCGTGGACAAGGCCGCGACCGGAATGTCGGCGCCGAGCATCGGGGCCTGCGTGGCCACGCGCATGCTGTAGCGTTCGAACTCCATCGTCTGGAAGTTGGCCTGGCCTGGAATGCCTTCGTAGCGGCGCCCGTTACTGAGCACGAGGAACTGGCCGCCCTTGCCGTCCGACTCAATCACGCCCTGCTTGGCCACCACGACCGAGTGCGTGTTGCCGCTGACGCTGTTGACGAACACGTTCTGCACGACGGTCGTGCCTTCGGCGCTGCGTTCGACAAAGAACACGCGGTCGTTCGAGCTCGATTCGCGGAACTGGCCCGGCGCGACACGCTGCAGGTCTTCGCGCTTCTGGAAACGCTCGACGAATTCGGCGCTCTTCATCTTGGCCCACGGCGTGACGACCAGCGACAGCGCGGCCACGACGAACACCATCGGCAGGCCCAGCGTGAGCACGGGCCGGATCCACGCCAGCAGCGACTGGCCGGACGCGAACCAGACCACCATTTCGGAATCGCGATAACTGCGCGTGACGGCGGCGACGACGGCGATGAAGCAGGTGAGGATCAGGATGATCGGCAGCAGCTCGGCACTGCGGAACACGATCAGCGACAGCACGTCGGCAGACGCGACCTTGCCGCCCGCCGCGCGGCCAAGAATGGCGATCAGCGTCCAGGTCACAAGAATGGAAAACAGCACCGTGAAGGTCGCGCCAGCGGCACTTGCCAACTCACGTTGCAGGGAACGTCGGAAGATCATTCAATAGAGTCGTTATAATTGCAGATTAGGCAGTCCGCCGCGAACAACGAATCGGAGAACCAAATGGACTTTAGCATAAAAGCATTCGACACAAAAAACACCCTGGCAGCGGCGAAGACCGGCTGTGTAGCAGTGGCGGTGTTCGAAAATAAAAAATTGTCGGCTGCAGCAAAAGCACTCGACGTGAATGGCGAGATCAGCGCGGCGGTCAAGTCCGGCGACATCAGCGGCAAGCCCGGTTCGACCCTGCTGCTGCGCGGCGTTGCGGGCGTGACTGCGGCGCGCGTGCTGCTCGTCGGCCTGGGCGCTGACGAGATCGTTTCCCAGAAAAGCTTCACCACGGGCGCAACCGCCGCCCTGAAAATGTTCGCCACGCTGGGTTCCACGGACGCCATTATCGCATTCCCGCTCGACAGCGTGAAAGAACGCGACGCGAACTGGGCGTTGCAGGCATTGGTGCTGGCCTCGAGCGACGCCGAATACCGTACCGACGCGCAGAAAAGCAAGAAAGAACCGGCACCCGCCGGCGTGCGCAAGGTGGTCATTGCCACGCCGGACGCCGGTAGCGCCAAGGCCGCCCTGGCGCAGGCCGCGGCGATTGCCAACGGCATGAAGCTCACGCGCGACCTGGGCAACCTGTCGCCGAACATCTGCACCCCTACCTACCTGGCACAAACGGCGCGCAAGCTGGCCGACGACTTCGGCTTTGGCCTCGAAGTCCTGGAACGCAAGCAGCTCGAAGCGCTCAAGATGGGCAGCTTCCTGGCGGTTGCGCGCGGCAGCGAAGAAGCGCCGAAGTTCATCGTCCTGCGCCACAACGGCGGCGCGCCAAACGATGCACCGGTCGTCCTGGTCGGCAAGGGCATCACGTTCGACTCGGGCGGCATCTCGATCAAGCCGGGTCCGAGCATGGACGAGATGAAATACGATATGTGCGGCGCCGGGTCGGTGCTGGGCACCTTCCGCGCCATCGGCGAGATGGGCCTGAAGCTCAATGTGATCGGCATCGTCGTCGCCTGCGAAAACATGCCATCGGGTCGCGCCGCCAAGCCGGGCGACATCGTCACCGCCATGAACGGCACCACGATTGAAATCCTCAACACCGACGCTGAAGGCCGCCTGGTGCTGTGCGATGCGCTGTCGTACGCCGAGCGCTTCAACCCGGCCGTCGTGGTCGATATCGCCACGCTGACGGGCGCCTGCATCGTGGCCCTGGGCCACCACACGAGCGGCCTGTTCACCCGCGACGACGCTGCGCACGACGCGCTGGCCGACGAGCTGCTCACGGCCGGCAAGCAGGCTGGCGACGTGGCCTGGCGCTTCCCGCTGGGCGAGATCTACAACGACCAGCTCAAGTCGAACTTCGCCGACCTGGCCAATATCGGCACCCCGGGCGCCGCATCGATCACGGCCGCGTGCTTCCTGGAAAACTTCACCCGCAAGTACACCTGGGCCCACCTCGACATCGCCGGCACCGCCTGGAAGTCGGGCGCCGCCAAGGGCGCCACGGGCCGCCCGGTACCGCTCCTGACCACGTTCCTGATGAATCGCGTGTAAGCAATCCCACTCATCGTGAAAAAGCCCCGCATGCGGGGCTTTTTTTCGTCTCGAACCAGCACATACAGCGGGGGTCAGGTCTGACATTCGGGCACGACCTCAGCCGTACAGCGGGGGTCAGGTCTGACATTCGGACACGACCTCAGCCGTAGCCATTTCCGACGGTGCCTTGCCCAGTATTAACATAGACCTGTGCCAGCTAGTTCCGCTTATCCGATTGTCGAGATCGTGTCCGAATGTCAGACCTGACCCCGGCTTTACCGGCTTCATTGTCGAGTTCGTGTCCGAATGTCAGACCTGACCCCGGCTTTGCTCAAACGGGTCAGAACATCCTTGTTGCTACGGGTTCGGCGCCTGCGGCGGCGGGGGATTTTTCTGCTGGCTGCATCAGTACGGTCAGCGTGGCCGGGTAGCCGTAGCCGGCGCCCGAGTAGCGGTCAACGTAGTGGCCGATGCCGGCCGTCGTGACCAGGTTGCCGACGAGATTACTGGTATTGAGCTGCGCCTGCACGGTTTCGGCGGCGATGGCCACGCCCTGCTTCTTGCAGCTGATCGACAGCGGCCCCTTGTTGCGCGTGACGGTCACGCGGCCCGGGGCGATGACGTACCAGCGGCCGGCGTCATTGCTCAGGATGCAGCCGACCCCACCGATCTCGCGGTAATCGAGCACCGTGCGCACTTCGAGCTGCTGCATGGGGGAATCGGACATGGTCGCGCAGCCGCCCAGCAGGGCAAGCGCGGACAAGACAAGCGGGCGGAGTAGAGGCAACATGGCAACCGTCGAGAAGCAGATGCTTCTTTAACGGCAGTGGCGCGCAAATACTGAGGTGGGATCAGTCGAGGGGCGCGAAACGCGGTTGCGTGGCGCCGCCGACCGTGACGGTATCGAAGAAAGCATCGCGGGGCCGCACCCAGACAGTGCCGCCCTCGTCCCGGTACACGATGACCGGGGTGTGGTCGGATTCCAGCAGCGCCTCGCACACCAGCTCGTAGATGCCGCCCTTGTAGTGGCGGTAACGCATCCGGCAGACCGGGTCAGACCTTTTCGGCCTCGGCCTTCTGCTTTTTCTTCAGGCCCTGGATGACCTTGAGCACGCCTTCCATGCCGGCGGTCTCGTCCAGTTCGCTGAAGGCGTCCAGGACTTCGTTCAGCACGCTGTTGCGCACTGCCGCTTCGTCGGGCGCGATGGCTGGCACAGGGCTGCCATCCTTGCCGAACTTCGATGGCGAATCGGCTGCGGTCTTGGCGCCATGCGCCAGAGCAGCTTGCCAGATCACCCAACGACGCTGGGTCTCGAAAACGAGGTATTCCTCGGGCTTGTCTTCGCGGCGGCGAACGATGTGGCCTTCACGCTGGGCCCATGCTTCAAATGCACTGCGCATTTCTGTCCTTTTCAATTCTGCGCCAGGATGATGAACTCCTGAACGCAATATTTCACAATAGTACCACTAGCGCACGTTGATGGCTTTAAACAACTGTGTGAGCTGTCGACCAACGCTACATCGCGACCAGCCAATGGTACAATGAAAGTTGCACCTACGCAATTTTATTATTACCAAAAAGCAATCCCTCGATGCTGTCGCTTTTTGCGACAAGTACCGGACCCGACTAGTTATAGTCTCGAAGGGCGAATCGGGCAATACTTTTTGGAAAGCTACCAATGAATAGTGTCATCAGGTGTTGTAATTATACCAACCCAGCATCCATAACTCTATCGTTATTTCATGCATGACACGTAATCAATCCGGTAATTTCGTTAATAATAGCCGGTTGGCAAGCAATTCGCCTACACACACTTGAGCGATCAGCAACTTCACAACGTTAACTGTAGATAAACCGATGAAAATTGTCACCTGGAATGTGAATTCTTTGAAAGTCCGCCTTGCACATTTATTGCAATGGCTGGACGCCAATCCTGTTGACGTGCTCTGCATCCAGGAGACCAAGCTGACTGACGACAAGTTCCCGGCCGCCGAACTCAACGCTGCCGGCTACCAGGTCGCATTCTCGGGCCAGAAGACCTATAACGGCGTGGCGATCCTGTCCCGCTTGCCGATTGAAGACGTGGTACGCAACAATCCGCACTTCGACGATCCACAGCAGCGCCTGCTGGCCGCGACGATCGGCGGCGTGCGCTTCATCTGCGCGTACGTGCCCAACGGGCAGGAAGTCGGCTCCGACAAGTACGCCTACAAGCTGGCCTGGCTGGCGGCCCTGCAGACCTGGGTCGCAGCCGAGATGGCTGCGCACCCGCAGTTCGCGATCCTCGGCGACTACAATATCGCGCCCGAGGCGCGCGATGTGCACGACGTGGCCGAATGGGAAGGCCGTATCCATTTCTCGCTGCCCGAGCGCGACGCGCTGCAGGCGCTCATCGCCCTGGGCCTGACTGACGCATTCCGCCTGTTCGAGCAGCCCGAGAAGCAGTACAGCTGGTGGGATTACCGCCAGATGGCGTTTCGCCGCAACCGCGGCCTGCGCATCGATCACATCCTGCTGTCCAATGCACTGGCCGAGCGCTGCACCGCATGCCACATCGACCGCGAGACCCGCAAATGGGAGCAGCCGTCGGACCACGCCCCTGTGGTGGCGACGCTGGCCGACTAACCGGCCAGCAGCCTGCCAATCTGTGCGGCCGGTAACGGCCGTGCAAACAGATAGCCCTGCGCGAACTCACAGCCGAACGAGCGCAGCAGCGCGTACTGCCCTTCCGTCTCCACACCTTCGGCCACCACCGCCAGCTGCAGGCTGTTTGCCAGCGCCATCACGGCCGCCACGATCGCCCGATCCTCGGCGCTCACTTCCAGCTCGCGCACGAAGGCGCGGTCGATCTTGATCTTGCGTACCGGGAACCGCTTGAGGTACGCCAGGCTCGAATACCCCGTGCCGAAGTCGTCGATGGACAGGCACATCCCCATCGCATTCATCTCGCGCAGCGTCTCGAGCGTCTGGCCGCCATGCTGCATCAGGGCCGTCTCGGTGATCTCGAATTCCACCAGGCCCGCGTCGATCCGGGTCTCCTGCACGATGGCGCGGATCGAGTCGACCAGGCCGTGGTGCGTGAACTGGCGCGCCGACAGGTTGATCGCGAGCGGCACGACGTCCAGCCCTTCGCTGCGCCACAACTGGTTCTGCGTGCACGCGGTGCGGATCACCCACTCGCCCACCGCCATGATCATGCCGCTCTCTTCGAGGATCGGGATGAATTCGTCCGGGCCCACCAGCTCACTGCCCCCGCGGCGCCAGCGCAGCAGCACTTCGAGCGCGTGCACGCGGCGCGTGGCGGTGCACATGATCGGCTGGTAGTGCAGCTCGAATTCCCCTCGCGCCAGCGCGCCGCGCAGGCTCGATTCGAGGTCGAAGTGGCGCGCTGCGGCCTGGTTCATGCGCTCGGTAAAAAACTGGTAATTGTTGCGGCCCGCCGCCTTGGCCTGGTACATCGCCGCGTCCGCGTGGCGCATCAAGGTATCGACGTCGCCGCCGTCCTGCGGATACAGGCAGATGCCAATGGACGGCGAGATGTGCAGGCTGCGGCCTTCGATGGCGCACGGCGAGGCCAGCGCCGCGATGATCGCGTCGCCGACCGCTGCAGCAGCAGCGCCCTCCTCGACTCCGGGCAGCAATACGACGAATTCATCGCCCCCGAGGCGCGCCACCAGGTCGCCCGGGCGCACCGAGCGCACCAGCCGGCGCGCGACTTCGCACAGCAGCTGGTCGCCCACCAGGTGGCCAAGCGAATCGTTGATTGTCTTGAACCGGTCGAGGTCGAGGAAGATCAGCGCCAGGCCCGCGCCCGTGTGCGCTTCGTCGCCGCTGGCCACACTGCGCATCGCCGCATCGAGCCGGTCCGACAGCATGGCGCGGTTGGGCAAGCCGGTCAGGCTGTCGTGATAGGCCATGTGGTGCACGCGCGCCTCGGCCTGGCGCCGCTCGTTGATTTCTTCCTGCAGCAGCGCATTGGCGCCGGCCAGTTCGGCCGTGCGTTCGGCCACGCGCACTTCGAGCTCGTCGCGTGCACGCCGCACGGCGTCGGCTGCTTCACGCTGGGCCGTCACGTCGTCCACCAGCCAGACGCTGCGCCCGCGCGTGAGTGCAGCGTCGAACAGGCGCCCGGACAGGCGCGCCCAGAAGCGCGTGCCGTCGCGGCGTACCATTTCATGCTCGGCCATGTGGGCCTGGCCAGTGGCGAACTGCGTCTCGGATACGGCGCGCGCCGCCAGCCAGCTGTCCTGGTCGGGATACAGTTCGCGTACCGGCGCGCCGTCCATGCCGCCGGGCGGTGCGCCGAACAGCTCTTCCATCTTGCGGTTGCAGTGCAGCGTGCGGCCGTTCTCGACGACGGCGATGCCCAGCACCGCATTATTCAGGATCGCGCGGTTTTCCATCAGCGCCTCGCGCAGCGACTGCTCGTCGCCCTTCTCGCGGGTGCGGTCTTCGAGCATCCAGATCGTGCCCTTGTCCGGGTCGAGCGGATTGACCTGGTAGCCGATCATCAGGACCCAGGCCGGCGCGCCGTCCTTGCGCACGAGGATGCGTTCGGTGCGAAACGGCCGGCCATCGGCCAGTTGCGGATAGGCATCTAGGCCCAGCGCGCGGTACGCCTCTTCGTCCGGATACAGCACGCGCGTGGAGACACCGATCGGCTCATCGGCGGCATAGCCGAACATCGTGCAGAAGGCAGGATTGGCGCGCCGGATCACGCGGTTACGGGTGAACATGACGCCGATCGATGCGTTGGTCATGATCGCCTGCATTTCACTGGCCGCCTGGCGCGCCTCGGTCACATCCTCGACGATCCAGATCGTGCCCGCGCTGCGGTCGCCCGGTTCGACCGAGCAGCCGCGCAGGCGCGCCCAGAAGGGCGAGCCATCACGGCGCCTAAACTGCTGCTCGCTCTTTTCGAACATGTCGCCCCGCCCCAGCACGGTGAATGCTTCGGTGGCCAGGGCCTGATACGCCTCGGGCGACACGCACACGTCCGGCAGCGAAATGGTATCGACTTCATGCTGCGCATAGCCGAACATTTCGCCCAGGCGCGGGTTGAATGAACGAATCTGGTGGGGCTGGGTGACGGCAATGCCGACCGGTGCGTGCTGGAAGATTGCGCGTTGTTCGCGCACCGTGCGGCGCACGCCCACTAAGCCACGCGCAGGCGCGCCAGGGGACGGTACATCAGGAACGTGCGGGGTCGAAAATCCATCCATCGTCGAGGCAGGCAAGCTATTGGTTATGATGATCCGGCGAGTTGCCAATTAGCAACCACTGAAGGTCAATCATAACCTGTAAACACCCCGTTACTCCAGCCTCGCGCGACGAGAAAGCGACACTAACCGGGCACCCGCACCCAGCCTTCCATCAGGACGCGAGCGCTGCGGCTCATGCTGGCTTTGGCAACGCGCCACTGCCCGTCCTCCAGGACTGCTTCGGCGCCCACCCGCAGCGTGCCGGACGGATGACCGAACCGCACCGCCGAGCGCTCGCCGCCGCCGGCCGCCAGGTTCACCAGCGTGCCCGGAATGGCCGCCGCCGTGCCGATTGCCACCGCCGCGGTGCCCATCATCGCGTGGTGCAGCTTGCCCATCGACAGCGCGCGCACCAGCAGGTCGATCTCGCCCGCCGCCACTTGCCGGCCACTCGACGATACGTAGCCGGCCGCCTTGGCCACGAACGCGACCTTCGGCGTGTGCTGGCGCTTGCCTGCCTCGTCGATGCTGGCGATGAGGCCCATGCGCAGTGCGCCGTGGGCGCGGATCGTCTCGAACACGGCCAGTGCGCGCGGGTCGCCATTGATCGCGTCCTGCAGCTCGGTGCCATCGTAGCCCAGCGCCCCGGCCTCGACGAAGATGGTCGGGATGCCCGCGTTGATCAGCGTGGCGCGCAGCACGCCCACCCCGGGCACGTCGAGTTCATCGACCAGATTGCCGGTCGGGAACATGGCGCCGCCACCGCCCTCTTCCTCGGCGGCCGGATCCATGAACTCGAGCTGCACCTCGGCTGCCGGGAAGGTCACGCCATCGAGCTCGAAGCCGCCCGTTTCCTGCACCTGGCCGGCGGCCATCGGGACGTGGGCGAGGATGGTCTTGCCGATATTGGCTTGCCAGATGCGTACCACGGCCACGCCGTCGTGCGGCACGCGCGCCGGATCGACCAGGCCTGCGGCAATCGCGAACGTCCCCACCGCTGCGGACAGGTTGCCGCAATTACCGCTCCAGTCGACGAACGGCTTGTCGATCGCCACCTGGCCAAACAGGTAGTCGACGTCGTGCTCAGCGCGCGCGGACGCCGCGACGATGACGGCCTTGCTGGTGCTCGACGTGGCGCCGCCCATGCCGTCGATCTGCTTGCCGTACGGGTCGGGGCTGCCGATCACGCGCAGCAGCAGCGCGTCGCGTGCGGGGCCCGCCACGCGGGCGTCTTCCGGCAGGTCGTCCAGCTTGAAGAACACGCCCTTGCTGGTGCCGCCGCGCAGATAGGTGGCAGCGATCCGGCGCTGGGGAGAATACGTGGTCGATTCCATCATGCCGCCTTCACCGTCGATTCAAGAAAATCCTGCGCGAAGCGTTGCAGCACGCCGCCGGCTTCGTAGATGGCCACTTCTTCGGCCGTATCGAGCCGACACGTCACAGCCACCTCGACCCGCTCGCCGCTCGCGCGGTTGATGACCAGCGTGAGCTCGGCGCGTGGCGTGCGCGCGCCGATCACATCGAACGTTTCGGTGCCGTCGATGCCCAGGGTGATGCGGTTCTCGCCCGGCTTGAATTCGAGCGGCAGCACGCCCATCCCCACCAGGTTGGTGCGGTGGATGCGCTCGAAGCCTTCGGCCGCAATCGCCTCGACGCCCGCCAGGCGTACGCCCTTGGCCGCCCAGTCGCGCGACGAGCCCTGACCGTAGTCGGCGCCGGCGATGATGATCAACGGCTGCTTGCGCGCCATGTAATGCTCGATCGCTTCCCACATGCGGGTCACTTCACCCTCCGGCTCGATGCGCGCCAGCGAACCGGCCATCACCTTGCCATGGCTGTCCTTCACCATCTCGTTCTTGAGTGTTGGATTGGCGAACGTCGCGCGCTGCGCCGTCAGGTGGTCGCCCCGGTGCGTGGCATACGAATTGAAGTCTTCTTCAGGCAGGCCCATCTTCGCCAGGTATTCGCCAGCGGCCGAGTCGAGCAGGATCGCGTTCGACGGCGACAGGTGGTCGGTGGTGATGTTGTCACCCAATACCGCCAGTGGCCGCATTCCCGCCAGCGGCCGGCTGCCGGCCAGCGCGCCTTCCCAGTACGGTGGCCGGCGGATATAGGTGCTCTGCGCCCGCCAGTCGTACAGCGGGCTGACGGCGGCGCCATCGTCGGCCACGCGCGCAAACATCGGCGTGTAGACCTTGCGGAACTGTTCCGGCTTGACGCTTGCGGTGACCACGGCGTCGATTTCTTCCTCCGATGGCCACAGGTCGGCCAGGCGGATTTCGCGCCCGGCGCTATCCAGCCCCAGCACATCCTTCTCGATGTCGAAGCGGATCGTGCCGGCAATCGCGTACGCCACCACCAGCGGCGGCGAGGCCAGAAAGGCCTGCTTCGCGTACGGATGGATGCGGCCATCGAAATTGCGGTTGCCCGACAGGACCGCCGTTGCATACAGGTCGCGCTTGATGATTTCGTCCTGGATCACCGGATCCAGCGCGCCGCTCATGCCGTTGCAGGTGGTGCAGGCAAAGGCGACGACGCCAAAGCCCAGCTGGTCGAGCTCCTGGCTCAGGCCCGCTTCGTCAAGGTACAGCGCCACGGCCTTCGAGCCGGGCGCCAGCGAACTTTTTACCCAGGGTTTACGGGTCAGGCCAGCGCGGTTGGCATTGCGTGCCAGGAGGCCCGCAGTGACCATATTGCGCGGGTTGCTGGTGTTGGTGCAGCTGGTGATCGCGGCGATGATGACGGCGCCATCGGGCATCTGGCCGGGTGTGTTTTCCACCACGCCCGAGATGCCGCGCGCGGCCAGTTCAGACGTCGGCACGCGCTTGTGCGGATTGGACGGCCCGGCGATATTGCGCACCACGTTTGATAAATCGAACGACAGCGTGCGTTCGTATTCGGCCGTCTGCAGGCTGTCGGCCCACAGGCCGGCGTGCTTTGCATACGTCTCGACCAGGTGCACGGTCGCATCGTCGCGCCCTGTCAGGCGCAGGTACTTGATGGTTTGCTCGTCGATGTAGAACATCGCGGCGGTGGCGCCGAATTCGGGCGCCATGTTCGCGATCGTCGCGCGGTCGCCCAGCGTCAGCGCAGATGCGCCAGCGCCGAAGAATTCCAGGTAGGTCGAGACGACTTTGGCATTGCGCAGGAACTCGGTCAGCGCCAGCACGACGTCGGTCGCCGTGATGCCCGGCTGCGGCTTGCCGGTGAGTTCAACGCCGACGATGTCCGGCAGGCGCATCCACGAGGCGCGGCCCAGCATCACGCTCTCGGCTTCCAAGCCGCCAACGCCGATCGCAAGGACGCCAAGCGCGTCGACCATCGGCGTGTGCGAATCGGTGCCGACCAGCGTGTCCGGATAGGCCACGCCGCGCTCCGCCTGAATCACGGGCGACATGCGCTCGAGATTGATCTGATGCAGGATGCCGTTCCCGGGCGGGATCACGTCGACGTTCTTGAAGGCCTTCTTGGTCCAGTCAATGAAGTGGAAGCGGTCTTCGTTGCGGCGGTCTTCAATGGCGCGGTTCTTGGTGAACGCATCCGGATCGAACCCGCCGCATTCGACGGCCAGCGAATGGTCGACCACGAGCTGCGTCGGCACGACCGGGTTGACCAGCGCCGGGTCGCCCCCTTGCAGCGCGATCGCGTCGCGCAGGCCGGCCAGGTCGACCAGCGCGGTCTGGCCGAGGATGTCGTGGCAGACCACGCGCGCCGGGAACCACGGAAAATCGAGGTCGCGCTTGCGTTCGATGAGCTGCTTCAGCGAATCGCGCAGGGTCGCGGGCGCGCAGCGGCGCACGAGGTTTTCGGCCAGCACGCGCGACGTGTAGGGCAGCGTGGCGTAGGCGCCAGGCGCGATGGCGTCGACGGCGGCGCGGGTATCGAAATAATCGAGCTCCGTGCCCGGCAGGGGTATGCGGTAATCAGTATTCATGGCGGTGTTCGATCTTTTTAGCTAACCCCGAAACCGTCATTCCCGCGAAGGCGGGAACCCAAGTCAATTAGCAAGCCAGGAACGCTGATAGCGGTCACCTGGGCTGAACTTGGATTCCCGCCTGCGCGGGAACGACGTGCCGGAGTTGGTGGTCAAGTGGCTGCGCTTATTTGCGTTACTTGCGCTCTGCCAGCGGCACGAACTGCAGATCTTCCGGCCCCACGTAGTTGGCGCTCGGTCGGATGATCTTGTTGTCGATGCGCTGCTCGATGACGTGCGCCGCCCAGCCCGACGTGCGCGCGATGACGAACAGCGGCGTGAACATCGCCGTCGGCACGCCCATCATGTGGTACGACACGGCCGAGAACCAGTCCAGGTTCGGGAACATCTTTTTCACGTCCCACATCACGGTCTCGAGGCGCTCGGCAATGTCGAACATCTTCATCGAGCCGCCCTCTTCCGACAAGGTGCGCGCCACTTCCTTGATCACCTTGTTGCGCGGGTCCGAGATCGTGTACACCGGATGGCCGAAGCCGATCACGACTTCCTTGTTGGCCACGCGGTTGCGGATATCGGCTTCGGCTTCGTCCGGGTTGTCGTAGCGCTTCTGGATATCGTGCGCGACTTCGTTGGCGCCGCCGTGCTTCGGTCCGCGCAGTGCGCCGATCGCGCCGGTGATGGCCGAGTGTATGTCCGAGCCGGTGCCGGCAATCACGCGGGCGGTGAAGGTCGAGGCATTGAATTCGTGTTCGGCGTACAGGATCAGCGACGTGTGCATCGCGCGCACCCACGATTCCTTTGGCGCAAAGCCGTGCAGCAGGTGCAGGAAGTGGCCGCCGATCGAATCGTCGTCGGTATTCACGTCGATGCGTTTGCCGCTGTGGCTGAAGTGGTACCAGTACAGCAGCATCGAGCCGAACGATGCCATCAGGCGGTCGGCGATATCGCGCGCGCCGGTGATGTGGTGGTCGTCCTTCTCGGGCAGCGTGCAGCCCAGGACCGACACGCCCGTGCGCATCACGTCCATCGGATGGGCATTGGCCGGCAAGGCTTCGAGCGCGCTTTTCAGCGCCTGCGGCAGGCCGCGCAGCGAACGCAGCTTGGCCTTGTAGCCGCGCAGTTCGCCGTCGTTCGGCAGCTTGCCGTGCACCAGCAGGTAGGCGATTTCTTCGAATTCGCTGGTGGTGGCGATGTCGAGGATGTCGTAGCCGCGGTAATGCAGGTCGTTGCCCGACTTGCCGACCGAGCACAGTGCGGTGTTACCAGCGGCGACGCCGGACAGGGCGACGGATTTCTTCGGCTTGAAGGTCGGGGTTTCCTGGTTCTGCGTAGTCATGTGCGGTCTCCTTACTTGACTTTGTTCTGGGCAAACAGCGCGTCGAGCTTTTGCTCGTAGCTGTGGTAATCGATGCGGTCATACAGTTCGGCGCGCGTCTGCATCGTGTCCAGCACGTTCTGCTGGGTGCCGTCGCGGCGGATCGCGGTGTAGACGTTTTCGGCGGCCTTGTTCATCGCGCGAAACGCCGACAGCGGATACAGCACCAGGCCGACGCCGGCGCCGGCCAGCTCATCGACGGTAAACAGCGGCGTCGCGCCGAACTCGGTGATATTGGCCAGCACCGGCACCTTGACGGCGTCGGCGAAGCGCTTGTACATGTCGAGCGTCGTCATCGCTTCCGGGAAGATCATGTCGGCGCCTGCTTCGACACAGGCCACGGCGCGCTCGATCGCTGCGTCCAGGCCTTCGACGGCCAGCGCATCGGTGCGCGCCATGATCACGAAGTCGTCATCCAGACGGGCATCGGCAGCGGCGCGGATGCGGTCGACCATTTCTTCCTTGCTGACGATTTCCTTGCCCGGCCGGTGGCCGCAGCGCTTGGCGCCGACCTGGTCTTCGATGTGGCAGGCCGCCGCGCCGGCTTTGCTGAGCGAACGCACGGTGCGCGCGACATTGAAGGCCGACGCGCCAAAGCCGGTGTCGACGTCGACCAGCAGCGGCAGATCGCAGACGTCGGTGATGCGGCGCACGTCGACCAGAACATCGTCGAGGTTCGAGATGCCCAGGTCAGGCAGACCGAGGGAGCCGGCAGCGACGCCGCCACCGGACAGGTAGATGGCCTTGAAGCCGGCGCGCTTGGCCAGCAATGCGTGGTTGGCGTTGATCGCGCCCACGACTTGCAGCGGGGATTCATCGAGGATCGCCTGGCGGAAGGCGGCGCCTGCGGAAAGTTTGCTCATGCTGGTCCTTGTCATCACGGTGAAGAAGTTATGGTCTTCATTGCAAGCACCGTGCCAGCGCCGGTTGATCCGCGATGTCCCGACATTTCAAGCACTTGCGTGCCTATTCTACCCAAATCGTCCTCAAACACACCGGCCATTGTTTCACTCTGAAACACCAGTTTGAAACATGAAACACGCAGGCGCAAAAAAACCGGGTGGCGCCTTGCAGCGCACACCCGGTTGACTGGATAGTTCAGCCGGTCTTAGTGACCCGACGCGCCCGATGCGCCGATACCGGTCTCGGCGCGCACCTGCTGCGCTTCGAAGCCTGCACGGTCGATCCGGGCACGAGGACCCTTGTCGGTGATCGAGAACAGCCAGATACCGATGAAGCCCACTGCCATCGAGAAGATCGCTGGCGAGGCGTACGGGAAGATCGCGGCCGGATGGTGCAGCACATCGACCCACACCGATTTCGACACGATCGTCAGGCCCACTGCCGTGGCCAAGCCCAGGAAGCCGCCGATCGTGGCACCGCGGGTGGTGCAATCCTTCCACAGCACCGACATGAACAGCACCGGGAAGTTGGCCGATGCGGCAATCGCGAAGGCCAGCGACACCATGAAGGCGACGTTCTGCTTCTCAAAAGCGATACCCAGCACCACGGCCACGATACCCAGGCCGATGGTGGTGATCTTCGATACGCGCAGCTCGTTTTCGCTGGTGGCATTGCCCTTCTTGAACACGGTCGCATACAGATCGTGCGACACGGCCGAAGCACCCGACAGCGTGAGACCCGCCACCACAGCCAGGATGGTCGCGAACGCCACCGCCGAGATGAAGCCCAGGAACACGTCGCCGCCCACGGCCTTGGCCAGGTGGACCGCCGCCATATTGTTACCGCCCAGCAGAGCACCGGCTGCATCCTTGAATGCCGGGTTGGTACCCACCAGCACGATCGCGCCGAAGCCGATGATGAAGGTCAGGATGTAGAAGTAGCCGATCCAGGTGGTTGCCCACAGCACTGACTTGCGCGCTTCTTTTGCGCTCGGGACGGTGAAGAAGCGCATCAGAATGTGTGGCAGGCCGGCGGTACCGAACATCAGCGCCATGCCGAACGAGATGGCCGAGATCGGATCCTTGATGAAGCTGCCCGGGCCCATGATGGCGGTGCCCTTGGCGTGCACTTCGGTCGCGGTCTGGAACAGCTTGGCCGGGCTGAAGTTGTATTGCGCCAGCACCGAGAACGCCATGAACGACGCGCCCGACAGCAGCAGCACGGCCTTGATGATCTGGACCCAGGTGGTGGCCGTCATGCCGCCGAACAGCACGTAGACCATCATCAAAATACCGACCAGCACGACGGCGATCCAGTATTCCAGACCGAACAGCAGCTTGATCAGCTGACCCGCGCCGACCATCTGCGCGATCAGGTAGAACGCGACCACGACCAGTGTGCCGGAGGCCGCGAACACGCGGATCGGCTTTTGCGCGAAGCGGTACGAGGCCACGTCGGCAAACGTGAAGCGGCCCAGGTTGCGCAGGCGCTCGGCCATCAGGAACGTGATGACGGGCCAGCCGACCAGGAAGCCGATCGCGTAGATCAGGCCATCGTAACCGTCGAGGAACACGGCGGCCGAGATACCGAGGAACGACGCAGCCGACATGAAGTCGCCCGCGATCGCCAGGCCATTCTGGAAACCGGTGATGCCACCACCAGCGGTGTAGAAGTCGGACGCCGACTTGGTCTTGGCGGCAGCCCACTTGGTGATGAACAGCGTGCCGACGACGAACAGCGCGAACATGCTGATCGCGGTCCAGTTGGTCGGCTGGCGTACGGCCTGGCCCATGTCGGGCGCGGCGTGGGCCAGGCCGGTGGCGGCCAGCAGCACGAGTGCCAGCAGCGAGGAGGTGCGAGCGCCGGCCATCATGCGCCCACCTTTGCACGGATGGCGTCGCTCAACTCGTCGTATTCGCGGTTGGCGCGGCGCACATAGATGCCGGTAATCAGAACGGTGAACAGGATGACGAACAGGCCCAGGGGAATGCCCCAGGTGATGACACTGTCGCCGATCGGGGTGCCCATGAACTCCTTGTTGAACGCGACCAGCAGCGTGAAGCCGTAGTACACGATCATCATGGCCCAGGTCAGCGTCCAGCCGAAGCGGGAACGGATGCGTTTGAGTTTCTGGTAATTGGGGTCGTTCTTGACCCGTTCTACGATGTCTTGATCCACTTTGTCTCCTGATTCTTTTGTTGGTGCCGTGGTTCGGCTGCCTTTTTGGCTGCGACCCATCCTACGGGCATGCCCTTACCGGATTCTTACGCCGGGTGCCTAATTTCGACCGGTCGTTCGGTGATTGGGCGTTTCAGGCTGAAACATTGGCCATCTTTTGCACTACACTTGAAACATGGATTCCCCACGCTCTTCTTCCGCTGGCGACAAGCCCATTATCTGGACCGTGTCGGTCTCGCGCCTGTCCGCCCTGTTTCGCGACATCACCGTCGAATACGATCACCTGGCGTCGATCGAGCCGCTGCACATCGGGTTCGACGAGGCCGCGACGCACATCCGCGAGCGGCTCGCCACGGAACACTGCGACGTCGTGATCGCCGCCGGCTCGAACGCGGCCTGGCTCAAGAGCCGCGTGTCGGTGCCGGTGGTCGCGGCCCGGGCCAGCGGCTTCGACGTGCTGCAGGCGCTCACGCGCGCGCGCAAGCTCGCCGGCAACGCCCCCGGCGCCATCGGCGTTGTCAGTTACGGCGCCCTGCTCCCGGAGCTGGCCGAATTCGCGGCCGGCTTTGGCCTGGACTTGGTCCAGCGCAGCTATGTGACGCAGGAAGATGCGCGCGCCGCCGTCGACGAACTCAAGGCGCTGGGCGTGGCCGTCATCGTCGGCGCCGGCTCGGTGACCGACCTGGCCGAAGAAGCGGGCCTGCGCGCCGTGTTCCTGTATTCGGCGGCGTCGATCCGGCAGGCGTTCGACGATGCACTCGAACTGGCGCGTCTGACCCGGCTCGAGGTCGACCGCAGCCGTGGCCGCAGCCGAACCGGCAGCACGGCCCCTGACAAGCAACGGCTGCGGCGCGGCCTGAACGACCTGCGCGGCGATTCGCCCGCGATGCAGCAGCTGCGCCAGACCGTCGTGCTGTACGCGCGCTCGCCCAGCACCGTGCTGATTGAAGGCGAGACCGGCAGCGGCAAGGAACTCGTGGCGCAGGCGATCCACCGCGAAAGTCCGCGCCGGGATGCGAACCGCCCGTTCGTCGCCGTCAATTGCGGCGCGATTGCCGAGTCGCTGCTGGAATCGGAACTGTTCGGGCATGAAGACGGCGCCTTCACCGGCGCGCGCCGCGGCGGCCACGCGGGCCTGTTCGAAGCGGCCAATGGCGGCACGCTGTTTCTCGACGAGATCGGCGAAATGCCCCTCGGCCTGCAAACGCGCCTGCTGCGCGTGCTCGAAGAGCGCGAAGTGATGCGCGTGGGCGGCACACGGCCGGTGCCGATCGACGTGCGCGTGATCAGCGCCACCCACTGCGACCTGGAGGCGCGCGTGCGCGACGGGCGCTTCCGGGCCGACCTGTTCTACCGCCTGGCCGTGCTGCGCCTGGCCCTGCCGCCGCTGCGGGCACGGGTGCAGGACATCGCGCCGCTGCTCGAATGGTCGCTCAAGGGCGCACTGGCTGCGCTCGATGCGCGTCCGCATCCGAACCTGCTGGCCGAACTGAAAGCGTGCACGCCGCTCCTCACCAGCTATGCGTGGCCCGGTAACGTGCGCGAGCTGCGCAACCTGACCGAGCGCCTGGCGCTGTTCCTGGCGGCCGAGCCGCTGCAGGCGCTGACGCCGGGCTTCATGCTGTCGGTGGCGCCGGAGCTGGCGCGTGGTGCAGCCCCTGCCGATGCCGCGGCCGGGCCAACGCAGGAATCGGCCACCGCGGTGCTGGCGCGCTTTGGCGGGCAGCGCGACCTGGCGGCCGGTCATCTGGGGATCAGCCGTACGACGCTGTGGCGGCGGTTGAAGGCGGAAGGCTGATCTTTGCGCTCTGACCTCTGATCGCTCACCCTTAAGACGCTCCAAAGCAACGTCCACCGAAAACTCGTATCATGATTCTTTGATATGGCCTGGCGCCAATCCGCGCCAGTTCCTCGTAGCATGCCGGCCGCAGCGCCCCTATCCGCGGCGCCACAGTCTGGCCCCACGGAGGCAAATATGCAACATGCGTCGCAAGCGGCTCTGTTTTCCCTGATTGGCGATACCCCGATGGTCGAAGTGACCCGCATCGATACCGGGCCCTGCCAGCTGTTCCTGAAGCTCGAATCGCAGAACCCCGGCGGCTCCATCAAGGACCGTATCGGCAAGACGATGATCGAACAGGCCGAGCATGACGGCCTGCTCAATCCCGGCGGCACCGTCGTCGAAGCCACTGCCGGCAATACGGGCCTGGGCCTGGCGCTGGTCGCGCGCATCAAGGGCTACCGCGTCGTGCTCGTCGTGCCGGACAAAATGGCGCCCGAGAAAATCCTGCACCTCAAGGCGCTTGGCGCCGAAATCCACCTGACCCGCTCCGACGTCGGCAAGGGCCATCCCGAGTATTACCAGGATCTCGCTGCGCGGCTGGCCAAGCAGATTCCCGGCGCCTGGTTTGCCGACCAGTTCAACAACCCAGCCAATCCGCGCGCCCACGAAACCACGACCGGCCCCGAAATCTGGGATCAGGCCAAGCACAAGCTGGACGCGATCGTCCTCGGGGTCGGCTCGTCCGGCACGCTGACCGGTCTGTCGCGCTACTTCAAGAAAGCCGCGCCGCAGCTCGAATTCATCCTGGCCGATCCGAAAGGCTCGATCCTGGCCGAATACGTCGAGACCGGCCACGTGTCGCAGCATGCCGGCTCATGGGCCGTGGAAGGCATCGGGGAAGACTTCATTCCCGGCATCGCCGACCTTACCCGCGTCAAGAAGGCGTACACGATCACCGACGAGGAAAGCTTCGCCACCGCGCGCCTGCTGCTGCAGCAGGAAGGCATCCTGGGCGGCTCGTCCACCGGCACGCTGCTGGCGGCAGCGCTCAAATACTGCCGCGCGCAGACGCGTCCGAAGCGTGTCGTTACCTTCGTCTGCGATACCGGTACGCGTTATCTCAGCAAGGTGTACAGCGATGGCTGGATGGTCGACCAGGGCCTGATCACGCGCCCGAAAACGGGCGACCTGCGCGACCTGATCGGGCGCCGCCATGATGCCGGCGAAGTCATCACGCTGGCGCCATCGGACACGCTGCTTACTGCATTCAACCGCATGCGCTCGAGCGACCTGCAGCAACTGCCCGTGATGGACGCCGAAGGACGCCTGGCGGGCCTGATCGATGAATCCGACCTGCTGCTGAAAGTGACGCAATCGAACGACCATTTCAGCGCGCCGGTGTCGTCCACGATGACGGCCGACCTGCAAACCCTGCCCCCTGGCGCGAGCATGGCGCAACTGCGCGACATCCTCGACCGGGGCCTGACTGCCGTAATCGCCGACGGGCCGCAGTTCTTTGGCCTGATCACGCGCTACGACCTGCTCAATCACCTGCGAAGGACACTCTCGTGACCCATCCGGACACCAAACACACCATCGAATTCAAACGCCACCTGGCCACCCGCGTCATCCACGGCGGCCAGTCGCCCGAACCCGCGACCGGCGCCGTGATGCCGCCGATCTTCGCCACCTCGACCTATCGCCAGGAAAGCCCGGGCGTGCACCAGGGCTTCGACTACGGCCGCTCGCACAACCCGACCCGCTTTGCGCTCGAACGCTCGCTGGCCGACATCGAGGGCGGCCGCGCCGCCTTCGCGTTTGCCTCGGGCCTGGCGGCGATTGCCGCCGTGCTGGAACTGCTGCCCAGCGGTTCGCACGTCGTCGCTGGTGACGACATGTACGGCGGCACCTACCGCCTGTTCGAGCGCGTGCGCCGGGACAGCGCCGGGCACACGTTCAGCTACGTCGATTTGTCCGACCCGGACGCGCTGGCCGCCGCCATCACGCCTGCCACACGCATGGTGTGGGTCGAGACGCCTACCAACCCGATGCTCAAGCTGGCCGACCTGACTGCCATCGCGAGCCTGTGCCACGCGCGCGGCATCCTGTGCGTGTGCGACAACACGTTCGCCAGCCCGATCATCCAGCGCCCGCTCGAACACGGGGTCGACATCGTCGTGCACTCGACCACCAAATACATCAACGGCCACTCGGACGTGATCGGCGGCGTCGCCATTGTCGGCGCCAACGACCACCAGACCGGCCTGGCCGAGAAGCTTGGCTTCATCCAGAACTCGGTGGGCGCGATCCAGGGCCCGTTCGACAGCTTCCTCGTGCTGCGCGGGATCAAGACGCTGGCCCTGCGCGTGGAGCGCAGCAGCGGCAACGCGCTATTGCTGGCGAACTGGCTCGAGCAGCAGCCGCAGGTCCGCAAGGTGCATTATCCGGGGCTGGAATCGCATCCGCAGCATGCATTGGCGCGCAACCAGATGCATGGCGGTTTCGGCGGCATCGTGTCGATCGACCTGGACACCGACATCGATGGCGCGCGGCGTTTTCTCGAAGCGTGCGAAGTGTTTACGCTCGCCGAAAGCCTGGGCGGCGTGGAGAGCCTGATCGAGCATCCGGCGCTGATGACGCATGCGAGCATTCCTCCCGAGCGGCGTGCCGAGCTGGGGATTGGCGATGGGCTGATCCGGTTGTCGGTCGGGATCGAGCATATCGATGATCAGCGTGAGGATTTGCGGCGGGCGCTGGCGGCGATTTGATTGGTTGAGTTGCTGTCATCATTCCGGATGACCTTACTGCCAACCATCACCGCGTGCGCGGCATAGCCGCGCACCCTACGCCAGCAACAGAGGCTCTTGACGTAACTTGAACGTCGCCACCAGCGCCGACAACTCCGCGGCCTGCTGACGCATTGAGGCGGCTGCTGCTGCCGCTTCTTCCACCATCGCCGCATTCTGCTGGGTCGAGAGGTCCATCTCGGCAATGGCGCGGCTCACTTGCGTGACACCGTTGGCCTGACCGGCGCTGGCGGTGTGGATCTCGCCCAGGATGCCGGCCACGTCATGCACGTGCTGCAGCATCGTGCGCATGGTCGAGCCGGCTGCTTCGGCGATGCCGGTGCCGGCCTCGATCTCGCGCGACGATTCGCCGATCAGCTTCTTGATTTCCTTCGCCGCGCCAGCGGAGTGTTGCGCCAGGTTGCGCACTTCGGCCGCCACCACGGCAAAGCCGCGCCCCTCGCTCCCCGCCCGCGCCGCTTCCACCGCGGCGTTCAGGGCCAGGATATTCGTCTGGAAGGCGATGCTGTCGATCATCCCGGTGATGTCCACGATGCGCGCGGCCGACGCCTTGATCGCCCCCATGCGCACGACCAGCTGACCCACGGCCTGCGCGCCCTCGGCGGCCACGCCGGACGCGGTCTGGGCCAGCGCATTGGCCTGCTGCGCGTTGGCGTTGTTGCTGGCGATGGCGCCCGACAGTTCATCCATCGCCGTCACCGTCTCGCGCAGCGATTCGGCCTGGCGCTCGGTGCGGATCGACAGGTCCTGGTTGCCTTCGGCGATTTCGCTGGAGGCGGCGTCGATTGCCTGCGCCCCTTGCAGCACTTGCGCCACGGTGCCCGAGACGCCGTGCGTCATGCCATTGAGTGCGTCGAACAGGCGGCCGATTTCATCGGTACGGGTGTGGCTGATGGTCGGGCGCAGGTCGCCATGGGCCACCTGCTCGGCCAGTGTCGCGGCTTGCCTGAGCGGGCCTACCAGATTGCGGGTCAGGAGCCAGGCCAGGCCGCCGGCCACGGCCAGCGCGGCGCCACCCAGTGCCAGCAGCAGCGTCTTGCTGAAGCTCGATTCCGCTGCCGACGCGTCGGCCAGGCGGTGCGCTTCGGTGCTCTCGTGGGTGAGCAGGCCCTCGAGCGCGGCGACTTCGGCGCGATAGGCCGGCTCCCAGCGCTTGGTGAGGATGTCTTCAACGAGGCCCGTCTGGCCCAGGTCCTTGGCCTTGAACAGATCGGCCTGGGTCGCGGCCAGCGCCGCCTTGTTGGCACTGGCGCCTTCGATCAGCGTGCGCTCCTGGGCCGTGGCCGGTAGCTTGCCCAGTTTCGCCTCGATGTCGCTGGCGAGCTTGCGGCCCTCGGCCAGTTGCGCACCAAAATAATCGCCCAGTTCCAGGCTGTCGCTGCGCGCGATCGACACGGCGCGCGAGCCATTCAGGCGCGCAATGCCCAGCAGCTCGGACGTCAGTTGTTGCTTGACCAGCTTGTCGTCCACCAGGTTCGACGTGATGACGTCGGCCGCGTGCATGCGCCAGACGGCAACAGCGGCAATGAGAACGATGACGAGGGAGAGGATGCCAAAGGCGCCGATGAGCTTGGTAAATGTATTGCGCGGTGCGAGTCGCATTGGGTTCTTCGTGAGAGTGAAACAGCGTGTACGCACAGTGTAGGAAGTAACGATGACAGGCATGTGAAATGGCTCGCCAGTAACTCCGATTGCATCGAAGAAATGCGCAATCGACGTTACGTGTGGGTTCCGCTCGGCATAAAAAAAGCCCGCGGCACTTGCGTGCGCGGGCTTTTGCGGGAGCGAACCTGCTTACTCGATTTCGACCGTCTCGGCCGGGGCCGGTGGCGGGCTCACATCGCCCTCGGGGAATTCGAGGACAACCTCGTCCTTCTCGTTCAGGTCGACCGTCACGCGGCCACCATTGGTCAGGCGACCAAACAGCAGTTCGTCGGCCAGCGCCTTGCGGATCATGTCCTGGATCAGGCGCGACATCGGTCGTGCACCCATCGACGGGTCGAACCCTTTCTGGCCGAGGAACTTGCGCAGCTTCTCGGTGAAGATGGCTTCGACTTTTTTCTCGTGCAGCTGCTCTTCCAGCTGCATCAGGAACTTATCGACAACGCGCAGGATGATGTCTTCGTCCAGCGCGCGGAAGCTGATGATCGCATCCAGACGGTTACGGAACTCCGGCGTGAACATGCGCTTGATGTCGCCCATTTCGTCGCCCGCTTCACGCGAGTTGACGAAGCCCACGGAACGCTTGGTCAGACTTTCCGCGCCCGCGTTCGTGGTCATGACGATGATCACGTTGCGGAAGTCGGCCTTGCGACCGTTGTTGTCGGTCAGCGTGCCATGGTCCATCACCTGCAGCAGGATGTTGAAAATGTCCGGGTGGGCTTTTTCAATCTCGTCCAGCAGCAGCACGGTGTGCGGCTTCTTAGTGATCGCTTCGGTCAGCAGGCCGCCCTGGTCGAAACCAACGTAGCCCGGTGGCGCGCCGATCAGACGCGAGACAGCGTGCCGCTCCATGTACTCGGACATGTCGAAGCGCACCAGCTCGATGCCCAGGATGAAGGCGAGCTGCTTGGCGACCTCGGTCTTGCCGACACCGGTCGGACCCGAGAACAGGAACGAACCGATTGGCTTGTCGGTCTTGCCCAGGCCGGCACGCGCCATCTTGATCGCGGCCGACAGCGCCTCGATCGCCGGGTCTTGCCCGAACACGACGTTGCGCAGGTCGCGGTCGATCGTCTGCAGCTTGCTGCGGTCGTCCTGATTGACCGACTGCGGCGGGATGCGCGCGATCTTGGCAATGATGTCCTCGATCTCGGTCTTGCCGATCGTTTTCTTCTGCTTCGACTTCGGCAGCACGCGCTGGGCGGCGCCGGCTTCGTCGATCACGTCGATGGCCTTGTCGGGCAGGTGACGGTCATTGATGAAGCGCGCAGCCAGCTCGGCGGCGGTGGTCAGGGCCGAAGCCGAGTACTTCACGCCGTGGTGCTCTTCGAAGCGCGACTTCAGGCCGCGCAGGATCGCGATCGTCTGTTCGACGGTCGGCTCGTTGACGTCGACCTTCTGGAACCGGCGCGACAGCGCGTGGTCTTTTTCGAACACGCCGCGGTACTCGGTGAACGTGGTCGCACCAATGCACTTGAGCTGGCCATTGGCCAACGCAGGCTTGAGCAGGTTCGATGCGTCGAGCGTGCCGCCCGAGGCCGAACCGGCGCCGATGATCGTGTGGATCTCGTCGATGAACAGGATGCCGTTCGGCGTGTCCTTGATCTGCTTGAGCACGGCCTTCAGGCGCTGCTCGAAATCACCGCGGTACTTGGTGCCGGCCAGCAGCGCGCCCATGTCCAGCGAGAACACGACAGCGTTCTGCAGGATTTCAGGCACGTCTTCCTGGACGATGCGCCATGCCAGGCCTTCAGCGATCGCGGTTTTACCCACGCCCGCCTCGCCCACCAGCAGCGGATTGTTCTTGCGGCGACGGCACAGAATCTGGATGACGCGGTCGACTTCTTCTTCGCGCCCGATCAGCGGATCGATCTTGCCATCGGCCGCGGCCTTGTTCAGGTTCTGCGTGAACTGGTCCAGCGGGCTTTCTTTCGCCTGGCCTTCGACCTGCGCTTCCTCGACGCCTTCGGGCGCCTTGGACGTGTCGACCTGCTGGTCCTTGCGCACGCCGTGCGAAATGAAATTGACCACGTCGAGACGGGTCACGCCCTGCTGGTGCAGGTAGTACACCGCGTGCGAGTCTTTTTCGCCGAAGATCGCCACCAGCACGTTGGCGCCGGTGACTTCTTTCTTGCCGTTGGACGCCGACTGCACGTGCATGATCGCTCGCTGGATCACGCGCTGGAAACCAAGCGTCGGCTGGGTGTCCACCTCGCCCGTGCCAGGCACGGTCGGGGTGTTGTCGCCGATGAAATTCGTCAGGGTCTTGCGCAGGTCTTCAATATTGACCGCGCATGCACGCAGGACTTCGGCGGCCGAAGGATTATCGAGCAATGCCAATAGCAGGTGTTCCACGGTGATGAACTCGTGGCGTGCCTGGCGTGCCTCGACAAAGGCCATGTGTAGGGATACTTCAAGTTCCTGCGCAATCATACTTCCTCCATCACGCACTGCAGGGGATGCCCTGCCTTGCGTGCATGCGTTAAGACAAACTCCACTTTGGTACACGCTATATCTTTGGAAAACACGCCGCACACCCCTTTGCCATTCTGGTGCACCGACAGCATGATCTGCGTGGCCGTTTCCCGATCCTTGTTGAAATACTCCTGGATCACGGCCACGACAAATTCCATCGGCGTGTAATCATCGTTCAGTAGCGCCACCTGGTATAGCGGAGGCGGTTTGACGGTCTGCCGCTCTAGCAGTTGTTCAGTATCGTGCTTCGTTGCCATGGGGTATTCTAATACTTCCGAGGTTGGTGCAGAGCGTAAACATCAGCTCGTTTTCTGATATTTCCATCTTACGCTTTTTCGGATAACTGCGCAGATGGCGTTTCGATTGCCGAAATCAAGTCCGGCGCACAGGAATTCGATGAAAAATTTGACAACTCGCGCCCCAAACCCCTTGACTTGCGTGATTATTCCACCAACAATGCAGTCATCGACTTTGTACTTATGTACTCGTTGATAAGAAGTGAGCAGGCTGAGGAGGGCAAGAGGTTTCTTGCTTTTATGGCTCGTGTGATTTGTTAAATTTGAAAGTTCTTTTATGGCAACTGGTACTGTTAAGTGGTTCAATGATTCCAAAGGCTTTGGCTTCATCACGCCTGATGACGGCGGCGAGGATCTGTTCGCACACTTCTCCGCAATCAACATGAACGGTTTTAAGACCCTCAAAGAAGGTCAAAAAGTCCAATTCGAAGTCACGCAAGGCCCTAAAGGCAAGCAAGCTTCCAACATCCAGGGTAACTAATCATTCCCCTCCCGGAAGCGAAGAACCCCACTGTCACAGTGGGGTTTTTTTTCGTCCGCCGTACCGGCAACGACGGGCTGCACGTCACATCTGTTCGATCAGCACTTCACCAAAGCCCGAGCACGACACCTGCGTCGCCCCTTCCATCAGGCGCGCGAAATCGTAGGTTACCTTTTTCGACACAATGGCCTTGCCCATCGCCGCGATGATCAGGTCGGCCGCTTCGCTCCAGCCCATGTGACGCAGCATCATTTCGGCTGACAGGATCAGCGAACCGGGATTCACGTAATCCTTGCCGGCATACTTTGGCGCCGTGCCGTGGGTCGCTTCGAACATCGCGACCGAATCGGACATGTTCGCGCCCGGCGCGATGCCGATGCCGCCAACCTGGGCCGCCAGTGCATCCGAAATATAATCGCCGTTCAAGTTCAGTGTGGCGATCACGCTGTATTCGGCCGGGCGCAGCAGGATCTGTTGCAGGAAGGCGTCGGCGATCGAGTCCTTGATCATGATGTCGCGCCCGGTCTTCGGGTTCTTGAGCTTGCACCATGGGCCGCCGTCGAACAGTTCGGCGCCAAATTCTTTCTGCGCCAGCGCGTAACCCCAGTCCCGGAAGCCGCCTTCGGTGTACTTCATGATATTGCCCTTGTGAACCAGGGTCACCGATGGCTTGTCATGGTCGATCGCGTACTGGATCGCCTTGCGCACGAGGCGCTCGGTGCCTTCGATCGAGACGGGCTTCAGGCCAAGGGCCGACGTGGCGGGAAAACGAATCTTCGACACGCCCAGCTCAGCCTTCAGGAACGCGATCAGCTTTTGCGCACCTTCCGAACCGGCCTCCCATTCGATGCCGGCGTAGATGTCCTCGGAATTTTCGCGGAAGATGACCATGTCGGTCTTTTCCGGCTGCTTCAGTGGCGACGGCACGCCGGTGAAATAGCGCACCGGGCGCAGGCAGACGTACAGATCGAGCTCCTGGCGCAGCGCGACATTGAGCGAGCGGATGCCGCCGCCGACGGGCGTGGTCAGCGGACCCTTGATCGAGACGACGTACTCCTTCAGCACATCCAGCGCTTCGGCGGGCAGCCAGACGTCGGCGCCGTAGCGCTTGGTCGCTTTTTCGCCGGCAAAGATCTCCATCCAGGCAATGCTGCGTTCACCGCCGTAGGCCTTGTGCACGGCTGCATCGACCACCTTTTTCATCACCGGCGTGATGTCCGCGCCCGTGCCGTCGCCCTCGATATACGGAATGATCGGCGTGGCCGGCACGTTCAGGCTGAAATCGGCGTTGACGGTGATCTTCTGGCCCGCAGGCGGGACGGTGATATGCTGGTACATCAAGTTCTCCAGGTGGGTGGCGAAAGGCGGTGAGAACGACGTGACGAACGACGTTACTAACTCGCTTACAATGTCGCCGTTGCCAGCGTCAGCCGAGGGCTGCTCTTCATTATGCCCCAGTATTTTGCCATATTGCCACGCTACCGGCTGGCCGCCCTTTCATTCGTTTCTCTGCACCTTCATGTCCCTGATCCTTTTCAATAAACCGTTCCAGGTCCTGTGCCAGTTCTCGTCCCAGGAAGGCCGCGAATGCCTTGCTGACTATCTCAAGATTCCCGGCATCTACCCCGCCGGCCGGCTCGACGCCGACAGCGAAGGCCTGATGCTGCTGACCGACGACGGCCAGCTCCAGCACAAGATCGCCCATCCGGATCACAAGGAAGCCAAGACCTACCTGGTGCAGGTCGATGGCGTGCCCGATGCCGCCGCCATGGCGCGCCTGCAGGCGCCGCTCGACCTGGGCGACTTCGTCACCAAACCGTGCCGCGCCGCGCGCATCGCCGAGCCCGAGTGGCTGTGGCCGCGCAATCCACCAATCCGCGCGCGCCAGGACAAGCCGACCAGCTGGATCGCGATCACGCTCGAAGAAGGCAAGAACCGCCAGGTGCGCCGGATGACGGCGGCCGTGGGCTTGCCGACGCTGCGCCTGGTGCGCAGCAGTATCGGCCCGTTTTCCCTGAGCACGCATCCATTGC
Organism: Telluria sp. AC161; assembly: GCF_979258535.1. Classification (NCBI taxonomy): domain Bacteria; kingdom Pseudomonadati; phylum Pseudomonadota; class Betaproteobacteria; order Burkholderiales; family Oxalobacteraceae; genus Telluria; species Telluria sp. AC161. Next base: position 952,898 of record NZ_OZ409861.1, on the reverse strand, counting down.
TGCCCGGCGAATTCATCGACGTGCCGGCCTATTCGCGCCACGCGGGTAAATAAAAAGGCGCAGTCAGCGTTAAATAGAGACCAGCTTTGAACTGACGAGCAGTCCAGTGGTCCAACCCCTGTCCCCAGCGTCAGGAGTCGATCATGAAAGCGCCACGTTTCAAGGGCTGGTTCGCAAAACTGCCTTCGCTGAACCAGCCTCAGCGCCGGCAAGTGCTCGATGCCCTGCATCCTGCAGCCGGGCTGAATCAGGTAGTCGCGCTCATCAGTGAGGCCAGAGCGCCAGGCCGCTGCTGTCCCAGATGCGGCAACGAGCGCTGCTACCGCCATGGGTTCGCCAATGATTTGCAGCGCTATCGCTGCTGTGCCTGTGGCCGCACCTTTAACGATTTGACCGGCACGCCATTGGCGCGGCTCAGGCTCAAGGCCAAATGGCTCGCGTATTCGCAGGTGCTGCTCGATTCACTCCCCGTGCGCAAGGCGGCAGATCGGGTCGAGATACACCGCAACACGGCCTTTCGATGGCGCCACCGCTTCCTGCACTGGGTCAAGCTCGACCGGCCCGGAGCGCTCAATGGCATCGTCGAAGCTGACGAAACATTTTTGCTCGAGTCACAAAAGGGTTCGCGTACCCTCGATCGGCCACCGCGCCATCGCGGCGGCCATGCTGCCAAACGTGGCATTTCCGGTGAACTCGATTGCATCCTGATTGCGCGCGACCGCGAGGGCCGTACGGTCGATGCCGTCACTGGCCGCGGTGCACTCACTGCTGCGCAACTCGAGCGTGACTTGCTGCCCAGGCTCGACAGGCAGGCGTTGCTGGTCAGTGATGGCCATCCTGCTTACCGCGCCTTTGCACGCAAACACAGCATCGCGCACGAGGCGGTCAATGTACGCGAAGGTGTGCGCGTGAGGCGTCTGGGCAGCCTTGCCATCCACGTGCAAAACGTGAACGCCTACCATCAACGCTTCAAGGCCTGGCTACAGGGCTTTCGCGGCGTGGCGTCGCGCTACCTGCCTAATTACCTGGGCTGGCGCTGGGCGCTGGATGGTGAACGGGTCACGTCGCCAGAACAATTGCTTTGCATTGCTATCAGCGTCATCAATAGATAACGCTGACTGCGCCAATAAAAAACCCGCCGACCTTGCGGTCGGCGGGTTCTAGTTACGGCAGCCGCTCAGTTCAGGCGAACGAATCGATCGCTGCATTGAAGGTGGCGCTCGGACGCATCGCAGCCGTCACCTTGGCTTCATCGAGCTTGTAGTAACCACCGATATCGACCGGCTTGCCCTGCACGGCCAGCAGCTCGGCAACGATGGTCGCTTCGTCGTCGGCCAGTTTCTTGGCCAGTGGCGCGAACGTGGCGGCCAGCGCGGCGTCGTCGGTTTGCGCAGCCAGCTCCTGCGCCCAGAACAGCGACAGGTAGAACTGGCTGCCACGGTTGTCCAGCTCGCCGGTCTTTGGCGATGGCGACTTGCGGTTGTCCAGCAGCTTGCCGGTTGCAGCATCCAGCGTGCGGGCCAGAATCTTGGCCTTGTGGTTGCCGGTTTTCAGGCCCAGGTCTTCCAGCGACACCGCCAGCGCGAGGAACTCGCCCAGCGAATCCCAGCGCAGGTGGTTTTCTTCGACCAGCTGCTGCACGTGTTTCGGTGCCGAACCGCCGGCGCCCGTTTCGTACATGCCGCCACCGGCCATCAGCGGCACGATCGACAGCATCTTGGCGGACGTGCCCAGTTCCATGATCGGGAACAGGTCGGTCAGGTAGTCGCGCAGGATATTGCCGGTCACCGAGATGGTGTCCAGGCCGCGCCAGACGCGCTCGAGCGTGAAGCGCATCGCGCGCACCTGCGACATGATCTGGATATCCAGGCCGTTCGTGTCGTGATCCTTCAGGTAGACCTTGACCTTCTTGATCAGTTCATTTTCGTGCGGACGGTACGGGTCGAGCCAGAACACGGTCGGCATGCCCGAGTTGCGCGCGCGCGTCACCGCAAGCTTGACCCAGTCGCGGATCGGCGCATCCTTGACCTGGCACATGCGCCAGATATCGCCCTGCTCCACGTTCTGGCTCATCAGGACTTCGCCGGTGGCGAGGTCGGTGATGTTGGCCACGCCGTCTTCCTGGATCTCGAAGGTCTTGTCGTGCGAGCCGTATTCTTCGGCTTGCTGGGCCATCAGGCCGACGTTCGGGACGGTACCCATCGTCTTCGGATCGAAGGCGCCATGCCATTTGCAGAAGTTGATGATCTCCTGGTAGATGCGCGCAAACGTGCTCTCAGGGATGACGGCCTTGACTTCCTTCAGGCGACCATCGGCGCCGTACATCTTGCCACCGGCGCGGATCATCGCTGGCATCGACGCGTCGACGATCACGTCGTTCGGCGAATGGAAGTTGGTGATGCCCTTGGCCGAATCGACCATGGCCAGTTCAGGACGGTGTTCCTGGCAGGCGTGCAGGTCGCGGATGATTTCTTCGCGCTGCGACGACGGCAGGTCGGCGATCTTGTTGTACAGATCGGCCATGCCATTGTTGACGTTGATGCCCAGGCTCTCGAACAGCGTGCCGTGCTTCTCGAACGCTTCCTTGTAGAACATGCGCACGCAGTGACCGAAGACGATCGGGTGCGACACCTTCATCATCGTTGCCTTGACGTGCAGCGAGAACAGCATGCCGGTGGCGTGTGCGTCTTCGATCTGGGCTTCGTAGAAGGCCAGCAGCGACTTGCGGCTCATGAACATCGAATCGATGATTTCACCGGCCAGCAGCGAAACCTTTGGCTTGAGCACAATGGTCTGGCCGCTCTTGGTGACCAGTTCCATCTTGACGTCGCGCGCAGCTTCGACCGTCATCGACTTTTCGCCGTGGTAGAAGTCGCCTTCGGTCATGTGCGCGACGTGGGTGCGCGATGCCTGCGACCATGGGGCCATCGAGTGCGGGTTCTTGCGTGCGTATTCCTTGACGGCGCGCGGGGCGCGGCGGTCGGAGTTACCTTCGCGCAGCACCGGATTCACTGCCGAGCCGATGCACTTGCCGTACTTGGCCTTGATGGTTTTTTCTTCGTCGGTCTTTGGGTCCGACGGGTAGTCAGGGATGTTGTAACCCTTGTCCTGCAGTTCCTTGATCGCGGTGGTCAGCTGGCTGACCGAGGCGCTGATGTTCGGCAGCTTGATGATGTTGGCGCTCGCCTCGAGCGTCTTCTTGCCCAGCTCGACCAGCGAATCCGGCACGCGCTGCTCCGGGGTCAGGTTTTCAGGGAACGCTGCCAGGATACGGGCCGCGACCGAGATGTCGCTGGCCGTGACGGTGATGCCGGCCGGCTTCGTGAAGGTGCTGACCACAGGCAGGAAGGCGTGGGTCGCCAGCAGCGGCGCCTCGTCGGTCAGGGTGTAGATGATGGTCTGATCACTGCTCATGCACATTTTCCTCGGTAATCGCGACAACGTCGCGCGTAGTAAAAACTGACAATTGGCCACAGCCCATCAATCGATGCGCTGCGGGCACTGGGCGCCGATGCCGGACATTCTACCCCTGTCTGCGACGGGAGGGCCAGAGCGCACCGGCGTACATTCCGTTGGTTGGGCGGCCGCTTCGTGCAAGGCCGCGAAACCTGTCTTCAACGCCAGTCTTCTATAAGACATAAGACGCGCCATATTATGCCCCACCTTTGCGGCGGACACCAGTTTTTACGTTATCGACAACCCCGCCATGCATTCCGGATGGAAAAACGAAAGCGCCAAGCAAAAAAACCCGCCAGGACCGAAGTCGGGCGGGTCTTTCCACTGCACAGAACTTGCCTGCGCGGCCCGAAGGCCGCACGCACGCGGGCTTTACGCCGACAGTGCTTTCAGGGCTGCAGCCAGGCGGCTCTTGTGGCGCGCTGCTTTGTTCTTGTGGATGATTTTCTTGTCAGCGATGCTGTCGATTTTCGACACGGACTGCTGGAAGATCAGGGTCGCGGCTTCTTTGTCGCCAGCCTGGATGGCTTTGCGAGCTGCCTTGATTGCGGTACGCAGGGTCGAACGCTGCGACGAGTTGTGCGCGTTTTGCTTAACTGCTTGACGAGCGCGCTTGCGCGCTTGTGCGGTATTTGCCATGGAATTTCCTAAATCGGGGTCAAGTTGCGTTTGCAAACATTAGCGACTGTTAAACCGGCGCAGGAGCCTGCCCAACGATTAGTGTCTGCTAACAGAATTCAGTACAGCCCATGATTATAGCGAAGCTTTCAAGTCTGGGCAATTCAAAATTCAAAGATTGTCGGCCGGATGTCTGTACCGGTCGAGTTGCACCAGTATAATCTCGCGCCATGAACCTGCTCAGAACCCTCGCCGCCATCTCCAGCATGACGATGCTTTCGCGCGTCACCGGCCTCTTGCGTGAAAGCCTGTTTGCACGCGCTTTCGGCGCCTCGGCGTACACCGATGCCTTCATCATCGCGTTCCGCCTGCCCAACCTGCTGCGGCGCCTGTTTGCCGAAGGCGCGTTCTCGCAAGCATTCGTGCCGATCCTGTCCGAGTACAAGACGCAGCATGGCGACGTGGCCACCAAGACCCTCGTTGATCATGTCGCCACGTCGCTGCTGTGGGCCACGGTGCTCACCAGTATCGTGGGCATCATCGGCGCCCCGCTCCTGATCATGGTCCTGGCGGGCGACCTGCGCGAGACGCCCGGCGCCTACAACGCGTCGGTCATCATGACGCAGATGATGTTCCCGTACATCGCCTGCATGTCGTTTGTCGCGCTGGCCGGCGGCATCCTGAATACCTGGCGCCAGTTCAAGATCCCCGCGTTCACGCCGGTGCTGCTGAACCTGTCGTTCATCTTCGCGTCGCTCGTGCTGGTCAATTACCTCGAACAGCCGATCTACGCGATGGCGATTGCGGTCTGCGTCGGCGGCCTGCTGCAGGTGGCGATCCAGATTCCGTCGCTCGTGAAAATCGGCATGTTGCCGCGCATCTCGTTCAATCCGATGACGGGCCTGCGCGACGCCGGCGTGCGCCGCATGCTTAAGAAGATGGGCCCGGCCGTGTTCGCCGTCTCCGCAGCGCAGATCAGCTTGTTGATCAATACCGGCATCGCCGCCAGCCTGGCCGCCGGCGCCGTCTCGGCCCTGCAATATGCCGATCGCCTGATGGAATTCCCGACCGCGATGCTGGGCGTGGCCCTGGGCACGATCCTGCTGCCATCGCTGTCGAAAGCCAATAGCGAAGGCGACACCGCCGAATACGCGGCGCTGCTGAATTGGGGCCTGCGCCTGACCTTCCTGCTTGCGCTGCCTGCCGCGGTGGGCATGGCCACGCTGGCCGTGCCGATGATCGCCACCCTCTTCCACTACGGTAAATTCGACGATGCAGCTCTGGTCAATTCATCGCTACCGCTGATGGCCTACAGCGCCGGCCTGCTGGGCATCATCCTCGTCAAGATCCTGGCGCCGGCGTTCTATGCCCGCCAGGACGTCAAGACGCCGGTACGCATCGCCGTTGCCGTGCTGGTTGCCACGCAGCTGATGAACCTGATCTTCGTGCCGCTGATGGGCGTGGCAGGCCTGGCCCTGTCGATTGGGCTGGGCGCCTGCATCAATGCCACCTGCCTGTACATTGGCCTGCGCAAACGCGGCATCTACACGCCGCAGCCGGGTTGGGGCAAGTTCTTCCTGAAGCTCGCCATCGGCGTGGCGGCAATGGGCGCCGTGGCGTGGTTCGGCCAGGCACAGTTCGACTGGGCCGCCATGAAAGTCACGCCTGGCCTGCGCATTGGTGCGCTGCTGGGCATCATTGTGGCCAGTGCCGTGACCTACTTCGCAATGCTCGCACTGCTGGGATTCCGGCCGCGCGACTTCCGGCGCCGCGCGGCGTAACTGGTCAGTTTGCACCACCCCGGCGCAGCGCTGCGATCCGCGCCACGGCGTTGCGCTGGTTCGGATCGGCCGCGACAGCTTTTTCGTAGGCCGCGATGGCTGACCTGGTGTCGCCGAGCGCTTCGTACGCCTCGCCCTCACTGTCGAACGCGTTGGCGAACGTCGGTTCGAGGAACGTGGCCAGCTTGAACAGCTCGAGCGCGCCGCGCGCGTTCTTTGTCCGCAGCAGCTGGTAGCCCAGCGTATTCATGTTCATGGGGCTGAGCTTGAAGTCGGGTGAGCGTGCCACCATCCCGTCGTGGATCGACTGCGCATCCTGGAAGCCCGCCTTCGCGAACGCACGCAGGAAGTCGCCTTCACCAAGCAGTGCATGCCGTGCCGGCGTGAACGCCATCGACATCACCTGCGGGCCGATACCATGCCGCGCTGGTGACTGCTTCAGCCATGCCAGAGCTTCGCCGTCCTGCTTCAGATACGCGTCCAGAAACCGGCGCACATACAACGCGCCGCTGCGGTACGCCTGCAGCACATCGGCACGCGCATAGTCGCCAAACGCAGCATCGTCGGCAAAACGCACATGCCACGCGCTGAAATCCGGATGCGTCATCGGCGGCAGCGTCGCGACATACACGTCGGAATAGGTCATCGTGTTGAGGTAACTCTTGCCGAGCATGTCCTTGCGCTCCATGACTTCTGCAGACGGCGCGCGCGCGCCAAGGTACAGCATCGGCACCGCCGTGCGCGCTGGCTGCACGTAACCCGCCGCGCCCCACACCTTCGGGTGATACCGGATGGAGCCATCCAGGCTGACCAGCGCTTTGATGCGGCTGGAACGCGCCGCGGCAAACACATTGGCCATGCCGCCCCAGCTGAAACCCGCCGCCGCGACGTTGCCGATGTCGGCCTGCGGCAGCGTCTGAGCGTAATTGACAAGGAACGCGATATCGGCGGCCTGCGCCTCGACGCCTTCGACGTCGTCGGTCATCATGACCGAGCGCGCGCCCAGGCTGCGGCTGGCGAGCACCACATAACCATGGCTGGCCAGGTATTCGCACAGGTCGATGTTTTCATGGGCCTGGGCGGCAAAGCTGGGCGCGTAGATCACCACCGGAAAGCGGCCGGCGGCCGCAGCCGCATCACGCACGGCCAGCATCGGCGCGCGGTACTGCGCGCTTTGTGGTCCTGCCATCCAGCCTGCGCGCTGCCTGGTTGCTTCGGCGGCCGGCGCGGTGAAGTCGACATCATTCAGGCTGGCCTGCTGATAATCTGCGGCCAGCATCGGCGCGCCGCCACCACGCCTGGCTGGATACCAGACCAGCATCTGGATTGGCCGGCCAGGCGCAGCATTGCTGGCCTTGCCAAACGCATCGACCTGCGGCTCGAGCAACCGGCCGTAATCGTATTGCTGGATGACGCGCAGGCCGACGGCATGCGGGCCGGCTTCAGGGATCAGGTTCGGCGCGGCAGGCACTGGCACGCCTGCGCTGGCACTGGCACTGACGGCGATGGAAAGGACTATCAGGATGGGACGCAGGATCATTGGTAGCTTCATTGGGCCGCTCACTTGCCTGGTGCGGCCAGCGGCCGGATCGGCGTGTACTGCGCAGAGACCAGCTTCCAGGCACCGTCCTGCTGCTGGGCCACGAAGCTCGAGCGCAGCGCGGATGTGCGGGTTTGCCCGCCAACGGTCATGGCGTAGGACACCTTCGCGAGCACGATGGCGGTATTGCCCAGCACCCGCGGCGTGATCTCGTCGACGGTGATTGCCGGCAGCGGCTTATCGTCATGCTTGACGTAGAACGACAGCATCTTCGCGCGCGGGTCGACCTCGCCCAGTGGCGAAATCTCGATATAGTTTTCAAACGTCAGCGCTTCGAGTGCGGCGCGGTCGAACGTGCCTTGCGCGGTGGCGAAGCGCTGCACCAGTTCGCTGACCGACTGCTCCGGCGTGGCGGCGTGGGCGACCGTGATCGACAGGCAGGCAAGCGCGCCCGCAATGCATAACGTGTTGCTGCAAGAGATCATGCGACTCCTCGTAAAGTTGGTCAACGCCGGTAGTGGCGCCATGGTGACGGTCGATCATAGCAATCTGCGTTATTGTTGCCTATTAAAAACGGATGCATATGGCTGCTGGGTTACTGCGCCGTGCGAATGGAGTTCGCCACAACGCATCAAGTCCGCTCCAAAACGAGAGAGTCTGTTACAGCAGCCGCGCTGAAACTACGGATGCGTTTTTACATTGGAAGGAAATATGGTGCCAGACCAGATTCAGGACGGCTTACGTCCTCTGCGTCTTGAAGAGGATTCATTCATACGCGCTTTGCTTCAGCGGGCACGGGACGGCGAGCGTCTGCTCGTCCGACTGGAGCATGCTCAGGTATTTGACATGAATGATGGCAAAATGGGTAGCGTTCAATTTGCCGGTCACGACAATCGGTTTTTAGGCAGTTGCCTTGTTGAGGCGCAGTACGTCGATCTCGATGGCGTCCCAGTGAGTATCGTTCTCAATGCGGACACAACCGGACAGCTCTATGAACTCGACATCTGGAAGGCAGACTTTTCCCCACTTCAGGCATATCCGGTTTTTGAACGTGTGACAGTCAAGGCTTGATATTGTAGGGTTGTACTAGACTGCCGTTGTCCACAAAACGTCACGCCATCGCAGAGAAACCGTGCATCCATCCGCCAGATTAGTGTTCCGTACCATGTCGATGCTTGGCGTGGCTGCCGTTATTGGTGTGACGATCGCCACCTTTACCACCTGCGGCGTTGGACTTGCCCATGGAACGGGCACCTGGTGCGCGTTACCACTGGTTTGGTTCATCGGCTTTCCGCTTGCAATCACCAATGCGCTTATCTTTGGCCTGCCACTAGCGTTTTTATTTTGCAAGTTGCGTCTGACGCGATGGTGGCAGTTCGCAGTGACAGGCTTTATCTGCGCCACACCTGTATGGATTGAGCTTGCCGAGCCATTCACATTTGTCCGTTGGGCGCAATTCGGTCTGTATGATTCATTGAATTGTCTCGGGTCGGGCCTTGCCGGTGGACTTGCTTACTGGTGGATAAGCCAGAAAGTCGGTATTCGTCATGGTATTGATGAGATGGCGCCCTAGTCATTGGAAATGGGTGACAGACCTGACCCCGACCATCGCCCTCTCCCTTAGTACCATTACCAGAGCATTCATCGACAGACTTTTTGTCGAGTTCGTTTCTGAATGCTGGCAGCACGCTACGCTGTCCTGAACAGCCGGGTGCGGCCAAGAGTGGATGTTGATTGCGTCCATGCCGTTCAATCCTTACAGGCATAACGAATGCTGAGCTATTTGAAATGGCTGTCCATCGCTGGCGTGTGGCTACCTATCACGGGGCTTGCAGCATGGGCGTACGCATCGGGCCGAATCCAGACTGTCGTTCACCTGCGTGCCTGCCGGCTGCGCCTAACTTTATTGTTCGTCCAAGCCTACCGGTCCTCAGTTGACGTTTCCGGCGCAGTATCCTCATGCGATTCGGCTGCGGTTTCCGGTGCATTCATCGGTACGGGTTCCGGTGCGGTAACCGGTGCTGGATCGGATTCTTCAGCCGTCTCCGCCGCCGGCACATCTGCCGGCGCTGCCGCAGGCAAGCCTGGCGGCACCGGCTGCGCCGCCGGCGCCGCTGGTGCACCAGGCCGCGGCTGCGGCTGCCCAGGCGCCTGCCCCAGCGCGGGATCACGCGCCTTGAACCGCCACGCCGAAATCGTGTCCGCATTGTCCAGGCCCGCAAACCGGCTGTCGAAATTGGCGACCTTCAGCGGCCTGGCCGTCGACAGACTATGCACTGCAACGACGCCCGTCGTGCCATCCCCCAGATACACCACACCCCACTCGGCCTTGCCCGTCAGCGGATCGACGAAAATCTTGCGCAGGTGCCGGCGCACGCCCGGCACGCGCGGGTCCTTCAGCAATTCCTTCAGCGATGGCGGATACGGCGAGGCGCCCTGCGGCGTCGCCGCCGCGTAGCTGTCGAGCGCCGCGCTGAAGGCGGCGCCGATGTCCAGCAGTTCTTCCTCGGCCGCCGCCCGTTGCAGCAGCGCGCCGATCTTGAGCGTGGCCGCGCCCACCAGACCGATGATGGTGACAAAGATGATCAGGCCCAGATAGGTGAACCCGGCCTGGCGCCCGCGGCGTATCCCTCCCCGAACTACCATTCCAGATAGGGCCGGCCGCGCCGGTCGTTGCCCGGCGCGCCGCTGCGCAGGTTGGCAAAGCCGCCCTGCTCGCCTTCGTGCGGCGCTTCGAGGATCCACGTGTCGCGCGCTTCGGTAACCGGGTCGAGCGGGATTTCGCGCAGGTAGCGCGCCTCCACCAGCTGCTCGAGCGACTCGGGATAGCGGCCCGTATCGGAGCGGTACTGATCGACCACCTGGCGCGTGTTGCGCAGGTTATCGGCCAGGATCGTCTCCTTCGCGCTGTCGATGCTGGGGAAAAAGCGCGGCAGCGCCACCGTCAGCAGCAGCGCGATGATCCCCAGCACGACCAGCAGTTCGATCAGCGTGAAGCCGCGGCTTTTTCCATCTGCGTGCATGCGCATTGTGCTCACCATGTGCTCACCTCGTGCTCACCATTTGTTGTAGGGGATGCCGTTCAGCCCCACCCGCGTGGAGCGCGAATACACATCATAGACATCGTCGCCTTCCTGCGGTTGATCCGGCTCGCTCGCATAACTGCGCTTGCCCCAGGTGGCGGCGTCATCGAGATCGCGCTCGGGTGTAAACGGGTCGCGCGGCAGGCGCCGCATGAAATAGATCCTGGCCTGCTTCGGGCTGCGCAGGTCGGGCACGCCCTGCACCAGCAATTCCAGCCGCGCCGGATAGCCGCTGGCGTCGGCGGCCTTGGCCACGCGGCCCTCGTCGGCAGCCTTCTTGTAGGCATCCAGTCCGGCGCGGATCTCGCGCAGGCCGCGCCGCAGTTCCTGTTCATCGCGGCGCTGCACCGTCACTTCGGCCACCGGCAGCACCAGGGTGCCGAGCAGGGCCAGGATCGCGAGCGTGACGAGCAGCTCGATCAGCGTGAAGCCGTGCCGCGCGCGCATGCCCGGCTGCGTCATCGCTGCGGCACTGGCGGCGTCACGCCTGGTGGATAGGCGGCCGGCTGCGCCATGGCCTCGGGCGCAGATTCCGGTGCAGATGCAGGCACAGATTCAGGCAACGTCACCGGCTGGCCAGGCGGTGCCGATGGGGGCGAGCCCAGTTGCGGCGTGGCCGGCAAGGCCGATGGCGGTACCGAGAATGACGTCGCGGGTTCCTGCGCCGGCGGCGGCGCGACCGGCGTCGTGACCGTGGTCGTGGTAACCGTCACTGGCGGCGCCAGGGCTGACGTGGCAGGCCGCGCGCCCGTCGTCGGCAGCGCTACCGGTGCGCGCACGGCATTGTCGGGCCGGCGGCGGAAGCTCGACTCGGTGCCGGCGCCAAATTCAGACGCCGATGCGGGCGGGCGCTGCACCGCGCGCACGATGCGCGGCGTGATCGACAGCAAAATCTCGGAGCGGCCGGTTTGATCCGATTGGCTGCCAAACAGGCGCCCGACAATCGGCAGGTCACCCACCCCGGGCACCTTGGTGCCGCTGCTGCGGTCCTCGTTGCTGATCAGGCCTGCGAGCACCTGGTTCTCGCCATCCTTGAGCTGCAGCATGGTGGTCGCCGAACGGCTGCCGATGCGGTAGGCTACCGTGCCATTCTTGGTTTCGACGCGCTCGCCCAGCGTGCTGACCTCGAGGTTGATGCGGATCGCCACCTCGTTGTTCAGGTAGATGGTCGGCTCGACGTTCAGCGTCAGGCCCACGTCCAGGTAGGTGATGTTATCGGACGCGAAGCCGCCGATCCCCGACGACACCGTCGCCGAGATATTCGGGATCTTGTCGCCGATGACGATCTTGGCCTTTTCCTTGTTGCGTACGCGGATGCGCGGGTTGGCCAGCGTCGTCGTGTCGCCGTCTGTCTTGCTGGCGTTGAGCGTGGCGCTGATCGGGCCCGTCGTGATCGTGCTGCTGTTCAGGCCACGCAGCTGGTCGATGGTCAGCACGCTGCCTTCGAACGACGTCAGTGGCGAGAACCCGAGCGACGATGGCCAGTTGATCCCCAGGTCCATCACGCTGCTGCGGTTGATCTCCAGCACCTCGACGTCGAGCATCACTTCGGGCTCCGGCACGTCCTGCAGCGCGACCAGCTGCGTGGCGATACGGATCGCTTCCGGGTTGTCGCGCAGGATCACCAGGTTCAGTTTTTCATCGACCACCACGTCGCGGCTCTTGAGGATCGTCTTGAACGTGTTGGCGATTGACTTGGCGTCGGCATTCGCCAGGAAGAACGTCTTGACCGTCATTTCCTGGTACTCGCGCAGCTTGGCCGCGACGTTCGGGTAGATCAGGATCGTGTTGCCATCCATGACCTGGCGCTCGAGCTGGTTCGTCATCAAGAGGTAGTACACGGCCGCTTCGACGGTGCTGTTCTTCAGGAAGATCGAGGTGCGGGTATCGGCCTTGACGTCCTTGTCGAAGATGAAGTTCAGGCCCGAGTGGCGCGCGATGATCTCGAACACCTGCTTGAGCGGGGCATCGCGAAATTCGAGGCTGATGGGCTTGCGGTAGCTGGCCGCCAGCGCTGCCGGGCCGGATGGCGCGGCAGCCGCTTTTTCGTCGATCTCCAGCAGCAGCAGGCGCGCCGCCTCGTGCGCCGGACGCTCGGTCAGCACGGCGGCGAGCTTGTTGCGCGCCGTGTCGATATCGTCCTTCTCGAACGCGGCGCGCGCCTCGATCAGTGCGGCCGCGTGGCGCCGGTCCGCCTCGACCTGGCGCAGGCCAGCACGGGCGCGGTCGTTGCCCGGATCGATGGTCTGCACGCGCCGGTATTCATTACTGGCCACGTCGATCTGGCCGGCGGCCAGTGCGCGGTCGGCTGCCTCCACCATGCGCACGACGGCGCCGTCGCGCGCGCGCAGGTAGGCCGCCTTGTATTCGGGGTTGCCGGGGTCGGAGGCCAGCGCCTCCTGGTACTTGGCCAGACCAGCGCCGACCTTGTCCTGGGCCACCAGTGCATTGCCCTCCTGGTAGGCGCGCTGCGCCGCGCAACCCGCGAGAAGAAACGGCAACAGCAGCAGGGTCAACCCCCGCATCGGCAAACGAGCCATCAATCGAATACTCCAATATTGAGCTGCTGGACCTGGTCCAGCGGCAGGTAAGTCAGGGTCAGCGTGGGCGGACGGATCGCGTCGACGCGGTAGGCGCCGTCGATCGTCGCGCCGTCGCGCACGAGATAGGTACGGTCGTTGCGGGCCAGGTAGATTTCCCACACGCCGTCCTGGAGCGACTTGCCGATGTACTTGAACGGCAGGGGCGGCGCCACGGGCGGCGGCGGTGGCGGCGGCGGTAGATTCGATGGCGGCGGCGGTGGCGGCGTCCAGTCGTGGCGCGCGAACAGGCCCTGCCCGCCCTCGCCGAAGCGCTCGCCGTCGGCGCCGATCAACTCGTCGCGCGGGACCAGGCGGACGATCGCGGTGTCCGCGAGCGGCTTGGCGACCACCGCGCTCGTGCTGCGCACAGGTGCAGTGGCCGCCGTCTTGGCCACGCGCTCGGCCGGTTCGGCCAGCGTGTTGTCTGGGGTGGTGTCGCCAAACACGACCAGGCCGGCGGCCAGCGCCAGCGCGCCACCCATGGCGATGTGACGCGGCTTCATCGCGCTTCTCCCGGTGCTGTGCTGCGCTCGGCCAGATAGAAGGTCAGGCGCAGCCGGGCATCGACGCCCGCATCACCGATGGCGTCGCGGCGAAACGCCACGTCGTCGAGCGAGGCATGCGGCACGGCGCGCAGCACGTCCATCGCAAACTGCCAGATCGCCGCGTAACTGCCCTTGACGGGCAGGTTGACCTGATAGGCGACCAGCCGGGCGTTGCGGTCGGCGGTGGTGCGGTACTCGCCCTGCTCCAGCGTCAAACCATGGCGGGCGGCCAGTGCGAACACCGCTTTCAACTGGCGTTCGACGCTGCGGGCATCGCCCAGCGTCGCGTAGAACTGCGCCAGGTTCTGGTCGCTGCTCGGTGGTGGCGCGCTTGGTGCCGGGCGTGGTGGCAACGGCGTGCGTGCAAGGCGGCGCGCCGCCTCGTAGTCTGCTTCGAGCCGCGCGCGCGCCGGCACCAGCGCGACCTGCACGGCTGCGCCGGCCACGAGCAGCGCCACAACCAGCGCCACCAGCGGATTGACCCGCGCGAGCAGCAGGCGCGCGCGGAGTGGCAGGGTCGCGAGCGTCATGGCGTCCCCCATTGCACGCTGACCTGGAAGCGCAGCGGCCGGTTCGGGTCTTCCTGCATGACTTCATGGCGCATCAGCACCACACCCGTGAACCATTCCTCGGCCTGCAGGCGCGTGATATAGGCCAGCATGTCGTCGCTATTCTTTGCTTCAGCGCTGATGCGCAGCGTGCGTCGCTTGGCGTCGGGCTCCAGCGCCAGCAGCGCGATCGAGGCAGGCGTGGCGTCGGCCAGCGCTGCCGCCAGATCGCGCCATGGCAGGTTCAGTTGCCCCACGGCGGCGTTGACGGCGGTGACCTGCGCCGGCGCCAGGGCCACCTTCGGCGCGGCGGCCACCACGACGGGCGGCGGCGCACTGCGCACGGCCAGCGCCGCCTGCAAGTCGGTCAGTTCCTGCTGCTGCTCGACATAGCGCTGGGTCATGACGCCTGCCGGCACGCACATCGCCAGCACGGCAGGCAGCATGAAGATCAGACGTGGCGGCGTGCGAAACAGCGTGCGGCGCAGGCCCGGCGGGGCAAAATCGATGCGGGTACGCTTCACGCGGGCGCTCCCGTACGCGCCAGGCGCGCCAGGTCGGACCAGCCGTCGCCGGCGTTCTGTTCGAGCAGGCTGCAGGCGAACTTCAGGCGCCCCGGGCTGCTGCCCCAGGTGGCCGGCGCGGCGCCGCACAGTTGCAGCCGTTCGGGCCGTCCCACGCCTACGCGCAGCGCTTCGCGCGCCACGTGCGCTTCCAGCCAGTCGCGATCGGCGCCGGCAGGAATCGGGCTGCTGCGCACGGCCATCAACACCGCGCCGTCATACGCCGCGAGCGACAGCACGCCGCCATGCACCTGGCCGAACCATGCCCCTGCCCTGCGCGCCTGGCGCCAGTGATTGAGTGATGCCACGAATTGCGGCCGGATGTCGACCAGGTGAAAGCGGTGGGTCTCGGCGGCCAGCTGCAGGCCATCGAGCAGATTGAGCGGCGCAGCGCTGGCCAGGAACGGCCGGGCCGCATCCCAGTCGGCGCGGATCACCCACTCGGAAGCCGGCGCCCCGAACAGGTGCTGGAAGCGCAGCGCAGCCGCCCCCTCAAGGTCGCCCATGCGCGTGGCGCCTTGCGGCGGCGTGACCTGCCACAGGCGGATCAATTCATCGGCCAGTACGACACTCACCGTCCAGCCGCCAGGCGCATGGTCGGCGAACAGCGCGCGCAGGCCCGTGGCCAGCGCATCGGGCGCGAACAGGTCGAGCCGCTGCTCGGCCAGCAGCACGGGCGCGCGACCGAACAGGCGGTTGACCCTGACCAGGGCCAGGCCATCGCTGGCAATGCCCAGGCGCAGAGTGTGTCCAAGAAGCTTACGCATGCAGGGTCACTCGCTTGATTTCATCGATGGTGGTGGCGCCGCGCCGCACGAGGTCAAGCGCGGCCAGGCGCAGGCTGCGCGTGCCGTTGGCGTGGGCGGCGGCCTTGATACGGCGGATTGGCTGCTTGTCGACGATCAGTTCGCGGATCTCGTCGTTCAGGGTCAGGATTTCGGCGATCGAACGGCGGCCCTTGTAGCCGGTGCCGCGGCAATCGCCGCAGCCCTTGCCGCGCATGAACAGGTAGTCGCCCACCTCGGCGCGCTCAAGGTGCACCGAAGCCAGTTCGAGATCGGTCGGGTCGTGCTGCTCGCCGCAGCGCGGGCAGTTCATGCGGATCAGGCGCTGGGCCCAGATGCCGTTCAGCGCCGAGACGAACGCATACGGATCGATGCCCATGTGCGTGAAGCGCCCGAACACGTCGAACACGTTATTGGCGTGGACGGTCGTCAGGACCAGGTGACCGGTCAGCGCCGACTGCACCGCGATTTCGGCAGTTTCACGGTCGCGGATCTCCCCGACCATGATCTTGTCCGGGTCGTGGCGCAGGATCGAGCGCAGGCCCTTGGCGAAGGTCAGGCCCTTCTTTTCGTTGACCGGGATTTGCAGGATGCCGGGCAGCTGGTATTCCACCGGGTCTTCGATCGTGATGATCTTTTCGCGGCCGTTGTGGATTTCGGTCAGCGCCGCATACAGCGTCGTGGTCTTGCCCGAGCCGGTGGGACCCGTTACCAGCAGCATGCCGTAGGCTTCCTGCGCCAGGTGGCGCAGCGTGACGAGCGACGGCGCATCAAACCCCAGCGCTTCGAGCGTGAGCGAGCCGTAGGCTTCGATCATCGCGCGTTTGTCGAGGATACGGATCACCGCATCTTCGCCGTGGATGCTCGGCATGATCGACACGCGCAAATCGATGTCGCGCCCGGCCGCCTCGACCCGAAAGCTCCCATCCTGTGGCACGCGGCGCTCGGCGATATCGAGTTCGGCCAGTACCTTCAGGCGCGAGATGATGTGCTCGGCCAGTTCAATGCCGCCCACCGTCGTGGCGTGATCGAGGACGCCATCGACGCGGTACTTCACGGCCAGGCCGCCGGCCGTGCTTTCCAGGTGGATGTCCGAGGCGCCGGCTTTCAGCGCATCGTACAACGTGGAGTTGACCAGCTTGACGGCCGGGCTGCCCGCTTCGGACACCGACGCGAACGACAGTACAGTACCGATCTTGCCGTCGCGCCGGCCGTCGGCTGCCCCGCCCACGAGCGAATCGACGGCGCGCGCCGATTCTTCCTGCTTGGACAGGTAGGCCTGGATGTCGGCCTGCTGCGCCAGGCACAGGTCGAGCGGCCGGCTGGGCATGGCGCGCGCCTGGGCGCCGAGCCACGTCTGCAGATCGAGATCGAACGGATCGGCCACCACGCCGACCAGGCGCCCGTCGACGTGGCGCAGCAGCGCGCAGTGGCGCGACAGCGCCTGCGCCAGCGGCAGCAGGTCGAACGCCGGTGCGAGCAGCAGCATCTCGCCCGTTTCCATCACTGGCAGCGCAAACAGCGCGGCCAGGGCCTGCACCAGCTCGCGCGCATCGCGCCCGGTCAGCGCTTCCAGCTCGGCCACGAGGCCCCGGCGCGACACGTTCGCGGCGGCGCGTGCCTGCGCCAGGATGGCGGGATCGAACGGCGCGATGGCCACGGTATCGGCGTGCGTGTTCATGACATGTCTCCTGCCAGGTCGAAGATCGGCATGTACAGCAGCACGACGATGGCGCCGACCACGAGGCCGATGGCGGCCATCAGGAGCGGCTCGAAGGTGCGCGTGAAGCGGTCGATCCAGCGCCCGATCTCGCCATCGTAGAACGCGGCCGACTGGGTCAGCATCGGCCCCATCTCGCCCGTGCGTTCGCCCACGCGCAGCATGCGCAGCGAGATCGGCGTGGTCAGGCCGTGGGCTTCGAAGGCGTTCGACATCGGCTCGCCCGACTCGATCGCGGCGCGCGCTGCCGCCAGGTTTTTGGCCAGGTGCGGCGAGACCATCTGCTGCACGGTCTCGATGGCGCCGACGATCGTGATGCCGCCTTCGGTCAGCATGCCGAGCGTCAGGTACAGGCGCGAAAGTTCATACACGCGGGCGCGCTCGCCGATGCCGGGCACGCGCCGCAGCAACCGGCCCATGCCGCCGCTGCGGCGCAGATGGCGAATGCCGGCGACGATGCTTGCCACCACCAGCATGGCGCCGATCAGGATCGCCGTGCCGTGGCCGGACGCGAACTGGCCCCAGTCGAGCAGCCGCTGCGACAGCCACGGCAGGTCGCGGCCGGCGCCCTGGTACACCTCGGCAAATTTGGGCACCACGTAGCCGATCAAGAAGCCCGACACGCCCCCGCCGACCATCAGCAGGATCACCGGATAGATCGAGGCGCTGACGATTTTGGCGCGCACGGTGTCGATGCGCTGCTGGTAATCGATGTAGCGCGTCAGCGCGCGCGGCAGGTCGCTCGTGCCTTCGGCGGCGCGCACGATGCCGATGTACAGCGGCGGGAACAGCGCCGGCTGCGCCGCCAGCACGGCCGAAAAGCGCTTGCCTTCGCGCAGGCCGCCGAGCAGGCGTTCAAGCACGGCGCGGGTGGGCGCGGCGCTTTCCTTTTCGAGCAGGGCTTCAAGGCTTTCGACGATGCCCAGGCCGGCATTGAGCAGCGCGAGCAGTTCCTGGCTGAACAGGACCAGAGATAATTTGGCGCCGCGCGAACTGGCCAGGCGCGCGCCGCGCGCCGGTTCGACGGCGCTGACGAACAGGCCGCGCGCCTCGATCTGGCGGCGCGCATCCTGCGCGTCGAGGGCGTCGACGACGAGGTTGGCGATCGACATGTCGGGCGCGAGGGTGCGAACGGCGAACTGCATGGGCGGCGCTGTCAGGTGGGTGATGCTGGAAACGTCATTCAGTTCGACGTGATGTCGGCGTTCTCGCCGGTGCCGCCGGGCTGGCCGTCCTTGCCCAGCGAAAGCACTTCGTATTCGGCCCGGGCGCCGGGGGCGCGGTACTGGTACGCATTGCCCCACGGATCGAGTGGCACGGCCTTCTTCAGGTAGGGGCCGTTCCATTTGACGCCGGCGCTGGGAGGCGCCGTCATCAGGGCCGCCAGGCCTTCTTCGGTGGTCGGATACCGGCCGACATCGAGCCGGTAGGTGTCGAGCGTTTTATCGAACGCGTCGATCTGCGCCTTGGCCGCGGTGACTTCGGACTTGCCCAGCTGGGAAAAATATTTCGGGCCGACATAGGCCGCAAGCAAACCGATGATGACGATCACCACCAGCAATTCCAGCAACGTGAACCCGGCGCTGCGACGCGCGGCGCCCCGTTTCATGGCAAAAAACATCAACCGACTCCTCATGTGCTTCGCGAAAAAAATACCTCTGAACGGTATCACGCGGTATAGCAGAAGGACAACTCTTGTTTTGAGATACCACCCAGCGTCAAAGCTGTAGAGCCGAAACAAACGGCACCTTGTTCAATTACTGTTACAAAAACGCCACAATTCATACCGACGTCATAAAACCATAAAACAAAGTCTGGCCGCTGTAGAAACCGAATTTAATTAACCATTTTTAAAAAAACTCAATATTTTTCCTGTTAATAATTTTTACATTTTAATTATTTCCATTGATATATTTATTTACAACGCAGCACTAGGTTGCGCTTTTACCGGTCTTGCCGTATCCCGGCGAGCACCATTACAACGACAAAGGCACATCATGATTCGGCACGGACGATTGGCAGCACCGACCCTCGGCAGCACTCTTGCAATGTTATGCAGCGCCACACTTGGCGCCGCCATCCTGGCCGCACCGGCCCAGGCCGCCACCATCGGCTTCGAGAACGGTTATGGTGCTGTGGCGAATGGCGAGACCTACCAGGAATCGGGCTTCTCGATGCGGTTCGATGCCAACAACCCGCAAGCCGACAGCAGCACCGGCGTCGGCGCCTTTGTCGATGGCAGCGACCCATGGGCCTGTGACATGGCGTGCCCGGTCAATAATTCGAGCATGTACTACGGCGCGTTCAACGACAGCGTCGTCTGGATCACTGCCGAGGACGGCAACCCGTTCCGCATGCTGGGTCTGGATGCGAGCTTCATCGGCAATACAACCGAGCTCAGCGGCTACCCGGCCGTATCGGGTCTGTTGCGCGCGCAGGGCTTCCGCGCTGACGGCAGCTACACGTACATCGACCTGGCACTGGATGGTCCATCCAGCGCTGGCTTCGGATTCGGCGGCTACGACTTTGGCGCGTTCTCGCAAATGGCATTCACGGAGATCGCCCTGTTCGGCTTCGTGTGCGATGGCGCGGGCGACTGCTCGGCCTTCAATACCAACCAGGGCCAGTTTGCCATCGATAACCTGAACCTGGAATCAGGCGCAGCCGCCGATGTGCCGGAACCGGCCACCGCCCTGCTGTTCGGTCTCGGCATCGCCGGCCTGGCCGCCAGCGCACTCCGCCGCCGCAGCAACAGCCTCGCCATCCGCGCCTGACCCCCACAACGTATCCCGGGAACGAATCACCATGAAACTCCGTCCTTTATCCGCTGCAGTACTGCTGGTCCTGTCCAGCCTGACGATCACCGTCCAGGCCCAGGACGTGCGCCGCCCGTACATCGTTCAACTGGCCGACAAGCCGATCGCCGGCTACACCGGCGAGATCGCCGGCATGCCCGCGACCCAGCCAGCCGCAGGCAACCGCCTGAACCTGGAAACCCAGAACGTTGTTCTCTACAACAACTACCTGACCCGCAAGCAGGCCGCCGTGCGCGCCGTTGTGGCAAGCGCACCGGTGCTGCATGAGTACAGCGTGGTCCTGAACGGCTTTGCCGCCATGCTGACCGATGCCGAAGTGCGCACCCTGATGGCGCGCACCGACGTGGTCACGGTCTCTCCGGACGTGCCGCGCGAACTGGCCACCACCTACACCCCGACCTTCCTCGGCCTGGATCAACCGGGCGGCCTGTGGTCGCAGCTTGGCGGCCAGGGCGCCGCCGGCGAGAACATCATCATCGGCATCGTCGATGGCGGTATCTGGCCCGAGCATCCGTCGTACGCCGACCGTGTCGACGCCAACGGCAAGCCGACCTTCGCCACCAGCGGCACCATCGTGTACGATGCGCCGCCGTCGCGCTGGAAAGGCACGTGCCAGACCGGCGAAGGCTTTACCGCCGCCGATTGCAATAACAAGCTGATCGGCGCCCAGTACTTCGACGCCAGCTACCGCTCGAGCAACCGGGTCAGCCACTGGACCGAATTCAATTCGTCGCCACGCGATTCGATCGGTGGCACCACCGGCGAAGGCGGCCACGGTACCCACACCTCCACCACGGCCGGCGGCAATGCCCGCTCGACCGCGGTCGTTGGCGGCGTCGCCATCGGCGAAATGAGCGGCATGGCCCCACGCGCGCGCATCGCTTCCTACAAGGTCTGCTGGACCTACCTGGATCCGGCCCAGGCCAGCGGCCGGCGCAATGCCTGCTTCACCGGCGACAGCGTGGCCGCCATTGAAAAAGCGGTCGTCGACGGCGTGCACGTGATCAACTTCTCGATCAGCGGCGGCGAATCGATCATCGACCCGGTCGAGCAGGCCTTCTTCAATGCCTCGAACGCCGGCGTGTTCGTTGCTGCCTCGGCCGGCAACAGCGGCCCGGCGAACACGGTCGCCCACATCAGCCCATGGCAGGCAACGGTTGCCGCCTCGACCCACAACCGCGAACTGCAGGCCACCGTCACCCTCGGCAACGGCCGCAGCTTCCGCGGCGCCTCGATGAACTCGACGGCCGTGGGCCCGGCGCCAATGATCACTGCCGAAGCGGCCGCACTGCCGGGCGCCAATCCGACGCTGGTGGCGCAGTGCTACAGTGCCAGCGCCAACGGCGGCCAGGCCGTGCTCGATCCGGCCAAGGTGGCCGGCAAGATCGTGACCTGTACCCGCGGCGGCAATGCGCGCGTCGACAAGAGCCTGGCCGTGCAGGACGCAGGCGGCGTTGGCATGGTGCAGATCGACAACGGCACCGGCCTGGTAGCCGAAGTGCATGCGGTCCCATCGGTGCACGTCAACGCCGCCGATGGCGCTGTCATCAAGTCGTATGCCACAACGTCCGGCGCCACCGCGTCGATCTCGACCTTCGTGATCGGCACGTCGAATGTACCGGCGCCGACGATGGCCAGCTTCTCGTCGCGCGGCCCGAATCGCTACGACCCGAACGTGCTCAAGCCTGACATGACCGCGCCCGGCGTGGACGTCATCGCCGGCGTGTCGCCGAACATGACCGAAGCGCAGCGCGCAGCGCTGCTCACCGGCACGCTCGATCCGGTGCCGGTGGCCTGGGCGTCGTACCAGGGCACGTCGATGTCGAGCCCGCACGTGGCCGGCCTGGCCGCCCTGCTGCGCCAGCAGCATCCGACCTGGTCGCCAGCCATGATCAAATCGGCACTGATGACGACCGCCACCGACACCTTCGCCGATGCGATCCAGTCCGGCGACACGCGCGGCCGCCTGCCGTTCGGCCAGGGCGCAGGCCACGTGGCACCGAACGCTGCGGCCAATCCGGGCCTGGTGTATGACATCACCGAACTGGATTACCGCAAATACATGTGCGGCGCGGGCGTCGCAGCGCAATGTAGCGGCGGCAGCATCGCCGGCTACAACCTGAACCTGCCGTCGATCGCTGTTGGCAATGTTCTGGGCACCGTTACCGTCACCCGCTCGGTCACCAATGTCAGCGACAGCGAATCGACCTACACGCCGACAGTGGCGATCACGGGCTTTACCGCCGCGGTCAGCCCGACCTCGCTGGTCGTGCCGGCCGGCGAGACGCGCCAGTACACCGTGACGCTGACCCGCACCAATGCCGCCGAGAATGTGTGGCAGTTCGGTTCGCTGACCTGGTCGGACGGCACCCACCGCGTGCGCAGCCCGATCGTGGCCCGCTCGGGCCGCCTGATCTCGGCGCCTGCCCTCGTGGAAAGCGACCGCGCCAGCGGCGGCAAGTCCCTCACCATCAGCACCGGGTTTGCCGGCAAGATGGGCGTGGCGGCCGGCGGCATGAAGGAAATCGACCGCATTGCCGGCACCGTGGGCACTGCCAACCCGGCGATCTTCAGCACTCGGGAGACGATGCGCCAGGCCTGCCTGGCCAGCGCACCGGGCGTATTCGTGTCCAAGGTTGTGGTGCCAAGCAACGCGATGGCCGCCAAGTTCGAACTGTTCGACCGTGACATGACGGGCGAAGGCGCGAACGACCTCGACCTGCTCGTGCTCAACGGTGCAAATGCCGATGTGGGCTATTCGGGCAACGGCACGTCGGACGAGGTGGTCACGCTGACCTCGCCAAGCGCCGGTACCTACACGGTCTGCGCCCTCGGCTACGACACCGTCAACGGCGGCGTGATCGGCTTCGGCCTGCATGCCGGCGTCGTCACCACGGCCGACCGCGCCTACAACTTCAAGGCGCTGGTGCCTGCCCAGGTGTATGTGGGCGGTACGGCAACGGTCACCACGAGCTGGTCGGGTCTGCCAACCGGCAAACGCTTCCTGGGCGCCATCCGCTTGCTTGAACCAAACGGCGCGATTGCCTCGACGACGCTGCTGCAGGTGGAAACCAACAGCCCGATTCCACGTGCAGTCTCGGGCGCACGCAAGAAGGACCTGGGCCTGTAAGGCGATGCCGGATCGTTGCAACGCAGCAGCGTTCAACGATCCGGCGGTCCGGCGATCCGGCGGTCCGGCGATCCGGCGGTCCGGCGATCCGGCGGTCTGGTGGTAAACGACAAAGCGCGCCTCGGCGCGCTTTGTCATTGCAGGCGCATGAACATGCGCCGATGAACGATCAATTGACCGGGGAACCGGTGCCCAGCTGGCAGGTGCCGGCGACGCAGACTGCGCCCGGATCGGCCTTCAGCATGCAGGTCGATACCATGCCACTGGCCGTGAGTGCTGCTTTGGTCTCGGTGTACGAGCGTTCGGACAGTGCGCGCAGCGCATTGGCGTCGCTCTTTTGCGTGGAGTACGGCAGGTATTCCTGCGGGCCGCCACAGGCCATGGCGCCCACCGGCAGCGTGCGGCATTGCGCGTTGTCGCTGCACGTCGGCGTGCCGATCTGGCGCCGGATCTCGGCCAGCGTATCGGCCGGCGCCGTGCTGATGGAGGTTTCTCCCTTGACCTGAGCGCGGACGGGACCCTGGGCCTGGCTCGTGCAGGCGGCGCAGCTGACGAGCAGCAAAAGTAAGAGTTTGTTCATGGGGCTATCTTCGCGTGCGATCGGCATGCGGTCAAGCGAATTGCGGCTGCCTCGCGCGGCTGGGATTATCTTGCAGCGGCGATCAGAGCAGACGCAGCGCCATGCAGCGCGCCACCGCGTGCGCCCGGTTGGCCACGCCAAGCACCCGGTAGCTGCGCTGCAGATGGTTCTTCACCGTCAGCGCGCTGATGCCAAGCTGGCGCGCCACTTCTTCGTTGCTGTGCCCCGCCCGTATGCGGTCGAGCACGGCCAGTTCGCGCCCGCTCAGGGGCCGCACCGGCGCGCTGTCGGCGCCCTGCCCGGCGCTGGCCGCGACCGGCATGCGCAGCAATCCCAGATGCAGATACGGCAGCAGCAGCTGCAGAAAATAGACGTGGCGCGCATCCGGCGACGACGGCATGCCCAGTAGCGCGAATACCGTGCCGGCTGCCCCCGGTTGCGCGCTGCCATGCACGAGCGCGTGGTCCATCCCCGTCGCGCGCAGGGCAATGTCAGCGGCATCGACCGCGACGGGCATGGCGCGCCCCGCCTGCCAGCGCGCGACCAGCGCCGGCGCCACATGGACCTTGAGCTGCGCCAGCGCAGCGCGGTCGAGCACGGCGCGGTGCAGGCACTCGACATGGTCGACGGCGCCGGTCGCATCGAGTCTCACGCACAGCATGATCTCGTGCGGCAGCAGCGCCTGGAAGGCGCCCTGCGTCCACAAGAACAGCTGGCGCCGCTCGGTCAGCTCGACCCCCGACTCGATCGTACGCAACAGGTATTCCTGCTCCAGCTTGTCGAGGATTGTCATGCTGCGCTCGCCAGCGCCGGCAGGCCGGCGGTAAAGCGGTAGCCGGCGCCGCGCACGGTCTGGATGCGCTCGCCCTGCCCGTCCGCGCCCAGCGCCTGGCGCAGGCGCCCGACGTGGGTGTCGACAGTCCGTTCGTCGAGCACTGCATGACGGCCCCAGACACGGTCGAGCAACTGCGGCCGCGAATGCACGCGCTCGGGATGGCGCATCAGAAACGCCAGCAGACGAAATTCGATGGGACCGAGCAGGATCGGGCGACCGCCGGCACTCACTTGCAACGTGTCCGGATCGAGGTGCAGGCCACCGTCGCGCAAAGCCGCAGCGCCGACCGGCGCCAGGCGGCGCAGCACGGACTGCGTGCGCGCCAGTAATTCGCGGGGACTGAAGGGTTTGGTGACGTAATCGTCGGCGCCCGATTCCAGCGCCAGCACCTTGTCGGCCTCGGCGCCGCGTTCCGTGAGCATGATCACGCCCATGTCGCGCGTCTTCGCATGTGCGCGCAGGCGGCGCACGAGCGTCTCGCCATTCTGGCCCGGCAACTCCCACTCGATCAGCACCAGGTTCGGCAAGCCGCGCGCCATGCGTAGTAGCGCGCTTTCCGCATCCGGGCAACACTCGACCAGATAGCCGGCGCTGCCGAAATTGAGCCTCAATAATTGCTGGACAGCAGGGTCAGGATCGACCGCGAGAATCTGGACTGGCATGGAAGGCATATGTAATGTCTGCGCGACAATACAACGACTATGCCCCAAGGATCGGATGTTTATAAATACAATTTCTTTAGCGTATTTAGATGTTTAATGAATAAATCGGGCGCAGTGACTTGGCAGTCGCTGCGCCCGATTTATCTGTCGTGCAGGGCTCAGCCGCGCTGTTGCATCCGGCGGGTAGCGACGATCAGCAGCAGGCCGGTGGCGAGCAGCAGCCATTCGCCTGGTTCAGGGACTTCGGCCACGCTCGCAAATGCGGTCTCCAGCGTCAACAACTGCGCAGGTTGTCCAGCAACGAGATTCAGTTCAATCAGGTTACCAGCGGCACCAAGGTAATTGAACTGATCATCCACGAATGCCACACTGAACAGACTGCCGTTGGTGCCGTTGCCAAAATCAATGTCGACGTCAAAGCTGAACATTCCTCCGAATGCGACGAGTTGATCAAAGAAATTGAATTCGGGACCATTGGCCAGGAATACACCACTTTCGACGTTGCCACTCGCGGTACCCGAGTACATGGTGCCCTGGAGGAAGGCACCGCTGAAATTGCTGATATTGGCCATGGTTGGCGAGGCGTCCACCGGACCGTTCAGGCCAAGATCGAGATACCCGGTGCTGCCCGCCAGCGCCGTCGTATCGAGGGAGACGCGGTAGGTCGGCCCGGCCATCGCGGCAGGCGCACCCACAGCGATGGTCAAGGCAAGCAGCGCGCGGAAAAACAGAGAATGAATGAGCGACATGAGGTTTTCCTTTTAAAACGCGCCAGAGATCAGCTGCGGTGTGTAGATGAAATTACGTTTGGCACCATTGGTGAACGTGGTGCCGAAGGTGATGGTTGCGCCCGGCGCAATGCTCGATTGTGGCAACGTCAGGTACGGCGAACCGCCGCGCGTGCCGGTGGCGTTGTCGAGCGTGACGCCGTCAGGCAATCCTTGCAACACGAGGTGCAATGGACCGGTCAGGGTTTGTGCGCTCTTGTTGGTGATCGTGACATTGCCGCTGGTCTTGCCGGTCGCACGGTTGATGCTGAAACCGCCCAGCACCACACTGACCGAAGCCGTGACATCGCTGAACGCCGGCGTCAGGTTCAGGCTCACCACCAGTGGATCGTGATCCGATGCGCGGTAGGCGTTGTTGCGGTATGGATCCTGCACGGTATCGTTCAGGTTGTAGTCGATGGTTTCCGGCTCATCGGCATTGCTGTGCCATTCGGCGGCGCCCACCACTTGCGCGGCCAGCGAGCTGCTTGCCAGTGCGTGGTCGAGGTAGCCTGACAGGCCGTCGAACACGTACGAGTACGGCATCGCGTTCGGGCGCACGAAACGCTCGAGCAGGTTGACCATGCCGGCCACGCCGGTCAGGTGGTTGATCGGGCTTTCGAAGGCGTAGGCGTTCAGGTCACCGATGACCAGCACGTCCGGGTCGCCGGCGGCCGCGATCACTTGCGGGATGAAGTATGAGGTCAGGCGCTGGGCCTGCTGGGTGCGGGTACGGTCCCAGCAACCTGCGCCGTTGCCCGGATCGGTATCGCCGGCGCCGGCGCCGCTGCAACCGCCCTTGGATTTCAGGTGGTTCACGACCACCGAGAACTTGCCCCCGCCATTGCTGGCCATGAAGGTCTGGGCCATCGGCGCACGGTTGTTGACGGCGTTGCCGTCTGACAGTGCACCGCCCACCAGCGACACGACCGACGGCTTGTAGATCATCGCGACGCGGATCGCATCGGTACCGAGCGCAACCGGCTGTGGCACGACGGCGTATTTGCCCGGCGCCGTGGCGGCATTGAGCTGCTCGACCAGGTAACCGACTGCAATGTCACGGTTGTTCTGGATTTCCATCAGGCCCACGACGTCGGCATCGAGCGCCGCCAGCGACTTGACGATCTTGTCGCGCTGGCGGATGAATTCGGCCGTGTTGTCGGCACCGCGGCAGTTGCCGGCAGACGTCGAGTTGCCGATCGTGCAGCCCTGGCCGGTGCGGCCCCAGGCATCACGCCCGTCGGTGAAGGTCGTGAAGAAGTTGAGCACGTTGGCACTGCCGACCTTGATACCCGCTGGCACGATCGGCGCAGCGGTGCGCTCATTGGTGCGCGCAAAGGTCGGGGCCATGGTCGGCTGCAGCTTGAAGCCGGCGCCGCCACCGCCCAGTGCGCCATAGTCGATGACGCCCGTCAGGTCGGTGACGGTGTCGCCGACGCGCACGGTGCCATCGTCGGCCAGGTACGGAATCACGGTCGGCGCGATAAAGATGCCATCGTCCAGCACGATCTGGTTGGCCTGGTGTTCCTGGTACAGCGCCAGGGCTTCAGGCGAGCCGAGTGGGAAGCGGTTGGTTGGATTTTCGCGGCGGCCATTGGCCAAGATCAGTTCGCCACGATCACCAACGTTGCGGTTGCCATTCACGGTCAATGGCGACGCAAAGCGCACCAGCATGCCTTCGACACTGGCCAGATCCGCGTTCGGCAGCACGATATTGGTCGGCGTGACCGCCGGACCGGCGCCCAGGCGCTGCACGCCGGTGACGTTGGAAAATTCGGTATAGGTGCGGTTGGCGCCGGTTGGGCGGTACTCGATGATCGTCCCGGTCACGCGCACCAGTTCGCCGATCGGCGCATCGGTCTGCGCGCCAAAGACATACAGGCCATCCGACGTCGACGGGTCGCCATCGCCTGCGGCGTCCTGAATGAAGAAGCCGCTGCCGATCTTGGCCGTGATCACGCCTTGCGTGGACTGGACCGTGCCGACATAGGGGCTGCTTGCGCCCGAGCCCTGGATTGCAGGAATGCGCAATTCACCGGCGACATTGACGTTGACGGCGCAGGTTTCGGCATCGCCGGCGGCGTTGCCGAACTGGATCTGGACCGGGTAGCTGCCTGCGGCCAGCGTATCGGCGATGACGAGACGCGCTTGGGCGCGTCCGCCAACGGCGCCGGCTGCTGCGAAGTCGAGCAGGCTGATGCCAGGACGAGCGCCAGAGATGATGCTGGCGCTATTGACGATGCTGTCGCCGTCGATGGCCGACAGGACGGTCGACGAACTGCTGCCCTGCGCGACCTGGACCGCGGCCGGGCAAGTCAGCACGATCGGCTGCACGACCGGACCGCCGCAAGCCTGGATGGCCGAGGCCATGCTGCGTGGGCCGGTGACGGGCGCGGCGGCAAAGTCGTCGCGGTTGTTGTCGGTATCCTGGCAGCCCAGTGCGGCGCGCTGGATCGAATTGACGGTCGATGGGGCCGGTGCCGGCGCGCCCTCGGCGCGGTTGGCGGTGCCGAAGCCCACCAGATCGATCAGATTCGTGCCATCGCCCGCGGGCATTTGCGTCGTGCTACCGGACAGCGCCACTTTGCCGCCGCCTGCCGCCATGTCGAAGCTGGTGCTGGTCACGTCGCCCGTGCCCACTGGCATGGCGTTGGCCTGGGTGCCGGTGCGGCCGACCATCAGGAAATACTGGCCGGGCTTGAGTTCCACGGCCGGCAGGCGGGTGACGGAACCCCAGGCAGTGCCAGTTGCCGACTGGTATTGCAAGCTCATGCCATCCAGACTGACTGGCGAGGAACTGCGATTGAACAGCTCGACGAAGTCGTGGCTCCACTGACCGCCGGCATTATTCGAATGGGCGTACAGCTGGCTGATCACAACGTCGCCCGGGGCAGCCGAAGCTGTCGCAGCAAAGCCCGCGATCAATGTCGCCAGCAGCGTGCGCCGTGGCATGAAGGATGCAAAGGTGGTCATGGATTCCCTGTTGGTTGTCGTGCAAGACATGCTTGCGGCATTCATTAACAAAAATCATAGTAAATGCGCAAATTGACAACATGATGACGCCGCATTAGTCCGAAGGAACTAATCTTCAGCATGCATACAACACAATCGGGAATTAGTGTCTGAGGACGACCGCTAACGGACGAGCGGATTGCCGCCAGGGCACGGCAGGCAACATTCGTCGGTGTGGAAAAAGCGTGGGCCTGGCCGGGGTTGGACAGGTGATACAGGCTTTGGTAACCCAGCAGCGCGTGGCGCCACTGCCGCCGATACCCGATCGGTCAAACCGACCGTCCGGGTATCAGCGTAGTGCGGCCTAGAGAATCAGGCGCGCTTGTAGATATCTTCGAAGCGGACGATATCGTCTTCACCCAGGTAGCTGCCGGATTGCACTTCGATGATGTGCAGTGGCAGTTTGCCCGGGTTTTCCAGACGGTGGTTCATGCCGATCGGGATGTACGTCGATTCGTTCTCGGACAGCAGGCTGACCGTATCGCCGCACGTCACGCGCGCCGTGCCCGACACCACGACCCAATGCTCGGCGCGGTGGTGGTGCATCTGCAGCGACAGCTTCTCGCCCGGCTTGACCGTGATGCGCTTGACCTGGAAACGGTCGCCCGCATCGATGCCTTCGTAGTGGCCCCATGGACGATACACCTTGGTGTGGTGCAAGTGCTCGGTGCGCTCTTTCGACTTCAGGTGTTCGACCACCTGCTTGACGCGCTGCACCTGGCTCTTGCTCGTGACCAGCACGGCATCCTGCGTTTCCACTACGACGATGTCTTCGAGGCCAACGACCGCCACGATGCGGCTTTCGGCGCGCACCAGCGAATTCTTCACGCCATCCAGATAGACGTCGCCGCGCTGGGCATTGCCGTTGGTATCTTTCGGCTGGGTTTCCCACAGGGCCGACCACGAACCGACGTCATTCCAGCCGATGTCGGCCGGCACGACTGCCGCGTCACGCGTGTACTCCATGACCGCGTAGTCGATCGAATCGGACGGGCATGCCGAGAAGGCGGTTTCGTCGAGACGGCAGAAATCGAGGTCGCGGTAGGCGGCGTGCATGGCCTGGTCGGCGGCAGCAGCGATGGCTGGCGCGTGCTCCTGCAGTTCCTGCAGGTAGCGCGCGGCGCCGAACATGAACATGCCGCTGTTCCAGTAATACGTGCCTTCGGCAACGAAGCCTTCGGCGGTGGCGGCATCCGGCTTTTCGACGAAGCGCGCCACGTTGTAGCAATCGCTGCACTCGGCGACCGGCTCACCACGGCGGATGTAGCCGTAGCCGGTTTCCGGCGTCTTTGGCACGATGCCGAACGTGGCCAGCTTGCCGGCAGCGACCAGGCGCGTCGCGCGCTCGACCGCTTCACGGAAGGCAGCAACGTTCTCGATGACGTGATCGGCCGGCAACACCAGCATGACGGCTTCCGGATCGATCTGTTGCAGATGGTGCGCAGCCGCGGCCACGGCTGGCGCCGTATTGCGGCCGACTGGCTCGAGCAGGATGCCCAGCGGCGTGATGCCTACTTCGCGCAACTGCTCTGCCACCATGAAACGGTGATCATTGCCGCAGACAACCAGCGGCGCCATCAATCCAGGCCAGTTCGTCACGCGCAAGGCAGTGTCCTGCAGCATGGTTTTGTCGGCAACCAGTGGCAGCAACTGCTTTGGCAGAACGGCACGCGACAGGGGCCACAGGCGGGTCCCGGCGCCGCCGGAAAGGATGACTGGATAGATCTTCATGCGCTGACTTTCTCTTTCTTTGACTCGTTGGTGTCCGGGGTGTCCTTGCGACGCGAGGTGCGGCGATCGCGTGCATTGAGCCACTCTTCGGAAGAATACTCGGAAGTGTGCTTCATCTCGCCATTTCGGTCGACACTGTATTCCTTGAATACAATCATTTCATTCAATGTTACATCATGCAACACCCGTGTGTATTCAAACAAGACGCTGCGAACGACTTCGGCGCCTTCGCAAATGTGGCTGCCGTGGCCGATCCAGGTCGGGCCCACGATGCGCGTACCGGCTTCGATTTTGCAACCCGAACCGATGTATACCGGCCCTTCGATCGTCGTACCTTCCCAGTCGATGCTGGTGTTCAGGCCGACCCACAGGCCCGGCTTGATCTGAATGCCCGGCACGTGCATGTGGTTCACTTCGCCGGTCAGCACGGTCTGCAGCACTTCCCAGTAGTCGCTCATGGTGCCGATGTCGAGCCAGTTGAACGGCCGGCCCTGTGCGTAGAACGGCAGGCCGCGCTCGGCCAGCAGCGGGAACAGGTCCGAGCCGATGTCGAACGAGACGCCCGACGGGATCAGGTCGATGACTTCCGGTTCGAAGATATAGATACCGGTCGAAATGAAGTTGGACTTGGCGTCCGCTTCGGCTGGCTTTTCCTGGAATTCCTGGATACGGCCTTCTTCATCGGTCACGACCACGCCGTACGACGAGACTTTGTCCCAGGGCACTTCCTTGGTGATGACCGTGGCCATCGCGCCCTTGCGACGGTGTTCCATCAGGGCCGCCTTCAGGTCGAGGTCGATCAGTGCGTCGCCGCACAGCACGACCGTGGTGTCGTCGAAGAAGCCGCCGAATTCCTGGATCTTCTTCATGCCGCCGGCCGAGCCGATCGGCATCGGCACGACTTCGCCGTCGTCTTTCGTGTAACCCTCGAACGAGTAACCGATCTGGACGCCGAACTGCTCGCCTTCGCCGAAGTACTCTTCGATTTTCTCATGCAGCCAGCTGACGTTGACCATGATCTCGGAGATTCCGTTTTTGCGGAGGTGGTCAACCAGGTAAGCCATCACGGGCCGGCCCAGCAGCGGGATCATCGGTTTTGGCAGATCGTAGGTGAGTGGACGCACGCGCGTCCCTTTGCCTGCGGCGAGAATCATGGCTTTCATTCGATGTTCCTTTGAATTATTTGGCAGTGGTTTGGTAGCGCCATACATCGGCGCACATTTGAGCGACATCGCGTTCGGCGGTCCAGCCGAGTTCGTCGCGTGCCTTGGCCGGGTCGGCGTAGCATTTCGCCACGTCACCTGGGCGGCGGTCGACGATCTGGTAGGCGACCGTGCGGCCACTGGCCGCTTCGAACGCACGAATCATTTCCAGGACGCTGTTACCGCGCCCCGTTCCGAGGTTGTACGCGACGATGCCCGGGCCCTTGGCCAGGCGGTCCAATGTCTTGACGTGGCCGATGGCCAGGTCGACGACGTGGATGTAATCGCGCTGGCCGGTGCCGTCGGGCGTGTTGTAATCGCCGCCGAAGACCGACAGTTTCTCGCGCTGGCCATTGGCAACCTGGGCGATGTAAGGCACCAGGTTGTTGGGAATGCCGCTTGGCTCTTCGCCGATCAGGCCGCTCTCGTGGGCGCCCACCGGATTGAAGTAGCGCAGCAGCGCAATGCGCCAGTCGGGCTGGGCCTTGGCCAGGTCTTGCAGGATCTCTTCGATCATCAGCTTGCTGCGGCCGTACGGGTTTGTGGCCGAGAGTGGGAAGTCTTCACGGATCGGCACCGAAGCCGGGTCGCCATACACGGTGGCCGACGACGAGAACACGAGCGACTTGCAACCGAATTTGGCCATCGTTTCGAACAGCACGACGCTGCCCGAGACATTGTTGTCGTAGTAGCGCAGCGGCTCGGCGACCGACTCCCCCACCGCCTTCAGGCCGGCGAAGTGAATGACCGCTTCCGGCTTGTGCTCGGCGAACGCTGCTTCCATCGCCGCGCGATCGCGGATGTCGGCTTCGACAAAGGCGAATGGTTTGCCGCTGATGCGCTGCACGCGGTCGCGTACCGACAATTGGGCATTGGACAGGTTGTCGAGCACCACCACGTCGTAGCCTGCGCTTTGCAGTTCAACGACCGTGTGCGAACCGATGTAACCGATGCCGCCAGTAACGAGAATCTTCATGTGTTTGCTCTCTGCCTTCACTTTTTGTGATCGATTGTGTGCAATAGCCGTGATGCTTCCAGCCAGTGCTTGATGCTATTTACTGCTATTCACGTCTGTTCGCTGCTGGTGCGCGCGTTCCCGGAACGTGGCAATCATTGTGCTTCGAACAACGGGGCCGGCGCGACAGCCGGTTGCCGCGGTTGCGGCGCACCATGCCTAGAATACATCTGCTCGACCCGCGCACGATATCTTCGTGTGTACCCAACGAGAATTCATGCCTGCCTGCCACTTGCGCGGCAAGGCGCCGCAGTACGGATCGAGGTCACCGGGTGAGGCTGGACACTGTACAAGCGGCGCTGCAACGCGGTTCGGGATGTCCCGCAGCTAAAGCTTATCTATTTTACAATGCATTGATCGATTCCGTGCGCACGCACGCGTGTGCACGAAGCAATACTCGTTCCCATGCTCAAGATTGCACTGCAACATGAGATTCGACATGCGCCCTGCTCCCGGAGTTTGGCAGCGACACGCCGCATGCGCGGGGTGCCTTTGCTACGGGCAATGCGCTACTTTTCGTCGATGAACGTGATGGAAAACTTGCACTCCACCGGCACGGCGGACGACACGGTCGATATCCGCAAGACGTCGCACGGCACCTTGGACTGGTATGTGGCCGAATACCATCCGAGCGGCGGATTTTCGGCGCCGCGCACCAGTTCGAGGTGCAGGTCCTCGCCGCTGGCCTGCATCTGCAGCACGAAGCGGCGGCCCCGTACGGCCAGGCCGTTGCTGGTCAGGCGCACGTCCAGCCCGGGCGCGAAGTGCCAGAACAATTCGACCTTGTGCGGCTTCTTGCCGGACACCTCGTCGCGCACGGTCAGCGTGTTGCTGACGCTCTCGAAGCGGACACTGCGTACATGGCGAACTGGATCGGGCAAGCGCGCATAGCCGTCGTGGGAACCGCGGAAATCGAATTCGTGGGGCGACGCCGGCATGCGCTCGATGCTGGCCGCAGCCTTGCGCAGCCACATGAAACGTCCGCCCGAGACCGACTGGTCCACGCCGTCGATGCGCACCGTGTTGTGGCTGGACGTGCCGCGGAAGTAATCGCGCCATTTGTCGTCCTGCCCGTATGAATAGGTACCGGGATCGACCAGGCACGGCTCACCCGCGATTGACAGGGCCAGCGCCAGCGCATCGGCGTGGCCATGGGCTGCCACGCCCAGGTAGCCCAGTGGGCCGCAGTCGAGCAGGCCCTTGATTTCGTCGGCTTCGCCAAAGCGATTGCCGAACAGCAGGTAGCCGCCATCGGGAAAGGCCCAGCCCGTATCGACCTCGTGCGGATCGCAATCGGGCCGCCCGCCCGGCAGCGTGTGCAGCAACCAGCGCACGCCCGGGTGGCTGTCGGCATGGCCGCCGAAGACGGTGTCGCCCAGCGCCAGCAACTGCGCGGCGCGGTCCATGCCCGAGGCGTCCAGACGGAACACGCAACCATCGTCGGCGTCGCCCACGGCAGGCACATTGCCACCGACATCGCGTACCGAGCGTAAAAAGCGCAGCGCGCGCTGCAGGCTGCCCCAGTACGCGCGCGAAAACGGTCGCAGGGTGTGGCCGCCGGTCTGGGCCAGCAAGCCGGCCACGAACAAAAATTCACAGACGAACAAGTGGTAGCCAAAGGCCTGCTCGCGGTTGACACCATCGCGCGAGAATTGCGCCTGGGCCTCCACTTCCAGCTCGTTCTGCGCCAGCGCCTGCCAATCGCGCGACTCTTTCCAGCACGGCCAGGTGACGGCGCCCATGTACAGGCCGGCCAGTTCGCCGATCAGGTGATTGTTGGCCGACGAATGGCGCGACAGATGGCGCGCGATCGTACGGCAATGGGCGTGGATGCTGCCGAGCCAGTCGGCGCGCAGGCGCTGACCGGCGTCGCCCTCGAACAGCGCGCTGCGGTCACCACCGATCAATTGCCAGATCAGACTCCAGTTGATCAGCCGGATGCCCAGCTCGCGCGAACTGGTCCAGTTGGGGCCGGTCAGTGGCGGACACTGCTCGAGCCAGCTGCGCAGGTTTTGCTCGAGCGCATCCATCCAGCGCGTATCGCGCGTGAGTGTCCAGGCCTGTGCCAGCCGCACGAGGTGCAGGTGGCGATTCAGCTCCCAGACATGCTTGATGTCGCCCACCAACTCGCGGTCGTTGATGGCGAGGTCGCCCCGGTACACGGCCGGTGCGGTCACGCCGGTGTCGGGATCGCGGTTCCATGCGGTTGGCACGCCCACGTCGAAGCGGCCGTCGGCAAACAGCACGACGTGGCCTGCACAGATGCGCTCGGCGTCCAGCAGCAACGCATCGACCTCGCCCTGATCGAGCTCGGGCGCACCGCGCACGCCCAGGTTCAGGGTCGGCATGGCCGGGGGCGCCGAGCGCGCCAGCGCCAGCTGCGTGCGGCCCGCCATGCTCCGCCCCAGGCGGATCGCAGTAGCCTGCTGGACCCGGTATCCCATCTCGGCCACCGACATGCAGCGCAAGCGGTTCACCAGCCTCACCATGTTTGTTCCGTTCATTGCGCTTCCTTCATGCAGAATTCTGCCTCGTCAACCGATTGCCATCCGCCGCCCGGCGTCCGTGGATCGCAGCGTACCTCCGGTGTAGGGGCGATGAACGCCGCACCCTCGCGCTCAAGCACTTGGTAAAGGCACAATTTTTCCGATAATACATTCATCTGTGTCGGTAGCTACGCACGATTCGAGATGCGTAGTCGAGGAAGACCAGCCTGCCAGGATCGTGCAACGTCGGGCGGTGTTGACCGGGCTTGAGAATGCCGCGTGGGTCCCGCCGATGTCATGCGGAAGAATACAATCAAGATTGCGCTTGCCATTGCCGCAGCAAGAAGTTGGCAAACAACAACAAGATAGCCGGTGCAACAGCGGGTCAGCGCATGGCGTGATTCAAGCAGTTGTCATGGGCGCCGATGCACTGGAGGCGTCGTGGAGCCTCAGCGCTGGCACGTACACCTGGCCTACTGGCGTACGCTGCCGCCCCACTGTCAGTCAGCGTTGCGCTTGCTGGGCGAGCGAACGAACGCGAGGATGACCAGTCCAAATAGCGCACTCAGCACTGCCGTGCCTTCACGCCCCATGCCGGCGGAAACGCCGATGGCCGCCGTCATCCAGACACTGGCGGCAGTGGTCAGCCCCTTGATGTCGTTCTGATCGCGCTGCTTGAGAATCGCGCCGGCACCAAGGAAACCAATTCCAGCCGTAACCCCTTGCAACACGCGCGACAAGTCCTGGATCGTCATCCCGGCCTGCAAAGGAATCAGGACGAACAACGCCGAGCCAACCGAGACCAGCATGTGCGTGCGCAGGCCGGCCGACGCCCCCTTGGTTTCGCGCTCATACCCAAGCAAACCACCCAGCACCGCCGCCACCAGCAGACGCACGACGATGATCGTCACATCTTCGGCATCGCCCAGATCGGAAAATTCGTGTTGAATCGTCTCCCAGCTTTGTGTCCACCACCCTTGCATGCCTCTATCCTTGATCAATGTTTTTCAAGGAAATGATGCCATCCATGCAAGAAGTGTGTCGCCACGCTGGCCCTGTTGGGCTGGTGGCAACGTAACAGTAGAGGCGAAGGCAATGGCCGTCTAGAACCAGCTTTCGCGCACGACAATCACGTCATCGACCTGGACGATGTCGCTGGCACGGGCATCGAGCGAAACCGGCTGACCGCCAACTGCCTTGCGCGTGATGCGGATGCCATTGCTGCTGCCGCGCGGACTCAAGCCGCCGCCAGCCGACAAGGCTTGCTGAACCGTCATGCCGCGCTCGAGCCGGAATGGTCCCGGACGACTGACTTCGCCGGTGATATACGCCCGCGGCGCCCGTTCGACAAAGATGATGTCGCCGCCGGCCACTTCCACATCCCTGTCGAGCTCGCCCGTACGCACCATGTCGACCACATCGATGGTCTCGCGCAGGGTCTTGCCATCGCGCGTGCGCACCAGGCTGATCATGTCGCCACCATCGCTGTGGATGCCACCGGCCAGCGCCAGCATGTCGAGCACACGGCGGCGCCCGTCCACCGGATAGCGCCCGGGCCGGTTCACATGGCCAAGCACCGAAATCTGCTGGCTCGCCAGGGTCGTCACCAGCATATTGACCTGGGCCTGCTTGAGGTAGCCGCCCTTTTCGAGCAGGCTTGCGATGGTTTTCTCGGCCACCGCCACCGGCATGCCGCCGACAGCCACCTGCCCCAGCCACGGAAACGTGAGATGGCCGCTTTCACTGACCCGGGTCTCGATCGACAGGTCGGGACTGCCATACACCGACAGCTTGACCACGTCCCCCGGCCCCAGCAGCACTTCGGCCGCGCCGGCTGCGCTCATACCCATACCCATACCCAGCATCAACGCCAGGCCCGCGATCCATATGACGATACGCTTCATGATTCCTCCAGCATCGGTGATCGTTGCAACGGGGCGGCAAACACACGCCCAACATGCCATTCGATGCGTCAGCAACCCATCGGTTCCACCAAAAAGCCGCCGGCCTGACTGCGCTAGCGCCAGCGCAACCAATGCGCGTTTTCTCGCAAAAAAACCATCGACCTCACGTCAACAGAATCGCCATCAGAACAACACATTGGCGCTGACCTGCACCACGTTTGCATCGAACTTGCCAATGCCGAGCCCGGAAGCGGTACGCGCCTGATGGACCACTGTGGCAACGACCTTCACCCCGGGCCGGGCCTGCCACACGGCGCGCACGCTGGCCGAACGGATCGCGTCACGCAGCGCATCGGCGCCGGCAAAGTCGCCCCGCCCCGTGTAGCTGCGCCGCTCGTAGGTCGCGCTGGCCTCGAGCGCCAGCCTGGCGCTGGCCGCCCAATTGACGCCAATGCTGACACCCTTGTTCAGCGTGTAACTGACGAACGGGCTTTCGATGGGCGCGAACTCGCGCCACACGCCCGCTTGATAGCTGACCTGCCCGCGCGGTGTGTAGAACGCATTGATGCGGCCGTTAACGCCGCTCGTGACGCCTTCGCCATACGATGGCTGCTCGCGCCGCACGTAGCCGGCCAGGCCCTGCACCGTGGTCGAGCCGGTAGCGAGCCAGTTCACACGCAGCTTGAGTTCGTCCTGCGTGAAATCGTCCGTCAGCATCGTAGCGACAGCTGGGCGCCGATACGGATAACTGCCCTTGACGCGGCGTGCGACCAGGCCCAGCGCACTGCCGCCCCTGGGCTGGTACAGCAGTTCGGTCTCGAATGCTTTTTCAGTGCGGTTGTTGAAGCGCTGGATCGCCAGGTCGTAGCTTGCCTTGTCGCGCTCGGCGCCTGCGCGCAGCTTCCAGCTCGGGTGCAGCTGCCAGCCGGCATCGAATGCCTGGCGCCGCTGCTGGCGCAGGTTGCGCTGGTCGCTGTTGAAGTCGGTGTACGGCGCGAGTGTCCGGATATCGAGCGCCTCGATACGGCCGTCGAACTGCGTGCCGAGGTGCCAGAACCACGTCGCTTGCAGGTCGTGGCCAGTGTAGTCGAGCTGCCTGAAACGATCGAACGCGGTCTTCGACACGCTGGCCGTGGCGGCAATGCGCTGGCGGCTGATATGTTTGTCGAGCGCCACACCCGCTTCGAATGTGCGGTAGCTGTCGCTGCGCCCGTCGCCGAACGCGGGTGCTCCGTCGGCCTGGCGCAGGAGATTGTCGTCGTGGGCCCAGCCGATACCGGCAAGCAGTTGTATCCCTTCAGTTGACGGCGTGGGCGCCGCGCCTGCAGGAACGCACCAGAGGGCACCGGCGCACAGCGCGACCGGGGAAAGGCGATGCAACGCTGAAGGGACTGGCATGGTCGTCGTCTTCCACGGGTCGTACTACCGGAGGAATCACCAGAATTGCCAGCCCCCTGTGTAGACGACCCAGACGCCCAGCAACCCATTCGTGACAGCGTGGGCCAGGATGGGCGACCACAGGTTGCGGTGCCTCATATACAACACGCCATAGGCCACGCCAGCCACAATACCGGCCAGCCACAGCGTGTGTTCAAAGCCGAACAGCACGCATGGGATCACGAACGCCTTGAAGCCGATACGCGCCGGATCAACGAGTCTGAAGTTGGCGTGTTCGACCCAGCGCATCAGGAATGAGCGCCAGAACAATTCTTCCATGACGGGCACGACCAGCGCCGCGCCGGCGATCCGCAGCGTCACCATCAGCCAGTCGATCTCGCCATGCGTGCGGGGATCGTAGCCGGGCGAGCTGCCCAGCAGCATCCAGGGCAGCGTCAGATTGACCCACAACACCAGCACGATGATGCCAACGACCATGGCAACGAGCGTGTGCGAGAGGCGCAAGCCGAACCGGTGCAGCTCGTCGTACTGGCGCCAGAACACGGCCAGCAGCGCCAGCACGGCGCCGGCCTGTACCGGATACAGCCAGCGCAGGTCGGCGCGGCTCATGCCCATGCGCTCGAGCAGGTCGCCAACCACCATGAACAGGATATAGGTGCCGAATGGCAGGATGCGCGCCCAGGCGGCGCGGGTGAGGAAAGGTTCGTCGGCCGCCGGGGCCGCAGACCCGGGACCGGGGCCGGCTGGCCGGGCGGCGCGCGATTCGTTGTTGTCGATCATGAAAAGTCGCTCCGCCCGGCCATTGCCCGCCCCTGTTGGATTACACGCCGCGCGAGCGCGCTTCGATCGTTTCCCAGCGCTCGAGTGCGTCGAGCAGCAAGTCTTCGATTTCGGCAAAGCGCGCATTGATGCGCTTGGCGTCGGCCGGGTTCTGCTTGTAGAAGTCCGGGCCGTTGAGCTGCGCCGTGATGGCCGACTGTTCATCTTCCAGCGTCGCGATCAGCTTCGGCAACTCTTCCAGCTCGCGCTGCTCCTTGTAGCTCAGCTTGACCTTCTTGGCAGCGGGGGCCGCCGCCTCGTCCGCTTTCGGTGCGCTGGTCTTGACCGGCGCCTGGACCACCGGCGTTGCGGCCTTGACGCGTTCCCAGTCGGTATAACCACCGACAAATTCGCGCCACTTGCCGGCGCCTTCGGCCACGATCACCTGCGTGACGACGTTGTCGAGGAAGGTGCGGTCGTGGCTGACCAGGAACACGGTGCCCGTGTATTCCTCGAGCAGTTCTTCGAGCAGCTCGAGCGTGTCGATGTCCAGATCGTTGGTCGGCTCATCGAGCACGAGGCAGTTGGCCGGCTTGGCGAACAGGCGCGCCAGCAGCAGGCGGTTGCGCTCGCCACCAGAGAGCGACTTGACCGGCGAACGCGCGCGTTCCGGCGAGAACAGGAAGTCGTTCAGGTACGTCATCACGTGGCGGCGCTGGCCATTGATTTCGACCCAGTCGCTGCCCGGTGCAATGGTGTCGGCCAGGCTGGCTTCTTCATTGAGCTGGGTGCGCATCTGGTCGAAGTACGCGACGTTGAGCTTGGTGCCCAGACGGACCTTGCCGCTGTCGGCCGTTTCTTCGCCCAGGATGATCTTGAGCAGCGTCGTCTTGCCGGCGCCGTTCGGTCCGATCAGACCGACCTTGTCGCCACGCATCAGGGTGCCGGTGAAGTTGTCGACGATGACCTTGTCGCCATACATCTTCGAGATGTTCTCGAGATCGGCAACGATCTTGCCCGAGCGTTCGCCCGTGGCGACGTCCAGCTTGATCTGGCCCTGCTGATCGCGGCGCACCGCGCGCTGTGAGCGCAACGCTTCCAGGCGGCGCACGCGGCCTTCGTCGCGGGTGCGGCGTGCCTGCACACCCTTGCGGATCCACACTTCTTCTTGCGCCAGGAACTTGTCGAACTTGGCGTTTTCGACTTCTTCATTGGCCAGCAATTCTTGCTTGCGCGCCTGATAGGTCGTGAAGTTGCCCGGGAACGACAGCAGACGGCCGCGGTCGAGTTCAATGATGCGGGTGGCAACGTTGTCTAGGAAACTACGATCGTGGGTGATGAACAGGACCGAGCCGCGGAATTCGCGCAGCAGGCTCTCGAGCCACTTGATCGACGTGAAGTCCAGGTGGTTGGTCGGCTCATCCAGCAGCAGCACGTCCGGCGCCGACACCAGCGCCACGGCCAGGGCCACGCGCTTTTGCATACCGCCAGATAGCGTGCCCATCAACGCGTCGCCCGACAGGTTCAGGCGATCGAGCGTGGTCTCGACCTTGTGCGCCAGATTCCAGCCATCGTTTGCGTCGAGCTTGGTCTGGATCACATGCATGCGCTCCATCAGCGCGTCGTCGTCGCCCTGGCCGAACTTGCCGGTCAGTTCTTCGTATTCCGTCAGCATCGCCTGCTGGTCGCCCATGCCGCCGGCAACCACGGCAAACACCGTCATGCTCAGGTCAAACACCGGTTCCTGCTCGACATAGGCGATGGTGACACCCTGCTGCATCACCAGCAAGCCATCGTCCAGGCGCGAGCGGCCCGAGATGACTTTCAGGAGCGAGGATTTGCCGGTGCCGTTGCGGCCGATGAGGCCGACGCGTTCGCCGGTCTCGAGGGAAAAATCAGCGTGGTCGAGCAGCGGCACGTGGCCGAAAGCAAGTTGAGCGGAACTAATGGAGATGACAGCCATGATCGGTATGCGTTTCGTCGCGCCGAAAATTTTTGGCGCGGGGGGAAAAGGTGCGTTGATTGAATAAGGGGCACATTGTACCGACTGCCGGGCATGAACCTGCATTTCTATTTCGATCCCGGCTATAATTGCAACCGGTTCACGGTACCAGCCCGCCCTGCGGGGCCTGCCCGCCGGACTGCAGGCCTGCCCTGCTTCGCGCCGTCAGCACCTGGCGGCGCGGGCGTCCTCCCCGTAGCACAATGGATAGTGCACATGCCTCCTAAGCGTGGGATACTGGTTCGATTCCAGTCGGGGGGACCAGCTACACCCCGTCATCCACCCGTAAACTGCGCTTCATGGTCGACAACAGCGCGATCATCGTCGCCTTGTCTTCTGGTGCCACGTCGGCCAGCATTTCCTCGATCCAGCGCTCATGCACGGCCGCCATCTCGTCGAACGCCGCGCGCCCCGCTGACGTCAGCTTGACGGCCGACGCGCGCCGGTCGTTCACATCCTGCACCCGCACCACGAGCTGCTCGCGCTCGAGCTGATCGGTAATCCCCGTGATATTGCCGCCCGTGACCATCATGCGCTTGGACAGTTCCCCCATGCGCAGGCCATCCGGATGCCGCTGGAGCTGCGCCATCAGGTCAAAGCGCGGCAGCGTGATGTCGAACGTCGTGCGCAGACGGCTGCGGATTTCGTTCTCGATGCGCGTCGTGCAGGACAGCATGCGCAGCCACAGGCGCAGCGATTGGTGATGTTCGTCCGTCAGGCGGCTTTCCATGTCCAGCTCGCCTGCCCCGCCCATCGCTGGGTCTTCTTCACGTCCATCCACTTCCTGCATGCTGTCCTCAATCTGCGTTCGTGCGTAATTTAAAGCGTTGTAGTTTACCGGTTTCGGTGCGAGGCAGTTTTTCCTTGAACAAAATGGCCCTGGGGTACTTGTACGGCGCGATCTGCGCCTTCACGAATTCCTGCAATTCGCATGCCAGCTCGTCCGACCCCGCCCGCCCTGCGCGCAGCACGACGTGGGCCTCGACCACCTGGCCGCGTTCGGGGTCGAGCCGCCCCACGACGGCGCACTCGGCCACCGCCGGATGGTGCAGCAGCGCGTCTTCGACTTCGGCGCCGGCGATGTTGTAGCCGGCCGAGATGATCATGTCGTCGGTGCGCGAGCGGTAGTAGAAATAGCCGTCGGCGTCCATTTCGTAAGCGTCGCCCGTGATGTTCCAGCCACCCTGCACGTAATCACCCTGGCGCTCGTCGTCCAGGTAGCGGCAGCCGGTGGGGCCTTTCACGGCCAGGCGCCCGATCACGCCCGGCCCGACAGGTACGCCGTCGGCATCGAGGATGCAGGCCTGATAGCCCGGCACCGGCTTGCCGGTCGCACCTAGCCGGATGGCTGCGCCCGCGCTGGCGATGAAAATGTGCAGCAGTTCGGTCGCACCGATCCCGTCGATCATCGCCAGTCCGGTGGCCGTTTGCCAGGCCTCGCGCGTGGCCAGCGGCAGCGGCTCGCCGGCCGACACGCTGGCGCGCAGGCTGGTCAGGTCGAAACGGTCCGCCTGCGCCGCCATCAGGCGATAAAAGGTCGGCGCCGTGAAGCACACGGTGGCGCG
This sequence comes from Telluria sp. AC161, assembly GCF_979258535.1. Lineage (NCBI taxonomy): Bacteria > Pseudomonadati > Pseudomonadota > Betaproteobacteria > Burkholderiales > Oxalobacteraceae > Telluria > Telluria sp. AC161. Next base: position 909,813 of record NZ_OZ409861.1, on the reverse strand, counting down.
GTAGTCGGCAATGGCCGCCAGCAGCGCCTCGGGGCTCAGGCGCTCAAGCAACACACCCGCGCCACCGACGCGCAGCGGAAACAGCAGCAGGCCACCCAGCCCGAACGTGAACGCCAGCGGCGGCGTACCGATGAAGATATCGTCGGCACATGCCTCCAGCATGTGGCGCGGGAAGCAGTCGCACACGGCCAGCACGTCGCGGTGAAAGTGCATGGTCCCTTTCGGGATGCCGGTGGTGCCGGACGTGAAACTGATCAGGCAGACGTCGTCGCGCGCGGTGTCGGCGGCGATGAACGGGGCGTCGTGGCGGGCCATCCGTGCTTCCAGCGCATCGGGTGCATCGGGCGCCGGCGCACCGAACACCAGGACCGGCACCTTCAGGCCTAGCGCATCGACTTCGTCCACGAGACCATCGGCGCACAGTACCGCATTGATGCGCGCCTTGTCGGCGATGGCGCGCAGTTCGCGCGCGCGCAGCAGCGGCATGGTGGGCAGCACGATGCAGCCGGCCTTGATCACGCCCAGGATGCAGACCGCCATCATCGGGCAGTTCGCGCCGCGCAGCAGTACGCGGCTGCCGGTGGCCAGCCCGAGGTCGTGGCGCAGCACGTAGGCGATCCGGTCGACCTGCGCCAGCAACTGGGCGTAGGAGAGGCGTTCACGCGCGCCGATCAGCGCCCCGCGCGCGCCCCAGCCGCGCGCGATTGCGCCATCGAGCAGCGCGCTCGCGCAGTTCAGGCGCTCGGGGTACTGCAGCTCGGGCAGATCGAACAGGAAGTCGGGCCAGGTATCGGGCGGTGGCAAGTGCGCACGCGCGAAGCCATCGGTGTGGCCGGAGGGACACAGCGCTGCACTGGTGACATCGTTCATGGCGTGATCCCCGGCTGACAACGAAGCAGTCGACCGGCAGCGCCGGTCAGGCAACACCCGCGGGATACTGTAAGTCCAAAGCACACCGGCAGCAAGGAACTTTGGCGGGCAGGCAGGCCATCGGCATCAGGCACGCGCCGCGCGCTCGATCTGGCGCATCACTACTGCCTGCGCCTGCGCCAGGCCAGCCGCCAGCGGCGCCTGCTCGAGCGCTGCGGCGGCGCCGTGCAGGCCCAGCATGCTGCAGCCGGCGCGCAGGCGCGCAAGTTGTTCGGCACCCTCGGCGCCTTCGGCCAGGCCGGTCTGCGCTGCCTGCAACTGGCGCGCCAGGCCATCGAGATACAGGCGCAGGCGCTCGATGTCGATGCCGAGCCGGCGCACCACGGCCTCCGGGGCCTCGTCATCCGCGTCGGTCGCGTCGTTTGCGTTGTTCGCGTCAGCCAGCAAGAACAGGCGCTCGAACTGGGCCCGCACGTCGTCGTGGCGGAACGGCTTGACGATGTAGCCGCTGGCGCCAGCCTGCGCCGCCTCGTCCATCGTGGCGCTGTCGGACGCCGCCGAGACCAGCACGAACGGCAGCGCCGCCAGCACCGGATCGTGACGCACGCGCTGCAGCAGTTCGAGGCCGGACAGGTGCGGCATGCGCAGGTCGCAGAACACGATGTCAGGCCGCAGGCCCGCTTCGAGCTGGCGCCAGGCATCGGCGCCGTCATCCGCTTCGACGATCGCATGGCTGCCGCAGCTGTCCACCAGATGCATCAGCATCATGCGCGCCACCACGTCATCGTCGACCACCAGCACGTTCATCACGTCTCCACCAGATTCGTCAGAACCTGCATTATAAGCAGGTGTCAGGACGGGGCGCCCGTTTCGAAGGCATCGAGGAAGCTGGCCAGGACCGGCAAGCCCGCGCGCAGGCGCTGCGCGTCGCGCCCGTCGGCGGCCGCTTCCAGTTCGGCGCACAGTGTTTCCAGCGCCGGCTCGGCCAGATAAGTGGCGCTGCCGCGCAGCCCGTGCAGGATCCGGCCCGCGGCTTCGAAATCGTCGCTTGCCAGCGCGGCATCCAGCTCGGCGCGCCGGCGCGGCAGGTCGTTAGAGAATGCCGCGCGCAGGCGCAGCCCCAGATTGTCGGCGCGCGCGGCAGGCGGCGCTGGCACCGGCGCCGCTACGCCGAACAGCGCATCGAGGGCAGCAGGGGAAGGTGCAGCCGGCGTAGGGGTAGCCGGCGCAGGTTCAGGTACAGGCCCGTCCTCGATCAGTGGCAGGACAAACCCGCGCTGCAACTGGCGTTCGATCGCGCGCGCCAGTTGCAGGTGCAGCGCCGCTTCGTCGATCGGCTTGGTCAGGAACGCGTCCATGCCGCAGGCCAGGTAGCGCGCGCGGTCTTCCCCGCTGGCGTTGGCGGTGAGCGCCACGATCATCACGTGCTGGTCGAGCACCGGCGCGTCGTGCGGGCCGCCGGCGCGGATCAGGCGCGTGGCGCTGGCGCCGTCCATCTCGGGCATGCGACCGTCCATCAGGATCAGGTCATAGCGCGTGCGGGCGCACGCCGCCACCGCTTCGACGCCGTTGTCGACGATGTCGATCGCATGCCCCATCTCCTCGACCATCAGGCGCGCGATGATCTGGTTGGTCGGGAAATCCTCGGCGCACAGGATCGCCAGCCGGTGGCTGTGCGGCGCGTGCGTCACGTGCGGGATGTGGGCCGGCGCGACGCCGTCGCGCAGCGGCAGCAGCACGGAGAACACGCTGCCCTCGCCTTCGACGCTGCTCACGCCGATGGTCCCGCCCATCAGCTCGACCAGCTGGCGACAGATCGCCAGACCCAGACCCGTGCCGCCGTAGCGGCGCGTCGTGGTGGTGTCGGCCTGCTCGAATTTCTGGAACAGGCGCGGCAAGGCCGCCGCCGGGATGCCGATGCCGGTATCGCGCACCGTGAAGCGGATCATGTGGGGGTTGCCCGCCTCGTGCTGCTCGCCAGGCCGGCATTCGACATGGATCGTCACGCCGCCCGCATTGGTGAACTTGAAGGCGTTGCCGACCAGGTTGACCAGCACCTGACGCACGCGGGTCGGATCGCCCGCCACGTAGCGCGGCACGTTGTCGTCGACCAGCACCGAAAACGCCAGGTCCAGCATGGCCGCCTGCTCGTCGAACAGGCTGGCCACATTGCGTACCTTGGCGTGCAGGTCGAAATCGATCCGCTCCAGGGTCAGCTTGCCGGCCTCGATCTTGGAAAAGTCGAGCAGATCGTTGATGATCCCCAGCAGGGCCTGGGCATTGGCCTGGCCGCGCAGGATCTGCTCGCGCGTGTTGTCGCGCAGCGCCAGGTCGCGCAGCACGAAGCCCAGCATGCCGATCACGCCGGCCAGCGGCGTACGCATCTCGTGGCTCATATTGGCCAGGAATTCGGACTTCTGGCGCGTCGCATCCTCGGCGCGCTCCTTGGCCTGGCGCAGCACTTCCTCGTTGTCCTGCAAGGCGCGGTAGGCGCGCGCCAGCTCATTGCTCTGGTGGCGGCCGCGCCGCTCCTGCTCGCGCAATTCCTCCGTCTGGAGTTCGAGCATGCGGTTCTGCTGCTCGACCTGTTCGGTGCGCGCGCTCACCTGGTGCTCGAGGCGCTCCTTCTGGTGGCGCAGGCTCGCAAAGCGGATGCGCATGCCCAGGTAAATCGCACCGCAGGTCAGGATGATCATCCCGATCCGGAACCATGCCGTGCCCCAGGGCGGCGGCTCGATCGTGATCGCCAGCGCGGCCACGTCTTCGCTCCAGACATCGTCCTTGTTGGCCGCGCGCACCCGGAACACATAGGTGCCCGGATCGAGATTGGTGTAGGTGGCAAAGCGCTTGTCGGCGCCGGCATTGACCCAGCCTGCATCGAATCCGTCGAGGCGGTAGGCAAAGCGGTTGCGCTCGGGCGCGGCGTAATGCAGCGCTGCGAATTCGACCGTGATCACGGCGGCGTCGGACGGCAGCGTGATCGCGCTCGCATGCTCGATCGGTCCCGGCAACAGGCCCGGGAAGACCTTTTCGACCGGCTGGTTGAACACCTGCAGCCCGGTGATCGTCGGACGCGGCGGAATGCGGTTGTCGTGGATCGCGCGCGGATCGAACGCGGTCAGGCCATTGAAGCCGCCGAAATACAGCGTGCCGTCGGTCGTCCTCAAAGCCGCGGTGTCGAAGAACGCGCCTTCGCTGATGCCGTCGGCGGCCGTGTAGCTGCGCCAGCGCCCGCTGGCCGGGTCGAAGCTCGAGATGCCGCTCGACGTGCTGGTCCAGATGCGCCCGTCCGCATCTTCCAGGATGGCCGACACCGAATCGTCGACCAGGCCGTCGCGCGTCGTGTAGCGCGTGAAGCTCAGGGCGCCATCCGGTCCCGTGACCATGCGGTTCAGGCCCACGCCGGTGCCGATCCAGATGTCACCGCGGCTGTCTTCAAACAGCGACTGCACTTCGTTGTGGCTGAGACTATTCGGGTCAAACGGATCATGGCGGAAGTGGCGGAACCGCCCGCTGGCGCGATCGAGCAGTTCCAGGCCCGAGACCGTCCCGACCCAGAAACGCCCGCGGCGGTCTTCCAGCAGCGGCCGCACGGTGTCGTCCGTCAGGCTGGCCGCCTTGCCCGGGTCATGCCGCAGACTCGTGAGTGCGCGGGTGCCGGCCGCCATCCGGTGCATGCCGCCGCGCGTGCCGATCCAGATCACATCATCGCGATCGACCAGCATCGAGCGCACCTGGTTGGCGTCGGCGTCGCCCGGCAGCATGTAGCGCCGGAAGCGCCGCGTGGCCGGGTCGAAGCTCGTCACGCCGGAGCGGCTGCCGATCCACAAGAGGCCAGCGCGATCGCGCACGATGGCCGCTGCCGGCACGTCGATCAGGCTGTTGGGATTGTCCTTCTGGTGCCGGTACACGTCAGCCTTGCCGGTGGCCGGATCGAACCGGTGCAGCGCGGTGGACGACCCGAGCCACAGATGGTCACCATCCTGCAGCAGCGCGCGGATCTTGTTGTCGGCCAGCGAATGGGGTTCGCCGGGACGCCCGACGATGCGGGCGAAGCCGCCGCCCCCCAGGTCGACGCGCGAGACGCCGCCATACCAGGTGCCGGCCCAGAACGTACCGACGTCATCGCGGTACAGCGCCGAGACATAATTGTCGCCCAGGCTGTGGCGATCGGCGACTTCATGGCGGAACGTGTCGAAGCGGTCGCCCTGCGCACGCCAGCGATACAGGCCATCGTCGTGCGTACCCGCCCACACGGTGCCATCGGCATCCTGGCGCAGGGTCGTGATCCATTCGTTGCCGACGCCGTCACCCGCCCCGAAGCGGCGCAGCGCGCCCTTGCCAGGCCCACCCTGGCCGTGGCGTTCAAGCCCGCCGTAACGGCCTACCCACAGCCGCTGCTGGCTGTCGACCAGCAGCGCATGCACCGGAAGTGCACGCCCGGCCAGGTCCGACCCATGGTGCTCGACGCGCTGGCGGTCCGCGCTCAAACTGTCCAGGCCTGCCGCGCTGCCGATCCAGAGGCGCCCGTCACCGCCCAGCGCCAGCGCCTGGATGCCGTCGTCGCGCAGCGTGCGCGGATCGTTCGGGACGTGGTGCCAGACGGTGAACTTGCCGGTGTCGATGTCGAAATACTGCAAGCCGTCGGCGGTGCCGATCCACAGGCCGTCCTGGCCATCGCTGATCATCGTCTTGATCTGGCGGTTGCCGGCACCGCGCCGCGCCGGTTCGTTGGGCGCAAACAGCGTGAAGCTGCGGGTGGCCGGGTCATAGCGATTCAGGCCGCCGTCGGTGCCGACCCACATGCGCCCGTGGCGATCGAGCAGCATCGCGCGCACCCAGTTGCTGGCCAGGCTGCGCGGGTTGCCGATCTCGGTGCGGTAATTGACGAAGCGGTAACCATCGTAGCGCGACAGGCCGGACTGGGTGCCGAACCACATGAAGCCGTCGCCGTCCTGCAGGATCGACAGCACCGACTCCTGCGCCAAACCGTGCTGCACCGACAGGTGCTCGAAGCGCAAGGTCGGCTCAGGAGCCGCCGCGCGCGCGAGGGGTGGGCATAGCGCGGTCAGCGCCAGCAGCACCAGGAGCAGGAACGTGCGCAGCATCGTCACGCCGCGCGCAAGGCCAGCACGTCGCCGCATAGTGCGACGTGCAGAATCGCGCCCCGGCAGGCGTCGCGCGCACCATCTTCTGTCACGCCCGGTCTGGTTTTCTGTTTGTTCGTCACGCCAGCAGGTTAGCAAATTCTGCTTGTCTTGAGGCAAATATGGGATGGAAATGGCAAGAATTTGTCGCAGACTGTCGCTTGGGTGCCCCAGTCACTCCGAATATTCGACTCTGCCTGCGTGGTCTTGTGACACGCCAAAAACCGCTTTGTCGAACCGCGCCAGACTCCAAGCTCAATTCACTTTCCGGGGGCATCATGGCACGCGATGTGTATTTGCAAATCGATGGCACCAAAGGGAAGGGGCGGTGGAAGTACAGCCAGCAGAAAATATTTGGCGGCGGGGCCGGCTCGACTGTCGGTGAATGGAATCTGGCGCAAAACAGAACTGCATAGGTATTACTATGCCTCTCGATATTGAAAGATACACGGCGCATTTGCGCACCAAAGCAAAAGATACGAGTCAGAAAAGGTGCGCCCAATTTGTTCGTGAAGCACTTGCTGCCGGCGGTGCCTCCACGCACGGAATACATCCAATCCATGCAAAAGACTGGGGACCTACACTACTGCGCCTTGGCTTTCATCCTCTGAAGGTCGAAAACTCAGACGCTTTTATTCCGTTGAAAGGCGACGTCGTGGTTATTCAGCCATATCCAAAAGGGAATTTCTCCGGGCATATTGCTGCGTACGATGGACGAATCTGGATCTCCGACTTCAAACAGCGCGACTTTTGGTCAGGTCCAACTTACAGAAAGCTAAGGCCCCCACATGTCTTCTATCGCCCTTAAGCAATACATTGCTGCAGTAATGCTCGTTACCGCCTGCGGCGCTCTCTGCGCACAAGATCCACCCAGCATTCTTGAAGACCCGCTTCTCGACTTGCGATATGAGCGCGCCAAGGTTCGGTTCGAGTCGTGGCCTTCCAAATTAGTCAACGACTGTCCGGTCCTGGCCGACGATGAGTATCGTCAAGGTGTATGGTTTGTCTTCGCAAAAACCGGCGATGCCTCTGGCTGGACCTATTATCTTCTCAATGGATATGATGTTCGGAAAAAGTCTGGTTCCACTAATCTTCTTGAGTATTCGACTGGTGGCCATGGATTGATCGTGATGGTCCGGGGTCCGGAATGTCTGGTCATTGATAACGATGCCAGAGAAACATTCAGGAGTCCGGTTTTCAATGACGAATATCCCCAGGATATACACCAGAGGTTGGCAATCGACTTCGCCGCTCGGCTGTCCTCGGCCTTTGGTGGCAAGGAGAAGCTCCGGGCGCAAATCCTGAAGCAGCGCGTGGATCTCGACATGCTGCCGGACGAGCTTCGCCATGCATTCAGGGACTTGCGCCTGCCAAAATAGAGATCGCCAACTCGCTGGCGTTGGCGCCCTTTTACAAGCCCGTCAGATGGTAGATCAGATCCGGAATCAACGAATAGCGAGGCTGCTTCCATGACGTCCCACACGATCAAGCCACTTGTTTGCGCCATCCTGTTCAGTGCATTGAGCGGATTGCTGTGCGCCCAACCCCTGCCACGCATTCTGGAAGATCCCGTCCTTCGCCTTCGGTATGAACCCGCCACAATCCATTTCGCGCCCTTCCCGTCAACATTACGCAACGATTGCCCGGCGCTGGACGAGGGCGGCCATCCACATCGCGCCTTCTTCATTTTTGCCAGCGCCAGCGACGCCTCCGGCCGGGTCTACTACCTGCTCAATGGCTATGAGGTTCGGCACCGCGTCGACGATATGCGCTTCCCGCGCTATATCACCGACGAATATGCGCCGATCATCATGCTGCAACATCAAGCGTGCGTCATCATCGATCACGAAGGCCCCTACCGACTGGCCGATGACGACTTCACCGAGGAATACTCGCGCGACATTCAGCAGCGTCTCATGATCGACTATGCAAACCGGCTTGTTGCTGCGTATGGCGGCAAGGACAAGCTCCGGATCGAACTCCTGAATCAATACGTCGACATGGACACGCTGCCGGGAGCACTTCGCTATGCATTCCGGAATCTGCATCTCATAAAATAAAAAAGCCGGCCCATTTGAGCCGGATTGCATTTTAGGGATACCTTAATCGCCCCTGGCAACACCTTCCCGGCGCGGATCGGCGCCGCCAAACCACATCGGCACGCCTTTTACCATCACACGTTCGATGCCGTGCAGGCCCGATGTCTGCTCGCTGACCCGGATCGCGTGGCCCCGCGCGCGCAGCACGTCAAGCGTGGCGTCGGGGAAGCGGCCCCGTTCCAGTTCGGTCGGACCGTTACGGCTGCCGAAGTTCGGCAGCGCGATGGCCTGCTGCACGTTCAGGTCCCAGTCGAGCGTGCCCACCAGCACCTTGGCCACATAATTGATGATGGCCGGACCGCCCGGCGAGCCGATGGCGAGCACCAGCTTGCCGCTGGCGCGGTCGAACACGATCGTCGGCGACATCGCGCTGCGTGGGCGCTTGTTCGCTTCGACGCGGTTGGCCACCGGGCCATCGGCGTCGCGCGCGCTGAACGAGAAATCGGTTAGCTGGTTATTCAGCATGAAGCCGTCGACCATCTGGCGCGAACCGAATGCGTCTTCGATCGTCGTCGTCATCGCAAGGCCGGCGCCATTGCCGTCCACAACCGACATGTGCGAGGTCGATGGCGTCTCGATCGCGTTATCGGTGCCCCATGCAACCTCCATCCCGGGCGGCGTACCGGCCTTGGCCTCGCCCATCGAGCGCGCACCTACCAACCTGGCGCGCGCCGTCAGGTAGCCCTTGTCGATCAGGCTCGGGATGCCACGGCCCGGCAGCGGCACGAAGTCGGCGTCAGCCGCGTAGCGGTTGCGGTCGGCGTAGGCCAGGCGCCCTACTTCCGAGAACACGTGCACGGCGTCTGCGCCCGGCACGCCGTCTTTCGGCGCCAGCGCCTTCATGTCGAAGGTCTCGAACATGCCCAGCATCTGCGCCACGGCGATCCCGCCCGACGATGGCGGCGGCATGCCGCACACCGTGTAGGCGCGGTAGTCGCTGCAGACGGGCGTGCGGACCTTGGGGCGGTAGTCGGCGATGTCCTTGGCCGTCAGCAGCCCTGGATTGGTCGGGTGCGCGGCCACTTTGGCTGCGATGTCGCGCGCGAAGCGGCCCGTGTAGAACACGTCGGCGCCGCCGGCGGCAATCTCGCGCAGCGTAGCGGCCAGCGCCGGGTTCTTCAGGACGTGGCCAACCGGCCACGGTTTGCCGGCCGCGTCATAAAAATAGGCGGCGGCAACCGGGTCCTGGATCAGGAACGTTTCGCCAGCGAGCATCTTGTGCATGCGCGGGCTGACCTTGAAGCCCTGCTCCGACAAGCGGATCGCCGGGGCGAACAGCGCCTTCCACGGCAGCTTGCCGTGCTGGCGGTGCGCCAGTTCGAGCATGCGCAGCACGCCCGGCGCGCCGACCGAGCGGCCGCCGACCACGCCTTCGGTGCGCGACAGCGGCGTGCCGTCGGGCCGTTCGAACAGGTGCTCGTCGGCCTTGCTCGGCGCCGTTTCGCGACCATCGAACGCCTGGGTCTGCTTGCCGTCGTAATGGACCATGAACGCGCCACCGCCGATGCCCGACGATTGCGGCTCGACCAGCGTCAGCACCAGTTGGGTGGCAATGGCCGCATCGATGGCGGCCCCGCCCTGGCGCAGGATCTGGTAGCCGGCCTCGACCGCCAGCGGATTGGCGGCGGTGACCATGTACTTCTTGGCCTGCCAGCCATTTTTCTCGGTATAGCCAGTCGCCGCTTCGGGCGCGGCCTGCAGTGAATCCTGGGCCCACAGGGGCGTGGTCGTCGCGCCGGCCAATGCCAGGGCGAGCGCAAGCTTGCTGAGTGTGTTCAAACGGTTCTCCGAAATAGCAAACGGGCGCGTGGACTTGCACCAGGCGCCCGACATCGAAGACATGCTACAGCATCTTCGAAATGCTTTCAGGACACGTCCCTGAAGAACTACTTTGGCTGCATGCGGATCGCGCCATCCAGACGGATCGTCTCGCCGTTGAGCATCACGTTTTCGATGATGGCGCGGGCCAGGTGGGCGAACTCCGTCGGCAGACCCAGGCGCGGTGGGAACGGCACCATCTTGCCCAGCGAATCACGGACCTCTTGCGGCATGTTCATCAGCATCGGCGTCTCGAAAATGCCCGGCGCGATGGTCATGACGCGGATGCCGTTGCGCGACAAGTCGCGCGCCATCGGCAGCGTGAGGCCGGCCACGGCCGCCTTGGACGACGCGTAGGCCGCCTGCCCCATCTGGCCATCGAAAGCAGCGACCGATGCGGTGTTGATGATGATGCCGCGCTCGCCGTGCTCGACCGGCTCGGTCTTGCCCATGGCCTCGGCGGCCAGGCGCGCCATATTGAAGGTGCCGACCAGATTGATGTTCACGGCGCGCTGGAACACGTCCAGCGGGTGCGCGCCATCCTTGCCGACAGTCTTGACGGCCGGCGCGACGCCGGCGCAGTTGACCAGGCCGCGCAGCGTGCCCAGACCAACGGCCGCATCGACGACAGCCTGGGCGTCGGCTTCCTGGGTGACGTCGCAGCGGACAAATTGGCCCTTCAACTCGTCGGCCAGAGCCTGGCCGGCTTCGGCCTGGACGTCGGCGATGACGACGGTTGCGCCATTCGCGGCGAGCATGCGCGCGGTGGCCGCGCCAAGACCGGACGCGCCGCCGGTGACAATGAAAACGTTATCCTGGATGTGCATGGTTGTCCCTTGTGAAAATTCTTGTACCGCTATTTTGCCCGGCTTTAACGTTTACGTAAACGTAAAGTGAGCGCATCAAGAATGTTCGGGACGACGCGCGCGCTCAGTTCAAAAGCACTGCACCGTGGTGCCGCTGCGATTGCACAGGCGACCGGCGCTGTTGACGCTCGAGCTGCCGATGGCACCGGCCGTGGTGGCGCCGGTCGTGTCGGTGCAGGTTGCGCCGACGCACGGGGCGACCTGGCTGGTCGTTGGCACGACCGGCGTCGGCGCGTTGCTGGCTGGAGCGACAACCGTTGGGGCATTCGGCGACGCCAGGCGTCCCGCACTATCGATCTGCTGCTGGACTGAACGACGCGCGACCGGTTGCACGCCCTGCTCCTGCTGCGTCTTCGGCGTCGGCTGTGGACGCACGTTCTGCGGCGCCGGATGCGTGGCCGGGTCGATGTCCTTCAGGCGCGATGGCTCCTGGCGGCCCGTGGCTTTTTCTTCCTGGGTTTTCGGCTGCATGTCGATCGGCGCAGCTGGCGTCGAGGTTTGCTGGCCATCAAGGGATGGTCGGTATGTCTCGCCCGTGGCGGGCTGACCCTGGGTAGCACCTGTCGTCTGGGCGCCGGCACTGGCAGCGGCAAGCGCCAGCAGCATGGCGAGGATGGTGTTGTTCTTGTTCATGGGAGACCTCTCAGGGTTGTAGACAGATAACTTATTATCGTCTTGCCAACCCGCACACGGCGCACGGGAAACAATTGCTCACAATTGTACGGCGTAATGACAATCACAGGCCCGAAATGCAGCGATCCCGCGCAGGCAGGGCCGGCGCGGGATCGCTGAGGTAGTACTGGACGGAAAACTTACTCGGTCAGCGCGGCAAACGCGTTGTCACGCACCTGCTCGACCGGGCCGACGCCCGAGATGCGGCGGTACTTCGGCGCGCCTGGCAGGCCCGACTCGGCCCACTTGCCGTAGTAGCCGAGCAGCACCTTGGTCTGGTTGTGGTACACCTCGAGACGCTTCGAGACGGTTTCTGCCTTGTCGTCGTCGCGCTGGATCAGCGGCTCGCCCGTGATGTCATCGGTATCGTCGACTTTTGGCGGGTTGAACTTGACGTGGTACACGCGGCCCGACGCAGCGTGCGAGCGGCGGCCGGTCATGCGTTCAAGGATCATGTCGTCAGGAACATCGATCTCGAGAACGTAATCGATGTTCACGCCGCTGTCCTTCATCGCCTCGGCCTGCGCGATGGTGCGCGGGAAGCCGTCGAACAGATAGCCGTTCTGGCAGTCTGTGTCCTTCAGGCGCTCTTTGACCAGGCCGATGATGATGTCGTCCGACACGAGTTGGCCGGCATCCATCACTTTTTTGGCGGCCAGGCCCAGTTCAGTCCCTGCCTTGATCGCCGCGCGCAGCATGTCGCCGGTCGAGATTTGGGGGATGCCGAACTTTTCCTTGATGAAGTTGGCCTGGGTGCCCTTGCCGGCACCGGGTGCTCCTAACAGAATGAGACGCATGAGTTTCCTGAGATTCTAGAAAATAGAGAAAAGTAAAATGGCGGATACGGTGATCTTTTTGATATTGCGCAGACTTCGTTGAGACGGAAGTTACCACAAAAGTTGGCGTAAAAGCCAGCCGCAAGCCGTTGCAGCGAGGATATTTGATCCTGCGCAGACGGCCCGGCTATACCCTTGCGGCCTGCGTCAAGACGTGTAGTGCAGGCGTACGCGCGCCAGATCGTCGGGCGTGTCGACGCCCGCTGGCGGTGCGCTGTCGGTGATGTGCACGGCGATCGGCACACCGTGCCACAGCACGCGCAACTGCTCCAGCGCCTCGATCGACTCGAGCGGCGACACGGCCATGGCCGGATACGCCTGCAGGAACGCATTGCTGTAGGCATACAGGCCAATGTGGCGCAGCGGCGCATAGCCGGCAGGCAGCGACTCGAGCGTCTGGGCAAACGCATCGCGGTGCCAGGGAATGGTGGCGCGCGAGAAATACAATGCGCGCCCGTTCTTGTCGAGCACGACCTTGACGACGTTCGGGTTGAACACATCGGCCGCATCGTGGATCGGGTGCGCGCAAGTGGCCATTGGGACGTCGGCACTGATCCGGGCGGCGCAGGCCGCCAGCAGGCGCGGGTCGATCAATGGCTCGTCGCCCTGCAGGTTGACGACGACGTCATCCGGCGCCAGGCCCAGCACGTGCGCCACTTCGGCGATGCGGTCGGTACCCGATGGGTGATCGGCGCGCGTGAGGACGGCGCTGACACCATGCTCGGCACAGGCGGCGGCAATGTCGGCGTGGTCGGTCGCGACGATGATCCGGGTCGCGCCCGATTCACGCGCACGTTCGGCCACGCGCACCACCATCGGCTTGCCGCCCAGGTCGGCCAGCGGCTTGTTCGGCAGGCGGGTCGACGCCAGGCGCGCCGGGATGATGACGGTAAAGTTCATGCAGGCCGATCAGACAGGCTCGATCTTGCGCGCCTGGTCGGCCCACATGATCGGGATGCCGTCGCGGATCGGATAGGCGAGGCGGTCGGCGCGGCAGGTCAGCTCCTGCGCCTTCTTGTCGAGTTCAAGCGGACCCTTGCACAACGGGCAGACCAGGATATCAAGCAGGCGAGCGTCCACGACATTTCTCCACGATTTGTTCAGCCAGCGCAGGGTCGAGCTGCGCCGTCACAGGCACGACCCACAAGCGCGGATCGTCCTTCAGATGTTCAATTTGCCGACATTTTACTGCATCCTTCTCCGTGATCAGAATGATCTCGGCGTCCAGAGCGGCGAACGGGTCGTCCAGGAAGTCATGATGGTCGGGCAAGGCCAGTTCGCCGGGTGCCAGGCCGGCCGCGCGCAGCATCGCGAAGAAACGCCCCGGATTGCCGATGCCGGCTGCGGCGACGATGCGTTTGGCGCGCAGATCGGCCAGCGGCACGCGCTCCCCGCCATGCAGCGGTTCGGCGTACTGGCCCGACAGCAGCATGCGGTACGGGGCGCCGCCGACGGCCCGGGCCAGCGCTGGCGTGATCTCCGGGACATTGACCACGGTGAAATCCCGACGGCGCGACGGCGGCTCGCGCAGCGGCCCGGCCGGCAGCAGCCAGCCATTGCCCACGCCACGGCCATCGAACAGGACGATCTCGATGTCGCGGGCCAGCGCATAGTGCTGCAAGCCATCGTCGGTGATCAGCACGTCGACGTCCGGGTGCGCCGCCAGCAGCGCCCTGCCCGCCTCGGCGCGCTGGCGGCCGATGACGACCGGGCAGCCGGTGCGCTGGGCAATCAGGAGCGGCTCGTCGCCCACGACCCGTGGATCGGACCCTGGCGTGACGGCGCGCGGCGCGCCATCCTTGCCGGCATCGCCACCGTGACCGCGCGAGATGATGCCCGGCTGCATGCCGGCCGCACGCAGGGCCTCGGCCAGCCAGATCGTCAGCGGGGTCTTGCCGGTGCCGCCAATAAAGATGTTACCGACAACGATGACGGGCACGGGCAAGCGCTTTGACGCTTTGAGGCCGGACTGGAACAGCCGGCGGCGCACAGCGGCCAGCGCCCCGAACAGCAGCGCCACCGGCAATAGCGCGATGGCAAGCGGGCCGCGCCGCAACCACGCGCGGGTCAGGGTTGTTTCAAGGGAAGATGCCATGCGGAGGAAGCCGGCCCGCTTGACGCGGGCCGGTGAGGTTACTTGCCAGTGCCGGTCTGGGCAGCGAAGGTCAGCTTGTCGTAGCCAGCCACACGCGCTGCTTCCAGCACATTGATCACCATCTGGTGCATCGCGAACTGGTCGGCATTGACGATGACGACCGGGCTGGCCACCACCTGACCATCCGGCGTGCGCGCGGCCGTCCGCATGTCCTGCGCAAGGCCTGCCACGCTGGTGAATGCCACGGGCGTGTTATTGACCGTGTAGTTGCCCTTAGCGTCGACCGTGACATTGATCTCGAACGGCTTTTGCGCCTGCTTCTCGGCTTCGGCCGTCGGCAAGGTGATCTGCAGTTCGGTGAACTTGCTGTAGGTGGTCGAGACCATCAAAAAGATCAGGACCACGAGCAGCACGTCGATGAACGGGATCAGGTTGATCTCCGGATCCTCGCGCTTGCGGCCACGGCGAAAATCCATCATTTGCGGGCACCGTGAACGACGTCGACAAATTTCACGGCCTGCAGTTCCATGTCGACGATATAGGTGTCGACCAGGTTGCGGAAGTGACGGTAGGCGACCAGGGCGGGCATGGCGATGGCCAGGCCGAAACCGGTGTTGTACAGCGCCACCGAGATACCGTGCGCCAGTTGCGCCGGGTTATTGCCGCCGGTCGGGGCCGAGGCGCCGAAGATCTCGATCATGCCGACCACCGTGCCGAACAGACCCATCAGCGGCGCGAGCGAGGCGATGGTGCCGAGCGTGGTCAGGAAACGTTCGAGGTTCTGGGCCACACCGCGGCCGGCTTCCTCGATCGACTCCTTCATCACGTCGCGCGGCGCATCGACGTTACGCAGTGCAGCCGCCAGCACGGTGCCCAGCGGCGAATTCTGTTCCAGCTTGTTGATGACGTCCGGCGTGGCCTTGCCCGTGTGGTGCACACGGATGACTTCATCGAGCAGGTTGCGTGGGAGGATTTTCTCGCGGCGCAGCGTGATCAGGCGTTCGACGATGAGGGCGACGGCAACGATCGACGCGAACAGCAGGAACCAGATAGGCCAGCCTGCGGCTTGAAAAATGGCGAGCAAGAGATACTCCTGAGAGGATAAAAGTCAATCCGGCAATGTAGCAAGTTGGCAGCGAAGCGGCAAGTAGAGTTCTGCACACCTTCTGTGGATAAAATTGTGCGCAAGGCGCGCGACACGGCCCAAGCACGTTGATTTCAAAGGGCTTTCTGCGCCTGCGCAAGAAAATGGCAGTCTCATGACTCGGTGCCATCATGCAATGACACCATGGTTTTTTCGACAACGCCACTGCTTGTGCGTGTAGTTGCGAACACATTCTGTGGACAAAATTGTGCGCAAGGCCCCTGAACAACACCTAAGCTATTGATTTCAAAGGATTTCGATTGCGCGCCTGTTTTGGAGGCAGTGTCGTATCGGTTTGCCGAGCGCGTGCGGCTGTGTAGTTCCACACACTTATTGTGGACAAAAGTGTGCGCAAGACGTCGTTTATGACACTAAGGTATTGATTTTAATCAGAAAACCCGCAACGCTTAAAATTTGAGCATATAGGCGAAATCACCCATGAAACACGCCGTATTCTCGGACACCACCATGTTTATTCGGCCTGTTCGCCCGTTGTTCACAGAATATTCGCCCTATGCACACTTTATGTGGATAAGAGTGTGAGGAAGCATCAAGTTAGGGGTGTAAGTCATTGATTTCATTACCAACGACTCGTACTGCTTTAAATTTAAGCAGCGTCGCCGCCATCAACCGGGTGTAGTCGGATCAACAGGATTCCGCTGAAACGCCCTCGAGTCGCCAATAAAGGTGTGCACAGATTCTGTGGACAACTTTGTGATCAAGCTTGCCGCAATGGCCCTAAGTCATTGTTTTGTAATAAATCTAACTCCCCTGCCCAATCCGCGCGCAGCGTCATGTCTTATGAATGAGTTCCCCACAGTTTGTGTGGATAAACCGCCCTCAAATGACATCACCAACACCGCAACCTATTGATTTAAAAAGCATTTCAATAGATTGCATTGAAAAGCAGCAATAATCAACGCTCACAGAGCTGATTGCCATCGAGCCTGAACGCGGCGCGTGGGCAGCTATAATCGCTCCTCTCCGATTTTTCGCGACCGACCATGTTCCCGACCAGCGACGCCGACTCCGCTTACACGCCCCCTGCCGTTCTGAGCGTTACTGCGCTGAACCAGCAAGTGGCGCGCCTGCTCGAGCGTACTTTTCCACTGACCTGGATCGGCGGTGAAATTTCCAATTTCACGCGCGCGGCGTCGGGCCACTGGTATTTCACGCTCAAAGACGATGCTGCTCAGGTACGCGCGGTGATGTTCCGTGGCCGCGCGCAGTCGGCCGGCTTCATCCCGCGCGAAGGCGACAAGGTCGAGGTGCGCGCCCTCGTGACGCTGTACGGCGCGCGCGGCGACTACCAGATCAATGTCGAGGCGATCCGCCGCGCTGGCGTCGGCCAGTTGTACGAGGCATTCCTGCGCTTGAAGGAAAAGCTGGCCGCGCAAGGCATGTTCGATGCCGACCGCAAACGCCCGCTGCCGCTGTTCCCACGCAGCATCGGCATCGTCACGAGCCCCGGCGCCGCCGCACTGCGCGACGTGCTCACGGCCCTGCGCCGGCGCGCGCCCCATGTGCACGTGGTGCTCTACCCGACGCCGGTCCAAGGCCAGTTCGCTGCGGACAAGATTGCCGAGGCGATCATGACGGCGTCGCGCCGCGGCGAAGTCGATGTGCTGCTGGTGTGCCGCGGCGGCGGGTCGATCGAAGACCTGTGGAGTTTTAACGAAGAATGCGTGGCGCGCGCGATCGATGCCTGCGCCATTCCCGTGGTCTCGGGCGTGGGCCACGAAACCGACGTCACCATTGCCGACTTCGCGGCCGATGTGCGCGCTGCGACGCCAACTGCCGCCGCCGAACTGGCCGCCACGCCCCGCGCCGACTGGCTCGCATCGCTGCACGGCGACGCGCTCGACCTCCAGCGCGCGATGGACCGCCGCCTGTCGGATGCCAGCCAGGGCCTGGATAACCTGAGCCGTCGCCTGCTGAGCCCGTCAGCGCAGATCGGCCACCAGCGCCTGAAACTGCTGGCACTGGCCACGGCCATGACGCACGCCGTCAAGCTGCCGATCAACCGCCAGGGACTGGTGCTGGCGCAGTTGCAGCAGCGGTGGAGCCGGCACCGGCCCGACATGCGTGCGCTGCGGGCGCAATTGGCGTCGGATGGCCGCCATCTGCATACCAGCCTGCGCAACAACCTCAAGGGCCGCCGCGATGCGTTGATGGGGCTGGCAGCGCAGCTCGAACTGCTCAACCCGCAACGCACGCTCGAGCGCGGCTATGCCATCGTGCGCGACGGCAAGGGCCAGATCGTGCGCGACCCGACGCAGATCCACGCGCGCGACACGCTGCGCATCCGCCTGGCCGATGGCAGCGCCGAGGTCGGCGTGGCACAGGTGCAGAGCGTGCTGGAATAAGAAATCCTGTCCAAAGGAAAGAGAATGCAACGATGCAACATTGCTGCATCCGGTTTAGAATAGCGCCGCTATCAGAACTGCAACCTTTCCAACCCAACAAGGATTTATCATGGAACACACCCTGCCAGCACTGCCGTATGCCAAAGACGCCCTGCAACCGCACATCTCGGCCGAGACCCTGGAATACCACCACGGCAAGCATCACCAGACCTACGTGACCAACTTGAATAACCTGATCAAGGGCACCGAGTTCGAAGAAATGCCGCTGGAAGAGATCGTCAAGAAGTCGTCGGGCGGCGTGTTCAACAATTCGGCGCAGGTCTGGAACCACACCTTCTTCTGGCACTGCATGACCCCGAACGGCGCCGCACCGAGCGGCAAGGCGCTGGACGCGATCAATGGCAAATGGGGTTCGGTCGAGAAGTTCAAGGAAGAGTTCAACAAATCGGCACTGGGCAACTTCGGTTCGGGCTGGACTTGGCTGGTGCAAAAGGCCGACGGCAGCGTCGACATTGTCAACACGTCGAACGCCGCCACGCCACTGACCACGACCGACAAGCCGCTGCTGACAGCCGACGTCTGGGAACACGCTTACTACATTGACTACCGCAACGCGCGCGCGAAGTTCCTGGAAGCGTTCTGGAACGTGGCCAACTGGGACTTCGTCAACCAGAACATGGCTTGAATTAAATGAGTCACTGAAGGTCACGCGCTGTCCGGCGTGACGATCTGCAAACGGCCCGCGCAAGCGGGCCGTTTGCATGCTGGCGCTCAGTCTCCCCCGCCGCCACCGCCGCCGCAACTGCTGCCACCGCCGCAACTGCTGCTGCCGCCGCCATCGCCACCATCGCTTCCGCCGCCGTGACAGTTGAAGTCGGCGTCACAGTCGCGCATCGCGTTGTCGCTGCCGCCATCACCGACGTAATAAGTGCCTGCCCCGCTGTCCAGCCCCCGTTTTTCTCGCAGGGCCGCAGCATAGTCTGTCTGGCTGATCAGGTTTGCCAGCAGCAGCGCCCGCAGTGTCAGCTCGGGATGCGGCCGTGCGCCTCCGGCCATCCTGCCGTTGACATCCAGACGGCTGTACACGATGTCCTCGTCTTGCAGCGCGTAGCCATGACCATATGGCATACGCAACGTGGCATCTAGGCGGAACAACGCGGGCAAGCCCCGTACCCGCGAGCGCGCGTCCTCGTGCTCACGGCAGCCAACGAGCGCGCGCGGCAGTGCCAGCGCATCGAGCATGGCGTGGGGAAGATGGTCGATCGGCTTGCCGAAGTGGCGGCGGCAAAAGTGATCCAGATTCACGGCGTCCCATGCCATCCACGCATGCCAGACCGAGTCGGCGGCCAGCGATGGCAACGCGCACGGCTCGCTCCGGTCAGCGGCGACTTCGAAAAAGCGCATCAATCCAGTTGCTGCTTGCGTGAAAAAAAGCTCGCTGTCCGGCATGCCGGGAAATTCTTTCCCGGCAGTGCGCTGCCAGAACGGAAACAGACCTGGAGAAAGGTCCTCCAGTTGCGGACGATAGCCAGACTGCCGGATGTGCCGCAGCACGCGTACTTTGACGACCAGGTTCATGGCGTTTTCCAAGGGTGTCAGGACGTGGTTGGATGACCGGAATCTTCGACGACAGATCCCTGTTCGTCAAGCCGGAAACTCCCATGCCCAGGCTGCATGCGTCTGAAGCAAGTCTGAATCTACGCCCTGACGTTCCGTGATAATTTCCGCCATAGCAACATTGGACACGCAGTGCGTCCACCATGTGGTCATTATCGTCAACGCGTCACAACCCGGGAATCAACGTGGAATTCATCCGAACCAGGCAATTGGTGCACCGTCTGCCCCGCGCAGCGCGTCTCTCCAGCATCGCCTGCATCGCCATGGCGTTCAGCACGCCAGCGGCCGCAGCCGACTTCAACCCTGCCGATACCTCGGTACAAATGTTCCGCTGGAAATGGAACGACATCGCCAGGGAGTGCACGAACTGGCTCGGGCCACAGGGCTACGGCGCGGTGCAGATCTCGCCACCCCATGCATCGCGCAAGCTGGACTTCTGGTACGACGTCTATCAGGCGGTCAATTACACCAGACTCGACAGCCGGATGGGCACGGAAGCCGAGCTGCAGGCCATGATCAATACCTGCCATGCTGCCAAGGTGCGCATTTACGCCGACGTGGTCGTCAACCAGATGGCCGACGGCGCTGGTACCGGCACGGCCACCGACGGCAGCAGTTGGAATGCCGCCACGCAAAGCTACCCCCATTTCAGCGCCCCCGACTTCCATGCCGCCTGCGTGATCCAGGGTGGTGACTACAGCCTGGCCGACCGCACCAAGGTGACGAGCTGCCGCCTCAACAACCTGCCCGACCTGAATACCGGCGCCAGTTATGTGCAGGGCCAGATCCGCAACTACCTGAACAAGCTCGTGGCCATGGGCGTGGACGGTGTGCGGCTGGACGCCGCCAAGCACATGGCGCCGGGCGACATTGCCGGCTTCCTCAATGGCGTATCCCGGACGACCCGAGCCGGTGAGCCGTTGTGGTTCACGCAAGAGGTGATCCCGGACAGCGGCGTCAAGGCGAATGCCTATCTGGCCACCGGCTCGGTGAACGAGTTCCATTATGTCTATGCGATGAAGGAAATGTTCCAGAATGTGAATGGCGCCGCCGTGGCGGACTTGCCCAGGTTTATGGGGTCGCCAAGCGCCGGATGGGGCGGGACCTGGGGCTTTATCCCCAGCGACAAGGCGACCGTGTTCATCAACAACTGGGATTCCGAACGCGGCGAACACGCGCCGAGCTCGCTCGTGGCCAGCAACTTCACTGGCGTTCCCAACGATACGCAAGGCACCAAGCGCTACCAGCTGGCCAATGTCCTGATGCTGGCCTGGCCCTACGGCGCAGCGCAAGTGCATTCGGGCTTTCGCTTTACCCGCAGTGAGCAGCCACCGCCAGCCGCCAGCCCGTTCGACGCGAATGGCAAGCCGCTCATCAACCAGGCCTGGGACTTCATCCACCGCTGGCCCGAGATCTCGAACATGGTCGGGTTTCGCGCTGCCACATCGGGCCAGGGCGTCGACAGTTTTGTCACCGGCACCCGCAACCAGATCGCCTTTTCGCGTGGCAACAAGGGCTTTGTCGCGATCAATAATGACCAAGCGGCCTGGACCACGACGCACGCGACCGGCCTGCCGCCTGGCACCTATTGCAACGTCATCAATGGCCAGCTCAATGCCGCTAAAACAGGTTGCAGCGGCGACGCCGTGGTGGTCCCGGCCAATGGCGTCATCAAGTTCACGCTGGGCAGCGTGAATGGCGCGACCGTGCCGGCGCTGGCACTGCATGCCAACCAGAAGGTTGGCGCCAGCGCGTCACGCAGTAGGAATGGTGCCAACTGAGGATCGTGTGCGCGCCTTGATCGGACCACCGGGCGCATCTGATGCGCCCGGTTGTCGTCAAACTGTAATGACTTGTCTCGCTTCTCGCAGGTTCTGCCATTCCGGCATGCTGCCCGCTACAATGACAGACCGAGGAGAAATTGAATGCACCGTGTAATGTTGGTGGAAGACGATGCGCGTCTGGCCGAGCTCGTCTCCGAATACCTGTCCAGTTACGAGTTCGCGGTTGACCTCGTCACCCGCGGCGACGTCGCGCTCGAGCGTTTCAAGGAACTCTCTCCCGACGTCGTGATCCTCGACCTGATGTTGCCGGGCCTGGACGGTATGGTCGTGTGCCGCCAGATCCGCGAGCACTCGGACGTCCCGATCCTGATCCTGACCGCGCGCGAAGATTCGTACGATGAAGTATCGGGCCTGGAACAAGGTGCTGACGATTTCGTCAACAAGCCAGTGCAGCCGCGCGTGCTGCTGGCGCGCCTGCGCGCCCTGATGCGGCGTGCCCAGGCCAAGTCGGGCGTCGATTCGCGCATCCTGCAATTTGGCGCGCTGCGCATCGTCACGAGCGACCGCAGCGTCGTCTGGCGCGGCCAGCCGTGCATCCTGTCGAATACCGAATACAAATTGCTGCTGGTGCTGGCCGAGGCGGCCGGGCGCGTGCTCTCGCGCGACGCCCTGCTCAAGAAGATGCGCGGGATCGAGTTCGATGGGCTCGACCGCAGTATCGACAACTGCATCTCCAAGCTGCGCCGCAAGTTCGACGATGCCGATTCGGAAAAGATCAAGACGGTGTGGGGTGAAGGCTACCTGTTTTCGCCATCGGCCTGGAATTGACGGCACCCCCATAAACACAAACCTGCCGCGGCAGGTTTTTTTACGTCTGGCGGTTCACAGCCGGGGTCAGGTCTGACATTCGGACACGGCCTCAGCCTTAGCCACTTCCAATAGTGTCTTAACCAGTATGAGCATGACCCGGTGCCAGCTAGTTCCGACTACCTGATTGTCGAGCTCGTGTCCGAATGTCAGACCTGACCCCCGCTTTTCACTTATTCGAACACCGGCACGATCGCCAGCGGCGCGTGGTACGTCACGACCTGGGCCGCGTCCGCTGGAGCGAAGCGGTAGCTGACGACCGGGAAATCGTCATCGACGTCGCCGGCGAACGCCGGCGCGCGCGTGACCGGTAAGACGGTCTCGGCGCTACCGGTCCGTACCCGGGCGCCGGCATCGACGCTCGTTTTTGAAAACACGAGCCGCACGCCCACGCACGCCTGGCTGCGCGCCGAGGCATCGGCGTGACGGGCAAAGCCCAGCGCCTGCTCGCAGGCGGCGCGCAGTTCGGTCGCGTCATACGAGCCGTCGGCGCGCAGCGCCAGCGAGATGCGCGGGCGCACCGTGAAGCCGCCCAGCGGCCGGTTGGGCGCCAGCACGGCGTTCTCGTCGTAGGCGGCTTTCAGCAGCGGCAGCGTCGTGCGGCCCAGCGGATCAAGCGCCAGGCTGGTCTGCAGCGTGCGGCCCTTGATCAGCAGGCTCGCGCCATCGCCCAGCATCCCTTTGGCACGCGGGCGCACCTGCAGCTGATTTTGCAGCAGATGCTTGGGGCCGCCGTATTTGTCGAATACCACCATCGCCCGGTAGGCATCCCGATAGCTCACCCAGTCGTCGCCACGCGCCTGCGCGACGGCGATGCCTGCCGTCAGCAGCAGGGTCACGCAGGCGGAGAGGTGTACGCGTTGCATCATCAGAAGCGGTAAGCGAAGGCGGTCGAAACCGTCACGTTGGTGGGCCGCTCGACGAGCGGGCTATGGCGAACGCTGCCGGTCAGGCGCGTCGCTTGCACGTTGGTGGTGAGCATCCACGACGGACCGAGCGCCCAGTTCCAGCGCGCGCCGACGTGCACATCCTTCAGGCCGCCTCCGGGGCGATACACGGGGTTGTCGCTGCTCCAGGCATCGTTTTCGTTGACGCCGAAGTAACTCTGGTTGTAGTCGCGGTTGACCAGCGTGACCCCGGCATGGAACGACATCGTGTGCTGCGGCGCAATGGCCACGGCCAGGCGCTGCACGCCCAGCGTCATGCGGGCACCGTCGCGCTCGCTACCGGAGCCGATCAGCACACTGCTGGTGAGACGCCACGCTGGATTCAGGTAATAGTTGAGGAAGGCGCCGCCTTCGAGCCGGGCATCGACGTCCGGCATGCCGGCCAGCGGATTGTCGCGCCGCATGCGCGCCGCCAGCGGCATCATGGTCGCCACGCCAACGCCATCGACGATGCCGCCCGAGCCGGACTCGTCGCGGCTGGCGTGGAGCGATACCAATGGACCGAATTCAAGCGTGGGATCGGTCGACAGGTGCATCCCGGCGGTCATGCCGGAAATGAATATCCCATTGCTCCACTGCACCTGCAGCACTGGAAGAACCGAGGTCTTCGTGTTGGCCGCGCCCTCATAGCGCGCCCGTGACACGGCACCCAGCCCCGCATACATATCGTGGCTGCCGTCGGGCATCGGGTTGGTGGCCGGCGTCTGCGCGCTCGCAACACCACTTGCTGCAGCGAAGGCCAGGGCGAAGAACTGTTTCATCGTGACGGGGTTCCGGGAGTTCGTGTGCTGATATTTTACGTCGAGCAAGCTTCGCTCTCCCAATCGCATGATGGCAACGCAGACGCTTTCGCTCTGGCACAAATAAAAAAACCCACTGACACTTGCGCATCAGTGGGCAAACGGAAACCCTGATGATGCGACTGATGGTAAGCGTTGCGCCGCCGTGAATCACCCTTCAGATGTCCACCAATTGTCGTCAATTTGTAAGCCAGCGCGCGTGCGCCGGCGTGGATGCTGACGGTTGCGCCCTTGCCGCTGTACAATCTCCGGCTCAGGAGAAACCATGCTTTTGGCCGCGCTTCATCACCGACAGTCACCCGGGATGCACCCGTGAACCGGCTATTTTTCCGGTTCTTCGTGGTCGTCATGCTGTCGATCACGGCCGCGACATTCCTCATCTACTTCGCCTTCGCGCGTCTGTTCGGCGATCCGCTGGAAGACATTGCACGACGCCAGGCGGCTGGCCAGATTTTCCTGATCGAACATTATGTGGACGAAGCGCCCGGCGACGAGTGGCTCACGCGCCTGAACAATGTGCGCGAAGTCTCGCCGGTGCGCTACGACCTGCTGCCGCTGGCGGCCGCGCGCGCCCGGCTGGACGACACCCGGCGTGCCGCGCTCGATCGCGGCGCGATCGTCCTGGACATCGGCGAGCGCGCCCTGTACCGGCGCGTCGACCTGGCGGGCGAGCGCTATATCGGCAGCAACGACGACGTGCTGCATGCGCAGAACCTGCCGATCGATATCGGCAAGGAGCTCAAGAAGGAGCTGCTGCGCTTCGTCATCGTCGCCCTCGCCCTGCTGCTGCCGATTGCCCTGTGGTCGCGTTCGCACTGGCGCGCACTGCAATCGCTGTCACGGATGGCCGACGAGTTTGGCGCTGGCAAGCTGTCGGCACGCGCCCGGCTCGCCCCTTCCGAAATCGTCTACCCGCTGGCCGAACGCATCAACAATATGGCCGGACGCATCGAAGCGCTGATGGGCGCACAGCGCAGTCTGCTGCATTCGGTCTCGCACGAATTGCGCACGCCAATTGCGCGCCTCGAATTCGGCCTCGAGTTGCTGGACGCGCGCGCCAACGACCCCGACCTGCGCCGCCGTATCGCCGCGATGGAGGGCGACGTGCGCGAGCTGAACGACCTGGTCAGGGAGCTGCTCGATATGAGCAAACTCGACAGCGCCGGCACGCTGCAGGGCGCCACGGTGGATCTGGACGCGCTGCTGCGCGACTGCTGCGCGACGCTGCCACCGTCGCCCCAGGACGTCAGTTGCCAGCTCGCGGACGGGCTCGGTACGATCGACGGCGACGCCCGCCTGCTCGCACGCGCTGTCGGCAATCTGCTGCGCAACGCCCAGAAATATGCCAGCAGCCGGGTCGTGCTGTCGGCCACACGGGGACCAACCGGCATCGAGATGACTGTCGACGACGACGGTCCCGGCATCCCCGAAGCCGAGCGCGACAAGGTGTTCGAGCCGTTCTACCGGCTCGACCGCAGCCGCGACCGCGCCACCGGCGGCTTCGGACTCGGCTTGTCGATCGCGCGCAAGGCGGTGGTCCTGCATGGCGGGACGCTGGACGTGGCGACGTCCGGTCTTGGCGGCGCGCGCTTCGTCGTGCGGCTACCGCTTTCCCTCGGAGTTCCCGCATGAATCAACGCTTCCTGATCACGACCCTGTGTGCGCTGGCCTTGCTGTCGACCGTCGGCGCCTCCCTGCCCTACCCGATGCTGGCGCCGCTGTTTGCCGACGGCAGCATCCATGGCCTGAACAGCTTCCTCGGCCTGCCACCCAAGCTGTTGCTGGGCATTGCGCTGATGATCAATCCGCTGGGCCTGCTGATCGGCAGCGCGGTGCTGGGGCCGCTGTCCGACGGCTTCGGCCGGCGCCGCGCGCTGCTGCTGACGACTGTGGGCGCGGCGCTCGGTCACCTGCTCACGGCCGCCGCGATGGTCATGGAATCGTACCTGCTGTTCCTGGCGGCGCGCTTCTTCACCGGTCTGCTCGAAGGCAATGGCGCCGTCATGCGCGCGCTGGTGATCGAACGCGTTAAAGGGCCGCTACGCAATCACGCACTGTCCTGGCTCAATGGTGCGTTTAACCTTGGCTGGCTCGTCGGGCCGCTGCTGGGCGGTTTCACGATGGCGTACGGCGCAGAAGTCCCGTTCGGCATCGCCGCAGTCGCGCTGCTGTTGGGCACGCTCGGCGTGTTCCTGACGATCCCGGCGACGCCACCGGCCACGCACGGCCTGCGCTGGTGGACCGTCGCACGGGAACGCCATGCGCTGACGCTGCTGCGCCACGGGCCGCTGCGCACGCTGTTCATCATCCATCTGGGCTATTGCTGTGGCGTCGCGTCGCTGTACGAATACTTCCCGTTGTGGCTGGTCGATGTGGGCGGCTACGATGCACGCCAGATTTCGCTCGTGAACATGGGCATGTGCGCATTGATGACCACGGCCGCGCTGTTCGCTGGCCATGCCAGTCTGGTCGAAGGCCGCCTGCGCGCCGGCTGGTATGCGGCGGTGGGCGCCACGGCCATCCTGTGCGTGGGCTTTGGCAATTTGTGGATCGGGATCGCCGGCATCGTCCTGTTCGGCGTGCCGCACGCGTTCTACAACACGGCGCTGCAAACCTGGTCGGCCGATACGTTCGCGGAGTACGGCCAGGGTTCGGTCATGGCGCTGCTGTCGACCATTTTCTGCCTGGCCAATATCCTGATGGCGCTGTTGGGCGCCGTGCTGACGCTGATCGACACGCGGCTGGTGCTGGTCGTCGGGGGTGTGCTGGCGGCGTGCGCCTCGGTGGCGCTGCGGCGCTGGAGTGCAAGCGCCCGGGCCCAGGCCGGGCCTGCGGCGACGCCGGTGGAATGAAAAACGGCGTCCATCGGACGCCGTTCAACTTGCTACCAACAACCTTTACTGCCCGACATTACTCGGCAGCGGACGCACATTCGTCACCGCATGCCACAGATGCTGCCACCAGTGATCGCGCGAATTGACCGTGACGAGGCAGGCCTTGTCGACACCGGACTTGAATACCATGTCGGGGCACTTGTTCGTCGCCAGCGCATGACGCTGGTTTTCGGCATTGACCAGCGCGATGGCGAGCCAGATGGCCACCAGGGCGAAGATTGCCGCCAGCGACCACGCGACATGGTTCACGCGGCTGGTCTCAAACAGCTCTTCCTCTTTGGGCCGTGACCCTTCGTAGATCTTGAGGATGTCGCGTTCGACGTCGTTGGTCATTTGGTCTGGGCTGCCTTCGTTACCAGTGCATCGAGGACCTGGCCAGTGGCCGTCATCAGCTGGCCCATGTCCTGGATCTTGTTCGATTGTGCCACAGTCGCCGGCGACACGACGTATTTACCATCGATGACGACGGTCGGCGTGCTGCTGGCCTTGTACGCTTCGGCAACAGCCGGCAGACGCTTGAGCTTGGTCTGGACGCCGAACGAGTTCCACGCTTCCATGAACTTGGCCTTGTCCAGCCCGTTCGAGGTTGCCCAGGCGATGATGTCCTCGTCCTTCATCAGGCGCTTGCGCTCGACGTGCACGGCGCGGAACACGCGGTCATGGTACTGCTCCAGCTTGCCCATGGCGTCGAGCGTCAGGAACAGTCGTGCTTCCGGATCGCTCGGGCCCTGGAACGGCAGCGGGATGCGGCGCATCACGATGTTGTCGCCCTGCTTCTTGATCCATGCATTGAGCGTTGGCTCGAACGCATTGCAGGCGCCGCAGTGGTAGGCGAAGAATTCGACGACTTCGACCTTCTTGCCGACGGTCTGGGTCGGCTGCGGCGCGGCCAGCACGGTGTATTCGGAGCCGACGCGTGGATCAGTCGGCGAAGCATTGGCGAAACCGGCAACCAGGGCGGCAGCAACGAGGGCAAAACGCAGAGTGCGCATAACATCCTTCCACATATATGATTGAGCGAACGATCGCGAGATTACCACTTTTTGCCCCTGCCCTGTCTGCAGGGCGCGATTTATTGCATTTGCTTACCGCTGAAACATGCATGCAAATACATCAGCCGTCCGCGCCGGGCAAAACATGGATCAGAAGTCGTAGCGCAGCGACACCTTGAGCTGGCGGCCATCGCTCGGGTAGATCCCGGCGCGGCAGCTGAACGCATAGCTGTAGTGCTGACGATCGAGCAGGTTCAGGCCCGACACCGACGCTTCCCATGGGCCGAAGCGGCGCGCATAGCGGGCGTCGACCGTCGTGTAGGACGGCACGCGGGCGTCGCAGCTGTTGGCGAAGTCGTCGCCAAATCGCTGGCTGGCCACCCACTGCGCGCCGATATCGGCGGTCTGGCCATTGCCCGGTGTCCAGGCCAGGCGCGTCGTCACGACGTGCTTGGGCACCAGCACCATCTCGCGGCCGGCGTTCGGACCATCGCGGAACTCGGACTGCACGTACTGCCAGGCGCCCGTCAGGCGCAGGTTGTTCGCCAGAAGCGCGTTACCTTCGACTTCGACACCCTGGCGGCGGGTGGGGTCGAGATTGGTGTTGATGCCAAAGCCACCGGCGAGCGTCGGATCGAAGAAGATTTCGTTCGTCAGGCGGTGACGGAACACGCGGGCCGTGGCCTTGCGCGCGTCGTTGCCGAAGGCGACGCCCAGTTCGAGGTCGCGCGAGGTTTGCGGCGCCAGCACGTCCGTTGTGGCGCGGTACGAGTTCTCGTCGATATTGGCAATGCGGTAGCTGCGGCCAGCCTTGGCGAACACGGTTACTTCGCGCGCGACGTCGAAGCTGCCTTCGACCGTGAACGCGTTGACCGACTGCCCGGTGTCTTCCGGGGCGGTGAACGCGAGCGGGTCGGCGTACTCTTTGTCGAAACGTTCATGGCGCGCGCCGACGGCCAGGCGCGCGTTGTGCGGCGCGTTCCAGGTCAGCTCGTCACGCACGTAGATCGCCTTGGACTCCTGTTTCGCGTCGCCGGCCGAGAAGCTCGACGTGACTTGGCGATCCCAGCGGGTCAGGTCGATGCCGGTGACGAATTCGTTGCGCTTGTCGCCAAGCGTGGCGGTATGGCGCAGACGTGGCGAGAACTGGGTCTGATCGGCCTGGTAGCGCGAGGCCGATGGGAAGCCCGAGAACACATACGTCGAACCGACATCGCGCTCGCGGTGCGACAGCTCGGCTGCCAGTTCGATGGCGCCGATGCGGTGTTCAACGAAGGCGCTGACACGGTCGGTGTCGAGCGAGCCGAAGTCATCCGGCGTATTGCTCTGGGTCGGGTTGGCCTGGAACTGTGCCTCGTTCAGCGAACCCGGCAGGCGCGAGTCCGAGCGCGAGCTCTCGAAGCGCAGGCCGGCACGGCCGTTCGCGGCGTACGCATATTGGACGCCGCCGCTGAAGCTCGTTTGCTCGTACTTGTTATTGTCGCGGTAGTTGTCGGTGCGGCGGTCGGCCACGGCGGCGTCGAACGACCACGGGCCGGCGCCATGCGCGATCGAGGCGCGCAGGTCGAGCGCGTCAAAGCGCCCGCCTTCCACGAACAGGGTGCCGCGCGTGCCGCTGCCTTGCGGACGGCGGGTGAATATCTGGATCACGCCGCCGGTGGCGCCATCGCCGTACAGCACGCTGCTGCCGCCACGGGTGATTTCAATGCGCTCGACCGTGTCGACCGGGATGCTCGAGAGCACCGTATTAGCCAGCTCGTTTTCATTCAGGCGCACGCCATCGACCATCACCACCACGTTCTGCGCGCTGTTGGTGCCAAAACCCCGCAGGTCGAGGCTGAAGTCGGGCGAGCCGTCCAGGCTCTGGCGGCCGAAGACGCCGCCGATCTTGCGGATGGCGGCATTGACATCGGCCACGCCAGAGGTGCGGATCTGGTCAGCCGTGATCACGGTGGCGCCGATTGGTGTGGCGGTGGCCGGGAAGCGGGACGCGGTGACGACGACCGGCGCCAGCGTTTCCTGCGCAGTAGCGTTGACAGCGATGGTGGCGAAGGTGGACACGGCGAAGGCGCACGCCACGGCGAGGGGCGCGCGGCGCGCGGGAGCTGCAAAAGTCATGATGAGTGTGTTCTCGGTAAAGGGCGCCCCGCTGCGTCCCCGCAGCCTGGCGTCGAAGGAAGCGCATCGCGCTTCCACCTGTCCTGGCCGGTATCCGGGCTGGCAAGCGGACGCCCTCACCTTCCTGTCGTGCGGACAGTGGTTATCGAGATTGTCTGCCGCGGCGCAGGATGTGCGGACGCGGCGCTTGTTGACCGTTGCGGGGGCAGCACACTTCCAGGACGGCGCGCAGCGCAGCCCTGTCGTGTTTCCCGTTTAACTTCGCGCGCTGGAATGCGCGCGAGAGCACCAAAACGGCGCGATTATACCGTGTCGGCACGCGCCCTGGCAGGTCAGCTGCCGCGCTTGCCGCGCGACTGCTCTTCGAGCTTGGCAGCGAGCTTCTCGGCGGCCAGACGGGCTTTCTCGGCCACTTCGGCTGCGTGCAGGGCCAGGCTGGCTGCGCGCGAATCCGGCGTTTCCAGGCTGATGCGCCCCAGGGCGCCCTGGCGGTAATCCTGCAGCAGCGAGTGCGCTGCCTTTTCGTAGTCGTATTCGCCGCCGCGCACGCGGAAGCCCCGGCGCATCGCCACGCCTTCGATGACGCCCACGCCATCCATGCCCTCAGTTTTCAGGCCGTAGCGCGCGGTGAGCAGGTGCGGGTAGCGCTGCAGCAGCAGTTCGCCCAGGTATTCAGCAACTTCTTCTTCGACCAGCGCATTGGTGCCAATGGCATGGCTGGCTGCCAGCATCAGGCCATCGGTGGCCATGGCAATTTTTGGCCACAGCATGCCGGGCGTGTCGACCAGCACCACGTTCTTGTTCAGGTAAAGGCGCTGCTGGACCTTGGTCACGGCCGGCTCATCGCCCACCTTGGCCACGCGTTTTTTCAGCAGTGCGTTCATCAACGTCGACTTGCCGACGTTGGGGATGCCCATGATCATGATGCGCAGCGGTTTCGTTGGCACGCCGCGGTGCGGCGCCAGCGACAGGGCCAGATCGGGGATGCGGGCGACGTCGGCCGGCTTCTTGGTCGTCATCGGGTAGGCCGTGACACCATCCTGCGCATCGTAATAGGCTTTCCAGGCGGCGGTAGCGACCGGATCGGCCAGGTCAATCTTGTTCAGGATCTTGAGGCTGGGACGCTGGCGGAACTTGCGCAGCTGGTCCACCAGTGGGTTGCAGCTCGCCTCGGGCAGGCGTGCATCGAGGACTTCGATCACCAGATCGATGTTCTCCATCTGCTCGGCCGCTTCCTTCTTGGCCGCGTTCATGTGGCCCGGGAACCATTGTATCGACATGCTGTTGCTTTCTTTATCTTTCGTTCAGGGTGCTATTTTACGCTGGTGGCGCACGCGAGCGTGGCGAACCCGCCACAGCTGGTCTTTCTCTTGCGCATGACGTTGAGCCGTTGCAACACTGTTGACATATTCGGCGTGCACACTTGCCCTTGGCCACGCACGGTGGCGGGCCGCCAGCGGAGACGACATATGCGCGCACGGGACAGACTGAAACGATCGATGGTGCGCTGGTATGGCGTCGGCTTGCTGTGCTGCGCCATCGCGGTGTCCGCGCTGGTCGAGTTGCCGCTGGTGCCTTACTGAACCAGCCCCGGTTCGCTGCAGTCAACGGGCGGCAAGGTGGCCGCCGGATCGAACGCCGCCAAGCGTTCGCGCGCTGCCGCGCGGTCTTTCGCATACTCGGCCAGGTAGCGGCTGCGCTCCTCGCTCTGCCATACGTGATCGGGCACGCCGGCCAGCAACAGCGTGCGGCTGACCAGCACGGCGCCCTCGCGGCGCGCCAGCAGCAGCCGGTCCGGGTCGGCGTTCTCACGCAGCAGATAACCTTCGACATCGCGCAGCACAAGCGGCAATGGCGGCGCAGGGTCGGCGTCGTGCAGCAGCTTGCCGTGCACGCGCAACGCTACCGACTGCGTGCCCTGCCCCAATAGTTCGTTGAAGCTCGCCAGCGCGAACGGGCGGCCCAGCGCATCGTCGATGCGGCCACTGACCACGTAGCGGCCAGCCAGGCGCACATCGAGCGGCAGCGTGAACTCGAGCGCGTCCGCGCCGATCGCTTCACGCGGCGCGCCCGTCCAGATGGCGGGCAGCTCGGGTGAATGGATCACATCGAACAACACGACACCCGCGCGGCCATTGACGCTGAAGCGTACTTCACTACGGATGGTGCCGTGAAAGCCCGCCAGTGCACTCGCCTGCGGCGCGAACGTGGCGCGCCAGTAATCGCCATCATCCTGCGAAAACGCCAGCGTCACGCGGGGCGCGGGGCGCGCTCCCTGCGCGACCATCCCCTGGGCCAGCGCGCGCGTGACCACCAGCGGCAGTGCGGCGCCGTGCGCGTCAACAGCGCGCAGCGACAATTCGACCGTTTCGCCCGCCGCCAGGTAGACGCGCGACTGCGCGGTCTGCACCAGCACGCCCGGATCGCTGTCGCCGCCGTCGACACGCATCGGGTTCGATTCGCGCACCGGCTGGTTCGGATACAGCTGGTCGGGATGCTGCGCGGCCGGACGCGAAGTGTGCGGGTAGCGGGTGTGCTGCAGGTAGCTGCAATAGGTGTGCTGCGTTAATCGGACCTGCCCGGCAAGCTGGCGTCGACGCGCAGTACGGTCGTCGCCGGCAGGATTCATGACCGGCACCGGACCGAGAAAATGCAGGCCGGCCGGTGGCGCCGCCGCTGCACGTGGCAGCGCCGGATCGTCCTGGTGCCAGAACAGCCCGACCACGAGCGCAGCGGCGACGACCAGCGCCAGCCAGACATGGCGCAAACTAATTGGCCGTATCGACCATCGCTTCACGCATGACTCCGATGATGCCAGCCCAGTTGCCGTCGCCATAGTGATTGAAGCGTTCGCCGTCGTCGCGGAACACGACCGAGTGCCAGCTCCACTTGACGCTGCCGCCCTGGTTTGGCGCGGTGCCCAGGCGCAGGTCGTCGCACAGCCAGTCGCCGGGATTACACAGCGAACGGCCCGCATTGCCGGCCACGCCGCCGCTGCTGTGATACGCCACGACCTCGTCGTCCTGGCCTGGCAGCACGAACGAGTACGCGGTGCCACGCGCGCCCGCGTAGCGATAGAACCAGACGTTGCGGGTGTCGTTGTGGTTGTACATGGCGCGCGCGGTGCTGGTCTTGAGGTCTTGCACGAGCGGCTCGGAGGTGGTCCAGGCGCCGACGTTGGCGAGCTCGGAGCCGCCCGCCGCGCCAGCTGCGACGCGCACCCATTTGAGGTTCCAGCCGGTCTGCACGCCACCGCTGGCGGCGCACACGCCGCTGGCGTTCGCGCTGGCGTTCGTCACGGTGCGTGCCGAGCCGCCGTAATTGGCCAATGTGTAGCCAAGCAGCAGGTCGCCCGCGCTGTAGGCGGCGATGTAGCACCAGTTCTGGCCCGTGCAGAAGCAGTCGAGCGCATCGCGCACGCGCCCGCTTTGCGAGGCAATGCTGCTGCGGCCATCCCAGTTGACTGCCTGCTTGTTGATGCCGGCCGGGGTAGCGCCCGGCCCCAGTAGCGAAAGTCGCTGTAGTTGCCAGGCGCGCCGCCGCTGCTGCGGCCATTGATCCAGAGCGTGTAGTTGGTGGCGCCCGCCACGGTGCTGGCCAGCAGCAGGCACAGGGTGCAGAAGATGTAGAGGGCGTACGGGATGCGGCGGGGGTTCATGCTGGTCTTCTCGCTCATGCTGGTCTCCTCGTTGCCCGGCGCGTGCCGGTGCTACGTTAGAGAGCAGAATACCGCTGTGGTTCCCCGACTATTCGAGATCGGCCAGCACCTTCAGGTGCGCCACCACGCTGCGCGCCAGCGACGACAATTCGTAGCCGCCTTCGAGACAGCTGACGATCCGCCCGCCGGCGTATTCGTTGGCCACCGCCACGACCTGCCGCGTGATCCACGCGTAGTCCGCCTCGACCAGCCCGATGCCGCCCATGTCGTCGTCGCGATGGCCGTCGAAGCCGGCCGAGACAAAAATCATCTGCGGCTTGAAGGCATGCAGCGCCGGCAGCCACTGCTCCTGCACCAGCTGGCGCACGGTATCACCCTCGCAGCGCGCCGGCACCGGTACATTCACGCAGGTGGCGGTAATCGGTTCGGGCTCGGTGTACGGAAAGAACGGGTGCTGGAAGAAGCTCGCCATCAGCACGCGCGGATCGTCACGAAACGCGTCGGCCGTGCCGTTGCCGTGGTGGACATCGAAGTCGATGATCGCCACGCGCTTCAGGCCATGCGCCTCGAGCGCGTGGCGCGCGGCAATGGCCACGTTATTGAAGAGGCAAAAGCCCATCGGCTCGGTCGGCGTGGCGTGGTGGCCTGGCGGGCGCACCGAGCAGAAGGCATTGGTGACCGTGCCGGCGATAACGTCGTTGGTTGCCGCCACTGCGGCGCCGGCCGCGCGCAGCGCCGCCTGGTAGCTGTGCTGATTGAGCGACGTGTCGCCATCGAGCGGGTAGTAGTCGCCCGGCGTCGTGGGCACATGGTCGCGCACCAGCGCCAGCGCGCCCGCCGTGTGGTTGCGCAGGATCTGCGTCGTGTCGGCCAGCGGCGCACTGCGCTGCTCGATCAAGCCATCCAGGCGCGCCAGGATCAATTGGTCGTCGATGGCCCGCAGGCGCGCCGGGGACTCGGGATGCCAATCGCCCATTTCGTGCCGCAGGCAGTCGGGGTGGCTGTAAATCGCTGTACTCATGATGCTCGGTCTCCGCCTGTGCTCATCCATTCACACCTTGCCGCGCCGTTCTCGCATAGAATCCCTTGGGACGGCTTGTTGCTGTCGACGTATGAAGATTGCCAATGACGCTAATCTACCACGGCAGGCCGCAGCGCTGCTGTGCCGCCTTGTCAATCATGCCATGCGTGCCAGGTCCGCCGACCTGTTTCATGTACCGAATAACGTAAAGCCAACCATGTTCAACAAATTGCACGCCGTCGCACGCCAGGTCAACGAGGTGGTGGTCGGCAAGGACCAGCAGGTACGCCTGGCCCTGACCTGCCTGCTGGCCGGCGGCCACCTGCTGCTCGACGACCTGCCGGGCGTCGGCAAGACCACGCTGGCGCACGCGCTGGCCATTTCGCTGGGCCTGCGCTTCAACCGCGTCCAGTTCACGAGCGATTTGCTGCCGGCCGACGTGGCGGGCATCTCGATCTACGAGCGCGAAAAGAACGAATTCGTGTTCCACCCGGGCCCGATCTTCACGCAGGTGCTGCTGGCCGACGAGATCAACCGCGCCACGCCCAAGACCCAGTCGGGCCTGCTCGAAGCCATGGAAGAACACCAGGTCTCGGCCGATGGCGTCACGCGCGCCCTGCCCGAGCCGTTCTTTGTCATCGCCACGCAGAACCCGGCCAATCAGGTCGGCGTGTTCCCGCTGCCCGAGTCGCAGCTCGACCGCTTTTTGATGTGCCTGACGCTGGGCTACCCGGACGCCGCCGCCGAACGCGCGCTGCTGATGGGCGAAGACCGGCGCGCGATGCTCAAGACCCTGCAGCCGGCGATGCAGGCCGCCGAACTGGCCGCAGCCCGGCACCAGCTGCGCACCATCCACGCATCCGACGCCCTGATCACCTATGTGCAGGCGCTGGCGCAGGCATCGCGCCAGAACGGCATGTTCGCCGAGGGTCTGTCGCCACGCGCCGCGATCGCGCTGCTGCAGGCCGGGCGCGCCTGGGCTGCGCTCGAAGGGCGCGATCATGTGATCCCCGAGGATATCCAGGCCGTGCTGGTGCCGGTCTGCGCGCACCGCCTGCGGCCATTGCGCGCCGCGCACGGCACGGCGCTGGCCAGCCGCGACCTGGTGCTGCAACTGCAAAAGGCGGTCCCGGTCTGATGGCGCTGGCGCTCCGGGGCTGGTTGCGCCGCACGACCGGCACATGGCTGCCGCGCGGCGGCGCGCTCGATGCGGGCGAAGTGGTCATCAGCCAGCGCCGCGTGTTCATCGTGCCATCGCGCGCGGGCCTCGGGTTCGTGCTGCTGCTGGCCGTGCTGCTGGTCGGCTCGGTCAATTATGGGCTGGGCCTGGGCTTCGGGCTGACCTTCCTGGCTTTGTCGTGCGCACTGGTCGACATGGTCGCCACCTACCGCAATCTGGCGCAGCTGCGCCTGCAGCAGGGCCGCACGGCGCCCGTGTTTGCGGGCGAGGTCGCGCAGTTCGAGCTGCATGTGATCAACCGCACGCGCCTGGCGCGCTATGCCGTGCGGGCCGACTTTGCCGACTGGCCCGAGCCACGCCACGTCGCCGACATCGCCGCCGGCACGCAGGCCACCGTCACGCTCACGCTGCCGACCACCGCGCGCGGCTGGGCGGCGCCGGCGCGCGTGAAGCTGTCGACGCGCTTTCCCCTCGGCCTGTTCGTCGCCTGGAGCTACTGGCGGCCGGCTGCGCAAGTGCTGGTCTACCCGCGCCCCGAAGACGGCGCGCCCGGCCTGCCGCTGCAGGGCGGCGGCGGCAACAGCGTGCGCACGGCCGGCCATGACGACTTTGCCGGCGTGCGCAATTACCAGGCGGGCGACTCGCCGCGCCAGATGGCCTGGCGCCAGATCGCGCGGCTCGATCCCAGCATCGGCGGCCAGCTGGTGACCAAGCACTTTGAAGGCGGTGGCGGCGACGAACTGGTGCTCGACTTCGACCGCCTGCCACGCGACCTCGACCTGGAACTGCGCCTGGCACGCCTGACGCGCTGGGTGCTGGACGCCGAAAGCCGCGCCCTGCCCTACACCTTCCATCTGGGCCCCGTGCGCATCGACGCCGGCAGCGGCGCGGCGCACCAGGCGGCGTGCCTGCGCGCGCTGGCCTTGTATGGCATCGAGGGCCCCGCATGAACTTCCTGCGTACCCCACTGCCGCGCGACAAGGCCGACACGCTGCTACTACTGGGCAGCGCGGTGCTGGTGCTGGCGCCGCACGCGCTGCACCTGCCGTGGTGGGTCTCGCTGCTGTGCGCGGCCACGCTGGCCTGGCGCGCCGCCATCACGCTGCGCGGCAAGCGCATGCCCAAGGCCATCGTCCTGCTGCCGATTGCCATTGCCGCCATGGTCGGCGTGCAGTTCAGCTACGACACGCTGCTCGGCAAGGATGCCGGCGTGGCGATGCTGGTGCTGCTGGTGGCCTTCAAGATGCTCGAGATGCACGCGCGGCGCGACCTGTTCGTCGTGGTGTTCTTGTGCTTCTTCCTTGTGCTGACCAACTTCTTTTACGCGCAGGGGATCGGCACGGCGGTCATGATGATCGCGTCGGTGCTGCTGCTGCTGGCCACGCAGTTGTCGTTTCAGTTCACCGGCGCCGTGCCGCCGCTGCGCACGCGCCTGGCGATGGCCGCGCGCATGCTGGTCTTTGCCGCGCCGATCGCGATCGCGCTGTTTTTCGTGTTCCCGCGCATCCAGGGCCCGCTGTGGAGCATGCCAGGCGGCCCGGGCGCCGGCACCTCGGGCTTGTCGGACCAGATGGCGCCGGGCCAGATGTCGAACCTGGCGCTATCTGAAGAACCGGCGTTTCGCGTGCGCTTTTTTGGCCGCCCACCGCTGCCGCCTCAGTTGTACTGGCGCGGTCCCGTGCTCGACGCCTTCGATGGCCTGACCTGGCGCCGGGGCGAGAACACCGCATCGGGCCGCAACCTGCGCCTGTCGGTCGGCGGGCCGGGACTGGAATACGAAGTCACGCTGGAACCATCGCAGTCGCGTTGGGTGTTCGCGCTCGAGATGCCGGGCGAATTGCCCGTCGTGCCGGGCCACGAGCTGCGCATCTCGCCACAGTTCGAACTGACGGCCGACACGCCGCTGGCGAGCCGCGTACGCTACCGCGCCAGCTCGCACGTCGAGTATGCGCTGCAGCGCGGTCCGGCACTGGCGGACACCAATCGCTGGCTGTTGCTGCCATATGGCTTCAACCCGCGCGCACTGGCTGCCGGCATGGCCTTGCGCGCGCTGGGCGACCCCGCGGCGCGGGTCGACGCCGTGCTGCGCCAGTTCCGCGAGCAGCCGTTTGAATACACGCTGGCCCCGCCGCTGCTCGGGCGCCATACGGTCGACGAATTCCTGTACGGGACGCGCTCGGGCTTTTGCGAACATTACTCGGGCGCGTTCGTGTTTCTGATGCGCGCGGCCGGCGTGCCGGCGCGCGTGGTGACCGGCTACCAGGGGGGCGAACTCAATCCCATCGACGGCTTCATGACGGTGCGCCAGTCGGATGCCCACGCCTGGGCCGAAGTCTGGATCGCAGGCCGCGGCTGGCTGCGCGTCGATCCGACGGCGGCGGTGGCGCCGGAGCGTGTGCAGTCGGGGACGAACCGCGCCACGGAGCGGCCGGCGCCATTCGGCATCGACGCGCTGCGCGGCGTGAACCCGTTCGGACTGCAAGCCGGCGCCTGGCTGGCCGGTGTGCGTAACGCAATGGGCGCGCTCAACAATGGCTGGAACCAGTGGGTGCTGAACTACACACCGGAACGGCAGCGCAGCGTCGTGCAAGGCTTGCAGGACAAGTTGCTCGGCTGGCCGTTCGGCGTCGCGCTGGTGCTGGCCGGCCTGGCCTGGTGGGGCATGAAGATTTTACGCCGCCGTCGCGAAATCGACCCGATCGATGCTCTATACTCGGTCTTGTGCAAGCGACTGGGCCAGGCCGGCCTGCCGCGCGCACAAGACGAAGGGCCCAGCGCCTACGCGGCGCGCATCCTCGCCACCGATGCTGCTACCGCCGCCGGCGCGCAGGCCTTGAGCCCGCCCGCCCGCGAGGCCGCCATCGCCTTCCTGCGTCGTTACAGCGCCTGGCGCTACGCCGCGCCCGCAGCCGATCCCCGGCTCCACGCCACCTTGAAACGTCTATTGTCGCAAGTCAGATGAAATTAATTGTTACCCTGTTTGCCGCGCTCGCCCTTGTCGCCAGCGCGCATGGCGATGCGCTCGCCGCCCCTTCTTCCGACAGCCAGGCGCGCAGCGCACAAGCCAAGACCAAGGCCGCGAAAGCCAAGGCCGCAGCGAAAGCCAAATCAACGAAAACGAAATCGTCCAAGGCGCGCAGCACGGCCGTCAAGGCCGCGCCAGTTGTTGCAGCCGGCGCCGCTGCCGCGAGCGTCGTCGACACCGACAACGAGCACGTCAACTTTCTGGAATGGCAACCGGTGCGCGAATTCATCGATGGGATGGTCGCGCAGCACGGCTTCGAACGCGCGGCGCTCGAGACGCTGTTCGGCCAGGTGCGCTACATCGATACGGCCGTGCAACTGGTCAAGCCGGCGCCACCGGGCAAGCCAAAGAACTGGCAAGCCTACAGCGCCCGCTTCATCGAGCCGATCCGGATCCGTGCCGGCGTGCGCTTCTGGGACGAGAACGCCGAGGCGCTCAAGCGCGCCGAAGCGGCCTATGGCGTACCAGCCGAGATCATCGTCGGCATCATCGGTATCGAGACCATCTATGGCCGCGACACCGGGCGCTTCCGCGTGCTCGACTCGCTGACCACCCTGGCGTTCGCCTATCCGGATTCACCGAACCAGGCTGCGCGCCAGGCGTTCTTCCGCGATGAGCTGGCCAACACGCTGGTGCTGGCGCGCGAGCGCGGCTACGACCCGTTCTCGCTGCTCGGCTCGTTCGCAGGCGCCGTCGGCTTGCCGCAATTCATGCCGAGCAATATCCTCAAATATGGTGTGGACTTCGACAACGATGGCCGCGTCGATCTGCGTGGCTCCAGCGTCGATGCGATCGGCAGTGTCGCCAACTTCCTGATCCAGCATGGCTGGAACCCCGAGCACCGTGGCCCGACCGCGTACGCCGCCGACGTCTCGCCAACGCGCGGCTGGGAATCGCTGCTCGGACTCGGTCTGGAAGCGACGCTGAAACCGGAAGCGCTGCGTGCTGCGGGCGTGGTCACCAGCACCCCGCTGCCGGCGGAGAACCTGTACGGTTTGATCGACCTGCAAAACGGCGCCGAGCCGACCGAGTACTGGGTCGCCAATGATAATTTCTATGCCATTACCAAATACAATCGCAGTTATTTCTATGCAATGTCGGTCGTGGACCTGGGACGTGCGGTGCGGGCTGCCCGGCCGGAGTGAGGCATATCGCGCTCACTTTCCGAGCGGGAAAGTTTGTAATCCTTTGTAACAAGTTTCCTGCCAACTTTCAATATTGCTGATCAGCACTCGCTCGCATACCCCCCAGGGGTATGCGCAAGTATCTTGCAATTATTCGTACTAAATATATTACGAATGTAGTCATACTCCCCATTTTCTTTCCATTAAGTCAGCAATTCCCATACTGTGCGGCATCAAATGCTGGATGCCCGTACACTACTCATTAATCAAAAAACAATAGTTGTTTCACGTGACTATATGAGAGAATTGCATTGCGGCTATTGTTGCAAGTAGACAACGATAACCGAATCGAAAGAAACGATTCCGGCTTGCTCATGAGTATCGGTATCGAAATAGTTGTACAATTGAATAGAAATTTACGAAAGTAAAAACCGGACTCGACGTTGTAGATGTTGATGACTCCGCACTAACCCCTAAGGAATATGAATCATGACTAACCAAGTCGGCATTGATATGAACAGCGATTCGGAAGGCGACGAGCTGCTTCAGTACAACCCGAATCGCCTTCTCGATACGCTGATCGAGAACCTGCGCCTGAAAAATGACGCAGCGCTGTCGCGCGCGCTGGAAGTAGCGCCGCCGGTGATTTCGAAAATCCGTCACCACCGCCTGCCAG
The DNA here is from genome assembly GCF_979258535.1 of Telluria sp. AC161. Taxonomy (NCBI): domain Bacteria; kingdom Pseudomonadati; phylum Pseudomonadota; class Betaproteobacteria; order Burkholderiales; family Oxalobacteraceae; genus Telluria; species Telluria sp. AC161. Next base: position 869,197 of record NZ_OZ409861.1, on the reverse strand, counting down.
TCGGCGCATCGCTGCTGATCCGCATGCACGAAGTAAGCGACCTGTCGATCCGTGACCTGCGCTACCTGATGGGCGATCGCCGTGCAAAGTTCCGCATCAGCGACAAGCAGTTCAAGCCAAAAGAAGGCGCAGTCCCGGCAATGAAGGACTGAGCAACGTCGGGCGCTTCAGGGCGTCTGCGTTGTTCGCCTGGCCAGGATTGAACGGACCGTCCCATGTGGCACGGCCCGCACCAGTAGTGCATACGCCCGCGCGGGCGTATGAGCCGCCGCATTGGCGGACGACCGAAGGAAATTGGCTTCGAGCCGATGGAAAGGTCTAGGCAGTCCAAGGACTGATTTGACAAGGCCGCCTGTGAACCAGGCGGCCTTTTTTATGGGGTCGTCAATCTTGTAGCTGCATTGACCGCGCTCTTGCTTCAGGCAGGAAAGACACCCGTGGACAGGTAACGATCGCCCCGGTCGCAGACGATGAACACGATGGTCGCGTTCTCGACGGTCTGCGCGATGCGCAGCGCCACTTCACAGGCGCCAGCGGCCGAAATGCCGCAGAAGATGCCCTCTTCGGCTGCCATGCGGCGTGCCATCTGCTCAGCGGCTGCCTGGCTCACGCTCTCGACCTGGTCGACGCGTGCCTTGTCATAGATCTTCGGCAGGTAGGCTTCGGGCCACTTGCGGATACCCGGGATCGACGAGCCTTCTTCGGGCTGCGCGCCGATGATGCGCACGGCCTCGTTCTGTTCCTTGAGATAGCGCGACACGCCCATGATGGTGCCGGTGGTGCCCATGGCGCTGACGAAGTGCGTGACGCGCCCGTCGGTGTCACGCCAGATTTCCGGGCCCGTGCTCTCGTAGTGCGCGCGTGGATTGTCGTCGTTGGCGAACTGGTCGAGAATGATGCCCTGGCCGTCCTTCTGCATCTGCTCGGCCATGTCGCGCGCATATTCCATGCCGCCGGTCTTTGGCGTAAGAATGATCTGCGCGCCGTAGGCCGCCATGCTCTGGCGCCGCTCGATCGACAGGTTGTCCGGCATTAACAGGATCATCTTGTAGCCGAGGATGGCTGCAGCCATCGCCAGCGCGATGCCGGTATTGCCGCTGGTCGCTTCGATCAGCGTGTCGCCCGGCTTGATCTGGCCCCGCAGTTCGGCGCCGCGCAGCATCGACATCGCAGCCCGGTCCTTCACGGAGCCGGCCGGGTTATTGCCCTCGAGCTTGCCCAGGATGATGTTGTTGCGGGCCGCGCACTCCGCGCCCGGCAGGCGCTGCAGCTGCACGAGCGGCGTGTTGCCGATCGTGGATTCGATGGTCTTGTATGCCATTGCGTTCTCTATTCCTTGCGATACCAAAACACCATTTTAATCCGAGACGAACGTCGACGTTGGAGGACGGGTTCGACAATGCAAAGGGCCGCGATGCAAACGTTCCATCGCGGCCCTTCTGTCTGCTCAGACGCCGGCTCAGCGCAGCGGCAGCGGATACGTCGCGACGCTGACGTTACCATCCTTGTCGACCGCCTGCACCCCGAAGAAGACATTGTCCTTCGACAGGTCGAGCGTGGCTTCCGTCACGTTGCCAACCCACTTTGACCCCTCCCAATTGGCGCTGGTCGTGTCGCGCCAGACGATGCGGTAGCCGGCCAGATCGGGCTCGCCATTCGCTTTCCAGACCAGGGTGGAATCGTTGGTCAGGGCTGCGGTGCGCAGCTTGACCTCTTGCGGTGCGGCGGGTGCCATTGCGAGCGAGGCCATCGCGGCGCCATTCACGCGCGTGACCTTGGCGATGTAGTCGAAGTCGACGTGGTCGATCGTGTCGCCGTACACCTTGCCATTTTCGGTGCGCAGATCCTGGTGCTGGTGCGCGAAGTCTTCGGCCGGCTCGGTAAAGCGCAGCGCGGCGTAGCCCTGCTCCAGGAACGGCATGTGATCGCCCCCGCGCAGATAACGGTCATGCCGCTGGATCACGCTGACCTTGAAGCCTTTCACGTAGCGCTCGCCCTGCTCCTTCGTGTGGCGCGCGAGCTGGCGCGAGAGCGAATCGTTCTCGCCGCCCGTGGCCACCAACTGGCGCACGGCCTCGCTCATTTCCTTGGTCGCCGGGATACTCTGGGCAAACAGGCGCACCTGCTTGTTGTCGACCTTGCCATCGTCGCCCTTCGAGCTGCCGATGATGTCGTTGGTGAACATGCCGGCCACGTTCCAGTTCTTTTCACGCGCGCCGACAGCCCAGTGGCGGGCGCCGATCAGGCCCTGCTCTTCGGCGGCCACGGCCATGAACACGAGCGTCGCGTCGAACTTGTACTTGGCCATCACGCACGCCAGTTCCATGATCGCGGCGGTGCCCGATGCATCGTCGTTCGCGCCTGGCGCGTCCGAGGTGGCGTCCATCACGTCCGAGGCGCGCGAGTCATAGTGACCGCTGACCACATACATGCGCTCTTTGGAAGCGGCCTGCGTGCCGGGCAGCGTTGCGACGACATTGACGATCTCGGTCGGCTTGGTGATGCGCGCCGAGACGGGCGCGACGTGGCTGTCATACGTGACCTGCAATGGCGTGCCGGCGCCGCAGCGCTCGAGCTCGGCCTTGATCCAGCGGCGGGCAGCGCCGATGCCGCGCGTCGGCGATTCGGTCTCGGACATCGTGTGGCGCGTGCCGAAGCTGACCAGCTTGCGGATATGGCCTTCGATGCGCTGCTGCGAGACTTCGCCCAGGATCTTCGTGATCTGGGCTTGCTGCGCGGTGATGTCGGGTTGTTTCGGTGTGGCAGGCGAAGCAGGCGTAGTTGCTGGCGCAGCAGCTGAAGCGGCGCCTGCAGCGGCCAGCAGGGCTGCCAACAAGGCGGTTGAAACACGGGCGTGAGGCATGACGACCTTTCTGATGTTGATGTTCAAGCATGATCTTGAAGAGCTGGAACATCTTGCCACGCGCCCGTGACGCTGTCAGTCAATACATGTCATGTTGCGGTTTTGGCGTCGGCCGGTTTGGCGGCCGGCTTGTCGCCTTTGGCCGCGGCAGGCTTGGCGGCTGCGCCTTCCTTGGCCTTGCCGTTGACCACCAGCCCGGACTGACTCAGCTTGGCTGCCTTTTTATCGCCCAGGCCCTTGACGCGCGTTTGCAGGTCGGGCCAGTCCTTGAAGTCGCCCTTGGCGCGCTCGTCGAGGATGGCCTTGGACATGCTCGGCCCCACGCCCTTGACGCCATCGAGCGCGGCGACATCGGCTTTGTTCACATCGACCTGGGCAAACGCCATGCTGCCCGAGACGGCCAGCGCGGCAAAGGCAAGCATCAGTTTCTTGATCATCGAATTTCTCCGTTGGTTGAAGACGCTGGACGGCGACGCCGCCCATCGTTCTTCTAACGGATCGCTCGGAGCGTCGTTGACGGGCCGGGCTTGAGGCAGATCAAGCGCGACTCAACCGGGGAACAGCTCGTCGCGCGTCACAGTGGCCGTGCCCAGCTTGCCGACGACGATGCCGCCGGCGCGGTTGGCCGTCACCAGCGCCTCGCCCAGTGGCGCGCCCGTGCCCAGCATCGTGGCCAGCGTCGCAATCACCGTGTCACCGGCACCGGACACGTCGAATACTTCACGTGCATCGGCGTTTACGTGCAGCACTTCGTCGGCCGTAAACAGGCTCATGCCTTCTTCGGAGCGCGTCAAGAGCAGCGCATCCAGGCCGAGTTCCACGCGCAGCGCCTGCGCTTTTTCGAGCAACTGCGTCTCGCTCTTCCAGCCGCCGACAACGCGCTGCAGTTCAGCGCGGTTGGGCGTCAGGATGCTGGCGCCCTTGTACGGCGTGAAATCGTCGCCTTTCGGATCGACCAACACGATCTTGCCAGCAGCGCGCGCCAGGGCAATCATCTCGGCGACATTGACCAGCGCGCCCTTGTTGTAATCGGACAGGATGATCACGTCGTAATCGGGCAGCAGCGCCTTGAACTGGCTGAGCTTATCGCGCAGCACGGTCTCGGTCGGCGCATCCTCGAAATCGATGCGCACCATCTGCTGCTGGCGGCCGATGACGCGCAGCTTGATGATGGTCGAGATCGCGTCGTCGCGCTTGAGATAGCTGTGAATGCCCGCGCCCTGCAGCAGGCGCTCGACCTCATCGCCCGCCTCATCGGCCCCCACCACGCCCAGCAGGCCCGTGTGGGCGCCCAGCGCGGCGGCATTGCGCGCCACGTTGGCGGCGCCGCCCAGGCGCTCCTCGCGCCGCTCGATGCGCACGACGGGCACTGGCGCTTCGGGCGAGATGCGCGAGACGTCGCCGAACCAGTAGCGGTCGAGCATCACGTCGCCCACCACCAGCAGGCGCACGGCGGAGAGTTCAGGGGCCGCCTGCTGGCGGTAGTCGTCGGCCACCAGCAGGCGGCTCGGGGTCATGGGCATATCGCTTGTCATTGGAATCGTTCGATGAACCGTCAGTTCATCACATTGAGTTCTTCGGTGCGGCGTGGCGGATACGAATCCCAGCGGTTGCAGCCCGGGCATTGCCAGTAGAACTGGCGCGCCTTGAAACCGCAGTGGCTGCACTGATAGCGCGCCAGCTTCTGCGTGTAGCGCTGCACCAGGTTCTTGACCATCGACAGCTCTTCCCAGACATGGGCCGGTGCATCCATCAGGCGCGCTTCAAGCAATTTGTCCAGGCCAAGCAGCGTCGGATTGCGGCGCAGCTCTTCCACCACCAGACCTTTGGCCGCTTCGACGCCATCGAGCTCGATGACGGCCTTGAACACGACTTCGATCAGGTCGATCGACGAGGCCTCGGCCAGGTACGAGCGCAGCAGGTTCACGCCCTCCTGCGGGCGGCCTACCTTGCGGTAGCCATCCATCAGGCGCGCGGCCACCAGGGCCACGTGCGGCACGCTTTGCTGCTCGACGCGGCGCCAGGTCTTGAGTGCTTCTTCGACGTCGCCCTGGGCCAGCAGCGCGTCGCCACGCAGGATGGTCGCGCGCACGCTGTGGCGATTCGCTTCCAGCGCCTTGTCCAGCAACAGCATCGCGTCGCTCGGCGCCATGTGCACGAGCGCATCGGCCGCCAGTTCGCAATAGAACTGGGCGATCTCGATCTGGCGCGCGCCGGCGCCGGACGCCTGCAAGTCTTCAGCCGCCTCGATGGCGCGCTTCCATTCCTTTTCGCGCTGATAGATTTCCAGCAGCGAACGGCGCGCTTGCACCGCATACGGTGTGTCGGCCAGGCCATTGAACGATTCCTCGGCGCGGTCCAGCAGACCCGCCTTCAGGTAGTCAATGCCCAGTTCGTACTGCGCGTGCGCTTTCTCTTCGCTCGGCAAGTCAGGACGGGCCAGCAGGTTCTGGTGCACGCGGATGGCGCGCTCAGTCTCGCCGCGGCGGCGAAACAGGTTGCCCAGCGCGAAGTGCATATCGCTCGATTCAGGATCGAGCTTGACGATCTCGATGAACGAATCGATGGCTTTGTCGGGCTGGTCGTTGAGCAGGTGGTTCAGGCCCTTGAAGTAGCCGCGCGGCAGCGTGCGCGACTCGGAGACCACCTCGTTGATGTCGACCCGGGCGGCGAGCCAGCCCAGGCCAAAGAAGAAGGGGATGCCAAGCAGCATCCAGAGTTCGAAATCCATGGTGTTCTTGTTGTTAGTGGCGGGGTGCAACCGGTGGAACGGCATCCGGCGGCGGTGGCGTGGTGGCAACCACGCCGGTGCCGGCGGCGCTTTGCAGGGCCTGGATGGTGTACTTGTGCTGCCATTTTTCGCGGCGCTGACGGAACACGGTCGGCGCCAGGGCCAGGATGCCGAAGGCGGCGCCGGCAACAAAAAACGCCAGCAGCATCAGCACAAGGGGGCCGCGCAATTCATAGTCGAGGAAAAAATGCAGGTCGACCTCTTTCGTGTTCTTCAGCGCGAAGCCGAAAAACAGGATGAACAGGACAAATCCGACGATGGTCGAGACGAATTTCATCAACAGGTTCCGCTAGACAATGGTGTAAGGGCGAAGTGTCGCATATCCGCCATCATATTTCAAAATAGCGTGCGGCGTTGGGCCGTTGGCTGACCCGACAGGCCAAAAAAAACGGCACCCTCGCGGATGCCGTTTCTTGGTGCCAGCACTGACTCAATCGTTGATGATCGGTTGCCCGACCATCGCGTCCACCTGCTCGCGCAACTGCTTGCCCGGCTTGAAGTGCGGCACCCGTTTTTCGGGCACCATCACCTTGTCGCCGGACTTCGGATTGCGACCGATGCGCGGTGGGCGGCTGTTCAGCGAGAAACTGCCGAAACCACGGATCTCGATGCGTTGACCGGTCGCCAGGGCGTTGGTCATCGCATCGAGGATGGTCTTGACAGCAAATTCCGCATCCTTTGCCACCAGCTGAGAATAACGCTCAGCCAGTCGGTTGATCAGCTCGGACTTGGTCATCTGCAAGCTCCTCAGGGCTTACCTGATTAGTTCTTGTTATCGAACTTGGCCTTGAGCAGTGCGCCCAGGCTGGTCGTGCCCGAAGCAGCGCTGTTGTCGTTCGACAGCTTGCTCATGGCTTCTTGCGTATCGACATTGTCTTTCGCCTTGATCGACAGCTGGATGCTGCGAGCCTTGCGATCGATGTTGATCACCAGAGCTTCGACGGTATCGCCGACTTTCAGGTGGGTGCCAGCATCTTCAACGCGGTCACGCGAGATTTCCGAAGCGCGCAGGTAGCCTTCAACTTCTTCGCTCAGCGAGATCACGGCGCCTTTTGGCTCAACCGATTTCACGGTGCCGGTAACCAGCGAACCCTTGTCGTTCATCGACGAGTAGGTGTTGAACGGGTCGCCTTCGAGTTGCTTCACGCCCAGCGAAACACGCTCGCGCTCGACGTCGATGGCCAGAACCACGGCTTCCAGTTCGTCGCCTTTCTTGAAGCGACGCACAGCTTCTTCGCCGGCTTCGGTCCACGACAGGTCGGACAGGTGCACCAGACCATCGATGTTGCCTGGCAGGCCGATGAACACGCCGAAGTCGGTGATCGACTTGATCGAACCCTTGACCTTGTCGCCCTTCTTGTGGGTCATGCCGAAGTCGTCCCATGGATTTGCTTTGCACTGCTTCATGCCCAGCGAAATACGGCGGCGCTCTTCGTCGATCTCCAGAACCATGACTTCCACTTCGTCGCCCAGCTGGACAACTTTGTTTGGTGCCACGTTCTTGTTGGTCCAGTCCATTTCGGACACGTGGACCAGACCTTCGATACCCTGCTCGACTTCGACGAACGCGCCGTAGTCGGTGAGGTTCGTGACTTTACCGAACAGGCGGGTGCTCTGTGGGTAACGACGCGACAGACCGGTCCATGGATCGTCGCCCAGCTGCTTGACGCCCAGCGAGACGCGGTTCTTCTCTTGATCGTACTTGAGGACCTTGGCGGTGATCTCTTGGCCAACCGACAGGACTTCGGATGGGTGACGCACACGACGCCATGCCAGATCGGTGATGTGCAGCAGACCATCGATGCCGCCCAGGTCGACGAATGCGCCATAGTCGGTGATGTTCTTGACGATACCGGTAACCACGGTACCTTCTTTCAGCGTTTCCATCAGCTTCTGACGCTCTTCGCCCATCGATGCTTCGATGACAGCGCGGCGCGACAGCACGACGTTGTTACGCTTGCGGTCCAGCTTGATGACCTTGAATTCGAGGGTCTTGCCTTCGAATGGGGTCGTGTCCTTGACTGGACGGGTGTCAACCAGCGAACCCGGCAGGAACGCGCGGATGCCGTTGGTCAGAACGGTCAGGCCGCCCTTGACTTTGCCATTGACGGTACCGGTGACGATTTCGCCCGATTCCATTGCTTTTTCCAGCGCCAGCCACGAAGCCAGACGCTTGGCCTTGTCGCGCGACAGGATGGTGTCGCCAAAGCCGTTTTCCAGCGACTCGATGGCCACGGAAACGAAGTCGCCTACTGCGACTTCCAGTTCGCCCTGGTCATTCTTGAATTCTTCGATTGGAATGAACGCTTCCGACTTCAGGCCTGCGTTGACGATCACGAAGTTGTGATCCAGACGCACGACTTCAGCCGAAATGACTTCGCCCGAACGCATGTCTTGACGCGACAGCGATTCCTCGAAGAGGGCGGCAAAGCTTTCCATACCAGTATCTTGGGTAGTTGCAGTAGACATAAAAAAGTTGGTTATTTCATGTGAGCCAGCAGACCGACGATAGTGCGGACTGAACTGGGTTAGGTTAAAACACGCTTGCGATGGCCAATATGCTGTCGCAAGCACCAAAGGACAAGGTCTTCAAGTGCCACCCTCAACAACGAAGATGCCAACCGGAAGACCACCGTCCCCACCCAGGTGGGGATCCAGATTTACTTGCAAACCACCATGGCGATGACTCAAGCCAATGGTGACGCATCGAACCGGGATGCCCGCCTGCGCGGGAATGACGATCAGGCGCTGCTGCCTAACGGTTCGGACTGCAACCGGTTGACACCACCGCCACCACATCATTCAAAGTCTTATTTCTGCGCATACCAGGTCAGGACTTGCTCGACCGCCTGGTCGACCCCCATCGCAGAGGTATCCAGGATATGCGCATCAGCCGCTGCGACCAGGGGAGCGACTGCGCGACCGGTGTCGCGTTCGTCTCTAGCCCGTAAATCTGCCAGCAGGTCGTTCATATTAGCAGAAAAGCCTTTGTCAATCAATTGCTTATACCGGCGTTGCGCGCGCGCCTCAGCACTTGCGGTGAGGAACACCTTGAGCTTGGCGGTGGGAAAGATCACGGTGCCCATATCGCGGCCGTCGGCCACCAGTCCGGGCGCCTGGCGAAAGCCCAGTTGCAGGTCAAACAGCGCCTGGCGCACAGTCGGCAAGGCGGCGATCTTCGACGCCATATTGCCCACCTCTTCCGCGCGGATCGCGTGGCTTACATCCTCGTGCGCCAGGTAGATCACATCATCCCGGAAGCGTGCCGGCAGCTGCTGGGCCAGCTTCGCGATGCCCGCTTCGTCGGACAGCGGCAGCGCGCCGCGCAGCGCCTGCAGCGCCGTCAGGCGGTACAGCGCGCCCGAATCGAGCAGGTGAAAACCCAGGCGGTCGGCGATGCGGCTGGCCACGGTGCCCTTGCCGGAAGCGGTCGGGCCGTCGATGGTGATGACTGGTACGTTGGAATTGGGCATGGGCTCGGGGCGGGTCAATTAAAACAGCTCGTTGCGCGCAATGCCCGCAAACGCTTCGAAATAGTCGGGGAAGGTCTTGGCGACGCACTTCGGATCGTTGATCCGCATGGCGTTGCCGCGCCGCGCCTTGCCGTCCAGCGACGCCAGCGAAAAGCACATCGCCATCCGGTGGTCGTCATAGGTGTCGATCGTGGCGGGCTTGAGTTCGTCCGGCGGCGTGATGCGGATGTAGTCCGGCCCCTCCTCCACCTCGGCGCCGACCTTGCGCAGTTCGGTCGCCATCGCGCTCAGGCGATCGGTTTCCTTCACGCGCCAGCTGGCGATATTGCGCAGCGTGCTCGGGCCGTCGGCATACAGCGCGGCCACCGCGATCGTCATCGCCGCATCCGGGATGTGGTTGAAGTCGGCGTCGATGGCTTTCAGTACGCCATTCGATTGCACCTCGATCCAGTTCTCGCCGCGCGTGACGATGGCGCCCATGCGTTCGAGCGCATCGGCAAAGCGCACGTCGCCCTGGATGCTGTGTTCACCGACGCCTTCGACGCGCACCGGCCCGCCCGCGATCGCGCCGGCGGCCAGGAAGTACGACGCCGACGAGGCATCGCCTTCGACGTGGATCGTGCCCGGACTTTGATAGCGCTGGCCCGGCTGCACGGTGAACGAGGCCCAGCCATTCTGCTCGACCTCGACGCCGAAGCGGCGCATCAGGTTCAGCGTGATCTCGATGTAGGGCTTGGAAATCAGCTCGCCGACGACGTCGACCGACACCGGATGCGTGGTCGCCATCAGCGGCGCGGCCATCAAGAGCGCGGTCAGGAACTGGCTCGACACATTGCCGCGCACGGCCATGCGGTTGGCTGTGATGTGGCCGCGGCGGATGCGCAGCGGCGGAAAGCCCTGCTCGCCCGTGTATTCGATCTGCGCGCCGACGGCGTTCAGCGCGTCGACCAGGTCGCCGATCGGGCGCTCATGCATGCGCGAGACGCCATGCAGCGTGTAGTCGCCGCCAATCACGGCCAGAGCCGCCGTCAGTGGCCGGATCGCGGTGCCCGCATTGCCCATGAACAGATCGGCCGTAGCCTCGGGCAGCACGCCGCCGTTGCCATGCACGATGACCGTGCGCTCGTCGACTTCATCCCAGCGGATGCCCAGCGAGCGCAGCGCGCCCAGCATGACCATCGTGTCGTCGGACGCGAGCATGTCGTGGATCGTGGTCGTGCCCTCGGCCAGCGCAGCCAGCAGCAGCGTGCGGTTCGAGATGCTTTTGGAGCCCGGCAGCCGCACCACGCCCTGCGCGTGCAACACAGGTTCGAGGTCGATATGCTGCGGATAGTGTTTTTGCTGCGTCATGTGTTTTCCTGAATTGGCGCGCGAGTCGAGCCAGCTTCGATGGCGATCTGCCACTCGTGGCGGGCGCGCTGCGCGTTCGCATAAATATCGTGCAATCCGGCGCCGTCGCCGGCGGCGAGCATGGCCCGCATCGCCGTCAATTGTGCCAGATAGGCATCCAGCTCGGTCAGCAGCGCCGCCTGGTTGGCCAGGCTGATGTCGCGCCACATTTCGGGCGACGAACCGGCGATGCGCGTGAAGTCGCGAAAGCCGCTGGCGGCGTACTGAAACAGCATGTCGGCGTGCGGCTTGCCGGCGAGGTCGTCCACCAGCGCGTAGGCCAGCAGATGCGGCAGATGGCTGACGGCGGCGAACACGCGGTCATGGTCTTGGGGCGTCAGTTGATGGATCACGGCGCCGCAGGCGCGCCAGGCGGCGGCGACACGTTCGACATCGATTGCTGCGTTCTCGGGCAGCGGCGTGAGCACGGCTTTCTTGCCCTGGTACAGGCCGGCCAGTGCGGCATCGGGGCCATTTGCTTCGCTGCCGGCGATCGGGTGGCCGGGCACAAACTGGGCTACCCGCTCGCCGAGCACCGCGCGGGCTGCTGCAACCACGTCGCACTTGGTGCTGCCGGCATCGGTGACGACCGTGCCGGGCGCCAGGTGCGGCAACAGCGCGGCCAGGATCGGCCCCGTCTGCGCCACCGGCGCGGCCAGCATGACCAGGTCGGCGCCGTTCAACGCATCGGCGTAGTCGTCACAGACCCGGTCGATGATGCCAAGGGCAAGCGCCCGGGCCAGTGCCTCGGGATGGCGGCCGATGCCGACCACTTCCCGCACCTGCCCGGCGCGTTTGAGCGCCAGCGCGAACGAACCGCCAATCAGACCGACGCCGACGATAACGATCTTGTCCAGCATTCAGCCGAGCGCCTTCTTCAACGCTTCGATGAAGGCGGCGTTTTCCTGCGGCAGGCCGATCGAGATGCGCAGCCACTGCGGCAGGCCGTAGTTGCCGACCGGGCGCACGATCACGCCCTGCTTGAGCAGCGCCACGTTCACGCGCGCGCCGGCGCCGTCGTCGTCGCCGACCCGCACCAGCACGAAGTTGCCGAATGACGGCACGTACTGCAGCCCCAGCTCCTCAAAGGCGGCGATCATCTGGCGATAGCCGTCGGCGTTGTTGCGCGCGCCCTGGTCCAGGAACGGCGTGTCGTTCAGCGCGGCCACTGCGGCGGCCTGCGCCAGCGAGTTGACGTTGAATGGCTGGCGGATGCGGTTCATCAGATCGGTGACGGCGGGCTGCGCGATGGCAAAGCCCACGCGCAGGCCGGCCAGGCCATACGCCTTCGAGAACGTGCGCGACACGATCAGGTTCGGGTAGGTGCGCACCCAGGTGCTCGACTCGAACTGGTGTTCGGGCGCCAGGTACTCGTTGTACGCTTCGTCCAGCACGACGATCACGCGCGCCGGCACTTTTTGCAGGAACGCTTCGATCTGCGCGGCCGGAATGAAGGTGCCGGTCGGGTTGTTCGGGTTGGCGACGTACACCAGGCGCGTATCGGCATCGATGGCGGCCGCCATCGCATCGAGGTCGTGACCGTAGTCGACGGCCGGCACCACGATCGCGCGGCCACCGACGCCCTGCGTGGCCAGCGCATACACGGCAAACGAATACTGCGAATACACGACCGCTTCGCCTTTCTGGACGAAGGCGTGCGCCGCAATCTCGAGGATGTCGTTGCTGCCGTTGCCCAGCGTGAGCCACTCGAGCGGCACGTCGTAGCGCTTGGCCAGCGCGGTCTTCAAATCAAACCCGTTGGCGTCCGGATAGCGGCCCAGATCTGCTGCTGCTGCGAGCATCGCGGCGCGGCTGGACTCTGGAATGCCGAACGGGTTTTCGTTCGACGCCAGCTTGACGATGTTCGCTTCGTCGAGGCCATATTCGCGGGCCACTTCGGCGATCGGTTTGCCGGCCTGGTACGGGGCGATGGCACGGATGTATTCGGGACCAAATGTCGACATGAAAATCTCTCTCGTAATCGTTTAAAGGCTTTGCGGGTAGGACCCCAGCACCTTGAAGAAGGCGGCGTTGTCCTTGAGTTCCTCGAGCGCGCGCGCAACGGCAGCGTCGTGCACGTGGCCCTCGATGTCGACATAGAAGTAGTACTCCCAGGTGCCGATGCGGGCCGGGCGCGACTCGAAACGCGTCATCGACACGCCGTGCTTTTCAAGCGGCGCGAGCAGGTTGTAGACGGCGCCGGCCTTGTTCGGCACGGCCAGCACGATGCCGGTACGGTCCTTGCCCGAGCGGCCGGTCTGCAACTGCCCGATCACGACGAAGCGCGTGCGGTTGTGCGGGTCATCCTGGATGTGGGCCTGCACGACGCCCAGGCGATACTGCTCGCCCGCCATCTCGCTGGCGATCGCGGCGACTGTCGGATCCTGGCTGGCCAGCACGGCCGCCTCGGCGTTCGACGCGACCGCGCGGCGCTCGATGTTCGGGTAATGCTGGTTCAGCCACACCTGGCATTGTGCCAGCGCCTGCGAATGGGCGCAGACGACGGTCACGCCGTCCATCGTGCCGGTCCTGGTCATCAGGCTGTGGTGGACCGCGATCGAGACTTCGCCGCTGATGATGGTGGTCGTTGCCAGCAGCAGGTCGAGGGTGCGGTTGATGGCGCCCTCGGACGAATTCTCGACCGGGACCACGCCAAAGTCGGCGGTGCCGGCCTCGGTCGCGCGAAACACTTCATCGATCGATACGCACGGCAGCGCGTCGATGGCCGTGCCGAACTGCTGGAACACGGCCTGCTCGCTGAAGGTGCCCGTGGGGCCGAGAAACGCCACCGTGACACGCTTTTCAAGGGCGCGGCAGGACGACATGATCTCGCGGAAGATGGTCTGGACGTCGCTGTTCTTGAGCGGACCGGGATTGCGCTCGGCCACGCCGCGCAGCACCTGTGCTTCGCGCTCGGGGCGAAACACGGGCGCGTTGGTTTCGGCCTTCACGTGGCCGACGGCCTGCGCGACCTGGCCGCGCTCGCTCAATAGCTGGAGGATTTGTGCGTCGATCGCATCGATGCGTTCGCGCAAGGGGGTGAGTTTGTCTGTCATCGTTATGCTGGTTGGTCGATGTTGTTTGCGTTTGGGCGCATCAGCCGTGCGGTGGACGCGTGGACGGGATACCCGTCCACCCTACGTCGTGCTCAACCGCGACGGCTTACCGTCCTGCAAACGTGTTCAAATAATCGACGAGGGCCTGTACGCCCTCGATTGGCATCGCGTTGTAGATGGATGCCCGCATGCCGCCGACGGACTTGTGGCCCTTCAGTTGCAACAGCCCGCGCTCTTTCGCGCCGGCCAGGAATTGCTCGTTCAGTGATTCGTCGCGCAGGTAGAACGGAATGTTCATGCGCGAACGGTAGGCCGGATCCACGCGGTTGGCGTAGAAATCGTCGGCGTCGAGCGCGGCGTACAGCAGGCGCGCTTTTTCGATATTGATTGCTTCCATCGCCGCCACACCGCCGCGCTGTTTCAGCCACGCGAACACGAGCCCCGCAATATAGATCGCATAGGTGGGCGGCGTGTTGTACAGCGAATCGTGCTCGGCGCAGGTCTTCCAGTGGAAGGCCGACGGGCACTGGGGCGAGGCAAAGTCGAGCAAATCGTCGCGCACGATCACGAGCGTCAGGCCTGCCGGGCCGATGTTCTTTTGCGCGCCGGCGAAGATCACGCCGTACTTCGAGATGTCGATCTGGCGCGACAGGATGTGCGACGACATGTCGGCCACGATCGGCAGATCGGCCGGCACGTCGGGCGCGTCAGGATATTCGACGCCGTCGATGGTCTCGTTGGTGCAGATGTGCAGATACGATGCGTCGTCGCTCAGGCGCCAGGTGTCGCGCGCAGGGACACGGGTGAAGTGGTCAGGCTCGCTCGATGCCGCGATGTTCACGCGTGCAAAGCGCGCCGCTTCCTTGGCCGACTTGCCCGACCAGGTACCGGTGTGAACGAAGTCGATCACCGGATCGGGCCGGCGCCCGGCCAGGTTGAGCGGCACGATGGCGTTCTGCCCGAGTCCCCCACCCTGCTGGAACAGGGTCTTGTAATTGGCCGGCACGTTCAGCAGCTCGCGCAGATCGATCATCGCCTGGCGGTGGATGCTGGAGAATTCAGGACCACGGTGGCTCATCTCCATCACCGACATGCCGCTGCCATGCCAGTCGAGCATGTCGTGCGCGGCCTGTTGGAGCACCTCTTTCGGCAGTACGGCGGGGCCGGCCGAGAAATTGAAGATCTGGGTCATGCGGTCCTTTCGTGGAGGGTTATTTGCCTTGTGCGCTCTGCATGACTTCCTGCATCATGCCATTCAGGCGCGGCGCGACGATGCGCTGGCCGATCGCCATGCTTTCGGCGGACAGGCGCGGGCTCAGGGCCATCATCTTGCGGCCCAGCGGCGTGCGGTAGAACGCGGTCAGTTCCTTCAGTTCAGCGACCGTGTAGTTCCTGGCGTACAGCGGCGCGATTTCGACCATCATTTCATCGATCAGCGCCGGATCCTTGAACATGCGGTTGATGGCTTGCGACGCCACGGGCAAGACCTGCTCGACCTTGGCCAGTGCAGCCTTCTTTTTCTCGGCATCGGCGCCCGGATCGGCATTGATCACGGCTGTCATCTGCGCGCGCATCATCTGCGGCAGCGCCTTTTCCATCTCGGCGAACGACGCGGTCATCATCTTGCGCACGTCCATTGCGTCGAGCAGTTCCTTGACGGCGGCGTTGGCTTGCGGGCTGGCGGCGGTGGCGGCCACCGGGGCCGGCGCGGTCTGCGCCACGGCAAACGAGGGCGCAGCAGCGACAGCGGCAACGAGGGTCAGGGAACGAAGAAAGTGTTTCATCAGGAGTCCATGCGGGTGGCAGAGCCCGGCGACTTGGGACAATGGCCGGCCTGCCGGGCCGGCCATTCGAAGTGACAGCAACAGGGACGACAGCACGCCCCTGCTCAGTACGATATTACTCGGGCGCCGGCTCGAACTCGACTTCTTCGAGGTCGGTTTCGACGATGCGCTGCAGGCCCGACAGCTTGGTGCCGTCTTCCACGGCGATGAGGGTCACGCCCTGCGTCGCGCGGCCCATCTCGCGGATCTCGGACACGCGGGTGCGAATCAGCACGCCGCCCGTCGTGATCAGCATGATCTCGTCGCTTGGCTCGACCAGCGTCGCCGCCACCACCTTGCCGTTACGCTCGGAGGTCTGGATCGCGATCATGCCCTTCGTACCGCGGCCATGGCGCGTGTACTCCGTGATCGGGGTACGCTTGCCGAAGCCGTTCTCGGTCGCGGTGAGCACGGTTTGCTGCTCGTTCTCGGCCACCAGCAGCGCGATGACTTCCTGGCCTTCTTCGAGGTTCATGCCGCGCACGCCGCGGGCGGTACGGCCCATCGGGCGCACGTCGTTCTCGTCGAAGCGCACGGCCTTGCCGGCGTCTGAGAACAGCATCACGTCGTGCTTGCCGTCGGTGAGCGCCGCGCCAACCAGCACGTCGCCCTCGTCCAGGTCGACCGCAATGATGCCGGCCTTGCGTGGATTGGAGAAGTCGCGCAGCGGCGTCTTTTTCACGGTACCCAGCGACGTGGACATGAAGACGTAATGGTCTTCAGGGAAGGTGCGGTTTTCGCCCTGCAGCGGCAGCACGACGGTGATCTTTTCGTTGTCCTGCAGCGGGAACATGTTGACGATCGGCTTGCCGCGCGAGTTGCGCGAGCCTTGCGGCACTTCCCAGACCTTGAGCCAGTACATGCGGCCACGGTTACTGAAGCACAGGATGTAATCGTGCGTGTTGGCGATGAAGAGCTGGTCGATCCAGTCGTCTTCTTTCGTTGCCATCGCCTGCTTGCCACGGCCGCCACGCTTTTGCGCGCGGTATTCGGACACCGGCTGCGACTTCATGTAACCCGAGTGCGACAGCGTCACGACCATGTCCTGCGGCGTGATCAGGTCTTCGGTTTCGAGGTCGCTGGCATTGTGCTCGATGGCCGAACGGCGCGTATCCTTGCCATTGTCGGCGTACTCGGATTTGATCGCCGTCATTTCATCGACGATGATCGTGGTGACGCGCTCGGGCTTGGACAGGATGTCGAGCAGGTCGGCGATGTGGGTCATCACTTCCTTGTACTCGTTGACGATCTTGTCCTGCTCCAGGCCCGTCAGGCGCTGCAGACGCATCTGCAGAATCTCTTGCGCCTGTTCGTCCGACAGCTTGTACAGGCCGTCAGGCTGCATGCCGTAGTGCTTTGGCAGGTGCTCGGGACGGAAGGCTTCGATGCCGCCGGCAGCGCCGGTCTCGGTACGGTTGAGCATTTCGCGTACCAGGGACGAATCCCAGGCTTGCTGCATCAGCTCGACCTTGGCAACCGGTGGCGACGGCGCCGCCTTGATGATCGCGATGAAATCGTCGATATTGGCCAGCGCGACGGCCAGGCCTTCGAGCATGTGGCCGCGGTCGCGCGCCTTGCGCAGTTCGAACACGGTACGGCGCGTGACGACTTCGCGGCGGTGCGACAGGAAGCACTCGAGCATCTGCTTGAGGTTCAGCAGCTTCGGCTGGCCATTCACCAGCGCCACCATGTTCATGCCGAACGTGTCTTGCAGCTGCGTTTGCTTGTACAGGTTGTTCAGCACGACTTCGGGGACTTCGCCGCGCTTGAGCTCGATCACGACGCGCATCCCCGACTTGTCGGACTCGTCGCGGATGTCGGAAATGCCTTCGAGCTTCTTGTCGCGCACGTTCTCGGCGATGCGCTCGAGCAGCGACTTCTTGTTCACCTGGTACGGCAGCTCATCGATGATGATCGCCGTACGGGCGCCGTCGCGGCCGATTTCTTCGAAGTGGGTCTTGGCGCGCATCACGACGCGGCCACGACCGGTGCGGTAACCGTCGCGCACGCCCGAGACGCCATAGATGATGCCGGCGGTCGGGAAGTCCGGCGCCGGGATCAGCTCGATCAGCTCGTCAATCGTGCAGTCCGGGTTGTGCAGCACGTGCATCGCGCCGGCAATCACTTCGGACAGATTGTGCGGCGGAATATTGGTGGCCATGCCGACCGCGATGCCCGATGAACCATTGATCAACAGGTTCGGGATGCGGGTTGGCAGGACGGTCGGCTCTTTCTCTTTGCCGTCGTAGTTCGGCTGGAAGTCGACGGTGTCCTTGTCGATGTCGGCCAGAATTTCGCCGGCAATCTTGTCCAGGCGGCACTCGGTGTAACGCATCGCTGCGGCGCTGTCGCCATCGATGGAGCCGAAGTTGCCCTGGCCATCGACCAGCGTGTAGCGCAGCGAGAAGTCTTGCGCCATGCGCACGAGCGTGTCGTAGATCGACGAGTCGCCGTGCGGGTGGAATTTGCCCATCGTGTCGCCGACGACGCGCGCGCACTTCAGGTAGGGCCGGTTCCACACGTTGTTCATTTCGTGCATCGCGTACAGGACGCGGCGGTGCACTGGCTTTAAGCCGTCGCGGACATCCGGCAGTGCGCGGCCCACGATCACGCTCATTGCGTAATCGAGATAGCTCTTGCGCATCTCTTCTTCGAGGGAAATCGGGACTGTTTCTTTTGCGAATTGATCCATTGGCGGGTCGACTGCTTTCAGGCGAAAGTTATAAGTTACAGCGGACGATTCTACCACGCGCAACATAGTAGTTGCTCAATTCCGGGCCATGCCTTTTTGACACCGAAAATCCGGACTGGACTCACTAAAAGTTCCAGTATTGTCGTCACCAGCGACGCCTGCTTGCATAAATGTTGCGCTTAAACAACGTCAAGCAACAAATGCTCGGTGTTTGATTTAGGTGCAGTCGTACGATTTTGGTGCGTGTGGCAGAATGGCCAGGAAGTCAATTGCTTGTTTCACAATACGAAACGGACAGAGCAGCCACCATGTTATTGTTATGACCACATGGAGACTGTCTGAATCGACACGGAATTTACCGAAAGGAAAAGAATATGAAAAAAATGATCACTGTTCTGTTCGCAGCAACGGCCGCCATCGCGGGCGTCGCTTCTGCCCAAAGCGCCCCACCTTATGCGCCGCTGACCACTGACCTGCAAGCGCGCACCCCATACAGCGCTTATGTGCAGGACAGCCGCGGCGTGATCGCACGCAATCCTTTCGGTCTGTGCTGGCGTACCGGCTACTGGACCCCGGCTGATGCGGTCCCAGGTTGCGACGCGCCACTGTGCGTTGAGCCAGAAAAGCTTGAAAACGGCAAGTGTGTCGCGCCACCAGCGCCAGTCGCCCCTGCACCAGCACCGGCACCAGTGCCTGAAGCAGCGCCAGTCCCAACCTCGGAAAAAGTCAGCTACTCGGCCGACGCATTCTTCGACTTCGACAAGGCGATCCTGAAGCCAGCCGGCAAGGCATCGCTGGACGAGCTGAGCGGCAAGCTGGGCGACATGAACCTGGAAGTCATCATCGCCGTCGGTCACACTGACTCGGTCGGTACCGATGCGTACAACCAGAAACTGTCGATCCGCCGCGCAGAAGCTGTCAAGGCTTACCTGAAGGGCAAGGGCATCGAAGAAACCCGCATCTACACCGAAGGCAAGGGCGAGAGCCAGCCTAAGGCGGACAACGCCACTGCCGAAGGCCGCGCACAGAATCGTCGCGTGGAAATCGAAGTGGTCGGCACCCGCGGCGCCGCCAAGTAATCGTCAACAGTAGTTGCAGTAAGCACGTCGTCCCCGCGCAGGCGGGGACCCAAGTTTGCAAGCGTTTCGTTCACGCTGAACTTGGGTCCCCGCTTTCGCGGGGACGACGTCGTTTTAGGTATCGACGATTCAAGTACATCTGGCTCCCCGCATGCGCGGGGACGACCTTCTCCCGAATCGGGAGAAGGTCGGTTATTATTCCGAGCTATGACGACGACAAATTCAGACCCATCAGAAATTCAGAAGTTCAGCGAACTGGCCCACCGCTGGTGGGATCCGACCTCGGAATTCCGGCCGCTGCACGAGATCAATCCCCTGCGCCTTGAGTGGATCAATGCGCGCGTGCCGCTGGCCGGCAAGAACGTGATCGACATCGGTTGCGGCGGCGGCGTGCTGTCCGAGTCGATGGCGAAAAAAGGCGCCAAAGTCACTGGCATCGATCTGTCGGAAAAAGCGCTGAAGGTCGCTGACCTGCACAGCCTGGAATCCGGGGTTGAAGTGCGTTACAAGCACATCGCTGCCGAAGACATGGCCCTGGCAGAACCGGGCCAATTCGACGTGGTGACCTGCATGGAAATGCTGGAACACGTGCCCGACCCCGCCTCGATCGTGCGCGCCGCGGCAGCCCTGGTCAAACCGGGTGGCCACCTGTTTTTCTCGACGCTCAACCGCAATCCAAAGTCGTACCTGTTCGCTGTGATCGGCGCCGAGTACATCCTGCGCATGCTGCCGCGCGGCACGCACGACTACGGCAAGTTCATCACGCCCGCCGAGCTGTCGCAGTTCGTGCGCCAGGCCGGCCTGCAGGTCGATGGCCTCAAGGGCCTGACCTACAACCCGTTGACCAAGATCTATTCGCTCAACAGCGACACCAGTGTGAACTACATGGTGGCGTGCACCAAACCCCTGTGATCCGATGACCTTCCCCCCTTCGATTCCGGCGCCGCGCGCCGTCCTGTTCGACCTCGATGGCACGCTGGCCGACACCGCGCCCGACCTGGCTGCGGCCGTCAACTGGCTGCGCACCGAGCGCGGCCTTGCCGAGACGCCGTACGAAGTGCTGCGCCCTACGGCCTCGGCCGGTGCGCGCGGCATGATCGGGGCTGCTTTTGGCCTGGCGCCGGGCGACGACGGCTACGAAGAACTGCGCCTGGCCTGGTTCGACCGCTATCAAACGGCGATGTCGACCCATACGACGCTGTTCGACGGCATCAACGAGCTGCTCACCGGCATCGAACAAGCCGGCATGGCATGGGGCATCGTCACCAACAAGCCCTCGCGCTTCACCGACCCGCTGGTCCCGCAGATCGCACTGGCGCACGCCGGTTGCATCGTCTCGGGCGACACGACAGCGTTCGCCAAGCCGCATCCGGCGCCCGTGCTCGAAGGCGCCCGCCGCCTGGGCGTTGCACCAGAACAGTGCTGGTATGTCGGTGACGACCTGCGCGATATCGAAGCCGGCAAGGCAGCCGGCATGGTCACCGTAGCCTGCGCCTGGGGTTATTGCGGCGCGATTGCACCGTCGACCTGGGGCGCTGATTACCTGTTCGACACACCGGAGCAATTGCTGGCTGCATTGCGCGATGCTGCAGATCGCACGTCGCGCGCGGATCGGGCAGCCTGATCGCGTAGCCCCGCCGCTTTACACTAACTTGCTTCCACGATGGCGCCCTCTTCGGGCGCCATTTTTGTTTGTGCCCGCCAAGGATGCCGGCTTACATCTCTTTACGATTGATACAGGGATGCGTCTAGCTTGGAAGCGGGCTCGCCAGTAATCTACATCCATACAAACAAGCAATAGCTTACTGGAGCAGATCATGGAAAACACCACCAACCGCATTCACCCAATGATGGCAGCCGCAGCAGCGTCGGTCATCATCGTCAGCCTGACCGGTGCCGCAGCGATCACTGGTCTGCTGCCATCGTCCAAGAGCGCGCCCGAGCCGATGCCGCTGGCCGCCACCTCGCCCTACAATCTGCAGCAGCCTGGCATGCAGCAGCCTGGCCTGCAAGTGCCTAACGGCTATATGGTCCAGAACGGCCAGCTGGTGCCGGTCGCGGCCAACCAGCAGCAACTGGTTCCTGCCATGGTCCCGGCGATGGTGCCCGCTAACCAACTGGCGTATGCCCAGCCAGTGGCCCAACAGCAGCAGCCGACCGTGATCATCAAGGAAAAGCCGGTGGTGCGCGTGGTCGAGAAAACCCGCGTGGTGCACGCTGCGCCGAAGCCAGTGCACTATGAACAGCGGCGTTACGCAGAACCAGCGCCAGCACAACCGAACTATGTCGGCATCGGTACCGGCGCCGTCATCGGCGGCCTGATCGGTAATCAGATCGGCGGCGGCAATGGCAAGAAACTGGCCACCGTGGCCGGCGTGATCGGCGGCGGCATGCTGGGCAACGAGATTGCCAACCGCAATCGTTAAGCACGCGACAACCGCACACCTCCCCTTGGCCGCAAGCTGATCAGCTTGCGGCTTTTTTCTTGAAAATGCTGACGATGATGTCGCTCGGGAAAATGCTCAAGACGGGGATGGCGCAGCGGATCGCGATGTATTGCAGATACAGCGACACCGGCGCGGCCTTGCCCACGCAACGCATCCGTTCCATGAGGCCTTCTGCGCGCAGTGCAGGCAACTCGGCCGTTTTCGCCATCGTGAACCCTTGCTTGAGCACCAGTTCGCGCAGATTGTGCGGGTCAAAATAATGGACGTGCGGTGACGGCATATCCTTCTGCCACATGCGCTCGAACGGTCCGCGCCAGCCAACCCGGGCCAGCACCTTGGACATGCGATAGAAAAAGCCGCGGCTATTGGGCAGGTTCAGGATCAGGATGCCGCCGTCATTCAGATGCGCGTGGCAAGCTGCCAGTGCACGATGAATATCGGGAATATGCTCGATCACATCGTTGAAGACGATCGCATCGAAGCGCTCGTCGCGCCCCACGGCATCCGGAAAATAACCCGAGCGCACCGGCAAGCCACGCGCAGCCGCCCGCCCACCCACCTCGGCATCGGGTTCGACACCCAGCACATCGAACTGGCCGCGCGCTGCCTCGAGAAACCAGCCGTGCGCGCTGCCTACGTCGAGCAAACGTGGCTTGTTGGCTGATACATGCTGCTTCGCATAGCCGACGATCGTGTTGAAATTCTCGACGCGCAATGCCTTGAGCCCTGCCTCGCGCTGTGCTTCATCGATGGGCGCGATACTGAGCACATTGATCGCCGGCGTCAATGCGGCGCTTTCATAGCGACATCCAAGGCATCTTGCGTGCCAGCCAGTCAGTCCTGCGATCTGCGGACCGCCACAAACGATGCATGTCATTACGGACCCTGTCGTTACATGAAGAATTTGACGAGCATATTGCATTTCAAGCATGCATTGCGGGTTTCTCACCAGCAGCGACTTTAAGTCTTCTCTAATGAAAACCGGTGTACATCATCCACTCATGGGGTACAATAAAACTTCTCGACACTGGGGGCGACCTGGTTTCGACGTGGGTTGCAAAGCAGCGCAGGGCATACCGAGGACTGGTTACCTCGTAAATACATCCAGAAATCAATAACTGCAAACGATAACTCGTACGCACAAGCAGCTTAATTGCTGCTAGCTCTACAACACCTCGCCTCTGGGGTGAGTCGCAAGACTAGTAGAGTCATTTACAGAGGCTAGGACTCAGCCGGGTTACTTGGTTGTTTCCGAAATTTAAGGTAACTCGCCTGTCCAAAGCGTGCACATCCGCGCTGTACAGGCTAAATTAAATGATAGTGCTAAGTATGTAGAACTGTCTGTAGAGTGCTTGCGGACGCGGGTTCGATTCCCGCCGCCTCCACCAGTATTCCTAAAAAACCGTCCTGTGGACGGTTTTTTTTCGCCTGCGCTCCAGGCGGCGGGAATCGAACCCGCGGGACGCGGGGGATTTCCGGGAATTCGGGGAGCACCGCTCCCCGCCGGAAATCCGCCTTGCGCTTGCAAGCGCAAGGCTCTCCGATTCGCCTGACCAGAGGGAAATCGCCAAGGCGATTTCTTGCTCTACAGCTGACAACAACGCAGATCAAATGCCCACGTCCGCAACCACCCGCCCGCTACACCCAACCACCTTCGGCATGATGAGCAAGATCAACTAATCGTCATTTCTTTCTCACGCGAGTTTGTTCACGATCGACAACAGAACCACTACCTGTCCCAAGATAAGAGGTCGGCCACGCGCCACCTCTGTTCAGCACATCCACCATCCAATGGAAAGGGACACAAATGCAATCGAATCCCGAGGATCATGCCAGGCCCGCGATCACACCTGAACACACTCCACAAGACCGTAGCCACTACATGGCAGCAGCATTCGGCGGTTTTCTTGTCGGATTTAGCGAGCTAATACGCGCCGGCAGTGAAACAACGAATGTAACAGTACTCCGCATTTCGGCGGTGCTACGAGAACAGTTCTCACCTTACCTGGGAGCGGGCTGGATCGCGCTATGCCTGATGGCGATCTTTTCGACAATTCTGTGCAGCATCTATCGTCCAGCCAACCGCAAAGAATCGTTCACCCTGGGACTATCCGTCTTCGCGATACTGGCAGCATTTACCCCTGAGCAGCAAGCCCGCTCGCCGTTGGAGGCAGCAACACATCAGCTCAGCTTTTTTTCATTCATCTCGCAAGCAAATGCAAGCCGCCTCAAGCGGGGAGAAATGGGAGATTACTACTTTGAGTTTACCAAGCAACAAAACACAATTCAGGACAACGATGGACTGATTTCGGTCTACGACATTTCAGGGCGACATTTGCTGATTACCCAGCCAATGAACACCGCCAAAATCAGCAAATTGCGCTTGCCGAGAGGGTATTACCTTTTGAAATTTGAATGCGGCGGCTGTGCAAGTGTTCGTACACAACTCATTGTTGAAAAGCCCGCAGAAGCATCAACCATCAAATTAAGCAATTCAAAAGTTCCCTTGAGTTTTCAAAGGCTATTCAATGCTGACATCGTCGAAGTCACTGATGTTCCAGACCATGAACTCGACAGAATCTTGAATTCGTATTCGTCTCAGCAGCAATAACTGCAATAACGACATAGTCAGGCTATCGCAACGACCAACCGACATCCATGCGCTAAGGCGCTGGACTGCAATAGCAGCAACCACACGGCTTGCACTGAGCCGATGAGTCCTGTTTCAGCAAAGTACAACATCCGCATCGCAAGCCATTTACTGCATCAAATGCGGTGAATGGCATCGCTATTCACCGCTAGCCCAAGATCAAACACCAGGCAGCATCCCGCACACACTAGCCCCGCGCCATGCTTTTTTAGCAAGCTCGGCTATGATGGCGCCTTGACAAGCTCGTCGGCAGAACCCCTGCAGCGCGCCCGCACCCGCGTCACCATCCAGAAACCACATGAAGTCTGCATCCAGCACCACCCTGATCACGCCGCCACAACGCTCCGCAGAATACGCCTCAATCAACCTGCTGAAAGCCATCTCCGCCCAGCTGATCGTCCTGCACCACCTGGCCTTCTACGGCCCCATGGCCGACTACACCCGCGAGGCACTCCCTGACCTGATCGACTGGCTGGCCCAGGATGCCCGCATCGCAGTCCAGGTCTTCCTCGTCATCGGCGGCTTCCTCGCTGCAAAGTCATTGTCGCCGCACGGCCTGACCGGCCCCGCCAACCCCGTACCAACGATCCTGCGCCGTTACACCAAGCTTGCCCCGCCATTCTTCGTGGCGATCCTGCTGGCCGTTGCCGCCTCATGGCTGGCAGGCCTCTGGATGACACACGATGCCATCTCCGCCCCACCCAGCGGCGGACAATTGCTCGCACACGCGTTCCTGCTGCATGACGTGCTTGCCTACGACGCGCTCTCGGCCGGCGCCTGGTACGTCGCCATCGATCTGCAGCTGTATGCCATGTTCAGCATCCTGCTGTGGGCTTGCAGCCGCGCATCGGCACGACCCATGCCCGCCGATCTGATCCCGGCCGTGACGGCCATTGCCACCGGCGCCTCGCTGCTGTACTTCAACCTGGACGCCGACTGGGACGTCTGGGCGCCCTACTTTCTCGGCAGTTATGGCCTGGGCGCGCTTGCCTGGTGGGCGAGCGATCCTGCCCGCCGGCCGCGCTCGGTCGCGATTCTGCTACTGATGATGACCGTACCGGCGCTGCTCGCGCTGACGGTCGACTTTCGCAGCCGCATTGCCCTTGCGCTGCTCGTCGCGTGTGTGCTGGTCGCGTTCGGCCGCATGCAGGCCGCGTCGACCGCACCCGGGCAATGGCGCGTCGTCAGCAGCGCCGGAAACATCTCGTTCTCCATATTCCTGGTGCATTTCCCTGTGTGCCTCGTCATCAACGCGGCATTCACCCGCTTCGCGCCGCAGGACGTGCTCGTGCAAACTGCTGGCATGATCCTCGCCTGGATTGCCAGCATGATCGCCGGCGCACTGTTCCATCACGGCGTCGAATTGCCGCTCGGACGTGCGCTGAGGCTGGCGCCAAGGCGCCGCGCCGCCCTTGCCTGATGCCCGGATGTGCCGATGGCGTGCCCGCCACGCGCCTTGCCGATTAGCTACCGCTGAGTTACCATAGCGCCGCCCTTGGGGAGTAGCCTGCTTCCTCTTTCGGAAGTTTGTCGCATCAACATACTTGACGCTCAACGTCATGGTGCGCAAGCCTTCTGGTTGGCAAGACCATTGGCATGTTTGCGTGACGTTCGGGCCACGCGACATGCCTTTTGTCGTGCCCGATCGGAAAGCTGTCATGTCTCTCGTTGCCATCCTCATCCTCGCCTTCGCCATGTCTACCGACGCCTTTGCCGTCGCCATTGCCATGGGCGCGCGCCGCCATCATGTACGGTTCAAGGATGCGTTGAAGGTGGGCGTGCTGTTCGGCGTGATCGAGGGCACGACGCCGCTGGTCGGCTGGGCGCTGGGCAGCATTGCCGCTTCCTACGTCGAGAGCTGGGATCACTGGGTGGCATTCGTCTTGCTCTGCGGACTGGGCGTACGCATGATCCACGAGGGCTTATCCCCGCCGGAAGACGCCGAAGACTCGAACCGACCGCTGTGGCTGCTGGCATTGACGGGTTTCGCCACCAGCATCGACGCCATGGTCGTGGGCGTCAGCCTGGCATTTACCAACGCCGGCATACTGATGCCGGCGCTGGCCATTGGCCTGGCAACGCTGACGATGGTGACACTGGGAATGCTGGTAGGCCGCCGCATCGGTGCCCTGGCGGGCAAGCGCGCCGAGATCTTCGGCGGCCTGGTCTTGATCGCGGTCGGTTGCGTCACGCTGTGGGAACACTTGCAGTGACGCGGCCCGGCCGCTGACGACTAGAATATTACGAGGTTGGCCCCGAATCGGTGCCAGCTTCTTGCAGCACCATCAATTGCTTCATGATGGCTTCGTTGAACGCCGGAATATCGTCCGGCTTGCGGCTCGTGATCAGTTTGCCGTCGACGACCACTTCGTCATCGGTCCATTCGGCGCCGGCGTTGACCAGGTCGATCTGCAGCGTCGGCCAGCTGGTCATGTGCTTCGACTCGGCAATGCCAGCGTCGATCAGCGGCCATGGGCCATGGCAGATCGCGGCAATCGGCTTGTCGCCATCGCCAAAGGCCTTGATGAAGGCGATCGATTCCGGGCTCGAGCGCAGATTGTCGGGATTGGCCACGCCGCCCGGCAGCAGGAGCAGATCGTAGTCATCGGCGTTGGCGTCTTCCACGTTCAGTTCGACCGCGTATTTGTCGCCAGGTTCAAGGTGATTGAAGCCCTGGATCTGTTCGCCCACTTTCTTTGGCGAGATCAGCACGACGGTCACGCCCTGCGCTTCGAGGAACTGGCGCGGCTTGGTGTATTCGACTTGCTCGACGCCGTCGGTCATCAGGACCGCGACGCGGCGGCCGTCGAGTGATTGGGTTGCTGCTGGTTCGAGATGATCTGCCGGCTGCATGTTTTCTGCTTGTTGCATGGTGCCTCCTGGTCGATGGTTTGTTAATTCGTTGACATCGATTGTAGGCTGCCCGTCACATGTGTGGCGCGCGTATGCCGTCAGGAATCGAACGTGTCACTCGAGCAGGTAACACATGTCGTCGCGATCACTTAGTGCACTGCGCGTGCACAAGAAGCCATTCAGCCCCAGCCGCGCCGAACCGCCGAGCTGCACACCATGGACCGCCTCGCGCCGCAGCACGACTTGCAAAGTGCGATACGGCACGTCGATGGCAAAGCGCCCGAGCAAGGCAGCCAATGCGCGGCTGCCCTCCTGCCCCGGGAGGAACCGTTCAAACTCAGTGGCGCTCACCGGACCCAGACGGATGCGGATGCCGAGCTCGGGCCGCAGCAGCCGCGCCCCTGCCGTGGCGCCCGCTCCCAGCACGCAATTGCCCTGGGCCAGCAACGTGCGCTGGTCCGGTGCGAGCACATCCCAGCGGCCGGTAAATTGCTCGACATGCACTGCCACGCCAAAGCAGGCGCCGAGTACGCCGGCGATCAGGTCGGCGCTGACCACGCGGCTGCGCAGCGGCGCGGCAAACCGGGCCATGGCGTCGACGCCCGCCACATCGTGACACCCCGACGCCACGCCAGCCAGCGCCAGCAGCAGCGGCTGGAAACGGTCGACGCCCGCCGCCAGCGGTTGCCGTACCCGGTACTTGCACCAGGCGCGGTAGAACAGCGCCACCTGGCGGCTGGAAAACAGATCGAGGAAGGCGCGCGGCCCGTCGTCGCGGTTGCGCAGCTCCCAGGCGGCGAACCGTTCGGTGTAGTGCAGCGGCAAGGCGCCCATCGTGCCAAGTAACCCCATCATCGCGGGTGTGATCGTGATTGCCGGCACGTCGCCGGTGCCGGGCTCGATGGCCTCGATCTCGCTCGGTGGAAAGCCCAGCCCGACACTGTTGCGAAAGCGAATGACGCCGCCAAGCGCCTGCTCCGGACCGATCTCCTGCCGGCCGAGCCAGCGCAGCAGCAGGCGCACCGCCTGGAAAAATTCGTAGCGCTGCGGGTGCGCCAGCAGGTCGGCAATCACCCACTACACCAGCGTCAGGCTGCCACTGCGTGGCTCGCAGCGCAGCAGTTCCTTGCCGCTCTGGCCAGAGACCAACACCAGTCGCGTGCAACTGTTCAGGTGAACATACAGCCCCAGAAAGCGGCTGACCACCTGCGCGAAGACGAACACGCTGCTGCCAGCAAATGCTTCTTCGTCCAGCGTCAGCCGCACCTCGGTCCCGTGCACGAGCGTGGCGCCATGCCGGTTGCGCAGCCAGGCCGTCGCCGGCAGCGTGGTCAGTGCGGTGAGGCCGGCGATCTGGCGCTGCGAACTGCCCGAGCGCGCCAGGTCGTACAGCGCCAGCGTGTCGCGGAAGGCGTCGAGCTGGGCCAGCGAGCGGTGATTCAGCGCCAGCTGGGCCACGAGGCGCCAGCCGGTGCCGTCGCGGTTGCCAAAGTGCAGCGGCGCGGATGGCTTGCGCAACAGGCGGATGGGCACGCCACCCGTCGCCGTTTCGCTGGCCAGGTCGCCGCCCGGCGCGCCAACGCCCACCGCGCAGGCCGACGGGCCGTTGCTGCAGGTCAGGTCGATCGACGCGATTGCTGGCTCGGGTCCGGCCAGTGCCGTGTCGTCGTCGCTGAAGGCGATCTGCATACGGTGCCTGCGGTCGCCCCCATCAATACGGCGGTCGTACCAGTAGCGCTGGCCTTCGCCGCCTTCGCCATGGCGCAGGCCATAACAGGGGCGATAGGTCACGCCGGCTGTCTTGCCGCCACGCGTTGTCAGTACCTGCACCGCGTCGATGCTATACACCTCGACGTCTTCTTCATGCCGGCCCGGCACCACGTCGTACAGGGACGAACGGTGCGTGATGCGCACCGGCGCCGCCGCTTGCTGGAATAAATTGACCACCGGTGCGCAGCCCGCGAGCAAGTGCTGGTGCGACAGTGCGCGCAGGACACGCGCCGGGCCGGCGTCTGCGTGCAGGCCGGTCAGCAGCACATGCAGCGTGAAGCGCCGCGCGCCGGCGGGAAACATCGGCGCCAGCGCCGCCAGGTCGACGTCGAGGAAGTGAAACTTGTCGGGGAAGGCAAAGTATTCGGTCAGCAAGCGGTAGGCGGGATGGGCGTGCGCCGGTTCGGGCACCAGGGCTTCGTCAGGCTCGAGGCCACCGAGCGACAAGACCGGGCGGTCCAGGCGGCGCCAGCGGTCCTGCCCTTCCGTCTCGACCCACGTTTCCAGCGTGTGCAGGCACAGGCTGTCAATGAGCGCGGCCGTCAGCAACGCGTCGCCGTCGACGTGCAGCCGCAGGCGCGCCAGGCCAAGTCCGGACAAGAGCCGGCATGGTATGGCGCTGTCGATACTGATGCTGATGCGCGCGCTGGCGCGGGCCGGCAGCCGGAGCGGCGGCGGCATCTGCGCCACCGGCGAGAACCAGGCGCGCGTGACCGTCACGGGCGCCAGCGCCAGGTCGGCCGTCGTGCGGAAGCGGCATGGCGCGCCGCCTGCGACCAGCGACGTCATCTCGGTGCCTCGCGGCACCACGTGCACGTGGCCAAGCGTGGCCGAGCTGGCCTGGCGGTCGCTGTCGTCGACGCGCACGATCGAGCAGCTCGGGATGCCGTGCAGGAAATGCGGATACAGGCTGCCGAGCAGCGCCTCGGTGAATTCCGGGTAATCGTCATCGAGCTTTTTCGCGGTGCGCGCATTGAGCAGCGCGCACGCCTGGATCAGGCGCCGGATATGCGGATCCTCGCTGCCTTCCGGCCCCAGGCCCAGCTCGGCGGCCAGCTTCGGATACTGGTGGGCAAGCTCGCGGCCGACCGTGTTCAGGTAGACCAGCTCGCGCTCGTAGTAGGGCAACAGCGCTTTCATTGCATTCTCCCTCAGGCTGACACGCTACGGTCGGTCAGATCGCGCGCATGGCCGTTGTGAAAGCGCAATGGATGCGCGCGGATAAACGACACGTTGCAGCGCGTGGACAGTGCGGCTTCCACCGGCCTTGACAATAAGTCAGTAAAATCACGGGTTCCCTAAGCCGAGCCTGCATCATGACCACCTCCGCCACACCGATCCGTACCGAAATTCTCACCCTGTGGCGCCTGTCGTGGCCCGTGCTGGTCGGCCAGCTGGCCACGGTCGGGATGGGCGTGGTCGATGTCGCCATGACCGGGCACGTCAGCGCCGAAGAACTGGCGGCGGTGTCGCTTGGCACGGCCGTGTGGTCGATCGTGCTGGTGACCGTGATGGGCACGATGATGGCGATCAATACCGTCGTCGCGCACGAAATGGGCGCCGCGCGGCACGACCAGGTGCCCCACTCGGTGCGTCAGGCAATGTGGAAAGGCCTGTTGGTCGGCACCATTGCGATGCTGTTTGCCAACCTGTGCACGCTGCTGTTCGACCATGTCGGCCTCGATGCCCATGTGGCCGCGCGGGCGTCGCTGGTCGTGCACGTGATCAGCGTCGGCTTGCCGGCCTTTGGCGTCTACCGCGCGCTGTACGGGTACACGACGAGCATCAACCAGACCAAGCCGATCATGTGGATTGCCATTTTCGGTCTGCTGTACAACACGCTGGTGAGCTGGTTGCTCGTCTTTGGGGAGCTGGGCTTTCCGCGCCTGGGCGCGGTTGGCTGCGCGATTGCCACGGCCAGCGGCATGTGGCTGATGCTGGGCGTGATGCTGTGGTGGGTGCGGCGCTCGCCGGCCTACCGCATGACCTACCCGTTCGACCGCTTCGAAGGGCCGAACGCCGCAGCCATCGGCAGCATGCTGCGCCTGGGCCTGCCGATCGGCGTGACGTACTTTGCCGAGGTCAGCGCCTTTGGCCTGATCAGCCTGCTGGTGGCGCGCTATGGCGTCGTGCAAGTCTCGGCGCACCAGATCGCGCTCAATTTTGCGTCGCTCGTGTTCATGCTGCCACTCAGTTTCGCCATTGGCATGCTTACCCGCGTCGGCCAGGCGATGGGCGAAGGCGACCCGGTGCGGGCGCGCTTCGTCGGCTGGGTCGGCGTGGGCGTGTCGCTGACGTTTGGCGCTCTGGCAGCATTGTTCATCGCCATCTTCCGCTGGGAAATCGCAGCCGCCTACACGTCCGATCCGGCCGTGCAGCAAGTGACGGCCCACCTGCTGCTGTTCGCGGCGCTGTTCCAGTTGTCGGACGCGACCCAGGTGGCCACCGCCTCGGCCATCCGTGGCTACCAGGTAACGCGCCCGCCGATGGTGATCCAGCTGGTCTCTTTCTGGGGCTTGTCGCTGCCACTCGGTTGCGTGCTGGGGCTGGCGCCGCAATGGTTCCCGTGGACGCCCGCGGCGCCGATGGAGGCCACCGGGTTCTGGATCGGCCTCGTGTTCGCGTTGACGGTCGCGGCGGTGCTGCTGACCTGGCAATTCGAGAAGCTGGCGCGCCAGCGTATCCGTGAGGGTGTGGCGAAAGCGTTGGTGTCCTAGTTTTTTATGACATGTCATTACAGCGCTGGCAGTCTGACTCTGGTATCGTCTCGCGGTTGCTGTCAATTAAACATCCATCAGAGAAACTATGCGCCCTCTCCTCGTCCTTCTGGCCGCTCTCACGGCCGTTCCTGCCATGGCTGAACGTCTGACCCTCGACCGTATTTATGGCGACGCTTCGCTGGCCGGCGCCAGTGTGCGCAACCTGCGCGTGTCGCCCGACGGTGAACGCGTGACCTTCCTTCGCCCGCGCGCCGACGACCAGTACCGTCTCGACCTGTGGGAATACAATACCAAGAGCAAGGCCACGCAGCGCCTGGTGGATTCGAAGCAACTGGTGCCGAACGAGGCCTTGTCACTCGAAGAAAAAGCACGCCGTGAGCGCGCCCGCACCGCCGGTCTGTCGGGCATCCTGAATTATTTCTGGTCGCCGGACGGCAAGCAGTTGCTGGTGCCGGTCGGTGGTGACCTGTACCTCGTCGATGCGGCCAAGCCAGAGAACGCACGCAAGGTCGCCTCGGGCAGCGTGACCGATCCGAAAATCTCGCCGCGCGGCCGCTATGTCTCGTTCGTGCGTGACCAGAACCTGGTCGTGATCGACCTGAAAAGCGGCGCCGAGCGCCAACTGACCACCGATGGCAAGGGCACCGTGCACAACGGCGCAGCCGAGTTCATCGCGCAGGAAGAAATGAGCCAGACCACCGGCTACTACTGGGCGCCGGACGATTCGGCCATTGCCTATCGCCGCTACGATGAAGCGCCGGTACCGGTCGTGCGCCGCTTCGAGATCTTCGCCGATCGCACTGAAGTGATCGACCAGCACTACCCGGCTGCGGGCGATCCGAACGTGCTGATCGACCTGATGCTGGTCGACCCGGCCACGGGCGTGCAGCGCAAGGTCGACCTGGGCGCGGACAAGGATATCTATCTGGTGCGCGCCGATTTCAGCGCCGACGCCAAGACGCTCGTGTACCAGCGCCAGACGCGTGACCAGAAGCGCCTCGATCTGGTGGCTGTCGACGTCGGCTCGCTGGCGCAGCGGCCATTGTTTTCGGAAAACTCCAAGACCTGGGTCAGCATCCACAACGATCTGCGCTTCCTGAAAAACCGCAAGGCCTTCATCTGGGCGTCGGAGCGCAGCGGCTACAACCACCTGTACCTGTACGACCTGGACGGCAAGCTGCTGCATCCGATCTCGCGCGGTACGTGGGGCGTGGACGATGTGCTGGCGGTCGATGAAGGCGCCGGCAAGGTGTACGTGTCGTCGAACCGCGACGCCGTGATCGACAAGCAGACCTATGCACTGGCCCTGGACGGCAGCAGCGCCGACAAGCCGGCCCGCATCACGCAGGGCGACGGCTGGCACGATGCCGCGTTTGCCGGCAATGGCAAATTGTTCGTCGACACCTATTCGAACCCGCGCACGCCGCCGCAAGTGTCGATCCGCCGCGCCGATGGCGCAATGGTCGAGTGGATCGAAAAGAACGAGCTCAATGCCAATCACCCGTACACGCGCCACATGGCCGACCACCTGGCCACCGAATACGGCACGATGAAGGCCAACGATGGCCAGACGCTGCACTATTCGATCATCAAGCCGGCCAATTTCGATGCGAGCAAGCGCTATCCGGTGTTCCTGTTCACCTATGGCGGCCCGCACTCGCAGCGCGTGACCCGCGCTTGGGGCAATTACTTTGACCAGTACATGGCGCAGCAGGGTTTCGTGGTATTCCGCCTCGATAACCGTGGTTCGGGCCGCCGCGAGCGCGCCTTCACCGACGTGCTGTACAACAATCTGGGCAAGCACGAAGTCGAAGATCAGGTGACCGGCATCGACTGGCTGGCCAAGCAGAGCTTTGTCGATCCAAAGCGCATCGGCGTGTTCGGCTGGAGCTACGGCGGTTTCATGACGCTGCGTTTGCTGTCGGCCGCATCGGACAAGATCGCGATGGGCGTGTCGGTGGCGCCGGTGACCGACTGGTCGCTGTACGACACCCACTACACCGAACAGTTCGTCGGCGCGACGCCGAAGGGCGATCCGGAAGCCTATAAACGCAGCGGCGTGTTTGCGCATCTGGATGGCATGAAGTCGCCATTGCTGCTGGTGCACGGCATGGCCGACGACAACGTGCTGTTCTCGAACACCACGCTTTTGATCGATGAGCTCGTCAAGCGCAACGTGCAATTCGACCTCATGACGTACCCGGGTGCCAAGCATGGCATCTCGGGACGTACCAGCCAGCGCCACGTGTATGGCTTGATTGAAGCGTACTTCAAACGCCATCTGGCTGAGACGCCGGCAAAATAAGGCGGTTGCACCAGACGTAAAAAAGCCGCATCGGAAACGATGCGGCTTTTTCTTCGTCCATTCACCTGCCGCTATCAGCGGCTGGTGAATGAGTCCCTATTATGGACGTGGACGGTTTGCGCGGTCAGCTGCGTCTTCTGCTGCTTCACGCACGTCGCCAGCTGCGTTCTGGACTTTGCCTTCAACCTGGTTTGCCAGGCCTTTGGCTTGCTGTTCCTTGCTGTCCACCAGTTTGCCGGCGCCTTCTTGGATTTTGCCGCCAACTTCTTTCAGTTTGCCTTCGACTTGGTCTTTGTTCATGGTGATCTCCTGTGATTTGGCATGGCCGGTTGGCGATGCGATGAGTACAGATTAACGCAATGCTTCCAGCTCTTCTGTTAGCGCACGCACTTAGTGCAACGATCGAACGATGCGCCATCTTGCCGTTAAGAATGCTATCGTTTTACCAACACCAGCTGTAACTACACCAGTTGTCGTAAAGCGGTTTTGACTACACCAATTCCAATAACATTCTAATGCGCGATCGAACACCATCATGAATCCCCACACACCGCCATCTTCCGACGCAACGGCCCCCGAGACTCCCCTCACCCAGCGCAAGCTCGCGCGCCGCGTCACACTCGTCAACGGTATCGGCGTCCTGTTCATTCTGGGACTGGCAGCAGTCGTGCTCGCCGCCGACGCGCTGCTGCTGATCTTTGCCTGCATCCTGTTTTCGATCCTGCTCTACAAACTGAGCGCGCTGCTGCATCAACGCACGGGTATCAAACGCAATATCGCCCTGGTCATTGTCGTGCTGCTGCTCACTGCCATCTTTGGCCTGGGCGGCTGGGCAATGGCGCCGCAGATTTCCGAGCAATCGGGTCAGCTGGCCAAGGATATCCCTGCGGCCGTAGAGCGCCTGCAAGCGGAAGTCGCGCAACATCCTCTGCTCAAGCGCCTCGTGGCGGAGCTGCCGCCACCCGAAGACATCGTCAAGCAGATGGGTTCGCTCGTACCGAATGCCGGCCTGTTCTTCAGCGGCATCATCGGCGCACTGGGCAATATTGTCATCATCATTTTCGTAGGCATTTATTTTGCCGCGTCGCCGGGTGTCTACACTGGAGGGTTTATCCGTCTCGTGCCACAACAGAAGCGTGGCCGCGCACGTGAGGTCATGCAGGAGATGGGCGACAACCTGTCCAGCTGGCTGCTGGGCAAGGCCGTCTCGATGCTGATCGTCGGCGTCACCACGGCGGTTGGCCTCAGCATGCTTGGCGTACCTCTGGCGCTGATTCTGGGCGTGATCGCGGGCCTGCTCGACTTCATCCCCTACCTGGGGCCGATCATGGCGGGCATTCCAGCCGTCTTGCTGGCGCTGTCGATCAGCCCTGACCTGGCGCTGTATGCACTGCTGCTGTTTGCAGCGATCAATATGCTCGAAGGTTATGTGTTGCAGCCGATGATCGAGGCGAAAGCCATCGAACTGCCACCCGCCCTCGTAATTGTGATGCAACTGATCTTCGGCACGCTGTTCGGCTTCGCCGGCGTCGCGCTGGCCACGCCACTGGCGGCCGTGCTGTCCGTGCTGGTCAAGATGCTGTATATCGAAGACATACTGGGTGACAGACCCGCAGATAGACCCGGGGACAGTCCCGCGAAAGCGTCCTGATAAAAGCAAAGCCGCGCACTGCGCGGCTTTGTTGGTGATGCTGCCGTACCAATCAGCAGCGATACATCAGCGCAAGTGCATCAGCGATTGCCTTTTGCGATTTCCTTGACGTCGCCAACTTTCTTCTGGGCCTTACCTTCCGCCTGGTTCGACAGACCTTCGCTCTGCTGCTGGCGGCTGCCAACGGCTTCGCCAACCTTCTGCTGCACCTTGCCGGCGACTTCCTTGGTCTTGCCCTTGACTTGATCCTTGTTCATTGCAATCTCCTTGCCCGTGACGTGGATGAGACTTCACACTAGGAGTAACTTTCGGTTAGTTCTGTGCGGCGCTTAACACATGGGTTTGCGCCAGACACTTGCCAGCCACGGTTGTTGCTCGCGCGGCAAACCGGGCGGCCGGTAATAGTGATGCAATGCCACAAAGCCGGCCGAGAGCAGGAAGCGCTCCCAGCTGTCGTAGTCATGGTAGGTACCGTAGCGCTCGCCGTTCCAGCCTTCCTGGTTCTCGCCCCGCGGGTTCGACGTGAACAGCACCCCGCCCGGTTTGAGCGTGCCGAACAACTGATCGAGCGTGTGCGGCAACGCCGCGCTCGGAACGTGGAACAGCACTGCATTGGCAAAGATGCCATCGAACATTGCCGGCGGCAAATCCAGGTGCAAAAAATCCTGCTGCCATACTTCGCAACCACTGTATTCCCGGGCCATGGCGACAAACCGTTCACTGCCGTCCACGCCGATGGCGCGATGGCCAAGGCCGCTGAAGGTCTTGAGGTCGCGCCCGGGCCCGCAACCCAGGTCGAGGATCGTGTGCGGCGCTGGCGTTGTGATCGCACCCAGCAAAGCGGCAATGTTTTGACTTACGTCATGGTCAATCGTACCGGCAAAGAAATCCTCGGCATGCTCGTTGTAGTGTTGGAGAGTACTGCGGGAGATGTCGTCATGGTTCATGCGCACAGTATGCCAGCGGGCGCGCAGCTTGCGCCATGTGCAGCCATGCAAAAAACATTAAAAATATTTCCTGGGCTACCCTAAAGTTTCCACATGCCCATCCGTAAATGATTCAGACAACCGGGAATCCGGCCTGAGAAACCATGCTTTGGTAACCTTATGAACGCAGATGATGTCCTTGCGATGTACGAAAACCTGGCTGGCCTGACGGGCCAGATGACGCATGCCGCCAAGGCGGGCGACTGGCACGAGTTTGCGCAATTGAATATGGAAGCCCGAGCTCAGGCAGCCCCGGCAGTCGCTGGCATGCCGGAACTGACAGGCGCCAAGCGCCTCAGCAAGGTCGACCTGTTGAAACAATTGATGGCCAATGACCGCGCCATTCGCGACGTGACCGATCCATGGGACGATCAAGTCGGTCGCGCCCTGCACGCACACTGATCCGCCATCGGATCATCGATCAAGGCACCTTCGGGTGCTTTTTTTATGGGCAGGCAAACGAAAGGTGCCAAACGGGCACCGGCAACAAAAAAGCGCCCGGTGGGCGCTTTGGTGGCCACGGGGCTGGAAGCCGGGTGGCGAATTCGGTGAGAGGACGAACCCCAGCTATCTGCTGGCGTCGCCTCGTGCCGGTTGCTGCCGGCGTCCGTTGCCACTGTAGGCAAGCGAACTGCTTCCAGACACAGGCGTTTCCTCAACGGTCGTCTGCTGATCGCGCCACCTATCGTTGGTGACTGCGCCAGACCCTGTGCTGTCTGTGACCTTGTCGATCACGAAGCAATTATAGCGCAAAATCAAAGTTGTGTAGACATTTCATTGTGCGGCTCGTCCAGCTGTGGTTCGACCGGCACCGGCGCCTTCGTTTTGCGCGCAAAACGCTGCCGCAGACGGGCCATCAGTGAGGTACGCGGCATGGGCTGGATCATTGGCGCTGCCCGCTTGCGACGGCGCAGGAGGAACAGCGTGCCACACGCGGCCCCGAGGACGGCGACCACTGCGCCGGCGATCCAGCCCCACGGCGTGGACGCTTCCGGTTCCGGCGCAGGCCGCTTGCGGGATGGCCGTGGCGCGGCCCGCGGCGCGACCTTGTCCTGCACGACGGCGGACGGGCTGGCGCCAAGCGCCACCTGCAACACCCGCACCTTGTCTTCCAGCGTGCCGATCTGCTCGCGCAACTGGGCATTCTTGACATCGAGTGCGGCGCACACAGTTGCATTGTCGACGGAGGACGCCGGTGCGCAGGTCGCAGCAGATGCAGATGCAGACGCAGATGCAGGCAAGGCAACAGGCAGCGGCTTGGGCACTGGCGTCGACGTTGGTGTGACTGCAGCAGGCTCAGGCGCCGGCGCCACTTTCTCGGCGACGACCGGCGTCGCCGGTGTGACCGGATGTGGCGGCTTCGGCGCCTTCGGTGGTTTCGGTGGCCTTGGCTTGACCGTTATCGGCTTGGGCGCCGCAGCGGGTGCAGCAGAAAGATCCGCCACGACCGGTGCCGGCGCGTTCGCGGGCACCGGCACCGGTGCCGGAACCGGTAATGGAACCGCTGGCGCCGGTGGATTCGGATTCGGCGCAATGAAGAGCGTCACGAGACGCACATCGCGCGTCCCGCCATCGGCCAAATCAAGATACAAATGCAGGCGGCTCGATTCGACGGGTGCCGACGACGTCACGCGCAGGAACTGACGGCCATCGCGCTGACTCACACGCATGGCCAGCGTTGACAGCACGGCCGGCATGCCGATGTTCGCGCCCCGGTACACGTCCGGATGCGCCAGGCGTGCCTGGACCGGGGTCGCGGGCGAGGCCAGCGCAGTCAGCTCGAGTTCCAGCACCAGCGGCTGGCCGATATACGAACTGATGCGCGGTTCGCCAAGCTCGGCTGCGCCGACGCCGCAGGAGAGCAAAGCACACGTGATGAATACAGGGAGGCGGCTGGCCATAGCAACTAACAAAAGTGAAGCCCAAGCGTCATTAACGGACATTGGGATAAACTCTTTAATCCCAGCCTCTTGCATATCAGGACATGTCCATGGAAAACAGGATTGAGAAAGACAGCTTTG
Organism: Telluria sp. AC161; assembly: GCF_979258535.1. Classification (NCBI taxonomy): domain Bacteria; kingdom Pseudomonadati; phylum Pseudomonadota; class Betaproteobacteria; order Burkholderiales; family Oxalobacteraceae; genus Telluria; species Telluria sp. AC161. Next base: position 830,628 of record NZ_OZ409861.1, on the reverse strand, counting down.
GTCCCATCGAAGTGCCACAAGACAATTTGTGGGGTGCGCAGACCCAGCGCTCGCTTCACCACTTCCACATCTCGACCGAACGCATGGCGCCCGAACTGGTCGCCGCCCTCGCCCAGGTCAAGCGCGCCGCGGCCGCCGTCAACCGCTCGCTGGGCAAGCTGCCAGCCGACAAGGCCGACGCCATCATCCGCGCGGCCGACGAAGTGCTGGACGGGCGCCATCCCGGCGAATTCCCGCTGGCCGTGTGGCAGACCGGCTCAGGCACGCAAAGCAATATGAACATGAACGAGGTTCTGGCCAACCGCGGCTCCGAGCTGCTCGGCGGCGAGCGCGGCGAAGCACGCCTGCTGCACCCGAACGACCACGTCAATATGGGCCAGTCGTCCAACGACATCTTCCCCACCGCAATGCACGTGGCTGCTGCCTGGGCACTGGCCAAGGAAGTCCTGCCTGCCCTGGCGCAATTGCGCGGCACGCTGCTGCGCAAATCGCGCGACTTCGAGCCGATCGTCAAGATCGGCCGCACCCACCTGCAGGATGCGACGCCGCTGACGCTTGGCCAGGAATTTTCCGGCTACGTCGCCCAGCTCGAATTTGCCGAAAGCGCGCTCAAGTCCACCTTGTCGGGCCTGCTGCAACTGGCGGCCGGCGGCACTGCCGTGGGCACGGGCCTCAATGCCCATCCCGATTTCGCACCGCGCATCGCGGCCGAACTCGGTTCGCGCACCGGCTTGTCGTTCAAGACAGCGCCGAACAAATTCATGGCGCTGGCCGGGCATGACGCAATGGTCTCGGCCCACGGCGCGTTCAAGCTGCTGGCCACGGCGCTGATGAAAATCGCCAACGACATCCGCTGGATGGCGTCCGGCCCACGCTCGGGCCTGGGCGAAATTACCATCCCTGAAAATGAACCGGGCAGCTCGATCATGCCGGGCAAGGTCAACCCGACCCAGTGCGAAGCATTGACGATGCTTTGCTGCCAGGTGTTCGGCAACGATGTCGCGATCACCGTCGGCGGCTCGCAGGGCAACTTCGAGCTCAATGTGTTCAAGCCAATGATCGCCCATAACTTCCTGCAAAGTGCGCGCCTGCTGGCCGACGGCATGCGCTCGTTCGACACGCACTGCGCCCAGGGCATCGAGCCGAACCTGGTCCGTATCGGCGAACTGATGGAAAAATCGCTGATGCTGGTGACGGCACTGGCGCCACACATCGGGTATGATCGCGCCGCGCAGATTGCCAAGACCGCATCGAAGGAAGGCCTGACCCTGCGCCAGGCCGCCCTGCAAAGCGGTTTTGTCGACGATCAGCAGTTTGACCAGTGGATCGTGCCGATCGATATGACGCGGCCCGATCCGGTCGAATAAACACCCAGTACCCGGGCGGCCTTGTAACCATCAGGCCGCCCTTTTCACACCCGAGGAAAACATGCAAAAAATCGAATTCGAGTTGACATCGGAATTTGTCGAAGTCAACCAGCTACTCAAGCTGGCCGGCCTGGTCGACAGCGGCGGCGCCGGCAAGAACCTGGTCGCCAGTGGCGTGGTCAAGGTCGACGGCAAGCAGGAATTGCGCAAGACGGCCAAGATCCGTACCGGCCAAGTGGTCACGCTGGGCGACGTCGAAATCACGGTTCGCTAAAAAATAGACAGAAAGACAGCTTGTTATGTTTGCGGCTTAACAAACAGAACCGGGCTTCCTTGTTTATATTTTAAGACGTTAATCAACGGCTTATAGGTGAAATCGATGGAAACCCCGGAAACCCGCGTCCAGTCGCAAGAGCAACTCATCGGTGACTTGCGCCTCGTGATCGAAAACGCGGAAGAACTGCTCAAGAATACGGACCAATACTCGAGCGCGCTGTATCAGAGCGCCCGGACCAAACTGTCGCTGGCGCTGGAAGCGGCCAATGAAGAGCTGTCCCGTTTCGAGGACGCCCAGCTCGAACGCATGATGGCCGCTACGCGCCTGGCCAACGAGCAGTTCGCGGACCGCTCGGGCGAATCGCGCATCCTGCGCGCGTTTCACTGAGCTATACACTAAGCCATAACGAAAAAACCCGGCATCGCGCCGGGTTGCTCACGCCTTCGTGTTGATCGAATTGCCCAGGTGCGCCGGCAGGTTCTGCGGCTGCGGGAGCGAGGCGATCATCTGCGCTGCCGACGAGGCTTCGATGTCCATGGCGCGCTTGAGCATCGTCATGCCCACTTCCTGACGGATACCGGTTTCTGCCATGCTGGTCGCCAGCTTGGCGATATTCGTGACGTCCATATCTTCCTCCAGAATAAGACTCGTCAGTCTTTAACGACGCCGCCAGCGGGAACTTGAGGGTTGGCGCCGGCCCATTTGCCCACCCAGGCCAGCACCGCGCCGATGTCGTTCAGGTCGAGCCAGGCCACGCCGGCGCGCAGCGCCGCGGGACGGGCCACGTCCGACACCACCGCCACGATCGTCGCATCGTCAATGTACAAGGCCGGCTTGTCGAGCGCCGGGCGATGCACTTCCAGCTTCGGCAGCGACTCCCACTTGTAACCCTCCACCAGCGTCAGGTCGGCCGGCGACAGGCGCCCCAGCAGCTCGGCCAGCGGCGGCTCGGGGGCCGCGCGCAGCTCACGCATGATGGCGATCCGGTACGGCGAGGCGATCATGACCTCGGCCGCCCCGGCCAGGCGCAGGCGCGCACTGTCCTTGCGCGGCGGCTCGAGCTCGATATCGTGGTGGCTGTGCTTGACGATATTGACGCGCAGGCCGGCGCCGGACAGCCCGGCGACGAGATGCTCGAGCAGCGTCGTCTTGCCGCTACCCGACCAGCCGACCACCGCCAGTACGGGGCCGGACACGCGTGAATCCGATTCAGTAGGCAGCACGGTAGCGGGTTCCACGGTAATTCATCACGGCGGCCTTGGGCGTGAGCCGCTCGAGCACGAGGCCCGGCGCGACCTCCTCGCCCTCGCGGCGCAGCATCTTGTCGACCAGCAGCAGGCTCTCGCCAGGCGTCGGCGAATAGATGTAGCCGCCAAACACGACCTTGGGGATTTCGCGCTGCAGGGTATCCGGCAACTGCTGCAGGGTGCGCAGCTGGTCGTCGCCGACCGGCTGCGGGGCCACGGTGGCAGGCGCAGGCGCGGTCTCGCGCTGCTGCGGTGACGGCTGTGGTGATGATGATGCCGCCGGCACGACCGGCGTCGGTGCGGGCTTCACACGTACTGGCCGGGCTTCGGCCACCGGTGCAGGTGCAGGTGCGGGCTGAACAACCGGGGCGGGTGCGGGGATGACAGCAGCGGGCGGTGCAGGCGTCGCTACCGGGGCGGTCGCTGGCGCAGTTGCCAGCACCGCTGCAGGCGGCGTCACGGCTGCCAGCCGCACCGGCTGCTCGCTCGCAAAACGCGGCCACAGCAGCGCCACTGCCGCTGCGACCACGACGGCGCCCGCGCCAAGCGCCAGGTAGCGCCGCTGCACGCCCTGCCCTGCGCGCGGCGCGGCGTACGACGGCGCCGGTGCGTGGATGGTCGGGGCGTTGCCCAGCTGGCGTTCGGCTTGCGCCTTCTTGAGTGCTTCGAGAATGTACGACATATCAGCTTCCCGTCCCGCCAGTGGCCAGCAAACGGGGCTCGGCCACGTTCGACAACTGGTTCAGACGCATATAAGTGCGCGGCCCGGCCACGCCATCGGCCTTCAGATCCTGCGCGGCCTGGAAGGCGCGCAACCACTCCCTGGTGCGCGCGTCGAGCGGCGCATCAAGCGCCGGCGCCGTGGCGCTGTGCAGGCCTGCAAGTCGTTGGGCGATCCAGTCGACGTCCGGCCCGCGGTCGCCCTGGGCGACGACATCGCGAAACGCCGCCGGCATGCGCCAGAAGGTGGTGAACTCGCCACCGAAGTGCGCGACAAAGGCAGCGATGTCGACGCGCTCGCGCCGGTCGCCCTGCGCCAGCGTGACGCTGCGCTCGTCCATCCCGACCAGCACCGCATGGCCGGTGCGCGGGCCGTCGTGCAGCGTGACCACGGCCGGCCGGTCGAGCAGGCGCAGTTCATACACGCCGCCCCGCCCCGCATGGCAGCGCAGATTGGCGCGCAGCGCGGCCTCGCAGACAGCCTTCGGATCGGCGCCGGCCAGGTTGGCAAATGACGGCCCCCACAGCGCTGCCAGTGCGCCCAGCGCTGCGGTCTCGTTCTCGAGCGTCGGCAGCGGCGCGCCTGGTGCAGCGGCAGCGACGGCGACAGGTTTGGGCTTACTCGGTGCAGCCGAAGCAACCGGCGCCGGCTTGACCGCCGCAACCCCAGCCGCCGCCGGCTGCGCCGCATGCTGCGGCAGCATCTGCCACGCCGCCGCGCCCAGCGCCACGCAGGCCAGCGCGCCGCCGGCCAGCAGTGGCCAGCGCTGCCGTGCACGGCGCGCGGCCGGATCGTCGGCAAAGACTTCGGTGGCCGCCCGGCGCAGGATGGCGCGCGTGACCTGCGGACTGTTTTCCACGTAGGCGCCCAGCAGCGCGCGGTCGCACAGCAGGTTGATCCGGCGCGGCACGCCATGCGCCAGGCGGTGCACCAGCGGCGTCAGCGCGGGCGGGAATGGCACGCCGATGGCGCCGGCCACGGCCAGCCGGTGCGCGATGTAGGCACCCGTCTCGGCTTCGCCCAGTGGCCCCAGGTGGTAGCGTGCAATCACGCGCTGTGCCAGTTGTTCGAGTTCGGGGCGTGCAAGCATCGTGCGCAGTTCGGGCTGGCCGATCAGGATGATCTGCAGCAGCTTGCGCTCGCTGGTTTCGAGATTGGTCAGCAGGCGCAGCTGCTCGAGCACGTCGCTCGACAGGTTCTGCGCCTCGTCGATCACCAGCACGTTGTTCAGGCCTTGCGCGTGCGACGCCAGCAGGTAGCGGTTGATCGCATCCACATACCCCTTCACGCCCGCGCCAGCGGCCGCCGGCGCCACCTCGATATGCAGCTCGTCGCACACGGTCTGCAGCAGCTCCTGCGCCGTCAGGCGCGGATTGAAGATGTAGGCCAGGCGGCAGTTTGCGGGCACCTGCTCGATGAAGCAGCGGCAGACCGTGGTCTTGCCGGCGCCGATCTCGCCGGTGAGCAGCACGAACCCGCCGCCGCTGCCGATCCCGTACAGCAGGTGCGCCAGCGCTTCGCGGTGCCGTTCGCTCATGAACAGGTAGCGCGGATCGGGGGCGATTGAAAATGGCGAGTGCGTGAGCTGGAAATAGTGGTTGTACATGAATGACTAACGGATACTCGGCGGGATGCTCTGCGGGCTGCTCTGCGGCTTGAACTTGGCGCAGTATATTTTGCTTTTGTCGTTCGCGTAAGCGATCGTGCTGCCGGGGATCGACTTGCGCAACGGGTAGCGTGAGCCGTCGGCCGCGCGAAACGGCGTACCCACCGCCGCGCGCACCGACTTTTCCAGTTCGTCGGGCTTGGCCTCGAGGATCGCGGCCACGAACACCACCGCGCTCGTGTCGTCGCTGACCATCACTTGTTCCACCTTTGAACCCCACAACGACGCCTCGGTGCGGAACCAGTAGGCCCCGCCCTCGCGCTTGTAGGCCGGGCCGAAGGATTCGGTGAGATAGGCGTGGAAGTAGGCGTTATCGAGCTGGCTGCGGCACAGGAGCGCGCTGCCGATCACCGGCCCGAACGTCGATGGCGCCGCGCCCGCCGCGGCTGCGGCGCAGGCCAGCACGAGGCCGGCGAGCAGCAGCAGCTTATTGGTACGGCAGGCAACAACCGGGCGGATCATGGCGATACTCTCCTTCAGCGGCGCCCATTATGACACTGCGTGGCGCCCGGGCAGCCAAGTGCCGGATCATGCCGGCGCACGCGCCGCTGCCGCCGTTGCTGCGGTGGCCGCGGCCAGCACCGCCTCGACGTCGTCCGGCAAGGCCGGCTTGAGCAGGTGGCGATCAAAACCCGCCGCGCGCGAGCGGGCGCGGTCTTCCTCGGTGCCCCAGCCGGTCAGCGCCACCAGCATGACGCCATCGAGCGCGGGCAGCTGGCGCAGGCGGCGCGCCGCTTCGTAGCCGTCCATGAGCGGCATGCCGATATCGAGGAACACGAGGTCAGGCCGGAAGCGCGCGGCTTCTTCCACCGCCGCCGCGCCGTCGTGCACGACGCGCACCGTGTGGCCGGCAATCTCGAGCAGCGCCGCCAGCGTGGCGGCGGCATCGACGTTGTCGTCCGCGACCAGCACCTGCAATGCGACGCCTTGCCCGCCATGCTGCGCGCCGGCCGCCCCCGGCGCAGGCTCCGGCGGCGCGACGAGCGCCGCCGTCATCAACGGCAGGCGCACGGCAAAGCTGCTGCCCAGGCCCACGCCAGCGCTCTGCGCGCTGACCGCGCCGTCATGCAGTTCGACCAGGCGCCGCACGAGCGAGAGCCCGATCCCCAGTCCGCCGTTGGCGCGCTCGATGCTGCGCGCCACCTGGGTGAACATCTCGAACACGGCCGCCAGCATGTCGGCCGCGATGCCCACGCCGTTATCGCGCACCGTCACCACCGCTTCGTCCCCCTCGATGCGCGCCGTCAGCACGATACGCCCGCCGTGCGGCGTGTACTTGGCGGCATTCGACAACAGATTGCTCACCACCTGGCTGATGCGCACCGGATCGACGTCGACCGGCACCGGCAGCAGCGGCAGATCGACCGACAACCCATGGCCGGCAGCGTCGATCAGCGGTTTACTGGTTTCGATGGCCGTTGCGATCACGTCGCGCAAATCGACCGGCTGCATCTGCAGTACCAGCTTGCCGCTCGAGACGCGCGCGATGTCGAGCAGGTCGTTGATCAGGTGGACCATGTGGCCGACCTGGCGCTCCATCATTGCGCGCACGCCGCCCAGCCGCAAGGCGCTCCCCGGCTTGTCCGCGCCCATGCGCATGATTTCGAGACCGTTGCGGATCGGCGCCAGCGGGTTGCGCAGCTCGTGCGCCAGCGTGGCGAGAAACTCCGACTTGCGGCGGTCGGCGTCGTGCAACGCTTCCATGGCGCGCACCCGTTCGATATGCGCCCAGCAGCGCTCGACCACCGCCTCGACCAGCGCCACCTCGCCCGCTGTCCAGACGCGCGGCGTGCGCTGATGCACCGCCATCATCGCCGCCAGCCTGCCGCCCTTGACCAGCGGGCAGCAGATGATGGCCCTGACGTCGATCTGGGTGAACATCGCGGCGCCGTCTTCGTCCGTCAGTTCGCGCTCGACGTCGTGGATCAGCAGCGTGCGGCCTTCGCGCATGTCGGCGCGGGCGCGCGAGCCGAACAGGTCGAGCGAATACACGCCCACGGTGCTGATGGCCCCCGGTGTCACCCAGTCGTGACGGATCGTGAAGCGGTCGTTGTCGGCCTCGACGTCCGCATAGGCCACGCGCGTGACGTCCAGGTATTGGCCCAGCAGGCGCGTGGCCTCGTCCATGATCGTCTTCGGATCGTGCGCAACGCGCGTGGCTTCGCCGATCGCGTCGAGCATGCGCAGGCGCTCTTCGACCTGGCGCCGCTCGGTGATGTCGCTGCCGGTGGCGGCCACGAACAGCAAGGCGCCGTCGTCCCCCATGACCGGTGCGATGACGAGATCGATGAAGCGCTCGCCGCCGCCTGCCACGAAGTACGGCAGCTCGCAGCGCACACGCTCGCCGCCCGCGGCCAGCACGACGCAGGCCGCAATCTCGGCCGCCACCTTGGGCGAGCCGCTCCACCAGCCGCAGGCCTGGAACGGGCGCCCCAGCACGTCGCCGCGCGCGTAGCCGCCGGCGTCGAGCGCCACGCGATTGGCTTCGATCAGCGTGCCGCTAGGCGTCATCAGGATGCCGAAGTGCGTGCCCTGCTCGAAGAACGTGCGGAACTTGGCATTCGCTTCGGCTGCGGCCATGGCTTCGCTTGCGGTGGCGCGCGCGCTCGCTTCGAACAGCTTGCGGCTGGTGATGTCGAGCGTGGTGCCGACCAGGCGTTCCGGGGCGCCCGCTGCATCGCGCAGCAGGCGCCCGCTGGCCGCGATCCAGCGTTCGCGGCCATCGATGGCGCTCACCGTGCGGTATTCGTCGCGGTAGTGGCCATCTCCGGGCGCAGCCAGCAGCGCCACCACCTTGGCCACGACGCGCTCGCGGTCGTCCGGATGAAACGCGGCATCGATCAAGGTGTGGGTCACCGGCCCGTCGGGCGGCACCCCGAAATGCGTGCGCGCGTGCGTGTTCCAGACGATGTCGCACTGGGTCAGCGAATGGTCGAACAGGCCGAATTCGCCGGCATCGGCCGCGATGCGCAGCTTTTCATTGGTCGTCTCCAGCTCGTGCAGCGCGTGGTCGCGCTGTTGCGCGGCCAGCACCTGGGCCGTGGTTTCGGCGCACATGCAGCACACGCCGGCCACCTGCCCCGCTTCGTCACGCAGCGCGATGGTCGAGAAGGTGGCGTAGATCTGCTCCGGGTAGCCGTTGCGGTGCACGACGAAGCCATGGTCTTCTGCGTGCACCGGATTGCCCTGCAGCGTGGCAGACAGCATCGGGCAGACCTCGTCCCAGACATCGGCCCAGACCTCGGCAAACGGCTGGCCCAACGTCTGTTCGGGATGCGCGCCGCGCGCGCCCAGAACGACGCGATAGGCATCGTTGTAGAGCAGGTGCAGCGCCGGCCCCCAGGCCACATACATGGGCTGGCGCGCACCGAGCATCAGGCTCACTGCGGTGCGCAGTGGTTGCGGCCAGGTCGCCAGCGGGCCAAGCGGATGATGCGCCCAGTCGAGCGCGCGCAGCAGCGCGCCCATGTCCCCGCCACCGGTGGCAAACGCCAGGTTCGACGGCGGGAGGTGCGGGGGCAAGAGGTCGGGCATTGGGGGTATTCACTCGGGATATTCCATGAACGATACCACTTTGCCGACCTGGCCAGTGCCCTTTTTCCCGCAGGCAAACATGCCACTGGTCGACCGGCTTCGTGCAATACCAATTGCGATACCAATTCGCTCAACGGCTTGAATACTCGCCTCCTTACAGAAGAGTGAGTCCGTACCAGTTGGCCGCCATAATCAATACCAGTTAAATACCTGTTGACATGCCAGAATGCCCTGCCTATAGTGCGATGACCCTTTTCCCGGCACTCATTGCACACCATGATCGACTATCTCATTGGCGTTGACGGCGGCGGCACCAACACCCGCGTGCGCCTGGCCGGCCGCGACGGCGCCGTGCTCGCAACCGGCAGCAGCGGCGCATCCGGCCTGCGCCACGGCATCGACAAGGCCTGGAGCGCGGTGCTTGCCGCCGCCAGCCAGGCCTTCTCCGCAATCGGCATCGACACCGTTCCCATGGCGGCCTGCGCGATCGGCCTGGGCATGGCCGGTGTCCACAACAAGGAATGGGCGGCCGCCTTTCGCGCCGCCGATCCGGGCTTTGGCGCCCTCGTGCTCGACACCGACGGCTTCACGACGCTGATGGGCGCCCATGGCGGGCAGCCCGGCGCGATCGTCGCCATCGGCACCGGCAGCGTCGGCGAAGCCCTGCGGCAGGATGGCACACGGGTCGAAGTCGGCGGCTGGGGCTTTCCTGCCGGCGACGAAGCGGGCGGCGCCTGGATGGGCCTGCGCGCAATCGGCCACATCCAGCAGGTGCTCGACGGCCGCGCCGAAGGGGGCGCCTTTGCCGACGCCGTGATTGGCGCCTGCGGCGGCGCGCGCGATCCGATCCAGGTCTGGCTCGGCCACGCCACGCAGACCGATTACGCAGGCCTGGCGCGCTTTGTCGTGGCGCACGGCGCCACTGATCCCGTGGCCGCCGGGATCCTGACACAGGCGGGCGCCGAAGCCGCCCGCATCGCGCGCGCACTCGACCCGTCGGGCAGCTTGCCGCTGGCGCTGTGCGGCGGCTTGGGCGACACGCTGCGCGCCTACCTGCTGGCCGAAATGCTGGCACGCTGCAGCGCCCCGCATGGCGACTCCGCCGCCGGCGCGCTGCGCATGATCGAACTGCATCTGAAGGACGCCAACACATGACCGACGACACTCGCCGCCCCATCAAGGGCAACATCCTCACACCGGCCGGCTGGGTGCACGGCGCGCTGCGCTTCGGCGCGCGCGTCGACGGCATCGACGGCCGCCGGGTCGACCCGGCCAACAACGACGACGTCTACATCGTGCCGGGCTTTATCGACGTGCACGTGCACGGCGGCGCGGGCCGCGACATGATGGAAGGCGGCGACGCCCCGCACGTCATCGCCGCGCTGCACGCCAGACACGGCACCACCAGCCTGCTCGCCACGACCATGACCGCGCCCGTCGACGACATCGACCGGGCTTTGAGCGCCATCGGCGCGGCCTGCGCGGCGCGCGGCAAGGGCGAGGCGCGCATCCTTGGCGTGCACCTGGAAGGCCCGTACATCAACTCTGGCAAACTCGGCGCCCAGCCACCGTTCGCACGCGAGGCGCATCTCGATGAAGTCATGCGCTTTCACGCACTGGCGCCGATGAAGCTGATCACCGTGGCGCCCGAAATCGACGGCCACATGGCCCTCGTGCGGCAGTTGACGAAGGCCGGCATCCGGGTCCAGATCGGCCACACGAACGGCGATTACGACGTCGGCGTGGCAGCGCTTGCACACGGCGCGGCCGGCTTCACGCACCTGTTCAACGCCATGCCCGGCCTGCACCACCGCGATCCCGGCATGGTGGGCGCCGCGCTCGCGCACGCCGAATACGCCGAGATCATTCCCGACCTGATGCACGTGCATCCGGGAGCGATCCGCACTGCCCTGCGCTGCATTCCCAAGCTGTTCTGCGTGACCGATTCGACGGCGGCGGCCGGGATGCCCGATGGCGACTACATGCTGGGCCGCCAGGTGGTCCACAAATGCATGGGCGGCGTGCGCCTGGCCGACGGCACGCTGGCCGGCAGCACGCTGACGATGGACCAGGCGCTGCGCAACCTGGTGGGCATGGGGCTGTCGATCGAAGACGCCAGCCAGCGCGTCTCGACCCACGCCGCCGACTACCTCGGCGAAACCCGGCGCGGCCGCCTGGCGCCTGGCTGTCACGCCGACTTCGTGGTCCTGGACCGCGCCCTGAACATCAAAGCTGTCTATATCGAAGGAGAATGCCTGTGAATGCCACGCCCGCCACCGCTGACGGTCACCAATCGCTGATGCTGCAAGAGGCCCTGTCGTCGGGCGACTGCATCGCCCACGCCCTGACGCAGGATGCCGAGCGCTACGCCGCGCTGGGCGAACGGCTCCGTGCGACCCAGTTGCACAGCGCCGTGACGGTGGCGCGCGGCAGCTCCGATCACGCGTCGGGCTACCTGGCCTACCTGATCATGTCGCGCATGGGCCGCCTGGTGACGTCGCTGCCGATGTCGCTCATCACGCTCTACAAGTCGCCGATCATCGCGCGCGACACACTGGCCATCGCCATTTCGCAATCGGGCCAGAGTCCCGACGTGGTCGAGCCGATGCAGTACTTCCGCGCCGGCGGGGCCGTGACGGTGGCGCTGGTCAACGACGCCGCTTCGCCGCTGGCCGACGCCGCCGAATGGACGATGCCGCTCCATGCCGGCAAGGAGCACAGCGTGGCCGCGACCAAGAGCTTCATCGCCAGCCTGGTGGCCGGCGCGCGCCTGGTCGCCGACTGGCAGAACGACGCCGAACTGAAGGACGGTATCGCCGCCCTGCCCGATGCGCTGCGCGCCGCCCGCAGTTTTGGCCAGGACGGCGACTGGTCGGCCGCCATCGACGTGCTGGCGCCGGCGCGCAACATCATGGTGGTGGGCCGCGGCATCAGCTTCCCATTGGCGCTCGAAGCGGCGCTCAAGTTCAAGGAAACCTCGGCGCTGCAGGCCGAAGCGTTTTCGGGCGCCGAGATCAAGCACGGCCCGATGGCGCTGATCGAAGACGGCTATCCGCTGCTGATCTTCGCAACGCGCGGCCCGACCCAGGCCAGCCTGGTGGCGCTGGCCGACGACATGCGCGCACGTGGCGCGCGCGTGCTGCTCGCCGCGCCGGCCGACATTGCCAGCCGCGACCTGACGCTGCCCACCGCTGCCATCCCCGACCTCGATCCGATCGTCGCGGCGCAGGCGTTTTATACAATGGCGGCCACACTGTCGGCGGCGCGCGGCATGAATGCCGACCAGCCGCGCCACCTGAGCAAAGTCACCAAGACGAACTAACCGCCTGAATCTCGACCATGAACGACTACCTCGACCTGGCCGGCCAACTGGTGATGGTGCGCCTGTTCGGCACCGAACTCGATGCCGAGACCGACGCCTTCCTGCGTACCTACCGAATTCGCGGCGCCTGCCTGTTCCGCCAGAACATGCGCGACGCGCCGCAGCTGACGCGTTTCACGGGCGCGCTGCGTGACGCGATCGGGCCACAAGCCCTGATCGCCCTTGACCAGGAAGGCGGCGCCGTCGTGCGTTCGACCTGGGTGCCGGCGCCGCCCAGCGCGATGGCGCTCGGCGCAGCCAATGATCCGGACCTGGCGCGCGAGGTCGGCGCGGCCGTGGCGCGCGCGGTGCGTTCGCTCGGCTTCAACTGGAACTTCGCGCCGGTGCTGGACCTGAACAACAACCCGCGCAACCCGGTGATTGCCGAGCGCTCGTTCGGCGCCGATCCCGAGCAGGCGACGCGCATTGCGCTGGCCTGGATGGAAGGCAGCGAGCGCGAAGGCGTGGCCTGCTGCGTCAAGCACTTCCCCGGCCACGGCGACACGCATGTCGATTCGCACCGCGACCTGCCGTACGTCGACAAATCGCGTGCCGACCTCGAACGCTTCGAATTCGCGCCGTTTCGCATTGCTGCGCCCCACGCACCGGCCATGATGACGGCCCACATCGTCTATCCGGCGCTGGACCCCGTCAATCCGGCCACCATGTCGCAGGCGATCCTCACCGGCGTGCTGCGCGAGCAATTCGGCTACGACGGCGTGATCATCACCGACGGCATGGACATGCATGCGATCGCGCACCGCTACGGCGTCGGCCAGGCGGCTGTGAATGCGCTGGTGGCCGGCGCCGACATGGTCATGGCCATCGGCACGCGCGATACGCAGATCGAGACCGTGCAAGCGATTGCCGCGGCGATCCGCGACGGCGTGCTGCCACTGGCCGCCGTGCAGGCGCGTCTGGCGCGCCTTGGCAAACTGGCTGACGCACATCCGGCCGGCGCGGTTGCGTACACGGCCGAACCGGATGACCGCGCACTGATGGAACGTGCATGGCGCGCGGGCCTGACGGCATTGCGCGCGCCCCAGCGCCCACCGCGCGGCGCGCGCGTACGCCTGGTTGCACGTGCCGACGTGGTCAGCGATGGCGTGTCGGAAGCCGGCGTGCCGGCGGCCAGCATCGCGGCCGCGCTGGCGCAGCTGTACGACGTCGACCTGGTGACCTTCGCCGACAGCGAGACTTTCGACTGGGCGGCGCTCCCGGCCGACGGTCGCTTCACGATCCTGGCCTCGACCGCGCGCCGCCGCTACGGGCCGCAGGCCTGCGCGACCTGGAGACCCGATTTGCACCTGGCCTTGTGGAATCCATACCAGGCGCTCGACTTTCCCGGCCCTGCCCTGCTCACCTATGGCTTCGCGCCGCCGGCGCTGGCTGCGGCCGTGGCCTGGCTGGCCGGCGAGATCGACGCGCGAGGGGTCTGCCCGGTACCGGGTTTTGACGGGCCGTGACAGCGGCAAAGTAACGCGATGTAACGACACGGGCACGGCGGCCCGTGCTGCGGCACAATTGCCAATCCAGAAAAAGCTGGATATATGGGACAATACTTTTTTGTCCGAGCTTGGCATTTTTGCTATATTGCCAAACGCACATTTCGTATATTTTTTGTCTAGATAGAAGGATAACCAATGTCCCAATTCCGTCTCGCCCGCCTCTGCCTGATGCTGGCCGCCGTCGGCCTGAGCTCCGCTGCCGTGATTCCTGCCGTCAACGCACAGGACAAGCCCGCCGCCGCCGCGGCTGCAGCGCCGAAGGACACCGTCCGCCCAGAGCTGTTCAAGCTGCTCGACCCGGCGCAGATCAAGCCGCTGATGGATGCAAAGAATTACGCCGAAATCCAGAGCCGTGTGACGCAGGCCGAAGCCTTCCCGAACCGCACGCCGTACGAAGACTATGTCGTCAACCGCATGAAGCTGTCGCTGGGTTCGGCAACGAACGACAACGCCATCTCGATCCCGGCCCTCGAAGCCGTCATCGCATCGGGCCGCCTGGCGCCGAACGAGCAGGCCGACTTCATCCAGGCCCTGGCCAATATGCACTACAACGCCAAGGATTACCCGAAAGCGATCGAGTGGTTCAAGCGCTACCAGAAAGAAAGCCCGACGCCTGAAAAAGTCGCCGCGCCACTGACCCGCGCCTACTACCTGGGCGGCGATTACGCCAGCGCCAAGGCAGCGCTGCTGCCAGCGATCGAAGCCACCGAAAAAGCCGGCCAGAAGCCAAGCGAAGAAGACCTGCGCCTGCTGGCCTCGTCGGCCAACAAGGTCAAGGACGATGCCGGCTACCTGGTCGCACTGGAAAAGCTGGTCGCCCATTACCCGAGCGACGACTTCTGGACCGACCTGCTCAACCGCGGTGTGGCACGCAAGTCGGGCTTCGATGCGCAGACCAACATGATCAACGTGTATCGCCTCGAAGCGGCTGCCGTCAAGCAGATGGCGGCCGAGGAATACGTCGATCTGGCCGAGCTGTCGCTGCGTGACGGTTTCCCGACCGAGGCGAAGAAAACGATGGATGCCGGCTACGCTGCCGGCGTGCTGGGCAAAGGCAGCAATGCCAAGACCCACAGCGCACTGCGCGACAAGGCCAACAAGGGCGCGGCGGACGATGCCAAGAACATCGCTGCCGGTGAAGCAGGCGCGGCCAAGGCCAAGACCGGCGCCGGCCTCGTCAACCTGGGTTGGGCGTACGCGACCATGGACCAGGGCGACAAGGGCGTCGGCTTCATCCAGCAAGGTATCGCCAAGGGCGGTCTGAAGAACGCGGAAGAAGCCAAGCTGCGCCTCGGTATGGCACAAGTTCGCGCTGGCAAGAAAGCTGAAGCGATCTCGACCTTCCAGACCGTCAAGGGCGGTGGTGGTGCGGGCGACCTGGCCAAGTACTGGCTGGTGCTGCTGCAGCAGCAGAAGTAAGCCTGCTGCCGTCGATGGACCCGCGAAAGCGGGCCGGGCCCTGAGCCTGGCCCGCTTTTTTCATGCATCAATACTAACAGCCGGGGTCAGGTCTGACATTTAGACACGGCCTCTTCCTTCATCCCCTAGCAGCGCTTTCATGAGTCGACGTTTTGTTGAGCTCGTGTCCGAATGTCAGACCTGACCCCGGCTGTTGTTGTTATCGAACCAGGGCGCTTGGTGAACGCCGACGGCGGGCTGAGTAGATGACTCCGAGGCCGGCGATCAGGGTTGCCCAGGATGCGGGTTCTGGAACCTCGGTTGCGGAGAGGGCGAGATTGTCTATTGCGAATTCCGGAAAGTCTTGTCCGCCCGTGATGGTTAAGGACGAAATATTGACGAAGTCCTGGAAATTAAAGTTTGAAAATGTTTCAGCCAGACTTTCTTCCAGGAAGATCGTGTTCGTGATGACGCCGTTGATTCCCATCGCAGTGAGGGTCATACTCAAAGGCCGACCGTTCCCGGTAAATGTCTTGGCAACGTCCAGCGAGGTAAAGGAAAACAAGCCTTTGTTCTCGCGGTCGATCGTGACACTACTTTCATTGAACGCATAAAGTGCAGTCGTCCCATTTGAAGCACACGCTGGACTGCACATACCCAAATTACCAGCAGGATCATCGATAAGATAAAAGCCGAAATCACTGATCGGTGAATACGTCACCCTGAATCCGTCCTCGAGAAAGCTGTAATTCGAGTAACCGTACCCACCGTCCTCAGACTCAAAACCAATCGTTGCCGCTACTGCGGAGCTTGTTAAGAGGGCAGCCGTGATGGCCAGCAGTGCTTTTCGGATCATCGTTATTTTCTCGTATAATGAAATTATGAACAAACCGGATGGGGATGAAGGTATTGCGCTGAAAAAAGCCCGACAGTGAATAGCATCACCAAACTATATTTAACTCTTACGTCTGACTCGGAATTCACGCTTGAAATCTTATACTAATAATTTTTATGAAAATGTATTGGTGTGTATAAGGATGTATTGGAAATATCAATATGCTACATTCATAATTGAATATTAGAAATATGTTTATTTTCAGAGTAAGATGAGTAAAAAACTCTGTAATGTCGTTATCGTGTACCTCGCCCGGTTTCAACTCATGTCTTGATATGTGCCTCCAGCCCAATTAGGCCAGGCACCACATCTTCAGCCAGCACGTGGCGGTCCGGGTAGTCCCCGCCGTTCTGCGTCCGGAAGGCAATCGGCGCCGAATCAAACAAATCCTGAAGCCGCGTTTGCCAAGCGGACTCGATCAGGGCCATGCGCCCGGCGTCGATGCGAACCGCGTCGTAGACGGCAAACGTTGGTAACACCTGCATGCCGGGGAAGAACAGGCTGCCATGCGTGATGGGGAAAAGCAGCTGCTCAAGCGGGCCATTGATGCCGCGGGGTCCGTAATCGATTGCCGGTCCGCCGACGGTGACGGCCAGCATGGCGCGCTTGCCGGCCAGGCCACCTTCACCGTAGCGATAGGTGTTGCCTGCGCTCTGGTAACCGTAGGCCAGGCCGAACGCCCAGACCCTGTCGATCCAGCCTTTCATGATCGCGGGCATGCCGAACCACCAGAGCGGAAACAGCAGGATGACGGCATCGGCAGCGGCGAGCTTCGCTTGCTCTTGTTCGACATCCGGCGTCTGGCTACCGGTGGCGTAGGCATGACCCGATTCGTCGATGAATGCCAGGCGCTCCGGGTTGGCGCGGGTTAAAAAATCGTCCTGGTCGAACACCGCCTTCCACCCCATTCCGTACAGGTCGGACTGCGTGACGGTGTGCCCCTGCGCTTCCAGGGTCTGAATGGCGACCTCAACGAGGTGACGCGTGGCCGAGGTCGGTTCCGGGTGTGCATGAATGAGCAGGACGTTCTTGCTGGTGGTCGAGGGCATATGGACGCTTCCTATGAGAATGTGGAGAGCTCGCCAGTGTGATCGGTCGCCAGGTATCCGTGAAATCACATCATTTTTGGCCTATCATCTACCGGATGAATACCAAGACCATGCCCGATCTCAATCTCCTGATCACGCTCGAAGCGCTGCTGATCGAGCAGAACGTCACGCGAGCGGCCCAGCGTTTGCACCTGAGCCAACCGGCGGTCAGTGCGCAATTGCGCCGCCTGCGCACGCTGTTCGACGATCCGCTGTTGATTCCACTGCAGCGCGGTATGGCGCCCACCAGCAAGGCGCTGGAATTGCTCGAGCCGCTGCGCAGTTCGCTGGATCAGCTTCGCGCGACGGTGGCCGAGCACCATCGATTCGACCCGGAAGCCACCGTGCTCGACGTCAACATCGCGTGCACGGATTACGTGCAGGCAGCGCTCGCGCAGCCGTTCGTGTTGATGCTGCGTCAGCGCTTCCCCGGCGTGCGGGTCGCCCTGCACCACCTCGATCCGAACGGGCTGGAAGCCAGGATGGCCAAGGGCGACATCGATCTTGCCTTGATGACGCCGGGCGAGGAGCAAGGCCGTCTGCGCAGCCGGCACCTGTTCGACGAGCATTACGTACTGATCGGCAGGCGCGGCCATCCGGCGTTGTGTCCCGGAATCTCCGCCGCGCAATTCTGCGCGCTCGAGCATGTCATTGTGTCGCTTGATGGCGGAGCGTTCTCGACGCCACTGGATATCGGGCTGGCCGCGCTTGGCCATCAGCGCAAGGTGGTGTTGTCGGCGTCGTCATTCCTGTTCGTGCCTGGCATCGTTGCGCAATCGGACCTCGTGGCCCTGGTTCCGGCACGCCTCGTGCGCGATGGCGCGGCGCTGCTTGACGTCGTCGAGTGCGCTTTCCCCGTCCCCGGCTTTTCGGTGAGCATGTTGTGGCACGAGCGTCATCATGGTCATCCTGCCCAACGTTGGCTGCGTGCCATGATCGCGGAATTTGCCGGGCGACTATGAGTGGGCAGATCGTGCGGTTCGGACGCAAACTTGATTCGTCCAGCGATTCTGTGTGCGCGTGCGAACACAGCCTTTGACCCGTCGCCACGATAATGACGCCATTCACATTGGAGAACTTATGACGACGGTACGCAAGGGCCAGGCGCCCGCCAAACTGGGGCGCAACGAGTTTCACCTGCAATTTCGTCGCACCTTCCAGGATCCCGGCTACGATGCGCTGGAAACCGAGCTGGCCGCCATCGAGGCGGTGGCCTGGGACGCCTACCAGGACGGCCGCAAGGCGCCCCGCACGGTCAAGGCCGGCCCTGGCTTTGCCGATCCCGACTACGACCTGTCGATCGACTGGAAAGCCGCGCGCGACCGCCTGCTCGAGGCTGAAAAGCACCAGAAGAACCCGGACACCAAAAGCCGCATCCTGATCATCAATGCCTCGGCCCGCAACGATGGCACCTGCCCTGGTGAAATTTCAAAAAGCTGGCGCATGTCCGAGATGGCGCGCGAGATCATTGAAGCCGATGGCATCGAGGCCGACATCCTCGACCTCAGCCTGATCAACTCCGACTACGACCGCCACATCCACCCGTGCAAGGGGTGCGTGTCGACCGCGATGCCGCTGTGCCACTGGCCATGCAGCTGCTATCCGAACCACGCCGAGCGCCAGGTCAATGACTGGATGAACGAGATCTACGAGCGCTGGGTGCTGGCGCACGGCGTCATCATCATCACGCCGGTCTACTGGTACCAGACGCCGGGCGTGCTCAAGCAGATGATCGACCGGCTGGTCTGCGCCGACGGCGGCAATCCCGATCCCTCCTCGACCCAGGGCAAGAAGGCCGAGATCGCCAAGCAGATCGAACGCGACGGCTGGGAATATCCAAAGCACCTGGCCGGCCGCGCATTCGGCCTCATCGTGCATGGGGACGTGGCCGGCATCGAGGGCGTGCGCCGCTCGCTGTCGGACTGGCTGGAATGGATGGGCTTGATCAGTTCGGGCAGCTTCGGCCAGCTCAACCGCTTCATCGGCTACTACGAATCGTATGCCGACAGCCACGAGACGTTCGACGCCGACCATGCGGTGCAGGAAGAAGCACGCAACGTCGCGCGCGCCGTGGCGATTGCCGTGGGTGAAGTACGCGCCGGCCGCGTCGCCGTGGCCAGCCAGGACCTCAAGCAGCCCCGACCCAAATAACCAAGTAAGACCGGGGCCGGCGAACCTAGACGGCCGTATAACCGCCGTCGATGACCATCTCGTGGCCATTGACGTACGAGGCCATGTCCGAGCACAGCCACAGCGCGGCTTGCGCGATTTCACCGGCTTCGGCGAAGCGGCCCATTGGATGGGCTGCCTTGAGCTTTTTCTCGATGCCCGGATCACGCTCGATCGCGCGCGCCAGCATCGGCGTCTTCACCGCTGCCGGGCACAGCACGTTGATGCGCACGCCCTCGCGTGCGTACTCGGCGGCAGCGCTCTTGGTCAGGCCCACGACGGCATGCTTGCTGGCGCCATAGATCGCATGGTTCGGGCTGCCTACCAGGCCGGCCACGCCCGCCATGTTGACGATCGCCCCGCCGCCCTGCGCCAGTATCCGGCGCAATTGGTATTTCATGCACAACCAGACACCCTTGACGTTGACGTTCATGATGCGCTCGAACTGCTCGTCGTCGGTGTCGGCCAGCGGATGGTGCTCTTCGTCCACCGCGGCATTATTGACGGCAATGTCCAGGCGACCATAGTAATTGATCGTCTTTTCCACCAGCGCCTCGACCTCAAGCGCGCGCGTGACATTGCACTGCACGAACAGTGCCTTGCCGCCGTTTTCCACGATCATGCCCGCCGTCGCGTGGCCGCCCTCGATCGAGATGTCGGCCACGACCACACAGGCACCGGCGCGGCCAAAGGCCAGGGCAATGGCGCGACCGATGCCGCTGGCCGCGCCAGTGACCAGGACCACCTTGCCGGTGAACGACATGCCGCCTGCTGCCGGCAATTTGCTGATGCCTTTCATGATACTCCCTGGGTGATACGATGATTCCGAAGGGAAACATTTTAACGCATGCTCCCCCCGGCGTCACAATCCAGGGAATTTAAGTCGGGCAACTGTTGTAGTTAGGGCATAGCGACGATCGGTTTGACCGGCTCCCCGACTTTGGACTGATCGCCAGCCATCACGACGGACAGTTTTGCCGGATCGATCGCCTTGCGGAACGCTGCGTTCAGCTCAGGCAAGGTGACGGCGTTCAGCTTGCGCTCCAGTTCCAGCGACCACAGGAACGTCTTGTCGAGGTACAAGTACGAGGTCCAGCCGCTGGCCAGCGCTGCGTCGTTCGTGCGCGTCTGCAGGCGTTGCTGCATCAGCCCGGAACGGGCGCCGGCCAGCTCTTCCGCCGTGAAGCCCTCCTTCACTGCGCGGGCCAGTTCGGCCCGCACTGCCGCATCCAGCTTGGCCAGGTTCTGCGGCGCCGCGATCGCGCCGATCGAGAACACGCCGAAGCGGTCGAGCGTGCCCGCCATCAGGTTCGAGCCGCCGCCATACGACAGGCCGTCCTTCTGGCGGATCCGGTCCATCAGGCGCGACTTCAGGCCCCCTTCGCCAAAGATATAGTTGGCCAGCATCAGGGCCGGATAGTCCGGATCCTCGACGTTCAGGTCGACGTTCAGGCGCGCCGTGTACGACCCGTTCTCCTTGTCCGGGGTGTTGAGCGTACGCGCGAGGGCCCCACATCGGCATGCCCGGTCAGCACCGGTGCGAACGGCTGCGGCGCGCGCCAGGCACCGAACAGCGTGTTCACCAGCGGCGTGATCCGGGCCGCGTCGAAGTCACCCACGATCGCCATCTCGGCTGGCTGGGCGCCGTGGAAGTCGGCATGGAACGCCTTCAGATCGGCCAGGCGCGCCGCCTTGACCTCGGCCACGTCTTCGTCGAGCGAATTCGCATGGCGCACGTCGCCCTTCGGATAGCGGTTGAAGTGCAGCGCCATCGCGCGCGCGGCGGCGCTGTCGGGCTCGTTACGGCTCGCTTCCAGTCCGACCAGTATCTGCTGGCGCAGCTGCTCGAATTCCGATTCCGGGAATGCCGGCTCACGCAGCACATGCGCCACCAGTTTCAAGGCCTCGGGCAGATGTTCGCGCGTGGTCTGGAAATGCGTCGGGCCACCCGTCATCTTGAGCTTGTCGAACGCGTCGGCCAGTTCGGCGCGCGAGTAGCGCGTGGTACCGCGCATCAGCATCGCCGACGTCAGGCCCTGAACCGTGCCCTTGCCGAACAGGCTTTGCTCGGTGCCGAAGTGCTGGCGCAGGTCGACCGTGACGGTCTCGCCCCGGTTCTTTTTCGGCAGCAGCGCCAGCTTCACGCCACCCGCCGTCGTCAACGTGGTGCGCTGCATGATGTTCTGCTGGCTCGGGTCGAAGTTTTCCGCGACCAGATTCGACACGGCCGGCTTGAAGTCCTTGAGCACGTCCGTCACGGCAGGCGCCGCTGGCAGCACCGCGCGTTTCGATGATTCTTCAGGGATGAAGGTGCCGGTCACGCGGTTGGTGCGCAGGTAGTAGCGGCCGGCGCTGGCGGCGATCTGTTCGGCCGTCATCTTCTGCACACGCTCGCGGCTGACGAAAAACATGCGCCAGTCGCCAAGCGACGCCGGCTCGGACAGCGCCACGCCCACCGCCTGCGGATCGTTCAGGCTGCGCTCGATCGTGTTCAGCCACGAACGCCGCACGCGCTCGACTTCTTCCGCCGTGGGCGGCTTGCTGGCAAATTCTTCGACGGCCTGGACCAATGCCTCGCGCACCGGCTCGATTGGTTCGCCCAGCTTGACCACGGCGCCGAAGTATTGCAGGCCAGGCGCGTAGCCGGTCTGGCCAAAGCTGAATACCTGGCTGGCCTTGCCAGTTTCCACCAGCAGCTTGTGCAGGCGGCCGTTGGGCGCGTCGCCCATGATCTGCGACGCAAAGCCCAGCGCTTCGGCGTCCGCGTGCAGGTCGGACGGGATTTTGTAGCCGACCGCGACGAACTGCATGTCGCCCTGGCGCCGCACGGTGAAGCTGCGCTCGCCGTCCTGGGTCGGCTCTTCGGTCCAGAACACGGGCAAGGTACGCTTCGGTTTCGGAATGGCCCCGAACAGGCGCTGGATCTTTGCCAGCGTGGCAGCCGGCTCGAACTGGCCGGCCACCAGCAGCACGGCGTTGTCCGGCTGGTAATAGGTGCGATAAAAGTCTTGCAGGTTCTTGATCCGCACGTTTTCGATATCGCTGCGGTTGCCGATCGTCGAGCGGCCGTAGCTGTGCCAATCGTAGGCGATACTCTGCATGCGCTTGAACAGCACGTTGCCCGGCTGGTTTTCGCCGCTTTCGAACTCATTGCGCACGACGGTCATCTCGGACGCCAGGTCCTTGGCGGCGACGAACGAATTGACCATGCGATCCGCTTCCATCTGCAGCGCCCAGTCCAGATTGTCTTTCGACGCCTGGAACACTTCATAGTAGTTGGTGCGGTCAAGCGACGTGGTGCCGTTGAACTGCATGCCCCGCTCCGAGAACTGCTTCGTGATGTCGCGGTTCTTTGTCGAACCCTTGAACAGCAGGTGTTCGAGCAGGTGGGCCATGCCTGTTTCACCGTAGTTTTCGTGGCGCGAGCCGACTAGATAGGTCATGTTCACCGTGACGGTCGGGCGCGAAGCGTCCGGGAACAGCAGCACTTTCAGGCCATTGGCCAGGCGGTATTCGGTGATGCCTTCGACTGCCGGGCCGAGGGTCACTCCCTTGGGCAGCACGGCTTTGGCGGCGCTGGCCGCAGGGAGGCTCGCAGCAGGTGCGCTGGCCGCGGGTGCGTTGACAGCAGGCTGTGCACCGGCAGGCGCAACGGTGATCAGCGCCAGGCACAGCGCCGCGACATGCGCGGAGATACCGCGCAGCTTGTTGTTTGAATCCATGATGTCCGATCATTGGGGCAGGACGCCAACCGTCCCGCCTGCGGCCGAAATAGTAGCAGATGGGCAAGCCCAGCATGCCCCTTCGGTTGACGGGTTGACAGGGAGCATCCGAGGCGTGCTGAAGTGCGGCCCCAAACGAACACTGGCGCCTTGATGTGATCAAGGCGCCAGTGGCGTGGTGCTGAAGGTTCAGGCTTCGGGCTTCTTCTCGCCGGGCAGCGGCACGAAGCACGCCTCGACGATCTGCATGTCGTTATCGGTGGCAAAGCTGCGCACGAAGTGATACGCCAGTGGTTCGATCTTCTGCAGCTTGCGGTTGACCACGACGGCCTTGATCCCGTTGACGAGGGTCGGGTAGACGTAGGGAGAAAACTTCAGGTGGGCATTCGGGCCGCCGGTGCCGGGACAATAGGCTGCCAGGACGCCGCACAGCCGCTCCGCCCAGTCGCTCGGGCGGAATTGCTTGCCGTTGTTCGTGATGCCCAGGACAAAAAATTCTCCGGAGAGATCCTCGTCCTTGGTCTGCGCTAAGTCGGTCATAGTCCTGAGGGGCTAAGTGAAGCCACTATTATATCTTATAGAAGACCTGAGGACGAGGAAGCGGGCGGCGCCCCCTCCTCTGCGCTAGCGCAGCCAGGCCACGCTCGAGGTCAGCAACAGCAGAATCATCCACAAAATCAGCGCACGCCACACGAGGCCGACCGTGCTTTGCAGCGCACGGATCGTCGGTTCTTCGCCCGGCAGGATATCCGTTTCGCTGTCGCTCATGTCGACCATGGCGGCGTCCGCCGGCAACAATTGTGGGGCATTTTCGTTGGGCGTGCCAAGCCGCACACCCATCGCACCGCCGCCGGCCGACAGGATGATGCCGCGCGCTTCATCCACCCACCGGTTGGCGAAATTGCGCCACGCATAGACGGCGTCTTCGAAATTGCCCACCACGGCGAATGCCACCGCCGTCAGGCGCACCGGCATCCAGTCGATCCAGTAGAACGCCTTGGCGGCAAACTCGCCGAACGCTTCGTTGCGCATGTGGTCGGGCTCGTTCCACGCACGCGACAGGTATTCCGAGACGCGATACATCACGGCGCCAGCCGGGCCGAGCGGCATCAGGAACCAGAAGAATACGCCGAACACATTGCGGTGCGTCGTGATCAGCGCTTTCTCGACGGCGATGCGGGTGATTTCCGTGCTGTCCATGCCGACCGTGTCGAGTCGCGTCCATTCGGCCAGCAGCGCACGCGCACGCGGCTCGTCGCCGGCATTGAGCGCGAACTGGATCGACGTAAAGAAGTGGCTGTAGTGGCGAAACCCCATGGTGAGGTAGATGATCAGGACATTCCAGGCGAAAGCCAGGAAGATCAGGTTGTAGTGCATGAACACCCAGTAGACCAGCCAGGTGGGCAGCATCAGCGCACCCATCATCAGGAACCATCCCATGCGGCCATTGGTCTGCTCGCCGGCATTGAACCAGGTTTCGATGCGAATCGTCAGCGCCTTGATGGCGCCGTACACCTGGTTGTCCGCGCGCAGCGGTTTCAGTTGCTCGATGAGCAGCGCGCACAGGATGGAAAAGAATGTCATTCAGGAACCCTTTTTTGTTATGGCAATACGACTGCCCCGTTACGATAGCGGAGAAGCACGCCAGAATCAAATTTCGGGCAATAACATTCCCTTAAGCCCGCAGGAAGTGGAACAGGTTGCGCAGCATGGCGGCCGTCGCGCCCCAGACAAAATACTGCTCGTACGGCATCGTATAGAAGGCCCGGCTGCCGCCCTGCGGCAGGTCGATTTCGCGCCGCTGGTGATGCTGGCCGTCCATCAGCCAGGCCAGTGGCACCTCGAACGCTTCCGCTACTTCGCCCGGATCCACCTGCAAGGTGAACGGTGGCGCGACCAGGGCCACGACCGGTGTGACGCGGTAGGCGCTGATGGTGGCGTAGTCGGGCAGCACGCCGATGATCTCGATGCGGTGGCGCGACAGGCCGATTTCTTCTTCGGTTTCGCGTAGCGCGGTTTCGATGGGCGACGAATCGTAATCTTCCGAGCGGCCACCGGGAAAACTGACCTGGCCGGCGTGGCTCGTCAGGTGGTCGGTGCGGCGCGTGAGCAGGACCGTTACGCCCTCAGGCCGCTCGACCAGCGGGATCAGTACGGCGGCGCGGCGAAACGGCGCGGCCAGGCGGTCGTCCGTCTCGGTCGAGATTTCCGGGTCCCAGGCCAGGGTTTGCGCAAAGCGCTGGCGCAGCGCCGTGGGACTGAGCCGTGCGGGCGCGACCGCGGCCTCGCCGGCCAGACTCATCACGGGCAACTGGGTAGGGTCGAACAAGAGCTTGGCCAAAATAACGTTCTTTCAATAACGCTGCGGATAGTAAAAAAGGCATCCTTGCGGATGCCTTTTTATTAGCAAAGGTGCTTGCGCACGAAAGCTATTACTCAGCTGCAGCTGCTGGCGCTGCTTTGACGCGACGCTGTGGCAGTTTTTCTTTGATACGCGCCGATTTGCCCGAACGCTCACGCAGGTAGTACAGCTTCGCACGACGCACATCGCCACGACGCTTGACTTCGATCGAAGCGATCAGCGGCGAGTAGAGTTGGAACGTACGCTCGACGCCTTCGCCGGACGAGATCTTGCGAACGATGAAGTTCGAGTTCAGGCCACGGTTACGACGGGAAATCACGACGCCTTCGTATGCCTGGGCGCGCTTGCGGGTGCCTTCGACGACGTTGACGCTGACGATAACGGTATCGCCAGGTGCGAAATCAGGGATCTTGCGGCCGAGGCGCGCAATTTCTTCTTGCTCGAGTTGTTGAATCAGATTCATTTTTATGACTCCATTAACCATCTTGCCGGCGCTACCTTCGCCCAGTAGAGGATGGGGTTGAACAACGGGCAACGTGCCCGCTTTTGCATGCGTCTTGCGACGCATATTCTGTACGCGTCTTGCAACGCCACATTCTTACTCGGCAGGTTTGACCAACCCTGCCAGAAACTGTTCGTCCTTCTCCGTCAGCTGGCCGGCGGCGCGCGCCGCGTCCAGCAGATCCGGCCGTTTTGACA
This sequence comes from Telluria sp. AC161, assembly GCF_979258535.1. NCBI lineage: Bacteria > Pseudomonadati > Pseudomonadota > Betaproteobacteria > Burkholderiales > Oxalobacteraceae > Telluria > Telluria sp. AC161. Next base: position 804,614 of record NZ_OZ409861.1, on the reverse strand, counting down.
AGGTCGCTTCCAGCATGCGCTGGCGGCGCCACTTAACGATCTCGGCGTGGTTGCCACCCATCAGGACAGGTGGTACCGGTATGTCTTCGTACACGTCAGGCCGCGTATAGTGCGGCGAGTCGAGCAAGCCGTTGACGAAACTGTCTTCGACGGCCGATGCATCGTCGCCGAGCACGCCGGGAATCAGGCGTACCACGGCGTCCATCAGGGCCATCGCCGGCAATTCACCGCCCGATAGCACGAAGTCGCCGAGAGATATTTCCTCATCGACGCAGCGATCGAGCAGGCGCTGATCCACCGCTTCGTAGCGACCGCACAGGATGACGAGACCAGGCTCGTCCTTCAGTGCCATCGCGCGGGCATGGGTCAGCGGCTTGCCTTGCGGCGACATGAACACCACGCGCGGGCTCGGCAGACCGAGGTCTTGCTGGCGCGCCTTCGCGGCATCGATGGTCGCTTCGAGCGGCCGTGCCATCATCACCATGCCGGGACCTCCGCCATACGGGCGGTCATCGACGGTGCGGTGACGGTCTTGCGTGAAATCGCGTGGATTCCAGAGATGCAAGCCCCAGCGTTGCTGCTCGAACGCACGGCGGGTGACCCCGGACTGCGTCAATGCGGCAAACATTTCCGGGAACAAGCTCACGACGTCAAATTGCATCGGATCTCAAGCCCACGTGGACGGGTTCAAAAATCGAGACCCCAGTCCAGGGTAATCAGTTTTTGGTCGAGGCTGACAGTCTTGACGAACTGGTCGACGAACGGCACGAGGCGCTCGGGGGCCTTCTCGTCTGACGACGGATCGGGCACCGGCACGATGCGCAAAATCGATTGCGCGCCATTGCTCATCATGTCGGCCACCTTGCCCAGGGCTTCGCCCTGCAGGTTGACCACGTCAAGCCCGATCAGATCGGACCAGTAATACTCATCTTCTTCGAGCGCGGGAAACGCGCTGCGTGCGATCTGTACCGTAGCGCCCTTGAGCGCTTCGGCAGCATCGCGGCCCTGCAGGCCGACCAGCGTGGCGACGACATCGCCGCCATGCAGTTTTGCACTGCGCACCGTGACGGCGTGCAGAGTCGGCTTGCTGACCCACCAGGTTTTCACGTTCAGCAGCGCATCGGCATCAGCGGAGTGCGGCGTGACACGAATGCCACCATTGATGCCATAAGCACCGGACACGTACCCCACTTCGGCCAGATCGGCGGGAACCGAGGTTCCCGTACCTGCGTTGCTCGCTGCTGAATCGTTCAAACCTGCGTACCTTGCTTAATTAAAATTAAGCAGCTGGCTTTTGCTGGGCGACCAGGCGAGCGACGGTTGGCGACAGTTGTGCGCCAACGCCTTGCCAGTGCGACAGACGGTCAGCAGCGATACGCAGGCTGACTTCAGCGCCCGATGCCATCGGGTTGTAGAAACCGATACGCTCGATGAAACGACCATCGCGACGATTGCGCGAATCAGTTGCAACGATGTTGAAGAACGGACGCTTTTTTGCGCCACCACGAGCCAAACGAATAACGACCATAATATTTCCGAAAAAGTTGTTCTGGACGGAGAAAGTCGACGATTATAGCGCGCGACACCGAACAGCAGCAAGCGTTAATGATACAGGGCGCGCAGTCCCAGGAGAATCAACCATTATCACCGATTTCGCGCCATACCGCTACCAGCCATCTGCCCGATTGGCCTGGAATACGCTGTCAAGCGCCGAAAGCGTGCCATTCGCGCCAATCTGGACGATACTTTGGCTTTCCTGAACGATTGACAACATCCATGGCTGCTGTGCACAAGAACAAGACTGTCGCCACCCTGCTTGCCCTGCTGCTGGGTGGCTTCGGCGTTCACCGCTTTTATCTGAAGCCCGGAGCGGACCGGATCGGCCTGCTGCACCTGTGCTGCCTGCCGGTCACGGGGATCCTGTACGGCGCGGTCAAACCACATCCGTTCTATATCGTGCTGCCGCTGCTGGTGTCGTACATCGTCGGCTTCGTCGAGGCGCTCGTGATCGGCCTGACGCCGGATGAGAAGTGGGACGCCCAATACAACGCGCACAGCGGGCAGCAGACGCGCTCGAACTGGGTGCTGGTGTTGCTGCTGGTGATCACGATGCTGGTGGCGACGACTGTGCTGATCGGGACGATCGCACGGCTGTCGGATGTGATGTACACGGGTGGTGCGTACGGGTGAAGAACGCGGGTTGCGTACGATCGTGGTGGGCAACGGTTTGTTGAACGCGTGGACGGCAGAGCCGTCCACCCTACATGCCCACGGTCGGGTGGACGGATTTTCCGTCCACGCGTTCAACGAGCCTTAAGACACCACGGCGTGGCCGGCACTGCCCAGGGCGCGTGCCGGCCTGCATGCCTGTTTAGAACTGCTCGATCTCCAGCGCCAGCACGCCCGCTGCGCCATCCACGATCGACGTGCGCAGCCCCGGCGCTTGCGACAGGATGTGGTCGGCAAAAAAGCGCGCCGTGCCGATCTTGGCGCGGTAAAAGGCGGCATCGCCCTCCCCGGCATCCAGGCGTTTCTGCGCCGCCAGCGCCGCGCGCGCCATCTGCCAGCCACCCAGCACGATGCCGGCGAGCTTCAGGTACGTGACGCTGCCGGCAAACACCGCCTTCACGTCCGTCTTGATATTGGCCACCACATACTCGACCACTTGTTCGAGTGCCGCGCTGCCTTCTTGCAGGCGCTGCGCAATGGCCACGAAATCGGCGTTCTGCGCCTCGCCCAGCTGGCGCTCGACATCGCGGATCTGCGCGATCAGCGCCTTGGCCACGGCGCCACCATCGCGCACCGTCTTGCGACCCACCAGGTCGTTGGCCTGAATCGCCGTCGTGCCTTCGTAGATGGTCAGGATCTTGGCATCGCGGTAGTGCTGCGCCGCGCCCGTTTCTTCGATGAAGCCCATGCCGCCATGCACCTGCACGCCGTCGCGCGCGACCTGCTCGCTCATCTCGGTCGCCCAGCCCTTGATGACGGGGACCAGGTATTCATAGATGGCCAGATTCGCCGTGCGCGTGGCCTCATCCGGATGGTGATGGGCCAGATCGGACAGCGCCGCACCGATATAGGCCAGCGCGCGCGCCGCTTCGGTCTGCGAACGCATCGACATCAGCATGCGGCGCACGTCCGGGTGGTGGATGATCGTCACCGGACCGCTCGAGCCGGCCACGTCGCGCGACTGGACGCGGTCCTTGGCGAAGGCCACGGCGCCCTGGTACGCATGCTCGGCCAGGCCGACGCCCTGGATGCCCACGCCGAAGCGCGCTGCATTCATCATGATGAACATGTATTCGAGGCCACGATTTTCTTCGCCGACCAGCGTGCCGACGGCCCCGCCGTTGTCACCAAACTGCAGCACGGCCGTTGGACTGGCCTTGATGCCCAGCTTGTGTTCGATCGAGACGCAGGCGACGTCGTTGCGCGCGCCCAGCGAACCATCGTCATTGATCATGAACTTGGGCACGATGAACAGCGAGATCCCCTTCACACCCGGCGGCGCGTCAGGCGTGCGCGCCAGCACCAGGTGCACGATGTTCTCGGTCATGTCGTGATCGCCATACGTGATGTAGATCTTGGTGCCGAACAGCTTATAGGTGCCATCGCCCTGCGGCTCGGCGCGGGTGCGCACGGCGGCCAGGTCGGAGCCGGCCTGCGGCTCGGTCAGGTTCATGGTGCCGGTCCACCGGCCCGATACCAGCGGCTCGAGGAAGCGCGCCTTTTGCGCGTCCGAGCCGGCGGTGAGCAAGGCTTCGATGGCGCCGTCGGACAACAGTGCCACCAGCGCGAACGACAGGTTGGCGCCGTGCAGCATCTCCATGCAGGGCGTGGCCACGAGCTTGGGCAAGCCCTGCCCGCCGAAGTCCTGCGGATGCTGCACGCCCTGCCAGCCGGCCTCGGCGTACGCCTTGAACGCCTCGCGGAAGCCCTTGGTCGTGGTAACGGTGCCATCTTTCCAGTAGCTCGGGTCCTTGTCGCCCACGCGATTCAGCGGCGCGATCACGTCGCGGCAGAATTTCGCGTTTTCTTCGAGGACCGCTTCCACGGTGTCGGGCGTCGCATCTTCACAGCCGGGCAGCGCATTGATCTCGGCCAGGTTGGCCAGTTCGGTCAGCACGAACTGCATGTCTTTCAGCGGGGCGTTGTAGCTCACCATTGTCTCCTGAATAAATTCTTATGCAAAAAAAACGCCGTTCCTGCACGGGCGGGAACGGCGTCATTGGCGGCTGTCGGCGCGGCGTACAACGACGCCGCGCCTGGCGATCAGCCCAGTTCCTTGACCAGTTCCGGCACTGCCTCGAACAGGTCGCCCACCAGGCCGTAGTCGGCAACCGAGAAGATCGGCGCTTCCGGATCCTTGTTGATGGCGACGATGACCTTCGAGTCCTTCATGCCGGCCAGGTGCTGGATCGCGCCGGAAATACCGACAGCGATGTACAGCGTTGGCGCGACGATCTTGCCCGTCTGGCCAACCTGCCAGTCGTTCGGCACGAAACCGGCGTCGACGGCGGCGCGCGATGCACCCATGGCCGCGCCCAGCTTGTCGGCCAGCGGCTCGAGGATCTTGAAGTTGTCGGCCGAACCGATGCCACGGCCACCCGAGACGATCACCTTGGCGGCGGTCAGTTCAGGACGGTCCGACTTGGCCAGCTCGCGGCCCACGAAGCTCGACGTACCCGCGTCAAGCACGGCAGCGATGGCTTCGATGGCGGCCGAGCCACCAGCGGCTGCGGAGTCGAACGCCGTGCCGCGCACGGTGATGACTTTCACGCTGTCGCTCGACTGCACGGTGGCAATTGCGTTACCGGCATAGATCGGGCGCTCGAACGTGTCGGGCGAATCGACCTTGGTGATTTCGGAAATCTGCGCGACGTCGAGCTTGGCAGCCACGCGCGGCAGGATGTTCTTGCCGTAGGCGGTGGCCGGCGCGAGGATGTGCGAGTAGCTGCCGGCGATCGCCAGGATCTGCTCGGCCACGTTCTCGGCCAGGCCGTCGGCGAAGTGTGGCGCATCGGCGACCAGCACTTTCGAGACGCCCGCGATCTGCGCAGCAGCTTCGGCAGCGGCGCCGCAACCCGAACCGGCGACCAGGATGTGCACATCGCCGCCGCACTGGACAGCTGCGGTGACGGTGTGGTGGGTAGCGCCCTTCAGGGAGCCGTTGTCGTGTTCAGCAATGACTAATGCGACCATGTTGATTCCTATCTTGTAAGTGACGACAAACGGCTCAGATGACTTTGGCTTCAGTGCGCAGTTTCTGCACCAGGGTGCCCACGTCCGGGACCTTGACGCCCGCCGAGCGCTTGGCTGGCTCGACGACTTTCAGCGTCTTCAGGCGCGGCGCCACGTCCACGCCCAGGTCTTCCGGCTTGATCGTCTCGAGCGGCTTTTTCTTGGCCTTCATGATGTTCGGCAGCGTCACGTAGCGCGGCTCGTTCAGGCGCAGGTCGGTGGTGATGACCGCCGGCAGCTTGAGCGCCACGGTTTCCAGGCCGCCGTCGACTTCGCGCGTCACGGTGACCTTGTCGTCCTCGAGCACCACTTTCGACGCGAACGTCGCTTGTGGCCAGCCCAGCAGCGCGGCGAGCATCTGGCCGGTCTGGTTCGAGTCGTCATCGATTGCCTGCTTGCCCAGGATGATCAGCTGTGGCTGCTCTTTATCAGCCAGCGCCTTCATGATCTTGGCCACGCCCAGCGGCTCGGTGTCGCCGGCGGTCTCGACCAGGATGGCGCGGTCGGCGCCGATGGCCAGGCCGGTGCGCAGGGTTTCCTGGCACTGCGGCACGCCGATCGACACTGCCACCACTTCGGTAACCTTGCCGCCTTCTTTCAGGCGGGTCGCCTCTTCCAGCGCGATTTCGTCGAACGGGTTCATCGACATCTTGACGTTGGCGATATCCACACCACTGTTGTCGGACTTGACGCGAACCTTGACGTTGTAGTCGACCACGCGTTTGACGGGTACCAGGACTTTCATAGGGTGCCTTTTAAAATGAGATGGAGACAGACTAAAGTGGCTCAGATTATATGAGAAATCGGGGCAACGGGCCAAATTAAAGCACGAGCGTGCGATTTTTTAGTAGAGGAAAACACCTAAAGTACTCGGTCTGTCATGAATTCGGGGAAAACAAACGGGGCAAAGACCCCGGCACGGCAACGATGCGCGCCGTGTCGACAGGCGCGACACGGCGGTTTCGATTACTTGCGGCGCATCAGAAACGTGAACTCGCCGTGTTCAAAGGTGTGGGCCAGCAGTGCATTGCCGGTCTGTTTGGCAAACGCCTGAAAGTCGCGCACGGAGCCGGTGTCGGTGGCCACGATACGCAACACCTGGCCACTCTCCATTTCGGCGAGCGCCTTCTTCGCTTTGAGGATGGGCAGTGGGCAATTGAGCCCCCGCGCATCCAGATCTCTCTGGAATTCCATGGTGTCGGTGTCAGTGTCGAAAATGATGTCGCTCATCGCATTCCTGATCAGTAAGGAGGGTGCTGGAACTCGAATACTACTCCAATTCCCACAGTATGACGCAGCGCACCAAAATAGTCATAGATTGTTGCGAGCCTGCAACCCAGTGTTAAAAGCTTGACGAACTGCTACCGAGTCTGTACTGGATGCTCACGAAAAAGCACTATGGTGGTGCATCACGCGATGCAAGATGCGACCCAAATCGGCGCGCGCAATAGACGGTCAGACAATCCGGCGCAATAAAGTGGAAAGGTGCTTGGCTTGAAACGCCGATGTGCGGGTCAATGCAGGTCCGACAGCTGACGATGCACCTGGATTGCGCCAATCAACCCAGCAATGTTCGCCCTGCCGACTCAGACAGATAGACGTCACGGCGTACGACGCGCAGTGTGAATGCTTGCTCCAGCATGGTGAGAAAATCAGGACTACTCAGGTGAGCATCGAGCGCTTCTTGCGTCGCCCACCCTTCGGTCAGATGAAACACATTGGCCCGCGTCAGGTCTTGCGCAGCGATGTAGTACAGGCAGCCTGGTTTGCCAGCGATCTGGTCGATCGACGCCGTCGCAATGCGTGCAAACGCCGCAGCGTCCAGCGGATCGATTTCATAGGTCCCGACCAGGCTGACAAAGCGTTCAGTTGTAGAGGTGTTCATGTAGGTTCCTGTCATGGTAAAACCCGGGGCACGAGCGTGTGCGCATGGGGTCGATCCGTGCAGTCTGATGGCTGACTGCCCGCGCGAGAACCCATGCTGCGCTCATATCATTTATGCTCCTGCTGCATAAAATGACTTCACGCGGGCAGGAATGGATAAATTGTTGTGGATGCGTTGCTTCGTGCGCGCCGTCGAAACCGGTAGTTTTTCAGCTGTCGCGCGGGAGCTCGGGATCGGACAACCGAACGTCAGCCGGCATGTGGCGGCACTGGAAAAGTCGCTCGGTACGCGGCTATTGCACCGCTCGACGCGGCAGATGGTTGCCACGGCCGAGGGCCAGCGCTACTACGCGCAAGCGCGCCAGGCACTCGACATCATCGGAGAAGCCGAAGCACAGGCGCATGGCCAACAAGATCCGCATGGACTGCTGCGCATTGCCTGTCCCGAAAGTATAGGAACTGAACTCCTGATACCCGCACTGCCGGATTTCCTGCAGCGCTATCCGCATGTCGATGTGGAATGTCGCCTGGGTGACGCGTACATCGACCTGGTGGCCGAAGGCATCGATATCGCCATACGGGGTGGCAAATTACGTGACAGCACCCTGCGTGCGCGGTGCGTCGGTCAATCTGCGCGCATCTGCGTGGCAAGCAGGACGTATTTGAGGCAACGTGGCACACCGCTGGAACCCGGCGACCTGGCTGCGCACGACTGCATCATGTATACCTTGCTGGCAGCCGGCAATGACAGCTGGCCGTTCAAGGATGGCGATCGCAAGGTCAGCGGGCGTGTGCGGCTCAATAGCCTGGACGGCATCCGGCGCGCCGTCCTGAACGACCTGGGGATCGCTTACCTGCCTGCCTGGATGGTGAGCGAAGAACTGCAGAGCGGCGAACTGGTCGCATTGTTGACCGCGCATGGGGCGCCGCCTGTGCCCGTCAATGTGCTGTATTCGGCAGAGCGACGCCTGCCCCGGCGTGCAGCAGTTTTCATTGACTTCATTGCGCAGGTGCTTGCCAGGGTTCCCGGACTTGACAGCAGCAAGGTCGTTCCCACACCTTCGACTTGACCCAAATAAAAAACGCCGCCCGAAGGCGGCGTCGATCTCGCAGACAGCGTGCTTACGCGCGCTCGCCCACCCAGCCCGCCACGCCGGCCAGCGCTGCCGGCAGGCCCGATGGGTCGGTACCGCCGGCCTGCGCCATGTCCGGACGCCCGCCACCCTTGCCACCCACCTGCTGGGCCACAAAGTTGACCAGCTCGCCGGCCTTGACCTTGCCGGTGGCATCCTTGGTCACGCCTGCGATCAGGCTGACCTTGCCGTCGAGGACGCTTGCCAGCACGATCGCGGCCGTGCCCAGCTTGTCCTTGAGCTTGTCCATGGCTTCGCGCAGCGTTGCCACGTCGGCGCCTTCCATCGTCGCTGCCAGCACCTTGATGCCGTTCACGTCGATGGCTTGTGCGATCAGCTCGTCGCCCTGCCCCGACGCCAGCTTCGACTTCAGTGCAGCGACTTCTTTTTCGAGCAGCTTCACCTGGTCTTGCACCTGGCCGATACGGCCCGTCAGTTCGTCAGGATTGGTCTTCAGCGCGCCGGCCGCTTCGATCAGCTTGCGGTTGATCGATTGCACCAGGGCCAGTGCGCCTTCGCCCGTGACGGCTTCGATGCGGCGGATGCCGGCAGCGACGCCGCCTTCGGACACGATCTTGAACAGGCCGATGTCGCCGGTGCGGGTCACGTGGACGCCGCCGCACAGCTCTTTCGACGTACCGATGTCGAGCACGCGCACGGTGTCGCCGTACTTCTCGCCAAACAGCGCCATGGCGCCGTGCTTGACCGCATCGTCGAACGTCATATTGTGCGATTGCGTCGCGTGGTTCTCGAGGATCTCGCGGTTGACGATGGCTTCGACCTGCGTGATTTCGTCCAGCGTCAGCGCCTGCGGATGGCTGAAGTCGAAGCGGGTTTTATCCGGGTCAACCAGCGAACCTTTTTGCTGGACGTGCGTGCCCAGCACTTCGCGCAGCGCCTTGTGCATCAGGTGCGTTGCCGAGTGATTGCGGATGGTGCGTGCACGCTTGGCCGTGTCGACCTGTGCGTCGACCGTTGCGCCGACCTTCAGCGTGCCTTCGCGCAGCACGCCGTGGTGACCGAAGACGTCGGCCTGGATCTTGAGCGTGTCTTCGACTTCGAAGCGGATGGCACCATCGCCAATCACGCCCTGGTCACCCACCTGGCCGCCCGATTCGGCGTAGAACGGCGTCGTGTCGAGCACGACGATGCCAGCCTGGCCGGCGCTCAGTTGCTCGACCTTCACACCGTCGGCATACAGCGCCAGCACGTGCGTGTTGTGGGCCAGCGAATCGTAGCCGACGAATTTGGTTTTTTCGCCAGCGTACTCGACGTTGGCGGCCATCTTGAACTTGCCGGCGGCGCGCGCCGTTTTCTTTTGCTGCTCCATCGCAGCGGTAAAGCCCGCTTCGTCGAGCGTGATGCCACGCTCGCGGCAAATGTCGGCGGTGAGGTCCAGCGGGAAGCCGTAGGTGTCGTACAGCGTGAAGGCGGTGCCGCCGTCGAGGTTCTTCGGATCCTTGGCCAGCTGGGCTTCGAGGATCTTCATGCCGTTTTCCAGCGTCTCGCCGAAACGTTCTTCTTCGGCCTTGAGCACTTGCGCCACGCGGTCTTTGGCCGTGCGCAGTTCGGGATAGGCTTCGCCCATCTCGATGTCGAGGTCAGCAACCAGCTTGTAGAAGAATGGCTTGGTCTGGCCCAGCTTGTGGCCGTGGCGCAGCGCGCGGCGCACGATGCGGCGCAGCACGTAGCCGTGGCCTTCGCTGCTCGGGATGATGCCGTCGACGATCATGAACGATGCAGCGCGGATGTGGTCGGCGATGACCTTCAGCGAATTGTTGTCGAGGTCAGGTGCCGCGGTTTCGCGGGCAGCGGCCTTGATCAGGTTCTGGAACAGGTCGATTTCGTAGTTGCTGTGCACGTTCTGCAGCACGGCGGCCAGGCGCTCCATGCCCATGCCGGTATCGATCGACGGCTTCGGCAGCGGGGTCAGCGAGCCGGATTCGTCGCGGTAGAACTGCATGAACACGAGGTTCCAGATTTCGATGAAGCGGTCGCCGTCTTCTTCGGCCGAGCCCGGTGGGCCGCCCCAGATGTCGGCGCCGTGGTCGTAGAAAATCTCGGTGCACGGACCGCATGGGCCCGTATCGGCCATCTGCCAGAAATTGTCGGATGCGTAGCGCGCGCCCTTGTTGTCGCCGATGCGGATGATGCGCTCTTTCGGCACGCCGATCTCGTTGGCCCAGATGTCGTACGCTTCGTCATCCTCGAAGTACACGGTGATGGTCAGCTTTTCGGCTGGCAGCAGGTAGACCTTGGTCAAGAGCTCCCAGGCCAGCTGGATCGCATCGCGCTTGAAGTAGTCGCCGAAGCTGAAGTTGCCCAGCATCTCGAAGAACGTGTGGTGACGCGCCGTGTAGCCGACGTTTTCCAGGTCGTTGTGCTTGCCGCCGGCGCGCACGCAGCGCTGCACGGAGGTCGCGCGCGAGTACGGGCGCGAGTCCAGGCCCAGAAAGACATCCTTGAACTGCACCATGCCGCTGTTGGTCAGCAACATGGTCGGGTCGTTGCCCGGCACCAGCGGGCTGGAACGCACGATGGAATGGCCTTTGGATTCAAAGAACTTGAGGAACTTTTCGCGGATGTCGGAGGATTTCATGTCTGATCGTTGGGCGGAGTGAGGCAGCGTGCCTGTAAAGGAACGATTATAGCCTAGCTCCCCGATCCATTCTCAGCGCAGCAGGCTCAGGATGGAGCGTGGTTGCCCGTTGGCCTGCGCCAGCATCGCCGACGCCGCCTGTTGCAGGATCTGCGTGCGGGTCAGCCGCGCCGTGTCGCTCGCGTAATCGGTGTCCTGGATGCGCGAGCGGGCCGCCTGCATGTTCTGCGAACTCGTCTCGAGGGCACCGGCCGCCAGGTCCAGCCGGTTGCTCGACGCGCCCGTGCGTACGCGCTGCTCGTTGACAAACTCCAGCGCCCGGTCGATGGTCAGCAGCGCTACGCTTGAGCGCGTCATGTCGAGATTGGCCAGGCCAAGTGCGCGCGCATTCATCGATGAAAATTGCAGGTCGATCAGGTCGCCGGCACTGTCGCCGGCCTGCACCTGCACGCGCCGCACGCCGCTGGCGCCGCCCTCGTCCGGGTAGACGACATTGAAACCGGCCAGGCCGTCCGCGGCATTGCTGGTCCCGCTGGCGGGCACGACGGCGCGGGCATCGCGCACAGGGCCGCCGTCAGCGTCCAGGCCACCGATGGCGCCTGTATCGGCATTGGTCAGATTCATTTTTGTATTGATAAATTGTGCGCCATTGGCGCCAAAGTCAGCCAGGAACGCGGCATTGCTGGTGTACACGCCTTTCGAGACGGCATTGAGCGCGGCATCGAGATCGGCGGACTGGTTGTTGTTCAGGTATTGCATGATGCCCTTGATGCCGCCCTCTACGCCCAGGCCCTTCATGCGGTCGTGCAGGTAGCGGCTGGCGGCATACCCGCCTTCGTACGTAAATCCGCCGCCGGCGATGGTGGCGACGACGCCCGCGATGCTGCCGGCGCCGGCCAGCCGCTCGTCGGCGCCATTGATCAGTTCAGCCGTGCCTTCGACAAACCATTGCGGCAGCGCGCCCATGTTCATCGTGCGGCCCATGACGGCATGCACCATTTCATGGGCGACGATGCGGTCGCTGTAGAGCGGTGCGCTGCCACCGTCGGGTGTGGCCGCGGTGCCGAAGTCGGCCATGTCGAGGTTCAGGTGCAGATTGTTCAGCTTGCCGCCGGAGGACGTGCCGGACACCGAGGCGAGCACGTTGTACGCGCCATCCGTGGTCTCGAGGTTGACGGTCAGTCTGGCCCCGTCACCCATGAGCCCGTAATGCTGCCTGATCATGTCCTCGGCCGAGCTGAGCCAGCCGGATTGCAGGCCATCGAGAACGGCGCGCCGCCGTTCGTCGCCGCCAATGCTGACGGTGTCCTGCGAAAACAGCGCTTGCCCGTTGAAACTGGTGTCGGTGCCCACTTGCGTGATGTGTTGCAGCAGTGCCTGCGTCTCTTTCTGCAGCGCGCTGCGATCGCCGTCCGTGTAGCTGCCGTTGCCGGCCGCCACCGCCATCTCGCGCAGGCGTTGCAGGGTCTCGGTGACGCTGGCCATGGCACCATCGGCCACTTGCAGCATCGATGTCGCGTCGCTCAGGCTGCGCATCGCCTGGCTGACGCCGCGCAGGTTCGACGACAGGCGCGACGTGATCGCCTGGCCGGCGGCATCGTCGGACGCGCGGTTGATGCGCATGCCTGAGCTCAGGCGCTCGACGAGCTTTACCGCCTCGGTATCATGCGTGCGCATGCTGCGCTGCGTACTGAGCGACAGGGTATTCGTCGAAATGGAAAGCGCCATGGTGGCAACACCGTCAGGGTGATCGTCCCTTCTTAACGTCACCCCTTCCCTGTTACTTGAGGTCGCAGTGTAAATATAGTGCCTGGCCCTGCTGTCAGGCGAAATCGGGCGTGATCAGGTCGATGCGGTCGGTGCAGAAGGCGTCCACACCCCAGGCCAGCAGTTCGCGCGCGCGGCCGGCATCGTTGACGGTGTAGCAGAACAGGCCGTAGCCGGCGTCCTTGACGGCGCGTGCCTGCTGCCGGCTCAGGTGCAGGTGGTTGGTATGGATGGCGTGTACACCGAGCGCCTGTGCCCGCGTCTGCCAACCGGCGTCGAGCGCGCTGATGAGGCAGGCGCGTGGCAGGGTCGGGGCCGCCGCCTGGGCCGCCGCCAGCGCGACGTCGCTGAACGACGACAACAGCGGCAACGCGGCCGGGTCGCCGGACGCGAGCGCGTCGGCGAACAGCGCGGCCGTCATCTGCGCCACGACGTGGCCCGTCTCGCGTTCGTAGCCGGGCGCCGGCTTGATCTCGATATTCATCCAGATGCCGTGGGCCATGCACAGGCGCGCGAAGGCGTCGAACAGCGGCACCGGCTCGCCCGCGAATCCAGGACCGAACCAGCTGCCGGCATCCATCGCGGCCAGGTCCAGCGCATCGTGCTCGAACACGCTGCCGCTGCCCCGGACCGTGCGGCCCAGGCGCGGATCGTGCAGCACCACGGGGACGCCGTCGCGCGCCAGCATGACGTCGAACTCGGTCGCGCGAAAGCCCGCCGCCATGCCGCAGCGCAAGCCGGCGACCGTGTTTTCGGGCGCGAGCGTGCCGCCGCCACGGTGCGCGAGGATGCGGGGCCACGGCCACACGGGATCGTTCTTCATCATCATGCAAAGGCCGGTTGGCCGAAGCGGTAAGCAAGGAATGCGAATACGCCCAGGTTCAACGCCACCGTCGCCTGGAACTTCCACTGGAACGATTGCTTGCTGGTCTTGTGCCGCAGCCACTGTTGCGCCAGCACGGCGCCGGGCCAGCCACCGATCAGACCCAGCAGCAGGAGCGTGGCTTCCGGTGTACGCCAGGTGCTGGCGCGCGCGGCCGACTTGTCCATCGCGTAGGCCACGAAACAGGTCAGGCTGGTAACGAGGTAGGCGGCGCCGACGACTTGGGACATGTTCCAGGCCAGGCTGGCAAACAGGTATAGGAGGAGGAACACGGCGAGCGGGACGTAGGGCATGCCGACAGCTTACCGTTCGCGGTGCTGTCATGTCCACCTGGCAAATACATGCAGCGCTTCTCTTTCCCGCGCAACACCCACGTAACGATCACAGAGCGCAGAGCGCAGTTCACAGAGCGCAGAGCGCAGTTCACAGAGCGCAGAGCGCAGTTCACAGAGCGCAGATCGTTGATGATCGATGCACCGTGGGTTCGTCATCGTACAGAGCGGTCGATATCAAAACGCCTACGCTGGTCATCCATCCCGGCATTCACCCAGCAGGAGAACACATGGCTTTTGATTTAGGTAATTTGTTGCAGCAATATCTTGGTGGCGCAGGCGCCGCCAGCACCAACGGCAATGCTGCCGCCGACTTCGACCAGGTAGCGCAGAACGCGCCCCGGGCCAGCGTCGCGCAAGGCATCGCGAGCGCACTGCGCTCCGACCAGACCCCACCGTTCCCGCAAATGGTCAGCCAGCTGTTTGGCCAGAGCGACCAGAACCAGCGCGCCGGCATGCTGACCAGCTTGCTGGGCGGCGCAGGTGGCGGCGTGCTGTCGTCGGTCGCCGGTGGCGCACTGAGCAAGATCTTTGGCAACAATGTGCCAACGCAGGTCACGCCTGAACAGGCAGCGCAGGTTTCGCCTGAACAAGTACAGGAACTGGCTGAAAAAGCACAACAGCAGAATCCCGGCATCGTCGATCGCATGAGCGACTTCTACGCCGAGCATCCGACGCTGATCAAGGCTGCCGGGGGCGCCGCCCTGGCTGTCGCACTGGGCTACATGGCAAACAACATCCGTAAGCAATCACCAGAAAAGGAGGGTCCCGTGGGTATCCTGAGCAACATCTTCCATAAAATTTTCCCAGGCAAAAAAGACGCAGCACCGGCGGCAACGCCAACGGCTGCACCTGCTGCCCCGACCGCAGCACCGGCAGCACCAACGGCCGCCGCACCAGCAGCAGCGCCAGCGCCAGCAGCGGCGCCAGCCCAGCCAGTCGATGTCGAGCAAGTCCTGAACGGCATGCTCGCCTCGTCGGGCCAGCAACTGAACTGGCGTTCGTCGATCGTCGACCTGCTCAAGCTGCTCGGCCTCGACAGCAGCCTGCAGTCGCGCAAGGAACTCGCTGCTGAGCTGAACTACACGGGCGACATGAACGATTCGGCCAAGATGAACATCTGGCTGCACCGCCAGGTCATGAACAAGCTGGCAGCCAATGGCGGCAAGGTGCCAGCTGACCTGCGTGACTGATATCGGGTAGCGCGTACTTCACATCTTCCCTGGTATGCGAAGGTGTGTTGAACGCGTGGGCGGAAACCCGCCCACCCTACGTAGCGCGCACTTCATAAAACCGCAACCGGCCCCGCCGGCTGCGGTTTTTTTCATTCAGTCGGCCAGTGTCGTGTTGGCTGCCGCGCCGCACGCAAAGCAGAACCGTGCAAACGCATTCTTGCGCGTCGTGCAGGCAGTACAGCGGTTGAACAGGCCGATGCCACAGTGCGGGCAGAAATCGTTCTTGCCATCCTTCAGGTCGACCGCCCGCTCGCACCCGGGACACAGGCTTTTTGCCAGCCGGGTCTGAGCCACGTCATAGCGCATCCCCTGGCGCCGCTCGGCATCGGGCAAGGCTTCAGCCAGTTTCTGGCGCCAGATATCCCTGCAACCACCGGATCGCATAGCGCCCCGCAACGACTGTCAGGATGATGCCGACGATGTAGCGCACGTACCCGCCATAGCTCGGCAGATACGGCACCAGCTCGAAAAAGAACGTGAACAGCGCAAACAGGATGAAGCCCCAGGCGAACGGCCAGTCGGGCGTCTTGCGCTTGTGCTTGAACAGCCAGCCGGCCGCCAGCAACAGCGGCAGGGTCAGCGCAAGCCGATAGCCAAACACGCGAAGATCGCGCGCAGTCTGCGCTTCAAACAACGCCATCTCGGCAGGCTCTTCCAGCGAACGCCAACGGTTGCCGGCACGCTCCCCGGCCTGGGTTGCATCGAGCAGCGTCTGCTGTTCGGCTTCCACTGCTGCAAGCGCCTTGCGCTCGGCGCTTGCGAGCGCATCGAGTGCTTCGGTGCGCTTGATTAATTCCGGATCCTGCTCGGGCCGCGCGGTCACCTGCCGCGTCGCCAGCCAGTTGGCGAACGTCTCGCGCGCCGACGCAGTATTCGCACTGGCCACCGTGTGCTTCTGGGTCGCCTGTTCCAGGCGCGACTGGGCCTGTTCCTGCGCTTTGTGCGCGGCTTCGCGCTCGGCTTGCACACTGGCCAATTGGGCCGGGTCCATGAATTGCTCGAGCGTCAGTGGCTCTTCAACATCGCGCACGTTCTGCACGATCAGGCTGCCAAGCCCGATCAAGAAGCCGGCAAACACGAACGCAACGAGCCACAGGGCGCGCTGCATCCATTTTTCAGTCAGGCGCAAGCCTTTGCTCATGATGCACTCCCGGGTGATGGACAAGCACGCAGCTTGCCATCACCGGGGGCTTTCTACTACTCACAGTTGAGATAGCCTTGCGCTGCGCTACCGCCGGCATCGCCGCGCGATACCGGTCAGAAGCGCATCAGAAGTACGACAGCCCCAGCGCCTTCTTGACTTCGTCGGTCGTCGCCGCCGCGACTTCACGCGCCTTCATCGTGCCTTCCTTCAGCATCTGCATGACATAGGCCGGGTCTTTCGCGAACTCTTCACGGCGCGTGCGGATCGGCGCCAGCATGTCCTGCAGGATGCCTTCGAGGCGCTTCTTGACGATGCTGTCGCCCAGGCCGCCGCGCTGGTAATGCGCCTTCATCTCGGCCAGGCCGTCCTTGTCGGTATCGAACGCGTCCAGATACGTGAAGGCGACGTTGCCTTCGATGTGGCCCGGATCGGACACCTTCAGGTGCAGCGGGTCGGTGTAGACGTTCCGGACGGCGGCGCGGATCTCGTCAGGGCTGGCGCCCAGGTTGATCGTGTTGCCCAGCGACTTGCTCATCTTGGCCTTGCCGTCGATGCCTGGCAGGCGCCCCACTTCGGGCACGAAGGCCTTGGCTTCCACCAGAATATCGCGCCCGACGATGCGGTTGAACTTGCGCACGATCTCGTTGCACTGCTCGATCATCGGGATCTGGTCTTCACCCACCGGCACCATGTTCGCCTTGAAGGCGGTGATGTCGGCAGCCTGGCTGGCCGGGTAGGTCAAAAAGCCCGCCGGGATGTCGCGCTCGAAGCCGCGCAGGACGATTTCGGCCTTGACGGTCGGGTTGCGCTCGAGGCGCGCGACGGTCACGAGGTTCAGGTAATAGAACGTCAGCTCGGTCAGCTCGGGGATTTGCGACTGGATGAACACGGTCGTTTTGGCCGGATCGATCCCGACAGCAAGGTAATCGAGCGCCACTTCGACCACATTCCGGTGTACCTTACCCAAGTCATCCATATTGTCGGTCATGGCCTGCGAGTCGGCGAGCATGACGAACTGGCGGTATTGATGCTGATACGCCACGCGATCGCGCAGGCTGCCAACGAAGTGGCCCAGGTGCAGCGGGCCCGTCGGCCGGTCACCGGTGAGGATGATCGAGTTGGCAGCCGGCGTAGTTGCGGCGGTCGTTGCGTTATCGGTAGAAGTAGTTGAAGTAGGCAGTGTCATCGAGGTTCCTGGTTCTATGCCCCGATCGCTGCGTATCAACAATGAACGCCGCCTGAATCGAGGCGGCTATGAAATGCACATCATTTCCCGTGGCCGCGCGCTGTCAGCGGCGCCACCAGGAAAGAAGAATTGGATGTGCTTTCGGAAAGATCATGGACCGCATGGTTGCAGGTTGCCGCCGCGCTGTCAACCGCCACCCGGTCCGTGACTCGGCAGCAGGGCTCTCCCAACACAATACAGATCAGTCAGAGCACTTCAGGTCGACCAGCTAGTTGCAATAATATTAAGGAATAAACGCCATGAACAAGAGCACGAACAGCCACAATGATCAGAATCACCAGGACCACCCCCTCGAACTGTGGGGCGGCCTCGAATGCACCGTCAACCGCGTGCAGGATGCCTATTTCAGCCAGCTCGACCGCAATGGCCACACCGACCGGCCGTGCGACATCGAGCGCTTCGCCGGTCTCGGCATCCGCGCCATCCGCTATCCGATCCTGTGGGAACGCACGGCGCCGGATGGCATCGAGAACGCCAACTGGCACTGGCCTGACGAACGCCTGAACGCCCTGCGCGAAGCCGGCGTGACGCCGATCGCCGGCCTCGTCCACCACGGCAGCGGGCCGCGCCACACGAGCCTGGTCGACCCCGGTTTTGCAGAGGCACTGGCCGACTATGCCGGCGCCGTCGCCGCGCGCTATCCCTGGCTCGAGTACTACACCCCCGTCAACGAGATCTGCACGACGGCGCGCTTTGCCGGCCTGTATGGCGTCTGGTATCCGCACGGACGCGACGACCGCACGTTCATCCAGGCGCTGCTGAATCAGTGCCGCGCCACCGTGCTGTCGATGCGCGCGATCCGCGCCGTCAATCCGGCTGCCAAGCTGATCCAGACCGACGATCTCGGCAAGACCTACAGCACGCCCGAACTGAGCGACGTCGCCGAGTTCTACAACGAGCGCCGCTGGCTTGGCTGGGACCTGCTGTGCGGGATGGTCGTGCCCGACCACCCGTTGTGGAACTACCTGCTGCGTAATGGCGCCGATGCCGCCGACATCCTCTGGTTCCGCGACAACCCATGCCCGCCCGACATCATCGGCTGCAATTACTACGTCACGAGCGAGCGCTGGCTCGACCATCGCCCGGAGCGCTATCCGGCGCACCACCGCGGCATGGCCGACGACCTCCCGTGCGCCGACGTCGAAGCCTCGCGCGTGCTGGCCACGCCCACGCCCGGCATCGCTCCGCTGCTGCAGGAAATCTGGGACCGCTACGGCATCCCGCTGGCGATCACCGAGGCGCACATCGACGCCAACCGCGAAGACCAACTGCGCTGGCTGCTTGAAATCTGGGAAGCGGCGCAGGAGTCGCGCGCCAATGGCGTCGACGTGCGCGCCGTGACGGTCTGGGCGCTGCTCGGGTCATTCGACTGGAACTGTCTCGTTACCGCAGAGAACGGCTATTACGAACCTGGCCCGCTCGACGTGCGCTCGCCGCTGCCGCGACGCACTGCGCTGGCCACGATGATGAATGAACTGGCTGCCGGCGAGCCGCTGTCGCACCCGGTGCTGCGCGCGCAGGGATGGTGGCGTCGCCCGGGCCGCTTCGTCTGCCAGCCCGTTGCCACGCCCGGCACGATCGCGTCCATCGCCGACGACGGGCACCGCGTGGTCGACACAAACGCCCCGCCGATCCTGATCCTGGGCGCCACCGGCACGCTGGGCCGCGCCTTTGCCCGCATCTGCGAAAAGCGCAACCTGGCGCACCGCCTGCTGTCGCGCCAGGACATGGACATCGCCGATCAGGAGTCGGTCGAGCGCGCACTGGCCCGCTACAAGCCGTGGGCCGTGATCAATACCTGCGGCTACGTGCGCGTGGACGACGCCGAAAACGAACTCGAACGCTGCATGCGCGAAAACACGGTGGGCGCGGCAACGCTGGCCGCCGCCTGCGCGCAGCATGGCATCCACCTGACGACGTTCTCGAGCGACCTCGTGTTCGATGGCAGCAATGAGCGGCCGTATGTCGAATCCGATCCGGTCGCGCCACTGGGCGTATACGGGCGCAGCAAGGCCGAGGCCGAGCGCGTGGTCCTGCTGAACCACCCGGGCGCGCTGGTCGTGCGCACCAGCGCCTTCTTCGGGCCATGGGACGAGCACAACTTCGTTACGCAGGCACTCGCTGCGCTGGAACGGGGCGATCCGTTCGTCGCCGCCGGTGACCTGACCGTGTCGCCGACCTTCGTGCCCGACCTGGTGCATGCGTGCCTCGACCTCGCGGTGGATGGCGAAGCGGGCATCTGGCACCTGGCCAACCAGGGCGAACTGACCTGGGCCGAGCTGGCGCGCCGCGCGGCCGAGCTGGCCGGCATCGATGCCAGCAGTCTGGAATCAAAAGCGGCCGAGGAATTCGGCTTCACGGCGCCGCGCCCACGCTATTGCGCGCTCGCCAGCGAACGGGGCGCGCTGCTGCCGACGCTCGACGATGCGCTGCGCCGCTACATCGACCTGCGCAATGCCGACCGCGACGAACGGCGCGAGCTCGAAGCGCAAGCCGAACGGCGCCAGGACGTGGCGGGTGGCGAGCGCCAGGCCGAACTGGATGAGGTCATCCACTCGGGGACCTGACCGGTCCGTGTGGTAGGGTTGGCAATCGCGCCAACCCTCCACGAACAGGTACTACCGTGAACGACCACCACGCTTTCCCCTTCCTGCGTGAAATCCTGCTGTTCCTGATCCTGGCCGGGATCCTCATCCCTACCCTGCAGCGCCTGCGCATCAACCAGGTGCTCGGCTTTCTCGCCGTCGGCGCCCTGCTCGGCCCGTTCGGCCTGGGCGCGCTGGCCGTCCACACGCCGTGGCTGTCCTTCCTCACCTTCCCCGCCGGCCCCGGCATCTCGATGCTCGCTGAAATCGGCGTGCTGTTCCTGATGTTCATGATTGGACTCGAACTGTCGGCCGCACGCCTGTGGTCGATGCGGCGCTGGGTGTTCGGCGCCGGCACCGCGCAGGTCGTGGCCAGCGCCACGCTGATCGGCGCCGCGCTGTACCTGTATGGCTTGCCGGGCCAGGCTGCCGTCATCCTCGGCCTCGTGCTCTCGCTCTCGTCCACCGCCGTCGTCATGCAGCTGATGAACCAGCAGCACAGCACCGGCACGCGCCTGGGCCAGGCTGCCTTCGCCGTGTTGATGCTGCAGGATCTGGCTGTGGTACCGATCCTGATCCTGATCGGCGCGCTGGCCAGGGGCGCCGGCGACGGCAACGACGCGCTGCTGCTGGCCGCGATCACGTTGGCCAAGGCCGCCGGCGCGATTGCCCTCATCTACCTGGTGGGCGGGCGCGTCGTGCACCCGCTGTTTCGCGCCTTTGCCCGCCAGCGCCAGCCCGACGTGTTCATGGCGCTGGTGCTGCTGGCGACCTTCGGCATCGCGGCACTGTCGGCCGCCGCCGGCCTGTCGATGGCGCTGGGCGCCCTGATTGCCGGCCTGCTGCTGGCCGAGACCGAGTTCAAGCACGAGGTCGAGCTGATGGTCGAGCCGTTCAAGGGCCTGCTCATGGGGCTGTTCTTCATGACGGTCGGGATGACGATCGACACCGGCCAGATCCTCGATGCCCCGCTGTGGCTGGCCACTTTTGTTCTCGGGCTGGTACTGATCAAGGGCGTCGTGGTGGCGCTGCTGTTCCGGATTGGCGGCCTGCCGTGGGGCCGCGCCGTCGAAGGTGGCCTGCTGCTGGGCCAGGGCGGCGAGTTCGCCTTCATCGTCATCGGCTATGCGGCCACCAGCGGCGTGCTCGATCCGGCGCTAGGCGCGCGCGTGATGCTGGCGGTCGGCCTGTCGCTGTTCATCACGCCGCTGCTGGCGCGCCTGGGCACGGCCATTGGCGACCAGCTGGAAACGCGTGGAGACCAGCTCGCCGCGCAGCACGATCATGCGGCCCTGAGTGCGGTGCGCGGCCAGGTCATCATTGCCGGCTTCGGCCGCGTCGGCCAGCAACTGGGCAAGCTGCTCACTGCGCAAAAGATTCCATTCGTGGCATTCGAAACCGATGCGCGGCTGGTGGCGCAGCTGCGCGCCGACGGCTGGCCGGTCTGGTTCGGCAACGCGGCGCGGCCCGAACTGCTGCGCCGCGTGCACGCCGACGAGGCGCCTGCGATCGTGCTGACGATGGACCAGCCGCTCGCGGCGCTGCAGGCGGTGCACGGCATCCGGCGCGAATTTCCCCATGTGGCCTTGTTCGCCCGCTCGCGCGACGAGAAGCACGCGCGCGACCTGCGCCTGGCCGGCGCCTCGGTCGTGGTGCCCGAAACGCTGGAAGCGAGCCTGCAGTTATCCAGCTTCGTGCTCGGGGCGATGGGCCTGGAAGAGCGCACGATCGACGCCATCGTCGACCGTGAACGTGCACTGTCCGCGGCCGCCCAGTTGGCGCCGCAGCCCATGGCCGGCCCGTTATAATCGGCGCTTCATGATTGTCCACCTGCCTGAACCATGACGCCATCCTCCCCTTCCGCTCCCGCTTCTACATCGCTGCCCAAGGCGCTCGGCCACATCCGCGTCCTCGACCTGTCGCGCGTACTGGCCGGCCCGTGGTGCGCGCAAAACCTGGCCGACCTGGGCGCCGATGTGATCAAGATCGAGCGCCCCGGCAGCGGCGACGACACGCGCGCCTGGGGCCCGCCGTATGCGAAAGACGCCGATGGTCGCGACACGCAGGAAGCGGCCTACTACCTGACGGCGAACCGCGGCAAGCGCTCGATGACGGTCGATATCGCCAGCAGCGAAGGCCAGGCGTTACTGCGCGAACTGGTGCTGTCCTGCGACGTGGTGCTCGAGAACTTCAAGGTCGGGCATCTGGCGCGCTATGGCCTCGACTACGCGAGCCTCAAGGCGCTCAAACCCGACCTGGTCTACTGCTCGATCACGGGGTTTGGCCAGGACGGGCCGTACGCGCACCGCGCCGGCTACGACTTCCTGATCCAGGGCATGGGCGGCCTGATGTCGGTGACGGGCGAGCGGGACGACGTGCCCGGCGGCGGGCCCCAGAAGGCCGGCGTCGCGCTGACCGACCTGATGACGGGCATGTATGCGACGGTGGCCGTACTGGCCGCGCTGACGCACCGCGACCGCACCGGTGAAGGCCAGCACATCGACATGGCGCTGCTCGACACGCAGGTGGCGATGCTGGCCAATGTCGGCAGCAATTATCTCAACAGCGGTAAGGCGCCCAAGCGCTGGGGCAATGCGCACGCCAATATCGTGCCGTACCAAACCTTCGCCTGCCTGGATGGTCACATCATCGTCGCCGCGGGCAACGATGGCCAGTACCAGAAGTTCGTCGAAGCGGGCGGCCGGCCCGAGCTGGCGTTCGATGCGCGCTTTGCCACCAATCCGCTGCGGGTGCAGCACCGGGACGTGCTCGTGCCGCTGCTGGCCGAAATGGTCAGCGAAAAAACGCGCGCCGCCTGGATCGCACTGCTGGAAGAACACGGCGTGCCATGCGGGCCGATCAATGACGTCGGCGAGGTCTTCGGCAACGAGCAGGTGCAGGCGCGCGCGATGGCGATCGCGCTGCCGCATCCGAGCGCCGGTGAAGTCACGCTGGTGCGCAATCCGATCCGCATGTCGGCCACGCCGGCCACCAGCAGCGTGGCGCCGCCCACGCTGGGCCAGCACACGCTGGACGTGCTGCGCGATGTGCTGGGCAAGAGCGACGCCGAGATCGCCGCCCTGCAGAACCGCGGCGTGGTCTAGCGCCGTCTCTCGTCACCTGGCGGCCGCCCGGCCACCAGGGCTGCTTCAGCGCACCCGGGTCCAGGCCCGCACCGACGCGAACGCCAGCAAAAACAATGAACAGATCAGCAGACTGAAGATCGCGCCGGCAATGTAGAAGCCCGGCGTGAATGGGGTACCCGACAAGACCGACCAGGCCTTGAGGCACGAGACCGACCCGACCAGCGAAAAGGCGGCCACGGACACGACCTCACTCAGGGAAACACGCATGACGGCACCGTTGGAACAGGGTTGCTGGTGCAGGACAGCTGCACCATAATTTCCCTACAGTAACATGCGACCTTGTCATCAAAATGCGTGCATTCTCACATGCACGGGGGCTGCATGCCGCCGCCGGGCTGCGCACGAAAATTTATTTTCATCCGGCTGCATCCAATCCTGCATCTGGCGCGTAGTACCCGTGTCGACATGGCAGCCTGCCCGCGGGCCGTGCGCCCCGATCCACTTTGACGACCCATTCTACTAATAAGGACACATCATGAAAAAACCACAATTCGCCAAGCTCGTCCTCGTTTCTTCGATCGCCCTTGCGCTGACCGCCTGCGGCAGCGACGACGACGACAACAACGCCGCGCCGGCGCCGACCACCCCGCCGCCGGCGTCCGCGACTGTTGGCGATGTGGTTGCCCTGACTGTCAGCAACCGTCTGATCTCGTTCGACCGCGCGTCCCCTGCCACCATCCGCACCAATGTGCTGGTTACCGGCCTGCAGAGCGGCGAAAACCTGGTCGGCATCGACATGCGCCCGGTCGATGGCATGCTGTATGGCGTCGGTTCGACCGGCCGCCTGTACACGCTCGACCCGGTGACCGGCGCGGCCACCAACAAATCGCGCCTGGCCGCTGACGCTGCCGACACCACCGACGCATTCACCGCGCTGGCCGGCACCAACTTCGGCGTCGACTTCAACCCGATGGCCGACCGCCTGCGCATTGTCAGCAACACGGGCCAGAGCCTGCGCATCAATGTCGACACCGGCGCGACGACCACCGACGGCAGCATCAACGGCGGCGCCGCGAACACGGCGATTTCGGCCTCGGCCTACACCAACTCGTTTGCCGGCACCGGCTCGACGACGCTGTTCGGCATCGATGCCGTCAACAACACGCTGTACACCCAGAACCCGCCAAACAACGGCACGCTGGCCAACCCGGTCCCGCTGGGCATCGTCGCCGGCGCCGTCAACGGCTTCGACATCGATGCACGCACCAACATGGGCTATATGGTAGCCACCGTTGGCGGCGCACGTAACCTGTACGGCGTGAACCTGGCTGCCACCACCGCACCGACGACGCTGGTGGGCGCGCTCGGCGTGACCGAAGACATCCGCGGCATCGCGCTGCGCGCGGCGCAGACGCCGGTCGTGCTGGGCCTGACCGACGATAACCGCCTGGTCGGCTTCAAGGTCGGTACGCCGAACACGCTCGACACCAACGTCACCATCAGTGGCCTGGCCCCGGGCGAACTCGTGCTGGGCATCGACGTGCGTCCACGTGACAATATACTGTACGGCCTGACCTCGACCGCGCGCCTGATCACGATCGATCCAACCACCGGCATGGCCACCGTGAAAGCCACGCTGGCCGCTGACAGCACCGACACCACGCTGCCGTACACCGCGATTGCCGGCACCGCGTTTGCCGTCGACTTCAACCCGGTCGCCGACCGTCTGCGCGTGATCAGCAACAGCGGCCAGAACCTGCGCATCAACGTCGACACCGGCGCGACGACCACCGATGGCGTCATCAACCGCGCCGGTGCAGCCCCGATGGTGGCAGCAGCCGCCTACACGAACAGCGTCCCGAACGCGACCGCGACGCAACTGTTCGACGTCGACAGCACCAGCTCGGTGCTGGCCCTGCAGAACCCGCCAAACGACGGCACGCTGGTCAATGTCGGCCCGCTGGGCGTAACGGTCGCCGGCGACGGCGGCATGGACATCGCCGGCGGCGCGAACGGCCTGGTGCTGGCAGCCCTGCGCACCACCGCCGGTGGCCCGACGTCGCTGTACCGCGTCGACATCACCACCGGCGCCGGCACGCTGATCGGCGGCGCCGCCAACCCGGCCACATCGCGCATCGGCAGCGGCATGCCGGGCGTGAAGGACATCGCGATCTGGCTGCGTTAATTACACCGTAGCATGAACAAAGGGCGTTCCCGCTTGCGTGGGAACGCCCTTTTCCATCGGTGCGTGACCTTTAGATGACGACGGCGCGGCCGATGAACAGGATCGGGCCGGTCGGCTTGCCGATCGGGGAGCCGGCCTGCGGCTCCAGCGTGATCTCGAACAGCTGGTTCGGCACGATCTTCGGCAGCTTGTCGAGCTTGACCTCGACGGTTTCGCCCGGCTTGACCAGGCCCAGCGACACGGGGCCGGACCAGTCGTCGGCCTTGGTCCACAACTGCAGCGCGCGCTGCGCCGGCACGGCGGTTGCCACCAGGGGTTCGAGGCGCAGCGTCGTCGCGCCTGTCATCTTGAGCACCCAGCCCGGCGCCGCGTTCTGCGGCGCGGCCAGCACGACCATATAGTGCGGCTGCTGCAGGTCGTTGACACGCAGGCCGACCACCACCGCCATGACGGCAGCGGCGGCAAAGCCGCCCGCGGCCAGGCCGCGCCACAGGCCCAGGCGGCGCCACAGGCCCAGGCGCTCCCACCAGCCGGTGCGCGCAGTCTGTGCCGGCTTGGTGACGGGTCCCAGGCTGCGCTCGATGCGCGCCCACAGCGACGCCGGCGGCGTGCTCGGTTCCACCAACGTGGTCAAGGGCAACAGCCGCGCTTCCCAGAAGGCGACCGCAGCGCGCAGCGTGGCGTTCTCAAGCAGCGCGGCGTCGACCTCGAGCCGCTTGGCGCGAGGCAGCGTGCCGAGCACGTATTGGCCAGCCAGTTCGTCGTAATCGTGTGTTGCGTTCATACCATGCACTCCCGCAGCGCGCTCATGCCGCGCTTGATCCAGGCCTTCACCGTGCCCAGCGGCGACTTGAGCCGCTCGGCGATTTCACTGTGCGAGAAGCCGTCCACATAGGCATGCAGGATGCTGTTGCGCTTGGCCGGATCGAGCTGGGTCAGGCAGTCGTGCAGCCGGCCCATGTCCTGGCGCAGCTCGAAGGCGTCCTGCATATTGGGATCGAATGCATCGGCGTCGAGCGCGTCGAGCGTGTCTTCGTCGACGCCGACTTCGTGGCTGCCATCGCGCACGGCATCGAGCGCCGCGTGGCGGACGATCGTGTACATCCAGCCCCGGCCCGAACCGCGCGTGGGCTCGAAACTGCCAGCGCGGGTCCAGATACTGACGAAGGCGTCATGCACGACGTCTTCGGCGCTCTGGCGGTCGCGCACGATGCGCAGCGCCACGCCCAACAGGCGCGGGCTTTCCTGGTCATACAGCCGGCGCAGGGCGTGCCGGTCGCCGCGGGCGCAGGCGCCGATGGCGGCTTCATAGTCGAATGGGTCGGGTGCGGTTGTCACGGTGGTCCGTTGGCAAGTGGCGTCTGTCGGATTATATAGGCGCAGTCAAACGCGCAAAGCACGCTGGGCACACCTCAGGCCAGGGCGGCGCTGTCGCGCTGGCGCTGGCGGTCCAGGGCCTGGCCGACGCTCACTGCGAGTTCGGCCAGCTGGAACGGTTTGCGCAACACGATATCGTCGCCGATCACCTGCTCGATCGCCTTCATGTCGGCGTAACCGGTGGCGATGATCATCGGCAGGCCCGGGAACATCGCGCGCGTGCGCACCATCAGGTCGGCGCCCGTCATGCCGGGCATCAGGTAATCGGTGATCAGGAGCTCCGGACGCGCCCGTTGCAGGGCCGCCAGGCCCGCTTCGCCGTCGGCCGCCTGCGTCACATGGTGGCCCAGCGCTTCGAGCGACGAGACCATCGAGGCGCGCACGAAATCGTCGTCCTCGACGATCAGGATGCGCGCCGGCTCGCTTGCCACCGGCATCTGCGCCAGCGGCGCCGGCTCGGCCTCATCCAGTCCGGTGGCGGCGCGCAACCAAATTTCCACCGTGGTGCCCACGCCCTGTTCGCTGAGGATGCGCGCCGCGCCGCCCGATTGCTGCGCCATGCCGTACACCTGGCTCAGGCCCAGTCCCGTGCCCTTGACGCCCTTGGTCGTGAAGAACGGCTCGAACACCTTGGCCACCAGTTCCGGCGCCATGCCTTCGCCGCTGTCGGTCACCGCGATGCGCACGTAGTCACCCTCGGCCAGCAAGCCCGCCGGCGGGGCCGACAGGCCGGCCGCGAACACCAGCTCGCCCCCGGCCGGCATCGCGTCGCGCGCATTGATGGCCAGGTTCAGTAACGCCATCTCCATCTGGTTGCCGTCGGCCAGCACCGCTGCGCAGTCGTCGTCGACGGCAAAGCGCAGCCGGATGGCCGAGCCGACCGAGCTTGCCACCAGCTCGCGCACGCCGTCGAACAGCAGGCCGATATGGGTTTCGCGCAGGTCGAGACTCTGATTGCGTGCGAACGCGAGCAACTGGCTCGTGAGCTTGCCCCCGCGCTGGCAGGCGCGGCGCGCGATCTCGGCGCGGCCCTTGGCCACATCGTCCTTCGACATCAACAGGATCAGGTCCATGCTGCCCTGGACCACGTTGAGCAGGTTGTTGAAGTCATGCGCGATGCCGCCGGTCAGGCGCCCGACCGCTTCCATCTTCTGGTACTGCGCCATCGCCTGCTGCACGCGCTCGCGCTCGATGATCTCGTTCATCAGGCGGTCGTTGGCCTGGGCCAGCGCGCGGGTGCGCTCGTCGATGCGCGATTCGAGCGTTTCGTTCAGGGCGACGAGTTCCTGCCGGCTGTCGTGCAGGCTCTGCGCCGTGCGCTCGCGGTCGGCCAGCACATCGCGCGCCTGGTACTGGCGGCGGCGCGCGCGCAGGGCCGAGATGCTGGCGCTGCGCAGCGTCTGCGCATTGAGCGGGCGTTCGAGCAGGATCACGTTGCCGTAGTCGCCCAGGCGCTCGCGGGCCGCGCCCTGCTGCAGGCCGACGGTCTTGGCCAGCAACACGATGAACGGAAAGTCGGACCAGGGCGCCTGCGCCTCGAGCCAGGCATGCAAGGCCCTGGGGTCGATGTTCTGCAGCGCTTCTTCGGCCAGGATGGCCGCGCCGGCGCCCTCCTCGATCGCCGCGCCGAGCTGGGCGAAGTCGAGGAAGGCCTTGCACTCGAGGCCATCGCGCTGCAGCACCGACGCCATGACGTCGGCGTCGCGCCCGCGCGGCGCGAAAATCAGGATGCGTTCCTCGCGCGCGCTGCGCGGCTGGCTATTGCCCGGCATCTGGAACCGGAACCATCATGGGCGTGGCGCCGCGGTAGTTCGGGATGCCGGTCAGCACGCCCTCGAAGCCCACGAGCGGCGCGCCGATACGCACGCCGCCATGGCCCAGCTGCAGCTCGTGGATCGTCTGCGCATGCTGCGTGGTGCGGCTCTTGATCACGCTGATGGCGCGCCGTACGTTGCCGCTGGCCTCAAAAAAGCGCATCAGCACCGTGCTGTCGCTCAGGTAGCTCAAATCGACGTCGGTGCGGCCTTCGGCCATCAGGCCATGCTGGCCCAGGATCATCATGGTCGTCACGCCTTGCTGGTTCAGGTACGACAGCAGTTCGTGCATCTGCAGCGTCAGGAACTGTTCGCCCGGCATCGCCTGCAGGTACGCGTTCAGGCTGTCGATCACCATGAAGCGCGTGCCCTGCTGCTCGACGGCGTCGCGCAGCAGCTGGGCAAATTCGCCCGGCGAGAGTTCGGCCGGATCGAAGTGGCACATCGAGAGCTGGCCGGTGGCCAGGTAGGGCCGCAAGTCCAGCCCCAGTTGCGTGCTGCGGGCAAAGAAGGTGCCCAGGCCTTCGTCGAACAGGTAATAGGCCGCCTTTTCGCCACGCTCGAGCGCCGCCAGCAGGCAGCGCGTGGACAGCGTCGTCTTGCCAATGCCGGACGGGCCAACGATCAGCGTATTGGTGCCGCGGATCAGGCCGCCGCCCAGCAGCGCATCGAAGCCGGCGGAGCCGCTCGAGTCGACCAGCGGCACGAAATCGCGCACGTGTTCGGCGGCGACCAGGCGCGGATACATCGTGATGCCGCCCGTATCGAGCGCATAGTCATGATAGCCGCCACGGAAGCGAATGCCGCGCATCTTGAGGATATTGACGCGGCGCCGCTCCTTGCCATAGTCCCGCGCGATCTGCTCCAGGCTGATGACGCCGTGGGCAATGCTGTGCAGCTGCTGGTCGGACTGGTTGGTCTTGTCATCGAGCAGCAGGACGGTACAGCCACGCGCGGAAAAGAACTGCTTGAGCGCAAGAATCTGGCGCCGGTAACGCAGCGGATTCTGGGCCAGCAGCCGCATTTCGGACAGGCTGTCGAACACCACCCGCACCGGTTGCAGTTCGTCGACCCGGTCCATCACCTTGCGCGTCGTTTCGCCCAGTTCGATTTCGGATGGATGGAACACCGACTGTTGCGCGTCAAGATCCAGGTCGTCTTCGCCTGCCAGCTCGTAGATCGACAGCGGGGTCAGGTCCCAGCCATGGCTTTGACCCACCGCAATCAGTTCATCGGTGGTTTCGGACAGGGTGACATACAGGCCGGCTTCGCCCCGCGCCATGCCGTCGAGAAGAAATTGCAGGCCAAGCGTGGTCTTGCCGGCGCCGGGCGAACCTTCGACGAGATACACGCGCTGGGGCGTCAAGCCGCCACCTAGGATGTCGTCAAGGCCGGCAATACCGGTGGAAATGCGGCCGGTTACATTGGCAGAAGTACGGTCGTTCATGAGAGCAGCCCAGGAAAGTCGGCCGATCGACACGTGGGGCAACTGCTGCACGCGAAAGACCTGGTGATAAGCGTTGCTTTTTGCAACGGAAGTTAAGCAGATTATATCGTCATTATGCGTGCGCATGAGCCGCAGAGCGGCAACCGTGCTACACTATCGCTTGTATGGCATCGATCACTCCTCCACGATTACAAAGTTTCAGGAATGACAACACGAGATTGCCACTGGAAAATTCTACTACCGTCCCCATATCGTGTTCCTGTGGACAAATGATTCGCGCAAAGCGCGACGCCACGGCACGAGATGGCACACGGGCCGCAACACCCAGCGAAGTCAATATTATTCCCATCCTGACACTGCCTGCTTCACGCAGGCCGCATCATCCGCCAGCCCGTGCGCCGCGCGCCAGGCTGGTGTGATTACCCAATATTAAAATTTACAGGAGCTCCATCATGGCAAAAGAAGAACTCATCGAAATGAATGGCGTCGTGGCTGAAGTGCTGCCGGACTCGCGTTATCGTATCGACTGCGAAAACGGCCACAAGCTGATCGCTTACACCTCGGGCAAGATGCGCAAGAACCACATCCGCATCATCGCCGGCGACCAGGTCAGCCTCGAACTGTCGCCGTACGACCTGAGCAAGGGCCGGATCACCTTCCGTCACCTTGGCAAAACCGGCGGCGCACCGCGCCCGCAAAACCGCGCAGCTCGCCGCTGATCGGACAACGCCACGCTTCGCAGCGTGGCGTTTTTACTTGTGCGCCCGGTTTTCGGCCGGCGCACGGCATCGGTATTGCCCGCTGCTCGGTATTGCCCCCCCTGCTTACTCCAGCTAGTAGTTCACCGGCAAGGGCGCCAACCGCCGCAGATGCAACGCAATCCCCAAGCCCACCCCCAGCAGCCCCGCCAGCAAGGTCACGACACCGGTCCAGCCCCAGTGCTCGTAGACATACCCGCCCGACCAGCCCACCACGCTCGATCCCAGGTAATAGAAGAACAGGTAAATGCCCGAGGCCAGCGCCTGTGGCGCCCGTGCGCGCCGCCCTACCCAGCTGCTGGCCACCGAGTGTGATGCAAAGAAGCCGAACGTTGCCAGGCCTACGCCCAGCACAATCGCGACCAGAGAATCGGCCAGCGTGATCAGCAACCCGGTGATCATCAGCCCCATCATGAGCCACAGCACATTGCGCCGTCCGAGCCGGTCAGCCAGCTTGCCAGCCCACATCGAGCTGACGATGCCCAGCAGGTAAAGCAGCGACAGCAGCCCGACGGCGCTCGGGCGCAGGTTGAACGGCGCGCCCAGCAGCCGGTAGCCGATGTAGTTGTACAGCGTGATGAAGGCGCCCATCAGCAGGAACGACAGCGCGAACAACCACGGCAGCCCCGGATCGCGCAAGTGGATCCGCAAGCCGGCAATGAAGCCGGGGCCGCGCGCCGGCAGCGTCGCACCATGGCGGGATGCTGGCAGGCTGCGCGAGAATTCCCACGCCGCGTACAGCCCGGCCGCGCCCAGCACGCCGAGCGCAATGCGCCACGAGGCAAAATCGCTGATGAAGGCCGACAGCACCCGTCCCGTCATGCCGCCAAAGGCACTGCCGCTGATGTACATGCCCATCGACAGGCCGAGGGATGTCGGTTCGATCTCGTCGCCCAGGTACGCCATCGCTACGGCCGGCAAGCCGCCCAGCATCAGGCCCATGCAGGCGCGCAGCGCCACCAGGTGGAGGTAGTCGGAAGCAAAGGCGCAGCCCAGCGTGAGCACAGCGCCGCTGAGCATCGAGCCGACCATGACTTTCTTGCGCCCGAAACGCTCGGCGACGTTGCTCGAACCAAGCAGTGCGAGTGCCAGCGTGGCGGTCGCCACCGACAGCACCAGGCTGCTCTGCGCGGGGGACAACCCGAAGTCGCGGCCCAGCAACGGCATCAAGGGCTGCACGCAATATAGCAGCGCGAAGGTGGAAAAGCCGCCAAAGGCCATGGCGCGGTTGATGCGCCGGAACGCCGCGCTGCCGGCGGCAATGCGGGCGCCCGACGCGCTCACCTGGCAGCCTTCACGGATACTCGGGATCGAGCTCCGACCCGGCGTAGTTTTCCATTTCGGCAAACAGCTGCTTCATCGTCGCCGTCGTGCCAATCAGTTGCAGCACCGTGCAACTGGCGCGGTAGGTCGCGATGCGCGCAGCGATGACTGGCTGGTGCGCCGGCGGCACACGCGCCATCAGCTCGGCCCAGCCGGCCTCGAAATCGGGATTGTGCTTGCGCACCGCCTTGACGAAGCGTTCGAACTCGCGCTGGCCGGTGCGCGCCGTGATGCGCGCGCCACCTTCGGCCGCGAAGATGATCGCCATCGCGATCACGCCTTCGGCATTCAGGTCCGGATCGACGACCGCGCCCTCGTAGTGGTGCTTGCGCAGCCACTCGGCCGCCTTGACGACCGCCTGGACTTCCTGGCGCTGGCGCACCTGGCCCAGATAGCGCTCGTAGCCCGACCACGATTCGCCCGGGTCGGCCGTGCAGATGTCGACGAACAGCTCTTTCAGGCGCCGCTGCGCATAGATCGGGTCGAGATCGTATTCGCTCACCAGGCTGTCCTCGGGTAGCGCGGCCAGCTCGCGAATCAGGCGAAAGCCCGCCTGGAATGCGTGCTCGGCGCCCTCCCCGATCAGGATGTCGAGCGCATCGAGGTCGCCCTCTTCCTCGGTCTGGATCAGGTGTTCGAGGCCCAGCGAGATGCCGCCGACTGTCAACAGCAGCGCGCGCCCGATGCCTTCGGCGGTGCGGTCGTTGGTGAACTTTTCGGCCACCATGGCGGTGATCCCCGACAGTTCATCGGCCAGGATTGCCGCTTCGTCGGGCGTGGCGTCAACCGGCAGCAGCCGGATCGCGCGGATCAGCCGGGGCGGCTTTTCAATGACAATGGCAGGCAACATGCTGGGGCCTGCCGTCACGAAAAGATGTCCGAGCCCAGGCTGCGGCGCGGGCTGCGGCGCGGCATGCTGCGCACCGACGGCACCTGCTTGCGCAGGCGGAGCAACAGGTCGCGGGTCGAACGCTGCATGAATTCGGACTCTTCATCCGGATCGTCCGGCAGCTCGATTTCGGCCATCTCGGCGCTGTGCCTGAATTCAGGGAACAGCTCCAGCAGCGAACGCTCCCAGCCATCTTCGCTGGCCTTGGCCAGGTCGACCGCCAGCGGCACGATATCGCTGTCGGCGCTCGTCTGGCCGCTCACGTACCGGCCCTTGGACAGGATTTCGCCCGCTACTTCGAGGATTTCGCGCGGCGCCAGCGACCACATGATCGCGAAGATCGTCGCGCCATGGTCGGTGGCAGATGCCGCTTCGAGCAGCTCGTTGCGGCGCTCTTCGTCGTCCTGCGCATACACCACGCCATGGACGTGGTTGAACAGGTTTTCGGCGATGCGCTCGGGATCGTCCTCGATCAGGTTGTCGGGCCAGGTCGCGGCAATGTAGGCCAGGCTGTCGGCCCAGGCCTTGGGCGGCACCAGCATCGTGGCCAGCGACGTCTTGCCGCCGTCAAAGCCGGCCAGGTGCAGCGCCGTCACTTGCGGTGGCAGGTCGCTCAGCACCTGCGCCACGGCGTAGTCGCCATGCTCGTCGGCCGCTTTCGAGAACACCTCTTCGGCGTGGTCGAGCGAGCCGGCCAGCACCAGGTCGCCCACCTGCTGCGTCAAGGCTGGCAGATGTTCATTCTTGCTGCCGGTGTCATCGCTCATCGCGGTCTCCTTCGTCGAACAGGCCGCTGAAGTCGTCGGTTGCTTCGCCGTCTTCATCGACATCGTCGCCATCGTCATTGCGGCCCAGCTGCTCGAGCGACTGGTCTTCATCGTCCCAGCGATTCTGGTTCTTGAACAGGAATGCGGTGATAATCGCCTGGCGCGCCAGCTCGGGGAAGTTGGTCGTCATCGCTTCGTACATCTTCGCGCCCTCGTCACCCGTGCATTCGGCCATCGCGAACACCTTGGAAGGGTCGCCGTCGGCGTAGTCGAGCGCTTCGCGCATCAGGCCCTTGGCGTCCAGAAAGCGGATCTTGTCGACCAGCGCGAAGGCCATCATGTTGACGTCGTCGATGCCGCCGCCATCGGCGTATTCGGACACCAGTGCGTTCACCATCATGTCGTAGTTCTTGCGGTTGGGCGGGTCGCCCAGGGTGCCCTCGATCTGGCCTTCCAGTTCACGCGACTGGAAAGAAAATTCGGGATGTACGTTTTTCATAATGTGTCCTGTAGATATGTTTGGCGGGCCGCAGCGGCGGCCGAAGCGTCAGTGCGCAGGCAGGTTGACGCCGTTCAGGGCGAACAGCGAACGCCACAGCTCGAAGGCTTCGGCTTCGGCGTCGAGCACGATGCGGTGGTTCACGCTCTGGTTGTATTCGTCGCGCTTGGCGCGGTCAGACAGGATCTCGTAAGCCTTGCTCACGGCCTTGAAGCGCGCCTCGGCGCCCGGGGCCTGGTTGCGGTCCGGGTGGTAGCGCATGGCCAGCGAGCGGTAGACCTTCTTGATCTCGTCATCCGTGGCATTCGGGGCCACGCCGAGGATCGCATATAAATTTTCCAACAGAAACTCTCCCGGCGTCAGCCGTCTGGCATTGAATCACGGTTTAAAGAGAGATTATCCTATAGAAAAGGTTCGACGGGGCGCGAGCGCCCGCTTTCACCGGCTGGCGGCCACGGCGGGCGGGGTAACGACAAGGGCATGCTACAGGGCCGCCGTCTACGGTAAAATGCCCGACAACTTACCCTCCCAGAACTATCTCATGAGCAACGACAAGAATTCCCCGGCGCCGGGCAACGCACCGTCGTCGAACTTTGTGCGTGCCATCGTCGAATCCGACCTGGCCGCCGGCACGCATGCCCGCGAGGGCTTGCCGCCCGTGATCACGCGCTTCCCGCCCGAGCCGAATGGCTACCTGCACATCGGCCACGCCAAATCGATCTGCCTGAACTTCGGCCTGGCGCGCGACTACGGCGGCCTGTGCCACCTGCGTTTCGACGACACCAATCCCGAGAAGGAAGACCAGGAATACGTCGACACGATCATCGACAGCGTCAAGTGGCTCGGTTTCTCGTGGCAGCAAGAGGGCCAGGAGCACCTGTACTACGCCAGCGACTACTTCGACCAGCTATATGCGATGGCCGAGTACCTGATCCAGAACGGGAAAGCCTACGTCGACAGCCAGAGCGCTGAAGAGATGGCGAAGAACCGCGGCAATTTCGGCACGCTGGGCACCAATTCGCGCTTCCGCGACCGCCCGGTTGAAGAATCGCTGCAGCTGTTCCGCGACATGAAAGCCGGCAAGTACAAGGATGGCGAGCACATCCTGCGCGCCAAGATGAGCGAAGACGCGATGTCCTCGCCGATCATGACGAACCGCGATCCGGCCCTGTACCGCATCCGCCATGCGCACCACCACCGCACGGGCGACGCCTGGTGCATCTACCCGATGTACGACTACACGCACCCGATCTCGGATGCGATCGAAAACATCACGCACTCGCTGTGCACGCTGGAATTCCAGGATCACCGCCCGTTCTACGACTGGCTGGTCGAGACGCTGGCCGAAGGCGGCTTCTTCAGGAAGCCCGTGCCGCGCCAGTACGAATTCGCGCGCCTGAACCTGACCTATGTCGTGACCTCCAAGCGCAAGCTGCGCGCGCTGGTCGACGATGGCACCGTCACCGGTTGGGACGATCCGCGCATGCCGACCATCGTTGGCCTGCGCCGCCGCGGCTACACGCCCGAATCGCTCCAGCTGTTCTGCGAGCGCATCGGCGTGTCGAAGGCCGACGGCTGGATCGACATGAGCACGCTCGAAGGCGCGCTGCGCGACGACCTGGATCCGAAGGCGCCGCGCGCCATTGCCGTGCTGCGCCCGTTGAAGCTCGTCGTCGACAACTTCCCTGAAGGCGAGTCGCATGAGTGCAGCTCGCCCGTGCACCCGCACCATCCCGAGATGGGCAAACGCACCTTCCCGTTCACGCGCGAACTGTGGATCGAGCAGGAAGACTTCATGGAAACGCCGGTGAAAGGCTACTTCCGCTTCACGCCGCCGCAGGGCGACCTGCCGGGCAGCCGCGTGCGCCTGAAGTATGGCTACGTGGTCGAGTGCACGGGCTTTGACAAGGATGCCGACGGCAACGTCACCGCCGTCCACGTCAAGTATTTCGAAGATTCGAAGTCGGGCACGCCGGGCGCGGACAACTACAAGGTCAAGGGCAACATCACGTGGGTCAGCGCCGCCAGCGCGCTCGAAGCCGAAGTACGCCTGTACGACCGCCTGTTCCTGGACCCGCAGCCGGATGCCGGCGGCAAGGACTTCAAGACGGTGCTTAATCCGAATGCGCTCGAGACGATCACGGCGTACCTGGAACCGGGCCTGAAGGACGCCGTGGGCGACCAGCGCTTCCAGTTCGAACGTCATGGCTACTTCGTGGCTGACCGCGTCGATTCGACGCCGGGCAAGCCCGTTTTCAACCGGGTAACGACGCTCAAGGACAGCTGGGGCAAGTAAGCAGCCGGCCATGCAGCAGGCCATGTAACTATCCGGTCATGTAACGATGTCATCCTCCGGGCATCTTGATGACCGGAGTAATTGCATGACCCGTCCAATGCCTCACCGCGCTGCCACCTGCGCGGCGCTTTCCCTGCTGGCCGTGCTGGCAGGTTGCAGTCCCGGCGACAGCGACGCCCCTGTCGCCGCCACGCCGCCGCCAGTGCAAAGCCCGGCGCCAGCACCGGCTCCGGTCAGCACCGCCGTCGCCTTCATGAGCGACGTGCACTTCCAGGATGTCTACGGCGACTTCAAGAACAGCCAGTTCGCGGGCATTCCGACCAAGGACGGCAGGAATGCGACCATCCGTACGATGTATGCGCAGCTGACCTCCACGCGCCTGTTCAACGAAAATTACTTCGCGTTCTACGCCGCGCTCGACGACGCCTATGCCAAGGGCATTCGCGTCGTCGCGCTGCCGGGCGACTATACCGACGACGCCCAGCCGATGAACGTCGACGGCATCGCCGCGATCATGAGGCAGTACCAGGCCAAGGGCATGCGCTTTTTCATCGCGCCCGGCAACCATGACCCGGTCGAGCCGTTCGACGATAACGAAGCCGGCAAGAACGACTTTTTGACCAAGGACGGCAAGGAGCAGAAAATCTACGCCACCGGCAATCCGGCGTGCCTGGCCAAGGATCCGACGGTGATCTGCACCGACCAGGTCATGGAGCAAGGCACCGAACGCCTGATGGTCAAGATGGGCGAATTCGGCTTCATGCCAAACAAGGCCGACCTGCTGTGGGAAACCCCGTTCAGCAAGTACGACGCCGGCAAGTACACGTATGATGCGGCGCTGGCGCAGTCGGGCGGCAAGAGCCGCGAATTCGAAATCTGCGCCGAGGGCTCGGGCGGCGCCTACAAGGCCGCAGGCGAAGCCAAGCTGGGCAAAGCCTTCACCAAGTGCACGAAGCTGATCGACACCACTTATTTGGTCGAGCCGGTCAAGGGCCTGTGGCTGCTGTCGATCGACGCCAATGTGTTCGTGCCGAACGCGAAGTTCGACCCGGCCAATCCCACCAGCTTCAAGGGCTTCGATGGCGCCGGCAACGCCGGCTGGAACAAGGTGATCACCCACAAGATGTTCCTGATGGATTACATCAAGTCGGTCGCCGCACGTGCCAAGGCCGAAGGCAAGCAGCTGATGGCCTTCTCGCACTACCCGACCATGGACTTCTACGCCAACCAGACGCAGGCCATGAAGGACGTGTTCAAGTCGGGCGCGTTCCAGACGGCGCGCGTGCCGGACGCAAGTGTCGCCAACGCCGTGGCGGCCACGGGCCTGCGCCTGCACGTGGGCGGGCACATGCACTTCAACGGCACCAACGACCACACCGACGGCAGCGGCAACTACCTCGTCAACGTGCAGTCGCCGTCGCTGGCCGTGTATGGCGCCGCCTACAAGGTCGTGACCTACAAGGATGCCGAGACGATCGACGTCCAGACCATGCCGCTGTCGACGGTGCCACGCTTTGCCGAACTGTTCCCGCATTATGTGGTCGAGAACGATTACCTCAAGGGCAGCGCGGTGCCGGGCGACGCCGTCAAGCGCTGGGACCGCAGCATCCTCGACACCCGCTCGTATGGCGAATTCACGCACCAGTACTTCGGCGAGCTGTCGCGCCTGCGCTTCATGGACGAATACTGGCCATGCGAGATGAAAGAAGCGGCGATGGCCCTGAACGGCAAGCAGATGCTGATCCTGTCGCAGTTGCAGACCAGGGTCACGCTGGCGCAACTGAAGGACGCGCCCGGCATCCTGCCCTTGAGCGCCGCCTGCGCCGCTGCGGGCACACCGGCGAGCACGACGGTTGCTGCGTCGACGCTGGCCACCGACTGGCAGGACGCCACCGTGCGCGCCGAACGCCTGGCCACGGCTGCCGGCCTGCGCCTGGACGACTTCGCGAATCTCACCCCGTACGCGTTCTACGGCGACTTCCACCGCACCGTGTATGCGGGCGAACTGGCCCTGCGCGACATGGGCCAGGCGCGCGTGAACCAGTACAAGGTCTTGATGGCGGCGTTCCCGGCGGCGCCGGCGCCGATCGTGCGCATCGGCGACAAGCCGTCCGACCAGAACCCGGTGCACGTGCCGTTCCAGCAGCAGTTCAAGGGCGTTTTCGCGATCCTCAAGGGGCTTGGCTCGGCCAAGCCGAGCGACCATTTCACGGTCGACCTGAAGGGCAAGAAGGTCAGTAACGCCAGCAACAACGGGTTGAGCTTCAACTAAGCCGGCCCCACGCCAACTGTGTCACGGCGCCCCGCTCGCAACGAGCCGGGCGCCGTTATCTCATCAACGGGGCGGCATTCTTCGGAACCTAGTAAACCTGCTAGCTACGGTGGACGCCGACAATGCTTAGCGTAGAAACATCATCCGCACGCACGTCCACAACCAGCCTCACGTTCGTGAGATCCGCCATGCATCCAGACCGCCAAGCCGGGACGTTCGTACCTGCCGCCATGATCGTCGGCGTGGTGCTGTCGCTGGCGGTCGGGGCCGGCGCCTATCTGGCGACGTCCGGCGCGATCGAAAGCGATGCGCAGACACGCTTTCGCGCCATGGCGCGCGCCGCGCAGAACAATATCGATGCCCGGATCAAGAGCTACAGCGACGTGCTGCGCGGGGTCGCCGGCCTGTTTCGCTCCGCACCCGATACCAGTGCGGCCCAGTTCCACCAGTATGTCGGTGAACTCGACATCAAGCGCAA
Source organism: Telluria sp. AC161 (assembly GCF_979258535.1). Taxonomy (NCBI): domain Bacteria; kingdom Pseudomonadati; phylum Pseudomonadota; class Betaproteobacteria; order Burkholderiales; family Oxalobacteraceae; genus Telluria; species Telluria sp. AC161. The sequence goes on along the minus strand of NZ_OZ409861.1, from coordinate 765,374 downwards.
CTTCCCGGGGATCGTCAACATCAACTACGCGCGCGCGGTGCGCGCCGACGGCCTGCCGGCGCTGAACGACGAGTTGCAAAAGCGCCTGGCGCGGCGCGGCGTCGTGCACACCCCGTTGCAGACGGCGCCGGATCGCGATACCTACACGGTGCTGGTGTACATGGAGCCGTTGCCGCCCAACCTGCTCGACCGGCTGGGGCTGGACCTGGAAGCGCGGGGCACGACGCGGCGCTCGCTGGCCGTCGCGCGCGACAACGGCAGCTCGAGCGCTTCGGGCACCCGCATCGCCCTGCGGCCCGGTCCCAACCAGAGCGCGCTGGCGCTGCGCCTGCCGGTCTACCGCAGCGACCTGCCCAACGACAGCGTGCAGGCGCGGCGTCTGGCGTATATCGGTTCGGCCGGTCTCGGCTTCGGCCTTGCGCCGCTGGTGGCCGACGTGCTCGATGAATTTCCCGTCAAGGGCGTGCGCCTGGTGCTGACCGAAGTGACCGCGCTGGCGCCGGAGCCGGGCGAAGCGCCGCCCCGCGCCGTGCTGTACGACAGCCTGGCCACGAGTGCGCGGCCCGACCCCGGCCCGCTGCGGGTCACCGATGCGATCTTCGTGGCCAGCCTGCCCATTGCATTCAACCAGCGCGTCTGGCGAGCCGACTTCAGCATTCCCAAGTCCGACATGTACACGCGCTTTGACATGTATTACCCGTGGCTGGCGGCGCTCGCCGCCGGCATGAGCACCGCCCTGCTCTACGCGCTGTTCCAGACGCTCGCCTCGTCGCGCCGCAACGCGCTGCGCATGGCCGAGGAAATGACGCGCGAACTGCGCGCCTCGCAGACCAAGCTGCAGGCCAGCCATGAAAAACTGCGACTTCTTGCCGCCCACGCCGAGCAGATCAAGGAAGGCGAGCGCAAGCGCATTGCGCGCGAAATCCATGACGACCTGGCGCAGAACCTGCTGGCGCTGAAGATCGAGGCCGAACTGCTGGCCAACCGCACGCGCGGCGCGCAGCAGCGCCTTCACGCACGCGCCGTGGCCACGGTGCGCCAGATCGACGTCACGATCCGCAGCGTGCGCCAGATCATCAACGACCTGCGCCCGAACGTGCTCGACCTGGGGCTGTCGGCCGCCGTCGACTGGCAGGTGGCCGACTTCGCGCGCCGCACCGGCATCACCTGCGAGCTGGTGGACGACGATGACGAGCACCGCATCGACGACAACAGCGCCACCGCGTTCTTCCGCATCCTGCAGGAGTCGCTCAACAACGTGGCGCGCCACGCGCGCGCTACCCAGGTGAGCATCACGCTGCACCAGCATGCCGGCATGCTCACCATGACGATCCGCGACAACGGCGTCGGGCTGCAGCCGGGCAGCCGCAACCGCCACGGCTCCTTCGGCCTGGTGGGTATCGAAGAACGCATCGCCATCCTGGGCGGCTCGTTCTCGATCAACAGCAGCGGCATGGGCAGCGGCACCACGATCGTGGTCAGCATCCCGGTGGATGGCGTGCCGGCTGCGGGCGCGACGGCGGCCGGCGCTGTGGCCACCGCCGGGCTGCGCACCGACAGCACCCCAATCTCGCCCGTCACCGCCTGAGGCGCCCCCCCTTTCCTGCTAAGGGTGACGACGTCGCCGGTCACCGAGCTCGTCCATGCTACCAAGTTTGATCTAGCTCAACTGCTGAGCTGAGCCAGCGCATGACAATGGCTGTGTCTGTCACAGGTCAATACCACCGGAATTTCCCGGTAATGCGCTATGGAAATACCCCACTCAGGCACCGTGACAGCCGCCAGCACTGTCCGATTCATCCACAAACACACACGAGGTGATCATGATGTCGACCCATACCGAATACGCCGCCTTCGAGGCGCTTGACCTGAACCCGATCAAGATGAAACTGATGCATGCAGCGTCCGGCGAAGGCTGGTCCGAAACGCGCGCCAACGCCGTCGAGACCGAGTACCGGCGTTTCCTGTTCCTCATGAAAAAATACCCGGATGCCGGCGCCTCGCCAACGGTCGATGTCGACACCTTCTGGCACTATCACATCCTCGACACCATGAAATACGCGCGCGACTGCGAGGCCGCTTTCGGCTTCTTCCTGCATCACTATCCGTATGTCGGCATCGCCGCCGGCACCGAAGGCGAACACGTCCAGGCGGGCGAGCGCATGCGCGCGCTGTACGAAGCCGAGTTCGGTGTGGTGGTCAGGGGCGACGCTGCGTTCTGCGCGTCGCCAGGCAAGCCGGCCGGCGCGACGGCGTTCTGTGCTTCCCCCGGCAAACCGGCAGCCGCAGCGAATGCCACCGCCTTTTGCGCCTCGCCCGGCAAGCCGGTCGCCAAGGGCGCGGACAGTGCTTTCTGCGCCTCGCCGGGCCTGCCGGCGATCATGACCAGCAAGATCGCGTTCTGCGCATCGCCCGGCAAGCGCGCATAAGCATTCGCCCGGATCAGCCTCGCAGGCGCGCCAGCGCCGTGGCGACGTCCGGGTACTGCAGGCGCACCCGCAGTTCGCGCCGCAAGCGTGTGTTGTCAAGCTGGCGCGACTCGGACATGTACGACAGCAGCACGGGCGAGACCAGCTGCGCCAGTTCGGCGCGCGGCAGGCGCGGCGAACGCGGCATGCCGAAGGCGTCGGCCACGGCATCGAAGTAATCGGCCATCTTCATGCGCGTGTCGTCGACCGCGTGATAGACCCGCCCGGCCCGGCCGCGCGTCAAGGCCTGCAGCACGATGCGGGCCAGATCGTCGGCGTGGATATGGTTGGTGTACACATCGTCCTCGAACCGCAGCGCGGGCGTGCCCTGCTCCAGGCGGCGCAGCGGCAGCCGGTCGGCGGCGTAGATGCCCGGCACGCGCAGGATCGACAGCGTCGCGCCGGCCACCAGCGCCCATGCGCGCAGGATGCGCTCGGCATCCACGCGGCGCCGGGCGCGCCCGTTCTTCGGCGCCACCGGGCGGTACTCTTTCACCAGCGCCCCGCCGCAATCCCCATACACGCCGCTGGTGCTCACGTACACGATGCGGCGCACGGCGCCCAGCGCCGCCACCAGGTGGCGCGTGCGGCGGTCGGTATCGCCGTCGGGCTGCGGCGGGGCCAGGTGCAGCACCCACGGTGCCAGATTGCGCAGGCGCGCCAGCGTGGCGGGCCGGTCGAGGTCGGCGACGACCGGCACTGCGCCGGCCGCGCGCAGCTCAGAGCAGCGCTCGGGCTGGCTGGTCAGCGCAAACACGCGAAAACGCCCGGCCAGCAATGGCAACAGGCGCATGCCGACGTCGCCGCAGCCGATGATCAACAGGCGCGGACGGGCAAAAGCGGAGCGGGATGGCATGGTCATGAAAGAATCGCGGGGTCGTGGAGGCGGCAACTGTAGCACAGGGCGCGCCCGGTAAAACAAGGGCGGGTGTAGAATGGCGGCCTCTCGCCGCACGCCGGCGCACCCCACCAACCACCCGCGTTCGCGCCCCAACTTCTCCATTCGCATGACCTTCCAGATCACCGTCCAGCCCAGCGGCAGCCAGTTTGGCTGCGAAGCCGATGAAACCGTCCTGGCCGCCGCCATCCGCGCCGGCGTCGGCCTGCCGTATGGCTGCAAGAACGGCGCCTGCGGCTCGTGCAAGGGCAAGGTGCTCGATGGCGCCATCGAGCACAAGCCCTACCAGCAGCGCGCCTTGAGTGACATCGAAAAGACTGCCGGCATGGCGCTGTTCTGCTGCGCGATGCCGTCGGCCGACCTGATGATCGAGGCGCGCGAAGTGGGCGGCAGCTCGGATTACCCGCTGCGCAAGATGCCCACGCGCGTTGCCGGCATCCGCAAGGCCGCGCCGGACGTCGCCATCGTCAACCTGCAATTGCCCGCCAATGAGCTGCTGGCCTACCGCGCCGGCCAGTACATCGAATTCTTGCTCAAGGACGGCAAGCGCCGCGCCTATTCGATTGCCAATGCGCCGTCGTTCGAAGGCCCGCTTGAACTGCACATCCGCCACCTGCCCGGCGGCCTGTTCACCGATCACGTGTTCGGCGCGATGAAAGAGCGCGACATCCTGCGCTTCGAAGGTCCGCTCGGCACGTTCTTCCTGCGCGAAGATTCCGACAAGCCGATCGTGCTGCTGGCATCCGGCACCGGCTTCGCACCGGTCAAGGCCCTGGTCGAGCACCTGATGCACCTAAAGTCCACGCGCAAGGTCACGCTGTACTGGGGCGGCCGCCGCCCGCAAGACCTGTACATGGACGAATTGTGCCGCGCCTGGGAAACCACCCTGCCCGACTTCACCTACGTGCCCGTGATTTCGGATGCGCTGCCAGAAGATGCCTGGACGGGCCGCACCGGCTACGTGCACGCCGCCGTCGTGCAGGACATCATCGACCTCTCCGGCCACCAGGTGTATGCCTGCGGCGCGCCGCTCATGGTCGATGCGGCACGCCGCGATTACGTGGCGCTGTGCGGCCTGCCCGAGGACGAATTCTTCGCCGACGCGTTCACGACCGCCGCCGATCTGGCTGACCAGTAAGGGCCCATGCCGCTGATTTCCCCGACCGGGCGCCTGGGTGTCCTGCGCAACCGTAACCTGGCGTTCTACCTGTCGGCGCGCTTTCTCGCCACCTTCGCCGTGCAGATGCAAAGCGTGGCGATCGGCTGGCAGGTGTACCAGATCACCGGCAGCCTGTTCGACCTGGGGCTGATCGGCCTGGCGCAGTTCGCGCCGTTTCTGGTGCTGATCCTGTGGGCCGGCCACGTGGCCGACCGCTACAACCGGCGCCTGATCGTGCTGTGCTGCATGGCCGTGCAACTGCTGTGCAGTGCGATGCTGATTGCCTTCACGGCCAGCGGCAGCACGACCGTGTGGCCCGTGTTCGCGATCCTGGTGCTGTTCGGCAGCGCGCGCGCCTTCATGATGCCGGCCTCGCAGGCGGTGCTCAAAAACCTGGTGCCTGACCGAGACTTCAGCCAGGCCGTGGCGCTGGGTTCCTCGACGATGCACGTGGCAATGATCCTCGGCCCGATCTTCGGCGGCCTGCTCTACGTGCTGGGGCCGCAGACGGTGCACATGACGGCCGCCTCGCTGCTCGCGCTCGCGGTGCTGCTCATGACGAACACGCGCACCATCGCGCAGGTGATCAACAAGGCGCCGGTCAGCTGGCACACGCTGCTCGAAGGCTTGCGCTTCGTGCGCTCGCGCCCGATCGTGCTGGGCGCGATCTCGCTCGACCTGTTCGCGGTGCTGTTCGGTGGGGCAACCGCCCTGCTGCCGGCCTACGCACATGACATCCTGGGCGCCGGGCCGTCCGGCCTGGGCTTTCTGCGCACGGCGCCCGGCATGGGCGCGGCCCTGTGCTCGGTGGCGCTGGTGATGTTCCCGATCACGCGCCGCGTCGGCGCCTGGATGTTCGGCGGCGTCGCCCTGTTCGGCCTGTGCGTGATCGTGCTGGGCCTGACCGACCACTTCGCGGTAGCCTTCGGCGCGCTGTTCCTGCTGGGCGTGGGCGACATGGTCAGCGTGTATATCCGCCATCTGCTGGTGCAGTACGAAACACCCGACGATATCCGCGGGCGTGTGAGCGCCGTGAACTCGGTGTTCATCGGCGCCTCGAATGAACTGGGTGAATTCGAGTCGGGCGTCACGGCCGGCTGGCTGGGATTGACGCGCGCGATTTTGCTCGGCGGCGTAGCGACGCTGGTCGTGACGGGCGTGTGGGCGATGCTGTTCCCGGTGCTGTCGCGGATGGACCGTTTTCCGCACCACGAAGCAGCGCGCGAAAAAGACGTGGTCTGATGGCGGCATGGAAGGTCGAGCACGGTTGGCGGAGCGGACGCGGTAAAAATCGCTGGGCGTGTAAGATAAAGCCATAACGATTACAGGAGCCATCCATGCAGATCAATGTCAATACCGATAACACCATCACCAAGCACCAAGGCCTGGACGAGCACGTGGATACCGTCTTGCGCGCTTCCATCGGTCGTTTCAGCGAGCAAGTGACCCGCGTCGACGTTCACCTGAGCGACGAGAACAAGGAAAAGAAAGCAGACGGCGGCAACCACTGCATGCTTGAAGCACGCCTGGCTGGCGTGGCCCCGATCGTCGTGCACGATCACGCGAACGACCTGCACCAGGCGATCAACAATGCCAGCGGCAAACTGGCCCGCGCACTCGACAGCACCATCGGTCGCCTGCACGATAAGCATCGCCATACCGCCGTCCCGGTGGTCAGCGTTGACGGCGACATCGACCCGACTGCCGACAAGCACCTGACCGATAACTGATCAGTGCCCGCAGGACCCTGCGCCCGCCATGGGCGCAGGGGCAATACCAACGCCGCACTCAGCGCGGCGTGCCTTCCAATAGTTCCCGCAACGTCTCCAGATAATTCACACCCGCCAGCGCGCGGCTGCCGTACCACGACAGCATTTCGCCATCGACCAGCAGCACGGGAATACCGATCTGTTTTTCCAGCGCGTCCACGTGCGCCTGCGTGAAGCGGTAAGGTTCGGTCGACAGCAGCACGGCGTCCAGGCCATCGACCAGACTGTCCGACCACGTGAAGCGCGGATAGCGGTCTTCGCCCAGCTGCGGCACGCGCCAGCCCAGTTCGGCCAGCATCGCCGCGATATAGGTATCGGCCGAGATGCTCATCCACGGATCCTGCCAGATGCAGTACAGCACCGTGCGTGATGCACCGGCAGGCCGGGCACGCAGCGCGGCCAATGCCTGTGTGAATGCGGTGCACCAGGATTCGGCCGCCTCCTGCACGCCGAAGATGCCACCCAGCAGGCGGGCCAGCGCCAGGTTATCCTGCGGCGTTACCGGATGCGTGACGATCACGTGCGGCACGAATTGCACCAGCGCGTCGTAGGTCGGTCGCGTGTTTTCATCGAGATTGACGACGACGTGGGTAGGCGCCAGGGCCCGGATCTTGTCGAGATTGACGTCCTTGGTGCCGCCGACCTTGGGAATGGCGGCGACAATGTCCCTGGGATGGATGCAGAAACCCGTGCGGCCGACGAGTTGGGGCGCCAGGACCAGATCGCACAATAATTCGGTGATCGACGGCACGAGGGAAACGATGCGCGCACCTGGCGCGGGCCGGTGTACCTGGCCCAATGCGTCGGTCAGTTCAATGCTGCTGGATGTCATGTGAATATGTCGCCATGGTAGTTTAAGTTTCGTCAAACGCGCAGGAGTGGCACAATCGGCTATGATCCCGCTGATGTAATAACACATGCAATCACGCATGCCAACGCGGCGTACCGCTTGAGGACTCACTTGGAACAGATCGGCACCTTCGGCACCAGCCGTACCCATATCAACGACTTGCAACTGTTTCGCGACGAAACCGACCCTGACGTCGCCGCGATGCTGGCCGACTGCGCCATCGTGCGCTTGCCGAAGGGCGAGCGCATCGACGACAGCGGTCAGGCGCACCTGTATATCGTACTCTCGGGCCAGCTCGAAATCGAATCGGATGCGCACGCAGGCGACGAAACCGGCACCACCCGCGTCTTGCCGGGCGAAAGCGTCGGCGACCAGGCCGTGCTGGACGATGCCGCGAACCTGGCGGCCATGACGGCGCTGGAAGACAGCGAACTCCTGGTGATCGAATCGAGCGTCGTCTGGTCGCTGATCGACCGCTCGAGCGTGCTGGCGCGCAATCTGCTGCGCCTGCTGTCGTTCCGCATCCGCACCACCAATGCGCTGCTGCGCCGGCGCCAGAAGCTGGGCGAATTCTACCGCCAGCTGTCGCTCAACGACCCGCTCACGGGCCTGTACAACCGCGCCTGGCTCAACGACATGCTGCCGAAGCTGGCGGCGCGCGCGGCCCGTACCGGCAGCGGCCTGTCGATCGTCATGATCGACCTGGACCACTTCAAGCAGTTCAACGATACCCACGGCCATATCATCGGTGACGTGGCGCTGTCGGCCGCCGCCAGCCTGATCCGCGACGCACTGCGCCCGTCCGACTTCGCCGTGCGCTTTGGCGGCGAGGAAATGCTGGCCGTGCTGCCCGACACCGGCATCGAACTGGCCACGATGGTGGCCGAGCGCCTGTGCCAGCGCCTGCGCGACACCGTTGTGTTTACCGACATGCGCGTGGAACTGCCGCACCTGACCGCGTCGTTCGGCGTGGCCAGCCTGGGCGAGAACGGCGACGAATACGCGCTGATGGCGGCGGCCGATGCCGCCCTCTACCGGGCGAAAGAAGCCGGGCGCAACCGCGTCTGTAACTAGCGTCCAACGCCGTCCCGCACGGACCGTGATACCGGGCCGTGACGGGACGGCGCATCTGTGCCACCATGTCGCCGACGCTGTGATTGCAGCCAAGACAACAACAAGACATGAGCCCGCATACCTTCCTCTGGCACGACTACGAAACCTTTGGCGCGACCCCGCGCCGCGACCGCCCGGCCCAGTTCGCCGCGATCCGCACCGACGCTGAACTCAACGAGATCGGCGAGCCGATCATGCTGTACTGCCAGCCAGCCAATGATTTTCTGCCCGATCCGGAATCGTGCCTGATCACTGGCATCCTGCCGCAGCACTGCCTCGAACACGGCGTGCCCGAGCACGAGTTCGCGCGCCAGATCGAGGCCGCCTTCAGCCAGCCCGACACGATCGGCGTCGGCTACAACACGATCCGCTTCGACGACGAGGTCACGCGCTACCTGTTCTGGCGCAACCTGATCGATCCGTACGCGCGCGAGTGGCAGCACAACTGCGGCCGCTGGGACTTGCTCGACGTCGTGCGCATGGTGCATGCGCTGCGTCCGGACGGCATCGTGTGGCCCACCCGCGACGATGGCAAGCCGAGCTTCAAGCTGGAACACCTGAGCGCAGCCAACGGCCTGGCACACGAGGCCGCGCACGATGCGCTGTCGGATGTGCGCGCGACCATTGCGCTGGCGCGCCTGATCCGCAGCAAGCAGCCGCGCCTGTTCGACTTTTGCCTGGAGCTGCGCCGCAAGGACCGCGTCGCCGCCGAGATCGGCCTGCACCAGGCCCCTGAAGCGCGCCAGCCGTTCCTGCACGTGTCGGGCATGTTCCCGGTCGAGAACGGCTGCCTGGCCCTCGTCTATCCGCTGGCCCAGCACCCCACCAACAAGAACGAAATCCTGGTCTGGGATTGCCGCTACGATCCGTCCGAACTGTTCACCCTCGATGCCGAGACGATCCGCACGCGCATGTTCACGCGCACCGACGACTTGCCGGAGGGCGTCACGCGCCTGCCGGTCAAGAGCGTGCACCTGAACAAGTCGCCGATGCTGGTGGCCAATCTCAAGACGCTGCAGCCCGAACTGGCCACGCGCTGGGATATCGATCTGGAACAGGGCCGCGCGCACGCCGCGCTGGCCGCTGCCGGCCCCGACCTGCGCGCCATCTGGGCGCAGGTATTGCAAAAGCCGGTATCCAGCACGCCGGTCGATGTGGATGAAGATCTGTATGGCGGCTTCGTCAGCAAGGATGACCGGCGCCAGCTGGAATCGATCCGCATGCAAAAGCCCGCGGCACTGACCGGAAAGCGCGTGAGTTTCGAGGACGAGCGCCTCAACGAACTGCTGCTGCGCTACCGCGCGCGCAACTTCCCCGAGACGCTGTCGGAAGAAGAAATGCAGACCTGGGAAGCGCACCGCGCAGCGCGCCTGTTCGAGGGCGCCGGCGGGGCCAGAACCATCGATCAACTATTCCAGGAGATCGATGCATTGTCGGAGACGGCCGACGAGCGGGCCGAGGCGATTCTTGGCGCGCTGTACGACTACGCCGAGATGATCGCGCCAGAGTTGCATTGAGCAATTGAACAACATCGCGCCGGCTGGCGCGATGTTCACACCATGCGCCGGCTGGCGCGATGTTCACATCATGCGGCGTTGCGCGCCGCATTGATCGCGTCGCGCGTTTCCGTCGCCACGCGCCGCGCTGCCTGCGCGAAGTCTTCGCCAGCCTGCGGCGTCGCATACAAAATCGCACGCGACGAATTGATCATCATGCCGGCGCCGCCTGCCGTGCGGCCGGCCTTCACGGTTGCCTCGACATCGCCGCCCTGCGCGCCCACACCCGGAATCAACAGCGGCATATCGCCCACCAGTGCCCGCACCTGCGCGATCTCTTCCGGGAACGTCGCGCCCACCACCAGCGCGCACTGGCCATTGCGGTTCCACTTGTCGGCCACCAGTTGCGCCACGTGCTGGTACAGCGGGCGGCCGCCCACATCCAGGAATTGCAGGTCGGAGCCACCCGCGTTCGACGTGCGGCACAGCACGATCACGCCGCGGTCCGGCCACGCCATGTATGGCTCGACCGAATCGAATCCCATGTACGGATTGACGGTCACCGCATCGGCGCCGTAGCGGTCGAACGCTTCGCGCGCGTACTGGTGCGCAGTAGCGCCGATGTCGCCGCGCTTGGCGTCGAGCACCAGCGGGATGTGTGGATACGTCTCGCGCAGATAGGTGCAGATGTCCTCGAGCTGGTCTTCGGCGCCCAGCGCGGCGAAATAGGCAATCTGCGGCTTGAAGGCGCAGGCCAGGTCGGCGGTGGCATCGATGATCGCCTTGCAGAACTGCACGATCGCATCCGGCTGGCCAGCCAGGTGCGCCGGGAAGCGCGCCAGGTCCGGGTCGAGGCCCACACACAGCAGCGAATCGTTGCGGGTCCATGCAGCCGCCAGTTTTTGAATGAAAGTCACGTCGAGCCCCTTGTATCCGAATAATTGCAAACCCATTATTGTACCCGCCGCCATGCGGTCCCCTGCCCCTCGGGGTTGCAGGAACACCAATTGCGGCCCGTTTCAGGTATATTTTGATTATTCGACAACTTGCACGGACCTTTACTGCCATGACTACGACCTTTATCTCCCGCTGGACCCGCCTGCTCGGCAGCGCCATTCTCGCCGGCGTCCTGCTCTCTGGCTGCGGCTACAACGATTTCCAGACCAAGGATGAAGCGACCAAGGCCGCCTGGAGCGAAGTGGTCAACCAGTACCAGCGCCGCGCCGACCTGATCCCGAATCTGGTCAACACGGTCAAGGGCTATGCCTCGCACGAACGCGAAACGCTCGAAGCCGTCACGCGCGCCCGCGCGTCGGCCACCAGCTTCCAGATCACTCCGGAAGTGCTGAACAACCCGGAAGCGTTCCAGAAGTTCCAGCAGGTGCAGGGTGAACTGTCGAGCGCGCTGTCGCGCCTGATGATGGTCTCCGAAAAATACCCGGACCTGAAAGCCGACACCAGCTTCCGTGACCTGGCCTCGCAGCTCGAAGGCACCGAGAACCGCATCACGGTGGCCCGCCAGCGCTACATCGCCTCGGTCCAGGATTACAACGTGACCGTGCGCCAGTTCCCGAAGAACCTGACGGCCATGGTATTCGGCTACGAAACCAAGCCATCGTTCACGGTCGAGAATGAAAAAGCGATCTCGACCGCACCAGCAGTCGACTTCGGCAAGTAAGGCTGGCGATGACGGCCTTCCTGCGCTTGTTCTCCACGCTTCTGTTCGCACTGGCGACGCTGCTCGCCGGCGCGGTGCCGGCCCATGCCCAGCTCAAGGAGGTGCCGAAGCTCACCACGCGCGTGACTGACCAGGCCGGCATGCTCGACGCCACCCAGCGCCAGCGCCTGGAAGCCGTGCTGGCCGACTACGAAGCCAAGACGGGCAGTCAGATCGCCGTGTTGCTCGTCAAATCGACCGAGCCCGAAGCCATCGAGGCCTACAGCATCCGCGTCACGGATGCCTGGCAGCTGGGCCGCAAGGGCGTCGACGACGGCGTGCTGCTCGTCGTCGCCCCCGGCAACCCGTCGGCGCTGCGCCGCCTGCGGATCGAGGCTGGCCGTGGTGTACAGGGCGTGCTGACCGATGCGCAATCCAAGCGCATCCTGCAGGATGTGATCGCGCCGCATTTCCGGGAACAACATTATTACGAAGGCCTGGTGGCCGGCGTGGGCGCCATCGCCACGCTGCTGAACCAGGAAGCCTTCCCGGCGCCCCCGCAGCAAGCACCGCAACGACAGGAAGCTGCGGGCGGTGGCGGGATTCCGTTGATAGCCATCTTCGCGATCCTGATCGGTGCATTCCTGCTGCGCTCGGTCTTCGGCGGCAAGCGCGGCCGTACGGTTGCCAGCAGCCGTGGTCGCTCGAACTGGGGCGGCGCGACGACCGGCTTCATCCTCGGCAACATCATCGGCAATATGAGCAACGGTGGTGGTGGCGGGTTTGGCGGTGGCGGCGGCGGCGGTGGCTTCGGCGGCGGCGGTTTTTCAGGCGGTGGTGGCGGCTTTGACGGCGGCGGCGCCTCGGGAGACTGGTAATGGGATCGATCGCACAAAAAATGACACGCGCGTGGCGCCACGCCACCAGTAGCGCGGGCGAAGCGCGGCGCGCTTTTCCTGAAACAACACTGACGGCCATTGCCGAGGCCATCGATGCCGGCGAGCGCACCCACCGCGGTGAGGTGCGCCTGATCGTTGAGAAGGCCCTGCCCTTCGACGCTGCCTGGGACGGCATCACCAACCGCCAGCGCGCGCTCGCCCTGTTCGCCGACTACGGCGTGTGGGACACCGAAGACAATTGCGGCGTGCTCATCTATGTGAACCTGGCCGAGCACAAGGTCGACATCGTGGCCGACCGGGGCATCGACCGCAAGATCGACGCCGCCACCTGGCAGGCGGTGTGCCGCACGATGACTGCAGGCTTCAAGAACGGGAAGTTCCATGACGCCACGCTGGCGGCGGTGGCGCAGGTCAACGACCTGCTGCACCAGCACTTCCCGGCCAGCGGAGAGCGCACCAACGAATTGCCCGACCGGCCCATCATGCTCTAGCAGCAGTAGAATGGCGGCTTTTGCCACAGCGTCGAAAGCCCGCCATGAAACTACATCAGAAAATCGCCATCGTCACCGGGGCCAGCCAGGGCATTGGCCTGGCCTGCGCCGAGCGCCTCGTGCGCGAAGGCGCGCGCGTCATGCTCGTCGATATCCGGCCCGAAGTCGAGCAAGCCGCTGCCAGCCTGGGCGACGCAGCCCGCGCCTACCGCGCCGATGTCGGCATCAAGGTCGAGGTCGATGCGATGATCGCGGCCACGCTGGCCGCGTTCGGCCGCATCGATATCCTGATCAACAATGCCGGCGTGACCCACGCGGCCGAATTCCTCGACCTGCACGAGGACGATTTCGACCGCGTGCTGCGCATTAACCTGAAATCGATGTTCCTGTGCAGCCAGGCAGCGGCGCGCGACATGGTGGCGCGCGGCGAAGGCGGCTGCATCATCAATATGTCGAGCGTGAATGCCGAGCTGACGATCCCGAACCAGGTGCCGTACGTGATCTCGAAAGGCGGCGTCAACCAGCTCACGCGCGTGGCTGCGATCGCCCTGGCCCAGTACGACGTTCGGGTGAACGCCATCGGCCCCGGCACCATCCTGACCGAGCTTGCGAAAAAGGCGGTGCTGGGCAGCCCGGAAGCGCGTCACACAATCCTGTCGCGCACGCCGCTGGGCCGCTGCGGCGAACCGGAAGAAGTCGCGTCGATCGCCGCCTTCCTGGCCAGTGACGATGCCTCGTACATGACCGGCCAGACCCTGTACGCCGACGGTGGCCGCATGGCGCTGAACTACACGGTGCCAGTGCGTGATTGACACGTCGCTGGTCTTTTTTGAGAGATATTGACGGATCACATGTCTGGTATCCGAAAACGCAATTGGACGCTGGATCGCTGAATCCCTATAGTTACACCTGTCTCCACTATTCTCCTCCAAGAAAATAGTTTCAAGCCCGCACAGCGGGCTTTTTTTTTGCCTGAACGGTTTGCCCGGTCCACGTCATTTGCGACCGTATTGTCATAAGCCCAATTCTGTCATCACATTTCCTACCGTTCCATCCGAACCTTGATGACGGTCACTGACCCGTCACATTCCCTGCCTATACTCGAATGCACCTGACACACACGTAACCGATATGCGTGGTGCCAGCAGGTGTGGAGCGCCCCGTGCGCTGCACACCAACCCGGTTTCTGCACTCTTGGCCCGTTCTCGGGTTCTGCCCGCCCAGTGCGGGTATTTTTTTCGGCATTGTCGCAACTTGGGCCAGAAAAAATTGTCTATGTGCTTGAAGCCGTCTTCAATAGGGCTATCATGAAGCTGCGACGTCCCACCTTGTCCAGCGGGTGGTGACCGCGTACAACGAAACGACCACGGGAGATTGTCCGATGAGTTTACGTGTACCAGAAACATCGCTTTCGCCAGACAGTTGCCGCCGCCATCAGGAGTCAAGCGACCTCGTTCTCAGCGAACTCAATCCGCGCGCCGTGGTCGACGATATCGATCGCGACAGCGTCCCCCTCAATCTGCTTACGTTCGGCAGCGTCCGCGAAGTGTGTCCCAAGTGCCGGCGGGCACACTTGAAACTCGTGTTGCGACAGGCGAGCGTGCGCGTGGCGCACCTGTTCTGCGCCGACTGTGCCAGCTGTTTCGACGCCCATTACGCCGACGGCGCCCCGGCACTGACGATTTGACGCACGTCGCGGCGGGCAGCCAGCGCACGGGCCGGCGGCAACGGGCACACAAGGTGCGCCCGGCATGGTAACGTTGACGTTTGCCCCGTCACCGTACTGTCACCACGTCGCCATGCCAGCCCTGTCTCCCCTGTTGTACGCCGAACCCCGTCACCGCCGTGCCATGCATGCTGCGGCACTGCTCATTTTTACCTGCATCGTGATCGCCGGCTCGGTCCCCGGCGCACGCGCCGAGGTGGGTGAATACGCGTCCGGCATCGTGCTGCACAGCCTGGCCTATGCCGGCCTCGCGACGCTCTGGTTCCTGGGCAGCACCGGCAGCACGCTGCAACGCGCGCTCAAGGCGGTGCTGGCCATTGCACTGATGGGCGCTTTCGACGAGGGCGTGCAGCACTTCCTGCCGTACCGCTCGGGCACGGTGCGCGACTGGCTGGTCGATGTCAGCGCCGCGACCGTCGCAGCAACAGCTCTGGGCGCACTGCTTGCGCGCATCCCGATGCCGCAGGCGTCCGGCCGCAACCCCGCGCGGCCGGGCTGACAGTGTTGTGACGTTCCAAAATAGAAGCGACGTTCTGGACATTACTGCGACTACTGAGGGTAAAGTAGCGAAGTCGATCGCTTCTTGCTGAGTTACATTGGCCGCGATGATCTTCAGCTTCTGGCCAGAAGCGGACAGTAGAACCAGCGATAGGTGCTACGGTAACCACGTCCCAGCTGAGCTACCGTAGTCTGTGCACGTCCCGGGAGTCGATGTCATGTTCGGTAAAGTTCTTTTGGCGCTTGTCGCGTTAAGCACGACTTCGGCACAATCCGCGACGCTGGATTTTTACGATGTCGCTCGTCTTGTCTACCCGGATAGCAAATCTGTATTCGCAGGCATGCAGATTGACGCCTATATCCCAGACGCGTCGTTAGTCCGGACGATTGATGAATTTATCGGTATCCCTGGAGATGAAGAACCAGTCCAGTTCGGGACATACGCCATGATTGAAGGGTGTCGCCGCCAGAGCTGCATGGAGAAGGCGGCAATTATCGTCGACATGCGCTCACGCAGTGTGGCTGCTGTTGCGTTACGAAATTACGAGTGCCGGCATGTTGTACTCGACGACAGTGATATTGCAGCCATGGCGCGTGACTCTCGCAAACGCCCACCCGTGCGTTGCAACGACGAGCCCATGCTGGACATCTATGTAGTGCGACGCTCTCTTAAATTACCTGGTCTCCAGGACGAGCGCGAACAGCTTGCCCAGTTACGTAAGTGGGGCAGCAAAGTCGGGCACCAAGGTGAACGGGTGAAGATCCTGGCACGCTACAAATCGCCTTGATGCAAGACGTCGTCAAGTCCGCTATGGGTCTTGCATTCAACCGGTCGACAGCCGCATCTTGCGTCGCGTCTGTTTCAGAAATTCACAGAGTCGCGGCCCGCGTCAACATGACCACACGCCCGCCCAGGTCTGATAAAACCATCTGTACCGGTGAAAAAGGCCACATGCGCTGACGCGACATGTGGCCTTTTGCTTACCGCATTACCTGACTGCCTCACCAGGCAGACCCTACCGGCCCTGCCCTGCCTCAGCCGTTACGGCGTGCCAGTATCCTTGCCCTCTTCCAGCGCACGCTGGAACAACGGAATATTGCGCGTGGCGGCGCTGATCACATCCAGCGGCAGTTTCGGTGAGCGATCGGCGTTCAGCAACCCATTGGCTTCCTGGAACGTGTCCGTGAACTGCGTGTAGCAGAAACCACTGAACATGAACGTCTCGTTGACCACCTGCAGCAGGCGCCGGTACTGCTTCAGATAGCTTTCTGCCGTGTGCGCGCGGCTATAACCCCAAGTGGTTTCGTCCGGGTTCGGCGTCTGCTTCGGATCGTACGCGATGCCACCGAATTCCGTCAGCACGATCGGCTGGCCGCGATGCGGGAAGCCATCGAGCGTCAGGATGCGACCACCGGGGCGGCGCTGATCGAACAGCGTGCGCACCGGGTCCGTGACGGCGTAGCGCGCCAGCACTTTCTCGGGGTCGCTGTCGTAGTCGTGGATGCCCAGGATGTCCGTGGCCGACGCTTCCCAGCCATCGTTGCCGATCACGGGGCGGGTCGAGTCGAGCGTGCGTGTCAGGTGGTACAGCGCCTCGACGGCATTGCGATGCGCTTGCGTGAGCGTCAGGTTCGGCACGCCCCACGACTCGTTGAAGGCCACCCAGACGATGATGCACGGGTGGCTGTAATCGCGCTCGATCGCCTCGGTCCATTCCTTGACCATGCGCGTAATGGCGCGCGGGCTGAACCGGTAGGCCGATGGCATTTCTTCCCATACCATCAGGCCCAGCTTGTCGGCCCAGTACAAAAAGCGCGGGTCCTCGATCTTCTGGTGCTTGCGTACGCCATTGAAGCCCATCAGCTTGGCCAGCTCGACGTCGCGCTTCAGGTGCTCATCGGACGGGGCCGTCATGAACGATTCCGGCCAGTAGCCCTGGTCCAGCACCAGGCGCAGCTGGTACGGGCGGCCATTGAGCATGAAGCGGTCGCGGTTGATCGACACCGAGCGCAGCGCCGTGTACGAGCGAATGCGGTCCAGCACGACGTCGCCTGCGCGCAGGGTCACTTCGGCATCGAGCAGGGTCGGACGTTCGGGGCTCCACAGGATCTCATTGCGCGAATCGTCGATGCCCGGATCGGACAGCGCGATCTTGCGGTTCGCTTCGCCGCCCAGCAGCTTGTAGTAATCGTCGGCCAGCAGCTGGTCGCCGTGCCAGATCTTGACTTCGACAAACAGCTCTTCCTGGATGTCGCCGGTGGCGAATACTTCGCAGCCGATTTCGTAGGTCTCGAACACGGGCGTCCAGCGCAGCTTCTGGATATACGTTGGCGAGACCTGCTCGAGCCAGACCGTTTGCCAGATGCCGGTGGTGCGCGGGTACCAGATCGAGTGCGCCTCGAGCAGCCAGTCCTGCTTGCCGCGCGGCTTGGCCAGGTCGGCCGGATCGTCCTCGACCCAGACCGTGACGACCTGCTTGCCATCCGCGTTCAGGGTGCCGGAAATATCGGCGGAAAACGGCGTGTGCCCACCCTCGTGCTCGACGACCAGCTGGCCATTGACCCAGACGCGCGCGCTGTAATCGACCGCGCCGAAGTGCAGGATCGTGCGCCCATCCATGGGCATGACCTCGAATTCGCGCTGGTACCAGACGAAGCGGTGAAAGCCCGTGTCTTCGATGCCGCTCATCGCGGTTTCCGGTGCAAACGGCACGGTGATCTCGTGCGTCCACTCCTTCACGTCCGACGGCAGCGTGTAGTGCCCTTCGTCATCGAAGCAGAACTGCCACGTGCCGTTCAGGTTCTGCCACTGGTCGCGCACCAGTTGCGGACGCGGATATTCAAACTGATTCATTCTTGTCCTTTCTGTCAGTTGGCACCGGAATCAGGATGCGTCCCTGGACGTCATTGCCTGGTCCATGATGGTCGTGATACGCCGCCAGCGCGGTGGCGGCTGCTTCTTGCGCCTGCCCCTTGCGGCACAGGGCGACGCAGGCGCCGCCGAAGCCGGCGCCGGTCAGGCGCGCGCCCAGTACGCCGGGTGCAGCGCGCAGCGCCTCGCACAGGACGTCGAGCGCGCGGATCGAGACTTCGTAATCGTCACGCAGGCTCGCATGCGATGCGTTCATCAGTTCGCCGAAGCGCTCGGCATCGACGCCCTGGGCGGCCTCGAGCACGCGCAGGTTTTCCTGCACCACGTGGCGGGCCCGTTCGCGCAGCGGCGATGGCAGCGTCTCGACCGAGGCCGGGTCGACCACGTCGCGCAGCGCCGTCACGCCCAGGATGCGCGAGGCTTCTTCACATTCGGCGCGGCGTTCGTTGTACTTGCTGGCGGCAAGCGTGCGCGCCACGCCCGAATCGATCACGATCAGTCCGGTGTCCGGCGGCAGTGCCGACAGATGATGTTCGAGCGTGCGCGCGTCGATGAACAGCATATTGGTTTCATCGGCCAGGCTCGACGCCATCTGGTCCATGATCCCGCAGTTCACGTGCGCGTACTCGATTTCGGCGCGCTGGGCGATGCGCGCCAGCTTGACGTCGTCGAGCTCGAACCCCAGCAGCGCGCGCATGGCGCGCAGCGTGGCCACTTCAAGCGCAGCCGACGACGACAGGCCCGAACCCACCGGCAGATCGGTTTCGACATATACGCGCAGCGGCGGCACCTCGATGCCTTCGGCCTGCACGAGGCGGATGCAGCCCTCGATATAGCTGCCGAAGCCCTGCGGCGCGCTGCTGTCCTTCGCGAACGTGACGGTCGCGTCGAAATTGGGTGAATAAAAATGGAAGTGGTCATCGCCACTGCGGCTCATGGCCACCAGCGTGCGCTGGGGCGTGGCCACAGGCAGCATGAAGCCGTCGTTGTAGTCGGTGTGTTCGCCCAGCAGGTTCACGCGCCCCGGGGCTGACGCGTTCACCTCGGGGGCGCCGCCAAAGAAGGTATCGGTCGTGATGGTCATGCGTCCACCTCCAGCCAGAGCGGCCGCTGACGGCCCTGGATATCCACCGACGGCCAGGCCGGGTCGAAGGTCAGGTTTTCGAGTCCGTCGGGGCCCAGCAGGAATGTATCTTCGATCTTCATACCGTTATAACTTGGATTGAACGCAAATGCCATGCCCTGTTCGAGCTGCGTGGCGGTGCTTGGGGTGGCCACGATCTCGCGCGCCAGGTAGCCGGTGATGCCGCCCTGGTGGTGCTCGCGGATCGCATCCTCGACGTCGGCGTGGTGATAGGCCTGCGCCAGCGCGTGATACACCGACGACAGCGATTTGCCCGGCGCCACGGCCGCCAGGCCGGTGGCCTCGACTGCCATCAGCGCGCGCTGGGCAGTTGGCGCCGAACCTGTACCGCCAAAGCTCACGAAACGCGTCAGGTTGGCATACAGGCCGTGGCGGCGCGCGCAGAACACGAGCATGGCGCGCTCGCCGATCGGCTCGTGCGACGGCGTCGCGTGGCGAAACAGCGGCAAACGCCGCGCACCTGCCACCAGCACCAGCGCCGGATGGATGCCACGGCGCCACAGCGCGTCCGCGCCGGCGCCGGCCAGTTGCTGCTCGGTCCAGTCGGGGCGCGCGCGGTGCAGCACTTCGGTCATCGCTTCGGCCGCTTCGCGCCCCAGCAGGCGGTAGCGCGCCTGCTCGGCGTCGCCCAGCACCAGCTTGCGCTGACGCAGGGGCAGCGGCAATGGCAGTTCGTCGGCCTGCGGGCGGTCCGACAGCACTGGCCGACCCTCGGCCGCGGCCAGCACAAAATGCTCGCGCAGCTCGGGCTCGGCCCATGGTTCGATATGAAAGCTGAACCCGGCCGGCACTTCTTCGAGGCGCAGGCGCTCGCCTTCGATCTGGTCGGTCAGCACGCAGGCGTCGCCCGCTGTGACCAGCACTTCGGCAATGCCGGTGTCGGTGGTGTGCAGCACGGCGCTCGAGCCGCCCGCCGTGACCCACGCGAACCAGTCGGTGCCGCGCAGGCGCACCGCGCCGGCGCCGCTGGTGGCAAGGGTGGCGCGCAGCAGCGCGAGTTTGTCGGCGACCTCCTGGGCACGCATATCGATGTCCGTCATGCGCCCTCCTCCAGATCGATCTCGACCTGCTGCAATTCGTAGGCCGTGGTCTCGGGCAGCACGTCCATCGCGAACATGCCGGCAGCCAGCTCGGTGCCGGCCAGGTATTTCAGGCGGTCGCGCGTGCGGTACGGCGGATAGAACTGGGCGTGCAGCTGCGTCTCGGGATGCTCGGCGCCGTCGGTCGGCGCCTGGTACCACGCCATCAGGTACGGGAATGGCCGGTTCCACAGCGTCTCGTACTTGAGCAGCACGGTCTTGAGCGCGCGCGCCAGCGAGTCGCGCTGCGGCGGCGTGAGCGCCGCGAAGTCCTTGCACGGTGCGGTCGGCATCACCCACACCTCGTACGGATAACGGGCGCAGGCCGGCACGAAGGCAATGGCGAAATCGTCCTGGTACAGCACGCGCTTGCCATCGGCCGCTTCGTCGCGCGCCATGTCGCACAGCATGCTCGTACCGTGCTGCTGATAGTAGTCGCGCTCTTGCGCGAGCATGCGCGCCGGGACCGACGGCACGAACGGGTACGAGTAGATCTGGCCGTGCGGATGGTGCAGCGTCACGCCCACTTCGGCGCCGCGGTTCTCGAACGGCAGCACGTACTGGATGTGCGGCAGGCTGCCCACGCGCGTGGTGCGATCGCCCCAGACCTGCAGCAAGAGCGCGATACGCGACAGCGGCAAGTGGGCCAGCGCCGTGTTCGGATCCTGCGTGAACACGACCACTTCGCACTGGCCATTGGCCGGCGCGGTCTGCACCGTCACCGACGGCGGATCGTGCGATTCGAGCGCCAGCGAGGGGAAGCGGTTGTCGAACACGGCGATCTCGTAGTCGCCAGCCGGCATCTCGGTGGGATTGGCAGGATCGATCGTCGGCGCCAGCGGGTTGTACTGGGGCGGCGGCTGATAAGTGCGGTTCTGGCGAAACGCGGCGTAGGTCACCCACTCGCCGCGCAGCGGATGCCAGCGCAGGTGCGGGTTGGCGTGCTGGGGATCCGGAAACGGGCTGGGTGCAACGAGGCCATCGGGGATGGGCCGGTTGCTGTAGAGGGTAAGGTTGCGTCCGTCCGGTTTTTTGAGTTCTTTACTGTGCATGGCAATCAATAAGGTTCGGTCACATCCGGCGCGAACGCGCACGCCAACATCGACGCATTGGTGCGCTCGCGGCTGCAGGAGCTTGGCTCCAAGCCGATCCTATCATGCTGTATTTGCCACATTTTCTGCCCGGAAGCTGGTACTTTTCCAGGCGACAATACGGTAGCTGCATCGGGAAGACACAGCCCTTGGCATACAACGAGGATTTACAAGGGAGAGCGCCTCCAAGGGCACTCCATGGCGAGAGTATTGTAGTCCTGCGCCTACGGGAAAATTAGAACTTTTTACACTACCTGGCAGGACCCAAACCTACAAGTCAACTACGATGACGAGGGTGTCCGAATAGGGCCGCATTACCGAATTGGGCTGCATCTGTGACTTCCTGAAATAGACGCGACGCAAGGAGCGGATGTACCGGACGGCGTCTACCTGTTTTTGCGAACAGCTGTGACGATTTTTCGCTAACCAGCTGCGATTGATCCGGAGGGATATCGAAATCGCTGCGAACCATTTCGTCCCTGACCTGACAACTGATGTAACGCCACCGACGGAGAGGGATCGGGATCGGCTGCTTACGACCCCGACAGGACCTTACAAGGACGCTAACGGGACATTGAAGAGTGTGAATAAAGTTCGAAATCGTGCTTAAACAGCGCATAAATATGTTGGTCCACGAAAACACCGTTCAGGTATTCTTCTTGTCGTAAGGTCACCTCATGCATAAATCCCAATTTCTCGGCGCCCCCCTTGCTAGGCGCATTTTCTATCGCACACCGCAACTCTATCCTGTTCAGATTAGTGGTCCGAAGCAGAACCCGAGAAGTGTAGACACCGCTGAAGTGACTATGCCTCTCCCGGCGCATTGCCGATCAATAAAGTATCCAATCTTCGCTTTTTTATCCTCTCTGTCGATGTCCTTGAGGCGTATCGATCCGCATAATGCCCCTTCAACGAAAAGGTGCCACTCAAAGCGACCCTCGCAGGTAAGCACTCCTGAATTTCGTGTAGCCGCTCTCGTGCTTGCAGCTCCTCCAGCAATCCTGACGGCGGTGGTGACTTCTGAACATCAATACCAAGCGCCGGATACGCGTTGTGTATCGGAATCTCGCATGGCACGACCTGTACCGATGGGGCGCCAGAAAAGGAAAAGCTAACAACGTGGGTGCAGATAGCTTCCGTAGTTTCGTCCTCCCACGCGGGGGTGCATTTGCACTCGTGGACTCAGCCAAACCGCGTCAAGGATACGGCCAACCATCAACAATGCGTCCATCGTTCGCTCATTCCATCTAAATGCCCGATTGATCTTTTGACCGTCCCCACTTCGCACAACCAGCCGTTCATCTGAGCATCTCAGTTCACCAAGGCAGAAAAGTCGCGGACTGTCACGAAGGGCAGGAACGGATCCATTGCGGACCTTCACGTACAGCGTATTGGAAAGTCGTTCAACAACCGTACGCACTGGGATGAAAACGGTAGCAAGTAGCTTTGATCGATGGCAAAAGTGAATCGGTGTTCTTGAGTTAACTGATCCGGCGTGATTTGCACCTCCATCTCAACTGTGCCTAAAGGCCGCACCTTTAACGTCACACCAACTTCAGGTTCAATGCATACGAGTTTCGCCTCACTTTCCATATCCGCGAGCAACTTGTCTACAGCAAGCTGCCAATCGTAGATTTCGTTCGTGCGGATGAAGGCTCCTCATACCAGCACAGTTGCACCGTTCTCAGAGCAGATTGCTGTAGCGTTCAGCCAATTTCCGTCCCAGTAGTCGCCCGCATCCCGATACTGATATCCGTGCACCCAAAGCTTGAGGCCAGCAAGATGAAGATGTGGCTCACCTAGTTCGTCTATGTAGCGGTTCATTCTCAGTAACTTATCGGGTGAAATAGTCTCGGTGTAGATCCGCTTTTGGCCAAACCCGGCCGTCCACGTCAGCTTAGCAGGTTGCCAGGCTTGAAAAAGCACTGACTGTCACGACAGGCCGGTACCGACCCTTTGCGGACTTTACCTAGCTAGCTACTTCAACCGCTCAATGTTGCCGCCTTACGTCGCCGACTTCTACTCAGGCGGCCATGGCCGAATCGTGTGCCTTAGTTGATCTTCAAGCGACCAGCTCAAAGGGCGACCTTTGGAGCAAAACCAAGGACAACCCTTTGCGACCCACCGCTCATAGTGACCCACATTATCGACGTAGCCGTACTCGCAGCCACAGCAAAGACAGATCTCGAATGAGTGTCGCAGATCTTCCGGTGAATCAAATCCAAGACCAGGACCGTAGCCACAAACCGGACAGTAATCGATCACCATGACAATCCCATTTTTAGCTACGGATTTTCCAGCCTATTACCCAAAATGACACACGTTAGCTGAATAGTGGCAGACATTGCTAACGACCGCTTTTGGCCGAAGGCAGACGACGACCTATCTCACAGACGCTAATGTACGTCGTAGAACAACGCTAATGATTTAGGGTGCGAACGCCACAGGTGCTTTAGCCCCGCCGATGAGTGATAACAACGCCCAACTATAAATCTTTCTCGTCACTCGCGCCAACGCTCCCCTAATTAAGAATCAAGCTCTCGTTGCAAATTTTTCCATTTAGGTAAAGCCGGATTAGTATCGTTACCGGTCCCGACATAGGCATACCGCTTTCAAATCGGCTACCGCTTGATTGAGTAACTCCAAAACGCCCCAAAACGTTTCCTGACTCTCGCGCGAGCGTAACCGTAGGCGTCTGAGCTCATGCGGCTGGAGAGGCCATTGAGGAACGGTGACATGGGCTAGGCTACTTTGAGTGATTTGATCGGTTTAGCTTAAATCGTTCCGTAACTTGTTCCTCGCCTGCTCCAACAACACCAGGTAATCATGCCGGAACGGAGTCACGAGCTGCTTCTGGAGAGGGCCGAGCAAATTTGAAAGTGCTCGCTCCTCGGCCTGATCGACAATCGTCAGTTCGTTTGACTCCTCAAAGCGACTCAGAAACTCAAACAACACTAGTGCTTCGTCGGCACTCAACGAAATGTAGATCTCTGGCGTTTCGTCGTTTTTACTCATCTGTTTTTCCAATGGCGTCTCGAGAAGGCCAAGGTCCGCTCTTGGCCGAACCCGGACGTTCAGGCTAGCATAGCATGGTTGCCAGTTTGGCAATACCGAGGTGGCCGCGACAGCCCGGGATCGACCCATTCGTACCTCAAAGGCACGGCATTGCAGAAAACTCACGACACCGCACTTTGTACGCTCTAGTCTCAGATACGACTCATTCGGAAAGTCACAGCATCAGGCTAGCGTGCATCAGCGCGCCAGCTCGACCAGCACCGCCGTGTACATCTGCAGGTTCAGCAGCAATTGCTTGGTCGTGATGAACTCGTGCTCCGAATGCCCGGAGTACTTCTGGCCCGGCATCGATGGCCCGAAGCTGACGGCATTCGGGAACAGGCGCGAATTGGTGCCGCCGCCGATGGCAACCGGCTTGGCATCTTTCATGCCGGTGAAATAGGCAAAGGTCGCCAGCAGCGTCGGCACCTGCGGCGCATCGTTCAGCACCCACGGGTCGCGCACGCCGACCTTGACGTTGGTGAGCGGGATCTGGCGCGCCTGCCACTGGCTCAGTGCGGCGTTGATTTCATCGGTCAGCTGCACGCCCGTCTTGCCTTGCGGGCGGCGCACATTGATCGCCACTTCGATGCCGTCCTCCAGCTGGCGAATCACGGTCGGCTTGAACGTCAGCGGGCCCATGAACTTGTCGCGGTAGGCGATGTTGCCGGCGCCGCTGCCAAACTTCTCGCCGTAGTAGCCCGTGCCCACCATCTCGTTGAGGTAGTTGACGACGCCGCCGGCCGTCGTATTCGCCCACGGCCGCACGGCCAGCGCATCGGCCAGCATGCTCACGGCGTTCACGCCTTCCTGCGGCTTGGACGAGTGGGCCGACAGCCCCTTGGCGCGCACCGCCAGGTCCTTGCCCTGCCATGTGTAGGTGTAGGTCATGCCCTCGTGCTGCGCACCGCGCGCGCGGATCTGCCCTTCGATCTGCGGCGTCGCGTTGGCCACCAGCGCTTCGGCGTCTTCCGGAATCTGCGTGTTGAACGAGCCGCCCCCGAACGCGGCGATGTAGGCATCGCCCTCCACGGGCGCCTGTGCGCCGGCCTTCGGCACCGTCACGGCCACGAGGCCGCCGCCCTTCTCGGCCGTCACGACCGGATACTCGGCGTCGAGGGTGATGCTCATCTGCGGCGGCACGTGCGTCTTGAGAAACTCGGTCAGCGGGCCCCAGTCGGATTCCTCGCCCATGTACACGTACAGCTCGATGCGCTTGGTGAGCGGAATCTGGCGGTCGCGGATCGTCTTCATCGCATACAGCGCGGTGGCGATCGGGCCCTTGTCATCCTCGGCGCCGCGCGCGATCAGCTTGCCCGGCTCGCTCGTGCGGTCCAGCACGAACGGCGACTTCTTCCACTTGGTCGGGTCCACCGGCTGCACATCGCCATGGGTGACGATGCCGACGCGCTCCGTTCCCTTGCCCAGGCCGATGACGACCGTCCAGCCGTAATCGATGTAATCGAGCCCCATGCGCTCGGCTTCTGCCTTGAGCGTGGCCTTGAACGCGGCATGCACCGGGTTCTGGTCCGACGGATAGCGCGGATCGGCCACTGTGTTGAAGCTCACCAGCTTGGCCAGCGTGTCGACGACGTCGTTGCGGTAGGTGGCCACCGCATACTTGGCAGCGCTGACGGCAGCCTCGCTGGGCGCCGCAGCCGAGGATGCAGCAGGTGCGGCAGCCAGGACAGTGGATGAGGCCAGCAACAGGCTGGCAAGGCAGGCATTCTTGTACATACAGGGCCAATCTCCAAGGGTTGCAGACACGCAAAGGTCCAGCATAGCGTCTTCTGCCTCCGCTGTGAACGCGACGGCCACTTTCAGCGTATCGTTACGCATCCTGACTAAACGGCATCCTCACCATGACTGACAAGACCTTCCTGCGCGCGCACGCCGCGCTGCGCGACGACATCGGCGACCTGCTCACGCAGCGCCCCGTCCCTTCGCCCCAGCTCGACCAGATCGATCCTTTTCTGTTCCTGAATCACCACGGTCCGCAGACCTACGGCCCGCACAACCGTGGCCTGCCATTTGGTCCGCATCCGCACCGGGGTTTCGAAACCGTCACCTTCATCGTCGAAGGCATGCTGGCCCACCGCGACAGCGCCGGCCATGAAAGCGTGATCCACGCCGGCGGCATCCAGTGGATGACGGCCGGCAGCGGCATCGTGCACGCCGAGGTCTCGCCGCGCGCGTTTCTCGACACCGGCGGCCCGCTCGAGATCCTGCAGTTGTGGGTCAATCTGCCGTCGCGCCTGAAGATGACGACGCCCGCCTATACCGGCGTGCAGCAGGACCGCATCCCCGCGTTAGCGCTCGACGACGGCAAGGTCACGCTGAACCTGATCGCGGGCGCGTGGGATGGCAGCACGGGCCCGGTGCAGTCGCTGACCGGCGTGTTCATGAGCACGGTCGCGATGCAGGCCGGTGGCCGGCTGCGCATCACCGGCCTGCAAGGTCGCAACGTGCTGCTGTATGTGGTGCGTGGACGCATCGGCGTGGGTCACCACGGCGATCTCGCCAACGCTTACCAACTGGTGGAGCTAAGCACGGAGGGCGACGCGCTCGAGATCGTCGCCGAGTCCGGCTCGCTGCTGCTGTTCGGTCATGCCGATCCGATCGGCGAACCGGTCGTCTCGCACGGGCCCTTCGTCATGAACACCCGCGATGAAATCGCGCAGGCGATCACCGACTACCAGGCCGGCCGCTTCGGCTCAACGCTGGCTTGACGCCAGCACCCGGCCGCCATCGTCCTCGAGGTGCACCGTGTGCGGGAACGGTCCGCCGTTAAAGCGCACGCTCAGGTCCCGGCCGACTGCCTCGAAGCGGTCGCGGCCCACGTGGACGATTTCCTGCAGCCCGTCACCCAGGTCAACGTACAGCTTGCGGCTCTTGCCCGTCACGTGCAGCGTGCGCCCGTCGTCGAGCTTGTAGGCGCCCTGCATGCGCTTGTACATCAGCGGATCGATATAGACTTTCTTTGGCTGCGCAGCGTGCACGTTGACGACGTCGGGATTGGTTGCAGTCACTGGCTGGGCGGCACTGCCCAGCGAGACGGCAGCGGCGGCAGCGAACAAGGCGAGGTGGGAGAGGCGCATGATGGAAATTCCTTTCAGATCGGTGGCGAAGAAGTCCGTGTCGCCAGCGCTTCGTTGCCTGACGATGAAGCCAGTCTAGCGAGCCGTAAAACCCGTTCAAGCGCCAAGAGCATCAAGCGCCGGAAATGCGCGACGAAGTGCGCAATCGGCGGGGTGAACGGGAGGTGCATATATGAAAGCGCGCCTTGTTTCAACTGTGTGTCTGCATTGCGTAGGTATGTCGTACAGTAGGGTTCCTCCAACGCCAATGTGCCCTCTCCCATGCCAGTCATTCCCCTCGCCGCGACCACGCGCGGCTACCCCGACAGCGGTAACGTGATCGAGAACGTGCACCTCGGCTCGGTCGCCGTGGTCGACACGCACGGCCGCCTGTTGTGGTCCGCCGGCGACCCGGATTACCCGACCTTCACGCGCTCGGCGCTCAAGCCGTTCCAGGCCCTGCCCTTCATCCTGGCGGACGGCCCGGCGCGCTTTGGCCTCTCCGGCGACGAAGTCGCGCTGCTGTGCGCGAGCCATTCGGGCGAAGACAAGCACCTCGACGGCGTGAGCTCCATCCTCAACAAGATCGGGCTCGACCCCGGCCACCTCGAATGCGGCTGCGCGGTGCCTCTGCACTACGAGTTCACCGGCGGCAAGCCCCCGGCGGACGCGCACTGGACGCCACTGCACCACAACTGCTCCGGCAAGCACAGCGGCTTTCTGGCCTGGTGCCGCCTGCACGATGCGCCCACGGCACACTACGTCGATCGCGCGCACCCGCTGCAGCAAGCCGTGCGCAGCACGCTGGCCGACGCCATCGGCATGGCGCCCGACGCCATGCCAGTTGGCCTGGATGGCTGTTCGGCCCCCAACTACGCGATGCCGCTCAGTCGCCTGGCGCACCTGTACGCCCGCCTCGCGCACGGCCCGCAAGACCCGCAGCTGGGCGGCGCGATGGGCACGCTGCGCGACGCGATGATCGCCCGCCCCGATCTGGTCTCGGGCGAGGAGCGCACCGATCTGCACTGGATGAAGGCGGGCGGTGGCGACTGGGTCACCAAGATCGGCGCCGACGCCGTGCAGGCGATCGGCATCCGCTCGGCCGGGATCGGCATCGCGATCAAGATCGCCGATGGCAATGTGCGCGCGCTGCATCCGACCGTGTACGCGGTGCTCGACCAGCTGGGCCTGCTGAACGCAGCGCGCCGCGAGCTGCTCGAACGCTATCGCCAGCCTGTCATCAAGAACGCGCGCGGCGCCGTGGCCGGTGACATCCGCACTCTGTTCAAGCTGGCGCGTCAGGCATAAGCCAGATAACGCCGCATCCGGCTTGTGCGGCGTCATTACAACATGCTGTCTTCTTGCTATTTCATTTGAAGTTTAAAGGGTTGATACTTGCCGTACGGCATTTCCTCGGCACTCAATCCTTTCTTCAAAGTGATGACATCGTGTTAAAAAATCTACGTATCGGCTCCCGCCTCACCCTTGGCTTTGCCACGATGCTCGTCCTGTCGCTGGCCGGCACCTCGTTCGCCCTCTACACCACGCGTTCCAGCGCCGAGGCCACCCAGCAGATGATGCAAAAGCCGCTGACCAAGGAGCGCCTGGTTTCGGACTGGTATGTGCTGACCTATTCGGCCATTGCGCGCACCTCGCTGATCGCGCGCAGTACCGACAGCACCCTGTCGGCCGTGTTCGCCAAGCCGATCAAGGACAGCGTCACGGGTACCACGGTCATCCTCAAGAAAGTCGAAGCCCTGCTCGACTCGCCCGAAGAGAAAGCCACGCTGCAGGACATCCTTGGCCTGCGCAAGACCTACCAGCAGGCCAAGGAAACCGTGATGAACGCGCGCACGTCGGGCGACGCAGCCGCGGCGGAACAGGCCTATGAACAGGTATTCGCGCCAGCAGCGGCCGCCTATGGCGCCCGGGTCCAGAGCCTGCTGCAGATCCAGCGCAAGAGCATCGACCAGACCGCGCTGACCATCGAGGCGGCGAATCAACGCAGCACGCAACTGGTGCTGCTGCTGGCCCTGCTGTCGACGGCAATCGGCGCCGTGGCCGCCGTACTCGTCACGCGCAGCATTACCCGGCCGCTGGACGCCGCACTCGACGTCGCCGAAACCGTCGCCTCGGGCGACCTTGGCCACACGTTTGCGACCTACCCGAAAGACCAGGTCGGCGACCTGATGCGCGCGCTGGAAACGATGAACGGCTCGCTGGTGCGGGTGGTGTCGCAAGTCCAGCAAGGCACGAACGCCATCTCGACCGCATCGAGCGAGATCGCAGCCGGCAACCTCGATCTGTCGGCGCGCACCGAACAGCAGGCCAGCTCGCTCGAAGAAACGGCCGCCTCGATGGAAGAACTGACCGCCACCGTGCGCCAGAATGCCGACAATGCGGTGCAGGCCAACGGCCTGGCAAAAACCGCCTCGGATGTTGCGGCGCGTGGCGGCGCCATCGTCGGCCAGGTAGTCGACACGATGGGTTCGATCGACGCCTCAGCGCGCAAGATCGTCGACATCATCGGCGTGATCGACGGCATCGCCTTCCAGACCAATATCCTGGCCTTGAATGCCGCCGTGGAAGCGGCGCGCGCCGGGGAACAGGGGCGCGGCTTTGCCGTGGTGGCGTCCGAAGTGCGCAACCTGGCGCAGCGTTCGGCCGGTGCGGCGCGTGAAATCAAGGGCCTGATCGGCGACTCGATGACGCAGGTGAATGCGGGCACGGCGCTCGTGCAGCAGGCCGGCGCCACGATGGACGACGTGGTGGCCAGCGTAGCGCGGGTGACCGACATGATGTCCGAGATCAGCACCGCCACGCAGGAGCAGCGCGTGGGCATCAACCAGGTCAATGAAGCGATCGCGCAGATGGACCAGGTGACGCAGCAGAACGCGGCGCTGGTCGAGGAAGCCGCCGCCGCGGCAGCGAGCATGCAGGAACAGGCTGCGCAACTGGCGCAGGTGGCCGCTACGTTCAAGCTGGACCACGCCAGCGGTCGGACGCGCCCGCAACTGGCGGCGCGCGCCGTGCCGGCGCTGGCAGCTTAGTCGCTTACGACGCCGCCTGCTATGCCGCCAGCCGGCGCAGCATCGCGGCGATGGCGTCCAGCACCGCGTCATCGTCCCAGTAGGTATTGTGCGCCAGCGGATTCCAGCTGCGCAGCAACAAGTCCCCCACCCCGCCGCCGGCATTGATCGCGCGGTCCTCGACCAGTTCGCGGTAGCCGTTAGACAGCGGCTGCAGCGGCCAGCCCAGCACGTCGTCGGGATCATAGAAATTGATCCACTTGAACAGCGACGTGGGCGGCGCAATCGGGATGATGTGCATTTCCTGGTGCGCGGCCACAAAGATCGGGATATTGCAACCGGTGGTCACGAGCGCAACGCAGGTGCCGCCGCCGATGAACGCCAGCTCGCTCGCGGTCAGCGACCGGCCCAGCGTCGCACCGGCCCAGGCACCGATATCGCGCCAGATGCCCGCGCCGACCGGCTTGCCGGCGGCCGCCTTCTGCGCATCGTACAGATAGCTCGACAGCACCTGGCAGCCCAGCGAATGCGCGACGAACACGACCGGCATGCCGGGCCGCGCCGCGTGGGCCGACAACAGCGTGGTGGCGATCTCGCCCTGGGCCTGCTCATAGATCGAGCCGGGATCATCCTTGCTGTTTTCCAGCCCGGCGGCGTCGCCCAGGCCATACAGGACGAATTTGCGCAGCGCAGCGTAGCGCACCTTGCCGGTGGCTGCGGTGCGGTCCCAGACCAGGCGCTGGTTATCGTGCAGGATGCCCTGGTAGTAGACCGAGCGCATGACGACCTGGCTGGCCAGCGCATCCAGGCGGGTACGCAGCCCCGCCATCAGGCCGTCGGCATAGTCGGGCAAAGTCTCGCCCATGCCATGCACGGCTATCAATGCAACTTGTGTCATTGCTACCTCCCCACGTGCGCCGATATCCCTAGCGTATCAAATTTCGCATGTGTTGAGGCAGAACAAAGATTGTGGAGAGACCTGGCCCTTAGCGGGGCGCGATGGTCAGCTCGAACGTGTCGACGCCGTCGACGCCGCCGCGCACCTGGTCACCCGGCTGCAGCGCGCCGACACCGGACGGCGTGCCCGAATAAATCAGGTCGCCCGGCGCCAGCGTCACGAGGCGCGACAGCGACGCGATCACGTCCGCGATGGGCCAGATCATTTCATCGAGGTTGCCTTCCTGGCGCAGCGTGCCGTTCACTTCGAGCCAGATGCGCGCCTGGGCCGGGTGCCCCACGTCGCTGACCGGATGCAGTGCGCTGCACGGGGCCGATGCGTCGAAGCCCTTGGCCATGTCCCATGGCCGGCCGGCGTCCTTGGCCACCGCCTGCAGGTCGCGCCGGGTCAGGTCCAGGCCCACGCCATAACCCCACACCAGATCGAGCGCCTGCGCCGCGTCGATATCCTTGCCGCCGGCTTTCAGCGCCACGACCAGTTCGATCTCGTGGTGCATGTCGTTCGTCGATGGCGGATACGGCACCGCGCCGCTGGCCGGTACGATGGCATCGGCCGGCTTGGTGAAGAAGAACGGTGGTTCGCGATTCGGGTCGCTGCCCATTTCGCGCGCGTGCGCCGCGTAGTTGCGGCCCACGCAGAACACGCGGCGCACCGGGAAGCGCGCGCTGGAACCGGCGACGGCCACGGACGCCGTCTCGGGTGCGGTGATGACGAATTCGGTCATGCTCATCCTTTCATTGACAGGAGCATCATCATACTCCCGCCATGAAGGGCGGCAAGGCTCAGGCTCAGGTTCAGGTTCAGGTTCAGGCCGATGCGGCCGCGGCCTCGGCCTGCGCTGCCTGCGCCGCACTCGCGTCCAGGATGCGCACGAGCGCCGTCATGTCGACCGGCTTGACCAGGTGATGCACGAAGCCAGCCTCGAGCGCCCGTTCACGGTCCCTGGCCTGGCCATAGCCGGTCACGGCCACCGGTACCGTGGCCGCCATCTCGGGCAGCGCGCGCAGGCTCGAGGCCAGCTGGTAGCCATCGATGTCGGGCAGGCCGATATCGATCAGCATCACGTCGGGATGCTCGACGCGCGCGCGGCGCAGGGCCGAGGCGGCGTCGTATTCGACGGCGGTGGCGTGGCCCTGTACCTGCAGCAGCGTGGCCAGGCTGTCGGCGGCGTCCGTGTTGTCGTCGACGATCAGCACGCGCAACTGGCGACCCAGCGCGGCGCGCACCGGATCGGCCTCGGACGGCGGCGCATCGTCGGCATCACCCTCGCTGGCGCGCGCACTCACGCACGGCAGGCAGAGCGTGAACGTGCTGCCGCAGCCGACGCCATCGCTGTGCGCGGTGACCTCGCCATCGTGCAGGTCGACCAGGCGCTTGACGAGCGTGAGCCCCAGCCCCAGCCCGCCCTGCGAGCGGGCCAGCGTGCGCGCACCCTGCGTGAACAGGTCGAACACATTGGGCAGCAGGTCGGGCGGCATGCCGGAACCGTTGTCGCGCACTTCGAGCATCATGCGTCCGTCGCCCGCCACCAGGCGCAGCGCCAGCGTACCGGCCTTGGGCGTGTACTTGGCGGCGTTGCCGACGATATTGGCCACGCTCTGCACGAGGCGCGTCTGGTCGCCCCGCACGTACACGGGCGTCTCGGGCAGTTGCACCGTCACGTGGTGCGCTTTTTCCAGCACCAGCGGACGGGTCTGGTCGAGCGCCCCGTTCACGACATCGCGAAAATCAACCGTCGCCAGCTTGAGCTTGACCAGCCCGCGCGTGACGCGCGAGACGTCGAGCAGATCGTCGATCAGGCGGCTCATGTGCTTGACCTGCCGGCTGATGATGGAGCTGGTCTGGCAGATGCGCGGCTCGTTCGCGAACTGCATGCTGAGCAAACTGGCCGAACTGCTGATCGGCGCGAGCGGGTTGCGCAGCTCGTGCGCCAGCATGGCCAGGAATTCATCCTTGGTATGGCTCAGGCGCTCGGCCTGCACGCGCGCCAGGCGCTCGCTCTGCAGCAGCGCGTCGCGTTCGAGCGCCGACGTTTGCGCGATCTCGTACAGGTGCGCATTGTCCATCGCGACGGCCGCTTGTGCGGCGAGATTGGCGACGATGCGCTCGGTGCGTTCGGTGAACATGGCCGGTGCCGGGTGACCGAGGAACAGGCCGCCGAGCACCTTGCCCGATTGCGATATGACCGGCACCGCGAGATAGCTGCGCACGCGCAGCTGCGCCAGCGGCGTGCCGTCGGCCACCAGCGCAGCGTGCTGCGGATCGTACGTGATGTCGTCGCTGCGCACCGGCGCCCCGCCTTCGATCAGCGGGCGGAAGATGGCTGCCGTCGGGGGCGCGAGCCGGTCGAACTGCTCGCGCGACGCGCCCGACAGCGCGTACAGGCGCATCTGCTCGGGCACCGTGGCACCGATTGGGGCATTCACCGGATCGTGCAGCGGGGTGCCCCGACCGGCGGGATTGCAGAAGAACGCGCCGAAGCGCGCGCCACTCAGTTCGGCGCCGGCGTCGGTGATCGATTGGGCCAGCGTGTCGAGGTCAAGCGTCGAGGCCAGCGCGCGCCCGGCGCGGTTGACCGTCTCGAGGATGCGGCTCTCGTCGCGCAGACTTTCTTCGACGCGCGAGCGGCGCACCACTTCACGCGTATGGCGCGCCACGTCTTCAGCCAATGCCACTTCTTGTTCGGTCCAGTGGCGCGCCATTGGTTCGTGCAGGTAGAACACGGCGCACAGGCGCCCTTCTTCGATGATCGGCACCATCACCAGCGCCCGCGCGCCAATGGCGGCGTAGGCGGCGGCATGCGGCGCACTGCGTTCGTCGGCATCGACGTCGTCGATGCGCACGCTGCGGCCCTGGCGCAGCTTGGCATTGACGATTGGACCGAATGCGTCGAGGGGATGCGAGCGGCCGGCCAGGCTGGCCATGCGGCCACTGGTCCAGTCGCAGTCGATGCTGACGGTGCGGCCAGGGACGTCCACCTCGGCGTAACCCACGCGCGCCACGCCCAGCGTCTGCCCGGTCATGGCGCTCGTCGCGCGCATGATGTGGTCGGCGTCATCGAGGCCATCGAGCGCTTCGCCGAGCTTCTGGTGGAAGGCATGCCGGTAATCCGACAATACGTCGGACGTCGTTTCGGTGAGTACGCAATAGACGCCGGCCACCTGCCCTGCATGGCGCACCGGCGACAGCGACACGCAGAAAAAGCGCCGTTCGCGTTTGCCGTTGCGCTCGAATTCCATCAGCGCGTGCTGGAGCTGGGCGGACTCGCCAGCCAGGACTTCATCGAAATACGGCCGCATGCGGTCCCATAGCTCGGGGCGCACACTGGCATATGGGGCGCCGCGCGCCGCCGGGTGCTTGTCGCCCAGCAGGTCGGAATACGCGTCGTTGTAGAACAGGCGCAGCTCGCGACCGATCGCCAGAAACATCGGAAAGCGCGACGCCTGAATCAGGTCGGCGATGGCGCGCAGGCCTTCGGGCCAGGTATTAGGCTCGAACAGCGCGGGTTCAAACGGTGTGGATGGCGCGGCCAGGACTGGCGCAGGCGCGTCCAGCCCGTTACGGTCGCCGGACAGCGTGAGAGTGCCATCGACCATCGGCATGAAGCCGCTCAGATTACTCATCAGGAATACCCAGTGTGGTTCTTGCAAGGCTGGCGAGCTTGAAACCCTGAACATCTTGTCCTGCTTTACTGCATCGCCGCCAACATATTCTTGTTGGCGCGATTATATCGAGCAACCAAACGGGGCCGCGCCCGTTAGGCATGCGCCCAGGATGGCGCGTGGCGGGGATGCCACAATCCTGATGAACACTGCGCATGCCGCCGGCGGACGCCGGACGGCAGCGCACTGCCCCGTCAGAGCGATGCGGCGAACCGCATCGCCGGTACTACCAACGATCAGACGTAGGCCGAGCTCATATTGAGCAACCCGTTCACGCCACGCGGGAAGAAGCCGCCCATCGTGACCGATTCCTTGGTCAGATACACGATATTGAGCACGTCGCCCGGCGTGCGGCTGAACGCGATGCCATCCTTGTCGAGCGGGACGATGTTCGAGACGGTGCTGTCGGTGGCATTCACGATGCCCTGATCGACGTCGGTCGAACCATCGAGACTGTCACGTGCGTTCGAAATCGCCGTGGCCGCAGTGCGCAGCGTCGGCGCCGTCAAGCCTTTCGTATACAGCACGGTGCGCACGATGCCGGCGTGGTACGCCTCGGCCGCCAGGATGCCGGCTGCTGCCTCGAGGAAGGTCTTGTTCGTGATGAGCGGCGACGCGCCTTTGTACGCAGTCACGCCGACGTCCTCGAAGATGAACGCGCCAAGCAGGAAGTTTTCATCGCTGGCATATGGGTCGAAGGCGACGCCCGGGCCCACCAGGCCGGCCGCGCGGGCCGCGTTCGAGAACGCGCCGTTTGGATCGGTGCCGCCGATATCGATGGCTGGCTGGGCAACGGCCGCCGTGCCGAGCGCCGCGCGCAGGAAGCCCACGTGCGCGATCTCATCCTGCGCGATTTCCTTGGCATATTGCGCAACCAGCGGATCCTTGAATGCGACCGCGCGCCCGCCCGTCACGGCGCCTTGCGTGCCCGTGCCGCCCGTCAGGCTCGCAGCCAGGCCGGTGCCGAACACCGCGTACGAATAGAACTGCGCTTCGAGGTACTCGAGGTTCAGCGCAAAATTCAGGATGTCGATATCGGTCGGCTGCGCGGCCTGCGCAATCGCGTCCTTGACCGAGCCGCCGCAGGCGGACAGGAAGGTGCCCCCTACCATACCGACGCTGATCCCTCCCACGTTCTTGAAAAACGAGCGGCGCTTTTCCAGCTTTTCCTTGCGTGATTCGAGCAGTGCCAATGTCACATTCGTGTCTGTCATGGTAGGTCTCCGGTTGATGCGATCAATAAATGGGCGGGCGTCTGCTCGGTTATTCCAGCCAGGAAACCTGGCTGCCAATGCAGCGCGTATAGCTTGTACTGACGCACGATTGATTCGGTTTCAACTATTTTTAAAAATGTTTGACATGACACGCGGGCCCATCCGTGCGGGCGCGATCGGGACGATATGATATTGTCAATACCATCCGATTCTCCACTCCTACACCGTCCAAGGATGACAGTGCCAGACACCCTTCATCCCGATCCCGAGCAGCTGGCCATCTGGCTGCAAGCGACAGCACAAGGCGACGCGGCGGCATTTCGCGCGCTGTACGACACCATTTCTCCGAAACTGTTTGGCTACGCGCTGCGTATATTAGGGAAACGCGAACTGGCTGAAGAAGCATTGCAGGACGGGTTCGTGGCGATCTGGAACGGCGCCGCCGGTTACCAGCGTCACCTGGCCGCGCCCATGACCTGGATGACGACAATCGTGCGCAACAAATCGCTCGACCTGCTGCGCCGCTGTAACCACGACCTCGACATCGACGGCCCCGTCTTCGATGCCGAAATCATGGCGGCCCTGCAGGATCCGCGCGCCACGCCGATCGACGCCCTCCTGATCAGCCATGATGCGAAGGCGCTGGCCTTGTGCATGTCGTTGCTCGAAGGCGCGCACCGGCAAGTCGTGGGGCTGGCATTCTTCCATGACCTGTCGCACAGCGAGGTGGCGCAGCAGATGGCGATACCGATCGGTACCGTCAAGACCTGGATCCGCCGTAGCCTGGAGCGGCTCAAGACGTGCCTGGTTAAAGGCGAACGAGCATGAATATCCGCGACAACCCGCAACTGTGCGACAAGCTGGCGGCCGAGTATGTCCTCGGCACGCTCCGGGGCGGCGCGCGCCGGCGCTTCGAACGCTATCTGCGTGACGACGCGGTCCTGCAGCGCCTGACCGCCGAATGGCAGGAGCGCCTGATGCCGATGGCCGAATTTACGGGTGCGCAGACACCGCGCGCCCAGGTGTGGCGCGCAATCGAGCGTCGCCTGGGTCTGGGTCAGGTTCCGAAGCGTGCGCACGCGGCCTGGCAGTTCTGGCGTACCGAGTCGCTGACGTTCTGGCGTTCACTCAGCTTGGCGTCGCTGGCCGCGGCCTTGCTGATGGTGGGTGTGCTGCGCTCGACGCTGGTCGAGGCGCCACAGGTCGATCTGGTCGCCACGCTGATCGATGACAAGGCGCGCACGGCGCTGCTGCTGACTGCCGACAGCGAGCGCCGCGTGTTCACGGCGCGCCTGGTCGAGAACGCACCGGTTGCCGCCGACAAGTCGCTGCAGTTGTGGGCCGTTCCCAAGGAAGGCGCGCCCCGCTCGCTCGGCGTGATTCCACCGGAAGGCGCGATCGAGCTGCCGCTGACCGGCAGCGCCATTGGCGACGACATCGCCACATTGGCCGTCTCGCTCGAACCACGCGGCGGCTCGCCCGGCGCTGGCGGGCCGACCGGGCCGATTCTCTACAAGGGCAACTGGGTGCGGATGCTGTAATGACCGGCAGCCAGCCCGCTCAGGCATGCAGGAAGCGTGACTCGGGCAGGCCGCGCACATCGAGTGCCTGCGCAAACAGCGCGCCCGATAACGGCGCGACGGCGCGCTCGCCGTCGCTCATGCCCACGTGGGCGCTGGTGACGAACAGCGTCGCCAGGTCCGCACCGCCAAACGCCGGGCAGCTCGGCTGCGGCGCGCCGAGTGGCACCGTCCGCTCGAGCCGGCCATCGGGCGCAAAGCGCGCGACGATGCCGGCGCCCCAGCGCGTGCTCCACAGATAGCCATCGGCATCGATCGTCGACCCATCCGGCTCGCCCGGCACGGCATCGGCCGCGACGAACGTGTGCACGCGCCCCACTTCGGCGCTGCACGGGTTGTAGTCGGCGTACAGAATCGCCTTCTGCGCCGAGTCGGCAAAGTACATGCGGCGCCCGTCCGGACTGAAACAGATGCTGTTGGCAATCGCAGCATTGGGCAACGGCAGGCGCTCGAGCGACAGGTCGAGGTTCAAGCGATAGAAGCCGCCCAGCGCGTGCTTGGGATTGTCGGCCTGGTTGAACATGCCGAACACGAAACGCCCCTGGCGGTCGCAGCGGCCGTCGTTCAGGCGCGTGGATGGCATGTCTGGTTCGACATCGCAGATGCGCGTGACCTTGCCGCTCGAAAAAGTAAAGAACGCAAGACCGGACGCCAGCCCCAGCAGCAGGCGGTCGTCGCTGCCGGTCAGCGCAAAGCAGCACAGGCGCTCGGGCATCGGCCAGCTGGCCGTGCGGCCGGATGCCGGCGTGTACGCCCACAGGGTGGCGGCCGGAATATCGGTCCACAGCAGGCGACCGGTGCGCTCGCACCACAGCACGCATTCGCCCAGCTCGTGCCGGGTGTCAGTCAGTACCTGCATCACGCCGCCTCGGTGGTAAAACGAAAGCGCGACTCGGTGGCATAGACCTCGCCCGGCCGCAGGATCACGTTCGGGAACTGTGGCTGGTTCGGCGAATCGGGAAAATGCTGCGGCTCCAGGCACAAGCCGCTGCGATGCCCGTAACTGCGGCCCTTGCCGGACAGAGAACTGTCGAGGAAGTTGCCGCTGTAGAACTGCACGCCGGGTTCCTGCGTCCACAGTTCCAGCACGCGGCCCGAGGCGGGTTCGCTCACGCGCGCAGCCCTGGTCAGCGCCGCGCCTTCCGGCTTGTTCAGAACAAAATTGTGGTCGTAGCCACTGCCGTGGCGCAGTTGCTGGTCGGGTTGTGCGATCCGCTCGCCGATCGGGCGCGGCTGGCGGAAATCGAACTGTGTGCCGGCGACCGGGGCGAGTTCGCCCGTCGGAATCGATTCACTGTCGATCGCCACGAAACGGTCGGCGTCGATGGTCAGGCCGTGACCGAGGATGTCGCCGGCGCCAGCCAGGTTGAAGTAGCTGTGCTGCGTCAGGTTGACCGGCGTGGCCTTGTCGGTCACGGCGTGAAAGCGCACAACCAGTTCATTGGCGTCATTGAGTGTATAGACCACGGTGACATCCAGGTTGCCCGGATAGCCCATCTCGCCGTCGACGCTGCGGTAGGCCAGGCGCAGGTTGGCGCCATCGACCGTCGCCGTCCACAGGACACGGTCGAAACCACCAGCACCACCATGCAGGTGGTTGTTGCCGTTGTTAACGGGCAACTGCACCTCTACGCCGTCGAGCGTGAAGCGCCCCCTGGCAATGCGGTTGCCATAGCGGCCGATCAGCGCGCCAAAGTACGGGCTGTCAGTGCAGTAGGGTTCGAGCGTGTCGAAACCGAGCACCACGTCGGCCAGCCGCCCTTCGCGGTCGGGCGCGTGCAGTTCGGTGACGATGCCGCCGAAGTCAATGATCTTCGCCACCATGCCATGGGCGTTGGTAAGCGTGAACTGGGTGACGGCAGCGCCGTCTGGCAATTGGCCGAATGGCGCTTGCGTGATACCGGTTTGCACAGTGATGTGATCCTTGATGAACAGGGGTTGGCCGACGACGCCGTGATCGTAGCATGCACGCATGACTGGCCGGGCTGACCCGATTCACGCGCCCCGTCACCCGGACCGACAGCGTCGCCGGCCTACCCGCGTCAGAAATTTTCCATGCACTATTGCGGTGCAAGAAAAACCCTTCCTCCCTCATGCCCAAGCGGGCAGAACAGCCGTCCAAGCCCGTCCTCCCCTGCTATGCGCCTGGGTCCGAACCGTATGTATGCACCGTTATTGCGCATTGCAGCACCTGTCAAGGCCAAAAATGTGGCGTCCCTGCAACGTCCTTGGTTGATTTTCAGCAATATTTTATACGGTTTGCGACCCCGATTCTGTTGGCTGTGATGGTCGTTGAAACCGGCGATTCTCCTATGAAAAGCGGACCGTATCGCGGTTTTTCGGATGTGATTTCCGGTCGATTTCGTGACAATTCCGCTTGGGGGAACCCGGTGACAGATGTCCGTCGGGCATGTCATGATTACTAGGCTATTTCACAAACAAACACTGGAGATTCATCCATGAAGCACAAAATTCTTGCCATCGCCCTCGTGTCGGCACTGCCACTCGTCGCCCAAGCCCAAACCAGCGTTACCATGTACGGTATGGTCGATGCGTCGATCGGTGTTGAAAACAACGATGCGCCTGGCGAGAGCAGCCGCACCGTCGTGTCGTCGGGTACCCAATCGGCAAGCCGTATCGGCTTCCGCGGTACCGAGGACCTGGGCAATGGTCTGAAGGCACTGTTCAACATCGAAGCCGCTGTTGCCGTCGATACCGGCGCAACCGATTCGAACATGTTCCAGCGCCGCGCTGTCGTGGGCCTGCAAGGCGCCTTCGGTACCGTGACCGTCGGCCGTGAATATGGCCCGATCGCTGCTGTTGCCGGCGCATCGGACACCCTGGGCCAGGGCTTCTACGGTTCGAACCTGGCTGCCTTCGGCACCAACCGCCTGACCCGTCGCCTGTCGAACTCGGTCAACTACCAGAGCAATGCTCTGAGCGGCTTCACCCTGCGCGCAGCCTACGGCGCCGGCGAGCGTAGCATCGACCCATCGGGCGACGTGACCGGCGTTTCGCTGGAATACGCAAACGCTGGCCTGTACATCGGCGCTGGTTACCAGAACGTCGAGCGCCTGGCGACCGGCGACGACAAAGAATACAACGCAGGTATCGGCTACAAGTTCGGCGACTTCGAAGTGCGCGCTGGCTACATGGCTGCTGATCCTGAAACCGGCATCCTGCCAAGCGCCAAGTACGAGCAGAAGAACGCCGGCGTGTCGTATGGCTTCGGCGCCAACCGCGTCTTCCTGAACTACCAGCAGCAAGAACTGGCCAGCGGCGCAGAAGGCAAGGCAGTCACCGTTGCCTACACCTACACCCTGTCGAAGCGCACCAACGTGTACGCATCGTACGCAAAACTGCGTAACAACAACAACGGCGTGTTCTCGCTGACCTCGCCATCGGGCACCATCGCCCTGCCAGCAACGGCCTTCGGCGCGGACCCACAGGTCTACAACGTCGGCGTGCGTCACTCGTTCTAAGCGACGCCGTACTGCATCGGGCGCATGTCGCCTGGTGCGCGACGGATATAAAAACGGCAGACCGCAGGGTCTGCCGTTTTTTTACGTCTGCGGTTCGCCGGTTGGCGCTGTCAACGTTAAATAGGGGATGCGTCGGGTGCACCGGATAGCGTACCGGTTTCAGTGGGAAACCGTGGCGTTCGGCGTCATGGGATGATGGGATCACGGTCGCACGGGATCATGAGGTCATGAGGTCACGAGATCATTCCAGTCAGCCTCATCCATCGCTGACGATGACAGCGCCTAATGCATTCAGACCAGGCAACAAAAAACGGCAAGCCCTGCGGCTTGCCGTTTTTTTTCACCGCCCGTCATCCGGCCATACAGATTCAGAGCAGCTTAGAACGTTTCCCATTCGTCCTCAGCCACAGGCGCCTTGGCCTGCGTCCGCGTCGGGCTCGGCGCTGCGGCCGGCTTGGCATGGGCAATGGCAACCTTCTTCACTGCCGCTGCCGGTGCCGCTGCCGGCCTGGCACGCACAACGGCGACATCGGCGGGCACGGCGTCGGCCATCTGCCCGGCATCGATCCTGAACACCGCCACAGCAGCCGCCAGCATCGCTGCCTGCTCCTGCATCGATGCCGATGCCGCCGCCGCTTCCTCGACCAGCGCTGCATTCTGCTGCGTGCCCTCGTCCATCTGCGCCACGGCCTGGTTGATCTGCTCGATGCCGGCGGTCTGCTCGACGCTGGCGGCGCTGATCTCGGTCATGATGTCGGTCACGCGCCGGACACTGTCAACGATTTCCTGCATCGTGGAACCTGCCTGCGCCACCAGCTTGCTGCCGTCGGCAACCTTGCTGCTCGAGTCGCCTATCAGCGTCTTGATTTCCCTGGCCGCTGCCGCCGAACGCTGCGCCAGATTGCGCACTTCGCTGGCCACGACTGCAAAGCCGCGGCCCTGCTCGCCCGCACGGGCCGCTTCCACCGCCGCATTGAGCGCCAGGATATTGGTCTGGAAGGCGATGCTGTCGATCACGCCGATGATGTCGCTGATCTTGTTCGACGATGCATTGATCTGGTCCATCGTATCGACCACCTGGTGAATCACTTCACCGCCGCGCGCGGCCACGTTCGACGCGGTCTCGGCCAGCTTGTTGGCCTGGCGCGCATTGTCGGCGTTCTGCTTGACGGTCGACGTCAGTTCTTCCATCGACGATGCCGTCTCTTCCAGCGCGCCGGCCTGCTGCTCGGTGCGGCCAGACAAATCCTGGCTGCCCGCCGCCACCTGGCCGGCGGCAACCGCAATGGTATCGGTGCCAATCCGCACGGCGCCGACGGTGCGCGCCAGGCTCTCGTTCATGGTCTTGAGCGCCTGCAGCAGGCGGCCGGTTTCATCTTGCGTGGTGACGTCGATACGGCTGGTCAGGTCGCCCGCGGCAACGGTATTGGCCACTTCCAGCGCACGGCGCACCGGCACCGTGATCGAACGCGTGATGAGCGTGGCCACCAGGGCCGCGAACGCCAGCGCCAGGCCGCCCAGGGCCCAGGTTTGCCACATCGTCCTGTCATAGGTTGTTGCGGCGCTTGCTGCAGCTTTCGCGCTCAGGTCCTTTTGCAGCGCCAGTTCGGCGGCAGTGGCTTCCTTCAGCTTGGCCAGGCGCGGGCGCAGTTCGTTGGTGAGGTAGACCTTGGCCGGTTCTTCCTGGCCTGCATTGATCAGCGCGAGCAGTTCGGTGACGCCGGTCAGGTAGCTGGTGCTCGTGCTCTGCATCGTGCGCAGGATGGCCAGTTCATCGGGGTGCGCCGTCAGCAGCGGCTCGATCTCGGTCAGCGTCGAGGTGATCGTCGCACGCGCCTTGCCAATGGCATCCACCTGCTTCTGGCGGTCGGTCGGCTCGGCATTGAGCATCATGTTGCGCAGCGCGATGGCAATGACGTTGATCTGGCCTTCCAACCGGTTGCTCATCTCGATCGCCGGAATCCGGTGCTCGACGAGATCCCTGGTGCCATTGTTCACGCGCAGCAGCGACGCATTGCTCATCACAATCATCGCGATGAGCATGACGCCGACGATGCCAAAGCCAAGCGACAGGCGCGTGGCGATATTCAGATTACCAAGTTTCATGGGATTGTTCTTTCTGCGGGGTGGCTCAGGCGGCCAGCGGGAGCGACGGCACGACGCCGAGTTCTTCGGATTGCATCAGGGCGTCGATATCGAGCAGGATCAGCATGCGTTCGCCGACCGTCCCGAGACCACGCAGATAGCCCGCATCGAGCGTGCCCATGGCGGGCGCCGGGCGGATCTGGTCGGCTTCAAGGGTGACAACCTCGGAAACGCTGTCGACCACCATGCCGATCACGTGCTGCGCAATGTTCAGGATGATTACGACGGTCAGGCTGTCATAGGCTGGATTGGCGAACCCGAACTTGATGCGCATGTCCACCAC
The DNA here is from genome assembly GCF_979258535.1 of Telluria sp. AC161. Taxonomy (NCBI): domain Bacteria; kingdom Pseudomonadati; phylum Pseudomonadota; class Betaproteobacteria; order Burkholderiales; family Oxalobacteraceae; genus Telluria; species Telluria sp. AC161. The sequence goes on along the minus strand of NZ_OZ409861.1, from coordinate 721,680 downwards.
CGGCACGATCCGGCCACGCAGATTGATGACGCCCTTGAGAAACTCGGGCGCGTTGACCAGGCGCGTCGGCGCCTCGTAGCCGCGAATTTCCTGCACTTTGAGAATACTGATGCCGTATTCTTCCTTGCCGAGGCGGAAAGAGAGTACTTCGCGATCGTTGACTGCGTGTTCCATGAGATTACCTTCCAATGCCGTGAGATTTCGTTATATTTCTTTTCGGCAAGCAGGGTAAGTTCTAATGCGGACGATAACGATGCATGCACGCTAACGAACCGGCAATGCCAGCGCGATTGCAATGAATACTGGACGATGCGCACGTTTTCATTTGCGCATGTGTTGGTTGTTCGTGCAAAAAAAACGGCAAGCCGAAGCGTGCCGTTTTTTAATGCCGACGCCGTTTGAACGGCAAAACCAGGGCTGGCTCAGCGCGAGGTCAGAACTCTTCCCAATCCCCGGCCGCCACTGGTGTCGCGCCGGACGTGCCCTCTGGCTTGGTTGGTGCCTTGGCCGGTGCGACTGCCTTGCGCAGGGCCGGGGCCGGGGCCGGTGTCGGCGCCGGTGCCAGTGCTGGTGCGGCGACCGGTGCAGGCACCGGGACAGCCCGCGCTGGCGCCACCGGCTGCGCCGCTGCTACTGCTACTGCCGCCGACGCCCCCTGCCTCTGCGCCCCATCGATCTGGAACACCGCCACCGCTTGCGCCAGCAGGGCCGCCTGCTCGCGCATCGAGGTCGCCGCCGCTGCCGCTTCTTCGACCAGCGCCGCGTTCTGCTGCGTGCCCTCGTCCATCTGCGCCACGGCCTGGTTGATCTGCTCGATGCCCGCGGTCTGCTCGACGCTGGCGGCGCTGATCTCGGTCATGATGTCGGTCACGCTGCGCACGCTGTCGACGATCTCGCGCATCGTCTGGCCGGCCTGCGCCACCAGCTTGCCGCCCTCGGCGACCTTGCCGCTCGAATCCTGGATCAGGCCCTTGATCTCGCGCGCCGCCGCCGCCGAGCGCTGCGCCAGATTGCGTACTTCGCCCGCCACCACGGCAAACCCCCTGCCCTGCTCGCCCGCCCGGGCTGCCTCCACGGCCGCATTCAGGGCCAGGATATTGGTCTGGAACGCGATACCGTCGATGACGCCGATAATGTCGTTGATCTTGTTCGACGATGCGTTGATGCCGTCCATCGTGCCGACCACCTGCTCGATCACGTCGCCGCCACGCGAGGCCACGCTCGAGGCCAGGCCTGCCATGACATTGGCCTGGCGCGCGTTGTCCGCATTCTGGCGCACGGTCGCCGTCAGCTCTTCCATCGACGACGCTGCTTCTTCCAGCGCCGCGGCCTGCTGCTCGGTGCGGATCGACAGGTCGTGGCTGCCCGCCGCCACTTCGGCCGCGGCCACCGCAATCGTGTCGGTCCCCACGCGCACGGTGCCGACGGTGCGCGCCAGGTTTTCGTTCATGGTCTTGAGGGCTTGCAGCAACTGCCCCGTTTCGTCATGCGTGGTTACCTCGATGCGGCTGGTCAGGTCGCCGGCGGCAACCGTATTGGCCACGGTGAGCGCCTGCGCCAGCGGCCGCGTGATCGAGCGCGTGATTGCCCACGCCGCCAGCACCGACAGCAGCAATGCGACGCCGCCCAGGCCCCACATCAGCAGGCTGGTATTGCGGTAGGTGGCGGCCGCGTCGCGCGCGGCCTCGTCCGCAATCGCAACCTGCAACGCGGTCTGCTCGGACGTTGCCCGCTTCAGGCGCATCAGCAGCGGACCCAGGTCTTCGCCGAGCAGCGCGCGCGCCTCGTCGACTTCCTCGGCCTCGAGGTGCTTGATCATCGCATCCTGCCCGGCCTTGTACAGCGCGGTTTCCTTTTCCATCTGCGCCAGCAGCTCGATCGCCTTCGGGTTGTGCAGCGAGGCCCGCAGCTTGATCAGGATGGCGTCCATCGCCGCGCGCGCGGCCATGATGTCCTTGACCTGGCGCCGGTGGTCGGAACCGCTCTCGCTGAGGATCATATTGCGCAGCGAGATGGCGATATCGTTGATCCGGTCCTGCATCTGGGTGGTCAGCGCGATGCGCGGCATGCGTCCGTTGACGATCTCGTCGGTGCCGGCATTGGTGCGGGCCAGCATCGCATTGCTCAGTACGATCATCACGATCAACATGATGCAGATCAGGCCAAAGCCCACTGCCAGTCGTTTGCCGATGCGCAGATTTGCCAGTGCCAAGGCACGGCGTTTCTTGTTTGGTTCTGTCATGGTCATCCTTGTGCAGCGCGAGTCGCTGAAAATAGTTACCGTGAGAGAACATTACAAGCGACCTTTCTTCATGTCGATAGATCGATGTCAATACGAGAAAATAAAACCTTGGTCAAGGCCTGGGGTATGGCGCGTCCACAACAGGTGATGACACACTGACCATCTCCGCTAAGCGTGGTGGCATGCATCGTGCTTTAAATAAAGAGACAATCCACCCACCCTTTGTTCCGGGAGTTTTATGATCATCCGCAGACTCGATCCACGCACCATCGCCCAATCCATGCCGTCGCTGGGCACGCTGCTCCTCGATGCGGTTGCCGATGGCCATTCACTGGGGTTCGTCAACGGTCTCGACCAGGAACAGCTCGACGCCTACTGGCAAGGCATTGCGGAAGAAGTCGGTCTGGGCCAGCGCGTCCTGTTGGCAGCGGAACGTGACGGCGTGCTGGTCGGCACTATCCAGTTAGCATTAATTACAAAGCCAAACGGCCATAATCGCGCTGAAGTGCAACAGTTGCTCGTACACTGCACCGTACGGCGCAGCGGCATCGGGATGGCGCTGCTGCAAGCCCTCGAAATCGAAGCACTGGCTTTGCGCCGCGGCTTGTTGTTTCTGGATGCGGCAGTGGGTTCCGGCGCCGAGCGCCTGGTGCAACAAAGCGGTTACGAACGGGTCGGTGAGTTGCCCGAATACGCTTGTACGCCCAATGGTCGCTGGCACGCGACGGCAATTTATTACAAGACACTGTTCACGCGTAACCGGCGCTGACCGACACAGCCTGCTGCTAGTCGCCCGAACGAATGTGTGCGCCAACAGTTTGTCGCGTAGAATTTGCCGGATTAAACGTTCTGGAAAGCAATGTGACTGGCATATCGTCCACCATGCCCCGCAGACCACTGCGGGCTTATTTGCTCTGGCTGGTCCTGGTAACCCTGTTGCCGGGGGTGGTCGGCGCATCTCTCCTGTTCGTCCATCAGTACCAGAAAAGCCGCGCCCAGTTCGAGCGCAACACCATGCAGACCGTGCGCGCGCTCGTGCACACGGTTGACAGCAAGCTGCTGCAGGCGCAGGTCATTGCCCAGACCCTGTCGACGCTCGATGCACTCCAGGACCGCGACTTCCCGCTCGTGCACCGCCAGGCGCGCGAGGCGCTGCAACTGGCCGGCGACGGCATGGTCGCCGTGCTGCGCGAACGCAGCGGCCAGCAGATCCTCAACACCGCCGTGGTCTATGGCGAACGCCTTCCGCTCGAACCGTCCGACTCGCTGGAAAAGGTATTTGCCAGCGGCCGGCCAGGCATCTCGCGCGTTTTCATCGGCAAGGTCATCGGCGAGCCCACCGTCAGCGTCGACGTGCCGGTGATGATCGACGGCAGCGTGGCCTACGTGCTGAGCATCGGCGTACGGCCCGGGTATTTCGATGACATGCTCACGCCCAGATCCGTGTCGGATGGCGCACGGGCGTCGGTGGTCGATGCCGGCGGCACCATCTTCGCGCGCAACCTGAGCCCGGAGCGCTTCGTCGGCAACCGCGTCACCGATCCACTGTTCCGCGCCATGCAGCGCCAGCGCGAAGGCATCGTGCAGTCGGTGTCGCAGGAAGGCGTCGCCCTGCTCACCTTCTACTCCCGCTCCGAAGCCACGGGCTGGCATGTCGCCATCGGCATGCCGCGCTCTAACCTGAACCAGGTGCTGTTCGAGCCGCTGGCTGCGCTGCTGACCGGCGTGCTGCTGCTGTTTGCCGTCGGCCTGTGGCTGGCCTGGCAGATTGGCGGACGCCTCGCGCGTTCCGTCCAGGCCCTGACCGTGCCGGCCGTGGCATTGGGCAAAGGCGAAACGCCGCCCCGCTTCACGCAAGTGCACGTCAAGGAAGCGGCCGAAGTAGCCGAGGCCATCAGCGCTGCATCGACGCTGCTCGGCGAACGCGCGCAAGCGCTGGCCATCAAGGAAGCCGAACTGCGCGACGCGCACCGCATGGCGCGCTTCGGCACCTGGCACATGCAACTGCCGGGCGGCGACTTGATCACGTCGGAATCGGTGCCGCACATCTACGGACGCGAGCTGCCGCCATTCGACGAACAGCGCGGGTCGGTGCTGCCCGAAGAATCGTGGCAGCGCGCCAGTGCGCTGATCCGCGAGCTGCAACGCACCGGCGGCAGCGGCAGGCTGCAACTACAGGTGCTGCATGCCGAAGGCCACCGCATCTGGATCGACCTGCATTGCGAGGCGGTGCAGGACGGCGACGCGCGCGTGTCGGCGCTGCGCGGCACGATCCAGGACGTGACCGACCGCGTCAACGCCGAAGAAGCGCTGCGCCAGGCCGACCAGCGCAAGAACGAATTCCTGGCGATGCTCGCGCACGAGCTGCGCAATCCGCTGGCGCCAATCGCGTCCGGCGCGCAGTTGCTGGGCCATGACACGCTCGACCCGGCGCGCACGCGCCAGATCAGCGGCATCATCGCGCGCCAGGCAAGGCACATGGCCGGCCTGGTGGACGACCTGCTGGACGTGTCGCGCGTCACGCGCGGCCTGGTGACGCTGTCGAAAGTGCGCCTCGATGTCAACGAGGTGCTGGCCGAAGCGATGGAACAGGTCCAGGAACCGCTGCGCCAGCGAGGCCACACGCTGACCTCATCGCTGCCAGCAACGCCGGCCTGGGTCATGGGCGACCGCAAACGGCTGGTGCAGGTGGTGGGCAATCTGCTGCACAACGCGGTCAAGTTCACGCCCGCCGGCGGCAAGCTGCGCGTGGCGCTCGAACTGGACGCATCGCGCCTGCGCATCGTGGTGGCAGACAATGGCATCGGCATGCTGCCCGAAGAACTGGACCGTGCATTCGAGATGTTCGTGCAGGGCGAGCGCACGCCCGACCGCACGCAGGGGGGGCTGGGAATCGGGCTCGCGCTGGTGCGCAGCCTGGTCCAGCTGCATGGCGGCAGCGTGCGCGTGGAGAGCCCGGGCCAGGGTCTGGGCAGCACCTTCATCGTGACGCTGCCGCGCAGCGAGGAGCGCAGCGCCGGCATTAGCGCTGCGAACAAGCCCGAGGCGGGCACGCTGCAGCAGCTCAAGGTGCTGGTGGTGGACGACAATATCGACGCGGCGCAGGTGCTGGCGATGTACGTCAGCGCAGCGGGGCATGAGGTGGCGGTCGAACACGATCCGTTCGATGCCCTGCGGCGCGCCGCGCAGTTTGTGCCCGACGCCTGCCTGCTCGACATCGGCCTGCCCGGGATGGATGGCCACGAACTGGCGCGCCAGTTGCGCGCAGCACCGGCGACCGCGAACGCCTTGCTGGTGGCGGTTACGGGCTATGGCCAGTCGCAGGATCGCGATGCCAGCAGCCAGGCCGGGTTCGACCATCATCTGGTCAAGCCGGTGGACATGACCGACCTGGATCGCATCCTGACGGCGGCGGCCAGTGGGGCCGCCGCTGCCGTGTGACCCGTGTGAGCCGTGTAAGCGCTGGCGACGAACCTATTTGCGCTTGACGCTGCCGAAGGCTTCGCCCTTCTTCCAGGTCGGCATGCGGGGCGCGTTCGCGACCGCGTAACCGAGGTTGAGCGTGAACTGGGCCTGCTGCACCATGCCGGACAAATCCCACTCGGGCCGGTACGCATCGCTGACCTGGTGGTAGTGGTCCTTGAAGCCCTTGATGTTGGTGCTCGATTCGTTCTGGTGCTGCTCGAACTCGAAGTGGCCATCGCCCGAGAACACGGCCGAGCCGACGTTAAACGCCGGCACGCCCGCCTTGGCAAACGCGAAGTGGTCGGCGCGGAAGTAGGCACCCGACATGTCCGGCGTGCTTGGCGCGATCTTCAGGCCCATCGACCTGGCCACCTGGCTCGAGGTCTCGAACAGGCTGCTGCGCTCCGCGCCGGCGACACCGATATCGCGGGTGCGGCCGACGAAGTTCAGGCTGTCGAGATTGAGGTCGGCGGCCGTTTGCGCCAGCGGCCAGACCGGGTTGGCGACATACGCCGCCGCGCCCAGCAGGCCCTGCTCTTCGGCGGCGGGCCACAAGAAGATCTGGGTGCGCCTGGCCGGCTTCTTGACCGCTTCGGCCGCCATCACCAGGAGCGCCGCCGTGCCCGATGCGTTGTCGATCGCACCGTTGTAGATACGGTCGGCCTTCGGATCGTCGCCGGCCTTCAGTTCGGCCATGCCCATGTGATCCCAGTGCGACGAATACACGACGGCCTGCTCTTTCAGTTTGGCGTCGGTGCCGGGCACGATGCCGATCACGTTGAACTGCTCGACCGGCCGGATCGCCGAGCGCAATTCGACATGCCCCGCCACCTTCAGGTCGACCGGGCGAAAATCACGGCGCTCGGCCTGCGCGCGCAGCTTGTCGAGGTCATGGCCGCCAGCCGCGAACAGCTCGCGCGCGGTGTCTTCGTGCAGCCAGCCTTCCATCGGATTGCCCGGGCCCTTGAGGCCGAAGCGCTCGTTGCCGAAGCCATTGGCCGGCACGCTCCACGGATAGGAGCTCGATGGCGTCGTGTGGATCAACAGGACACCAGCGGCGCCGCGGCGCGCGGCTTCCTCGAATTTGTAGACCCAGCGGCCATACCAGGTGTAGGCCTTGCCGGCGAAGCGGTTGGGCTCTTCGGCGGTAGGCTGGGGATCGTCGACCATCATGACGAGGATCTTGCCCTTGGCGTCGAGGCCCTTGTAGTCGTCCCACTTTTCTTCGGGTGCGGCGGCGCCGTAGCCGACGAAGACCAGAGGCGCATCGAACGACAGGTTCTCATTGCCGCTCTTCGTGCCCATGACGACGCCCTTGCCCAGCGCCGGCTTGAAGGTCTTGCCGCCGGCGGTGAAGGTGGCGCTGCCGCTGAGAAGTTTGGAGCCCTCGATCTCGACCTTCTGGCGATAGCCGCCGCCGGGGATGGGCTTGAGGCCAATCAGCGCAGCCTGGGTTTCCAGATAGCGCACGGCCAGGTCACCGCCGCGCTGGCCGGTGCCGCGGCCTTCGAGCAGATCGTCGGCAAGGAAGGACAGGTGGGCGCGCAGTGCGGTTTCGGACACGGCGGCCGGCTGCTGTGCATGTGCAGCCTGGGAGACGGAGAAAATGCAGGCGCTGACGGCCAGGGCAAGAGGATGAAGTCGCATCGAGGCTTTCGTGACAGGATGATGGAAAAGCCATCTTAACCCGACCTGCATCGAATGCGCCAAGACGCCCGTTTGTGCTTGGCGGCGTCAGGGGGCACACCTATACTTCCTCAGGACAATTCCACGCGAGAACAGGCATGCCCGTATCCCGCCGCAAGGTACTGGGGGCGCTAATAGCCCTGCCGCTGACCCAGTCCCGCGCCGCCGCACCCCCCGTCACCACCACCAACACGATGAAAGAGACACCCCGCATGTACGGTCTGATCGGAAAAATGCGCTCTACCCCGGGCCAACGCGACGCCCTCATCGCCATCCTGCTGGAAGGCACCACCGCGATGCCCGGCTGCCTGGCCTACATCATCGCCAAGGACAAGCAGGACGCCGACGCCATCTGGATTACCGAAACCTGGGACTCGCAAGACAACCACAAGGCCTCACTGACCCTCCAGTCAGTCCAAGCCGCCATCCAACAAGCCCGTCCCCTCATCGCCGGCTTCGGCGAACGCTTCGAAACCGAACCCATCGGCGGCCAAGGCCTCCCCAACAAATAGGGTCAGTGTAGATTTATTGGGCAATTACTCAAAGTTGTCAAACAATTCGACTCTGACCCTAATTTATTCTTGCAGAAACTCTTGCAAATTAATTAGGGTCAGAGTCGAATTATTGAGCAATTGATCGCAATTTTTCGATAGTTTGATTCCTGGTTTCATTGAATCGAATTCGCGGTGTATTTAAATGATTCGGGAATCTTTCTTTTTGCCATAGAATTCGACAGTGCAAGAAAATTACAGGTCAAAGACAGAATTAATTAGGCTCAGAGTAGATTTATTGGGCAATTACCGAATGTTGTCAAACAATTCGACTCTGACCCTAATTTAGATTTTGGGAAAGTATTGCAAATTAATTAGGGTCGGAGTCGAATTAACTGGCAACTTTGAAAATTGCTTTTTAATTCTACTCAGACCCTAATTTATTTAATATTGATTGGGGGATTTATTAGCCGAGCCAAAGGCGGTAGCCGACGCCGGTTTCGGTGAGGAGGTGGCGGGGTTGGGTGGGGTCGGGTTCGAGTTTGTGGCGCAGGTGGCCCATGTAGATGCGCAGGTAGTGGCCGCTTTCGGCGTGGCCAGGGCCCCAGACGGCGCGCAAGAGCTGCGGGGCCGTCATCACGCGGCCGGCATTGCTGACCAGGACGGCGAGCAGGCGGTATTCGGTAGGCGTTAAGTGGACGTGTTCGCCGTTTCGTGTGACCACCCGGTCTTGCAGGTCCACTGAGACGTCGCTGAAGTGCGTTTTGCTGTCGCCGCCGGCGGCCGGTTGGCGCTGGCGGCGCAGCGTGGCGCGCACGCGGGCGAGCAGTTCGCCGGTGCCGAACGGTTTCGTCAGGTAGTCGTCGGCGCCGGCGTCGAGGGCGCGGATTTTCTCGCCTTCGGCCACGCGCGCCGACAGCACGATGATCGGCACCGCCGACCATTTACGCACATCGTGGATGAAGTCGATGCCGTCGCCGTCCGGCAGGCCGAGATCGAGCACGATCAGGTCGGGGCGGCGCGTGCCGGCGTCGATCAGGCCGCGCGCCATGCTCACCGATTCGTGCACCTGCCAGCCTTCCTGTTCAAGCGCGGCGCGCACGAAGCGGCGGATCTGCGGCTCGTCCTCCACCAGCAGTGCGCAAGGCGCGTCAAGCATCGTTTGTCTCCATCGACAGCAAGTCCAGTTCAGGGGGGCTGCCGGCCGGCAGCGAGAACACAAAGCCGGCGCCGCCCAGGGTTGATGTGCAGGCGCGGATCATACCGCCGTGTGCACCGATGATCGCGCGGCAGATCGCCAGGCCCAGGCCCACACCGGGCAGCGCCGATTCGCGCTCGCCGCGCGTGAATTTTTCGAAGATCGCTTCCTCGCTGCCGGCGCGCAGGCCGGGACCGTCGTCGCTCACCGTGACGTCGATCCAGGCCCCGCGCGCCATGGCGGAGATCTCGATGCGCGCGCCGGGCGGCGTGTATTTTGCGGCATTTTCAACGAGGTTGCACAGCACGCGTTCGATCAGCACGGCGTCGAAGCGCACCAGCGGCATGTCGGGCGGCAGACGCACCGTGACCGTGTGCTGGCGCAGCGCCGCGCCGCACGCGCGCAGTGCGCTGCCGATGACTTCTTCGAGCGCCTGCCATTCCAGGTTGAAGCGCACTTCCCCGCTTTCGATGCGCGCCATGTCCAGCAGGTTCGCTACCAGGGTCCCCATGCGCACCGCTTCATCATGCAGAGCCTGCGCCAGCGCCAGTGAATTGGCAGGCAGCGCCGGCTCGCCACGCAGCAGCGATTCGGACAAGCCCACCAGCGCCGTGAGCGGCGTGCGCAGATCGTGCGACAGCGCCGCCAGCAGCGAGTTGCGCAGCCGCTCCGATTCCATGTTCACCAATGCGGCCTGCGCCACCTCGACGTAATGCACGCGCTCGAGCGCGATCGCTGCCAGTGCCGCCAGTGCGTCGAGCTGGCGGCGCTGCTCGGGAATCAAGACCCAGCGCCCGCCTTCCGGCTCGATCGCCAGCACGCCGCGTGTGCGCATCGGCGCCACCAGCGGCAGATAGAACAACGGGCATGCTGGCAGCGTGTCCGTGCCCAGGCCGGCCGGCTGCGCGTGGTCGTACGCCCACTGGGCGATGCCCAGGTCGAAGTTGCCGGGCGCCGAGCTTGCAGAAGCGCCATCCTCCGCCGCTGGCATGCCGAGCCGCTCGTCGGCATCGGGCACCAGCAGCGTGGCGCGCGCGCCGAACGCATTCTGGATCACGGCGCGGCTCGACTCGAACACCTGCGATGCCGCCAGCGCGCCGGACAACTCGCGCGCAAATTCGTACAGCGCGCGCACGCGCCGCTCACGCTGCGCCGCCACGCGCGCCTGGAAACGCAGGCCGGCCGTCAGGTGCCCGGTGATCAGGCCCACGGCCAGCATCACGGAGAACGTGACGAGATACTGCACGTCGCTCACCGCGAAATCGAAACGCGGCGGCACGAAGAAGAAATCGAAACTGGCCACGCCGACGCAGGTGGCGGTGACCGATGGCGCGCGCCCGAAGCGCATGGCCACAAGCAGCACCACCAGCAGGAACAACATGACGATATTGGCCAGATCGAGCCACGGCTGCAGCGGCGTGGCCACCAGTGCCATGAGAAGGCACGCACCGCCAGCCAACGCGTGTGGCAGCAAGGGTTGGCGCGGCGGCTCAGGTGCAGCCGCAGCCGCCATCACGCCGCTCGCAGCAGGCGGCACCGCCGGCTGCCCGATCTCGATCAGGTCCACGCCCGGCGCAAGCCGCGCGAGCCGGCGCGCCGTGCGCCGGCGCCACGGCCAGCGCGAACCATCCCGGCCCAGTGCGATGCGCGACAGGTTATGATCGCGCGCGTAGTCGAGCGTGCTGGCCGCAATGTCTTCGCCCGACAGCACGGCCGTGGTGGCGCCCAGGCTGTGCGCGAGCTTGAGCGTATCCATGATGCGGGCTCGCGCAGCCTCGGGCAGCTTGCCCAGGCGCGCCGTCTCGACATACACCGCATGCCAGCCCGTACCCAGTTGCGACGCCATGCGCGCACTGCTGCGCACGACGTGTTCGGCATGCGCTCCGGGTCCGAGACATACCAGCAGGCCGGCACCGGTCTTCCAGATCGCATCGATCGATTGCGCTTCACGCCAGGCGCGCACGTCGCCTTCGACACGGTCGGCCGTGCGGCGCAGCGCCAGTTCGCGCAGCGCGATCAGGTTGCCCTTTTTGAAGAAATTACCGGCCGCACGCTCGGCCTGCTGCGGCTGATACACCTTGCCCTCTTTCAGGCGCGCCAGCAGCGCGTCGGCCGTCAGGTCGACCATCACGATTTCGTCGGCGCTGTCGAACACGCGGTCGGGCACCGTCTCGGCCACGCGGATGCCGGCGATGCCGCCCACCACGTCGTTCAGGCTTTCCAGGTGCTGCACGTTGACAGTCGTGAGCACGTCGATGCCCGCCGCCAGCAGTTCTTCGACGTCCTGCCAGCGTTTGGGATGGCGCGACCCCGGCGCGTTCGAATGCGCCAGTTCATCGACCAGGATCACGCCGGGCGCACGCGCCAGCGCGGCATCGAGATCGAATTCGTCCAGCGTCTTGCCGCGATAATCGATGCGCCGCCGCGGCAGCAGTTCGAGCCCGTCGAGCAGGCGGGCCGTCTCGGTGCGCCCGTGGGTTTCGATGATGCCCACCAGCGGCGCGGCACCCTCGCGCTGCAGCTTGCGCGCCTCTTGCAGCATGGCGTAGGTCTTGCCCACACCGGCCGAGGCGCCAAAATAAATGCGCAGGCGGCCGCGCGCGGCGCGCCGGTCCTGCTCGCGCAGTTGCGCAAGCAGTGCGTCGGGGTCGGGTCGCTGGTCGTCGTGAGGCATGGTCTAACGAGTATGCCCGCTTTCGCGGCTGCTGGCCACGCTGGCCACGCGGGCCGCCTGGTCCAGCGCCAGGTTCAGCGCCAGCACGTTCACGCGTGGCGCACCTGGCAAGCCAGGCAGCGGCAGCTCGGTGTGCCGTTCGATCAGCGCGCCGACCCGTTCGACCGGCATCGCGCGCGCACGCGCCACCCGCGCTGCCTGGTACTGCGCGCCCGCCACGCTGATCTCGGGATCGAGACCGCTGGCCGATGCTGTCACCAGGTCGACTGGCACCGGCGCCATATTGGACGGGTCGACTGCGCGCAGCGCAGCGACGCGGCCCTTGACCGCTTCCTGCAGGGCCGGATTGAGCGGGCCCTGGTTCGAGCCGCCCGAACCGCCGCCGTTATTGGCCATCGGACCGGTGGCCGATGGACGGCCCCAGAAGTAGCCCGGCGAGCTGAATGACTGGCCGATCAGCGCCGAGCCGACGGTCTTGCCGTCCCGTTCCAACAGGCTGCCATTGGCCTGCGCGGGGAACGCCGCCTGGGCGATCCCGGTCACGGCCAGTGGATACAGCACGCCGCAGATCAAGGTGAGCACCGCAAACAGCACGAGTGCGGGGCGAAGAATCGATTGCATGAAAACTCCTAGGTCAGATTGAGCGCAGCGAGCGCCATGTCGATCAGCTTGATCCCGGCGAACGGCAGCAGCAGACCGCCAAGGCCGTAGATCAGCATGTTCCGGCGCAGCAGGGCCGCCGCGCCGATGGCGCGATAACGCACGCCGCGCAGCGCCAGCGGGATCAGGACCACGATGATCAGGGCATTGAAAATCACGGCCGACATGATGGCCGACGATGGGCTGGTCAGCCCCATCACGTCCAGCGCCTTCAGCTCGGGATAGGTGGCGACGAACATGGCCGGCACGATCGCGAAGTACTTGGCGATGTCGTTCGAGATGGAGAACGTCGTCAGCGCGCCGCGCGTCATCAGCATCTGCTTGCCGATTTCGACGATCTCCAGCAGCTTGGTCGGATTCGAATCCAGGTCGACCATATTGCCGGCCTCCTTGGCCGCCTGCGTGCCCGAGTTCATCGCCACCGCGACGTCGGCCTGCGCCAGCGCCGGTGCGTCGTTGGTGCCGTCGCCCGTCATCGCCACCAGCTTGCCTTCGCTCTGGTACCTGCGGATCAGCGCGAGCTTTTCTTCCGGCGTGGCTTCGGCGATGAAGTCATCGACCCCGGCTTCGGCCGCAATCGCTGCCGCCGTGAGCTTGTTGTCGCCGGTGACCATCACGGTCTTGACGCCCATGCGGCGCAGTTCGGCGAAGCGCTCGCGGATGCCGCCCTTGACGACGTCCTTGAGTTCAACGACGCCCATCACGCGGCTGCCATCGGCCACCACCAGCGGCGTGCTGCCACGGCGCGATGCTTCGTCGACGCTGCGTTCCACGTCGCCAGGCCAGACCGCGCCGAGCGACTCCATATGACGGCGCAACGCCGAAGCAGCGCCCTTGCGCAACTGCCGCTCCCCCAGGTCCACGCCACTCATGCGCGTCTGCGCCGTGAACGGCACGAACACCGCGCCAAGCGACTCCATCGCCCTTTCGCGCAGATTGAAGCGGTTCTTGGCCAGCACCACGATGCTGCGGCCTTCCGGTGTCTCGTCGGCCAGCGACGCCAGTTGCGCCACGTCGGCCAGTTCTTCTTCGGTCACGCCGGGCGCCGGCAGAAAGGCGGACGCCTGGCGATTGCCGAACGTGATGGTGCCAGTCTTGTCCATCAGGAGCACGTCGACGTCGCCGGCCGCTTCCACCGCGCGGCCCGACGTCGCAATCACATTGGCCTGCAACATGCGGCTCATGCCAGCCACGCCGATGGCCGACAGCAGGCCGCCGATCGTCGTCGGGATCAGGCACACCAGCAGCGCGACCAGCGCGGTGAGCGTCACCGGCGAACCGCTGCCGGACGCCTGCACCGCAAACAGCGAGAACGGCAGCAGCGTCACCGTCACGACCAGGAACACGATCGTCAGCGCGACGAGCAGGATGGTCAGCGCAATCTCGTTCGGCGTCTTCTTGCGTGATGCACCTTCGACCATGCCGATCATCCGGTCCAGGAACGTCTCGCCGGGATTGGCGCTCACCTGCACCACCAGCCAGTCCGACAGCACGCGGGTGCCGCCCGTGACCGAGCCGAAGTCGCCGCCCGACTCGCGAATCACGGGCGCCGATTCGCCGGTGATGGCGCTTTCGTCGACCGAGGCCACGCCGTCGACCACTTCACCGTCCACGGGAATCACGTCGCCCGCTTCGACCAGGAAGAACATGCCCTTGCGCAGATCGCCCGACGGACAGGCCTGCCATGGCTCGCCGTGCTTGGGCGCCTCGAGCTTCTTGGCCGTCACGGTCTGGCGCAGATTGCGCAGCGATGCCGCCTGCGCCTTGCTGCGACCTTCGGCCAGTGCTTCGGCGAAGTTCGCGAACAGCACCGTGAACCAGAGCCAGACGGCGGTGGCCAGGATGAAGCCGGCGCTTGTTTCGCCGTGCCCGGCCAGCGCCTGGAACCACAGCAGCGTGGTGATGATGCTGCCGACGTAGACGACGAACATCACGGGGCTGCGCAGTTGCGTGCGCGGATGGAGCTTCTTGAGCGCGTCGAGCATCGCCGGCCACACCAGCGCCCCATCGAACAGGTTCAGCGATTTGCGCGGCGCCTGGACCGGGGTTGCTTCAGTTGGGTTGATCATTGATTGATCCATTGTCATTCTCCGAACAATTGCAGGTGTTCGACCACGGGACCCAGCGCCAGCGCCGGAACGTAGTTGAGAACACCGACCAGCACGACGATCGCGGCCAGCATGGCGACGAACATCAGGCCATGGGTGGGCAAGGTGCCAGGCGTGGTGGGCAGGCGCTGGCGGCCGGCCAGGGAGCCGGCAATGGCCAGCACCGGCACGATCACGGCGAAGCGGCCGAACCACATCGCCACGGCCAGCAGCGTGTTATAGAACGGCGTATTGGCCGACAAGCCCGCGAACGCGCTGCCGTTGTTGTTGGCGGCGGACGTCAGCGCGTACAGGATTTCGGAGAAGCCGTGCGCGCCCGGATTGGCCACGCCGGCCGCGCCAAGACCGGTGGTCACGGCCAGCGCAGTGCCCAGCAAGACCAGGCATGGCGTCACCAGAATCACGACGGCAACCATCTTCATCTCGAATGCGCCGATCTTCTTGCCCAGGTATTCCGGCGTGCGGCCGATCATCAGGCCGGCGATGAACACCGTCAGGATCGCGAACACCAGCATGCCGTACAGGCCCGAGCCCACGCCGCCAAAGATCACTTCACCGAACTGCATCATCACCATCGGCACCATGCCGCCCAGCGGCGTGAACGAATCGTGCATGGCGTTGACCGCGCCGCACGATGCTGCCGTGGTCACGACCGCGAACAGGCTCGATGCGGCGATGCCAAAGCGGGTCTCCTTGCCTTCCATATTGCCGCCCGACTGCAGGCTGCTTGCCGCCTGGTCGATGCCCAGTGGCGCCAGCAGCGGATTGGCTTGCTGCTCCGCGGCGAAGGCCCCGATGGCCGCGATCACGAAGATCAGCGTCATCGTGCCCAGAACGGCCCAGCCCTGGCGAGAGTCGCCCACCATGCGGCCGAACGCGAAGCACAGTGCGGCCGGGATCAGGAAGATGGCGATCATCTGCGCGAAGTTCGACAGCGCGGTCGGATTTTCAAACGGGTGCGCCGAGTTGGCGTTGAAGTAGCCACCGCCGTTCGTGCCCAGCATCTTGATGGCTTCCTGCGAAGCGACGGGACCCATTGGAATGACCTGCGTGTCGGCGCGCGTTTCGACCGCGGCCTGGCCATCGCTGGCCGGCTGCGTGTAGGCGACCGGCTCGATCACCTGCGCTTGTACATGCGGCGACAGGTTCTGCACCACGCCCTGGCCCACCAGAAACACGGCGAGGATCACGGACAGCGGCAGCAGCACGTACAGCGTCGAGCGCGTGACGTCGACCCAGAAATTGCCGATCGCGCCGGCCGATCGCGCGGCAAAGCCTCGGATCAGCGCGAATGCAACGGCGATGCCGGTGGCGGCCGAAAAGAAGTTCTGGCCGGCCAGGCCGACCATCTGGGTCAGGATGCTCATGGTTTGCTCGCCGCTGTAGCCTTGCCAGTTGGTGTTGGCGACGAAGCTGACGGCGGTGTTGAAGCTCGAATCGGGGCTCACGCCCGCCATGCCTTCTGGATTGAGCGGGAGCCAGCCCTGCAGGCGCTGCAGACCGTAGACAAACACGACGCCCACCGCATTGAAGGCAATCAGCGCCAGCGCATAGGCTTTCCAGGTCTGGGCGGTGCCGGCGGCAGGCCCCGCAGCGCGCAGCAGCGCGCGCTCGATGCCGCCGACCCAGCCCAGGCCGGGCACGGCGCCTGGCTTGATGTCGGCGGCGCCGATGCGCGCCAGCAGCGCGCCAAGCGGCCAGGCCAGCGCCAGCAGCACGACCAGGAACAGCGCCAGCAGCGGCAGGAACTGCGTCATCAGTTCAGTGGTGGCCATCACATGTCCTCCGGTTTGAACAAGGCGATCAGCAGATAGACCAGGAGCGCGCAGGCGGCCAGGCCGCCGATCGCGTAGGAGAGATTCATTGCTTGCCTCCGAGGAGTCCGCAACCGCTCACCAGGAGGCAAGTCAGGCGGACGAAGACGAGGAGCGCGCCGATATAGATAAGATCCATGGACGTTCGCTTTCAGCGAGGTTGTTATTCTGGTGGTTGGATTCAGAAGGTGCGGCTGAGAGTCAGCTGCAGCGCGTCGCGGCCCGTGAACTTGCCGTTTCTTGGCGAGGCGTAGGCGCTCTTGCTGGCGTTGGTGCCGACATACGCCACGGCGACGGTGGCCAGCGCAAAGCTGCGCGAAGCGCCGATCTTCCAGTCGGTGTAATCGGCTGCCGGGTTGTTGTCCACGCGCTGGCGGCCGGCGTGCAGCAGCACCGTGACACCATTTCCCGCGTCGAGACTGGCGCCGATGTCGAGGTAGCCGCTGCCTTCGCTGTCGACGAAGCCGAACAGGTTGGTGGTGGCGTGCGAATACTTGATGTAGGCGGGGCCGTAGCCCAGTTGCGCATACACCTCGGTGGTGTTGGCGTTGACGAAGCCGGCGACCTGGCCCAGGCCATTGTCCGGATACAGGTAGCGCAGCACGCCGACGTCGTACGTCAGACCGGAAGACAAACCGACCGCGAGCTCGCCGCGCTTGCCGGCGTACAGGTCGATCTCGACGTCGCCATCGCCCCCGGCGTCCTTCGCAAACTTGACGCTCGAGCCCCAGGCGCCGACGTACCAGCCAGTGGCGTGGACGTAGTCAAGACCGCCCTGCAGCGCCGGTTGCAGGCGCGTCTGTGAAATACCACGGTAGCGGTAGTCCGACGTGATGGCGGCGTTGAAGGTAACGGGTGATGCGGAAGCGGCGGGTTCTGCCACCTCGACGGCGCCGGTGGTCTGGGCGTGCGCGGCGCCGCTGATGGCGAGGATGGCGGCTGCCACCAGGCCGGCGCGGCGCGCTTGAATCGATGCATTCATGGTGTCTGCTCTTGGTTGTGTTGGAACCCATACGACGCACGATGGCGCCGCATGGAACACGAGCAGGTTAGCGATTCGGGCATAAAAACCGGATATAAAAGCTGCCAGCAGTTGTAAACAAGATGTATACGTCGCTGCTGTTCATGCCGCGCGCATATCCCCGCAAACGACGCCTTCTCTGCTATACACACCTGTTTCCCTACGGCATAATTATTGGAATTTTCCACTAGGCAATAATTATGTTCAGTCGTTCACATGGTGTCGCTATGCTGCTGGTCTTCTCGCTGGCTGGCTGCGGAGGTCAATCCGACGCGCCAGCACTGCAGACAGGCAGCGCGGCGTCCATGGCCTCCCCGCGCACTGCAATACAGCTCGGTACGCCCGTCACCAATGAGGCGGCACGGGCCGCGCAAGGCTTCGCACCGGGCGTGGATTACCAGCGCAAGGAGTCCGCGCTGGTTGTCGACGGTGCGCCATTCACGATCGATACGAACGACCGCGAGGCAGTACGCCTGTTCTACAATCGCATCCACCGCGAACCGACGCCGCCGATCGGCTGGACCGGCAACCATGCGGCTGGCGCGCCAGGCACGACGACTCCCGCGTTCAGGGCAGCCGTCATACAACGCGTGAACTGGTATCGGGCGATGGCGGGCCTCCCGGCTGCCGTCCGGCTATCAGAGCAGAACAGCGCCAAGGCACAGCACGCAGCGCTGATCATGAGTGCGGCCGGCCAGCTGTCGCATACGCCACCACCGACCTGGAAGTTCTACACGCAGGAAGGTGCCGATGCAGCGATTTCCTCGAATCTGGCGCTCGGCACGATGGGCCCCGAGGTCATCGACGGCTATATCCAGGATCCTGGCAGCGACAATGGACCTGTCGGACACCGGCGCTGGATCTTCCATCCCAACACACGCACGATGGGCACCGGCGACGTGCCTGCAGGTGAAATCGACGGCAGAAAGCTGTGGGCAGCGAATGCACTGTGGGTGACCGATACCGATTATTTCGGCGCGAGGTCGGCCGTACGCGACGATTTCGTTGCATGGCCGGCGAAGGGCTACGTGCCCTACGCAACCGTGTACGAACGCTGGTCACTGTCGTATCCCGACGCCGACTTCACACAGGCCATGGTGAGCGTCACGCGCGACGGTGCACCGGTCAACGTCACGCTCGAACCCGTGAAAAACGGTGTTGGCGAAAACACTCTCGTCTGGAAAATGGCGAACATCGACCCCGCAGGCCACCATGCGCAGCCGGCAAACGACGTGCGCTATCGCGTCAGCATCACCAATGTCGTGATCGCGAAGGGCGCGCGCAGCTTCAACTACGACGTCACGGTCATCGATCCGGCCGTCGCCAGCACCAACCGGTTGCAGCCCATGCTCACCGCGCTGGCAGACACGCGGCCAGACACGCCGTACCAGGTACGCATCGCGGCGCTGTCCGGCGCCACCGGCTACAGCGTGACAGCCATGCTGCGCGCCGCCACCGGCACTACCCGGGCACCACTCGATACCGCCCACTGGACGAGCGCGAACGCCGGGCACCACGACATCATTGCAGCTGGCGCGCTGCGCTTTCATGTCGGCGAAAGCGACTGGGGTCTGCAAAGCGCCACGCTCGGCAAGCCATTGTTCGTCGCCAGCGACAGCGCCCGGGTGCTGGTCAACCGTACCATGCAACTGGCATCGGGCGGACAGCGTTTCCGGGTGCAGGTATCCGGCGACGACGGGGCGAGCTGGAAAGATGTCTACAGCGAGTCTGGCACAGGCTCGATGGTACCGCTGACCGGTACGCTGCCGGTCGCACTGAGCGCCTATCGCGGGCAAATCATCCGGCTGCGACTGGTCATGGATGCCACGGGCCCTGCCTACCTCGGACCGGACACGGGGTGGCGCGTCAGCGCCGTCACCGTTGAAGGGCTCGATGCGCTGACGCCGAGTGATGCGGGCGACTACCGCAGCGCGGATGGGGCCTTCACGCTCAGTCACGCCAGGCCGGGCGCCTATCTGCTGATCCCGCGCGTGGAACTGGCGCATCTGTACGATTCGGATCCCGGCGCACCGGCGTTCGTGACCGTCAGCGGCGCCACGCTCAGCGGGCCGCGTTCGATCTACACGGTCACGCGCAGCGACAATGTCCTGACCGTCTTCGATAACACCGGCCGGGACGGCACGCAGACCGTGCGCGACCCGTATCGCCTGGAATTTGCCGATGTGACGCTGGCCTTCGATGCCGAAGGCAGCGCCGGCAAGACCTATCGGCTGTACCGCGCTGCCTTCAATCGCCAGCCGGACGACCGGGGGCTTGGATTCTGGATTCGTGCGATGGATGGCGGCTTGTCACTTGACGACATGGGCCGCGAATTCGCGCGCTCCGGCGAGTTCGCCGGCCTGTATGGGGGGCGCCAACGCCAACACAGCTTATCGCCGCCATGTACCGCAATGTGCTGCATCGGGCACCGGACGAGGCCGGTGCTACGTATTGGTTGCAGCAGCTGAACAACGGCCTGCCGATCGAACGTTTGCTGATCGCATTCAGCGAAAGCCCGGAAAACAAGGCACAGGTGGCAGGTGAAACCGCACTGGGCATGCAGTACACCCGCCCCTGACCATCAACGCACCGGCTGCGCGCGCAGCCAGTCCATGTATTTCGCCACGCCGGTGGCCGCGTCGGTGAACGGTTCGTTGTAGCCGGCCGCGCGCAGTGCCGAGATGTCGGCCTGCGTGAAGCTCTGGTACTTGCCCTTCAGTTTGTCCGGGAACGGCAGGTACTCGAGCAGGCCCTGATCGACAATCTCCTGCAGCGTCAAGGCTGGCTTGCCTTCGTTGGCAAGCGCGTTGGCCGTGGCGACCGCCAGGTCGTTGAACGGCTGCGCGCGGCCCGTGCCCAGATTGAAGATGCCGCGCTGTTCGGGATGGTCCAGGAAGAACAGGTTGACCTTGACGACGTCGTCGATGTAGACGAAGTCGCGCATCTGCGCGCCGGCTTCGTAGCCGTCGTTGGCGCCGAACAGCCGCACCTTGCCGTCCTTCAGGAACTGGTGGTACTGGTGGAACGGTACCGACGCCATCGTGCCCTTGTGCCCTTCCAGCGGCCCGTAGACGTTGAAGTAGCGCAGGCCGACGACCTGGCTGCCCGCATCCTTGCCCTTGGTGGCCCAGTAGCGGCGCAGGTACTGGTCGAACAGGAATTTCGAGTAGCCGTAGACGTTCAGTGGCCGCTCGAGCGGGCGCTCTTCGCGAAACACGGTGCCGGCGCCATACACGGCGGCCGACGACGCGTAGATGAACGGGATGTCCTGGCGCTGGCAGAATTCAAACAACGCGACCGTGTAGTCGTAGTTATTCTTCATCATGTAGCGGCCATCGGTCTCCATCGTGTTCGAGCACGCGCCCTGGTGCAGCACGGCAGTGAACTTGTTGTCGAATTCACCGGCCTTCAGGCGCACCAGGAAGTCTTCCTTGTCGGCGTAGTCGGCGATCTCGGCGTCGACGATGTTATGGAATTTTTCAGGCCGCGACATATTGTCGACGGCGAACACGCTGAACGGCTGGCGCGCTGACAGCGCATGCACGAGGTTCGCGCCAATAAAACCTGCGGCGCCGGTAACCAGAATCATGATGGGGTCCTCTGTTAAATCGTTTGGCTTGCCCGCGTCACGCGGCGGCAAGCATGGATTGCAAGGGCTGCCAGACAGCCTGCGGCAGGATCTGCTTCATGCAATTCTGGTGGCCCAGCGGGCATTCGCGCTGCTGGCATGGCGAGCATTCGATGTGCAGCCACAGGATCTGCGCCAGTTGCGACAGCGGCGGCGTGTGACGCGGATCGGTCGGGCCATAGATGGCCACCACGGGCCGCCCCAGCGCCGCGCCGATGTGCATCAGGCCCGAATCGTTCGTGACCACGGCGGCAGCGCGCGAGATCAGCGCGATGGCTTCGGCCAGCGAGGTCGAACCGGCCAGGTTGTGCGCCTGCGGCGCAATCGCCGTGATCTCGTCACAGACGGCGCGGTCTTTCGGTGAGCCGAGCAGCAGGATCTGCACATCCGGGCGATGGGCCAGGATCATTTGCGCCAGCTCGGCAAAGTACGCGGACGGCCAGCGCTTGGCCGGACCGAATTCGGCGCCCGGCGCAAACACCACGTGCGCGCCGCCCGGCAGCTGCAGGCGCGCGAGCGCGGCCTGCGCTTCTGCTGGTGCCACGGTCATTACGGGTTCGGGCAGGCGCTCGGGCCGTGCCAGGTCGCGCACCGGCGCATCGGCCAGCGCCTGGTAGAACTGGGCCATCGGACGCGGTGCGGTCTTGTCGTCGTGGTGCATGACATTGACCAGGCCATAGCGCATCTCGCCCTTGTAACCCACGCGGCGCGGGATGCCGGCCAGCCATGGGATCAGCGCGAACTTGAGCGTGTTGGGCAAGACGAACGAGTCGGCGTAACCACGCGCCTTGAGCATTTTCGCGAATGCCTTGCGCTCTTTCCACTGCAGCGCGCCATGCTTGAACGGCGACTCGAGCACCGTGTCGACTTCGCGCATCGCGCGCCAGACCGGGGCCACCCAGGTGGGCGCCACGACATCGATCGGGCGCTCGGGATGACGCTCCCGGAGCCGGCGCAGCAAGGGCTGGGCCATGACGGCGTCGCCGATCCAGTTCGGGGAAATGACAAGGGTGCGCGGCATCGTGTTGGTCGTCGGTAGCGGGAATGGTAGACCGCGATTATATCAATCGCACGCGGGATCGCCGGCACCCCGGTCACGCGCCGGCCGGTAAGATGGACAAATTGACCACCCGTGCGCCGCGGCGCGCTGCCCCGACTATAATTTTCATATGCACAGGCTTCGCACAACCCGCGCGCTGTATGGCTGGACCGTCCTCGTGGCGTTCCTGTTTGGCCTGTTCACGCCCGTGCTGTCGCATGCGATGGCCCTGGCCACCGCGCAGCCAGCCAATGCCTATCTGTCCGAGATTTGCAGCGCCACCGGCACCCGCCACGTCCTGGTCGTGGACGACGCGGGCCAGACGACGGCGCCGCCGGTGCCCGACATGTCGCACTGTGACCTGTGCTGCTCGCACCAGCATGCCGCCATTGCACCGCCGCCGTACGCCGGCACGCTGCAAATCGTCAGCCTGGAGCCCGATCCGTACCCGCACCTGTTCTACCACGCCCCACGTCCGCAATTTGCCTGGACGCCTGCGCAATCGCGCGGGCCACCTGCCGCCCTTTCCTGATCCGTCATACCCCTTGATTCCGGCGCTGCATCCCCATGCAGCACCGGCGGACCATGCGCGACGCGCCATCGCCGTTCGTCGCGCGCACAGGAAATGCAATGACCCCATGTCTTCACGCCCGGCCGCGCACGATCGCGCTCTCCCTGGGCTTTACCTTCGCCGCACCATGGCAGGCGTACGCCCAGACTATCCCCACCGTCGAGATCACGGCTGACGCACCGCGCGCCGGTAGCCTGCTCGACCTCGACACGCCACTCGATACCGCCAGCCGCCTTGGCTTGAGCGCACGCGAAACCCCGGCCACCGTCACGGTTGTCGACCGCGCCCTGATCGACGTGCGCGGTGCCCAGGACACGCAGGAAATCCTGCGCGCCATCCCCGGCGTGACCGCCCACAATGCGCCGGGCAATATCGGCGTGAGCTACCGGGGCTTTGGCAGCGGCTCGATCAGCCAGCTGTTCAACGGCATCAACGTCCAGTATGCGATCGCGGCGCGCCCTGTCGACAGCTGGATCGTCGACCGGGTCGAAGCCATCGGCGGGCCATCGAGCTTTCTGTTCGGCTCGGGCGCCGTGGGCGGCTCGATCAACTACATCACCAAACTGGCCGAGACGCGCGAATTCTCAGAAGCCCAGGCACGGCTTGGCGCGCATGGCTTGAAAGAAGCATCGGTCGGCCTGAATCGCCAACTGAGCGATGGCCATTACGCGCGCATCGACATCAACCACCGCGACACCGGCAGCCCGATCGACGGCGTCGACAGCCGCTCGACCCAGCTGGCAGCGTCCCTGCTGTCACAATTCGGGCGCGGCGTGACGCACACGCTGGCCTATGAATTCCAGCAGGAAGACGTGGACCGGCCGTACTGGGGCACGCCGCTGGCCAACCCGATCGCTGGCCAGGCGCGCATTCTCGAGGCCACGCGCTTCAAGAACTACAACAGCGCTGACGGCGTCTACGATCAGCGCGTGCACTGGCTGCGCTCGATCGGCAAGTGGCAGGTCAGCGACGCACTGCAGCTTACGAACACCCTGTATCTCTACGATGCGCTGCGCGACTACCGCAATGTCGAGACCTACCGCTTCAACCCGTCCAACACGGCCGTGATCCGCTCGGCCGCCCTGCTCCAGCGCCACGATCAGCGCATGGTCGGCGATCGCCTGGACGGCGTGTACAAGAGCCGCATCGGTGCGCGCCGCAGCGACTGGGCCTTTGGCCTGGACGTCAGCGTCAACAAGCAGACGCGCTTCCCGAACAGCCTGCCCGCCACGGTCAGCACGGTCGACCCGTACGACTTCGTCACCGAACGGTTCTTCGCGGTGCCGGGCATGAGCCCGGGCTTCCGGCCCGACCGCGACAACAAGGTCACGACAACGGCCCTGTATCTCGAGAACCGCACGGCGCTGGTGCCCACCCTGAACCTGGTGACCGCGCTGCGCCACGAGCGCATCGAACTCGACCTGACCAACCGTCGCGAGGTAACCAGCGCCAGCCCGGCCAGCTTCGCGCGCAGCTACACGCCGACGACAGGCCGTCTTGGCCTGGTATGGGACGTCACGCCCGACATGAACCTGTATGCGCAATACGCGACGGCGGCCGATCCACCGTCCGGCGTGCTGTCGACCGCCTCGTTCGCGGACGTGCGCACCAACAGCGAACTGACCACCGGGCGCCAGTTCGAGATCGGCAGCAAGCTGGGATTCTGGGATGGCAAGGGCACGGCGACGCTGGCCGCGTACCACATCACGCGCAAGAACATCGCGACGCAGGACCCGAACAACAGCGCCCTGACCCTGCTGGTGGGCGAGCAGACATCGCAAGGCGTCGAGCTGGCCGTGGGCCTGCAGCCGACGCGCCGTCTGGGCCTGCAGGGCAACATCACCTACGTGGACGCCGAATACCAGAACTACCGCCAGGGTAACGTGTCGCTGGCCGGGAAGACGCCGGTCAACACGCCGGCGACCGTGGCCAACCTGTGGCTGTCGTACACCATCACGCCGGCGCTGCAGACGAACATCGGCGTGCGCCGGGTCGGCAAGGTGTATGCGGACGCCGCCAACACGCTGTACTGGCCGGCCTATACGTTCGTCGACCTGGGCCTGGCCTACCAGATCAACCGCGACGTCACGCTGGTCGGGCGCGTGCGCAATCTGACCGACCGGATCTACGCCGCCAACGTGAACAGCACGATGGCGTACCTGGGCGCGGCGCGCACGGCAGACTTGTCGCTGCGCGTGGCGTTCTGACGGGGAGTCTCGCATGAAGGCACAACTCAAGCGCTGGCTGTTCCTCACCCACCGCTGGCTGGGCATCGGTGGCTGCGTGCTGTTTGCGATGTGGTTCGCATCGGGCATCGTCATGATGTATGTCGGCTACCCGAAGCTGACCGACGCCGAACGGCTGGCGCACCTGCCGGCGCTGTCGCAAACAGCGCCGCTGCTGGCACCAGACGTGGCGCTGGCCAGGGCCGGTGTCTCCAAGCCGCTGGACGGGTTGCGCCTGGCGGCGTCCAGTGGCGGACGCGCCGTGTATGTGGCGACGCCGGTTGGCAGCGGCAAGCGCGGCCCTATCGTCATCGACGCCATCAGCGGCGCGCGCGTGGACACGGTGAACGCGGCCCATGCGCTGGCCAGCGCTGCCGCCTGGGCCGGCCCAGGCATCAACGTGCATTATCAGGACGTGATCGACGAAGACGCCTTCACCCACTCGCGCGGGCTCGATGCGCAGCGCCCGCTGCACCGGGTCGAAGTGAACGACGAAGATCGCACGCTGCTGTACGTGTCCGGGAAAACCGGCGAAGTCGTGCGCGATGCAACGCGCAGCGAACAGCTGTGGAATTACGCCGGCGCCTGGATCCACTGGCTGTATCCGTTTCGCGGCAATCTGTTCCAGCCCTACTGGACCAATATCGTCAATTACCTGGCCATTGCCGGCATCGCGGCTGCGCTGTCCGGCACCGTAGCCGGCATCTTGCGCTGGCGCTTTCGCGCGCCCTACCGCAGCGGCGCACGCACGCCGTACCCGAATGCGATGATGCGCTGGCACCACGTGACGGGCCTGCTGTTTGCACTGGTGACGATCGCGTGGATCTTCAGCGGCCTGATGTCGATGAACCCGTGGCACATCTTTGACACGGGCGCGCCGAAGCTGCGCATGGAGGCGCTGCAGGGCGGATCATTGACGCTGACAAACCAGGACGCCGCGCCGCCAGCGCTGCTGGCCGCCAGCACCGGCGCCGTGCGCGAACTGCGCTGGGTGCGCGTGCTGGGCCAGAACCGCGTGCTGGCCTACCGCACGGGCGGCGCGCCGCAGGTGCTGGACAGCCACGCCGCGCGGCCGCTGACGCTCGACGCGGCGGCGCTGCAGACTGCCGCCGCGCACCTGGTCGACGCACCCGTCGCGCGGGTCGAGCAACTGGTTGATTACGACCTGTATTACTACGCGCGCGATGCGCACACGATGATGGGCGGTGCCGACAAGCCGCTGCCCGTGCTGCGCCTCGTGTTCGCCGATCCGCACGCGACCTGGGTGCATCTCGACCCGCGCACCGGCGCGGTGCTGGGCCACATCGACAGCGGCAAGCGCGCCAGCCGCTGGCTGTTCGCGATGCTGCATTCGTGGGACTGGCTGCCGCTGCTCGAGCGGCGCCCGTTGTGGGACATCGTGCTGGTCGTGCTGAGCCTCGGTGGTTTGCTGCTCAGCGTGACGGGCGTGGTGATCGGATGGCGCCGGCTCGGCAAGAAGCTGCGCCCGGCGGGCGTCAACCCGCCGCGTGCCGCCGCGCCTGCGCCGCATCCGGTGCCGGCAGCCGGTCGACATGGTTGATGGTCACAAGGCGCACGAACGAGAGGATGCGGATCACCAGCCAGCCCGCATCGAACTCCCACCACTTCATCGACAGCTTGGCGGACGCCGGGTTGGCGTGGTGGTTGTTGTGCAGTTCGGCGCCGCCGAAGATGATCCCGATCGGGAAGAAGTTGCGTGACCCTTCCTTGGTCTGGAAGTTACGGTAGCCCACCACGTGGAAGATCCCGTTGATGAAGCCCGAGGCCCAGAATGGCAGGATCGAAAACTGGAACAGCCAGATCAAAAAGCCGTTCGTCATGCCGAACACCAGCATCTCGAGCGCCAGGAACAGGAACGCGCCGCGGAAGCGGTGCTTCGTGTACAGGTGCGCGTCCATCCAGTCTTCCTTGATGCCCACGCCATAGGCCTTGATCAGGTCCGCGTTGCGCGCGGCCTTGCGGTACAGGAGCGTGCCCTTGGTCAGGATGGTCCACAGGCCGTGGATGTGCGGGCTGTGTGGATCGTCGACCGTGTCGCACTTGGCGTGATGCTTGCGATGCACCGCCACCCAGGCCTTGGCGGTCACGCCATAGGTCGTCAGCCAGATCCACAGGCGAAACAGGTGGCACAGCAGCGGGTGGAACGTGATTGCGCGGTGGCTGCGCGAACGGTGCAGATACAGTTCGCTGGCAAACACGGTCATGATGTACGACGCGGCCATGGTGAGCGCGACGCCCGTTGGGGTGAGCTGGATGAATCCTTCAAACACGTTGTTTCTCCCTGTTGTACACGGTCTGTGGACGTATTGACGTCCTGACGATACGACAAGAGTAACGTGCGACTACTGGTTTCGATTGGCTGAGAAGAGCGGTATTTCGGGGCCTGTTTGCATGACAAATGCGCCCTCTTCTACCGCACGTCAGCCGATCATGCCGAGCGCCCTGACCTGCTTCACCCACTGCGGGTACTCGTTCATCAACAGGTCGTACAGCGCGGCGTCGGGATGCTCGTCGGGTGAGGCGACCGAGAAGAAGTCGGCGTTGTCGACCAGGCGGCCATCAAGCTCGTCGAGCTTTTCGAGGAACGGGAAATCCGAGTCGGCGAAGCTGGCCAGCGCCTTGGCTTTCGACTTGCGCCCTTTGCCGATGCCCATGAACTGCCAGAAGATCGGCTCGCGGCTGGCCCAGCGCAGCTGACGTTCGGTCAGCGGCTTGTCGGATGTCGAGCCATCGGTAACGAACATCACGTACACGGGCATGGCGGCCTTGGCGACGGCACGGCGTTCGCCGCCACGCGCATCCGGAAAGTAATGCCGGCGCACGGCTTCGATCGCGGCACCGTAACGGGTATCGCCTTCGAGCGGGTGGCGCGCGATGATGCCCTTGATGTAGTTCGGCCAGTTCGCCAGGCCCATCGCCTCGCCCTGGTGGACGTTGCGGCCAAACAGGAACACGTCGATCTCGCCGTCGTCATCGAAGCGGCAGCCCAGCGCCAGGATGCGCTCGGCGAATTTCTGCACCAGACCCTTGCTGTACAAGGCACTCATCGAACCGGAGATGTCGAGCACCAGGCAGACCTTGGCACGATGCTGCGCGAGCCCCGCTTTTTCGAGCGACACGGCGGCCGACTTGACCAGATTGACCAGCTGCGGCGCGGCCTGGGCCACGCGCTTTTCGAGGTCGAACGATGGTGATGGCGCAGCTTGGGGAGCATCGTCGGCCACTGCGCCGCCAAAGTGACGCACCAGCGCATCCAGCCCGCCGTTGAAGCCCTGCCCCACGGCCATGAAGCGCCAGCCACCATCCTTGCGATACAGCTCGCCGAGCATGACGGCGCGCTCGCCGGCAAAGTCGCTGCCGCTGAACGTGAAGCGCGCGAACTCGCCCTGTGGACCAACCAGACGCAGGTAGCCGGTCTGCAGTTGCGCCATCGTCGCTGCACCCTCGGTGCTGGCGACGATGCTCACGCGCTCGACCCAGCCAGGTAGCCGCGCGAGCTGAAAACTGAAGTCCGCAGCATCCTGGCCGGCCGCATTCAGCGCCACGCCGCCGCACGGCGTCGCGCTCTGGTTGAAGAACGTCATGTAGCGCTCATCGGCCAGCTTGCCTTCGGCGCTTAGGGCAAAGCACGCGACATCGAGCGCCAGGCCCTGGGCCGACACGCCCGCCTGCAGCACGCCTTCTGGCGCCACGTTGGACAGGGGCAGGCGCTGGCCCCGGGAGAGTGCTTGCATGATCGTGTCCCTGTCAAAAAAGGTCGTTCAACTTATCCTCAAAGCGGATCGGCGATGCGCGTGACCAGCACCGAGGCGATGCGCCGTTCCAGCACCTCTTCAACTTCCATGCGCAGACCCTCGATCTCGATGCCGTCGCCCACCAGCGGCAAGGTGCCGAAGCGCTCGAGCATCAGGCCAGCCAGCGACGTGTAGTCGTCGGTGTCGCCCACCAAGGCGTCCACCTCGAGCACCTGTTCCAGGTAGTGCAGATCGGCCGTGCCATCCACGCGCCAGCGCCCGCCGCCCAGGTCCTGCACCACGGGCTGCTCGTCTTCGTCCGGGAATTCGCCGGCGATGGCTTCGAGGATGTCGATCGGCGTGACCAGGCCCTGCAAGGTGCCGTATTCGTCGGCGATGAGAACCAGCTGGCCGTGCGAGCGCTTGAGGCGGTCCATCACCTTGAGCACGCCGCTGGCGTCGGGCACGATGATCGGCACGCGGATATTGTTCGCATCGATCGCGCCCGACAGCGTCAGGTCGGCAATCAGATCCTTTGCGCGCGCGACGCCGATGACTTCATCGAGCTCGCCCCGGCACACCGGGAAGAAGCCGTGCGGCGTGGCCAGGAGCTGGGCACGGATCGTGTCGGCGTCGTCCTCGATATTGATCCACGAGATGTCCGAGCGGTTGGTCATGATCGAGCGCACCGAGCGCTGCGACAGGCTCAGGACCCCGCTGACCATATTGCGCTCTTCAAGCTCGAAGGTCGGCTCGTCGGGCTTTTGCTTCTGCTGCTTGTTCGTCACCGGGTCCGGCTCGTCGCCAGGCTCGATCCCGCGCGTGCTGCCCAGCAGGCGCAGCACCGCATCGGCCGTGCGGTCGCGCAGCGGGATGTGCGCATCCTGCTTGACGAAGTTGCGGCGCGCCAGCTGATTGAGCAGCTCGATCACCACCGAGAAGCCGATCGCCGCGTACAGGTAACCCTTGGGAATATGGAAGCCCAGGCCTTCGGCAATCAGCGACAGACCGATCATCAAGAGGAAGCTCAGGCACAGCACGACAACGGTCGGATGCGCGTTGACGAAGCGCGTGAGCGGCTTGGAGGCGAACAGCATGACGCCCATCGAGATCACAACGGCGGCCATCATGACGCCCAGCTCGTCGACCATGCCAACGGCGGTAATCACGGCGTCGAGCGAGAACACGGCGTCGAGCACGATGATCTGCGCGACGACGGCGGCGAAGCTGGCGTAGGCGCGCTTGCCGGTGGCCACGTGCAGCTTGCCTTCGACGCGCTCGTGCAGCTCCATCGTGGCCTTGGCCAGCAAAAAGAAGCCGCCCACCAGCAAGATCAGGTCACGCCCGGAGAACGTCAGCGGGCCAAGGACAATCAGGGGCGCGGTGAGTTTGACGAGCCAGGCGATGACGGTGAGCAGGCCAAGGCGCATGATCATGGCGAGCGACAGGCCGACAAGGCGGGCTTTGTCACGCTGGTGCGGGGGGAGTTTGTCCGCCAGGATGGCGATGAAGATCAGGTTGTCGATGCCAAGGACGATCTCGAGCACGACAAGGGTGAACAAGCCGACCCAGATATTTGGGTCAAAAAGCCATTCCATTAGGTGTGTTTGGTAGTGATTGGCCCGTCATTGTACGCGATCACGCTGTCAATCAACCAGATTCGGGGGCCGCCGTTGTATTGGCGTCGCCCTTCAAAATGACTGTTCGGCAACCGGTTTGACTGGCGGCGCCGGCAGCAGCGGTTCGATCAACTGGCGGCTCAACGTGGGCGCGAGCGGCGTGTCCGTCCCTACTTCAGCCGGCCAGTGGCGCGGCAGGTAGTGGCTGCCGAACAGGCGGTCCAGGAACGGCAGCGTGGACGCGTAGTTACGGTTGATGTGGTCGTGCCGGCTGTGGTGCCAGTGATGAAAGGCCGGCGTCGTGACGAACCATTCGAGCGGGCCGAAGCGCCAGCGCAGGTTGGCGTGGATGAAGAAGCCCCACAACGTGCCCAGCACGATCAGTGCGGCGGGTGCGGCGCTGCCGGCCGCGGTCGGGCTGGCCAGCCCCAGCAGATACAGCGGCACGATGCCGAACAGGCGCGTGATGACCATGTCGACGGGATGGCTGCGGGTATTGGCCAGAAAATGCATGCGTTCGGTGCTGTGGTGCAGCGCGTGGAAGCGCCATAACCACGGCAGCTCGTGGCTCAGCCGGTGGCCCCAGTAGAAGCCGGTTTCGGCGATCACGAAGGCAAGCACCATGCGCACGGCGAGCGGCAAGCCGGCGATGGCGGTGATCAACGCATCCGGCACCAGCCAGGGGGCCAGTGCGGCCAGCAACGCCATCGGCGCGCTCAGCAGCACGATGGGCACCAGGCTGCTGAGGAAGTAATACGCGAGGTCATGCCGCAGCTCGCCATTCGGCCCGTCGTGGCGCACGCCGAACCAGCGTTCCAGCGGCACGAACAGGGCCGTGAGCAGGATCAGCCAGACGCACAGGCGCAGCCCGGTGGCGGCGAATTCGGCGGGAGAAAAGTGCATGGTGACGTTACAGGCGGGTAGCGGGAGACTTGCCTGCCGCTACCCGCCCATATGTTCAGGCCTGCGCGTTGCGGCGACGGCGCGCCATGAAACCGATCAGGCCCAGGCCGCCGAGCAGCATGGTCCAGGTGGCTGGCTCGGGCACCTCGGCATTGAGCGCGACGTTATCGAGCAGCATGAATGGCGGCGCGCCAGGCGCGGTGCCACGAGCCAGGAACGACAGCATTTCGCTCGCGCTGGTGGCCGTAAAGGCCATCGTGGCCGACTTCCAGCCGCTGAAGCCGTCATCCGGAATGCTCAGCTTGGTGCTGTTCTGGGTGGCCTTGCCGAAGCCGACCTGCCAGTAATTGTCGTAGTTGGCGCCGACGAAGCCGGATTGCTGCGCCAGTGCGAAATCAAAGGTCAGCAGGTACGAGGTGCCGATCGTCAGGCCGTTGATCAGCTGGGACAGTTGGCCCGGGTAGTACTGCGAGTCGGAAGCGAAGAAATTGCCGCCGGTTGGCGAAGCGGTGAAGCCGTTTTTGGTGCCTTCAAGCCGCAGCACCGACGTGGTCGTGGTAGCGGTCGCGCCGTCCAGGACGAAGTTGTAGCCACCTGAGCCGCTGCTACCTTCCTTGCTGGTCCAGCCGGTCAGCGTGGTGCCTTTTGCATCGACCGTCGTGCCGTTGATTTTCTTGTTGCCACCATTCGAGGTCAGCTCGAAATTGCCGTTCTGGACCAGGATCGGGCCGGCGTGGGCGATGCCCGCGCTGAAGGTGATGAAGGCGGACAGCAACAGCAGGACTGACTTGATGCGCATGAGATGGACTCCGGGGACTATCGATATTGGTGACGGGGAGCGGCATTTACTGAGCTCGCCGTGGCTCAGACAATGAAACTTTGGTGGATTATTATCAATTTTTATTGCCTGTAAAATATTTTAGCAGATTCTTGGTATGCTGAATCAATATTAATTTTGCAATTTTTATTGCCGTCCATGCAGCTGCGAAGAGCTTCAGGCGAGGCATCGGGCAAAACGCGGCTACCACTGGCACACGGTGGACGAATTGCATAAAACAGTGGACGAACTGCATGCCGTGAAAACAACAGACAGGCAGCACTGCGTTATCAGGACGGCATGCATGTTGTTAAGCGGTTCGTGAAATCACGCACTGACTCGGTACGCCCTGGCCGCGCATCCTGCAGTTTTTGAGGAGATACCCATGTCAGATAATCTTTCGAACAAAGGCAACCCAGACCGCAACCTCATCAGTCTCACCGAGGCCCATGAAGTCCGCTATTGGACTGAAGCCCTGGGCATCAGTAAAGAAGAGCTGGAGCGCGTGGTTGGCCAGGTGGGCAACAGTGCGGCGAAGGTGCGCGAGCATTTGAACAAGTGATGCAGGGCTTTTCCGAGCAGGACAACACGCCGGTCTGGTTCATCACCGGCTGTTCCACCGGCCTGGGCCGGGCTCTGGCTGAACTGATCGTTCAGCGCGGTTGGCGCGTGGTCGTCACCGCGCGCGACAAGAGCGCCATTGCAGACATCGAACGCAGCGCACCGGAGCGCGTGCTCGCACTGTCTCTGGATGTCACGCGTTCTGCAGACATCGATGCTGCCGTTGCCGCAACACGCGAACAATTCGGACGCATTGACGTTCTGGTCAACAACGCCGGCTACGGCTACCAGAGCACTGTCGAAGAAGGTGAAGAAGCTGAAATTCGTGCGCAGTTCGACACGAACGTTTTCGGCCTGTTCGCCATGACGCGCGCGGTACTTCCCCTGATGCGCGAGCAGCGCAAGGGCAACATCCTCAATATCACCTCGGTCGCTGGTCTCATCGGCTATCCGGGGTCTGGCTACTATGCCGCATCCAAGCATGCGGTCGAGGGATGGTCGGACGCGCTGCGCGCCGAAGTGCTACCGCTGGGGATTGGCGTCACCTGCGTCGAGCCTGGCCCGTTTCGCACGGATTGGGCGGGCCGCTCCTTGCGTCAGACGACGAGCAGGATTACCGATTATGCCGATACGGCGGCAAAGCGCCTGGCCGGGACGAAAGAAACCAGCGGCACACAAGCCGGTGACCCGGTCAAGGCCGCGCAGGCCATGGTCACGATTGCGAATGGCGCCGACGCGCCACGGCATCTCGTGCTCGGCGCCTGGGGCTTCAATGCCGTTGTTGAACGCCTGGAGGAACGTGTTCACGGCATCTCGATGCAACGCGATCTGAGTTTGTCTGCCGACTTTGATGACGAGGCATGACCCTTTTAATTGACGAGCAATTTGCTGCTGTCTCGTTCTGGAGAATTTGATGAAACCCTATGTTATTTGCCACATGATGTCGTCCATCGACGGCCACGCGCTGACCGATGGCTGGGATCGGCCCTTCAAGAAAGCCGCAGGCGATCTGTATGAAAAGTTGGCCGCGACGTTTGACTTCGATGGCTGGATTTGCGGCCGCACGACCATGGAAGAAATCGCGCATGGCGAAGGTTATCCAGAAGGATTGGCGAAAGAGCCGATCCCACGTACGCCCTATTTCGCCAAGCGTGATGCAGAGACCTACGCCATTGCCATTGATGGTCATGGCAAGGTTGCATGGAAGAGCAATGAGGCACTCGGCTCCCACGTTGTTGCGGTTCTGACGGAAGCCGTGTCGGACGACTATCTGGCCTATCTGCAGTCCATCGAAGTGTCGTATTTCTTCGCAGGCAAAACCCATATCGATCTGGCGCAGGTCGTGCAGACCTTGGCCGATGAGCTGGGCACGAAGCGACTGATCGTCGAAGGCGGCCCGCACGTCAGCGGCTCCTTCGTCAATGCTGGCCTGGTCGATGAAGTCAGCGTGCTGATATTGCCGCTGGTCGATGGGCGTGGCCATCATCCTGCGTCGTTTGAAATTGCCGAAGAGACCTGGAAGCAGCCGAGTTACCTGAAACTCGAATCGGCAGAGGTTCAGGACGGTGGCGGCGTGTGGCTGCGTTACAAGCGGTCGTGATGCGTCTGTAGACCATCAGGGCCGGCCAGGAATCATGTGCGCTTCTTGCGAAGTTTCTTGCCCAGAGCGATTCCTGGCTTCTCGACGTAGTGGTATGCCATGCCAGACAGCGCCAGCGTGACCAGCGCCAGCACCGCAACAACCATCCAGTACATTGGCACGGACATGCCAGCCGCGACATCTTTGCCGACAACAAAATTGATCGCCGCAAACAGCACGATACCGTGGATTAAATAGATGCCGTAGGCGAGTTCGCCGAGCCTGTGAGACGTCGGTAACGAGAGCATGCCGAACATATCGGCACCGCCGGCAATCACACAAAAGGCAGCGATCAGCGCGATACACGGCGCAATCTTCAGCAGATTGTCGAATTGAAGGGCTGCAGCAAAGCAAAGCAGCACCAATACCGATGCGATCTTTTTTTCACAGAATCGCGTAAATCTCGGATCACGCACCAGATATGCAGCCAGGATACCGCCTACAAATACAGCTGCAAATCGAATATTTAATCCGATCTGCCAACCGATGATCAGCGCTGCGATCGAGACAAGCAACATGAGCCAACCTGGACGTTGTCCCACGGCCAGCGAAATCAAGGGCAGCGCCAAATAGAAACACCACTCGTAGCGGAGCGACCACGTCACGCCAGCGATGATGAGCCAGGAATCGGTGTGGCCGTTGAGTGGGGCTGCAGTAGGAATGGTGAATAATAACCACTTGGCGACGGCGAGGAAAATCGCCTGCAAGCTTTCGACGACGCGCCAGTCTGACAGATAGGCAACAGTTAAAAATACAAATACCAGGACCACATAATAAAGCGGCGCAATACGGAAAAAACGGCCGATGAAAAATGCTTTCCAGTCAAACCTGCGCTCTCGCGCATTCAGTAGTTTGTCATAGAATAAAAAACTCGTAATCATGAAAAACATGAGCACGCTGGCCTGGCCAAGAGGTCCGTATAGATTTGGCCGAGGCACATCCCATTTTCCGGTGTGGACCAATACGAACCACATGCACGCATGGTGCAACATCACGAAGAGTGCGAGGTAGCCCCGCAAACCATTGATTGTGCCAAACCGCATCGGCGGAGAACTCTTGCCTTCGAATACGAACGTGATTTTGACCGCCAAGAATGCCAACAGCGTCAAAGCTACCGCGAAGACAGGATTAGAAATATTCATATGATTAACAAAGTTGGCTACTTTGCAATTATATATGGTGGCGTGATGCGAGGGTCTGCCTCGACCTGCCCCCCAGCTTGCGCGAACCTCCAGCCGGCGCAGACCCTCGGTTGACCGCTTTTTGTCGGGATTACCACCATCTCGGCACAGCCTCGCGCGAAGGTATACCGGAAAACGCGGACGGGTTGTGCATAGCCGGGGTCAGGTCTGACATTCGGACACAAGCTCTGCCTTAACGGCAAATATGCCGCACTACAGTTCAGGCCGTGTCCGTTTGTCAGACCTGACCCCGGCTTCTGCCCAGTGGTTCGTGTTGGTAGAAATAGGGTAGGCGGAATTGAAAAAGCCCCTTCACAGGGGCTTTTCAGTATTTTTGGCGGAGAGAGGGGGATTCGAACCCCCGGTAGGCTATGAAGCTAACTAGGGAATTCCAAATTCTTCTTTCAAACCAAAAGCTTACGCAAGGCCGGCTGTACTACGGAGTCGCCTGCCGTAGCCATGCAAGCCCTTGTTTCTATTCATTTCAGCAAGTTTGAATAGTACAGCCTCGGCTGCTGCTGGACCACCAGCGTAAGCGCGTCGGTAGCGCCGCTTCGGCGCAGTAAAATAGCCGTCTAATCGGAGGGGACTATGGGCAACGAAATTTACGATGACCTGGACGAACTGGCGGCAGCGCCGCGG
The DNA here is from genome assembly GCF_979258535.1 of Telluria sp. AC161. Classification (NCBI taxonomy): domain Bacteria; kingdom Pseudomonadati; phylum Pseudomonadota; class Betaproteobacteria; order Burkholderiales; family Oxalobacteraceae; genus Telluria; species Telluria sp. AC161. The sequence continues at coordinate 685,741 of NZ_OZ409861.1, read as the reverse complement.
GTCGACATTCCGGCGGCCGACCTGGTGCTACTGGAGCGGGCGGCGCGCGCGATCGGCGCCGAGCGCGTTGAGGTGGTTGATGGCGAGGGCTACGTCAACCTGCACTTCGCCGACGGATCGGTCGTGCATAGCTGGAATCCGCTCGTCTTCAGCGGCGATGCGCTCGACTTACTCGTTAGGCTCCGACTTCAGGTCTACGTACAGGAGCAGGCCACGCTGGTGATGAATGCCGATCAGGAATGGGCAAGCGAGCAGCACAGGGACGACGCCGGCGCCGCCACTCGGCGAGCCATCACCCGCGCCGCGGGCGAGGCCGAGCACTAGCGCCCTACTTCGGCCAGGCCTGAACTGTCTTCGCGCAGTGCGTCGACGCGTCAATGCACACTGGCTAATTTTGCTCAGGCGATAAAAGCGAGCACATAGCCTGACATAATCAGCCTATGGAACAACGAACCGACCGCCTCACCGCCGCATACGTTGACCTGGCCGTCAACATCGCCATCTCGTTCGGGCTAGACGCCGGCCTGCGCGTTCTGCGAGATCAGAAGACGCCGCCGGCAGTGGTGCAGCGGGTGCTGGTGGAGGGTGGGCCGCGCCGTGGCTTTACTTGGGCCAGGCCTGAACCGTCTTCGCGTGGCGCGCCGCGCACGTAGCGTACTGGCCGAGCAATTCGTTCATCCATTCCTGCCACGCGTCGTAGTCGGGCGCGGCCGGACGCTTGACCACCGGACACGGCGCGGCCAACGCGCTATCGAGGGATGCTTTTGTTGGCGGCTTCGATTGCGGCGTCGAGGTTGCGCACGCGGTCAGCATCAGGCACACAACCAGCAGGCAGAGGTTTCGCATTGCGCAGCTCCTTGGTGAGCGCCGACATTCGCGGCGCCAGAGTGGATTGAATGGCGGCAAACTCGGTGGCAGCCGTGGTGATGCGCGCGGCGTCGACCTGCAGCGTGGTCAGCGCCAGCTCAGACTGGCTGCGCATGGTTTCTGCGTGCGCGCGCTGTAGCTCGGCGATCTCGGCGTCGTGCCGCCAGCCGTTCGTGAACCAGCCGGCGGCGCCGGCCAGCGCCATCGCCAGCAGCAGGCCCAGGCCGGCCACCAGCGCGCGGTACTGGGCCGGGATCATGGCAGCCCCTTCACGCACAACTCGCGCTCGGCCTGGCGCCGGCGCGTGAGGCCGCGCACTTCCTCGTAGACCCACTGCATCACGACCTTGCCGCGGGCATCCTTGAGCGGCTTCCCGTCGGGGCCTTTAACTGGCCGCAGAACCTTGACCTTGTTCCAGGCCAGCAGTGCGTTGCACGCGCCGACCATGTCGCCAGCGTTCGTGCGCCGCGCCATGCTCGAGCCGCAGAAGCCGCCCACACCGATGTTGTAGGCGATATCGACGAAGGCCACCTTCTGGCCATCGGTCAGGCGCGCGAGCGGGATGCACATGGCGATGCCGGCGGCGTGCCGCTCGAGGTCGCGGTCGAGCTGGGCGCGGCACTGCGCGGGCGTGTACGTCTTGCCCCAGGCCGCGTTCTCGGTGGCGCCGGTGCAGTATGTGAGCACGCCGGCCATGTCCCGGTAGGTGGTGTACTTGGTGCCCTCAAACGGCGGCGTGAAGGTGAACAGCGCGGTCGCAGCCACGGCGCCGACCAGCGCGACCAGACCGCGCCGCTGGGTGGGTGCGCCCTTAACCATTGCCGGTCACCGACGGTTGCGCCACCACGCGCGCGAGCGCTGCGCCGAGCGAGGTCAAGCCGGCGGCCACCACCAGGATCGGCGCGGTGCCGCTGGCGTACAGGTGCATGCCGGCCTCGATGGCCGATGCAATGGCGGCCAGCAGCGCGAAGCGTACCGACCAGAGTTTCGGGAATTGCGCGCGTGCGTCGTCAATGAATTTCACGATCTGTCCTTTGGGTTGCGCGCCGGCGGCGCCGACGCTGGGTGTGCTGTGTGTTACGGTTTCGTCAGCGAGCCCAGCGGGCCCAGCGGTGCCAGCAGCTGGGCCTGCAACTGCTGCAGGCGAACTTCCCGTTCGCGCCGGTCCAGTTCGGCCAGCAGGTGCTCGCGGGTGTTGCGCTGGTGCGTGTACCAGGCGTTCAGCACGAACGTGAGAAGCGCCGTGGCGATGCCGACGATCACCCCAAACTCAGTCAGGGTGAGAGAGGTGGCGACTGTTACTGCGGCGCCGGCGTAGCTGCCGACTTCTGGCGGGGTGACCTTGCTGATGCTCATTGCTGCCTTTCGATGGGACGAAAAAAAACCCACCGAGGCGGGCTGTGTCTTGCGGTTTGTGACCGGGCCTGTGTGGGCCGCGAGGATTACAGCCGTGCAGCGGTGATGAACAGTTCGTCAAGCGCGACTTCATCCAGCCCGAGGATGCCTGCCATCGCAACGACGAACGGCGATTGCCGCTCCCATGCCGGGCGGTAGTCCCACGCGTTCTGAATTCGCCATTTGGCGTCGGGGTCTTCGATGGCATCGATCGCGGGCTGAACGTTGCCGAACAAGCCGACGTTATAAAGCGCTTCGCGGCCCTGCCCGCATGTGATGACTTGCGGAACGGGGGCAGGTGCTGGATTAAACTTCTCTCCGTCCCAAACCTCCTCTCCGTTGCTTGGTGGCTTAAGGACTTCGATTGCACCTACTGGAGGCTGAGCACCGACGAACGCGCCCAGATAGGCGCCTTTTAAGTCCACGTAATATTTCGTCTTCATGCGAATGCCTCCAAGAAGAAGCGCCATTTTTCTGATTGAAATTGTTGAAACGGGTTACCGCCCCCGTTATTGGCAAAATATACATAGATATTTGCACCATCTGCCTGCACGATCGAACCGTAGAGCGTTGAAGTGGTACCGCCGGATGAGAATCCCATGTTAGCCACTGCAATATCGCCCACTTGTGCCGCACGACCTCCAATATCTTGACCAGCAATGCAACGCAGATATCCTTGAATAATTTTTGGCCTCACCCCCAAGCCGTGAGCAATTGTTGCGCTACTGCCGGCGGTAATAATTAGGTCCGGCGAAACGAACTCTTTGGCAATCACGCCGCCAACGACAGGGCCGCCGCTCACGCGCTGGTAATGCGTGACGACGGCGCCGTTACTGTCACCACGGACCAGCGCGCAATCGCCCGCAGCGGTGACGATATTCGCGCCACTCGGCAGCGAAAGGCCGGAGCTGTTGATGAGCGTCAGCGCGCCGTCGAAGATCACCGAGCGCTCGGCGCCCAATGCCAGCGTGAATGCGCTGATCGTCGTCGTACCCGTGATGTGCACCAGGTTGCCCGTCGCAGCGGTCAGGTTGGTAGTCGCAGCAGATGCGATGTTCGCTGCGCGCAGCTCGTTCACCACGCCGGTCAGGCCGGCCGCGCCCGACAGCGACACCGTCCAGGCGGCGAACGTGCCGCTGCCGCTGATGTTCGTGACGTTGACCGTCATTTCACCAGTGGCCGAGTTGAACGCGGTGATCGGACCCGACATCCAGTTGTCGCCGGTGGGCGCCGAGATGGTGATCGTGTTGCTGCGGCCGAACAGCTTGCCGGTCTGCGCCAGCGTGAATGTCTTCGTGCCGAGGCCGATTGCCATGCTGGTGGTCGACGTGGCGTTCGTGCCCGGGGCACTGGCGGCCGTCGCTGCATCCCGTGCGGCATTGGTCGCATTCGTTGCCGCGCTGGCTGCAGAAGCCTCGACGGCCTGAGCGCTCTGCTGCGCTTCCAAGGCGTTGTTGCGGACGTTCGCGGCCACGGCCGCAATCTCGCCATTGAACTTGTCCGCCATGTGCGTACCGAATTCGTAGGCCTTCGAATTGTAGGTGCCGGCCGCGCGGTCGGCCAGCGCGGGGAATGACGGAATGTCCGTCAACGTTGGTACTGGAGCAATTGCCATCAGATGTTTCCCTCTACTTTCAATTTAATAGACGTCTTCCCGGCCGAGTCGGCGCGCATGCTGGCCGTCACGAACCCCACCGTGTTGAGGTAGCCATAGCGCGGCAGTCCGCTCGCTTCGAACGGCACGGCCACGTCGGTAATCTCATCCAGGATCGAGTCGGCATACATCGCCTGCTCAGGATCGATCGCGATCTCGCACGACACATTCCGGCTGCGCGCACGCCGAACGATCTTGTACGTGCCGTCCTGGTTGTACTGGCGCAGGGTGTAACTCTTGCGGTCCGATTCCGCGCCGTACTGCGTGCCACCCCAGGAGCCGTTGCCGATGAACTGGCGCCAGTCGCCCAGCTTGATCGTGCCGATCGCCACGCGCTTGCCCGGCGCCGAGGTGAATGTGATCGTCACCTCGGCCGCCGGTGCGAGCGGGATCCCGTCGAAGGACAGCTGCGTCGTCAGCAGCAGATCCGAGAAAAGCAGCTCGTAGAACCCTGCGGCCTGGCTGTACAGATCGCCTGACCATGCGCTGACGACCGTACCGCCCGGCGCGTTCTTCACCACGATGCTGTAGGTCGCGGCCTCGATGCCGTAAATTGACAGGCCATTCAGGAACCCCGCTTGGATCACATAGGTGAGCGACCCGGTCGAGGCGACCTTCGTGTTTGAATAGTCATCGAACGGCCCCATGCGATTCGTCGGCCCCTCGCGGTACCAGAAGCCAGGATCGGTGTCAGGCGTCGCGGTGCGGCCGGTGTGAGCCACGCTACAGGCCCACACCGACCCGCTATAGTTGCGCAGGTTGCCAGTCGTATAGTTCGCGCCCGACACCCAGGCCACCTCCCCTTTCGCTGTATCCGTCTCCGGCACCGAAGTGCCGGTCTTGATCATGCTGGGCGTGATGTTGATCGGGACCATCACTCGAGCGCTTGCCGTCATGCCATTTTCTCCACTCGCATCATATTTCCACCGTCGGTAACGTTTTCGAACTGGTCGGCCAGTTGCCCGGTATTCGACGCGGTACCCTCGGTTGCATCTGCCGTCCTTCCGGCCGCAGCCTCCAGGCGCTCGACCTGTTGGCGCAGCAAGCGAATTTCCTCTACTAGTGCGGAACCGCCCTCGCCCGGGCTCGCCAAGCGGCGCATCAGCTCGCGGTTGTCAGCCGCTGGGATGATGCGCTCGCCCTGGTGGATCTGCGCCGGCATGTCGACGGGCACATAGTTCGTGCCGACGGCAAAGCCGCGCAACTTGTACTCCTGGCTGCTCTTTGCCGACTTGATGAAGTCCGCGATCTCCGAAGCGTCCATCGTCCCGCCGTACGCTTTGGCGAAGAAGTCCAGACCGGCAGCATCCGGAGCCCGTCCGAGAACGTCCAGATACAGCTTGTTCAGGTTGGCCTCGGTGGAGTTGGCGATGCCGCCGACGATATCCGCCACCGGCGTGCCGCCAGCGGCTGCCTCCTTCCAGTACTCCATGCCAGCTGCATCCGGCGCGCGGCCGAGGTGCGTCTTGTAGGCGTCGCTGATTGCGGCGCCGGCCGAGACAACCGGGTTCGCGTTGGCGGCCTGCATCGCGCCGCGCAGCGTGAGCAGGACCTGTTCGATCGACAGCCCCGTAGTGCTGATCCCTTTCAGGACGTCGATCTGCTCCTGCTCGCGCTCGAGCATCTGGTCGAACTGCTTGGCCTGGTCCTGAATCTCCTTTAGGCTGCGCTCCTCGACTGACAGCGCGTCGTCGGTCAGTCCAGCCAGATCCTCGATACCGACCCGCGTGGCGTAGAAGTCGCGAAGATAATCCTGCTGCGTCGCAAACTGACCAACCGAATCCCTGCCGACAACCGAGAGCGCGCTCTTCAGGCTTTCGGCATCCGGCAGCACCCCGCTCGCTTTGGCAATCGCCAGCGCAGCTTGAATCTGTGCTTGTGCGCCCTGGCGATCCTCTGCCTCGCGACCCGACACCGACATGCCGTCCAGCGAGCCGCGCAACGCCTGCGAAAGTGACTGGATCTTGGCGATCGACTTGGTGCGCACGTCGATCTCGCCCTGCAGCGCTTCCTTCTGGCGGCTGACCACCTTCTGCAGCACGCCGAACGCGCTGTCCACCCCGCCCAGCAGATTCGCCGCGGCGTCCTTTGCGGCTTGCGTAGCATTCGTTTGCGCCTTGATCGCCTGCACTTGGTCGAACAGCGCACGGTTGCTCTCGTCGAGCGCGGCGCGCTGTTTGCCCAGCAGCTGGGTTGCTGACATCGTCAGTTGATCAAGCTCGCCTTGCAGTTGCCCACGCTCTTGCAAGATGCTGGAAGCCAGGGTGTCCGCCGCTTCAGCAGCTGTGTCGCTGGCTTCCTTCAGGTAATCCGACACCAGCTTGTACTGCGGGCCCAGCGCCAGGAGTTCGGCGTACCGCTGCGCACCGCCTTCAGTGGCCAACGCGCCAGCTTTCACCAGGCCCTGCGCCGCCTCCTTGAATTGCTCGCTGGTGGTGATGCCAGCGAATCCCAGGCTTGCCAGCTTCTGGTTCAGCGGGCCCTGTGCGTTGGCGACCCGCTCGGCCTGCGACAGGAAGTTGTCGTTGAAGAAGGTGGTTTTCTCCGCCAGCGCTTCGATGCCGCCGGCCAGTGCCACCAGGCGCTCGCGCGCCTCGATCGAATCCTTGCCAACAGCACCGAAGGCCGCCAGCGAAGTGGAGCCCATCACCACCAGGATCTGGTCGACCGCGCTGAAGTTCACCGCCAGGCGCTGGAGCGTGGCCGAGGCCTGCTCGCCCTGCACCTGGAACTTGCCAATTTCCGGCAGCAATTCAGCCGCCACCGTGTTCGCCACGCCGACGAAGAACTCGGCGATCGCGGCCTGGTTGGCTGCTTCGTCCTTGCCGAGCGCGATCTTGATGGCCTGCGAACGACTGGCGATGCTGGCCGCGTTGAGGCCGAGCACGTCAGCGAAGTCAGCCGAAGATGCCTTGATCGCGTCGTACGCAGACGTCAGGCCAGCCGAGACTTCGGCGCCGACCGGGTTCTTGTCGAAGCCATCCTTGTCGCTGCGGAACCATCCACCCTTTTTTACCCAGGCGGCATCCATCGTTCCCGAAAACCCGCCGACGTCCAGCGAGCCGTTGAGAGTTTGGTCGCCGGTGTATTCCTTCGGGCCGCGGCCAAAGGCCTTCTTGCCGATGGTATAGACAGCTAGAGCACCAGCCACCCAAGGCGCAGCGGCAGCGAGTCCGGACAGGCCGGTCGCGATCCCGCTGGCGACATTCGTCCCGACGACGGACGCGATGCCGTTGCCGATGTTCATGCCCAGCGCCGACGTCAGTCCGGACCCAATGCCTGCGCCATTCAGGCCGCCGGCCAGGCTACCGAGGAAACCGGTACCGAGGCCGCCGGCAAGGGTGGCGCCGCCACTGACCATGCCGTACAGGTTCGACACGCCGCTGGCCGCACTCGCAAAGCCGCCTGCCGCGCTGGACGCCCCGGCCGCGCCGCCGCCCAAGCCCAAGGTGTTCGTCAGGCTGGCAGCCAGTGGATTCACCGTCGCAGAAATGATCGGGCGCAGCACCAGGGTGCCAAACATGTTCTTCAGCGTATCGACCAGGTTCTGGCCGAAGTCCTTGCCCGACTCGAAACCGCGCAGCAGCGCATCGGTGAGGGACTGCTCGATCGATTCCGATGCACGCTTCCATTCTTCCGCAGCTTTCTTCGCGGCGTCGACCTGCTCCATCGCAGCGACAGCAGCAGCGCTACGCTGCTTCAGGTCGATCAGCTTTTCCAGATTCTCGATCTCGTCGAGCGTCAGGCCCAGCGTCGCACGTTGCGCGAGCTGCTCCTGCAGGCGCGCCACTTCCAGCGCCTCGATCGCGGACTTAGCCATGCCGTACGTGCTGGCCAGTTCTTCATTACGCACGGCCTCTGCCTCGGCATCCTGGGCGCGCTTGGCGTAGACGCTGCTCGTCGCCTCCAGGCCTTTGGAGTAGCTGTCCTGGAAATCGCTGACCTCTTTCAAGGCGCGCAGGCGCTCTTCCTCAGCCTGTTTTGCGAACGGCTGCTGGGCGATGTATGCCTCAACAGTAGCGCGATAGGCTTCGAGCGACTGCTTGCCGGCGCTATAACCAGCTGACAGTTTGAGGAGGTTGTCCTGATAGTCTGGATCGACGCCTGCGCTCTTGCCGTTGATTCGGTCAACCAGGTCGGCATATTCCTTGGCGGCTGCTGCTTGGCTTTTGAGCGCCTTGGCAGAAGCCGGATCCGCGAACTTTGCGCGTACCAGCTTCTCCATTTCGGGCGGGATCGCGCCGAATTCCTTCTTCAGCTTGTCAAGTTCAGCCGCCAACCGCTGTGCCGAAGAGCCATTCTGCGCGTACCAGTCGTCCAGGCGCGCCGTGCGAGTACGCAATGCAGCCGTGGCCACTTCGCCCTGGAGCGATTTCACGCGAGACATGGCGCCCTCGTACTTGCCCGAAAGCTCCACCTCCTCGAGTTGGAGCATCATGCGCGCCCTGGCATCGGTGCCGGCGGCGGCCTGGGCCGCTTTGTTTGCGTCGAGCGCTGCCTTGGCGCGTGCCAGCCCGTCCTTGTCGACCTCGCTGATGCCATCCAGCGCTTTGATGCGCGGCTCCGTAGCAGCGAGTGCGTTGCGCTCGCGGAGCTTGGCGATCTGCTCGTCAAGGCGGACGATCATTTCGCCCGTCGATTCCTCGGTAGACTGGACAACCTTGTTGTTTGCTTCCTCAGCCTTGCTCGCCCAGACACCGTAGACAGTTGCGGCCACGCCGAGCGCTGCCACCACGAGGCCGATTGGCCCGCCAACCAGTGCCATGGTCGCACCGAGGGCGCGCCCTGCAACGGACGCCGCCCCTGATGCTGCCGTTTGAGCTGTGAGCGCTGCTGACAGCGTTGCTGATGTTGCAGCCAACCGCGCTTCGGCCGGAATAAGCCCGTTCGTGGTAATGGCTAAGGCCACATTGCCCTCTGCCGCGAGAACTGCCGCGCGCAATTCCGCGACTCGCGCTGCTGCCAAGCCATTGGCAGTGGCTGCGGCTGCAACATCGGCGCGCGCTGCGGCCAAGTTTGACGCCAAACGGGCATTATTGGCGACGACACCTGCGTAAGCAGCGGAAGCAGCTGACGTCAGCGAAGAAGCCAGCTTTACGGCGGCGACCGTTGCCATCGCACCGCCTACCAGCACAAGGTTATCAGCAAGCAGTTTGATGCCGCCAGAGAATGCAGCGACAACACCGCTCGACTGCGCAGTGGCGCCGACCATCTCCATCACGTTATTCTTGAGGACGGTAACCGCGCCGCCGATCGTCTCGACCGAACGCGCTTCGTTACGGAGCGTGCCAAGCGCGCGTGGCAGCGCGTCGGCCAGCACTGCAGTCGTCAACTGCCCCTGCTCCGCCATCGCACGCAGCGCGCCAACGGGTACGCCAATGCCATCGGCCAGCGCCTGCATCAGGCGCGGCGAAGCTTCGTTGACCGAATTAAATTCATCGCCGCGCAACACGCCGGACGCAAATGCTTGGGACAACTGCAGGATCGCCGACGACGCCTCTGCAGTCGATGCTCCCGAGACTTTCAGTGCCAGGCTCACCGATTCGGTGATGCTGGCCACCTGGGCCTGAGCGATGCCCAGGTCGCGCGTGCTCTTCGTGATGCTCGCGTACAGGGAAGCAGTCGCGGACAGGTCCGATTGCGCAGACGTGGCGATGCTGCGCACGGAGTTCTGAGCATTCGTAAACTCGCTCTGGCCGGTCGTGGCCAGCTTAAGCTGGGCCAAGTATTTGCCGTACTGGTCCGAGAGCTGGGCAACAGCGGCGATGCCGCCGCCAAATGCGACGCTGGCGAGTGCGGCGCCGAACCCGCTGATCGAACTGCCAGCATTCCCGGCAGCCTCTTCCGCCGCCTGAAGCTGCTCGATCAGTGGGCGTGCATCGTCTGCGACACCCAGCTGCTCGGCGCGCAGGGCGGCCAGCTGCGACGCGGTTTTACCGATCCCATCAGCCTGCGAGCGCAGCCCGTCCAAGAAGCTGTTGCCGGCGTCGAGCTGACGCTGCGCCGCAGCCGCCTGAGCGGTTTTCCGGGTGACGGCGTCGAGCTGGTCAAGGTACGGCCGGAGCGCGGTCATATTCAGGCCGCGCGAATTGGCCAGGCTCGCGTAGAAATCTGCCCCGCTCTTCGCGCCAGCATCTGCCGCCGCGGTTGCGCGCTGGATGGATGCAGCCATGGTCCGCGTCGCGCGGTCGACCTTGCCGGCTGCCGCGCCGGCGCCGTCGCCTACTGCACGCATACCGGACGAGCCGCTCAGGTCATCCAGCGACTTACCTGTCCGCTTGGCGGTGGCAGCCAGGTTGTCGAGATTCTTGCCGGTTCGCGCGGTCGATGCATCAATACGTCGCCCGCCCTCTTCCACGCCAGTGGCATCGGTGGTGACCTTGATAATTGCTTCGTTGGTGATCGTGCTCATTCGCCGCCCATAAAAAAGCCGCCCGGCGGCGGCACTGCATTCAATCCGAGCTTCGCATTGCCGTGAGCGCTGCGTCTTCCATCACCTGGAGATCCTCGTCCAGCTGGTTGTATTCCTCGACCGTCAGCCCCATCCGGTCCATCCGGTTGTAGGCGACGAGGAAATTCAACCCGATCGGGCCGCCCATCGGAGCGAAATTCCACTGCTTGCGCAGCCCGGAAAACGTGTTGTAGGCCCGCATGTTGTCGGGCCAGATTTCGACAGACGTTGTCACCTCATCCCGAGTCATGCCCGCGGTCGCTAGTTCAGCGTCGGTGGGCACGGCCTCGTACATGGCGGTGGCAACGTCCCTTAGTTTTTTGCGCGGGCGCCGGTCAGTTCGGCCAGGTACACGTCGAGCACGGCGCGGGCCGAGCCCATATAGCGCTGCACGAGCTTCTCGACAGCGTCCTTGCCGAACGGCTCGTCCAGATCCCAGCCGCTAGCGATATCCATCAGCGCATCGACGTCTTCGGAGCCAGCCAGGGTTTCCATGAATTCTTTGAAGTCGTCGCGCGTGCGGTGCTTGAAGATAAATTCGACGTCAGCCGACTTGCCGCCCGGGACTGGGATCGACACGGTTGCTTTGAAGGTAGCGGCGACTGCCAGAGTGAGTTTTGCTTTTGCCATGATGATTTTTCTTTCAGAAGGGGTAAAAAAAGACCCTGCAAGGAGCTACCTTGCAGGGTTGGGAAAAGGCCAGCGCCGACCATTCAGCGCCAGCTGGCAACACAGATCAGTAGCGGACGACCTTGTTCTGCAGCGAGAAGACGGACTTCACCGCCATCACACTGCCCTTGGCCAGGCTCGGCGACTCGTTGAACGAGCAGTAGCCGGCGTACAGCAGGACGCCGCCGCCCGGGAGCGTGCCGCGCAGGCAGGTCAACGCGACGCCATCCGAGATTTTCTTCAGGGCGGCGTGATGCGGCAGCGACTTGTCGTCGGCGGTCGTCAGCGTGACGGTGGTTGCAGTGAAGCCGTCGGGGAGCATGACCGGCATGTCGCTGTCCAGCAGCGGCACTTCGACGTTTTTGCCATCGCCGCCGGCGATATCGGCGCTGACCACACCGGTGACAGGAGTCCAGGTGGTGATCTTGCGCACGGTACCGACGCCGGCGCCGGCAGGGAACAGCGAGGTATCGCTCGTGTCCAGGCCTTCCAGCGTAAACGACGTGCCGGACGCAGCCTTCAGGCGGAACACGCGGCCGTTGGCCTTGCTCCAGCCGCCGGTGTATTCGACGAAGTCGCCGGTGGCGAAAGTGTTGGTGGCGGTGGCCACAGCCTCGGTGGCGTTGGTGATCGCGGTGATGCTGACGGCAGCGGCGAATGCGGACGCTACAGCGAACGCGATGTTATTTGGCAATTGCATATCGGCCTTTCAGGGGTAAAGCCCGGAAGCCGGGCATAAAAAACCGCCCGGCTTTCGCGAGGCGGCTTGTGGGTAAAGGTGGAACAGGTCAGCAGAACAGCATGAAGTCCTGCATGGTCCCGCGGGAATCGGTTTCTTCGTCGTAGGTAGACGTCCGGCCGGATACAACTTCGACCTGCAGTTCGGTCGCGGAGCGCAACGCGTCTTCGACCAGCTTGGCGAGCTCAGACACTTCGGCGCGCTCGCTTGCGCCGGCCCAGCAATTCACCTGAATGCGCACGTGCTGCTTGGCCGGGCGATCGCCAGACAGGAAGTTCATCGGCTCCCCGCCGACCACTTGGTATGTGATGTATGGAGTATCCGTAGACAGCGGTGCCACGTCGGGATAAAGTCGTCCGTCGGCCAGGTGGGCCAGCACGACTTCAATATGGTCTTCTGGGGTCACTTTGCATTCCTTGCGATCTGCTCCGCCAGCGTCTGCGTCATGACGTCGATGGCTTCCCGTTTTTTGCTGTCGTAGGCGGGCCGCATGAACGGATATGCTCGGGTTCTCTTGTTTCCGAACTCCAGATCAGCCACTCGCTGAGCAGCTTCCCGGTGGGCCTTCCAGCCAATCGTCCTACCCGTCTTTTTGCTCACCTTTTTGTTCTTGGGCACGAACTTGTGACCCTTCTCGACAAAGCGCCAGTAAAAGGCGCCAGGGCTGGCGGCAGTGCCGTTGCGCACGGTGACCATGTACGCCTGACGTCGATCCCCATCGGAATCCTCTTCCAGACGCTTGACGATGATGTTGTCGAACAGGATGCCGGTCTTCTTGTTGGCCAGCGAATTCTGCTTTGCCTGATCGCGAAAAACCTCGGCGCCCGCAAAACCCACCGTCCGAAGCGTCGATTCGCCGAGCGCTTCAGTGATGGTTCGCCTTGCAGCTGTCATCGCAGTCTCGAAAGCTGAGGTGTCGAAGTCGATCATGTGACAGCCTTGCACACCAGGAACATGAAGCGGGAGTCGCGCGCATCCGGCAGCGCCGACTCGACGTCGTAGGCCATCCCCTTGAAGAGCACGCGCGCCGCAGTGGTGATGTCGGCGAGGGCGCGGATCCGGATCGAGCACTTGACGATGGAAACCTCAGCGCCGGCGCGCACCACCTCGGCGCCGCTCGGGAAGAGCACGTGCGCCCAGACCGTGGCAATGGGTTCGAAGACCTGGGGCGCCCGCAGCTTGCCGGTGTCCGGACCAGGGCGCTGCAGGGTGATCCGATCGTTCATCACAGGTACACTCGCGCACGATCGAGCAGGCCGCCCAGAAACTCACTCTTCGGCGTGCCGGCCGGCGCGAAGTGCTCGGCGACCTTGCCCAGGATGTAGCCCTTGATCTCGTCCGGCACGGTGCTGTCGTCGACGCCGTAGCCGCACGAATACTGCACCTCGACTGCGCTGATGCGCGCCTGCGTCGCCGGCCAGCCGCGGCCCGGCGCCGGGACGATGTAGCCCGGCTCGCTTTCGTTGTCGACCAGGTAGTCGTCCGGATGCAGGATCTGGCGCACACCGTTGACATCGTAAAACTTGATGTGCTCGACAGCTAGGATCGGCGGGTGCTCGAGCCGGAATGCTGGCGGGAATTTGTCGAGCGTTAGCCGAAAGGTCTGCGCCACCAGCGCGCGGCCTGTCTCGTGCTCGGCGTCGCGCGTGTGCTGGCCGATAAGCTGGCGCAGCTCGACGTCGGCCTCGGTCCCGTCCAGCCGTGCCGACAAGCGCGCAGCTTCCAGCGACACGGCCAGCGCCACGGGCGGGGTAATCAGTCGCAGGCTCATCGGGTCGTTCCTTGTGTTGCCGGTGGCCGGCCGGCGCCGTGCGGCGCGCCAGGTGCTGCCGGCGCGCGCGCGTATTCGACCGCGGCCTCTTCCTGCTGCTTCAGCAGCTCGGTGTTCGGCACGCTCGGCAGTTGCGATGCATCGATCATCAGTTGTCCACCCTGTTAAATTGAATGGTCCGGTAGAAGCGCTCGCTGTTTGCACAGTCGATGCGCAGGTCGCAGTAGTTCACGCCAGCCGGCAAGGTGTCCATGCCGCCCAGCTTCACCAGAATCAGCGGGCCCTGAATCACAGCCGCCACCAGCACACTCACCCCCACCGGCTGCGCCAGCACCGCACTGGCGGTGGTGTTGCTGTCGGCCAAGTCGTTGCTGATGTCGGCCACGAAGTAGCTTTCGTCGTCCGCATCCTTGTTGAGCGACCACGATCCGACCTGCTGCTTGAACCAGATCGTGCGGTCGAACCGCTCGCCATTCGCGCACGTGACGCGAAACGTGCAGAAGTTGGCCGCGCCGGTGGCGGCATTGAAGCCGCCCAGCTTCACCGGGATCAGCTTGCCCTGGATGACGGGCTGCTGGAGCACCGTCACACCGGCGGCGATCGCCTCGACGGACACAGCAGTGGTCTTGCGCTCGTCCAGGTCGACCGTGATGTTCGCCACCCAGTAGCGTTCGTCGAGCGGGTGCTTCTCGCTCCACCACCGCCCTGCTTCCAAGTTTGGCGCGTTAGGCGTCGCCGCGCCCGGCACAGTGCCAAATTTCACCACGCGAGTACCTCCCGGGAATGCAACCCGGCGGGATTCCGCCACTATTGATCCGAGAATAACGTTCTGCACCGGAGAGGCGGCAACAGCCGCTTGCTCGGCAAATCCGTATTCGCCGAAGGCAAAAGTTCCGAACATAGATCTCCTTTACGCCGGAACCGGCTTTTCTCATATGACCGTATGGGGCCGTGCCGGGCTTCCGGTAGACGTAAAAAAACCCGCTCGGAGCGGGTTTCATTTGTTAGTTCAAAAATCTCACTCGTAGTGTCATGTAGTGATCATGCACCTTATCAATTAGATACTTGGTCCACTTCTGTAGGAGTGGCTCTGTACGCGTCGCGATTGCCCATGTGGTGACAAGCATCACAATGCTAACGGCTGCAAGTGCGACCCATCGATCCACGCCCTTTACAACCATCCAGCCCATAATCGCGCCACCTACTATTTGATGGAGTAAATATAACGGATAGGTCATCATTCCCGCGATCTGAACAGCTTTAATCACTCCAGATGGAAGCGTATGAAACCATGCATTTGCACGTACGGAAACAAAGATCGCTGCTACAGACGCTAGCCAGATAACGCATGGAATTAGCGGGGAGTAACCGACCTTAAACTCATGGCTCGAAATGTTAGATTCAGCAATAATTTGCAAGCACCCTGATATGCAGAACAGGATGATCCAAAAAATGTTTTTCAAATCATGCTTTTTTATTAGCTGCGACCAAAGAAAAACACCAAGCGCGAAAAACATCCCGTGATTTATCAGTAGCAACTTCGGCAACCTATCTTCCAGTCCCCACTTCAAGTAGGGAGCAAATGAGTAGATTTCTTCGGTTCCCGCAACGGCATGCACGATCCAAAAAGCCGAGCTGACTAAGCCGATTACTATTGCCAATATCTTAATATGACCGAATTCAAAGAATTTGATAAGAAAGAGCACGGCTGCGTAGAACGAAATTTCAATTCCGAGGGTCCAGTAGGAGCCATCAATCCAAGGCGCCCAGGGTAAGAATGCCATGCTGTGCCTGAACGCACGATACATATCCTCATGTTCCCGAAACCCAACGAGCATTGTCGCCACCAGAGTAATTGGGGCGCAAATCCACACAGCTGGACCAAGTCGAACAATCCGACTCCGCAGGAAAGAAAATGCACCGGCCTTTTCACCTGAAAATGCGATCACAAATCCTGAGATGACGAAGAAAATCTGAACCCCCACCCAGCCAAAGTTGGTGACACTGTAAAGCTCAGGGAACTTCACAATCCCTCTACTCGCACTCCCAACCAAACCGCCAGGGTTGATGCCCATCAAAAAACAATAGTGGAAAGCGACCACCAAACATGCTGCAAAGAACCGCAGAATATCCAGTCCAAGAATGTGCTTAACGTTGATTGCAGGTCGCAATTTAATTCTCCTGATAGTTTTTTGATAATATCATGAATTTCCATCGAGAACTATATCTAGTTGCCGCTATTGTCGCAGTCACATTGGGACCGGCATCTCCCAAATCACCGAAGTGTTCGGCTGGGCTTCATTGTTGGGCAAAAGGCGCAGCTTGTTGTCCAGCCGGAGCGCAGCTTGGTCTATATACGCGCCGCTGTACGCGCCCACCGGGTGCGTGATCGCGTACTTCTTCCACGTCGCACCAGAATCAGTGGTCGTGAAAAGGTAAAGCTGGTTCGCCGTGCCAAGAGTGGCTGGTACGTTGTCGTCCGTGGTTGCGGCGGTAACAATGACCTTCCCGTTGTGGTACGCAACGTGGGGCGTGCCGGCATCCTGCACACCGTTGTGCGCTAACAGTCGAGTGCGCACCCACTTGTTGGTGGTGGTGTTGTATTTCGCTACCCACAGGCTTCGGAAGGCTTCATCCGGGTGCTGCCAGCTTGCGACCAGCAGCGGCTGGCCGTCAGCGCCGATCGCGATGCGCGCCACGCTCGCATTGTGGTTGTAGTTGTTGTTCGGGAACGCGATGTCGCTGTCGTCCGTACCGCTGACCAGGGGAAGATTCAGCGCCTTGCCGCGCATAGTCGTAAAGGTCGCCCCGCCGTCCGTTGACTTGATCAGATTGATGTTCTGGCGCGGGTAACCCGACATCTCGAACGGCCCATTGCCTTGCAGGAATTCCGTCGTGACGTACAGCGTATCGACGCTCGAAAACGCAATCTCCATGCCGTAAGAGCCAAGGTACGATGCCGCATTACCAGCGAGGAAGTCAGCGCCCTTGCGTTCGAACGTGGCGCCGTTCCACTTGTAGATGCCGGCCAGGTAGCCATTGCCGCGCGCGCCCATCCACATACTGCCGTCGAACTGGTTGCGGAAGAAGCGGCGGTACGAGCAATTCACGTCCAGGCCGGTCGGCGCAGTTGTTGTAGCCAATGCCGAAATGTCCTCGGTAGGCGATGCCACACCCCTCCATGAAGTGTGGTGCGCCTCGCCATAAGCGATGACCCTGCCGTCATCAGTCACGCACACGCTGCCGTCCCGGTGCCCGATGGTCGTATCGTGCGTGCCGGTGGTCAGCTGAACGTCCTGCATCATCTCGTACGTGTTTTTGTTCAGCTTGGCCAGGCGCGATTGCTGCACGCCGCCGACGGTCACAGGGGCGACGACATAGACCGCATTGGTGGTAGTCCAGATCGGCGTGTACAGCGACAGCAGCGAGATCACCTTGCTGCCTGAGTACGGCGTGTTGAAGCTCGTTGGCGACAGATTGCCGGCAGGCGAGATGCTCGCTTCGACCAGCACAGGGGTCGGGACCAGCTCGAATCCGCGGATGCGCATCGTGCCGCCCACGGTGTCCTGCTGGCGGCCCACCTTAAAGTGCGAAATACGTCCGGCATCTTCGCGGGTGAACGAAAACGGTAGTTGGGACCGCTCGACAATACCAGCCGCTTGAGGCGGGACGAGGTTGATCACCTTGTTCGCATATACAGGGTTCGACGATGCAGTCCACGGCTCGTAGGCTCCATAGAACTTCACGGATGCGGGCGACGGCAGATTCGGAGCGCCGGCCAGCGACCACAGCATGTAGACGTCGTACTTCTGCCCCACGACCGCAGTATCTGCCGTGAAATGGATTTGTCCCTGCGCGTTCGGGAAGGCGTATGCGGCCGCCCCGTCGACGTCCGTGGCGGTATACGGCGAACCGGTGCTGACTGCCATTTTGGATGGCGCGATGATGATCGTCGGGTTCACTGGGACCGGAACGGGATTAGCGCCGTCGATTCCCTGCAGCGCGCCGGCCGTCTTCGCGAACAGACCAGTCACCGCCGCATACACGCCGCCTTTCTTGATGAACGTGCCGACCGGACTGACGTACCCGCCGCCCTTCTTAACTTTGATGCCCATTACGACACCTGGATGTAGATCGTGCCGTTCGGCCGGCCGTCAGAATTGCTCGGCGCGGCGGTGGACAAAACAAAGCCAGGAACAGCGCCAGCGATATCGGTCTCGAAAGCCGGCAGCTTGGCTGCGAATGACGCTGGCATCGAATTGAAGACCGTCAGGGTTGCGCCGGTAAACGTCGCAGCCGCAGTGCCGCCCGCCGAGCTGGACAAGACCGACGTGCGGGTCAGCACCGTCGCGCTGGTGATCGTGAACAACGACGTTTCTTTATTGCCGGCACCGTCTTCAATCATGAACGGCACACCCGTGTCGCCGATCGCGAGCGCGCTATCAGCTATGGCCTGCGCCAGCGTACGGAATCCCGCCACTGCCGCGCTCAGAGTAATCGTTGCGGCGCTCGTGCCGGTAGCGGTGAATTTCAAGCGGTCAGCAAATTTCATGGGGCGCGGTCTTTCGTGGGAGATCGATTACAGCTCGATGGTTTTCATTTGCCCGCGTCGCTCGTACATCACTTTGGTGATTCCGAGTTCGCGGAGCATGTCCAGTGCGCGCGCATGCGTCGCGCGGTCGATCTTGCCGACGGCGCCGTGCACATACACGGTGCTGCTTGTCAGGTGGTCGACCGTGATGATTCCGAGGTACGGCCGACGCGCCTCATATCCGCCCGGACTGTCGTAGACGCGGATGGTGGAGACGGTCGTGACCATGTGCAGGTGGGTCATGGCGGTCAGCATGGGTTATTTCGCGACGCGGCCGCGCCTGGCAACCGGTGGCTCGTCGACAATCACCGGCTCGTTGATGACCTCCGGTGCCTCGCCAGCAGCCATTGCCGACTCAGCGACATCGGCTTGCTCAGGCCCGGCCGGCTGGGCCAGCCCTGCTGCGATCAGTTCTTTCCCGTGCTGCTCGGTGGTTTCGAATTCGGTCTGCGCCACGCCATTGACCAGCAATGGACGCTCGGATTTCATCTTGATCATGCAAATCTCCAGGCGGAGCCCCCAGGCATGAGAGGCTCCGCGCAACGGTTTAAGCAGGTACCGGCAGGGTGCCGTAGATGAATGCCTCAGGGCGGTAGACCGCCAGGGCAGCGCGCTCTTCGCAGCGGATCGAGATCATGTTCTTCTCGAAGTCGTCTGCGTTTTCGGTCGAGATGACCACGTTCGCGTCTTCACGGCTGAACAGCTGCGCACCCTGCGCGAAAGCGCCGGTCAAGAACTTGCCCAAGAACGCCGGGATCTCGGTCGGCACAACCGGCAGATTCCACAGGCGAGGGTCAGTGGTTCCCTGTGGGTTGCCGATGATGTAGCGGCCGAGCGTGTCTTTCGCCATCTCGATCTTGGCCCAGTCGGTGAAGTGCAGGACATGGCCGGTGGCGGGGATGCGTGCCAGTTGCGATTGGAGCATTGCCCAGCGCAGCGCATCGATGGTTGTGGCGCCAGCCGGGATGCCGGTAGCGCTGTAGGCGGTTGCTTGCGGCACGATACCCAGCAGGTGAACGCCGGTGCCGTCGCCGAACAGGATTTCCATTTCCTTGGCGTATTTCAGGCCAAAGCGCATTTCCAGGTCGACCAGGCTCTGCAACTGCTTGAAGTCGTCGAGGATCTGCTTCGATGCCTTGAACATATGGGCGATCGTGCTCACCGCGGTCATCTTGGTTGCGAACGCGATATCGCTGTACGGCTTTGCGGTGTTTTCCGCAACGACGCGAGCAGCGTTCGTGAAGCCGGTTTGCTGCACCCAGAAAATGGCCGGAGCATCAGTGCGCCCGGGCGAGATCAGGTCTTCGATGAACAGGCGTTGCTTGGCCTTGACGTCGACACCTGGGAGGCGCTGCGGCTCAACAACGCCGCCGGCGACGCCAGACGAGATCAGGGCCGCGTTGACCGGGAAGCTTTCGCGCAGGCGCTCATTGCTCGAGACCTTGGCGGCGAAGGCCTTCAGGCCGGCGTGCGCGATCACCTGGGCGCCGGCCGACATCGCAGCGGCGCGTTCATTGGCAGTGCCGGTGCTCGCGACAATATGCTGCTCGACTTCACCGAGCTGGGCTTTGAGCGCGGTGGTGGCCGTGTTCAGAGTGTTGAATTCGCTGGCGATCTTGTCGATCGATGCCTTGGTTTCCTGGCTCATATCGCCGGCGGCCTTGGCTTCCTTGATGGCCTGGTCGGCCTTGGCCGAAAATTCACTCGATGCTTTTTCCATCGAGGCGGTGACTTGCTTGAGCAGGTCAGTGACGTTCATATCCATGGTATTTCCTTATCGTTTTGCTGCGGATTCAAAGCGGGCGAGGACGCCCAGGAGTGCTGCAGTTGATGCGGCCACTTCGGCCGGGTCGGCAGCGCTCGGCGTGCCCTCATGGGTAGCGCTTGGCGTACCCTTGATCTCAGAAATCAGGCGGCGGCGCTCGGATCGAGGCATATTCGCCTTTGCCAGTGCGGTATCAAGCGCCCGCGCGGCTGTAGTGTTGTCGCCCTGCTTTTCGGTGATCTGATCCGCCGCCAGCAAGGAATCGGCAAAACCTTGCGCCACTGCATCACTGCCGGCGATGAATGTTTCGGCGTCCATCAGCTTGGCAACGGCCTTAGCATCGAGGCCGGTACGCGCCGAATAGACATCGGCCATGGCTCGGTCGAATGGCTCAATGGTGTCGGCCGCCGCACGCAATTCTGTCTTGTTTCCGACTGCGGCAACCCAGCAGTTGTGGATCATCAGGAATGCCGATCGGCCAATCTGAATCTTGTCGCCGGCCATGGCGATGATCGAAGCGGCAGAGGCCGCTACACCGATGACATTCACAGTCACTTCGCCCTGGTGTTCGCGCAGCAGGTTGTAGATCGCCAGCCCTTCGAACATATCGCCGCCTGGCGAATTGATGTTGACCGTGACGTCGGCGCCTGCCATGCCGCGAAGCGCCGCACCGATGCGCTTCGCCGTTACGCCATCGCCAGTCCATGCGTCATAGCCGATCGGGTCAAAAATGCTGATCGACTGCGTGTCGCCTGCGGCTGCCTGAATAGCAGGATTCCAGCGAACAAGCGCGGCTTGCGGCAGATCGAACGAAATACCAGCGCGCGATTGAGCCGCCGGCAGGAGCGGCAAATTACGTTTCATATTGGTGTTCCTTACGCGGTAGCTGACTCAGCCGATGGGAGAGCGTCAAGCCATGCCTTTAAGGCGCTGCGCGCGGCATCGGCCTGCTTCTCGGCGCCAAGCATGTGTATCGGGGTCAAATTGGTCTGGACCGTATAAACGTCACCACCCTTGATTGGCGGCAGGTTCTCTCGGGCCCGAACCTCATCGCGGTTCATGTAGCCGTTCTGCAATGCGGTGTTGTAGTACGCGGCACGGCCCGCACTGTCGGCGCGGAGTAGCCCTTCTACAGAAAACTCGGCGTAAATCGTGCCCCATTCAGCGCGCGGAATAAGGCACCGGATGATTTCCTGCTCGATATTGTCGAGAATCGGGCGCAGGCAACTGGTCAAAAAGTGGAGGTTTTGCGCCTCAACACTCGACGCCCAGCTACTCGCCTTGTCCATATGTCCCACCATAAAGGGCGGGACGCCAAGGAAGCGACAGATTTCTTCCACGTTGAAGGCACGTGTCTGGAGCATCTGTGCACTTTCAGGGTCCATCGAAATGCCCTGATACTTCATGCCGGCCTCGAGGACGATCAGCTTGCCCGAGCTGCTCGAGTTCGAGAAGGTCATCAGATTAGTGCGAATTTGCTCGCGCTGCGCCGGATTCAGCTTTGCGTCAGAGGTCAGAACGCCACTTACCTGCATGCCCTGGGCGAAGATTTTTGCGCTTGCCTCGTTCGCGGCCGTGGCGGCACCGATGATCTCGCGAGCCTGCATAACCGGCTGCAGGCCGCACATTCCATCAATGCCAAAGCCTCGGATGTGCATCACATCATCAGCTTGGAGTGTGCGCTTGCCGCCTTTTCCGTCCAGTACGTCATAGACCAGCCGGCCATTCTCACGGCGAATAGTTACTTCCTGTGGCAGCAGCGGGTTAAGCGCAACGACGCGCCCGAGAATCCTCTGCTTTTCGACTATCGCGTTACCCCGAATGATGATGCTGGCAACGATAAGCAACATGAACCGGCCAGGGGTCATTTCAGCGTTGGGCGACAAGCACAGCAGAGAGTGCAGCGGGTGGTCACTGGCAACATCACGCCCCCCGCCGTCTCGCTTGCGGTAGACACGCAGAGGCAGAGTGGAAACCGTCTCGGAAATGAGGCGAACGCACGCCCATACCGTCGACAGCTGCATCGCAGAATCAACGCTTACGTTCTTGCCGGTCGCCGTGGCCCTGCCCGACATGGCCGACATCGCGTCCCCGTCGCGCAACGAGAACGATCCGCCCAGCCAGTTCAGCAGCGTGGCGCGAACCTGGCCGAGTATTTTTCGTTCTTGCATCAGAGTCCCACCATAATTGGGTTCGAATAAAAACCGTCGTCCCCGACTCCAGCCGGGTTCAGCGCCATCAGCGAGACCGCGCAGAACGTGGCCATGAGCGGGTCGATCTTGGCCTTGCCACTGGCCTGCTTGGTAATCAGGATCGCGTTGCCCTTGTCCTCGATGCGCGCGTTGCCGACGCACCAAGCCATCATCGGGCTACCTGCGTGCAGCAGCTCGCCGCCCGCAACCTTTCGCTCGGTGTCCTTGATGGCGCCGTTCAGTTTGTAGCCCTGCGAGATCGC
The DNA here is from genome assembly GCF_979258535.1 of Telluria sp. AC161. Classification (NCBI taxonomy): domain Bacteria; kingdom Pseudomonadati; phylum Pseudomonadota; class Betaproteobacteria; order Burkholderiales; family Oxalobacteraceae; genus Telluria; species Telluria sp. AC161. Next base: position 663,384 of record NZ_OZ409861.1, on the reverse strand, counting down.
AACAATGTGCTTCATCTCGATGCCGCGTTCTTCGGTGATCAGCTCGTCGACGATCGCGCCAATACCGGCGGCGTCGACGCCGATGCTTTTCTCTTCGGGAAGCAGGCCCGAGTCGCGCACCTGGCATATCAGATCCGCCACGGCCATGACGTCGTCACCCGGGCGCTTAACGATGGTGAGGTCACCCTGCTTTTGGAAGTCCAACAACCGGGGAGCAATCTCCTTGCGGCGCTCGAGTGCGATCTCGTGTGCCCAGGCATGGCACCAGAGCAACCACTTCCCAGTTTCACGTTCACGACCCAGCACAGCCAAGCCAAGTAAGTCGTCTAGCCCGCCGCCGTCGATCCCGATCACCGCCACTTCCGAGCGCTCCAGCAGCGCGTCCAGCGAGATCGTTGCATCTGCCGCATCAAGCCAAAAATCCGCCCCGGCCCACCGATCGGACCTGAGATTCAGCCCGATCTCGACGTTCAGGTGCTTGGCCAGGAACTCCTTGAATTCCTGTTCGCCGCCCTCCTTCGCCTGGCCGTGCAGCTGGGTGATGCGCTCGATATCGACCGAGGCGCCCCAGTTCGGATTGGTGACGTAGGCGTTGCTCAGGTTTTCATACGCCTTGCTCGCGAGCATGGCGGCCGGAAACTCGTAGATCACCGGCATGAACTTGCGGTCGACAACGCGGCCGTCTCGCACTTTGCGCGCGTAGTCGAGCTTCGCCTTGAACACGCCCGCCGGCGGTTCATTTGATTGGGTGGTCGCGTAGATGACGAAACCCTCTGGCCGCGACGCCAGGCCGCCGGTCGCCTCGAGCAGCATGTTGGAGGCCTTCTCCTTCTTGCCGAACTCGTGCAGCTCGTCGACGAACACGAACGAAGCCTTCTTGCCCGACACCGTATCGGCGTCGGCGGCCACCACCTTCAGCGTCGCGCCGGTGCCCAGGTGCGTGATCGTCCGGAAGTAATCCTGAACCTTCAACAGCGCGCGCAGGTCGCTGTCGGCGTTGATGAAGTCGCGGATCGGCTTGTAGGAATTCTCTGCGATCTCTTTCGTGGGACTCAGGATCAGCAGCTCGGCCGACTGGCGCCAGTTCATCATCAGCGCGCCGAGCATGATCTCGGCCGCGACGGTGCTCTTCGCGTTCTTCTTGGAGATCATCAAGAAGTATTCGTTGATCAGGCGCCGGCCCGTCTCCGGATCCTCGGCGCCGAACACCGTCTGCACGAAGTCTCTGCTCCAGGGGAGCGAAGCGTCGCGCACCAGTGGTTGACCAGTTACGTCGACCAGTTGGAAGCCGCCGATCATTTCCCAGGCCTCAGCAGCAACTTCCGGGAACAGCGGGGGAAGCGCGATCAGCGATTCCCGAGCCACGATCCGGCGTTCCCAGTCTGGACACGCCGTCGTGTACTCCATCGACTATCTCCTAATGCTTTGCGGCCGAGCTGGGCGCGCGGCGGGTTGCGTACTTTCCGGCGCTGGCCTCATCTGCCGCGGCCTTGCCGGCGTCGGCCTTGCCGCCCTCGCCCATCTTTTTGTGCCGGAAAGGAGCGGCCAGCCCGGCGGCCTTGAGTCGCAGAGCGACAGGCACCTCCGGGTCATTCATGAATATTTCCAGCGCCTCGAGCGGCGACAGCCCGGCGGTCGTGGGCGAATATTCAGCGCCATCGTTCTCCGGATTCTTCTTGCGGCCAGCGCCGGCTCGGGCGCCGCCGCTTCGGCCTTTGACTCCAGCCATTTGAATTCCGATTTGAAAGGGGGATTTTTTTGCGCGTGCGGAACTAGTCGGTGTCTGAGAAATGAGGCTAACCAACTTTCGATACCCCCCCCGGCTTAAGCTAGACTGTCGCCTCTCAGGCATTGGAGGCAACGTGAGCACGAAACAGCAACTGTGGGTAATGGGGATCTTGTTGGTCTTAGCGCTTATCGGAGCAGTATCCTGGTACGCATGGTGGTTCGGGCATAAGCTAGAGCTGGAGATTGCTACCGATCCGGCTGACTGGGGCTCGTTTGGCGACTACATCGGTGGCTTGCTGAACCCTCTTATATCGTTGTTCGCTTTTTACTGGCTAGGCTCATCTGTTCGCTTGCAAATCCAGCAGATTGAAGATTCGACGGAAACAATGAAGCAAACTGCTGGGCACCAGAAGACACAGGCGGAGCTTGCTCTGCAAAGTCAAGAACTGGTGACGATAAATCTCGAGCTAACAGCCGTGCAAAATGAGATCGCATACCACCAAAGTCTCCTAGTCGCATGGCTTGAGCAGAGCAATATTGAAACTGCGCATGAGATAACTGTCTACACACCTGATGCGCATCCAATGCTACTTATCGATGCAATTAAAGTGGCATCTGCAAAGATCGAGGGCCGTAGAAAACTTCAAAATCAGCTGATCGAAGCTGCGAAAGCACATCGTTACCGATAGACGCGCAACCGCGCTTCGCGGGCCGTCTTTAGGTCGTGGCATGGCTGGCACAGCGTCTCCTTATTGCTGTCGCTGTCCGAACCTCCGTTCCAAAGTGGCACGATATGGTCGACCGGATGGCCGATGGTTGTGCGACCCTGCCGCTTGCACTCTTGGCACAGGCTGCAGTCGCGGGCGCGGATGCGCTTCCGATCCAACACGCCGGCATAACCGCGCTTGCGCTCGACCACGACACCAGGGCGCGCCGTCAGGGTGGCGACACGCGGCGCGGCCGATTGCAGTCGGGACTTGAGGGCGGTCAGCTTCATTTGATGGCGGGCACCAGCTCGGCCAACTCATCGAGCAGCAGGCCCGGCCGGCCGTGGCCCTTGGCGCGAAGTATCTCAACGGCACGCTCGGCCTCAGCCAGGCGATCACACAGGCGCCGCAGCGCTGTCTCGTCGACCACGTGGAAGACCATGGCTGGCTTGCCACCAGTGACAGCACGGATGATCTGGTCGCGGTAGCAGACGATCGGCATGCTCACGTTACTTCTCTCCAAAGCCCGGCACATCGAGCTCGGTGGTCGTGAAGAGGCAATGGACCCAGCTGATGGCAAGGACCGCCACAAGGGTCCACATCACACCGAATGCCCACCCAGGCGCGCCGGTGTAGTCGAGCAGCAGCCACAGCAGGATGGCAGTGCCAAGCGGCGAGCGCGTTGGCAGCGACGATGACTTGATGGCGGTCTTGCGCTTCATGAGATACCTCGGAAAAGAAAAGCCGCCCGGCGCATGGATGCGAGGGGCGGCGAAGATCCTGCTGGTGCAGGACCGGAGACACGGGAGCGGACGGCGGGACTCTCACCCGCGGCTGGTTAGCTGCATCCGCATTGAACGGGAGGCCTCACGCTGTCCAGCGGGTGAGCCTCAGTGCTATCTGCAAAGTAGACCACCAACGCAAAAAGCCCGAACGTTTAAGGGTTCGGGCTTTTCTCTGGACGTGCGAAGACGGCCTAAGACTCGACTATATCGCAGGCACCTGTGGAAAGCAAGATCAATTAAAAGACCATTTTTCCATTGCATCCACTTGCTCGGTAAGCAAGGAGACCGACAACCTGTCGCGCAACGTGATCACCATGCCGGTTGCAACATCCAGATCGTCTGCATCCATATGCGTACCGTCAGGTAAACGAATGCCGTTAGGCGGGATCATTCGCAATACCGTCTGGAGGCGACACTCTTTGTCATCAACCTTTTTAAAGAAGGAGAACTGCCCAGCGAGAAACGTCGAGCCTCGCGATTCCATCTTGGAGTATTCAAGCCTAGCGGTAAGTGCAGTACCCAGCACAGTCACTACAAACTCATTGGATTTTTCGCCGGCGCTATAAGTCACGTAACGCGAGGTTTGGGTTTGCTCAGGCACAAAGAGTGCAGTCGAGACCGTATCGGCGATCGACTGAATGTTAGGAGCCTGCTTGAGAAAGGGAAGTAATTCGTGGGGCTTCATGATATCTCAATATAATTGTTGTTGAGACACCTAATGTACTCTGACTTACGAGCGTTGTCAGAATAATACTGCTGTCGCTCCGTTCTGTCGCAACTTAATCTCAAGAGCGAACTTCGCCTCTGCGGCGACATCAGCTAGGTTCGCGTTGGGGAACTTCCATACACTGGTGATGCTGCATGCGCGGTAGATCGCCCAGACGTGGATTCGGCACAGACTATTGATCATGGCGTCAGTAGCGGCGCCGATGCGGTGATCGGCCTGCTGCTGGGCCTCGTGGATATCGGGACCACTGCCCTCATCACCACTCAGACCCTGCATCGTCTTTATGCCCAGATCCTTGTCTTGGTCGCCGGTCATCCAGTCCTTCCAGCAGGCCAAACAGGTATCTAGGCCATCAGCCTTTACGAAGTGTTGAGCAGGTGCCTCCGCCTTGCGGACTCGGCGCAGGTTTGGGGCATTGAAAAAGCCGAGTGCAACGGTGGTCATGGGGTTCTCCGAAAGACGACCCAGCGAGCGTAGCATGGGTGGTCAAGAAATTTCCGGATTGAATTAATGCTTGTTGGATTTATTCCATTTGGATGAAAAGCTGTGTTGAAAACTTATCGCTTCTGTTTACTTGCCGATCACTACATAATTGTAGAAACCTATTCGACGGGAACACACATGCACCTGAACAAAATAAACAAATATTGTGGGTGGATTGTGGCCAAGCTGACTTTTTTCAGCTTGCTGGCCGCAACGGTGATGACTTCCTTTTACCTTTCCGTTATGCGCGTTGAGCCGTTCTTGCAGGGCGGAGTTGCGGTTGCAGGCATTCTCTTCGCCATCTGCGCGATTATGTACAGCCGAGCCACATTAAACTTCGACAACGATCAGGTTAAAAAGTTGGCCGTCCAAGCTGCCGAGGACAGTTTCATGGGGACCATGCTGGCCCTTGTCTACTTCACCACATCATCTATCGTGTTTTTCGTGCTGCACGATAGCGGCAAAAATCCTCCCGTAGAGGGGAAGCTGGAGTTGTATAGTTGGCTGCCCCTGCCTGGTTTCTGGGCACTGCTTCTTTACGCGATGTTAGCTGCGCCCGCCTTGGTGAAGATATCTCATGCTGTTGAAAAGACGGCTCAATCGTGGGCGATACCGTCCTGACTAATCAGAACGGTAACTGCTCCTTCTATTACGAGTTGGAAGCAGTCAAGCGCTTGAGCTTCCCCGCGTATTCGGCCTTGATGCGCTTTGCGTCTTCAGCTGTGTACTTTGCTGGAGGGTGCTCGCGCTCGAGGAACTCGACCCTCTCGTCACCGATGCGCGCGCGCAGGCGGATCCGGTACTCGACGGCATTGCCGCCCTTGTGCTGATTGCAGGGCACGCACTGCTTGTGCGTGTTGTCCTCGTGGAAGCGCAGCGCGGGCTGGGCGCCGACCGACCGGTAGTGGCCGGCGTCCCAAGCGCCCGTGTGGTGCCGGCCGCAGCTGATGCATGGCAGCGCTTCGTCGCGCGCGCGGATGTACCGGTTGAACACCGCCTGTGCGTCGGCCAGGTGCTCGGTGCGCGTCTTCAGCTTGGCCTTGGCTTCGCGGGTCTGCTTGGCGTCCAGGCGCTGCCGCTCGGCCACGGCGAACACGGCGCCGCAGTCCGGCCCGCAGACCTTGTGCGTCATGTTGCGCGGCTGGAAGCGGTTGCCGCAGCCCTTAACGGCGCACTTGCGTGTGCGTGCGGGCTTGAGGGTGCCAGTGCGGGCGATGGGGGAGCGGATCATGCGGCCTCCAGCAGATCGATCTGCACGTACTTTCGCTTCCACGTCGGCGCGCACTGGATCGCATCCCAGGTCTCAGCCATTTCGCGCGGGTTGTTCTTCCGGTTGTGATTGCGTGCGATGTCGGTGCTGTCCACGCTGGCGAACGGGTAGCCCCAGCGCGCAGCGTTCATTCCGCGCAGCATGTGCAGCCACGTCGGCACGCGGCCGGTCTTGCAGATCGCGTTCATCGCCAGCGACATGCGCGAGTGCCAGATGTCGGATCCAACCTGGCGGAACTGCGCCGACGAGCCGATGCAGACCCGCTCCCATTCGTCGCACAGGCGTTTGAGGCGGTCGACCGGTTCATGCATGTGCCACACCGGCGCACCGCGCTGGCCGTGCGGCCACTGGCGCACCAGCTCGTCGTTTGCCTCGGCGTCACCCATGATCACGTCAGGGATGACAGCCCACGTGGTGCGGTATTCGAGCCAGCGCTCGCACCAGGCGTAGAAGGCCGGCCAGTTCGGCGCGCCGCCTTTGTTCCAGATCGTGAACGCCCCGTTGTCAAGCATGACGCTCTGCCCAAAGCGATGACACCACTCGACGTCGTCAGGCCGCGCGAACGACACGCAGAAGCAGCGGCCCGCGAGCTGGACGATCACAGTGCGCGGCGTGATCGGCGTCCCGTGATAGTGGATCGTCATGCATCCTCCCGGATGGTTTCGATGTCGACGCCATGGTGGTGCGCGCGCAGGGCCTGGCGCCCGCCGAAGCGGCGGTGCAGTTCGTCGGCGATCTGCTCGTGGTAGCCGCGCTTGATCAGCGCCGTGGCGGTGACGATATGCTCGACCGGGATCATCCTGTCGACCGTCTCGATGCGCAGGCTGTAGATGATGGGCTGGCTGTTGTTCGGGCAGTCAGCCACGAACTGACGGTTGTAAATGTTCATGCTTTCTCCAATTCTTGTTGTTGTGCCTGCTGCTGCGCCACATACCGCGCACGCGGCGCCCGGTCGCGCGCTTCCTTGAACAGCACGCCGATCTGGCCGTCCCAGGGCTTCTGCTCTCCCCAGGCGCTGCACTTGCCAGTCGGCGCGCCGTTGGTGGGCACGGTGAAGTTCGCGCACATGGCGCAGGGGTCGTGGGCGGTGGTCATGCGGACTCCATTACGGCTTCGACGAAGACACGCGCCGCTTCGGCGTTGATCGCGTTGCCGTAGGCGCGCAGGCGTCCCACTCGGGCGGCAGCCCCATGAGCCAGCGGGAATGTGCCGGGTTCAACTGGCCGCCACTTTCCATCCCGGCATCCGAGCCAATCAGCATCGCGCCAGAAGCCGTTAATCGGCCCGGTCCTACACTCTTGGCCATGGCGCCCAAGCTCTGCAGCGTCAGCCGGGCCCTCTGCCCGTCCCCGCGATTCGAGCTCATGTTCGGCGCGTCCGGACTGCAGTTCGGCGTCGGCCATCCGGCCAGGTGCCACGACACCGCGTCCACCGTCTTCCGGCTGCTGTCGTTGTTCCCCGCTGCGTTGTTGCCGTTCTGCGCCGGCGTGCCCGCCATCGGCGTGGGCCATCCAGCCAGGCACGACGCTGCCGCCAGATCCGGGCCGTGATTGCGCATCGCTTCCATCAAGCCGCCCTCGAATGTCCGAACGCCCTTGTCCGCGAGCGCTGCCGTTGGCGTCGGCCACCCAGTAGAGCCGGTCGCGGATATGCGGAGCACCGACGCCCGCAGACGGGAACGGGATCGCCCCGAACCGGTATCCCACGCCTTCCAGGTCATCTTGTACAAGGTCGATCCAAGGCTCGACGTCTTTACTTGCAACCTGCTCTCCAATGACGACTGCAGGGCGGCGCTGGCGGATGAGGTGGTGGAATGCCGGCCATAGGTGCCGCTCGTCAGCAAACCCAGCTCCTTGGCCTGCCGCGCTGAAAGGTTGGCAGGGGCAGGAACCAGTCCAAACAGGTCGGTCATCTGGCCAGCCGGCGCGGCGAAGTGCCAGGGACCAAACGCCGATGCCGGCGAAGAAGTGGCACTGGGTGAAGTCCTGCAGGTCGGCGGGGTGTACATCCTCGATACTCCTGGTGTCGACCACGCCGGGGGCAATGTGGCCAGCCGCGATCAGGTTGCGCAGCCACTCGGCTGCGTATGGGTCGATTTCGTTGTAGTAGGCGGTCATGCCGCCACCTCGGCGCCGATGCGCTGGCGCAGCGCCACCTGGTGCTTTGCCCACTCGCCTGCAATCCAGGTCACGCCCTTCGTGGTGAAGCGCGCAGCGTTGAACGCGTGGTTGTTCTGGGCGGTGCCGGCTTTGACGCAGAAGCGGCCGGCGTCCATGTGGTGGGCGTGCGGCGTGAGCGCGCCGTTCAGCCGGTACATGATCTTCTGGTCGAGCAGGAACTCGCGGAATGCACTCTCGTTTGCGTTCAGCAGCTTGGCCACTTCGCGGAAGCCCTTCGTGCCGGTCGAGTCGGCGTAGCGCTCGACGAACTCCACGGCCGGCGCGGCGGCGGCCAGCTGCTCGGCCTGGGCGGCGATCACGTCCTGCTGGTCGGCAGCCAAGCGCAGCGCGTCGGCAAACGATCGCGGCAGGGCCAGCTCCGGCGCCGCGGCTTCCAGCGCCATCCAGCGGTCGATGATCTTGGCGCGCAGCGCGGCGCTATAGCCCGAGATCACGACCAAGCAGTCTCGCTTCGTCAGGTCGTAGACCATCGTCGGGCGCCCGCCGCCGTCGGCTTGGTGGGCCCGGGCAGTATTACGACCAAGTCGTAAAACCTCTTCGTTGATCAGGCGCTCGATCGTCGCGATGACGTCGTTGTGGCGGGCTTCGCAGATTTCGGCGATCTCGCGGCTCGACATCGTCGCTTCGGCAGCGCCAGGGCTTTGCAGGGTCAGCATGTTGCCTCCGGTGGTGTTCGTGGTCATGGGTTCAGGGCTTTCCGGCGCGCGGCTTCGAAGGCATCCATTCGGGCCTGGTATTCGGCGTAGCTTTCGTCCGTGCCCTTCGGGTCGTTGCCCTGCGGCTTGCGGACTTGGATCGGCGCGGCGACCGGCTTGGCGTAGGCTTGTGCCGACGGCGCCGGAGGATTGAGCAGCTCCTCGACGATCCGAACGAGGTAGTTCGGCGGGATCCTGGCGTCCGGGCCCTTCTGCTCGCGCGCCGTGGCGACTGCGGCATGCAGCACCGTCATCGGGACCTTGCGGGTCGACCAGTCCTGCACCGTCGGGTGCGTGAAGGTCGCGTTGACGCCCAGCTTGCGCAGAGCCACCGACAGGACGACCGCAGGGTCAGTGCTTTCCGGCAGGTCTTCGCGAGGCGGCATTGCGGCGGCTCGTGGGTGGTCGGGTTCAGCAGGATCAGGATCGACGACGACGACGACACCGGCGCCAGCCGCAGCGCTCGCGCTGTCGTCGTTGTTCTTCTCTTCTCTTCTCTCCTCTTCTCTAGGCGTGACTTGGTGTGACATGGCGTGACCTGACGTGACGCCAGCAGTAGCACCAGTGTTTGCGCTGTCACGCGCACGCTGTTGTCGCTTGCGCTCAGCGCCCGTGTTGTCCACGCGCTCGCGCTTCGGCTGGCGCTCTTCCCAACGGGTGACGCGTTCGCCATCGACCAGCGCGCGGCCCTGCATCGCTTCCAGGATGCGTGCGGTGGTGCCATCGTCGGCGCCGAGCAGGAAGTCAGTCGCCTCGCAATCGATCGCACCGAACAGGCCGCGCTCAGTGTTCGCGCTGGCCTGCTCGAGGATCAGTGCCCACACGGCGATCACGTCACCGACGCGCGCAGCAGCCTTCCGGGCCACCAGGCCGAACTTCGGATCGTTCACGCTGCCGTGGTGCCAGCGGAACCAGTCGATACCGTTTGCCATATCAGTGCCCCTTCTTGATCAGGGGATCTGGCGCGGGTCGCTCTTGTCGATCACGTAGATCACCGCGCGACGGCCTGGCAGCACTTGGTCGCAGTCCGGATCACCAGCGTCGACAGCATTGGCAGCAGCGCGCACGCAAACCTCCGAACGTTGGCCGATGAACAGGCAGCCATCGCACTCGCCAAACACCGGCGCTTCGATAGCCTTGATGCGGATGTTGTCCGGATTGATAGGCGCGGCGGTGTCGCCTTCCCACTTCTCGCTGAGGATGTTGGTCGTCATGCCGCCACCATCGCAACGATGCAGCCGGCCTGGTGCCCGGTGCCCTGCTCCATCTGGCAGCGGGTGCAGCACGGTGCGCTCTGCTGCAGCGCGCGGCGTTCGGCCACCGGCGCACCGAACAGCGCGGTCACGAGTGGGTCGCGGCGGTCGACCGGTGGATAGGTGGTGCTGACGACGACGTGCGGCAGGCCGTCTTTCTGCGCCCGACTGCCGCCCTCGTGCACGTGGCCGGGCTGGCCGTATTCGTCGAGCGCTGGGCCCATGTGCCATTCGTTGACGAAGCCGCCCTTCGGCGAAGACACGCGCACGCCGTGGATCACGCCCAGGGTGCGCAGGTAGTCCAGACGCGTCGAAATCTTGTCCGACGTCACGGCAAGGCGTTCACTGATCTGAGCGGTGAACGTGAAGCCGTCGCGAATGCACTGAAGGATTGCTGCGCGCAGCTCGGCCCCTTCCAGCTTTGTGAGGAGGGTCTTCATTTTTCGGCCATCCCATTCAGGCGCGCCAGCAGCTCCATCATCGGGCGGATCGAAACGAAGATCGCCTTCTCGATGTGCTGCACCTCGTCGCGGTCGACTTGGCCATCAGACAGGGCGCTGTGAACCTGCGTGCCGAGCTGGCCCAGCTTCTGCCAGATGTCCGTGACCGATTCCAACACCGCCATGTCGCTCGCCGGCTGCGATTCGATCTTGGCGCACACGAAGCCATGGCGGCGCGCCAGCGCGTGCAGCACCGCGTAATCCTCCGTCAGCTCCATCACCCGCGATGCGTCGTCCATCGTCAGCACGTTGGTGGTGCTGTTCGGGTTGGCCTTGTTGCGCAGCAGGCCGGCGGTGTAACCCATGCGCACGGCCAGCGCCTCACAGCCGCCAGGGGTGTCGTGCACGGTCTTGTAAAAGGCGTCTTTGTAGTTCATGTGATGTTCCTGCAAACAAATGGTGCGTGGAAATGTTTTGGGCGCGACAATGTGGTTATGGGCAGTTCGCAATCAGGTCGGCGGAGCGGCCTTGCGGCGGCGCGGTCGACCGCGACAATGCTTCTCGTGCAATCCGTTGATCGCGACCAGCGTGTCGCTGAGACACTTGGCTTGACCGTTGAGAATGCGGTTGACGGTAGGCTGAGAGGTGGTGAGCTCAAGCGCTAAGCGCGTTTGGCTCCAGCCTGTCGCCTGCTTAATTTCCCTGAGAAGGGTCGAAGGGTCTTTGTCCATGGCGCAAGTCTATACGCGAATGGATAGGAAAGCAATCCACAAATGAATAGCATGTTGTGTGCGAGCTATACGCCCGCGTATAGTCTGAGGATGACTATTTCATCCAGGCTGGACCAGGCAATGCAGGCGGCGGGCATCGTGTCACAGAGCGCACTTGCCCGCGCCTCAGGCATTCCGCAGCCGACAATCAATCGAATCTTGAAGGGCTCCGGAAAGAAAGGGCCCGAGATGAACACGCTCATCACGCTCGCCGAGGCGTGCAACGTCGCGACTCAATGGCTGATGGATGGCACAGGCCCAATGGAGCGCACGCCACCTGCGGAACCTGAGGGCGAACTCGTCAAAGTATCGTTTGACGATGAGGAAGGCGACTTCGTCGGCGTGCGCATGGTCGCGCGTTATATCCACGCCGGCGTCAACGGGGCTGACGGCGATCTCGAATTTGAAGAAGACACGATGCTGAGTGTGCGGCGCTCCTGGGTGATTGAGAAAGGCCTGCCAGCTGGCGCGCTGGTGGCGATTCGGGTGATCGGTGACAGCATGTATCCGACGCTCAAGAGGGGCAATGTCGTGATTGTGAACACGGCTGACAAGGAAAAGCACAAGCTCATTGACGGGGCCATGTACGCGGTGAACCACAACGGCAAGCCCTGCGTGAAGCGACTGGAATTAAACGGCGGCACTTGGTTCCTCGCCTCCGACAACAAACAGCCCGAGTTCCGCAGCCGACAGGTCGACGAAAGTACAGAGGTGCTCGGCCGTGTCGTGAGGATGGAAGCCGACTTCATTTAATGCTGATCCATGTGGCTGAGATCGAGCCTTACGGATCACCCATCCTCGTTGCGATCGTGCCGTCGGAATTCACGGTACCTGGCGCCGGCGACGAACTGATTAAACGAATCGAGCGGCATTGCCGCGTGTATGTCGTGATGCTGGTATCGGTGGAGATAAACGGGTTTCGGGCGCATGCAAACTTTCAGACGCACGTGATCCTGGCCCTGATCCAGCTGGAGTATTTGGACCTGGTCGAAGTGGATCTATCCATTGCTCCGCCTGAAGAAGAATTACCGTTCTAACCAGGGCCGAGGCGCGCCCATGTCGAAGAGGAAGTAATGGCGACTTTAGAAATTCACGCGGGAGACTTCCCAGCTGGCAAGTGCACAACGAATGGCGGTGTAATTACCCTGCCCTGGCAGATGGGCGATGGCCTGCTTGGACAGAACGTCGTACTGATAGGTCAAGTCGAGAGCGTCACAGTGGCCACCGAAGCGGAGGTCAAGCGCACCGCCGGCACAATCGGCTGGGGTCTGGTCGGCGGCGCCGCGCTCGGGCCGGTTGGCTTGCTGGCAGGCCTGCTGCTGGGCGGCAAAGGCAAGGACGTGACGTTCATCATGCATTTGAAGGACGGCAGAAAGATGCTGGCGACGACTGACGCGAAGACTTTCACGAAAATTCAGGCGCATGCATTTTAGGTAGACTTAGGCGCTACGGCACGCCTGGATGCCGCCACGACCATAACGAAAACAAAATGGTTCTGAAACCTAGCAGTGAAGACATACAGGCATTCATCGAGCTCAGGAAAGCCCTCGTTCGGGAAATGGAGTGGGTGCCCAGCCCGAGCAAAAAATCTGCAGGCTGGGCGAAGTTCGAGAGCAGGTGCTATTTGGGCACGGAGGTTTCCGAGGAAGTGGATTTCCGAGCACAATTCCGCAGGCGCTCGATCCAGCGACGTGGGCAGGCCGAGATTGAAATACCCGAGGCGTTCTATATCTCGATCTGGGTCCGCAACCACCGTGTGTACGGGATCGACACGAATCCAGACCAGGCGCATCGGAACGCAATAGTTTCCGGACTACCCTTCTCCGGCGTCGTCATCACGGCCCATACCCACGAGCATATATGGACGGTCGCAGCCGACGATTATGTGGAGCCAATCGAGCCGCCCATAGTGGAACTCGAAGACGCGATTGCTAAATTTTGCGGACGTGTTAACCTCTATCTGAACGGACCATTCCTGCACCCACTCAAGGGCCAAAACGAGCAACTTTTATGAACTGCGCCACTCTCGAATCGATCACGCAATGGCATTGCCAGCCCTCGGGGCGGGCCTCCATACGTGCGACAGCGCCCTTCACTTTGGGGGAGTCTGGCCCTCATGTTGCCTTCTATATAGCCCAACCAAGCCCGGATAGTTTTTACATCACTGACGCTTGCGAGACGGCCATATACGCGGAGCAGATGGGCATCATACTTCGCAAAAATCGTTTGGATTCCCTGAACCAGACGGCCGGCGTATCGTTGGCAGCCTTTGGGGAAGACTGGAGTATCGAGTCCACCGGGCCGATCGCGTTGCTGCAGCGGGCCTTGTGGGACGCCGCGAAGCTCGCTCTGGCGCTCTCGTTTAAAAGTAAGTCGTGGCAGCCAAAATTCGCGCAAGCAAAGTTCCAAGCGACGGTGGTGAGAGAACTGGAGGCTCAACTAGGGGCCGACCGAATCATCCGCCAAGCCAAGGTCCAGGGTGCGAGCGGGCACACCATTGAATTTCCTGCTGCGATCGTCATTCCAAAGACAGGAATTCAAATCTTCGTCCAGCCCGTGGCGATGGAAAATGGCAAGGTCAATTGGCCAAATGTATATGAGTTCCATGGGAAATTGTTTGACGTCAAGTCAGCGTCTGATGTCTCGAATCGCATTGCTGTAATCGAGCGAGCAGCGTCATCGATCGAATTTGGCCGAGCGGCCAGCTTTTTAGGTAATGCTGCAAAGGTAATCACCATTGACGGAATTGCCGAGCTGAGGCACGTTAGCATTTCTGTATAGAATTGAGTTCCTGCTCTGCTTCGGCATCAGGCTAAAGTCCTTCTTCGGAGGGCCTCTACAGACCGGGGATTGCAACCCACTGCAGCGACAACAGGGCCACCTCCGGGTGGCCTTTGCTTTTGTAGCCCTCCCTCACCCGCCCAGCGCGGGTTTTTTTTCGGCCATCTATCCATGTGTGAGCAATTTCGCGAGAGTTTATTCATTCGCGTATTGCCTTGTCTATCCATTCGTGTATAGTTCTACTCATAGCCGGACGACTCTGGATGCAGCAGCACCTTCCCGGAGTCACCACACAGCGCGGCTTGGGAAGTACTCGACCAACCATCAGTAATTCAAGGGACCGAGTCGCGCTGTGTGGTAGCTGGCAGGACTCAGGCGCCTGCATCGTCTCTGAAGTACGAGGCCTGGCAGCCGCCACATCAACTAACAGCCGCACTGCGGCGACAAACGGAGAACGAGATGGGTACACGTGCAGATTTCTATGTAGGCCAAGGCAAGGATGCCGAGTGGATCGGCAGCATCGGCTGGGACGGCTATCCCGATGGCATCGCCGACGAGGTGCTGCAGGCGGTCGACGCGGATTCGTTCCGCGCGGCAGTGGCGTCGTTCTTCAGCATCCGCTCCGATGTGATGCTGCCCGAGCACGGCTGGCCGTGGCCATGGAATGACAGCCGCGGCACCGACTACTCGTACTGGCACTTCGACGGCAAGACCATGGGCAGCAGCTTTGGTCGCGCCCTCTTCCCGTGCGACGAGGAGCCGGAAGAGCAAGACGACTTCAAGTCCCTCGTGATGCCTGATATGACCGACCGTAAAAACGTCGCGATGGGCAGCCGCTCGGGCCTGATTGTCATCGGAGCGTAGCCATGTCCCAGCAGTACGACACCGAGTACCTGAGCCAGGCGATCGACGAAGAGATCGTGCTGGCCAAGCTCGACCGGAACCAGCGAGGCAAGAAGCCGACGACCATCTGGCGCGACGTGCCGGTGCACCAGGTCTCTCCACGTGGCGCGCCGCTGGGCATGTATGGCGGCCTGCACAGCGCCGACCTGCCCCGCTATCGCCGCAACCCGCGCGACGCCGGCGAGCTGTGCGTGAAGCGTGGCCTGAACGTGAAGCACGACCACGACGAGCATTGCGTATCGGCGTCGTACGGCAGTAGCCGGCGCGCCGTGACCGAGTACTACGGCATGCACCCGGACGTCGCGGCAGCCACGATGGCGGCGATCACCCGGGCTGCAATCCAGATGCTGACCGAGAAGCGCGACGAAGCTGCCGCGCTCAACCCTACCCGCGCACCGGCCCGCCGCCGGGTTGCTGCGCGCCCGAAAACGAAATGAGGACCGCCATGAGCTACCGCATCACCGCCCGCACCAGCGCCGGCAGCACCACCTACACCGCCATCGGCGACCGTGATGCGCTGATCGATGCAGCGTATGACGACGGCGCTCTGGGCGTCACCGTGATGGCTCAGGACTGACCATGGCCACGAAGAAGCGCCGCCGCGCGCTGACCGCCGACGAGCAGGCCCTGACGCCGGCGGACCGTGACGCCATCCGGCAGGCGCGCATCAACTCGCAGTCCAGCCGCTACCAGCGCGAGGTGGCGATCGAAAAAGCTCACGCCGCCGCCCGTCCAACCGAACCGAGGAAATGACCATGATCGCTATCACCCAGGCAGTGCCGACGATCCGCGAAGGTGAGCGCATCGTCCCTGCCGCCGACAACCGCGAGCTGATGCGCCGCCTGGCGGAGCACGCATACCCGGGCGTGACCGGCCCTGCCACGCCCCTGGCGCTGTCGAGCGCACTCGATCAGTGCCGAGTGATCAGTGACCCGCTGCGCCAGTGGGTCGACGTCGAGACGGAGGAAATGCTCGACTATGCGAAGGCGCGGCCCGACGTGTTCGAGATCCGCACGCTGTACGCGATGCCGGTCGACGAATTGGCTCGCGCGCCGAACTTCACCGTGCGCGCAGCCCTGGATGTGATCGACCAGGCGCGCCGGGATCGCAAGGTGGCCGCCTCCAAGCTGCGCGCGGCACTGGCTGTACTGGAGGAAATGCCATGAGCGAGCACCGCCTGCGGGTCATCAAGTGGAAGTGCGCGATCGTCTTCCTGCATTGCGTCGTGTGCAGCGCGGCGATCGCCCACGGGTGGCCGCTGTGACCTTTGAAGAATTGCGTATCACCTACCAGTGCCCCGAGCAGATGGCCCGCGATCTTTTCGCCCAGGTCGCGCTCGAGCAGGCACTCCGCGCCAAGGCCGAAAACAAACTGAACCCGCCGGCACCGCGCCGCGCCCACCGAGACCGAGAGGAAGACTGATGGAACAAGTACTCCCCCGCCGCACCGCCGGCATCCCGCGCACATGGGCGCTGTGTATGACCAGTGAAAACCACGGGACTGTCGGCAAAGCCGGCGACCCGTTCAGCCACGCACCGGGAAAGCACGAGCGCGTGCAGGTCGTCGAGATCGTCGCCGCTGGCACGCCGCCAGCGCCAGACGTCGACCTGGCCGGCTTGGTGCGCATCGACGTCGCCGACCTGATCGGAAAACTGGGCGAGGTCCACACCTGGGCTCGCAACTTGCCAATCCCAACCATTGGCGCCAGCAGCGCGATGCGCAAAGTAAGCGAGGTGAAGGAGGCGCTCGCCGCCGTCCCTGTCGCGGCACAAGCCGGTCAGGTAGCGGTGCCGGTCGATGCGATTGCCAAGCTGGACAAAGTGTCACGGTGGATTGACAAGTTTCCAATCCCGACTACCGGAGCCACGGCAATGATCTGCCACCTGCGGGATGTGAAAGAAGCTCTCGCCCCATCGCCAGCAAAGGAATCGAAATGACCCGCATTGCCACTACAGCCATCACCAAGCGCATCCAAGCTGGCCGCGTGAACAAGGCAGGCGACTCGTTCGTTGGAACGCCAAAGGACGTAACCAGCGATGTTCTCAAGGCGATTTATGACCATGTGGGCCACGGCAACACCGTAACTGTTACCGAAAACGGCGTGGAAGCATTTGAAATCACTGTGCGTGACTTGCGCCAAGGGGAATCGAAATGAGCAATCCAACTGAACTGCCGGACCGCGTGGAAGCATTGCGCGCTGCGTTGAAGCAAATCAGCGAGACACGCTTCGGATACGACGGCGATTGTGGCGTAACGTCGATTGCCGATGAAGCTCTGTCTGCGGACGATGAAGCCGCACGCCCAAAAAGTGAAGCCGATCTAATCAAGCGCGGATGGTTGCCGCCCGAGCGCTTAGAAGTGATCGCTACGAAATGGGACAGGACGCGAATCAAGAACGGCACCTATAACAGCGTAGGAGAAACTTTGCGAAAGGATTTCAAACCATGACCGCCGATTACAAAATGGCATGTGACAAGCCGAATGAACACAGTGTGGACTGCCGTTCGAAAGAGGGCATATCGACAGGGCTAATTGATGGTGTTATTGCGATAGCAAGAGTGCTGAGAAAATCTGACCTCAGTCACCCTGCTGTTATAGGCGCATTAAAAGATTTGCGCGCGGATAATGACGTCGCATTTATCGTAGGCAGCCGCGCCCAGCCAGAGGGCCTGAGCATCGCCCTGCGAGAAGTGACAGACAAGCTCAGCGCCACGGCCGCCGAAAACCTGTCGCTCAGCATGGCAAACATCGACCTGCGCGACCAGCTTGCGTGTCTGACAGACCAGCCAGAGGGCGAAGCGCCGCAAGCCTCAATGGTTTTAGATGCAAACCGGTACGTTTATCTCGCCAGCACGGCCGACTGGAGCGAGATCGAAGACCTGCTTCGACGAAGCGATGCCGAGAGCGCCATGGAGCTGAAACGCGATCTTGATAAGTTGATCGACACGCGCCTAAAAGACGCGAATACGTTGCCGCTCTACGCTGCCGCCACTTTGTCGCCTCTTTGTGGCGCCCAGCATGCAGAGAGCGGCAAAGAGGCTGTCGATGTTCTCCGCCGGGCCGCGCAGTACTTCGAAGACTTCTACGCCAATGCCAAGGTGCGGGGATGCGCCTCAGTTTATGAGCACGTTCGTGTGCTCGGATTGGATGCCCGCGCAGCCCTCGCCGCCCAGCAAGCCGCAGCACCCGGCACGCTGGGCTGGGTCAACGACGTAGTGCGCGACGTAGCCGAGCTGCCCGACCGAGACAGCCCGCCTGGCCGGGAAGACATGATGCTGGTGACGGTCAACGAACTGCACGACATCATCGAACGGCACGCACCCAGCGCCCCCGGCACACCGGAAGCGCCGCAGACCGCAGCCGCGCGCGACGTGCTGGCCGAGCGCCAGCGCCAGGTCGAGCAGGAAGGCTGGACAACTTTGCACGACGACGAGCACAGCGAATCAGAAATGTCGTTGGCGGGAGCGTGCTACGCGCTGTCGGCCGGGGGATATGCCAAGGGGATGACCCCGCCCATCTGGCCATGGAGCAGAGATTGGTGGAAGCCAACGTACGGCCGATATGACCTGATCCGGGCAGGTGCTTTGCTGCTAGCGGAGATCGAACGCCTGGACCGCGCCGCCCAGCTCGACGGCGGCCAGGAAGGGAGCATATGACGACTTACTCAAAGAAGGATGCCTTGGGTGCGCTCACTCTAGACCAGCTTGAACTAATGGCGAGCAGCGACCCAAGTTTTGTAATCAGTTTTCTGGAGAATCGATCTGGCTTGGACGCGCATAGAATCCGCCTTCTGCTGGAGCTAGGCGCGATAGAGGCGAAGCGCCTTGCTGCGGAAATGAAGGAAGGGAGCGAATCAAATGGCTGATACCAATATAGCTCTGCAATCTGCATTGATAGCATGGTGGGAGTGCCACCGCCCGCTTGGCTGGGTGGAAGAGGATCACGTAGCAAAGCCACTGGTGAACTGCCAGGCCGATGAGGAACAGGCGCTTGCTTTGATCGCAGCTGATATTGCCCGCAGCGCCCTTGCTTCTCGCCCTGCTGAGGTGGACGACGAGCGCCAGTGGGTTGTCGTTGGCGGCCGGCGCGCTGGTCGCACTTTCCTGGCAGCGCTGGCGCGGGACGCGGAGCGGTACCGCTGGATGCGTAATGCGCAGTGGTTTAAAGCGGGCTTGGCCAAGACCGAGTTGAACGCCAGCTCATTCCATTACAGCGGCGATCTGCTGGATCAGCTGGTAGACGCGGGCCGCGCTGCCGACATGCACGGCGAAGGCGCTGGCAAATGAAGCTCGATGAGATCACACGTACGGCGCGTCGCGATCATCTGTGCGCCTTCTGCGGCATGACCGTGCGCACTGGCGAGCGGTACGTGCGCGCGCAGTCGCCGGGTGGCGCGCAGGCCAAGAAGCCGTTTCACAGTGCATGCTACGTCGGCCTGGTCGCCAGCGCTGGGCGAAAATAGAAGTTGGAAAGGGTTTTATGATGTCCGAAATGTTCTTGAGTTCCGACGAGATCCACAGCATGACCGATCGAGTGCAGCGCCGCGCGCAGGCGAAGATGCTGCGCGCTATGGGTATCGAGTTCCGCCAGCGCGCCGACGGCAGCCTGGCCGTGCTGCGCTCGCACGTCGAGCAGCTGTTCGGAGTCGCGTCAGCGCCGGCCTCGGCACGGAAGAAGACACCCACGGAACCGAACTGGGGAGCGATGAATGCCGCGCGCGCGTAAGCCCGAGAATCAGGGCTTGCCGAAGCGCTGGCGCCTTGCTCATGGCTGCTACTACTACCAGGTGCCGCCCGGCCAAGAGGCCGCGTGGGACGGGAAGCAGACATTCCGACTTGGCGCCAACCTGCCGGAGGCCTACAAGGTGTGGGCCGAGAGGCTGCAGGTGGTCGATCGGGCAAAGACTGTCGCCGCCCTGCTCGATCGGTACGCGCTGGAGGTGATCCCGCTCAAGAGCGTAACGACCCAAACGCAGAATGCGTCGGCGATCAAGCCGGTGCGCGCGACGTTCGGCCCGATGGCCTTGACCGACATCAAGCCGCGGCACGTGTACCAATACGTCGACCGCCGCGAAAAGAAGACGGCAGCGCGCCGGGAAATGGAATTGCTGTCGCACGCGCTGACGAAGGCCGTGGAGTGGGGATACCTGGACCGCCACCCGTTCAAGGGCGAGGTCAGGCTGGAAGGAGAGAAGCCGCGCACGCGCTATGTCGAGGACTGGGAGATCGTCGAGTGCTTGTCGCTGGAGGCGCGCCGGAAGTCGGGCAGCGTGCTGGCGGCCCAGGCCTATATCCGCCTGAAGCTGCTGACGGGCATGCGGCGCGGCGACATGCTGCGCCTCACGATGTCAGACCTGCAGGAAGACGGCATCTACGTCGAGCCCGGCAAGACGTCAGGGTCGACCGGCAAGCGCATGGTGATTACCTGGTCGGACGAGCTGCGCGAAGCGGTAGCCACGGCGAAGGCGGCGCGGCCGGTGCCGCTGTCGCCGTACCTGTTCTGCACGCTCGCCGGCGAATGCTACTTCAAGGACAACGGCCGGGCCGGCAGTTGGGAATCGCTCTGGCGCAACTTCATGGCCAGGGTGATGGAGGAAACGAAGGTGACCGAACACTTCACCGAGCACGACCTGCGCGCCAAGTGCGCCAGCGATGCAAGCACCCTGGAGCATGCCCGCAGCCTGCTCGCGCACGCTGACAGCAAGATCACGGACCGGGTCTATCGGCGCCGGCCGGACATGGTCAAACCACTGAGGTGACCATTTGAATAGTACAGCCCAAATCTATAGTAAAACGGGCAAAAAAAATCCTCCGAATCAGGAGGATTTTATTCACTAAATCAATGACTTGTGTTCTGGCGGAGAGAGGGGGATTCGAACCCCCGGTAGGCTATGAACCTACACACGCTTTCCAGGCGTGCGACTTAAACCACTCATCCATCTCTCCTGATGGTCGACGTGCGCGTTCCACGAAGCCGCTCATTATAACAACAATTCCTGGTAGTACAAGACCGATCCTGCAACGTCCTGCTCGCCCTCTTTTCACGCATAACCTGTGAATGGTATCGTTCCCGGCTGGCCTGCCCATCCGGCACGCTACCCGCAACGGATACGTCGTGAAACGCACATCACTTTATCTCATCATCTTCGCTGTGGCCGCCGCTGGCGCCGGCGCCGGCTCCTGGCTTGTGAACCGCACCCCGACCGGGGCGCCGACAACAAAGCCTGCCCCCGCAACCGCCACCAGCACCCAGGACGCCAGCGCCATCGCAACCGAGCTGCGCGCCATGCTCGACGCTTACCGCAAGATCATCGTGCTGACCCACGACGAGGCCACGCTGCCCGCCGCCGAGCGTGCCCAGGCAAACCGCATCGGCCAGCAGCTGTTCCACGAAAACCAGGAACGCATCGGTCGCGTCGAGACGGCGCTGGCCACGCTGATCGCGTCGAACAACCCACGCCGCTTCGACGCCATCGGCACCCTGCTCGACTATATCGAGTCGGGCGACGGCCTGTATGACGCCGACCGGCTGGCATTTCGCGAAACCCTGCGCAGCCTGCAGGCGCAGATCGCCAGCGATTCGTCGCTCGCCGCGATCAAGCTGCACAAGCGGATTTCGGAAGACCTCGACGCGCTGGCTGAGATCGAACGTAATTACGAGAAGGAGATCCGCGCGATCTTCGCGCGCTACGATACCCGCGCGATCGAGCTGAAGCGCGAGAAGTGGGACAGCTACATCGCCTACCTGAAAAACCTCTACACGCGCGAACGCATCCTGAAGGAATACGGCGTCGTGCTGCCCTACCCCGCTGTGCCCAAACCGGAACCTGCTGCCCCAGAACCGGGCGCGCCAGCGCAGGCCGGGCGTGAAGGCGCTGAAATCTTCGGCAAGTCGCTCCCGAAAAAGACCGTGCTGCTCACCTTCGACGATGGCCCGCACCGCCGCTACAGCGAAGAAATCGCCGCGATCCTCAAGCAGTACAACGCGCCGGCGATCTTCTTCAACGTCGGGCGCAACCTGGGCGCGCTCGATGCGCAGGGTGCAGCCAAACTGAGCGCCAATGCCCAGGTAAGCCGCAAGCTCAAGGACGCCGGTTACGTGCTGGCCAATCACAGCCTCACGCATGCGCAGTTGTCCAAGCAGACGGGCGCGAAGCTCAAGTCCGAAATCCTCGATACCGATACGCTGCTCAAGGCGGTCGATCCGCAGCGCTCATCGCTGTTTCGCTTTCCGTATGGCGCGCGCAATCGCGAAGGCATGCAATTGCTGGCCGATGCGCAGCTCACGTCGATGATGTGGAATATCGATTCGCTCGACTGGGCCGACCCGGTGCCGTCGTCGATCGCCGACCGCGTGCTGCGCAGCGTCGAGAAGGAAGGCCGCGGCATCATTCTGTTCCACGATATCCACGAGCGCACCGTCAAGGCGTTGCCGATGATTCTGGAACGCCTGGCGGCCGAGGGCTATCAATTTGCCGGCTGGGATGGCGCCAAGTTCCAAGTCGACAGCAAGGCAGCGCCCGCGCCGGCGCCACGCGCGGCGGCCACTGGCTACGCCAATTCGTGGGCGATCCTGGTGGGCATCGACAATTATCCGAAATGGCCTCGCCTCGAATATGCGGTGCGCGATGCGGAAGGCGTCGAGCGGCTGCTGGTGCAGAAGTTCGGCTTTGCGCAGGAGCGCGTGATCACGCTAAAGAATGAACAGGCCACGCGTCACGGCATCCTGGCCGCGTTCCACGATCGCCTGGCCCACGGCGGCTTGCAGCCGAACGACCGCGTGTTCGTGTTCTTCGCGGGGCATGGCGCGACGCGCAAACTCAGTTCGGGGCGCGATCTCGGCTACATCGTGCCGTTCGATGCCGACCCGAACAACCTGGCCACCGATGCGATTCCGATGACCGAAATTCAGAACATCGCCGAGAGCCTGCCGGCCAAGCACGCGCTGTTCGTGATGGACGCCTGTTACAGCGGCCTTGGCCTGACGCGCGGCGCGGCCAACGCGTCGTTCTTGCGCGATAACGCGCGTCGCATGGGCCGGCAGATGCTGACGGCCGGCGGCACCGACCAGCTGGTGGCCGATGGCGGGCCGAATGGCCACTCGGTCTTCACTTGGACCCTGATGCAGGGCCTGGGCGGCAAAGGTGACCTGAATGGCGATGGCCTGATCACGGCCACCGAGCTGGCGGCGTATGTGGCGCCAGCGGTGTCCAGCGTGTCGCAGCAGACGCCGGCTTTTGGCAGCTTGCCAGGGTCGGAAGGCGGCGACTTCGTATTCGAGCTGCCAGAAGAAACGGAGTTCCTCACGGCCGGCACGGCGCAGTTGTCGAACGATGCGATTGCGCTCAATACGCGGCTCGATGCGCAGGCATCGAAGGCAACGGGCACCGTCGTGGTCAAGGATCTGCAGGGTGGCGAGACGCGGCTCAAGGCGCCGGCGGCGGTGCCGGTGTCGAGCCGCCAGCAGGCGCAGCGGGCCAATGACCTGGGTTTGCAACTGTATAAAGAGAAGCAGTATGCGCAGGCTGAGGCGCAGTTTACCGAGGCGCTCAAGCTGCGGCCGGATTTCGCGCTGGCGGCGAACAATCTGGGCTTCGTGTTCTACAAGCAGGATCGTTTTGTAGAGGCGGCGCGCTGGTTTGAAAATACCGTCAAGATCGATCCGTCGCGGGCGATTGCGTATCGCAATTTAGGTGATGCGTATGTGAGGTCGAAGCAGCCGCAGAAAGCCAGGGCGGCGTTCACGACGTATCTCGAATTGGCGCCGGCCGGTGCGGGTGCGGCGTATGCGAAAGAGCAGTTACAGAAGTTGTGATGGGGGCGGTGGACCAGTGGCCCGCGCTCTAAAAAACGTCGTTCCCGCGGAGGCGGGAACCCAAGCTATGCTTGCGTGGCCACCAGATTTTGCTGATGTGGCTGCGCAGAGAAACTTGGGTTCCCGCCTTCGCGGGAACGACGGGGTGCGGTTTATGCCGATTCTTTTAGCTGCTCAAGGATTGCTGGGTTTTCAAGCGTCGACACATCCTGCGTGATGTTCTCGCCCTTGGCCAGCACGCGCAGCAGGCGGCGCATGATCTTGCCTGAGCGGGTTTTTGGCAGGTTGTCGCCGAAGCGGATTTCTTTTGGCTTGGCGATCGGACCGATCTCCTTGCCCACCCACGCACGCAGTTCATTGGCGATTTTTTTCGCTTCTTCGCCAGTTGGTCGCGCGCCCTTGAGCACGACGAAGGCGCAGATCGATTCGCCCGTCGTGTCGTCCGGGCGACCCACCACCGCCGCTTCGGCCACCAGCGAATTGGCGACCAGCGCCGATTCGATTTCCATCGTGCCCATGCGGTGGCCCGATACGTTCAGCACGTCGTCGATGCGGCCCGTGATCGTGAAGTTGCCGGTGTCCTTGTTACGGATCGCGCCGTCGCCCGCCAGGTAGTATTTGCCACCCAGCTCATCCGGGAAGTAACTGGTGCGGAACCGGTCCGGGTTGTTCCAGATGGTGCGGATCATCGACGGCCATGGGCGCTTGACGACCAGGATGCCGCCCTGCCCGTTCGGCACGTCGGCGCCGGCTTCATCGACAATCGCGGCCATGATGCCCGGCAGTGGCAGCGTGCACGAACCCGGCACCATCGGTGTCGCGCCCGGCAGCGGCGTGATCATGTGGCCGCCCGTTTCGGTCTGCCAGAAGGTGTCGACGATCGGGCAGCGTTCGCCGCCGACGTTCTTGTAGTACCACATCCAGGCTTCCGGATTGATCGGCTCGCCGACCGAACCCAAGAGGCGCAGGCTCGACAGGTCGGAATTCTTCGGATGGACTTTCTCGTCCACGTCCGACGCCTTGATCAGCGAGCGGATCGCCGTTGGCGCCGTGTAGAAGATGCTGACCTTGTGCTTTTCGATCGTCTTCCAGAAGCGGCTAGCGTTCGGGAAAGTCGGCACGCCTTCGAACACGACCTGCGTGCCACCGACGGCCAACGGGCCATAGGCGATGTAGGTGTGGCCGGTGATCCAGCCGATGTCGGCGGTGCACCAGAAGACGTCGTCAGGCTTCAGGTCGAATGTCCACTTCATGGTCAGCGCGGCCCACAGCAGGTAACCGCCGGTGGAGTGCTGCACGCCTTTCGGGGTGCCGGTCGAGCCGGACGTGTAGAGGATGAACAGCGGGTGCTCGGCGTCGACCCATTCCGGCTCGCAGTCGGCCGACTGGCCTTCGACCAGCTCGTGCAGCCACAGGTCGCGGCCTTCCTTGAAAGCGACGTCGCCACCGGTGCGCTTGTAGACGATGACGTCCTTGACCGTGTCGCAGCCGCCCATGCCCAGGGCTTCGTCAACGATGGCTTTGAGGGGCAGCGATTTGCCGCCGCGCTGCTGCTCGTCGGCCGTGATGACCGCGACCGCGCCGGCGTCGATGATGCGCTCCTGCAGCGACTTGGCGGAGAAGCCGCCAAACACCACCGAGTGGGTCGCGCCGATACGGGCGCAGGCCTGCATCGCGCTGATGCCTTCGACCGACATCGACATGTAGATGATGACGCGGTCGCCCTTCTTGATGCCGCGCGACTTGAGCGCATTGGCGAATTTGCAGACACGCTCGTGCAGCTCGCGGTAGGTCACGCGGTTGACGGCGCCGTCGTCGGCTTCGAAGATGATCGCAGTCTTGTCGGCGTTGCCGTTTTCAAGGTTGCGGTCGAGGCAGTTGTACGACGCATTGAGCTGACCGTCGCCGAACCATTTGTAGAACGGTGCGTCAGACTCGTCGAGCGTGCTGGTGAATGGCTTGTGCCAGTCGAGGTTCTCGCGCGCCAGGCGCGCCCAGAAACCTTCGTAGTCGCTGGCGGCTTCGGCGCACAGCTTGTCGTAGGCGGCCATGCCGCTGACCGTGGCGTTGGCGGCAAATTCGTGCGGCGGCTGGAACACGCGGTGCTCTTGCAGGCCCTGGGATTGCTCCTGCGTTGTCTCGTTGTCGGACATATCAGTCTCCATTCTAGTTAGTGGGTTATGCCGATACCATAGGGGCGCTCGCTTACTGAGCCCTTACACATTGCCCCCCGGCGACTGGCTGGCGCCGCCCGATTCATTCTAACGCCGTCCGTTGCAAAGCGGGCAAGTGCTCTTCCGACGACACTGTAACGCCAGCGCCGGTGTAAAATGCCGTGCTGAATTTTCTCGCATTTCCTGGAGTTCCATCCCGATGTCGTCTCTGCCCCCGAACCAGCCTTTTCGCAAGCTGTCGCCCCTCAATTCGCTGATTTTCTCGAGCCGCTGGCTGCAACTGCCGCTCTACCTGGGCCTGATCCTGGCCCAGTGCGTCTACGTCTTTCACTTCTGGGTCGAACTCGTCGACCTGATCGGCGCCGCCATGGGCAACGCCGATTCGCTCAAACACATCATCGATGCCGTCAGCGTTCCGGGCGCCCTGCGCCCTACCCGGCTCAATGAAACCATCATCATGCTGGTCGTGCTCGGCCTGATCGATGTGGTGATGATCTCGAACCTCTTGATTATGGTGATCATCGGGGGTTATGAGACGTTCGTGTCGCGCATGCATCTGGATGGTCACCCGGACCAGCCAGAATGGTTGTCGCACGTGAACGCGTCGGTCCTGAAGACCAAGCTGGCGATGGCGATCATCGGCATTTCGTCGATTCATCTGCTCAAGACTTTCATCAACGCGTCGTCATACGATGTGAAGACGCTGTTCTTCCAGACCCTGATCCACTTCGCGTTCCTGCTCTCGGCCATGGCGATTGCCTACACCGACCGCATCGTGATGAGCACGCACAACGACAAGCACGCTTAAAACAAACATTCCTGGTACCCCTGAAAGAGCGAACATGGCAACCGTGATTACCCAAGACGACCTGATCGAATCGGTCGCGGCAGCACTGCAGTACATCAGCTACTACCACCCTGCGGATTACATCCAGCACCTGGCGCGCGCCTACGAGGCCGAGCAGAGCCCGGCTGCCAAGGATGCGATCGCCCAGATCCTGACCAATTCGCGCATGTGC
This sequence comes from Telluria sp. AC161, assembly GCF_979258535.1. Taxonomy (NCBI): domain Bacteria; kingdom Pseudomonadati; phylum Pseudomonadota; class Betaproteobacteria; order Burkholderiales; family Oxalobacteraceae; genus Telluria; species Telluria sp. AC161. Next base: position 636,655 of record NZ_OZ409861.1, on the reverse strand, counting down.
GCCGAAGGCAAGCGCCCGATCTGCCAGGACACCGGCATCGTCAACGTGTTCCTGAAAATCGGCATGGGCGTGCGCTTCGAGGGTTTCACGGGCACCGTCACGGACGCCGTCAATGAAGGCGTGCGCCGCGCCTACAACTTCGCCGACAACAAGCTGCGCGCCTCGATCGTCGCGGACCCGCATTTCGAGCGCAAGAATACCAAGGACAACACCCCGGCCGTGGTGCACATGGAACTGGTCGAAGGCGAGACCGTCGACGTGAAAGTCGCAGCCAAAGGCGGCGGCTCGGAAAATAAAACCAAGTTCGTCATGCTCAACCCATCCGACTCGCTGGTCGACTGGGTGCTGAAAACCGTGCCGCTGATGGGCGCGGGCTGGTGCCCGCCGGGCATGCTCGGCATCGGTATCGGCGGCACCGCCGAGAAGGCGATGCTGATGGCCAAAGAGTCGCTGATGGAAGACATCGACATGTACGAGCTGCGCCAGCGCGGCCCGAACAACAAACTCGAAGAGCTGCGCATCGAGCTGTGCGACAAGATCAATGCGCTGGGCATCGGCGCGCAGGGCCTGGGCGGCCTGACCACGGTGCTGGACGTGAAGATCAATATGTACCCGACCCACGCGGCCTCCAAGCCCGTGGCGATGATCCCGAACTGCGCCGCCACGCGCCACGCGCACTTCGTGCTCGACGGCTCGGGCCCGGTCTACATCGAACCGCCTGCGCTGTCGAGCTGGCCTGATGTGAACTGGACGCCGGACACGCAGAAATCCAAGCGCGTCGACCTGAACACGCTGACGAAAGAAGAAGTCGCTTCGTGGCAGCCTGGCCAGACGCTGCTGCTCAACGGCAAGATGCTGACGGGCCGCGACGCCGCGCACAAGCGCATCCAGGACATGCTGGCCAAGGGCGAATCGCTGCCAGTGGACTTCACCAACCGCGTGATCTATTACGTCGGCCCAGTCGACCCGGTCGGCGACGAAGTGGTCGGCCCGGCTGGCCCGACGACCGCCACGCGCATGGACAAGTTCACCGACATGATGCTCGAGCAGACCGGCCTGATCTCGATGATCGGCAAGGCCGAGCGCGGCCCGGCCGCCATCGAGTCGATCAAGAAGCACCAGTCGGCCTACCTGATGGCGGTCGGCGGCTCGGCGTACCTGGTCTCGAAAGCGATCAAGTCGGCCACCGTGGTCGGCTTTGCGGACCTGGGCATGGAAGCGATCTACGAGTTCGACGTGACCGACATGCCAGTGACCGTCGCCGTCGACTCGACCGGCACGTCGGTCCACACGACCGGCCCGAAGGAATGGTCGGCCAAGATCGAATCGCTGCGCGGCGTGCCGATCAACGTCGCATAACACCTCTCCCCTTCAGCATGGTTTCCACCACGCTTTCCCACGACGCCCCGGTCGGCATTTTCGACTCGGGCGTCGGCGGCCTCTCGGTGCTGCGCCACATCCAGGCGCAACTGCCGCATGAACACCTGTTGTACGTTGCCGATTCCGGCTATGCGCCCTATGGCGACAAGCCGGAATCGCTCGTCATTGCGCGCGTGCTGGCGATTGCCGATTTCCTGATTGCGCAAGGTGCGAAAGCAATTGTGGTGGCGTGCAATACGGCCACCGTGGCGGCCGTGCGCGTGCTGCGTGAGACGCATCCGGGGATGCCGGTCGTGGGGGTGGAGCCGGGGTTGAAGCCCGCTGCTGCACTCACCCGCAGTGGCAAGGTGGGCGTGCTGGCGACGGCGCGCACGCTGCAAGGGGCAAAGTTCTTGCTACTGCGGGACCAGATCCATCGTGAGACCGGCGTGGATTTCTTATTGCAGCCGTGCGTGGGCCTGGTGGACCAGATCGAGCTGGGCGAGCTGGACTCCAGCGCCATGATGGCCACGCTGGACCGCTTCATTGCGCCACTGCTGGCACAGGAGGCCGACACGCTGGTGCTGGGTTGCACGCACTATCCGTTGGTGCGTGGCGCGATCGAGCGGCTGCTGGTGGGTATGGGGCGTGGTGACGTGGCGCTGGTGGATACGGGGGACGCTGTAGCGCGGCAACTGACGCGTTTGCTGGTGGCTGGCGGGTTGGCGCGGGCTGTGGGCACTGAGGGGCTGTCAGCTTGCCTGACGGGCTATACGACGGCCAGTGCGGCCGCGCTGACGGCGGCGTTTCGCAGCCTGCTGGGGATCGATCCGCCCGTGTACGCGGTCGACATTGCCGAGCCGCAAGCACCCTCTGCTTCGACATGCAATTAAATTTGCAAGCACGGGCTAAAGTTTATATAATCTTGTTCTGTCGCGGAAACAACGAGACAGATGTAGTAGTTCAGTGGTGGCTGTAGCTCAGTTGGTAGAGTCCAGGATTGTGATTCCTGTTGTCGTGGGTTCGAGCCCCATCAGCCACCCCACAGAATGCAAGTAAAAAGCCCAGTCTTCGGACTGGGCTTTTTGCGTTCTGATCCGAACAAAAGCCGGGGTCAGGTCTGACATTCGGACACGAGCTCAGGCTTGAAGAGCATCGAAGATTAGGGAGTTTTGCTGAGCGAACAAAAGCCGGGGTCAGGTCTGACATTCGGACACGAGCTCAGGCTTAAAGAGCATCGAAGACTAGGGAGTTTTGCTAAGCCAAGAGATTCGATACGTGCAGCAGGGATTGAGAGGCGAATGCAGAGTACATGTCTGAATGTCAGCCCCCCCTTTCTGACCTGACCCATCTTTCTTGAACCTGGCGAAAGTAGGGGCGCAAAATCATTTGCACTGGACGGATGCTGTCACCCGGCGTGACTCCAGTGTTCGCTGTTTGAGTATGCAATGTTTCGCGGAAGGGCTCACGCGATACCAGCGAGAGATGGTGGGCTGATACCAGCAGGCTATCCACCTCACCTCGCCACCATTGAAGCCGAATCTGACATCGTGGCCGCCGTGCACCGTTTTCGGCTCACCCATCAATTCGTACTGTTTCCCATCACCTTCAAACATGCCGGCTCCGATGAGTCGCGCTCCAAAATTCTCCGCAGGGCATTCGATTACCTCTGCTTGCACGGCGCCAGAAATCAAGATAATTGCGAGCAGTGCTATCTTCATTTGGAAACCACCACGTAGAACTGGTCTGCGTTATCTGAGTCGGAATAGGCACTTCCTTCGGCCTTACTTTTGCCCCGCGCGACGATTTCCTGCTGCCTGATAGTATCTGGGATGCGCGTGCGCCACTGGTCCATGACCCGTATATTCTTTGGTTTGGTACTCGACACGCTCCTTCCGCAAAAATCCACGAACTGAGCCGCATAGTATCCATGCTGATTCGGGAAGCGCCCATTACCCTGCTCGTCGAATACGAAGTTCGCGATCACCGTTCCCGGATTCAAATAGCTCAGGTCGACTACGCGAGGTCCTGGCCTCCATCGGCTCGTATGCCCCACATTTGGCGTTGCCTGCACAAGCGCTACACACTCGCCATCTGAGAACGGTGCGCGACCGTTTAGTTTTTCCACGTCCCCAGAATATATGAAATAGGCCATACCTACGCGCGGGGCGTCAAGGCAGTTGCTCCACGGGTCTGTGTAACGGATTGTGTTCGAAAAGCAATCCGCTTGCAATGCGGCTTCTCTTCCATATCATTGCCGACGAGGACCCTATCGCTAAACATGCTCGCGCTAGCTCCAGACAAAGGCCACGTGTTCCTTGTCTCTATCGTCAATGACAAAAGCTCGAACGTACATGCGAAAATTTTCAGCGACATACACTTCGGTGCGAAAAATCTTGAGTGCTGAAGCGTCAACGTGATGTCGCCGAAGGTGCTCCGATAGTCCAGCCCAGTAAGCCTCTACACATTTTTGTACCCGTGACGGGAGGTCGCGCGATACTTCGCCATCGGCAGGAATCCAGTTGATGATGACCTTCTCGCCGCGTCGCTCTCTGGCGAGCTTGTACACGTCCTCATAGACGAAGGCACCGTCCACGTAGTTCATTTCGCTCATGAAGGAGTGCGACCAGTTATGCGCCATCGAGCGAATAAGTTTGTACTTCATCCAGATGTGCTCCCCGTCGGCGCCAATGCCCGCCGTTGGCGGCTCGTCCGTGATTGTTACATGCGAGCACAATGTCGTTGCTAACGGCCCAAGAAAGGTGGGATCGGGTCTGACATTCAGACACGTGCTCTGCATTCGCCTCGCAATCCCTGCTGCACGTATCGAATCTCTTCGCTCAGCAAAACTCCCTAGTCTTCGATGCTCTTTAAGCCTGAGCTCGTGTCCGAATGTCAGACCTGACCCCGGCTTTAGTTTGAGTCAGCGACTAGCAATCATCACCTGCTCCACCCCATTCCACACGAGCTGCGTATTCAAATCCCGCGACGCCGACAGCTTGCCGTTGACGTACAAATTGGTCCGCAGCGCATACCTTCCCTGCGACGCATCCTTCGGCAACGTGATTTCAAACGAGTTCTCGAAGCGTCCGCCCGAGTTGTTGGTCAGCGCTTTCGAGCCTGATTTGAACTGCTTGCCATCCTGATCGAACACCACCAGTTCTTCGCGCACTTGCATGACCGGCGTCGTCGCACCGTTCACCAGTTCAACAGTCGACGTCACCACCACTGGCTTGCCACGCTGCACCGTACTGGCATTCAGGCGCGGCTGGTACGACACCACTTGCGGCTCGGCAGGCAGACGGCCCCGCGTGCGGATGAAGTCGTTGTCGACCTGGGCGGCGGTGCGGGTCTGGCGTGATTGCGAATTGATCGCCACACAGCCGAGTGCGGCCACGATGCCACCGGCGGCGGCGCCCCTTGCTGCGCCGCGTTTGCCGTCCATCAAGGCGCCCAGCAGTGCGCCGGCTGCGGCGCCCATCAGTGCCGATGAGCCTACGGCGCACGGGTCCTGCTCGGCGGCCACGCCGCCTTGCGGGTACTGCGTTTGCGACATGCCGCTCTGGCCCGTGGTGGCGCAGCCGGATACCAGGCTCGTCAGCAACGTCAGGACAACGATCTTTTTCATTGGCGTTTTCATGGTTTTCCCTGATGAGACTGCATTATCTGATGGTGGTTTCTTCTTGCAGCATCTGGCGTTCGCGATCGCGGATCTGCTGCATCATGCTGTCGAGCTGCGGATTGTTCGGGTCGGCCCGACGTGCGCTTTCTACATAGGTTTTGGCGGCGTCAAATTTTCGCTGCAACAGCGCCTGCTCGGCATCGCGCAGGAACATCGTCGCCATCGACGTGCGCTGCGCTGCGCTCGCGTCTTGCGTACCTGACGCAGTCGGCGCACTCGGCGCACGCTGCGCAGCCGGCTCCTGGCTTGGTGCACGCTGGACCGGCGCGGCGCCTGGCATGAAGACCTCGGCAGGCGGCGCTGGCTGGGCTGCAGCCGCAGCGGCGGCATCCAGTGCATCAACCTCCCATTTGAGCTGGTTCAGGCTGGGTTCATCGCGGTTCAGGCCCGTCAGTTTGGCCAGTGCCGCCCTGGCTTGCGCCTGATCACGTGCATCGAGCGCACTGCGCACGTCAGCCAGCGCTCCCTTGATGGCTTCCTGGGTCGCCTCCAGCCGGGTGCGCAAGGCTTCGGCCTCCGGCTTGTTTGAACACGCTGCCGTCAATTCGTTCAGTCCTGCGCGTGCACGACCAGGCCGGCTGTCCTGCAGCAAGCCGTCGATTGAACGGAAATTGCGCTGGCAGGCGTTGTCGGTCTTTTCCGCTGCCGCAATCGCACGTTGCAAGGTGTTGACCTTGGCGCGCTCCTTGTCGCCGCATTCGGCGCTGGCCCGCAGCGCCTGGGTGCGCGCGGCGGCAAGGTCGCCCGACGTGACCGCCTGGGTGCCCAGGTCGAAGGCCGATTCGCAGGCGCTTTCCTCGATCACCGGTTTGTCCCGGGAACCCATGTTGTAGAGCACGACCAGCAGCAGCGCGATCCCGCCGGCGATCCACTTGCCCTTCCCGCCTTTGCGCGTTGCGGGCGGTATCGGCGCGCGATCGGCTACAGGCCGGGAAGGCGTTGTGGGCGCAGATGGCGGCACAGCGGCAACCGGCGGCACGCTTGCCGCCGGCGCTGCAGCAGGTGGCGGCGTCACGACAGGCGTAGCAGGCGCAGGAACGCTCGGCGGCGCTGGTACCGCAGCAACCGAAGGAGCAGCGAAAGGAGCAGCAGCCGGCACAACCTTGCGCACCGCCCCATCCACCCCTTCACCACAGAATGGACAAAACGCCACCTCACCCTGCAGCGTCGCACTGCAGCCAGAACACTGTTTCAAAGTCTCATCCTCACAGCATCGGTGGCAACGGCGGCGGCGATGCCGGCGCCCCGAACAGCATCGTCAATTCCGGCAACTGCCCCAGCTCACCCCAGGCCGCAAGACCCACGCGCCACACCTTCGTGCCGGCAACCGCAACCTGCCCCGCCTGCACCATCTGCACGATCTGCTGCGCGCTGTACGGCCCGAACTGCTGCCCACCAATACCCAGATGATATTGATGCTCGACGAGCGGCGGCGGCATCCCCAGTGGCGGTGGCGTCGCGCCAAGCGGCGGCGGCGTGCCAGGCATGCCCGGCGCACCAGCCGGGAACGTAGCAACAGGCGCAGTAGCCTGCGGCGCCAGCAAGGCATCTAACTTACCGGCATTGAACGCATCCGGCTTGATCACGTATTTCAGGCGCAGATGACCATCCTCGCCCGGCTCGCGCACTTCCCAGTCGTAGGCATCTTCATCCGAATCCGGCACGACGCTCGCCCACTCCGTCAGCACCTCGAGCAGTTGTTCGTCGGCGCGGTCGATGTCGCGCTGACTCATCCCTTTGCGGCGGGCCTTCTCGGCCAGCTCGCGTTTGGCTTCGCCGGCAATCGCGCTGGCAAAGCCCTTGCGATCATCCTGCGCGCCGGTCGCGTCTTCCACCAGTTTCGGCGTGTAGACGGCCGTCTCGTAATAGCTGGCCAGCGCCGCCAGGGCGACGGTCTGGCTGGCGTCGAGTTCGGCCAAACGTTCCTGCACCCGTTCGACGATGGCGTCGCGGTAAGTAGCTGGCAGCCCGTTCTGGCGAATGGCGCGTTCGTTGCCGATGCGGCGCACGTCGCCGCGCGCGACGGCAAACTGGTACTGCCCGCGCGGGATCACGCGCTGGGTCGAGCGCGTCAGGATGCCCAGCATGATCGCTTGCAGGTACTGCTTGAAGTCTTCGGCCAGGCGGTTGATTTCGTCGGTCGTCGGCGCCATCGGATGGCTGAACTGGGTCGAGTCGATGTGCGTGTGGGTCGGGTTCTTTTCGGCTTCCTTGCGGTAGCTGGTGCGCCACCCTTCCATGCCGCGCAGCACCGTCATCGGGATGCCGGACAGTTCGCAGTAGCAGACGGCGCGGCCCGGCACACCGGTCTCGACGATGGACAATTGCGCCGCGGTGATATTGGCCTGGGTCGGCACGCAGGTATTGAGTTCGGCGCCAAACAGGCGTTTAAAACGGTCGGCATTGGCCACGCCGACGAAGCACTTGAACTGGTCGGCCTTCACGGTGAAGTCGCCCGACAGGTTCGCGTCGATCCACGGCATCGCGCAGGCCAGCAGTTTGCGGAAGCGGTCCATCCGTTCGGCCGGGTTCATCTGTTCCAGGGCCTCGATCAACGGATCGTGATCGACGTTGTCCGCATCGCCCGCACCGGCCAGCGTCAACTGCCGCTCGGCCATGCGTTTGACTTTGTTGATGATTTCGCTGCGCTGGGCGGCGTCGCCCAGCATCGGGAACAGCACCTTCGAGCCGCCCAGATCCTTGAACGCCTCATCGGCCCATTCGCGCAGTTGCAGCGCGCCCGGCATCGGCACGTTGCGCTCGGCCACCGGCACCGTGATCAACGTAGCGTGGTCCTTGTTCAGGTCTTGCTGGATGATGGCGTTGGCGTGCTGCAGCTGGCCCAGCATGGTCAGTACGGCTTCGCGGCCGGCCTGCAATTCGCCGACCAGGCCGTTCCAGATGGCGCGGCCCTGCGCGTCGACGCCGTTCTTCTTGCCCAGCCAGGCGGACAGGTCGGCCATCAGGATCGCCGCTTCGTCGGCTGCCTTGGCGCGCAGGTGGAACTTGAGCGCGTTGGCGATTTCGGTGCGCAGGTGGTCCAGCACCGTGACCGCCTGCTTTTCGTTATTGCTGCTGAAGAAGCCGCCTTTGGTTTGTTCGAGGTTGGCCAGCAGGCGTTCGTATTCGCGGGTGCGCACCGCTTCCTTGATTTCGCGGTAACGCTCGCTGTTGAGCTTCAGAGCGCTGATCAGGCCCGTGCCCGGTGCTTCGAGCCGGTCCTTGATCTGCTCGACCAGCGACAGCACATATTCGAGGCCGCCGAAATCCTTGTTGTCGAGGTAAGCGTAGAGCTGGTCGCGGATCGCATGCTTGATGCGCTCCAGCACTTCGCGGCGACGCTTGACCACGCGGTCTTCGGTCGTGTCGGCGGTGGAGTCCTGGTCGCGCACCGAGTCGCGCTCGAGCTGCTGCACGGTCTCTCGCACCTGCGTCGGCCACTCAGCGCGATCGAACCCGGTACGGATGCTGTCGATGCGTGCATTGACGCGCTGCTCGACGCCGGCCAGCAGCAGGCCGTGCTTGTCCTGCAGCAGATCGTCGACGAGGGCGTAATCGAGGAACTCGCCGCTGGAGCGTTTCAGCTCGACGTTACGGTCGGAGAAGGTCGGGAAGTCGCTGAACGGCGCGGCGCGCAGCGCCATCTGGGCCGCCATGAATTCATCGCGCTGCTTGTCGGTGGCGCGGTTCACGCCGGTGTCGACGCCGCCTACGCCAAAGAACGCCTTGAGCATGGCGCCGGCCCAGCGGTGCGCGCGCTCTTCGCGCCGCGCTTCCTGGCGCGTGTCGAGCACGGCCTGGCCAAACGACGAGAAGCGCTTCGAGTACGACAGGCGCATGTCGGCAAAACGGTTCTTCGGCACCAGCGCGTCGTGCAGGAAGTTCTTGTGCTGCGCCTGGTTGACGGCCACCGAGCGCTTGCGGCGCGCGAAGTCGCCCGATGCAAAATCTTCGAACAGCGTGTCGGCCACCATGTGGTAGACATCCTTGACGTCGTTCGTGTGCTGCTGCGCCAGGTTGCCCGAATCGATCAGATAGACTTCGCTGTATGGCTCGCGCGGTAATTCCGGCTGGTCGTAGGCATCCCAGCGGCCCACGTAGCCCTTGTTGCCGAGCATGGCCGATTCGAGTTCCATCAGCGCGGCGTAGCCGTTCGCTTCGGTGCGCTCCTTGTTGGCGCCAGCGTAGCCGGTCGGCAAAAACAGCATCAGTTCGACGTCGGCATTGCCCACCTCGGACTTGGCCAGCCAGCGCGCCAGCAGACCCATGTCGAGGAAGGCGCCGGAACCGGTGCCGCCGGCCACCGAGCCCACGATGACGATGCGGAACTTCTCGGTTTCCATGCGCAGGCCCAGGCGCGCCAGTTGCTGCTCGTGCGACAGGCCGGCCTTGAGCGTCTTGAGCTTCAGGCGGATCTTGTCGCGGATCTTGGTGTACTTGTCGAACAGGTACAGGCGCGAGACGGCGCGGATCTGGCCCGCGCCCTTCGATGGATCGATGCCCAGTTCGCGGATTTTCTTTGGCGTCAGCGACAGCCATTCCTTGATGTGCGGGTATTTCTCGAGCGCGTCGTCGTCGCGGCTGTACTTGTCCATGTCGAAGGCTTCGACGATTTTCTCTTCGTCGGTGAACTTGACCTGGTCAAATTGCAGGTCTTCGGCCTGGGCGCGGCCGCTGTCGATGACGGCGCCCGTGTCGAGGTCGAACTGGATGAACTGCGCGACCGGAAATTCGGCCAGGCTGTCGACGCGGGTGCGCGCGCCGTTGCCGCCCCACAGCGTGTTGAGAATGCGGCGGCGTACGCGCATCAGCACTTCCATGCCGGTGCCGCCGATGCCGATGAACAGCGTCGGGCGCAGGTCGATGCTCTGCTCCTGCTTGCGTTCGCCGGTACCGGCGCCGATCGTTTGGTTCAGATTATCTGCCATGTCGCGTGGTTCCTGGTCTGGGTACTTATTTGCGGGAAGACAGCAGCATCAGCACCAGCGCAATCAGGCCGATCAGCGTTAGTGGGCCGATGATCAGGGGCGCCATGAACTTCGGTGCATTGATTGCCGCCAGCACGACGCCGGTCGACAGGCTGGCCAAAAAGATGAACAGCCACCAGCCAGCCGCATTCGCCTTGCCCGGTTGAATACGTTTTGCCACCAGCGTGTTGGCGTAGGCATTTTTGGCAAAGAAGAACGCAATGAACAGCACCAGCAGCACGCCGCCGCCGATCAGCGCATCGCGCGACGACGTGTCGACGTCGGTGGTTACCGGCAGCGATTCGACCGTCTCTGGCGTTCCCGTCGCGGGGGTCGCCGGGGTCGCCGCCGCGGCTGGCGCCTGCTGGCCTTCGACCGGTGCCGGCAGGGCAAAGCCTGCGTTATCTTTTGCTTGCTGCGTCATGCCACGTTCTCCTGAATGGGATAAAGACTACTTGAATGGATTACGACGCGATGGTCAACGTCTGGCCCGGCTCGACCTGGACCACAGTCGGACGGCCGAGCCCGCGCCGGATTTCGCCAACCGCGGCGCCGTCGTCGGCCTTGATCGCCAGCGACTTGAACGGCTTGAGCAGCACGTTGCGGCGCACGCCGTTGACCATGATCGGATAGCGCGTGGTTTTCATGGCCAGAAACGCGAGCGCAGCCAGCGCCAGCAGCAAGGCCAGCACGCCGCCGACGATCACGAGCACCGGCGTCAATGGATATTGCACGCGCACGATCAGCGGCACTTGCGCCGTGGACGATTTCACGCTGTCGGGCGGCACGAACATGTCCGACAGCGGGTCGCCCGGGAACAGCTCCTGCATCTCGGTCTTGAACGATGCCGGCAAGGCCAGCCTTTGATTGCTCAGGCCCAGGCTCACCGACATCGGCATGATCACTTGCTTGCCCATCGCCGCAATGGCCTGGCGCGACCAGGCCGACGGCACTTCTTCGAGCGGCAGCTTGAAGCTCACCTCGATCGACTGGCTGGCGCCCGGCGCGAGATTGCTCACGGCTGTCGGTGTCACCGTCAACGGCGTCGTGCCAGCGCGCGTGCGCAGCTGGCCATCGACGGTGGCCTGTGCAATCAGGTACGGATAGAACAGGTTCTGCAGGGATGCTTTCAAGCGGATGTGCGGGACCAGCTTGTCGGCGTCCACATCGAGCACAACGGTGCGCTTGTCAGTGCCCATCGAGGCCGTCATGTTCGGGGTATTCAGCACGGCCTGGGGGACGATGCGCACGCCGTCCTGGTCCACCGGTTTCAGGCGCGCCGGCGGTTTGGTCAGGATCGTCGCCAGACGGCCTTCGGCCACCATGCGGCCCAGCTCGTCGCCCGCTTCCTTACCGTAGGCCAGCCCGTAGACCATCAATCCTTTGGCGGCAAAGAACTTGCCCTGCACCGGCATGCGCAGCGGGAACACCACGGTGCGCGTGATGGAAGGCTCCAGGTGCAGCAACCGGTAGAACTCCAGATTGCGCGCCGCCGTGGCGGGATCGTTGCCGGGGCTGTTCTTGTTGTTGGTGAAAATCCAGATGATGCCGGGGCGCGACTTGAACGTTTCACCGATGGTTTTGGTCACCGCTTCGCGAAAGTCCGTGTCGGCCAGTGCGCTGGCGCTCTTGCGCGCAGGCGCGAGCGGCGCCAGCCAGCCGGCCACCTGGGCGGCGCCATCGCCCTGCCCCAGCAATTGCGGCGAGACATTGCTGCCGCTGGACTGGCTGAACGCGAGCACCATGACCTTGTCGCCCGGACGCGCGGCGGCATTGGCCACGGCGGCAATCAGCGGTTTGAACTGCGATTGCGGATCGGCGTAGAACGGCTCCATCCAGCCGGAGTTCTGCACCAGAAACGCTTGCTGAATGGCCTGCGCCGGCACAGCGCACAGACCCAGGACGACGCTCGCGAGCGCCGCACACCACGCGCGCGGCATCATTGCTGGACGTCCCAGCCGAGGATGCGCTGCATGCCGGGGTGGTAGGCCCACAAGTAACCGTTGTGCAGGAAGAGGCGCAGTTCCCATGGTTTGCTGACCGCGATGGTGTGGAATACGATGTCGTTGTTCTCATCATCGTAGACCAGTTGGGCGCGCATGCGTTCAGCCGAATTGAGCAAGGTACCCAGGCCGGCCGTGCTGTCGATGCGCAAGGCCAGCACGGCGCTGCGCTCGCCCAGCTCCAGCAGTGGCACGACGACCGTGTTGGCCGCCCCATCGTCGCCATGTTCCGGCTCGACCCATGGATCGGTTTTCAGCTTGGTGGCGAAGCGGTAGTTGATGGTGCCCGAGCCGATGCGCGGATTGAGCGCGGCGACCTGTTCGTGCTCGTTGACGCCAAGGCGCACGTACACATAACTGTCGAGGCGGCTGTCAAAGCACAACTGCCACAGAGAACCCGAGCGCGTTATGTGCGCGCTGCCGAATTCGAAATGCGGCGTGATGCCTTCCGGCCAGGCCAGGAACGTGGCCGCCACGCTGCCGTCAGTCATTTTCTGCAAGCGCAACTGCCCTTCCGCGCAGGGCCAGACCGCAAGCCGGCCATAGGCGCACGGCGCGCCCATCTCGCCCAAAGTCCAGCTGCCATCGACGCGCAGTGGCGGACCGGCCACGCCATGGGCGTCGGCAAACACGAACTGGACCACGCCGTTTTCATGACGAATCGGCGCCCAGACCTGGTGATCGAATGCCACCGGCGCGCCCACGACCGGGGCGTTGCCCACGTAATCGATCCGGAACTGCAGCGCCGCGAAATCGGGCACCAGCATCGCCAGGCCATGTTCGGTGGGAATATACAGGCGGCTGTTGAATGCAGCGGCCATCTCTGCGCGCCAGGCGTGTACGGGCAAATTCGATTCGGACAGCAGACGCGCACCGATGCCCAGCAGCGGCTGCCACTTTTGCGACGCCGGCAGCCAGCCGAACAGCGTGCCCTTGCCCGTATCGAGCGCGAGCAGGACGGCGCCAACCGTGCCGAACGTGCCCGAGAAGAATTCGTACTCGCCTGGCGGCGGCAGCGGCAATTCCATGTCGGCCATGCTGTCGGCGTCGTGCCGGCGCAGGCGATCGACCGGCACGCTGTGGCGCGTGCGCTTCAGGCCGACGGCTTCGGGCATCCCAGCGTCCGTGATGGCCGACGCGCCGCTTGGCGCAATCCAGCTGGCGCCGCTCGGGGGATTGGGCGCCAGTTGCGCGCCGTCGATGGGCGAGAAATTAAAATCGGGGGGATACAGCGTCGGCGCACCGTGCGCACGGCGCATGTTCATGATGGCGGCAATATCTGCGGAACCCAATGAGGGGGCGATGGCATTACCCATCACCGTGCGATTAAGGCGAATCTCGCCATCGTTGGCTGCCACCGTCCAGCTGCCGGAAGCGAGTTCCCAATCAGCCGTTTTCTTATGATCCATCTTGTATTCCGAATTTCTCAAACACGATTACCCTTCGACTGTTTTCAATAAGCTTAACCGGAAATAAGCACTTATCAAAAACATAAAGGGAGCGACACTATCTTACCTTTTTTTTGTCCAAGTGGAAACTCAGCGTGTACCTTTCCCGCCCAGCGCACAACACCCTGCGCCGCCTGTGAATTGCGTGCAATTTCCGATGAAATCAGGCACGAATTGGGCACCAGAAAATTCAGGTAAACTGCCGCCACCATGCTGTTGGGCGCTATGAGCGTAACCCGAGAACTTGAAACCCGGTCGCCGCTTTGGTGCGCGCTATTTTCAACACAAATTAATGCATACATTTACCGATTCCCCAAGCCGTGACGATATCGCTGCGGCACTTGCCAGCGGCAGCATTACGTTTATCGATTGCATGCTGGACGATGCCGATCTGTCGCGGCTCGATCTGCGTGGCAGCAGCTTCATCAATTGCAGCATTGCCGAAACCTCGTTTTACGCCGCCAAGCTGGCGCAGACCACGTGGCAGCGCTGCCGCGGCCGCCAAGCCGATTTCGAGGCGGCCGACCTGACCGATGCGCAGTTCCAGAGCTGCGACCTGAACAACAGCAGCTGGCGCCGCGCGCGCCTTGCCTCCCTCACCTTCAAGGGCTGCAAGCTGACCGGTGCGAATTTCGAAGAAGCAGCGCACCTGGGTTTGAGCTTCGAAGAATGCCTGCTGATCGGCGCCGACCTGCGCCGCATGTCGTTTCGCAAATCCACATTGAAGGCGCTCGACTTTTCGGACGCCGACCTGGCCGCCTGCGACTTTCGCGACACCGTGTTCGAAGGCGGCAGCCTGCGCAACGCCAGCCTGAAACAGGCGCGCTTCGACAATGCCGACCTGCGCGAAGCGGATCTGTCGGGCCTGACGTTGGCCGACGTCAAGCTGTTCCAGGGCGCCTGGATCACGCCGCGCCAGGCAGCCGAACTGATCAGCGAGCTGGGATTGCGCGTGGCCTGAGCTAACGAGCAGTTGTAACGGGGCGGCGACAATTCGGGCGCAGGGTCGGCGCTGTGCGACAATTCGTCGGTTTTCTACAAGTAATCAGCGTCCCTGCAGCTGACGACCCTGGGCGTTTGTAGCGGCGCGCCCTCTCCCACGATGCCAGACACCAGTGCCGTTCCCGAAATCTCCCGCCTGACCGCTGAAAAGCGCCCCGCCGTGCGCAATGCCGTGCTGTTCGTCGTGGCTTTGTGCCTGTTGTTACTGGCGATCCAGATCTCGGACAGCTGGCGTGCGCGCCAGGAACGTCTGGCCGAAGTGGCCGTGGCCACGGCCAATATGTCGCATGCGCTCGCGGCCCAGGGCGAAAGCGCCGTGCGCGTCGTCGATACCGTGCTGGCCGGCGTGGTTGAACGCGTGGAAACCGATGGGGCCGACCGCGGCGCTGAACGTGCCCGGTTGCAGCTGCATCTGAAGAATATGGCCTCGCAGGTCGAGGAGCTGCATGCGCTGTTCGTGTTCGGCGCCGACGGCCGCTGGTTGATGACGTCGCAAGACCGTACGCTCGCACACAACAACACCGATCGCGAATACTTTCAATATCACCTGACACACCGGGATCGCGGCGTGCATGTCGGCAAACCGGTGCGCAGCCGGTCGACCGGCGACTGGGTGCTGCCCGTGTCGCGCCGGCTGGATCATCCCGATGGCAGCTTTGCCGGTGTGGCGCTCGGCACCATCCGCATCGCGTATTTTTCGACGCTGTACGAAAGCTTCGACGTCGGCCGCGCCGGCGTGGTCATGCTCACGCTCGACGATGGCACGATGGTCTACCGCCTGCCGCACAGCGAGTCGCTGATCGGCACCGATGTGAGCAACGGCCCGATCCAGCAGATGTACCTGAGCCAGGGGCCGGTTGGCTCCGGCATGCGACGCTCGAAGATCGACGGCATCGAGCGGCTCTACAGTTACCGCCACCTCGACACCTATCCATTGATCGTCGCGACCGCGCAATCGAAGGAGGAAATTCTCGCGAAATGGCTGCAGTCGGTGCTGACACAGGCCACGATCACGTTTGTCGCGATCTTGCTGCTGCTGGCCTTCGGCTGGCGGCTGGTGCGCCAGATCATGATTCGCGACCACCTGCAACACGAACTGGTGGGCGCGCGCGAGCAACTGCAGGAACATAACCGGGCATTGACGGTGCTGGCCGACCATGATGGCCTGACCGGCATCGCCAACCGGCGCCGTTTCGAAGCAGCGATGACGCTGGAAAATGCACGCGCGGCGCGTAGCGGACTGCCGCTGTCGATCGTGCTGATCGACGTCGATTACTTCAAGCGCTTTAACGATACGTATGGCCACGTGGCGGGCGACGCCTGCCTGCGCCAGGTAGCGGCGGCGCTGCGGGACAGCCTGGTGCGCCCGGCCGATCTGGCGGCGCGCTATGGTGGTGAGGAATTTGTGGCATTGCTGCCGGATACCGATCCGGCCGGGGCCAGGATGGTCGCCGAACGCATCCGCGGCGCCGTGATGGCACTGCAGATCGTCCATGCGGGTAATGATGCCGGCATCGTGACGATCAGCGCCGGCGTGTACACGTCGACGGTGGCCAGCACGACGGGAGAGGGCGTGGCCATTGCCGCCAGTAGCCTGGTGGAACGAGCCGACGCCCTGCTCTACCAGGCCAAGCTGTCAGGCCGGAATCAAGTCTGCGGCGGCGACAGCACGGCCGCTTGAATCTTGCCGTGTTCTGCCGCTGCCTGACCTGTTAGTAGCGGTTAGGATTGTTCGGGCGGTTGTCGTGGCGGTTCGGGACACCGTCGCGATCACGGTCGCCGCGTGGACCGTTGTCACGGCCGCGCACTTCCTGACGCCAGCCGCCACGGTCGAGGTGCCAGCCATTGCGGTCCTGACGCCACTCTGCGCGCTGATAAGCGTAGCCAGGACGCACTTTTTCCCAATGGCCGCCCACCCAATCGTGGCGGCGACCGTTCCAGTTCCAGTAACCCGGCACCCAGTCGAAACCACGGCGTGCGTTCGGCACGGCTTCGCGGCGCAGCGCTGGCGGCGCCTTCTTGATGATGATGACGTCGGCGCGCTGATGATGCGGCTGGGCTTGCACCGGTGCGAAAGCCGAGGTGCCGATCAGGAGCGCGGCAGCAACAGCGGTGGCGGTAGAGAGGAAGGTTTTCATGATGTGCTCCGTTTCGGTTGCTGTTTGTATGACTTCAATATACCGGGCGCATCCGTTAAAAAACGGGATTGAACCAAGTGATTACAGCAGTAACATATGGCAACAATCTTGTAACAACCAAGATTGTTTGGTGCAGAGGGGAAATGACGCGGGAGGCGGTACTGCGGGGGATAAAACAACGCAGCCGGCATGTGGCGCCGACTGCGTGAAAGGGAACGTACAGGGAGCGTAGATCAGTCCAGCTTGAAGGCGTAGTCGATCTTGGTCCAGGTTTGTGCTGGTGCGCCGTCCTTGGTGCCCGGCTTGAACTTGCACGAAGTCAGGCCCTTGACCAGCGCGCGGTCGAGGTTCTTGAAGCCGCTCGACTTGTCGATCTTCGATTCCGTCACGGTGCCGTCCGCGGTGACCAGGAACGACGCGGTGGTCGTGCCCTGCTCTTCATTCATCAGCGACGCCTTCGGGTACTCGATGCTGCATTTCTTTGGATCGAACTGGGCCGAGGTCTCAGCGGCGAAGCTCGCGCCGGCAGCGGCGGTCAGGGTCAGTGCAACGAACAGTTTGGCGGACAGGTTTTTCATGGTTTCCCCACTTAAGGTTTTTGAATTGAACGGCAATGGTCTGGGTGTGCGCCGCACGGCGGGCCGGCGCTGATCGACTACTTAAAAATCAGAACTCTTCCCACTCGTCGGCGCTGGCGGTGGCGCTGACGGCGGCTTTCTTCGGCTTCGGCGCTGCAACTGCCTCGTCCGCTTTTTTCGGTGCAGCCGATGCTGCAGCCGGCTTCTTCAGTGCCGGTGGCGCCGGGCGCTTGACGACCGGACGTGCCACCACCGCAGTGGTGGTCACGGCCGGCGCGGCTGCCGGGGCCTTGGCCTGAGCGTGGGCTGGAACGTGGTGCTCTTCGCCCTCTTCCAGCTTGAAGATGCTGACCACGCGGGCCAGCTCGCCTGCCTGGTCCTGCAGACTCTGTGCGGCTGCGGCGGCTTGTTCCACCAGCGCAGCGTTTTGTTGCGTCATGCTGTCCATCTCGATGATCGACGTGTTGACCTGGGCGATGCCGGCGCTCTGCTCGGCGCTGGCGTTGGCGATTTCGCTCATGATGTCGGTCACGCGCTTGACGCTCGAGACCACTTCGTCCATCGTCACGCCGGCCTGGCCGACCAGCTTGCTGCCGCGCTCGACCTTCTCGACCGAGTCACCGATCAGCGTCTTGATTTCTTTTGCTGCCGCGGCCGAACGCTGCGCCAGATTGCGCACTTCGGATGCCACGACCGCAAAGCCACGGCCCTGTTCACCGGCACGGGCTGCTTCGACTGCCGCGTTCAGCGCCAGGATGTTGGTCTGGAAGGCGATGCCATCGATAACGCCGATGATGTCCGAGATCTTGTTGGCCGACGTATTGATCTCGCCCATCGTGCCGACCACTTGCGACACCACGTCGCCGCCCTTGCGGGCCACGTCCGACGCAGTTGCCGCCAGCGCATTGGCTTCGCGGGCACTGTCGGCATTCTGTTTCACGGTCGCGGTCAGCTCTTCCATCGCCGAGGCGGTCTTTTCCAGCGAGCTTGCCTGCAGTTCGGTACGCGACGACAGATCGATATTGCCGGCGGCGATTTCACGCGAGGCGGTGCCGATAGTTTCCGTACCGCGACGCACTTGCTCGACGATACCAACCAGGCTGTTGCGCATTTCTTTCATTTCGACCAGCAGGCTGCCGCGATCCGATGCTTTGGTGTCGATGGCGATCGACAGGTCGCCATGGGCGATGCTGCCAGCGATCTTCGCCGTGTAGGCCGGCTCGCCGCCGAGCTGCTTGAGCAGGCTGCGGGTGATGACCACGGCAGCAACGATACCGATGACGACCGCCAGCACCAGCAGGACCAGCATGAAGTTACGGGCATTGGCAAACGCCGTTTCGGCATCGGCCTTGCTTTGGGCATTCTGTTTGTCTTCCAGGGCCGACAGGGCGTTCAGGGCGTCGGTCCACTTGCGCTGCACGGGACGCACTTCACGGATCATCACGCGGGTGGCGCCCATCGCATTTGCGGCCAGATACAGGTCGGTCGCACGAGCAATGGCCGGCATCGCGGTTGCTTCGTGTTCCTTGATCTGGTTGAGCAGCGTCTTTTCCTGATCATTGGCATAGGTTGCGAACAGCGCAGCCAGTTTGGCCTGGGCCGCATCGTACTTGGCGGTTTGTTCCTTGAATTTGACGATTTCCGGTTCCATGTCGGCCGGGTCGGTCATCAGGGTCAGCACGCGCAGCGAAGCGAGGCGATCGCTGACGTTGTTGCGCATTTCGACCACGAGCCCGGTCGATACATTACTGACGCTCACCACGTGATCGAGGCGATCCTGGATCTGCGCCATGCGCAGGATGCCGACCACCGCGACTGCGACCAGCAGTACCAGAACCAGTGCGAAACCGAGGGCCAGACGGGTGCCGACCTTCATGTTGTTCAAATTCATTCGTGTTTTCCCTGTAACTTATTGATCGAAACTCGTCCGGTAGAGATCGCGTCCCGCGATACGCCGTACGATGCGCAAGTGAAAGCTATGTTTCTTATAGTTTTCAGCTATTTCCTAAAGGATAAATGAAGAATTCCTCGTCGAACGAGAAAATCTCTTTCTCCGATGAATTGTTTCAACACAACAACAGGGTTGATGTGGTTCAAGAATTGGAACAGAGAAACATTATGGAACTCACGTTGCCCTTCGGCAAGCAAATTTGAAGTCTCAAGATAGTTTCGGTATGGAAATGTCTCGCTTTGTCTACAGACGAAAAAAAGCGTGCCGAGGCACGCTTTTTGTTAGCGAGGTGTGGTTACGCGGTTGCAGGCATCCGCGCAGCGGCAGCCAGCAGCAGGCGTGCATCGCCCAGCGCCAGTTGCTTCGAGTCCGACAGCGTCTGGCGGAAGGCGCGTGCGCCCGGCAAACCCTGCATCAGGCCCAGCATGTGACGCGTGATGCTGTTCAGCTTCAAGCCCAGCGGGCCGTACTGGCGCAGTTGCGCGTCGATGTACGGGATCATCGCTTCGAGAACGTCGATGCGCGTGCGCGGTGCGCCGGGGGCATCGTAGAAACGTGCGTCCCAGTCGGCCATCGTCCATGGGTTGTGATAAGCCTCGCGCCCGAGCATGACGCCATCGACGTGCTGCAAATGCAGCGCGATCTCGTCGTCGCTCTTGATGCCGCCGTTGATGATGATTTCCAGGTCGGGAAACTCGCGCTTGAGTTCATACGCCACGGCATAGCGCAGCGGCGGGATCTCGCGGTTTTCCTTCGGCGACAGGCCTTTCAGGATCGCGTTACGGGCGTGCACGATGAACGTTTTGCAGCCGGCATCGGCGACCGTGCCGATGAAGTCGCGCACGAAGCCGTATTCTTCATTGTGATCGATGCCGATGCGGTGCTTGACGGTGACGTCGATCGACACGGCGTCGCGCATCGCCTTGACGCAGTCAGCCACCAGTTGCGGCTCGTTCATCAGGCAGGCACCAAACGCGCCCTTCTGCACGCGCTCGGAGGGGCAGCCGCAGTTCAGGTTGATCTCGTCGTAGCCCCACTGCTCACCAAGCTTCGCGCTCTTGGCCAGGTCGCCGGGGTCGCTGCCGCCCAGTTGCAGGGCAATGGGATGCTCGATGTCGTCGAAGCGCAGGTGACGCTCGGCGTCGCCATAGACCAGCGCGCCGGTGTTGACCATCTCGGTGTAGAGCCAGGTGTGGCGGGTGATCTGCCGGTGGAAGACGCGGCAGTGGCGGTCGGTCCAATCCATCATGGGTGCAACGGACAGGCGGCGAGATGGCGGGACGATGGCAGTAGCAGCCGGAATGGTCGAAGGAGTGCTCATGCTGGAGGGTGTGGTCGCCTGAGAGCAGGCGATGAATACAGTCGAAAACGCGCCATCATAAGCCAAAGCTGTTCAAGGTGCATTCATACAGCCAGATCAGTTATGGTAAGCGCCACGATGGGCGAACGCGAGACTTGAGAGAAGATGCCGTCGGGGTTGGTTTACGATTTCAGGTCGCGCGCTGAAGCTTGGGCAGTGCTTTGCAAGCGCTGGTGTCTGACAAGGTTAGGTTGAGGTTGTGTCCAAATGTCAGACCTGATGCCTGAGCTGTATAAGGGTGGTTCGCGCCTGTGCGAACAAGGCCATACGATCGAGCAGTTGGCGCTTGTGCAGGACGTCGGGACTGGAAGATGCTTGCCGCTATGCTCAGATCCGAGAGAAATATCTACATCGAGCGCAACGCGATGTCATCTTACCTCTTTTGGAACAGAGGGTCGGCATCGTATTTTTGGTTAATTGAACAGTCAGAAAACTTGTTCAGCGTCGATATAATTGGCGAGAATTCAACGCTATTGCATCACATACAATATTAATTACGGGCCGCAGCGGCTGCCAGTACTGTACAAACATACAGTATAATGTCGGTCTCTTAAAGGAGTTCGTCATGCTAGGCGTCATTGTTAGAATTGTACTTGCTCTTACAGCTTCAGCGCCAATCAGCATCTCTATTGCATATATCTTTGCGGCGAAAGAACATAATTATCGACTTGCAGTAGTTGCAGCTTTTGCATGCTTGCTGCTTGGGGCGCTCGCTCTGCAGATCATCAAGTTGGCAGGGAAAAAATTAGAAATTCTCCCAATTTCTATTCAAAAGGTAAAAAGCGCTGACAAAGAGGTGATCGGATTTTTCGTAGCTTATGCTCTTCCGCTATTATTCAAGGGACAAGCATCGGCAGATATTGATGCATGGATATTAGCGATCGGAATGCTGGTTTTTGTATTAATTACTACCCACTCTCTGCAGGTTAATCCTGTGCTTGGCGCTTTTGGTTATCATTTTTACGAGGCTGAGACTAAAGATGGAATTACATTTCTTCTCATATCAAAGCGAAAGATAAATAACGTAAAGTCGATTGGCAAAGTAGTACAACTTAGCGAGTACGGGGTTTTAGAGATAAATAATTAGGCCAACTATGAATCTTTTTGCACTCACAAGCATTCCAAATGCGCGAATTATCCGATTTCCACTAAGCCAGGGATTGCAAGCTGAAATCCAAGAACTTTTCGACAGCCAGTATGAATCGTTCATGAACGGGATCGATACCGTAGTACCTTTTGAAGGCAGTTATAGGCCTGAAGAAGGAGAACTACTAGCCATCGAAAATTTTGTTGATATCGACGGGATTGCGGACGCCGTTGCCAACCCAATCAAGATCGACCAATATAGCCCAGAAGTGCACTCTCTCGACTGCGTCAAAGCCATTTTTACCGAGCATCGCTCGGACGTGAAGGGTCGAGTTTTGGTGCAGATTTTCGAAAACCGCCGCCTTATCGCAAAGAGCGGAATCGCAATGTTTTTTTCTGGAAATACATTTCAGAGAATGACTGATGCAGGCTTGACTTTGGATACGAAGCTCTTAGCAGTTTTAGAAGGCGGCACACTTAAGTTCCAAAGCTTCCATTTTGCCCGTCGCGTATTCGAACTGAGTGAATATTTTAAGGACGCGACGACTGAAGAAGTAACCAACTTTGCAAATCATGAAAAGTTCGCAGTTGAAAGTGTACCTGAATTTGTTGCTTCAGCTAGCACCCCAATAAGAAAGAAAATCGCTTTAATTAGGCAGAGTGGTATTTTAGATAAATTCACTACAGAGCAAATAGCTGCCGCGGCGGTAGACTTTGCCGTGCAAATAGACAGAACTGAAGACGGAAAGATAAAGCTGCCCAGCAATGCGACTGAACTTCGACGTATTTTGCGCTTCTTGGACGAAGACCATTACAAGTCGCCATTATCACAGACTCACTATATTTCAAATTCGAAGCGAGTCGCCGACTAGCAATAGATTAGCCCAAATAAATTAAGCCGCAGAAGCGGCTTATTTTATTACCTGCTTCTATGCTCAATGTCCAATTGCTTTGATTTTGTTTTGCTAATCATGAACTGTCTTCGCGCGTTGTACCACGCATTCCGCATACTGGCACAGCCCGTCAATATTCCAAGTCTCTCACACGTAATAGTTGGCGGCGATCGGGAGTTTGACCATGGAGCATGATACCTCCTGCGCTCTAGCATCCACGGAAAATATCGTAGATCAACATGGACCATACGCTCGCGAGAGTTGAATGAATTTACGACGTTCGCGAATAGTTCCGGAACGACGCCAAGCACTCGAATTATAGGCGAACCTTTTTGAAGATGTTTGAATATGAAATGTAGTACCAATACGGGTGCCATTTAAAAAGCATGCATAATTGATAATTTTGATTATCTGATTTAGTAAAATATGAGCAAAAAAAATCAAAGGCAAATAACACAGCGAGTCAAAGTTCAGTGGAAGTGATTTTAGAGAACAAAGAAATATGGCCAAAAATTAATATTTGCGCAGAATTCAAAATAAATTTTCGGCACAACCCAGACCATGCCAATGAAGTAGACTGGTATCGACTTGATGTCCCGACGTATTATGGAAACATGGCTGACGTTCGCTTTGGATATTTTGAGGGAAAGGGATTTGTGCAACTTTACGACTTTCCGCTAAGTCCGAAAGCGCTTGAATATATGAATTCACCGACGGACCCTCTTCTAAACTTTCTTTCGTTTCCGCCAGATTTTGAGTCAACTTATCAATCAATATGCTTAGAACTTAACTCAGCGGTGCGCCGAGTTCTCGAGTACGTTAAATTTTTTTTAGGTAGATACGAAATTTCGGATGATGTGGCTAGTGAAATTTCCACCTTCACTTGGGCAATGGATCGAAACTCCCACGAATATCGTCACTCCCCTGGGAAAATTTCTGGAAAAATTGGCGTGAATTTTCAACAGGAGCTTAATCACGATATACGGCTTAAATTACAGCATGGCATTAATGAGAATATTCAACCATTTTTTGCCATGAGACACATTTACAGAGCAATTCAAGAGAAAAACCCAAAGTTCAAATGGATTGATGCCACAATTGCGGCGGAGCTTGCAATCAAAGAAGCTTTGATTCGCAAGGAGCCGAAACTTGCAGCGTTTATTGAGCACGTCCCGTCTCCTCCGTTATCCAAACTCTATGGCGAGCTTATGGAGATATATTTAGGGCGGAGATCAGAATTTTGTAAAACATTAAATGAGGGAGCTGCAATTAGAAATAAGCTCATTCACCAACCATTAGAGCATCGGGTGACAGAATCTCAAGCGGAGGACTACGCAGGTCAGGTTTTGATAGCCATCAACGAACTATATGGTTTGCTTTATCCTGACTGGGAGGTCGCCGTAAGCATGGCAAAAGTCCGCCATTTTTTTCATTTTTAATTCGTCCATATCTAAACTGTTTTCACATGGTGCACCACGCACGTAGCGTATTAGCTCAGAAGCTCGATTGCCCAAGCTTGCAACTCATCGTAATCGTCGGCGCCCGGGCACTCGACTGCTGGGCACAGCGTGGCCAACTCGCTATCGAGGGATGCCGTTGTTGGCGCCTTCGAGTGCGGCGTCGAGGTTTGGCATGCAACCAGTAGACAGAAGTTTCGCATCGCGCAGCTCTTTGTTGAGCGCTCACATGCGCAGCGCAAGGGTAGATTGAATAGCGGCGAACTCGTTGGCCGCCGTGAGTCAACGGGTGAGTCTCAAGTCCTGCTCAGCATACCGCGCCTGCCCCACTTTGCCCGATGCTTGCTGGAATGCGATGTACACAGTAAGTTGCGATACCACAACGACGTCGTTGTGGAAAAGTGGGCGAGATACCGCTGCTGCCGACTACATCATCAACTGCAGAAAAGCCCCACTGAAATCCACCGCCTTCTCCAGCACCATATCAGCGCAATAGGCACCGTCAAACTTGATCTGTTGCTGGACAATAGCTGACATCGCGCCGTCACCGGCTTGGCCGGACGCCGATAGTACGCATTCCCATTGGTCTCCAGCTTTTTTCACTGTGGTGATCGCAAGGGAACGATCACTGATTTCAAAGGTTATAAGTTTCATCACATGTTCGCAGAATATGGGAAGAACTATACCCTAGGGCAACAGAATACACGCGATTCAGTTACCGCAAAACAACGCCTGGAACAGATTTTTGTTCCGAATCTCGTACTTCGTACCGGCCATGCCCAAAAACTTAGGACCTGCCTGCATTCACCATGCAGGCAGGTCCCGGATCAAACCGTAGGACTACTTAGAAGTCAACCTGCGCCGACAGCAACACCGTGCGTGGCGCCGCAGCCGTACCAACCGTCGCCAGCGTGCTGCTCGACAGCCAGTAGCGCTTGTTGCCTGCGTTCTCGACGCTGGCACGCAGCACGACCGGCTTGCCCATCAGCTCAGTACGATAACGCGCGCCGAGATCGAAGCGCGTCCACGACGAGATATACACGGTATTGGTGACATTCTGCGCCAGCTCGGCCGTGTGGATCGCGCGGGCATTGAGGCTCAGGCCGCTAATCCATGGCAAGTCCCAGTCGACGCCGGCGTTGAACGCGTTCTTCGGCACGCCCGTGGCCTTCTTGCCTTCGTTGATGCCGCCGGCAGTGCGCTGCTGCTTGGCGTTGTAGAACGTGGCGCTCGTCATCAGGCGCAGGCCCGGTGCGGCTTCGCCGACTGCCGACAGTTCCAGGCCCCGGTTGCGCTGCGTGCCGTCCAGGCTGTAGATCGTCGTCAGCGGATCGGTGATGGCGTTTGGACGGTCGATCTGGAACACGGCGGCGCCGAGCAGTACGCGGCCGGTATCGACTTTCGTGCCCACTTCATATTGCTTGGACTTGAACGGGGCGAAGACTTCACCGGCATTCGCGGCCGTGGCCGGCGCGGTGCTGCCGCGGGTCAGGCCCGACGTGAAGTTCGCGTACAGCGACACGTTTTCCATCGGCATGACGGCCAGGCCAGCCAGCGGCGATACGGCGCTTTCGCTGTACGAGCTCGTCACCGCGCCGCTTGGCGCCACGTTATCTAGCGCTACCTTCTGCTTGCGCAAGCCGCCGGTGAACAGCACGCGGCCGTCCAGGAACGTCAATGTGTCGGTCAGCGAGACGCTCGACAGCTCGGTTTCCGACGTCTTGGTCGGCGCCAGGCGGTTGCCCATCATCGGCGTGATCGCGACCGGGTTGTAGATGTTCGACAGCTGCGACGAGCTTGGCGCGGCCGACAGGTAGAAGCTG
This sequence comes from Telluria sp. AC161, assembly GCF_979258535.1. Lineage (NCBI taxonomy): Bacteria > Pseudomonadati > Pseudomonadota > Betaproteobacteria > Burkholderiales > Oxalobacteraceae > Telluria > Telluria sp. AC161. The sequence continues at coordinate 610,908 of NZ_OZ409861.1, read as the reverse complement.
CCCGCTTCGCTGTCCAGGCGCGAGACCGAGGCGGTGATGAAGTGCTTGATGCCGGCCGTGTCCAGGCTCAGGCGGGCCCCGACTTCGCCAGTCTTGCTGCGCCCATAGGCGTCGTACCAGGCGTTGGTCAGGCGGAAGTTGCCGGCAGCGTCAACCGCGTTCAGTGCGCGCGCCGTCGGGAAGTCCTGCTCGCTGGCGCCGTAGTGGTAGCCGGCCGTCACATAGACCATCAACTCTTTCGACACATCGTATTCGAGGCGCGAGGCGATCGTCGCATCGCGGAACTCGAGGTCGGCGCCGCGGTACACCGCGCGGTGGCCCGACGGTGGCGCCGGGATCGACGCGATGTCGGGCCGGAAGCTGTTCTGCGCGCGGAAGTTGTCGGTCTTTTCTTGCTGGCCGTAGCTGTCCAGGGTCCAGCGCAGTTTCGGCGAGCGGTAATCGAGCGCGATCGCGGCCAGGCCGAAATCCTGCTTGCCGTCGTCGATATTGGTGTCGCCGCCGCGGATCACGCCGTTGACGCGCACGCCCCAGGCGCCATTGTCGCCAAAGCGGCGGCCGACGTCGACATGGGTGCCAAACAGCGCCTGGCTTTCATAGGTGGCGGTCACCCGCGTCAATGGCTGGTCGCCGGCGCGCTTGGTGACGATATTGATGTTGCCGCCGACGCTGCCGTTCGGGCTGATGCCATACATCAGCGTGCCCGGCCCCTTGAGCACTTCGACGCGTTCCATGATGGCGGCCGGCATGCGGTTCGACGATGACAGACCGTACAGGCCGTTCAGGCCGACGTCGCCACTGGTGACATTGAAGCCGCGGATCTGGAAGTCTTCACTGAACCCGCCGGTCGACGTCATCACACGCACCGACGCTTCGTTGACGACAACGTCGGCCAGCGTGCGCACCTGCTGGTCTTCGAGGATTTGCGACGTATAGTTGGTTGTAGAGAACGGCGTCTTCATGATGTCCGCCTCGCCCAGGACGCCCAGTCCGCCGCTGCGACCGATCTGTCCGCCGGCATAGGCCGGATCGGCCTGCACTTTCGCACCGGTGATGATCACCTTCTCCACCGCTGCCGGCCCTGCCTCCTGCGCATTGGCGGCAAACGGCAGCGCCAGGATCGGCGCCGAGGCGACAGCGCCAACAAGCGCGCTCCTGATCAGGCGCGACAGGATCGATTCGACGGGTGGGCGCAGTGCGGCGTTGGCTTGTTGGGTCATGGTTTGGCAATCGTAAGGTGCGAAAAACCGGGATTCTAACAGAGATGAGAATCATTATCATCCTCATTCGCATTACTAGGGGCTGTTATTGCTGCAACATACGCCAAGGTGAGACGGTCATCGTAGGAGTGATTACCCGCCGAAAAATTTATTTGAAAAAAATTCGATAAAGAATTTAATGCCGTACGGAAATGTGTCGCCTTGTACTCATGAGAGCGAGTGACGCACTCGACATACAGAATTCTTTCCCTACATTTTCGGAGTCCATCATGCTGAGCCTGCACACCAACAACGCTGCCCTGTCCGCACAAAACGCCATCTCGAAGACCCAGAGCAATCTGTCGACCTCGATGACCCGCCTGTCGACCGGCTACCGCATCAATTCGGCAATGGACGACGCTGCCGGCCTGCAGATTGCTTCGCGCCTGAAGGCCCAGACCTCGGGTATGGCCGTTGCCATGCGTAATACCCAGAACTCGACCGCGATGCTGCAAACCGCTGAAGGCGCGCTGGATGAAGTGTCGAACATGCTGATCCGCATGAAGGATCTGGCAACCCAGGCTGCCGATACGTCGTCGAGCATCGCTGACAAAGAGTCGATGCAGTCCGAATATGACGCACTGGGTACCGAACTTGGCAACGTGCTGAAAAACACCAAGTTTGGTGGCGAAACGCTGATCGTGGCCGGTACGATTGGCGCTGCCATGAAATTCCAGATCGGTGCTGACGCGACCGAAGTCATGAACATCAACATGGCAACGGACGTGACTGCCATCGCTACCGACGTCGGTGCTGCCACCGCATCGTACGCTGCCGGCGCCGCAGGCACGGAAATCAGCACCGCCGCTGATGCCACCACTGCGATCACCGACCTGACCACTGCACTGGCATCGGTCAACAAAGTCCGTTCGAGCCTGGGCGCCGCCGCCAACCGTCTGGAACACGTCAACAACAACCTGTCGAACATCAGCACCAACACCAAGCAAGCTACCGGCCTGATCATGGACGTCGACTTCGCGACCGAAAGCGCCAACATGACGTCGAGCCAGATGCTGCTGCAAGCCGGCACCGCCATGCTCAAGCAGTCGAACAGCATGTCGTCGATGGTCATGTCGCTGCTGCAATAATGGCCGCATACCCGGGCCTCACCCCGGGTTAGACTTCGAAGGCCAGCCCATGCGGTTGGCCTTTTTTTATCGCTGACAGGTAAACCCAATGGCCCAGATGTTCCCCGTTGCCGCGCTGCCCCCGCCCACCCTCGTGCCATTGCAGGTCGGCGCCGTGGTGGCCCCGGCCCCCATCCTGGCTGGTGGCGCCGATGCGCTGCCGCTGCCGTTCTCGGCCCCACTGGCGCCGGAAACTCAGGCCACGGGCCAGCCGGGCCCGGCCGCCGACGGCGATGGCGCCGCCATGCGGCCGGACCAGGTCCTGATGGCGCGTCAGCTAGCCTATCAGCAGCAGGACGGCGCCGGCCTGGCGCGCGCCTGGCGCAGCCAGGTGCGTAATCATGGCAGCCAGTTGACCAGCCGCGCGCTGGCTGACATGGGCGGGCATTTGTCGCCGGCCATGCTCGCTGCCGGACAGCAGGGCCAGGTCGTGCACCAGCCCCAGCTGCTCGCAACGCACCAGGATGCCTGGCGCTTCACGGTCCATGGCGCTGGCGACAAGCCGCAGCATCTGGCCGTGCTGGCCGACGAGGCCGACAAGCCCCCCGGCCGCCGCCGCCGTGCGCGGGCCGCGCTGCGGCTCGAACTCGAACTGGCCGACGGCAGCGCCGTCGTGATCCAGGTCGAACCGACGCCGCAGGGCCTGGTGATCGAGGTCTGCGCGCCCGATGCGAGCGCGCTCACGCGCCTGCGCTGGCTACAGCCCGAACTCGAGACCGTACTGAAGCGCGCCGGCCTGACAGTGCTGCGCTGGGGCTTTCGCGACGCCCTGCCCCCCGGACGCAGCCACGCGATGATCGCCAATGCCGAAGAGGCGGCGCAGGCACTGACGCCGGCCGTGTTCCGCGCCGTGGCCGAACTGGCGCTGCTGCTGCCAGCCCAGCGGGCGCGCAGCTCAGGCTGATCCAACAGGCTGAGCTGCGCGCCGTCCCCGGGGCTGCGGCGACTACAATGGCGCTTGTCTTCACGCATTCGCCCTATCAATGACACGCTGCAGATGCACGCGGCCAGCCGCGCCGCTTCCGGTGAGTTCACCGGCATGACCATTTCCCAGACCCCCGCCCCGGCGCCCTCGGCCAACGACGCCGCGCCGCCGCCGTCGGCGTTCGGGCCGATGCGCGCCCCCGTGTTTCGCATGCTGTGGCTCACATGGCTGATCGCCAACACCTGCATGTGGATGAACGACGTGGCCGCTGCCTGGATGATGACGTCGCTGACGACCGCGCCGATCTGGGTCGCGCTGGTGCAGACCGCATCGATGCTGCCCGTGTTTTTGCTCGGCTTGCCCAGCGGTGCGCTGGCCGACATCCTCGACCGGCGGCGCTACTTCATCATCACGCAGTTCTGGGTCGCCGTCGTGGCCACGATCCTGTGCGCGGTGATCCTGGCCGACGCCATCACGCCGCCGGTGCTGCTGGCGCTGACGTTTGCCAACGGCATTGGCCTGGCCATGCGCTGGCCCGTGTTCTCGGCGATCGTCCCCGAACTGGTGCCGCGCGCGCAGCTGCCGGCGGCGCTGGCCCTGAATGGCGTGGCGATGAACGCGTCGCGCATCGCCGGGCCGCTGGCGGCCGGCGCCATCATTGCCAGCCTGGGCAGCGCGTATGTATTCGTGCTCAATGCGGTGCTGTCGGTGATTTCGGGCTTCGTGATCATGCGCTGGCGCCGCACGCACGTGCCAAGTCCGCTGGGGCGCGAGCGGATCGGCGGTGCAATGCGCGTCGGTTTGCAGTTTGCGCGCCACTCCAACCGCGTGAAGGCCGTGCTGGCGCGGGTGGCGGCGTCGTTCTTCCACTCCACCGCGCTGATGGCGCTGCTGCCGCTGGTGGCGCGCGCGCAGGGCGGCGGCGGCGCCGGCGTGTTCACGCTGCTGCTGGCCTGCATGGGCGGCGGCGCAATCAGCGCCGTGTTCTTCCTGCCGCGCATGCGCCAGGCGTTCAGCCGCGATACGCTCGTCATGGCCAGCACCGTGCTGTCGGCGGCGATGATCGCGGTGGCGGCGGTCAGCACGAACGTGGTGCTGACTTCTAGCGCGATGTGGCTGTCGGGGATGGCCTTCATCGTGTCGGCCAATTCGCTGAGCGTGTCGATGCAGATGGCCCTGCCCGACTGGGTGCGGGCGCGCGGGATGTCGATTTATCAGATGGCCCTGATGGGCGCGAGCGCGACGGGCGCCGCGGTCTGGGGCCAGGTGGCCACGCTCGACAGCGTGCAGCACAGCCTGTTGTATGCAGCCGGCAGCAGCGTCGTCGTCATGGCGCTCGTGCTGCGTTTGATCCAGGACCGCGAGCTGCTCGAAGACATGACGCCATCGTCCGCGCTCAAGGCGCTGGCGCCGTCGCTTTCGCCGCTGCAGGATGGCGGGCGCCTCGTGCTGACGGTGGAGTACCGGATCGACCCGGAGCGCACCGAAGCCTTCATGGCGCTGATGGAACTGAGCCGGCGCGCGCGCCTGCGCCAGGGTGCGCTGAGCTGGACCTTGCTGCGCGACGTCAGCGACCCGGGATTATTCACCGAGCAGATCATCGATCCATCATGGACCGAGCACCTGCGCCGCTTCGACCGCGCCACCGCGGGCGACGCCGCGCTACGTGAGCGCAAGCTGGCGTTTCACCTGGGGCCGGATGGCCCGGTGATCACGCGGCGCCTCGTGGCCAAGGGCTGATCAGCCCACCGTACCGACGATCGACACGTCGCGGTTTTCGGGGATCTCGTTGTACGACAGCACGTGCAGGCCCGGTGCGAACAGCCGCGCATAACGCGCCAGCAGTGGCCGCACCTGCGGCAGCACCAGCAAGAGCGGGGGCGTGTGCTGGCCCTTCATCTGCTCGCGCGCGACCGGCATATTGATCTGCAGTTGCGACAGCAGCTGCGGATCGATCGGGTAGTTGTCCAGCGCGACCTTGCCGCCGCCATTCTGGCGCGCCTGGTTCAGCGAGCCAAGCAGCATGTTTTCCAGTTCGGCCGACAGGTTAAAGGCCGGCATGTCCTTCTTCTTGCCGAACAGCGTCGAGACGATCTGGCGCCGCAGTGCGCAGCGCACTTCGGCCGCCAGCAGGATCGGGTCCTTGGTCGTCTCCGAGCTGTCGAGCAGCGTGGTGGCGATCACCACGATGTCCTTCAGTGACACGCCTTCGGTCAGCAGCACGCGGAACACGCGCAACAGCTGGGTGTGCGTGAGCGCCTTGTCGAGCGCTGCGGCCAGCTTGGGCGACAGCGCCGTCAGGCGTTCCAGGATCGCCGGCACGTCTTCGTGGCGGAACAGCTCGTGCAGGTATTCGCGCACCACTTTCGACACGTGGGTCGCGATCGCGCTCGGCACTTCGACCACCTGGTAGCCCAGCCCCAGCGCATGCGCCTTCTGCTCGGGCAGGATCCACGTGATCGCCATCCCGTACGCCGGCTCGATGCCGGGAATGCCATCCAGTTCGCCGTACACGTTCGGCGACGGGATCGCCAGCAGATGGTCGGGCATGACTTCGGCCTCGGCCACGACGGTGCCCGACAGGCTGATCGCGTACTGCGTCGGGCGCAGCGCCAGGTCGTCGCGCACCGAGATTGCCGGCAGCAGCATGCCCATCTGCTCCGACAGGCTCTGGCGCACGCCCTTGATGCGCTTGGCCAGCGGCTCGGCCTGGGCACGGTCGATCATGCCCACCAGCTTGTAGCCCACCGCCACCGTCACCGCCTGCACGACCGGCAGCGCCTGCCAGTCGAGTTCGGGCACGCGGTCATCGCGCAGCGCCGCTTCGATTTTTGCCACGCCCGCCACGTCCGGCGCGCCGATGCGCTTGGCCATCGTCCAGCCGACCCAGGCCAGCACGCCGGCAGCTACCGTGAAGAACCACCACGGCATGCCCGGCACGATCGCCAGGATCATCATCACGCCGGCGGCCGAGTACAGCACGCCCGGCCGGGCCAGCAATTGCTGGCTGACCTGGTCTTCGAGGTCGCCCGACTCGCCGATGCGCGTGACCAGGATCGCGGCGGCGGCCGACAGCAGCAGCGCCGGGATCTGACCCACCAGGCCGTCACCGATCGTGAGCAGCGCGTACACGCGGAAGGCGTCGCCCAGCGGCAGGTCGTGCATCAACGCACCGATGGCAACGCCGCCGATCAGGTTGATGATCAGGATCAGGATCGAGGCAATGGCATCGCCGCGCACGAATTTGGAGGCGCCGTCCATCGCGCCATAAAAGTCGGCTTCGGCCGCGACGTCCTTGCGCCGCGTGGTCGCCTGCTCCTGGTTGACCAGACCGGCATTCAGGTCGGCGTCGATTGCCATCTGCTTGCCCGGCAGCGCATCGAGCGTGAAGCGCGCCGAGACTTCCGAGATGCGCTCGGCACCCTTGGTCACGACGATGAAGTTGATGATCATCAGGATCACGAACACCACCAGACCGACGACGAAATTGCCGCCGATGACGACGTTACCGAACGATTCGATGACCTGGCCGGCCGCGTGCGTGCCTTCGTGACCGTTGAGCAGGACGACGCGGGTCGAGGCCACGTTCAGCGCCAGGCGCATCAGGGTCGTGCCCAGGATCACGGTCGGGAACACCGAGAAGTCGAGCGGGCGCTTGGCCGTCACAGCCACCAGAATCACGATCAGCGACAGCACGATGTTGAAGGTGAACAGCACGTCGAGCAGGATCGGCGGCAGCGGCAGGATGATCATCCCCAGGAGCGCGATCAGGAACACGGGCGCGGCGAACTTGTGGCGGCGCAGCTCTCCCACGAAGGCGTTGAAGGTATTCGTCACGGTCATGCTTGAGCCTCACTCAGGTGCGGTGGTACGACCACCTCGTTGGGGAACCGCGGCGGCGCCTGGCGCCTGCCTGCACGGAACGCATTCAGTTGTAAAACATAATTCAGCACTTGCGACACGGCCTGGTACAGCGGCGCGGGAATCTGCTGCTGCACCTGGCTCGTGTGATAGATCGCGCGCGCCAGCGGCGGCAGCTCCACGACCTCGAGCCCGTGCTCGGCGGCCACGCGGCGGATGAACAGCGCCATCTCGTCGACGCCCTTGGCCACCACGAACGGCGCCTCGGCGCGGTCGACGTCGTACTTGAGCGCCACCGCGTAATGCTCGGGATTGACGATCACGACGTCGGCCGTCGGCACCGACTTGCGCACGCTGCGCTGGGCCAGCTGGTTTTGCAGCTGGCGGATGCGCTGCTTGATTTCCGGGCGGCCTTCGCTGCTCTTGTGCTCTTCCTTGATGTCCTGCTTGCTCATGCGCTGGTTGCGCATGAAGAGAAAACTCTGCACCGGCACGTCGATCAGCGCGAACAGGATGAACACCGCCACCAGCGCCATCAGCGCGTCGAACACCAGCGTGCCGCCGGCGCCGATGGCAACGTCCAGCGGCATGCGCTGCAACTCGATATAGCCCTTGATGCTGCCGTTCGAAACGTGCCACAGCACGATGCCCAGCACGATCGCCTTGGCCGCCGACGTCAGGAAGCCCACCCAGTGCTTCTGCTTGAACAGGTTGCCCAGGTTGGTCAACGGATTGAGGCGGCTGAACTTCGGCGCCAGGTTCTTTCCGCTGGCGACAATCCCGCCCGGGATCGCACCGGCGATGATGATCGCCAGCGGCACGGCCAGCAACGGCAGCACCATGTGCACGAGCAGCAGCAGCGCGGACGAAAACACGGTCGACATCGCGTTTTCCATGTCGCCCGCCTCGCCCAGCGGCACGAACACAAGCCGAAACAGATGGCGCATGTCGTCCAGGTAACCGGGCAGCATCAGCATGAAGACCTTCAGGCTGATCAGGATGCCGACCGCCGTCGCCAGGTCGCGCGAACGCGCTACCTGCCCCTCGTCGCGCGCTTTCTTGAGCTTTTGCGCCGAGGGTTTTTCGGTCTTGTCGCCGCTGCTGCTATCGGCCATGGGCCAGCCTCATTTGTTCGGTCAGCATTTCCAGCACCTGGTTGGTCATCGCGATGTAGTGCTCCGGGATGAAGCGCACCAGCTGGATCAGCATCAGCAAGCCAAAAATCGTCACCAGCGAAAAGCCCAGTGAAAACAGGTTCAGGCTGGGCGCGACGCGGTTCAGAAAACCAAAGCCGATCTGCACCACCACGGTGGAAAACACGAGCGGCAGCGCCAGCAGGATCGACGCGGCGAATACCCAGCTCAGGTTCAGCGCCACGGCTTCGAGCAGCATCGGCTGCAGGCCGCCACCCACCGGCCAGGCCAGAAAACTCTGGCTCAGCACGGCCACCAGCACCAGATGCGCATCGATGGCAAAGAACACCAGCATCGCCACCAGCGCCATCAGGCTCGAAATCACGTCCGAGGCCTGGCCATTGACCGGGTCGTTCATGGTCGCCATCGAAAAGCCGATCTGGCTCGAGGCCAGGAAACCCAGCATGCTGATGGCCGCCATCGCGAACTGCAGCGCCAGGCCGATGACGGCGCCGATCACGGCCTGCTCGAACATCGCCAGCACGCCGGCCAGCGAAAACGCATCGGGCATCGCGCCCTTGCTCGTCAGCGGCAGCATCAGAAACGACAGCACCACTGCCAGCAGCGCGCGCACGGGGATGGGGATCGTGCCATCGCCCAGCACGGGCGCGGTGATCATCATCGCCATGATGCGGCAGAACGGCCACCACAAGGCGCCGATCAGCGGCATCAGGAAGCCGTACAGTTCCATCGGCGCGCGCCCTGCCCTAGCCGACAAGCGTTGCCGCGCGCTGGAACACCGAGACGCAGTAATCCATCAGCGTCGACGTCATCCAGTGGCCGGCCAGGATCACGGCCAGCAGCGTGACCAGCAAGCGCGGCAAAAAACTCAGCGTCTGTTCGTTGATCTGCGTGGCCGCCTGCACGAGCGCGACCAGCAAGCCAACCAGCAGGCCCGGGATCACCAGCACCATCACCATCAGCATGACGATCTGCAGGGCCTCGACCACGAGGTCGACGGCGATATCGGGACTCATCGCGATTCTCCCGTGGCCAGGCCGGGTTTGATACTAGTACGCATGGATGCTGCCAACCAGTGTGCTCACCGTGAGCGTCCAGCCATCGACCAGCACGAACAGCAGCAGCTTGAACGGCAGGGAAATGACAAGGGGCGAGAGCATCATCATGCCCATCGCCATCAGCACCGACGAGACCACGAGGTCGATGATCAAAAACGGGATGAACAGCATCGCGCCGATCTGGAACGCGGTCTTCAGTTCGGACAGCACGAACGCGGCCAGCTTGACGGGGAAACTGTGCTGCTGCGGCGGCTGGGCCGTCGATTCACCGGCCAGGCGGGCAACCTGCTCCAGCGACGCCTTGCTGGTCTGGGCCAGCATGAAGCGCGAGACGGGTTGTTCGGCAATGCGCAGCGCGGTCTCGAGGCCGATCTTGTCCTGGTCGTAGGGCAGGAAGGCCTGGGTCCAGACCTGCTCGCCCACGGGGCGCATGACGAGGATGGTCAGGATCAGGGCGATGCCGGTGATGATCCGGGTGGGCAGGCCCTGCTGCAGGCCGAGGGCCTGGCGCAGCAGCGACAGCACGATCACGAAGCGCGTGAAGCAGGTCATCATCATGACCATCACGGGCAGCAGCCCGAGCAGCGTCATGAGCACCAGGATCTGCGACTTGACGCTCATGCCGGCGCTGGTCGAGGTGGCGCCGGGCAGCACGCCGGCCAGCAGGTCCTGGTTCTGGGCCGCGGCCGGAACCGCCATCAGCAGTCCCACCAGCAGCGCGGACAGAAGCGCAGGGGCACGGGCCCTGACGCCCCCGGTAAAGCACATCATGGCGCGAGAATGTCCAGGTTCAGGCCTTCGAGATCGATTACCTTCAGACCGTACTGCTCGCCCGCGACGACGACTTCGGCGCGGCCGATCGGGGTGCCGTTGACCTTGATGACCAGCGGCTCGCCGGCCAGGGAATCCAGGGGCAGTACCGACGACGGCCCGATGTCCATCAACTCCTGCAGCGAGATGCGCACCGAACCGACTTCGAGAGTCAGCGTGACGGGGATGCGCCGCATCATCTGCGGCAGCTGGCGCGCGCCGCTTCGGCCGGCTGCGGCTTGCAACGCTTCTTCGCTGTCCAGGTCGTCAATGATGACGTCGCTACCCAGTTGCTCGTTGAGATTCATGTCCATTATTCGGCATCTTCAAATGAGGTTAAACACAGCTTGCCCTTGTGCTCGGCCACCGCGGCGGTGAACAGGCGGGAGTTGTCCAGCACGACATCGGCGCGACCGAGCGCCACGGGGATCACATCGCCGACCTGCAGACCGAACAGCGTGGCGAGCGTGATTTCCTTGCTCACCAGGCAGCCGTCGAGCTTGACTTCAAGGCGCGTGGCCAGCGGCTCGCCCGGCATGCGCGCGCCACCTGCCGCGCGCACAGCGCCGCGGTCGGCCTTGATGCCCTGCAGTACGCAGGCCATCAGGGCGTGGTCGAGGCCAATCCAGATCTGCCCTTCCGGCGCAGCGTGGGTCGGCTCATCGGTATCGCGCCGACCGTACTGGGCGCGCAGCACGGCGCGCAGTACCCATCCGGTCTTGCCCGGTGCGCCCGCTGGCACGATCGCGGCGCCGGCGCCCGCCTTGACGGGTGCGGGAGCGCCGTCGAGCCGGGCCAGGCCATCGGCGACCCGGGCATCGAGCTGGCTGGCCAGCTGCTGGGCCAATGTGACACCCAGACGCTCTTCAGTTGCCGTGACGCGCTCCAGCGCCGGGTTTTGCTGCACCGCAGCAGAAGTCGTCGGTTGCCGGCTTGCATAACGCCCTTCCAGCAACCCCAGGAGCAGGTTTCGTTCAAAGGCAATCGAGGCCACGCCATACGGTCCGCTGACCCCAAGCCAGCGCAGTCCCGCCTGCTCGGGCGCCCGTTCGAACGCGAGGTGTTCGAGACGATAGGCACCCCAGTGCCGGCGCCCGCCAGGCGATGCCATTTCGGCGCCAATCGCCTCGGCCAGCCCGGCAGCAAAAGCTGGAAGCAGATGCACCGGACGTCCCAGCAGGCATGGATCGAGCACCTGATGGTCGCGTCTTCGGTCAAGTTGATTAATTGGCATCTGTCTTTATCGAAAGTTAATGTCACATTGCTTTGATTCCCGGCAGCAATAATTATACCGTGAGTTTTGCCGAAGTAAGTTTGACATATCACTTTGATTTATCATTTGCCCTACGGTAATATCTAACCGTTGCATCGCAGCATCATGCTGTTTTTAGAGTGAGCGTCTAAGGGAAAATGATTCTTTCTGCACGAGGTGAGTCGTTCGACGTAAAGACGCGCCAAGCCTGAATTTAACAATTTCATACCGGAAAATTCGGAAAAATCGGTATTTTTTGTCGCTGGCGAACAACACTAAATTTTGAAGGAAACACGATGGCAATGGAACTTGCCGGCCTCATTCGGGCCGATCTGGCACAACTAAGCAACGATGCGAGTCGCCTGGCAATCGCACCGGCTGCTGCATCATTTGCCGAGCTCGGCACCCCGGCGGGCGGGACGGGGGCGTTTTCATTTACCCAGGCCATGCAGAGCGCCATTGCCGGCGTCGACGCCCAGGACCAGGCCGCAAGCGCCCGCGTCACCGCGGTTGAAACCGGCAAGAGCGATGACCTGGTCGGGGCCATGCTGGCCAGCCAGGAAGCCAGTCTCTCGTTCTCGATGCTGATGCAAGTACGCAACAAGGTCATGGGCGCAGTCGACGAATTGCTCAAGCTTCCGATCTGATTCTCTCTACAAGCGACGCTCACGTGCTCTCCTCCCTCAAGTCCCCCTTCAGCGGCAAGTTCGCGCTGCCCGCGCTGCCACCGCTGCTGCGCAACAACCTGCCGCTGATGCTGGGCCTGGCCGTGGCGGTCACCGCTGCCGTCATGATGTTCATGTGGCAGGATCAATCGAGCTACAAGCCGGTCTTTGGCGCGCGCGAGAAAGTCGTCGCCGCAGACATGATGACGGTGCTCGAAGCCGAACAGATTCCCTACCGCGTCCATCCGGACAGCGGCCAGGTGCTGGTGCCGTCGTCGCAGCTGGGCAAGGTGCGCATGCTGCTCGCAGCCAAGGGCGTGACCGCCCAGCTGCCGGCCGGCCTCGAACTGATGGACCGCAACGACCCGCTCGGCGTGTCGCAGTTCGTCCAGGACGTGCGCTTCCGGCGCGGTCTCGAAGGCGAGCTGGCGCAAAGCATCCTGACGATGGATTCGATCGCCAGTGCGCGCGTGCACCTGGCCATCGCGAAGACCAGCTCGTTCGTCACGGGCAATGCCGACGGCAATTCGGCGTCGGTCGTGGTCGCCGTCAAGCCGGGCCGCAGCCTGGGCAATGAACAGATCGCCGCGATCGTCAACATGGTCTCGGGCAGCGTGGCGGGCCTGTCGCCCCAGCGCGTCTCGCTGGTCGACCAGGCCGGCAACTACCTGTCCTCGCGGATTGACCTGGCCGACGGCTTCGATGGCGCCGCACAGGGCGACACGGCCGCAAAACGCCACGCCGACGAGGTGCGCGCCAACGTCAACGACCTGCTCGCGCCGATCCTTGGCGTGGCCAACTACAAGGTCAGCGTGACGGCCGCCGTGGACAACGACCGCATCGAAGAAACCCAGGAAAAATACGGCGAAGCGCCAAAGGTCACCAGCGAAGCCATGCGCGAAGAGATGGAAAAAAGCCGCATGGCGATGGGCGTGCCGGGCACGCTGTCGAACCGGCCACCAGCGCCTGCCACCGCCGAAGGAGCGGGCACCCCGCCGGCTGAAAAAACCGACGATGGCAATGCGCGCAAGAACGCCACCACCCGCCAGTACGCGTATGACCGCGCGATCACGCAGATCAAGCGTGAGCGGGGCCGCCTGAAAAAACTGTCGGTGGCCGTGGTGCTCAACGCGACCAGCGCCGCCGACGGCAAGGCCTGGACACCGGCCGAACTGACGAATATCGAGAAGATCCTGGCCGGCGGCCTGGGCATCGACGCCGCACGGGGCGATGTGCTGGCCGTGTCGGCCATGAAGTTCCCGGCTGCTCCGGTGGAACAGGCCTGGTGGCAGCAACGCGACAACATCGTCGACATGGCGAGCTGGGCCTTATGGGCGGTCGGCGCGCTGCTGGCGTACTTCCTGCTGGCCCGGCCGCTGCTGCGCGCTGCCACCACGCGCCTGGCGCCGTCGCCGGCCACGCCAGCCCTCCCCGCCACCCCGGCCTTGCCGGGCGCCACCGCCACAGCGCCGCTCACCGCGCTGCCTGCCGGCGTCGCGGCGCTCGAAGCGCCCGCGCAGGGCAGCCCGGGCGCCGTCATTCCCCTGCTCGAGAACTATGACTTGCCGCCGTCCGGCTCGCCGGTCGACGTCATGGTCGATCACCTGAGAGTGCTGGCGGCCAAGGAGCCGGAGCGCGTTGCTGAAGTCGTCAAACAATGGGTACAGAAAAAACATGGCCGAACTGAATAACATCGAAGACAGCGACCTCGAGGCGGGCCTGAGCCCGGTCGAACAGGCGGCCATCGTGCTGCTGTCGATCGGCGAAGAGCAGGCTGCGGCCGTGCTGCGCTGCCTTGAGCGCGACGAATTGATGGAACTGACCCAGGTGATGTCGCGCATGAGCGGCATCAAGGTCGACACCGTCAAATCGGCGCTGCAGACGTTCTTCGACGACTACCGCCAGCAAAGTGGCCTGCACGGCGCCTCGCGCAGCTACCTGAAGCGCTCGCTCGACCTGGCCCTGGGCAGCGATATCGCCAACAGCGTGCTCAATTCGATCTATGGCGATGCGATCCGCCCGAAAATGGCGCGCCTGCAGTACGCGTCGCCAAAGTGGCTGGCCGAATTCGTCTCGAGCGAGCACGTGCAGATGCAGGCCGTGTTCCTGGCTTTCCTGCCACCCGCGCTGGCCTCGCAAATCCTGGAAGCGCTGCCGCTGGAAGGCCGCGAACTGGTGCTGCTGAACATGGCGCGCCTGGACGAAATCAACCGCGACGTGCTGCACGAACTCGAAGAGCTGGTGGGCCGCTGCCTGGCCGCGTTCGACACGCAGAGCGCCAGCGTCGAAGGCGTGCGCCAGGTTGCCGACATCCTCAACCGCCTGCAGGACAACCGCGCCGGCATGGTTGAACTGCTGCGCGCCCATGATCCCGAGGTCGTCTCGCAGATCGAGATGTCGATGTACGACTTCTTCATCCTGTCGCGCCAGACCGAACAAGTGATTTCGCGCCTGCTCGACGACGTGCCGCTGGAACAGTGGGCGATTGCCCTGAAAGGCGCCGAAGCGCCGCTGCGCGACGCCATCCTGGCCGCGATGCCGCGCCGCCAGGCGCAAAGCTTCGAAGACCTGATGCGCCGCTCCGGCCCGGTGCCGATGTCGCGCATCGAGCAGACCCGCCGCGAAATCATGACCACGGTCAAGGAGCTGGCCGACGCCGGCGAGATCGACATCCAGCTGTTTGCCGAAGCGACGGCCGAATGAAACCGTTTCGCACTTACCACTTCCCGCCGCTGCACCAGTTCAGCGCGGCGCGCCCTGCCGGCGCGTCCGCCGGGGCGGCCGGTGGCAATGCCGCCAACGAGTGGCAAAGCGCGCTGGCCGACGGCTATCGCCAGGGCCAGCGTGACGGTTACGAAGTGGGCCTGGACCAGGGCCGCGCCGACGGTATTGCCGCAGGCAAGATCGAGGGCCTCGAACGGGGCATCGACGAAGGCCGGGCGATGGCGCTCGAGAGCTTCGAACAACTGGCCAAGCCGGTCGATGCGATGCTCAAGAGCCTCAAGAAACTCAAGACCGACCTGCGCGCCGCGCAGCGCACCGAAGTGGTCGACCTGGTGGGCAAGATCGCGCGCCAGGTGATCCGCGCCGAGCTGGCGCTGCAGCCGGTGCAACTGCTCTCGCTGGTCGAGGAAGCGCTGGCCGTGATGCCGCCGTCGCGCGACCAGGTCGAAGTGTTCATGAATCCGGAAGAACTGCGCCGCGTGCTGGAGCTCGATCCGAAGCGCGCCAAGAAATGGACGATCCTGCCCGACCCGGCGCTCGACGCCGGCGAATGCCGCGTGCGTTCGGGCGACCATGAAGTCGATGCCGGTTGCCAGGGGCGCCTGGCGGCCGTGATGGAACAGGTCCAGGACCAGTTGCTGGGCGAAGGGGAACGGGCATGACTGGCGTGGCCGCTTCGCTGTCGCATTCGCTGGCCGACTCGCTGCGCGCCGTCGAACTCGGCGCGGTGCCGGTCGCCACGCCCACCGGGCGCCTGGTCGGCGCCCAGGGGCTGCTGCTCGAAGCGAGCGGCTGCCGCCTGCACACGGGCCAGCGCTGCCGCATCGAGACGGTCGATGGCGAGTGGCTCGATGCGCAGGTGGTCGGCTTTCGCGACAAGGTCTCGTACCTGATGCCGTTCAAGAAGGCGACCGGCCTGGCCACCGGCGCGCGCGTTCTGCCGGCCGCGGACAAGGCCGATCTGATGATCGGCCCAAGCTGGATGGGCCGCATGGTCAACGGCCTGGGCGAGCCGATCGATGGGCTGGGCCGCCTGGGTGGCGACCAGCCGCTCGCCCCTGCCCCGCCACGCGTCAATCCGCTGAAGAAAACCCCGGTGGACGAGCCGCTCGACGTGGGCGTACGGGCCATCAATGCGATGCTCACGATTGGCAAGGGCCAGCGCGTCGGCCTGATGGCCGGTTCCGGTGTCGGCAAATCGGTGCTGCTGGGCCTCATCACGCGCCAGACCGTGGCCGATGTGGTCGTGGTTGGCCTGATCGGCGAGCGCAATCGCGAGGTGCGCGAATTCGTCGAGCGCTCGCTCGGACCCGAAGGCCTGAAGCGCGCCGTTCTGGTGGTTGCACCGGCCGACGACAGCCCGCTGATGCGCGTCATGGCGACCGAGCTGTGCCATGCGGTGGCGGCGCATTTCCGCGACCGCGGCCAGAACGTGCTGCTGCTGTGCGATTCGCTGACCCGCTACGCGATGGCGCTGCGCGAAGTGGCACTGTCGCTGGGCGAGCCGCCGGCCACGCGCGGCTATCCGCCGTCGGTCTTTTCGAACATGCCGCAGCTGGTCGAATCGGCCGGCAATGGGGAAAACCCGCAAGGCAGCATGAGCGCAATCTACACGGTACTGGCCGAAGGCGACGACCAGCAGGATCCGGTGGTCGACTCGGCGCGCGCGATCCTCGATGGCCACATCGTGCTCACGCGCGAACTGGCCGAGCGCGGCCACTACCCGGCGATCGACATTGCGCAATCGATCTCGCGCTGCATGGCGCAGGTGGTCACGCCCGAGCACTCGCTGGCCGCGCGCAAGCTCAAGGCGGCCCTGGCGCGCCATGCGCGCGTGCGCGACCTGATTCCGCTGGGCGCGTACGTGCCGGGCGCCGACCCGGAGACCGACCGCGCCGTGGCGCTGCAACCGCATATCGAGACGTTCCTGTGCCAGGGCACGCGCGAAGGCGCGCCCATCGACAACTGCATCGACGCCCTGAAAGCGATCATGGCATGACACGTTCAACGACCATCCGCAGCCTGGGCACCCTGGTGCAACTGCGTTCGACCCAGGTCGAACGCCTGGAGGCCGACCTGGCCAGCCAGGAAGCAACCCGGGTGCGCTACCAGAACAACCTGAATCGCCTGACGGCGCTGACACACGGCAGCGGGGCATCGGGCGCGGCACTGCAGATCAATCCTGCCATGGCGCTGAACTGCGGCGCCTACAAGCAGGGCGTGATGGCGCTGGCCGACAGCCACCGGGTCGACCTGTCGCTGCACCAGGCGAACATGGCCGTCTCGCAGAACCGGCTCAGGGATGCCTGGATCGGGCGCGAACTGCTGGGCAAGGTACTGGCCCGTACCCAGGACGCGCATGCGGCCGAGAATGAACGCGCTACCCGCAAGCGCGAAGACGACATCGCCACCCAATCCTGGCTGGCCGGGCGGGCCTGAGCCCACCGCACACGCACAAGCACACGCAACCACAAGGAACCCATCCCATGGCAACGGCAATCACTTCACCGGTCTACGATCCCGTCCCGACCGCGACGAATCTGGCGGACAAATACGTCGCGCCGCGCCAGCAGATCCTGACGGCGCAGCTTGCCGCCGCCACGGCCGCCGAGCGCGGCCTGACCGAGATGAATTCGGCGCTGCTGGCGTTCCAGACCAGCCTGGCGGCGCTGACGGGCGCGAACAAAAAGGTGTTCGCCCAGTCCGCCGTGTTTGGCGACACCACGGTCGGCAGCGCCACGGCCAGCAGCAAGGCCGCCGCCGGCACGTATGCATTCTTCGTCAAGCAGATCGCCACGGCCAGCCAGGTGTCGCTTACGGGCCTGACCGACAGCACCGGCGTGGCGGGCACGCTCAAACTGAATATGGGCGGTGCCCTCGCCTTCGACGTCGACATGGCTGCGGCCAACACCGACGGCGGCGCGCTGAGCACGCGCGAACTGGCCGCCGCCATCAATGGCGCCGCCGGCAACGCGGGCAAGGTCACGGCCTCGATCGTCACCACCGGCGGCACCGCGGAGCTGGTGCTCACCGCCCGGGACACCGGCCTGAACTCGGCCATCACGCTCGATACGAGCGGCATCACCGGCACGTCGAGCCTGGTTGACGCGAATGCCGACCCGGCGCGGCGCCGCGTGCTGGTCGAAGCCCAGGATGCCGAGATCCGCGTCGGCGCCGAGAACGGCACCGCGATCACGCAGGCCAGCAACACATTCACCGCCGTCGATGGCGTCAGCATGACGTTCACCCGGACCCAGACGACCGGCGCAGCGCCCGTCACACTGACGGTATCGGCCGACACCAAAACGACGACGGCCAATGTGCAGGCCTTCGTCGACGCCTACAACAAGCTCAAGACCACGCTGAGCAAGCTGACCGCCAGCGGCGACGCCGCCAAGGGCGTGGCCGGGGGCACGTTCGCGCATGACAGCGGCGTGCGCGCGCTGGCCGACCGGCTCGGGTCGCTGCTGCGGCCCGCCAATGGCGATTCGCTCGCGGCCTACGGCATCATTTCCACGCGCAGCGGCACGCTCGAACTGGATGCTGCGCGCCTGACCAGCCAGCTGGCCGTCAATCCGACCGGCCTGGACGCGCTGATCGGCGCGCCGAGTACGTCGGCCCCAACCGGCATCGCCGGTGCGCTCGACACCTACCTGAAAACCTGGAGCAGCGGCGTCGACGGCCAGATCAAGCAGCGCCGCGAACAGACCACCACCCAGCAATCGCGCTTGAGCGACCGCCAGGCCTCGCTCGACGGGCAGCATGAAGCCGCCTACCAGCGCTACCTGCGCCAATTCACGCAGCTGCAGACGATGCAGTCCGTGATGAACAACAATGTGTCCCTGTTCGATGCCCTGTTCAGCAACGACAAATAACCACAGCCGGATTCCCATCATGTCCTATCAAGAAGCCTACGGCAGTTACCACGCAGTGAACCTCGACGCGCAGACCACGCGCGCCTCGCCGGTCGACCTGGTGCTGCTGCTCACCGACGGCCTGCTCGACGAACTGGCGCGCGCCCGCGCGCACATCGTCGCGCGCCGCTACGAACAGAAGGCAAACAGCATCAACAAGTGCGTCGAGATCATCAATGGCCTGGCCAGCTCGCTCGACTTCGACGGCGGCGGCGACACGGTCGCCAACCTCGCGCGTATCTACGATTTCTGTGCGGGCCGCCTGCACACGGCCGGCATCAAGCTCGACACGGACATGGTCGATGAAGTCACCCGCATCCTGTCGACCATTCGCCAGGGCTGGAAAGGCGTCCAGGAACGCAATGGATAGGTCACTCGTCATCGGCCGCCTGGGCGCGCAGCTCGATGCCGCGGTCAGCGGCGCCGACTGGGATGGCCTCGAGCGGGTCGTGCGCGACCTGGCGCGCCAGCTGCAGGCGCTGGCCGTCAAGGGCCCGTGGAGCGCCGCCGAGCGCGCGGCCCTGCAGCGCTTGCGCGCAGCGCACGAGCGCGCCGCGCAAGCGGGCGCCGCTGCCGCTGCCGGCCTGCAGACGCGCATGGACGAGATGCGCGACAACAAGGAAGGCTGGATAGCCTATGCCCTCGCGGGCGCAACCGAACCTGGCGAGAACGTGCAATGAATTTCGCAATGAACAGCAGCATGACGACGACGATGCAGGCCGCTGGCAATGTGGCGGGCAATCCCGCCCCGGCAGCAGCCACCGCCATTCCCGGCGCGGCAACGCCCGATGCGCTGGTGCCCGCCGCTGGCACGGCCGGTACGGCAGCGCCGGGCCAGGCCACGACAACGACCACGGCAGTGGCCACGGCGCCTGCTGCTCCCCTGCCCTTCGGTCACTGGATCGCGCTGGACCGCGCGCTGCCCGACGTCACGGTCACCATGCCGCAGCAGGATGACGTGGCGGCGCCAGCCGCCGACGCCGGCGAGGACCAGGCACCCGTGCAAGATGACGTCGTCCCTGACATCCTGCTGGGCGCGATGGCGCCGATGCTGGCGCCGGCCGCACTGCCCGCCATGATGCTGGCGATGCAGGTTGCGAAGCCCGGCGTTGCCGGTGATGGCGCTGCTGCGCCTTCCGACGATGCCGCCGGCGGACCGGTTGCCGGCGCGCCGGGCGCGCTCGCTCAGGTGACCGGCGCACGCGCCGCTCCGGCAGTGGCCAATGTGTTGAGCGATGCCGGTGCGGTTCGTGCGTCGATCCAGCCATCTGCCATGCAGGCCGCCAGCGTGCCGGCAGCAGCGGCAGCAGCCGGGCCTGGCCCGGGTGCGCCCCAGCCAGTGACGGCGCAGCCGAACGCCATGCCTGCCGCTGCGCCGCTATCGGGCAAGGCAGCGGGCGAAGCAGCGGCCGAAGCCAGTGCCGACGCCGCCCCCGTCTCAGCCGGTCCGGGCGTGAGCGCCGCCAGTACGTTGCCGGCCAGCATTCGCAGCACCGACAGCATCGTGCTGGCCGGTCCGCCGACCGCATGGCGCCAGAACCTGCACGAAGCGCTGGGCGAACGCCTGCAGCTCCAGGTCGGCCGCAACATCGACCAGGCGACGATCCGCCTCGAGCCGCCGATGCTCGGCCGCATCGACATCGCGATCCGCCATAGCGGAGGCAATCTGGAGATCCATATCGCCGCCTCCAACAGCGACGTCTTGCGCCAGCTGAACGCCGTCAGCGACAGCCTGCGCAGCGACCTCGCGGGGCGCCAGTACAGCAGCGTCTCGGTCAACGTCAGCGACGTGCCGCGCATGCAGGCCAGTACCCAGACCGGCGGCCAGACGCCGGGCCAGGGCCAGGCCGATGCCCAGGGTCGCTCGCGCCAGGAACAGGAACAGGCGCGCGCCCCTGGCCGCGCGCTGCACGACGAGGCCGCCACCGGCGCCAACCTTTTCTCGATGAATTGACACGCCCCCCATGAAATCCAAACTGATCATTGCAATTGTCGCCGCTGTCGTCGTCGTGGCGGGCGCCGCTGGCGGCGCGATGTGGTACATGAACACGTCCGCAAGCCACGGCGTGGCCGCCAAGCCGGCGCCCGAAACCAAGCTGACCAAGTACGTCACGCTGGACAAGGTCATCGTCATGCTGCGCCGCGCGCCGGCCGAGCAAGCCACCCATTACCTGTCGGTCGACCTGGTGCTGGCCACCACAGCGGCGGAAGAAAAGGCGACCAAGGAACAGTTGCCGCTGCTGCGCAGCATCGCGGTGTCCGCCCTGTCGGCACGTACGATGGCCGAAGCGTCCGCCATGACGGTGGACCAGTACGCGGCCGAGCTGAACAAGGTCTTCAACGCCAACTATGCGAAGGAAAACCACCTCAAGCCGTTTTCCGAAGTCATGGTCGGCAAGCTGATCATCGAGTGATACGCAGCCTGATCCCGGAGACGCCGTGGCCTACATGACCGATTACGTCGATGCCGCCGCCAGCGAATATGGCGAGGTGGTGGCCAGCGCGGGTTTGTCGCCGCAGGACGAGTCGCGTCACCTGCTGGCGTATGCGCCGCTGGTCAAGCGCATCGCGCGCCAGCTCGGCAGCCAGGTCTCGGGCGCGATGGGGCGCGAGGACATGGAACAGATCGGCCTGATGGGCCTGCTCGAAGCGCTGCGCCGCTATGGTGCGCCCGACACCGGGTTCTCGAGCTATGCCGCGCTGCGCGTGCGCGGCGCGATCCTGGACGAATTGCGCCGCCAGGACTGGCGCCCGCGCGCCGTGCGCCAGGACAGCCACCGCCAGCGCGACGCCCTGCGCGCGCTGACGCGCAGCCTGGGGCGCGAGCCGAACGAACAGGAAGCGGCGGCTGCGCTGGGCCTGAGCCTGGACGAGTACCAGCAATACCTGCTGGCCGAGAGCGCCGAAGAGATGCTCAGCTTCGACGAGATCCTGCAGGAAGCGGTCGGCGCCGAGCACCACACGCCCGGTCCCGAAGACGCCTACATGGTGCGGCGCAGCCTGGAACAGGCGCTGAGCGCACTGAACGACAAGGAACAGCGCGTGATCCAGATGATCTACGAGTTCGAACTGAGCTACAAGGAAATCGCCGCCGTACTCGACCTGTCCGACGCGCGCGTCTGCCAGCTCAACAAGAGCGCGCTGGCGAAAATGAAGACCGCGCTCCGGCGCGACTGAAACGACACCACAGAAACCGCCAGAAAGGCACCACGTCATGCAGCAATTACTCGGTATCGCCATCGTGCTCGGCGCCGTCTTCGGGGGCTTTACCCTGATGGGCGGCACCTTTACCTCGATCTTCCACCCGATCGAGCTGTTGATCATCGGCGGCGCCGCGCTGGGCGCGCTGGTGCTCGGCAACCCGAAGCACGTCCTGGCCGAACTGGGCCACCAGCTCAAGAAGGTGGCGGCGCGCAAGAAGCACGACTCGGAATTCCAGCGCCAGCTGCTGCTGTTGATGTACGAGCTGCTGCAGACGGCTGCCGGCGGCCTGAAGGCACTGGACGCGCACGTCGAGGCGCCCGCCGAAAGCCCGCTGTTCCAGCGCTATCCTGCGATCCTCGACGAGACCAAGCTCTTGGCCTTCATCGTCGATAACTTCCGCCTGATGGCGATGGGCAAGATCAACGCGCACGAGCTCGAAGGCGTGCTCGAGCAGGAACTCGAAGCCATCCACGAAGAACTGACGCAACCGGCCAAATCGCTGCAGAAGATCGCCGAGGCGATGCCGGGCTTCGGCATCCTTGCGGCCGTGCTGGGCATCGTGATGGCCATGTACTCGGTCTCGGGCGGCGCCGATTCGGGCGAGATCGCCGAAAAGATCGGCGCGGCCATGGTCGGCACGTTCATCGGCATCTTCGCCTGCTACGGCGTGCTCGAGCCGCTGGCCAACCTGATGAAGCAAACGGTCAACTCGGATGCCTCGACGATGGAAACCGTCAAGGTCGTGCTGTGCACCCACGTGGCCGGCAAGCCCGCCCTGCTGGCGATCGACGCCGGGCGCCGCCTGATCCAGCTGAATACCAAACCCAGCTTTGCCCAGCTCGAACAGTGGATCAACGCGATGGGCGGCGAAGACGAATCGCAGAACAAGCGTCGTCGCGCCGCCGACCGCATGACGGGGTAACACGTGTCGAAAACGAACGACAAGCACGAATCGACCATCGTCAAGCGCGGTGGCGGCAAGCACCAGCATGACGAACATGGCGGCGCCTGGAAAGTCGCGTTCGCCGACTTCTGCCTGGCGCTGATGGCGCTGTTCCTGGTGCTGTGGCTGATCGCCTCGCGCGAACAGCAGAATCTGAAAGCCATCATCAGCGAAGCGACCGAGAGCGGCATGCTCGAAGGCCAGGGGCAAAAACCCGCCATCGCCAGCGAACCGAGCGGCAGCCTGATCGAACGCTTCCCGGTACCGCACACGGGCAATGGCGGCCCCGGCAATCCGGGCAGCGGGGGCGATGCGAATGCACCGAAGGTCGGCTATGAAACGCAGGCCGACCTGTCCGCGCTGTCCAAAGCGCTCACCGAGCTGTCGGTCGAAGCAGGCCTGGCGCCAAACCTGGCTACCGTGGTCACACCCTACGGCTTGCGCGTGATGCTGCACGACACGGACAAGCAGGGCATGTTCATGCGCGGCAGCGCGCTGCCGACCGGGCGCTTTGCGCGCCTCTTGCAAAAAATGGGGCCGCTGTTCGCGCAGATGCGCAACCAGATGCTGATCGTCGGCCATACCGATGCCAGCCGCTACGCCGGCATCGACCGCGGCGCCTATTCGAACTGGGCGCTGTCGACCGACCGCGCACTGTCGGCACGGGCCCAGCTGCTCACCGGCGGCATGCGCACCGACACCGTGCTGCAGGTGGTGGGCATGGCCGACCGCGGCCCGCTGCATCCCGAGCAGCCGCTCGACGGCAAGAACCGCCGCATCGAACTCTTGATTTTGACCAGCGCGCAGTCGCGCGCGGTGGCCGGCATGTTCGGCGCACCGGCCGCCGGCGCACCAGCTGGCAAGGCACTGGTCGGAACCTCCAATGCGGGCGCGACCGTCAACCTGCCCGACGCGGCGGCACTGGAAACTCTGCGCGGCCAGCTGCCGACATCGCCATGACCATCAACACCAAATCACGAGGTAACCGCATGAAAATCTCCGGCACATCGTCGTCCGCCATCACCACCGTGGCGCCCGGCGCCGGTGCGGTGTCGGTACCGGTCCAGACCGAAGCATCGGGGGCGCCGGCAGCCGCCCTGCAATCGGCGGTGCTGCAGCCTGCCGCCGATGCGCTCAGCGCCATGCCGGACTTCGACGCAGTGCGCGTGGCCGAGCTGCGCGAAGCGCTCGCACGCGGCGAGCTGCCGTTCGATGCCGGGCGCCTGGCTGGCCTGATTCAAAAATTTCACTCGGGACGCTAAACATGGCCACCCTCACCCGCGCCCAGGCCAACACGCTGCTTGCCGACGGCGTCACGCAGGACGTCAAGGAAGCGGCCAACATCCTGATGCTGCTCGAACGCCAGTTCGACGCCGCCGTGCGCCACCGCAGTGCCGAGCTGAGCACGCTGGCCGATGAACTCACCCCGCTGCTCGAGGCCATGGAAGCGCGCCGCCAGCAGCGCGTGAATCTCGTGCGCGCACTGCTGGGGCCGCAGGGAACGATGGCGCAGTACAGCGCGACACTGGCGCCGGCCCCGCAAGCCGCCTTCGAGGCGGCCTGGCAGGCACTGGAGCAGACGGTGCGCGCGTGCAAGGACGCAACGCTGCGCAACGGCCAGCTGCTTGCCGAGCAGCACGGTATCATGCAGCGCGTGCTGCACGGCGAGGAGCAGTTGTATGCGCCACGCTGACCTGACGACCCGGGCCACCGCGCCCACTGCCGCCACGAGCGCAACGAACGCAACGCGCCCGACCGCCGCATCCGGCGGCGGCACGGGTTTTGGCAGCCTGTTGAACGATGTCGCCAGTGAAGTGACCGCCTACATTCAGCATGGCGACCCGGACGGCGGCGCCGCCAGCACGCTGAGCGCCGAAGGCGCGCTGCTGCGCGCACGGGCCACCGGGCTGATCATGGATGGCACCGAGGGCGCTGACGGCGCTGATGGCGTCCCTGCGCCAAACACTGTCGCCAGGCCGCCCCAGCAGCAGGCATTCTTGGACAGCATCGCACCCTGGGCGCGCCAGGCGGCGCAGCAGCTTGGCGTGGCGCCGGAACTGGTGCAGGCCCATGCTGCCCTTGAATCGGGCTGGGGCCAGCGACCGCTGCGCGTCGAAGGCGGCGCGAGCAGCCACAACCTGTTCGGCATCAAGGCCGGGCCGCGCTGGAACGGCGCGACGGGCGACTCGACCACCACCGAATACGTGAACGGCGCAGCGCTGACGACCCGCGAGCGCTTTCGCGCCTATCCGGATGCGGCCAGCGCGTTCCAGGACTACGCCCGCGTGTTGCTGGACAACCCGCGCTACCGCAGCGCGCTCAATACGGGCAACGACGCGCAGGCGTTTGCGCAGGGACTGGCGCGGGGCGGTTACGCCACCGACCCCGACTATGCGTCGAAACTGGCGCGTATCGCCGGCAAGCTGCAGGGCATGGCGGATTGATGCCCGGTTTGCCGCGTCATTCGCCCAGCGGCAAGTCGAGCGGCTGGACTGCACCGGCGCCGACCACACGCATGCGCACGACCTGGCCGCTGGCGCTGTTCTTGACCCGCACCACGGCGCCGCGCGCGCCAGCGTCGAGCGCCTCGCCGGCCATGCTCACTTCGATGCCATCCTGGCGCGCCACCATCACGACGCCGTCGCCGCGCTTGACCACGACCGGCGCAGCCAGACTGCCCACACGCAGCACATCGCCTGCACGCAGGCTGCGCCGGCTCGACTGGCCGACGACATTGGCCAGCACCCCGACCGGATCGGCGATGTTAGTGATGTCGCGCCGCTCGAGTGCGACATCGGACACGCCCAGCACCGTATTGGCGGACAACGGCGCGCTGGCCACCGCCACCATGGCCGACACCCGCGCCCGCACGATGAATTCCTGGCGCCAGCCGTTGCCGTCCGGGCAACGCGCGACAAAGCGCATGCGCGCCGGCTGGCGCGTGTCGGCGGTCTCGACGGCAGGCGCCACGCTGCACGCTGGCGCCGGACGGCTGCTGACCACGGTCAGATCGAACTCGGGTTCGCTCAAACCGCTGGCAGCGGCCACTTTTTCGAGCTCATCATGTGCAATCTGTTGTATCTGTGCGGAAAGAGTTTGCGCTGACCTTGCTGTGGTGCACAACACACAGGTTACAATGATCAGTATTGCCTTACGGAAATCCATGGGTGGACAATATTGGTCGGGCGGAAACAACCATTCTAACCAATCCCACTGCACTTCACCGGAGAATCGCCATGTCGATTAATTTCAAGGAAGCGTTGGGCGTACATGCCGACGCGCTCCAGCTGCGCGCTGAACGCACCCGCGTTCTGGCCGCCAACATCGCCAACGAAAGCACGCCGGGCTACACCGCCCGCGACATCGATTTCGCCAGTGCATTGCAGGACCAGCGCGATGCCGACGACGGCATGCCGACGCTGTCGGCCGACGGTCCGCTGTACCGCGTCCCGTACCAGGCCAGCGCCGACGGCAACACCGTCGAAATCGGTGTCGAGCAGGCGGCGTTCTCACAGAACGCGTCCGACTTCCAGACCAGCCTCACCTTCATCAACATGAAGCTGCGCGGTCTGAACAAAGTCATCACGGGTCAATAAGACCAACCAGGAGCATCCCATGGGATTCAAGGATATTTCACAGATCGCCGGCTCGGCCATGGCGGCCCAAACCGTGCGCATGAACACGATTGCCAGCAACCTGGCCAACGCGAATGCGGTCGCCGGCACCGAAGCCGATGCCTACCGCGCCCGCAAGCCCGTGTTCGCCGCGATGGTGGGCGACGCCGGCACCGCCAGCGTGCAGGTGCTCGACGTGGTCGAGTCGAGCGCGCCGCTGCGCCGCATGCACGAACCGGACAATCCGCTGGCCGACGCCGACGGCATGGTGTTCTACGCGAACGTCAATGAAGTGGCCGAAATGGCCGACATGATGGCCGCCTCGCGCGCCTTCGAGACCAATGTCGAGGTCATGGGCCGCATCAAGTCGATGCAGCAGTCGCTGATCCGCATGGGAGAGAGCTGATCATGGTCACCACTACGTCGAATGCCTTCGGCCTGAACGGCAACGCGACCGGCAGCACGGGCAGTAATGCCGTTGCCCCGGCCGCCAGCCCGGTCAGCGCCAACAAGGACATGTTCACCAAGCTGCTGGTCGCGCAGATCCGCAACCAGGATCCACTGGCGCCATCGGATCCGGCCACGTTCGTCAACCAGCTCTCGCAGCTGTCTCAGACCGAAGCGCTGGAAAACATGACCCAGACCACCGCCGCCAGCGCCACCATGCTGCAAAGCCTGCAGGTACTGGCGATGGGCGGCCAGGTCGGCAACCAGGTCTCGGTCGAGACGAGCCGCGTGCAACTGGGCGACACCCCGCTGCAGGGCACCGTCCAGCTGGGCGGCGCCAGCAGCCTGACCCACCTGGTGCTCAC
Source organism: Telluria sp. AC161 (assembly GCF_979258535.1). Taxonomy (NCBI): domain Bacteria; kingdom Pseudomonadati; phylum Pseudomonadota; class Betaproteobacteria; order Burkholderiales; family Oxalobacteraceae; genus Telluria; species Telluria sp. AC161. The sequence continues at coordinate 583,586 of NZ_OZ409861.1, read as the reverse complement.
GGGCGCCACCGGGACACAAACACGGATCGAGTTGCCGCCGCATGCCGCGGGGGCGCAGGGTTTCACGATCGACCCGGCCAAACTCGGCCTGCCAGCCGGCAAATACAGCATCGCTGCCGAAGCGGCCGACGGCACCAAGCCGGCGGTGGAAATCGACGGACGCCTGAACAGCGTACGCCTGTCCTCGACCGGCGGCATCGTCATGCAGGTGGCAGGCATCGGCGACGTCGAACCGGGCTGGATCACGGGTTTCAACGGCAAGACCACCGGCGCCGATGCGCCCGTCACGTTCAATTAAAGGATAAGCCATGAGCTTCAATATCGCCCTGTCGGGCATCCAGGCCATCAACGAACAGCTCACGACGCTGTCGAACAATATCGCCAACGCCGGCACCTACGGCTTCAAGAGCAGCCGCGCCAACTTCGCCTCGGTGTATGCCGGCGACCAGGCCAACGGCGTGCAGGTGCAGTCGCTGACCCAGAACATCAGCCAGACCGGCAGCCTGTCGAGCACCGGGCGCGGCATGGACGCTGCGATCCAGGGCCGCGGCTTCTTCACCAGCCGCGATGCCCAGGGCGTCGTGTCGTACTCGCGCGTCGGCATCTTCTCGACGAACGCCGACGGCTTGCTGGTCGATTCGACCGGCAAGAAAGTCCAGGGCTACGGCCCGACCGTGGGCGGCGTGCTCGGCACGATGGGCGACATCGCCATCCCGACCGGCCAGATCCCGGCCGTGGCCACCACCAAGGTCAGCTACGCCGGCAATATGTCGGGCGACTGGAAAGTCCCGGCCACTGCCTTCAGCCCGACCGACGGCAATACCTACAATATGGTCAAGCAATCGGTGGTCTACGATTCGCTCGGCACCCAGCACACCGTGTCGCAGTATTTCGTCAAGACCGATGCCGACACCGTGACCGTGCACTACAGCCTCGATGGCGCGGCGCCGACCGCCAACTTCGCCATGAACTTCGGCACCAATGGCCAGATCATACCGGCAGCGACGCCGGTGCTGACCATCGCTGGCGCCGCTACAGGCGCGGCCGACATGAGCTTCAGCTTCGACTATATGGGCACGTCCAAGTTTGCCGGCGAAGCAACCAACACCACCAACCGCGCCGACGGCTATGCCTCGGGCACCTTTGTCGGTGTCGAGCTGGCCGAGAACGGTTCGATCGTGGCCAAGTACAGCAACGAGCAGCAGCAGGTCGTCGGCACGATTGCGATTGCCACCTTCCCGGACGAAGGCAGCCTGGTCTCGGTCAGCGATACTTCCTGGATTGCCAATGCCAGTTCGGGCGCGCCGCTGTACACGACGCCGGGCGTCGGCCTGGGCGGCAAGCTGTCCAAGGGCGTGCTGGAAGGCTCGAACGTCGACATCACGTCGGAACTGGTCGGCCTGATGACGTCGCAGCGTAATTATCAGGCGAACTCGAAGGTCATCACCGCCGAGAACCAGATGATGCAGTCGCTGATGCAGGCCCTGTAAGCGCCGCGCCATGGATAAGCTCATCTTTACCGCCGTCAGCGGCGCCGAACGCACGCTGCGCGCGCAGCAGGTGCGGGCCAACAACCTGGCCAATGCCGACACGCCGGGTTTTCGCGCGAATATCGAGCTGGCGTCGGTGCAGTCGCTGGGCGGCTACGGCTACGACAGCGTGCACCAGTCGCGCTCGGAAGCCGACACGATTTCCACCCGCACCGGCACCGTGCGCGAGACCGGCCGCCCGCTGGACGTGGCCGTCGCCGGCAACGGCTATCTGGCGGTCGAATGGAATGGCGGCGAAGCCTACACCCGCAGCGGCGCCATCGACATCGATGCCAACGGCGCGCTGTCGGTCGCCGGCCGCCCTCTGATGGGCGAAGGCGGCGCGATCGTGCTGCCGCCCCACACGGCGGTCGACATCGCCAACGACGGCACGATCTCGGTCATGCCGGAAGGCGGCACCGTCACCCAGGTCGTCGACCGGCTGCGGCTGGTGGGCGCCGAAGGGGCTGAACTGACCAAGAACGAAGCGGGCCTGATCGTGGCGCGTGGCGGCGAGCCGCTGGCCGCCGACCAGAACATCAACGTGCGCAGCCGCGTACTCGAAGGCAGCAACGTCTCCGCGGTCGAAGAAATGGTCGCCGTGATGGCCCTGAACCGCAGCTTCGAGATGCAGATGAAGATGTTCAAGGCCAGCGACAGCATGAACGAATCGGGCAACCGACTGCTTGGCGCTTGACGCCGGCACAACCTCACAGGGAGCAACCATGAATCCAGCAATGTGGATCAGCAAGACCGGCGTACAGGCGCAAGACGCCAAGCTGCAGGCGATCGCCAACAACCTGGCCAACGTCAACACCGTCGGCTTCAAGCGCGACCGCGTCGTGTTCGAAGACCTGTTCTATCAGGTCGATGCACAGCCGGGCGCCCAGAATGCCGACAACACCGTCAGCAATGGCGTGCAGCTCGGTAACGGCGTGCGCGTGGTCGGCACCCAGAAAGCCTTTACCAACGGCAGCCTGCAACAGACCAGCCAGCCGCTCGACGTCGCGATCTCGGGCGCCGGTTTCCTGCAGGTGCGCCGCCCGAACGGCGAACCGGCCTACACGCGCGCCGGCCAGTTGCAGGTCGACGCCAACGGCACGCTGACCAATGCCCAGGGCTTGCCGATCGTGCCGCAGATCACGATTCCGCAGAACGCTGCCGGCGTGACCATCGGCGAGAACGGCGTCGTCTCGGTAACGATCGCGGGCCAGCCGGCGCCGCAGGAAATCGGCCAGCTGAACCTGACCGCCTTCATCAATCCGACGGGCCTCCTGGCACTGGGCGACAACCTGTTCCAGGAAACGGCCGCCAGCGGCGCGGCCAACGAAGGCCGTCCGGGCGACGCCGCATTCGGCAAGCTCAAGCAAGGCTCGCTGGAAGGCTCGAACGTGCAGGTCGTCGAAGAGATGGTCGACATGATCGCGGCCCAGCGCACCTACGAAATGAACACCAAGGTGCTGTCGGCAGCCGACAATATGCTGCAGACCCTGGCGGCGGCGGCACGCTGATGCGCCCGCTTTTCCACGCGCTTGCCGCCGCACTGTGCGGGCTGGTACTGGCCGGCTGCTCGTCGCCGATGCCGGTGTCGCTGGCCGACGACGACGCCCTGCCACTGCAGCGCCCCGTGCGCGCCGGCCTGTCGGGTGGCGTGTTCACGGCCGATACGGTCTCGCTCACGTCCGACAGCCGCGCCTACCGCGTGGGCGACGCCGTCACCGTGATCCTGCAAGAGACCACGCAGGCCAGCAAGCGCGCCGGCACCAGCATCTCGAAGGGCTCGTCGATCGGCATCGCGCCGCTGGCCGCGCTCGGCAAGGTTTACGGCAAGACCGGGATCGACATCTCGGCCGACCGCGGTTTCGAGGGTGACGCCACCAGTACCCAGCAAAATGCACTGTCCGGCGCCCTGACCGTGATCGTGCAGGAAGTGCTGCCCAATGGCCTGCTGCGCGTGGCCGGCGAAAAGAACCTGATGCTGAACCAGGGCGAAGAATTCGTGCGCCTGAAAGGCTTTGTGCGCGCCGCCGACATCGACACCGACAACCGCGTCTCGTCGCTGCGCGTGGCCAATGCCCGCATCGCCTATTCCGCCCGCGGCGCACTGGCCGAGGCCAACACGCCAGGCTGGCTGACGCGCTTTTTCAACAGCCCCCTGATGCCGTTCTGAGGATCTCCATGATTTCGCGCCGCTTTGCGCCATTGCTGTTTGCCGCGTTCTGCGCGAGCGCCCTGCTGCCCATCCACCCCGCACACGCCGCCCAGGCCCTGCGCAACCTCGTCAGTGTCGAAGGCGTACGCGACAATCCGCTGGTCGGCTATGGCCTGGTTGTCGGACTGAACGGCAGCGGCGACTCGACCCAGGTGAAGTATTCGAGCCAGTCGGTCGTCAACATGCTCAAGCAGTTCGGCGTGCGCCTGCCCGAGGGCGAAGACGCCAAGAACAAGAACGTTGCGGCCGTGATGGTCTCGGCCACCTTCCCGCCCGGCTACCGCCGTGGCCAGACGATCGACGTCACCGTCTCGTCGCTGGGCGACTCGAAAAGCCTGCGCGGCGGCACGCTGCTGCTGACGCAACTGCGCGCGGCCGACAACGAAGTCTATGCACTGGCCCAGGGCAACGTCGTGGTCGGCGGCCTGAACGCCACCGGCCGCAGCGGCTCGTCGGTCACCGTGAATACCCCGACCGCGGGCCGCGTGCCCAACGGCGCCCAGATCGAGCGCGAGATCGCCACCGATTTTGCCACCCGCCCGCAAATCACACTGCGCCTGCGCCAGCCGCATTTCGAAACGGCGACCAATGTCGTCGACGCCATCAACAAGCGTTACGGCCCCGTAGCCACCACGCAGGATGGCACCAGCGTCGATGTCATCGCGCCGAGCAATCCGACCGAACGCGTGGCGTTCATGGCGCGCCTGACGGCGCTGACCGTCGAATCGGGCGTCGAAGTGCCGCGCGTCGTGTTCAATTCGCGCACCGGCACCGTCGTCATCGCCGACGGCCTGCGGGTGAAAGCCGCCGCTGTCACGCACGGCTCGCTCAAGGTGATCATTTCAGAGAGTTCGCGCGTCAGCCAGCCGGGGCCGCTCAGCCGCGGCCAGACCGCCGTGACACCCGAATCGAAGCTGTCGGTCGACCAGGGCTCGGGCCAGATGTTCCGTTGGCCGCCAGGCGCGCGCCTGCAGACGATCATCGACACCGTCAACAGCCTGGGCGCCTCGCCCGACGACATCATGGCGATCCTGCAGGCCCTCGACCAGGCCGGCGCGATCGAAGGCGAACTGGTGGTGATCTGATGCGCATCGACGAACTTCACAACACGAGCCTGGCGCTCAATGCCGACAACGCAGTCGCCCCTGCTGCCGAGCCACCGGCCGATCCGGCCTACGTGGCCAAGGCCACCAAGGCGGCGGTGGAATTCGAACGCTTCTTCATCGGCCACATGCTGCGCACGATGCGCGCCTCGACCCGCGAGATGGCGAGCGAGGACAGCGTGTTCAATAACCGTGTCAACCAGGACATGCAGGACATGGCCGACGATCTGCTGGCAGGCAATATGGCCGGCCAGCGCGCGTTCGGCATTGCCGATGCGATCCTGCGCCAACTGGTGCCGGGCGCCAGCGGTGGCAAGACCTGACCGTTCGCACCCGCAGCGCCAATCTGTCGTAAAGCTTAACGAGCGGCAAGAATTGGTCGCCTTATCAGGTTAACCCTGTCCCCGAAACGACTTTCACCATGACGATCATCAACAATGCCCTTTCCGGCGCCCTCGCCGCCCAGATCGCCCTGTCGGCCAGCAGCCAGAACATCGCCAATCTGCAAACCAAGGGATACACCCGGCAATCGGCGCTGTTTACGTCGCTGGGCCCGGATGCCAGCGGGCGCTCGGCCGGCAATGGCGTCGAGGTGAGCTCGCTCATGCGCTTTTCGGACAACTACAAGAGCCAGGCGATGTGGCGCGCGGCGTCGGAGCAAGGCGCCTACGCCCAGTCGCAGCCCTACCTGACCCAACTCGAAAGCGTCATGGGGGACGCCTCGGCCAGCCTGTCGGCCGGCATCGACGAATTCTTCAAAGCGATCAACGCCGTAGCTGGCGATCCCGGCTCGACGCCGCTGCGCCAGCAGGTACTGACGTCCGCCAGCCTGATGGGCGAGCGCATCAATGGCATGAACAATGTCTTCAACGCGCAGATCACGTCGGTGCGCCAGCAGCGCAGCGCGCTCGTCGACTCGGCCAACAGCGACATCAGCACGATCGCAAGCCTGAACCGGCAGATCATGGAAACCCAGGCTGGCGGCGTCTCGGCGTCTGGCCTGATCGATGCGCGCGACAATGCCATCGATGCGCTGGCGTCGAAGATGGCGCTCGAAGTATCGACCAACGCCGATGGCAGCCGCGATGTTGCGCTCAAGAGCGGCCAGGCACTGGTGATCGGCAGCATGCACGGCACGCTGCAGGCAGCTGCGACAACGGCCGCGCCGCAGGCTTTTTCGATCACGTTTGCGAGTGCCACTTTCACGCTGGACGCGACGAAAATGGGCGGCCAGATCGGTGGCCTGAGCCTGTACGAAATCACGACCCTCAAGCCGCTGCAGGATGATATCGACACGCTGGGCCGCACCATTGCCGAGAGCGTCAATAACCAACTGGCGCTGGGCTACAGCACGCCTGCCAGCGGCCCCGCCGTGGCAGGCACACCGCTGTTCGTCTATACACCGGGCGGCGGTGCGAATGCGCTGAAGGTCGTCGCCGGGTTCAAGGCCGAAGATCTGGCCTTCTCGGGTGACGGCCTGGCGGGCGACACCGCCAATCTGCAAAAGCTTGCCGCGATCAAGAGCCAGCCGGTCACGCTGCCCGGCATCGGGACTGTCCTGCTGGGCGACGCCGATACCCAGCTGCTGGGCAAACTTGCCATCGACAGCAAACTCAACAGAGCATCCCTCAAGACCACCGACACTGTGCGTACGCAAGCGGTCGACGACTGGCAATCGACCAGCGGCGTCAACGAAGACGAAGAAGCGGTCAAGCTGGTGGAACTGCAGCGGATGTACGAAGCGAACATGCGGGTGATCTCGATTGCCAACTCGATGTTCGACGCCACGCTCGCGATGATGGGCTAAAGGAATAATCATGCGTATCGCCACTTCCCAGTACCAATCGACGATGAACGCCTCGCTCCAGGTCAACCAGGAGCGGGTCAGCCAGATCATGCAGCAGATCGCCAGCAACAAGCGCATCCTGCTGCCCTCGGACGACCCGGTCGACAGCGTGCGCCTGTCGCGCCTGGAGCGCGAGGAATCGTCGGTCCAGCAATACCGCGACAATATCGGCGCGCTGCAGCTGCGCCTGTCCAAGTCGGAAGGCTACCTGAGCAATATGGTGGGCGAGATGACCGAGGGCCGCGACCTGCTGGTCTGGGCCTCGGACGGCAGCAATGCGCCGGCCGACCTGAAAGCGATGCTCGCGCCGCTGCAGGCGCTGAAGGACAGCCTGTTCTTCACCGCCAACACGGTCGACCACGAAGGCAACCATCTGTTCTCGGGCACGCTGACGCGGACGGCGCCGCTGGCCTACGATCCGGCCGGTGCACCGGGTGCGCGCTACACGTATGCGGGCAACACCAACAGCCAGAACGTCACGGTCGGCAATGGCCTGACCCAGCCCGCCAACGAAGACCTGGCGGGCCTGGAGTCGCTGCTGAACCAGCTGGATGAGACCATCCGCGTGCTGTCGGCGCCAGGCGCGAGCGCCAATGACCCTGCCATACGTGCCGTGCTGTCGGCCAACCTGAAGGGTTTTGATACGACCCAGGGCCTGGTGTCGAGCAAGATCGCCACGATGGGCGGCCGCCAGAACGTCATCCGGACGCTCGAGGCCAACCACGCCAACATCAGCCTGTCGAACCAGATGGCCATCCTCGACATCGGCCAGCTCGACGTCGGCGTCGCCGCGACTGAGCTCAGCGGTTACTCATCGGCCCTGCAGGCAACCTACAAGGCCTACGCCAAGATCGGCAACCTGTCGCTGTTCGATGCAATCTGATGGCCATGGACGCCCTGACCCGCACCATCACCCCACCGGCCGTTCCGGGTAGCAGCACGCCGGGCGGCCTCGTCCGTACCGGCGCCATGGCGCCCCGCGCCGTTGCCGCGCAGCCGCCCGCTGCCGAACCCGCGACCGCGCCAGCTGCGCGCGCACCGCGCCGCGGCGCTGCGCATGGCCCGGATCTTCAAACCGGCGTGGCACAAGCCCAGCAGGCGCTCGACTATCTGGCGCGCATCGCCGCCCAGCTCGAAGCGCTCAAGGCCGACCTCTCCACGCGCCTGGCCGGGCGCGGCGCGGCGTCGCGCCAGCTCGAAGCGCGGGCACGCCAGCTGGGCGACACGCTCGACGTGCGCCGCAGCGAAGGCGGGGCGGGACTCGATGCCGAGCTGGGCTTCGACGGCGACCGCGTCGCGCAACAACGTTTTCGTATTGACGGCCTGGACATCGCCAGCCTGCAGGCCGCCGGCCGCCAGACCCTGGGCTTTTCGGTCGGCAGCATCGGCGGTCCGCAACTGGCGGCCACGTTCGAACCGGGCATGACCGAAGAAGAGATCGCCCGACGCCTGGACCGCACACTGGCGCCGGTTGGCATCCGCGCCGGGCTCGACACGGAGCGCGCACTCGTCTTCACGACGCCCGAGGCCACGTTCGACGGCGTCAAGGATGCCATCGCCGTCACGGGCCGTGGCCGCGTCGACACGGCCGCGCTGCCAGCCGCGCTCGCGCCCCGCGAATGGCAACTGGGTAATCCGGACGCCCTGCGCCAGGGATTGCGCGAGGTGGTGCAGGCGCTGGTGCGCGTGCGCCGCTCGCAGGATGCCGCCGCCCTCGCCCTGAGTCAGGCCACGGCGCGCACGGCGCAATCCGAACTGCCGCAAGCCGAACTGGCGCTGCTGGCCGCGGATTTTTCCGGCACCGCCACCAGCCACGATTACCAGTCGCTGCTGGCCATCACGTCGGCGCTGGTCGGTGTCAGCCGCGAGCGGGTACAGGCGTTGCTCGGATTGCGCTGACCAGCGCAGGTAGCGGTAGCGCGCAGCGCACCGGATCCCGGTGTAATTTGTGCAAGTTCCCAAGGCGCGCTATGATCGTTTGCTCATGCAACCGATCGGGCGCTCATGGACTCATCGACCACTTCTGCCAACACCCCCCTGAGCTGCGGCGTCGCGCTGATCACCCATAACGGTGTGAAGTACCTGCCGCAGCAACTGCACAGCATCCTCGCGCAGACCCGCGCGGTCAGCCACATCGTCGTGTCCGACGACGCTTCCACCGATGGCACCTGGGCGTATCTGGAAGCCTGGGCCAGCGAGGCGCCGGTGCGCGTCACCCTGGTGCGCAACGATCCCCCGCTGGGCGTGAGTGCCAACTTCGAGCAGGCCATGCGCCTGGTGGACGCGGATATCGTGTTCTCGGCCGATCAGGACGACGTCTGGATGCCGGACAAGGTCGCGCTGCTGGCCGGCGTGTTCGAGGCCGACGACACCGTGCAACTGGCCCACACCGATGCGATTCTGGTCGACGCCAACGGGCGCGCGCTCGGGTCGACGCTGTTCGACGAACTCGAAATCTCCAGAATGGAACGCCGCGATATCCTCAGCGGCAACGCATTTCGCGTGTATTGTCGCCGCAATGTGGTCACCGGCGCCGCGGCCGCGTTCCGGCGCCGCCTGATCGGCCTGGTGCAACCCCTGCCCCCCAAGACGATGTTCTACCACGACGGCTGGCTGGCGCTGATGGCGGCCGCCTCGGGCCGTGTCGTCATGCTCGACACGCCGACCATCCAGTACCGCCAGCATGGCGCCAACCTGGTAGGCGTCAAGCGGCTGGGGCTGCTCACCAAGCTGCGCCGCCTGTGGTGGGCCATCGGCAGCCCGAGCCCGTTGAAGGCGACCACCGACAGCCTGCTGGCGGCGCGTGCCGCGCTGTATGCCCATATGGCCGGCCGCAACGATCTGGCGCCATCGCGCATCGCCATGGCGCAGGAAGCGCTGGACTACATGACCTGGCGCGGCCACTTGCCGGCCAATCCCGTCAAGCGCTGTACCAGGGTGGCCGGTGCGCTGCTGGCGGGCCGTTACCATACCTTCGCGCACGAACCCTGGGTCGATGCGCTGCGCGACAGCCTGAATCGCTGATAGCGTTGCCCGATGCGATGCACCAGACGTAAAAAAACCCGCTGCAGGCAGCGGGTTTTTTACGTTCGAAGGAATTAACCTTCGCGGTTGGCTTTCTTGCGCTCGTGCTCTTTCAGGTAGCGCTTGCGCAGACGAATGCTCTTCGGGGTGATCTCGACCAGTTCGTCGTCCTCGATGAATTCGACCGCGTATTCCAGCGACATCTGAATTGGCGGCACCAGGCGCACCGCTTCGTCGGTACCCGACGAACGCACGTTGGTCAGCTGCTTGCCCTTGATCGGGTTCACGACCAGGTCGTTGTCGCGCGAGTGAATGCCGATGACCATGCCTTCGTACACCGGATCGTTGTGCGACACGAACATGCGGCCGCGGTCCTGCAGTTTCCAGATTGCGTAGGCAACGGCAGCGCCGTCATCCTGCGAGATCAGCACGCCGTTGCGACGGCCGGCCATTTCGCCCTTGCTGTTGTCGACTGGTGCGTACTCGTGGAACACGTGGCTCATCAGGCCGGTGCCGCGGGTCAGGGTCATGAATTCGCCCTGGAAGCCGATCAGGCCACGCGCCGGGATCAGGTACTCGAGACGCACGCGGCCCTTGCCATCCGATTCCATGTTCTGCAGGTCGCCACGACGACGGCCCAGTTCTTCCATCACGCCGCCCTGGTTGGCTTCTTCGACGTCGACCGACAGGCTCTCGAACGGCTCATGGCGCACGCCATCGACCATCTTGAACACGACGCGTGGACGCGACACTGCCAGCTCGAAGCCTTCGCGACGCATGTTTTCCAGCAGAATCGTCAGGTGCAGTTCGCCGCGGCCCGAGACTTCGAAGATCGTGTCGTCGTCGGTTGGGGCAACGCGCAGTGCGACGTTGGCTTTCAGTTCGCGGTCGAGGCGTTCGCGCAGCTGACGGCTGGTGACGAACTTGCCTTCGCGGCCGGCCAGTGGCGAGTTGTTGACCATGAAGTTCATGGTCAGCGTTGGCTCGTCGACGGTCAGCATTTCGAGTGCGTCCGGGGTGTCCGGTGCGCAGACGGTCGAACCGATGCCGATTTCTTCGATACCGTTGATCAGGACGATGTCGCCGGCGACGGCTTCATCGACCAGCACGCGCTCCAGGCCCTTGAAGTTCAGGACCTGGTTGATGCGGCCCTTGATCGGGGTCGAACCAGGACCGTTCAGGACGATGACGTCCTGGCCAGCCTTGATGCGGCCGCGCGAGATACGGCCAATGCCGATCTTGCCGACGTACGACGAGTAGTCGAGCGAGGTCACTTGCATCTGCAGCGGACCGTCCGGATTGTCGTCACGGACTGGCACGTGTTGCAGGATTGCTTCGAACAGCGGCTTCATGTCGCCGCTGCGGACATCTTCGGTCAGACCGGCATAGCCGTTCAGGCCCGATGCGTAGACGACCGGGAAGTCCAGCTGTTCATCGGTAGCGCCGAGCTTGTCGAACAGTTCGAACGTCTGGTTGATGGCCCATTCGGCGCGCGCGCCTGGACGGTCGACCTTGTTGACGACGACGATTGGCTTCAGGCCCAGGGCCAGTGCCTTGCGGGTCACGAAGCGGGTCTGTGGCATCGGGCCTTCCTGCGCATCGACCAGCAGCAGCACGGAGTCAACCATCGACAGCACGCGCTCGACTTCGCCGCCGAAGTCGGCGTGGCCTGGGGTGTCGACGATATTGATGTGGGTACCTTCGTACTCGACAGCGCAGTTCTTCGACAGAATGGTGATGCCGCGTTCTTTTTCGAGGTCGTTCGAGTCCATCACGCGGGTTTCCACCTGCTGATTTTCACGGAACGTACCGGATTGACGCAGCAGCATGTCCACCAGGGTGGTTTTGCCGTGGTCAACGTGGGCGATGATTGCGATATTACGAATCGCGCGTTTGGTGTTTGACATGGTCTCTGAGAAGTTGCGTTGTACGGAAGTGTACGATCTGCCGAGTATCTGCTGCGCTGTACCGCGATGTTTCTACAGTACTGCTGCGGTGCTGCCACGATGTTGCCGCGATGGTGCTGCGAAGTTGCCGCGCACTTGCTGATTTCGGAAACCGACTAGTATAACAGGTAAAGTACCGCTCTAACCGGGGTGGCTGGAAATAGCGAGGTATTTCAAGAGCTTGCCCGGTCGTTGGGCAGACGGGGCGCTGCCTGTAAGGGTAGCGCCCGTTGATGACTGCCGCGTGACATCAACCCTGGGGCGCAGTCGAGATCAGGCGCTCGGGTGCGAGGATCGCATACTCACCCAGAATGCCGGTGCCCAGCAGGCTGCCATCGTGATAGATGCGCACCCTGCCCTGCTGTTCGGGCACGGCGATGTCTTCCTTGCCGAGCGCCAGGCGCTGGCCCTGCAGGAAACGGCGCGCCAGTTCGGGCGTCAGTTCAAGGGCCGGAAAACTCGACAGCAAGGCATCCACCGGCTGCAACAGCGACAACGGGTCGGGGTGCGCCAGCAGATCGTCCAGCGTGATCATGCCCTCGATCGTCAACGGCCCGACCTCGGTGCGGCGCAGTGCGTTCAGGTGCGCGCCGCAACCGAGCGCGGCGCCGATGTCCTCGCCCAGCACGCGCACATACGTGCCCTTGCTGCAGGTGACGGCGATCTTCAGGAACGGCGCCTCGTACGCTACCAGCGTCAACGAGTGGATCGTCACCGGGCGCGCTTCGCGCTCGAGCACGATGCCTTCGCGCGCATATTCGTACAGTGCCTTGCCGTCGCGCTTGAGCGCCGAATACATCGGCGGCGTTTGCAGGATCGGGCCGCGGTAGCGCGCCAGTGCGGCCTCGATCTGGTCCAGCGTCACGTCCACCGGTTTCGTCTCGACGGCCTCGCCTTCGGTGTCGCCGGTCGTGGTCGTGATACCCAGGTGGACGGTGGCCAGATAGGTCTTGTCCGACTCCAGCAAATCCTGCGAAAACTTGGTCGCTTCGCCAAAGCACAGTGGCAAGAGACCAGTGGCAAACGGGTCGAGCGTGCCGGTATGGCCGGCCTTCTTCGCGTTGAGCACGCGCTTGGCCTTGATCAAAGCGTCATTGGACGAGAAGCCCACTGGCTTGTCGAGCAACAGCACGCCATTGACCAGGTCGCGCGGTTTTTTGGCGGGCCGACCGTTCACGCTTTGTTCGCCTTGTCGGCGTCGTCACCAATATCGCTGTCCTGCTCCTGCGCCTGGTCCTGATCCTGCTCCAGGTCGACGTCCACCTCGGGCGCCGGATTCGATTCCGGGTCATCCTTCGAGCGCGTCGCATTGGCCTGGTCGATCAGGGCCGACATCTGCAGGCCGCGCACGGTCGACGTGTCATGCACGAAGTGCAGCGCCGGCAGCGTGTGGATGTGCAGGCGCTTGCCCAGCATATTGCGCAGGTAGCCGGACGCCTTGTTCAGGCCTTCCTGCGTCTGCTTGACTTCTTCGACGCCATCCTTGAGCAGGGTGAAATACACCTTGGCGTGGGCGTAGTCGGGGGTCAGTTGCACTTCGCTGATCGTGACCATGCCGACGCGAGGGTCCTTCAGTTCGAAGGCGATGAGTTCCGACAGATCCTTCTGGATCTGGTCGGCCACGCGCAGGCCGCGCTTGGGAATGCTTTTGCTGTGTTTAGCCATGATATGTACCGCTCATTGTTCTTTTGTTTGCTTCACTTGCCGTCGTTCCCGCGCAGGCGGGAACCCGAGCATGTACGCACAGCCACACCGATGGAACTCCTGGCTGCGCAAATGAACTTGGGTTCCCACCTTCGCGGGAACGACGTGCAGGGGCTGCAGGCCAACGCTTACATCGAGGCCGGCAGCGAAAAAGGGGCCAGGCCCTTCGCGACGTTGCCGCGAAGCGTCCTGGCCCCCATGTTACGCCAACGTGTCGCTTACAGCGTACGTGCCACTTCGGTGACTTCGAACACTTCCAGGACGTCGCCGACCTGGATTTCGTTCTGGCCCTTCAGCGACAGGCCGCATTCGAGACCGGCGCGCACTTCTTTTGCGTCGTCCTTGAAGCGCTTGAGCGAATCGATCTCGCCAGTCCACAGTACAATGTTGTTGCGCAGCAGACGGACCGACGACGAACGCTTGACGACACCATCAGTGACCAGGCAACCGGCAATCGCGCCGACTTTCGAGACCAGGATGACCTGGCGAATCTCGACCTGACCGGTGATGGTCTCGCGCTTTTCTGGCGCCAGCATGCCCGACAGCGCGGTACGGACTTCGTCGATCGCATCGTAAATGATGCTGTAGTAACGAATGTCCACGCCATTCGACTCGGCCAGCTTGCGCGCCTGGGCATCGGCACGGGCATTGAAGCCGATGATGACTGCCTTCGACGCGGTTGCCAGGTTGACGTCCGACTCGGTGATGCCGCCAACCGCTGCGTGCACGATCTGGACCCGCACTTCCGAGGTCGACAGCTTCTGCAGCGAACCGACCAGTGCCTCTTGCGAACCCTGCACATCGGTCTTGACGATGAGCGGCAGGTTCTTGATCTCGCCTTCGGCCATTTGCTCGAACATGTTCTCGAGCTTCGCGGCTTGCTGCTTGGCCAGCTTCACATCACGGAACTTACCTTGACGGAACAGGGCGATTTCACGCGCCTTGCGCTCGTCGGCCATGACCATGACTTCTTCGCCAGCGGTCGGCACTTCGGTCAGGCCCTGGATTTCGACCGGGATCGATGGGCCAGCCGAGGTGACTGCCTTGCCGTTTTCGTCCAGCATGGCACGAACACGACCGAACGACGAACCCGCCAGCACGACGTCGCCGCGCTTCAGGGTACCCGACTGCACCAGGATCGTTGCCACCGGGCCGCGGCCCTTGTCCAGACGGGCTTCGACCACCAGACCACGGGCCGGCGCTTCGGTCGGCGCCTTCAGTTCGAGCACTTCGGCCTGCAGCAGCACTTGCTCCAGCAGATCGTCGATACCGGTACCGATTTTTGCCGACACCGGCACGAATGGCGATTCGCCACCGTATTCTTCAGGCACGACACCTTCAGCGACCAGCTCTTGCGTGACGCGGTCGGCGTTGGCGCCCGGCTTGTCGATCTTGTTGATCGCCACGACCAGCGGTACACCAGCGGCTTTTGCGTGAGCAATTGCCTCTTTGGTTTGCGGCATCACGCCGTCGTCCGCCGCCACCACCAGGATGACGATGTCGGTCGCCTTGGCACCACGGGCACGCATGGCGGTGAACGCCTCGTGACCCGGGGTGTCGAGGAAGGTGATCATGCCGCGTGGGGTGTCCACGTGGTATGCACCGATGTGCTGGGTAATACCACCGGCTTCGCCCGAGGCGACTTTGGCGCGACGGATGTAATCCAGCAGCGACGTCTTACCATGGTCGACGTGCCCCATGACGGTGACGACCGGTGCGCGCGAGGTCGATTCGAACTCGGCGTGCTCGCCGTTATCAGCCAGCAGGGCCTCGGGATCGTCCTCGGCGGCAGCGAAGGCCTTGTGGCCCATCTCTTCCACCAGGATCATCGCGGTTTCCTGATCGAGCACCTGGTTCATCGTGCACATCTGGCCCAGCTTCATCAGTTGCTTGATGACTTCGGACGCCTTGATGGCCATCTTGTGGGCCAGTTCGGCCACGGTGATGGTTTCCGGCACGTGCACATCGCGCACGATCGCTTCGGTTGGCGCCTGGAAGTTGGTCTCGCGGTCATCATGACCACGACGACCGCCACGGCCGCCACCAGCACGCCAGCCATCACGGCCACCGGTGCTGCTGCCTGCGCCGCCACGCGTTTTCACGCTCGGGCCGCCACGCTTTTTAGCGTCGTCCGACCAGGTCGACGACACATTGGCCGACTTGATCGACTTCTTGTCGCCAGGCTTCTTGGCGTCGTCTTTCTTGACTTCGCCAGGCTTCTTGTCAGCAGGCTTGTGCAGCGTACCGGCTGGGGCCGCTGGTGCGACGACCGGCTTCGGTGCTGGCTCAGGGGCCTTGATGACGCGGCGCGGCTGACTCATCATCAGCTTGATCTGCGCGACTTCGTCAGCCACGGCCTTGCGGGCGCGCTCGGTAGCGGCAACGCGTTCGGCCGCTTCCTTGCTTGCCGCTTCATTGCGGGCCTTGACTTCTTCAGCGGCGCGCTTGGCCGACTCATCAGCAGCAGCACCGGCAGCGGCTTCTTTCGCGCCGGCAGCAGCTTCCTTGGCAGCACCGGCAGCCACGGCAGCAGCAGCCGATTTCTCGGCGGCGTCACGCTTGGCCTGTTCAGCCGCATCGCGCTTGGCCTGCTCTTGCGCTGCCTGGGCTTGCGCCTTTTCTTCGGCTTCGAGTTTGATCAGGCGCTCTTGCTTCTCGCGCAGATCAGCCTCTTGGCGGGCGATCGCTTCATTCTGGCGCGCTGCTTCCTCTTCGCGACGTGCTTGTTCAGCAACGTCGACGACTGGCTCTTCAGGTGCTTTGGTCGTGACCAGGTCGTCGCGCTGCACGAAGGTGCGCTTCTTGCGGACTTCAACCTGGATGGTGCGCGATTTGCCCGACGAATCAGCTTGCTTGATTTCGCTGGTTTCCTTGCGCGTTACCGTGATCTTTTTCTTTTCACCGGTGTCGCTCGCGCCGTGGGTACGACGCAGATGGTTCAGCAGCTTGTCCTTATCATCTTTCGACAACGGATCTGACGTCGAACTTTTTTCGACGCCGGCCGAGCGCAGCTGCGTCAGCAGCAGGTCTGCAGGCATCTTCAGCTCGGTGGCAAATTGGGCTACGTTGTTACTCGCCATTCAGTCCTCTTTTCTATGTGTCGCGACAGATGATAAAGATTTGCTCAAGCTTTGGCCGTTTCAGCCAGGCTCCAGGCTTTCGCCTGCAGTGCTTTCGCCCGGTCGTCGTACTTGCCATCGACCAGCTTCATCTCGTCGTCGGTCACATCATTAAATTCACTCTTGATCAGGTCGCGGGCACGTTCCGACGGCAGCGCCAGGATGGCGCCAAACTCGTCATAGGCCAGTGCCGCGAATGCGTCGACCGTCTTGATACCAGCCAGGCCAAGCTTGCCGGCAACGGTACGGTCCATGCCTTCCAGATTGACCAGAGCTTCTTCCATGCCTTCGAGGCCTTCTTCGGAAGCAATCGCCTCGGTGACCAGCGCATCGCGTGCACGGGTACGGAGTTCGTTGACAGTGTCTTCGTCGAACGATTCAATTTCCAGCATTTCGGAAATTGGCACATACGCGATTTCTTCCAGGCTCGAGAAGCCTTCTTCCACCAGGATGTCGGCCACTTCCTGGTCGACGTCCAGTTTTTGCATGAACAGCGCGCGGATGGCCGCTGACTCTTGCTCCACCTTGTTGGCCGATTCCTCGGCCGTCATGATGTTGATCTTCCAGCCGGTCAGCTCGGACGCCAGGCGCACGTTCTGGCCCGAACGGCCGATCGCGATGGCCAGGTTTTCTTCGTCCACGACGACATCCATCGCGTGCTTTTCTTCGTCGACCACGATCGACGAAACATTCGCCGGCGCCAGGGCGCCAATGACGAACTGCGCCGGGTCATCGGACCACAGCACGATGTCGACACGCTCGCCACCCAGTTCACCGGTCACGGCCTGGACGCGCGAACCGCGCATCCCGACGCAGGTACCGATCGGGTCGATGCGCTTGTCAGCCGTGAACACGGCGATCTTGGCGCGCACGCCGGCATCGCGGGCAGCGGACTTAATCTGCAGCAGGCCCTGCTCGATCTCTGGCACTTCGAGTTCGAACAGCTTCATGATGAAATCAGGCGCAGTACGCGACAGGATCACCTGCGGGCCACGCATATTGCGGTCCACACGCAGGATGAAAGCGCGCACACGGTCGCCGATACGCAGGTTTTCTTTCGGGATCATCTGGTCACGCGGAAGGCGTGCTTCGATCTTGCCCGATTCGACAATCGCGTCGCCGCGTTCCATGCGCTTGATGGTGCCGGTGACGAGCGAATCGCCACGCTCCAGGAAGTCTTGCAGGATCTGCTCGCGTTCGGCATCGCGCACGCGCTGCAGCACGACCTGCTTGGTGTCCTGGGCAAAGCGACGACCGAAGTCGACCGATTCAATCGGCTCTTCGATGTATTCGTCGACTTCGATGTCCGAGATCTGCTCTTTGGCTTCAAAGTGCAGGATCTCTTGGTCAGGCAGCTGCAGGCCGGCTTCATCGGGAACGACGTGCCAGCGGCGGAAAGTCTCGAATTCGCCGGTGTCACGGTCGATTGACACGCGAATGTCGACTTCGCCTTCATAACGCTTCTTCGTGGCCTGTGCCAGCGCGAACTCGAGCGCTCCGAAAACGACTTCCTTGTCGACGTTCTTTTCGCGCGCAAGCGCATCCACCAGTAACAAAATTTCGCGACTCATGCTTTGCGACTCCTAAAATCCACCTGCGGCACTAAACGTGCCTTATCCAATTCGGCCAGCGTAAATTCCATCAACGCCGGGCCATCTTTACTGTCAAATTCCAAGCCGACCTTGTCGTTCTCGACGCCGCGCAGGATACCGGTGAACGTCTTGCGGTTATCACTGCCCGGCACCGCGACGCGCAGCTTGACCGTGCACTCAAGGCCGGCAAAGCGCGCAAAATCGGCGAGGGTTCGTACCGGGCGATCGAGGCCCGGCGACGAAATTTCGAGTCGTTCGTAATCGACGTTTTCCACGGTGAAGACATGCGACAGCTGGTGACTCACCTTGGCGCAATCCTCGACCGTGATCGGGCCCTTTTCGTCCGCGTCGGCAGCCGGAAAATCGATATACACACGCAGGATCCCGCGGTCGCCTCGTTCCACGTCGACGAGTTCATAACCGAGACCACTGACTGTCGTGGCGATTAAATCAAACTGCTGCACGGCACTTCTCCAGGGCTTCTAAAACGATTTACCAAAAAAAAAATGGGCATCTGCCCATCTTTTTGTCATTACACCCCAATCAAAATATGACGCTTACACCGGATGCACGCTGAACAACACGTCGGGAAGGTCTTCGATTAGGCTGCAAATTATACTGCTTTTCGGCGTGCCTCGCAATCCGCACGCCAAAATGAGCAGCTATACAACAGTTAGCAGACTGCCATCGGCAGCCTGCACTGAATTGGGCTTAGCCGCGACGGCCGCGGCGCGGTGCCGCATGCTCGGCGCCGCCACGCGGACCCTGGCCGCCACCCGCACCGCCACGGCGTGCGCCGCCACCGGTGTTGGCAAAACCGAACGTGGTCTGCAACGGATCGGGCTGGCGTGGACGGCTGCTGGCGCCAGCGCCACCCGTCTTGCCGCCCTGCCCGCCACCGAAACCGGCGCCGCGGCCCTTGCCGCCGCCCTGGCCACCCGGACGGCCACCGACTGGCTTGTTGCCAGGCACCGGACCATTCAGGATACCCTGGCCGCGGGTGCTGCCCACGCGCGTTGCTTGCGGACCGAACGGATCGACATTGCGGTTGGCGTCGGCGCGGTCGATGCGGTTGCCATCGCTGCGGTCGTTGCCACGCTCATCGTCGCCACCGGCGCTGCGCACGTTGCCGCGCTCAGGACCACGCGTGTTTCCACGCTCGTTGCTACGCTCATTACCGCGCTCGCTGTCGCGCGCACCGTTCGGACGCGGGCCCTTGCCCGGCTTGCCGCCCGACTTGGCGTTTTTCTCCGGCGCCGCTTTTTTCTCGACACCGAAGGCCGTCATCAGCGAACGGACATCGTTTTCTTCGAATTCTTCCCAGCGACCGCGCTTGAGGCCACTTGGCAGGGTCATCGCGCCGTAACGGGTACGGATCAGGCGCGAAACGGTCAGGCCGACCGCCTCGAACATGCGGCGCACTTCGCGGTTACGGCCTTCGCCGATGACCACGCGGTACCAGCGATTGATGCCTTCGCCGCCACCGTTCTGGATTTTGGAGAATGCCGCCTTGCCATCGTCGAGGTCGACGCCGGCGAGCAATTTCTGGCGCATGCCTTCTTCCAGCTCGCCCAGCGTACGCACTGCGTATTCACGGTCGATATTATAACGCGGGTGCATCAGGCGGTTGGCCAGGTCACCCGACGTCGTAAACAGCAGCAGGCCTTCGGTGTTGAAGTCGAGGCGGCCAACGGCCAGCCACTTGCCTGCCTTCATCGACGGCAGGCGATCGAACACCGATGGACGGCCTTCCGGATCGTCATGGCTGACGATTTCGCCGGCCGGCTTGTGGTACACCAGCACGCGTGGCGGCTTGCTGCTCACACGGCGCTGGATCAGCTTGCCATTGATGCGCACGGCATCGGTCGGCAGGATGCGCTGGCCGATGTGGGCCGGCTCGCCATTGACCGACACGCGGCCGGCAACGATCAGGTCTTCCATGTCGCGGCGCGAACCCAGGCCCGCTTCGGCCAGCACCTTGTGCAGCTTCGGCGCGTCGTCGTCGGCGGTCAGGTCGCGGCGCACGGCCTTGACTGGCGCATTGCGGCGGGCGCCGTCGTTGGCGTCGAAATCGTCCGACGTGACGAACGAGAACACATTGTCGGCCTCGTCCATTGGCTGCGGCTTGCCACCGGGTTTACCCGGCTTGCCGTTGCGGCCGATCTGCTTGACCGGCTGGCCCTGGCGACCGGCGCCCTGCACCGGACGGTTGCTCTGCTGGTTGCGCATGCCCGGCTTTTGCTGGCCACGGCCGCGGCCTTGCGGGGCGCCGTCGACGGCAGCAGCAGCCTCGGCGCTTGCACCTTCAGCCGGCGCGTCGCCTGCTGGCGCAGCGTCGGCTTCAGCAGCAACGGCAGGGGCGGCCAACTGCTCGAGCGCTTCGCGTTCGGCGCGCTTTTCGCGCATCTGACGGGGACCGCGTGGCTTTGGTGCAGGCGCAGGTGCAGCCTCGGCGCCGTCGGCGGCCGGCGCTGCCGCCAGCTCTTCCTTGGCAGCCTGGACTTCTTTGGCGGCTTTCATGGCGCGTGGCTTGCGCACTTTGGCGACTGGCGCGTCGGAAGCTGGCGCATCACCAGCCAACTCGGCAGCGACTGGCGCGGCGGCGCCCGATTCACTGGCGACAGCGACCTTGCGCGTGCGCTTCGGCTTGGCCGGTACCTCAGCAGCGGCGTCGACCGGCGCGGATGTTGCAGCAGCAGCCTCGGCTGCAATCATGGCCTTGGTGCGGCGCTTCGGCTTGGCGGCGGCGGTCTCGGCTGCGTCGACAGGCTTGTTTTCGGTTGGTTCAGTTGGGTTCATCATTCGTATCTTTATTGTGCTGACCCGCCTCGGCAATTCCGTCGTCTGTCAGGTCTGGTATCGACACTTCAATCGGTGAAGTGTCCGGATGTGGGACGGGCGCGCCGGCGTCCGCCTTCTCAAAATTGTCGTTCAGTGCTGCTTCCAGTGCTTCCAGGCTGCGTGCATCCGGCCCTTCGGCCAGCGCCTGCAGCGGCGGCAGTTGCGATAGCGACGCCAGGCCCAGGTCATCCAGGAACTGGCGCGTCGTGCCCAGCAGCGCCGGGCGCCCTACTACCTCGCGGTGGCCGAGCACGTCGATCCAGCCGCGGTCTTCCAGCATCTTGATCGTCTGCGAATTGACCGCCACCCCGCGAATTTCTTCGATATCGCCGCGCGTGACCGGTTGGCGATAGGCGATGATGGCCAGCGTTTCCAGCGTCGCCCGCGAATACTTCGGCGGCTTCTCGGGTGACAGCCGGTCGAGATACGGTTTCATCTCGGGACGGCTCTGGAAACGCCAGCCCGACGCCAGACTGACGATCTCGATGCCGCGGCCGTCCCAGTCCTGGCGCAGTTCTTCCAGCAAAATCTTGATCGTATCGGCGCCAACGCCGGCGCCCTGGCTGCGACCGCTCGCATCGACGTCGGCGAACAGCTTTTTCATGCCATGGATCGACATTGGCTCGCGGGCGCACAGCAAGGCGGTTTCGAGGACGCGCTTGGCCTCGTCAGTATTCATAAGTGCGATGTCGTCAATCCACAAACAATAGCGGTAGCAGAAACAGAATCCGCGCAACAGAACAAGGGCACACACGGTTAGCGCCCGGCAACCACGCAACGAGCGACGCCGGCGCATGGGCGGCTAGCCTGCTGTTTGCGATTTGCTGCCTGATACTGGAATCCGTGGGTCCGGGGCTGATGCGCCGGACAGTCTATTACACGACAGGCAAGGAACCCGTCGCGGGCAACCTGCCTCTGAGTGTTGATGCTCGTTGGGAAACGCGGCGCATCGGCGCACTCGCCATGTTCGGGAGGCGCCGGGGAGCGGCCTGTGCGGCACGCGGAGGGACGACGACGTTTCTTGCAACTGGCGGCCATTGTACCCGATAAAACCGCGTAGTGGACAAGCGACCAGCCACGCGGCGGATAGCTAGTGGCGTCAGTCTGACAGTTTTTCGGACAAAATCGCTGACACGCCAACAAAAGCCGGGTATTCGGCGGTGATGACGTAGGTCGGCACGGCCGTCAGGTAATGGACGAAGCGCCCTTTTTGTTCGAAGCGGCGGCGGAACGACGAGCGGTCGAAGCGCGCGCCCAGGCGCGGAACGATGCCGCCACCAATATAGATACCGCCCTGCGCGCCGAGCGTGACGGCCAGGTTGCCGGCCACGGTGCCGAGCATGCCGCAGAACGCCTCGAGCACGTCGTCGCACAGCGGGCATTCGCCCGACAGCGCGCGGCGCGAAATCTCGGCGGCGCTGAGGCGCTCGTTGGGGCTGCCGGCGCGATCGGCCAGCGCGCGATAAATCAGTTCAACGCCGGCGCCGGACAGGAAGCGCTCGAACGAGACGTGGTCGTATTCGCGCCAGGCAAATTGCAGGATCGCGATTTCGTCATCGTTGATGGGCGCGAAGCTCACGTGCCCGCCTTCGCTGCGCAATGCCGTCCACGAACTGGCGCACGGGATCAGGCCCGACACGCCCAGGCCGGTGCCGGCGCCGATGAGGCCCAGCGCCGTGTCCGGCTGGGGTACGCCGCCGCCAACCTGGCGCTTGTGCTCGCCCAGATGCGGCAGCGAACGGGCCAGTGCCGAAAAGTCGTTGACCACCAGCAGGATCTCGAAGCCGCATTCGATCCGCAATGCCTCGGTCGAAAATTCCCAGTGGTGGTTGGTCATGCGCACATAGTCACCCGTAACCGGGTTGGCAATCGCCAGCGCCGCATGACGGATCGGGCTAGACGTCAGGGCCTGGACGGTTGGACTGGCCAGATAGGTGCGCATTGCGTCGCCCAGCGTCGCATAGGCGGCGCATGGCAGGATCTCGACGCCCTCGAGTTGACCAGGACCACGCTCGAGCGCGAAACGACAATTGGTGCCGCCGATATCGGCCAGCAGGCGCGGGCCGCCAGCATGCAGGTGGGAAATCTCGTTCATGGACATGGATGCGGTCATTGCGGGCACAGTGGAGACGAAGCCGCAAGCTTACTAAATATTTTGCCTCCAAGACAAGAACTATCTGTAGTTTTGCTACAGACAATGGCATGTGTCAGGGCTTACTTACGTAAAAATGGGCTAAATCACCGTAATTGCACTACGCCACCGACCATGCTGGGTGCAGGGCCGATCAGCAGGGTGCCGGGTCCAGCGAAGACGGGGTGTCACCACGCCCATTCCAGGCATCGAGCCCGCCCTTGAGCGCGCGAACGCGGCGAAAGCCGTTGGCAGCGAACTGGTGTGCGACCTGGGCGGCCGTCACGTCGTCGGGACAACTGCAGTAGACCACAATTTCGCGCTTACGGTCGAGCGACGCCATTAATTTACCCGGCTCGCACGCGCGGAAAATGAGCGCGCCGGGAATGGCCGCTTCAAGGTCCTGCGCAGTCAGGCTGCGCGCATCGATGAGCACCGGTTGCGCGCCGCTGTCGATCAGCGCCAGCAGTTCGGCCACCTCGATGCGCTCGGCGCCGCTGCGCGAACGGTGGCGGCGCCGCTCGGCATACTTGAACGCGATGAACAGGCCCAGCACGCTGGCGACGACGACCAGCGCCGTGCTGCCCATCGTCGACAGAATGTCGAGCACGTCGTCGACGCTGTCGTGGAACCAGGCGCCCAGCAGGATGCCGACGCCGCTCCACAGCGCCGCGCCCGTGACGGCGTACAGCAGGAACGGCTTCGGGGCCACGCCCATCGCACCAGACAACGGCGCGGCGATGGTGTTGAAGCCGGGGATGAACTTGGACACCAGCAGCGACTTGACGCCAAACCGGCTGAAGCGGTCTTCGGTCTGGTTGACGCATGAATCGGGGGACAGGGAAATCTTGCACAGCAGCCGCAGGATGCGCTTGCCATAGAAGCGCCCGGCGCGAAACCAGAACACATCGCAGATCAGGCAGGCGCTGATGGCGGCCAGCCACACGAGCTGCCAGCTGACGTCGGCCTCGACCGACAGCGCGCCGGCCACGATCAGGATCGGGTAGGCGGGAATGGGCAAGCCAAACTGCTCGACGAGAACAATGCCGAACACGATCAGCACGCCATAGACTTGAATGAGTTCGACTAACTGGGGCATCGTCACAGTGTACGTGAATTGCGCTCGCGGCACAGGAATGCGACCTGTTTCCGCGGCCTGTTTAGCATATTCGCAACGGTCTTTCGCGGCATCGGCAACGACCCGTAGTTACACCCCGCGCGGAATCGCCGCCAGCAG
Organism: Telluria sp. AC161; assembly: GCF_979258535.1. Lineage (NCBI taxonomy): Bacteria > Pseudomonadati > Pseudomonadota > Betaproteobacteria > Burkholderiales > Oxalobacteraceae > Telluria > Telluria sp. AC161. The sequence goes on along the minus strand of NZ_OZ409861.1, from coordinate 559,302 downwards.
CGACTTCGTGTACGGATGCTGCGGGTTGCAGTACAGCGCATCGGCATCGGCCACCTCCACCACGCCGCCGTTCTGCATCACCATCACCTGGTCGGAGATGTACTTCACCACCGACAGGTCATGCGAAATGAAGATATAGCTCAGGCCAAATTCGTCCTGCAAATCCTGCAGCAGGTTCAGCACCTGGGCCTGGACCGACACGTCCAGCGCCGAGACGGATTCGTCGCAGACCAGGATCTCGGGCTGCATCGTCAGACAGCGCGCAATGGCAATGCGCTGGCGCTGTCCACCCGAGAATTCATGGGGATAACGCCCGTAGGCCGCGTCCGGCAAGCCGACGCGCCCCAGCAGGGTGCGCGCCAGCGCAGCGCGCTCGGCTTCGTGCGCGCCGATCCCGTGGATGCGCATCGGTTCGAGCAGGATCTGGCCGACCGTGAAGCGCGGATTGAGCGAGGCATACGGATTCTGGAAAATGATCTGGATGCGCCGCTTGTAGGGCTGGAATTCGCGGTCGGTCATGGCCACCAGATCGCGCCCTTCGAACAGCGCCGAGCCGCCCGTTGCGCGGTGCAGCCGCAACAGCGTCAGGCCCACCGTCGTCTTGCCCGAGCCCGATTCACCGACCACGCCCAGCGTCTTGCCGCGCGCCAGCGTGAACGACACATCCTTCACCGCCTTGAATTCGCGCTTGCCGAACAGGCCCTCGCGCGTCCAGAAACTCTTGGCCAGATTCCTGACCACCAGCAGCGGCGCATCGTCAGGGTTCGTGCCGCGCACACGCTGCGGCAGTTGCGCACCCGCAAGCACGCGCCCCGCAAGGTAATCGTCGATTACCGGCAGGCGCAGCGGACGTGCATCGAGGGATGGCCGGCAATGCAGCAGTGCCCGGGTATAGGCGTCCTGCGGCGCGCCGAACACTTGCGCGGCAGCGCCCTCCTCACGCACCTCGCCGTGGCGCATCACGATCACGCGATCGGCGATCTCGCCCACCAGGCCCAGGTCGTGCGTGATGAACAGCACGGCCATGCGCCGCTCGCGCTGCAGGCGCGCGATCAGGTCCATGATCTGTTTCTGGATCGTCACGTCAAGCGCCGTGGTCGGTTCGTCGGCAATCAGCAATCTGGGTTCGCAGGCAATGGCCATCGCGATCATCGCGCGCTGCTGCTGGCCGCCCGACAGGTGGCCCGGGTAGGCGTCGATCTTGCGCGCCGGATCGGGAATGCCCACTTCGGCCAACAACTCGAGCGTGCGGGCACGCGCCGCGCGCTTGTCCATGCCCATGTGCTGGCGCAGCACTTCGCCGATCTGGAACCCCACCGTGAACACCGGATTGAGCGAGGACATCGGCTCCTGGAAAATCATCGCGATGTCCTTGCCGCACAGGGCGCGCCGCGCGGCCAGCGGCAGACCCAGCAGTTCGCGCCCGGCAAACGCAATGCGCGAAGCGGGATCGACGATTGTGGTCTCGGGCGGCAGCAGCCCCATCACGGCGAGCGAACTGACCGACTTGCCACTGCCCGATTCGCCCACCAGCGCCACCGTGGTGTTGTCCGGCACGTCGAACGAGACGCCCTTCAATGCGGCGCTGGTGCGGTGCTTGTCGACCCGGAACGCGATGCGCAGGTCGCGAACGCTCAGCAAAGGCATGGTTTCGTGGGTCATTTGATCTTGGGGTCGAGCGCGTCGCGCAAGGCGTCGGCAAACAGCGAAAAACTGGTGACCAGCACCGCCATGGCGCCAGCCGCGGCCGCCAGTTGCCACCACTTGCCAAGGATGAGTTCATTCTGCGCCTCGTTGAGCATGCTGCCCCACGAGACGGTGCCCACCGGCACGCCGAAGCCCAGGAACGACAGGATCACTTCGGCCTTGATGAAGCCGACCACGAGGATCGACATCTGCACCAGCGCCACGTGCGACACGTTCGGCAGGATGTGCCCGAACATGCGCTGCCAGTTCGACGCGCCAATGGCGTTGGCCGCCATCACGTATTCACGCGCGCTGTGCTTGATGTATTCGGCGCGCATCAGGCGAAACGGTCCCGTCCAGCCGGTCAGGCCCAGGATCAGCACAATGGTCGTCACGCCCTTTTGCTGCAGCACGGCGGCCACGGTCAGGATCATCAGGATCGATGGAATCGACGTGAAGATGCTGTAGAACCAGTTGAACAGATCGTCGACCCAGCCACCGAAGAACCCGGCGACGGCGCCAAACAGCGTGCCCAGCGTGACGGCCAGGAGCGCCGCAACCAGGCCGACGACGATCGACGTCTCACCACCCTTGATCGTTTTCCTGACGATGTCGTGGCCCCATTTATCGGCGCCAAACAGCAGCGTCGTGCGCTTGGCCACCGGCGGATGCGTTGCCGCCACCTGGGCCTGCAACGTTGCCAGTTCGGCCGCGAGCGGATCGAATGCATTCGGCGGCGTGGCGCGCGGCAGTTGCGCCTGTGCCAGTGCGCGCGCCGTCGCATCGGCCCCGACAAAGCCCGGCGGCGCGTAATTGACGGCCACCTCGTCTTCCCAGTCGGCGGCCACCAGGCCCGTGCTTGACAGCAGCACCAGCAGCAAAAAGCCGGCCACGACGGCAAGCGCCGCCATCGCCACGCGGTCGGCCCGCAGACGGCGCCAGGCCAGCGTCCACAGGCCGGCTGAATCGTCGGACGTCTGCATTGTCATCATCGGAATTGCACGCGCGGATCGACGGCGCGGTACAGCAGGTCGGCCAGCAGGTTGAACACCATCGTCGCTGCTGCGACGTAGACCGTGATCGCCTTGATTACCGGGAAGTCGCTGCGTTCAACGGCAAGAATGACTTCGCGCCCGATGCCGGGAATGCCGAAGAAACGCTCGAGCAGAAACGCCCCGATCAGCAGCGCCGGCAGGTTCGCCATCACGTGCGTGATGATGGGAATGGCCGCATTGCGCAGCACGTGCACCCAGACGATGCGGCGCTCGCTCAAGCCCTTGGCGCGCGCCGTGCGCACGTAATCCTGCCCCACTTCGTCGAGCACGAAGCTGCGGTACAGCCGCAGCGTCGGCGCGATCGAGACCGCCAGGCCAATGATGATCGGCAGCAGCGCGTAGTGCAGCAGATTCTCGCCCAGGCTGCTGCCCCAGCCCTGCACCGGAAACAGGCCCAGCTGGTAAGCAAACACGTACTGGAACACCGAGATATACACGAGGATCGAGATCGACATGCCCACCGTGCAGGCAATCATCACGGCGCGGTCGGTCAGCGAGCCGCGCACGAAGGCGATGCCCAGCGCCAGCGCAATGCCAAAGAACACTTCGAGCACGGTGAGCGGGATCAGGACGGTGAGCGATGGCCCCAGACGGCTGGTGATGATCTGCGCCACCGGTTCGCCCGTGCTCCACGCATTGCCGAAGTCGAACGTGACGATTTGCTGCACGAAGATCCACAGCTGCACCGGATATGGCTGGTCGGTGCCGAGCTGGCGCCGGATGTTCTCGATGGCGTTTGCATCGGCCATCTTGCCGGCCAACAGATAGGCCGGATCGCCGCCGACCCAGTTGAACAGCATGAACACCAGCAGCACGACGCCCGCCATGGTCGGCAACATTTGCCACAGGCGCCGGACGATATAAGCAAGCATGACACTCCCGAACCGGGACCAGGCGAACGTGCCATTTCCCGCGTAATCCGCGACGCCAATGCAGGCGTTGCGAACCCGACACGATAGCGCATATCGGCGCGCGCTGACAGATGCAGGATGTCATGGGGAGATAGATGCGGGTTATCGAATGTACTGACATTTGTGACATTTGAATCGGGTCGATAACGTGTCACACATGAACCTGCATACATATGCTTAAACAGCAATCCCTGCCAAAAAATTGTCTTATTGCCGCATTAAATACCGGACAAACTATATTTTCCTTCATATATTCCACATATTATTTTTCATGTCGGAATCATGACTAGCACCAAAATGCATACTTGTACAGACTAGTCGGCGTACAGTTGTATTTTTGATTCGTAAAGACTTTATACGTTGACACTGCCTTACCGGAAATGTTTTTATTGCCAAGTAGTAAAAATTCGACGCTGCTATTCGCGGTGGCAATCCAATGACATTACTGCAGGCGACATCCGCCCTGCAGGTCTTACCTGGGAAAATCGACATGATGGTTGAAACAGTGTTATCTCGATCGGTTCGACTGATCTGTGCAGGCGGCATGATCGTCGCGTTCTCGGCGGCCCACGCCCAGGACACGGCGCCCGCTACAGGCGAACCTCAGCGCGTGGAAGTCACCGGTTCACGCATCGCCACGGCCAACCTGGAAAGCATCAGTCCAGTTACCGTCGTCAACGCCAAGGACATCAAACTCGAAGGTGTGCGTTCGGTCGAGAGCCTGCTCAACAACCTGCCACAGGTCTTCGCCGACCAGGGCGGCTCGGTCTCGAACGGCTCGACCGGCACCGCGACTGTCAACCTGCGCAACTTCGGCGCCGACCGCACCCTGGTGCTGGTCAATGGCCGCCGCCTGCCAGCAGGCAGCCCGCGCAATCCGGCCGCCGACCTGAACCAGATCCCCGTGGGCCTGGTCAAGCGCGTCGAAGTGCTGACCGGCGGCGCCGGCGCCATCTACGGCTCCGACGCCGTGGCCGGCGTGGTCAACTTCATCATGGACGACAACTTCCAGGGCGTCCAGATTGACAGCAACTACCAGTTCTACAACCATCAGCAAAACGGCGGGCCGGCAGCCGATGCCGCCACGCGCCGCAACTTCCAGCTACCGGGCGACAAGAGCGCCGACGCCAAGGTCAAGGACATCAGCCTGACGATGGGCGGCAACTTCGCCGACGGCCGCGGCAATGCCGTGGTGTTCCTGGGCTACAAGAAGGAAGACCCGCTGCTGCAATCGGAGCGTGACTTCACGGCGTGCTCGCTGGGCGGCTCCACCACGGGCGACACGTTCAACTGCGGCGGCTCCGGCACCAGCTTCCCGGGTCGCTTCCTGGTTGGCACGCGCAGCTTCACCGTGGCCGATGCAAATGGCGGCGTGCGTCCGTATATTGGCGCGAACGATGCCTACAACTTCGGCCCGCTGAACTATTTCCGCCGTCCGTCCGAGCGCTACACGTTCAGCTCGTTCACGCACTACGACATCAACGACAAGACCCGCGTCTACGGCGAGGCCAGCTTCCACGATGACAGCACTGTCGCCCAGATCGCGCCGTCCGGCCTGTTCGGCCTCGACGCTTCCGGCGCGAATGCGATCACCTTCGAAAACCCGCTGCTGTCGAGTGCCTGGCGCCGGACGCTGGGCCTGAACGCCCCTGGCGATACGGCCGATCTGGTGATCTTCCGCCGCAACGTCGAAGGCGGTGGCCGCCGCGACGACCTGAACCACACGTCCTACCGCGGCGTGGTCGGCGTCAAGGGCGATGTCGGCAACTGGAAGTACGACGTCTTCGCGCAGGTCGGCAAGGTCCGCTACGCCGAGACCTACTTCAACGACTTCTCGGTGGCGCGCAGCGCGCGGGCACTGGACGTCGTCCCCGGCGCCAACGGCGCACCGGTCTGCCGCAGCACCCTGAACGGCATCGACCCGAACTGCGTGCCCTACAATATCTGGAGCCTCGGCGGCGTCACCAAGGAAGCACTGACCTACCTGCAGACCCCGGGCTTCCAGCGCGGCAACACGTCGCAAACCGTGCAGGGCGTCAACCTGTCGACCGACCTGGGCGAATACGGCCTGAAGCTCCCAACCAGCACCGAAGGCATCGGCCTGGCGCTCGGCTGGGAACACCGCACCGAAAAACTGTCGCTGGACAACGACGCTGCCTTCGAATCAGGCGATCTGGCCGGCCAGGGCGGCCCGACCAAGAACGTGAGCGGCCAGTTCAGCGTGCGTGACTACTACGCCGAAACCCGCATCCCGATCCTGCAGAAGCAACCATTCGCCGACCAGCTCAACGTCACCGCCAGCTATCGCAAATCGGATTATTCGACCGGCCAGAAGACCAGCTCGTATGGTGCCGGCATCGAGTGGGCGCCGATCAAGGAAGCCAAGTTCCGCTTCAGCTATCAGCGTGCGGCGCGCGCCGCCAATGTGGTCGAACTGTACACGCCGGCGGGCCTGGGCCTGTACGACATGTCGTCGGACCCATGCGCCGGCGAGACCCCGACCGCGACCCTGGCCCAGTGCGCACGCACCGGCGTCACGGCGGCCCAGTACGGCAACATCGTCGATTCGCCAGCCCAGCAGTACAACCAGATCACGGGCGGCAATACGAACCTGGCGCCAGAGGAATCCGACTCGTACACGCTGGGCCTGGTGCTGACCCCGACACGCAACACGTCGGTCACCATCGACGCCTTCGACATGAAGGTCAATGGCATCATCGGCGGCTTGCCGGCAACGACCAGCCTCGAGAGCTGCCTGGCAACGGGCGACCCGACGTTCTGCTCGCTGATCACGCGTGACCGTCTGGGCACCCTGTGGGCACTGGAAACCGCGCAGATCGTCGCCACCAACCAGAATCTGGGCATGGCCTCGACCAAGGGTGTCGACCTGGGCGCGAACTGGAACGCCAAGCTGGGCGACTGGGGCAGCCTGAACCTGTCGCTGATGGGCACCTACCTGAAAGAGTTCAAGCAGCAGGACTTGCCAGGCGGCGATACGCGTGAGTGCGCCGGCCTGCACGGTCCTACCTGCGGCGTGCCACTGCCAAAATGGCGTCACAAGGTACGCGCCGTCTGGGGCACCCCGTGGAATGGCGTGGAACTGGGCGCGACCTGGCGCTACGTACGCGGTGTGGACCTCGACACCGAATCGGAAGCAGCGGATGCGAGCCTGGGCGCACGCAACTACCTGGATCTGGTCGGCAGCTGGCAGATCAACCGGAACTTCACCCTGCGCGCCGGCATGAACAACGCGCTGGACAAGGATCCACCGCTGTCGGGCGTGGTCGCTGCCGTCTACGGCAACGGCAATACCTACCCACAGGTGTATGACGCGATGGGCCGTCATATCTTCCTGAACCTGACCGCCAAGTTCTGATCGCGGCGAGCAGATAGAACAACGGCGCACCTCGGTGCGCCGTTTTTTTATGCCTGCTTGATTATTCCTGGCGCAGGCGGCGCTGGCGCACCGCTGCTGCCAGACCGTCCAGCACCTGCAGGCTGCTGTCCCAGTCGATACAGCCATCGGTCACCGACTGGCCATAGGTCAGCTCCTTGCCCGGCACCAGATCCTGACGTCCCCCCACCAGATTCGACTCGATCATCACGCCCACGATGCGATCGTCGCCGGCCGCGATCTGCGTGGCGATGTCGGCGCACACGGGCACCTGGTTCTCGGGCTTTTTCGAGCTGTTGGCATGCGACGCATCGATCATCAGGCGGCTGGCCAAGCCCAGCGCGGCGATCTGGCGGCAGGCTTCGTCGACGCTGGCGGCGTCGTAGTTCGGCGCCTTGCCGCCACGCAGGATGATGTGGCAATCCTCGTTGCCCGAGGTCGACACGATGGCCGAGTGGCCGCCCTTGGTCACCGACAAGAAGTGGTGCGGCTGCGACGCAGCCTTGATGGCCTCGGTCGCGATCTTGATATTCCCATCGGTGCCGTTCTTGAAACCGACCGGGCACGACAGGCCAGACGCCAGCTCGCGGTGCACCTGCGACTCCGTCGTGCGCGCGCCGATGGCGCCCCAGCTGATCAGGTCGGCGATGTACTGCGGGCTGATCACATCGAGGAATTCGGTGCCGGCCGGCAGGCCCATCTCGTTGATGTCGCGCAGCAGCTCGCGCGCCATGCGCAGGCCGTCATTGATGCGGAAGCTGTTGTCCATGTACGGGTCGTTGATCAGGCCTTTCCAGCCCACCGTCGTGCGGGGCTTTTCAAAGTAGACCCGCATTACGATCTCGAGTTCACCGGCAAAGCGGCGGCGCTGTTCCACCAGCCGGTGCGCGTATTCGATCGCGGCCTTCGGGTCGTGGATCGAGCACGGCCCGATCACCACCATCAGGCGGTCGTCCTGGCCGTGCAGGATGCGGTGCAGGTCGACGCGCGCGCCGGCCGCGGTCTGCTCGGCTGCCGGGGTGACGGGGTACTCGCGGATCAGATGCGAGGGTGGCGTCAATTCCTTCATTTCACGGATGCGTAGGTCGTCGGTGCGGGGCATGCTGGACTCTCTTTCGTGCTCGGTTGTGTTCGGTTTTAGTTCGTCTGAAATAAAAAAACCGCCATTGCTGGCGGTTTGTCTGGATGCTGCCGGGACTTTTACTGCGCGTACCCGCTGCTGTTCCACCGCCTGAGGCTGGAATGGCTAAAGTAAAAAAAGCGGGTAAAGAAAGCGTGGCGCATGATGTCGTCCGTGTTTGGTCAATTGACTATAGCAACAACCCGCAAAACTTGGCAAGCCCTTTATCCGCCGATGACGGCTTGTACAGACAGCTTGTTACGCGATACCACAGCAGTGCAGCTTCAAGCCGTGCCGCCGACCGTCACGCCATCGATGCGCAGGGTCGGCTGACCCACGCCCACCGGCACGCTCTGGCCTTCCTTGCCGCACACGCCCACGCCCGAATCCAGACGCATGTCGTTGCCGATCATCGAGATGCGGTTCATGACTTCAGGGCCATTGCCGATCAGCGTGGCGCCCTTGACCGGGTACGTCACCTTGCCGTCTTCGATCATGTAGGCCTCGCTGGCGGAGAACACGAACTTGCCGTTCGTGATATCGACCTGGCCGCCACCGAAGTTCACTGCATACAGGCCGTTCTTGACCGAGGCCAGGATTTCCTGCGGGTCCTTGTCGCCGGCGAGCATATAGGTATTGGTCATGCGCGGCATCGGCAGGTGCGCGAACGATTCGCGGCGCGCGTTGCCGGTGACGGGCATCTTCATCAGGCGCGCGTTCATCGTGTCCTGGATATAGCCTTTCAGGATGCCGTCCTCGATCAGCGTCGTGCACTGGGTCGGATTGCCTTCGTCATCCACATTGAGCGAGCCGCGGCGATCCTGCAGCGTGCCGTCGTCGACGATGGTGACGCCCTTGGCCGCCACGCGCTGGCCGATCATGCCGGCATATGACGACGAGCCCTTGCGGTTGAAGTCGCCCTCGAGGCCGTGACCGACGGCTTCGTGCAGCAGCACGCCGGGCCAGCCCGGGCCCAGCACGATCGTCATCGGACCCGCCGGCGCCGGCCGTGCTTCCAGGTTCACGCACGCTGCCTTGACGGCATCGGTCGCATAGCGATCCAGCACTTCGTCAGTGAAGTAGCCATAGTCGAAGCGCCCGCCGCCGCCGGACGAACCGACTTCGCGCCGCCCGTTCTGCTCGGCGATGACGGTGACCGAGACGCGCACCAGCGGCCGGATATCGGCCGCCAGCACGCCGTCGCTGCGCAGCACCAGGACGACATCGTATTCGCCGGCCAGGCCCGCCATCACCTGCACCACGCGCGGGTCTTTTGCGCGCGCCATCTTTTCGACGCGCTCGAGCAGCGTCACCTTGGCCGTCGCATCGAGCGAGGCCAGCGGATCGTTGGGCAGGTACAGCGAGCGTCCGCCGCTGTGCTGGGTGCTGCGCGCGATCTTGATGCGCCCGGCACCCTGGCGCCCGATCGTGCGCGTGGCGGCCGCGGCATCCAGCAGCGCCCCTTCGGAAATCTCGTCGGAATAGGCAAACGCCGTCTTTTCACCCGACACGGCGCGCACGCCGACGCCCTGGTCGATCGAAAAACTGCCGCTCTTGACGATGCCTTCTTCGAGACTCCAGCCTTCGCTCTTGGTGAACTGGAAGTACAGGTCGGCATAGTCGACCTTGTGCGTGAACATGGTCCCCAGCGCGCGCAGCAGCTTGTCTTCGTCCAGGCCGAATGGCGTCAGGAGGACGTCGCGGGCAACAGCGATGGAGGACAGGTTCGGTTCGAATGGCGTCATTGTGGGTCGATTCGTGCGTTCGGTTGGAAAGGGCATTGTGCCATATCCCGTTTATTCGCATCGCTGCGCCCGGTACAGGCGACGCCGGTTTTACATCTTCCGGTGCCGCAGCGCCGGCAGGCTGTCGCGTACCCCGAGCAGGAACACGGGATCGAGCTCGCCCGCAATCACGCCCTCGCCTTCCGGCAGCACCGCCTTGACCTCGCCCCACGGGTCGACCAGCATGCTGTGGCCCCAGGTGCGGCGGCCATTCACGTGCATGCCGCCCTGGGCCGCGGCCAGCACATAGCACTGGTTCTCGATGGCGCGCGCCCGCAGCAGCACTTCCCAGTGCGCGCGGCCGGTGGTGTAGGTAAAGGCGGCCGGCACGATGATCAGTGCGCACTCGCCCATCGCGCGGTACAGCTCGGGAAAGCGCAGGTCGTAGCACACCGACAGCCCCACGCGGCCGAACGGCGCATCGAACACGCCGACCGTATCGCCCGGCACGATGGTGCGCGCCTCGTCGTACGATTCGGTGCCCTTGTTGAAGCCGAACAGGTGGATCTTGTCGTAGCGGCTCATCGACACGCCCTGCGGGTCATACACGAGCGTGGTGTTGAGCACCTTGCCCGCGCTCGGCGAGACGATCGGCAGCGTGCCGCCGACCAGCCAGATGCCATGCTCGCGCGCCAGTTCCGCCATGCACTCCTGGATCGGACCAGCGCCCGGTTCTTCGGCCAGCGCCACCTTGTCGACGTCGGTCATGCCCATGATCGGCCAGTACTCGGGCAAGGCCACGAGCGTGGCGCCCTTCGCGGCGGCCTCGGCCACGAGGCGGCGCACGGTGACCAGGTTGTCTTCAAGATTAGGAGTGGAAACCATCTGGATCGCGGCTACGGTCGTCATGTCATTCCTTGCTGGCGGTGGGGGTGGTCGGGTTGTTGTCAGGTCCGTTAGGGATTTTGGTAATGGTCGGCGATTTCCACGGTCCTGTCACCTGCATCTGGTAGGTCAGCGCCTTCATCACCGGCGCGCGCAGGAACAGCTGGGCCAGATAGCCGCCCAGGCCCAGCACCGGATTGACGGCCAGGCCGTACACGAGCGGGCCGGTGCCCAAATTGAATTCCGGGATCACGACCACGCGCAGATTGGTCGATTCGTTGGCAATGTCAGCCGTGCCGTTCATGAGCACGGTGGCTGCCACGCCATGCATCCTGAGGTTATCGGTGCGCACCACGCCGCGCGTGATCAGCGCGTTGGCCGTGATGCCGTCGAATGCCAGGCCATCGGAAAACACGTCATGGAAGTCGAGCTTGAGCAGGCGCGGCAGGGCTTGCAGGCTGAGCACCCCCAATAACTTGGCTGCGCCCGGATCCTGCTTGAGGAACTGGCCCGACTCCACATTCATCTCGATCTGGCCCGACAGGCTCGGGATGTCCATCGCATATGGCAGGCCGGCCCACGAAATGTCGCCGCGCAGGTAGCCGTTGCCGCGCCCGATCGTGTCCGGGAAGCCCACGCGGTCGAGCAGGCGCCCCGCATTGTCCATGTCCAGGGCGAAGTTCAGGCTGGTATTGCTCTTGCCATCCTTGGTCAGCCAGCGGCCCGACGCGTTCAGCTTGCCGTCGGGGTTGCTCAGCGCCAGCCGGTCGATGCGCCACTCGCGCCCGGCCAGTGCCCGCACATTGCTGGCGTTCAGTTCCAGGCGACCCAGGTTCTTGTTGAACAGCTCGAAGCGCTCGGCCACGATGTCGAGCGACGGAATGCTGGCCGTGGCGCCCTTGTTCGACTCGAGCAGGTCCTTGACCTCGGCTTCGGCCGATTCGGGGATCACGAGCGACGCCAGGCGCGCGGTGACCTTGCCCAGGCCGCTGGGCGTCTCGGCCCAGGTGAGATAGCCGCTGGCCTGGCGCGAATGCAGGTTGGCGCGCCACGTGTCGCCCACGTGCGTGGCGCCGATGACCACGTCGGCCACGCGCCGCTCACCGACCGTCAGTTCACTGACCCGGCCGGCCACCACCGCCGGCAGCACGTACTGGGTGACATCGGCGCCGCTGGCAGGGGGTGCGTCTGCTGCCGGGACAGGCGCGTTGATGTCCATGCCGGCAATGGCGCGGCCTGCCGCCAGCCAGTGGTCGACGTTGAGCGCCTTCATGTCCAGATGTACCATCAGGCCCTGGTCCGGGCGCGGCGCCGGCACATTCACGCCAATCCCGCCATGGGTCACGCGCCAGGCGCCCTTGCCCTGCTTTTCGCGTTCGTACCGCGCCCCCAGGCTCTGCCCCACGCCCACGCGGATGACGTCGCGCGCCAGGCCCTCGACAGTCGGTTCGCCCTCGAGCACGAAGTGGAGCAGCAGGGTCGCGTCTTGCACCTTGTTCAGCGGCGCCGGCAGTTCGATGCCCAGCCCGGCCAGCGCCGAATCGATCGTGATCGTGCGATGCCCGGCCTTGACGACGATCTCGCCCCGATACGGCGTGCTGCCCGACAGGCGTTCGGCCAGACGGCCCAGCGCCGGCGCTGGCGCCGTGCGGCGCATGCCCTCGGCCGACAGCGTACCGGCCAGCGTCACGCGCGTGCTGCCCTCAGGCGTCGTACCGCCACCCACTGCCAGCGGCGCGCCCAGGAAATCGGCGCCCACGCCTTCCAGGCCAAAGCCGTGGTCGTGGAACGCGATCCGGCCCTGGGCATTCTGCAGCGCCGGCAGCTCCGGGAACAGCACCACGTCGTTGCCCTGCAACTGCAGACTGCCCTGCACTTTTGCTTCGTTCATGTGCGCCAGCGGCAGGCGCAGCTTCAGGTCGAGCTTGGCGTTACCGGTGCCCTGCGTGTCTTCGGTGAAGTGGCCGATCCAGCCCAGTACCGGCGTGGCGGCCACGTAGCGAAGGAATTCCTGCAGCGGCCCGGCGCCGGCGCCGTCGATTTCCAGCATCATCTTGTCATGCGCGCCCAGGTCGGGGATCACGGCCTTGACGTTCGACAGCGCCACGCCCAGCGTGCGCAGGGTCTTGCCATTGATTTCCATGCGCGCGCGGTCGAACACGATGCGCCCGTCGATCGCTTCGGCCAGCGGCCACAACGGCGTGCCGTCCGGATGGCGGTGGCCAGGCGCGTATTCGAGCCGCGCGCCTGCCAGGCGTCCGGCGACGCGGAATTCGCCCGTCTCGGCAGACTTGAACGGGAACTGCGCGAGGTCGCCGCGCAGACGCAGCGTGGTGTCGTGCAACTGGCCGCCCTGCAGCGCACCGACCAGCCAGTCGTGCAGGCCGTGTGGCGTGGCCAGCGGCAGGAAGGTGCCGATTTTATTGATCGGGAAACCGTCGAGGCTGCCGGTGAAGTCGGCCGTCCCTGGCCCGTGACCGGGCGTGAGCGGCATGATGTGGCGGCCAGACACCGAGCCCTTGAACGCGCCCTGCGCAAAGTCCAGATCGTCGATCTCGACCTGCAATTGCCGGCCCGCGTCAAACTCCCAGCGCGCATCGAGCACCAGGCGGTCGAACGGCATGCGCGGTTCGGCGAACCAGGCCGGCATGCTTAAGGCAAATTGCTGTGAATCGAGCTTGACGCTGCCGGTGCGCTCGTTGGCGTCGATGTGCCCGCTCAGGTTCTCGAAGCCGGGCGTGGCGGCACGCCCCGGGCGCGCGGCCTGGGCTTTGAGCGCCAGCCCGGCGACATCACCGCGAATACGCCAGCCCGTCACGCCGGGATAGCGTCCGTCCCATTCGACACCGACATCCTGCAACACCCCGCGCGGCGCGTAATCGGCCAGCAAGCCGCGCTGCACCGGTGAGATCGGCAGGTACTGGGCCAGCGCCGCCAGCGCGCCGATATCGAGGCCCTGCGCGCGCAGCGTGCCTTGCTCGGGCTTGCCATCGGCGGCGGGGCGCCAGGTCTGTTCGAGCGTGGCGGGCGGCAAGGCGCGGCCATCGCGCGCCACTACCGTGAAACGATCGAGCCGCAGCGCGTGGCCATTGGCGCCAAAGGTAGGCTTGCCATCGCCCTTGCCACTCAACAGTGTTTCACGCGCGCTCAGGCGCCCCGACACGCGCGCCAGTTGCAACGGCGCGATGTCCGGGCCCAGGCGCGCATTCACGCCGGCCAGTGCCAGGTCGGCGGTGAAACCGGCCAGCCGGGCCTGGTCGACGTTGATCCAGGTGCGCAGCGAGCCACGGCCCCGTTCGAGCTGGATTGGATAATCGACGAAGCGTTTCCACGCGCCCAGATCGACGTCGCGCAGGTCGGCATACAGCTCGCCCTTCCAGCGCGTGACATCGGACGGCTGCTGGCCGAAGCGGTGCCGGAAGCGCGCACGGATGTCGACCGGACCGCCCAGCCGCGCTGGCGGCGTGGCCGTCAGCGCCAGGTGGTGTGCGCCCCAGCGGTTGAGCAGCGCCAGCGTGACGCCCTGCAGCGCCAGCGGCGGCGTGCCGCGCAATTCGTCGACCCAGTCGACGCGGCCATTGCGGATGACGATCTCGCGCTGGCGCAGCAGCCAGTCGGCACCGGCGCCATTGCCCTGCTGCTGCTCGAGCCGCACGCCGGCCACGACCAGCACGCCGTCGCGGCCGCGCCGCACGGCCAGGCGCGGGCCGATGATTTCAAGCGACGCAAACCGGGGTTCGAGCGCGGCGATGCTCCACCAGCCGACCGTGGCGTTGACTTGCGGCAAGGCCAGCACTTGCCGGCCCCGGCGGTCGTGCAGGCGCACGTCACGCAGCGACAACGCCGGGCGCATGCCATGCCAGGACGCCGCCAACTGCGAGATCGTGACGCGGCTGCCGAGTGCATTGCCGGCCACGCGCTCGATGTCGCTCTTGTACAGGTCGATGTTGGGAAGGATGGCGTAGCGCAGCACCAGGAACAACACGGCCAGCGCGAAATACACGATCAGCAGCAGCTTGACGGTAAAGCCCAGCACGTGGTGCGAGGCCAGGTTCGCGAAGCGATAACACGCGCGCAACCGGCGCCAGCGTACGGCCAGCGGCCGGGACGCGGACGTCGCCTGCGGATCCGGGTTGTGCATCAAGGTGCTAATAACAAAGGCTCGCCGAAAAATGTACAGCTCAAAAAAACAGGTCGCTTGCGTGCGTTGCGGCGTCTACCTTACCATCGGTGCTGACCCGGGCAGCAGCGACGGCCTGTTAGCGGGCCATTTTAACGCATCGACTGCCTGCCGGCCCCGACTAATGGCCTATTGAAACGGCCATCCATCGCGTTTCCCAGGATCAACGATGACCGAAGTTTCCCCTGCACCACAACCTGTCCCAGCCACCGTTCCTGTCACCTCGCCCATCACCGCGTCGCGTTTCGTCGCGCGCTGGCTGGGCGCCGCGCTCGAGCGCGCTGAACAGCTCGCCAGCTTGTCCGCCGTATCGCTGGCCGACGCCGATTTTCGCGTGCTGCTGGAGGGCGAACTGGCCAAGGGCTTGCCGCTCGAGCGTGCGATGCGCCGGGTGCGCAACCTGTTGATCTCGACCATCGTCGCGCGCGATCTTGGCGGCCACGCCGACCTCGATGAAGTCGTCACCGCAATGACGGCGTTTGCCGACTTCGCCATCCAGACCCATGTCGCCAGCCTGATGGCCGAGCTGGTGGCGGCGCACGGGATGCCGGTGGGCGAGGATTCGGGCCGCCCGCAGCACCTGATCGTGCTGGCCATGGGCAAGCAGGGTGGCGGCGAACTCAATGTGTCGTCGGACATCGACCTGATCTTCGTGTACCCGGAAGACGGCGACACGGCCGCCGAGGCCGGCCAGCGCCAGCTGTCGAACCACGAATTCTTCATCCGTCTCGGGCGCCGCCTGAGCGCGGCCTTGTCCGAAGTGATCGAGGACGGTTTCGTGTTCCGGGTCGACATGGCGCTGCGCCCCAACGGCAAGTCGGGCCCGCTGGCGGCCAGCTTCGGCATGGTCGAGGAATACCTGATCGTCCAGGGCCGTGAATGGGAGCGCTATGCATGGGTCAAGGCGCGCGCCGTCACGGGCGAGCCGGACGACATCGCGGCACTCGACGCCATCGTGCAGCCGTTCGTCTTCCGGCGCTACCTGGACTTCGGCGTCATCGATGCGATCCGCACGATGCACGCCCAGATCCGCGCCGAGGTCAAACGCCAGGAACGCCTGCATCCCGAGCGCAGCCATAACGTCAAGCTGGGCCGGGGCGGCATCCGCGAAATCGAGTTCCTGGCGCAAGTCTTCCAGCTGATCCGCGGCGGACGCGATCCGGCGCTGCGCGAGCGCTCCACGCGCAAGACGCTGCTCCTGCTGGCCGAACGTGAGCTGTTGACGGTCGACACCGTCGAACGCCTGCTGGCGGCCTACACCTTTCTGCGCAACCTCGAACACCGCCTGCAATACCTCGAAGACGCCCAGACCCACACGCTGCCTGCGAGCGAAGACGACCGCCTGACGGTGGCGCGCATGATGGGTTGTCCGGACGAAGCCAACCTGCTCGCGCGGCTGGAAGAACAGCGCACCTACGTCGCCCAGCAGTTCGACGCCATCTTCGCCGACAAGGAAGCGCCCGAGCCAGACCCGGACACCCCGGCGCTGGTCGACGACCTGGACAACCTCGACGCGCTGACCGCACGCCTGGCGGGCCTGGGCTTCAACGACACGCGCGCCGCCGCCACCCGCCTGATCACTACGCTGCAGGGCGCACGCCTGACCAGCCTGCCCGACTTCAGCCGCGTGCGCCTGCTGGCGCTGGTCGAGGCTGCCCTGCCCCTGATCGCCACGGTCGTGGCGGATGCGGGGATGGGCAGCCACGCCGCCACGCTGGGGCGCCTGCTTGACCTGTTCGAGGCGATCGCGCGCCGCTCGGCCTATCTGGCGCTGCTGACCGAATACCCGCACACCCTCGAGCGCGTGATCCGCATGATCAATGCCAGCGGCTGGGCCGCCACGTTCCTGACCCAGCACCCGATCCTGCTCGACGAGTTGCTGGACGACCGCAACGCCGGCGCCGAAGCGCTGCCGCAACTGGCGGCCACCCTCGACACGCAGCTGACCGACGCTGCCGGCGACACCGAGCGCCAGCTCGACATCCTGCGCGAGACGCACCACGCGCAGCTGTTTCGCCTGCTGGCGCTGGACCTGGCCGGCGAACTGTCGGTCGAGCACCTGGCCGACCACCTGTCGGCGCTGGCCGACACGATCGTCGGCGCGGTCGTCACGCACGCCTGGCGCGCGGTCAATGGCCGCCACCGCGAGGTACCGCGCTTTGCCGTCATCGCCTACGGCAAGCTGGGCGGCAAGGAGCTGGGGTATGTGTCCGACCTGGATGTGATCTTCCTGTACGAGGACGACGACGGTGACGCGCCGCCCCTGTACGCCCGGCTGGCCCAGCGCTTCATCACCTGGATGACGGCGCCGACGCCGGCCGGCATCCTGTTCGACATCGACATTGCCCTGCGTCCGGACGGCGCCAGCGGCATGCTGGTGTCGTCCATCGCCGCCTTCGAGCGCTACCAGAGCGAAGCGGCGTGGATCTGGGAACACCAGGCGCTGACGCGGGCGCGCTTTTGCGCCGGCGACGCTGCCATCGGCGCACGCTTCGAGGCGATCCGCGAACAGGTGCTGCGCAAGGACCGCGCCGGCCAGGCGGACGTGCTGAAAAACGAGGTGGTGCAGATGCGCGCGCGCATGCATGACGCCAACCTGAACCGCAGTACCCAGTTCGACCTCAAGCACGATGCGGGCGGCATGATCGACATCGAGTTCATCGTGCAATACCTGGTGCTGCGCCACGCGCACACCTACCCGCAGCTGACCGCCAACGCCGGCAACATCGCCCTGCTGCACCTGTGCGGCGAACTGGGCCTGATCGATGCAGCCCTGGCCAGCCAGGTCGCGGCGGCGTACCGCGCGATGCGCAAGCTGCAGCACAGCGTGCGGCTGCAGGGGCACGACAAGACCCGGGTCGAGCCGGCCCAGGTGGGTACCCATCCTGACAGCGTGCTGCGGTTGTGGCACGCCTGTTTTACCGGTTGATTCCATGCGCACCACCCTGGTGCGCATGGTTTTCCCCCGCACCACCTCCATCCAACAGCAGTGTTTATTGCACCCCAAACGTACATGCAGACTGCTGACTTTTTAGTCATTTAATTTCTTTTTGTTAACTGTTGTATTTGCAACAGAAATGCCCTCCTGACATATTGACACCCGTTAATACCGAATGGTTTGATACCTGCGGGGTATGCATGTCCAACAAAAAGTATTGCCGTTTGTTGAACACGCCTCAGTTCGCCGATCAATCATAAGACTGCCCCGCACCATGGGGCTCAGGATGGAGAGCACATGCAACAACGTACCAAGATCGCACTTGCCGTGACGCTGGCGCTGACGTCGATGACTGCCATCGCACAAGAGGCCCTGCAACGGGTCGAAGTGACCGGTTCCCGCATTCGCCAGGTCGACCTGGAAACGGCGCAGCCGGTCCAGGTGATGAGCCAGGAACAGATCCAGAAGAGCGGTTTGGTCACCGTCGGCGACATCATCAACAGCATGTCCTCGGCCGGTGTGCCAGCCTTCTCGCGGGGTTCGTCGCTCGGCGCGAGCCGCGAACAGGGCGGCCAGTTCCTCGACATGCGCAACCTGGGCGCGCAGCGCTTGCTGGTGCTGGTCGATGGCAAGCGCTGGACCCAGTCGGTCAGCGGCTATACCGACATGTCGACCATTCCGTCGGCACTGATCGACCGTGTCGAAATCCTGAAGGATGGCGCCTCGTCGATCTACGGTTCGGATGCGATCTCGGGCGTGGTCAACATCATCCTGAAGAAAACCATGCAGGGCGGCCAGGTCAGCGTGTACCACGGCCAGAACGAAGAAAACGACGGCAAGACCAAGGATTACTCGGTCACCTACGGCGCCGGCGACGACAAGGCATCGCTGCTGTTCGGCCTGACCCATACCGACCAGGGCGGCGTCTGGGCGCGCACGCGCGACATCACCGCCACGACGAACGGCCCGAGCCGGCCGAATTCAGCGCTGGGCAGCGGCCCATGGGGCCGTATCCGCCAGGTCAGCCCGACCGGCGCCGTCACCGGCTTTGACCGGGTGCTGAACCACACCGGCGGCCCGCTGGGCGATGGCGTGGGCCAGGATGCGCGCAATCCCGCCAACTACCACACCTTTGCCAATGCGCCGGCCGACCTGTTCAACTCGACCAGCCAGATGCACTTTTTGACGCCAAGCAAGCTGACGTCGCTCTTCGTCAAGGGCGAAGTCGAACTGCCGGCCAATATGCGCTTCAAGACCACCGCGATGTACGCCGACCGCAAATCGTCGCGTCAGGTTGCCGGCTACCCGCTGAGCTCAACCTCGCAGGCAAGATACCCGGTGTATGTCGACAAGGACAGCTACTACAACCCGTACGGCAACGCCGTGGCCGGCGCCGGCAATGGCCAGGACCTGTTCTTCTACCGCCGCACGATTGAAGTACCGCGCGTGACCGACAACAGCAACCGCAGCCTGCACATCGACGCGTCGCTCGAAGGCGAGTTCTCGCTGCGCGCCCTGCCATGGAACTGGAGCGTCGGCTACAACCACAGCAAGGTCGACGGCCAGGTGACTGGCTATGGTGACCTGAACCTCATCAACCTCAAGCGCGCCCTCGGTCCGTCGTTCCGCAATGCCGCAGGCATCGTGCAGTGCGGCACCGCCGCAGCGCCAATTGGCCTGGGTGAATGCACCCCGTGGAACATCCTGGGCGGCCCATCGGCCTCGACGCCGGAAGCGCTCGATTACGTGATGTCGACCGCCCAGGCGACCTACAGCTCGGTCGTCAACAGCGCTACTGCCGACCTCAGCGGTGAACTGTTCACGCTGCCAGCCGGCGCCGTCGGCATTGCCGGCGGCATCGAGCACCGCGAAGTGCGCGGCGACGACGTGCCGGGCCAGTTCGAACGCTCGGGCTACTCGTCGAGCCTGGCCGGCAATCCGACCTACGGCCGCTACACGGTGCGCGAAGCGTATCTGGAAGCGAACATCCCGCTGCTCAAGGACGTGCCGTTTGCTGAACTGCTCAGCCTGAATCTGGCCTCGCGCTACTCGGACTACTCGAACTTCGGCTCGACCACCAACAGCAAGGCCAGCTTCATGTGGAAACCGGTGCGTGACCTGCTCACGCGCGGCACCTACGCCGAAGGCTTCCGCGCGCCAACCCTGGGCGACACCTTCGGCGGCGGCTCGCAGACCTTCGCCAGCTACCTCGACGCCTGCGACAGTGTCGTCGGCGAAGCAGCCGTCAACCCCGCCGTGGCCCAGCGCTGCGCGGCGCGCGGCGTACCTGCCGGCTTCCGCCAGAAGAACCAGACGGGCGCAAACGTGCCTGCCACCGGCGGCCAGACCCCGTTCCCGTTCACGACCGGCGCCGGCAACAGCTTCCTGCTGCCCGAGACCGCCAAGACCCGCACGCTGGGCCTGGTCCTGAGTCCGTCGAGCGTGCCAGGGCTGTCAGTCTCGGTCGACTGGTTCAACATCAAGATCGACAACCTGATCACGGGCGTGTCGGCCACCGACACGATCGAGGAATGCTTCCTGTACAACGTGGAGAATTTCTGCTCGCTGATCACGCGTGACGCCAGCGGCCAGGTCGTCGATCTGCAGATCGGCAACACCAACCGCGGCAAGGTCGAGACCGAAGGCGTCGACCTGGCGATCAACTACCGCCTGCCGCGCACGGCCTGGGGCCAGTTCGGCATCCGCAGCGAAACGACCTACACCGACTCGTACAAGCAGCAGTCGACCCCGGATTCGGAATGGGTCGAATACGCCGGCGAATACGACACGTTCCGCGTCAAGTCGAACACCTCGCTGGACTGGAACATGGGCAACTGGAGCGCGACCTTCACGGCCCGCTTCTACAGCAGCCAGAAGAACCGTTGCTTCTCGCTGACCCTGCCGGGCGAATGTTCGGACCCGACCGCCAAGACCAGCTGGGGCACGGGCTACACCCGCGCCAAGGAGATGTGGTACGGCGATTTGTCGATCGGTTACGCGCTGCCATGGAACGCCAAGCTGCTGCTCGGCGCGAACAACATCTTCGACAAGAAACCGGTCATCAACTACAGCGCAGGCTCGGCTACCGGCGGCAACTCGTCATCGTCGTCGGTCAGCCCGGAACTGCCGATCGATCGATTTGTCTACGTTCGCTACAATCAGGCGTTTTAAATGAATCGTCGGTAAACCGCAATTTTATTGCGCGAAAAGCCCGCCAGGCGCAAGCCTGGCGGGCTTTTTGCCGTCCAACCAAACTTAGATCAGCAAGTAACCGCCTAGTCAATTACATGTGATATCGAAAACGAGTAAATACACATTTCTGCAACAAAACGGTCACATTCTCACCGTTCTGGTGCGTATGCATTGACAGTGAAGTCCCCCGAATGGTTTTATTGCTGACTTGAAAAGCCGTTTGACCAATTAGTTGGCGTTTTTCAGCGAGTCGCACCGCGACATTTTTTCGGTGGCAGGCCCTTACCCAGGACCAGCCGCGCATACACCCCTAGGAGTTCTGCAACATGATGGAAACACTCTTGTCCCGTTCGGTCCGCGCTATCTGCCTCGGCGGTATGACCCTTGGCATGACCGCTGCGATCGCGCAGGAAGTCGCTGCGCCACAGCGCGTTGAAGTGACCGGTTCGCGTATTCGCCAGGTTGACCTGGAAACGGCGCAACCGATCCAGATCCTGAACCAGGAACAGATTCAGAAAACTGGTCTGGTGACCGTCGGCGAAGTGCTCAACAACCTGTCGTCGGCCGGCGCGCCGGACTTTTCGCGTTCGGGCTCGCTGACGTCGAACACCGAAGCGGGTGGCCAGTACGTCAGCCTGCGTAACCTG
Organism: Telluria sp. AC161; assembly: GCF_979258535.1. Classification (NCBI taxonomy): domain Bacteria; kingdom Pseudomonadati; phylum Pseudomonadota; class Betaproteobacteria; order Burkholderiales; family Oxalobacteraceae; genus Telluria; species Telluria sp. AC161. The sequence goes on along the minus strand of NZ_OZ409861.1, from coordinate 537,570 downwards.
GGCGCGAACCGCCTGCTGGTGCTGGTTGATGGCAAGCGCTGGACCCAGACCGTTGCAGGTTACACCGACTTGTCGACGATCCCGTCGGCAATGATCGAACGCATGGAAATCCTGAAGGATGGCGCCTCGTCGATCTACGGCTCGGACGCAATCGCAGGCGTGGTCAACATCATCCTGAAAAAGAACATGCAGGGCGGCCAGCTGTCCCTGTACACCGGCCAGAACGAAAAGAACGACGGCCGCAACAAGGACTTCTCGCTGAGCTACGGCGCTGGCGATGAAAAGGCATCGCTGATGCTGGGTCTGTCGCACACCGAAACCGGTCGCGTGGGCACGCAAGAGCGTAACATCACCAAGACGCAATACGGTCCTGACCACCCGTTCGACGGCCTCGGCGCCGGTCCATGGGGCCGTATCGCACCGGTGAATCCGGCAACCGGCGGCGGTCTGACCGGCGCGGGCGGTTTCAACCGTTACCTGAACCACACCGGCTCGTTCGACGGCCGCGGCCAGGGCGCGGATTCGCGCAACATCGCCAACTACCACAACAACTCGTCGGCGATCCAGGAAGACAAGTACAACACCACGCAGGACATGGACCTGCTGTCGCCTAGCGAACTCGACACCTTGTTCGTCAAGGGCGAAATCGCACTGCCAAAAGACATGCGTCTGAAAACGACCGCCATGTACTCGCAGCGCCAGTCGGTGCGCCAGATCGCTGGTTACCCACTGCAGTCGACCTCGCAAGCCAACTTCCCTGTCTATGTCGACAAGGACAGCTACTACAACCCGCTGGGCAGCAGCGTCGTCGGCGCCGGCCGCGGCCAGGACCTGTTCTTCCAGCGTCGTACGATCGAGCTGCCACGCGTCACCGACAACGAAAACCGCACCCTGCACATCGATGCCACCCTCGAGGGTGATTTCATGGTCAAGGACCTGGCGTGGAACTGGAGCGTTGGCTACAACCACAACAAGGTTTCGGGTACCGCGACCGACACCGGCAACATCAATCTGCTGAACCTGAAGCAAGCTCTGGGCCCATCGTTCATGAATTCGTCGGGCGTCGTCCAGTGCGGCACCGCAGCGAACCCGATCGGCCTGGCATCGTGCACCCCATGGGATATCCTGGGTGGCCCATCGGCATCGAACGCAGCAGCGCTTGACTACGTCAACACGACCGGCACCAAGACCTACGGCTCGACCATCAACAGCGCTACCGCTGACCTGGCCGGCGAACTGTTCCAGCTGCCAGCCGGCGCACTCGGCCTGGCAGTCGGTATCGAACACCGCGAAGTCAAGGGTTCGGACGTTCCTGACCAGTTTTCGCAGTCGGGCTACTCGACCAACCTGTCGGGTCAGGCAACCTACGGCCGCTACACCGTGCGTGAAGCGTATGCCGAGTTGAACATTCCAGTCCTGAAAGCACAGCCGTTCGCAGAACTGCTGAGCTTCAACCTGGCAACCCGTCATTCGGACTACAGCAACTTCGGCGTGACCAACAACAGCAAGGCCAGCTTCATGTACAAGCCGGTCAAGGACGTGCTGGTCCGCGGTACCTGGGCTGAAGGCTTCCGCGCCCCAACCCTGGACGATATCTCGGGCGGTGGTTCGCAGTCGTTCGACACCTTCACCGACGCTTGCGACACCCGTTTCGGCGAAGCATCGCGTAACCCAGCCGTGCTGGCACGTTGCACCAGCGGCTTCGGCGGCGTGACTGGCACCCCGGTCAACTACCGTCAACTGATGCAAGCCGGTGGCGCGATCACCAGCGCCGGCGGCACCCAGTCGCTCGTCGCCTTCAACAGCGGCGCCGGCAACCAGTTCCTGAGCCCTGAAACTGCGGTCACCAAGACCCTGGGCTTCGTGTACAGCCCATCGTTCGTGCCTGGCCTGTCGGTCGGTCTGGACTGGTACAACATCACCATCGACAACCGCATCACCGCTATCGGCGCTGATTACGTCATCGACGAGTGCTACATCGGTGGCAACGCAAACTACTGCAACTCGCTGCGTCGCGATCCAACCACCGGTAACCTGACGGCCCTGTCGCGCGGCAACGCCAACCTGGGTCAGATGGAAACCGAAGGCGTCGATCTGGCAGTGTCGTATCGTCTGCCACGCACCGCCTACGGCCAGTTCGGCTTCCGTAACGAAACGTCGTACACCGACTCGTTCCGTACCAACGACGGTCCAGGCACCCGCTGGAAAGAGTATGTCGGCGAGTACTACTACAACCGCGTGAAGTCGAACACCTCGATCGACTGGGCACTGGGTAACTGGAATGCAACCTGGGGCTTCCGTTACTACAGCCCAACCAAAGACACCTGCTGGGATGTCGAAGAGCTGATCGAGTGCAACATGCCTAACTTCGTGCTGGCTGACGGCAACACGGGCGCCAACAAGCTGGGTTCGGTCACCATCCATGACGTGAGCGTCGGCTACAAGACCTCGTGGGATGGCCGCTTCCTGTTCGGTATCAACAACGTCTTCGACAAGTCGCCACGCATGGTGTACAGCACCCTGGCATCGGCTTCGAAGATCGACGCCGACCAGTCGCTGGACCGCTTCTTCTACGTCCGCTACACCCAGAACTTCTAATGGATCGGGGTCGCAAGACCCTGTCCTGAAAAGTTCAGTAAATGCCCGCCCGGCTCTGCCTGGCGGGCATTTTTACATCCCAGCCCTGCTTGCCTGACCCCAACGCGGTATCATGGCGGTTTGCCTGCGGCGCTGCCGCGTCACTCCCTCCCCGTATGACCATCAAACTCAAGAACGACAAAGACATCGCCAAGATGCGTGTGGCCGGCCGCATGGCCGCCGAAGTGCTGGACATGATCAAGGAATTCGTCGTCCCCGGCGTCTCCACCGAAGAACTCGACCGCCGCTGCCACGACTACATCCGCAAGGTACAGAAGGCCACGCCGGCCAATATCGGTTACCACGGCTTCCCGAAAACCCTGTGCACGTCGATCAACGGCGTGGTCTGCCACGGCATCCCGAGCGAAAAGGACATCCTCAAGGACGGCGACATCGTCAATATCGACGTGACCGTGATCAAGGATGGCTGGCATGGTGACACGAGCCGCATGTACTTTGCCGGCACGCCGTCGCCCGGAGCGAAGAAGCTGGTCGAGGTCACCTATGACGCCATGATGGCGGGCATCCGCGCCGTCGGCCCGGGCGCGCGCCTGGGCGATGTCGGCCACGCGATCCAGACGCTGGCCGAAGGCGCCGGCTTCTCGGTCGTGCGCGACTACTGCGGCCACGGCATCGGCCGTGTCTACCACGAAGAACCGCAGGTGCTGCACTACGGCCGCAAGAACACGGGCTTGCTGCTCAAGGAAGGCATGACCTTCACGGTCGAGCCGATGATCAATATGGGCGAAGACGACGTGATCCAGCTCGAGGATGGCTGGACCGTGATGACGCGCGACGGTTCACTGTCGGCGCAGTGGGAACACATGCTGGTGGTGACGAAGAATGGCGCCGAGATCCTGACCCCGTGGCCGGACCAGCGCTGATCAGATTGCAGCGAGAACCACGAAGATAAAAAAGGGCCGGCTCCCGTCAGGGATCCGGCCCTTGTTCGTTCAGCTCAAGTCCTGATCAGAACTTGTAGTTGCCCGTCACGTACAGCTGACGACCGAGCGGATCGGCGTAGCGCGGATCGAACCCGACCTGGTGACCCGACGAGGCGCGCAGCGACAGCGGCGGTTTGCGGTCGGCGATATTCTTCATGCCGGCGCGCAGGATGAAGTTCTCGGTGAAGGTATAGCGGCCCTGCCAGTCAATGGTCAGGAACGATGGCACATCCAGGCGGAAGCCGGTTTCGTTGCGGCCGGTGTCCAGGTTACGCACCGTGGCGGCTGCATCGACATAGCCATTGCGGTAGTTGACGATCAGCGAGTTCGACAGCTTGCCCGTATCGAGCGAGCTCGACAGACGGACAATGTGGCGGAACGTGACGGCATTGTTGGTGCCGAAGTAGTTCATGCTGTTGGTCCAGTCGTTCGCCGTACCCGCACGCGTGTAGTCCGACTTCATCATGTACGTGCCGTTCAGCGTCGTCGTCCAGGTGCCGAAACCGAAACGCTGGCGGCCGGTCATGTCCCAGTCGATACCGCGATTGTGGGTCTTGCCGATGTTCACCGACGACTGCAGGAACGCCCAGTAGGTGTTGCCGGTTGCAGGTTCCGTGTAGGTCTGGAACAGCGCGCGGAAGGTCGCCGGGTCAGCCCATGCCTGCTGTTCGCTGACGGCGCTCACGGCATCCTTGATCTTCACGTCCCACAGGTCCAGGCCTGCCGAGAAGCGTGGGGATGGCTCGAAACGCATGCCGACGGTGAACTGCTTCGAGGTTTCAGGACGCAGGTCTTCGTTGCCGGTCGAGAGCACGTTGTACTGCGTGGAACCTGGACGGCACAGTGTCGGATCGGCGATCGGGCAGGCCCACGAGGATGCGGTAAAGCCGGCGTTGACCGTTGGCTGCGCCAGGCTGAGCATGTCAGGCGCCTTGAAGCCGGTGCCGTACGAACCGCGGAACAGCAGTTCCGGCATCGGCTGGTAACGGGCCGAGACCTTGTACGTGGTCTTGGACTGATCGCTGCCGACCTTGCGACCGCGCACGCCGTCGTCGATGGCCGAGATGCTGTCGTAACGCAACGCCGCCGTGACCTCGATCTGCTTGGTCAGCGGGGCCAGCATTTCGGCAAAGGCGCCGACGTTGTCGCGCTTCATGTCATACCGGGCCGGCGCGTTGAAGTTGTAGATCACACCGTTGACCGCATCGGCCGATGGGTCCTGCTGGTAGTGGTATTCGCGGTAGTCCGCGCCGAGGGCCAGCTGGGCTGCACCGCCGCTGAGGGCAAACAGCTCGCGCGAACCGCGCACGTCGGCCGCCTTCAGGGTGGTCGAGGCTTCACGGATCGAACCGTTGAAGACCGAGGCGTCGATCAGTTTCTGGGTCGCTTCGCTTTGCGCGCCGATCGGTGCAAACGGATCGAACAGGCGGTTGGTCAGCATGTTGCGGAACTCGGCGTTCTTCATGTAGCCGCCGACATAGCGCTCGTCGATCGAGTTTTCCGACCAGGTCAGCGCGCTGTTGATGTTCCAGCCGGCGAACTCGCCTTCGACGCCCGCCACTGCGTGCTTCGATTCGGTGATGGTCTGGCTGTCACGCGTGCCCCAGTCGAAAGCACGGTAGTTGCCCGAGACGGAGCTGACGCGGCCAAGCTGGGTGGTGTTCAGGTATGGCGCCACGTACTGGTTGAATTGCGGCGAGCCGGCGACGATCGTGAACGGCGCGGTGTTTGGCGCGATGCGCGCGGTCAGGTCGAAGCGCGAGTAAGCGATGTCGGTGAACGCTTCCCATTTGTCGCCCAGCTTCTTGGTCCCCTTCAGGAACAGGCTGTCGCGCTTGTTTTCCGGAACCATTTCGACGGTCTGGATGTAGTCGAACGTGCAGTTGCGCGCGGTGGTGCCGTTGTTGTTGATGCTCGCCACAGTCAGCGTCGGGCAATTGCCATTGGCCAGCAGATACGGCGAGAAGCCGACCGATGGCAGCGCGGCGACGCCGGCCGGGTTGCGGAACGCCACGGTGACATTGGCCGGCACTGATGCGGTGCTGGTGTTGTCATAGACGTAGTTGGTGCCATTGCGCGAGAACTTGCGGAAGGCCGTGTTGGCGAAGTCGCGTTCGGTCGAGCGGATCTGGTCCTGCTCGTCGCGGCGGTAGCTGGCCAGCACGTTCCAGCCGTCGGTGTCCAGGTCGCCCATGCCGTAGGTTGCGGCGATATAGCGCGAACCACCCGCCTGACCGGCCGTCGGCTGGCTGTAGTTTGCTTCGATGTCGCCGCCCTGCTGGTTCTTCTTCAGGACAAAGTTGATCACGCCGGCGATGGCGTCCGAACCGTACAGGGCCGAGGCGCCATCGGTCAGGATTTCAACGCGCTCGACAGCGCTCATCGGGATCGCTTGCAGATTGACCGTGCTGCCCGAACCTTGTGGCGCCAGGCGGCGGCCGTTGAGCAGCACCAGTGTGTACGATTCGCCGATGTCGTGGATCGAGGCCGACACGCGGCCACCCGAGTTGGTACCGGCGGCGATGGCGCCAATGGTAAAGCCCTGCATCGCAGGCAGGGTCTGGAGCAGTTCCGCAACGCTGTTGGCGCCGGTCTTGGCAATCGCTTCCTGGGTCAGCGTCTGGATCGGCAATGCGCCCTCGACGTTGATGCGCTTGATTGCGGAGCCGGTGACTTCGACGCGCTGCATTGGCGCCTCTTGCGCCATGGTGTGGGACACGGCCAATGTGGATACCAGGCCAAGAGCAAGGCGCACTGCACGCACGCTCATCTTTTCGTTGAACTTCATTGGATCATCCTTGGTTGCATTCATAAACGCGCCAAATTGGAGCATGTCTTCTGCCGCTCTCTGTCCAGCGTCGATTTATTATGGCAACGACATTGCCTCTCACCAAGTAAAAGTCCGTGTCGCAGATACCCCCGTTCACATGAATGTCACATTACCCTGTATTTACTGCTGGTAAATTCTCTTAAAAATATATCAATTGATTGGATCCAGCACCGTGGTCCCGGGCATACCCTACGTGACCCGTTACAAGTGTTAACAAATTCGTTGTTAATTAACAACTACATCGCGTTTGATCGTGCAATCTGCCCAGTAAATCAAGGCGAATTGCCGCCAGTGGCGTCGGTTGTGGGCGCAGGTCTCGTGCGATACGGTGCCATTTTGGGGTGCATGCCTGCTCTGCCGTGGTGCTCTACGATGAGCCGCCAGGGACCAGCAAATGCGCCGCCTGGCGCAAGGACATATCCCAGCTGCCAGTCGGCGTCCGGCGTCCGACAGTGCGGAAAACGTTATTTGGTGTCGTCCGGACAGCTGGTTCGAGCCTGCAGTTCGCACACGCCCATTCGTCCTCGGATCACGGTCCTGGCGTTGTTAGACGGCCCGACACGCTGACATGTAGTCAGCCGGTCGGGCGCAATGGGGTGGCAGCGTCAATAGTTTAGATACCGCAACGATCCGAACATGCAACACGCTCTTCCAGGCACTGCGCCGGGCTTGTATCGGAAGAGAGACAAGCCCGGTAAACCCTGGAGCAATCTTTCCCGCATTGATCCATATTTTGCTGAAAAGCCGATACGGTAGCTGCGCTGCCAACACCGATGGCGAACAAGAATGCTGCGACTTTTTTATTCATGCATTTTCTCCTGGATTGATTTATCAAGACGGTGATTTGATTCCGGAATCGCGCCGTCGATCGCTAAATTCCAAATACAACAAAGTCGGCCTGTCAGAGGCGGCGTTCATGGCTTGGAGACATGACCAGCCTTGATCAGCGCAGATTCGAGATCGTCCGGGTTGAAACCAGTAAGCAGGCGTTCACCGACGAGAATTACCGGGACGGCTTTTCTCCCAAGCTGTGCAAATTCGCGACGGTTTTCATCGGAAGCCGAAACATCGCGATCAATGAAGGCTATATTTCGTCCGCGCAGGAACGCGCGGGCATGAATGCAATAAGGACAAGTGTCCGTTCCGTAAAGGACGACATTGGTTTTTCCAGCCGGATAATAAGCGCTGTAATCGCCTTTGATATAGGCAGGCTTCAATGCACTGACGATATAAGGAACCCCTGATCCAATACCCAGACCTGCAGCAAGGATCAGAAAATACGTCATTGTTTTTTTCGCTGGTAGCGCAGGCATATCTTGTTCCGATTCGAAAAGACATCACTAACATCACATATGCATTAATCCTTGTCAAGAATGTGTCATTCATTCTGAGTATTTGCCGCAATTTCATGCGGATCGAATAAAAGCGGCCATTCTTATGATCCGCACCGACGTAAAAAAACCGGAAGGCCTGCGCCTTGCCGGGTTTTAGTATCGACTAAATCGCTTACCTGGCCTTCATTAGCGCGACCGTGCTGTCTGGCCAAACGCAGCGCTGGCGCACAACGGACAAGGGCCGGAACTGCATGCGGTTCCGGCCCTTGTTCTTACCCGCCAGGCCAGGCCGGGTAAGGATCGTCGTGGATGCTCAGAAGCTGTAGCGGGCCGACGCGGTGAAGTAGCGGCCATACGGATTGTGCAATCCTTCGTTGTAGCCGGCCAGTGGCGCACCCGCCGTGGCGCCATAGCGCGGGTCGAACGGCGCCGCCTTGTCGAACAGGTTCTGGACGTTGAACGTGAGCGACAGGTTCTGGATCCCGGTGTAGGTATACCCTACGCCAAAGCGCACCCATTCCTTGACCTTGCAATCCGGGAACTCAGCAAGATAACCCGGTACGGTGATGCTCGCACTGGGCGTACCTGCACTGGTGGCTGGCTGGTAGTGGCAGAACGCCGTCTCGTAGGTGGTCTGGTTGTCGTACTTGCGCAGCAGGGAGACCGGACCGGTATAGTTGACGCTGGCATTGAAGGCATGCGCACCGCGGGTCAGCGAGGCCGTCAGACTCGTTTTCCAGCGTGGCAGGTCAATGCCGCTACTCAGGTTCCAGTCAAGCAGACCGGCATTGTAGCCAACCAGATTGCGTTCCGGGTCGCCCGGTTCTTGCTGCAGCGTGTACGAGTGCAGGTAGGCCGACGTGAGCTTGGCGCTGAAATTGCCCCAGTCGCCCAGGTTCTTGCGGAAGGCAACGTCGATATCGATGCCCTGCACTTCCACCGAACCCTTGTTCAGCCATGGCTGGCGCACCGTCAGTAGCGGGCCGGTGCCCGGAATCGGCCTGCCGGCGGCATCGGTGATGAAGTTGGCCGGCGTCTGATCGCGCACGATCAGGTCAGGATTGGTGTCCTCGTCGCGCAGCGCGTCAAACGCCGTACCGAGTGCCACCTCGCCTTCCTTGCGGATCTTGAAGAAATCCAGGCCGATATCGAAGTTCGGGGTCGGCGAGAACAGGATGCCGAAGGTATAGCTCTTCGACTCTTCCGGCTTGAGGTTCGGGTTGGCGCCACCGGTGCCGGAGGCCGACTTGCGGCAATCGACTTCGGTCGCGTTGGGCTTTGGTGTCACTTCATCGCTTTCGCAGCGGCGTGGGTCATACAGGTTGGTGAGGAAGAATTGCGCGCCCCCTGGCGTTACCTGTGACAACGCCGGCGCCCGGAAGCCTTCGGAATAGCTGCCACGGAACGCAAGGCTGTTGGTCGCCGTCCATTTGGCGCCCACCTTCGGCACGAAGTTGGTCTTGATGCCCGGATACTTGTCCCAGCGACCGGCAAAGTCCATCTCGAAGTTCTTGAAGAACGGGGTGCGCATTTCGATGAAGGCCGACTTGACGTCACGCTCGCCATCGATGATGGTGTTGGCCAGGCCGTAGATCTGGCCGGTTGCCAGCAACTCGCCCGGATTCATCTTCAACTTTTCGCGGCGGGCTTCCGCGCCCACTGCAACGCCGATCGCGCCGCCGCCCAGCTGACCGAACTGGGTATTGGCCTTGACGTCGAAATGGGTGATCGACGACTTGTCGTCACTCTGGGTCCTGCGGAACAGGTCCGGGTTGGCAGAGAGCTGCGCCAGCGTGGCGCCGGCGTTCAACTGGCGCAGCACCGGCAGGTACAGGCGGCCCTCGTAGCTATCCTTGCGGCGTGCTTCGTTGTAGAGCAGGCCCACTTCCCAGTCCCAGTTGAAATGCGAACCCTGCAGGCCCGTGAGCAGGCGCCCCTGTTCATTGATCGTCTCGGTGCCGCTAGGGGCATTTTCGAAGCGGTAGGCCACCGAGGCGCGCGCATTCGGGAACGGATTGTCGGGGTGGCCGGCCGGCAGGATCGTCTGGTAGCTCGGCGCCACGCCGGTCGCATTGAAGTTGGTAATTGGCGTGGTGCCGATCGTGATCGGATTGGCCGTGTACAGGCGCTCGGTGCGGGCGTAGGCGCCCTCGACGAAGGCGCGCACGTTCGGGCCCAGCTTGATCGTGCCGCGGCTCAGGAGACTTGCATCCTTGCCTTCGCCTGTGCCTTCCAGGTTCTGGTTGGTGTCGTAGTTACAGAACGTGCGGCCCACGAACACACTGGTTGCGGCCAGGCCCATCGCCGTCGAGCCGGTCAACTGGCGCGCCGGATCGCAGTTCGTGCTCAGGCGCAGCCGATCGGCGGCGTTGGCGCGGGTCGCGGTGAACTGGCCAGAATTGGGCGCGGTCTCGCGATAGAACGCAGGCGCCCCTGACACGGCGCTGCCATACGGCGTGGCGTAGCGATTCGACAGGCGGCGGTACTGCTCGAACTCGATATCCTTGACGTTTTCGCGCAGCACGCGGTCGCGGTCGGACAGGTCGGCCGTGAAGAACACATTATAGCCATCGGTGTCGAGGTCGCCTGTGCCGGCAACGACGTTGACGCCCTTGCGCTTGAATTCGTTGTCGTCGTTGGCACTGACGCGCGCCGAGAGTTCGGCACCCTTGTAGTTCGAGCGGGTAATGAAGTTGATGACGCCGCCAATCGCATCCGAGCCGTACACGGCCGAAGCGCCATCGCGCAGGATCTCGACGCGTTCAAGCGCGGCCAGCGGAATCGCATTGAGGTCGTACAGCGTCGAGTTGCCATCGTTCGGATCGGCATACGCGACCGGCGTCATGCGGCGGCCGTTCAGCAGAATCAGCGTGGAGCTGGACGACAGCCCGCGCAGCGAAGCGGTCGATACGCCGCGGGAAAACCCGCCGTCGTTGGTGTCGAGATTCACATCCGACCCCATCGATGGCACCAGGCGAATCAGCTCGGTGACCGTGGAGGCACCGGTTTCGCGAATATCCTTCGCCGTGATGATCTGGATGGGCTGGGTGCCTTCCTTCTCGGTGCGCTTCAGGTTCGACCCCGTGACATACACGGTTTGCGCGCCCTCGCCGCCGGCATTTTGTGCCGACGCGTACGGGGATGTGGCAATGGCCATGGCGACCGCAATGACACTGTATTTCAGGACTGGCGGCTTCATTGATTTCCTCTCGCTGCGATTATTATTATCCGAAGGTGTTCATATGTACCCGGGTACATACAACGATAAAGTTTCGCAGAGAGATAATGAAAACCAAACGATTTTTTATGAGATAAGGTATGTACTTTCTACTTTGTTGCAAATAGATGACAACTATATGCAGATGACAAAGTCGCTTTATCCAGTACGAATAAGCGACCAATCTTTATTCATTCGACCTGAGATGTTCGAGCCAGCTTTGGCGAAAAAAAACCCGGACGCTGGCAGCATCCGGGTTTCTCGTCAGTGTTGACAGATTACTTGGCGTTCATCAGCGCAACGGTGGTGTCGAGCATGCGGTTCGAGAAGCCCCACTCGTTGTCATACCACGACGTCACTTTGACCAGGCGGCCCGACACTTTGGTCAGGGTCGCGTCGAAGTTCGACGAGGCCGGGTTGTGGTTGAAGTCGACCGACACCAGCGGCTCGGTCTGGTACGTCAGGATGCCGTTCAGCGCACCGTCGGCGGCCGTCTTCATGATCTGGTTGATTTCATCGACGGTGGTGTCGCGCTTGGCGATGAAGGTCAGGTCGACGATTGACACGTTGATGGTCGGCACGCGGATCGCGAAGCCGTCCAGCTTGCCGTTCAGTTCCGGCAGCACCAGGCCGACTGCAGCGGCAGCGCCGGTCTTGGTCGGGATCATCGACTGCGTGGCCGAGCGGGCACGGCGCAGGTCTTCATGCATCACGTCGGTCAGCACCTGGTCATTCGTGTACGAGTGCACGGTGGTCATCAGGCCGGTTTCCAGGCCAATGGCGTCATGCAGCGGCTTGACCAGCGGGGCCAGGCAGTTGGTGGTGCACGATGCGTTCGAGATGACGGTGTCCGAGCTTTTCAGCACGTCCTGGTTCACGCCGAACACGATGGTCGCGTCGACATCCTTGCCGCCCGGGGCCGAGATGATGACTTTCTTGGCGCCACCCTTGATGTGGGCCGATGCCTTTTCCTTGGTGGTGAAGAAGCCGGTGCACTCGAGCACGACATCGACGCCCAGCTCGCCCCATGGGATTTCTGCAGGGTTGCGCTGTGCGAACACGCGGATTGGATCGCCGTTCACGATCATGTTGTCGCCTTCGACCGTGACGGTGCCAGGAAACTTGCCGTGGGCGGTGTCGTAGCGGGTCAGGTGGGCGTTCGACTCGGCATTGCCGAGGTCATTGATCGCCACGATCTGGATGTCCTGTTTCTTGCCGCCTTCGTAGAATGCGCGCAGGATATTGCGGCCGATGCGGCCATAACCATTGATTGCAACTTTGATCGTCATGCTTGGCTCCTGGTAGAAAAAAAACTTTTTCGTAACGAACATAGTAAAACGGACCATCCCTGCGGGACAGTCCGTTTTCTGGCGAATGCTTACGCTGCGATAACTTGTTTGGCCTTGGCAACCACGTTCTCGACGGTGAAGCCGAAGTGCTTGAACAGCACTGGCGCCGGCGCCGATTCACCGAAGGTGTCGATGCCGACCACGGCGCCTTCGAGGCCCACGTACTTGTACCAGAAGGCGGTGATGCCGGCTTCGATGGCCACGCGCGGCGTGCCGCGGGTCAGCACGCTGGCTTTGTAGGCGGCGTCCTGGCGATCGAACACGTCGGTCGACGGCATCGAGACGACGCGCGCGGCGATGCCTTCAGCGGCCAGTGCGTCGAAGGCCTTCACGGCCAGTTCGACTTCGGAACCGGTGGCGATGAGGATGACCTTGGCGTCCGGCGTGTCGCGCAGCACGTAGCCGCCCTTGGCGACGTCGGCGACCTGCTGGGTGTCGCGGGCCATGAACGGCAGGTTCTGGCGCGAGAAGATCAGCGTCGTCGGGCCATCCTTGCGCTGGACTGCTGCGCCCCATGCGACGGCCGATTCGACCGTGTCGCATGGACGCCAGTTGTCCAGACCCGGGATCAGGCGCAGCGACGAGACGTGCTCGACCGACTGGTGCGTCGGACCGTCTTCGCCCAGGCCGATCGAGTCGTGGGTGAAGACCGAGATCGAACGGATCTTCATCAGCGAGGCCATGCGCAGCGCATTGCGGCTGTAGTCCGAGAAAGTCAGGAACGTTGCGCCGAACGGGATGAAGCCGCCATGCAGCGCCACGCCATTCTGGATCGCGGCCATGCCGAATTCGCGCACGCCGTAGTTGATGTGATTACCGGCGATGCCCGAGCGCACAGCAACCGATTCTTTCCAGTTGGTCAGGTTCGAACCGGTCAGGTCGGCCGAGCCGCCCAGGAATTCTGGCAGGCTTGCGGCCAGTGCCTGGATCGCATTTTGCGACGCCTTGCGGGTAGCGATGGTTTCCTGCTTCTCGATGCAGCTCGCAATCGCGGCGTCCAGCGCCTTGGTAAACTCACCCGACAGCTCGCCCTTCATGCGGCGCTCGAATTCGCTCGCCAGTTCAGGATGTTCGCCGCGGTACGCCGCGAACATCGTGTTCCACTCGCCTTCGGCCTGGGCGCCGCGCTCTTTCGCGTCCCATGCTTCGTACAGTTCGGCAGGGATATCGAACGGGATCGGATCCCAGACCAGGTGCTGGCGCACGGCAGCAATTTCCTTGTCGCCCAGTGGCGCGCCGTGGACCTTGTCGCCGCCTTCCAGGTTCGGTGCGCCCTTGCCGATGATCGTCTTGCAGCAGATCAGCGTTGGACGGTCCGACGTCTTGGCCTGCTCGATCGCCGCATCGATATCTTTGACGCTGTGACCGTCGACCTTCGGGATCACGTTCCAGCCATAGGCTTCAAAGCGCTTTTGCGTGTCGTCGGTGAACCAGCCTTCGACCTTGCCGTCGATGGAGATGCCGTTGTCGTCGTACAGCCAGATCAGCTTGTTGAGCTTGAGGGTGCCGGCCAGCGACGCCACTTCGTGCGAGATGCCTTCCATCAGGCAGCCGTCGCCCAGGAACGCGTAGGTGTAATGATCCACCACGTCGTAGCCTGGACGGTTGAATTCGTAGCCCAGCAGCCATTCGGCCAGCGCCATGCCGACCGAATTGGCGATGCCCTGGCCCAGCGGGCCGGTGGTGGTTTCCACGCCCGGGGTGATGCCCACTTCAGGGTGACCCGGCGTCTTGGAATGCATCTGGCGGAATGCGCGCAGATCGTCCATCGTCAGGTCGTACCCTGCCAGATGCAGCAGCGCGTAATGCAGCATCGAGCCATGGCCGTTCGACAGCAGGAAGCGGTCGCGGTTCATCCAGCCCGGATTGGCCGGATTATGACGGTAGTGCTTGTCCCACAGCGCAACGGCGATCTCGGCCATGCCCATTGGCATGCCCGGGTGGCCCGAGTTGGCTTGCTGAACAGCGTCCATCGCCAGCGCGCGGATCGCGTTGGCCATCAGGGTGGTGGTTTGCGTAGATTTCATGGAGATCGGGGATCAGGGATTGGAAAGCTGGTGGCCTGCGGCTGGCCGTAGCCCGTTATTTTACCAGACCGCCGTAGCGAGGATTTAAAATGCAGCCCTGTCCATACCGATTTCAGGAGTGCCATGCCGCGTTTTTATTGTCCCCAGCCGCTTGTCAACGGCAGCACCGTCGAGCTGCCGGAAGCAGTCGCGCATCACCTGCATGTGGTGCGCCTGCAGCCCGGCGCCGCGCTGACGCTGTTCAATGGCGAAGGCGGTCAATACCGCGCCACGCTGGTCGAGACCGGCAAGCGGCGCGCCACTGCCGTCATCGACGGGCACGAGGCGATCGAGGCCGAAGCGCCCTACCCGGTCACGCTGGCCCAGGGCTTGCCGGAAGGCTCGAAAATGGACTGGATCATCGAAAAGGCCGTCGAACTGGGCGTGGCCGCGATCCAGCCGCTGGCCGCGGCGCGCAGCGTCGTGCGCCTGTCCGGCGAGCGGCTCGAGAAACGCCAGGCACACTGGCATGGCGTCATCGTCGCGGCCTCCGAGCAATGCGGGCGCAACCGGCTGGCGCAGCTGCACCCAATGGCGGACGTGCAACCGTGGCTGGCGGCAAGCGCGGGCACGACCCGCATCCTGCTCAGTCCGCGCGCCACCGAATCGCTGGCCGGCTGGGCACGCGCGAATGCGCCGCAGGCGGTCACGCTCCTGATCGGCCCGGAAGGCGGGCTCACGCCGCACGAAGAAGACGCGGCCGTTGCCGCCGGCGCGCTGTCGCTGTCGATGGGACCGCGCGTGCTGCGCACCGAGACGGCCGGGCTGGCCGCGCTCGCCGTGCTGGCGGGAGCCTGGGACGCCATCTGAACGGTCAATAGAGAGCGCATGAAAAAACCCCGCCGGCATCGCTGCTGGCGGGGTTTTTTTATACAGCGACAGGCTTAGAACGTGTAGTTCGCGCCCAGGCTGAAGAAGCGGCCCACTGCGCCTGGCTGGTGCAGCGACGCGTTGTACGACGTTTGTGCACCGGCGTTGCCGTAGGTAGCGACGTCGTATGGTGCTTCCTTGTCGAACAGGTTCAGGATCGCGCCGCGGATCGTCAGGTTATCCGTGACCTTGTACGACAGGTTCAGGTTGGTAACGGTGAACGACGACACGTTGCAGTAGCCGATCGGCTGGACCAGACCCTGGAAGTAGGTACGGCCACCAACGTCGGCTGCAGTCGATGCGCAGTCGGTCGCGCCCAGTGCCGGGTCGAAGGTCGAGAAGCCGCTCGTGTAGTTCACGGTGGCGGTCACGTCCAGCGGGCCACGGGTGTAGCCGAGGGTGAACTGCGCACGGTCTTTCGGGTTACCCGTTGCGCCGCCAACCGACGATGGACCTTGCGTGCCGGCCAGCTGGTACGAATCGCTGCCCAGTTCGGTCACATAGCCAAAGACGTGGGCTGCGCTCAGGTTCGCGCTGACAGTGCCCAGATCGTTGGCCAGGCGCCAGCGATAACGGATGTCCGCTTCGATGCCGTGGGTTTCGGTGCTGCCGGCGTTGATGTAAGGCGACAGGCCGTACAGGATCGGACCAACCGCAGGGATGCCAGGCACCGTGTTGTTGCCCACGCCGGTGGCGATGTCGATCGTGTTGGCAGGACCGCGGACCCAGGTTGGCGTGAAGCTTGGATCGTTACCTGCTTGCGTGACGACCAGGTTCTTGATCTGGATCTTGTAGTAATCCAGGGTCATGTTCAGGCCGCGCATTGGCTCGACGATGATACCGGCCGTGAACGACTTCGACTTCTCTGGCTGCAGATCAGGATTGGTGGTCTGGACGTACGGTGGGCTGAACGAGCAAGCCGATGGCACGTTGCCGGCCGTGGTCTGGCTGCCATTGGCGCACAGGATCGGATCGCGGATCGCGTTGAACGTGAAGAACGAACCGGCATTGCCGACTTCAGCCGGGTTCGGCGCGCGGAAACCGCGTGCGAACGTACCGCGCAGACCGAACTGCTGGATCGGCGCCCACTTGAAGTTGGCCGACGGCGTGAACGAATTGCCGTAGGTGTCGTAGTGGTCATAACGACCGGACAGGCCGATTTCCAGGTTCTTGATCGGCGTGGCCTGCAGCTCGGCGAACACCGCACTGTTGGTTTCGTCACCGATGGTGAACGCTGCCGTATTGGCGACCGCGCCGTTGAGCGTCAGGCTCGATGCAGGTGCATTCTGCTTGCGCTCATGCCAGTGCACGCCAGCGGCGAAGGCCAGTGGGCCGGCGCCGAAATTCGACAACAGTTCACGCGAACCGATCAGGTCGGCGTAGTTCAGCGTCGAGTCGATCTTGTTGCCGAAACGTGGCGAGACGGCATCCACGACGCCCGGCGCATTGTTGCCCAGCACATTGAACGTGCCACTGCGCAGCAGGTTGTACAGGTTGGTACGGTTGACGTAGCCGCTGTAGTCCAGGTCGCTCTTGACGCGGGTGCCACCGATGGCAGCGTTCACGTCCCAGCCGTAGGCACTACCGACGAGGTCAGCCGCGAAGCGGGTCGCGGTGGTCTTGTTGTTGGTCGCCGTCGCTGCACCGACATCCGGAATGTAGCCGTACAGGCGGGCCGGAGCACCCAGTTGGTTGGTGATATTCGCGCCGACCGGTGCGCCAGCGGCGAAGGTCGTGTTCGAGATGGCGCCCACACGCGGTGTCAGCACGCCATTGACCAGGGTCGTGGTGCCGTTGAAGCTCGTCGGGCTGAACGCTGCCGGGGTTGCATTGCGGTTGTTGTTGCTTTCGCGCTGGAACATCGAGCCGTTGAAGCGCACTTCCCAGTCTTCGCTCAGCTTTTTCGTCATGCCGATCATCAGGTTGACGTTTTCGGTCTCTGGCTGGATGTTCGACAGTTCATCG
Organism: Telluria sp. AC161; assembly: GCF_979258535.1. Classification (NCBI taxonomy): domain Bacteria; kingdom Pseudomonadati; phylum Pseudomonadota; class Betaproteobacteria; order Burkholderiales; family Oxalobacteraceae; genus Telluria; species Telluria sp. AC161. The sequence continues at coordinate 520,358 of NZ_OZ409861.1, read as the reverse complement.
CGCACCGAGCAGCCGCCGGCACGGTATTTGGTGAAGTTGCAGTTCGTCGGGTCGAGGAACTGGTAGTTTGCCGGGTTATTGACGTTGGTGACGCCAGCCGGGTTGTTCGGGTTCGACGCGTTGTACAGGAACGGGCTGCTGGCCGGGGTCAGGAAGTTGTTGATGTTGGTCGGCACGCCCAGGGTCAGGTCGTTACCACCACGTGCGCGCCAGTCGCGGTTCGCATAACCATACTGTTCGCGGTCGACGACCTTGATCGCGTTCTGCTTGCGGTATTCTGCCGTGATGAAGGCGTTGTAGCCGTCGTTGTCGAGGTCACCGATGCCGGTGCTGATCGAAGCGCGCTTGGTCTTGCCGCCACCGTGCTGCGTGTCGCCGACTTCGGCCGACAGGCGGGTGCCGTTCAGGTTTTTCTTGAGCTTGATGTTGATGACGCCGGCGATCGCGTCCGAGCCGTACAGCGACGAAGCGCCGCTCTTCAGGATCTCGATGCTTTCGATGGCATCGAACGGGATCGACGAGACGTCGACGAACGAGCGCTGGGAGTCATCCGACAGCGGATACGGGGCCATGCGGTGGCCGTCGATCAGCACCAGGGTCGCGCCCACGGTCAGGCCGCGCAGCGAGATGCCCGATGCGCCATTGGCGAACGCGCCGGCAAAGCCGGTGCCCAGGGTACCGGCGCCATTGGCGGCCAGGTCGGTCAGCAGCTCGGCAACCGAGGTCTTGCCGCTCTTCTGGATGTCGGCTGCAGTCAGCACCTGCACCGGGGTCGGCGTTTCGGTGTTGGTGCGGCTGATCAGCGAACCCGTCACGACCACGCGCTGCGCGGCTGGTTCGGTGCTGCCCTGCTGGGCTTGGGCAAATGCCGGTGCTGCGCAGGTCAAGGCGCCGCTGGCAATTGCGCAGGCAATCGCGAAAGGCATCGACTTCAGTTTCAACATCATGGGTGATTCTCCTCGTACTTTCTTATCGGTGATTGCGCACCAGAATGCTCAGTGCCTGTTCCGCAGGCTCGTGCCTGCCGGTCGCCTGGGCCGGCAAAGCATCGGATGGACGCATTGAGCCGGAATAGGTTGACCACTGATCGCATTCTGCACGGCAGTATTTTTCATGCATACGTCTGACTGGGGACGATCAGCCTAAATAAGTGCCTGGATGAAACCAAACGTTATTCAAGTGGAGCTATAAAAACATGGCGTCAAGAATAGTGTCAACCGAGCACCAATAATGCAGAGTGTGAAATACAACACTTTATTTTTTTGAAAGTCTGGAAAGCGCAATGGTGGTGCGACGCAATATCAAACTGGTGCAATCCGCTGAACCGCCATTCAAATGCTAAAGGCACGCAACGTCTTGTATTGACGACCTTTTTATCATCAAAATTTTTCCAGTGCGGGACAAGTCAAGGTGGTGTTGCGCTATACCAGTCCCGGTTTTTATTTCGATGCACCATTATCGAGCGTGAAACTAAAAGTTGGGTAAATACAACACAATGTCTTTGGGCAACCCAATAAAAAACCGCCCCGAAGGGCGGTTTGGCATTTGTCCTGAAAACGGCTGGATCAGAACTTGCGATCGTACATCAGCGAGAAACGGGCGTAACGCGGTGCGGTCAGCGACAGCGGCGTCTGGTACAGGCTGCTGACGTTGGCGGCATTGTTGTAGGCCTCGGTCACGCTGGCAACCGACTGGCTGTTGAAGACGTTGAACACGTCGACACGGAACTGCAGGCCCTTGATGAAGTTAGGCTTGTAAGCCACGTTCATGTCCCAACGGTGCGTCCATGGCAGGCTGCCGACCGAGCCACGTGGGGTCAGCACGTTCTGCGAACGGGTCAGGCCACCGCAATAGAAGGTCTGGTTGGCGTAGTTCGGCGAATCGCCCGGATTGGCGGCGCTGCCGATGCAGCTGCGTGGACGGCCCGAAGCGATCAGCGCATTGCCACCAACGGTGATCTCGTCGTTGAACTGATAGAAGCCGAATGCCTTGACCTGGTGCTTGCGGTGATTCGGCAGGTAGCCATAGGCGCCTTCCATCAGCTCAGGGTAATCCCACGACGACGTGACGGCGACGTCAGCCTGGCCGTTATCCGAACGCACCTGGCCTTCGGTATTGCCCTTGTTGCGCGACCACACATAGCTCATCTTGCCATACCAGCCATTGCGGAACGGGTGCTCGAGGAATGCCTCCACCGAGCTATAAGTGCGCTTTGGCTTGTCGAAGCCGATGTCCGCCGCACTCAGGTTGACGGGTGTCAGCTTCGTCGCGTCGCCCGAGAAGTCGACCAGGAACTCATTGTCTTCACCCGGATTGAAGGTCTGGCAGCTGTTGCCAAACAACGGGTTGGTGATCGCAATGCCATTGGCGTCGGCGAAACGCTGGAATGGACGCACGTCGCAGAAATCGTCGATGGTCGATTGCAGCTTGCGATGAATCGCTTTGGCGCCGAAATTCAGCGATGGCGACCAGGCTTTCTCGAAGCCGAAGGTCACTTCGTCCTGATAGGTCGGCTCCATATTGCGCGCCGCCAGCGTGTCGACCACCTTGTCCTGGCCATATTCGTTATTGCCCGACAGAGGCTGGCTCAGCTGCGCCAGACCGGTTGGCGCGCCGTTCGCGTCGGTGCCGGTGTAGGTGTAGTACTGCGACGTAAAGGTCGAGCGGCCCGCGCCACGCACCGAGATGTGAGTCGGGATCGGCACCGAGTAGCGGCCCAGGGTCGCGTACACCTTGAAGCTCGAATCACCGTTGACGTCCCAGACTGCGGCCAGGCGCGGCTGGTACTGGTTCTTCATTTCCAGGAAGGTCGTCTTCGAGTCGTTCTGGTTCTTGAACGATTCGTTACGCACACCCAGCGTCAGCAGCAGGTTCGGGGTTGCCTGGAAACGGTCTTCCAGATACCACGCGCTCTGCTCGCCGAACGAATTCGTCACAGTCGAGAACTGGTCGCGGGTCACGTAATAGCCCTGGCTGCCCAACGGGCTGCCGGTGCTGGCCGGCGCAGGAACGAGTACGCCGCCCTCGCCCGGGATGGCCGCGCCTGGATTGCTGGCGCGATAGTAGGTCCACCTGCCGCCGCCAGCGAGGAAGTCGCCCGCTGCCACCGACTCGACCTTCGTCTGGTCGAAGCCGCCGCGCAGCGTGTGCGCGCCGAGGCGCCATTCGACGTCGAAACGGCCCGAATCGACGATGTCCTCCGAGCCCGGGGCCAGGATGTTGCCGGAGATGTTTTGCGGATTGGCATAGCTCAGGCCAGGGGCGCGCGCGTCGACCGTCGACGAGATCTGGAACAGGTCTGGGTTGTAACCGGTGAAGTAGTTCTCGTGCGGCGACTTGGCGCGGCCGTACAGGGCGGTGACGGTCAGGTCGTCGGTCAGGTTGCCGACGTAGCGCAGGGTATTGAGCTTGGCGCCGTTGTTGTCGACGTTGATGCGGCGCGTGGTCGACGTGACGGCGCCGGTGCGGCTGCGGGTCGCGTAGTTGAAGCCGCTGTCCGAATTGTTCACTTCAGGCGTGTCGCCCAGCGTCGTGAATTCGAGGCGGTGATTGTCGGTGATGTTCCAGTCGATCTTGGCCATGTAGCGCTCGACCTTGGTGTCGCGCTCGCGCCAGCCGACGGCGGCATTGTTGGTGGCCACGCGGAAGCCATTGACCAGGCCTTCTTCGGTTTCGGTTTTCTCGGCCGAGGCAAAGAAGAACAGCTTGTCCTTGATGATCGGGCCGCCGACGTAGGCGCCATACACCTTCTGGTCGCGCGTATTTTCGGCGCGCGCCAGGCGCAGCGTACCGTCGGTATTGACGTTGTTTGGCGTGCCGGTATTGCGGTAGTAGATGTCTTTCGGCGTGGCGCGCAGCGATTTCGGTTCCCAGGTCACGATGCCGCCCGCTTCCCAGGTGTTGGTGCCGCCCTTGGTGACGATGTTGACGACGCCGCCGATCGAGCGGCCGAATTCGGAGCCGAAGCCGCCGGTCAGCACTTGCGCTTCGGCGATCGCGCCGAATGGCAGCTGGGCAGCGCCCAGGCCGGTCAACGGGTTGGTGACAGGGAAACCGTTGATGTAGTACGAGTTCTCGGACGCTGCGCCGCCACCGAACGATGCGCCGCCGGCAAAGCGCGAGTCGGCGGTGGTGGTGTTTGGTGCCAGCTGAATGATGGCTTCGACGGTGCGGCCGATCGGCAACGTTGCCAGTTCGCGGGCATTGAACGTGGCGCTGCTGCCGGCGCTGCTGGTGTCGATGGTGGCGCGGGTGCCGGTCACCTGGACGACCTGCGGACCGCCGGCCGGTGCGGCAGCGGCGAAGATGGCTTCGCCGTTGCGGCCAATGCCGGTCTCGACGTTGACCGAGCCGATGACGGCGCCGTCACGCAACTGGGACACGCGGTACGTGCCACTCGGCAGCGAGCTGGCAACGAAACGACCCTGTGCATCCGGGGTCAGGGTGCGGCGGATACCGATGTCGGTATTCTCGATGAGAATCTGCACATTGCTGCCCGGGGCGACGGTACCGAAGACACTACCCGATGCATTCGACTGCGCCATTGCCGGCGACATTGCAGCCATGCCAATCACTGCGCCACCAAAGGCCAGACTCAGTGCGTGAACTAATACAGTTTTCTTCAACATGTGATTTGCTTTCTCTTTTTTGCCGGACCGCTCATGGCAGTCCTGTTCCTGGTCGCACCAGCACCGATCGCGGTAGCGCCCCTCCCTGTACACCCACATTACGCTGTAAGTACGTTCATGCCATTTTTTCCTCGAAAAGGAAATGAACGCTCATCTACGTTCATGCATAGGACATTGTGGCGTCAACAACTTTTTGTGCATATACGTATGCATTTCGTTATTTTCGTTCGCACAATGTTGTCGGTTTGAGACAGCGCGCAGGCATGGTGCATTCATTCACCAAAACAGCTCTGAAAACTCCCTGCTGCAGTGCACTTTTGCGCCACCCGAGGCACGTTATTTTTTATGAATTTCGGCGCTTGAACGTTGCGACAGTTCCACAAAGTTCGTTGTAATTTCGCACGTTTCAAATCAAAACCAGGGCTTCCCAGTGAGAATGTCGAAAGATCACAAACCCTGTGTATTTACATATTATAGACTGTTTGTTTTTTTATCCCTCTTACCGGCTGGTGCCTGTACGGCAGGGTAAAATAACGGCTTTTGCCGCTCTCATTTTGTTGCCTCACTAGCAACCACTCCCATGCTGCGTATTAACGAACTCAAACTCCCCCTGAACCATCCGGACGCCGCCCTGCGCGACGCCATCCTGGCCCGTCTTGGCATCCTTGACGCCGAGCTGCTCGACTTTGCTGTCTACAAGCGCAGCTACGACGCGCGCAAGAAATCCGCCATCGTCCTGATCTACTCGATCGACGCAACCGTTGCCGACGACAAGGCCGTGCTGGCAAAACTGCGCGACCCGCACGTCATGCCCGCCCCCGACGTCGAGTACAAGTTCGTCAATGCCGCCAAACCCGCGCCCGGCACCCCGCGCCCGGTCGTCGTCGGCACCGGTCCATGCGGGCTGTTTGTTGCGCTGATCCTGGCGCAGATGGGCCTGAACCCGATCGTGCTCGAGCGCGGCAAGGTGGTGCGCGAGCGCACCGTCGACACCTTCGGCTTCTGGCGCAAGCGCAAGCTCGATACCGAGTCGAACGTGCAGTTCGGTGAAGGCGGCGCCGGCACCTTCTCGGACGGCAAGCTCTACAGCCAGATCAAGGACAGCAACCACCACGGCCGCAAGGTGCTCACCGAGTTCGTCAAGTTCGGCGCGCCCGAAGAGATCATGTACGTCAGCAAGCCGCACATCGGCACCTTCCGCCTGGTCAAGATGGTCGAGCAGATGCGCGCCGAGATCATCAACCTGGGCGGCGAAATGCGCTTCGATACGCGCATGCAGGATGTCCTGATCGAAGAAACCGGCGGCGTGCGCCAGGTGGTCGGCGTGCGCCTGGCCAGCGGCGAAGAAATCCCCACCCGTCACCTGACGATCGCCATCGGCCACAGCGCGCGCGACACCTTCGAGATGCTGTACGAACGCGGCGTGTACATCGAAGCCAAGCCGTTCTCGATCGGCTTCCGGGTCGAACACCCGCAGTCGCTGATCGACGTCTGCCGCTTCGGCCCGAACGCTGGCAACAAGCTGCTGGGCGCGGCCGACTACAAGATCGTGCACCACGCATCCAATGGCCGCTCGGTCTACAGTTTCTGCATGTGCCCGGGCGGCACCGTGGTGGCCGCGTCGAGCGAAGAAGGCCGCGTCGTCACCAACGGCATGAGCCAGTATTCGCGCAACGAGCGCAATGCCAACAGCGCCATCGTGGTTGGCATCACGCCCGAGGATTTCCCGGGCCACCCGCTGGCCGGCATCGCCTTCCAGCGCGAGCTCGAATCGCGCGCATTCGTGCTGGGCGGCTCGACCTATGACGCACCGGGCCAGCTGATGGGCGACTTCGTGGCAGGCCGGCCATCCACGTCGCTCGGTTCGGTCACGCCGTCGTTCCTGCCGGCCGTGCACCTGACCGACCTGGCCACGTCGCTGCCCGACTATGCCATCGTCGCGATGCGCGAAGCGTTTGTCGCCTTCGACAAGCAGATCAAGGGCTACTACAAGGAAGACGCGGTGCTGACGGGCGTGGAGACACGCACCTCGTCGCCGATCCGCATCCGGCGCAACAACGACGACCTGCAAAGCCTGAACACGCGCGGCCTGTTCCCGGCCGGCGAAGGCGCCGGTTACGCGGGCGGCATCATGTCAGCGGCGGTCGATGGCATTCGCGTGGCAGAAGCGGTGGCGCTGGCCATGGCGCCGCGTTGAACGCGGCTGGCCGATATGCGGCATGGGGCCCGGGTCTGGCGATCCTGGCCTCGATGGTGTCGGTCAACGCGGGTGCGGCCTGGGCCAAGGGGCTGTTTCCGGCCGTCGGCAGCGAAGGCGTCACTGCGCTGCGCGTAGGCCTGGCGGCGCTGATCCTGCTGGCCATCGTGCGGCCCTGGCGCTTTGGGCGCCCGGCGCGCGCCGATGTGGGCAACCTGCTCGTGTACGGCCTGATGCTGGGCGCGATGAACCTGTGCATCTACCGCGCGTTCGAGCGCATCCCACTGGGGATCGCGGTGGCAATCGAGGTCACGGGGCCGCTGGCAGTCGTGGTCCTGTCGTCGCGGCATGCGCGCGATTTTGTATGGGTGGTCTGCGCCGGCGTCGGCCTGTGGCTGCTGCTGCCGGTGGCCGGCGCGACGCAGCTGGATCCGGCCGGCATCGCGTACGCACTGGCGGCCGCGTTCTGCTGGGCGATGTACATCGTGTTCGGCAAGCGCGTCTCGACCTTGAACAGCGGCCAGGCCGTGGCCTGGGGCTTGCTGGCGGCGAGCGTGTTCGCGGTGCCGTTCGGCGTGGCGCATGCGGGCATGGCGCTGTTCACGCCGGCCATGCTGGCGGGCGGCGTGGCGGTCGCGCTGCTGTCGTCCGCCCTGCCCTACTCACTCGAGATGATGGCACTGCGGCGCCTGCCGCAGCGGGTGTTCGGCATCCTGGTCAGCAGCGGACCGGCGATCGCGGCGCTGGCCGGCTTCATCTGGCTCGGAGAACGCCTGACCAGCCTGCAGTGGCTGGCGATCCTGCTCGTCATCGTGGCGTCTGGCGGCGCAGCCGCCACGGCCGGCAAGCGCCAGCCCCTATAACCACCCCACCCGCTTGAACTTGCGATACAGGTAGCCGCACACGCAGATCATCGTCAGCATCGCGAACGGGTAGCCATACTTCCATTTCAGTTCGGGCATGAATTCGAAGTTCATCCCCCACACACCGGCGAACGCGGTAAACACTGCGAAGATCGCCGCGTACGACGCCAGCTTCTTGCTCACTTCGTTTTCTTCGATCGCTACCATCGACAGCGTCACCTGGATTGCGGTGTTGATCGTGTCGCGCACGGCGTCCAGCCGGCCGGCGATGCGGTGCAGGTGGTCGTGCACGTCGCGGAAGTATTCCTGGGTCTCATCCACCACGGCCGGCACGCGCCCGCCGTACAGGCGCCCCAGCGCATCCATCAGCGGGACCACGGCGTGGCGCAGCGTCTGCGCCTTGCGCTTCAGGTCATACAGGCGCTCGACATTGTCGCGCTGCTTGCCCTGCATGGAAAAGATATGGTCTTCGATCGATTCGAGCTCGGATTCGAGCGTGTCGACCACGGGGAAATAACGGTCGACGACGGCGTCGACCAGCGCGTACAGCACGAAGCCCGCGCCTTTCCTGAGCTGGTGCGGTTCGCGCTCGGCGCGCGCCCGCACACCGAGAAAACCCTGGTTGGCGTCACGCCGCACCGACAGCACGTAATTGGGGCCGGCGAAAACGGACAACTGGCCGACGGACATCTCGTCGCCCACCAGCTCGACGATCTGCACGACGACGAACAGCGAATCGCCATACTCTTCGAGCTTGGGCCTTTGGTGACCACGCAGTGCGTCTTCCACCGCCAGTTCGTGCAGGCCGAATTCTTCCTGCATCAGGGCGATGTCGGCAACGCCCGGGTCACGCAGCGCGACCCAGACAAAGGTGTCCTCCAACTTGATGTATTCGCTGATATCCTCGACCGGGATATCGGACAGCTTCTTGCCTTCCTGGTAGGCGACGCAATTGATCAGCATTGAGTAGAAAATGGAACGGGCGCAATGCGCCGATGCAGGACTTTACACCAACGCCCTGCCATCTAAAAGCTTACTCTTCGCGCGCGCCGTCGATCCCCAGTTCCACGATCTTGCGCGTGATCGTGTTGCGCCCGATCCCGAGCCGCATGGCCGCATCGTTCTTGCGCCCGTGCGTGTGCTTGAGCGCCGTGCGGATCAGGGCCGATTCGAACTGGCGGCCCAGGATATCCATCACGTCCATCTGCCCTGCGCTGAGCATGCCGGCCGCCTGCAATTCGAGCAGCCCCAGCCAGCCTTCGGGCGACTGCGCGCCGGCGGTCTGCAGCACGACGCCACCGCCGGATGCCATTGGCTGCGCACCGGCGCTGACGATGCCGTCGGACAGCGGCACCACGTTCGGCACGCTGCTCCCTGTCAGCGGCGCCTGGCCCTGGGTCAGGTCGCGCGGCAGGTCCTTGACCTCCACGGTCTGACCCGGCGCCATCACGGTGATCCAGTTGCACAGGTTTTCCAGCTGGCGCACATTGCCCGGCAGCTCGAGGCCCGACAGGAAGCGCATTGCCTGCTCGCTCATGCGCTTGGGCTCCACCCCCAATTGGTGCGCACTTTGCACCAGGAAGTGGCGCGTAAGAACGGGAATGTCTTCGTTGCGTTCGCGCAGCGACGGCAGGCGCAGGCGGATCACGTTCAGGCGGTGGTACAAGTCTTCGCGGAACAAGCCGTCGCGCACGCGCTGTTCGAGGTTCTGGTGGGTAGCGGCAATCACGCGCACATTGGCCTTGACCGGCTGGTGGCCGCCCACGCGGTAGAAGTGGCCATCGGACAGCACGCGCAGCAGGCGCGTCTGCAGGTCGAACGGCATGTCGCCGATTTCATCGAGGAATAGCGTGCCATCCTCGGCCTGCTCGAAGCGGCCGCGCCGCATTGCCTGCGCACCGGTGAACGCGCCGCGCTCGTGGCCGAACAGTTCGGATTCGAGCAGGTCTTTCGGGATCGCTGCCGTATTGAGCGCGATGAACGGCTGCTGCGCGCGCGGGCTGTGCTTGTGCAGCGCGCGCGCCACGAGCTCCTTGCCGGTGCCCGATTCACCCGTGATCAGCACCGTGACGTTCGACTGCGACAGGCGGCCGATGGCGCGAAACACTTCCTGCATCGCCGGCGCGTGGCCGAGGATCTCGGGGGTTTCGGCCGGTGGCGCCTCGACGCTCGCTTCGCGCAGACTCTCCTCTAACGCACGCCGGATCAGCGAGACGGCCTTGTCGATATCGAATGGCTTGGCCAGGTAATCAAAGGCGCCGCCCTGGAACGAGGACACCGCCGAATCGAGGTCCGAGAAGGCGGTGATGATGATGACCGGCAGGCCCGGATGACGTTCCTTGACGGCCTGCAGCAGGTCGATGCCGGATTCGCCCGGCATGCGGATGTCCGACACCAGCACTTGCGGCGTGTCGGTTTCAAAAGCGGTCATGGCTTCGCGCGCATTGGCGAAACTGCGGGTCTCCAGACTTTCGCGTGCCAGGGCTTTTTCAAGGACCCAGCGAATCGATGCGTCGTCGTCGACAATCCAGATTGGTTTCATGGTTTCGTGCTTCCCGCAACATGGATTCAATAAAGGACTGGCCGGTGCAATCCGCTTTCTCCCGCTTATGGCAGGGGCAGCAGGATCCTGAAATCCGTCAGTCCAGGCCGGCTTTCGCACTCGATCACACCCAGGTGTTGCTGCACAAACGTTTGCGCCAGCGTCAGTCCGAGGCCACTCCCGCCGTCACGCCCGGATACGAGCGGATAGAAAATGCGGTCGCGGATATCGGGCGCGATGCCCGGTCCATTGTCGATGATATGCAAGTCTAATGCCAGCCCGTAGCGGACCTTGGCCAGCGTGACCTGGCGCGCCACGCGGGTGCGCAAAACGATCTCGGCGTCGCCCTGCGCAATGCGCCCGGCGACGGCCTGCGCAGCGTTGTGGGCGATGTTCAGCACCACCTGGATCAGCTGCTCCATATCGCCGCGAAACTCGGGAATCGACGCATCGTAATCGCGCCGGATCGACAGCCCCTGCGGGAATTCGGCCAGGATCAGGCTGCGCACGCGCTCGCACACTTCGTGGATATTGACGTCGCCGACGATGTGCGGCTTGCGGTGCGGCGCCAGCAGGCGGTCGACCAGCGTTTGCAGGCGATCGGCTTCCTTGATGATCACCTGCGTGTATTCCTGCAGCTCCAGCAGATGGTGCGGCGGCAGCTCGAGTTCGAGCAGTTGCGCTGCGCCGCGGATGCCGCCCAGCGGGTTCTTGATCTCGTGCGCCAGGTTGCGGATCAGCTCCTTGTTGGCCTGGCTCTGGTCCATCAGGCGCTCTTCGCGGTCGAGCTTTAACTGCTGCACGTTCTCGCGCAGTTCGATCAGCGCCGTGCCGTCGCCCAGCGCGCTGACGATGCTGTTCACGTGCAGCGGTTCGCGCCCGCTCCTCTGCAGCGTCAGGTCCTGGCGCAGGTCGGCGTACTGGTGCACCAGCGCCTGCGTGATCAACACGCCAATCTCGGCGCCGTTGGTAAACAGCTCGGGCAGGCGATGGCGCTGCAGCGACTTGAACGACAGCTCCATCAGGTTTTCGGCGGCGGCGTTGGCATACACCACTTCGCCATCGGGCCCGGTCATCATCACGGCCGAGGCCAGCAAGTCCAGGCCGGCGAAACGTGCCGGGTTGCCCGGGTCGTACACGGGTGGGGCCATCGGAGGCAGGGTCATCTGATATTGCCGATCTCGCGCCGTAGCGCTTCGATATTGCGTTCGCTGCGGTTGATTTCGTCGCGCATGGACGCCACACGCTCCTGGTATTTGGCGTAGTTGCGCTCGTTGCCCTGACGCTCCGGCTCGCCGTTGTTGAAGACGCGCTTGAGGTCGGTAAGCTTGCGTTCTTCCAGGCGCAGCTCATCGCCCAGGATCTCGCGCCGCTCGTCGTCGCGGGCGCGCTGCAGCACATTGTCCACGCGCGGGAAGTTCGACTGGGCCGCGCTCGGGGCCGCCGTCGGCGCGGAATTCGACGCGGATGACCCGCCCCCACCGCCCGCCGAGCGCGGTGCAGGAATCGGGACCGAAGCTGCCGGCGGCGCGCTGTAGCCGGTGTCGATCAGCTGGCACTTGCCGACCTTGGTATCGGTGTACAGCGGCCGGCCATTGGCATCGGTACAACGGTAGATTTGCGCGTGCGCACTGGCGCACAGCAGCACTGAGGCAAACACGGCGGTAAAAACGGCCACACTGGCCTGAAACACACTATTTGTCATTCCCATCCCGGTTGGTCGCAAGGGCACGCTATTGTAGATGCGCCCGACTATACCCCAAGGAATATAAGCCCCAAGCAACAAAAAACGCGGGGAAAGCATGGCTTTCCCCGCGTTTGTTCTACCCGCCAGGCTGGCGCGATGCACATCCGCGCCAGCCTGGATGAACCGATTACGACGAGTAGTACATGTCGAATTCGGCTGGGTGCGGGGTCATGCGCATGCGCTGGACTTCCTGCATCTTCAGATCGATGTAGGCATCGATCATGCTGTCGCTGAACACGCCGCCACGGGTCAGGAACTCGCGGTCTTCGTTCAGTGCGTCCAGTGCTTCTTCCAGCGATGCGCACACCGTCGGGATCAGCTTGTCTTCTTCAGGCGGCAGATGGTACAGGTCTTTGGTTGCCGCTTCGCCCGGGTGGATCTTGTTCTGGATACCATCCAGACCGGCCATCATCAGTGCTGCGAAGCACAGGTAGACGTTCGCCAGTGGATCCGGGAAACGCGTCTCGATGCGGCGGCCTTTCGGGTTCGCCACGTGCGGGATGCGGATCGAGGCCGAACGGTTACGGGCCGAATACGCCAGCTTGACCGGGGCTTCGAAGCCTGGCACCAGGCGCTTGTACGAGTTGGTGCCTGGATTGGTGATCGCGTTCAGGGCGCGGGCATGCTTGATGATGCCGCCGATGTAGAACAGCGCCGTGTCCGACAGACCTGCATAGCCGTCGCCTGCGAACAGGTTCTTGCCGTCTTTCCAGATCGACTGGTGCACGTGCATGCCCGAACCGTTGTCGCCAGCCATTGGCTTTGGCATGAAAGTCGCGGTCTTGCCGTAGCTGTGGGCCACGTTCCAGATCACGTATTTCATGTTCTGGGTCCAGTCGGCGCGCTCGATCAGCGTCGAGAACTTGGTGCCGATTTCATTCTGGCCAGCGCCGGCGACTTCGTGGTGGTGCACTTCAACCGGGATGCCCATCGATTCGAGGATCAGGCACATTTCGGAGCGCATGTCCTGGAACGAGTCGACTGGTGGCACAGGGAAATAGCCGCCCTTCACGCCTGGACGGTGACCGCTGTTGCCGCCTTCGAATTCCTTGTCGGTCGACCACGATGCTTCTTCGGAATCGATCTTGACGAAGCAACCCGACATGTCCAGCTTCCAGCGCACGGCGTCGAAGATGAAGAACTCTGGCTCCGGGCCGAAGTAGGCGGTGTCGCCGATGCCCGACGATTTCAGGTAGGCTTCAGCGCGCTTGGCGATCGAGCGCGGATCGCGGTCGTAGCCCTTGCCGTCCGATGGCTCGACGACATCGCACTGCATGAACAGCGTGGTCTCTTCCATGAACGGGTCGATATTGGCCGTGTTTGCATCCGGGATCAGGAGCATGTCCGACGCTTCAATACCTTTCCAGCCGGCGATCGACGAACCGTCGAAGGCGTGGCCGGATTCGAATTTGTCCAGGTCGAAGTGCGACACCGGGACCGTGACGTGTTGTTCCTTGCCGCGGGTATCGGCGAAGCGTAAATCAACGAATTTGACTTCGTTGTCTTTGACCATTTGCATTACATCTGCGGCGGACTTTGCCATTCGGAATCTCCTAATTGAAAAAAGGATGTCGGTCTATGCGAACCGACAACTTGCATCATGATGAAGCACGAAATGTGCCAACTGGGTGTCAACGACGATGCCAACTTCAGTGCATGCGGCTATGCGCAAATCGTTCTTGGGCAATGGGTTAGTTTACCCATAAAATCGCCTCGACCGGGGGCGTATGGCAAGATTTACCTGTACGCCAATTTGCACCACTAACGAGCAATTCTACGTGCTTGCACCAATTCAGCGCACCCCGCTGCGCTCCAGGATGGTGCATTGACGATGACCAACGACGAATGGACCTACCCGACATGACCAAAGAACAGATCCTCACGGCGGCGCGCCAGCGTGGCGCTGACCAGCCCTATGCTGGTGCAGTCACGCCTCAGGAAGCGTTCGCCCTGCTCCAGAGCAGCCCGGACGTCAAGCTGGTCGATGTGCGCACCAACGCCGAACGCGACTGGGTCGGCCGCGTTGCGATTGGCCAGGCGCAACATCTGGCGGTGCAGTGGGCCACCTATCCAGGTGGCGCGCCCAATCCCGACTTCGGCGCGCAGCTCGAACAGGTAGCCGACAAGGACGACGTGCTGCTGTTCCTGTGCCGCTCGGGCGTGCGCTCGCGCCACAGCGCACGCGTGGCGACCGAGCTGGGCTATGCAAACGCCTTCGACATCCTGGAAGGGTTCGAAGGCGACCGCGACGGCGATGGCCACCGCAAGACGATCGGCGGCTGGTGCACGGCCGGCCTGCCGTGGGTCGGCGCCTGAGCTAGTTGGCGCTGCCCGGGTTCGGCAGCACCAGCAGCTCCAGCCCGGACGCGGTTCCTGGCGCGTGGTACACGCGCTGGGTCGCCTTCTTGAAGTCGCCCGGCTTGGCATCGGGAATGCGCATGAACGTTTGCGGATTCAGGTCGATCAGCGGGAACCACGAACTCTGCACCTGCACCATGATCCGGTGACCGCGCCGGAAGGTGTGGTTCACCTGGCCCAGTTCATACTTGATTGGCTCGACCTTGCCCGGCACGAATGGTTCGGGCTTTTCATAGCTGTTGCGGAACTTGCCGCGCAGCGGATTGCCACGCACCAGTTGCTGGAAGCCACCCAGGCTCACTGCGGGCGGGCCGACATCGCCGCCCCGCTCCCCTGCCGGGCTCGGGAAGCTGGCCGGGTAGACATCGATCAGCTTGACGACCCAGTCGGCATCGGTGCCACTCGTGGAGACGAACAGCTTGGGCGTGACCGGCCCGGCAACCGTCACATCTTCTTCCAGCACGGCGCTCTGGTACACCAGCACGTCGGGCCGCGTGGCGGCAAAGCGCTGGTCCGACACCATGTATTCGCGCGGCACGCCCAGCGCCGGGTAACCGATGTAGGGCACCGGGCGCGCCGGGTCGGCCACGTATTCATCGAAACCGGCGCCCGTGGTCGTGCTCATCGTCGCGGTCGGCTGCTGCCAGCGCAGCGCGCCATTGGCGCCGAAGTACAGCGTGCGCGCCTTTGCCGGTTTCGGCGGCCAGGCGTCGTACTGGCGCCAGACATTCGACCCCGTCTCGAACACGGTCACCGGCGCCAGCGTCTTGCCCGGCTTGACGCCCTTCAGGTGCTGCTCGAAGAACGGGAACTGGACCTCGCGCCGGAACCATTCGCTTGTCTTTGCGTCGAACTTGACGTGGCCAAGCCGGGCGCCGTCGCCGCGCGCCCAGCCGCCATGCACCCACGGGCCCACCACAAGCGCATGGTTGCCGCCCTTGTTCTGCGCTTCCAGCGCGCGGTGCACGATGAACGGGCCGGCGGCGTCTTCCGCATCGAACCAGCCGCCCACCGTCAGCACGGCCGCCTTGACGTTCTTGATGTGCGGGCCGATGGCGCGCTCTTTCCAGAAGCTGTCATAGGTATCGTGCTCGATGTTCGGCATGAACAGCTCGCGCTGCGTGTCGGTCATCGTGGCGGCGATATTCGCCAGCGTGCGGTGCTTCAGAAAATAATCGTAGCCGTCGGCCACGCCGTAATCGAATTCGCTGCCGGTCTTCGGCAACGGCGTCGGGTTGAGCGCCGCCGTGAAGGCCGCATAAAAGTCGAAGTTGGCGGCCAGCTTGAACGCGCCGCCGTGGTACGAATCGTCGCCCATGTACAGGTCGGCAATCGGCGCCTGGGGCGAGGCAGCCTTGATCGCCGGGTGCGAATCGATGACGCTGGCAGCGGCGTAGAAGCCCGGGTAGCTGATGCCCCAGATGCCCACCTTGCCATTGTTGTTCGGGATGTTCTTGAGCAGCCAGGCGACCGTATCGTGCATGTCGTCGCTCTCGCGGCCCTCCCCCTTGGCAGGCGTGGCCTTGCCGTGCGGGGTCATTTCCTGCCAGACGCCTTCGGACATGTAGCGGCCCCGCACATCCTGGCTCACGAAGATGTAGCCGGCGTCCTCGAATTCGCGCGACGGCCCCAGCGACTCGGGCAGCCAGTCCACGCCGTAGCGCAGTTCGCCTTCGGCGCGCACGCCGGCGCTGTACGGGGTGCGCTGCATCAGGAACGGGTAGCTGCGCGAGCTGTCTTTTGGCACGTAGACGACCGTGAATAACTGCACGCCGTCACGCATCGGGATCCGGTATTCGTACTTGGTATAGGCTTCGCGCGTCGGGCGCTTGCTGTCTTTGGCGCTGTCCGCGGCAATTGCAGCAGACGGGATGGTAAGGCCAGCGGCAAGGCAACAACCAAGGACAAGGGCGGGAAGCGTGCGGCGGATCATGACGGCCTTCGAAGAGATGACTGGGGACGCCAGTGTAATGGGATTCCCGGTCAATTCCAAAAAGACATGCTCAAGCCACCGGCTGCGCTACCTGCTCTTCGTGCACGCCGCGCACCCGCTCGCGCACCAGGTGGATATGGCTGCGCAGGCGGTACAGCTCGTCCGCATAGGCCAGCGGCACCGAGATATGGTTGACGCGGTCTTCCAGCCCGTCCAGCCGGCCCAGCAACTCCTTGCGCACCGCGTCGGTGGCGTCGGCCCCACTCTCCTCGAGCGACTGTTCAATAGCACGCAGCTCACCGTACCAGCGGTAGACGCGCGAACGCACGCGCCAGACGTAAATCGGCGGCACGATCTTGGACAGCGGAATCAACAGCGCCGTCAGCGCCACCACCACGACCCACAGCCGCTCGGCCAGGTTGGCCAGCCAGAACCGCATATAGCGCTGCATGAATGGCGGGCCATCGCGGTAATAGCGCGCCGCCTCGGGCGCCACCGGGATTTCCGTGTATTTCGGCGACGGGAACTGGCCCTGCTGCTGGAACCAGCCGGCGCCGCCGTGGATCTCGGTCGCCGCCTTGACCAGCAGGCCCACCAGCGCCGGATGGATTTCCTCGCGCGCGACGAGCGTGGCGGTCGGCGCGATCAGGTGGTAATCCTGGTTCGGGATATTGCGGCCCAGGTCGACGATCCCGCGCGGCAGGACCACGTGCGTCAAAAATGGCAGGCGCCGCGTATAGGCTTCGGCCTGCGAGAAATCGAACAGGCGGATGCCCGGCGTTTGCAGCAGCATCTGGATCAGCGGCGCTTCGGGCGCCGAGCTGAACACGAGGCCGTCGATGCGCCCGGCCAGCAATTCAACGGTGGCCGGCGTGTTGGCCAGGTCGCTGATCGTCAATGCGCCCGGCGCGATATTGTTGGCGTCGAGCAGCTGGCGCACCAGGCGCGGCACGCCCGTGCCTTCCGGCCCCAGGTTGATGCGCTTGCCGCGCAGATCGGGCAAGCGCGTGACCTTCGCTTCGTCGCGCACGAACAGCCACACGGGTTCGGTGAACAGGCTGCCCAGCGACACCAGGCCGCGCCGCTCGACGCTGTCGGCGTTGCCTGTCCTGTCGTCGGTCGAGCCGCTTTGGACGAATGCGACATCGGCCTGCCCGGCCAGCAACTGCTGCAGATTGTCCTGCGAGCCGAGCGTGCCGCGCAGCGTGACCTTGATGTCGTCGCGCGCCAGCACGCTGGCGTATTGCTTGCCGAATTGCTCGTAGGCGGAATTTTCCTGGCCCGTGGCCAGCCGGAGCGTGCGCGGCGGTGCCGGGTCGACCCACCAGTAGGCGAGCACGACGGCCGCAGCGACCATCAGGATCGTCGGGCCGGTGGCCACGACCAGGTCGCGCAGCGAGACGATGCTGAAGTTCTGCAGGCGGGCGCGCAGCCCCTTGACCGGCGCGCCCGGAAGATCCTGCCCTGGCCTCAACGCACGCACTGCCGCGGCGCGGCGGCGACGGCCTGGCCGGGCACGGGCACCGGCGCGACCGGCGGCTCGATCATCGGCATCAGGCTTGGCGCCAGCGTGACGAGCAGTTGCACCGGCAGCGCGCTGGTGAAGTCATAGTTCTCGGACTGCGGCCCATGCACATACGCCGTCATGCTGCCGTAGAAGCGTTCGCCGATGTTGAACACGAACGTCGCCGAGCGGTTCACGTAGCGCGACTCGATCAGGCGGCCACCACGCGCATACACATCGAAGCGCTGGTCGCCGGTACCGGTCTTGCCGCCCACGGCGATGATGCTGCCGTCCGATTGCTGGAAGGCGGTCTTGACGCGCTTGGCGGTACCGTCCGAGACGACGCCCTGGATGGCGTCGGCCACGGCGCGCGCAACTTCAGGTGCCAGCACTTGTTCCTTGCCGCCGCCCTTGTTGCGGCGCACGAGCGTTTCGTACGGCGTGGCCTTGGCAAAGTGCAGCGAATCGATGCGCTCGATCGGCTTGCGCACGCCGCCATTGACGATGATGCCCATCATCTCGGCCAGCGCGGCCGGCCGGTCGGCCGAGGCGCCCAGCGTGGTCGCGTACGACGGCACGAGCGAGTCGAACGGGTAGCCCATCTTCTTCCACTGCGCGTGGATCTTCAGGAACGCTTCCACTTCGAGCAGGCCGGCGATGCGATTGTCCTGTGCGTGCTTGCGGTGCGTCTTGAACAGCCATTGGTAGACTTCCTGGCGCTCCTTGACGCTGGCGGCCGTCACTTCGGACCAGGTGGCTTTTGGATGCGTGCGCAGATAGCTCACCAGCCACAGTTCGAGCGGGTGCACCGACGCCACGTAGCCGCGGTCGGCCAGCGACATATTGCGGACATCGTAGGTCTCGTACAGTTTCGGGATGCGGTCGGGATCGATCTCGTTGCTGGCCGGGACCGATGCATCGATGAACGCGCCAAACTGCGCCAGCGTGGCGTTCGGCACCACGGTGCGGTGGGCTGCCGCGAGCTTGGAAGCCAGCGGACGCACACTGGAGAACAGCAGCGTCTCGACTTCTTGCGGCGTCTTGCCCTTGTACTTGTTCCAGAACTTGGCCATGAAGACCTTGCCTTCGTTGTCGGCAAAGCGCGCCAGATAGGCGGCGCGGCGCGGGTCGTCAGCGTCGGCCAGCAGTTGCGCGGACGAGCCCGGCAACTGGAACATGTAGTAGCGCACGACGTCGCGCATCATGCGCACGAACACGAGGTTGGTCGAGCTGCGCAGCGCCTGGTTCACGTCCATGATGCGGCTGTCGTCGAGCTTGCTGAAGTTGCCGAACGTGTGCACGCCGCCGCCGGTAAAGAAGCGCTCGCCCGGATTGGCCGAGTACTTGCGCACCATGGCGGCGTCGAGCATGGGCTTGAGGCTGCGGTCGGCGCCGTCGGGTAGTGTGCGGAAGTAGTCGAGGCCCCACTGCGACATGCGGTCTTTCGCATCGACTTCGACGCCCATCAGGCCAATCTTGTCCATCGCGCCAAAGCGCTTGTGCAACTGGTCGACGATGTCGAGGTAGGTCACCAGCGTGCGCAGCTTGGCCGTCGAACCCAGATCCAGCTTGGCGCCTTCGTTGATGTCCAGTGGCTGGTCGTAGTTATCGGTCTGCACGCGCAGGTAGTTGACGTGCTCGCCCCGCTCCATCAGCGTGAAGCTGTAGACCACTTGCGCCGGGTCGCCGTTACCGAGCATGCCCTTGCCCGTCAGGCCGGCTTCTTTCGCGTGTTCGGCGTCGGACAGCTTGCGCAGCGCGGTCGTGACGGCTTGTTGGGCATTGCCGTCAAGGGTCGAGACCACCGACAGATCGAGGCGGTCGACGTTGTACAGGCGCGCGTCGCCAATCAGGTAACCCACGTGGTTGCGCACCGCATTGGCTGCCTTGCGCGAGACGAATGCGTCTGCCGGTGGCGGCGCCACGCCCGTGTGCAGCGCCGGTTTCAGGTTGGCGCTCAGGGCCGCGTCGCGCAGTTGCGGCGAAATCACGCCCTGCTGCGTCAGCACGCGCAGGTGGCTGTTGGTCAGGGTTTCCAGGTCGCTCTCGCCGGCGCCCAGGTAATACGCGGGGCGGCGCTGGGCGATCATCAGCGACAGCGCCTCTTTGTAGGCCATCACGGCGTCCGGACTCGTCATCGGGCCCTTGAGCATCGCGTTGACCTTGGCAAAATCGCGGCCGTACCAGACCCACATGCCGTCGCCGATGCCGTTGACTTCGCCGTAACCCGGCTTGGCCGACAGCGGCACCGTGTTCAGGTAGTCGAGCACGACCTGGCGGCGCGAGTTGGTGGTGTCTTCGCCATCCTGGTAGGCGCGCAGCGTGGCCGAGGCCATCTGGATGATCTTGTCGGTCAGCGAACCGGTGCGGCCCTCGGCCGAGTGCCGGTATTTTTCGATCTGCGTGGCCAGCGTGCTGCCGCCGGCCACGCGGCCGTCGCCGCCCAGGCCGACACTGGCCAGCGTCTTGTCGAACACGGCTTTCGAGAAGCGGTCCCATTCGACGGCCGGATTGCGGCGCGGGTGGCTCGCGTCGAGCAGTTCGCGGTTTTCGATGAACAGCAGGCTTTGCACCAGCAGCGACGGCGCGGCGTCGAATTTATCGTAGTAGCGCTCGGGGAAACGCGACGTGAACAACGGCTGGGCGCGGCAATCGAGGATCTCGAGGCCGACCTTGGTTTTCTCGTGGTAGGTGGCGTACAGGCCGAGATCGGCCATCTTGACCATCTGCGGCGAGATGCGCGCCTGCGCCGCGATCGCGTAGTCGCGCGTCTGCAGGCGCTCGAGGTATTTCGGCAGGCCGGCGTAACCGAGGCGGGTGTCGTACGGGCTGGCGGCCGGGAAGCGGATCGAATCGCTCGGGCCATTGGCCATGCGGAACGTGAGTTCGCTGGCCATGTCGGCGAAGATTTTCGACTGCAGGCGCGAGGTGCGGGTTTCCATCACGGCCCAGGCGGCGGCGGCCGCGATCAGCAGCAAGCCGATCAGGGCGAGCCAGAGCTTCCAGCGGCGCTTGCGCGGTGCTGGCGGCGAGCCATCCGGCCCGCCGGACGGGTCGCCCGGCCCGCCGCCGTTGCCGTGGCCGTTGTCGGCCAGGTGCGGGAAGGCATCGTGCAGGGGAACGTCACCCGCCGAATCCGGCACGGACGGGGACGCAGACGCCCCCGACGCTGCAGCACCGGCTGCGGCGACGACTGGCGCAGCAACTGCGCCGTCCATGGTCGGTTCGCTCCGCGAGGTGGCGGCGCGCTTGCCGAATACATTGTTTGGTCGCACGAGGCGACGAATACTTTCCATGATGGCTTAACCGGTCCGAATCAAAACGCTTGCAACCCCCGCCAACCTGCTCGCCATCTATTGCTGCTGGTCCGTTCGAGTGATTGTGGTGTCTGTTAGTTCACAAATTTCAGCAGTGCAATCCCACTCCAGATCGCCCCGTCCATAGGTAATATTCCACCACATCAATAAGATAGACGCGAGATACCGTTTAACAAATCGGCCTATACCGGAATATTTTCGCAAAAAAACAACGGGTTGGTTAAATAGCATGGCCGCAAGCGATGCCCGTGCGTCACGACTGTTGGCAGCAACGCATCAAGCGCCGTATGCACGGTCGACGCTGGCAGTTAACGCGCCCGACACGGTACCGGTGCACCGCGCACCACTGATTTAGATGGACGCGCCAGCGCCGGGATGTGCTGGAATCTGCTGCGCGCGCAACTCTGCCAGTGCCTGCAGGCAGTAGTACTGGAACCAGAGCCCGGCAAACAAAAAGAGCATGATGTACAGCCACAGCGACACCAGCGCCAGCACCGGGAACAGCACGACCGAGATCACTGCCCCGCCCATCCACGCGATGCCGGGCAGCGCGCCGGCCAGGCCGGAGACCAGGCCGATTGTCAGCAGCGCCGGACGGCAGGTGCGCATCAGCACCTGGCGCTCGGCCCCGCTGGCGTGCGCGGCCAGCGCGTCATAGCTCATCACGCGCGACGTGACCCAGGCCCACAGGCCGGCCTGCACCAGCCAGGCCAGCGGCGGGATGGCATACAGCGGCAGCGTGAAGAGCCACAGCAGTGCGAACACGGCCGTACTACCGACGTTGATGGCCAGGCTGCCGACGAACGAGCCGCCCTCTTTCCTGTCGAGCGCGGGGAAGTGACGGCCGCTCACGTGGCGCTCGATGGCCGGCATCGCGACGATGCCCATGAACAGCAGGCTCGAGGCAATCATCAGGGGCAGCAGCAAGGCAATTGCCAGCAGCGGCACGACCATGACCTTGAGCATGCCCAGACCGACCATGCCCAGCATGCTGTTGCTTGCATCGAAGCCGCCGTAGTCAGTAAACAGCCCGTGCAGCCAATCGAGCAGCGGCTGCAGGCCCAGCCACATCGCCACGCCCCACAGCGAGAGCGAGAGCAGCAGCGGGACCAGCGAGAGCAATAGCATGCGGCCGCTGAACTGCGAGCGCAGCGCGCGCCGCCAGGCAAGCAGGACGCCCTTCATCGGAGCGGTCCTCGGAATCACGGTCGCGCTGTCGGCATGCGGCATGGCTACTCCAGTTGGAAAGGTCAAGAGCGCATTCTACGGGAGCGCGCCGGGCTGCAACGGGCGCACGGCTGGCCCGGACAATGGCGGTTTCCCGACCCATGCACTACAATCGCCGTTCAATCTGAACAACAAGGAAGACCATGTCCACCATCACTACCGATTCTGGCCTGCAATACGAAGAACTCGTCACCGGCACCGGCGACGAAGCCAAGGCTGGCCAGCACGTCACCGTGCACTACACCGGCTGGCTGCGCAACGACGACGGCAGCCTCGGCGCCAAGTTCGATTCGAGCAAAGACCGTGGCGATCCGTTCGAGTTCGCACTCGGCGCCGGCCAGGTCATCCGCGGCTGGGACGAAGGCGTGCAAGGCATGAAAATCGGCGGCTCGCGTCGCCTGACCATCCCTGCAGCCCTGGGCTATGGCGCGCGCGGCGCCGGCGGTGTCATTCCACCAAACGCCACCCTGATCTTCGACGTCGACCTGCTGGCTGTCTAAGCCATAGCATCGCTTCGCTGCCATGCACCGCCTCTCCGGCGGCGCATGGCAGGTACCGCACCGCATTTGAAGTTCCCCTCTAAAGTACGGCGCAATCCCCGGGTCGTCCCCACCTCCTGCGCTAAGATGCCTGCCGCCTTGTCCGAGCGACAAGACTGCAACCCACCATCACAGGAGTTTCCATGAGCGTCCAAGAACAATTCACCCAGGCCCAGCTCGATTCGAAGAATCTGTCGGAGCGTCCGGACAATATGACCTTGCTGAAGATCTATGCGCTGTACAAGCAGGGTTCGAGCGGCGACGCGACCGGCGAGCGTCCGGGCATGACCGATTTCGTGGCACGCGCCAAGTTCGACGCCTGGGCCGGTCTGGCCGGCACGTCGCAAGAAGAAGCCCAGCAGCAATACATCGATCTGATCGAAGAGCTGAAAGGCTGATTCAACGAATCAATGTACTAGGGTACTAGGCGGTGAAGGTCTTGCGCATCTTCTCCGCCACCTTGGCCTCGATGGCCGGCGCGAAGGCGCCCATCAAGAATCCCAGGTTGATCCGCATCGCCGCCTGCTGGTCTTCCAGCGTCAATGCGCCCTCCACGCCACTGCGCTCGAAGCGCAGCACGTCGCCATCCCACTGGCATGCCAGTCCATACTCGGTCGCAATACGCTGCGCCACTTGCTCGGCCGCCGTGCGCGCCGCAGCCGGGCTCAGGGTGTGTTGCTGGACGATGCTGATTTCCGCCATCGGGACATTCCTTCCTAAATATTGCGAACAATCCGCCATGATGCCAGTTGACGCGGTCGTATGCCAGAGTTCGCTAGAACTGATGCATTCGTCACGCCGCAATTGACGCGTCTCAAAGCGTGCCCGTCATGGCGCGCGACCATGAAAGCGAACGCCATCATGACGCGAGGAGCCTTCATGGATATGCATCTCCAGCAACCTTTCGAGGCGCCGCTTGAGCCCGACCCGCCCGTCGATGCCGAGCCACTGCCGCACGCCTTCGGTGCCCGCGTGCTGATGTGGAAGCAAGACCCGTCGGTGGGCGCCATCGGCACCCGCACGGCGTATTTGCCAGGCGCCGTGCTGGCCGGCCCGCGCGACGCCCGCATCGCGCCCGGCGTGCCCGGCATCGAGCAGGTCGAGCCGAATGCCGCCGGCGACTTCGTCACCCAGGCCGACACGCCCCAGTTCGACGCCGTGCACACCTTTGCCGTCGTGCGCCAGACCCTGACCATGTACCAGCGCGTGCTGGCAACAGCTGGCGTCGCCATGCCGCTGCCATGGCAATGGAACAGCAGCATCGACAGCAGCCCGCTGCGCGTCTTCCCCCACGGTCTGCCCGACATCATGAACGCGTTCTACAGCCGCACCCAGGGCTGCCTGAAGTTCGGCGACTTCGTCCCCGCCGGCGGCGCCGGGCGGGTGTTCACCTGCCGTTCGTTCGATATCGTCTCGCACGAGACTGCCCACGCGATCCTCGACGGCATCAAGCCGCGCTGGCTGCAGGCCGACGCCCCGCCCCAGACGGGCGGTCTGCACGAATCGTTTGGCGACCTCACTGCCATTTTCCTTGCCTTGTCGCAGTTCGATCAGTGCGAAGCCCTCGTCGCCCAGACCAAGGCCAATCTGCACGACACCTCCTTCCTGAGCGACGTCGCCGAGCAGTTCGGGCTGGCGTTGGGCAACCGCAACGGCTTGCGCAATGCCGACAACGACCTGCGCCTGAGCCAGGTGGGCACCCAGGTGCATGCCATCTCCCAGGTGTTTACGGGCGCCGTGTACGACGTGCTGGCAGACCTGTTTGCCCATGAGCGCAACCCCGAGCGCGAAGACGACGCCGCCGTGCTGCACCGGGTGGCGGCCTACCTGGGCGGCGTGCTGCTGCGCGCGCTGATTGGCGCACCCGACTCGGCCGCCACGTTCGCCGACGTCGTCAACGCCATGCTGGTGGTGGTCGCGGCCGATGGCAAGCCCGCTGCGTATGGCGGCTTCATCCGCAACCAGTTCAGCCGGCGCGAAGTGGTCGAGACCGGCGCAGCGCCAGCCGGCACAACCGAAGACGTGTACCTGCCCGGCGCGCCGCTGGCGGCCTGTGTGTGCGATGCCCCTGGCGCCCGGCAAGACCGGCACGCCTGCTGCGGCACCATGCAATTGCCCGAATACGACCACGGCGCCAGTCTGTCCACGTCCATGGCCGCCCTGGCCGCCCACGCGTCGCTGCGCGCATCAGCATAAGCATCAGCACACGCACCGCCATCGGCGGCAGCGAATGGCACAATCTGCTGGTACCCTTGCGCCAGGCTGCCTGACGCCGCACCCGTGCGCGAACCGCACGCCCGTGCGGTACAGCTCGTCATTTGCTTATGTCCATTGTGTATATAAGCGAGTTTGTGAGAAAACCCGAATTGCCCTAAAATACAGTGCTTTGTCTTGTCCGGCCGGCCCTCGTGCGCCCGGCAATGCGACACCCCACCAACTGATAGGACTGTTATGACCCACGTTGTCACCGAATCGTGCATCAGCTGTCGTTACACCGACTGCGTCGATGTATGCCCGGTAGATTGTTTCCGGGAAGGCCCGAATTTCCTCGCCATCGATCCCGACGAGTGCATCGATTGCGCCGTGTGCGTCGCCGAGTGCCCCGTGAATGCAATCTTTGCCGAAGAAGACGTGCCCGGCGATCAACAGCAGTTCATCAAGATCAATGCCGATCTGTCGCGCTTCTGGCCGTCGATTACCAAGACGAAAGCCGCCCTGCCAGAGGCCGACAAGTGGAAAGACGTCACGGACAAGCTCGACCAACTGGTTCGCTGATCGGGCGGTCAGGTCGCCGTCGCGCCGGCTGTTGTGCGCCGGCGCCGGTCGCGCGGGCGTTACGCGTGGCGGCTCCGGCCGCCCTCGCCTCACCATTCAAACATCACAGGATTTAAGCGCATGACTATCAGTGCCACCCACGAAGCGGGCAGCATCGCTCCCAACAGTTCGTTCGCCGGCGCCATCGAGACCGATGCCGTCATCATCGGCGCCGGTCCGGTCGGCCTGTTCCAGGTCTTCGAACTGGGCCTGCTCGAAATCAAGGCCCACGTCATCGATTCGCTGCCAGCCGTTGGCGGCCAGTGCGTGGAACTGTACCCGGACAAGCCGATCTATGACATTCCGGCCGTGCCGGTCTGCACCGGCCAGGAACTGACCGACAACCTGCTCAAGCAGATCGAGCCGTTCGAGCCAACGTTCCACCTGGGCCAGGAAGTCACCGGCGTGCAGCGCCGTGAAGACAACCGGTTCAATGTCGAGACGTCGACCGGTACCCAGTTCATCACCAAGACCATCTTCATCGCTGCCGGCGTCGGTTCGTTCCAGGCGCGCACGATCAAGGTCGACGCAATCGACAAGTTCGAAAACGAACAGCTGTTCTACCGTGTCAAGGATCCGGCACGTTTCGACGGCAAGAACATCGTCATCTGCGGCGGCGGCGACTCGGCGCTCGACTGGGCGCTGAACTTCGTCGGCAAGGCAGAGTCCGTGGTGCTGGTGCACCGCCGTGACGACTTCCGCGCGGCCCCGAGCTCGGTGGCCAAGATGAAGGCGCTGTGCGACGAATACGAAATGCAGCTGATCACCGGCCAGGTCACCGGCTTCGATGAAAAAGACGGCAAGCTGACCGAAGTGAAGGTCACCGGCGCCGACGGCGTCACCCGCCGCGTGCCGCTGGACATGCTGCTGGTATTCTTCGGCCTGTCGCCAAAGCTGGGCCCGATCGCCGAATGGGGCCTGGACATCGAGCGCAAGCAGCTGAAAGTGGTCGACACCGAGAAGTTCGAGACGAATGTCCCGGGCATCTTCGCCGTCGGCGACATCAACACCTATCCGGGCAAGAAAAAGCTGATCCTGTCGGGCTTCCACGAAGCGGCACTGGCTGCGTTCGGCGCTGCACCCTACATCTTCCCGGACAAGAAGATCCACATGCAGTACACGACCACGTCGCCAAAACTGCACAAGATCCTCGGCGTCGAGACGCCAGTCTTCGACTAAACAGCCGGTCACCGTCGTTCAGTAACATCGCAACGACAACGTCCCGTTAAAACGCCCCGCATCGCGGGGCGTTTTGTTTTATGTGGGATGCCCAACGAAGCGCGCACGGGTAAATATGCTACAAGTGCAGCATGCTTCAGCATCATGCCCGCTCAGGTTTCCACAAGCCAAAAGCAAATCCCCTATAATCGTTGAAGCTTCAACGCAAATCTTTTGCGGCGCGCGCAGTTAATAGAAGGATTTATTTATGCTTTACCAATTGCACGAAATGCAACGCTCCTTCCTGACCCCACTCATGCAGTGGGCTGAGGCGTCGTCGAAGATGTTTTCCAATCCCGTCTCGCCGTTTGCACACACCCCGTTTTCGCAGCGGATCGCCGCCGGATACGAGTTGATGTACCGCCTGGGCAAGGAATACCAGAAGCCGGCATTCGGTTTGAAGACCACCACCATCAAGGGCGAAGAAGTCGGCATCGTCGAAGAGATCGTGCTCGAAAAGCCGTTCTGCAGCCTGCTGCACTTCAAGAAGGACTTGCCCGCCGCCGGCATCGCCGCCCTCGCCCAGCCGACCGTGCTGCTCGTCGCGCCGCTGTCCGGCCACCATGCCACGCTGCTGCGCGACACGGTCAAGGCGCTGCTGGTCGACCATGACGTGTTCATCACCGACTGGACCGACGCGCGCATGGTGCCGCTGTCCGACGGCCCGTTCCACCTCGACAATTACATCTTCTACATTCAGGACTTCATCCGTCACCTGGGCCCGGACGTGCATGTGATCTCCGTGTGCCAGCCGACCGTGCCGGTGCTGGCCGCGATCGCGCTGATGGCAAGCGAGAAAGACGCCAAGCTGCCGAAGACGATGACGATGATGGGCGGCCCAATCGACCCGCGCAAATCACCCACCGCCGTCAACGACCTGGCCGTCGAAAAGCCGTTCTCGTGGTTCGAGAACACCGTGATCTATTCGGTGCCGGGCAACTACCCGGGCTTTGGCCGCAAGGTGTATCCCGGCTTCCTGCAGCACGCCGGCTTCATCGCGATGAACCCGGGCCGCCACGCCCAGAGCCACCGCGAGTTCTACCAGCACCTGGTGCAGGGCGACGACGATTCGGCCGAATCGCACCGCCAGTTCTACGATGAATACAACGCCGTGCTCGACATGCCCGCCGAGTACTACCTGGACACGATCAAGACCGTGTTCCAGGATTTCAGCCTGCCGAAAGGCACGTGGAACGTCGGTGGCAATCTGGTGCGCCCGCAGGACATCAAAACGGTGGCATTGCTCACCGTCGAAGGCGAGCTGGACGATATTTCGGGCATCGGCCAGACCAGCGCTGCGCACGACCTGTGCAGTGGCGTGCCGGCCGAGAAAAAACAGGCGTTTGTCGTCGAGAAAGCCGGCCACTACGGCATCTTCTCGGGCCGCCGCTGGCGCGAGATCGTTTGTCCGAAGATCACACAATTCATCCGCGACAACAAATAAGCGACCGCTGAATGAACAATGCCATGGCAAGCGCCATGGCATTTTTTTTGTGATCTAGATACGCTCAGCGCCCCAGCACCACCTGCTCGACCCGGCCAGTGGCGATGGCCACGAGCGCGAAGCTGCGATCGGCCTGCACCCACTGATGCCCGCGCGGTGGCTTGGTCAGGCGCAGCTTGCGCCAGTCCTCGACCACGTACTGGACCGCCTGATAGCGTGCGGGCAGACGCTCGCCACGGCGCAACTCGCCGCTGGATTCGACGCTGCGGTACAGCGACGGCAGCTCCAGCGCCACCTCGGTATGCTCGGGCGGCGCCGTGGCATGGCTGTCCTTGGTGTTGCGCGTGTGCAGGTTGTCACCTGCAGAAAAAATGGCAGCAAACAGCAACGGGGCGATCAATTCGTTCATGTCAGTCCTCGTCGGTGGATCGGTTTATAGTACAGCAGGTTACGGCCAACACCTCTGTTCGATTGACCACGCACGTGATGCATCCGTTTCGACGCCATGCCGGCGCGCCGGGTTTCACCGCAGCGCCCGGCATTTTGGCGGATAATGTCGGCTTTACCAGATCCGCCACACCGTGACCAAAGCCCTCGCCGACCAGCTCGAAGACCTGCTGCCGCAGACCCAGTGCACCAAGTGCGGCTATCCCGCGTGCCGTCCGTATGCGGAAGCGATCGCCAGCGGCGAAGCCGACATCAACCAGTGCCCACCCGGCGGCATGGAAGGCGTGCGCCGCCTGGCCGCCGCCACGGGCCGCGCCGTGATCCCGATCAATCCGGCCAATGGCATTGAGCGTCCGCGCCCGGTGGCCTTCATCGACGAGGCGCTGTGCATTGGCTGCACGCTGTGCATCCAGGCGTGTCCCGTCGATGCGATCCTGGGCGCGGCCAAGCAGATGCACACGATCCTGCCGAGCCTGTGCACCGGCTGCGACCTGTGCGTGGCGCCTTGCCCGGTCGACTGCATCGCGATGGTGCCGGTCACCGGCGAACGCACCGGCTGGGATGCCTGGAGCCAGCCGGCAGCCGATGCGGCGCGCAGCCGCCACGACTTCCGCGAAGCACGTCTGCGCCGCGAGCGCGACGAGAACGACGCGAGGCTGGCCGCCAAGGCCGTGCAAAAGATGCGTGAAGTCACGGCAGAAGCAACCAATACCCCCGAAGAGCTGGCAGAAAAAGAGCGCAAGCGCGCGATCATCGCCGCCGCCATGGAACGCGCGCGCCTGAAGGCCGCCGGCAACACCGACCCGACCTGACCTGCATGAATTCCGCCAAACGCCACGAGATTTTCACGCGCTTTCGCGCGGCCAACCCGACGCCCACCACCGAGCTCGAATTTTCGACCCCGTTCGAATTGCTGATCGCGGTCCTGTTGTCGGCCCAGTCGACCGACGTCGGCGTGAACAAGGCCATGCGCCGCTTGTTCCCGGTGGCGAACACGCCGCAGGCGATCCTCGACCTGGGCATTGATGAGCTCAAGACCTATATCGCGACCATTGGCCTGTACAACACGAAGGCCAGGAACGTGATCGCCACCTGCCAGATCCTGGTCGATCAGCATGGCGGCGAAGTACCGCCCGTGCGCGAAGCGCTCGAGGCGTTGCCGGGCGTGGGACGCAAGACTGCGAACGTCGTGCTCAACACGGCCTTTGGCGAACCGACGATGGCGGTCGACACGCACATCTTCCGCGTCTCGAATCGCACGAAGATCGCGCCGGGCAAGAACGTCGACATCGTCGAACAGAAGCTGCTGAAGTTCGTGCCGAAGGAATTCCTGCACGACGCCCACCACTGGCTGATCCTGCACGGGCGCTACACCTGCGTAGCACGCAAGCCCAAATGCTGGAACTGCCTGATTGCTGACCTGTGCGAGTTCAGGGACAAGACGCCAGCGCCGGCGGGCGTACTCGATCCAGCTGCAGTAGCGGCGGCCACGGCAGCTGGATCGGCGGCAAGCTAAATCCGGGTCTCGCCGGTCGCGAATGACGCGCGCACGATGCGCCCGTCCACCACTTCGTAGACGCACAGCATCTCGACCGTGCCCAGACCTTCCGGGAAGTTGCGGGTCACGATCTCGAGGTCGGTGACGAAGTTGCCCAGTACCGTGCGCGTCAGCAGCCGCGCGTGCAGGTCGGGTTCGAGAAAACGCTGTTTGTAGCGCGACAGTATCTGGTCGTGGCCGCGCGCCAGCAGGTCGCCATGCAGCGCGAATTGCGCCGCATCCGGCGCATAGGTGGCCATCAACGCATCGAGGTCTTTGGCATTGTAGGCGTCGAGCTGCGCCTGGACCACGGCGGAAGGTGAAAGTGGCGTCATCGGATGGTGGCTCACAAGGTGCGCCACCGGTTACCGGGCCCATCCCGGCACTACGGGCGCGCGGGCATCTTACCGCGCACCCGGTTCGTGTCAAGCAGCCAGTGCCAGTTTGGTACGGGGCGGCGCCACGGCGCCGGCCGGCTCTTCGACCTTGAACACGCTGACCACTTCCGTCAGTGCCACCGTCTGCTCGCGCAGTGATTGCGCTGCGGCAGCGGCCTGCTCGACCAGCGCCGCATTCTGCTGGGTCGTGACATCCATTTCGGTGACGGCCTGGTTGACCTGCGAGATGCCCTGGCTCTGCTCGCTGCTGGCGGCGCTGATCTCGGTGATGATGTCCATCACGCCGCGCACGCTGGCCAGGATCTCGCCCATGGTCACGCCCGCTTCGCCGGCCAGCCGGTCGCCCGTTTCCACGCAGGCCACCGATTCGCCGATCAGGTCCTTGATTTCCTTTGCCGCCGTCGCCGAACGCTGCGCGAGGGTGCGCACTTCGCCGGCCACGACGGCAAAGCCACGGCCCTGCTCGCCGGCGCGCGCCGCTTCGACCGCTGCATTGAGCGCCAGGATATTGGTCTGGAACGCGATGCCGTCGATGACGCCGATGATGTCGGTGATCTTGCGCGACGATGCGCTGATCGACGCCATCGTGCCCACCACCTGCTCGACCACCTTGCCGCCCTTGACCGCCACATCGCAGGCTGACACGGCCAGCACGCTGGCCTGGCGCGCATTGTCGGCATTCTGGATGACGGTCGAGGTCAGTTCTTCCATTGACGACGCCGTCTCTTCGAGCGCGCCGGCCTGACGCTCGGTGCGCGCCGACAGGTCGAGGTTACCCTGCGCGATTTCACCGGACGCCACCGCGATGGTCTCGGCCCCGCCACGCACTTCGAGCACGATGCGCTGCAGGCTGGCCGACATCTCCTTCAACGCCATCAACAGCTGGCCCGTTTCATCGTTGCTGCGCACCGTGATCGCGGTGCGCAGGTCGCCCGCCGCCACACTGCGCGCGGCCTCGACCGCTTCGTCGAGCGGGCGCGTGATCGAACGCGACACCAGGATCCCGGCGATCACGGCCACCACGGCGCCCACCAGCATCAGGCTATAGCTGAGCAGCGTGGCCTGTTTGCCGACTGCATCGGCCTGGGCCGCGCTGGCCAGGCTGACGGCCGACATTTTTTCCTGGGCCTGCACCAGCAGCTCGGCCGGTGCACGGTCCTTGCCCTTGACCGCGATATCGCCAGCGGAGGCATCGAAACCGGCCGCTTCAAAATCCTGGTAGCCGCGCCGGAAATCCGCACCCATGGTCGCGTGCGCCGCGCCGAACTGCGTCACCAGCGTCCGCACTTCGCCTTCCGGCATGGCATCCAGCAAGGCCTTGACCTGTTGCGCGACTTCCGTCTCGTTCTTCTGGAACGCGCTCCAGTACTTGACGCGTTCGCTTTCCTGTTTGCCACGCAGCAGGGTGTTCTTCCATTCCTGGACCTGCTTGCGGAAGTGGGAGAGCAGCGCCTGCACCTGCTGTGCCTGGCCTTCGGTGACCACCGCCTGGCGGTAGGTATCGACCGAGCTGTTCAGCTGCGCCATGCCGAAGAAGCCTGCACAGGCGACGAGCAAGGTGACGGCGGCAAAACCCAGTGGTAATTTGCGACTTAGTTTCATGGCAGGTCCTGAATATATACGCGCGAAGCGCTTAAGCGCAGTGTATCCCCAAGCGTAACGCTTGAATCTCTGCGGCAATATTTTTGGACGATTTGGGAGACAAACCTGCCGTTACGTCAGATTGACGCAACAGCCGGTTGGTTAGTGCTCGCTGCCTACAGCAAGACCATATTGTCGCGATGGATGAGCTCAGGCCCTTCAACGAAGCCGAGGATGCGCTCGATCTCGGTCGACGAATGGCGCATGATGCGCCGCACTTCGCTGCTCGCGTAATTGGTCAATCCGCGCGCCAGCGGCTTGCCCGCTTCGTCAACGCACGTAACCACCTGGCCGCGGCCGAACTCGCCTTTGACGGCGATGACGCCGATCGGCAGCAGCGACTTGCCTTCGCGCGTGAGCTTGGCTGCCGCGCCGGCATCGATGACGACTTCGCCGCTCGTGTGCAGATGGTCGACCATCCACTGGCGGCGCGCCGTCAGGCGGCCGGTCGGGGCCAGCAATTGCGTACCGATCGCTTCGCCACCGGCCAGGCGCGTGAGGACATCCGGCTCGCGCCCCCAGGCAATCACGGTGTGCGCGCCGGAGCGCGCAGCGCGCTTGGCCGCCAACACTTTGGTCAGCATGCCACCGCTACCGATGCTGGTGCCGGCACCGCCCGCCATGCTTTCCAGTGCCACGTCGCCGGCCTGGGCGTGCGCGATCAGGCGCGCATCCGGGTTCTTGCGCGGGTCGGCCGAGTACAAGCCGGGCTGGTCGGTCAGGATGACGAGCGCGTCGGCCTCGATCAGGTTGGCGACCAGCGCACCCAGGGTGTCGTTGTCGCCGAACTTGATCTCGTCGGTAACGACGGTATCGTTCTCGTTGATGATCGGCACCACCTTCAGGCGCAGCAAGGTGGTCAGCGTCGAGCGCGCGTTCAGATAGCGTTCGCGGTCGGCCAGGTCGGCATGCGTGAGCAGCACCTGGGCCGTTTGCACGCCGTGCGCGCGAAAGCTCGTTTCATAGATTTGCGCCAGGCCCATCTGGCCACAGGCGGCGCACGCCTGCAGTTCGTGGATATCGGTGGGGCGCTTCGTGAAGCCCAGGCGCAGCATGCCTTCGGCAATGGCGCCCGAGCTGACCAGGACCACGTCCTTGCCAAGGGCGCGCAGTGCGGCAATCTGGGACGCCCAGCGGGCAATGGCGGTATGGTCCAGCCCCCTGCCCTCGTCGGTGACGAGGGAGGAGCCGACCTTGACGATGATGCGGGAAGCTTGTTGGAGGGCAGAGTTCATGGCGACAGGAATTTTCCCCGCGGCCGCAATGCGAGCAGGGAAAGTCCTGCCAGCAGTTCAACCGCGCAGACAGCGAGTAAGACCCCCGTGGGCAAGCCGATCGCAAAGGCCGCGGCGAGGCGGCCAGCCGGCTGGGCCAGGAGGAACAAGGCAGTCAGGTCGCCCAAGATCGGCTGATTGCCGTGCCTGGCCGCCAACAGCGCCAGCCCCGCGGTAGCGAGGCGGACGCCCACATAGATGGCGTAAAACTGGCTGTAGCCATTCACGCCAACCAAAAACAGGCCCATCGCCGACGCAATACGGTCGGGATCGAGCAATGCCGCCAGCGAGGCCAGCGAGCTGACGGTCGCGACCAGCTGCAACAGCTGGCCGCGCAACCAGGCGCGCGACCAGGTGGCGGGCTGAGGAACGCTACCAGCCAAGGGTCAGTCTTCGAGGATCTTGAAGCGTGGATCGTCCGGATCGATCGACGAAATCCCGCGCGCTTCTTCGGTCATCGCGGTCTCTTCGGCGCGATGCTCGGCGTGACGCTTTTCTTCCAGGTGCAGGTAGATCGCGTTGATCAGTTCCTGGCAACCTTCGCGGTTCAGCGCCGATATCTCGAAGACCGGACCCTTCCAGGCCAGGCGCTTGATCATGTCCTTGACGCGCTTCTTGCGCTCGGCCTCGTCCAGCACGTCGAGCTTGTTGAGCACGAGCCAACGTGGCTTGTTCAGCAGCTCTTCGTCGTACTTTTCGAGTTCCTTGATCAGGGCTTTGGCTTCTTTGACCGGATCGATGTTCGCTTCGAACGACGACAGGTCGACAATGTGCAGCAGCAAGCCGGTGCGCGCCAGGTGACGCAGGAACTGGTGACCCAGGCCCGCACCTTCAGCGGCGCCTTCGATCAGGCCCGGAATGTCGGCCACAACAAAGCTTTTCTCGTGCGACACGCGCACCACGCCCAGGTTCGGGTGCAGGGTGGTGAACGGGTAATCGGCGATCTTCGGGCGCGCGTTCGAGACGGCGGTAATGAAGGTCGATTTACCGGCGTTCGGCATGCCCAGGAGGCCCACGTCCGCCAGAACTTTCAGTTCCAGGCGCAACGTGCGACGCTCCCCTTCCTTGCCTTCGGTCTTTTGACGCGGGGCGCGGTTGGTCGAACTTTTAAAGTGGATATTGCCCCAGCCGCCCTCGCCGCCTTTGGCGAGCAGTTCGGTCTGGCCGTGTTCGGTCAGGTCGGCAATGATTTCGCCATTGACATCGTCGATGATGAGCGTGCCAACCGGCATGCGCATATAGATGTCTTCGGCGCCCTTGCCGTAGCAATCCGAGCCGCGGCCCGGTTCGCCATGCTTGCCGGTGTGGACTTTCGAATAGCGAAAATCGACCAGCGTGTTGACGTTGCGGTCGGCAACCACAAAGATCGAGCTGCCCGTGCCGCCATCGCCGCCGTCGGGTCCGCCAAATGGGCGGAACTTTTCGCGCCGGAACGAGGCGCATCCGTTGCCGCCGTCGCCTCCGATGACTTCAATTTTTGCTTCGTCGATAAACTTCATGATTGTGACCGCTTAAAAACTAAAAAAGGCCCTACCGTGGGCAGAGCCTTTCGATGGAAGGCTTGCGCCTTGCAAAGAAGCGCCGCTCGGAAGCGGCGCGAGTGCGTTATTACGCTGCGACTGCTTCCGCTGCTTCGTTAGCAACGACGGTCACGAATTGCTTCGAGCCGACGCCTTGCTTGACGAACTTGACGGTGCCAGTGACCAGCGCGAACAGGGTGTGATCCTTGCCCGTACCGACGCCGGTGCCAGCGCGCACTGGGGTGCCGCGCTGACGAATGATGATGCCGCCGGCATTGACTGCCTGGCCGCCGTAGACTTTCACGCCGAGGCGCTTGCTTTCTGAGTCACGGCCGTTGCGGGTAGTACCGCCGCCTTTTTTGTGTGCCATTTATTTACTCCTGGATGACGTTGCTGGGAACCGGAACGGGGATTAGCCGTTGATCGAAACGATCTGGATTTCGGTGAAGTTTTGGCGATGGCCCATACGCTTCTGGTAGTGCTTACGACGACGCATCTTGAAGATACGCACTTTGTCGTGGCGACCCTGCGAAACCACTTTCACCAGCACCGTTGCACCTTCGACCAGCGGAGCACCAAACTTGATGCTTTCGCCTTCGCCAAGGGCGAGGACCTGATCGATCGTGAGTTCGGAACCAATGTCTGCCGGTATCTGTTCTACTTTAAGTTTTTCACCAGCGACAACTTTGTATTGCTTGCCACCGGTTTTTATGACCGCGTACATGATTTGAAACCTCATCAAATGTTAAAAGAACCCCTCGGCGCGTCGGCCCGCGCTTGACACGCAGGACTAATCTTAAGCCGGGGAACAGAGGATTATACATAAGTAGGTGCAGTGCGTCAAAACCATTCGGCGATCGCTTCACGGCATCGGGCGGCGTCCATGGCGGCATCGCCCGCTCTCTCGCAAGCGCACCCCTGTCAGCCCGACGGTTCGCCCTCCCATGACGTATAATCGCCTCACTCTTATAGTTAACCCAACGCTCACGCAGGTCAGCCTTGTCAGCCGCTACCCAACACGCCCAACAGAACACCATCGTCCAGTCGATCGCGCCCGATATGGAGGCCGTCAACACGGTGATCCGCCAGCGGCTGCATTCCGAAGTCACGCTGGTCAACCAGATCGCCGAGTACATCATCAGTGCCGGCGGCAAGCGCATCCGTCCAGTACTGGTACTGCTGCTGGCCAATGCCTATGGCTACCGGGGCACCGCGCACCACGAGCTGGCCGCCGTCGTCGAATTCATCCACACCGCAACGCTGCTGCATGACGACGTCGTCGACGAATCGTCGATGCGCCGCGGCCGCCAGACCGCCAACGCGCTGTTCGGCAACGCCGCCTCGGTGCTGGTCGGCGACTTCCTCTACTCGCGCGCGTTCCAGATGATGGTGGGCCTCGACAGCATGCGCATCATGCAGATCCTGTCCGACGCCACCAACGTGATCGCCGAAGGCGAAGTGCTGCAACTGCTGAACATGCACGATCCGGATGTGACCGAAGCGAGCTACCTGCTCGTGATCCGCTCCAAGACCGCCAAGCTGTTCGAAGCCGCTGCCGAACTGGGCGCGCTGATCGCCGGCGCGAACGACGCCCAGATCGCCGCCGCTGGCGAATACGGCCGCTCTCTGGGCACCGCATTCCAGCTGATCGACGACGTGCTCGACTACGCTGGCGACGCCGCCGAGATCGGCAAGAACCTGGGGGACGATCTGCGCGAAGGCAAACCGACCCTGCCCCTGATCTGGCTGATGGAACACGGCACGCCGGAGCAGCGCGAACTGGTCCGCAGCTGCATCGAGCAAGGCGACGAAGCACAATTCGACGCCGTGCTGGCCGCCGTAACGTCGAGCGGCGCGCTCGATTACACGCGGGCGCAGGCTGAACAGGCAGCGCGCCGGGCATCGGAAGCGATTGCCGGATTGCCCGACAGCCTGTTCAAGAACAGCCTGCTGCAACTGAGCAGCTTCGCCGTTGACAGGAACCACTAAGCGATTTTATATTACGACCATCCCGGGGTGGTTGTACGTACACCCCGAACCGTCGGGGTGTAGCTTAGCCCGGTAGAGCGCTACGTTCGGGACGTAGAGGCCGGAGGTTCGAATCCTCTCACCCCGACCAGACAACAAAAAGCCAGACGAGGCGTCAGCCGGTCTGGCTTTTTATTTGTCCATGCCTGGATCGGTGGTCGTCTTGCGCGATACCGCGCCGCGTCACGTTGTGATTGTCGTCATGCTGCGATTGCAGCGTTCACAGCATCAGAACCCGTTTCCTTCCGCAGCAATACACGCCATGGTAATACTGCGAATTTTTACCGCAAATGATGCACCCGAATTCCGGTACGCCCGGCGGCTTCGATTTATACGCCTTGACCTCGACGCCATTGGCGTCCCAGCTCGTTCCGACCAATTCAAAGCCTGCGGCACTGGCCTCGGATGCCGACGCTGCTTCATACGCCAGAAACAACACGGTTTCACGCTTGCTGGTGGCGCTGTATTCCGCCGCCCGTGCCTGCCATGAGGCAAAACTGTTCATCGTGTGCTGTCCTGGTCTGAAAGGTGGTCTGATGCGGCCGATCAGACACAAGCTGCCAGTCTACACCAGTGCCGTGACGCCGACGTTCTGGCGCCGGCCGCCACCGGCAAATTTAGCACCATCAGCCCCGCCAGATCCTGCGTGGTGTTGCCGGCAAACGCCGCGCGGCTGACCTCGCCATTCTCCAGGCAAGTCAGCACGACCGCCCTCACCTGCGCCAGCTTACAGCCCAGCACGCCCTGGAAGAAACGCCGAAACGCAAAAGCCAGACCGGCAAACCGGCCTGGCTCTTTTATTGCCCGCCTTTCGGCATCAGGCCGCGATTCTGCTTATGGTGCTTATGGTGCGACGCCAACCGTATGCTGCAGGTTGTTGAACCCGGTCGACGCTTCCCACGTGTTGCTGTTGGCCAGCTGGATCGCATACTCGGGGCGATCGCGCAGCGACGCCTGTGGATCCGGCAGGTTCAGCAGCACCGAGTACGAACCGGCCGCCATATTGGCGGGCAGCGCCACGGTCTGGTTGATCGTCACGGTCTGGTTCGACAGCCAATGGCGGGGGTCGGTTGCCAGCTTGACGCGGTGGGTTGCCCCACTCGCCGTGTTGCGGAACACGAGTTCCACGTCACGGCTGTTGAATGGCGCCGACCAGCCCTCGTTCTGCAGCTGCAGGTTGACGACGAAGCCGCCACCAGGTTTCGCCGTGCGCGAGAACGCGCCGCTCTTGAGCACGAAGCGGTAGCCCAGCTTTTGCTTGACCTGGGTAAAGCAACCCTGCGTTTTCCAGTTGTTCAGCACCGTCGTGTTGTAGTCCAGGTTCAGGTACGACCAGTGGAAGCGGCCCATTTCGGCAAGGGCGGTCGGGCAATCGCTGCGTGGCGGCGCGTAGTTGCAGGTCTCGCCGCCCGATGGGACGTAGTTCGTTTCGGCCGCCAGGTACGGGAACTCCACCGATGGATTGATATAGGTGCCGTAATCCGACGCGTTGGACAGGAAGCAATCGTTGTGGTGGCCCAGGCGCGCCTTGGCCGAACCGTTGTAGGCCTCGCTCGGGGTCAGTGCGGTCGGGGTGTACAGCTTGGTCTTGAACAGGGGCATGCGCAACTGCACCATGCGTTCGGCCGGCACCACTTGCAGCAGCTTGTCGACCACCGATTTGCGGTCAGCAATGTTCTTGGCAGTCATGTTGTAGCTGTCGCCATAGTTGTTGGTGTTGCCCCACTCGCCCCAGGCACCGATCAGGCCAGCTTGCACGACGGCGATAATGTCCTTGTTGGCTGTCAGGTACGGCGCCAGCTGCGACAGGTGGGTGTTGACCATCGCCGGGGTCGCATCGACCGGCGAGTTGTTGTCGTTGTAGGCGAAGCGGACGATGGCTTTCAGACCAGCCTTGCGCACTGTGTCCATCTGTTGCTGGAACAGATTGAGCGTGGTCTGGCTGATCGGTGCGTTGACGAAGCTGCGCAGATAGAACACGCACAGCATCAGCGATTCACCGCCCGAGGTGCGGAAGCTCGTCAGTTGCGACTGGCTCAGTGGCGTTTCGCAGCCAACGTGGCGGTAAAAGCCGCGCTCCGGGTTGGTGATGATGGCCGTGCTGGCGGTGTAGTTCACTGGCACCGTGGCGCCCGGGGTTGGCGTTGGCGTTGGCGTTGGCGTTGGCGTTGGCGTTGGCGTTGGCGTTGGCGTTGGCGTTGGCGTCGGGGTTGGCGTCGGCGTCGGTGTTGGCGTCGGTGTTGGCGTCGGCGTTGGCGTCGGCGTCGGCGTCGGCGTCGGGGCAGGCGTTGCCTTGGTGATCGACAGGCGCAGGATCGGCGAGAGTTGCGCTGGGGGATCGGTCTGGGTGATGAGGCTGATGTTGTCGGCGCCGCCGAGTTCGGCACGAGTCACCGTTATCGTCGCGAGGTTACTGGCCGATGCGTACGGCACGGTTTTGACGAAGGTCCAGGCCCAGGAGCCGTTGCTGCCGCTGTAGCGGTACAGGCGGCCATTCTCGATCATGTAGCCGGCGCCGACGCCGTTGAATGCATAACCGGTCGTGGTGACGGCATCGTTATCGATGTACACACGCACCCAGGCCGGCGTGCCGGTATAACGAATGCGGATACTGAGATTGGTGCCGTCGCTGCTTGCCGTCGTCGGGCCCGCCGTGACCGAGGCCAGCGCGACAGGCGCAGCGACAGCAGCCGACATCAGCACCGTGCTGGAAAGAAGCCCGGCGCACAGCAGTGCGAGCCCGATTGGGCGACGGACGGAAGGAATGGAATCGATGTGAATAGGTGACATTTGAAAATCGCTTTATATAAAAAATCCAACAACCGGGGCGTGACGATCCCATCGCCGCTTGCAGTGCAAGTGGCGGGAAGCATCCGCAGACAAAGAGCGTGACGATCCCGCTGCCGCTCGCATCGGAGTGGCAGGGATATCCGCAGGACCTGCTGAAATGGACTAGCTGTATCGACTGACGATCAGCTAGCGGCGGGGAAGCGCGGCAAGGCGCTATGGTGGATAACTGGCGACGAGAAGACAGATGGTCTTCCCACGACATGACGCGAGAAAGCGCACGCAGACATCCCCTGCTGGGCGTGCTGTGACTACAACGACGTGCTATCGATCATGGCATCTCCTCATTCCTGGAATCATGAACTCGTTTGAGTTTCCTCAAAGCGATTGGTTCCGAGAAATAAAAAATAATTTCCTTGAGAAAAATGTCACCGCTTTGGTTTCCTGCCGGTCCACGATGGGTACAGGGGGCTAACAGGAATTCAGCGCCAACGTCTGATGTGTGTCAGAAAAATGCTTCTTAAAAATTCAAACACTGGCGTTGGAGATGCTTCGGCTCAATTAGTTCCCCAAATATTTTTCTTTGGGCAAACTGAAACGTTGCAACATTGCTCCAAGCAATTGCAGATTAGAAATTTTTTAAATGCGTGACGTAGCCGGAGCGTGCTCGAGGCTGGTAGTGAAGCGATGAGATTGGGAGAACAACAGGCGGGGTATTGCTTGTGGACTGATTACACTGCGTGGCTCATTCAGCAACAACGTCAGCCTTGACGCCATGCCTGCACGCCGATGGTGTGAAGACGGTTTCCCACATGCGCGATATTTTCTCCATCGAGAACCGCTCTCGCGCATCGACGGCGCGCTGCGCGAATCTGGCCCGTGCACGGCTGTCACGCATCAGGGTATCGAGCGTCGACGCCATGCCTTCGACGTCACCGGGCGCAACCAGCACGCCATCGATCCCATGGCGGATGATGTCCCGGGGGCCGGTATCGCAATCGAAGCTTACCGCCGGCAAGCCATACGCCATGGCTTCGACCAGCGTGTTGGGAAAGCCCTCGAAATGCGAACTCATGGCATACAGACTGGCCCGCGCATACCAGTCGCCCATATTGCCGACACTGCCGGGCAAGAACACGCGCTGCCCCAGCCCGCCGGCCTGCACCTGCGCAGACAGCGCTGCGCGCTGCGCGCCCTCCCCCAGGATGACGAGGTCCCAGTCTGGGTGCAGGGGCGCTAGCCGGGCAAAGATGGCAATCAGGGTCGTGAAGTTTTTCTCTTCACTGAGCCGGCCAACCCCCAGCAGGATCTGCCGGCCGGGCGCGCACGAGGTCGCGGGATTGACCAGCGGCGCATGCTGCGACAATGGCCACACGACAGGGTTCGGAATGACGGGAACGCGCCGGGCATGGGAATGGCGTTCCAGCCAGTGCGCGCACTCATGGGTCAGCGCGACGACAGCGTGCAAGTGGCCGTAAGCATGGCGCCGCAGCGTTTCCCACACCACGCCCATCGGCGCCTTGGGCGGGAAGTTGTGTTCGGAGCCCACCGTGCGCACGCCAGGCAGGCCGCGCGCCGCCAACGCCAGCACGACATTGGCCGTGTGCATGGCGGACAAAGCGACAGCGGGCTGCACCTCGCGCAGCACCCGGCGCAACGCACGCGTACGCCGGGCCGTGCGCACGACGCCAACGAACAAGCCGCCGCCCTGGCTCGCGAGATCAAGGCAGCGGCGGCCGACGCCGGCATCAAGCACGTAGAAATCCCGCGCCTGCGGGGCCACGGTCACCACCGTGACGGCCCAGCCAAGCGACGCCCAGTAGTTGGCGAGATTGGCGACCACGCGCTCGGCGCCGCCATTTTCCAGCGAATGAATGTAGATCAGTAATCGCATGGCCCTGCGTCGCCTCCAGGTTTCATTGCACCACCAGCGCCATGTGCCCGGGATGCGCATGTGCACGCTGAGCCAGGTGACGATCCAGGCAAACCGTGCCGGGCCTGGCGCTGACTGATGGATTGGCGACGATGCGGCCGTCGAAGTCGCCGGTAATCGTGCCGTGCAGCGCGATGCGGTCCCATACCCGGGACGTGGTCGCTTTGACGAAGCGGGCTTCGTGGTCGAACAGGAACAGGCTCGTGGCGGGGGCAGCATG
The DNA here is from genome assembly GCF_979258535.1 of Telluria sp. AC161. Classification (NCBI taxonomy): domain Bacteria; kingdom Pseudomonadati; phylum Pseudomonadota; class Betaproteobacteria; order Burkholderiales; family Oxalobacteraceae; genus Telluria; species Telluria sp. AC161. The sequence goes on along the minus strand of NZ_OZ409861.1, from coordinate 478,242 downwards.
GGCGACATGGACCGTGGCGTCGATGTTGCGGATCGTGCCTTCAGTTTGATCGCCCTGGTGATAAAGGTGAACATAGCTGCCGTAGTTGCCCTCGCCCGAAGCCGCGAGCACGATCCGTACATTCTTTACATTGCCGACGCTGGCGCCAGAGCAAATCAGTGCGATGAGCCCATTGCTACCAGGCCACTGGGCGGTGCTGGACGCCGTTACCCGGATGTCGGCATTGCGCAGCGCCGACGCGATGACGGCCCGTCGCACGTCGTGACAGACCAGGTCGATCTCGGCGTTCTCCCTGATGAAACTGGCGTTGACGCCGTAATACGCGTAGCGCACTTCGCCGTGGACACAAATATTGGAAAGAAAGCGTCGCGTGGCGGCGTTGTTATGCGACGAGAGCAGACTCACCACCCTTTCGGCATAGCAGTCGACCAGTGTGAAGCCATGGCTTGGCCGGTCCGCCTGGATCCCCACGCACACCATGCCGCGCCAGTCGGGCCGCGGGTCGAATCCTGCATCGGCGAAACTGGCGCCGGCAATCGTGATGTTCTGAAAATTGAAAAAGTAAAACAGGTTGGGCATGACGTTGGCCGCCGTCGTGACCGTAAACAGAGCGCCATACGCCGAGATGGCAATGTCGCGCGCATTGCGGCACAGCACGAGCGTCGCGGCGTCGGGGCAGTGACCAAAATCGTAGACACCACGCGGGACCAGCAGCGTGCCACCGCCTTGATCCGCCAGCGCATCGAGTGCCTGGCGAAACGCCCCCACCAGCGCTGCCGTTTGCGCCCCGGGCAAACCGCCGTAGTCAGCCAGGCTGACGATGGCTGGCGGCACCATGGCGGCCTTGATGCCGCCCACCTGGTTGCGCCGGGGCTGGCCTCCCGTTGCATCGCCAACTGGGGCTGGCAATAACGCCGCCGCGCCCAGGGCGGCGCTACGCAGCAATAACTTGCGCCGCTTTGTCGACAGGCTCTTCATCGGCTCACCATGGAGGCAAAGTGTCACTTGCGCCGCTGCAACAGGTAGAACGCCTTGAACACGAGTCGTGCCCAGGTCGCCCCCTTGTGCTGGTGCAGCAGTTGCTTGGCCGATCGCGTGGCCGCGGCGAGCATGGCGCCGATTGCATGATCGATGTTGCGCAGCAGTTTTACGGGCGAACGATAGAGATGCACTTCGTCCATGTAAAACGGCACCCCCAGCAAGCGTTCTTTGAAAGCGAACACGCCGCCGCCCAGATAGAACCGGGTTCCGCCGCGCACGATGCTTTCGCAGATCGTCAGGAAAACGCACAACTTGCCAAGCCCGAATTTTTCATACTGGGGGTCGTACCCCATCGCGTCGCCAAAGAAGCTGGCGCCAACCTGGTAATTGACGGAGCCGGCGCAGATGCGGCCATCGATCAGGATCACGTGCACGAATCCGCACAGCCTGGCCAGCCGGGTAAGGCGCGCCACATCATAGAAAAACACGGCGTCGCCGGCATTGATCTTTTGTTCGCTCAACGCCACGATCGCCCGGATATGGCCTTCGTCGATCTCGTCGTTGACGAAAAAGCGCGACTCGAACGACGGGAAGTGGCGCCGGATGCCGTTCAGGCCCTGATTGATGCTGGCGCGCGTGGACTTGCCGATGCGTGCCTTGTAGGCATCGGGCGTGGCAGGCAGCGTGACGACATAGCTGCCCTTGGCCCGGTACTGTTGCACCGGATATCCAAGCGCGCGGGTCGCGGTCTTGACGGCCTTGAAACTGATGACGTCAATCTGCGGAAAGTGCGCAAAGACATAGGTCGCGAAGCGCGCCATCTCGGCTTCTTCGACCTCGATCATTTCGTTGATGACGTCGATCCGGCGACCGCTGAATGTAAACAGCAACACCGTGCTGGGCGCACCGGCGCGATGGGCCAGGTAGCAACTGGCATGTTCGATCGACCGGAACACCCTGAAAAACGCCAGCGACGAATGCAGCGATGCATAAGTCGTCACCAGGGCTTCTTCGACGCCGGCGGGGATCTGCCCGATGTCGCACGTGATGCTGTCGGGCGGGGGGATCAATGCGCTTCTATGCATGCCGCTTGCTCCTGTTGCAGGTTGGCCGGGCTGAAACCACAGCACGCCAGGTTGTTGTCCAGCTCAGCGCTCAGGCTGCCCTGGTAGTAAATCGCTGCTTGCGGAGCACGACGCCGGATGTCCTGCACGACGCCTGCAATGAATCCCTCGACCAGATCGGGCTGCATGCATTGCCGATGCACATATAAACCCGACAGGACCATGTCTGAGTCCGCCATGGGACCATTCACCCAGCAAAACAGGCCCAGCCGGTTGCCGTGGACGACGCTATAGAAATGGTCGGATCGTTCCATCCGCTTCATGACCGTGTTCAAGAATGCGCAGTAACCCAATGCCGCATCGTCGGCGTCAAATTGCAGCACATCAGGCAAGCTGTCGCGGGCTGGCAGCAGCGCACTCTCGACCTCGCGGGAAGGCCCGCATCGAAGGATGCGAGAGACTGCCTGGGGGCGTGCACGGCGCCGTACCCATGCGGCGGCGGCGCTTGCCCACCGCTGCGGCCGGATGCCATGCACGACGGCGAGTACGTCATGGTGGCGCCAGCCGGCCCAGGTCGCCAGAGCCCTGGCGGCATCGACCAGGCGCTGGCGCGCCGCCGTCAGCAGAAAGCTGCGCAGATCGCGGTGGATTGTCAGTGTCGAGACGTGATCGTGTGCCGTCGCAAAGTGCTCCTTGTACCCGTCGCCGCCTGGCGTCAGGTCGAGCAACGGCATCTGCTGCGCCGCGAGATGCACGCCCAGCATGGCCAGGAGCAAATTGCCGGGGGAGTGAGCGGATGTGGCCGGGTGATAGGTATTGATCCCCAGATGCACGGCCCGGCCCGCGCTCAAGAGGCCGATGTGGGATGCAGCAATGGCGCCGTCCACCGTCAGGATCGTGACGTGGAGCAGCCCTTGCCGGTGCAGCGCAATATAAAAACGCTTTTTTGCCGCGTCGAGCGTGAACGGCCTTGCGCGGTACAGCGCCGCCTGCCTGAAATCGTACTGGTCGCAGATGGCATCGATCACGCGCAAGAAATGGGCATGCTCGACAACCTGCTCGAACCGCACCGCGCCCAGTCGGCCCAGGCGATTGCTATTTTGCCGATGATTTTTCTTGTTGCGCTGCCGGTACATCGCAACCGCATCGATCTGCATCAGTGGCCGGCGCATGGACCGCAGTGTCACCCACCGTCGTGCATCGGATGCGTCGTTGCGCCACGCATCGAGCCAGGACAGTGGCGTGCCGGCCGGCAGGTAACGCAGCGCAAGATCGGCGCGCGGAAGATGGTCGCGGATGGCCCGCAGCGCCCTTGTGATGAACACTGCGCCGGCGTCCGGGGGCTGCAGCCAGCCCTGGTATTCGGCATGGCGTTCCCCGGCGCCGGTGAGGCGCTGGCCTTTGTCGTCCAGCGCCAGCGGCAATAGGCCGAGCAGCGCGCCATCGGCGGCTTCCTGCAGGACGACAACGGGCACGAACTGCGCCCCGTACAAGCCGTACCACGGCAAGACGAAATCGGGATGCTGGCAGGCGGTGGCCCAGGGGCAGACAGCATGCAGCGCCCGCCACGCCGTGACGAACGTCTGCGCGCCGATGTGGGCCAGTGCGGCGTTACCGGTCAGTAAGCGCAGCGTCATATCAGACTTGCGCCGTTGTTTCGAGGCCCTGCACGGCGTGTGCATGCCCATTGGCTTCGATCTGCCGCAGTGTGTTCAGGTAGCGTCCGATCACGACATTTTCATCGAATTGCGCGACGACCTTGTTCCTGCCGGCCTGGCCCATGGCCAGGCGCTGTGCGTGCGTCAGACTAACCATCCGCACCATCATGGCGGCCAGGTCGGCAGGATCTTTTACCTTGCATAGCAGGCCATTGGCCTGATGCGCCACGATGTCCTTGCAGCCGGCCACGTTCGTGGCGATGATCGGGCGTGCCATGGCCGCCGCCTCGAGCAGCGTGTGCGGCACACCCTCGCGGTACGACGGCAACACGACGCAATCGGCACGCGCCAGGTAGGGCCGGACGTCGTCGGTTTCTTTCAGATATTCGATCAAGCCACTGCTTTTCCAGTCCGCGATTCGCTCAAGCGGGATCGAGTTCGGATTGTGCGCATCGACCGGCCCCAGCAGCTGGAACCGCACGCCCGGTAATTGCTGGCGCACGATGCGCGCCGCGGCGGCATATTCGTCGATACCTTTATCGCGAAGCATCCGCGCCACCAGCAAGAAACAGAATCCGTCCGCTGCGGGGAGCCGCGCCGGTGCCGGCTGGAATTGCTGCAAGTCGATCCCGGAGCCGGGCAGGACTTCTGCTACGTCGGGCCGCGCCAGGCCCGCGTCGACGAACAGCTTGCAATCGTCAGCATTCTGGAAGAACACCCGGTTCGATTGCCTGAGCGAGCAGCGGTACAGCTGCTTGACGAGGTAGGTTAATGGCGAGTTGCTGATGAAGGTTGCGCCGAGGCCCGCGATATTGTTGATGACCGGGATCCCGAGCCGGTGCGCGGCGATCGATCCGTAGATGTTCGGCTTGATCGTGTAGCCCAGGTAGGCCAGCGGGCGCACCGATTGCAAGACACGCCAATACTTGACCAGCAGCGACAGGTCACGGCTGGGACTGGTGCCGTTGTTGTCCATCGAAATCGTCTTGAAACGACAGCCCAGCGATGCCAGCCGGTGCGCATAGGCATCGGCTGGCGCCATCACCATGACGTCGTAGCCTTGCGCGATCAGGGCCTTGACCAGGCCGGAGCGGAAGTTATGGATATTCCAGGCGGTATTGACCGAAATAACGATTTTTTTGTTCATGATGTTCATCCTCAGGAAGGGCGGATGCAGTGCACGAGGGTCATGTCGCCAGCGGGCATGGCGCAGCGACAGCCGGCGGCGCCGGACAGTACAGCGCGGCGTCACCCGCCTCACGGTGCGGCCCGGCCTGCTGTTCGAGCCACGACTGGAACATCAGGACATCCCACAAGTGGTATTGCCAGTTGCGGCGGCCATCCAGGTGCTCATGCCAGCGGGTGCGCAGCAGCGCAGGCGCGAAGAAGCCTTCGCTGCGTAGCCGCGACTCGGCCAGCAGGGTTTCAGCCCAGTCGCGCAGCGGGCCCCGCAGCCAGTCGCCGATGGGCACGCCAAAGCCCATCTTGGGCCGCTCGATGAGTGCTTGCGGCACGTAGCGATACAACACTTGCCGCAGCGCCCATTTGCTCGCGCCGTCGCGCAGTTTCAGCGCCAGCGGCAACCGCGCGGCGAACTCGATCACGCGGTGATCCAGAAATGGCACCCGGGTTTCCAGCGACACGCTCATGGCGGCCCGGTCGACCTTGACCAGGATGTCGTCGGGCAGATAGGTCAGCGTGTCGAGCGCCATCATGCGCTCGACGCTACCGAGCCCGGCCAGCACCGGCGCGGCGCCGCGCAGCAAGGTGGGCGGCTCATGGCCGCCGATAACGAGCGCAGCCGGATCATCCCAGTGCGACACGAGGCCCAGGTATACCGCGTCGAGCGACGCGCTGGCCATGATGTCGGCGCCCTTGTGCAGCTTGTCGCCCGTGTTGGCAAAGCGCATGGCGCGCGGCAGGCACGGCCCCAGCGTGCGCGCCAGCCGGTTCCAGGAAGCCACCGGCACCCGCGTGATGCCCCGTGCGGCAAGCCGGCGTACGGGCAACGGCGCCGCGCTGATCGACTTCCACAGATGGGCGGCGAAGCCATACCGGGTGTAGCCGCAAAACAGTTCGTCGCCAGCATCGCCCGACAGCGACACCGTGACGTGCCGGCGCGCCAGCTGGGACACGAGAAACGTGGGAATCTGGGACGAGTCGGAGAACGGTTCGTCATACATCGACGGCAGCCGTGGAATCACCGACTGGGCCTGCGCCGCTGTCACGTACAGCTCGGTGTGATCGGTGCCGAGATGCCGGGCCACGGCTTTCGCATGGGGCGCCTCGTCGAAGCCCTGCTCGTGAAACCCGATCGAAAATGTCTGCACCGGCCGCGTCGACCGGGCCTGCATCAGCGCGACGATCGCCGACGAGTCAACGCCGCCGGACAGGAATGCCCCCAGCGGGACATCGGCCATCATCTGCGCGCCGACGGCGTCGCTGAGCAAGGTGTCGAGCGCATCGACGGCTTGCGCTGGCGTGCCTGCAAACGGTGTGGCGGCGCCCGCCGTCCACTGCTGCGCTACCGACCAATACGTGTGCAGCACCGGTTCCGGGCGTGCCGCCGAGACGGTCAGCAGGCAGCCCGGCGGCAGCTTGGCGATGCCGCGATAGATCGAATGCGGCGCCGGCACATAACTGTGCCGCAACTGCAGGCACAGCGCCGCGCGATCGATATCGGCAGCACAGGCCGGATGCGCGCGCAGTGCCTTGAGTTCGGAGCCGAACAGGAACACCGCATCGTCTCCCCTGCCCTGCCAGCCGTAATACAGGGGCTTTTCGCCAACGCGGTCGCGCCCCAGCGTCAACACACGCGCCTGCCGGTCCCAGACGGCAAAGGCGAACATACCAATGGTGCGTTCGACCGTGGCGGCAATGCCCCAGGCATCGAAACCGGCAAGCAGCGTTTCGGTATCGGAACGACCACGCCACCCGCACACGCCAGCGCTTGCCTCGAGTTCGTTGCGCATGCCCAGGTGGTTATAGATTTCACCGTTGAAGACGAGCACGAAGCGGTTCGAGCACGAGCGCATCGGTTGCTGACCGGCCGGGGACAGGTCGATGATCGCCAGGCGCCGGTGGCCCAGGGCGACGCCGTGCTCGCCGTCGGACCAGTACCCGGCATCATCGGGGCCGCGATGGTAGATCGCATCGGTCATGCGTCTGAGCCAGCCAACCTGGTCCGTTGCCGGTGAAGACGCCGCAGTCAGAAATCCAGTGAATCCGCACATCAGAGTTCTCCTTTCGCAATGACGCCTTCATAAATGTGCTCGAAGCGCGCCCGCACGCACCCCATCGTGAACCTGGCGCCAATGCGCGCCCTGGCCTGCTGCCCCAGTTGCCTGCGATGCGCGGGGGCCAGCGCCATCAGGCCCGCCACACCCTGCGCAAGCGCGTCGGGATTGGCCCGCGGTACCAGCACGCCCGTGTCCGCCATCAGGACGGCGACGTCGCCGACATCGGTTGCCACGCACGGCAACCCCATCGCCATCGCCTCGCCCACCACATTGGGAAAGGCCTCGGTGCGCGAGGACAGGCAGAAGATGTCCATGGCGGACAGGCAGATGGCGATATCGGCGCGTTCGCCCAGCAAGACGAAGCGCTTCGCATAGCCCGTGGCATCGATCCAGCGCAACAGCTCGGCGTTGTCTGCATCCAGGTTTTTGCCGATCATCAGGAAGCGCAGCCGCGGGTAGCGACTGGCGAGCTGGCCGGCGGCCTTGACGAAGTTGGGATAGTCCTTGTCGAGGTTGAACCGTCCGAGCGTGCCGAGCACGATGTCGTCAGCCGCGAAGCCGCAATGTGCCCGCAGCGCTGCACGTTCGTCGTGGCCGGGCGTGAATGCGGACAGATCGAAGCCATTGCCCACGACCACCATGCGGCTGGCGTCGTAGCCAAGCAGGGAATGGGAGCGCCGCGCCGCCTCGGCCACGCACACGATGGTGTGCGGCACCCAGCGCGACAGCGACGCGCACAGGTAGCGCACGAGCGCTGTGCTGCGCGCACAGCCACCGTCGACATCGGTCGTGCGAATGCCCCAGATGACATTGCGGTTGCCGGCGAGGCGGGCTGCCAGGCCGCCAAGGAAATCGGCGTGATAGAGCCAGGTCTGGACGATATCCGGGCGCATCGTGCGGATCAGGCGGACCATGCGCACGAGATCGCCGATCGGCGCACGCCGCACGTCGAGCACGATCAGCGTGATGCCTGACGCGACAAACCGCGAATACATCCCGCCGCCAGGGCTGAGGACAATGACCGTGTGGCGATACTGGCTGTCGCGAAACGCGAGGATGAGCCGGTACAGCGCCATCTCGGCGCCACCCACCGCCAGGCCGGTAATGACATGCAGGACGTGGCGCGTCATGATGGATTCCGTGCGCCTGGCGCGCTGGGCGAAGAGAAAGTAGAGCCAGTGGCAGTTTCAGTGGCCGAGGACGAGGCAAAATCGGCCATGCAATGGCTTTGCATGCCGTGGGTGTCGGCCAGGCGCCGGTAGTAGCGCAGCAATACTTCAAGCTGCGCCAGATTCTCGTCCAGGTTCACGCCAAAATTGTGCGGATGCCACCACAGGTGAAACGTACTACCCTCGCGCGCCGCCAGTGCCATGCCCTGCTTCAGGCGACGCAGGCGCAGGGGCAACAACGCGCGGTGCCGGCGCGACCATGGGTAGAGAAACTGGCTGCCCGGTACATTCACCAGGGCCCCGTGCGACTGTGGGCATACGGTGCGTTTGCCGCTCAGCGGCAGGCAGGCATCGGCAAAGCGCGCCGCACGCCCGGCAAGGCCCCCGACCACGGCGTCGCCATGGCGGTACAACGGATGCGGCGCATTGCCGCGATAAACCTGAATCGCCGCCTGGGACAGGATGGGGAGGAACGCCGCGACAATCTGATTGCGTGGCAGTACCGCGCTGCGCAAGCTGGCACCCATGCCGGCAGCCACCGACTGCGCGCAAGCGAGATCTGCCGCGAATTGCGCTGGTGATGCGCCCGCTTCGTTGCAATAGAAATGCCCAAAGGTGTGCGTTCCCAGTTCTTGCCCCTGCGCCGCCAGGATTTGCTCGACCAGTGGCCGCGCGAAGAACAGCCGTGGATAGCTGCGTACGAACTGGTCCATGCCATACGGCGACAACGCGCGGCGTGTGTAGCCCGGCAAGAGCGTCGGCCGCGTGGCGCGCCAGTCATCGTAGTTGCGGCACATGATCATCCCGACCGTTGCCCACGTCACGCGCACACCGTAGCGCGCGAACAAGGCCAGCATACGAGGCACGGCCTGCCACTCGCCCAGCACATTGCGCCCGTAGCCGGCAATCGTCTGCGTATCGGCGACGCCCCAGAACAGCTCAAAATCGAGCGAAATGACAAATTTTGCGGAAGCCATGGTTGAGTACGCAGAGCGCGTCGTCGTCGATGCTGTGTGTGTAGGTGTATGTATGCGTGCAAGCACGCTTGCTGTGATCCTGGCCGGGGTGTCATGTCATGCCACGCTGGACAGTGTTTTTTCAGCGCAGGCGCGCCATGCGCTGCCTGGGCCAGGGCGGCAGCGGGCCGGCCGACGCGCTGCCCGGCATGGCGCAAACCAGCGCAAACGTAACCAGCCAATACGAAGCGGCATCAAACATTTGATGGGTGAACATCGACATGAACGCGAACAGAAATGCCATCGCATACCGCAAGCCCCGATCGCTGAAAAAACTGCTTTTACAGAGCATGATGAGCATCCATCCCCATAATAAAATCCCCATGACACCATATTCGGCCGCCAAAAGAAGAAGCTGGTTATGCGTGCTTCCCCGGTGCCGCCAAAAATGCGTGGCGCCAGCGCCTGAACCAAATAAAGGGTTTTGCAGAAATAACTCCCAGCCTGCCTGAATCACACCTGCCCGCTCTTCAGAACTATCATCATCGAAGGTAAAGCTGGAGAAGAAGTTGAGCCTTGACAGGATATTGGTGGCTGCATCTTCGAATTCTTCTCTCGAAGATATATAACTTTCAAAGCTGCCGATAAAGACGAGAAGAATACCGATTGCAATCGTCAGAGATATCGCAGCGGATTTTGGTAATGTTTTCTTATAAATAAAGAGCCCCAGCAACACTAACCATGCAATGATCGCGGCACGCGAAAAGGTGGTCAGGATGGCGATTCCAGCCAATAAAAACAGGGGCATCCGACAGCGGCGATCAAGCACGGCAAAGCCCAGCACGACGATGTGCAGAATGGCTTCCCCGGCAATGTTCGGATTGATGAACATGGCTGCTGCCCGGCCAAGGACTGCACCGGTCAGATCCACCGGATACAACAGGCCGGGATTGGCAAAATCGACGATGACGGCGCATGGCACGACAACCATCAGCACGAACATGGTCCGCAGATACTTTCTCGTGGGCGAGATATAGGCAATGAATCCAAGGAACAGGGCGAACAGAATATATTGCGCGCGCGTTGCAATCATGGAGCGCCTGGCTTCGGCCTGCATATCCATGAACGCTACGCCAGCGACGTCCACGCTGGCAGGAAAGCCTGCCAGATGAATCAGGTTCAAGGAAAATAATAACAATGTCCACAAGGCGAATGGCGACACCAGATAATCGCGAAACGCTTGCCAGCGTATGACCATCAGCGGCGCGATCAATCCAAAAATGCCGAAATAAATAAACTTGGGCAATAACCGCGCATCAAGGATGTAGAGATAAATTGGCAGATTGGCGTACATGGCGCCAAGCGCGATCGCCATCAACAGGGTGTGGTACCTGACGAAGAAACGGCGGTCGGTGCATGCCGGGGTTTGTGGCCGATGCAAGCCGGGCAACCTCGCCTCGTTGTGGGCGGCGAGTTCATGGTTCATGGGCAGGGTCTTTCATTGCGGCTGACTGATTGCCTGACTGCCTGCCAGCATGGCTGACGCCGTGCCTGCCTGTACGGCTGACGCCGTGCCTTCCTGTAGGGCTGACTTCGGGCTTGCCGTCGTGGCTGCCTCCATGGCCGGCTTCATGGGCCAGCGCCTGACTGCCGCACAGCGACATGAACAATGTTTCCCACATCTGCCCGATCTTCTCGACCGAAAAGCGCTCCCTCGCCTGCGTTGCATGGCTCGCCAACTGCCGGCGCAATGTGCCGTCGCCCATCACACGGGCCAATGCGTCGCTCAGGGCGGCGATATCGTCTGGCGCGACCAGCAGACCGTCGATACCGTGCCGGATAATGTCGCGCGGCCCTGTATTGCAATCGACGCTGACCGCAGGCACGCCGTGGGCCATTGCCTCGGCCAGGGCGTTGGGAAAGCCCTCGGACAGCGAGGTCAGCGCAAACAGATCGGCCTGACCATACCAGTACGCGATATTGCCGGCCACACCCGGCATGGCCACGCGCTGCACCAGTCCCATGCGCCCGATCGTCGATGCCAGCCGGGCGCGCTCGGGCCCTTCCCCAAGGATGACCAGATCCCAGTCCGGAAATGCACCCGCCAGGCGCGCGAACGCGCCAACCAGGGCATCGAAGTTTTTCACGGGGTCGAGCCGCCCCACGGCGAGCAGGCGCTTGCGCTGCTGCTGGCACAGCCTGGGAAGACTGCGCTGCGGCGGGGTGTCGGGCAATGGCCAGGCGATAGCATTGGGAATCACGACGACCCGTGATGCCGACGTTCGCGTTTCGATCCAGTGCGCACACTCGCCCGTCAACGCCACCATGGCCGAGAGCCTGCCGTACAGCCTGCGGCGCAGAACGTGCCACAGGCGACCCAGCGGTGCGTGCGGCGGATAGCAACGCTCCGAACCGATCGTCTGCAACGCTGGCAGCCACAGGCTGGCAAGGGCCAGTAGCACATTTGGCGTACTCATCATCGCAAGTGCGACGTCTGGCCGGAGACTGCGCAATAGGCGCCGCAGCGCCAGCACGCGCCTTGCGTTTTGCCACAGGCCATGGAGCGCATGGCGACTGGCACCTGCCAGATCGAGCGATATACGCCCTACCCTGCGATCGAGCGGATAAAAGTCGGCGCTGACTGGGGCCAACGTGACGATGGTGACTTCGCGCGCCCTGCCCGCCCAGAAATTGGCCAGCGTGCAGGCCGCGCGCTCAGCGCCCCCTGCGGACAGGCTATGCATGAGCAACAGGATCTTCATTGGATGCGCTCCATCGCTCAGAGACATGACGCAGTGCGCCGTGGTGGCGACCGGCGCCGCAGCGCCAGCCAGAAGAACAGCGCGTTGAGCCCGTACACTGCCATCGTCGCCAGTGCGATGCCATTGACGCCAAGATGTGGCACCAACACGAGGTTGCCAAGTACTTTACCGCCACAGCCGATGACGCCGGACCAGGCAATCAAGCCATAGCGGCGCTGGCTGAGCGCGTAGCTCACCAGGACCATCGATGCAAAATAGAAGGGCAACTGCGGCAAGCCGTAGCGCAATACCTCGGCCACCTGCGCGGTGTCGGTGGCATCGAACTGGCCTCGCTCGAACAGGAGCCGTATCACCCACGGCGCGGCGAGATAGCTCAGCAGCATGACGGCGACCCCACCGGCGAACATCAAGCGCGCCCAGGACACGGCGACACGGTAGACCTGCCCGGCAGCATCGGCGCTGACCTGCGAGAACACGGGTAGCGTGGCACGCGAAACGGCAATGGCTGCCAGGCCAAGAATCAGCGACAACACCCGATTCGCGTAACCCAGCATGGCGAGCGCCCCGGTGCCGAGACCGACCGCGTAAAACTGATCGATGATCACGGTAAAGCTCATCAAGGCCTGACCAGCGAGCATGATGCCGAAGCCTTGCCAAAACCATTGCCACTGGGCTGAGTCTCTGGTGAAGACAGGCGTTTCGAGTTCGCGCTGCGTCGACAGCGGCGCCAGGAGCGTCAGCAGGTGGCAGACGCAGCCGGCAATCGTGCCCCAGACAAGGGGGCTGATACCCCCGCCGGCAAACAGCAGGACGGCCGCCGTAATGCACAGCGTTGGCACGCATTCGAGCAAGGTGTTGACGTGGCGCTGCGCCGCAAGCAACCACGTCGATAGCAGCGCGACCAGCAGGCCCAGAGGCAGCATGAGGATCAGGCCGGGAAGCGCCGTCGCGGCGAGCTGCGCCGAGTGCGCCGGCAGGCCGCTCCGGTCGAACCGCAACAGGGCGGCGATGACCAGCCAACCGAGCAGCGCCAGCACCATGCCCAGCACCAGTGTAAAACCGGCCAGCTCGGCGCGAAAGCGCGGGATCGCCTGCGGACTGGACACGCGCATGCGTGCTACCAGCGGCACCAGCACGGCAGCGAGCACGCTGGCCCAGATACCGAGCGGCCAGGACACGAGGTTATACACGAACTGGTAAGCATCCACTTCGGCTGCAAGGCCGTAGCGGTAGGCGACAGCCATTTCCTTTGCCGCGCTCATCAGCTTGCCGAGCAAGCTGAACAGCGCCACGGTCAACAGCCCGCGGAAAATCGCGAGATGCTGCGGATCGGCGATGCGGCACCGTGCGCCGAGCGTATCGAGCAGACTCATTTGCCCCCCACATCACGGCCAGGCGGCATCGTGAGCGCCTGCGGCAGATGCTTAGCCGGCATGGGCATGGTTCACATCCGCGCTTGCCGTGACGTTGGCACTGACAACGGCGCCCGCACCCGGCGCGGAATTGCCGAGATGCTGGCAATACCATGGCACAGCCGCCGCGAGGCCGGCGTCGATGCGGTAAGCCGGCGCATACCCGAGTTCACGCATCGCCTTGCTCACGTCCGCCTGCGAATGGCGCACATCACCGGCGCGAAACGCGGTATGAAGCGGCTCCATGATGGCCATGACACCGTGCGCCGTGAGAATGGTTTTGAGGCAGGCAAACAACTGGTTCAGCGTCGTCGCCTCGTTCACGGCCACGTTGTAGACCGCACTGCCGGCCTCGACCGGTACCATCGCCGCCAGCAGATTCGCTTGCACGGCATTCTCGACATAGCAAAAGTCGCGGCTCGTGCTGCCGTCGCCATGGATCTGCACCTGGCGACCTGCCAGCATGGACGCGATCCACCGTGGAATCACGGCAGCGTAGGCGCCGTTAGGATCTTGCCGCTTGCCGAACACGTTGAAGTAGCGCAGCCCCACGGTGCGCAGACCGTAACAGCGGAAAAACACGTCCGCATACAGCTCGTTGACATACTTCGTCAGCGCATAGGGCGACAGCGGCTTGCCGATGCGCTCTTCCACCTTGGGCAGATCGGGATGGTCGCCATAGGTCGAGCTGGACGCCGCATACACGAACGACGTGACCTGCGCATCGCGCGCAGCCACCAGCATGTGAAGAAAGCCGTTGATATTGGTGTCACTGGTAGCGAGCGGGTCCGCGATCGAGCGGGGCACCGAGCCCAGCGCGGCCTGGTGCAGGACCTTGTCGACGCTGGCGACAGCCTGCCGGCACATGCGCGGATCGCGGATATCCCCATGCAGGAACGTGAAGCGTTGCCATTGGCTGTCGGTCACGAGACTGCGCACTTCATCCAGGTTGTGCCGAAAGCCGGTCGACAGATTGTCCAGGCCGACGACGGTCTGGTCGAGCCTTAACAGCGTTTCGAGCAGATTGGAACCGATGAAGCCCGCGCAGCCGGTGATCAGCCACCGCCGGGGATGCGCGCGTAGCGCCGTCTGGATATCGTCAAAGGTGGGCATGAAGCTGTTCCTGTCAGGGGTGGCAAATGGATTCGGGTCCTGGATACACGCAAGGCCGCATCGCTCAGATCGCTTCGCTTCTGGGCTGCGGCCGCAGACCAAGAATGACGGCGGGGTGGCGGCAGCGTCCCCAATGGCCCCGCACCAGGCGCATGTAGACCGCCACGTAGACCACCATCTGGGCCAGGACCAGCGCCACTGCAGCGGGTACGGTATCGCCGAGCAGCACGGCGGCGATCGTCGCGGCGCTGAGCCAGGCGGTAACGAAGCAGGCCACGCCCGCATTGCGACGCCATGTATAGCGGGCGATGCGGATCTTGTTGCAGGCGACGCGGCGGTAAAACAGCGAGTGCAGATGCAGGCGGTCTGGTGAGCCGACCAGGGCGCTGCGCAGGATCTTTCGGCGGTACATGCTGAACAGGACCTCGATTACCGGGTACGCGTAGATGGCGAGAATCTGCCACGCGTTGATGCCGGGATTGCGGACAATCGTCAGCACTGCCACTTCTGCCGCCCAGAAGCCGATGAAATACGCGCCACCGTCGCCCATGAACAGGCGCCCGGTCGGGTAATTGAGCAACAAAAATCCAATGGTGGCGCCTATCCCGGCCAGGGCCAGCAGGGCGACAACGGGATCCCCGGCCTGCCATGCCAGAAAACCTGCGCCAGCGAGGATGACGACGATCGTGCCACCGGCGACGCCGTTGAAACCGTCGACGATGTTGATGGCATTGGAGACACCGGCCACTGCAAACGCGGTCACGGCAAACGACACGGGGAGCCAGTGCAGGACGCCGTCGAGCGCCCAGATATCCAAGCGCGGCAGATGCGCTTCCACCAGCCAGGCGGCGAGCACGGCGCTGGTCAGGATGGCGCACAGGCGGAGACGGACTGACACTTGCTTGGTCAGGTCTTCGGTGATGCCGGCCAAAAACGCCGGCAGGGCTGCCAGCAACAGCAGCAAAATGAGCGCGTTTGTTTCGGTTTGCAGCGCTAGCGGGTAGCCCATCAAACCGCCATACGCCGGGACGGCCAGCACCCCCGCCACCATGGCCACGCCACCAGTGCGTGACACCATGTTCTTGTGAACTTTCTGGACACCATTGACATCGATATCAAATGAAAACCTGCCATGCCAACGCTCGGTAAGGATATTGAGCATGCAAATGAACAGGCTGACCAATAATGCCAATGAAAACGTTTCGAGAAGCGGGAGCATGACTTCAGGCGGAAACATGGATTCAACACCATTGACATTCTTGTTCATCGCCATCACGCCCTCCGTTTTGATCTGACAAACGTCCGACAGGCACAGCACGACTCAGAAATACGATGCTATCGATCGACCCGATATTCGCTCACGCCGCCTTTGCACTGAGGTTTACTCTAGCAAAATAGGGAATAAGAAAACGTTGAAAATATCGATACATCTGACGGCTCAGCTCCGTCACTCGATGAATTTTTATGATTGGTTTCTTTAGCGACCAATCCAA
This sequence comes from Telluria sp. AC161, assembly GCF_979258535.1. NCBI lineage: Bacteria > Pseudomonadati > Pseudomonadota > Betaproteobacteria > Burkholderiales > Oxalobacteraceae > Telluria > Telluria sp. AC161. The sequence continues at coordinate 462,395 of NZ_OZ409861.1, read as the reverse complement.
TAGAAAACATCGAAAGAAATACGCTCGTGATGGCGGGATGGATGAATAGGCATAAATAGCAATTCGCACGTTAAATTGCCGCGGGCGCGATGACGGCACAACTCAGGCGGTGAAGAATCCGCAGGGCAGCTCACGCCTGCGTGCTGGTCACCGGTGCATCACCCCTGGCGCTGCGGACGGCACCTTCGCCCTGCTCCGACGCCGCCGGCGCAGCGGGCGGCGCAGCGTCCTGCGGGGCCACAGTGCCTTCGTCCAGCGGCGCCTGCGTACCGATCGCGAGCCGTCGCACACCCCAGGCGGCGCCCCGGTGTTTGCGCCGCACGAGCGCATTTTTCAATACCGAGGCGCCGACACCGCTTGCCAGACCCAGCAGACAAGCCAGCACGAGCATGACCGGCAAGCCGAGCGTGACCGACTGCAACGACACCTGGGCCCGGTCAACCACCCGCACGTTGACGTGATTGGACAGCATCAAGGCATCGAGCTTGTGGCGTGTATTGAGCAGCTCGAAACTCATCTGGCTGTGCGCCAGCTTGTCGCGATTGACCGCCAGTATTTCTTGCTGGGCTGCGCCAAAGCCCTTCCGCCTGCCCTCGATATCGGCCAGGTCATGACGGATGGATGCGATGTGCCGCGTCACGACCAGCATCTCGGGATGCCGGTCGCCGACACGGCCCGACAACGCGATTTTCTGCTGCTCCTTTGCCGTGAGCTCGGCCTGCAACACCAGCGATTGCTGGGCCAGGATCCGTGCGTCCTCGCTCAGGTCGGATGCGCCATGCTGTTGCAGGAGTTCGTTGAGCCTGGCATCGAGTTCACGGATGCGGCGTTGCGCCTGCGCGACTTGTTGGTCGTAAAACACCAGCTGGTTCTTCACCTCGTCGTTTTTCTGGGTGGTCTGCTGCTGGATATACTGGTCGCCGATTTCATTGAGGATCCGGCTGACCAGCTCGGGCCTGCCGCCCTGCAGCGATACGCCGATCACATTCGACAGCCGTCCTTTTTCGGCGATCGCCAACGACCGTTGCAGCCTGTCGACTGCCTGCCCCTGGCGACTTCGATAGAGCGTGAACGCCGCGCCCGGTCTGGCGTGGATATGGGCGACCAGGATCTCCAGCGGGCCTGCAAGCAACCTGGCATGCAGCTGCTGGCCGACCTTGCCGTGCACCCGTATGCCGGCCTCGTGCTGGCTGAGCGTATAGGTGTCCGGGCCGCTGACGACCAGATTGAACGGCTGGTCCAGCAGCGCATCAGGCACGTTGAAGGTATCCACCCGCACCTGTTCGTTGCCCCACACGTAGCCGCCGACGCCAAACAGGCCGGGTTCCGACAACCCGGGATTGCTGCGCGCGATGAAGGCGCCCACGACAGGAAACAGGGTCGGCTCGACGGCGATATCGAGGTGCAAGGCATTCACGACCTTCGCCAGAATCGAACGCGAACGCAGGATCTCGATTTCGGTGATGGCCGGGGTTTCCGTCTGCACGTCGGCCGACGGCGGCGCGTTGCGTGTGATCTGGATCAGGATGTTGGATTCATAGACGGGCTTCACACCCAATGCGACGGCGATGGCGAAGCTGGCGATCGCACACGCCACGCCAGCGATGAGCCAGCCGTTGCGCAGCACGTGCCGGAGCCCGAGCACGGCTGCGGACGCATCACCCTCTCTGCTGCGCCGTGACAGCGGCATGGACATCGGCTGCAGAGCGCGTTTCATGCCTGACCCGCATCGGCCTGGCGGCAGCGCGCGCTGCAGGCCTGCAGCGCATCGGCGAATTGCCTGGCCACCGACCCCGCCGCCACCGATTGGGCGCACATCAGATACAGCCGCGTGCCGTGATGGCGTGCACCCGCCAGCGGCAAGGCGCGCAAGTGCCGGGCGTCCAGCGCCTGTTGCACCTGGAACCTGGGCAGCCACGCATAGCCCACGCCCTGCTGCAGGATACCGATGGCCCGCTCGGGATTGCACACACGCCAGGAACCCGGATGCTGCCGCGTCGACTCGCCCATGCTGGCGCCGCTACCCTGTTGTTCCGGGGCGATGACGACCTGGGAATGCGTGCTCAGCTCATCGTGTGTGATATCGCGCTTGCCTGAGAACAGCGGATGGGCGGGATGGGCCACGGCGATGTGCTCGACCTCGAACAGAAAACTGGCAGCAAAGCCCAGCACCGGCTGCGCGCCGATGACGATGTCGGCCTCGCCCGCATGCAGCGCGCGCCGGGCACCATCCGGCGTGACTTCGCTGACGCTCAGGCGCAGGTCATGCAGCGACGGCGAGCACTGCCGCACGGCATGGATCAGCAAGTCGGAGGGAAAACCGGGATCCATTGCCACGCGTACGTCCGGGCCCCAGCCCTGGTGCAGCGTATCGGCCAGCATCTCGAGCGCGTTGGCCTGCCTGACCAATTCACGCGACCTTTCCAGCAAACATTGGCCAGCGGCGGTAATGTGCGCTTTGCGCCCTTTTAGTTCCAGCAGCGCGACGCCGAGTTGCTCCTGGAGCTTGGCAACGGCGTGGCTGACGGTCGATTGGGTTACATGCAATTGATCGGCGGCGCCATCGAAACCACCGTAGTCAATTACCGCATGAAACATATTCCATTGCTTGAGACTGATACGCGGTGTTCTGGTTTTACAGTACCGAACAGCACCAGATGGCGATTTGACGTCAATATCAATCCCATGCACGATATCCGGCAGAATATCCAATGGTTCACATAGTTTCATGGCATATCCCACTTACATTATCCATGTAGATATTTAATTGAGAAAATCTTTGAAACTTCGTGCGCGCCCGCCATACCATTGCATGATATGCAGGACCTCCCGAGCAGATTCTGCGTCCCGTCAATGCAATAGAGTGATCGGAAAATGACCGATGGATTCAAGGCTGACTGAATCCAATAGCAGGCATTGCGCCTACCAAATATTCAAAAAAGAAATTCCCTATTAAATATAGTATTTAAACTATTTTAATAGGGAATCAGTATTACCAACGGCTACCGACGGCAGCCGCCTGCCATCAACAAACCGCGATCAAGCGCCGGCCAGCGCCGACAAGTCCACCACGGCCAATCCGCCCAGATCCTGCTCGGTATTGCCAGCGAACGCCGCGCGGCTCGCTGTACCGTTCTTGAGGTACTTCTGTACGACCGCCTTCACCTGCGCCTGTGTACAGCCGAGCACGCCCTGGCGGAAACGCTCGCGCGTGGCCATGTCGGTGCCGCGCCGGTACATGCGCCAGCCCAGGCGCACCGCATCCCATGGCGCCTCCGGCTTGTCGAGCTTCTTGATGACGCCGATGATGGCTTCTTCGAGCTGCTCATCGCTGTAGTCGGACGCCAGGATGGTGTCGACAGCCGCATCGAAATCGCGGTAGGTGGCCGCCAGGCGCGGGTCGCGGAACGACGCCATCGAGAACACGCCCGAATCGCCCGCATACGAGGCGCTGCCGCCATACGCGCCGCCCGCTTCGCGCAGCGCCGTGTGCAGCACCTGGTTGGTGAACAGCTCGGCAGCCACGCTCAGGGCGCCGGCATCGTCGTCGTGCGACATCGGCACTGCCCAGGCGATATTGCAGTGATTGACCTGGCCTGCCGCGTGCAGCGCGACATTCGCCGGAGGCTGCGGTGCGGCTTCTGCGGACGTGCCAGGCGCCACAGTTGCACCAGTGGTAGTGCTGGACGTTGGCCAGGCTGCCGCCAGCAGGCGCGCCAGTTCGTGGCCATCGTCGCCACTGCCGGCGCACAGCATGCTCGGGCGCTGCGCCACGATGGCAGCGTGAATGCGCGCCAGTTCGGTCGCGACCTGGGCCACGCCTTCCGGCGTTGCAGCCAGGGTTTTGAGGCGGGCATTGAATGCCAGCGCCGTCGGTCCGGCGATGGCATCCTGGAAGCGCCGCACCTGCGCCAGCGGCGCGCTCACGGCCATGGACGCATAGTGGCTACCAGCCTGCGCCAGGTCGTCCAGCGTGTTTTCCACCTTGCGCTCGAGCAGATAACGCAGGCGCACGGCCTCGTCGAAACGCGGCCGGGCCATATAGGCGTCGAGCACGGCGACGATATTGGCATGCTCTTCGCGCAGGGCGTTGGCCGATACCGTCAGGTCGATGCGCAGCGCGCCGTCCGGCAGCTGGAACGGCTGCAGGTCGAAGCCGAACGACGGCACCATGCGCTGGCGCCAGGCGCCGGCCTCGGCGTAGTCCTGGCCCTCCAGACCCAGGTCGTCGCGCAGCTGCGTGTACAGCGCCAGCCATGGCCAGTCGGCGGCCGGGATAGCCGACACGTCATACACGATGCTGGCCGACGAAATGCCGTTCGAGCCGATGCTGAACGCGTGGATGTCGTCGGCGGTCGGTGCAAATGCAGGCAAGGCGCGCGGCTGCGTGCTCACGTCACCGGGCCGGATGCGCGGCAGCACCTGCGAATCGAAGGCCGTTTTCTGATGCGCTTCGAGGGCCACGGTATCGGCTGCGATGCGCGCACGGTCGGCGTCGGTCAACAGGGCCGAGGCCTGCGCCAGGCGCGCGCCTTCCACGGCGTCACGGTCAGAAAAATAGGCGGCGTCCGGCACGATGGTCGAGACCAGGCGGCCAGGCGAGGTCAACAGGTTACGCACGAGCGACTTGAAGTAAGCCGGATCGGCGATATCGCTTTCCATCGCCTGCAGGATCGCATCGCTGTCGAAGGCGGTAACGACGTCGCCGTCGCGCATCGCGACTGGCAGCGCGGTCAAGAGGCGCTCGAGCACATTCGGCATGCTGCCGCTGCGGGTATTGCGCTGCTGGTATTTGAGGTCGCGCAGCGCAGCCTGCAGCGTGGCGTGCTCCACGCCCTGCTCGGCCACCTGCTCCAGCGTGGCCCAGATCAGCGCTTCGGCCATGGGCGCCTGGGCCTCGGTGAGACCCTCCATGCCAACATGGAACAGCATCTGGCGCGCACTGTCGTCATGGCCATTGAAACCGGACGGCCGGCCGTAGCCCGCCGTCTCCATCGCCTTCATCAGCGGCGCAGCGGCGTCGCCCAGCAGGCCGGCCGACAGCAGGCTCGCTTCAAACGCCACTTTCGGGACCGCCGACTCGCCCATCAGCCACGTCATTTGCAGCCCGAATTCGTTGTCGCGGCCCTGCTGCGACGGAATGCGCACGGTATTGCGCTGCGGCGCCGCGAAGGCGCTGGCCAGTTGCGGCACGCGCCGTGCCGAGATATCGGTCTGGCGCGCCAGCACGCGCTCGGCGATGCGGGCCTGGACCGCAGCAGCGGGCAATGGCCCGGCCGTCATAAAGACCGCCTGCGACGGATGGTAATGGCTGGCGTGGAAGTCCTTGAGCATCTGGTGCGTGAGCTCGGGAATGGCCAGCGGATCGCCGCCCGAATCGACCTCGTAGGTGGTGCCGCTGAGGATGGTCGAGGTCAGGCCCTTGTACAGCGCGTGGCCCGGGTCGGCGAACGCCCCCTTCATTTCATTGAAGACCACGCCCTGGTAACCGAGCACGCCATCGGTGAGCGTGTAGCGCCAGCCCTCTTGCAAAAAGTTCAGGTAATCGAGCTTCGGGAAGAAGGCCGCGTCGAGGTACACATCGAGCAGGTTGTAGAAATCGTTTTCGTCGGTGCTGACGAACGGATAGACGGTGCGGTCGGCATAGGTGAACGCATTCATGAAGGTCGCGGTGGAGCGACGCAGCATGGCGAAGAACGGATCGCGCACCGGATAGCGCTGCGAGCCGCACAGCGCCAGGTGTTCGAGAATGTGCGCGCGGCCGTCGCTGGCGTCGGGCACGGTGGGGAAACCCACCAGGAACGCCATGTCGGCGCCGCTGGTGGTCAGGTGGATGTGGCGCGCGCCGGACGCCGGCGCGACATACTCTTCCATCGTGGCCTGGAGTGCAGGAATGGCGTGACTGCGGAGGTGCTCGAAATGACTCATGTACGGTTCTTTCAGAATATGGCAATGGTCGTGGTGGGCCATGAAGACGTTCAACGACGGCATGACGACCACAATGCCCTGAAATTCTACCCCGTGCCGTGCACACGCGTCGGCGCCACCTAAACCTTCGCCACGAACCCATCAATATATTAAAAGATATTTTGTTTTTCGGTATAGTGTGATTCAATGGGGTCTGACGAAAGCGATACCATGAACCATCATCCAGAACCATTGAACCTGCTCGAGATGCAAGCCGCCGCCGTGCGCGCTTGCGCGTTGCTCAAGACACTGGCCAACCCGGACCGGCTGCTGCTGCTGTGCCAGCTGAGCCAGGCCGAATACTGCGTCAGCGAGCTGGCGGCGGCGTCCGGCATTGCCCAGCCTACCCTCTCTCAACAGCTGGGCGTGCTGCGCGAGGAGCGCCTGGTCACGACCCGGCGCGACGGCAAGCAGATCTATTACAGCCTGACCAGCGACGCGGCCAGCGCCGTGCTGCAGGTCCTGTACCAGCAATTCTGCGCACAACCGGGAGGCAGTGATGACCGTGAACTGGACTGACTTTACTCCCTGGAGCGCGCTGGGCGGCGGCGTGCTGATCGGCCTGGCGACCGCCATGTTCGTGCTTTTCAATGGCCGTATCGCCGGCATCAGCGGCATCGTCGGCGGGCTGCTGCGCCCGGCCCCGGACGAGCGTGGCTGGCGCATCGCGTTTCTGCTCGGCCTCGTCGCGGCGCCCCTCGTGTACACGCTGGCCGCCCCGTTGCCCGCCATGCGCATCGATGCCGGCACGGGCACGCTGATCGCCGCCGGCCTGCTGGTCGGCATCGGCACCCGCTACGGCGCCGGCTGTACCAGCGGCCATGGCGTGTGCGGGCTGGCACGTGGCTCGGCCCGTTCGCTGGCGGCCACGCTGGCCTTCATGGGCGCCGGCTTCGCGACCGTGTTCATCGTGCGCCATCTACTGGCTTGAGGAGAACGGCATGCGCATCCTGATGGCATTGATTACCGGGCTCGTGTTCGGCATTGGCCTGATCGTTGCCGGCATGACGAATCCGGCCAAGGTCCTGGGTTTTCTTGACCTGGCCGGCCGCTGGGACCCCTCGCTGGCACTGGTGATGGCCGGCGCGATCCTGGTGGCGCTCCCCGCATTCCGGATTGCTGCCAAGGGACGGCAATCGCTGCTGGGCGAGCCCATGCACCTGCCGACAGCCACCCGGATCGACCGCCGGATGGTGCTGGGGAGCCTGGCCTTCGGGGCCGGCTGGGGACTGGCCGGCTTTTGTCCCGGTCCTGCGCTGGCTTCGCTCGCGACGGGCGCGGTGCAGCCGCTCATTTTCTGCGCCGCTATGTTGGCGGGCATGGGCATCTTTGAACTCATCGAACGGCGCAGATCCTGATCCACCGATCACAGGAGGCACCATGATTTTCAAGCAACTTTTCGAACCGTTGTCGAGCACCTATACCTATCTGCTGGGGGATCCGCAGACCGGCCAGGCCATTCTGATCGACCCGGTGATCGTCAGCATGGAGCGCGACCTTGGCGTTCTGCACGAACTGGGACTGACACTGGCCTACACGCTCGACACCCATATCCATGCCGACCACATCACCGCGGCGCTGGCGTTGCGCAACGCCACCGGCAGCAAGATCGCCGCACCCGCGTTCGACTGCCTGCCGTGCGCCGATGTGGCGATCGAGGAAGGCCGCCTGTTCGAGGTCGGCGGCATATCCCTGCAGCCGCTGCATACACCCGGCCATACCGATGGCCACTTTTCCTATCTGCTGGGCGAGCGGGTATTTACAGGCGATGCCCTTTTGATCGACGGCTGCGGTCGCACCGATTTCCAGAACGGGAATACCGATGCGCTGTATCGCAGCGTGACCGAAAAACTGTTCGCACTGCCGGATGAGACGCTGGTCTATCCTGCGCACGATTACCAGCAGCGCCACGTTTCCTCGATTGCCCAGGAAAAACAGCGCAATGGGCGACTCGGCGCCGGCAAGACGCTGGAGGCGTTTCGCTCGATCATGGCCGAGCTCGCTCTGCCCTACCCGACCTTCATCGACTATGCCGTGCCGGGCAACCGGGCGTGCGGGGTGTGTCCAGCGGATCTGCCCGATCATCTCGCCCAGTATTGCCGGCAGATGGGCGTCAGTCTCCAGGGCTGAAGTCTGCGCTGCAATCGTGCTGGTGGCAGCATTCATCCCATTCGTCTTATCATATGTCTCGCTACGGCCGCCTACGCAAGCCGGCCGGCACCCTCCCCGTCAACCTAAAGGAATTCCATGTCCGAAACACTTACCGTCACCACCGCTGAACGCGGTTTCGATTGCTATGTGGCCCGTCCCGACGTCGTCGGTACCTACCCGGTCATCATCGTGCTGCAGGAAATTTTCGGCGTGAACGCCGGCATCCGCAGCATCGCCGACAACTACGCCGCCAAGGGCTATATCGCCGTCGCCCCCGACCTGTTCTGGCGCGAAGAGCCGGGCGTGGATTTGTCGGAAGCGAATGAAGCCGACGTCGCGCGTGCGTTCGCCCTGTACAAGAGCTACGATTTCGACCACGGCGTACAGGACATCGCCGCCACCATCAGTGCAGCGCGCACGATGGAAGGCAGCAACGGCAAGGTCGGCGTCACCGGCTACTGCCTGGGCGGCCTGATGACCTACCTGAGCGCGGCGCGCACCGATGGCGATGCCTTCGCGGCCTACTACGGCGGCGGCACCGACAACTACCTGTCCGAAGCAAAGAACATTGGCGCGCCGTTCCTCTACCACCTGGCCGGTGCCGACGAATACATCGGCCCTGAGGCGCAGGAGAAGATCAAGGAAGCGTTTGCCGACAGCACCGATGCCGAGATCCATGTCTATCCTGGTTGCGACCACGCATTTGCCCGTCCGGGCGGCGGTCACTACGACCATGACGCAGCCACGCTGGCCAACAGCCGCACCGACGAGTTCTTCGCACGCACGCTGCGCTGATCCGGCGCCCGGCGCCATGTCGTCTGCCGGCGCCATGCCGGCAGACGGCGTTCTGCATGCGATAATCGGCGTTTGCCATTGGAGTTGCCAATGCCGACCGCTTCGTCTCTTCACGACGCCTTTCGTCCACGTCTGCAGAACGGTGTCATTGAATTTCCTGTGCACCATATGCGCGGCGGAACTTCGACCGGGCTCGTGCTGTGGGCGGCCAGCGCACCCCTTGACCCCCACCTCAAAGAAGAATTGCTGCGCCATCTGATGGGCGCACCGCTTGCGGGGACGAACGAGAACAACAAGCAGATCACCGGCCTCGGCCGCGGCGGGCCAACCAGCAATAAAGTGTTTTTCGCGGATACGGCAACCGAGAACGGTGCGCCCGTCATCGTCAGTACCCTGGCCCAACTCGCAAGCGATCACGACGGCGTTGATTGGAGCGTCAACTGCGGCAATATGTCCTCGGCGCTGCAGCTGTGGGCCATCGACATGGGCTTGATCGTTGTGCCAGGCGCGGGGAAGACCGAGGTGCGGATCTGCAATACGAATACCGGCGTGGTCACGGTGTCCCGGATGGAACGTTTCGCCGACGGGCGTTTCCTTGACGCCGACATACCCGGCGTCGATGGCGCCTATCCTGCCGTCGACCTGTTCATGCAAGCGCCAACCGGCTCGAAAACCGGCAAGCTGCTGCCGACCGGCGCGGTGATCGACCTCATCGATGGCGTGCACGTGTCGTGCGTTGACGTGGCAGTTCCGATGGTTATCTGCGCCGCCAGCGAATTCGGCAAGACGGGGTACGAACCGGTTCGCGAGTTCGATGCGGACCCGGTGTTCAAGGCGCGCCTGCGCGCCGTGTGGGTGGAAGCTGGCCTGCGCATGGGCCTGACCCGCCGTGATGGCAGCTTGATGACGGCAGCCGAACTGGAACGCAGCGAAACGATCCCGAAGATCTGCCTCGTCGCGCCGCCGCGGGCAGGCGGCAACATCGCGGTGCGCTATTTCACGCCACAGGCTGGGCATGGATCGATGGCAGTGTCCGGCGGTTGCTGCCTCGCGGCCGCGGCGCTGATCCCCGGCTCGGTCGCGCAGCAAGTGGCGCACGGCCTGGCAGCAACGACGGGGACGTTCGCCGATATCGGCGTCTCCATCGAAAACCCGGCCGGAATCCTGGACGCCACTGTCGTCGTGAAACATGATGACGATGGAATCCACGTGCAAAGCGCTGCGTATCGGCGCAGCACGCAAATTCTGCTGCGTGGTTACGTGCCGCTCTACCGCGCATCGCCACAGCTTACGGATGCCTTGTCCGCATTCAGCCCCCATGTATTTCCTTGAGCATTTCACGCGCGCCCGCTCATTATGTCGCGTAGATATTGCACAAAGCGGGGGTCAGGTCTGACATTTGGACACGGCCTCAGCGTTGCACAATTCCAGTTCGTTCAGAGTTGACGTTTTCATCTATTTCCAGTTTTAGGCGACGGTGTCCGGAACGAGCCCATCCTTCCTCAGCAATGGCGTAGGAAGGCGAACACGTTTGACGACGTTAGAGTCCGTGTCCAAATGTCAGACCTGACCCTGAACGCTGACCCTGAACGATGACCCTGAACGACAACAACGCCGTTTCTTATTCGCCTTAAGACTGCCCAGGTTCAGGCAATCTTGCACGGAACCTTGATCAGCTCATCTTCGGTAAAAAGGGCACACATGCGGTGAAAGCCATCCGCAATGATCAAGCCTGAGCCGTCGTTCTGTCGCACGATCAGGATGGGACCGAGCGCCTCACCATCGCGAATTTGCTGCTGATGGTGGGACCAGTCAAAGGCAGCGACTTCGGACATCGCCGTGTGGGAGGCGCGCCAAATATCTTTGGCCGGATATTCTGACATCGGCGCGGCGCGCAATTTCTGCAACAGCCTGCGACATTTACGTGGTTTAAACAACAAACTCAAATACCTTTCTGCCGAAATATAGTCGTTGTCGACAGGGCTGCTCAGCCGGTTAATTTTCGTTTTTTGCATGACCCATGTCGGTAATTGGTCAACTACGCAAGATGGCGAAGACAGAATAATTAACTTACTCTATTAAAAGTTTTGAAGGCACCTCCCCTGCTTGATGGCAGCAAAGCTCCTCGTGATGACGTACAACGCATTTTGTTAAACGCAGTAACTCGTCAAGGTGCAAGTGGCGCCGCTGGCGATCGCAAAAGCTTCAATATATCCCCTGTATTAAAGCTTTGCGTAGTGCAGGCTGACACTGACGAGTTAGCTGGATTTGCTCATTGCGCTTCTGATTTGCTGCTCCTCCAGGTCCAGTTCGTTTGCCAGTGAGCGGTGCGTCTGCGCATCGACTTGATCTGTGTGCTCGGACAGCTTTTCTCGGGCTGCTTCAATTGCCACCAGCCGCAAGCGTCTTTGCGCATTGAACTGCTCGGCGTTTTCAGGCGATTCAGCTTCTTTCTCGTCAGCTGCCCGTTCAGCCCTGGCTTCGTATTCGTCAACGAGTGCAGACGCTGCAGTTGAATGCTCCGGGCTGGCGTCTGGCTCGAGGTGTTCCTTGACTACATCAAGCGCGGCGTCAGCAATCTCTGCTCTGGCCAGTGCTTCCGCTGGTTCAGCAGCGTCCTTCTCCGGCTCGATCACTTCGAGTTTCCGGACCAGCCAGCCAAGCGTGGTGCCCTGAACAATAAGCGTCGCAAAAATCGCACAAAACGCCAGGAAAACGATGACATCTCGCGCGGGAAAGTTGGCCGGCAATGCAAGTGCCGCCGCCAGGCTGACCACCCCTCGCATCCCGGCCCAGGACACGACCGCATGGTGCGTCCAGAGGGGACGCGTCGACTGCGCTGCCTCGCTCCGGGAGAACGCGCCTGGCAGCCAGCCTGTCATGAACACCCAAATGAAACGACTGACAATAAGGGTCACAGACACGGCAAGTGCGAGCAATGCAAGCGAGGTAAGCGCCGTGGCACTCTCACTTGCAAGCCGTTCAACGATGCCCCGCATCTGAAGTCCGATCAGCATGAAGATCAAGCTGGCAAGCAGGAACTCGATGAAATTCCAGACTGCGTGGAGCTCCAATCGGGTACGGGCTGTGAATTCCGCATGCTGTTTCCGGCCCAGGACGAGACCACAAACTACCGCGCCTAACACGCCCGAAGCGTGCAGTGCCTCAGCGCTCAGGTAGGCTGCAAAGCCCGCCAGAATGCTGATCGTGATGTCGAGCATCGTGTCATCGACCTTGCTGAACACCCACATCGCCAAACGACCGGTCAACCAGCCGATGATGATTCCGCCGATGCCCATGCCAAAAAACTGAAACAGGCCGCTCGAATAGCTCACCGAGCTCGCCGCTACTGCCGCGACAGCGAAACGGTAGAGGACTAGTGACGACGCATCGTTGATCAGGCTTTCGCCTTCCAGGACGGTGACGATCCGCTTGGGCAGGTTAAATTTCTTCAGAACCGAGCTGGCGGCAACAGCGTCGGGCGGCGCCACGATGGCACCGAGTGCTGCTGCAGCCCACCAGGGAAGTCCGGGCACCAGCCAGTGCGCCACAACGGCGACTGCAGCTGTCGTAAAGAGAACGGCGCCGATAGCCAGTAAAAGAATGGGCCGAAGGTTCGAACGGAACGCAGGCCAATCTGTGCGGTAGGCACTGACCTGCAGGAGCGGGGGCAGAAACAGGGCCAGTGCAAGCTCCGGATCCAGCTCGACCGCAGGCAAACCTGGTATCAGAGCGAGACCCATGCCGCCCAATACCAGGGGGATCGCCACCGGCAAATCCAGGCGCTGTGCCACGATCGCAAGCACGACGCAGAATGCCACCAGGCTAAGAAGAATTTCGAAATTCGCCATCGAATTCAGCCTGCCAGCATCGAGTCGGGCCAGTGACGCAATAATGTTGCGGGATCATCGAAGATGGCGAAGGCTTCGGACAACGCTGCATCGTCCCAGTACCCGCCGCAGCGCAGTGCAATGCACTTGACGCCGGCTGCCTTGGCCGCCGCAATATCGTAGGGCGTGTCGCCAATCATCACGGCCTCGCTGGGATGCACGCCGGCCTTTTGCAAGGCAACTTCGATGATGTCACCGTCGGGTTTGGACTCCTTTATCTCATCCGAAGAGACCGATGTGTCGAGCAAGTCCTGCAGGCCGGCCTGCGCGAGTAATGCCGGTAGCTCTTCGCCGCTGGACGATGCAATGACCAGACGCAGACCTTCGGACCTCATGTGCTGCACCAACAGCCGGGCGCCGGGTGTCGGGTTCAGGTTCCCCATAAAGCTGCTCAGCAATAACTGCGTGCGGTCTTTTGCAATCTGTTTCGCCAGAGCCGATTCTGAGTCGATGTCAAGTAGCTCAGCAAAAACCTTGTCCGATCCTTTACCGATCAAACTCCTTATCTGCTCGTAACTGACTACATGGCCATGCCGTTCAAGAGTTTGCATCCACGCTTGCGTATGGGCATCATTGCTATCGATAAGCGTGCCGTCAATGTCAAACAAAACAGCTTTTAGTGCGATTTGATTCATCATATTTATTAATTGAAATGGAGTATTTAATGTTAATTCATAGCTACTAATTAGCCTGAATAACAGGCAAATCCGCGTCGTTCGGATCGCGGGCAAATGCCTGGTGCAGTTGTTAGCTAGTTTGCACTTGCTTGCCCGGTGTTGTCGCGCTGTTGATCAAACGGGAAGATTCACCGGACAGCACTGCAGATAAACTGGATGAGCCATTTCTGACAACGCAGAAAATCGGTCGCAAGCGATATACCCTCCGAGTAATAGCTTGAATCAAACTGATCGTTTTAATGTCGACTTGAAGTGATTTGCGTACCGACTGGGAATCGCGCAACGTCGGCAGTGGTTCGATCCGGGGTTACATTCTGTGTCCCCCGACACCTTGTCCGATACAGCCGCAACCAGCAGCTGTTTCTCTTGCCGCCACCGTCATCAAAAGCCCGCATCAAGGACTTTCATGCATGTAGCATTTCCATAAAATTCATGCTGTAATGACAGCGCGTGCCAGTCAGCACGCCCCCACCAGCGGCCACTGCCACTCCACGGAGGACACATGCTCGAATCGGTCGGCACACCCACGCTCTATCTCTCCTTTACCGCGTTCGTCGTCGTCATGCTGGCCATCGACTTCTTTGGCCTGAAAACGTCGGGCGATCACAAGGTCAGCACCAAAGAAGCGGCCATCTGGTCGCTGATCTGGATCTCGGTGGCGCTGGCCTTCGGTGGCTGGTTCTATTGGTATCTGGAAGGCATTGCCGGCCCGGTCGTGGCCAAGGCCAAATCCCTTGAATACCTCACCGGTTACCTGATCGAAAAGTCACTGGCGGTCGACAATGTGTTCGTCTGGATCACCCTGTTCGGCTTTTTCGGCGTGCCGCCGCAATACCAGAAGCGCGTGCTGCTGTATGGCGTGCTGGGCGCGATCGTGCTGCGCGCGATCCTGATTTATCTGGGCGCGATCCTGCTGGCCCAGTTCCACTGGATCCTCTACATCTTCGGGCTGTTCCTGCTCTACACCGGTATCCAGATGCTGATCTCGGCCGACAGCGAACCCGACCTGGCCGACAACAAGGTGCTCAAATGGCTGCGCGGGCATATGCGGATCACCGACGAATACCACGGCGAAAAGTTCTTCATCATGCGCGACGGCCTGCGCTATGCCACGCCGATGTTCGTGGTGCTGATCATGGTCGAGATCACGGACCTGATCTTCGCGGTCGATTCGATTCCGGCGATCTTCGCCGTCACGAGCGACCCGTTCATCGTGTTCACGTCGAACGTGTTCGCCATCCTTGGCCTGCGCGCGATGTACTTCCTGCTGGCCGACATGGCGGACCGCTTCCATCTGCTCAAATATGGCCTGGCGGGGATCCTGATCTTCATCGGCATCAAGATGCTGCTGCTCGATATCTACAAGATCCCGACCGGCATCGCGCTGGGGGTGGTCGGCGTGATCCTGGCCGGGTCGGTGGTGGCCAGTCTGCTCACATCCAAACCCGTCCCGAAGACGCCGCCGGGCTGATCACGCGGCGGCAGCAGCGGCGAAGCGCACCTCGTGCAGCAGCGACTTGATCTCGGGGATGCACGAGCCGCAGTTGCCGCCCGCCTTCAGGCAGGCCGTCACCTGGCCTGGCGTCTGCAAGTCGCCGGCCCGGATCGCGGCGCAGATCGTGTTGCGGCCAACGCCGAAGCACGAGCAGACCGTTGGCCCCGGATCGGGCCCGGCTTGCACGGCGCGGCCGGCCAGCAGCGTGGCCCGTTCGCGCGGGCCCAGTTCGGGGGCGGCGAACAGACCGCCCAGCCATGCGCGCGCCGGCAGATCGGGCACGCGAGCCACGAACAGGCACGCTTCCAGACGGCCGTCGACCAGCAGCGCCGCGCGCAACGTGCCTGCCGACTGGTCCTGGTACTCGATCCAGTCGGCGTCGGCATCGGCTTCTTCGCCGCCTCCCAGCAGCGCGCGCGCCATGTCGGGCGTGACCGGTGCACGTCCGGCCAGCTCATAGCGAATGAAGCCGCTGCCGCGCACGCGCGTCCAGTGGGCCACCCCCTCAAGGCCGAGATCGTGCCGGCTCATGATGAACCCATACCAGGCCACGCCGAACGGCTCGATCCGCACCGGGGTGTGCTTGAATTCGGGCTCACCCGAGACCGGGTCGACGGCCGGATTGACCAGCGCCCCCACCCGCGCATCGGACGCCGTCTGGCCGTTCCAGTGGATCGGCACGAATGCAGCGCCGCGCGCGATACCGCCGCCATGTGTCACGCGCGCCACCATCGCGCCCCAGCGTGAACTGATGCGGGCCAGCTCACCCTCGCGCACGCCGGCCAGCAGCGCATCGTGCGGGTGCAGGTCGACGAACGGCTCGGCCGCGTGGCCGGCCAGGCGCGGGGACTTGCCGGTGCGCGTCATCGTGTGCCACTGGTCGCGCAGGCGCCCCGTGTTGAGCACCAGCGGGAATTCGCTGCAAGGCAGGTTGGCCGGTGCGCGCACGCCCGTCGCGATGAAGCGCGCCTTGCGGTCCGGGTAAGAAAAGCCGCCGCTGCCAAACAGGCGCGCGGTGCCCTCCCCCGCCGCGTTCACCGGCCACTGTACCGGTTGCAGCGCGTCATACGCGGCGCGGCGCATGCCCACCAGCGGATCGAGCCGGAACGCGCGGCGGTGGCCATCGTCGTCATTCTTCCAGGCCGACAGGCGCGCGTGTTCGTCGAAGATCGCATGCGCGCTGTCGAAGTCGAACCCGGCGTAGCCCATGCGCTGCGCGACATCGCACAGCGCGCGCCAGTCCGCCCTCGCCTCGCCCGGCGCCGGCAAAAAGGCGCGCTGGCGCGAAATGCAGCGTTCGGAATTGGTGACCGTGCCATCCTTCTCACCCCAGGCCAGCGCCGGCAGCGCCACATGCGCATACGGCGCCAGGTCGGTGCTGGCCATGACGTCCGACACCACCACCAGTTCGCAGGCCGCCAGCGCACGTCGCACCTGGTCGGCGTCCGGCATGCTCACGACCGGATTGGTCGCCATGATCCACACCGCTTTGACGCCCCCCGCTTCAATCGCGCGGAACAGGTCCACGGCCTTCAGGCCCGGCTTCTCGGCGATGCGCGGCGCATCCCAGAACGTGCGCACGGCGTCGCGGTGCCCGGGGTTGTCCAGGTCCAGGTGAGCCGCCAGCATATTGGCCAGGCCGCCCACTTCGCGCCCGCCCATCGCATTGGGCTGGCCGGTCAGTGAGAACGGCCCCATGCCGGGACGGCCGATGCGGCCGGTGGCCAGGTGGCAGTTGATGATCGCGTTGACCTTGTCGGTGCCGCTGCTGGACTGGTTCACGCCCATCGAGAATGCAGTAACCACTTTGTCGGTGCGGGCGAACAGGTCATAGAACGCCTGCAGGTCATCCGGATCGAGGCCGCAGACACGCGCCACGTCGTCGCCTGCGTTGGCGACATCGAGCGCCGCATCCAGGCCGGTCGTGTGCGCTGCGACGTAGTCGGCATCGAACGCATCGCTGCGCGCCAGGTGCGCCAGCAAACCGTTAAACAGCGCCACGTCGCTACCGGGTTTCAAAGCCAGGTGCAGGTCCGCCAGCTCGCAGGTGGCCGTGCGGCGCGGGTCGAGCACGACGATCTGCATGGCGGGACGCGCTTCCTTGGCGCTCACGATGCGCTGGAACAGCGTCGGATGGCACCAGGCCGCGTTCGAGCCGACCAGCACGATCACGTCGGCCAGTTCGAAGTCCTCGTAGCAGCCCGGCACCACGTCTTCACCAAAGGCGCGCTTGTGGCCGGCCACGGCGGACGACATGCACAGGCGCGAGTTGGTATCGATATTGGCGCTGCCGACATACCCCTTCATGAACTTGTTGGCGACGTAGTAATCCTCGGTCAGGATCTGGCCCGACACGTACAGCGCCACGGCGTCCGGCCCGTGCTCGGCGATGATGCGGGCGAAGCCGGCCGCCACGGTATCCAGTGCCTCGTCCCAGCTGGCGCGCACCAGCGCCCCTTTCTTCCGCACGGCCGGATGCAGCAGGCGGCCGTTCAGATCGAGCGTCTCGCCCAGCGCCGAGCCTTTCACGCACAGGCGGCCGCGGTTGGCGGTGTGTTCAGGGTCGCCTTCGATCGTCGCGCCGCCACCGGGCAGCGCGGTCGCTTTCACGCCGCAGCCGACGCCGCAGTAGGGACAGGTGGTACGCACAGCGTGGATCGGGATGGTCATGGGATAGCTTTCTAGGCGGCCTGCGCGTCGCACAACGCAGGGCCGAACAACAGGCGATCGCGCAGCGCCGAGATGTCGACGCCGCGCCCGATCAGGTCGAAATACCAGGGGCCGTCGGCCACGTCCCCATACAGGACGGCGCCCGTGAGGCGATTGCCGTCAAGGACCAGGCGCTTGTACATGCCGGCGCGGCGGTCGCGCAGCACCAGGTCTTGCGTGCCCGGACCGCCGACGATGTCGCCGGCCGAGTACAGGTCAATCCCCGTCACCTTGAGTTTGGTGGCCACGGCCTGCTGCACGTAGCGGCGGTGACCGAAGCCGGCCAGGTGCGCCGCACAGACGCGCGCCTGTTCCCAGATCGGCGCGACCAGGCCGAAGATCGCACGGCGGTGCTGGACACATTCGCCCACCGCATACACGCGCGGGTCGTAGCTTTGCAGCGTGTCGTCAACGACGATCGCGCGCTCGACATGCAGGCCGGCCGCGCGCGCCAGCGCCACGTTCGGGCGCACGCCGGCCGCCATCACCACCAGGTCGGCCGGCAGCATGACGCCGTTCGAGAGGCGCACCGAAGCCACCTTGCCGTCACCCAGGATGGCCTCGGTCTGCACGCCGAGCAGGATGCGCAAGCCGCGCTGCTCGAGCGCGCCCTTGAGCAGCAGCGACGCATCGCCATCGAGCTGCTGGTTCAGCAGGCTGCCGGTCAGGTGCACGACCGTGACGTCCATCCCGCGCCGCAGCAGGCCGTTGGCCGCTTCCAGTCCAAGCAGCCCGCCACCGATCACCACCGCGTGCCGGCCGTCGCGCGCCGCCTGCAGCATCGTCTCGACGTCATCCAGGTCGCGAAAGCCCACCACGCCCGGCAGGTCCGCGCCCGGCACCGGCACGATGAATGGCTGCGAACCGGTGGCCAGCAGCAGGCGGTCATACGCCATTTCGACGCCCGATTGCGAACGCACGCTGCGGCGACGGCGGTCGATGGCGACGACCGGGTCGCCCGTGTGCAGCGTGATGCCATGCTCGGCGTACCACGCGCGCGAATGCAGCACGATGTCGTCCTGCGTCTTGTCGCCCGCCAGCACGGGCGAGAGCATGATGCGGTTGTAGTTCACGTGCGGCTCGGCGCCGAACACGGTGATGTCGTACATGCCCGGGGCCAGCGCGAGCAGTTCCTCCACTGTGCGCATCCCGGCCATGCCGTTGCCGACCACCACCAGCGCGGGCCTGTGCGTCGTATTCATGCAGCGACCCAGACGACGGCGCCATCGATCCGGGCCGGATAACTCGCCACCGACTGCGCCGGCGCTTCCAGGCACTCGCCGCTGGCCAGGTCGAAGTGCTGCTTGTAGATGGGCGAGGCCACGACGATGCGCTCGCCGATGCTGCCCACCAGCCCGCGCGAGAGCACTGCGGCCTGCGAATTCGGATCGTAGTTATCGATGGCGAACACGCGCGGCTCGAGTTCGCCGACGCGGAACACGGCCACCTGGCGGCCGTTCAGCAGCGCGCACACGCCGGTGTCGGGAACGATCTCGTCGAGCCGGCACACCGCCGTCCAGTTGGCAAGTTGGGGGTCACGATGCATGGTCATTCTCCTCAAGCCACAGCGATGGGAATCGTGCGGCGGCGTTCATCGAACGTGGCCGGGCGCACCTGCCCGCGCTCGGGCACGAACACCACGTTACTGTCGGTTTCCGCGCTGTTGACGAAGTGGCGGAAGCGGCTGCGCACGGCCGGATTGGTGATGGCTTCCTTCCATTCGCAGGCATAGGTGTCGACCACGTGCTGCATCTGCGCTTCGAGTTCGTCGCCGATGCCCAGGCTGTCCTCGACCACCACTTGGCGCAAATACTCGAGGCCCCCTTCGAGGTTTTCGCGCCAGGTCGACGTGCGCTGCAGGCGCTCGGCCGTGCGTACGTAGAACATCAGGAAGCGGTCGGTCAGGCGCACCACCTCGGCTTCGGTCAGGTTCGATGCGATCAGTTCCGCGTGGCGCGGCTTCATGCCGCCGTTGCCGCACACGTACAGGTTCCAGCCCTTGTCGGTGGCGATCAGACCCACGTCCTTGCCCTGCGCCTCGGCGCATTCGCGGGTGCAGCCCGAGACGCCGAACTTGATCTTGTGCGGTGCGCGCAGGCCCTTGTAGCGGTTTTCCAGTTCGATGGCAAAGCCCACGCTGTCGCCGACGCCAAAGCGGCACCAGGTCGAGCCGACGCACGATTTCACGGTGCGCAGCGACTTGCCGTAAGCGTGGCCCGACTCGAAGCCAGCGTCGATCAGCTCTTCCCAGATCGCCGGCAGCTGGTCCACGCGCGCGCCGAACAGGTCGACCCGCTGGCCGCCCGTGATCTTGGTGTACAGGCCGTACTTCTTGGCCACCATGCCCACCGCGATCAGACCATCGGCCGTCACTTCGCCGCCCGGCATGCGTGGCACGACCGAGTAGGTGCCGTCCTTCTGGATGTTGCCAAGGAAGTAGTCGTTCGAATCCTGAAGGCTGGCGTGCTTCGGTTTGAGCACGAAATCGTTCCACACCGAGGCCAGGATATTCGCGGCGGTCGGCTTGCAGACGTCGCAGCCCAGGCCACGGCCGTGGCGCGCCAGCAGTTCGCCGAATTCCTTGATGCCTTCCACGCGCACCAGGTGGTACAGCTCCTGGCGCGAATACGCAAAGTGTTCGCACAGGTGGTTGTTGACGGCCACGCCCAGCTTTTTGAGTTCGGCGTTCAGCACCTGCGTCACGAGCGGCACGCAGCCGCCGCAGGCCGTACCGGCCGTCGTGCAGCTTTTCAGCGCGCCGATCGTGGTGGCGCCGCCCGCCACCGCCTCGCACAGCGCGCCCTTCGAGATGTCGTTGCACGAGCAGACCTGCGCCGTGGCCGGCAGCTTGTCCACGCCCAGCGCAGGCCGCACGGTGTTGCCGCTCTCGGGCAGGATCAGGTATTCCGGTGCTTCGGGCAGCTCGATCTTGTTGAGCATCGTCTGCAACAGCGCGCCGTACGATGCGGCGTCGCCCACCAGCACCCCACCAAGCAGGTACTTGCCGCAGCTCGAGACGACGATCTTGCGATAGGTCTGGCGCCGCTCATCCAGGAACTGGTAGCTGCGGCTGCCCGGCGTGACGCCATGCGCGTCGCCCAGGCTGGCCACATCCACGCCCATCAGCTTGAGCTTCGTGCTCATGTCGGCGCCGGCAAAGCCGCATTCGGCGCCCAGCACATGGCGCGCGGCCGTGCGCGCCATGTCGTAGCCCGGCGCCACCAGGCCAAACAGCTGGCCGCTCCACAGCGCGCATTCGCCGATCGCGTAGATGTGCGGGTCGGACGTCAGGCACTGGCCATCGATGACGATGCCGCCGCGCGCGCCCAGTTCGAGGCCGGCCTGGCGCGCCAGTTCGTCGCGCGGGCGGATGCCGGCCGAGAACACGATCATGTCGGTGTCCAGACTCGTGCCGTCGGCGAACTGCATGCGGTGGGTGGTCTCGTCGCCATCGACGATGGCCAGCGTGTTCTTGCCGGTGTGGACGCCGACACCCAGTTCTTCGATGCGGGTGCGCAGCACGCGCGCGCCGGCATCGTCGACCTGCACCGCCATCAGGCGCGGCGCGAATTCGACGACGTGCGCCTGCAGACCCAGGTCGCGCAGCGCCTTGGCGCACTCCAGGCCCAGCAGGCCACCGCCGATGACGACGCCGATGCGCTGGCGCGTGCCGTCGCCGCGGGCGGCGCATTCCTTCATCTTCTCGAGGTCTTCGATCGTGCGGTACACGAAGCAGTCCTTGCGCTCGGCCCCCGGCACCGGCGGCACGAACGGGTACGAGCCGGTGGCCAGCACCAGGCGATCGTAGGAGACAGCGCTGCCGTCGCCCAGCAGCACCGATTGCGCGGCGCGGTCGATGGCCACTACCTTTGCGTTCAGGCGGAGCACCACGCGCTCGGCCAGCTCGGCGCGTTCGAAATAGCCCGGCGCGACCAGCGACAAATCGTCCGCGCTTTTACCGGCAAAAAATTCCGACAGGTGCACGCGGTCGTAGGCCGGGCGCGGCTCTTCGCCCAGCACCGTGACCCGCAGCGGTGGCGCCGGGTCCTGCATGCTGCTGGCAGCCAGCGTTTCGAGAAATTTGTGGCCCACCATTCCGTGGCCGATGACGACGATATGCATGACGTTCTCCTTTATGCTGCAACGGTTGCGGACGGGATGCGGGACGTGCTGCCGAAGCGCGCGCCAAGCGCGCACAGGCTGGCCACCACGACCAGGCCACTCAGGATCGTGAGCGTGCTCTGGATGTCACCCGTACCCTTCATCAGGAAGCCGGCGGCGACGGCGCCGACATTGCCGCCGGCGCCGACGATGCCGGCCACGCCGCCCAGCGCCTTGGGCGCCACGAACGGCACCAGCGCATAGGTCGCGCCGCAGGCCATGTGCGTGAACAGGCCGAACACCAGCATGGCCACCACGGCGAACACGACGCCGTCGGCCTGCGCGAACCACAACAGGCCCAGTGCTTCGCCGATCATCAGGACAAACAGGATGGTCACGCGGCGATTGACGTCACCGCCCCTGGCAGCGCGGTCCGACAGCCAGCCGCCCAGCGCGCGGGCGAACAGCGCCAGCAGGCCAAAGCTGCCGGCCGCCATGCCGGCCTGGCCCAGCGTCAGGTCGAAATGATCGACGTAGTACACGGCGGCGATGTTGTGGATGAAGATCTCGATGCCGAAGCAGGCGCCGTAGGTGACGAACAGCAGCCAGGCGCGGTAGTTGCGGCAGCCTTCGGTGAAACTGGCCCAGCCGCCCTTGCCGGCGCTGGCCGGCAGGTTGCCGGTCTTGCGCAGGTCATCGTAATTACCGGCCGGGCAATCCTGCGTGTAGCGCCAGTACACAAAGGCCATGATGATCATCATGACGCCCGGGACCACCAGCGCCACGCGCCAGCTCATCGACTGGCTCACGCCCAGCATCACGACGGCGGTGAGCAGCAGCGGCATCAGCGCCTGCGCCGCGCCGCCGCCGGCATTGCCCCAGCCGGCAGCGGCCGCGTTGGCGGTGCCGACCACCTTCGGCGAGAACATCACCGACGTGTGGTACTGGGTGATCACGAAGCTGGCGCCGACCGCGCCGATGCCGAGGCGCGCCAGCAGAAAGGTTTCGTAGCTCTGCGCCATGGCCACGCCCAGCACGGGAATCGCGCCGATCAGCAGCAAGCCCGTATAGGTCTTGCGCGGGCCGTAGCGATCGCACAGGGGCCCGACCAGCAGGCGGACAAAAATCGTGATCGCCACTGCTGCAATATTGATGTTGGCGATCTGCTCCATCGACAGGCCAAATTCGCCTTTGATGACGGGCATCAGCGGCGCGCAGGCGAACCACGCGAAGAAGCAAATGAAGAAGGCCACCCAGGTCAGGTGGAAGGCGCGCATCGGCGCGCCCTGGAACGAGAAGAGGTTGATGTTGTCTGCTTTGCCGGTCATGATTTTCGTCCTTGGAAAACAAAAAGGCGTCCGCGCTGCTGCCTGGGGCAGAAGCTGCGGACGCCGTTGTCCTGGTGCCGGCCCGTCGTTGGGCTGGCGTTATATGAAGGAGATCGTCATTGATCCTGTGCTCTGTATCAGCAAGAGGCGTGCCACGCGCGGTTCAGGGCGGGGCCGGCAACCGGCGCATCACGAATGCTGCATCGCGGTGCACCATTCCCCAAGATGATGCACCGGCGTGCACCGCGACCGGCGTCAAGCCGGTGCGAGGTCTTGAGCGAAAGCATGCGGATCGCTGCCATCCCAGACCCGCCCATCCATCAGCGTGGACGTACGCAGCGTGGTGGCAGGCAGTGGCGTGCCGGTGCGCTCGGCCGCTTCGCGATACAGGTCGATCCGGTTGACCTGCTGCGCCAGTGCCAGGTAATCGGGATCGGTACGGAGCAAGCCCCAGCGGCGGTGCTGTGTCATGAACCACATGCCGTCCGACAGCCACGGGAAGTTCGCTTCGCCGCCAGCGTAGAAACGCAGGCCGTTGTGGCCACGCCAGGCCGCGCCTTCGTCCGCGCCGGCCAGGCAATACTGCAGCGTCTCGCGGCTGGCATTGACATACGCGGGACTGGCCAGCACCTCGGCCGCCGCTTCGCGGTTGGCACGCGAGGCGTCGAGCCAGCGCGCCGCCTGCAGCAGCGCAGCGATCATTGCGCGGCAGGCATTCGGGTGGGTCGCGGCAAAGGCGGCGCGCGTTCCCAGCGCCTTGCCGGGATGGTTCGGCCATACCTGCTCGCTCGACGCGGCCTGCACACCGGCGCCGTCGCGCAGCGCGCGCTGGCCCCACGGCTCGCCCGCACAGAAGCCGTCCATATGGCCGGCTGCCAGGCTGGCCGCCATCTGCCCCGGCGGCACCGTCACCACCCGGCAGTCCTTCAACGGATCGACGCCCTGCGCCGCCAGCCAGTAATACAGGAACATCGCGTGGTTCCCCGTCGGGAACGTATGCGCGAGCGTCAGGCGCTGCCCGGCCTGCACCAGGCGCGCCAGCCCGCCCGGTTCTGCGGCTGCTTCGGCCCAGGTGCGCGAGAGCGTGATGTTCTGGCCATTCTGGTTCAGGTTCATCAGCACCGCCATGTCGCACTGGCCGGTGCCGATGCCGTTCTGGATCCCATAGACCATGCCATACAGCGCCTGCGCAGCGTCGAGCTGCCCGCCTACCAGGTGCTCGCGCATGCCGGTCCAGGATTGTTCACGGCTCAGTACAAAGCGCACGCCGTACAGTTCATCGAAGCCCAGCACCGACGCCATCACCAAAGGCGCGCAGTCGGCCAGCGGCATGAAGCCGATGCGGATGGTTTCGATCTCGGGACGGTCGGTACCGGCGATCCATGCGCCCTTGCCTGCCAATGTCATAGATATCCTGATGTTCTTGTTAGCTGCAAGGCGCTTAGCCCAGCAGGTCTTCCACGTCGATCAGGCGCTGCGCGACGTCGACCAGCTTCATGTTCTTGTTCATGGCCAGGCTGCGCAGGCGCTGGTAGGCCTGGTCCTCGGTCAGTTGGTAGCGCGTCATCAACATGCCCTTGGCGCGGTCGAGCACCTTGCGCTCAGCCAGCTTTTGCCGGGTATCGCTCAGTTCATC
Organism: Telluria sp. AC161; assembly: GCF_979258535.1. Taxonomy (NCBI): domain Bacteria; kingdom Pseudomonadati; phylum Pseudomonadota; class Betaproteobacteria; order Burkholderiales; family Oxalobacteraceae; genus Telluria; species Telluria sp. AC161. The sequence goes on along the minus strand of NZ_OZ409861.1, from coordinate 437,646 downwards.
CAGTAACCGCTGCTCGCGCCGGAAGCGCGCCAGCGCGACGTCGAGCACCGGCTTGACGCGCTCGGCCTGCAGGCCGGCCACGATGTACGCCGATACGCCCGCTTCCAGTGCGGCGTCCATGCTGGCCGGGGCGTCGTCTTCGGTGAACAGCACGATGGGCCGGCGCGCGTCGCGGGTGGCGATCACGATGTGTTCGAGCACGTCGCGCGCGTCGGACTCGCTGTCGAGGATGATCAGGTCGGGCTGCAACTGCGCGATGCGCTCGGGCAGGAACACGTCGGCCGGGAGCGATGCGACCAGATCGTAGCCCGATTCGAGCAGACCAATGCGCAGTGCGGTGCTGCGCCGGGTCTGCGCCGCCTGGGCCGCGTCGGGGTCCGCGCCGGGTGCTGTTGCAGACAGCACCACAACAATGCGCAAATGTGGGGTTGTTGTGTCTCGCGGTTTCATGCTGTTTTTGCATGCAAGAATCGTACCGTGTTGCCCCATTGCATTGAATCCTTGCCCTTCTTATGCGTGTATCCACTGTCGAGATATGCGTCAAGCGCATATCTTTCCAGTAAGCAACTAAACAATTATTCGTTTCATGAATCGCGGGAATCACGAATGAAAAGTTTTCTTATGACTCGATGACTCTTATACTGCAACGCAACATGACAGTATTTAACCAGGAGCGCAACATGACTGCAGCTATCCAGCAAACCAATTTCTTCGCAGCGGCCATCGCCGCCATCCGTAGTTTTTCGCAAGACCTGTACATCGCCCACGGCGGTTACGCTCCATCGGTGCGGGGTTAATCATGCATCCACTCGAATACCTGACCATCGCCCTGGCCGTGCTGACCGTTGCCGCCCGTGTCTCGATGTACCTGCCACGTCCGCCAAAAGGCCCGTTCAAGGCAATGTGAGCAACAGGGCAAACGCCCCGATCAAGGCAGAATAATCCGCCTGTAATACCGAACGCCGGCCGTATTGACATACTGCCGGCGTTTGTATTTATAGTAAAAAAACCTTCTCCGATCCGCGCGCCGTGGCAAGTGGCTGCGCTAGAATGCATTCGCATTTCTGGCCAGAAAGCCCTTCTTTCACTTACCACATACCCATGCGCACACCTGCACTCACCCTCTTTGCGGCCTCGTTCGCGGCCTCGCTGGCATCGATCGCACTGCCGGCAGCAGCAGCACCGACACCCATCACCCTCGACCAGGCCATGAGCCATCCCGACTGGATCGGCACGCCGGTGGAAGACGCCTGGTTCAGCTGGGACAGCAAGCAGGTGTACTACAAGCAGAAACGCACCGGCTCGCCCGTGCGCGACACGTTCCAGGCCGGCGCGAACGCCGGCAAGGCGCAGATGGTGAGCGACGCCGAGCTGACGAAGATCGACAGCGCCGACGTGGTCTACAACCGCAACAACACGCGCATGCTGGTCATCCGCAACAACGACCTGTTCGAGCGCGACCTGAAATCGGGCCAGCTGGTGCAGGTCACGCGCGGCGCGACCCGCATCGGCAACGCGCAGTACGCGGCCGACGAACGCTCGGTGCAGTACCGCATCGGCACCGACTGGTATGTGTGGGACCGCGTCACCCGGGTTACCGGCCCGGCCGCGCTGCCGCGCGCGGCGAAGGACCCGAACGCACCCGAAGACGACGCCTACCGCGCGACCGAACTGCGCCTGATCGAGCACCTCAAGCGCCAGAAGGATGACCGCGACGCGCTGCGCGCCCGCAACGACGAACTGCGCCGGGTCGATGCCTCGATGGCGCCAACGCCCGTCTACCTGGGCGACAAGGTCACGCTGGAGGCCAGTTCGCTGTCGCCGGACGGCCGCTGGCTGCTGGTCGTCACCGCCGCCAAGAGCGCCGACAAGGGCCGCGTGGGCAAGATGCCGCGCTACGTGAACGAATCGGGCTACGAAGAAACGGAAGACGTGCGCACGCGCGTGGGCCGCAATATGCCGCCGGCGCATTCACTGAAACTGGTCGACCTGCGCACCAATACCGTCAAGGACATCGGCTTCGACACCCTGCCCGGCATCACCGTCGATCCGCTGGCCGCGCTGCGCGCCGCCGCCAAGAAGGACCCGCTCAAGGGCAATCGGCCAGTCGTCGTCTCGGGTGGCCGCAATGCGATCGACTGGAGCAGCAATGGCGCCAACGTCGCCGTGATGCTGCGCTCAGTCGACAACAAGGACCGCTGGATCGCCAGCGTCGACCTGCGTGACGCCAAACTGAAACCCCTGAACCGCGTCACTGACGGCGCCTGGGTCAATTACGACAATGCTGAATTCGGCTGGCTGCCGGACAACCGCACGCTGTGGTACCTGTCGGAAGAATCGGGCTACTCGCACCTGTACACGCAGGACACCATGGGCGCCGGATCGGCTGCGCCACGTGCGCTGACCTCGGGCAAATGGGAAGCCAGCGACGTGCGCTGGAGCGCGGATGGCAGCACCGCCTACATGCTGTGCAACCACGAAGCGCCGGGCGACTATGAAGTCTGCGCCGTGAGCGCCAAGGGTGGCGCGGTGCGCGAAGTAACGAAGCTCGACGGCGTCGAACGCTTCAACCTGTCGCCGGACCAGAACAAGCTGCTGGTGCACTGGTCGTCGAGCTACACGCCGGTCCAGATCGCGACCGTGCCCGTCTCGGGCGGCGCCGCCACCAAACTGACCGACACCCGCACGCCGGACTTCAAGGCGCGCGAGTGGATCGAGCCGCAATACGTGGCCGTGCCATCGAGCGCCGGTGGCGATCCGGTGCACGCCAAGCTGTATCGGCCTGCGCAGCTGGAAGCCGGCAAGACCTACCCGGTCGTGATGTTCGTGCACGGCGCCGGCTACCTGCAGAACGTCAGCAAGCGTTATCCGGTCTACTTCCGCGAGCAGATGTTCCACAACCTGCTGGTCCAGCAGGGGTACATCGTGCTGGACATGGATTACCGCGCCTCGAAAGGCTATGGCGCCAAATGGCGCACCGCGATCTACCGCCAGATGGGTCACCCGGAACTGGACGATTATCTCGACGGCGTGAAGTACCTGGTCGGCCAGCAGCAAGGCGACGCCAACAATATCGGCGTGTATGGCGGCAGCTACGGCGGCTTCATGACCTTCATGGCGCTGATGCGCGCACCGGACGTGTTCAAGGCCGGCGCCGCGCTGCGCCCCGTGACCGACTGGACCACCTACAACCACGAGTACACGGCCAACATCCTCAACACGCCGGACATCGACCCGGAAGCGTATAAAAAATCGTCGCCGATCGAGTACGCGCAGAACCTCAAGGGCCACCTGCTGATCTCGCACGGCATGATCGACGATAACGTGCTGTACCAGGACTCGGTGCGCATGGCGCAGCGCCTGATCGAGATGAAGAAGGACCACTGGGAGATGGCGAGCTACCCGCTCGAACGCCACGGCTACGTGCAGCCCGAAGCCTGGTACGACCAGTACCGCCGGATCTATCAGCTGTTCGAGCGCTCGCTCAAGCAGAAGTAATCCACACGCCGGCAACCGCTGCGCATACCCTGCGTGCATAGGCATTACAGGATGTAAGCGCGATTGCCGGCGGCGCGCGGCTGGTGCACCTTATGACAACCATCACGTCATGAGGTCCCGCCATGCCACGCTCGCGCGCCGTCGCCCTGCCCGCCGCTTTGCCCCTCGTTGCAGCGACCCTGCTGCTGGCTGCCTGCAGCGCCCCGCAGCAGCTGCAAGTGGCCAGCGCCGCAGCGCCGCCGCAGCCGCCGGCGCCCGGGAAGCGGGTCGAGATGACTGGCAGCGCGATCTCCTCGTATTCAGGCTACGCCGGCGTACCGCCGTCGACCTTCCAGCGTCGCCTGGCCACGATGCCTTACCCGATGCCACAGTACGCACCGGGCGCAGAGCGCTTCCCCGACGCCCAGGCCAACCGCGCGGTGCTGGTCGAAGAACAACCCGTCTCCACTTTCAGCAGCGACGTCGACACCGCCTCGTATGCCTACGTGCGACGCCAGCTGAGCGCCGGCAGGCTGCCGCCACCGGCCGCCGTGCGGGTCGAGGAAATGGTGAACTACTTCCCCTACGCTTATGCCGCACCGAACAAGGCCAGCCAGCCATTCGCGCTGACCACGGCCATCATGCCCAGCCCGTGGAATGCGGACAACCAGCTGCTGCACGTGGCCGTGCGCGGTTACGACCTGCAGCGCGCCGAACGGCCGCCGATGAACGTCGTGCTGCTGGTCGACGTGTCCGGCTCGATGGCCCCGCAAGACCGCCTGCCGCTGCTCAAGCAGGGCTTTCGCCTGTTCGCACAGGGCTTGCGCGAACAGGACCGGGTGGCGATCGTTACCTACGCCAATGGCACGACGGTGGCGCTCGAACCAACCACGGGGGGCGACAAGCAGAAGATCATCGACGCCATCGATGCGTTGCAGGCAGCCGGCGGCACGGCCGGCCGCGATGGCCTGGAGCGCGCCTACGCCATGGCCCAGCGCCATTTCGATGCGAAAGCCGTCAACCGCGTCATCCTCGCCACCGACGGCGACTTCAATATCGGCGTGAGGGACCCGCGCCAGCTCGAAACCTTCATCGCCGACAAGCGCAAGAGCGGCGTCTACCTGTCGATTTTCGGCGTTGGCGACGGTAACCTGAACGATGCGCTGATTCAGCGCCTGACGCAGTCGGGCAATGGCAATGCCGCCTACATCGACTCACTGCTGGAAGCGCGCAAGGCGCTGCAGGGCGAACTTGGCTCGACGGTGTTCCCGATCGCGAACGACGTCAAGATGCAGGTCGAGTTCAACCCGGCCCGCGTGGCGGCCTACCGCCTGATCGGCTACGAGACGCGCATGCTGGCGCGCCAGGACTTCAAGGACGACAAGGTCGATGCGGGCGACATGGGCGCCGGCCACACGGTGACGGCGATTTACGAGATCACGCCGGCAGCGGGTGCTGCCAAACTGGTCGACCCGCTGCGCTATGGCGCCGCCAAGAAAGCCGCACCTGCGGGCAAAAATGACGAGCTGGCGTTCGTACGGGTGCGCTACAAGCTGCCGGGCGAGAGCAAGAGCCGCCTGGCCGAGCAGCCGGTGCGCCCGGCAACGGCGGGCGCCACGCTGGCCGCCGCGCCAACCGACCAGCGCTTCGCGGTGGCCGTGGCCGCGTTCGGCCAGCGCCTGCGCGGCGAGCCGCAGGTCAGTGACTACAGCTACGCCGACATCGCCACGCTGGCGAACGACGCACGGGGCGCTGACACTGACGGCTATCGCGCCGAATTCGTCAAGCTCGTGCGGATGGCGGAATCGCTGGGCCAGGCCGGGGCGACCGGGCGGCCCTGATGTGCCAGGTATGAGGGACGATGACATCATGCGATCAGCGACACGTAAAACCGTCGTTCCCGCGCAGGCGGGAACCCAAGGTTGCCCACGTTGCCGCGGCGTTCGATCGACGCGGTATGGTCACTGACCTAGGTTCCCGCCTTCGCGGGAACGACGTGCTGATACTAACGATTGACGACCTGCATCGGTATCACGCGACACGCGAAACCGTCGTTCCCGCGCAGGCGGGAACCCAAGTGTGCCCGCGTCGCCGCGGCGTTCGATCGACGCGGTATCGTCACTGACTTAGGTTCCCGCCTTCGCGGGAACGACGTGCTGATACTAACGATTGACGACCTGCATCGGTATCACGCGACACGCGAAACCGTCGTTCCCGCGCAGGCGGGAACGCAAGTGTGCCCGCGTTGCCGCGGCGTTCGATCGACGCGGTATGGTCACTGACTTAGGTTCCCGCCTTCGCGGGAACGACGTGCTGATACTAACGATTGACGACCTGCATCGGTATCACGCGACACGCGAAACCGTCGTTCCCGCGCAGGCGGGAACCCAAGTGTGCCCGCGTCGCCGCGGCGTTCGATCGACGCGGTATCGTCACTGACTTAGGTTCCCGCCTTCGCGGGAACGACGGGCTGATACTAACGATTGACGACCTGCATCGGTACCACGCGACACGCGAAACCGTCGTTCCCGCGCAGGCGGGAACCCAAGTGTGCCCGCGTCGCCGCGGCGTTCGATCGACGCGGTATCGTCACTGACTTAGGTTCCCGCCTTCGCGGGAACGACGGGCTGATACTAACGATTGACGACCTGCATCGGTACCACGCGACACGCGAAACCGTCGTTCCCGCGCAGGCGGGAACCCAAGTGTGCTTGCGTCGCCGCGGCGTTCGATCGACGCGGTATCGTCACTGACTTAGGTTCCCGCCTTCGCGGGAACGACGGGCTGATACTAACGATTGACGACCTGCATCGGTACCACGCGACACGCGAAACCGTCGTTCCCGCGCAGGCGGGAACCCAAGTGTGCTTGCGTCGCCGCGGCGTTCGATCGACGCGGTATCGTCACTGACTTAGGTTCCCGCCTTCGCGGGAACGACGGGCTGATACTAACGATTGACGACCTGCATCGGTACCACGCGACACGCGAAACCGTCGTTCCCGCGCAGGCGGGAACCCAAGTGTGCTTGCGTCGCCGCGGCGTTTGATCGTCGCGGTATCGTCACTGACTTAGGTTCCCGCCTTCGCGGGAACGACGTTTGATGCTAACGATTGTCGGCCTGCTGTGCCTCGACGCCCAGCATGTCCAGCAGCGTCAGCGCCACCACCTTGGTGGCGCTGCGCAAGTCTTCCAGCGCCAGCCGCTCGTCGGCCTTCTTCGCGTTGGCCTCCGTGACCGTGCGCGGCCCGGCCCCATACAGCACGGCCGGAATGCCGCGCTCACCATACAGGCGCGCATCGGCATACAGCGGCGTGCCGACGGCGGGAATGGCTTCGCCGAGCACGGCGTGCGCGTTGCGGCGCAAGCTCTCGACCAGCGGCTGCGCGCCGGGTAGCGGGCGCAATGCCTGCGACAGCAGCAGGCGCTTGATGTCGAGCCGGATGCCGGGCATGCCGGCCACCGCGTCCGTGATCAGCGCGCGTACCTGGGCTTCGACCGCGCCCGGGTCTTCTTCGGGAATCATGCGCCGGTCGAGCTTCAGCACGACCTTGCCCGGCACGACATTGGTATTCGTGCCGCCGTCGATGCGTCCGACGAGCATTGTCGGCGAATCGATGCCGGGCACGCCCGACTTGATGGTCTTGAGCCGTGGCAGGTCGCCGTAGATGGCATTGAGCACGCGCGTGGCTGCCTGCAGCGCATCGACCGCGGTGTCGGGCATCGCGCCGTGGCCGGCCTTGCCATGCACCGTCACTTCCAGCTGCAGGCAGGCGTTGTGCGCCGTGATGATGCTGTAGCCGAAACCGGCGGCGATCACGTAATCGGGCTGCGTCAGGCCCTGCTCCAGCAGCCAGCCCGGCCCCAGCAGCCCGCCGAATTCCTCGTCATAGGTAAAGTGCAGCTCAACGCCGCCACGCAGCGGCGCGCCCAGGGCTTCAAGCGCACGCACCGCGAATACATAGGTGGCGAAATCGCTTTTCGATACCGCCGCCGCGCGCCCGTACAAGTAGCCGTCTTCGATCACGGCGCCATACGGCGGATGGGTCCAGCCTTCGCCCGGCGGTACGACGTCGCCATGCGCATTGAGCGCCAGCGTCGGCCCGTCTGCGCCATACGGCCGGCGCACGATCAGGTTCGTGATGCTTTCCAGGCCGTAGTCGACGACCTGCTGCGACGGCACCGCGTGCCGCTCGACTGGCCAGCCGGCGCCCTCGAGCATGTCGGCCACGGCCTCGGCGTGCGGCGCATTGTTGCCCGGTGGCGTATCGGTAGGGATCCGCACGACAGCCTGCAGGAAGCCCACTTCGTCATCAAAGTGCGCGTCGATCCAGTCGGTCAGGCGTGTCTGCAGTGCGTTCATGGTGTGTTTCCTGTGTTGGCGCCGGCCTCGAACCAGGCCTTGACCACGGCGCGTTCGGCATCGGTCATGTGCGTCAGATTCGCCAGCGGCATGGCCCTGGTCTGGACTGTCTGCTGGTAGATGCGCGCGGCGTTCTGGCCGATCTGTTCCGGCGTTTCGAGCATGACGCCCAGCGGTGCGGCCGCAAAGCCGGGCTGCGTCGGTTGCGCTGCATGGCACGAAACGCAGCGCGCCCCCATGATCGTGCGGACCTCGGCAAAGCGTGCTGCATCGGCCGTCGCGGTAGTAACCACCGGATCGACGCGCACCGGCCGGGCCGGCGCCAGCAGCACGCCAAGGCCCAGCAGCAGCACGGCGCCCGCCACAGGGTACCGCCATTCGATGCGGCCCTTGTGGCGCAGGTTGAAGAAGTGGCGGATCAACACGCCGGCCAGCATGATCACGCCCAGCACTGCCCATGCGTGCGGGTGGTTGTAGGTCATCGCGTAGTGGTTGCTGATCATGATGAACAGCACCGGCAGCGTGAAGTAATTATTGTGGACGCTGCGCTGCTTGGCCTTGATACCGTGGACCGGGTCGGGCTTCTGCCCCGCCAGCATGGCATTCACCATCTTGCGCTGGCCGGGAATGATCAGCATCGCCACGTTCGCGACCATCATCGTGCCGATCATCGCGCCCACGTGCAGGTACGCCGCGCGGCCGCTGAGCAGGTGCGTGAGCACCCAGCTGCTGCCAACCAAGAACAGGAAGATCGTCGCGCCAAAGGCCAGCTGGCGCTGCACCAGCGGCGAGCGGCACAGCAGGTCGTAGACGATCCAGCCCACGACCAGGCTGCCGATGCCGATCCCGATCGCCTGCCCGCTCGACAGATCCGCCACGCTGCGGTCGATCATCATCGCTTTCGCGTTCATGTAATAGACGATGGTCAGGAGCGCGAAGCCCGAGAGCCACGTGGAATAGGCTTCCCATTTGAACCAGTGCAGCTCCTTTGGCAGTTCTGCAGGCGCCACCAGGTATTTTTGTGGATTGTAGAAGCCACCGCCGTGCACGGCCCACAGCTCGCCGGCGACACCCTTGCGCTCGAGGTCCGAACCGGGCGCCGGCGGCTTGATCGTGTTGTCGAGCCAGACGAAGTAGAACGATGCGCCGATCCAGGCGATGCCGGTGATGATGTGCAGCCAGCGCACCAGCAGATTGAGCCATTCGAGAACGTAGGGGGCCAGGTATCCGGGGTCGAACATGGGCGTCCTTCAGGGTCGCAGATTCAGGGGGAACTACGCGCGCGCGCCAGTGCAACCACGGCGACCGACGGCTTGACGATACGCTGATTTCCATTTCTGCAACAACAAAATCGGCGTATATTCGACATATCCGACTCGATATACAACGAAGATTTCACGGCCATGTCCAGCCTGCCCCGCAACCTCGACCTGCACCTGATCCGCATCCTCTACCTGCTGCTGGTGGAGAAAAACGTCTCGCGCGTGGCGCTCAAACTCAATCAACCGCAGCCCTCGATTTCCGCCTCGCTGCGCAAGCTGCGCGAACTGACGGGCGATCCGATCCTCGTGCGCGGCGCACGCGGCATGGTGCCGACGCAGCACGGCGAAGGTCTGCTGAAACCCGCCAAGCGCATTCTGGACGAAGCCGAGAGCCTGTTCGTGCGCAAGGCACCGTTCCAGCCCGAAGACGCCGCGCGTACCTTCCACATCGCCGCGCCGGATTACCTCGATGCGCGCTTCCTGCCCAACGTGGTGGCGCTGCTGCGCCGCGGCTCGCCCGGCAGCAAGGTCGTGATCCACGCACTGGGGCCGGGGCAGGATTACCTGCGCATGCTGTCCGACGGCGACATGGACCTGGTGATCGCCAACTGGGACGAGCCGCCGGCGCACCTGCACATCTCGAAGCTGTTCGAAGACCCGATTATCTGCACGATGCGCGCCGACAGTCCGTACGCGCGGCGCACGGCGCCGGACGCGATGACGCTCGAGGATTATCTCGACCTGCCCCATGTCGCCCCGACCCAGATGCTGCCCGGGTATCACGGCGTGATCGACGCGCATCTCGAACGTCTGGGCCTGCAGCGCCGCGTGGCGGTGGAGTCGCCCTACTTCGGCGTGATCCCGTACATGCTCACGCAAAGTGACCTGGTCTTGACCACCGGCCGCCAGTTCATCCGCGCCTTTGAGAAGACGCTGCCTTTGAAAAGCTTCACAGTGCCGGTGAAGTTTCCGCCGATGCGCTTTTACCAGTTGTGGCACCAGCGCGTGCACCAGTCGACCGAGCACAAATGGCTGCGCGACCAGGTCAGCAGCGCGGCGCGCGCACTGGTGCAGGGGTAGTCTATATGCGCCCGCTGCTGGCAGCCATCCGCCGGGCGATATGGGCACAGCCACCGCGAGACCGTATGATCGACCGCTTGACCACCAAGGAGCGCACATGACCACGATCGCAACGCTGAACGCATGCGAGGCCGTCGGCTTTGTCGAGGCCCTGCGCGGCATCTACGAGCATTCGCCATGGATCGCGGCGCGTGCGGCGCCCGCCCGCCCGTTCGCCAGCCTGGCCGCGCTCAAGCGCGCCTTGCAGTCGGTGGTGGACACGGCCAGCATCGACGAACAACTGGCGCTGCTGCGCGCCCACCCGGAACTGGCCGGCAAGGCGGCGATTGCCGGCGCCCTGACCGCCGAATCCACGAGCGAGCAAGCCAGTTCGGGACTGGACCGGTGCACGCCGCACGAATACGCGCAGCTGCATGCGCTCAATGCCGACTACAACGGCCGCTTCGGCTTTCCGTTCATCCTCGCGGTCAAGGGCCCGACCGGCCAGGGCCTGTCGCGCCAGGCCATCATCGCCACCTTCGAGCGGCGCATTGGCAATGCGCGCGGCGACGAGCTGCGCGAGGCGCTGCGCCAGGTGCACCGCATCGCCGAGATCCGGCTGAACGCACTGCTGGGCGTGACGCCGTCGCTTGGCGCGCGCGTGATGGACTGGTGCGAAACGCTGGGCACCATCAGCGACGTTGAAACGAACCTGACCTGCGCCTACATGACGCCGGCCCACCAGCGCACCGCCGCGTGCATTGCCGGCTGGATGCGCGAAGCCGGCATGACGGTCCACATCGACGCGGTAGGCAATGTCGTCGGCCGCTACGTCGCCGCGCAGCCGGGCGCCAGAACGCTGGCCACGGGCTCGCACTACGACACCGTGCGCGATGGCGGCAAATACGACGGCCGTCTGGGCATCCTGCTGCCGATCGCCGTCGTCGCCGACCTGCACGCGCGCGGCCAGCGCCTGCCGTACGACCTGGAAGTGATCGCGTTTGCCGAAGAAGAAGGCGTGCGTTTCCGCAGCACGTTCCTGGGCAGCAGCGCGGTTGCGGGCAGCTTCGACATGGGTTTATTAAGCGCGGTCGACAGTGAGGGCGTTATGCTGGGCGACGCGCTGGCACAGGCTGGTCACAATCCTGCGCACATCGCCGCCATCGCACGCGATCCTGCGCTGCTGCTCGGCTTTGTCGAAGTCCATATCGAGCAAGGCCCGGTGCTGCTCGAACGTGGCTTGCCGCTGGGCGTGGTGAGCGCGATTGCCGGCAGCTCGCGCTATATCGTCGAACTGCGCGGCGTGGCCAGCCACGCGGGCACCACGCCGATGGGCATGCGGCGCGATGCGGCTGCCGCTGCCGCCGAGATCGTGCTACTGGTGGAAGCGCGCTGCCGCCAGGGCACGGCCCTGGTCGGCACGGTCGGCCAGCTCGAGGTGCCGGGCGGCTCGGTCAACGTGATTCCCGGCGCGTGTCGCTTGTCACTCGACATCCGCGCCGCCGACGATGCGGTGCGCCTGGCTGCGGTGGGCGATATCCTGGCCGGCATCAGCGCCATCTGCGCCGCGCGCGGCATCGGCGAACGGCTGGTCAAGCTGCTGGAGATCGACGCCGTGCCGTGCGCGCCGCGCCTGATGGCGCAGCTGGGCGCAGCAGTGGAACGGGCTGGCCTGCCCCATTTCGAGCTGCCATCGGGCGCCGGCCACGACGCCATGCGCATGGCAGAATTGACCGACGTGGCGATGCTGTTCGTCCGCTGCGGCAACGGCGGAATCAGTCACAATCCGCTCGAGACGATGACGGCGGACGATGCCGATATCGCGGGACAGGTTTTTTCCGGCTTCTTGCTGGGATTTATGGACAATGCCGCAACTTGAACTGACCGACAACGAACTCATCGTTCGCATGGGCAAATGGGAACAGATGATGGCCTTGAGCGCAGACGTCCATGTTCCGCTCGCGCAGGTCCGCAGCGCCATCCAGGACGATGGCTACGGTGGTTCAAGCCGGTTCAAGCTGGGCCTGCGCCTCCCCGGAACGCATGTCCCCTTCGTCGTCGCTGCTGGCGCCTTTCTCAAGAGCGGCGACAGGCAGTTCGTTTTCACGCGCCGCACGCTGCACACGATCGTCATCGAAATGAGCGGCAATGAATGGACCCGGCTCGTCATCGGCGTGCCCGATGCCAACGCGGCGGTGGCCCGCATCAACGCTGCGGTCGACCGCCTTCGCACCAACGCAGGCTGACCCGCTACCTGCCTCGATCGCACCGTAAAACAGAACGGCGCTTGTCTGCACGCCCCGAGTCGATGGTATGCTAACGCTTACAACTATGACAATGCAAACCCATGTCGACTTATAGCACCCCTGTACTGACCACCCAACGCCTGATGCTGCGCCCGCTGGCCGCCACCGATGCACGGGCCCTGTATGCCATTTTTTCCGACCCTGCCGTCGTGCGCTACTGGAGCGCCGAGCCGTGGACCGACATCTCGATGGCCGACACCGCCATCGCGCGCGCGCTTGAAGCGTACCGCGACGAGACCGAGCTGCGCTTTGCCATCGAACTGGCGGGCAGCCGCGAAGTGATCGGCACCGTCGCCCTGCACCACTTTTATAACCAGTACAACCGCTGCGAACTGGGCTACGCCATCGCCAAGGGCCACTGGGGCAATGGGTATGCCAGCGAAGCGATCGAAGCGGTGCTCGATCACGGCTTCAACGAAGTTGGCATCAACCGGGTCGAGGCCGACATCGACCCGCGCAACGACGCGTCCGCCCACGTGCTCGAAAAACTCGGTTTTCGCAAGGAAGGCTTCATGCCGCAGCGCTGGCGCGTGCACGGCGAATACGCCGACACCGTGTTCTACGGCCTGCTGCGCGATTACTGGAACGAGCGCAAGGCGTCCTGACGACGATGCAAAGGCCAGCCATGAAAACCATCGCAGCGTGTTCGACCCTGGCGCTTGGAGTTCTTGGGCTGGCCCCGCAATCGGTCGCGGCCCAGGCCACGATACCGGCCTGGCGCGAAATCACGATCTACGCCAGTGACGCCAGCTATCCGCAGGCACTCGTGCGGCGTGGCGTTCAGGGCGCGGTCACGATCGAGCTCACGCCCGGCACGCGCGGTCGCAAGGCCGCAGCGACGGTGCGCGCTTCGTCGCGCTCGGCCGATCTCGATGCGCTGGCCCTCGGCATGGCCAGGCAGCTCGACATCACGAGCGTGGATGGCGCCCCCAGTGGCACGGTCACGTACCGCTTCCGCAAGGATCACACCGGGACCATCGCCACCAAGACCTGCGCCGACCTGAACGTCGATGTGGCCTACCACAGCGCGACGTTCCCGGAACGCAGCCTGCGCGAACTGCCGGTGTTCTATGAGAGCGTCGGCAAACTGATCTACAGCTTTCAGCGCGAAGGCGAACGCCGCACCTTTCCGCCGGCCGACACGCTGTTCGACGCGACACTGGCCGGCTGCGCGCGCACGCCGCAGGCAGGCATGCTCGACGTGATGCGCCAGGAAGCGCTCAAGCTCATCGCGCCGTAGCACCCATCGTGCAGCGCCGCCGTATCGACACGCAAAACCGTGCCCCGCTCATCCACGCTGACGACCGCTCGCCCCGGCAATCGCACCGTTCGTCGGATCGCCCTTGGCCTGGGCGAGATGCATCCCTACAGTAGGGTCATCACTCTTTGAAAGGACTGCACGTGAAAACCATTCATACGCCCGCCAGCCGCTTCCAGTCGATCCTGCGCAACGCCGAAGTGGCCGGCCGCACCACCTGGCGCCTGGCCAAATCCGGCGCACGCTACCTGACCCGCATGCCGTGGCCGGTGCTGCTGGTGCTCGCCATCGCCCTCGCCGCGCTGGTCACCATCGTGCCGATCGTGCTGGCCCTGTTCGTTGGCCTGCTGGTACTGAAGTTCGTCGCCGTGGCCGTGTTTGGCCGCCCACAGCGCCGCCTGCGCCACACGAGCGGGGAATAAACCATGGCAGCGGTCCAGATCAACCGCGCGCTCGACTTCGTGCGTGACGCCATGCGCGAAGCGGGCGCCCTGTGGTGGCGCTTCTTCGACTGGCTCGCGCTGATCGAATGGCGCCAGCTGTACCTGGTCTGGTTCCTGAGCTTTGTCGCCGGCCTGTTCGTGAACCTGGTCGAACCGGCGATCTGGTTCATCCTGGTCTCGTTTGGCGTGAAAGTACTTGCCGGCGGCAAGCGCCGCGCCGAACTGCTGGCGCGCGATGCGTCGAGCAAGGCCGACGTGGCCAATCTCGAACGGCGCCTGACCGAGGCGCAGATGGCCACGCTCCAGGCCCAGGTCGAGCCACACTTCCTGTTCAACACGCTGGCGCTGATCGGCCAGTTGATTGAAACGGATCCGAAGGAAGCCGCGCGTGTGCACGGCCACCTGATCGAATACCTGCGCGCGTCGCTGCCGCAGATGCGCGGGTCGATGGGCAAAGGCGGCACCGGCGGTACGCTGGGCAAGCAGGTCGAACTCTCGCGCGCCTATCTCGCCATCATGCAGGCGCGGATGAAAGAGCGGCTCCAGGTCCGCTTCGAGGTGCCCGATTTTCTCGGCAGCGCGCCGTTCCCGCCGATGATGCTGCAGACGCTGATCGAGAACGCGATCAAGCACGGACTCGAGCCCAAGGTCGCGGGCGGCACGATCGTCGTGCGTTCGCGGGTCGAAGGCGCCACGCTGCATGTCGATGTTCTGGACGACGGCGTCGGCTTCAACCTGCATGCCGGCAGCGGCGTGGGTCTGGCGAATATCCGCGAACGCCTGGCGCTGTTGTACGGCAAGGAAGCCGAACTCGTCATCGAAGCACCCGTGACGGGCGGCGCCTGCGTGTCGATCCGCCTGCCGTACCGAATGACCGAAGACGGTTGACCATCCATGCCCACTGCCCTGATTGCCGATGACGAAGCCCTGATGCGCGACCAGTTACGGGCGCGCCTGCACGAGGCGTGGCCCGAGCTGCGCATCGTTGCCGAAGCCGCCAACGGGGTCGAGGCGGTGGCGCTGGCGGCGCAGCACAAGCCGGACATCGCGTTCCTCGACATCCGCATGCCGGGCATGGGCGGCATCGACGCGGCGCGGCAGCTGTACGCCGACTGCCACATCGTGTTCGCGACCGCCTACGATCAATACGCGGTCGAAGCGTTCGAGCACGGCGCGATCGATTACCTGCTCAAGCCCGTGACGCTGGCGCGGCTCGACACCACGGTGGCACGCCTGCGCCGTCAGCTCGAGCACAAGCCGCAGGACATCGGCGCCCAGCTGGCGCGGCTGGCGCAACTGGGCGACCAGTTGCTGGGTCGCGCGGCGCCGTCGTCAAAGCCGTCGTATCTGCGCTGGATCCAGGCCCAGTCTGGCACCAGTCTGCGGATGGTCGCGACGTCCGAGGTGCTGTTTTTCCAGTCCGACGACAAGTACACGCGGGTGCAGACGGCCACCGCCCAGCACCTGATCCGCAAGACGCTCAAGGAACTCGAAGAAGCGCTCGATCCCGACGAATTCTGGCGCATCCATCGCTCGACGCTGGTGCGGGTCGATGCGATCGCCGAAGTGCGGCGCGACCTGCGCGGCCGGCAGATGCTCACGCTGCACGGCTATCCCGAGGCGCTCGAAGTGAGCCGCAATCACAGTACGCTGTTCCAGCAGATGTAGTCGTGCACGACCAACCCGAGCTGCCCCCTCCCCCAGCGTATGGCGCAGGCGCCAGTTCGCTGTTCGCCATCTTCCGAATCTTCCTGCTGCTGGGCCTGCGCTCGTTCGGCGGCCCGATCGCCCACCTGGGCTACTTCCGCAATGAGTTCGTCCTGCGCCGCCGCTGGCTGGACGACGCGCGCTATGGCGAACTGGTCGCACTGTGCCAGTTCCTGCCCGGCCCCGCGTCGAGCCAGGTTGGCTTTGCGCTCGGCGTGCTGCGCGGCGGGGGCGTACTGGGTGGCTGCGCCGCGTGGCTCGGTTTTACCTTGCCGTCGGCGCTGCTGATGCTCGCCTGGGCGCTCGGGGCCGCCGTCACGACCGGCCCGCTGGCCACTGGCGCGGTGCACGGGCTGAAACTGGTGGCAGTCGCCGTTGTCGCGCAGGCCGTGTGGGGCATGGCGGCCACGCTGACGCCCGATTGGCAGCGCAAGGTGATTGCCCTGGCCGCCATCGCGATTGTGGTCGTTGCTGCCGGCCCCGGTGGTCAGCTCGTCGCCATCGCGGCCGGTGCGCTGGCCGGCTGGGCCTGGTGCCGCGGCGAGGCACCGCACGGCGCTGCCCCGCTCGCGTTTCCGGTGCGCGTGGCGGGCGGCGTGGCCGCGCTGGTCCTGTGTGGTTTGCTGTTCATGCTGTTGCCCGTCGCCGCCGCTGCCACGCAGTACCGGCCACTCGCTTTATTCGACGCGTTCTACCGGTCGGGCGCGCTCGTGTTCGGCGGCGGGCACGTGGTGTTGCCGTTGCTGCAGGCCGAGACCGTAGCCAGCGGCTGGATCGCCAGCGAAACATTCCTGTCGGGGTATGGCATGGCCCAGGCGCTGCCTGGGCCGCTGTTTGCGTTCGCCGCATTCCTCGGCGCGCAGGCCGGGATGAGCGCCACCGCCGTCGGCGGCGCCTGCGTGGCGCTGGTGGCGTTGTTCTTGCCGGGGCTGTTGCTCGTCTACGGTGCCCTGCCGTTCTGGGCCCGGCTGCAGCGCCAGCGCGCGCTGCGCCACGCTGTCATGGGCGCGAATGCCGCCGTCGTGG
Organism: Telluria sp. AC161; assembly: GCF_979258535.1. Taxonomy (NCBI): domain Bacteria; kingdom Pseudomonadati; phylum Pseudomonadota; class Betaproteobacteria; order Burkholderiales; family Oxalobacteraceae; genus Telluria; species Telluria sp. AC161. The sequence continues at coordinate 420,748 of NZ_OZ409861.1, read as the reverse complement.
GCATCCTCGGTGCCGCGTTGTACAACCCCGTCTGGACGAGCGCTGTGCTCGACCTGCGTGACGCCGCCGTGGCGCTGGGCTGCTTCCTGCTGCTGGTAACGTGGCGCGCGCCGGCCTGGCTGGTCGTTGCCCTGGCCGCCGCAACCGGCGTACTGATGACGCTGCTCTGACGAGCGTCGCGTGCCCGATCAAGCCGGGAAATAACGCGTGCTGTCGACATCCTCCATCAGCGTGCCCTGGCGTGGATGCCAATCGAGCACCTCGCGCGTCCAGCTGCACGCTGCCGGCACGTCCATGCCGGCGAAATGCGCCAGCGCGCCAAAGTGCTGCGCTGCTGCCGCGCGCGCGATGCCCGTCACCGGCACGCCCAGCCGGCGTCCGATCGCCGCTGCGATGTCGCGGAACGGGACGCCCTCCTCGGCCACGGCGTGATAGCGCGCGCCCGGGGCGGCGCGCTCGAGCGCCAGACGAAACACGCGCGCAGCGTCCAGGCGATGCACCGACGACCAGCGGTTGGCGCCATCGTCGACAAACGCCGCCACCCTTTTTGTGCGGGCGAAACCGATCATCATCGGCACCAGGCCATGATCGCCCTCACCGTGCACGGATGGCGGCAGGCGCACGACTGACGCATTCACACCGCGCGCGACCAGTGCGCTGGCGGCATGTTCCGATGCGCGCGGATAAGCCGGGCTGAGCGGGAACGTCACATCCGCCTCGGTCGCCGACCGGCCCTGCACATCGAGCACCATGCCTGACGTCACAATCAACGGGCGATCCGAGCTCTTGAGCGCCGCGCCCAGCGCCTCGATCGCGCGCCGGTCCTGCTGGCAGTTGGCGGCGTACCGTGAAAAGTCGTGATCGAACGCAGTATGGATCACGCCATCGGCCGCCGCAACTGCGTCGCGCAGTCCATCCACATCATCGAGCGTGCCGCGCCACGCCCGCACGCCAAGCGCTGACAGCGCCGCGGCACCGGCTTCCGACCGCGTCAGGCCGGTGACGGTGTGGCCGGCGGCAAGTAAATCCTGTACCACGGCAGTGCCGACGAACCCGGTCGCACCGGTAATGAATACATGCATGACATCCTCCTTGTTGGGTAGATGTCCACTATCGACGGGCTGCGTATCCGGGTAAAGTAGTGACTTTATACGGGTATAAGAGGTAACAGGATGGACGGGGCAACGAGCCGCGACAATCCGCTGGGCAGCTACCTGAAAGACCGCCGCGCCCGTCTCGACCCGGCGGCGCTCGGGCTGGGCAGTACACGCCGGCGCACGCCAGGCCTGCGGCGCGAAGAAGTCGCGCAGCGCGCCAGTATCAGCACCACCTGGTACACCTGGCTGGAACAGGGCCGGGGCGGCGCCCCGTCGGCCGAGGTCGCCGGGCGCATCGCGCGGGCGCTGATGCTCACTGGTGCCGAGCGCGAGCACCTGTTCCTGCTGGCGCTGGGGCGCCCGCCGGCGCCGCACCATGCACCGCACGCAGCAATCTCGCCCCGCATCCAGCGCGTGCTCGATGCCTTGCCCGCGAGTCCGGCCTTCGTCAAGACTGCCAGCTGGGATGTGGTTGCCTGGAACCGCGCCGCTGCGGCGGTGTTCGGCTACGACAGCGCCACGCCCGAGCACCGCAACATCCTGCGCCGCATTTTTTGTGATCCCGCCACGCGCGCCGCCCAGCGTGACTGGGACAGCGTGGCGCGGTTCGTCGTCGCGGCCTTCCGGGCCGACATGACGCGCGCCGGTGTCGACGTCCAGTCGGCGCCGCTGGTCCGCGAACTGCGCCAGCGCAGCCCGGACTTCGACGCGCTATGGCAGAGCCGGGATGTTGGCACCTACGGCGAAGGCACGAAGCAGTTGCGCCATCCGGTGGCCGGCTGGCTCGCACTGGAATATTCGTCGTTTGCCGTCGATAGCCGGCCGGACCTGTCGATTGTCGTCTACAACCCGGCGACGCCGGACGATGCGTCCAGGATCACGGCGCTCGTGACCGGCTGAGCTTGCGCTTGTTGGCCTGATCAGCCGAACACGCCCTCGTCCGACCCGTCGCCATCGAAGAACCCGCTCGGCTCATCCCCATGGTTGCTGTCTGCCAGCGGATCGTCGGCCGCGTTCGGTTCATCGATGGCGCCGATGCCCGCCTGGTCAGCCAGTGCGCCACCGCTGTTCGCTTCACCCGTCCCTGCATCGGCCAGCAGATGATTGGCGCCACCTTCCGCGCCGGCTCCCGCACCATTGTGATCGAGCAGATTACCGATACCCTGGAACAGGAAGCTGCCCGCGGCCACGCCTGCCGCCGTGGCCGCGATCGTGCCCAGCATGCCGCCGCCGGCCCCGCCCAGGAAGCCGCCGCTGCGGGCCGGTGCTGCCGTACCCTGTGCTGCGCCCTGTACTGGCGCTGGTGTGGATGGATTACTTTGCGCCGAATTACCCCACGTGTTCGCGTCGAGGAACCCGCCGCTGCCCTTCGTGGTCTGACGTTCCAGCTCGGCGATGCGCGCCTTGGCATTTCCCAGCGCCTGCTCCACCAGCAGCGCGCGCTGCACCAGCAGGTAGGCGGCGTCCGGTTGCTCGGCCACGGCGCGCTGGATCAGCGCGTCGGCTTGTGGATCTTTCGTCACGCCACGGGCCTGGACCAGCTGGCCCAGGAAGTCCTGCAAGGTTTTTTCGTCTGACGGGTTCATGATGGTCTCCGGTTGGAAGGTACGATATGCTTACATTGTGGGCCCGTTGTCGAAATTTCAAGCATCTTTGGATTGTCTTCGCTGTTCCGACCAACCGAACCGGGAGCGTGCCATGCCTTCCACCGTCGTCCCCTGCCTGCGTTACCACGATACCCCCGCCATGCTCGCCTGGCTGTGCACGAATTTCGGCTTCACGATACGGCGCTGCATCCCGGGCCGGCAGGGCGAAGTCGCGCACGCCGAGCTCACACTGGGCGATGGCATGGTCATGATCGGCACCCACTCAGCCGACGACTACGGCCGCTTGCTGGCGACACCGGCACAGGCCGGCGGCTTGTTGACGCAAACGATCTGGCTTCATGTGGATGACGCCGACGCCGTGCATGCCCGCGTGCTCGGCAGTGGCGCGGTGATCACCCAGCCGATCGGTGATGCGCCGCAAGGCGGGCGCGCATTCGCCTGCCGCGATCCGGAAGGCCATCTGTGGCAGGTCGGCACCTACGATCCGTGGGACGCCGCCTGATGCTGGCTCGGCCTGGCGCTTGTTTGCTATGCTAGCGCCCTTGCGCCGCCTTCGTGATCGGGCGGCCCGTCATATTTAGGGAAAGCACATTATGGTTTCGCTGCAAGAGCAGTTACTCAAGGCCGGCCTGGTCGACAAGAAGAAGGTCAAACAGGTCACGCAGGCAAAAAGCAAACAGCACAAGCACGAGCTGCGCACGGGCGTGGAGTCGGTCAACGAGGCGCGCGAAGCGGCGCTCGAGCTGCAGCGCAAGAACGCCGAGCGTGCGCGCGAGCTGAACACCCAACGCGATGCCGCCGCTGCGCAAAAAGCCATCCTGGCGCAGATCGCGCAAATGGTGCAGAAGAACAAGCAGCCCAAGGGCAAGGGTGATGTGCCGTACAACTTCACGTTCGGCACCAAGATCGAGCGTATCCACGTGACGTCGCAGATCGTCGAGCACCTGGTGGCGGGCCGCCTGGTGATCGTGCACATGAATGGCAGCTTCGAGCTGGTGCCGCGCATCATCGGCGAGAAAATCGCCCAGCGCGATGCGTCGATCGTCGTGCAGATCAAGAAGAAAGTACAGGAAGTGGAAGAGGACGATCCGTACGCGGACTTCAAGATTCCGGACGATCTGATGTGGTAATGGTGGGCTGTAACGCGGTTGGAACGGCGTTGCGACGCCGTTCCGGCACTACATTACTTCTTGGTCTTGTCTTCAACGTCCTGGGTGGCGGTCCCGGTACGGGTTGCGCTCGAGGTACGCTCGGTCTGCTTCTTCGGCTGACCCATGCCTGCCGCCGTGGTTTCCTGCTTGCTGGTGCCCTGGAAATCGGTCGACACCGAGTTCGCGCTGTCTTCCGGCTCCGCTGCAGGGTTGGCGCGCTTGTCCGCAGTGCCCATCACCGGTGCTTTTTGCTGGGTAGCCCCTGCTTTCGCTGGCTGCGGCGTGGTTGGAGTGGTCTGAGCTGCGGCACTTGCAGCGATGACGACGCCACTAAGTAAAACGATCAATTTTTTCATAACAAGCTCCAAGTCGATGTGTATATATCATCACTTTGTGATCAACTTGGCGATTGCAAGGGTTGATTGACCGAAGCTGCGATCATGGCGCGCAGACGTTTCTGCGCGCCATGAACACTTTCTTTCAGGACTGCAGGTCCTGTCCACCAAATGCATTCGGCAACTGCGCCGCTGCCGTGGTTTCGAAGATGGCACCGGTCAGGTTGGTCAGGATCACCGGCAGTTCATTGCCACCCAATTCCAGGATCACTTGCCGGCAGGCGCCGCACGGCGCGATCGGGCCTTCGGTCTGGCCGATGACGGCCAGCGCTGCGAAGTCACCCGGCTTGTAGCCGTTGGCAATGGCGCTGAAGAACGCCGTGCGCTCGGCACAATTGCACAGGCCGTAGGCGGCATTTTCCACATTACAGCCACGGAAGATGCGGCCATCCTTGCACGCCAGCGCTGCGCCCACCTGGAAGTTGGAATACGGCGCATACGCCAGCTCGCGCGCAGCGCGCGCTTCATCGATCAGTTTTGTGTAGGTCATGGCGTTTCTTTCAAGGACGGACGATGCGGTGAATCATTGGCTCGGCGGCCGGCTGGGTGTCGCCGATCTGGTAAGCCGCCTGCACCTGGCGCACAGCGCGCTCGGCGGCCTCGGGCGAACGTGCATGCACCATCGCCAGTGGCTGGCCCACGGCGATCTGATCGCGCAGTTCAACCAGGCCCGTCAGGCCCACGGCGAAGTCGATGCTGTCCTGTGGCCGCACACGGCCGCCACCCAGCGCGACAACCGCCAGGCCCAGGCCACGGGTGTCGACCGAGACGGCGTAGCCGGCCTGCAGGGCTGGCGCAGGCACGATGACAGGTGCCGTTTCCAGGTGCGCATCCGGCTTGTCCATCAGGTCGGCCGGGCCGCCCAGCGCCGCGACCATGCGCGCGAAGCGCTCGGCTGCCTCGCCCGAGTCGAGCGCGGTCTGGAGTTTGGCACGCGCTTCGGCGTCCGTGCCTGCCAGGCCCGAAATCACCAGCATCTCGGCGCACAGCGCCATCGTCACTACGTGCAGGCGTGCCGGGCGCGCCTTGCCGGTCAGGTAGTCAATGGCGACGCGCACTTCGACCGCATTACCGGCCGCGTGGCACAACGACTCGTTCATGCCGGTCAGGATGGCCGACGTGCGGGTGCCGGCGCCATTGCCGACGCTGACGATCGATTCAGCCAGTTCCAGCGATTTTTCGGCCGTCGGCATGAAGGCGCCGCTGCCCACTTTCACGTCCATCACCAGCGCATCCAGACCCGCCGACAGCTTCTTCGACAGAATCGAGCCGGTAATCATCGCCACCGATTCGACGGTCGCCGTGGTGTCGCGGATGCTGTAGAAGCGCTTGTCGGCCGGCGCCAGCTGGGCGGTCTGGCCGATGATGGCCACGCCGACATCCTTGACGACGCGGCGGAAGGTATCGGGATCAGGCACGGTGCTGTAGCCGGGGATCGCGTCGAACTTGTCGAGCGTGCCGCCGGTGTGGCCCAGGCCCCGGCCCGAGATCATCGGCACGAAGCCGCCGCAGGCCGCGATCATCGGGCCGAGCATCAGCGAGACGACGTCGCCGACGCCGCCGGTCGAGTGCTTGTCAACGACCGGGCCCGGGAGGTCCAGCGACTTCCACTCCATGACCTGGCCCGAGTCGCGCATCGCCAGCGTGAAGGCGACGCGTTCATCCATCGTCATGTCGTTGAAGTAGACCGCCATCGCGAGCGCGGCGATCTGGCCTTCGGTGACGCTGCCGTCAGGGATGCCTCGGACAAAAAACTGGATCTCTTCGGCCGACAGGATGCCGCCATCGCGTTTTTTGCGGATGATTTCTTGGGGGAGGAACATGGGGACGTCTCTATGAATTGTTGACCTGAAAACCGTCATTCCCGCGCAGGCGGGAATCCAAGTGTGCGTCATCGCGAACTTACCTGGATTCCCGCCTGCGCGGGAATGACGTTGTTTTAATGTGGCGTGTATTTTCCGTACTTGGCTTCTTTAAACGCCGTACGGGATCCAGACGTTCTTCACCTGGCTCGCATGCTGCAGCACGACACGGCCGCCGGCCTGCTTCGGATCGAACCAGTCGCGCCCTTTCGCGCCGCCGGTCCAGGTGCGCTTGAGCGTCTCGCTCGACAGGCGCTCGACTTCGGCACACCCCTCGGCAGAACCGTCGTGGCGCCACACGGCATCGATCTCGCCATGCGAGGCCAGCGTGCGCGCCAGTTCGTCGCTTGATCCGGTGACGATATTGAGCGCCCCACCCGGCAGGTCCGACGTATCGAGCACCTGGTACAGATCGATCGCCGACAGCGGATGCTGTTCCGACGGCACCGCCACCACGCGGTTGCCCAGCGCCAGCGCCGGGGCGACCAGCGAGATGAAGCCCAGCAGCGGGTTCTCGTTCGGGCACACGATGCCGATCACGCCCACTGGCTCGTTGAGCGCCACGGTGATGCCCTGCATCGGCGGCTGGTGCACCTGGCCGTCGTACTTGTCGGCCCAGGCGGCCCAGTAGAACAGGCGCTCGACCGAGGCGGCCACTTCGCGCGCGGCGTCGTTCGAGCCGGTCTGCTGCGCGATGCGCGCCGCGAATTCGTCGGCGCGGATCGCCAGATTTTCGGCGATGTAGTACAGCACCTGCGCGCGGTTGTGCGCGGTGGCCTTGGCCCAGCCGGCCGCCTTGTGCGCTGCTTCGACTGCGTTGCGGATGTCCTTGCGGCTGCCTTCGCCGATATCGGCCAGGAACGCGCCGTTGGCGCCATTGATCGCGCGGCTGTAAGCGCCGTCAGGGCGCGCCTGCTTGCCACCGATGTACAGCTTGGCGGTGCGGTCGATCGCAAACGGGCTGTCGGCATCCGCCGCATTCACAGCACCCTTCGCGGCGCCCTTGGCGGCAAACACCGGCGCCGCAGGCCGTGCATCTTCCGACAGCGGCGTCAGGTACTCGTACATGCCTTCCTTGCCGCCTTCGCGGCCATAGCCCGATTCCTTGTAGCCGCCAAAACCGCAGCCTGCATCGAACTGGTTCGCCGTGTTGATCCAGACCACGCCGGCCTTGATCTGCGGGACGACGTCCAGCGCCAGGCTGATCGACTCGCTCCAGACGCAGGCAGCCAGGCCGTAGACGGTGTTGTTCGCCAGTTGCACGGCTTCGGCCGGGGTGCGGAAGCTCATCGCCACCAGCACCGGGCCAAAGATTTCGGCCTGCGCCACGGCAGCCGATGTCGACGCGCCCGTGATCAGGGTTGGCAGGTACCACGAACCAGACGTCGACAGCTCACCGGCCGGTTGCCAGACTTCGCAACCTTCGGCGCGGGCCGATTCCACCAGGCCGTGGATGCGCTGCTGCTGCACCGGATCGACCAGTGCGCCGATGTCGTTCGACTTGTCCAGTGGCGAACCGACGCGCAGGGTTTCCATGCGCGCCTTGACCTTCTTGATGAAGCGCTCGTACACCGACTCCTGCACCAGCAGGCGCGAACCGGCGCAGCAGACCTGGCCCTGGTTGAACCAGATCGAGTCGACCAGGCCTTCGACAGCCGCGTCCAGGTCGGCATCGTCGAACACGATGAACGGCGACTTGCCACCCAGCTCGAGCGACAGCTTCTTGCCGCTGCCGGCGGTCGACTTGCGGATCAGGCGACCGACTTCGGTCGAGCCGGTGAACGCGATCTTGTCGATGCCCGGATGATTCACGATCGCCTCGCCCACGCGGCCATCGCCCGTGACGATGTTGACGACGCCAGCCGGCACACCAGCGCGCTGGCAGATTTCGGCAAACAGCAAGGCGGTCAGCGGCGTGTACTCGGCCGGCTTGAACACCACCGTATTACCGGCAGCCAGCGCCGGCGCGATCTTCCACGCCAGCATCAGGAGCGGGAAGTTCCACGGCACGATCTGGCCGACGACACCGACGGCGCGGTAGTCCGCGAACTCTTCGGCCTGCAGTTGCGCCCAGCCGGCGTGATGGTAAAAATGGCGGGCCACGAGCGGCAGGTCGGCGTCGCGCGTTTCGCGGATCGTCTTGCCGTTGTCGAGCGTTTCGAGCACCGCGAACAGGCGCGCATGCTTTTGCAGCAGGCGCGAAAGTGCGTACATGATCTTGGCGCGGCCATGGCCACCCAGCGCGACCCAGCCCGGCTGCGCGCGGCGCGCGGCTGCCACGGCGCGTTCGACATCGTCGTTCGTCGCCTGCGTGACCTGCGCCAGTTCGACGCCATCGGCCGGATTGGTCGTGGCGAAGGTCTCGCCCGCATCGCTCCAGGCGTTGTCGATGAAGAGGCCAAAGCGGCGCTCGTGACCGTCCAGCCATGCTTGCGCTTCCTTGGTGGTCTCGAGAGCGGGGCCGTAGTCCATGGTCTGAAGAATCTCTTTAATTGTTGGCATGACGTATCCGGATTTAAGGTTGCGCGTGACGATGGGCGGCCGAGTAGTTCCCGGTCACGTAGTGCTCGAGCTGGCGTTCGATGTCGGTCAGCAGGCTCGATGCACCGATGCGGAACAGGTGCGGCTGCAGCCAGTCGTTGCCCAGTTCTTCCTTCATCACGGTCAGGTATTGCAGCGCCGACTTCGCCGTCGAGACCCCGCCGGCCGGCTTGTAGCCGACCTGAAAACCGGTCAGTTCGTGGTAGTCGCGAATCGCGCGCACCATCACCAGCGAGACCGGGATGGTGGCGTTCACGCCTTCCTTGCCGGTCGAGGTCTTGATGAAGTCTGCACCGGCCATCATGCAGACCCACGAGGCCTTCGCCACATTCTCCAGCGTGACCAGGTCGCCGGTGGCCAGGATGGCCTTGACGTGCGCGTCGCCGCAAGCCTGGCGGTACGCCACCATCTCGTCGTACAGCGCCTGCCAGTTGCCCAGCAAGACGTGCTGGCGCGTGATGACGATGTCGATTTCGGTGGCACCGGCAGCGACCGACAGTTCGATCTCGCGCAGCTTGGTTTCCATGCTCGACAGGCCAGCCGGGAATGCCGTGGACACGGCGGCGATCGGCAAGCGGCCCTGCAACACCTTGACGGCTGGCGTGATCATCTCGTGGTACACGCAGACGGCGCCGGTGCTCAGGGTCTCGAGACCCAGCGCGGCCATCAAATCGGCGCGCAGCGGGCGCATCGCCTTCATGCACAGGCGCTCGACGCGGCCCGGCGTGTCGTCGCCCGACAGCGTGGTCAGGTCCATGCACTCGATCGCGCGCACCAGCCATGCGGCCTGGTATTCCTTCTTCACCGTGCGGCGGTTCGCGAGGCTCGCGGCGCGGCGGTCGGCCGCATTGCGGTTGACCTTGAGACTGTTGATCAGGCCAAGGTCCAGGTCCATGGCGACGTTGCGTTTGAAGTCCAGCGGCTGGCTCATAGCTGTGCGATTCCGTTCGAAAGTGGTTTGACGCCGAGGTGCTTGGCCAGCGTGGCGCCGATGTCCGAGAAGGTATCTGCCACTGGCAGCTCTTGCGGCGCGACGTTCGGGCCGAAGAAGATCATCGGGATGTGTTCGCGGGTATGGTCCGAACCCGGCGCGGTCGGGTCGCACCCGTGGTCGGCCGTGAGTACGACCAGGTCGCCGTCCTTCAGCTTGGCCATGAATTCCGGCAGGCGCGCGTCCAGTTCGTGCAGCGCGTTGGCGTAGCCGGCGACGTCGCGGCGGTGGCCGAAGTGCATGTCGAAGTCGACGAAGTTGACGAACGTGAGCGACTTGTCGCCCGCTTCGTCGGCCACTTCGAGCAGACGGTCGAAGAGCGCCATATTGTCCGGGCCCTTGATCAGGCGCGTGACGCCCTGCCCTGCATAGATGTCGCTGATCTTGCCAAGCGCGAAGACGTCGCCGCCCGCGTCCTTGACGTGATCCAGCAGCGTCGGCGCGACCGGCGGCACCGCGTAGTCGTGGCGGTTCGACGTGCGCTTGTAGTCGCCGTTGGCGCCCGTGAACGGACGCGCGATCACGCGGCCGATGTTGTACGGCTTGACCAGTTCATAGGCCGCTTCGCAGACGGCGTACAAGCGCTCGAGGCCAAAGTGCTCTTCGTGCGCAGCGATCTGCAGCACCGAGTCGGCCGACGTGTACAGGATCGGCTTGCCGCTGGCGACGTGCTCATCGCCGAAGTCGTTGATGACGGTGGTGCCCGAGGCGTGGCAGTTGGCCAGCCAGCCCGGCACGCCGGTCAGTTCCTGCAGCTTGTCGGTGAGCTCCTTCGGGAACGACGGCACGGTCTTCGGGAAGTAGCCCCAGTCGAACAGCACCGGCACGCCAGCGATTTCCCAGTGGCCGCTCTGCGTGTCCTTGCCGGTCGACTGTTCGCGCGCGATGCCCCAGGCGCCGGTGAAACCGTCGCGCTGGCTGAAGCCCGGCGCCCATTCGCCGCTTGCCTTGTGGCCGGCCGCGCCCAGGCCGAGGCGCTCGAGGTTCGGCAGCGCCATCGGCTTGCCTTCCTTCGCGGCCCATTCGGCGATGTGGCCGAAGGTGTTGGCGTCAAGGTCGCCATATTTGTCGGCGTCGGGCAACGCGCCCAGGCCGAAGGAGTCCAGCAGGAGGATGAATGCACGGGACATTGGATCGCTCGCTTTCAGTAGGTTGATCAGGCGGCGCTGCGTGGCGTCGAACCGAGACGTTCAATAAAGGCATGGATCAGCGTGACCATGTCCTTGGCCGCGATCGCCGCGTACTTCAGGGTCTGCTCGTGCGACAGCGCGAACGGCGACAGGCCTTCGGCCAGATTCGTGATGGCCGACACCGCCGTCACTTTCAGGCCGCAGTGGCGCGCCGCGATGACTTCGGGGATCAGCGACATGCCGACGACATCGGCGCCCAGCGTCTTGAAGGCGCGGATTTCGGCGACGGTCTCGAAGTGCGGGCCGGCGGCGGCCAGGTACACGCCTTCGTTCAGCACAATGCCCTTCTCTTTCGCGACGGCCTTGACCTGCTCGCGCGTCTCGGCGTCATACGCATTGGACATGCTGAAGAAGCGCGGACCGAAGCGCTCGTCGTTCGGGCCCGACATCGGGCTGCCCGGCAAGAAGTTGATGTGGTCGGTGATCGCGACCAGCGAGCCGGCATCGGCTTCGATGTTCAGCGAGCCGGCAGCGTTGGTCACGAACAGCAGTTCGCAGCCGATCTGCTTCAGGGTACGTACGGCGTTGGTCATCACGCCCGGGCCATAGCCTTCGTAGAAGTGGCCGCGGCCCTTCATGCAGGCGACCGGCACGCCGGCCAGTTCGCCCAGCACCAGTTCACCGGCGTGGCCGTGCACGGTGCTGATCGGGAAGCCCGGCAGGTCGGCGTAGCTGATCGAGACGGCGTCCGTCATCTGTTCGGCCAGCACACCCAGTCCGGAGCCGAGGATCAGCGCGACGCGCGGTGCGAAGCCCGGCTTGCGGGCGCGGATGATGTCGGCGGCGTCGAACGGGAGATTGCTGGACATGTTATTCCTTGTGAGGTCTGGTGATGTGGGGAGATGGGATGGAGGCTGGCGCGGCCTTCGCAGGCGCGGCGGCATCTGGTCAGCTGAATATTATAACTATGCATGAATGCCGATATGTATGGCAAATACACTTTTTCTTCCCGATTTATATGTTTTCGCGATAAATTAGCAGGACCACGCCGACGTTGACGGCGCCATGACAAATGTCTAGCATTGCCGGACATAAGTTTAAGTCATTTGCCGAGCGATGCCCAAAAAAGACCAGTTGTATGAGCTGATCCGCGCCAACCCGTTCATCTCCCAGCAAGACCTGGCGGCGCGCCTCGGCCTGTCGCGCTCAGCCGTGGCCAATTACATCGCCACCCTCGTGCGCGAACGGCGCATCCTCGGCCGCGCCTATGTGCTGCCGGATCACCGCCCCGTCGTCTGTATCGGCGCGTCCAATCTCGACCGCAAGCTGCGCTCGCTCGGCCCGCTGGCCCTGGGCACATCCAATCCGGCGCGCCAGACCGAATCGTTCGGCGGCGTGGCGCGCAATATTGCCGAGAACCTCGCGCGCCTCGGCGCCCCAACGAGCCTCATCACCGCAGTCGGTCCGGACGCCTCGGGCCGCGCGCTGCTCGCGCATGCCGACGAAGCGGGCATCGACACGCGCAGCGTGCTGCTGGTCGACGGCGCGGCCAGCGGCACCTACACGGCGGTGCTCGATGAAGATGGCGAGATGCGTGTCGCGCTGGCCGACATGGCGATCAACGAGGCGCTCACGCCCGCGTTCTTCGCCAGCCGCGCGCCGCAGCGCGCCGGCGCCGCACTGATCGTGGCCGACCTGAACCTGCCACAGGATGCGGTGGCCGGGTTGCTGGGCGACGCGCTGGCGGGCGGCGTGCCGATGGTCGTCGTCGCCGTATCCGAACCGAAGATCAACCGCCTGCCACGCGACCTGCGCGGCCTGCGCCTGTTGATCCTGAACCTGGGCGAACTGGCAGAACGCGCCGGCCACGCGATGGACAGCGAGGCCGCGATCGCGCGCGCCTGCATTGATCTGCAGGCCGACGGCGCACAGGACGTGATCGTCACGCGCGGCGCTCAGGGCGTCATGTTCACGACACCCGACGGCCTGCGCAGCCTGGCCGCGCCGGCCGTCGACGTCGTCGACGTCACCGGCGCCGGCGATGCGTTTGCCGCTGCCGTCTGCTGGAGCCTGTACAGCGGCGCCACCTCGCTCGACCTGGCCTGCCGCCGCGGCCTGGCCCTGTCCGCCATGACCATCGGCTGCGCGCAGACCGTCTGCCCCCAACTTGCGCCCGGCTTGCTCGATCAACCGGCCGACAGCCAACTCCCTATGACTGATTAACCAGAGACCTCCCATGCACAACTTCCTCCTGCTCTCGCCCGAAGTGGCCGCCGCCCGCACCGCCGGCAAACCGATCGTCGCCCTCGAGTCGACCATCATCTCGCACGGCATGCCGTACCCGCAGAACGTGCGCACCGCGCGCGAGGTCGAGCAGATCATCCGCGACGCCGGCGCCGTACCGGCCACGATCGCCGTCATTGCCGGCAAGATCTGCATCGGCCTGTCGGACGAGCAGCTCGAGTTGCTGGGCTCCTCGCCGGACGCCATGAAAGTAAGCCGGCGCGACCTGGCCTATGTGCTGGCGCAGGCACGCCTGGGTGCGACCACCGTTGCCGCGACGATGATCTGCGCGCAGCTGGCGGGCATCGAAGTGTTCGTCACCGGCGGCATCGGCGGCGTGCACCGCGGCGCCGAAACGAGCTTCGACATCTCGGCCGACCTGCAGGAACTGGCGCAGACCAGCGTGGCGGTCGTCTGCGCCGGCGTCAAATCGATCCTCGACATTGGCCTGACGCTCGAGTACCTGGAAACGCACGGCGTGCCGGTGCTGAGCGTCGGCCAGCCGGGCTTTCCTGCCTTCTTCACGCGCGAGAGCGGCTTCCAGGCCGACTTCCAGATCGACTCGCCTGAAGACCAGGCGGCGTTCATCCGCACCAAGTGGCAGCTCGGCCTGGCCGGCGGCGTCGTGGTGAGCAATCCGGTGCCGGCCGACGCCGCGATGGCGCCCGCCGAGATCGACGCCATCATCACGCAGGCGCTGGGCGAAGCGGCCAGCCAGAACGTCACCGGCAAGAAGGTCACGCCGTTCCTGCTGGGCCGCATCAAGGAGCTGACGGAGGGCCGCAGCCTGGCCACCAATATCGCGCTGGTCAAGCACAACGCGCTGATCGGCGCGCGCCTGGCCGTGGCGCTGAACCACCGCGCAGCCTGAGTCGTCAGCGCATCAGCCCATGTCGATCGACCTGAAACAACTGAAGTATTTCCTGGCGGTGGCTGAAGAGAAAAGCTTCAGCCGCGCCGCCGAGCGCCTGCATATTTCGCAGCCGCCGCTGTCGCAGCAGATCATGAAGCTCGAAAGCGAACTGGGGGTGCGCCTGTTTACCCGCACCACGCGCAGCTTCGAGCTGACCGTGGCAGGGCGCGCGCTGATGGTCGAGGCGGCCGACCTGCTGGGCCGGATGCGCATGACAATTGACACCATCCGCCAGATCGACCGCGGCCAGGTGGGCCGGCTGCGCGTGGGCATCGTCGGCTCGGCGATGTGGGGGCCGATCCCGGGCCTGCTCGAACGCTTCCAGACCGATTTCCCGCGCGTGACGTGGACGATCCACGAGCTGGGACCGAACGACCAGTGGGAAGCGCTGCGCAACAAGCAGATCGACGTGGGCTTCTGGCGCGAGCCGCGCATCGAGCCGGACGTGCTGAAAGCGGCCAACCTGCGCCAGGAGCTGTGCTTCAAGGAGCAGTTCTGCGTGGCCGTCAATGCGCGCCATCCACTCTCTAGCAGTGACGCAATCTCGCTACTCGACATCGCCGGCGAGCCGATGCTGACGCTGCACCTGGACCAGTCGGCCGAGCCGCGCTACCTGATGCAATGCTGCGTGAACGCGGGCTTTGAGCCGACCATTTTCCAGGAAGCGGCCGAGCCGCAGACGCTGCTGGCGATGGTGGGCGCTGGCCTGGGCGTGGCCCTGATGCCGGAAACGACGAGCCGCATCGGCTGGCCGGGGGTGCGCTTCCTGCCAATCAACGAACATGCGCCGTCGGCCAACCTGTATATCAGTTATCCGGCGCAGGACGATGCGCCGGTCGTGCGGGCGTTTTTGAAAATCCTGTTCCCGGATCCACCAGCCACGTGAACAATCGAACCGTTTTTGTCCCGTAAAGCATTGCCTTTCTGCACACATGGGTATAATTTCTAGGCAGAAAACTACGCACGATTGAGGCCAATTAATTATTTTTTAACTTTGGGTCCGGTATGATAGTTATCAAGACCATCAATTTTCCAGAGGAGCTCGTATGACTACAGCAACGCCGCGCTACGACGGGCTCCGCCTGAAAAAATTCGACGACGCCGTGTTCGATGACATCGACACGCTGCGCTCGGCGATCGACGACCGCATTGAACAATTATTGAGCGCAAACGGCCAGTCCGACAGCCTGGCCAAGGCCATGCGCACGTCGGCCCTGTCAGCCGGCAAGCGCATGCGTCCGCTGCTGGTCATGCTGGTGGCGCGCGACCTCGGCTGCGCCTCCCCTGCCCTGATCGATGTGGCCTGCTCGGTCGAACTGGTGCACGCGGCGTCGCTGATTCTCGACGACCTGCCATGCATGGACGACGCCAGCCTGCGCCGCGGCAAACCGGCGATCCACATCCAGTTTGGGCAGGACGTCGCCATCCTGGCCTCGGTGGCCCTGCTGAGCCGCGCCTTTGGCGTGCTGTCGCAATCCCAGGATATCCAGCCGGCCACCCGCGCGCGTCTCGTCGCGACGCTGGCGCAGACGGTGGGCGACCAGGGCCTCGTGCGCGGCCAGTTCGAAGACCTGCACGGCGGCGCCCGCTCGCCCGAGGCGATTGCCACCACCAACGAACTCAAGACCGGCCTGCTGCTGGGCGTTGCCGTCGATATGGCCGCGATCATGTGCCACGCCGACGAAAGCGTGTCGCAGCAGCTGCGCGCCTTTGCGCTGGCGGCCGGCCAGGCGTTCCAGATCAAGGATGACTTCCTGGACGGCGCCGGCAACGACAGCGCGATCACGGGCAAGGACACCGGCAAGGACATCGGCAAGGCCACCCTGATCAATACGCTCGGCTTCGACGAAGCGCAGCGCCGCCTGTCGGCCTGCCTGATCGAGGCCGATCGCTGCCTGGGCGCCGCCATCGGCGGCAAGGGCCGCACGCGGCACTTCATGGGCGCGCTGTTCGCCAAGGAAGCCAAGGGCGCGCGCTTTGTCGCCGAACCTGCCAAGCCGCGCGAACTGCGCCCGAGTCACCAGCTGGCCGAGTTGCGCCTGAACTGAATCCCTGAACTGCATCCCTGATCTGACCAACCCTCGCATGACGCACTTCGCGGTCGTGGCTCCGGCCCTGTATAGCCACTTCAACACGCTGATGGTGCTGGCGCGCGAACTCGTCACGCGTGGCCACCGCGTCACCTTCATCCATCGCCCGGACGCGGCCGCCTACGTCAAGGATGCGCGCGTCGGCTTTCACGCGATCGGCGCAGCCACCCATCCGGCCGGCTCGCTGCCTGCGATGCTCGCACGTGTGGCCAATCCCGGCAGCCCGCTGGGCCTGCGCCGCGTGATCCTCGACATGGCCGCCAGCACCGAGATGCTGTGCCGCGAACTGCCGGCCGCGCTGGAGCAATTGCAGGTCGACTGCGTGCTGGCCGACCAGATGGAAGCCGCCGGCGGCATGGTCGCCGAAAGCATCGGCATGCCGTTCATCTCGATCGCGTGCGCCCTGCCCGTCAACCGCGAGCCGGGCATCCCGTTGCCGGTGATGCCGTTCGTGTACGAGGACAGCGAGCGCGCCTTCAAGATCGTCGAAGGCAGCACGCGCGTGTATGACTGGATGATGGGCCCGCACCACCGCGCGATCGCGGCACAGGCCGAACGCCTTGGCCTGCCACCACGCAGCATGCTGCACGAATGCCTGTCGCCGCTGGCGCAGATCGCGCAGATCGTGCCGGGCTTCGATTTCCCGCGCCGTGAACTGCCGGCGCACTTCCACCATGTCGGGCCGCTGCACGCAGCCAATGTGGCGCCTGCTTTAAGCCCGGAAGAACTGGCACCGTTCCTGCCGCCGGCATCCAGCACGCGCCCGTTCATCTACGCGTCGCTCGGCACGCTGGTCAGCGACCGCTACCCGCTCTTCAAGCGCATCGCCAAAGCCTGCAGGGAGCTCGATGCCGACCTGTTGATTGCCCATTGCGGCGGCCTGAATGACGCACAGGTGCGCTCGCTCGAAGCCATCGGCGCCACGCGCGTGCACGCCTACGTGCCGCAACTGGCCGTCTTGGCGCGCGCCGACGCGATCGTCTCGCATGCGGGTGCCAACACCATCATGGAAGCGGTGGCGGCGCGCACGCCGATCCTGGCGCTGCCGATTGCCTTCGACCACCCGGGCGGCGCCGCGCGCGTCGAGTACAGCGGTGTTGGCCTGCGCGCTTCGCCGCGCATGAGCAGCGTGGCCGACCTGGTGCGCAAGCTGCGCCGGCTGCTGGCCGAGCCGGATTTCGCCGCACGCATGGCGCCATTGTCCGACGCGATCCGCGTTGCCGGTGGCGCGCCGCGCGCGGCCGACATCATCGAGACCGCTCTGCACCTGCCGACGGCGGTGGCCAGCCATGGATGAGCGCAGCAACAGTAGTCGCGACAGCATCGACCACGACCTGATCCTGGTCGGCGGCGGCCTGGCCAACAGCCTGATCGCCTGGCGCCTGCAGACCGAGCGCCCGGAACTGCGCATCCTGCTGCTCGAGCAGGGCCGACACCTGGGCGGCAACCATACCTGGTCATTCCACGACAGCGACCTGACTGCGGCCCAGCTGCGCTGGATCGCGCCGCTCGTCTCGCACCGCTGGCCCGGCTACGACGTCCTCTTTCCCGAGCACGCGCGCGCGCTGAATGGCGGCTACGCCAGTATTGCCTCGCCCGATTTTGCGCGCACGATCGAAGCCGCCCTTGGCCCGCTGCTGCGCACCGGCGTGCGGATCGACACCGTCACGCCGACGAGCGTGCGCCTGGCCGATGGCACGCTGCTGCATGCGCACGCCGTCATCGACGGGCGCGGCCCCAGCGCCAGCCCGCATCTGGCGCTGGGCTACCAGACCTTTCTGGGCCAGGAAGTGCGCCTGCATGCGCCGCACGGCTTGACGCAGCCGCTCATCATGGACGCGAGCGTGGCCCAGCAAGGCGGCTACCGCTTCGTCTACCTGCTGCCGTTCGGCCCCGACCGCGTGCTGATCGAAGACACCCATTACGTCGACAGCGCCGTCTGGGAACCAGAACGGCTGCGCGCCAACATCGCCGCCTACGCCGCCGGGCGCGGCTGGCAGATCCGCGACGTGCTGCGCGAAGAACAGGGCTCGTTGCCGATCGTGCTGGCCGGCGACTTCGACCGCTTCTGGGATGCCCTCGATGGCCAGCCCACCGTCGGCCTGCGCGCCGGCCTGTTTCACCAGACGACCGGGTATTCGCTGCCAGTGGCCGTGCGCCTGGCCGAACGTATCGCCGCCCTGCCCGACCTGGCGGCGCCGTTTGCGGCACAATCACTGTTTGCCGCGATCCGCACCGAGGCACGCGAGGAATGGCAGCGCCAGGGCTTTTTCCGCATGCTCAACCGCATGCTGTTCATGGCCGGCAGCCCTGACCACCGCTGGCAGGTGATGCAGCGCTTTTACCGCCTGGGCGCACCGATGATCGCGCGCTTTTACGCCGGCCGCCTGACATTCGCCGACAAGCTGCGCCTGTTGACCGGCAAACCGCCGGTCCCGGTGCTCGAAGCTTTTACGGCCGTTCGCAAGACACAACCCCATCAGATCAGGAATCCCGAATGAACCAGATGAAAATCGAACCCAAGCGCGCCGTCGTGATCGGCGCCGGCTTCGGTGGCCTGGCCCTGGCCATCCGGCTGCAGGCCGGCGGCACGCAGACCACCCTGCTCGAAAAACGCGACAAACCGGGCGGCCGCGCCTACGTCTACGAAGACCAGGGCTTCACGTTCGACGCCGGCCCCACCGTCATCACGGATCCGACCGCGATCGAAGAACTGTTCACGCTGTGCGGCAAGAAGATCGGCGACTACGTCGAGATGCTGCCGGTCACCCCGTTCTACCGCCTGTGCTGGGAAGACGGCACCTTCTTCGACTACGCGAACGACCAGGAAGCGCTCGACCGCCAGATTCATGCCCTGAATCCCGCTGACGTGGCCGGCTACCAGCGCTTCCTCGCCTATTCGAAAGCCGTGTTCGACGAGGGCTATCTGAAGCTGGGCGCGGTGCCGTTCCTGTCGTTCCGCGACATGATCAACGCCGGCCCGAAACTGGCGCGCCTCGAAGCATGGAAAAGCGTCTACAGCATGGTCTCGCGCTTCGTGAAGAACGAGCACCTGCGCCAGGCCTTCTCGTTCCATTCGCTGCTGGTGGGCGGCAATCCATTTGCCACCAGCTCGATCTACACGCTGATCCACGCGCTGGAACGGCGCTGGGGCGTCTGGTTCCCGCGCGGCGGCACCGGTGCGCTCGTCAATGGCCTCGTGCGCCTGTTCCAGGACATGGGCGGCAAGCTCGAACTGAACGCCCCCGTGGCGCGCATCGAAACCGTCGGCAACCTGGCCAGCGGCGTACGGCTGGAAGACGGCCGCTGGTTCCCGGCCGACGCCGTTGCGTCGAATGCCGACGTCGTGCACACCTATGCCAACCTGCTGAGCAACCACGGTCGCGGCAGCAGCCAGGGCGAAACGCTGCGCAAGAAGCGCTGGAGCAATTCGCTGTTCGTGATCTACTTCGGCCTGAACAAGCACCACGAGCAGCTGCAGCACCACACGGTCTGCTTCGGCGCGCGCTACAAAGACCTGATCACCGAGATCTTCAAGAGCGACAAGCTGGCCGACGACTTTTCGCTGTACCTGCACGCACCGTGCGTGACCGACCCGTCGCTGGCGCCACCGGGCTGCGGCAGCCACTACGTGCTGGCGCCAGTGCCGCACCTGGGCAATGCGCCGATCGACTGGGACGTCGAAGGGCCGCGCTACCGCGACCGCATCTTCGACTACCTCGAACAACGCTATATGCCGGGGCTGCGCAGCCAGTTGGTCACGAGCCGCATCTTCACGCCGAACGACTTCCGCGATGAGCTCAATGCGCACGTGGGCTCGGCCTTCTCGCTCGAGCCGATACTGACGCAAAGCGCCTGGTTCCGTCCGCACAACCGCGACGCCGAACTGCCGAACCTGTACCTGGTCGGCGCCGGCACCCACCCTGGCGCGGGCGTGCCGGGCGTGATCGGGTCGGCCAAGGCCACGGCCGGCCTGATGCTCGAAGGTGTCAACGCGGGAGCGCATGCCGGAGGGCTGCGATGACGACAGAGGCCGGCCAGAACCTGATGGCGCACGCGACCCAGACCATCGAGGTCGGGTCGAAGAGCTTTGCAGCGGCCGCCAAGCTGTTCCCGCCGGCCACGCGGCGCGCCGTGCTGATGCTGTATGCGTGGTGCCGCCACTGCGACGACGTCGTTGACGGCCAGGAGCTGGGCTTTGCCAGCGCCCCGGTGGCGCAGGCCATGCACAATGCGCCGTTCGAACTCGACCGGCTGTACGACAACACCCGTCGCGCCTACGAGGGCGAGCCGATGCGCGATCCGGCCTTTGCCGCGTTCCAGGAAGTGGCGCTGGGCCACGCAATCGCGCCGCGCTATGCGTACGATCACCTGGCCGGCTTTGCGATGGACGTCAACGAGGCGCGCTACCGCACGATCGATGACACACTGCGCTACTGCTACCACGTGGCCGGCGTCGTCGGCCTGATGATGGCGTCGATCATGGGCGCGCGTGACGAGGCGGTGCTCGACCGGGCCTGCGATCTGGGGCTCGCGTTCCAGCTGACGAATATCGCGCGCGACATCATCGACGACGCGGCCATCGGTCGCTGCTACGTGCCCGATGCGTGGCTGATCGAGGCCGGCATCCAGCCGGATCTGGTAGCACTGCCGCGCCACCGCGCCGCATTGGCCACGGTCGCCGCGCGCCTGGTGGACCATGCGGAGCCGTACTACGCATCGGCGTCGATCGGTCTGGCGGCGTTGCCGCTACGCTCGGCGTGGGCGATTGCCACGGCGCGCAATGTGTATCGGCAGATCGGGGTGGAAGTGAAACGGCGTGGACCGCGCGCCTGGGACAAGCGGGTCGGCACGTCGAAGGCGACCAAGCTGCGCCTGCTCGCGCTGGGCGGCCTGCAGGCGCTGGCCTCGCGTTTACAATCTAGTCGCGAGCTGCCGGTGCGGCGTGGTCTGTGGCAGCGCCCTGGCCGCGCGGACCCCGCAGCTGGTTCTGCTGGGCCTGCAACTGCTGTTTGAGTTTGGTGACGGGCGGCGCGTACAGAAAGCCGAACGACACGGCGCCCTCCTTGCCCTCGACCGCATGGTGCATGCGGTGGGCCTGGTACAGACGCTTGAAATAGCCGCTGCGCGGTACGTAGCGGAACGGCCAGCGCTGGTGCACCAGGCCATCGTGGGCGATAAAGTACAGCAGGCCATAGCCGGTCATGCCGGCGCCGATCCATTCGATGCGCCCGTAACCGCGCGTGCCGAACCAGATCAGGGCGATGGCGATGCCGGCAAACACGACGGCGTACAGGTCGTTCTTTTCAAACCAGCCGGTGCGCGGCTCGTGGTGCGAGCGATGCCAGCCCCAGCCGAAGCCGTGCATGATGTACTTGTGCGCGACGATGGAAAACAATTCCATGAAGGCGATGGTGGCGAGAACGATGAGCGCGTTGAGCAGCATAATGAAGTAAGCGCCTTGATGGGATGGCGGGCATGGAAGCGGATGCCGACAGCCTAACATGCGACCGCTGCGCACGGTAGCGCAGCAACGGCGGCAGGCGGTCAAACACGATACACCAACAATTGAACCATTGGAGAAACCATGCAATCGACTTTTCGTACTTTAGCACTCGCCGCAGCATTCTGCGTCGCAGGCAGCGCCTCGGCCGCATCGATCGAAGTACGCGTCCAGGGCGTCACGGCCAAGGGCAAGGTGCTCGTCGCCGTGTGCGACAAGACGACCTTTTTAAAGGATTGCGCGTATTCCGGCTCGGCCCCGGCCAAGGCGGGCGAAACGATCGTCACGGTCGACGGCGTGCCGACCGGTTCGTGGGCCGTGCTGTCGTATCAGGACGAGAACGACAACGGCAAGCTCGATCGCAACGTGCTGGGCATCCCGAAAGAGCCGTACGCATTCAGCCGCGATGCCCGCGGCCGCTTCGGTCCGCCGAGCTTCGAGGATGCCGCATTCGAGCTGCGTGACGAAAAAGCCGTCACCACGATCAAGCTGCGGTAATCCACCACCGCGTCGTTCCCGCGAAGGCGGGAACCCAAGTGTGCGCGCCAGGCCACTATCGATTGCCCGCTTGGCTGCGCTGGTGACTTGGGTTCCCGCCTGCGCGGGAACGACGGTTTTCAGGATACGTCAGTACGCCACACCAGCGTCGTTCCCGCGAAGGCGGGAACCCAAGTGTGCGCGCCGGGCCACTGTCAATTGCACTGGTGGCTGCGCTGATGACTTGGGTCCCCGCCTGCGCGGGAACGACGGTTTTTCAGGATATGTCAGTGCGTCGCGCCGCCCGCTTCGCGCAGGTCGGTGTCGACGCCGAGCGTCACTTCTACCGCCAGCTTGACGCCGGCGATGATGTCTTCCAGCGCCATCGACGGTGGCGCATCCGGCCGCGCAGCCGCCTGCTCGGGCAGGAACGGCACGTGAATGAACCCCGCCTTGATCGGCTGCGGCTGCGCCGCCGCGTGGTGCATCAGCCCATAGAACACATGGTTGCAGACGAACGTACCGGCCGTCTGCGAGACCCCCGCCACCAGCCCCCGTGCGAGCAGCGCGTGCACGATCGCCTTGATCGGCAGCGTCGAAAAATACGCGGCCGGACCATCGGCGGCAATCGCCATATCGACCGGCTGCTGCCCGCCGTTGTCCAGAATCGACGCATCGTCGACATTGATCGCCACCCGCTCGACCGAGATATCCGGCCGCCCGCCCGCCTGACCGACGGCGATGACGACATCCGGATGCAGCTCGTCGATCAGCGCCGTCAGATCCTCGATGGCGTCGCCGAACACGCACGGCAACTGGCGCACCTCGACCTGGAATCCGTCGCCCTGCCAGCCTTCCAACGCGCGCACGGCCTCCCAGGCCGGATTGATGGTGGCGCCATTGAACGGCTCGAAGCCCGTCAGCAACACAGTCTTGATCATCACAGGTTCATCAAAAAGTAGAGCAAAAAGATATTGGCCATCAGGATCGGCAGCGCACTCGGGATCTGGGCCCGAATCACGGCGTTCTTGTCGGGCAGTTCCAGCAGCGCGGCCGGCACGATATTGAAGTTGGCCGCCATCGGCGTCATCAGGGTACCGCAATATGCGCTGAACATGCCGATCGCCGCCATCACGGCGGGGTTGGCGCCGTACACGCCCACCAGCACCGGGATCCCGACACCGCCCGCCATGACGGGAAACGCGGCAAAGCCGTTGCCCATCACGATCGTAAACAGCGCCATGCCGAGGCAGTAGACGGCCACCGCGATGAACGCCGAGTCCAGGCCGATATAGGTCGTGGTCAGGTGCGCCACCGCCTTGCCCACCCCTGCTTCGGAAAACAGCAGGCCCAGCACCGCCAGGATGTGCGGCAGCACGACGGCCCAGCTCATGGCATCGACCAAGCGGCGCGCTTCACGCACACCCTGCAGCGGCGTGGCGCGCGTGAGCCAGCACGCGGCAATCAATGCCACGACCGCGCCGCAACCCATGCTGACAATGGTGATATGGGCCGGATCAAGGAGCGGCAGGCCGCCCAGCTGCACGTCCTTCAGCAGGGTCGCGCCGATGACGGTCACCAGCGGCAGCAGCAGCGCCGGGATGAACAGGCGGTTTCCCAGCCGCGCAGCGCTGGCCTGGCGCGCTTCCGGCGCCAGCGCCTTGGGCTGGCCGGCCTTCACGCCACCAAAGCCGGCTAGCAGCGCCATGCCGATCATCAGGGCGCCCACCGCCGCCAGCGGCAGCGCTTCGCCCGCCAGATACAGCAGCGCGTACAGACCCCAGAACAGGGCCGTCGTGACACGGCGCGGATTGCTGCGGTCCACCAGGTTCATGATGGCCACGGCCGCCAGCAGCAGGCCGACGAGGATGTAGAAGTGGTCGATCGAGAGCGTCATGCGGCGCCCTTCTCGTCCAGCACGGCGCGGGCAATCTCGGCGTCCAGGCGACGCAGGTTCCAGGCGTGGATGACGAACGCCGTGATCGCCGTCGGGATGCCCCACAGCGCAATATGCAGCGGATTGACCTCGATGCCTTCGGCTTGCAGGATCGTGTGCATCAGGACGATGGCGCCGAACGCCACAAAAATGTCTTCGCCGAAGAACAGACCGATATTGTCAGTGGCGGCTGACATCGCGCGGATCCGGTAGCGGATGCGCTGCGGCAGCGGACCGTGTTGCGCTTCGGCCGCCGCTTCGGCCATCGGCGCGACCAGCGGACGCACCATCGTCGGATGGCCGCCCAGGCTGGTCAGGCCCAGCGCCGCCGTGCTTTCGCGCGCAAACAGGTAGACGATCAGCAGGCGCCCGGCGGTGGCCGAGCGCACCTTGCCGATGGCGGCCTGGGCGCGGTCACGCAGGCCAAAGCGCTCGAGCAGGCCGATGGCGGCCAGCGGCAGCAGCAGGATGAGTGGCAGGTTGCGGGTCTTGAGGAAGGCGGCGCCAAGCGTTTCGAGCAACGTCATGACCGACATCGCGGCGGCAACGCCGGTCACGCCGCAGGCGGCAACCGCCACCAGCACCGGATTGGCGCGCAGCACGAACCCCACCACGATGACGACCACGCCGAGCAGTGGCCACAGATTCACAGCAGATTGCATTGCATTCCCCGGCGGTGATAAACGCGGGCAATCTTACCCGATGTTCATGGGGCGCCGAGGCGAATGTCGGATGAAGGTTAGCCCGGCCGGACGGGATTGGTCGCCAGATCGCCGACGACCGTATTCCACTGACGCACGTGGAAGGCGCGCACGAGGCCATTGAGCACGTACGGATCGCGCGCCGCGAACAGCTGCACCAGCTCCGCAGTCTCGCAGTCGAACACGAGGACGGCCTTGTCGGCCGGCTCGGCCATGGCGCCGGCAAGAATCAGCTCGCCGCGCTCCTGCGCTTCCCACGCCAGCGCCAGGTGGGCGTCGCGAAATTCGCCGCGGCGTTCGAGATAGTCGGGGGCCAGATCATAGGTCAGAAGAAAGTGCACAAAGACTCCAGGAGATGGCGCGAGGCCGGATGCATCAATCCTACCGGAAACCCAAACCGGCGGCGCAAGCGTGCCGTCCGGCATCGCTACCATGGGGCAGGCTCTGCCATGTTGGAATAAAACAACTTTTTAGGCTGACAAACCATCATGGAACGTGCATAGAAGAATGCCTCTAAGAACAAAACTCGACAGCAGGCGTAGACTTGGAAGCATGGACACTTCGAAAAAAATGGCGGCGGGACTCACTGGACTGGCCAGCATGTTATGGCTGGGCCTGACCGCTGCCGTCGCGGCCAACCAGCGCCGCCTGGTGTTCAATCCGACGCTCGAGCGCGAAGTGAAAAGTCCCCGTTCGAGCGGTCACCGCACCCGCCCCGTCGTCTTGCGCGCGAAAGACGGCACGCGCCTGGCTGGCTGGCTGATGACGCCCGTCATTCCCGGTCCGCGCCCGGCCGTGCTGTACTTCGGCGGGCGCTCCGAAGAAGTGTCGTGGGTCGCGCGCGACGCCGGCAAGCTGTTTCCCAACATGACCGTGCTGGCGATGAATTACCGCGGCTATGGCGATTCGCAGGGCATCCCGGCCGAGATCCACATGATCGAGGACGGCGCCCTGCTCTACGACTGGCTCGCCACCCGCGGTCAGGTCGACCCCCAGCGTATCGCCGTGGTCGGCCGCAGCCTGGGCTCGGGCGTCGCCGTGCAGGTGGCCCGCGAGCGCCCCGCGCATTCGGTCGTGTTGATCACGCCGTACGATTCGATCCTGGCGATTGCCAAGCGGCGCTTCCGCGTGATGCCCATCGAATACATGCTGCGCCACCGCTTCGAGTCGATCAAGTACGCCCCGATGCTCAAGGCGCCCACCTACGTGCTGCGCGCCGCTAGCGACGATGTCGTGCCCCACTTCCACACCGACCTCCTGGTGGCCAAGCTGGGCGCGCTGGTGGCCGACGACGTGGTGCCGGATTCCGACCACATGACCATCCCGTACCTGGAAGCGACACACGCCATGGTTGCCGGATTCCTCACGCGCCAGTTCAATCAACCGGTGACGCCGGCCGCTGCGGCCGCCGTGGCCGATGCGGTGGCGAATGCCACGCCACCCGTCGAAACGACCGCGGCAGCGCCCGATCTGGCCCTCACCGTAAAATAATCGCCGGATTTGTCAGCATTTATATTTCCAGCGAATAAATTGGGAAGTAAAATCGTATTTGTCATCAACTTGCAGCTTGATGCATATTTGACAGCTTGTGCCCGCAGGGCGCGGGCCTGGCCTCAACGCCCCTCCCCAGATACAAACCGTAACCACTTGCACGGCGCCGTGCTGCGACAATCGCGCAGCCGATCCCATCGCAAGGCATGCGGCGGGTACAATATCGCTATTCCAGGAGCTCAACCATGAAATTCAAGCAACTCAGCATCACCGTGGCGGCCATGTGCCTTGCCGGCAGCGCGCTGGCGGCGCCATCGACCGCACCGATCGCCGCGCCGAAATTCGGCATGGTCTACGATGCGGGCGGCAAGTTCGACAAGTCGTTCAACCAGTCGGCCTTCGAGGGCCTGCAGCGCTTCACGAAAGAGACCGGCGTGAAGGTGTTCGAGGTCCAGGCCAATAGCGATACCCAGGCCGAGCAAGTCATGCGCGGCCTGGCGCGCAAGAAGGTCGACCTGATCGCCGCCATCGGTTTCTCGCAAACCCAGGCCGTGCAAAAAGTCGCGCGTGAATTCCCGAACGTGCGCTTCATCCTGATCGACAGCGTGGCGCAAGGCCCGAACATCGAATCGGTGATGTTCAAGGAGCAGGAAGGCGCGTACCTGGTCGGCGTGGCATCGGCCATGGCGTCCAAGACCAAGAAGCTCGGCTTTGTCGGCGGCATGGACATTCCGCTGATCCGCGCATTCGCCTGCGGCTACGGCCAGGGCGCCAAGGCGCAGGCGCCGAAAGCTGAAATCATCCAGAACATGGTCGGCACCACGGCAGCAGCCTGGAACGACCCGGCCAAGGGCGGCGAACTGGCACGTGCGCAATTTGACCGCGGCGTGGACGTGGTCTTCGCCGTGGCCGGCGGCAGCGGCATGGGCGCGTTGCAGATGGCCAAGACCAAGGGCAAGCTGGCCGTGGGCGTCGACTCGAACCAGAACTACCTGCACCCGGGCACGATGCTGACCTCGATGGTCAAGCGCGTCGACGTGGCAGTGTATGACTCGTTCATGGCTGTCAAGAAAGGCACCTGGAAAGCAGGCGTCACCTACAAGGGCCTGAAAGAAGGCGGCGTCGACTGGGTGCTGGACAAGGATAACCGCGCGGTCGTCACGCCGGAAATCGAAAAGCGCGTCAACGGCGTACGCCAGGACATCATCAACGGCAAGATCAAGGTCATCGATTACCGCGCCGGCAGTTCCTGCCCGGTCTGATCACCTTCATTCCATTCGAAGCGCGCCGCGCCGGTTGATTACCGGTCCGGCGCGCTTTTGAATGATAAGCACACTTCCTTTTTACGACAGATCGCAATGCAGCCAGCCGTAGAATTTCGCAACGTGAGCAAGGCCTTCGGGCCGGTGCAGGCGAACGCCGACGTCAGCTTCTCGATCGCCAAGGGTTCGATCCATGGTGTGATCGGCGAAAATGGCGCGGGCAAATCCACCCTGATGAGCATCCTGTACGGCTACTACCATGCCGACAGCGGGCAGCTCGTCATCAACGGCAAGGAGCAGCAGATCCGCTCGAGCCAGGAAGCCATCGGGCTCGGCATCGGCATGGTGCACCAGCACTTCATGCTGGTCGAGAACATGACAGTGCTCGACAACGTGATGCTGGGGGCCGAAGGTGCCTTCAAGCTGTCGAAGAAACGCCGCGAGACCGAGGTGAAGCTGCGCGAAATCTGTGCGCGCTACCACCTCGACGTCGATCCGCTGGCCGTGATTTCCGATTTGTCGGTGGGCGCGCAGCAGCGCGTCGAAATCCTCAAGCAGATCTACCGCAGCGCCGAGATCCTGATCCTGGACGAGCCGACCGCGGTGCTCACCACGCAGGAAATCGCATCGCTGTTCGACATCCTGCGGCTGTTCAAGGAACAGGGCAAGACCATCATCCTGATCACCCACAAGCTGGGCGAGATCATGGACATCACCGACCAGGTAACGGTGATGCGCGCGGGCCGCCTGGCCGGCGCCGTCGCCACGGTCGACACCAGCAAGGAACAGCTGGCCAACATGATGGTCGGCCGTCCGATCGAAGGCAACCTGCCGCGCAAACCGTATGCGCCAGGCGCCCCGGTGCTGCAGGTCGAGAACCTGCAACTGAAGGACGCGAACGGCGTGCAGCTGCTGGGCGACATCGCCCTGTCGGTGCGCGCTGGCGAGATCGTCGCCATTGCCGGCGTGTCGGGCAATGGCCAGAGCGAGCTGATGCACATCCTGTCGGGCATGCGCCTGCCAACGTCCGGCGTGGTCTCACTCGAGGGCAAACCCCTGCCCTTTGCTGGCCGCTCGAACGCCGACGGCCTGCCCGCCGAGCTGCGCGACATGGGCATCGGCCATGTGCCGGAAGACCGCCTGCGCGACGGCGTGATCAAGGATTTCTCGGTCATGCAGAACACCGTGTTCGGCTACCAGGAGCGCGTCACGAAGGGCATGGGCCTGTTCGATTTCGACGCCATCGCCAAGCGCTGCGCGCATTTGCTTGAGGCTTTCGATGTGCGCCCGAAAGACCCCAACGTGCGTATCGGCCTGCTTTCGGGCGGCAACCAGCAGAAGGTCGTCATCGCGCGCGAAGTCTCGGCGGCGCCGAAACTGCTGCTGGTGGGCCAGCCCACGCGCGGCGTGGACATCGGCACCATCGAGAGCATCCACACGCAACTGCTGCGCCTGCGCGACGAGGGCGTGGCGATCCTGCTGGTCTCGACCGAGCTGGAAGAAGTGCGCGCGCTGGCTGACCGCATCATCGTGATGTCGGGCGGGCGCATTACCGGCGAATTGCCGATCGACGAATTCGACACGACCCGCATTGGCCTGTTGATGGGCGGGATGCACAAATCATGAAAACCACTGAACTCCCACGCTGGGCCTCGGGCTTCGTCCTGCCGGTCCTGAATCTGCTCTCTGCCCTGCTGGTCGCGGCGCTCGTGATCCATCTGCTGGGCGAAAGCCCGGTCGAGTCGCTGCAGATCCTCGTCAACAGCGCCGTCATCAATCCCGAAGGCCTGAGCTACACGCTGTTCTATGCGTCGACCTTTGTGTTTACCGGCCTGGCCGTCTCGATCGCCATGAAGGCGGGCTTGTTCAACATCGGCGCCGAAGGCCAGATGTATCTGGGCGGCCTGGGCCTGACGCTGGCGATGCTGGCGTTCGACGCGACGCTCTCGCCGTGGCTCCTGATCCCACTGGCGATCGTGGCCAGCGCTGTCTTTGGCGCAGCCTGGGCCTTCCTGCCCGGCTACCTGCAGGCCAAGCGCGGCAGCCACGTGGTGGTCACGACCATCATGTTCAACTTCATCGCCGCTGGCCTGATGAACTTCATCATCGTCAAGTACATGATTCCCGAGGGCGACCAGAACCCGGCCAGCCGCACCTTCACCGATGCTGCCGCGATCCCGCTGCTGTCGAACTGGCTGCCGTTCTTTGGCGAGAGCACGCCGCTGAACCTGGCCTTTATCCTCGCCCTGGTCGCACTGGTCGTCTACTGGGTGGCAGTGTCGCGTTCGAGCTGGGGTTACCGCCTGCAGGCGACGGGCCTGAACGCCCACGCCGCGCACTATGCGGGCGTGCGCATCAGCCGCACGATCATCATTGCAATGCTGATCTCGGGCGCCCTGGCAGGCCTGGCGGCGGTGAATTCGATCCTTGGCTCGACCCACTACCTGAGCCTGAACTTCCCGGCCGGTGCGGGCTTCATCGGCATCGCGATTGCGCTGATGGGGCGCCAGCACCCGGTAGGCATCCTGCTCTCGTCGATCCTGTTCGGCGCGCTGATCCAGGGCGGGTTCGACTTGTCGCTGGAAAAACCGAACATCCCGCAAGAGACCTTCATTTTCATCCAGGGCCTGATCATCCTGTTCTGCGGCGCCATGGAAAACATGTACGCGCCGGCGGTACTCAAACTGATCAACGCAACACGCTCCAACAACGGCGCAAGCAAGGGATAAGCCATGGAAGACTTCCAGTTCGCCAGTATCGTCGTCTCCACCATCCGCAACGCGCCGGTGCTGATGTTCGCGGCCATGGCCGGCCTGTTCGCCGAGCGCAGCGGCGTGGTCGACATCGGCCTTGAAGGCAAGATCCTCGCGTCGGCCTTCGTGTCGGCCGGCGTTGCCTACACCTACCAGGATCCGTGGCTGGGCATCGCGGCCGGCATCGTCGCCTCCGTCGTGCTGGCGCTGATCCAGGCCTTCGTCTCGATCACGCAAAAGGGCAATCAGCTCGTGGCCGGCATCGCGATCAATATCGCCATGAGCGGGCTGACGTTCGTCGTCGCCCAGTACTTCTTCCAGCAGGGCGGCCGCACGCCGGACCTCGGGGAGGCGCGCCTCGCGAGCGTCATCCTGCCCGGGACCGAACTGGTGGCCGACGTGCCGGTGCTCGGCTGGGTCTACGGCAGCCTGATCGGCGGGCACTCGGTGCTGGTGTACCTGGCCTTCGCTCTGCTCCCGATCGTGCACTGGGTGCTGTTCTACAGCCGCTTCGGCCTGCGCCTGCGCGCCTGTGGCGAAAACCCGCATGCGGCAGACGCAGCCGGTATCTCGGTCCAGCGCACCCGCTACACGGCGATGATCATCGCCGGCGTGCTGTGCTCGTTCTCGGGCGCCTACCTGTCGATTGTCCAGAGCGGCTTCTTCTTGCGCGACATGTCGGCCGGCGCCGGCTACCTGGCACTGACGGCGCTGGTGTTCGGCAACTGGCGGCCTGTGCACACGGTGCTGGGTTGCATGATGTTCGGCTTCTTTGCCGCGGTGCAGATCCAGATTGAAGGCGTCGACCTGCCGGTCGTGGGCCGCATTCCGGGCTCGCTGATCCAGATGATCCCGTACATCGTTACCGTGGTCGTGCTGGCAGGCCTGATGGCCAAGTCGGTGGCGCCCAAGGCGCTGGGCAAACCGTTCGTCAAGTCTCGCTGATCGTTCGCCGGCCAGTGCCTGAACAATGACGCTGCCGCCCTGGCAGCGTCAAACGTTTCAGGGGTGCACGTACTGCGAAAACTTCGTCTGTACAACGCGTGACCATCGCGCGACATTCCGGAAAAGTCATTGTGCTTCGCACAATTTTTCCGGATTTTCTGTTCCGAATCTGTGAGAATGCAATGCCTTGTGGCAATACTTTGTATGCCACGAATTTTGCTTTTCACCGATAGACGGAATTTCATGAACTTTCAAAATCTCAAAATCCGCACGCTCATCCTCGGCGGTTTCGCCACCATCCTCGCCGCAATGGTGCTGCTGGTTGGCATTGGCCTGTTCCAGATGCAGAAAGCGGAAAACCTGACCGACGAGCTGACCGGCGAGAGCCTGCACCGCCTCGCCCTGCTGCAGGAATGGCAGGCCATCATCGAGACCAATGCCGCGCGCACGATTGCCGCAATCAAGATGACCGATGCGAGCGACGAAAAATACTTCCTCGACGCGATCGCCGAATCGTCCAAGCGGTCGGACGTCGTGCACAAGGAACTGACCACGAGCCTGGCGAACAACCCGGCCGCAATGGCCCTGTTCGCCAAGGTCGACGAGCAGCGCGAAGGCTACCGCAAGGCGCGCAAGAGCGTGATGGCGCAGAAGGCGGCGGGCGACGATGCGGCCGTGCGCAACTTCCTCAATACCGACATGCTGCCGCGCGTGCAGTCGTATCTCGACAGCCTGCGCGCCATCGTCAAGTTCCAGAAAGACGTCGTGGCCGCCGATTCGGTGAAGATCGACGAGAGCTTCGCAACGAGCCTGAAACTGCAAGTCACGCTGGCCGCCCTCGCACTGGTCTGCGGCGGCCTGTTCGCCTGGTGGATCGGCCGTCGCATCACGACCCCGCTCGAAGAAGCCGTGCTGGTCGCGCAGACCGTCGCCACGGGTGACCTGAGCAGCCAGATTGTCGTCCAGGGCAAGAACGAAACGGGCGCGCTGATGGGCGCCCTGAAGGACATGAACGACAACCTGGTCGGCATCGTCAGCCAGGTGCGTAGCGGCACCGAAACGATCGCCGAAGCGGCCGACCAGATCTCGGCCGGCAACCTCGAACTGTCGGCCCGCACCGAGCAGCAGGCCGGCGCGCTGGAAGAAACCGCATCCTCGATGGAAGAGCTGACCTCGACCGTGCGCCAGAATGCGGACAACGCCCGCGAAGCCAATACGCTGGCGCAGAACGCCTCGCAGGTGGCCGGCCGTGGCGGCGACACCGTCGGGCGCGTCGTCCAGACGATGGATGCGATCACCGATTCGTCGAAGAAGATCGTGGACATTATCGGCGTCATCGATGGCATCGCGTTCCAGACCAATATCCTGGCGCTCAACGCGGCAGTCGAAGCAGCGCGCGCCGGTGAACAGGGTCGCGGTTTCGCGGTCGTGGCTTCCGAAGTGCGCAATCTGGCGCAGCGTTCGGCCGCAGCAGCGAAAGAAATCAAGACCCTGATCGGCGACTCGAGCGCCAAGGTCGAGGAAGGCAGCCGCCTGGTGTCGGATGCCGGCGCGACGATGCAGGAAATCGTCGACAGCATCGGCCGCGTGACCAGCATCATGTCGGGCATCGCCATGGCCAGCCAGGAGCAGTCGGCCGGCATCGAACAGGTGAACCAGGCGATCGCGCAGATGGACCAGGTGACGCAGCAGAACGCGGCGCTGGTCGAAGAAGCGGCCGCTGCATCGACGTCGATGCGGGAGCAGGCGAAGGCGCTGTCGCAGCTGGTGTCGACGTTCCGCTTCGAAGCGCAGCAGGTGCGTCCGGCGCTCAAGAGCGTGGCGCGGCCAGCGCTGGGGATGCGCGAGGCCGCATAACCCAGGTCACCTTCTCCACCACATGAAACGCCGGGTTCGCCCGGCGTTTTTTTATGGATGCGCTGTCAACGTAGGGTGGACGGCTGCGCCGTCCACGCGTTCAACCATGTCGCGCAGTGAAGGTGTCATCAAACTGCGACCGAGCACCAGGAGCATGTGGGGAACCTGCAACAAGGTGAAAAAATGGAATCGTGCGCGCAAGAGGATTTGTTCTCTTATCTTAGTATGTGCAATATCATTTTTTTAACAGCCAAGGAATTATTGTAATGAAGACTGTCTCCGTACGCCTCCTGTCCAGCCTGGCCCTGATGGCCGCTTCGTTCTCGGTTTCGGCCGGTCCGAACGTGGTCAAGGCGCTTGAAGTCAAAGGCGTATTCAATGAAAAAGTGGGACCTGCGCCGCAATGTGCGTCCACCCTCGGCGGCAAGCTTGCCGGCCACGGTGAGACGGCTGAAGGTACGCCAGTCGCGTTCGTGGGCGGTGATTGCTTCGCCCAGTCCGGCACGACGTTCACCTTCAGCAAGGGCAAGTTCATCCTGCTGTATCCAAACGGCGACCAGATTTTTGCCGACTACAGCGGCCAGTTCGTTCCTACCGGCGCAGGCACTGCGTACGTCATGAACGGCGGCACCTTCACCATCACCGGCGGCTCCGGCACCTATTTTCACGCAACCGGCGGCGGCTCGCTGAGCGGCACTGAAGACTTGTCGAACGGCGCCGGTACGATCGGGTTGTCGGGTCGTGTTTCTTACAAGCCGAAATAATCGCCGAAACAGCGCCGAGCGACGCTGATACTGCGTCGTGACGGCCTGAGGCAAAAAGAGCGGCATGTAAAAAGAGCGGCGTGTATTCCGCTCTTTTTACATGCCGCTCTTTTACGATTTCTGATGGTGTCATTAACAAGCCGTAAAGCTGACTGGCGCCAAGCGCCGGCCTTGCGCGCGTTACGTCATGGCGTGACCGGATCGACCGGCTCAAAGCCCGCCGCGCGCCGGCTCGAGCGCGCCAGCGTCCAGGCAAAACCGATGCCGGCGGACGTACCCGAATTCTTCAGGTGCAGCGGGCTGTCGCGGTTGGCGCTGCCGGCGTACGATTCGTAGCGCACGTAGCCGAACAGGCGCACGTCGGGATTGAGCTGGCGCGTGGCAAACAGCCCCACGCGCGCCAGCACCAGGCCGGCGTCGGCGCTGTAGGCGTCGCGGCTGGCGGTCGCATACTGCGGCGCGACTTCATAAAAATAGCGGTTGATGCGCTTGTCGCCAAACACCACCGACGTGTTGGCTTCGAACGACCACAGGCCGCGCTCGCCGCGCGTCTCGTAGGCCAGCTTCGGCTCGAACGTCCAGCCCTGACGGCGCAGGCCGCCCCGCGCTTCGATCACGGCGCGCAGTGGCAGTTCGGCGCGCAATCGACTCGTCGCGTCGATATCGGCCACGCGAATTTTCAAGCGCGGACCGAATTCGAACAGCGCGCCCAGATCCGGCATGCCGGCACGTGCCTCGACGTCGTCCGAGTCCGACGGCAACGCACCCGACAGGCCAACATCGAACTCAAGGCGATCGGAGCGGAACAGACGCGCACCGATACCTGACTGGTCGGCGCGCAGCACTTCCCCGCGATACAGCAAAAACGGGATGGGCAGGACGCGGGTGGTGCGGTCGTCGGCGCCGGGATACGCCGGCGTGCTCAGGGCAGCGGCGCCAAGGCCGAATTCCCACAGTGGCAGGCTGGCGCCGGTGGGGGTTTGCGCGTGAGCGTGGAGTGCGGGGAACAGGCAGGCTGCCGCGATGGCGGCCTTCAGTGGGACATGCATGGGGCCTCGGGAGTCTGGTCGGGGGATGACCGGATTCTATCCGAGGCCGTGCCAAAAGTGCACCGCGCGCGCGAACAATCCGCGCGCTGCATGCCGTGGGCTTACGGCCAGATTGCCTGCAGCATCGCGGCCAGGTTATACCCGCCCTTGATCAGCTGGGTCTTGGCGATTTCGGAGCTCGGCACCGGATAATTGGCCGGCACTTCGAGCGCGAAGGTGTAGTAGGTCTCGCCCTTCTTGCCCGTCTGCGGCGTCAGCTTGCCCGGCACCACGTCGGCATACGCCAGCTTGGCGGATTTGAGGCCGTCTTCCACCCACTGCACGGGCCAGGTGGCCACGTCGCCCTTGGCTTTCGCGACCAGCGGCGCGCTGGCGATTGCCACGTCCGCGAACTGCTCCGGCGTGCGCGTCTTGACGCGGCGGAAGGCGTAGTCGACCGTCGTGCTGTCCCAGTACGAGTGGAACGGCTTGGTCAACGCCTTCGGCACGCCCTCCTTGACGACGACCGGCGCATCGCCCGCTTCTGCAGCAGGAATCACCCCTTTGGACAGCGCTGCCAGTTTCTCGTCATCGAGCAGCAGGTTGTTGCCGCCGCGCGAATCGAACACGAGCGCGTCGTCGATCTCGGCGCGCGATTTCGGCACGATGAACTTGCCGTCCTTGCTGACGAACGCCGAACCCACGTGCAGCGGCTGGTGGATGTCGCCGGCAAAGTGCGCCAGCAGGATCAAGGCCTGGCGCTTGGTGAACTTGTGCGGGTTCAGCGCCGGGTCGGTCTTGCCCTGCAGGACAGCGATGCACTGCTCCAGCGTCTGCACGATGTCGACATCGCTCGTGCCGACGCCATGCTCGTGATAGTGATCGAGCTGGAACGGCACGTTGGTGTAGTGGTATTCGCTGTGGCGCGGATTGCCTTCGACGTATTCCACCATCTCGGGCGTCTGCGGGCCGCAGTACGTGCCCTTGACGCAGTCGGCCCAGTTGGCGACCGACGCCAGCGATTCGCCCGGTTGCAACAGCAGCGCGATCTGCTTCTGCGCGTTGGTCCCCTTGAGCAGCTTGTCGGCGATCGAGCCGACAGCGCGGTGGCCGTCACGGCCCCAGGCGGCGGCGTCCGATGCGCCCAGTAATCCAAAGACGCCGGTCAGCGCCAGCACGCATGCGAGTTTTTTCATGATGGTTTGATGGTCTTAATTGAGGCGCACGATGCGCGGGGTAGCCGGGGCCAGCGCGGCGCCCTGCCCTTCGAGTTTTTTCAGATAGGCGATGAAGCCATCCAAGTCGCGCAGGCCGGTATCGATGCGCTGCGTGCCCAGTGCGAATTCCGGATAGCCGTCGCTGCCTTCGGCCAGGAAGTTGTTCAGCGCCAGGCGGTATGTTGCGGTATCAACCAGCGGCTTGCCATCGAGCTTGACGCTGCCCGGCACCAGCCGGGTGCCGGCCGGCCGCTTCGCGTCCCAGGTATAGGTAAAGCCTTGCGAGACCTGCAGGACGCTGGACGTCACGTTCGGACCATCGGCCCACTGGCGTTCGAGCAGGTTGCGGATCTGCGCGCCTGTCAGGTTCATCACGACCGTCGTGTTCCCGAACGGGAGCACGGCCTGGGCCTGGCCAAAGTTGACGGTCTTGTCGGCGCCTGCTTCGAGGTCGCGCCGGATGCCGCCATTGTTCATGAACGCGAACTGCGCGCCCAGGCTGCGCGCAGAGTCCAGCGCCGCATCGGCCACCAGGTTGCCGAGGGGCGATTCACCCGCGTCGTTATTCTTGCGCAGCAGCGGCGCGACGGCGATCTTGGCGATCGGGCGCGTCAAGGCGGCTTCGCTGCGCTCTTTCACTTGCGCGACGTACGCGACGATCTTCGGATCGGCCGGATACTCGCCCGGCTTCATCACCACGTTGGCAACGGTCAGGTTCGAGACCGCGCCGGTGGTTGGTTCGACCTGCATCGACACGCGCGTGAGCAGGTGACCTGCCGTATCGGCCTGGGTCACGACGCGGCCATCGACGTCGCACAGGTAGCCCTGGTGCGAGTGCCCGGTCAGCACCAGCTTGACCGACGGATCGATCTTCTGGACGACCGGGACGATGTCGCCCGTCAGCTTGCTGCAACCGGTTTGCAACGGCGACTCGACCGTGCGGCCGCCCTGGTGCACGAGGGCCACGATGACCTTGGCGCCGGCCGCGCGCATGGCCGGCAGCGCGTTGTTGATCGCTTCGGCTTCGTCGCCGAACGTCAAGCCCGCGATGCCCGATGCGACGACCATGTTCGGCGTATCGCGCAGCACCACGCCCACCAGGCCGACCTTGATGCCCTTGACGGTTTCGATGGTGAAGCCCGGGATGATCGGCTTGCCGGTGACCTTGTCGATCACGTTCGCGCCCAGGTACGTGAATTTGGCGCCGCCGAAATTCGGGGTGAACTTGCAGGCCTTGGTCGGGTGCGGTGAATCGCAGCCGCCGTTCTGCTGGCGCAGCAGTTCCTTGCGGCCGCCGTCGAATTCATGGTTGCCTACCGCGCTCGCGCGCAGGTTCAGCATGTTCATCACTTCGATCGTCGGCTCGTCGGCCCACAGCGACGACAGCGCCGGGCTGGCGCCGACGATGTCGCCGGTTGACACCAGCAGCAACTCCTTGTCTTCCTTGCGCCAGGCCTGCAGGGCCGCAGCCACGGCTTCGGCGCCGCCGGCGCGCATGACCTGGTCCTTGCCGTCAGCGCCCTTGAGCACGTAGCGGCTTGGTTCCAGATTGCCGTGGAAGTCATTGAGCGACACGAGGTTGATGGTGACCGGGCCCTGGGGCGCGGTCACGCAGCCGGCCAGCAGCAGCGCAATGGTGAGTGTGGACAGACGGGCGCTTGCGCGACGCGAGACGATCATGAAAAACACCTTTTATGGAATCGGGCCGGGGTGGCCGGCACCCGAAGAACGGGGCTTGGATAAGCGCAACAGCGAGCATTATCCCATGCCACCTGTGCGCAGGAAATCCTTACAGCAGCAGGGCTGCGGACTTTTTTGATGAAAAAACGGCCGGTGTTTCCACCGGCCGTTCTAACTACCTCATGCTACGAATTGGCGCTGCTTAGAATTCGTAACGCAGGGTTGCCTGGATTGCCCACTGCGACTCGCCCTTGGCTTGCTTCAGGTCTTGACGCTCGACGTCGTTACGCACGACGTAGACATAACGACCCTGTGCATCGATACCAGCGACGTCGACGAAGCTGCGTGCCTGGCCACCGGAGCCCTGGAAGCTGATCTCTTCGGTACGGCCCCATTTCTTGTTCAGCAGGTTGCCGAAGTTCATGAAGTCGAGCGAGAAGGTCGCCTTGTTGCGTGCGAAGATGCCCGGGATTTCCTGGCTGATGCGCACGTCGAAGGTGTTGACCCATTCAGCGGTCGAGTTGTTACGCTTGACGACACCACCGGCAGCCTTGCTCAGGCCCTTGTTCGCATTGACGACGTCCCAGAAGCGCTGCTCGTTGGCACGGTTGGTTGCGGTGTCACCTGCAAACGCGACTTCGTTCGAACCGAAGGCGGTCGGGATGTACATCAGGTCGTTACCGGCCAGATTGTCACCGTTCATGTCGTTGTTGAACGTCCAGCTGTATGGACGGCCTTCACGACCTTCGTAGAAGACGCCCAGACGCGTGTTGTAGCCTTCGAAGAATTTCTTCTGGAAGTTCATCAGCGCATTGACGCGATTCTTGATGGCGTAGCTCGAGGTTGCGGCAACTTCTTCGTTCGGGTTGAACGACGAACGGCCGTTGAAGTTCGAGTTGGCCACCGACGACGTCAGCGGCGAGACTTCGGTCGCATCGGTGTAGGTGTACGCCACCGACCAGCCAAAGCCCTTGGTCATCGGCTGCGACAGCGACATGGTCAGCACTTTCGCGTCGCCCTTGTCGGTATCACGCGCCACCAGCACGTTGCCGAAGCTGCGGTTGTTCAGCGAACGGTTGACCGCGCCGCAGCTGGTGATGATGTTCGCCGTGTTGTTCGACACGCCGTAGCACGCCGTGCTCAGGCCGGCTGCGTTCCAGAACAGCGGACGGCCATCCGAACCGTTGCGCGTTGCTGCGCCCAGGTTCAGGTGCTCGTAATAGATGCCGTTCTTGTTCTTGGTGTACAGCGCTTCAGCGCCGAAGACCAGACCGTACCATGGAAGTTCGGTGTCGAACGCCAGGTTGGTTTTCCAGATCGATGGCTGACGGAAGCTTGGATCCAGGAAGTTGACGTCTGCGGCCGGAATCGCGCCGGAAATGGCAGGCTGGGCGTCAGGATTGAAGCTGGTCAGGCCGCCGGTGGTCGGGCAGCGGGTGGCGCCAGTGCCCGAGCAGCTGATCGTGGCGGTGGCCACGCCGGTGCCCGAGAACGGGTTCGACATCCACACCGTGGCTGCCGCGCCCTGGAACAGGCCGAAGCCGCCGCGGATCTGGGTTGGACGTGGCGACTTGTCGAAGCGGTAGTTGAAACCGAAGCGTGGCTGGATCAGGTCGGTACCGTCGATGGTGCGGGTGTTGTCCAGACCGAAGCCGCCGGACTGGCGCACGCCGGTGGCTGGGTTGCCGGCCACCAGTGGCTGGCCAGCAGCGACGTTGGCCAATGGACGGCCGCCGACATCGTTACGGTCGTAGCGCACGCCGTAGGTCAGGGTCAGCTGGTCGTTGACAGTCCAGGTGTCTTGCAGGAACAGGCCGGTGTTCTTGGTGCTGAACTCGGCGACCGCATCGTTCAGCGACGCGCCTGGCAGCGCGCGCTGCTGGCTGTAGCTCAGTGGACGACCCTTCTGGAAGTTCTCCAGAACGGCGCGCTGAACCTGGTCATTGGTTGCGCGTGCGCAGCTTGGCAGTGCGCCGAAGCTGTAGAAGTTCGCGTCCGCCGAATCCAGACAGGCGTAGGTGTACGAACCGTTGATACCCTGCAGGAACGCGTTGTAGACATCGTTCTTGGTGTAGTCGGCACCGAACTTCATTTCATGGTCGCCCACGATCCAGTTGGCGCCGGCGTACAGGTCCTTGGTCTTGTTGCGCAGCACGTTGTTGTGACGGCTGAACTCGGTACCAAAGTTGATGTTACGGTTGGCGGTCGACAGGCCGCTTGGTGCGCCAGCCGGCAGTGCGCCGCTGAACTGCAGGGCCATCGATGGCGTGCGGGTTGCGTTGACCGGGACCGAATCGTAATCGCGGTTCGAGAACTTGAGCTCGGTCGAGAAGTTCGGGGTCCAGTCCGAGAACAACTGGGCGACGGTGGTCTCGATCGACTTGCCCTGGTTGTAGAAGCTCGACGACAGGCCGACACCGGTGGCCGAGAAGCCCGGGTAGAACGGCTCGCCCTGTTCGGTCTTGGCGTAACGCAGGTTGGCGCGGTGTTCGTCGGTGATGTTCCAGTCGAACTTCACCAGGCGCTCTTTCGAGGTCAGCATCGAGCCGGTCGGCACGGCAGTGCTGCCGATGTCGACGCCGTAGGTCTGCTGGGCGATGCGCTGGGCTTCCGAGATGGACGACTGGCTGATGCCCACGGTGGTGCCGGCGCCGCTGCCGATAGCGCCAAACTCAGGGCTCGAACGCGAGCTTTCGAAGTTTTCGGCCAGAGCGTAGATGAACAGCTTGTCCTGGATCAGCGGACCCGATGCCCAGACACCCTTGGTGGTTTCTTTCGATTTCGGCGCGTCGGTGTAGACGTCGGTGATCGGGTTGTAACGGTCGCCCGACATCGTGTCGTTGCGGAACACGTAGTACACGCCGCCCTTGTAGGTGTTGGTACCCGACTTGGTCACGGCGTTGATGTTCGCGCCGGTGTAGCCCTTCTGGGTGACGTCGTAGTTGGCGACGTTGACCTGCACCGACTGGATCGCTTCGATCGAGATCGGCTGACGCGCGGTCGGGCTGCCATTGGCTTCCAGGCCGAAGGTGTCATTGATTGCGACGCCGTCGATGGTGGTCGAGTTGTAGCGCGAGTTCTGGCCGGCGACCGAGATTTCGCCACGGTCCTTGTCGGTCTGCGACACGCGCGGGTCGGCACGCGCATAGTCTTGCAGGTTACGCTGGATCGACGCCTGGGTCTGGAGCTGGGTGTTGCTGATGGCGGTGCCCGCACCCATGTTGTTGCTCGTGAAGACTTCCGAACGCGATGCGGTACCGGCGATGGTCACGGTCTGCACGCCCAGGGTGGCGTCGACTTCTGCGGTTTGCGCCAGGTCGAGGAAGACGTTGTTACGGGTTTGGGTGATGCCATC
Source organism: Telluria sp. AC161 (assembly GCF_979258535.1). Classification (NCBI taxonomy): domain Bacteria; kingdom Pseudomonadati; phylum Pseudomonadota; class Betaproteobacteria; order Burkholderiales; family Oxalobacteraceae; genus Telluria; species Telluria sp. AC161. Next base: position 379,719 of record NZ_OZ409861.1, on the reverse strand, counting down.
TTTGGTGATGGTGATCGTGTACGGACCACCCACGCGCAGACCGCGTGCAACGTAGCGGCCTTCAGCGTCGGTGACGACATTGCTGACAGAACCCGACTCGGTGTGCAGGATCTGCACTTGCGCGCCGGCAGCCGGCTGACCCGAGACGTTCGAGATACGGCCACCGACGGCCGAAGTAGTGTTCTGTGCGAACGACGGCGACGCCGCCAACGCAACTGACAAAGCCAGCGCCAACTTGGTGAGCCGGATCTGCTGTTGAGTGATCATTGATTACCCCAAAAAGAACTTCAAAGTTGTTTGTTGGACGTCCGGCGGACGTCCTCCCCTGCTTTACTGCTTGTTGTATTCGTCGTGCCGCGCCAGTGATTCAGCCGGCAAGCGGCTGCGATTGTATCGGTACAATGTTTCAACAAAATGACACGATGTGTGGTTTGATTTACACCAGAATTGCGCCAATATGCATCAGCGTTTTCAGCCCGACAAATTCAATTTGGCTTGGCTATTCAGAGCTTTTCCGTATAAATCATCCCGCCGGCGTTGTCGTTACGCGACAGAAATCGTGTCATTTGGCGCGCTTTATGACATGGCGGAATTATATGCGTGGCATTCCACGGCGAAATTTTTTCGGTGAAAAATCAGTAGAACCAGCGGTGCAACACAGAATTGTGTAGCGAGAAGACGACAAACCTTTCTTCCCGGTTAACTTAGTGCCGAAAAGTCGAAGGTTGTTTATGACAGGCAGGCGATCCGGCGAGCGCCGGATCGAGGGTGACACACTTTATTTCACGCGCGCTGCCTGGGTCGCCATGGCGGCGACCTGCGCCTCGAATCGGGCGTAGCGCCCATCGAGCTGTTTTGTTAAGCGTTGCTTTTCTGCCACAGGCAGGAAGGCGTAGCGGATGCTGTTGTACGACGCTTTCTTGATTTCCGCGTAAGACGGCTTGAACTGGCTGGCAAATTGCACGTACTCGTGGGACAGCGTGTGGCGGGTCACGCCGGCATCGTCGGTCGAAATCACGTACGGCACGCCATACTTGCGGTACAGGTGGATCGGATGATCCGCGCCGGCCACGCCGCTGATGAACGCGTTCGAGGTCAGGTTGATCTCGACCGGAATATCCTTCTCGCGCATCGTCTTGATGATGGCCGGTGCATTGGCTTCATGCGCCAAGTCCAGGCCATGGCCGATGCGGTCGGCGCCGGCAATGCCAAGGGCGCTGTCGATGTGGAACTTCAGGCCTTCCGGCGGCACCTCGCCCAGCGCCAGCTCGCCCGCATGCATCGCGACTTTCACGTCCGGGTACACCGTCTTCAGGAAGCGGAACATCTTCATGTGCAGCAGGTAGTCGCGCATCGACACGTGCAGGCTTTCCTGGCCGACGATGTTGACGCCGACGATGCGCCCGCCCTTGACGGCGGCCTTGAAGCTCGACACCATCGCCGAGAACACCTGCGACGGTGCCAAAAGGCGCAGCGTGTAGTTCTGATAACGCATCGTGAAGCGCTCGTCGTCAATCCCTTCCGATGCAGCATTGATCTGCGCGACGAAGCTGTCGATCGACGTGTTGTAGGCCGCGTTGGCGTCCAGTGCTGCCAGCTCGGCGCGTAACTGGGCGCCCAGCGCCGCGTCGTCGTTCACACTGGCGCGGGTGCTCGTGTCGAAGGCGGCGTTGGCCACGAACGGCGAAAGCAGGAACATCGTTTCGATGTAGCCGACATTCTCGGCGATGGCGCGCGCCTTGATCTCCTGCAGGCCTTCGCGCAGATTGTCGTTGGCCACCGGGCCAAAGTAGCCGAAGGTGCCGAAGAACAGGCGGTCCGGCGCCGGCTGGATGGCGACGTGGTTGCTGAAATCCTTGTTCGACCAGCGCTTGACCAGCTCGCGCCAGGTGTTTTCGTCGGCGTTGACTTGCGCGCCCGACAGGCAGGCGCGTTCAGCGGCCGGTTTGGCGCGCTGCGCGGCGATGGTCGCCTTGTCGGTCTCGATGCGGTAGGTGTTCTTGTCGATGCAGAAACCCTGCTTGTCGACGAAATCGACATAGGTCTCGGCATAGATCGCGCCCGAATAATGGTGGTGCAAATCGCCACCCTTGGGCATCTGCGTGAAGAACATCGTCAGCTCGGACAGGCGCGGCGTGCTGCCCTCGATCAGGCTGGCGTAGTGGCGCGCGGTGGCCGCTTCGTTGGCGGTGACCGATGGCGCACGGGCCAGGACGGGCGAAGCGACGACGGCCAGCGCCAGCAGCGCACTGCCGGGCAAATACTTGTGCATGGTGATACTTTCAGGGTGGATGGCAAGCGTCAGACTCTAACGCCTTCGTGCGGGGTTGGCAATATTGCAGCTTGGACCGCCGCCGTGACTTTTGTACGTAGGGTGGACGGCTGCGCCGTCCACGCGGTGATGGTTGGCAGCCAGATCATCCGGCACGAGAACGGCGCCGCCAACGATCAACGCGTGGACGGCGCAGCCGTCCACCCTACGTGGCCTCGGCAAATTAACGTTCGTGCACCCGGCGACCATACGAATACGTCGCGGCCACCGTACGGTCATCCCCCAGCAGCGCCAGCGCGAACAGCAGCTCCTCGAGCGAGTGGCTGTGGCCCGTGCGGCGCGCCATCAGCGGCGTCGCTTCGCGGTCCAGCACCACGAAGTCGGCTTCGAGGCCGGGCGCGAAGCTGCCGATCGTGTCGGCCAGCCCCATCGCGCGCGCGGCGCCCAGCGTGGCGAGGTAGAACATCCGCAGCGCCGTCAGGTAGCTGCCCTTCATGCGCGCGACCTTGTACGCTTCGTTCATCGTCTGCAGCAGCGAGAACGAGGTGCCGGCGCCCACGTCCGTGCCCAGCGACAGCAGCATGCCGGCCTTGTCGGCGCGTTCGAAGTCGAACAGGCCGCTGCCCAGGAACAGGTTCGACGTGGGGCACACGGCGGCAGCCGAACCGGTAGCCGCCATGCGTGCCATGTCTTCGTTGTCGAGCCAGATGCAGTGGCCGAACATCGCGCGCGGGCGCATCAGGCCATAGCTGTCGTACACGTCGAGATAGCTGCGCGCCTGCGGAAACAGCTCGCCGACCCAGGTGCACTCGTCGCGGTTCTCGGCCACGTGGGTCTGGATGAAGGTGTCCGGGTACGCCGCCGCCAGTTCGCCCGTCAGGCGCAGCTGGGCTTCGGTCGATGTTGGCGCAAAGCGCGGCGTGATCGCGTACAGCGCGCGGCCGCGCTTGTGCCAGTGCTTGATCAGCGCTTCGCTCTCGCCAAGCTCGCCTTCGAGATCACGCAAAAAGTCTGGGCAGTTGCGGTCCATCAGCACCTTGCCGGCCACCATGCGCAGGTTGCGCGCTTCGCTTGCGGCAAAGAATGCATCGACCGATTGCGGGTGCACGGTGCAGTAGACCATCGCCGTGGTGGTCCCGCAGCGCAGCAGCTCGTCGAGGAAGAAGTCGGCCGTGGTGCGGCCATCTGCGTGATCTTCGTAGCGGCGCTCGGTCGGGAAGGTATAGGTCTCGAGCCACGGCAGCAGGCCAGGCGCCGGCGAGGCGATCATGTCGGTCTGCGGGTAATGCAGGTGCGTGTCGATGAAGCCGGGGACGATCAGCTTGCCGCGGTAGTCAACGGGTTCGAGGCCCGCAGGCAGCGTAGGCGCGAGCGCGGCGTAGTCGCCGGCGGCCTGGATACGGCCGTCCTCGACGATCAGCAGGCCGTCTTCGTACAACAGCGCGGCGCCGTCGTCGAACGCCGGATCGGCGCGAAAGTGCAGCAGGCTGGCGCGATAGGCCTGCACATTGGGTGATGCAGTGGGCATTACGAAAATTCCGTTTGAAGTTCTGGGTGATATGCAGTGTGGCCTGCAGCTTCCCACACGGCCAGCAATTGCGCCACACTCGATGCGGCGATCACGGCCGGGGCCTTGCCGGCAATATCGGGCAGGCCGATCGGGCAGACCATATTGGCCAGGCGCGCATCGTCGATGCCGCGCTCGCGCAGGCGCGCTTCGAACTGGCTGCGTTTGGTGCTTGAACCAATCAGGCCGAACCAGTCGGGCGTGGCCGGATGCGCGGGGCGCGCCAGGATCGCGTGGCACAGGCGCAGGTCGAGCGCGTGGCTGTGGGTCATGACGAGAAAGCTCGTGCCAGGGGCGGCGTGTGCTACCAGCGCCTCGGGCGTATCGGTCGCCTCGATCGTCACATTCGGGGGAATCAACGCCGGGAACATGGCGTCGCGTTCGTCGACCCACGTCACGCGGCATGGCAGCTCGGCCAGCGCGCGCACGATGGCGGCGCCCACGTGGCCGGCGCCGAACAGCATCAGGTGCGCGCGCGGCGCCAGGACAGGGTCGAGCAGCCAGCGGCGACCGCCCTCGCCGTCCAGCACACGGGCTTCAAGTGCGCGTTCAAATGCCGGCGCGTCCGCCGTACCCGCGAGGGGCGCCGCGTCGTCGAACAAGGCCCACTCGCACGCGCCGTCCAGAGCAACGAGGCGCCAGGTGTCGACGTTGCGGCGGGCCCGCAGCAGGGCAAGCTGCGCGGCATCGACGCGCTCGAACGCGAGCCAGGCGACGCCGCCGCAGCACTGGCCCAGGCTCGGGCCCAGCGCAAAGCGTTCGAAGCGGCGCGCTTCGCCAAGCCCCAGCATCGTGCGCGCAATCTCCAGCGCGCGGTGCTCGAGATGGCCGCCGCCGATGGTGTCGTCAAAGTCGTGCGCGCGCACCAGCATCTTCGCACCCGGCTCGCGCGGCGCCGAACCCTTTACGGCCGCCACCGTGACCAGCACGGACGGCACATCGCCCCGGGCGCGCAACCAGTCCATCGTCACGCGCGCGCGCCGGCGGCGCCCTCGACGAACGCGATCGCATCCAGAATCGCTTCGCTCGTCGCGGGAGCATTCAGTGGTGGATTGACCCGGTGCCCGCCCACGCTCGAGATGGCGTCGCGGATTGCGAAGAAAACCGAGAACGGCAGCAGCAGCGGCGGCTCGCCCACCGCCTTGGAGCGGTGGATGCTGTCTTCGACGTTGGCATTGTCGAACAACGCGATGCGGAAATCCTCCGGGCAGTCCGAGACCGCAGGAATCTTGTAGGTCGACGGCGCATGGGTCATCAGCTTGCCGGCCGGGTTCCACCACAGTTCTTCCGTGGTCAGCCATCCCATGCCCTGGATGAACGCACCTTCGACCTGGCCGATGTCGATCGCGGGATTGAGCGAGCGGCCGGCGTCGTACAGCGCATCGACGCGCAGCAGCTTCCATTCGCCGGTGAGCGTGTCGACCACCACTTCGGACACCGCCGCGCCGTAGGCAAAGTACGAAAACGGGCGGCCCGTCATCGTCTTCGGGTCCCAGTGCAGGCCGGGCGTGGCATAGAAGCCATCGGACCACAGCTGCACGCGCGCCAGGTAAGCCTTGGCGACGAGCTCCTCGAACGGCAGCGCCAGGCCCGCGACGAACACGGTGCCGGCCGCGAAACGCACCTCGCTGGCCGCGCCCCCGTACTGCTGCGCCGCGAATTGCGCGAGGCGCGCGCGGATCTTGCCGGCCGCATCCTGCGCGGCCTTGCCGTTCAGGTCCGCGCCGGTCGAGGCGGCGGTGGCCGACGTGTTCGAGACCTTGCTGGTGTTGGTCGCGGTGGCGCGCACGCGCCCCAGTTCGACGCCCAGCTCGTGCGCGACGACCTGCATCACCTTGGTGTTGATGCCCTGCCCCATCTCGGTGCCGCCGTGGTTGACGAGGATGGAGCCGTCCACGTAGACGTGCACCAGCGCGCCAGCCTGGTTCAGGTGCGTGACATTGAACGCGATGCCGAACTTGAGCGGCGTGAGCGCCAGCCCCTTCTTGAGCACGGGGCTGGTGCGGTTGTAGTCGTCCACGGCCGCGCGGCGCGCGCGGTAGTCGCTGCCCGCTTCGAGTTCGGCCACCAGTTCGGGGATGACATTGTCTACGATGGTCTGGCCATAGGGCGTGACGTTGCGCTCCTGCGCGCCGTAGAAATTCAGGCGCCGAATATCGAGCGCGTCGCGGCCCAGGTTGCGCGCGATCTCATCCAACACGTATTCGATGGCAATCGCGCCCTGCGGACCGCCGAAGCCGCGAAACGCGGTGTTCGATTGCGTGTTGGTCTTGCCGCAGGCAGCGCGAATGTCGACGTCGGACAGGTAATACGCATTGTCGAAGTGGCAGACGGCGCGGGTGGCCACGGGGCCGGACAAATCGGCCGAGTAGCCGGCGCGCGTGACCATGTCGACCCGCGCGGCCAGGATGCGGCCCGCGTCGTCGTAGCCGACTTCGTACTCGTAATGGAAGCAGTGACGCTTGCCGGTAACGAGCATGTCGTCGTCGCGGTCGGCGCGCAGCTTGACGGGGCGGCCCGTACGCACGGCGGCGATGGCGGCCGCCGCGGCCCACAGCGCCGACTGCGATTCCTTGCCGCCAAAGCCGCCGCCCATGCGGCGGCACTCGACCGTGACGTGGTGCGAATGCAGGCCGAGCGCATGGGCGATCACGTGCTGCATCTCGCTTGGGTGCTGGGTCGACGAGTACACGTGCATGCCGCGGTCTTCGCCGGGAATCGCATACGCGATCTGGCCTTCGAGATAGAACTGCTCCTGCCCACCCACGTACAGCTGGCCCTTAACCGTGTGCGGTGCGCGTGCAAACGCGGCTTCGGCGTCGCCGCGCGTCAGGCGCATGGGCGGCAGCACATACGATTGCGCGGCGCGCGCTGCCTGCGGGGTCAGGATCGCCGGCAGGTCCTCGTAGGTCACCTGCGCCAGGCGCGCCGCACGGCGTGCGTTGTCGTGGCTGTCGGCGACGACGATGAAAATCGGCTGGCCCACGTACTGCACGAGACCATCGGCCAGGATCGGATCGTCGTGGATGATCGGGCCGCAATCGTTCAGTCCCGGGATATCGGCGACGGTCAGCACGGCGACCACGCCAGTGCTGGCGCGGACCGGCGCCAGGTCGATGGCGGCGATGTGCGCATGCGCACGGGTCGACAAACCCAGCGCCGCATGCAGCGTGCCGGCCAGCTCGGCGATATCGTCGGTGAAGGTCGCGCCGCCGCGCACGTGCAGCTCGCTCGACTCGTGCTTGCGCGCGCGGCCCACTTCGGCCCAGACGTCCAGGTTCTTGATGCCGCCGTCGTTCATGATCGTCTCCTCAGGCGCCGGCAAAGGCATTGACTGCCTGCGCGGGCAGCGGGTCGTGCAGGCGCGTCTCGAGCCAGAAGCGGCGCAGCAGGTTCTGCGCCGTGCGCATCCGGTAGCTGCTCGAAGCCCTGGCATCCGACAGCGGCGCATAATCGCGGCCCAGCGCCGCCATCGCGCCCGTCAAGACGTCTTCGCTCCACGGCTGGCCGAGCAGCGCGGCTTCGGCCTGCACGGCGCGCTGTGGCGTTGCGGCCATGCCGCCAAACGCGATGCGGGCGTCGACGATCGTCTCGCCGTCGAGCACGATGGCAAACGCGGCGCACACGGCCGAGATGTCCTGGTCGAAGCGCTTGGCCAGTTTATAGGTGCGAAAACGCAGGCCGGGACGCGATTGCGGCAGCGGCACACGTACGGCCTGGACGAATTCACCGGGCTGCAAATCCTTCTTCTGGTAGCCCAGGTAAAAGTCGTCCAGCGCCAGCACGCGCGTACCGGCGCTGCTGGCCAGGACCACCTGGCTGCCCAGTGCGATCATCCACGGCATCGAGTCGCCGATCGGCGAGCCGTTGGCCACGTTGCCGCCCAGCGTGCCGGCATGGCGGATCGGCAGCGACGCGAAACGCTGCCAGAGTTCCGTGAGCTCAGCGGGATAGCGCGCCGCCAGCGCCCCATAGGCGTCCTGCAGCGAGACGCCGGCGCCGATCTCCAGCATGCCGTCCTGTTCGTGCATCGTTTTGAGCTCGGCGACCTGGCCGAGATAGATCACGTCGCCCAGTTCGCGCAGGTGCTTGGTGACCCACAGCCCGACGTCGGTCGAGCCGGCCAGCAGCACGGCAGCCGGATAGTCAGCGCGCAGCGCCGCCAGCTCGGCCACGGTGCTCGGCACATGGAAGTGCTGGCCATGCGCGGCGTACGTGAAGCCGTGGCTGCGTTGCAGCGTGCGCAGGCGCTCGGCCAGCGCAGCGCGGTCGAAGGCAACGGGCGGCAGCTCGACCATGCGGCGCGCAGCATCGATGATCGGGCGGTAGCCGGTGCAGCGGCACAGGTTACCCGACAGCGCATCGTTGATCTGGCAGCGCGATGGCGCGCGGCCTTCCTGCTTCAGGTACATGCCGAACAGCGACATCGCGAATCCCGGCGTGCAAAAGCCGCATTGCGAGCCGTGGCATTCGACCAGCGCCTGCTGCACGGGATGGGGCGCGCCATCGGGCTGCGCCAGGTCTTCCACCGTGAACAGCGCCTTGCCGTCGAGCGTCGGGGTGAACTGGATGCAGGCGTTCACCGCGCGCAGCGCCAGTTCGCCATCCTCCAGCGAACCGATCACGACGGTGCAGGCGCCGCAATCGCCCTCGGCGCAGCCTTCCTTGGTGCCGGTGCAGCGCAAGTCCTCCCGCAGGTGCTGCAGGATGGTTTGCGTGGGCTTCACGTCGCGCAGTTCGCGCACCTGGCCCTGGTAGAGGAATCGGATCGGTTCTGACATGCCTGTCTTTGGTGAGTGGATTACTGGACGCCAAGGGCGGAAGGCTACCATTCACGGTCCACCAACCCATAATCAATGGATGATATTGCTCATATCACGAAACATATAATGCAACGCCATCACATGGGGCAAGGATGCACCATTTTCCAATGATTGGCGATATCGATGCGCCGCGTGACCCAGACCTTGTCGTGCCGGCCCACATAATCGAGAAAGCGTGCCAGCGCCGCCGTGCGGCCCGGGCGACCGGCCAGGCGGCAATGCAGGCCGATTGACAGCATCTTGGGCTGGTTCAGGCCATCCGGGTCGCCCTCCGCGTACAACACGTCGAACGCATCCTTCAGGTAATCGAAGAACTGCGTGCCCGAATTGAAGCCACCGGCCGAGGTAAAGCGCATGTCGTTGGTGTCGAGCGTGTACGGCACCACCAGGTGCGGCGTGCGGCGCATCGCCCCATCCGGCCCGGCAGCCTCGACGTGTTGCCAGAACGGCAGGTCGTCGCCGTAATGGTCGGCGTCGTAGGCAAAGCCGCCATGCTCGACCACGAGGCGGCGCGTGTTGGGCGAGTCGCGCCCCGTGTACCAGCCCTGCGGCGGCGCCCCGGTCAGGTCGCGGAAAATCGCCACGGCTTCGCGCAGGTGCGCGCGCTCGGTGGCTTCGTCGACGTTCTGGTACGAGATCCAGCGCAGGCCATGGCAGGCGATCTCATGGCCCAGCTCCTGGAACGCGGCCACGGCCTCGGGATGGCGCGCCAGCGCCTGCGCCACGCCGAACACGGTCAACGGCAGCTTGCGCTCCTCGAACAGGCGCAGCAGGCGCCACAGGCCGGCGCGCGAGCCGTATTCGTAGAGCGACTCCATGCTCATGTGGCGCGCCGGGAAGGCACTGGCGCCGACGATCTCGGACAGGAACGTTTCGGACGCCGCATCGCCATGCAGCACATTGTTCTCGGCGCCTTCTTCGTAGTTGAGCACGAACTGCAGCGCGATGCGCGCCGCGCCCGGCCACTCTGGATGAGGCGGCGTGCGGCCGTAGCCGGCCAGGTCGCGTGGATAGGTCGTGGACATGAGGCACTCCGAAGAATGATATAAGCCTGATCATATAGCGCTGGGCAAACAGCGGTATAAGATGCGACGCATACCGCAACGCATCCACCACATATGGGAGACCGGATGGGCAAACTCACCACCCACGTACTCGACACCGCGCACGGCTGTCCCGGCGCCGGCATCACCGTCGAGCTGTACACGATCGGCGCGGCGGGCCGCACGCTGCTCAAGGCCGATGTGACGAACGGCGACGGCCGCTGCGCCACGCCACTACTCGAGGCAGCAACAATGCAGCCCGGCCAGTACGAGCTGGTGTTTCATGCGGGCGACTACTACGCGGCGCGCGGCGTGGCCTTGTCCACCCCGCGCTTTCTGGACCGCATCACGCTGGGCTTCGGCATCGCGGCCACGGACCAGAATTACCACGTGCCACTGGTGATGACGCCCTGGTCGTACTCGACCTACCGGGGCAGTTAAGTTGGCGCCGCACCGGCTTGGCCCCGCACGCATCGGGATCGGCCTGATCCAGGGCGTGTTGCTGTACCTGCTCTACACGGCCCTGCAGGACAAGCTTTGGCCCGCGACCACGCCCCTGCTGTTCGCGCCGCTGGTGATGCTGGGCGTGCTGTTGCCGGTGATCCTGATCAGCGCGCTCGGACATGTGCCGCGCCGGACGCTGGCAGGCTGGGTGAGCGCCGCGGCCCTGGCAATCACGCTGCTGGCCATCCACGACATCTGGCGCCGGCTGGGTGGCGTCGACGTACTGCGACCGACCCCGTCCGGCCCCTTGACGGTGTGCCTGGCGGCCGCTTGCTTCATTGCCCACGCGCTGGTGCTCGCCGGCGCGCGCGAGCATCGGCGCATCGCAGCGTATGCCACGTATTTCGACGTGGCCTGGACCCTTGGCCTGCAGCTCGCCTTCAGCGCCCTGTTCGTTGGCGCGACCTGGCTCGTGCTGCAACTGGGCGCATCGCTGTTCGACCTGATCCGGCTCGACTTCCTGAGCCAGGCCATGCGCAAGGCCTGGTTTTCCATTCCCGTCACGGCGTTCGCCTTTGCCTGCGCAATGCACCTGACCGACGTCAAGCCGGCCATCGTGCGCGGCATCCGCAACCTGGTGCACGTGCTGTTGTCGTGGACCCTGCCGGTGCTCACGCTGCTGGTGGGCGGCTTCCTGGCCAGCCTGCCATTTACCGGACTTGAGCCGCTATGGGCCACGCGCAGCGCCGCCGGGATGCTGCTGTCAGCGGCGGCAAGCTTCGTGGTGCTGATCAATGCCGCCTGGCAAGATGGCAGCGAGCGCCCGGCGCGTGTCATCGCTGTCTCGGCGCGTGTGGCGAGCCTGCTGCTGGCGCCGCTGACGCTGCTCGCCGCCTACGCCCTCGCGCTGCGCGTGCTCGATCACGGCTGGTCGCTTGATCGCGTGATCGCCGCTGCCTGCCTGCTGGTGGCAGCGTGCTATGCCGGTGGGTATGCGGCGGCGGCCCTGCGGCGGGGCTGGCTGCCGACGCTGGCGGGCGTGAACATCGCCGCCGCGTTTACGGTGATCGGCGTGCTGGCACTGCTGCTCTCGCCGCTGCTCGACCCTGGACGCATCGCCGTGGCCAGCCAGCTGGCGCGCCTGGGTGCCGGCCAGATCACGTTACGGCAACTGGACGTGGCGTATCTATGGGATCACGGCGCGCGCTATGGCCGCGCCGCACTGGCCCGGCTGGAGAGCAGCACGACCGGCCCGGACGCCGCCTGGCTGCGGACCGAACTGACGCGCCTGCACCAGCCCGACCTCGACACCGGCGTGAGGCCACTTGCCGACCAGCTGCACGTGTGGCCAGCGGGCGCCACGCTCCCTGCCGGTTTCGTGCAGACCGATTGGCGGCGCACGCCGGACGCGGCGCACCTGCCAACGTGCATGCGCGGCCAGACCAGCCCATGCGACGCGTTCATACTGGATCTGGGCGGCGACGCCAGGCCCGAGGTGATGGTCATTGGCGCCGATGGCGAAGTCGGCGTCGTGCTGCGCCAGGACGCACGCGGTGCCTGGGAAATGGCTGCCAGTCTGCCACTGCTGCTTGGCGATTGCACACCCCTGCTCGATGCCATGCGTGCCGGTCGGCTGCGCGCCGCACCGCAGGCGCTGGCGGACCTGGCGATCGACGGACGCCGCATTCCGCTACAGAATGCCCAGACCCAACTGGAATGCGATGTGGCAGCAGCCAGACAAGTTGAGTAACTTGTCATCATGTTATCCAAGCTGACCGCTTACTGTGTCAGTTAGGCCACACAACATCGCGAATTGTCTCGAATACTCTCCACGTGTCATAAAACTGTTGCTGTCAATATTGCCGGGTGGATAGAATAAATTCCAGTATGTACCGGTGCTCCTGCCTGCTGCCCTTGTCAGCACCGTCGTTCCCAGCAGCCTACGTTTCAGCACACCCCTATTATGAAAAAAACAATGATCGCCAGCCTGCTGGCGCTGCCTCTGTGCGCGTCAGTCGCACAGGCACAGGAGACCGCCGTCAAAATCAGCGGCTTCGGCACCGCTGCCGCCACCTATGCGGATGAAGACCGCGCTGAATTTGCCCGTCCGAACCAGGCCAGTGGCAGCGCAGGCGACTTCCGCACCGGTATCGATTCGAACCTCGGCCTGCAAGCCGACTACACCGTCAACGACTGGCTGTCGCTGACCGCGCAGGGCCTGGTGCGCAAGGACGCCGAAGAAGGTTATGGCGCCGAACTGAGCTGGGCCTTCGCCAAGTTCCGCATCTCGGATGAACTGAGCGTGCGCGTGGGCCGCGTCGGCCTGCCGATCTTCATGATCTCGGACTACCGCAACGTCGGGTATGCCAACACGATGCTGCGCCCGCCGTCGGAAGTGTATTCGCAAGTGCCGTTCAACAGCGTCGATGGCGCCGACATCACCTGGCGCCACGAGTTCGGCAACACCAGCCTGACCACGCAGTTCGCAGCCGGCAGCACCAAGGCGCCGGTGACGAGCTTCCACGTGCGCGGCAAGGACATCCTGGCGCTGAACGTGGTGGCCGAAAACGGCCCGTTCACGCTGCGCGTGGGCCACGCCCGCACCAAGGTCACGCTGGACGACCTGCCATCGCTCAATACGCTGGTCGGCTCGCTGCGCGCTGCCGGCGCCGGCTATCGCCTGCCCCAGCTGACCGCGCTGGCAAGCGAAGTGGAAGCCAAGGGCGACAAGGGCACGTTCAATTCGATCGGCCTGACCGCTGACTGGAACAACTTCGTGCTGCAAAGCGAATTTGCCAAGCGCAAGACCGAGACCTACATCAACGACACCACGTCGTGGTACGTGATGGGCGGCTACCGCATCGGCAAGTTCCTGCCGTACTACACGCGCTCGGAACTGAAGATCGACAGCACCATCAACAACACCGTGCCGACCGCCTGCCCCGCCGGCTTCCCGGCTGCCTGCACCCCGACCCTGCAGGCGCTGCGCGCCGGCGTGAGCCGCATTGCCGTCTCGGGCGTTGGCCAGGGCGAGCAGACCACCGACACCATTGGCGTGCGCTGGGACTTCTACAAGTCGGCCGCGCTGAAGGTGCAGATCGACCGCATCAAGCCAACCGGCAGCGGCCTGTTCATCAATGTCAAGCCAGGCTTCTCCGGTCCTGTGACCGTCGGCGCCGTCGCCCTCGACTTCGTGTTCTAAGGAGCGACCATGAAAAAAATCCTCATCGCCGCCTGCCTGAGCACCACTTTTGCTTCGCTCCCCTCTCTGGCCGAAGTGGTTGTCGTCGTCAATCCGAAAGCCGCCGAAAGCGCACTGACCAAGGACCAGGTCGCCCAGTTCTTCCTCGGTAAATCGACGTCGATGACGCCGATCGACCAGCCCGACAACGCCCCGGTACGCGCCGAGTTCTACAAGAAGGTCGCGGACAAGGATGCGGCCCAGGCCAAGGCCCTGTGGTCCAAGCTGGTGTTTACCGGGAAGGCCACGATGCCGAAGGAAGTCGCCGACAGTGCCGGCGTCAAGGCCGCCGTCGCCGCCAACCCGAAGGCCATCGGCTACATCGACAAGAGCGCCGTCGATGCGAGCGTCAAGGTCGTCCTCACCCCATAAGCAAGCACTAACCACGCCCGCCACCGGCTCTGCGCCGCGTGGCGGGCGTTGTATCTGGAGACAAGCATGAGCATCAAGCGCAGGATCTGGGCACTGCCCATCATTTCCGCCATCATCTTCGGCCTGGGGGCCGGCATCAGCGCGACCATCGCGAACGGCGCCCTGAAGTCGATCACCACCACCGAGTCGGTGGACTATCCGCTGATGGACGCGATCAAGGTCCTGTCGCTCGACATCGGCGCCGTCACCGTGATGCTGACCGATGCCGTCACCGAGAACGACAAGGCGCTCGTCGACCAGGCCAACAACCAGGCCGCCAAGGTGCGCACCGCACTCGACCAGCTCGCCAAGATCCCCGGCCAGCAAGCCACGAGCGCACGCCTGAATACCGAATTCACCGCTTACTACACGCCGGCACTGTCGTCGGCCCGCATCATGCTCGAGATGGAGCAAGGCGACCCGCAGGCCACCGTCGGCGCCATGCAGAAAGCGCTGGCGCTGCTGAATGCCGACCTGGCCAAGACGGCCGATCTGGCCCAGCGCCAGTTCGCGGCCGGCATCGAAGCCAGCCAGAACAGCGTGCGCCAGACCGTGATCGCAATGGTGCTGTCAGCCCTGATCGTGATCGCGGTGCTGGTAGCCATCTCGTGGTTCATGGTTCGCACCATCTGGCAGCAGCTGGGCGGCGAGCCCGCCTATGCGCGCACGATCGCGCAGGCGGTGGCCGCCGGCGACCTGTCGATGGAGATTCACACCGACGCGGGCGACAGCAGCAGCCTGCTGGCCGCGCTGAAGGAAATGCGCACCCGCCTGTCGACGCTGGTGGGCGACATCAAGGCCTCGGCCGACGCCATCGCCAGCGCCAGCAGCGAGATCGCCAGCGGCAACGCCGACCTGGCCAGCCGCACCGAATCGCAGGCATCGAACGTCGACCGCACCACGCGCGCGATGGCCGAGCTGACGGGCGAAGTGCGCCAGAACGCCGCCAACGCGAGCGAAGCCAGTGCGCTGGTGGTCACGGCCAACGAAATCGCATCACGTGGCGGCGACGTCGTCGGCGGCGTGGTCACGACGATGGGCGACATCAGCGCCTCGTCGAAAAAGATCGTCGACATCATCGCGACCATCGACGGCATCGCGTTCCAGACCAATATCCTGGCCCTGAATGCAGCCGTCGAAGCTGCCCGCGCCGGCGAGCAGGGCCGCGGCTTTGCCGTGGTGGCCAGCGAAGTGCGCACGCTGGCGCATCGCTCGGCAGCAGCTGCCAAGGAGATCAAGGAATTGATCGGCGACTCGGTCGCCAAGGTCGGCGCCGGCAGCGCGCTGGTGGACCAGGCCGGCGTGACGATGGCGCAGATTGTCGAGGCCGTGGGCAAGGTGCAAACCATCATGCTCGAGATCCGCGATGCGGGTACGCGCCAGAATGCGGGCATCGAAGACATTGGCCTGGCGATCGGCAGCATCGACGCGATGACGCAGCAAAATGCAGCGCTGGTCGAGGAAGCGGCCGCCGCCGCCGAATCGCTGACGGGCCAGACCGGCCACCTGACCGATGCGCTGGCCGTGTTCAAGCTCGCGCATACGCCCGGCGTGACTGGCACGACATCGAGCACGCGCCTGGCGCTCACGCACTAGAACCCATGCAATATTAGCGGGCTGAAGTGTTGCGAAAACCCAGCTTTGCAAGGCGACCACAACCGTAATAGCTTTACCAAGAGTGTTTCATCGCCGCCAAGGCCGCTCACTCTGTAGCGCACACG
The DNA here is from genome assembly GCF_979258535.1 of Telluria sp. AC161. NCBI lineage: Bacteria > Pseudomonadati > Pseudomonadota > Betaproteobacteria > Burkholderiales > Oxalobacteraceae > Telluria > Telluria sp. AC161. The sequence continues at coordinate 364,197 of NZ_OZ409861.1, read as the reverse complement.
ATGCGCGCAGCGCCATGTGGACGATCCGGCATGCCATGCCAGATTGTCCACATGCCCGTCTTGCTGCACGTCACACCAAATCCTTTACAAAATTAATGCCCATAGGCATCATCCCTTGATCCGCCGGTGACTCTGGCGTCCTGGTCACTTTCCTGAGGTACCCACACCCGGCTCATATGGCAGCAGTCCTCCCTCATCCGACCACCGGCACACCGTTGTCGGGCCTTGCGCGCGCGCTCGTCCAGGCCAACCGCCTGAGCGCCGTGCAGGCGGACATGCTGCACAAGAAAGCCGCGCAGGAAAAGATCGCGTTCATCGATGCCCTGCTGGCCAGCGGCGCCATCGAGGCGCGCGCGCTGGCCGCGTTTTGCGCCGAGACCTTTGGCTATCCGCTGCTCGACCTGTCGGCCTTTTCGGTGGGCGTGCTGCCCGCCAGCGCCATCGATGCCAAGCTGATGCAGGCCCAGCGCGTGATCGCGCTGGCCAAGCGCGGCAACAAGCTGTCGGTTGCGCTGTCCGACCCCACCAACAGCCAGGCGCTGGACCAGATCAAGTTTCAGAGCGAGGCCACGGTCGAACCGGTGATCGTGCCACACGACGCCCTGCTGGCCCTGCTGGCAGCCATCGCCAAGGGCGCCGAGCAGGACCTGAGCGACCTGGCCGGCGAAGAAGCGGCGATCGAGTTCGCCGACGACGACAAGGAAGCCGCGCCGCCCGAGGCAGCCAACGATGTCGAGGATGCGCCGATCGTGCGCTTCCTGAACAAGATCCTGATCGACGCGGTGACGATGGGTGCATCGGACATTCACTTCGAGCCCTTCGAAAAGTTTTACCGCATCCGCCTGCGCGTGGACGGCGTGCTGCGCGACCACGCGTCGCCGCCACTGGCGATCCGCGAAAAGCTGGTCTCTCGCATCAAGGTGCTGGCGCGCCTGGACATCGCCGAAAAGCGCGTGCCGCAAGATGGCCGCATGCGCCTGATCATGTCGGCCACGCGCACGATCGATTTTCGCGTCAGCACGCTGCCCACGCTGTTCGGCGAAAAGACCGTCATGCGTATTCTGGATGCGACCCAGGCCCAGATGGGCATTGATGCGCTCGGTTACGATCCGGACCAGAAAGCGCTGCTGCTCGACGCCATCGCCCGCCCTTACGGCATGGTGCTGGTGACCGGCCCGACCGGCTCCGGCAAGACCGTCTCGCTGTACAGCTGCCTGAACCTGCTCAACAAACCGGGCATCAATATCTCGACCGCGGAAGACCCGGCCGAGATCAACCTGCCCGGCGTGAACCAGGTCAACGTCAATGAAAAAGCCGGCCTGACCTTCCCTGTCGCCCTGAAGTCCTTCCTGCGCCAGGATCCCGACATCATCATGGTCGGCGAGATCCGCGACCTGGAAACGGCCGACATCGCGATCAAGGCCGCGCAGACGGGCCACATGGTGTTCTCGACGCTGCACACGAACGATGCGCCGTCGACCCTGACGCGCCTGATGAACATGGGCGTGGCGCCGTTCAACATCGCCTCGTCGGTCATCCTGATTACGGCCCAGCGCCTCGCGCGCCGCCTGTGCAGCTGCAAGCAGCCGCTCGAGACAAGCCACGAAGCGCTGCTCGCCGCAGGTTACCGCGAGACCGACATCGACGACTCGTGGAAGCCGTACGGCCCGGTCGGCTGCGACCGCTGCCTGGGCTCGGGCTACAAGGGCCGGGTCGGCATCTACCAGATCATGCCGATCTCGCCCGCGATCGAGGCGCTGATCCTGGGCAACGGCAACGCGATGGAAATCGCGGCCCAGGCCGAGAAGGAAGGCGTGAACTCGCTGCGCCGCTCGGGCCTCATGAAAGTCAAGCAAGGCCTGACCAGCGTCGAAGAAGTCCTCGGCTGCACCAACGAATAAGACCCTGAACAGGAACCCCCATGGCAACCTCCCTATCCCCCAAGAGCCGCGGCGCACAGGTCAAGGAGAACGTGTACGCGTGGGAAGGCAAGGACAAGACCGGGCGCACCGTGCGCGGCGAAGTGCGCGCCGGCGGCGAAGCCATCGTCAACGTGACCCTGCGCCGCCAGGGCATCATGGTCACCAAGGTCAAGAAGAAGGTCTACCGCAGCGGCAAGAAGATCACCGACAAGGACCTGACCATGTTCACGCGCCAGCTCGCGACCATGATGAAGGCCGGCGTGCCGCTGCTGCAATCGTTCGACATCGTCGGCAAGGGCCACGGCAACCCGTCGATGGCCAAGCTGATCCAGGACCTGCGCAACGACGTCGAAACCGGCACGAGCCTGAACCGCGCGTTCCGCAAGTTCCCGCTGTACTTCGATCCACTGTTCTGCAATCTGGTCGGGGCCGGCGAACAGGCCGGTATTCTGGAAGACCTGCTCACGCGCCTGGCGATCTACAAGGAAAAAACGCTCGCGCTCAAGGGCAAGATCAAATCGGCGCTGACCTACCCGATCGCCATTTTGGCCATCGCCTTCATCGTCACCGCCGTGATCATGATCTGGGTGGTGCCGGCCTTCAAGCAGGTGTTCGAAAGCTTTGGCGCCGACCTGCCCACGCCCACGCTGGTGGTGATGGCGATCTCGGACTTCTTCGTCACCTGGTGGTACCTGATCTTTGGCTCGATGTTCGCCACCGGCTACTTCTTCTTCCAGGCCTGGCGCCGCTCGCTCAAGATGCAGCAGGCGATGGACCGCCTGCTGCTACGCCTGCCGATCTTCGGCCCCGTGATCCGCAAGGCCACCATCGCGCGCTGGACCCGCACGCTGGCCACCATGTTCGCCGCCGGCGTGCCGCTGGTGGAAGCGCTCGACTCGGTCGGCGGCGCATCCGGCAATGCCGTCTACCTGGAAGCGACGCGCAAGATCCAGAACGAGGTCAGCACCGGTACCAGCCTGACGGCGTCGATGCAGAATGCCGACGTGTTCCCGAACCTGGTGATCCAGATGGTGCAGATCGGCGAAGAATCCGGCTCGCTCGACGCCATGCTGGGCAAGGTCGCGGACTTCTTCGAGGAGGAAGTCGACGAGGCTGTCGCGGCGCTGTCGTCGCTGATGGAGCCGTTGATTATGGTGATTCTTGGTGTGCTGATCGGCGGGCTGGTGGTTGCCATGTATTTGCCGATCTTCAAGCTGGGTTCGGTGGTGTAAGCGATGTCTGCAGTTTTCGGAAAACATTGCGGTGAACGCGCCGTGGAGCTCAGGCAGGAGCAGCCTTTCAGACTCGTGAAAATGTGCGCATCTTTCCCGCGTTGAACGTGCCAAACTTTTGATCCTCCTCTCATCTGGAAGCGGATCTCAATATGCATCGAGCATTTGGCGTCGCGGTTTTGGCTGCGATGTTTTTAACGCCTGCCGTTGGTGCACAAGCGCCTGCCCAAACCATGTCTGTTTCATTGGCACGTGACGTCGCCAGCAAGACGGTCGCGCTTGTCGAAAACCGTGGCCTGTACCCACGCCAGCAGGCCGAATATGACCGGGCCAGGATGGCACTACTGGCCATACTCGAGGGTCAGCCGTCGGACATCGACCGGACAGAGTTGTACACACGCATCACCGGTCTGCTGGCGACCCTCGACACGAACGGGCATAGCTTCCTGATCCCTGCACGCCATGAAGTGACCGTACAGCGCACGCAATCAGCCTCAGGCGATCTTCCACCGGCCACCTTCCAGGTGCTGCAAACAAGCAAAGGCAAAGTGCTGCGCTGGACACCGCCGCCTGTCGTCAATAGCACCACGACGGCACTTGGCCCCTACCTGACACGCTTTCATGACGAGGCCGGGACAACGCCCGACATCGCCGACGCCTGCGCCCTGGTGATCGACCTGAGCGAGCAGACCGGTGGGAATGCCTGGCCGCCCCTGGTGGCAATGTCGCCGTTGTTCAGCGGTGCCAACAACGCGATGTGGGTCGACCGGGACGGCAAGCGCACGGCGCTGATGACTCGTGCCGGCCTGGAAGAAATGCGCCAGAGGACGGGTGAAGGCCGTGCCAATCCGTTGAGCCGCTTCGACAAGGGACCGCTGGCGGTCGTCACCGACAAACGCACGTCGAGTGCGGGGGAAATGTTGTTGATTGCTCTGCTGGGCGAGTCCAGAGTGCAGACCTTCGGCAGCACCTCGTCAGGGATGACGACTGCCAACGCGACGTATCCTTTGCCGGATGGCTCGACCCTGGTGTTGACGCAGTCGCGATATGCCATTGGAGACGGGCCGGTGATTCGTGGAGGGATCGAACCGATGCGCCAGATTCACCCGGGAGACAGTTCAGTTGATCGGGTTGCCAAGGCTGCTGAATGGGTAGCGGCAAACTCGGCCAGTTGTCGTCCCACCGAGCACAAGTAAAAGCTATCGAACAAAGCCGTTGGTTGTTCGATTCGGGTCTGCAGCTGCCGGTCGAGCAGGTGTGTGATTTTTCCAGCGCGGTAAATTGCCATGCTGGGCTGATCGGCCGGATTCTGCCAACAGCAGCTCTAAAGCACTAGGACGGACGTGAAGTCGGTGTATCTCCGATTCGCGCAACGAAGCAGGAGAAGTGCAGGTGTTGGTGAATCGAAGGAGAAACGGCGTGGAATGCACAGGAACACAATTGCGCGAAGCACGAAATGAGCTGCGCGCGACTGTAGAAGCGCTTTTGGGTCGGTTGTTGTTTGAGTATTCGCGGCTTGAGACGGCGTTAGATTTATGCCTTGCGTGGGTAGATGAAGGGAACACTTTCGATGAACGCTCAAAGAAAATTAAAGGCTTTAGTTTTTCTCAGAAGTTGGAACTTCTAGAAGTAGATGCTCAACGTCGGTGTACCAACGATGGATTGCCTTTTTACCTGGCTTGGGTAAAGCGCAGCCATGCATTGCGCGAGCATCGAAATACCTTAGTGCATGGCAGAGTCGGCTTTGACATGATTCGCAGCATCGTCGTCGTTGTGTCAAGCAGAGCAACTTCCAAAACTTTAGTCTCAAAAGAGTACAACTTGGATGAACTCGAGAACGTAGTTGGCGAGGCCGGGACTTTAACTCAGGAGTTGTGTACTTTGCTTTCCAGTTTCCCGTTATAGAGCAGTAAAGGTTGCTGTTCGTGGTGACACGCAACCGGGTGACAGCGACGGGGTCAGGTAAGGCGAGGTCGGCAAGTTCTCGGCATATCGCGATCAAACAAATGGCATTGCCGACAGCGCGACATAACCTACATAGCCTTCCGGCAGCGCCAGCGGAAAGCAGCGGCAAGCCTGCAGCGCGACAGCGCGTTCGTCGCACCACTCGGCCAATTGTAAGCCGAGGCATTTCAGGCGGGCCTCGTGTTCGCTCCAGGCATGCGCAAACGCGGCATCCCGCTCGTCCTCGGGCCGGGCTGCCAGCTTACGGGCTGCGTCCTGCCCCAGGTAATCACGCGCCACGGATTGCCAGTCTGGTACCGGCACGATGGACATCACGTCGATGCCGACTGCACCGCTCAAGCAATACGCCGCGACCGAAATGTCGCCGTCATGGCTGATCGACAGCGCAACCCGCTGATCCCCCGCATCCAGCGCCACCACCGCCCAGGGCGCTACACCCTGCGGCGAATGCAGTGCGATTCGGCCGGCATCGATGCTGACATGCGCGGCCAGCGCCGTTGTCAGGACAGCACGAACGCGCAGCCGGGCCGTTTCACGGTCTGACTGCCCGCGTACGCCCAGTAACGCCAGGCCAGGTGGCACAGCAAGCGGGGAACCGCCGGCCTCGCCTGCCCAGCAAATGGCCAGCGGCATCACCATGCTCACCCCGCCGCCCGCAAAGGCGCCGCAGGCAGACCGACCCAGCTCGTCGCTGCCGGAATATGCTCGCCTTTCATCACCAGCGTGAGTGGTCCCAGGCGCGCGTTATCCCCCACGCGGGCGCTGTACAGCACCGCGCTGCGCGGGCCCAAGTAGACCTTGCTACCGATATCGACGCGGTCGATCTTCATCACCCGGTCTTCGAACAGGTGGGTCTGCGGACAGGACAGCGCATTGAGTTCGCTATGGTCACCGATGTGCACGCAGTCGAACTCCGTGATGTCGGTGGTGTCCATGTACACGCCCTTGCCGATGTGGCAGCCGAGCAGGCGGAAGGCCACCGGCAGCCAGGGCGTGCCGCGCAGGTAGCGCATAAAGTTGGGCACCGCAATGCCTTCGTACATATTGGTGACGCCTTCGGACAGCCAGACGAACGGCGTCCACATCGGCTCCGCGCGCTTCTCGTAGCGGCCCAGTAACAGCCACTTGAAGGCCAGCACGAACAGGTAGTTACCGATGCCGTAGGCCAGACCGATCAACGCCAGATAGGCAATGACGGCGCCCCAGTGCCCTGCCCCGGCGATCGGCATCAGGTCCAGAACCACCGTGTAGCCGACCGTAATCACCATGGCATGCGGCGCCACGATGCGGAAGGCTTCCACCAGCGCGCGGCCCAGGCGGCGCAGGGGCGATGGCTTGTAGGTCAGGTGTTCCGGATAACCGCCGACCTGTTCGCGCGCCGGCAGGCGAATCGGGGGCGAGCCGAGCCACGTGTCGCCGGCCGTCATGCGCTCGTTGTCCGGGGCGTGGGTGTGAACGCCCACCAGCACGCCCTCCGGCAGGATGGTGCCGTCCGGGATGTAGCTGCCGTTGCCGACGAACGAGCGGTTCGACACCACGGTCGGCTGCATCGTCATCCAGCCGCCATCGACATGTTCATCGCCCAGCATCACGGCGTCGGCAATGAAGGTTTCATCGCCCAGCGTTAGCATGTCCGGGACCACGCCCAGCGCGGTGGAGATCTCGGCATCGCGTCCGACCTTGGCGCCCAGCAGGCGGTACCAGAACGGCGCGTAGACAGTGGCGTAGATGCCGTGCAAAACGTTCAGGCTCGACTCCTGGATGTGGCTGACCAGCCACTTCTTGCAATAGGCATTCGAGTGGACGGCGTAGCGGCCCGGCTGGATGCGCGGCAAAAAGCCCCAGCGGATCGCCGCCGACACCAGCATGGTCAGGAACACCAGCACGGCACTGGCCGGCAACGCCAGCACGAAGTAGCGCACCAGCTGGCCTTCGATGGTGCTCGCCTGCAGCCAGGCCAGCGCACCGCGCTCGTCGAACCAGTCGATCAGCACGAAGCTCGGGAACACCGGCATGAAGAACAGCGTGGCAACCAGCAGGATGCCGAAGACGAAGAACAGCGCTTCGCCTGCGCGGCGCAGCTGGCTCGTGTGCGGGCGCGGCGGCAGTGCCGATGGATCGAACGCATGGGCATCGCGTGCCGGAGAGCCCTTCCAGACGCGGTTCGCAGGCACGACACCACCGTCCTGCAGCGCCGACTGGCCCTCGAGGTGGCCGCGCCGCTCCACGCGGGTGTTTCCTTCCAAGATGGCGTACGACGACACGAAGGCGTCGTCTTCGAGCGTGACACGCCCCAGGAGCAGGCGGCCGCGCTCCACGCGCGCGTTTTCGATATTGACGGCATTGCCGATGCTGACGTTGTCGCCAAACTGCAGCAGTTCAGGCGCGCGCACCGTCATCGAGCCGATCACGACATCGTCGCCAATTTTCGCGCCCAAGAGGCGCAGCCACCAGGTGTACAGTGACGACCCGGCCAGCAGGTAGGTGGGCGCCGCATCGATCAGGCGGTCGGCCAGCCACCAGCGATAGTAGGTCATGCCCCACAGCGGGTACGCGCCAGGCTTGAGCCGCCCGGCGACGAGCCATTTGCCGCCAATCGCCAGCACGAACTCCATGACGGTCGCCAGCAGGAACACGCCGATCGCTGCCGCGACCGCCCGGGGGACGCTGTCGCCGGGCTCGCCGGTCAGGTAGTGATACGCGAAGAACGGCGCCAGCCACTGCGCCATGCGCAGCGTTACCAGCAGCGGAAACACCGCCAGCTGGGCCAGGCCGCAGACCCAGCGTCGCGCTGCCGGCGGCGGGGTCCAGTCGGCCTCCATCGCTGCCGTTCCCGCGCCCTGATCGAGGCTGGCCGCGATCGCGCCAACCTGGCGCTTCTGATAGATGTCGCCCACCGTCATGTGGGCAAAGCGCGGATCCTGGCGCAAGGCGCTTGCCAGGCGGGCGGCAAAGAACGAGTGGCCACCCAGGTCGGAAAAGAAATCCTGCTCGCGCCGGATCGGCTGCCCCGGGAACAGCTGGACAAGGGCCGCGAACAAGGCGGTCTCCCCCGGCGTTTCCGGCGCGTCCGATGCCGCCAGGTCGCTCGGCAGTGGCGCGCTCAATGCCATGGCCTTGAGTGCCTTGCGGTCGATCTTTCCAGAGGTCAGGCGCGGCATGACCGCGAGGACTTCGAAGCGGCTCGGCACCATGTAGGGCGGCAGGCGGCCGGACAGCGCCGTGCGCAACGTGGCGCTCGCAAGCTGCTCGTCGGTCGCGGCCGGCGTCGGCACCAGATAGGCGACCAGACGGTCGATGCCATCGTCCTTGCGCAGCAGGACGGCGGTGGTACCGATGCCATCCTGCTGGGCCAGCACGGCCTCGATCTCGCCCAGTTCCACGCGAAAGCCGCGGATCTTGACCTGATCGTCGGTCCGGCCCAGGCACACGACCTGCCCGTCCGGTTCGATGCGCGCAAGGTCGCCCGTGCGGTACAGGCGCGCATCGTCGCTGCCAGAGGCCCATGGATTGGGCAGGAATTTTTCGGCAGTCAGATCAGGGCGTCCAAGATAGCCGGCAGACAGGCCGGGACCGGTGATGCACAGCTCGCCGGTGGCGCCACGCGGCAGGATCTGCAGGCCCTTGTCGGTCTCGGTCGCGATGACCAGCAGCCCATAGTTCGGCAGCGGATCGCCGATGGTGATCGTGCGCCCGGGTTCCATGCGCGCCAGGCTGGCCGAGACTGTCGCTTCGGTCGGACCATAGGTGTTGAACATGACACGGCCGGGCCGCGAGAAGCGCTCGACCACGGCTTCCGGGCACATCTCGCCGCCCAGGTTGATGATCCGCAGGCTCGGGACGTCTTCGGCAAACAGCGACAGCAGGGTCGGCACCGCATGCAGCACGGTGACGCCGTTTTCGGCGAGCAGGCGCGGCAGCGCTTCCGGATCGCCTGCGGCTTCCTTGGGGCCGAGCCAGAGCGTCGCGCCGACCAGGTAGGAAATCCAGATCTCTTCGAACGACATGTCGAAGGCGACCGAAAATCCCTGGTAGACACGGTCGTCCGCACGCACACCCAGCACCGCGTTTTCGCTGCGCAGGAAGTGGCAGATGCTGCGCTGGTCGATCAGGATGCCTTTCGGCTTGCCGGTCGAGCCCGACGTGTAGATCACATAGGCCGGCGCGCTTCCCGGCACCACGCCGCGGCGCTTGAGCACGTAGTCGTCCGTTGCGGGCAGCAGCAGGTGCTCGGCCATGTGGATGGGTTGGGTCATACTGCCAAGGCGCTCGCGCATCCGTTCGCTGGTCACCAGCGCCGGCGAACCGGCGTCCGTCATGCAGACCAGCAGGCGCTCGGCCGGCGTGTCTTCGTCGACCGGCAGCCAGGCGGCCCCGGTCTTGGCAATCGCCGCCTGCATGATCAACAGGTCGATCCCGCGTGGCATCCACAGGCCGACGATATCGCCTGGCCCGATGCCGGAGTCGATCAGGCGCGAGGCGGCCAGGCTGGCCTGCTCGTCGAGTTCGCGGTAGCTGAGCTGGCGTGCACCGGACACGAAGGCGGGCTGGTCGGGCGTACGCTGCGCGCTGGCTTCGAGCAGGTCGGCCAGGATTTCATCGCGCAGCAACTCGGGCTGGTGGGGTCCGTACAGGATGTCGGGATGCTGCGTCGAGGAAATAGAATTTTTCATCGACACCACATAAGGCTGAGGCGCATTTACGCAAGGCGCTTATCAAACAAAATTTCCGGCGCCATGGCATGGTACGGATGCCTGGCAGCGCCCCACCCTGCTTTGCCCACTCCCATCAAAAATCGTAACGCAGCCCCACCGCCAGCGCACGACCACCACGCACACTGCCATCCACGTCCGCCAGGCCACCACGGCGTGATGTCAGTGCCGCCGTCTCGGCTTCACGATACAGCTCGGCAAACAGCCTGGCGTCGCGCGACAGCGCGTAATCGATACCGAGGTGGATGATTTCGTCACCGTAGTTGTCCACCTTGGCAAGCATCAGCTTGATCGTGCTCTTGCCCAGTACATAGTGGCCATACAGATTGATGGCGCGGTTGCCATCGGTCGAGAAGCCGCCTGGCTGGCGGTTGCCCGTCTCGAATGCCTCGTACTTCACCGCGAGATACACGGCCTTGGCCTGGTGGCTCAGCGTGATGCCGTAGATGCGGTTCTTGCCGTAGCCCGCGTCGCCCCGGTCATCAACGCCTGCCGCCAGACGGGTGTCGCCGCGGACATACGTGGCCACGGCCTGCCAGCGGCGGTCGTCAATGCGCGAGGTCGAACGGCGGTTGCCGCTGCTGGGGGCGTAGCCGGCGCCAAACGACAGGCCGTTGTAGGCCGGGGTTGTATACGCGAGCGTCTTGGCTACCCGAAACACGGTGTAGGTCGCATAGCCGCTGTAGTACGTGCTGAACATGTCCACGGGCGCCGCCACCGCGTTGTAGTAAGGCATCCACTGCTGGCCGTAGGTGAGCGCGCCGAGCGTGCCCTTCACCCCGACGCTGGCAATGCGGATGGGTTCATCCTGATCATAGGGGTCGCGCAGTCTGGCGTTGGCGACATCGACCGGCAGCTCGACCTGACCGACGAGCGCCATATCTGCATTGATCGGGTAGGTGCCGCTGACGCCCACGCGCGAATACGCGTCACGCAGGCCGGTATAGGAATCGGCGCGGTCGGGGTGGACCGATTCGACCTGGGTGCGCAGCGAGCCGTAGAAGTCGAGTTCCGGCGTGTCTTGCGCGAACGCGGCGCTGCAGCAGAGCGAGCCCGATAATGCAAACGCCATGCGGGCAGGTGTGGTGGTGAGGAACGTCATCGATGGTCTCCAAAGGTCAGGACCATAAGGTCAAATTAAAGCGGCAAGATGGGTGGCCACCGGCATCAGACTGAGTACCAGTTCGCGCACCCCGTCCCAGACAATCTGCACGCCCAGACACAACAGGATGAACGCGGTCAGGCGCAGGAAGACGGCGGTGCCGGCTTCGCCGATCAAGCGCAGGAAATGTTCGCCGTAGCGGAACGCGAGGTACAGCAGCACGCCGATGAGGCCCAGAGCAAGCAAGGCGCCGCCCATGCGCGCCAGTGAAAACACCACCTTGACATCATGCAGGGCCACGCCGACCGTGATGGCGACGGCGATCGAGGCCGGGCCACAGCTGATCGGGAAGGTCAGCGGATAAAAGGCCTGGCGCTGGGCGTGTTCCGGTGTGAAGGTCTCGGCCAGGGAAGCCCGGCTGTCGGGGGTGGCAGGCGTGGCCCCGAGCAGGCGCCAGGCGACGGAGGCCAGGATCAGGCCGCCGCCAATGCGGACGATGGGCAGCGAGATGCCGAAAAAATCGAGGACGTACGAGCCGATCAGCATCGAACCGGCCATCAGCCAGAACATGTTGCGGGCGATGCGGCGTGCCAGCAGCGTGCGGATCGGCGGCGATGCGCCTTCGGTCAGGCTCAGGAAAATCGGCGCGGTTGCGGCCGGATTAAGGATTGGCAACATCGTCACCAGTACAAACAGGAAGCTCCTGGCTGCCACCAGAATAAGTTCGATCGTCATGAATAGTCCGGCAGCCCCGTCAGGCTGAACTCGGTTGCCAGCGCATGGCGCTGCTGGCGTGGTGGATGGTTACGTGCACACCTTCAAGCGAAACACGACGCGTGCCGATGTCGAACCTGCCGTCGTCACGGGGGCTCTTGGTCTCACAGCATAAACTGTACAGGAAGGTCGGGCGGGATGGACACACGCCTGGCGTCGCTCCGTGGTGTGCGAAGGTGCGTTGAACGCGTGGGCGGGAAACCCGCCCCCCTACCCGTGAAAAAAAAAGCGGCGCCGCCAGCACCGGATCACGTGAATGACCCTGTACCGACGGCGCCGCCGTCACGCTACCCTCACACGTTTAGTGCTTGGTATCGCCCTTGTCCATCTCGTGGATCTCGTGGTCCTTCAGTGCCTTGCGCACCTTGGCGACATCGGCTGCACCGACTGGCGCGGCCTTGTTACCCCAGGCATTGCGCACGAAGGTGGTCAGGTGCGCCGTCTCTTCGTCCGACAGACGCCATGCGAAGCCCGGCATGCCCAGTTCCGATGGCGCCGTCTTGGTCGAAGGCAGGCGTGCGCCGGCCAGGATCACGCGGATCAGCGAGCTCGGGTCCTGCTGCAGCACGGTCGGGTTGCCCGGCAGCGCAGGGAACACATTGCCCGAGGCCTTGCCGTCGACACGGTGGCAGGCCGAGCAATTGTCCAGGTATAGCTGGACACCGCGCTGGCTGTCGTCACCGCTCATGATGGTGTCGACCGTCGCCGTGCTGGCCGTGAAGCTGGCTTTCTTGTTGCCCGTGGCCGGCAGCGTCTTGAGGTAGCCAGCCATGGCGCTCAGGTCGGCATCCGTCATGTTCTGCGTGCTGTGCAGGACAACATCCTGCATCGGCTCGCCGAGCACGCCGGAATGGCTGTTGCGACCGGTCTTGAGGGTATCGACGATATCCTTCTCGCTCCAGTTGCCCATGCCGTCGACCTTGTCACCACGCAGGTTCACCGCGAGCCAGCCGTCGATCAGCGGACCGCCGGCCAGGTACTCAGGACCGGACTCATCCAGTGCCAGCTCGTTCAGCGTGGTCGCGCGCGGGGTGTGGCAAGTGCCGCAGTGACCCAGGCTCTGGACCAGGTAGGCGCCACGCGCGATGCGCTGGTCAGCGTACTTCGACAGGTCCATCGGGCGCTGCACCGGCACGAAGGTCTTGCGCCAGATGCCCAGCGGCCAGCGGATCGACAGCGGCCAGCGGATGTCGGCCGCGCGGTTCGCGGCGCTTGCCGGTGCCACGCCGTGCATGAAGTAGGCGTACAGCGCGCGCAGGTCGTCGTCGCTCATGCGGGCATACGACGGGAACGGCATCGCCGGATACAGCGTGCCGCCGGTCGGCGTGATGCCGTGGCGGATCGCGCGATCGAAATCGTCCAGCGAGTAATTGCCGATACCGGTCGTCTTGTCCGGCGTGATGTTCGTCGAGTACATATTGCCGATCGGCGACTGGATCACGCGGCCGCCCGCAAAGGCTTTGCCGCTTGGCGCCGTGTGGCAGGCGATACAGTCCGAGGCCGTGGCGACATAGCGCCCCTTCTCGATCAGGCCGGCATCAGGCTTGGCGCCTGCTGCAAGTTGCGGACCGGGTTCGATCTTGCGCGTCTCGGTCGGTGCGACGGCGTAGCCGTACATGCCGGCAAACACCAGCGCGCCAACGATGCCAAGCGTCAGGAGGACTTTTTTCACAGGTTTTTTCGTCGTCATCTGTTTGTCCTCTTATGCCTGAACCAGTGGGCCTGGGTTCTTGATGTACTGCTCACGGATCGCCTTGGCACACCAGTACGCCAGCGCGCCGACCATGCCGGTCGGGTTGTAGCCATTGTTCTGCGGGAACGCGTTGGCGCCCGGCGCGAACACGTTCGGCACATCCCACGACTGCAGGTACTTGTTCAGGGCCGACGTCTTCGGGTTGTCGCCCATGATGGCGCCGCCGACCGTGTGCGTGCTCTGGTACTGGTTGATGTTGTAGTGGCTGCCCGCCTTTTTGGCATCGCCCTTGATGGCCAATGGATTGAGCACCTGGCACATGTCCTGCGCCTTGCCTACCAGGTATTGCGACGCGATGATTTCGTTCTCGTGCCAGTCGAACGTCATGCGCAGCAATGGCCGGCCGAAACCGTCCTTGTAGTTCGGGTCGAGGTCGAGATAGGCATCGTCGTACGACATGCAGGAACCCTGCACTTCGAAGTAGAACGAATGGCGCATCGCGTCCTTGGCGCCCTTCTTCCAGTCGCTGCCCCAGCCCGGTACGCCCGGTGCGGTCGCGATACCGCGCACCGGCCCGCCGCCCGGCTGGCGCGCCCAGATGATGCCGCCGCCGATGAAGCCGGTCTTGGTCGGATCGTTGCGGTTGCCGTTCAGGTCATCGAACGTGGCGCCGCCGCCGCCAATGCCCATGAACTGGTTGGCATGCACGGTCTCGTCGAAGAACAGCGAGACGCGGTTCAGGTTCTGGTACGAATAGTTCTTGCCGACGGTACCGGTCTTGGTGACAGGATCGTACGCCGGGCCAATGCCCGAGAGCAGCATCAAGTGCACGTTGTAGAGCGAGAACGCGGCCAGGATGACGATGTCCGCCGGCTGCTCGGTCTCGCGGCCCTGGGCGTCGAGGTAGTTCACGCCGGTGGCCATCTTGCCGTCCGGCGTCAGGTTCACTTTCATCACTTGCGCCATCGTGCGCAGGTCGAACCCCTTGCGGCCACGCAGCACCGGCAGGATGTTCGCGTTCGGGCTCGCCTTCGAGTAGTTCAGGCAGCCATAGTCCGAGCAGAAGCCGCAGAAGTTACACGGTCCCATCTGGCAACCGTACGGGTTGACGTAGGTACCCGAGGCGTTCGAGGCCGGGATCGGGTATGGGTGGTAACCCATCGCGTTGGCGGCCTTGTAGAAGTATTCGGCGCCCAGGTAATCCGGGTTTGGCCCGAGAGGGAATTCGCGCGAGCGCGAGCCTTCGTACGGATTGCCGCCGCCGACCTGCGCACCATTGATGATGCCGCCCTTGCCCGAGGTGCCGCAGACGTATTCGAAGTGGTCGAAGTGCGGTTCCAGATCTTCATACGTGATCGGGAAATCCTGGATCGACATGCCGGCCGGCAGGATCTTCTTGCCGTACTTCTGTTCCATGATGCTGCGGATCTTGAAATCCTCTGGCAGCGCGCGGAAGTGGCAACCCGACCAGTGCGAACCGGCGCCACCGACGCCCGTACCCGGCTTGAACGAGCCCATGCGGCGCATCGGCACGGCCGACGTCGTGCCGTTGTGGCGGATGGCGATGGTTTCCTGCGCCAGCGACTGCAGGTACTTGCGGTGCACCGAGCCTTCGAGCTCGTCGATCACGCGCGGGTAGGCGAAGTCGGGCTGCGTGTCGCGGTCAGGACCGCGCTCGAGCACGACGACGTTCATGCCGGCGTCCGTCAATTCCTTGGCAATGATGGCGCCAACCCAGCCCATGCCAACGATCACTGCATCTGTTTTTGGTTTTACGATTGCCATCTTTTATCCTCTCCGTCCCGCCAGATCGACCGGTCCGAGCGGATACGGTTTGTCGCGAATCTTGACCCACTCCAGATAATCGCCCCGCATGCCGGGGTAGCCGATCATCTTCCATGAGCCCATGTTTTTGTTGCCGCCGTGGCTCGGGTCGGCAAAGTAGCCGGCGCGCACTTCGGCGAGGAAATCAGCGAAGAACAGCTTCGACGAAATGTCGGCCAGCTTGATCTTGCCTTCTTCGAGGTCCTTCAACACCGCCTCCTGCATGCGCAGGTCGAGATCGGCAAACGCCTTGCCCGAGAAGCTGCTGGCGCAATGCGCGTCGACGGCCTTGATGCCCACGCGGATGATGTCCTTGAGCGCCAGCTTGCCCTGGTAGCCGAATTCGGACGTCGCTTCGAGGAACGGGCCCTGCATATACCAGATCGCGCCGGCGGCGTACGGGCTCTGCATATGGCGGTCGAGAAATTCAGGCACGCCCAGTTCGACGGCGCCAGGGCCATGCTGGTCATGCGGAATCAAGCGATCGACGGCGGCGATGACGAATTTCCATTCGGTCGCGGTGAAGAATTTTGGGGTGTAAGCATCTGGCTTGCCTTCGGCCGGCGCTGCGGCCGTTGCGTTGGGCAAGTTCTGCTGGATCGCCGCTGCAGCGCCCGCACCCATCGGCACGAACACCAGGGTCTTGATGAGCGTGCGGCGCCGGGAAGGAGATTGCTGGTCATCGGACATAATGTCTTTGCTCCATATTGACGTTGGATATATATGCATCAGGCATCTCACATGATAACCATGCTGATCTCGATAAGCTATGGAAAATCCCGGCGCGGGGATTGGCGCGATCCATTATGTATTTGTTGATTGTCGCCGATTTGCACTAATACGACCGTGCTAATTGCCGCATAGGGAAACCAGCGCCCGTACCACTAATATATTTACAAATGAAACATTCGAATATTCAGAAATTTCAAGAGTTTTAATGTATTAGGTGGTGTGCGCACCTATGGGGATACACCGCTTCACCAAGTAATTGCCGCACGGATACAATGAAATCGTCGTCAATACAAATGTGTCGCTATGGACCCATTCTGCAAATGGCGAGAGGAAAAGCATATGGTAGACGACACCCCAATCGGCGCTTAAGGGGGGCGAGCGCCGCTGCTGCAGGCTTCCGCCGGCACATCGACATGGGCTCAGCATGTGACAACAAAAAACTTCACACGTTGCATAAATGAAACACTGTAACAGTCGTCGTCAATCCCTGAAAACACCCTATTATCCGATTTTTACTGCCTACATCGGATGAAAAAGAATTAGTAATAATATCAAGCTAATAATATTTTCAGTGTCTGCGCAGTGATCGTTGGCCGAGATGTAATGACAACCCCATGCATATTTTTAATGCTGCTATCACCAAATATGATGAGAGCAAATACATTACCGATATGGCATCACGCCGGCATTGGATTCGCATGGTAATTGGTAGTGGCGCAGTTAATTCAGGCAGTGCATTCACGACAATGGTGTACGTATTGCACGCCATGCCCAAACTAATGTCGCACGCAGCAGCACACCGCCAATATTCGATGGCCCTTGCCGCGCCAGCACGCCCTGGCAACCACGCTGAGGCAAGAAGAAACGCCTGAACATCGACATGCCTTGCGCACGCATGCTCTGAAAACAGCCACCCGCAACCGTCGTGTCGAACCCGTCCCCGGCGCGCAGCAGGTACAGTGCCGTCCCCGAACACATCGCGATATCGGCCCCGCTATCGCTCACCAATGGGCGCAGGCCATGCCGGTACGACAGCACGATCGTCCGGTGCAGGTCGGGCAGCGCAAGGTGCAGCGGGCGCAGAATGCCAAGCCATTCCAGCATCCTGGGCAGGCCGTGCAGATGCACACCGACGCGGTCGCGATAATCGACGAACGCCTCCTTCAGCTCGGCCAGCGTGGCCTGGGCCGGGCGCGGCAACGGCGCAGGTTGCTCTCGCCAGCGCGCCATCCAGTACGCCAGCGCTTCGGCGTGCTGCGCGCACAAGGCGGCCGGCGTCGCAGAGGCCAACGCCATCTGTGCCCCGGGCCGCATGAACCGGACGACGCCACGCAGCGCGGCCAGCACTGGCGCGTCGAGCACGTCCAGTGGCGTGGGACGGCCGTGATTGCGCCACGTGTTGTCGATGCGGCTGAAGTGCGCGAACGAGGCGACCGGCACGACCAGCCGTGGCCGGAAGGCGTCGATCTGGCACGCCATGCGCCCGATGCCGCGTTCGGTCGCGGCTTCGCCCGGCGTCGCATGGGCAGCAAAGCTGGTCAGCAGCAGATCGATACGCACCTGCCCCGCGCGCAGTTGCACAGCCGCGCGACGGCACGCGGCGGCAGTGGCCAGCGCCCGTTCGCCCAGGTGCAGCAGCGTGTGCTGCCCGCACGCGATCAGGCAATAGGGGTCGCCCTCGTCGCTGGCATGGGCCGTCAGGTGCAGGCCGGGGGCCAGCGCGCGCGGCGCGCCAACGGGGCATGTGGCCATGGGCAGGTGATGACGCCGCAGTGCGTCCGCCAGGCGCCAGTCGCCCTCGCGGCACAGGAAGGTGGCGATGCCGCGAAATTCGGCGCGAAAACGCTGCACGAAAGAGTGCGACAGGTGCTCGGGCCGGCAACTCGAGCACCAGATAAACACCGGCAAACTGCCTGCGTTGAGTTCGTCGATCACGTGCGCGTCGCGGGTAGCGTCGTCGAGCAGGCGGCAGGCATTGTTGTGCACGGTGCCCTCGAGCCACGGGTCGACCAGCAACAGCGCACCGTCAGTGCGCAGCAACCAGCTGCCGTGGTTCAGAAATGTGAAGGTCGGAGTTTGCATAGGAGTGATCGCATGGGGATGGCACGGGACGTCGATACGATCGAGTCTGGTGCCTGACCACGCACCGCGCGTGAGGCGTCGCAATCGTGGGCGGGAACCGGCAAAGCGCTTCGCCAAACGGGGGAAACGCCCTACAATAAGGTTGTTCTACAGAATCTACCGTGCAGCTTGCCCGTACTGCATGCCACCCGACCCGAAACGACCGACATGCCCCTGGAATCCCTTTTGTTCGCGCTCCCTGCGCAGCTTGCACCCACGCTGGTAGCGGCCCTGCTGGGCCTGTTGGTCGGCAGCTTCCTGAACGTCGTCATCTACCGCATCCCGAAGATGATGCAGCGCGAGTCCGACAATTATGTTGCGCAGGAAAGCGGCCAGCCGCCACCGCATACGGACCGTTTCAACCTGACGGTGCCCCGCTCTGCCTGCCCGTGCTGCGGGCACCGGATCACGGCGATGGAAAACATCCCGGTCATCAGTTATCTCGTCCTGGGCGGCAAGTGCCGCAAGTGCAAGACGCCGATCTCGCCGCGCTATCCGGCCGTCGAACTGTTTACCGCCATCGTGTCTGGCTTGCTGGTCTGGACCTTCGGCAGCGGCGCGATGGGCATGGGCAGCCTGCTGTTCGCGTGGCTGCTGATCGCGATGACGTGCATCGACTACGACACGCAGTTGCTGCCGGATGACCTGACCTATCCGCTGCTGTGGGCCGGCCTGCTCATCAACCTGAACGGCACCTTCGTGCCGCTGCAGGACGCCGTCATTGGCGCCGCCGCTGGCTACCTCGTGCTGTGGTCCGTGTACTGGCTGTTCAAGCTTGCCACCGGCAAGGAAGGCATGGGCTACGGCGACTTCAAGCTGCTCGCCGGCCTGGGCGCGTGGCTGGGCTGGACTGCGCTGCCGACGATCATCCTGCTGTCGTCGGTCGTCGGCGCCATCGTCGGCATCAGCCTGATCGTGTTCGCCAAGCGCGCACGCGACAAGGCCATCCCCTTCGGCCCCTACCTGGCGGCTGCGGGCCTGCTGACGATGCTGTATGGCGCGCAATTGGGCGGCTTCACGGCGGGTCTGTTCGGATGACGCCGGCGTTTTCGGTAGGACTGACCGGGGGCATCGGCTGCGGCAAGAGCACGGTCGCCGACCTGTTTGCCGCGCTGGGCGCGACGATCGTCGACACCGACGTCATCGCCCATGCGCTGACCGCGCCGCAGGGCGCGGCGATGCCGGCCATCGTGGCCGAGTTCGGGCCCGATTTCGCGCAGCCGGACGGCGCGCTCGACCGCGCCCGCATGCGCACCCTCGTGTTTTCGGATGCCACCGCCCGCGCGCGGCTCGAAGCCATCCTGCACCCGCGCATCCGCGCCGCGACCGAGGCAGCCGGCCAGGCGGCCACGGGCGCCTACGTCATCTATGTCGTACCACTCCTGATCGAATCGGGCAGCTGGCGCGAACGCGTCACGCGCGTGCTGGCCATCGACTGCAGTGAAGACACGCAGGTGGCGCGCGTCATGCAGCGCAGCCATCTCTCCGCCGACGAGGTGCGCGCGATCATGGCAACCCAAGTCACGCGCGCCCGGCGCCTGGCCGAAGCCGACGACGTCGTCGACAACGACGCCGGCCTGGAGGCCCTGCGGGCGCAGGTGCAGGCATTGCATGAACGGTATCTCGCGTTAAGTCTGTAACAATAGTGATGCAGGGTTTGTAATTTCGGCCCGCATGGTTCAGAATCACGCAGTTGCCTTCCAGCCTACATTCAGAGGAATGTCATTTTGATCGTCTACGAATACCCTTTCAACGAGCGGATTCGCACGTTGTTGCGGCTGGAAGACCTGTACGAAAAATTCAAGTTCTTCGTGCATCAGGAACACCCGATGCAGCACCATGTCGCGCTCGCGACGATTTTCGACATGCTGGAAGTGGCCGGCCGCGCCGATCTGAAATCCGACCTGCTGCAAGAGCTCGAGCGCCAGAAGCAATCGCTGCTGGCCTACCGCAGCAATCCGGCCGTCGTGGCCGAAACGCTCGACGCCGTGCTGGCCGAACTCGATGCAGCCAGCAGCGCGCTGGTCGCAAGCCAGGGCAAGACCGGGCAGAACGTGCGCGAGAACGAATGGCTCATGAGCATCCGCGGCCGCACGATCATCCCGGGCGGCGCCTGCGAGTTCGACCTGCCGTCATACTTCGCCTGGCAGAAGCGCCCGTTCGACAAGCGTTTTGACGACATCATGGGCTGGTTCGGCCCGCTCTCGCCGCTGCTCGAAGCGCTGTCGCTGGTGCTGCGTCTGCTGCGTAATTCCGGCGCATCGGTCAAGATGTTCGCCGCCGCCGGCAGCTACCAGCAGATGTTGCAGGGTAAAATCTACCAGATGCTGCGCCTGACGCTCGACGAAACGACCGGCGCGATCCCCGAGATCTCGGCCAACAAGTACATGCTGTGGGTGCGCTTCACCAGCCAGGACGGCGACTGCAAGCCCAAGCCACTCGAGGTGGACGTGCCGTTCGACCTGACGCTCTGTAATTTTTAACCGATTGACCGTACGATGACCGTTGTCTCCTGCCCTACCTGCAGCAAGAAAGTCGAATGGATCGAGGCGAACAAGTATCGCCCGTTCTGCTCCGAGCGTTGCAAGCAAATCGACCTGGGCGCCTGGGCCGAAGAAAAATTCGTGATCCCCGGCGCTGTGCCGGCCGACCCGCTCGATCCGTTCGACGAGCCACCACCGCCGCCACCACAGCGCTGACATGGCGCGCGCGCCGCATTCCACCGGCACGCGCCTGGCGCTGTGGGCGATTCGCCTGTACCAGCGCCACCTCTCCCCCTTCAAGGGTTTTTCCTGCGCCTGGCGCGCCTCCACGGGCCGCGCCAGCTGCTCGGGCCATGGCTACCGCGTCATCGCGCGCCATGGCCTGAGGCTGGGGTTGCCGCTCCTGCGGCGCCAGTTGCGGCGTTGTGGTGCTGCGCACGACCGCGCGCTGGCTGCACGTGTGGTTGCGATGCCCAATCCTGTCTTGCATTACCAGCGTGGGGAGTGCGACCTGTTGCCGTGCGATTGCTGCAGCAGGCCGCTGGGCAGTGCTCTGGCGAGCGTGGGTTGCCAGGCAGCGGGGGAATGCGCGTGCGACAAGGTCGACCGCTGGCTTACACGCTGGCTGCGCGGCTGGGGCGACGCGCGCAAGAAGTCACGGCAGCAGCGCTGATCTGTCATCCTGACGCCGTCGGCGAAGGTCACACCCAGGTACCTCGCCAGTTGAAGTCGGCGCTGGCAAGGGGCCTGCGCTACCGAACTTTACGTTATGCGATCCGCAAAACGGACGCGGTCGAGCCATTCGAGCAGCGGGATCGTGGCCGGCAGCAGCGGGCTGACGCCGTACTCACCCTGCCAGGCAAAGGCTTGCCCTTCCAGGCTTTGCGGTTCACCAAGCCACTCGCGGCAGATGTAGAAATACAGGCGCACGTGGGCGTGCTCGTAGACGTGTTCGACGCAGCACCAGGCCTCCCCGCTCACAACCTGCACCCCGAGTTCTTCCATGAACTCGCGCTGCAGCGCCGCGAAGATGTCTTCGCCCGCTTCGACTTTCCCGCCCGGGAATTCCCAATAGCCGGCGTATGGTTTGCCGTCCGGGCGCTGGCCGAGCAGCACGTCGCCATTCGGGCGCATCAGCACACCGACGGCGACATCGACGGGTTTGGCTTTCACGGTACTCATGCGGCTTGATCCGGCAGCTTGCCTGCGTAGTCTTTCGCGAACTGCCAGGCCACACGGCCCGAGCGCGAGCCGCGCTGCAAGGCCCACTGCAGCGCTTCGGGGCGCGCCGCCGCGATCTGCTCCGGCGTGCAGCCGAAGCTGGCCAGCCAGTGGCCGGCGATGCCCAGGTAATCATCCTGACGGAACGGGTAGAACGACAGCCACAAACCAAACCGCTCGGAAAGCGAGATTTTCTCTTCGACCGTCTCGCCCGGATGCAGGTCGCCATCCGTGCCATGCTGGTAGCCCGCGTTGTCCGACATTTTTTCGGGCATCAGGTGACGTCGGTTGGACGTCGCGTAGATCAGCACATTGTCGGACTGCGCCGAGATGCTGCCATCGAGCGCGACTTTGAGCGCCTTGTAGCCCGCCTCACCCTCTTCGAACGACAGGTCATCGCAAAAGATCACGAAGCGCTCAGGCCGGCCTGCAACCAGGTCGACGATGTCGGGCAAATCGGCCAGGTCGGCCTTGTCGACCTCGATCAGGCGCAGGCCCTGGTCGGCGTAGCCATTCAGGCACGCTTTGATCAGCGACGATTTGCCGGTGCCGCGCGCGCCGGTGAGCAGCACGTTGTTGGCCGGGCGGCGCGCCACGAACTGGCGCGTGTTCTGCTCGATCTGGCGCTTTTGCGTGGCCACGTGGTGCAGGTCGTCCAGGTTGATGGTCGACGCGTGCAGCACCGGCTGCAGATAGTTGCCGGCGCCGTTCGCGCGGCGGCGCCAGCGGAACGCCGTGCTGCGCTTCCAGTCCGGCTCGCGGGCATGCGCGGCCGGCAGCACCGCCTCAAGGCGCTCGAGCAGCCCTTCGGCGCGGCGCAGGAACTGGTCCAGTGGCGACGTCAAGATCAGGACCGGTAGTCGGCGTTGATCGTGACGTAGTCGTGCGACAGGTCGCAGGTCCAGACCGTGGCCGTGGCGTCGCCGCGCGCGAGCTTGACGCGCACCGTGATCTCGGACTGCTTCATGATGCGCTGGCCGTCTTCTTCCTTGTAGTCGGGATTGCGCCCGCCCGCCTTGGCGACCCAGACGTCGTCCAGGTACAGGTCGAGCTTCGTGACATCCAGGTCGTCCACGCCAGCATAGCCGATGGCGGCCAGGATGCGGCCCAGGTTCGGGTCCGATGCGAAGAACGCGGTTTTCACCAGCGGCGAATGCGCGATCGCATACGCGATCTTGCGGCATTCCGCCACGTCCGCGCCTTCGTCGACCGTGATGGTCATGAACTTGGTGGCGCCCTCGCCGTCGCGGATGATCTGCTGCGCCAGGTTGCGCGAGATGTCGGTGACGGCTTCCTTCAACGCTTCATAATCCGCGCCTTCGGCCTTGTCGATCACGAGCGAACCGGCGCCGGTGGCGACGATGATGAACGAGTCATTGGTCGACGTATCGCCATCGATCGTGATCGCATTGAACGAATGGTCGGCCGCGTGCTTGACCAGTTCATCGAGCACCGGCTGCGCGACCTTCGCATCGAACGCCAGGTAGCCCAGCATCGTGGCCATGTTCGGCTTGATCATGCCGGCGCCCTTGCTGATGCCGCTCATCGTGACGGTGTGCCCGCCGATGGTAACGGTGCGCGATGCGGCCTTCGGCTGGGTGTCGGTGGTCATGATCGCCTCGGCGGCGTTGTACCAGTTGTCCGCCTTCAGGTTCGACACCGCGGCCGGCAGGCCGGCGACGACCTTCTGCAGCGGCAGCTGCTCCAGGATCACGCCGGTCGAAAACGGCAGCACCTGGCCCGGCTCGATGTCCAGCAGCTTGGCTAGCTCGGCGCAGGTGGCCTGCGCATTGGCAAAGCCCTCTTCGCCCGTGCCCGCATTGGCGTTTCCGGTATTGACCACCAGCGCGCGAATCGGCGCGCCGCCATTCTTGACGGCGGCCAGATTGGCCTTGCTGACCTGGACCGGCGCGGCGCAGAAGCGGTTCAGCGTGAACACGCCGGCGACAGTGGCGCCCTCGGCCACGCGCATGACGAGGATGTCCTTGCGGTTGGGCTTCTTGATGCCGGCTTCGGCGAAACCGATCTCGATGCCGTTGACGGGTTTCAGGTCGGCTGCGACTGGCAGGGGGGAATTGACGGCCATGTTGATCTCGTTGGAAAAATTGCGAATCGCTTATTGTAACGGCACCGTCATCCGGTACGAAATTGCGGGCCAAAATAAACCGGCTGCGTTTCCCCCGTTTCCCGACGCTACGTAGGGTGGACGGGTCTTCCCGTCCACGCGGTGATGGTTGGCCGCCCGGTCTTCCGGCACTAAAACGAAGGGCCGTTCGTGGTTGCAACCGATAACGATCACCGCGTGGACGGCATAGCCATCCACCCTACGTCAGCCAGACCGCCGCCAGACCGCCAGAATATCAGCGCCCCCAATAAAAAACGGCCGGGTTTCCCCGGCCGCTTCTACATGCTACCTGCCTGCTGCGCTTACGCCAGCTTGCCGTGGCACTGCTTGAACTTCTTGCCGCTGCCGCAAGGGCATGGGTCGTTGCGGCCGACCTTCACGCCCATGTAGCTGCTGTGGTCTTCGGCCGAGACCGCGTCGCCTTCGCCGCCCTGGTTCGGGTTCGGATTGAACAGCTCTTCCGGCGCGGCCGACGGGTTGTAGTCGGCGTGCTGGTAGTTGACGTTCTCGAGCTGGGCTGCCTGCGCTGCCATTGCCGCTTCGGCTGCTTCGACTTCTTCGCGCGACTGGATGTGCACGGTCATGACGGTGCGGATCACTTCGTTCTTGATCAGATCCAACATGTTCGAGAACAGCTCGAACGCTTCGCGCTTGTATTCCTGCTTCGGGTTCTTCTGTGCGTAGCCGCGCAGGTGGATACCCTGGCGCAGATGGTCCAGCGCCGCGAGGTGTTCGCGCCAGTGGGTGTCGACGCTTTGCAGCATGACGTTGCGCTCGAAGCCGCCGAACGATTCGCGGCCCACGATGCCGACCTTGCTGTTGTACGACGTTTCAGCCGCCGTCAGCACGCGCTCGAGCAGTTCGTCGTCGTTCAGGTTCGGCTCGTCCTGCAGCATCTGCTGCAGCGGCACGTTCAGGCTCCACTCGCCTGCCAGCGTCGTTTCCAGCGCCTTGACGTCCCACTGCTCTTCGACCGATTCAGCCGGCACATGGATGCGCACCTGGTCGGTGAACACGCCCACGCGCAGCGAATTGATCATCTCGCTGATGTCGGTCGCTTCGAGCAGTTCGTTACGCTGGGTGTAGATCACCTTGCGCTGGTCGTTGGCGACGTCGTCGTACTCGAGCAATTGCTTACGCACGTCGAAGTTGCGGGCCTCAACCTTGCGCTGGGCCGACTCGATCGAGCGCGAGACGATGCCCGCTTCGATCGGTTCGCCTTCCGGCATTTTCAGGCGGTCCATGATCGCGCGCACGCGGTCGCCGGCGAAGATGCGCAGCAGCGCGTCGTCCAGGCACAGGTAGAAGCGGGACGAACCCGGATCGCCCTGACGGCCCGAACGGCCGCGCAGCTGGTTGTCGACGCGGCGCGATTCGTGGCGCTCGGTACCGATGATGTGCAGGCCGCCGGCATTGACCACATGGTCGTGCAGCGATTGCCACTCGTCGCGCAGCGTCTGCGACTGGGCAGCTTTCTGCTCCGGGCTCAAGCTGCCATCGGCTTCGATGAGCTGGATCTGCTTGCCCATATTGCCACCCAGGACGATGTCGGTACCACGGCCGGCCATATTGGTGGCGATGGTGATCATCTTGGGACGGCCCGCCTGCGCCACGATTTCCGCTTCGCGTGCGTGCTGCTTCGCGTTCAGGACGTTGTGCGGCAGGTTCGCTTTGGTCAGGATGCCAGAGAGGAGCTCAGAGTTCTCGATCGAGGTGGTGCCCACCAGGACTGGTTGGCCGCGCTCGTAGCAGTCACGGATGTCCATGACCATCGCGTTGTACTTCTCGTCGGACGTCTTGTAGACCTGATCCTGGCGGTCCTTGCGCTGCGACGGCCGGTTTGGTGGGACGACGACGGTTTCGAGGCCGTAGATTTCCTGGAATTCGAACGCTTCGGTATCGGCGGTACCGGTCATGCCGGCCAGCTTGCCGTACATGCGGAAGTAGTTCTGGAACGTGATCGAGGCCAGCGTCTGGTTCTCGTTCTGGATGCGCACGCCCTCTTTGGCTTCGACGGCCTGGTGCAGGCCATCCGACCAGCGGCGGCCCGTCATCAGGCGGCCGGTGAATTCGTCAACGATCACGACTTCGTTGTTCTGCACCACGTAGTGCTGGTCCTTGTGATACAGGACGTGGGCACGCAGCGCCGCATACAGGTGGTGGATCAGCGTGATGTTGCCGGCGTCGTACAGCGACGCGCCTTCAGGCAGCAGGCCCATCTCGGTCAGGATCGCTTCGGCGTGCTCGTGGCCCGATTCGGTCAGCAGCACGGTGTGCGCTTTCTCGTCCTTCAGGTAGTCGCCCGGGACTTCGATCTTGCCCTTGCCGTCCGGCGTTTCTTCGCCGATCTGCTGGACCAGCTGCGGCGGCACCGCGTTCAGTCGGATGTACAGGTCGGTGTGGTTCTCGGCCTGGCCCGAGATGATGAGCGGCGTGCGCGCTTCATCGATCAGGATCGAGTCGACTTCATCGACCACCGAGAAATTCAGGCCGCGCTGAACGCGCTCGCGCAGGTCGTAGACCATGTTGTCGCGCAGGTAGTCGAAGCCGAATTCGTTGTTGGTGCCGTACGTGATGTCCGAGCTGTAGGCTTTCTGCTTGCTGTCGTGGTCGAGCTGCGACAGGTTGACACCGGTCGTGAGGCCCAGCCAGCCGTACAGCTGGCCCATCTGGTCAGCATCGCGCTGCGCCAGGTAATCGTTGACGGTAATGACGTGCACGCCCTTGCCCGACAGGCCGTTCAGGTAGACCGGCAGCGTGGCCATCAGGGTCTTGCCCTCGCCCGTGCCCATCTCCGCGATCTTACCCTGGTGCAGGACCATGCCGCCGATCAGCTGGACGTCGAAGTGGCGCATCTTCATCACGCGCTTGGCAGCTTCGCGGCAGACGGCGAATGCTTCTGGCAGGATCTCGTCGAGGGTCGTGCCCTTGGCCAGCCGGTCCTTGAATTCAGGCGTCTTGGCTTGCAGTTCCGCGTCCGAGAGCTGCTCCATCTGTGGCTCGAGCGCGTTGATGACACGCACGGTCTTTTGATATTGCTTGAGCAGTCGCTGGTTGCGACTGCCGAAAATCTGGGTCAGGAATGACATGCTTGGTTTCTAGTATTAAATACGCCGCAATAGACGCCAATGAGGGAGCCAAGATGATATCAACAGATTTCACCAAAGACCGCGTTAGGCAAATAACCACTGATTTTATCATGCGATTCGGCCACACTTGGGGATCGTGGGCAGGATAACAAGTCCCGCAAGGACAGAAACGTTATCAGACTGCCTCGTATGGCCTGCAAAATCCCGTGCTGCATTGGCCGCGACCCGGCGCTGCGCCGGGGTTTCCCCATCTGCCGCGCGCTGTGGTATGTTCCGAGCATGCAGCAACCTCCCCCAAAGCGCCCGGTCCATATCTTCGGCACCAAGAACCGGCAGACCTCGCACGCCGCCACCGACTTCCTGCGCTCGAACGACCGCCTGGCCAGCCTGATGCCGGCCATCACGCGCATGGCGCGCCTGCAGGCCGACTGCGCTGCGGCGCTGCCAGCCGTGTTTCACAACTGCGATGTGCTGTCGTTTCAGGAAGGGGTATTGATTCTGGCCGTGCCCAGCTCGGCGCTGGCGGCGCGGCTCAAGCAGATGCTGCCCAAGCTGCAAAGTACGCTCATCGGGCGTGGCTGGCAGGTGGAATCGACCCGCATCAAGGTGCAGGTCACGCGCGCGCTGCCGGACAAACCCGAGATGCGCACGCTGGAGCTGCCGCCGACGGCCGTGCGCGCGTTCGAGGAACTGGCCGCGTCACTGCCGGACGACAAGCACAATCACGATCTGGTGGCCGCGCTCAGGGCGCTGGCGGCGAAGCGAAAATAAGCGCAGGTAAGCTGAGATCAGCTCTGCGCCCACTCCCGCGTCATCTGCTTGACGTACGACGGCGGCGCCGTATCGAGCGCATCGAAACTGACGATCTCGTACGAATCCGGCTGCGCCAGCAAGGCGCGCAGCAGGTCGTTGTTGAGCGCATGGCCCGACTTGTGGGCCGTGTAGCTGGCCAGCAGCGGATGGCCGACCAGGTACAGGTCACCGATCGCGTCGAGAATCTTGTGGCGCACGAATTCATCTTCGTAGCGCAGGCCGTCGGCATTGAGGATGCGGTATTCATCCATCACGATCGCGTTCTCGAACGAGCCGCCGCGCGCCAGGCCCATGCCGCGCAGGCTTTCCACGTCCTGCATGAAGCCGAACGTGCGCGCACGCGCGACGTCGCGCACATAGGTGATGTCGCCGAAGTCTACGCTCGCGCGCTGCATCGTGCCATCGACCGCCGGGTGATTGAATTCGATGAAGAAGTCGAGCTTGTAGCCATTGTGCGGCGACAGGCGCGCCCACTTTTCGGCCGCGCCGCTGCCCTGGCGCACTTCGACGTCCTTCAGCACGCGGATGAACTTGCGGGCCGACGACTGCTCTTGCACGCCCGCCTGCTGCAGCAGGAACACGAACGACGATGCCGAACCGTCCATGATCGGGATTTCTTCGGCCGTCACGTCGATGATGAGGTTGTCGATGCCCAGGCCGGCGCAGGCCGACATCACGTGTTCGACGGTCGAGACGCGCGCATCGTCCTTGATCAGGACCGACGCCATGCGCGTGTCGCCCACGACGTGCGCGGAGCTGGGAATGGACACGATCGGGTCGAGATCGACCCGGCGAAACACGATGCCCGTGTCCGGACCGGCCGGGCGCAGCGTGAGTTCGACCTTGCGGCCCGAGTGCAGTCCGACGCCCGTGGCGCGGACCAGTTCCTTGATGGTTCGTTGTTTCAGCATGGATCGATTATAGCCCAGCGCTTCCGGCGCTGCTGCGCCCTCCCCTGCTCGTCAAGGATGCTCGGCTTCGACATGCTCTTTCTCGTGGCGGATCAGATACAGGCCGCTGCAGATGATGATTGCCGCGCCCAGCAACGTGTAGCTGTCTGGCAGCGCGCGCCACAGCAGCCAGTCCAGGCCCACGCCCCAGGCCAGGGCCGAGTATTCGAACGGCGCCACGCTCGACGCTTCGCCGCGCGAGAACGCTTCGGTGATCGCCAGCTGGCCGATGAAACCCGACACCGCCAGCCCGCACAGGATCGGGATGTCACGGGCCGACATTGGTACCCAGTCGGGCGCCGCCAGGGCGCCGGCGCCAATGGCGATCAGCACCATCAGCCAGAACACCGTGTGCTCGCTGCGGTCGGTCCGTGACAGCACGCGCACCGTGATCGCCGAAACGGCGTAGCAGGCGGCCGACCCCAGCACCGCCAGGCCGCCCACCGTCAGAAAGCCCGCGCCGCTGGGGCGCAGCACGACCAGTACGCCAATCAGGCCGACGCCGATCGCGACCCAGCGCGCCAGGTCGACGCGCTCGCGCAGCAGCAGCACCGACAAGGCCGTGATCAGGGCCGGCGCGATGAAGAAGATCGAATAGGCTTCGGCCAGCGACAGCTTTTGCAGGCCAAATGCGAACAGCGCCAGCATCAGGATGCCCAGTCCGGCGCGCAGCAGGTGCATCGGCCAGCGTACGCGCAGAATGCCGGCAAATGCGCCGCGCCAGGCCACGTACAGCGCAATCAGGGGCAGCGAGCAGATGGCGCGCAATGCGGCGACCTGCAGCGCCGGATAGCGCGCCGACAGCAGCTTCATGGCCGTGTCCATCAGCGCGAACATGAAGACGGCAAGCAGCATCGCGTAGATGCTGTACAGGTTTCCCGATGGGCGCTTCACGGTGAGGTTGTCTTAGTTGGCGGTAAAAAAACGGCGCCGTAGGGTGGATGGGCTTTCCCGTCCACGCGTCCAACGAACCTCAAAGCGCCACAAAATCAGCTTGATCTGAACGCGTGGATGGCACAGCCATCCACCCTACGGCCAGCTTGATGCTGCGCCGGTCGTTACAACAAAAATCAGCCCAGCTTTTCCAGCATCGCTTCCGCGCTCGACGCTTCCACGCCCTTGGCATCGAGGTCCAGCGTCTTGACCACGCCGTCGTCGACCAGCATCGCGTAGCGCTTCGAGCGCACGCCCATGCCGTGGGCCGAGTAGTCGTTGTCCAGGCCCAGCGCCTTGGTAAACGTGGCGTTACCGTCGGCCATCATGCGCACGATGCCGGTGGCTTTCTGGTCGCGGCCCCAGGCGCCCATCACGAACGCGTCGTTGACCGAGATGCACCAGATTTCATCGATACCCTTGGCTTTGAGCGCATCGGCGTGTTTGACGTAGCCCGGCACGTGCTGCACCGAGCAACCCGGCGTGAATGCGCCCGGCAGGCCGAAGATGACGATCTTCTTGCCCTTGACCAGATCGGCGACCTGGAACGTGTTCGGGCCCAGGCTGCAGCCTGCGGTTTCGTTCTCGATGAATTCGGCCAGCGTGCCGTCGGGCAGGCGTTCGCCAATCTGGATGCTCATGTTCGCTCCTGTGAAGGTTGTGTGAATCCGACCATTATCGCCGATCCGGGAGGGGTGTGCAGGGCATTGCATCGGCAGTTGGCCACTCCCCCCCACCACGTCGTTCCCGCGAAGGCGGGAACCCAAGTTTGCACGCGCTGCCACATTTGCCATGCGTAGCGGCAGTGCTGAGGACTTGGATTCCCGCCTCCGCGGGAATGACGTGTGATGGCAGTTGGCCGGCAGGGCTGGAAGCAGCGCGCAAGCAGCGCGCAAACAAAAAGGCCAGCTTGCGCTGGCCTCTTCAACTCTGGTCAGCCTGCGCCGACCATCATGCGAACATCAGTCCGCCTGCTTGCGCAGGAACGCTGGAATGTCGTAGGTCTCGACACCGTTGCGCTGCATTGCCTGCACCTGCTCGGATGCCTGCTCACGACGCCACACGGCTGGCTGCTTCATGCCGCCCAGCGCGTCTGGGCTGGCCTTGCCGGCGGTCAGGCCGCCCGGCACGGCTGCAGCGCCCTGCATCACTGGCGCGTCGTAGGTACCGGTGCGCATGACTTGCTGCGGCTGGACCAGCTGGATCGACTTCTTGTTCTTGCCCAGGCCCGTGGCAACCACGGTCACGCGGATCTCGTCGCCCATGCTGTCGTCGTAAGCGATACCCTGGGCGATCGACGCGTCCGGCGCGGCGAAGGCGCGCACGGCGGCCATGACTTCCTTGATCTCTTTACCTTTCAGGCCACGGCTTGCGGTCACGTTGACCAGCACGCCCTTGGCGCCCGACAGGTCGATACCGTCGAGCAGCGGCGAAGCGACAGCCTGCTCGGCAGCGATGCGCGCGCGATCGACGCCGGCGGCGGTCGCGGTGCCCATCATGGCCTTGCCCTGCTCGCCCATGATCGTCTTGACGTCGTTGAAGTCGACGTTGATGTGGCCCGGCACGTTGATGATCTCGGCGATACCGGCGACCGCGTTGTTGAGCACATCGTCGGCGTGCTGCATCCAGTCGAGCATGCTTTCGTCTTCGTAGATGTCTTCGAGCTTTTCGTTCAGGATGACGATCAGGGAGTCGACGTGCTTGGTCAGTTCTTCGAGGCCCGCTTCGGCCACGTCCATGCACTTCTGGCCTTCGTACGAGAACGGCTTGGAGACGACAGCGACGGTCAGCGCGCCCATTGCCTTGGCCACTTCGGCCACGATCGGTGCGGCGCCGGTACCGGTACCGCCGCCCATGCCGGCCGCGATGAAGACCATGTGCGCGCCGCGCAGTGCGTCTTCGATGCGCGAGCGCGATTGTTCGGCGAGCTGGCGACCGACTTCAGGACGCATGCCTGCGCCCAGGCCCGAGTCACCGATCTGGATGATGTTGCCGGCGCTCGATACGGCCAGCGCTTGCGCGTCCGTGTTCGCGGCGATGAACTCGACACCGGATACACCTTTATTGATCATGTGCTGAACCGCGTTGCCGCCGGCGCCACCGACGCCCACGACCTTGATCACGGTCCCCAGTGCTGCGTTATCGACCATATCGAACTCCATGATGTGCTCCCTAATTTTCAAAGTGCAGTTCCGGGAACGAGGCCTGTGCGTATCTGGTTCGCCGCCTCAAACCGGTATCTGCGATTGTATGTAAAAAACTGTAATTCGTGATGAAATTTCGCTACCTAATTTGTTACCAAGTGCTAGTGCGATTGCATGTGCGTCAGAAGTTCCCCGCGATCCACTCCTTCATGCGCTGCCAGACTGCCTTCACCGAACCATCCTGGCGCGTGACGATGTGCCCGCGCAGGTACTGTTTCTTTGCTTCGAGCAGCAAGCCAAGCACGGTGGCGTAGCGGGGGCTGCGCACCACGTCGGCCAATTGCCCGCGGTAGTCCGGCGTGCCGAGGCGTGCCGGTTTGAGGAAGATGTCTTCCGCCATTTCGATCATGCCGGGCATGATCGCGCTGCCGCCAGTCAGGACGATGCCGGACGACAGCACGCCTTCGTAGCCCGATTCGCGCACCGCCTGGTGCACCATCGCAAACAGCTCCTCCACCCGGGGCTCGATCACGGCCGCCAGCGCCTGGCGCGACAGGGCGCGCGGGCCGCGGTCACCGAGACCTGGCACTTCGAGTGTCTCGCCCGGGTCGGCCAGCACCTGCTTGGCCACGCCGTAGCGGATCTTGATATCTTCGGCTTCGCCGGTCGGCGTGCGCAAGGCCATCGCGATGTCGCTGGTGATCTGGTCACCCGCGATCGGGATCACGGCCGTGTGGCGGATCGCGCCGTCCGAGAACACCGCGATGTCGGTGGTGCCCCCGCCGATGTCGATCAGCACCACGCCCAGTTCTTTTTCGTCGACCGTCAGCACCGCATCGGCGGACGCCATCGGCTGCAGAATCAGGTCCGAGACCTCGAGACCGCAGCGGCGCACGCACTTTACAATGTTTTGCACTGCGGAGACCGCACCGGTGACAATGTGCACCCGCACTTCGAGGCGGATGCCGCTCATGCCGATTGGCTCGCGCACATCTTCCTGGTTGTCGACGATGAATTCCTGCGGCACCGTGTGCAGCAATTGCTGGTCGGTCGGGATGTTCACCGCCTTGGCCGTCTCGATCACGCGCGCCACGTCGGTCGCCGTGACTTCTTTCTCCTTGATCGCCACCATCCCGCTCGAATTGAACGAACGGATATGGCTGCCGGCGATGCCGGCGTAGACGTTGCGGATCTTGCAATCCGCCATCAGCTCGGCCTCTTCCAGCGCGCGCTGGATCGATTCGACGGTGGCCTCGATGTTGACGACCACGCCTTTCTTCAATCCCCTGGACTCGTGCTGACCCAGCCCGATCACCTCGTGGCGTCCGTCGGACATCACTTCGGCGACCACGGCCACCACCTTGGAGGTGCCGATGTCGAGACCGACGATCAGGTTTTTCGCGTCTTTTGTCATTGCTGTAGCCTGCTCAGATTTGCTTGGTTGTTGTATTGGTTTTTGTATTCGGTGCGGCTTTGGGCTTCTTGGCTGCCTTGACCGGCTTCGTCGCATCCAGCGGCACGTTCAGCGCCGCCGACGACAAGGCCAGTCCGTTCGGATAGCGCATATCGATCGTATCGATACGGCCCTCCTGCAGCCGGGCCACCAGCTGCGGGTACACGCCGACCAGGCGCGCGACGCGCTTGTTCAACGTGTTGCGATCCTGTTCGCGTCCCAGTTCGACGCTCATGCCATTATCCAGCTTCACGGTCCATGCATAGCGATTCGATAGCGACAACGCGTGCGGCACCAGCGCCACCTTGGCAAACGCCGTGCGCAATTCATTGAAGCGCGCCAGCACATCCTTCTCGCTGCCCACCGGTCCATCGAACTCCGGCAGCGTCTGTTCATCGTCGGCTTCGGCGATATTGGCCGTAAACACGTCGCCCTTGACCGACAGCAGGCGGCCTTCGTCGCCCCAGGTGCCAAGCGCCTCGTGCTCTTCGACTTCGACCACCAGCGCGTTGGGCCACTCGCGGCGCACCGTGGCGCGGCGTACCCAGGGCACGGTCTCGAACGTCGCGCGCACCTGCTCCAGGTCGGCGGTAAAGAAGTTGCCGCGAATTTTACCGACCACGCCGTTGCGCACGGTCAGTTCGTTCACGTGTTTCAGGTCGATCCCGTACATGCTCTCCACCGTCACCGAGCCCAGTGCGAACATCGGGCGCTGCGACAGCCACCAGACGCCGGTCACCAGCGCGGCGAGCACCGTCAGCGCCGTCAGGAAGCTGGCGGTTGCATTGAGGGAGCGGACGTCATGCCACATTGCGCTCAGTCCTTCGCTTCGGGTTTCGCACCCCGGTTGCCCATCTTGAGCCGGGCCGAACGCAGGATCTCGACGCACAGGTCCTCGTAGCCGATGCCCACCGCGCGCGCCGCCATCGGCACCAGCGAGTGCGTCGTCATGCCCGGGGACGTGTTCACCTCGAGCAGGAACGGCCGCATGTCGCTCTCGCGCACCAGCACGTCCACGCGCCCCCAGCCTTCGCAGCCCAATGCGCGGTAGGCGTTCACCGCGTGACGCTGGATCTCCTGCGTCAGTTCGTCGGGCAGCGGCGCCGGGCAGTGGTATTGCGTGTCGTCGGTGAAGTACTTGTTCTGGTAGTCGTACTTGCCTTCGGGCGCGACGATCTCGACGATCGGCAGCGCGCGGGCGGCAGCGCCCTGCCCCAGCACGGCGACCGTGAATTCGCGGCCGGTCACGAACTGCTCGATCAGCACCGCATCGTCCATGCTGGCCACGAGCGCGATCGCGTCCGCCAGCTGATTGCGGTCGGTGACCTTGGTGATGCCGATGCTCGAGCCTTCGAGCGGCGGCTTGACGATCAGCGGCAGGCCCAGTTCGGCCACCAGCGCATCCAGGTCGGTGTCGGCATCGACCGTCGCGTACTTCGGCGTTGGCACGCCTTCCATCAGCCACAGCTTCTTGGTGGTGATCTTGTCCATGCCGACGCTCGAGGCCATCACGCCGCTGCCCGTGTACGGAATGCCCAGCTGTTCGAGCGCGCCCTGCAGGCTGCCGTCTTCGCCGTAGCGGCCGTGCAGCGCGATGAACACGCGGTCAAAACCCTGCGCGGCCAGATCGGCCAGGCTGTGCGTGCCCGGATCGAACGGGTGCGCATCGATGCCGCGGCTTTTCAGCGCCTGCAGCACGCCGTTGCCGGAAATGAGCGAGATTTCGCGCTCGGCCGAGCGGCCGCCGAACAGGACGCCGACCTTGCCGAAGACGGTGGCATCGAGAAGTTGAATGGTCGTCGTCATGCTCAGCCTTTCGCTGTGGTCAGTTGTTGCGGAATGCCGCTGATCGAACCGGCGCCCATCGTCAGCACGACGTCGCCGTCACGTGCCACGTTCAGGATGGCGTCGCGCATCTCGGCAATGGACTCGACGAAGATCGGCTCGATCTTGCTGGACGTGCGCAATGCGCGCGCCAGGGCGCGCCCGTCGGCGGCCACGATCGGCGCTTCACCGGCCGGATACACGTCGGCCAGCAGCAGCACGTCCGGCGTGGCCAGCACCTTGACGAAGTCTTCGAACAGGTCGCGCGTGCGGCTGTAGCGGTGCGGCTGGAAGGCCAGCACGAGGCGCCGGCCCGGGTAGGCGGCGCGCGCAGCGGCCAGCGTGACTTCGGTTTCCACCGGGTGGTGGCCGAAATCGTCGACCAGCGTGAAGCTGCCGCCGGACGCCAGCGCCACGTCGCCGTAGCGCGTGAAGCGGCGGCCCACGCCACGAAATTCCAGCAGGCCCTGGGCGGTGGCAGCATCGTCAATGCCGATTTCGCGCGCAATCGCAATCGCCGAGCAGGCATTGAGCACATTGTGCATGCCGGGCTGGTTCAGCACGAACTTCGTGTCCGGGTAGCCTTCCTGGCGCACGGTAAAGTGCATGTGCGTGCCGTCGGCGTAGGCGTCCAGCGCGCGCACTTCGGCTTCTTCTGAGAAACCGTAGGTGGTGACCGGCTTGGTCACCTGCGGCAGGATCTCGCGCACGTGCTTGTCGTCGATGCACAGCATGACGCGGCCGTAGAACGGCAGGCGGTGCGTGAAGTGCACGAACGCCGCCTTGAGCTTCTCGAAGTCGTGCTCGTAGGTTTCCATGTGATCGGCGTCGATGTTCGTGATCACTTCGATCATCGGCGACAGGTTCAGGAACGACGCGTCCGATTCATCGGCTTCGGCCACGATGTAGTCGCCGCTGCCCAGCGCCGCATTGGCGCCGGCGGCGGTCAGGCGGCCACCGATGACGAAGGTCGGATCGAGTCCGCCCTGCGCCAGCACCGACGCGACCAGGCTGGTGGTCGTCGTCTTGCCGTGCGTGCCCGCAATCGCGATACCGCGCTTCAGACGCATCAATTCGCCCAGCATGATCGCGCGCGGCACCACTGGCACCTTGTTGGTACGCGCGGCCACCACTTCCGGGTTGGCTTCGTTCACGGCGGTCGAGGTCACGACGACGTCCGCGCCCGTGACGTGGTCTTCGTGGTGGCCCAGATACACCCTGGCGCCCAGCTCGGCCAGGCGCTGGCTGGCGGCATTGCTGCCCAGGTCCGAGCCCGACACCTGATAGCCGAGATTGAGCAGCACTTCGGCGATGCCGCTCATGCCGCTGCCGCCGATGCCCACGAAGTGGATGTTCTTGATCTTGTGTTTCATGCTGCTTTTACCCTTGCTGCCAGTTGTTCGAGTTCGCGCGCGATCGCCTCGTTGGCGTCGCGCTGGCCGACGCGCGCTGCCGCCTGCGCCATGGCCAGGCACCCTTCGCGCGTCGTTTGCAGCAGGCTTTTCAGCCGCTGCGGATTCAGTTCACCCTGCGGCAGGTGCACGGCCGCGCCTTGCCCGTCCATCCAGATGGCGTTGTCGCGCTGGTGGCTCGTGGTGCTGGCCACGAACGGCACCAGCACGCTGGCCACGCCGGCCGCCGTCAGTTCGGACACCGTGATCGCACCGGCGCGGCAGATCACCAGGTCGGCGTCGGCATACGCCGCCGCCATATTGTCGATGAAGTCGACCACATTGGCCTGCACGCCAGCGCGCGCATACGCGGCGCGCAGCGCATCGATGTTCTTCTTGCCCGACTGGTGCGTGACGACCGGCCGCGCAGCCGGGTCGATCAGGCCCAAGGCTGCCGGCACGCCGTCGTTGAGCACCTTGGCGCCCAGGCTGCCGCCCACGACCAGCACGCGCAGCACGCCTGTGCGGCCAGCGAAGCGTTCGGCGGGCGCTGGCAGATCGAGGATCTGCTGGCGCACCGGGTTGCCCGTGACGACCGCCTTGCCGGCTGCCTTGCCGAAATCGGCCGGGAAGCCGAACAGCACGCGCTGCGCCAATGGCGTGAGCGTTTTGTTCGACAGCAGCAGCGCGGCGTCGGCATTGATCAGGGCCAGCGGGATGCCGGCGGCGCGCGCCATCATGCCGCCCGGCACCGTCACATAACCGCCCATGCCCAGCACCACGTCGGGCCGGCGCGCGGCCAGGTAGCGCCGGCAGGTCGCAAAGGCGGCCGCCATCTTGAGCGCGCCCTTGATGGTGTGCGCCAGGCCCTTGCCGCGCAGGCCGGCGAAGTCGATCGTGTCCATGTCGATGCCGGCTTTCGGCACCAGATCGGTTTCCATGCCGTGCGCGGTGCCCAGCCAGCTCACGTCCCAGCCGCGCGCGCGCATCGTCTGCGCGATCGCGATGCCGGGGAAGATGTGGCCACCGGTGCCGGCGGCCATGATCATCAGTTTTTTGGTCATGTGCGGCCTCCGCGCATGCGCACGCGATTTTCATAATCGATGCGCAGCAGGATCGCCAGGCCGACGCAGTTGAACAGCACGCCCGAACCGCCAAAGCTCATCAAAGGCAAGGTCAGGCCCTTGGTGGGCAACAGGCCCAGGTTCACGCCCATATTGATGAACGTCTGCACGCCAATCCAGATGCCGATGCCTTTCGCGGCCAGGCCGGCGAACACCTGTTCGAGCGCGATCGCCTGGCGGCCGATGTCGAAGGCGCGCTTGACGAGCCAGTAGAACATCGCCACCACGACCAGCACGCCGACCAGGCCCAGTTCTTCGCCGATCACGGCCATGATGAAGTCGGTGTGGGCTTCGGGCAGGTAGAACAGTTTCTCGACCGAGCCACCCAGGCCCACGCCGAAGATCTCGCCGCGCCCGAACGCGATCAGCGAGTGCGTCAGCTGGTACGCCTTGTCCAGTGCATTGCCCTCTTCCCACGGGTTCAGATAGGCGAACATGCGCGCCCGGCGGAACGGCGAGAGCGCGATGATCGCGCTGAAGATCACGACCAGCAGCGCGCCGATGCCGCCGAACCAGATAATGTTGATCCCACCCAGGAACAGGATGCCCATCGCGATGCAGACGATCACGCCGAACGCGCCCAGATCCGGCTCCATCAGCAAGAGGCCACCCACGAGGCCAATGGCAACGACCATCGGCACGAAGCCCTTGGTCAGCTTGTGCATGTACTCTTGCTTGCGCACCGTGAAGTCGGCCGCGTACAGCACCACGGCAATCTTCATGATTTCGGATGGCTGCACCATGAACACCTTGAGCGAGAGCCAGCGGCGCGCGCCGTTGACCGACACGCCCAGGCCCGGAATCAGCACCAGCACCAGCAGCACCAGCGTGCCGATGAAGATCATCGGCGCATGCCGCTGCCAAACCGCGATCGGCACGCGGAACACGATGGCCGCCGCCACCATCGAGACGAGGATATAGACCGCCTGGCGGTACAGGAAGTATTCGTTGCGGTCTTGCAGATAGCGGAATTTCGGCGAATCGGGCAGCGCAATCGACGCCGAGTACACCATCACCATCCCGAACAGCATCAGGAGCAGCGTGACCCAGACCAGCGGCTGGTCGTAATCCATCATTTTGGACGGCCGGCTGCGCCCGTCGACGGTGGCGTCGACAGCATTGCCGGAAAACTTGAAGGGCAGCTGGAAGGCCATCAGATCTCCTGCCCTTTATCGAGTGCGATGTCGCGCACGGTCTCGACGAACACCTGCGCGCGGTGCGCGTAATTGGTGAACATGTCCAGGCTGGCGCACGCAGGGGAAAGCAGTACCGCGTCGCCGGCGCGCGCCAGACCGGCGGCGCGGCGCACTGCCTGCGGCAAGTCGTCGAGGTCGAACGCCGGCACGCCGGTCGCATCGATCGCGGCGCGCACGGCCGGCGCATCGCGGCCGATCAGCAGCACGGCGCGGGCATACGCCGCTACCGGTTGGGCCAGCGGCGAAAAGTCCTGCCCCTTGCCGTCGCCACCGGCGATCAACAGAATTTGCTGGTCGGCGCCGGCAAAGGCCTTGCCCAGGCCCTGCAGCGCAGCGACGGTGGCGCCCACATTGGTGCCCTTGCTGTCGTCGTAATAGTCGACGCCGTCGATGGTGGCCACCAGCTCGACGCGGTGCGGTTCGCCCGCATACTCGCGCAAGCCGTGCAGCAGCGGCGCGAGCGGCAGGCCGCAGGCGCGGCACAGGGCCAGCGCGGCCAGCGCGTTGGCGGCATTGTGCAGGCCGCGAATCTTCAGCGCATCGGCCGGCATCAGGCGGCCCACGATCGCGTCGACCTGTTCGCGGATTTCGCCGCGTTTGAGTTTCTTGTCACTCGCCTCGCCCGCCACGGCATTGGCCAGCCACAGCACGCCGCGCTCGTCGATCAGGCCAAAGCTGTCGGCATCGACCGGTTCATCGGTCCCAAAGGTGAACAGCGGCGCATCGACCGCCATGCGCATCACGCGTGCATCGTCGCGATTCAGGACGCGCACGGTG
Source organism: Telluria sp. AC161 (assembly GCF_979258535.1). NCBI lineage: Bacteria > Pseudomonadati > Pseudomonadota > Betaproteobacteria > Burkholderiales > Oxalobacteraceae > Telluria > Telluria sp. AC161. The sequence continues at coordinate 324,597 of NZ_OZ409861.1, read as the reverse complement.
TCCGGGCCAAAGATGCGCGCCTTGTCGGCTGCGTAGGCATCCATCGTGCCGTGCCAGTCGAGGTGATCCTGGGTCAGGTTCAGCACCGTCGCAGCGTCGGCCTTGAGACTGAACGTTGTATGCAACTGGAAGCTGGACAACTCCAGCACCCAGGCTTGCGGCAGTTCGTTCGCATCGATCGACTCGCGCAGCACGTCCAGTGCGGCCGGGCTGATATTGCCGGCCACGCGCGTAGTCAACCCCGCGCGGCGGCACAGCAGGCCTGTCAGACTGGTCACCGTCGTCTTGCCGTTGGTGCCCGTGATCGCGATGACCTTCGGCGCGTAGCCGCTGCTCTCGCGCAGGTGCGCCAGCGCCTGGGCAAAGAGTTCGATCTCGCCCCAGACGGGGATGTCGCGGGCAGCGGCAGCAGGCATGATGGCGGCCAGCTCGCGGCCAGGTGCCAGGCCCGGGCTGACAGCAACGAAATCGACGCCGTCGAGCAGGTCGGCACCAAATTCGCCAGCGACGAACTGCGCATCCGGCGCGGCCGCGCGCAGCGCCGGCAGGCGTTGCGGTTCAGCGCGCGTATCGGCCACGCGCACGCGTGCGCCACCCCGCGCGAGCCAGTGCGCCATCGCGAGCCCCGATTCACCGAGGCCCAGTACCAGTGCGAGTTTGCCGTCGTAGTTCATCAACGAAGTTTCAATGTAGAGAGGCCAACCAGGATCAGCACGATGGTCACGATCCAGAAGCGGACCACGACCTTGGTTTCGTTCCAGCCCTTTTGTTCAAAGTGGTGGTGCAGCGGCGCCATCAAAAACACGCGGCGGCCGGTGCCATAGCGCTTCTTCGTGTACTTGAACCAGGTCACCTGGATGATCACCGACAGCGTTTCGGCCACGAACACGCCGCCCATGATGAACAGGACGATTTCCTGGCGCACGATGACGGCGATGGTGCCCAGCGCGCCGCCGAGAGCCAGCGCGCCGACGTCGCCCATGAACATCTGGGCCGGGTGCGCGTTGAACCACAGGAAGGCCAGGCCCGCGCCCGCCATCGCGCCGCAGAAGATCAGCAGTTCGCCGGCGCCCGGGATGTACGGGATCAACAGGTATTTCGAGAACGTCACGCTGCCGGTGAGATACGCGAACAGGCCCAGGGCCGCGCCGACCATCACGGTCGGCATGATCGCCAGGCCATCGAGGCCGTCGGTGAAGTTCACGGCATTGGATGCGCCCACGATCACGCAATAGGTCAGCGCGATGAAGCCCCAGACGCCCAGCGGATAGCTGATGGTCTTGAAGAACGGGACGATCAGGTCGGCCTTCGGCGGCAGGCTCATCGAAAAGCCCGACTGCACCCAGGCGTAGAACAGTTGCGCGACTTCCCATGGATTGGCGGCCGAGACCGAGAACGCCAGATAAAGAGCAGATGCGATGCCGATCAGCGACATCCAGAAGTATTTTTCGCGCGAGCGCATGCCTTCCGGGTCCTTGTAGACCACCTTGCGGTAATCGTCGACCCAGCCGACGGCGCCAAAGCCCATCGTCACGACCAGCACTGGCCAGATCAGGCGGTTCGACAGGTCGCACCACAGCAGCGTCGAGATGCCGATCGCGATCAGGACCAGCACGCCGCCCATCGTCGGGGTGCCGTGCTTGGTCAGGTGGCTTTGCGGGCCGTAGGTACGCACGGCCTGGCCGACTTTCAGTTCGGTCAGTTTGCGGATGACGATCGGGCCGGCCACGAGGCCGATGGTGATGGCCGTGATGGTGGCGAACACCGCGCGGAACGTGAGGTAGTTAAACACGCGCAGCGGACCGAGATAGTCCTGAAAGTATTGTGCGAGCCAGAGAAGCATATTAGTGGGCGTCCTTGCCAAGGGGGGTTGATCCGGTCAGGTGCAGGACCACGCGTTCCATTTTCATGAAACGCGAGCCCTTCACCAGCACAGTCGCGTCCGTATTGCTGCCCAGTTTTTTATCCAGTGCTGCCAATAACTCGTCGAACTGCTCGTAATGCTGTGCTCCCGACGCGGCCAGATGGCGCGCCAGCTCGCCCGTCGCGAGCACGGTGTCGATGCCACGCGTGTGTGCGTAAGCCCCGATTTCTTCGTGAAATTCTTTTCCCTGCGCGCCAACTTCGCCCATGTCGCCCACCACCAGGATGCGCGGCGCGGGATACGCGGCCAGCACGTCGATCGCCGCGCGCATCGAATCGGGATTGGCGTTATAGGTGTCGTCGATGACGGTCGCGCCGCCGGCGGTCTGCTTGCGCTGCAGGCGCCCGCCGACCGGTGCGAAGGCCTCGAGGCCGCGCACGATGGCGTCCTGGTCGATGCCAGCGCCGACAGCACAGGCGATCGCGGCCAGCGCGTTGCGCACATTGTGTTCGCCGGCAGCGGCAAGTGTGACTGTGAACGTATTGTCGCCCGCATCTTCAAGACCGTCATTCCCGCGCAGGCGGGAATCCAGGTCAGCATGTGCTGCCACAACCGCATCCGCAGCCGGCTGCTCTGGCAACTTGGGTTCCCGCCTGCGCGGGAACGACGTTGGTTGCGTTGCCGATGTATCGCGCTCGGGCGACGTTGTTACGTGCAGCAGGCTGCCGAAACCATTGCTGGTGTAGCTCGCGCGCACGTCGCATGCTTCGCGCAGGCCGAACGTCAGCACGTCGCACGTCGTCATCCCGCGCCACAGATCCGTGTAGGTGTCGTCGCCCGGGAACACGGCCACGCCGTTTGGCGCGAGGGCTTGCAGCACGGCGCCATTTTCGCGCGCCACCGCTTCCACGGTGTGCATGAATTCCTGGTGCTCGCGCTGCGCATTGTTTACCAGCGCGACCGTCGGCGCGGCGATGGCCGCCAGGCGGGCGATCTCGCCCGGATGGTTCATGCCCAGCTCCACCACCGCCGCGCGATGGGAGGCCGTCAGGCGGAACAGCGTGAGGGGCACGCCGATCTCGTTGTTCAGATTACCCTGCGTGGCCAGGCGCGCTTGTTCGCCCACTGCGGCCGCCAGGATCGACGCGATCATTTCCTTGACCGTCGTCTTGCCGTTGCTGCCGGTGACGCCGATGACGGGCAGAGTGAACCCCGTGCGCCAGGCATGCGCGATGCGGCCCAGCGCCACCAGCGTGTCGGGCACGACGATCGCCGGCAGCGTCCAGCCGTCCGGCAGCGTCGACACCACCACGGCGGCGACGTCGCGCGCCGCGACCTGGTCGAGGAAATCGTGGGCGTCGAACGATTCGCCGCGCAGTGCGACAAACAGCGCGCCGGCGTCGACCTTGCGGCTGTCGGTCGACACGCCGCCAAAGGCGACATCCGCGCCGACGAGGCGCGCGCCGGGAATGGCCGCCACGAGTTGTGCCAGGGTACCGCGCATCAGTGCGTCCTCAACATGGTAAGCCGCGCCGTCAATGCGAGCGAAGCGTGGTCCGTATCCGAAAACGGCATTTTGCGTCCCTTGATTTCCTGGTAGGGCTCATGGCCCTTCCCGGCCAGCAGGATCACGTCCTGCTTGGCCGCCTGTTTCACGGCCAGTAGAATGGCCGACGCGCGGTCTTCCACCGTCTGCAGGCGCGAGTCCGGGGCATTGGCATCCATCCCCGCCACGATCTGGGCGATGATGGCCGCTGGTTCTTCGCTGCGCGGGTTGTCGCTGGTGACCAGCACCTGGTCGGCGGCCTGCGCGATGCGGCCCATCTGCGGGCGCTTGCCCGGGTCACGGTCGCCCCCGCAGCCAAACACGCACCACAGCTGGCCGCCGCGGTCGGCCGCCACCTGGCGCAGCGCGTCCAGGGTTTTTTCCAGCGCGTCCGGCGTGTGCGCGTAGTCGATCACGACCATCGGCGCATCCTGCCCGCCCATCTGCTGCATGCGGCCCGGCGCCGGAACCAGCGATTCAATCGCCTCGACTGCGCTTTTGAGCGCCACGCCGCGCGCCAGCAAGGCGCCCAGCACCGCCAGCGTATTGCTCACGTTGTAGTTGCCCACCAGGCGGCTGCGGATGGTCGCACTGCCTGCCGGCGTCTCGACCTGGCATTCGGTGCCGGCGTTCTTGCTGCGCATGCCGCTCGCGCGCAGCACGGCCACGCCATCCGGTGCAGCAGCCGTTGCGTCGAGCGTGTAGCCGGTGACCGCCAGCGCCGGGAAGTTGGCGCGCAGATGCGCCACCAGGCGCTGTCCGGCTGCGTCGTCGAGGTTCACGATCGCGTGCTTCAGCCCCGGCCACTCGAACAGCTTGACCTTGGCCGCTTCGTAGCTGGCCATGTCGCCATGGAAGTCGAGGTGGTCGCGCGTCAGGTTCGTGAAGATCGCCACGTCGACATGCATCCCGGCCGTGCGCTGCTGCACCAGGCCGATGGACGAGGCTTCGATCGCCAGCGCCGTGACGCCCTTGCCGTTCAGCTCCGCCAGCGTCTGTGCCAGCAGCACCGCGTCCGGCGTCGTGTAGCCGGTGACGTCGAACTGCGCTTCGGTCTTTGCCTTGGGCGCGATGACGCCCACGCCCAGCGTGCCGATTACGCCGGCGGTCTCGCCCAGGCGCGCCAGCGCTTGCGCGGTCCACAGCGCGCACGAGGTCTTGCCGTTGGTGCCGGTGACGGCGACGGTGAACATCGCGCTGTCCGGCTGGCCCAGCACCGCATGCGCGATCGGGCCGGCCAGCTGCTTGAGGCCGGCCACGGCCAGGTGCGGCGTCGTGACGGTGTCAGGCCAGGTGAAGTCCTGATCGTCATACACGATGGCGGCGGCGCCCGCGTCGGCAGCCGCGCCGATGAAGCGGCGGCCATCCTGCGCATCGCCCGGGTAGGCAAAGAACACGTCGCCCGGCTGCACGCGACGCGAGTCGGAAACGAGACCCCCGCCCGGTGCGGCGGCGGCGATCCAGCTGCGGATGTCGTTCAGGTCTGGGCTCATCACATGCTCTCCTCGAGTGGGACTTCCGGAATGATGATGTCCGTGATGGAGGAATCGGGCGGCACGTTGGCCGCGCGCAGCGCGCTGGCAAACAGGTCGGCGGCCGTCGGTGCGGCGACGCTACCGCCGGTGCGCAGGGCGCCGCTCGGATCGTCGACCATCACGGCGATGATGAAGCGCGGCTTGGACATCGGCCCGATGCCGGCGAAATAGCCGATATTGTTGGTGCGCGAGTAGCGGCCGTTGACGAGCTTTTCGGCCGTACCCGTCTTGCCGCCAATGCGGTAGCCGGCGACCTGCGCTTTGGACGCCGTGCCCTGCGGGCCGACCACCGATTCGAGCATCGTGCGCACCTGCGCTGCGGTCTTGGGCGAAATCACCTGCTGGCCGACCGGCTCTTCGTTGACCTTCACGAACGACAGCGGAATGATGTCGCCGTTGCGGGCGAAGATCATGTACGAGCGCGCCATCTGCAGCAGCGAGACCGACAGGCCGTGGCCAAAGGCCATGTTCGCGTACTCGATCGGGCGCCACGATTTCCATGGCCGCACGCGGCCGGCGGTCGCGCCCGGGAAGCCGAAGCGCGGCGCCTGGCCGTAGCCGACCTTGGTGTACATCTCCCACATTTCCTGCGGCGGGATGCGCTGCGACACCTTGACGGCGCCGATATTCGACGACTTCTGGATGATGCCGCTGACCGTCTGCACGCCGTAGTTGTGGGTATCGCGAATGCGCTTGCCGGTGATCGTCATCCAGCCCGGGTTGTTGTCGAACACCGTGTCGGGCGTGATGCGGCCCGTGTCCAGGCCCAGGCCGATGGTGATCGGCTTGATCGTCGAACCTGGCTCGAACGTGTCGGTGATGACGCGGTTGCGCAGCTGCTCGCCGGTCAGCTTGGAACGGTCATTCGGGTTGTAGGTCGGGTAGTTCGCCAGCGCCAGCACCTCGCCCGTGTGCACGTCGAGCACCACGGCGGCGCCGGCCTTCGCATTGAACTTCTCGACGGCGTTCTTGATGCTGGTGAACGCAATGTACTGCAGCTTGCTGTCGACCGACAGCGTCAGGTCGCGGCCCTGGTGCGGTTCGCGGAACATGCCGAGATCCTCGGCAATGTGGCCCAGGCGGTCCTTGATCACACGGCGGCTGCCAGGCACGCCCATCAGGGTTTTCTGGTGTTGCAGCTCCATGCCTTCCTGGCCCTTGTCTTCCACGTTGGTGAAACCGACCAGGTGGGTAACGACTTCGCCCTGCGGGTAGAAGCGCTTGTATTCCTTGCGCGTGTCGAGGCCATTGATCTTGAGCTTCTCGATTTCGGCGATCACCGGCATTTCGACCTGGCGTTTCAGGTAGACGAAGGTGCGGTCCGAGTCGAGCTTCTTGCGGATGTCGGCTTCGGGCATGCCCAGCAGCTTGGCCAGTGCCGTGATTTTTTCTGGCGGCGAGGCCAGCACGTCTTCGGGGATCGCCCACACGGCGCGCACCGGCAGCGACGTGGCCAGCACGGCGCCGTTGCGGTCGAGGATGCGGCCACGCGTGGCCGGCAGTTCGAGCGTGCGCTCGTAGCGGCTCTTGCCCTGGCTTTGCAGGAACTGGTTCGATACGCCCTGCAGCCAGACGGCGCGCGCGCCCAGTGCGGCGAACGACGCGAACAGGACGAACAGCACCATGCGCGAGCGCCAGTCAGGCAGGCGCACCGCGAGCACCGGGCTCTTGGTGAATGCAACGCCCTTCGAGGCAGCAACGCGTGCGCCGGATTTGGAAGCACCGCGCGTCATGGGGCGCCTTCGGTCAGGTATTGGGTACGGGCGGGCGTGAGCGGCGCCATATTCAGTTCGGAACGGGCGATCTGCTCGATGCGATCGTTCTTGGCCAGGCGCGACTGGTCGAGCTGGAGCTGGTCCCAGTCGACGTCGAGCTGGCGCGCATGCTGCTGCAGGCGTTCGAGTTCGATCAGCAAATGGCGCGCCTGATAGCGGGCATTGACGACCGACAGCGCGCAGCCGACCAGCAGCGTGGTAAGAAACACATTGACCTTCACGCTCATGTCGGCGTTCCCAGGCGTTCGGCGACGCGCAGCACGGCCGAGCGCGAGCGCGGGTTGTCCGACACTTCGGCATCCGATGGCTTGATCTTCGTGATCAGCTTCATCAACGGCTGCGGCAAATCGACGGCGCGAATCGGCAGGCGCCGGTCAGGCTGTTCGACATTGGCTTTGGATGCGAAGAACTGCTTGACCATGCGGTCTTCCAGCGAGTGAAAGCTGATCACCGACATGCGGGCGCCGGGCGCGAGCATGCTGTAGGCAGCGGTCAACCCCGCTTCGAGGTCTTCAAGCTCTTGATTGATGAAAATCCGGATAGCCTGAAAGGTCCTGGTTGCCGGATCCTTGCCTTTCTCCCTGCTTTTGACCGTGCTTGCCACGATTGCGGCAAGCTGTCGTGTGCTTGAAATTGGTTCGACTGCGCGGCGAGCAACAATCGCCTTTGCAATCTGAAAAGCAAACCGCTCTTCTCCATAATTGCGTATCACCTTTTCCAAATGGTTTTGCTCTGCCGTCGCGACCCATTCGGCCGCCGACATGCCGCGCGTGGTGTCCATGCGCATGTCGAGGGGGCCGTCCTGGCGGAAGCTGAAGCCGCGGCTGGCGTCGTCAACCTGGGGCGACGAAATGCCCAGGTCAAGCAGGATGCCGTCGACCTGATGAATGCCGCGCGCGGCAAGCGCGTCGGCCATCGTGGCAAAGCTGTCGTGAACAATGCTGAAACGCGGATCGTTGATCTGCTCCGCGGTTGCAATGGCTTGCGGGTCCTTGTCGAACGCGATCAGGCGCCCTTCCGGCGCCAGGCGCGACAGCAGCAGGCGGCTGTGACCGCCGCGACCGAAGGTCCCGTCTATATACGTACCGGCAGCACGTGCGCCGGTCAACTCGAGCGCATCGACTGCCTCGTCAAGTAGCACCGTGCGATGCTGATAATCAGGCACCGTCAAAGAATCCGTCATCGGCGCCTCAGAAAGAAAAATTGGAAAGTACATCCGGCATGCCGCCAGCCACAGCTGCGGCCTCGTCCTCGGCCAGTTTGGCGGCGTTCCAGATTTCGAAGTGGCTGCCCATACCGAGCATCATCACTTCCTTCTCGAGCCCGACTGCAGCGCGCAGCTCGGGGGAGATCAGGATCCGTCCGGCGCTGTCGAGCTCGACATCGACGGCATTGCCAAGGAAAATACGCTGCCACGAACGGGCCGACATCGGCCAGGCGGCGATCTGCTTGCGATGCTCTTCCCACACCGGGCGCGGAAAGAACAACAGGCAGCCCTGTGGGTGCTTGGTCAGCGTGACGCGACCTTCGCACTGAAGTCTCAGGGCGTCACGATGCTTGGCTGGAATGGACATCCGCCCTTTTGCATCGAGGTTGATCGCTGACGCGCCCTGGAACACGTAAATGCCTAGCTTGGAGAATTCGGTTGGTCGTTGTTGTCTGGCGCCGGGATCTGGATTTCTTCCCACAAATCGACACTTTTTCACACTGTTTCCCACTTTAGTGGAAGCAATGTTGACGGTCAAGCGAAATCCCAACCGTGCTTTCCTAATTTTGCCAATGAAACCAATGACTTAGGTGCATGTTTGGGGTACTCGACAATTCAAAATATTCCTTTAAATTAGGGACTTAGCCGTCACAGTGAAGGTCGGGCCTCATTCCGCAACCACATATTTACGTTTGTGCAAGCGCAAGGCAAAGAATAAGATTGACGTAAAGTAACAACCAGCGTGTGTTTGAAACCACTGTACGGGCATCCAGCACTCTGATGCACCCCAAGAACTTGCCAATGCGCTATGCTCCGATTTGACGTCACCGGATAACAACTTTTGGTTTAAGGAATGCTTCATTTATCCGGTTAACTATTTTGACTTTGGGAAACTTAAAACGTAACATCAGTAAATATGAAAAATTCTCCCGACTTGCAGCCGGCAGCACCGTACAACGCCGCCGACTTTTGCTCGACCAAGGAGGCGGCCGCAGTCCTTGGCGTGTCGCATCGCACGGTGCAACTGTGGGTGGAGAGCGGTACGCTGCAAGCGTGGCGCACGGCCGGCGGCCACCGCCGCATCACGCTGGAATCGGTCAACCGCCTGGTCGAAGGGCGTCGCGTTGCCATCGCCGCGCACGCGCCGCCACCGGCCGCGCCAGCCGCTCCGGCGTCATCGACGCGGCGCGTGCTGGTGGTGGACGATGATCCCCTGATGCTGCGCCTGTACGAACTCGAAATGGCCGGCTGGGGCATGGACCTGGACGTGGTCAAGGCCAACAACGGCTTCGAGGCCCTGATCCGCATTGGCGAAGAGCGTCCCGACCTGCTGGTGAGCGACCTGAACATGCCGGGCATGGATGGGTTCCGCATGATCCGCACGCTGCGCGAAGACAGTGGCAGCGCCGGCATGAGCATGATCGTGGTCAGCGGCCTGGACCGTGCAACGATCAAGGCGATGGGCTTGCCGGCCGATATTCCGGTGTTCCCGAAACCGGTGCCGTTTGGCGAATTGCGCGCCGCTGTTGAACACGGTCTGGCGCGCGCTTGATCAGCAACTGAACTGCTATGCTCGGCGCATCGACGCGCCTTTCATGCCAGCCCATCCATGACCGCCACCCTGGCCTCCATGCCGATCCTGCCGATCTTGCCTGCCCTGCCTACCCTGCCTGTCTTGCGGTGCGACTGGGCCAGGGCCATCAGCCCCTATTCACGGCAGGAGCACGGCGATGCCCACTAACACCATTCTTGTCGTCGATGACCAGGACGAACTGCGCCTGCTGATCTCACTGAGCCTGCAGGCATTGGGCCGCATCGTCGAAGCGGCCAACGCCGAACAGGCGCTTGCCCTGTTTGCGGCCGAGCGGCCCGACGTCGTCATGCTCGATATCTGGCTCGGCCCCGGCGAGAGCGGCCTCGACGTCTGCGCGCGACTGCGGCAGGATCCGGCCAATGCCGGCGTCAAGATCGTGCTGCTGTCGGCCTGCGGCCAGCAAAGCGATGTCGCAGCTGGCATGGATGCCGGCGCCGATCTGTACATCGTCAAGCCGTTCAGCCCGATCGGACTGATCGACGCGGTATCGGGATTGCTGGCGAGTCTTCCGGAAAACACAGCCTGATATTTCTTTATTGAAATTAATATTGCTTTTAGAGACTATTCTCTAATTCAGTAAAAACCCGTAAAAACGACAACTGTTTTTATCTTTATCGTAACTATCCAGCTTCGTGTTGTCGATCTGCGAAACACATCCCGTCGAACCGGCAAGTAAATACGATCAAACCAGAAATACCGCTAAATCCTTTCCTCTTAGCGTTGCACACTGCGTTCGCCCACGGCTTTGCCGATGTGGCTATGATGGTCTTCATCGATCATCTACCGGCTAGTTGCCCACCACAAAGCATGTCGCGCTCCCTCCGTTTCCTTGCTGCTCTCCTGGCCACCGCTACCCTGACCTTGCCGGTCGGTGCCGATGCGCACGTTGTGTCGGCAAGCTTCGAAGCGCGCCTGACGATCGTGGCCACCTGCTCGGTCAGTGCCGGCGCCGCCGTGCAGGTGCAGTGCGCCAGCCCGGCCACGCCGTATCTTCTCGATGCCCCGGCCGCGCCATCGCTGCGCAGCGCCGGCCCGGACGCCGGCCGCGTCACCGTCTACTTCTGACGCTTCCTGCGCAGCCTCTGCTGCGCCAGATACTTTTGTTATTTGCTTATCAGCTTTTGTTCGTAGGGCGCACTCGCCCCGCACCGGATAATGCCAGCTGAATACGTCTTGCCGCGCCAGTGGCAGCAGATCGCACCGCCTGCCGCAGCGCGCCCGGCGATCGCGTTAGAATCAACGACCCAACGTCTACCCAAGAGAGCCGCCATGTCCCGACTGACCCTGCACACCCAAGAAACCGCCCCCGAAGGCAGCCGCCCATTCGTCGACAAAGCCGTCGCCAACAATGGCTTCCTGCCAAACCTGATCGGCGTGCTGGCCAATTCGCCGCAAGCGCTGCAAACCTATATGACCGTCTCGGGCATCAATGCCGAAACGAGCCTGACGCTGGCCGAGCGCGAAGTGGTGCAGATCACCGCCGCGCGCATCCACGGCTGCGATTTCTGCATCGCCGGCCACACCGCCATCGCGCTCAAAAAAGCCCAGCTGCCCGTGGAGACCGTGCGCGCGCTGCAGCAAGGCGCCGACACCGGCGACGCCCGCCTCGACGCCGTGCGCCTGTTTGCAGACGCCGTGATTGCCACCCGCGGCGCCGTCGACGATGCGGCCTGGCGCGCATTCCAGGCTGCGGGCTACAACGAGCAGCAGGCGCTCGAGGTGGTACTGGGCATCAGCCTGGCCACGCTGTGCAACTTTGCCAATTCGCTGGCCGGCAGCGCGATCAACCCGCAGCTGCAACCCTTCGCCAGCGGAGCGATCTGATGGTCGGCGGCGAACACGCCACCGCGCTGTCGACCGACCTGCAGGCCTGGCTGCAGGCCAATGCCGATACGCTCGACACGACGCCTGACCTGGCGCACGAAATCGTGCCGCGCCTGGCCGGCGCCGGCCTGTTCGCCATCGGCGTGCCGGAATCGCTCGGCGGCGCGGGCGGCGCCACGACCGACGCCATCGAGGCCATCGCCGCCGTGGCCGGGCATTCGCTCGCCGCGTCGTTCGTGTTCTGGGGCCAGCGCACCTTCATCGAATACCTGCTGCAAAGCCCGAACGACGCGCTGCGCACGCGCTGGCTGGGCCCATTGATGCGCGGCGACTATGCCGGCGCCACGGGCCTGTCGAATGCGATGAAATTTTTGTCCGGGATCGAGTCGCTGCAGATCACCGCCACGCCGGTCGACGACGGCTGGCAGCTGGACGGGGCGCTGGCCTGGATCACCAACCTGCGCAAGGAAGGCTTCATCGCCGCCGCCGCCGTCAATTCGGCGGGCGACCTGCCGCCGGCGGTCGTCGCGTTCGTCAGCGATCGCGCCGGCGTGGCGCGCAGCAGCGACCTCGAACTCATGGCGCTGCGCGGCAGTAATACGGCCGCCGTGAAGCTGGGCGCCGTGCCGATCGGCGCCGATGACGTGCTGCACCCGAACGCGCGCGCCTGGTTGCCGGGCGTGCGGCCGTCGTTCCTCGGCCTGCAATGCGGCATGTCGATCGGCCTGGCGCGCGCCAGCCTGCGCGCGGCCCATGCGCTGGCGGGCGCCGCGCGCGGTCCCCTGCTCGCGCGCATCGAGGCCGAACAGGCCGCGCTCGAAGAACACGTAAGCGCGCTGAAGGCCGGCGTGACCGATGGCCGCTTCAAGACTGCGGCCGCGCCAATGTTCCGGCTGCGCATCGCGCTGGCGGCGAACGTCGCGCAGGCGGTCATGCTCGAACTGCAGGCCAGCGGTGGCCGCGCCTACCTGGTGGACCGCGACCGCAGCTTCGCGCGCCGCTGGCGCGAGTCGGCATTTGTCCCGATCATCACGCCGAGCGTGACGCAGCTGGAGGCCGAACTGCAAAAACAGGCCGCAGCATGAGCGGGCAGAACCCGACCGTCGCGCTGGCGGCCAGCAATCTGCGCATCGGCTATGGCGGGCGCACCGTCGTCGACGACATCACGCTGGGCGTGGACAAGCGCGAAATCGTGTGCCTGCTCGGCGGCAGTGGATGCGGCAAATCGACGCTGCTGCGCGGGCTGGCCGGCCTGTCCAGCCCGCAGGCCGGCAGCGTGCATTTTCTCGGCGCGCCGCTGCTGCAGCCGCATCCGCGCGCCGCGCTCGTGTTCCAGCAACCGAGCCTGCTGCCGTGGCTGAACGTCGAAGGCAATGTCGGCTTCGGCCTGGATTTCGCGCGCCAGCCGGCCATTGCGCGCGACGCGCGCACCGCGCGGGTGCGGCAAGCCATCGACGCTGTCGGCCTGGCCGGCCGCGCCAATGCCTACCCGGCGCAGCTCTCCGGTGGCCAGGCCCAGCGCGTGGCCCTGGCCCGCGCACTGGCACGCGAACCCGAGCTGCTGTTTGCCGACGAACCGTTTTCGGCGCTCGACGCCATCACCCGCGCCGAGATGCAGACGCTGCTCGTCGAACTGGTGCACCGCTGGCACACCGCCGTGCTGCTGGTCACGCACGATATCGATGAAGCGATCCTGGTCGCCGACCGCATCCTGCTGATGGCCGGCCAGCCGGGACGCATCGTGCGCGAATGGCGCGTCGACCTGCCGCGCCCGCGCGAAGAACACGCTGCCGGCGTGGTCGCACTGCGCCTCGACATCCTGCAGGCGCTGCGCGCCGGCGCCCCGGTCTCTGCCTCGCCCGAACACCATAACAAGGACAATCCATGACCAACCCGATCCACATCTGCGCTTCCTCCGACTGCGATTGCGGCATGACCCGGCGCGATTTCCTGCGCATGTCGGCCCTCTCGGGCGCGGCGGCCGCATCGCCGCTGCTGTTCGCGGGCGACGCCATGGCGCAGAACTTCAAGGGCGACGACCAGCCGGTGAAAATCGGCTACCTGCCGATCACCGACGCCGCGCCGCTGCTGGTGGCGCATGGCCGCAAGCTGTTCGAAGCACAGGGCCTGAAAGTCGAGACCCCACGGCTGTTTCGCAGCTGGGCACAGATCATCGAGGCGTTCGTGGCCGGCCAGGTCAATGTGATTCACCTGCTGTCGCCGGCCACGCTGTTCGTGCGCTACGGCGCGAAATTCCCGGCCAAGGTCGTGGCCTGGAACCACATCAACGGTTCGGCCCTGACGGTGCAGAACGAGATCAACTCGGTTGCCGACCTGGGCGGCAAGACGGTCGCGATCCCGTTCTGGTATTCGATCCACAACATCCTGCTGCAGAAAATCCTCGGCGCGAACAAGCTCACCGTGGTCACGCGTGCGCGCGGCGCCGCCATCAAGCCCAATGAAGTCAATCTGATCGTGCTGTCGCCGTCCGAGATGGTGTCGGCGCTGGCGACCAAATCGATCGCCGGCTTCATCGTGGCTGAGCCATTCAATGCCGCGGCCGAAAACGCCCGCATCGGCAAGGTGCTGCGCTTCTCGGGCGACGTCTGGAAAAACCACGCCTGCTGCGTGACCTTCCTGGCCGAGCGCGACCTGACCGACAAGCCGGAATGGTCGCAGCGCGTCACCAATGCCATCGTCAATGCACAGCTCTGGTCGCGCTCGAACCAGATCGACACGGCCCGGCTGCTGTCGAACGCCGGTCCGAACCGCTACACGCCGCACCCGTTGCAGGCGCTGACGAAAGTGCTGGCCACCACTGACTACACCGACTACGAAAAGCGCGGCATCGTCGCGCACCCGGCGTGGAAACAGCGCCGCATCGACTTCCAGCCGTTCCCGTTCGCCTCGTACACCGAGGAACTGGTGCGCGCCATCGGCCAGACCAAGGTCGAAGGCGACACGGCCTTCCTGGCCAAGCTCGATCCGAAGTTTGTCGCGCGCGACCTCATCGATGACCGCTTCGTGCGCAAGTCGATCGGGCTGGCGGGTGGCCCGGGCGCGTTCGGCCTGCCGGCGAATCTGCTGCGCACCGAAACGATCGCGGTCTGACGATGGCGGGCCGTTTTCTGTGGCCGCTGCTCGGCTTTGCGCTGGCCGTGGTGCTCTGGTCGCTGGGCGTGCAGGCGCTCGAGCAGCGCACCCCGATCGCCGCAATGTTCGCGCCGCTCGAGACCATGCGCGCGTTCCAGGTCATGGTCACCGGGCCGGATATCTGGCTGCATGTGAGCACGAGCCTGACACGGGTGGCCGTGGGCCTGGGTTTTGCGATCCTGTTCGGCGTGCCGCTGGGGATCCTGGTGGGCATGTCGAAGGCGTTCTCGCAGGCGAGCACGCCGCTGTTCCAGCTGCTGCGCATGGTGTCACCGCTGTCGTGGATGCCGCTGGCCGTGATGGTGCTGGGGGTGGGCGACGCGCCGGTGTACTTCCTGCTGGCGTTTGCCGCCGTGTGGCCGCTGATGCTCAGCACCGCCGCCGGCGTGGCGCAGCTCGATCCGAACTGGATGCTGCTGGCGCGTTCGCTGTCGGCCACCCGCTGGGAAGTGATCTGGCGCCTCGTGCTGCCGGGGATCACGGCGCAAATCCTCACCGGTGTGCGGCTGGCGATCGGCATCATCTGGATCGTGCTGGTGCCGGCCGAAATGCTGGGCGTGTCGGCCGGCCTCGGCTACTTCATCCTCGATACGCGTGACCGGCTGGCGTATTCGGAGCTGACGGCGGCCATCATCCTGATCGGCATCCTCGGCTACGCGCTCGATTACGCGGCGCGCTTCGTGCATGCACGCTGGCTGCATGCGCAGCCGGCAGCGCCGTTGAAGTGATCCTGCCCCCCACCCTGGTAAGGTGGGGGCGCCCTGCTACCGGTACGCCGGAGGCTCCGGTATCATGCAGGGATGAATTCCATTCCTTTTTCGCCATTCGTCATCGGGGTCGCCGGTGGCAGCGGCAGTGGCAAGTCCACGGTCTCCCAGCAGGTACTGGCGTCGTTCGGCGCCGACATGGTTTCGATCGTGATGCAGGACGATTACTACCGCGACCAGTCCGACCTGCCTCCCGAAGTGCGCCGCAAGCAGAACTACGATCATCCGCACGCGTTCGACTGGCCGTTGCTGATCCAGCATGTCCAGGCGCTGCGCAATGGCGAGCCGATCGCGATGCCCGAGTACGATTTCACGATCGACAACCGCTCGGACAAGACCATTCCCGTGAAGCCGGCGCCCGTGATCGT
This sequence comes from Telluria sp. AC161, assembly GCF_979258535.1. NCBI lineage: Bacteria > Pseudomonadati > Pseudomonadota > Betaproteobacteria > Burkholderiales > Oxalobacteraceae > Telluria > Telluria sp. AC161. Next base: position 308,964 of record NZ_OZ409861.1, on the reverse strand, counting down.
GGTCGAAGGGCTGTTTGCCCTGTACGACGCCGATCTGCGCGACATGATGTCGCTGAAGATCTTTGTCGACACGGCGTCCGACGTGCGCTTCATCCGCCGCATGCAGCGCGATATTGCCGAACGCGGCCGTTCACTGGAGAGCATCGTCAGCCAGTACCTGGACACGGTGCGGCCGATGCACAAGCAGTTCATCGAACCCACCAAGCGCAATGCCGACGTGATCCTGCCCCATGGCGCCAACGGCCCGGCGGTCGACATGATCACCACCAAGGTCGCGAGCATCATCGGCCGGTCGAAGCGGCCCTGAACACCTCGCTCAGACGCGCATGTGCTTTTCGACGGTGGCCTGCAGCGCGGATCTGAACCGGGCCAGGTCGCCCGACTTGTGGACATAGTCGACGGCGCCGAGCTGGCGGGCACGCTCGCGGTCGGTGTCGAGATCCGAGTTGGTCAGGATGATCAACGGCACGTCGTACTGCAGCTGGTAACCCCGCATCAGGATCATCGTCTCGAAGCCATCCATCCGGGGCATCTTCAGGTCCATCAGGATCAGGTCGAAATGACGTTGCTTCATCAGGACCAGCGCATCCCAGCCGTCGCGCGCGACATCGACATCGACCCTGCCTTCGAATTTTTCCAGCGCCTGCAACGTGAATTCGGCGTCGAACGGAAGATCTTCGACGACCAGAATGACTTTTTTGGCAGCATTGTCTGTCTTGGTCATTGCACAGTCTGGCTTCCGGTGAATCGCTTCGTGGGGGTCCTGCTGGTCGTCGGCATCATCAATACAGTATAGACGAGCTATTGCCCTGGCGTTGTGTCTTGTCCGGCGGATGTCCCGCCAATCTGAGGCAACTGTTCAGCCCCGCGCTGCCGGCCGCTGCTACGGACCGGCGACCAGGCGATTGCGCCCATCCATCTTCGCCTGGTACAACAGGCGGTCCGCAGCTTCGATGGCGGCCAGCGGCGCGCCGCACGTGCCATCGGCCTGGTCGCAGGTATGGACCCCGAGACTGACCGTGACATGGCCGTAGGAACTTCCCTCGTGCGCCAGGCCAAGCGCCTGCACGGCGCACCGGATGTTCTCGGCCACCGCGCGGGCGCCATCGCTGTCGGTATCGGGCAGGATGATGGCGAATTCTTCGCCGCCGTAGCGCGCCGTCAGGTCGGTCGGCCGCCGTGGTCCCGACGCGATCGCGCCCGCAACCCGGCGCAGACAGTCGTCGCCGGCGACGTGGCCATAGCAGTCGTTGAACTTCTTGAAATGGTCGACATCGAGCAGGATCAGCGAAAACGGCAGGCCGCTCCTGCGTCCCCGTTCGTATTCGACGGCCAGCACTTCGTCGAAGCGGCGCCGGTTGGCCAGCCCGGTCAGGGCGTCGACGTCGGCCAGGTGGCGCAGCGATACATTGTGCAGTTCGAGCGCGCTGCGCGCCGCGCGCAATTCGGACTCCAGCGCCTCGCGCACGCGCAACTGGCTGATCATGCGGTGCCCTCCCCAGCCGAGCATGCACACGGCGAACACGACCACGCAGCTCATCTTGATCACGGCCATCCACCAGCCGTCCAGAATTTCGTCCTTCGACTGGGCCGTCGCCACCAGCAGCGGAAAGCCGTCCAGGTGGCGGTAACTGTACAGGCGCTCGACGCCATCGATCCTGGAAGTCATCATCGCCGTGCCGACGGGGCCCGATTTCGAATAGGCCTGGAACACGGGACCGTTGCTGATGCTCGTTCCCACCATCACGGCGTTGAACGGGCGGCGATACAGCAGTGTGCCGTCATCGATGGCCAGGATGATCGTGCCGGTGCGGCCGACGTCGAAGCTGTCGTAGAACTTGCCGAAGTAATCCAGATTGAGCGACGCCATCGCAACGCCGCCGAAACTGCCATCGGGGCGGTTGATCCGGCGCGACACGGGAATCGTCTGGACGCCCGTGGAGCGGCTGAAAATCGGCTTGCCGATGCGCGTGCCCAGGTCGGTATGGGTCATGTGGTAACGGAAAAACTCGCGGTCGATATTGCTGCCCGGTAGCACCGCTGGCAGCGAGGTTGCCAGCCGCATGCCGTCAGCGCCGTAGATGAACAACTCGCGCACTTCTTCGCTGGTGCGCGTGATGCGCGCCATCCGTGCATGCAGGCGCCGTATGTCCACCGGCTGCGTGGTTGACTGCTCGACGCGTTCCACCATCTCCGCCAGCACCGAGTCGGCCACAGTCAGCGAGCGCTCGGCGTGTGATGCCAGCGCGCGTGCCATGTTTTCGGTGCTGATTGCCGTCTGGTCCAGTTCACCCTGGCGCGACGCCCATAAGCTCCACCCATGCAGACCGATCAGCAACAGGCAAAAGCACGCCATCAAAATAATCGACCGCACGACCAGCGGTCTGCGCCGCTCGTCGAGATGTTGCAAGCGGAGCAGGTTGAGATCGGCGGAAGGCGGCATGGCAAGAATGGCAACGAGGGAAAAGAAAGATTCCCGACAGCTTAATAGTTCCTCTTGGAAATGTCTTGCAGATTAGAACGTAAAGCCTCGTTCTGTTCATCGCTTAGATACAGGGCCGGACGGGAGAGCATGGGAACCTGCGCTGATGGTCGCGTGCGCGCAACAGGGACGGATCGAACGATGTGATCTGATACAAACTGATAGAATGTTTCCTGATGGAAATTTACAAATGATTGCACTATTTTTGGACAGCCTGGATGCCTCATAGAATCAATCGGGACCTCTTCCGGTGGCGCGTGCGCGCCTTTGCCAGGCTGATGTCGGCAGTGCTCGTGCTGGCGTTGGTCGTGGCCGTGCCCAGCGCCCTGGTTGCTGCCTACCGGGGCTATCCGCAAGTTGCCCTGATGGACACGATCGCACTGGCGTGGATCCTGGCGATCTGGCGTTTCGACCGCTTGTCGCACACGAGCCGCGTCGTCAATTTCCTGGCCATGCTGTTTTTCGTTGCCGTCGGTTCAATCGTCTCCGTTGGCGCAGTCGGCCTTTGCTACCTTCTTGCGATACCCGTCATTGCCGTGATCCTGCTGGGACAGCGCGCGGCGTATGTCACGATCGGGACCGGCGCCCTGGCCATGATCGTGCTCGGCCTGGCCGGCTACAGCGAGCTGACCATGGGCGACCTCGCGAACGACTCGCCCGTGGGCGCGCTGCTCTTCGCGCTCAACTATGCATGTGTCGGCACGCTGGGCACGCTGACGGCGGGTAGCGTACTCAAGGGCTTGTCGCGTTCGCTGAACAAGGCGGACGCCGTTTCCACGTCCCTCGAGCAGGAGCGCACCACATTGCGCGCGGTCAATCAGGAACGCCGACTGACCTCGGCAGCGCTGGCGGGCCTGCACGACATGGTGCTGATCGTCCAGGCAATTCCCGGGAAAACCTCGCATCAGCCGATCATCTTTGCGAACGCTGCGTTCGAGCGCCACAGCGGTTACCGCATCGACGAAATCATCGGGCAAAGCCTGCATGTCCTGCACGGACCGGAAACCTGCACCGACACCGTCGCGGCCCTGTCGGACGCGATGGCGCGTTACGAACCGGCGTCGGCGCAACTGGTCAATTACACGAAAGCAGGCGAACCCCGCTGGGTGGAAGTCGATATCGTGCCGTTTGCCGGCGAAGGCGGACCGATCACGCACTGGGTGGCCGTCGGCCGCGATATTACCGAGAAGCGCCAGTCCGCCGAATCGATCCGCAAGCTGGCGTTCTACGACGTGCTGACCGAACTGCCGAACCGCCGGTTGCTGATGGAGCGCCTGGGTACCCTGGTCGACAAGGCGCAGCGCGGCGAAGGCATCGGGGCCGTGCTGTATCTCGACCTGGACAACTTCAAGAGCGTCAACGATGCGCGCGGCCATGCGACCGGGGACGCCCTGCTGAAACACGTGGCCGGCATCCTGCGCGATACCGTCCACCGGCGCGACACCGTGGCGCGCCTCGGTGGCGACGAATTCGTCGTGCTGGCCGAGCATCTTGGCGACGACGCCAGCGCGGCCACCGCCGCCGCGATGGCGTTGGCCGAGCGCGTCGGCACTGCCCTGCGCCGGCCCATCGACATCGATGGCCAGGTCTACCAGTCGTCGGGAAGCGTGGGCATTTCGCTGCCGACCCGGCTCGAGCAGACCGCCCAGGACCTGCTGCGCGAAGCCGATACGGCGATGTACCATGCCAAGGCCGCAGGCCGCAATGGCGCGGCCCTGTTCGAAACGACCATGCTGGCCGCCGCCGAAAATACGCTGATGCTCGAACGCGACCTGGGCAATGCCCTCGACAACGACGAGTTCGCGCTGCACCTGCAGCTGCAGGTCAGCCCCGACGGCCAGCCGATCGGCGCCGAATCGCTGCTGCGCTGGCGCCGTGCCGACGGCGTGCTGGTGCCACCCGACGTGTTCATTCCGATCGCCGAAAAAACCGGCCTGATCGTCCCGCTGGGAACCTGGGTGCTGCGGCAGGCATGCCTGTCCTGGCTGCGCCTGTCGCGCGCCGGCCACGCGCTGCCGCTGTCGGTCAACGTCAGCCCGCGCCAGTTCCAGCAAGCCGACTTCGTCGACGTGGTGCGCTCGATCCTCGCCGAGACGGGCGTGCCCGCCACCCAGCTGATCTTCGAGCTGACCGAAGGCCTGCTGGTCGAGAACATGGACGCCACCGTCGCCCGAATGCATGTGCTGGCCGAACTGGGCATCCGGTTCTCGATCGACGACTTCGGCACCGGCTACTCGAGCCTGGCCTACCTGCAGAAAATGCCGTTGTACGAACTGAAGATCGACAAGGGCTTCATGCGCGACATGCCGCACGACGTGAATGGCACGGCGCTGGTCAAGTCCATCCTCGCCATGGCCGGCCAGCTTGGCCTGCGCGTCGTCGCCGAAGGCATCGAAACCCGCGAGCAGGCGCAGTTTCTCGCGTCGCACGGCAAACCGTGCATGCAGGGCTTCCTGTTCTGCCGCCCGATGCCACTGGGCGAACTGATCAGCCAACTCGAAGCCGCCGCCTGAACGGCGCACCGACCTTTCATCAGAACATCAGCAACACCGTCACCGTGTCGCGGTAGTCGCCCGGCGTCGGGGCGCGCTGACTTGGCACGATCCCGTACATCATGACGTTCTGCGCGCTGCCGGTGCCGGTGCCGCTGTAGACCGTGGTGCCGGCCGTGCCGTCGCCCCAGGCCGCGCCGTCGGGTGTCGATGAAATCCGGTAGCCGATCGTCTCGCCGGTCACGCTGTTCTTCATCGTGCGCGCCCCCGGATTGTTCGACACACCGCCGTTCAGCGCGATCTGGTAGGTGCTGTCGGCCGTGCAGGCCACGCTCAACGGCGCACTGATGCGCTGGTCGTTGATCGGGCTGCCGCTGGCAAAGGCCAGGTTGCTGGTACTGATCAGACAATTATTGACCGCCGTGGCGCGTGCCTGGAACGAGAATGCCGCGCTGGCGCCGGCCGTGCACGGCACGCTGCCGAAGCCGTACTGCACGGTGCCGTGGCCGGCGAAGCTGGCGCCATACACCGTGTCGGCATTGCCAACCGTGGCCACGCCTACCAGACTCGCCGCCGGAATTTTTCCGTACACGGTGAAGCTGCGCGTCACCCCGCCCAATCCCAGCAAGCCTGCCAGTGTTGCGGTGATCGGCCTGGCGCCGATGGTGCTGGCGGTGCTGCCCCAGATCTTGGCCGCCGTGTACGAGCTGTCGGTGTAGAGGTTATACGACAGGCGGTTGCTGCCGTTGAGCAGGTAGCGCGGGGCGCCCGTGCCGCCGCCCGGGCCCACGCCCAGGTTGACGCAGACGTTCGCCGCTGGCAGCAGCAGTTGGTTGGACCCGATAGTCCAGTAGCAGGTCACGGTCAGCGTGCCGCTGGCGGTCACGTCGCTGCCCACGATCGGGCTGACCACGCCGAAGTCGACATCGGTCATCGCGGCCACGCAGTTGTCGGCGCGCGCCGCGGTAGCGGCCAGCAACCACAGCGTGACAGTCATCAGGATCAGGCGGCACAGGCGTGGCGCGCGTGGGCGGCAGATTGCGATCATTTGGTCATTCTCCTTGCAGGGGCTGGCAAACCAGCGGTCCGATCACGGGCAGTTCGCCCGCCACCGGCTTGTAGTCGAAACGCACTTCGCACCCATCCTTGCCGCTGCCGATGCGCACGCGGTTCTGTGCGCGCAAGCCTTCGATGAACAGCACGCCATCGTACCCGACCATCGCCGTCAGTTCGCTGCCGTCCAGGCGCGCCAGCGTGCCGACGTCGGGCACCGTGCCATCGGCGCGCACCAGCGTGAGCGTTGCGGCCGCATAGCGCTCGATCGCGAAGCGCGCCACCACGCCGGCATTCTGACGCGGCACGATCTCGATGACCGTGTGCGGGATGCGGGTGTCGGATGGCAGCGACGACGGGTCGATCGCAATCCGGCTCGTGGCGTACGGTTGCAGGTCGGGCACCAGCAGGCGCCCGTTGCGGTCGGTGCGACCGATCGGGCGATTGTCCTGCAGCACCGGCAGGTCGGGCGCGCCGCCCGAGACGAGCGCGAAACCGCGCCCGACATTGCGCGCCGTGATCAGCGCGCCATCCATCGCGACAACCGCGCCGCTGACATCCAGGCTCGTGTTGCGGCTCTCGCCCACGCGCTGCGTCGACACGATCGCGCGGCCGTGCGCGCCAAGGTATTGCAGCTGGGCCTGGTCGTAGCGTTGCGGGCCGGTCTTGCCCGCCTGGACGGCCCACCCGAGGCCACCGTCGAAGTCCGGCGCGCGCCCCATCGATACCGACGCCACCTGCTCGCCGCGCTGGCGCCCCGCATTGGTGTTGACCGCCACGCGCGAATCGAAGGCCATGCTGAAGGTGGCCGTGATGCCCCGCTCGGCACGCCGCTCGAGATCCTGGAATGCGCCCAGGCTGAAGTAGCCGCGCAGGCCGACGCTGCGCGACCAGGCCAGCGACACGGTGCGCGTCACCAGAGCCGGGGTCGGGGTCAGGGCCGGCGCAGTCAACCTGGTCAACGGATTGCCAAACGGATCGAGCACCGGCGCGACGCCCGCCACCAGCGGCGTGCGCAGCTGAATCAGGTTCATGCTGAAGCTGTTGCCGCCGAATGCCGTGCTGATGCTGGCCCGGTCGAGCGCGCGCGGCACCGGCGTGCCTTCGAGCGTGCCCAGGTCGCCGAAGCCGGCGCTGGCGCGGATCGATTGCAGGTCGAGCGCGAAGCGCGGCGACACGTACTGGTACCCGAGCGTGGCTTGCCAGCCCCGGTAGCGGCCGGCACTGGCCGCCAGTGCGCCGCTGGCCACGCCGGCGCCCGGCACGCGCGCAAGCACGCCGCCGCCGAGCAGCACCTGGCCGCTGCCGGCTTCGGCATGCCCTTCCAGCGTCAGGCGGTCGGTCCAGCCATGGCGTATCGAACCCACCACCGCCGGACCGCCGTAGCGGAACGATGCCACGCCGTAGTCGCGCCGCAGCGCGCCAAGGGAGACGGCGAAATCGGTCAGGCCGCGCGCCAGCAGACGCGTGTCGACGTACAGCGGCAGCGTGGTGGCGACTTCGCGCCCCAGCGCATCGCGCGTGATGACGGTGGCCTGGCCGGCGCCGTTCAGGCCCGCCACCTGGTCGACCACGAACGGGCCGGTCGGCACGCTGGTGCTGAACTGGCGCACATTGTTGACAAACAGGTCCACGCTCGTGGGGACGACCGCCGAACCGGCAATCGAGGCCACCGGATAGGTCACCAGGTCCGGACGCAGCTCGAAGTTGCGGCGCCACTCGATGCCGCCCAGGCGCAGCGCGCGCGACCAGCTCAGCGCCGGGGTGACGGTGTCGCCCAGTTGCACGGTGGTCAAGCGGTCCTGGTTGGCGTAAGTCCAGGTGGTGTCGTAGCGCGTGTAGCCGCGCTCTTCGCCGCGCAGGATGGCCGCGCCGGTGCTGCTCAAGCTGCCGTGCGGATCGAAATAACGCAGATCGAGATTGCTGGCCACCGAGCCGCCGCTGCTCTGGGCGAACACGTTGTAGTTCAGGAGCATGCCGCGGCTGGCCTGGCCAGCACCGCTGGCGCGCACGGTACGCGCGCTGATCACGCGCGACACGCGCAGGCGATCCGACAGGGTCAGCGCCAGCGTCTGGGCGGCGCTGTCGTAGCGCCAGGTCATGCCGTCGATCTCGTCGAGCAGAAAATCGGCGCGGTCGGCCACGCCAAAGCGCGCCGGGTCCAGGCCCAGTTCGCGCAGGCTCTCGACCGTCATGCGCAGGCTGGCGCCCTGCTGGATCACGGAGACGAGCAGGCCCGTGGACTGGCCGTCGATCGACACGTCCAGATACAGTTCGGTGGGTTGGGCCGCCACCAGGCCGGCCTGCGCGTCGAGCGCGGCCAGCGAGGCCGACGCCGGGGCGGCGGCCACCATGGCGGCCGCTGCCGCGATGGGCGTGGCAGGTGTGATGGCGAGGGCCAGCAGGCAGGTAGGCAAGGACGACGACCGCAGGGCCCAGCCACGCCCGGTGGCGCGTGTGCATGGCTGCCCCGGGCGTCAGTCGCGCGCGACGGCCGCCTTGGCGGACTGCGACTTGGCGTTGACGTTGGTGTCGATGGCGAGCGGCGCTGGCAGTGCCCCGGCGACGTCGGCGGGCAAGGCCCATTCGCGCGTGCGACCAGGCAGTGCGTAACCCAGCAAGCCTTTGCTGAGCACGACGTCGCGGCTGCCGACCGTCACGCTGGTGGCGCCGATCTGCGCATGCAGCGCGCCGGTATTGCGGGCGCGCAGATGCCAGGCGCCGGCGCGCTGGAAGGTGCTCCATTCGAGTTGCGGGGCAGCTTGCGTATCGCTTGGCAGCACGAAGGCCGGGACCGAATACTGCAGGCGGATCGCGACGTTGGCCTGCTGAGGGTCGCCACGCGGCAGTTCATCGATCAGGATGCGGTAGGTCTGTTCGGCGCCGCCCGGTGTCGAAGGGTTACCGACTGCGGTGCCGGCGCGGCGCACGAGGCGGATCGTCTGGGCGCTCTTGCCCGCGATCTCGATGATCGGCGGGCTGGCCACGAGCTGCGTGGTCGGGGTCAGGGCGTCGATGCCGTCACGCTGGTCCCAGGCATACACCCGGACCTGGCCGTACAGCGGCGTGTCGCCATTGTTCTGCAACTGGATGCCGGCCGAGTTCTGGCCGGGCTGGAAGCTGATCGACACCGGAGAAATCTGCAGGTTGGCGCCATACGCCGCCGTCCCGGAACACAGTGCCGCCGCCAGCGCGATGGAGAAGAAACCCCGCATGCACGACTCCAATCAGAAGTAGATGGTCGCGGTGATCGTCGATTTGTAGTTGTCCGGCGTCGGCGACTTCTGGACCGGGATTTCACCGTACACGGTCAGCGTCTGCGCATTGCCGGTACCGGTGCCGGCCAGCGTGTCGGTGCCCTGGGTATTGCCCCACAGGCTAGAGCCGGCGCTGCGGTACAGGTTGACGGCGACGGTGTCGACGTTGGCGCCGGTGCCGCTCAGGAAGCGCGTGGTGCCGGCCGAACCGGCGCCGGTGCCGGCGTCCAGGCCCACGTTGTAGGGCGTGGTGTTGGTGCAGGTCACATTGATGTTCGACGAGCCGGTGATCGCGGAGGTGATGACACCGGTCTGGCCGAAGTCGATGCCGTTGGCGGCGATGGTGCAGTCGGCCACGACGCGCATCGTGACGTCGAAGGTGCTGCTCTTGCTCTTGGAGTACACCGCGGCGCCCGTGGTGAAAGGCATGACAGCAGCCAGGACAGCAGCCAGGACACGGATACGTTTTGGGGTAGTCATCATCATATTCTCCAGATTCAAGGGCGCTGTCACCGCGACGCGCATCGTCTTGCTCAACTCAGAAAATATGATACATGTGTTTCCATGAGGAATCAAAGCGCTTTTTTCAATTCTGCTGACTCTGCGCGATTTGCTGGTTTTTTGCAACACTCGTTGCATCGTTGTCATCCAGCAGCGGATTTAATCCTCCGGTTCGGCCCAGGATCGTGCATGTGCCACTGCCCGCGCCCAGCGCGCCATCAGCGCCGCGCGGCGCTCGGCCGCCATCCGGGGCTCGAAACAGGTGTCGACCTGCCACTGGTGTTCGAGTGTTGCAGGCGACTCCCAGACACCGCACGCGAGGCCTGCAAGCCAGGCGGCGCCCAGCGCCGTTGTTTCGGTCACGCGCGGGCGCACCACGGGGATGCCGAGCAGGTCGGCCTGGAATTGCATCAGCAGGTCGTTGCGCGCCGCCCCGCCATCGGCGCGCAGTTCGGTGACGGCGCACGCGGCGTCCTTCTGCATGGCCGTCAGGAGTTCGGCGCTCTGGTAGGCGATGGCCTCGAGCGCGGCGCGCGCGATGTGGGCGGCGGTCGTGCCGCGCGTCATGCCGAGGATGGTGGCGCGGGCGTATGGATCCCAGTGCGGCGCGCCCAGGCCGGTAAATGCCGGCACCAGCATCACGCCGCCGCTATCGGGCACGCTCGTGGACAGCGCCTCGACCTCGCGCGACTGGCGGATGATGCCCAGGCCATCGCGTAACCATTGCACCGTGGCGCCACCCATGAAGACGCTGCCTTCGAGCAGGTAGTCGGTGCGCCCGTCAATTGTCCAGCCAACGGTCGACAGCAGGCGGTGATGCGATACCGGTGGCGTTGCGCCGGCATGCATCAGCATGAAGCAGCCGGTACCATAGGTATTCTTGACCATGCCCTTGCGATGGCACGCCTGGCCGAAGGTGGCTGCCTGCTGGTCGCCGGCAATGCCGGCAATCGGGATCGGGTGGCCGAACCACTCGGCGGCGGCATGCCCGACCAGGCCGCTGCTGGGCACGATCTCGGGCAGCACCGCGCGCGGGATGTCGAACAGCGCCAGCAAGGCGTCATCCCAGGCCAGCGTGTGGATGTTGAAGAGCATCGTGCGCGCCGCGTTGCTGGTATCGGTCACGTGGCGCCCGCACAGGCGGTACACCAGATAGCTGTCGACGGTGCCAAAGGCCAGCTCGCCCCGCTCGGCGCGCTGGCGGGCGCCCGGGACGTGGTCGAGCAACCATTGCAGCTTGGTGGCGGAAAAATACGCGTCCAGTTCCAGCCCGGTCAGTTCGGCGATCATGGCCGCCCTGCCCGCTTCGCGCAGCCGGTCGCAGGCGCCGGCCGTGCGCCGGTCTTGCCAGACGATGGCGTTGGCCACGGGTTCGCCGGTAACGCGGTCCCACAGGAGCGTCGTTTCGCGCTGATTGGCGATGCCGATCGCGGCGATGCGCGCAGGGTCGACGCCGCTGTCGGTCAGCGCGGCGCGCGCGCAGGCGAGCTGGCTGGCCCAGATGTCCGCCGGATCGTGCTCGACCCAGCCGGGTTGCGGGAAATGCTGGGGAAATTCGCGCTGGCAGCTGGCCACGGCCACGCCGGCATCGTCGAACACGATCGCACGCGAACTGGTGGTGCCCTGGTCGAGGGCGAGGATGTAGTGGGTCAATGCGGTCTCCGGAACGACCGGGGAAAACGCGCACCGAGCGGTGCGCGTCATGAATTATGTGTAAAGCAGGCCGATAGGCCGGATTCTGTGTAATGCCACCTTGCGGCGACACTTGGACAATCATTCCTCTAGGCGCTGAATTACTCCAGCGCTCAAGCTTCCTACCCGCACGCTCCGCGAGCAACATCAACGCGTGCCTATTTGGAATTGCTCCGAGTGGAGGTTACCGCGTTTCACCGTAACTAAATACGCTCGTCTCTGTGGCCCTATTCCTCGCCTTGTACCACTGGCTTGCGCCAGCGGATTTCGGCGGACGGCCGTTAACCGTCACCCTGCTCTATGGAGTCCGGACCTTCCTCCCGTCCACGACCTTGCGGCGTGGACCAGCGACTGCCTGGCCTGCTTCACGGGGCGTATTGTACCCGATATCTGACGGGGATTTCGCGGGCTCTGGCAAGCCTGGGTACCCTACCATGTCAGTACGAAGCCTGGATCGCTGTCGTTTCACCACCTTCTCCCATATTCACCCTATTTGCATGTCGGCATTTATTACACTTTTTTAAAATGTTCAAGAATAATTTTCCCAAGCCATTGAATGAAAAGCACATTGCTTCATGGTGCGGATATTGCTAATGGCCTCGTGTCATTCAAATCTTAGGAAATTATCGTGAAATTCAACATATCGAGCATGGTGACTGCAGTTTTGATTGCTTTTAGCAGCACAGCATCCGCCATTCCAATCCTGAACTTCGAAGGTTCACAAAACGGCGCCTTGATTGAAAACTTTTACAACGGCGGCACGGACAGCTTTGGCAATCGTGGTGGCGACTACGGCGTTACTTTCGAGGGCGGTATCATCAAAGTCGAACATGGTCTTACTTATCTTACGGGAGTGACAAAAATTTCCGTGGCAGGCGGCTTCGCTGACGGCGTATCGTTCAACTATTCGACACGTCAGCCCCTCGGCAATCACTACGGCGATGGGGACTTCCTGGTTTACTACTCGTCAATCCAGAACGACACTCATGGAGCACAGTTCCTTGGTAATACGGGGACAGGCTTCTGTGAAACTCTGCCTGGACAGTTCTGCCTTTTCCGCGGCGCACGAATCCAGGATATTGGCATGGTGCTCGGCAGCTTCACATTTGATCCCACTGCAGCGATCGATACCATCTACTTCGGCAATTTGACGCCGCCTGCCAACCAGTGGGCATTAGGGGCGGACATACCTGGCTACCAGCTACCAGAGCCGGGCACGCTGGCGTTGATTGGCTTGGGTTTTCTTGGTCTCGCGTCACGACATTCGAGGCGTTCAGCGAAACGGTATCAAGCTGGTCAAACCGCAGCCTATTGCCCGCATCGATGTTCGGATCGACATCGCCAGGTCACGCTGCGATGATGGATCACCGTACCAGTACCGCTGTTTATGAAATTTCATGTCGCCATTTCAAAAGCCGTGCTCGTACTGGTCACATAAAATGCCTTGAAAGCTACTTCAAGGACGATCCCCACCATGACGCACCCTTCCCGCACCGGCGGCCAGATCCTGGTCGATGCCCTTTCCATTCACGGCGTCGATACCGCCTTCGGTGTCCCGGGTGAAAGCTACCTGGACGTGCTCGACGCGCTGCACGATTCGAACATCCGCTTCGTGATCAATCGCCAGGAAGGGGGCGCGGCGTTCATGGCCGAGGCTTACGGCAAGCTCACCGGCAAGCCGGGCATTTGCTTCGTCACGCGCGGGCCGGGCGCCACCAATGCATCGATCGGCGTGCACACGGCGTACCAGGATTCCACGCCGATGATCCTGTTCATCGGCCAGGTCGGTAACGACTTCGTCGACCGCGAAGCGTTCCAGGAAATCGACTACCGCCGCATGTATGGGCAGATGGCCAAGTGGGTCGCCCAGATCGACCGCGCCGACCGCATCCCCGAATACCTGGCGCGCGCATTCCAGGTCGCCACCAGCGGCCGCCCGGGTCCGGTGGTGCTGGCGCTGCCCGAAGACATGCTGGTCTCGCTGGCGGAAGTTGCCGACACGCGCGCCTATACGCCAGCGCACGGCGCGCCATCAAGCGACCAGATCGCGCAACTGCGCACGATGCTGGCTGAGGCCAAGCGTCCGGTCGTCCTGCTGGGCGGCGGCACCTGGACCGCGCAAGCCTGCGCCGACCTGGCGCAGTTCGCCGAGCGCAATCACCTGCCGGTGGGCTGCACGTTCCGCTTCCAGGACCTGCTCGACAACGCGCACCCGAACTACATCGGCGACGTGGGCATCGGCATCAATCCGAAGCTGGCCGCGCGCGTGAAAGACGCCGACCTGGTCATCGCCATCGGCCCGCGCCTGGGTGAAATGACGACCGGCGGCTACACCTTGCTGGACGCGCCCGTGCCGGCCCAGCGCCTGGTGCACATCCATCCCGATCCCGAAGAACTGGGCAGCGTCTACCAGGGCGAACTGATGATCGCGGCCGGCATGCCGCAGGCCTGCGCCATGCTCGCCGCGATGGAACCGGTCGACGCAACCTGGCAGGCCAATGTGACGCAGGCCAGGGGCGAGCTGGTCGCGTGGCAGGCGCAACCTGCCCTGCTGCGCGAAGGCGTCCCGCTCGACCTGTGGCAAGTTGTGCAGGATCTGCAAAGCGCCCTGCCGGCGGACGCGATCATCACCAACGGCGCCGGCAACTACGCGTCGTGGGCGCACCGCTTCTATCGGTACGGCGGCATGCGCACGCAGCTGGCCCCGACCAATGGCGCGATGGGGTATGCGGTGCCAAGCGGCGTCGCGGCCAAGATCGTGCATCCCGAGCGCGCCGTGGTGACCTTTGCCGGCGACGGCGAATTCATGATGACCGGCCAGGAACTGGCCACCGCCGTGCAGTACGGTGCCGGCGTCGTGATCCTGGTCTTCAACAACAATATGTTCGGCACGATCCGCATGCACCAGGAGCGCACCTATCCGGGCCGCGTGTCGGGCACGAACCTGCACAATCCGGATTTCGCGGCGCTGGCGCGTGCCTATGGCGGCCATGGTGAAGTGGTCGACCAGACCGCCGACTTTGCACCGGCCCTGGCGCGCGCGCTGGCCTACACGGCGCAGGAACAGCTGCCGGCCGTGATCGAGCTGCGCTACGACGGCAATCTGATCACGCCAAACGCCACGCTCGAGATGATGCGTGCACAGGCCGAGGCCGCAAAAGGAGCACGCTAGCGCGCAAAGCGGGAACGTATTGCTGCTCTGGTAAAATATTCGCACGTTTTTTCATCGCCGGCCCCGCCGGCGTTCGCACGAAGTCCCCCACCAGACACTATGTTCAGCTTCTTCAAAAGAAAGAAAGCGCCCGATACCCCGGCGCCGGAACCTGTTGTACCTGCTGCACCCGCGACGCGCGCGGCGCCTGCCGCCAGGCCGGCGCCCCCGGCGCCTGTCGTGGCCAAGCCCGATATCAAAAAGGACGTCAAGCCCGAGGTCAAGCCTGACCTCAAGACCGAGGTCAGCGTGCTGCACGAAGGTAGCAACCTGTTCCCGGAAACCGCCGAGCGCCCCACCACCGAGCTGGAAAAGAAGCAATCGTGGATGGCGCGCCTTAAGGCCGGCCTGTCCAAGACCTCGAGCAATCTGTCGCTGCTGTTCGTCGGTGCGCGCATCGACGAAGACCTGTACGACGAACTCGAAGCGGCGCTGCTGATGTCCGACGCCGGCATCGGCGCCACCGAACACCTGCTCACCGAACTGCGCCGCAAGGTCAAGGAAGACAAGCTGCTCGACGCGCCCGCCGTCAAGACGGCGCTCAAGAGCCTGATGATCGAGATGCTGCTGCCATTGCAAAAGCCGCTCGAACTGGGCCGCCATGACCCGTTGGTGATGATGATCGCGGGCGTGAACGGCGCCGGCAAGACCACCACCATCGGCAAGCTGGCCAAGCACATGCAAAGCTTCGACCAGTCGGTGCTGCTGGCTGCGGGCGACACGTTCCGCGCCGCCGCGCGCGAGCAATTGATGGTCTGGGGCCAGCGCAACAACGTGACCGTGATTTCGCAGCAGTCGGGCGATCCGGCCGCTGTCGCCTTTGATGCGGTCCAGTCGGGCAAGGCGCGTGGCACCGATGTCGTCATGATCGACACGGCCGGCCGCCTGCCAACCCAACTGCACCTGATGGAAGAGCTGAAAAAGATCAAGCGCGTGATCGGCAAGGGCATGGCGGGTGCACCCCATGAAATCCTGCTCGTCATCGACGGCAACACGGGCCAGAACGCGCTGGCGCAGGTCAAGGCGTTTGACGATGCGCTGGGGCTGACGGGCCTGGTCGTCACCAAGCTCGACGGCACCGCCAAGGGTGGCGTGCTGGCCGCGATCGCGCAGAACCGCCCGATTCCCGTGTACTTCATCGGCGTGGGCGAAAAGCTGGAAGACCTGCAGCCATTCAATGCCGAAGAATTCGTCGACGCGCTGCTCGGCTGAGCGGCTGATCGAACAAGGACACCATGATTGCATTCCAGTCAGTATCGAAGCAGTACACCCACGGCGACGCGCAGGGCAGCTACGCGCTGCACGACGTCACGCTCGCCATCGGCAAGGGCGAGCTGGTCTATCTGGCGGGCCCATCGGGCGCGGGCAAGTCGACCCTCATGAAAATGGTCGCCGGCGTCGAGCGGCCCACCAGCGGCAAGGTGATCGTCAGCGGGCATGACGTCGGGCGCATCAAGCCGGCCGGGATTCCTTTCCTGCGCCGCAATATCGGCATCATCTTCCAGCAACAGCGCCTGCTCAACGACCGCAATATCCTGGCCAATACGATGCTGCCGATGCTGGTGACCGGTGCGCGCACGGCCGAAGCCGAGCAGCGCGCCCGCGCGGCGCTCGACAAGGTCGGCCTGCTCGACCGCGCCCGCGCGATGCCGCTCGAACTGTCCGGCGGCGAGCAGCAGCGCGTGGCCGTGGCCCGTGCGATCGTCAACCGCCCGCAGATCATCCTGGCCGACGAACCCACCGCCAACCTCGACCGCGTCGCGGCCGACAAGGTGCTCGATGCGCTGCGCTCGTTCCATGCGGTGGGCGTCACGTGCGTGATCTCGACCCACGACGATTACGTGCTGGAGCGCGCCGAGCGCGTCATCCGCCTGGAAAATGGCCAACTGGTCGGAGGTGCAGCATGAGCCCGTGGTTGCGCCAGCACCGTTTCGCCCTGGTGGCCGCGCTGTCGACCGTGCGCAAGTCGCCCGGCAGCTTCCTGTTCAACGTGCTCGTCGTCGCGCTGGCGCTCACGCTGCCGTTCGCCGGCCTGACTCTGCTCGACAATGTACGGCCGCTGTCCGAGCAGTTATCGGTCGACCCCGAGATCAGTCTGTTCATGCGCGAGGATGTCAGTCGGCCCGATGCACAGGCCTTGCTGCCGCAGATTCGCCAGATCGTCGCACAGGGCAAGGGCGAAGTCATGTTCGTGCCGCGCGAAGAAGCGCTGGAATCGCTCAAGGCCCGCAGCAGCCTGGGCGGCGTGCTGGAAACGCTCGGCGAGAACCCGCTGCCGGACAGTTACGTGATGAAGCTGGGCGGCTTTGCCAGCGCCGGCGCCGCGGCGCAGGTCGACGCCATCACCGAGCGCCTGCGCGCCCTGCCCGGCGTCGAGACGGTGCAGGTCGACTCGGCCTGGGTCAAGCGCCTGGCCGCGCTGCTGGGCATCCTGCGCCTGGCCCTGCTGCTGCTGGCCGGTACACTCGGCATCGTCGTCATCGCGGTGGTGTTCAATACCATTCGCCTGCAGGTGCTGACGCAGAAAGAAGAAATCTCCGTTTCGCAACTGCTGGGCGCGACCAATGACTTCATCCACCGCCCGTTCTTCTATACGGGCGCCCTGCTCGGCCTGTGCGCCGGCGGCGTGGCCCTGGGCGTGGTGGCGCTGGCCTTGCACCCGCTGAATGGCGCCATTGCCGAATTTGCGCGGCTGTACGGCTCACAATTCCAGCTGATGACGCTGGGCGGGCTGGAAATTGCCGGCTTGCTGGCAGTGAGTGCCGGCCTGGGCCTGATCGGCGCCATGCTGTCGGTACGGCGTCACCTGGCGCGGGGGCGCTGACAGCGCTACAGGGGTGACGGCAGCGGCACTCCTACAATATTGCTGAATAAAAAAGATTGATTCAGGGTGTTGAAAACGCCGGAAGTGGCACCACTTCCAGAGCAGGGCGAGGCGGCCGTTGCGCTGCCTCCCCAATTACCTGGCCGTCGGAATGCGCCGCAGTGCGCCCATACTCCTACGGTCACGTCGTACTTCCCTACGCTGTCTTGCGTAGAACTCCTACAGGCCGTCCCAGTCGTACGTGCGCCATTCAACAGAGAGCTTGTCTGTCGCGCCTTACTCTGAACCTGTACGCGATTTCCAGTGTTTATCGGCTCGGTTCTGAGCTGAATCAAACGAATATTCAAGTGCTGTTCTACAGTAAGTTTGCTTGCGGATTTAATTCCTATGGGCAATACTTTGGACAGTCTTAAGTTCTGGCCACGTTCTGGCACTCTCTTTGGGGGAGTGCTAATATATGGTCCAAGGCAATCAAATTTCAAGCAAAAGTATCCGCATGACGAAGCGATGTTCGCTTCAGGATGGTGTCACCGGCATGAGGCCGAGGCCCGTCAGGGTGCAGCAAGATTATTAAAAGGGAAATAAACATGTCCGCACAATCCGCATTGGTCCCGACCGGCAATCGTGCTCTGGGACTAGGTTTCACCGGCAATCTCGGCAATATCGATGCGTATATCTCGGCAGTGAACCGCCTGCCGATGCTGACGCACGAAGAAGAGATGTCGCTGGCAAAGCGGCTGCGCGACGATAACGATCTCGACGCAGCGCAAAAGATGGTGCTGTCGCACCTGCGCCTGGTGGTGTCGATCGCGCGTGGCTATCTGGGCTACGGCCTGCCACACGCCGACCTGATCCAGGAAGGCAATATCGGCCTGATGAAGGCAGTCAAGCGTTTCGACCCGAACCAGGGCGTGCGCCTGGTGTCGTACGCGATGCACTGGATCAAGGCCGAGATGCATGAGTACATTCTCAAGAACTGGCGCTTGGTAAAGGTTGCGACGACCAAGGCGCAGCGCAAGCTGTTCTTCAACCTGCGCAGCAACAAGGTGGGCCTGGACGCGATGTCGCCGGGTCAGGTCGATGATCTGGCCAAGCTGCTTGGCGTCAAGCGTGAAGAAGTGATCGAGATGGAAACCCGTCTGTCGGGCCGCGATATCGCGCTCGAGTCGCCAACCGACGACGAAGACGACAAGTTTTCGCCGATCGCCTACCTGTCGTCGGAGCAGCAAGAGCCGACCAAGGTGCTCGAAGCGCAGCAAGTCACGCGCCTGCAGTCCGAAGGCCTGGAATCGGCGCTTGGCAAGCTGGATCCACGTTCGCGCCGCATCATCGAAGCGCGCTGGCTGGCCAACGACGACGGTTCGGGTGCCACACTGCACACGCTGGCGGAAGAATTCAGCGTGTCAGCCGAGCGGATTCGCCAGATCGAGTCGGCGGCACTCAAAAAGATGAAGGGTGCGCTGACGGCGTTTGTCTGAGCCGCTCTGCTATCTCCCAAACCCCGCTTCGGCGGGGTTTTTTCTTATCCGGCTTTGCGCTTTTCGACCCGGCCTTGGCGGATTTTTGTTCCGTTGAACGCGTGGGCAGCATAGCCGCCCACCCTACGGTATTTTTGTAGGGTGGACGGGTTCCCCGTCCACGCGTTCAACAACACGTGGCCGCCACGAAACCGGGGTAACTTGAACGCGTGAAGCCGCAGCCAACACGTTTGTCGTCCATTGGCTAGAATGGTTCTTCTGACACGTCAGCTCAAGGAAACGCCATGCCTGATTCAACGCCGTATGTTCCACCAACTGTCTGGACCCCGCCCGCCACCCCGGGCGGCGCCTTTGCCAATATCAATCGCCCGGTCGCCGGACCGACGCACGACCAGGCGCTGCCGGTAGGCGAGCATCCGCTGCAACTGTATTCGCTGGCCACGCCCAATGGCGTGAAGGTCTCGATCATGCTCGAAGAACTGCTGGCCGCCGGCCATGCGGGCGCCGAGTACGATGCCTGGCTGATCCGTATTAACGAAGGCATGCAGTTCTCGAGCGGCTTCGTCGATGCCAACCCGAATTCGAAGATCCCTGCCCTGGTCGACCGCAGTGGCGCTGAGCCCGTGCGCGTGTTCGAATCGGGTGCGATCCTGGTGTACCTGGCCGAAAAGTTCGATGCGTTTCTGCCGCAAGATGGCGTGGCGCGCACCGAAACGATGAACTGGCTGTTCTGGCAGATGGGTTCGGCGCCATTCATGGGCGGCGGCTTCGGCCACTTCTACGCGTATGCGCCGGAAAAGCTGCAATACCCGATCGACCGCTACGCGATGGAAACCAAGCGCCAGCTCGACGTGCTGGATCGCCATCTGGCCGACAACCGCTACATGGCCGGCGACGAGTACACGATCGCCGACATGGCCATCTGGCCCTGGTATGGCGGCATGGTGCTCGGTCAGCTGTATGACGCGGCCACGTTCTTGTCAGTGCACGAATACAAGCACGTCAAGCGCTGGGCCGATGCGATCGCGGCGCGGCCCGCCGTGATACGCGGACGCAAGGTCAACCGCTCGTTCGGACCGGCGGAAGACCAGGTGCTCGAACGCCACAGCGCTGCCGACCTCGACTGATCGCCCTTCCCTGGGCATGCTCCGCTGCATGCCCAGTCACCGTGCGCGCCTTGCCTCATGATCCGGGCGCGCGCTGCGTGTCCTGACGCTGCGTCGCACGTGCCTTGTGTTGCTCCCACCGGGCAGCCGGCAGGCGCGCATCTTGCAGCGCGCTGGCACGTGTGTCATGGTAATACGGCACGTCGGCCCATGCCACTTCGACCACGACTTCACGGACCTCAGACAATTGTTGCGTTTCGAACGCCAGCTCGTCAGATCCGGCAGAGCGCGACAGCTTGACGATCTTGTCGGGCACGCTCAGGTGGATCTCGGCCTGGCTGCCCGGATCGACATGCCGGAACCGGGGCAACTTGCCCGCCAGACCAAGAATGACTTCCCGGCCTTCATCGGACAGCGACAACGTCAGGGTGCGCGTGGCCGGGTCGTAGCGTGTTGCGCGCACGTCGGCCACATAATGCAGCGCCCGTGTTGCCTTGTTCTGCAACCGCACGACGACCTCGAGGCGTGTATCCACCGGCGCCACCGACCGGATGGCTGCGGTCAGGTCGTCGGGTTTGCTGTCGTCGCTTGCCATGTAGCCCCCTGGTCCAGTGTCTGCAGTCGGCCCAGCACGCTAGCGACGGCCGTGATATCGGGAAACCGCTCGCCCAATCGTTGCCGGAAGCGGGCTTTACTCGTCGTTGTCTGCAGCAGTGCGCGCTCGCAGAATGCCAACTCGCTGCGCACCTGCGCGGCTGGCAGCGCGGCCCACAATGGGCTGATCGGCACCTCGGGCGCCCAAGCATCGAGCGCCTCGCTGAACGCGCGGCCGATCGACTGGGCATCGGCGCCGGCCAGATACCGGGTCAGCAGCGCGTGCATCAGCCTGACCGGCGCGACCAGTGCCCATTGCATGTAGGGGCTGGACCAGGCACGTTCGCGCAGCAACGCCATCAACCGCGCCGGCGCCTCGGCGGACTGCCCGGCCCCGCATTCCCAATAGGCACTGGTACGAAGCAAAGCAGCGTGGCGCAGCTCGGCGTGAAGGCGATCGGGGTGCAGCGCGATGAATGCAGCGCCCAATTGCGTGCTGCTCATCACGCGACGGCCCCGCTCGACCATGACGTTCCAGAAGTCGAGCAAGGGTTCGACGAAGCCTTCGAGCAACTGACGTCGCAGCGACTGGTCGCCGGCCATGAGCGTGCAGGCCTGTGGTGAAAACGCGTAATAGTCGTGGAAAAATTGATCGAAGAACGCATGCCCGACCTCGGTCCCGCGCACGAAGTGGTCGCGCGCGCAGCGCAGCATCTGCACCTGCCGCGACCCGGGCGACCTGGACACCAGCGTGGCGATGATGCAGCAGCTTTCGCAGTCCGAATCGATCCTGCCGCAGTGATTGCCGGGGTCGCGCAGCGTGGCGGCTGCGCCCTGCCGGCTGGCCAGGTCAGTACGCAGGTCATTCTCGTCAATGATGGCAGCGCGTTCTTCGGGCGCCGACGGGTCGCAGATGCCAGTCACGGCCTGCAGCGTGTTGTTGACGATCCGAAAGGCATGGGAGAACTCGTGATACAGCGCTACCGGCGGGGATATTGACAAATCAAGCGAGCCGCCCGAGCCGGCGCTGGCCACGCAGATAGTCAGCTGTGTATCGTAAATGACGAGGCACTGCTCGGTGGGGTTGAGGCTGGCGCCGGGCAGGCCGCTCGACCTGGGCGGCAACGCAGTGCCGTTGTTGGCCATCGACGAGCCGTCGTCGAGCACCAGTGTTTTCAGGCCGGCGAGGACGATCGTGTCGACGTTGTTCGCGCCGCTGCCGTAATTTGGCGAGAACGCCGTGTTGATCATGGCATCGAGACGCAGCTGGGGCGGGCTGTTACCGGTGCGGGTGTAGGTCATGCGTTGCTTGCCGGCCGCCGGATCGGCCATGCCGAGACCGGTATCGTTGGCGATGATCGACATGTCGATGAAGCCCTGCGCCGGGTCGAGGTCGTCCGACCCGATGCCGGTCGCATCCTGCAGGATGAACGTGGCCATGGCAGCTACCCGATCGGCCGTTGCGGCGGCGGCAGCGGCTTCCAGTCCTGGCCCGTTGGCTGGCGGTCGCGGTACACCGGTGGCGGGCACATGTCGGGGCACGGCTCTTGCGGCGGGGATTCGGGCGGGCAGCAGGCCTGCACCTGTTCGAGCAGTTCGCGCTGACGGTCGACGTCGCCGGCTTCGGGCGCATGGACGCGCTCATTGATGCCCTCGATGCGCGCCAGCGACACCTGTGACGCCTCACTGCTGCGTACTTGCCGGGCCAGCTTGCGCAGGATGCTGCACAGCAGCGTGTTGCTGTTGGCCAGCTCGCAGATGATGGTGTCGTTCTGCTTGCGGTTGTGGTCGAGCAGGCCGGCAGCGATGATCTGTACCTGGATCAGCGCGAACAAACCCTGTGACAAATTGGCGAAACCGTTCACCAGCGTGGCGTCGATCTGCTGCAGGCGGCTGTTGGTCTGCACCAGTTCGTTGCGGATATCGGCCGTATTGCCCGCCGTGCTCGCGGTGTTGGTCGAGATCTGGTCGAGGCGCGCGTTGATTTGGTCAGCAACATCCTGAAGGTTCGGCATGGGATCCTTTCACACCGGGCATGTCCGGTGCAGTTACTCTATGCCGCGCCTGCATCACCGGACCAATGCCGCTCAATCGTCAGCACGGAACTTCCCTGCCCCCTCGCTCACGACGCCGCCGCTGCTATCTCAAGTAAATAGCGCTGCGTCATCAACACCGCCATCTCGTGCGCCGGCATCGGGCGCGCGATGAAGTAACCCTGCACTTCATTGCATTCCAGGCCGCGCAGGATGGCCAGCTGCTCGGCGGTTTCCACGCCCTCGGCCACGACCGACATGCCCAGCGCGTGCGCCATCGACACGATCGCCTGGAAGAACACCTTGCCCTCTTTCGATCTGGCCAGCTCGTTGGTGAACGCGCGGTCGACCTTCAGCACGTCCATCTTCAGGCGCTGCAATTGCGACAGCGACGAGTAGCCCGTGCCGAAGTCGTCCACGTGCAGCTTCACGCCCAGCGCGCGCAGCGCCGCCAGTTCGGCCAGGATGTCGTCCTGGTCGCCCATCATCGCCGACTCGGTGATTTCCACCTCGATCAGGCTGGCCGGCACGCAGTGGCGCGCCATGGCGGCGCGCAACTGCCGTTGCACGCCGCCGCGCAAAAACTGCTTGGGCGAGACGTTGATCGAGACGGGCACCAGCGCCACGCCGGCCTCGCGCCACGCGGCCAGTTGCGCGCACGCCTTGTCGATCACGGCCTCGCCGATGCGCACGATGAGGCCAGTCGATTCGGCCAGCGGAATGAAGTCGCCCGGTGCCACGATGCCCAGCGTCGGATGGCGCCAGCGCACCAGCGCTTCCATGCTGAGCAACTCGCCGCTGCGGGCATCGACGCGCGGCTGGTAGTGCAGCACGAACTGGTCGCCCTCGAGCGCTTCCAGGATGTGCTGCTTGAGGCGCGCGCGCGAATTGAGCGTCGTCGACAGCGATGGATCGAAGAAGCGGTACTGGCCCTTGCCGTCGTTCTTGCCGACATACATGGCGATATCGCTGTGGCGCACCAGCGTCTCGGCATCGGCGCCGTCGCGCGGGTACATGCTGATGCCGATCGACGCGCCCACCGCGTGCAGCTCGTCGCCCAGCAGGAACGGCACCCCGAACGCCTCGACGATGCGCGCCGCGACCGATGCCGCCTGGCGCTCGCCATCGCAGGGCGTGAGCAGGACGACGAATTCGTCGCCGCCGAAGCGCGCCACCTGGTCCGACGGCCGCAGCAGCGACAGCAGGCGCTGCGCCGCGCACTTGAGCACCCCGTCGCCGGTGGCGTGGCCGTGCGAATCGTTGATGTGCTTGAATTCGTCCAGGTCGATGAACAGCAGCGCCGCCCCCATGTCGGCGGTGTGCGCCTGCGCCAGCATCGCTGGCATGCGTTCCAACAACGCGTGGCGGGTGGCCAGGCCGGTCAGCGAATCGACGTTGGCCAGGCGCTCGAGCTGCGACTCGTGGGCCTTGCGTTCGCTGATGTCCTGCAGCGTGACGGCCAGGCCGTGACCGACCCGCACCAGGCGACGCCGGCCCCAGCTGATGTTCAGGCGATTGTCGCTCGGCATCATGCGGTCGTCCTCATGGAAGCCCGTCTCCATTGCCTTGCGGTAGGTGGCCAGCAAGTCTTCGCCGAACAGGCCGGCGTCGATCTCGGCCAGACTCGCGCCGACCAGATCGTCGCGCGTCATGCCATAGAAGAAGGCGCCCCGCTCGTTGCAATCGACGATGCGAAAGTCGACGATCTGCCCGCCGCGCCCGCGCACGGCGGCGGCCATGTAGAAGCCGTCGTTGCCGCTTTCGGTGGCGGTGCGGTAGGCGCGCCGTACATCGTCCTGTTCGGTGCCGCGCTGCAGCGCGCGCTGCGCCAGCACGGCGCCGACGGCGCCCAGCAGCATCAGGCACAGCGTGGCGGCGATGGCGCGGTCGCGGCTGTCGGTCCAGTAGGTATTGGTTGCGGCCAGCGTATCGGCGCGCGGCAGGCCGACCAGTGCGACCAGCGGATAGACCGGCGACTGGCGCCAGCCCAGCACGCGCGACTGGCCGTCGGCAAAGCCATTCGCCCCATCGACCTCGCGCACGCCCTGCTCGCCCGACCAGGCGGCGCCGCGGCGCGGCAGCGTGGCCGTGTCGAAGAACGCGGCGCCGTCGCTGCGCTGTTCGACGCGCAGGCGCCCTTCGCTGCCGGCCAGCGCGACGATGCCGCCGGCGCCGAGCGTGGCCGGGCTGACGAACGACGTGAAGTAGCGCGCATCGACCGCCATCATGATCACGCCGTCGAACTCGTCCTCACGGTCGTCAAGCCGACGCGTGAACAGCACCACGTCGTCGGCCGCGCCGAACTGCACCGGCGTGGTGCCCAGCCGCAGCGCCGTCGAATTGTTGTCGCGGTGGCGCGCAAAATACGGACCGTCCGCCAGATCCGCGCCAACCAGGCCGGGGCGCGTGCTGGAACGCACGATCCCGCGCCGGTCGAGCACGGCGACCACGTGAAAGGCGCTGTCGGTGAACATGCCGTCGCGCCGCATGTCCGCCAGGAGTTCCGGCTTGCGCGAGTTCTCCCAGCTGAACTTGAGCTGCATCGTGATCTGGTCCATCTGCGCGACCGAGCGCGTGATGTACTGCTCGTAGGCTTCGGCATAGGCAGCAGCGTCCTTGCGGATCTGGCCGGCAACGCGCTCCTGTTCGGTGTCCACCCGCACCAGGGTTGCGCCCCACAGCGCCATGCAGAGCAACAGGGCAAGCAGCGGCCATACCAGCACCAGGTAGCGCTTGTTGCGGTGAGGCGTGATGGAAGGGGCGATACGGGGGTGGTGGCTCATGCTGCCGGCAAACACTGCATTGTCAGGTCGGCGCCAGCATGTAACCGGCGCCACGCACGGTCTTGATCAGCGATTTCGCGCGGCCCAGCGCCTTGCGCAGGCGCAGCACGTGGACGTCGACGGTGCGCTGGTCGAGCGACTGGTGCGCGTCCCAGAGTTGTTCGAGCAACTGCGAACGCGAGAAAACCTGGCCCGGATGGCACAGCAAAAAACGCAGCAGGCGATATTCGGCGTGGCGTACTTCGACCCGGCTGTTGCCGACCCTGACGCTGCAGCTGAGCGGATCGAGCACCAGGCGGCCCGAGCGCAGCACCCGCGATTCGGGCGACAGTTCGCGCGCCTCGCCGACCGGCGCCTGCGGGATGAATTCGGGATGCGCGACCGCTGCCGGCAATGCAGACGGACGCTCGCCTTCGGCACATTCGGCCGCCAGCAGGATGACAGGCTGTTCGCGCAGGCGGCGGTCACCGCGCAGGCGGGCCAGCAGGCGCATGCCGCCTTCGTTGCGCAGCATCGATTCCTGCAGCAGGAGTTCGGGCCGTTCGCGTCCGATGAAGTCCCAGGCTTGCGCCAGGCTCGGCACGTTGTGCCAGACCCACTCGTCCTCGTGCAGTGAAAATTTGAGCAGTTCGGCGATGGCCGGCTTGTCGTCAATCACCAGGACGATCGTGTTCGCCATTGTCATGGGATACCCAGTCTGTGAGATGCCGAGGTTGGATGTGCTGATAAAAAAATCCGGCAGTCGCGCTGCCGGATCGTTGCTTCACCTGCCTGATTACATGATCGCTTTGCCGGAAGCGTCTTTCAGGTTGGCTTTCCAGGCATCCTGCACTTGCTTGACGACGCTCGCTGGCATCGGGACGTAGTCCAGTTCAGCCGCTGCAGGTGCGCCATTCTTGAAGGCCCAGTCGAAGAACTTGACGACTTCCTTGCCCTTGTTGGCATCAGCCTGTTCCTTGTGCATCAGGATGTACGACACGCCGGTGACTGGCCAGCTTTGCTTGCCGGCGCCGTCGGTCAGGACCACGCCGAAGCCTGGGGTCTTGTTCCACTCGGCGTTCGCGGCAGCTGCCTTGAACACGTCGTCGCTTGGCTGCAGGTCGACGCCTTCCTTATTGCGCAGCTGGGTGTGCGACAGCTTGTTCTTTTTCGCGTAAGCCCACTCGACGTAGCCGATCGAACCCTTGATACGCTGCACGTTGGCGGCGACGCCTTCGTTGCCCTTGCCGCCCACGCCCACGGCCCACTTCACGGTGGTGCCCGAGCCGATGCTTTCTTTCCAGGCCGGGCTGGTTTTTGCCAGGAAGTCGGTCCACAGGAACGAGGTGCCCGAACTGTCAGCGCGGTGCACGACGGTGATGTCGGTGTCCGGCAGCTTGACGCCCGGGTTCAGCGCAGCGATCGGCGCAGCGTTCCACTTGGTGATCTTGCCCATGTAGATGTCGGCCAGCACTGGACCCGTCATCTTCAGCTGGCCTGGGGTCACGCCGTCGACGTTGACCACGGCAACCACGCCGCCCATGATGGCCGGGAACTGCATCAGGCCTTCCTTGTCCAGCTCATCTGCCTTGAGTGGCATGTCCGACGCGCCGAAGTCGACGGTCTTGGCCTTGATCTGCTTGATACCGGCGCCCGAACCCACCGACTGGTAGTTCAGGCCATTGCCGGTCGCTGCCTTGTAACCCTCGGCCCACTTGGCGTAGATCGGGTACGGGAAGGTAGCGCCTGCACCGGTCATGTCGGCGGCAAACGAGGTCGTCATCACGAGTGCGGCAGCGGCGCCGGCGAGGATCTTTTTGAACATTGTTATTCCTTAGTTGAGGGATATGTTTTGCACTACGGGACAAAGAATAGCCTGCGAATATGACCTGTTTATGACTTCACAATCGCCGTGTTCATGACGCCCGGGCGCATCATGCCGCGCCGCTGCGCTTGCGCTTTTGCTATCATGGGTTTTCCCTGCCAAACACTGGATGACACCATGCGCCCCTCGATCTTCCGTCCGGCCCGCGTCTTCTGCATCGCCGCCGTCTGCCTCGGCGCTGGCCTGTTGTCCGGCTGCGCCGCGCCCGAGCGCCTGCCGGATGCGCAATACAATCTCAGCGAGAGCCAGAGCCTGCTGCTGGCGCCCGAACAGCGCCTGAGCCTGACGTATGAAGGCGCCGACGACACCCGCTGCCCGGACAATGCACGCTGCATCGTGGCCGGGCGTGTCGCCTACCGCTTCACGCTGCGCATCCAGAACGTGGCGCAGGCATTCTGGCTGGTGCCGGGCAAACCGGGCTTCACGTCGCCCGCGCTGCGCGGCGCGCGTGTCGAGCTCGACCGGTCGTTCGAGCCGCCGGCGCGCGGCATGATCGAGGCGAAGCCGGCGTCGTATCCGGTCGTGCTCAATATGTACGGGACTTAAGTGACGGCCCGCTCGCCGGTCATCGCCGCACTGGCCTGTGGCCTGGTCCTGTCGATTGTCATTGCGCCCGCCACGGGCGCGCCCGTTGCGACGGGTCACGGCGGCGCCGTGGCCACCATCAGCGCGCAGGCATCGCAGGCGGCGTTGACCATCCTGAACAACGGTGGCAATGCGGTCGATGCGGCCGTCGCCGCAGCGGCCACGCTGGGCGTGACGGATCCGTTCAGCTGCGGCATCGGCGGCGGCGGCTTCATGGTGATCTACCTGGCCAAAGACAAACGGGTGATCACAATCGACCACCGCGAGACGGCGCCAGCCAAGGCCGGCCCCACGCTGTTCGAGCGCGATGGCAAGCCGATCGACTTCGACACCGCTGTCGCCAGCGGCGCGGCAGTGGGCGTGCCGGGCACGGTACGCGGCTGGCACGAGGCGCTCGAACGCTATGGCAGCATGCGCTTCGCGCAGGTGCTGGCGCCGGCCATCGCGGTGGCCGATACGGGCTTTCGGGTCAACGCCACGTTCAATGGCCTGGTCGACCAGAACCTGGCCAAGTTTCGCCAGTTCACGCCGACCAGCGCGCTGTACCTGCACGACGGCAAGGCCATCCCTACCGGCACGCTGCTGCGCAATCCCGATATGGCGCGGGCCTACCGCGCCATCGCCTCGGGCGGCGTCAAGGCATTCTACGAAGGCCCGATGGCGCGCGCGATCGTCGACACCGTCAACCGCCCGCCCGTGGCCAAGGGCGTCAGCGTGCGCGCCGGCACGATGACACTGGCCGACCTGGCCAACTATGAGGCGCGCATCCGCCCTGCCCTGCGCAGCACCTACCGGGGCTACGAACTGTATGGCATGCCGCTGCCCAGCAGTGGCGGCGCGACGGTCGCGCATGCCCTCAATATCCTCGAAGGCTACGACCTGAAAGCCCTGCCGCGCGCGCAGGCCGAGCACCTGTACATCGAAGCGAGCCGCTTCGCGTTCGCCGACCGCAATGCATATCTGGCCGATCCCGAATACATCGATGCGCCGCTGGCCGGCTTCCTGTCGAAGGACTTTGCCGCCACGCGCCGCGCGCTGATCTCGCTGCAGCAGGCCGCGCCGGGGGCGGTGGCGGCAGGCAATCCGTATGCATTCCAGAATGATCCCAGCGTGCCGCTGCTGCCACCGGTGCGCGCCAGCATCCGGCCTCCACCGGAGAGCCTGCACACGACGCACCTGACAGTGTCGGACAAAGATGGCAACGTGGTCGCGTACACGTTCACCATCGAATCGTGGGGCGGCAGCGGGATCGTCGTGCCGGGCTACGGCTTCCTGCTCAATAACGAGATGACCGACTTCGACTTCGCCGGCCTGCACCCGAACGTGCCCGAAGCCGGCAAGCGGCCCCGCTCCAGCATGGCGCCGACGATTGCGCTCAAGGATGGCAAGCCGGCATTTTCGGTGGGCAGCCCGGGCGGCGCGACCATCATCACGACCGTGCTGCAAACAATCGTCAACCACGTCGACTTCAACATGCCGATGAACCAGGCACTCGACGCACCGCGCATCAGCCAGCGCAATGCGCCGGCCACCTCGGTCGAGCCTGGCTTTGCAGGCAGCGCGCAGGCAACGGCGCTGACCCGCTTCGGCCAGCGCTGGGAATCACCACCGGAAGAAATCGGCGCGGCCAATGCGCTGGTGTTCAACCCGGATGGCACCGTAACCGCGGTCACCGAAAGCAAGCGCCATGGAGCAGGTACCGCACTGGTACAGCGGCGCGGACACTAACGCAAAAGCCGGGGTCAGGTCTGACATTCGGACACGATCACATCAGTAGCCATGGTGCGGAACGGCAGCCGTGAGATTCGACGCGAGGGATGTGACGAACTAATGTAGAGGCCGTGTCCGAATGCCAGACCTGACGCTGCCCGTGGACCCTGCCCGTGCGGGTCAGAAAGCCGGGGTCAGGTCTGACATTCGGACACGATCACATCAGTAGCCATGGTGAGGAACGGCAGCCGTGAGATTCGACGCGAGCGATGTGGCGAACTAATGTAGAGGCCGTGTCCAAATGCCAGACCTGACCCTGCCCGTGTGACCCTGCCCATGCTGCCTGACCCTGCCCGTGCTGCCCGCGTGCCATGTCGTCGATCAGCAGCACAGTCCTGAAATAAAAATGAAGAACGTGCCGACTTATCAGGTTGTGACCCTGGTCTTGCATCGTAGTTGACGAGGCCCCACCGCCAGGATTCGGATGGCAACACTGTCTGGCACCTGCTCGTTGCGAAGAAGCGCTAGCGCCCATTCTCGGCCGAGTTTTTGTTCGATTTTCAGCGCCGCTTCAACGATAGCATCGTGCAGTTGGTTACGACGTCTGCAAAATTCGAATTGCGTGCCGGATGCGACAGGACTGCCTGCGGGCGTTTCCACCCGACTGCGTGTATGCCCGTTTCCCAGTACGCGCAGTGCGATCGATTCAGGGACATTTTCCCGTTGCAGGTAAGCCAGCGCCTCATCCATCCCGAGCATGCTTCTATAGACCAATGCGACCTCCACACGTTGCGAAATCAGCGTATTCTGGCGTACAACAACACTCATAAGATCCCCTGGTATTCCCTGCATTCCCACTGGCCGTGACCGTTATCGACGATCAGCCCCGTCACGCATCCGCTGCCGGATCAGGAATGTTCTTGCAGCAAATGACGTACTGTAGCGCTCAGCTCTTCCACCGACATCGGTTTGCCGAGTTGTACTGAAAATCCGGCGGCAATGGCTGCTGCAATATTGTCAGCGCGCTGCATGCTGCTCACGGCGATGGCAGGCAACGTCACAAACTGCTCCTGCGCACGCACTCGCTGCATGAGGCCAAGACCGTCGGCGGTGTTTGTCGATATGTCCGCAATCAAGAGGTCGACAGTCTCCTGGCCCAGAATGCGCAGCCCCTCTTCGGCACTGATAGCGGCAAATACGGTCGCCCCGCTCACCTCCAGCAGGGACGTGAACACGTCGAGCATGTCACGCACAGGGTCGATCACCAGGATGCGCCGCCCTGCGAGGGCCTCGTCCATGCTGCGCTGACCTTGCTGTGGTGACGACTCGGCACTTGCCGCCAGCGGAAGCCAGACGCCGAAGCGCGCGCCTTTGCCCACCCCGTCCGAAAATGCTTCGACACGACCGCCATGCAATTTCATGATGTCGCAGACCAGCGCCAGGCCGATACCGAGGCCGCCATTTGCACGGTGTATCACCGCGCCGCTCTGTCCATACATATCGAATACATGGGGTAAAAATTCCGGCGCGATACCTTGTCCGTTGTCGACCACGTCCAGCCGTACCCATGCATCCTCGCGCACGATCGACACCTCGACATGGCCGCCCGCGGGCGTGAATTTCATTGCATTGCTCAGCAAATTCATCACAACCTGTTCGATGCGTACCTTGTCGGCCAGTACCATTGCACCTTCCCCGTTATCGGAGAAACCGATCGCCACTTCGCTGGCAGCATCCCCGGCGCGCGCAGTGTCGATGAGTTCGCAGACGACACGTCCTATATCAAGGGGCACTTTCGCCAGAGACAACTTGCCTGTTCGTATGCGCGACATATCCATCAAATCATCAATGATTTTTGCCTGGCTTGTCACCGCGTTGCGAATCCCCTTGGCGATACGGGGGAAGCCGGGCGCCTCCCGCACCACGGGCATCCGTGAAAGCAGTTCGACATTGATGTTGATCATGTTCAAGGGATTACGCAGTTCGTGCGCCATCACCGACAGGAACTCTTCTTTCAGGGCTGAGTCTTGCTGCGCTTCCGAACGGCTGACCTGCTCCCGGCCAAGTGCCTGCTCGCGTTCGTTCTCGTGGCGCACGCGCACTGTCGCGTCGCGCGCAATCTTGGCATAGCCGTAAAAAGCATCGTCAAACAGCGGCGTCGTGACCCCGCTGCAGTAGAAACGCGAGCCATCCTTGCGCACGTGCCACCGTTCGTCCTCGGCCCTGCCATCGAGAAGTGCGCACCGCAACTCGTCGGCCGGCACGCCATTGGCGATGTCTTCCGGAACGAACAAACGCTCCAGCGTCTGCTGAGCCATTTCTTGTGCGCTGTAGCCAAACACGTATTCCGCTCCCCTGCTCCAGCTTGTTACTCTTCCCTCCGCGTCGAGCGTGATGATGGCGTAATCGCCCGCGCTCTCGGCCACGAGGCGCATGCGCGCTTCGCTGGCGCGCGCCTGCTCTTCGGCCTGACGTCGCAGCGTAACATCGAAGAACGTCATCACCGCACCTTCAATCCGATCCTGGTTGGTCCGGTATGGCAGCAAGCGCACGATGTAGCAACGCCCTTCATTGCTGCGCACTTCACGTTCTACCAGGCGCAGTGTCTCGAACGTCGCATTGACGTCTTCCGGCAATTGCTCGTAATCGAGTTTATGGGTCAGGTCGAGCAGCGAACGACCGACGTCGGACGCGATGATCGAAAACAGATCTGCCGCGCGCGGCGTGAAGCGCTTGATGCGCATGCCGCCGTCGACGAAGATGGTCGGGATGTCAGTCGAGGCGATCAGGTTGTTCAGGTCATCGTTGGCCTTGCCTGTTTCCTCGACTTTCACCTTCAGCTCATAATTAACGGTGACCAACTCTTCATTGACGGATTGCAGCTCTTCCTTGCTGGTCTCCAGTTCTTCGGTCGCCGAGCGCAGCTCTTCATTGATGGCCTGCAGCTCTTCGTTCGACGCGCGCAACTCTTCGGTCGACACCTCGGAGCTTTCGATCGTCTCTTGCAACTGTTCACGCCTGCGCTGGAGTTCAGCCTCGAGCTGGGCCAGCACCACATCGTGACTCCCGCTGGGGTGCTTTTCGACCAGTGACCCTGACGTCTCCTCGGCTTGCCTGAACAACACCAGCACGAAATCGCTCTCGGCCTCTTCGTCGCGAAACGGTTGCAGCGTCATCGCGATCGGGTAAGGTGCCAAGTGGCTGGCCAGCGCAATCGGGCGGCAGGTAATCGCCGCATTGCCCTGGGTAACCTGAAACAGCGCCGAGCGCAATTCGAGACGTAATTCGGGCAGGATCAGATTGAGCAAACTGCGTGACGGCTCGCCGCCGGTCATCCGCACGAATTGCCCGGCATGCTCGGACAGGTGAACGATATTGCCGTCGCGGTCGATGATGGCGGAAGGCGGGGCAATCTTCGCCAGCGCGCGCTGGTGCAGTGCGCCGTAGGACAAGGCGCGCTTCAGCGGTACCCGGCTGCGGAGACTTTCCGGCATGCGTACGCCAAAACCGGCTCTGCCGGGACTTTGATATTGCACCTGGGGAATATCAAAACGCGCGCGGTAGATGCGGTTTTTCTTGTCGACCGGGATGAAATAATCGGCGACCGCATCGGCCGATTCAGAACTGCCCAGAAACAGAAACCCGCCGGGTTTGAGCGCAAAGTGAAACATTTGCAGTACCTTCGACTGCACATCCCGGTTCAGGTAAATCAGCAGGTTGCGGCAAGTAACCAGGTCGAGCCGCGAGAAAGGCGGGTCGCGCAGGAGATTATGCGCTGCGAACAAAATCCGGTCGCGTACTGACTTTCGGATACGGTAACGCTCATCTTCTTTTGTGAAATATTGCCGCAGTCGCGCCGGTGCCACGTCGGTGATGATCGCGCCTGGATAAATACCTGCGCGCGCCGTATTGATGGCGTGCTCGTCAATATCCGACGCAAACACCTGAAACGGCGGCGCGTTGTCATTCAGCGCTGCCTGTTCGGTCAACAGGATGGCCAGCGAATAGGCTTCCTCCCCACTGGCACAGGCCGCTACCCACGCGCGGACCTCCCCTGGACCTTTGTCCTTGAACAAATCGGGAATGACATCACGTTCAAGTGCTTCGAAGGCTTCACGGTCGCGGAAGAAGTTGGTCACCCCAATGAGCATGTCATCGAGCAAGGCCTTGAATTCGCCAGGATCGGCCTCGAGGACTTCGCTGTATTCCGGCAGCGTACGCACGGCGCGCACCTGCAGGCGCCGTTCAATGCGACGCAGCACCGTGGCACGTTTGTAGTGCCGAAAATCGTGGCCCGTGTGGGTAAACAGCTGACCGATAATCTGCTGCAAGGCCTCTTCGGCAACTGCCGCTTCGACCGGGCCGGGAAGCAGGGCAATTGGCGCCTCTCCATCGCCCGGCAATGGCAGCTCGATGATCCTGGCGTTATCCCACAACTCGATGAGCTTTTGCGGAATATCGATCACCGGGAGGACGAAATCGACGGCGTTCGTACGGATGGCAGCCAGCGGCATGCCCTCGTACTCGGCATCATCGGGCGCCTGCGCGAGGGTAAGTCCGCCATTCTCCTTGATACGGGCCAGCCCCACGGCGCCATCGCTTCCCGTACCCGACAATACAATGGCGATCGCGCGCTCCCGGTGCACCTCCGCCAGCGTGCGAAAGAACAGGTCAATGGCGACATGCTTGCCGCGCGGCCGTTCCAGCTCGCTGACCACTAAAAAACCATCGAACATGGATAGTTGATGGTTTGGAGCAATGACATAGATGTGGCTTGGTTCGATCTTTACCTTGGCGGTAACTTGTACTACCGGCATGCGTGTCGAACGCTGAAGAATGGCGGCAGCCGCACTGGGGTGCGTCGGCGACAGGTGCAGGATTACCACGAAGGCCATATCGTGTGATACAGGCATGTGCTCGAACATATTGAGCAAGGCAGTCATGCCACCGGCAGAAGCACCTATGCCGACGACCGGGAAATCCAAGGTCGATGGGACGCTTGCCTGGTCGGCGAGGAGCGCACTTGGAAGTTTCCCAGGATTCGTCATGATGTAACCAAGTGTTAACTCGTGGGTATTCTAGATTACCGCACATTGATTCGAGTCAAATCAGGGGCAATTAGCGCAATATTTTTAAGAAATTAACGAAAAGTCCAACAATTTCAGGACCAGAATTTCTACGCTTATACTGAAGTTGCGATACATAAATATTGGTTTTTCTGATTTCCGACCTGACCCACCTGCAGTCCTTGCAGGAATGCGGTTCATCGATCACATCAAGCTCGTCGGGCCACCATCTCCCGCACCCGCTGCGCCATCATGTCGATCGAAAACGGCTTGGTAAGGATCGCCATGTCGGGCCCTAGCTGCCCGTTGTCGAGCAAGGCGGTTTCGGCATAGCCGGTGATGAAAAGCACTTTCAATTCAGGCCGTCCCACCCGCGCGGCATCAGCCATCTGTCGCCCGTTCATCCCGGGCAATCCGACATCGGTGATCAGGAGATCGATGCGCGTGGCCGATTGCAGCAGGGCCAGACCGCCGGCGCCATCTTCGGCGTTCAGTACGTGGTATCCCAGGTCTTCCAGCAGATCGACCACCAGCATGCGCACGCTTGGCTCGTCGTCGACCACCAGGATCGTCTCGCCCCGGCCGTCCGGGGATGCCAGCGCCACCGGCTGCGCGGCATCGACGCCCTCGGCCTGGCCGCGATGGCGCGGCAGGTAAATGCTCACCGTGGTGCCCCGCCCTACCGCCGAATCGATGTGCACCTGGCCGCCAGACTGCTTGGCGAAGCCGTAGATCATCGACAGGCCCAGCCCCGTGCCCTGCCCGATCGGCTTGGTCGTAAAGAACGGGTCGAACGCCTTGGCCACCACGTCCGGCGCCATGCCGGTACCGGCGTCGGACACCGACAGCGTCAGGTAGTCACCAGGCGGCAGTTCGAGCGCGCGGGCGGCAACGGGGTCGATTTGGCGATTGGCGGTTTCGATAGTAATCGAGCCGCCGGCCGGCATGGCGTCGCGCGCGTTGATGCACAGGTTCAGCAATGCATTTTCAAGCTGCGACTGGTCCACCAGCGCCGCCCACAGCGCGCGCTCGGCGCGTGGCTCCACCTGCACGCCGGGGCCGACCGTGCGCCGGATCATGTCAAGCATGCCATCGACCATCGCGTTGACGCAGATGGCCGTCGGTGCGAGCGTCTGGCGGCGCGAGAACGCCAGCAGGCGATGGGTCAGCGCCGCAGCGCGCCGGGTCGCCCCCTGCGCCACGCCGATGTAGCGATCGACATCGCCCACGCGGTCTTGCGCGATGCGGATCTTGACCAGATCCAGACTGCCCGCGATGCCGGCCAGCAGATTGTTGAAGTCATGCGCCAGGCCGCCGGTGAGCTGGCCGACCGCTTCCATTTTCTGCGAGTGGCGCAGCTGCTCCTGGGCCCGTTCGAGCTCGGCCTGGCGCTCGCGCTCGACCGTGATGTCGCGGCCGGTCGCATACGTCACGCTGCCTGCTGGCGCCGCGGCCCACGAAATCCAGCGTATCGAGCCGTCCTTGTGGCGATAGCTGTTGACCAGATGCGGCTGCTCGCCTTCCGCTGCAGCGCCATACGCATTCATCGTCGAGGCATGGTCTTCGGCCACGACGAATTCATTGGTGTGATGCCCTACGAGTTCGCCGGGCGTGTAGCCAAGCAAATGGGTCCATGCCGGATTGACGCGCCGGAACACGCCATTGGCATCAATCGTGAGCAACAGGTCGGGCGATGTGTCCCACATGCGGTCGCGTTCGGCCTGGGCTTCTTTTTCAAGGGTCACGTCACGCGCCGAGCAATACACCTTGCCGTCGTCCGGGACCGCCACCCACGACAGCCAGCGCCAGCCGCCGGCCTTGTGGCGGTGGCGGTTTTCGAATCGCAGCGCCGGGATGTTGCGCTCGAGTGCATCACGCCACACGGCCCGGGTCAGCGCGTGATCGTCGGGATGGATGAACTCCATGAAGTGCGTGCGGGCGATTTCTTCCTCGGTCCAGCCCAGGCTGGCTTCCCAGGCCGGGTTCGACGTCTCGACGAAGCCGTCGGCATTGAGCACGCCCAGGATGTCAGGGCTGACCTGCCAGGTGCGGCCGCGCGCCAGCGCCTGGGCAATGACTTTCTGCTCGAGCTGCTCGTTGAGGGCGCGCAGCTTGAGGATCGCCTGGTCGCGTTCAGCCTCGACCGCGCGCCGGCCCTCGACGTCGATCAGCACGCCCGGGAACGACAGCCCGGTGCCGTCCGGCGCCAGATCGACCCGGCCGTTGGCCTCGATCCAGTAGTAGCGCCCGTCGGTGCGCCTGACACGGTACTGGTGGGCATAATGGCCGCCGCGCGCGATGACCGTGTTGATCGCCTGCGCCAGGCCGGCCTGGTCGTCGGGATGGACCGTGGCGACGATCTGGGCCAGGCTCAGACCGACGCGCCCGAGCGCCGGGTCGAGGCCGAAGGCGCGCGCAAACGCCTCGTCGACCGTGAACCGGTCGGTGGGCAAATCCCAGAACCAGGTGCCGATGATGGCGCCTGCGGCCAGTGCCAGTTGCACCCGCTCGGCATCGATGCGCGAATTGCTTTCGTGCTCGCGCAGCACGGCTTCGTCGGCTACCTGACGGCGCCGGGTGAGGATGGTGTCGGTGGTGTCGATGCAGGTGCATAACAGGCCAAGGATCTCGCCGTCGTCGCCGCGCACCGGGCCGTACGAAAACGTGAACCAGGTATGCTCGGCATAGCCCTTGCGCTGCATGACCAGCGGCAGGTCGTGCATCTTGTACGACTCACCACCGACGAGCGTGCGGTCGACCAGCGGGGCGAGCACGTCCCAGATTTCGGGCCAGGCGGCCTGGAAGCTGCCGCCCAGTGCGCGCGGGTGCTTGTCGCACAGGATCTCGGCGTAAGAGTCGTTATACAGGAGGGTTTGCCCGGCGCCCCAGACCAGAAAACTGGGGAACGCCGAACCGAGCACGATGCTCACGCCGGTGCGCAGGGTGGCCGGCCAATCCTCGATGGGCCCCAGCGGCGTGGCAGCCCAGTCATGCTCGCGAATTGCGGCGCCGAGCGCCCCGCCGTCGATGGGAAATGCGTTGGGATTACGCATGGGATCGACAGGCTACGGGACCGGCTGTCAGCGGAAAAGGGGTGCGCACGCTCATGATGCCGGCATTATGGCATGGGCGGTGCCCCCCACTGCACTACGCTGCGATGGCGATGCGCTGCTGCGCCTTGTGCCCGAGCGCGCGCCCGTGCTGCTGCCCGGCCGCCTGTGCGTCGACCTTGAACACGCTGACCATCTGCTGCAGCGCCTGGGCCTGCTCTTGCAGCGCGCCGGTGGCGGCCGCCGCTTCTTCGACCAGGGCCGCGTTCTGCTGGGTTGCCTGGTCCATCAGGCTGACCGCTTCGTTGATCTGGCCAATGCCCGACGTCTGCTCTTCGCCGGCAGCCAGGATCTCGGCCATGATGTCCGAGACCCGTTTTACACTCGAAACGATCTCGTTCATCGTGGTGCCGGTGCTGTCGACCAGGGCCGTACCCGCCTCGACATTGGTCACCGACGTGCCGATCAATTCCTTGATCTCTTTTGCTGCCGCTGCCGAACGCTGCGCCAGATTGCGCACTTCACTGGCGACGACCGCAAAGCCGCGGCCCTGCTCGCCGGCGCGCGCTGCTTCGACGGCCGCATTGAGCGCCAGGATATTGGTCTGGAACGCGATGCCGTCAATGACGGAAATGATGTCGACGATGCGCTTGGACGACGCATTGATGGCGCTCATGGTCTCGACCACGTCCCCGACCAGCTTCCCGCCGCGGATGGCCACTTCGGATGCCGAGCGCGCCACATTGTTGGCCTGGCGGACGTTGTCGGCATTGTGCTGCACGGTGCTGGTCAGTTCTTCCAGCGAGGACGCGGTTTCTTCCAGGCTGCTGGCCTGCTGCTCGGTGCGGCCCGACAGGTTCATGTTGCCGGCGGCGATTTCGGCGCTGGCGGTGGCGATCGACATGCTGCTGTCACGCACGCTGCGCACGGTGCCGGACAACTGCTCCTGCATCGAGGCCAAGCCCTTGAGCAGCGCGCCCATTTCATCCTGGCGATCGACGACGACCGTCGTCGACAAGTCGCCGTGGGCCATCGCGTCAAAGTGGCCGATGGCTTGCTCGAGCGGCCGCATGATTGCGCGCAGCAAGAGCACCGACGACACGATCGCCAGCACGAGGCCGAAGACCACGCTCAGGCCCGCCGCCCACATCAAGGTGGTAAACAGCGCCAGGCTGGACTCGAACTCGTGGCGGGCGGTGGCCAGCTGGTAGTCGTCCAGCGCGACCGACGCCTTGTCGAAGATACCGTACAGCGCCGTCATTTCTTTCATCGACAGCGCTTCGATGCGCTCGATATTACCCTGCTCGATGGCGGTGGCCAGCGCCAGCATGCCGTCATTGATGTAGCGTGTGCGTTCGGTTTCCAGCGTCTTGGCCAGTATTGCCTCCTCACCATCGCGCGGCATGGCCAGATAGGTTTGCCACGATTTGTTGGCGTCGTCGATGAAGCCCTTGGCGCGCGCGATCGTCTTGGCGACGTCGGGCGCGTCCGGATGGAACACGGCGCGATCCAGACCGAAACGGGCGCGGTTCAGGAAGTTCTTGGAATTGTTGATTGCAATGCTCGAGGCGAGCTGGTTGCTGTACACCTGCTCGAGCGCGGCATGATTCGAACGCATGCCGTAGATGCCGAGCACGCCGATGGCGGCAATGAGAAGACCGAGGACCGCCAGCGTGGAGATCAGTCGGAAACGCAATGTTAATTTGGAAAGCATGGAGGCCCTGGATAAAGTTTTCTTGCGCGGAGCAAATACCGCAACAGAAAGACGATAGCCCGGAAGTGACTACTTCTCGTCAAAAAATAGATTCTGACGTTCAATATCCTGAAAAGTAGTTGTCTTTGAGCAACAGTGCGAAGGTCTGCTGATTTTTTTTGGCTGCAAGCTTGTTCATTTGAAAAGTGTTACCTATGTCCGTGTGCAGACAGGTTTCCCACCTATATGTTGAACTGGACTTCGCAAAAGCACTGAGTGAGGTTGGTTGAACGCGTGGACGGCGTAGCCGCCCACCCTACGACTGTCATCCAGCTTATTTTCACCAAGGAATAAAAAACCGGGGCACATGGCCCCGGTTCTCTGGTCAAACAATCGCGCCGATTACAAATGCACTGAAATCTGCGGCATCAGATCGTCAAACGTACGGCCACTACCGTTCTCGCCGATCGCGTGCATCTTCCACTCGCCGCCATGGCGGTACAGCTTGGCCATGATCTGCGCCGAGTGCGATCCCGTCACCGACAGGTTGAAGCGCGCGACTTCCTGCTGGTTGCCTGCATTGATCAGGCGGCAGTAGGCGTTCTCCACCGTGGCGAAAGTCTGCCCGGTGAAGCTGTTGACGGTGAAGACCAGCGCCTTGACCGATGCCGGCACGGCGTTCAGGTCGACAGTGATCTGCTCGTCGTCGCCATCACCGGCGCCGGTGCGGTTGTCGCCCGTGTGGACGATGCTGCCGTCCTTGCTCTTGAGCTGGCGGAACCAGATCACGTCCACCGGCTTGTTCGACTCGTCGAACATGACCACCGATGCGTCCAGGTCGACGGCGTCCGACTTGCCGCCACCGAAGCCGAAGAAACCCTTCGACTTGATCGCATCCCAACCCAGACCCATGGTCACGCGGGACAGGCCGCCACCGGCTTCCTTGTCCAGAGAGATCTTCTGGCCTTTTTGCAGATTGACTGACATTGTGTTCCTCCGTTATTTCGCTGGCTGCTGCATCCAGGCTTTGAATGCAGTGCGGTTGCGCGAACATACATACACCTTGCCACGACCCGAGAAGCGCAGGACCATGCCCTCGCCACTGGTCTGGCTGTTGATCAGGTTACCCAGGAAACCGCCGCTGGTGCCGGTCGTGATCGAAATTTCGTAGCGCAGCGTGCTGTCCCAGCACACCACGTGCGAATTATCAATGATCGCGTCCTTGCCTGGCTCGACATCCAGCACCGACATCGACCCGAAGCCCGACACCACCACCTGGCCCTGGCCGCCTGTCTCGGTAACGAAAAAGCCGCCACTGTTGGCGAAGATCGCATTGCCCAGACTTTGCGTGCGCACCTTGAGGTCGACACCGGACGTGGCCGCGACAAATGCGCCATCGCTGATGATGTAGTGGTTCGGACCGACATCGACCGTCTGCATCGCACCCGGCAGGGTTGGCGACAGCAGGCAGTCGCCATCGCCGCGCGTGGCTTCGATGTGCTGCTGGAAGAACGACTCGCCGTTGGCAAAGGTGCGCATCAGCGCACTACCGAGCCCGCCCTTCATCTTGCCTTTGAGGTCGAGGGTCGATTCCATCATCACCATCGCGTCGGATTCGCAATAGATGGTCTCGCCCTGCTTCATCGACACATGAAGGAAAGGATCGACGTCCCCGGTCACGGTAAATACTGGCATTTGGCTTCCTTAGAATGAGGTTCCACGCAGGGCGCCTCCGCAGAAGCGCCCTGGCTTGATTGATTAAACGTTGACGCCGTAGTTGCGGGCCAGGGGCCCCAGGCCGCCGGCAAAGCCCTGGCCGATTGCGCGGAATTTCCAGTCCGCGCCGTTGCGGTAGACCTCACCGAAGATCATGGCTGCTTCGGTCGAACCGTCTTCCGACAGGTCGTAGCGCGCGACTTCGGCGTTGGTGGCGTTGTTGACACAGCGGATGAACGCCTTGCCGACCATGCCGAAGTTCTGGCGACGGGTTTCGGCGTCGTGAATGGTCACACCCAGGACGACCTTGTCGACGTCGGCCGGAACCTTGGTCAGGTCGATCGTGACGAATTCATCGTCGCCGTCGCCGGCGCCGGTCGTGTTGTCGCCCGAGTGGACGATCGAACCGTCGCTCGACTTCAGGTTGTTATAGAAGATGAAGTCGCCATCCGAACGGACTTTGCCGGACGAATTGAGCAGGAACACAGCGCCGTCGAGGTCAAAGGCTGCGCCATCGGTGGCGCGAATGTCCCAGCCGAGTGCGACTTTCAGTGAAGTCAGGCCTGGTGCTTCTTTCGACAGGTTGACGTTGCCGCCTTTTTGCAGACTGATTGCCATGATGAGAATCTCCTAAATTGTGAACACCGGGTTGCAAGCGCCGCGAGCTGGTGTTCTGCCACTCGCAGCGAATTCTGTACTGCAGGGCCGGCATGCATGCCGCCGGCCCGGTTACCGCTTACGCGCCGCCCAGTGCGGCGTGCTTCTTCTTGTACTGAATCGAGCTCCACAGCGATGCCAGGATGAAGGCCACGCCCACACCGCCGGTGATCAGCTCTGGCACATGCCACTTCATACTGGCCAGCATGATCACGGCCAGGATACCGATCGCGTAATGCGCGCCGTGCTCGAGGTAGACGTATTCATCCAGCGTGCCCTTGCGCACCAGGAACACGGTCATCGAACGCACGAACATCGCGCCGATTGCCAGGCCCAGCATGATGATCACGACGTCGCTGGTGATCGCGAACGCGCCGATCACACCGTCGAACGAGAACGACGCATCCAGCACTTCGAGGTACAGGAAACCACCGATACCGCCTTTTTTGACCGCGTCACCGACAGCGCCCTCGCCCGATTCGCTCTTTTCCAGCAGGCTGCTAAGCATATCGACAGCAACATAGACCAGGATGCCCCACATACCGGCGATCGCAACGACCATCTTCTGCGCTTCATCAACATACGTCAGGCTGAACAGCAGCGCGGCGATGGCGATCATGACGGCGATCGACGACACCTTGCCGAGCGAACCCAGTTTTGCTTCGAAGTTGCCCAGCCAGTGGGTTTCCTTTTCATCGTCCAGCATGAAGTTCAGGAACACCAGCAGCAGGAACATGCCGCCGAATGCCGCCACTTCAGCGTGGTGGTTGGTCAGGTGCATCGAGAACGCTTTTGGATTGGTCAGCGCCAGGTTCCAGACTTCTGCCGCGCCCAGGTCGGCAGCCACGGCCACGATGACCAGCGGGAACACCAGACGCATGCCGAACACGGCGATGATGATGCCGACGCCCAGGAACAGCTTGATCCAGAACTCGTCCCAGGTCTTGAGGACCGAGGCGTTGACCACCGCGTTATCGAACGACAGCGACACTTCCATGACGGCCAGAATGGCCGCCACGCCCAGCGCGGTAATCATGCCCGACGTGCCGCCATGGTCGAATCCCCACCAGGCCGCAAGGGCAAGACAGACCGCGGTCACGATGAATGACCAGGTAAAGTACTTCATTAATATTTCCCCTCTTATAATTTATAAAAAACGGTGCTGACGAACAATTGTAAAGGTTGCCAAGCGATTGAAAAAGCGAAGATAATCGGAGGATTACTTCCGAAAAACAGAAGCCATGAGCCACGCACTCCCCAACTTTCGCCACCTCTATTACTTCTGGGTAGTTGCCAAGGAAGGTAGCATTACGCGCGCCGCCGAGCGCCTTGGCCTGGCCATCCAGACAGTGAGTACGCAGCTTACCTTACTTGAACAGGCGTTCGGCAAGGCACTGTTCACCCAGCAAGGCCGGCGCCTGACACTGACCGAAGCAGGCCGCCTGGCGCTGTCGTATGCCGACCAGATATTCCTGCTGGGCGAGCAGATGCAGGAAGCGCTCGACGCTTCCGACAGCACGCGCATCCGTCTGGCAGTGGGCATTTCCGATTCGCTGCCCAAGTTCACGGCCTACCGCCTGCTCGAGGTCACGACCCGGCTGGCCACGCCGGTGCGCCTGGTGTGCCACGAAGACCAGTACGAGGCGCTGCTGGGCGACCTGGCGCTGCACAAGCTCGACGTCGTGCTGACCGACCGCGCCGTGCCCACCGGCACCACGCTGCGCGTGTTCAGCCACCTGCTTTCCGAAAGCGAGATGTTCGTCGTCGGCGCCCCGGCCCTGGCGCACGCGTACCGCGATGATTTTCCGGCATCGCTGCACGGGGCGCCGTTTTTGCTGCCCACGCGCAACAACGCGCTGCGCGGCAAGATCGACGACTGGTTCGAGCGCCATGCGATCCGGCCCGACGTGGTCGGTGAGTTCGAAGACAACGCGTTATTGAATACCTTTGGGCGACGCGGCCTGGGGCTGTTCTTCACGCCAGCTGCGCCCGCTGCCGACATCGACTACCAGCTCGGCGCCGAGCTGGTCGGCCGGGTGCCGGAGGTGCGCGAACACTTCTATGCGATCTCGAACGAACGCAAGATCAAGCATCCGGCGGTCGAGGCAATCCTGTCGGCCGTGCACAAAGGCGCGTTATCAGACGGATAAGGGCCGTGTTGGGTTGTACAATGCCCTCTTGC
The DNA here is from genome assembly GCF_979258535.1 of Telluria sp. AC161. Lineage (NCBI taxonomy): Bacteria > Pseudomonadati > Pseudomonadota > Betaproteobacteria > Burkholderiales > Oxalobacteraceae > Telluria > Telluria sp. AC161. The sequence goes on along the minus strand of NZ_OZ409861.1, from coordinate 264,935 downwards.
TTTGCCTTTTGTTAATACATCTCCAGCATGGAAAATATCCTCTTCCTCGTTCTCGCCCTGTTTCTGGTCGCGCTGAACGGCCTGTTCGTCGCCGCCGAATTCAGTATCGTCACACTGCGCAAGACGCGCGTGAACGCCATCGCCAAGACCACCGGCCTGCGCGGACGCATCCTGGAGAAAGTCCACGGCAAGCTCGACGCCTACCTGTCGGCCTGCCAGCTGGGCATCACGCTGGCATCGCTGGGCTTGGGCTGGGTCGGCGAGCCGGCCTTTGCCAGCCTGCTCGAACCGGTCTTCGCGTTTGTCGGCGTGACGTCCGAAGAGCTGATCCACAGCATTTCGTTCATCGTCGCGTTCTCGGTGATTTCGTTCCTGCACATCGTGGTGGGCGAACTGGCCCCGAAAACGCTGGCGATCCGGCTGCCGGAATCGGTGGCGCTGTGGTGCGCCATCCCGCTGTACGCGTTCTACTGGGCCATGTATCCGGCGATCGCCCTGCTCAATGCCAGCGCCAATACGCTGCTGCGCGTGGCAGGCCTGGCCGGCAAGGGCGGGCACGACCACCACTACTCGCTCGACGAACTCAAACTGATTCTGCGCACCAGCAACCCGGCTGAAAAGATCACGCAGGACGACCGCAATATCCTGGCCCAGTCGCTCGACTTCAGCCAGCTGGCCGTGTCCGAGCTGATGCGCCCGATCAACGAAGTCAGCGCCCTGTACGCCAGCCGCTCGCTTGAGCAGAATCTGGAAACCGTGCGCCGCAACCGCTTTTCGCGCTACCCGTATTTCGACAAGGACGGTGAAGAAGTCATCGGTATCGTCCATCTGAAAGACCTGTATTTCGCGCTGCAGTCGGGCCGGCCCATCGGCGACCTGACCCAGTTCCTGCGACCGGTCGAATCGATTTCGGCGCGCACGCCGGCGCAGGACATCTTCCGGCGCTTCCGCGGCGGCGCGCCTCACTTCGCGCTGATCGGCGAAAAAGGCAAGCGCCCGGTTGGCTTCGTCACGCTCGACAATCTGCTGGGCGCGATGGTCGGCGAGATCCGCGATGAATTCCGGATGAACGAAAACGATTGGCTCAAGCAGGCCGACGGCACCTGGATCGGCAAGGCCAGCCTGCCGATCTTCTCGCTCGAACGCCTGCTGGGCATCGACATCGACAACGAACAAATGGGGCTGGACGATGTCGAATCGGTCGGCGGCCTGTTGATGGCCAAGCTGGGCGACATCCCCAAGCAGGGCCAGCGCATCGGCTTCCCGCAGTTCGATGTCGTGGTCAAGAAGATGAATGGCCCACGCATCCTGCTGGTCAAGGTGATCCCGCAATTGACCCGCGCTGGCGAGAACGACGACCACGACTAACCGCCTTTTACATCGGCATTGCTGACATTACACAAGAATGATGCTATTTTTTGTGTATATCTGCGTGAACCGACGAGAGGCATTCAATGTCCGCCCAGCTTCGCCATAACGTTCACCTTGCCGGCCAGGGCGCCGCCACCATGGTGTTTGCCCATGGTTTCGGTTGCGACCAGACGATGTGGCGTCACCTCGCCCCCGCCTACCAGCACCGGTATCGCGTTCTCACCTACGATCTCGTCGGCTCCGGCGGCTCGGATCTTTCGGCCTATGACCGCGCCCGCCATGCGACGCTGCAGGGTCACGCCGACGATCTGCTCGCCCTAATCGACGCCCATGCCAGCGGCCCGGTAGTGTTTGTCGGGCACTCGGTCGGCGCGACCATCGGCATGCTGGCCACGATCGCCGCGCCCGAGCGCTTTGCCGCGCAGATCATGGTCAGTCCGTCGCCCTGCTACATCAACGACGGCGACTATACCGGCGGCTTCACGCGCGACGACATCGACGAACTGCTCGAGACGATGGAGACGAACTTCATCACCTGGTCGCACAGCCTTGCACCCACCATCATGGGCGCGCCCAACCAGCCCCACCTGGCCTCCGGGCTGACGGCCAGTTTTTGCCGCAACAATCCCGAGATCGCCCATCACTTTGCCAGCGTCACGTTCCGCTCGGACCACCGCCTTGATGTGCCCAGGTCCACGACGCCGGCGCTGATCCTGCAATGCAGCGACGACCTGATCGCGCCGCGCACCGCCGGCCAATGGCTGCACCAGAACCTGCCCGGCAGCACGTTCGCGATGGTACCGAATGTCGGCCACTGTCCGCACATGAGTGCGCCGACCGCCGTCTCGGCCGCGATCGACACCTTCCTCACACAGCAGCCAAGCTGACCATCCATGAACGCCGCCCTCACCGCGACCGACCTGTTCTTCGACCAGGCTGCTTGCGGCCTGATGGCAACCGATGCACACGGCATGATCCTCACGGCCAATGCCAGCTTGCATGCGTGGCTCGGCATGGCCCCCGGCGCGCTGGTGGGCACGCGCCTGCACGACCTGCTACCGGCCAGCGCCCGCCTGTTCCACTACACGTGCTGCGTGCCGCGCCTGCAGAGCGAGGGCGCGGCGCACGACATCCAGATCGACCTCCTGATGGCAGGTGGCGCGCGGCTGCCGGTGCTGCTCCAGCTCGTGCGTCACCGCGATGGCGATCGCGAGATCGACCACTGGGCCCTGTTTCGCGCCGGTGGCCGGCATGCCTACGAAAACGCACTGCTGTGCAAGTCGGAGGCCGCCGATGGTGGCCGCGAGGTGCAGCGCCAGCGCGACCTGCAACTGCAGGCGGTGAACACGCAATTGTCGGCAGCCGACCTGCGCAAGGATGAATTTCTGGCCACGCTGTCGCACGAGCTGCGCAATCCGCTCGCTCCAATGCGCAGCGCGCTCGACGTACTCAAGATCAAGCACGGCAACGACGAAGATGCGCGCGTGATCGGCGCGTTCGACCGCCAGCTGCGCCACCTGACGCGGCTGGTGGACGACCTGATGGAAGTCTCGCGCATCACGCAGAACCGCATGCAGCTGCGGCGCGCGCCGGTCGACATGGCGGCGCTGGTGCGCGGCGCGGTGCACGACATGGCGCCGGTGATGACGGCGGCGCGCCACACGCTGCGCCTGGCGCTGCCTGAGGCGCCGCTGACGGTGGATGGCGACGCCACGCGCCTGGCGCAGGTGGTGATCAACCTGCTGGGCAACGCGGCCAAGTACACGCCCGATGGCGGGCTGATCGATGTGGAACTGGCGGGCCAGGCCGGCCACGCCGAACTGCGCGTGCGCGACAACGGCATCGGCATTCCGGCGGGCGCGCTGGGCACGATCTTCCAGTTGTTCACCCAGCTGGAACCGGGGCGCGAGCGCGCCTGCGGCGGCCTGGGCATCGGCCTGGCGCTGGCGCGCGGCATCGCCCTGCTGCATGACGGCGAGATCCTGGTGGAGAGCGATGGCCCGGGCCGCGGCAGCCAGTTCACCTTGCGCCTGCCACTGATTGCAGGTTGCGCGGTGGCGGAAGAAATAGCAACAGCGCCTGACCAGCCAGCACCACTGCGGGTGCTGGTTGTGGATGACAATGTCGATGCGGCCGAGACGATGGCGACGATGCTCGAGCTGTTCGGCTGCACGACGCTGCTGGCGCATACGGCGGCCGGCGCACTGGCGCTGGCGCCGGACTTCCTGCCCGAAGTGGCGCTGCTCGATATCGGCCTGCCCGACTTCAATGGCTACGAGCTGGCGCGGCGCCTGCGCGGACTGGATGCCTGCGCCAGCACCAAACTGATTGCGGCGACGGGCTGGGGCCAGGAGCGCGACCGCCAACTGGCGCGCGATGCCGGGTTCGACCATCACCTGACCAAGCCGATCGATATCGAGCGGCTGCGCTTGCTGCTACAGTAAGCACCTGTTCCTCACCGGCATCGACACCATGACCCGCGCCTTGTCCCTGAACCTTCTTGCAGCAGGCTTGCTGTCACTGTCTGCGTTCGTCGTGGCGCCAGCGCCCGCCCACGCCTGCGAGCGCGTCTACCCGCAGGCCAATGGCGACGACCGCACGCGCCACGTGCGCCTGTCGGCCGGCTGGCCCGATGCGCAGATCCTGCAGAACCTCAAGCTCAACCTCGACCGGGCCGATGTGAAGCGCACCGAGAGCTCGGGCGCGGTCAGCATCCAGTACACGTACTTTCACAAGACGGTCGTGATCACGCGCTCGGCCAGCAAGGGGGTCGAGGTGCAGCTATTAGAGAAGGATCGGGAGAAGCTCGTCTGGCAGCTGGGAGTGTGCTGAAAGTGTACGGAGCGAGGACTTGCGCCTCGCCCCATGCCCCCGTCAGGCGGCGACGATCTTGCGGTTCGCTGCGCCCGGCAACATGCGCAGCGTCTTGCCGACGACCGCCTTGTACGTTTTCGACGTGACCGTATCGACATAACGGTACTCGGCCCGTGTTTCGGTCGGCGTGACCGTCAGCACGACAAAGCCGCGCGACGCCGTCTCGGCATATTGCAGCGGGCCGATCAGCTGCTCCATGCCGCCCGCGACGATGGCCGGCGCGACAGTCGGGAAATAGCTTTCGAAACCAGGCGAGGTCACGGCCGGCACGCCGAATTCGACGCCCACTGCCCGCCCCTGCTGGTCGGCCAGGTCGCTGGCCCAGGCATTGTGGGTGTCGCCTGCCAGAACCACCATGTTCTTGTTCAGCGTCTGCGCCATGTTCAGCACCGTCTCGCGCGCGGCATGGTAGCCATCCCAGGCATCGAGGTTGTACGGCACCGGCGTGGCCGCGAGCAGCTGCTGTTCGGCGGCGCTCAGCGCCACACCGGCCTTGACCTTGGCAGCGATCGCGAAGTACGCCGCATAGCCCGTCGTGCCCAGCACCATCGGTGCCGGCAGCAGCATGCGCGCCATCAGTACCTGCTGGCCCAGGATCTGCCAGGTGGCAGTCGACTTGGTCATCTGGTTGCGCAGCCAGGCAGTCTGCTCCGTGCCCATCAGCTGGCGCGCCGGGTTCGTCACGTCGGCAGTGAAGGCCGCGCTGTTGAAGCTGCGGTCGGCGCCGACATAGCTGGCCAGGGCCAGCTGCTTGTCGCGACCGATCACGCGGGTGTCCAGCATGTGCAGCGACAGCAGGTTGCCGAAGTCGAACGAGCGGTAGATCCTGTCCGGGCGCGCGGCATCCGGCACACGGATCGGCATCCACTCGTGATACGCCTGGATCGCCATCTGGCGCCGCGCCGACCACAGGCCTTCCGTGGCCGGGTCGTGGTTCTCGGCGCCGCCGCTCCAGGTGTCGTTGGTCAGTTCATGGTCATCCCAGACGGCGATGAAGGGCATACGCGCATGCACCGCCTGCAGGTCGGGGTCGGTGCGGTATTGCTGGAAGCGGATCCGGTAATCCGTCAGCGTGATGATCTCGGTGGCCGGCTTCGACACGCGCCCCAGGGTGCCCGCGTTCTGCGAGGCATAGCCGCCGGCGGCGTATTCGTAGATGTAGTCGCCCAGGTGCAGGCCGACATCGATATCGTCGAACCTGGCGGCATCGGCATACACGTTGAAGTAGCCGGCCGGGTAGTTCGAGCAGCTGAACACGGCAAAGCGCACGCGCGAGACGCTGCCCGTTGGCAGTGTCTTGGTACGGCCCACCGGCGAGAGCTGGCCGTAGCAGCCGAAGCGGTAGAAATAGCTGCGGTTGGCCGTCAGGCCGGTTGCATCCACTTTGACCGTGAAGTCGCTGGCGCTGCCGGTGCGCAGGCTGCCCGAGGCCACCGTACGCGAAAAGTCGCTCGTCTCCGAGATCTCCCAGCCGACATCGATGTCGGCGGTACCGGTGGCCGTGATGCGCGTCCACAGGATGACGCGGTCGGCCAGCGGATCGCCGCTGGCCACGCCATGCGCGAAGCTGACGGTGCGGTCGTCGCCATCACCGCCGCAGGCCGCGAGCGGGAGGGTCGACACGGCGACGGTGCCGAGGGAGAAGGTACGAATGAAATTGCGGCGTGAGGGCGATTGGTTCATGGGATGGCAGTTGGTAAAAGTGAAAGACGGCAAATCTTAGCCAGCGCCGATGACGCTCTGATGACGTGGGCGATGCATGGGGCATGAAGTGCCGGGCGTGAAAAAACGCCCGGCCGGACAGGCCGGCCGGGCGTGCCAATCACATGCGTGATCAAGCCTGCTTGCGTTTTTTCAGTCCGACGATGCCGGCCAGACCCAGGCCCAGCAGCGCCAGCGAATGTGGCTCGGGCACTGGCGTGGCCGGGCCGAATACCTGGTCGCGCACGGTGACGGCGATGTCCGGATAGTTGGTGAACACGCCATCCACACCGAGGTTGTAGGCCGCCTCGTAGCTGGCCGGGTTGTTCAGGAACGTGTACGGCGTGACCGTCATCCCTGCGTCGTGCGCGGCCTGCACGCAGGCTGCGCTGAGCTGGCCCGCCGATGGACCGATGCCGTCGGCGATGGCGGCGACCGCAGCCGCCCCTGCTGCCGTGGTGGGGCACACGCCCAGATAGCTGACCGGGATGGACGAGTTGGCATTCAGGTATTCCACCTGCGCTGCGTTGAAGGACTGCGTCAGGGCGCGGCCGACTGTCGTGAAGTAGCCGTTGTACTTTGCATTGGTCAGGCCTGCCAGGATGGCTTCCGCCACCTCCAGCCCACTTTGCTTGGCTTCCGGGAAGACGCCGATGGCGACACCGGTTTCCAGGAAATGGTTGTAGGCCAGGTCGAGGAAGGCGTCGTAGGACGTGAAGCTGTACGACATGGCCGGGTTGAAATAAGTCTTGTCGGTGCAGTAGCCATTCGCGTTGCGGCACGTCACGGACAACTGCTCGAGCTGCGCCAGCGTGAATTTGCGCACATCGTAGGTCCCGTTGCTGGAACGCAGGGCGGCGATCTCGGGATGCGTGGCGGCGAATGCGACGACATTCGTCGTGGCGTTCAAAGTGCCGTCATGCAGCATCACGGCCTTGTTGTCGGCGGTCAGGTAGACGTCGCCTTCGATATAGTCGGCGCCCATCCGCATGGCCAGTTGATAGGACTGCACGGACTCTTCCGGCAGATACCCGCTGGCGCCGCGGTGGGAAATGACCAGCGGACGCTCACCGGTGAGCGTCGACACCGGCATGGCATGGGCGGCGACCGGCGCGAACAGCATGGCAGCAAGCGGCAACAGTCCGAGATGCGACGTTTTCATAAAAGCAAACCCTCTTCAAGTGTGATGAGTTATTTCGCGCCACGCATGACGGGCGAGCGCATCAGAAGTTGTCAGCGCCATATCGGCGGGTCTGACGGGGGGATGCTAATTCGGCATGATGACAGTGGCATGAATTCGCGTGCCAATGTGTTGCTGACGACGCGGCGTTGCAGCTGTCACTGTCGCCATCAAGGTCGTGTAAGAAATATCCTACAAGACGAATTTACGCGTTAGACTCGTGGGGAAGTGATGAACATCCCCTCCAGTCCGTCCTGGACCATGCATGAGTAAATGGAATAGCCTGCAATTATGGAAGAGTCCCTGCCGGCGTTCGCAGAAAAACCCACCACATTACTATCCAAATTAGGACCTGGCCTGATCACCGGCGCAGCAGACGACGATCCGAGCGGTATCGCAACCTACTCGCAGGCCGGTGCGCAATTCGGTTTCGGGTTGCTGTGGACGGTGATATTTACCTATCCGCTGATGGTCGGTATCCAGATTGTCAGCGCACGTATTGGCGTGGTGACGGGGCATGGTTTGGCCACCAATATCCGGCGCCATTATTCGAAGACGTTGCTGTATGCAATCGTCATGCTGTTGCTGCTTGCAAATATCATCAATATCGCCGCCGACATTGCGGCAATGGGCGACGCCCTGCGGCTGGTAGTGGGCGGCCCCGCACATGTGTACGCGATCGGCTTTGGTGCATTGTCCGCCGTGCTGCAGGTGATGATTCCGTACACCCGCTATGTGCGTATCCTGAAATGGATGACGCTGGCGCTACTGGCGTACGTGGTGACCGTGTTTGTCGTCAGGGTGCCATGGGCCACAGTCGCAGTCGGCTTGATCACATTCCCGCACCTGCCCTGGAAAGCAGCCTACGTCACGACGATTGTCGCGGTATTCGGCACTACCATCAGCCCGTACCTGTTCTTTTGGCAGTCATCGCAGGAAGTCGAAAACCTGCGTGCGATACCCGACGCGCGGGCCCTGAAATATGCGCCGGCCGCAGCGAAGGCAAGCCTCGACCGTATCAAGGTCGATACCTATATTGGCATGGGTTTTTCAAATGCGGTGGCATTCGCCATCATGCTGACCTTTGCCGTGACGTTGCACCTGCACGGCATCACCGATATTTCATCCTCGGCGCAGGCGGCCGAAGCGCTGCGGCCGATTGCCGGCGAATTCGCGTTCACCCTTTTTAGTCTTGGCATTATCGGCACCGGCCTGCTGGCGATTCCCGTGCTTGCGGGATCGGCTGCCTATGCGATGGCGGGCACCTTTGAATGGAAGAACAGCTTGCAGGACAAGCCGGCCGTGGCGCCGCGTTTCTACGCGATCATCGTTCTGGCGACGCTTCTCGGGGTGGCGCTGATCTACGCACCCATCGACCCGATCAAGGCGCTCTACTGGAGCGCCGTCATCAACGGTGTCGTTTCGATCCCGATCATGGCCGTGATGCTGCTGATGGCAGCGCACCACGACGTCATGGGCGCGTTGACCATCTCCCGACGCTTGAAAGTCCTTGGATGGCTATGCACGTCGGTGATGGCGCTCGCTGTGGCGTGCATGTTTGCCCTCGCCTGAACGGGCGTGCCCGTTACCGGCCAACCGCTGCTGCAGCGGTCTTGCCACAATCGCTTCCCAGCCATTTTCCGGTGCCGCTCGATTTCTGGCTGATGTCTGCGCCGCCCGGCCCCGGTACGGTAGTAACTGATTCAAACCGATACGATGTCTCGCTCTCGGCCGTCACGACGGCGTCGACCTTCATCCGGGGCTGGGCACAGGTCATGCTCACATTCATCCCGCCGGCGGTTGGTGTCATTTTCTTGATGCAGGAATCCGCGCCTTTTTTACCGAACAAATCGAAGTCGTTGATGTTTTGCCGGGTAATGCACTGTCTCGTGCGCAAACCATTGCCATTGAGTTCGGTGCCATTCGCAGCCAGCATCTTGTCGATCTGCGCGCGCTGCTCGGGCGTCATCATGGCCATCTGGCTTTTCATCATTTCGAGGTAGCCCCCCAGCGGGTTGCCACTCGCCTTGTCGGGCAGCGCCATATCGATCTGCCACAGCCCGGGTTTGATGGTCGGTTGCTGCGCGAATGCCTGCCCTGCACAGAGGCTGGCGAGGGCAAAGACGATCTGTGTGGCGTGTTTCGTTCGCATACTGGCTCCTGATAGGTGGGATGTTTCAGTGTATGCGATTCGGGCAGAGAGCGAATTCTGAGGTTGTGCAATCGATGCGATGCAAGTAACTCAGTGTCGGGTGACAGGCAACGCATACCTTCGATCCGATGTCCTGGGCGGCGCCAGGTCCCGATGAGGATTACTTGCCCACGGTCTCTGCACGCTTGCTGAACACCTCCTTGAAAACGGGCATCGCGGAGAACACGTTTGGCCAACCGGCATAGAACGCCAGCTGCGTCAGCATTTCCCCCGCTTCTTTTTCGGTCAGGCCATTGTCCATGGCGCGGTTCAGGTGGTAAGTGATTTGCGCCACCTGACCGGACGTCACCAGGGCGCTGACCGTGACCATACTGCGATCACGCGGTGCGAGCCCCGGACGCAGCCAAAGGTCCCGGAACAACGCCTCGGTCGTGTACTTCACCACGCCTGGCGAAACCTGCCCGAAGTTCTCTTCGACAGTCCTGGCGCGCTTTTCCTCTGCTTGTTTGTCCAGAGGCAGCAACGCGACCCTTGCCGGAGGCAGTTGCGACACATCGATCTGGCGTTGGGCAAACACGGCTTGCGCGGCACTTGCGGCCCCGCTTGCATTGGGCCAGCCCGAATAGAAAGCGAGGTGGGTGATGATCTCCGCTATTTCGCCAGGCTTGACCCCGGCGTCGAGAGCCCGGGCCAGGTAGGAAGGCAGTTCCGCTGTCGCGTTTTTGGAAACGAGTACGGCAATGGTGACAAGCGACCGGTCACGTTGTGACAGGTCCGGGCGCTTCCATACGTCGTCAAATAACAGTTTTTGGGTGTAGTTGTCGAATGCTGGTGCAGCCATGAGTACTCCTTTGGTTGGCGGTGTTGAACCGGGCGCACTTGTGCGCGGCTGCGCACTTGCATCGCCCGACATGGCGAACAAGCTTGCGCAGCCAAGCAATGCAAGAGCGAGCCCGCTGTTTGGCATGACGGACTTATTGCGCGTACTGTTCATCGCTGACTTTCTCCAGCCACTCGACGGTTTTGCCACCCACCGCATCCTGGATGGCGATATGGGTCATCGCCGTGGTCGGCGCAGCGCCGTGCCAGTGCTTGACGCCTGGCGGGGTCCAGATCACGTCACCGGGACGGATATCTTCCGCTTTGCGGCCCCACTGCTGAATCCGTCCCACGCCGGATGTCACAACGAGGACCTGCCCTGCAGGGTGGGTATGCCAGGCCGACCGGGCGCGTGGTTCGAACGTGACTGCGCCGGCCGAGGTGGTAACCGGCGGGTGTGCGCCAAACACCGGGTCGACCCGGACGTTACCGGTAAAGTTTTCCGCTGGCCCTTTGATTGATGCCTGGCTGCCGGCGCGGGCAATCGTCATTTCGCCGGGTCTGGCGTCGGCGCCTTGCGCTGCAGTCCCTGGCTTGGCCTGTCCTGTCGCAGTTTGCGAGAAAGCAGGTGCGGCAAGAAAGAGCGATAGTGTTGCTATGATGATAGGTTCATGGATTTCCCTGTGACCCGATGATGCTGTTAAAAATCGCCGCTCGATGGCATGACCGTTGTAGAAGGTGCTCATCTGACGACGTCGGCAGATGCCGATGCAGGACCTGAACCGGGCAGCGCAAATGCCACGATGCTGTTGCCGAGCTTTGTTTTCAGCGCCACTTTTCCGCCTGCGGCGATGACGACGAATTGACGGCCACTACGCGGCCCCCGATATGTCATGGGCGACGCGTTGGCGCCGGCTGGTAGCCGTGCCTGCCAAAGCTCGCGCCCGGTGCGCAGATCGATCGCCCGGAGCGTCTTTTCTGCGGCTGCGCCAACGAATATGAGGCCGCCGCGCGTCGTGACGGTGCCACCCGTGAGTGGCGTCCCGATCGTCAACGGCACCATGGATGGGATGCCCAATGGACCGGAGTCGCGCGCCGATCCCAGCGGCTTGTGCCAGAGCAGCGCACCGGTTGCCAGATCGACAGCGCCGATCTGCCCCCAGGGTGGCGCATTGCAGGGAACGCCAAGCGGCGAAACGAACGTTGTCCCATAGGAGGCATACGGCGTATTGAGCATGGGGCGTTCTGCATCGCCGCCCGAACTCTGACCGTCCATGAGTTTGAACTTGCGTCGTATTGCCTCGGCACGTGTCAGAATTTCGACCCGGTCGGCAGTCTGCATCCACGTCACCACCATGACGCCACGATCGAGGTCGATCGAGACACCGCCCCAGTTGATGCCGCCTGCAGAGCCGGGATCGAACAAGGTTGGCGTGTCGAGCGTGGATGGCGTCAGGTGGCCTTCGTAACGCGATTGACGGAACTGCAGGCGGCACAGCATCTGGTCGATCGGCGTGACCCCCCACATGTTTTTCTCCACCAGCGTCGCCCCTCTGAACGCCGGCAACCGGATGGAAGCAGGTTGCGTCGGTGACAAACGCTCTCCGGGAGCAACGGAACCCTGCAATGCAGCCTGCTCTTCGACCGGGAAAATCGGCTTGCCATTGGTACGATCAAGAACGAAGACCTCGCCACGCTTGGTGGCCTGGATCAGCGCATGGCGCACACCGTCGGGGCCTGGCAGGTCAACCAGGGTCGGTTGGGCCGGTACATCGTAGTCCCAGATGTCGTGGTGCGTGGTCTGGAAACTCCAGCGCGGCCGGCCTGTCTCGGCGTCCAGGGCAAGGACGGCGTCACCATACTGGTCGTCGAGCGCGCGGCGCTGTCCGCCATAATTGTCCGGCGTGGCGCTTCCCATCGGCAAGTACACCAGACCAAGTGTTTCGTCAGCACTGATCGGCGCCCAGCTGTTGGGTGACGATGGGGTATAGACGTCGCCCTCGGGCGGTGCACCGATACGCTCGGGATGCCCGGGATCGAGCGCCCACGCCAGTTGTCCGGAGACAGCATCGAATGCACGGATGACGCCCGAAGGACCGCCCCAGAACTGACCGTCCGGTATGCCGCCGCCAACCACGATGTTGCCGCGGATGATCTGGGGCGCCGAGCTGACATAGAACTGCCCGCGCGGATACTTGCTGATGTTTGCGTTCAGGTCGACGAAGCCTTGCTTGCCGAAGCCCGTGCACGCCTTTCCGGTGTGAGCGTCCACCGCGATCAACGCTGGCGTCTGGCTGGCGGCAATGATGCGTTCCGCACAGGCGCCTGTCGCATTCGGTATCCGGTAATACGAAACGCCGCGGCACGGTTTGCCTGACGCAGGCACGCCACCAGACATGTCGTAGCTCCACCGTTTGGTGCCATCTTCGGCGTCGAGCGCCACGACCTGATTGAATCCGCTACAGGCATACAGCATGTCGCCCACCATGATGGGGACCGTTTCCAGGCCATTTTTCGGTCCTGGCGACATGGGGCCCGTATCGGCTGTCCACGCGACCTCCAGTTTGTCGACATTATCGACGTTGATCTGGGACAAAGGGCTGAAGCGGGTACCGGCCTGGTCGTTGCCGAAAGCCAGCCAATCCGTACGGTCGGCTGCGCCCGTTGCCTTGGATGCAGCGGAAGGTACCTGGGCCTGCATTCCCCGACGCATCCAGGGTGGCGCGGGATCCGGCCCTGCAGCGGCGTGGATTGCCGTCCCGGCAACTGCGGCAATGGCAAAGACGCCGACGCCTGCCAATGCACCACGGCGTCCTGATGTGGCAGCCGTCACCGCTGCCATGTCGGGAGACCGCCGTACGGCCGGCAACAGCAGGAGCAGGCCCATGGCAAACGGCGCGCCCAGCCGTGGGACCAACGCCCACCCATCGAAGCCGACTTCGCCGATACTCCACGCCAGCGTGAGTGCCAGGACAAGCGCATAAGCATGGATTGCATGGGGATGACGCCGCACCACCATCCAGCCGATTGCGACGAGTGCCGCCCCGCTCAGGGCGTAATAAGCCGAGCCGTTGGCCAGCAACAAGCGCACCCCGCCGATCAGCAGTACGAATCCGATGAGTGCAAACAGGATTGCCATGCCATGACGAATCCAGCTGTTCAATCTTGGTTCCTTGGGTAGGGTCATGATCGTTTTGCTGCCTGCTGCGGTTTGGGAAGTGCCTGCGCCGTGACGAACGTGCGCGCACGGAAGACGGCGCCACCCTGCCCGCCTGCACCGTCGCTGGCGACGATATACACCTCGTTCGTTCCAGGCTTGAGGGCCAGACTCGCCGATTTGAGGTAATGGCCTGCATCGCGCCCCGGCAGCAGGATCTGGCCGATCGGAATGCCGCCCTGACTGAAAACGAGTACCCTGCCCTGGCCATTGAGCGCCACGTAGACGTTGCCCTCGACGTCGACCCGCATCGAGTCGGGAGCCGGCCCGATGAAGCGATACACCACTGCCACCCCGAGACTGGACACGGTTGCAGGCGTTTCCAGGGTAATGCGCAGAAGGCGGTTCTGGCCAAATTCCGTCACCCACAGATACTTGCCGTCCGGGCTCAGCGCGATGCCGTTGGCCAGTGCAAGGCGTTGCACGATGGGCGTGACGGTACGCATGTCCGGTGCCACGTAATAGACCCCGCCAGTCGGATCGAACGCCGTGCCTTTGAAGTCGGTGAAATAAAATCCGCCATGCCGATCAAGTACCAGGTCATTCGGCACGTAGGCATCGGCCGTTACCGCTACTTTGTTGAATTCATGGCGGCCAGATTCGATCACACCCAGCATGCCGCGCTTGCGGTCTCCCGCAGCTGCAACGAAAATGCGCCCGTCCGGGTGGATGGCCAGGCCACCCGCGTGTAATCCGGCTTGATGCAGTAATACCGAGATGCGCCGATTGGCGTCGAGGCGCACGATCCTGCTGCCACCGACATCGCACACCAGCAGGTTGCCTTCGGTGTCGAACAGCGCGCCTTCAAGCGCCGTATCGGTGTCGATGACCTCTGCCCACTTTTCCGCAACCGCAGTCGGTATGTTGCGTTCTGCGGAAGGAATGGGCACCGGGCCCGTCATGCGCGGATCCCGGCGCAACGCAAGCGGGTCAGGGGCGGTTTGCGCAAGCGCGGGACAGGAGACGACAACCATGCCACCCAGCGCGCCAAGCAGCATGGATCTTTTTTTCAGAGAGCAATGTGTAGGCATCATTTCACTTCGAAGATGGGCTGCTTACGCCACAGGCGGCAAACCATCAAGCAGTTTGTCCAGCGTGACCGGATATTCCCTGACCCGTACGCCAGTCGCGTTGTAGACGGCGTTGGCGATCGCAGCAGCAACCCCACTGATGCCAAGTTCGCCCACGCCTTTTGCTTTGAGCGGCGCAATCGTGGGGTCTGTTTCATCAAGGAAGATTGCATCGAGGTGAGGCACATCGGCATGCACTGGCACTTCGTAGCCTGCAAGATCATGGTTGACAAAAAAACCGACGCGTTTGTCGACGACGAGTTCTTCCATCAAGGCGGCCCCGATACCCATTGTCATGCCACCGATCACCTGGCTACGCGCGGTCTTGGGATTGATGATGCGACCGGCCGAACAAACGGCAAGCATGCGCCGCACGCGGATTTCACCGGTGGCGGCATCGACGCCTACTTCCACGAAATGGGCGCCGAACGTCTGGATTGCATAACGCTTGGCCAGGTCACCATATTCCATGACATCTTCCCCAACCAGGTCGCGCCACCTTGCAGCATGGGTCAATGGCACGCTGCGATTGCCGACGCGTACCAGGCCACCGGCAAACTCGGCGGTCGCAGGATCCAGTTCCAGTTGTTTTGCCACCGCTTCGCGCAATTTGACGCAGGCCGCATACACGCCTGCCGTGGAAGACGCTGCACCCCACTGCCCCCCTGAACCGGCAGACTCGGGAAAGTGCGAATCGCCCAGGCTGACGCGCACCTTGTCGATGCCGACGCCCATCATCTCTGCTGCCGTCTGGGCGATGATCGTGTAGCTGCCCGTGCCGATATCGGTCATGTCGGTTTCCACTGTGACGATGCCGCGGTGGTCGAGGCGGACCCGTGCTGCTGACTTCGTAACAGGTGCACCGCGGATGGCAGAGGCCATGCCGATGCCAACCAGCCAGCGACCGTCACGCCGGCTGCCCGGTCGTGCATTGCGTTCGCTCCAGCCAAACTGCTTCGCCCCGGTTTCCAGACACTTGACGAGCTGTCGCGTTGAAAATGGCCGCTTCGGGTCTTCCGGATCGACCTGGGTATCATTGAGGATACGGAACGCCACGGGATCGTGACCCAGTTTCTCGGCCATCTCATCCATCGCAATTTCAAGTGCCATCATGCCGGGCGCTTCGCCGGGCGCGCGCATCGCACTTCCCTCGGGCAGGTCCAGATGCGCAAGCCGCAGGCGCGTCATTCTGTGCGGGCCGGCATACAGCAGCCGGGTGGCTGCAGTGGCCGCTTCCGGCCTGCCGCCTTCGATGTTGCCAGACCAGCTTTCGTGTCCGATGGCATCGATCTTGCCGTCGCGAGACGCGCCGATCCGTACGCGCTGGATCGTGGCGGGCCGGTGCGTCACATTGTTGAACATGAGCGCGCGCTGCAGCGTTACCTTGACTGGGCGCCGCACCTTGCGCGCGGCGACGGCGGCAAGAACTGCATCCGACAGAATCGTTCCCTTGCCGCCGAACCCGCCGCCGATGTAGGGTGTAATGATGTGTACGTCTTCCTTGGCAATGCCAAGTGTTTTGGCCAGATCGCGTACGCCCCAATTGACTTGTTGAACCGAGGTCCACAGCGTCAGCTTTTGTCCTTTCCAGACAGCGATGGTCGCATGGGGTTCCATCATTGCATGTGACTGGTCTGGCGTCGTGAAATGCGCATCGAGCTTGACGGCCGCCCTGGCAAAAGCGCCTTCAAAATCCCCCACCGACGTCTCGGCCGGTGGCGAATACGGGCCTGGCTTCGGGGGCGGTGCGCCATCTTTCGCAGCGGCCAGATCGAATACGCCGTTGCCACGTCGGTAGTGCACCCGCACCAGTTGCGCAGCTGACCGCGCCTGCTCGAAGGTCTGCGCGACAACAATCGCGACCGCTTGGTGGTAATGATCCACATCAGGTCCGGCCAGAGCCCGCGCCGCATAAAACTCGCCCTTGTCCAGCTTGCCTGCGTTGTCGGCGCTGATCACGGCCAGCACTCCCGGCGCCCGGCTGGCCGCCCGCGTGTCGATCGCTTCGATTGTTCCCTTTGCAATCGCGGCGCCAATGACGTAGCCGTACACGGCGTCCGGCGCCGCCTCGTGCTGTTCATAAGCATAGGTGGCGGTGCCAGTGACCTTGCGTGGGCCATCTACCCGATCGGCTGGATGACCAACGACCTTCATCTGGTCGATGGGATTGGTTGTAGCGGGGGTATCGAATTTCATGACTGTGTGCTCCTTGCTTGCGCCAGCACCGACGCGAGGGTGCGCTCGGCCAGTGTCAACTTGAATGCGTTTTCAGGGGTCGTCCTGGCGCCTGACAGCAGCTGGGCCATGCCGGCCTTGTCGCCACTGGACATGGCGCGTTCGGCTGCCTCTACTCGCCATGGCATGTGAGCCATTCCTCCCAGTGCAATGCGCGCAGTGCCATCCGCTTGCACGATGGCGCCGACCGAGATCAACGCAAACGCATAGGATGCGCGGTCGCGTACCTTGCGGTAGATGTGCGTGCCCCCAATCGGTGGTGGCAGCGTGACGGCAGTGATCAGTTCACCGGGCTGCAGCGTGTTTTCGACATGGGGCGTGGTGCCGGGCAACCGGTAGAAATTTGCGATAGGGATCGTGCGGCTTGCGCCGCCTGCGTTGACTGTCTCGACTGTCGCGTCAAGTGCGCGCATGGCCACGGCCATGTCGCCCGGATAAGTTGCAATGCATGCGTCGCTGGCGCCCAGCACGGCATGCTGACGGCTGTAACCACCGATCGCGCTGCAACCGCTGCCAGGACGGCGTTTATTGCATGCCTGATTGGTGTCATAGAAATACGGGCACCGCGTCCGTTGCAGCAGATTGCCGGCTGTCGTCGCTTTGTTGCGCAGTTGCGCGGATGCACCGGCAAGCAGTGCACGGAACAGCAGCCCATAGTCGCGCCGCACTAACTGATGGGAGGCCAACGCCGTGTTGCGCACCAGTGCGCCAATGCGCAGTCCACCATCGGCCATGGGTTCGATCTTGTCGAGTCCCAGTCCATTCACATCGATCAGGTGAACCGGCGTTTCAATCTCCAGCTTCATCAAATCGAGCAGATTCGTTCCGCCTGCAATGTATTTCGCGCCAGGGTGTCGGGCAGCTGCAGATGCCGCTTCGGCTGCAGAATGGGCGCGCTCGTAGGTAAAGGCTTTCATGGCTGCCCTTTCACGACTGTTGCGCCCGCGACTTCCGTGATGGCGTCGATGATGTTCGAATAGGCGCCGCATCGGCAAATATTGCCGCTCATACGCTCCCGCAGTTCGTCTGCACTCAGCACCGGCCTGGTGGTGAGATTGGCCGTTACGTGGCTTGGAATATCTGCCTTGATTTCGTCGAGAACTGCCACGGCCGAACAGATCTGGCCTGGCGTGCAATAGCCGCACTGGAAACCGTCATGCTTGACGAAGGCTTGCTGCATGGCGTGCAGGCGCTGAGGCGTCCCCAGCCCTTCAATCGTGGTGATACTGTCGCCATCGTGCATGACAGCAAGCGTCAGGCAAGAATTGATGCGCTGTCCATTGACGAGTACGGTGCATGCCCCGCACTGCCCCTGGTCACAGCCTTTTTTCGTGCCAGTCAGGTGCAGGTGCTCACGCAGCGTGTCGAGCAGCGTGGTACGGGTATCGAGTTCGATGCGATGTGTCGTGCCGTTGACCTGGATCGCCACCGTTGCCGGCGTACCTGACCCGGTATGTTGTGCCTGCGCGTTGGCCTCGATCGGCAGCATGCTGACCGCGGCTGCGGCCGAGCCGGTGACAAGAAATTCTCGACGTGAAACTGCCAGCTGTTCTGGATGGTTCATGGGTGCGGTATCCAATTCGTTTTGAGTGTTCAATGATTGGGAGCCTTGATCGTTTCATCGACGATGCATTCAATTCCCCTGGCAAAGCAAAGTACGTTTGTACGAATATGACCAGCTTGCGGGGCGCACGATTCAAACGGTATCCTCATCCTCCTGATTTATTGCCTGATCCTCTGACGAGCGTGAATTCGGTAGGCATGGCCAGTCACTCGTCTTATCCTTGAATAAAATAAATCCAGTCAAAAATTATGAATTCGTTGGCTCAAACGTCTGTTCTCTCCCCGGATCCTTCGCCGAGCCGGCGTGACGCACTCAGGATGCAGTTGGTCGAACGCGTCATACCACTGGTTGGCGCCGAGCCGAGTTTTTCGACCTCCATCCCCGGTGTGACGCTGTATCGCTATGTCGCGCCTACAGTGCCAGACTCCGTTACGTATGAGCCAAGCGTGGCTGTGGTCCTGCAGGGGAAGAAACGGGTGATGCTGGGGCCCATCCGCTTTGATTACGATGCGTCGCATTTTCTGATTACCTCGATCGATCTGCCGGTGACGAGCCAGGTTGTAGAGGCCAGCCCGGAAGCACCTTATTTGTGTATCAGGCTCAAGTTGGACATGGGCGTTGTCCGGGAGATGCTCGCAGGGGTGTCGGCGACTATTACGGGAATGAACAACAGCGAACCGGGCATGACGACGGCGGAAACGACCGCAGAAATGCTCGATGCATTTTCGCGGCTGATTGATCTTCAAAGTGTGCCAGCTGAAATCCCTTTCATGAGCGCGTTGATTGAACGTGAGATTATTTTCCGCATTCTTCAAAGCGCCGAAGGGCAACGCCTTCGCGCGATAGCGACATCAGGCGACAACAGCCAGCAGACAGCCAAGGCGGTTGAATGGATCAGGGATCATTTCACTGAACCTCTTCGTATCGACGAACTTGCGCAAATCGCCTGCATGGGCGTGTCTACGCTGCATCATCACTTTCGCCTCATGACCTCGATGACGCCACTTCAGTACCAGAAAAAACTGCGTCTGCACGAAGCCCGGCGGCGCATGCTGACAGACGGCATGGATGCTGCAAGTGCAGGTTTCGTCGTGGGGTACGAAAGTGCCAGTCAGTTCAATCGCGAATACAGCCGTGCTTTCGGCAAGCCGCCGCTGCGCGATGTCCGGTCACTGCTGGCAGTCGGCAATGGCCTCGCCACCTGATCGAATCGTCTTTACCACTAAGGGGCAGAAATGACATTCATGACCAATTCTTTTGAGCGAACTGGCGCTAATCTGCAGCGGATTTCCTTTGGAGGAATCCGAAACCTTATTGCGGCTATGAGTTCGGCGATCATGCTGACACTTTCCAGCACAACCTATGCCCAGGCGCCAGCGGCCATGATGGTACGCATATCCGAGATTGAAATTACTGCGGGTCAACTAGATCAGTACAAGGCAATATTGGCAGAAGAGGCCGAAGCGTCAGTGCGACTGGAACCTGGTGTCATTGCGATTTTTCCGATGTACGAAAAAGAGAGCGATACGACATTCAGGATTCTCGAGATTTATGCAGATCGCCGGGCGTACGAGTCGCATTTAACGACGGCCCATTTCCAAAAGTACAAATCCACAACATTGCCCATGGTTAAGTCGCTGAAGTTGGTCGATATGCAGGCGATCGACGCTAAGACCATGGGCCGCATGTTTACAAAGATGAAGGTCAGTGCCGAGTGAGTCAGGCGTGATGATTTACGGATGTGGGTGCGTTCACGCACGGCGCGGCCCGTACCACACGCCTAATCTCGAACTCCCGATGTCACTGCTCGTCGCGTTGCCACAGGCAACCGAGCTATTCAAGAAAGGTTATTCCAATGGAATCGAAGCAAGCAACACTGCACCGCATGGTCACCCCGGAACATACTTGCCCATTCGGCGTCGCATCACTCGACTTGTTGCAACAGGCGGGTTACCAGGTCGAGGATCATCAATTGACGACCCGGAGCGAAGTCGATTCGTTCATGCAGGCCGAGGGTGTCGAGACGACGCCGCAGACTTATATTGACGGCAAGCGCATTGGCGGGCATGAAGAACTCACCGCTTTTTTAGGCGAGAAGTAAACGCCAGCCGCCTGGCGGGCGCCAGGCGCCCACCGGCTTATGCCGGACCGCCGGCAACCTTCGCCAGCAGGATCACATCGCTCGATTCGATCAACGCCGGTATCTGCTCCGACAGCATCCGCAGATGTGGCGTCGCAAGATGCCGGTCAAGGTCGGCCTTGCTCCGCCACTCCTCGGTGAACACGAAGCGTCGTGGATTGGCGATATCGCGGTTCACCTGGTAGCTGATGCATCCTTCCTCGCGCAGCGTCGGCTCGACAACGCTGCGTAACAGTGTTTCCAGTTTCTCTTCCAAACCGGGCTTGGCAACAAAAATAGCAACGACGGGCAAGGTCATGGTGGTCCCTGAAAGTGAGCGACCGACAAGATTATCACAATGGCGCTGGCAGAAAGTTCCGCGACCGGCGCTGGGCACAAATCGACGGTCCAACTGCAAAACGCTGGCCTCGCCAGCACGTTTTACGCCTTCCTTCTATACTGGCCGACCGCCGCGGCGCAGACCGCGGCTTGACCCCTACGTTAAGAAAACGAAAAATCCATGGCAGCCTTGTTTACCCCGTTCACCCTCAAAGACGTCACGTTGCGCAACCGTATCGCGGTGCCGCCAATGTGCCAGTACACCGCCAATGACGGCTTCGTCAACGATTGGCATCAGACGCACTACGCCAGCATTGCCCGCGGCGGCGCCGGCCTGGTGATCGTCGAAGCGACCGCAGTCTCGCCCGAAGGCCGGATTACCCCGGGCTGCACCGGCCTGTGGAACGATGCACAGGTCGAGGGCATGGCCCACATCGCCGCCCGTATCAAGGCCGCAGGTTCGGTCGCCGGTATCCAGATCGGCCACGCCGGCCGCAAGGCCAGCGCCAACCGTCCGTGGGAAGGCGATGACCATATCCCGTCGGACGATGCGTATGGGTGGGACACCATCGCACCGTCGGCGATTGCCTTCGGCAAGAACCTGCCGAAAGTGCCAAAGGAAATGACGCTGGACGACATCGCGCGCGTCAAGGCCAATTTCGTCGACGCTGCCCGTCGCGCACTGGCTGCCGGCTTCGAATGGCTCGAACTGCACTTTGCTCACGGTTACCTGGGCCAGAGCTTCTTTTCGCCGCACTCGAACAAGCGCACTGACCAGTACGGTGGTGATTTCGCCGGCCGCAGCCGCTTTTTGCTCGAGACGCTTGAGGCCGTGCGCGAAGTCTGGCCAGCCAACCTGCCGCTCACCGCGCGTCTTGGCGTCATCGAATACGATGGCAACGACGAGCAAACCGTCAACGAGTCGATCGAACTGATTCGCATGATGCGCCAGCGCGGCCTGGACATGCTGAGCGTCAGCGTCAACTTCACGATTCCGGATGTGAATATCCCGTGGGGTCCGGCCTTCCTGGGTCCGGTGGCCAAGCGCGTGCGTGACGAAGCCGGCATCCCGGTCGCGTCGGCATGGGGCTTCGACGGTCCGCACCTGGCAGAACGCGCCGTGGCCGACGAACAGCTGGATCTGGTCATGGTCGGCCGCGCCCACCTGGCCAATCCGCACTACCCGCTGGAAGCGGCCAAAGAGCTGGGCATCGAGCGTCCGACCTGGGTGTTGCCGGCGCCGTATGCGCACTGGCTCGAGCGTTACAGCATGCAGAAGTAAGCGTGTTTCGGCAGGCAGGGAGCGTTGCCCTGACTGCCGAACCGTTGTGCGACTAGCGATTGGGGCGCTTGCGTTTCCTGCAGCGCCTGCCTCGCGCCACCCGCTCGAAAACCTCACTACAATCGGTTGACCGATCAGCAACGAGGAGCATCATGAGCATTCATCCCGAACACGACCTCAATCCCGGCGACGATGCCGAACCCGGCACGCCCGGTACCGGCGAGGACGTCTGTGACGCCTGTGCCGGCAAAGGCACACTCCCGGACGGCAAGGCCTGCCCGCAATGCGGCGGCAGCGGGCATGTGACTGTGGGTATTGGCGGGGGCTAAGCGCCTCGCCTGACATAACCTTGCAGCGCGGGGCGTGCCAGACGCATCGCCCCGTGCTGCCAGTGTTTTACTGCGGTGGCTGACCGTTCGACGCCATCAAGCCCGCATCCACCGGCAAGTTCACGCCAGTGATAAGGCGCGCATCGTCGCTCGCCAGGAACGCCATCGCGGCTGCAACGCCATCCGGATCTTCCGGCGCGCCCAGCGGCATGCGCTCATTGAACTTGGCGACCAGCTCGGGCTTGCTGACCATATCCTTCGTCAACCCGGTGTCAGTAAAGCTTGGATTGACCGCGTTCACGCGCACCCCGTCCTTGGCCGCATCCATCGCCATTGCGCGCACCATATTGCTGACCGCGCCTTTCGACGTGTTGTAGGCAAACATTTCCCAGTCACCGCCCAGTCCCGACACCGACGACGTCATGACGATCGATCCGCGTGTCTTGACGAGTTCGGGCATCGCCGCCTTGGCCATGTGATAGTAGCCAGTGACATTGACGGCCATGACGCGCGTGAAGTCTTCTTCGCTCGTGGCCATGATGTCGCCGTCCGTCGCGATGCCGGCATTGTTGATCAGGATGTGCAGGCCGCCGAAGCGCTCGATGGTGGCCTTGACAGCGGCTGTCGCGGTGGCCTTGTCGGCGGTGTCACCGACCTGCACGAGCACGCGATCCTGGGGAAGGCTGGCGGCAGCTTTGTCGAGTTTATCGCCATCGATATCGAGCATGACGACACGGGCGCCTTCATCCAGAAAGCGGCGGGCAGCCGACAGGCCGATGCCGGATGCGGCGCCGGTGACGAGGACGGTTTTATCGTTGAAACGGTTCATTGAGTTCCTTTCGAGGGGGCGGCGACAGCCCGGTTGCGCACGGCAAGCGGGCCATTCATCATGCCTTGTTGGTTCACGAGTATGTGCTGCCGACGATAGCACAGCGGTTCGTGCACCCCTCTTACGGTTCCAGCAGGAAAACTCCGATCGACTCTATTCGACGATGCGTTCTTCGTCGTGCTTGACGATCGGATCTTCGGTGCCGGTCCACTCGCTCATCAGGGAGTAACCCACCGCCAGCAGCACCGGCCCGATGAACATCCCGATGAAGCCGAATGCGATCAGGCCGCCCAGCACGCCGAGCAGCGTGAGCAGGAACGGCAGGCTGCTGCCACGGCTGATCAGCATCGGCCGCACGACGTTGTCGACACCGCTGATCAAGACCGCGCCCCACACCGTCATGAAGATCGACCAGCCTGTCTCGCCCTGCGCGAACAGCCAGAGCGCGGCGCCGCCCCAGACCAGTGGCGGGCCGAACGGAATCAGCGACGTCAGGAAGATCAGCACCGACAGCAGCGGCACGGCTGGCACGCCGGCAATCGCAAAGCCGATGGCGGCGACGATCGCCTGGGCCAGCGCGGTGCCGAGCAGGCCGTACATCACGCCGCGCACCGTCTGGCTGACGGTGGCCTGGATCGACTCGGCGCCCTCGCCCATCACCTTGCGCATCGTGACTTCGATGATCGACAGCAGGCCATTGCCGTCGCGGTACAGGAAGAAGCTCACGAATGCGGCCAGGCTCATTTGCACGACGCCGGTGCCGAGCATCAGGCCGCCCTTGACGAGCCAGTGGCGCGCCGGCTCGAGCATGCGCTGGGCCAGCGCCAGCATCTGCTCGCGGCTGGCGATCAGGTTATTCAGATAGGTCTCGACCGACGGGCCGACCAGCGGGATGTCGCGCAGCCAGGTGGGCGGCGCCAGTTCACGGTGCTCGATCAAGAGGCGCAGTTCGCCGAAGCCACGTGCGACGTCGTCGCCCAGGTTGTAGGCGACCATCGACAGCGGAATGATGAACAGCAGCGTGAGCGAGAGCGTCATGGTCAGCGCTGCGATCGTGCGCTGGCCGTTCAGGCGCGTGAGCAGCCGCAGATACAGCGGCCAGCTCGAGATGGCGACGGCGGCGGCGAACAGGATCGCCGGCAAAAACGGCCGCAGCACATAAAGGCAGCCCAGCGTGAGCAGGATGACCATGGCGATGCGGGTGTAGTTCCTGCCGGGTCGTTGCTGCTCCATGCTGCCTCAGGGAAGTGGTATTTACGGCATCATAGCAGTTGACGCAGGTCGTGGGCGATCAGGCCCGGCCCCTGGCCATGGCGCACGAACAGGCGCAGCTGGCCCTGTTTGTCGAACACGAAACTGCCGGCCGTGTGGTCGACCGTGTAGCTGCTCGCGTCGGCGCCCGGCGCCTTGGCGTAGAACACCTTGAATTCCTTGGCCACTTTCGCCGTCGCAGCGGCGTCGCCGTACAGGCCGATGAAGCGCTTGTCGAACGCTGGCACATAGTGCGACAGCAGTTCCTGCGTGTCGCGTTCGGGGTCGACCGTCACGAACAGCACCTGCACTTCATCGGCCGACGGGCCCATTTCTTTCAGCACGGTCGCCATTTCGGCCATCGTGGTCGGGCACACGTCCGGGCATTGGGTATAGCCGAAGAACATCACGACGATCTTGCCGCGGAAGTCTTCGAGCGTGCGCACCTTGCCGGTGTGGTCGGTCAGCGTGAAGCCCTTGGCATAGTCGACGCCCGTCACGTCCGTGTTGTGGAAGGCCGGGGCTTTGTCGCGCAGCTTGTCGCAGCCGGTGGCAAACAGCGCCACGGCCGAGAACGCCGCGATGGTCAGCAGTCGTTTCATCTTGAACCCGTTATCAGAACTTGAAATAGTGGTCGACCAGCAGCGCCGCGAACAGCAGCGACAGGTAGACGATCGACCACGTGAACGTCTTGCGCGCCTGCGCATCGCTGTAGTTGCGGTGCACGCGCCACGAGTGGCGCAGGAAGACCGCATTGAGCGGCACCGCAGCCGCCAGATAGATCAGGCCGCTCATGCCGACCGCGAACGGCAGCAAGGTGGTAGCGGCCAGGCCGATCGTGTACAGCCACACCTGCAGGCCCGTGAATTTCATGCCGTGCGTGATCGGCAGCATCGGCAGGCCCGAGCGCGCGTAGTCTTCGCGGCGATACATCGCCAGCACCCAGAAGTGCGGCGGGGTCCACATGAAAATGATCAGGACCAGCAGCCACGCTTCCATCGGGACTTCGTTGGCCACCGCCGCCCAGCCCAGCGCCGGCGGCATCGCGCCCGACAGGCCGCCGATGACGATGTTCTGCGACGTGTTCGGCTTGAGCAGCAGCGTGTAGATGAAGGCGTAGCCGACGAACGTGACGAAGGTCAGCCACATGGTCAGCGGATTGACGAGCGTGTACAGCACCAGCATGCCCAGGCCGCCGATGATCGACGAAAAGACCACGGTCTGCGTCGTGCTCAGTTCGCCCGAGGCGGTGGCGCGGCGCGCGGTGCGCGTCATGCGCGCATCGACGCGCGCCTCGACCAGGCAATTGACAGCGAATGCGGCAGCCGCCAGCAGCCAGATACCGGCGGTGCCGGCGATCAGCGTTTGCCAACCCGGGAAGCCGTCCGTGGCGAGAAACATCCCGATCACGGCGCAAAATACCGCCAGCTTCGTCACGCGCGGCTTGGTCAGGGTCCAATACTGCGAGAAACGGCTCTGGGGCTTGGGGATGGCTGTCTGGGTTGTCATCAATGGGTGCTTGCGGACGCGGCGAGTCCGGGCGCTGGGACAGCGCGGGCCGCGTCGAGTTGGAACTTCACCCGGTAGTTTAACATGGTCACCAGGATCACCAGCAGCGCCGCCCCGGCGTTATGCATGACGGCAATCGCCAGCGGAAAGCTGAAATACACGGTCGCGATGCCCGTGCACAGCTGCGCCACCATGACCAGCACCAGCAGGCGGGCAGTCTTGCCCAGCACCGGCAGGCGCCAGGCGCGCCACGCCGCCAGACCCAGCACCAGCACGACGGCCAGCGCAAAGGCGCGGTGCACCCAGTGGATCGCCACCAGCGCCGAGAACGGCAAATAATGCCCTTCCATCGTCTTGCCCAGCTCGCGCCACAGGTGGAAGCCATGCTCGAAATCGAGCTCCGGCACGAGCGCGCCCTGGCAGAGCGGGAACGTGTCGCAGGCCATGGTTGCATAGTTAGTGCTTACCCACCCGCCCAGCGCGATCTGGACGGTGAGCACGACGGCAGCGAGCAGTGACAGCCAGCGCAGACTGCGCAGCCGTGCGACCAAACCAGGACCGCGAAGTGGCGCCGCCGGCTTGAGCAGCGCGTCTTCGCGGCATCCCATCCAGACCAGCATCGCCAGGAGCGTCATGCCCAGCAACAGGTGGATGGTGACGATCACCGGTTGCAGCTTGAGCGTCACGGTCCAGGCGCCGAACGCGCCCTGCACCAGCACCGAGGCCAGCAAGGCGATCGGCATGGCCGGCTGGAACACGGCGTCGTGCGTGCGGCGCCATTGTTTTACCGACGTGAACAGCAGCGCCAGGATCAGCGCGCCGATGCCCATTGCCAGGTAGCGGTGGATCATCTCGATCCAGGCCTTGGCCACCGTGACCGGACCGGTCGGCATCGCGGCTTCGGCCGCGGCGATCTGCTCGTGCGCCAGGAACGGGTTGGCTTCGCCATAGCAGCCCGGCCAGTCCGGGCAACCCAGGCCCGAGTCGGTCAGGCGCGTGAAGCCGCCGAACACGATCAGGTCGAACGTCAAAAACACCATCACCCAGACCAGCTTGCGGTATTTGTGGGCGTCGGACGACATCCAGACGATCGCCAGCGGCAGGCTGGCCACGAGCAGGCCCATCAGGCCGAGGTGTATGAGGGAAGACAGGTCCATGTGATTCTTTACCGGTAACGTGGTTCAGCCGATGGCCGATGCCTTGAGCAGTTTGGCGATGTCCTTGTAGACGCGGCCCGGTTCGGGCTGGAACGGGAAGCGCATCATGAGGTTGCCCAGCGGGTCGATCAGGTAGATATGGTCGCTCGGAGGGTGGCCTGCTTCGGTTGGCAGCCACTTGGCCACCGTCGCGGCCGGCGCGCGCAGCAATTCCATGCCGTCGTATTCGCGCATCATGACAGTGTCGAGCGGTTCGCTGTCCGTGATCAGCCACACGCGTTCCATCCGTTCCATATTCTTGCCCTGCATCGTGCGCCACTGGCGCATCGCGTACAGCTGGCGCATGCATTCATCGTCGCACTTGCCACCGCCCACGCGCAGCATGACCCACTTGCCTTTCAGGTCGGCGAGCGTGCGCGGCTGGCCGTCGAGCGTGGTCGTGGCCATCTGCGGGATCGGTAGCGTGCGTGCATCGAGGATCGTGCCGTAATTGGTGCGGTCGGTCGGCTTGACGATGTAGAAGGTAATGTACGACACGATCAGCGGCGCGGCGCAGATCAGCAGCACCAGCAGCAGCTTGAGGCGGCCGCGGCGGCGCGCGGTGTCAGGGTCAGCGAGTTGTTCTTGAGCCACGTCGAAATCCCGTCATCACATAAAAAAGAAGGGCCAGCGCCGCCAGTGCATACCACTGGAAGGCATAGCCGCGGTGTTTGTCGATCCCTGCCTCGGGCAGCGGCCAGTCACGCGCCATCAGGTCGGCCGGCGTCGCCGGCAGCGTCTGCTGCACGAGAAACGGCAGCAAGCGCAGGCCGCTTGCCTGCGCCAGTGCCTGCGGCGTCAGGTTCTGCACCGCCGCGCCCGGCGCCAGCGGCGGGCCGTCGCCCAGTTCCATCACCTTGCCGGCGGACAGGACGAGCCGTCCTTCGAGCGTGACCGGCCCGGCTGGCGTCGCAAATGTCGGCAGCTTGTCGAACTCGGCCTGGCGCGGCAACCAGCCACGCAGCACCAGCACGTGCTCGTCGGCACCCGCTATTTTAAACGGCATTGCGAGATAGAACCCGGACTGGCTCCCGCGCGGGCGGTTCGCGAGCAGGACGGGCCAGCCGGCGACGAATTCGCCGTGTACGCGCACGCGGCGAAATTCAAGATCCGGGGACGCGGCGATGGCGGGACCGAGGGAAAACGGTGGCTCGGCGGCGCGCGCCAGCTGGCGCGCCTGCAGGGCGGTCTTGTAGGCGGCCCGGTCCTGTTGCCAATTGCCGAGCATGATGCCGATGAGGGCCACAATCAGTGCTGCAATCAGGGCGACGGGGCGAAATCGGAAGGCGAAGCGCATTACAATGAATTCTCAACCTTTCGCGGGTCCATCATGAAAATCTTCGTTGCCATCGCCTTCGTCCTGATCCTGGCCAGCCTGGCGTCGGCCCTGTTCTTCATGATGCGCGACAAGGGGCGCACCAACCGCACCGTCAATGCGCTGGCGCTGCGGGTGGGGTTGTCGATCGTGCTGTTCCTGTGCCTGCTGGCGGCGCACCAGATGGGGTGGATTGCGCCGACCGGATTGCGTTGATCGGGTTGTGCTTGCTTACAGCCAGTACACCACTACGTACAGGCCCAGCCACACCACATCGACGAAGTGCCAGTACCACGCGGCCCCTTCGAAGCCGAAGTGGTGTTCGGCCGTGAAATGCCCGCGCAGCACTCGGTACAAAATTACCGACAGCATGATCGCGCCCATCGTCACATGGAAACCGTGGAACCCCGTCAGCATGAAGAAGGTCGAACCGTAGATGCCCGACGTGAGCTTGAGGTTCAGGTCCTGGTAGGCGTGCATGTATTCATACACCTGGAAGCCCATGAACACGGCACCCAGCAAAATGGTCGCGGCCAGCCAGAACGCGGTCTTGGCGCGGTGGCCGGCGCGCAGGGCGTGGTGCGAAATGGTCAGCGTCACGCCCGACGTCAGCAGCAGCGCCGTGTTGATGGTCGGGATCGGGAACGGCCCCATGGTGCGGAAGCCCTCGACGATGCCGGCCGGTCCGGTATTGCCCCAGTGCGCCGAAAAATCAGGCCACAGGATCTGGTGATCGAGGTCGCCCAGCCACGGCATCGAAATCACGCGCGCATAAAACAGCGCGCCAAAGAACGCGCCGAAGAACATCACTTCCGAGAAAATGAACCAGCTCATCGACCAGCGGAACGACAAATCGATGCGCTTGCCGTACAACCCCGATTCGGATTCACCGATCGCTTCGCCGAACCAGAAGTACAGCACGACGAGCATCGCGACGATGCCCGTCAGGCACACGGGCATCGCGAACGGCAGCCCGTTGACCCAGCCCGACGCGCCGGCCATCGTCACCAGCATCGACAGGCCGGCCAGCAACGGCCAGCGCGAGGGGCCGGGAACGAAGTAATAAGGCGCGGCGGTCGTTGGCGAAGCTGGTTGTGACGAACTCATCTTTATCTCCTCGGGCGATGCTGTTGATTGTTGCGTCATGCATGCTTGCTTGGATTCCCGCCTCTGCGGGAATGACGTACTTATGCCACCGCGAAACTTACCGCCAGCATGATCAGGCCGATGAAGATCGCCACCCCGATCAGACCGGCGACGATCACGTGGACCGGGTTCAGGCTGGCCGCATCGTTCTCGTAATCGGCGCGCTTGCGCACGCCGAAGAACGACCACAGCACAGCCTTCATGCTGGCCAGAAAACTCCCCTTGCGCTGATGGGGCTTATCCGTTTGCATCGCCTTCTTTCGGCGCGGCGGCGGCCTTGAACGCCCCGCCAATTTCAAAGAATGTGTACGACAGCGTGATGTTCTTCACTTCGCGCGGCAACTTGGGATCGATGAAGAACACCACCGGCATCTGGCGCGCTTCGTTCGGGGCCAGCGTCTGCTCGCGGAAGCAGAAGCACTCGACCTTCATGAAGTGCGGCGTGGCCGACTGCGGCGCATAGCTCGGAATCGCCTGCGCTTTCACTGCCCTGCCCTGCGTGTTGACGACCTCGTACATGACGGTGGCCAGTTCGCCCGGATGCACGTCGATGCTGCGCGTGGTTGGCCGGAACCGCCACGGGCCCTGCGAATTACCGTCGAGCTCGATCGTGATCGTGCGCGACTTGTCGACCTGACTGTTGGTCGGCGCCGCGACAAACCCATCCTGCTGCGTGAGCACGTTGATGCCCAGCACTTCGCAAATCTGCCGGTACACGGGCACCAGCGCATAGCCGAAGCCGAACATCGCCACGGCCACCACCACCAGCTTGCCGAAGGTGCGGCGGTTCAGGCGCAGCAGTTTGACGCCGGTGGCCATATCAGCTCAGGAGCGTGAACTTGACGAACACGCTGATGAAGAAGAACAGCGCCAGGCCGGCCAGCCACAGCGCGGTTCTCAGGTTATTGGGTTTGCGTGGCGCGGTCATCGGATTGTCCTTACTTCACCAGCGGTGGCGTCTCGAACGTGTGGAACGGCGCCGGGCTCGGCACGGTCCACTCCAGGCCTTCGGCGCCTTCCCATGGTTTCGCAGGCGCCTTGGCACCGCCGCGGATCGTCGGCAGCACGACTGCAAACAGGAAGTACACCTGGCTGAAGCCGAAGCCGAACGCGCCGATCGAGACGATCATGTTGAAGTCAGTGAACTGCACGGCGTAATCGGCATAACGGCGCGGCATGCCGGCCAGGCCCAGGAAGTGCATCGGGAAGAACGTGACGTTGAACGTGATGAGCGACAGCCAGAAGTGCATCTTGCCGCGCGCTTCCGGGTACATGTGCCCGGTCCACTTCGGCGCCCAGTAATAGAAGCCCGCGAACAGTGCGAACAGCGAGCCGGCCACCAGCACGTAGTGGAAGTGAGCCACGACGTAATAGGTGTCGTGCACCTGGATGTCGATTGGGGTCACCGCCAGGATCAGGCCCGTGAAGCCGCCGATCGTGAACACGAAAATGAAGCCGACCGCAAACAGCATCGGCGTCTCGAACGTCATCGAGCCCTTCCACATCGTGGCGACCCAGTTGAAGATTTTGACGCCGGTCGGCACGGCAATCAGCATCGTCGCGTACATGAAGAACAATTGCGACGTCACCGGCATGCCGGTCGTGAACATGTGGTGGGCCCAGACGACGAACGACAGGATCGCAATCGACGCCGTCGCGTAGACCATCGAGGCGTAGCCAAACAACGGTTTGCGGGCAAACGCCGGAATGATCTGCGAGACGATGCCGAATGCCGGCAGGATCATGATGTAGACCTCGGGGTGGCCGAAGAACCAGAAGATGTGCTGGTACATCACCGGATCGCCACCGCCGGCGGCGTTGAAGAACGAGGTGCCGAAGTGGCGGTCGGTCAGCGTCATCGTGATCGCGCCGGCCAGCACCGGCATCACGGCGATGAGCAGGTAGGCGGTGATCAGCCAGGTCCAGCAGAACATCGGCATCTTCATCAGCGTCATGCCGGGTGCGCGCATGTTCAGGATGGTGACGATGATGTTGATCGAGCCCATGATCGACGATGCGCCCATGATGTGCATCGCAAAGATCGCCATGTCCATGCCCAGGCCCATCTGCGTCGACAGCGGCGCGTACAGCGTCCAGCCGGCGGCGGTCGCCCCGCCCGGCACCAGGAACGACGTGGCCAGCAGGATCGCCGCCGGTGGCAGCAGCCAGAACGAGAAGTTGTTCATGCGCGCAAACGCCATGTCGGATGCGCCGACCTGCAGCGGCAGCATCCAGTTGGCAAAGCCGACGAAGGCCGGCATGATCGCGCCGAACACCATGATCAGCCCGTGCATGGTCGTGAGCTGGTTGAAGAATTCGGGGCGTACGAACTGCAGGCCGGGCTGGAACAGCTCGGCCCGGATCATCAGCGCCAGCACGCCGCCCGAGAGCAGCATGATGAACGAAAACCACAGGTACAGGCTGCCGATGTCCTTGTGGTTGGTGGCATACACCCAGCGCCGCCAGCCGTGCGGATGGTCGTGGTGTTCGTCGTGTGCGTGGCCGTGCTCATTACCGTGCTCATTGCCGTGACCTGGTGCGTGGTCGATCGTCGTGGTGCTCATGGCGTTACCCCTGCTCGTTACGTGCGTTGGTGGCGGACATTATTTGCGGGCGGCCAGGACTTCGGCCGGCTGGACGATATTTTCCGCAGCCTTGTTCGACCAGGAATTGCGGGTATAGGTGATCACGGCGGCGATCTCGGTGTCGGACAATTGTGGCCAGGCCGGCATCGCGGTGGGGAACTTGCCACTCTTCTGGCCGTGCAGCAGGATGTCGATCTGGTGCGCCTTGCTGCCCAGGACATTTGGCGAGCCGTCCAGCGCCGCGAACGCCGCCGGGATGCCCTTGCCATTGACCTGGTGGCAGGCCACGCAGTTGGCGGTGTAGACGGCTTCGCCACGGGTTTTGAGTTCGTCGATGGTCCAGACCTTGGTGGGATCGTCGGCCAGCGCCGCCATCTCTTTCTTCTTGCCGGCGACCCAGGCCGTGTAGTCGGCATCGGACACGACGCGCACGACGATCGGCATGAATGCGTGGTCCTTGCCGCACAGCTCGACGCAGTTGCCGCGGTACACGCCGATCTGCTCGGCCTTGAACCAGCCGTCGCGCACGAAGCCGGGTATCGCATCCTGTTTGATGGCGAACGCCGGTACGGTCCAGGCGTGGATCACGTCGTTGGCCGTGAAGACCATGCGGATCTTCTTGTTGACCGGCACGACCATCTCGTTATCGACTTCGAGCAGGTAGTTCTCGGTACGGGCCTCAGTGGGGGCGACGCCGGGCTCACCGATCTGCGAGCGTGGCGTGGACAGGTTCGACAGGAACGAGATGCCCTCGCCCTCGCCTTTCAGGTAGTCGTAGCCCCATTTCCACTGCATGCCAGTGGCCTTGATGGTCAGGTCGGCATTGGAGGTGTCTTTCAGCGCCACGACGGTCTTGGTGGCCGGCAGCGCCATCCCGATGACGATCAGGAACGGCACGATCGTCCAGGCGATCTCGACGGCGGTGGATTCGTGGAAGGTGGCCGGTTTGTGGCCCAGGGATTTGCGGTGCTTGAAGACCGAGTAGAACATGACGCCGAACACGGCGACGAAGATCACCAGGCAGACGATCATCATCCAGATGTGCAAGCCGTAGATGTCGGCGCCGACGGCAGTGACCGGGGCCTGCATATTGAGCTGGTGCTCCTGAGGCCGGCCCGTCAGTTGCTGCGCCCAAGCCGGCACAGAACCAGCGGCGGCGCCGAGTACGGCACAGCCGTACAGCACGGCCCGAAGTCGCGTTGCATATGTCATGTATGTCCCCAACCACCCAAAAAATAAGAATTATTTTTAAACGGTCAGCCATTCCACGAACGAACGACGCCGCTCCGTGCTGGCCGCAGAACACCGATGCCGTGCCGGGGCATCTCTGCGGCTGCTGCAATTCTTTTTCTGTTTCTGTTTTGACTCTGTTTCGCGGCTTGCGATGCCGCTTTTTCAAGCGATTCTATCGGCTAGACGTGAAAAATAGCAATTGATTATATCTAAAGCACTAATTTTTATTCAAGGAATATCGGGGACCCCGCCAATCTGCCCGTGCGCGGCGACGACGTTACGGCTTGCGTGGCTGGAAGCGGACGATCGATTCACCAGCTGCCGTCTGGCGCGGCGCCGGGCGAAACGCGTGGCCGTAGATCACTTCGAAGGTCAGGCCCAGCTTGCCATCGGGGAGGCGCTGCGCCTCGAGCGCAGCGAGCACACGCTGCCAGGCCGCACGGCCAATCAAGCCGCGCCGGCGCGATTCGAGCGGATTGCCGCCCAGCGCGCGTACGTCGCGCAGCAGCGCCTGCGGCGTGTCGTAGGTGACCGTGATGCGCTCCATGTCCATGACCGGTGTCGAAAAGCCCGCCTCGACCAGCTGATCGCCGAAATCGTGCATGTCGACAAATGGCAACGTGTGCGGATAAGCATCCAGCGCCGCAAATGCCGTGCGCAGTTCGGTGAACGTGTCGGGACCGAAGCTGGAAAACATCAGCAAGCCCTCGACGCGCAGCACGCGGCGCCATTCGGCAAACACGCGGTCGGGCAACGGATGCCAGTGCAACGCCAGGTTCGACCACAACAAATCGACCGAGTTCGGGCCAAGCGGCAGGTTGCCGTAGTCACCGCACAGGATGTCGACGCCCGCCTTGGCCGGCATCAACCGGCTCAATAACTGATTGAGCGAACCCGAGGCGCCCGGCTTTTTCGCCGCGCGCGCCATGGCGCCGGCGCCATCCAGGCCGACGATCTGCGCCGATGGATAGGTCTTTTGCAACAGGGCCAGGTCGCCCCCGGGGCCGCAGCCGGCGTCGAGCACTTGCTTGGGGATGATCTTCACCAGACTCAGGCGCTCGTGCATGCGCGCGGCGATTTCGCGGCGCAGGAAATCCGACGACGCAATGCGTTCGGGCCGCGCGAACAGGTTGCGCACACGCGACAGGTCAATGGGCGCGCTCAGCTTGGACGGGGATTGAGGAGATGCCATGGGATCGGATGCGTGATGAGATAATGTGGGCAGTTTAACCGTTTGTGGGACGCCGAGCCGATGCCGGACCTTCGCCCGCTGCCGATGCGCCTCGTGCACGCGCTGCTGGACGCACTCTTGCCCTCGTGCTGCGCACTCTGTGGCGGGCACGCGCGGGCGGCGGTGTGCGCCGCTTGCGAGCAGGCGTATGTAGCGCCGACGCCGCGCTGCCCCTGCTGCGCCAATCCCACCGGCGCGCTGGACAGCACACGGCATTGCGGCGCCTGTCTGGCGCAGGCGCCGCCCTTCGATGCCACTTGGGCGGCCTGCGACTACGCGGCGCCGCTCGATAGCCTGGTGCTGCAGCTGAAGTTTGGCGCGCAACTGGCGCTGGCGCCGTGGATGGCGCGCGTGCTGCATGCGGCCATCGGGTCCGAGGCACGGGCGTTGCCCGACGTGTTGTGTCCGGTGCCGCTGGGCCCGGCCCGCCTGATCGAGCGCGGCTACAACCAGGCGCTCGAAGTCGCGCGCCCGCTGGCCCGCGCGCTGGGCGTGCCGGTCGTCCCGCAACTGCTGCACCGGCTGCGCGAGACAGCGCCACAATCGGGCGCCGGACCGGGCGACCGGCGCAGGAACGTGCGGGACGCGTTTGGCGTGCCCAGCACGTTCGACGTACATGGCCGGCATGTGGGCGTGGTCGACGATGTCATGTCGAGCGGCCACACACTGGCAGAAATTGCCGCCGTATTGAAACGGGCGGGCGCTGCGCGCGTGACGAACATCGTCTTCGCGCGCACCCCGCCGCATGGATAAGCCTCATCATCAAGGAGAAGCACGTTGTTCCACGTCGTCCTGGTCGAACCAGAAATACCGCCGAATACCGGCAATGTGATCCGCCTGTGCGCCAACACCGGCGTGCAACTGCACCTGATCGAGCCGCTCGGCTTTCCGCTGGACGACGCCAAGATGCGCCGCGCCGGCCTCGATTACCACGACTACGCGACGATGAAGGTGCACAAGGACTGGGCCGCGTTCCTGGCGGACACCCAACCGGACCCGGCGCGCATGTTCGCCCTGACCACGCACGGCTCGGCGCCCTTCGCCGACGCCCACTTCCAGCCGGGCGACGTGTTCGTATTCGGCCCGGAATCGCGTGGCCTGCCCCCCGCCCTGCGCGAGACATTCCCACCCGCCCAGCGCATCCGCCTGCCGATGCGCCCCGATAACCGCAGCCTGAATCTGTCGAATACGGTGGCGGTCGTCGTCTACGAAGCCTGGCGCCAGAACGGCTACGCCGGCGGCGCCTGAACCGACACCACTTTCTAAACCGGCCGTCGTGTCAAAAGCCGGGTCAAAGCCGGGGTCAGGTCTGACATTCGGACACGGCCTCGACAGCTCGAAGAAAAAGCCGGGGTCAGGTCTGACATTCGGACACGGCCTCGACTGTTGAGAGGCACATATGAAAAGCTGGCCTCAAAACCGAGGCCATACCGATAATAAAAAGACGGGATTACAGTAGAGCTTGTGTCCGCATGTCAGACCTGACCCCGGCTTGTGCCAGCTTGTGCCACTCATTCGAATGCATCGAGCAGACCGGCGCGGGCGAGCAGGTCGATGGCTTCATCGACGCGGCGCGTAGCGGCGGTGTCGAGTTGCTCGCGGTCGTCGCCAACCAGGGCGCGCATCTGCTGCGGCACGATCACCAGGTCGATGAAACGCTGCGCGATGGCCGTGGCCGCTGCGATCTGATCTTGCGCCGGCCCCGCCAGCGCGGCAACGATGCTCGCCACGCCGCTGTCGCGTCCAGACTGGTCCACCATCCGCGACAATTCTGGTAGCCGCTGTGCAGTCGTCAAACAGACCCGCAGCAGCGCCACCGACTCTTCCGTGAGCGCCTGCTGCAGCAGATGCAGTCCCACCGCGCGCAAGCGTTCCCGTATCGACATGGCAGGCGCCAGGTCGGGCGCAGCCGGCGCCACGCCCTCTAGCGCGCGGTGCACGACGGCGCTGAACAACGCATCCTTGTTAGCGTAGCGTGCGTACAGCGTCGCCTTGCCGGCGCCCGCCATGGCAACGACCTGGTCGCAGCTCGTCGCATCGAAACCCGCGCGCAGGAACAGCGTTGTCGCTGCATCGAGGATGCGGCGGTCCACTTCACCGGCATGCTCGGCAGACGGCCGGCCACCCCGCTTGCGCGTGGCTGGCGCTTGTTCTGGCTCCGGCAGGTTGGATGTCACGCGCATGGCAACATAGTCATCATAATAAAATGAACTGAATGGTATAGTTCAGTTTCTGAATTCTCAATCAAAGGTGAAGCGATGGACATGCGTTTGAAATTTCTATCTGACAATATGAAGGCCATTGATTTTGGCATGCTCTCGACCCGCACCGAAGGCGGCGCCTTCGCCAGCCGGCCCATGAGCAACAACGGCGAGGTCGACTATCACGGGGACAGCTACTTTTTCACTTATGACCAGGCCCGTACCGTGGCCGACATCGAGGGCGACGCAGCGGTTGGCCTGACCTTTACCGGTGCTTCCGGCCCCCATGGGCAGCCACCGCTGTTCATCGCAGTGCAAGGCAATGCAGAACTGATTCGCGACAAGGCCATGTTCGCAGCGCACTGGACGGCAGGGCTCGATCATTGGTTCGAGCAAGGCGTCGACACGCCGGGATTGGTCATGATACGCGTTCGCGCCGTCCGAATCCACTACTGGAATGGCGCCGACCAGGGCGAGATCGTTCTGTAAAACCCGAACACGCACGGGTCACGCCGGCCCCTGCCCCATCACCGACTTGACAGGCCCGCCATGCACACTGCAATCGACGCATTTCCCATCCATATTCCAGACGCCGACCTGACCGACCTTGCCGACCGACTGGCGCGCACGCGCTGGCCCGATGCCGAGACCGTGAACGACACCTCGCAGGGCCCGCAACTGGCCCGCATCCGCGCATTGGTGGAACGGTGGCAGGACGGTTACGACTGGCGCAGCACGGAAGCCGCGCTCAACGAGTGGGGCAGCAGCCGCACCGTCATCGATGGACTGGGCATTCACTTCCTGCATATCCGCTCACCGGAACCGAACGCGACGCCGCTGCTGCTGACGCATGGCTGGCCGGGCTCGGTGCTGGAATTTCGCGAGCTGATCGGACCGCTGACGCAGCCACAGGCGCATGGCGGCCTCGCGTCCGATGCATTTCATCTGGTGATTCCGGCCCTGCCCGGCTTCGGCTTTTCCGATAAGCCACCCGAACCGGGTTGGGGCGTCGGCCGCACGGCGCAGGCCTTTGCGGAACTGATGCGCCGCCTCGGCTACGGCGAGCGCTGGGTGGCGCAAGGCGGCGATTGGGGCGCGGCCGTCACGAGTGCCCTGGCGCACATGCGCGTGCCGGGCCTGGCGGGCATCCACCTGAATATGGTGATGTTTCACCCGACCGAGCAGGAAATCGCCGACGCGACGCCAGAAGAGCAGCGCATGCTCGACGATGCCGCCCGCTACGAAAAGGACTATTCGGGCTACATGAAGCTCCAGTGCACGCGCCCGCAATCGGTCGCGTTTGCGCTGGCGGACTCACCGGTAGGCCTGGCCAGCTGGCTGTACGCGTTGTTCCAGGATGTGTCCGATACCGACGGCCAGCCGGAGCGCGCAATCGCGCCGGACCGCCTGATCGACGACGTGATGATGTACTGGCTGACCAATACCGGGCCCACCTCGGCGCGGTTTTACTGGGAAGCCGCGCGCGAGATGGCCAAGGGCATGCCCACCGCCCCGCTGCCCCTGCCAGCCGGCATCAGCATGTTTCCAGGCGAGCAGATGCGTCTGTCGGAGCGCTGGGCCGCATCGCGCTTCGCCGACCTGCGCTTCTTTGGCGAGGCCGAACGCGGTGGCCACTTCGCGGCGATGGAAAACCCGGCCACTCTCGTTGAGCATCTGCGCGCAACGTTCCGCACGATGCTCTGAACACCTTCAGCGCCGATGGCCGAACACGCCATCGGCAAACACCTGCGCATGAAAGCGCTCACCGATCAGCCGGTGCGTGGCAGCGTCCGGATGCAGCGCATCGGGCAGCGGCAGGTGCGCGTTGTCGTCGGCGCCATACAGCGCGCTGCCATCGAGATAATGGATGTGCGCATCGGTCGCTGCCCGCTGCGCCACGATCCTCTGCAACTGCTCGCGGATCACACCCAGCGTCAGCTTGCCCTGACGCCGCTCGGCGTCGTTGCCCATCGCCCGGAACAGCAGCCTGCCCTGCTCCATGGCCTTGCCATCGAACATGGTCGGTCCCGGCGTCGTTTCATGGATCGGGCACCAGGTCGGCGAGATCACCAGCAGCGGCGTAGTCCGGTGCCGTCCTTCGCGGATCGTGTCGAGAAAGCCGTGCACGGCCGGCCCGAACGCGCGCACGCGCATCAGGTCGGTGTTGACGAGGTTGATGCCGAGCTTCAGGCTGATCAGGTCCGCCGGCAGGTCGCGGATCGTGCGCGCCGTGAACGGGTCGAGCAAGGCATTGCCGCCAAAGCCCAGATTGAACAGGTCGACGTTGGCCAGGCTGGCGGCCACCGCAGGCCAGATGCCGGTCGGATGGGTCGCATTCGAGCCCTGGCTGATCGAACTGCCGTGATGGAGCCAGCGGCGCTGGCCGCCTTTCAATAGCGCCGACACCGGCGCATCCGCGCGCAGGCTCACTAGCTCGGTCGTCTCGTCGTGCGGCAGCCAGAGTTCGACGGTCTTGTCACCCGCCGGCAGGTCGGCAAAGCGCAGCCAGTGCGGTTCGCCCGGATGTACCCGCGTTGCGCCGCTGATCATGTCGATCTCGAGGAGCTTGCCGCCTGGCGCGCTCGCCTGCTGGAGCAGCTTCCCATCGACCACCAGATCAAAGATACCGTCGGGCCGCGGCGCCATCTTGCCGTAGCGGCGCTTGGTCGGCAGCACCAGCACCTCGACGACACGGGCCGTGGTCCGAAACGCCAGCCGTACGCCGGATGGCTGTGCGGCGGCCAGCGCCAGTTGCACATCCAGGTGCTGCGCGAGCGCCCAGGCCGGCAAACGCTGCGGCAGCAGGCCGGCATCGGTGCGTTGGAGCTCGACCGCCCCATGGATCAAGTCTGCGGGAATCGGCGAGAGCGTGTACATCGACGTGCCCGTCATCAGGCACCTGCCGCTTCGCCGGTCAGCACCGTCAAGCCCTCGACCAGGCGATCGAGTTCTTCCACCGTGGTCGTCAACGCCACCGTGGCGCGCACGAGGCTGGCGTCGCCCACCGGCCGCTCCACCGTGAACACGCCGAAGCGCTCCAGCAGCGCCGCCTGCACGTCACGCGCGCGCATGCCGTCGATCGTAAACGCCGCCAGCGCCGTGTCGCCCACCAGCGGGCTCATCAACTGCAGGCCCGGCAGGTCCGCCACGCGCTGCACCCAGTAATTCCTGAGCCACGCGAGCCGCGCGCCTTTTGCTGCCGAACCGCCCAGTTGCGCATGCACGTCGAGCGCCACCGGCGCAGCCATGATCGCGCTCATCGGCGGCATGCCGGCATGCAGGCGTCCCCGGATATCGTCCGCCGGATAATCGCGGTCGCCAAAATGCGGCTCGATCCGGTCCAGGCGCGAAGACCGGATATACGCGAAGCCCAGCCCCGGCGGCGCGCCGATCCACTTGTGCAGGTTGAAGCCGACGAAGTCGATGCCCATGGCCTGCACGTCGACGTCCAGCTGGCCCAGCGCATGGGCGCTGTCGACCAGCACGTCGACGCCGCGCGCCCGCGCCAGTGCAGCGATCTCGCGCACCGGCACCGACTGGCCATTGGCCGGAAACACCTGCGAGAGCAAAAGCAATTTCAGGCCCGGCGTATCGCGGATCGCCGTCGCATACTGTTCCAGCAGCGCGTCACCGGACAACGGCAGGCTCAAGTGCAGTTCCGTCGGCACCACGCCGCGCCGCCCTTGCAGCCACGCCATCGCATAGCGCATCGCCGGATAATCGAGGTTGCTCCACAGGACGCCGTCGCCAGGCGCCAGCCGGTGGTATTGCCCGATCAGCACCTGCATCGATTCGCTCGCGCTGCGCGTGAGCAGAATCTCGTGTGGTTCGGCATTGATCAGTTTGGCCAGCCGCGTGCACAGCACCGCGCCATACTCGAGGGCTTGCGCGCTGCGCAGGAACGGGCTCAGATGACGATTCAGATAGTCGACCGATTCGACCAGCGCCGCCTGCACCGGCTGCGCCATCGCGCCAAAGTAGCCGTGCTCGAGATTGACGATGCCGTCGGGCGCTGGCGGATACAGGCCGGCCAGTGCCGGCATCGCAGGTATTGCAAATGCGTTGGCCATGCCGGTCAGCCCCGGATCCGCGCCACCAGCTTGGTGGTCGAGCGGTCATGCTCGAAGTCGATCGCCACCGCGCGCCCGCCATAGGCCAGTACGGCCTGCCCTTCGGGAATCTGGTCCATCACGTAGTCGCCGCCCTTGGCATAGATGTCGGGCCGGCCTTCCTGGACCACTTCGAGCGCCGTCTGTTCGTCGAACTCGACCACCAGGCTGACCGATTCCAGTGAAGCCAGCACCGCCATGCGATCGGCCAGCGTGTTATGCGGGCGGTCGTCGCCCTTGCCCAGCCGCTTGACGGACGCATCCGTGTTGACTGCCACCACGAGCGAGGCGCCCAGCTCGCGCGCCTGCGCCAGATAGGTCACGTGGCCGCGGTGCAGGATGTCGAACACGCCGTTGGTCAGCACCACCGGCTTTGGCAGTGCGGCGATCCGCGCAGCCAGGTCGGCGCGCGTGCAGAGCTTGTTTTCAAATGAAGGCATGGGTATTCAGAGTCAATGTTTGGGCGGTTCGTCGTCGGTTTCTTCATCGAGCGCCATCGACAGTTCGGATGGCCGCGCGGCGCCGGTCGGCAGGCCCGGTTCCTTGCGCTCGCCCGACAGCTTGACCTGCAGGCGCAGGCCGTTGGCCGAGTCGGCATTGCGGATCGCTTCGTCGTAGCTGATGAAGCCCTTGTTGTACAGCTCGAACAAGGCCTGGTCGAACGTGCACATGCCCAGCTCGCGCGACTTGTGCATGATCTCCTTGATGCTCTGGAAGTTCCCTTTCAGGATCATCTCGGCAATCGTCGGCGTGTTGAGCAGGATTTCAATGGCGGCCTTGCGGCCCTTGCCGTCTTCGGTGCGCACCAGGCGCTGCGAGACGATCGCGCGCAGATTCGACGACAGGTCCATCAACAGCTGGTTGCGCCGTTCTTCGGGGAAGAAGTTGATGATCCGGTCCATCGTCTGGTTGGCATTGTTCGCGTGCAGCGTGCCCAGGCACAGGTGGCCCGTTTCGGCGAACGCGATCGCGTGCTCCATCGTTTCGGTGTCGCGGATCTCGCCGATCAGGATCACGTCCGGCGCCTGGCGCAGCGTGTTCTTCAGCGCGTTGTGCCACGACAGCGTGTCCACGCCCACTTCGCGGTGCGTGATCAGGCAGTTCTTGTTCTTGTGGACGTATTCGACCGGGTCTTCCACCGTGATGATGTGACCGGCCGAATTGTTGTTGCGGTAGTCGATCATCGCCGCCAGCGTTGTCGACTTGCCCGAGCCCGTGCCACCCACGACCAGCACCAGGCCGCGCTTGGTCATCACGACATCCTTGAGCACCTCGGGCAGGTCGAGCTTTTCAAAGTTGGGAATCTCGGACGAGATGGTGCGAACCACCATGCCGACGCTTTGCTGCTGCACGTAGACGTTCACGCGGAAGCGGCAGACGTTGGGCAGCGAGATCGCGAAATTGCACTCCATCTCTGTTTCGAACTCGGCGCGCTGGCGCTCGTTCATCAGCGAGACCGCGAGCGCGCGCGTGACTTCACCGCTCAGGCGCTGCTGGCTGAGGGCTTTCATGGCGCCCTGGTATTTCATGCTCGGCGGGAAATCAGCCGAGATGAAGAGATCGGAACCGCCCTGGTGATGCATCACCGTGAGCAGTTTATGGATATAGACCTGGGCTTCCGCCGGGCCAAACGTGGTGGACATGCGGGCCTTTCAGAAAAGATGCATAGGCGGAGCCTATCAAGAGATTATATCGACTATCATTCTCGCTACACCATTATTTCATGGCGCGCACCCTGCTGCCCCGCTCACCACGCGGCGCCGGCAACGCGCCTAGTCGAGACACCCACCATGAC
Source organism: Telluria sp. AC161 (assembly GCF_979258535.1). Taxonomy (NCBI): domain Bacteria; kingdom Pseudomonadati; phylum Pseudomonadota; class Betaproteobacteria; order Burkholderiales; family Oxalobacteraceae; genus Telluria; species Telluria sp. AC161. The sequence goes on along the minus strand of NZ_OZ409861.1, from coordinate 222,283 downwards.
CCTGACCGAGTTGAAATACATTGTCGCCGTCGCCCGCGCCAAGCACTTCGGCCACGCGGCCGAAGCCTGTTTCGTGGCCCAGCCCACGCTGTCGGTCGCCATCAAGAAGCTGGAAGACGAGCTGGGCGTGCTGCTGTTCGAGCGCGGCGGCTCCGAAGTCTCCGTCACGCCACTGGGCGCGCAGATCGTGGCGCAGGCCGAGCGCGTGCTGGAGCAGACCGCTGCCATCAAGGAACTGGCCAAGCAGAACAAGGACCCGCTGGCGGGCCCGCTGCGCCTGGGCGTGATCTACACGATCGGCCCGTACCTGCTGCCGCCGCTGGTCAAAAACCTGATCGACAACGTGCCGCAGATGCCGCTGGTGCTGCAAGAGAATTTCACGCACAAGCTGCTTGAATTGCTGCGCCAGGGCGAGCTCGACGCCGCAATCATGGCGCTGCCGCTGCCCGACCACGGCATGGCGGTGCAGCCGCTGTACGACGAGCCGTTCATCGTGGCGATGCCCAAACACCACCCATGGGCCAAGCGCAAGGAAATTTCGGCCGAAGACCTGAAAAGCGAAACGATGCTGCTGCTCGGTGCCGGCCACTGCTTCCGGGATCAGGTGCTGGAAGTGTGCCCGGAAATGGCGCGCTTCTCGGCGCCGGGCGGTGGCACCGGCATGCAGCGCACGTTTGAAGGCTCGTCGCTGGAAACGATCCGCCACATGGTCGCCAGCGGCATCGGCCTGACGGTGCTGCCGCGCGCGTCGGTCACCGACCTGAGCGAGTCGAACGGCCTGCTGGCGTATGTGCCGTTCACCAGGCCGGCGCCGTCGCGCCGCGTCGTGATCGCCTGGCGCAAGAGCTTCACCCGCCGCGCCGCCATCGATGCGGTGATGCAGGCGGTGAGTGAATGTCACCTGCCCGGCGTCGAGATGATCACGTACGAGGCGGCGGCGTAGCGCCGGTCCACACGGCCGGCGGCGCTGGCAGCGCTGGTGTAGCGGCTTTGGCGGTCTGGTCCGCATCGTCCGCATCGCCGTTGGCCGCAGACCCGCCCCTGACCGCTTCGAGCTGCGACGGCGAGAACACGATGGTCTGGGTCGGGAACGCCAGGCTGATGTCAGCCGCTTCCAGCCGCTCGAAGATCGTCAGCAGCAGCTTTTCGCGAATGATCACCTGCGTGTCGAACTCGTGCACATCGATGTGGGAAAACACCTCGATGTTGAAGGCGCGCTCACTGATGCTGCCCAGGCGCGCGCGGTGCCCTTCTGCCATGTTCTTTTCTTCCGCCAGGACTTGCTGGACGATGAAAATCGCTTCCTTCAGCTTGGCCGACGAGTTGCCGTAAGCGATCGCGATCACGGGATTGAACAGGAACCGGTCGCGCGCAGCGTAGTTTTCGATCTGGCGCGCCGACAGGTCGCCATTCGGAATCGTCACCACCGTGCGCTCGTTGGTGCGGATGCGGGTCGAGCGGATGCCGACGTCTTCCACGGTGCCCACCACGTCGCCGACCTTGATGAAGTCGCCCACCTGCATCGGGCGGTCGGCAATCACGGTCACGCTGCCAACCAGGTTTTCCACTGTCTTCTGGGCGCCCAGCGCCAGCGCGATACCACCGATACCGAGCGCCGCAATACCCGTCGTGACGTCGATGCCGAAAGTGCTCAGGATCGCAATGCACGAAAACGCCAGCAGGATGACCTTGGCGGCGCGGCGCGCCAGCGTGATGACCGAAATGACCTGACGCCGCTGGCTGCGCTGCATGCGGGCAATCGCCAGTTCCGAGATCGCATCGACCAGCCGCAGACCGAACCACACCAGCGCGATGACGGAGACGATGCCGGTATAGCGCAGCAAGGTCTGGCGCGCCACGATCGACACCGGCAGCTGCTCGGCCCAGTTGTAGAACACCCCGACGGCGATCAACAGGCTCACCGGCGGCAGGGCCGCCTCGAAGAAGCGGTACAGGCCATTGGCTTCCGGATCGGGCACGAGTTTGCGCATGCAGAACACGATCAGCGCCGACAGCATCCACAAGCCGCCGAACACCAGCACGCCAAGGCCCAGCAGCAGCGCCCAGTCCTTCAGCGGTGCGCCGGCAACGATGACCTGGTCGGCCGCAGGTTCGGTGACCACGGGCGCGCGCTTGGTGGCTGCGGTAATCTGGGTCAGCGTCTCGCGCGAGACGCGCCATACCTGATGCTCGCCGTCCTGCCCTTTCGTGAGCAGCACCGGGATTTTCTTGTCCTGGATGGCGATCTCGCCGACACGCTCCTGATCGACCGGCAAGTCGTCACTCACCTTGCCATTGGGGTCGTTGGACAGCGTGATGAACGTGTCGAGCGTGCCGCCATCGTCCAGCACCGCATGGAACGCGCGCGCCTGCTCCACCGCGTTGGTACGCTGGCGTGAGCTGGTTGCTGGCGGCAAGTCGAAGTACAGCGCGGTGCGATCGTAGTCGGATTGACCAAGGGCGCCGAGCAGGCCGGAGACCATGGAGCGCGGCGTCTCGCGCTTGAGCGGATCGGGGACGGCAGATTCAGCGGCGGCGGGCGCCTCGGCGTCCTGGCCGGCGGCAAACGCCGGCGGTTGGGTCAGTCCCAGCAGCAATGCCAGGGACAGCGAGACCAGTAATCTCATGGAAAATACTCTATTCAAAACGACTCCTTGCACGTGTTTGATCGCATGGCGCATGGCGCATATTGAATGGCGTCAGCCGGGCAGGAGCAACGGTGCTGTCGCCGCGACATAACGTGTCTGCGGATGCGCAGTGACGGACACGCGGTGTCAGGGCCAACTTGCTGGCCCGAACGTGCGATGCGATCGGTTCGATGGCCGGACAGTCATGTCCGGGACCCAAAGTCTAGCATCCTGCCGATGTCATGCCCGCACTATTGCTGAGAGCGCAAGGGTGGCGAAGGCCGTTGGCGAGGTGTCGTCAACCTGACCATTCACCTATTTGCTGGCTGCGTCGACGGGTGCGCGCGACCCGATTTGCTTGTCCAGGAAGCGCTCGACGCGGCGCCAGAAATCGATACGATTTTCGGGCAACCGCCAACCGTGGCCCTCTTCACTGTATTCGACCCATTCGACCTGGCTATTTTGTTTCTTGACTGCTGAATAAAATTGCTTGCCGTGATGAATAGGCACGCGCTTGTCTTCGCCGCCATAGGCCAATAAAACGGGCTGATGTATTCGGGACGCTTGCTGAATTGGTGATGTTGCATGCAACTGCGCAGCATCTTTTTTGGTATCCCCGATCAGGACAGGCATGCCATATTGCAGATAGGCCTCGGACAGGTCCGACTTCGACAACCAGGTCCCGGTAAACATCAGCTTGATGTCTGTCACCCCCATCCAGTTGATCGCGCAGCGGTAGAGGGATGGATCGTTGATCAGTCCCATCAGCGCTGCATAACCGCCATAACTTGCACCCGCAATACAGATTCGCTGCGGATCGGCGATACCCTGGCCAATCGCCCAACGTGTGCCGTCTGCGAGATCGTTTTGCATGGCCAGGCCCCACTGTTTCAGGCCCGCCTCGAAGTGTTTTGCACCAAAGCCAGTGCTGCCACGAAATTCCACTTCGAGTACCGCATATCCGCGCGATGCCAGGAACTGGGATTGCGGATTCCAGCCCCAGCTGCTCCCACGTGTCCAGGGACCACCATGGACCAGCACGACCATGGGCAGATTCTTGCTGGCGCCGCCAGACGGCAAGGTCAGCAAGCCGGACATGTCGAGGCCGTCTCTTGCCTTGAACTGGACTGCCCGCTGGCGGCCCATCCCTGCAGGATCAATCCTGGGGTAGGCTTGTCCAATGGGGTCGAGCTGACCTGATTTGGTATCGTACAGAAAGTAGCTCGACGGCTGCACGTCGGAGTAGGCTTCCACGAGCACCCATGGCGCGGCCGGCCGGGCTGGCACTGAAATCAGGTTGACCGTGCGTGGCAAGGCTTTGTCGATGGCATCCTGAAGTGCTTTCATCGTGCTGTCGAACCAGAGGTTGGTCAGCGCATCCGTGGTGAAACGCACGCCCAGCATCTTCTCGTTCTGAACCAGTTCACCCGCGAAGTCGTAGCCGGCCGTGGCAACCAGCGCTTCCTTGCTGACAGTCCCGTTCGCAAGATCGAGCGTTCGCAGTGTTGCCAGATCGTCACCCGCCCGTGCGATCACATACAGCGTACCGTCACGGCCAAAGCCGATGGGCTTGATCTCGCTACCAAGGTTCTTGTAAATCTCGTAGCTGGCCAGTTCCCGCCACTTGTCTGTTGTTTCGTCGCGATAGTAGATCGTTCTTTGCAGGTCGGTGTTCAACAGTGCCAGCCTTGGCTCGCCCCTGGCGTCGAGCATGAAACTGCTGACCTCGACATCCGGCTCCGATGCGATCTCGCCTTCACCGGTCACCGTGTTAATGCGCCGCAGCCGCGTGCCGAAATATTTGTTGTTCTTGTCGAACATGGGCCGTTCAACGTGGAGCCAGTCAGAATTCTGGCTGCCGGCTTGCGACATCAGGAGGGTGTTCCATGGCTGAGGTGCATTCTGCCCGTGATTTCGGGCGGCCAGCTGCTTTTTTCGTTCACCGTCCCGGTCGACGGCATACAGCCCAGGCCCGAAATCATACGATGCATAGTTATCAGTACTATCGCGCAGGTTGTAGACAAGACGTCGGTCGTTCACCCACTGGAAATCGGCCACATCTGCGTCGCGATATTCGGCAACCACTTTCGCGGCCTTGGTCGCGAGTTCGACGACGGCGAGAAAATCGCGGCGCCCCGGCTTGCTCAATCGGACCGCCAGAAACATGCCATCTGGCGACAACACAGCGCCGCCAAAAGCATCGTTTTCAAAAAAGTGTTCAACAGGGGCGAGCGGCGCGGGGATTTGCGCCACTGCGCTGGCAACAAATCCAAAAGTCACTGCTGTACAGAGCACGCACCGTCCAATCGTACTCTGCCACCAATCCTTACTTTTCACGCATCCCTCGCACACATCTGAAAAACGGCAAGGATAGCGCATCCGAACAAGGGCAGGAAACATCGTATGCCCATCCGTTGCAAGCGCACACGCAGTTCCGCTGCCGGGCCAGAGTGATTCGCCATATCGAATCGACGGCTTGTCTGAAAGGTGCTATTTTCACCGATAATTTATTTTCGGTAACAATCATGCAGACCACACCGGGCACGCGCCCGAGCTTCTTCACCTCCCCCACCTTCTGGCTCATCCTGCTCAATATCGGCGCCTGGGTGTACCTGGGCATGAGCGGCGTCGACTGGATGTCACCCAGCCCGGCCGACCTGACTGCCTGGGGCGGCAACCTTGGCCCCTATACCCTCACTGGCGACTGGACGCGGCTCGTGACATCGATGTTCCTGCACGGCGGCGCGCTGCACCTGGGCCTGAACATGTTCATGCTGTCGCAGATCGGCCCATTGTCCGAGGCGGTCTGGGGCCGCACACGCTTTACATTGCTCTATCTGTTGTCGGGCCTGTTCGGCGGGCTGGCCAGCGCCTGGTGGTATGCGAGCGTGGCCGTGCGCAATACGGGCTACGACCTGATTCCCTCCGCGATGGGCTTCACGCCGCATTTCGCGACCACGGTCAGCATTGGCGCATCCGGCGCGCTGCTCGGCGCATCCGGTGCCCTGCTCGTGCATGCGCTGTGCGCCGGCAACGCGGCCAAAATCGAATTGAAAGTCATCTTCCAGGTGGTGGCGCTCAATATCGGCATGGGCTTCTTGATGACCGGCACCGATAACGCGGCCCACGTCGGTGGCGCGCTCGCCGGGATCGCCATCGGCGCCCTGCTGATGCTGCCAGGGCGTGTGTTGCGGATCGGTACTGCGGTGCAGTCGGCGGTCGTATTCGCCGTCAGCCTTGGCGTGCTGGTGGTGCTGGTGAAGCAGCCGCCATCCGACCAGGTCAGCCGGATCGCGCAGATCCTGCGCGCATCGGAGGTGCTCGCCGCGCAGCGGGACGCGGCGCGGGCCGTGAATCCTGAACGCCCGTAACGTCGTCCACGTCGTGCAACATTGGTTTGAACGCGTGGGCGGGATACCCGCCCACCCTACGTCGTCCACGCGTTCAACGCAATGCAACCAACCCGATCAGCCTTGGCGGCGACGGGCCACCATCAAGCCGCCCAGCAGCAGCGGCAGCATCAGCGCGATCGTCGACGGTTCCGGCACTTCGGCCACGATCGAGAACGTGTCGCCAGCGCGCATGCCGCTGGTATCGAGCAGCCAGTCACTACGGCCATCGACGAGCGTCGGGTTCCCGAACTGGAACTCGGCCGGTTCGCCGTTGGCAAACGTGATCGCTGCGTTGTAGAACGAGCTGTTGACGCTGAGGTCCTGCGAGAACGCAGACACGGTGCCCGGCGCCGCGAAACGGATGCCCTGCAAGCCAAAGTTAAACTGCGGGAACGACATGCCGCTCAGGTTGAACACCATTGCGCTCAGGCTCAGCGGTCCAGCCAGGTCGGCTTCCTGCAGCACGAAGTTGAGCGTCGTGCCGGCAAAATTGCCCAGCTCCAGGTCGAACGAGACGGCGCCGGCGGCGCTGTAGTCGGTCACGGCATTGCCAGCCGCGCTGTCCGAACTCACCAGCAGCGCTGCGTGGCTCGACGTCGAGAACGCCAGCGCAACCAGGCCGGCGGTAATGAATTTGTTGATGGTCATAATGAATATCCTTGAATGAATGCGGTAAGAATTACAGCGGACCCTTGGCCCACGGACCCGAGATCGCGAACGTGATGCCTGGCGTCTGGATATTGACGAACAGGTAGCGACCGGTCGGATCGAAGCAGGCGCCGGCAAATTCATTGCCGCGGCCATCGCCGGCCAGCGCCGTCGACTTGCCGGCGGCGGTCAGCTCGGCCGTCGTCAGGTTCACGTTATTCTTGGCGAAAATGTAGGCATCACCGGCGCCCGTCAGGCCCATCAGGCGCTGGCCGAAACCGAAGGTGTCGGTGATCGGGCTGGACGAGTCTTCGCAGATCAGCAGGCCATCGCGCGGGCTGACCGCCAGGTTGTCACCCATATTGCCGATCAGCGGGCTCGGGCTCGAGTAGATGCACTTGAGCGTCTGGCTGGCCAGGTCCAGCTCCCAGATTGCGCCACGGTTGACCGGGCCGCCCGACGTGTCCATCACGTACAGCTTGCCCTTGGTGTAGAAGATGCCTTCGCCGCGGTTCATGCGCAGCGCGCCCTTGGCCCAGCCCTGGTTGAACGGGCCGGCGGCATTGCTGATCGCCTGGCCGTTCAGGCCCACGCTGTTGCCGCGGTTGGCGTCCGGGTTCGGGATCGACACCCATTCCAGTTCGTACGTCAGGTCGACCGATGCGGTGGCCAGGTTGACGTTGTTGACGCCCTTGACCTTGGCCATCTCGAGCACGCCGCCGCGCGCCAGCGAACCGGCCGCGCCCGTTTTGATGTCCGGCACGTAGCGGTAGAAGCCCGACTTGCCCGATGCATCTTCGGTCAGGTAGACATTGCAGTTGGTCGGATCGACGGCGGCGGCTTCGTGCGCGAAGCGGCCCATGTTCACGATCGGCTGGCCGGTCGTCTGGCGCGGATCGACCGTCACTTCGAACACGTAGCCATGCTTCTTGCCGCCGGCAGTGATCGCGTCGGAGCCGACTTCTTCGCAGGTGAGCCACGTGCCCCACGGCGTGACGCCGCCGGCGCAGTTCTGCTGGGTGCCGCCCAGGCTTGGCGTCATGCTGACCCAGTCGCCGTCGCGGAACACCAGGTTGGTGGTGCCGCCGCACGAGCGGTTGGTCGTGGTGGTGTTGATCGTGCCGCCGTCGTAGAAGCTGTAGGCGTTGATGAAATTGCCAGCTGCACTGCTGGTGATTTCATGATTGCGCACCAACACCTGCTCGGTGCTGCGGCCGACCTTGCGGGTGGCGATCACGCCCATGCCGTCGTGGCCCGCCGGGCATGGCCGGCCATCGGTCATGATGTCGCCACGCCAGCCATAGCTCTTGTACGTGAAGCCAGGCGGCAGTTGCAGCAGCGGCAGGCCGGTGCTCAGGTCATTGGTCGGCGCGATCGGGCCGTACGGGCTGTCGACCAGCGCGGTGACGCCATTGGCGGCGGCCGCTTCACGGGCGTGCAGCGCGGCAAAGGCGCCGACAAATGGCAGCGCGCTGGCGCCAGCGATGCCCTTAAGCAGGTTGCGGCGCGACGGCGACGTGTCTTGGTTGTTCATGTGTGCTTCTCCATTGATTGGACGTGCGAGCCGGTGGACCGGCATCTCGAATGTTGGCAGCGCCTGAGCGGCGGCCCGCCTGTCCTTACCACCCCGGCTTGGACCGATGCATTAAAGCAAACGATCATGTCAAGTTAATGACAACAAAAAGACAATTTTTCAGCCTGCACGGTTGGTCGTGACATCTGCCTGTCATGCACATCGCATGGGGCCTGCTGCGGCAAGGGTGCGCCGCGCAGCGTCGCCAAACCGGCTAGAATTGCTGTCTTCCGATCAATATTTTTTGCGACAAAAAAGCGAACACATGAACAAGCTGGCGCTCTACTTTCGCCTGATCCGGGCCGACAAGCCGATCGGCATCCTGTTGCTGCTGTGGCCCACCCTGTGGGCGCTGTGGATGGCCTCGGGCGGCGTGCCGGCCCTCGATGTGCTGGCGATCTTCGTGATCGGCACGGCGCTGATGCGCTCCGCCGGCTGCGCCATCAACGACTACGCCGACCGCGACTTCGACCGCCACGTCAAGCGCACGGTCGACCGCCCGCTCACGAGCGGCAAGATCCGGGGCTGGGAAGCGGTGATGGTCGCGGCCGTGCTGGCGATCGCGTCGTTCCTGCTGATCCTGCCGCTCAATGCGCTGACCAAGCAGTTATCGGTGGTGGCCGTGGTGGTGGCCGGCACCTACCCGTACTTCAAGCGCTTCTTCGCCATTCCGCAGGCTTACCTGGGCATCGCGTTTGGCTTCGGCATTCCGATGGCGTTTGCCGCCGTGCAGGGCGCGGTACCGGGCGTGGCCTGGTGGCTGCTGGTGGCGAACGTGTTCTGGGCGGTGGCCTACGACACCGCGTATGCGATGGTCGACCGCGATGACGACATCAAGCTGGGCATGCGCACGTCGGCCATCACGTTCGGGCGCTTCGACGTGGCCGCCATCATGCTGTGCTATGGCGCGTCGCTGGCCATCTTTTTGCTATGCGGCTGGTCGCTTGGGCTGCGCTGGTGGTTCGTGGCCGGGGTAGCGGTGGCGGGGGCGATCGCGCTGTATCACTACACGCTGATCCGCCATCGTGACCGGATGAACTGCTTCAAGGCCTTCCGCCATAACAACTGGCTGGGGGCCGCACTGTTCATTGGTGTCGCACTAGATTATGCATTAGGTTAATATTGTCCGAAATGCATTCATCGCTGCTCCGGCAGCGTGATCGACCACCACACCAAGAGGCCCAATATGATCGAAAAAATCCCGACCCAGACGAATACCCGCGACCAGCTGGTCAATGACCTGAAAAGCGTCATCGGCGACGCGGAATCGTGGCTGCGCAACGGCAGCCAGCTGACCGGCGAAGAACTCAAGTCGGCCAAGGCCAAGTTCGAGCAGACGCTGGCCTCGGCCAAGGTCGGCCTGATCAATGCCGAAGAAACCGTGGTCGAGCGTACCAAGGTCGCCGCCAAGGCCACCGACGAATACGTCAAGGACAACCCATGGAAATCGGTTGGCCTGGGCGCTGCCATCGGTGTCGTCATCGGCATGCTGATCGTCCGTAAATAAGATGACGATCCCCGCGACCATTTCGCGCATCGGGGCCACGCTGCTGGCCATGCTGCGCACGCGGCTGGAGCTGGCGACGCTCGAACTGCAGGAAGAAACGCACCGCCTGTTCGGGTATGTGGCCTGGGGCATCGCGGCCGCCTTCTTCGGCCTGGTCGCGGTGCTGCTGCTCATCCTGTTCGTGCTGGTGCTGTTCTGGGATACGCACCGCCTGCTCGCCGTTGGCGGCATGACGCTGCTGTTCGCGCTGGGCAGTGTGCTGGCGTTCTTCAAGGTCCGTGGCGACCTGACGAACCGTGGACCAATCATGGCTGCCACGCTGGCCGAACTGCGCAAGGATGCGCAAGCTGTCAAAGGAGAGCCGATCGATGACGTCAAAATCTGAACCACTGGCGGTGCGCCGCCGTTTGCTGGCTGCGCAATGCGCCGAACAGCGCGCCCAGATGTCGGCCGACGTGACGCTGCTGCGCACGCCGTCGGCGATGGGCGGCACCACGGGGTATGTGGTGCAGCACAAGAAAGCCATCCTGACCGCCGCCGGCGTCGGGGTGGGCATTCTGCTGACCAAGCCGACCTGGGTGGTCGGTGCGATCACCGCAGCATTGTCGGCCTACAAGCTGGCGCAGAAGGTGTTGCCCGTATTAGGGTGGCGGAAGTTCGAAGTACATTGAACGGTTTGCGGTTCGCGAACTGACTTGGGTTCCCGCCTGCGCGGGAACGACGGTTTCAGGGTTGGCAGCTACGGATGTTGATCGTGGCAATCAGCCTCCAGACCGTCGTTCCCGCGAAGGCGGGAACCCAAGCTTTTTACAGGCACCGCACGCTCAATCCTGACCCAGCTCGTCCCCGAGTTCCTTGCCACGCGCCGCTGCAGCCTGCATCGCCGCGACGATCGCGCCTTTCACACCTGCCGCTTCCATGCTCTCGATTGCCGCATGCGTCGTGCCGCCCTTTGACGTCACGCGCGCGCGCAGCACGTCGACTGCTTCATCGGACTGCGCCGCCAGCTGCGCTGCGCCCGTGAACGTGGCCAGCGCCAGCTCCCTGCCCTGCTCCGCATTCAGGCCCATCGCGCGCGCCGCTTCCTGCATCGCTTCGAGGAAGTAAAACACGTAGGCCGGCCCGCTGCCCGAGACCGCCGTTACCGCATCGATCTGCGCTTCGTCGTCCAGCCACACGGTCTTGCCGACCGCGCGCATGACGGCGTCGGCCTGCTCGCGCTGCGCGGCGCTCACGGCCGGCTGCGCCGCCAGGCCCGTCACGCCCATGCCGATCAGCGCCGGCGTATTCGGCATCGTGCGCACGATGGCGTCGTAGCCGCCGAGCCAGCGCGTCAGGTCACTGCTGCGGATGCCCGCGGCGATCGACAACACCAGTTGGCGCGTCAGGTGCGGCGCCAGTGCTGTGGCCACTTCGCGCATCTGCTGCGGTTTCACGGCCAGCACGACGACTTCAGCATGCTGGACACCCTCGTCGATGGCAGTCGCGGTGCGCACGCCGTAGTCGCGCATCAGGCGCTCCAGTGCTTCGGGATTGCGGTCCACCACGTGGATCTGCGCGCCGGAACCCGCGACCTTCACGAGTCCGGAAATCAGGGCTGCGGCCATATTGCCGCCGCCGATAAAGACGATGTTCATGGTGATCCTGTCAGGTGTAATCGCGTTTGCCAAAGATGGCGCTGCCCACGCGCACAATTGTCGCGCCTTCGGCGATTGCCGGCGCCAGGTCGCCCGACATGCCCATCGACAGCGTATCCATTTCCAGGCCGTCGGCGCGCAGCGCGTCGAACAAGGCGCGCACGCGGGCAAAGGCGGCGCGCTGTTCTGCGACATCGGTGGTGGGCTCGGGGATCGCCATCAGGCCGCGCAGGCGCAGGTTGGGCAGTTGCGCCACCTCGCGCGCCAGGGCCGGCAATTCCTCAGGCGATGCGCCGCTCTTGCTGGCCTCACCGCTGATATTCACTTGCAGGCAGATATTCAGCGGGCCCAGTTCGGGCGGCCGCTGCTCCGACAGGCGCTGCGCGATCTTGAGCCGCTCGACCGTGTGCACCCAGGCGAAGCTGGCGGCGATGGGTCGCGTCTTGTTGCTCTGGATCGGTCCGATGAAATGCCACTCGACGGCCGCATCTGGTTGCGCCTGCGCGACGCTTGCGATCTTGTCGAGCGCTTCCTGCAAATAGTTTTCGCCGAACGCCAGCTGGCCGGCAGCCATCGCATCGAGCACCGCCTGCGCAGGGAACGTCTTCGATACAGCCAGCAACTGGACGTCGTTTCTGGCGCGTTCCGATGCCTTTACAGCATCGGTGATTGTCGCTTCGACAGCTTGCAAGTTCCCGGCGATTATGGACATAATGATTTTCTATAGGAAATATTTTTGAGGCCGTTTGCGGCACTGGGATTATAAATGGACATATCGGAATTACTCGCTTTCTCGGTCAAGAACAAGGCCTCGGACCTGCACCTGTCGGCCGGCCTGCCGCCGATGATCCGCGTCCATGGCGACGTGCGCCGGATTAACCTGCCGCCGCTGGAGCACAAGGACGTGCACGGCATGATCTATGACATCATGAACGACGGCCAGCGCAAGCAGTACGAAGAAGTGCTCGAGTGCGACTTCTCGTTCGCGATTCCGGGCCTGGCGCGTTTTCGCGTCAATGCATTCAACCAGGAACGGGGCGCCGCCGCCGTGCTGCGCACGATTCCATCCAAGATCCTGTCGCTCGAAGACCTGAATGCACCGAAGATTTTCGGCGAACTGGCGTTGAAGCCGCGCGGCCTGGTGCTGGTCACGGGCCCCACCGGCTCGGGCAAGTCGACCACGCTGGCGGCAATGGTGAATCACCTCAACGAGCAGGAATACGGCCACATCCTGACGATCGAAGACCCGATCGAATTCGTCCACGACTCCAAGAAATGCCTGATCAACCAGCGCGAAGTCGGCCCGCACACGCTCTCGTTCAGCAATGCGCTGCGCTCGGCGCTGCGCGAAGATCCGGACGCGATCCTGGTCGGCGAGTTGCGCGATCTGGAAACGATCCGCCTGGCGCTGTCGGCCGCCGAAACGGGCCACCTCGTGTTCGGTACGCTGCACACGTCATCGGCCGCCAAGACGATCGACCGTATCGTCGACGTGTTCCCGGCCGAAGAAAAAGAGATGGTGCGCGCAATGCTGTCCGAATCGCTGCAGGCCGTGATTTCGCAAACGCTGCTCAAGACCAAGGACGGCTCGGGCCGCGTCGCGGCGCACGAAATCATGATCGGCACGCCGGCCATCCGTAACCTGATCCGCGAAGCGAAGATCGCCCAGATGTACTCGGCGATCCAGACCGGCAGCAATGTCGGCATGCAGACGCTCGACCAGAACCTGACCGACCTCGTACGCCGCAACATGATCTCGTCGGTTGCTGCGCGCAGCGCCGCCAAGATCCCCGAAAACTTCCTCGGCTAAGGGCCATCCATGGAACGCGACCAGGCTACCAAATTCATGTTCGACCTGCTGCGCTTGATGGTGACCAAGGGCGGCTCGGACCTGTTCATCACGGCGGGCTTTCCGCCGGCGATCAAGATCGACGGGCGCATGACGCCCGTGTCGAGCCAGCCGCTCACCAGCGGCCACACGGGCGACCTGGCGCGCGCCATCATGAACGACAAGCAGGGGGCCGGCTTCGAGCTCACGCGCGAAGCCAACTTTGCGATCACGCCGGGCGACCTGGGGCGCTTCCGTGTCTCGGCCTTTATGCAGATGGGCTGCGTGGGCATGGTGCTGCGCGTGATCACCACGGCGATCCCGAAGTTCGAGGAACTGAGCCTGCCGGACACGCTCAAGGACGTCGTGATGACCAAGCGTGGGCTGGTGATCATGGTCGGCGCGACGGGTTCGGGCAAGTCGACGACGCTGGCGGCGATGGTCGGCTACCGCAACGAGAACAGCTACGGCCACATCATCACGGTCGAAGACCCCGTCGAATTCGTCCACCCGCACCGGAACTGCGTGATCACGCAGCGCGAAGTGGGCGTGGACACCGACAGCTTTGAAGCAGCGCTGAAAAACTCGCTGCGCCAGGCGCCGGACGTGATCCAGATCGGCGAGATCCGCGACCGCGAGACGATGGAACACGCCATCGCATTTGCCGAAACGGGCCACCTGTGCCTGGCCACGCTGCACGCCAACAGCGCCAACCAGGCGCTGGACCGCATCATCAACTTCTTCCCCGAAGAGCGCCGCCAGCAACTGCTGATGGACCTGTCGCTGAACCTGAAAGGCCTGGTATCGCAGCGCCTGATTCCGAAGAAGGAATCGAAGGGGCGCGTGGTGGCGATCGAGATCCTGCTGAACTCACCGTTGATTTCGGACCTGATCTTCAAGGGCGAAGTCCATGAGATCAAGGAAATCATGAAGAAGTCGCGCGAGCTGGGCATGCAGACGTTCGACCAGGCGCTGTTCGACCTGTACGAGGCCGACAAGATCACCTACGAAGACGCGCTGCGCAACGCGGACTCGGTCAATGACCTGCGCTTGAACATCAAGCTCAATAGCAAGCACGCGAAGAACCGCGATTTTTCGAGCGGGACGGAGGCGTTGGGGTTGGTGTAGCCGCTTGTAGCATCAACCTCGTCACCGTCGTTCCCGCGCAGGCGGGAACCCAAGCTCGAGCACAGCCACCGACGGGCACTTTCGCGGCAACGCACAGGACTTAGGTTCCCGCCTTCGCGGGAACGACGGTCAGGTGGCGCGTCCCAGTTAAAACCGCGACTCCAGCGTCACCCGCGCCATCGCCTGCCCATCCGAAAACGTCGTCCTGCGCTGCACGCCGTTGTCGTCCACATAGCGCGACTCGGACACCGTATCCTGCGCCAGCAGATTGGTTGCCGCCAGCCGCAGCTGGTAGGTCGGATTAAGCTTCCACAGCGCATACACATCCAGCTCGCGCCGCACGCTCTGGTAGCGTGACTGCTCCACGTTCACGCGCACATTGCCGCCGTTCTTGAAGGCGAAGCTCGCGCCTGTCGTGAGCTTGCCGCCCGGCGTCTTGTAGTCCACACCGAGCGTGCCCGATACCGGCACCTGCTGATCGAGCCGGTTGTCCGGCCCCGGCACCGCATCGACGCGCGACCAGTTGCGCGCCAGGCTGGCGCGCAGGTCGATGTCCGACACGTCCTGCAGCACAGCCGACAGCGGAAACTTCGCCTCGAGCTCCAGGCTGCGCGTGAGCGCGTCGCCATCATTCACCGGCGTCTGGATCCAGCGACCGTCCTCAAAAAGCAGGCCCTGGCGTGTGTAGTCGCTGATGCGCCGCACCGACAGGCTGGCACTCAGCAGCGCCTTCTCGGCCCAGTAATGTTCGTAGGACGCGTCGATGCCGGTCGCCAGTTCGGGCTTGAGGTCAGGATTGCCGCGGTAGTCAGGGTCGGTCTGGCTGTTGTTCGGGGTCGTGAAGCGCCGTGGAATCAGGTTGCTGGCCGCCGGTGCCTTGAACGTGCGCGTCAGCGCCAGGCGCACCTGGTCGCGGCTGTCCGGCAGCTTGTAGAGCGTCTGCGCAAGCGGGCTCCAGACACTGGCGCGGTTGATGCTGGTGTCGAACGTGTTGCCACTGCTGCGCGTTTCCAGCCCTTCCCAGCGCAGGCCCGCGTACATCGACCATTGTTTGGTCACGTTCCACTCGTCCTGCACGAACAGCGCCAGGCGCTTGAGGGTGGCGTCGTAATCTTCATCGCGGCGCAGCGTGCTGCCCGCGAGCGGGAACAGCTCCAGTTCGCCGCGTCCATCGTCGCGCAAGGTATGGCCAGCGTCCCAGCCCATGGACAGCGCGTGGTCCTTCTTCCATGGCCGCGAATACTTGCCCACCGCGGTGACGCCAACTTCGTCAGTGGCACTAAGCACGGTGGAGTCGCGCGCGAGACGATCAACACTGTCCAGCGTGCGAAAGTCGTTTTCATGCCAGTTACCGCGGCTGCGCGACCCGTTCATGCCCAGTTTCAGCTCGAACCTGGCGCCTTCTTCCAGGTTATGCATCCAGGTCAGGTCCGAACGCAGCGTCGTGTTGGTGCCCTTGCTGCGCACGTCGCGCTCGTCGTACAGGGGACGCAGGCCAAGAATGGTCTCGGTTGAAGTGCTGCCCTGGTAGTTGTTGCGCTGGTGCGCGACGAGCGATTGCCAGCTGACCGTGTCGCCGTTCTCCAGGCTCCAGTTCAGCCGTGGTGTGAGGTTGATGCCTTGCGGGCTGCCACGATCGGCCTGCTCGCTGCGCCGCACGAAGATGGGGCGCCCAGCCGCATCGATTTGCGACTCCTCGAATGGCGACGGGCGATCGAACTCGTAGCGCCAGGCGCTCGCGGCGAGCGAGTACGACATCTTGCCGACGCGGTCCGACATGGTGAGGCTGGCCGAAGGATTGCTCACCTCCCCACTTTTGCCGTAGCCCACGCGCAGTTCGCGCTGCGCCTTTTTCACCGCGCGCTTGAGGACGATATTGATGGTGCCGGCGATCGACTGGGTCGAGAACTCGGCGCTGGCGGCGCGCAGGATTTCGATGCGCTCGATCGACTCGGGCGAGAGCTGGTCGATGTCGAAGCCGGCCGGCGCGCGCTCGCCATTCAGAAGGATCTGCGTGTAGCCGCTGCCCAGGCCACGCATGCGGATCTCGCCACCGCCACGCCCGGCGCCGCCGCTGACGGTGATCCCCGGCAGGCGCTTGAACACGTCGAGCACCGAGGTGTCGCCGTAGCGCCGGATTTCCTCGGTCGAGACCACGATCTTGCTGGCGGTATCGTCGCGGCGCGGATCGTAGCCGTTGGCGTCGGCCTTGACTTCGACCTTCTGGACAGTGTCCGTGGAGAGTGCCGGTGCCGCGGTGTTCTGGGCGTAAGCAGGCAAGGCAGACAGGGAAAGCGCGACAAGCGTGGGGCGAAGCATCTGGGGGACAGTCATGGCAGATTCAAAGGTGCCGTATTCTGTCATGCCCCTGCTGCTCCGAACAGCACGTCGTCAAATTACCCGACGCGCATACGGATCAAACGCTCACCCGCCCGGCCCCATGCCGCCGCCCGGTGGCCCGAACCCTGGTCCACCGCCAGGCCCGCCCCGCGGTCCATCCGGTCGGCGCCCGCCCGCGCCACCAAAACTGCCGAAGCGGTACGACAGCCCGACGTACACGAGGCGTCCTTCCTGGCGGCGGATGCTGTATTCGCGCAGGCGGTCGGTCTCGGTGATCGATTCGGTCTTTTGCGAGTCGAAGACGTCGTTGACGTTCACTACGAGGCTCAGGGCCTGGCTCAGGTTGCGGCGATAACTCAGGTCAGCGCTGCGCGTCGGCTGGCGGTAGCCTTCGCCAAACAGCGTCTTGCCCTGCGCGTTGAGTACCAGTTGCAGGCTGTTGGTCGGGTTAATCTGGTAGCTCACGCGCGCCCGGCCGCTGAGCGACGTGGCGCTGCGCTTGTCGTCCTGGCTGTTGCCCAGCACTGACTGCTCGGAGTACCCCAGGTTGCCGCTGGCGTTGACCGTCAAGCTCGGGGTCACGCGCCCGCTGAACGTGAATTCCATGCCGCCCGAGTTGCTGCTGCCGGCGTTCTCGCGCGTGGTCAGCAGCACGGTGTCGGAGATGAAGGTGCGTCGCTCCTGGATCAGGTCCGAGTCGCGCCGTGCATACAGACGCACATTGGTCTCGACCTTGCCCAGTTTGGTCTCCAGCCCCAGTTCGATCGAGTCGGTCTTGGTGGGCATCAGGTCGGGATTGCCCGACGAGACGTTGGTTTCGTCACGGTAGACGACGAAGGGATTGAGGTCGCCCGCGCCCGGCCGGCGGATGCGGTGCGCGTAACTCAGGCGCAGCGCCGTGTCGTCGGACAAATCGTAGGTGAGGAACGCGCTCGGGATCGCGTCGAAGTAATGGTTGTTGGCCTTGACGTTCGTGGTGACCTGGTTCAGATCGAGGTCGGTGTACTCGGTGCGCAACCCGCCCAGCAAGCCCCATTTTTCGGCCAGGCGCAGTTGATAGGTACCGTACAACGCCACCGTCGTTTCATCGAGCTCGAAGCGGTTGGTGCGCTGGTTGCTGAGGCTTTCGGCCAGCGTCGCCTCGTCGACATTGAAAAAGCGCGTGTCGAACACATTGCTGTTCTGCGCGACCTTGTAGCCCGCCTTGAACACGCCCTTCTCGCCCGGCAGTTCATAGTCGCCCGTGAAGTCGATCACGCGCGTTTCGGTCAGGTTGTTCTGGTGCGTGCGCGGCGCGGTCGAATTGGCGGGGCGCACCGTGTAATCGCTGGCAAAGCGCGTGTCGGCCTCGCCCTTGTTGCCCGACAGGCGCAGGTCGACCTTGAGGATTTCGCCGGGCCGCGCGCCCTTGTGATCCAGGCCACCACTCAGGCTGTAGCTGCGATTATCGTTGTCTCGCACGCTCGAACGCAGGTAGTCGCCGTCGATGCTGCCGTCGGCGTTGACGCCGCGATAGCGCTCCTGCGACTGCCCGTCGCTGCCGTTGGCCGAGAAGCTGGCCTTGGCCGACAGCACATCCTTGTCGCCCAGGTTGTAGGTCAGCGAGCTGTTCATGCCCACGGCCTCGGTGTCGGTCTCGCTGTTCGAGCGCTGCGTGCTGCTGGCCACGGCGCCGGTAAGCGGATCGATCCGGTCGCGGTTCGTTTCGCCGTCGGAGCCACGCGTGTCGCGCCGGACGTACACGCCGCCCTGCACGCTCATGCGCCCGGTCGTGTAGCTACCGAAGCTCGACGCATTGGCGCGCCCTTCCGGGCCGACGTTCGCATTGACAGCACCGAAGCCGCCCGGCGTGCGCTCGCGCCGCATCACCAGATTGATGATCGGGCCGCCCCCGCCTTCGTTGCCGAACTGCGCGCCGGGGTTGTTGATCACTTCCACCGAATCGAGATCGGCCGCCGGAATCGCGCCCAGCGCCGCAGCGCGGTTCTCGCCCTGCATCATCGCCGACGGCTTGCCATCGACGAGGATCTGCACATTGCTGCGCCCCCGCAGCGTCACGTTGCCGTCCGCGTCCACCGCCACCGACGGCACCTTGTTGAGCGTGTCGGCGACCGTGTCGTTGGTCGACGCGGCGTCGCTCTTGACGTCATACGCCTGGCGGTCGATCCGGTTGGACGAACGCGCGGCCGTGACGGCGACGGTAGAGGCGACGGGAACGTCAGCCGCCTGCAGCGCCGGGGCGGTCGGCGTCACGGCGCCGGTGACGGGATCCGCAGGGCGTACGGCGGTTTCCTGGGCAAATGCACAGACAGGCGCAAGCAGCGCGAACAACAGGGCGGAAGAACGGTGACGTGACATGAATACCTGGGTGACGGGACGTTTGGACGAGCGTGATTGTCGCACGCGTCATGCCCGGAATTTGTTAAGAAATGCTAAGACGGACGAAATGTCACAGCATTGATCGGCGAACGGACGCCGCCGGGGCCAACGCTCTGCCGTGCGTTCGTCAGCAGTAGCGTAAACTGTATTGTTTACAACAAGGAGACCTCAGATGAATGCCTACGATTTCAACGCCACTGCCCTCGACGGCCAGCCGGTCGACCTGCAGCGCTACCGCGGCAAGGCGCTCCTGATCGTCAATACGGCCAGCGCCTGCGGCTTCACGCCGCAATACCAGGGGCTCGAAGCGCTGCAGCGCCGCTATGCGGACCAGGGCCTCGTGGTACTGGGCTTCCCATGCAACCAGTTCGGCCACCAGGAACCGGGCGACGAAGCAGCGATCGGCGCCTTCTGCGAAAAGAACTACGGCGTCACGTTCCCGATGTTCGCCAAGGTCGACGTCAATGGCGACGACGCGCATCCGCTGTTTCGCTTCCTGAAGGGCGAAGCGCCCGGCGTGCTGGGCACCGAGGCGGTCAAATGGAACTTCACCAAATTCCTCGTCAACCGCGAAGGCGCGGTCGTCACGCGCTACGCGCCGACCACCAAGCCGGAAGACCTGGGCGGGGATATCGAGAAGGTGCTGGCAGGCTAAGGGAGATTGCACCGGCGGTTCATGGAAAGTGCCGTCTCAACATCGTGATCGTGGCGGCATCCTTGTCGGACATCGTTTCACTACGTCGCCGCCACACCGTGACGCCGCCGTCGTTCGACAGACACGTGAGCGTCGTCGCTAACGAATCGAGGTTGCAGCGGAATGTGCTGCGACCGGCGGCATCGACACCATTCAACACATGCGGAACGATGTGTACTTGACGGGTAGTGGCCTCGAGCGTCGCCTGTATCGGCATGCCGAAGGGGATGGTCGATAACTTCAGGCCGCTCTTGTCCATGCCCTGCATGCGCGCCATGAGTGGCGAAGCGCCGGAGATCATGCCGAAGCCATCAGTTGCAAGAAGCATATCGGTTTGCCGGATGTCGCCCTCGCCGACTGCTTCGGACGTGTGCCAACTTCCCTGGAGCGACGAAGGCAGCGCATCGGCCGCGCTGGCGGCAAGCTGCCAGCATGCGGCGAGTACCAGCAATCCTGCGTGCTTACGGCGCAAGGGCAATCACCTCGTCACCTGGTCCCGGCTCGCAGCGTGCGCCCAGCGGCATCCAGCCGCGTCGCACGACAATCCGGCGCTCGTCGTGGCAGATTTCGACACGCTGCGTCTCGGGCGCGCGGCGTTGCACGAACGCCTCGATGGACGCCGGCACGCTGACCTGCAGCGACAGCGCGTGCAGGTCCTCTACCGGGTGGTCATCCACGTGCACGA
Source organism: Telluria sp. AC161 (assembly GCF_979258535.1). Lineage (NCBI taxonomy): Bacteria > Pseudomonadati > Pseudomonadota > Betaproteobacteria > Burkholderiales > Oxalobacteraceae > Telluria > Telluria sp. AC161. Next base: position 201,845 of record NZ_OZ409861.1, on the reverse strand, counting down.
GCGGCACGAACTGCCCGGCGAACATCGTGAAATGCGATGGCACCTTGACCGGACCGGGAACGTAATCGTTCGCGCGCAACCAGGCCTGCGCTTTTTTCCGTGCGTTGCCGTCACCTGCCGCGCCGCCCCAGGCGCTGGCCATCAGCTCGGCCACCCACTGGTTGCAGTTCTGGTACTTGGTGCCGTAGGCATAGGCGTTGGCACTGTATTGACCGGCCAGCAGGGCCAGCGCCAGCGCCTTGTCGCGGGCGGCGCGTTCGAGCGATGCGCTGTCGTCATCCGGCAGGAATAACAAGGCAATATGGCCCTTGCCCGGTGCGTCGGCGCCGAGCGCGAAGCCGGCGATGCCCTGGTCAAAGATGTACGGACGCGCCTCGTCGCACTCGTAATACAGCTGGCGCACGGCCCACGGGCTGCCCGGCGTGTCGCGCAATGCGACGCCGGCGTGTGAATACACCAGATTGAAGCGGCTCAGGTCCGTGCCGGCGCGCGCGATCAGGGCGACCTTGCCGTTCGAGCGCGCCAGCTCCTGCTTGACGACGCCAGCAAAGCGCAGCACGCGGTCCTGCTCGGTCGCGCTGAGGTCGCGCGAGCGGTCGCAGAAGGTGGGAAAGCCGGCCCAGGCACTGCCGCTCGCACACAACAGCAGCGCCAGCGCGGCCTGGCGCACGAGCATCAGATCGTGACTTTACGCGAGCCCAGTTCGCGGTACCACTCGTCCTGCAGCGCCAGGAAGAACGGCCGCTGGGTGTCGGCGTAGGCGAATTCGTAGCCGTAGGCGCGCTCATTGACCTGGACCACGTCGCCCGCGATCACGGTGCGCGTCGCGAGGGCGCGGTTGGGCACATCGAGCTCGAACGAACGGGCCTGGCCGGCGGCGGTTGCGCGCAGCGTCAGACGGGTAGTGTCGGGCTTGTTCGGGGCGTGCGCGATGTTGATCACGCGGTACTGGCCAGCGGCGACCTTGTCATTGTCGCTCGAGCTGTTGCTGGAACCGCTGACCGAATCGGAAATGCTGGCCGACGACGCCGAGCCGGCGCTGGACGCGGACGACGCGAAGCTGTCAGCCTGCGCGGGCGCATTGCAGGCGGCGGCGAACAGGGTCAGGCACAGCGTGCGGGAAAGGATAGGCAAGGTCATAAAACTCTTTCATTTGGCGAGCAGAACGCTCCTATGGTACAAGCCCTTGCGCCGAATGACCATAGGGCAATTTTATCGCGTCTGAATGCGGGCTGCGCCGTGGGTGATGCAGGCGCGGGTGACGTTGTCCAGAAAGCGGATCGCCACATCCATCGACAGGCCGGGCGGCAGCAGGCTGGCAAGCCCGGGGTCGTCGTTCAGGCGATCGACGCCGTACGCCAGCCGGCGCGACACGTCGCGCGCCAGTTGGCCATCGCTGTTGTAGAGCGCGTCGTAGACGCCTGCTGCTTCCCATACCGGCACGAGGCCCGGGGTGCTGCTGTCTTCGAAGACGATGGCGCGCGGACTGTCTTCGTCCTCGCGCACGAGTTGAAAGGTAAAGCTCAAGATCATTCCTGCTGGTGTTCGTTGCTGGGGTCCGGGCGATGCTACCACGGCCCCTGTCAGTCTGCTGTACAGATCCGATCCAGCAGCTCGATCCAGTGCGTCACGGGCGTCCCGGTGCCCGCCTGCAAATGCGCGATGCACCCGATATTGGCGGACACGATGTAGTCGGCCCCCGTCGCGGCCAGGCTGGCCAGCTTGCGCTCGCGCAGCGCCAGCGAGATGGCCGGCTGAAGCACCGAATAGGTGCCGGCCGAGCCGCAGCACAGGTGGTTGTCGGCGCACAGCACCACGTCCACGCCGGCCGCCTGCAGCACGCCCTCGACCTTACCCCGGATCTGCTGACCGTGCTGCAGCGTGCACGGCGGATGGTACGCCACGGGCGGGCCGCCCTTCCCCTTTGCCAGTGCGGCGATCCGGTCCTGAAATAGGGCCAGGACTTCCGACAGGTCGCGCGTGATCACGCTGATCCGTTCGGCGCGGGCAGCGTACGCGGGATCGTGCGCCAGCAGGTGGCCGTATTCCTTGACGGTGACGCCGCAGCCCGAGGCGGTCATGACGATCGCCTCGATCGCGCCGTTTTCCACGCTGGGCCACCAGGCATCGATATTGCAGCGCATGTCATCCAGCCCGCCGTCCTGGTCGTTCATGTGATAGCGCAGCGCACCGCAGCAGCCGGCCTTGGGCGCCACGGTCAGTTGCACGCCCAGCGCGTCGAGCACACGCGCCGCAGCGGCATTGATATTGGGCGCCATGCCGGGCTGCACGCAGCCATCGAGCACCAGCATCTTGCGCGGGTGGGTGCGTGTCGGCCAGCGGCCCGCCGCGCGTACGGGCGGCAACTTGGCCTGCAACGTCTCCGGCAACAGAGGCCGCAGCAGGCGCCCCGCCCTGAATGCGGGCGTGGCCAGGCCCGCATGCGGCAGGCAGGCCTTGAGCGTCGTGCGCGTGAGCCGCTCGCCCAGGGGCCGCGCCACGCGCTCGTCGACCAGCTTGCGGCCGATGTCGAGCAGCCGCCCGTACTTCACGCCCGACGGGCACGTGGTTTCGCAGTTCAGACACGTGAGGCAGCGGTCCAGGTGCAACTGGGTCTTGCGCGTCGGTTCGGCGCCTTCGAGCACGTTCTTGATCAGGTAGATGCGCCCGCGCGGGCCATCGAGTTCGTCGCCCAGCAACTGGTAGGTCGGGCAGGTGGCGGTGCAGAAGCCGCAGTGCACACAGGATCGCAGGATCGCTTCGGCCTCGGTGCCCTCGCGCGTGCCCTTGATGAAATCGGCCAACGTGGTTTGCATGTCTTGTGCGCCTTATGGATACATGCGGCCGGGGTTGAAGATATGCGCGGGATCGAACGCGTCTTTCATGCGCACGTGGATGCGCGCCAGCGCCGGCGCGAGCGGCTGGAACACGCCGGCCGCCTTGTCGCCGCCCCGGAACAGCGTCGCATGGCCGCCGCAGGCCTGCGCGGTGCGCCGGATCGCCTGCGCAGTACCCGCGTCGCCATCCGCGCGCAACCAGCGCTGGGCGCCGCCCCATTCGATCATCTGCGCGCCGCCCAGCACCAGCGCGCCCGTGGTCGACGGCACCGACAGGCGCCACAGCGCGCTGTCGCCGTCGCCGTCAAAGAACGCCGTGCGTTGTTCGCGCACGGCGTGCCAGAACGCATCGGGCTCCGGCATCACCTCGCCACCGAGGCCCCGCACGGCGGCATCGACCGCTGCCTCGGCGCCCGACAGTCGCAGCGCCAGCACGCCATCGACCCAGGCGCTGGCCGAGATGGGTAATGGCTGACCGCCCCACATATTCAGGGATCGCAGCGCGTCGATCTCGCTGCACGCAAACCGCAGCGTCGTTTCGGCAAAGGGTCGTGGCAGCACCTTGACCGAGACCTCCAGCAGCACGCCCAGCGTGCCGAGCGAACCGGCCAGCATGCGCGAGACGTCGTAGCCGGCCACGTTCTTCATGACGCGCCCGCCGAAGGCCAGCACGTCGCCGCGGCCATCAAGCAGCGTGGCGCCCAGCACGAAGTCGCGCGCGGCGCCGCTCGTCGCGCGGCGCGGGCCGCACAAGCCGCTGGCGATCACGCCGCCCAGCGTGGCGTGCGGGCCGAAATGCGGCGGCTCGAACGCCAGCATCTGGTTGCGTTCGGCCAGCGCGGCCTCGATCTCGGCCAGCGGCGTGCCGCAGCGCGCCGTGATCACCAGCTCGGTCGGCTCGTAGTCGACGATGCCCGCATGAGCGCGCGTGTCGAGGACGGCGCCAGCCAACATGCCGCCATACCAGTCCTTGGTGCCGCCGCCACGGATGCACAGCGCCTGCCCGCTGGCGGCGGCTGCCCTGACCTGCTCCTGGAAGTGTTCGACAGTATTCATCAGAAGCGCGGCAATTCTGGAAACGGCACCTGCCCATGGTGCACGTGCAGCTTGCCGAACTCGGCGCAGCGGTGCGGCGTGGGGATAGCCTTGTCGGGATTGAGCAGCGCGCACGGATCGAACGCATGCTTGACGGCGAAGAAGGCGTCGAGCTCCTTGCGTCCGAACTGCACGCACATCGACCCGATCTTTTCCATGCCCACGCCATGCTCGCCCGTGATGGTGCCGCCCACCTCGACGCACAGCGCCAGGATGGCCGCGCCGAACGCTTCGGCGCGATCGAATTCGCCCGGCACGCTGGCGTCGAACAGGATCAGCGGATGCATATTGCCGTCGCCCGCGTGGAACACGTTCGAGCAGCGCAGGCCGTACGTGACTTCCATCGCCGCGATTCCGGCCAGCACGCGCGCAAGCTGCTTGCGCGGGATCGTGCCGTCCATGCAGTAGTAATCGGGCGAGATGCGCCCCGCCGCCGGAAATGCATTCTTGCGGCCCGACCAGAAGCGCCCGCGCTCCGCTTCGCTCTGCGACACGGTAATCGCGGTGGCGCCGGCGCGCGCCAGCACTGCGCTCATGCGGCTGATTTCTTCGGCCACTTCGAGCGCCGTGCCATCGGCTTCGCACAGCAGGATCGCGGCGGCGTCCAGGTCGTAGCCGGCCTTGACGAACGGTTCGACCATGCGCACCGAAGTGCGGTCCATCATCTCGAGGCCGGCCGGGATGATGCCGGCCGCAATGACGTCGGCCACCGCATTGCCGGCCGTGACCACGTCGGCAAACGAGGCCATGATGACCTGCGCCAGCGCCGGCTTGGGCACCAGTTTCACCGTCACCTCGACGACGATGCCGAGCATGCCTTCCGAGCCGATAAACACGGCCAGCAGATCCAGGCCCGGCGCATCGAGCGCGCCCCCGCCCAGTTCGACGATGTCGCCCTCGATCGTGGCCACGCGCACGCGCAGCACGTTGTGGATCGTCAGGCCGTATTTGAGGCAATGCACGCCGCCCGCGTTTTCGGCGACGTTGCCGCCGATGGTGCAGGCGATCTGCGACGACGGGTCGGGCGCGTAATACAGGCCGTGGCTGGTGGCGGCTTCGGAAATCGCCAGGTTGCGCACGCCCGGTTGCACGACAGCGGTACGGGCAAGGTGATCGACCCGCTTGATCGCGTTCATGCGCGCGGTCGAGAGCACGACGCCATCGTGGATCGGCAGCGCGCCGCCCGACAGGCCGGTGCCGGCGCCGCGCGGAACCACCGGCACGTTCAGTGCGCGGCACACGGCCAGGATGGCCAGCACCTGCTCTTCGTCGGTCGGCAGCGTCACGATCATCGGCAACTGGCGGTACGCGGCCAGGCCATCGCATTCGTAGGGCCGCGTGTCTTCGGGCGCAAACAGGACGCACGCCGCGGGCACGCGCGCCAGGAGCGCGGCGACGACCTGCGCACGTCGGTCAGACAAGGCTGGATTGGACGAAGACATGGGTCGATTGTAAGCAAATCGGCAGGTTTTGTCGTATCCTCGTGCCATCGTATTTTCACCCTACTGCATAAGAGAACATCATGGGCAACCGCCTCTCAAAAATAGCAACCCGCACCGGCGACGACGGCAGCACGGGCCTCGGCGACGGCAGCCGCACCGGCAAGGACAGCGCGCGCATCCACGCGCTGGGCGAAGTCGACGAACTCAATTCCTTTGTCGGCCTGCTGCTGTGCGAAGACATGCCGGCGGATCTGCGCGACGAACTCGTGGGCATCCAGCACGACCTGTTCGACCTGGGCGGTGAGCTGTGCATCCCCGGCTACCAGATGATCAAGGAAGAACACGTGCTGCGCCTGGACACCATGCTCGAAAAATACAACGCCGACCTGCCGGTGCTGAAGGAATTCATCCTGCCGGCCGGTTCGCGCGCAGCGTCCACGGCGCACCTGTGCCGCACGGTGTGCCGGCGCGCCGAACGCGCGATCGTCGCGCTGTCGAAGGCAGAAGATATCCACGCGCACCCACGCCAGTACGTCAATCGTCTGTCCGACCTGATGTTCGTGCTGGCGCGCGTGCTGAACCGCTTCGCGGGTGGCAGTGACGTGCTGTGGAACCACGAGCGCAAGGCCAAATAAGTCATGGACGACTTCATCGGCGTCTATGACGACGCACTCACCGCGCAGCAGTGCGAAGCGCTCATCAAGCGCTTCGACGCCAGCGACAAGGTGGTGCGCGGGCAGACGGGCAACGGCGTCGATGTCGTCAAGAAGGACAGTTACGACATCACGATCAACCAGCATCCCGAGTGGGCCGACGCCACGGGCCTGCTGGTGGACACGATGGCGCGCCACCTGGCTGACTACGCCGAACGCTACCGGATGCTGCTGATGGGGTCACTCTCGCCCACGCTCGAGCATCCCGTGACGGGCGTGCCGACCGTGCTGTCGATGACCAACTTCGACGAGCTGGGGCGGCCCAACATCGATGAGTTGCTGCGCGTGCTGTACCGGCCCGGCACGATCAACCTGCAAAAATACCTGCGCGGCAGCGGCGGCTATCACCACTGGCATTCCGAGATCTATCCGCAGAACGCAAGCTGCGAGTCGCTCCATCGGGTGCTGCTGTGGATGGTCTACCTGAACGACGTGGCCGAGGGCGGCGAAACCGAGTTCCTGTACCAGGGCCGCAAGATCGCGCCCAAACAAGGCCGCATGGTGATTGCGCCAGCCGGCTTCACGCACACGCACCGTGGCAATGTGGCGACTAGTGGCGACAAATACATCGCCACCTCGTGGCTCCTGTACCAGCGCGCCGAGACGCTGTTCGCATAAACCACCTTGATCACCAGGAAGGCAAGCATGGGCACCAATACAAGTAAAGTCGCCATCGTCACGGGCGCCTCGCGCGGCATCGGCCGGGCGATCGCGCTGCGCCTGGCGCAAGACAATATCGCCGTTGTCGTCAACTACGCCCACCGCGCCAGCGACGCCGACGACGTCGTGCAGGCCATCGAGGCAGCCGGTGGCCGGGCCATCGCGCTGCAGGGCGATGTGGCCAACGCAAGCGATTGCGCGCGATTGTTCGATGCGACCGAAGCGCAGTTTGGCGGGGTCGACATCGTCATCAACAACGCCGGCGTCATCCAGCCCGGCACGACCATGCTGGCCGATACCGACGACGCCCTGTACGAGCGCATCTTCGCCATCAACACGCGCGGCACGTTCAACATGCTGCGCCTGGCCGCCACACGCATGCGCGCCAACGGCCGCATCGTCAATTTTTCCAGCAGCGTGATCGGCCTGGCGCTGCCCGGCTACGCCATCTATGCCGGCTCGAAAGCAGCGGTTGAAACGTTTACCAATATCTTTGCCAAGGAATTGCGGGGCAAGGGGATTTCGGTGACGGCCGTGGCCCCGGGTCCGACGGCAACCGACCTGTTCATGGAAGGCAAGACGCCCGAGCTGGTCGAGCGCCTGGGCAAGATGGCGCCGCTCGAACGGCTCGGCACGCCGGAGGATATCGCGGACACGGTGGCGTTCCTGGTCGGTCCGCAGGGCGCCTGGGTCAATGGCCAGACGTTGCGGGTCAATGGCGGGATCGTCTAGGGGCTTGCAGTGCGGCGAAGGAACGCATCCCAGGGCGGATGCTCGCCGAAGTGCTCGAGCACGAAGTCGATGAACACCCTGACCTTCTGCGGCAGGAAGCGGTTTTCGCGGTACACCGCCAGCACGTGCGTACCGAACATGCCCACAGGCGCGAGCGCCGGCAGCACATGGACGGCGCGCCCGGCGCGAATATCCTCGCCCACGACGAAGGTGGGCAACAGCGCGATGCCGGCGCCGCCGAGCATCGCCTCGCGCAAGGCCTGACTGCTGTTGATGGCCAGCGCAGCGGCGGGCTTGAACTGCAGGCGCGCGCCTGCCACGTCGAATTGCCAGCCGCCGGCGGGGCCGGAGTCGCCGAAGGTCAGGCAGCGGTGCTCATGCAGCGCGGCGAGATCGGCGGGCACGCCATACTGTTCGAGGTAGCCCGGTGACGCGGCCAGCACGTAGTTCAGTGGCGCGACCGGCCGCGCAACGGCGCTCATCAGATCGACCTTTGGGCTCAGTCGCAGGGCGACATCGATGCCCTCTTCGACCAGGTCGACATACCGGTCCTGCAGTTGCAGGACCACGCGCACAGCCGGGTAACGTGCCATGAATGTCGGCAGCAGCGCCGCCAGCTGCGCATTCCCGAATGCCATCGACGTGGACACGCGCAGCGTGCCGCCCGGCCCGGACTGCTGACCTGCAGCGGTGGACTCGATGGCGCGGGCTTCCTCGACCATCCGCAGCGCATGCTGGTGGATGTCACGCCCCGCTTCGCTCAGGCCGATGCGGCGTGTCGACCGGTTCAGCAGCTTGACCTGCAACGCCGCTTCCAGTCGCGCGACCGCCTTGCTGATGCTGGCTTTGGTGGTGCCCATCTGGCGCGCCGCTTCCGAAAAGCTGCCGGCGTCGACAACCCGCACGAAGGCCCAGATATCCGAAAAGTCGCGTGGTGTTAAACCAGGCATGCGTATCCCTGTTGGAAACAATGTGTTGTAATTACAGAGGATTGTATCGGCAAACAGGGGGTCGTATGCTGTCTTCTCACCACCGGAGACCATCATGACCACGTTGCGTACTGCTCTTCCCGCCAGCCTGGCGCCACCCCTGCTTGTGCTGCCCATGCTGTTCATCCTGATGTGGAGTTCCGGCTACGTCGTCGGCAAGCTGGCCCTGCCCTTCGCCGGCCCGTTCACGCTGCTGGTGCTGCGCTTTGGTCTGGCGGCGCTGGTGCTGCTCATCGTGGCCATCGTCACCCGCGCGCCGTGGCCGCGCGAGCGCGCGCAGTATGCGCATCTTGTCGTCGTCGGGCTGCTGGTCCAGGCGCTGCAGTTCGGTGGCCTGTACACGGGCCTGAAACTGGGCGTGAGCGCAGGCGTTTCGGCGCTGATCATCGGCGCGATGCCCTTGTGTACCGCATTCGGGGCAGGCGTGTTCCTGCACGAACGCGTTGGCGTGCGCCAGTGGATGGGCCTCATCGCAGGCATCGCCGGCGTGCTGCTGGTGGCGCTTGGCAAGGGCGTCGCCTGGCATACGGGCGCAGCCGGGATCGGCGCCGTGGTGCTGGCTCTGGCCGGCATCACATTTGGCACACTGTACCAGAAGAAGTACTGCACCGGCCTGGATCTGCGCACCGGCGGCTGCATCCAGCTGGCGGTGGCCACCGCCGTCGCGTTGCCGCTGGCACTGGGTCTCGAAGGCTGGCAGGTCGCATGGACGCCGACGCTGATCCTGGCGTCCGGCTGGCTGTCGGTCGTGAACTCCATCGGCGCCGTCAGCCTGTTGTTCCTGATGATGCGGCGCGGCGACGCGAGCCGGGTTGCCAGCCTGTTCTACCTGATTCCGGGGACGACGGCGCTGATGGGCTTTGCGCTCCTGGGCGAACGGCTTGGCCCCGTGTCGATCGCCGGCTTCGCCATCACGGCCGGCGCCGTGTATCTGTGCACACGCACTGCCAAATCCTGAAAAAGCTGCACGCTGCCCTGCTGCTGTCAGTTAGCATGCAGCGTGCCCCCGTTCGACAATCGTGACGACGCCATGAACCTTTTCGGCGTGGCGGGGTATCTACCGTAGAAGAACGAGAGGACGTGCGTGGAACGACGATTTGACGCCAGACCGGCCGGGGCGCGTACCGAGCACGACGAAGCGGAACTCATCGAGCATGTCGCAACGGGCGACCGGCGCGCCTTCGAGACGCTGTACCGGGCCTACCACCCACGGCTGGCGCGCTTCCTGCAGCGCATGACGCGCAGCACGCCACTGATCGAGGAAATCGTCAACGACACGCTGCTGGTGGTCTGGCGCAAGGCGGCGACATTCAATGGCAGCAGCAAGGTCTCGACGTGGATCTTTGCCATCGCCTACCGGCGTGCCTGCAAAAGCCTGCAGGCGCTGGACGAGCCGGTCGACGCCGGCATCGATGAACGCGAAGGCCTTGAGGCCGACCGGCCCGACTGGCAACTGGCGCAACTGCAGCTGACCGGTGCCGTGCATGCCGCGCTGGCCCAATTGCCGCTGGCGCAGCGCACCGCGTTCCAACTGACTTTTTATCATGACATGAGTTACACAGAGATTGCCGAGATCATGGAGTGCCCAGTGAATACCATCAAAACCCGCCTGTTCCATGCCCGCAAGCGCCTGGCCGTGCTGCTGGAAGGCCAGATCGAGGTGCGGTCATGACCCGCCTGTCGAATCAAGACACACCGGATATCGAGGCGGCGCACCGCGAGGCGCAGGACCTGCTGCCCTGGCTGGCCAACGGTCGCCTCGACGGCGCAGAGCTGCAGCGTGTCCAGGCACACCTGGACACCTGCGCCACATGCCGCGCCGATCTCGATACGCTCTACGCACTGCAGGATGTCGCCGACCTGCCGCCACCAGGCCTGGACGTCGACAAGGCATTCGCGCGCCTGCTGCCGCAGCTCGATGCGGTGGCGCCTGCGGATGCGGCGCCGGTCATCCCCGGCTGGCGCACGCGCCTTGCCGCGAACGACGGGCGCTGGCTGCGCGCCGCCGTGGGCCTGCAGTTCTGCGCCATCGTCGTGCTGGGCGCGCTGCTGGTGCGCCCGTCCGTAGACACGCAGATGGCAGCACAAGACGACGCGTACCGCGTGCTCGGCGCCGAGGCCGGCACAGATGGCATCGTGGCCGTGACCTTCAAACCGGACACGCCGGAACATGAACTGCGCCGCATCCTGGCGGCCAGCGGCGCGCACATCGTCGGCGGCCCGACGGTCACGGGTGCCTGGATGCTGGGCAGCGCGCAAGCGCCGGCCGATGTCGCGGCGCGCCTGCGCACCGAATCGGCCGTCACGCTGGCCGAGCCGCTCGGCGTCCAGGCCAGCCCATGAACCGCCTGCTCGCCTGCGTGACCCTGATCGCCGCCCTGCTCGGCCTGGCGGGCAGGCCGGCGCACGCACAGGACCATGCCGATCCATTGGCGCAGGCCGCGCGCCGCCAGGTGCTGGTGATGCTGCGCCTGCCGGCCCAGCACTTTCGTCCCGATGCCTCATACGGCGGCGGCTACCTGAAGGATGGCGGCAGCGCCGCACGCCGCCGCGTGGCGAGCGACATCGCCGCCGCGCATGGCTTGCGCCTGCTCGACAGCTGGCCGATGCCGGCCATCGGCGTCGACTGCTTCGTGATGGAAGAACCCGATGACGCGCCGATCGGGCGCGTGGTGGCCGCGCTGGCGCACGATGCGCGCGTCGCATGGGCCCAGCCGCTGGCCGATTTCCAGGCGCAGGACGGCGGCGATCCGCTCTACCCGCTGCAGCCGGCGGGCCACGACTGGCACCTGACCGACCTGCACCGCGTCAGCACGGGGCGCAACGTGAGCGTCGCCGTGATCGATAGCGGTGTCGATGCCGACCACCCCGACCTGGCTGGCCGCATCAAGGTCCGCCGCAACTTCGTTGACGACACCGGCGATGTCGCTGAGGTCCATGGCACGGCAGTCGCGGGCATCATCGGCGCACTGGCCGGCAATGGCGCGGGCATCGCCGGCGTGGCGCCGGGCGTCAAACTGATGGCCCTGCGCGCCTGCTGGGAAACCGGTGCGCGGCCTGCGCGCTGCAACAGCCTCACGCTGGGCAAGGCAATCAACTATGCGCTTGAAAACGGCGCCCGGATCATCAACCTGAGCCTGGCCGGGCCAGCCGACCGCCTGCTGCAAGCGTTGCTGCAGGCGGCACTGGCGCGCGGCGTCATCGTGGTGGCAGCGGCCGATCCGCGCCTGCCCGACGGCGGCTTCCCGGCCGCGCTGCCGGGCGTGATCGGGGTCGCGCGGCCAGGCGACCGCCACCCGGCGCCGTCGACGCTGGTGTACGCGCCCGGGACCGACATCCCGACCTGCGCGCCGGGGCGGCGCTGGCACATGGTGTCCGGCTCGTCGTATGCGGCGGCGCACGTGGCTGGCCTCGCGGCACTGCTGGCCGAGCGCCAACCGGGCACGGTCGCACAAACGCTGCGGCGCCAGGCGGACGGCGCCGTGGCAGCGCGGACGGGTGGTAACATTGACGCATGTGCCGCCCTGTCACGGGCAGCTGACACCTGCGTCTGCCTATGTACTTCGACCGTCGCCACGGCACCATCCTCCTCGCGTTTGCGCTGACCCTGCCGCTGTACAAGGACGCGCGGGCCCAGACCAGCGGCGATCTCACACTCGTTTCCGAATATGCCGGCCGCGGCGTCGCGCTGTACACGCGCCCCGCGCTGCAATTACGGGTGGAGCACGACACCGCCGCAGGCTGGTACGGGGGCGCGTTTGCGTCGCCCGTCACGCTCGACAATCGCACGCAGGGCCAGCTGACCGCCTACGCCGGCAGGGCCCGCAGGCTGACGTCGACGCTGTCATGGGACGCGGGTGTCACGCGCAACACCTACCTGCGCGATGGCCGCCGGAATTATCACGAGTTCTATGCCGGCGTGGCGCTGCAACGCGCCAGCGTGCGCGTGTTCTATTCACCCGCTTACTATGGCGAGGGGCGCAGTGTCTACCTCGATCTGAGCGGCGCCTATCCCCTGACCGACACAGTGCGCCTGGCCGCCCACGTCGGTGTGCTGCATCCGTTTGCCTATGACGGCGTTGCGGCCAAGGACAGCGCCGACGTGCGCATCGCGCTCGTGACCGACGTTGGCGATGTCACGCTGCAGGCCGGATGGCAGGCGCGCTGGCGGACTTACCTGCCTGACTTCCCGAAGCCAAGTGCATTCACGGCCAGCGCCAGCTACCATTTCTGACACGTCCCAGCTTATCCGCATCGGGTTAAAAAAATTTGTTGATCTTCTTTGAACCCTGGCCGCGCGCGAGGGTATTAACGGGTCAGAACACGAGCGCATCGGGCGCCACGTTCCGACAACGGAGAACAGCATGAAAAATTGGATGGCGGCTTGCAGCATGGGCCTGTTGATGACTGCGCAGGCTGCGTACGCAGCAGATTCGGCCGGCTGCGAGAGCGGCGGCTTCACGGTACTGGGCAAACGCGGCGCGCAAGCGGTGTCGGTCGCGCCGGGCGCCGTGACATCGGTGTTTCGGGTACAGGGCCGCTACGTCCAGTTCGACGTCGATGCCGCCTCCTTCGGCGTGCTCAATTACACGCTGACCGGCGCCGCCAACAAGGAAGACATCACGGGCGGCAAGGCCACGCCCGTCTTCGACAGCAAGATGCCCGATCACCGGGGCCTGGTCCTGAACGGCGCCGTCAGCGTTGAATTGAGCAGTTCGGCCGATATCGTGCTGACCCGCAGCGGGCCGGGCGTCACGATGAAGATCCAGGCCAAGGATTGCGCCACCGGCGGCCTGTTCCAGATGGAAGTCGAGCGCAGCGACGAAACCAAGACCGTCTTCACGCACAAGCTGGCGCCAAGCGCCTTCTACTTCGACAACCGCAATTTCCGCAATCGCGAAGGCGATACGGTGCCGTTCAAGGACACCACGCTGACCGTCACGCCCCGCATCAATTTCGGCAACGACTACGCGGCGAAATTCGTCGGCCGCGACAGCCCGCAGTTCGCCGACCGCATCGCCGAACCGCTGTGCACCAACAATATCGTCACCCGTACCGGCGGCGTGGCCAGGGTCCAGCATTGCGGCGGCGTGTCGCAGTGGTCCGTCGCCAGCGGCGGGCGCATGGGTCAGGTGATGGGCGAAGATGCCGTTGAAGTGGCGCCACCAGCCACTGCCTGTACGCACAAGTGCCAGGCGCAGAACCGCACCCGCGGCGGCGCTGTCGTCCTGGGCGCGCCGTTCCCGGTCGCCGAAGCCGACCGCCTCAAGGCGCGCCTGGCGCAATAACCGTCAAACAGACGGGATAAAAAAGGGCTGGCGTTGATCGCCAGCCCTTTTTTGCGTCAAGCCGCACGAGAAACGGCGCAGAAGCCGCGTCAGCCGTTATTCACCACCAGGCGCGGTTCACCGGATGCCGACAGGCGCGCGCGGATCGATGCCGCGATGCCCTTGGCGTCCAGCCCCACCGACGACAGCAGCGCCACCGGATCGCCCTGGTCGATGAAGGTATCCGGCAAGCCCAGATTGAGCACCGGCTTGGCGATGCCGGCAGCGGCCAGCGCTTCCATCACGGCAGCGCCCGCGCCACCCATGATGCAGCCCTCTTCCACCGTCACGATCAGGTCGTGCTCCTGCGCCAGGCGCTTGACCAGGTCGACGTCCAGCGGCTTCACGAAGCGCATGTTCGCGACCGTCGCATCGAGTTCGTCGCCGGCCAGGATGCTGTGCGAGACCATCGAGCCGAACGCCAGGATGGCGATGTTCTTGCCGCTGCGGCGCACTTCGCCCTTGCCGATCTCGATCGAGTTCAGGGCCTCCACGATTGGCGTGCCGACACCGGCGCCGCGCGGATAGCGCACGGCCGCAGGGCCCGGATAATGGTAAGCCGTCGTGAGCATCTGGCGGCATTCGTTTTCATCCGATGCGGCCATGACGACCATGTTGGGGATGCAGCGCAGGTAAGCCAGGTCGTAGTTGCCGGCGTGGGTCGCGCCATCGGCGCCGACCAGGCCCGCGCGGTCCAGCGCGAAGGTCACGTCGAGGTTCTGCAGCGCCACGTCGTGGATCAGCTGGTCGTAGCCGCGCTGCAGGAACGTCGAGTAGATCGCCAGTACGGGCTTGACGCCTTCGGTCGCCATGCCGGCGGCGAACGTCACCGAATGCTGCTCGGCGATGCCGACGTCGAAGTAGCGCTGCGGGTATTCCTGGTGGAAGCGGACCATGCCCGAGCCTTCGCGCATCGCCGGCGTGATGCCGACCAGGCGCTGATCGGCCGCTGCCATGTCGCACAGCCAGTTGCCGAAGACTTCGGTGTAGGTGATCTTGCCCGGCGCGGTGGCCGGCTTGATGCCTTCGAGATGATTGAACTTGCCGGTGCCGTGGTACAGGATCGGCTCGGCCTCGGCCAGCTTGTAGCCCTGGCCCTTCTTGGTCACCACGTGCAGGAACTGCGGGCCCTTGAGCTTCTTGATGTTTTCCAGCGTCGGGATCAGGGATTCGAGGTCATGGCCATCGATCGGGCCGATGTAATTAAAGCCGAATTCCTCGAACATCGTGGCCGGGACCACCATGCCCTTCGCATGTTCTTCGAGCTTGCGCGCCAGGTCGAGCACGGGCGCCGGCAGGACGCTCTTGCCCACGTTCTTGGCAGCGGCGTAGAACTGGCCCGACAGCAGGCGCGCCAGGTAGCGATTGAGCGCGCCGACCGGCGGCGAGATCGACATGTCGTTGTCGTTCAGGATGACCAGGAGGTTCACGTCGTCTTCGACGCCCGCGTTGTTCAGCGCCTCGAACGCCATGCCGGCGGTCATGGAGCCGTCGCCGATGACGGCGATGGCGTGGCGGTCTTCACCCTTGATCTTGGCCGCTGCGGCCATGCCGAGCGCGGCCGAGATCGAGGTCGACGAGTGGGCGGTGCCGAACGTGTCGTACTCGCTTTCGTCGCGCTTCGGGAAGCCCGACAGGCCATTCAACTGGCGCAGCGACGGCATGCGGCCGCGGCGGCCCGTCAGGATCTTGTGCGAATAGGTCTGGTGGCCGACGTCCCAGACAATGCGGTCGCGCGGCGTGTCGTACACATAGTGCAGCGCGATGGTCAGTTCGACCGTGCCCAGGTTGGACGACAGGTGGCCGCCCGTTTTCGAGACCGACTCGAGCAGGAACTGGCGCAGCTCCTTGGCCAGTGGCGTGAGCTGGGTGCGCGGCAGCTTGCGCAGGTCGGACGGGTCGTTGATATTGTCTAGCAGGTTCATTTAGGCCTTCCGCTGCACGATCAGGTCTGCCAGTTCACGCAGCCGCTGTGCTTGTTCTCCGAATGGCGCCAGCGCGTCATGCGCGTCACGCCGCAATTGCTCGGCCAGGTCGCGCGAAGGCGCCAGGCCGAGGATCGACACATAGGTCGGCTTGTTGTCGGCCGCATCCTTGCCGGCGGTCTTGCCCAGCGTGGCCGAGTCGGCGGTCGCATCAAGTACATCGTCGACCACCTGGAACGCCAGGCCAATCGCGGCCGAATAGGCGTTCAGGGCCTCGACTTCGAGTGGCGTCAGGTCGCGGCCCGCAAGCGCGCCAAGCAGCACCGACACGCGCAGCATGGCGCCCGTTTTCAACTGGTGCATGCGTTCGAGTTCGTCGCGCGTCAGCGCCAGGCCCACGCTGTCGAGGTCAATGGCCTGGCCGCCGCACATGCCGTTCGAGCCGGCGGCCTGCGCCAGCAGGCGCACCATCGTCAACAGGCGCGCCGGTGGCACGGTGGCGCATTCGGCCAGCACCGTGAAGGCCTGCGCCTGCAGCGTGTCGCCCACCAGCAGCGCAGTCGCTTCGTCGTAGGCCACGTGCACCGTCGGCTTGCCACGGCGCAGCGCGTCGTCGTCCATGCACGGCATGTCGTCGTGCACGAGCGAATACACGTGGATCATTTCGACGGCGCTTGCCACCCGCGCGAGCGCGGCCGGGTCGGCGTCGAACAGCGCGCCGGCGGCGTACGCCAGCAGCGGGCGCACGCGCTTGCCGCCGCCCAGCGTCGTGTAGCGCATCGCTTCGTGCAGCTTGTGCGGCACCTGGGTGGCCGCTGGCAGGAACGCATCGAGCGCGCCCTCGACGTCGTGCTGCACCTGGCGGGTCCAGTCGGCGAACGGCAGCGCGCTCATTGCCCACCCTCGTCGTCGCCCGAGAACGGCTTGAGCATGTCGCCTTCAAGTACCTTGACCTGCGACTCGACTTTCTCGAGCTGGCCCGCGCAGTACTTGACGAGTTCGGAGCCGCGCGCATATGCCGCGACCGAGGCGTCCAGCGGCAAGGCGCCGGACTCCATCTGTGTCACGAGCTGGGCCAGTTCGGCCATCGCCCCCTCGAAGGATTCGGGTGGCGCCGCTGCCGCTGCCGCGCTGCCCGCTGTCATATTCTTTGCCATAGGTCGGTATCGTAAGGGCGTCCAGTTGTGCGCCGTGGGTCAATCCAATCGCGTATTTTAGATCAATCCCACACCACGGGGGGCGCACATTGCACCATTCGCAACATGCAGTCCCGTCCATCGATTGGGCTTCGCCCTCCCTCATCATGAAAATCATGCCTCGAAGGCAATTTCCTCACCAGCGCACGCAACAGCCGCGCGCCGGACCGAGACGGTAGAGCTCGTTCCGAAGTATAATCGCCGGTTCTGTCCGAAATACCGTATTCCTTTACTTAAATACTGGTCTTTGGATTCTTTCTCTTCTTTGGATGCTTATTTAAGGGGGGTTGGGATGTCCGATCTGGCTACCCACGCCAAGCTGGCGCGATCCAACGCGCAGCTTCCGGTAACTGTGTATTTTGACGAGGCGCTGCTCAAACAAGAGATGCAGCAGCTGTTCGTGAATGGCCCGCGTTACGTCGGGCATGAATTGATGGTGCCCGAAACGGGCGACTTCGCCACGCTCGCTGCCGAGCACGAAGGCCGTATGCTGGTGCGTAATGCCAACGGCATCGAGGTGCTGTCCAACGTCTGCCGTCATCGCCAGGCGCTCATGTTCAATGGGCGCGGCAATGCGACGAACATCGTCTGCCCGCTGCACCGCTGGACCTATGACCTGAAGGGTGAACTGATCGGCGCGCCGCATTTTGCCGACACACCCTGCCTGAACCTGTCAAAGACGCCGCTCCAGAACTGGAACGGGCTGCTGTTCGAGCAGAACGGCTACAACGTGATGGACAAGCTCGGCCAGTTGTCGGTGACGAAAGACCTCGATTTTTCGGGCTATATGCTCGACCACGTCGAAGTGCATCAGTGCGACTACAACTGGAAGACGTTTATTGAAGTCTACCTCGAGGATTACCACGTCGAACCGTTCCACCCGGGCCTGGGCAACTTCGTCTCGTGCGACGACCTGAAATGGGAATTCGGCGCCGACTACAGTGTGCAGACGGTGGGCGTGAACCGCGCACTGCAAAAGGCCGGTTCGCCTGCCTACAAACGCTGGCAGGAGCAGATCCTCAAGTTCAACAACGGCGCGCCGCCGAAGTACGGCGCAATCTGGCTCACGCTCTACCCGAACATCATGGTCGAGTGGTATCCGCATGTGCTGGTGGTGTCGACGCTGTGGCCCGATGGCCCGGACAAGACGCGCAACGTGGTCGAGTTCTACTACCCCGAAGAGATCGTGCTGTTCGAACGCGAATTCGTCGAGGCCGAACGCGCCGCGTACATGGAAACGGCGGTCGAGGACGATGAAATCGGCCTGCGCATGGATGCCGGCCGCAAGATCCTGGTGGCGCGCGGTGTCAACGAAGTCGGTCCGTACCAGTCGCCCATGGAAGACGGCATGCAGCACTTCCATGAGTGGTATCGCAGCAAGATGGCGCTCTAGTCGTGTCGTGACACGCAGCGCTGCGGAGGGTGTGGCCAGTCGGCTGCCCCTCCTTTTTTATTGGGAATACCATGGCTTCACTCTGGATGCTGTTCGCCAGCTTCGCGTTCGCCGCGATGGGCGCGGGCGTCAAGCTCGCCTCCGAGTTTTACTCCACGTCCGAACTGCTGATGTACCGGGGCCTGATCGGCACCGTCATCCTGCTGGCGATGGTGCGCCATCGTGGCGGCACGTTCAAAACGCCCTTCGCCAAATCGCACCTGATCCGCAGCTTCGTCGGCGTGACGGCCCTCTGGATGTGGTTCTTCGCCATCGGCCGCCTGCCGCTGGCCACGGCCATGACGCTGAACTACATGGCCCCGATCTGGATCGCGGCCTGGATGTTCGCGCTGGGCTGGTGGACCCGCACCAAACACGCCGAGTGGCCACTGGTCGTCGCCATCGGCATGAGTTTTTTTGGCGTCACGATGGTGCTGCAGCCGGCGATCGAAAGCCAGCAGTGGCTCGGCGCCTTGGCCGGCGTGTGCTCGTCGGTGGTGTCAGCGGCGGCCTATATGCAGGTGCGCAAACTGGGCCTCTTGGGTGAACCCGAATACCGCGTCGTGTTCTTCTTTTCGCTCACCACCGCGGTCGTGGGCCTGCTGGCCACGCTGGCCGGCGACGGGCCGAAGGGCGCCGTGTTCCACGCCCATACGCCGTATGGCCTGCTGCTGCTGGCCGGCATCGGCGCTGCGGCGCTGATGGCGCAGATGGCCATGACCCGCGCCTACCGCGTCGGCAAGGTGCTGGTGGTGGCCAACCTGCAGTACACCGGCATCGTGTTCTCGTGCCTGTGGGGTCTGCTGCTGTGGAATGACACGTTCGACTGGCACGTCTGGCTGGGCGTGGGCGTGATCCTGGTGTCGGGCGTGGCCGCGACGTTCTACAATACCCGCAAGACGGCGCGCGGCGCCGTCGTCAAGGACACCGATCCGATCGCCAGCGAAACGTAAAGGAACCGTCATGCACCAGACCCTGATCTCTGCCGCCGACCTGGCTGCGCACATCGACGACCCGGCCTGGGTCGTCGTCGACTGCCGCCACGATCTGATGAACCTGGCTGCCGGCCGCGACGCTTACGCGAGCGGCCACCTGCCGGGCGCGGTGTTTGCCGATATCGAGACGGTACTGTCGGGCGCCAGGAACGGCGCCGATGGCGTGTTCCTGGGCCGGCATCCGCTGCCCGACCGGGAAGTGCTGGCCGAAGCCCTGCGCGACTTCGGCATCGACGACACCACGCAGGTGGTAGCGTATGACGCGCACGGCGGCATGTTCGCGGCGCGCCTGTGGTGGTTGCTGCGCTGGCTGGGGCACGAGGCGGTGGCGGTGCTCGATGGCGGGATGGCGGCGTGGGAGGCTGCCGGGCAGCCGTTGACGACCGAGGTGCGCACCAGGCCGCGCGGCGCCCTGAATGTCCGGGCGCCGTTCGTGCCGACCGTGACGGTGCGCGAGGTGCTGGACAATCTGGAAAGCGGCAAACGGATCGTGATCGATGCCCGCGCGGCCGATCGCTACCGGGGCGAAAACGAGACCATCGATCCGGTGGGCGGGCATATTCCCGGTGCGAAGAACCGCTTCTTCAAGGATAACCTGGGACCTGACGGGCGCTTCAAGGATGCTGCGCAGCTGCGGGAAGAATTTGGTGCCTTGATCGATGATCCTGCTGCAGCCATCATGCAGTGCGGGTCGGGCGTGACCGCCTGCCATAATCTGCTGGCACTGGAAGTGGCAGGCTTGCCGGGCGCCGCGCTGTATCCGGGGTCATGGAGCGAGTGGGTCGGCGATCCTGCGCGGCCAGTCGCTAAAGGCGCGAATTAGTCAACCAACCTGGGTTCCAGCCTTCGCTGGAACGACGGTTTCCATGCAAGCAGCTAAAAGCGGCGATTGCGACACGCGACACAAACACGTCGTTCCAGCGGAGGCTGGAACCCAAGTCCGCAGCGCTGCCACTAATTCAACATCAAAACGCGTGCAACGCGAAGACGATTGCCACGCCCAGTCCGATCAGCACCACCTGCGGAATCGACTCGCGCAATGTCGAGCGCCGCTGCATTTGCGGCATCAGATCGCTCACCGCGATATAGATGAACCCTGACGACGCAAACACCAGCACGTACGGAATCAGGCCGCTGGCCCGGTCCAGCGTGTAATACCCCAGCAAGCCCCCCGCCACTGCCATCAGGCTGCACAGCAGGTTGAACACATAGGCGCGCAGGCGCGAGAAGCCGGCATTGAGCAGCACGATGAAGTCGCCGATCTCCTGCGGGATTTCATGGGCGACGATCGCCAGCGCGGTGACGATGCCCAGCTCCGGATTGGCCAGGAAGGCCGCGGCGATCAGGATGCCGTCGGTGAAGTTGTGCATGCCGTCGCCGAGCAGGATCATCCAGCCGGCCTTGCCCGCTTCACGCGCGTCGTGCCCGTGGGCGTGGTGGTGGCCGTCGCCTTCGTGGTGGTGCGAGTGGCGCAGCAGAGCGACCTTTTCCAGCAGGAAGAAGGCCAGCAGGCCGCCCAGCAGCGTGGCGAACAGGCTCCGGGTATCGGCGCCCGAATCGAATGCTTCCGGCAGCGCGTGCAGCAGCGATGTGGCCAGCATGATGCCGACCGACAGGCTGACCATCTTTTCCACCACTTTCGACAGCAGGGCAAACGAGAAAATGGCAGCCCCGGAGATGCTGACGACGCCGGCGACGAGCGTCGCCAGCAGGATCGAGCGCAGGGTCGGGTCGATGAATGGGGCTGAAAACGGGTCGATTTGAAGGCCTCTTGTTCTGTACGTGCGACGAGCCGCAAACCGGGCATTGTACCGCTCCCGGCCTGCGCTCGTCCAAGGCGGCGCATGCTACCTCAGGCGACGCCGTATTTGGCAAACCACGCCAGCGCGCGGTTCCAGCCATCCTGCGCGTCCGCCGCGTTGTACATCGGGCGGTAGTCGGCGTGGAAGGCGTGGCCCGATTCCGGATACACGTGGATCGTCGAGCGGCTGTTGCCCTTGTCGAGCGCGGCCTGCATGCGCTGAACCGATTCGACCGGAATGCCGGTGTCCTTCGCGCCGTACAGGCCCAGGACCGGCACTTTCAGGTTCTGGGCAAAATCGATCGGGTGCTTGGGCGACGTGGCGGTCGCTTCGCCCACCAGGCGGCCGTACCAGGCAACGCCCGCCTTGACGTTGAGGTTGTGCGCCGCGTACAGCCAGGTGATGCGCCCGCCCCAGCAAAAACCGGTGATGCCCAGTTTTTCGGTGTTGCCGCCGCGCTGGGCGGCCCACGTGACCACGCGGTCGAGGTCCGACATCACTTGTGCATCGGGCGTTTTCGAGACGATGTTCTTCATCAGTTCGGCCGTGCTCGGGGCCTTGGTCGCGTCGCCCTGGCGCACGAACAGGTCGGGCGCGATCGCCATATAACCCTGCTTGGCGAAGCGGCGCACGACGTCCTTGATGTATTCGTGCACACCGAAGATCTCGGAAATCACCAGGATCACCGGCACGCCCGTCTTGCCCTTGGGCTGCGCGCGATAGACTGGCACGTCCTGGCCGTCGATGACGAGGATGGTGTCGCCGGCATCGAGACCGTCGGTATCGGTCTGGATCTGGGTCTGCGCCATGACCGGCAGCGCACTGGCGGCAAAGCCGGTGCCGATGGCGGCCCGGATGAAGTCGCGGCGCCCGACGCCATCGGTGTATGCGCTCGCGCCGAGCAGGCTGCCGGCGTCGTTGACGAGGTCTTTCATGGTCATCCCTTCGATCAGTGGTGGACAGGCTTGCGAGTTTAGCATCGGTGCAGCCCGGCACACGCATACGCCCCGATGATGACGTGATAACACTTTTCAAATGAGAATGATTCGCATTATAATTTAGAACATCTTGACAGGACCATCCCTTCAGCAACGCTGACGGGCGTGTCCGGTCATCGCTCATTCATACCGAGAAGACCTGCTCATGCTCCCGCCACGCTCCTTGCTGCCTCGCTGCCTCGTCCTTCGCACTTGCACCGCCGCCATCCTTGGCATCCTGCCGTTGTGGCATGCCCAGGCCGAAGAGGCACCGGAAACCATCCCGACCACGCTGCAGGCGGTCACCATCACCGGCGCGCGCGACGCAACGACCGAAGGGAGCGGCTCGTACACGACGACCGGCCCTTTGACCACCGGGTCGCGCCTGAACCTGACGCCGCGCGAGACACCGCAGTCGCTCTCGATCGTCACGCGCGAGCGCATGGAAGAGCAAGGCCTGCAGACGCTGGCCGACACCATGCAGCAGGTCACTGGCATCTACGTCAACTACAACGACACCGAACGCGTGACCTACAACGCGCGGGGCTACGCAGTGAACAACTTCCAGGTCGACGGCATGCTGAACCTGTTCGGCAGCTCGCTCAAGGCCAATGGCGACAACGTGGTCTACGACCGCATCGAGGTGGTACGGGGCGCCACTGGCTTGACCACCGGCGCGGGCGATCCGTCGGCCACGATCAACCAGGTGCGCAAGCGCCCGACCAGGACCTTCCAGGCCAATGCCGCGCTGCGCATCGGCACGCACGAGCTGCGCCGCGCCGAACTCGATGTGAGTGGCCCCCTCGCCTTCGACGGCAAGCTGCGCGGACGCTTCGTCGTGGCCAGGCAGGAAGCCAAGTCGTTCCGCCCGCTATATGAACAGGACCTGGGCGCCGTGTACGGCATCCTGGAGGCCGACCTGGGCCCGGCCACGGTACTGGCAATCGGCCACGAGCGTCAGAAGTCCGACCCGCGCGGTTCGACCTGGGGCACGGTCCCGTACTGGAACGCGGACGGCTCGCTGGCGAACATGCCGCATGACCTGAACCTGTCCACGCCGTGGGCTTCGTGGAATCTGCTGGAAGAAAAGACCTTCGCCACGCTCGAACATCGCTTCAACCGCAACTGGCGCCTGCGCGCCGGCTGGACCACGGCCGATCGCGAACAGGATGGCAGCCTGTACTTCGGCTATGGCGGCTACCCGCGGCGCGACGGCAGCGGCATCACGGTGGCCTACGGCCGCTTCCCGGCCGATGAAACGATGGACGTCGTCGAATGGAACATCGACGGCAAATTCAACCTGTTCGGCCGCCAGCACGACCTGGTCTTCGGCTGGGGAAAGGCCGAGCGCGAAACGGTCTCGCCGCGCATCACGCTCGGCGCGGTCCCGGCGGGCTACAGCGCGATCCCCGACTGGCGCAGCTGGAGCGGCGACGTGCCGGCATTTCCGACTACGGTGGGCGCGGTCCCGACCAGCATCGGGCAGGTCGACCAGAAGGCAGCTTTCCTGGCCACGCGCCTGAATCTGTCCGATGCGCTCAAGGCCGTCGTCGGCGTGCGACATGGCAAGTACACGACCAATACCCGCAACTTCAGTGCCGCCGGCCCCGTCACGACCACCACCGGCTTTACCAACGACGATATCGTCACGCCGTATATCGGCCTGCTGTTCGACCTGAACCAGCAATGGACGGCCTACACCGCCTACACGAGCATCTTCCAGCCACAGAATTTCCGCGATGTGGGCAATGCACTCCTCGATCCGGTCGAGGGCAACAATATCGAGGCGGGGGTGAAGGCCGAACTGTTCGACCGGCGCATGAACCTCTCCGCAGCGATCTTCCGCAGCAAGAAGGACAACGTCGCCGAAATCGACGACAGCGTGCCCCCCAATTCGCTGCCGGGCGCGGTGCAGGCATACCGCTCCACCGGCAAGGGCAATGTAGTCGATGGTATCGAGGTCGAAGCATCAGGCCAGATCGTGCGGCAATGGAATCTGACGGCGGGCTACAGCCATACGCGCTCGCGTAACGCGCAGGGCGGGGCCATCAATACGGTCGTTCCACGCAACCTGCTGCGGGTGTTTACCAGTTACCGCTTCGGTGCCGACAGCCAGTATGCACTCGGGGGCGGCGTGAACTGGCAGAGCAATCTGTGGAACACCGCGCAGAAGCCGACCGGCAGCTACAACGCCAGCGGGGCGCCGGTCACGAGCCTGTCGCGCATCGAACAAGGGTCGGTGTGGCTAGCCAATCTCATGGCCAGCTACCGTATCAGCAAGAACCTCACGGCCAGCGTCAATCTGAACAACGTCTTCAACAAGATCTACTACAACCGGGTGGGCTTTTATAACGGCCTGCACTACGCCGAGCCACGCACGGCATCGGCCACGCTGCGCGCGACGTTCTAAGCGCTGTCCCGGACGCGGGCAGAGCAGACTTCGCCCAGGATCGCGTACAGCTTCTGCATGTCGACCGGCTTGACCAGATGGTGGTTGAAGCCGGCGGCCGCAGTGCGCGCGCGATCGTGCTCCTGGCCGTAGCCGGTGATCGCGACCAGCACCGCGCGCTGCGCGCTGGCCCGGGCGCGCAGGCGCCGTGCCAGTTCGATGCCATCGAGGTCGGGCAGGCCGATATCGAGCAGGTACACATGCGGCGCCGCGTGCTCGGCCGCGGCCAGCGCCGGCAACGCCGCATGCTCGACGCGCACCTCGTGCCCGTTCGCTTCGAGCAGCAGCGCGAGCATCGTCGCGGCGTCCACGTTGTCGTCCACCACCATGATGCGAAGATGGTCGGACGGCGCGGGTGCGCTCGCCTTGCCAGCAGCCGGGGACTCGGCGACAGGCGCCTCGCTGTCCAGGCGCGGCAGGCACACCGTGAAGGTGCTGCCCTTGCCCTGCCCCGCACTCTCGCAGGCGACGCTGCCATGATGCAGGCCGACCAGGCTTTTTACCAGCGCCAGGCCCAGTCCCAGTCCGCCCAGCGACCGGTCGGACGAGCGCTCGGCCTGCGAAAACAGCTCGAACGCGCGCGCGACCAGGTCGGGCGCCATGCCGATGCCGTCGTCGGCCACCCGCAGCAGCACGTGCGTCGCACGCACTTCGGTGCTCAAGGTGATGTGGCCACCTTCGGGCGTGTACTTCGCTGCATTGCTGAGCAGGTTGGCCAGCACCTGCACCAGGCGCTTGTGGTCGCCCTCGACCAGCGGCGCTTGCGGCGGCAGTTCGAGCGCCAGGTGATGGCGGCGGGCGTGGATCAGGGGCGTGACCTGCTCGATCGCGTCGTTCACGATATGCCGGATGTCCAGGCGCCCGGTGTGCAGCGCCACCAGGCCGCGCGTGACGCGCGAGACGTCCAGCAGATCGTCGACGAGGCTCGTCATGTGGCGCACCTGGCGCCCGATGACCTGGCTGGTCTTGCGCACCTGTGCTTCATCGAGCCGCGCCCGTTGCAGCAGGTCGGCGGCCGCGCCGATGGGCGCGAGCGGATTGCGCAGCTCGTGCGCCAGCATCGCCAGGAATTCGTCCTTGCGCCGGTCGGCAGCAGTGAGCTTTTCCTGCGCTTCGCGGCGCTCGGTGACATCGCGGAAGAAGAACGCGATGCCGCCATCGAGCGAGCGGTGGGTGCGCGTTTCGATCCAGGCCTGGCGCCCGTCCGGCATGCGGTGGGCCAGCTCGAGAATCCCCGGGGCGCCGGTGCTCATCACGCGCCGGAACACCGCGTCCGCTGGGGTAGCGCGCAGTTCGGGCCAGACTTCCCAGTGGTTGTGGCCGATGACATCTTCGGCGCGGCGCTGCGTCAGGCGCAGGCCTTCGGCGTTCATGCGCAGAATGGTCCAGTCCTTGTCGAGCACCGCGAAGCCCTCGCCCATGCTGTCGAAGATGCTCTGGCTCTGATCGCGTTCACGGCGCAGCGCCGCGTGCGCGCGCGCCGCCTCGACCGCCGACCAGGTGCGCTCGGCGGTATCCTGCGCCATCCGTATCTCGGCCTCGCGCCAGCGGCGCGGCGCGGCATTCTGCACCGTCAGCACGACCTTCATCTTGCCGGCCTTGATGTACGGGACCAGCAGGTCGGCGCCGACGCCGATCTGCGCATAGATGCCGGTATTGCCCGCGGTGCGGCTGTCCTGCGCGACATCGTGGTTGACGACGGTCTGGCCGGCGCGCAGCGCAGCGATCATCGGCGGGCCGAAATCGTCCATGACCATGACCTTGCCGGCCAGGCTCGCCACGCCCTGGGCGGTCCAGTCGCGTACGATCGCAACGGTGCCGGCGGCGTCGTCGATCTGGGCATACAGCACGCGCGATGCCTGCAGCGCGCGGCCCAGCAGCTCGCAGGCTGCCTCGGTCACATCATCGGGATCGGCGAGTTGCCGGATGCGGTCGGCCAGTGTGAGCTGGAAGGTCTGGTTTTCGCGGACCTCTTCGAGCTGCTGGACTTTTTCGAACAGCGCCTGCGCCGCGTGATAGGCCTCGGTGACGTCGCTGCCCTGGGCGAAAATGCCCGTCACCTGCCCGTCGTGACCGAAGATCGGCTGGCACAGCAGATCGACGTAGCGTTGTTCCAGCGCGCCATCCGGCCGGCGCTGCAGCGAGATCAATGAATCGCGCAGCACGACCGGTTTGCCGCTGGCGAAGACGCCATCGAATACGCGGCGCACGCCCTGCGCCGCCAGCTCCGGCAATGCGTCGAGCAAGGGTTTGCCGATCAGCTCCCGGCGCCCGACCAGCTGGTAATACGCTTCGTTGGCCATCTCGAAGACATGGTCAAGGCCGGTGAGCACCGCGATGAAACTTGGCGCCTGGTTGAACATCGTCTGCAACTGGCTGCGCTCCAGGCTCAGGATGCGCGTCATCGCCTCGTGCATCTGCGGCCGGGTCATCTGCGGCATGTCGGACACCACATGCGCGCCATGCCTGAGATGGTAGGCGCAGCTGGCAGCGTCGAAGCGGTATAGGTCCGTGACATCGATGGCGTTTTGCGCCACGAAGGCGACCTCGCCGGCAGCATCGAACACCGGCGTATGGATCGCGCTCCAGTAACGCTCGCCGAACACGTGGCCGCCGGGCGTCTCGCGCGGCACCGCGTACCGCAGCAGCGCGCTGGTGTGCGGCTGCTTCGTCGCAAAGGCTTGTTCGATCGACCGGCGTACCTCGTCGACGTTGGTCGATGCGGGATCGTCCGGATCGGCCGGAAACGCCTCGAAGATATGCTGGCCGACGATTTGCTGCGCCGTGCGCCCGGTCGACTCCAGATACGCGGGATTCGCACCGATAATGATGAAATCCCGGTTGATGAGCAGGTAAGGATACGGCGAGGCCGCGAACAGTGCCGCGTAGTCAGGTTGCGTAAACATCACTTATTCTCACATATAAATTGCGAGAAAAATACGCGTTCTGTAACGGATTTTGTGGGTCGACACGTGGACGGCGTAGCCGTCCACCCTACGGCTTAGTGTGCCTTTTCCCAGTTCTCGCCCACGCCCGTTTCGGCCACCAGCGGCACCTTCAGCGTTGCCACGCCCGCCATCAGCTCAGGCAGCTTCACGCGCACCAGTTCCAGTTCGGCCTGCGGCACTTCGAGCACCAGTTCATCGTGCACCTGCATGATCATGCGCGTGCCAAGTTGTTCAGTTTCGAGCCAATTCTGAACGGCGATCATCGCCAGCTTGATCAGGTCAGCGGCCGTGCCCTGCATCGGCGCATTGATCGCGGCCCGTTCGGCGCCGGCGCGGCGCGGGCCGTTCGGCGAATTGATCTCGGGCAGCCACAGGCGGCGGCCGAACACCGTTTCGACATAGCCGCGTGCCTTGGCCTGCAGGCGCGTCTCGTCCATGTACTGCTTCACGCCCGAGAAGCGCGCGAAGTAGCGTTCAATATAATTGGCCGCTGCGCCCCGTTCGATGTTCAGGTTGGCGGCCAGGCCGAAGGCGCTCATGCCGTAGATCAGGCCAAAGTTGATGACCTTGGCGTAGCGGCGCTGTTCGCTCTGCACGTCCCCTGGCGGGATGCCGAAGATCTCGGCGGCCGTCGCGCGGTGGATGTCTTCGCCATCGGCAAAGGCCTTGAGCATCGCGGCGTCGCCCGAGATATGCGCCATGATGCGCAGCTCGATCTGCGAATAGTCGGCCGAGACGATCACGCTGCCCGGCGGCGCGATGAAGGCTTCGCGGATGCGCCGCCCTTCAGCGTTGCGCACCGGGATGTTCTGCAGGTTCGGCTCATTGGACGACAGGCGCCCCGTGATCGCCACCGCCTGCGAGTAATTGGTATGCACGCGGCCCGTGCTGGCGTTGACCATCTTCGGCAGCTTGTCGGTATAGGTCGACTTGAGCTTGGACATGCCGCGGTGCTCGAGCAGGATCTTCGGCAGCGGGTAATCCTCGGCCAGCTTTTGCAGCACTTCTTCGTCGGTCGACGCCGCGCCGGTAGCGGTCTTCTTGATCACCGGCAGGCCGAGTTTGACGAAGAAAATCTCGCCGATCTGCTTCGGCGAACCCAGGTTGAACGGGCCGCCGGCCAGTTCGTACGCCTGCTGCTCGAGTTCGAGCATGCGCTTGCCCAGTTCGTTCGATTGCACGCCCAGCAGGTCGCTGTCGATCAGCACGCCGTTGCGCTCGATCTTGTGCAGCACTTCCATCGTCGGCATCTCGATGTCGCGGTAGATGTAGGTGAGGCCCTTGTCGGCTTCGACGTGCGGCAGCATCGATCCGTGCAGGCGCAGCGTGATATCGGAATCCTCGGCCGCGTACTCGGTGGCGCGGCCCAGTTCGACCTGGTCGAAGCAGATCTGGTTGACGCCCTTGCCGCACACGTCGACGAACGGAATGGTCGTGTAGCCCAGGTGGCGCATGGCCATCGTGTCCATGTCGTGCGGCTTGTGCGACTCGAACACGTACGACTGCAGCAGCGTGTCGTGCACGATGCCCTTCAGGGTGATGCCATGGTTGGCGAAGATGTGCATGTCGTACTTGAGGTTCTGGCCGAGCTTGGGCTTGGCCGGATTTTCCAGCCAGGCGCGCATCTTTTCCAGCACGTGTTCGCGCTCGAGCTGGTCAGGCGCGCCAGCATAGCGGTGCGCCAGCGGAATGTAGGCGCCCTTGCCCGGTTCGACCGACAGCGAAATGCCCACCATCTGCGCCGTCATCGGATCGAGCGACGTCGTTTCGGTATCGACCGACGTGAGTGCGGCAGCATCGATCAGCGCCAGCCACGCGTCCAGTTGCGCGTCGTTCAGAATCGTCTCGTACTCGCCCTTGATGACCGGCATGCCATCGAGCGTGGCCTGCGCGCCTTCCGGCGAATTGAGCGGACCGCCGCCCGGCGCGCTGCCGGCCGCCGGGCGCACGCTGCCGTCACCGGCTTTGGCGCCACCCAGGTCGCGCAGCATCGTCTTGAAACCGTAGCGGCTGAAGAATTCGCGCAGCGCGTCGGCGTCTTCCGGTCGGCCAACGAGCGTTTCCTCGAACGACACCACGTGCTTGACCAGGTCGCAGTCGGTTTTCACGGTGATGAGTTCACGGCCTTTTGGCAGCCAGTCCAGCGCCGCGCGCAGATTTTCACCCACGGCGCCGCCGATACTGCCGGCGTTTTCCATCACGCCATCGAGCGAGCCGTGCAGCGTGAGCCACTTGACGGCTGTTTTCGGTCCGCACTTGGGCACGCCCGGCACGTTGTCGACGGTGTCGCCGACGAGGGTGAGGTAATCGATGATGCGGTTTGGCGGCACGCCGAACTTGGCCAGCACGCCGGCGTCGTCCAGGCGCTCGTTGCTCATCGTGTTGATCAGCATGACCTTGTCGTTGACGAGCTGGGCCAGATCCTTGTCGCCTGTGGAGACGACTGTCTTCATGCCGCGCGCGGTGGCCTGCACGGCCAGTGTGCCGATCACGTCGTCAGCCTCGACGCCGTCGACCATCAGGATCGGCCAGCCCATGAGCCGCACCACTTCGTGGATCGGCCCGATCTGCTTGCCCAGGTCTTCCGGCATCGACGCGCGCGTGGCCTTGTATTCGGGATACAGGTCGTCACGGAAGGTCTTGCCTTTTGCATCGAACACGCAGGCGATGTAGGCGGCCGGGAAGTCGGCGCGCAGGCGGCGCAGCATATTGACCATGCCGTGCATGGCGCCGGTCGGGAAGCCATCCGGGCTCCTCAGGTCGGGCAATGCATGGAAGGCGCGGTAGAGATAGCTGGAACCGTCGACGAGCAGAAGGGTATTGTCCATAGGGGGCGAAAATCAGGTAAGCATGCGGCGTCGAGAGTGGCGCCAGGGTCGCTGCCATTATCGCAGAATCCGCAGGATGAGCAGCGCCCGCTCCAGCGTCTCAATTCCTCGCAGCAATCATGGGATGTGGCACACGTTTCACAGGGAGGCGATACTGTTTGCTACAATGGACTAAACGACATTAGGTGACCATCATGCTGCGCTCGACACCCCGCTTTGCCCTCCTGACGCTGTGCCTGTTCGCCCACGCGGGCCTGGCATCGGCGCAGCCGACCACACCACCGCAAACACAGACCCAGCCGGCGCCACGCGCCACGACGCCAGCCCAGCCAGCCCAGCAGCAGCGCCCAAGCGACGCGCCGCCGCAGCTCGAGCGTATCGAGCCGGGCAGCGACGTGCCGGCCACGACGATCCCGCCGCGCAAAGGCACGGTTATTACCGAGAAACGCGGCAATGATGGCAAGATCAACGAAGTCGAAGTGCAAGCCGGCCCAAGCCGCTACACCATGAAACCCAACGTTGCACCGGGAAATGCCCAACCAGGCGATATCTCGGGCAGCAGCATCCGCGCCCCACAATGGCAAGTGATGGAATTTGATTTTGGCAATCCCAAGAAGCAGAACACCGACGAGCAGCCAGCCGCAGCGGCGCCAGCCCGTGCCGGTGCAGCCGGGACCGTCCCGGCGCGCGCCGACGTGCCGCCGCCACCTGCGCTCGAGCCGACCACCAAACAATGATCCCGCCTGCCGCGTTCGCGCGGCAGTTTCGCGGCCATCGTCCACTTCTCTTTCTTGCTAGCTCATGGCAGTTTTCACCGCGGTCTCGCTGGATGACCTTCACCAGTGGATCAAGCAGTTCCCCCTCGGCCAGGCCGTCGGGCTTGAAGGCATTTCCTCCGGCATCGACAACAGCAATTTCTTCTTGAATACTCAGCACGGTACGCAGTCTGGTCACTACGTGCTGACGATCTTCGAGAACCTGCGCTTCGATCAGCTCCCCTTCTATGTCAACCTGATGCGCCACCTGGCCGGACGCGGCATTCCCGTGCCGGCGCCGGTGCCCAGCAACGATGGCGAGCTGATCGTGAGCCTGCATGGCAAGCCGGCGATCATCGTCAGCCGCCTGAATGGCAGCTCGCAGCTTGCCCCCCAGCCGGTGCATTGCGCCGAAGTGGGCCGCATGCTGGCGCGGATGCATCTGGCGGCGCAGGACTTTACGCTGCAGCAGCCTAACCTGCGCGGTATCGACTGGTGGACGGCAACCGCGCCCGAGGTCGCCCCATTGTTGAGCGAGGCCGAAGCCACGCTGCTGCAGGACGAGGTCGCGTACCAGGCCACATTCGCCGCAAGCGCTTCCTATGCCAACCTGACCCGCGGCCCGGTGCACGCCGACCTGTTTCGCAATAACGTGATGTTCGAGGGCGAGCGCCTGAGCGGCTGCTTCGACTTTTACTTTGCCGGCATCGACACCTGGCTGTACGACGTGGCCGTCACCGTCAACGACTGGTGCGTCGATCTGGCCACGGGCGAGCTGGACGAAGCACGCGTGCGCGCCCTGCTCGACGCTTACCACGCGGTGCGCCCGTTCACCGATGACGAGCGCGACGCCTGGCAACCACTATTGCGCGCAGGCGCACTACGCTTCTGGCTGTCACGCCTGTATGATCTGCACCTTCCCCGCGCGGCCGAGCTGTTGACGCCGCACGACCCCACCCATTTCGAACGTATTCTGCGCGAGCGCATTGCGCACCCCGCGCCGGGCTTGCCCACCACTGTCATTACATGAACAAACTACCTGCATCTACCGGCTGGACCTGGCTCAAAAATGGCGCCCTGCTGTTTCGTCAACAACCGGCCGCGCTGACCACGCTGCTGTTCGCCAATATCCTGGTCAGTATTCTGATCAGCGCCGTGCCGGTGCTGGGCGCGATGGTGGCGGTGGTGTTGATCCCCTCGTTCTCGATGGCGTTCATGATGGCGTGCTCGATGATCGAAAACGGCCAGCGCGTTACCCCGGCCGTGGCGCTGACGGGTTTTCGCAAGCCGGTGCTGCGCGAGCTGTGCAAGGTCGGCATCGTCTACCTGGGCGTCTCGCTGATCCTGACGCTGATCACGCGCTTTGCCGTGCAGCCGGACTTCTGGGAACAGGTGCAGGCCCAGAGCACCAGTGGCACCCCGGCCGTGCTGGCAGGCCAGGACGTGCTGGCGATGTTCCTGATTTTCGCGCTCGACGCGGTGGCGCTGATTTCGCTGTGCTTTGCCGCGCCGCTGACCTACTGGCAGAAAATGCCGCCGTTCAAGGCCGTGTTCTACAGCTTTTTTGCCGTCAAACGCAGCGCCGGCATTTTCATCGTGATGCTGCTGGCGTGGTTCGGCATCTTCTTTACCGTGTGCATGGTCATCGCCGTCATTCTGGGTGGTAGCAGCATCGCGCGCGTCGTGATCATGTGGGTGATCTTTTTGTTCATCCTGCTGCTGCAGTGCGCGCTGTATGTGGGTTACCGCGAGTATCTTCGGCAAGCCACCGGCAGAGCCCGGCAGCAAGGTCAGCCTCGACAAGCAGCGGTAGTCAGGAACGATCAGCAGCAATCAGCAAACACTGGCGGCCATGCCGCCAGTGTTGGCTTTTCCCTTAGCGGCCTACCCGCTCCAGCTTCGCGATCGACAGATCCAGCACCTTCACCCCCGCCGAACCAAAGTTGATCTGGGCCCGCGCCGCGCCGGCGCCGCCCTCGATATTGACGATCACGCCTTCGCCGAACTTGGCGTGGACCACGCTCTCGCCCACGCGCCAGCCGGTGCCGTTGCCCGCCTTTTGCGTGATCTGCTGCGCGATCTTGTTGTCGCTGCCGCCTTCGCGGAACTTGGCGTCGTCCCATGCCGTCGTCGACTTGCGCCCGCCAAACCAGTTGCCCTGCACGCGTGGCGACAGCCACTTGATCGATTCATCGGGCAGTTCGTCGAAGAAGCGCGATTTCATGTTGAAGCGGGTCTGGCCATGCAGCATGCGCTGCTGCGTAAAGCTCATGTACAGACGGCGGCGCGCGCGCGTGATCGCCACGTACATCAGGCGCCGTTCTTCGTCGACACCATCGGCTTCGCGCGCGCTGCTCTCGTGCGGGAACAGGCCTTCTTCGAGGCCCGTGATGAACACGGCATCGAATTCGAGGCCCTTGGCCGAGTGCACCGTCATCAGTTGCAGCGCCTCTTGCCCAGCCTGCGCCTGGGCGTCGCCTGCTTCGAGCGACGCGTGCGACAGGAACGCCGACAGCGGCGACATCACGGTGGGCAGCGGCGCGCCGCCATCGAGGATCTCGATGCCATCCTGATACACGACCGATTCGCCGGCCTGCGCCTGCGCCGGCGGGCCAAGGTGGGCCGGCGCCTGCGTGCCGAACCCTTCTTCTTGTACGAACTGGGTTGCGGCGCTGACCATCTGCTCCAGGTTTTCGATGCGGTCGGCGCCTTCTTTTTCATTGCCGTAGTGCGTCAGCAGCGTACTGCGCTCGAGCACCACGCGCACCAGTTCGGGCAGCGGCAATTGCTGGGTCTCGAAGCGCGCGCCTTCGATCAGTTTGACGAAGTTGCCCAGCACGGTGCCGGCCTTGCCCGTCATGTACGGCACCGCCGCGTACAGCGAAATGCCATAGCTGTCGGCCGCCATCTGCAACTGCTCGATCGAGCGCGCGCCAATGCCCCGCGTGGGAAAGTTCACCACGCGCATGAAGGCCGAATCGTTGTACGGATTGTCCATCAGCTGCAGGTAAGCGATCGCGTGCTTGACCTCGGCGCGCTGGAAGTAGCGCAGGCCGCCGTACACCGTATAGGGAATGCCGGCCGCGAACAGCGCATGCTCGATCACGCGGCTTTGGGCGTTGCTGCGGTACAGGATCGCGATTTCATTGCGGCCCATGCCCTCGTTCATGAGGCTCTTGGATTCTTCGATGATCCACTGCGCTTCTTCGAGATCCGACGAGGCCTCATACACGCGCACCTGCTCGCCCTGACCCGCATCCGTGCGCAGGTTCTTGCCCAGGCGCTTGGCGTTGTTGGCGATCAGGAAGTTGGCGCTGTCGAGGATGTGGCCATGCGAGCGGTAATTCTGCTCGAGCTTGATCAGGTTCTTGACCTGGTAGTCGCGTTCAAA
The DNA here is from genome assembly GCF_979258535.1 of Telluria sp. AC161. Classification (NCBI taxonomy): domain Bacteria; kingdom Pseudomonadati; phylum Pseudomonadota; class Betaproteobacteria; order Burkholderiales; family Oxalobacteraceae; genus Telluria; species Telluria sp. AC161. Next base: position 167,352 of record NZ_OZ409861.1, on the reverse strand, counting down.
CGCCGACATATTGCCGACGTTGGCGCCGCGGAAGGCGTAGATGCTCTGGTCATCGTCGCCGACGGCGAAGATGGCGCCGCCGCCCGATTCGCCCTGCCCCGCCAGCAGCTTGAGCAGATTGTATTGGAGGTCGTTGGTATCCTGAAACTCGTCGACCAGAATGTGACGGAAGCGCATCTGGTAGTGGTGGCGCAGCGGCGTGTTGCGCGACAGCAGCTCATACGAGCGCAGCAGCAGTTCGGCGAAATCGACGACGCCTTCGCGCTGGCATTGCTGATCGTACAGCTCATACAGCTCGACCATGCGGCGCTCGATCGGGTCGTAGGCCTCAACCTGCGACGCGCGCAAGCCCTGGTCTTTTGCGTTGTTGATGAAGTACATCAGCGCCTTGGCCGGGTACTTTTCATCGTCGACGTTGTGCGCCTTGAGCATGCGCTTGATCAGCGAAAGCTGGTCTTGCGAATCGAGAATCTGAAACGTCTGCGGCAGCGCGGCGTCGCGGTAGTGCGTGCGCAGCAGCCGGTTGCACAGGCCGTGGAAGGTGCCGATCCACATGCCCCGCGTGTTGATCGGCAGCATTGACGACAGGCGCGTGAGCATTTCTTTCGCGGCCTTGTTCGTGAACGTCACCGCCATGATGCCAGCGGGCGAGACCTGATTGGTCTGGATCAGCCAGGCAATGCGCGTGGTCAGAACGCGCGTCTTGCCCGAGCCGGCGCCGGCCAGGATCAGGGCGCTTTGCGCCGGCAAGGTGACGGCGGCAAATTGTTCAGGATTCAGGGTGTCGAGTTTCAGCATCCGGCCATTATACCGCCGCCATATACTGTATGCCCATCCAGTTTCGTGGCGTACGCGTCACCACCGGCTGCGTCAAACGTTTTTAATCACCAGTGCCACATTCATCGCATCGTCGGCACGCACGACCACGCATTGGCCAAAATCACTGGTGCGGACTGGCGCAGCCAGAACGTCAGCGCCGCTCATCAGCTTTGTGCTCACAAGCAGTTTTTCGCCATCTTTGAAGCGCGTGATGATGAATTCCAGATGCCATGGCGTGTCGCTGTGGTTGCCAGTGACCGTGACGCGTTCCGTGTTCCAGGCGCGAACTACATGCTTGCTCGACTCGCCGAACAGATCCACGCTGAGCGCCACGTCATAGCCACCGATGCCCAGCATACGGGCGGGCGTGGTGCCCAGCAACGATTGGGCCTGGGCGGCTGTGCTGGTTGCGCCGGCAAGAATGACCGCTGGCAGGGCAAGGCACAGGCGGCGCTGTTTGACGGCAGAAGACATCGGCATAGTACATTCCTTATGGGCGGGCAGCCCGCTGTCATGCCGGGATGGAATCATCGTCCCACTTTCTTGCAAGTATTTCAATGCGGAACGCATGAACTTCGTCATCACGGATTTCATTGAGGAAATCTCATTAACTTCGCATAATTTCTTTCGAAATCCATCCCAACCGCGCGCCCCGCGATCACCTTTTTGGCTTATGTTAAAGCCATCGTTGCGACAATCTCGTGAAAATCTTAACAAGGAGAATGATCATGCTAGGACGCGTAGTGACCATGGCCGCACTGGCCGTCGGCGGTGTCATGCTGTCGAAAAAATTCAAGGGAAACAATGGCTTTGGCGCCAGCTCGGGAATCGTCGAAACCATCGAGATCAATGTGCCGGTGAGCACCGCCTATAACCAGTTCACGCAGTTCGAAGACTTCCCGCAATTCATGAAGAGCGTGAAGGAAATCCGCCAGCTCGACGACACGCACCTGCACTGGCGCGCCAACGTCGCCGGCGAAGAAAAAGAGTGGGATGCCGAGATCACCGAGCAGATCCCGGACAACCGCATCGCGTGGCGCAGCGTCACCGGCGTGAAAAATGGCGGCGTCGTCACCTTCCACAAGATCTCGGACACCGTGACGCGCATCGCGCTGCAGATGGATTACGAGCCCGAAGGCGCGCTGGAAACCCTGGGCGACGCCCTGGGCGCCGTGCGCATGGAAGCGCGCGCCAACCTGGCCAACCTCAAGGAACTGCTCGAACAACGTGGCAGTGAAACCGGCGCCTGGCGCGGCAAGGTCGACCAGCATTGATCGAGCAGCACTGATCGAGCAGCACTGATCGATCCACGCTGGCACAGGCACGCCGGCTACGGCCGGCGGCTGTTGACCGGCTTGATCGACGCCGGCAGTGCGACGCGCTCGACCGGCGTCGTCTGCGCGGCAATAAAACCTTCGAGCGCCAGCGACAGATCGGCCACGACCTGCGCCCCGTAAGCCGCTTCGATCAATTTGTACTGGCGCTCGATGAGCGGCGCGATGTCGTCGATCAGGCGGTCGCCCTTGGGCGCGAGGCGCACCCAGATGCGGCGCTGGTCGGCCGCCACACGCTGGCGCTCGATCAGCCCCAGCTCTTCCATCCGCGACAGCACGCCCGTCATGCTCGGGCTCAGGATCTGGCACAGTTCGCACATTTCCCGTGGTTCCAGTTGCTCATGCTCGTCCAGCACGCGCAGGATACGCCATTGCTGTTCGGTCACACCGAAGTGGTTGAGGATGGGACGGAAGTGCAGCAACAACGACTCTCGCGCCTTCAGAAAGAGCTGGGGAAGATTGCGGTGGGTGATCCGGCGGGCCAAGGAATGCTCCGTAATAGGTGATTCTGTCTCTGGTTCTGCATCGACCGCTGCGCAACGAGCGCCGCAGTCGTGCCTGGCTGACTAATATACTTGCCAGCCCGGTGGATTTCGCTTCACGCAGCCGATTCCATGCGAATTTTTTGTGAACAGATATTACCGCAGCCCCTCCGCAGCACAAAAGAGCGGCTTGATGGCCGCCCTCTTATCATCAACGGGAGCGCATCAACCGGCAACCGGCGCCGGCCGCGCCAGGCCCTTCGCCCGCGCATCGCGGATCAACGCGCGCACTGTCTTGTCGGCGACTTTGCTTTCGCGCTCCATCTCCTTGCCCAGCATGCCCATCTGTTCGCCCAGCACATGCATCGGTTTGCCGGCCTCTTCCATCTGGCGGCCAATTGCCTCCATCGATGCGTGCGACTTGCGTATCTGCGGCGAGTCGTAGGCCTGGCCAATCTGCCGGCCCGCGGCATTCATGCGCGCTCCGGTCGCCGCCATCTCGCGGCTCAGGCGCTCGCGCTCGGCCTGGTCACGTGCCGTTTCCATCTGGCTGCTCAGGCGTTCCATGTGCTGGCTCAGCGCCTGCATGCCGCCATCGATTTCGCGCATGTCGCGCTCGCTCGGCAGGTTGTCCTTGCTGACGGCAACCCGGTCCATCCGGTGCCCCAGCTCGTCCATTTTCTTGCTGTGGACATCCATTTCCTTGCTGTGCACGTCCATGCGGGCACTCAGCCGGTCCAGCGGCGCCCAGGCGGTACGCACTTTGGCCATGATTGCCGCATCCTGGATCACGTAGTCGCGTCCGCCTTCACGGAACCAGATGAACTCGCCGGGAATGGCGCGCTGGGCCGCCTTCACCGCCGGCCAGTCGTCGCTGCTGCCACTGATATTGAAGCTGCCTTCCTTGCCGCGTACCAGCGCGTACGGCTCACCCTGCGTCACGCGCACCGCGCGTTTGGCCTCCTGCGCGCCAGCCTGCATGGGCATGGTCAATGCCAGCGAAGCGGCGCACAGCGCCAGGCCAATGAAAGGAAGCGCCAGTCGGCGTGTGAGCGGTGCAGGATGCGGCATGATGTTCTCCTTGGGCCAGGGACAATGACAACGGGCCGGACGCAGCCGGCGATGACATCACTCTAGCCGCCGCTCCCGCCACGAACCAGCGCGCTGCGACAGGCCGTCGAAATCGCGGCGCAGGCCGTCAATCGAGACTCATAACGACAACGCGGCCCGAAGGCCGCGTTCAATTCATGCATACAACGCAAGCGGCGAGGCCTGCCTTGATTTAATACACGACCACCGAGCGGATCGACTCGCCGGACTTCATGAGGTCGAAGCCTTCGTTGATGCGGTCGAGCGGCAGGTGATGGGTGATCAAGTCATCGATATTGATCTTGTTTTCCATGTACCAGTCGACGATCTTCGGCACGTCGGTGCGCCCGCGCGCGCCGCCGAAGGCCGAGCCTTTCCACTCGCGGCCCGTCACCAGCTGGAACGGACGGGTGGCAATTTCCTGGCCGGCAGCGGCCACGCCGATGATGATCGACTTGCCCCAGCCCTTGTGGCAGCACTCCAGCGCCTGGCGCATCGTGTTCACGTTGCCGATGCACTCGAAGCTGTAGTCGGCGCCGCCATCGGTCAATTGAACAATGGCGTCGACCACGTTCTCGACCTGGGTCGGATTGATGAAATGGGTCATGCCGAACTTGCGCGCCATCGCTTCGCGTTCCGGGTTCAGGTCGACACCGATGATCTTGTCGGCGCCCACCATGCGGGCTGCCTGGATCACGTTCAGGCCGATGCCGCCCAGGCCGAACACGACCACATTCGCGCCCGCCTCGACCTTGGCGGTGAAGATCACGGCGCCGATGCCGGTGGTCACGCCGCAACCGATATAGCAGATCTTGTCGAATGGCGCGTCATTGCGCACCTTCGCCAGGGCGATCTCGGGCACCACGATGTAGTTCGAGAAGGTCGACGTGCCCATGTAGTGATAGATCGGCTGGCCATCGATCGAAAAGCGCGACGTCGCGTCCGGCATCAGGCCGCGACCCTGCGTCGAGCGGATCGCCTGGCACAGATTGGTCTTTTGCGACAGGCAGAATTTGCACTGGCGGCATTCCGGCGTGTACAGCGGGATCACGTGATCGTCTTTACGCAGGCTGGTCACGCCCGGGCCGACGTCCACCACCACGCCCGCGCCTTCATGGCCCAGGATCGACGGGAAGATGCCTTCCGGGTCGGCGCCCGACAGCGTGTAGTAATCGGTATGGCAAATGCCGGTGGCCTTGATCTCAACCAGCACTTCACCGGCCTTCGGGCCTTCGAGTTCCACTTCTTCGATCGTCAGCGGCTGACCCGCTTTCCACGCGATTGCTGCCTTGGTTTTCATGTCATTTTCCCGTTGCTTGAATGGACCCGCGCGCGCAGGCGCGCTGCAAAACGTCATGATAACAAGCTTGCGGCATCAAGGACGCGCGTCCACCAGCAACGCGGGCTGCAGTGCGCGGATACGCCACTCGGTAAAGTAACCGCCGGCCTCGTTGTAGCGCAGGTAAACCCGGCCACACGTCATGCAGCGCGCCACCGTGCAGCGGTTATACGGATAGAAGCGCGGGGCGATGGGGGCGTCCTCACTCTCGTAGCGCGTGCCCGCCGGATGGTATTCGGTGAACGTGGGCTCGTCATACGGATCATCGAGCAAGGTGCCGATGTCTTCAAAGCGGTCGAGTTCCAGCGTCAGCGGCTGCGCCATCCAGGCGTTCAGGGGAACCTCGGTACAGCTGCATGGCATCGTGACTGCCGCCGACGCCTGGGCAAGGTGCATCAACCTGGCGAACTCTATTTTCTGCATGGCCATCCAATCATGATCGGGTCCGTGCCAGGCGCCGTGCCGGCACTGGCGTTTCATCGAAGACTATACCGCGCCCGGTTCATGCTGGCGAGGCGGCCTGTGCTTGATGCCAATCTGGGCTATGCTTACCGGTTGAATTATTCAGGCAGACCGCACGATGCATATTTACCCGACTCATTCCGTGGGCGTCACGACGCCCCCATGCACTCCCCTGGCAACCGCAGGCCGCGTCCCGGCACGAACGGAGCGTAGCTGATGTTTCATCTGATGTTCAGCCTTCCCTGCCTGCTGGTCCTGGTGCGCTGGCTCTGGCCATTGCCGTTGTCCACGAAATCCAAAGTGGCCAGCGCCGTCGTGCTGGTGCTGATATCGCAATACCACCTGTGGTCGCGCCTGTCGTCGGGCAGCGTGTTCTCGCCCGAATTCCCGAAAGGGCTGGTCATCCTGTTCAACTGGGGCTTCGGCGCGATCCTGCTGCTGGCCGTGTTCCAGCTGCTGGTCGATGCCGGCGCCCTGATCGTGATGGCGATCCGGCGCCGCCGCGTGGCGATTGCGCCGCGCCTGCGCTACGGCATCGCCATTGCGGCTGCGCTGCTGGCAGCCCTGGGCGTGAACCAGGCGATCAAGTCGCCGTCACTCGAAGACGTGCTGATCGAGGTGAAGAACCTGCCGCACGAATTCGACGGCTATCAGGTCGTGCATCTGACCGACCTGCACATCAGCCGCCTGTTCGACGCGCCCTGGACACGCAAGGTCGTCGCCGACGCCAATGCGCTGGACGCCGACCTGATCGTCATTACGGGCGACCTCATCGACGGCAATATCGCGCACCGCGAACGCGACGTGGCGCCGCTGCGCGACCTGCGCGCACCGGATGGCGTCTGGGTCATTCCTGGCAACCACGAGTACTTTTTCGGCCACAAGGCGTGGATGGCGTATTTCGCGGGGCTCAACATGACGCCGCTGGACAACAGCCATACCGTTCTCAAGCGCGGCAATGGTCAGCTGGTGCTGGCGGGTGTCAACGACGTGACCGCCCCGCAGACGGGCGCAGCGCCGCCCGACGTCGATGCGGCCTTGCGCGGCGCGCCGGCCGGCGCACCGGTCATCCTGCTCGACCACCAGCCGCGCAATGCGCGCCACGCCGCCAGCCGCGGCGTCGCGCTGCAATTGTCCGGCCACACCCATGGCGGGATGATCGTCGGGCTCGATCAAGTGGTGGCGCGCGCCAACAATGGCTTCGTCTCGGGCCGCTACAACGTCGACGGCATGACGCTGTACCTGAACAACGGCACCGCATTGTGGCCGGGCTTCGCGCTGCGCCTGGGCGTGCCGTCCGAGCTGACCCGGATCACGCTGCGGCGCCAGACAGCACGCTCATGATCCTGCGATGACCAGCCGCATGCGCTGCTCGACCTGATCCGACCCGGGCCGCATTGGCTCTTGCCACCCCGTGGCGACGAAGCCGGCGCGCGTGTACAGGCGCACTGCCCCATTGTTGGCGCAATTGACACCAAGCTGCATGGCAGTGGCGCCGCGCGCGCCCGCCCAGCGCACCGCCTCAGCCAGCAAACCGGCGGCCACGCCCTGCCCGCGCACTTCGGGCGCCACCCACATCTGGAACAGGTTCACGAGGGCCGGGTCGTCGGCGTCGACCTTCGCCCAGGCCAGCCCGACGGGTTGGCCAGCGACATGGGCCACGAGTGGATGGTCGATGCCGGACGTGGCCGCGCGGGCCATGCGCGCCGCCCATTCTTCGCGCGGCCGCGTGGATTCGGCGGCCAGCGTGCTGCCGAAGGCGTCGGGTGCATCTTCCAGCGCGCGCAGGCGGAGCGCGCGGTAGAGCGGCCATGCATCGGGCGTGAAGTTGCGAATCGTGTAGCCTTCAAGTTGATACGCCATGCACGTGCTCCTGTTGGTCGTTGGAGGACGATTCTAGCAAGCAATTCTAGCGTTGTGGCTCAATCCTGTTCCCACTCTTCCAGCTTGCGCTTGCGTGCGCGGCCGACCTCGATCCGGTTGCGCGTCGTGAAGGCGATCAGCCGTGCCACGACCACCGCCAGGTACATCAAACCGACCAGCATCTCGACACTGGCCAGCGCCCGCGCCGGTGGCGTCAGTGGAATCACGTCGCCGATGCCCGTGCTCGAGAGCAGCGCAAAGCTCAGGTAATTGAGTTCGGTCCAGGTACGCGGCGCGCCCGCGTTGACGGCGGCGGCAAAGGTGCCGGGCTGAACTTCCTGCAGCAGGATGTACATGTGCGTGAACGCCCAGGCCAGCAGCGTGAACGTGGCGCCGGCCGCGAACAGCTCGTCGGTCGTGGCCCGCTCGTCTTCCATCATGTAGGCAATCAGGCTGCCGGCCGCGTAGAAGTAGAACAGTGCTTCCAGCCCCGACGACCAGGCCAGCAAGTGGTTGTAGCCGAGCAGGATCTGCGCCAGCAGCAGGACGATGATCGGCACTGCCAGCGCCCAGCTCACGCGCACTTCGCCGGGCGTGCGCCGCACCATGCGGATGGCAAACGCCAGCACCACGATGCCGAAGCAGTTGAACGCCACCTGACCGGCCCGGGTGCCTTCGATGAACGGATAGGACAGCATGCCGAGCAGCTGCACCAGCAGCAGGATGGCGGACGGATGGCGGCGGGTGTGGATGAACAGGCGCGGAGAGATCATGGTGGCAGGACAAAGTCGTAAGTACTGCCATTGTAGGTTCAGCCGGCCGAAAACAGGCTCCCGAATGCGTGCGCGGCCGTGTGCGGGTCGGCCGCCCCGTACACGCTCGTGATCGCAGCGACCATGTCGGCGCCGCGCGCGACCAGGGGCGCGGCGTTGGCTGGCGTCATGCCGCCGATGACGACGAGGGGTAGCGTGAACTCGGCGCGTGCCTGGTCCAAGAGTGTCGGCGGCGTCACGAACGTGTACTTCTTGACCGGAGACGGATAGAAGCCGCCAAAGGCAAGGTAGCTGGCACCGGCGTTGCGCGCGGCGCGTGCCAGCGCCAGGTCGCCGTAGCACGAGGCCCCGACGATCTTGTCCGGGCCCAGCAGCACGCGGGCAGCGGAGATCGCCCCATCCGTATGCCCCAGGTGCACGCCGTCAGCGTCGATCGCCTGGCACAGGTCGAGATGGTCGTTGATGACGAGCGGGCAGCCGTGGCGGCGGCACAACGCCAGCAGCGCCGTCGCCTGCTCGAGCCGCAAGCGCGCGTCTGCCTCCTTGTGCCGGTATTGCAGCAACGCGGCGCCGGCGCGCAGTGCGGCGTCGGTGGCGGCCAGCAGCCGGTCGGTGTCGTTCCAGTTGGGTGTGACGAGATACAGGCCTTGCATGGAGGCTCCTTCAATGGGGTTGAGGCAGGCGGCGCGGGATGCGCTGCCCCGGCGCGACTGCGAACGATTGCGCCAGCGTGGCGTGCGTGTAGGCCTGGGCGCGCTCGAGGGCGATGGCCATCGACTCGCCCAGCGCCAGGCGCGCCGCCAGTGCGGCAGCCAGCGTGCAGCCGCTGCCGTGGTAGGTGTCTAGCAGGCGCGGCCAGTGCCACTCGCGCAACACCTGACCGTCCTGCAGCCAGCGGTTGATCACCGTGTCGCCCGGCGCATGGCCGCCCGTGACGAGCATCTGCAGGGTGCCTGGCATGTCCAGCGCGGCGCGCTCCGGCAAATTGGGCAGCACGATCGTCGCCAGTGTCAGCAAATCGGACAGGGCGGCCATGGCGCTGCCCGGTCCCAGCGCATCGCCATGGCCGCTGGCCAGCACCGGGTCGAGCACCACCGGCAGATCCGGTCGCCGTGCACGCAGGTTACGAATGATGGCCGCGATTGCCGCGGCATTGGCCGCGTTGCCGGGGATGCCCAGCTTGACGGCGCGGATATCGAAGGCCGCAACCAGTGGCGCGGCCTGACGCGTGACCAGGCCGGCGTCGACCGGGTGCGCTTCGAACACGCGGTTATTGTCCTGGCAGGTCAGCGCCGTGGCCACCGGCAGCGCGTGAGCGCCCTGCGCAGCAATGGCCAGGATGTCGGCTGCCAGGCCCGCGCCGCCGCCGGGGTCGAGCCCGGCGAAGACCAGCACGCACGGTGTCATGCGGCGAGGTTACCCGTGACGTTGCTCGTGACGTCGCCCGTGATTTTGCCGTCGACCGGCGACGACGGCGAGGCCGCGAAACGCTTCGGCATGCGCCCCGCCAGGTACGCGTCGCGCCCGGCCAGCACCGCATGCTTCATCGCGCGCGCCATGCGCACCGGATCGCGCGCGCCGGCGATCGCGGTGTTCATCAGCACGCCGTCGCAGCCGAGTTCCATCGCAATTGCCGCATCCGATGCCGTGCCCACACCGGCGTCGACCAGCACCGGCACCGTGGCCTGCTCGATGATCAGCGACAGGTTCCACGGGTTGAGGATGCCCATCCCCGAGCCGATCAGCGACGCCAGCGGCATCACGGCCACACAGCCGATCTCCTGCAGGATGCGGGCCTGGATCGGATCGTCGCTGCAATAGACCATCACGTCGAAGCCGTCGCGCACCAGCGTTTCGGCCGCCTTGAGCGTTTCGGGCATGTGCGGGAACAGCGTCGTGGCGTCGCCCAGCACTTCGAGCTTGACGAGGTTGCGCCCGCCCAGCAGCTCGCGCGCCATCTGCAGCGTGTAGACCGCGTCCTTCGCATTGAAGCAGCCGGCCGTGTTGGGCAGGATCGTGAAGTCGGACGGCGGCAGCACGTCGAGCAGGCTGGGGGCGCTCGGATCCTGGCCGATGTTGACACGGCGGATCGCCACCGTGATGATCTCGGCGGCGGCCGCCAGCGTGGCCTCGCGCGTTTGCGCCAGGTCGCGGTATTTGCCGCTGCCTACCAGCAGGCGCGAGTGGTAGGCGCGCCCGGCGATGGTGAGTACGTCTGGCTGTACTTCATGCTGTACATCTGGTTGCATGTCTGGTTGCATGCGTTGCTGCCTGAGTTGGTTCATGACATTCATCCTGTTCTCCTTTAGCCGCCACCGATGGCGCGCACGATATCGACCCGGTCCTGCGCCTGCAGGCGGCGCGTCGGCCACTGCTGGCGCGGAACCACCTCGCGATTGACGGCCAGCGCCATCCCCTGCCCGCTCAGGTCCAGCTGTTCGAGCAGCCCAGCGAGTGTCTGGCCCGGCGGCACGCCGCACGGCGCGCCATTGACTTCGATGGATGTCATTCAGACCTCCCGGTACAGCCGGGCGCCGTCGCGCACGAACTCGATCGCTTTTTCCTGCATCCCCTGCTGCAGGGCCTTCTCGCCCTGGACACCATTGGCGGCAGCGTAGGCGCGCACTTCCTGCGTGATCTTCATCGAGCAGAAATGCGGACCGCACATCGAGCAGAAATGGGCCACCTTGGCCGAATCCTTGGGCAGCGTCTCGTCGTGGAATTCGCGCGCCTTGTCAGGATCCAGGCCCAGGTTGAACTGGTCGTCCCAGCGGAATTCGAAGCGCGCCTTCGACAGTGCGTTGTCGCGCAGCTGCGCGCCCGGATGGCCCTTGGCCAGGTCGGCCGCATGCGCGGCGATCTTGTACGTGATGATGCCGTCCTTGACGTCCTGCTTGTCGGGCAGGCCCAGGTGCTCCTTGGGCGTTACATAGCACAGCATCGCCGTGCCGTACCAGCCAATGGTGGCCGCGCCGATGCCGGACGTGATGTGATCGTACCCGGGTGCGATATCGGTCGTGAGCGGCCCGAGCGTGTAGAACGGCGCTTCATGGCACTGCTCGAGCTGCAGGTCCATGTTCTCCTTGATCAGGTGCAGCGGCACGTGGCCGGGGCCTTCGATGATCGTCTGCACGTCGTGCTTCCACGCAATCTGCGTGAGTTCGCCCAGCGTTTTCAGTTCGGCCAGCTGCGCTTCGTCGTTGGCGTCGTAGATCGAGCCGGGCCGCAGGCCGTCGCCCAGGCTGAACGTCACGTCGTACGCCTTCATGATGGCGCAGATGTCTTCGAAGTGGGTGTACAGGAACGATTCGCGGTGGTGCGCCAGGCACCACTTGGCCATGATCGAGCCGCCGCGCGAGACGATGCCCGTCAGGCGATTGGCCGTCATCGGCACGTAGCGCAGCAACACGCCGGCGTGGATCGTGAAGTAGTCGACGCCCTGCTCGGCCTGTTCGATCAGCGTGTCGCGGAAGATCTCCCAGGTCAGGTCCTCGGCCTTGCCATTGACCTTTTCCAGCGCCTGGTAGATCGGCACCGTGCCGATCGGGACCGGGCTGTTACGCAGGATCCATTCGCGCGTTTCGTGGATGTGCTTGCCGGTGGACAGATCCATCACCGTGTCGGCGCCCCAGCGGATCGCCCAGGTCATCTTTTCGACTTCCTCGCCAATCGACGAGGTCACGGCCGAATTGCCGATATTGGCATTGACCTTGACCAGGAAATTGCGGCCGATGATCATCGGCTCGATTTCAGGGTGGTTGATATTGAGCGGGATGACGGCGCGCCCGCGCGCGACTTCGGAGCGTACGAATTCCGGCGTGATTTCAGCGGGGATGCTGGCGCCGAACGACTGGCCCGGATGCTGGCGGCCCATCAGGTCGGCGACCCGCTTGCCCATCGGGCCGGACGCATGCAGCGACGCGATGTATTCCTTGCGCTGCATGTTTTCGCGCAGCGCGATGAATTCCATTTCGGGCGTGATGATGCCCTGGCGCGCGTAGTGCATCTGCGTGACATTCGCGCCACTCCTGGCGCGACGGGGCGCGCGCTGCAGGTCGAAGCGCAGCGCGCTCAAGGCCGGATCGTTCAGCCGCTGCTGGCCATACTGCGACGATGGCCCGGCCAGTTGCTCGGTGTCGCCGCGCCCGTCGATCCACGGTTGACGCATTGGCGCCAGGCCGCTGCGGATATCGATCGCGGTGGCCGGTTCGGTGTACGGCCCGGACGTGTCGTAGACGAACAGCGGCGGATTGGGTTCGCCGCCAAAACTGTCGGACGTGGCCGACTGGCTGATCGCGCGCATCGGCACGCGGATATCGGGCCGGCTGCCTTCGATGTAGACCTTGCGGGAATTGGGTAGCGATGCGATGGCTGCCTGGTCCACCGTGGCGGTGGCGGCATCGAACAGTTGCGAAGACTTCGGCGGTGCGTTCATGTGGCTCCCTTGCGTGCATGAGAGCCAGCAAAGGAGTTACCGGGTGCGGCAAGGTCGGGCGCAAAACTGCGCACGGCCGCACGAATCGGCTGCTTCCCTTCGCTGGCATTATCCAGATCAGGTTCGGAGGGTATTTCTCACCCACGCATCGTTGTAAAAGCAACGACGCGCAGGACCCCTAGCGTTTGCTGCCAGTGATGGCAGCGGGTGGATTATAGCCGAACAACTATTGAATGGGCCTCATGGTTACAACATCGGCGGCTCGGCCGGCAATGGCAGCAAATGCAAAGCGCCGTCGATGAAACGCACTTCGACGAACGGCGTCTGCGCCGGCTCGACCGCCCGGCGCACCGTCGGCCCGCCCTGCACCGCCACCTCGAGCTGCACGCTGGGGCCGTCGACCGCCACATCGAACGAATCCGCACGCGAAATCGTCAGGTCGGTACTCACGTTCGGCCGGTCATAGACCTGCTTGCCGTCGACCCGCACGCTGACCGTATTGTCTTGAAACCCCTCGCCCAACCTCACGCGTAACGTCATCGCTTGCCTCGCCTTTCCATTGACTGCAACAGGTTTGCCGGACAAGCCGCCTGAACGGCAGGCTTGTCCGGAACAGAGTAACGCCAGCACGACCAGCCCGACCAGCCCGATTGCCCGGCGCAGCCCCTGCGGTTCAGCATGGATCATGCCTTGCGGTGCGGCCGCGTGCCCGGCCCGGTCGCACCAGTCGCCGCAGTACCATCCTGGATCGTGGCCAGGCAGGTGAGCAACTCGCCCTGGGACACCGGATCGAGTACCTTGCACTGGGCAGCGCTCGAGAGCAGTGCAACGCTCTCGTCGAGACGCGCTGCGCGCACGAACAGCGGCTTGCCCTCGCCCGCGTTCACTGTCTTGAACGCGCGGGCGGCATTGACGCCCTTGACCATGCGCACATAGGCGGCCATCGGATGCATGTCGAAGCGGTCGAGGACCTCGTCGAAGGCGGCATTACCCGAGCGCAGCGTTTCGTTGTCCGACCCCTGCAGGTACAACAGCGCGCCCTGATCCTCGCCCATGAACAGGTCGGCCAGCACGTTGTCGTCAGTGCTGACCGGATAGCGCACGCGCACCGTCAGGATATCGGACAGCACTTGCGATCCGTCGAGCGCCGCATACGCGGCCCGCACCCGGTACTGGCCCGGCTGGTCAAAATAGAAACCGTCCTTGCCATAGCCGATATAGGCGCTGTCCTGGACCGGATTGTCCACCCCGAGCATCGTCTGGCGCTCGCCCACCAGGTGGTCGATCATCGGCTCGTAGGCGCAGAGGCGGCCGCCAGGTTGTTCGATGATGACCTTCACCAGCCCATAGTTCGGATGCAGCCACGTATGGGCGCGGCGCCCGCGCGTATCGGTCGCGCGCAGCTTGAGCTGGAGCACCACCGGCTCGCCCAGCGCGAAGCTGCGCTGGTGGGTCGAGATATCGAGCACCAGGCCGGATTCGTCCGAGATCGGATCGGCCATCACGTCACGGCCAAGCGAGGCGCCGCTCGTGAAGCTGTTGCCGCCCATGATGACGTCGTTGCGGAAACCGTGACGCAGGTGGATCAGCTCTTCGTCGTCGAAGCGGAAGTCGAAGCTGCTCCAGAAGCCGGGTGCGCCGCCATTCGGGTAGTACCACGGGTAGTTCATCCACGACAGCGCTTCGGGACGGTTCGGTTTGGGAGGATTGGCATACGATTTCTGCCACGAGTGCATCAGGTTGAAGCAATGCCCCAGTTCGTGCACGTAGGTGTAGAGCTGCAGCCGGTGTTGCTCGGCCGTGGCACCGCCGATCCCGGCGTGAAACACGGCGCAGCCCTGGCGCTGCTTGCCCTGCTGGTCGAACATGATGCCGTACAGGCCCGTGCCCAGGTCATGCTGCTGCGCCACCAGCTGCCAGACGCACCACTGCTGCAGGTCGCCCCACAGGGAAAAATGCTGCTGCATCGACGCGTGCAGCTCGGCATTGCTCCAGGTGGCATCCGCCCCGGCCGCGCTGACATCGATGACATTGTTGCCGGCGGTGGGCACCATGCCGATGCCCGCTTCACCAAAGGCGCTGACCACATTGACCGTGCGGGCGCTGCCGCCCGAAGGCAGTGAGCCCGTGTTGTAGCTCGAAAACGGCGTGGTCTTCACGTCGGACACGCTGTCGGTTTCAATACGCACCGTGCGGAAATGCAGTGACGAGAACGGGCAATGGTAGGACGCCCCCGGCGTATTGTTAACTGTGAAGAACTGCAGCGTGGCCGCGGCCTGTGGCTGGAAGATGTTGACGCGCGGGATCGTGACTTGTATTACCGGCGCCCCGGCCGAGAACGTGAAGCGGCCCATGCCCTTGACGACGATGCGGGTGGTCGACACTGTGACGGTCGGGCTGTCGACCACGAACGAGCCGAAGTACGACTTGGTCTTGCCGCTGGTCTGGTAAAAGTCGCCGCTGACCCGGCGCATCGGCCGGTTGCGATCAACGTCGACCCGCAGATCGAGCTGGAAGCTGCCCAGCGAGCTGGCGTAGCAACCGCTGACTGCCTTCTTGATGGCCGGTATGGACGGGATGGGCAGCGAGGGGATCGGCAAGGGCACCTGCGGGGCAGGCGCGATGCCCGGCCCCGCAGCAATCCCGGGCGCAGCGCCGGTGGGCCCGGTGTCGTACGGCTCGGGAATCCCCAGGTCGCCATTGGACAGCCCGGATACTTCTTCATAGGTCATCACGCCGGTGTCGCCGATGGCGTCTTCGTTTGCATTATCGATCCCGGTTGGGTCGAGTTGTGACATGGTGTTCTCCTCATGGTCAAAAAGCCCTCGTTCGACCAGTGGAGTGGGGGTGATGGTTCGTCGAGGCTGCAGATATTCAGAGGAATCACTTGCACATTTGGAGGTAGATCAAGGAGCCCGGTCAAACAAAGAAGGATTCAAACGAGCTGGACAACGACTGGCAATTCAGCGACGTTGCCAGGATAGGCTGGCGCTGGAAGGTGACCTATAATGGTTTCTTTCGCAAAATTCACACACGACCACATCATGGAATTAGCCAAGTCTTTCGAGCCAGCCGATATTGAACAGTTCTGGCGCGCCGAGTGGGAACAGCGCGGCTACTTTGCCGCGACCATGGACGAGGGCAAGCCCTCCTTCAGCACCCAGCTGCCGCCGCCGAACGTCACCGGTACCCTGCACATGGGCCACGCGTTCAACCAGACGATCATGGATGGCCTGACGCGCTACTACCGCATGCGCGGCTACAACACCGCATGGGTTCCGGGCACCGACCACGCCGGCATTGCCACCCAGATCGTCGTCGAGCGCCAGCTGGACGCGCAAAAGATCTCGCGCCATGACCTGGGCCGCGACGCGTTCCTCGAAAAAGTCTGGGAGTGGAAGGAAAAATCGGGCAGCACGATCACCGGCCAGATGCGCCGCCTGGGCACGTCGCCCGACTGGCAGCGCGAATACTTCACGATGGACGAGCCGCGCTCGAAATCGGTCGTCGAAGTCTTCGTGCGCCTGTACGAGCAGGGCCTGATCTACCGCGGCAAGCGCCTGGTCAACTGGGACCCGGTGCTGGGCACGGCCGTGTCCGACCTCGAAGTCGACTCGCAGGAAGAAGACGGCTTCATGTGGTACATCCAGTACCCGCTCACCGACGGCAGCGGCCACCTGACGGTCGCCACCACGCGCCCTGAAACGATGCTGGGCGACGTCGCCGTCGCGGTCGACCCGACCGATGAGCGCTACCTGCATTTGCATGGCAAGACGCTGACGCTCCCGTTGACCGGCCGCGAAATCCCGATCATCGCCGACAGCTACGTCGACAAGGAATTCGGCACCGGCTGCGTGAAGATTACGCCGGCCCACGACTTCAACGATTACGCGGTCGGCCAGCGCGCCGGCCTCGCGCCGATCAGCATCTTCACGCTCGACGCCAGGATCAACGAAAACGGCCCGGCCCAGTACCAGGGGCTGGACCGCTTCGCCGCGCGCAAGCAGATCGTCGCCGATCTCGAAGCGCTGGGGCTGATGGAACAGATCAAGCCGCACAAGCTGATGGTCCCGCGAGGCGACCGTACCAACGTCGTGATCGAGCCGATGCTCACCGACCAGTGGTTCGTCGCGATGACCAAGCCGGCGCCGGAAGGCACGTTCAATCCGGGCAAGTCGATCACCGACGTAGCGCTGGAAAAAGTCGCCAGCGGCGAGATCAAGTTCGTGCCCGACAACTGGAGCACGACCTACAACCAGTGGCTGGGCAACATCCAGGACTGGTGCATCTCGCGCCAGCTGTGGTGGGGCCACCGCATCCCGGCCTGGTTCGCCGAAGACGGCCAGATCGTCGTCGCGCGCGATGAAGCCGAGGCGCAGGCCAAGGCCGCAGCTGCCGGCATCACGGGCGCCCTGCGCCGCGACGACGACGTGCTCGACACGTGGTTCTCGTCGGCGCTGGTGCCCTTCTCGACCATGGGCTGGCCCGAAGAAACGCCCGATATGAAACTGTTCCTGCCGTCGTCGGTGCTGGTCACTGGCTTCGACATCATCTTCTTCTGGGTGGCGCGCATGGTCATGATGACCGCGCACTTCACCGGCAAGGTGCCGTTCGAGACCGTCTACGTGCACGGCCTGGTGCGCGATTCGCAAGGCCAGAAGATGTCGAAGTCGAAGGGCAACACGCTCGACCCGATCGACCTGATCGACGGCATCGACGTCGAGACGCTGGTGGCCAAGCGCACCACGGGCCTGATGGACCCGCGCGCCGCCGAGAAAATCGGCAAGGCCACGCGCCGCGAATTCCCGGACGGGATCCCGGCCTTCGGCACCGACGCCGTGCGCTTCACGATGGCAAGCTACGCGTCGCTGGGCCGCAACATCAACTTCGACCTGGGCCGCGCCGAAGGCTACCGCAACTTCTGCAACAAGCTGTGGAACGCGACCCGCTTCGTGATGATGAACACCGAAGGCAAGGATTGCGGCGCGCCGGCACCGGAAGATTTGTCGCAGGCCGATCGCTGGATCATCTCGCTGATGAACCGCGTCGAGCAGGATGTCGCCAAAGGTTTTGCCGACTACCGCTTCGACAATATCGCGAACAGCATCTACAAGTTCGTCTGGGACGAATACTGCGACTGGTACCTTGAAGTGTCGAAAGTCCAGGTCCAGCAAGGCACCGAAGCGCAGCAACGCGCGACGCGCCACACGCTGCTGCGCGTGCTGGAAGTGATCCTGCGCCTGGCGCATCCGATCATCCCGTTCGTGACCGAGGCACTGTGGCAAAGCATCGCCCCTCTTAGCGGCAAGACCGGCCCGACGATCATGCTGCAACCGTATCCGCAAGCCGATGCGACGCAGATCGACGAAGGCGCCGAAGCCTGGATGGAGCAACTCAAGGCGCTGGTGGACGCCACCCGCAACCTGCGCGGCGAGATGTCGCTGGCGCCGTCGCTGCGCGTGCCGCTGATCGTCGAACCATCGAGCGACGCCGGGCGCGCTGACATGGCGGTGTTCGCACCGTACATCCAGCTGCTGGGCAAACTGGCCGAAGTACAGATCGTCGACGCACTGCCGGAATCGCCAGCGGCCGTGTCGATCGTCGGCACCACCAAGCTGATGCTCAAGGTCGAGATCGACGTCGCCGCCGAACGCGAGCGCCTGTCGAAAGAGATCGCGCGCGTGGCCGGCGAAATCGCCAAGGCCAACGGCAAGCTGTCGAACGAGAGCTTCGTCGCGCGCGCCCCGGCCGCCGTCGTGGCGCAGGAGCAAGAACGCGTGGCAAACTTCTCGGCCACGCTCAGCAAGATGCAGGAACAGCTGGAAAAGCTGGCAGCGGCGTAAGCAGCCAGTACCCGAAGAAAACGCGGCCTCGGCCGCGTTTTTTGTTTCTGCCCCGCTCGCTTTAATCCTTGTCGTCAGCACAGCCGCAGCCGGGGTCAGGTCTGACATTCGGACACGACCTCAGCCCTAACTACTTGCAATGGCTTCTTGCCCGGCATTAGCATGACCCGGTGTAAGCTGGTTCCGACTACCCAATTGTCGAGTTCGTGTCCGAATGTCAGACCTGACCCTGGCTTTTAGTCGTGGACCGCAACGCCGGTCAATGCAGGGGCGACCGCGCGTGGCGTCGAATCAGAAGGCAAGGCCACGATCGACCGGCTGGCGGCACGAGCGGGCGCATCGACGTCGGCGGCAGCTATACCCACACCAGCCGCGTTGTCAGCCGCAGCAGCGCATCGATCGTCGATGCAGACAGCATGAAACGCCAGCTTGACCTTTACACACTGTGGAAGCGTGATGCAAGATCGCGCCTGCGGCTGTCGGTCTCGGACCTGCTGCAGCAAGACCTTCTCGAACGGCGCACGTTCGAAGGCAACGCGCCGTTGCTGCGCGCAACGACATATCGGGTGCGCGCAACCTGGCGCCTGGTCTGGGAACGCACCCTGTAGACGATGGCAGCAATCACCCTGGAAAGCACCGCATGACGACTTCCCTTCCCCACTGGCACGCCGCGCGGCGCAACGTCGGCATCGATTGCCTGCGTGGCCTGGCGATCCTGCTCGTGATCGTGCACCATCTGGCCTTGCCGTTTCGCCTGCCGCTGGGTCCAAGCCTGCTTGGCCAGTGGCTGCCCAAGCGACTGATCGACGCCATCAGCTTCAACGGCTACGAAGCAGTCTTCATCTTCTTCACGTTGTCGGGCTTTCTGATCACGATGCGTATCATCGAATGCGATGGCGACATTGGACGGGTCGACCTGCGCCGCTTCTACCGCGCCCGCGCGCGGCGCATCCTGCCCCTGCTCGGCCTGGCCCTGACGCTGCTCTCGCTGCTGGCCGTGTGCCAGGTGCCGGGATTCATGCCAGAGACCGACCGCCACTCGCTGGCCGGCTTGCTCGGTTCGGCGCTGACGTTCACGTTCAACTGGTACGAAGGCCGCACTGGCTGGGCGCCGGCGGGCTGGGATGTCCTGTGGTCGCTGTCGATCGAAGAAGTGTTCTACGTGGGCTTTCCGCTGCTGTGCCTGTGGCTGCCGCGCCGCATCCTGATCGGCATGCTGGTCGTGCTGGCGCTGGGACTGCAACCGTTGCGCGCGCTGGTGCCGATGAGCGATGAGGTCTGGTGGGAAAAAGCATACCTGCCCGGAATGGCGGCGCTGGCCTGGGGCGTGCTCGCTGCACTGCTGACGCGCCGGTGGCAGCCAGGCAAGCGAGGGGCCCGCATCATGGGTCTGACTGGTGCGTTGTGTCTCGTGCTGGTATTGGGTTGGTCGGACGTGGTCTACCGTCATCTGTTCAAGTCGAACCTATATGTGATTTGCGTCGGCGCCTGCCTGCTGCTGCTGGCCTTTCACGCGCAGCCACCTGCGCCGCGCCGTGGTCTGGGATGGCTGGCGCGCATGGGAAGCCTCAGTTATGAGCTGTACCTGTTCCACATGTTCATCGTGCTTGCCACCGCGGGCCTGTACCGCGCGCTGATGGGCAATGTGCAAACCTGGACCTTCGTCGTCTACGTGCCGGTGCTGCTGTGCTGTTACGCGCTGGCGCGCCTGCTCGAACACGGCGCCATGCATCTGGGTTTGCAGCGCAGACCATCCGTGGGCCAGGCGCCCGTCAAAGGCGTGTGATGCGACGACGAACCCGTTGGCTGTCGATCCTGCCCGCGATGGTGGCGGGCTATCTGCTCCTTGTCGTCATCTGGGCCTGGGCCACCTTTGACACTGTCACTGCGCACATGCCTGCAATCGCTGACGCGCCCCTGTCCGCGCGGCAGACGCAGATCCTGCTGCGCGTCGAAGATCCTGCCTTCTTCGTACACCACGGCGTGAGCCTGACCAGCGGCCAGGGCTTTGCGACGATCTCGGGCGCGGTCGCGCGCGACCTCTACCTGGAAGGTGCGGACCTGGGCGGGGCTGGCGGCGCGTTGCAGGCCCTGTACCGCGGCGTCTTCGCATGCTGCAAACGGATCGATCTGGGCCGTGATGCGATGGCCGTGGTGCTCGACGCCAGGCTGTCCAAGGCGCGACAACTGGCGCTGTACACCACCCATGTCTATTTGGGAACGCACAACGGCAGGCAGATCATGGGCTTGTCAGCGGCGTCCCGGAATTATCTCGGCAAGTCGCTGGAACAGACCAGCGAAGAAGAATTCATTGGCCTGGTTGCCATGATCAAGGCGCCCAACACGTACCATCCTGTCAGGCAGCCCGCAGCGCATGCGGCGCGCGTGGCACGGGTGCGTGCGCTGGTGCAGGGCACGTGCAAAGCGCAAAGCTGGTTCGATACAACACTGGCGCACTGCGGCGCGTGATCACTTGAGGCCATGCCACCAGCGCCCGCCGGCATGCGGCTGCGTCAGGCTCAGTGCTTCGCCCATCTCCGGCGTGGTCAGCTTGATGCCCCGATCATCAGCCAGCGTCTCGATCCGGTCGAGCGGCTCCTGCCAGCGGTGCAGCGCCAGGTCGAACGTCCCGTTGTGCATCGGCAGCAGCCAGGCTGCGTTCAGGTCGACAAATGCCTGCAGCGTTTCTTCCGGCTGCATGTGGATGTCCGGCCAGAGCTTGTCGTAGGCGCCGGTTTCGATCAGCGCCATGTCGAATGGTCCGTACCTGGCGCCGATCTCCTTGAAGCCCTTGAAATAGCCAGTGTCCCCGCTGAAGAACAAGCGCAGGTCATCGTGCCGGATCACCCATGACGCCCACAGCGTCGAGTTGCCGTCGAGCGGCCCGCGCCCCGAGAAGTGCTGGGCCGGCGTCGCCACGAAGTGCACGCCGTCGATCTCGGCGTCCTGCCACCAGTCGAACTGGCGCACTTTGGCGCGATCGATGCCCCAGTCGACCAG
The DNA here is from genome assembly GCF_979258535.1 of Telluria sp. AC161. NCBI lineage: Bacteria > Pseudomonadati > Pseudomonadota > Betaproteobacteria > Burkholderiales > Oxalobacteraceae > Telluria > Telluria sp. AC161. The sequence continues at coordinate 145,913 of NZ_OZ409861.1, read as the reverse complement.
CCGGTCGCCCACGCCCAGCGGCGTGAGAAACACCGACGTCTTTGCCGCCAGCGCCATGATCGCCGCGTAGTCGAGATGATCGTAATGGTCGTGCGACAGGATGATCGCCTTGATGGGCGGCAGTTCGTCGATCGAGATGGGCGGCGCATGAAAGCGCGCCGGGCCGAACCACTGCACGGGCGATGCACGCTGCGAGAACACGGGGTCGGTCAGGTAGAACTCACCGGCGAGCTTGATCAGCATCGTCGAGTGACCGAGGCGGTACAGCGTGTTGTCGGGCGCCGCCAGCAGGGCCGCCCGGGTCAGCGGCTGCACCGGCACTGCCTGCTGGGGCGTGGTCCCGGCCGGCTTGTCGAACAGGAAAGCCCACCACAGCTTGGCAATGCCGCCGGCACCCAGCTTGTGCATGGCGACCGGATTGCGGTATTTGCCGTCATGGTATTGCGGCGAGACTGACTGGGTCGTCGTGGCCGAGACAGAGGTGCAGATTGCCATGGTAGCGAGAGCTCCCGTAACGATGATGCCGACAAGCAGGCGCATGAACGCGTCGATTCGATAAAAGTGCACTACGGCCGATCCGGACTTCCTGGCGCTGGGGCGGATGGCACACGCTCCAGCGGGCGTCCGGGCCTGGATGGCCGGGACGCCGCACGTCTCTATTTGATCGCCGCCGCGTCGCGCGCACTATCGCCTTGGAGCTTGAGCGCAGCAGCACGCCCCTCCCAGTAATGCGCATTCTTGATCCCGAGCGCAACCGGATCGAACTCGGGTTCCTTGCCGGCCTTCTTCTGCGCCTCGTAGTCGCGCAGGCACTTGAAGGCGTCCTTGCGGAGCAGGAAGATCGCGACGATGTTCAGCCAGGCCATCAGGCCGACGCCGATGTCGCCCAGGCCCCAGGCCACGTCGGCGGTCTTGACCGCGCCGTAGATCGTGGCCGAGACGATGCACAGCTTGAGGAGCACGCCCAGCCACGGATGGCGGTTATGGCGGTCCATGTAGGCGATATTGGTCTCGGCGATGTAGTAGTAGGCGACGATGGTCGTGAAGGCAAAGAACAGCAGCGCAATCGCGACGAACAGTGCACCAAAGCCCGGCAGCACGTTCTCGAGCGCCGTCTGCACATAGCCCGGGCCCGACGCCACGCCCTGCACGCCGATGAAGCGCGCCGTGCCGTCAGTATTTTCGACGTTGTACTGACCCGTCACCAGGAGCATGAAGGCGGTGGCCGAGCACACGAACAGCGTGTCGATGTACACCGAGAAGCCCTGCACCAGGCCCTGCTTGGCCGGGTGGCTCACTTCGGCCGCCGACGACGCATGTGGGCCAGTGCCCTGCCCGGCTTCGTTCGAATAGATGCCACGCTTGACGCCCCACTGGATCGCCATGCCGAGCATGGCGCCAAAGCCCGCGTCCAGGCCGAAGGCCGAGCTGACGATCAGGCGCAGCACGCCCGGCAGCGCTTCGATGTTCATCGCCACCACCACGACGGCCACGAGGATGTAGGCGGCCGCCATGAACGGCACCACGATCTCGGCGAAATGGGCGATGCGCTTGACGCCGCCGAAGATGATCGCGGCCAGCACCACGGCCAGGCCGATACCGGTGTAGAGCGGATCGATGCCGGCGGCGGTCTTGAGGCCTTCCGCGATCGAGTTGGCCTGCACGCCCGGCAGCAGCAGGCCCGTGGCGAACAGCGTGGCGATGGCGAAGGTCCAGGCATAGCGCTTCATGCCCAGGCCTTTTTCGATATAGAAGGCCGGGCCGCCGCGGTACTGGTTGCCGATCTGCTCCTTGTAGACCTGGCCCAGCGTTGACTCGACGAAGGCCGAACTGGCGCCCAGGAAGGCCACGGCCCACATCCAGAATACAGCGCCCGGGCCACCGAACGTGATGGCGGTTGCCACGCCTGCGATATTGCCAGTGCCGACGCGGCCGGCCAGTGTCATGGCCAGCGCCTGGAACGACGACACGCCCTGCTCAGAGCTTTTCCCTTCACGCATCAGGCGCAGCATCTCGCGGATGTGCCGCACCTGCAGGAAGCGGCCGCGGATCGAGAAATACAAGCCCGCCCCGAGGCACAGGGCGATCATGATGGGGCTCCAGATGATACCGTTGACTGCGTTGACCAGGTCGAGCATGGGGGTGCGACTCCTGCGTTGAGGGGTTCCGGAAGAGCGGCATATCGCCGCCGTGACGTCGCACAAGTTACATGATTCCGTAGGGAATTAACATCATTTTTTCGGTCCTGTGGCGCCATGCGCCGGGCTGGCTCAGGATGGACGGAAAATGGGCGCTGCTGGTGCAGGCGTGCCCGGTCGGCGCACCAATTGCTGGCGATCTAAAGCGTGGTGGACATGATACGATCCCACCATGGACCGACGAAGCGATTACAAGACCTCCCTCCTCATCGACGCCGTGCTGCACGACGTGTCGATCGAGGCCCGCCCTGCGGCGCGCGAACTGGCCACGCTCGGCGTGCCGCTCGAAGTGAGCCTGCGCGTGCTCACCCGCCCGGCCGAACGGCGCCACCAGGTCACACCGGAAGACGTACGCAACGCGCCATAACCGCGGGCTGCGCGATTGGAAGACATCCTCGGGCGTCAACCTGTCACACGGGCGAAGCGGTAGGCTACACTGGCGCCGTACCTACAACAACACTGGAGACACCACCATGCGCCACCTGATCCAAGCAAGCCTGATCGCCGCCACCATGCTCGCCCTGCCCGCCGCCGCGTGGGCACAGGCCACCTCGCCTGTCGGCACCTGGAAAACCATCGATGACAAGACCGGCAAGCCAAAAGCGCTGGTGCGGATCACCGAAGAAGGCGGCGTCCTGACCGGCAAGATCGAAAAACTGTACCGCGCGCCATCCGAAGAGCAGAACCCGCTGTGCGGGAAATGCAGCGACGCGCGCAAGGACCAGCCGATCATTGGCATGACGATCCTGTCGGGCCTGAAAAAAGACGGCGGCGACTACACCGGTGGCGAAATCCTCGACCCGGCCGCCGGCAAGACCTACAAGAGCAAGGCCACGCTGGCCGACAACGGCAACAAGCTCGAAGTGCGCGGCTACATTGGCGCGCCGATGTTCGGGCGCACCCAGACCTGGCAGCGCGAGCAGTAATCATTACCACGGCCCGGCGACGGGCCGTTTTTATTTTCCATGACCCTGCACCTCGCTTACCTCTATCTCGGATTTGCCATCGTTGCCGAAGTGATCGGCACCACGGCCCTCAAAGCCTCCGACAGCTTCACCCGGCCCCTGCCCAGCCTGATCACGGTCGGCTGCTACGCCCTGTCGTTCTACCTGCTCACCTTCAGCCTGCGCGTGCTGCCAACCGGCATCGCCTACGCGATCTGGTCGGGCGTGGGCATCGTGCTCATTTCGATCGTCAGCTGGCTGTATTTCAAGCAAAGCCTGGATCTGGCGGCCATCGCCGGGCTGGCGCTGATCATTGCGGGCGTGCTGGTCATTAACCTGTTTTCAAAAAGCGTCGGCCACTGATCATGTCAACCGCGTCGTGCGCCCGGACGTTACAACCGGCCCCATCCCGATCCTTCGCACCATGACACCCATCCCGATCACGCGTACCGCACGCCCCGTTTTTCGCGGGCGCGAGATGCGCGTGCTGCGGCTTCTGAGCATGGCGGCCGGCGTGTTTGCCATCCTGCTGCCGGCTGCGCTGCTGGCCTCGACGGCGCATGGCATCCCGGACTGGCTCGAACCGTATATCGTGCTGGTGGGCGTGGCGCTGGGTTCGGGCGGGTTCTTTCTGGTGGCGATGGCGGGGCATCGCATGGGGCGCGACGCCATGCTGCGCTCGTTCGCGGCGCTGCTGCTGATGGTGCCGTTCGGCGCCAGCGGCGTTGTCATCTGGCATGGCAGCAATATGCTGATGGTCTACCTGTGCACGTTCTTCCTGGTGCACACGGTCCTGCTCTATTGCAGTTTCATCTATCCGTTAATGCACGTGCCGCAGCCACCAGCGCCGCCCCGGCGCGGTGGTAAAACACCCGCATGGAACCAGCTGAGCCGGCCGCGCGGCAACGCCGACGACTACAACCAGCCAGCATCGCGCGCCAACCGGTAGGCTTCGACGCGGTTGCCCGCCCCCAGCTTGCTGATCGCCTCGGACAGGTAGTTGCGCACCGTGCCTTCCGACAGATGCACCTGGCGCGCGATCTCGCTGCTGCTGCGCCCTTCCCCCGCCAGCCGCAATACCTGCCGCTCGCGCTCGGTCAGCGGATCGCTGCCGCTGTTCCAGCTTTCCAATGCCAGTTCGGGCGCGATTGCGCGGCCATCGCCGTGCACGACGCGGATCGCCGCTGCCAGCGCGTCGACCGGCGCGTCTTTCAGCAGATAGCCGCGCACGCCGGCTTCCATCGCGCGGCGCAGGTAGCCGCTACGCGCGAACGTGGTCACCACCACGACCCGGCACGCCAGCTTGCGCTGAACCAGGCCCTGCGCCAGTTCGAGGCCCGTCATGTGCGGCATCTCGATATCGGTCAGCACGATGTCCGGCACCAGACGGACGCACAGCGCCAGCGCCGCGCGTCCGTCTGCGGCGCCACCCACGACGTCGAAATCCGGTTCGAGCCGCAGCAGCGCGCTGAGCGCGCCCAGCACCAGCGTCTGGTCTTCGGCGATCAGGATGCGGATCATGCCGATGCTCCCGACGGTACGTGCAGTTCGAGCGCCAGACCGGCGCCGGCCTGCAGCGACAAGCGCCCGCCGAGCGCCGCGACGCGCTCGCGCATGCCGGCCAGGCCGTTGCCCGGCTGCAGACCATCCGTGCTGCGCAGCTTGCCGTCGTCGAGCACGCGCAGCACGGCGTGCATCTGCCCATCCTGCTGCTCTTGCACGAGGCTGAGCGTGCAGCGCGACGCGCCGGCATGGCGCACGATATTCGTCACCGCTTCGCGCACGGCCAGCGCCACCACGTGTTCGGCCGCCGGCGCCAGGTCCATGCGCTCGATGCGCTCGTCGAGGATCACGTCGGCCGCCAGCAGGCTGGCGCGCGCACTGGCCAGCGCCTGCACCAGGCCACTGTGGCGATAGCCCGTCACGGCGGCGCGCACCTCGGCCAGCGCCCGGCGCGCATTGGTTTCGATGTCGGCGATTTCGCGCTCGCAGGCCGCCAGATCGCGCCGCGCCAGCTTGCGCGCCAGTTCGGCCTTGAGCGCAATCATCGACAGCGAGTGGCCCAGCAGGTCGTGCAGGTCGCGCGAAATGCGTTCGCGCTCGGCGATGCGCGCCATGTGCTCGACCTCTTCCTGCTTGCGCATCAGGAGCGTGCGCGACGTGCGCAGCCGGGCATCCATGATGCACGACAGGCCGACCGGCATGCCGGCCATCAGGATCGGCAGCAGAAACACCATCTGCATCTGCGGGATCAGCAAGGCAACGACTGCGCCACTGGCAATCACGGCCAGCATGGCGCACACGGGGCGAGCCGTGCCGGGAATGCGGGCGCACATGGCGCAGGCAAAGATGAAGAAGCAGGCAGCGCCCGGATTCCACGGCGCCCAGGCTGCGCCGATCAGGCACGTGGCTGCCACGCAGGCGCCGACGCGCCAGCCGCGGGGCCAGAAGCTGGCGCAGTACAGCGGCACGAACAGGATGATCGTCAGCGCCAGCAGCACCGCCTCGGCCACGCCGGGCGTCACGTAATAAAACTTCCAGAACAGGTAGCCCAGTGACAGCAGCCACGTGTATTGCAATGCGCCGTAGTCGGCCGGCATCCACGGTCGCGCCAGCACCTGCCTGAAGGTCGTCGTCATCGTGACTCCGTGATCGTTATTGCGCCAGCAGGCGCACGTCGGCGAGTTCGAAGCGGTACTCGCCCGGCTGTGGCCCGGCACTGAATGCTAGCATGGCAACCGCCGCCGGATCGATGCCGGCAAAGGCCGACAGCGGCAGGCTGATTTCCGCCCATTCCGGGCCGGCGACGAATGGCACACTGCTTGGCCGGCCATTGGCCGCGCCCATGAGCATCACCTGATAGGTTTTGCCGTCACCGCGCACCTTGAAGCGCAAGACCCGGGCTGCGCTCAGGTCGGCCGGCTGCATCGGCTGCGCACCGGGCATGAAGGCGACACTCGACCACGCATACGGCAGACCGGGGGCGACGCTGGCCTGCACCGCCAGCGGTACCTGCCCGTCGGACAGCGCCGGCAGCACGGCGAGCTTGACGGTCGACTTGCCGCCGGCGTACTGGTCGGTCGATGGCATCCAGCCGCTGCCAAATGGACTGGCCAGTTTCGCCGCGCTGAACTGGCTGATGCGTCCATCGGCCGGCAAGCCCTGGCGCGTCGATGCGCCGCGCTCTTGCGCGACCTGTTGCCGCTTGGCGTCGCGCAGGGCATTTGCGCTTTGCCCGTCCTTCCACACCTCGACGATGCGGCGCGTGGCCGTGATGTCGCGTGTCGGGTCGCCCTCGACCAGCAGCAGGTCGGCCTTGCAGCCCGTGGCGATACAGCCGCGCCGGCCCAGTCGGAAGGCGGCGGCCGGCGCGCTGGTGGCGGCGGCCAGCACGGCGGTCGGCGTCAAACCGGCCTCCACCAGCGCGGCCAGTTCGCGGTGCATGCTGATGCCGTACAGCGTGCCCGCATTGCCGGCATCGGTGCCGGCCAGGATGGGCACGCCCGCCTTCGCCAATGCGGCGGTAATCGCCTTTGGCATGGCCAGCAATTGGGGCCGCGCCTGCTGGCCGTAGCGCGCCTTGAGGGTCGTCGCGCCCTCGCGTTCGACCAGCGCCGCCAGATCCGCATCGCCCATCAAGTCGTCGCCGCGCACGCCGGCCATGCTTTCCATCACGGTAAAGGTCGGGATCACGAAGGCATTCCTGCGTTTGGCGAGCCTGGCCAGGCTGTCGACTGCCATGGCATCGGGCGCCGCGCCCAGGAACAGATGGACCAGCGCGTCAGCGCCCGCCTCGAGCGCGGCGCGGGCGTCTTTTTCAGTGCTGACGTGAACGACGGCCAGCTTGCCGCGCCGGTGCGCCGCCTCGATCAGCGCGGTGGCGGTCGCGATGTCGAGCGAGTTCATCGCGCCGACACCGTGCCCGCCTGCTTCGAGCACGATCTTGATGAAGTCGGAGCCTTCGGCGATGCGGGCGTCGACAAAGGCCTGCGCCTCGCTAGGACTGCTCAGGGTCGGGATCGGCACGCCGAACTGGGTGCCGTGGCCGCCCGGCGCCGTGGCCAGGGTGCCGGCCGAGAACAGGTCGGCCTGCCCCGCATGCCGGCCTGCGGCCATGCTGCGCTTGGCGTCCTGCATGACCGGCACGGCGGTAAACATGTCGATCTGGGTCGTCACGCCAAACAGCACCGGCAGGTCGAATTGCCTGAACGCGTGGGTGTGGGCGTCGATCAGGCCCGGCAGCAGCGTGCGTCCGGCCCCCTGGACGATGCGCGCCCCTGCCGGGGCCGACCCGCGAAAATCCGCATCGACGACGCGCGCATCATCGAACAGCACCGAGCGCCGTTCGTGCACGGCCTTGCCGTCGAAGACGCGTACGTCCTGGACCAGGGTGGCGGCGCCCAGCGCCAGGCAGGAGAGGGACAGACCGGCTGCGGCAACTGCCGCTTTTGCGACGATGGTGGACATGGTTTCCTCACGGGTTGGTGTGAAACCAGTATGGCGATCGCGCCGGGATGCCGACAGGCGCACTTGCCATCACTATCGGATGACAACTGTCATGTGCGACCAGGCCCGCGCTACATCTGAACGACACATTCACGGCAAAACAAGGACAAATCTGTCGTGTGCCAAAGACAGTAATTAAGACCGCAATATTGCCTGTGTGCTATCTTTGTCACACTGCCGTGCTTGCTGAATAATGCAATCGATTTCGTATGAGCCAGAACATTACCCCTGTCAACTTTGCCGCGCGAGGAACCGCCATGACGATCCTGCGGCTGCTGTGCTTTGCCGCCGGCATGCTGGTGCTCGTCGCGCCAGCAATCGTGCTCCCGGCCGGCGCCATGACGCCGCACGCGGGCAAGGCGGCGGCAACCCTGGCCTGCCTCGTGCTCGGCGCGTGCGCCTTTTTCGTGACCGGGATGGCCGGCCACTTGCTGCGCCGCTCTGCCCTGCTGCGCGCACTGGCCGCGCTGCTGCTGGCGGTGCCCCTCGCCTTTTGCGCTGCCTTGCTGTGGCGCGGCGCCGCGCCTGCGTTCATGTGGACTGCCGGCGTGCTGCTTGGCTTTACGCTGACGCTGTACCTGACGTTCGTCTATCCGGTGCTGCGCGCGCAGACGCAGGCCTGGCTGCGCTGGCGCGCTGCGCGGCAGCTGGCGTCATTACACTAGGCCTGCCAGCCGCGCCACCGCCCGGATCAGCAGATGCGGCTGCAGCGGCTTGATCACATACGCCTGATACCCCGCCTGCAAGGCGCGCTGCTGGTCCAGCGGCCGCGCAAACGCGGACATCGCCACCGCCGGCAGCATGTATTCATCGAGCCGCATGTCATTGCGCACCGTGCGGATCAGGTCGTAGCCATTGAGCTTGGGCATGCTGATATCGCTGACCAGCACCTGCGGGCGCACAGCGCTTAATTGCGCGAGCGCCGCCACGACCGAATTCACGGTAACGACAGCGGCGCCCCGCTCTTCCAGCACGCGCCGGCTCAGCTCCAGGATGTCTTCGTTGTCGTCCACCAGCAGCACGCTGACGCCGCGCAGGTCGATCAGCATCAGTTGATCCGCCTCTGCTTGCGCAACCATGCCAGCCACGTCGCCGCCCACCTGTTCGATGGCGCGCAGCGGCAGCATCACCGTGAAGGTCGCGCCCTGGCCCACACCCGCGCTGTCGCCACTGACCGTACCGCCATGCAGCTCGGTCAGCTGCTTGACGATCGACAGGCCGATCCCCAGCCCGCCATGCACGCGCGCCGCCTTGCTGTTTTCCTGGCTGAAGCGCGTAAACAACTGCGGCAGGAATGACGCATCGATCCCCTCGCCGTTGTCGTGCACCGTCACCGCGACCTGCGCATCGGCGCGGCGCCGCGCCGTCAGGGTGATCGCGCCGCCGCCAGGGGTGAACTTGAGCGCATTGCCCAGCAAATTGGCAAAGATCTGCTGCAGGCGGACCGGGTCGCCATCGAGTTCCAGCGGCGCGCCGTCATGGGTGTCGACCCGGATTTCGACGCCCTTCTCGATGGCGAGCGGACGCAAGAATTCGGCGGCCGAATCGAGCAGCGCGCTCAGGTCGACGTGCTGCAGATCCAGAATCAACTTGCCGGTTACGATGCGGTTCATGTCCAGCAGATCGTTGATCAGCTTGGCCTGCAGCCCGGCATTGCGCGCGATGGCGTCGACGCCGCGCCTGACGGTGGCAGGGTTGTCCTGCGCGCGTTGCAGCACGCCGGCCCAGCCGACGATCACGGCCAGCGGCGTGCGCAGTTCATGGCTGAGCGTGGCGAGAAATTCGTCCTTCAGCAGCGCTACCCGTTCGCTCTCCAGGCGCGCCGTACGCTCGGCTTCGAACAGGTACTGGCGCTGGTTGTCCATTACGTGGCGTTCGGTCATGACTTCGCGCGCGATCTTGCGCCGCTCGATGGCGTTTTCGACGGCCCAGGTCAGGCTCTCGCGGCCCAGCCAGGCCTTGCCCACGAAATCCTGGGCGCCGTGGCGCAGCGACGCGCGGCTCTCCGTGCCCGCCACGCCGGTCAGGATCACGACCGGCAGGTGCGGAATCTTGTCGGCGTCGCACGGCAGGCGCGCCAGCACGTCGTGCGCATCGCCATCGGGCAAAAAGAAGTCGAGCAGCATGCAGTCGAATGGTGCCGAACTCGCGCACAGGTGCATCGCCTCGTTCGCCGACGTCGCTTCGACGAACTGGTAGCGGCGATCGTGCCCGCCCAGCAGCGCCGCTTTGGCATCGGCGCGGTCCAGCGCATTGTCATCGACCAGCAGGATGCGCCAGGGACGATCGGTATCACAGGTCACGGGCATAAGGGTTTTCCAGTCGATGATGTGTCCGCGCCCGGCAGCACGACGTGCGTCAGCCAGTAGCGAAAGATGCTCTCGAGGTTGGCCAGGCCTTCCCCGAAGTTCACCAGTTTGACGTGATAGGCGTTGCCGCCGGCCGCATAGAACGCGTCCCGGTCGCGCGGGTTGATGCTGGCTGTCAGCACGATAACGGGCAGCGTGCGGCGTTGCGGATGGCGGCGCACTTCTTCGAGCAGCGTCAGGCCATCTTCACCCGGCAGATTGCAGTCCAAAAGCATGAAGGCGTAGTCCGCGCCAGGCACGACGAACAGCTGGCGCCTGGCGTCGTCGGCATCCATGGCATGCACCAGCAGGTTGCCGATGCCGGCGCGCCGCGCGGCAAGCGAGACGGTGTCGAAATCCTCGTCGCTGTCGTCGACGACCAGAATGGGCGACAAGTCGCTCCGCACCAGGGGCGTCATGCGCCTGGCTGCTTCATGCCGGCGCCGATCAGTGTGAAGTAAAAGGTGGTGCCAACGCCCAGTTCGGACGTGAACCAGCTGTGGCCATTGTGCTGCTCGACGAGCTTCTTGACGATCGCCAGGCCGGCGCCACTGCCGCCCCCGTACGCGTCGCGCGTGTGCAGGCGCTTGAACATCATGAAGACGCGCTCACTGTGCTTGGTGTCGATGCCGATGCCGTTGTCACGCACGTAGAAGGTGGAGACGTTATCCGCGCCATCGACCGGATCGAGGTAGCCGATCTCGATCCGGCGCTGCGGCTTGTCGTTGTATTTGGCGGCGTTGGAGATCAGGTTGGCGAATACTTCGCGCACGCGGATACGGTCGCACGAAACCGTCGGCAGCGGGCGGGGAATCTGCACGTCGATGTCGCGCCCGAGCAGACTCGCGCCCAGCATATCGGTCGCCTCGGCCACCACGTCGCCCAGCGCGATCGGCTGGCGCGCGAGCGAGAGCCGGCCGACGCGCGAAAAGTGCAGCAGCGCGTCGAGCAGGCTGTCCATGCGCACCGTAAGGCGCAGCATGGCGTCGATACGTTCGCGGCCCTGCGCGTCGAGCGGACGGCCCGCCTTCGTTTCTTCGAGCAGGAAGTGGGCGTACTTGTGGATGCCGCGCAGCGGTTCTTTCAGGTCATGGCCGGCGACGTAGGCAAACGCGTCGAGTTCGTCGTTGCTGCGCACCAGGTCCGTGTTCAGCGCCGCCAGCTGTTCGGCGCGGGCGACGACAACGTCGAGCATCAACAGGCGCAGGTTCTTGGCCGCTTCGATCTCGACGGCCTTCCAGGGTTCGGCGCGGCCCCGTACTTCTTCCTGCCACACGGCGAAGCTCTGGCGCGGCGTCAGGCGCGCGCCGTGCTCCCCGGTGGCCTTGCCGGCTTCGTACGGATTGCCGCCCCAGCGATACGTCTGCAGCTGCTCGGGGCGGAACCAGATGACCCAGTCGCCCTGGCTGCGCTGCGAGATCGGAAACGCCAGCAGGCCGCTGCAGCAACCGAGCGCGTCGCCGCCCTCAGGATACGCGCGGCCCAGGTCGTCCAGCGCGATGACCGTGCCGCCATCGGCCAGGCGCGCGCTGTGCAGCGTCAGCCAGGCCGCCAGCGCCGTGAGCTGCTGCGCATCTGGCGTGGCGCCGGCCGTGCTCCACCGGCCGTTCTCCGACACCGCCACGCCGCCCGCATCGATCCCGTCGAGCAGCGAGGGCGTGCCATCGGTCAGTGCCGCGTAGTTGCCGTCAGCAAGCGCCTGGCCCAGCACTGCATGGTGCGCCGCCTCGAACTTGAGCCGGTATTCCAGATGTTCCCGGCCTTCGGCCGAGGCGATTTCGAGAGACGTGACCTGGCCGAGGAATTCAGCGGCCGCGCGCAGGGTATAGGGCAGCACGATCGGCGCGTAATGGTGGCAGGCGATCAGCCCCCACAGCCGGCCATCGCGCAGGATCGGCATCGTCAGCGTGGCGGCCACGCCCATATTGCGCAGGTAATCGGTGTACATGACGGACGCGCCGCGCAGGGCGCAATAGGTCATGTCCAGTGGCCGCCCCGTCACGGGGTTCAGCAGCGGCGCAATTTCCATCAGCGCGCCATCCACGTCCGGCAAGGGCCGCACGCCGATGCGCTTGAAGATCGCGCGCGCCGGTACCGGAATATCGCTGGCCGGATAACGCAATCCCAGCCACGAATTGAGGTCGCTGCGGTGCGCGTCGGCGATCACTTCGCCCGTCTCGTCGCGATGGAAGCGGTAAATCATCACGCGGTCCAGGCCCGTTGTGCGGCGTACCTCGTTGGCGGCGATGTCGCAGAACGCGCTCAGGCTGCTGGCCGACTTCAGGCGCACCAGCGTCGTTTTCACCATCGAATAGTAGTCGCTGTCGGTCACGACCGTGTCGCCCGGGCGGCTGGCCGGCTCGATCTCGACGATCAGGACGCCGTCGGCCTGGTGCACCGAAAAATCCATCGGCACCTCCTGGGAAGGCGGATGGGGCAGCGGCGCCGTCAGCACGTACAGTGCATTGCGTTCAAGGACTTCGGTGCGCATCGCATGGACGATGCGCTGCGCCGCATCCGGGCCGACGACAGCGGCCAGTGGCTGGTCCAGCACCTGGTCCATGGCCAGGCCGGTACGCTGCGGCCAGTTTTCACTGGCCTGACGGACGATCAGATCATCGGGACTGAGCGCCAGCAGCAAGCCATGCGCCTGGATACAGCCCGGGGTCTGCACCGGCTCATCATCGCAGTTGGACAGGGAGACGCCATGGCGCTTGATACTGTACGGGAACGGCAGGGTGCTGCGACTCATTGAGTGACTCTTTATCGCATGGCCGTTTGCTAGACGAAGGGGCGAAGAGTAGCACTTACATGAGAACAGGGTAAATAATCGTCGTGTGCGCCCGAAAACCGATGGTTTTCGGACAAGCACATCAAGCGGTCAAGCGCCCTGCCCTGGCGGCAGACTGTCCCACAAGTCACCCGTTGGGCTGATGCGCGGCGCCGTCACGCCAAAGTGCTGATACGCCAGCGGCGTGGCAATGCGTCCGCGCGGGGTGCGCTGCAGATAGCCTTGCTGGATCAGGAAGGGTTCGAGCACGTCTTCGATCGTGTCGGCCGCTTCGCCGATGGCGGCGGCCAGGTTGCCGATGCCGACCGGGCCACCGGCAAACTTGAACAGCACTGCTTCGAGCAGCTTGCGGTCCATCACGTCGAAGCCGACGCTGTCGACGTCGAGCATCTTGAGGGCGCGGTCGGCGATGTCGCGCGTGATCTCGCCCGTGCCTTTCACCTGCGCGAAGTCGCGCACGCGGCGCAGCAGGCGGTTGGCGATACGCGGCGTGCCGCGGGCGCGCTTGGCCACTTCGCGCGCGCCTTCTTCGTCGATCGGCGCCACCAGCAGCGCGGCGCTGCGCAGCACGATCTTGGTCAGCTCGGGGACGTTGTAGAACTCCAGGCGCGCCACGATGCCGAAACGGTCGCGCAGCGGATTGGTCAGCATGCCGGCGCGGGTCGTCGCGCCCACCAGCGTAAACGGCTGCAGGTCGAGCTTGACAGAGCGCGCGGCCGGGCCTTCGCCGATCATGATGTCGATCTGGTAATCCTCGAGCGCTGGGTACAGAATCTCTTCGACCACCGGCGACAGGCGGTGGATCTCGTCAATGAACAGCACGTCGTTCGGCTCGAGATTGGTCAGCAATGCCGCCAGGTCGCCCGGGCGCTCGAGCACGGGGCCCGAGGTCTGGCGCAGGTTCACGCCCATCTCGCGCGCAATGATGTGCGCGAGCGTCGTCTTGCCCAGACCCGGCGGGCCGAACAGCAGCGTGTGGTCGAGCGCTTCGCGCCGGTTGCGCGCGGCCGTGATGAAAATCTCGAGCTGGTCGCGGATTTTCTCCTGGCCAACGTATTCGTCGAGCTGCTTGGGCCGCAGCGCGCGTTCGATCGCCTCTTCGTTGGGCGAGGCCGGCGCGGCGTCGATCACGCGCTGTTCGGTAAAGTTGTCGGTCTGGATACTCATTGCTTACATCCGGTCAGGCTTTGGAGAGCGCCTTGAGCGCAAATTTGATGCCATCCGAGACGCCGGCGCCGGCTGGCATGTTCTTGATCGCCAGCAGCGCTTCCTTATCGGAATAGCCCAGCGCGGCGAGCGCGTTGAGTACGTCGGTCTGCGTGTCGTCGCGCGGGACGCCGGCCACCATGCCGATATCGGCGCCGAGCTTGCCTTTCAGTTCGAGCAGCAGGCGCTCGGCGGTCTTCTTGCCGATGCCGGGCACCTTGACCAGGCGGCCCGTCTCTTGCAGCGTGACGGCCTGCGACAGCTCGGCCACGGTCATGCCGGACAGGATCGACAGCGCCATGCGCGCGCCGACACCGGTGATCTTGATCAGTTGCCGGAACAGCGCGCGTTCGGACGCGCTGCCAAAACCGAACAGCAGGTGCGCATCTTCGCGCACGGTCAGGTGCGTAAACAGGACGACTTTTTCGCCGGTGTGCGGCAGGTTGTAGAACGTGCTCATCGGCACATCGACTTCATAGCCGACGCCATTGCAATCCACCAGCACGTGGGGCGGCGCTTTTTCGAGCAGGGTTCCGGAGAGACGACCGATCATCGAATGAATTCCTTGTTATGAGACGAGACGGCTGTTTTTCATGCGCAGCCCGATCATGTCGGGCGCAATCGCGCCCAAGAGGGCCAGCGTGTCGATCGTGTGGGCATGGCAAATGGCCACGCCGAGCGCATCGGCAGCGTCGCTGCCCGGCAGACCTGGCAGCTTGAGCAGGCGCGCGACCATGTCCTGGACCTGCGGCTTGGCCGCGCGGCCGGTGCCCACCACCGCTTGCTTGACCTGCACCGCTGTGTATTCGGCCACATCGAGATCGGCGCCCACGAGCGCCGTGATGGCCGCGCCGCGCGCCTGGCCCAGCAGCAGGGTCGATTGCGGATTGACGTTGACGAACACTTTTTCGATGGCGGAACAGGCCGGCTGGTAGGTCGCGATGATTTCGCTGACGCCGTGCAGGATGACTTTCAGGCGTGGCGGCAAGGCGCCCTCCAGCCCGGTCTTGATGGTGCCCGAAGCGATGTAGCGCAGCTTCGTGCCGTGTTTTTCAATGACGCCAAACCCCGTCGTGCGCAGGCCCGGGTCGATGCCGAGAATAATCATGCTGGAATGTTACCCCGGCTGGGGGTGTTCGTGGGAAAAATACTGTGCAAAAACACAGGTGCATGACGGTTTGGGGAAACCATCCACAAATCATACGTGATTTGAACGCGTGGACGGCGGAGCCGCCCACCCTACACTTCATCGTAGGGTGGACGGCTATGTCGTCCACGCGTTCGGATTAGTGCGATTAATGACGGAAGTGACGCGTGCCCGTGTACAGCATGACGACGCCGCGCTCGTCGGCGGCATCGATGACTTCCTGGTCGCGCATCGAGCCACCCGGGTGGATCACGCAGGTCGCGCCGGCATCGACGACAACGTCCAGGCCATCACGGAACGGGAAGAAGGCATCCGACGCCACGGCAGAGCCGGTCAAGCTGAGGCCAGCGTTCTGGGCCTTGATCGAGGCGATGCGCGCCGAGTCGATACGGCTCATCTGGCCGGCGCCCACGCCCAGCGTCATGCCGTTACCGCAGAACACGATCGCGTTCGACTTGACGAACTTGGCCACGCGCCAGGCAAACATCAGGTCTTGCAGCTGCTGCGGCGATGGCTGCAGCTTGGAGACGACGCGCAGGTCTTCCATGCCGACGTTCTTCGCGTCCGGCGACTGCACCAGCAGGCCGCCGCCGACGCGCTTGACGTCGTAGGCATTCTGGCCGGCGCCCAGCGCGATTTCCAGCAAACGCACGTTCTGCTTGGCCGACATGATCTGGCGCGCTTCGGCGGTGAAGCTCGGCGCGATCAGTACTTCGACAAACAGCTTGGCCAGCGCTTCGGCTGCCTTGCCATCGACTTCGACGTTGAAGGCGATGATGCCGCCAAAGGCCGAGGTCGGGTCGGTCTGCAGGGCGCGCGAATACGCGTCCAGTGCATCGACGCCGATGGCCACGCCGCACGGATTGGCGTGCTTGACGATCACGCAACCGGCGGCCTGGCCCAGGCCGCCGAGCGACTTGACGCATTCCCAAGCCGCATCGGCATCGGCGATATTGTTGTACGACAGCTCTTTACCTTGCAGCTGGCGGTAGTTGGCCAATGCGCCGTCGATCGTGACGAGGTCGCGGTAGAAGGCGGCGCCCTGGTGCGGGTTTTCGCCATAGCGCATTTCCTGGACTTTCTCGAAGCCCATGTTCAGCGTGGCCGGGAAGTTCGAGCGGGTCGCGTGTGCGCGGTCTTCGCCCAGACTGGTCAGGTAATTCGTGATCGCGCCGTCGTACTGGGCGGTGTGTGCGAACACTTTCTTGGCCAGGCGGAACTTGGTCTCGTAGCTGACCGGACCGGCGTCGCCGCCCGAGCCCTTCATTTCCGCCAGCACGACGCCGTAGTCGGCCGGATCGACGACCACGACGACGTCGCGGTGGTTCTTGGCGGCCGAACGCAGCATGGTCGGGCCACCGATGTCGATGTTCTCAATTGCATCTTCCAGCGAGCATTGCTCTTTGGCGACGGTTTGCTGGAACGGGTACAGATTGACCACGACCATGTCGATCTGCGGAATATTGTGCTCTTCCAGTTTCGCGATGTGCTCGGGGAAATCGCGACGGGCCAGGATGCCGCCGTGCACTTTTGGGTGCAGCGTCTTGACGCGGCCATCGAGCATTTCCGGGAAACCGGTGTAATCGGCCACTTCCGTGACTGGCACGCCATTTTCTTGCAGCAGCTTGGCGGTGCCGCCAGTGGACAGGATGTTCACGCCCAGCTGGTTCAGCGCGCGCGCGAAATCGAGCACGCCGGTCTTGTCGGATACGGAAATGAGAGCTTGTTTGATCATGGTGAGGCCTATGGTTGAGAATTCCTGGCGCCGGACGTGGAGACCGTTGGGTCTCCGGGGCCGCGCAGGAAGCGCAGCCAACCGGCAACGCTTAGAGCAGCCCGTGCTCTTGCAGTTTCTTGCGCAATGTATTGCGATTGATGCCCAGCATCTGCGCGGCATGCGACTGGTTGCCGTCGGCGCGCGACATGACCACTTCGAGGACGGGCTTTTCGACGGTCAACACCATCATGTCGTAGATGTTGGTCGGTTTTTGCTCGCCGAGATCGTTGAAATAGTCTTCAAGACTCTTCTGGACGACTTCCTGGATACTTTCTTTGCTCATGTCTTTGCTGCTTCATCCTGGTTGTGTGATTGCTGCCCGGCTTGCTGCACTGGCTTGCTGCATCTGCGGGCAGCGCGTCCCCAATTGTTCTTCTTGTCGCTGGTTGTACTGGTGTTCTATGCGGCGATCGCGTCCACGGCGGGAAGCGCGGGGCGGTATTGTAACCGCTCGCCATGGCGGTGCTGGGATTTCAGGAAGTCATCCATCGCCGCAAGTTGCTCGGCGGTCGATTCCAGCAGATTCATGCGCTGACGGAATTCCTCGCCATCTGGCAAGTCCTGGACATACCAGCCGATGTGCTTGCGCGCGGTGCGTACGCCGATGAACTCGCCATAGAAGGCGTAGTGCGCCGGCAAGTGCTCGTGCATCAGTTCGCGCACCTCTTCCACCAGCGGCGCAGGCATGTGCTCGCCCGTGCGCAGGAAGTGATCAATTTCACGGCAGATCCATGGCCGGCCCTGGGCCGCCCGGCCGATCATGACGGCGTCCGCCCCCGTGTAGTCGAGCACGAACTTCGCCTTCTCGGGCGTGGTGATGTCGCCGTTGGCCACCACCGGGATGCCGACCGACGCCTTCACGGCGCGGATGGTGTCGTACTCGGCGTCGCCCTTGTAGCCGTCGGCCCGGGTGCGGCCGTGCAGGGTCAGCATCTGGATGCCGGCCTGCTCGGCCAGGCGCGCGATGCGCAGCGCGTTCTTGTTTTGGCGATCCCAGCCGGTGCGGAACTTCAGCGTGACCGGTACGTCGACGGCCTCGACCACCGCGTGCAGGATGCGCTCGACCAGGTCTTCGTGCTGCAACAGGGCCGACCCGCACCAGCTGTTGCAGACCTTCTTGACCGGGCAACCCATATTGATATCGATGATCTGCGCGCCGCGCTCGACGTTGAACTTCGCGCAATCGGCGAGGTCTTTCGGATCGGCGCCGGCGATCTGCACCGCCTTGGGCTCCATCTCGCCCGCATGGTCGATCCGGCGCGATGTCTTTTCGCTGGCCCACAGGCGCGGATTGGACGCAGCCATCTCGGACACCGCATAGCCCGCGCCGAGCTGCTTGCACAGTTGCCGGAACGGACGGTCCGTCACACCAGCCATCGGCGCGACAAAGACGTTATTACGCAGGAGATAAGGACCTATTTGCACAGCAGGCAGACTCAAAAGTGACACGGGAACCTGCTATTTTACCTCAAGCGCTGCTCAATTTATCAGCACAATTTTTCAAATTGTTGTGTGTGCGATATTGGCAAGGTCAGGAAATGGGGAGTGAGACGCTCACGTAGGGTGGACGGCTGCGCCGTCCACGCGTCGATCGCTATGGGCGCCGGTCACGCGAGAGGCGAGCCCACCGCCAACCAATCGGTGCCGGTTCCGTGCCGGATAACCCACTGCCAACCATCACCGCGTGGAAGGCGGAGCCTTCCACCCTACGGCAACTCGTCGAGGGCGGGTTGCCGCAGATGCTCGACTTCGCCCCAGCTGAGCAGGCGCAGCTTGCCCTGCTCGACCGCAAAGCGGTTGATGCTGGCGTTGTGCACCTTGAAGTCGCGCGGAGTGTCCAGGGAAAGGCCCAGCGCGGCGCGGTAGGCGCACTCGAGTACGCCGCCGTGTGCCACCAACGCCAGCGTCTGCCCCCGATGGCGGGCAGCGTGGGCCGCGATCGCCGTCGTGACGCGGTCGAAAAAGGCGCGGAACGATTCACCCTGGTTTTTGCCCGGTGGCAGCGTTGCGTCGACATTGCGCGCCTGCCAGGCGGCAAAGTCCGCCGGATAGCGAGCCGCGATCTCACTATATAGCAAGCCTTCGAAGCCGCCATAGCACCGTTCGCGCAATTGGGGATCGACCTGCAACGCCGTCGTTGCGCCGCGTGCGCGCAGGATCGCTTCGGCGGTTTGCCGGGCACGGCCCAGGTCGCTGGACAGCACGTGGTCGATGGCTTCACCGGCCAGTGCCGCGCCAAGCAGCGCCGCCTGGCGCTCGCCTTCGGCGTTGAGCGGGATATCGAGATGGCCCTGCAGCCGGCGTTCGGCATTCCAGGCGGTTTCGCCGTGGCGGATGAGCAGGATCGTGGTCGCGCCCTGGGGCGCCGTGGTCTGGGTCATGAGGTTCTTGTGCCCGAACCTCGGGGCAATCGGATGGAAGCGCTATTTTGGCAGATCGGCGACGGCGTGGGGATTGAGTGCATAGGTGCCGAAGATGCACGCCTCGTCGAGGATGTGCCCGTAGATCGCCATGCGGGCTTCCAATCCCGTGAAGCGCCCCGTGAGCGGCAGGCGTGGCATATCGAGCGCATACAGGGTAAAGACATAGTGGTGCACGCGCTCGTCGTTCCAGGGCGGGCACGGGCCGTCATAGCCATAGAACTCGCCGGCCATACCGGGCGCGCCGGCAAACCAGTCGGTATAGTCATTGAGGCCATGGCGCAATTGGTGCTCGATGCCGTTCTTGATGGTGAACGGCACCAGCGGACCCGGTTTGCCATGCGGCGTGACGCGATTGGAGAACCTGCCCTCGGCCAGCGCCGTGAGGCACACGGGGATATCGGCCAGCGTCCAGTGGAAAAAATCGATGCGTGGCGCCGTCAGCGGCACCGTGCAGCCGTCGACATTGACGCCGCGGCCATCGCGCGGGACGTCGGGATCGTGGCAGACCAGTACCAGCGATTCGGTGCCGTTCGGTACGTCGGCCCAGGCGATATGCGGGTTGCGGTTGCTCGACAGCCTGACACGGGCGGCAGAGTCGCCCACGGCAAACGCGCAGGCGGCGGGCATGGCGGCCCCGTTGGTAAACGAATTGCTCCAGATGCGCATGCTTCCTCCCGGCTACTTGGTTTGACACCTGGAGCCAGGCGGGGTTTCAGCGCGTTGCTACGACCGGATCAACGCGCAGCCAGAATGTCACCGGCCCGTCATTGATGAGCGACACCTTCATGTCGGCGCCGAACACGCCGGTTTCCACCTGCCCGTGACGCGCGCGCGCCTGGCGCACGGCGTAATCGAACAGGCGCCGGCCGTCTTCCGGCGCTGCCGCCGGCGTGAACGATGGCCGCGTGCCGGATTTGGTATCGGCCGCGAGCGTGAATTGCGGCACCAGGAGCAGGCCGCCATTGACGTCGACCAGACTGCGGTTCATTTTGCCGGCCTCGTCCGAAAAGACGCGGTAACCGAGCATCTTAGTCAGCAACAGGTCGGCTTCGCGCTCGGTGTCGCCCTTTTCGGCGCACAGTAATACCAGCAGGCCCGGACCGATGGCGCCGACGATCGCGCCGTCGACGCGCACTGCCGCTTCGCTCACGCGTTGCAGCAGGCCGATCATGCCAGCGTCACGCGCGCGAACTTGCGCTTGCCCACTTGCACGACGAGCGTGCCGGCAGCCACCTGCAACCCTTTATCGGCCACGACGGCGCCGTCGATGCGCACGCCGCCCTGGCCGACCATGCGCATGGCTTCGGACGTCGATGCGCACAGGCCAGCTTGCTTGAGCAATTGCGCCACGCCCATCGGGGCGCCCGACAGCGCCACTTCCGGCACGTCGTCGGGGATGCCGCCCTTGGAACGGTTGACGAAGTCGGCCAGCGCATCGTCGGCCGCCTGGGCCGAGTGGAAGCGCGTCACGATTTCCTTGCCCAGCGCCACCTTGGCGTCGCGCGGGTTGGCGCCGCCGTCGATCGTTGCCTTCAATTGGGCGATGTCGTCCAGCGAGCGGAACGACAGCAAATTGAAGTACTTCCACATCATGTCGTCCGAAATGCTCATCAGCTTGCCGAACATGGTGTTCGGTGCTTCGGTGATGCCGATGTAGTTGTTTTTCGACTTGGACATCTTCTCGACGCCATCCAGGCCTTCGAGCAGCGGCATGGTCAGGATGCACTGCGGCTCCTGACCGTAGTCCTTCTGCAGTTCGCGGCCAACCAGCAAGTTGAATTTCTGGTCCGTTCCACCCAGCTCAAGGTCGGAGTGCAAAGCGACCGAATCGTAGCCCTGCATCAGCGGATACAGGAACTCATGCACGGCAATCGGTGTCCCACTCTTGTAGCGCTTGGTGAAATCGTCGCGCTCCATCATGCGCGCTACGGTATAGCGTGACGCCAGCTGAATCATGCCGCGCGCGCCGAGCGGATCGCACCACTCCGAGTTGTAGCGCATCTCGGTGCGGCCGGCGTCCAGCACCAGCGAGGCCTGACGGAAGTACGTCATCGCGTTTTCTTCGACCTGCTCGCGCGTCAGCGGCGGCCGGGTGGCGTTGCGCCCCGACGGGTCGCCAATCATCGACGTGAAGTCACCAATCAAGAAGATCACCTGGTGACCCAGATCTTGCAATTGACGCAACTTGTTCAGCACCACGGTGTGACCCAGATGCAGGTCTGGCGCCGTTGGGTCCAGACCCAGTTTGATGCGCAGCGGTGTGCCGGTTTGCTCCGACCGCGCCAGCTTTTGCGCAAAATCGGCCTCGACCAGCAACTCGTCGACACCCCTTTTTGCGATGGCGAGGGACTCGAGAACGCGGTCAGTCAGAGGAAGGCGCACAGGCGCATTTACCATGGAATTGCCGCCAGGAACTGCTGTTGAGGTCATAAATTCGTGTAGGAAATTGGCTAAAACGGTTGTAGGACCACATCTTTTGGTATAATTCACGATCCTGTTTTCGTTTCCCAAAGAAAACTTTGTTAAACGTCATGAACATGGCCCTTGAAAGTTCAGCCGCAAATTTTAACTGATTGCATGAACCCTATACAGAAAATTACCCGTCAGACACTGCTGCAGCTGGTGCCGAAGACCCGCAAAGCCCGCGTTTTGAGCGCCGGCGCCGTCTTCCTCAGTATGTGCGCCTTTGGCGCAGTAGGTGTCGCCCCGATCGCCAGCGATCCTTCCGACCTGCCCGTGACCTCGGTCGCGACGAACCTGGAATTGCCAAATCTGGCATCCCAGATCGCCGCGCTCCAGCAAGACGAGCAGCAATTCATCCACGAAGAACGCATCCGCCGCGGCGATTCGCTCGGCTCGCTCTTCACCCGCCTTGGCATCGAAGATGCACAGGCACAGAAATTCGTTCGTTCCGACAAGCTGGCACGTCGCCTGCTGTCGCTCCAGACCGGCAAGCGTATCCAGGCCGAGACCGATGAAAATGGCCTGCTGCTGTCGATGCGTGCCACCGTCATCGATGGCAAGAACGGCAACGCACGCACGATCAGCGTCGAGCGCAAGGGCGAATCCTTCGTCGCCCTCGAAGCGCCGGCCAAGCTCGAGCGTCGCGTCGAGATGCGCTCGCGCGACATCGCGTCGTCGCTGTATGCAGCCACCGACTCCAACGTCGACGGCGGCAGCCTGCCCGATTCGATCGTCGGCCAGATCATCGAGATGTTCTCGACCGATATCGACTTCCGCACCGACGTCAAGCGCGGTGACCGCTTCAATGTGGTCTACGAGACCTTCTGGCTCGACGGCGAACAGGTCAAGACCGGCCGTATCCTGGCTGGCGAGTTCGTCAACCGCGGCGTGGCCTATCAGTCGGTCTGGTACGAAGACCCGATCACCAAACAGGGCGGTTACTACACCCTGGACGGCAAGGCACTCAAGAAAGCCTTCCTGAAGTCGCCACTCGAGTACTCGCGCATTTCGTCGGGCTTCTCGATGCGCGTGCACCCGCTGTCGGGCAAATGGAAAGCGCACAAGGGCGTCGATTACGCAGCATCGACCGGCACCCCGATCCGCGCCGTGGCTGACGCCACCGTCGACTTCGCCGGCAACGGCAATGGCTACGGCAATATGGTCGTGCTCAAGCACTGGTCGGCGTACAGCACCGCCTACGCGCACATGAGCCGTATCGCGCCAGGTCTGCGCAAGGGCGCCAAGATCAACCAGGGCCAGGTCATCGGCTACGTCGGTTCGACCGGCTGGTCGACCGGCGCACACCTGCACTACGAATTCCGTGTTGCAGGCGTGGCCAAGGATCCAAACCAGTACAAGTCGCTGGCACAGCAACCGCTGAACCAGGCCGAACTCGCACGTTTCCGCATGGCTGCAGCCGAGATGAATCACCGCTTCTCGCTGCTGGGTCCAAGCGGTTCGGCCATGGCCGCCCGCTAAGACAGCTTCACCCCTGTCCCGACGCCCTCCGCTGCATCTCGATGCCGGAGGGCGTTTTGCTTTGTATGGCCTGATTCATTGATAAAAACATGACCGAGACCCCATCCCTTTTCATCGGCCTGATGTCTGGCACCAGCCTTGACGGCGTCGATGGCGTGCTGGCCGACTTTTCGCAAGGCGCGATCCGCACGATTGCAGCCGCCTTCACGCCCTTTCCTGCCGACTTGCGCGATGAGCTGATGGCGCTGCAGGCGGCCAGCCACAACGAGCTCGAGCGCGAGGCGCTGGCCGCCAATGCGCTGGCACTAGCGTATGCCGACTGCGTACGCGCGCTGTTGCCGTCCAGCCCGGGTATAGTCGCTGCCGTGGCCGTGCATGGCCAGACGATCCGCCATCGTCCCGAGCTGGGCTTCACGCGCCAGACCAATAATCCGGCGCTGCTGGCTGAACTGACCGGCCTGGACGTGATCGCCGACTTTCGCAGCCGCGATGTCGCCGCCGGCGGCCAGGGCGCACCGCTGGTGCCGGCCTTTCACGCGGCCGCGTTCGGCGCGCCGGGCACAGCGCGCGTGGTCGTGAATATCGGCGGCATCGGCAATATCAGCGTGCTGCACGGCGACGGGCGTGTGACGGGCTTCGATACCGGTCCGGGCAATGTCTTGATGGACCTGTGGATTGCGCGTCATCAGGGCCGCGCCTATGACGAGGATGGCGCCTGGGCCGCGAGCGGGACCGTGCACCCGCCATTGCTGGCAGCGTTGCTGGATGAGCCGTACTTCGGGCTGCCTGCGCCCAAGAGCACGGGGCGCGATCTGTTCCATGCGGACTGGCTCGATGCCAGGCTGGCCGCCTACCACGATGTCGCCCCGGCCGACGTCCAGGCCACGCTCACGCGCCTGACGGCCGTGACGATCGCACGCGCCATCCGTGATGAAGGCATCGCGCCGGACGCGGTATATATATGCGGTGGCGGCGCTTACAATGGCATGCTGCTGCGCGCCATCAGCGCCGAGCTCGATGGCGTGACGGTGGCGTCAACGGCCGAACTGGGCGTGGCACCGAACCGGGTCGAGGCGCTGGCATTTGCCTGGCTGGGCTGGCGCTTCACGCAGCGCGAGCCGGGTAATCTGCCGGCGGTCACGGGCGCACGCGGCCTGCGCGTGCTGGGCGCGCTGTACCCGGCATGAACGCAAAAAAGCCCGCTTGACGCGGGCTTTTTCTGATTCCCCGGCAGCAGCCGGGGTGCGCTACGCTGCCTACGCCGAGAACGACGAACCGCAACCGCAGGTCGAGGTGGCGTTCGGATTCTTGATCACGAACTGCGCGCCTTCGAGGTCATCCTTGTAGTCGATCTCGGCGCCGACCAGGTACTGGTAGCTCATCGAGTCGATCAACAGCTGGACGCCTGCTTTTTCCATCGTCGTATCATCGTCGTTGATGATCTCGTCGAAGGTGAAGCCATACTGGAAGCCCGAGCAGCCGCCGCCCTGCACGAAGACGCGCAGCTTGAGGTCGGGGTTGCCTTCTTCTTCGATCAGCTGGGCCACTTTCTGTGCCGCGCTGTCGGTGAAGTTGATTGGTACGGGAATCGTGTCGAAATCTACTACTTCGGCGACTGCGGTCATGGAATGCTCCTGGATAATCAAACTCCGCCCATTATAGACGGTTGGGGGAACTCATGCTGCCGACCCTCAGGGAAAGTCGGCGAGATGAGACACCAGTTGTCACTCAGACAGGATACCGTCCCTTGATGATGTCAAGAGGACATGATCCTTCTGCAAGCGCTGGTGCAGTAGCCTCGAATATGCGGCCAAGTGGCCGCAATTCAAGTCTGGCAGGCACCAGCGACGCCGGTTACGGCAACAGCGCGATCTGCTTGAGGCCGGTCGCTTCATCCAGCCCGAACATCAGGTTCATGCACTGCACAGCCTGGCCCGAAGCGCCCTTGACCAGATTGTCCTGCACCACCAGGATCACGACCGTGTCGCCGCCATCCGGGCGATGCAGCGCCAGGCGCAGCACGTTCGAGCCGCGGGTCGAGCGCGTCTCAGGATGCGAGCCGAACGGCATCACGTCAACGAACTCGCTGTCCTTGTATTCGTCTTCGAACAGGGCCTGCAGCGCCGCATCGTCGATTTCCTGCGTCAAGCGCGCGTACAGCGTCGCGTGCATGCCGCGGATCATTGGCACCAGGTGCGGCGTGAAGATCAGGCCGACCTTCTGGTCGGTGAAGCGTGCCAGCTGGGCCGTCGTTTCCGGCGTGTGGCGGTGACCGCTCACACCATAGGCCTTGAAGTTGTCGCTCGACTCGGAGAACAGCGTGGCGATCTCGGCCTTGCGACCGGCACCCGACACGCCCGACTTGCAGTCGGCGATCAGGTTGCCCGCGTCGATGATGCCGGCCTTGAGCAGCGGGTAGTAGCCAAGCTGCATCGTAGTTGGGTAGCAGCCCGGATTGGCGATCAGGCGCGCGCCCTTGATCGCGTCGCGGTTGAGCTCTGCCAGGCCGTACACGGCTTCTTCGAGCAGCTCGGGCGCCGTGTGGTCGATCTTGTACCACTTCTCGAACGTCGCCTGATCTTTCAGGCGGAAGTCGGCCGCCAGGTCGATTACTTTCACGCCGGCTGCCAGCAGCTCGGGCGCCTGCGCCATCGCCACGCCGTGCGGGGTGGCGAAGAACACGACGTCGCAGCTTTTCAGGTCGGCTTTGTCAGGACTGGAGAACGCCAGGTCGACGCGGCCGCGCAGCGACGGGAACATGTCGGCCACCGGCAGGCCGTCTTCCTTGCGCGACGTGATTGCCGTCAGTTGCACATCCGGATGCACGGCCAACAGCCGCAGCAATTCCACGCCCGTGTATCCGGTGCCGCCAACGATGCCAACTTTGATCATGTTCTGTTCCTCGAGAATGGTAGAAAGGCCCTGCGTTCAGGACGAAGGGTGCATTTTAACAGCCTGGGAAATGCGGGGCGTACCGCTCTGTAAAGCAAAAAAGCCGCCCAACCTTGCGGTGGACGGCTTTTTCGGCACAGCGCCCGAAGGCGCTGGCAACAGCGAATTAACGCTTCGAGAATTGCTTTGCGCGACGTGCTTTGCGCAGACCAACTTTTTTACGCTCGACTTCACGCGCATCGCGGGTGACGAAGCCAGCACGGGCCAGATCTGGCTTCAGTGCTGCGTCGTAGTCGATCAGAGCGCGGGTGATACCGTGACGGACGGCGCCAGCCTGGCCCGACTCGCCGCCGCCGTGCACGTTGACTTTGATGTCAAAACGCTCGACGTTGCCGGTCAGTTCCAGCGGCTGGCGAATGACCATCAGGCCGGTTTCGCGCGAGAAGTATTCCGAAGCAGGCTTGCCGTTCACGATGATCAGGCCGGTGCCAGTTTTGATGAACACGCGAGCGACTGCACTCTTGCGACGGCCGGTGCCGTAGTTGTAGTTACCGATCATGTCAGTTCCTTAGAGGGTCAGTGCTTGTGGTTGCTGAGCAGCGTGTGGGTGCGAACCTTCCGCGTACACTTTCAGCTTCTTGATCATTGCGTAGCCGAGTGGGCCTTTAGGCAGCATGCCCTTGACCGCTTTCTCGAGTGCGCGACCTGGGAAACGCTGTTGCATTTTCAGGAAGTTCGTTTCGTAGATACCGCCCGGGTAGCCCGAGTGACGGTAGTACGTTTTTTCGGTGGCCTTGGTACCGGTCACACGCAGTTTGCCTGCATTGATCACAACGATGAAGTCACCGGTGTCGACGTGCGGGGTGAATTCCGGCTTGTGCTTGCCGCGCAGTCGGAGTGCCACTTCGCTGGCAACACGTCCGAGGACCAGGTCCGTCGCGTCAATGACAAACCAGTCGCGCTGGACTTCATGGCCCTTAGCGGAAAAAGTTTTCATGTTTATTCCAAAATAAAAAATTGCTCAAATGGTGGTTCCGCCCTGTACTTCAGCGGACTCGGCCTTGTTATCTTTTCCTGAGCAAACGGAAAGCCGACGATCATAACCTGCACGGGCACTGCCGTCAATCGCCATCTGGTGATTTCAGGGGCCATCCCTGCCACAGTCCTGACCCGGTCCGCATGCCTTGATGCATAGTTGAAACAATGGGTTGACCATAGAAACAACGCGAACTTATCATCGTTGCAACCTGAGGAGATGTCGTGACGATATTCAAGATTTTGCCCGCCCTGCTGGCGCTGCCGCTGCTGCTGGCTGCGGGTAGCGCCAGCGCCGCCGCACCGGCCGTGACGGACCGCAGCTGCCACCTGCCCGGCGTGGTCGAGGCGCTGCGCTGCGTGAGCGTGACGGTGCCGCTCGACCATGCGAAGCCGCAGGGCCCGACGCTGGCGCTGCACGTGACCGTGGCGCCGGCCTTCCGCCAGGGCAGCCGCACCGATCCGCTGTTCGTGCTGGCCGGCGGCCCGGGCCAGGCGGGCAGCGATGTGCTGGTACTGCTCAAGGCCGCATTCGACCGCGTGCGCGCCACGCGCGACATCGTCTTCATCGACCAGCGCGGCACCGGCCGTTCGGGCAAGCTCGGCTGCGTCAGCAAGCCCGAACACGACACCATGGGCGACGCCGAGCTGATGGCCGAACTGCGCGCCTGCATCGCGGCCAACACGTCGCCACTGAGCGCCTACACGACGCTGGCCGCTGCGCGCGACCTCGAACGCGTGCGCCTTGCGCTGGGCTACGGCCAGGTCAATCTGTGGGGCGGCTCGTACGGCACGCGCCTGGCGCAAACCTATGCCCGCGCCTATCCGGCCAGCGTGCGCGCGCTCGTGCTCGACGGCGTGGCCGCCCCCGACCAGGTGATCCCGGCCGGCGGCCGCGACTCGCAGACCGCGCTCGACGGCGTGTTTGCCGCCTGCGCCAAAGACGCTGCCTGCCACAAGGCATACCCGAACCTGCGCGCCGAATTCGATGGCCTGGTCACCCGGCTCGAAGCGGGCGACCTGCGCCTGTCGCTGCCCAATCCACGCACGGCCGAGCAGACCAGTTTCACGATGTCGTCCGACCGCTTCCTGGGCACCGTGCACAACATCCTGTATGCGCCAGCCGATGCACGGCGCCTGCCGTTCCTGATCCATAACGCGAGCCGCGGGCGCTGGCAGCCGTTCATCGCGCGCCAGAACCTGGCCGGTGACTTCGGCAACGATGCGAGCATGTCGATGCTGCTGCACTTCGCCGTGGTGTGCGCCGAAGACGTGCCCCGTTTCACGCCCGAGCTGATGAAGCTTGATGCCGCCGTATTGGCGCGGCCGCTGGCCGAGATGATGCCGAAGCTGTGCAAGGACGACATCAAGGTACCGGTCGTGCCGTATGCAGAACCGACCCGCATCGACGCACCGGCCCTGCTGCTCTCGGGCGCGCTCGATCCGGTCACGCCGCCGCACCGCGCCGCGAGCGCCGCCCGGTCGATGGCGCATGCCCAGCAGATCGTGGTGGCCAATGCCGGCCACGGTGTCTCGCAACTGGGCTGCGCGCCGCGCCTGCTGCGCGCTTTTCTCGACCATCCGCAGGACAAGCTCGACGCGGCCTGCATGGCCGAGATCCCGGCGCCCACCTTCCAGCTCGGCAGCGCCGGGCCGCAACCATAAGATTCGGACACGCCATGATCGAAGTTCACGATGTACGCAAGGCCTTCGGCGCCGTCCAGGCGCTGGGCGGCGTTTCCTTCACCGCGCGCGATGGCCAGATCACCGCACTGCTCGGCCCCAACGGCGCCGGCAAGACCACCCTGCTGCGCACGCTCGTCGGCCTGCTCAAACGCGACCACGGCAGCATCCTGGTCGGCGGCGTCGACCCCGAACAGGACCCGATGGCGGTGCGCCGCAATATCGGTTTTCTCACCGACCAGTTCGGCCTGTACGAGCGCCTGACCACCCGCGAATACCTGCATTATTTCGGCGAACTCAATGACATGCAGGCCGCGGCACTGCGCACGCGCATCGGCGAAGTGGCCGAGCTGCTGGGCATGGAAGACATCCTGGATCGCCGGGCCAAGGGCTTCTCGCAGGGCCAGCGCATCAAGGTCGCGCTGGCACGCACGCTGCTGCACCGCCCGCGCCACCTGCTGCTCGATGAACCGAGCCGCGGCCTGGACGTGATGAGCACACGCGCGCTGCGCACGGCGCTGAACGCGCTGCGCGAGGACGGCAGCTGCGTGATCATGGCCACCCACGTGATGCAGGAAGTGACGCACCTGTGCGACGACGTCATCGTCATCGCCAAGGGCCATACCGTAGCCCAGGGCTCGCCCGAAGAACTGTGCCGGCGCACCGGCATCACCAACCTGGAAGACGCCTTCGTCAGCCTGGTCGGCACCGAAGAAGGTATCGCATGAAGTCCAAGATCCGGATCGTGTTTTTGAAAGAGCTGCGCGAGATGCTGCGCGAGCGCCGCACGCTGGCCTTCCTGCTGGCCGCCTCGCTGATGTACCCGGCCATCATCGGCCTGCTGCTGAACCAGATGATCGAGCGGAACACGCGCACCGAGCGTGAAGGCATCGAGATGGTCGTCATCGGCGGCGCCAAAGCGCCGACCCTGATGGCCCAGCTGCGCGAGCGCAGCGTGACCGTCACCGAGGCCGCGCCGATGAATGAGGACGCGATTGGCGAGCTGCTGCGCGCCAAAAAGACCGTTGCCGTGCTGCGCGTGACGGACGACTACGTCGCCAACTACCAGGCCATGCGCCCGGCGCGCCTGGAGCTGTGGTTCGATTCGTCCACCGAGAGCGGCCCGCAGCGGCGCGATGTCGAAGACATCCTGCAGGCCTACAGCAGCAATATCGCCAGCGCGCGCCTGCTCGCGCACGGCGTCTCGCCCGCCACCCTCTCGCCCATCGAACTGCAGCGCCATGACACGGGCACCAATGCCTCGCGCTCGGCGATGGTCATCGGCGGCATCATCGGCATCCTGTTTTTGCCGGCGTTTTTTCTGAACCTGTCGGCGGCCGTCGACAGCACGGCGGGCGAGCGCGAACGGCGCTCGCTCGAAGTGCTGATGGCGCAGCCGGCCCGCAGCTGGGAGCTGGTGGTCGGCAAATGGCTGGCCGCGAGCGTGCCGTCGCTGCTGGGCGTGACGCTGATCCTGTGCGTCGCCCACGCGATCCTGCGCTGGCTGCCACTCGAGGAAATCGGCATGTCGTGGAACCTGGGCTGGGGTGAGCTGATGCTCGTGTGCCTGGTCACGGTGCCGCTGTCGCTGCTCTCGAGCGCCCTGTTCATTGGCCTGGCGATGAACGCGAAGACCTTCAAGGAAGCCCAGACCACGGTCAGCTTCGTGACCATCCTGCCCGTGATTCCGGGCTTCGTGATCTCGTTCATGGAACTCAAGACCGCGACCTGGATGTATCTGGTGCCGATGCTGTCGAACCAGACCCTCGTCAAGGAACTGGCCAAGACGGGCGACATCGGCCCGCTGCCGTTCGTGCTGACATTCCTGTGCGCGCTGATTCCGGCGCTGCTGGTGGTGGCGTTCGCGAGCTGGCGCATGAAGAGCGAGAAATACGTGCTGGGTGTGTGATCCCGCCGTACAATCGAAGCCCCTTTTCAAGAACACAGCACAGCGGAGCAGAACATGGATGTAAAAGTCAGCTGGAACGGCCCGTCGGGCATGAGCTTCCGGGCCCAGACGGGCAGCGGCCACATGGTGGCGATGGATGGTGCGCCGGAAGGCGGCGGCCATAATCTGGCACCACGCCCGATGGAGATGGTATTGATCGGCACCGGCGGCTGCGCCGCGTATGACGTGGTGCTGATCCTCAAGCGCGGGCGTGAAGACGTGCGCGGGTGCGACGTGACGCTGCAGGCCGAGCGCGCCGAGACCGATCCGAAGGTCTTCACGAAGATTAACTTCCACTTCGTGGTCACGGGCCGCAATCTGAAACCGGCGGCCGTCGAACGCGCGGTGCAGCTATCGCATGACAAGTACTGCTCGGCGTCGGCCATGCTGGCCAGGACCGCCGAGATCACGCACTCGATCGAGATCGTCGAAAGCTAGGCCGCTCGTCCTGATTTGTTGACGCTGGCACGTCGTTCCCGCGAAGGCGGGAACCCAGGTCCGATGCACTGCCACTGACGTTGAAGCAGGTAGCATGCTGGGCCACCTGGATTCCCGCCTGCGCGGGAATGACGTTCAAGGGGCACGGGTGCAAGGCCCCTCCGATCAAATCCGATACGCCGCCGTCGTCATGACCTTGGCCATCGCCCGCATCGCCATCTTGACCGGCATCGGCAACGGGGCTGCGCCCATCGCCTGGGCCGCGTCGGCGTGCGCGATTTCGTCGATGCGCATCTGGTCGACGATCGCGCGCGATTTGGCGTCCTGCTGCGGCAGCAGTTCGAGGTGGCTGTTCAGGTGCGCCTCGACCTGGCGTTCGGTCTCCACCACGAAGCCCAGGCTGACCGGATCGCCGATCCGGGCCGCCACCGCGCCCATCACATAGGCGCCCGCATACCACAGGGGATTCAGGACGCTCGGTTGCGAACCCAGTTCGTCCAGCCGCTGCGCGCACCAGGCCAGGTGGTCTTCTTCTTCTTGCCCTGCTTCTTCGAACTGTGCGCGCAGTTGCGGCGTGTGGGCGAAACTGGCCTGCGCATCGTACAACGCCTGGGCGCACACTTCGCCGACATGGTTCACGCGCATCAGACCCGCGCTGTGACGGCGATCGGTATCGGACAGTTCGCTGTCCATGGCGTGCGTGGCCGGGTTCGGGCGCGACATGGCGGTCACGCCGCCGACGACGCGCAAGGCCTTGTCGACGCCGACAATCAGATGGTCCAGGGGGCTGATGAAACGATTCGCGGTCATGGCTGGCTCGGTAATCTAGTCGCTGAGGCCTTCATTATAAGCTTTAGTTCTCGCGATCCACTCGACCAGCGGGCCTTCGGGCTCGATGCCCGAGATGTTCTTGGCCACGCCCAGGTTCAGTTCGAGCAGGTACGGCACCGACACGATCGGCACGCCGGGACAGTGGCGGGAAAACGCGTCCAGGAAACGGCTTGACTCCACGGTGGGCATGACCTTTTCGCCGCTCATGAACTGCAGCACGCTGGTGATCGTGTGGCCGTTGCCCAGCGTGTGATAGATGAAGCGGTTGAATTCGCGGTCGACGGTCTTGAAGTCGATTTCGTCCTTCGTCATCAGGCCGGCCAGGTACACCAGGCCCAGGCCGACGCGGAACCAGTCGGTCGATTCGGCCCGGCTGCGCCCTTCGCGCATCAGGACCAGCAGTTTGTCTTGGGTGGCGGCATCCATATTGCCATTATCCATAATTTGGACGGGCGCGGGCCGCGCACCCGTTGCGCGGGACAACAAATTTATAGAAAGAAACCCGGCATGCACCCTGTCACCGGATAATGCAGCCTGGGGCCCGCTTTGGCCCGTGTATCGCACCGTGCCTGTCCTGGCCGTGACGATTGAATACAATGCCAGTGTGAAAAAAGAGTAGCTGCGATGTAAATACATCACTGCAGCCGGGAGTTGTCATGCAATTAAAGATCCGCAATTTGTCCAAGACCTACGCCAACGGCGTGGTCGCGCTCGACCGTGTCACGCTGAATATCCCGGCCGGGATGTTCGGGCTGCTCGGCCCGAACGGCGCGGGCAAATCGACACTGATGCGGATTCTCGCTACGCTGCAGGAATGCGACGCCGGCTCGGTGTTCCTCGACGATATCGATGTGCTGGATGAAAAAGACGCGGTGCGCCGCATGCTCGGCTACCTGCCGCAGGATTTCGGCGTCTACCCCAAGGTCACGGCCTACGACCTGCTCGACCATTTCGCGCAGCTCAAGGGGCTGTCGCACCGGGCACGCCGGCGCGAGGTCGTCGACGGCCTGCTGCAGCAGACCAATCTGTGGGACGTGCGCGCGCAGCGCCTGGGCACCTTCTCGGGCGGCATGCGCCAGCGCTTCGGCATCGCCCAGGCCCTGCTCGGCGACCCGCGCCTGATCATCGTCGACGAACCCACGGCCGGCCTGGATCCGCAGGAACGCGTGCGCTTTCATAACCTGCTGTCGGACATCGGCGAAGAGCGCACCGTGCTGCTCTCGACCCACATCGTGTCCGACGTGGCCGACCTGTGCGCGAATATGGCGATCATCAACAAGGGCCAGGTGCTGCTGTGCGGCGAGCCGCAAGAACTCATCTACGGCATCGAAGACTTCATCTGGGCGCGCTTCGTCACCAAGGCCGAACTGCCGGCATTTCAGGCACGCCACAGCGTGATCTCGAGCCGCCTGCTCAGTGGCCGTACGCTGATCCACGTGTATGCCGAGGACGATCCGGGCGATGGCTTCGAGCCGGCCCGCGCGAGCCTGGACGACGTGTACTTCGCCACCATCGCCGGCCGTCATAATCCCGCCGCCGGGGATTGCTGACCGTGCGCGCGCTGCTCGTCATTGCCCGCTTCGAGGCCAGGCAGCGCCTGCGGCTGCTGTCGACCTGGGTGTATTTTGGCGGCTTCCTGGCGCTCGGGATGCTGTGGATGGTGGCGTCGGGCGGCGCGTTTCGCGAGCTGTCGATCACGTTCGGCACCCGCATCGCGATCGACGGGCCGCGTCAGATCGCACTGGCCACGGCGATGCTCGGCAGCCTCGGGGTCATCGTTGCCGCCGCCGTCATGGGCCGCGCGGTGCAGCAGGATTTCGAGCACGAGATGCACCACTTCTTTTTCAGCGCGCCGCTGCGCAAGGCCGACTACGTGTTCGGCCGCTTCCTGGGCGCGTACGCCACGCTGGCCGTGATCTTCGCCGGCATCGTGCTGGGCCTGTGGTTCGGCACCATGCTGCCCGGGATCGCGCCCGATCGCCTCGGCGCCGCGCCGCTGGCCGCCTGGCTCACGCCGTATCTGTTCACGCTCCTGCCCAACCTGTTCATCTTTGGCGCGATCTTCTTCGTGCTGGCCGCCCTCACCCGGCGCATGCTGCCGGTGTACGTGGCCAGCGTGATCATGACGCTCGGGTACACGGTCGCGCCGTCGCTGGCGCGCGACCTCGATTTCAAGACGCTGGCCGCGCTGATCGACCCGTTCGGCACCACGGCCCTGATCCGTCTGACCGAATACTGGCCGCTGGCCGAGCGCAACGCGCGCCTGATCGCATTGACCGACGTGTATCTGGTCAACCGCGTGATCTGGGCCGGCTTCTCGCTGCTGGTGCTGCTGCTTGGCTACTGGCGCTTCCAGGCTGTCGGCGAGACCGAAGGGCAGACGCGCGCGCGCCGCAAGCTGGCGCCCGAACTGCCGTCCGGACTGCCCTCCGGACTCACCCCGCCCTTGTCGCGCGCGGCGCGCGACACCAGCACGCCGCCCGATTTCGCGGCCCGCAGCCTGGCCGTGCTGCTCGTCAAATCGGGCTGGGGCGAGCTGCGCGAATCGACCCGCAACGCGTACTTCGTGGCGCTGGCCACGGCCGGCGTGCTCGCGCTGATCGCCAGCGCGCTCGACCTGGGCGCGATGTATGGGACGCCAACCTATCCCGTCACCTACATGATGCTGGAACTGATCCGCGATGTGACGGGTCTCTTCGTGATCATCACGACCATCTTCTATGCCGGTGAACTGGTCTGGCGCGAGCGCGAGATGCGCACCAGCCAGATCCTCGATGCGCTGCCGGTGCCAAGCTGGCTGCCACTGGCCAGCAAGACGCTGGCGCTGGTCGGACTACAAGCCTGCCTGCTGCTCGTTGCCATGGTCACGGCCATGCTGATCCAGCTGTTCAAGGGGTACTTCCAGCTCGAACCGGGCCTGTACCTGCAGGCGCTGTTCTCGATCATGCTGCCCCACTTCGCGCTGCTCGCGGTGCTGGCGATCGCCGTGCAAGTCATCGTCAACCACAAATACCTGGCCAACTTCGTCATGATCGGCTGGGTGCTGGCGGCGCTCACCTTCAATGGCGCGGGCCTGGATCATCCGCTGGTGCTGTACGCGGTCTGGCCCGACCTGACGTATTCGGCGGTGAACGGCTTTGGCCACTACCTGCTGCGCGAACGCTTCTACCTGCTGTACTGGGGCGGCGCGGCGCTGATGCTGCTGGGCGCGGCGCGCGCTCTGTGGCCGCGCGGCGTCGACAGCGGCTGGCGCGAGCGCCTGCACCTGGCGCGCCGCAGCTTGAGCCTCCCGGTGCTGGCCACGATCGGCGCCGGCGCCGTCGTGTTCGCGGGCAGCGGCGCCTTCATCGCGTGGGAAATGGCGCAGGGCGGCTACCTGAGCGCGCGCCAGACCGAACAGCTGCGCGCCGACTACGAACAACGCTACCACCGCACCGCCTTCCTGCCGCAGCCGCGCATCACGGCCGTCAGGCTCGACACGGCCATCCATCCGGCAGCGCGCGCGCTGCAGGTCAAGGGCCGTTATCAGCTTGAAAACCGCAGCGGCAAGCCGGTGTCGGACGTGGTGCTGTACCAGCAACGCGGCGCGCGCCTGAACGTGACGTTCACGCAGCCGGCAACGCTGGCGGCCAGTGACCCGGAGCGCGGTTTCTATCGCTACCGCCTGGCCGCGCCGATGGCGCCGGGCGCGCGCATGGCGCTCGACTTTACCGTCGACTACGCGCCGCGCGGCCTGCTGGGCCTGGGCAGCGAAACGCCAGTGGTCGGCAACGGCACGTTCTTCACGAATGACGTCATGCCGCGCATCGGCTACCAGCCGGCGGTGGAACTGCGCGACGAGCGCGATCGCCGCCGTTATGGCCTGGCCCCGCGCGCGCGCATGGCCGCGCGCGACGACCCTGCGGCGCGCGCCAACCACCTGCTGGGCGTGGACGCCGACTGGATCGACTTCGAGACCACCGTCAGCACGAGCGCCGACCAGATCGCGGTGGCGCCAGGCACGCTGGTGCGCGAATGGAGCCAGGACGGGCGGCGCTACTTCCGCTACAAGATGGACCGCCCGATGCTGAACAACTACGCCTTCCAGTCGGCGCGCTACGAAGTGCGCCACGAACGCTGGCAGGACGTGACGATCGACGTGTATTACCACCCGGGCCACGAAGCCAATGTGGAGCGCATGGTACGCGGCGCCCAGGCGGGCCTCGACTATGGCGCGCGCAACTTCGGGCGCTATCCGCTGCGCGAATTGCGCATCGTCGAATTCCCTCGTTACAGCACTATGGCCGTTGCCTACCCGGGCATGATCCCGTTCTCGGAAAGCGCCGGCTTCATTGCGCGCATCGATCCCGGCTCGCCGAAAGACCTCGACTACCCGTTCTACATCAGCGCGCACGAGACGGCGCACCAGTGGTGGGGGCACCAGTTAGTGGGCGCCAACACACGGGGCAGTGCGGTGCTGAGCGAAGGGGTGTCCGAATACATGGCGCTGATGGTCATGCAACGCGCCTACGGCGCGGGCAAGATGCGGCGTTTCCTGCGCTATGACCTCGACGGCTACCTGAGGGGCCGCGCGAACGAGCAGCGCAAGGAAGCGCCGCTCGCGCTCAACGAGCAGCAGCCGTACATCCAGTACCAGAAAGGCGCGCTGGCGCTGTACCTGATGCAGGACATGCTGGGCGAGGATGTCGTCAACGGCGTCTTGCGCGGGCTGTTGGCGCAGCACGGCTACCAGGGCCCGCCCTACCCGACCGCGTCAAGCCTGATCGACGGCCTGCGCGCCGTCACACCGCCCGCGAAGGCCTATTTGATCGACGACCTGTTCGAATCAATCGTGCTGTACGAGAACCGGGCCGACAGCGCCACGGCACACCGGCGCGCGGATGGCCGCTACGACGTGACGATCCGCGCCAGCGCCGGCAAGATGCGTGCTACCGACCAGGGCGAAGAGCAGCCGATGCCATTACACGATTTCATCGAATTCGGTGTGGACGACAGCGACGGCAATCCTTTGGCACGCGAACGGCGCCTCGTCAGCAAGGATGAACAGCAGATTACGCTGGTGGTCGATGGCATCCCGGCGCGCGCCGGCATCGATCCCGATAACAAGCTGATCGATCGAAAACCGCGTGACAATATGCGTGCAGTCGACAAGCCGTAGTTCTCGCGCTATGATCAAATCAAAATATGGGGGAGGAAGCGTCATGTCAAACCTGGTCACGGAGATTACCGAAAAAATCCAGATGCTGAACGCAACAGAGAAACAGCAAGTGCTACACATGCTGCTGCAGGACATCGACGGGCCCGATCAGGACGCCGATGAAGCGTGGCGCAACGAAGTCGTGCGGCGCGTGCAAGCCATTCACAACGGCGAAGCAGCGATTCGCGCCTTGAAGGAATGGCAAGACTGACAGCGTTCGGTTCGTCTCACAAACAAAAAACCGCGGCATGCCGCGGTTTTTTTACGCCGGTGGGCGCTGTCTTATTTCGCCGCCGCCTTCTTGGCAGGCGCTTTCTTGGCCGCCGGCTTTTTGGCCACTGCCTTCCTGGCGGCAGGTGCTTTCTTCGCCGCTGGCTTGGCGGCCGCCTTGCGCGCCGCCTTCACCGGTGCGGCTGCACCGTCGACCGTTGCCTCGGCGTCTGCGGCGCCATCGGCAGCGCCCGCCTTGACCTTGGCGCCCGGCTTGGCCTTGCGCTCTTCGAATTCGAAGCTGATCTTGTTGTCCTTGCCACGCACCAGGAACGCCTTGAACGCGCGCCGCGTGCGCTGCGAGACAAAGCCCGGCAGCAGGTCGGTCTTGCCTTCATTGAGCAATTTGCTCATCTGTTCAGGCAGGATTTCTTGCTGCAGGATGATGCGGCCGCTGCGGAAGTCGCACGTCTTTGGCTTGGCCACGCTGTGTTCGCACACATAGGCCAATGGCATTTCGAACACGCCGCCGGTGCACTTCGGGCACGGACCGACCGGCGTCTGGCCAGTAAAGTCCACGCCTTCGCCGTCGGCGCCTTCATCGTCCTGGCCAAAATCGAACTCGAGCTTGAAGTTCTTGATCTCTTCGTCACGCACGATGCGCAGGATGGCGGCAAACGGGCGGCCCATTTTCGAGCGGAAGCCTTGCAGCGGGCCGATCGTGCGTTTTTCAAGCAGCTCTTCGACTTCGCTGATCTCGAACTGGCGGCTGCCCGGCGTCTTGCTCATCGAGAAATCGCATTTGGTGCAGGCGAAGCGGCGGTAGTTTTCCTTGACCACGTTCGCGCAGTTCGGGCACGGGGTGGTCAGCGTCGCGTAGTCGCCCGGAATCGTGTCGTTGCTGTATTCCTTGGCGCGCTTGACGATGAT
Source organism: Telluria sp. AC161 (assembly GCF_979258535.1). Taxonomy (NCBI): domain Bacteria; kingdom Pseudomonadati; phylum Pseudomonadota; class Betaproteobacteria; order Burkholderiales; family Oxalobacteraceae; genus Telluria; species Telluria sp. AC161. Next base: position 107,467 of record NZ_OZ409861.1, on the reverse strand, counting down.
CTGGGTCATCTGGGCGATTTCACGCATGAATTCTTCACGCGAGATCTTGCCCTTTTCCATTTGCGAGAGCTTGAATTCCCATTCGCCGGTCAGCTCGGGCGCTGTCAGTTCATTCACACCCAGGCCGCGCAGCAAGGTCATCAGCTGCGATGCTTTGGCGGTCGGCATCAGCTCGCGGCCTTCGCGCAGCAGGTATTTCTCGGTCAGCAGACCCTCGATGATGGCGGCGCGGGTGGCTGGCGTGCCCAGGCCCTTGCCGGCCATTGCGTCGCGCAGCTCATCCGAGTCGATCAGCTTGCCGGCGCCTTCCATGGCCGACAGCAGCGTCGCTTCGTTGTAGCGTGCGGGCGGTTTGGTGACCAGGCCGTTGGCCGTGATTTTTTCGGTCAGAACCTTCTCGCCCTTGGCCACCGGCACCAGGTTGGCGCCATCCTTGTCGTCGCCCAGGTCCTTGCCGTACACGGCCAGCCAGCCGGGATTGGTCATGACCTTGCCTTCGGTCTTGAACTGGTGACCGGAGACTTCGGTAAAGCGCGTCGTGACCAGGAATTCGGCGGCCGGGAAGAACACGGCCAGGAAGCGGCGCGTGACCAGGTCGTACAGTTTCTGTTCCGGCTCGGACAGGTTTTTCGGGACGATGCCGGTCGGGATGATCGCGAAGTGATCCGAAATCTTGGTGTTGTCGAAAATGCGCTTGTTCGGCTTGACCCAGCCGCCCTTGGTCACTTGCTTGGCGAACTGGTTGTAGTTATTGGTTTCGGCCAGCGCGACCAGCGTTTCCTTGACCGTGGCGATATAGTCTTCGGGCAAGTGGCGCGAATCGGTACGCGGGTAGGTCAGCACCTTGTGCTTTTCGTACAGCGCCTGGGCCAGGCCCAGCGTGTTCTTGGCCGAGAAACCAAAACGGCCGTTGGCTTCGCGCTGCAGGCTGGTCAGGTCGAACAGCGCTGGCGCCATCGACGTGGTCGGCTTGGATTCTTCGGTGACGGCGCCCTGCTTGCCGCGGCAAGCGGCGGCGATCGAGTCGGCCGCGGTCTTGCTCCACAGGCGCTCGGCGCGTTTTTCAGGGTCGTTCTCGTCCTTCTTGAACTTCTGGTCGAGCCAGCGGCCTTCGTAGATACCGGCGGCGCACACGAACTCGGCGCGCACTTCCCAGTAGTCGCGCGGGACGAATTTCTTGATCTTTTCTTCACGCTCGACGACGATCGACAGCGTCGGCGTCTGCACGCGGCCAACGGTGGTCAGGTAGAAGCCGCCCTCTTTCGAGTTGAACGCCGTCATGGCGCGCGTGCCATTGATGCCGATCAACCAGTCGGCTTCGGAGCGGCAGCGCGCGGCGTCGGCCAGCGGCAGCATTTCTTCGTCGCTGCGCAGATTGGCGAAGCCGTCGCGGATGGCGCCGGCCGTCATCGACTGCAGCCACAGGCGCTTGACCGGTTGCTTGGCCTTCGCATTCTGCGCGATCAGGCGGAAGATCAGTTCACCCTCGCGCCCGGCATCGCATGCGTTGATCAGGGTCGTCACATCCTTGCGCTTGATCAAACGATTCAACACCTTCAGGCGCGATTCGGTCTTGGCGATCGGATTGAGCGCGAAGTACGGCGGGATCATCGGCAGGTGCGTGAAGCTCCACTTGCCGCGCTTGACGTCGTGCTCTTCGGGCACGGCGATTTCGAGCAGGTGGCCAACAGCCGACGAGAGCACGAATTCGTCCGATTCGAAGTACTCATCGTGCTTGGTGAAGCCGCCCAGCGTCTTGGCGATGTCGTTCGCGACCGACGGCTTCTCGGCGATGATGAGGGATTTGGTCATAGTGTTTCTCGTCGTACTGTCTATATAGTGTGGGGCTTGCGCATCATACATGCTCGGGCCGGCGCCGGTGAAATTCTGGCCATCATGCCAGTTTGGTAACGTCCTGAATGAAGCGGCCAATGATAAGCGGGTTTTCGCGCTTCCGGCAAGGGGCCGCCCCACGCTGGTGCATTCAGACAGACAGGCCGGAAATACAAAACGGGGCGCGCAGCCCCGTTCGTTTATTACCCTTATTGCACCGAATTTAGTGCAATAAACGCGGCTCCTGCTCGTCGTCGTCGCTGAACAGATCGTCGAACATCAGCGCGTCCGGCTCCTTGCCCTGACTCCACAGCACCATCAGCACGATGATCTTGAGTTTGCTCAATGCAATGGGCGATTCGTCGCAGGCGAGCGCACGCTCGATGACGATTTCGCGCTGGATCGGGCCGAGCACCTTGGCGCTTTCGAGGAAGGCGATGAAGCCGATCGCTGCGCTGCCCAGCTCGATATATTCTTCGTCGACGTAGTAACGGGTGCCCGTGGACGCATCGATTGTTTCGGGCAGCGGCGCGTCGGTCAACCCGCCCAGCCAGTCGAGCGCCTCCGTGATTTCGATGTCATCGAAACCAACGGCGGAGAGCTTGCGCGCCAGGGCTGCCGGCTCGGGGCAGGCGTCGGGACGGTAGTACGTCTCGTAGAGATAGACCAGGATGTCGAACATAGTGACGCTACTGTAGCAGCTAAACTTCGTGAGGCACAAGTGGAGCACGCCAGCCACGCCGCACCACGGAAAAACCGTTGTATCCAAGCCTTGTTCAATAAGCCAGCTTATTAATAATGATTAAAAACAAGCACATACCATTGGCATAATACGGATCGGGAAGCATCACCCCGCTGTCATTGTCGGTCATAAATACGCCCTGCCACGGCGCTGTCAACGCCAGATGCGCTGCACGCGGCCGCCCGGCAACTGTGTCACGAGGCCGGCCAGTTCCAGCTCGAGCAGGCGTGCGCCAAGGGTCCCCGGATCGAGCGCCAGGCGGGCCAGCAGCGCGTCGAGCGCGACCGGTTCGTGGCCCAGAGCGCCAAGCAGGATGGCATCGTCCTCCGACGCAGGCGCGGCGGCATCGACCTGCGGCAGCCCTGCCAGCGGCGACATCCGCATTGCCGTCAACACATCGTCCACCGTCTCGACCAGTTGCGCGCCTTCGCGGATCAGGCGGTGGCAGCCCTTGGTCAGCGCCGAATGGATGGAACCGGGCAGCGCGAACACCTCGCGGCCCTGCTCGGCTGCCAGTTGCGCCGTGATCAGCGAGCCGGACTGCGCCGCTGCCTCGATCACCAGCACGCCGGCGGCCAGGCCGCTGATGATGCGGTTGCGGCGCGGGAAGTTGGCGGCCAGCGGCGGCATGCCCAGCGGATATTCGCTGACGATGCAGCCTTGCGCGGCGATCCGGTGCGCCAGCGCCCGGTTGCGTGCCGGATAGACGCGGTCCAGGCCGGTGCCGACGACGGCGATCGTCGAGCCAGCGCCGCGCAGCGCGCCCTCGTGCGCCGCCGTGTCGATCCCCAGCGCCAGCCCCGACACCACGCACAGCCCGGCGCCTGACAACGCGGCGGCAAACGACTCGGCATCCACCCTGCCCTGCACGCTGGCATTACGGCTGCCCACGACAGCGACGAGCGGCTGCGCCAGCAATTCCACGCGGCCACTGACATATAACAGCAGCGGCGGATCGGGAATCTCGGCCAGCGCCGGTGGATAGCGTGGATCGTGGCACGTGACGAGATGGTGGTCAGGCGCGGCCAGCCAGGCCAGCGTGGCATCGATGAGCGCCGCCAGCGCGGGCGTGACGGGGGCGCAGATGGCGCGCGCCTGGGCCGGCGTGACGTGGGCGCCCAGCGCTTGCGGACCGGCGCGCAGGATGGCGCCGGGGGTGTCGAACACGGCCAGCAGCGCGTGTACGCTGCGGCGCCCTACCCCGGCCGCCTGTTCCAGGCGCAGCCAGTCGGCGATCGGAGTGGCGTGCTGGTCCGGCGTTGGGTGGGGATCCGTGGCCTGCACGGCGGGGTTACTCCGGTGATTTGACCACGTCGCCGACTTGCACGGGCGCTGTCACCGTCATGATCAAGCCGTACGAGACGTTCTTGAACACGCGGAAGATGAACAGGCTGCCATTTTGCTCGTCAGGCATTTTCAACTGGGCACGCCCCATGCCGAGGAAACCCCGGCTCGCCGGGTCGGCCACAGTCTTCCCGACATGATAGAGCTGCAGCACGGCGCCGACATCGAGTCCGTCAACCGCGCCCCGGTTGACAGTCACGACCTGGCTCTGGCCGGCGTAAGTCACGCCGGCGTAAATGGACATCACGCGCGCATCGATCGGTTGCAATGGCGCATGCGGCACGTAGTTGCGCACCGGCGTGGGCGGCTGCGGCACCAGCAGGTCGCCCACGCCCATTTCGCGCACGGTGTCGACGACCTGGAAGGTGTGCGCATCGACGCCGGGGCCGGCCGGGGTGACGAGCTTGACGCTGCCCAGGAAAGCCGCCTCATGCGCCATCACCTTGCCGGTCTGTGGATCGCGCAGCACGGTGCCGGGGCGGAACACCTGGTACACCGTGTCGCTCGTGAGCGCGCCATGCACGTACACGCGGTCGCCCTTGCCCAGGTAGAAACGGCCTTCCTGCGAGGCGACGATGCGCGGCGCGCCGGCCAGCTCGTCGGCTTCGACCACCAGCGGCTGGGTCAGGTACGGCTCGATGGCGCCAGCGGGAATCGACGGCACCGCGCCCTGGCCCGTGCCTTCGCTGCGCACCTGCGGCGACAGACGCGTCAGCGGCGGCTGGCCACGGCCATCGCCATCTTCGCCGGGCCGGTTGAACGACAGGCGGCCGCGCGCGCGGTCGAACCAGATCACCTGGCCCGGATAGATCCAGTGCGGGTTGCGAATTTCATCACGGTTCATGCCCCAGACCTGGGGCCAGCACCATGGGTTGCGCAAGAACTTGCCAGAAATATCCCAGAGGGTATCGCGCTTGACAACGACGTGCTTGTCGGGGGCGTCGGGGCGGAACGCGCAGGCCGCCGACGGGGTGGCAGTATCCGTCTGGGCCACGGCGGCGCCGCTCGCGGCGCAGGCCAGCAAGGCCACCGCTGCAGCATGGGCCATGACTGTGCTAAAATTTTTCATTGAAGACGTCCGTTAAGTCCGGCGTTAAGACAGCGTAAATCCGAATACGATTGCAGGCCGCGCGCCTATTGCGCCTGGCCGCGGCGCCAGAAGCATCACGACGTACCGCTCCCCGCCCACGGAAGGGTTGCTGTATAGAATCAAATTCTGCACACAATTGCCTGAACTAGCAAGACAAACCGGCGTTTGTCCTGCGGGGCGTGTGGCGCATTTGCTGTCTGAAATTGTCTGCGCTCCAGCACCCCGTCAACCGCACCCACCCTCTCGAAATCCGAACTGATCATGGCCCTACTCGACATCCTTCGCTATCCCGATCCACGCCTGCACAAGATTGCCACGCCCGTGACCGAATTCGGCACCGAGCGCCTGCGCACGCTGGTTGCCGACATGGCCGACACCATGTATGACGCGCCCGGCGTTGGCCTGGCCGCGAGCCAGGTGGACGTGCACGAGCAAGTCGTCACGATCGACGTGACCGAAGCGCAGGACGATCTGATGGTCTTCATTAATCCTGAAATCACCTGGTCGAGCGACGAGCGCGCCGTGTACGACGAAGGCTGCCTGTCGGTGCCGGGCGTCTACGACGGCGTCGAGCGGCCATCGCGCGTCAAGGTGCGCGCCTTCGATCTCGAGGGCAAGGAATTCACGGTCGACGCCGATGGCCTGCTGGCCGTCTGCATCCAGCACGAGATGGATCACCTCAAAGGCAAGGTGTTTGTCGAATACCTGTCGCCTTTGAAACGCAACCGCATCAAGGCCAAGCTGCAGAAAGAAGAGCGCGGCCTGGCACGCGAAGCGGCCCAGCGCGGCGCGCGTCGTTGATGAAGGTCGTCTTTGCCGGCACGCCGGAATTTGCCGCCGTCGCCCTGCGTGCGATCCACGAAGCCGGTTTTACCGTGCCGCTGGTCCTGACCCAGCCCGACCGCCCGGCCGGGCGCGGGATGCAGTTGCAGGCTTCCAGCGTCAAGCAATACGCGCTGGCGCATGGCATGCCGGTCGCGCAGCCGCTGTCGCTGCGCACCGACAGCAAGGATCCGGAGCGCGCCGAACAGGCACGCGCGGCCCACGCCCAGCTGCTGGCGCTGGACTACGACGTGATGGTGGTGGCGGCCTACGGCCTGATCCTGCCGCGCAGCACGCTCGACATCCGCCCCTGCATCAATATTCACGGCTCGCTGCTGCCACGCTGGCGCGGCGCCGCGCCGATCCACCGCGCGATCGAGGCGGGTGACGTGGATGCCGGCGTGACCATCATGGAAATGGAAGAAGGCCTCGACACCGGCCCGATGCTGTTGATGGAAGGCTTGCCGATCGAGGCCACCGACACCACCGGCACGCTGCACGACAAGGTAGCAGCGCTGGGCGCGCGCATGATCGTCGAGGCGCTGCACAAGATGGCCGCCGGCGAACTGGTGGCCACACCGCAGCCCGAAAGCGGCGTGACCTACGCGGCCAAGATCACGAAAGAAGAAGCCAGGCTCGATTTCACGCTGCCGGCGGACGTCCTGGCGCGCAAGATCCGTGCGTTCAATCCGTTCCCCGGTGCGAATGGCGTGGTCGATGGCGTGGCCGTCAAGATCTGGCATGCCGACGCCGTTGAAGGCAGCGGCGCGCCGGGCCAGGTGCTGCAGGCGGATGCGGGCGGAATCGTGGTGGCATGCGGCGCAGGCGCGCTGCGCCTGACCGAGCTGCAGAAACCGGGTGGCAAGCGCCTGGCGGCGGCGGAATTCCTGAAAGGGTTTGCGCTGACAGGCTTGAGGTTCAGTTAATCAAGCGCCTGCTCCGGATATGACAAGGCAGCCCGCGGGCTGCCGTTTTTGTCTTCACGCCGTGAAAAAGGCGCCTCGCCGGCGCCTTGCAACTGCTTACTCTGCCTGCGAATTACGCTGGGCATCCATATGTTCACGCAGAACCTGGTTGATGCGGGTCTGATAGCCAGGACCTGCGGTCTTGAACCATTCCAGCATATCCACATCCAGACGGATCGTGACGATCTGTTTCACACCATTACTGGCGACTTGCGGCTTCGACGATGCTGCTGAGTCCGTGCTGCTGTCAATTGGCTGATCCCAATCCGGTCGGTATTCTTTGTTCATGCGTAATCCCATCTGTTCACGCCACTCGCGGTGGCTTGACTTCATTGTCGTCTCACCATGTAACGTAAAGATTGCTACTAAGTCGCGAATTGTAACGCCATGTAACACATGCCGTGTTACATACAAAAGGATACATACATGGGTCCGACTTTCAGCGATATCAACGGCTTGGCGTATAATCGTAGACCGCCCAACAGGCTCCATCTGTCAAGCCGCCCTCCTCGAAAGACCTCACCATGAACGCCCGCTCCAACGCCATCTCGCCGATCGAAACCCAGCTGCGTGACATTCTCGCGCGCCGTATCATGATCCTGGATGGCGCGATGGGCACGATCATCCAGCAGTACAAGCTCGATGAAGCGGCGTACCGCGGCGAGCGGTTTGCAACCTTTGCCGCGCCCGAAGGCAGCGGCGCGCGCGAACTGTTCGTCAAGGGCAATAACGAGCTGCTGACGCTGACGCAGCCGCAGATCATCCAGGAAATCCACGAGCGCTACCTGGCCGCCGGCGCCGACCTGCTCGAGACGAACACGTTCGGCGCGACCGGCGTGGCGCAGGACGACTATCACATGGCGCACCTGGCCTACGAGATGAACGTGCAGGCCGCCAAACTGGCGCGCGCTGCCTGCGACAAGTACTCGACGCCGGACAAGCCGCGCTTTGTCGCCGGCGCGCTCGGCCCGACCCCCAAGACCGCCTCGATTTCGCCCGACGTGAACGACCCGGCGGCGCGCAACGTGACGTTCGACCAGCTGGTCGCGTCGTACCATGAGCAGGTACGCGGCCTGGTCGACGGCGGCGCCGACGTGCTGCTGGTCGAGACGATCTTCGATACGCTCAATTGCAAGGCGGCGCTGTTTGCGATCGACCTGTACTTCGACGAACACCCGGATGTGCCGCGCCTGCCGCTGATGATCTCGGGCACCGTGACCGATGCCTCGGGCCGCATCCTGTCGGGCCAGACCGTGCCGGCCTTCTGGAACTCGGTGCGTCACGCCAAGCCGCTGACCATTGGCCTGAACTGCGCACTGGGCGCCGCCCTGATGCGCCCCTATGCGCAAGAGCTGTCGAACATCGCCGACACGTTCGTCTGCATCTACCCGAACGCCGGCCTGCCCAACCCGATGAGCGACACGGGCTTTGACGAGCTGCCAGCAGACACGTCCGCGCTGCTGCGCGAATTCGCCGATGCGGGCTTCATCAATATCGCCGGCGGCTGCTGCGGCACGACGCCGGAGCACATCAACGCGATCGCGACCATCCTCGAGCAGCACGCGCCGCGTAAGATCCCCGAGATCCCGGTGGCGATGCGCCTGTCGGGCCTCGAGCCGTTCACCATCGACGAGTCGTCGCTGTTCGTCAACGTCGGCGAGCGCACCAACGTGACGGGCTCGAAAGCGTTTGCGCGCATGATCCTCAACGAGCAGTTCGACGAGGCGCTGTCGGTCGCGCGCCAGCAGGTCGAGAACGGCGCCCAGGTCATCGACATCAATATGGACGAAGCGATGCTCGACTCGCAGGCGGCCATGACGCGCTTTTTGAACCTGATCGCATCGGAGCCCGATATCTCGCGCGTGCCGGTGATGATCGACTCCTCCAAGTGGTCGGTGATCGAGGCGGGCCTGAAGTGCGTGCAGGGCAAGGCGATCGTCAACTCGATCTCGATGAAGGAAGGCGAAGAAGAATTCATTCGCCAGGCGGTCCTGTGCCGCCGCTACGGTGCGGCCGTGATCGTGATGGCATTCGACGAACAGGGCCAGGCCGACACGTTCGCGCGCAAGACCGAGATTTGCGCGCGTGCTTATAAAGTGCTGACCGAGCAGGTGGGCTTCCCGCCCGAAGACATCATTTTTGACCCGAACATTTTCGCAATCGCGACCGGCATCGAAGAACACGACAACTACGCCAACGACTTTATTCAGGCGTGCCAGTGGATCCGCGACAATCTGCCGTACGCGAAGATCTCGGGCGGCGTGTCGAACGTGTCGTTCAGCTTCCGCGGCAACGATCCGGCGCGTGAAGCGATCCACACCGTGTTCCTGTACCACGCGATCAAGGCGGGCCTGACGATGGGCATCGTCAACGCCGGCATGGTCGGCGTCTACGACAACCTGGCGCCCGAACTGCGTGAGCGCGTCGAGGACGTCGTGCTCAATCGCCGCAAGGACGCCACCGAGCGCATGATCGAGATCGCCGGCACCCTGAAGGCCGGCGGCAACAAGCAGGAACAGAACCTCGAGTGGCGTGAAGCGACGGTGGAGCAGCGCCTAGCGCACGCGCTGGTGCACGGCATCACGCAGTGGATCGTCGAAGACACCGAAGAAATGCGCCAGCAGGTGCTGGCCGCGAACGGCCGCCCGATCCACGTGATCGAAGGCCCGCTGATGGACGGCATGAACATCGTCGGCGACCTGTTCGGCCAGGGCAAGATGTTCCTGCCGCAGGTGGTCAAGTCGGCGCGCGTGATGAAGCAGGCCGTGGCGCACCTGGTGCCGTTCATCGAAGAAGAAAAAGCGCTCGAAGAAGCGCGCACCGGCATCGTCTCCAAGCCGAAGGGCAAGATGGTGATCGCCACCGTCAAGGGCGACGTGCACGACATCGGCAAGAACATCGTCTCGGTCGTCATGCAGTGCAATAACTTCGAGATCGTCAATATGGGCGTGATGGTGCCGTGCGCCGACATCCTCGCGCGTGCGAAAGAAGAAAACGCCGACATGGTGGGCCTGTCGGGCCTGATCACGCCATCGTTAGAGGAGATGGCGCACGTGGCGCGCGAGATGCAGCGCGATCCGTACTTCCGCGACCGCAAGATGCCGCTCCTGATCGGCGGCGCAACCACCAGCCGCGCGCACACGGCCGTGAAGATCGCGCCGTTCTACGACGGCCCGGTCGTGTACGTGCCGGATGCATCGCGCTCGGTGTCGGTCGGCCAGTCGCTGGTCACGGACGACACGCGCGACGCCTACATCATCGAGCTGGCGCAGGACTACGAACGCATCCGCATCCAGCACGCCAGCAAGAAGGCGCTGCCGATGCTCACGCTGGAACAGGCCCGCGCCAACAAGGCACGTCTCGCATTCGCACCGGTAAAACCAAAGTTCATTGGCCGTCGCATCTTCAAGAACGTCGACCTGGGCATGATCGCGCGCTACATCGACTGGGGCCCGTTCTTCCAGACCTGGGACCTGGCCGGCCCGTTCCCCGGCATCCTGACCGATGCGGTGGTGGGCGACGCCGCGAGCAAGGTGTTTGCCGAAGGCCAGGCGATGCTCAAGCGGATCATCGAAGGCCGCTGGCTGTCGGCCAACGGCGTCATCGCGCTGCTGCCGGCGAACACGGTGCATGACGACGACATCGAAATCTACACCGACGAATCACGCTCGCAAGTGGCGCTGACCTGGTACGGCCTGCGCCAGCAAGGCGTGAAACCCATGGTGAACGGCGAGCAGCGCCCGAACCAGTGCATCGCCGACTTCATCGCGCCGAAAGACAGCGGCGTCGCCGACTACATCGGCATGTTCGCCGTAACAGCGGGCCTGGGCATCGAAAAGCACGAGCAGCGTTTCGAAGCGGCGCACGACGACTACTCGTCGATCATGCTCAAATCGCTGGCCGACCGCCTGGCCGAGGCGTTCGCCGAATACCTGCACGAACGCGTGCGCACCGACCTGTGGGGTTACGCCGTCGGCGAAGACCTGAGCAACGAAGCGCTGATCGCCGAAAAATACCTGGGCATCCGCCCCGCCCCGGGCTACCCGGCCTGTCCCGAGCACACAGTCAAAGCCGACATGTTCGCCACGCTGCAAGCCGAAGAAATCGGCATGCAACTGACCGAGTCCTACGCCATGTATCCCGGCGCCGCCGTCTCCGGCTTCTACCTGGCCCACCCCGACTCGAAGTACTTCGTCGTCGGCAAGATCGGCAACGACCAGGTCGACGACATGGCCACCCGCCGCAACATGGACAAACAAGAAATCGAACGCCACCTGGCCCCCAACCTCTCCTGACCCAATGAGGGTCAGAGTAGAATTAATTAGTAATTTTTCCTGATATCACTAATTTTAATTAGGGTCAGAGTCGAATTATTGAGCAATTGATCTCTTTGACAACGGGCTCTGCCATTCGGGGTCGTGCAAATTGGAAAAGTTGTCAAACAATTCGACTCTGACCCTAATTGTTGGGCAATTGCTTTTCTGTGGCGGGATGTGAAACGGGCCGGCAGTTTCCTGGCGGCCCGTTCGGGTGATGTTCTGGTGGCGTCAGATCGCGTAGCGTACTACCTTGTCGCTCCACTCGAATGCGGCTACTTCGAGCTCGGCCAGATCGTCGCCGTCGAAGGCCAGTGACTTCAGGCCGGCGAGCATATCGTCCTGCTCATCGTCCATGCGCTCGATCGATTCGGCCAGCTTGAGCAGTTCGCCAAAGAAGCCCGTGCGGTTCAGGAGCGCGGCGCGCACTTCGTCGATCACAGGGATCTGTTCGACGATGTCGCGCATCGGAATGCAGAACAGCGTGTCCATCAGCGACATCATGCCGACCGTGAACGCGATATCGGCGACGTTGCGCTGCGCCGGGCGCATGCGCTGGGCCAGCAGCTCCATCAGGCGCGCGCGGGTCGTGGCCAGCATCAGAAGCGGACTCTGGCTGTGGCCGCGCACGTCGGGTTCGGCAAACAGCAGGATCTGCAGCCAGCGCTGCAACTGGCGCCGGCCCAGCAGGTTCAAGGCCTGGCTGATCGATTCGATGCGGCGCCCTGCCCCCACTGCCGGCGTATTCACCAGGCGCAGCAGGTTCAGGCCAATCGTCACTTCGCGTTTGACCACCTGCTCGATCTCGGCATTGTCGGCATCCGACGTGATCAGATTCATCAGGTCGAGCACCGTCGTCTGCGATGGCGACAGCTTGCGCCCCGCGATCACGGATGGCTTGGCAAAGTAATAGCCCTGGAAATAGTCGAAGCCGACGTCCAGGCAGGTCCGGTATTCGGTGAGGTTCTCGACCTTCGCCGCCACCAGCCGCTTGCCGGTGTTGCGCAGGCGCGGTGCGAGTGACAGCATCGTCACGAGCGGCAGCGCGCGCAGATCCATCTTGACGAAATCGATCACCGGCAAGAAACGCGACAGCGCCGCGCCGTGGGCCGACGCTTCGGCAGCAAAGCGAAAGCCATGCGACGCCAGGTGCGTCATGCGCTCGATGACGTCGACATCGGGCTCGACCGAGCTGACGATGTCCAGCACCGTGCGCTCGCGCGGCATGAACGCAAACATATCGCTCATCAACGCATCCTTGTCGACATTGATGAACGCCGTCGCATCGCCAATCGCGCGTGGCAGGCCGAGCTGGGACGCATGATGGATGACGCTGGCGCTGGCCGATAGCCCGGACTCGAACTCTGCCGGCCCTTGGGCACTCCCGCGGAACAGCAGTTCGTAGCCATACAATGCCTGGTTACGGTCCAGCACCGGCTGGCGCGCCAGGAAGAAATTGCGCATGCGCAGTGGCTGGGATGCCTCGTCGAGGCGGGCTGTATCGGTCATATCATTCTCAATATCGCGGCAACCGATCTACTTTACCGCATCCCAATGACAGTTGGGTTTCCTAGCGTAAATTTTTTGTGAGAATGTTGGGGAACGATCAAGCCGTTGCCAAGGTCGCGACATCCTGCGGCAAGCCATCGACAAACACCTTGAGTTCACCCGGCGCGAAATGGGTCCATGCCTCGTTCGTCGTCAGCGGTTCAGTCACGATGATCGCGACCCGGTCATCGGGCGTCGTCACCTGCGAAAAGTCCACCGACAGGTCTTCGTCCGACAGGCAGGCCGTCACGAACGGGTGCTTGCGCACGACGTAGCACAGCTTGGTGGAGCAATGCGTGTACAGCGCGGTGCCATCGGACAGCATCATGTTGAAGGTGCCATGGGCGGCGATGTCGGGAATGATGCGCTCGAGTGCGCCAGCGAGCGCGGCGCGCGTGGGTGCCGTGTCGCCGAACTCGCGGCGCAGGCTTTGCAGCAGGAAGCAGAAGGCCAGCTCGCTGTCGGTCGTGCCGACCGGTCGGAATGCGCCATCGAGCACGGGCGCGAACGCCTTTAGGTCGCCATTGTGGGCGAACACCCAATAGCGGCCCCACAATTCACGCACGAATGGATGGCAGTTTTCCAGCGCCACCTGGCCGACGGTGGCCTTGCGGATATGGGCAATGACGTTGGTGGACTTGATCGGGTAACGTTTGATCAGCTCGGCGATCGGCGAGGCGACTGCCGCCTGGTGATCGACGAAGTGGCGTACGCCCGTCCCTTCGAAGAACGCGATCCCCCAGCCATCGTGGTGGGTATCGGTGTGGCCGCCGCGGTGGGCGAAGCCGGTAAAAGAAAAGACAATGTCAGTGGGGACATTGCAGTTCATTCCAAGTAACTGGCACATGGGTACAGCTTCGTATGCTACTGAAATGAGAGCGCCATCACCTTGGCTGGCGATGGCGCGGCAGGTACTTCACCAGCGGCTTAATGCAGCACCACCGGTTGGCTCATCAGGGTGTCGTACTCGCCCAGGAACTCGTCGATTTCTTCCATCGTCGGTTCGCTGGCGATCAGGTTGTTGACATCGCGTCGGAACGATTGCGCGAGTCGGCCGCCGATGAACGCTTCGCGCCGGCCGGCCTTGTCGACGATCTCGAAGCCACCAAAGCGCAGTGCTTCGAGTTCACGGTCGACGCCGAATTCGACGACGCTGTACTGTTCACTGTTATAGATCATGTTCATGTTGACTCCTTCGATCAGAAAGTTGGTGCCAACCTGCCGGATGGCGGCGAATGGCAGGCTGTTCACTTCGATAAAGAGGTGGGGCTGGCCAGCTGGATTTCAAGTGAACGCACCCGTAAAACTCAGGCGTGCACGGTCGGTTCCAGGGCCAACAGCTGATCGTATGGCGGTGCTGCAAGCCACGATCGCAACTGATCAAGGTGTTCGCTGCTCGCCAGACCGATGAACAGGCGCCGAGGGCGTTGGCGCAGCAGACGATTCAATGTTACACGCAAAACCAGATTGCCGTCGCAGCACAGGCAGCCCGGCGCGATGCGCATGACCTGCAGGCCGGGACCGGTTTCAAGAGGTGTGGCCGCCACGCCCAGGCCTTCGAGGATGACGGCGTCGAACGGAATGGCGGGTGCCGGCAGGCGGCTTGCGGAAGAGGCTGGTCCGTCAGCCGCGAGGCTGCTGACGGATGCAGACGCTGCATCGAACGGCGCGGCCAGGAGCGCCGCAATAGCGCCTTCGCGCGCCGCCGCCGTCGAACCGGTAACGAGACTGGTGGCCGCGCGGGCCATCAGCCCCCTTTCTTGGCCAGCTTGCCCGGCTCGACGCCCAGCTGCTTGAGCTTGCGGTACAAGTGGGTGCGCTCCAGGCCCGTTTTTTCGGCCACGCGCGTCATGCTGCCGCCTTCGCGGCCCAGATGGTGTTCGAAGTACATGCGCTCGAACGCATCGCGTGCCTCGCGCAGCGGCAGGTCGAACGACAGCGTGTAGCCGGTGCCCTCGCCCTGCGACATCGCATGCACCATGCGCGCGCCGTTGCCAAGGGCCGCGCCGGCGCCCGGCTGTGTATTGGCCGATGCGAACATCGGCGCCGATGGCGAGGCCGATGCGGATGCCGCGCCGCCGCCATCGAGCGCCATGCTTGGCACGCTCGGTGCGATCGGGCGCGGTGGTGCCATCGGCGCACGTGCGACTTCCTGCGCGCGGCTCAGGCCCTGCTGCACGGCCTTGAGCAGCTTTTGCAGCGCGATCGGTTTCTCGAGGAAGTTCAGCGCGCCGATGCGCGTTGCTTCGACTGCGGTGTCGATGGTCGCGTGACCCGACATCATGATGACAGGCATGGTCAACAGGCCGTCGCGCTGCCATTCCTTGAGCAGCGTGACGCCATCGGTATCAGGCATCCAGATATCGAGCAGCACGAGATCCGGGGCGCCGGCCGCGCGCGCCTCACGCGCTTGCTGCGCGTTCTCGGCCAGGGTGATGGCATGACCTTCGTCACCGAGAATCTCGGAGAGCAGCTCCCGGATTCCCATTTCATCGTCAACTACCAGTATGTTCGCCATCTCTTCTACCTTCCTGATCTTCTACCCGACGTGTGTGCAATTTTATAAGTTTTTTGCACTGAAGGGGAGTTCGAAAAACCATTACGAGCGGAGCCACGATCGGCCGGAAAAACGCACTGTACTGACAAACACGGCGCAGTGCACTGCCAGGCGGTGCGATTGGCAAGGCAACACGCAGCCGCTTGTTCAGTTGTCCTTAAGCCAAGCTTGCTTCGGGAGCTAACTTTAACAGCAAAATCGACACTGCTGCGCCAGTTCCATCGCTGCGGTTCCCGACATCGATCCGGCCACCGTGTTCATCGATGATTTTCTTGACCATCGGGAGGCCAAGACCCGTGCCGCGCGCCTTGGTCGTCACGTACGGCTCGAACGCGCGCGCCAGGATGCGGGGCGCGAAACCGGGCCCGTTGTCGACGATCGCCAGCCGCACCGCGGTGCCGGCCAGGCCGCCGGCGCCCGTGTACTGGATCGCCTCGGTCGTGATGTCCACGCGCGGCGCCGGCGCATCCGGCCCGCGCTCGACCAGCGCATCCTGCGCGTTCTGGACCAGGTTGTGAATCACCTGACGCAACTGGGTCGCGTCGCCCATCACGCGCGGCAGGTCCGGCGCGAGGTTCGCATGAATGATGTCGCTGCCGTCGTCGGCCAGGTACAGGCTGAGGATCTCGGCGATCAGGCCATTCAGGTCGAGCTGGTCGAGCATCGCCGGCGGCGTGCGCGCATAGTCGCGGAAGTCGTCGACCATGCGCTTCATCGCGTCGACCTGATTGACGATCGTGGTCGTGCCGCGCTGGAGCAGGTCGGCTTGCGCTTGCGGCAGGTGCTCGGCCAGCTTCATCTGCATGCGCTCGGCCGCCAGCTGGATCGGCGTGAGCGGGTTCTTGATTTCGTGCGCCAGGCGGCGCGCCACCTCGCCCCAGGCCACCGAGCGCTGGGCCGTGATCACGTCCGAGATATCGTCGAACACGACGATGAAGCCGCTGTCGGCGCCCACCGGCAAGCGCGAGCCGCGCGCCAGCAGCACGATGTCGTGCTCCTGTTCGTCGGCTGCGCCGGTCTTGCGCTGGGCGTCGCGCGGGATCTCGATCTGCTGCTGCCAGTGCGCGCGCTTGCGGCGCTCGGCCGCCACGTGGGCACTTTGCGCCGAGAACGAGCGCGTGACCGTGTTCGAAAAATGTTCGAGGCCGGCGATGCGGTTCAGCGGCCCCGCCATCGCGCCCGGCTCCACCTGCAGGATGCGGTACGCCGCATCGTTCGAGTTGACCACCACGCCTTCGGCATCGAGCACGATCACGCCGGCCGACATGTTCGCCAGCACCGACTCCAGGTGGGCCTTGGCGCTTTGCAGCGCGGCGCGGTTGCGCTCCACGGCGCTCCTGGCTTCGAACAACTGGCCCGTCATCGCATTGAAGGATCGGGTCAAGGTGCCCAGTTCATCGTTGGTCTCGACGATCGGGCGCGGCGACAGGTCACCCTCGGCCACTGCCTGCGTGCCTTCGGCCAGCACCAGCAGCGGCTGCGCGAGGTTGCCGGCGATGAGGAAGGCGCTGCCGATCGCCCCGAAGATCGCCAGCAGCAACGTCAGAGTCAAGGTCACGATGTACATCTTGCGCAGGCCCGTGCGCGCTTCGAGGCGCAGCCGGTATTCGGTGGAGGCCGAGCGCAGCACCTCGGCGTTCGAGGCCAGGCCCACCGGCACCGCCTGCAGCAGTTGCAGGTAGCGCTGCTGCACGCCAGGCGGTTCGGGCACGGCCATCACCACGCGCAGGCGCAGGCCGGTCACGGCGTCGAGCGCATTCGAAGCGCCGTCTGCGGCCTCGTCGCCCGCATCGGCAGGGCCGACACCGCCCTCGGCCTGGGCATACCCGCCAGGCATGCCGGCGCTGCGCAGCATGCGTTCATTGGGTGCATCGGCCGCCAGATTGGCGCCGCGGTCTTCGGTGGCGGCCGACAACACGGCGCCGTTGGCGTCGACCAGCATCACGCTTTGCAGGCCGCTGGTGTCAGCCAGCAGGCGCGCGAGCACCGGTTGCGCGGTCATGTCGCTCTGCCCTGCCAGCGTGGCGGCGGCAGTCTGCGCGGTGGCGCCCAGTTCGGACAGCGATTCGTCGAGCGCGGCGCGGCCCAGGTTCAGGCCCGATTCGATGGCCGATTCGATCTTGACGTCGAACCACGAGTCAATGGAGTGCGACACGAACTGCACCGACACGATGAAGATGACGAGACCAGGCAGGATGCCGATGCCGGCAAACAGCAGCACCAGCCGCGCCATGAGCCGGGAGCCGAACTTGCCGGCCTTGTAGCGGGAATACAGGCGCCCCAGCGCCACGACCACGACGATCAGGAGCAGGAACGCCATCGCGGCAGTCAGGCCAAGGAGCCAGCTGTAGTAACGGCCGAAGAAGCCCGAGTTGTCGGATGCGCCGGCCAGCAGGAACAGCAGGATCGAGACGATGGCGCCGCCAACGATCAGCGCGTAACGCACCCCACCGCTGATCACTTCACTCCGCACGGTAGGTGAACGTCTTGCGGCTGGAGGTCAGGCGCCAGTCCGAGTCGTTGAAGGCATTGACCTGCAACGGCTTTTGCAGGTACTCGCGGTCCATGAACATGCGCAGCGAGACTTCGTAGACTTCGCCGGCCTTGAGCGTGCCCTTGGGCGCGATCAGCCAGCGCGTCGGGCGCCGGATCATGAACATCGCGTCTTCAAAGGTCTGGAAACGTTCCTGGAACGAGCCCACCACGACCACGTAATACTGGCGCGTGAGCACGTCGTACGAAATGCGGATGGTGCGTTTTAATGAGACAGCCTTTTCGTCGCGCCAGTACCAGCGCGGGCGCGTGAGTTCGATCTCGGTGGTGAAGTGCAGCTGGACCCCGTGCTGGATCGCGTCCTTCAGGCCGTGGTTCAGCTCGAAGTTGTAGGCCGTGTTGAGGCGGTAGCCATCGTCGCTCGCTTCGATGGTTGCGCGGGTGATTTCGATGTCGTCGGCCGCCTGCGCCGGCGTGCCCATGGCAACGCACGCGATCGCCAGCAACAACTGACAGGCGAGAAGGCGGAAAAATCGTAACGTCACGGGGGAGCCGGGGCCTTAAATAATGCGCGTAGTGAAAAGAACTTCACGCCGCTTTCTTCTGGAACAGGGCGTAGAACAAACCGTCATGATCCTGTCCGGCGCCACCGACGGGCAGCAGTTGGCCCGGCGCATCGAGGCGGACCGCGTCGTGGCGGGCCGCGAAGGCAGCCGCCTGCGCCTCCGATTCCTGGGGCCAGAGCGAACATGTCACGAATAGCAATTTACCATTCGGCAGCAGCATCTGCCAAAGGTTGTCGAGTATTTTGGCTGAAAGTGTTGCAAGTTGGGATGTATCCGACTTGCGGCGCAACCAGCGGATATCCGGGTGGCGCCGCACGATGCCCGACGCCGTGCACGGCACGTCGGCCAGGATGCGGTCGTATTGACGGCCATCCCACCAGTCGGTCGCGCCGGCATCGGCCGTGACGAGCTGCGCGGCCAGGCCCAGGCGGCCGAGGTTGTCGCCCACGCGACCGAGGCGCAGCGCATCGGTGTCGACGGCCGTGAGTTCGACGTTCGCCGTCTCGAGGATATGGCCGCTCTTGCCGCCAGGGGCTGCGCACGCGTCGAGCACGCGCATGCCGTCCTGCAGGTCGAGCAGCGGCGCGGCCAGCTGGGCGCCGGCATCCTGCACCGACACCACGCCCTCGGCAAAGCCGGGAATCTGGCTCACATTGATCGCCTGCGCCAGGCGCACCGCGTGCGGCCCCACCTGCTCGGCGTCCAGGCCCGCATCCTGCAGCGACTGCAGATACGCGGCGACATCCTGGCGGCGACGGTTCACGCGCAGCGTCAGTGGCGGATGCGCGTTGCCGGCAGCAAGCACGGCTTCCCAGTCGCGCGGGTAGGCGGCGCGCGCCGTGTCGATCCACCACTGCGGATAATTCCAGCGCGCCAGCGGCGTGCGCAGCGCTTCTTCGACCAGCGACTCGCGCTCGCGCAGGAAGCGGCGCAGCACCGCATTGACCATTGCCTTGGCATGCGCAAAATCAGGGTGCGCCGCCGCGCCGGTGACGGCCTGGTCGACCACGGTGAACGCCTCATACGGGGCCGGCGTGCCCTCGGGCGGGTCGAGCAGCGACAGCGCCGCGCACAGCAAGGCGCCAAGCATCGGCGGCTCGGGCGCCTTGCTCGTCATCAGGCCCAGCAGCGTTTCGCTGCGGCCCAGCTGGCGCATCGTGCGGTAGGCAATGTCCTGGATCGCGCCGCGCGTTTGCGGCGTGACGTCATAGGCGCCAAACACGATCGACAGTGCCTGCGGCAGCGCCATGCCGCCCTGCACGCGGGCGACAGCGCTGGCCGCGCCCAGCAGCGCCAGCGCCAGCGAGTCGGATTTGAGGTCGGGCTTGTAGTCGCGCTGCGGCGCAACTTTGACTTCATGACTGGCGCGCAGGCGCGGCTCTTCGCGCGGCGGACGCACGACGTGATGCTTCAACTGATAGCCGGACGCCGATGCCGGCTGGGCCGGTGCGCGTTCGCCTTGCCCCTGACTGCCCTGCCCTTGTCCCTGTGCGCGTGGTTGCGCGCGCTCGGCGGCCTGGGCCGGCTTGCGGCCTGCTGCGCCGGCGCCGCGGCGGTCGGACGCCGGCTTGGCCTTGGGTTTCAGGGAGAGCGTTGGACGCTTGTCAGTCATGGCGAATAAAATGTTGCGAAAATGGGCTCCCATTGTAACGGTTATGCCTTTGACGACGCTTAATATAGTGGCCGCTGTGGTTATCCTGATAGTGGGTGACACGCCGGCCGCTGGCGCCGCAGCCCGCCAAAGCGGCCCGTCAAGCTAGTATAATGTGCACTGTTTGCCTGACCTCCAGGCGCCGCCTCATTACATTTTCGACCATTCCCATGCTCGCCCAACAAAAACAACAAATCGTTGCCCTGTTCCAGGCCGCCCTCGCGCCGATCGTCGCCGGTACCGATCTCACCCCGAACGTGGTGCTCGAACGGCCGCGCGATCCATCGCACGGCGACATCGCCTGCAATATCGCGATGCAGCTGGCCAAGCCACTCAAGACCAACCCGCGCGAACTGGCCACGCGCCTGGTCGCCGCACTGCTGGCCGAACCTGGCGCGCAGGGGCTGATCGACGCGGCCGACATCGCCGGCCCCGGCTTCATCAACCTGCGCGTGGCCGCCAGCGCCAAGCAATCGGTCGCGCGCAGCGTGCTCGAACAGGGCGCGGCATTCGGTAGCAGCACCAGCGGCGCCGGCCACCACGTGATCATCGAATTCGTCTCGGCCAACCCGACCGGCCCGCTGCACGTCGGTCACGGCCGCCAGGCCGCGCTGGGCGATGCGATGGCGTCGCTGTTCCTGTCGCAGGGCCATGACGTCACGCGCGAGTTCTATTACAACGATGCGGGCGTGCAGATTGCCACGCTGGCCAACTCGGTGCAGGCGCGCGCGCGCGGCCTCAAGCCGGGCGACGCCGAATGGCCCGAATCGGCCTACAACGGCGACTACATCGCCGAAATCGCTGCCGACTTTTTGGCCAAAAAAACCGTCTCGGCCAGCGATGGCGAACCGGCCACCGCCAGCGGCGACGTTGACGATCTCGAATCGATCCGCCGCTTCGCCGTGACCTACCTGCGCAACGAGCAGGACCAGGATCTGCAGGCCTTCGGCGTCAAGTTCGACAACTACTACCTCGAATCGTCGCTGTACGCCGACGGCAAGGTCGACACCGCCGTCAAGACGCTGGTCGACTCGGGCAAGACCTACGAAGACGGCGGCGCGCTGTGGCTCAAGACCACCGACTACGGCGACGACAAGGACCGCGTGATGCGCAAGTCCGACGGCACCTATACGTACTTCGTGCCGGACGTGGCGTACCACATCCAGAAATTCCGCCGCGGCTTCGACCAGGCGATCAATATCCAGGGCAGTGACCACCACGGCACGATCGCGCGCGTGCGCGCCGGCCTGCAGGCGGTCGACATCGGCATCCCGCAAGGCTATCCCGACTACGTGCTGCACAAGATGGTCACCGTGATGAAGGACGGCGAAGAGGTCAAGATTTCCAAACGCGCCGGCTCGTACGTCACCGTGCGCGACCTGATCGACTGGTCGGGCGCGGGCGACGTCACGCGTGGCCGCGACGCAGTGCGCTTCTTCCTCATCTCACGCAAGGCCGACACCGAGTTCGTGTTCGATGTGAACGTCGCGCTCGAGACGAGCGACGAGAACCCGGTGTACTACGTCCAGTACGCCCACGCGCGCATCTGCTCGGCGCTGGCCAACTGGGGCGGCGATGTCGCTTCGCTCGCCAGCGTCGATTTGTCGCCGCTCACCTCGCCGAAGGAATTCGAACTGCTGGCCAAGCTGGCGTCGTACCCTGAAGTGCTCGAGCGCGCCTTGGCCGAACTGGGCCCGCACCAGGTGGCGTTCTACCTGCGCGAACTGGCCGGCGACCTGCACAGCTACTACTTCGCGCACAAGTGGCTGCTGGACGACGACGAGCCGCTCAAGCTGGCCCGCCTCGCGCTGGCCGCGGCCACGCGCCAGGTGCTGCGCAACGGCCTCGCGCTGATCGGCGTGTCGGCGCCGGACAAAATGTAATCACTGCATCCCACTGCCCAACCAGAAAGCGTCATGACCGCCATTCGATCCTTCTCGCCCCTCCGCCAGCGCGGCAGCACCCTGACGGGCATCATCATCGGCCTGATCATCGGGTTGGGCATCGCAGTGGCGGTCGCCCTCGTGATCACCAAGGGCGCCTCGCCCTTCACCGACCGCTCCAACAAGATGGGCCGCCCGGCCGACCTCGAGCCGAGCCAGGCCAACGATCCGAACAAGCCGCTGTACGGCACCCGCACGCCAGTGCGCGAGACGCCCAAGCCAGCGCCAAGTGCACCGGCTGCCGCACCGGCAGCGCCCGCAGCACCCGCCGCACCGGCAGCAGCGCCCGCAGATGCCGATCCACTGGGCGCTGCGATCGCCGGCATGCAGGCGCCGCGCCGCGTCCCGACGCCGGCACCTTCGCCGGCGCCCGTCAATACGGTTGCTGCGCCGGCGGCTGCCGCCGTCACCGACGGCTACATCTATTACCTGCAAGCGGGCGCGTTCCGTGAAATGTCGGACGCTGAAAACACCCGCGCCAAATTGGCGCTGCTGGGCTTCGAAGCTGCGATCACCGACCGCAGCACCGACAGCGGCGTGCTGCACCGCGTGCGCGTCGGCCCGTTCACGCAGGTCGAAGGCGTCAACCGCGCGCGTGCCAAGCTGCTCGACAGCGGCATCGACGTCGCCATCGTGCGCAACCAGCGCTGATCCGGCATGTCGCTGCCGGGCCAGCGCGTCTTCATCACCGGCGCCTCGAGCGGCATCGGCGCCGCGCTGGCGCGCGAATATGCCGCGCGTGGCGCTGTGCTGGGCCTGCTCGGCCGGCGGCGCGACGCGCTCGACCAACTGCGGCAATCGCTCCCCCATTCCTCGCGCCACCAGGTGTATGCAGTCGACGTGCTTGATCGCGCGGCCCTCGCCGGTGCCGCACAAGACTTCATCGCCGTGAACGGTGGCGCCGACATCGTCATCGCCTGCGCCGGCATTTCGCAGGGCACGCTGACCGAGCAGGCCGACGACCTGAGCGTGTTCGACGCCGTCTTCGCCACCAATATGAATGCCACGGTGGCGACGTTCGCACCGTTCATCGCCGCCATGAAAACCCAGTCGACGCCGTGCCGTCTGGTCGGCATCGGCAGCGTGGCCGGCATTCGCGGCATGCGCGGTGCCGGCGCCTACTGCGCCAGCAAGGCCGCGCTGCACAGCTATTGCGAAGCGCTGCGCGTGGAACTGCGGCCGTCGAACATTCGCGTGGTGACCATCGCGCCCGGCTACATCGATACCCCCATGACCCGTGCCAACCGCTTCCCCATGCCCTTTTTGATGCCCCCCGAACGCTTCGCCACGCGGGCTGTCGCGGCGATCGCGCGCGGCGACAGTTACCGCGTGCTCCCGTGGCAGATGGGCGTCGTCGCCAAGCTGCTGCGCTTGATGCCCAACGCCTTGTTCGACCGTCTCTTTGCGCGCGCGCCGACCAAGAAGCGCCGGGAGCAGCCATGAACGCCGCCGCCATTGCCGCCCTGTCGCGCGCAGGCGTCGCGGTTGAAGTCGTCGCGCAGACCGGGTCGACCAATGCCGATCTGCTCGCGCGCGCCGGCACACTTGCCGCCCCGCTGCTGCTGATCGCCGAACATCAAAGCGCCGGCCGCGGGCGCGCCGGGCGCAGCTGGCTGTCGTCGCCCGAAGGCTCGCTGACGTTTTCGCTGGCCTGGCGCTTCGACGGCGGGCCGCAGGCGCTGCTTGGGCTGCCGCTGGCGGTGGGCGTGGCGCTGGCCGACACGCTTGGCACGCTGGGCCAGCAGGTGCAGCTGAAGTGGCCGAACGATGTGCTCAAGGATGGCGACAAACTGGCCGGCATCCTGATCGAAACCCAGTCCGCCCCTGGCGGCGGCACCTGGACCGTGATCGGCATTGGCCTGAACCTGTTGATGCCGGATGAAATGGAAGCGCAGCTGGGCCGCAGCGCGGCCGGCATGCCATGGCTGGCGCGCATGGACCGCGACGCGTTGCTGGCGGCGCTGCTCGACGGCCTGGCCGACTGCCTGCGCGAATTTACCGCGCGCGGGTTTGCCGCCTTCAGCGCGCGCTGGAACCTGCTCCATGCGTGGCAGGGCGAGACCGTCATCCTGCTCGACGGCGGCGTCGTACGGCACGAAGGCCGCGCGGCCGGTGTCGACGATAGCGGGCGCCTGCTGCTCGATACGGCCGAGGGCCGCATCACCGTGATGGCCGGCGACGTCTCGCTGCGAGTGAAAGCATGATGCTGCTGATCGATGCCGGCAATACCCGCGTCAAGTGGGCGCTGGCAGCCGACGGCGCGGCGCCTGGCACCTGGTCGGCCACTGGCGCGGTAGCGCATGCCGGGCTGGATGCATTGGCGTCCGACTGGGCCGGCGCCACGCGCGTGCTGGTCTCGAACGTGGCGGGGCCCGTGCTGGCCGAACGCATCGCGGCCCTGCTGCCGACAAGGGCGCAGGTCGAGTGGTTCGCGTCCACGCCGCAGCGCGCTGGCGTTACCAACGGCTATCGCGAACCGGCGCAGCTCGGGTGCGACCGTTTCGCCGCTGCCATCGGCGCGCGCGCGCTGGCGCCCGGCCAGGACCTGATCGTGGCCACCTGCGGCACCGCGACCACGGTCGACGCGGTGCGCGCCGACGGCCACTTCATCGGCGGCATGATCCTGCCCGGCCTGGCCCTGATGGCCGCGAGCCTGGCGCGCAACACGGCGCAACTGCCGCAGGTCGATGCCGGCGCACTGCCGCCGCTGTTTGGCGACAACACGCACGATGCGATCCTGGCCGGCCTGCTCTCGGCGCAGGCGGGCGCGATCGAGCGCGCGGTGGCGGGCCTCGGCGGCGCCTTCTGCATCGTCTCGGGTGGCGCCGGGCCCCATATCGCGCCGGCCCTCAAGGTTGTGCACCAGGTGGTCGATAACATCGTACTGGTCGGCCTGCATGCAGCAGTCACCGGCTCGACGGGAGATATGCGGTGCTGAAATTCGTGTTCTGGGCGCTGCTGGGCGCCAACGGGGTCTTGCTAGCGTATGGGCAGGGCCTGCTCGGCCAGCCGGGTGATGCGGCGCGCGAGCCGGCACGCCTGAAGAACCAGCTCGCGCCCGAACGCATGCAGCAGCTTACGCCAACGCAGGCCAGGCAGGCAGCGGCGAGCGCTGCACCGCAGCCGCAAGCCGAGGTGGCTGCGCCCATGCCCGAGCCAGCGCCGGTGCCAGTGCCAGTTGCGCGGGATCTGGTCGCCTGTGTCCAGGCCGGCCCCTTCAGCACGGCCGATGCGCGCCGCTTCGAGGCCCGTGTCGCACGGCTTGGCCTCACGCCGCGCCAGTCGCGCATCGAGATGCCGTACCAGGAAGTGACGAGCCGCCTGGTCTATCTGCCACCGAACGGGGGCCGCGAAGGCGCCCAGCGCCGTGTCGCCGAGCTCAGGGAACGGGGCGTGACCAATTTCTTCATCATGCAGAACGACACGTCGCCGCTGCGCTATGCGATTTCGCTGGGTGTGTTCAAATCGGACGGCGCGGCGCAAAAGCTCGTGGCCGACCTGCAGCGTCAGGGCGTACGCGGCGTGCGCATTCTGCCGCGCGGACCGCAAGTGACGCGCGCCGGCTACCAGTATCGCCAGATCGACGCTGCCGAGCGCGATCGTCTGACTGGTATTGCCGATAACTACAACGGTGTTGAAGTCACCCGCTGCAGCTGATCCTGTTTCAAGATCAACGACGGCGCACCTGCGGGTGCGCTTTTTTTCGTCCCCACGTGTTGCGCGGACGCTCAAACCTGTCGAATTTCTTTACACTAAATTCTTTTAAGAAAATAAGATTGTTTACAATCAATAGGTTGCTGTGCTGGCATAAGTATTGCTATACACAAATTATCGTTTCTTAAATTCAAAACTAGGGGTTTGCCATGAAAAAACTGATCACGACCGCTCTGCTGACCGCACTCTGCACCATCTCCGCTTCGGCCCTGGCCACGCCAATCGCGATGACGGGCGCATTTGCCTCGAGCGACATGGCAAACAACAATTACAGCGCCGTGTTCAGTGGCAAATCGTTCCTGCCGGCCGACTACACGGTCAACAGCCTGACTTTCTCGTTCTCGTTCCGCGACGATGGCACCGATATGTTCACGACGTCGGCGCCAGTCTCCACTGGTAGCAACATGACGGGCTGGATGCCCCACACGTCGATCAGCTATGCACGCTATCTGACCAATTACGCGACGGTAGATCGCATGGGCCAGCAGGAAAGCGCCGCCCTGTCGATCGGCGGCGTTGCTCTGGGTACGGGCAGCACGTCATTGCTTGAGTCGAGCACGACCACATCGAGCCCGCTTCAGGTCAAGTACGAAGGCACGGGCTGCTCCTACTACCAGTGCTACGACTTCTACACGAAGAGCTGGACCGACACCACGACCGTCACCCGCGACTACACCGGCGCCTTCACCATCAGCGGCATCATCTCGAACCAGTCGATCATCGACGAACTGCTGCGCAGCGACCAGCTGACGGTGAACCTGCAAGTCGCGGGTGACCTGATTCTGACCAATTCGCAACTGCTGCTGGATTACACAAAGGTTGTGGCGTCCGCCGAAGTGCCGGAGCCATCGAGCATCCTGCTGGCGCTCGCCGGTCTGGCCGGTCTGGGCGCCGTGCGTCGCCGCAGCAAGCGCGTGGCGGCATAACGCCGTTTCAGAAAGACTGGCGAGGCGTCAGCGCCGCACGACGATCGGCTTCAACCCCAGCGAAGCCGGCAGCGCGTCCATCGCCTCGGTCGCCTCGGCACGGGTCGGATACGGCCCGCCGTACAGGCGATTGAATGCCCCCACCTTCACCACTTCGAGCGTGCCCACGTCCACGCCGGCGCGCGCGATCTGGTCGCTGATCGCTTCGGCGGTACCGGTGCGGCCATACGCGCCAAGCTGGATGTAGTAGTCGCCCGTCGTGGCGCGCGGCGCCGGCGCCTCTTGCGCTGCTGGTGTCGCCGGCTCCACCAGGCGCACGACAGCGCCGCTGTCGGACTGCACCCGGTCTTCGAGCATCAGCGCGGCAATCTCGGGCGGCGCCGATTGCGCCTGCGATGTCGCTTCACGCCGCGCGGCGGCAATCTGCGCCGGATTGACGATCGGATCGCCCGGGAACAGGCGCTCGATCTCGACCTCGTGGCTGCCGTTGCCGAGCAGGCCCAGTTTCAGCGCGGCCGTGTACGACACGTCGATGATGCGCGTGGAATGGAACGGGCCGCGATCGTTGATGCGCACCACCACCGACTGGCCGCTTTCCAGGCTCGTCACGCGCACGTACGACGGAATCGGCAGCGTCGGGTGCGCACCCGTCATCTTGTACATGTCGTACAGCTCACCGGAGGCCGTGCGCTGACCGTGGAACTTCTTGCCATACCACGTGCTGATGCCGCGCTGGGTCCACCGTTCATCGTTGCCCAGCGGCGTGTAGGTCTTGCCCAGCACCGTATAGGGACGGCTGGTGAACTTGTTGAATGGTTCGGCCACGACGACCGCGTCGGGCGTCTCGAGCAGGCCATCAGGTGGATTCTCGCCCGGGCCGTCGTCCTTGTAGTAACCGCCCCGCCCAGAATTGGCGGCGGGCAGCTTGGGCGCGGGGCCATGCTTGGCGGTGGGCTTGTGCGGCCATGGAAATGGCGACAGGCGTTTGTGTTCACCGGTACTGCTGCACGCCGTGACAAGAAAGGCAACCGCTACGACCGCCGGGATGTTTTTGCGAACGCCCATTGGCAGTCCTCCTGCTAGTTAAGTCTTCACCAGTTTACGGTGTCTTTGAATACTCATCAATATGCCGGCGCCAAGGCCGAGTGTGATAAAGGCAGTGCCGCCATAGCTCATGAAGGGCAGCGGCACCCCGACCACGGGCAGAATGCCCGCCACCATGCCCATGTTGACAAAGGCATAGGTAAAGAAAATCATCGAGATCGACCCGGCCAGCAGGCGCCCGAAGGTATTGGCCGCATTGGCCGCGATCATCAGGCCGCGCCCGATCAGGAGCAGGTACACGAACAGCAGGAACAGGTTGCCGATCAGGCCGAATTCTTCCGAATACACCGAGAACACGAAGTCGGTGGTCCGCTCGGGCACGAATTCCAGGTAACCCTGCGTGCCCTTCATATAGCCCTTGCCGCTCACGCCACCGGAGCCGATCGCAATGATCGACTGGATGATGTGGAAGCCCTTGCCCAGCGGGTCGGAGGTCGGATCGATCAGTGTCATCACCCGCTCGCGCTGGTAATCGTGCATCATCGACCAGCCCACCGGCAGGCTGGCCAGCCCCAGTACCGACACGGCGGCGATGGCCTTCCACGACAGGCCGGCCAGGAAGATCACGTACAACCCCGATGACGCCACCAGCAGCGACGTGCCAAGGTCGGGCTGCTTCATGATGAACGCCACCGGAATCATCAGGAGCGCCCCGGCGGCCAGGTAATTCTTCCAGCCCGCGACCTGGGCCCTGGTCTGAAAATACCAGGCCAGCATCAGGGGCACGCCGATCTTCATGATCTCGGACGGCTGGATGTCGATCACGCCGATGTGCAGCCAGCGCCGCGCGCCCTTCTTGATCAGGCCAAACATGGCCACTGCGACCAGCAGCGCCACGCCGATGGTGTAGATCGGCACGGCCAGGCGCATCAGCGTTTGCGGCGCGATGTTCGCGGCGATCCACATCACGGCAAACGACAGCAGGAAGTTACGGATCTGGTGCTCGACCCGGTCCGGGAAGTCGGCGCCGGCCGACGACATGGTGATCATGCTGATCGTGACCAGGACCGCGAGGATCAGCGTGAGCGGCAGGTCGAACACCGTGAAATAGGGGCGCAGGCGCCGCCGCAGCGAACGCCGTTCTGGGATATGGGCCATGATTTACTCGGTTCGGGTGACGGCGGGTGCGCTGGCCGTCTGGAGCGGTGCGGTCACGGGCGCTGGCGTCGGCGCTGGCGCTGGTGCGATTTTCTTGACGGTGACGGGACGCTCGGCCTTTTTGGGTTCGGCCGGCGGCGCCGGGCGCTTGCCCAGGATGGCGTAATCGAGCACCTTGCGCGCGATCGGCGCGGCCACGGCGCCGCCAAAGCCGGCGTTTTCAACGACCATCGCCAGCGCGATACGTGGCTGCTCGGCCGGCGCAAACACGGTAAACAGCGCATTGTCGCGGTGACGTTCATCGATCGCGTTGGCATTGTATTTCTTGCCGCGCAGGCCAATCACCTGGGCGGTACCGGTCTTGCCGCCAGCGGTGTACAGGGCGCCGGCAAAGGCTTTCTGGCCGGTGCCTTCGCGGATCACGCCCGCCATCGCATCCTTGATGAAGGCGATGTGCTCGGGCTTCATGGCCAGGCGCCGGGTTTCCTTCGGCACGGTCAGCGTGCGCTCGCGGGTGGCGCCGTCCTCGATCATCTTGACCAGGTGCGGCTTCATCACTACGCCGTTATTGGCCAGGATGGCGGTGGCATGCGCCAGCTGCAGCATCGTGTAGTTGTTGAAGCCCTGGCCAATCGAGACCGAAATGGTGTCGCCGCCGACCCACTTCTGGGCCGCCGGGTTGCGCTTGAAGCGCTCGGCCTTCCACTCTTTCGAGGGCAGCACGCCGGTCTTTTCGTAATCGAGGTCGATCCCGGTCGGCTGGCCAAAGCCGAATTCGCGCATGAACTTCGAAATGTTATCGATGCCCATCTCGTTGGACAGCTGATAGTAATAGGTGTCGCACGAGTGGGCGATCGAGTGATACATATTGACGATGCCGTGGCCGCCCGGCTTGTCATCGTTGAAGCGGTGCCCGCCCAGCATGAAGAAACCGGGATCGCGGATCGCATCCTGCGGGCGGCGGAACCCCATCTCGAGCGCTGCCAGCGACATGAACGGCTTGAAGGTCGAGCCAGGCGGATAGGTGCCCGACAGCGGCCGGTTCATCAGCGGTTTGTCGAGCGAGGTATTGAGTTCGTTCCAGCTCTGTGAGTCGATGCCGTCGACAAACAGGTTCGGATCGAATCCGGGGCGCGACACGTACGCCAGCACGTCGCCGGTGGCCGGCTCGATCGCCACCAGGGCGCCGCGCTGGTCACCGAACGCTTCTTCGGCGATCTTCTGCAGTTCGATGTCGATCGACAGGATCAGGTTGCTGCCCGGCGTGGGCGCCGTACGGCGCAGCGTGCGGATGGCGCGCCCGCCAGCGGAGCGCTCGACCTGCTCGTAGCCGGTCTGGCCGTGCAGCTGGCGCTCGTAGCGCTTCTCGACGCCTTCCTTGCCCATGTGGTCGGTGCCGTTGTAGTTGGCGGCGTCGTCGCCCTCTTCCAGCGCGTCGGCTTCCTTCTGGTTGATGCGGCCGATGTAGCCGATCACGTGCGAGGCCACCTCGCCCATCGGATACTGGCGAAACAGGCGCGCCTGCACTTCAACGCCGGGAAAACGGAAGCGCTGCGCGGTAAAGCGCGCCACTTCGTCATCGGTCAGGCGCGTGCGCAGCGGGACGCTGGCAAAGCTGCGCGACTCTTCGAGCAAGCGCTTGAAGCGGCGCCGGTCGCGCGGCTCGATCTGCACCAGCTTGGCCAGTTCGTCGATGACCGATTCCATGTTCGCCTGCAGCTTCGATGGCGTCAGTTCGAGCGTGTAGGCCGAATAGTTACGCGCCAGGACCACGCCATTGCGGTCGACGATCAGGCCGCGGTTGGGCACGATCGGTACCAGTGCGATGCGGTTGTCCTCGGCCTGGGCCGCGTACTGGTCGTGGTGCAGCACCTGCAGCCACACGACGCGCGCGACCAGGAGGCCAAAGCAAATGAAGACCAGGGCGATCAGCACCGTCAGGCGCATCCGGAACTGGTGGATCTCGCGATCGCTGTCTTTGAATTCGGTCATGCGCTTATGGGTCGATTCAGGTCGATTCAGGTCGTCAGATCGGACGGGTGTGGTCGCGGTCGACCGCGCGGCGCTGGGGCGCCAGCAGCAGCCAGGTGATCACGGGCCACAAAATTACCGCCACCACGCTCTCGATGAACTGCAGCAGGCCCGGAAAGCGCCCGGAGACGATGAAATGCACGATCAGCTGGATTGCCTGCGCCATCAGGAGCAGCGGGAACACGTGCATGGCCTGGGTAAGCGTCGGGAACCACAGCACGCGGCGGTGGATCATGATGGCGAAGTACGACAGCAGCGTATAGGCCAGCGCGTTCTCGCCCAGGAGGCTCGCATCGTGCACGTCCATCAGAAGGCCCATGCAGAAGGCGACGCCGATGCCGACCTTGCGCGGCTGGTGGATGCCCCAGAAGACCAGCACCAGCGCGACAAAGTCGGGCGCGCCGAGCCAGCGGCCCCACGGCATCAGGTTGAGCATGAAGGCGCACACCAGGCTGAACGTGATGAACAGCGGGCTGACGGGCAGCAGGATGTAATGCGGGCGGTTACCTGGCATGGTCGCTTATCGGGTTGGGGTCGGTGCAGGCTGCGTCGGTGCAGGCTGCGCCCGTGCGGCAGGCGCAGTGGCGGCGCGCGTCGCTGCAGCCGGCACGGGCGTGGCCAGCGTCGTCGTTGGCGCAGTACTTGTCGCAGTACCTGGCGCAGTGCCTGGCGCAGTGCCTGGCACAGGACCTGACGCAGCGCCCGGTACGATCGGCGCCTGCACGGCCGCCGGTGCGCCAGCCGCCGGCAACGGCGACGCGGGCAACGGCGGCGTCGGCACCGGCGCCATCGCCGGCAGCTTGCGGCGGTTGCCGGTTGGCGGCGTTTCCTGCGGCGGGCGCGCCGGCAAGGCGTGGTTCGACATGATCACGAGCACCTGGCGGTTGCGGTCGATACCGGCCAGCGGCAGGCCAACGACGCGGCCGAACGATCCGGTCGCCTTTTCGACCTGCGTCACGCGCGCCACGGCCAGGCCGGCCGGGTACATGCCGTCCAGGCCCGACGTGACCAGCACGTCGCCGACCTGGATGTCGGCATCCTGGGCCACGAAGCGCAGATCGAGCTGACCGGAATGACCGCGGCCGTAGACGATGCTGCGCAAGCCGCTGCGCAGTACCTGGACGGGAATGGCCTGGTCCTTGTCGGTCAGGAGCGTCACTTCGGACGTGAACGGGAACACGCGCGTGACTTGCCCCACCACGCCGGCATGGTCGATCACCGGCAGGCCCGGCGTGACGTCGTCGCGCGAGCCGCGGTTGATGACGATGCGGCGCGTCGACGGATCGCGCGCGTCGTACAGGATTTCGGCCATCTGCGATTGCACGGGCAGTTGCTGCTTGCCGTCCATCAGGCGCCGCAGATGGATGTTCTCGGCCATCTGGAACTGCGCCTGCTGCAGCAGGCGGGCCTGGGCCAGCTCCTGGTTCTTCAGCGCCTGGACCTGTTTTTGCAGCGTGGAGACCGACGAGAAATAGACGCCCATATTGCCCACTGCATCGCGCGGCAGCATGGCGGCCATCTGCATCGGGTACAGCACGGTCGCGGCGACCGTACGCACGCCGGCAAGAAGCCCCATGCGGGCGTCGACCACCAGCAGAACGATCGCGATCAGCGCGAACACCGTCACCTTGACACGCGCGGGCGCGCCTTGTTTGAACAGCGGCGGAGGACTATATTCCATGAGCTCTGGTGGTGGTAACGCGGGAGTTCATATCAAGACGGGCAGATGCGCGCAGCTTGTGACTGCACGCCCTGCCCGTCCTGGAAGACCACGTGCGGCTTATTCGTACGAGAAGATGGAACCGAGTTTGTCCATCCGTTCCAGCGCCATGCCCGAGCCGCGCACCACGCAGGTCAGCGGGTCTTCGGCCACCAGCACCGGCAGGCCGGTTTCTTCCATCAGCAGGCGATCCAGGTCGCGCAGCAGCGCGCCGCCGCCGGTGAGCATCATGCCCTTTTCGGCGATGTCGGCGCCCAGCTCTGGCGGGGCCTGTTCCAGCGCGTTCTTGACGGCCGAGACGATCTGGTTCAGCGGGTCGGTCAGCGCTTCGAGGATCTCGTTGCTCGAAATGGTAAACGAGCGCGGGATGCCTTCAGACAGGTTACGGCCCTTGACTTCCATCTCCTTGACTTCCGAACCCGGGAACGCCGAGCCGATTGCCTTCTTGATTGCTTCAGCGGTCTGTTCGCCGATCAGCATGCCGTAGTTACGGCGGATGTAGTTGACGATGGCTTCGTCGAACTTGTCGCCACCCACGCGCACGGAGCCCTTGTAGACCATGCCGCCCAGCGAGATGATGCCCACCTCGGTGGTGCCGCCGCCGATGTCGACGACCATCGAGCCGGTTGCTTCCGACACCGGCAGGCCGGCGCCGATGGCCGCGGCCATTGGCTCTTCGATCAGGTACACCTGCGAGGCGCCGGCGCCAAGGGCCGATTCACGGATCGCGCGGCGCTCGACCTGGGTCGAACCGCATGGCACGCAGATGATGATGCGTGGCGACGGGCGGAAGAATTTGGACTCGTGCACCATGCGGATGAACTGCTTGAGCATCTGTTCGGTGACGGTGAAGTCGGCGATCACGCCATCCTTCATCGGGCGGATCGCCTCGATATTGCCGGGTACCTTGCCCAGCATCTGCTTGGCTTCCTTGCCGACCGCCTGGATCGTCTTCTTGCCATTTGGCCCGCCCTGCTGGCGGATCGCGACGACCGACGGCTCGTCCAGCACGATACCCAGGCCACGCACGTAAATCAGCGTATTGGCGGTACCGAGGTCAATGGCGAGGTCGTTCGAGAAATAGCTGCGTAAAAAACCAAACATGGGTGTCCTGATGCGCATCAATGTGCGCCTAAACATTGATCGGGGATTCTGTGCCGCACCTGCCAACCGAGGGCACCGCGGACTTTCATTGCGCGGGAGCCATAGCTTTCGGCACGACAACGCATTAGCCCGCCATTCTACCTTATAATTTGTCGTTTACATGCCCAATACAGGTGGATTTCCCCACCGAATTGCAAGCGGTTTGCGCGATATTTGAAGGGTTTTATCAACTTTAAAATGCTGTTCGCTGACAACTTGCTAACATTCTTTATTCGCCTAATCACATTCTGCGCAGCCTTGGCCGCGCCACCTTGCCATGTCCCTGACCCTATCTGACGTAAAACGCATTGCCAACCTGGCCCAGCTCGAGATGAACGAGGCCGACGCCGAGATCGCCCTGACCGAGCTGAACGGCATTTTCGCGCTGGCCGAGCAGATGCAGGCGGTCGACACCACCGGCGTGGCGCCACTGGCGCAGCCACTGTCGGCGATCCTTGCCCTGCCGCTGCGCCTGCGCGACGACGTGGTGACCGAACAGAACCACCGCGACGATTACCAGGCGCCGGCCCCGAAAGCGCAGGACGGCCTGTATCTGGTGCCGAAGGTCATCGAGTAATCCCGGCTTTTGAATCGCTCACGAATCCGCTTTTAGAATCGACACGCACATGCATAACAAGACCCTCAAGGAGCTGTCCACGCTCCTGCACTCGAAGCAGATCTCGAGCACCGAACTGACGCGCCACTACCTCGGCCGCATCGACGCCAGCGAACACAACGCCTTCCTGCACGTGGACCACGCGCGCTCGCTGGCCCAGGCCGCCGAGGCCGACGTGCGCTTCGCCGCCGGCACGGCCGGCCCGCTGACCGGCGTGCCGATCGCACACAAGGATATTTTCGTCACGCGCGACTGGCGCACGACGGCCGGCTCGAAGATGCTCGAGGGTTACGTCAGCCCGTTCGATGCGACCGTGGTCGAGCGCTTCCGCAATGCCGGCATGGTCACGCTGGGCAAGGTGAATCTCGATGAATTCGCGATGGGCTCGGCCAACGAAAACTCGGCCTACGGCGCAGTGAAGAATCCATGGGACATGACGGCAGTGCCAGGCGGCTCGTCGGGCGGCTCGGCGGCGGCGATCGCTGCGCGCCTGGCGCCGGCGGCCACCGCCACCGATACTGGCGGCTCGATCCGCCAGCCGGCCGCGTTCTGCGGCGTCACCGGCATCAAGCCGACCTACGGGCGCGTATCGCGCTTCGGCATGATCGCGTTTGCTTCGTCGCTCGATCAGGGCGGCCCGATCGCCCAGAGCGCGGAGGACTGCGCGCTGCTGCTCAATGAAATGATCGGCTTCGACGAGCGCGATTCGACCAGCCTGACGGTCGACCAGGGCAACGTCGCGGAAGACTACACGCGCGCGCTGGAGCACCCGCTGACCGGGCTGCGCATCGGCGTGCCGGCCGAGTATTTCGGCGAAGGCCTGGCGAGCGACGTCGAAGCCGCCGTGCGCGCGGCGCTCGAACAGTTCGTGAAACTGGGCGCGACGCTGGTGGACATCTCGCTGCCGAAGACCGCGCTGTCGATCCCGACCTATTACATCATCGCGCCGGCAGAAGCCTCGTCGAACCTGTCGCGCTTTGACGGTGTGCGCTACGGCCACCGCGCCAGCGAGTACAAGGATCTGCAGGACATGTACCGCAAAACCCGCGCCGAAGGTTTCGGCACCGAGGTCAAGCGCCGCATCCTGGTGGGCACCTATGTGCTGTGCCACGGCTACTACGACGCCTACTACGTGCAGGCGCAGAAGATCCGGCGCCTGATCGCCGACGACTTCCAGGCTGCATTTGCCGACAAGTGCGACGTGATCATGGGCCCGGTCGCGCCGACCGTGGCGTGGGATCTGGGCGCCAAGTCGAACGATCCGGTGGCGAACTACCTGGCCGACATCTACACGCTCTCGACCAGCCTGGCGGGCCTGCCCGGCATGTCGATCCCGTGCGGCTTCGGCGCCGGCGAGAAGAACGGCAAGCGGCCGGTCGGCCTGCAAATCATCGGCAACTACTTCGCCGAAGCCAAGCTGCTCAACATCGCGCACCAGTACCAGCTCGCGACCGATTGGCATACGCGCACGCCGGACGGCGTTTGATTCGCGCCGACACAGAACAAAGAGAGAACACTATGCAATGGGAAGTCGTCATCGGTCTTGAGAACCACGTGCAGCTCACGACCCAATCGAAAATCTTCAGCGGCAGCGCGATCCGTTTCGGCGCCGAGCCGAACACGCAGGCCAGCCCGGTCGACCTGGCACTGCCAGGCGTGCTGCCGGTGCTGAACCGCGGCGCGGTCGAACGCGCGATCCGTTTCGGCCTGGCGGTCGGCGGCACCATCGCGCCGGAGTCGGTCTTCGCGCGCAAGAACTACTTTTATCCCGACCTGCCGAAGGGTTACCAGATCAGCCAGTTCGCCGATCCGGTGGTCCAGGGCGGCACGCTGTCCTTCGCCTACGAAAAAGACGGCAAGCTCGAAATGAAGACGGTCAACCTGACCCGCGCCCACCTCGAGGAAGACGCCGGCAAGTCGCTGCACGAAGACTATGCGGGCATGAGCGGGATCGACCTGAATCGCGCCGGCACGCCGCTGCTGGAAATCGTGTCCGAACCTGAAATGCGCAGCGCCGCCGAAGCGGTGGCGTACGCCAAGGCGATGCACTCGCTGGTGATGTGGTTGGGTGTTTGCGACGGCAATATGCAAGAGGGTTCGTTCCGCTGCGACGTCAACGTCTCGGTGCGTCCGGTCGGCCAGCAGGAATTCGGCACGCGCTGCGAAATCAAGAACCTGAACTCGTTCCGCTTCATGGAAGAAGCGATCCACTACGAAGTGCGGCGCCAGATCGAACTGATCGAAGACGGCGGCAAGGTCATCCAGGCCACGCGCCTGTGGGACCCGGACCGCAAGGAAACGCGCTCGATGCGCACGAAAGAAGACGCGCAGGATTACCGCTACTTCCCCGACCCTGACCTGCCGCCGCTGGCGATCGGCCAGGACTGGATCGAGCGCGTGAAAGCGGAGATGCCGGAGCTGCCAGGCGCCATGCGCGCACGCTTCACGGGCGAATACGGCCTGCCGGAATACGACAGCCTGGTGCTCACGTCGTCGCAGACGATGGCGACGTACTACGAAGCGGTGGTGGCAAAAGCCGGGAAAGAAAACGCAAAGTCGGCCGCCAACTGGATGATGGGCGACGTGTCGTCGACACTGAACCGCGAAGGCGTCGAGCTGCAAGCCTCGCCAGTGAGCGCCGCGCAACTGGCGCTGCTGCTCAAGCGCATCGCCGACGGCACGATCTCGAACAAGGCCGCAAAAGAAGTCTTCGCCGCAATGTGGGACGCAAAATCGGACGACGAGGGATTGGCCGACACGGTCATCGACCAAAAGGGGCTAAAGCAGATCTCGGATACGGGCGCACTGGCAGCGATCGTCGACGAGGTCCTGGCCGCCAACGCCAAATCCGTCGAACAATACCGCGCCGGCAAAGAAGCCGCGATCAACGCCCTGATCGGCCAGGCCATGAAAGCCTCCAAAGGCAAAGCCAACCCAGCGCAAGTGACCGAACTGCTGAAGAAAAAGCTGACCAGCTAATCCTTCCTCCTCAATTAGGGTCAGAGTCGAATTATTGAGCAATTGCCCACAATTGCCAGCAATCCGACGCTGACCCTGATTCATTTTTACCCGCACTAATTGCCCAGCCTTGCCACTATGTCCCCACTTATCGGGCGAGCGCGAGCAATTGCCCGACAATTCGACTCTGACCCTAATTGTTGGGCTATTGCTTTTGGATGCCGTAGCGGGTGCGGTAGGCGGAGACGGCGTCTTTGTGTTGCGACAGGCGCGGGTCGGCGGTGTGGGTGTCGAGGTAGGTGAAGAGGTCGGCGAGGTTGGCGATCGAGATCACCGGGATGTTGAATTCGCGCGAGACTTCCTGGACTGCTGACTGCTCGGAGAGTGCGTCGTCGGCGCCCGAGCGCTCCATGCGGTCCAGTGCGATCAACACAGCGGCTGGCTCGGCGCCGGCGGCGCGGATCATGGCGACCGATTCGCGCACCGAGGTGCCGGCGCTGATCACGTCGTCGATGATCACGACCTTGCCCTGCAGCTTGGCGCCCACGATGGTGCCGCCTTCGCCGTGGTCCTTCGCTTCCTTGCGGTTGTACGCGTACGATGTGTCGCGCCCTTTCGCGGCCAGGGCCACTGCCGTGGCGGAGGCCAGCGTGATGCCCTTGTAGGCCGGGCCGAACAGCATGTCGAATTCGACGCCCGAGTCGAGCAGCGTCTGCGCGTAAAACTGGGCGAGCTTGCCCAGCGTGGCGCCGTCGTGGAACAGGCCGGCGTTGAAGAAGTATGGCGACAGGCGCCCGGCCTTGGTCGTGAATTGGCCGAACTTCAATACTTCGGCCTCGACCGAAAACCCGATGAATTGCTGGCGCAGATCAGTCATGTACTTCTCCCTGGATGTCGAAAGCGGCTATTTTAATCGCTCACGGCGCTGCCGGCGACGACCCGTAGTGCTTCGGCACCGCTGATCGGCTTGACCATGTGCGCCGCGAAGCCGCTGGCTTGGCTGCGCGCGCGGTCCGTGGCCTGGCCGTATCCGGTCAGCGCGACCAGCCGGCACAGGCGCCCTGCCGGCAGCGCGTGGATGCGCGCAGCAAGCTGGTAGCCGTCGAGCACCGGCAGGCCGATGTCGAGCAGTGCGACGTCGGGCCGGAAGCGTTCAATCGCCGCCAGCGCCGCCACCGGATCGTGATACACCTCGACCGTGTGCCCGTGCGCCGTCAGCAGGCGTGCCAGCGTATTGGCGCCGTCGGCATTGTCGTCCACCACCAGCACCCGCTGCGGCGCGCTGTCAGTGGCTGGTGCGGCCGCGATGGCCACCGGTGCGGACAGCCCCGCTACGCCGTGCAGCGGCAGACGCACGACGAACTCGCTGCCCAGGCCCCGCCCTTCGCTGCGCGCTTCGACTGTGCCGCCATGCAGTCCGACGATGTTCCTGACCAGCGCCAGCCCGATTCCGAGCCCGCCCTCGGCGCGGTCGATGCTGCGTTTGCCCTGGAAGAACAGCTCGAACACCTGCTCGTGCATCGCCGACGCCAGGCCGATGCCCGTGTCGCGCACGCTGATTTCGACCACGTCCGCGCCGTCGCGCCGTGCGCGCAGCCAGATCCGGCCGCCCGGTTCGGTGTAGCGCGCGGCATTGGTCAAGAGATTCGACACCACCTGCACCAGCCGCGCCGGATCGCCTTCCCACACCAGGCCCGGCTCGACATCGACCTCGAGACGATGCCGGCGCTGCTCCACCAGCAGGCTCGCCATCTCGAGCGCGCGGCCCGTCACCTGCGCCATCTCCACCTGTTCGACCTTCAGTTCGATCTTGCCGCGCGTGACGCGCGAGACGTCGAGCAGGTCGTCCACCAGCCGCACCAGATGGTCGACCTGGCGCTGGATGATCTCGCCCTCGCGGCCGTACGTGCCGTCGCCCCGCATGCGCATCAGTTGCAGCGCGGTGACGATCGGCGAGAGCGGATTGCGCAGCTCGTGGCCCAGCATCGCCAGGAATTCATCCTTGGCCTGGCTGGCCGCGCCCAGGTCGACCAGCAGCTGCTCGCGCTCGCGGGCGGCGTGCTCGATCGCCAGCCGGTTGCGCACGTGCTCGGTCACGTCGACCGCCACCACGATCACGCCTTCCGGCCGGCCGTCCAGGTCCAGCAACGGCTCCAGGCTGAACTTGAAGAAGCGTTCGACCGGTTGACCATCTGCATCCAGGCGCGTGATTGACAGCTCCTCGGCCTGGTATGACACGCCGCTGGCGTAGACGCGGGCGACCGCCTCGGCGACGCCGGCACCGCCCAGATGCGGGAACGCTTCGTCGAAGGTCTGGCCTAGCATGCTGCTGGTGTCGATCAGGTCGCGGTAGCGGTTGTTCACCAGCCGGAAGCGCAACTCGGGCCCCATCAACAGCGCCGCAGCGACCGGCGCGGCCATCAGCATGGCGTCGCGCTGCGCCAGCGCCTGGTCGCGCTCATGGCGTTCGGACGCGTCGCGCGTGAAGCAGCGCGTGTAGCGCAGCTGGCCGTCAACGAAATGCCCGTTCGAGTGGATCAGCACGTGCCTGATCGAGCCATCCTTGCAGCGCAGGCGTGCGGGCTGGTCGTACAGCGCCTCGCCCGCCAGCAGCGTGCGCAGGATGAAATCGATCGTGGCCGGGTCTTCGTGAAAGTCGGCGATATGCCGCCCGACGTAGTCTTCCCAGCCATAGCCGAGCATCTGCAATTCGGCGCGGTTGGCCCACAGGATGGTGCCGTCGGGGCCGACGCGGTGCAGCCCTTCGACGGCGTTCTCCACGAAATCGTAGAGTTCGGCGGCCGTGGCGTCATCGTGCTCGCGCACGGGAATAGCGACGACGTCCGCAGGGAGCGGTTTGTCAATGTTCATGGGATCGGGAAGAAGGGAAAATGCGGCGTGCCGTCGACGCGCAGGGGACCGCCAGTGTAACAGATCGTTGCCATTTATCACCGCCAGTCCCCATAAAGCAACAACCTCAAGGCATGACGGGTAGCATCAAAACACGCTACACTTGCCGGCTGACGACGTGCCCCATGGTGCGCTCTGCCCTCTTTCACCTGCTTGAACATCTCCATGCCAAGAATCATTTCCGCAAACCTCAACGGTATCCGCTCCGCCCACAAGAAGGGCTTTTTTGACTGGCTGGCCACGCAGGACGCCGACTACATCTGCGTCCAGGAGCTCAAGGCCCAGGAAGCTGACATGACCGAAGATTTCCTGCGTCCGCACGGCTACCACGGGCGCTTCCACTACGCCGAGAAAAAGGGCTACTCGGGCACCGGTGTCTACAGCCGCACCGAACCGGACCAGCACCGCATCGGTTTCGGGTGCCTGGAGTTCGATGCCGAAGGCCGCTACACGCGCTGCGACTTCGGCAACCTGACCGTCATCTCGGTCTACTGCCCGTCCGGCTCTTCGTCACCCGAGCGCCAGCTGGCCAAGTTCCGCTTCATGGAAGTCTTCCTGCCGCATCTGCAGGAACTGCAGGCCGAGGGCCGCGAAGTCGTCATCTGCGGCGACTGGAACATCGCGCACAAGGAGATCGACCTGAAGAACTGGAAGGGTAACCTGAAGAACTCAGGCTTCCTGCCCGAAGAACGGGCGTGGATGACGCGCATCTTCGACGAGCTGGGGATGGTCGACGTGCACCGCGGCCTGGATGCGCGGCCGGACCAGTACACCTGGTGGAGCAACCGCGGCCAGGCCTACGCGAAGAACGTCGGCTGGCGCATCGACTATCACGTCGCCACGCCCGGCATCGCGGCGCGCGCCAAAACCGTCTCGGTCTACAAGGACGTGAAGTTCTCGGACCACGCCCCGCTCATCATCGACTACGACCTGTAATCAAGCGGGCCAGCGCAGGTCGAAGCGGCTGGCAAAGCTGCGCGGCTGGCGCGTGAGCGGATCGTCGAATGCGATGGCGCGCGCCAGCAACTGCAGCGGCGCGCTGAAATCGTCGCTGCCACAGGGCCGCGCCACCGGATAGAAACTGTCGCCGACAATCGGTGCACCGAGCGACGCCAGGTGCAGGCGCAGCTGATGCTTGCGCCCCGTGTGCGGATGCAGCCGGTACCGTGCCAGCGCGCCGCGCTGCTCGATCAATTCGATCAGGGTTTCCGAATTGGGTTCGCCCGCCACTTCTTCGCTGAGAAAAAACTGCGCCGCATCCTGCATGCGGCTGCGGTATGTGAACGGCAGCGTACGCCCCTCGAGTAGTGGCGCGATCGCTTCATAGGTCTTGGTGACCACCCGCTTCTGGAACATCGACTGGTAGGCGCCGCGCGAGTCAGGATTGTGCGAGAAGATCACCACGCCCGCCGTCTCACGATCGAGCCGGTGGATGGGCACCAGGTGCGGCAAGTCATGCGTGCGCTTCAGGCGCACCAGCAGCGTCTCCCTCAAGAAGCGCCCGCTCGGAATCGTTGGTAAAAAATGGGGCTTGTCGGCGACCAGGATGTGGTCATCCTGGAACAGCACCGCCTCCTGGAACGGGATGGGCACCTCGGGCACGTCGAGCTCGCGGTAGTACCAGATGCGCATGCCCTGGCGCACCGGCGTGTCGAACGCCACCCGCGCGCCCTTGGCATCGACGACCTCGCCCCGTTCCAGCCGCGCTGCCCAGGATTGCATCGGCACGTCGGGAAAGCGCTCGCACAAAAAGCGCAGCATGCCGCCGGCGCGCGTCTCGGTCAGCCACAGATAGCTGGGCGCGACGCCGTCACGCACGGGCAGCGGGACAAGTGCATTGGCTTCGGCCTGGCGGCCCCTGGCGCTACTGCCCATCAACGCCTCAATTCAGCGCAGTGCTCTTGTAGGCCGGCAGCTTGGCGACCGTCGTCTTCTTGGCACGCGCATACAGCGGCAGCAGCACGTTCATGTGCGCTTCCATGTCCTTGATGCGGGTGTCGCCGCCCGGGTGGGTCGACAGGATTTCCATCGGCGCGCTCTGGTTCAGCGTGGCCATCTTGCGCCACAGGGCGATGCCGGCGCGCGGATCGTAACCGGCGCGCGACGAGATATCCAGGCCCACCAGGTCGGCTTCGCGCTCTTCGTCGCGCGAGAATTTCAGCACCAGCATGCTGCCCAGGCCATTGGCCGCCGTGGCGGTCAGGTTGGGATCGACGCCGAAGATGCCCGACAACAGCGCGCCGCCGACACGCGCGCCTAGCGCGGTGACGTTGGACTTGGCCAGGCGCTCGCGCCCGTGTTCACGCAGTGCGTGCGCGATCTCGTGGCCCATGATGGCCGCGGCTTCGTCGTCGGTCAGTTGCAGCTTGGTGAGGATGCCGGTGTAGAAGCCGATGCGGCCACCCGGCATGCAGAACGCGTTGACCTCGTCGGCCTGGATCAGGTTGACCTGCCAGTCCCACTTGCTGGCCACCGGATTCCAGCGCGGCGTAAACGGAATGATGCGCTGGGCGATCGTGCGCAGGCGCTTGAGCTGCGGGTCGCTGGTCGGCGCCAGCAAGCCTTTCTCCTTGGCCTGGCTCATCATCTCGGTGTACTGCAGGCGCGCCGCTTCGTTGACCTGCTCTTCGGGCGCCAGCACGCGCATGCGCGACAGTGGCTTGACCTCGATGCCATCCTGGACGACGACGCCGGCGTCCTGCGCCGTGGCCAGGCCGGTCGCGGCAAACAGGGTCAGACAAACGGCGAGTTGTTTCAGTTTCATCATCATGGCTCCGGCAGGCTGTTGTTGGCAGCCGGCCTCGTAAAATTGGTTATAAATGGGCAGCGCCCGCGCAGAATCGACGTGATCATGCCGTATGTACCGGCCCAGCTCAAGCCGCCAACGCACATAAGTCGCAACCTGCCCCGCCTTACACTGCCGGCGGCGCTTTTTTACGCAGGCGGAAGACCGCCATGCTGCCGCGCAGGTTCGGCAGGAACTTGACCACCTTGCCGTCGGCCAGCGCCACGCATTCCAGCACTTCCAGGCCGCACTCCACCGCCAGTTCCTGGAAATCGTAGATCGTGGCGCAGCGCACGTTCGGCGTGTCGTACCACTGGTACGGCAGCGCGCGCGAAACCGGCATGCGCCCGCGCAGCAGCGCCAGGCGGTGCGGCCAGTGCGCGAAGTTCGGGAACGAGACGATCGCCTCGTGGCCGACGCGCACGATGTCACGGAGCAGGCCTTCGACATGCTGCATCATCTGCAGCGAGTTCAGACACAGCACGGTGTCGAACGTGTTGTCGCCAAAGAGGCCCAGGCCCTTTTCCATATCGTGCTGGATCACGTTGATCCCGCGCGCGGTGCTTTCCAGGACCTTGTCGTCGGCGATCTCGATGCCGTAGCCTGAGCAGCGCTTGCCGGATTCGAGGTAGCGCAGCATGGCGCCGTCGCCGCAGCCGACGTCGAGTACGTGGGCGCGCTCGCCCACCCAGTGCGCGATGAAGGCCAGGTCGGGCCGCAGCGTATTGAGGTCGGCGAAATTCATGCGGCCTCCGTGGCGGTGGTCACGGCGCCTGGCGCCAGTTCGAGGGCGATGCGGTTGTAATACGCGCGCACCACGTTCATGTAGCGCGCATCGTCGAGCAGGAAGGCATCGTGGCCGTGCGGTGCGTCGATTTCGGCGTAGGTCACGCGGCGCCGGTTGCTGATCAGGGCTTCGACGATCTCGCGGCTGCGCTCGGGCGAGAAGCGCCAGTCGGTCGTAAACGACGCGATCAAGAACTGCGCTTTGGTGCCGACGAGCGCCTTTTCAAGATTGCCATCGTACTCACGCGCCGGATCGAAGTAGTCGAGCGCCTTCGTGATCAACAGGTAGGTATTGGCATCGAAGTATTCCGAGAACTTGTCGCCCTGGTAGCGCAGGTACGATTCGATCTCGAAGTCCACGCCAAAGTCGAAGTTGTAGTCATTCGTCTCGGCGGCGTTGCGCAGCTTGCGCCCGAACTTCTCGGCCATGTCGTCGTTCGACAGATACGTGATGTGGCCGATCATGCGCGCCACTTTCAGGCCATTCTTCGGCACCACGCCATGTTCATAAAAGTCGCCGCCGTGGTAATCGGGGTCGGTCAGGATCGCCTGGCGAGCGACGTCATTGAAGGCGATGTTCTGGGCCGACAGCTTCGGCGTGGACGCGATCACGATGCAGTGGCGCAGGCGCTCCGGGAACTTGATGCTCCACGACAGGGCCTGCATGCCGCCCAGCGAGCCGCCCATCACGGCAGCAAAGCGGTCGATGCCGAGGCGGTCGGCCAACAGTGCCTGCGCGGTCACCCAGTCTTCCACGGTCACCAGCGGAAAGCTCGCGCCATACGGCTTGCCGGTAGCGGCATTGACATGCATCGGGCCGGTCGAGCCGAAGCACGAGCCCAGGTTGTTCACACCGATGACGAAGAAGCGGTCG
This sequence comes from Telluria sp. AC161, assembly GCF_979258535.1. NCBI lineage: Bacteria > Pseudomonadati > Pseudomonadota > Betaproteobacteria > Burkholderiales > Oxalobacteraceae > Telluria > Telluria sp. AC161. The sequence goes on along the minus strand of NZ_OZ409861.1, from coordinate 62,932 downwards.
GTGTCCACGGGCTTGCCCGGGCCGACCATATTGTCCCACCAGCCAGCGCTCTTGGGCGTGTCATACTGGCCGGCGACGTGGTGCGATGCATTCAGGGCGTGGCAGACCAGCACCGCATTGGACCTGTCGGCGTTGAGCGTGCCATAGGTTTCATACATCAGCGTGTAGTTGCTGAGCTGCGCGCCGCTTTGCAGGCGCAGCGGCTCGGCGAAGTGCATCGCCTGCGGTGTGACTATTCCTAGAGATCCCATGGGACTGTGTGCTTTGATTGATGATGCGGTGGTCAAGCCGTTGCCGGGCGTGGCAACGGCGCGCGACTCACAGGGTCTGCAACTGCTCGACGGCGCTGGCGATTTCGCCCGGCTCCATCGCGCGCAGGATACGCCGGGTACGGGTCGTGACCACGCCAAGGTCGGTATTCAGAATTTCCTGTTTCACCGCCAGCAGCTGCGCCGGGTGCATCGAGAACTCGCGCAGGCCCATGCCCAGCAGCAGACGCGTGAGCTTGACGTCGCCGGCCATCTCGCCGCACACCGCCACGTCCAGCCCTGCCTTGTGGCCCGTGGCGATGGTCGAGGCGATCAGCTGCAGCACCGCCGGGTGCAGCGGATTATACAGGTGCGCCACTTCGTAATCGACGCGGTCGATCGCCAGCAGATACTGGATCAGGTCATTGGTACCGATCGACAAAAAATCCATGCGCCGCACGAACAGCGGCAGCGCCAGCGCGGCAGCCGGGATCTCGATCATGGCGCCGACCTCGATGCCTTCGTCGAAGCGGATCTTCTCGTCGCGCAGCTGGATCTTGGCCTGCTCGATCATGCCCAGCGTCTGGTCGATCTCGAACGCGTGCGCGAGCATCGGGATCAGGATGCGCACCTTGCCGAAGGCCGACGCGCGCAGGATCGCGCGCAGCTGCACCAAAAACATCTGCGGCTCGGCCAGGCAATAGCGGATCGCGCGCAAGCCGAGCGCCGGATTGAGCGCCGTGTGGTCGGTCTGATCGAGCGGCTTGTCGGCGCCCACGTCGAGCGTGCGGATCGTGACCGGACGGCCCTTCATCGCCAGCACCGCCTTGCGGTACTGCTCGAACTGTTCTTCTTCGTCCGGGATGCGCAGCGCCTGCGCGCCGCGGCCCATGAACAGGAATTCGGAGCGGAACAGGCCCACGCCATTGGCGCCGGCTTCGAGGGCGGCCGGACAATCGTCGGGCAGTTCGATATTGGCCAGCAGCGTGATCGTGGTGCCGTCGCGCGTGATGGCCGGCGTTTTCTTGAGCTTGAGCAGGCGCTTGCGTGCCTTGGCCATCGTGATCTGGCGCGCGCGGTACTGCTCGAGCACCAGCTGGCTCGGATTGCAGATGACGACGCCGGCGTCGCCGTCGACGATCAGCCAGTCGTCCTGCTCCACCAGGCGCGACGCCTGGTCCATGCCGACGACTGCAGGGATATCCAGGCTGCGCGCGACGATGGCCGTGTGCGAGTTCTGGCCGCCGACGTCGGTGACGAAGCCGATGAACGAGCGTGATGCGCCATCGCGATCGCGAAACGCCAGCATGTCGGCCGGCGAGATGTCGTGGGCCACGACGATCATCTGCGGCGGTGGCTGGTCTTCGTCGGCAAACACCGGCGCGACGCTCAGCGCAGTGCCGGTCAAGACCTTCAGCACGCGCTCGGCGACCTGCTGGATGTCGTACTTGCGCTCGCGCAGGTAGGGGTCTTCGATCTCGTCGAACTGGCTTGATAATTCATCGATCTGCGTCACCAGCGCCCATTCGGCGTTGTAGTGGCGCGCGCGGATGATGTCCAGCGGCGCTTCGGAGATCATCGGGTCGGACAGGATCAGCGCATGCACGTCGATGAAGGCGCCCAGTTCGGTCGGAGCATCCTTCGGCAGGCCGGTCCAGAGTTCCTGCAGATTATGGTGGACGGCGGCGATCGCATCCTGCAGGCGCCGCACCTCGGCCTCGACCTGTTCTTCAGGGACCAAATAGTGCTTGACGTCGAGTGCGGCCGGCGTGAGCAGGTGCGCGCGGCCGATCGCGATGCCGCGCGAAACCGGAATGCCGTGAAGGAGAAAGGAAGCCATGGAAGAATCCGTTGAACGCGAGGGGACCGCTTCACGCGGCATTATTCACCTTCACCGAACTTGTCGTTGACGAGCGCCGTCAGGGCGGCCAGCGCGGCTTCTTCGTCGGCGCCATCGGCTTCGAGCGTGACCTTGGCGCCCTTGCCGGCGGCGAGCATCATGACACCCATGATCGACTTGGCGTTGATGCGCCGGCCGTTGCGGGTGAGCCAGACGTCGCTCTTGTATCTGGCGGCCAGTTGCGTGAACTTGGCGGAGGCCCGTGCGTGCAGGCCCAGCTTGTTGATGATCTCGAGTTCTTGTTGAATCATAGTCGCTTTATCTTTTTTGTAATGTGTCTGACTGCGCCCGGTATCTCCTCGCACGCATCGCCATTGCCAACGCCATCGCCGCCTGCCCTAGCCCACCCGGATCCGGTTATCCACCCGCACTGCCCCGTTCTGCGCACCGGCCAACGCCATTTCCACCACCACGTCGAGCGAGTCGCGCCGGTACGTGATCGCGCGCAGCAGCATCGGCAGGCTGATGCCGGCGATGACTTCCACGTGGCCCGCGTCGGCCAGCGAATTGCAGCAGTTCGACGGCGTGCCGCCCTTGACGTCGGTGATCACCAGGACGCCGTCGCCATCGTCAAGACGCGCGATGGCTTCCTTGGCCAGGCAGTTGATCTGGCCGATATCCTGGTCAGCCGTCACGTCGATTGCCTCGACGCGCTCGGTGGGGCCGCGAAATACGTGCGTTGCCGCGGCGATGAATGCCTGGCCCAGCGGTGCGTGGGTCAGGAGCAGGATGCCTACCATGTCGTTATCCAAGTACTTTCTGTTCGACCGCGTCGATGAACATCGCGGCCACGTCAAAACCGGTCTGGTCGAAGATCTCCTGGAAGCAGGTCGGGCTGGTCACGTTCACTTCGGTCAGGTTCTCGCCGATCACGTCCAATCCTACCAGTAACAGGCCACGCTCGGCCAGCAACGGGCCAAGGGCTTCGGCGATCTCGCGATCGCGCTCGCCGATCGGTTGCGCCACGCCGATGCCGCCGGCTGCCAGGTTGCCGCGCACTTCGCCGTTTTGCGGAATCCGCGCCAGCACGAACGGCACCGGCTTGCCGCCGATGACCAGCACGCGCTTGTCGCCCTTGTCGATCGCCGGGATGAATTTCTGGGCCATGATCGTGTGGCGGCCGTTGGCCGTCAGCGTCTCGATGATCGAACCCAGATTGAGCGCGTCGCTCTTTACGCGGAAGATGCCGGCGCCGCCCATGCCGTCGAGCGGCTTGAAGATCACGTCGCCGTGCTTGGCGTGGAAGGCGCGCAGGCGCGCTTCATCCGAAGTGACCATCGTCGGCGACGTGTATTGGCTGAACTGGCCGATCGCCAGTTTTTCGTTGTGGTCGCGGATCGCCGACGGGCTGTTGATCACGCAGGCGCCCTGGCGCACGGCCAGTTCGAGCAGGTAGGTGCCGTAGACGTATTCCATGTCGAACGGCGGGTCCTTGCGCTCGATGATGGCGTCAAATTCGGACAGCTTTACGTCGACTGCGGCATCGGCCGTGTACCAGACATCCGGCTCGCCCGTCAGGTGGATTTGCGTCACGCGCGCGCTGACGATGCCTTCTTCGAGCACCATGTCGCGCTGTTCGAAGAAGTACAGGGCATGACCACGCCGGGCCGCCTCGCGCATCATGGCGAAGGTCGAATCCTTGTAAATCTTGAATCCGGACAGCGGGTCGGCGAGAAAAGCGATTTTCATGGGGCGTCCAATCGATGTAATACCTTGATTTTAGCCCGAAACGGCAAACCTCGCGGCCAGGGCCCGAGGTTTGCCGGACGCAGTGCGTCAGTACACTTCCGGATTCGGATCGGTGCGTTCGAGTTCGAGCGACGCGGCCAGCATGCCCAGGCGCGCGACCACGCCGTACACGTAAAAGCGGTTGGGCGCGGCGGTGCCCGGCTTGGCCTTCGGATCGGGCATCGCGTGCTGCTGCGCGAACGCCAGCGGCACGAACTGCGAACCGGGGGCATTGAGGTTCTGGTCGATGCCGCGCTCGGCGTGCACGCGGTAGAAACCACCCACGACATAGCGGTCGATCATGTAGACGACCGGCTCGGCAACGGCGTCGTCGATCGATTCGAAGGTGGGCACGCCTTCCTGGATGATCAGATCGGTCACGGCCACGCCATCCTTGACCACCGACATGCGCGCGCGCTGGGCCGGGGTCAGGTCGCGCACTTCGCTCGCGTCCTTGATGGTCATGATGCCCATGCCGTAGGTGCCGGCATCGGGCTTGAGGATCACGAAGGGCTTGCGCTCCTTCATGCCGTATTCCTTGTACTTCTTCTTGATCTTCGAGAACAGCGCCGAAACATCGTCGGCCAGCGCTTCGGTGCCGACGTTCTCGCGCAGGTCGACTTCGGCGCAGGTGCTGTGCAGCGGGTTGACCAGCCACGGATCGATGTCGATCAGTTTGCCGAACTTCTTGGCCACTTCGTCCAGCGCCTTGAGGTGGTTGCTCTTGCGGCGCAGCGCCCAGCCGGCGTGCAGCGGCGGCAGCAAAGCCTGCTCGTGGACGTTCTCCAGGATCGACGGAATGCCGCCCGACAGGTCATTGTTGAGCAGGATGGTGCACGGATCGAAGTCGGGCAGGCCGACGCGGCGGCCATTGCTTGATCGCACGAGCGGCTCAAGCACGAGCATATTGCCGTCAGGCAGCGCCAGCGGTGTCGGCTCGGTGATGTCGGGCGAGAACGTGCCAAGGCGGACATGCAAGCCGGTCTGGCGGAAGATCTGCATCAGGCGCGCGACGTTCTGCAGGTAGATCGGGCTGCGGCGGTCGGCGTCCGGCACCAGCAGCAGGTTGCGCGCGTCCGGGCAATACTTGTCGACAGCGGCCATGGCCGCCTGCACCGTCAGCGGCAGCATTTCGCTGGCCAGGTTGTTGAAGCCGCCCGGGAACAGGTTGGTGTCCACGGGTGCGAGCTTGTAACCGGCATTGCGCAGATCGACCGAGCAATAAAAGGGCGGCGTGTGCTCCTGCCACTCGAGGCGGAACCAGCGCTCGATGGCAGGCGTGGCTTCGAGGATTTTCTTTTCCAGGTCCAGCAAAGGACCGGTCTGGGCGGTGGCGAGGTGCGGAACCATTGATTGGACGTCCTTGTTGTGCGCTTCTTGTTGTTAATTAAGTTGGGAATCGCATATGGGGTTGGTCCGGGTATTTTAAAGGGCAATGCGAAGAATGCAAAAAACGCCGTCCCCGCTTGTGCGGAGACGACGTTTTCAGGGACAACCGACGACTGAGCGGATCAGTAGCGGTAAGCCGACTCGCCGTGGCTCGTGATGTCCAGGCCTTCGCGTTCCTCTTCTTCCGGCACACGCAGACCGATCACGATATCCACCAGCTTGAAGGCGATGAAGGCGACGACGGCCGACCAGATGACGGTCACGCCGATCGCATGGGCCTGGATCCACAGCTGGCCGACGATCGAGTAGCTCGTGTTCATCGCATTGGTCGTGTAATCCCACACGCCCTGCCCGCCCAGTGCCGGCGACGCAAACACGCCGGTCAGCATCGCGCCCAGGATACCGCCCACGCCGTGCACGCCGAACACGTCGAGCGAATCGTCGGCGCGCAGCAGGCGCTTCAGACCCGTCACGCCCCACAGGCAGACGATACCGGCCAGCAGGCCGATGACCAGCGCGCCCATCGGACCGACGAAGCCGGCGCCTGGGGTGATGGCCACCAGGCCCGACACGGCGCCCGATGCGGCGCCCAGCATCGATGGCTTGTGCTTGAAGATCCACTCGCCCAGCACCCAGGTGAGGGTCGCGCCGGCGGTGGCCAGCAGCGTGTTGAGGAACGCCAGTGCCGCCACGTCGCCTGCTTCGAGCGCCGAGCCGGCATTGAAGCCGAACCAGCCGACCCACAGCAGCGATGCGCCGACCATCGTCATCGGCAGCGAGTGTGGCGCCATCGATTCACGTCCGTAGCCGATCCGCTTGCCGATCACATAGGCACCCACCAGGCCGGCCACGGCCGAATTGATATGGACCACGGTACCGCCCGCGAAGTCGAGCGCGCCCTGCTGCCACAGGTAGCCGGCAGCTGCGGTAACGGTTTGCAGCGACGCAGCGTCGGTGATGGCGTCAGGACCGGCCCAGAACCAGACCATGTGCGCGACCGGCAGGTAGCCGAAGGTGAACCACAGCACGACGAACACCAGCACGGCCGCGAACTTGGCGCGTTCGGCAAAGGCGCCAACGATCAGCGCGCAGGTAATCGCTGCGAAGGTGCCCTGGAAGGCGACGAAGATGAATTCGGGAATCATCGTCTCTTTGCTGAAGGTCGCAGCCATCGCAAACTTGCCGGCGACCGGATCCCAGATGCCTTGCAGGAAGGCCCGGTCGAAGCCGCCGATGAACGCGTTGCCCTGCGTGAAGGCCAGCGAGTAGCCGTACAGACACCACAGCACGATCACGAGGGCAAACACCATCATCACCTGCATCAGCACCGACAGCATGTTCTTGGCGCGCACGAGGCCACCGTAGAACAGCGCCAGGCCGGGAATGGTCATCAGGATCACCAGCAGCGTGGCGACGAACATCCAGGCCGTATCCCCCTTGTTGATGGACGGCGCCGCCATGGCCGGCAGGGCAACGCCCAGGCCCAGCAAGGCGGTCAGTATCGTTGTAGTTATACGCTTCATGAAAACATTCCCTCTTACAGTGCGTCGTTGCCGGTCTCGCCGGTACGGATACGGATGACCTGGTTCAGGTCGGCCACGAAGATCTTGCCGTCACCGATCTTGCCGGTGCGGGCAGCGCCCTGGATCGCATCAATGACCTGGTCGACGATGGCATCGTCGACCGCGGCTTCGATCTTGATCTTGGGCAGGAAGTCGACGACGTACTCGGCGCCACGGTACAGCTCGGTGTGGCCTTTCTGGCGACCGAAACCCTTCACTTCGGTCACGGTCATGCCTTGCACGTTGATTTCCGACAGTGCCTCTCGCACCTCGTCGAGCTTGAAGGGCTTGATGATGGCGGTGATCATTTTCATGGTATTGCCTCTTTTGCAATCAAAAAGTTTTTGAGACGGACAGCACGGCGGCGGACTTGCCGAGATTCTTGCCTTGCGGGCTCAGGTAGGCATCGGTATTCGCCTTGTGCCACGCCAGCGCCACGGTGGCGACGCCGAAGTCCTTGGTGACGCCGACCTTGTAGTCGGTGTACGAAAACGCGCTGTTGTTCTTCAGTTTCTGGCGCCCGACGTGCAGGTTCAGGATGAAGCCGTTGCTGACGTCGATATCGGCGCCCACGTCCAGATAGCCGCTGCGCTTGCTGTCGGCGGTGCCGAACAGATTGGTCGTCGAGTGCGAGTACTTGATGTAAGCCGGGCCGTAGCCGAGTTTGCCGTACAGCTCGAACGTGTTCGCGCTCGGATTCAACCCGTTGTCCGGGTAGTAGTAATACAGGCCGCCAATGTCATAGCTGATCGCGTCGCTCAACTGACCGCGCTTGCCGCCATAGACGTCCCATTCGATATTGCCGTCGCCGCCCAGGTCTTTCGTCCATTTGATGGTGGAAAGCCAGGTGCCCACGTAGAAGCCGGATGGGCCATGTACGTAGTCGACGCCGCCCTGGAGGGCCGGGTCGAGGGCTGTTTGCGACAGGCCGCGGTAACGGTAGTCGCTGGTGATGCTCGCGTTGTAGCTCACCTGGTGTTCGGCGGGTTGTTCCTGTGCCATGCCCTGCGTGCTGGCGAGTGCCGACACTGCCAGGACAACTGCGCTGAATTTTGCTTTGCACTTCATGACAAACCCCCTTGATGAACAACATGAAAAATGACTGCTTATGGATCCTTGTGATGTTCTTTATCTATGCTTTATTTAGCAGGATGCGTGCCAGCTCATAACCCAGCTCACAAACGGGAAAAAGGTCCTTGTTTTTTTGGTAAACACGCCCCACATCGGTTTTGCTACAACACAACGGACCGCACACGGCACCCAGACGGCCGTTCGGCGCACTACATCAGGTCACATTGCACCATCATGGAGCGTGCGGCCTCGGCAGAAAGGGAAATGGATATGAGTAATAGCAACTTCTTCAGCGACTTGCAGGGCAAGATCAACCAGGCGCTCGAGAGCGGCCCGGCCAAGGACATTGAACGCAATGTGAAGGCGGCCATGACGTCGGGCTTTTCCAAGCTCGATCTGGTCACGCGCGAGGAATTCGATATCCAGGCCCAGGTGCTGGCCAAGACCCGCAGCAAGCTTGAGGCACTCGAACTGCGCGTGAGCGAGCTGGAAGCCAAGCTGGGTGCAGGCAGCACCACGGCGGCGTCGTCAACGTCATCGGCAACCTCGGCGACAGCGGCATCGGCATCGGCATCGGCCGCTTTTCCGACCTCGGGCAGCTCAGCGATTCCAATGCCAGGCGCTGCGCCGTCGGCTACCGCGCCATTCCCGGCTGCACCCGAAGATCCGACGATCGTCGTGCCGCCAACGCTCGACAAGCATTAAACAGTCAACACGTGGGCGGGAAACCCGCCCACGCTACTACCCGGACTTCAATCGACGCTGACTTCCTTGCGGTTGTCACGCGCCACGCGGTCGATCAGCTTGTTGTACGGATCGATACCCACATCGAACGGCCGCTCTTTGACGGTCACCGTCACAGTCGGATTCTCTCCCCGCAGTACACGCTTCTCCAATAACAGCACGCGCTCGTCCGATTCCTTGGCATCCTTCGCCCGTGCGAACACGCCGATCTCCACTGCCTCATCATAGGTGCGCGGGGTTTCCTGTCCCTTGCCGTCGGCCTGCATCTTCGCCAGGTGCAGTTTCATCGTCACGTCCCACTGTCCGTCCGGGCGCTTGACGGCCTTCGCCTCGGTCACGCGGTTATCGTAGAAGACGATGCGCTCGAACAGGTCGGCGATCAGCGCGTGCTTGCCGACCGGGGCTTCGGCGCGGATGTAGTCGACCAGTTCGGCGGATGTCGCAAACGGCGCCTCTTGATAGCCCTTGTCCTGCAGGAAGCGCTTGAGGGCGCGGTTGAGCGCCGCCTCGCCGATCTCATCGCGCAGGCGGTAGAAGACCAGGCTGCCCTTGCGGTAGTGGATGTAGTCCTGGTTCTCCACGCGCACCAGGGGCAGTTCCTCGATCTTTTCGGCGCCGCGCGAACTGAGATAGCGGTCCAGTTCATAGCGCAGGAAACGGCGCATCTTGTGCGGGCCGTATTCCTTCTCCATCACCATCAGCGCCGAGTACTGCGCCAGCGATTCGATCAGCATGCTCGCGCCCTGCACATTCGCGGCCGTGACCTGGTGGCCCCACCACTGGTGCGCCATCTCGTGCGCCGTCACGTAGAACACGTAGTCGATGTCTTCCTTGTTGCGCAGGTCGGCGATGAAGCCGATCGCTTCCGAGAACGGGATCGTGTTGGCGAACGATTGCGCGAAGCGCTGGTAGTTCGGAAATTCCAGGATGCGCACCTGCTTGTGCTGGTAGGGCGTGAACTGGGTCGTGAAGTAGTCGAGCGACTTTTGCGTGCCCGCGATCATCCGGTCCACGTTGTAAGCGTGTTTCGGATCGTGATAGATCTCGATCGGGATACCATGCCAGTCGCTTTTCCTGACCTGCCAGTTGGCCGACAGATAGGCGAAGAACGGCATCATCTTCTGGTCCATCTTGTAGCGATAGTAGTTGCGGCCGTTTTCCTTCCACGCCTTTTGCAGGTAGCCCGGCGCCAGCGCGATCTGGTCGCCGCTGGTCGAGACGGTGGTGTCGAAACTGATCCAGTCGGCGTCGTCCCCGAACATCGTATTGGCGCGGGCCGCCTGGTTTTCGAGCTTGGCCATGCGTTCCGGTTCGCCCAGGCCGCGCTTGCGGCGCTCGTTGCGATCCAGTAGTTCGAACTCGCTCTGGTAGCCGACCAGCGGGAAGAACTCGCGGTTGTTGAAAAACGTGCCATTCAGGTTGAGCGTGTCGCCCCTGCCCGCGTTGGAAAAACCGGGGCGGCGCACGTCGACCGTGAAGTCCAGCGCCAGGCGGGCGCCTGGCGCCGTCGGCTGCGCGAGCTTGAGTATCCGGAAGCCCGCTACCTGGTCGTCCAGGACCACCGTGTGCGCGGGCAGGCCGGCAAACGTGGTCACGACGTCCGGATTGACCTGCAGGCGCAGCGTGTCCAGCGGCTGGCTCGTCTTGTTCTCGAAGACGTAACGGCCCTTGACCATCACGCGCCGCTCGGCCGGGTAGATGTCCACGGCGGCGCGCACGTCGACGATTTTCACGTGCGGCAGGTCCTTGTACTTGCGGTAGATCTTTTCGTACCTGGCCTGCTTGTCCATCGCCACGTTCTGCGCTTCGTAGCGGCCCAGCGTGACGGTATTGTGGAAGATCCACCCACCCACCAGCGCGAACGCGATCGTGCAGGCGCCCAATGCAACGCCCGATGGGCTTTTCAGGCGCCGCGTGGCTTCACGCGTGCGCGTGCGCCACTCGACCGACAGGCCACGAACCCAGAATGCCTGGGCCACGATCAGGCCCGCCACGGCAAACAGGGTCCAGTACAGCGCGAACCACGACCAGCCTGCGATGAAGTGGCCGAAGCCGTTCATGTCCGAGTACGGCGTCTCGGGCAGCAGGGCGATGTTGTACAGGTTGTGATCGAAGTGCAGGACCGAGAGGACGATTTGCGACACGATCAGCACGATCATGAACAGGTAGCCCAGAAACTTGTTGTTCGTGACGACCTGCAGTGCCACGGCGATCAGCGCCATCAGGATGTACGGCGTGCCGGCCATGAACACGCCCTGCAGATACACCATCGGTTCGATCGGCGCCCCGCCCTTGTACAGCTGGATAGTGATCGCGGTCAGGATCCCAGCAAACAGGAAGGCCAGCACCACGCCCACGAGGGCCAGGCTCTTCGCCACCAGCGGCGCCCAGTTCGGCATCGGCATCGCGTCGCTCACATCGGCGATGCCGGCCTGGCGCTCCTTGAAAATCAGTTCACCGGCGTAGAAGATCACGATGATCAGCAGCAGGAAGTTGTAGCTGCCCTTGAGCAGCTCGATCATCAGGTAGGTGCGCGGGTAGACATCGGTGCCGAACATCTGGTGCAGCTGACTCGAGCTGCCCACCATATTGAGTACGCCGAACAGCAGCATGACCAGGAACGGCACGCTCTTGAAGACGGCGACCGCGTCGAAGACGAAGATATGCCAGCACTGGGTCCAGCGCGTGGCGCGTGTGAAGCGCGGCGCGATGCGTGGCAGCGCAACGTGCGCCGGTGTGCCCACTGCCGGCGCTGCCGCTTTGGCCTTGCCGAACAGGCGCTTGCCGGTACCGGCGCGCTGCGGCTTGAACAGCGCCAGCGTCAGGCCAAGCAGCGCCAGGCCGACCACGCTCCACAACAGCCGGTTGGCCAGCATATAGCCGCCGATGGCCGGCAGGCCGGCATTCGATTCGGCAGTCGAGAAGTAGCGCGTGGCGCGGCCAAGGGCGCGCAGGCCGAACGGATCGGCCAGCACGGCGAACCACTCATTGTCGATATTGCTGGTGAATTTGCCGGCCAGGATCCACAGCACGAAGAACGCCATCACGCCGACATACACCATCATGATCGAGCGCGTGGTTGCGGCCAGCAGCATCAGCAAGGCACCGATGAACAGCAGGTTCGGTACCACCAGCACGCACAGCGCCCACAGGTAGGCCGCGCCGGGGAACGGCCCCACGCGCTCGGCGTCGATCCACGGCATCAGGGGACCGAGCATCATCCCTGCCACGATCACCGCGAAGATCACCATGCAGGCCAGCAGACCCGCCAGGAAGCGGCCGACGAGGTAGTCGTGCTTTTTCATTGGCGTGGCAAACAGCATGTCGGAAATGCCGACGTCGCCGTCGCGCAGCACCGAGCCGGCGATGAAGATGGTGACGACGAACATCGACATGAGGCTGAAGACGCCGAGCAGCTGCGCGACGACGACCGGCGCATTGCGGTTCACGTTACCAATGCTGCCGCCGATCTGGATCGCATCGGTGGTGGTCGCGCCAAAGGCCAGCGCGCCGAAGATCAGCGCGCACACCCACAACAGTGGCTGGCGCAGCTGGATGCCCAGCTCGAACTTGAAGAATTCCCGTAGCATGCCGGCTCCTTACGCCACGACCGGTGCGGTGGACGCCGGCGCCGCATCGGTCGTCGAAACGGCCGCGCGATTGGCGTTGCGGATCTGGAGGAAGTAGACGTCTTCCAGGTCCGGCTCGACGCTGACGAAGCCGTCGTCCGGCTGCGATTCGGCGAACACGTTGATCTGCGGCCGCCCCGCTACCAGGCGCGTGGAGAGCACGTTGAAATCGCGCTGGTAGTCGGCCAGCGCATCCTGGCTGACGGTGCGGCGCCACACGCGGCTCTTGAGTGTGTCGATCGCAGCTTGTGGCTCGCCCTGCAGCAGCACGGTGCCCTTCGCGATCATCGCCATGCGCGGGCACAGATCGGTGACGTCTTCGACGATGTGGGTCGACAGGATCACGACCACCTGTTCGCCGATCTTGGCCAGCAGGTTCAGGAAGCGGTTGCGTTCATCGGGGTCCAGACCTGCGGTCGGTTCGTCGACGATCACCAGGCGCGGCGCGCCAAGCAGCGCCTGCGCGATGCCGAAGCGCTGGCGCATGCCGCCAGAGAAGGTGCCCAGGCCGCGCGAGCGCGCTTCCCACAGATTGGTCTGGTGCAGCAGCGCCTCGACCATCTCCTTGCGCTCGCCCTTGGCCGTCAGGCCCTTGAGGACGGCGAAATGGTTCAGCAGCTTTTCGGCGCTCACTTTGGGGTAGACGCCAAAGTCCTGCGGCAGATAGCCGAGCTGGCGGCGCAAGCCCTCCTTGTCCTTCAACACATCCAGGCCGTTGAAATCGATGCTGCCGCTGTCGGGGTCCTGCAGCGTGGCGATCGTGCGCATCAGCGACGATTTGCCGGCGCCGTTCGGGCCGAGCAGGCCAAACATGCCGTTGGGGATCTCGAGACTGACGTTGTTGATCGCCTTGACGCCATTGGCATAGGTCTTGTTGAGCTGCTTGATCGATAGCATGGACTGATTCTCCGGGAACGGTTGCGGTTGTGGTGCTGTTCACGATCAATGTAACGTTAACAAAAAGCAATGTCTGCATTTTGTGACAGACGGTATGAATTGCGGCATGAACGACGAGAACCCGGGTATATGCATCGGTCATGAACGGGCAAGCGCGCGCACGCCTGTCCGCTCTCAAACGGTGGTGCGACCCGCGCTTTAGGATGGGGCACCCTGGCGTTCTACAGAAGGAATCCGATGAGTCTCGCCGTCCTGAAAAGCCGCGCGCTGGCCGGCATGGCCGCGCCGCCCGTCAATGTCGAAGTGCATCTGGCCAACGGCCTGCCCGGCTGGACGATCGTCGGCTTGCCCGACACCGAAGTGCGCGAAGCGAAGGATCGCGTGCGCGCCGCGCTGCAGAATTCGGGCTTTGATATCCCGCCGCGCCGCATCACGATCAATCTCGCGCCGGCCGATCTGCCCAAGGAATCCGGCCGATTCGATCTGCCGATTGCGCTGGGCATCCTGGCCGCATCGCACCAGATCCGGGGCGATGCACTGGACCGCTACGAGTTCGCTGGCGAATTGTCGCTGTCGGGCGAGCTGCGGCCGATTCGTGGTGCATTGGCGATGGCGTTCGCGATGGTGCGCGCGGGTTCTTCACAATCTGCTTTACAGACCGACCTAAAGGGCCGGGCCTTCATCCTGCCGCTGGCCAATGCCGACGAAGCGGCGCTGGTAGAAGCAGCCGAGATCCTGCCGGCGCGCACGCTGCTCGAGGTCTGCGCGCACTTCGCCAATGCGCCCGATGCACCTAAGCTGGTGCGGCATGTGGGTCCGGCCCTTGCGCATGCGGTGTGCTACCCCGATTTCGCCGAGGTCAAGGGCCAGCAGCATGCCAAGCGCGCGCTCGAGGTGGCGGCGGCCGGCGCGCATTCATGTTTGCTGGTCGGCCCGCCCGGCGCGGGCAAGAGCATGCTGGCGGCGCGCCTGCCTGGCTTGCTGCCGTTGATGAGTGACGCCGAAGCGCTCGAATCGGCTGCCGTGCAATCGCTCGCGGGCGGCTTCTCGCCACAACGCTGGCGCCAGCGGCCATTTCGCAGCCCGCATCACACGACGTCCGGCGTGGCCCTGGTGGGCGGCGGCAGCGTGCCGCGGCCCGGCGAAGTCTCGCTCGCGCATCATGGGGTATTGTTTCTGGACGAGCTGCCCGAGTTCGACCGGCGCGTGCTCGAGGTGCTGCGCGAGCCGCTCGAGTCGGGGCAGATCACGATTTCGCGCGCGGCGCACCAGGCCGATTTTCCGGCGCGCTTCCAGCTCATTGCAGCGATGAATCCGTGTCCGTGCGGCTGGCTCGGTCATGCCAGCGGCAAGTGCCGCTGTACCGAAGACTCCGTGCGGCGTTACCAGAGCCGCATCTCGGGCCCTCTGCTCGATCGCATCGATATCCAGTTGCCGGTCGCGGCGCTGGGGCCCGAGAGCATGGGCGCACGCGGCGACGGGGAACCGAGCAGCGTGATCGCAGCGCGGGTAGCAGAGGCGCGTGCGGTGCAGATGGCGCGCCAGGGGTGGCCCAACAGCCACCTCGGCCCGCGCGATATCGACCGCTATTGCGCGCCTGACGATTCCGGAGAACGCCTGTTGCATGCCACGGCCCGGCATCTGCACTGGTCGGCGCGTGCGTATCACCGCGTTCTTAAAGTGGCGCGTACGGTGGCCGATCTGGCCAGCAGCGAACATGTGGCAGCCACGCACGTGGCCGAGGCCATTGGGTACCGGCGCGCGTTGCAGCGTGAGTAGCAGCATGAACAGCAGCGTGAATCGCAGCGTGAGTTGCAGGTGTTGCGTTCTGCAGCGCTGCTGTTACCATCGACGCATGCGACCCTCTATCGTGCGTGCCCTGCAGATTGTCCCGATCCTCCTGGCGGGCGCGCTGCTGGCCGGCTGCAATCCGGCCTATAACTGGCGTGATCATACGAGCGAGGACGGCCGCTTCAAGGCGCTGTTTCCGGCCAAGCCTGCGACCCTGACCCGCACGGTGGATCTGAACGGCCTGCAGGTCGAGATGACGATGACGGCGGCCAAGGTGGACAACACGACGTTCGCCGTGGGCACCGCTGTCGCACCCGATGCGGCGCGCGCGCAGGCGGCGCTGCCGGCCATGCGCCTGGCGCTGCTGCGCAATATCGGCGCGCCCGACGCTGCGGCCACTGGTGACCTGAACGTGGATGCCACGGGCGCCGGCCAGGGCGCGCCAATGCATCTGAGCGGGCGCTTCGCCGCGAAGGGCAACCGCGTCTACCAGGTCATCGTGCTGGGCCCCGCCGGCAAGACGCCGCCGGAACAGGTCGAGCAGTTCCTCACATCCTTCACGAGCTTTTGAGGTCACCCATGGATGACCAGTTCCCCGCCCTGCGCCTGGTCGGCCTGCGCAAGCAGTTCGGCCGCCCTGCCGTCGATGGCCTCGACCTGCTGGTCCGGCGCGGCGAGTTCTATGCGCTGCTCGGGCCGAACGGCGCTGGCAAGACGACGACGCTGCGCCTGGTCACGGGCCTGCTGGCGCCCGACGCCGGCACGATTGAGGTGCTGGGCGTGGACATGACTGCGGCGCCGGCAGCTGCCAAAGCGAAGCTCGCCTATCTGCCGGACGAGCCAATGTTGTACGGGAAGCTCAAGCCGTACGAGTACCTCGAATTTGTCGCCGGCCTGTGGGGCGTGCCGGCGCAGGACGCCGAACCGCGCGCACGCGAACTGCTCGACTGGCTCGACCTGAGCCAGCATGCGGACGAGCTGACCGAAGGTTTTTCGCGCGGGATGAAGCAGAAGCTCGCACTGGCCGGCGCCCTGATCCACGACCCGAAACTCTTGATCCTCGACGAGCCGCTCACTGGCCTGGATGCAGCGGCAGCGCGCCAGGTGAAAGACCTGCTGCTGGCGCACGTGGCCAAGGGCGGCACCGTCATCCTGACAACGCACATCCTGGAAGTGGCCGAGCGCCTGGCGCACCGCATCGGGATCATTCGCCAGGGCCGGCTGATCGCCGAAGGCACGCTGGACGCGCTGCGCGAACGTACGCCGGGCGGCAGCCTCGAAGACATGTTCCTGCACCTGATGGCCGCACCATGAGGCTGGCGCCGGGCAGCGTCGGCTGGCTGCTGCAGCACGAGCTGCGGCTTGCCTGGTTCAATGCAGCCGGCGGCAAAGCGGCGGACGGGCGGCGCCGGCCAGGCAATCTGGCGCTCGGTCTGGCGGCCGCTGGCTGTATCGCCATGCATGTGGGGGGCTGGTTTGTCGTGCGCCAGCTGGCAGGGATGCCGGGCGACGATCCGCGCATCCTGCTGGCGGTGTCCGCCCTGCTGATCGTGGCCACGACCTTCATGCTGTCATCGGCGATCAAGGCATGCGTCGTCGTCATGTTCGAGCGTAGCGACCTCGATTTGCTGCTGTCGTCACCCCTGCCCTCGCGCAGCATTTTCACGGTGCGGCTGCTGGGCGTGTGTGCGGGTACGGCGGCGCTGTACCTGTTTTTGCTGGCGCCGTTCGCGCATGCGGGGCTGCTGCAGGGCCAATTTCGCTGGCTCGGGATTTATCCGGGCGTGATCGCCCTTGCGGTGCTGTGCAGCTGTGGCGCCATGCTGCTCACGCTTGGCCTCGTGCGCGTGCTCGGTGCGCGCCGTACACGCGTCGTGGCGCAGATCGTGGGGGCGCTGGCTGGCGCGCTGCTGGTCATCGCGTCGCAGCTGCATGCGCTCACGTCGAGGCAAACGCAGGATGGCATTCGCGATACCGTGCTGGGACTGGTGCAGGCACAGAATGTAGCGGATAGCCTGCTCTGGCTGCCGGCCCGGGCGATGCTGGGTGAGCAGTTGCCAGTGCTGCTACTGGGCGCCCTCGCGTGCAGCATGTTCATGCTGACGACCTGGCGCACGCATCGCTTCTTTGCGCGCGGGCTGCAACTGGCCGCGTCGACGTCGTCACTCGCTGCGGGCAAGGCGTCATCGACAACGGCGCAGCCCCGCTTCGGGCGTAGCCTGTTTCGCACGGTGGTCATCAAGGAATGGCGCCTGATCGTGCGCGATCCGCAATTGCTGTCGCAGGTGATGCTGCAAATACTGTTTTTGCTGCCGTTGTTCTTCCTGATTTTCAAGCGTGCCGATGTGCAGGTGCAAGCCATCGGCGCGGGCTTGGCGTTGCTGTGCAGTTCGCTGACAGGTGCGTTGGCATGGATTGCGTTGTCGGCCGAGGATGCGCCGGATCTGCTGCTGGTATCGCCCGCGTCGCAGCGCACGGTGCGGCGCGCCAAGCTGGCAGCGGCGATGATGCCGGTGCTGGGGTTGGTGGCGGTTCCTCTGCTATGGCTGACAATGCGGATGCCGGCCGCCGGGCTGGTCGGATTCCTGGTCGTGTGCGGCGCCGTCATGGGCGCCGGTCTGGTGGTGTTCTGGTGCGGTCGGCCTGGCGTGCGCAGTAATTTCAAGGGGCGTGGCAAGGGTGGCTTCGTGATGAACGTGCTTGAATTGTTCAACAGCCTGGCATGGGGCGCGTTGGGCTGGCTGCTGTCGGCAGCCACACTCGGGCCACTGGACGCCATGGGTATCGTCACAGCCGCAGGGGCTGCGGTCATTGCCATTGCCGTCCCTGCCACTGCGTGGATGTTGCGGCCTCGACCGATGTGAGCGCGACCGCACTGTGAAGGGGCACGAGTCGTGCTATCGTTTAATTACTAACAAAACCAAGAGATAGCTATGTTGATTACATTTAAATGCAAAACGTATCCAGAAGTTCTGATGTATCAGGAACATGCCAAACGTATCCTTGACCTTCTGCACAAGGAGCCGGAACGCGGCGTGATTACCTCGGCCGAAGCCACGCAGGTGATTTCGCTGGTCGAAGAGGAGATCGAAGAGTCCCGCAAGCATCAGGTATCGGATCAGGTGGCGCACGATGTTCATGCGCATCACCGCGATGAAGACGACCATGACCATCAGGCGATCGAGGTCGTCAGTTTCTCGACCCGCATGTATCCGCTGCTGGAAATGCTGCGCTCGGCGCGTGATAACAAGACCGATATCCTTTGGGGTGTGTAAGCAGGCTTTGGCTTATTCTTGTCTGCATGTAAAAAGCCCGCTGATGTGAATCAGCGGGCTTTTTTTGCGTCATATCAGTCGAGTGGTAGCAGTTGTTTGATTGCGTGAATATCGATCGCCCAAAGCGAAAAGCCCCACTCAGATCACTGAGCGGGGCTTTTCTATATAACTAGCCTGACGATAACCTACTTTCACACTGGTTGCAGCACTATCATCGGCGCAAAGTCGTTTCACGGTCCTGTTCGGGATGGGAAGGGGTGGGACCGACTTGCTATGGTCATCAGGCATAACTTGTACGAGCTTCGTTGCACATGCAACGAGACTCTGAATCTGGAAGAAGTAGTTTTTATTTTGGGGTCGTATTTGTATCAACAACAGCTGAACTCTTGTAACCCTGGACTACCAAGGTTATAGGGACAAGCCGTACGGGCAATTAGTACTGGTTAGCTTAATGCATTACTGCACTTCCACACCCAGCCTATCAACGTCCTGGTCTCGAACGACCCTTTAAAGAGCTCAAGGCTCTGGGAAATCTCATCTCAAGGCAAGTTTCCCGCTTAGATGCTTTCAGCGGTTATCTCTTCCGAACTTAGCTACCCGGCAATGCCACTGGCGTGACAACCGGTACACCAGAGGTTCGTCCACTCCGGTCCTCTCGTACTAGGAGCAGCCCCCTTCAAATTTCCAACGCCCACGGCAGATAGGGACCAAACTGTCTCACGACGTTTTAAACCCAGCTCACGTACCACTTTAAATGGCGAACAGCCATACCCTTGGGACCGGCTACAGCCCCAGGATGTGATGAGCCGACATCGAGGTGCCAAACTCCCCCGTCGATATGAACTCTTGGGAGGAATCAGCCTGTTATCCCCAGAGTACCTTTTATCCGTTGAGCGATGGCCCTTCCATACAGAACCACCGGATCACTATGTCCTACTTTCGTACCTGCTCGACTTGTCGGTCTCGCAGTTAAGCACGCTTATGCCATTGCACTATCATCACGATGTCCGACCGTAATTAGCGTACCTTCGAACTCCTCCGTTACACTTTAGGAGGAGACCGCCCCAGTCAAACTGCCTACCATGCACTGTCCCCGATCCGGATAACGGACCAAGGTTAGAACCTCAAATGAACCAGGGTGGTATTTCAAGGTTGGCTCCACGAACACTAGCGTGTCCGCTTCAAAGCCTCCCACCTATCCTACACAGATTGATTCAAAGTCCAATGCAAAGCTACAGTAAAGGTTCATGGGGTCTTTCCGTCTAGCCGCGGGTAGATTGCATCATCACAAACATTTCAACTTCGCTGAGTCTCGGGAGGAGACAGTGTGGCCATCGTTACGCCATTCGTGCAGGTCGGAACTTACCCGACAAGGAATTTCGCTACCTTAGGACCGTTATAGTTACGGCCGCCGTTTACTGGGACTTCAATCAAGAGCTTGCACCCCATCATTTAATCTTCCAGCACCGGGCAGGCGTCACACCCTATACGTCCACTTTCGTGTTTGC
This sequence comes from Telluria sp. AC161, assembly GCF_979258535.1. Lineage (NCBI taxonomy): Bacteria > Pseudomonadati > Pseudomonadota > Betaproteobacteria > Burkholderiales > Oxalobacteraceae > Telluria > Telluria sp. AC161. The sequence goes on along the minus strand of NZ_OZ409861.1, from coordinate 43,190 downwards.
AGAGTGCTGTGTTTTTATTAAACAGTCGCAGCCACCATTTTATTGCAACCCGTTCATCCTCATGGAGTAAACCAATCAAACTACTAGGGCGTACCTTATCCCGAAGTTACGGTACCAATTTGCCGAGTTCCTTCTCCCGAGTTCTCTCAAGCGCCTTAGAATACTCATCTCGCCCACCTGTGTCGGTTTGCGGTACGGTCTCGTATGACTGAAGCTTAGAGGCTTTTCTTGGAACCACTTCCGATTGCTTCAGAACCTAAGTTCCTCGTCTCGACCCCTTGAATTACGTGCCCGGATTTGCCTAAGCACCTTCTATGAGTCAAAAACTGGCTATTCCAACAGCCAGACAACCTTCCGCGATCCGTCCCCCCATCGCATCATACGACGGTGCAGGAATATTAACCTGCTTCCCATCAGCTACGCATCTCTGCCTCGCCTTAGGGGCCGACTCACCCTGCTCCGATGAACGTTGAACAGGAAACCTTGGGCTTACGGCGTGGAGGCTTTTCACCCCCATTATCGCTACTCATGTCAGCATTCGCACTTCTGATACCTCCAGCATCCTTTACAAGACACCTTCGCAGGCTTACAGAACGCTCTCCTACCATATGTCCTAAAACATATCCGCAGCTTCGGTGACTGGCTTAGCCCCGTTACATCTTCCGCGCAGGACGACTCGATCAGTGAGCTATTACGCTTTCTTTAAATGATGGCTGCTTCTAAGCCAACATCCTGACTGTTTTAGCCTTCCCACTTCGTTTTCCACTTAGCCAATCTTTGGGACCTTAGCTGGCGGTCTGGGTTGTTTCCCTCTTGACACCGGACGTTAGCACCCGATGTCTGTCTCCCAAGCTCGCACTCATCGGTATTCGGAGTTTGCAATGGTTTGGTAAGTCGCAATGACCCCCTAGCCATAACAGTGCTCTACCCCCGATGGTGATACTTGAGGCACTACCTAAATAGTTTTCGGAGAGAACCAGCTATTTCCAAGTTTGTTTAGCCTTTCACCCCTACCCACAGCTCATCCCCTAATTTTTCAACATTAGTGGGTTCGGACCTCCAGGGCGTGTTACCGCACCTTCATCCTGGCCATGGGTAGATCACTTGGTTTCGGGTCTACACCCAGCGACTGTCGCCCTATTCGGACTCGATTTCTCTACGGCTCCCCTATACGGTTAACCTCGCCACTGAATGTAAGTCGCTGACCCATTATACAAAAGGTACGCAGTCACGGAACAAGTCCGCTCCTACTGTTTGTATGCACACGGTTTCAGGATCTATTTCACTCCCCTCCCGGGGTTCTTTTCGCCTTTCCCTCACGGTACTGGTTCACTATCGGTCGATTACGAGTATTTAGCCTTGGAGGATGGTCCCCCCATGTTCAGACAGGATTTCTCGTGTCCCGCCCTACTTGTCGTATGCTTAGTACCACCGTTCGAATTTCGTGTAAGGGGCTATCACCCTCTATGGCGCCTATTTCCAGAGGCTTCCACTATCCGATCGACTATTACATACAGGCTCATCCCATTTCGCTCGCCACTACTTTGGGAATCTCGGTTGATTTCTTTTCCTGCAGCTACTTAGATGTTTCAGTTCGCCGCGTTCGCTTTGCATACCTATGTATTCAGTATGCAATGACCTATAAAGGCCGGGTTTCCCCATTCGGAAATCTGCGGATCAAAGCTCGTTTGCTAGCTCCCCGCAGCTTATCGCAAGCTACTACGTCCTTCATCGCCTGTAATCGCCAAGGCATCCACCATGTGCACTTATTCGCTTGTCCCTATAACGTTGGCCTCTGCTGACAACAGAGATCGTCACAGGTACAAGAGTACAGCTGTGTTGCAATGATACAAATACTACTACCCAAGCATGCATCACATCTCGTTTCCGATTTGCGCTACATACTTAAAAACTTTACTTCTTCCAGATTGTTAAAGAACGAAAAAACAGTGATCTCGAAAAGACCAAACCTAAACCGCGTTGGCGTATTCGCCAGGCTTACGTTTGAACTTTTACCATCTAAATGGTGGAGGATGACGGGATCGAACCGACGACCCCCTGCTTGCAAAGCAGGTGCTCTCCCAGCTGAGCTAATCCCCCATTCAGGTGATGCTTGGTGCTGATTGGTAGGGCTGGTTGGACTCGAACCAACGACCCCCGCGTTATCAACACGGTGCTCTAACCAGCTGAGCTACAGCCCCGATAAAACTGTTCTTTACTATTCAACAGTCGATAAGCGTGGACGCTTGGTGATGAAACTTCTCAGTTTCGTGGTGCTACTCTAGAAAGGAGGTGATCCAGCCGCACCTTCCGATACGGCTACCTTGTTACGACTTCACCCCAGTCACGAATCCTACCGTGGTAAGCGCCCTCCTTGCGGTTAAGCTACCTACTTCTGGTAAAACCCGCTCCCATGGTGTGACGGGCGGTGTGTACAAGACCCGGGAACGTATTCACCGCGACATGCTGATCCGCGATTACTAGCGATTCCAACTTCACGCAGTCGAGTTGCAGACTGCGATCCGGACTACGATACACTTTCTGGGATTAGCTCCCCCTCGCGGGTTGGCGGCCCTCTGTATGTACCATTGTATGACGTGTGAAGCCCTACCCATAAGGGCCATGAGGACTTGACGTCATCCCCACCTTCCTCCGGTTTGTCACCGGCAGTCTCATTAGAGTGCTCAACTAAATGTAGCAACTAATGACAAGGGTTGCGCTCGTTGCGGGACTTAACCCAACATCTCACGACACGAGCTGACGACAGCCATGCAGCACCTGTGTTACGGTTCTCTTTCGAGCACAACCAAATCTCTTCGGTCTTCCGTACATGTCAAGGGTAGGTAAGGTTTTTCGCGTTGCATCGAATTAATCCACATCATCCACCGCTTGTGCGGGTCCCCGTCAATTCCTTTGAGTTTTAATCTTGCGACCGTACTCCCCAGGCGGTCTACTTCACGCGTTAGCTGCGTTACCAAGTTAATTAAAACCCGACAACTAGTAGACATCGTTTAGGGCGTGGACTACCAGGGTATCTAATCCTGTTTGCTCCCCACGCTTTCGTGCATGAGCGTCAATCTTGACCCAGGGGGCTGCCTTCGCCATCGGTGTTCCTCCACATCTCTACGCATTTCACTGCTACACGTGGAATTCTACCCCCCTCTGCCAGATTCTAGCCTTGCAGTCTCCAACGCAATTCCCAGGTTGAGCCCGGGGATTTCACGTCAGACTTACAAAACCGCCTGCGCACGCTTTACGCCCAGTAATTCCGATTAACGCTTGCACCCTACGTATTACCGCGGCTGCTGGCACGTAGTTAGCCGGTGCTTATTCTTCAGGTACCGTCATTAGCGAGGGATATTAGCCCTCACCGTTTCTTCCCTGACAAAAGAGCTTTACAACCCGAAGGCCTTCTTCACTCACGCGGCATTGCTGGATCAGGCTTTCGCCCATTGTCCAAAATTCCCCACTGCTGCCTCCCGTAGGAGTCTGGACCGTGTCTCAGTTCCAGTGTGGCTGGTCGTCCTCTCAGACCAGCTACTGATCGTGGCCTTGGTGAGCCTTTACCTCACCAACTAGCTAATCAGATATCGGCCGCTCCAGGAGCACAAGGTCCGAAGATCCCCTGCTTTCATCCTTGGATCGTATGCGGTATTAGCGTAACTTTCGCTACGTTATCCCCCACTCTTGGGTACGTTCCGATATATTACTCACCCGTTCGCCACTCGCCGCCAGGTTGCCCCGCGCTGCCGTTCGACTTGCATGTGTAAAGCATGCCGCCAGCGTTCAATCTGAGCCAGGATCAAACTCTTCAGTTCAATCTCTGTTTGTTGGCATTTCTGCCACCCTGCCTTGCGGCAGGGGTCGCTCACTCAAAATACTGACCGTTACTCATTGCTGAGCAACGTATTTCTTTTTTGTGAACATTTGATAATTTAAGTAATCAAAGACCGAGGTCTTTGGCACCTTCATCAAACGCCCACACTTATCGACTGTTAATTTTTAAAGAACTTTATTCGGTGCATCTTGCTGTTGGTAGCGAATCGTTTTGTTCGCTGCAGCAGAGAAGAGAGATTATGCTGTGTTTCCGAAATCTCGTCAACTCTTTCTTTTCGCTTCGTCTCAGATTTCTCTGTAGACTCTGCTCCCGTAACCACTTGATTACGTTAACTTTTTCGGTCAGTGCCGAAGCGGAGGCGAACTATAACAAACCTCGCCAAGGTTCCGCAAGCCCTCCTACAAAAGATTCTTCACACCGTACGTTTTCGTCATGCGGCTACGTCCCCAGCAGGATTCTGGCGCCCAAGGTATATTCCCCGGTTAAATAATATAAGACCAACTCTGTACGCAATACTTTGGGGAAATAATGAAGCATCCTGTCCTGCGCCGTACCACGATCGCCGCCCTGTGCGCCTGCTGGCCGCTCGCCGCCATTGCCGATGACATCCGCAATCCGATGAACGTGGTGGTCATCAGTGGCACCCGCGCTGAACATACCAGTTTCGACCTGCCCGCCGCGATCGATGTCGTCGATGCGGCGCAGATCGGCGCCGCGCAGTTGCGTGTGAATGCCTCCGAAGCGCTGGCCGCGGTGCCTGGCGTCGTCGTGCGCAATCGCGAGAACTACGCACAAGACCTGCAAATCTCGTCACGTGGCTTCGGCACGCGTTCGGCATTCGGTGTGCGCGGCGTGCGTCTCGTTGCCGATGGCATCCCGGCCACCATGCCGGACGGCCAGGGTCAGGCCGCGACCTTCAACCTCGATGTCGCCGAGCGCATCGAAGTGCTGCGCGGCCCCTTCTCTGCGTTGTATGGCAATCACTCGGGCGGCGTGGTCCAGCTGTTCACGCGCGAACCGACCGACAGGCCGACCGTTGAAGCCAGCTTCACCGGCGGCAGCTACGGCCAGCGCAAGCTCGACACGAATGCGTCGGGCCGCAGCGGCGGTATCGGCTACCTGATCGATGCGTCGCGCTTCGAAACCAATGGCTACCGCGATCACAGTGCAGCCACACGCGACCAGGCCTATGCCAAGCTGGTGGTCGAGCCAACGTCGACCAGCCGCCTGGTGATCACGGCCAGCGGGCTGCGCCAAGACGATACGCAGGATCCGCTCGGCGTGACATGGGATACCTTCCGCCGCGATCCACGCGCGGGGGAGATCGACACCACCGATACGCAATCGCCGCAGCGCACGCTGGCCGATCGCTACGACACGCGCAAGAGCATCGATCATCAGCAGTTCGGCGCGACGTTCGAGCAGCGCTTCGGCCAAGATCGCCTGCAGGTTACGGCTTACGGCGGCAACCGCCGCGTGATCCAGTACCAGTCGTTCTCGCGCGGCTTCCAGGCGCCGGCCACGCACTCGGGCGGCGTCATCGATTTCGACCGCGACTTCTATGGCATCGACGCCAACTGGCGTGCGGTGCGCACCGTCGCCGGTGGTACGCTGCGCACCACGGCAGGCCTCGAAATGGCGCAATCCAAGGATGCGCGCCAGGGTTTCGAGAACTTCATCGGCACGACCTTTGGCGTGAAAGGCAATCTGCGCCGCGATGAACAGAACGACGTGACCAGCGTCGACCCATACGTGCAAGTCGAATGGGAACGCGACCAGTGGGTGCTCACCGGCGGCCTGCGTCACAGTCGAGTGGACTTCGACGTCGAGGACCGGTATCTCTCCAACGGCAACGACAGCGGCGGCACCGACTTCCGTCATACGACGCCGCTGGTCGGTGTGCTGTACAAGATTTCGCCCACGCTGAACGTGTATGCGAGCGCGGCGCGCGGCTTCGAAACGCCAACGATGAACGAGTCGTTCTATTCAGGCACGGGCGGGGGCTTTAACTTCGCACTGGAGCCGGCGATCGGCACGCACCTCGAAGTCGGCGCCAAGGCGATGGTGGCCCGCGGCGTGCGCGTCAACGCCGCCGTGTTCCAGGTAAAGACCAAGGATGAACTGGTGGTCGATGCATCGTCGGGTGGCCGCACCAGCTATCGCAACGCGAGCGCCACGCTGCGCCAGGGTGGCGAGCTGTCGGTGGACGCGGAGCTGGGCGCCGGCTGGAATGCGCGCATCGCCATGAGCATGCTGCATGCGATCTACGACGAAGGCTTCGGCGCCGTGCCAAAGGGCAGCCGCCTGCCGGGCGTGCCCAAGTCGAGCTTCTACGGAGAATTGGGCTGGACCGAAGCGGCGGGCCGTTATGGCGTCGCGCTCGAGACGGTCGCCAACAGCCGTGTGTATGCGGAAGACACCAATACTGCGCAGACAGCGCCGGGCTACGCGGTCGTCAATGCCCGAGTGCAGGCGAGCCAGCAGTTTGGCGGCTGGCGCCTGCGCCAGTTTGCGCGCCTGAACAACTTGTTCGACCGAGACTATGTCGGCTCGGTGATCGTGGGCGACGCCAACCGCCGCTATTACGAAGCGGCGCCTGGCAGTAACTGGCTACTGGGCGTCAGCGCGCAGTATCAGTTTTAGTCAGGTCAACCGGGGCCGGCGCCGGTGCCGCTGTCGCTGCAGTCGGCTCCTGCCCCGGCAGCGCGACATCCGGATACAGGCGCGCGAGCGTCGCCGTCACCGCCGGCACCAGAACAGCCTGCACCAGTTTGGTGGCTGCGCCCAGGTCCGGCGCGGCGCGCACGGATTGCCACAGGCGCGCACTATCGACGCTGTGAGCAGCCAGTGCGCTTTCGGCCTCGGCCTGCCAGAACGGCGGTGCTTCGCTTTCGACGTAGTTGCCGCGCCCGCGGCCGAAATGCGCCACCGCCAGGTAGCGCAGGATCGCCCCGGTCAGCATCTGCTGCAGGAAGGGATCGGCGAACTTCACGTTTGCCTGGTTACGATCGGTCCCCTGATTGAAGCCCCACGCGGCGCCGGCAGCCGTGATGCCCCCGGCGATCGCACCCAATAAAGCGCCGGCGCCCATCGTCAGGCCGCCCGCCATCAAGTCAGCCGACAGGCCGGTGGTTGCACCCGCCACCACCGCACCCAATAATCCAGCCTGCGCCTTGTCCACTGGCGCGTTGACCGCGAAGTTGTCGCGCACGCGCGCATTGACAGCGACCGCCTGCCCCGGATCGATGCGATACAGGGACAGCATGCGCGCCGTCGCGTGATTGATGCCGTCGTTCAGGCGCTGCACGAGCGCTGCCATCGCCAGCTCCTGACGGCGCGCTTCGTCCTTGCCGATGCCGACCGCTTTCAACGCGCTGCGCAACATGCCCGGTCGTTGGTTCTCCAACGCCTCGGTGTCGCGCGCGGCAGCGGCAATCTGTTCGGCGTTCATCTGCAGGGCACTTGCATAGCGCTCGCGATTGCGCGCCGCCCAGGCAGACAGCAGGCGCGCATAGGCGGGCTGCTTCTCGGCTGCGATCAGGTGCGTGACCGATTCATAGAATACGTGTTCATGTACCCAGCAACGCGCGAAGGCGTCAAGCGGCAGCACTTCCTTGACCACCGAGTACTGGGCCAGATGCTGTTTCCAGCGCTGTGGCTCGGCCTGTTCTTCGCTGGCCGGACGCGGTGGCCCGATCTGGTTCAGCAGCACGACGACGGGTTTGCCAAGCCATTCGAGGATATTCATCTCGGACGGCAGGTAGCCCGCATCCTGTGGCGACTCGGACGAGTTGACCAGATACAGCACCACGTCGGCTTCTTCACGCGCGGCGCGCAGTGCCTGCTGGCTCAGGAAGAACGGACGGTCGCGATAGCGGTCGAAGACTTCGCGCAGGAACCAGCCGATTGGATTGCCGGCCATGGCCAGGCGTTTGTGCAGACGCACCGAATCGCCGAAACCGGGCGTGTCCCACAACACGAGCGAGTCGCCAGCGGGTGTGGACAGCAGCGGGTAGCCTTGCGAAATCTGGGTTACGTGTGCAGCATCGCGGATTTCGCCGACATCCATCCCAACGAGCGTACGCGCCAGCGTGGTCTTGCCGTTGTTCGTATGCGAGACGAGGGCGAACTGGATCTTGGCAGGCTGGATCATCGCAGCTCCGGCAGGGTCAGGCCCGCACCCAGTTCAAGCGGATACTTGTCCGGTTCGAGCAAATTGACGACATGGGCCGAGGTGCCATGGAAACTGCAGAACTGACGCCACAGCGAATGACGCTCGGCGGCGCGTTCGGCGCCTACCTGGTCGCCGATACGCTCGAGCAGCGCCGATTCGTCCAGCAGCACGGCGACACCGCGCGGCACATGCTTGACCAGGTAGTCGAGCAGCGCGCCGTGATTTTCCTTCTCCGGCGTCGCAGCTAAGCTGAACAGCACGGTGGTGACGGTGATGCCGGCTTCGTTCAGCATCGTCTCGCGTAATGCGTCCTTCGGTTCGATGCCATATGTGACCGACGGCAGCAACTGCACCCTCGCCTGCCCGCCCAGCGCCGCAGCGGCGATCGCCCACAGGCCGCGGTCACGTGGCTCGTCGAGCGTGTAGGTGTAAGGGATCACGCGCAGCACGGCCGGCGCACTGGTGCCGATGCTGTCGGCCAGTTTGCGGTAATACGGCTGGTCGAGGTCCAGAGGGAAGTGACGCGACAGATGGCGCGCGCGCAGGCCCGCAACAATGGCGAGCAGCACGCGTGGAATGATCACCAGCAGCAGCAACGTCGCACCATACAAATGGACCCAGCGTTCGCCAACCGGCAGGCCGGCGCTACCGCCGAAGCGCAGTTGCTCGATCTCGGCCAGTGTGAAGCCTTGCAGGAACGGGAACACGGTCAGTGCCGGCGTGAAGAGCCACGACAGCAGCGTATGGACTTGCTGGGCATCGAGGAAAGTGCTTTCCCAGCCCGTTACGTATTGGGTCAGCAGGCCACGCGCATACAGCGACGCGACGGCGCCGAGTGCGAAGCCGGCAGCCGCGAGATGCACCGTGCGGCTCAGGCGCGCACGCGTGAGTGGCTCACTGAGCACGGCCCAATCGGCCAGAAAGTGGGCAACGCCTTCGGCCAGTGCAGTAGGCAGCTTGCGTGGCGCCACGGCCTTGCCCACGCTCAGTCGGCGCAGCAGCGGCGCACCGCTCTTCTTCTTGCGCGCGGCAGGCACGACCGCCCATACCAAAAGACCCAGGTACACCAGCAGGTTCCAGGCGATGATGATAAGGAACGGCGCGGATAACAAGTCGACCCGGTGCGGATCGGCGATGCGGTCTAGCGCGGCACCAAGCACGAAGGCAATGAACGGCAGTGCAAACCAGATCCCGCGCATGCCGGGGGCGCGGCGCTGGAAAGCGCCGAAGGCCGGCGTGCGTTCGCCGAGGCGCTTGAGGATTTGCTCGGCGCGCTGCTGCAGGAAGTGCTGCTGGTTGACGGCCGTATGGCTATCGGCCGCCTGCCATGCGGCGAGCTCGCGTGCGCTGCGGGTAGCGTACTTTCGATCGTCGTCGCTCAGTACGGTATGGCCAACGTCGGCGTGCTCGATCGCGCGCGCCAGCACGACATTGCGTGCAACCTGTTCATTCATGCTGTTCCCGTGATTGAAATGACAATGCTGATGCATGCATTGTGCACCAGATTCACGGGCGTTGGCGGTGGGGTGGCGCACCGTGCTCGTCACATCGATGAGCGAGCATGACAAAGCGACCGCCCAAAGCGAAAAGCCCCACTCAGATCACTGAGTGGGGCTTTTCTATATAACTAGCCTGACGATAACCTACTTTCACACTGGTTGCAGCACTATCATCGGCGCCAAGTCGTTTCACGGTCCTGTTCGGGATGGGAAGGGGTGGGACCGACTTGCTATGGTCATCAGGCATAACTTGTACGAGCTTCGTTGCACATGCAACGAGACTCTGAATCTGGAAGAAGTAGTTTTTATTTTGGGGTCGTATTTGTATCAACAACAGCTGAACTCTTGTAACCCTGGACTACCAAGGTTATAGGGACAAGCCGTACGGGCAATTAGTACTGGTTAGCTTAATGCATTACTGCACTTCCACACCCAGCCTATCAACGTCCTGGTCTCGAACGACCCTTTAAAGAGCTCAAGGCTCTGGGAAATCTCATCTCAAGGCAAGTTTCCCGCTTAGATGCTTTCAGCGGTTATCTCTTCCGAACTTAGCTACCCGGCAATGCCACTGGCGTGACAACCGGTACACCAGAGGTTCGTCCACTCCGGTCCTCTCGTACTAGGAGCAGCCCCCTTCAAATTTCCAACGCCCACGGCAGATAGGGACCAAACTGTCTCACGACGTTTTAAACCCAGCTCACGTACCACTTTAAATGGCGAACAGCCATACCCTTGGGACCGGCTACAGCCCCAGGATGTGATGAGCCGACATCGAGGTGCCAAACTCCCCCGTCGATATGAACTCTTGGGAGGAATCAGCCTGTTATCCCCAGAGTACCTTTTATCCGTTGAGCGATGGCCCTTCCATACAGAACCACCGGATCACTATGTCCTACTTTCGTACCTGCTCGACTTGTCGGTCTCGCAGTTAAGCACGCTTATGCCATTGCACTATCATCACGATGTCCGACCGTAATTAGCGTACCTTCGAACTCCTCCGTTACACTTTAGGAGGAGACCGCCCCAGTCAAACTGCCTACCATGCACTGTCCCCGATCCGGATAACGGACCAAGGTTAGAACCTCAAATGAACCAGGGTGGTATTTCAAGGTTGGCTCCACGAACACTAGCGTGTCCGCTTCAAAGCCTCCCACCTATCCTACACAGATTGATTCAAAGTCCAATGCAAAGCTACAGTAAAGGTTCATGGGGTCTTTCCGTCTAGCCGCGGGTAGATTGCATCATCACAAACATTTCAACTTCGCTGAGTCTCGGGAGGAGACAGTGTGGCCATCGTTACGCCATTCGTGCAGGTCGGAACTTACCCGACAAGGAATTTCGCTACCTTAGGACCGTTATAGTTACGGCCGCCGTTTACTGGGACTTCAATCAAGAGCTTGCACCCCATCATTTAATCTTCCAGCACCGGGCAGGCGTCACACCCTATACGTCCACTTTCGTGTTTGCAGAGTGCTGTGTTTTTATTAAACAGTCGCAGCCACCATTTTATTGCAACCCGTTCATCCTCATGGAGTAAACCAATCAAACTACTAGGGCGTACCTTATCCCGAAGTTACGGTACCAATTTGCCGAGTTCCTTCTCCCGAGTTCTCTCAAGCGCCTTAGAATACTCATCTCGCCCACCTGTGTCGGTTTGCGGTACGGTCTCGTATGACTGAAGCTTAGAGGCTTTTCTTGGAACCACTTCCGATTGCTTCAGAACCTAAGTTCCTCGTCTCAACCCCTTGAATTACGTGCCCGGATTTGCCTAAGCACCTTCTATGAGTCAAAAACTAGCTATTCCAACAGCTAGACAACCTTCCGCGATCCGTCCCCCCATCGCATCATACGACGGTGCAGGAATATTAACCTGCTTCCCATCAGCTACGCATCTCTGCCTCGCCTTAGGGGCCGACTCACCCTGCTCCGATGAACGTTGAACAGGAAACCTTGGGCTTACGGCGTGGAGGCTTTTCACCCCCATTATCGCTACTCATGTCAGCATTCGCACTTCTGATACCTCCAGCATCCTTTACAAGACACCTTCGCAGGCTTACAGAACGCTCTCCTACCATATTGATCAAGTAATAAATTACGAGAAAAATATCCGCAGCTTCGGTGACTGGCTTAGCCCCGTTACATCTTCCGCGCAGGACGACTCGATCAGTGAGCTATTACGCTTTCTTTAAATGATGGCTGCTTCTAAGCCAACATCCTGACTGTTTTAGCCTTCCCACTTCGTTTTCCACTTAGCCAATCTTTGGGACCTTAGCTGGCGGTCTGGGTTGTTTCCCTCTTGACACCGGACGTTAGCACCCGATGTCTGTCTCCCAAGCTCGCACTCATCGGTATTCGGAGTTTGCAATGGTTTGGTAAGTCGCAATGACCCCCTAGCCATAACAGTGCTCTACCCCCGATGGTGATACTTGAGGCACTACCTAAATAGTTTTCGGAGAGAACCAGCTATTTCCAAGTTTGTTTAGCCTTTCACCCCTACCCACAGCTCATCCCCTAATTTTTCAACATTAGTGGGTTCGGACCTCCAGGGCGTGTTACCGCACCTTCATCCTGGCCATGGGTAGATCACTTGGTTTCGGGTCTACACCCAGCGACTGTCGCCCTATTCGGACTCGATTTCTCTACGGCTCCCCTATACGGTTAACCTCGCCACTGAATGTAAGTCGCTGACCCATTATACAAAAGGTACGCAGTCACGGAACAAGTCCGCTCCTACTGTTTGTATGCACACGGTTTCAGGATCTATTTCACTCCCCTCCCGGGGTTCTTTTCGCCTTTCCCTCACGGTACTGGTTCACTATCGGTCGATTACGAGTATTTAGCCTTGGAGGATGGTCCCCCCATGTTCAGACAGGATTTCTCGTGTCCCGCCCTACTTGTCGTATGCTTAGTACCACCGTTCGAATTTCGTGTAAGGGGCTATCACCCTCTATGGCGCCTATTTCCAGAGGCTTCCACTATCCGATCGACTATTACATACAGGCTCATCCCATTTCGCTCGCCACTACTTTGGGAATCTCGGTTGATTTCTTTTCCTGCAGCTACTTAGATGTTTCAGTTCGCCGCGTTCGCTTTGCATACCTATGTATTCAGTATGCAATGACCTATAAAGGCCGGGTTTCCCCATTCGGAAATCTGCGGATCAAAGCTCGTTTGCTAGCTCCCCGCAGCTTATCGCAAGCTACTACGTCCTTCATCGCCTGTAATCGCCAAGGCATCCACCATGTGCACTTATTCGCTTGTCCCTATAACGTTGGCCTCTGCTGACAACAGAGATCGTCACAGGTACAAGAGTACAGCTGTGTTGCAATGATACAAATACTACTACCCAAGCACATGCTGTCGCATGTGCTTAAAAACTTTACTTCTTCCAGATTGTTAAAGAACGAAAAAACAGTGATCTCGAAAAGACCAAACCTAAATCCATTCACCTAACTACTAGATGATGACTTACGTTTGAACTTTTACCGTAATGGTGGAGGATGACGGGATCGAACCGACGACCCCCTGCTTGCAAAGCAGGTGCTCTCCCAGCTGAGCTAATCCCCCATTAGGTGATGCTAGTGCTGATTGGTAGGGCTGGTTGGACTCGAACCAACGACCCCCGCGTTATCAACACGGTGCTCTAACCAGCTGAGCTACAGCCCCGATAAAACTGTTCTTTACTTGTTCAACAGTCGATAAGCGTGGACGCTTGATGATGAGACTTTCGTCTCCGGTGCTACTCTAGAAAGGAGGTGATCCAGCCGCACCTTCCGATACGGCTACCTTGTTACGACTTCACCCCAGTCACGAATCCTACCGTGGTAAGCGCCCTCCTTGCGGTTAAGCTACCTACTTCTGGTAAAACCCGCTCCCATGGTGTGACGGGCGGTGTGTACAAGACCCGGGAACGTATTCACCGCGACATGCTGATCCGCGATTACTAGCGATTCCAACTTCACGCAGTCGAGTTGCAGACTGCGATCCGGACTACGATACACTTTCTGGGATTAGCTCCCCCTCGCGGGTTGGCGGCCCTCTGTATGTACCATTGTATGACGTGTGAAGCCCTACCCATAAGGGCCATGAGGACTTGACGTCATCCCCACCTTCCTCCGGTTTGTCACCGGCAGTCTCATTAGAGTGCTCAACTAAATGTAGCAACTAATGACAAGGGTTGCGCTCGTTGCGGGACTTAACCCAACATCTCACGACACGAGCTGACGACAGCCATGCAGCACCTGTGTTACGGTTCTCTTTCGAGCACAACCAAATCTCTTCGGCCTTCCGTACATGTCAAGGGTAGGTAAGGTTTTTCGCGTTGCATCGAATTAATCCACATCATCCACCGCTTGTGCGGGTCCCCGTCAATTCCTTTGAGTTTTAATCTTGCGACCGTACTCCCCAGGCGGTCTACTTCACGCGTTAGCTGCGTTACCAAGTTAATTAAAACCCGACAACTAGTAGACATCGTTTAGGGCGTGGACTACCAGGGTATCTAATCCTGTTTGCTCCCCACGCTTTCGTGCATGAGCGTCAATCTTGACCCAGGGGGCTGCCTTCGCCATCGGTGTTCCTCCACATCTCTACGCATTTCACTGCTACACGTGGAATTCTACCCCCCTCTGCCAGATTCTAGCCTTGCAGTCTCCAACGCAATTCCCAGGTTGAGCCCGGGGATTTCACGTCAGACTTACAAAACCGCCTGCGCACGCTTTACGCCCAGTAATTCCGATTAACGCTTGCACCCTACGTATTACCGCGGCTGCTGGCACGTAGTTAGCCGGTGCTTATTCTTCAGGTACCGTCATTAGCTCAGGGTATTAGCCCAAACCGTTTCTTCCCTGACAAAAGAGCTTTACAACCCGAAGGCCTTCTTCACTCACGCGGCATTGCTGGATCAGGCTTTCGCCCATTGTCCAAAATTCCCCACTGCTGCCTCCCGTAGGAGTCTGGACCGTGTCTCAGTTCCAGTGTGGCTGGTCGTCCTCTCAGACCAGCTACTGATCGTGGCCTTGGTGAGCCTTTACCTCACCAACTAGCTAATCAGATATCGGCCGCTCCAGGAGCACAAGGTCCGAAGATCCCCTGCTTTCATCCTTAGATCGTATGCGGTATTAGCGTAACTTTCGCTACGTTATCCCCCACTCTTGGGTACGTTCCGATATATTACTCACCCGTTCGCCACTCGCCGCCAGGTTGCCCCGCGCTGCCGTTCGACTTGCATGTGTAAAGCATGCCGCCAGCGTTCAATCTGAGCCAGGATCAAACTCTTCAGTTCAATCTCTGTTTGTTGGCATTTCTGCCACCCTGCATTGCTGCAGGGGTCGCCCACTCAAAATACTGACCGTTACTTCATTGCTGAAGCAACGTATTTCTTTTTTGTGAACATTTGATAATTTAAGTAATCAAGAACCGAAGTTCTTGGCACCTTCATCAAACGCCCACACTTATCGACTGTTAATTTTTAAAGAACTTTATCTGGTGCTGCTTCATCTGCCGCTTGCTTCGAATCGTTTTGTTCGTCAGCAGCAGAGGAAAGAGATTATGCAGTGTTTTTCGATGTTCGTCAACTTCTTTTTTGACATCCCGCAAAATCAAGCGGCCTTAGTGTTACCGCAACTATTTGATTTCGTTGTCGTTTTCATGAGGGGGCGAATCACGGCAAGCCAAATACGCCTCTGGCAAGGGCCACGTTAACAACGCCCGTCCAAATCAACGAGCAGCGCTCCGGCAAGCGCTTCTTCATCGAACGCGCGGCCCCGCACCTGCATCGCTGCAGTCAGAGCGCCATCCCACCGCGCCTGCACCGGGTTTCCCGCCAGCGGCCGACTGGCGCCGATGCTGCGTTCAAGTGCGGCGCAGTAATCGGCTGCGTCAAAGCGCCAGGGCGCCGCACCGACCATGTCAACGACCGTATTGGCAATCGCTATTCCGGGCCAGTCGAAGTCGCCGTGATACCGCAGCCGTGCACCAGCTGCAGCCAGTTGCAACAACAAGGTTCGTTGCGCTGCGGCAGGCATGCCGTCGGTGCAGACCAACGGCGCGCAGTGCCGCCCCAGCGTGTCGGCAGCGATCGCCACCAGGTTCGGGTTTTCACAAACATAGACGTCGCGCTTGGCAACGTCCCAGGCCGGCGCAGAGCGCAGCAGCGCGCGCAGCGACAGGTAGTCCGGCTCACCAGTGGCACAGTCACGGCCTGCGTGGCGCGGCAAGTTCAGGAACAACGCCGGCCGCGCTAGCTCATTGACCATTACACCAGCAGCCGCCCACAGCTCGCGCACTGTTTCCTCGCCCTGGTAGTCGTCATCGTCGGCGCGCGCACGCCGCAGGACCGCCAGCACAATGGTGGCAACCGGGCTGCCTGGGTCGAGTGCATGCGCATCGCCCAGCAACTGCGCCGCCAGATGCGATCGTGTGACAGCCGCCGCCGGTAGTTGGGCCAGCACGGTCTGTACCTGATCGATCAGCTGCGCCGCGACGGGCAGGTCATTGGCCAGCCGCTTGAGCAGGCCCAGGCCGCGGCCATCGGCGAGAAAGGCGGCCAACCGCACATTGACCGCCGTCAGGCGAATGGCATCCCACTGGCGCGCCGTTTCCGCACGCGCGGAAACCAGGTCGATCAGCGGCCCGTCGAGCAGCTCGAGCGCATGGCGCAAGGACGTGGCCAGTCCGGCTTCACGCAGGCGCGCGTCGAGTTCGTCGATATCGAAGCGCAGCGATCCGCCTTCGCTCGGACGCCGGCCGAGCAGCCCGGCCAGGGCATCGCGCTCTCCCCGATCCAGCTTACCAAGCGTGACCACACCGCCACTGCGGCCGCGTTGATACCGGCTGCGCAGCCGCGCCCGCAGTGGCGCCAGGACTACGCCGCCGAGCAAGCGCGTCAGTCGTGCGTTCACTTCGCTCATGCGGCGGTGGTGGCGTCGGCCACGTCAGGGAAGCGCCGCACGCCATCTTCTTCGAGTCGTTTCGCGCGGCCATCCCAACTCCAGCGCGATACATACACAGCATCGATGCCTTCGTGCCGCTGCAGCTGGCAAATCGACACGCCCGGCAGTTCGGCGTAACAGGCCCATTCACGCTCACTGGTCATGACGAAGTCCAGGTCGAACTCGCGCACCAGAGCCATGCAGTGTGCACGCGCGGCGTCATCGATGCCGGCAAAGGCTTCATCAAGCAGTACCAGACGTGGCGCGTGGCGCGATCCGGCATGCGTATAAAAACTCGACACTGCGGCGAACAGGGGCACGGTCAGGCCCAGTGCACGTTCGCCACTGGACGCAGGCCCCGACAGCGGCCGCCATTGCCCGTCTTGCCAACGCTGCACGCGGAAGCGGTGCCAGCGCCGGTAATCCAGCGCGCGCGCCAGCAGTTCGAGCAGGCTGCCGCTGCGACTGGCATCGTCGCGCGCGCGTTCGGTCGCGATGCGGTTCTGCAGCATCCTTCCCACCACTTGCCGATCCTCTGGCGACCAGGCATCGTAGCTCGTGTTGAGCAGGCGCTTGCGCGCCGCGTCGAGTCCCACCGGCGCGCCCTCGCTGCCCTCCTCCAGTTCTTGCCACAACAGGCGAAAGCGCACACCGGTCGATGTCGGACGCTTTGCCAGTTCGGCGTTGATGGCGGCCACGCGCCGGTCGGCCTCCTGCAGGCGGCGCTGGATTGCCGCTGCCACTTCGGCCTGCAGGTGGTTTTCCAGGACCTCGGTTTCGCGCGCAGTCAGCAGCTCGTGGCGCTGGACGATTTCACCGCGCACGGCAGCTTCGATGACATCCGGCCGCTGCAGCCGGTTCTGGTAGACGATTGTCACGATCATGCCGTAGTCGCTTGGCTCGGCCTGCCCCTGATGGCCCAGTGCCGTAAGCGCGGTAAGCAAATCGGAATAGTCGCGCGAGAACGCGCTTTGCACGCGCGACCAGTCGGCGTCCTCGGCGTCGACTTCCTGCAACAGTTGCTCGGCGCGGCGCGCCACGCCCAGCGCGGCGTCAAAGCCCCAGCCGGCGGCCGGTAACTCGAGTTCGGGCAGCGCGATGGCCAACAAGCCGGTGGCATTGAATTGCTCGAGGCCCCTCACGGCGCCATGGCGCAGTAAGGTCCGTTCTTCCAGGACGGCCGCCGCACTCTCGGCGCGCTGCTCGCTGCGCGCTCGCGCCTCGCTGGCCGCGCCAAGCCGGTTGCGGGCAAGCTTGAGCGCCGCTTCGCCGTTGACCACTGCCTGCCGCGTGGCAGCCAGACGGGCCGTGAGCTCACTCACCTGCGCACCGACGCGTTCGCGCAGCGTGTCCAGGCGCGTTCTGGCCTCCTCGACTGCTTCGGCGCAACGCGCGTGGTGCTCTTCCCGCTCTGCCAGTTCCTGGCGCCTCTCGTCGGCGCGTTGTTGCTGGCGCCGCCGCTCCGGCAATGCCTGCCGGACGCTCTGGGCCTGCAGCAGCAGATCCTGAAGCGCCTGCCCGGCTGCGTCGAGCGCTACTGACACCGCCGCCAGTGCGTCTTCTTCGGGGGGTAGTTGCAGGTCGGCGGCGTCGCGCAGCAGTGCCGTACGCGCCGCGCGCCAGGCATCGAGAGCGACAACGAGTCGCGACTCGGCGCCAGCCACGCGCTCGGCCGCCTGGCGCCGCTCACGCTCCAGCGCGCCGACCTGCACGTGCGCGCTGCGCAACGCCGTGTCCGACGGCGCTGCGTCCCAGTCCAAGCCAGCGTGGCTGCGCCGCAGCGCCAGGCGCGCAAGTGCATCGTCGAGCAGGGCCTGCTCGCGCCCCAGCGCGACCAGCAGCGCGCCAATTTCCGCAATGCGCCGTCGGCGCGCTTCGGCACGGCTGGCCGCACCGATGTACGCGGCGGCCGGCTTGTTCCAGGCGCCGCTCAACGGTCCTATACGAAAGCGCCCGTCGGGCGCCACCCAGGCTTCGGCAACCAGGTCATCGTCACCATCACTGCAGGCGATCGATGCGAGCAAGGATTCGACCTGGCGCGGGTCGACCGGGCACGATTGCGACGGCGCCAACCAGGCAACAAGCGAGGCTGGCTGCACGGTCCGCGCGCGTAGCAGCGTGTCGAATCGCGGCGCATCGGCGCCGGCGTCGATGGCGCCGTCGGGACTAACCCAGGCGTCAAGCAGGCCTGCTGCTTCCAGCGCGGCTTCCAGGCCGGCGCGCGCGGCGACATCGGTGACGCCCTCGCGAAACTCGACGAGCTGCCAGGTCGATTGGCGACTATAGTGCGGGGTTGCGCCCAGGTCAATGCGGGGGAACTTCTGAAGGCCCAAAGCGAAAAGCCCCACTCAGATCACTGAGCGGGGCTTTTCTATATAACTAGCCTGACGATAACCTACTTTCACACTGGTTGCAGCACTATCATCGGCGCAAAGTCGTTTCACGGTCCTGTTCGGGATGGGAAGGGGTGGGACCGACTTGCTATGGTCATCAGGCATAACTTGTACGAATGTCGCTTGAACGCGTGGATGGCATAGCCATCCACCCTACGTCAGGTGACACTCTGAATCTGGAAGAAGTAGTTTTTATTTTGGGGTCGTATTTGTATCAACAACAGCTGAACTCTTGCTAACCCTGGACTACCAAGGTTATAGGGACAAGCCGTACGGGCAATTAGTACTGGTTAGCTTAATGCATTACTGCACTTCCACACCCAGCCTATCAACGTCCTGGTCTCGAACGACCCTTTAAAGAGCTCAAGGCTCTGGGAAATCTCATCTCAAGGCAAGTTTCCCGCTTAGATGCTTTCAGCGGTTATCTCTTCCGAACTTAGCTACCCGGCAATGCCACTGGCGTGACAACCGGTACACCAGAGGTTCGTCCACTCCGGTCCTCTCGTACTAGGAGCAGCCCCCTTCAAATTTCCAACGCCCACGGCAGATAGGGACCAAACTGTCTCACGACGTTTTAAACCCAGCTCACGTACCACTTTAAATGGCGAACAGCCATACCCTTGGGACCGGCTACAGCCCCAGGATGTGATGAGCCGACATCGAGGTGCCAAACTCCCCCGTCGATATGAACTCTTGGGAGGAATCAGCCTGTTATCCCCAGAGTACCTTTTATCCGTTGAGCGATGGCCCTTCCATACAGAACCACCGGATCACTATGTCCTACTTTCGTACCTGCTCGACTTGTCGGTCTCGCAGTTAAGCACGCTTATGCCATTGCACTATCATCACGATGTCCGACCGTAATTAGCGTACCTTCGAACTCCTCCGTTACACTTTAGGAGGAGACCGCCCCAGTCAAACTGCCTACCATGCACTGTCCCCGATCCGGATAACGGACCAAGGTTAGAACCTCAAATGAACCAGGGTGGTATTTCAAGGTTGGCTCCACGAACACTAGCGTGTCCGCTTCAAAGCCTCCCACCTATCCTACACAGATTGATTCAAAGTCCAATGCAAAGCTACAGTAAAGGTTCATGGGGTCTTTCCGTCTAGCCGCGGGTAGATTGCATCATCACAAACATTTCAACTTCGCTGAGTCTCGGGAGGAGACAGTGTGGCCATCGTTACGCCATTCGTGCAGGTCGGAACTTACCCGACAAGGAATTTCGCTACCTTAGGACCGTTATAGTTACGGCCGCCGTTTACTGGGACTTCAATCAAGAGCTTGCACCCCATCATTTAATCTTCCAGCACCGGGCAGGCGTCACACCCTATACGTCCACTTTCGTGTTTGCAGAGTGCTGTGTTTTTATTAAACAGTCGCAGCCACCATTTTATTGCAACCCGTTCATCCTCATGGAGTAAACCAATCAAACTACTAGGGCGTACCTTATCCCGAAGTTACGGTACCAATTTGCCGAGTTCCTTCTCCCGAGTTCTCTCAAGCGCCTTAGAATACTCATCTCGCCCACCTGTGTCGGTTTGCGGTACGGTCTCGTATGACTGAAGCTTAGAGGCTTTTCTTGGAACCACTTCCGATTGCTTCAGAACCTAAGTTCCTCGTCTCAACCCCTTGAATTACGTGCCCGGATTTGCCTAAGCACCTTCTATGAGTCAAAAACTAGCTATTCCAACAGCTAGACAACCTTCCGCGATCCGTCCCCCCATCGCATCATACGACGGTGCAGGAATATTAACCTGCTTCCCATCAGCTACGCATCTCTGCCTCGCCTTAGGGGCCGACTCACCCTGCTCCGATGAACGTTGAACAGGAAACCTTGGGCTTACGGCGTGGAGGCTTTTCACCCCCATTATCGCTACTCATGTCAGCATTCGCACTTCTGATACCTCCAGCATCCTTTACAAGACACCTTCGCAGGCTTACAGAACGCTCTCCTACCATATTGATCAAGTAATAAATTACGAGAAAAATATCCGCAGCTTCGGTGACTGGCTTAGCCCCGTTACATCTTCCGCGCAGGACGACTCGATCAGTGAGCTATTACGCTTTCTTTAAATGATGGCTGCTTCTAAGCCAACATCCTGACTGTTTTAGCCTTCCCACTTCGTTTTCCACTTAGCCAATCTTTGGGACCTTAGCTGGCGGTCTGGGTTGTTTCCCTCTTGACACCGGACGTTAGCACCCGATGTCTGTCTCCCAAGCTCGCACTCATCGGTATTCGGAGTTTGCAATGGTTTGGTAAGTCGCAATGACCCCCTAGCCATAACAGTGCTCTACCCCCGATGGTGATACTTGAGGCACTACCTAAATAGTTTTCGGAGAGAACCAGCTATTTCCAAGTTTGTTTAGCCTTTCACCCCTACCCACAGCTCATCCCCTAATTTTTCAACATTAGTGGGTTCGGACCTCCAGGGCGTGTTACCGCACCTTCATCCTGGCCATGGGTAGATCACTTGGTTTCGGGTCTACACCCAGCGACTGTCGCCCTATTCGGACTCGATTTCTCTACGGCTCCCCTATACGGTTAACCTCGCCACTGAATGTAAGTCGCTGACCCATTATACAAAAGGTACGCAGTCACGGAACAAGTCCGCTCCTACTGTTTGTATGCACACGGTTTCAGGATCTATTTCACTCCCCTCCCGGGGTTCTTTTCGCCTTTCCCTCACGGTACTGGTTCACTATCGGTCGATTACGAGTATTTAGCCTTGGAGGATGGTCCCCCCATGTTCAGACAGGATTTCTCGTGTCCCGCCCTACTTGTCGTATGCTTAGTACCACCGTTCGAATTTCGTGTAAGGGGCTATCACCCTCTATGGCGCTTATTTCCAGAAGCTTCCACTATCCGATCGACTATTACATACAGGCTCATCCCATTTCGCTCGCCACTACTTTGGGAATCTCGGTTGATTTCTTTTCCTGCAGCTACTTAGATGTTTCAGTTCGCCGCGTTCGCTTTGCATACCTATGTATTCAGTATGCAATGACCTATAAAGGCCGGGTTTCCCCATTCGGAAATCTGCGGATCAAAGCTCGTTTGCTAGCTCCCCGCAGCTTATCGCAAGCTACTACGTCCTTCATCGCCTGTAATCGCCAAGGCATCCACCATGTGCACTTATTCGCTTGTCCCTATAACGTTGGCCTCTGCTGACAACAGAGATCGTCACAGGTACAAGAGTACAGCTGTGTTGCAATGATACAAATACTACTACCCAAGCATGCATCACATCTCGTTTCCGATTTGCGCTACATACTTAAAAACTTTACTTCTTCCAGATTGTTAAAGAACGAAAAAACAGTGATCTCGAAAAGATCAAACCTAAAACCGGAGTCTTACGTTTGAACTTTTTGGTGGAGGATGACGGGATCGAACCGACGACCCCCTGCTTGCAAAGCAGGTGCTCTCCCAGCTGAGCTAATCCCCCATTAGGTGATGCTAGTGCTGATTGGTAGGGCTGGTTGGACTCGAACCAACGACCCCCGCGTTATCAACACGGTGCTCTAACCAGCTGAGCTACAGCCCCGATAAAACTGTTCTTTACTTGTTCAACAGTCGATAAGCGTGGACGCTTGATGATGTGGCTTTCGCCACCGGTGCTACTCTAGAAAGGAGGTGATCCAGCCGCACCTTCCGATACGGCTACCTTGTTACGACTTCACCCCAGTCACGAATCCTACCGTGGTAAGCGCCCTCCTTACGGTTAAGCTACCTACTTCTGGTAAAACCCGCTCCCATGGTGTGACGGGCGGTGTGTACAAGACCCGGGAACGTATTCACCGCGACATGCTGATCCGCGATTACTAGCGATTCCAACTTCACGCAGTCGAGTTGCAGACTGCGATCCGGACTACGATACACTTTCTGGGATTAGCTCCCCCTCGCGGGTTGGCGGCCCTCTGTATGTACCATTGTATGACGTGTGAAGCCCTACCCATAAGGGCCATGAGGACTTGACGTCATCCCCACCTTCCTCCGGTTTGTCACCGGCAGTCTCATTAGAGTGCTCAACTAAATGTAGCAACTAATGACAAGGGTTGCGCTCGTTGCGGGACTTAACCCAACATCTCACGACACGAGCTGACGACAGCCATGCAGCACCTGTGTTACGGTTCTCTTTCGAGCACAGCCAAATCTCTTCGGCCTTCCGTACATGTCAAGGGTAGGTAAGGTTTTTCGCGTTGCATCGAATTAATCCACATCATCCACCGCTTGTGCGGGTCCCCGTCAATTCCTTTGAGTTTTAATCTTGCGACCGTACTCCCCAGGCGGTCTACTTCACGCGTTAGCTGCGTTACCAAGTTAATTAAAACCCGACAACTAGTAGACATCGTTTAGGGCGTGGACTACCAGGGTATCTAATCCTGTTTGCTCCCCACGCTTTCGTGCATGAGCGTCAATCTTGACCCAGGGGGCTGCCTTCGCCATCGGTGTTCCTCCACATCTCTACGCATTTCACTGCTACACGTGGAATTCTACCCCCCTCTGCCAGATTCTAGCCTTGCAGTCTCCAACGCAATTCCCAGGTTGAGCCCGGGGATTTCACGTCAGACTTACAAAACCGCCTGCGCACGCTTTACGCCCAGTAATTCCGATTAACGCTTGCACCCTACGTATTACCGCGGCTGCTGGCACGTAGTTAGCCGGTGCTTATTCTTCAGGTACCGTCATTAGCGAGGGATATTAGCCCTCACCGTTTCTTCCCTGACAAAAGAGCTTTACAACCCGAAGGCCTTCTTCACTCACGCGGCATTGCTGGATCAGGCTTTCGCCCATTGTCCAAAATTCCCCACTGCTGCCTCCCGTAGGAGTCTGGACCGTGTCTCAGTTCCAGTGTGGCTGGTCGTCCTCTCAGACCAGCTACTGATCGTGGCCTTGGTGAGCCTTTACCTCACCAACTAGCTAATCAGATATCGGCCGCTCCAGGAGCACAAGGTCCGAAGATCCCCTGCTTTCATCCTTGGATCGTATGCGGTATTAGCGTAACTTTCGCTACGTTATCCCCCACTCTTGGGTACGTTCCGATATATTACTCACCCGTTCGCCACTCGCCGCCAGGTTGCCCCGCGCTGCCGTTCGACTTGCATGTGTAAAGCATGCCGCCAGCGTTCAATCTGAGCCAGGATCAAACTCTTCAGTTCAATCTCTGTAATGCCGTTTCCGGCATTCGGTTGGACCGTTTAATCAGTCCAAACCCTTCCCATTGGGAAGTGTTTGCTCACTCAAAATACTGACCGTTACTCATTGCTGAGCAACGTATTTCTTTTTTGTGAACATTTGATAATTTAAGTAATCAAAGACCGAAGTCTTTGGCACCCTCATCAAACGCCCACACTTATCGACTGTTAATTTTTAAAGAACTTTATTCGGTGCTGCTTCTGCTGTTTGCTACGAAGCGTTGTGTTCGTTAGCAGCAGAGAGGCGAGATTATGAAGTGTTTCTCATTTTTCGTCAACCCCTTCTTTCCTTCTTTTTCTTCGCTGTCGCTGCGTTTGAGGCGGCGTCTGCGTCGAGGAGCGAGACTATAACAAAGCCAGGATGGTCTTGCAATGCTTTCTCTTGTGATATCGTGGCCGCCGCCCATAGCGACCTTTTCATTACTCATGCATATTCCTGTTATTGCCCCGATCGCCCATGCGGCGCTGTCCCAATCCCTGGCCGCTGCGATCAATAACAAGACCAAGCCGCTTGGCAGCCTGGGGCGTCTAGAGGATCTCGCCACCCAGTTGGGCCTGATCCAGCAGACAACCCGTGTGACGATCGACCAGCCTGCCATCCTCGTTTTTGCCGCCGACCATGGCGTGGTCGCCGAAGGCATTTCCGCCTATCCCCAGGACGTCACCTGGCAGATGGTCGAAAACTTCCTCACCAATGGCGCGGCCATCAATGTGTTCGCGCGCCAGAACGGCTGCGCGCTGCGCGTGATCGACGCTGGCGTGAACCACGACTTCGGCGTGCGCGCTGGTCTGCTCGACCGTAAAGTCGCCAACGGCACGAACAACTTCGCCGTCGAACCGGCAATGTCGGCGCAGCACTGTGCTACCGCCCTCGAACACGGCATGGCCCTGGCGCGCAACCTGCCCGGCAATGTCGTGGGCTTCGGCGAGATGGGCATCGGGAACACGACCGCTGCGGCAGCGCTGATGCACAAGCTGACCGGCCAGCCGGCGGCTGCCTGCGTCGGCGCCGGCACCGGCCTGACGCCTGACGGCATCCGCCATAAAGAGCGCGTAGTCGCCGCGGCCATCGCGCATCACGCCAGCGTACACGAACCGCTCGAGGTCCTGGCCACCTTCGGCGGCTTCGAAATCGCGATGATGGCCGGCGCCATGCTACAGGCAGCCAGCCTGCGCAAGGTGCTGCTGATCGACGGCTTCATCGTCACCAGCGCGCTGCTGGTCGCTGCGCGCCTGCAACCGGCGATCCTCGACTATTGCGTGTTCGCGCACTGCTCCGGCGAGCATGGCCACGCTCTGCTGCTCGATCAGCTTGGGGCACGGCCGCTGCTCGACCTGGGCCTGCGCCTGGGCGAAGGCACTGGCAGCGCCCTTGCCCTGCCCCTGCTGCACGCAGCGGCCAACTTCCTGAGCGAGATGGCGACCTTCGCATCGGCCCAGGTCTCGGGACAACTGGGCGAGCACGCGGGATGATCCATCAACTGCGCCTGTTCTTCATTGCGCTGCAGTTTTTCACGCGGATCCCGATCCCGCACTGGGTCGGCTTCGAGCCGGCCTGGCTCAATCACGCGTCGCGCTACTTCCCGCTGGTGGGCATCGTGGTAGGCGCCATCGGCGCGGCTATCTATTTCATCGCCGCGCACTGGCTGCCAGCGCCAGTGGCCGCGGTACTCTCCACCGCCGCGACCATCTACCTCACCGGCGCCTTTCACGAAGACGGCTTCGCCGATACCTGCGACGGTCTGGGCGGCGGCATGACGAAAGAGCGCGCGCTCGAGATCATGAAGGATTCGCGCGTCGGTGCGTATGGCGCGATCGGTATCGTCTGCATGCTGGGCGCGAAGCTGGCCGCACTCGCCACGCTGCCGCCCTTGACTGCTGTCGGCGCCCTGCTGCTGGCCCACCCGCTTTCGCGCCTGGCCGCCACGTCCCTGATCTGGCAGATGGAATATGCCCGCGCGGAAGGCAAGGCCAAGCCGCTGGCCGTGCGCATGAGCAGCGCCGAATTCGGGATCGCAACGCTCACGGTGCTGGTCCCGGCGCTCGCGCTGCTCGCCGTCGGCCTGCTCGACCTGGCCGCGATTGGCGCGGCGCTGTTTGCGGCCTTGCTGGCGACGCGCTGGCTGGCCCGCACATTCACGCGCCGGCTACAAGGCTATACCGGCGACTGCCTTGGCGCCGTGCAGCAATTGGCGGAAGTCGCCATCTATATCGCGGTGCTGGCCACACTCGGCCGCGGCGCGCTGGCCTGATGCGCCTCTACCTCGTGCGCCATCCGAGACCGGACGTGCCGGCCGGGCACTGCTACGGCCGCACCGACCTGCCGGCGCAGGCAACAGACACCGCACGCGTGCTGGCGGCGCTGAATCATCAGAACCTGCCAGGCGCAATGCCGGTCTACGCTAGCCCTTTGCAACGCAGCGCCGTATTGGCGCAGCAGCTGTCAAGCGCACCCACGTTCGACGCGCGCCTGGCCGAGATGGACTTTGGCGCGTGGGAGCTGCGCCACTGGGATGACATCGCGCGGGACGAAATCGATGCCTGGAACGCCGACCTGCTCCACTACCGCCCTGGCGGCGGCGAAAACGTCCTGCAGGTGGCTGTGCGCGTGGCCGCGTTTCGGGCCGACATCCAGCGCGCAGGGTGCGCCGCAGCACTCGTCATCTGCCACGCCGGCGCCATGCGCCTGCTGTACGCCATGTCCGGCGGCGGTACATTGGAGGATGCTGCGCTGCGTGCGGCATCGACACCACACCAGATCGGCTACGGCGAAGTCATGGTGCTGGAAATATGACAATGCCCGGTTCAACCACCTTATAATGAGCGCGTTTTGGTGCTCGCGCCTGCGTTCGCAGGTGCAGTTAAACGGGAAACACGAAGCCCTTCACAGGGCCAACGCGTGCTGCCCCCGCAACGGTAAGCAAGTGCTGCAGCCTCTCATCGGGTCCTGCGGCAAACCGCCCCCTCATACCACTGTGCTTTTCTGAGCATGGGAAGGTCGGACGGCCATACTTGTCAGCCCGGATACCGGCCAAAAGGTGGATACGCGCACAGCGCGATCCTTTGAATCCAGCCCACGGGGACGTCGGCGGGATGCCTTTGATAAGAACCACTCATGAATTTTCCAGTAAGCCGGCAAGCGGCCGCCGTGTCGCTCGCACTCGCCCTCATCTCGTCCACCGCCATCGCCGAAGTTGCTGACACCGTCGTCGTCACCGCGACCCGCACGCCGCAACTCGCTGCGGACCTGGTCGCCGACACCACCGTCATCAACGCCGAAGAAATCGCGCGCTCGGGCGCTGGCTCGGTGGCCGACATCCTGCAGCGCCAGCGCGGCATCGAGATCGCCCGCAACGGCCCGGCCGGCACCACGACCAGCGTCTATGTGCGCGGCGCAAACGCCAATCAGATCGTCGTGCTGCTCGACGGCGTGCGCATCGGCTCGTCCACCACCGGCACCGCCAGCTGGAATGCAATCCCGCTGGGCGCCATCGACCGCATCGAAATCGTCTACGGGCCACTGAGCACGCTGTACGGCGCCGACGCCATCGGCGGCGTGATCCAGATCTTCACGCGCAAGGGCGAAGGCGCACCTGTCGTCACCGCTTCGCTCGGCGCGGGCAGCAACGCGACGCTGCAGGGCGATGCAGGCATCTTCGGCAGCAGCGGTGGCCCGAATGCCATCAACTATGCCTTCGGCGCCGGCTACGAAGAGTCGGACGGCTTTTCGTCAACGCGGCCCGGCGCGTCAGGCTACAACGCCGACGAAGACGGCTATCGCCGCCGCAACGCCAACGGCCGTGTGTCGATGGCGCTCGCACCGGGCCACGAGATCGGCGCCCAGTTCCTGGTCAGCCGCACGTTCAGCCAGTACGATGCCAGTGGCTCCGGCAGCTACGATGTGCACAGCGACTCGGACATCAATACCGCAGCCGTCTACATGACCAACCAGTTCCTGCCGAACTGGCGCAGCACCGTGCAGTACGCGCGTTCGGAAGACAAGTCGGGCAACTTCAGCAATGCCACGGCCAGCGGCGCCAGCCAGATCGACACCAAGCAGAACGAATTCTCGTGGCAGAACAACGTCGCCATCGGCCAGGATACCCTGCAGCTGCTGTTCAACCACCGCAAGGAAGAAGTCTCGTCGATGCGCCAGACGCGCATTACCAATTCGTATGCCGCGGCCTACTCGGCCAAGCGCGCCAATCACCTGTTCGACGTCAGCGCGCGCCAGGACCGCTCGGTCTACGGCAGCCAGAATACTGGCGCCGCCGGCTACGGCTACGAGTTCGGCAACGGCCTGCGCGCCACCGCCAGCATCGGCACGAGCTTCCGCGCCCCGACCTTCAACGAGTTGTACTTCCCGGGCTACGGCCTGGCGACGAACAAGCCGGAAAAAGGCCGCAACCGTGAAGTGGGCCTGCGCTACGACGGCAACGGCTACACGCTCGACGCCACGTACTTCCACAACCGCCTGACCGACATGATCGTATCAAGCACGCCCTGCCCGGATGGTATCAACCGCAGCTGCGCCTACAACGTCAACGAAGCGACGCTCGAAGGCTTCTCGCTGGCCGGCAGCACGCGCCTGATGGACGTGAACCTGCGCGCCAGCCTCGATTGGCAGGATCCGCGTGACGACACCACCGGCCGCCAGTTGGCGCGCCGCGCGAAGAAGCACGCCAACTTCGCGGCCGACTACGTGATGGGCCAGTTCAAGAGCGGCGCCGAGCTGACCGTGTCGGGGGATCGTTTCGACAACGCGCCCAATACCAGCCGCCTGGGTGGCTACGGCTTGCTGAACCTGTACACCACGTACCAGTTCACGCCCGACTGGTCCTTGCTGCTGCGCGTGAACAACGTCACGGACAAGAACTACGAAGTGGCGCGCAACTACGGCACCAGCGGCCGCACCTGGTTCGCGTCGCTGCGCTACGGCATCCGTTAAGCTGGCATTTTCCGCCCGCGGCGCACGCGCCGCGGGCATCGATCAACTATCAGGGCCCGCATGCAAGCACCCGTCCCGCCATTACGCCAACGCGCCACGCTCATCGTCGGCGCCATGCTGGTCCTGGCCATCGCCACCCTGCTGTTCTCGGGCATGACCGGTTCCATCCGCGTGCCGCTCAGCGACATCCCCGACGCCCTGCGCCAATTGGCCAATGGCCAACCCGAATCCCTGTCCGCATCCCTGCTCGACCTGCGCGCCAGCCGCGCGCTGGTGGCCTTTGCCACCGGCGGCGCCCTCGCCCTGGCCGGCCTGATGATGCAGGCGCTATTACGCAATCCTCTCGCCGACCCGTATGTGCTGGGCGTCTCGTCCGGCGCCTCGGTCGGCGCCCTCCTCGCCTTGCTACTCATGGCGTCCACGCTGATGGTCGATGCGGCCGCGCTGGTCGGCGCCGTCGGCGTCTCCCTGCTCCTGTACGCACTGGCGCGGCGCGACCTGCGCAGCGGCCAGGCTGCCGAAGGCGGCGCCTCAATGCTGCTGCTGACCGGCGTGATCGTCTCGGCCCTGTGCGGCTCCCTCGTCACTCTCATGCTGTCGATCGCGCCGGAGGGACGCCTGCGCAGCATGATCTTCTGGCTGATTGGCGATCTGGCCGGCGCGCCGCTGCGTCTGGCGCCGTGGATCGTGCTGGTCGGCGCACTGCTGTTTGCCATGCGCAGCGCGCGCGCCATGAACATGGTCGCGCTGCACGCCGAAAACGCCGTCACGCTGGGTGTGCGTGTGAGCGCGCTGCGCAAGGGCCTGTTTTTTGTGTCGGCCCTGCTCACGGCAAGCGCCGTCACCAGTGCTGGCGCCGTCGGCTTCGTCGGCCTGATCGTGCCGCACGCCTGCCGCTTCGCCTTTGGCCCTGATCACCGCGTGCTGATTCCCGCCGTCGTCCTGAGCGGCGGCGCGTTCCTCGTGCTGTGCGATACGCTGGCACGCACGATCGTCGCGCCGCAGCAGCTGCCGGTCGGCGCCATCACGGCGATGATCGGTGCGCCGGTCTTCCTGTATCAACTGCACCGCATGCGCAAATGACCGTTATCGCCACCCACGACCTGCGCTTGTCCATTGCCGGGCGCACCCTGGTGCAGGGCCTCGACTGGGCCGCGCAACCGGGCGAATGCTGGAGCATCATCGGCCGCAATGGCGCCGGCAAGAGCACCTTGCTGCGCACGCTGGCAGGCTTGCACCAGCCCGACGGCGGCGCCATCCACATCGGCGGGCGCGCCCTGGCGGCCTGGCCGCTGACCGACCTGGCGCGCGAACGTGCCTTTCTCGCCCAGTCGCGCCACGATGCCTTTGCCTACACGGTCCTCGAGAGCGTACTCTCGGCGCGCCACCCGTACCACGCCAACCGCTACTGGGAAGGCAGGGACGACCATCAGGTTGCGCTGGAAGCCCTGGCGTCGATGGACGTGAGCGACCTGGCCGCGCGCGACGTGCGTACGCTGTCCGGCGGCGAGCGCCAGCGCGTGGCGATTGCCGCCCTGCTGGCCCAACAAACCCCGCTGCTGCTGCTCGACGAGCCAGCCAATGCGCTCGACCTGGCCCATCAGGTGAGCGTGACAGGCCTGCTTGCGCGCCTGTGCCGCGAGCGGAATCACACCGTGGTCATGATCGGCCACGACCTGAACCTGGCTTCGCGCATCTCGACGCACGTGCTGCTGCTGATGGGCGATGGCCGCTGGCACGCCGGCACCAATGAACAGACCATGCAGCCTGCTCTGCTGGGCGACTACCTCGGCCACCCGATCGAGATGATCGAACATCACGGCCGCCGCATC
The DNA here is from genome assembly GCF_979258535.1 of Telluria sp. AC161. Lineage (NCBI taxonomy): Bacteria > Pseudomonadati > Pseudomonadota > Betaproteobacteria > Burkholderiales > Oxalobacteraceae > Telluria > Telluria sp. AC161. The sequence continues at coordinate 12,380 of NZ_OZ409861.1, read as the reverse complement.
TTCATCCCTCAAGAGGATTCCGCATGAACGACATGACTCCCGAACAAACCGCTGCGCTGAACGAACGCCACCGCGTGCGCATGGAGCGCAAGAAAGCCGTCATCGACGCAAAGATCGCGTCGGCCGACAAGGAGATCGGCATCATCATCGTCAATACCGGCAACGGTAAAGGCAAGAGCTCGAGCGCGTTCGGCATGGTGGCGCGCGCGCTGGGCCATGGCATGCAGGTCGGCGTGGTCCAGTTCATCAAGGGCGCGCTGTCGACCGGCGAAGAAACCTTCCTGCGCCGCTTCCCGGACGAAGTGCGTTTCCATGCGATGGGCGAAGGCTATACCTGGGAAACCCAGAACCGCGAGCGCGACATCGAAAAAGCGACCGAGGCGTGGGCGCTGGCCAAGCAGTTCCTGTCCGATCCTGCCATCGGCATGGTGGTGCTGGACGAACTGAATATCGCGCTCAAATACGGGTACGTCGACGTGCACACCGTAATCGCCGACCTGCTCGACCGCCCCACCATGCAGCACGTGGTCATCACGGGCCGTGGGGCGCCGCCCGAACTGGTGGCGGTCGCCGACACCGTCACTGAAATGAATGTCGTCAAGCACGCGTTCAAGGCGGGGATCGGCGCCCAGGCCGGGACGGAGTGGTAATGAACGCGCATCCCGGCGCGCGCGTGGTGCTGGTGGCGGCAATGGCCTCCGGCCAGGGCAAGACCACCGTCACGGCCGCGCTGGCGCGGCGTTTGATCCGCATGGGCAAGCGCGTGCGCGTGTTCAAGTGCGGTCCCGACTTCGTCGATCCGGTGATGCTGGAGAGCGCGTGCGGCACGCCGGTCCACAATCTGGATCTGTGGATGGTCGGCCCTGAAGCCTGCCGCCAGCGCCTGCAAGATGCGGCCGCAGAGGCCGACGCGATCCTCGTCGAAGGCGTGATGGGCCTGTACGACGGCACGCCGTCGAGCGCCGACCTGGCGCGCGCGTTCGGCATCCCCGTACTCGCCGTGCTGGATGCATCGGCGATGGCGCAGACGGCCGGCGCCGTGGCGCAAGGCTTGCGTGACTATGGCCCCGTGCAGATGGCAGGCGTGATCGCCAACCGCGTTGCCAGCAGCGGCCACGCGGCGATGGTCAAGGAGTCGCTGCGCGACATTCCCCTGATCGGCACCCTGGCGCGCCAGGAGCATCACCTGCCCGAACGGCAACTGGGCCTGGTGCTGCCGGGTGAAGTCGAAGAGCTGCAGCGCATCCTTGACGCGCTGGCCGACAGCATCGAGTTCGATGAGGCGGCGTGGGATGCGCTGCCTGTGATGGCGCCCGCATTGGCACCGGCGCACGCCGTCCCGGCGCAGATCGACACGCCGCTTGCCGGCCGCACGATCGCGATCGCGCATGATCCGTCATTCATGTTCGTGTATCCGGCGAACGTCGAGCTGCTCAAGGCGCTGGGCGCGCAGATCAGGTACTTTGCACCGCTATCAAACGACGCGGTGCCAGACCATGCCGATGCCGTGTATCTGCCGGGCGGCTATCCCGAGCTGCATGGCGCGGCGCTGCAAGGCGCAACGCGCTGGCGGGAATCGATCCGCGCGGCCCATGCGCGCGGCGTGCCGATCGTGGCCGAATGCGGCGGCATGATGGCCCTGGCCGATGGCTTGACCGACAGCGATGGCCGGCGCTGGGAGATGGCCGGCGTGCTGCCGGGCGAAGTGGCGATGCAACCGCGCCTGGCTGGCCTCGGGATGCATGCGCTGGCCACGCCGGAGGGCGAACTGCGGGGACACACCTTCCACTATTCGCTGCTGGCCACCGACGTCCCGCCGCAGGCGCATACCGTCAAGCAGCGTACGCAGACACCGGGCGAAGCGGTGTACCGCGTCGGTTCGCTCTTCGCGTCCTACTTCCACGGCTACTTCCCGTCCAACCCGCGCGCGGTTGCCGCGCTGTTTGGCGGTGCGCCATGAGCGCGACGCTGGTCTTCGGCGGCGCACGCTCGGGCAAGAGCGCCTTCGCAGAACGGCTGGCGCGCGAGTCGGGCCGGGAAGTCGTGTACATCGCCACCTCGCGCGCGGGTGATGGCGAGATGGCGGCGCGCATTGCGCTGCACCGTGAACAGCGGCCACCCGAATGGCGCACGGTCGAGGAAGAACTGGCGCTGGCGCAGACGCTGCGCACCGAATGCCTGCCGGGCCGCCTGGTGCTGGTCGATTGCCTGACGCTGTGGCTCAGCAACCTGATGTTCTGCGATGGCCGGGAGTATCCCGAGGTCGGCACATTGAACCTGCCGGACCGGTTCCATGAAGAGCGCGCGGCCCTGCTGGACCTGCTCGATGCGGGCTTGCCGGGCGACGTGGTCTTCGTGTCGAACGAAGTCGGCATGGGCATCGTGCCCTGGGGCGCAATCTCGCGCAGCTTTGCCGACGAAGCCGGGCGCCTGAATCAGGCCGTGGCTGCGCGCGTGGAGCGCGCGGTGCTGGTGGCGGCCGGCCTGCCACTTGTTCTGAAGGGTTCCCTGTGCTGACTGGCTTGTCGTTGTCGACGGTGGCGCTGCTGCTGGTGGCCGGTGTTGTGCTCGACCTGCTGCTGGGCGAGACGCGGCGCTGGCATCCGCTGGTCGGCTTCGGCAATCTGGCAAGCTTCATCGAACGGCGCCTGAACCGCGGCAACCTGCGCCTGCCGCGTGGCAGCCTGGCGTGGGCATTGGCAGTGCTGCCATTGACTGCCTTGTTCGTGCTGCTGACCGATGTCGCCGGCCTGTGGCTGCACGCGGCGCTGCTGTATCTGTGCATCGGCCTGCGCAGCCTGCGCGACCATACGATCCCGATCTACGCGGCGCTGCGCGGCGGCGACCTGGCCCAAGCGCGCGCGCTGACCGCCCGCATCGTCAGCCGCGACACTGCCAACGCCAGCGAGTCCGACCTGGCCAAGGCGAGCGCCGAGTCGCTCCTTGAAAACGGCAACGACGCCGTGTTCGGCACGCTGTTCTGGTTCATCCTGCTGGGCGGGCCGGGCGCGGTGCTGTTCCGGCTCACCAATACGCTCGATGCGATGTGGGGTTATCGCAGCGCGCGTTTCAATCTGTTCGGCCGCCCTGCAGCGCGCATCGACGACGTGATGAACTATGTGCCGGCGCGCCTGACCGCGCTGTCGTATGTGCTGCTGGCCGGTGCGGAGCGTGCGCGCGCCTGGCACTGCTGGCGCACGCAGGCACCGGCGTGGAGCAGCCCGAACGCCGGGCCAGTAATGGCCAGCGGCGCCGGTGCACTGGGCGTATCCCTCGGCGGCGCAGCCGTCTACGATGGCGAGGTCGAACAACGCCCACCACTGGGCACCGGCCCGGCCGCCTGTGCTGGCGACATCCAGCGCGCCTGGCAACTGGTGCTGCGCACGACGCTGCTCTGGCTCGGCGTCGTCTGCCTGCTGGCGGTATTGACCATGATCGGCGCGCCGCATGCTTGAACACGGCGGCAACCTGCGCGACGCCGCGCGGCATTATGGGCGCGACGACTGGATCGACCTGTCAACCGGGATCAACCCGCATGGCTATCCGGCGCCGACGCCATCGCCCGGGGCCTGGCTGCGCCTGCCCGAGCCGGATCCTGCGCTGCTGGCGGCGGCCTGCGCGTACTACCAGGCGCCGCACGTGCTGCCGGTGGCCGGCACCCAGGCCGCAATCCAGGCCCTGCCCCGCCTGCGCGCACCGTCGCGTGTCGCCGTGTCGGCGCCATCGTATGCCGAGCACGCGCACCATTGGGGCCAGCATGGCCACCGGTTGCGGCAGGTTGCGTATGCCGAGCTGGAAGCGGCGGTCGACGTCAGCGATGTCGTCGTCGTCGTCAATCCGAATAACCCGACCGGCGAGACGATCGCGCCAGAACGCCTGCTCGACTGGGCCACACGCCTGCAGGCGCGCGGCGGCTGGCTGGTCGTCGACGAAGCCTTTGGCGACACCGCGACGGCGCTCAGCGTGGCGATGCACGCCTCGCACCCCGGCCTCATCGTGCTGCGCTCGATCGGCAAGTTCTTTGGCCTCGCGGGCCTGCGCCTGGGATTCGTCGCCGCGCATGACAGCCTGCTGCGCGATCTGGCTGACCTGCTGGGGCCATGGACCATCAGCGGACCGGCGCAGGAGATTGCCCTGACTGCGCTGACAGATAGCGCCTGGCAGCAGGCGACGCGTGCCAGTCTGCGCCAGTCCGGCGATCGGATGAGCCGCCTGTTGCTGGACCACGGCATCGCCAGCAGTGGCACGGCGCTGTTTCGCTGGTGGCCGCAGACGCAGCCCGAAGCCTTCCATACCCACATGGCGGCGCGTGGCATCTGGTGCCGGCTGTTCCGGGATGCCGGACGCGGTATCCGCGTCGGCCTGCCGGCAGGCGAACCTGAATGGCACCGCTTTGAACACGCACTTCACGAATGGAACCAACGATGAAAACAACGATGCTGATGGCTGCCCTGACGACTTTCGTGATTGCAGGCCTGTCGATCAACTGTGCGCAAGCCGCGATTACGGTCAAGGACGACGGCGGCCAGACCGTCACGGTCGCCAAGCCGGCACTGCGCATCATCTCGCTCGCACCGAGCGTGACGGAGCTGCTGTTCGCGGCCGGTGGCGGCACCCGCGTCGTGGGCGCCGTGAACTATAGCGATTATCCGGAGGCCGCCAAGCGCATTCCACGCATCGGATCGAACCGCGAGATCGACATGGAACTCCTGATCTCGCTGAAGCCCGACCTGATCGTGGCCTGGCGCCACAACAGCTCGGACAGGCAGATCGAGATGGTGCGCCAGCTCGGCATCCCGGTGTTCCAGAGCGATGCGCAGACACTGGACGCCATTCCGGACAGCGTCGAGCGGCTTGGCCAGTTGATGGGGACCGATGCGGCAGCCAAGACGGCGGCGGCCGCGCTGCGCACGCAGCTGGCCAGCCTGCGCAAGCAGTACGCAGGCCGCGCGCCGGTGCGCGTCTTTTACCAGGTATGGGACAAGCCGCTGTACACGCTCAGCGGAAAACACATCCTGACCGATGCGATGCACCTGTGCGGCGGCGTGAACGTCTTCGACAAGCTGGCCGTGACGGCGCCCGTGGTCACGCTCGAAAGCGTGCTGCAGGAAAATCCTGAAGTGATCATCGCGACGGCCGAAAAAAACTACGGCGGCGTGCAGTTGTGGAAAACCTACGGCACCATGACCGCAGTGAGCCGCAATAATCTGTTCACGCTCGACGGCCATTTGCTCAATCGCGCTGGGCCACGCATGATCCAGGGCACCGCCACGATGTGCGAGGCGCTGGAGCAGGCACGCCAGCGGCGCCCGAAATGAACACGTTCCCCTATCGAACCCTGATGGTGCAAGGGACGACGTCGGACGCCGGCAAGACCACGGTGGTCGCAGCGCTATGCCGGCTGTTGATGCAGCGCGGCGTGAAGGTCGCGCCGTTCAAGCCACAGAACATGGCCCTGAATAGCGCGGTCACACGCGATGGCGGCGAGATCGGCCGCGCCCAGGCGCTGCAGGCCATTGCCGCCGGCATCGAGGCGCACACCGACATGAACCCGGTGCTGCTCAAGCCATCGAGCGACACTGGCGCCCAGGTCATCATCCATGGCCGCGTGCGCGCCGACATGAATGCGCGCGACTACCACCAGTACAAGCCGATCGCGATGGGCGCGGTGCTCGAATCGCATGCGCGCCTGCTGGCCCAGTACGAGGCGGTGATCGTCGAAGGCGCCGGCAGTCCGGCCGAAATCAATCTGCGCGACCGCGACATTGCCAATATGGGCTTTGCCGAAGCAGTCGACTGCCCGGTCATCCTGGTTGCCGACATCGATCGCGGCGGCGTGTTCGCACACCTGGTCGGCACGTTATCGTGCCTGTCGCAGTCGGAGCGCGACCGCGTGATCGGGTTTGTCATCAACCGCTTCCGCGGCGACATCAAGCTGCTCGAACCCGGGCTGGATTGGCTCGAGGCGCAGACCGGCAAGCCGGTACTCGCCGTGCTGCCCTATCTGCACGGGCTGTTCCTCGATGCGGAGGACGCCGTGCAGGCGGCGCAAACGGGCAAGGGCGCGTTTCGCGTGGTCGTGCCCAGCCTGCCGCGCATGAGTAACCACACCGATTTCGATGCGCTGCGCGCGCATCCCGATGTCGATCTGCGTTTCGTGCGTGAGGCGGAAGCGATTCCCGGCGCCGACCTGATCATCCTCCCGGGCAGCAAGAACACGCGCGGCGATCTGGCCTGGCTCGATACGCATGGGTGGCGTGAGCAGATTGCGCGCCACCTGCGTTACGGCGGCAAGGTCATGGGCGTGTGCGGCGGGTTCCAGATGCTGGGCAAGACAGTTGGTGACCCGCATGGTGTCGAAGGTACGCCAGGTGTGTCGAATGGACTCGGGCTACTCGATATCGATACCGAGCTCACACGTGACAAGCAGTTGACGCGGGTCGAGGGACTGTGTGCCTTCATGCCGGGCGATGCGTCGGGTCGCGTCAGTGGGTATGAAATCCATATGGGCGTATCGAGTGGTGCTGCGATGACGCGGCCCGTGTTTGCAATCGACGGACGCGGTGAAGGCGCGATGTCGGCAGATGGCCAGATCATGGGGACGTATCTGCATGGCCTGTTCGATCATCCGGATGCCTGCAGCGCCCTGCTGCGCTGGGCCGGATCGCGCAGCGAGCAGGTGGTCAATACTGCGCAACTGCGTGAAGCCAGTCTGGATCGTATTGCGGCGTCAGTAGAAGGATTGCTGGACAGGTTGATTGATTTGGAGGATCGGGCATAAGCAGGCGCGATTCCTCTGGATGCGCAAAAGCCCGCTGATGTGAATCAGCGGGCTTTTTTTGCGTCACATCGGTCGGGTGGCACGGGTTATTTGGTTGTGTGAATATCGTCGCCCAAAGCGAAAAGCCCCACTCAGATCACTGAGTGGGGCTTTTCTATATAACTAGCCTGACGATAACCTACTTTCACACTGGTTGCAGCACTATCATCGGCGCAAAGTCGTTTCACGGTCCTGTTCGGGATGGGAAGGGGTGGGACCGACTTGCTATGGTCATCAGGCATAACTTGTACGAATGTCGCTTGAACGCGTGGATGGCATAGCCGTCCACCCTACGTCAGGTGACACTCTGAATCTGGAAGAAGTAGTTTTTATTTTGGGGTCGTATTTGTATCAACAACAGCTGAACTCTTGCAACCCTGGACTACCAAGGTTATAGGGACAAGCCGTACGGGCAATTAGTACTGGTTAGCTTAATGCATTACTGCACTTCCACACCCAGCCTATCAACGTCCTGGTCTCGAACGACCCTTTAAAGAGCTCAAGGCTCTGGGAAATCTCATCTCAAGGCAAGTTTCCCGCTTAGATGCTTTCAGCGGTTATCTCTTCCGAACTTAGCTACCCGGCAATGCCACTGGCGTGACAACCGGTACACCAGAGGTTCGTCCACTCCGGTCCTCTCGTACTAGGAGCAGCCCCCTTCAAATTTCCAACGCCCACGGCAGATAGGGACCAAACTGTCTCACGACGTTTTAAACCCAGCTCACGTACCACTTTAAATGGCGAACAGCCATACCCTTGGGACCGGCTACAGCCCCAGGATGTGATGAGCCGACATCGAGGTGCCAAACTCCCCCGTCGATATGAACTCTTGGGAGGAATCAGCCTGTTATCCCCAGAGTACCTTTTATCCGTTGAGCGATGGCCCTTCCATACAGAACCACCGGATCACTATGTCCTACTTTCGTACCTGCTCGACTTGTCGGTCTCGCAGTTAAGCACGCTTATGCCATTGCACTATCATCACGATGTCCGACCGTAATTAGCGTACCTTCGAACTCCTCCGTTACACTTTAGGAGGAGACCGCCCCAGTCAAACTGCCTACCATGCACTGTCCCCGATCCGGATAACGGACCAAGGTTAGAACCTCAAATGAACCAGGGTGGTATTTCAAGGTTGGCTCCACGAACACTAGCGTGTCCGCTTCAAAGCCTCCCACCTATCCTACACAGATTGATTCAAAGTCCAATGCAAAGCTACAGTAAAGGTTCATGGGGTCTTTCCGTCTAGCCGCGGGTAGATTGCATCATCACAAACATTTCAACTTCGCTGAGTCTCGGGAGGAGACAGTGTGGCCATCGTTACGCCATTCGTGCAGGTCGGAACTTACCCGACAAGGAATTTCGCTACCTTAGGACCGTTATAGTTACGGCCGCCGTTTACTGGGACTTCAATCAAGAGCTTGCACCCCATCATTTAATCTTCCAGCACCGGGCAGGCGTCACACCCTATACGTCCACTTTCGTGTTTGCAGAGTGCTGTGTTTTTATTAAACAGTCGCAGCCACCATTTTATTGCAACCCGTTCATCCTCATGGAGTAAACCAATCAAACTACTAGGGCGTACCTTATCCCGAAGTTACGGTACCAATTTGCCGAGTTCCTTCTCCCGAGTTCTCTCAAGCGCCTTAGAATACTCATCTCGCCCACCTGTGTCGGTTTGCGGTACGGTCTCGTATGACTGAAGCTTAGAGGCTTTTCTTGGAACCACTTCCGATTGCTTCAGAACCTAAGTTCCTCGTCTCGACCCCTTGAATTACGTGCCCGGATTTGCCTAAGCACCTTCTATGAGTCAAAAACTGGCTATTCCAACAGCCAGACAACCTTCCGCGATCCGTCCCCCCATCGCATCATACGACGGTGCAGGAATATTAACCTGCTTCCCATCAGCTACGCATCTCTGCCTCGCCTTAGGGGCCGACTCACCCTGCTCCGATGAACGTTGAACAGGAAACCTTGGGCTTACGGCGTGGAGGCTTTTCACCCCCATTATCGCTACTCATGTCAGCATTCGCACTTCTGATACCTCCAGCATCCTTTACAAGACACCTTCGCAGGCTTACAGAACGCTCTCCTACCATATGTCCTAAGACATATCCGCAGCTTCGGTGACTGGCTTAGCCCCGTTACATCTTCCGCGCAGGACGACTCGATCAGTGAGCTATTACGCTTTCTTTAAATGATGGCTGCTTCTAAGCCAACATCCTGACTGTTTTAGCCTTCCCACTTCGTTTTCCACTTAGCCAATCTTTGGGACCTTAGCTGGCGGTCTGGGTTGTTTCCCTCTTGACACCGGACGTTAGCACCCGATGTCTGTCTCCCAAGCTCGCACTCATCGGTATTCGGAGTTTGCAATGGTTTGGTAAGTCGCAATGACCCCCTAGCCATAACAGTGCTCTACCCCCGATGGTGATACTTGAGGCACTACCTAAATAGTTTTCGGAGAGAACCAGCTATTTCCAAGTTTGTTTAGCCTTTCACCCCTACCCACAGCTCATCCCCTAATTTTTCAACATTAGTGGGTTCGGACCTCCAGGGCGTGTTACCGCACCTTCATCCTGGCCATGGGTAGATCACTTGGTTTCGGGTCTACACCCAGCGACTGTCGCCCTATTCGGACTCGATTTCTCTACGGCTCCCCTATACGGTTAACCTCGCCACTGAATGTAAGTCGCTGACCCATTATACAAAAGGTACGCAGTCACGGAACAAGTCCGCTCCTACTGTTTGTATGCACACGGTTTCAGGATCTATTTCACTCCCCTCCCGGGGTTCTTTTCGCCTTTCCCTCACGGTACTGGTTCACTATCGGTCGATTACGAGTATTTAGCCTTGGAGGATGGTCCCCCCATGTTCAGACAGGATTTCTCGTGTCCCGCCCTACTTGTCGTATGCTTAGTACCACCGTTCGAATTTCGTGTAAGGGGCTATCACCCTCTATGGCGCCTATTTCCAGAGGCTTCCACTATCCGATCGACTATTACATACAGGCTCATCCCATTTCGCTCGCCACTACTTTGGGAATCTCGGTTGATTTCTTTTCCTGCAGCTACTTAGATGTTTCAGTTCGCCGCGTTCGCTTTGCATACCTATGTATTCAGTATGCAATGACCTATAAAGGCCGGGTTTCCCCATTCGGAAATCTGCGGATCAAAGCTCGTTTGCTAGCTCCCCGCAGCTTATCGCAAGCTACTACGTCCTTCATCGCCTGTAATCGCCAAGGCATCCACCATGTGCACTTATTCGCTTGTCCCTATAACGTTGGCCTCTGCTGACAACAGAGATCGTCACAGGTACAAGAGTACAGCTGTGTTGCAATGATACAAATACTACTACCCAAGCATGCATCACATCTCGTTTCCGATTTGCGCTACATACTTAAAAACTTTACTTCTTCCAGATTGTTAAAGAACGAAAAAACAGTGATCTCGAAAAGACCAAACCTAAACCGCGTTGGCGTATTCGCCAGGCTTACGTTTGAACTTTTACCATCTAAATGGTGGAGGATGACGGGATCGAACCGACGACCCCCTGCTTGCAAAGCAGGTGCTCTCCCAGCTGAGCTAATCCCCCATTCAGGTGATGCTTGGTGCTGATTGGTAGGGCTGGTTGGACTCGAACCAACGACCCCCGCGTTATCAACACGGTGCTCTAACCAGCTGAGCTACAGCCCCGATAAAACTGTTCTTTACTTGTTCAACAGTCGATAAGCGTGGACGCTTGATAATGAAACTTCTCAGTTTCGTGGTGCTACTCTAGAAAGGAGGTGATCCAGCCGCACCTTCCGATACGGCTACCTTGTTACGACTTCACCCCAGTCACGAATCCTACCGTGGTAAGCGCCCTCCTTGCGGTTAAGCTACCTACTTCTGGTAAAACCCGCTCCCATGGTGTGACGGGCGGTGTGTACAAGACCCGGGAACGTATTCACCGCGACATGCTGATCCGCGATTACTAGCGATTCCAACTTCACGCAGTCGAGTTGCAGACTGCGATCCGGACTACGATACACTTTCTGGGATTAGCTCCCCCTCGCGGGTTGGCGGCCCTCTGTATGTACCATTGTATGACGTGTGAAGCCCTACCCATAAGGGCCATGAGGACTTGACGTCATCCCCACCTTCCTCCGGTTTGTCACCGGCAGTCTCATTAGAGTGCTCAACTAAATGTAGCAACTAATGACAAGGGTTGCGCTCGTTGCGGGACTTAACCCAACATCTCACGACACGAGCTGACGACAGCCATGCAGCACCTGTGTTACGGTTCTCTTTCGAGCACAACCAAATCTCTTCGGTCTTCCGTACATGTCAAGGGTAGGTAAGGTTTTTCGCGTTGCATCGAATTAATCCACATCATCCACCGCTTGTGCGGGTCCCCGTCAATTCCTTTGAGTTTTAATCTTGCGACCGTACTCCCCAGGCGGTCTACTTCACGCGTTAGCTGCGTTACCAAGTTAATTAAAACCCGACAACTAGTAGACATCGTTTAGGGCGTGGACTACCAGGGTATCTAATCCTGTTTGCTCCCCACGCTTTCGTGCATGAGCGTCAATCTTGACCCAGGGGGCTGCCTTCGCCATCGGTGTTCCTCCACATCTCTACGCATTTCACTGCTACACGTGGAATTCTACCCCCCTCTGCCAGATTCTAGCCTTGCAGTCTCCAACGCAATTCCCAGGTTGAGCCCGGGGATTTCACGTCAGACTTACAAAACCGCCTGCGCACGCTTTACGCCCAGTAATTCCGATTAACGCTTGCACCCTACGTATTACCGCGGCTGCTGGCACGTAGTTAGCCGGTGCTTATTCTTCAGGTACCGTCATTAGCGAGGGATATTAGCCCTCACCGTTTCTTCCCTGACAAAAGAGCTTTACAACCCGAAGGCCTTCTTCACTCACGCGGCATTGCTGGATCAGGCTTTCGCCCATTGTCCAAAATTCCCCACTGCTGCCTCCCGTAGGAGTCTGGACCGTGTCTCAGTTCCAGTGTGGCTGGTCGTCCTCTCAGACCAGCTACTGATCGTGGCCTTGGTGAGCCTTTACCTCACCAACTAGCTAATCAGATATCGGCCGCTCCAGGAGCACAAGGTCCGAAGATCCCCTGCTTTCATCCTTAGATCGTATGCGGTATTAGCGTAACTTTCGCTACGTTATCCCCCACTCTTGGGTACGTTCCGATATATTACTCACCCGTTCGCCACTCGCCGCCAGGTTGCCCCGCGCTGCCGTTCGACTTGCATGTGTAAAGCATGCCGCCAGCGTTCAATCTGAGCCAGGATCAAACTCTTCAGTTCAATCTCTGTTTGTTGGCATTTCTGCCACCCTACCTTGCGGCAGGGGTCGCTCACTCAAAATACTGACCGCTATCTCATTGCTGAGACAACGTATTTCTTTTTTGTGAACATTTGATAATTTAAGTAATCAAGAACCGAAATTCTTGGCACCTTCATCAAACGCCCACACTTATCGACTGTTAATTTTTAAAGAACTTTATTCGGTGCATCTTGCTGTTAGTAGCGAATCGTTTTGTTCGCTGCAGCAGAG